>OZ245942.1:805000-5605000 GCA_965230065.1 Cyclobacteriaceae bacterium | reverse complement strand
TTTATTACAAGTCGCGGAGGAAACGCTTATGACCGTACCTTTATGGAGTCTTTTATCCGCCCGGGTATAGGCCTGGAAAATTGGGTCTCCAGAACGAATTATCCGGCACTGAATGTGGTGCAGACCGGTGATACAGAAATGTCGGTATATGTGAATGAAGATTATGCCCAACCCACTGCCCATATTACAAGATATTCCATGAGAATTGATGGGTTCACCTCGCTTTCTGCTGATTATACTGGAGGAGAGATGGTCACAAAGCCCTTTACTTTTGAAGGAAAAGAATTGGAAATCAACTATGCCACCTCAGCAGCAGGAAGTATAAAAATAGAGATTCAGGATGCAGAGGGTAACCCGGTTCCTGGTTTTACGCTGAAAGATTCCCAGGAAATCATCGGGAATGAAATCAAAAGAATCGTGAGCTGGGATGAAAATACTGATGTGAGTGCCTTGGCATCCAAACCGGTCCGGCTGAAACTCTATCTAAAAGATGCTGATTTATACTCCCTGAAATTTAATTAAATAATCAAAAACTTCCTGGTATGAAATATAATGATAGGTTAAATGGGGAAGATCAACATATTATTTCAAATAAGCTCAACGGATTTATTCCGGAAAAAATCTTTGACATTCACGGGCATTTATATCACCCTGATCATTATGCAAAGGATGCTTTTTCTTTCTTAAAAGAATGTGGAACATTGGGCTGGCATGAATACAATCATGCCATGGCACGAACCATGGGAAACAAAAATTTCCATGGGTTATTCTTTGGAATGCCTCATAAAAGCGGTGACAGACAGTCAATAAATGAGTGGATAAACCAGGAAGTTCAATCAGGCAAGGATACTATTTCTAAAGCATTAAAATTAGTTAGCCCCGAAGATGATAAGCATCAGATAGCTTCTGAATTGCGGAATGGGACTTTCTGCGGATTAAAGGTTTACCATATTTATGCCAACCGGCCCGATACCATGCATGCCTCTATTACTGAGTATGCACCAGAGTGGATGTGGGAAATACTTAACGAAACGCAGGGAGTGATGATGCTTCATATTGTTCGAAAAGGGGGCATTGCTGATGAAGACAACCTGAAAGAAATCAGAAGGCTTTGCCTTTCGTATCCCAGGATGAAATTAATTTTGGCACACATCGCAAGGAGCTTCAATTACAGAAATGCCCGAACGGGATTAAAGCAGCTTTCGGACCTTGATAATGTAGTGGTAGATACTTCGGCCATTTGTGAGACAGAAACCTTTCGTGCGGCCTACCATGCATTAGGCCCGAAAAGAATTCTGTGGGGGTCAGACTTCCCCGTGAGTGAAATGCGCGGAAGATGTGTTACCACCGGAGATCATTTTTATTGGCTGCATCCGGAAGTACTGGTACCTGATTTTATACCTCCTGCCGGCATGGATATGACTTTGGTCGGTATAGAATCACTGCTTGCCATGAAAGAAGTTTGTGATGATTGTGGTTTAACCACTGAGGATATTCAGGATATTTTTCATGATAATGCCCTTCATCTGTTATCTCCACACTTACCTGCTCATGCACCTGAAGATAAAAAACCACAAGGACCTGAATTGTGGAATAAAGCGCGTACGCTCATTGCCGGTGGTACCGGACTATTATCCAAACGGGCAGAAATGTTTGATAAAGATGCCTGGCCCTCTTATTATTCCCGGTGTTCAGGGTGTGAAGTATGGGATTTGAATGGTAAGCGGTATATTGATTTTGTAGGAGGCGTTGGCGCTATTTTATTGGGGTACTCCGATCCGGACGTAAATGCAGCGGTGAATAGAAGGGTTGCGCTGGGGACTTATTGTTCTCTGATCAATCCACAGGAAATCTCTTTGGCGGAAAAATTACTTGCATTGCATCCCTGGGCGGGAAAGGTGCGTTTTGCCAGAACCGGAGGGGAAGCGATGGCCATTGCGATCAGGTGTGCCCGTACTGCAACGGGCAAAAGCGGAGTGGCCTTTTGCGGTTATCATGGATGGCATGATTGGTATTTGGCAGCGAATTTGGGTGAAACCACTGCCCTGGATGGCCATCTCCTGCCAGGCCTTGATCCCAAAGGTGTACCCAGAGAATTATCGGGCACATCATTGCCTTTCCGGTACAACGATATTGCGTCTTTCGACAAGGCATGGGAACAACTTCAGGGAAATTTAGCGGCAGTGGTCATGGAACCTATGCGGTCACAGCAACCTAAGCCCGAATTTATTGAACATATTTCCACCAAGTGCAGCACCTCCGGTGTCGTGTTAATTGTGGATGAAATTACCAGCGGCCTCCGATATGGCTTTCCGGGAGCGCATCTTCAAATCGGCCTTCAACCCGATATGGTAGTGTATGCAAAAGCCATGAGTAACGGATATCCCTTCGGAGCCATCATCGGCCGGGATGAGGTCATGCGCAAATCAGAAGATAGCTTTATATCTTCCAGTTACTGGACTGATGGGGTTGGCACAGCGGCGGCCCTTGCAGTACTGGAAAAAGTACAGGCATTGAACGTGCAAGAGGTGATTTGGGATCGTGGTTTGAAGTTCCAGCAATCATTACGAGATGTTGTCTCCCGATATCCTGCCTGTAAATTAGAAGTAGGTGGTATGCCATCCACACCCACGCTTACCTTTCATTTGGGCGAAGATGCTCAAGCGGCCAAAAGTCTGTACATCCGGAAAATGTTAGAAAAAGGTTTCCTGGTATCTACTTTTTTCTACCTGATGTACGCCCACGAAGACCGGCATATAGCTAGCCTGTTAGCGGCGCTGGATTATGTATTGGCAGACCTGGAAAAAATAATAGCTGAAAATCGTCTCCATACTGGAACTCATAATAATTCAAACAATCATAGTGGGTTTGCACGATTAACATAACGTCACATGAGGCTTTTTCTCCCAATTATAGTATTTCTTCTCACCAATTGTTTTGTATTATCCAGTGAAAAGGTGCAGGCACAGACAGCATCTACAATTTTATTGGTCGATGATCATCATATTTTGTACCGGTCAGGAACTAAACGCTCATTAAATCAACTCAAAAGATTTAACCAAAATCCGGTAATCCCTCAGACGAAGCCTTGGGAAACAACCATTGCGTATTGTAGTGTTCACCGGGATGCCAAAACCGGAATGTATGAATTATGGTATCAGGCATACCATGGTAAAGGTAACCATCTGGCTTACGCCACTTCAGCAGATGGCATCCATTGGGAAAAACCTTCTTTGGGTTTAGTTGACTTTGATGAAAACAAAAACAACAATCTGGTCATGCGGATTGGTTATGGTGGTGCTGTATTATTCGATCCCCATGAAAAGGATCCCACTCGCAGATACAAAAGTGCATTCTGGGAGCAGGCACAGAAGCCCTATGGGATGTCATTGGCATTTTCGCCTGATGGGATTCATTGGACAAAATATAAAAACAATCCTGTCATTAAAGGGTCTTATGGCAAAGTTATTCAACCGCCCTTCCAAGATGAGGAGATCATTGATTCTGGTGATCTGGGGACACCTCTTTCCACAAGTGATGTGGTAGACCTGATTTGGGATCCGCAACGTAATGTATACGCTGTTTATTCCAAAACATGGCTGGATGGTCCGAAGGGATTTATGCACTGGAAAAGAGCAGTGGTCCGGACAGAAAGTAAAGATTTTATTCATTGGTCAAAGCCACAATTGGTGATGACCGTTGACGAACATGATATCCAAAACCACGAACATGAAGTTGCACAAAATAAGGTCGGAGGAGGTAGTAGAGGGGTACAGTTTCACAGCGGTCCTGCTTTTTATTATAATGACATGTATTTTTCTATGTTGCAGGTAATGAATGTTGCAAACACGGGAAATATGCCTATCGAATTAGCTGTCAGCCATGATGGTTACGAATGGGACAGACCCTTCCGGAATACTTTTTTTTTACCCCCTTTAGAAGATAAATCCAGATTTGATGCGAGTTTAATATGGTCTAATGCTACTCCGGTTGTGCTACATGATGAAATTCGGTTTTACTATGGAGCCTATAGCAATCCGTGGAATGAGATGGTTCCCTATGAAAACACTGTTTCAGGGATTGGTTTTGCTACCATACCTAAGGACAGGTTTGCCGGAATTAAGCCATTGGGTAAAATAGGGCAAATTACGTTAAAAGCTGTCGATTTATCCAATTGCAAAAGCATTGCAATAAATGCTGATGCTACAAAAGGGAGCATTCGAGTCGAAATACTCAATGAGGAAGGATACCGTGTTCGGGGCTTTTCTAAAGATGACGCTATTGAAATTACGGGTGACTCTTTAAGACATAGCGTTGTTTGGGAAAATAAGAATATTAGTGAATTGCCTGCCGGAAAATACCGGATAAGGGTGCATCTTGAGAACGCTGAAGTTTTTGCTTTAACTTATAAATAACAATTAGACTTATTCAATTCCGGAATGAGTTTCTAAGGCTATTGCATTCAATAAATATTAAATAACTACTTATGAAGCAACTAAAAAAATCGGAGCGTTTCCATGTTTTATTGATAAACACATTTTTGCTATTCGCATTCCTTGTCTCCTGTTCTCAGGAAAAGAACATGACTGATAAGGAAAATCATCCAAAACAAACCGGAAAAAACTCAGAATTAGTGGTTTTTAGTTTTGATGACCATAGCATTCCCTGGAAAGACAATCTTGAATTGACTATGGTCAGACCAGAAAAATATGCTGCCAATCCTGTGGTAAAAAGAGGAGAAAAAGGGTCTGTGGATGAATGGGCAGTGCAATTTTATGGATCAGTAATTTTTCATGAAGACAAATATAAATTATGGTATATTGCTGCGGACGACGAATCATTGGAACTGATAAAAAAGGGCAAAGGATTCTCAGGCTTAAGACCCGCCTATGCAGAAAGTGAGGATGGAATTCACTGGCAAAAACCAAATTTAGGACTGGTTGAACATAATGGAAATAAGCAAAACAATTTAGTGAAAATTGATCCCCCTGAAGTTGGGGGAATTCACCTCATTGTAATTCACGAACCAGAGGAGCCGAATCCGGACCGTCAATTTAAAATGCTATTGACCGTTGCAGCGCAACTTGAAAAAGGAAAAGGCTCCTCATCCATTGTTTTATATAGCCCTGATGGGCTACGATGGGAATCTGCAACTCCCGTCCATTTTAATGAGGGATTTTTATCCCAGGAGGATTTGCTTTTGCCAATGAATTTTGAGCAGGGCGGACTATTTAAATGGAAAGGAGTTTATCATTTGCCAGGACAAATATTTTCTCCTACCGCATGGCAGCCTGATGGGAAAACCGTGGGCCGGGTTATGGCAGTGTTGCGATCCCCCGATTTGTTAAACTGGGACCCTGCCATGAGCTACAGCTTCATTAGGGATGGCATGAGCGGAAAAGAGGTTCCCCCCGGACTCGGTGAAGAAGCCCATTTGGCGGCCTCTGTATGGAACAGAGGGAATGTATTACTTGGTCTCTATGGCCTTTGGCATGGTGCGGAAGCGTGGGAAGACCGGTCCATGGACCTGGGGTTCCTTTTGAGTAATGATGGTATCAATTTTCGTGAACCAATTTCAGATTATGTACTGATAAAAAGTGGAGCTGAGGGAGATTGGGACCATGGGGGGCTTATACAGGGACAAGGCTTTGATAATATTGGTGAAAAAACATTTATTTGGTACGGAAGCTGGGATATGACAAAGCCGAGCTATCCTCCCCGGGGTGGCGTCGGATTGGTTACTTTGCGCAAGGATGGTTTTGGATACCTTTCTCCTAAGTATAATGATCAAACTGCTCATTTTATCACCAAAACAATTGAGCAGTCAGAATTGGCATCCAATCATTTTTCGCTTTATATCAATGCAGATGGAGTGAGCGAGGATGCCCCCGTTCGTATTGAATTAGTTGATGCTAAGGGTATGCCCATCCCCGGCTATTCTGGAAATGATGCTGCACTCATTAAAAACGATGGTTTATATACTGAAGTACAGTGGGCAGGTGCAGCACATCAAAATGTTGTAGAAATAAATTCAGCGTTTGCCATAAAAGTGAATTATCCGCCCAATGAAAAAGTTAAATTTTATGCTTTGTATCTAAATCCAGAGAAACCCTAACTTCATATGGAAGATAAAACACGACGTGAATTCTTACAAAGCTCAGGAATAGGGGCTATTGGGTTTTCATTACATTCGAACGTTCTTTTTGCTGAGAATAAGAATACTAGCAAAAGTGATTCAATAAACGAAAGATATATTCGGACTTTATTTTCATTTGATGATTATAGTATTCCCTGGCAGCATAATTTAATAGTTACGCTTACTGAAGCTAAAAAGCATCCCCAGAATCCTGTATTAAAAAGAGGGCCAAAGAGTGCTCCTGATCATGGACATGCCATATTATATGGGACCGTGATTAAGGATGGCGAAAAGTTCCGTATGTGGTATCTTGGAATGTTCGAAGAAGAATTAATAAGTGGCCAAGCACCTGGAAACTGGCGTCCTATGTGCTACGCAGAAAGTGATGATGGAATAAATTGGGTCAAACCCGAATTGGGATTGGTAGATTTCAATGGTAATAAACGTAATAACATTTGTTTAATTAAAGGCACCCCCCATTCTTTAACAAGAATAAATGATTTCCTTTCTGTTCTTTATGAACCGGAGGATACAGATCCATCCCGACGATATAAGGCTGTCTATATTGCACATGTTTCTTATGACGATATTATAGGAGGCATGAGTAGTGTTGGACGTCAGGAGCAAACTCCCTGTGTAATGATTTGTGCGACAAGTGCTGATGGACTAAGCTGGAAAGTGGTAGGTAATCGTCCGGCTAATGCCATGGGTGAGCGTTTTGAGGCCTCCAGTCTTTATCGATTTGGTAATTTTTACTACTCTACAGGACAATTAATTTCTCCATGGACCTGGCTTCCGGATGGAAGAGATTCGGGGCGGGTGATGTTAACATATAGATCAGCTAACTTTCTCACCTGGTCCAAAGCAAAGGCTTTTTCTTTTGCAAGGCCTGGCCAACTTACTTCTCCTCCAATTAAAGGTCAACAAACACATATGGGAGCAGGAGTTTGGAACAGGAATAATATTTTGATAGGTCTTTATGGTATGTGGCAGGACGGACTTGATGAATCTGAAAGGCCAAAGGGCGCTTCCCATCTTTTGGGTACTCATATTGACCTTGGATTGATTATAAGCAATGATGGCATTCATTTTAGAGAACCAGTACCTGATCATAAAATCATTTCTCGTGGACAAAAAGGTGAGTGGGACGATGTTGCTCTTCTCCAAGGGCATGCATTTGTGAACGAAGGAGATCAAACTATGATTTGGTATTCACATTGGGATACCGGAGGACAATTAAAGTCTATGGAGATAGGTTTGGCTACCTTACGACGGGATGGTTTTGGTTATTTATCATGCAAAGAAAATGATAACGATGCCCATTTCATTACCTCCGCTTTTAAAATAGGGAAAAAAGAAAAATTATTAATAAATGTGGAAGGACTTTCCCCCGAAATGCCTCTTTCAATTGAACTGTTGGATGACATGGATAAACCTCTGCAAGGGTTTTCAGGACCACAGTCTGCTGTACTTACCTCCAATGGCACTCAGCTTGAAGTTTCGTGGCCGACAAAAAACTACCTGCCAGATAATCGAAAAATTGCTATTAAGGTGAATTTTCCAGTTAATAGTTTGGCGAAAGTTTATGCCCTTTATATTATCTCTTCTTAACAAAGAAATCGTGATAATGACTTAACTATTAGCATGAAAATAACAGATGTAAAGACTATATTACTGACAGGACCAAGTACAAAAGACCCCTTTCTTTCTGAAGCGAGAAAGTTAAGGAGTGCTGCTTTTATTCTGATTGAAACTGATGCGGGGTTGACCGCCATAGGAGAAACCTATGCGGGCTATTTTATTCCGGAGGCTGTGCCTGAAATAGTAAATTTTTTCAAACCTGTTTTAATAGGAAATAATGTAGATGATATACCGGAATTGTGGCGTAGAATGTATTACTGTGGTAATTTTTGGTGTCGGGTTGGTCTTGGTGCAACTGTCCTGGCAGGTATAGAAGCAGCTTTATGGGATTTGAAAGGTAAAGTTTTAAACCTACCTGTGTATAAAATGCTTGGCGATAACTGGCAGCAAAAACTTCCGGATTCAAATAGCAATGAATACAAAGCACACTCAAAACTTCCCTGTTATGCAACCGGTGGTCCCAGTAATTACCCCCTCGATAAACTGGCCCAAAAAGTTGAGTTTTATGCTTCATTGGGATTTCGAGGTGTTAAATTGGGAGCAGGTGGATATTGGAAAGACAAAGGATTTAAAATATTAGATGATCCAGGGGCAGCGGCAGATTTTGAGGCAAACAAAGCTGAATATATTCGGAATGCATTCGGAAATGACCTTTGGCTAATGCTTGATGCCCATATGGGCAACAGTCCTGATACCACCTGGAATCTGGAAACGGCAATATCTGTTGCAAAAGCCCTCGAACCCTATCAGTTATTTTTCCTGGAAGAGCCATTAAACTATACCCGGCCAGATCTGTATTCTGACTTGTGTCATAGTACCAAAACGGTTATCGCAGGAGGTGAATGCCTCACCACAGTTTCAGAATGGCAAACCTTTATTGATCAGGATAGCTTTCAAATTGGCCAACCTGATGCTTCTTTTACGAGCGGATTGGATCAGTTTTTACAAGTGGCAGTCATGTTGGCAGCAAAAGGTAGCAGTATTGCTACCCATGCATGGGGCGCAGGCGGTTCTATGATGCAGAATATACATTGTGGATTTGCCTGCCCTAATACAAAAATACTGGAAATACCTCCTGCCTATGGCCCACTGCACAGTGAAGTGATTGGGGACAGCCTTCAAATTGAGGATGGCTTTGTGCTTCCACCTGAAAAACCGGGCCTGGGAATCGCTTTAACAGAAGATACGATACGCAGGTTTCCTTTTATACCTGGCAGTGGTGAGTTTAACAGTGTTCCAGGCAAAATATTAACCCATTGATCTGGTAAATAAAAATATTAAAATGAACATACTAATAGACATGCCGGTATTTGAGCCTGTACTGTCGGCCCTAAAAGAGGTACCGAATGTCAATATAAAAATTGTAGAAGAACCCGAAGAAAAAGAAAGGGTTTTGTCCGGGGATATTATTCAAGACTGCCATGTGTTATTCTGCACTATTCCTCCTAAAAATCATGAACTTATGACTCAGTTGCAGCTGATTCAAATTAGCTCAACAGGTTATAATCAGGTAATAGGGAAAGGTTTTGACAAAAAAGATATTAAGGTATGCAATGCACGGGGTGTATTTGATATTCCAATTGCGGAGTGGAACATAGCAATGATGATTAATTTGAGCAGAAATATGCGAAAATTAATGCATCATCAGGATGCAAAAATTTGGGATCGGTCCGCAGAGTTCCAACTGGAAATCAGAGGGTCAACTGTAGGAATATGGGGGTATGGCGGTATTGGACGTGAAACAACACGCCTTGCCAAAGCCTTGGGAATGAAGGTACATGTGTTGGTGAGAAACCAAATTAATCACCGTGATAATATTTATTGTGTACCCAAAACTGGTGATCCAGAAGGCGTATTACCAGATAGGGTTTTTGCAATAAAAGAAAAGGAAGCTTTTTTAAAGGATTTGGATTTTCTCATATTGGCTATTCCCCAAACTCCTGAGAATGAAGGGATAATTGGTGAAAAGGAACTTCAATCCATGTCACAAAAAACCTTTATTTTGAATCCGGCCCGTGGTCCTCTTATACAAGAGCAGCCATTCATTGATGCATTACAAAAAAACCGGATTGCGGGAGCAGCCTTGGATACTCATTATTATTATCCAATGCCAGGCGAGCACCCATTCTGGACACTTCCTAATGTGATCATGACTCCTCATATATCCGGATCTAGTAAAAGCAATAAGTTTCTGGAACGAGTATGGGAAATTTTCATGGAAAATGTAAAAAAACTAGCTAAAGGGGAGCAGCTGATAAATGAGTTGACCCCATTACAATTGAGGGGCAAACTTTAAAATAAAACGAACGGTAGTTGTTGAATTATTCTGGCTTTGCTCTCATTAAGCTGCCCAAACATTGCTGGACACTTCCTTTTGGAAAGTGTAAAGTTTACATCTCAGACACGGAACGTTCCCTGTGCTTATGTCTCTGAGCAGGCAATGGTTAGTTCAAGAAAAACTATAAATACCATAGAATATGGAAAAATAGTTTTATAAATATGGATAATAATAATTGATTTGAAGTATATCTAAAGCTCCATTGTCCAGTATGGTATTGAGCTTAGAGCCGAAAATTTAACAAAATCCAGTTTATTAAAATTTTACCAAAAAATAATTACTTTATGAAACATTACCCGGTATTGCTGCTCATCATGAGTTTATCTTTTTCCATGAAAGCGAACCCCAGCACAGTTTCCATCCCCATGAAAGAGCAGTTATTGAACCCTGATAGTGTACCCGGAGTACGGAAGGTCAAAGATATTTTGATTTATCAGGATACCCTATTCTATGCTGCTTTTCCCTCAATAGTGAAATTGCCCAATGAAGAATATTTGCTGGCCTTTCGGCGGGCACCTGATCGTAAAGTTTTTGGTGAAAAGGGAACTAATCATGTAGATCCGAATAGCTTCCTGGTATCAGTGCGATCCTCAGACGGTGAAAACTGGACCGATGAACCTGAACTTATATACGCCCATCCTTTTGGCGGATCGCAGGATCCATGTTTGTTACAAATGAGTGATGGCTCCATGCTTTGCACAAGTTATGGATGGGCTTTTGTACGGCCAGATGGCATCCCCAACCTAAAAGAACCTTATTTAGGAAACAAAGATGGGGTTATCTTCCTGGGAGGTTATGTTGTCAGGTCTGAAGATGAAGGAAAAACATGGCAAGGTCCGTTGTATCCGCCCAATATTCCGCCTGAAACCCGGGTTGACGCCTTGGGACAACCCTTGTCGGCTTATAACCGGGGGGCTTTGTACGAAGGCAAAGACGGGCGTATTTACTGGGCGGTAGCCGTGTCTGAAGAGGCTGCATCCCCAGGCAAAACTTCCGTGCATCTGATAGTTTCTGAGGATAAAGGTCTTTCGTGGGAATATTCGAGTCCCATTGCCACCGATGAAAAGGTGGTTTTCAATGAAACGTCTATGTATGAAACGCCAAAAGGAGATTTGGTGGCTTTTTTACGTACTGCCGGTCTTGATGGTCAGGCTTGTATTGCCCGCTCAACAGATGGAGGAAAGAGCTTCCAACCCTGGGAAAATATGGGGTTTCAGGGCTATCCTCTGCATGCATTGCGGTTGCCAGATAACAGGGTGTTGCTGACGTACGGGTACCGGTTTGAACCTTACGGAATCCGGGCACGTATCCTGAATCCGGAATGTACAGATTTTAAAACAGCTCCTGAAATTGTTTTACGGGATGATGCCGGCACTACAGACCTGGGTTATACCTGGTCTGTACAATTAGATGAAAACCGGGTGTTGGTAGTGTACTATTACAATATCGGGAATGGCACCCGGCATATTGCCGGAACCATTTTGGAAATTGATTAAGAAAAGTGTAGAGGATTGAGTGAATTATTCTTTAGTTGCTCATACTATAAAAATGATACGTACATTATCCCTCGTTCAGTAATGATACTTAATAGCGTTATTTCGTTCGTATGGAACCCCTGAAAAGTAATGAAATTCGTGGCAACTGGGCTACCTTGCTATTGCCGGTTGAGGATGATGATAGTATAAACTTCGGGAAACTGGAGTTAGAAATAGATACGCTGATTTCTATGAAGGTAAGTGGTATATATTCTAATGGAACAGCGGGTGAATTTTACAATCTCACAGAAGAGGAATTTGACAGGATCAGTGTGTTATTGGCAGAAAAATGTAATACGGCTGGAATGCCTTTTCAGATTGGATGTAGTCACATGAGTCCGAAAATATCCCTTGAGCGGGTTCATAGAACGGTGGACTTACAACCCAGTGCAGTACAGGTGATTATTCCCGACTGGTTTCCGCCAAACCTTGCAGAGATTATTGCCTTTCTCAAGGTGATGAACCAGGCGGCTGATCCTGTCGGATTGGTATTGTACAATCCCCCACACGCTAAAAAGAGGCTTTCCCCGCAAGACTTTTTTCGCATTAAAGAAGCAGGGGTAAAGTTGTTGGGTTGTAAAGTGGCTGGGGGTGATGCCTCCTGGTATGCCTCTATGAAGGAATTGATGCCTGAACTTTCCATTTTTATTCCCGGGCATCACCTGGCTACCGGTATACGGCATGGGGCACACGGTGCTTATTCCAATGTGGCTTGCCTGCATCCCAGGGTAGCTCAGCAATGGTATGAGACGATACTGACTGATATGGAAAAAGCCCTGGAATTGGAAAAACGTATCCAGATTTTCATGGAATCCTTTATCATGCCTTATATACAACAGGGATATAGCAACCAGGCTGCGGATAAACTGCTGGCAGCCGTAGGAGGATGGGCACCCATTGGTACCCGTTTGCGATGGCCTTACCTGGGAATCAGGCAAGAGGAGGCAGAAATTATTAAACAAAATTCCGGAAAAATTTTACCCGAGTTTTTTGATCCATCCAGTACTGAAAAATAATAAAACGTTAATCTTAAAATTATGAAATTTATGCGCTCTGTACTCTTTGTATTTGGCTTGTTTTTTATTGTAGCAGGATGCAATGTCAATGATGAAAGAAAGGATAAAGGTGCAAACACAGTTGAGGCTAACGTAACATCAGCAGGCCCGGAAAAGGAAGTCACTGTAGATCACCGATACATTGCCATAGACAATGTATGTGCCTGGCCTAACCTGACTCTTTTGGAAGACGGAACCATCATTGCTACTATTTTTAACCAGCCCAGTCATGCAAGAAGGGTAGGAGATGTGGAATGCTGGGCGAGTAAAGATGGTCATTTCTGGGAAAAACGGGGCACTCCGGCGGTGCATGAGCCAAATGCCAACCGCATGAATGTAGCTGCCGGACTGGCCGGTAATGGTGATCTGGTTGTCATTGCATCCGGCTGGTCGTTAAAACCCGGTGAAAACCCGGATGATCCTTTATCATTGGTGGCCGTTCTTCGGCCCTGGGTATCCCGTTCTTCGGATGGTGGGCGAAACTGGAAAGTAAGCAAACAGGCTTTCCCGGTTGCAGAGCCTGGCATGACTGAATTTATTCCTTTTGGCGATATTCTTCCCGGTGCTGATGGCTCATTGCGTGTACTGGCCTACGCGCAGTCAGAAGATAAGGTGACCAACAAAGTATCCATGTTCCGGAGCGACGATGATGGAAAAACCTGGGCGCATATGTCTGTGATTTCTGATGGTCATAATGAGACTGCGTTTAGTAAAGGGCATAACGAAACCGCTTTTTTTCATCTGGGTGATGGAAATTGGATTGCCGCAGCCCGCAGATGGAAAGCAGGCGCTGCTACAGATTTATTCCGCAGTGAAGATGATGGCAAAACCTGGCAGATTGATCATCAACTTACACAAGAGAGCCAGCATCCTGCCCATTTTCTACAGTTGAATGATGGAAAATTACTCTTGACATTTGGCAACCGAATTGCTGATCAATTTGGAGTAGCTACAAAAACCAGCGAAGATGGAGGGGCCACCTGGAGTGAGGAACTTCTTCTTATCAGTGATCTGGCGAACCGGGATGTTGGGTATCCGGCTTCCGTTCAGTTACCCGATGGTAAAATTCTAACTGCTTATTATGCTGCCCAGGTCTCAAGTCATCAGCGGTACCATATGGGAGCAGTAATTTGGGAGCAGTAATAAGTCAATCTGGAATAAATGAATTATCTGATCAGGCTCTTATCCATAAGATTTTTTATAGTATCTGTTTGTATTGCATGCCAGCAAACAGAGAAAAAAGAAGCGAATACGGATACTCCTCCCAATATTTTATTGATTGTTTCGGAAGATCATGGCCCGCATTTGTCCTGCTATGGAGATACCATCATCCATACGCCTCACCTGGATAACATTGCGAATGAAGGCATGCTTTTTAAAAATGCCTATGTAATCCAATCGGTTTGCAGCTCTTCAAGTAGCAGTATCCTGACGGACTTATTTCCTCACCAAAACGGGCATTTGGGATTGGCCTCTCAGGGCTACCATTTTGTGGGAGAAGTGGATAATATCTATGCATTGTTAAAAAAATCGGGATACGGTACCGGCATGATTGTAAAACTGCACTTGCATCCTGGCGGCTGGATGAATGCGTTGGAGAGTTAATGGGCGTATTGGAAGCATCCGGAAAAAAGAAAACACTTTGGTGATTTATCTCTCAGACCACGGAGATGAAATGGCAAGGGGAAAGTTTGATATTTATGAAGCTTCTACCAAAGTACCCTTTATGATGAACTGGTCAGGAAAGGTTGAAGCGGGAGTTACATCTGAGGCATCAATTTCATCAACGGATATTGTTTCAACCGTGCTTGAAGCTGTTGGAGTACCTATCCCCCAAAAAAATTACTGGCAAAAGTTTATTCCCATTATTTGACAATCCTGAGGTAGATTTCAGGGAATATCTCTTTACAGAATATAATTGCGATCCTGTACTTTATTTTGCCCGCAGGGCCGTTCGCGACCTTGTCTCAGACGCCAACAGAAGTAAAGACAAGGTTGATGGTGGAATTACTTCGTTGGCAGGACGCCACTGACGATCCGTTAAGGATACCTGAAAAATTGCAACAACTAACCAACGAACACGATACGAGTGAAACCTGGGTTTTCAAAGAGGATTGGCAGTACCCCGGCTACCTTTATGACTTGGAATAACTATCGAAAATTGTAAGTTTGGATAAGAAAGTAATTGTTAACCCTAAGCCTAATGGTCTTATGATCAACCGCCGAAACTTTGTAAAAAAATCAGTGTTGGGAGGAGTGTCGCTGTTCAGCGTCCCGTTGGCCGGAAAAAACCTTGCATTGTCAAACGAATGGCTTGCTTCGGTGGGGTATCGCCTGACACGTGATGTGCCCACTAAGTTATTTGACGGTGAAAAGTGCTGGGTGCATCCCCGGGCAGGCATTGTGCCTGGCGCCGGTAGTAGGGGAGTGCCCCAAGTAGTAATGACGATGAATACGCTCGATCTTTCGGGCAGTGATGTATTCAAAGGCATGTTCGGATTGCATACGGATGATCTTGGTAAGTCATGGACGGAGCCTCGTCAACTGGCCCCACTGGCACCCCGCTATGAAACAATTGAGGGAATAAGACGTCCGGTAGCAGCCTCTGATTTCTGGCCGGGCTTTCATAAAGCTACCCAAACCATGTTAGGTATCGGGCACACCATCGTGTATACTTCTGATTGGGAAGTGAAAAGCCCGCGCCCAAGGCATACAGCTTATTCGGTTTACGATCCGGAAAAGCAACAATGGGCTGTTTGGGACAAGTTGAAAATGCCTGAAGGTGAAAAATTTTCCAGTGCCGGTGCGGGCTGTGTACAGCGTTATGATGAAGAAGATGGTTCCATTTTGTTGCCTATATACTTTACGCCTCCCGGCAAAAATGCACAAGTTACCGTAACCCGTTGTGCCTTTGATGGGCAAATTTTACAGTATCATGAACACGGTAATGAAATGGGCATTGATAATGATACCCGAGGCTTACACGAACCATCCATTACCAAATTTAACGGAAAATATTTCCTGACCATTCGTAATGACGAGCGGGGGTATGTTACCCGGTCTGAAGACGGTTTGCATTTTGAACCAATCAAAGTCTGGCAATTTGATGATGGCACTGAACTGGGAAACTATAATACCCAGCAGCATTGGGTTACCCACAGTGAAGGGTTATTTTTGGTTTACACCCGCCGTGGGGCCAATAACGACCATGTATTTCGCCATCGGGCGCCTTTATTCATGGCGGAGGTAGATCCTGAAAAGTTATGTGTAATTCGTAGCACCGAGCAAATTTTGGTACCAGAACGAGGTGCCCGTCTCGGCAATTTTGGCGTGACCGATGTGAGTCAGGATGAAACCTGGGTAACTGTTTCAGAATGGATGCAACCCAAAGGTGTAGAGAAGTACGGAAGCGATGGCAGCGTATATGTAGCCAGATTACATTGGAAACAGCCTAACCGACTTTTTTAAGTAACTACCTCAGGCGCATCCTATTATGACTTACTGATAGCATTTGCTTTGATTTCATCGGCAATTTGTGCGCGATAGGCTGCTTTGGTTGTTATATCTTCCTTAGCAGACTCGCCCCAATATACAAATCCGAAAGCCTTGCGGGAGCGGGTTATGCTGGTGTTGCCCTCCGCCCTGTGAATGGTCATGGAATGATGAATGATTAAATCACCTCTTTTAGCAGGTACAGCAATTTCTTTAGATAGGTCGTCTTTGGTGCCAAAGTCTATAATGGTTTGTGAAAATCCGAATACCTGCGATTTACCATGCGGACGCATGCCCTGTAAGTGAGAACCTTTCACATACCGTACGCACCCATTTTCAATATCGACATCTTCCAGTGCCAGCCACATGGTGACCGCATGGGGCGGATTGAGCATAAAATAATAATTATCCTGATGGGGTGGGGTAGGTTTTCCAATTTTGGGTGGCTTGTTGAAAAATTCCAGGTTTTTGGGCGTGGCTTTATCTTCCAATACCAGTTCGGCCAGTTCTTTAAATTTACTTTCCAGTAAAAGGCGCTCAAAATAAGGGTCATAGGTATGCAGGTTGAACAACTGCTTCAACGTATCCGGGTTGTTTTTATCTTCAAAAAACGCATGTTCCGGAGGTAGTTTGGACACTTCTTCCCTGATAAAACGATCCAGGTTTTCTGTCAG
Organism: Cyclobacteriaceae bacterium; assembly: GCA_965230065.1. GTDB lineage: Bacteria > Bacteroidota > Bacteroidia > Cytophagales > Cyclobacteriaceae. The sequence continues at coordinate 5,588,129 of OZ245942.1, read as the reverse complement.
TACATCCATTTCTTCGGATGACATAAAACCAGGGAGGACAGCAAACCCATCTTTGTGGAAAGCTGCTTTAATTTTTTGTGGATCAGTAATATGCATACATCTTGTATTTAAGTGTTTAACTTAGTTGAATGAACTACCAGGCAGTCCATCCCCCATCAACAAACAGGTTTTGTCCGGTGATGTAGGAAGCAGCATCTGATAACAAAAAGGCAACGGTCCCTGCAATTTCTTTAGATTGGCCAACGCGCCCCATAGGAGATTTCCGGCCCAGTTTTTCAATAAAAGCCGGATGTTTTCTTTGCACTTCAGGGTTGGGAAAAGGGCCGGGAGAAATACAATTGCAGCGGACATGCTCTTTTCCCCAATGTACAGCCAGATACCGCGTCATCTGTACAATGCCAGCTTTGCCCACCCCATACTCAATCGGGTTTTTGACCAAAGGTTCATTGTATATCTCCGGATAGGGAGATACTGTACCATAGATACTCGAGAACAAGATGATACTTCCTCTTTTTTCTTTGACCATCTCCAACCCAACAGCCCGTGCTATCAAAAAAGTAGCTGTCAACCCGCCATGACTGGCCTCGTCAAAATCCTTTTCTTCAAGGTCTTCTAATTTCTTAGCCGTTGAAGTAAAAGTTAAGTTTACCAGCCCATGCGGTACGCCACGGGAGGAGATTTGTGTGGCAATAAATTGTTTTGTTTCGGCACTGTTTCGTACATCTAAAGAAGCTGAAGTAATATTACCACCTAAAGAAGCAGAGGTGATAAACGATTCTGCACGGTTTTCCAGGTCAATACACAATACTTTCGCACCCATAGCCTGCAGTAATATGACTATGGCCTGCCCGAGGTATCCGGCACCTCCAAGTACCCATATGTCTTTGTCTTGCAGACTGAAAATATCGGTTATATTCGAGTTAGACACGGGGCTCTTCAACTTTTTTATCTATCGTGTTTTTTAATTTGTTTTGCCGGTTAGCTACCGTTTCCTGATTCCCTAAAACTTTATGATCTAGATAGCTGAACAGCACACCAGCTACAATGCCAGCCACCAGCGAAGTGGGAGTAATAAAAAGCAGCTCAATGCCCATAAAACCGAAAAAAGCTACAGCAATGGCGATCAAAAGGCTAAACAAGCCACCAAACAGCGTACCTCTTGCTGTAGCGAAAGAAACGAATAAGGCCAGAAAGAACAATACGAACAAAGGAGTAACAAACAGGTTCACAACCTTAACGACAATGTCGTACAAATTTCCTTCTACCTTACTTACTGCAATGCTTAATAATAAGCTGAAAATGCCCACGATAATTGAGATGACCTTCACTTTGTTCAATGCCTTTTCTGTTGTGTTCTTCTTGGGATTGAAGCGTTTCAGCAGATCTTCAGAAATTACAGAAGAAGTAGAATTAAGCCCGGAAGACAGGCTGGACATGGCGGCCGCAAAGATGCCTGCCACAATCAATCCGGAAAGCCCGATGGGTAAACCTACCAGAATAAAGCGGGGAAATAATAAATCAGCTTGTTCATTGATATCGCTTCCGGCAGGAAGGTAATGTGGGTTTTTCATAAAAAAAGCGATCATGGCAATACCCACTGTTCCTAATAATATTTGTGATATGAAGCCGGTAATGAGAGAGACACCAAAAGTTTTCCGGGCCGATTGTACATCTTTTGTAGCCAGATAGCGTTGGATTGCCATTTGGTCAGAGCCTGCTGAGCACACATACCAGATAAATACCATGATCACGGCATTTCCGAAGGTAAGCCTTTCCTGGGCATCAATGCCCCATTTGAATTCACCCCACTCCGGTAACCACTGTGTCGGCATCCAGGAAGTAAAAGAATTATACTCGGCACTTACAGCCAGGATGGCGATAATGGCCCCAGACAGTAAAACCACAGATTGCATCACATCCGTAGCTACTACCGCTTTTAATCCACCCATTGAAGTATAGATGATCGTGATGATCATCAGTAAGGCACTGATAACCAATGTGTAGCTTGGGTCAAGATTAAAAAGTGATAGAATGGCTGTATTTACGGTAACATAAATGATGGTGGCCATCCAGAGAAAACGGAGCGAAAGAAAGAAAAAAGTAGCCAGCATCCTTACGCTGAGCCCCAGCCGTATTTCCAGAATCTCATAGGCGCTTGTTACCTTCAGGTCCATAAACTTTGGTATCAGAAACCACCCAACCACATAATATATCAGTGGGAAAGTGATCAGCCCTGTGAAGATGGCCGGACCGTATTTGATGATTTCTCCAGGGTATGAAAGGTAACTCAGGGAACTTAGTAAAGTAGCAAAAAGTGACAGCCCCACAGCAATGGGGTTCATGTTGCCACCGCCTAACAGGAAATCTTTTTCATCTTTATTTTTCAGGGAATAGATATATCCGATTCCCAACATCATCATTAAATAAAGGACAATGACCAGCCAGTCTAAAGAAGACAGGGTGTACGTTCGTTTTGCATCAATACTTAATACTGAATAAGCCGCAACAGACCGAATATCAGTATTTTCAGTATTGCTTATTAAAGTAAAGTTTGAAGTGTTATTCTCACTTTTGCCTATCAGGTTTTCATTGTTTAACTGAGTAATGAGTAGGGGTAAGTCTGCCTGGGTCCCGATTGCTGCCAGTGCTGTGATCATTTCGGATCGCTTCGCCTTATCTTGTGTATCTTTAACGGCTAATAGCTCTTTTTTTACAGTTTGAAAAGTTGAAGATTGGATACTGTCTTTTGGGGTAGTTACCACAGCCGCGCTGAGGAGATAGATTTCGGCTTCAGAGGTATCGGGTTCAGACAAGGCTACTTCAACCAACTGTTTCCATTCCTCAGCATTGAGGTCATCAAGGTGTCGCAATGCATAGGCGGTAATTCTTCTTACCCTGGGATCATCATGATGAATTTGTTGAAAGAATTTACTTCTATCATTTTGGGTTACCTTTCCAGGTGAATACAAAAATGCCCATCGGGTATAGGTGGAGAGTATTATATTTTTGCTGTTGATGGCCTCTTGGGTTGCCACCGAATCGGCTTCAAAAGGAGATATTTTGAGTTTTGCCAGGGTTTCGGCAGCGTGAATGCGATCTTTTCCATCTTGATCTAAAAATGCCTGTAAAATTTTATCTATCCAAACATCTTTCTCTTCTTCAGTGTGCGCCGCTTGTGCCAGCACTCTCCATATGCCAATCCGGTAAGGGGCAAGCGTATCAAACTTTTGCCTTTCTTCTTCAAAAACTTGTTGTACCTCCTGTGGGTAACCCAGCCACAGTAAATACTCAGCGGCATGTACTTTCTCCCATTGTTGCTGTGTCTTAAGGTTGGTTCTTAACTCATGTATTGCTTTTTCTCTTAATGAATCATGCTTGCTATTTTTTTTTTCTGAGTTCTGATGGCAGCCAGCAAAAAAGCAACAAAAAAAGAATGCAATGAGATAGCGTATAGGTATTAATTTCATTTACGGAGGTTGAAAAGTGCTGGAGATAGTAAAACTATATAGTTTGTTTAAACAAATAATGTGTGCTCATCTATGTGTGCTTATTCATCAAATACACCAAGGGAATAAATATCGGCATCTCGGGCGATAATCTTAATATGCACCTTTTTGTTTACAAGTTCACCGATGTTTTTGCCACTTTTCCAGGTGATTTTTCCGTCAATCTGGTCACCGGTTACTTCCACGGCATCCGCTTCCCCAAAGCCTGGTATTTCTTTCCCATTATCATCCAGCAATACTATTTTGATATATCCTTTGGTGGCAGTGGAATAATTAACGTTCAAAGTATTGCCACGTAGCATAATCGGTTTGGTTAAAGCAAACCCCTCCTCAAATCCGGCATGGATAGCCGCGAAGCCATCTTTTCTTAAAGTCATCCGTTCCAGGTATACATCCGGTGTGCCATAAGCACGGGTTACAAAAAATGACATTTCGGTTTCTCCTGTGGGAATGATGCCCAGGGCTGGCATATTGCTGCGTGCAGCCCAGTTTCTTTGATCGGTTCCGGGACGAATGAATGAGGTCAAAAACTTTCTGTCGTACACATTACCTCCTCTTGAAGTCATAAGCACGGCATCTGATACCCCTTTTTGTTGGGTGGGATCCACTTCAAAGCGAATGAGTGCTTCTTCTGAAAGTACCTGTTTTTGGGGTGAAAAACGAAAGGGCATGGCAATCAGGGTTTGCGGTGCCCTGAAATAAGGGTGAGTGGCATTGGTATACAGATGTTCTATTTCGGTATCACCAAATGTCATTCTTTTGGGTTCTGACCAGTGGATAAAGTCTTTAGATACCGAACGGGCGATAGTCCTGATGCCACCGTAAGGTTTTCCCGGCTGGGATGCCGTCCAGTCGCGCATGTAAATGGCATATTGGTTTTCGGAAGGAATCCAGGTCAGTACATTATGTGAGTCCAAAGCAAAGTCAGGAAACAGGGCAGTCGTATCCTGATAACGTTGCCAGTGAATGCCGTCTTCCGAAACATACCGGTATAATCCTCCACTGCTGGAATGACCACCTACTGCTTTGAATTTTTCTTTTTTGGGAACGTCCTCCCTTGCATCATACAATACGCAAAAATTATGGGTACTTCCCTGTGGATTATCATGCATGACTACATTATTATCCCAGCTGCCATTCACCTTAAAAAGTCTGAGGTTAGGCTTTTTCCAGTGAATACCATCGGTACTTACCGCATAACAGGTTACCTGCTGATCACCTTTATTCTCGTAGCCGGTAAGCCCTCTGTAGTACATATGAAAAAACCTTCCATCATCCACAACGGAAACATAGGCACAAAACTGTCCTTCCCAAGGCTCTTTGAATTCCATTACAGCCCCGGTTGATACCGGTGTGCTGAGCCGTACTTCTACATTTTCCAGTGTTTCGAGTAAATAATCATCAGCGAATATCTCCCTTTGGTTTTCAAGTAGGATAGGACCATCTTGCCCAAAGCCCGGAAAATGATTCCAGAGAATACACAGGGCTATAATAATTGATAATTTTATATTGCGGTTGAGCATTGGTATTTTATCAGTCATTTGCATTGCTTTTGTTAAAATATACGATATGTATATTGTCCCAAAAGTAGGAATGGTCAACCGCTTTTTCTCTTACTTTTTTTTGCATTTGTAATACTATTTTTCACAAAGGCGATATTACAAGCCAAAAAAGTACGTACTGCTTATTAAATATAGGCCGATCAGCTAAATGCCTTATGATACAGCTATAAAGACTTTCTCAGTATCAGCCTGGAAGGATTGGATAGGGTAAGAATTTCTCCGCTGATAATGTGTTCAGCGGTCGTTTTACCCATAAATGCAAAATCAGAGCTTATTACAGTGATACCTCCTTCCAGTACTTCTTTCACTGGAGTATCATTGTAAGAAATCAATCCTATATCCTGTCCCAGTTGCCATCCTTGTTTTTGGGAATATTTAACCACGTCCACCAAATCCTGGTCATTGGCACGCAAGGTGATGTATACATTTCCTTTTTCAAAATCTTCAGGATTCACGAATGGGACTGTTTTTCCCGGAAACTGGTGTTTTTTACAGAATTTATCAAAGCCCCTGGTTACTTGGGGAGCATGGTATAACTCCGGAGGGGCTACCAGCATCAACTGCTGATATTTTTGCAATTGCGGCTGCGCTTCCAGGAGGTGGTCGTAAATGTCAGTGGCAAAATCCTGATATATCATCGTATAATCTCCTTCCAGTCCGGGTTCATGGCAGTCGATGATGATCCGCTTGTTGGGAGGGATTTTGTTCAATACAGGCGAAACATCTTCCCGCAGAAAAGTTACAATGACAAAATGTGTATAATTATTAAGGTTATTGGTAATGAGCGACTCAAAAAGTTGAAAATTGTGATGGTGAAAATACAGGTCTACCTCCCCGAATTCCCTGACTTTATGAAAAATAGACTGGTAAATCTGCTCCTTAAAATAGGTGAGTTTGTCTAACATCATAAACACCCGCAGTTCACCAACCACATCGGTTTTCTTTACAAAATACCCCATGCGGTTAGACGATTCCACAATCCCTTTTTCACTCAGGTAATTCAGTGCCTTAAAAACAGTTTCCCGGCTCACCTTCAAATTACGCGACAGTGTGTTTACTGAAGGCAACTTTTCATTGATCCCCATGTTGCCCTCTTTGATATGCAGGGTAATGGCATCGGCCAGCTGTAGGTATTTCGGTTGGGAAGATGACTGGTTGATCTGAAGGTTTTGCATGCATATATCATTTTTCTCAGCAACTAGCGAATTAACGATAATTCATAAGAACAAGAAAGTCATTTTAAATATTCAATTAAATCCTCAAAAAAAACTAAAAATTCCTAATAATTGCAAAAATATACTTTTGTTTTTGTAAGAATATAAAATCCTTCTTACTTTGGCAAACCAGACCAGACCAGACTAATTTTTATTCCTTTTAATAATATTAATTCAGGTTGTTGGCTAATTGCATCACAGAAATAAATACGAAAGCAGTAGGCAGCGGCTGTTGGCAGTAGCAATATCCAGTTACTGCCTACTGCCAACTAAATCATTCCTAACCTCAAACCATTGTTTTATGAAAAACCTTTGTTTACTCATTTTTCTTGTGTCATCCCCTTTCCTGCTCTTTGCCCAGCAAAGAAGTATAGAAGGTGTGGTGAACGATGACGAAAACACGCCCCTGCCCGGCGTAAATGTGCTGGTAAAAGGCACAACCACAGGAACAGTTACTGATGTGGATGGCAACTACAAAATTACAGTGAGCGAAAATGCAGAAACATTGGTGTTTTCCTATGTAGGCTATCTGTCTGAAGAAGTTAGCATTGGTAGCCAAACTACCATCGATGTAGAACTCCTGCCTGATATTGGAGCTTTGCAGGAAATCGTGGTGGTAGGGTATGGTACCCAGAAGAAGGTGAACCTGACTGGCTCGGTAGAGCAGGTAGAGGGAGAAACTCTAACGAAGCAACCTGTATTTCAGGCTTCTCAGGCCCTTACAGGTACGGTGCCTGGTGTTACGGTAGTGCAAGGAAGCGGACAACCAGGAAAAGATGTTGGAACGATCCGAATAAGAGGCCTGGGGTCATTAGGAGATGGTGCAAAAAATGACCCTTTAGTACTCATTGATGGGGTACAGGGAGATATCAATGGCATTGACGCTGGCGATATTGAGAATATCTCTATCCTAAAAGATGCTGCCGCGGCGGCTATTTATGGTTCCAGGGCAGCCAACGGCGTTATCCTTATCACTACCAAACGGGCCAAAGAGGGCAGGATCACTGTGGGTTATAAAAATTATTTAGGATGGCAGGCGGTTACCGACAAACCCAAATTCCTGGGCGGGCTGGATTTTCTTAAAAATGACGGACAATCTTCTCAGGCTGTGATTGATGACTATGCAGCCAATCTTGGCACCGATCCGGATAAATATACAGATACAGACTGGGTAAATGAATTGTTCACTGAAAGTGGGTTTATGCAGTATCATCAGGTAAGTGCATCGGGGGGTACGGAAAGAATGTTGATGGCGGCCTCCATTTCTTATCAGGATCAGGATGGTAACATTCCCAACTTTAACTTCAAACGCTACAATGGCCGATTCAATTCTGACCTGAAGATTTCTGAAAAGTTAAATGTGAATTTTGATCTTAATTTTAGTCAGTCACTCACCACAGAACCGTCCGAAGGTTTGGAAAACATCACGCGCCAGACTTTCAGAATTCCTCCTATCTATTTCCTGAGGCACAGTGATGGTTCCTGGGGAGATGCCTGGAGTGGTCAAAATCCAGTAGCTTTTGCCAGGGATGGCGGACTCAACCAGGTGGAAGACAACTATTTCAGGGGCATTTTAAAAGTGAATTATGCTCCGGTGAAAGGGTTGAACTTATCCCTGATGTACTCTCCGGAATATGAGGATGTATTCAGAAAAGATTTTGCCAGAACCTTTGAGACTATCACAGACTGGGATGTAAAGTCTACCCGCACTGTTCCAAACAGGAGTTCATTGGACCAACGGAGTATTCGTTCGTTTACGAATAACCTCAATGCCATTGCATCCTACGATATAATAACCGGTAATCACAATCTTTCGGCCCTGGCAGGCTATGAAATGATTGAAACCAACTGGCAGGAATACCGGGCATATCGGGATCAGTTTGTCCTTGAAGATTACCAGGTACTCAATGCTGGCTCGGAAGAAAATGATAGTAACTATGGAACGGCCACCCACAATGCATTGGTTTCCTTTTTTGGAAGGGTAAATTATTCCTTCCAGAACAAATATCTTTTTGAGGCAAATGTGCGAAGGGATGCTTCTTCCCGTTTTGCTCCTGACAACCGAGAATCTGTGTTTCCTTCATTTTCTGTAGGTTGGAGAGTGGCTGAGGAAGGCTTTTTTGAGAATATCACTTTTTTAACTGACTTAAAATTGCGGGCTTCCTGGGGGCAGTTGGGCAACCAACAGATAGGAAGTGATTTTCCTTATGTGTCCTCCATTGTTTTGGGACAGGACAATTATGTGTTCGGCAATGCGATTTTCACAGGAGGAACACAAAATGTACTGGCCAACCCATTTATTCAATGGGAGTCTACAGAAACAACCAACTTTGGTTTGGATGCCGGTATGCTTGACAACCGATTGACCGTAACGGCAGAATACTATGTGCGCAAAACCAATGACATTCTGCTTCAGATTCCCATACCGCTGAACGTAGGCCTTGACCCATCTACTCAGAATGCAGCCAATGTAGAAAACCGTGGGTGGGATTTAATGCTGGGCTGGCAGGACGATGTTAATGATTTCACCTACAGTGCTCGTTTTATTGCCTCTGATTTTAACAATGAAGTGACCAACCTGGCAGGTGTGGGACCCATCATCGATGGAAATTCCATTATCGAGGTTGGTAACCCAATCAATTCAATATTCGGATTTGAAACCCAAGGCATATTTCAGACCCAAAATGAGATTGATGAAGCCCCCGGGCAGTTTGGCTCTCTACAACCCGGCAATCTCCGCTACAAAGATCAACTTACGGTAGACACAAATGGGGACGGGGTACCCGACGAGGCAGATGGTGTCATCAACGGTGATGATCGTGTGATCATCGGAAATCCATTTCCACAACTGAGCTATTCATTTGATTTTGGGGCACAATACAAGGGCTTTGACCTTTCTGTAGCATTTCAGGGTGTGGGAAAAAGGGATGTCTTTATGCAGGGAGATGCTGCCTGGGCACTGTTTAATGCGGGTAAAATTCAGGAATGGCATATTGAGGAATCATGGACGCCAGAGAACCCCTCGGCTTCATTCCCTATCGTATCACCCACAAGTGCTGGAAGCAACGATGCCAGAGCCTCCAGCACCTGGGTTTTTAATGGGGGTTATCTGAGACTGAGAAATGTCAACTTTGGTTATTCACTCCCCCAAAATCTGCTTGATAATACTTTCATCAGTTATACCAGAATCTATTTCTCAGGCCAGAATTTAATTACCTGGGACAAAATGCCAGACGGCACCGATCCCCTGGTGCCGAATGGTACAAGTGGCGGATATTACCCGATTGTTTCAACCTACACTTTCGGTATTGAGGTAAAATTTTAATGGGTGCTGGTATTAAAAAAAACAGAAATTATGAAAACAATAAATAAGATATTAACGCTACTCATTACTCTATTTGTAATGGGTGCATGTAACGATACCCTCGATCTGGAATCCCTCACAGAACCCACCGATGCCAACTTCTTCTCGAATGAGCAGGAACTCGATTTGGCACTTACTGGCGTTTATAATTCGGTAGTATGGCAGGGTGGTTATAGCCTGCCAGTACAGGTGAATATGGACAATGGAGGCACAGATATCGGGTTGGTTCGAGGTGGCTTTGCTGGATTTGACGAACTAGGAGCGGGTTCGCATAGTGCATCAACAACAGGATTTAGGAATTGCTACTCTGACTTATACCGTGGCATTGGCCGGGCAAATAACCTGTTGCAAAATATGGAAAGGGCCCAGGCAGTAGTTCCGGAAGAAAAGTTCAATCAAGTCAGAGCGGAGGCATTGGTATTACGGGCTTATTTTTATCATTACTTAATGGAACTCTTCGGAGATGTGCCCTATACAGAAGAACTTGCCACTTCCTCAGAAGAAGCCTTGCTGCCCAGAGTAGACAAGGCTACCATTGCCAACAACCTGCTTGCTGATCTGGAAACTGCAGCAACCCTGCTTCCTCCTACGCAATCTGATCCTGGCAGAATTACCAGCGGATTTGCCATGGGCCTGCGGGCACGCATTGCTTTGTATAACGACATGCTGGAGGAAGCAGCAACCTCAGCACAGGCTGTAATGGATGCGGGTACCTATGCGTTAGACCCAAACTATGAGCAATTATTTACACGGGCTGGTGAAAGCTCATCTGAAATCATGTTTGTGATGCCTTTTCAGGAGGGTTTTGCCACAACCCGTTTTCCACAGGCACAGGGATCCAGAAACAGGGGATCTTATAGTGTGGTGGTTCCTACTCAGTCTATGATAGATAGCTATGAAGCTACCGATGGACTACCCATTGATGAATCTGCTGTTTATGATCCATCCCATCCATTTGACAATAGAGACCCTCGATTGAAAGCCTCCATAATAACTCCGCAAAGCACTTGGGCCGGACTAATTTTTGAATCCCATATAGATAGTCTGACCTATAGACTGGCAGATGGTTCCCACGGAGGAGGAAATAATGACTCAAGAACCGTAATCTGGCCTGCTGCCTTTTGTGGCTATCTCTGGAAAAAATATACCGATGAAGATGCACAACGTATATTACAGCCCATAAGTGACCAAAACTTTACATTGATGCGGCTGGCCGAAGTGCTGCTGATCTATGCTGAAGCAAAGATCGAGATGAATGATATTGACGCAACTGTTCTCGATGCTATAAATCGGGTTAGGGCCCGGGCCTACGGCGTTGATGTAACCGATATCGCCAACTACCCTGCAATCACGACAACAGATCAAAATGAGTTGAGAATCGTGGTTCGCAGAGAACGGAAGGTAGAACTGGCCAATGAAGGATTCCGCCTGTTCGATATTCGCCGATGGGGAATCGCTGAGAAAGTAATGCCTGTAACCATCTATGGTCGCATTTTAGATGAGGCCAATGCCACCATGGTGCCAGATATTGACGATGACGGTTTTGTATCCTACGCAGGTGTGGAGAGCCAGTATGATCTTAATACCGATCAGCGATTTCCAAATGCACAAAATCGAGTATTTAACAATCCCAGGGATTACTTATTGCCGATCCCCCAGGCTGAAATTGATACCTACAGAGGTTTGGGAGAGTCTCTTCCTCAAAATCCGGGGGGATATTAATCTCCACTTCTAGTATAATATAGTTTATAACATACTCCCAGCTATCCGAACAATACTTCGGATAGCTGGGTTAATTAATTGATGATGAAGAGACTTTCGGCCATAGTTGCAAATTGCTTTTTACTGCTTACTCTGTGCATCCTTTGCAGCTGTCAAAATGGCAAGGGCAATCTTACTCAGAAAAATATATCCCCGAATATCATCTGGATTATCGCCGAAGACCTTTCACAGGATTTGGGATGTTATGGTGTGTCAGCTGTAAATACCCCCAACATTGATGGGTTGGCCGAAAATGGTGTGAAATTTACCAATGTTTTTACTACAGCCCCGGTATGTACGCCTAGCAGAACGGCTTTTATTACCGGTATGTACCAAACCTCCATCGATGCCCATCATATGCGGTATCCGGATAACCTGAAAAATGATTTACCGGAAGGCATGACAACCATCAATGAGATTTTCAGAAACAACGATTATGTAACGGCACATATTAAAGACGCTCCGGGCAATAACAAAACGGACTGGTCATTCCGGGTAGATATGAATGCACAATATGATTTTCATCACTGGAAAGAACTGGCCGGACAAGACAAACCTTTTTTTGCCCAAATCAATTCCCATAATACCCACCGGAAATTTGTTGAAGATACAACCGGACATATCAATAAAGCGCAAATTAATTTACCACCTTATTATCCGGATAATAGCGTAGTTCGTGAAGATTGGGTCAATTATTACAATACTGTGGAAGTGTTGGACAGGGAAGTCGGAAACATCCTTGATACCTTGCTAAACCTTGGGTTATTAGAAAACACCATCGTCATGTTCTTTTCCGACCATGGCAGGCCTATGACGCGGGGCAAAATGTGGAACTACGACAGCGGTCTGAAAATCCCTTTGATTGCAAAGTTTTTCGGGGCGGCTAAAATGCCTGCGCCCTATCAACCCAATGAAAGCGCAGGTCAACTGATCTCTGCCATTGACATAACGGCAACCACCATTGCCTTGGCAGGAATAGAAAAACCGGATTGGATGGAGGGAGAAGTTTTTTGGGGAGAAAACAGAAATCCGGAAAGAGAATACATTTTCAGTGCCACCGACCGCATTGGAGAAATATTCTTTAAAAGCCGGGCAGTAAGAAGCAAAAAATACAAGTACATTCGAAATTACCGTCACGATTTTTCAGTGAATAGCGCGTCCACTGCTTACCGGAAAGCCAACCATCCGATTTATCATGTACTTAATATATTGCAGGAAAAAAATGGATTGGATGAAAGTCAAATGACATTGGTAGAAGAGCGGCCTTACGAAGAATTGTACGACCTGGAAAATGATCCTTACGAAATACACAATGTAGCGAGTGAAGCAGCTTATCAGGATATTTTGAGAGAAATGAAAAATGTTCTGGATACATGGATTAAAGAGACGGGTGATAAAGGCATGCAGGAAGACTCGGAGGAACTTATTAAAGCATTTGAAGATTATGGTATTCAATCAGAAAAGCAAAATAAAGAGAAGATACAAAAACTGCATCAGGAAGTATTAGAAGTATTAGAAAAAGATAATCCACTATAAATAGATATTGCCTTGATTAATAAAAGATTTAATTTCGAGTATGCCATATAATAAAGAAATCTTAAGAATTATCTTTTTATTTTCTCTGTTCTTTTATGGATGTGGAAGGGTAGATATTCCGGATGAGGTGGCAGTTGCAAAAACACATCTTCCCGAAAATATTGATTTTAACCTCCATGTAAAACCCATTCTTTCCGATCGTTGTTTTGCCTGTCATGGCCCGGATAACAATACCCGTGAGGCAGATTTACGGCTGGATATTGCAGAAGGAGCCTATGCTGCTTTAACCTCAGGCGACGGAAAGGCTATTGTGCCTGGTAACCTCCGTAAAAGTGAGTTTGTGCATCGAATCCTTGCTGATGACCCCGATTATATAATGCCTCCTGCCGGTGCCAATCTTTCACTTAACTCTGAGGAGAAAGCCATGCTGATTCAATGGATCGAGCAAGGTGCGGTGTATAAACCTCACTGGGCTTTTATTCCTCCGGAAACCCCACAAATTCCTGAAGTCACCAACAAAGACTGGACGCTTCATAATCCCATAGATTATTTCATTTTTGCCAAATTGGAGCAGAAAGGATGGACTCCTTCTCCGGAAGCCGATAAGGAAAGACTCTTGCGGCGGGTCACGTTAGACCTTACCGGTCTGCCACCTACCATTGAGGAAATGGATCTTTTCCTCCAGGACAATTCTCCTGATGCCTATGAAAAAGTGGTAGATCGCCTGCTACAAACGGATACCTACGCTGAAAGAATGGCTATGGAATGGATGGATGTGGCCAGGTATGCAGACTCCCATGGGATGCACTCTGACGGATTACGCTATATGTGGCCCTGGCGTGATTGGGTCATCAAGGCCTTTAAAGAAAATATGCCCTATGATCAGTTTGGTACCTGGCAATTGGCAGGAGATTTACTGCCTGATGCCACCAAAGAACAGGTGCTGGCAACCGCCTTCCATCGTAACCATCCCATGAACGCCGAGGCTGGTTCTATTGATGAAGAATTTCGCTTGAAAAATGTTTTTGATCGCACCAATACCACCAGTACTGCTTTTCTGGGTTTAACCATGGAGTGTGCCCAATGCCATGACCATAAATTTGATCCGATAAGTCAGAAAAATTATTACCAAATGTCCGCTTTTTTTAACAATGTAAAAGAACTGGGCATGACGGGTGCTGATGGAAATGTAGGGCCTATGCTTTTATTATCTGATGTTGAGACGGATCAGGATATTAAGAACCTGGAAGATCAAATAAAATCAAAACAGGAGGCACTCCAACTGTCGGATAAAAAAGTAGCTGCCATTCAGGCATTTGTCCAGAAGTCTTCCCAAGATTTCAAAATAAAAGGATTACTGGCACACTTGCCTTTTGATAAGATAGAGACAAACACCAAACCGAACGGAAAGCGGAAACTTATTATTGATCATAACCCTTTCTGTAATTCATCCGGAAAGCCAGAATTGGTGGAAGGGAAATTTGAGAATGCCCTGTCATTTGATGATGAATATGATGAGGTATATCTTGAAAAGACAGAGAACTTTGAAATGACCGATCCTTTTTCTGTCAGTCTCTGGGTGAATACGATCAAGAAAGAGAAAGGAAAAACACAGGTGCTCATTGGCAATGCAGGCAATAAAAATAACTTCTGGCGTGGGTGGGATTTTTACCTGGATACCCTCAACCGGCTTTCCGCCAGACTGATCCATGCACTTCCTCATAATTACCTCCATGTAAGCAGTGACAGCATCCCCCTGAATACCTGGACCCATGTAGCATTCACCTATGATGGCTCCGGGAAAGCTTCCGGATTACAGCTCTACATCAATGGGGAGAAAACCGGGCAAAAAATTGAATTCGACAGGTTGTATAAATCTATCAAGCCCATCCGATGGTATAGAGAAGAACCTGCTGATATACCTTTAAGAATAGGAAAAAGCTACCGGGCACACACAGGGGAAAATGGCATTTTTAAAGGGAAGTTAGATGAAATTAAACTATTTGACCGATGTCTGACTGCTTTTGAAATAAGCAAGTTAACAGGCGCAACCTCTGATAATGGCGAAGCATGGCAGCAATATAAACTGGCTACAAATCCTGACTATCAAAACGCCCTTCATGAACTTCAGTCGCTGAGAGAAGCCAAACTCAAGCTGATCAATCCTGTACCTGAAATTATGGTAATGGAAGAAATGGAGCAACCTCGATCCACTTTTATCCTGGAACGAGGAGCCTATGATGCTCCCGCTCAAAAAGTAACACCTTCTACACCAGAGCGTATATTATCTTTTCCGGATTCCTTACCTCAGAACCGCATGGGCTTGTCTGAATGGATTTTTAGTAAAGACAATCCTCTGACAGCCCGTGTTACTGTTAACCGTTACTGGCAGATGATCTTTGGGGAGGGCATTGTGACCACCTCCAATGATTTTGGCAATCAGGGCGCAATGCCTTCCCATCCTGAGTTGTTGGACTGGCTGGCCGTTTCCTTTCAGGATTCCGGCTGGGACGTAAAAAAACTACTCAAGTTGATGGTGATGTCGGCCACTTACCGTCAAAGTTCGGCGGAGGATCAAAATATGCAGGCCCAAGATCCTGATAACCAATGGTTGGCCAGAGGGCCTGGTTACCGGCTGCCGGCTGAAATGATCCGGGATAATGCCCTGGCAGCCAGCGGTCTTTTGGTAAGAAAAACCGGAGGAGAGAGTGTAAAGCCTTACCAGCCGGAAGGACTTTGGAGTGAGAAAAACAATTTTTCCCATTATTTACATTATTACGTACCGAGCAGTGAAGACAGCCTCTACCGCCGAAGCTTATATACCTTTGTGCGGAGAACTTCCCCACATCCGGCTATGATTGCCTTTGATGCCGGTTCCAGAGAGGTATGCACCGTGAAGCGGGAAACTACCAATACTCCTTTGCAAGCCTTGGTGCTATTAAATGACCCACAGTTTGTGGAAGCTGCACGGGTAATGGCAGAAAGGATACAAAAAGAAGGTGGAAATAACCTGAAAGATCAGGTGATCCTTGCCTTCCGGCTGTCCACAGGCAGAAGACCCAAGTCCGAAGAAATTGAAGTGTTTAGTGATTTGTATCAATCGCAGTTTAAGATGTTTGAAAACAATCCTGATAAAGCAGATGAACTGGTAAACGTGGGTGAATACAACTCAGAATATCAGTTTGATAAGGTCAAAACAGCCGCTTTAACCATGGTGGCCAGTACCATGCTGAATCATGATGAATCTTATATGAAAAGGTAGCTTTTATTTAAAAAAAGATAGTATGTGCCATAATTTTTCTCAAAACTACACCCGCCGGGATTTCCTGACTAAAACCTCACTGGGTTTAGGGGCTTTAAGTTTTGCTTCTTTAATAGATCCCCTCCATCTCTTTGGCAATACTTCGCCCAACGGTCCCATCAAAAGAATGGCAACAAAGGACATCATAGGCAGCCCGCATTTCCCCCCCAAAGTGAAAAGAGTGATCTATTTATTTCAAAGCGGGGCGCCTTCCCAACAGGATCTTTTTGATTATAAACCGCTCTTGAATAAAATGAATGGGCAGGAATTGCCGGATAGTATACGGGGTGAAACCCGTCTGACGGGCATGTCTTCCGGTCAGGCTTCTTTTCCTTTGGCAGGTACTTTATTTAATTTCAAACAGCATGGGCAATCCGGAGCCTGGATGAGTAACCTCATGCCTTACACATCTAAAATTGTGGATGAGCTTTGCTTTGTAAAGTCTATGTATACAGATGCTATCAACCATGATCCGGCCATCACCTTCATTCAAAGCGGTTCTCAATTTGCGGGCAGACCTTCCATTGGCTCCTGGGTAAGTTATGGCCTGGGTAGTGACAATGAAAATTTACCGGCCTTTGTTGTATTACTGACCAAGGGCAAAACCGGTCAACCCTTGTATTCCAGGCTTTGGGGCAATGGTTTTTTACCTTCCGAACACCAGGGTGTACAGTTCAGGGCAGGGAAAAACCCTGTGTTATATCTCAGCAATCCTCCCGGTGTAGATCCGGAAAACCGAAGAGATCAGTTAAATTATTTAAATAAACTTCAGGAGATCCAACATGATGAATTTGAAGACCCTGACATAAAAGCAAAAATGGCTCAATATGAGATGGCCTATCGGATGCAGACTTCTGTTCCCGACATCATGGATGCTTCCGGAGAGCCGGATTATATCTATGATATGTACGGCGAAGATAGCCGACAGCCCGGTACTTATGCGGCCAATTGCCTGCTGGCTCGCCGTCTGGCAGAAAAAGGCGTTAAATTTATTCAATTATATCACCGTGGCTGGGATCAGCATGGGAACCTGCCCCGTGATTTACCCATACAATGCAAGGAAACCGACCAGGCTTCGGCAGCACTGATTATGGATCTGAAACAAAGAGGCTTACTGGAAGACACCCTGGTGATCTGGGGTGGTGAATTTGGTCGCACAAGCTATTCTCAGGGAAAGCTGACGGAAGACAATTATGGCCGCGACCATCATCCCAATGGGTTTACCATTTTTATGGCAGGAGCAGGCGTTAAAAAAGGCATTACTTACGGCGCCACCGACGATTTTGGATATAATATTACTGAAAAGCCGGTGCATGTGCATGATTTTCAGGCTACTTTGCTGCATCTGATGGGCATAGACCATGAGCGTTTAACCTACAAATTTCAGGGCAGACGCTTTCGGCTAACCGATGTACATGGATCGGTGGTTAATGATATTTTAGTTTAGCGTATGAGAATAAGCATATCCATATTGATCGTCATGTTATTTTGTATGTCCTTTTTACAGGACAGCGGCCAGCCTATGCAAAAAGAGAGGGTGTTTGAAATATATTTCAAAGATTCTGTGCTTATACAGGTAGATCTGATCTTTGGCGAAAAAGAACAGCCCTGTCAATATTACAGCCATGTGCGGACACCGGTTTGTAAAGATGGATTGTGTTATCTGGTAGAGATTGACCTGTACTGGGATCTGCTGGGAAATTTTGTGAAATATGAGGTGCCCCCGGGGCGGCCTTTGACCAAATTTGATCATGTTGAATTTACCAAAGAAGATCACGAGAAATTGTATGAAATCTTAGCAGATAAAACCTCTTTTCTTCGGGATTATCAGGCGGAAGATTTAATCGATCCTAACATTCAAAAAGAATCAAAAGTGGAGGTGGATGGCGTATCAGGAGCTACTTCTGCATTGGTTAAAAGTGGGGTTGTCAGTGGTGCCGTGTATACCACCCACACACTTTGGCATATTGTAAACGGTGAGATTGCCGGGCAGATCGTGCAACATACCGAATCCATATTCAGTGATTCGATGTTGGTTCAAATGCTGCAATCAGACAATTATCATTACCAGTATTATGCACTGAATCACATACCGGCAGGAAATGAAAAGGAATACCTGCCTTATGTAATCCGGCTTGTTTCAGAAGGAGAGGAATATGTTCCCTATTTTGCTATCGAAAAACTCCCACAAGGTGTTTGGGAGTCGGCAGAATATCAGGAGACTTTGGTAAAGCTATTGGGTGAGGTGGAATTCGAAGCGCAAAATGAATTGCTCAATAAACTGAAAGAAATTCAATTGAGTGAAGGAGGTTTGGAGGCGTTCGTTACAAATCTTGTAATATTAAGGGAAAGTCAGCTACCCAAGGCGCTCAAAATTGTATCGGCCAATCAGGTTGCGTTAAACCATGCATCCATGCTGGACCTCTCAACCCTGTTAGAACATCAGGATAGGGAGGTCGCTGACCAGGTTTACCAGATTTTACGCAGACAGGAAGGAGTAGGAAAAGAGCTTAAAAAAAAACTAAGCGAATATGAAAATTTACACTAACATTAATATTTGAACTTATCATGCAGACGAAAAGAAGAGAATTTATCAAGGCTTTTGGGGCTGGTTCCGGAGCTTTTTTTGCAAATCCGATCACGCTATTTAGTCAAAATCCGGAAGAAGATGTCAGTACCATCGACACGGATGTATACGTAAAGAGATCGTATGATACGGATGTGCTCATCGCCGGAGGTGGCATGGCTGGCGTTTGTGCGGCGCTTGCAGCAGCCAGAAACGGAGCCAAAGTCATACTGATTCAGGATCGGTCCCGCCTGGGAGGTAATGCCAGCAGTGAAATCAGAATGCACATTTGCGGTGCCAGCCAGTTACATCAGGTATGGAGGGAAACCGGCATATTGGAAGAATTGGTGCTTACAGAAGCGGCAGAGAATCCGCAGCGTTCCTATGAAATGTGGGACTACATTATGTATGATAAGATACGTTCTGAAGAAAATATTACCCTGTTGCTGGATACTGCTCTTTTTGATGCGGCAGTAACCAATGGAGAAATCACCAAGATCAAAGCCATATGCTCCCCAACCGAAGAGTTGTATGAGATCAAAGCCAAATTGTATGCCGATTGCACCGGTGATGCCACCCTCGCCGCAAGGGCTGGAGCGGAGTATATGTGGGGTAGGGAAGCAAAGTCAGAATGGGGAGAATCGCTGGCTGTGGATGTGGCAGACAATAAAACTATGGGGAACAGTTTGCTTTTCATGTCCCAGAAGCATGATAAAATAATGCCTTACACGCCTCCCAAATGGGCCAGAAAATATACAGCCAAGGATTTTGTGCACCGTAAAATAAATCAGTGGGAGTATGGGTATTGGTGGCTTGAATTGGGCGGAATGGAAAATACTGTAAAAGACGGACAACAAAACAGACATGATCTATTGAGCGTGCTTTTTGGTGTATGGGATTACATTAAAAATTCAGGGAACCACCCGGAATCTGAAAACTGGGCATTGTCATGGGTAGGCATGATCCCCGGCAAACGGGAAAGCCGGCGAGTTGTTGGAGATTATATCATGAAACAGGAGGATATTCAGTCGGCAAAGCTATTCCCTGACAGAGTAGCCTATGGAGGCTGGCCCCTGGATGACCATCCTCCGGGAGGCATGAATACTACAGGGATAGTGCCTTACATTTCCATTCCTCTGAAGGCGCCGTATTCTATTCCTTTCAAATCGTTGTACAGTAAGGATCTGAAGAATCTTTTGTTGGCCGGACGAAACATAAGTGTATCCCATGTTGCTTTGTCATCTACCCGGGTGATGGCAACCTGTGCTACGATGGGGCAGGCAATAGGTACCGCTATGGCTTACTGTACACAACATCAGATTTCACCAAATCAGCTTGCAAACCAGGAAAAAAGTATGTCAGAATTTCAGCAAATATTGCTGCGCCAGGATCAGGCAATTTTAGGCGTTCAGAATGAGGATGAAAAAGACCTGGCAAGAAAAGCCAAAGTGAAAGCCTCTACTGAAACAGAAGATGGTCTGGCAGTTCATGTGATTGATGGGTACAACAGAGACGTACATGATGGCAATCCCCACCAGTGGCGTGCTGAGATTTCAAACGAAGAACCCTGGATAGAACTAAGCTGGGAAGGGCCGGTTAAACTGAATCTGGTACAGCTGACCTTTGATACCGGTTTGCACCGTCACTTGCGCATTTCACCCCAGGACACCGTATATTTTAATCAGGAAAGATGTCCTCAGCCTGAAACCGTTGCTGATTATACCATAGAAGCAAAATGTAAGGATAAAATGACCGTGCTGGCCAGCGTACAAAACAATTTCCTCAGGCAGGTAGAACATACTTTTGACCCTGTAGAAGCGGAGAGTATTCGTATAAAAATACAAAAAACCAATGGAGATCCCTTAGCCAGAGTTTTTGAAGTCCGGTGTTACCTGGAGTAAAGATGAAGTTGCATATTGTCAATTAGACAATAAAATTCCTTAAAGAATTATGAGAGATGATTAAATATCAAATGTATAGGCCAATTAGATTATTCCTGACGGTTCGCCGCGCGATAGTAATTTTTGTGCTGTCATTATCAACGTCTTTTTTGTTTTTTGCAAACACTAATTTACGGCAGGAAAAGGCATTTGAAGTCTATTCCGAAGACTCTATCCTGATGGAAGTAGAATTGGTGTACAATGCACAGGATATGCCCGATTATTATTTCAGCCACATCAAAACGCCGGTGTGTGAAGACAGCCTTTGCCATTTGGTAGAGATAAACTTGTATTGGGATTTGCTTGGAAATTTCCATAAATATGAAGTGCCTCCTCATTGGCCGCTGACCAAGTTTGACCATGAAGAATTTACCAAAGAAGATTACGAAAAACTACAGGGAATATTGTCGGACAAACATTCCCTGTTAGAAGATCAAAAGGTAGAAGATTTGATAGATGAAAATACCAAACTGGTTTCTGCAGAAGTGGATGCAGTTACGGGAGCTACCAAAAAATCCGTGGAGAAAGCTGTGGTAAGTGGGGCAGTATACACCGTTTACACACTTTGGCATATAGTAAACGGGGAAATTTCCGAAAGAATACCCCTACACACCAAAGGCTTATGGAATGAGGTCTTGCTGCAAAACTTTCTCCATTCCACTCATTACCCTTATCTCTATTACGCTCTGGACCGTATTCCTGCCGGGCAATATCCTGATTATATGCCTGATATTTTGGCTTTGCTGGATGAAGGAGGCGTTTTTGTGTCACAATATGCGATTGATAAAATTCCTATTACAATTTTTGAAAATGAAGTGTGGCAGGGCAAATTGGTGGGGCGATTTGAAAATTTAAATTACAAAAGCCAGGACAAAATGCTGCAAAAGTTGCAGGAAGTAAAAGTATCTGGCAAAAGCATGGATTTGCTGTCAGGGCAATTAGATGAATTAAGCCAAAGTCAATTGGACGAAATGCTGAGTTTATTTAAAAAAAATAAAACCTCTCTTTCAGAAATTGCAGTGGATCATATTGTGGCATTGGTAAACCATGAAAACCCTATTTATGCTGAAAAAGGATATGAAACTTTAAAAGCACTGGGGTTGAAAAAGAAGAAAGCTAAAAAGGCGATTAGCAGTTATGAGAAGAACTAAAAGCCAAAAACCTAATCTTATGAAAAAACCATTAATAACAATCATTCTGCTCCTGTTTGCAGGAGCCGTATTTGCCCAGCAAACAATTTTTGTAGAAACTGAATCCTTTCAAGATAAAGGTGGGTGGGTGATCGATCAGCAGTCTTTCGACGTGATGAAATCATCCTACATTTTAGCCCACGGCATGGGCCGGCCCGTGGAAGATGCCACTACCGTAGTAAATTTTCCTGAAAAAGGGGAATACCACATCTGGGTGCGTACCAAAGACTGGGCACCTTTCCCCAAAGGCCCTGGCAAATTCCAGGTATTGCTGGATGATGAACCCCTGGATCAAGTCTTCGGTTCCTCTGGTTCTGATGCTTGGCAATGGTATTACGGGGGCACAACCGAAGTGAAAAGCAAACAGGTACAACTCACCCTGAAAGACTTAACCGGCTTTGACGGCCGTTGTGATGCCATCGTTTTTACCACTTCTAAAAAATTTACCCCTCCGAACGAATTGGCAGCACTCACTGCATTCCGTAAAGAAATGCTTGGCCTGACCGATGCGCCCATCGATGCCGGAACTTTTGACCTGGTGGTGGTAGGCGGAGGTATGGCCGGTACCTGCACCGCCATTTCTGCCTCCAGAAGAGGATTAAAAGTTGCTTTAATACAAAATCGACCTGTACTGGGAGGCAACAACAGCTCTGAAGTGCGGGTACACCTCATGGGCGATGTGGACAAAAACCACTACCCAACCCTGGGCCGTATTGTGCGTGAACTGGACAATGGCGACCCTGGCAATGGTAACCCCAATGGAAAAGAATATGGCGACAAACGCAAATTGGATGTAGTAAAAGCTGAGAAAAACATTTCCCTCTATCTCAATACCCATATGTATGAAGTAGAGATGGAAGACGACAAAATTGTGGCTGTGGTGGGAAGAAACATTGAAACCAATCAGGAATACCGCTTTGCAGGGGCTTTGTTTGCCGATTGCACGGGCGATGGTACCCTGGGCTACCTGGCCGGGGCCGACTACCGCATGGGCCGCGAAAGCCGGGAAGAAACGGGCGAGCCATTGGCACCGAAAGAGGCAGATAACTTTACCCTGGGTACTTCCAACCTTTGGGCTTCGGTAGAAACCGACACGGTCTCCACTTTTCCTGAAACACCCTGGGCCATTCAGTTTTCTGATGAATACCACATTGATGACCACAAGGCCGACTGGCAGTGGGAAACCGGCTTTGGGAATTTCAACACCATCACCGAAGCCGAGGAAATCCGTGATCACAACCTTAGGGCGATTTATGGGAACTGGTCATACCTGAAAAACCACAAAAAAGAAAAATATGCCAATAATACACTGGCCTGGGTGGCCTACATCGGTGGCAAGAGGGAATCCAGAAGATTGCTGGGCGACCACATTCTCACCCAAATGGACATACAGGATGGCAAGATGTATAAGGATGGTTGCGTTACCGCCACCTGGACGATCGACTTGCATTTTCCGGATGCTGAAAATTCAAAATATTTTGAAGGGGAAGAGTTTTTCGCTGCCACCAAACACATCCGCGTGAAGCCTTACACCATCCCGTACCGCTGCCTCTACTCCCGTAATATTGAAAATTTGTTTATGGCCGGGCGCGACATCAGCACTACCCACGTGGCTTTTGGCAGTACCCGCGTAATGCGTACCTGCGGTATGATGGGGGAGGCAGTCGGTTTTGCGGCTTCCATATGCAAAAAATATGAAACCACACCCCGGGGCGTGTACCAAAACTATCTGGAGGAGTTTATTGGGTTGTTGGAAGGCAATACGCTGGAACTACAGGAAAAACCGATTGATCAGGAACTCAAGAATTAAGTATGCCAACAGCTTTGGATAATTTACTGAAGTGCAAACAAAT
Organism: Cyclobacteriaceae bacterium; assembly: GCA_965230065.1. Lineage (GTDB taxonomy): Bacteria > Bacteroidota > Bacteroidia > Cytophagales > Cyclobacteriaceae. Next base: position 5,564,336 of record OZ245942.1, on the reverse strand, counting down.
AAAATCTGTCGGGGACTGTGACACAGGCGGGGCGGACGGCCGCTGCCACCAGCACCTTACCTGTCGAGGCCCGGCCGTACCACAGTGGTTTACATTTGATAGAATTAATTTGTCTGTATTGATATTAGCAACCAGCCTATTGCTTTCCTGTGCTCAACATAAACCTTTGAATCGTTATATTCCTTATGATGCCATAGAGAAAAGTGATGTTTTTCGGGTAGAAGTAGACGGTGAAGAAGTCTTTGTTGCCCGGGAAGAATGTTTTGGAGATAGTATTTTTCATACTTCTCAGTTTTTTGTAGAAGGGCCCACTGAGATTACCATTACAGCAGCTTCACCCATCAACAATTATTCTATCCGGCCTTATCATAAAAATATCAAAGGGAAGGTAGAAGGCAACAAGCTGGTTTTCCAGGTATCAGCTCCTCAAATGCTGATGGTGACTGTCAATAATTTTAAGCCCCTTTGCTTATTCCAAACCCCGCCTGAAGCTGACTTGCCTAATCCTGAAGACCCCAATGTACTTTATTTTCCCGCTGGCACACACGAAGTTGGATTGCTAAGCCCGAAAAGCGGGCAGACCATTTATTTAGAGCAGGGAGCCTGGGTAAAAGCCAGGGTTTATGCTGAAGGAGTAGAAAATGTAGCCATTCGTGGACGAGGCGTGATAGATGCAAGAGGTTTTACAAGCAAACCTGACAAAGTATGTGGTTTGGAGTTTAAAAATTCCCAACATATTCAGATAGAAGGTATTGGGTTGCGGACGGGTGAATGGTGGCAATCTCTTTTCCTGCTTTGCGATGACGTGGAAGTAAAGTATATGAACCTGATGAGCTTTGGTGTAAATAACGATGGAATAGACATTGATGGGGTTACCAATTTTAAGGCCAGCAATTGCTTTATCGGCTGTGGCGATGACGGGTTTGGCTGGCATGCAGTAGATGCAGAAGCGAATGGCCAACCACCCACCCGAAATTGTATTGCTGAAGATTGCGTGATTTATAATGCTCATGCCGGAAACGGGCTAAGGGTAGGGGCATCCATGGAAACAGCGCTTTTTGAAAATATCACATTCCGCGATATCACAGTTTTGGCACATGCCAATGCTGGCATCCGGAGCGATCACTCAGATTGGGCTTTATGCCGGAATATCCGGTTCGAGAACTTTTATATTGAGCAGCCAGGTCGGCCCATTGAAATCAGAATTGAAAAGACCCGTTACAGCAATAGCACAGGTTTCCGTGACGAACGTGGGCATATTGATGGACTGTATTTTGATAATGTTATCGCCTCTGGTGGTGAAATAGTGCTCGAAGGGTATGATGAGCAGCACCTTATTCAGGACGTTCATTTTGTCAATTGTATCAATAATGGGAAAACAATTTCCAGCTTGAAATCTATCAGCACGAATAAGTTTGTTAAAAACATTTCCTTTGAATGATTAGCATAATCAGCCTATTATTTATTGCATTGCTCAGCTTTACTGCCTGCCAAACTGCTGAAAACCCTACACAGAAAGCATTTGGTAAGCCCAACATCATCGTCATTCTGGCCGACGATATGGGCTATTCTGACCTGAGTTGTATGGGGGGTGAAATCCAAACACCTCACCTGGATAAGCTTGCCAATAATGGCGTGCTGTTTACCCATGCCTACAATACGTCCCGTTGTTGCCCCAGCCGTGCCAGTTTGCTTACGGGCCTTTACCAACACCGGGCCGGGGTAGGTTTTATGAGCAGCGACCTGGGCGACCCGGCCTATCAGGGCTACCTCAATAACCAATGCGTAACCATTGCTGAGGTATTGAAAGAAAACGGATACAGTACCATCATGTCGGGCAAGTGGCATGTGGGCAATGAAAGGAGCCAGTGGCCCGACAAAAGAGGATTTGAAAATTTCTATGGCATTCCCGCGGGCGGAGGTTTATACTTTTATCCCTCCAAATTTATTGACCGCCCCATTTACCGCAATGATAAACTGGTAAAACCCGATTCGAATACTTTTTATTCTACCGATGCCTTTACCGACGAGGCGATGAATTTTATAGAAGAAAACAAGGCAGGAAATAAGCCTTTTTTCCTCTATCTGGCTTACATCGCCCCTCATTACCCCCTCCAGGCCTGGCCGGAGGATATTGCCAAATATGAAGGAAAGTACGATGAAGGCTACGAACCCATCCGCCAAAAGCGCTACGAAAAACAGAAACGCCTTAACATAATCTCTGAGGAAACAGCGCTTTCTCACCCGGATTTCCCAGCCTGGAATAAAATGGAAAATCAGGAAAAGGAAGCCCGCAAAATGGAAGTATACGCCGCTCAGGTAGACCGCATGGACCAGAATATCGGAAAGTTGATTAAAAAATTAGAAGATATGGGGGAGTTGGAAAATACAGTAATCTTCTTTCTTTCCGACAACGGTGCCTGTGCAGAAGAGGTAAACCGGTCGCCCGGAGCAGAAATTGGTACGGTCAATTCTTTTGTGGCTTACGGAGAAAATTGGGCCAATGTGGGCAACACGCCTTACCGCCTGTACAAAAGCATGGAACAGGAAGGAGGTATCCTCACGCCGCTTATTGTACACTGGCCGGAAGGCATCCGACAGTCTGGAAAGCTGGTGAAAGAAACGGTGCATATCAATGACATCATGCCCACCTGCCTGGACATAGCCAGGGCTACTTATCCTGAAAAATACAATGAGCATGCTATTGTACCGGTTGATGGAAAAAGTTTTGCCGGGATGTTTCAGGAACAAAACACGCCCATCCACGACAGTTTGTACTGGGAGCACAAAGGCAACAAAGCCGTGCGGGTGGGCGATATGAAACTGGTAAAACTGCGCAACCAGCCCTGGGAGTTGTACAATTTGGCAAAAGATCCTACTGAATTGTATGATTTATCAGCACTACAACCCGGTTTGACCGACAGCCTGGAAGGAGCGTGGAGCCATTGGGCAAACCGAAACGGGGTAAAAGAATGGCCTGTCAAAAAGTAAAAAGAAAAAGTGCCGGCATACTTGTCCGCCAGAAAATCTAAACCAACAAAAGATGCTACTACGTTTTTTATCAAGATTATTAATAATTTCCATTCCCCGGTCTGTGGCACACAGAACGGTTAAAAAGAGGGCAAGCTCTTTCCGGCCTTTCCTCTTGGGCTGGGTCGCTGGGGCCCCAGTCCGCACAGCCCACACGAAAACAGTAAGGTTTGTGTCCTTACAAACCTTGGGCATTCTAATGCTCTTTGTTTTTCTTATAATATCTAACCTTTCCCATGCCCAGCAAACCAGCCTTAACGGAACCTGGAACTTTGCCCTGGACCCTACAAAATCGGGGGAAACTTTTGACTGGCACAAGCCATGGAAGATAGAAGAAAACACTCCTTTGGGCTACACGGCAGGTTGGGATGTGGCAGAGGTACCCCACTGCTTTTCCATCGACAAGCGGTTTGAAGGATACATCGGCACAGTGTGGTACCGCCGGATGTTTGAATACAACGGAAACCTTTCACAAAAACACCTGCGTCTGCACTTTGCGGCCGTGTTTTATAAGTGCCGCGTATGGCTCAATGGGGAACTGGTCGGTTTCCACGAAGGTGGGTATACGCCTTTTGAATTTGATATTACTGATCTTGCAAAAAAAGGCAATAATTTTCTGGTGCTGGAGGTAGATAATGCATGGGATCATACCACCATCCCCGGCGCCCGCCTGGGTGAGCAACCCAAAAATTTGCTGTATCCCTGGTGGGAATATGGCGGTATTACCCGCGACGTGTACCTTAAAGAAATCGGAAAAGTGTTCGTTTCTAAACAAAAAATAGAGGCCGAACCGGATTTGCAAAAAGGGGGCGCTATCATAAAAGTAATAACCTGGATTCGGAATGTGGGAACAGAGCAGGTTTCGTTAAGCTCGGAACTGGCATTACAAACCGGGGAAGAAAAAATAACGCTGGGCAGGAAAAACAAAGAGCGTAGCAAAGCTATTACGATAAAGCCAAAAACAATAGAAATTATAACTCAGACGGTAAATTTATCGCCTGATCAGGTAAGCCTTTGGCATTTTGACCATCCACATTTATACAATCTGCAAACCACGCTATCTGCCGGTACTGGCACTGACCTGAATACATTTAACGAGCAATTTGGCATCCGTAAAATAGAAACCAAAAACGGCAAACTTTTCCTGAATGGCGAAGCCATCAGGGTAGGAGGGGCCAACCGCCATTCCGACCACCCAAAATTTGCTTCAATGGATAATGAAGAAGTGGCAAATCAAGATATGCCGCTTATCAAAGAGGCCCATATGGTGTTTTCCCGCCTGAACCACACACCCACCAGCACGGCGTTTATGGACTGGTGTGATGAAAATGGTTTCATGGTAATTGCTGAGCCGGGAAACTGGCAAATTTCCCCCCAGCAAATGGCCGACCCTATCATGCGGGCCAAGTTTATTCAACAGATGGGCGAACTCATTGAGCGGGACTGGAACCGCCCCAGCGTGATCGGATGGAGCATGGGCAACGAATACAACTCGTGGACACCCGAGGGCGATGCCTGGACGGGTGATATGATAGCCATTGCCAGGGAGCTTGACTCTACCCGCCTGCTTACTTTTGTATCCATAGGCAATGGTGGAACGAAAGAAAACCTTGCCACTGCCCACGACAGTTTCCGTTATTGCGACCTGATTTGCATTAATACCTACGGAGGAGCAGGAAGCCTCGCCCGGCTGGCCGAAAACCTGCACGAAAAGTATCCCGAAAAACCTATTTATCTTTCAGAATTTGGCAGGCGTGCCGATTATTTTACACCGGAAGAACGGATAGAATACTTCAAAGAGCACATCGATTGGGTAAGGAAAAATGATTATATGGTAGGTACAAGCTGGTGGGCTTTCAACGATTACCGAAGCCGCTACCCCAATACCAATGAAAATGGTTACCGGGAATGGGGATTGGTAGATCCGCAACGCAATACCCGCCCTTTGTATGATGTGATGAAAGCAGAATATGCCCCGGCACTTTTAACTTTTGAAAATAATAAAGTAAAAGTTCAAGCCCGGGATGATTATCCATCTTACACCTTAAAAGGCTATACATTGGTGTATTCCGATGCGGGAAATATTAAACAAAAAATAACTTTAAAAACCCTTAAACCCGGCGAAACCCAGGAAGTAGAGATTACCAATGTCAGTCAGGGAACGACGGTAAAGCTTATTTCTCCAACTGGATTTACGGTGGTTGAAAAGACATTTTGAGACGGTAGACCGGAGACCGAAGACGGAAGTTTTTTCTCCGGTCTTCCGTCTCCCGACTTCAAACTAAAAACAAAAAACATTAAACAAGAAACACAACCGTGCAACCCATAGACTACATCGTCATTCTTCTTTTCTCCGGCATTGTGGTGGCCGCAGGGCTTTCCTTTGGCCGGAGTGGGAAAGACATGACTTCCTACTTTGCGGCAGGTGGTGCCATGCCCTGGCCCATCAGCGGGCTTTCCCTCTTCATGAGCTTTTTTTCGGCAGGCACTTTTGTGGTGTGGGGCTCCATTGCCTACGATTATGGTTTTGTCGCCATTATGATTCAGTGGACCATGTGCCTGGGAGGTTTTGCGGTAGGGGCATTTATTGCCCCCAAATGGCGAAAAACCGGGGCATTGACAGCAGCTGAGTTTATCCGCCAGCGGTTGGGAAAGAAAACGCAGCAGTTTTATACCTATCTCATTCTGTTTTTATCACTGGCCTATGCCGGGGCATTTCTGTATCCGGTGGCCAAAATCATCAATGTTTCTACTGGATTTTCTATTACAGGCAGCGTCATTGTTTTAGGGTTACTCATCATGGTGTATACTACCGTAGGCGGCCTTTGGGCAGTTGTGATTACCGATGTGCTCCAGTTCATCATCCTCACGGCAGCCGTGCTCATGGTGGTCCCCCTGGCATTTGAAGTGGTAGGTGGGTGGAATGGTTTTGTGGACAATGTACCCTCCACATTTTTTACGCCCGTACAGGGAGAATATTCCTGGCTGTTTCTGGGCGCTTTTGCCATGTATAATTCTATTTTCATCGGTGGAAACTGGGCATATGTGCAGCGGTATACCAGCGTGAAAAACCCCAAAGATGCCAGAAAGGTGGGGTATTTATTTGCTGGGCTGTATGTTGTTTCCCCCCTTATCTGGATGCTGCCGCCCATGCTATACCGGGCATTAAACCCTGACCTTGCCGGACTGGAAAACGAAGGAGCCTACTTACTGATGTGCAAACAAGTATTGCCCGGTGGTATGCTGGGCCTGATGCTGGGCGGAATGGTATTCGCCACTGCTTCATCAGTGAATACGACGCTGAACCTTTCCGCGGCCGTATTTACCAATGATATTTACAAACAACTTCGCTCCCAGGTTACCGACCAACAGGTGATGCGCATGGCAAAAATATCTACTTTTTTATTTGGTATTGGTACTATCTTCGTCGCCATGCTGGTGCCGGCTGCCGGAGGCATTGTGGAGGTTGTATTGAGTGTGGGGGCGGTTACAGGCTGCTCATTATATGGCCCGCCCATCTGGGCATTGTTTTCCAAATGGCACACGGGAAAATCAATTTTAGCCTGCACCCTCACCAGTCTGGGCATCAATCTGTTTTTTAAGTTTATTTCTCCCTGGTTGTTAGATTTACAACTAGACCGGGCCGAAGAAATGCTGCTGGGATGTATCACACCATTTGTGTTGTTGCTTGCCTATGATATGTGGGCCAGATACAAGCAAAGGCAATCCCCTGATTTTCTGCTTTATCAGGAAATAACCACCCATGCGCCAAAAACGTCAAAACAAGTAGAGGTGCAAGATAGACAGAATGAATACGGATGGAAAGTGCTGTCCTACACCATGGGTGCTGTGGGCCTGTTGGTCATCGGATTAGGAATTATTGCCCAAAAAGCGACTTTGCTCGTGATAATAATGGGCGTAACGATTGTCCTGCTGGCGGTGTTATTATACCGGAGAAGAGATTATTTAAAGAAAAAGCGGTCTGCCGCGAAATCAAAAATTCAAAATACAATTCATCAATGATAAAAGAAGGGTTTCAAGCGAAAAGGAATTTAAAGGAAGAAATATTAATGACCGATTTGGCCATCACTGGCGGCGGCATGTCTGGTGTTTGCTGTGCACTCACGGCTGCCCGGGAAGGCATCAAAGTAGTACTGATTCAAGACCGGCCCGTATTGGGTGGCAACGCCTCCAGTGAGGTGCGGCTCTGGATCCTGGGCGCAACTTCCCATATGGGCAACAACAACCGCTGGGCAAGGGAAGGAGGAGTGATTGACGAAATTCTGGTAGAAAATACGTACCGAAACAAAGAAGGCAACCACATCATTCTCGATACCATTTTACTGGAAAAAGTATCGGCTGAACCGAATATTACTTTGTTGCTCAATACGGCCGTGTATGAAGTGCATAAAAAAGCGGATGACGAAATTTCAGGATTACGAGCCTTTTGTAGCCAAAATTCAACGATGTACCAGGTAGAAGCCCCTTTGTTTTGTGATGCTTCGGGTGATGGCATTGTGGCTTTTCAGGCCGGGGCTTCTTTCAGGATGGGGGCCGAAACCCCGGAAGAGTTTGGGGAAGGCTTTGCTCCTGATATTGAAGATTACGGGGAGCTGCTTGGCCATTCTATATATTTCTATACCAAAGATGTAGGACAGCCTGTGCGTTTTACGGCCCCGGCTTATGCCATTAAAAATGCCGGGGAACTGCCCCGCATCCGCAATTACCAGTTGCAGGACCATGGTTGTCGGCTGTGGTGGGTGGAGCATGGCGGCCGCATGGATACCATCCATCAGTCTGAAGAAATCAAGTGGGAACTTTGGCGGGTGATTTATGGAATTTGGGATTATGTGAAAAACAGTGGTGAATTTCCCGAATCGGAAAACCTTACACTGGAATGGGTAGGCACCATCCCCGGCAAGCGGGAAAGTAGACGTTTTATGGGAGATTACATACTGAAGCAACAAGATGTAGTAGAACAACGGGCATTCGAAGATGCCATTTCCTTTGGCGGTTGGTCGCTCGATTTGCATCCTGCCGACGGGGTTTTCGGTGATAAAAACGGCTGCAACCAATGGCATTCCAAAGGGATTTACCAGATTCCTTACCGCTGCTATTACAGCAAAGACATTAAAAACCTTTTCCTGGCCGGGCGTATTATTTCTGCCTCCCATGTGGCATTTGGTTCATCCCGGGTGATGGCTACCTGTGCGCATGGAGCGCAGGCGGTGGGGATGGCCGCTGTTATTGCCATAAAAAATAATATACTACTCAGGGGTATTGGTAAATTTCCTTATATCAAAACCCTGCAAAAAGAACTGAATAAAAAGGGGCAAAGCATTCCGATGGTTGCCCTGGCAGATGAAGAGAATCTTGTAAATAAAGCTAATGCACGGGTAAGCAGTGAGCTTTCTTTGACACATTTGCCCTTTGATGGGCCCTGGATGCCTTTGGAATTTTCGGCAGCGCAAATGCTGCCTTTAAGAAAGGGTATTCAATACCACTACAAAATCAGGGTAAAAGCAACAAAAGCTACTACCCTTCAGACTGAATTACGGATAAGTTCAAAAAAACAAAACCATACCCCGGATATTACACTGGGCAGCCAAAGCATTGCATTACAGGAAGGTGAACAGGAAGTTAACCTTACATTTCCGGAAACCCTGCCGGATGACCAATACGCTTTTCTTTGCCTGATGAAAAATGAGGACGTGGAAGTGAAAGGCTGTAACGTGCGGGCGACCGGACTACTCACCGTGTTTAATAAGGTCAACAAGGCCGTATCCAATTTTGGCAAGCAGGAGCCGCCTGAAGGTTTGGGCATAGAAGCTTTTGAATTCTGGTGCCCGCACCGTCGTCCGGATGGGCACAACTTTGGTATGGAAATCAGTCCGGCCCTGGAAACTTTTGGGGTAAATAACCTGAAAAATGGGTATTTCCGTCCCAATTTTCAGCCCAATGCCTGGGTAGCGCATTGGGAGGATGAAAAGCCTGAACTTACCATCTCATGGTCACAGCCCCAAACCATACGGGAAATTGTGCTGATGTTTGATACCGATTTTGACCACCCCATGGAATCGGCCCTGATGGGGCACCCGGAAGATGTGATGCCTTTTTGTGTGCAAAATTACAGCATCCGAGACGGGCAGGGCAATGTTTTATTTGAAAAAACCGGCAACCACCAAACAATCAACCGTGTAAAGCTGGACAGTCCGGTGGAAACCAACCAACTTATAATTGCATTAGAAAATCCCGGACATAATGTGCCTGCTTCCCTTTTTGGGGTGTTTTGTTATTGAATTGAAGTGTTTTGTTTAATTGTTTATTGTTACGATAATCCGTATAATACCATGAAAATGAATTGAGATGGAACCCGAAATACAAACCATTCCTGAATAGAAAGTTGATATACTTGGTAATGCTCTTTTTTAGACCAGCATAGCCTGAATACGCTCAGGATCAGCTATGTAGTTTTCATACTCGGGCAAGCGGAGCTCACCGCCCATAAATACACGCGTATTGACGAATTGCATCCCGCTTTTCACTTTCTTTCTTCCTGAAATATGGCATTCTTTTACGCCGGTCGCTTCTACAATCTTTTCAATATTGAACTCATCAATGCCTCCTCCGGGCATGATGACAATGCGGTCTCCTGCTTTTTCTACCAGTTTGGTGATGAGTGCTACCCCCTCTGGTACAGTGCGTTCCAGCCCGGAAGTCAGGATGCGGTCAATGCCTAATGCAATGATGTCTTCCAACGCCTGAAAAGGGTCTGTGGTCATGTCAAAAGCACGGTGAAAAGTAGTACGCATGGGAGCTGCCAATGCTGCCAACACAGCGTTTCGTTCTTTGTCTACGGTGCCATCTGCCTGTAAAATACCAAAAACGACCCCGTCGGCACCCAATTCTTTGGCTGTTTGTATGTCTTTTTTCATGATTTCAAACTCCAGGTCAGAATAGAGAAAGTCACCACCTCTTGGGCGAATGATTACGTGCAGGCCAATGCTGATATTTTTCCGGGCCAGGTCAATAGCCCCTGCACTGGGGGTAGTACCGCCCTCAAAAAGATTGTCACACAGTTCCACCCGGGAAGCCCCGCCTTTTTCGGCGTTGATGGCAGACTGGACTGAATCTATACAAACTTCAAGCTTTATCTTATTATTCATGGTGATACGCATGTTTTAAGTAAAAGGCAAAGGTAGAAAAGCTTTCCAATGTTTTCATGGCTTAATTCATACAATCTACATAGGCATATTAAACAGAATTATATGCTTAATAAATAAAATATTAAAGAATATATAATCATATAAATATATTTTTATAAAATAAAATTTGTTATTTTGTTTGTTTTAAAATATGTTTGTGTCGTTACAATTTTCAGGAATTGTAATTGTAAGCTTGTTTCATCACCTGCATACTACGTTTAGTGATTCCGGGTGGGTTCCACCCGGAATTTTTATTCAACCTAATTTTTTTTGCTATGTCTGACCAAATCAACAGAAGAACCTGGCTGCGATCGAGTTTATTAGGCGCCGGGGCCATCACCACCGGCAGTTTGTTTACCTGGAATGATTTACAGGGAAATCCTGCGCAGATTACTCCTGTATCACCGCCTGATAAATCACCCTGGGACCTTACTAAAATGAAGGCGCGGCTGACTTCTAATGAAAATCCGTTTGGTCCTTCAGAGAAAGCTATCAAAGTGATGCAGGAGTCATTAAGAAATAGCTGGATGTATCCCAAGCTTGGACGGGATGAATTCAGGCAAATGATTGCCGATCAGTGGGGAGTAACCACAGAACACGTACTGCTGGGGGCCGGTTCGTCAGAAATTCTCATGTCTGGGGCTCTTTTGTATGGCGGAAAAGGCAGCAAAATATTGGCAGCCGACCTCACCTACATGTCGTTGATTCGCAAAGCGTGTAACGATTACGAATCAGAGTTACGCACTGTGCCTCTAACCAAAGACCTGGATTATGATTTTGACCGTATGGCTGAAGCAGTTACCGACGATATCAGCCTTTTGTATGTTTGTAATCCTAACAATCCCACCGGCAGGCTCACAAAGGGGGATCTCAAAGGGTTTTGTGCGGAAGTTTCCGGGAAAAAACCGGTATTCATTGACGAAGCCTATATCGACTATCAAGCTGACCCGGCAAAAGAGTCTATGATTTCTTTGGTAAAAGAAGGGAAAGATGTAATCGTAACACGTACCTTTTCAAAAGTGCATGCCATGGCAGGATTACGCATTGGATATGCCATTGCAACCCCCGATAATATTCAGAAGTTAAAAAAGTACAGCACCGACGGCAACACCACCACCCGCCCCTCCATCATGGGGGCTATTGAGACCCTCAAAGATGAGGAGTTTATGGCATATAGCCGGAAAATGAACCGGCAATCCAAAGAGTTTTTATACAAAGTGCTGACAGACAGCGGATACGAATATATTCCTTCTGATACTAATTTTGTGTTATTTCCTATCCGTATGAATGGCGACCGTTTTGTAATGGAAATGATGAAGCGGGGGGTAGGCTTAAAACGTGTAGTGTACCGCAACCAACAGTACTGCCGGGTAAGCCTGGGCACACTGGAAGACATGGAATATTTTGCCAACGCATTCAGTGAACTCTCTTAATGAACCAAAGACGTAAATTCCTAAAAACAGCCGGAATCATAGGATTGGTGGGAGGGGCTGCTTCCTGTACAAGTACAAATAAGCTTGCTCTTTCAGAAAAGTATTCTGTATCGGGTGTGCCTTTTATTAAGCCAAGTTTCACGACCGACAGGGTGATTAAGGAAACTGTGGGCCTGCGGCCTTTTCGTACCCTGGGGCCGCGGCTGGAAACTGAGAAACTGGATCAGAAAACCATTGTGCACAATTACGGGCACGGCGGTAGTGGGTGGTCTTTGTCATGGGGTACGGGCAATATTGCGGCTGAGATGGCGGCTGCAACGGGTGAAAAATCGTTTGCCATACTGGGTTGTGGTGTAATTGGGCTTACCACAGCAAGGTTGCTGCAACGCCGGGGGTATTCTGTAAAAATTTATACCAAAGCCCTGCCACCTGATGTTACTTCAAGCAAAGCTACCGGAACCTGGTCTCCCAACTTTAAACTCATAGAGAAAGAAAATGTAACCCCCGCATTTGTAGATATGTATCGGCAAGCTTCCCGGTTTTCATTCAATGTGTACCAGAACCTGCTTGGATTGCAGGATATTGTGCAATGGGTGCCCATGTACCGGGTAAGCAATGGAAAAAATGCTCAGGACGGCCATGAAAGCATTCCCGGACTTGAAAATAATTTTATTCCTAGAAGTGAAATTTTACAGGAATCTCCGTTCGATGCGCCTTTAGTGAGTAAAGGAGTGCAACTCATTTTCAACATACCTTCCTACCTCAAATTTCAAATGGATGAATTTCTGGCTTTTGGAGGAAAAATTCATGTTCGGGAATTCAAAAAACTGGAAGATATTGATGCGCTTGCTGAGAGATGCATTGTCAATTGTACGGGGTTGGGTGCTAAAAGTCTGTTCAAGGACCAGGCACTTACTCCCATTCGGGGACAACTCTCTTTTTTAATCCCTCAACCTGAAATTAAGTACAGCATTAGAACTGAAGGCGGGTACAGCATTCCACGTAAAGATGGTATGGTGGTGGGAGCTTCTGATAATACCCGGGTGGGTAGTTGGGATACAAAACCCGATCCTGCACAAACAGAGCAGGCAGTCACTGCCCTCAGGGAAGTAATGAAAGGTTTGCGTACATAACTGTGCATATAAAATTGCAGGATAATAAAAAATACCTGCCCACTTCATATAGGCAGGTATTTCCAACACCTGTTTTTCTAATTATTTATCTCATATTGAATTAATTGGACTGTGCTGAGATGGTTACCTTAATTACCCCGGAGGTAGCAGGATACACATATCCGTCGGAAGCTTCGGTTTCACCATCTGCCGTGAGCATTCTTACGGTATTATCAGCATCATCAGCCCCGGTATCAGCTCCGCTTTGTCGGATCACCTGATCCAATCCGGCACCTGGAAACTGATTAATTTCCGTACCAGCATCGTACAGCAGTACGGAAGAAGTTACATCACCGCTAACGGGCGTGCCATTGTTGAACAAGGCCATCCCACTATCCTCAAATGTATAAATCAGGTCATTGCTCTGTACAAACATGGTGGTGAGCGAAAGATAACTACCTTCTTCAGCAGTAAAGGTAAATTCATAACTACCTCCGGGGCCAATGGGGCCCGGGCCTGAAGCACCTACTGGTGTATTAAAAGCATCACTATCCGATACGCCACTATTGGCGGCCAATGCACTTGCCATAGAAGTGGGGTTTCCATCTTCAGCAATAGCTTCCAGGCCTTCGCCCCGGTCGGCTTCCCCTGAAGTGAACAAAGGCATGGTATTTTGGTCATGCACTGCCCATACGCCCGGTGACAAGGGCACGATCAATCCGGTGTTTTCTGCCAGATATTCTTCCAACGGGCCTGCATTCCCATCTTCTGCCACCCCTTCTAGTCCCTCTCCCCGGTCAGCCTCATCAACTGTAAACAAGGGGTCATCTTCGGTATGTACTACAAATACGCCCGGAGCGAGGGGGGATGGCAAGGCAGAGCTTCCGGAAGTGTTTTTTATCTGTACGGTAAACAAAGTGCCATCATTGCTAATGGTAACTTCAATGGCATCTGCCACTAGCGGATAGGCAGCTGTAACGTCAGGCACCACCAGTCCATCTTGGGTATCGTTTACTTCATCCAGTAGCAGCACTACTCCATTCTCGTCAGGGCCGGTATCGGGGCCGCTTTGGTTGGGGGCCTGGTTGTCTCCACCGGGCTCCTCATTTACCTCGGTGCCGGCATCCCATAAAAACACCTGGTCGGTAATATCGCCTGAGATCGCATCCCCATTTTCATTATACAGGGAAATACCAGTGCCAAGCGGGGCAAAAAACAGGTCATTGGATACCACAAACATGGTAGCAAAAGAAAGTTTTGTTTGGGTGCCGGGTAGCACAGCAGGCCCTGCATGGAATGAAAACTCATATACACCGCCATCATCACTACCGGAGCCTGGAAGGGCCGGACCCGGCTCACTGGCACCTACTGGTGTATTGAATACACCGTTTTGGAAAAAGGGCTTGCCTTCTACTACATTCTCAATGGTTACGGTAAACATTGCCGATTCAGGCATCATTTGTCCGCCATTATCATCGTCCTCTTCACAGGCTGCAAAGAGAAACATTGAACAGATAATCACATAAATTAAATTTTTCATATCACTTGCATTTTTAGGTTAAACCATAGGTGGTTATTGCAAGTGTAACCAAGGAGCGGTGGCATAAATGTAAGCCTGCTTACATCCATGTCCTGTAAGGGTAAATGTTATAAAAATGTGATAAATTAAACGGCAGGAATAAGTTTATCTGCATTGATTACAGAAAATTTGTTGCGTTTATAGTCAATCAAACCTTCTTCTTTGAGTTCATTGAGCAGGGCGGTAACCGTTTCACGGCGGGAGCCAATCAAATCAGCAATGTCTTTATGGGTATAAAAATGATCTATTTCTATGCGGTTGCCTGCTTGTTTACCTTTGTCCCGGGCCAATTCACAAATAAATTCTGTTAACCGGGTTTTTACATCTTTAAAAAACAGTTGCTCAAGGCGACGCTCCAACCGCTTTATGCGCAGCCCAATGAGCTTATGAATAACAAGGCTGAAGCGTTGGTTCTTCCGCATGAGTTCGTACATCGTATCCACGGTAAGAGGGCAAAGTACCGTAGATTCTGACACTGATAATGCAAAATCGCTCCTGCGTTCTTCACCCAGCAAAGCCATTTCCCCGAAAATTTCACCTTTGGTAAGCACAGATTTAACAATTTCGTCCCCTTCCTCGGTATAATACATGAGTTTGACTTTCCCCTCATTAACCATATAGATATTACGGGACAAATCTTCTTTGAAATAAATAAAATCCCCTTTGCCGTAATGCTCAAAATGGTTTTTGGCGTACCGCTTGAGCGTGTGCGGACAAAGGATTTTATAGAGGTCTATATTTTCAAAGTACCAGATTCCAGCCATGTAAAAATTGAGGTGATGTTATAAGCTAATAAAACGAAAAGAAGGCATGAAAAGTTCGATAAAATTTTCATGCTTCATCAATGCGCTTCCTTTCCAAAAAGCATCAAGTGTTGTTTGGGCAATAATGTTTTGTTTGCCGTCAGGTACAAACCTACAGCATTCATTTCTTTTTTTGCTTGTTCCACGCTCATTTTGTGTAATGGCTTAATCATGACTTCCGGATCTTCGGCCCTGTATTCCACCAGTGCTACACGCCCTTCGGGCTTTAGTGCCTTCACAATATGCAGCATTACTTCCCTGGGGTAAGCAAACTCGTGGTAGGCATCCACCATCAGTACCAGGTCAACTGAGTTGGCAGGCAGGTTTGGATTTTGCTCAGTACACAAAATTGTGGTTACATTTTCGGCATTATGTTCTGCTATGTTCTCTTTTAACAACGCAATCATTTCTGGCTGAATATCTACTGCCAGCACTTCTCCCTGAGGCACCAGGGGGCTCATCCGAAAGGTAAAATAGCCGGTACCCGCGCCTATGTCGGCCACTACGTCGGTAGGTTGTAATTCCAGGGCTTGCACCAATAAATCAGTACGTTCTTCTTTTTCCCGGTCTTTCCGTTCCAGCCAGTTGGCACCCTGGTAGCCCATTACCCGTGCAATTTCACGGCCCATGTAAAACTTGCCGGCGCCATCACGGCTGGCATCTTTAAGTGTGTAATAATCCTTTTCCTGCTGTGCATAACAAGAGGCGGTTAGTAGCAGAAAAAAAGTTAATTTCAAAAAGGTATTCTGCAATAGTAAATTCATAATAAAGTGCTTATAGCAACTTACAAGTTAGCAAACCCAATCCGTATTGGCAATATGATAACACAGCTTCCTGCAATAAGTTTTTTTGAATGCATGCTGATAGTATTTATATGAAAATGTATATTTCTCTTCGAAAAACAAACCAGTGGGCAATCCTGCCTGCGCTTGCCGAACAGAATTGTTTGGCCATACTGTAACGATAATAGTAATTTACGCTCACAAAGGGATTAAACATGAAAACAGAAAACATAGAAATTTTTGAAGGCGAAAGGGCTGCCCGTTACGACCGCTTCATTCAAATATGGATTCCACATTATGTCATTTTGCCTGTGCAGGTTATAGCATTGTTGCATGCATATCATCACAGAGATGCATCCATAGACATACTGGTGGCTGGTTGTGGCACAGGCATGGAAATGAAAGCTTTGCTGGAAGGTTCAACAGCATGGAAACTTACGGGCACAGACCCCTCACCCGAAATGGTTGCACAGGCCCGGCAAAAACTATCAGGTGTTCCTTCGGAGAGGTATCAGTTGATAGAAAGTACCGTTGCCGATTTGCCCGAAGCACCAGCTTTTGACGCAGCTACTTCCATACTGGTCATGCACTTTTTGCCTGATGATGGTGCAAAACTGCGGTTTTTACAAAGCATTGCCAGCCGCCTCAAGCCGGGCAGTCCGTTGGTGCTGGTAGATATGTTCAGGGAAGCCGAAACTTTTGAACGTTATCTGGATTTTCTGAAAAAACACTTGCTACTGGCCGGGATAGATGAAGAAGGAATCACTGAAGGGCTAAACCATATCCGCAACGACATCCATACCGTACCAGAGCGACGGGTCATATCTCTTTTGCAGGAAGCTGGTTTCAGCAACATCCTGCGCTTTAGCCATCACTTGATTTATGGGGGATGGGTGGCAGAGCGAACCTGATCGCATTATTTTGGAATCTGTTTCAAAAGGGAGCATAACTGCGTTGAAATCACAACAAAAACATAACATGCAATCGACAACAATTGTCATTTAAGGATGTTATTATGCGGTAGTTTTCATTCACACTATAACCCACTACCCATGAAAAAACTATTAATGTTACTCGTTTGCAGCCTCCCTTTGGTTGCCTTATGCCAGGAATCCTCTTTTCAGGATGAATTTGCCGGCATGATTCAGTATAATGAAGGGCGTGTAGTTGCCCTGGCTGAGGCCATTCCCGCTGATGCCTATGACTGGCGCCCCGCTGAAGGCGTACGCTCTGTGGGGGAAGTTATTTTGCACACCGCCTCTGCCAATTATTTTTTCTCTTCTATGCTGGGTGGAGAAATTCCCGAAGGCATAGACCCTCAAAAGCTGGAAGAAAGCGTACAGGGAAAAGATGAAATCATTGAAGTACTCAAAAAGTCTTACCAGTTTGTTGCGGAAACCGGAAAGGCTGTGCCCAATGAAAATTTATTTGATGAGGTCAGCTTTCCTACCGGGGATAAGTTCAACAAACGTACCATGCTGATGATTGCCCAGTCGCACGTGAGCGAGCACATGGGGCAGTTGATTGCCTATGCCCGCATGAATGGCATTACCCCTCCCTGGAGCGAGGCTGAAATTCAGAATAATTGATAAAGAAACAGGAATTGATGCATGAAAGCCGGGCGTATTCTTCCGGCTTTTTTCATTTTTCCGGTGTGGCTTCACATTTTTGCAGGGTATTGAATACCTTTGCAGGCTATGGAAGCGACAAAGCAAAGATCGGTGGCTTTTTACACCCTGGGTTGCAAGCTCAACTTCTCCGAAACCTCAACCATCAGCCGTTTGTTTGAACAAAAAGGCTACCGGAAGGTAGGGTTTGCTGAGCAGGCCGATATTTATGTGATCAATACCTGTTCGGTAACAGAAAATGCCGATAAAAAATGCCGGAAGGTGGTGAAGGAAGCCCTGAAGGTTTCCCCGGATGCTTTCATTTGCATTGTGGGATGTTATGCCCAGCTTAAGCCCAAAGAAATTGCCGAAATCCCCGGCGTGGATGCTGTGCTGGGCGCTGCCGAAAAATTCAGGCTGGTAGAGTTGCTGGATGGTTTTCAGAAGAAAGAAACACCCCGGGTACTGGCTTCTGAAATTGAAGCGGCCAATACCTTTCATCATGCTTATTCCATTGCCGACCGTACCCGCACCTTCCTTAAAGTGCAGGACGGCTGTAACTATCATTGTACTTTCTGTACCATTCCCCTGGCCCGGGGCAAAAGCAGGTCAGATAGTATTGAAAATATTGTTGCTTCTGCCCGTGAAATTGCCCAAACTGAGGTAAAGGAAGTGGTGCTTACCGGGGTGAATATTGGAGATTTTGGCATTCAGCAAGGAAAAAGAAAGGAAAGGTTTGCAGACCTGGTGAAAGCCCTGGACGCAGTGGAAGGCATAGAGCGATTCCGTATTTCTTCCATAGAACCCAATCTGCTGAGCGATGATATTATTGATTTTGTAGCCCAGTCGGAAAAGTTTGTACCTCATTTTCATATTCCCCTCCAATCGGGCAGTAATAAAATTTTGCAACAAATGCGCCGCCGTTACCTGCGGGAATTGTACGTTGACCGGGTCAGGCATATCAAAAGGCTGATGCCGCATTGTTGCATAGGGGTGGATGTAATCGTGGGCTTTCCCGCTGAGACGGAAGAAGACTTTCTGGAAACCTATCAGTTTCTGAACGAATTGCCGGTTTCTTATCTGCACGTATTCACCTATTCAGAGCGGGCCAATACGGAAGCAGCCACTATGCAGGAAAGCGTTCCCATGAAAGTGCGGGCCCGCCGTTCCAAAATGCTGCGGATTCTTTCTGAGAAAAAGCGGAGGAAGTTTTACGAAGAAAATATTGGCAATACTGCCACTGTTTTGTTTGAAGACGATGTGGAAAACGGCATGATGCACGGTTTTACCGAAAATTATGTGCGGGTTACCGCCAAATACGATCCCCTCCTCATCAACGAATTAAAAACGGTACGCCTCACCGGCATCAGTGAAGAAGGGCTGGTGGAAGTAGAAGAGGCAGGTATGGCAAATTTGGCGATGCCTGTTGATGTAACTTCAAAGGTTAAATAACTATAAGATACAAACCCTCCAGGTTTTAGCGATAATATTTTGAATGATATGTGAAATTTGCAACGCAAACGGATTTAGTAAGGCGGTTCACCGAACCGCCCTACGGAGTTTGTTAATCTTAAAACCACTCATACAATCCCGATATTCACCAGCGCGTCTCCCCGGTTAACGACCGGGTTATGATTGAGGCCGATCACATACCCTTTGGCGGTAGCCTTTAACTTCACTTCTTCTTCCCCAAAAGGATCGGTGAGGTTGCCTATCAACTGGTTGCGTTTGACCATATCACCACATTGTACGTGGGGGTGAAACAGCCCGGCAACTTTGGCCCGTGTCCAGGTAGATTTTAAAAATACGCGGTTGGGTTGGGCAGGGGCGGGGGCTTCTTCCCGCATACCCAGATGCTGCATAATCCGCAGTGCCCCATGGATGCCTTCCTGTATGGCATGCTCATCGAAACGGAGCGATTCGCCCCCCTCATACACAATGATGCGCTTACCCTTCTGGGAAGCTGCATACCGCAATGAGTTGGTGCGGTATTTTGCATGCAACGTAAACGGGGCATGGAACACGGCAGCCAGTTCTTCATTCACAGGGTCGTCGATCATGCAGCGTACCTGGGGGTGGTTGGCACGGCGGGCACCCCCGGTATGGAAATCAATCCCATAATCTATTTTTGGGATGACCTCTTCCATAAGACTGTAAGCAATGATGCTGGCCAGGGAGCCGTTTTTGGAGCCGGGAAAGAAGCGGTTCACATCTTTGCCGTCGGGCACCTGCCGGGAGTGGTTGATAAACCCAAAGATATTCAGGATAGGAATGCAAATGACGGTGCCTTTCAGGGGTTTGTACAGCCCCTGCTTTATGATGCGCCTCAGTATCTCTACCCCATTGATTTCATCCCCATGCAAGCCTGCCAGCAACAGCAGGGTAGGGCCATCCGTTTCGGCCCGGCTGATGTACACGGGCACTTCAATGCGGGTGCGGGTAGGCAGCCGTCCTATTTGCAGGTTTACCTGTACTTCTTCCCCGGGCAGTATGGATTTAGGACCAATAGTCAGCGGTGTACTCATCAGGCGTTTTTTTCAAGGTATTCAACTATTTTTCCGGCAATATCCACTCCTGTGGCCTTCTCAATACCTTGCAGGCCGGGGGAGGAATTTACTTCCAGCACCAATGGGCCGCGTTCCGATCGCAACAGGTCTACCCCGGCCACGCCCATGCCCATCACTCTCGCAGATTTGATGGCTGTTTGTTCTTCTTCTGCCGAAAGGGACACAATTTCGGCAGAACCACCCCGATGCAGGTTTGAGCGGAATTCTCCTTCTTTGGCGGTTCTTTTCATGGCGCCTACCACCTGTCCGTCTACCACAAACACCCGCAGGTCGGCCCCTCCGGCTTCCCTGATAAACTCCTGCACGATGATGCGGGCTTTCAGGCCATGGAAGGCTTCAATTACCGAGTGGGCGGCTTTTTTGCTCTCGGCCAGTACCACGCCCAGGCCCTGGGTGCCTTCCAGCAGTTTGATAACCACGGGTGTGCCTCCCACTTCTTTCAGTACCGTATCCACATCTTTGGTGTAATTGGTAAAAACGGTTTTGGGAAGGCCCACGCCGGCACGGGCCAGTATTTGCAGGCTGCGCAGCTTGTCGCGGGAGCGTACCAGCGCCTGCGACTCGGTGGTGCTGAACACCTTCATCATTTCAAACTGCCGCACTACGGCTGTACCGTAAAACGTTACCGAAGCCCCAATGCGGGGGATTACGGCTTCAATCTCATTCAAATATCTTCCTTTATAGTGGATGGTGGGTTTTTCTTTCTCGGCAATAATGTCGCACTTCAGGTGGTCTATCACTTCTGCGCCGTGTCCGCGCTGCTGGCAGGCCTCCACGAGTCTTCTGGTTGAGTATAGTTCCTGATTTCTTGATAATATTCCTATTTGCATAAATGTTGTAATTTTGGCCTAAACTAAAGTAAATTGGGCACGATGCAAAATGGCGGACTGAGAAGTCCGCTCTCCTGACCGGCAAATTTATTTTGAATTTGAGCAAATCAGTATGAAAAGAAAACCAGCAAAGAAGCCAAAACAAATTATTGGGGCCAGGGATAAAATTGACCTGCCCGAGTTTAATTTATACGAGCTGCCCTGCAAGGTAGATACCGGCGCGGCCACCTCGGCCATCCACTGTTACAAGGTGCGCCTTCGGGAGGTAAACGGCAAAGAAATCATATCCTTCCGCTTGTTAGACCCTGAGCATGAGGCCTATAATAATAAGGAATTTCAAACAGAAAACTTTACGGAAAAGAAAATCACCAGCTCGTCGGGCCACTCGGAGTACCGGTATGTGATCAAAAGCAAGATCGTGGTTTTTGGCAAGTCCATAGAAACTGAGTTTACCCTGGCCGACCGCATGAAAATGCGCTACCCCGTGTTGCTTGGGAGAAAACTCCTGCGCCGCCGCTTTGTGGTGGATGTGGCGGAGAAGGATTTATCTTTTGGGCAGAAGGTGAACGGGTAGTGTTATTTTTTTTGGAGAGCCAATGCTTTTATTAGTAGGCAGTAGCAGCGGCAGTTGGCAGTCAGAAAAATTGCCTGCTGCTGCCTACTGCCATTGCCTACTGCTATAAACTTCCCTCCCCGGCTTCAACCTGCTTTTTTCGTTTGGTAGCCGATACTACAATCCCAAAAGTCTCCAACGCCTGGGGGGTATCTTTAAAGGCGATGCGGGCCAGCTTGCGAAACTCTCCGTACCATGCCCTTAGCTCTTTGAGCGATTGGTTTTTCATTTGGGTAGTGTTTTCAGCATCCCCTTTGGTTTTCAGTCTGCGGGCCTTGAGTGCCAGCAGGGCTTCCGCGGCTGCTTTGTTTTGTTCAAAAGCTTCGGGAATAGCTCCGTATTGTTGGAGTTGTTCCATGTATTGGGGCGCTATGCCATAAAAGTCAATGGCCTGCCGGGTGAGTTTCCATTGGCTGCTAGCCAGTCTGTTTATTTTCAGTTCCTGTAGCATGTGTGGCGCTTTGCGGAAGGTAGTTCGTGCAATGGCTATGTGTTCTTTAAAAGTATCCAGCATGGCATCACTGTCTTTGGATATTTGTAAGGACAAGCGGCGTGATTCATTATAATGACTTTCCTGGGAATCTTGAAATTGTTGGGCACCCTGCAGCAGGGCATTACCATCTTGCACGCGTTTGCTGTTAAACCCAACCCCATTCATGGTTTTTTGCAGTTCGGGGTGTTCGCTTAGGTTATAAACCACCAGGTTTACCGCGTCAAAAAGTTGATCAATAGAGGATGTTTTCATAAAAAATAAGTTTAAATTAAAAAAAATAACGACAAACCTAAGGAAGGGGCTGTATTCTTGCCATCCCAAAAATACAGTCTTATTACATAGGTGATTTATTTAAATATTAAGCCGTAATTATCTGGTTCTGCTGGTACTTTTCACCTGGCATTAAATTATTATTCGTACCCAGGGTGAGGGTAAGCTGTAAACATCTCATATGCCCGTGCTGACGGTTCGCAGAGGCCGCGAAGAAGAAATTAGTGCATACTGACGGTTCGCAGAGGCTGCGAAGAAGAAATTAGTGTACACTGACGGTTCGCAGAGGCTGCGAAGAAGAAATTAGTGCATACTGACGGTTCGCAGAGGCCGCGAAGAAGAAATTAGTGCACACTGACGGTTCGCAGAGGCTGCGAACAAGTAATTTGCCCCTGCCGAGGGTTGGTTTCCTTTTTTTACCTTTTCAAAACCCATTTTTTTCGTATATTCAACTCACAATACATAGTAAGTAATAACCTGCATGGAATAATAATGTACCATAGGCAGTAATGCTGTAAGGAATAGGGTGTTATTTCCAAAATAATGGAAATAGATGCTATGCGTCTATACATTCATTCTCTGCAAGCTGAAAAGCCAACCCGCATTATGCACATTTGGTTTTTGCCAACGCAAGAGCCAAACATAAAAACCAAAAGAGCAAATTTTGCCAAACACGAAGAAACAAGAAAAAATATGAGTATAGAAAGTGGACTAAGCGAAAGACGACAAGACGACCGAAAAACAGAAGTCAAGCAGTTATTCGAAAAATTAATACAACCTGGGCAACAAATTGGTGATTTATACTCAATTAATTATGAAACGGCAAGAGTAATAGTACACGATTTCGCGAGACAAAAAGTTGGAGGCATTCCGAGTCTAAGCTTTCTAATAGCTACAAGAGTTAATTTGGAATCAGACATTGACTTTAAAGCAGAAGATTCTTCATTTATCCTTCTTAGAGTTATGGACTCTGCACCTCTTCCACAAGATAGTGAGGCTGAAAGAATAAGAGTTGAAACTGCCCAAAGAGTAAGTGGAGAAGATTTAAACTGGGACCAACAAGGTGCAATGGATGCCAGAACTAGAAATTATCTAAGCTACGCAGGTGTAAAATGTAGAATTATTGGAACATTCTATTTTGAAGAAAATTCTCAAAATTCTGAAGCAGAATTAAATCTCAAATTTGGTAGTGACATTTCAAATTATTATCCAAACAGAGGTCTTAAAGTTTACAAACCAAACGGAACTGCTCTAGAACAAATTGTAAACTATTGCGACCCAAGCACCTTAAAATCTCATATTGAGAGATACAATAATTCAGAAAAGGTTAAACTTGGTCAGGTAAGATATGCCTCTACAAACAGAAAATATCAACAAATTGATAATGTACCAGTATACATTTATCCAGCCGATTTGCTATCTCAAAAATCTGCTTTGTTTGGTATGACTCGAACAGGTAAATCAAACACGACCAAAATCATTGCAAAATCTGTATATGAGCTAAGGACTAACGAAAACCCAGACGACAAGCCTTTGCGTATTGGACAAATTATTTTTGACCCTAACGGTGAGTATGCTAATGAAAATGTTCAAGATAGAGATGGTAGTGGAAATCCAAATGCTTTAAAGAATATTTGGAGAAAAAATAAGGACTTAAAAAACAAATCTGACCAATTAAAAACTCAATATCAAAAGAGTACAGATAGCGAAGAAAAGAAACGTATTTGGAATGAAATTAAAGATTTAGCAGAATCAGAAGTAGTTACTTACGGGATTCTTCCTCATCCGAAAGACCCATTTAGAAGATTAATGAAAATCAACTTCTTTGAGGACGAAAATATCCAAATTGGAAAAGAAATTATTGATTTTGCCATTGCAGAGCAGTCAGCTCAATACTTCAAAAATTTTAGACAAGTTTCTTTTCAACAACCACAAGAGTCAGATTTTGAAAACGAATCAGAATTTCAAGGACAATCAAAAAGGTATGAAAGGCGACTTCTAGTATACAGAGCATTATTGAGCAAAGCAGGTTTTAATCCGCCAAATCGCAATGTTAGAATCCGAGGAATGTTCAAGGCAGATTTGAGAAATGCTATGATTGGATATGAAGAACGAAGATTCACAAGAAAACAAGGTTTAATTAACGCAGCTGGTCAAACACTTAGTCAAGAAAATGTAATTTGGGATAGTTTGGCACCTGCGTTTGAGGGTCTTTTTCATTTTCTATCGACAGCTGATTTTAACACTTTTAATCAAGATTATATAGCTAACCACAGAGAAGATGACTCAGAAGATGCTACAGGTGAAGGTTGGGCTGATGCTGACTTGGAAAGCCTTTTGGAGATGTTTAAGTATTCAAAGGCTATAAATCTAATTGGAGGTGTAAGTACACAACACACTACAACTATTGGAACAGATTATGCTCAAGATATATATAATGAATTGAAAGAAGGGAAATTAGTAATTATAGACCAATCTAGCGGAGAACCTGAACTAAATAAATCCTCTGCAAACAGGATAATGTGGAAAATTTTCAAAGAGAATCAAA
The DNA here is from genome assembly GCA_965230065.1 of Cyclobacteriaceae bacterium. Lineage (GTDB taxonomy): Bacteria > Bacteroidota > Bacteroidia > Cytophagales > Cyclobacteriaceae. The sequence continues at coordinate 5,539,464 of OZ245942.1, read as the reverse complement.
AATCATTTAGAGAGGGTGATGAAGAAATTCCAGAAATTTTAGTTTATGTAGAAGAAGCTCATAATATTTTGCCTGCAGGAAGTGATTTAGACTTATCGGATGTTTGGGTACGTACAGCAAAAGAAGGGTCTAAGTATAAACTGGGAATGGTCTACGCAACACAAGAAGTTAGCAGTATTCAAAAAAACATTCTCAAGAACACAGCTAACTGGTTCATTAGTCACTTGAATAATACGGATGAGACAAAAGAGCTTTGTAAATACTACGATTTCCAAGATTTTGAGCCATCAATTCGTAGAGCACAAGATAAAGGGTTTCTTCGTGTAAAAACTCTGAGTAACCTTTTCGTAATTCCTGTTCAAGTTGAACTATTCAAAGTGAATTGATATGGGATTTGAAGGAGAATTTGCCAGTTACGAACCATTAAGAAGAATACTTACTTCTGAGCGGATTGAAGCATTACAAAAAACGCTTCAAATAAAACATTCCAAGAAGAAAGAAGACATAAATTATGATGAGTTAACTGTCAAGAAAAGAGATTTAGACACTTCAAATGTTCAACCAGATTTGGTATTGGCTATTGATGGTAGTAAACTAAGCCATCCAGTAGAAAATGGTTTTCCAGGCGCAGAATTGGGATACATAACTGTTGCATCAGTACTAATCGACTTAGTAAAGGTTGATAAAATTGAAAAGCAAGATTTTATTAATCCTAAGGAGTTTCGTGAAACAGAAACGGTATCTTCATTCGAAAGTATGTTTCCAGGGTGTAATATAGTTTTCGAAAAAGAAAAAAATGCCAAAACAACTTTACGAAGACACCTATTTGATGAACTTAGCAGAACTAAAATATTCTCTGATGGTGAATCTTTATTGGAGACTTTTGAGCATCTTTTCAAATTAAAACTTGAAAACGACAACGAAAATATAAGACCTAAATCACCAATTGATGAATTAAGAGATAACGATGAAAAAATGCAATATGGATTTGGCGAGTTTGATTGCAAAATTACTGGTCAAAAGCTTTTTTCAACTGATGCTCTTAGATTACACGAATTAATGAATTCATCTGGCAGCAATGGTGATATGTTTGGACAAATAATGTCTGTATTAGAAAAACTGTTTTTGATTAATGTTTTAAGGTATTTTGAATTTAAAGAAATAAAAGAAGGCGGATGGTATAAAACTTTACGGAGGCTGGCAATCATAGTTGATGGACCACTGGCAGTTTTTAGCACAGCATCTTGGTTAACCAAATCCATCGAAAAAGAACTTTCACGAATAAATGGACAACAGAAAATAGTAAATGGAAAAGATTTATTATTAATTGGTCTTGAAAAATCTGGAATATTTTTTAATCACTTTTTAGAAATTGACATTTCAAAAGAGGGTATCTCTGATGATTTTCCTAAGGAAACTGCATTGCTCTTGGATGATAAATACATAAAGGAAAATGTAATCTTTTCTGAGAGCAAAAAACAGTATGGAGCAGATACTTATTTTGGCAGAAAAATTCTATATAAAACTAAATCAGGACAAATATTAGTGCCTGTAATAGCAACTTATTCAGGAAGTCAAAAAGATATGAGAACTGCGAAACCTTCTCAGTTTCCTAGATTGGGCGATGTAATGAATTTACTCGATATGCTAGTTTCAAGCAGACATCCAAATTCTGTTTCACCGTTAATATCAGCGCACGCTGAAGCTGCAATTCCTTTGAATCTTGGAAAACGAATTTTTGAGGATATAGCAAGAGAAATACGAGATAATTGATGATAGAGATAAAGGACATAGTAAAAGGTTTTAAAACAGCTGAATCTAGATGGGCAAGATTTGGCCCATACTATGCTATGTTTCCGGTTGATTTTGCTTTTGATGTAGTTAAAAAATACTCTAATGTAGGTGATTACATTTTAGACCCTTTTGCAGGCAGATGTTCAAGCATTTATGCTGGTGGTGTCTTAGGTCGTCATAGTTTAGGGATAGAAATAAATCCAGTTGGATGGCTTTACGGCAATGTAAAGTTAAATCCCGCAGGCAAGGAAGAGGTAGTAGACAGACTTTTTGAAATTTATGGGAAAAGGAATTATTATAACAGAGCTATCCAAAGAATGCCAGAATTCTACAGGATTTGCTATTGTGATGAAGTATTAAAATTTCTTTTATCAGCAAGAAAATATTTAGATTGGAAAAATTCAAATGTTGATGCAACGTTAATGTCCATTATCCTGGTTTATCTACACGCAAAAATTGGTGAAGGCTTATCTAACCAAATGCGAATGACAAAATCTATGGGAATGAACTATTCTGTAGAATGGTGGAAGGAAAATGGACTTATAAATCCACCCGAATTAAATCCTGCAGAGGTCATATTAAACAAAATAGAGTGGCGATATAAAAAGGGAATCCCAAAAGTCACCGAAAGTGCAGTTGTTTATGGAGATAGTACAATTGAACTTGAAAAAATCATTGAAAGGTCAATTCAAAATGACATAAAATTTTCACTATTATTTACTTCGCCTCCATATTACTCAATCACAGACTATCACGCTGACCAATGGTTGAGGTTATGGATGTTAGGTGGAAATGAAATACCAAAAACGATTTCGGAAAAGCACAAAGGACGATTTATAGACAAGGAACAGTATTACAATTTACTGAACAATGTTTTTGGTCTTAGTGCTAAAATGATGAAAAAGAATAGCACAATTTACGTTCGGACAGATAAACGCAAATTTACTTTTGACAAAACAGTTGAGATATTAAAGAAGCATTTTCCTAAGCACAGAATGAGTATAGTAAATAAGCCTTTGAAGGAAGATACAAAGACTCAAACTAAGTTGTACGGAGATAAAACAATGAAGCCTGGTGAAGTTGATTTAATATTCAATACCTAAATACCAACGCTTAAAACCAAAAATTGCAAAAGAGTATGTCTTTCTTTCGCCAACGCAGAATGACAAGCTGAATAAAAAAAGCCAGTGTACAACAATATATAAGAAATAATAGTGGCTGAAATGTTAAAAAGAAACAACAAACATATAAATAAAGGTCTGGACCAAACCGAAAAACTAGTGGTTTTAAAACCGCTACTATTCTTATACTAGGCCGTTGAAGCATTAACAAAAATCACATCTCTAATCTGCTTGAAAAAAAGATGGAATGGGAGGAGAAAAAAATTTATTTGAATTAATAAAGGGCATGACCCCAAAGCTGAGGGAAGGGGAATATGTTTTTTCCACCATAAAAGATGTAAGCACAATTGACCGAAAAGATACGCTTTGCGAATTTAAAGAAAAGGAAGGAATCACCATTGTTATTGAGAAAGAAAAAGCAGATGCCCTCAACTTAGATTATGCATATATTGCTTCCTGGATCACCCTGATGATCCATTCATCCCTTGATGCGGTGGGCTTAACGGCTATTTTTTCAACTGAACTGGCAAAAAACAATATTGGTTGTAACGTAATCGCAGGGTATTATCACGACCATATTTTTGTTAACAAAAAAGATGCTGACAAAGCCATCAGGGTTTTAAAACAATTATCTGAAAGCCAACAAACCAGTTGCTAACCACGAAGGCGATAAGTAGAAAATTATGCTTCGTATGCCATTTGTAAAAATAGATAAGTAGGTCCTTGATAATTCTGTTCCAAAAGGAAGTGGGATATTTCCTGATATTGAAATTACTCTTACAGTAAAGGACTTAATTGACGGAAAAGATAGCCAATTGGATTATATCGTAAAACAAATAAATGAGGAATAAAACGTGTGGTAACCATGTATAAAAATAATAGCCGTGACAGTTGTAAATTCAGGGGTTGTAGCCCGCTTCAACTTTCTTGTCCCTTGATTAGAAAGTACCACGCTGTCGGCTACTATGCTTATACTCACTGATGTCGACTAAAAATTAAATTATTTAATTGTACTTTAAGCGATGTTAGTCAGTATTTAATGCGAAATAGGTGAAAACACTAGGGTCAAATGATATTAATATTTCTTGGCGCAATGCGCTATGGATATTCTACAAGAGTCCTCAGAATTATTTAATAGAGAAAAAAACTTTCTGTAAATATATTTTTAAAATTTATAGCTATTAAGATTGAAAAATTCATTAAGAAATGCCCCAATTAAATGCAGATAAACAGCAGTCAAAAAAACTTGTTGTTAATAACCTGCTTTGTGATCTTATGGAACTCAGGATTTATTGGAGCTGAGTACGGTTTGCCTTATGCTGGAACATTTACCTTGTTGTTCTATCGCTACATGGCTTTAACATTTCTAATTTTCATTTACTTAAAGGGGACAAATCGATTTTATTTGGTCGGATGGCGCTATGCTTGGCATCAAATGTTCATTGGCATTCTTGCACACGGGGTTTGGCTATCGTGCGTACTCATTTCCATTGATCATGGTGTACCTGCCGGTATTGTGGCACTTGTAGTTGCCCTGCAGCCACTAGTGACAGGAGCTTTGTCAGGTGTGGTAGTTGGCGAACCAGTACCATGGAGCCGATGGGTAGGCTTAATTATTGGCTTTTTAGGTGTGGCTGTTCCTGTTGTCTCTCGGGTAAACTTTCATGATCCTTCTGAGGTATTTGCGTGGTTTATTCCGCTAGGTTCTGTCGTTGCCATAACAATTGCCAGTCTATTTCATCGTAAGATTAGTTTGAAAAAAAACTATCCGAATATCCCGGGAGATTTGTCTCTTTTTTACCAAAGCCTGGCAACAACTTTAGCTGTGATGGTGCCCGCTGTTTTAGGTGAGAAATTATTAGTAGAATGGAACTCGATTTTTGTTTCCGCATTAATTTGGCTCATATTAGGCGTTTCACTTGGTGCTTATAGCCTGATGTGGATTTTGATTAAACGTATCGACGCTACAAAAGTCGCTTCTCTGTTTTACTTGGGGCCACCTGTTACAATGCTCATGGCCTGGGTGGCATTTGGCGATAAAGTACAGTTAATGGATTTGGCAGGACTAGCACTTGTGTTTGTGGGTGTTTTATTAACGTACATGCGGTATCCTGCATCATCAAATCATGTAAAGAAGTGAGAGGATATTTCTATTAGAGGTGGGTAAAAGTATTAGTACTATTTATCAATTGCCTGTTGTACCAAGACAAGTTGTAATAGGAACTTGTTCCTTTTATTCTTTGTTTTTAAGCAATCTCCCCATTATGTTATGGATTCATTTGATTTATGCCTGTTTGCAATTTCTTTAGTGAAAATTTTTATACTATTGAATAAAAATTATATCCATGAACATAACCAACCCCACCACCGAAGCAATCATAGCTACCGTTACGGAAGATACGCCCCAGCTAATCCAGGAAAAATATGAAAGGGCACGACAGGCGCAGCCCGGCTGGGCGAAGGTGCCATTGCCGGAACGCCTCCAAATTATCCGCAGGTTTTATGAACTGCTGGATGAACACATAGAAGCACTGGCGCATGTCCTCACGGGCGAAATGGGCAAGCCTTTGCAGCAGGCCCGCAATGAAATCAAGGCGGCCCGGGGGCGGATCGCCTTCTTTCTGGAAAACTCTGAAAAATGGCTAACAGAAGAAGTCATCCATGCAGGGGAAGGTTTGCAGGAAAAGATTGCGTACGAACCTTTGGGTGTTATTGCCAACATTTCGGCCTGGAACTACCCGTACCTGGTGGGGGTAAACGTATACATTCCGGCCCTCATTGCCGGAAACGCGGTGCTGTACAAACCTTCCGAACATACCACCCTCACCGGGGAAAAAGTGGGGGAACTTATGCGCAAGGCTGGCGTGCCGCTGGATGTTTTCCAGCTCATCATTGGGAGGGGAGCGGCCGGGCAGGCTTTGCTGGAACTCCCGCTGAACGGTTACTTTTTCACGGGCTCCTATAAAACCGGAAAATACATTTATGAAACCGTTGCCCCCAAAATGGTGCCCTGTCAGTTGGAACTGGGTGGAAAAGACCCCCTCTATGTGCCTGATGACAGTGCGGATGTTCAAAAAGTAGCCCGGGCGGCTGCCGACGGGGCTTTTTACAACAACGGCCAAAGCTGCTGCGCCGTGGAGCGCATTTACGTACACCAAAATTTATACGATGCGTTTGTAGCGGAATTTGTGAAAGAGGTAAAAAGCTATCAATTGGGCGACCCTACGGAAGAAGGTGTATATTTTGGCCCCCTGGCAAGAAAGGAACAATTGGATGTACTGGCAGGGCAGGTAGCAGAGGCGGTAGCAAAAGGCGCCGAGGTGCTCACCGGAGGGAAAAAGAAAGAAGGCAAAGGCTATTACTTTGAACCCACCGTGCTGGCCAATGTAAACCATACCATGCAGGTGATGCAAGAAGAATCCTTCGGACCCATCATCGGCATCCAAAAAGTAAAAGATGATGCTGAAGCCATCGCCCTCATGCAGGATACCGAATACGGGCTTACGGCAGCCGTGTATGCCGACCATGAGGCAACTGCTACACAAATTCTGTCCCAAATCAACACCGGTTCTGCCTACTGGAATTGCTGCGACCGGGTATCAGCCAATTTGCCCTGGTCGGGGCGCGGGCATTCGGGTATTGGGGCAACCCTGTCTTACCTGGGCATCCGCACTTTTGTGCAGCCAAAGGCCTATCACCTGAAAGCTTGACAAAAAGTGAAATTACACCTTTAAAAAGTGATTTTATTTTGGCAATATCAGTAAAATTTACCTAGATTAGCCCTGTAGGTTATTGGATAATTAGTTTAAAATCTGGGCAAAGTTTTATTGATGAATCCCATTTTACCCTGGCTACTTTCTAATGTGGGGCAGTTGTGTAATGGTTGAGTAGCTCCCCTTTCAGCCCTGCTTTGTTTCGATTTTCGAGTACACTTTTGTCCTGCCTTCACTTTTTAGTTCATTACAATTTCTTTTCACTTTAAACGAACATATCATGAGAAATCTCTATCGATGGATGCTGCTTTTGTATCTGGTAGGCATCGTTTTTTCATCCCACGCCCAGCGATCTTCAAAAATCAGCCCCGAATTATTGGAGTTACAAAATGCGAACAGGGCATTGCCCGGCGCTCAGGATGTAGCCCCCAACATACCCGATGCGGTTACCCCCAGGGGCACAACCCCTCCTGCTGCAAAACTTCCGCAGGCACAAACTTTTGCTAAGCCCGATGTGAAAAACTTCAGCAAAGATGCCCTGATGGTATATGACGGCTATGTAGTGATTGAGGCAATAGCCCGTGAAAACACCCAGGACTTACTGGAAGCATTGCAGGCATTAGGACTGAAAAATGGCGCTGCCTACGGTGGTATGGTTTCAGGCATGATGCCTGTGGAAGCAGTTGCCCAGCTGGAAAACGTACGTAGTATGCAGTATGCACGCCCCGCCCACAGGCCCATTACAAATATAGGTTCCATCACCTCAAGGGGAGATGTTGCATTAATGGCCGACATGGCCCGTAGCGCATTCAAAGTGACTGGTTATGGGACTAAAATAGGCGCGCTATCAGATAGTTATGACGCATTGGGAGGAGCCGGAGCCGGTGTTGCCAGCGGTGATTTGCCCGGAGCAGCCAATCCCAACGGTTATTTTGATGAAGTAGAAAACCTGGCCGATGCACCTCCCGGAGGTGGTTCAGACGAAGGCCGGGGCATGATTGAGCTGATCCATGATGTGGCGCCCGGTGCCAAACTGGCATTTCATACGGCCAACGGCGGGCAGGCTGCATTTGCCCAGGGTATCCTTAACCTTCAGGATGCAGGCAGTAATGTCATTGTAGACGATATCACCTACTTTGCCGAACCGTTTTTTCAGGATGGTGTCATTGCGCAGGCGGTTGATATTGTGACCAATCAGGGGGCTGCTTATTTTAGTTCTGCCGGAAACTCCGACAGGGATTCTTATGAAGACACATTCCGCCCCTCTGTAGAGGCTACTTTGCCTCTGGAAATCCCCTTTGGCGGCCAGGTATTTATTTCAGAAGAAGACTATGTTTTTCACGACTTTGATGCAGGTTCGGGGGTAGATATTTTTCAGGAGATTACCATTGCCTCGGGGTCTCAGGCTTTTTCCTACTCTTTGCAATGGGACCAGCCCTTTGCATCGGTGTGTGCGGGATGTCCGGGCGCTGAAACTGACATAGACTTTTTCATTGCATTTTCAGAAGACCTTAATACTATTTTCTACCCTATTTCTTCGTATAACATTAATATTGGCAATGATGCTGTAGAAGCCATCGGACTGTCCAATTCTGGCCCTCCTGTAAAAGCTTACCTGGTTATTGGGAAAAACCTGACGCAAGGCCCGGACGCCCCAGACCCCGGATTGATGAAAGCAGTACAGTTTGGCAGTGCTACCATTGATGAATATTTGAACAACAAATCTACCACCATTGGTCATTCCAATGCCAAAGGCAGCATGGCGATAGGCGCATCGGCCTGGTTCAATACACCTCAATTTAACCCCAATTTGTCGCTTCCTGTTATCAATGGTTTCTCATCGGCCGGGGGGACACCCATTCTTTTTGACCTGGAAGGAAAAAGATTATCGGACCCGCTCGTCCGGATGAAACCGGTGGTTACCGGCCCTGATGGGGGCAACACCACTTTCTTTGGTTCCGACCTTCCTTTTGCGGTGCCCGGTACCAATGAACCTGATGGATTTCCTAACTTTTTTGGTACTTCGGCTTCCGCACCACATGTGGCGGCTGTGGCGGCTTTGATGAACGAGTCTGCAGGTGAACATTTGGGCCCTTACAGGATCAAAGACCTTCTCTCGAAGACAGCTATCGATATGGATGACCCCTTTACGGCAGGATTTGATGAAGGGTTTGATTTCAAAACGGGTTATGGTTTTGTGAATGCCAAAGAAGCCGTGGCTTCTGTATTTCCATTGCCCAGCGTTACCGCTTTCACCCTCATCAATGGAAAAACGGGAGAAGAGATTGGCCCATTGGGAAGCCGCATTGAGTTGTCACAAATAGAAGGGGGATATAAAGGGGGATATATTAACATCAAAGCCAATGTGAACCCCGGTAATTCTAAAATCGGCAGTGTAATTCTTGAACTTACCGGGCCTGAAAACCGAACCCAAACCCAAAGCGATAAACCCTACACCCTTTTTCCGGAAGAAAGTATGGGATGGAAACCAAAACTGGGTGTGTATACACTTACGGCAACCCCTTACACCAACCTGAGCGGAGAAGGGGATATGGGCGTGCCGCTTACCATGCAGTTTGTTGTAACAAAATTCCCTATTGCCAGCTTTACTTTGTTCAATGCAAAGACGGACAGTGAAATAGGCTCATTAATGGATGGGGATGAAGTTAATTTGCTTACTTATCCTAAAATAAGTGTGCGGGCCAATCCTGAGTTTGAAGGCGTAATCGGTAGTGTGGCATTTATTGTAAATAACCAACTGGCGCATGTAGAAAATGTAGCACCTTATTTTATTGCCGGGGATAACAAAGGCAACATATTTCCCTGGAATGTGGGGCCGGGCGATTATCAAATTACAGCAGTTCCGTTTGCAGGGCCAGATGCCACAGGTATGGCCGGGACACCTTTGTCGGTTGATATTTCCCTGATAAGGGAGCAGGAAGTTACACAGCTGGTGCTTGTTGATGCCGATACTGATACCGAAATAGGGCCGCTTAATGATGGTGACGTACTGAAGTTGGAAGAACTGCCCAACATCAATATCATGGCCAAAACCAACGTGAAGCAGGTAAAAAGCGTGCAGTTCAAGGTAAATGGCAGTATTGAGAATATTGACAGTTACAGGCCGTTCGCTTTAGGGAAAGAGATGGGAGGAAACTTCTATCCTTTGGAGTTGGAGCCCGGAGATTATACGATCATGGCTACACCCTTTCCCAGAAAAGAAGGCTTGGGAGTACCCGGCATTGCTAAAACAGTTAATATTTCAGTAGAGAACAACTTTGCCGTAGTTAGTTTCACCCTGATTGACCCTGTCACTGATACGGATGTGCAAGTTATGCAAGATGGTGATATGACAGCATCTCCCTTCAACATGAGGGCCAATGTGAATTCTGACATCGTAGAGAGTGTGGCATTTTACCTGGATGGTGCCCGAGTCAATATTGAAAATGCGGCTCCTTATGCATTGGGCAGGGACAATAATGGAAATTATCTGAAATTCTCACTTGGTTTTGGTGACTATACGCTCATGGCAACACCTTATTCAGAAGATAACCTGGGTGGGTTGGCCGGAAAGTCTGCCACATTGCAGTTCACCGTAGTGGGCAGTGAAGAAGACCCGGCCGCCAGGATGATTGCCTTTCCCAACCCTATTGTAAGCGATAAAGTTTCAGTAGCTACCCAAAGTATCACGGATCCCATTGTGTCGTATACGCTTGTTAACAGAGTAGGGCAAGCGGTAACTTCCCGGGCTGTTAAAGATGCTTCCCGTATAGAAGTAGATATGACAAAATATGCTGCTGAAATTCGTGCCAGAGAGCAATTTTACCTGCAAGTGATTTCTAAAAGTGGTAAGCTGACCACCATCAGGTTACTTAAACAATAAACAACCCGAAATTTGAAGACAAAGCCAGGAGTGTAATGCCTGGCTTTGTTTTTACAAGAAATTACGGAATACGGTTCATGAAAAACAAGGTTCATGTCCATTTAGGCTATTACTTTCCAGTTACCATGATGATAATGGGAGGGATTGCTGTTTTGGGTGGAATCTTCCTGTTGTTGTCATATCCAATTTATGGAGTGTTGCTCATGATTGCGGGTTCTATCGTATTAACAGCCCGTTACCGCCTCGAGATAAACTTAACCCAACAGACTTTCCATGACTACCTCTGGATAGCAGGCTTTCGAAAAGGTGAAAAAAGAAACTTTCAGGATATTGAATTTTTATTTGTGAACAAGAGGAACTATCGCCAGCAAATAAATTCACGTGTCAGTACCATGACAAAATATGGTACGGAATACAACGGTCATATCCGGTTTGATACGGATGATATCCATTTGCTGAGCAGTGATAGCAAAGCGCAAGTGGTACGAAAACTCAAAAAAATCAGCAGTAAACTTAAAGGAAATGTTGTAACAAGTGCAAATGTCTCAATCAATGCATCGATAATAGATTACTCAGTACCTGACCCAAAAATAATTGAATCGTGAAGCCAATGAGGCTTGGGGTGATAATTTATTTGATAAAACATCTGAGTTGATAAAAAATTAAAAAATATTTCTGTTTTTTTTAGATATGTTGTCACAAAAACGATTTTTCTTCGTAGAAGAACGTAAGTATATTAATTTTGATAATTTATTGGTTAAATATAATTTTGCCAAAGATAATTTGGGTTTATCGCATTGAAATGAAGAAAGGATTCATAGTTTATTTTTCTCATTTCAGCTAGTAAATTTTAACCTTCAGCATTATTCTTACTACAAATTAGCCATACGATTGTAACTTTTCACCCGAATTACGTTCAATAAAAATTGAAACAGGTAAATGTGTTTTTCAAACGTGTAATGGACATGATGAATTCAAGAATTGCAATATATATAGCATTGGAAGCCAAAGACATTAAAAGTTATTACAATGGCTGGTCGATCGCATTAGAAAACTTTGAGAAGATAGACAGCAAAAGTAGCCGAAGAAGGAGGGCTGCTGCCTAGGTTTTACACAAGTTTTCTGGCTTTTAGTATACTGTAAAGTTTTTCGGTGGGCAAGCCTACTACGTTGAAATAAGACCCTACAATTTTCTCAATTCCTACCATTCCAATCCATTCCTGAATGGCATAGCTTCCAGCTTTATCATAGGGCGTGTAGTTTTGGATATAATAATGTATTTCATCTGCTTCCAGGTGACGGAAATAAACTTTCGTAGTATCAGAAAATGATGTTGATTTTTCTGGTGTAGTAATACAAACACCCGTAATTACATCATGTGCTTTGCCTGAAAGTTGTTTTAACATGGCTTCTGCCCCGGCAGCATTGGCAGGCTTTCCAAGTATCACTTCATCCACAATCACAGTAGTATCAGCTGTAATGAGTACTTCATCTTCTCTGAGGGATGCAGTTAGTGCTTTTGCTTTTTTCTCAGCCAGAAAACGGGCTACATTTCTGATCTCCAGGGTATGGGGAAAACTTTCATCTGTTTCCTGGGTTCTTACCGTAAAATCAATTCCCATATCTGCTAAAAGTTGTTGTCTGCGGGGAGATTTTGAAGCCAGTACGATACGATATTTCATTATTTTTCTGTTTCTTTAATGGAACCGAACAGGAAGCCACAAATAGCTTTAGGAAAAAAGTAAGTAGACTTCTGGGGCATAAGGTAGCCGTTGTTACATATTTTTTTTACCTGCTCAACGGAAATTCCATTCACAATCAGTCCAAGTTGTGCTGCTTGTTTTTGAACTTTCTGCAAGCAGGTTTCAAAACTTTTTTCATACGCGATGCCCTGATGATTGGGCTGGTCTGCTTCTGAAATCCCCAATACTTTCTCGATAAAAAAGTGATGCAATACCACCAAGTCTGTTTGTTTTACCAACTCTGGTAAGTTCCAGGACATCTGCGCATGTACTTCCGGCTTTAGTTGTAAAATATAGCTTTCGTTGGCTAATAAAAGTCCAAAAGCCCACTTATTGCCTTCAATTAATGGGGGAATATCAGCAGGTTCTGCTTGTTTTATTTGAAAATATTGGGTGGCTTTGGATAAAATTTCATTAGTAGAAAAACTTTCCAATCCACTAATCAGGCGGTGGGTAGGCAAAATACGCAAGTCATCCCCTTCGGTATTGGAAAGGTACATCAAATGATAATTGTAAAGTTCATCTCCCGTATGATTGGGATTTTTCTCCATTTGTTGTCTTCGGTACATGAGCGAGCTTTCATACCGATGGTGCCCGTCGGCCAGGATGACTTGTTTCTCTTGTAATACCTGTAAAAATTGGCGAATGGTATTCGGATTATCAATAATACTCAGTACATCCCGTACGCCCTGAAAGTCCTCAATATCATAAACAGGGTTTTGCATGCTTTCATCCATCAATGCCTCGAGGGTAAATTTTTCATCGGTATATAGTCCGTGCGTAGGACTGGCATTAAGCTGGGTTTCTGCTAACAACCCCAGGCGGTCGTTTACCGAGTAAGGCATGGTATTTTCGTGCCGTAAAATCACTTTTTCATCCCAAAAACTGGCTTTTATGAAACAAACAAAGCCTTTTCTTATGTAAGTCTTGGTTTCTCCCGGAAAAGTAAAATGTTGGTAATAGACATAAATGCAGGGTTTAATATCCTGCCGGATAATGCCTTCCTTTTTCCAATTATCCAAAACAAAGGCTGCCTGTTGGGCAGGTGGGTTGCCCTTTGGTACTGAAATATGAATGCTGTTGAGCGGATGGTTGTATAAACTTTGTTTTTGTTCTTCAGAAACTACGTCAAAAGGGGGGCACACATACGTTTCAATATTTTCACATAAGTTGTCGTGATAGCGCCAGGCCCTCAAAGGTTTAATTTCTGCCATACAGTGTGTTTCAGTCTGTGTACTTTTTTAAATTATTTGATAAAACGATAAACGGTCTGGATAGGATAGTGTTCGGATATATCAATTTCGCGAATGGTTTGGTACTGTACAGCCTCCAGCTGACCGGGTTCATAAAATTGATGATCGATGCGCAAAAAAGGAAAAGTCGTGTTCAGCGTAAACCCGAAGCCACTGCCGGCTTCTTCAAAAGAATTATTCATAAAATTATTAAAACACCTGTACACATACCCAAATGGGATTTCATTAAAATCCCCGGCCACAATCACAGGATGGGGGCTTTTTTTGATAAAACCCAGCACAGTTTGGGCTTGTTGTTCATGAATAAGCAGGCCGGTTTTGATACGATGATAGGTGTCTTTGGTATATTTCCATAAGGCAGATACACTTTTTTTTGCAGGTAAGGGATTAATCATCATGGAATGTAAATGCAAATTGATAATCCTGAGCGTATCTTCGTTAATGCGCATATCAGCATAAATGTATCTGTTTTCCAGAATATCCGCCCCTTCATCCACTTGTCCTTTTTGTATGATGGGAAACCGTGAAATGATGCCAATGCCATTGATAAACAGAGGCCTTCTGCGATGATATTTGCCAGACATAAAAACAGCATAAGTACTGTCGCGGGCCAAAGCTTCCACGATATTGTAAAATTCAGAATCCGGGTCGTCATAAAACTCCTGAAAGCAATAGATATCAGCATTGTTTTTTAACAACCAATCTTTAGCCCTGATCACATTTTGGTTTTTCTCAGGGTCAGTATATATATCCCGGAAACGTTTCCAATGGGGTGTTTTCCTAAAATACGATACGTTGTAGCTTAATACACGAAACTGATTGGCGGAGGCAGGCAATTCCTTTTCATCATGAAAACTGAGTAACGCTGGAAAAAACTGCATACTCCACAAAAACAAAATGCCGGGAATAATGGCAAATTTCCGTTTTTTTAAGAGTAAAAAAACAAAATGTGTGAAATTAAGAAAGAGAAAAACCGGAACCAGAAAAGCTAAAAAACCAAAGACCCAACCTGAGGACGGAGGAACAAGGGGAGCGATAAAAACGAGCAGACTTAGTACAGAAAAGATTATATTTGGAATCAGGTAAATTTTTTTCAACGGAGCTATTTATTAAAATCTGTTTTGACGATAAATTTTATTCTGATTTTTGTAAGGTGGCTGCGTCGGCAGTCCGATCATCGATCCGCTCGCTCTACTGTAAAAAAATCAGAATTTTGTTTAATATTAAACTTCAATAATAAAATTTGTTAACCACAACACCATGTTTAATCTGTTTGGTAAAAATAAGAAAGAGAATAATACACACCAACCTGTTTTGGCCGACCTGAATGGGGAACCTCTCATGGATGGCGACCTTGTAATGTCATTGCGGTACGATTTGGGGAAATGTAAAGTGATCCAGGATGGAAAAGGCATTGTTTATGAGTCATTGGAAAGTGGGAAACAAGTGCATTGGACGCTGATGATTGATGCTTCAACCGATTTGCAAAAAGTAAGAAAAATAAAAGATGATGAAAATACTGCTGAATAAGCTTTTTTCTTTCATCAGTTATATTGTCCTCATACTTGGGTGAACCATCAGGGCGATAAGTGGTAAATTTGGCTGTTTAAAAAAAGAAAAAAATGAAAACAGCAATTACCATATTTTCATTCATTCTGATGATCGGTTTCTCTTCCTGCGAAGAAGATGGAATTGGAATGGATAGCCCTGAAATTACCATCAAAAATGTTTCGGGCAGCAGAGTGTCTTTTACTGCTTCTGTATCTGAAAGTGCCAAAGACGGTACATTGTATTATGCCCTTACCCGGGCAGATGACCCTGCGCCTACAGCAGAGGATATTGTAGAGGATAAGGTTTATTTTACTGGAAATGCCGGCCTCAAGGGGCGCACTTCTGTTTTGCTCAGCATCAGCCAGTTGGCGGCGGGTAATATGTATTATTTATATTCAGTAGTAGAAATGAGTGGGTCGCTGAGTGGTGTTTCTGCCAGAAAAGAGGTAAATGTGCAGTGATAATCAATATTTGTTGCGGGTTGCCAACTCGATATCCCGCAACAAAAAAATTCATGTCTCAAGTTTTTAATGCAAAGCAGCTTTCAATTTAAGGTTTTGCAAAATTGTTGCCTCTTCGGCCAGTAGTTTTTCCAGGCTTTGTTCCACTTCCTGCTCAGGAAAATAGAGAAGGGCCATGTTGACAAAAATATGGCTGTGTTTTGCTTCAGAAGCCCAGAGTTCTTTATAAAACCGCTTCATTTCCGCATCTTCCTGGGCTTCACTCACCATTTTAAACCGTTCGCATCCCCGGCATTCAATGATGGAGGCAATCAGCAAACGGTCGCGAAAGCGGGTTTCGTGTGTGCCTCCCTGGGCCAGGGACAGCAGTTGTTTGGCATACAAATCGGGTTGTATTTCGGCGGCCAGACCAACGCCTCTTTTTTGTAAAAGCGCAAATACCTGCTGAAAATGCTCCAGTTCTTCTATTCCGGTTTCAATCAGTTCGGGGATGATTTCGTGGCGGTTGGGGTATTTGGCTACAAAACTCATGGCCATGGCCGAGGCTTTGCGCTCGCAGTCGGCATGGTCTTGTAAAAAAGAGTTAAAATCGTTCAGCACTGTTTCCAGCCATTCCTGACTGGAAGCACAATGTAATTCTATTTCGTAACGCATTTCAAGGTTCGTTTAATTGCAATCGCTGTGTTTTCCTTCTAATTTTCGCTGGCGAATATACACAATTTGATTCTGAAGTGTTTAGGCTTTTATGGCAACTCCCCAACTCACTGAAATTGCAGCGTTTTACCAAAAGCGGTTTGGTTTTAAAGCAGCCCAGATTTCGGCACCCCTGCATGCTGATGTACAATTCATCATCGTAATCCCCTGCTACAACGAGCCTGCCCTCCTGACTACATTACAATCGCTCAGTAAGTGTGATACGCCTGATTTTCCTGTGGAAGTGATTGTAGTTATCAATGAAAGCACACAGACAGATAAAAAAATTAAGGTGCTCAACCGGCAAACAGAAAAGGAAGCAAAAACGTGGATAGCTGACAATACGGCGGATAAACTAAAATTTCATATTTTGTACGAGGACGATTTGCCACCCAAACATGCCGGGGTAGGGCTGGCCCGTAAAATTGGGATGGACGAAGCCCTGTACCGTTTTGCATCAGTCAACAAAAATGGCCTGATCGTTTGCCTGGATGCTGACTGTACGGTTGAAAAAAATTATTTGCAAGAACTGGAAAAGCAGTTTTTAACCCATCACCCTGCGGCTTGTAATATTTATTTTGAGCACGATTTGGATAGGGTAGGGGATAAGAAGTTGAGGGAGGGTATCATCCGGTATGAGTTGTTTTTGCGGTATTATGTAAACGGATTACGATACACCGGATTTCCCTTTGCATTCCACACAATTGGCTCCAGTATGGGTGTGCGGGCCGATGTATTTGCTAAATCGGGTGGCATGAACCGAAGGAAAGCCGGGGAAGATTTTTACTTCTTGCACAAAGTGGCCCCGTTTGGCGATTTGCTGACAATCAATAGTACTACGGTATATCCTTCAGCCCGTATTTCTGACCGCGTTCCTTTCGGAACCGGGAAAGCACAATCTGAATGGCTACAAGGAAATGATAAACTATTTTCCACTTATAATCATCTGATTTTTAAGAACTTAAAAGTGTTTATCTCAAGTATTGATATATTATATGAAATGAGTAATGAAAAGACTTATAAACTATGGCTTGAGAAACTGCCTGAGGCTGTCCAAAACTTCTTACTCAAAGAAAACTTCAAAGATAAGTTAGCAGAAATACGGCAACAAACAGGCAGTCAAACAACCTTTCAGAAGCGTTTCTACGCTTGGTTTGATGGCTTTAAAGTATTGAAATTCGTGCATTTTGCCCGGGACAACTATTATCCGCAACAGCCTGTGGAAGCAGCTGCCCCTGCATTACTCGGGTGGCTCAAAGTGGATGTGGATTCTGAAAATTCAGAAGATTTATTATTGAGTTTCAGGAAGTTGGATAAGGAGGGTTATCTTGGAATAATGGAATAATGGAATAATGGAATAATGGAATAATGGAATAATGGAATAATGGAATAATGGAATGATGGGGCTTTTCCAATCTTCCATCAAACCTAATCCTCCAGGTTATTTCCCCTTAAATTCCGGTTTCCTTTTTTCTGCAAAAGCCCGCAGACCTTCCTGATGATCTTCGGTTTTGCTGGCAATGTCCTGTAAATCAGCTTCGTAATCCAGCATTTCTTCCAGGTTCATGTGTAACGATTGTTGCAACATCTTTTTGATCAACCCGATGGTTTTGGTAGGGGCGTGTACATAATATTCAGCAAGTTTATCCACCATAGCATCCAGTTGACCGGCTGGAACAACCTGGTTCACCAAGCCAATTTGCAGGGCTTCCTTTGCTGGAATTTTTGTGCCAAGTGTTGCCAGTTCAAAGGCTTTCAGACGGCCTGCCATTCTGGGCAAAAAGTATCCCGAACCCGCATCTGGCACCAGGGCAATACCAATGAACAACTCAGAAAGTTCGGCTGTATCTGCGGCAATAATCATATCGCAGGCCAGTGCAAGGGAGCAACCTGCCCCGGCAGCTATGCCATTGAGCTTGCAAATGATGGGAAGGGATAAACTTCGCATGCTCAAGACCAAAGGCTGGTAGTATCTGCGCAGGATTTCAGAATACTCAACATCTTGCAATGACTGCGCTTCTTTTAAGTCCTGCCCCGAGCAAAAAGAAGAGCCTTCACCAGTTAGGACGACTACCCGGGCTGATTTATCGGTGGCCAGTGTTTGGAAAATATCTAATAGTTCTTCTTTTAGGCGTGTATTCAAGGCATTAAATACTTTGGGGCGGTTTAGTGAAATTGTACACACACCATTATCTTGTTCAACAATCAGGTTTTCATAGTTCATGGTTGGCAACAGTTTTTCCGAATTTACGGGTTTTGATGTTAATTTGAGTAGAAATTACAGATTTTCATATCCTTGCAAAAAATAGTTTTATTATTCCGTTCACTTTAAATTAGATAAATTTTATCCTGAATGAGGAATCATCTGCGGATGGAGGGGTAACCTGGAAACTGTAATGGAGAATAAACTATCAAAGAGAACAATCTATCTAATACCATCAAAACATAAAAGATTAATGATAACGCGTAGAAAATTTGTTGGATCAATTTCCTCGGCCACCGCTTATGCTTTTGTAGCAGTGCCCATGGCTTGTTCTGCACAGAAAGAGAAAGTGCAAACCATTCAGGATGTCATTGACTTCCTCATTTCCCAGGCGAATGGCGCACCTTTTGACAACACGGTAGATACGGTAAAGTCTGCCGACTCTTCTCAAAAGGTGAAGGGGATTGTTACTACATTTATGGCCAACTCACGGGTAATTCAAAAAGCCATCGAGCTTGGGGCCAATATGATTATTACCCACGAACCTACTTATTATAATCACAGGGATAATACTGATTGGATAGAAAACGATGCGGTTTATCAGTACAAACGCCAATTGCTGGAAGACAACAATATTGTTGTTTGGCGCTTTCATGATTATATCCATGCCTACCAACCAGACCCTATCATGAAAGGGTTGGCAGATAAGCTGGGATGGCAGCCATACGTAAGTGAGGAAAAGACAAATATTTTTACTTTACCAGAACAAACCGTGGGCAACCTGGCGAAGGAGATAAAGCAACGCCTGGGTAGTAAAGCTGTTTGGTTGGTAGGGGATGAAAACATGGCGTGCAGCAAAATTGGCCTGCTACCCGGTGCTTCCGGTGGAAAGAGCCACATCAATTTTTTGTCCGGCTCAGATATTGAAGTGTTGGTAGTGGGCGAAATCGCTGAGTGGGAAACCAGCGAATATGTGAGGGACGCGATTAGCGCAGGACAGAAAAAAGCCCTGGTTGTGGCCGGGCATGCCCCAACAGAAGAGCCGGGCATGCAATGGCTGGCGGGTTGGTTAGACAATCAGTTCCCTGGCATTGCGGTGGCCCACGTACCAGGAGAAGCCCCATTTGTATATTTGTAAGTGATTTCTTTTCATAAACAAATCGTGCATTGAACTGAAAGGCCCTCAACAAGGGAACAATTATCTTTGCATAGATGAAATCTATATTGCATGACAATCACACAGTTAGAATACATTTTAGCCGTAGATACCCATAAAAACTTTGCCGAAGCAGCCCAGCATTGTTACGTTACACAGCCTACTTTAAGCATGCAGGTAAAAAAATTAGAGGAAGAACTGGGCGTGTTGATTTTTGACAGAAGTAAAAAGCCCGTACTAACCACTGATATCGGAAAGCAAATTATTTCTCAGGCGCGGATTGGCTTACGGGAGGTAAACCGGGTAAAAGAAGTAATCCAGGATTCCAGGGAAATGTTTCAGGGTGATCTGAAAGTTGGGATCATACCTACCTTAAGCCCTTACCTGCTGCCTTTATTTGTAACCGATTTTATTCAAAAATATCCACAAGTAAACCTGATTGTAGAGGAGCTGCTGTCTGACCAAATTGCCTACAAATTGAACAATGATTTGCTGGATGTGGGCGTACTTGTATCGCCTATGCATGAAAAAAGCCTGGTTGAAATCCCCTTATTTTACGAAGCCTTTGCCGTTTATATGTCAACTACCCATCCGCTCTCTGAAAAGAACAAGATAAATTTTGACGATCTGGATATTAACGATATGTGGCTGCTCAAAGAAGGACATTGTTTCAGGATGCAGGCTGTAAACATTTGCAGCGAGCGTGCTTTTGCCCAAAACCATAACCCTCTGAAGTTTGAAAGTGGCAGTTTGGAAACCCTCAAACGCATTGTTGAGAAACAACATGGTTATACACTCTTACCCGAACTTGCCACCCTGGATATGAGCGAAACCCAGCTAACCCACGTCCGCCGTTTCAATAATCCGCAGCCCGTGAGGGAAGTAAGCCTGATTATTCATCGAAGTTTTATGAAAAAAAGGCTCATTGATTTATTAAAAGAAGAAATTTTGGCTCATGTGCCAGAAGTAGTTAAGAACCCAAACAGGGGTAAAGTGGTACATTGGAAGTAGATACAGTTGGCAGTGGCAGTAAAAAAGCGGCAATAACAGCGGCAGTTGGCAGCAGCAGTAGGCAGCACATACTGCCTACTGTCACTGCCTACTTTTTCTTCCGCCTTCCCTTTTTCTCCGGGGCTTTTTCAGCCAGTTCCAGGCATTCTTCCAGGGTTAGTTCTTCAGGAACTTTGTCTTTTGGAATTCTTACATTTTTTCTACCAACCTTAATGTAAGGGCCATACGGGCCTTTGAGCACTTGTACATCGGGATTTTCGTCAAAAACCTTGATGTATTTTTCAGCATCCAGTTTTCGTTTGGCTTCTATGATTTCAATGGCTTTTTCAGGCTCTACGGTGAGCGGGTCTTCCTCTTTGGGTAGGGAGTAAAACTTATTTTTATGCCGGATGTAGGGGCCATACTTACCAATATTCGTTACCATGGGTTCGCCTTCATATTCCCCGATTTCATGCGGAAGTTTGAACAATTCCAGGGCATCTTCAAAAGTAAGCGTATCAATGAACTGGTTTGTGCGCAGACTGGCAAATTTAGGTTTTTCTTCTCCATCAGTTTCGCCCATTTGTACAACAGGGCCAAACTTGGCAAGCCGGGCATATACGGGCAAGCCGGTTTTCGGGTCATCTCCCAAATACCTTTCATTGTTTACTTGAGAGCGGTCTATATTCGCACTTTCTTCAATAGAAGGATGAAATTGCTTGTAAAATTCATCCAGCATTTGGTCCCACTGTTTTTTGCCCTGGGCTATTTCATCCAGTTCTTTTTCCACTTCTGCAGTGAATGAAAAGTCTACAATGTCGCTGAAGTATTTGACAAGAAAATCATTAACAACCATGGCCGTATCGGTAGGAAATAGTTTTTTCTTTTCCGTTCCGGTGATTTCGGTCAGCTTTTCTGTATTTACTTCTTTGTTTTGCAAAGTAATTTCTTTGTACTCTCGTTCTACACCGGGCCGGTCTTCTTTTAAAATATAACCTCTTTTTTGGACTGTAGAGATGGTAGGGGCATATGTAGAGGGCCTGCCGATATTCAAATCTTCCAGTTTTTTCACCAGGCTGGCTTCTGTGTACCGCGGAGGATGCCGGGTAAACGATTGCCGCGCCTTCATATTGTCGAGGTTCAGCTTTTGGCCAATTTCCAGCGGGGGCAGCATGTCTTTGCTTTCGGTATCTTGTTCGTCATCATCTGTAGATTCAATGTATACCTTTAGAAAACCTTCAAACTTGATCACTTCACCGGTAGCAGTTAATTTCTGAGGCACTGTTGAAATGGAAATGGTAGCTGTGGTCCGTTCTATCTGAGCATCCGACATTTGAGAGGCGATGGCCCGTTTCCATATCAGTTCATACAACCTTTGTTCATTTCTGTCTTTCCCTGCTTCTGATACCGAAAAATCAGTAGGCCTGATAGCTTCGTGTGCTTCCTGGGCCGAATCTGACTTGGTTTTATATTTCCGGTTCTGTAAAAAATCATCGCCATAAGCGGTTGTTATCTGGTTACTGGCACTATTAATAGCATCGTCAGAAAGGTTAAGGGAGTCTGTACGCATGTAGGTAATCTTGCCCGATTCGTACAATTTTTGCGCAATGGCCATGGTTTGCGCCACTGAAAAACCCATTTTTCGGGAAGCTTCCTGCTGCAATGTAGACGTAGTAAAAGGAGGGGCTGGTGATTTTTTTACTGGCTTTTTCTCAAGTTTTTCAATGGTGAACTCCGCCTCTTTACATGCTTCCAGGAATTTGTGGGCTTCTTCCTCAGTGTCAAACTTTTGGGGCAAGTCTGCTTTCAGTACGCTGCCGTTTTCCATATTGAAAAAAGCAGAAACCTTGAATGAGGACTTGGGAGTGAAATCCTGAATTTCACGCTCCCGCTCCACAATCAGCCGCACGGCTACAGACTGTACGCGTCCGGCCGATAGCCCACCTTTGATTTTTTTCCACAATACGGGCGAAAGCTCAAAACCAACCAGTCTGTCCAGAATACGGCGTGCCTGCTGGGCATTCACCAGGTCCAGGTCAATTACACGCGGCGATTTGATAGCAGTCAGTATCGCGTTTTTAGTGATTTCATGAAAAACAATCCTGCGTGTATTGTCATCATTCAGTGACAAAGCTTCCTTAAGGTGCCACGAAATGGCCTCGCCTTCGCGGTCGTCATCACTGGCCAGGAAGATCAGTTCAGATTCTTTGGCCATTTTTTGCAGTTGTTTCACCACATCTTTTTTATCCGGGTTAATTTCGTAGGTGGGCTTAAACCCGTTTTTTACATCTATGGCAGCATCCCCCTTGGGCAAGTCCCTAACATGACCAAAGCTGGAAGCCACTTTATAGTCTTTTCCCAGGTATCCTTCAATGGTTTTTGCTTTGGCAGGTGACTCTACAATTACTAAATTTTTCGGCATAACAAATCGGCGTAGTTAAAATTCTTTTTATACAATCAATAAAAATGCCCGTTTGTTCGTAAGTAGAAAGATTTTCAGGCAGGCATTTGAATGAATGCAAAAAATTTGATTCTTTACATGAAGTTGCGAATATCAAATTCGTAATTTTACAATGCTAATAAAAATAATATTGATTTCTTATTTTAACGAGGGTAAAAAATGGCAAAGAAGAACTTGTATTTAGTAAGGCATGGGGAAGCTACAGAGTCTGGGGCCGGACAAAAAGATATTGACCGGGCCCTTACGCCCACGGGCTATCAGGATGTGCCCCGGATTGGGCGTTATCTGTTTTTACAATCATGTCAGCCAGATGTATTGATATCAAGTAACGCAGTGCGGGCACAAACAACCGCCATACTTTTGGCCGAACAACTTAAATATGAAAGGCACAAAATACATTATTCCGAAGAGATTTACCATGCTTCGGTACGCAGTTTACTTTCGTTGATAAACAACCAGAAAGATGCCCATCACCAGGTGATGGTTGTAGGGCACAACCCGGTATTGACGTACCTTACCGAGTATTTAACCAAGCATGAAATAGGTTCGATAGTACCCTGTGGGGTAGCACATCTCACTTTCGAGGCAGACAGTTGGATGGAGTTATCTGAGGGTAATGCACAATTATATGATTATATGTATCCTGAAAAGTTGAGTGAACAATAGTAACATGACCAATTAAAGATATAAAGTAAGTAAAACAGCGAAAATATGGTATTTGATATCCTGTTGGCTTAACTTTGTTCAGGAAAAATAAGAGCGAATTATTGAACAAATTAAATGATATCAAAGTTCTTTAGTGAGATAGCTTAATAATAATTATGATTCCTAAATTAACCAAGTCCCTCATATTTGTTTGTTTATTTTTGTTGATAAACGTACAAGAAATATTGGCACAATGCGCTATGTGCCGTACAACCATGGAGAATAATGTGAGCCAGGGTGAAGGTATGTCTTTGGGGGCTGGGTTGAATACAGGTATTCTGTTGTTATTTTTTGCACCTTACGTAGTGATATCGGTAATTGGTTATTTGTGGTACAAAAAAAGTAAGGAAAATGCAGCAAAAATCAGGGTTTCTCGCCCTTATAACCCTTAAATGTCCCAGGTGCAGGCATGGCAATTTGTTTGCACGTAAATTTTTTGAAGCCCCACTTCAGTTTGATAAAATGAACCAACACTGTCCTTCTTGTGGCGTTAGGTTCGAGAAAGAGCCGGGATTTTTTTTTGGTGCAATGTTTGTTAGTTATGTTCTCAACGTTGCTTTACTTTTGATAACCGGTAGTATTTTATTTTTTCTTTTTAACGATCCCCCGCTTTGGGTTTATATTGTTACAGTTCCTTCATTGGTAATATTATTATTGCCTTTGATCTACCGCTTTTCACGTGCTATTTATTTGTATGGAGTTGGTGATATTAGCTTTGATAAGCAATATGCAGAAAAGGCAAAGGTAGAAAACGTATAATTTTTATATTTTTTGTTTATTTTTGATATTCTTTCAAAATATATGTGATATATTTGAAATCATTATTGCAAACAGCCCAATATTTTATTATACACTAATCCAATCTTCCCTTTTTACCCATATCATATTAAACCTTAAGCTTATTACATTTAAATACTTAAACATTGGATATTTATAAAAACGAACGCTGGAAGGATATTGCTTCAGAGGAATTTGATACAGCCTATAGGTATCAGGTATCAGACAGAGGTAGAATAAAAAGCTTTGCGATAGATAAGGAAAACGGAGAAATCATTGAAGGTTCTACCTTGAAGGGATACAAAGCAGTGAATTTAAGGATGGGTGATAACCGTCGTGTTAATAAATATGTGCATAAGCTTGTGGCACATGCATTCTTAAATAATGAAAGTGAAAATCATAAATATGTGATTCACTTAGACTATGACAAATCAAATAATCATGTGAGTAACCTGAAGTGGGTAAGCCGTGAAGCAATGTATAAACATAGCAGTGGCAACCCAGCTGTAATTAAACGAAAAACTACAGGTTATAAATTGACTGAGTCAAAAGTGCGTATTATAAAACGTTTGCTAAAGAGTGACAAAACCCGCTTAAGCATGATTGCCAAACGGTTTGGCATTACGCATACCCAGCTTAACAGAATACGATCTGGTGAGAACTGGGGCCATGTTGAGGTTTAAGTATTAAGCCACTCTTCGTTAACTTCTCAAATTATCCCGTTTAGCCTCTTTGATATACGCTATGATTGTATCCAAATGCTTAGGGCGAAAATTTGAATTGAGTGTATATATAAAAATCATGTAAAAATTACATCCCATAGAATCTGTAAAATACGCCCTGCACTATAAAGGCCTTCCTGATATTTTTGGCACTTCATCTATGTTAAACTTAAAATATATATTGATGAGTGTAATTAGTGCAGATGTAGTAAATGTTACGTATGATGCCGAAGTGAATGCGGTAGTTTTTGTATGGGCAACCACGCCAACCTCCCAGGAATTCAGAGAGGCGTTAAACTACGGGTTATCATTAGTGAGTGAGAAACAAGCTAAACGCTGGATTGGGGATACCCGCAACATTGGGGCCATTGACCCGGAAGATCAGCAGTGGTCCAACGAAGACTGGTTCCCCAGGGCATTAGGAGCTGGTATTGTAGATATGGGTGTGATTGTTTCCAACGACATTTTCAGCAAAATGAGTGTCGAAGAGATCATGGGAAATGTAGGAGGCAGTGAAGGTTTCGAGTCAAGGTTTTTCTCAAGTGTAGAAGATGCCAAAGCTTGGTTTAAATCAAAATAATTTATTAAAGGTGTAGGTTTTATTGCCTGCACCTTACACTTTTTATATAGTGTAGATTTCAACCGAGAATTCTTTTTACAAATGGGCGTAACGTAAGCCCTTGCACCAAAATAGAGAAAATAACCACGATATAGGTAACGGATAAAAATAGTTCCCTTTCCATGGTTGCGGTCAATGATAACGCAAGTGCAATAGAAATACCTCCCCTTAATCCTCCCCATGTCATGATGAGACCAGTGCCTTTAATAAACTCAAGTTTGCGTTTCATGAACTGTATGGGTAATGAAAGAGCAACGAACCGGGCCAATAGTACAACAGCGATGGCGACAAATCCGGCTATAAAGTACTTCTCCTCGAAGGTAATGAGCAGCAATTCTAATCCAATCAATACAAACAGAATGGCATTCAGAAACAAATCAAGCATTTCCCAAAACTTCTCCAGATATAGCTGCGAAGTTTCTGACATACTGGCCGAAACGGTATTGCCGACAAACAATCCGGCAACTACTACAGCCAGAGGCCCGGAAAAGTGAATCTTTGATGCCAACAAATATCCTCCCATCACAATAGCCAGGGTTAGCATCACTTCCGTTTCGTAGTGGTCTATTGATTTAGTGAGCCGAAAAGCCAAATAGCCTAATAATAAGCCGAGTCCGATACCCCCCATTACTTCTTCTCCGAACAACAACAGCGTATCACTCAGGGTAACGTTTTCAAATCCTTTTTGGGCCATACTGAACAAAGTAAGGAAAATAACTACGCCAATACCGTCATTGAACAATGACTCACCGGTAATTTTGATTTCTAATTTTTCAGGTACTTTGGCAGCTTTTAAAATCCCCAGTACGGCAATGGGGTCGGTAGGTGAAATAAGGGCGCCAAAAAGCAAACAGTGGATGAATTGCACTTCAAATCCAATGAAAGGCAGAAAGTAGTAAAATATAGTTCCAATGATGAAAGTTGAGGTTACTACGCCCAGGGTGGCAAAAATAAGAATGGGAAACCGTTCTTTCCTGAGTGCTCCCAAATCGGTATGTAATGCTCCTGCAAACAACAAAAAACTGAGTAGTATTTCCAGGATAACCTCCTGAAAATCAATTTCCTGAATAAAACTTTTTGCTGTGGTTAAAACATCGGGAAAAATACTGCCAATAAAAACAATGAAGAGTGTAACCACCAGTGAGATGACCATCAGTCCAATGGTTGAGGGAAGTTTCAGGTACTTCACATTGATGTAACCAAAAGTTGCCGAAAGTACGATAAGGATTGTTATTACATCAAAGAGTTCCATGAGTGATTAGGCGTTGTGAGTTTTGGTATATGACAATATTATGAATGTTTGGCGAATAAATAAAAAAAGCCTTCTTTGAAGAAGGCTTGGGGTTGTTGTGTTAGGAAATAAATTCATTACTTAACATCTTGTAGTTGCTCAGCTTGAATTTCAGCTTTGATCTCATTTGCAGGCCCTTCCTTCATCAATTCAGAATGATGTGGCTTATCTACTGCAATATGGGGAGCAATAATTAAAGCCACAATGGAAGTAAGCTTAATCAAAATATTCATAGATGGTCCTGAAGTATCCTTAAAAGGATCGCCCACTGTGTCTCCGGTAACAGATGCTTTGTGCGACTTTGAACCCTTATATTCCATTTGTCCGTTGATCATTACGCCTTTTTCAAAAGACTTCTTTGCATTGTCCCAGGCACCCCCGGCGTTGTTTTGAAACATGCCCATAAGTACACCTGAAACGGTGATGCCAGCCAGCAGGCCACCCAGAATTTCGGCAGAAGAAGTATCCGGGAAAACACCTTTCAGTCCAAACCCTACCAATACAGGTGCAATGAGCGCAATGGCACCCGGTTTTATCATTTCCCTGATAGAGGCGGCTGTAGATATTTCAATACATTTTCCATATTCAGGTTTGGCTTTGTGTTCCATGATGCCGGGTATTTCTTTAAACTGACGGCGCACTTCATTTACCATTTCCATGGCTGCTTTTCCCACGGCTGCAATGGCAAAGGAAGAAAAGATAAAAGGAATCATGGCTCCTACAAAAAGGGCACCTAATACCGGGGCTTTGTATATATCAATGCTATCAATACCCGCTACGCCCACAAAAGCTGCAAACAGAGCAAGTGCTGTGAGGGCAGCAGAAGCGATGGCAAATCCTTTACCAGTTGCGGCAGTTGTGTTACCTACGGCATCCAGGGTATCCGTTCTCTGTCTTACTTCTTCGGGCAGGCCACTCATTTCAGCAATACCCCCGGCGTTATCAGCAATCGGGCCAAAGGCATCAATGGCTAATTGCATGGCAGTGGTGGCCATCATACCGGCCGCAGCAATAGCCACACCATATAGTCCGGCAAATGAATAGGAGGCAATAATTCCTGCTGCCAATACAAAAGTTGGTATTGCCGTTGACTCCATACCCACTGAAAGGCCACCAATAATATTGGTAGCATGTCCTGTAGAGGATTTATGTACGATGGAGTTAACTGGCCTTCTGCCCATCGCTGTGTAATATTCAGTAATGATGCTCATCAACGCTCCTACAATAAGCCCTACGAAGATGGCCCAAAAAACATCCATCGAAGTAAATGCGACTCCCCTGATATTGAGCGTATCGGGCAATATCCAGTTTACCAAAAAATAGGAAGCGATAACAGTTAAAATGATAGACGACCAGTTACCGATATTAAGTGCGTTTTGTACGCTATCCGTTTCACTTTTTATCCGCACGAAAAATGTACCTACAATGGAAAATACCAAACCGATTCCGGCAATAATCATCGGAAGCAGAATAGGGGCAATGCCACCAAATGCATCATCTGATACGATTTCCCTTCCCAATACCATGGTTGCTAGAATGGTAGCCACATAAGAACCGAATAAATCGGCACCCATTCCTGCTACATCTCCTACATTATCTCCTACATTGTCGGCAATAGTAGCAGGATTGCGCACGTCATCTTCAGGAATATTTGCTTCTACTTTTCCAACGAGGTCGGCACCCACATCAGCAGCTTTGGTGTATATACCGCCACCTACGCGGGCAAAAAGTGCAATACTTTCAGCACCCAATGAAAAACCTGCCAATACCTCTAACGCTTTTTCCATTGCCAGGCCATTGACACTCTCACCTGCACTGACTACATACATATAGTAAAAAATGATGAATAGCCCTCCTAATCCTAATACAGCCAATCCGGCCACTCCCAGGCCCATCACAGACCCTCCTGCAAAAGAGACTTTAAGTGCTTTTGCAAGACTGGAACGGGCTGCCTGGGTAGTCCTTACATTTGCTTTGGTTGCGATGTTCATGCCAATATACCCGGCAAATGCAGAAAAGACTGCGCCAATAATAAATGAAACAGCAATGATAGGGCTGGAAGTTTCAACGGTGGTACCCGACCAGGCAAGAAGAATTGAGGTAATAACTGCAAAATATCCTAATACGCGCCATTCTGCCTTGAGAAATGCCATGGCGCCATCGGCAATGTATTTAGCCAATTCCTGCATATTTTGATCCCCTGCATCTTGTTTAGATACCCAAGCTGAACGAATTGCAGTAAATATTAATCCTAGAATTCCAAGTGCCGGAATGACAAAAACTATGTAGTGCATGTAAGGAGAGTTAAAATAACTTAGTGATTAGTTTGATGTTATTAAGCTAAAATAAATGCCTAAAATGCAGTAAAACCGCTATTTAGGCAACAGACGTGCAAATATATGACAAGCCCCCATATTAAAAAACCATTTACTATACGATTTAATCCATAAGCAAGGTTTTTGGGTGATC
Source organism: Cyclobacteriaceae bacterium (assembly GCA_965230065.1). Taxonomy (GTDB): domain Bacteria; phylum Bacteroidota; class Bacteroidia; order Cytophagales; family Cyclobacteriaceae. The sequence continues at coordinate 5,509,860 of OZ245942.1, read as the reverse complement.
AGACAAGGGAAAATGCATTTAATCTATTTTTTTGTATTTATGAATTGAAATGAAAGCATAGCCAAGGGTGAAAGAAAGGTAGCGAAAGAGCAGAATACGATTATGTCAATGATTTTTCTATTCCCATTTCAAGGCCTCTCAATTCTGCTAAACCCCGCAGCCGACCTATGCCTGAATAGCCGGGATTGGTATTTTTACGTAAATCATCCAGCATTTGATGACCATGATCCGGCCGCATAGGAATTTGAAAGTCCGGTCTGTTTTTTTGTTTTCTTCTTCGTTGTTCCTCGATAATAGCTTTTACAACACCAAACATGTCAACGTTACCTTCCAGATGATTAGCCTCATAAAAACTTAGATTGTCCGGCTCAAGCTGTGTGCTGCGCAGATGAATGAAATGCATTCTCGACCCATGTCTGTTAATCATACCTGCCAGGTCGTTATCATGCCGTGCGCCGTACGAGCCGGTACACATGGTAAATCCATTGGAAGGATTATCCACAATACCGAGTAAGGCTGATAAATCATTTTCCGTACTCACAACACGAGGCAATCCCAGGATAGGGCGTGGGGGGTCGTCAGGGTGAATGGCCATATTTACCCTAGCTTCACTGGCAACGGGAATTATTTGTTGAAGAAAATGCTGTAAATTTTCCCGTAATTTATTTTCATCAATATTGGCATAGGTATCCAAAGCTGCCTGAAACTCTTCCAGTGAGTAATTTTTGTCTGACCCGGGCAAGCCGGCAACAATATTTCTTTGCAACTTAAGTGCTGAGGCATCATCCAGCTTTTCTGCAAAATCTTTTGCCTTTTTCATCATGTCAGCTGAATAGTCTTTTTCAGCACCCGGGCGCTTTAATATAAAAAGCTCAAAAGCGGCAAAGGCGGTGGCATCAAAACGAAGAGCCTTTGAACCGTCTTCCACTTCATAAGCCAGATCGGTGCGGGTCCAGTCAAGCACAGGCATAAAGTTATAACAAACCGTAGTGATGCCGCATTTAGCCAGGTTTCTTATGCTTTCCTGATACGCCTCAATATATTGGCGGTATTGGCCGGTTCGGGTTTTTATTTCTTCATGTACGGGAATGCTCTCAACAACCGACCATCGTAAACCGCTTGCCTTTTGTGATTTCTCATCCCATTCAATTAATTTTTTTCGTTGGTTGATGCCTTCTTCTGTCCATACTTCCCCCCAGGGCACTTCGTGTAGTGCTGTTACTATGCCGGTAGCTCCTGCTTGTTTGACGTCGGATAATGATACCGGATCTTTGGGGCCGTACCATCTCCATGTTTGCTCCATTCCCATAATGTGTTTTTTTTGGGTGCCAAAAATAGTGGTTTTTATTTAAACCGAAAGGAGAGCAGTAAAAGAATATCAACGATCGATTTTTTTCGGTAATATACCCGGCTTTGCATAAGCCAACCGGGCAATTTTTTGAGTGGAATGGTAACTGTCCAAGCCTGCACAGGCAACGGTACCACATTTTTCAATGTCAATAAATCCATCGGGTTGTATGCAACTTTTGGGTGCAATGATTTCCATAATTTCACCGATAATTAAAATGGTGCCATTCAGTGCAATATCAATTCTTTCCTTAAAAGTTAACCCTATTTTTATAGCAGATTCTTGAACATAAGGCGCTATAAGGTTTTCTGAAAACTGTGGAGTAAGTCCGCAAGCTTCAAATTCTGATTGTTGCCAACGGGCACTGGTATGGTGCGCTTTCTCGAAGAAATCTTTGTGTACGTGGTTGATGGTAAAAACCCCGGTTTCCAATATATTCTCAAGTGAATGCCTGGGAACAGTATGCGGGCGTATCAATAAGCCCATTAATGGAGGGGAAGCACCAACATGGATAATTTGTGTAAAAATTGCCAGGTTAGTCTCACCAACTTTGTTAATCGTACCTACCAGGTTTGCGCTTTTAAACCCACTCAGTGCATTGATAAAATTTCTGCGGTAGTTTTTTTCCATTTGATCTATGGCAGATCGGGAAATGAAGGTAGAAGACATAGGTTTATTTTAGTAGTATACACAATAATCCAAAACTAATTTGAACATCAAAGTGTTTTCGGTTTTTTCTTTATCATAGAAAATATGTAAATAGGGGTTACATTTGCACTCTTACAAAAAAATCAGCCACATGCGCACTTTCAGAATAATGCTCCCGGTTATTCTTATTATTACAGGTAATTTTCTAATCTGTAACCTACATGCACAATCATTCAGTATTGAAGAGTCTGAGGAAGGCATTGCAATAAGAGAAGGTGAACAAAAAGTGCTTTTTTACCAGAAAAAAACAAAATCGAAAGATGGCCAATATCCTCGATCAAATTATGTACATCCGCTTTATGGGCTGAATGAAGAAGTTTTAACAGAGGACTTTCCTGAAGATCACTTGCACCATAGGGGAATTTTTTGGGCATGGCATCAGATTGTTCACAACGGAAAGAAAATCGCGGATGGCTGGACTACGGAAAATATCGCATGGAATGTAGAAGGAGTAACGATTGATAAGAAGAAAAAACAAGTATCGTTAAAAACGACCGTAGTTTGGCAAACTCGCATGAATGAAGCGCTACCTGATACGATCGTATTGGAGAATACAGAAATTACAGTGTACAAATCTACGAGCCAGCTGAGGATGATCGATTTCAAAATTGAACTTATTGCATTGAAGGATAGCCTTAAAATTGGAGGCTCTGAAGATGATAAGGGATATGGCGGTTTTTCTGCTCGTATAAAACTTCCTGAGGATATTCAATTTATCGCTCAGGGTAACGAAATAACTCCAAAAAATACTGCTGTAGTAGCGGGGCCCTGGATGGATTTTTACGGGGCCTTTAATGGTATTAGCGAACCAAAAAGTGGTGTGGCTATATTTTCCCATCCTGATAACCCCTGCCATCCACAGCCCTGGATTTTGCGCCAGGAAAAAAGCATGCAAAATGTAGTGTATCCTGGGCGAGATGCCGAGTATTTGCCAAAAGAAGAGGGGCTCATCTTGAAATACAGGTTAGTAATACACAGTGATGATATTGACCAAAAAAGCCTGGGTGAGTTATATAAACAGTATACAAAAAATTAATCTACCTACACTTTAAAGAAGATTTTATGTTTATATAGCCAGTAACATAAATACCAAAATACAGCCAGGGAAGACATTCCGGCAAATATTGCCATCAAAAATGAATTGGCACCAACCCACTGCAATACTCCATCTGTGAAAATGGCAACAAAATCATTTACCCATTGGTGTCCAACTGTTTGGGTGAATAGATAAATGAAGATAGAGTTCATGCCTACAATACTAAAGAAAATGACCCAATTTTTGTAACCTTTTACGTCTATAAGCCAATACGAAGCAGCAAGTACGAGCAAGCACCATCCTCCGGATGCAAATACGAAAGAAGAGGTTGAGATTCTCTTGATAATAGGCGTAATACCGAGCACATCAAGGCCATACCCTATAATTAGCCCAATGATTCCTGCAACTACCAAAGGTTTGAGTTTTGCTGTAGCAGAGCCACCTAACAGTAATACTTTTCCGGCAATTACCCCCCAAATGGTATGTGCAGCCGTTGGTATGCAATTGATGGTAACCCAGCCGCCACCATTGATTTTTCCCATCAGTACCATATCCATCCATGAACCAAAATTATGGCCTTGTACAAAGGGCTGACCAAATCCGGGAATACTTGTATAACGGTATAATGCTTCGGTCAGCATTAATAAGCCTATTGAGACCAGTAATTGTATAAGCAGTGGATATTTGAAGAGAATAAAAGCGACGAGGATAGTAAATGAAAGTTGTGTAAGCACATTCCATAGTTCCCAAACCAACTTTCCGCTGTATACACAATGTAGTCCAACCCCAAATAAAAATAACAAAAAACAGCGCTTTAAGATATGCCGGGTAGCTTTTTGCCAATCTTCTTTATGTTGTACTCTTTTATTGAGCGAAAAAACCATAGCCACTCCAACAATGAACATGAAGAATGGTTGCACCAAATCCCAAAAGCGCAGGCCATTCCAGGGGTGGTGATGAAACTGTAAAGCCAATCCATGCCAGAATGTGCCTTCTTGGGTATGTGCAAGCAGGTGATGATACAATTCGGTAGTTTCAGCAACTAACAAAAACATGGTAGCTCCTCTAAAAAAATCTAAAGAAAGCAGCCGTGCTGAAATAGGTGGTTTTGACAATGGGGTTGAAGTCTGCTGTACTACCAGTTGTGGTTCCATAGCCTGAGGGTTCAATAAAATTAAGTGAAATATATACGATAAGTGAAGCGATTGCAAATATTCTTATGCATTGCTGAATACTGATTACAACTGATTTGTTATTTAGATAGGCTGTTAAAAATTTGCGTTTGATTTGGTAATTTTTCATTTTTTCACCAATATCCGTAAATTTTTACCGTATTTGTCGTATTTTACTATGACAAAATACGTTACAATATATACTAATGAAAAAACTTCAAATTATGAGAAACCTGTTGTGGATTGTTGTGATTATGCTCGTGAGTGTACAAGGATATGCCTCTACTATTCTGATACCGATGGATAACAAACAGGCCAATCACCTGAAAGCTTATGGTATTGCCTATTGGGTACTGCAAAACGAAGTTGAAGTAGATTGGCTGCTCAATTACCGGGGAGGGAGTTTTGCTTATAAATATTATCAAAAGTTTGAAAATGAGCTGATTATTCGGGGAGTAACCTACGAAGTTATATCGGATGCCCAATACAATCAGGTTGTAAGTGTCATTGCCAGTCCTTCTTCCAATATGGATTTGATGAAATTAGAGCAATACCCAAAAATTGCAGTATACTCTCCGAAAACTGCACAACCCTGGGATGATGCTGTCACACTGGCCCTTACCTATGCTGAAATTCCTTATGATGTAGTGTATGATGATGAGGTATTGTATGATAAGCTGCCGGAATATGACTGGTTGCATCTACACCACGAAGACTTTACCGGACAGTATGGAAAGTTTTATCGCGCCTTCCGCAATATGCGCTGGTATCAGGAAAGACAGATGGAGCAGGAAGCATTAGCGCGAAAGCATGGATTTAAGAAAGTTTCACAATTAAAACTGGGGGTTGCCCAAAAAATACGCGATTTTGTATTGGGTGGAGGGTTTATGTTTGCGATGTGCTCGGCTACCGACACGTATGATATATCATTGGCTGCTGCTGGAATTGATATTTGCGAAGCCATGTATGATGGTGACCCGGCCGACCCTAATGCGCAGAGGAAACTGGACTTTTCTAATACTTTTGCCTTCATTAATTTTAAGTTAGAGCGTAACCCCTGGGAATATGAGTTTTCCAGCATTGATGTAAATATTGCCGAAAGGGGATTGAGTGAAACAAATGATTTTTTCACCTTGTTTGACTTCTCTGCCAAGTGGGATCCCGTGCCCACCATGCTTACCCAAAACCATGAGCGTATTGTGAAAGGCTTTATGGGCCAAACTACTGCTTTCCGTAAAGAATATATCCGGCCTGATGTTGTAATTCTTGGTGAAAATAAAGCAGCCCATGAAGCAAAGTATTTGCATGGCGAATTCGGCAAAGGTTTCTGGACTTTTTACGGTGGACATGATCCGGAAGATTACCGGCATAATGTGGGTGAGGCTGAAACCGACCTGAACTTGTATCCAAATTCTCCCGGTTACAGGCTGATACTGAACAATATATTATTTCCTGCAGCTAAAAAGAAAAAGCAGAAAACCTGAGCTTTCTTTGATTTTATAGTGGTATCGGAAAGATGAAAATGCCATTGTGTGAAAAGATAGCATAAAGATGATGGGGATTAGGGTATTTCCTGCTTAGCCAATGCAATTGCCTTTTCACAGTTTTCTATGATATAATCGCATTTTGAACAGATTGCCTCAAAGGCTATTTCATCAAGGTTGCCACTTTCAATTTCATTGATAATGGATGTGGTGTTTTTCATCCCAATCAGCGAAATGCTACTCTTTAATGTATGCACGGTTCTTTTTAATTCTTCCCAGTTTTTTTGCTGTGATGATGTTTTAATTGTACTTAAATAATCAGGTACGTCCTGTATGAAGATTTGCAGCATGTTGGTGAAAAATCCCTGGTCATCACCTGCAATTTGTTTCAAGCTGTCAAAAGTAATTTGCTCAGGTTGGTATGGGTTGCTTTTTGGCGATGCCGTGGTATTCTTGATATTATTCTCAAAATGGCCGAAAACATGTAGTAGTTTAACATATAATACATCAGGCTTGAAAGGTTTAGAAATATAATCTTCCATGCCTACTTTCCTGTATTTGTTTTCTTCTTCTTTGAGCGCATGTGCCGTCATTGCAATGATGGGGATAGCATTGAGTGGAGGCGCTAAACTTTTGATGATTTTCGTGGCCTGCAGCCCATCCAACTCAGGCATTTGTATATCCATTAATATGGCATCAAACTCCTTGTTCTTGATCTGGTCTATTGCTTCTTTTCCCGTTTCGGCAATTTCAACCTGGCAACCTACATCTGATAATATTTTCGTTGCCAACACTTGGTTGTTTCTGTTATCTTCTGCCAGCAATATCCGTTTTCCATGTAATAAATCTAATGGAAGGGAATGAATATCATTAATTTCTTCTGTCTTTATTTTTTTTACATCTCCCTTCTTAAGTGGTAGAGCAACTGTAAAAACCGACCCCGCACCTTCCTGACTATTTACCTGAACTTGGCCATTCATCAATTCAATCAACTTTTTTACAATAGTCAAGCCGAGCCCCGTACCCCCGAACCTTCGGGTAATGTCTCCCTCAGCTTGCTCAAAGCTGTTGAAAATAGTTTTGATTTTTTCATCAGGAATACCAATACCGGAATCTTTCACAGAAAATTGAATGATATATTCATCATCTTTCTGTGAATGAAGACTCGTATTAACTAATACGAATCCATTCTCTGTAAATTTAATGGCATTGTTTAAAAGGTTGCTGAGTATTTGAGTGATACGAACCGGATCGCCAACCAGGGCAGCAGGAATATTTTCATCAGTTTCAAAAATTAGCCTGACAGACTTTTCATCAACCTTTACAGAAAAAAACTTTTGAAGCGAATCGAGAGACTTTATCAAATCGAAATGGACAGGAACGATTGGGAGTTTTCCTGCCTCAATTTTTGAAAAATCAAGGATATCATTGATGATAACCAGTAAAGTGTCAGCCGATTCATAGATGGTTTGTGCATACTGATGATTTTCTTCATGTAGTTTTGCCTGTAATAATAACCGGGCAAACCCCATGATTGCATTCATTGGCGTTCTGATTTCATGACTCATGTTGGCAAGAAACTCCTGTTTGATACGGGCAGCTTCTTCTGCCATTTCCTTGGCCGCAATCAATTCCTGGTTAACAAGTATGTTTTCAGTGATGTCCTGTACTACACCAATTATCTGCGTTACTTTTTCTGTTTTGTCAATATAAGGGCGCCCCTTGATTTGAACATATTTGATTAAACCATTATTAAGTACAATTCGGAGTTCAATGGAGAAAGCTTCTCTTTGTGAAATGGCTTTTTCAATACTTAGTTTCAGGTTCATCTTATCACCTGGGTGAATCATCTGCAAAAACTCTTCAAGGAGTGGCTCGGGTTGTTTGGGATCCAATCCGAATATATTGAAGGTTTCTTCAGACCAAAATATTCTATTACTTAGCAGGTCAAGTTTCCAACTACCTATTTTGGCCAGGGCTTGGGCTTCTTTTAGGTTGTGCTCTTGTTCTATCAATGTTTTTTCGGCATTGATTTTATCAGTTACATCCTGAGAAAATCCAATAATTTGCCCATTTTCCAGTGTGTTTTTATATGACCAATAGCATAGTTTCCCTTCTTTTGTGAGAATAGATAAAACCCCTTCATCAGATTTATTTATTGTGATTCTCTCCAGATAATTTTCAAAAGCTTTAGGATGGGAGGGTACCATAAACTGTTTCAGGTTTTTTCCCACCATTTCTTCATAAGTATAACCAAGCGCTTGTAAAGCAGTTTTATTTACTTGAATGATGTTTCCATCTTTATCATGAATGCACATTAAAGCCAAACCATTTTCTACGAGCATTTTGTACTGGGCTTCACTTTTTCTAAGGGCCAGCAGGTTTTCTTTATTTTGTAATATATTACTTACCCAGGAGCCCATGATACGCATCATGCGTTTATCTTCTTCAGTAAAGGGGACAGGTAAAGGTTTTGGGCTGGAGAAATTTAACGTACCAAATCTTTTTCCATTAACGAGCAGGGGCACGCCAATATAAGCTTCTAATTGAAAAACATCATAACAAGGGTGGGAAGCATACGCAGAATTTTTCATATGATGTATCGCCTCTACATCATCTTTTTGAAGGGTAATAGCACAATATGTATTACTTAGCAAAAATTCCTGTCCTTTTTTTAAGGTGTTATCAGGATGAAAAAAATTTAACACTGTATACGCATCGCCTTCAATTTTGCTAATAATGCCAATATCAAGCCCAAATATTCTGGAAGCAATGATAAGAATAGCATCTAATTGAACATCTGGGTTGGAAGAGTTGATGGCTGAAATTTCATAGAGCATCCGAAAACGCTCTGAAGTAGGATTAATTTCTTTTGTTTTTTTAAGAATTTTTTTTGAGATCATAAGGCCAATCATTTGATACCATACTTCTCAAAAAACATACGCTTTCATAGTTTATGAAGCTACTATTATTTGGTAATATATCTCAAGTGCTTTATCAGCAAAAGTTAAACTAATATCAAGCTATATCCAATTTATCTTTCAAAACATCCCACACATTATCTGTTACAATCTGATGACCTTTTGGGGTAGGATGGATGCCATCGGGCAGGTTTAAATCAGACTCACCAGCGACGCCTTCAAGTAAAAAGGGAATCAGTGCTACATTTTTTTCCCGGGCTACATCTTTAAATACCTGCCGGAATTGGGACGTAAAATCAGGTCCCATGTTCGGTGGGGCTTGCATACCTGCCAAAATGATTTGCATATCGGGGTTTGCCGCCCGCAATTTTTCAATCATGGCTTCCAGGTTTCTTTGGGTTTCTTCAGGGTTGATGCCACGCAATCCGTCATTACCACCCAATTCCAAAACAAAAATATCTACAGATTGCCGTTCCAGTACCCAATCAAGGCGTGTGTTGCCACTGGCAGTGGTTTCCCCACTCAACCCGGCATTGATTACCTGATAGTCGTACCCCAGTGAGTCCAACTTTTTCTGAATAAGGGCAGGAAATGCCTGGTCAGGATCCAAACCATAACCGGCGGTAAGACTATTCCCGAAAAATAAAATAGTCGGTTTCTCTTTTTCATTTTCCGAAGCAGGAGCAGCCGAAGAATTTTGTGATGTATTATCAGAAGTAGCTTGTTGGGAAGATTTTTCCTGTTGGGAAGAACAGGCTGCAATGAAAATAAATAATATTGATAAAAAGTAAAGTTTAAATGGAAGCTGCATTTGTGCAATATGGTTGAATTAAACAGTGCAATGCTAATTATTACGTAATAATTTGTATTACAGTTTGTAGTAAAGCAACTTCTTTCTTAGAATGTAGTTTATTACAGAAACGCAGATAAACATTACTATCATTATTTTATGACACCTATCCTGGAAATACAATCATTACGCAAAGATTACAAAAGTGGGGGCAACAAGCTTACGGTGCTGGAAGATATCTCATTCAGTATAGCATCTGGTGATACTTGCTCCATCATTGGGCCGTCTGGAAGTGGAAAAACCACATTATTGGGCCTTTGTGCAGGGCTGGACCGTGCAAGTGCTGGTTCTGTAAAACTAAATGGAATCGAACTCGATAATTTGAATGAAGACGAACGTGCTGAAGTCAGAAATCAGCATGTAGGCTTTATTTTCCAGAATTTTAACCTCATTCCCACCCTTACCGCCCTGGAAAATGTAATGGTACCTATGGAACTGCGGGGTGAAAAAAATATTTCCAGGCGTGCTCAAGATTTACTTGCTAAGGTGGGCCTGGGTGATAGGGGGCATCATTATCCAACACAACTTTCGGGAGGTGAACAGCAGCGGGTGTCCATGGCACGGGCGTTTTCTAACCAGCCCAAAATATTGTTTGCCGACGAACCCACCGGAAACCTTGACGAAGAAACCGGAAGCCACGTAGAAGATTTATTATTTGAACTCAACCGGGAAGCAGGTACAACCCTGGTTATCGTAACCCACGATATTGAACTCGCCGGAAAAACAAACCGCATTATCCGCTTAAAAGGCGGACATGTCATAAAAGACCAAATTAATGGCACCCAATTAAGCAGCGAGCAATTTTCCAGTATAAAAAAGGGATAAATAAGACGGAAGACAGAAGCAAAACTTCGGTCTTCCGTCTCCGGTCTTCCGACTCCTAACAACTAAACAAAAAACGACAAACAATAAACACTTCCCCCATGAACATCCGATGGCTTTTAAAAATGGCATGGCGTGATAGCCGGAAAAACCGATCCCGATTACTTTTATTTGTGAGCAGCATTATTTTGGGCATTGCCGCATTGGTAGCCATCAGTTCTTTTGGCGTGAGTATGCAGCAGGAAATTGAAGGTGAGGCCAAAAAACTTTTGGGAGCCGACCTGGAAGTATCAAATCGCCAGCCGTTTTCAGATGACGCCAGGACATTGCTGGATTCCCTGGGAGGGGAAAAATCAGAAGAAGTGAGTTTTGCTTCCATGATTCTTTTTCCGAAAAATAATGGCACGCGGCTGGTCCAGGTTCGTGGACTGGAAGGAGATTACCCGTATTACGGGGCTATTGAAACCGTTCCGGCAGAAGCAGGGCGTATTTTTAGGGAACAAAAAGCTGCTATTGTTGATAATACATTAATGCTGCAATTTGATGCAGAAATTGGTGATTCTATTAAAGTAGGCGAAGAAACCTTTCCCATTATTGGTAGGATCAACAAAGTGCCAGGCCAAACGGGCGTTTCTACCACCGTTGCCCCTTTTGTTTACATTCCAATGCAGTACATGGAAGCAACAGGGTTGATGCAAAAAGGCAGTCGTATCAACTACGAAATGTATTTCAAGTTTGCTGATAACACCGACGTAGAAGCCATGATAGAAGAAACATGGGGGCCTAAGCTAAGGGAACAGGAACTGAGGTTTGATACGGTTGAGGAGAGAAAAGAAGAGATGGGAGACACATACTCCGATCTTACCGGCTTTCTCAATTTAGTGGCATTTGTAGCATTGTTACTGGGTTGTATAGGGGTAGCCAGTGCCATTCATATTTATGTGCGGGAAAAATTGGCTACGGTCGCTATTTTGCGGTGCCTGGGCGCTAAAGGAATACAGGCTTTTCTAATTTATCTCATTCAAATAGGCATTATGGGACTGGCTGGATCCATCGTGGGTGCTTTGCTGGGATCGATGATACAGTTTTTACTGCCAAAAATTTTTGCAGGTTTTCTTCCGGTAGAAGTTGATTTGGGAATTTCCTGGTTTTCTATCCTCATGGGAATTGGAATCGGATTAGTCATATCTTTATTATTTGCGCTGGTTCCCTTGCTGGCCATGCGACGGATATCCCCATTGCGGGCTTTGAGAAGCTATTTTGAAGAAGATGTTCAACAAACCGATTTTTTAAAGTATGCTGTTTATATATTGATTTTCTTACTGGTTTACCTCTTTTCTTTTGGGCAATTACAAGATTGGGAAGAGGCGGCTTATTTTACAGGTGGTATACTCGTAGCTTTTTTATTGCTGGCTGGCGTGGCAAAAGGCATTATGTGGTTGGTAAGAGCCTATTTTCCCTCTTCATGGACGTATGCCTGGAGGCAGGGAGTATCTAACCTTTATCGGCCCAATAACCAAACTTTGATATTAATTGTAGCCATTGGGTTAGGTACGGCACTCATCAGTACTTTGTACTTTGTGCAGAACACTTTGCTCAACCAAATACAAATATCAGGTGAAAAGGGGCAGGGAAATATGGTGCTTTTTGATATCCAGAGTGATCAGGAAGCAGAATTGCTGGACATTACGAGGGAATTTGATTTGCCGGTTATTCAGCGCGTGCCCATCGTTACCATGCGGGTGGCAGGTATCAAAGGAAAGTCTGCCGAAGAAATTAAAGAAGATACCACTTCCGACGTGTCGGGGAGGGTGCTTTCCCGTGAATATCGGGTTACTTACCGGGATTCCCTGATTGATTCTGAGGAAATTATAGCAGGAAACTGGCAGGGCAATGTGCCTACAGCTTCCGATTCCATTTTTATTTCCATTGAAGATGGCCATGCACGCCGGATGGGTGTTGATCTCGGTGATAAGATAACTTTTAATGTACAAGGTGCCTATATTGATACGTATGTTGGCAGTTTGCGGGAAGTAGACTGGCGGCGAATGCAAACAAATTTTCTGGTTTTGTTTCCAACAGGGGTATTAGAAAAAGCGCCTAAATTTCATGTGTTGGTCACCAGGGTGAACTCAGACGAAAAAGCAGCAAGTTACCAAAGGGCTGTAGTAAAAGCGTTTCCGAATATTTCTATCATTGACCTGAAGCTTATCTTAAAAACCGTGAATGAAATTTTGGATAAGGTAACCTTTGTCATTCAGTTTATGGCGATGTTTAGTATTGTTACAGGCATTTTAGTGCTTATCAGTTCGGTAATCCTCAGCAAATACCAGCGCATGCAGGAAAGCGTTTTGCTCCGTACTTTGGGTGCGAGCCGGAAACAGATACTGACCATTACAGCCCTGGAATATTTTTTCCTGGGTAGTCTGGCAGCGTTCACGGGTGTGGTTATTGCCCTGGCCGGGAGCTACGGACTTACCCGCTTTAGTTTTGAAACGTCATTTTCACCAACGGCCCTGCCTGTACTGATTACTTTTGTGATCATTACCGCCCTCACAATGATCATTGGTATTTCGAGCAGTCGTTCTGTGCTGAACAGCCCGCCGTTAGAGGTATTAAGAAAAGAAGTGTGATGAATGTTTGTAAAGTGGCTCACTGAGTCGCTTTACTATGTATTTAGTGGATTAAGGGAGGGATTTTCTCCATTAGGAAACTCAAATTTGAACTGTACTCCCGGTGTTTTTTGAAAAGTAATGGAAGCATTCAATTCTTTGGCAAAGCCCTCGATGAGTTGCATGCCAATGCCATTGGTCGGGGTATTTTTTACATAGTCAAAACCAATGCCGTTGTCTTCATAAATAATGGTGATTTTTTTGTTTGCATAACTAACCCGAATTTGAATTAGCCCGGTTTTAGCATTCGGAAAAGCGTATTTCTTAGAGTTAATCATCAATTCATTGATAAGCATGCCAATGGTTTGGGCCTTAGTATCAATAATGTCAATCGGATCACAATATAGGTTTATATTGATTTTTTCTTCTTTAAGCTGATACGTTTCAGAAAAGGAAGAAACAAGTTCCTGTAAATATTCTCTCAAATGAATGACCAATCCTGTTTGCTGATACAATTTTTTATGAATATTGAGCATAGCGGTCAAACGCCTCTCGAGCGGCATTAGAAAGGGGACACTATTTTTTTCATTTATCATTTGCAAATGCAGTATGCCAACGGTAGTAGCCATGTTGTTAGAAAGGCGATGATGAATTTCTTTTATCATAAACCTTTGTATCTCTGCCGCCTGTCGTTCAACTTCAATCTTCTTTTTGAGAAAACTTATCAGAAATGTAATGGTGAGAAATAATAATAGTCGGGAGATAAAATTCCATCCGATTACAGGTGAAACTTTGAGTATTACGGAATAATCGGTTATTCCTGCCAGGATACAGGACAAAAGACTGGCCGCAATGCCGGATTTTTTATCCAAAATATAGGTAACTCCAATAATGGGTAAAGCATAAAATGCTGAGAAAACAACTTCCTGACCTGAAAAATAATCCAGGCTACCGATGAAAAAAATAGCTAAAAACAGAAAAATTGCCAACACATACCGGTTAGCAGATTGCACCCATTTGAGCATATATTTGGTTAAAAAAGTATTTTAATTCCTCAGCAAATTAGTAACCAAATTTAGTGAAAATTTCTGCTAAAGTTTCAAGTCCAACGTAACATAAAATTGCCTTCCGGGCGAGGGGATGATACCCGGCCCCGGATACCCTGTTGCTCTTCTGGTGAAATATGAATTATTGGTAAGGTTGGTGACTCCTGTTTCCAGCTGGGCAAATTTATATTTGTATTTGAAAGAAAGGTCAGCCACATAATAAGCCGGAATGATGCCGTCTACGCCACTGGGTACCTGGGTGGTGTTGGTAGCTTCAGAATATTGTTGGGTAACAAAAGTGCTTTGCAAAGTAGAAGAAAAGTTTTTGTAATCGTATTGCAACCCGGCTTTCAGGTTGAGAAGCGGTACCAATTCCACCTTATTTCCGGTAAAAGCCGATTCTTGTGAGGCTACATATTGCCCATGAATGAGTGCACCGTTGACAAATGCTGACAAATCGGAAGGTGATTTTTCTCCAAATAGTAACGTTCCTAATTTCACTTCGGTATAGGTTTCAAGGCCGGTGATGTAAGCATCTGAAATGTTGGTACGGAAGCGAAAAGCCCTTTCCCCAAAAAATGGGTCAATTTCTTTTCTCCAAACGGCACCAATTCTGTCATTGTAACGCAAATAGAACAAACTCCAGTCAAAGTGAATAATATCATTGAGGTTACCACGGACTCCCAAATCCGCATTAAATCCGTTTTCATCCTGAAGGTTTTCATCCACCTGTAAGTTGGGATTGTTTACACGCAAATCGTTGAAATTGATTGCCCGGTAATTTTGGGCAAAGTTGCCGTATACTTCAATATTTTCATCGTGTTTATAGCTGATGCCCACGCCACCCAGGAAAAAAGAGCGTTGTCTTTCTTTGGTTTCGTAAATGGTGGTATCAAAAATTATATTACCTGCAAGGTCTTCCAGGCTTTGGCGGTAATACCCTTCGCTTTGTGTATCAATATATTCAGCTCTGAAACCCGGTGTAATGCTCCATTTATCAGAAATGTTGAAGATATTTTCCGCAAAAACTGCCACGTTCCGGGATGGAAAAGTAAAATCAGAATCTTCCAGATAATCGGGGTTCAGGAAATAAAAATCTGCCCCGGTACCATTGTTGGCATCGCCTTGCCTTTGTTGTGTATGTCCTTCAAAATACCGCACCCCAACAGCCAGTGCCTGCGGTTTGTTTTTGATTTGGTAATGTTGCATCAGCCGCAATTCTGAGCCAAAATTCAGGAAATCGCCCCACAATAAATTTCTGTTTTCTTCCGGAATATCGGCTACCGTAACAGATTGTAAATTACCTAATGCTTTTCTGGAGCCAATCAAACCAAATGTTTTCAGGTTGATTTTGGTGCGTGGGGTTACGCTGTATTCCAACACAATGGCAGGCACGTTCCAGTTGATGTTGAACCAGTTGCGCTCACGTACCGACTGGCGAGGGTCTTCTTCAAACATACGGTCGGTAAGGCCACCCGGCTGCTGGGCCAAATAGTCCATATGGGTGAATTCAAAGCACAAAAACCATTTTTCACCCAGGTTAAAATTAGCATCGGTGAAAAATGTGTTGGAAGTAAATTGCTCATTTTCTCGCCATCCGTTGCCCTGCTTTCTTTGGTAAAAGGCAAAGTAGTCCATTTTGCCCGTATTACCAGACAGGCTGTTGTAGGAAGAAAAAAGTCCGTAAGAACCTACCGTATTCCGGGTATGAAAAATGAACGGGTCGCCATCCGGGGCGCGGTTAAATAAAAAGTTAATCATGCCACCAAACTGGCTGCCGTATTGCAGAGAAGCTGCACCACGCACCACTTCAATTTTCTCTAAAGATTCAACCGGGGGCGTATAATAACTTTCGGGATAACCCATGGGGTCGGCGGCAATATCGTAACCGTTTTGGCGGGTGTTAAAGTTGGAGGTGCGGTTTGGGTTCAGTCCGCGTCCGCCAATACCCAGTTGCAATCCTGCAGCATCGCTTTCCCAAATGTTCAGTCCCGGCACTTTGGCGAAAACCTGCCGGGCATTGTTGGTGGCCATATTGGCATTCAGGCGGTCCAGGTTGATGACTTCATTCTTTTTAGCTTCAAATATCCAGGTGCCTTCCACGGAATTTAACCTTGAAATATCAGACGTTTCTTCCCGGGTTGCGGTAGTAAGTACTTCATCCAGTAAAACTTCGAGTGGTTGGAGGGCAAAGTCTACGGATAACTTTTGTCCGGCAGTTACTTCAATTTGCTTTGTGATGCTTTTTCTGTCATAAAAATAAGCAGCAAGCTGATATTTGCCAGGTTGGGTTTTTAGCGTATATTTTCCGTTTTCATCGGTAAAGGTATGTTGATTTGTATTCACCAGAAAAACTTCAACTTTCGCCAGGGGTTCTTCTGTATTTTTATCAGTTACCTTTCCTGAAATGCTTGCATGTTGTGCCCATGCAAATTGGGCAAACAGGATAAATGAAACTTGTATTGTTATTTTAGTAAAATTGTGCATCATTTTTCAAAAGGTAACACCCACCATTTGTGCTGCCATCCTTCAGGAATTGCCGCAAGATTGGCCTGGTCATCAATAAATTTTTGGCTGCTGCGTCCGTTCAATGCCACATAAGATTGCGCATAAATTTCCGGCTGTTCAATACCCTTGTTTTTCAATTGGCTCGCAAGATAATGCGCAAACTGCAAAATCATATCAGGTTGCGTACTCATCATTTTTTCCTGCACAGGCGTAAGGTAGTCTGCCGGGTCTATTTCCATGCTATTTTTACTTTCAGGGTCTTTTGCCAGAAACGTAACATAACCTGCTTTTTCCATGAGCATCACCCGCCACGAGAAGCGGTAGCCTTGCTCTGTCCAAAATAAATTTCCGGGAAATAGCATGAACCGCCAGGGCAAAATAATTTGGATAATAAGGTGGAAAGCCAGTAATGAAGGTATCCAATAATTTTTTTGTAGGGGGGGACTGAGGTCTCCACAGACCTCGGTTTCTTGTCCTAAGGTCTGTGGGGAAAGGCGGAAGGGGAATAATTTACCTATACGCCCCCAAAGCTGGAGATGAAATTCTTCTGAAAAAAAGATAAGTGTACACCCAATCATAATATAGGGAAACATACCGATTTGGAAAAGCAGCCCGGTCATCAAATGAAAAGCAATTACCGTCAAGTAAGCAAAAAAACGGCTGCGTTTCCAGGCCAGGAAAAATGGAATACTAAGGTCATACAGTGCCCCAAACCAGCTAAAAACAAAGGCAACCCAGTAATAATCAAAAAACCAGCCGATGACAGGTAGATTTGCTTTGGAGGGCAACCATATTTTCATGGGCATGGCATGAAACAGCCAGTCGGGGTTTAACTTAGCCAGCCCGGCATAAAAATAAACAAGGCCCAATTGCAGGCACAAAATATGAATGCACCAGGCGGGAATTCTTTGTAACTGTATGGAAGGTTTTCTCCAGGCATCAATAGAAATGGCGCGGTGGGCAGGCAGCCAAATGAGGATAAAACTGATAATACTGACAAAATAATAGTGGTTGAGGTAATTGGTTTTGTCAATCAACTCCACATACGTGAAACTGAGAAAGAAAAGAATGGTAGCCACCCTGTAAAAAGCACCCAACATGATGCAGGCTGCCGAAAGTGCCATCATAAAAAAAAGTGCATACATTCCCGTAGCACTCAGCGGTTGTACCCACTCAAAAAAACTAAAGAAGAATTGAGGTTGAATGTATTGGGTGTATATCCACCCATTAGCGGCAAACCGAATAATGGAAAAAAGCATAATGCCCCCGAAAACCACTCGAAAAGTGACCAGGGGGGCAATATGCTTTTCTTTTTGAAGATAATCGCGGATGCTGCTAATCTCCATCATTATCCTGGTAAGTAATCAATACGCCCAGGGCAGATGTCATATCTACTTTGATAAGCGCCACGAGGCGTTGTATTTCTAAATAAGCATTATCAACGTTTTCTGAGTGAGTATCCACCGCTTCGGAAAGGGGAGGGGGAATATCTTTTGTGGCATCAATCCCCAGCCCAATTTGGTTTAAAATAGCAGAAGATAAAGATTCCTCGTTGTACTGCGCATTCAAAGCATTCAGGTAATCGTCCAAACCGGAACCATTTTGCTGGTTGGCAAAAGAAGTTCCTGTGAAAATATCCTGAAATGCCTGCAATCCTGCCACGGCCAGTTCTACCGACATACCGCTGTATAAGGCTTCTACCTTATCGGGAAGGGTTTCGCCGAGTGACTTTTTTCCGGCAGGAATGCCTATTTTACCATTTTTGATACGCTGATCGTAGTGAAAATTCAGTTCATTTACCAACAGGGCCGTGGAACTCCCTGTTTCTGTTCCTAAACTGCTGACAAACGTTGTACGGTAATTTTGCCACTCTTCCGATACCTCCCCGGCCAGTTCGTTAATTTCACCTGAAACTGCCTTCAGATACGTGATTCTTTCATTTCCCAGGGATTCATCGGCATAAAAATCGGCTATGTTTTGGTCCGTTTCCCCTACGCCAAACAAAAGGTAATCCAGGGCCGGAAACCCTTTCGCGTCAATATTGACAGCCGAAGCCAGGTCATAACTACCCGATGCGATGTTTGCTTGTATTTGTTCAGTATCGGTAGGGAATACATTCAAATTATTCCGTAAGTTGGCACTCATGGCCGGGCCAAATTCAAAATATCCTACGTATTGCCATGATTTCCAGGCAGCTTTAAAGGTTGCACGAGCTTCCTTTAATTGATCTACGTCGGGAAAGTCGGTGAATTCCTGAATGGAAGTATGCAGGGCTTCGGCTTTATTTTGAAAGTCGGTATAAGCAGGCATAATAAGACCATCGGCCATGTTTACCAACATGGCCTCCCGGTCGAAATCTACTTTTTCCGGCCCTGATTCATCACAGGCACTGACAAGAATAAAAAAGGAAAGTATAGATAAAAGCTTAATTTTTGACATTACAAGTCGTTTTTAATGTCGTCCATTTCATACCAATCTGCTAATTTATCTTTGGCAGTGTTCAGGTCATCAGAAGAAACTTCGTATAAGTTGTCGCCAATCAGCTCAAAAATTTCATTAATTTGATCAGTACTTATTATCCTGTCAGGATTGTATTTTAAGGCCAGGGTGAAAGCATAAGCTTCTGATAAGGTGTGGCTGCGGAGGGCATCATCGCTGAAACTATCCAAAGCACTGTTGATATAATGAATGGCAGTTCCGGCAGCTATTTTTTCCCAGTTTTCCCGAATAACCGGGATCATCTCGTTTTTCGTGTCCATGTCTTTCGCCGAGATAGCAGCCCTTCCTTTGATAAAGGCATCCATGAGGGCTTCGTTGGTGCCTAAAAGTGCATCCCGGCCATTGCTGTACTTGCCCCAGAAGCGGGCTCCTTCCGTAGTTGAAGGAAAATCAGTAGGTACGCCCAGATAACCAAAAGCCTCGTCCCAATGGTGCTCCATATCAGTACCTTTGCCGTCGGTAACTTCTGTATTATCCACGGCTGAGCCGATGCGTTCCTCGTCCAAATAAACAGCCGTTGCCTGATAATAGAAACAGGCGCCCATCAGCCCTTTCTCAATAAGCTGGGTATATTCAAACCCATTGTCAGCCAGCAGGTAAGTTTTAGTACCATCGTTAGAGGTTACAAGTCCGGCTGTGCCATTGCTTCCTATTTGTCCGGCAGATTGGCTGGCTTCAGCTATCAAATCCATATATTCTTCAAAAAGTGACTGGTCTAATGAGAAAGTTTTGCTTTTCAGGTCTTTTGAAGCAGAATTCAGAGCATCATCGTCAAAAGCATCGCCTGTGTTTGCGTACATGTTTTTTAACTTTTCAGCGTCTAATACTGCCCCTTCGTTACCGGTTTTCATATAAGCTGTCATCACTTCCATCATGTTCAGGCGGGTAGTTTGGCCGCTGTAATCATCATTTTCAAAGTTGTATGTATCAGGAACATCGTAGGAGATTTCATCTTCCGGATCGTCATTACAGGCGGTGAGCAGAAAAGCACCCAGTAGTAAGCTAAAAAGTGTTGTTGTACTAAAATTTTTCATTTTTGTTATGTGTGTTGAGGTTGTGCGTTTATTTAGATTAATTCTAAACGCAGGCAAATTTACGTGTATCTGGATTAATTCCAAATAAGAATGTTTGTTATTTTTCAATAAGATGGTGGGAGAGCGAATACCCCTGTCCGCTTATCGGAAAAAAGCAGATGAGAACAATTTCCTGGGGCTTCTGTGAAAACGGTAGATAAATTCTAATTCTATTACAGAAAAGAATTCTTGAATCCGATTTGTGAAAGTTTAAGAAGTTGTCTTCCGGGCATATTTCCGTTTGCGTAAAAAGTAACGTACAAGCCCATAAATACTCAGCAAGACAAGCGGAAGGATGAGATTGATACTTTGCCATAGCCAGCGGTTATTTTCAATTTTTACCGGATCCAGTGGCCGTATTTTTATCTCTTTGGCCCGGGCATTGATGATGCCGCTTTCGTCGGTCATGTAGGCCATGAGGTTAACGATAAAATCTTTGTTGGCGTAGGTTTTGGCTGAAAAAGGTTCGTAACCCAAAGGATAAGGATTGCCATTTTGCGGGTTGGTTTCATTTCGGATAAAGTCACCGTCAGAGCAAACCAGAATTTTAGAAGGTATGCCCTGCTCCCGGTAACCGGAAGAAGCCACGCCTTCCGGCAGCAGGCGGTTTTTGTAAACAGACGTAAAACTCCCTTCTAATAGATAAGCCACAGGAAAAGAACCGGCCCTGAAAGCTTCGGGATTGGGGCGGGACCGGAGTTCATCTATATCTACCAAAACCGGGTTGTTAACTTTGCTGGTGTATTGGGAAGTATAAATAAGTGGCGTTTTGAGGATACCTTCCGCTTTTACAGTATCCATAGAACTGACAAATCGTAAATAGCTGGCATCCAGGTTTTTAACGATGGGATGGTCAGCATAAGTATTGGTGAGCGGAAAGAAAGGCCAGGGGAGGGGCACTATTTGAGGCTGGTTGCCCACATTGCCTACCACCACCGGGTACTCGGCACATTGGATGTCTTTGATAAAATCATTGTTGATCCGGATACCGTACCGGAAAAGCTGGTCTTCCAGGTTGAGCTGATAAGGCAGGGCCACAGTACCACCCGAGCCGGATCCCAGGCTGTCCATACTGATTTTCAGTTTTTCAATAAAGAACAACGCCTTTCCTCCGTTCATGATAAACTGGTCAATTTTGAATTTATCTTGTTCGGAGAAGGGGCGGGTGGGTTTACATACCAAAATAGCTTCATATCCTTCCAAAGAAGTTTTTTCCGGCAGATTTACATCAAAAACATCATAATATTCGGATAAGGTGGCTGTAAGCCCGGCAATATCAACATTGGGCAATTCGCCCTGGCCACGGATAATGCCTACCCGTTTTTTTTCCGTGATTGTCAATTGACGGATGGCTGTGGCAAATTCATATTCAATACGTTCTATGGATTGGTTCAGGGTTTCTTCCGGGCCGGCCGTGCGGTCGCCGGTGAGCAACATGATGCCTTTTTCCCGGTCGTTGTATTCGAGCATGGCACCGGGAAAAACCGCTTTCTGTATTCTTTTGCCTTCTTCGGTATCGTACACATTGGTTTGCTGAATGCCTTTTTCGGCCAGTTGCCTGAAAAAATCCTGGCGTTCTTCCTTGGCTACGGCCGTGAGCGGGTCAACGAATGTAAACCGAAGGTTGCTGCCTCCGTATACTTTAAATTCTTCCAGCATTTCCCGGGTACTTTTCTCAAGGCGGCGGAATCCGGCTGGCAAATCCCCGGTTAAATACACCTTAATTTCTATTTCCTCATCCAAATCCCGCAGCAGGTTTTTGGTCGCATTGGTAAGGCTGTACCGGTTTTCTTCAGTTAAGTCCCATCTGAAAAAATAGTTGGCAGACAAAATATTGATGGCTATTACCGCCATCACGCCAATCCCTAAACGGGAAATATCTTTCCAGAATATTGCTTGGCCGGGAGTATTATTTTCTTTTTTATCCATTGAAAAGTGTGCGGAATTTATACTACCATTTTCGGCTTCCTAATACCAAATGGGTGAAAAATAACATAAGGGCAATGACGCTGAAAAAGTACACCAGATTACGGGAATCGATCAAGCCCCGGCTCATGGCCTGGTAATGGTACAAAATGCCCAATTCTGCAATAAAATCAGAGGCTTTACCCCAAATTGCCAGCGAGGATAATGCCCCAAATCCTTCAAAAAAAATAAAGCAAAAAAAGGCCGCAATGATAAAAGCCACGATTTGGTTTTCGGTGAGGGAGGAAGCAAAAACACCAATAGCCGTAAAAACTGCCCCCAAAAACACCAATCCAATGTAGGATCCTGCCACGGCTGCCGAATCAATATTCCCAACCGGGCTGCCCAGTTGATAAATTGAGAAATAGTAAATCAGGGTTGGTACCAATGCCAGGATGACAATAAGCCATCCGGCCATGTATTTCCCTAAAATAATTTGCCAGTCGGTGAGGGGGCGTGTAAATAAAAGCTCAAGGGTGCCACCTTTTTTTTCTTCGGCAAAACTCCGCATGGTGATGGCAGGGATCAGGAACATAAAAACATAAGGTGCCAGGCTAAATAATGTAGACATATCGGCATACCCGTAATTGAGCACGCTGGTATCAGGAAATACCCACATAAGCAGCCCGATGCCCGTTAAAAAAACGGCAATCACCAAATAGGCAATAAGCGAATTAAAAAAACTGTTGATTTCTTTCTTTAGTACCTGAATCATGAATTTGGAATGCGCTGTCTGGTGTTAATTTTGCGTTAGGTTTCTGAATACTTCTTCTAAGGAAACACTTTCAGTCTGCCTTGTTTCCCTGAGTTTTATGCCAATCAGGGGTAATTGGTGGGTGGCGGCAAAATGAAAAATGGCTTTTCTTAGTGCTATTCCTTCTCTATCCGTGTTTTCTTTATTTTCAATGAGGTATTTATTGTTTTCCAGTGGACGAACATGCTTCACGCCAGAAACCTGATGGAGTTGCTGATAATCAACTGGGTTTTCAAATTGTATCTCCACATCATTAGGCGATGGTGGCATGGCGGAAGTTTGTAAATCTGCCAGTAAACTGTCAATTACAATATTTCCCCGGTTGATAATGACCACCCGGTTGCAGAGTGCCTGTACTTCCTGCATAATATGGGTAGAAAAAAGCACGGTTTTTTCCCGGGCAATGTTCTTAATAAGACTTCGTATTTCAGTTATCTGGTTGGGATCCAGCCCGGTGGTAGGTTCATCCAAAATCAGCACTTGCGGGTTGTGTATGAGTGATTGTGCCAGACCAACCCTTTGGCGGTAACCTTTAGAGAGGGAACCAATTTTTTTGTGTTGTTCCAAAACAAGCCCACAGGTTTCTATCATTTCATTCACCTGTGATTTTAATCGTTTTCCGTGTAATCCGTGCAGCGAACCAATAAATTGCAGGTACTCACGCACATACATATCCAAATACAAAGGGTTATGTTCGGGAAGGTATCCTACATTTTTTCGCACTTCCACCGAGTTTTCCAGTACATCAAACCCGCATACCTGTACCGTACCGGAAGTGGGTGGCAAATACCCGGTAGCGATTTTCATGGTGGTGGATTTTCCGGCACCATTGGGGCCTAAAAAACCCAGGATATCACCCGGTTTCGCCTGAAATGAGATATGGTCTACTGCTTTTTGTGTATGGTAGACCTTGCTAAGGTCCTGAACAACAATTGACATGCCGTCGGTTTAAAAGTTTGGCATTCAGCCAGTTAAAAAAATGCTTTTATTACAAAACGTGATGTAAAGCCCAAAATTATGCAATTAATGACTGGAAACATGGGCGAATTTGAGAAATTTATTACGTTTTGTAGATTTATATTATGAAAAACCGAATTGAAATTACCCAGGGAGACATCACCAAAATGCAGGTAGAGGCCATCGTAAATGCTGCTAACGAATCATTATTGGGCGGTGGGGGCGTAGATGGCGCCATTCACCGGGCTGCCGGGCCTGCCTTACTGGAAGAATGCCGGATCATTGGAGGTTGCCCTACCGGGGAGGCCCGGATTACCAAAGGCCACCAACTTCCGGCAAAATATGTAATTCATACCGTGGGGCCAGTTTGGCACGGGGGTAATCAGAATGAACCCGCATTATTGGCGAATTGCTATAAAAACAGCTTACAACTGTCTGTTGAACACGATGTGAAAACCATTGCCTTTCCGGCCATCAGCACAGGCGTTTATGGGTATCCGCTAAAAGCCGCTACCGAAATAGCCTTACAGGAAACCGCTGTTTTCTTGCAAAAGAATTCCTCACTGGAAAAAGTGGTTTTTGTGTGCTTTGGGGAAGAGGTTTTCACTGTATATGATGCTTTATCAAAAAAGCTGTAAATGGGCGAATTACCTGAAATGAGGCGTTTGTTTATCGGCATTCCATTGCCAGGTGCGTTTGTGAAAAGCGTAAGTGAGGTGAAGGATAAAAATGTCCATATTGGTAAAATCAGGTGGACACCTTCCCAAAATTTGCATATAACCCTGCATTTTTTGGGAGATACTGAAGAAGCTGAAGTAAAAGGAGTTATGGAAGAATTGGCGGGGCTGACAAGGAAGTTTGAGCCTTTCACCCTGGTTTTCCAACAATATGCGCTGGCGCCCATAAAGCAGCCTTATATGATTTGGGCTGTGTTTCTTCCTAACGAACACTTCATCCAGCTTTCAAAAACATTGGTTGGGAAATTTTCAGTTGATGCAAAAAAGTTAAAAAAGCCAATTCCGCATGTAACCCTGGCCCGGTTCAAATACCTGAATAGTCCACATAGAATCGTTTTACCAACCAGCACAGAACCTCTTGAAATTCAGGTAAATACCATCACTTTGTGGGAATCGGTATTGAAACCAGCGGGTGCGCAATACACTGCCCTGCAAAACTTCCCTTTGGACTGAAAAAAACAAGCGACTAAGTTTTAGCTGGCTGGCTTTTCTGCTGACGTAATGACCTGATTACCAAAAATATACCGATGAAAACCAATGGAATACTCAGCCATTGTCCCATGTTCAGGGGTATTTCATCCTCGAAAGCTACCTGGTTTTCTTTCAAAAATTCGTAGCAGAAACGCAGTCCAAAGAGCACGATCAAAAACAAACCGAACAAAAGTCCTTCCGGGGTTTTTTCCCGATACCGGTACCAAATCAGAAATAAGAATACGAAAATGAGCAGTGAACTAATAGACTCATAAAGTTGGGCCGGATGGCGTGATATTCCCCAGGTTTGTATTGTGGCCTGGTATGCGCCCCGATCTTGCGTAAGTGTATAATTGAGGGGTGTGTCGGCAGGCTCGTAAATATGTTCACGTACACTGCCGTAATCAGTCAGTATGCTTTTGACTTGTGTTTCCAGAAATTGACGCACGCCTGCTTCGGGGTAATCGGCCCGTTTAAAGTTAATGGTAAGGGTTATGGGCTGATAAGCGCTGTCTGCTTCAACCATATTCTCAGGTTTTTGTCCGGATTTAGACGCTTCTACACCTTCAATAGCCTCATTGCTATTTTGGATCAAATCAATGGCTGAACGGGCAAATACAACCCCATACGAGCTGTTGGTGGGCAAGCCCACAATTTCAGAGTTCATGAAGTTGCCAAAACGAATAAGGCAACCGGTGAGGGCTACCACAATTACAATACGGTCCACAATCCAAAGAAAGCTTTGTCCGGGCCGTGGATGCTTTTTGAAAGTTCCTTTTAACTTGAAAAGGTTAATTTTAATCTTGTAATTGCTGTAAAGGTACAGCGCAGTTAATATGCCGATGGTAGCTCCGTGGCTTGCCAGTCCGCCTTCCCATATTTTAAAAATATCAATTGGGTTTGAAAGGTACCGGGCAGGTTCATAAAAAAATACATGGCCCAGGCGGGCACCAATGATGGTGGCAATCACCATGAAAATGGTCAGTGTTTCTACATCATTTTCGGGTTTCCCCTCTTTTCTAAAAAAATAAAACATGATTTGCTGAGATAGCAGAAAACCTGTGGCAAACAGTAATCCGTACCACCGGATGGTAAGATTACCAATATTGAATAAATCCGGATCTGCCGTCCAGACGATGTAGCTGATTAATGACATAGAGGGTGGAAAATTTTTCGGGCAAAGATACAGGTTTTAACTGAACCAAAAAGTAGCCTAATGATAAAATCAATGAGCCAATTGGTTTTCAGCCAGCAGAAAAATGGCAGATAGCTATTTTGCTCAGTCCAAAGTGTAAGTAACCATCTCAATGGGGACTTTCAAAATGTCTTTGAAATCTTCCCCTGATTCTTTCATATCTTCATCCTCGTCCTCGAAGTACCAGTATATAATTACGTCGTGATCTTTCAGATAGATGTTTTCAAGTTTACGAAAAATATCGACCAGGCATTTGGATGAGCTGGTATTGAAGTATTCAAGCTTGACGGTAAAACGTGTCTTGTCATTGGGCTTTTTTGTATAATCGTCTAGCCAGTCAAGAATAGGTTTGTAAAAATCTACAGAGTTTTCGGGAATAGAACGGCCTGATATCTCGAAAGTATCCTTTTCAGGATCAAATGTTACTTGGGGAGTTTTGTTTTTTTTAGTGAGCAGCAAAGGTTGCATCCTTGAGGGGAAATTAGGGTATGAGCAATAATTTTAAACAGAAACAGAAGCGCAAAGGCTAAAAAACGTATCGCCTTCACTTATTTTCTCAAAACGGTAAGAAAGCCTGTTTTCAGAGTTTTTTAGAATATTCATCATACCAAGCCCTGCACCGCCATAAGTGGCAATCTTACCGTTGATAAGCTGATGAATATAGGCAGATTTTAAGTCAGCAGGTGACATGGCATTTAATTGATCTATTTTTCTTTTCAAAAGACTGGCATTGTTACTACTAATATGGTTACCGGTACAAATAGTATAAACATTATTTTGCTTATCCAACGTAAATTTTACCAATTGATGCATACTTTCGTTGCCTTTTGAAGCAAATTTAGCATAATGATGATAAATATTCTGAATCATTTCTACTACAATCTTAAATACTTTTTTTCTAATACGCAGATTTTTCTCCACGTGATTTAGCTGTGCTTCAGAAAGCTTTAAGATTCTGTTTAGAGAATTGTCAGAAAAGTCGCCCTCGTATGCGATAAGAGGCTTTTTATTCTTATTTACAATATCGCTTGTAATTTCTGCCATACAAATCCTTGCTCCAACAAAAAGTAATATTCTATACCTGAAAAATAATAAAAGTATTGTGCTTCAATGATAATAACGATATTTGATTAAAAAATGTTAAAATTACAAAAAAAAAAACATTGTAATTGTCAGGCGTTTATTCACATTAATTTTAACAGAGTCTAACATTGAAAAGTATTAAAACTACTTCCCAGCGCTACTTTGACCGGGACTTAAGCTGGTTATCATTCAATTACAGGGTACTGATGGAAGCTAAAAACAAACAGCTTCCTGTATACGACCGCATCAAGTTTTTAGGAATTTTTTCGTCTAACCTGGACGAGTTTTTCAGGGTAAGAGTAGCCTCATTAAAGAGTTTGGCAGCTATTGATAAAAAAAAGATCAGAAAAAAACTTGAGCTTGAACCAGATAAACTGCTGCATCAGATAAAATCTATCGTAACACAACAGCAGCAAGAGTTTGGACAGATATTTAAAAGTATTATACCTCAATTGAGGAGAGAGCATATCGTATTATACCAGCAAGGTACGCTTACTAAAGAGCAACAGACTTTCGTCAAAGATTATTTCTTTAGTAAAGTTTTATCGTATTTGCAGCCGGTAATCTTGTCTTCTGACAAAAAGTACTTTCTGAATAACCGTCAGCTATATCTGATGTTTCAATTACATGCTAAAAATAATGCTGCTGAAAAATTATTGGCATATTTAAACATCCCTTCCGATCATCTGCCCCGGTTCATCCCCTTGCCAGAAAGCCGTGGAAAAAGTTATTTTATGTACCTTGAAGACATTATCCGGTCAAACATATCCTTTGTTTTTCCTGGGTATGAAGTTGAGAGTAGTTATAGCATAAAATTAAACCGCGATGCTGATTTACAGATTGATGATGAATATGAAGGCAACTTGGTAGAAAAGATCAGAAAAAATTTATCTAAGCGAAATGTTGGAGAACCATCCCGGTTTTTATACGATATCCAAATGCCGGCCGATATGCTTAATGTAGTGATAAAAACGTTTGGTATAGAACGTGAAGATTGCGTAGAAGGGGGGAGGTATCATAACCTGCACGACCTGTTGAAGTTCCCAAATCCCAATAAGCCTGCTTTAGCTACGCTGCCATTACCAACCCTGCGCCATTCTGGTCTCGACCAAGGTGAAAGTATGTTCGAGGCTCTGGATATCAGAGATCAGGTATTGCACTTTCCTTATCAATCTTACGATTATGTACTGCGATTTTTTAATGAAGCAGCCATTCATCCCGATGTAAAAGAGATCAAAGTAACGCTTTATCGCATCGCCAGGCATTCTTACATTGCCAATGCTTTGATTAGTGCTGCCCGCAATGGAAAAAAAGTCAGTGTTTTTCTGGAAATAAAAGCTCGTTTTGATGAAGAAAATAATTTGAAATGGGCCAAAGAAATGGAAGAGGCAGGAGTTAAAATAATGTACAGCTTGCCTGGATTGAAAGTCCATGCCAAAATTGCCTGTATCAAACTAAAGCAGAACGGCAAAAGTAAAGAATATGCTTATTTTGGTACTGGAAATTTTAATGAAGTGACAGCCGGGATATATGCTGATCATGCCTTGCTCACCGCTCACAAGGGGATGATAAAGGACCTAAAACAAGTTTTTAAATTTCTGGAAAAACAGCAAACTATTTCCCAGCTAAAACATTTGTTGGTAGCCCAAACCAATATGCAGGAAAAGTTTGTTGATCTTATCGACCGGGAGATTAGCCATGCTAAAGCCGGTAAAAAAGCGTGCTTGACCATCAAACTTAATAACTTGGAAGAAAAGGTCATGATTGATAAACTGTATGAAGCCAGTGAAGCAGGTGTTTTTATTCAACTGATTGTGAGGGGGATATGTTGTCTGGTACCCGGAACTCGAGGCATGAGTAGCAATATTCGAGTTGTTCGTATTGTAGACAGGTATTTAGAGCATGCCCGTATTTTTATTTTTCACAATGGCGGGGATGAGCAAATTTACTTGTCGTCGGCAGATTGGATGAAACGCAATTTGTACCGTCGGATTGAAGTTGCCTTTCCTCTTTATGATGAAGAAATTCGAAAAGAAATCAAAAAGCTGATTGACCTTCAGTTGAAGGATGATACCAAAGCCTGTTTGATAGACCATCGTTTAAACAACCGTTATATAATTAATACTTCAGCAAGCGTTAAACCGGTAAGGTCACAAGAAGATTTTTACTATTGGTTAAAAAGAAAAAGTAATCATAAATGAAGTATGCATTCATATTGCTTTTGTCATGGTTTATGCCATTGGCCTGTAATTCTGTTATCAGCGAAGCTTTTTCCTATGGAGATATTGCATATCATCTGAAAAAGCCTGACCAAAAAATAACATTAAGAAGTGAACTAGAAGAAATATCGGCACTTTCGTATGTGAAAGATGGCATATTGGTATGTATACAAGACGAAAATGGTATTATATATTTTGTGGATATCTATGAAGAAGAAGTAACTAAGAAGGTTAAATTCGGTAAAAAAGGTGATTATGAGGGAGTAGAAGTGGTTGGTAACAGCGCGTATGTATTGCGCTCTGATGGTACGCTCTTTGAAGTGATAAATTTTACCAGTGATGACTTTAAAGTAAATGAGTACGGTACTCCATTGAATACTGCAAATGATACGGAAGGACTCAGCTATATCCCTAAAGAGCACAGTTTGCTCATTGCTTGCAAAGAAAATGCATATATTGATAAGAAAAGACAAAATGAGAGGGCTATATATCAGTTTAACCTGAAAACCAATTCACTGGATGAAAAACCCTTTATTCTTATTGATGAAACGCAAATAGCCTCTTTGGTCAACAATAAAATAGCTTTTCATCCTTCCGGCATCGCACAGCACCCGATTACGCAGGAATGGTTTATCATTGCATCAAAAGGTAAGTTACTCGTGGTGACCGATAAAAAAGGAAACATTATTGCAGTAAAGAAATTACATAAAGAAATATTCAAACAACCTGAAGGAATATGTTTTGCTCCGGATGGCACCCTGTTTATTTCTAATGAAGGCAAAGGAGGAAAGGGGAATATCCTTAGATTTGATTACAACAATGTCATAGAACATTGATTTAACCGTTATTGCTTATGTCAAAGATATTTAGGTGAAACAGACAGGGAACAATAATCAATTATGATGGAATCAATTACATCTGAAAGTAAACTGGTGAAGGACACCAATCAATTTGTAAAGGAAAGGTACCAGCAAGAGACACCAGTTCACCTTGTTTATCATGATTATGCCCATGTAGTTGAGGTTACAAAAGCTGCAGTTAAAATAGCCAAAGGTTGTGGTTTGAATGATGATGAGATTGAAATTGTAAAAATAGCAGCGATTTTACATGATATCGGATACCTCGAGGGTTGTAAAGATCATGAAAAGAAAAGTGCTGATATTGCTGAGTGTTTTTTAAGAAACTACCAGGTTTTGGATACTTTTATTCGGCAGGTGAGAGGGTGTATCTTAGCAACCAGCATGCCGCAGCAGCCTGCTAATTTACTTGAGAAAGTGTTGTGTGATGCTGACCTGGTGCACCTTACAACTGATGAGTATCCGGATAAGGCCAGGATGTTGAGAAAGGAATGGGAATGCCAGTCTGGCACTACATATACCGAAGAAGAATGGCAGCAAAAAAACATTAAATTTTTTAATGATCATCAGTTTTTTACAGATTATGCCAAAGACAATTTCGATGCATTAAAACAACAAAACCTGAACACTCTTTTGACGGCAGCAACGGAAAAGAAAAAGAAGAAAAAAAATACCATCTCTTGAGAATTTCATATATCATATTTATGTATAGGCTCGTTGTTTTAATATCTGCCTTCATTTTTGTATTTTTATATTTCTGCCAAGCTCCTTCATACCAAACAGTTTATTGATCTAATCGTATAAATAATTGTATTTATAAAACAATTCAAGTGATGGGTTCGTTATTTGCTTAGTTAATCAAAGATTACGGTTCTCTACACCAACTACTCAATTGATGCGAAATTGTAGGATATTTCAGAAAAATGCCCGTGTGTATCGGAGTGTATGCATTACATTTTGCTGTTGTTTCATTGTTTTGCAGTCTTGGGCACAATCTGAAATTGATAAAGAAAATACATTTTGCGACCCTGGAATAAGCGGCCAACCACGCCCTAAGTTTCTTGAAATTACACGAGGTACTTCCAGTAGCTTTCCTGTACAGAACATCTCACAAATTGATGGTATACAAAATGGTAATGCACAGGTTGTGGATAACAGCACCCTGGAAATAAAAGTAAAAGCACCCGTTTTACTTAAACCTGGCTTTAAGGTGTTTACTGGAGTGAAATACTTTAAAGAAGACTTTGAGTTCAACAGTATTGATAATCCTTCAGACTTATATTTTCGGCAATTGCACCGAAAATCGCTGCGTTCAGTACGTGGAAGTATTTATGGTATCAAAAGTTTTAGAGGTAATACTTATTTGGCTACAAGGGTCAGTGCCTCACTGAATGGTGACAAGGAAAGAGAAGATGAGATTAACGACCAGGACTATCTCAACTTTTCAGTTGCTGCACTCTTCGGATGGAAGAAAAGTGAATCTTTTGTTTTTGGCGTTGGGCTTGCCTATACCAATATGTTTGGCGTAAATAGGGTTTATCCTGTAGTTGGCATAGAGAAAGCTTTTAATCAACAATGGGGATTTGAAGCTTTGTTACCAAAAACGGCCAGTATCCGGTATAGTTCCAGGGACAGTAAGAATAATTTTTATGGCACCCTCAATTTGGATGGTGGCACCTACAGGGTAAGGTTTGACGACCTCTTTCCAAGTCATGATTTAATCCTCCAACGCAACGAGGTGCAATTAAAATTAAACTATGAGCGCGAAATTTATGATTGGATATGGTTTGGCATAGAAGCCGGAGTTCGTAAGTATATAGGAGCTGATCTTGCATTTCCTGGTGACGAACAGTCTGTTATTTATGAAACGCAATTTGGTACCAACGCTTTTGCCAACTTTAGCTTATTTTTGGTGCCTCCCCGTAAGTTACTCTCTAACTTCTAGGCACATCGTTCAGGAAAAACTTTCCAATTTGCCAGCAAATATTACATCTTTTCTGCTGCATATCTTTTTTTGTTTTCCCCCTGTATAAAGGATTAAACCCTTGATAACCGTATCATAAAGCATAAATCTTTTCTGGTATCTGATAAAAATACTTCGGTTTGGTAAATCATATCCATAAAAATTTTGAATACAAACCATTGTATTACATAATATATTTTACAGCAATTGTGGTTGATTTTATCTGCCCTCAGATAATTATTATTTTGCATTTCTCAACTCAACTTCTTTTCAAAGGATATGCTAACGAACTTAGAATTACCCAAAATTATTGTTGGTGTTATGGGCCCTGGCGAAGGAGCCTCCAACGAAGAAATTCATGCTGCTTACCAATTGGGAAAGCTTATTGCCAATGAACAATGGATCACCCTCAGCGGTGGAAGAAATGTGGGAGTGATGGACGCGGTGTGCCGTGGGGCCAAAGAAAATCAGGGGCTAACCATCGGGATTTTACCTGGAGAAAACACGATAGGAGCTTCACCTGCCGTGGATATTCCCATCCTTACCGGACTGGGCAATGCCCGCAATGCCATCAATGTACTCACTGCGCATGTAATCGTAGTATGCGGGATGGGGCCAGGAACAGCCTCAGAAGTAGCCCTGGCCATCAAATCAGGCAAGGAAGTGGTATTGCTTGGCGCAACCGAAGTAGCCGAGAGTTTTTTTAATGAAATTACTAAAAATGATGATATTCTTACGGCACAGCATCCTGAAGAAGCCATTCGCCTGATAAAGAGAGTATTGGCCTTGAATTACGTTTGACAGGTTTCGTTAAAAATTAAGTGTTATTAGTTCATAAATAACGCTTAATTTTTAATGTTTAGCTTTTTCAAACAAGCCCTTCAACCCACTTTTTGAAATCTTTAACTTTACTTTTGCTTACAATTACTTCCTCATGGTGGGTGGGTAAAATCTCCAGCTTGAGCCTGCTGTTAAAATATGTATGAATTTTATGAATGGCAGCCAGGTTAAGAATAAACTGTCTGTTGATCCGGTAAAAACTTGTTGGATCTACCAACTTCTCAAGTTGTTCCAGTGTATAGTCTACCACGTATTTTTTTCCGTTTTTATGGAAAAGATACACCAACTCCATAGCCGTATAAAAATAAGCAACCTCGTTATCAGGGATGGGGATTAATTGCTCACCAGATTTTACTAAAAACCTTTTTTTAAACTGTTGGCCTGAAAACTGCAAACTATCCAGTAACTGTTCAATTTTTAATGAATTGTCAGATGGAGAAAATTCATTGACAAGATTTTGGTATTTACGGATAGCTTGTTCCAGTTCATCAAACTTTATGGGCTTTAACAGGTAATCTATACTTTTCACTTTAAAAGCCCGGATGGCATATTCATCGTAAGAGGTGGTGAAAATGATGGGGCTTTTCACTACCGTTTTATCATAAATTTCAAAGCTTAATCCATCAGAGAGCTGAATGTCTGATAAAATGAGGTCAGGAGGAGGATTTTGCTCAAACCATTGCAGGGCACCAGATACGCTGTCGAGCGTATGCACGATTTCAATGTGGGTTTCCACTTTTTGAAGTAGCTTCTCAAGCCTTTCGGCAGCGGGGTATTCATCTTCAATAATCAATACTTTCATGAGGCAGCTATGAGCGGGATTTTTACTGAGAAAATATCATTTTCGTTTAATATCTCTATTTTCCGGGAAGTTAGCAGGGCATACCGGTTGATGATATTTTGTAGGCCTGTTTTGGTAGATTTTTCCAATACAGACTTTAATTGCACATTGTTCTCAACAGTGATATACCCCTCATTATCACAAGAGAGTCTTAAAGTAAGCGGATGTTCTTTAGAGATGATATTGTGCTTAAGCGCGTTTTCTACCAGCATTTGTAAGCTTAGTGGGGCAATCTGATGTTTTCCGATTTCCGGAGAAATTTGTTTGTCAACAATCAAGTTATCCCTGAATCGGGTTTTGTTCAGGAAAATATACGATTCTACAAAAGCAAGTTCTTCATCCAAAGTAATGGTTTCTTTGTCTTTGTTTAGCAAAACATACCGATAGACGTCAGAAAGCTGCTCCAGGTATTTTTGTGCCGGATCGTTTTGGTCTTCAATCAGGGCTGCTAACGTATTCAGGCTATTGAATAAGAAATGCGGGTCAATCTGGTTTTTCAGGGCAGCCAGTTGCGACTGCAAACTCTCTTTGGCCAGTTGCTCAGCGCGCTTGATATTTTTCTTCCACTCGCTAAAGAAATAAGCGCTTTCGTAAAGTGAGACCACAAATAATGTGGGTACCAAATCGGTAATGGCCGAAATCAACCACTGAGAAGGCTCACACATCGGCATGTTAAAAGTGTAAAAAAGAAAGTTGAGCAGGTAAGAGACAAAAAAGGTATAAACAATACTCAACCCGGTTTGATAAATTAACCTTGAAGCCGTTTGGGAAGATTTTGGAAACCGCTTTCGCATGAAAATGATAATTTGCCGGTTTCCTTCCCATAAACAGACAGTTACAGATAATGAAGCAAAAAACTTTGTAAAAACCGTGCTGGCTTCCATCTGTTCCCCATAGTTGTATATAACCATGAATAACAGGGCTATGGCAGGTATGCCAATGATGCGAACCCATTTGTCTTTCATATCCTGAAACAGTTTATACTTAACAAATATATCAAATTTAGTAAGACAAAATATGCCTCATTTTCTGTTTAATATGACAAGAATAGGAATAATTAAATAGAAAAATCAGGGTGAATCTTCTAAAACCCATTGTGAATAGCTAAATTTTTAGGCTGAGCTAGCGGGCAGGAATGTACTGATACTGCCAGCCCTGGTTCATTCGGTTTTTGATTTTCTTTGGAA
Organism: Cyclobacteriaceae bacterium; assembly: GCA_965230065.1. Lineage (GTDB taxonomy): Bacteria > Bacteroidota > Bacteroidia > Cytophagales > Cyclobacteriaceae. The sequence continues at coordinate 5,474,712 of OZ245942.1, read as the reverse complement.
ACATGGCTTCAATGAGGAGGGAAGTGCCAATACTTATTCCTAAAGAAATCAATATATCTTGTGTGCGTGTGAGTTTATCGCGGTTTACAATTTCGGGGTATAGTAAAATAATACTTACTGTGGAAGCTAACTGTAAACTGGTTTTTAGCGCAGTCCGGTGTTTAAAATATTTTCTAAACCCAGTAATATCACTGAGTAGTATTGACCGCTGGGTTTGGGGAGCCACATGCCCGAAGGCCATTTGTCCCATATGCACATCGATGGGGGTAATCCTAAAAATCCTGTTTTCTTCTACTTCAGGCTGGTTCAGGTATCCTCGGTAGCTGAACTTGGCCATATCCCCTTCTCTGATAATTACTTCTTTTCCACTAAGGGAATTGGTAAATTTTATGACATTTTGGGCTAGGGAAGGTAGAGCAATAAGGAGAAAAAATAACAAAAAAATGCTGGTCTTGACCATACGTATTGTGAAAAATATGTGCTTGGGCAAAGTAAACCAACCCTGGTTTTAAATCAAATCAACTACTGATGAATATCATTGCTTTGGTAAGAATAATGGTGCATGGCCCAGACTGGAGGTTCAACTTTCTTAAAAAAAAGTTCATCCAAATAATACTTCCTGGTTTGAGAGTTATAGCGTGTCAAATTATTGTAAGTATTTAGAAGGCTGGCACCTTCACCGTTGGGTAATAGTTCGTCTTTATGCTCACGGTTCAGAATGCAATGACCTAATTCATGGAAGATTACTTTCTCACGTGATTGTGGGTTTTTCCACCATAGTTGCGTAGTATCCAAAATGATAAGGGGCGATGTCCACATTGTCTTGCGGGCAGCCACAGCGTTAGGTTCTAAAGCATATGTGTTTCCAGAATACCGGCTCAAAGCTGTGTCAAAGGTAACCAGTAGGTCATCCAGGTAAACATCAATACCTCTTTTGTCAGCTTCTTGTTGAAAAGCCTGGAGGTAGGGTTGTACATCAGGTGGTATTTTATTACGTTGCTGCCACGTACACGCGCACAGCAGCAACAAACAAATGAAGCAGTTTTTCTTCATGGTAGTAGTTTTTTGAGGCGGTCAGAATATACAAATTTTTCAAATAAATACCATCAAATGGGGCATCTTACACTATTTGAGCTAAATAGTATTATTAAAGAAACACTGGAAGTACACACGGAACCTACGTATTGGGTAGTGGCAGAAATTGGTGAGTTAAGGACCAACCGCTCCGGCCATTGTTACCTTGATCTTATTGAGAAAAACGATGAAAAGCTGATTGCTAAAATGCGGGGAACCATCTGGTCATACACCTACCGAAAAATCGCTGGATGGTTTGAAGCGATTACGGGGCAGGCATTAAAACCCGGCATGCAAATACTGGCCAATGTTGAGGTGCAATTTCATGCAGCGTATGGTATCAGTTTGAATATTAAGGATATTGATGCCAATTACACTTTAGGAGAAAGAGCTAGAAAGAAGCATGAGATTCTACAACAATTGTCGGATGAGGGTGTAATTGATATGAATAAAAACTTAATGTTGCCATTGGTTCCACAAAGCATTGCCATCATCAGTTCGCCTACGGCAGCCGGGTATGGGGATTTTATCAACCAACTTTCCACAAACCGCTATGGATATGCATTCAATATACAACTATACCAGTCTTTGATGCAGGGTACAGAAGCAAAAGATAGCATTGTTGGGGCTATGTACCGGGTGTATCAGGCCTGGGAAAACGGGAAAAATTATGATGCCCTGGTCATCATCAGAGGGGGAGGTGCGCAGGTAGATTTAGATTGCTTCGATACCTATGATGTGGCAGCACACATTGCCCAGTTTCCGTTACCAGTCATTACCGGCATTGGGCATGAGCGGGACGAAACGCTTGCCGATGTGGTAGCACATACCAAAATGAAAACACCCACAGCTGTTGCAGAATTTCTCATCACAGGCATGCTCAGCTTTGAGGAGTCATTACAAACAAATTTGGAGCAAATAAACCGTGCCGTTTCCACCGTTTTGTACGAAGAGAATTTCCGTTTGGAAAGTATGGGACAGCAATTACGGTATCTTTCCAAAAACATGCTTCATCAGGCAAAACAAACGGTTTCTCAAATTTCAAGTCAGTTAGAGTATGCTACTAAAACACAATGCAGTACAGGTAAAGAAAGACTTGCAAAGCTTGAAGATAAACTCTATAGGATTCCTGCACAAACGCTTGATAATCAGAAAAATAAGTTGAGTTATCTAGAGAAAAACTTAGACCTGCTTCACCCTGAAAAAGTATTAAAACGTGGCTATACCATTACTTATGTGAATGGAGTCCCCCTTACGAAAAAGACGCGTACAAAAGCAGGGGACACGGTTACCACGCGCACGCACAATCGGAAATTTACCAGTAAAATTGTAAATAAAGATAATTAATGTAGCAATGCAGACCACTCCTGTTGCATCGGGCGGGTTAGCATTGCATTAGCTTTCTCGTTATTGGTAAATTTTTCGGTATTAGGATCCCACTGCAAGGGCCTTTTTAGCTCGTAAGCGATATTGCCCAATGTACACACGCTGGCCGTACGGTGTCCGGTTTCAACATCGCAAATAGGTTTGGTACGATTGCGAATAGCATCCAGGAAATCAATATAATGATTTTCACTGTGATATACTTTTTCTTCGGCCGACGTCATCTTTTTCGTGGCCAACGAAGCGGGTGTCGTTTCAATGTCACGTCTGCGCACATCTATTTCCCCTTCAGTACCAATGAACAATACACTATTACCGGGCTTATAGTTTTCATGCGTCATGGTAATGCCATTGGCATACCGGTAGGTGAGGTGTTGGTATTCTTTTCCATCCGGAGGAATAATTTCTACCGGGCCACTGTCATCCATATCCAGTGCCCATTGCGCAATATCAAACATGTGGGCGCCCCAGTCTGTCATACCACCGCCACCAAATTCTTTATATTTTCGCCAGTCCGGGAAAATATCCAGCGTAACCGGAGGGGCTAAAATGCTATTGTAGTGTACGGGCATATTGGGACCAAGCCAGCCTTCCCAGTTTAAGCCACGGGCCAGGGGTTCTTTCGGTAATTGGTAAGGCACCGGAGGGCCTCCCACATTTACTTTTACCATTTTTATATCTCCGATGTAGCCATTGCGTACCAAATTAGCCGCCTGCCGGAACTCAGGCCATGAGCGTTGCATACTGCCTGTTTGAAACACCCGGTTATATTTGCGGGTAGCCTCTACCATGGCCCGTCCTTCCGGTATGGTCAGTGCCAAAGGTTTTTCACAGTAAATATCTTTACCGGCCTCGGCAGCCTTAATCGCCTGCCCGGCATGCCAGTGATCCGGCGTAGCAATAACGACAGCATCTATGTCGTCACGTTCCAGCATTTCTATAAAGTCAGGATAAGCATCACAACCTTTATAACTGGTTTTTCCTAATTTTTCAGTATGGTAAGCTTTATCGAGTTGTACGAATTGTGCTAATTTTGCTTCATATACATCACTGGCTGCTACATATTGTGCCTGGCCTGTATCCAGAAAAAAACGGAGTAAGCCTTTACTTTGCTTGCCTGTGCCAATCAGGCCCAGGGTAATTTTATCAGAAGGCGGCACATAGTTTTGTCCTCCTAAAACAAAGCGGGGAACAATGGTAAAAGCTGAAAAAGCAGCAGACTGCTTTAGAAATTTTCTTCGGGTTTGCGTATTTGTTTTTTTCATCTGGGATTATTTTACTATGAGACGATAAACATAATACTTTTCTCGTAAAAGAAGGAAATAGTTCAGTTTTTTTTGGTTAAAGTAATGCATTCAGTGAGCTTTTTTAGAAATTTTTCGTATAATTATGGAAAAATTTCTTTTATATGCATTTAGCCGAAATTTTAGAGTATTCTCAGGCATCTGACGATCATGATTTGATTGCCTTGTCGAGACATGGTATTACCAAAGCCGATCTCACGAAGCTCCGGCAGTTTACGGGACTTGATACCGACGAGCTGTCAGGGTACCTGCACATTACTTCGCGCACTTTACAGAACTATCGGGGTGCCAAACTGTTGAAGCCGAGTATTTCTGAAAAAGCCTTGTCTATTGCCCGCCTATATGCCAAAGGATTTGATGTATTTGGTGATCGGGATAACTTTATCGCCTGGATGGACACACCCAATGTAGCACTGGGAGGTGACAGGCCCAAAGTGTTATTAGATACAGTGTTCGGTATACTTATGCTTATGGATGAACTCATTCGTATTGAACACGGCGTATTGGCATGAATGTATACCGGATTTCACGACGTCGGTACGCTGAAGACCTTTCCGGTACAGGAGCCCGCATGGTAGGGGGGAGGTGGAATAGCAAAGGTATTGCTCTGTTATACACAGCAGAGAGCAGAGCCCTTGCTGCCATGGAACTGGCGGTGCGGGTAGACCTTGCCTACAAACCAAAAGACCTGGTATTGGTTACGATTAGCTTCCCGGGCAATACCAATATTGAGGAACCAGGAAAATTACCCGAAGACTGGGCGCAATTTCCTCACAGGGCTCTTACACGTAGAATAGGGGATGATTTTGTTAGGGAAGAAAAGAATTTGGTCATGAAAGTGCCATCTGCCGTAGTACGAGGAGATTATAATTACTTGATAAATCCTCTGCACCCTAGTTTTAAATATGTCCGTATTTTGCATAACACACCATTTACTTTTGATGACAGATTAGGAAAGTAGAAAGAATTGTTCTTGAAAAAATCATTGTAGGTATATCTCACGGTATAACCAATTGTTTTGTAACTAATATTATGTTAAATACAATTTTGATTTACAATTTAAAAACAAGAAAATTGCATGCAAAAGATGAACTTATGCTAGATTCTATTCACGATGCCATACAGGAAATAAAAAAGGGAAGGGTTATTATTGTTGTAGATGATGAAAATCGTGAAAACGAAGGGGATTTTGTCTGCGCAGCTGAGCATATCTCTCCTGATATTATCAATTTTATGGCTATGCATGGCCGGGGACTCATTTGTGCGCCACTCACAGAAAATCGCTGCGAAGCGTTGCAGTTGGATTTGATGGTTGGAAAAAATACATCCTTGCATGCCACTCCTTTTACTGTCTCTGTCGACCTGATCGGACATGGGTGTACTACAGGTATATCGGCAAGTGACAGGGCAAAAACCATTAAGGCTTTGGTCGATTCATCTACTAAACCTGAAGAATTGGGGCGTCCGGGCCATATTTTCCCTTTAAAAGCAAAAGAGGGTGGCGTACTTCGCAGAACCGGACATACCGAAGCTGCTATTGATTTTCCCCGTCTGGCTGGTCTTGCTCCGGCAGGTGTGCTGGTAGAAATAATGAACGAAGACGGTACCATGGCCAGGTTACCTGATTTACGTAAAGTAGCAGACCAATTTCAGCTCAAACTGGTCTCAATTAACGATCTCATCAAATATCGCCTGGAACGGGAAACACTGATACACCGTGAAGTAAAAATTCCTTTCCCTACTACTTATGGAGATTTTGAGTTGGTTATATATAAACAAGTTACAAATGGTGACGTACACTTTGCCTTGACAAAAGGAGAGTGGTCACCTGAACAGCCTGTTTTGGCCCGAGTGCATGCAACAAATCTTTTTACTGATGTTTTTGGCTCTGTGATGTCAGAACATGGAGGGTTTTTGAAGCAATCAATGGAAATGATTGAACGTGAGGGTAATGGTGTAATCTTATATATGAACCAAAAGTTGCAACAAATTGCTTTGAATGACATCGTAGAGGAATTGAAAAACCCCGATCATCATAATGTAAGCAATCCAAGTGCATCTATGGACGAGCGTGATTTTGGAGTAGGAGCGCAAATTCTCAGGGACCTGGGTGCCAGAAAGCTAAGACTGATTACGAACCACCCCCAAAAAAGAGCTGGAATAGAAGGGTATGGGCTGGAAATCATCGAGAATGTTCAGATAGTTCATTAAATAGTATCGCTGCACTATCATGCCAGATATTTTTATACTTTTTACCAATATTATCGTTATAGTATGTGTTGAAATAAAGTGCAAGAGAAAATAATAAAACCAAATGAAAAAGTTTCTTCTGTTGCCAGCTATAATTTTATTCGTATTTACTACTGCCTCTCTGGCTCAGGAGTTTCCGTCAGAGTTGTGGCATGAAGGTAAAATGGTATTGCTATCGGGCGATGTGCTAAGGGGAAAAATTAAGTATAATTTAGATAACGATGCGGTTCAGATTAATGTGAATAACCGAATCAACACATTCAGTGCCCGTAAAATTTTGTATTTTGAAATATTTGATGAAACTGTTGACAGGTATCGGCAGTTTTATGCGTTGCCGTACCGCATACGTCCGAATTATAAGGTTCCCCTGCTGTTTGAAGTATTGTACGAAAATACTTTGACATTACTGTGCCGCGAAGCCATTGTACAGGAAAATATTCCACAATTTAATTATTACTATGGAAGCCGCTATTCCTCCCGTTTACGCCTGGTTTATGAATACTACTTTCTTGATAAGGAAGGTGAAATTGTCAGGTACACGCAAAAGAAAGAAGATTTATACTCCATTCTAACGAAAAACCAGGACGACCTGGAGCAATACATTAAGAAAAACAGCCTACGCTACGACCGCCAACGCGATCTGGTAAGGATTACGGCTTATTATAACTCTCTCCTCAATTCGTGATTTTTCTTTTAAAATATAACAATTCATGACAAAGCCATTGATACTGGTATCAAATGATGATGGCATTACTTCAAAAGGCATCAAAGTACTGATCAATATAATGAAAAAATTGGGCGAAGTGGTGGTGGTAGCACCCGACAGTCCACAATCAGGCATGGGACATGCCATTACGGTAGGTAATACCCTCAGGCTTAACCAAACTGATATTTTCGGTGAGGATGTGCTGGCTTATGAATGCTCAGGTACGCCAGCTGACTGCATCAAACTGGCAAAATTCCATGTATTGAAAGAGCGAAAACCCGACCTGGTGGTGAGTGGCATTAACCACGGAAGCAATACTTCTATCAGTATTTTGTATTCGGGTACCATGTCGGCTGCCGTAGAGGCAGCGATGGAAGGGTTCCCCTCTGTGGGCTTTTCTCTTTGCGATTATGATGCTGATGCTGACTTTTCACATGCTGATTCATACATTAGGAAAATAGCTGGAAACGTACTAAAGAAAGGGTTACCGTATGGGGTTACGTTAAACGTAAATATTCCGCCCCGGCAAAATGAAGCATTAAAAGGGGTGAAAATTTGCCGACAGGCTCATGCCAAATGGCAGGAAGAATTTGACCAGCGCTACGACCCAAACGGCAGGCGGTACTTCTGGCTGGCCGGTAACTTCGTAAATTTTGATAAAGGAGAAGACAACGATGAATGGGCCATTGCAAATAATTACATTTCAGTGGTTCCCTGTCAATTCGATATGACAGCCCATCAGGCTATTTCCGTTATCAATGAGTGGGACTTGTAAAGTCAACTCTGATAGTCAACTAATTAACCTTAGTGATTTTTTGAATGAGTTGTAAGAATTTGGTTTCTTCCTGATTTTCCCAAAAAACATCTGCAGGTACACCATGCTTGTAGAAATCTTTACTGCGCAGTTGGCTCACAATATTTTCAGCATCATAATTATTGTAATCAACCGCAATCGCACTGCCCCATCTTTTGCAATAGGAAGTCCATAATGGATGGTCTTGTAAAATTATTGGAAGCTGATGGGCCATATACTCATAAATCCGGGTGGGAAAACAGTTTGCAATACTGGGAACAGGCTGATGACTGACAATTCCAACATCCGCTTTGCCAATGGCTTTCATAATTTTTGTATGCGCTATAGGAGCAAGGCTTCCTTCCAATATAATATCGGCATACTTTTCAGCCATATTTTGAATCAGTAAGTAATCCTCTTTATACGGAAAGTGCCCGATGATGTGTAATGAGCTGTTTACAAAATATTTTCGTATATCAAGATATAAATGAATAGCCTGGTAAATACCATAATTTTTGGTAACGGTACCAGAATATATAAACCTAAGCCCGGTATTGTTCTTAAAAGGTTTTCGTTGTTTATCTGCTAATAAGGCTTTGTTTTCTATTATCGTAAATCTTTCACCGATAAAACTTAACTCCTTTATATAACCTTGTTCTGCCAAAAGAAAATGGGCAACCCACCGGCTTGTCATTCTTTCAATAAAGCTGATAAGTTTCGCCCAAATAAACTTAATCACCGCTGGTAGCCCGAAATTGTTGATTACATTCTTCGCATAGTTTTCCTGAATATCATAAATGATTTTACTTTTATTTGCCCACCGATAAAAGAGTGCGGGTAAAAGCAGTTCATAAGTAGTAATTATTACCAATTCAGGCTTGACTTTTAGCAATGCTCCAAAAAAACGAAAAGGTGCAAAAAACCTTTTTACAGACACCCTTTGAAATGAAAAGAGTGGATAAAATTTAATATCTGGATGCACAGGGCATTTTTTAGCAGAAAAACCTATGATATTAATTTCATATTTATTTGTTTTCGCCATTGAAAGCGAAAACTTCTCGTACATTCGCGTATCATCTACTGGTTTGAGTACAGAAGCAATGACCAGTCGTTTTTTATTCATTAATTGTTATTAATCAATCTGTAGAGAATCATACACTGCAAATTATGGAATTTAAAGAAATTATTGAGAAAGCCTGGGATAATCGAGAACTGTTAAAGGAAAAAGAAGTAGAAATTGCTATAAAAACGGTGGTAGATGAACTTGACAGTGGCACGCGTCGTGTAGCTGAACCACAGGATGGGGAGTGGGTCGTAAATGAATGGATAAAAAAAGCCGTAATATTATATTTTCCCCTGCAAAAAATGAAAACCATTGAGGTAGGCCCTTTTGAATTTCATGATAAAATTAAGCTGAAATCCGGCTATGAGCAGTTGGGTGTACGTGTAGTGCCTCACGCCATTGCCCGATACGGTTCATTTCTCAATAAGGGAGTGGTTATGATGCCTTCTTATGTAAATATAGGTGCTTATGTGGATTCGGGGACAATGGTAGACACCTGGGCCACCGTAGGTAGTTGTGCCCAAATAGGCAAAAATGTACATTTGAGTGGGGGCGTTGGTATCGGCGGTGTACTGGAACCCGTACAGGCCGCTCCGGTGATTGTAGAAGATGGTGCGTTTATCGGTTCAAGATGTATTGTGGTAGAAGGAGTCCGTATAGGTAAGGAAGCTGTGCTGGGCGCCAATGTAACGCTAACGGCAAGCTCTAAAATACTGGACGTGACCGGGGAAGAAACGAAAACTTACACCGGCTATGTTCCTGAGCGTTCTGTCGTAATTCCGGGTGCATATACCAAAAAATTTCCTGCGGGTGAATACCAGGTGCCCTGTGCCTTGATAATTGGTAAACGAAAAGCCAGTACAGACCTGAAAACTTCCTTAAACGATGCCCTTCGGGAAAATCAGGTAGCAGTATAACTTTCCCATTCCGTTAATTTTTATAAAAAACGCACATATCAACGCTATCGAGCTTTGTTTTCTATAACTTCGCACACTTTCATGCGTATGAAAACAAATACTTCTTGTAAAATTTACTAGCGGATCATGAGATATTTTCTTTCAATCCAAATTATATTTTTTTCATTGTCCTTATTTTCCTGTCAAAGTGAGTCAGGAAAGCAAGGAGATCAGTTTTTTAAAGCCGGTGAGTATGAAAAGGCCATTCAGGCATATGACGAATACCTTAAATACCAACCGACCGATGTAAATTCTATTTACAACAAAGGCAGGGCATTAGAGGAACTGGGTAACTTTGATGAAGCCCTGAAAAATTTTCAGACTGTGCTTAAGCAAGACCCTAAAAATGTAAGGGCTTTGTTAAGCGTGGGTAAATACCACTACAGGAATAATAGTTATGCCGATGCGGCTTTTCAGTTTGAAAAAGCCGTTAAAAATGATGAAAATAATGCGCTGGGTTATTTTTTATTGGGCAGGTCATTGCATAACCAGGGAAAAACTGCTGAAGCCATGGAAGCCTACAATGCAGCTATCAGCACAAATAAAAATTACGCTGAAGCCTACTTGTACAGAGGCGCATTGAAAGTATACCTTAAGCAAAGAAAAAATGGTTGTAACGACCTGGAGATGGCTGAAAAGCTTGGAGAACCCGATGCGGCTGCAGCATTACAAAAATACTGCAGGTAGCACAGACTAGGAAAACCTATCAGCTACAATCAACTCTTTGGTGCCATGCCGCCATTGGTAAAACCCTTCCCCGGATTTTACTCCCAAGTGCCCCGCTTCCATCATATTTAACAACAAAGGACAAGGGGCGTATTTTGGGTTTCCTAATCCTTCTTGCATTACTTTAAGTATAGAAGCACATACATCCAAACCAATAAAATCTGCCAGTTGTAAAGGCCCCATAGGGTGCCCCATGCCCAGCTTCATGATGGTGTCTATTTCTTTTACGCCAGCTACTCCTTCATACAGGGCAATGATGGCTTCGTTAATTAAAGGCATAAGTACACGATTGGAAATAAAACCGGGATAATCATTCACCACCACAGGCACTTTCTCAAGTGTTTCAGAAAGTGCAGTGACTTGCGCTACTACATCATCATCAGTGGCATAGCCCCTGATTATTTCTACCAACTGCATTACAGGTACCGGATTCATAAAATGCATTCCAATTACGCGGTGAGGGTGCTGGGTAGCAGCAGCTATTTTGGTTATAGAAATGGAAGAGGTGTTAGAAGCGAGAATTGTGTTTTCAGTACATATTTTGTCCAGCTTCTCAAATATGTGGCGCTTTACTTCCAGCTTTTCTACAACAGCCTCTACTACCAAATCAGCATCCTGCGCACCATTTTCAACTTCACGATGGCAGGTTATGTTAGCCAGGGCATCGGATTTTACAGATTCATCAATGCTTCCTTTTTTTATCTGCCGGTCTAAATTTTTAGAAATTGTCGCTAAAGCCTTATCCAAAACGTCTTGGGAAAGGTCAACCAGGGAAACCTGAAATCCTCGTTGTGCAAAAACATGGCAAATACCATTGCCCATCGTGCCTGCACCGATTACACTGACCTTGCGAATATTCATACAAAAAAGTAGTTTGTTTGAAAAATATATATTTCAATAAAAATAATGAAGATACCTTACGGGTATGGAAAATAAGCCTAAATTTATCCACTTTTAATAAAAGAACCTGCTTACTTTGATATTATTTCCGGAAAAATACCGTTAGAGAAGCGTAACACCAAGGTATTATTTTTTGTATATGATGCATAATAAACATCACATTATCAGGTATTTAGCATTCATTAGTTATATTGTTCTTTCAGCATGTCAGGATGAGCCACTTGACATTGATGGGGGGAGTACCGATGATCTTGAAAGGTTTTTGCAGGAAAATGGAATTTCTGCTACAAAAGCACCAGAAGGTTATTATTTTGAAACTGTGCAAACAAACGAGAGTGGTCTTTCCATAGAAGATGGTAGCATTGTGTCTATTTATTACAAAATAACCACTTTGTCGGGAACAATAATAGATGAATTTAGAGAGAGTGATGGAATTCCTCTTAAACTCCAACATGGCAAAGATGCGGTATTTCCTGTGGGAATTGATGCCGGACTTTCCCAAATGAATGAAGGTGAAATTTACCGGTTTTACATCACTCCGGAACTTGCTTACCAAGCTGTCAATTTTGCAGAAATTGACACTGATGAACCAGTAATTGCCGAAGTTGAAGTGGCAGAAATACTGACAATAAATCAGCAAAACGAAATAGAAAACCAAAACATTGCCACCTATATTTCACAGGAAAACCTGAACAATGTGCGGGAACTTTCTTCCGGATTAAGAATAAAGACCCTGCAACAGGGCAGTGGAGAAAGTCCTGGCAATGGCGCAGAAGTAACCATAAATTATACTGCAAAGTTTACCGACAATACTATATTTGCCGAAGGGAGCGAAATCATATCCTTGGGAGACAATACTTTGATTGACGGTTTAGAAGAGGGCATCCGGAATATGGAATTTGGCGAAAGAGCATTAATAATCATGCCATCTGCACTGGGTTATCATGCAAGTGTGCGGGTACTGCCCAAGCAAATTTCAAGTGTGCTTGTAGAGGGGCTAGTCATTCCCAATTATGCACAAGATGTTCCGCCTTTCGAGGTTCTGCTTTTTGAAGTAACACTACAACAGCAATAAATACTTGGCCATTAAATTACATATACTGACAGCGATTCTTTGTTTCGGCATATTTTCTCAGGCCGGTGCACAGATTGACCTAGAAAGTAAGCGGTTTGAGGATTATCCGATCCGCTATATCCTGAATAAGTTTTCAGTAAACCTGAGCATGGGATATGGCAGGACTTTATACCGGCATTCGCTGGAAGATTTTGCGTATATCCGTAATGGAGAAGGGTCATTCATCATAGATAAAGATGCAGATTTGGGTGGTACAGCTCCTGTTTCCGGCTACAGTAATTGGTTTACGGGCGTTGAACCGGTTTTGCTCGACATAGACGGAAGTTTACAAACAGTGCCTTTTCGTCCCATAGACAACCCAGTGAATAATCCGCTTCTTCAAAATGATTACGATATGCTATACCCGGAAGACGGTTCCATTGCCATGAGAGGGGCAGGCAATAGTATTCCGGTCACCTTAAATATTTTTTACAACCTCAGGCGGCTACGGCTTGGAGGCGGCATTACCATGGACTTTCACTCCCTAAGTGACCCTGTTCCTAAAGAATTTTTCTCCAGGTTTCCGGAACCGGAAACCAAAACAAAGTCTTTCATTACCCGGTATTATGGTTTGGTAGGGTACAGCATTTATGAATACATGAATTATGCCTTTGCAGCCGATGTGCGGTTTGGTAAAGTGAATTTGGGGGGAGGTTTTGACAAAGAAACGGTGAGTAGCAATACATTTGTGAATGTAGGAGTACGGGTTGAAAATGTATTTTCTGAATATTTTAGGGTATTTGCCCGTCCTTCGGTAGAGTTTAAAAGCTATACAGTAACCCTTCCCGGAAATGATGCACAGGCAACAGCCATAAAACACAAAGCACCTACTATTTTTCTGGAAATCGGAATAAGTATCAACTACCCTGATTTACCTCGTTCGCCCATCAAAAGTGATAAGACCCAAATGAAGCATTTCATTACCGATCCTAAGTCTGGAGAAAAGAGAGAGTTTCGTGGCCAACCCTTCTGGAAAAAGCAAGATCCCAAATATGGAGAGCTTTATCCTGAACTGCTTAAGAAAAAGAAAAAAAACCTGTAATTTTATCATTTTTGCTTAACTTGCGGCAAAATTCAGAATTGACTTATTTTTGGAATTACCTAACCTAAATGGCAGCAGAAGAGCAAATTATTCCTATTAATATAGAAGATGAAATGAGGGGGGCTTATATCGACTATTCTATGTCGGTAATCATATCCCGGGCCCTTCCGGATGTTAGAGACGGACTGAAACCAGTACACCGCCGTGTATTGTACGGCATGCTGGATTTGGGGCTGGCCCATAACAAACCTTATAAAAAATCAGCGAGAATCGTCGGGGAAGTGCTGGGTAAATACCACCCCCATGGTGATTCTTCTGTCTATGATACCATGGTGCGCATGGCCCAGCCCTGGTCTATGCGGTACATGCTGGTAGACGGACAGGGTAATTTCGGCTCCATTGACGGTGACTCCCCGGCGGCCATGCGTTATACAGAAGCCCGCCTGCAACGCATTTCTGATGAAATGTTGATGGATATCAATAAAGAAACCATTGATTTCCAACCAAATTTTGACGATTCATTAGAAGAACCCGTCGTACTACCCGGCAAATTGCCCAACCTTTTGCTCAACGGGGCATCTGGTATTGCTGTGGGTATGGCCACCAACATGCCCCCGCATAACCTTACCGAAGTAATTAATGGGATAATCCAATTTATTGAAAACCCGGAGATAACCGTGGCAGAACTGATGGAGCACATTAGTGCGCCTGACTTTCCAACCGGAGCAATAATTTACGGTTACCAGGGCGTGAAAGCAGCATTCGAGACGGGGCGGGGCCGTATTGTAATGCGTGCTAAAACGGAGTTTCACCAAACAAAGGCAGGCAAAGAGCAAATCATTGTTACGGAAATCCCTTTTATGGTAAACAAAGCAGGCATGATTGAAAAAACGGCTGCTTTGGTGAATGAAAAGAAAATAGAGGGCATTTCTGATATCCGGGATGAATCTGACCGGAACGGTTTACGTATTGTTTACGATTTGCGTAAAGATGCCGTTCCTAATGTTGTGCTGAACAATTTATTCAAGCAAACCCAGTTACAATCATCGTTTGGCGTAAATAATGTTGCCCTCGTGAAAGGCCGACCCGAAACGCTGAACCTTAGGGAAATAATTCTTCATTATGTAGACCACCGGCACGATGTGGTGGTGCGGCGTACAGAATATGAACTGAGGGAAGCAGAACGCAGGGCGCATATCCTCCAAGGGTATCTCATCGCACTGGACAACCTGGATGAAGTGATATCACTCATCCGCAAATCAAGAGATGCAGATGAAGCCAGGACAGGGCTAATGAGCAATTTTGATTTGTCAGAAATTCAGGCCAAAGCCATTCTGGATATGCGTTTGCAGCGCCTTACCGGACTGGAACGGGAAAAAATCCTCAAAGAATTTGAAGAAGTCCGTAAACAAGTTGATTCTTTGAAAGAAATACTGGGTAGCAAAGAATTGCGCATGCAAATCATTAAAGATGAGCTGATTGCAATTCAAGAGAAGTACGGTGACGAAAGAAGGTCAGAAATAGTATACAGTGCCGAAGACTTCAGCGATGAGGATATGATACCCAACGAAGAAATGTTGATTACCATTTCTCATAACGGGTATGTAAAAAGAAATAACCTGAGCGAATACAGGACACAGGGAAGGGGAGGGGTAGGTGCCCGAGGCGCCTCTGCCAAAGATGATGATTTTACTGAGCATTTATTTGTAGCCCAAACCCATAATTACCTATTGATCTTCACAGAATTAGGAAAAGTGTTCTGGCTGAAAGTTTGGGCAATTCCCGAAGCTGGAAAAGCAGCCCGGGGACGTGCCATCCAAAATTTGATAAATATCAGTTCAGACGATTCTGTAAGGGCGGTGATTAACGTCCAAAACCTTGATGACCCTGACTATATCAATAATACTTATCTGGTAATGAGTACCAGGCGGGGTATGATAAAGAAAACATCCCTTGAAGCATACTCACGTCCCCGGGCCAATGGCATCAATGCCATCACCATTAATGAGGGCGACCGTTTGCTAAATGTTTCGCTTACTGATGGGAAAAGTAATATCCTGTTAGCAGTGAAATCTGGCCGTGCTATTCATTTTAATGAACAGGATGTACGTCCTATGGGCCGGGTTGCAGCCGGTGTACGTGGCATAACCCTGGATGATGATAATGACCAGGTGATTGGGATGGTGTGTGTGAATGATCCTGAAAAAACACTTTTGGTTGTATCAGAAAAAGGCTATGGAAAACGTTCAGCCATAGATGATTATCGCATTACCAGAAGGGGAGGGAAAGGAGTGAAAACGCTTAATACCACAAGCAAGACTGGAGCATTGGTAGCCATAAAAGAAGTAAGCGATAGTGATCATTTGATAATTATCAATAAAAGCGGTATCATGATTCGTATAGAAGTATCCACCATTCGTGTAATGGGAAGGGCCACACAAGGAGTAAAGCTCATCCGCCTGAATAATGATGATGCTATTGCCTCAGTAGCACATGCAGAAGAAAATTTAGAGGAAGACGATTAAATATTTTGGAATAAATCTTGTAAATTTAGACTCTATATACACTTAACCGGAATTAGCTATGAAAAAAATTACACTGGGTTTATTATTTATGTTTGCAACCCTGGTTTGTTTTTCACAAGCCAAAAACGTTCGAAAGGCAGAATCTGCGCTTGACGATGGTGAACTCATGGAAGCCTTGACTTTGATAAATGAAGCTCTGAATGATGATAAAACCAAAGATGACCCTAAAACATGGTTCATCAGGGGTAACGTATACAAGGCAAT
This sequence comes from Cyclobacteriaceae bacterium, assembly GCA_965230065.1. Lineage (GTDB taxonomy): Bacteria > Bacteroidota > Bacteroidia > Cytophagales > Cyclobacteriaceae. The sequence goes on along the minus strand of OZ245942.1, from coordinate 5,458,612 downwards.
TGCCGAAGATTCTACAGGCTCCATTTCTGTAGAAGGTGATCCATTTCAGGAAGCAATTGCTTCTTACGAAAAAACTTTAGAACTTTCTAAAGAAAATTCAACGTATTACGTTTTTGCCGACCAAAAAGTTGGTGAAATTTGGGCAACCAGTTTAAATAAAGGGGCAGAATATTACCAAAACCAGGAATATGAAGACGCCATAGAATATTTTGAGAAAGCCATGGCTGCCAAACCTGAAGACACCACGGCATACTTATATGCTGGGATTTCTGCTCAATCAAGTGGTAATTATGACGCTGCTGAAGAGTTTTATTTAAGCCTTCTGGATTTAGGATATCAAAATGAAGATATCTATAATTTCCTCATTAATGTAAACCTTACTGAAAAGAAAAACCCTGATAAGGCCCTTGAATATTTACGGGCTGCAAGGGAATCGTATCCTGAAAACAATGACTGGATAAAACGTCAAATTGTTATTTTGATCAATGAAGAACGCTCAGCAGAAGCCGAACAAAGCCTTGCAGAAGCAATTCAATCAGATCCTAATGATCCACAATTGTATTATAATCAAGGCTATCTTTATGAGCAAATGGGTAAGAATGAGGATGCAGTAAGCAGTTACAAAAAAGCTTTAGAAATTGATCCTGATTATTTTGATGCAACTTTTAATATAGCTGCATATTACTATAACCAGGCCGCTGAGATATTACAACAAGCCAATGATATGGACTTGAAAGAATATCAGGAAAAAGGAAAAGAAGTTGAGGCTAAAGCAAAAGAACATTTTGAAGAAGCCTTACCTTACCTGGAGAAAGCAAAAGAGCTGCAACCCGATGATGTAAAAGTACTCACCACCCTGCAAACAGTTTACGCAAGGTTGGGTATGTCAGAAAAAGCTGAAGAAATAGAATCAAAGTTAGAGCAAATGTAAATAGAGAAAAAGGGGGGTGAATCAAGTCTCCCTTTTTTTTATTATTATTTACTTAACATAACATATATTATTGAACAATAATATGTTTTAAATTGAGGGCTTATACATTACGAGAAATATCGATGTTTGGGTAAATTGCCTGTCAGAATATGATTTGGTTATATTTATTTTATATAAGCTGCACGCTACAGTTGATTTTTCTTTTGCTTGCCTGGTATGCGTTCCACAAAAGTGCAGAGTGCAGTTCGCATATCAACCAGAAAAAAAAATTTTTACCTGTTTCCATCATAATTTGTGCCCGTAACGAAGTGGCCAATCTCAAAGCACTATTACCCTTGCTGTACCAACAGGATTATCCAGAATATGAAATTATTGTGGTAAATGACAATTCAACAGATCATCCCGAAGACTTTCTTAAGTCTGAAATAAAAAAGCAATCCAGGCTCAAAGTTTTACAGCTTATTAATGGTATTCCTGGTAAAAAGAATGCTTTACGCAAAGGTGTTTTAATGGCACAACATTCCATTATTTTACTCACAGACGCTGATTGCAGGCCTGTAAGCAATCGCTGGATTCAGACTATGTGCCGCCCTTTCAATGAACCTAAAATTAAGATTGTACTGGGCTATGCCCCCTATTTTGTGCACCCCGGCCTGTTAAATGCATTTATTGGCTATGAAACGTTATATACCGCTATTTTATACCTGTCTGCAGCTCGTTTAGGCTTTCCCTATATGGGCGTAGGGCGTAACCTGGCTTACAAAAAATCCCTATTCATTCAAAATAAACCTCATGCCAAACACGACAGTATATTAAGCGGGGATGATGATCTGTTTATTAATAAATACGCAAACAGAACGAATACTCAGGTTGTTATTAATATGCATGGTCAGGTAAAATCAATCCCACAAACTTCAATCACTGACTTTTTGAAACAAAAACACCGGCATCTTGAAGCAGGAAAATTTTATAAACTCTCAGATAGATTGTGGCTGGGCACTGTCGTATTGTCACATCTTTTATTCTGGATTTGTTTTTGTTTACTATTATTTTATAATTATAGAAACCTTTTCATCATTACAGGTTGTTTTTTGATTAGGACAATATGTCTTATAATTGTATATAAGTATGTTAGCCGTAAGCTGAACGATCAAATTAATTTAAGATTACTAGTCATTTTAGATTTTTTATTCGTTATCTACTATGCAATTACAGGTGTAAAGGCTTTCTTTTTTAAGAAGAGACAATGGAAGTAAAAAAACAATTTTCTAAAAAGGCATTAGAGGATTTCAGACTGATAGATGAAGCCACAAAAAAGAACAATGAGCAGGCGTATGCTGAACTTATGCAGCGGTACAAAAAACCTGTATATCATATGATCTTAAAGATGGTGCGTAATGTTGACGATGCTGAAGACCTCACCATTGAAGCCTTTGCCAAAGCTTTTAAAAGTCTGCATCGGTTTAAAAAAGACTTCACCTTCAGTACATGGTTATTTCGCATAGCCACCAACAATGCCATTGATTTTATCAGAAAGAAAAAGCTGGAAACCCTCAGCCTGAATACTTCTTTCAAGGATGATGACGGGGAAGCTGTAAACATTGATGTTGAAGATAATAACCTGGACCCGCAGGAAGAAGCCATCAAAGATCAGAAGATAGAGTTGGTGCGCATGTTTGTAACCAAACTACCGGCCAAGTACCAGCGGCTGGTAAAACTCCGTTATTTTCAGGAATTTTCTTATGAAGAAATCGCCCAAGAATTAGACGCTCCCCTGGGTACTGTAAAAGCACAACTCCACCGGGCTCGAGAACTTTTATACGATTTGGTTAAAGGGAAAAAAGAGCATATTTAGTTGAAAAAATTCCTCTGGATATTATTTATCGCACTGCTCATTTTTATTGTCGGTAGTGTGGTATGGGCATTGTTAAATACCCAGGACCGTCATCCTGATTATCAGGTTAATCTCAATATCAAGAATAATGAACCAGGCTTTTTGCAAGCTGGGTTTTCTGCCTTCCCCATCACACCAGTGGTAACTGACACATGGAATGATATTGACAAAGATGCAAAGTACGAACCTGATGAAGGCGATTCTTACAATGATATTAATCAAAACGGTGTATTTGATGCTGTTTGGATAGCAGGGTTTCATCAGGCACGTCCAGCCCAGGGAGTGCATGACGACCTTTGGGCCCGGACGATGGTAATCAGCGATGGTAAAACCACCCTGGCTGTTGTTTCTTTAGATGCCATAGGTTTTATGCAGGATGATATCATTGATATAAGAAAAGAAGTTGCCCAGCAAATTCAGATAGACTACGTTATTATTAACAGCACACATGTACACGAAGCGCCTGATTTGCAGGGAATCTGGGGTGAAAGTCCATTCAAAAGTGGTGTTGATCCTGAATATTTATCATATGTGAAATCACAAACAGTAGCTTCCGTAATTGAAGCCTTTGCAAATCAGGAGCAAGTTCAGCTAAAGTTAGCAAAAACTGATGCTACAGAACAGGTACAGGATACCCGCCCACCCCAGGTACTCGACCCAAAAATCAGGTTAATACAAGCCATTAGCGTGGAATCTCAACAAACTATAGGAACATTGATTACATGGGGCAACCATCCTGAAACCTTGTGGAGTAAAAACTTACTTATTAGTTCCGACTTCCCTCATTATTTTAGAGAAGGTGTAGAAAAAGGTGTCTATGCAGATGACAGCCTGATTGCTAAAGGTTTGGGAGGCACTGCCATTTACATTAATGGAGCCATCGGGGGGTTAATGACTACTCATCCCAGCATGGGTATTTCTTCTTTACATGAGGATACAGTTTACACCATACCTTCTTATGATAAAATCAAATCACAAGGCGACTACCTTGCTCTTAAGTCGTTGCATGCTTTAGCTGACAGTAGCCAGGTAACAACCGTAGAAAGAGCAAGTATCAATTTGTCTGCACAATCAATTATTATTCCGCTGGAAAACAACCTGTTCAGATTAGCTGCTTTTTTAGGTATCATTGACCGTGGCTTCACCGGTTGGTTAAAAATTCGAACAGAAGTAGCCGCCTGGACACTAGGCCCCGCAAGCTTTGTAAGTGTACCCGGTGAGATTTATCCTGAGATTATCAACGGAGGCATTGAAGCTCCCTATGGTAGGGATTTCGATATCGATCCAGTTGAAGTGCCTCCGGTAAGAGAAAAAATGCCTGGTGAATTTAAATTCATTTTTGGCCTTTCCAATGATCAAATAGGTTACATAATTCCCAAAAGTGAATGGGATGATGAACCACCTTTTTTGTATGATGCTAAGGGGTCTCCTTACGGTGAAGTAAATTCAGTTGGCCCGGAAACTGCTCCCCTACTCTACTCTGCAATATCAAATGTTTTAAAAGAATTAGATGAATACTGAATTACTACTGGTATTCTTTCATTTTTTTAAGAAAGCTTTCTTTACGATTGTGAGACACTTTGACATGTTCTCCATTTTTCAGTTCAACCTGCCCGTCTGATTTTGTGAATTTTATTACTTCAGAGAGGTTAATCAGATGCGATTGGTGAATACGAAAAAAACCATGGTCATTAAGCAAGTTTTCATATTCTTTTAAATGTTTAGATACCAATACTTTTTTTCCCATGTTTAGGATGAACTGCGTATATGATCCCATGGCTTCACAGCGGATAATATCATTAATGCATACAAATTCCAGCCCTTCCATCGTTGATAAGGTGATCGTTTGTCGGGCTTTTCCCTTAATTTGTATATTCTCAAGTAATACTTCCAATTTTCTATTGCGAATGTCTTTATTCCTTTTCTTCTTTACTTTTTCTACTGCTTCAATCAACTCTTCTATATCAACAGGTTTCAGCAGGTAATCTATTGCACTGAACTTAATAGCTTTTAAAGCATAATGTTCATATGCTGTTGTAAAAATGACTTCAAAACTTAAATTTCTAACATTTTCAAGAAGGTCAAAGCCAGTACCTGTTTGCAATTCAATATCTAAAAATAGAAGATCAGGTTTGTGCAGATGAATAGCACTAACTCCCTCTTTAATATCAGACGCCATACTAACGATACCAACACTTGGACAATATGATGACAACATATTTTTCAATGCATTTCTGCTATGCGCCTCATCTTCAATAATAATTACCTTAATCATTTCAATAAGCTAGATATTAATTTAACTATTTTGATATTGTTTATAACTTTTCATATATTTGTTTTCATTAGCCAATCAGGACGTATATGATAACTTACTCTGAACTATTAAAACATCCGCAAGCTGCTGAGCAGTTCTTTAATCAATATAAAGATGTTTTGCCCCAGCAGCAATTTCTTACAGGTTTTAATTTTGCAATACATTGCGATAACTTTCACTGGGCCTTTAATAAATATTTGCTAAATGAGAAGAAGAGCATGTATAGAGTCAATACGTTAGTACGCAAATTTTTTGATGAAAATAAAGACCATTCCCGGAGAATTGCCTTATACATATTATTTATCAGAGGTTTTTTTCAAATAACAGAAGGAGTTTTGTTAGATAAAGAGTATTATGAGCTAATGCGCAAATTTGATAGTGCTCAGAATAATGTATTGGATTTAGTTAAGGCTTTGCTTTCTGATTCTTTTGGTTAATTGATTCATTTTGTCGGCTTGAATTTTTTATTAACATAATATTAGTTACAAAACATATAAGTTCGCCCTGAAATAGCTTTATATCATCCTTGAAACGCTATGAAAGACAGAACGAAACTCTATTTGGGAAAAGGAAGAATTTACCTTTCAACAAGAAAAACACGCAGGCTATGGTGTGAATGGTTTTTGATGCATAAGAATTTTTCACACTCACTTTGGGTTATTTGTTTTACGAGCTTTTCGTGAAAAATTCTTAACCTACGGTATCTAAAAAGCAGATTAATAATAACCTCAATGTATTAAAACCCAAATAAAGAAGGAAACCATAAACTGATTTCAGGGATATAAGTCACCAATAATAAAACTACAATCATTGCCAGAAAAAAGGGTATCAAGGGCCTGATCACAGATTGAATTTTGATATTTGCTACGCTACATCCAATAAATAGAATTGTTCCTACAGGAGGTGTACACAACCCTACACAAAGATTCATGATTAAAATGATACCAAAATGGATAGGATCAATACCCAATTGCTCAGTAACAATCGGAAGAAAAATAGGTGTGAAAATCAAAACTGCTGGCGTCATATCCATGAAAACCCCCACAAATAATAGTATCAGGTTGATGATGAGCAGGATTACAAACGGGTTATCGCTGAGTTGTAGCAAAGCCGCACTCACCGACTGAGGGATTTCCTGATAGGCCATCACCCATGACAAACCAATGGAAGTAGCCACCAATAATAATACAATACAGGTTGTCAGGGTCGTTTGAATGATGATCCCCGGCATGTCTTTCCATTGTATTTCCCGATAAATAAAAGCCAAAACCAGGCAATACAATACCGCTACACCCGATGCTTCGGTAGCGGTAAAAATACCGGCAACAATTCCTCCCAGCACAATTACCAATAACAATAAGCTCGGTAACGCTGACATGAACTTTACAAATCCTTCTTTGATAGGTGTTTTCGCTCCGACCGGATAATTATGCCTGTAAGCATAGGCTGCTGCAAAACCAATCAGGGCAAAACCTGTTAATATACCAGGTATATATCCTGCCAGGAACAAAGCAGCAATGGAGACTCCCCCACTGGCCAGTGAATAAATAATTAAAATATTACTGGGTGGAATTACAAGCCCTGTAGTTGCTGAAGTAATATTGACAGCGGCAGAAAACCTTTCGTCATACCCTTCCTCTTTCATTTTTGGGTGCATGATACTTCCAATAGCAGATGCTGAAGCACCAGCAGACCCTGAAATAGCACCAAACAGCATATTGGCAAAAATGTTGACCACTGCTAAACCACCGGGTAGCCGGCCAACCAGCACTTTGGCGAAATCTATCAATCGGGTGGCTATACCACCGTTGTTCATCAACTGACCGGCGAATATGAAGAGAGGAATAGCTAATAAAGTAAAACTATCCAACCCGGTAGCCATGCGCTGGGCAAATGTGGTGGCAGCAGGCAGAAAATCTATGGACATAAGCATGGTAATGATACCAGCCAGCCCGATACTATAAGCAATTGGCACTCCCACTCCAATAAAAAAAACAAAAGTGAGTACCAATACTAAAATTTGAAATGATTCCATGGATTATGTTATTGTACAGTTTGTTCGGTGTTTTTGAAATCTAATAATAGGTTGTCAATGCTGTAGTAGACGATCAAAAATCCGGAGAGGGGAACAACCAGGTATACTATGCCAAGAGGCACTTCCATGGCTGCGGAGATCTGTCCAAACAAAAAACTAGTATAAACCAGCCAAATTCCACCAACAACTAATACACTGAAAGCAAAAGCACATACACAAATGGTGATGAACAGGTCAAGTTTTTTTTTGTTATTTGGGGAAAATTTGCCTGAAATAAGATCTATGGCCAAATGTTGCTTTTCACCGGTGGCATAAGCGGCACCCAGCAATCCGACCCAGATTAATAAATAACCTGCCAATTCATCCGTAAATCCCAAGGGGGATTGGAAAAGATAGCGGCTGATAACCTGAATCAGGACATCAATAACAATAACAGACATTAAAAATACCAGTAAGATTCTTACCAGCTTGTCGACATTTTTTCGGAAAGGTTGTTGGTTCACTCTACGGCTCTGATTTTTTGGATGAGGGGATATAAGACTTCATTATCTTTATAGCTTTCAAAAATGCTCTCTACTGCTTCCATGAAAGGCTCTTTATCAGGATAGTTAATTTCCACTCCGGCCTTTTTCACTTCCTCCATGGCCTCCTGCTCCGATTCTTCCCACAATACCCGCTGGTGTGCCACTGATTCATCAGCGGCTTCCTGTACCCATTGTTGTTGCTGAGAGGTAAGATTATCCCAGATAATTTTGCTGATTAGAAAAACGTCCGGCACCTGGGTATGCTCATCAATAGAATAATACTTGCAAACTTCGTAGTGCCTGGAAAGATAAAAGCTTGGCGGGTTATTTTCAGCCCCATCTACCACGCCCGATTGAAGGGCAGTATATAATTCTCCCCAGGAAATAGGTGTGGGCGATCCTCCCATGGCATTTACCATATTCATGGCTGTATTGCTTTTCATTACCCTGACTTTTAAACCGGACAAATCTGAGGGTTCTTCTATGGGCCTTTCTTTTGTGTAAAAGCTTCGAGACCCGGCATCGTAAAAGCCCAGCCCACGGAGCCACATATCTTCACCTGATAGCAGAATTTCTTTTCCGATAGGCCCGTCTAAAACTTCAAAAGCATGTTCCTTGCTCTCGAAAATATAGGGCAATCCGAATACTTTGTACTTTTCTACAAAACCTTCCATCACGGATGCAGAAACTTTGGTCATGGCCAAACTCCCAAACTGCAACAACTCCAAACATTCACGTTCAGCCCCCAATTGCCCACTTGGATAAATTTTTATTTGCATGGTACCGTTAGACTTCTTGGCCAATTGCTCGGCCATATATTCCATGGCTATATGCACGGAGTGATCGGGGGATAACCCATGGGCCAAACGCAGCACCTTAACATCCTCGCTGCTATTACAAGCCCCAAACAATATGAGAAATAAAGCCCAGGGCATGAGCTTTGCATTGTTAATAAACTGAAATCGCACTTTCATATATCGTACTGGATAATAATTGGTTCAACAAAACAAGCAAATCCTTCCGAAAGGCACTTACATATTCTCTTCCCTGCTCTTCTGATATGCCTGCATAGTTAAATAATATTTTGTAATCATGTTAGATAATTCCCAATCTGGAATGTTACCATCCACAAGGTACTGCAAGTATTTTTCAGTAACCTGTGCAAAATGAGCCTCATGCCCTAGCTTGTATTTGTCAGGAATTGAGATTTCCCAACCATTTTCAGAAGATTTCATGGAAAGCCCGGGAAATTGCTCATTTAACTGGTCGAGCGCCGTTTGTAAATATGACTCAAAATTTTCCATATCAGCCTCAGCTGTTGGTTCCACATACAAGATTGGCTGGTAATTTTGTGGTTCATCCTGCCGGATGACCAGATTAGCCATCGTGCCCCGCATCATGGAAAAATGGGTGTCTTTTGCCCCTTCCGGAGCCTGGTAATTCCAGATTACCGAAACTTTACCATGTACCCCCCTGGCTGTAAATACAAATTCTCCATTAGAGTAAGTACTCAAAACGGAATCTTCTACAATATCTTTCTGCAAATAATCAGGATATTCTGTTAAACCGGTTACTTTTTCAAACTGGCTTGGGGTAAGCCGGGTATCCCATCTCCGGGTTTTTACCACGTCTACTTCAGTAGTGTCAATGCCTTCTTCGGGGAAACACTCCCACAAAATCAGGTCTACCAGATGGGTAGATACATCCACAATACCTTCTCCCTGTTGGTCTACGTCAAAAAACCAGGCTGGACGAATCAGGGGACTACCAGCAACATACTTGAAAAAATGGTGCACACTTTCTTTAGAAATGGCAGGCTCTTCCGGGGTGCCTTTTACCAATTCCCCAAATACTTCAGGCTTTTGAGACAATGCCTTTTGTAGCATAGTGGTAATTTCATAACGTTCTGTCATAATGTCGTACAACAAAACATCATTTTCTTTGGCTAATTCAAAAGCTGATAATAAAATGGGATATTCATCTGGTTTGATGACCATGGGTTTATCAGCCAAAACGTTCAGCCCTGCGCTTATTGAAGCCCTGATATACTGCGTTTTTTTGGCATTGTTACCCGAAAGCATTACCACATTACCTGGCTTTTTTGTTAGCATCTTCTCAAAGAAATCCGGTCCGGTGTATACTTCTTCAACCCAACTCGTAGGGTTTTCTTCCCGATTATTGAAGCTTTCTATACGATTTAAGTGCATTTGTAAATCCTCCCCTTCCGGTGCATACACATGTACTACGGAATCTACCTGATCGTACATAAATTTCTGCACAAGCGCAGCATGAAAATGCCCGGGATCTACGGTCATCAACTTAACTTCGCCTGGAGCTCCGGTAAAATTTGTCGTGCTTGTTCCAGTTTGTTCTTCAGTATCCTGAGAAGCAGTACATCCCACAAACAACAAAGAAGAAAAGAAAATTAGTAGTTTTAGGTTCATTTCTTTGGGGTTTACAAAAAAAGCCTGATTAGGTTTAAACACACAAACCTAATACAGGCAACCGTAAATGTAAAGAAATTATTTAAAGTAAGTTGATTTTAACGCGTCAATATGTTTGTAGCCCCAGGGATACCGCTGAGCCCTGGTTAACATCGCATTGGCTTCATCGTCGTTCTTAAAGCGTTCATTCACAGGATCCCAATAAAGTTTACGGGGCACTTTCATGGCAATGTGTGAAATCAGGCAGGCACTGCAGGAACGATGGGCTACCTCTGCCGGGGAAATGGTTTGTTCTCTGCTCTGAATGCAATCCAACCAGTTGCCATGTTGCTCCGGGCTTTCATAAAGATGGATTTCGTTTTCCCCGATTTCTGAGGTCAGTATTTTTTTGTCATTCGCATCAAAAGGAATATTCTCAGGATCAAAATTAGGATCACTTGCTGTTACGCTGGCATTTCCCCTGGAAACAAATATCCATCCATCTGAGCCTTCAAAGCGTACCCCGTTAGGATAATCCCCGCTTACCAGCATGGTTACGCCGTTGGCATATTTTGCAGTTACGTTAAAATCGCCATGCACATTCCATAGACCAGATTTAGGAAATTGTGCAGAAGCTTCCACCTCAACAGGCCCGGTGTATTCAGTACCCATCCCCCAATGTGCAATGTCGATGTGGTGTACACCCCAACCGGTGATCATGCCGGCTCCAAACTGCTCGCATCGCAACCAGCCCGGACGGGAATAATCGTGCTGAGGATGTACCCGTTTCTCAGTATAGTACACATAAGGGGTTGAGCCCAGCCACATATCATAATTCAGGTTATCAGGAATGGGCATCACGGGTTCTTCTTCCCCTCCAGGGTCACCCGGAAGCCCCACTTTGATGGTATGAATTTCTCCAATCCTGCCATTTCTCACCAATTCACAGGCTTTTTTAAACTGGGGCCAGGGGTTCATGGAACGCTGCTGGCTTCCCAATTGAAATACCCGCCCCGTGCGGTGAATGATGTTGCTCATGGCCCTGCCTTCTTCAATGGTAAGGGAAGTGGGTTTTTGCAAATAAATGTCTTTTCCGGCAATAGCCGCTTCAATGGCTGGCTGGGCATGCCAGTGGTCAGGGGTACTGATGATAACAGCATCAATATCTTTGTTAGCAAGCATTTCCCGATAATCCCCATAGGTGCGTACATCCACATAGTTGGGCTTCCCTTTTTTATCAGTATAATACTTTTCAATGAATTTCTTGCCGTCCAGTGCTCTCTTGCTGTCAACATCACTTACGGCAATGACCCTTGCTACATCGTATTTCATGGTTTCAGGCAAATCGTGCCCCTGGGCAATGCGGCCAAAGCCAATTTGTCCGATATTGATTTTGTTGGAAGGTGCATTTTTGCCAAACACTGAAGAAGGGACAATTGTTGGAACAACAAAAGCCCCTGCCGTACCTATCAATGATTTTTTCAGATAATTTCTTCTGCTGATGTGGTTTTTCTTTTCCATCTTAATGCTTTATGTTTCAGTAAATATTAATTTGTCAAATGCTGTAATCAGGGATGCTCATCACTTACCACCCATCTGATCCCTCCTAAAATATGTTGCATGAGCATTGGGTCTGAATAATGTTCTGACTTATGCCCTAAAGCGGTATACCATTGCCGCCCACCATCAAACTCATGACACCAGGCAATGGGCAGTAAATTGCCGAAAGTATCACCGGGATACTCTGCCATTTTTTCATCTTCTACTGTTTGCAAATCAGCTGCCATCAAAACGTGCATATCGGGGTTCATGTGTTTGAGATAATAGCACTCATCATCTTTAATATTCCACACTTCTGGTAAAAACGAGGTTGAAGGATTATTATGGTCTAGTACATGTACATCAAAATCCTGCCGGGGTGGATGCCTGAAAAACCTTCCGCCCAGCATTTGCGCAAACCAGTCCCAGTCCCGTTCAGAACCGCTGGCCGAGTGAATGCCTACAAATCGGCCACCATTTTGCATATAACGCTGAAACGCAGCTTCCTGGGCCTTGGTATCAAATACATCGTTGTTGGTGTTGGAGAAGATCAGCACATCGTATTGCTTCAAATTTTCCTCAGTAAATAAAGCGGGGTCTTCAGAGGCAACTACTTCAAACCCGTTTTCTTTGCCTAATTTTTTAATAGCCTCAATGCTGGCCGGAATATTTTTATGGACAAACCCTTCTCCATTTTTCGTATACACAAGTGCTTTTATTCCTTCCAGGGAAGGATAAACAACTACTTCTACTTTGGGCGGATGGGCAAAATCGTACCAATACCGTTCGGCAGTAGCTTTGTCAATTTTGCCATCGTACACCATTATCCGGTAATTTAAAGTGTAATTGTTACCCGGTTCCAGCTTCCAGTCCCGGTCCTGGGTTGGGTTAAAGTTAAAATATACATTTTCCTTGCCTTCGTTTGCACCAACCGGCCATATCCTCAATTTTTCAGGGTAATTATAGTTAGCAGGATGCGTCATAAACACGGCCCCGGAAGTTCCGGCCTGTGTTGGCCCACTGATATCAGCCCACCGTGCCCGGGTTCCGTTTCCATCGGATTTATCATAACCTTCAGAAGTGATGAGAGAAGCAGTTTGGTCATTCCACCTTTCATTAGCCCGAATGCTAAACCCTTCATAACGATATTCTTTGATGGTAAACGGGCTGGTTGTAGCACAACTCATGGTTGAGGTGAAATCCACTAAATACACTTCAGCTTCAGGATCAGCATTCCATACCCGGACATTCCACGCCTCGTTGAGGGCCACTTTATCTTTGGAAGCATCCTGGCCTAAGACCACATGCTCTTGCAAAGCGGTTATTTCACCAAAAACTTCACCGGTCGTCACGAATGGTACACCTTTCACCCGAACGGTCCCCTGCCCTTTTGCCAAATTCCAGAAATCAACCTCCTGCCCTTCAAACTCCGTTTTAGTCCACGGATTCCATATACCGTAATGATGATAATGATCAGGTGGCTGAATGCGCGTGATCACTCCTCCATCAGGCGACCAAAGGGGGTGAATATAGCCTCCCCGCTGATAAAGTGGTGAAACCTCTTCAGGTACAGGCGTGAGGGCGTAATGATAGGCCAACACATTTTTATCATTGATTTTTAGCTGTATTGCTTCACCGGTATCTTCAGTTGAAACATCAGCCTGTTTCTCAGTTTTTGGCACATATTTAAGTGCATATATCCTTTCAGTACCTGCCGGGGTTTTACCTTCCAGCACCCAATTGAGTTGGGTATGATATCCCGTAGAAATTTGTGAAGACACAGGCTTTTCGGTACCATTTGTCGTTTCTACCAATGCAAGGTTATATGACTCCTGCAACAAAGGAACTCCCTGGAGCTCAGTGGATACCGGCGTATTGATGCGGTCAGATTTTCCGGCACTCACCGTAAATTTCACTTCGGGTAAAGACTGGGCAAGCGTATGTTGAATAATGGCTGTAAATATGCAAAGTGTGCATAAAAAGCAGGAAATCCGTTTCATTTAAATGGTTTTAGGTATTCGATTATCTCAAGATGATCTCAAAAATAAAAAAAATTAATATATTTACGCAACCGATTGCGTAAAATTTCATATCCAGGGCAATGGACAATAATAAAGAGGTAACCATTTACGATATTGCAAAGGTACTGAAGGTATCGCCCACCACGGTATCCAGGGCACTGAACGATCACCATAGTATTAGTAAATCTACTACTAACACGGTGAAACAACAGGCACGGAAGATGGGTTACCGCCCAAACATCATTGCTTCCAGCCTGAGAAGAAATAAAACCAATACCATAGGAGTAATCATGCCACTCATTAACCGTCCGTTTATTTCATCTTTAATTAGTGGTATTGAAGAAGAAGCCAATCAGGCCGGGTACAATGTAATTATTTCGCAAACGAACGACAAATATCAGAAAGAGATATCCAATGCCCAGACCCTTTATGCCAGCCGGGTAGATGGACTTATTGTTTCACTGGCTATGGAAACCAAAGATTATGAACACTATTTACCTTTTCAACGAAAGGGTATTCCTGTGGTGTTTGTAGACAGGGTAAGTGAAGCGATGGATGCCGACAAGGTAATTATCGATAATTTTGAGGCTGCTTATCATGCTACCCGACACCTTATTGAAATGGGATGCAGGCGTATTGCCCACTTTGCAGGCGCAAAACACAGAAATGTTTACCGGAAAAGACAGGAGGGATACTTAGAAGCCCTGAAAGAAAATAACCTTCCTGCCAATGAAAATTTGATAATTTATAGCAATTTGAGCCTGGAAGAAGGCTGGAAAAGTACAGAACAATTGCTCAGGCTCTCCGAGCCGCCAGATGGGATATTTTCTGCCAATGATTCAGCAGCAGTAGGCGCGATTCGGTTTGCAAAAAATAAGCGCGTGGATGTTCCCAATGACTTAGCCATAGTAGGATTTAATAATGATCCGATTTCATCCATTATAGAGCCTGCACTTACCACAATTCAGCACCCTGCTTTTGAAATGGGAAAAATTGCGGCACAACAAGTGCTAAAACAACAGTTGCAAAAAAGTCAAAGAGCATCAGAAACAATCTTGCTACAAACCGGCCTGATTGTAAGAGCTTCTTCTTCCCGCCAAAAGTAAACTGGAGCACATCAGTTTATCATTCCCATTGAAAAGCAAAATACATACATTGTCCGTTTCCAGTATTTTGAATAGCATGTGGAATTTCGGAAGCCAGGAAATAGAGGTCGCCTTCAGTTCCCTGGTAAAATTTATTTCCTATTTGCTCCTCTGTATTACCATGCATCATCAAGATAATTTCTGCAGCACGATGGGTATGCGGTTCATGGCTCTTGATGCCTGCATTTAAAGTAGTTACATGCATTTCAAAATTTTTGCACATAGCCGTAGCCCGGTCAAAATAACGTCTTACGCCTCCTTTGTCATGCGTGTGAAATGCTAAATCATTCCAGTCAATCATGATGGAACCACCTGCTTCTTTGCCCCTTTCATTATTTATGGGTGATTTTGAACGGTAATTCATGATATAATAACTTGCCGGGGAATTCCCTGCATTTTCAAACCTATGATTATCCCCGGGCATAATCAGTGCAATACTACCTGGCCCCAAAACTGAACTTTTGTCATTGATGGTAACTTTTAACTGTCCATCTTTTACGATCATTAATGCTTCCTCAGCTTCAAGGGTATGGCTTGGATGTGGATTTTTACCGGGAGCTAACGTAATTGCATTAATTTCCAAATGAGATAAGTCCCTGGTACTTCCCTGCAATATTGCTCTGCTTTCCTTTGATGCCTTTTTTTCAACTTTCAAATCATTCCATCTGTAAATACCAGACTTAACCGGGTTTTCTTGTCCCCATAATAGGGAATTGCTTAACATCATGAAAATCAATAATATATACTTCATGGATTTAAGTATTTTAGAGGTTTCTATTCATCATTTTATTCTACTTGACTCTTGGTGAAATGGCAATTGCCCAGTAACCTTTGATAAAGCTAATTGCAAGTACCGCATACGGTACACCACAGCCAAAGCTTTGTCAAAGTTCATACACCGACCGCCTGATACCCATTTCCAATCCCCGTAACTCTGCCAAACCCCTCAATCTGCCTACGCCAGAGTAACCGGGATAAAACTTTCTGCTTTTGTCAAAAAGATATTGGTGACCGTGGTCAGGGCGCATGGGAATGGCAATGTCATTTCGGTTGTTTGCCTGTCTTTTCTGCTGCTCATTGATTACGGCTTTCATTACGGCATACATATCGGTACTTCCGGCCAGGTGGTCGGCCTCGTAAAAGCTGCCATCATCTTCTCTTTGCACATTTCGCAAATGCAGAAAATGGATGCGGTCTCCCAAACGCTCAATCATGCCAGGTAAATCATTGTCACCTCTCCCTCCCAATGAGCCTGTACAGAAAGTAATTCCATTATGGTAAGAAGGTACAGCTTCCATCAAAGTTTTCAGGTCGTTTTCATTACAAACGATCCGGGGTAACCCTAAAATCGGAAACGGTGGGTCGTCGGGATGAATACACATTTTGACATTATATTCCCCGGCTATCGGCATAATTTGATTCAGAAAATAGATCAGGTTTTCCCGTAAACGTGCAGCATCTATTTCTTTATAAACTTCCAGGTGTTTACGAAACTCCTCAGGCGTAAAAACTTCATCCGTACCCGGCAGGCCAGCCATGATGGTTTGCTGCAAAGTGGCTTGTTCTGACTTAGTCAGTGAATTGATATAAGCCTGGGCTTTGCTTTTTACTTCCTCAGCATAATTCTCCTCTGCCCCTTTCCTTTTCAATAAATACAACTCAAAAGCAACCAGCGCGATGGCATCGTACCGAAGGGCATACGAACCATCCAGTACCTGATATGAGAGGTGCGTGCGTGTCCAGTCCAGCACCGGCATAAAATTATAACAAACGGTGTGTATGCCGCACTCAGCCAGGTTTTTTAAGGTTTGCTGGTAATTATTAATGTAAACATCCCTTTCCTTAGAGGCGGTTTTTATACTTTCGTGTACGTTGACACTTTCCACTACATTCCATACCAAACCTACATTTTCTATCAGCTTTTTCCTTTCCATGATGGCTGTTACCGGCCAGGTTTCCCCACAGGGAATATCATGCAAAGCGGTAACTACGCCAGTGACCCCGGCCTGTCGTACTTCTGCCAGTGTAACAGCCTCATTAGGGCCAAACCACCGCCAGGAAGGTTGTAAATAATTATTCATTTTTGTTTTATTTGAGTGTGTAACATATTGGGGCATTATCTATGTGAACCACATAGGCACAATAGAAAACAATAGAATCTTAACTTTTTAATTCACTGCCCAAAGATTTTTATCCGGGTCAATTTTGCCTACGTGCAGGATTTTTGGGGATAGTTCCGTACGGTCTACCCCGTTTACTTCAAGTAATACTTCAAAGTATTTGGGCACGTGGTTGTATTTTTCACGCATTCTGTTTTCGAGCCTGGTCAACAGCTCAGGGTCTGTTAAATGTTTTAGGCTTTGGGAAGCCCCCGTATCCCAAATGCCACCACACATGATAACGATATTATTATTGGGGCCGGGGAACTTTGCGATAAACCCGTAATCAGTATGATAAGCATCTGGATTGCCAGCGGGGGCATAGCTCTCAGGTTCTATCATTTCATCATTTTGATATTGAATAGTACCAGCAGATTGCAGAAAGTTAAAGTTTGAATTATCAAAATAGTTATTGAACAAACCAAAAGTTTTCAACATCCCTATGATAACAATGTGATTGTCCTGCAAATCTTTACTATTAAACTGAGTCATATAGCGAATGTTGAAGTCTTTGTGGTAAGTGAAAAAAATTGGGGTAAGGTCTTTTATCCATTCCGAACTGTTCCTTATCAGAAACGAATACGTCATGGTTTGCAGTTTTTCACCTCTTTCGGGGTTTTCTGAATGATACTCCTCAAAATCTTTCTGGGAATTGATGCTTGGATTTCTGATGGTTCTTACTCCTGTGGATGGATTATTTTCTTCATAAATATACAAATCGCCCAATAAAACGTGAGCGGGCAATTTACTTTGCAAAATATCAGACCATATACTTTCCTGAGGAATGACCTTAAACGAATCTTGTTCCTGTGACCACAACTTCCAAAGCAAAAAATTCAAGCCTACCGAAAAAAGCAATAGCAAAAGTACCGCCCATTGCAAATATCGTGGCTTTTGGCTTTTTTTATGATGATTCCCAGACTTCTGGGATGGTTTCGGTTCTATAAATTCAACTTTATAACTTCCTTTTGGAATGGTAATACGGACAGGGTCATCGGTACCTTCATGGCTGTAATACTTTTTCAGTTTTTTCCGCAAATTGTAAACATATACCCGCACAATCGTACTCTCGGAGGGATCAAAATCCTGGTTGCCAAATATTTCCTGTGCAATGGTAGTTTCTTTAGGTACATTACCCGAAATGGTGCCTTCTACCAGATACTTCAAAAGATTCGCATACGTCTTGGATTTTCCGAAAGAAGGGCTTTCTATTATCTTATTTGTAAGTTCTGTATATTTATCGTAGCTTTTATCAGGCATGAGAAAGCGAAAATATTTATTAACGGTTAAACTACCATTATTTTCAGATTATTAACAGTTAATATAACGGTTTTTTAACCTATTTTATTTGCATCCTGTCTATTATCTTTGGAAGAAGGCGTTAAGTCCAAAATGTGTGTAATATGAATGATTCATTACCTTCTCAACTTCTTTTTCACAAATTTTCCGGGTTTGCATCGGTTTGCTGTTTGGGATTTGTATTCCTGATGGCTTGCGGGCCTGAAAAACCCATGACCATTCAGGAAGCTGAAAAAAACCTGCCGAAGGAAATTGATTTTAATTATCACGTAAAACCTATTTTATCCGATAAATGCTTTGCCTGCCATGGCCCCGACGAAGCAAAACGGGAAGCTGATTTAAGGTTAGATACAGAAGAAGGAGCCTTCGCTGCTTTGGGGGAAAACCAGGATTATCACGCCATTGTTCCCGGAAAGCTTGGCAAAAGCCAGGTTTTTTTCCGCATGGTTGCTGATGACCCGGAAGTGATGATGCCGCCCCCTGAATCCAACCTCAGTTTATCCGATAAAGAAATCGCCATCATCACCAAATGGATTGAGCAGGGTGCCGAATACAAACCACATTGGTCGTTTATTAAACCGGAAAAACCGGAAATTCCTTCTCCAAAAAATGAAGGATGGGTGCAAAACACCATAGACAATTTCATATTGACCCGGCTTGAGCAGGAAGGCATGCAACCTTCCCCTGAAGCTGATAAAGAAACGCTGATCCGAAGATTGAGCTTTGATTTAAGAGGCCTGCCCCCTACCCTTTCAGAAATTGATGAGTTCCTGGCAGATACGTCTCCCAATGCTTATGAAAAGTTGGTTGACCGCTTCCTCGCTTCCCCGGCGTATGGGGAACGCATGGCAGCGCACTGGATGGATGTGTCCCGGTACGCAGACAGCGACGGTTACCTGGACGACAAACACCGCGACTTTTCCCCCTGGCGGGATTGGGTAATAAAAGCATTTAACGAAAATATGTCGTATAAGCAATTTACTACCTGGCAGTTGGCCGGTGACCAGGTACCCAACCCCACCCAGGAAAGTATTTTGGCGACAGCATTTAACCGTTTGCACAAGAAAAACTCGGAAGCGGGGATTGTTTTTGAAGAATACAGGGTAGAATATGTAGCCGACCGGGTACAAACCCTGGGAAACGCTTTTTTGGGGCTTTCCCTGGAATGCGCCCGCTGCCACGACCATAAGTATGATGCCATCAGCCAGGAGGATTTTTATAAGGTATTTGGCTTTTTTAACAGTACCAACGAAATAGGTACCCCAGTTTATGGCCCCGACCAAACCCCCGGCCCGGCCCTTTTGCTCAGCAATGAAGAACAGGATGAAATTATGCGGTATCTGGATGAAAAAACTGAGAAGTTTGAGGCTAAACTGAGTAAACACACAGCTTCACCCTCTGAAGTTTTTAAAGAGAGAAATACGACTACCCAGCTTTCCAGCACATTGTTGGTCAAACAAATGCGAAAAAACCTGGTTGCCTATTATCCTTTTGACAGATTTACTCCTGCCGGTGAAAAAAAATATACCTCTCCCGACCTTATTGACAAGCAAAAGTCTGCTGAACTGAAAGAACCTGTTATTAAAGAAGGAGTCAAAGGGAAGGCGTTTTTCGTCAGCGACTACAATTCGGCTAACCTGGGCGAAAAAGTTGGGTGGTATGAACGCACCGATCCTTTCTCTGTTTCTGTGTGGTTGTACCCGGATACGGTGTACGAAGATGTGGGCATTTTTTACCATTGCGAAGATTTACGATTGGGTTACAAAGGATATTCCCTGCACCTGAAGGACAACCGCCTGCAATTTATCATGGCGCATTCCTGGCCACAAAATGCCCTGCAGGTTACTTCCGAAAATGCGCTGCCAATGAAAGAGTGGACACAGGTAACCATTACGTATGACGGCACGAGCAAAGCAGATGGCATCAACATTTATGTGAACGGAGAAGCGGAAGCTGTAACGAAAGATTACGATAATTTGTACAAAGGCATTTTGTATGAATACGACATCCATACCTATGGTTTCAACGGGCTTACCCTGGGACAGCGGGCAAAAATTATCCCTTTTAAAGACGGGGGCATAGACGAAATCAAGGTTTATGACCGGGCCCTGACATCCCTGGAAGCTCTGTATGCTTATGATGAAAAAGCGGCTATGGAAGTCCTCAAAAACCCTGATGATCGCAAGCACCAAAGGATGTTGGGAGAATATTATCTGGCTTATTTTGACATGGAAGCCCAGACTATCCGGGACAGCCTCTGGACCACGCTTGTTGAGAAAAACCAACTGATGAATAACATTCCCGAAATTATGGTGATGGGCGACCTTGAGGAACCCCGTCCTACTTTTCTTCTGGAAAGAGGTATGTATGATGCGCATGGCAAGGAGGTGAGTCCGGGTGTCCCCGAAAAAGTATTGCCTTTTGACGAAGACCTGCCCGCAAACCGTTACGGACTGGCGCAATGGCTTTTTGACGAAGAGCATCCGCTTACGGCAAGGGTATTTGTGAACCGACTCTGGCAAATGCATTTTGGAAAAGGACTGGTGAAAACCTCAGAAGATTTTGGCAACCAGGGGGAATTGCCTACCCATCCGGAATTGCTGGATTGGCTGGCTGTTACTTTCAGGGAATCTGACTGGGATATGAAAGCCATGCACAAGCTGATGGTGATGTCGGCTACCTACAAACAAAGCTCCGTTTTGAACGTAACCCTTGCCGAAAAAGACCCTGAAAACAATCTTTTAGCCCGTGCTTCCAGGTTCAGGTTACCCGCTGAAATGATACGGGATAATGCACTGGCTATCAGTGGCTTACTAGTAGATTCCACCGGTGGAAAAAGTGTATACCCATACCAGCCCGAAGGATTATGGAAAGAGCTGAGCGATAAATCATGGCGGTATCCTTATTTACAAGAACCCGGGGATGGGCTGTACCGGAGAAGTTTGTATACCATTTGGAAAAGAACCTCTCCCCCACCTTCCATGCTGATTTTTGATGTGCCCGAAAGAGGCGCTTGCACCGTAAGAAGAAAAACCACCAGCACACCACTGCAAGCTTTGGTATTACTGAACGACCCGCAATACCTGGAAGCAGCCAGGGTATTGGCCGAACGCCTGTACCAGGCAAACCCGGATGATATTCAAGTACAACTGAAAAAGGCTTTTCGGCTGATTACCGGCAGAATACCCGATAAAGAAGAAACGGCCATGGTTACAGCATTTTATCAGGAAGAATTGAACCGCTTCCTGGAAAACCCGGAAGATGCCCGGGCATATTTGAGTATAGGGGAAAAGCCAAGGTCAGTACAAAGCAACACTGAAGCCCTTGCTGCCCTGGCCACCGTTTCCAGCTCATTGATGAACACCAACGAAGCTTACACAAGAAATTAAACCAATTATGGAAGATATTAAGCAAGTTCTCTATCAAAATACCCGCCGTGATTTTCTCAAAAAAGCCGGCCTCGGCTTAGGCTCTGTCGCTTTGGGCAATTTGCTCAACCCTGCTGAAGCGATGGCCCAAAAAATGAATCCGATGGATGTACCGGGCCTGCCCCATTTTGCCCCTAAAGCCAAGCGGATTATCTACCTTTTTCAAAGCGGTGGCCCCTCCCAGTTAGAAACTTTTGACTATAAACCCTCGCTGAATAAATGGCATGGCAAAGAAATCCCTGACTCCATCCGAGGAACACAACGTAATTCTGGCATGGTCACCGGGCAGTCAACTTTCCCTCTGGTCAAATCCATTTATGATTTCCAACAATATGGACAATCAGGTGCCTGGGTGAGTGAGCTTTTTCCTTATACGGCCAAGGTGATAGATGAACTATGTATCATAAAATCAATGTACACCGAGGCCATCAATCATGAACCTGCGGTTATGTTTGTACAAACCGGTTCCCAATTGAGTGGACGCCCTTCCATTGGTTCCTGGCTTAGCTACGGACTGGGTTCTGATAATGAAAACCTGCCTCATTTTGTGGTGATGGTCTCAAAAGGCGGGGGTGGGCAACCCCTCAACTCCGCTTCCTGGGGTAATGGCTTTTTGCCTTCGCATCACCAGGGCGTACAGTTTAGGTCGGGGAAAGACCCGGTTTTATACCTCAACAACCCGTATGGTGTCCATAAGCAAGACCGCCGCAGGGCTTTGGATTTTATCAAAAACATGAACGAACACCAGTATAGCATCTGGGGAGACCCTGAAATCCACTCTAAAATCAATCAGTACGAAATGGCCTTCAAGATGCAAACTTCGGTGCCTGAAGCGGTAGATGTGAACAACGAGCCAGACCATGTGTATCAACTGTACGGGGAAGAAGCCAGAATTCCGGGAACGTATGCGGCAAACTGCCTGTTGGCCCGCCGGTTGGCTGAACGCAACGTCAAATTCATCCAACTCTACCACACAGGCTGGGACCAACATGGCAACCTGCCCAATGGTATCAAAAAACAAGCATTGGGCACAGACAGGGCTACGGCGGGGTTAATCCTTGATTTAAAACAAAGAGGGTTGTTGGAAGATACACTCGTCGTTTGGGGAGGTGAATTCGGGCGTACCAGCTTTTCGCAGGGAAAACTTACAAAAAACAACTACGGGCGCGACCACCACCCCGGCTGTTTTACCATGTGGATGGCCGGTGCAGGCGTAAAAGCGGGCATGGTATACGGCCAAACCGATGAATTCAGTTATAATGTTGTGGAAAACGGCGTACATGTACACGATTTCCAGGCAACTTTGCTACACCTGCTTGGATTAGACCATGAAAAGTTAACGTTTAAGTACCAGGGAAGACGGTTCAGGCTTACTGATGTACACGGGCATGTGGTGAAGGATATTTTGGCTTGACCAACCTATTCAGTTTCAGCATAAGGTTCAACTTAAATAATTGTTTCATAGTTGGCTTTTTTTCACTAATTAATATTACCTAAAAGTAATAAATTTATTACCTTTAATGTAATGAAAAGTAGTGAGCTACTCAGGCTAATGAAAAAAGATGGATGGTATGAAGTAAGGCAAAAAGGAAGTCATATAATCATGAAACATCCGACCAAGCCAAATATGATACCTGTGCCCTTTCATGCATCCAAAGAAATGAAGAAAGGCACTTTACGCAACATTTTAAAGCTCGCTGAAATTAAAACGACAAAAAGATAGGTGAGATGAAAGTTAATACAAAAAAGCCTAAAATAAAGTTAAAAATCATAAAAGAAGATTTGGGATACACTGCTGTTGGCCAATGGAAAGATCGTAGCCTTGTTACCTGTGGCGATAACTGGGAAGAACTTCAAGAAATGATTATTGACATGCTTAACCTGGTCTTTGAAGATTTGGGGTATACATATTCCATCGATGAAATACAGTTTGAATATGATCTTGAAAGTTTTTTTGATTTTTACAAGATTATTAATGCAAAAGCATTATCTGAACGAATTGGCATGAATCAAAGCCTTTTGTCCCAATATATCAAAGGCATTAAAAAACCTTCTGCATCCCAAACTAAACGCATTTTGGAAGGGGTTCACAAAATAGGCAAGGAACTTTCAGAAGTTCGGTTTATGCTTTAATGGTTATAAATGCAGGGTACAAATAAGGTACAAAACTTGCTAATATTTGTGCAAAATATGCCTTTTCAATGTTAATCTATTTAGGTTTTTAGCTCAATTGAAATTTAAGCTGTTCAATAATTTTCTCTTTGGCAATGCTAAAATGATGCAAGCGGGTGAGCAAGAGTAAAGTGCTGTTGGTCAACCAGTTAGTTTTCCCGCTGGCTGTATCGCTGGAAGTAATAAATGTCACTCATGGCAAATTCTGTGTATGAAAGTTGTAGGATTGTTTGATCAAACTCATGAGATAGTCTATGTCTACCTTTTCATCGTACTTGGCTTCGTAGTCGCCAACGCCCCAGTGGCCAATTTGAGAAATGTCCCGGAATAACTGCTTTGGGTCATCGAGCTGGCCATTCTTCAGGTTCAGACGTTGTTTCATATGATTTTTCAAAAATTCAATGTCAGTAACTACCCGGTTGTTGTGCTTGAAGCCGATGTAGTGTTTAGTAGGGCTTATTTCTACATCATCCAAAGCAAGGATTCTGCTTTTTAGTTCTTCGTATAGTTCTTTGATGGTCTCCGAGCACTTGCTGAAATGGTCTTCCTCAGTGAATACCTTTATTTCCTTGGTTACTTCCTCAATCTTGCTGTCTTTGGAAGCCACCTGTCTGATACTTTCTCTGGAGGATTTCCTAATCTGGTTGATGCTGATGAGATCCCGCCCATATTTTTTGACTTCCCATAGCTCAATAGCAATATCCTGGAAGTTGGTGGCCAGCTTTTGGTTGTCGGTGAAGCTGGGGGCTACAAAAACTACCCGGCTTTGAGACCAGTCTACTTCTCCTCTTTTGAGATGTTTTTGCAAGCTTTCGTTGTACTCTATGATAAATTCTGCCTTGTTCTCCAGCATCAGACTGAGGTAGGCAAAGCCCTGGTCTACTACGCTGAAATTGCGGTCTCGTTTGTACTCAATGATGACAAAGCCCTTAGTTTGCTGGTCGAAAGATAAAGTGTCAATGCGTTTGTTTTTGATGGTGAACTCTGACTTGACCAGTTCCAGATTCATCAGTAGTTCCAGATTGTTTTCAATGAGTTTTTGAATGTCTTTTTCCAGCTTGAAGGACTGTTCTTGTATGCTTTTGAGGGTGCCGGTACTGTTTTGGTATAGAGGCATATCAATTTATTACTATTTTGTAAGATCACTTTTATTAGCCACAATTGGTAATTATTGTTTGCATTTTAAGTTGTAATTTTACCCATAAATCGGAATCCCAATCTTCTCTTATCAACTGGTCTCTGTAATTTGTTAATGATCTGTTAAGTCATTTAAAAAAGAGAATTGAATCGATAGTTTTGTCTTGCACTAACTCTTGATTATCAGCCCTATTTATTTTCCACCCGCCCGTGGTTTCTCCTTGATGTAGTATCCCACATCGCATATGTCTATGAATTTCTCCCCCCTTTTGGTTTAATTCTGTAAAATTTGTGTCGGTCGAAAAGAATTGCCTATATGCTAATCCGGATTTTCCATCGGTATCTCCCCAACCATTCTTAAATGACTGTAGGGTTTCAATGAGCAGGCAACAGTTGGCCATGATTGATAAGCCATTTTTATATTCTTTCCTAAATTTTTTCTCTTCATATAAAAATGGTTTTAAATACCTGCTATGGAGTCTGTTATAAATAAAATCAGCAATCGCATTTCTATTTTGCTCTGCTACAAATTGATTGTATTGTCCGATGGTTATAATTCTCTGTATTCCATTCTCATCATAATACCTTGCAAGCTCTGTATTATCATTTGTATCCATTTTACAGCATATTTGTGTGTTTGTTATTTACTTGTTTTGTGTAGGTTACTTTCCGATACAAAACTTGGAAAAAATATTACCCAACAAATCATCTGTAGTAATCTCACCTGTAATTTCCCCAAGGTGGTGGAGGGCGAGGCGGATGTCCTGGGCCAGGAAGTCCCCGGTAATGCCATTGTCTACTCCCTGCAATACATCATCCAGGGCTTTGCGGGTTTGTAGCAGGCTTTCGTAATGGCGGGCATTGGTCACGATGGTATCTCCGGTTTTAAAGGTATCCAGGTTGACCACTTCCAGGATTTTTTCTTTCAAAGTCTCCAAATGCTCCCGGTGCTGGGCTGAGATATAAACAATATCATCATTATTCAATGCTTCCAGCAACCCGGGATTGGCCCTGTCAATTTTATTGCCTACTTTGATATAGGGAATACCGGCAGTTTCCAGCTTTTTGATATCTTCCTTTATTTCAGGCAGCGTATCTTGTTGTAAATCAAACAGATAAATGATGAGCGATGCCTGCTTCATTTTAGCGTAAGTGCGTTCAACGCCCAGGGCTTCAATCGTGTCCGTAGTCTCGCGCAAGCCTGCCGTATCGATAAACCTGAAATTGATGCCATTAAGATTAATCTCATCTTCTATAAAATCACGGGTAGTGCCAGGGATTTCTGAAACAATGGCCTTTTCTTCATTGAGCAGTGCGTTTAGCAGTGTGGATTTTCCCGCATTGGGCTTTCCGGCAATCACGGTGGGCACTCCATTTTTAATCACATTGCCCAAATCAAAGCTGGATAATAAATCGTTGATGACCTTTTTTAGATTATTCACCAACTTTGTCAAATCATCCCTGCTGGCAAATTCCACGTCTTCTTCCGAGAAATCAAGCTCCAGCTCAATCATGGATGCAAAATGCACTAGTTGCTCACGTAGTTGTTTTATTTCATGAGAAAAACCACCCCGCATTTGGTTCAACGCAGCCTTGTGTGCCATTTCAGAATCGGAAGCAATCAGGTCGGCCACCGCCTCGGCCTGGGCCAGGTCAAACTTTCCGTTCATATAAGCCCTTTTTGTAAACTCTCCCGGCCTTGCCAGGCGGACTCCTTTGTTCATGAAAAGCTGAATTATTTTTTTGACAATGTACTGCGAACCATGACAGGATAGCTCAACTACATTTTCACCCGTAAATGATTTTGGATTGATAAAAACAGAAGCAAGTACTTCATCAATGACGGTATCCCCATCTCGGATTGTACCGAAATGAATGGTGTGCGTAGCTTTTTTGGTTAGGTTGGCCCCGTGAAAAACCTCGTTGCAGATGGTAATGGCTTCTTTTCCAGATAGCCGGATTACGGCAATGGCGCCCATGCCCTGAGGCGTGGCAAGGGCTATGATGGTATCATCGTTGTTCCAGTAAGCGGCTGTGTTCATAGGTTTCTAAAAAGGTAGGCAGTTTTTTCAGTTAGCAGTTGGCAGCGGCAGTAGGCAGTCTTTGATTTTCACTGCCTACTGCTACTGCCTACTGCCGCTGACAGACTATCCTTCAACTTTCTCTCCGTTCACTTGCATGAGCATTTTCTTAAACTCATCGGCTTTACGGAAACCACTGACGGGCTGAAACTGGGAAAAGGTCTCGTCAAAGAAAACAATGGTAGGGTATCCACTCACCTTCAGGGCCTTTGCCAATTCGGCCTGGGTCACTTCTTTTCCGTGAAAGGTTACTTTATTATTGCTATCCGCTTTTAATTTCACGGCATAAAAGTGTTCATTGGCATAAGCGGCTACTTCCTCATCAGAAAATGTAACTTTATCCATACGTTTGCACCAGCCGCACCAGTCGGTATATACGTCAATAAATACTTTTTTGGGTTCTTTTTTGGCAAGTTCCTGAGCTTCTTCTATGGTCAGCCAGTTGATTTCTGTTTCATCTTGCTGCGCATCAGGGGCGTTATCCACCTGAGGGAGCGTAAAGGCAGAAAGCCCAATGACCAAAGCAATGGCAATTGTTAAGCTGAATAATACTTGATTATGTTTTTTCATACCATTTTTCGTTTCTTCACTATATAATTAACGAGGTGAAAAATAAAAAGATTGTCTGAGAAAAAATGTCAAGGGTTTTACATAAAACGCCAGACTATCGTACAGAATTAGTGCAATAATATCGCCAAAAACATAGAAAAGGGCTATTCCTCCCCTTTTTTGTACTCGTTTTCCACGTGTTTTACCAGCTTTTCACACAGGGTATCTATTTCATGAGCCATGAACTCATCGCCGGTAGCATTCATCAGGCTTTGGGCCATGCCGCCCAGGCAGTCAATGTAAAAACGCTTCATTTCATCCACGGGCATTTCTTTGGTCCAGAGATCGATACGCAAGGTGTTTTTTTGCAGATGATCCCAAATAGATACGCAAATAGCCCTTGCTTCCGATATTTCTCCCCCATCATCTTTATCGCTGGCATCCCAGAAAATTTTTTCAGGAATGTTTTCATCATCCAACTCTATGCGCAAGTTAATTTCTGATTGTTTCATGAATTTCGGGTTTTATTCTTTTGATTGCTTTTTTCTGAATATTAGGAGTATTGGAATACTGGAATACTGGAATACTGGAATACTGGAAAAATGTAATTCCTTATCATTCCACTTTTCCAGCATTCCATTGTTCCGGACAAAGGTAATCGGTAAATGCTGCACCAGAAAGAGAAGTTTCAATCAAAAGTAACCTGCTCACTTTTTTGGTTATGGTCCAGGCGCATACTTTTAATATCGCCTTTGTAATTGAAATGCACAAGGTTTACCTGGTCGTTGAACTGTTCAAGTAATACCGTGTAGTTTATTTTACAGCTTTCTATGCTTTCCACACCTGTGATTTCCATGTAGCACCAAATAGCGATCCCTTCCTGTTCGTAACCCAAATATTGCATAGGTTGCTCTTTTTCATTGAGTGTGACGGTAAAATGTTCCCGAAGATAGTCTTCAATCGTTTCATTGAGGAGTTGGCGGTCTGTAGGATTAAGTACATCAACATACCCTTCATCAGATTGCCGATTCGTGGGGTTATTGAGTGTATTTTCAAAATCGTCGGCAAAAAGTTTATGGGTAATTTGCAGGCTTTTTTCCTCTTCGCTGTAGTAAATAGAACACACACTCACGTGGAACGGATGCATTGTATGAACAAAAAAAGGCTGGATGTATGAAAAAAGCCAAAGTGGCAAAACCGTAAAATATAACATTATCGTAATATCAATTTTTAGGATGAATCCCTGCCATTATTCTAATTTTAGGCAGCATAATTTCAAATATGAAGTAAAGGTATTTAATGGCTTCCAATATTTTCAATGGAACCACTGACTATATTTCCAAATTAACAATTTTCTAATTTCAGGTTTGTTTGTGATTTTATTTTTGCATAAAATGCAACTCTATCCCGTAATTCTCGTGTATGCATCAATTCTACGCAAACATTAATTGCAGCACAGACACACAACTGTGGGAACACCTCATAAAAAGCGGTGAAAGAAAAACGCTTAAAACCATCTACTGCCAGTATGTCAACTTATTATTCAACTATGGCATGCATATCACGAAAAACCCTGAACTAGTCAAAGATTGTATTCAGGAACTTTTTTTAGAATTACTCAAAAACCATAAAAACCTTAGTTCAACAACGTCTGTTAAATTTTATCTATATAAATCCCTCAGAAGAAAGATTGTTTATGAGGAAAAGAAAATTAACAGACAACTCTCCTACAATATCCAAAACGAAGAGCATAACTATGAACAGGTTTATTATGAACCCCTGGAAATCAAAAACGAAATTAACCACTCAATTAAGGAAAATATACGGCAAGCCGTTCAATCTTTACCCAAACGGCAAAAAGAAGTAATTCAGCTTCTTTTTTTTGAGAACTTAAGCCGGGATGAAGTTGCTGAAATCATGAATATTGATACCAACTCCATTTATGCCCTCACCTGGAAAGCAGTAAAAACCCTGAGAGAGGAGCTTCAACCCCACCACATTATTTTTTTTATTTTCTATCTTTTCCTTTCGTTATAACCTGATTACCATTCACTTAATATACTACCTTGGCCTGGTAGCTCATCCTTATTGAAAAAAAGTCAATAAAAAACGTATAGATTTTTTTTCAGCTTCCTTTTAGTATTAAAGATGTCATAAGCACCTGATTTATGAACCACTTTAATACAGTAGAAGATTTTGTACTCGATCCTTCTTTTAGAAAATGGGTTTTACATCAGGACCCTATAGCAAAAGCACAATGGAAAGCCTTTTTAGATGCACACCCTGAAAGATATGCATTGGTAGAGAAGGCCAAATCATTATTAGAAGAACTCCCCAGGGCCAGCTATCAAATGTCAGAGAAGGAAATCAATAACTTATGGCAACAAATTGATTCCAAAGCAGATCAACAAGCAATTGTAACATCCATTAAGCTCCACAAAAAAAGGAAAACCTTATGGTATGCTGCCGCAGCTTCCATAGCTGTAATACTCTTTTTTACTATTGGATTATGGCAATATACCCCGGAAAGCACTCTTGTTACCTACCAAACTGAGTATGGCGAAACCCATGAAATATTATTGCCCGATGGTTCATTGGTTACACTGAATGCCAATTCAAAGCTTTCTTTTGATAGCACAAATTTCAATACACAGTCAAGAGAAGTATGGATGCAGGGAGAAGCTTTTTTTGAGATAACTAAACTTAGAAACCATGAAGGAAAAGCTAAGAAGTTCATCGTTCACACCGAGGACCTTGAAGTGGAAGTATTGGGTACCCGGTTTAATGTGAATACCCGCAGAAGCGGCACCAAAGTGTTGCTTACTGAAGGAAGTGTACGCCTCAATCTCAATAAAATCCTCGGTGAACACCCCATCACAATGATGCCTGGAGAAATGGCTATATACACACCCAAAAAAAAAGCAATATTAAAAGAAAATGTAAACACTGATGTATACACAGCCTGGAAACAACAGAAGCTTGTATTTGATGATACTCCCATACGAGAAATTATTGAAATATTAGAAGACAATTATGACATAAAAGTAAAATTAGAGAACCCTGAAATAGTCAAACGCCGATATAGAGGCACTTTTAAGCAGCCTGATCCCAATACGATTCTTACCGTTATTTCATCGGTTTTAAAACTTGAAATGGAACGTCATGAAAATGTATTCACCTTAAAATGAAATTGCCTATGTAACAAGCAAACAGCTACACCTCTCAGACATCAATTTTTGTAAAAAACTAACCTAAAAACCTATGAAAAATTTTTTAAAAATGTTATTGACCCCGGTGGCCTACCTGGTGCTCCTTGGTTTGTGTAACGTCGGCTATGGCCAGTCGCTAGACAACCATTCAGTATTTGCAAATGCAATACAACGCCCGGCAAACACCGTTGAAGATGCTTTACAACAACTTGAAAAAAAGTTTAAGGTTTCTTTCCATTATGAAACCCAAACTATCCGTGAAGCTAAACTTTCAGATTTTCAGGAAGATTTTGAGCAGGAAGATTTACAAGCAGCCCTGAAAAAGCTACTAGAACCACTTGACCTGAAATACAGAAAGCTTGATGATCATTACTATTTGATTATAAAAGATGAAACACCTGTAAAAATCCCCAGCAATAAAATTGCTCCAATGGGATCTTTTATGAAACAAGAAAATCAGGCTTCATTAAATAGATTTAACTCCCCTGATTATAGTTACCACCTGGATATTATGGATCAAACCATCAGCGGGCAGGTAACTTCGGCAGCGGATGACGGAGGCCTGCCCGGGGTAAACGTACTTGCCAAAGGCACTACCGTAGGTACAGTAACTGATTTAAATGGGAACTATCGTTTGACGGTTAGCGATGAAGTAACAACACTTGTATTTTCTTCTATCGGCTATTTAACAGTGGAAGTACCAATCAATGGAAGAACAACCATTGACCTGGATCTGGAAGAGGATGTTCAAAGTCTGGAAGAAATTGTGGTGGTCGGTTATGGAACCATGAGAAAAAGTGATGTTACGGGCTCTGTTTCTAGTGTAACACCAGAAGAACTCGTGGACAGACCTGTTGTTAACCTTGGACAAGCCCTACAAAGCAAAGTATCAGGGGTTCAGGTAATCAGGCAGGGTGCTGGTTATCCCGGCTCCAATCCGAAAATTCGCATTAGGGGAACTAACTCAATCAACTCAAACAGTGATCCTCTTTTTGTAGTGGATGGTATTGTGGGTGTGAATAATGCCCTGCAAAACATTAACCCGCAAGATATTTTAACCATGGATATTCTGAAAGATGCTTCGGCCACTGCAATTTATGGTACCCGTGGAGCCAACGGCGTTATCATCATCACTACCAAACGGGGCGAGGTTGGCGATGTAAAAGTTAATTATAACGGTTCAGCCACCCTGGGAACCATGCAAAGACATAATTATACGGTGAATACTGACCAGTTTTTCTATCTCTATGAGCAGGCTTTCACCAACACGCCTAAGTATGGCACGCTGGATAAGTCAAAAGATTTTAGAGGAGGGGAAGGAACAGGCGCTTCCTGGTCTGAAATGCCCCACTTGTTTGAGCAGGTTCAGCAAGGGGATTATTTTTTGGATCTGGTTGGGAATGACGGAAACTATTACCAACCAAGGTATTATTCAAATTGGGAAGATATAGCATTTGATAATTCCATCTCCCAAGACCATTATGTTGATGTGAGTGGAGGTTCGGAAATCGCAAAATTCTCACTCGGTTTGGGGTACGTTGATCAGGAAGGTTTGTTGATGGAATCTTACTACAAGCGTGCCAATGCCAGATTTTCAACCGATATTGAAGTGAGCAAATGGCTGGGTGTAAGCGCAAACATATTGTATTCCAGGGCCAAAAGTGCAAGAGGGGATGATCAACTTAGAACGGTCTCAGAGACCTGGCCAATTTTACCCACAAAATATCCTAACGATCCTGATGTATTTGGTATTTATGCAGGTAACTGGAGCACAGGAAGAGACTTTCCTGTTGGAGAGAACTGGAGAAATATAGTGTATACGATGGATCAGAGAGACGGTTACTATCTTAACACACAGTTTACCGGAGGGATAGTTTTTAATGTTCAAATTACTGATGATTTAAGTTTTAAGACAAACCTCTCCATA
The DNA here is from genome assembly GCA_965230065.1 of Cyclobacteriaceae bacterium. Taxonomy (GTDB): domain Bacteria; phylum Bacteroidota; class Bacteroidia; order Cytophagales; family Cyclobacteriaceae. The sequence goes on along the minus strand of OZ245942.1, from coordinate 5,425,825 downwards.
GATAACAGAAGTGAAGACAGCCGATGGTTTAACGGGGACTTCCAGGGAACCAGGACTTCAGATGCCAGGGGAAGTAATGCCAGGTGGTTTTATTGGCAAAATGAAAACTACTTTAATTACAACAAAATTATAGGAGATCATTCATTTTCCGGTATGGTAGGGCTCTCATGGCAGGAAACAACCTATGATTGGGTAGAAGCGAGAGCCTATAATTTCCCATCAAATTTCTATAGTTACAATAATTTAAATGCTGGTACGAATACGCCACAAGCCCATTCTGCCAATCAAAGAAGTGCACTGAACTCCTACTTTGCACGTGTCAACTATGCTTATAATGACAAATATATGATTACGGCAACGGGTCGTATTGACGGATCTTCAAAGTTTGGCCCGAACAATAAATACGCTTTCTTCCCATCTGTAGGGGCGGGCTGGAGAATTTCCAATGAAGATTTCATGGCTGGCAACAGCGTGGTCTCTAATCTTAAACTACGTGCCAGTGCCGGTCAGACAGGTAACCAGGAGATTGGTAGCTTTGTAACCCAAAGGTATATCAATACCGCCAACGTTATGTTTGGTGATGGCAGGCAAGCAGGTTTTTATCCCGGCTCTACCGGTAACCCTGACTTAAAATGGGAAACAACCACTCAATGGGATATAGGGCTTGATATTGGCCTTTTCAACAACAGGGTTAATATTGTAGCTGACTACTACCATAAAAGAACGAACGACATGTTGTTTAATCTGCCATTACCAGAGTCTACCGCACCGGGTAGTGCTTTCGTAAACTTCGGAGCGGTAGAAAACACCGGGATAGAATTGGACATATCCACTACCAATATCCTGAGGAATGATTTTTCATGGGATACACGCCTGACATTGTCTGCCAATAAAAATGAGATCAAGGAACTTGGTCCTACTGGCGCGGATGTTTACGTGGATACCGGTGCAGGTAATGCTACCTCAGTTTATAGAATTGGAGAACCCATAGGCTCTTTCTTCGGGCTTAACCGTATGGGCGTATATGGCACTGATGAAGCTGCACTGGCTGCCCGCTACGGCAGGGTGCCTGGCGATTTGAAGTTTGAAGATGTAAACCAGGACGGAAAGATTGAATTGATTTCTGATGGTGATATCATTGGTCGTTCTTACCCTAAAGTTTTCGGTGGTTTCATCAATACATTCAGGTATAAGAATTTTGATGCCAACATTACTATACAATATGTAGGTGGAGTGGATAAAGCCATCGTGCATGAGTCTGCAGAAGACCGTCAATTTGTATCAGGGATGGTAAACAGAGTGTTGGATGCATGGCGTCCGGACCATCAGGAAGGTACGATCGTAGCTCAGGTTCGAGCTGGAAACGCAGGTGCCCGCTATGACTCATTCACTGACACCCACCAGATGTATAATGCAGCATTTATCAGAGGGCAGTCAGCATCTATAGGCTATACGTTTTCTGATGTAATTGGGATTAACAGTTTGCGGGTTTATTACGCAATGGAAAATTTCTTCCTGCTTACCGCCATTGAAATGGAAGGGTATGACCCTGAAGGTAGTTCACTGGATAAGGCGCGGGATAATATCCAAAATATTGACAAGTATCAATATCCAAATCCTACAAACTTCATTCTAGGGGTTAATGTTAGTTTCTAATTTCAAAAGAATTTATGCTATGAAATACATAACAAATAATATCGTATTAAGATCAATCCTATTTGTGGTGGTATTCTTTACTACCCTGAGTGGATGTGAAGAATTTTTGGAGGAGGTACCCTCCAACGAACTTACGGCTGAAGCTGATTTGACTGCCGCAGAGTACGGGGAGCCTTTAGCCGTTGGGGCTTACAGAATGCTGGTTGAATGGACCGGAGATGCCAGGGACTGGGGAAACAGATTACCCAACACTTTAGAGTTCCCCACCGGTGGTGCATATACTGGTGAGCCACATGCCCAATTTGATAAATACGCAACGAATCAGGTGACTGGAAACCTGCTTGATAATTTCAATAATCAATGGAGTAATTGGTATAGAGGTGTACAGGATGCAAATCAGGCAATTGAGTTGCTTCCAAATGTACAACTTCCGGAATCAACGTTGGCTCAATATATGGGAGAAGCCCGGGCCTTACGGGCATTCTATTATTTTTGTATTGTGCGATATTGGGGCGATGCCGTGTTGATCACCGAACCTCTTGCGAATGTGAGTGAAGCTGAGATGCCACGCACCAGTCTCAAGCAGATTTACGATGAGGTTATTATTCCAGACCTTGAATATGCTTTGGGAGTTGTTCCTGCCGGGAAATCACCCAACGGACGGGTAACAGAAGATGTAGTAAGAGCTATTTTAGCTGATGTGTACCTTACGGTATCCGGATATCCCTATCAGGAAGTAGAAACCGACCCTCAGAAAGACTGGTGTAAAGAGGGAGCCTGGTCCATGCAGGAGTATCCTGTGAGTGGTGGAAGTGCCAGGACATTTTTACAAAAAGCTAAGGAGCAACTTGATGCCTTGTACGGTAAATATTCTCTGGGAACTTATGATGATTTGCATGATCCGGCTATGAACAATCAGGGGGAAGCCATCTTTCAGGTACAGCATTCATCTGATGCAGGAGATTTTTTTAATGACATAGTTCAACCTTCTTTACCGTTATTGACCAAAATTTCTAAATCTGATGAAAACGGGTCATTTGTACCTGCTGAACACTATTACAATTCTTATGGCTCCACTGACAAACGCGCCATGGAGCGGCAAATGTTCTTTACATGGGACACCAATATTGACGATGTAACGGATACTGTGCGGTTTTCGCCTCCACATTTGTTCAAATATTACGATGAAGCCGCAGTAAAATCGGTAAATGGTTCTGGATTAAACTGGTCGCATTATCGGTATGCTGATATTTTGTTAATGCTTACTGAAGTAAACTGGGCATTGGGAGAAACCTCTACAGAGGTTACGAAAGGCATAAATGAAGTAAGGGCACGGGCCGGGTTAGACCCCCTCACTGACGTAACACTCAAAGATATTTTGAGCGAGCGTGCCTGGGAATTAGTGTTTGAAAATAAAATGCTCTGGGACCAACGGCGTACCAGAAAATGCCTTGTGTATGGTGATGGAGAAATTTCAAACATTCAGAATTTCATTGGTCATCAGCCTCAAATTTTCAACTTTGCTTTTACACCCCAGCATTTATTATCTCCCATTCCTGGTGATGAAATGATTAATAATGGGGTAATCCAGCAGAATTTTGGGTATTTGCCAGTACAAACCAGTGGTGAGGGAGAATAAACCGTAGACATAAAAATTGAAAAAATATGAAAACTAAAAACATATTAGCTATACCATTCATCCTTTCAGTTCTGTTAATGATAGGATGTACAGACCAGCCCTATTTTGACATTCCTTATGATGAGGATGGAAACGTAATATTTACTGGAATTTCTGAGGTTACCTCAGCGGGTGTAACCACCGCAGATGATGACTTTACTATTCTGGCCCACTTTCCAAATGCGAAACCAGGTGATGTAATGGTTGCAGAAGTACTGAAAAATCAGGTTCCACCGTGGGATCCGGATGGAGCATTACAGTTATTGCCTTTAGAAGGAACCCAAAAAAACGTAACAGTAGGAAACGATTTGAATACTTCTGTTACCTATACAAAAGCTGAAGCCGGTTTGGAAAATGTCGGCGATGCTGTCACTGTGGTATTTTCCGGAGCCACAGATTCAGGCATTATAGAGATCAGGCTTGAGGAGTAGGTGCTAGTTGCTGGATACTAGGTGCTGGCATCTAGTATCCAGTATCCAGTAAACTCGTATTAAGCAAGTATCTTTTTCGCTGCCTCCCGGTCATTTCCTAACTGATTTTTCAAAGCCCCTACCCCATCAAACTTCATCTCCTTGCGTATCAGTCCGATAAATTGAATGGTGATATCTTGATCGTAAATTTCTTCGTTGAAGTCAAAAATATGCACTTCCAGGGTACGCTGGCTTCCTCCACTTACAGTAGGCCGGAATCCAATATTCATCATACCTTCCAGTTTTTTGCCCTTCAAACCTATGCGAACCGCATACGCCCCATCTGCCGGAATTAGTTTATAAGATTCGGGAATTTGAATATTGGCGGTGGGAAAACCAAGGCTTCGCCCGATGCGGTCGCCGCTTACTACCTTGCCGGTTATGTTGTAAGGCCTTCCTAAATATTCATTGGCGGTTTTTACATCACCTTCTTCCAACGCTTTGCGGATTTTTGTTGAACTTACCGCCACATCATCCACGTCTTGTTCCGGGATTTCTTCTACTGAAAAACCAAACTCATGGGCATGCTCTTTTAAATATTCAAAACTTCCTTCACGGTTATGTCCAAACCGGTGGTTATACCCAATTACCAGTTGTTTGGTGCCTATTCTTTCAATAAGAATTTTTCTGATAAATTCATCGGAACTCAGCTGTGAAAAGGAGGGCGTGAAGTGAATTCTTACCAAATGACTTATCCCCAGGTTTTTGAGCAGGGCTACTTTTTCCTCAAAAGTACTTAATAATTTTAAAGAGTGGTCATCAGGGTTTAATACAAAACGTGGATGCGGCCAGAAAGTAATTACTACGCTTTCTCCACCTTTGTTGCTGGCAATTTCTTTGAGACGCTCTAATATTTTTTGGTGTCCTACATGCACCCCGTCAAACGTGCCACTGGTAACCACAGCCCCGTTTGGGATATGAAGTGCTTTTATATCTTTATCCACATCAATGTGGTGTATTTGCATATCATTGACGATTTATTTGTGCCAAAAACTCAGGAATTGTGTACGCGTCTTTAACGTGAATATCCCCGATCCGGGTTCTTCTCAGGGCGCTCATATAAGCTCCTACTTCCAACGCATTTCCAAAATCCCTGACTAAGCTGCGAATATAAGTACCTTTTGAGCAAACTACCCGAAAGTGAACTTCTGGCAGGTTTATTTTCGTGATTTCAAAGGATTTAATGAAAACCGTCCTGGGTTCTAATTTTACCTGCTCTCCCCTTCTGGCTTTTTTGTAAACCCGCTCACCTTTTACTTTTACGGCAGAATGGGCAGGGGGAATTTGCTGGATTACTCCCTGAAACGCTCCTACCCCATCATGAATCATTTTTTCAGTAATTTCATCAATTGGCGTTTCACTATCAACTTCAGTTTCCAAATCAACGGAAGGAGTGGTTTTACCAAGTACCAGCGTGCCTTCATATTCTTTTTCTTCTTCCTGAAAACGGTTGATTTGCTTGGTCATTTTACCCGTGCACAAAATCAACAGTCCGGTAGCCAGCGGGTCTAATGTACCGGCATGCCCGATTTTTTTTATTTTAAGTGCTCCCCTTATTTTTTTGACGGCATCAAAGGAAGTCCACTCGTAGGGTTTATCCAGCGCAATGATCCCTGCTTCCTGAAAATTAATGTCTTTGGGCTGGGGTTGTTGCTTCCATAAAGAAGCCGGTCGTCGGTCGCCGGGAAGCCGGGAAGCCGGGTTTGTCATAATAATGCAGTAATGATGGCGATGGAACCAATAATAAAACAATAGATGGCAAAGTAAATGAGTTTTCCCTGTTTTACAATACTTATCATCCACTGGCATGCTAGCAACCCGGAAATGAACGCAGCCAAAAACCCCAAAATTAAGGCAGGGGTTGACAAACCGGCATGAGCTTCGGGGGCTTCAAAAAAATCTTTTACTTCAAGCAGGGAAGCACCCAAAATAGGTATGAGCACCATTAAAAAAGAAAAACGTGCGGCTTTTTCTTTTTCTACCCCTATTAGTAAACCCGTGGCAATGGTAGCTCCGGAACGGGAAATACCCGGCATGATGGCCAGCGCCTGTGCAATGCCTATCAGAAATGCCTTGCCGTATGTGACCGGGCCGCCTTGTTTTTTAGAATAATAGGTCATGGCCAGTAACAAAGCTGTTATGAGCAACATGAACCCGACCAGCAACACATTTCCTCCAAAAAACCCTTCAATCTGATCTTTGAATACAACGCCAATAATTCCCACCGGAAGCATGGAAAGTAAAATTTTTCCAACAAAATTTATTTCATCTTTTTTCAGGTTGAAAACGCCTGTAATAATCCGGGCAATATCTTTTCGAAAAACGACAATGGTACTCAGAGCTGTAGCACAATGTACAACTACCGAAAATAATAAATTGTCTTTGCTTTGAATGTTTAGAATGGCGGTGCCCAGTTCAATGTGCCCACTGCTACTCACAGGTAAAAATTCAGTAAGCCCCTGAACAACCCCTAAAATGATGGCTTCAAAAATTGACATAATTGGAATGATAAAAAAAATGCAGATAATACAATACCTGCAATTTACTGTGCAAGTAACCGTAAAATACCTGCAATATGCAGTGAATTATTACTCGGGTTTGGAAAGGATAGCAAAAAATTCAATGATAAAGCCCAGCACAACCGTAATGGGGCCAATGGTGAGGCCGAGCACGCCAAAGCCATATTGTTCGTCATCCATGCTCATGAGGGTAAAGCCCAGCACAAGTACGCCAATGCCTACGAGCATGATGATGTAATTTTTTTTGCCAAATGGCAGTTTGTTTTTGTTGCTCATTGCAAGTTAAACGTTAATGGTTATTCATTATTTGTTAAACGTATACAAATAACGAATAACATTTAACGAATAGCAATTAATTTTTCAAATGCCGTAACATTTCTTCTGTCATCATATCCAAATTGTACCGTGGTTTCCACCCCCAATGGGAACGGGCTTCTGAATCATCTACAGAACCGGGCCAGGAATTGGCGATGGCTTGCCGGAAATCAGGTTCGTAAGATACGGAAAAACCGGGAACGAATTTTCTAATGGAGGTTGCCAACGCTTCGGGAGAAAGGCTCATGGCACTGATGTTGTAACTTTCCCGTACTTGTATTTGGGATGCATCGGCATTCATCAGTTCCAGGGTAGCCCGCACAGCATCGTCCATGTACATCATGGGCAAATGGGTGTTTTCTGATACAAAACAGGTGAAATGCTCATTAGTAGCTGCCTTAAAATAAATATCCACAGCAAAGTCGGTAGTACCTCCCCCAGGGGGAGTTTTGTAGCCAATAAGGCCCGGATACCGCAAACTCCGCACATCTACGCCAAATTTTTCAAAATAATAAGCACACCAACGCTCCCCTGCCAGTTTACTGATGCCGTAAACTGTTTTGGGATCAGCCACTGTTTTTTGGGGAGTTTTATTTTTAGGAGTATTTTCACCAAATACGGCAATGGAACTGGGCCAGTAAATTTTATGAAGCTTTTTCTCCCGGGCTACTTCCAAAATATTGAGCAGGCCATCCATATTCAACCTCCAGGCCAGCATGGGGTCTTTTTCACCTTTTGCGGAAAGGATAGCCGCCAATTGGTAAACCTGTGTGATGCTATGTTCTTCTATCAAATGGGCTACTTCCTTTATATCCAAAACATTGAGCAGGCTGAAAGGTCCATCTGCCAATTCGCCCTCCGGGTGGCGCACATCGGCAGCTATTACATTTGCAGCACCATGAATTTTTCTGAGAGAAAGTGTAAGTTCACCTCCTAACTGCCCACAGGCACCAACTACCAATATTTTATCCATACTTTTTTTGGTTTATTTATGGATACGAAATTATCATTTATCTGTTTGCATTAATAATATAAGCTAAAAGCCCTGAGCCACAAGCCTCAAGCTTCTGGAAATTTAATTGCTTGAGGCTTGTGGCTAAAAGCTTATGGCTCATCAAAATCCTTTAGTATATTTTGGATTTAGATATTAGAATTTAGAGCTTTAATAAAAAACTATGTACGAGAACTTAAAACCTGTCTTACAGAAAGAACTGGCTGACATTAAAGAAGCCGGGTTGTATAAACACGAACGCATCATTACCACCCCCCAGGGGGCGGTGATAAAAACCAGTGATGATAAGGAAGTAATTAACTTTTGTGCCAACAACTATTTGGGTTTATCTTCTCACCCCAAGGTGATAGAGGCTGCAAAAAAAACTATAGATACGCATGGTTACGGAATGTCATCGGTACGGTTTATTTGCGGTACGCAGGATATTCACAAAACTTTAGAAAGAAAAATCTCTGAATTTCTGCAAATGGATGACACTATTCTATATGCTGCTGCCTTTGATGCCAATGGAGGTGTTTTTGAGCCTTTATTATCCGCCAAAGATGCCATCATCTCAGATACGCTCAACCATGCTTCTATCATTGATGGTGTCCGCTTGTGTAAAGCTATGCGGTTGCGGTTCCGGCATAATGATATGGTTGATCTTGAGTCAAGGTTAAAAGAAGCAGCAGATAGCGGTGCAGAACAAAAAATTATTGTTACAGATGGTGTTTTTTCCATGGATGGTACCATTGCCCAACTGGATAAAATTTGTGATTTGGCCGAAAAGTATAATGCGCTGGTGATGTCAGATGAGTGCCACTCTACCGGGTTTATGGGAAAATCAGGCCGGGGCGTGCATGAATACAGAGATGTGATGGGACGTGTTGATATTATTACAGGCACCTTAGGAAAAGCACTAGGAGGAGCATCAGGAGGTTTTACAGCGGCGCGTAAAGAGATTGTGGAGCTATTACGGCAACGCTCACGCCCCTATCTGTTTTCCAATACGGTAGCACCCTCCATCGTAGGTGCGTCCATTGCCGTTTTTGATATGATTTCGAAAACCACAGAGCTAAGGGACAAGCTTATGGAAAATACCCGGTATTTCAGAAATGCCCTAACTGATGCGGGTTTTGATATCAAAGCGGGGGAACATCCCATTGTGCCCATTATGTTATATGAAGCTCCCCTTTCACAAAAATTTGCTGAAGCTTTGCTGGAAAAAGGTATTTACGTTATCGGCTTTTTCTATCCGGTTGTACCTGAAGGGCAGGCCCGCATCAGGGTGCAATTGTCGGCCGCCCACGAAAAAAGTCATTTAGACAAAGCTATTGAAGCATTTACTGAAGTGGGGAAAACATTGGGAGTTATTCAGTAGTGGAAGGAGGCGTCAGTTGAAAAAAGACTGCTGCCTGCTACTGCTGCTGCCTACTATAAAATATCAGGCAGATGACTTTTTCAACAATCCTGTTCCCGAAAAAAAGAAAATTAATCCGAGTATGGCAAAGATCCAGGGATTCAGATTGACAAGGTTTTCTCCGAAAAGACCGAATAAACCAATAATGAGTCCGGCCGCTCCCAAAAGGAGTAAAATGATGCCTATTATCTGAGTGGTTTTCATGAATGAAAAAAATTAGAAGTAAATTATACCATGGTTGAACTTACAAGGTAAGAAGTATTTTTCATAAACCATGCTATCTTCTACTAATACCAATAAATGAATTTTTTGGCACTTTTGCTGTGCCAACGCTTTGTGTTGTAGAAATGTTTTCACAATATAGGGTTTGAAAGTCAACAAATTATTTTCATTTTTATCTTCTTCTTAAAGGTAGAAGGGATGGTATTATTTTTTGATACAGCATTCCACCGTTCTATCTAACAGGTTTATTCTTCTTGGTATTTAGCTATTCAATCAATGTTTATTTTTCTGCTGTCCTCCTTATTCATTCTCCTCTTTATACCTGCTATAGCCAAAGTATTCCCAAATTATTTTGGTAACCTGTTGGCACTGGCCCCTGCTGTTTATTTTATTTATTTCCTTACCCTCTTACCAAACGCAATTGAAGCTGACCTTCTTTTTCGTATCGATTGGGTGCCCTCGGCAGACGCGGATATTTTGTTTAAGGTAGACGGGCTCAGTATTTTCTTTGCGCTGCTTATCTGTTTTGTAGGGGTATTAATATTTGTATATGCAAACACCTACCTGCAAGGAGACAGCAACAAAGACAAGTTCTTCATCTATCTGTACCTCTTCATGATGTCGATGCTTTATTTGGTGCTGTCCGATAACCTTATCTTCATGTTTGTATGCTGGGAGCTCACCTCTATCAGCTCTTTTTTCCTGATCGGATTTTATCATGACAAGGCTGATGCCCGGAAATTTGCCCTACAGGCCATGCTCATCACCGGCATAGGAGGACTGGCATTATTGGCAGCATTTGTTATGATTGGCGTATCGGGCGGCAGCTTTAATATTTCTGAAATAAACTGGCAAAATATACAGGCTTCACCCCTGCTTGAAGCCATGCTCGTTTTGTTTTTTTTAGGTGTATTTACCAAATCGGCCCAATTTCCATTTCACTTTTGGTTGCCAAACGCCATGGCTGCGCCCACCCCGGTAAGTGCCTATTTGCATTCTGCTACCATGGTGAAGGCAGGTATTTTTTTATTGTTCCGGTTCAATCCCCATTTAGGTGGTTCGGAAATGTGGCAATATGCATTAATCATTTTCGGAGCTGTTACAATGGTGATTGGTGCCTGGCAATCTGCCCTGAAAAATGATATAAAGAAAGTACTGGCTTACATTACAGTGAGTGCGCTGGGTATGATAACGCTTATGATTGGGTTGGGAACAGAAGCCTCCTTAAAAGCCGGGCTGGTTTTTTTGCTGGCGCATGCGTTGTATAAAGCTACGCTCTTTCTCATTGCCGGCATATTAGATCATGAAGAGGGCACCAAAGATATGACCCACTTGTATGGATTATTCAAAAAAATGCCTGTAACAGCAATAACCGCTATCTTGGCCTGTCTGTCGTTGGGAGGAATTCCCCCATTGTTTGGTTTCGTTGGGAAAGAATCGGTATATGAAGCAGGGCTACATACTGAAATTGGAACCTATGTAATTACAGGAGCTCTTATCATCACCAGTATGTTATTCATTATTGTGGGCTTACGCATTGGGTATGGCATCTTTTTTCATAAACTAAAACCTCTGCCCTTCCATGAAGCATCCACCGGCTTACTGTCTCCTGCCGCACTGCTGGCGTTGCTAGGACTGGCTTTCGGATTATTTCCCCATACTTTAGACCCAGTGTTTGGATCAGCCATAAACACTGTGTTCGGGAAAAGCGAAGTACATCTACAGCTCTTTCACGGCTTCAACCTGGTATTTTGGTTAAGTATGCTTACCATAGGAGTTGCTGTCCTTCTGTATATCTATCGAGTTCACTTGTATTCATTTCTAAGGGCAATTCCAAAGGCTATCAACGAGCTGCCAGAGCAATTTTACTTTAAAACACTCAAAGCTGTGGATATTGCAAGCCAGCGGATCACAGTATTTTTACAAAACGGCAATCTTAGGATTTATCTGCTCATCATTTTAACCACATTCAACCTTCTCCTGATCCTTTCAATTTTCAATGCCGGTACTTTTTCTTTTCCGGAAATAACTGAAATAATTTGGAAAAGAGATGGTTTTGAAATGTTTATCATGCTAACGATCGGGGTTGCGTTGGTGCAAATATTTAAAACTGAATCACGGCTTACTATTTTAATTTCACTGGGCATCTCAGGTTTTGGCATAGCAACGCTGTTTTTATTTTACAGCGCCCCAGATGTATCCATGACGCAGTTTCTGATAGAAACCCTCACGCTGATTTTGTTCATTCTTATTTTGCATAAATTCCCCACCATAAAAATAGAACGGCAGCACAGGTTCAAAAAACGAAATTTATCGATTGCCGTTTTGTCCGGGGTTCTTGTTGCATCCATTATACTCATTGTGAACAGCTTTTCTTCCGGCTCAGGTCTAAAAGAATTTTATATCTCAAATAGTGAATCTTTGGGTAAAGGACGGAATGTGGTGAATGTAATTTTAGTAGACTTCAGGGCAATGGACACACTCGGGGAAATTACTGTGCTGAGTATTGCTGCCATTGGAATTATCGCGCTTTTAAAGTTAAAATCAAGGCTATGAAATCACTGATCTTAAAAACCGCCCTTATGATTCTGATTCCTACATTTGGCTTGTTTTCGGTCTACCTCCTGCTCCGGGGACATGATTATTCGGGTGGAGGATTTATAGGCGCTCTTGCAATTTCAATTGTAATTGTCTTTCATGCCATGGTATTTGGAAGCGGTACTACCAAAAAGCGTTTCCGTTTAAACTTATTGGCATTAATAGCTTCAGGACTGTTACTTGCGGCATTTTCCGGAGCGGTTTCCTTCTTCACTGGTGCTCCTTTTTTGACGGCCCACTGGTTTCAGTTGCCATTCATTGGAAAAATGGGCACACCTATATTTTTTGATATTGGCGTGTACATTGTGGTCATCGGCATCACACTTAAAATCACGTTTTCACTTATTGAAGAAAAGAAAGAATGACCTACTTAGTTGCCATATTGATTGGCGGATTATTTACCGCCTCTGTGTATTTGTTGCTGCACAACAGCTTTTTCAAAATTATTGTCGGCATTATTTTGTTTAGCAATGCTGTCAACCTCTTTCTGATTGCCGTTAGTGGAATCACACGTGGCTACCCACCCCTCATTGGTGAAAGTAACCCTGCTAATGAAAGTGCAATGGCAGACCCAACCCCCCAGGCGTTGATTTTAACAGCCATCGTAATCGGTTTTGGCCTGCAGGCTTTTCTAATCGTTCTCTTCAAGAGTATTTATGAAACGGTGAAAACCGACAACTTGAATAAGCTAAACCATGCTGATAATATTGATAAAGATAAATAATGGAGCACTTCATCGTCTTACCGGTAGTTATACCGCTCTTCGCAGCCGCTTTGTGTTTGGCATTCTGGCAAAAAACAATGACACAACGCTGGATTTTCGCCATTGCCATTTTAGGCACATTGGGCATTTCCACTAGTTTATTATATCAGACAATACAACAAAAAATTTTAGTAAGCCAGATAGGAAACATCGCCGCCCCATTTGGAATTTCTTTTGTAGCAGATTCGTTCAGCGCTCTGTTATCTACCACTGCCACTTTGATTTATCTGCTCGTTTTCATATCCACTTTAAAGACGATTGGCCCAACAAAGAAGAAATCTGGCTTTTATCCTCTTTTACTTTTTATGCTGATGGGCACGAACGGTGCTTTCCTCACCGGCGATATTTTCAACTTATATGTGTGGTACGAAATCATATTGATATCTTCGTTTATCTTAATTGCCCTGGGCAACCGCAAAATTCAGCTTGAAGGGGCGCTGAAATATGCACTTATTAACTTTATCGCATCCGGGCTTTTGCTGATGGGCGTGGGCTTGGTATACGCTGCTACAGGTAGCCTCAATATGGCCCGGATAGCGCAAATTTTTGCAGAAAGCGATACACAAAGCCTGGCAACTATTTCAGCCATTTTTTTTATTATAAGTTTTGGTATAAAATCTGCCCTGTTTCCACTGTATTTTTGGCTGCCGGCCTCTTATCATACACCTCCTATTCCTACCGTCGCTATCATTGCGGGCACACTCACAAAAGTTGGATTGTACAGTCTTGTCCGGTTTTTTACTTTAATTTATGCACCTTTTCATGAAAAATTTCTTTTTCTCTTTCTGCTGATAGCAGGCGCAACCATGCTTGTGGGCGCTATTGGTTCTTTGGCACATCAGGACTTGCGGAAGATATTGTCGTACCAAATTATCGCCCACATGGGTTATATGATGATGGGAATCGGCATATTTACGCCCTTAGGATTTTCAGGTTTGGTATATTATTTAATCCAGGATATGATTGTGTTAAGCGGTTTATTCATTAGCATAGGATTAATAAGTAAAATGGGTGGTTCATTTTTACTGTACAATATGAAGGGAGGATTGATGAACAAGTCATCCTTACTATCCATGACCTTTCTCATACCGGCTTTGTCGCTGTCGGGCATACCACCCCTCACCGGCTTTTGGGGAAAGCTATTGTTGCTACAGGCAAGCATTAGTTCCAATATATTCTGGATTGTTTTTGTAGCATTATTAGCGGTAGTGCTTACCCTTTATATCATGATGAAAATATGGATTAAGGCTTTTTGGGGAAAACACGAAGTGCAGGAAACGCATCCGGAAAATAATCCCGTAAGATTATCCGAGTGGGTTTCTTCGGCGGTTTTTAGTGCTATCATACTGTTGCTGAGCCTTTATCCTGAGCCTTTGGTCAATTTATCGCTTCAAATAGGCAAACAACTGGCAAACCCTGAGATTTACATTAATAATGTTTTACACCCATGACCCTGGCATTTTTCATACATATCACCCTTTCCCTCATTGTGGCACTGGCAGCCATTCACTCGGTCAACGGCATTCCTGCCAATACATTTACGTTATTTATAGCGTTTATCGTAGCGCTTACTTTGTTATGGCTCTTATGCTTTTTGTTGTACAAAAGATATTTTACCAAGTTTCCTCATATTATAGCATTGTTGCTGTATTTTATACAAGAGTTCCTGCGCGCTAACTTTTCCCTGGCCTATGAGATAATTACGCCGGGCAACCGATTGGAGCCTGCTGTGATTGCCTTACCCTTAGACATTACAACAGATCTGGAAATTTTGCTATTTGCCAACCTGATCACCCTCACGCCGGGCACCTTAACTTTGGATATTTCTGAAGATAAAAAGACGCTGTTCGTCCATGCTATATTTGTAAAAGAGCAGAATATTAAAAAATTGAAAGATTCGCTAAAAAATGGATTTGAGAGAAAAATTTTAAAAATCACAAAATAAAGATATGTTCCAAATTGCCATACTTTTCGCTTCGGGTATTATTGTGTGCAGCATGATATTAATTTTGATAAGGATCATTAAAGGTCCGGACCTGGCCGACAGGATCATTGCCACGGATATTTTTTCTGCCAATCTTATCGGCCTGATTATTACGTATTCCCTGATATCAAATGAGTTAATCTACATCGATATAGCACTGGTTGTCTCCCTCATCGCTTTTTTGGGCACGATGGCTTTTGCTTATTTTCTGATAAAAGAATAAAACCATGATCATAGAAATTATAAGTGCGGTTTTGGTAATAGGCGGCTCATTTTTTCTGCTGATAGCCGCCATAGGCATTTTAAAACTTCCTGATTTTTATATCCGTAACTCTGCAGTAACAAAGGCCATCACCTTTGGTCTTTCTTTGATGCTGATTGGCATAGCAGTTTATTTTCATACAATCATTGCATCACTAAAAATAGCGGGCATCTTATTCTTTTTGTTCCTGACTTCCCCTGTGGCCAGCCATGTAATCTCCAGGGCAGCGTGGAAAAATAAAGTTGCCTTCTGGAAAGAAACGCATATCAATGATTTTCTGCCATTTTTGAAAAAAAATGGAGTAGAACAGGAAACAAAATTCAATAAAGAGAAGGAGTAAAACAGGAATTATCGCTAAGCTATATTCCCGGGGCAAACCATGCCGGTTAATCAAATAGTTACCGGAAGCCTGTTTTAGTAACAGGCATCCGGCAATAAATCAATTGAATACCCGATCTTTTTATGCTCCAAAAATCTCGGCTAACTTATCTTCCAGCGCCTTTCCCCTCAGGTTTTTACCAATGATTTTGCCTTCCTCATCTAAAAGAAACGTGGCGGGAATAGCCTGAATGTTGTACAACTCGGCAGCTTCCGAATTAAAGTATTTTAAATCAGAAACGTGCGTCCAGGTCAAATTATCAGCCTGTATGGCTTCTACCCAGGCATCTTTGGTGCGGTCGAGGCTTACGCCATAAATCTCAAAACCTTTGTCCTTATATTTTTCATACATTCTTACCACATTGGGGTTTTCCATGCGGCAAGGGCGGCACCATGCAGCCCAAAAATCAATCAATACCACATTGCCACGCAGAGAACTGAGCGTAACTGTATCACCTTTAGGATTAGGCAAAGCAATCTCAGGGGCTTCTCTGCCGATAGCTAATTGCCGCATGCCCTCCACGCTAGTGATAAAATCCTGCGCATAGGGAGAGTTGGGTAGTTCTTCTTTGAACTTCGCTGCAAGCTCAGCCAAAAACTCAAAGTCTTTTTCAGCATCCAGGTAATTAACAGCAAATAATGCCGTAATGGATGTGCCCATGTTCCTGATTTGGTCTTTGATTTTACTTCGTGCTGAAGATTCCAGGCTATCGTACGTTTGTTCAACGGCTTGCATACCCTCCTTATCGCCCGCAGACCTGGCTTCAATATATTCCTGATTCAATTGATTTACTCCTGCTTGCAACTCACTCATTGTAGCTTCAACAGCATAAAAATAATCTGTATCTGTTGACCCCTCCACCTCAGCCACTCCCTGATTATTATTTCCATCGGCTGTAACCGTTACATCTTCATCGTCCAATACCAGCATTACAAATTGGTTATCGTACAGGTTGAGGCGATAAAAACCCGCTTCATCTATCGACAAGTTAAATTGAAACGTACTATCAGTATTAACAGATGTGGAGTCTACCGCCAACATTCCCGTAGTTCCGGCTTTTTCAAGTATAATTTTGCCATCTTGCTGAGGGTAATTTACCTTACCCTGGATAGTGATTGACTTTTCATCATCAGTTTTTGTATCTCCATTTCCTTTTCCCTGCGTGCAGGATACGCCTATCCACAACATACCAATCACGCCTATCCACAATCCTATATTTTTCATATTTATCACATTAATATTTTTTGCATTTACTTATGATGCGGTTCTACGAATTTAAAAGGGAGTTTGTTATCTATGCTAACTCTTCCTGTATCAACTTATTCGCTATCCTGGGGTTGGCTTTACCCTTACTGCGTTTCATTACTTCGCCAACAAACAACCCCAGCAGACCTTTTTTTCCTTTTTTATAGGCCGCAACCTGTGCAGGAAAATCAGCCAGCACTTCTTCTATCAGGGGCTTAATGCTTTCAGTATTGCTATCCTGAAGCAGGTTTAATTGATGGGCCGCTTCTAATGCTGTCGATTGTGGATGCTCTAATAAATAAGGAAACACATTTTGGGAAGCCGATGTATAGCTCAACTTATTTTGGTCAACCAATCCAATAATCGCTGCAATCTGCGATGGAGTAAGGGGAAACTTTTCTATAGAAATATTAGCATCATTGAGGTATGATTTTACAGGCCCCATCATCCAGTTAGAAGCTGCTTTATAATTGTTTGTTTCTTTACATAAAGTATCAAAAAACAAGGCAATAGCTTTATTATCCGTCAGCACTTCAGCATCGTATTCCGGCAAATTGTACTTTTCGATAAATTTGTGATACAACTCATGCGGAAGCTGTGGCATAGATGCTTTGATTTCATCCAGCCAGTCGTCAGATACAATCAGGGGGCAAAGGTCAGGCTCAGGGAAGTAACGGTAATCGGTCAAATTTTCCTTTTCCCGCATGCCTGATGTAGTACCATTATGGGCATTGAAGGTACGCGTTTCCGAAGTAATGGTACCACCCTCTTCAACTACTTTAATCTGCCTTACTATTTCATATTCAATGGCTCTTTGTACGTTTCTGATAGAGTTCATATTTTTCACCTCTACTTTTTGTCCGTATTCTGTTGCTTCATCCGTCATGATTGAAATATTAGCATCGCAGCGCATGGAACCTTCTTCCATATTGCCATCACATATTTCCAGATAGCGCACAAGCTTGCGAATTTCTGTGAGGAAGGATGCAGCTTGTTCAGAAGTGCGTATATCTGGCTCCGATACAATCTCAATCAGGGGTACTCCAGCCCTATTGAAATCAACAAGCGTATCCGGTTCATTTTCCAGGTGCATGGATTTACCTGCGTCTTCTTCTAAATGTATTTTTGTAAGCCGTATTTTAATTTCATCCTCTCCCTGGGTTTTCACTGGGACAAACCCGCCCACACAAATAGGGGTCTTATCCTGTGTAACCTGGTATCCTTTAGGAAGATCCGGATAAAAGTAATTTTTCCGGTCAAAAATATTTTCACGGGTAATGTCACTATGACAGGCCAACCCCATACGAATGGCATATTCCACTGCTTTTTTATTGAGCTTGGGAAGCGTGCCCGGATGCCCCAATGTGATTACAGAAATTTGCGAATTGGGTTCACCTCCATAAGCGGCATTATCACCGGCAAATATTTTACTCTTAATAGATAACTGGGCATGTACTTCCAACCCAATTACAGCGGTATATTTCTTACGGATATGATGGTTCATCTTTATTTGTTGGTCTCTGAAAATAGCGCGTCTCCTTTGTATTCAAGGGTTTCTACTGAATTTTTATTTTTTCGATTCGGCTTAGGGCGCACTTTCAGGAAATAGGTTTCTACCTCTGATTTTAATACTGCTTCAATATTTGATATAAAACTTCGATAAGCTTCTTCATGGTTGTCGTAGGGCAAATAATTGCCACTCAGGCTGAAATAATCATAACCTTCACTGTAGATCAATTCAACATTTTTTCTGTAATGTCTCCATTTTTTTTCGTATTGGAACGACTGATTGATGCCCAGGCTCAGGGCTGCCAAAATTCCTGTAGCTGTAGCAATAGGTGCACTGATATTGATGAAAATAGGTGTAACAATAACGGAAATCAGCGTCATGAACTGGAGTATGTTATATACTTTCACATATCTGTCTGCCCTGTTTTCCATCACAAGTGCAGTTTCCAGCCACCGAAGACGAATGATTGTTTTCTTTTTTTCTTCCAGTTCTAAACCGTTCAATAAATCTTCAGCTGTGATAAAATTTTCTTGTTTCCCCATGACCTTACCGGAATTAGCTGTAAAAAAATAATCTAACACCCTCTAAAGAGTTTATTAGAGTTTAACGAATTTGTTGATTGAGGTGACACGTCTGTTGCAAATTTAGACAACTGCGTTAATTTTTTACCATTCATAAGATAAAATCCACGCAGCATGCGAAAAAGTATACCAGGGTTCACTGGCCAAATCAACTGATGCATCAACCAATGGAAGGCTTTTATTTCCATTCAAACTTACAAGACTCGTAACATAAATTTCAAGATTGGGCTTACCTTCTTTCGCATATTTTTGTTGAAGGTATTTTGCAAACTGCCAGATCATATCTGGCTGTACCCCCAGCTTACGAACTTGTTTACCTGACAGATAATCACTGGGATCAACCTTCCATTTTTCTCCAGTGATTTTGTCTTTTATAGTATATTGAATGCTTCCCGACTTTGTGCGCAACATCATACGCCAGGCCATTCTGTGCCCCTCTTCAGTCCAGAATACATTCCCTTCAATGAAATGGTGCCGAAGTGGTAAATATAATTGAATAAGAAAGTATATACCCAATACCATCGTGACTACTTTATTATAACGTATAGGCTGGTATTTTTTGATTTGTTGGGATATTTTATTTTTGAAAAACACCTTTCTGACTCTATCAGGTTGGAAAAAGAATACACTCAGCCCAATCATCATATATGGAAATACGCCAATCCCGAAAACTATGGAGTTAAAAACATGAAAAAATACGGATATGGTAAAGGCATAAGGCCGGGTTCTTTTCCAAAGCAGTAATGGCACGATGGTCATATCAAACACAATTCCACCGTAAGCAATGAGGGCCTGCAACCATTCTTTCTGCAAATAGGGCCCAATGATAGGATAATGCGCCTTTCCTGCAAACCATAAACGGATGGGCTTGAGAGCCAGCCAGTCAGGGTATATTTTCGCCAAAGCGGCAAAAAAGTAAACTATACTTACCTGCACCACAAAAAATAAAATGCACCACCCGGGGCAGGTTAATGAGCCAGTTGTTCTTTTTTGTTTTACATCCAAAGAAAAATAACGGTGGGCAGGCATGAATACCATGGCCCAGCACAACAATACCATCAGGTAATAATGATTGTTGTAACTGGATTTCTGCATTAGATAGCACATCGTCCAGAGCAGGGCATATACAGTCATGCTGGCACGGTAATAAAAACCCAGCATGACCATCACGCCTGCCAGTCCAAGTATTCCATAAACAGCATACATCTCAGGGCCGAGCATGGGTTGCAGCCATTCGAAACCAATAAAAGTAAATGTAAACGAAGGCTCCACAAAAACCCTTTTTACCCAGCCGGTAGCAATAGCGCCCCACCCTTCTATAGCCAATAGCAATCCAAATACTACTCTGAAAACAATCAGGGGACTGTTATCTACGGGTTCAAACAAGCGGTTTGCACTATTTTGGACTAAGCTGCGGAAAAAATAATTGGAAAGTTTGACAATCATTGGTCCGAAAATATAGGTAAATTTATCAGCCAGGCGGGATACATCAAACAAACATCCACAAAAGTAAGGCAACAAAAAAAGGCTAACCGGAACCGGATAGCCTTTGCAATATATAAATTTAAATTATCGCTTAGATAACGGAAACCGCTTCAGCATAATCATACTCACTGCCTAAGGTATAAACCTCCACAGTATATTCGCCTTTTCCAACTTTTGAGAGGTCCAGGCTTCTTCCGTAAGAAGCATCTTCCTCTACCCACTCTCCATATACCTCTTTTCCCTGGCGGTTGATAACACTCACCCTCAACTTCCTATTCGTCCTGTTTTCAAAGCATACGTTCACTTTATTTTCTTTTTCAAAAACAATGGGCCTGAAATCGGCAAAATTGGCTTCTTTAAACATCGTCACAACACCATCAAATCCGACTGAAAATTTTTTCACCAACTCATTTCCTCCGCTTATCAGGACCATGGAATACTTTCCGGGCTTAAGCTGGGTAAAATCGTACTTACGGTCATAATTCTCCATGCCCATGATATTTTCTAAGTAAACCAGGCTTCCATCCGATGAAAATACTTTGAGGGAAGCCCCTTTTTCAGCAGATATATTATTGATTTTTATGATCGCTTTATTTTCAGTTACCGTTGTAAAAAATGACATAGAGGTTTCAGAGCCTTTTTTATCACCAAAGTTGTCATCAGCAAAAGCTGAAGAACTTATGGCAATTGAAAAGAAAAAAACGGATGCTTGTTTCAAGAAGTTGGTTTTCATTTTTTGTTTTTAAAGTTTGACATTCCTTACTGAACGGTGGCAAACTTAGGAGGGAAATATGGAAAGGAAAACCCAATGCAACTAGAATAGTTACATATAATATCAAAATTATTATAATAATATTTGTTTAATATTCATTATCATTTTTAAAAATTCCGCAGTAATTTCTCCAAATTTCTCCTTCAATATTCAATTATGATACAATTGCTTATAAAGGATAAATCATTTTGTGCTAACTCAATTAAAAACATACACTCCTTTAGTTTTCAAACCGATTCTTCACGCTGATAATTTAATGCTGATTCAGACGTGGATTAATAAAAAAGACAGGTCATTTAAAATGAAATTTTGGTTTTTCAACCGAAGCAATTAGATTTATTTCCCACTTTCTACGTTATTACTTTAGACATTTTTCTTAAAACTTTCAAAGCCATGTCTTTTGATATACATACACTTTCCCAATTGAAAAGCCTGATTATCAAGGGGGAAGGTGAAAAGGTGGATTTCAAACAGAAAATATCACAACCTTATAAAATTGCCAAAACCATCAGTGCTTTTGCCAATACGAAAGGAGGGGTTTTATTGGTGGGTGTACAAGATGATAAGACCATCCTGGGTGTAGACCCCGAAGAAGAAAAATATCTGCTGGAAACTGCATCAGATTTTTATTGTGACCCACCCATTCATCTTTCGTACCAGGAAGTGGAAGATGAAGAAGAGGATAAGACCGTGCTTATCGTACGTATCAAAGAAAGTGAGGAAAAGCCGCATTTTGTAAGGGATAAAAATGCTAAACTTCATGCGTACATCCGGCAAAATGACAAATGTATTCCGGCAGGAAAAACCATGTTGACACTGATGAAAAAAGGACATACTGCTGCCAACGGGAAAACGGTTCCTATACCGCTCAACTCATTTAACGAACGTAAACTCATGGCTTACCTGAAGAAGCACGAACGGATTACCCTGAAACAGTTTATGCAAATTGTGAATATCTCGCGACGGAGGGCATTGCGCATCCTGACTGACCTTACCCTGGACGGGGCAATCCGCATACACGAGCATGAAAAAGAGAGTTACTACACACTTTAAAAAATAGGTTTTTCTTCATAATAGATTGGCATAAGCCACTTTACATTATGTGGGTATTTCAGTAAATTAACAGCAGAAAACACAACATTAACCTTTTGTACCCATGCGAAAAATTGATAAACTACTGGCCGAATATGGCGAAAGTCATCAAAATGCTACCAACAAAGCCATTCACTGGATTTGCGTACCCCTCATTTTTTTGAGCATTATGGGTTTAATTTGGTCAATTCCCCATGATTTTCTGGCCAACTGGGCCGAAGCTCCGCTCAGTACGTTTATCAACTGGGCTACCTTAATTTTGGTGTTTGTACTGTTGTATTACCTTCGTTTATCAGTGCCCTTGTTTTTTGGCATGTTATTGCTGGTTGCTGTTTTTGTAGCGATTACCTATTGGGTGGACCAATGGGAAATTGCCCCACTTTGGCTTATTTCGCTAGTAGTATTTGTATTGGCATGGTTTGGACAATTTTTCGGGCATAAGGTAGAAGGCAAAAAGCCCTCTTTTTTCAAAGATTTGCAATTTCTCCTCATCGGTCCGGCCTGGCTCATGCATTTCATTTATAAAAAATTGAATATTCCATATTAAAAAATGCCTGATTATTCCAGCCTGTATATTGTTTCCATTGATATTTGTCAATCTTTAAACTGACCAACCTCATTGAGAACCGGAAATTGCGTATTGACTTTTGCACCACACACATATTGTGAAACGAGTAATGAATGAATTTGCAACTGGCCAGAAAGTAAGAGTGGCATGTTATCATTGTGGGGAGGACTGCCCCCCTGCCTCCATACTTCACGATGAAAAAAACTTTTGCTGTGAAGGTTGCAAAACCGTATACGATATTTTGGAAGGCAGTGCCCTGGGGCAATATTATGATTTGGAAAATACTCCTGGAACTTCGCAAAAAAACCAGGCATCTGCCGAAAAATATGCTTTTCTGGACAACCCCGAAATTGTAAAAAAATTACTCACATTTGACGATGGTAATGTCAGCAAAGTCAGGTTTTTTGTGCCAGCCATCCATTGTAGTTCCTGCATCTGGTTATTAGAAAACCTGCACAGGCTGAACAAGCATGTACTCAGATCGGAAGTGCATTTCACTAAAAAAGAGGTCAATATTTCATTTCGTTCAGCCGAATTATCTTTGCGGCAGGTAGCTGAACTCATGGGAAAAATTGGGTATGCCCCTGAAATCAACCTGAATTCCGGCAACAGAAAATCAGAAAAAAAAGCTAACAGGAACTTATCTGTAAAAGTAGGGATTGCCGGGTTTTGTTTTGGCAATATTATGCTGCTGAGTTTGCCCGAATACCTGGACGTACAACTTGACCTGGAACACGATTATAAAGTGTTTTTCAGTTATCTTAACCTTCTCCTCGCCCTGCCGGTATTTTTCTATGCCGGTATCGATTACCTCATTTCAGCCTGGAAAGGACTCCGGCATCAATATATCAACATTGATGTACCGATAGCCCTGGGTATCCTTACGCTATTTGGAAGAAGTGCTATTGAAATATTAACCCAAACCGGTGCCGGTTATATGGATTCTTTCACCGGCTTAATTTTCTTTTTGCTTATTGGCAAGTGGTACCAAAACAAAACCTACCAGGCACTTTCGTTTGACCGCGACTATACCTCCTACTTTCCTTTGGGAGCCACCAAAATTATCAAGGATACAGAGGAGGCAAACGTACCGGTGGCCGACTTGAAAACAGGTGATAAAATCCTTGTTCGTAACCAGGAGCTTATCCCGGCTGATGCTGTACTCATCAAAGGTAACGGGCAAATCGATTATAGCTTCGTAACCGGGGAATCACTGCCCATGCCCAAAGAAAGCGGGGATTTTCTGTATGCAGGAGGGCGGCAAATGGGAAGCGCCATTATATTGGAAGTTTGCAAGCCTGTTGAAAGCAGCTATCTTACCCAGTTGTGGAACCAGGAAGTTTTTGCCAAACCTCCCACCCGCCTCACTTCTATTATGGATAAGGTCAGCAAATATTTCACACTTATTGTATTGGGCATTGCCTTGTGTACGGGCATTTTTTGGGCATTTGCCGACCCTGCACAAATTATGAACGCGGTTACTTCTGTACTCATTGTGGCTTGTCCGTGCGCCCTGGCATTAACACTTCCCTTTGCCTTTGGGCACACGTTGCGATACTTTGGCAAATACGGGTTGTATTTAAAAAACGCGGAAACCATTGAGCAAATAGCCAAAACCAAGGACATTATTTTTGACAAAACTGGAACCATTACACTTTCTTCGGCTATGGAAGTAAATTTTGTGGGCGATCCGCTCCATGATTATGAATTAAGTGTAATCCGATCTGTTACCCGCCAATCTACCCACCCGCTGAGCATCGGTATTTACCAATCCCTCCACGAAAACCTGCCATTGGTTGCTATTGAAAGTTTTGAAGAAATATCCGGGGCTGGTATGGAAGCTTTGATAAACGGTAAGCGGATACGCTTAGGCTCATCCCAATTTGTCAATGGAAAAGTGGTTGACAATCCCAACAATGCCACCCGCGTGTATGTTGAAATAAACGGAATAGTGAAAGGCTATTTTCAGTTTCAAAATATCTACAGAAAAGGTCTGGCAAACATAATGCATCAACTGCATGCACATTATCAAACCCACTTGCTATCGGGCGATAATGAGCAGGAAAAACAAACCCTTTCCCCGTATTTTCACCACTTATATTTCAGGCAGTCTCCTGTTGATAAACTGAATTACCTGAAAAAACTGGAAAAACAAGGCCGAAAAACTATGATGATTGGGGATGGACTCAACGATGCCGGGGCTTTGAAACAAAGCCATGTGGGCATTGCCATAGCAGATGATGTGCATCATTTTTCCCCTGCCTGCGACGCCATCTTGAAAGCGGATAGTTTTGAAAAGCTGCCTCAGTTCATAAAATTCACCAGCCTGAGCATGCAGGTAGTCATCATTGCCTTTATCCTTTCCTTTCTCTATAATTTAATTGGTTTGTCTTTTGCCGTTGCCGGATTACTCACCCCCCTCATCGCTGCTATTTTAATGCCCTTAAGCTCTGTTACCATTGTTGGGTTTATTTCTTTGGCCATAAGCTACCTGGCTTCTAAAAAGCTTTCCTAAATTTTGTAAGGCAATAATATTAAAAAAGTAAAACTAAGGTTGATTAATAATGAACATTATCATAATTTACCACCTGCAAGCTTAACTGATCAAAATCATTTTTTTCCCTGATCAGTGTCATAATTAAATCAGCCCCTTTCTGTTTTTTTCGCATTGAAATTTATTCTCAATGAGTGTCATTTTTATCCTAATCGGTATCAGTTTAATAATTGCTTCCGGCTTTCTGATCGCTTTTTTGTGGGCCAGTAAATCCGGGCAGTACGATGACGACTATTCCCCATCAGTACGCATTCTTTTTGAGGACAAACAATCAAATAACAATAAACACAATCATGAGTAACAAAACGGCTGCTACACAAAATAAAGAAGTAGTGTTTGAACAATCCCAGGTGGGTGAACAGGAACGATTTTATTATGACAATAACATTGTCCGCCTGTTTATGTACGCTACCACCATTTGGGGGGTAATCGGAATGTCAATTGGATTGTTAATTGCCCTTCAGTTGGTATTTCCGGCTTTAAATTTTGAATTGCCTTTTACCACATTTGGGCGGGTCCGGCCTTTGCACACCAATGCGGTCATCTTCGCTTTTGTAGGAAATGGTATTTTTGCCGGAGTCTACTACTCTTTACAAAGGTTGTGCAAAACCCGCATGTACAGCGATGCCCTCAGCCTTATCAACTTTTGGGGGTGGCAGCTTATCATTCTGTCGGCTGTGCTTACCTTGCCGTTTGGTTACACTACCAGTAAAGAATATGCGGAACTGGAATGGCCCATAGATATTGCAATTACCGCTATTTGGGTCGTTTTTGGGTGGAATATGTTTGCCACTATCCTCAAACGGAGGGAAAGGCACCTTTATGTAGCCATTTGGTTTTACATTGCTACTTTCGTTACCGTCGCGGTGCTGCACATTGTCAACTCATTTGAACTCCCGGTTACTTTCCTGAAAAGCTATTCATGGTATGCGGGCGTACAAGACGCACTGGTGCAGTGGTGGTACGGGCACAATGCCGTTGCTTTCTTTCTTACCACGCCTTACCTGGGCCTCATGTATTATTTTGTGCCCAAAGCGGCTAACCGTCCGGTATATTCCTACCGCCTGTCTATCATCCACTTTTGGGCGTTGATTTTTATTTACATCTGGGCAGGTCCGCACCACCTGTTGTATACTTCATTGCCGGATTGGGCACAATCACTGGGGGCTGTATTTTCTATCATGCTCATTGCCCCGTCCTGGGGAGGTATGCTGAACGGATTGCTTACCCTGCGGGGAGCCTGGGACCGGGTGCGGGAAGACCCTGTGCTTAAGTTTTTTGTGGTGGCTATCACCGCCTATGGCATGGCCACTTTTGAAGGCCCCATGCTTTCTTTGAAAAATGTAAATGCCATCGCCCACTTTACCGACTGGATCATTGCCCACGTGCATGTGGGTGCTTTGGGTTGGAATGGCTTCCTCACCTTTGGGATGCTGTACTACCTGGTACCCAAAATGTACGGCACCAAACTTTTTTCCAGAAAGCTGGCCAACACTCATTTTTGGATTGGAACGTTAGGAATTATTTTCTATGCCCTACCGTTGTACTGGGCCGGTTTCACCCAAAGCCTGATGTGGAAAGAATTTACCCAGGACGGCCTGCTGGCTTATCCTAACTTTCTGGAAACAGTTACCCAGCTTGAAACCATGTACCTGCTCAGGGCAGGGGGTGGTGCCTTGTACCTGGTGGGTGTATTCATCATGATTTATAACCTTGTAAAAACCATTGGGCAGGGCAGCTTTGTTAAGGAAGAAGAAGCTTTTGGGTATCCTTTACAGAAGGATTACCAATCGCCCAAACACGACCACTGGCACCGGAAATTATTCGAGCACAGGCCTGTTCGTTTGCTGGTTTGGAGCCTGATTGCCATCCTGATTGGGGGTATTGTTGAGATGGTGCCTACATTTTTGGTAAAATCAAATATTCCCACCATCAGCAGTGTAAAGCCTTACACACCCCTGGAGCTGGAAGGACGGGATATTTACATTCGGGAAGGCTGTGTTTCCTGCCACACGCAAATGATACGTCCTTTCCGATCAGAAACAGAACGGTATGGGGAATACTCCAAAGCCGGTGAGTTTGTGTATGATCACCCCTTCCTTTGGGGCTCTAAACGAACAGGGCCCGATTTGCAGCGTGAAGGAGGAAAATACCCCCATTCCTGGCACTATCATCACATGTTGGATCCCGAGTCTATGTCGCCCGGCTCCATCATGCCGCCTTACCCCTGGTTGTTTGAAGACAATTTAGACATATCCGCTACGGCCGCCAAAATTGCTGCCATGCGCAAGCTGGGTGTTCCATATCCTGAGGGCTATGAAGCCGAAGCGGTGGAGGACTTACAAAAACAGGCAGA
Source organism: Cyclobacteriaceae bacterium (assembly GCA_965230065.1). Lineage (GTDB taxonomy): Bacteria > Bacteroidota > Bacteroidia > Cytophagales > Cyclobacteriaceae. The sequence goes on along the minus strand of OZ245942.1, from coordinate 5,398,405 downwards.
AGAAATCGCCAATACACTAAAAGGCAATGGCATTGAGGTAAAAAGTGAGAAAGAAATTATTGCATTGATTGCCTACTTACAGCGATTGGGAACAGATATATCGAAGTAGTATAAAAGTTTATGGTTTTGTGCTTCTAGCTATGAACGAAACATCAAACTATAAACTCAAAACACCAAACAAAAGCAAACATGCTCAAATTCATTAAACATCATATGGAAACGATTGTGGGGATTGAAATCTTTCCCCTCATTTCCTTTGTCATTTTCTTCCTTTTCTTTTTGGGCCTGCTCATCTGGGTTTTCAGGGCAGACAAGAAACACATCCGGAAAATGGCAGAAATGCCACTGGAAGATCAAATTAATTCCCAACAACAACGAAATAACCATCATGAAGCGATTGATCTATAAAATATTTTCCCTCATAATTTTGCTCTTTTTATTGCCTGTTGGCAGTTATGCACAATCAGCTGAAAATTTAGGTTTAACCGATGCCGGATTGCAGGAAGTTTTGCTTTGGGGCGTATTTGCGGTGGAGATTTTACTGCTCGTGCTTGTCATCACAATTTATATAGCAATCAGGGCCATTATTACCCGCACCCAGCCAGAGTCATCCATCGTGCAAGAGAGTTTGACAGGAAGCCTTTTGACCAAACTTAATGACGCGGTGCCTGTAGAAAGAGAAGAAGAAGTACTCACTTCCCATGAATATGACGGTATCAGGGAATTGGATAATAACCTGCCTCCCTGGTGGACTGCCTTGTTTTACGCGAGCATCGCTTTTTCAGTAGTTTATATGGTTTATTATCATGTATTGGATGCTGGCCCATTGCAGGAAGAAGAATACGAAATACAAGTGGCAAAAGCTGAGGCTGCACTGGAAGAGTTCAGGGCTGAACAATCGGAAGAAGGAGAATTAATTGATGAAGAAAATGTAAGCGTTGTAACGGATGAAAATACCCTGGCTGCCGCAGGCAAAAGTTATATGCAATACTGCTCGGCCTGTCATGGTAACGAAGGCCAGGGGGGCGTGGGGCCTAATCTGACAGATAATTACTGGCTGCATGGTGGCAGTGTACAGGATATTTTCGCCACCATCAAGCACGGTGTGCCGGAAAAAGGAATGATTGCCTGGCAGGGACAACTCAGCCCGGAACAAATGCAGGGCCTTTCCAGCTTTATTTTGCAGAAACTGGTAGGCACGAATCCGCCCAATGCCAAAGAGCCGCAAGGAGAGTTGTATGAAGCAGCAGGCGAATAATTATTTCGTAAGCTAAACTTGGACAAACCTGTGGCTGGAGCAAACCATCTAGTGTTGCTTCAAGTAATGATTGATGGGTAAAGCAGCAGTGGCACCGGCAGTAGGCAGGAGTATTTAATGACTGCCTGCTGCTGCCTACTCTTCATTTTATACTTGAAAGAACACTCGACTAGCTTTATCAAGGTTTTCTACTAAAATTAATTTTTTCAATGTAAACAAAAAACACCCAAATGAAGGAGACAGCACTGGAGAAGGAGTTATATGATGGTGAACAATCGTTCAGGGATAGTTTAGCAACCGTAGATAAAGAAGGGAAAAGGATTTGGGTGTATCCCAAAAAACCCAAAGGCAGGTTTTACAATTCCCGTACCCTGTTCAGTATTTTATTACTTATTATTTTATTTACCGGCCCCTTCATCCGCATTGACGGAGAACCCTTATTGATGTTCAATATACTGGAGCGAAAATTTGTGATATTTGGGCAAATATTCTGGCCACAGGATTTCCATCTTTTTGTATTGGGCATGATTACCCTGGTGATTTTTATCGTACTGTTTACAGTGGTGTACGGACGGTTGTTTTGCGGATGGGTATGCCCCCAAACTATCTTTATGGAAATGGTTTTCAGAAAGTTAGAGTACTGGATTGAAGGGGATGCCGGAGCCCAAAAACGATTGGACAGGGCTACCTGGAACCGCGAAAAGGTGATGAAGAAAACTGCAAAACATCTTATCTTTTTCGCTATTTCTTTCCTCATTGCTAATATTTTTCTGGCGTATATTATTGGAAGCGATGCGCTTATAGAAATTATCACCGATCCACCCGCTGAGCACCTGGCAGGCTTGGGAGCGATTTTGGTTTTTTCCGGCGCGTTTTATTATGTTTTCGCTTTTTTCCGCGAGCAGGTATGTACGACAGTTTGTCCTTACGGACGGTTACAGGGAGTACTGCTGGACAGGAAATCGGTAGTAGTGGCTTATGATTACCAAAGGGGCGAACAAAGGGCAAAGTTCAGAAAAGGAGAAGACCGGGCTGCCTCGGATAAAGGGGACTGCATCGATTGCCTCCAATGTGTGCAGGTGTGCCCCACAGGTATCGATATTCGCAATGGTACCCAACTGGAATGCATCCACTGTACAGCCTGCATGGATGCCTGCGACCATATCATGGAAAAGGTCAACTTGCCCAAAGGGCTCATCCGGTACGCTTCAGAAGAGGGGATTGCTGAAAACAAAAAGTTATCCTGGAAAAATACCCGTTCCATAGCCTACACGGTAGTGCTGGTATTACTGGTTGGAGTATTGGGGGCACTATTGGTATTGCGTTCTGATGTGGAAACCACCATTTTGCGCACTCCGGGTATGCTGTACCAGGAGCAGGAAAACGGACAAATCAGCAATTTGTATAATATTAAGTTGATTAATAAAACAAATGAGGAAATAAAAGTCCAGCTACGATTGATTGAAAAAGATGGGGAAATTAAGCTGATAGGCGACTTAACCGAACTAAGCGTTGCCCCCCAGGAAATGGCCGAAGGGGCTATGTTTATTTATCTGAATAAAGAAGATTTACCAAAAATGAAAAATGATGTGAAAATTGGCGTTTACTCGGATGGGGAATTACTGGAGAAGGTTTCCACTACATTTTTGGGTCCGGCTAATTAAATTAGTTTTTAGTTTCTTGTTTTCAGTTTCAAGTTCAACTATAAACTTTAAACACCAAACACTAAACAAACACTATGAACTGGGGATATTCTATAACATTTAGTTTCATTGCTTTTGGCTTGTTCATTGGCTACATGGCCGTGGTGAGCTTTCAGCAAAGTATTGATTTGGTAGCAGAAGATTACTACCAGCAGGAAATCGCGTATCAGGACCATATCGATAAAGTTGAAAACACGCAGGGATTATCTGAAAAGATAGTAGTAAAACAATACCAAAACCATCTTTCCATCACTTTTCCGGAAGCCGTGAAAAACATCAGTGGGCAGGTGGTTCTTTTCAGGCCCTCCGACGCGTCATTAGACAAAACATTTGCAGTCAAACCTGATGCGCAAAACACACAAATGATACCTACTGCTATCCTGGAGAAAGGCATGTATAAGCTCAAGGTAGACTGGAACAACGGAATAAAAGAATTCTATACTGAAGAAACCATTTTTATTCGCTGATGACAATATTCTGGACAGCCCTGATGATTGGTATGGCAGGAAGCTTTCACTGTGTGGGCATGTGTGGTCCTATTGCCCTGGCTTTGCCCTTGAAAGGAAAAGGTGCTCATTCCAGGTTATTTGGAAGCCTGGCCTACAATACCGGAAGGCTGCTTACCTACACCCTGATCGGTGCCGTTTTTGGATTGATGGGGGCATTTTTCGTTTTCAGTGGGTTACAGCAAGGACTGTCCATTGCCATCGGAATTCTCATCATTTTAATAATATTTTTGCCGAACTGGTTGCAAAATAAATTCAGCCCCACACACTACATATCTAGGATGATTGCACATATCAAGCAGCCCATGCAGCAGTTGTTGGCTACCCCTTCGTACCTGTCCCGGTTGCTGATTGGAATTCTTAATGGTTTACTGCCTTGCGGATTGGTTTATTTAGGCATTGCCGGGGCCATCGCCACCGGAAGTGCCGTACAGGGAAGTTTATTCATGCTTTTCTTTGGTCTGGGAACTTTCCCGGCTATGCTGGCGGTTACCTTTTTGGGAAAATGGATGGGGGCAAAGGCCAGAAACCGTATTCGGGCCGCTGTTCCAGTGTTTATGTTACTTTTGGGTGTAATGTTTATCATCCGGGGCATGGGGCTGGATATTCCCTACCTAAGCCCATTATTGGCATCCCCTTTCTCTTCTATTCCAATTTGTGAGTAATCTATTTTTTCAGCCACTTTAAACCTTCTTCTTTACTGGTAAACATACGGGTTGGCCTCAATGGTTTGTTGGCTCCCAGGAAGAAATTGCCGATAATCCTGCTGATGGGGCTGGTTACGATGAGGGCACATTTACTAAAAATAGCGGCATGTTCAGAGCCGGCAAAATGCTTTCGGCAATCATGCGTCATTTTTACTACATTGGTTAAATCACACAAAAGGAGATGGGGTTGGTTATTGACCATTTCGCTTCCTATTCTGGTGCTCTCTTTCCCATCATCCAGGGTCATAATTGTACCGGGTGTACACTCAATGTACAAAACATGATCATCGCCCAGTGTAAATTTTATCTTTTCAGTTTCTTTTTGCATTGCTTATTGTGTTTAAACAAATAAACTACCTCAGTCTGTCTCTTTTAACCATTTTAACCCTTCTTCCTTGCTGGTAAACAAACGTGTAGGTTTGATGGGTTTATTCAGTCCCAGAAAAAAATTACCGATAATTTTACTGATAGGGCTGGTTACGATAAGGGCACATTTACTAAAAGTTTTAGCATGCTCTTCCCCGGAAAAATGTCTGCGGCATTCCTGGGTCATTTTTACCACGTTGGTCAAATCGCATAAAAGGGGAAGAGGTTGGTAATTCACCATTTCACCCGATATTCTGGTACTTTCCTTACCATCCGCCAAAGTCATGACTGTATTGGGAAAGCAGTCTGTATACAAAATGTTGTCTGGACGGAGCGTAAATTTTATTTTATCAGATTCCCTGTACATATTCCGGTTTTGTCAAAGTAAAATAAAAAGCAGCACCTTTACCCAAATCAGATTCTACCCAAATACGCTCTCCATGGGCTTCAAGCAAACTTTTTACAGTAGCCAATCCAATCCCGTGGCTATCTGCCGGGCTACTGATATCAATTTTATTAAATAGTTCAAAAATAACTTCCTGATTTTCAGGTGCAATTCCAGGGCCATTATCAGAAATCATTACCTGATGATGATCGTCTTTCTCTTTTGCCCTGACAGTAATTTCACAATTTTCCTTATCGCAGTGTTTGATAGCATTACTCACCAAATTTCTGAAGATCTGATAGATGGCTGAGCGGTTAAAATATACCATTGGCAAAGTGGTTTCTTTTCTGAAGGTTGCATTATTTGAAACCGACTCTACTTTAACGATATCTTCAAAAACTATATTTAAGTTAATTTTCTCCTGCTTAACTTCCTGTGCATCCGTTTTTGAGTAAATCAATATATCTTCTACCAATTCCCTCATCTGTACTACAGCTGTATTTAATGTAGAGATATAGAGTTTTGTTTCATTGATATCATTGTCATCTATACTTTCCTCAAGCAGGCGAAGGAGGCCCTCAATAGCATTCAAAGGAGACTTCAGGTCATGGGCAGTGGTATAGGCAAATTTCTCAAGTTTGCTGTTTACTTCGTCCAACTTCGCTTTTTCTACTACATTGGCATTCAATTCCTCACTCAACATATTCAGGCCAAGGGCAATAGCATCCATTCTATCATACTTATCAGAAACAGGCAATAACTTAGAAAAATCCAAGGCAGCCAACCTTCCTATCATATCTAGGATATCGTTTAATCTAATATTTTGGTCCTCTTCAGGCATAGAAAAATGTTAGTATGTACTGGTACGGTCTAAAATAACCATTCTGCTATTCATAGCAAAGTGCTGAGGCAGGTTATATAAATAAAAAAGAGGGCAAATTGCCCTCTACTCTATTGAATATCTGAAAAACACTACAGCACAGTTTTATGCAAGTGTTTCTTCAACATCTTTTGAACTCTTTTTGATTTTTCGAATTGCGCTATTTGCCCTGCTTTCAGCCATCTTCTCTTTTGTCTTGAACCATTTGTCGCCCATGGTTTTCCGCATCAGATCGTCAATGTTTGATAATACGGTAATTTTATATAACCCTTCCAATCTTTTTGAAACATAGGGGTTCAATGAACGCAAACTCATGCCAAACCCTCCTTCTACATACTCTATGTAGTGCCAATACTCGCCTGGCATAAACAAAGTATCACCATGGGAAATTACCGTTTCATAACCTTTTACATATTCTAATCCGGGGAATTCCTCGTAATCTGGCTCATTAATATCAACGCCGGTATGCACATTAAACGGATAGCGGTAAAGCAGGTCAGAATATTTAGGGTGGAATAACACGACCCTTCTTTTTCCGGCGAATTGATTGAGAAAAACGTTGGATAAGTCAATATCCTGGTGCATGCGGGCTACAGACCCTTTACCTCCAAAAAACATATACGGAAAGCCTTTCAGGAAATTGTCAGCAATGTTGGGGAACTTAAAATCGTCCAGCAACTCAGGCTTGTATTTGAACACATTGAAAAGGTGCAACCTCAAATCTGTCTCTTCATTTTTGATAATGTCCAGGTATTCCCCAAATTTCATTTTCACATTGGGGTGTTTCAGGGTTTTATCCAGGTCTTCTTTCCGGTTTTTAAAACACCCCACCTCTACATCACCTGCAACTTCTTTGAAGTAATCTATCGTCCACTTAGTGTAGCAGGGAGAGTCTTTGAGTAAACCTCGAATTACGACCGGTTTTTGTGGTTTCATATATTTCTCCTGAAACTCTTCGCGGGTAATGCCTTCTACCCTATCTACCGGGTGGTTGATATCTAGTGCCATGTTTATTTAGTTTTTAGTGAATAGTCAGAAGACTGAGAACCGGAGACTGAAGTGATGGATACTTCGGTCTTCGGTCTCCGGTCTTCAAACTTCTTTGCGAAATTATAGTATTTATTATTTTGTACGAAATTTCTTTAGCAGATTGTTCACAAATCCGGGAGTTTTTTCAAATTTTTTAAAACCACTTTTTCGATTTCATGTACAGAAACATGATTAACCCCAAAGTAATCATAATACCCCAGACTGCCGGGTAGCCCCATTCCCATCCTAATTCGGGCATGTTTTCAAAATTCATTCCGTAAACTCCGGCCACAAAAGTGAGTGGAATAAAAATGGTAGCAATAATGGTGAGTGTCTTCATCACATTATTCATGCGGTGGCTCATGGTGGACATATACAATTCCATCAGCTGCGTAAGCATCTCCCGCTGTGTTTCCAACGTCTGGATGATATGCTCCACGTTGCCGATCACATCGTCGAAAAAGCGAACTGTTTGTTCCGAAATCAACACTTCCTCTTCCTCTTTCACCATTTTTCTCAAAGCATCCCGCAAAGGATAAATCACCCGCTTAAGGTGCAGCAACCTTTTTTTATAACCCACCACCCTTTCAATAGCTTCCTGCTCGGGTTCGTCCAGCATGATGAGTTCCAGTTCTGAAATTTTTTCGTTCAGGTCTTCCGTAATCAGATAATAATTATCCACAATCACATCTATCAGGGCATATAGCAGGTAATCTATCCCTCTTGTCCTGATGCGCCCCTTGGCGTTTTTAATGCGCTGGCGGACCGGGTCCAGCACGTCAGCCTTTCTTTCCTGAAATGAAATGAGATAATTATCACCCAGGATAAAACTCACATGCTCCTGCTCTACCCGCTGGGTTTCGGGATTGATACTCAGCATTTTCAGGGTAAAAAAGATGTAACGTTCGTAATCTTCAGTATTGGGCAATAGCTGGGTAGTGAGTATGTCTTCCAACACCAGGGGATCTAAAGAAAAATACTCGCCAATTTGTCGAATGATATCTACATTATTCAGGGCACTGATATTGATCCAGTTGGATTGATCGGGCTGTAATTTACGCAAAACCTCCTCCAGTTTATCACTTTTGTAGGTTTCTATTTCATCACCGGCATATTGGTGCAAAGAGATTTCCGCAACTTCATCTGTACTAATACCTGTATAAACCAAAGTACCCGGTGGTGCCCCGGCCTTCTCACTTAGTTTGTAAGAGTTTTGCCCAATACGCAAAGGATTGAGCGGATTGTTCAACAACCTTCTCAATACCTTTTTGCTTACTTTTCCCAGTGTTTTAAATTCATTATTCATGGGTGTTTTCATACGTCGGTAGTTTCATTAATACAAGGCATTATTTAATATGGAGTTTGAAATATTGGAGAAATGGAATGCTGGAATAATGGATTATGTAAATGAAGCCAGCTTGCAGAAATCGAAAAAATAATCATGAGTCAACCCATTATTCCACTCTTCCAATATACCACCTTTCCGTTCTAAAAAATAAAGTTAGCCACAAGCTCTTCAAACTGCATCTTTCCTACAAGGAAAACGTATTCAATTTTTACTTTCAACCCACAATTTAAAGAAAATAAAGTATGAAACTTAACAAAGCCCTGTTATGGGTTGCCGTGTTTAGCATAGGATGCTCCCCGGCAATGATGGTAAACGATTCCTTGAAAAATGAAGCTCAAACTTATGAAGTCCAGGGCCGCCAAGGCTGGATGGTACACCAAAAGCTTTCATTTGGCCCCTATCAGTCTGAAAAAGTAAAAAGAGGCTGGACATTCAGTTATGATATTCCTTTCCTGGTGCAATTTCAGGGAGCTAAAGAAAAATTGCAATTTCAGATCAATGAAGGAAACCACTGGGCCGAGGTATATTGCCTGGGCAAAGCCACCGTTCAGGATTTACCTATGCTGGGAGAAATGTTTGAGGTATCGCTGAAAGATAAAGAGGTGTTTTCAGGAGTAATTATCACCGACAATGCAGCTAAGCCCTGGCAATTTCTGGTACAGAAAAATTACAACAAACTACCTGCTAATGATTTTGTGGGCTTTATGCAACAAGAAAACAAGCGTATTGATATCAGGGAAATTCAGCATACCGATCGGGGCACAAACACATGGGGCGAACCATTGGGTTATGAATTTACGGAAAATGAAATAGTGATTGGCGCAGTAGAAACCCTGAACAAAGGCAAAGTAATTATTAAAAACAACATCCCTGATGATATGAAATTATTGGTTGCCAGTGCCTCAGCCGCTTTGCTGCTTAGGAGTAATTTGCAGGAGACAATTGGTCACTAACCCAGTCTTTACGTAGAGGGTGTACGCTATCTTGACGAAAGTATAGTTTCTTCTATCCCGGCCAGGCATTACCGGGATATTTTTTTATAAATTGCAGGAATCATGATTGCCTGAATTATGAGAATATTTGTAATCATTCCCTGTTATAACGAAGCGGGCATTATCCGCCAAACAGTGCTTCAGGTGCTGGATGCTAATTATGAAGTAATTGTTGTTGACGATGGGTCTGATGAAGATATATTACTGCAAATCAAGGGTTTACCTATCCATTACTTGAAACATGCCGTAAACCTCGGACAAGGGGCTGCCTTGCAAACGGGTATGCAATATGCGCTCGCCCAAGGAGCTGATATTGCCGTACATTTTGATGCTGACGGCCAACACCAGGCTAACGATATTCAACAATTGTTAACCCCTATTTTACAAAAGGAAGCCGATGTGGTATTGGGTTCCAGGTTTTTAAAGCCTGAGCACACACAAAAGATCCCGACTTTCCGCAAATTTGTACTTCAAATAGCCCGAACCATCAATTTTATTTTTACAGGCTTGTGGTTAACTGACGCGCACAATGGCTTCAGGGCAATGAATAAAAAAGCCTGCAACGCAATTTGCATTTCAGAAAACCGCATGGCACATGCCACTGAAATCCTCAAGCAAATCAAAGACAATAAACTGAAATATTGTGAGTGCCCCACACAAATCATTTATTCGGCATATTCTAAACAAAAAGGACAGTCGTCCTGGAATGCCATTAACATATTTATTGACTTACTTTTAAACCGCGTATCATGAACCTTATTCAAATTTTACTCATCCCCCTGCTTTTGCTGCTGATGTTTATATATGTCTTTTATTTTAAAAATAAAATCATCAACCGCCTCCTCTTTTTTATCCTGTTTTTGGTGGGTATTGTCTTTGTTTTATTTCCTGAGTTATCCAACAAAGTGGCGCATTTTGTAGGCGTAGGCCGCGGGGCCGATCTCATCCTTTACCTCACCATCATTCTTTTTTATGCCTCTTTCCTCTTCTTGTATTCTAAACTGAAAAAGCTGGAAGCCATACAAACGACACTCATCAGAAAAGGGGCTATTGAAAATGCCATACATTTAGATAAACCTGAAGATAGTCCTCAATCATCAGTTAATTGAAGCATTTATTTCTATTACATAAACGTCTGATTCTGAAAAGGATAACACTTTTTCCCCGTTAAACTTTTTCACAAAATCTAAAGAAGCAGGCTCAGAAGCATAAGTACGCACCAGCAATAACACTGGCTCAGAAGCAGTTAGCTTTTTTTTCTGTAAAAGCTGCTCGTATTGATTTTCCATCAGTAATTTTTCAGTATCCACCAACTTCATCAGCGGAGTGGCTCCGGCAATGGAAACAAAATACATGTTGGAGATTCCTGCTTCAGCGTAAACTACCTTCTTTGAAGATTTTTTTACCAGCTCTTTGGTTTTGTGATAGATGGCAATTTTCTCGTTTTTCCGCTTCAAACCTTTATAATGGTGAGAAAACCACAAGCCTGTCGTAAAGGCAAAGCTCATGAAAAGAAGTATGATGGTAAATACACGAATGTTCCGATGAACACTTTTGTTTTCTAACAAAGACAAGGCATAAATCAGTATAAAAACCATGGCAGGCATGTAGTACCGGGTTTCCTCCACATACGTCCACTCACCCCAAATTTGCCGGGGGTCTTTCAGGGAAAGGGCTGCCAGTAAGCCTATGATGACCATAGTGCTGAGTATCCCCAACATTAGATAAGTTTGCCAAACCGGATGGGTGATTGACCTATGGCTTTTATTAACAAAAAAGATTTGACGTACAATAAACACCAATATGATGATGGATACGAGCAAAGAAAACCCGTGTACCGATTTTACGACCCAGGCTTGCTCTACTTCACTCATCAGCAAATCCAGGTCAAAAAACGAATTCAGCACAAAAGGGTCAAACTTTTCAAGGTTTTCAGGATAAAGCAGACGTTCATCCGGAATGGCAAAGCCCTGATTCAGGTAAACCATGGTGCCAGTGTTCATCTTTTGGTATGCTGATAAGGCCAAAATACAAGCTGCCAGTACAAAGGTTGACAGCCCTACTCCTTTCCAGAGTTTTTGATTATTTTGATGATAAGCCAACCACCCCAACACACAAGGCACCACAAACACCAGAGGATAATAGGCATACCGCACCAAAGCAGCTCCAAATAGTATGATACCCAAAAACAGAAAATAACGCAGATTTAGCTTTTGATAACGAACCATATACAAAGCCATTGCAACGCCTCCCTGAAAAAACACAGCAGACCATAAATCTGAACTATTGCCGTAAAAAAAAGGAGGTAGGAAGAAAATACTGAGCAAAGCAAAAATGATGAGCAAACGTTTTGCAAACCCCAGAAGTATGAGCACAAAAACCGAGGTGAAATAAAAAATGATGATGGCCAGGGCATCCAACAAAGCATTTGCAAGTAAGAGGTCTACTCCCATAATGCCAGCCGTGCCCAACAGCAAACAATAGCCTGGAGGATAGCCCTGCATGGAGACGAAGATAGTTTTGGCTAAATCGGCAAGCAGGGTGTTGCTGAATGCGATGCCGTTTCCGTCTATAAAATTTTTTGTGTAGGCTATGTATTGAATGCCGTCTATTCCAACGTTGTAACGCGTATTGATTTTGAAAACAAAAGCCGTAATTACCACACAGGCGGATAAGATAATCAGTAGTAAATTTTCTCTGAACATTGACTTTCTAACCAAAACAATTTGCTTTTACGTAAACCATTCATAAATATTGGGCTAAGATATATTTTCTTAGCAAGAAACTAAACATGCCAACACTTCGGGAAAGACTGGGAATTTTACGTTCCATCGCCATTTATTACTGGAAACCCTTTAACCGGCGCAGGTTGATGAGTTTTTACCGTCAATTTATTAAGCCGGGTGACCTGTGTTTTGATTTAGGGGCGCATTTGGGTAACCGTACAGAAGCCTGGCATCATTTAGGTGCCAGTGTGGTAGCTGTGGAACCCCAGCCCCTGTGCATGGATTATATGCAAAAGCGATTGGGCGATAAACAAAATATTCATTTTGAAAGAAAAGCGGTGGGAGAAAAAAGTGGTGAGGCCACCATGTACATCAACCAACTAAGCCCCACGATCAGCACGCTGGCCGATGAGCACTGGAGAAATACGATGGCCAATGACGCTTCTTATGAATGTGTGTGGGAAGAAACCATTGCGGTAAAAGTAACTACTTTAGATGCGTTGATTGAAGAGTTTGGTATGCCTGTATTCTGCAAACTGGATATTGAAAATTATGAGGCCGAAGCCCTCCGGGGGCTCACCTGCCCTATTCCGACTTTGTCGGTGGAATTTTACCCAAAAACCACTGAGCGGGCCATTGAGTGCATTACACTCTTAGAAAAAATTGGTGATTACGAATACAACTGGTCGTGTGGTGAATCCCAAAAAATGAATGAAAAAAAATGGATCTCTGCCACCCAAATGAAAGAAATCTTTAGCAATTACCAACCTGATGAGGCGTACGGGGATTTTTATGCCCGGCTGAAACCCCAGACTGATATTTGATGAAAAAGCCTTCACTCACTGCGCAACAGGTAAAAAAGTATTACGATCATAATACGGAATTTTTCCTTTCCCTGGGCACGGGAAAAAAGAATAAAAGCATTCACCGGGCCGTGTGGGGAGCGGGTGTAAAAAACAGGGATGAAGCCCAGGAATATGCCAATAAGCTCATCCTGCAAGCGTTGAAAAAAGCCTCAACATCTTCACCCCCCGAAATCCTTGACCTGGGCTGTGGGGTTGGTTCAACCTTATTCTACCTCAACGAACACTTTGCCGGCAAGGCTAAATATACAGGCGTTACCATCAGCAACAAACAAGTGGCAATAGCAAAAGATATTAATCAAAAGCTGGGCTATTCCTGCCAATTTATGCAAGCTGATTTCCTGCAATTGCCCCCATTGCCCCCCATCAATTTCGCTTATGCCATTGAGGCTTTTATTCATGCGCCCGATGCTGCCTCCTTTTTTGAAGAAAGCGCCCGAGTACTTGAAAAAGGTGGTAAACTTGTGCTGATTGATGATTTCCTCACTGAGAAAGGGAACTATTCAAATTTGCCTGCCAAACAAAAACAATGGCTGGAAGATGTGGCAAAAGGCTGGATGGCCGGTAGTTTGATCACCACCAAAAATATTGAAAAAATTGCTCTAACCCACAGACTGAAACTTACTGAAAACCAAGACCTTACGCCACACCTTGAATTGAGAAGGCCCCGAGACCAATTCATTGAAGTATTGGTAAAACTATTGGGAAAGCTTGCTTACCACTCTCAATATTTCCGGTCCTTAAGGGGAGGAGATGCCCTTCAAAAATGTTTGCTCAATGGCCTTTTGGAATACCGGATGTTGGTTTTTGAGAAATTGTAAGCGTGACAGTAGTAGTTGGCAGAGGCAGCGGCAGTTGGCAGTCTGTGCATGCCTACTGCTACTGCTACTAAAAACTAATCAACCAAACTCACATTCACATCCCCCAGGCCACCATTGATCTCGAAAATCATTTCATACTTCGCATTACCAAAAGCTTCATTGGTATATACATTTCCATCTTTATTGAACCGTGGGGCATCCACTGAACCCAAACCGCCACTGATTTCCATTTGTATGCCCATGCTTTCGGGAAGAATCAGGTTCAGTTCTCCAATACCTCCGTTGATTTCAGCGCTCAGGTTGTTTTTCCACTTTCCGGTCAGGTTAACGCTCACTTCTCCTATACCCGCATTGATTTCCATGTCAGGTACCGATGTATCAGAAAGGTTGATGTCATATTCGCCTACGCCTGCATCTAGCGAAAAACTGCCTAAATTGAACTTTTTAAGATCAACTTCCGTGGAACCGGCACCTACGGTAAGGTACATATCCTGCTGAATATCTTCATTCAATGAGATTTCCCACTGGTTGGTATCATCATCACCAAAATTAATATTCCTGAAACCGTTTTCGGGTTGCTTAATGATGAGCTTTCCTTGCTCATTCCGGGTTGCATAAGAAATTACAGGTTTCCAATCTTCATTCGTATATTCAATTTTAGCGTTTACCAGGTCACGGGAACCACCCCTCACCCGAAGTACGCCTGCATTCATGGTTATTTCGGTACGTACCGACCTGGCACGGTTACGCTCAATGGTTTTTTGAAAAGTTTGTACATTTTCATTCTCATCAGAAGCATTTTCCTGATAGTTAAAATTACAAGCAGATAACAAAAAGGTTGATAATAAAAATACCAAAGAGCATTTCATAGCGTGTTAAGGTTGATGTGCAGGTTTAAAGATAGTATGAAAATTTAATTATTGCCGGAATTCTGTTTAATTTGTAGAGATATTGTGGATTTATGCAAATGAAGAGACATTACTTTAAATTTCAGTTCATCTTGATGATACTTACTGTGGTTACGCTGCGTGCTTTAGCACAAAACCAGGGTGATGATCTGGAATACCTGCGCATGATGGAGTCGGGGGTGGAGCATATGGAATCGGGAGATTATGAAACGGCTGACCAGTATTTTCGCATGGTGATTGATAATATGACGGTTTTGCCCACTGAGATTTGTTACTATTTTGGCAAAAACTCATTTCAATTAGAAAAATACAAGCAAAGTATAGATTGGCTAAACAAGTACATTGAGTTGAAAGGGGTAAAGGGAAAATTTTTTGATGAATCCGTATCATTGTTAGAAAAATCTGAACAAGCTTACCGTACACAACAAGATACAAACCTGGCCCAGGAAGGCACAACCATACCTTCAGAACAACAGTCCCTGCTCAATAAAATTGATTGCGAAGGAGGGCGCTCTGTGGTATGCCCTGTTTGCAAGGGCGAAGGGGTAGTAACAAAACCGGGAGTATTGGGTGCCCAAATTTATACCACTTGCATTTATGGCGAAAGCGGTGTTTTGAGTTGCGAAGAGTACAAGTTGTATTTGCAGGGAGCATTAACTCCTAAAGAGGACTGATCTTTTACTCAGTAAACCTTATATTTTTTTAAATTTCCCGCCAAAAAAAACACCCAAATAATATTTGTATGCTGTAATTAATACTTATATTTATTTTTTTATCAATTGCGACTGCAAATTTATTCCAGGATAGAAAACCCTTATTCAGTATAGTTTTTGATAACTTCCAGGGCATAGCGGTAATATTTACAGATACAATTTCCGTATTATTTTTTTATTTTATGACTGAAAAAATTAATACACAGCAGAGCTTAAAAGTTATCATCCTGTTGCCTCTGCTGGTTACTATATTTTTTTTATATGGTAATGTAACAGCCCAGCCTAAACTGGCATTCAAAAGTTACTCAACACAAGAAGGCTTATCCCACGATATCGTGCGGAGGATTATTTCAGATAAACAAGGTTTTTTGTGGATTGCCACGAGTGACGGTTTAAATAAATTCAATAGCCACACATTTGAGATATTCAGAAAAATTCCCGGGGATAGCAATAGTATTGCTGCCAATCATATTTTTTCCCTGGCTCTGGATAAATATGGTAATATTTGGGCAGGCACCTGGGGCGGAGGACTTTGCGTTTATAATAGAAAATTAAATAACTTTCTACGGATTAATGATATAGCATCCCCTACTTTATTTCCTAATTACATTACTGACCTTTACCTCGATTCCCAAAACAGGATGTGGATGGGTACTGCGAACAATGGTATATTTCTGGTAGATCAGGATACGTATCAGCTAGAACATTATCCATTAGTTTCTGAAAATACAGATAATGCAAAGCAACACAGGATATCATCAATTACTGAGGGTAGCCAGGGAAAATTGTGGATAGGCACGCAAGGCAGCGGGCTTCTATTATTTGACCCCGAAACAAAAAAAAACATTCAGTATTTACACGATAATGATAACCCTAACAGCCTAAGTAGCAACCAAATTTATAAAGTTTTTTATGACAGCCAGCAAAGACTTTGGGTAGGCACTTACAATCATGGGCTGAACCTCCAAAAAAATAATGGGGATTTTATCCATTTTACACACAACCCAGATAATCCCGGCAGTATAATAAATAACCAAATATGGGCCATCAATGAGACTCCGGATGGAAGCATTTGGGTTGGTACTGACAATGGGCTGGCATTATTTCATGAGGAAAGTCAGCAGTTTTCGGTTTATCAAAACGATCCTTTTGATCCTAAAAGCATCGGGTCTAATCCAGTAAAAGACTTGTATACCGATCCTGATGGACGTTTATGGATTGGTTGCTACCGGGGAGGTTTAAGCGTGTTTGACAAAAGTTTTATTCAATTTCAACATTTTTATGCTGAAAAAGACCGCAACTCTATTTCTCACAACACGGTCAGGGCATTTCACCAATCAAAGGATGGACAGGTTTTAATTGGAACTGATGGAGGCGGGTTAAATATTTTTGACCTGCATACAGGAAAATTTGTGCATTATACACACAATCATAATGTTCCTTCAAGTATCGGGAATGATAAATTGCTGGATATTGTGCAGGACGATCAGGAGAGGATATGGCTTGGCTTTTGGACGGGCGGCATTGATTATTTTGATGAGCAACAACAGGCTTTTATACATTACCGAAAGGAATTGGGCTATCCGCATGGCCCCAGCAGCAACAATGTGACCAGTTTGGCTAAAGACCAGGACGGATATATATGGGTTTGTACCTTTGATGGAGGAGTGAACCGCCTGGACCCAAACACCAAAAAGTTTGAGTATTTTTTTCATGATCGCAACGACCCTAATAGCATAAGCAATAACCAAATTTGGAGTATATTGGTAGACTCAAAAAATAATGTTTGGTTAGGTGCCGGAAGCGGAATATTAAATTTATTTGAACGGAAATCGGGTAGCTTTCAACATATTAATATCAAAGAGCCAGATGAAAGCTATCATTCTATTGAAGAGATTTTTGAAGATTCCAAAGGCCAGTTGTGGATAGGGTTGGAAGGAGGCGGACTCAAAAAATTAAACCCACGTGACAAATCTGTAAAAACCTATACACTGGAAGATGGGCTGCCCAGTAACAGTGTGCTGGCAGTGGAAGAGGACCAACAGGGTAACCTCTGGCTAAGTACGCATCAGGGTTTAACCCGTTTCAATCCCGTTACCGAGCAGTTTACAAACTTTGATACAAGTGATGGGCTACAATCACTTAACTTCACCAGAAATGCGGCTATTCTCCTTTCATCAGGAGAAATGTTGTTCGGCGGCATCAACGGATTCAACCGGTTTCATCCCGATAGTGTTAAAGTTTACGCTCACAAAACACCTATTGTATTTACCGGTTTCCAAATTTTTAACCAGCCAGTACCAATTGGTGAAAAGAACTCCCCTTTACAAGCCCATATTAATGAATTGGATACGATAACCTTGCTGTATTCACAATCTGTATTTAGTATAGAATATGCAGCCCTGAGCTTTACTGCCCCTGAAAAGGTGAGTTATCGGTATCGCCTCAAAGGATTTCTGGATGAATCCTGGCAAAAGGCAGGAAAAGAAAGAAAAGTAACCTATACAAATTTACAGCCTGGCAATTATTTGTTTGAAGTTGCCCGTGTTGATTCCACCACCCAACAACCTGCAAGGGCACTCTCCATTATCATCACACCGCCCTGGTGGCAAACCTGGTGGGCACGCCTGCTCTTGGGAATGGTACTCGCTATCATAGTAATTACAGTATACAACCTTCGGCTGAAAAATATCAGGGAACAGAATAAAAAATTAGAAAAAGAGGTAGCGGAACGAACTGTCAGCCTGAAGAAAGCAAACGATTCAATGAGAGAAAAAAATAAACTCATTCAGGAACAAAACAGTGAACTCATTGACAAGAATAAACTCATTCAAGAGCAAAAAGAAGAAATACAGGCACAGGCAGAAGAACTTCAGGAATCAAACGAAACCATTCAGCTCATTAATCATTCATTAGAAGAAAGGGTGGAACTGCGTACCATTGAACTGAAGAAGTCAAATCAGGAATTGGATAATTTTGTATATAGGGTATCACACGATATTCGCGCTCCATTGTCGTCTGTGCTGGGGCTGCTTGCATTGATAGAAAATGAAAATGACCCCACTACCATAGCCCAATATCTGGAAATGGCCACAAAAAGTATCAACAAACTTGACGGGTTTGTAAAAGATATTTTATCCTATTCTCAAAATGCACGTATGCAATTGAATATCCAGCCCATTGACTTTTCTCAATTAATTGAGAATTGCATTGATGAACTGCAATACATGTCGAATGGCCAACGGATAAAGATTGATACCACATTGCCTGAAAATAACGATTTTTGCAGCGACCCCAAACGCCTTCATGTTATTTTCAGAAACATACTTTCCAATGCTATTAAGTACCAAAATTTAAAGCGTGCTGACCCTTTCGTAAAAATTGACATTCACCATAATGAGAAGGGAGCACATATCACTGTTAAAGACAACGGCATTGGCATCAGTGCTGCCCAGCTCGAGAAGGTATTCGACATGTTTTACAGGGGCAGTGAAATTTCTACAGGTTCGGGCATAGGTTTGTATATTGTAAAAGAAACCGTAGAAACATTAGGAGGCCATATCAATTTACAGTCTGAAGTTGCTGAAGGCACAACTTTCAACATTCATTTACCTAATCTCAATCATAACTAAATGCTTCAGTGTTCTTGCAAAACAAAGCATTTAGCTAAACTCCCCTACACCCAATCATAACCATGGAAAAACTCATCTTTGAATACAATGGCATCGTGTTCTCAGAACCTAATATGCTGTTAAGTAACTGGCTCATCACAATAGTTTGTATTTGGTGTTTAATTAAACTAAAAAATACACAAGCATCTGCTTTACTTCATTATTACAGAATGGTTTTTATCATGAACGGAACCGGTGCATTCTTTGGAGGATTAGCCCATCTGTTTTACTATTATACGGGCAAACCTTTCCAGGCTTTTGCATGGATATTTATTGGTTTAGGCACTTATTATCTCCAGCGCATATCCTTATTGTTTAAAAAAAACACCAAACTCCGTCAGTATTTCCTCAATTTTTCAATTATAAAATTGATATTGTTTTTAGCCCTATTGTTTTACTTTCAGTCTTTTTTCGTGGTGCTCGCCGATTTGGCACTGGGGTTGTTTGTCATTGTTGTTCCAACACATGTGAAGCATTACCTAAAAACCCAAAACAAAGGTTCCATGCTCATTCTTACGGCAGTAGGAATATTACTCGTTTCAGCAATTTTTCCAATATTTAAAATTTCCATCCATGAAGCCTGGTTCAATTTTAACGATATAGGGCACGTCTTTTTAGCAATGAGTTTATACATTATTTTTCTGAGTTTTCACAATTTGGCAGTTACACCCACTGACTTAGAAAAATAATTGGTGGAAATTCAAATACATATTTTTCGTTTTTTTCATTAAGTTCACCGCGATGTTCTGGTAATTGCCACAAAACTACCCAAACCAATGAAAATTACGTCCATTTCTTTAATCCTGTCAAGTTGCCTGGTGGTAGCTTGTAACTTCGGGGATAAAAACATCTTGCTTGAAGATGATTTTAGCTCCCTGCCTTCAGGCATGATTTCTACCGACGGAGGTGCCCATACCGAATATCATTTCACCAAAGAACTGCACCCTTCCGGAAACTGGCAAATTGCTTCATTTTATCATGATCCTGCTTCTTACCAGGCCTGGAAAGTGATGGGGCATGAAGGGCAAAAAGTGATTGCACAAACCGTAGACTATGAAAAAGATTTTACCCACCCTATGCTTATTGCCGGTGATTCACTATGGGAAAACTACACAGTAACACTTGATTTTATTCCTTTAGGCATGGCGCAAAGCGGCCTCATGTTCCGTTACCGCAACAGCCGATGCTATTATTTTTGTGGTGTAGAAAACGGAAAAGCTATCCTTAAAATGGTGAAACATGCCACCGGGTTTCATCAGCCTTATGAAGAAATTTTCGAGGAAAAAGAGTTTACCTATGAGTCCGGTGAAATTATTCAGCTAAAAGTAACTGTAAAAGATGAAAAAATAGTGGCAGGGTTTAACGGAAAAACTTTTGTATCGGCATCCGACTCCACTTTTTCAAGAGGAAAGGTTGGGCTGATGGCCGATGCTCCTACTTACTTTTCCAGTATTAAAGTAACCACCTCTCAAAAAGACCATCAACTTTTTAATGAAAGGGCCAACCTCAGGAAAAACGAAGCTTTACAATTGCAAGCCGCCAATCCGAAAATGAAATTATGGAAGAAGATTTCCACTTATGGTTTTGGCGTAGGAAGAAATCTTCGGTTTGGCGATTTAAACGGGGATGGTGAAAAGGATGTGCTCATTGGGCAGGTAGTACACCACGGGCCCACCGACAGCCATAGTGAACTGAGTTGCCTCACAGCCATGACTTTTGACGGGGAACAACTCTGGCAAGTAGGCCAACCCGACCGCTGGAAAAACCACCTTACCAATGATGTGGCTTTCCAAATTCATGACCTTGACGGAGACGGGAAAAATGAAGTAATCTATACCATGAACTTTGAGATTATTGTGGCTGACGGAGCTACCGGAAAAACCAAATACAAGGCCCCTACCCCACTTGTAACCGAAGCTGGGAAAAAACGCAACCGATTTGAACGTATCCTGGGTGATTGCCTGTATTTTGCCGATTTCCGGGGCACCGGGCACGACCGTGATATTGTCATTAAAGATCGGTATAACCTTTACTGGGCGTTGAACGATTCCCTGGAAATTATGTGGCAAGGCAACTGCAACACAGGCCACTATCCTTATGCTTATGATATTGACGATGACGGGAGAGATGAACTAGCCATTGGGTATACTTTACTGGATGATGACGGCACTGTAATATGGACTTTAGACAATCAGGTGAAAGACCATGCAGACGGCGTATCCATTGTGAGGTTACGGGAAGGGCAGCCACTGACTTTCCTGAATGCTGCCAGCGATGAAGGGATGTTTTTTGCCGATTTGCAAGGCAATATTTCCAGGCATCATTACATAGGCCACGGACAAAACCCAGCCGTACTGAACCTGCGTGACGACCTGCCCGGTCTGGAAACATTATCTATCAACTTTTGGGGTAACCAGGGCATTATCCATTACTACGACGCAGATGGGAACATCATTCATGATTTTGAACCGGTTCAGCATGGAAGCATGTGCCTTCCCGTCAACTGGACCGGAAAAACAGAAGAGTTTTTTGTGCTCTCGGCCAATGTGGAACAGGGAGGGCTATACGATGGGTGGGGACGAAAAGCCGTTACCTTTCCTGATGACGGCCACCCTGATATGTGCAATGCCGTGCTGGACATCACCGGAGATGCCCGTGATGAAATCGTAGTTTGGGACCCTTATGAAATTTGGGTATATACACAAGATGACAATCCCGTCTCAGGAGAGGTGTACCAGCCCAAAAAAAATCCGTTATACAACTATTCTAATTACCAAATGACCGTTTCTTCTCCTGAATGAAATTAATTTGTGAAATCCACCTCAAAATTGTAGTTTCATCGTTTCCCTTGCTAAGCAGGAAATAATAAACGCACCATTTTATGGCAAATACACAACCTACATCCCATACGCAAGACATAGCCCATCAACCGCCCGAAACCTTTGGGCATCCCCGGGGATTGTTTTATTTGTTTTTTGCTGAATTATGGGAACGCTTCAGTTTTTATGGCATGCGCGCCCTGCTCGTACTGTACATGGTCAATGAAATTTTTGAAGCTTTTGCCAACCGGGATACTGTGGCAGCCATTGTCTATTCCTCCTATGGTTCATTGGTATATGCCTCTCCACTAATTGGCGGAAAAATAGCCGACCAACTCTTGGGTTATCGCCGATCCATTATCCTGGGGGGTGTATTCATGGCTATTGGGCATTTTGTGTTAGCAATAGAAAATAATACTGCTTTTTTCCTGGCGCTGGCTTTTATTATCGTGGGTAATGGTTTTTTTAAACCTAACATTTCCACATTTGTAGGGGCATTGTATCCTCCCAATGATACCCGGAAAGATTCAGGGTTCACCATATTCCACATGGGCATCAATGTGGGGGCTTTCTTATCACCTATTCTTTGTGGATGGCTGGGTGCCAATTATGGATGGCATTATGGGTTTGGACTTGCCGGGGTTGGCATGGTCATCGGGCTTCTGGTTTTTTATCAGGGCATCAAAGCCGGAGTTTTTATGCAATTTGGGTTAGCCCCGGAAACCTCCAAACTGAATGAAAAAAAAGCAGGATTAAAAATTAAATACTGGGTTTGGGTATTGTCTTTTCTGTCTGTGCCTGTTATTGCAATATTACTTTCATCCTATCATTATATTGCCGAAGGGGCAAGCTTTCTAGGCAAAGTGACCATTGTAAACCTTATATTTTATGGGTTGAGCATCGGTATTCTTGGTTACCTGGGGTGGGTGATGATGCAACTTAGTGCCAAAGAGCGCAAGCAATTGGCTGTTGCAATTTTTCTCACAGTTTTTATGACGCTATTCTGGGGGTTTCATGAATTATCAGGAAATATCATCACCTTATTTTCTGACAGGAACGTAATCCTGAATTTCTGGATATTTGACAATGCCGCGTCCACCAATGCCTTGAATCCGCTATTTATCATTTTGCTGGCCATACCCATTTCTGCCCTTTGGGTTAAACTGTCAAAATTGCGCATAAACCCACGTACACCCTATAAATTCGCGATGGGCCTGGCATTGCTTGGGGTAGGTTTTTACATACTTTTTTTAAGCCGTAATTTTGCCAATGCAGAGGGGATGGTTCCATTTATCTTTCTGGTCGCCATGTATTTATGTATTTCCCTGGGTGAACTATTAACTTATCCGGTTGGGCTTTCTAAAATTACAGATTTATCGCCCAAAGCGATCGTGGCATTTATGATGGGCGTTTGGTTTTTGTCTTCAGCTTATGCATTCCAAATTGTAGGGTTTGTAGGGCAACAGCTCGCCCTCGACGACATTGAAACCAGCACAGATGCCGGAAGACAGGCAAGTTTGCAAATCTATACCGAAGGTTTTGAATCTGTAGCCTTTGTAGCTTTTGGCGGGGCTTTGGTAGTAGTTTTATTGTCGCCTTTGTTAAACCGCTGGATGGGAAAAATTCACTAACCCCGGGCTTTTGTGCTGATTGGTTTGAAATGCATTAAAGAAGCCACAATTTTTGAAGGGGTGCGCGTCACCAGGGCATTATAATCCTTTAGCCTGAAGGCATAAGCCGATGCTGCTTTTCTGTAGTAGTCATCAGCCACATGCAATTGTTTGTACATTTTTTCGTAATTTTCATCCTCACCTATCAAAGGAATTTCGGCTATCAGCTCTGTTACTTTGTGCTCTCGATGTATTTTTTCCTGAACATCAACTTCATCTTTGTTACGATCATCGAGTTGAGCGACTGTCATTTGAAAAATATTGTCCAAAGTACCATCATAACGGGCAATTTTTGCCAACTGCCTTAAAGTAGCATTTCTGAGAAGGGAGTATTTAAATACATCCAGGGATTTTTGTTGCAATGCTATTTTTTTGGCTTTTATACTATGGTAGTTTACCAAACCCCAAAGAAGGATAAAACCCAGCAATGCTACAATGATTGGTATATATCCCATAATATTGAGTGTTTGGAGCAGTCGGCATTCCGATTCATCGAAACGCCGCTGCAATTTAAAGTTTGATGTATCAAGTTAAACAACAAACTCTACAAACAATAAAATACTAAATACTCATGATCTTCACCATGCGTACCAACTCCTGGTTGAGGGCTTTACTGGTATTGATCCCTTCTTTAAAGCTTGTATAAACCAGCTTACCATTAACAATGCCAACCATCATGTTCTTTTTACCACTCAGCAATCCTTCTATTGCTGCCAACCCTAGCCTACTTGCCAAAATTCTATCACGTGCTGTAGGAGCTCCTCCTCTTTGGATATGGCCTAAAGTGGTAACCCTGATATCCTTATCAGGCATCTTTTCTTTTACACGGGCCGCGGTTTGGATCGCCCCACCCTCTTCATCTCCTTCAGCAATTACCACTATTGATGAGGTTTTTGATAAACGGCTGTTTTGTTCCAGGGTATGCACCACATCCTCAATAGATGTGCTGGTTTCAGGAACCATGATCAGCTCAGCACCACCACCAATACCACATTCTAGCGCAATGTAACCTGTATGTCTACCCATAACTTCAATAAAAAAGATACGATCATGCGAATTTGCCGTATCTCTGATTTTATCAATGGCATCAAGCGCGGTATTCACTGCCGTATCAAAACCAATGGTGTAATCTGTACCGTACAAGTCATTGTCAATAGTACCCGGCACACCTATGGTGGGAATACCAAATTCTTCAAAAAAGATACTTGCCCCGGTAAAAGAGCCATCTCCTCCTACTACAATAAGGCCTTCAATGCCCCTTCGTTGTAATTGCAAAAAAGCCTTTTCTCTTCCTTCTTTGGTTCTAAAAAGTTCTGAGCGCGCTGATTTCAGGATAGTGCCTCCACGTTGAATGATATTACTCACAGAGTAGGATTTCATTTTGTAAATATCCCCATCTATCATTCCATTATAGCCATATCTTATCCCGTATGCATCAACGCCATGATATATTGCGCCACGAATTACTGAGCGAACACATGCGTTCATTCCGGGGGCGTCCCCACCTGATGTAAGTACTGCAATCTTATTCATTTCTCTAAATTTGGGTTCAATATTAATCAAAAATCACTTTTCATAAAATCATTCAGCTTATATTAACGCAATATTTTTACATAAAATGAATATATTCAACATATAAATAATTTTATAAAACACCATTTTTATGCAAGTTCCTTTTGTTGATTTGAATAAGCAATACGCTGGCATTCAGGAAGATATAGACCAATCGGTGCGCATTATTTTTGAAAAATCTTCTTTTGCGTATGACGGAATCATCTCTCAATTTGAAAATAAATTTGCCCAATTTCTTAACGCTGCTTATTGTATTGCCTGCGGGAATTGTACCGATGCTTTAGAAATCATACTTCGAGGGCTTGATATAAATGAAGGTGATGAAGTATTAGTTCCTGCAAATGGCTGGCTATCTGCTGCAGAAGCTGTCTGTTTGGTAGGCGGAACACCGGTATTTATCGATAGTCACCCTGAATATTACGCTATAAATGCACAAAATATTGAGCATGCAATTACTGAAAAAACCAAAGCAATAATTCCCATCCATTTATACGGTTTACCTGCAAACATGGATGCAATTATGCACATTGCAAATAAATTCAACCTGAAAGTTATTGAAGATTGTGCCCAGGCACATGGAGCAACTTATCATGGAAAAAAAGTAGGAACCATCGGAAATGCAGCAGCTTTTAGCTTTTACCCAACGAAAAACCTGGGTGCCTACGGCGATGCGGGGGCGATTGTTACCAATGACCCTGCTTTAGCAGAAAAATGCAGGATGCTTGCAAATCATGGCCAAAAAAACCGAAACAATCATCTTATAATAGGCAGAAACAGCCGAATGGATAGTTTACAGGCTTCAATATTACAAACGAAACTTCAGTATCTTGACAATTGGAATGAACAAAGGGTTAGCAATGCACAGTTTTATTTCGAACAATTAAAAGACTCAGCAGTTGCATTGCCCAGCATACCTGAAAATTGCACACATGTTTTTCATCTGTTTGTTATTCGGGTAAAAAACAGAGAGCAAGTCATGCAGAAATTAAAAAATGCCGGAATAGGAACGAGTATCCACTATCCTGTTCCTTTACCCCAAATGCCTGTTTTTTCTGACTTATCACATCATAATAATTTCCCGGTTGCTAACTCGCAAGCAGGTGAATTACTTTCACTACCTATATATCCGGAGCTTACCAGCAATCAACTCCAGTATGTAGTTGAAAATATTAAAAGTATAGTGGATTGATGATTTAAATTTTTGGGATTGTGCCAAAACCAGAAAAGCGATGCAGGTCTCCCTACATCGCTTTATCAACATGGCAATTAAAATCTTTATTTATACTACAATGGCCAAACTGATCAGCGAACCACTAACCTTTAAGTTTTTCTGTTTGAATGAACTTTCGTTTAGCTGAAACTTTATGTTTGCACCTACTTTTTTAAAGCTGATAGATGCCCCTTGTTGCACTAAATCGCTTTTTTCTGTTACAACTACCACCGGACTATTCTGCACCAAGGAACTTACTTGCTCAAAATTGGTGGTTTTATCCGAAGCAATGAAAATAATATTGTAATCGCTCAGATCGCTATTCATGTCAACCTTTGCCATTTCAATAGCTTTACCGTTTGACTTTCTGGCTTCAAGATAACTGGCCATATCGGAAAAGTCAGAACCATTTCCACCTAAATAACCAATTTTGTAAGAACTGCCAGCTCCGGGGAATTCTATATATTTCAGAAAGCTGAGAATATATAATGCCTGCACTTTGTCTTCCGTCATTTGGGCGTTGGCTGCATTTCCTGCAGCAAGGCCAATCAACAGAATGAATGAAATTGCTAATTTGTTAATACTTTTCATCTTTGCTCTTGTTTGTGTAAATAAAAAAAATTTATAATCACATTATTCAGAATATGGCCGTACTAATTAACCAATGCCTCAAAATTAAGATTAATTGTATTTAATTATACTTCTATATAACTTTTTTAATAATTCGGGTATGAAATACAAATAAACTTCAATAAAAAGTACAATAAATTGGTGTATAAACTTAAGGAATTAGCGGGTTAGTCTAAGTATATTACCACGATTATTATTTCAAATCAGTGTTAATTCAGTTTCCAAACCGACTTTTTTTATGACATTGTATGCAGGCGCCCTATGTAAGATTTTAATAATTGCTTGACAATATTGGGATATATTGCTTCAAAATGTACTTTTACTTTTTGATATACAACATCATCTATTTCAGAAAACTATGAAAAATACTAATGTGCAGTTTCAAGCTATCCTGACTTTATTGCTACCGTTTTGCTTAATTTCGTGCAATTCCAGTTCTACCAACAATCCGGTTACTGAAGACCAACAGCAACCAACCGTATCTTATGAAACTTTAGGGAGTATTGAACGGCTGGCCCCGGAACTTGATGATCTTTTACCATCAAATGCGGCCATTGAAATTCTGGCAGAAGGCTTCGATTGGTCCGAAGGCCCATTATGGGTACCAGCGCATGGATTTCTCCTCTTTTCTGACATTCCTCCCAACAGTATTTATCAATGGAAAGCAAGTGACAGTATCAGTCTATACCTTAAGCCTTCCGGATATACCGGCAGTGAAGCCCGAAACGGAGAGCCCGGTTCAAATGGGTTATTGCTCGACGCTAATGGTCAGCTGGTATTATGCCAACATGGGGACCGTAGAATCGCCCGTATGAATGCCCCTGTTAATAACCCACAACCAGAATATGAGACTATTGTAGATAGCTATGAAGGAAAACGTTTGAATAGTCCCAATGATGCTACCTATCACAGCAATGGAGATTTGTACTTTACAGACCCACCCTATGGTTTGCCTCAGAATGTGGATGACCCCACTAAAGAATTAGACTTTCAGGGAGTATACCGTTATGCTTCGGATGGTTCACTTACCTTACTTACAAAAGAGTTAAGCCGCCCTAACGGTATTGCCTTTTCTCCTGATGAAAAAACATTGTACGTTGCCAACTCTGACCCCGAACGTGCAATTTGGATGGCCTATGACGTTGCATCAGACGGAAATATTCAAAACGGAAGGGTCTTTTATGATGCTACCTCCCTTGTAGGACAAGAAAAAGGTTTACCCGATGGCCTTAAAACTGATGCAAAAGGTAATATATTTGCCACCGGTCCCGGGGGCGTATGGATTTTTAACCCGGAAGGTAAAGTATTAGGAAAAATTAAAACCGGTCAGGCAACCTCCAATTGTGCATTTAATGACGACTATTCGGTGCTATTCATCACTGCGGATATGTATTTACTAAGGGTGGTATTGCATGAGAAGGAGTTGTAGGCCACAAACACCCAGAATGATTCGTTTTATATTTATATTTATTTTCATATCTATTTTCGCTACAAAAGGAATTACACAATCATGGGAAATCGTAACTACAAGCTCAATGCCAGAGCCTGTAACAAATAATGCTCTCACAGAAGGCTTTATTGATGGCGTACCCTTTGTTTATTCCTTTGGTGGATTAGACGCCACAAAAAGACCTTCCGGTATTCACCAAAGAGCTTACCGCTACAATGTTACTACTGATATATGGGAAATGATTCCTTCCCTTCCTGATACATTAGGCAAAATTGGCATGGCTGCCAATAGTATTGATAGTATCATTTACATTATTGGTGGGTATCATGTACTTGATGACGGACAAGAATTTTCTTCAAACAAAGTCCATCGGTTCGATATCAAAAGTAACTCCTTTCTTTCGGATGGTAATCCATTGCCAATACCTGTAGATGACCACGTACAATGTGTTTGGCGCGATAGTCTTATTTTTGTCATTACCGGATGGAGCCATGAAACTAATATTCCGAATGTACAAATTTATAATCCGGCCAAAGATAGCTGGATACAGGGAACACCAACGCCAGACAACATAAACTACACTTCGTTCGGCGCATCAGGGGTAATTCTGGGTGATACTATCTTTTATTTTGGCGGTGCCAGTAGTAATAAAAACTTTCCCATTCAGAATAATTTGCGAATTGGAGTAATCAATAAAAATGACCCTGCCAAAATTACCTGGTCAGATACTACCTTAGATCCACAGATTCAGGGCTATCGTATGGGGGCTACTTCTGTAAATAATAAAGTATTCTGGATGGGTGGTTCAGGTATTACCTATAATTTTGATGGTGAGTCTTATCATAACAATAGCGCAGTAGCCCCATTGAATAGAATTCTTTGCTATATTCCCCATTCCGGAGAGTGGTACCCAAGCTTTGTTTCAACCCTTCCCATGGATATCAGGGGTGTGGCTAATATTTCAGAAACAATAAAATATATTGCCGGCGGGATGCTCTCGGGGAGAACTGTCAGTAGCAAAACTTTCCGTTTGATATGGAATAACAATTAATCAATTACCTTTTCATCTAAGCCTTCTTATTTACGATTATCAATACTGCTTGTTAAGGGTAAAATTATTCTCTACATTTGTTGCGAAAGCAAACGAAAGTCAATATTTTACCTAAACAAACTTTTTGAAAAAAATTGCTAGGATTAGATAATAAATTACTACAATCGGTCGGTGGGCACTACACAGCCCGGGAAATTTCCGGCCAGCCTTCTTTATGGAGAAAAACCTGGGAATTATTCTTAAGTCAGCAAGCTGCTTTAGAAGATTTTTTCCGGCAAATTAATACCCATGCTGATATTGAAGTTATCCTGACAGGTGCAGGAACTTCAGCTTTTATCGGGGACGTACTTCAAGGGCCATTTCAGAAAAATACCGGAAAACGTACGCGTGCTGTGGCATCAACGGATTTGGTTTCGCATCCAGAAAACTATTTCCATGTCAATACTCCTACTTTACTAATTTCTTTTGCCCGCTCAGGAAATAGCCCGGAAAGTATGGCGAGTGTAGGCCTTGCCAATAAAATATGTAAAACCTGTTACCACTTAATTATTACCTGTAATCCTGAGGGGGAATTGGCTACAAAATCAAACCAAAACACTTTTGTGTTTATCATGCCTCCTGAAGCTAATGACCAAAGCCTGGCCATGACCGGAAGTTTTACATCTATGTTATTAGCAGGGTTGTTAATTTCGAGATTAACAGAATCAATGCTCGTTAAAGGCCAAATTGATTTATTGGAAAATTATGGCAATACTATTTTGACTCGATACATTGAACCTATTCAAAAGGTTGCCAATCTCAATTTTGAACGTGCTATTTTTCTGGGTTCCGGCCCTCTTTTAGGTACGGCCCTGGAGGCTCATCTCAAGTTACTGGAGCTTACTGATGGAAAAGTGGTTTGTAAACATGAATCTTTTTTGGGTTTCAGGCATGGCCCCAAAGCCATTATTGACAAAACCACACTGTTGGTATATTTACTTTCTAACAAACCTTATGTACAACAATATGAAGCTGATTTAATTGAGGCTGTAAATGCTGGTAATTGGGGAATGTACAGCATCGGTATTTCAGAGGTGATGCCCGATAATGTGAAAGTGGACTTATCCATTTCACTTACTAAAGAAAAGGGCGGGATTGAAGAAGAATTTCTGGCTATATGCAGCGTATTACCGGCACAAATGCTTGGGTTTTACAAATCATTGCACCTGGGTTTAAGCCCCGATGACCCCTCTGTAAATGGAAAAATCAGCCGGGTTGTAAAAGGCGTCAATATATATCCTTATCATAATCACAAAAATGAACTGGAATGATAATTTGCAATAGGTAAAAAAAAGAAGTTTGGATATATAGATTAAGCATGAAATTACAAGAAAAACTAAAAGAGGTACAGGCCAGTGGAAAAGCCCTGCTTGCTACCAATTTTTATAATTTTGAAACCTTGCGTGCCGTAATGGAAGCTGCTGCCGAATTACAGTTTCCTGTCATCCTACAGGCTACCAAAAGCTCTATTGACTATTTAGGGCTTTCAATGGTTACACAGATGGCCCGTACTGGATTGGCCCAATTTGGTGTAGAAGGTTGGCTCCATTTAGACCACGCCCATGAATACGACCTTATAGCCCGCTGCCTTGATGCCGGGTTTGATTCTGTAATGATAGATGCCAGTGAAAAACCCATCAAAGATAATATTGATATTACACGAAAAGTAGTAGCCTTAGCTAGTCAATATGATGCAAACGTGGAAGCCGAGCTTGGTTACATTGCCAAATTGGGGCAGTCTACAGAACAAATGGGCTTCACAGAACCAGAAGATGCCAAAAACTTTGTCAATGAAACGGGTGTCAATGCTTTGGCAGTAGCCATCGGTTCGGCCCATGGTTTTTATAAGAACGAACCCAAGCTGGACTTAGACCGGCTTGAAAATATACATGCGGCTACGGATGCTTCACTCGTTTTGCATGGTGCCTCTGGCATTCCACACCCTACACTCCAACAAGCCATCCGGAAAGGGATTTGTAAGATAAACCTGGCTACCGAAATCAAAAACACTTTTATGAACCGCTTAAAACAAGACCTGATTTATACCCAGGAAATAGACTTGCGGAAAGTATTTCCCCCTGCTATTGAAGAAGTGAAAAGTCTGGTTAAAGAAAAATTACAGGTTGTTTACGGACGATAAGGTTTCCTGCTAGCCGCATAACATGGATGAAAAACCTAACCGGTTTTGGAATATAAGGTTGGAGTCATACTTTTGCTTGCTCCTCTTTTCAACCTAAATCTATTGTTATGACCTATGTAGCTTCTCCAAACAGATATGAACAAATACCTTATAACCGATGTGGAAAAAGTGGTATTAAACTACCTGCTATTTCACTGGGCCTTTGGCACAATTTCGGATTTGTAGACAAACTGGAAAACTGCCGTAGTATATTAAAAGCTGCGTTTGATCATGGCATCACCCATTTTGACCTGGCCAATAACTACGGCCCACCGTATGGCTCAGCCGAAGAAAATTTCGGGCATATTTTAAAAAAAGACTATCAAGCATACCGGGACGAACTAATCATTTCAAGCAAAGCCGGGTTTGACATGTGGCCCGGACCCTACGGCAACTTTGGTTCCCGCAAATACCTGATTTCAAGCCTGGACCAAAGCCTGAAAAGAATGAAGCTGGAATATGTGGATATTTTTTACCATCACCGCCCTGATCCGGACACTCCCCTAGAAGAAACGATGGGGGCTCTTGACCAAATTGTGCGGCAGGGAAAAGCTTTGTATGTGGGCATTTCTAATTACCCCGCCGCTGAAACAAAAAAGGCAGCAGAAATTCTAAAATCATTGGGCACGCCCTGCCTCATACACCAGCCCAGGTACAATATGTTTGACCGCTGGGTAGAAGACGGCCTGCTGGATGTATTGAAAGAGCAGGGTATTGGTTGTATACCTTTTTCTCCCCTTGACCAGGGCTTACTAACAGACAAATACCTGAAGGGCATACCCGAAGGCTCAAGGGCAAAAAACAGCATTTACCTCAGTGAAGATGATATTACCAACGAAAAGATAGAAAAAGCAAAAGCCCTGAACGAAATCGCTAAAAACAGAAACCAGTCGCTGGCCCAAATGGCATTGGTATGGCTGCTGCATGACAAACGGGTAACTTCTGTGCTCATCGGGGCAAGTTCAGTAAAACAATTGGAAGAAAATTTGAAATCACTGGAAGGGTTAAAATTTAATGAAGATGAGTTAGAGGCTATTGAGGGGATTTTGAAAGGTTAGCTATTAGCTGTCAGTCGCAAGCTACAAGCAGCAAAAGGCTTGTGGCTTGCGGCTCAGGGCTTGATGACTTATTTTGCTTTTACTCCCTAACATTCAAAACTATTGATAAAACAAGCGCAAGCGCAAACCCAACCCCTGTCGCTACATCTACCACAAAAGGGTCAAAATCTGCCCCAGTAAGCCCATCAGCCAGGTATTTGATGAAAGAATTGGGTAAATCATGTTCTCCTAACTTTCTTTTCACCTCCCAATGCCAGTCAGTAAGCGGGCAGTAACCCAAACCGTACCAAATGCCCAATACCGTCCACGACAACCCGGTGAGCAAAGCTACAAGCAGATGTATTTTACGTGTCCTGACCCAAATCCAGCCTAAAAGGTTGAAGCCAATGAGGAGGCAGTGCAATACAAAATAGAAAACATCCAGAAAGTTGAGCATATGAAACGAAAAAAGCGATTGAATAAGCTCATGGAACAGCTATTCAATCGCCAGAATAAGTTTTATAAAATAAGGATAGTTTAGCCTTCAGCGTTGGCGGCCCTCACTTTTTGTACTTCTTCCACTGTTATGGCAGAACTATTATTCCCAAAATTAGAGCGCACATAAGTAAGCACGCCGGCGATCTCCTCATCGCTGAGGAAGTTGTGTGGAGTCATTACACTATTGTATGTTTCTCCTTTCACTTCTATCTCTCCTTCCATACCATTCAGCACCAGTTTGATCAATCGTTCTTTTTCACCATTCACCCACTCAGTTTGGGTAAGGGGAGGAAAAGTACCG
The DNA here is from genome assembly GCA_965230065.1 of Cyclobacteriaceae bacterium. Classification (GTDB taxonomy): domain Bacteria; phylum Bacteroidota; class Bacteroidia; order Cytophagales; family Cyclobacteriaceae. The sequence goes on along the minus strand of OZ245942.1, from coordinate 5,365,073 downwards.
GGAACTCCATTTCCATCCATTTGATGACAGGCAAAACAGTATTGCTTATATACTTTTTCTCCAATAGGGTTAGCCTCAGCGACAGGCTGGCTTTCAGTAGCCGGCTCTTCTGTCTTTTCCGGCTTTTGTGTTTCCGTTGTCTGGGTAGCTTCCTGATCGCTATTTCCATTTTCAGCTTGCTGGCTTCCTCCACAGGCAGCAAAGATCACCAGCAGGGATAGTGCAAATAATTGTTTAAGCATTTTCAATGTTTTACTAATTTGTTGTGAATGATAAAAACTACTGCGATGATACAACTTCCCTATTTTATTCGCAAGCAGAAAAAAACTTCAGAAACACAAAGTTTCTGAAGTTTTTCGGTATTTATACTATTTCATGGCTACCTGAGGTGCTTCATAAGATACTCTCCAGATTCTTCCTTTTACAGAGTCTGAAATATAAAGCGATCCATCAGGGCCAACGGCCAGCCCGCAAGGCCTGAACTCGGCATCACTCGGGCTTTCAATGGCTTCACCATCTCCAGCAAACAAGCTCGCGAATTCTTCATACTCACCGGAAGGCATGCCATTTTCAAAAGGCACAAATACCACCTTATATCCTTTTTGCTCCTGAGGTGCGCGGTTCCATGAACCATGAAAGGCGATGAAAGCTCCGTTTTTATACTTTTCAGGAAACATATCGCCCTGGTAAAAAATAATGTCATTGGGTGCCCAATGCGCAGGAAAGGCCATAATGGGGTTCTCTTTATCTTCACATCTTCCTACTTCATTGCCATCACCTCCATATTCGGGAGACAATACTTTTTTCCCCTGCTGATGGTCATAATAGCAGTAAGGCCAGCCAAAATCTGAACCATCTTTTACAAGCAAAAACTCTTCAGCAGGCAGGTTTACACCCTGGTCTTCAGTAAACTGTTCAGGCCATAAAGTATTCAACTGGTCGCGCCCATGTTGTAAAGCAAATAACTCATTGGCTGTGGTGTTCCATTCAAGGGCTACCGCATTCCTGATTCCCGTAGCATAACGGTATCCATCAGCATCCTGGCCCTGATTCAACTTACTATCAGAAAACCGCCAGATGCCCCCGTGTCTTTCCAACAACGGACAAGGGTCCTGTCCTGGTGATTTCGGAGTACGGGCTTCTTCCTGGCAGGCATTGGCAGGGGCGCCAATATTTACATACATATTGCCATTTCCATCAAAAGCCAAAGATTTGGCAGCATGTTGCCGGGCTTTGGGCAATTCAGCTACTACAACTTCAGGTTCGCCTTCTGGCACCAGTTGCCCTTCCTGAAGCGGGTAACGGAAAACCATAGAATCAGAAGAATAATACAAGTAGTTGTTATGAATATGTAAACCCGTACCACCATATTCTGTGAAGTATTCAATAACGTCAGCACGTCCGTCTCCGGTAGTATCCCGCAAAGCTGCCATGCCTCCTTTATTGTCATTTCGGAGTTTCATATAAATGTCTCCATTATCCCGCACAGCAATATGCCGTCCTTTGCCTGCGCTGTCAGTTACAGCAAAAGCACTGAATCCGTCGGGCAGTGAAATTGAAGCGTTGTCTGGGTCGGCCGCAGGAATTGCGATTTGTGCTTGTTCTTCTTCCTGCGGTTGCTGGCTACAGCCATAAGCAAAAAAGAGCATAAGCCCCAGGCTTAATAGCTGGAATTGTGGTTTAAATAATTTCATAATGGTTGATAGTTGGTTCGTGTAAAAAATATTCTTAAAAATTTATTACAAACTTATGTAAAAGTTATACATTATTTGGAGAACACAAAATTTATAAACTAAGGATGTAAAAGTTGATTTATCGCTTTATCAACTTTTTGAAAGTCAAATGTGTTTACAATTTTTTCCATTTTCTCCCGGATCTGCTCAGTACACAAATTACCAATGCTGCCTTCGTGGGTATGATGCACTGCTGTATCCGGTTGGTAAGCACCTTTTTCAATGGCCTCTCCCACTTTTTTGTAAGCATCACGGAATGGCAACCCCGCCAGTACTTCTTTGTTAACCGCCTCTACTGAAAACAGGAACTTATATTTGTCATCATCCAGAATATTATCGTTCACACGGATATGTTGCAAGGCATAATTACATATATCCATGCACAATTTTAGTTGCTGAATGGCTGGGAACAGACTCTCTTTAAGTATTTGGAAATCACGATGATAGCCTGACGTAAGGTTAGTAATACTTAAAGTGATTTCGTTGGGCAATGCCTGTATTTTATTGCAATGTGCCCGAATCAGTTCAAATACATCCGGATTCTTTTTATGTGGCATGATGGAAGACCCGGTTGTCAGATGGTCGGGAAAAGAGATGAAACCAAAATTCTGGCTCAGGTACAGGCAGACATCAGCAGCAAATTTGGCCAAAGTTGCAGCAACGGAAGCAAGGGCAAAACTCAGCGTTTTCTCTACTTTGCCACGTCCCATTTGGGCATACACTACGTTGTAGCTCAGGTTATCAAAACCCAGCAATTTTGTGGTAAGCGTCCGGTCCAAAGGAAAAGAATTGCCATAGCCTGCTGCTGAACCCAAAGGGTTCTGGTTGGTTATTTTGTAAGCAGCCTGCAACAAGGTAAGGTCATCGGTCAGGCTTTCGGCGTATGCCCCAAACCACAAACCAAAAGAAGATGGCATGGCTACCTGGGTGTGGGTGTAACCCGGCAAAAGTACTGCTTTGTGCTGCTCACTCAGTTGGGTTAACGTATCAAATAACGCTTTGGAAATATCAGTGATTTGGCGTATTTCATCCCTGAAATACAGCCGCAAGTCTAACAATACCTGATCGTTGCGGGAGCGCCCACTGTGCACTTTTTTACCAATATCACCTAATTGGCGGGTTAGTTGCAATTCAACCTGCGAATGTACGTCTTCAATACCTTCTTCTATCGTAAAGTTACCTGCATTTACTTCTTTGTATATGTTCTGTAAGGCTGTGGTAAGCTGCCCTAGTTCTTCCGCTGTAAGCAAGCCAATTTTTTGTAGCATTTTGGCATGTGCTATTGAACCCAGAACATCAAAAGGAGCCAGTTCCAAATCCAACACTTTATCCTGGCCGATGGTAAACGCTTCAATTTTTTTATCAATGGCAGCGCCCTTATCCCATAATTTCATTTGTAGTAAATTTATCTTTAAAATTCAGGCTGCCAATTTCGGCAATTTACCTGTAAATACACGTGGTGCACGCCGATAAAATGCCCTTATCGCCGGAATAAGCGCCAGCGGCACAACGGCAGGATGGAGTTTTTGCGGGAAAATATACCACCCCAGGAATAGGCATACGATAAGCAGAATAGTAAATAGCATATAATAGTTAACTAATTTCCTGGCTGAAGAAAATAGCATCAAAACAGCTATTGGAAAATGGAGAGGGAATGCCCATAAAAGATTATAGTTTTGAGCAGATTTGTGGTCAGTAGCAACCCATAACAAGAAAAGAACGACTCCTAGCAAGCCCCAAACACCGAACAGAACAACATCAAGCCAACGCATATTGATTCTGCTCCTGGCCTCTAAAACTGTGATTGACAGAACAATGAAAAATATCACCCAAAAAACCTTTATGGGAGTAATGAAAGGTGATTTTTCAACTTTGTAAGTGCTGGAAAATACCATTTGTTTTTTCAGTACAAAAGGCTGTTTACCAGATGAGTTAACAACCCTGGCACTGTCAAAACCCATTTCCAGGTAATCGGGCAAAAACATGTATTGGTATGGTGTTGCCGTTTGGTCAATTGCTGCCCCCAGGCAAAGGTCAATGCCAAAATCGCCCCAGGGCTGTGTGTCGGCAGCATAAAGGTCTATGAGTTCCCTGAAAGACAGATTTGATCGTACATAATCAGGGGAAAAGGCCAGTTTTTCACCCAAAACTGCTTCAAAAGCATCCCTGATACGGGTTGAGCAATTGTCATAAAAATAATCGTAAAAATAATATCGGTTTTCGGGCAAAGCATTTAGCTCTAAAAAATGAAAAATCGCTTGTTTTTGTACGTGAGACAGGTTGAGCACCTGTTCAGAAATAGACCGGTTATAGTAACGATACGCCAGCTGAAATCTTTGAAAAGTGGTTTTGCTCAGATAATAAGCAAGATATCCTTTGGCAAAGTTCACATAAAAGTTAGGCTGGTTAAAATTAAATGTACCATAATTGTACACTGCATCTATCCCCAGCGCCGGGTCATGCACCCGGATTGCAGAATGCCCGAATGCTTCAAAAAGGCGACTTCCCGATCCACAGGTAAGCAGACTGACCCGGGCATTTTCAGATAATTGAGATACTTGATTTGCTTGAAGCGGAAAAGCAGCACAGGATAAAAAAGCTACAGTCCCAAGCAGGGCATATTTTAACTGTTGAAAGGTGATGGCTTATGGATTTAACGTGATTTACTAATCATCATCATCGTCGTCATCCTCATCCACCCCATCGAAACCTTTACCGAAAGAATCGTCATCACTTTCATAATCTTCATCCAGATCATACTCTTTGATCATGTCTTTGAGCTGGGTACTCACTTTCACCATGAAAATTTTTTCCTCCGTCTCGAAGCGTATGGCTGAAATCAGATCCCCTTTGGCATTTCTGAATTTGATGATGTCTGATTCACCATAACCATACGGATACTTGATAGCAATACCTTCCAGAATATCTTCCGGCAGGGTTTTGTAGTCAACAATTACTCTTTTTTTGTTATCCATACCTGTAAGCAGATTCAATTATAGAAATAAAGAAAAAATGAAATGGAAACCCACTGCTTTACCGCTCCAAAAAAATGTATTCAAAAGTTAAATGCAAACAATAAATAATAATTTTTTTCAGGTGTGATATTCTCAAAAAATATTCATGAAGACAATGCACCAATAACGATGTAAGACTCCGCCCGTTTTATCAGTATATAACCCACACTCAGGCTATCAATCATCTGTTTCAATAGCTTCTAAAATATCCGCCAATTCGTCAAAGTGCTTGTAACCCGGCCTGATCTCGTCGCCCCCACGGAGGGCAATTCCGCCCACCCGGGTTTCAGCAATGATATTATTTACATTATCAGCATTGATGCCATACTCCAGTAAAACCGGGTATTTGTCAACCAAAGCAAGCACGTCAACCAAAGAAATATGCATGAACCCCTCTTCTCCATTTTCCAGCAAAAAATATTTCACCATATGTTGCACTTTCCGCAAATGAGCCTCTAAACTTTCAATATGCTGAAACGCTGAGATATCAACAGCAAGAATTACTGGCATTTGTAAATGCACTAAGTCTGGTAAGTAATCAGGGTTGTTAATTTGTATATAGTCGAACGACTCGTAATTTTTCAACTGCATTTCAATATCCGCAACGGAACTTACGGAAAACTCAGCAGCGTAGGCAACCCCGGATACCCACTCTTTCAGGGCCAGGAATTTTTCTGGAGGGACAAACCCCTGGTCCAACGAGTCAATATTGAACCCCAATACATCCACCCCCATGCCTGCACAATAGCGTGCATCACTTAAATTATTCACTTCACTCACTTTCACAAAGGTTTTTAAGGCCATTGTAATATTTTTATAAATAAATAAACTATTTTAAAGATATATGTTGATTTTCTCCGTAACTTTTGCGTAATATAGCATTCGAAAATCTTTCAAATGAAATGAATGTTTTTCAATATATAAATGTTTTTGACACAGTTTTTGTATTTGATTCAGATAACTGACTTTTTAACCTAATTACCGGCATGAGGAAAGTTTATAACATCTTAACTATGAAGCATTATGAAGATTCGTGTATTAAGGGGTTTAGTGGAGAATCATACCCTTGTTGAACTTAAGGAAGCAGAAGTAGCCATCATCAAGGATGGCCCACTTACTATTAATGTGGATGGAACCAATGTGAGTGAAAAACTCACAAATATCATTGCTGCAATCAACATTGTAGAACAAATGAATGCAGTGCATATCGAGTTTGAAAAAGCTTTACAAGACTATTCTAAAAAGATAAAGGAACCTATAATGGACTGAGCTGCGTTGTATCTTCCAAACATTATGTAACTTTGCACTGATAAAACGAGTTTAAACACTCGTTTTTTTGTTTAAAAACCTTAACACTATGAGCAAAGGAAGAGTATTGGTAGCCATGAGTGGTGGTATTGACAGTTCGCTGGCAGCCGTGTTGCTGCACGAACAAGGTTATGAGGTAATTGGCATGACCATGAAAACCTGGGACTATGCTTCATCGGGCAGCAGTAAGAAAGAAACAGGTTGCTGTAGCCTTGATTCAATCAACGATGCCCGCAACATTGCCGTTGAGCTGGGCTTTCCGCATTATATTCTGGATATCCGCAAGGAGTTTGGCGATTATGTGATCGATTACTTCACCGATGAATATATGGCAGGCCGCACGCCCAACCCCTGTGTGCTCTGCAACACCCACATCAAATGGGACTCCCTTTTGCGCAGGGCTGATAAACTGGGGTGTGATTTCATTGCCACGGGCCACTACGCCAACGTACGGGAAGAAAACGGACGGTATATCATTTCTAAGGGCAAAGATGAAAACAAAGACCAATCATATGCCCTCTGGGGTGTGAGCCAGGAAAGCCTTAGCCGTACCATACTGCCCCTGGGGCATATCACCAAACCGGAAATACGCAAAATGGCGGAAGCGCGTGGGTTTCATGAGCTGGTGAAAAAATCTGAGTCTTATGAGATTTGCTTCATTCCTGATAACGATTACCGGGGCTTTTTGAAAAGAAGGGTGGATAACCTGGAAGAAAAAGTAGGTGAAGGTGAGTTTGTGCTGGAAGACGGTACGGTGGTAGGTACCCACCAAGGGTATCCTTTTTATACCGTAGGCCAACGGAAAGGACTGGGCATTGCCCTGGGCTATCCGGTGTACGTTACCGAAATTCAAAAAGACCAAAACCGTGTAATACTGGGTACTTTTGATGAGCTGAACCGGGACGGCATGTACGTCAACAAACTGAACATGATGAAATACCCTGCCCTCACCGACCGGCTGGAAACCCTCACCAAAGTGCGGTATAACGACCACGGTCACCCGGCTATCATAGAACAGGCAGGCGATACCATGAAGGTATACTTTGGCAAAGGCGTACGCGCCATTGCTCCGGGACAAGCCGCCGTGTTTTATGAAGGCAACGACGTAATAGGCGGAGGATGGATTGTATCCAGCTTTCAACAGAAAGCAGAAAAAGAAAAGAAAGCAGCACTGAGTTCATAAAAAGATACACGGACATCTTCCCCTTGGGCTGTGTCCGCACAACCCAAGAGTGATAAGGTTTGTGAGGACACAGGACACAAACCTTGGGGAAAACCCTTGGGGAAATTTATTAACCTGACGTTTAAGGTGGGGACACAGGTCATGGGTATAGAAGTTATACCCATTATGAAACAGGTGCTTCAGTCCGCTTTTTCCGTGTGGTAGTGACCACCATGCCGAAAGTTTCCAGCACCTGGGATGTGTCTTTGAAAGCGATGCGTGCAAAGTAATTCCTTTTGATTTAATACCTGATTGCACATGAACAAATACGTTCGCACACTTTTTTACACTAAAAAATGGCTATTCCGGTACGGATATTCATTTTTTCATACAAAAAAGTGTGTATTCGTACCAGAATACAGACTTTTATCTGCTAAAAAATGTATATACCGACCCAATCCTTCATTTTTTTGTAGTTAAAACTCAGGTATTAAGTTGTGGTTGAGATTTTTTTCGGGTAAAATACCAAGTTTTAGATTATTTAGTATTATTACTTATTAAATGTACTATCCTTCAAACAATTCTGTTCCTTTTTTATCCTGTTGCAACAGATATAAAATAGGTATAAGGGAAATATCACACATTGTGATATACAGATGTTGCCAGTAATTTTAAGAACCGCCAATGCCAGAATACATAGCCAACGAAGAAAACCTAACAACGGACAATGACACAAAGAGCGTCTTTCAGTATTGTGATGTTGATGGAAATCCTGTTTTCAAAACCAAAGAAATTTTCAAGACGGAACGAAAATTCATTTTTCACCCGTATTCTGTAAACTCTGCAGATGGCAGTGTCTCTGCTAAAAGACTCAATACAATTGAACTAAAAGGTTGGGAAAACCTTTCAGATATTCCGAAGGATTTCAAAACTAACGGCAGATATGGCTTTGGAACTCAAAGAATCAAATTACTTTTTTCATATCTCTATGCAAAATTCAAGGAGTTTGATCGAATTATTGTTGGTATAAATATCAGAAACCGATTTGCCGAAAAAACTCTAACATTTAATTGGGCCGATCTCGAACCAATTTTACGAAAGATTGCAATTGAAAAAAGATGGTATGATCGAACTCGTAAGTTGATGATGGCTAATGAACTGGCGAACATTACCTCAAAGGTTAACAAGGAGAAAGTATTATTGAACGCAGGTCAGCTTGATGCTTTTTTGCGCAAGTTTGACTCCTTTGAAAAAGTGACAAAGGCAGATATAGAATCATTATCTGTAGTCATGGAAACTGCACCAGCCAGCAAGATTTCCGTAACATCAAATTTCATAAAGACAAGAGATAAAATCAACAAGGTTTTTATTGAAGACATCATCAAAAACTTCGAACGCCTGATGGAGTCAAAAGTGGACAATGAGAAACAATGGCAGAAGTTTTTTGGTGAGAACGCTTGGATTCTCAATCACCTATTTCCCTTTGAGGTAATACTGAGAAGACAGGAAGCTTATGTTGGTGGGAAAACGCTGGAAAATGAAGATGGAAGAGTGGTTGATTTTCTATTTCAAAATGGATTTCAAGACAATTTCGCGCTTTTAGAAATTAAAACGCACAAGAAAAAACTTCTAAAAAACACTGCTTACAGAGATCCTGATGTTTTTTCCTACTCAGATGACTTATCAGGTGGAATCAGTCAGTGTCTCGACCAAAAGGACGTTTTCATTAAAGATTTCGGAAGTAAAGAAAGAATCATTGACCCAAAAGCGATATTGGTGATTGGATTGAAAGAGGAACTAAATGAACATCAAGCCAAATGCTTTGAACTTCTTAGATCAAATCAGAAAAATGTAGATATTTTAACATTTGATGAGCTATTAGCCAAATTGAGAGGTTTATTGGAGGTAGTAGCAGAATAAAATACTGGTAACAAATGCTATGAATGAATGGGGTTTTATCTGTCAGGAAAGTTTCGTGGGGGTCGGAAAGTCCGCCACAAGTTTTAAATTTAAATCAAGGCGTGGCTATGTGCGAGACGAGAGGTTAGTACTATCTAATCTTCAATCATCATAGCTAGGCGTTACATGGAATATCTTCAAATCGTATAAATGGCTCTATTTGACAAATTCATAAAGAAAGAAGGTTCATTAGCCTTCAGTACAAAGAACTTTTTCATTGGTTCTCCTGAAGCTGAGGCCGAGAGTGTTGCTCATTCAAGAATGAGGTTAGCTGAAGTTTTCGAAGATTTTTTGAATGTTCTTCCAGAATTACAACATGAGAAATTTTTGATCACTGGAAGAAAAGGAAGCGGCAAGTCAGCAATTGCTGAATATATCTCACACTTATATGAAAAAGAAGCCAACTACTTTTCCGCTTTCATTAGGAAGTCAGATATCAACATTGAGAGAATCGCACAGCTAACTAAGGAGCATGATGATAACGCTACTCAAGAACTAATAATTGAATGGGTAATTCTTACGAAACTTACTCTAATGTTAACATCTAAAGAGTCCTTAAAGAGTTACAAAGAAATTTCAGATTTGCATGTCTTTCTCAAAAAGAACTCTGGGTTTGTTGACATTAAATCCAATCAAATTACCCAGGTTGTTCAAAGCAAAGGACACGAATTGAATGTCAACTACTTCAAAAGATTTTTAAATGCCAAATTTGGTAATAAGTTCGACATAACTAAAGAAAAAGCTCCTTTCTATAAGCTTATACCGCACTTAAAAGCTACAGTTCTCGAATTGATGAATTATCCTGAAAATAGAGAAAACAAGTTCATCTTGATTTTTGATGACTTGGATATTGGCTTTAAATCTAGCTCCGAAGAAAATAGAAATACCATTTTGAACTTGATCCGAGTTGCCAAGGATTACAATAATAACTTCTTCGGTAAGAACAACTTAGAATCAAAGATTTTCATTCTCTTAAGGGATGATATTTCTAGAATCCTTTATAAGTACGATGCTGATACAGCAAAATTATTTTCTAGTTATGCTGTAAACCTTGTTTGGTACGAGTTTGATACCCATAAGAGATTTGAACATGAAGATAAAACCAAGCTAAAACAGTTTATCAATAAACGATTGGCGCTGAACTTTGAGAAACTTGGTAAGACGTATGATAAGGATGACCCTTGGTCAACATTTGTTGAAAATGATCCAGCTTATAAAAAGACAAGTTTTAAATATGTTGTTGATCACACTTTCGCAAGACCAAGAGATTTAATCCTATTTTTCAGTCCAATATCATCAATGGAGTTGCAATTACCTCTTCAAAAAAGAGATATCAATAATCTACTTGGAAAGTACTCTGCTGAATTAATAGCTGAAGTAAAAAACGAACTATCTGCTCATTATTCATTAGAAGATATCGATAGAATTTTCAAAGCCCTTTATCAATTCTCGAGTGCAAACGAATTTAGATGCCAAGAACTAATTCAATTGCTAAATGAGATGAACTTTCAAGATGATTCTGAAATAGCAGTTTACCGTCTTTTTGAATATTCCTTAATTGGCAACTCCATTCCTCACTCAAATAAAGTGACATTTAAATTTTGGGAGGAACGGGATGAGGTGCTTAAACTGAATCGTGATCATCCCTTAGTACTTCACTTTGCAATGAAAGTCTATCTAGCAAACAGAAAATACTGACGCCATGTAACAGGCGTTAAGCCCAATCGGCTTACTTAGTTGTTTGCAAAGGGCATCTGGATCAGATACTTTTGAGATATTTGAAAGGCTAAGCCGACTGTGCTTAGCTAATCGTTGGGGGACATACTTTGAAATCACCCCTCTAAAGGCACAGGATCTCTACGTCCTGATGCCTAAACAATGATATGCAGGGCTTCGTCCGTCTATTCCACTATTGAGTGCCTTTTTTTGCTATCGACGGACAGAGTCCTGATTATTATTAGTTAAGCACCGGACTGAGTCCGACGCAAGAGAGAGTCCGGCACAAGAAAGGTAAAATTGTAATGGCAGGGTAAGGCACGGAAGGGGTAGCCCAACCTCTGGAGTATCTGGAAGGAAAGCTTTAGTACGAAATCGGTCTGACCGCTACTGGGTAGAAGCACAAGAGCGGTCTGACCGATATGTTGGCACTTAATTTGGAAATCTAAAAAAAGTAACTCACCCCTGCTTTCAGAAAGAAAGGGGTGCCCGGGGTGAAATGAATTTCGGATACGGGTTCCGTTTCAAAGGGTAAGCGGGATTCAGTATCAAACTGGGCTTCGTTCCACTCGGTATTTAGCAGGTTTTCTGCACTCAGGGCAAGTTCAAACTTAGGCTGGGTGTAGCGTAAGGCCGCATCCAACAACAAATACCCATCGGCCACTACCGAATTATCTTCATTGGCGGGGCGGTCGTCCAGGTAACGGTAACGCAGGCTGCCATTGAATCCGTTTTTCAGTTTGAATGAAACGCCCCCTGTACTGGTAAAGGCCGGAGCCAGGGGAATATAATTTTCCCCTTCCGTTGCATCCAATGCCCTGGGGTGCGCAAAATTCATATCCACATCGGCAAACAGCCAGGGAAGGGGCTGGTAACGCAACGAAAGGTCTACCCCTACCCTGCGGGTTTTTCCACTGGGCTCTACAATGCCCGCGTCACCTACGTATACAAATTCCTGCTGCAAATACAGCCACCACAGACTGGTACTGAGCAGTAAGGAAGGTATGGGTTTGAAATTAGTACCCACCTCGGCTCCGTAAGCTTTGGGGAGTATGTCTTCGCTGGTATTCTCCAAAATTACCCGGGCATCATTAGAATGAAAGCCAATGCCTGATTTAATAAATAGCTGTGTCGCGGCATTCAGCTGATAAAACAAGTTCAGTTTCGGGCTTACTACTGATTTCGTAGTGGATTTTCTGTCATATGCAGAATCTAAAGCATTTATGTAAGCAAACTGAAAATGATCCAGGCGCAGTCCGGCATTCAACGTGATTTTTTCTGTCAGAAATAAGTGCTGGTCGATATACGCATGGGTGTTGATTTCATCTATATCACCCAAAGCCAGTGAATCCAGCGTGGTTCTCCTGTTTTTAGTATGCGAAAGCTCATTTTCATTGATATCATCATACCGAAACCCAATACCTGCATCGGTGCTGGCTTCTCTTCCGAACAAGTTGTAGCTTTTTGAATAAGTACCTGTATATCCAAAGATGTTCCTCCGCTCTTTCTGCCTGATCTGATCCCCATCCACCGGGTCTTCCAGAAAAAATGTAAAGTTGGAATACAACTCAAACCCATAATTGACAAAATACAGCTGATTGCTTAGAAAACCGCCGTCTTCCAGGGCATTACCCAGCTTCACGCTCAGGTTGGTACGGTCGGTATAGCCTCCCTCCGTATCATCAATAGCTCCAAAGCGATCAATCATGCCACTATCTACTGCCCTTTGGGGAATTTGTCCGGAGGCATCCCATTTAGAACGGAAAGTAGATAACAAAATGGTAAGATATTTATCATTATCCAACACTCCGTGGTATTTGCCCATCACATTCAGACGGGTGAAGTTTTGCGGACTGTCAAAATATCCTTGTGTTGATAAAAACTCAGAAGCCACATAAGCATGCTGGTTATTGTTGCTTGCTTTTTCACCCAAAAGGTCTATCATGGCTACCGTACGATAACTATCAAACTGCCCACCTTCTATTTTGACCATGCTTTGATCCAGCGCATTGGCCGTAGAAAAGCCCACGAAGCCCGCTGTCGTAAAATCACCCTTGTTGGCGTAGTACGGCCCCTTCTGAAAGTTGACCCTGTCCACAGTCTCAGGTATAATATAGTGCAAATCGGAATATCCTTGTCCGTGTGCATGCGATACCATATTCACAGGCAGCCCGTCTACCGATAAATTGATGTCGGTACCGTGGTCTATGTCAAAGCCCCTGAGGAAAATTTGCTCGGCCTTGCCACCCCCGGCATGCTGGGCAATGAACAGGCCGGGCACAGAGCGCAAAATATCCTGTGAGCTTTGTACCGGCCTGAGGTTAATGTCAATGGCACTGATGGTATTGATGTCATCAGACGGCAGCGCACTCACCGCCACTTCAGACAGCTCCAGGCTGCTTTGTTCAAGATGAATAGATACTTGCACCACTTTTCCGGGCTTTACATTAACTGTTTGTTGCACAGATTGATAACCTATATGGGAAATTTGCAGTTGGTAAGTTCCGGCTTCCACATTGTTGAAGTAAAACTTCCCCAAAGCATTGGTAATGGTCTGGTAATCAGTTCCTTGTATCAAAACATGCACCCCTTGCATGGGCAGGTTATTTTTTGTATCAATGACTGAGCCTTTTATGATTGGTGTATTATGTGCATCAGCCTGGCATATCATGCTGCACCAAAAGGTTGTACAAAGTATATATTTAATAAAGATTTTCATGTTAAGGATTATTGAGGAGAGAGCACACCCCTCCCATTGCGAAAAATTTTTTCGTTTGGTTTTGATAACAAATAAAAGAAGCTGCCTAATCCCTTATGGATTTTCGTATTTTTCTAACTGTTAAGACAATATCATTGCTTAAACTGAAGGGTTTTACTATGGGTTGACCAGCGATTTTTATTTGTCTGAACCAGGGTTTATAAAGACAATAGCATAGCTGTTTTTGAGCAAAAAATCTACTCAAATTCAATCAGCAACCTATTGTCATGATATGTTAGAATAGCAAACAGGAGGAGGGGTGGGTGGTGCAAAACGGATGTCTTCAAAGAAAGCACTCACAAAAAGTAAGTATTTTGAATGCCATATAAATGCGTTTAAGAAAGGGATTTCTTCAAAAGCCTGCATGAAAACGAACACCGGAAAAACTTCTACAGTAACAGGTTCTTCTTCCTGATGTGCATCCTGTTCAATTTCAAACCAAAATTTAAAAAAATGATGGTGGTCGCCCACATGATGGTGATCGTGATGTGGGTGTACGTGAATTTGTAATGTATGTAGCAAGGCATGCCCTCCATGAAAGCCACTGTATCCCAGCAAAAGCAAGGTATACAAGATACACATCAATATCGGATACAGCGGTTTCATGGTAGTTTCTGTGATTTCCAGGGAAAAAGCCGCGCATTTCTTGTACCCCAGGCCAACTAAAATACAATCATAGTACGCAGGCTTATACTGCACTTACGTAACTTCAAAGCTAATTGGATTTCCCTTAAAGAAAATCTTTTTTCAGAATAACGTCATACTACCATTGTGCCTGAAGTGGGAAGTATCTAAAGGAGGCATCGCCCGATCATGAAAATATTTTTCTTTAGCGATCTTGAATAACTGCGAAATAGAAGCTGCCAGTGGGCCTTCCCCCCGCATGCGGGTTTTCCACCGGGAGTCATTTACCTGCCCACCATGCAATTCACTTATCTGGTTCCAAACTTTAGAGGCCCTGTCTGGAAATTGCTTTTTCAACCAGTCATGAAAAATTTCACCGATGGCCCCGTTGAGGCGTACTACGGTATAACCCGCTGCACAGGCTCCATTTTCACTGGCTTTTTTTAAAATTCCCGGGATTTCAGAATGATTAAGGCCGGGAATGATGGGGGCAGCCATCACGCCTACCCGAATACCAGCATCTGTAAGTGCTGCCATAGTATCAAATCGCTTTTGGATGGTGGCTGTGCGGGGTTCCAGCTTTTGACGGAGGTCTTCCTGTAAAGTAGTGATGCTCAAATACACATTTACCAGATTATCTTTGGCCAGCTCTTTTAAAATATCCAAATCCCGCAATATCAAAGCATTTTTTGAGATAATACCCACAGGGTTTCCATACTTCAGCATTACCGTTAAAATGGAACGAGTAATTTGCAGCTTCTTTTCAATAGGCTGATAGCAATCTGTATTACCCGATAAAGAGATGGGCACGGGATGCCACGATTTTTTCTGAAACTCTTTTTCCAGTAATAAGGCAGCATTGGGTTTTGCCATGATTTTTGACTCAAAATCAAGTCCGGCACTGAATCCGTAATATTCGTGGCTATTGCGGGCATAACAGTAGATACAACCGTGCTCACAACCCTGATAAGGATTGAGAGAGTAATACATCCCTACATCCGGGCTATCCACTTTACTCAATATCTTTTTGGGGTGTTCTGTAAAGATTTGGGTATCCGGAGAGGAGTTTTCATAAACATCAATACCATCCTCAGCGTTTTTATCCAGCGAATTTGCCAAATAACGATTTTTGGAATTGATTTGGGCGCCGCGGCCTTTGATGGGCGTTGTCATGGTGAAAAATTTGAGAACCAACAAAAAAGATGCTGGCAATATGTGTGCTTTCACTGACAACTGTTGTCAATAAGTGGCAGCGGCAGGAGGCAATAACAGTAGGCAGTGTGTGCATACTGCCAATTGCCGCTGCCTACTATTTATAACTGCACATCTATCCAAACCAACCGGTGGTCGGAACTGGCAAAATCATCAACCAAATAAAATAAAGAATCTTGAGAAGCAGGCCAGAAGATGCCTGAATTGATAACCTCAAGGTTGGCAGAGGGCAACACATAATCTATGCGCAAACCAAACACAGATGTATCATGGGAAGGATCACCTTCGTCTTCTCTTTTGATACTTTTTGCATTTTCAACACCGCCTTCACTGGATGGTACCATTGTGCCTATGCTTACCAGCTCATGAACAAATGGGTGGGTAAGTAACTGCTGAATTGCCCCCGGGTAACTATCTCCATCTTCCGGATCGGCGTTCATATCTCCCATAATCACAAAAGAATCACTATGATGTAACCCTCCACTCCTACCCGCATCATCGTGCAGGTAATTTGTAATTTCATCCCCACTGATATAATCAGCAATCAGACGAATTTCGTCATAATTACGCCTGCCGTTACGGTCTTCGGACCCGTCAAATACCGGGGGTGTGGGATGGCCCATAATAACATGCACGGTTTGCCCCTGTATCTTTACAGGAATATCTACATGATTTTTGGAAGAAAGCCGAAAAACATCTAATACTTCTTCTGAGTAAAAAGATGTTCCGGTGGAATCAACCGGAAGTTTAGCATCCGGCATATCTTTCCACAAAAACTTACGAAAAGACCGAATACTATCGGCTACGATTGGGAATTTTGAAAGCAGGGCAAAAGCATACTGTCCGGGGTGACGCCCGTATCCAAACGCATCTTCCGGGTCAGTAACGCTTCCATTGCTATTGATGTCTAGCCCCGTTAAAACGCCTGTATTGGAAGGCACTACGTACCAAAAGGGATAATTGATGGTTTCAGCCCCTTGCTGGGAAATTTTGAGGTAATTATCCTGAAAAAATTGAAGAGCGCTTCCTGCTGAATCATAATCAAACTCCTGCAAAGCCAGTACATCAGGACGCGTTCGCTGAATGATTTCAGCCACGTGCCTGGCCTGTTTATTTTCGGGTGTAGATAAATCGTTAATTAACACCGCAGTCGAATCACGGTACAGGGAAGTGTTGAATGTTGCAAAACGTACCTCCTGAACATCTTGTACCTGTGGAGAAGTGCAGGCAAAAGCCAAAGAAATAATAGCCAGGAAATATTTGCAGTTTTGCATTTCATCAGAATCTGAGTATGGAACGAGAGAAAGAAAACCGAAGTAATCTTTAGGCTTCCGACTCCTCCGATGAATTCATCCAAAAAGGTGCCGTACCAAACCATGCAATTACCCCAATAAACATGAGTGTTTTGTGCATTGACAAGGAAATATCCCCAGCAAAATGTAAAATGGAGGGCACAATGGTGAGCGCCAGCCCTGCGAACGAAATTATTTTTAAAAGTATTTTCATGTTTTTACAGAATTAAGCGCCAGACAACACCTGCTTTTTTTGGTACATTTTACTGGTAATAATATATAATAACGCTGCCAGAAACCAGCCAGGCAGGCCCAGGAAGAATATTTCAATACCAAAGTTAAAATTTAATAACAAACACAGAACTAAGGTGGCTACCCAGGTGATGGCAGCAGCCCAGCTAAACTTGATATTATTTTCAAAAGCATAATTTTGTTTCAACCCCAATTTTGGTAAAATATAGAAATCAATAAATATGATAGCACCCATGGGCATGAGCAGTAAGCCATATAAAGCCACGAACTCCAGGAGTTTCATTACCAAAGCAGGAAAACAGGCTGCAATGGTGGTAACCAACCCGACCACCAGCGTAACCTTCCATCGTTTGCTTGATGGAAACATGCCCTGAATGGCCAGTCCCGCCCGATAAATCGTAGGGTTGGCAGTCGTCCATCCGGCAATGATAACACAAATCGCCCCGGCAATTCCGGTAGCATTATAGGCCAGGGGACCGGGTGCTACGGAGGGCATTTGCTCGTTGGTAATGGTCGGTAAAAACTCAGCCAAAGTCATCCCTTCCGGAACAATTCTAACCAATACAACCGCATACAATATACTGGCTGCCAGCCAGGCCAGAAAGTGCCCCAAAAACATTCCTGTTGCTGAGGCAAATCCATAGCTCGCTTTTTTGGCATACCTGAAAATAGACATATCAGCCATGCCAATGTGCATGGCCATGTTGGCAAACCAGGCAAAGAACATCACATGCCAGAAAGTGAATTTGCTCACATTGCTGGCAGTTTCACCCACCCAAATTTTTTGTTGGGCCACCGTCCAGAAATCGCCCACAGAATGCACACCAAGTTCGGGCAATACGGCTATTCCGGCTGCCAGAAACACCAGGATCATCCAGGGGGCAGCCACATTGGCAAACCGGGCCACATAATCGTATCCCAGCATGGCTACAACCGTAATTACTGCACCAATGGCAAACACAGCCACTACCCAACCTACGCTTGCAGGCAGCCAGTCGTTCAGCTCGGGCATGGGCAGGTTAAAAGGAATGCCAACAGCGGTGGCTGATACGGCAATCATGGAGCCCGCCAGGAAGCAGAACATGACACCATTCACCAGGTTGTAGAAAGAAACCAGCCTTCTGCCACAAATTTTCTCTAGTTTATAATAAAGGGTTACCCTGGTTTTGGTGGCAATGGGCGCGCATAATAAAACCCAGCTTAATACAGCAAGCAGGTTACCCACCAGCAAACCCAACAATAATTCCACAGCACTCACGCCATGCACTACAAACAAAGGGCCTATGACAAACTCAGTGCCTGCGGTATGTTCGCCGGCATACATGCCCACAAAGCTTTTCCAACTTTTGAGTTTTTTCTGAGGAACAGGTTCGCGCTCATATTCATCAATACTATCGAGGGCTTTTACCAGATTTTTTTCTTCCATTGAGGGTAAATTAGATCAGTTGGTATTGTTGTAAACCTTTGATTTCCAAAGGCTCTATTTTTTCAAAATCAAATAAGTGATCAAGTGGTTGCTCTTCATTCCAGTGGCGGTGCAAAACCAGGGCTGCCCCTATAGCACTTGCTTTCTTTAGTGTACTTGTATAAAAGTTCATTTCCGGAAAATAGCCCGCAAGTAATTGCATGAATAAGGTATTCTCACAAAAACCTCCCGTTATCAGTACTTTTTCAACCTGAGTACTACCTTTTGCAAGTTTCAAAGAAACTGCCTGCATACACACCAAATCCAATACTAATTGATGATAAGCTTCTTCATAGCTTTTAAAAACAGACAGATTAGTTTCTGGTCCAGTCAGTTCAGGAAAAGGTCCGGTATTTTGCATGGTCTGAGGGAAAAACTTTCTCTTTTTCAGCGGGTTTGCCAACAACTTCTCCATGATATCTTTATCCAAAAAAACCGATTGATGGTATTTTTCAGATTTATGGAAGTGGGCTGCTAAACGTTTTTCATGATGGTTGTGTTCATTGCCCAGAAATATCCTGGAAGCCCTGGTGGGCGTACTCCGGAAATTCATGTACTGCAAGCAGTCTCGCTTCAGGTCTTCTACAGAAAGCGGCTCTTCGCTGAAAGGATTAAAAGTAATGATCCAGGTGCCGGAAGACATCAGCATAAAAGATGTATCCAACCCCAATAGATAAGGCACCAATGCCGAAGAACTATCGTGCACCCCAACACCACACAAAATAGTTTTCTTTTTGTACTTTATGGGCACAACAGAAGAAGAACTCACTACCGGAGGGAACAAATGGTTCAGGTTTTCGGCATATACCCAGTCATGGCTACGGTCTTTTTGAAAATCCCAGAGGGCGGTATGGCAGCCAATGCTGGTGATCTCAGAAAAGGCCTTTTTGGTAATCAGATAGCTCAGGTACTGGGGAAAATGCAGGGTAGTTTTGATTTGTTGAAAAACCTCATGCTTTTTGTATTTGAGCCAGTACAATTGCAACCCTGAGTTGAGCATGCCCATGGCTGGTGAAGCGGTGCGGATGGCAAAATCATCCTGCTGCCCATAAGTTTCATAAAACTGCCGGGCAATATCTTCAGGCAATGGTTTCAGGTAATTATAAAGAGGCGCTACTGGAACACCTTTATCATTCAGGTGCACAAGGCTGGCTCCGTAGGCCGAAAAGTTGATGGCTTTTATGTCAAAATCCGTATTTTTTGAAATCTCCCTGAATTCGTATTTAATCCATTCGTGTAAGCCCGGTAAATCATCACAAGGGAAACCGTCTTCATCTTCAATTTCTTCAAAACGTCTTGAACTTTCAAAAACCGTTTCGTATTGACGGTTGAACAGAAAAAACTTTTTATTGGTTTTCCCAATATCAAAAATAGCGATCACCTCCTGGCTCATACTTGGGTTGGTTGTTTGTTTAAAGCTTCAAGCCCCTGGCTACAAGATAACTAAATAAAAAGCTTGAGGCCAGGGATAAAAAGCTGGCAATAAAGTAATAAAGTTCTTTGGGCCTGTCTGTCCTGTACCTTCCTGCATGGCTCATTCTTATTGAACCGTACTATTGTCACCAGGACACTGGCATTGGCCGGTGATATTTTTTAAAAAAACTACTGATTTTCATACGAATGACACCCACCATCGCTTCCCAGAAAATCCGGAGTGACATTTTAGATTCCCCTTTGGCCCTGTCGGTAAATATGATGGGAATTTCCTTAATCTTAAACCCATACATCCAGGCGGTAAATTTCATTTCAATCTGGAATGCGTACCCAACAAAATGAATTTTATCCAGATTGATGGTTTCTAAGACGTGTTTCCGGTAACACTTAAAACCTGCCGTGGTATCTTTAAATGGCATACCAGTAACCAGGCACACATACAAACTGGCAAAATAAGAAATCAGTACCCGGCTCATGGGCCAGTTGATGACATTGACCCCCTTCACATACCGGGATCCTATGGCCACATCATGGCCTTCATTAGCACATACTTTGTACAGTTTCACCAAATCTTCAGGATTGTGCGAAAAATCGGCATCCATTTCAAAAATATACTCATACCCCTTCTCCAGCGCATATTTAAACCCGCATACGTAAGCACTCCCCAACCCTAATTTTCCTTCTCTTTCTAAGAGAAAAACACGGTCTGGGTAGTACTTTTGCAACTGTTTTACAATACTCGCCGTACCATCGGGAGAATTATCATCCACGATCAGGATATCAAAGATCACAGGTAAAAACAAAACCTTACTGATCAGTGCAGATATATTTTCGCGCTCATTATAAGTAGGCACTACAACTAAGCTATGGCTCACAGGGCAATGAAAGTTATGGGTGATTCAACGATTAAAGATACAACCCTTTGTGAAGAAAAGAGTATTTTTCCTTATTTATAATAACGTTTGCCACCGAAAAGATATTTAAAATAAAAAAGTGATACAACAAAAAACCAAATGTATTTTTTTAGACAGAGATGGGGTTCTCAATCTTGACAGAAACACGTATACCTATCGCATTGAAGATTTTGAAATATTGCCCGGCACGATGGAATCATTGCAAAAACTGAAAAAGGCTGGTTTTTTACTGGTTGTGATAACCAATCAGGCCGGTATTGCGAAGGGACTTTACACTCCTGATGAAGTGCGTGCATGTCATAATTATTTACAGTCCCGAACCCAACATGCCATTGATGCTTTTTACTATTCTCCTTACCACCCATCAGTTACTGCGTCTTTATCACGTAAACCTGATTCACTGATGTTTGAAAAAGCCATTGCCCGTTTTCAAATCAACCCGGCAAGTTCCTGGATGATTGGAGACAAGGAAAGAGACATTATCCCGGCAAAAAAATTTGGTATCAGCACCGTAAGGATCATAGAAACCCCGGAACCAACTGCTGCCACCCTGACAGCAAAAAATTTACCGGAAGCTACCCAAAAAATTTTAGATCATTCAGCGTACAACGGATAACAGCCGTTCCAACCCGTCTTCACTTACCCGGAAGCACCCTTTTTTTACAGCAAAAATACGCCGGGCATCCAGGTTGAGTTTGATAGAGTGCGAGGGATTTTTCAAATAAATCCCATTATCCTTTAACACGGCCGACACTTCACGGGTAGAAAAAATATTGTTATCATTTTTGTGCTGGATAAAATAGCCCCCCAGCAGCACTTTGTCAATATCATTGATATTTTTGGCAGCCCGTAAATAAAATTCACCAAAGGTTTCAGGAATGGCACCCAAAGCAGATTTTTGCTGTGTTTCTTCTTCCTGGTTTGGCTCTTCTTCCTGTACCTTTTCTGCGTCTGCCCCGTTATTGCTGCTTACCATTACCGGCATTTCATTAGATTTTTTCTTCAGCAACTCCATAAACTCACCTATCTTTTCAGCATGTGTATTTACAAACTCTTCGGAACCTTCTACTTCCAGTTCCAGGGTACTGAGATTGATTCGAATCCTCGCGTTTTGTTCCATTATCTTATTCCGTTTTTGTTAGGTTGATTGCAGAAAGCCTGTATTTTTGTGGCAGCGTTGCGAAAATTATGGCCGTATGTACTCTTTGCTGAAAGTACACCTGTTTTTTTACCAAAACGCATACTACTTTTCCAAAGTAAAATATATCCGTACAAACAAACAATTTTTTAACTTATGCTACAAAATCTGGACATCAACATTGTAAAAAACATTGCCTACGAAGCCGGGGATAAAATACTGGAAATCTATCATAATTCTGATTTTTCCCAGGTGGTTGATTTTAAGGCAGATAATTCTCCGCTCACCCTGGCCGATAAAGCTTCTCATGAAATTATTGCCCCTGCCTTGCAAAAAGCTTTTCCTGAAATCCCGATCATTTCAGAAGAAGGAAAAGACATTACCTACGAAACCCGCAAAGACTGGGAATATTTTTGGCTGGTAGACCCATTGGACGGCACCAAAGAATTTATCAAAAGAAACGGTCAGTTTACTGTGAATATCGCCCTTATTCATAACAAACGTCCTGTCTTTGGCATCGTACACACACCCGTGCCGGATGAATTGTACTTTGGCCTTTCTACAAAAATTGGGAATACTGAACCTGGTGCTTTTAAGCAAACCAGCAAAAATGCCCCCCAGCCGATACAAGTAAGCAAAAAAGAAAAAGACCGGATTGCCGTACGCAGCAGCAGCCATGCCGCCCCGGAAGAAGAGCAACTCCTGGCACAATACGGCGTTACTGAAAGTATTTCCCGGGGCTCTGCCCTCAAATTTTGTATGGTGGCCGAAGCCAAAGCCGATATTTACTACCGCCACGGCCCTACCATGGAATGGGACACCGCTGCCGGACAAGCCGTTGTTGAAGCTGCCGGAGGGCGTGTTTATGCCGGAAATACAGAAGAAACAACTTTTACCTACAACAAAGAATCATTGTTGAACGGAAGCTTCCTTGTATTGGGCTTTTAACAATAAACCCTAAACCGCAGCGGCGTTCCGATGAATCGGAATGCCGACCGCAAAAAATTTTAAACTCAAACATTAACCAATAAACTAACTTTGACTAAGCCATCTTCAACAAGAAGCGTAGCTTTGTCAAAGTTCTGTATTAATTAAAATATGAAAAACAACTTTGCACTAATTATGGCGGGGGGCGTAGGCACGCGTCTCTGGCCGGTAAGCAGACAGCAATTTCCTAAACAGTTTCAGGACGTGCTGGATGTAGGCAGCAGTTTGCTACAATTAACTTTCAAGCGGCTTGAAGAAGTTTGTCTCCCTGAAAACATTTATATCATTTCCAATGCTGACTATAAACAACTGATTAAAAAGCAATTGCCCGGCATCAACGATGAACAAATACTTTCTGAACCTCAGCTCAGGAATACCGCTCCATGTATTGCTTATGCTTTTCATAAAATCAGTCAAAAAAACCCGGATGCCAATCTTATTGTGGCACCAGCCGATCATCTGATTCTTGACCAGAAAGGATTCAATAATGCAGTGCAAAAAGCTTTTGAAGCCGTTTCCAAAAATGAAATTTTGGTTACTTTTGGCATCACACCGTCCCGTCCCGATACTGGTTATGGTTATATTGAATACAATGAAAAAACCGGGGAAAAAGGGTTGTATAAAGTAAATGCTTTTAAAGAAAAGCCTGACCTTGAAACAGCCAAAACTTTCCTGGAAGCAGGTAATTTTGTATGGAACTCTGGCATTTTTGTATGGAGCATTCCAACCATCCGGAAAAGTTTTGAGAAAAATCTGCCGGAAGTTAACCGCTTGTTTGCGGCGGGCAGCGAATTTTATTATACTGAAAAAGAAGCCGGATTTATTGAAAAAACCTACGATGAATGTATCAACATTTCCGTAGACTACGGTATTCTTGAGAAAGCTGACAATGTACATGTTATCCCAGTAGACTTTGGTTGGTCAGACCTGGGCACATGGAAATCAATATTTAACCATCAGGAGAAAGACCCCGATGGAAATTACACCCAGGGACAGGTTTATACCTACGACACCTCCGATTCTTTAATAAAGGTTTCTAAAGATAAATTGGCGGTTGTACACGGATTGCATAACTTTATTGTGGTAGAAAACGAGGGGGTGCTCATGATCTGTAATAAAGACCAGGAGCAAATGGTAAAGAAATTTTTAAACGATGTGAAAGCAAAGGGTTTGACAGACTTTGTATAAACGCACCTGACTAATATTTTTTGAAGATGAAAAAAGCATTAATTACCGGTATTACCGGACAAGACGGCGCCTACCTGGCCGAGTTATTATTAAAAAAAGGGTATGAAGTCCACGGCATTAAACGGCGGTCTTCCCTATTCAATACCGACCGTATTGACCACCTTTACCAGGACCCGCACGAAAAAAACCTGCGGTTTAAATTGCATTACGGAGACCTCACTGATTCTACCAATATCATCCGGATTGTGCAGGAAGTGCAGCCCGATGAAATTTACAACCTGGGGGCCATGTCGCACGTGCAGGTAAGTTTTGATGAACCCGAATATACCGCCAATGCCGATGGCATGGGAACACTGCGGATTCTGGAAGCTGTTCGTATTTTGGGTTTGATGGATAAAACCAAAATTTACCAGGCATCCACTTCCGAGCTTTACGGCTTGGTACAGGAAGTACCCCAAAGTGAAAAGACTCCCTTTTATCCCCGCTCTCCGTACGCAGTGGCCAAACTTTATGGATACTGGATTACCGTCAACTACCGGGAAGCGTACAATATGTTTGCCGTAAACGGAATTTTGTTCAACCACGAATCTCCACTGCGGGGCGAAACTTTTGTGACCCGGAAAATCACCCGGGCGGCCTGTAAAATTGCTATGGGCTTGCAGGACGTATGTTATTTAGGTAACCTGGACGCACAACGCGATTGGGGACATGCCCAGGATTACGTAGAGGCCATGTGGCTCATTTTACAACAGGAAAAACCGGAAGATTATGTAATCGCTACAGGTATTACCACGCCTGTACGGGAATTTGTGCGAATGGCATTTCAGGAATTGGGCATTGAACTTTATTTTGAAGGTGAGGGCGTGGATGAAGTAGCCAAGGTGAAAAAATGTAGTAAAAAAGAATTCCAACTGAAAGAAGGGGATGTTGTAGTAAAGATAGACCCCAGGTATTACCGCCCCACAGAAGTGGATTTGTTGATTGGCGACCCTACTAAAGCCCAGAAAAAGCTAGGCTGGAAACCAAAATTTGACTTACCGGCGTTGGTAAAAGATATGGTAAACGCCGATCTTGAATTGTTCAAAAAAGATAAATATTTACTCACCGGAGGACATCAGGTATTTCATTATCATGAATAAAAACGACAAAATATATGTGGCCGGGCACCGGGGCATGGTAGGCTCGGCCATTGTACGCAAACTGGAAAAAGAAGGTTTTCACAACATCATATTCCGCACTTCTGCCGAGCTTGACCTGAGAAGCCAGCAACAAGTGAAAGTTTTTTTTGAGGCAGAACGCCCGGATTATGTCTTTTTAGCTGCAGCTAAAGTTGGTGGTATTCAAGCCAATAACACGTACAGGGGGGAGTTTTTGTATGACAACCTGATGATCCAGAACAATGTAATCCATCACAGCCATGAAGTAGGCGTAAAAAAGCTTCAGTTTTTGGGCTCATCTTGCATTTATCCGAAGATGGCCCCGCAACCGCTGAAAGAGGAGTATTTACTCACCGGACTGCTGGAGCCTACCAATGAACCTTATGCCATTGCCAAAATTGCGGGTATTAAATTGTGTGATGCGTACCGTTCGCAATACGGAGATAATTTTATTTCGCTCATGCCTACCAATTTGTATGGCCCTAACGACAATTATGACCTGCAAAACTCACATGTGCTACCCGCCCTCATCCGTAAGTTTCATGAGGCCAAAGTCAATAACAGCAAAGAAGTTGTAATTTGGGGCTCTGGTACCCCTATGCGTGAATTTTTGCATGTGGATGACCTGGCAGAAGCCTGCTTTTTCCTGATGTTTCATTACAACGAACCCGACCTCATCAACGTAGGAACGGGTGAAGACATCAGTATCAAAGAGCTGGCCCTGATCATCAAAGATATCGTAGGTTTTGAAGGGGAGCTGACTTTTGACAGGTCTAAGCCTGATGGAACACCCCGCAAGCTCATGGATGTAAGTAAACTGCATAATCTGGGCTGGAAACACCAAATTGGTTTGCGCGAAGGTATTACGCGGGTTTATGAATTATTTCAGAAAGAAGTTGTCGTATAAGTAGCAGTTGGCAGTGGCAGTAAGCAGTCCTACCAGCTGCCGCTGCTTACTGCTGCTGAATTATTATCATGAAGAAACATCAGAAACCACATTATTTATGAATAAAACGCTCACATTATCCCAAACAGATAAAATCTTTACAGGGGTGTGCGGTGGCCTGGCCGAATACTTTAATTTCAATGCTACTGTCATCCGTGTGCTTTTTCTCATCGCTACCTTCGTGGGTTTTGGTTCTCCAGTGCTGATTTACCTGGTACTTTACCTGATTTTGAAATTCAAATAACATCATTGCTTTCACGGTGATGGAAATTGTGTGTGTTCCATCACCTTCTGTGCCTGCAAAAAATGCCTGCGCTCATGCACCAGGATGATATTGATAGCATCTTCCATACTGTACGTAACAAAACGGGAAGCCGGGGAAGTAATAATAACCTTCTGATGATCTATATGTTCTGTTTGCTGAATCATGTGAATCAGTTGCTGTTGCTGATCGTCAAAACGTGCTACAATATCAGCAGGGATATTGCTTTGGGCAGGACGAAATGTTTTGGGTGAGCGCAACTTGTTTTGTGCACCTGGCTGAAATGATTTCAACAGGGCCTTGCCAAAAAAACCAGGCAAACAGGGAATTTTCTCCCAAAAAGTTGTCTCCTTCGTTTGATTAATAATACTTTGAATAGCTGGAAAATAGGTAGCATTTGTTACCACCAAATGATCAAGACATTGCCCAACGCTCCATTTTTCAGATGATGGCTTCCAGTTTAGCTGGGCAGCATTTAATGTACCAAAAGTATTTTGCACTTCTTCATTGATCTTGGCTGCTTCCAGCACCCACTGTTTGATTGTTTGCATAATCACATTAAATTTCCTGGACAAATATCGGAAAATCTCTTTTCATAATTATAAAATACTTATTACTACCTCATTGTAATTATATTTCTTCCACTTTACATTTGGCCCAAAACCATGAGATATGTTGCATGTGCAGTCCTTACAGTTTGCTTATAACACCCACACACAATTCAATTTCCCTGATATTACGATTCAGCACCCTGAACATCTCCTCATATTAGGGGCTTCAGGTATTGGAAAAACGACCCTGCTTCACCTGATGGCCGGACTACTCCGTGCTGATACCGGGAAAGTTGAAATTGAAGGCACCAACATTTGCCAGCTATCTTCCCACCAAATGGACCGTTTTCGGGGAAAGCATATCGGAATAGTATTTCAAAAACCTCATTTTGTGCGTTCGCTCAACTTGTTGGAAAATATGCTGCTCATTCAGTACCTGGCTGGTATAAAACAAAGCAAAAAAGTTGTGAAAGAAGTACTCACCAGCCTTGGTATTGGCCACAAAATGAATCAAAACCCTAACCGCCTCAGCCAGGGCGAACAGCAAAGGGCTGCCATTGCCATGGCTATTTTGAACCAACCCAAACTCATTTTGGCAGACGAACCCACTTCAAGCCTGGATGACCAAAACTGTCATAAAGTTGCTGAATTACTCAAAGAACAAGCCCAGGCTACCCAGGCGCACCTTATTATCATTACGCATGACCATCGGTTAAAATCTGTTTTTCAAAATACCATTACATTATGAACATACTCAAATTAAGTTGGAAAAACACGATTTCACGTCCATGGAGTACCGCTTTGAGCTTAATATTACTTACCCTGGGTGTGGGAATGATTTCTTTGCTCATGCAAATCAACCAGCAAATACAAACCCAACTGGAAAAAAATGTCCAGGGTATTGATATGGTTGTAGGCGCAAAAGGAAGCCCATTACAACTGATCCTCTCCTCTGTTT
Source organism: Cyclobacteriaceae bacterium (assembly GCA_965230065.1). Lineage (GTDB taxonomy): Bacteria > Bacteroidota > Bacteroidia > Cytophagales > Cyclobacteriaceae. The sequence continues at coordinate 5,337,043 of OZ245942.1, read as the reverse complement.
TTCATATTGATGTGCCTACAGGAAATATTTCATGGAATGAAGCCCAAAAGCTCAAGCGGCACCGCCTGGTGGCCTCAGGAATTCCTCTTTCTTATGGAGATACGTATGCCGGATACCGGATTGTGGGTACTGACCACAACTATCCGGCTTTATATGGAGGAGAATTACAATCTGGTAAATTATGGAAAAAACCTATGGAAGTAACCGTGGGTGCTGCGGCTGCCCGTCAATTGGGTTTACAAATTGGTGATACCTTCACCAGTGCGCATGGGCTTACCGAAGGTGGGTATGAGCATGAGCAAAACGACTATCAGGTAGCAGGCATTTTTGAATATTCCAATTCGGTGCTTGACCAACTCATACTCACTGCCACTGAAAGCATTTGGGAAGTACATCACCATGAAGAAGAAAGCCAAAATGAAGAGCATGCAAATGCAGAGGAAGCAAGCGATAAAACTCCAACAAAAGTAGAGGATCAGGAGATTACGGCGATGCTTATCAAATTCCGAAACCCCATGGGATTGGTACAAATGCCCCGCCTTGTGAATGAAACTACCAATATGCAAGCCGCACTCCCGGTATTTGAAATTACCCGTTTGTTCAGTTTGATGGGCATGGGTATAGACACACTCAATATCATTGCACTGGTCATTATCATTGTTTCAGGCCTTAGTGTATTTATCAGCCTGTACAATGCCCTGAAAGACAGGCAGTATGAAATGGCACTGATGCGTACTTATGGGGCCTCTCGCTGGCAACTGGCTGTTATGGTATTGCAAGAAGGCATGTTATTGTCAATTTTAGGTTTTGTACTGGGCATGTTATTCAGCCGCCTGGGCATGTTTGTCATTGGAAGGTTAATGCAGGAAAGTTACCATTACGATTTTGCAGGGTTATTTTTCACAACAAATGAATGGTGGCTTTTGGCAATTTCCCTGGGCATTGGCTTAGTGTCTTCTTTAATCCCGGCTATACGCGCATTTTCTATCAATATTTCAAAAACCCTGGCCGAAGCATAAAAAAAACCGCAGCGAGTAAATCCCTGCGGTTTAAAATTGATATATTGCTTAGAGTTTGGTGTTTATAGTTAATAGTTTGGAGTTAACATTATACTATAAACAAAAAACTAGTACCGATAATAATCTGGCTTGAACGGGCCTTTCACCTCTACGCCAATGTATTCGGCCTGTTCTTGCGAAAGTGTTTCCAGTTCCACGCCAATTTTAGCAAGGTGGAAAGCTGCTACTTTCTCATCCAAATGCTTGGGCAGTGTATACACTTCATTTTCATACTTATCGCTGTATTTCCACAACTCAATTTGTGCCAACACCTGGTTCGTAAATGAGTTTGACATCACAAAAGAAGGGTGCCCGGTAGCACATCCCAGGTTTACCAACCTGCCTTCGGCCAGTAAGATAATCTCATGGCCGCTTTCCATTGTAAACAAGTCAACCTGAGGCTTGATTTCTATATGGTTTTTAGCGTTTGATTTCAGCCAGGCTACGTCAATTTCATTGTCAAAGTGACCAATGTTACAAACGATCGCCTTGTCTTTCATGGCTTTAAAATGACTGCCAACGACGATGTCTTTGTTACCAGTAGCCGTAACGATAATGTCAGCTTCAGGAACAGCATTTTCCATTTTCTTCACCTCAAAGCCGTCCATAGCTGCCTGCAACGCGCAAATCGGGTCAATTTCAGTAACAATTACCCGTACTCCGGCCCCGCGTAATGACTGGGCAGACCCTTTTCCTACATCACCATAACCGGCCACTACGGCTACTTTCCCGGCCAGCATTACATCAGTTGCCCGGCGGATAGCGTCTACCAATGATTCACGGCATCCGTACTTGTTATCAAACTTAGATTTGGTAACCGAGTCGTTTACATTAATTGCAGGCAAAGGCAGGGTGCCTTTTCTCATACGTTCGTACAGGCGGTGTACTCCCGTAGTAGTTTCTTCAGAAAGGCCATTGATGCCTTGTACCAATTCAGGATACTCATCCAATACCATGTTGGTAAGGTCTCCCCCGTCATCAAGGATCATGTTCAGGGGCTTTTTCTCTTCACCAAAAAACAAGGTTTGTTCAATACACCAGTTGAATTCTTCCTCGGTCATTCCTTTCCAGGCATAAACCGAAATTCCGGAGGCGGCAATGGCGGCGGCGGCATGGTCCTGCGTTGAAAAAATATTACAGGAAGACCAGGTAACTTCAGCACCCAGTTCAATCAATGTCTCAATCAGCACAGCTGTTTGTATGGTCATGTGCAAACAGCCCGCAATTCTTGCCCCGGCCAAAGGCTTGGAGGCACCGTATTCTTCCCGCAACGACATCAGCCCGGGCATTTCCGCCTCGGCCAGTTTGATTTCGTTTCTTCCCCAATCGGCAAGTGCAATGTCTTTTACTTTGTAATTAGCTTGTGCTTCTACCATTTTGAATGTTTTGTTTTTAATTTAAATTTTAAAAATGGACTTCTGCGAAGGTACGATAAGTACCCATTAACCACAAATGGAAAACGCTCATTGAAGTGATGGTTGTCCATTTTTGGCCATATACTATTCAACGAATGTGATTTCCTTAAACCCAAAATGCCGGACTTCCCCGTTGGGCATCTGCACGGCAAGTTGCCCCCATTCATTGATCCCGGTGATTGTACCTTTAAAATACTTATCAGCCAAAAAAGTATGGGTTTCTCCCATCCAATATAAATGATGCAGGTATTCTTTTTCCAGCTTTTCATGGTTTCCTTTTTCCATCTGGAAATACCAGCTTTCAATTTTTTCTGCTAAAATTTTCAATAACTCATTCCTGTCAAAATTCTGACTAAAAATTTGCGACATTGAAACAGCATTTTTGTTTTCAAATTCAGTCTGGTTAACATTAATTCCTATACCTATAACTGAAGATTGTATTACATTGTTTTTTAGGTTACTTTCTATTAATATGCCGCAGATTTTTTTCGAATAGGCATAAATATCGTTGGGCCATTTAATGTAGAGGTTATCAGGCATATATTCTGACAAGAAGTCCCTGATTGCCAATGAGATGAAGATGTTTAACAAAAATTGCCCGGAAGCGTACAAGAAAACAGGTTCGAGTAGTAAAGAACATGTTATATTTTTTCCCGGAGCAGACTCCCAAGCATTATTGCGTTGTCCGCGCCCGGCAGTTTGGTAATCGCTCATCACAATACTCCCTTCTGAAAGGCGGTTTTGTATATACATTTCCTGAGCCACCTGGTTAGTAGAGGTGCATTTGGGCAGGTAATACACATTTTTACCTACAAAAACTGTATGAGAAAAGGTAGAGCGCAAGTATTTTTTGTATTTTTGAATTCTGTTCGATGAAAAGAATATACTTTTTTAGCAAGATTAACAAAAAACAGGTAGTTATCAATTAATGAAATCAAAAGAACTTAGTGAAATTGTAGTGCAGGGCATGCAGGAGAAAAAAGCAAAGGATATTGTAGTGATGGACTTGAGAGGGGTACAGCATGCCATTTCTGATTATTTTGTAATATGTACAGGCACTTCTGATACCCAATTAGATGCTATCTCCGAATCAGTAGAGAAAGAGGTATACCAACATACCGGAGAATCTCCCTGGCATGCTGAAGGAAAAGAAAACAAAGAGTGGATTTTGATAGATTACGTGGACGTAGTGGCCCATGTTTTTAAAAGAGAGAAAAGAGCATTTTACGGGCTTGAAGATTTATGGGGCGATGCGATCACTACCCCTATTTCTGAAGCATAAATATGTCCAAATAACTTTGTCGAGTTTATCTCGTTGTTTAACTAACTATATATATTCATAACTAATTGCATAGGAGAAAAAGGTAATGGCAGATAATAAAAATAAGCAGTTACTCCCCAACAAAAAAAACCCAAAGCCTAATTATCAGTGGTTAACAATATTTCTATTGCTGGCTGTTGTATTAGGGATATTTTACTTCCAAAGAGGATCTTCAACGGTAATCATCTCTGACAAACAATTCGAGCGGATGATGCTGGACGGAGCGGTGAAAGAAATCGTGCTGGTTTCTAACCAGAATTTCGTTGAAGTTACTTTAAAGCAGTCAGCCTTGCAAGACCCCAAATACAAGAGTATGGTTGAAAGTGAGAATCCTTTTTCACTTTCCCAGGGTGGCCCCCACTTCAAATTGAAAGTGCCTTCCGTTGAAGTTTTTAACGAAAATTATAAGGAACTTGAAGCTCAGCTGGCTGATGAAGAACAAATAGGCTATAAGACCGAAGAAAGACAGGATTTCTCCAGTGTGATTATCAACTGGGGCTTTTTGTTTCTTTTGCTTTTTGGTTTTTGGTTTCTCATGCGCCGCATGGCTGGTGGTGGTGGGCCAGGAGGTCAAATCTTTAATATCGGTAAGTCAAGGGCTGCACTTTTTGATGCAGAAAATAAAGTAAAGGTAACTTTTGCTGATGTGGCCGGACTGGACGAAGCCAAGGAAGAAGTAGCTGAAATTGTGGATTTCCTCAAAAACCCCTCAAAATACACCAATTTGGGTGGAAAAATTCCCAAAGGTGCATTGCTCGTAGGAACGCCTGGAACAGGTAAAACCCTGCTTGCCAAAGCAGTGGCAGGAGAAGCCGGGGTGCCTTTCTTCACACTTTCAGGGTCTGATTTTGTGGAAATGTTTGTGGGAGTGGGTGCTGCCCGTGTGCGCGATTTGTTCAAACAGGCTAAAGAAAAAGCCCCCTGTATCATTTTCATTGACGAAATTGATGCCGTAGGCCGCTCCCGTGGACGTGGCCAATTGCCCGGAAATAATGATGAGCGGGAAAATACCCTCAACTCATTGCTGGCCGAAATGGATGGGTTTGGCACAGATTCCGGAGTAATCATTTTAGCGGCAACCAACCGTCCTGATGTGCTGGATTCTGCTCTCTTACGACCAGGACGTTTTGACAGACAAATTGCTATTGACAAACCCGACATTGTAGGACGGGAAGCTATTTTTAAAGTGCACCTGAAACCCATCAAGATTAATAAAGATGTTGATCCTAAGAAATTATCTGCACAAACTCCGGGCTTTGCAGGGGCTGAAATTGCCAATGTTTGCAACGAAGCTGCCCTCATTGCTGCCCGAAGGAACAAGAAAGCGGTGGAAATGCAGGATTTTCATGATGCCATTGACCGGGTAATTGGCGGGTTAGAAAAGAAAAACAAACTCATTTCACCTGAAGAAAAGAACATTGTTGCCCATCATGAGGCAGGTCATGCTATTGCCGGCTGGTATCTCGAACATGCCGACCCTTTGGTAAAAGTAAGCATCGTGCCCAGAGGGGTGGCTGCATTAGGGTATGCCCAATACCTACCTAAAGAACAGTTTTTATACCGTACCGAGCAGCTCCTCGACGAAATGTGCATGACCCTGGGTGGCAGGGCTGCCGAGGATATTTTATTTGGAAAAATCAGTACAGGTGCCCAGAATGACCTGGAAAGAGTTACCAAAATGGCTTACAGCATGGTTACCATCTATGGCATGAACGAAAAAATCGGTCAGGTATCCTTTTATGATTCACAGCAATCTGAATACAATTTTCAGAAACCCTATTCTGATGCTACGGCTGAAACCATTGATGAAGAAGTAAGAAAACTCATCCAGGAGGCTTATGAACGCACCAAAAAACTCCTATCTGATAAGAAGGCGCAACTGGAAAAAGTAGCAGGAGAACTACTTGACAAGGAAATACTTTTCCAGTCTGACCTGGAGCGACTTATTGGCAAAAGGCCTTTTGAAAGGGAAACAAGTTATGAGGCTTTTATCAACAAGAAAAATGACGAAAAAGCCGATAAAATAAAGAAGGCAAAAGAAGAAGCCCCCAGCAATGGTAAGGCCGACAGTGTCAAAGAAAATTCAGTTGAAGATAAAGAGTAGCTAGATGCTGAACACATTGGAGCGCCTGAATGGCTCTACGCTACCCAATGATAAGAAAATTTACTTTGCCTCAGACTTTCACCTGGGGGCTCCATCCCGGCAGGATAGCCTGGAACGTGAAAAAAAAATAATACGGTGGCTTACTTCCATTCAGGAGGAGGCCGCCGTTATTTTTTTGTTGGGTGATATTTTTGACTTTTGGTTTGAATACAAATATGTAGTCCCCAAGGGTTTTGTCCGTCTGCAAGGCAAGCTGGCAGAACTTACCGATAGTGGCATCCCAGTCATCCTATTCACCGGCAATCATGATATGTGGATGTTTGATTATTTTACCCAGGAACTGGGCATTTCCATTTATCACAAGCCACAATCTCTGCAAATTAATGGCAGGCAACTGTATATTGGGCATGGAGACGGGTTGGGGCCAGGCGATCACCAATTTAAAATCCTGAAAAAGTTTTTTCGTTCCCCCGTTTGCCAGTGGTTATTTTCAATGGTTCCCCCACGTGTAGGTATGGGCATAGCCCATTATTGGTCAGGGCGGAGCCGGGACAAAAACCATGAATTGGACAAACAGTTTTTGGGTGAAGAAAAAGAATGGATTTTTCAACATTGCCAGCAGGTAGAAGCCAAACAACATCACGATTTTTATATTTTAGGCCACAGGCATTTACCTTTAAATATGAAAATTAATAAAAAAAGCCGATACATTAATCTGGGGGAATGGATCACAGACTATACCTACGCGGTTTTTGATGGAAATAATTTAGCGTTGTTGCATTTTGAAGAATAAGCCAAAATCCATATCGCTGCTTTTCATTTTTTTGATGGCAAATATTTCATCTGTATTTGCACAAAAACTGCAACTCATTGATTCAGTTGCGATTGACACCCTCACGGCCGTTTCCATGGATAAAACTGGCAATGTATTTCTTTGCAATGAAAAGGGGGAAATCAGTAAATACAGCAGTTTTGGCAAATTATTGGATACTTTCATTCCCCAACAACCGGCGGTTGTCGGAAGCATTGAGGCCTGGCAAATGCTGCGTGTCTTTGTTTTTTACGGGCAATCCCAGCAGTATCTCTATTTAGACCGTTTTTTGAATGCTACTGAACCTCAGTTGCTTTCGGAGTTTACCAACGGTTTTGTAAGCCATGCCACGCCCGGCGAAGATAATAGCATTTGGCTAATCAATGAAACGGCACTTTCCCTGGAAAAATACGATTTGCGAACCGCACGACAGGTGGTAAATACCGACCTGCTGCTTTTTGTTGAAGAGGATTACCAGTTTACAGATATAAAAACATATCAAAATAAAGTTTATATTAACCTGAAAAAGCAAGGGATATTGGTGTTTGATTTGTTTGGGAATTTCATCCAAAAACTTCCGCTGGAGAACGTAAGTCACCTCAATTTTTATAATGATACGCTTTATTATCCGGACGGAACTTTCTTGCACAAATACAATCTATATTCTTTCCAGGAGCATTTGCTTACAATACCCGAAAAAATAAAGCCACTATTCTGTCTGGCTAATGCCACGCAAATCGCGCTGCTTACCGAACAAATGATGTATTTATGCAGGGTTATTGAATGAGTTTTGTAAATTCTATTGGCGATAGATTGTAATTATCAGTTACACTCCCTTAAATTTGATACATTCAACAAAAAGCCCAAAACAGATAAAATCTTGACGATGAGCAACAGTATTTATCAAACCGATATAACAAGCGCCCGAAAATTCTTATACCAATTAATAGTAGACCAGGGCCCCGAAAGTGCCGAAGAGTGGCTGAACCAGCAAACAGAAAAAATAGAGAGTGATACTACGAATAAAACGCTGTATATTTCTTTTAGCGCATGTCCCAGGTTTGTTGGAAAAGGACCACTTCGGTTATCTGATAAAGTTGAGCAGGAAGCCCAATCACTCAGAAAAGGTTTTTCGCTAAGAGGGTGGACGCTCGACCAGGCCGCACGCACCTACTTTCTTTTACTCATCCCTACAGAAGACGAAACGCACTATATAAAAACCCTGGAAATGCTTTTTGGTGCAGCCGACGTAAAAGAACAAAAGGCGTTGTACAGTGCATTACCATTGTTGGCCCATCCTGAAAAGCTCACCAAACGTACCGCTGAAGGAAACCGTACCAACATGACGGTAGTATTTGATGCCATCGCCCTCAACAACCCCTACCCTGCCGAATATTTGGAAGAAAATGCCTGGAACCAGATGATTCTTAAGGCTGTTTTTACCGAAAGGCCACTTTTTAAAATATCAGGAGCTGATGATCGGGCTAACGCAAATTTGGCAAAAATGCTCAGGGATTTTGCCCACGAACGATGGGCGGCAGGCCGCCCGGTGACGCCTGAGCTTTGGCGTTTTGTTGCACCTTTTGCTGATGAAAATTATTTATCCGACATTGAAAAAATATTAGATGAAGGTAGCAACCTGGTGCGGGAAGCAGGTGCGCTGGTTTGTACCCAAAGCAATAACCCCAAAATAAAAGCTTTGCTGGACCAGAAACCTGATTTAAAAGAAAATGCCACCAATCAGCAACTCAACTGGGATGATTTGGGCGAAAAATATTTAGAAAGTAAGTAAAACAGGCTTACGCAACACTTCAACATTAACGACAAAAATAGAAAAATTATGATGTTTCTTGATTCACATATACACATGGTTTCCCGCACCACCGATGATTATGAGGCCATGCAAAAAGCGGGCGTAGTGGCGGTCATAGAGCCTTCTTTCTGGCAGGGGCAGCCTCGTACACACGTGGGTAGTTTTCAGGATTATTTCAATACGCTCATTGGTTGGGAACGCTTCAGGGCCAGCCAGTTTGGCATTAAGCATTATTGTACCATTGGCCTGAACTCCAAAGAAGCCAACAACGAAGCCCTGGCAGAACAGGTGATGGAATTACTTCCGCTCTATCTGTGCAAAGAAGGGGTGGTGGGCGTAGGCGAAATTGGATATGACGACCAAACGCCCCTGGAAGAAAAATATTTTCGCCAGCAACTGGAGCTGGCCAAAGAACTTGACCTGCCCGTACAAATTCATACCCCGCACCGGGACAAAAAAGCCGGAACCAGCCGCAGCATGGATGTGATAGAAGAGCACGGCATTGACCCAACGATGGTGATAATTGACCATAACAATGAGGAAACAGTAAAAGAAGTGCTTGACCGGGGCTACTGGACAGCCTTTACCATTTACCCACACACCAAAATGGGCAATGTACGCATGGTAGATATTTTGAAACAATACGGTACGGAAAGGATTATCATTGACAGTGCAGCCGACTGGGGCGTAAGCGATGCCGCTGCCGTACCCAAAACAGCCGCCCTGATACTAGAAAGTGGTTTGCCAGAAGAGTATGTAACCCTCACCTGTTACAAAAACCCACTGGACGCCTACGCACAAAGCGGACAAATCAGTGAACAAGATTGGCTGGATGCCACGCCTATTGACCAACGCGAGCTTTTTGAAGGAAATTCTGTACTAAGAGGCGGGCAAACTCCCGTGATTGGAGAAGGGAAAAGTTCTAATATAATCAAGTAGTGGTGTTTTAAGCAGTGGAATAGATTGTCTAAGATATTAAGGACATAATACCAATAAGTTATGAAAGTGCTCGATTATCAACAGTTAATACTTAAAGGAATACAAGACTTGCCAAAAGAAAGTCTTAAACAAATAGCAGATTTTGTGATTTTTACCAGAAAGAAAGCCTTAAACCCAAAGGAATATCAAGATGATATTGCTTATGAATTGCTAAATCAGGACTTACGAGCTTTGTCAGAAACTGAACAGGAACATTTAGAGGACGAATTTAGAGACTATCAAAAGAACCATCCAGTTGAATAAATATGCTACTGATACAATTGCAGGAACAGCAAAACATCTTAAAGTTAATTTAATCACCAACGACCCAATTATTCTTGCTTCAAAATCAGTTAAGACGATTTGGAAATAAAACTCAAAGACAAACTTCTGGCCCACCTCCAACTCATGCGGCCTGCCAACATTGTGACGGCTATTGCCGATATTCTGGCGGGCTTTGCAGCTTCCGGAATTGCTTTTAGCTGGACTTTTATAGGAGAAAATGGATTAGCACATCATGAAATAACTGCATTGAGTTGGCTCATCATTTCTACCATCGGTTTGTATGGCGGAGGCATCGTCTTCAATGATGTATTTGATGCCAAACTGGATAAAGAGGAACGCCCTGAACGGCCCATTCCTTCAGGCAGGGCTTCCAAAACGAGCGGAGGTATCCTTGGAGGTATTTTGTTGGTGATAGGTATTGTTGCCGCTGCACAAGTTTCTTCAATGAGTGTAATTATTGCATCAGCGGTAGCATTGCTGGCTCTGCTTTACGATGGTTATGGCAAACATCAGTCTTTATGGGGACCGATCAACATGGGCTTGTGCCGGGGCGGGAATTTGTTGTTGGGGGTAAGTGCAGTACCAGCAATGGTTTATGAAGTTTGGTATTTGAGCCTGATCCCTATTATTTACATTGCAGCCATCACCATGATTAGCCGGGGGGAGGTTCACGGCGCTAACAGGCAGGCACTTATTGGTGGTATGCTGATGTATTCCATTGTCGTTATTGCTATCATACTTTTGTCTTCATATCAACCAATACCCGTATTGTGGGTAATGCCTTTTGTTCTCTTATTTATCTATTTGATTTTTCCTCCCCTGCTTCGGGCATTAAATAACAGGGAACCAAAATTTGTTGGCAAAGCCGTGAAAGCTGGTGTGCTCTCATTGATTGTCATGGATGCAGCCCTTGGTGCTGCCTACGCTGGTTGGCAGTTTGGCCTGGCAATCCTCATTTTATTGCCCATCTCCATTTTTTTAGCAAAAATATTTGCCGTAACCTAACAAAATACCGTATAAATTTACAGTAATAGGCAGCAGGTATGTTTTTTCATTTCTCAGCCTCGGTATTTTGAACAAAACCGATATACTTGTAAAGTGTTTTAATTTTATAGTGATTAGTTTATGATGCGTACGATTCAACAGTCATTTGCTGTTTCTTTTGATTACCCGGTCCATTTTACCGAAAATGCCTTTGAAACTGAAAATACCATGCTGGCAGATTTGGTGAAAGAAAGTTTTCAGCCCAAGTTATTCTTTGTTATAGATAATGGTGTAGCTGAAGCTCATCCTAACCTGATAAAACAAATCCAAACGTATTGCGGATTTCATAAAAAAATATTTACGCTTTCTGGCGAACCTTTGATTATTTCGGGTGGTGAAACCGTCAAAAATGATACATCGGCCGTGCAGCAAATACTGGATGCAGTTAATGATTTTGGCATAGACCGCCACTCATACCTGATTGCCATTGGAGGTGGAGCGGTTTTAGATGCAGCGGGTTTTGCGGCCGCCATTGCCCACCGGGGTATTCGTCACGTTCGTTTTCCTACCACTGTATTGTCTCAAAATGACTCGGGCGTGGGTGTGAAAAATGGCATCAATGCTTATGGTAAGAAAAACTTTCTGGGAACTTTTGCCCCTCCTTTTGCCGTCGTCAATGATTTTAACTTTCTGACCACGCTTGATGACCGTGACTGGCGTTCGGGCATTTCTGAAGCTATAAAAGTAGCATTGATAAAAGATGCTGGTTTCTTTCAGGAAATTCAGCAAAATGCCGAAAAATTGAGTAACCGGAAAATGCAGCCCATGCAGCAACTCATCCACCGCTGTGCTGAAATGCACTTGGACCACATTGCCGGAGGGGATCCTTTTGAAATGGGTTCGTCCCGCCCTCTTGATTTTGGGCATTGGGCAGCGCACAAACTCGAGCAAATCACCAACTATGAAATACGCCACGGAGAAGCTGTAGCCATTGGCATTGCCCTGGATGTAACATACTCACACCTGGCCGGATTGTTATCAGAAAAAGAGTTTACACAAATTATACAACTCATTCAACAATTGGGATTTCCTTTGTATGTACCTGAATTATCCGCTTATTCAGGAAAGAACCATATTATTTTGGAAGGCTTAAACGAATTCCGCGAACACCTGGGCGGACAACTGACCATCATGCTGATCAAAGCCATTGGAGAAGGCGTAGAGGTGCATGAAATGGATGAGAAATTAATTTTATCCGCTATCCAGAAACTGGAAGAGTTCCAAACCGTTTCTTTGTAAATGGAATCTATAAAAAAATTCTCTGCCAGAACTTGCAATAAACTCCTTAACAGAACAGGCAAGCCATTTTGGCAACACGAATCTTATGACAGGCTGGTAAGGGACCGTGATGAGCTTTACCGTATCATCGCTTATGTGCTAGACAACCCCATCAAAGCCGGGTTGTGCGAAAACCACAAAGACTGGAAATGGTCATACATCAAACCAGCATACAACGAGTTTATGTAAACTGTAGAGCGACTCTCCGAGTCGCCAAACTGCAACGACTCGGAGAGTTGTGCTACAAAATAATTATCTATGAAAATAACGAAAAACCACCACCTCACCTACTGCTCCAACATCCATCCTGGTGAAAGCTGGGAAGCAACTGAAAATAACCTGAAAACCAATATTCCTGAAATCAGAAAGGTATTGGCACCGGATAAGCCTTTTGGTATCGGCCTCCGCCTTTCCAATCAGGCCAGTAATGAACTGTTAGAAGGCAGTCGTTTACAAGCTTTAAAAGTTTGGCTGGAGGAAAATAATTTGTATGTATTTACCCTGAATGGCTTTCCTTACGGTGGGTTTCACAGGCAGGTTGTAAAAGAGGATGTTCATCGCCCCGACTGGACTACTGATGACAGAGTTGATTACACCAAAAGGTTGTTTGACATTCTGTCCCAACTGGTGCCACAAGATATGGACGGGGGCATTTCCACTTCTCCCATTTCTTATAAATTTTGGTATGACAGTAAGCAAAAGATGGAAGCTGCCCTGGAAAAAGGGGCATTGCACATGGCCATGGTTGCAAAACAGTTGATGGACATCAAACAAACCAAGGGCGTTACTTTGCATTTAGACATTGAACCAGAGCCAGATGGATTGCTGGAAAACACCCGCGAAATGATTGATTTTTTTGACAATTGGCTCATTCCTACGGGTTCTCAATATTTACAGAAAGAACTCGACATTACTGCCTCTGAAGCCGAAGAAAATCTCCGCACGCACATTCAACTTTGCTATGATGTTTGCCATTTTGCTGTAGGGTATGAAAACCCGGAAGAAGTTTTTGCCATGCTAAAGGAAGCCGATATCAGAATTGGAAAGATACAAATCAGTGCAGCACTTAAAGCCAACTTGCCTCCGGCCGGAAAACGTAAAGAAATTTATGCAGCCTTCCACCCCTTTGTGGAATCTACCTATCTGCATCAGGTGGTGGAAAGAAATGCCCAAAACCAACTTCATCATTACAACGACCTTCCGGCAGCGTTGGAAAATATAGATAAACCCGAGGCAGAGGAATGGCGCACACATTTTCATGTACCGGTTTTCCTTAAAAACTTTGGCCTTTTGTCTGCTACCCAGGATGATATTTTGAAAGTGCTTTCCCTGCTTAAAAAAGAGCGGATTACAAACCATTTAGAGGTTGAAACCTACACCTGGGAAGTATTGCCAAAAGACATACAAATGAACATTGGCGATTCCATTACCCGGGAACTGCAATGGGTGGTTGAAAACTTTTGATTTCCCTGCACATTGATACCTTTGCTAAGGTAAATAATCTGAATTTTTGTTAAGCGGCTCGGAGAGCCGTGCTACATATTTTGATATGAAAAAAACCGTAGTCATAGATGTTGTGGGCCTTACCCCTGCCCTTATTGGTAAACACACCCCATTTTTAACCGAATGGTCAGCAAAAGGAAAACAAACTTCCATCCGTCCGGTATTACCCGCTGTTACCTGTTCGGCGCAATACACTTACCTCACCGGGAAATGGCCTGCTGAACATGGCATCGTAGGAAATGGGTGGTATTTTAGGGACGAATGCGAGGTGAAATTCTGGCGACAACCCAACCACCTGGTGCAAGCCCCCAAAATATGGGAAGCTGCCGGGAAGTTGGACAAAAACTTTACCTGCGCCAATATGTTTTGGTGGTACAATATGTACTCCAGTGTAGATTTTTCAGCCACCCCCCGCCCCATGTATCCGGCAGATGGGCGCAAACTGCCCGATATTTATACTTACCCTATGGATATGCGGGACAGGCTACAAAAGGAATTGGGCACTTTTCCGCTCTTTGAATTTTGGGGGCCAAAAACTTCTATCAATTCCAGCAAATGGATAGCCGAAGCTTCCAAGAAAGTTGATGATTGGCATGACCCAACCCTTACATTAATTTACCTTCCACACCTGGATTACAACCTGCAGCGGTATGGGCTCGACTTTTCAATTATCTCTAAAGACCTGAATGAAATAGACGCTGTATGTGCTGACCTCATACAGTTTTACGAAAGCAAAGGTGCAAATGTAATTGTACTTTCGGAATATGGGATTACGAATGTAAATAACCCGGTTCATATCAATCGTATTCTAAGGAAACACGATTACATTACTGTGAAAGAAGAATTGGGGCTTGAACTTTTGGATGCCGGAGCCAGTAAAGCTTTTGCTGTAGCTGATCACCAATTGGCCCATGTATATGTGAATGATATGGAAGAAATCCCTAAAATAAAAAGCATTTTAGAAGCCACGGAAGGCATTGAAATGGTGTTGGATACTGCAGGAAAAGAAAAATACCACATCAACCATGACAGGGCCGGGGAACTGGTGGCCGTGGCTGATAAAGATTCCTGGTTTACCTATTACTATTGGCTGGACGATGCCAAAGCCCCTGACTTTGCCCGCACGGTAGACATTCACCGCAAGCCCGGTTACGATCCGGTCGAAATGTTCATCAACCCCAAAATTAAATTTCCCATACTCAAAGCAGGCATGAAACTCGCCAGGAAAAAATTAGGCTTTCGGATGATGATGGATTTGATTCCTTTGGATGCCACCCTGGTAAAAGGTTCGCACGGCAGGCTTACGGAAGACGCAGCCCATCGGCCCATGTTGATCAGTAAAAAGGGGTTGGCCACTGATGAAGAAATTGAGCCAACACAGGTGCATGATATTATATTATCTCACCTGCAAAGTTAGGAAGAAAGTGCCTCTCCTACTTTTACCAGAAGGTTTTTGGTAGCCATCACGCCTTCTTCAGGGGTAATGCCATTTTTTTCCTGGGTACCACCGTATTCAATGCCCACGTATCCGTTGAAAGGGGTATCGCGTACAATCTCCATCATTTTCAGATAATCAATTTGATCGTCTTCCCCTTTATTGTCAAAACTTCTTGACTTGGCACTCACGGCCTTGGCATATGGCATCATCTCGCGTACCAGCAGGTAGGGGTCATAATGCTCATCTTTGGTGATGCGGTTGTTGCCAAAATCTGGCAATGTGCCACAATTGGGCATATTTACCCTTTGCATCAGTTCCACCACCCATTTTCCATTGGAAGAATATCCACCATGATTTTCCAGTACCACGTTGATATTTGCCTGAGCTGCAAACTCTCCAATTCTGCGCATGCCGTCAGCAAAGGCGTCCATCATGGCATCATAGCTCATGGCTTTGTCGTGGCTGTTGGCATTTATCCGAATAGCCTGACAGCCCAAAGCACTGGCAGCGTCAATCCAGGGGTAATGTGCTTCTGCAGCTTCCTTGCGTTTTTCTACACTGGCAGCTGCTGTTTCATATTTCCATAAATCTACCATGATAAGGTGGTTCTTTACACCCACATCTTTGGCTTTTTGGTTCAGTGTATTCAGATATTTTTGATCCTTTTCTTTATCTTCAGGGAAGAAAACGCTTACATATTCCACAGCCTCAATACCAAATTTTTCGCGGGTAAATGCAGGAAAGTCCAGGTTATCAAGTTTGCCCGGAAAAAGCAACTCCCGCAACGACCACTGGGCCAGCGATATTTTGAAAAACATCTCTTTCTCGGCCTCTGCACCTAACGATGCCATAAAAGCTGAAGCAAAAGGGGCTGCACAGGCTGCCGCTCCCAATTGGGCTAAAAATTTTCTTCGTTTTTTATTCATGGTCTTGTTTTGTGCAAACTTATGGGCAAAGAAGTTTTCTTCAAATTTCAGGATGATTTATTTAAGTAGCAAACGCTGTATTTTCCTGATAATTAATAATATAACACATAAGCAATGAATATTCTTATCATTCACGGTCTTTTTTCAGGTTCTTTTCTGCAATCAGTCGGAGGCCATCCAATGTAAGCCAGGGTTCCACTGCATCAAATACATCTGTTTGTGATGCAATCACAGAGGAAAGCCCTCCCGTAGCAAGCACTTTGGCCGATGGGTCACCAAGCTCGTTCTTTATTCGCCCGATGAGTGATTCAACCAGTCCGGTATAGCCCAGCACAACGCCCGATTGTATGGCATGGACGGTATTTTTTCCAATGGCGGCAGGAGGGCTTTCCAGCGGAATGGAAGGAAGCTGGGCAGTATTCAGAAACAAAGCCTTTACCGCCGATTCCAAACCGGGTGCAATAGATACACCAAGTACCTGATAATCTTTACTGACAACAGTGATGGACAAGGCCGTTCCGAAATCTACCACAATGCAGTTGGTTTTATATTTTTCAAATCCACCCACTGCATTGGCCACCAAATCGGAACCGATTTCGCCGGGGTTATCAATTACAATCTCCATCCCTGTGTACAATGCCGGGCTCATTATCAAAGGTTCCTTAGAAAATAACCTGGCGACCATGTTTTGAAAAGCAGATTTCAAAGGCGGGACCACCGAGCTTACAATTATCCGGTTCACATCGTCCAATACAATTCCGTCATTTTCAAGCATTGCCCTGAACAACACACCATACTCATCTGAAGTTTTATCAACAACGGTACTGATACGCCAGTGGTTTATCCATGTATTGTCGTAAACACCGAAGGCTATATTGGAATTACCAATGTCAATGGCAAGTAACATATTTATTGAATCCAGGAGGTTGAAGAAATGAGAACTCCTAAAACTAATGCCCCATGTCCATAGTTAAAAATAACAGATTAAAAAAAGACATATCTTATGCACATTGATGCTAAGTGATGATAAAGTCAGCGCTGAGCATTTTGGATAAGTTCATCATATATTTTTATAGCATAATCGTAACCTTTACGTGCAGCATCAATTTCGCTATCTCTAAACCTGGGGCTTTTCTTTTCCCAACATTGGTCTACAGCCCTGCGACACCATTGGGCACTTTTCTTTTCCAGAATAGGCTTTCCATCTACCGTAACAAAAACAGGGTTTGTATGCGCACTTTGGTAAATACGTATGGCTACCCAACTTGACCGTTCTATTTCGTAATCAAAGGTAAGGTTTTGCCAATTGCCATCAGCTTTGATTTGCCGGGTTTGCACCACCTTTCCATTTACAATCAGTTCCACAGATACTTCTCTTCCTGCTCCGATTCTTGCTTTCTCGATATGCCAGTACGGAGATTGATAATGAGAGCGGGAAGCGATGATCGCCCCAATTTCATCCTGAACCTCTGTTAAATAAGCTGCAGCTTTTACTTTAATAACTAGCTTTGAATTTGCGGTAACTTCCACTTCACTGTTATTCGTACCCAGTTCCACATCATTTACAGTAAAATCAATTAAATGGGCATACCCATCTGAGACATAACTTCTGCCGGCCTTGATCGCTTCCATATAATTGGCAAAACCAAGTCCGTTATCCAACTTTGCATAAATTCGAGCCCGGCCAACCCGCTCATCAGAAATGCACGGAAAATCAGTTTCCCCGGAAATTTTTGTTCTGAACCCACAATTTAAAGTATGATACCACATATTCAATTCGGCAGGAGCCGGGGTATCACCCGCAGAATAAAAATCAACAACATCATGAGTAACGGTTACTACATATTCATTCGCACCAATCCCATCCATTTTAGGCATCACATAGTTTGGAAGTTCATCAGTGGGTGCTTCAGGTGCCAGCCCCCAGCCTGAGTGGGCATAGCCTGTAACGCCTCCCTGCGCTTTGGCCCATTGCAGCACTGGCAAAGTCCAGGTAGGCCATTCTTCAATTGTGGTTGTGCCGGGGTAATCATCTTCCTCAATATTGAGCAACACCAGGTGCCCCGCATGCGAGGAAGGGAAACCAGATATTTCAATATCGTAGCGCAGCAGGTTGCGCCCCTCTGATAAGGGATGGACTTTCCCTGTGAAAAACTGTTTTTGGTAGTACCAGCTCGGCCCCCAGGTAAGATTGCTGCCCAGATTCAGGTCTTCTCCCCTGATTTGCCGCCACATATGCTCTGGAAGCACACCTTCTTCAGGACTTTCATAATGTGAACACCCTGCTGCATGGATATGATGGTCGGCGCTGTACCAACCAAGATCTGCCATATGTATCCAGCGTTTCATACGAAAGCTCACTTCATATTCTTCCACATTTTCTGGAACAGTTATCTGTTGCTCTTGGGTTAAGTATTCCGGGCCACGCCCATAAACCACCTGATATTTCCCGGGTGGAAGATATACATGTTCACCATCAGCCCTGTACACCTGGGGTTGAAAGAAAAAGTCTGGGTATTCATCTTTTCCTGCTAATCTTCGGGCTGGAAGTGGGTAAATCCCGTTTAATTTCTTTTCAACAGGCAATGGATATTCAGATGTCTCTGTGCCGGGTTCAGCCCAATCCGGCTTTTCCCAGTTACCCTCTTTCCAATGTGTTGATTTCGCAATGGCAAGGCGGTAATCATCGGGAACTGTCTCAGATACTTCACTGTTGTTATCAAACCGATTGATATTGTCAGTAATCACAAATGAAGCCATAACAGGGGAATTATCTTCATCTTTCACATCAAAAATAACTTTTACGGCAGGTTTGATGTCAAATAGTATATCAATCGTATTCCTGAACCCAATGTCTTGCGTGCCTTGCCCTACATTAAAGCCTAGCTTTGCTTCTTTTTTTCCTGATGTTTTCGTGTATAATTGCAAGACTACGTACTCAAGGCCTAACCCTGATAAATTAGGCTGCAATGGTCTCCCCCGATACATAGCCATTTCCAGAAAACGATTATTCAGTTGCCCGGATGGAAGTGCGTTTTCTGCTTTCATCCGGGGAGCAGCGGTTGAACGATGCAATACTGGCAGGGCATTTGGGCTTTCGGCTTCTAACATAGGAGTGATGTGCGCCTGATTGTGTACTTTGATAAGAAAACTCTTCCATCCTTCCTGCATAAGTTCAGCTTTGGCAGGCCCCCTGTCTACCTTTACCCTAGATTCAGGATTGATATGAACCATGGCAAGGCAGTAAGTGTCAAGTATTTCCTGTACTTTGCGCACCGTCTCTTGGGCATAAGGCTGATCTTGTAACGCAAGTAACTGACTATCCGCTTCTGCGGGTAAAGCACTGCCAATGAAAGAAAGCGCTTCTTTTAATCTGATTGCCTGAGACAATAATGGTTGCGGCTCAACATTATTTATAACGGGCAATTCAGAAGAATTGATAGCATGATGATGCTGTCCGATGGATGGTAAAGAAAACAACAGCACAAAAGTAAATGAGGTTAGGGCTTTCATGGTGAGCAGCTTGGGTTGTATATTCAATATAGATAAACAGGATAAGCTTATGGTATTCTTTTCTTGTTGAAGCTTGCCCTGCCAATATGGGTAAGTTACAAAAAAAAGTAACAAAAAAACCAGATAATTTTTTCAGCAATCTTTTCAAGCTTCCTAAGCTTTTTATAATTTACCGACAGGCAAGATTTGCACGCGGGCTTTCTCATCTGCCTACATGATCAGTATATGAAAAATAGCCAGCTATCTTTAAAATATAAAACCTATGATCCAACTCCCAGGATATGTTCGCTTATTCATCATTCTGCTCACTTGTATTGCCATATTTTTTATACTGATTGCTGCAAAATCTATTTTCATCCCAATTATTTTAGCTTTGATTTTAGCCTTTTTGATGAAGCCATTTTGTTCCTGGCAAGAGAAGTTTAAAATTCCCCGTGGCCTCAGTGCCATTATTGCGATTATTGTGATTTTTGCCATTTTGTTTGGGTTATTTTTTTTCATTTCTATCCAGGTGCGCAACATTGCCCGTGATTTACCTGAAATAGGCCAGAGTTTCACAAAACTCATTGATAATGTAAACAACTTTTTAACTACCCGGTTGGGCTTTGAAGAACAGGAATTGACTCAGTATCTTAAAGATTCACTGCAAACCATATTTCAGGGCGGTTCGGCTATTTTTTCTACTACAGTCTCTGCTACTACAGATTTTTTTACTGAGTTTACCCTGGTATTGCTTTCCCTTTTCTTCTTTCTGTATTACCGCCGGTTCTTTTTAAGCTTTTTGAAAAAAGTAACCCCTGCTGAAAAGCAATCTAAAATGCATAAAATGCTCAGTGAGATAGAATATGTGGTACGTAGCTATATATTGGGTTTGCTTACCGTCATTTTTATTTTGGCAGTGCTCAACACCACCGGTTTGATGATATTTGGAATCGATTACGCACTATTTTTCGGGTTATTTGCAGCCATGCTTACCATCATACCGTATTTGGGAGTTTTTATTGGCTCAATCCTGCCCATTCTGTTTGCCCTCATCACCAAAGACTCTCTTTGGTATCCTATCGGTATTGCAGGTATGTTTTGGGTTATCCAGTTTCTGGAAGGGAACTTTATTACACCCAACATCATCGGAAACCGCATCAGCGTCAATCCATTTGCTATTATTGTAGCCTTGTTTGTTGGCGGCATGATGTGGGGGCCCGTAGGCATGATCCTCTCTGTGCCCGGCACGGCTATCTTAAAGGTGTTTTTTAGCAATACGGAAGCTTTGCAACCTTATGGGTTTTTATTGGGTAACCCGCCACCCAAAGATGTAGAGGAAAAAGAGAAACAGTCTGGAAAAAATATTGTGGAGAAAGTGAAAGAAAAACTGGATGCTGACAATTAAACATACGACTTATTCATTGAATAAAAGTTTGCAACAAACCTAACCTGAACTACCATGATAGAAGAAAAACCCGTATTGGAAAAAACAGACGAGCCTTCAGAAAAACCCTATATCAGCGCTGATACCCGTTTGCCGGAACTTACCATAAAAGCGGTACTTCTGGGAGCAGCACTCTCTATCATTTTAGGCGCAGCCAACGCTTATTTTGGGCTTTTTGCAGGGATGACCGTTTCTGCTTCTATTCCTGCTGCGGTTATTTCCATGGCTGTTTTAAAGCTCTTTCGTAATTCCAATATCCTGGAAAACAACCTGGTGCAAACTGCCGCCTCTGCCGGGGAATCATTGGCCGCCGGGGTTATTTTCACCATTCCGGCCCTGGTTTTGATGGGCTACTGGCAGGAGTTTAACTTCTGGGAAACCAGCCTGATAGCCATCACAGGCGGTGTATTGGGCGTAATGTTCACCGTTCCCCTCCGCAAAGCATTGATTGTACAGGAAAAGCTGAAGTTTCCGGAAGGGGTGGCTACCTCCGAAGTGCTAAAAACCGGGGAAGAAGGTGGAAAATCCGTTAAATACCTCATTTATGGCGGGTTAATTGGCGGACTGTTCAAACTATCGGATACCGCCCTAAACTTGTGGCACAATCTCTTTGAAAAAGCTACTTTACTGAACAATAAATTCTACCTGTATTTTGGACTGAACCTCTCCCCTGCCCTTGTAGCTGTTGGCTATATCGTCGGCTTAAACATTGCTTTCCTGGTGTTTTTAGGCGGGGTCATCAGTTGGTACTTTGCCATTCCAATTTACATTGCCATGTATGGCCCGCCCGAAGGCGTAACTGATCCGGCAACGATGGGCAGCGTCATCTGGACCACTCAAATCCGTTACCTGGGTGTGGGAGCCATGATTGTGGGCGGTTTGTGGGCCTTGGTAGGCTTGCGCAAATCTTTGGGCACTGCCCTCAAGTCGGGCATTGAAGCTTTTAAACAAGGTACCACAAAGTTTAAAGACCAAATCCGTACTGAAATGGACACACCCATGTCCTGGGTAATCATCGGTATTGGTGTAATGGTGGTTCCGGTATTCATCATCTATCTGGCCCAAATTGAGCAGGTGGGCATCACCGTTTTCATGTCAATTGTCATGGTCATTGCAGGATTTCTTTTCGCTGCGGTGGCCGGGTATATGGCCGGACTGGTAGGAAGTTCTAATAACCCCATTTCGGGTGTTACCATTGCTACCATTTTGTCAGCTGCATTAATGCTGGCCGCATTGATGGGCACCAGCGAGCCACTTCGGGGAGCAGCCGGGGCTATTCTGGTAGGTGCGGTGGTTTGTTGTGCAGCCGCAATCGCCGGGGATAATATGCAAGACTTAAAGGCAGGCTATATTTTAGGGGCAACTCCCTGGAAGCAACAGGTAATGCAAATTGTGGGTGTAGCCGCCGGGGCTTTTGCCATTGCGCCTGTGCTGAACTATTTATTACAAGGATATGGCATGGGTGCGCCTACGCCGGAAACCCCCAATGCCCTGGCAGCTCCGCAGGCCACTTTAATGCAAAGTGTTGCATCAGGCATTTTTGAAGGGGGTTTGCCCTGGGGCATGGTGAGTATTGGGGCAGCCATAGCCGTTGTGGTCATCATCATTGATGTATACCTGAAAAAAATAAACTCTGATTTTCGTATGCCGGTATTGGCAGTGGCAGTGGGTATTTACTTGCCTTTTGAACTGGATTCCTCCATTTTTGTAGGAGGCATCATTGCCTGGCTGGTATCACGGTATATGAAAAAGAAAAATGCACAAAATTCAGGAGAACAACATGAGCAGGCAAAATCATTGGGCGAAAAGTCAGGTGTTTTGTTAGCTTCCGGGTTGATTACCGGGGAGGCGCTCATGGGCATCATGATTGCCATCGGAATAGTAGTGAGCGATTTGGATAAATGGAGGATATTTGAAGAATCACCCTTGGGAAGCACACCTGGTTTAATTCTATTGATTATGATTACGGCGGGTATCTACTACACGGTAGTCAATGTGTATAAAAATACGATGAGAAATAAGTAGGCAATAAGCAGTGGCAGTTGGCAGTAGAAAAAGACTGCCAACTGCCTACTTAAAACTAGAAATTATAACTTACCCCAAGGTAATAACTTCTGCCGATGCGGTCAGTGCCGTAATGCTCACGGCTGTCACTGCCTAAAATATTGCGCACATTCACATAAAGGTTCAGCTTGTCAATCGCATGAAAGGTGATTTTGCTATTAAGGAGTAACTTCCCGTCAATTTCACCTACGGTAGAAGGACGCTCATCATCTTTATCATGATACAACGTATGCCCGCCCAAATAGTAAGCGCTCAAATTCAGGTTCAGCTTTCGGTTGGCCAGGTAGTTGACAAAGGCACCACCATATACGCTTGGCGTACTTTCATGGTCAGCTTCATCTATTACATTGGTCAGGCTTACCTGTGCGTCTACCGGGAAATCCTGAACTTTTGTTTTCTGAATAGTAACAAAAGGCTTCAACTGTAGCTTGCTGGTAGGCACATAGTTCGCAGAAATGGTAACACCATTTTGCACACCTTTCAGCGGCAGGTTTACAAATTGCTGGGTAATAATAAGGCTGTTATCCGGCTGAGGTTCAGCATCCACCGTAATAACTTCACTTAGGTTTTCAAGTTTCTGGGTAAATACTGCCAGGTCTAGCTGAAATTTATTGGTAAACTGTGCCCTGAACCCAATTTCTGACATTGTATTACGGATGAGGTCCAGATTTTGGTTACCAATCACATTAAGCTGATTGCCTGAGGTATTCAATTGAACGTCCAGGAAAGTATTGGCGATAAAGGCCCCACTGTTTGAACGTGCATGAACCGCCCTGAACAAGTATTTGTCATTAAGCTTGTACGTTGAAGCAAACTCATAAGAAACATACAGTTCGTCAGGCGTCTGAAATTTATCGGCTCGCACCGCAGCCATCAGTCTCCAGTTGTCAAGGATATAATAATCCCCTTTCAGGAAGGCTGCTATTGAACTAATGGTTTCTGAACCATTGAGAAAACCTCCAAATGGTGCGTTTTCTACATACTCAGCATCATCATATGTGGCACGTTGGTAATTGATACCCGGCCTGAAGCTAAGTTTTTTATTAACATTCCAGTTGTAATCAACTACAATATCGGTATTATAAAAATCGTATTCTGGAACAATACCTTGTGTACCCAGCTTTAAATTATCGTACCCTGTATTACGCGATAATTTTACCCCAACCCCATAAAAGCTTCCAGCCAAATTGATATAAGTACTGTTATTTTCACTGTATGAAGTAGAAGACACATCATCATTGAAGTACAGTTTGTTAGACTCCGCCTGCTGGTATCCGGTACTCAGTGAAACCTGGGCATCCGTATTAAATGAATAATTAACAAATGCGTTTACCCCCAGTTTTTCCAATGAGAGTTCAGGATCGGGAAATGCTTCATCAGCATTTGGCAAGGTGCTCACATCTTCAATAAACTGATCGCTCCCATACATATAAAACTCATCATCACTTCTTTCCCTGTTTTGGTAATTGGCGCTTAGCGTAACGTCAAATTTATCGTTAAACTTTTGAGAAACCGCCAGGTTTCCTATGAGCGTATTGGGCAACCCACCTACAACATTGGCAGAAGCAGCAAATCCCTCAGTATTGGGCTTGCGGGTAATGATGTTGATTACACCCGATACTGCATTAGGCCCAAATAATGGGGCGGTAGGCCCTCTCACCACTTCAATCCTTTCAACATCTACCAGGTCAATGGGTAAAGCATCCCAGAAAACCCCACCCTGATTGTAGTTAAAAATCGGACGGTTATCTATCATTACCAGTGAGATAAGATTGATCTGGTTATTGGTAGAAGAATATTTTCCTAAATTTTCAAAACCACGAATATGTATATCATAATTACCATTAGAGGTTTCCCTTACCACAATACCAGGACACAAACGCAAGGCTTCAGGAATTGAAGTAACCCCTGAGTTTACAATTTCATCTTTGGTAATAGAGTAACTTGACACAGGGGCGTCAAAAAGATTTTCTGTCTTTTTAGAGGCTGATTCAATCGGAATATTCATCAACTCTTCAAGTGAGAGATCATACAAATCTTCATCCTGAGGTTGATCCTGCGCCAACACTTGCACTTTTAAGCAAAGCAACAGGCCGATAGTTAAGCTCATGGTAGCTACACGAAAAAATAACGCTTTCATAAATAATAAAATTTGTTAGATATTTCAAGCGAAATTAGATAGGGGCACCCTGTATATTTTGATGGAATAGGATGTGAAGCTACTGTTGTAAGGTTTAAAGGCAGATTTTATCAGCTTACCAAGGTATTATAAACAAGTATTTATACCCTAATAAAATACTTATCTGAAAAAATACTGATAAAAACAGCTTAATTTTCTTGTAATACAAGCAATATTTTCCGGTTTACTGCGTCAGCCAAAGGATAGCGTTGCCGCATGGCAGTCCAGTACTCAAGCTCCATGCTTGTAGAATTTCCCCTGATTTTTAATGTAAGCTGCTTTTTTGATAATTCACAGTGAATTTCTTTCACCACCTGATTTTTTGTGCGGTCCAAAGCCACGGCTATTCTGAGTATGCCTGAGAGCACTTCTACCCATTTTCGTTGTTCTTTAGCAAGTTTTTTAAATCTCTTATGCTTCTTTTTCGGTGGTGATTTTCGGTGGTAGCGCACTACCTGTCCAATCAGCAAAACTTCCTCATCATTAAACCCCCGCAAACCTGTTTTGTCAATAATGTAACGGGAATGTTTGTGATAACTACTAAAATGAATGTATTGACCTACACTGAATAACAAGGCTGCATATTCCAGGATATCCCGTTGAAAGTCATTACACCCATGCAACTCCCGTGTCTGATCAAAAATTTGCAAAGCCAGGAGTGATACATGTGATGTTTGCTCCCAGTCTACTTCAAACTGATGGGCGAGTTGGGCGGCAGAGCGGTGCCTGAGGTCTTTAAATTCGGGAAAGGTGTCAATGCTTTTGGCATGACGTTCCAGATAATCCAGAATCAATCCTTCGCGCAATGAGGCTTCGCAAAGTGTAAGTTCGGTTACACCTGCCATTTGCAATAATTGCGTTAGTAATACACTACCCAGGTGAATAGCATCCATGCGGTTCTCACCAATGCCACTGATGGCTGCCCTCTTTTCGGGAGGCAATTCTATCAATTGTGTGCATAATTGCTGTAAATCATCAAGTTTTACTACTTCGGCATTGATGGTACGAAAGGGCTTGCCTCCCGCTGCCAAATGTGCTGCTTCACCCAGGGTTCGGATGGTGCCGGAAGTTCCGATTACCCTGCTAAAGCCAACTTTTGTTGCTTCTTCAATAACAGACTGGGTCACAAACCGTATGTGGGCTTCCAAAACGCCCCTTGCTTCCGGACTGATGGGGCCGCTGCCTTCAAACATATCCAGCAAGCGCAACACGCCCAGTTTTAAACTTTTTGCAAACAATATTTCATGTGCGTTGCCCACAACTATTTCAGTGCTCCCACCACCAATGTCAATCACCATGGTGTTTTCACCCTGCAGGGCTATGGCATTGCGAACGGCCAAAAAAATCAACCGCGCTTCTTTTCCGCCGGAAATCACTTCGGGGGCAATGCCGGTTTGCTGAACAACTTCGCCCAGAAAATCCCCCCCATTTTGAGCCTCCCGGGTAGCAGAGGTAGCAGCAGTTATGATTTCGTCTACCCCGTGCTGGTCGGCCAGTTGAACATATCGTCGGATGGTTTCTATGCCTTTTTCAAAAGCCTGGTCATTCAACCTTTTTGTAGCGAATACACCCAATCCCAGTTTCACCATTTCCTTTTCCCGATCAATGATGGTAAATCCATGTTTCCGGCTGGCATCCACAATTACCATGTGGATAGAATTGGTTCCGATATCTATGGCGGCTAATTTCATGGGCTAAGGGTCAGGGTTGTTTCGTAATGTACTGAAAAAGTTATTATTTTATTGCAACCGGTGTCGGCTCAATATAGTAATTCCGGATAATTTCAAGAAATCGCAAGAAGACTTTGTGATTTTATTTAAGATTCAGCACCTGATTTATGGCTTTCGGTAAATTTTCACCGGGATTTGTACCCTCATTACGCATAGCTACGTAAAGAAATGGCAGAAACCATACAAATTGAAAACGAAAAACTATCAACATGAAAATAATACCCTTATTCATCATCGCTATCCTGCTTATCAATACCGGATTTGTTACACCCCCCCCAACCAGGCTGCAAGATGACGAAACAGAAAAAATTGAAGATGCCATCACGGTGCTAAAAGAGATTAATGAGATTTCCGAACAGCAGATTCCCCCTTCACTCCTCAAGCAGGCCGAAGGTATTGTGATTATCCCGAATGTGATTAAAGCAGGTTTTGTTGTGGCCGGTAATCATGGCAAAGGTATTTCTATGGTGCGGGAAGACGACGGCAGTTGGAGCCTTCCGGCATTTGTAAATATTTCGGGAGGCAGTGTAGGTTTTCAGGTAGGCGTGAAAGCCACCGACGTAATCCTGATCTTCAAACGCAAAAAATCATTGTTTGAACTGCAAAACAGTGATTTCACTTTAGGCGCTGATGCTTCCGTAGCGGCAGGTCCCGTAGGACGAACGGCTTCTGCAAGCACAAACATCAAATTCGAAGCTGAGATACTTTCCTATTCCCGCAGCCGTGGCGTATTTGCCGGAGTGAGTTTTGAAGGCTCTGTGCTGGATGTGTATGAGAAAGCCAACAAAAACTTTTACCAGAATGAGGAAGTTACGGTAGAAGATATTTATAGTTACAAAGTAGAAAACTACCCTGCTGAAGTGGTTGAGAAACTGATGAGTACGCTGGATGGTATTTCTTTATAATAGAAAATGTAATCGTAGTACCTTTGGAATGGTACTACGATTGCTCTATCAATGCGATCAGGTCTTTCGTTTCGAAGGGTTTTGATAAATAACCATCAGCACCAATCCCCTGAGCGATGGCTTGAATATTGATAGATGCAGAAAGAATAATCACGGGAATCTCTGCTGTTTCTTTATCCGACTTTAAGAGTTTGGTCGCTTGCTCCCCACCCACCTCAGGAAGCCAGAGATCCATGAGTATAACATCTGGCTTTACCTTTGATACTTCTGATTTCACATCTTCACTGTTATTCACAGAAAACACCTGATATCCCTTACCTCCTAAAAGTATTGAGATTATTTCAATAATATCAATATCATCATCGCATATAAGCACTTTTTTACTCATTGTTCAAAATGGGGGTTCTTTATTGAATAGGTAAAGTAAAAGAAAAAGTTGAGCCTTTGCCTAATTCGCTTTCTGCCCATATTTTTCCCTGATGTCTTTTGATAATTTCAGATGAAATGTAAAGCCCTAAACCAAGCCCTGATACTTTTGAATCATTATTTACACGGGCATATCTATCAAATATCTTAGTGAGCTGGTTATCAGGAATACCAATGCCATAGTCTGTAACTGAAAACTTTATGGCCTGTTTGTCTTGTGTGGCTTTTACCAAAACCTTATCTGCTTTTGGAGAATATTTAATGGCATTAGTCAACAAATTATCCACTACCTGTGCAATTCGTTCCTCATCACCATAAACTCTTTCTTTAACATTGAGCTGGCTGATGATTTTATGTTGGGTAGAGAGGTTTTGAGCATTTTCAATACTTTCCTTCGCCATTTCTGCAAAATCAAAAGCCTTCATACCATATTGTATCTTTCCTGCCTGAATGAGTGAAACATCAAGAAGTTCTGAGATCAGGTTATGCAATCTGCCCGTAAACAAATTAATCTTTCCCAGATATTTTTCTATTTGTGAACGCTCATAGCTATTAAAATTTTCCAGTAGCAGCTGTACATATGCTTTTATGCCGGTAAGTGGGGTTTTTAATTCATGACTCGCCATGCTGATGAACAGGTCTTTTTTATGCTTGGCTTCCACTTGCTCATTGATATTCGTACATGAACCAAACCACTTAGAGGCTACTTCCTCTTGTGAGCCTTTAAACGGAACCGACCGAATGAGGTACCATTCATACACACCGGTAGCATTTTTTATCCTTAACTCAGCTTCAAAAGGTTTGCTTGCTTCCAAAGCATGTATCCAAGGGTGATAATACTTTCTTTTATCTTCAGGATGAATAACCTTGAACACTGAAAACTGCGAAAACTGATTCCTTCCTAATCCGGTATATTCAAAAAACCTGCGATTGATATAACTGATATGTCCTTTGGGGGTTGCCGTCCATATAATATCGGGAATAAGATCAGCTAAAAATTGAAATTGCTTCTTCTCGAGATCAGCCTGTTTCTTGGCATTAAGAAGTTCCAGTTCATATTTTTTCCGGTCGGTTATTTCAAAAACAGTAGCGTTGATGGCCCGAATATTACCGGCTTCATCTTTTATTGCTTTAGAGTTAATCAAAGCAGGAAATGTAGAATCATCCTTTCTGATGAAATCAAAATTGATCTCATTAACCTCTCCTTTCATTTTAATGAGGGGCAAATAATACATTTCGTAATAAATACCCACGCCTTTTGGTAACAACGAAGGAAATTTCTGCTTGAAAAGTATCTCATGTTCAGGATAACCCATCCATTTGAGCAATGTAGCATTGATTTTTACAATGGTACCATCGGGAAGGAATGAAACATACCCACAGGGTGCATTTTGATACAATGCTTCTGTATCAATAAGTGATTGTAAAAAGTTCTCATCTACTTTACTGATCATGTGATGTCTCTTTTCCCTTAGTAAAAACTAAGGATATAAGTAAGCTTTAATGGCACGGATTGTTTCTTCAGGGGCACTGAGATGAGGACAATGCCCTGTGGCATTCAGATGAACTAATTTACTGTCTGTAAGCTGCTCCTTCAAATAATTGCCCACTTCTACCGGAGCAATGATATCTTCAGAGCACTGTAAGATAAGGCCTGGTACTTTCAGCCGTTTCAAGTCCTGACGATTGTCTGATAAAAACGTTACCCTGGCAAATTGTTTTGCAATTTCAGGGTCGGTTGCACAAAAACTATTTGCCAAATCTTCACCCAGTTCAGGCCTGTCTGCATTACCCATAATGGCAGGGGCCATGGCATTGGACCACCCTAAATAATTACTGTCCATGGTATCAAAAAGCTCCTCCAAATCACTCCGATCAAAACCTCCTTTATAGTTACTATCATTCAGGTAGCAAGGAGAAGGCCCCACAAAGATGAGCCGCTCAAAGTATTCCGGTTTTGCAATAGCAGCGAGCATGCCTATCATACTACTAACAGAATGACCTACAAAAACTGACTGCCTGATATCAAGCACCTCACAAATTTCCAGTACATCCTGTGCATATCCGTGTAAACTGCTATACCTTTCTTCATCATAGGCTGAAAGATCAGAATTACCTGCGCCTACATAATCAAAAAGGAGAAGTTTATAGTCATTTTTTAAAGCATCAGTCATGAACCTCCAGGTGTTCTGATCACACCCAAAGCCATGCGCTAGTAGCATATATTGATCTCCGTTGCCTATTACATTGACATTATTTCTCTCAAGAATAGTTACCATTTCTCATAGTATTCGGTAAAGGGGAAGTGAAAGTTAGAGAATGTTTAAAAATTTATTATTGAGTTTCAGTGATAATATGAAATTTTATTTCATTTCGCTTTCTTTTTGCCCGTTACTTTTTGTCTTGACACAATAAGTAACCAAAAAAGTCAAGAAAGTTTAATGCTTCCCCACACAATGCCTACGCACGCCCGCTAAACTTTCAAGCCAACGCGCTGAAAATCAGAGATTATTAAAAACTTAAACATGCTCTTAATTCTTAGCGAAGATAAGTTAAAATATATAAATATTATTCTCCTCAACTTTGCCTACAGTTTTTATTAATTTTTTTGAATATCATTGGATTAAACAGAAACTTCCAAATACTATTTTTTGTTCATCGTGCTTAGGTTCATTTTCATACCAGAATAGTCCTTATCATCATCCTATCTTTCAAATTACTTGGAAAAAACAAGCTCGTATATTAATTTGAAGAACCTCCTGATAATATGTTGGCCAATGGTAACAAAGCAATCACCTTCTTTCCTGCCATTCAGCAATAGTTAACAACTTGAACATGAAAAAGCGACTAGCATTATCCACAACGTTAATATGCACATTTTGTATAATTACTATCTCCACCGCCCAACCCGTTGCTAATACTCCCCCTTGCCTTTCCTGTGAAGCACTTAAAGACCTTAAATTGCCGGATGTTACACTTCATGAAGCCGAATTGGTGGAAGAAAATACTACCTATTGCAAAATTTTGGGTACCATCAGTAAAGAAATCAAATTTGAATTGCTGCTTCCGCAAGCATGGAACACCCGTTTTGTAATGGGGGGCGGTGGTGGCTTTGTAGGCGCTATTCAAAATACTGCCCGATCACGCGTACATGATGGATATGCCACAGTGGGCACCAATACAGGGCACGAAAGTTCCGGGCTCAAAGCCGACTGGGCCTTATACCATATGGAGCGACAAGTAAACTTTGGGCATTTGGCTGTACACCGTACAGCGGAAGTCGCCAAGGCCATGGTCTCCCACTATTATTGTGCTGACCCAACATATAATTACTTTATCGGCTGCTCGAGGGGGGGCGGACAAGCCCTGATTGAAGCCCAGCGGTATCCCGAAGATTTTGATGGTATCGTAGCCGCTGCCCCGATTATTGATTGGCCGGCAACCGGTGCTGAATTTGTGCAAAATATCCGGGCTTTGTACCCCGACCCAACTAACTTAGCGGAAGCAACCATTTCTGAAAAACACCTGGCCATGCTGCAGGCTGCCATATTAACACAGTGCGATGCCATCGATGGCATCACAGATCAAATTCTGAACGACCCGAGAAAATGTGCATTTGACATTGACCAACTTCCCAGGTGTTCGGATGAATCAAGTGGAATAGATTGCTTTACTGATGTACAAATAGATGCCATTCAAACCATTTATGAAGGGGTGACTATTCAGGAAGAAGATGTTTATCCTGGCTTTCCGCCGGGAGGTGAAAACGAACAGGGCGGATGGTTACCCTGGATTGTTGGCCCCCATGAGGGAGCTATGGCGCAGGGGTTTCCTTCATTACAATTTGCCTTTGGTACTGAAACTTTCAAATATTTGGTCTTCCAGGACCCAGATTGGAATTATGCAACCTATGATTTTTCCAGCCTATCAGAAGATACAAAGTATGCAGCTTCTTACCTGAATGCTACCAATACAGATTATACTGCATTCAAAGATCAAGGGGGCAAGATGATCATGTATCATGGCTGGAATGATCCAGCCCTTTCGGCCTTTACCACCATTGACCATTATGAAGAGGCCAAAGCCAAAGATGATACATTAGAAGATTACATCCGGCTTTTTATGCTTCCGGGGGTACTTCATTGTGGGGGTGGTCCTGGCCCCTCACAGGCTGATTGGCTTGAATTGGTGCGAATTTGGGTAGAAGAAGGCAAGGCACCTGAAATGGTAATTGTTGCTAAAACAGAGAATGATGAGGTAGTCATGAGCCGTCCTGTTTTTCCCTATCCAGGTACTGCTGAATACGATGGCAAAGGTGATCCTAATGTTGCTGATAGTTTTATTGAAAAAAAATGACAGCATCCCCTTTATAAAAAATGGGGTGCAATGCAACATCATTCAAAACTCCAGCGTTAGCTGCACCCCTCCCTGGTTTTCCAAAAAGTTGGACAGGCTAAGCCCCAGCAACCGGATGCCCCTTTCGTCATCCGGTATTTGCTGGTACAGTTCCCGGGCCACCTCCCAGATCAGGGGGGCGTCAAAAAACTGGTTATGCAGGGTTTTGCTGCGGGTGATGGTATGGAAATCACCGTACCGGAGTTTGAGTGTAAGGGTACGGGCTTTCACAGGTGCCCTTTCCAGGTCGTCTGCCAACAGTTCGGCAATTTGCATCAGTTTATCAAGCTGTTGTTCACTGCCATGGATATCGGTATCAAAAGTGCGCTCATTGCCCAATGACTTCCGCTGGCGGTTGGGCTGCACCTCCCGCTCGTCTATGCCCCGGCATATCTGGCTGTAATAATACCCCACCTTGCCAAAAAGATGACGAAGGGCTGTTTCATCGTATGACAGTAAGTCTTTGCCATGATAAATGCCCAGGCGGTGCATTTTTTCGGTGGTCTTCTTCCCAATACCATAAAACTTTTCAATGGGCAGGGTTTTTACAAACTCAGGCCCCTGCTCCGGGGTGATTACATACAGACCGTCAGGTTTGTCCATATCGCTGGCGGTTTTTGCCAGAAACTTGTTGTAAGAAACCCCGGCAGAAGCAGAAAGCAGGGTATTTTCCTTAATTCTTTCCTTGATGTTGCGGGCGATGAGTGTGGCCGAAGACATGCCCGGTTTGTTATGGGTAACATCCAGGTAGGCTTCGTCCAATGACAAAGGCTCTACCAAATCGGTAAACTCACGAAACACCGCCCTAATTTGCTGTGACACCTCTTTGTAAACCGAAAAGCGGGGCTTTACAAAAATAAGGTGCGGGCAATGGGCAAAAGCTGTTTTAGAAGGCATGGCCGACTTCACCCCAAACTCCCTGGCCTCATAACTGGCCGCAGCCACCACCCCTCTTTCCCTGCTGCCCCCCACCGCTACGGGCTTGCCCTGGAGAGCCGGGTTGTCCCGTTGCTCAATAGAAGCAAAAAAGGCGTCCATATCAATATGGATGATCTTCCGCAAAATTTTTTGAGGGCCAGGTGCCATGCAGCAAAATACGGAAATAAGCCGGTAATCCTACACCCAAAAAACAGGAAAAAGTGATGAAAACCATCAACTAGCAGGGATATAAGCAACGATACCGACAGGCTTTGGTGCTTTGTACAAACCCAAAACAGCCCATGCACGCATACTGACGGTTCGCAAGGGCTGAGAAGAAGTAATAAGCGCATACTGACGGTTCGCAAGGGCTGAGAAGAAGTAATAAGCGCATACTGACGGTTCGCAGAGGCTGAAAAGTAGTAATAAGCGTATACTGACGGTTCGCAGAGGCTGAGAAGAAGAAATAAGCGCATACTGACGGTTCGCAGAGGCTGAGAAGTAGTAATTTGTGCATGCGGACGGTTCGCAGAGGCTGAGAAGTAGTAATTTGTGCATGCGGACGGTTCGCAGAGGCTGAGAAGAAGAAATTTGTGCGTGCGGACGGTTCGCAAAGGCTGAGAAGAAGTAATTAGCGCATACTGACGGTTCGCAGAGGCTGAGAAGAAGAAATTTGTGCGTGCGGACGGTTCGCAGAGGCTGAGAAGAAGTAATTAGCGCATACTGACGGTTCGCAGAGGCTGAGAACAAGTAATTTGTGCATACTGACGGTTGGTTTCCTTTGATTTGATGTAAAAACCCCGGAACCGACCGTTGATTACCTATGCCTCAAGGTAATCAGCAAGGCAGGTTGATGGGTTATGGTTGGTTCAGTGCAACAGTGCCGGAATGGGCAGAAAAATGAGGTGTAGATAAGGGTAGGACTGATTCAGCCTTTTTTTACCTTTTCAAAACCCATTTTTTTCGTATATTCAACCCACAAAACGTAGTAAGTATTATCCTGCATGGAATATTAATGTACCACAGGCAGTAATGCTGTAAGGAATAGGGTGTTTTCCAAAATAGGGATATAGACGCTACTTGCTATAATTGAAATAGATGTAATGCTTTTATACACTCATTAGCGGCAAATAATCAAAACCATGAATAATGAAAATATAATCATTCGGGCAATTCAAATGAAAAGAGTGATTTCTTTTTTTTACAAAGAAGGTAATCGAACAGTGGAACCATTTCTAATTGGTTACCATAAAGATACTGGTAACTTGACATTGAGAGCATATTTCATTGAAGGACATAGCAAAAGCGGAAGATATAATACTTGGAAATTATACACTGTCGAGGATATTGAAGATATCAGGTTACTAGATGAATCCTTTTCTGGGAGGAGAGAGAACTATAATCCAGAAGATAAGATGATGTCTTCTATCGTGGCTAAAGTTTAAAAACTTAATGATGGATTTTCTCTCGATCACAATGACTAATTGCTATGGAATTAAGTCATTCGCGCATACTTTTGATTTCTCCTCTAAGCCTGTATTTGCGATATATGTTCCTAATGGGATAATGAAAACTTCATTTGCAAAAGCAATGATGGATCACAGTAAAGGCGAAGCAAGTAAAGATGAAATTTATCCAGAAAGGGCTACGATTCGAAGGATAGAGGATGAAAACGGCAATGAAATACCGTCAGAAAGAATATTTGTGATTGAGCCATACAATCAGTCTTTTAAATCTGCAAAAGTTTCAACACTGTTAGTCAATAATGATCTTCGGCAAGAATATGAGGAAATCTTGGAAGAAATAGAAAAATCTTTAGAGGAATTATTACAACCAATTAGGAAGCTTTCGGGAATTCGGAAGGAAGTCGCCCCATTTATTTCGCAAGATATCATCAATATACCAACTGATGTTTATACAGCATTACGTAGGGTTAGAGATGAAGTTAATAGTGAAACTACTGAGAACTGGAACCACATCCAATATAATTCGGTATTTACTCCAAGGGTTAAAGTGCTTTTGGAGGATCAGCAGTTTATCGCTGATTTGTCACAGTATACAGCAGTGTATGAATCTTTAGTTGAGAAATCGGTTTATTTTAAGAAAGGTGTCTTTAATCACAATAATGCAGATACTATTGCTAAAAATTTATCAGATAACGGATTTTTTACTGCAAACCATACTGTGAATTTATTTATAGAAGATGGTTACATTTCAGTCAATTCTGAAGATGAATTAAAGAATATTATCGAAACAGAGAAAAGTAAAATTATTGAAGATGAAACATTGAAGTCTGCTTTTGAAGCACTAGATAAGAAGTTAAAGGCAAATAAAGAATTACGAGACTTCAGAACATATCTTACAGCTAATATGGATATTCTTCCTGAGTTGGCCAATGTTCCATTATTTAAACAAAAGCTTTGGATATCATACCTTAAAGAGAACAGATCGTTATTCAATGAATTAATGACAGCATACGAAACGGGTAAAATAAGAATTGACGAAATCGTTGCTGCTGCAAGAGCTGAAAGTACAAGGTGGGCAAATGTTGTTTCAATATTCAATTCTAGATTCAATGTCCCATTTAAATTGATTGTTCAGAATCAAGAAGATGTAATTCTAAAAAAGGAAGGTCCTAACGTAGTTTTTGTTTTCTCAGATGGACAAGAGAATCGGCCAGTTGATGAGTCTACCCTTCTGAAAGTTTTAAGCAACGGGGAGAGAAGAGCGCTTTATTTGCTCAATACAATTTTCGAGATAGAAGCAAGAATATCTAGTGCATCGGAAACATTTTTCGTTATTGATGACATTGCAGATTCTTTTGATTATAAGAATAAGTACGCAATTATTGAGTACCTTAAGGATATTTCTGGAAAAAGCTTCTTTAGACAGTTAATATTTACGCATAATTTTGATTTTTTTAGAACTATATCTTCTCGTTTAGATATGGGAAGAGCTAATAAATTGCATTGTAGGAAGAGTCCGACGGAAGTGGCATTAATTGAGGAAAAATATCAAAATAACCCGTTTAATCATTGGAAAAATAACCTTACAACTGATCGTTCAATGTTGATAGCCTCAATTCCTTTTATAAGAAATATTGCGGAATTTACAGGTGACCAAGCGAACTTTCAAGGGCTTACATCATTATTGCATATTAAGTCTGACTCTAGGAATATTACTTTTCAAGATTTACAAAATTATCACAGAGCAATATTAAAGGATCAATCAAATGTTGTTTTTGACGAGCCGAACGAAATCGTGATAGATAAAATTTATGAAGAAGCTGATAATATTCAAGCATCTGTAAGCGTAAATGTTGATCTTGAAAAGAAAATCGTACTAGCAATTGCCATTAGATTGAAGTGCGAAGAATACTTGATAACAAAGATTAATGACAATCAATTCTGTCAGTCCATTACTAAGAATCAGACATTCAAGCTTTGCGAAAGATATAATCAAGATTTCCCGACCGAAACAGAGATCGCGAATCTTCTTGATCAAATAAATCTAATGACGCCTGAAAACATTCATCTGAATTCTTTTATGTACGAACCAATTTTGGATTTGTCTGATAATCATCTTAAAAACTTATATCAAAAAGCGAAGGATTTAAACAATGCCGCTAACACTGCCTAGTCGATCATGCTTCCTACAGTCGCACGCCGCCTAGGCTGGACGTTGTAAACAATGCTAAAAAAATCCGTGAATGAACAAAATTTTGTTTTTTAATACTGCTTGGATGGACCGTTATCAAGGTAATTCCGATGATAAAATGCAAGGTGGCGGAAAGCATATCGAGAAATATGGTTGGGGTGGCGAAATGTTCAATTTCAAACCGTCAAAAAACAAAATGTATGGATATGTCCAAGTTGGAGGACGAATAAATTTGAACAGGCTTGGAGCAAAAAGTTCGGATGAAAAAATAGAAGGAGTAACTATTATTTGGGTTGCAAAAGAACCTTTTTCTGGCGGTAACTATATCGTCGGTTGGTATGAAAATGCAACCGTTTACAGAAATGTTCAAGAGCCAAAGCGAAGTTCAAATAGAAATTGGAACGACCACGATTTTGGATATTTTGTTACAGCAAAACAGTCTGATACCAAATTATTGTCGAGAGACGAAAGAACAGTCCAAGTTCCAAGAGGCAAAGGTGCTATGGGACAACGGAATATATGGTACGCTGATAATAATGCTGATTATGTCGAAAAAGTATTGAAATATGTAAGAACAGGAGTTTTCCCGACTTCAAGTAGTAAAACCAAAGGCTCAGCACGACAAAATGACCCATTGAAAAGAATGGAGGTTGAGACCAAAGCGGTCAAAATCGTTACTAAACATTATAAAAAACTTGGATACGAAATTGATTCAGTCGAAAAAGATAATGTTGGCTGGGATTTAAACGCAATGAACGGCAGAATCCAACTAAAACTCGAAGTTAAGGGCTTATCCGGAAAGGACATTGCGACCGAATTAACACCAAATGAATACAAACATCTCAATAAAGACAAGGGTAATTATAGACTCTGTATTGTTGTAGAAACATTGACCAAACCGAAACTATTAATATTCTCATATTCCATTGACAATGATGAATGGACAAACGAGAATGGTCGGATTTTAAAATTTGAGGAAAAAATAAGCGCAAAAATATATTGAGAAAGCACTGTTTACAATCGAGTAGACGGCTGACGGCCAAATGACCGCCAGTGCGCCTCTCACACCACCCAGCATACGGGCCTCGTACTGAGCGGTTCGTTAAACTTCTGGGATATTCCAAAACTTCCTGTCCCGCCATCACCGGGCTGACAGACTTTCAATCTGTAAACCTCCAGATGGCATTTGGGACGAATTTAACGTTCAGTCCTTCGCTGTTTTGTGAGGCTTCAGGAGGGATGGTATTTGCACTCCCTGCTAGTTCCTCCAGCTACTATGACCTCTGCCGCCGGGCGGCCCCGTGACTTCCCAAACTATAGCATGTATAGTTTGAGATATCCCTTGGTAAGATAAATACCCTTATGTCTATTCCTGCTACATCTACTATTTTGGCATTATCCTCTTACGAGGTTCTGGACTTCGGCATGATGTGCTACCTCATCCGACCTAATAGCCTCTGTATGTGGTCGCTTCGATCCGATTCTGTTCGTCAGTAAAGACACCGCAGTCTGGCCGCTCGGCGGTCCGATTACTTCAGTCCTAACCTCACGGTTAGCAACCTTGCCACTTGCTTCGCTTCCAGGCACGACCCCAGCGCGTAAGGGACTTTCACCCCTTGGAACACTCAACTTCATGAGCTATATTCACCATTCAAGGCGCACACAAGATATATAGTGTATGGCTTCCTAACGTCAGCCACTACACCATATACAAACCGGCGGCAACCATAAAAAACAGACTTACGTTTTGTAACTTTAGAATACCAATCAAATAGACAGAACAATGGAATTAAAACTTAATATTGGATTTGAGCAACTGTTTAATTTAGCCAATCAATTGCCCCAGCCAGAAAAGCAAAAACTTATTACAGCACTTCAAAAAACCATCAAACAAAACAAAAATCAGAAGAGTGAAAGAGAACTAGGGAAATACAAAGGCAAAATTCAAATGGCTGAAGATTTTAACGATCCATTAGATGATTTTAAGGAATACATGTAATGAGATACCTAATAGATACACAGATTTTGCTTTGGATTTTTGGTGAATCAGATAACCTTACCACGGCAGCTACCCAAATCGTTAAAGATCAAAAAAACAGTTTATGCGTAAGTAAGGTCAGCTTTTGGGAAGCAGCTATTAAAGTGAACATCGGCAAATTGACACTTCCTTTTGAATTAGAAGTCCTTGTCCGGGAGACACTTTCCAACAACATTGAGATCATGGAGATAGAAATGAGTCACATTTTGGAACATGTCAAGTTGCCCGTTCATCATCGTGATCCTTTTGATAGATTAATAATAAGTCAGGCGATGGTGGAGAAATTACCTTTAATCTCAAGTGACGACAAATTTTCACTCTACGATATAAAACGGATTTGGTAAATGAAATAAGGTATGTCGCTAACAAAATGAACTAGCCATGCCTCTTTTTTCCGATTGAAAATTGGGACGAGCGTGGATTGATACCTTCACCTTATGATGCGCAAGAAAAGATGAATAAAGAGTGAATGATATTATATGATGACTGGGATAGTTTTGATTTTGATACTGAAAGAGCACACTCCTCATACATGGACGTTGTCAACAATAAATAAGCCCCGGATATTATACAGCCCCAAGGAAACAAATGCTTAAACCTCATAGAGGCCTCCAAAGAAACCAAAAGATGGGCATTGCATGTTCAACAGCACTGCCTTTCGTTGTGAAGT
Source organism: Cyclobacteriaceae bacterium (assembly GCA_965230065.1). GTDB lineage: Bacteria > Bacteroidota > Bacteroidia > Cytophagales > Cyclobacteriaceae. The sequence goes on along the minus strand of OZ245942.1, from coordinate 5,297,148 downwards.
GGTGCTAAATTCACATAAATGCTAACCAAAAAATGTATGTAAATGAAAAAAACAGTGATTTGCAATTGCATTGTGCTGTTTATCTTTTTGGGCTTTAAACGAAGGAGGACAATTTGCAGGGTTTTGGGGGTCATTTTATATTGATGGTAAAGTTTGGATGAGCTCCCGCAATGGAGAAGGGGAATTTTCCCGTGGGGGACATACTACTCCGGAAGTGCTTGGCTCCTACTTACCCATAAACCAATGGTACATTGTATCAGGAAGACAAGCCGCGGGTGCCCCGGGCACAATTGTCGACCTGGAATTATTCGTGGATGATCCTGCTGCTCCCGTTACCACCGGAAAATACCCTGTAAGTACCTGGGAACCATCGCGCATGGCCATAGGCACAGAACGAAATGCCATTAACCACCAGGGCGGAGAATCATTTGATGGAGAATTAGCCAGGGTCTTAATTTACGGACGCCCGCTCTCAGATCAGGAGATGGCAACAACATTTGATGACTTAAAAAAGACCTATGGACTATTTTAAAGTTATGGGTACAACTGCCAGCATAACTAATAAAGATAAAACGCGGGTAAACTGATAAGTTTTTTCTCAAATCTATACTGTTTAATTCATCGCTCCACTACCTTTGCCACCGTGAAAGATAGTTTCAAAACTATAGGTGTAATTATCACTATTGCAATTTATTGCTTTGCAGTAGGCGTGGTTGAGGGTGTACCCATTCAGTCTGATATAGACTGTCAAACCACAGGGCAGGAACAGTATTTTTCATCAGCTTCCGTTCATCTTTCCTACCACACTTCACAATCAGCAAGCTCAGTATATTATTTTAGTAATTGTACTGCACCGGGTTTCAAAAACCTGTTTAATGAATTTAGTGTATTAAGCACATTAACAAATCATTTACTTGAAACTAAATTTTCGCAATACACCTGCCTTTCCATAAATTTTCTGATTCTACAACAGAAAACCCACATCATTTTCCCCTTCCATTATTTTTGGTAATCCGTTTTTAAGAAGTCATAATAACACAAACAATTTGACTTGAATTTGCCCGGCTTTGTAACACACATTGCCCATTCAATATTTTATGAATTATAAAAAACTTAAAAATGGATTTAGAAAGTGCCATTGTAGGAGCTATTGTTATAGCCCTTTGCATCGTTCCATTAATAATAATAATATGGAGCAGAAAAAAACGAGAAAAACAACTACTGAAATTTCTTACCAACACTGCCAATCAGCATAACAGCCAAATAACCCAATACGATTTTTGTGGAGACTTTGTAATTGGAATGGATGAAGCAAAAAACCATATATTCTTCAGCAAAATGTCAAAAGACAAAGTGGATAACATGGTCATTGACCTTGCCGGAATTCAAAAGTGCAGGATGGTGAAGTACAGGAATCAGAACAACCAGGCGTTGATTGAACGGCTTGATTTAAACTTTACGCCTGTTGCAAAAAATAAGCCGATGGTTAATTTGGCGTTTTTTGATGCAGCAGCAAATATTCAATTAAACGGAGAACTGCAATTGATTGAAAAATGGTCAAAAACAATTAATGACCGCATAAATCATAAAACTGAACATGACTAAACCAAATGACTTTACTTCTCCTAACATTATTGGCATTGTGCCTCTGGGTGCCGGGGTATTTTCATACCGGTAGGTTTGTACGCCCACGATGGAAAATTTCGGGTAAGTTTATTTTTTATATGAGCATCTCCTTTGCACTGGCTTACTGGTTTGGGTACTACAGCCTGATTTTCATATTGGGCCAACCACTCCTCGGCCTGGTTTTTCACATCAAGGTTTGCAAAAAGCACCAAATCAACTGGCTCACCTGCGAGCCGAAAGAAAAATACCTGGCCCTGCAGGAAAAATGGGCAAAAGGTGATTTCACAAAGTGATGTACACCGAAACTGCAGTTTCAGCGTACAACTACTGATGTGGATGTTCTTTCAGCAATTCCCGGGGCGAATAAAAGCCGGTTTTGTCTTCAACAGTGGCCCGTACTTCTTTCACTTTTTCTGGAGAGATGGCAGTGGCTTTATTGCCAAAAGAATTGCGCACATAGGTGAGCACCGCGGCCACTTCCTCATCGTTGAGCATGCCTCCGAATGGCGTCATAGGTACTTGTCCTCCATATTCTTTACCAAGCACTTCAATGGGTCCCATCAGTCCTTTCAAGGTGATTTTGATAAGGCGTTCCTCGCTACCCAGCACCCATTTGGTTCCGGCTAAGGGAGGAAAACCTGAAGCGCTCAACCCTTCGCCCTCAGGCTGGTGGCAGGTGCCACAAAAGCCTTCCCGGCTGTAAATTTCTTTTCCTTTGATGAACAAGTCCCGGTCGGCCCCGGTCAGCTGGGTTTTCAGGGCTTCGTCTTTTTTCTCTACCACCGACTGCCCGTTGAGGTGGGCCAGCGAAGTTTCATAAGCATGCACCATCCACTCATCCAGGGGATGCTTGCCGGCTTCTTCCACAATAGGGATACCCTCGGCTTTATCCAGCCATGAGGCAGCGACAATGGCTTCCAGGCGAACACGTCCGTGTTCATCACTGGCAGCCTGCATCAGTAATTCGGGCTGATCTTCTATTTGATGGCCCGCGTACCGCAATACCCGCACTGCCCCGGCCCTTACCCTGAAATCATCGGCCTTGAGCAGCTGCCGCAGCAAGGAAGCATCTACATCATTCAGCCCCCAGGTAACCCAGAGTGCTTCTAACAGATGGTGTTCATACCGGGGGTCGTTTTGGTCCAGGCGGTCGGTCCAGTTGTAAATCCTGGATCGAACGTCAGAAGGATTATGCTCCCTGAGTTCACGACGGGAGCGGGAACGGGTGCGGAATTCGGGTAATTTCAGATTTTCTAAAAGTTCTTCCACCGAAGCACCTTCAACTTTTGCAGGTTCCACAAGGGGACGCGCAGGATAGGTAATGCGGTAAATGCGGCCATGCACATGGTCGCGCAGGGGGTCACGCGCATTGTGCTGCATGTGCCCGATCAGTATGTTGTGCCAGTCGACCAGGTACAAAGAACCATCCGGGGCAAATTCCATATCTACCGGACGGAAGTTTTTGTCATCGCTCCACACCAAATCCTGCCGGTGTTCGCTTTTGTACCCGGTGCCATCGTCTACCATTTTGTGCTGCTTTGTACCCAGGAAGCCAATATTATTGTTAATGAGCAGGTCACCCTGTACATCATCAGGAAAGTGACGGCTGTACACAAACTCCAGCCCCGAGGTGGGCCGCACCCGGTGGGCATCTTCAATCAGGTTGTACGATTTGTGGGTGGCCACGCCATACCGGGGGTTTACCGAACCTGGCATCATCCACCGCACATCAGGGCCCGAAGTTTCGGCAAAGAAGTTTTGCCCCCATTCGTCAAAGGCAATGCCCCAGGGATTGGGAATGGAAAGCTGGGCTGTACGCTCGAGATGGTGCCGTTGGGGATTGTAGCGGTAAAAGCCGCCATTGGTTGCCCTTACCGGCCCGTAGGGTGTTTCTACATTGGTATGCAAAAATACACCTTCGCCCATGTAAATAGCCCCGGAAGGGTCCATGGTGTAAGCAGAATGGGCATGGTGGGTATCATGATCGTCAAAACCACTCAACAGGATTTGTCGGGTATCTGCCTGATCATCTCCATCCGTGTCGGTATACAACATCATGTTGGTTCCCTGCGAAATGTACACCCCTTCAGGCGCTATGGTAAAACCCAACGGCAGGTGCAGGCTATCAGCAAAAGTGGTTTGTTTATCCGCTTTACCATCATTATCCGTATCTTCCAAAATGATGATTTTATCATTGGGTTTGTCATCACCGGGTTTGTAATGCGGATAGCTGGGCATGGTGGATACCCACAACCGCCCTTTGTTGTCAAATGCAATCTGTACCGGGTTGGCCAGGTCATCAAATTCTTTTTCAGAGGCAAACATCTCAATTTTATAACCGGGTGCCACGTGTATTTGGTCCAGGGCATCTTGTCCGTACAGGTATTCGGTAGTGCCATGCTTTTCAGGATTGTAGTTGGTTTCTACCGGGGGCAGTTTGGTAGTATTTTGGTCGGCTGCCTTCACATCCATTGTTTCACCCTTTGCAGCTTTCCAGATGGCTTCATCCCGAATGGCTGTCATTTCACGGATTTTCTTCAACTCAGCAGGATAATTATCGGGTCCGAAAGGATTGTAGCGGCGCCCAAACACATGCACACCGTTGGGGATTTTATAATCGTTGTGCCACATCCAGTTTTTTTCCATCACCGCTTCGTGTACCAGTGCCTTGTGTTCCTGGTTTTCGTCATCATTGCCAAAAATTTCGTCCGCAAGCAGGTCAGAGAACCGGGCATACCCTTCATCAGTAAGCTGGAAGCCGTCAATGGTAAAATTATCTTCCCCTTCAAACCAAGACCTGGTGGGGGCAAATACATCCACAAAGGAAACATTGTTTTGGGCAGCCACTTCCTGCATGGCCTTTGTGTACTGAATAAGGTTTGCATTTTCCCGGGTACCATCAGGGAGGTCAAGCTGATCAGAAAGGTCTTCAAAAGCGATGGGAGATACAATCACCAATTGTGGTGCGGAACTGCCGTTGTATTGCTGGCTCAGCGTGTGTTGGATAAATGCTTCCAGCTCTGCCTTGTAGTTTTCCAGGCCGGCTTTACCCTGAAAAGACTCATTGTAACCGAAGAAGGCAATGATGATATCTGCCTCATGGCGGGTGAGCCACTCATCGGGTGTTTCAAAATGCCCCTTGCTGCCCGATTTGTGGGCCAGCTCATCCTGAAATTTTTCAGCTCCGGGGAACGCCCAGGGAGAAACCCGTCCTGAATGTGGCCTGAAACCAGGCGTATTGCCTCCGTCGCACATATTGCGGATATACAGCAGGCTGTCGGGATAACGGAGTTGCAATTCGGTTTCGAAATGCCCAAAGTTCATCATTCTTGAGCAAAGGTTATTACCTACCAGGAGAATATGGTCTCCTTTTTCAACATGAATGCGTGCCTCTTCAGACGAATTGCATTGCCAGGTGCCCAGGGCTACGAATAAGACGGTGATGAGGGATAATACTTTAGTAGCTTTTTTCTTACTGAATACTTTCATATACTTATTTTACAAATTCTGCCAAGTATAGAGGATGTTGAGAAATAAAACAAAAATTTTCTGCAACACTGAAGAAAACGAAATAAAAATATTATATACCTCAGACATAAAGCCATCTAACAATTTGATAATATTGCCTGTTTGTTAATTTTGATTGTTGAACAAAAAAACTCACCTTATGTATACAGTTACCATCCGGGACCACATGATGATTGCCCATTCGTTAAAAAGTGAAGCCTTTGGGCCTGCCCAAAACATGCACGGCGCCACGTATGTGGTAGATGCTGCCTTTACAACGGCCAAACTGGATGAAAACAATATTGTCATAGACATTGACATTGCCACCAAAACACTTCAGCAGGCATTATCTCCTTTGAAATACCAAAACCTGGACGAGTTGCCCCAATTTAAAGGCAAGCTCACAACCACCGAGTTTCTGGCAAAATATATTCATGAACAGGTAGCCAGGGCTATTGAAGAAAAATTCTCGGGAACACTCAAAATTACCCTGGGAGAGTCGCACGTAGCCTGGGCTGCTTATGAAGGGGAGGTTAGTGGCAGTAGGCAATATTAAAGACTGCCTACTGCCGTTGCCAACTGCCTACTTAAACGGTAATATTATGAAAACGAACATCCCCTTATATTTTGTGCTTCCTGAAGGCAAAGAGAAGATTTCTGGTGGTAATATTTATAACCAGTACTTTATCGGTGCTTTGGAAAAACAGTACCAACCCGTACATAGCATTTATTTTGAGGAATACCAGGATGCTATTCAGGACGACCGGGAGGGGGTTTATTGGGTAGACAGCCTGTTGCAGGATCGTATGCAACCGCTCCTGTCTGTTAACACCTCAAAGGCAAAGTCTGGTTTTATTTTACACCTGCTACCTAGTTTGTTTCCACCGCCCGGGCAAACCTCCGATGAAGTTTTTGAAAATCAGGAAAAGGATATTTTGCAATATTTTGAGGCATTTCTGGTAACCAGTAAGTTTTCTAAAGATTACCTGCTAAAAAGGGAGATTGTTGATGTTCCTATCATTGTTGCACCACCTGCTTTGTGTTTAAAAAGCCTTGAAAAACGAAAGAACATCCACGGCATTCAGGCACTGATTGTTTCCAATATTATTCCCATGAAAGGCATTTTGGAGTTTCTGAAAAGCCTGAAAAAAAGAGCAGATAAAATATCTCCTGAAAATTTTCATATTAATATTGTAGGCCGTACGGATATGGATGAGGAATATGCCAACACTTGCATGGAACTGGCACAAAACCCGGCTTTACAGCATATTGTTAAGCTTACAGGCCCTGTACCACACCAGGAGATGCATCAATATTATTATTCCAGCAATTTGTCCATTTCCCCTTCTGCCATGGAAACGTATGGCATGGCATTGCAAGAAGCAAAAGCCTTTCGCCTGCCCATTTTGGCCAGAAAAGGAGGGTTCATTCCTTACCATATTGCGAAGGGTAAAAACGGATATACTTTTTCATCCATTGGTGCACTCACCGACTATCTTTTGTACTTGCTGGATTACCCGGAAGCTTTTGCCAAATTGCAGGCGTCTACCCGGCAGCACAGCGAGACCCTGGAAAGTTACTCCTGGGATGATGCCGCCAGTATTTTTCTGGCGGGATTGAATAATTTGTAAAGCGACTTTGAAAGTCGCTTAGGCATATCTCATTTGTAATAAGATTTGCACAATAATTCAGCGGCTCTGAGAGCCGCTCTACATTATTATTTTTATGACAGATTTTACTGAATACTACTTTGACTGGCTTGCAACAAGATATTCTTTTGATACAAAAGCCCGCAACAAACAGATAGAGCAACAATTTTTACAATCGATTTCTCAAAAAGAAGCTGTTCAGCTTATTGATGTAGGTGCAGGCAGTGGTGCGAATTGCCGTTATTGGATAGATAAAATACCTGGTAACCAGCAATGGACATTGATAGAAGAAAACCCTGATTTCAGCAAAAAAAGTTTGTCAGCATTGCAGCAATTCGCCCATGCCAGGGGTTACGCCTGTTTGGTACAAAAAGAGATGCTGCGCATACAAACGCCCACCAAAACCATCCATATAAAGACGGTACAAGGTTCTTTACTGGAAATTGACCAATTGGCCAGTTTATCAGATACAGATGCTGTTGTTGCCAATGCGGTATATGATTTACTCACCAAAGACCAATTTGAAGCTTTTATTCATAAAATCGCTACTCATCACCTGGTTTTTCTTGCCACACTGAATTACCGGAATATGTACTTTTCCCCCACGCACCCAACCGACGAAAAGATCATTGCCCTGTATCATGCCCACATGCTTCGGCCACAAAAAGAAGGCATCGCCATGGGGCCAAATTGTGTGGAACAAATGCAGGAAACTTTGCAAAAGCACAATTACACCATTGCAGTGGGCGAAAGTGTATGGAAAATTCGGAATAAAGATGATAAAATGATGGGGTTTCTTCTTGATTTCATGGAATCTTCCATTGGTGAACTTTCCCTTTCCTCTGAAGATTCACTTTTATTAATAGAATGGATAAAACAGAAAAGGGAGGCTAACAACCTGAAGTTGACCATTGAGCACCAGGATATTTTGGGGAGTTTTGAATAAGTTGCTTTTTATTCAATGTGCATAGCCTAAACATCTCATTTAATCTGTAGTAATACCCTCGGGAAAATAAGGTGGCAGGTCAAGTGTATCTGTACCGTAATTTTTTTTCAATTCCCGCACAAATAAGGAATACATGCCTTCGTGGTGCAGTTCCCTTGATTTTGTTGTATCAATTTGCAAACCAGGCTGTAAACCATACTGCATAAATGACTGTATGAGTGCAGTGTCTTTGCTGATGATATGTACCGGAGTATCGAAACTTTCAGTTTTAAAAACAGGTGGCTGATGGTCGCCAAACAGAATAAACAGGCTGTTGCCATCGTCTAATCGGGCAATGTAATCGGTGAGGTAATCCAGTTGGTACTCAATAGAACGATAGAACAAAAAATAGTGGTCCCAATTATCCGTTTTTATTTTATTTTGGTCATAAGTGCCCACTATGCCGGGTTTGTTCATTACCCTCCAGTCGGCATATAAAGGTTGCCTGTCCAGCTTCCAGGGGTAGTGTGAATTGATATTGATAAAGAAAAAGAAGAAAGGTTCATTCCCTTCCATTTGCACTACTTCTTCCAAAGCATAATTGAACACATACTGATCGGGTATCAACAGCCAACGATAATAATCGCCTACATACTCAATATCTTCATAATAAATCCACCGGTCAAAAGCATAAAACTGATTGTACAGGTCCATAGGCACTTCAGAACCTATGTTGGGCACGGGGTGCAGGCGATAATTGTAATATCCCTGGTTTTTGAAAAAACGCATCAAATTGGGGTAATCGGGATGTGAACTCAGCATCATCTTGAATGCCCCATGGTTGTCTATTTTAATGCCACACATTACCGAAGTAAAGCTGAGCCAGGAGCGCCCCCCACTCACCGGGGCTTTGCTCATGGCTGAAGCTGCCTGCCAGCCTTTTTGGGTGAGCCTTTGCTGGTAAATTTGTAAAGCACTGTCAAATTTAGGCTGGAAATACGGGTCGTTCATCATCAGACTGCCGTAAGATTCTATGGCGATGAGGTATACATTGGGTTTTTGGCGCAGTTGCACATCTTCATAGTGATAAGCTTCCACAGCCGTTCGGGGATCATAATTTTGGTTCCACCGGTACGACTCCAGGGAGCAGCCGATATTCTCTACTACTTTAGCGGTAATCCACTGAAATCCCAGCTTTCCATGCCTGATATCAAATTTATACTTGATGGCTGTCACCAAAAAAAACACAAACAAAGTACCATAAAGTATGTAGGAGTTTTTTCCGAAAACCACATACCGGGTCATCAGCAAAAGCCTGCTGAGCACATACAGGATGCATGCTACTACCAGCAAAAAGACAATCAAGCCTACAACAATGTACAGGATAGCTTCCCAATGCAAAACATCTTCAAAATACAAGGGAATAAGTTCTTCTAAAATAAGGTAATCGCTATAAAAAAGAGGCTCTGCGTTGTATGCTTCAAAGTAAAAAGCTTCATACAACTGATATAGCAGGAATATGGGATAGAGTATCAATGTTAAAATGAACAGAATACGCCAAAAAGCCGCATATTTCCTAAAAAAAACCATGAGGGAGACCAACACAAAAATCTCCGTACACATCCGGAAGGCATCAAAGTTTTGCCGGATAATCAAAAACTCAAACAGCCAAAATGAGCGCCCCTCTGTATAGGGCAATGGAATAAAAGTAGAGTTATTGGCATCGATCAAGTAATGAGGCAAAAAAAGCAGAAAGTTGAGGATTAATATACCAAACCAAAAAATGAGGGTTTTATCACGGAAAACCTGCTGCCACCATTTTTTTTCAAGCATTCTCATACGCGCTGCCATTGGCTTTAATAATCCATATTAATTCCCGTATAAATGAGAATGCTACCATCATTCCTGCCACTGCAATCAGGGGGAAGTAAAGTTTTTCAGGTAAAATAAGGCCAGCCGGTAAGCTTGCCATCAGGAAGACAGCGATGAACTGCCCAAAAAAAGAACGTGTTTGGATATATTTTTTTTGCGGAATTAAGGCCTTTATCAAAACAAAAGCATACCGGGATAGCCCTATGAACAGTATCCATCCTGCCAGCAGCCCATTCATAAAAAGTATGGTACACAACACAAGCACATAATAAGCATCTGTTTCCATATCGTAATATCCGCCAAAAAAAGAAGTAGTACGGAAGCGCCTCGCCAAATAACCATCTACACCATCGGCTAGTAATACGGTGATTCCCAATACCGCCAGTACTTCTTGTGACAAAACTGTGCACCCGGCAAGCATCCCCCATACCAATAGCAATCTTACAGAAGTTACTACATTGGCAGGGCCGCCCCAATATCCGAACTGCAACCATTGTTTCTTATTAAGAACACAAAGCATCATAAAGGATATTATTCCACCTAATAATAGCGGGAAAAATTCACGGCTAACATACACAGGTATAGACGATAGTATCATGGCCAATGCATGCCATTTAGCCCATTTTTCAGTCAATTTCCGGTCAGCAGCATTTTCATCCATCATTTCCTCGCCCTGATTAATGCCCAAAAGTCTACGATAAAAGACGAAGTAACCATCGCAATGGCAATGATTAGGTTAGGAATGTACACTTCAGACCTGGTAATAAAAGTTATCATAAACGCTGACATCAGCCAAACCCCTACCAGTTGGCGGAGGAAGGAACTTCCCTTTACATGCTTTGGGGCTTTGGTGAATGAAAGTACGATCATATAGCCATAACGCATCAACCCGGGCAATAATATCCATACGCCTACCATGCCACGGTCCAGCATGATGATACCCAGTGCCAGTACAAAAAAAGCATCAGTTTCAGCATCAAAATACTCACCAAATGCAGAAGCCGCATTGAAGTTTCTTGCCAAATAACCATCTATGCCATCCCCAATGATAATCAGCAGGGCAATGGCTGTAATCAGATAAGGGTGTATGTATTGATGGGCGATACACAGGGCGAGCAAGACCACGAGCCTCAGTAGCGTAAAAGCATTGGCATATCCCCCTACCCTGCCCAAATGTCTCCATCCTGAACGGTTTACCAAAAAAAACAGAAGAAAAGAAGTTGCAACGGCACTTACAAAAGCTTCTGCTGAGCGAAATATCATGAATACAAGCGTAGCTAATATCATGATCCAGGCATGATAGGTAGCTGTGGTTTTGATTCTTTTATTTACAGCCTCAGCTATTTTTTCAGTTTGCACTTTTGATATTTCAGGATTCAATGTGAAATTTGTTTATGTTTACTGGCACATGCGTGCTGGTTGCCAAAATCCAAATTTACCAGCAACTGTCGCTCACTAACAAATAGAATAAAAAAAGTGCGCAATTGCTGGTTTCCGCTTATATTTTTCACATATGCAGGTACTTATTATAGAAGACGAAGCTATCGCTGCCGAAAAGCTGACACATATCCTCAAGAAATATGACCCTGCTGTTACGGTTCTTGAAGCCATAGATTCGGTAAAAAATGCGGTGAAATGGCTGAATTCAAACTCCTCACCAGACCTCATCTTTTTGGACATTTATCTTTCTGATGGGATAAGTTTTGAAATTTTTACCCAAATCAGCCTGGATGTGCCGATTATTTTTACCACCGCGTATAATGAATTTGCCATACAAGCTTTTGATTTAAACAGCATCGCTTATCTGCTCAAACCCATTAAGTCTGAAGATGTAGCACGCAGTCTGGATAAATTCAAAAAGCTCAGGCAGCAGCGTTCCCCCGAAAAACCAGCAGATTATGCCGCCCTGGTTAACCTGATCACCCAACAAAAGAAGCGATACAAAGAGCGTTTCCTTGTAAAAGTAGGGCAAAAAATCCATTCTATTCCCGTAGAAGAAGTCGCCTATTTTTATACCGAATCCAAGATTGTGTTTTTGGTAACCCACGATAACCGCCGATTTCCTGTAGATTATTACCTGGATCAGCTCATAGATTTACTTGACCCCAAGGAGTTTATGAAAATAAACCGGCAGTTTGTTATCAGACACTCTTCTATTGAAAATATGTTTCCTTATAGCAACAGCCGCATCAAGGTAACGCTTCAACCTCCTGTAAAGAAAGATATTATCATCAGTACTGAAAAGTCATCGGATTTTAAGGAATGGCTGGACCGATAGCAGTAGGCAGTCTAAGCCTGCTTACTGCCGCTGCCACTGTTAAACTTACTTGTCAAAAAATAAATTATCCGGCATGCTTTCCCACAAAGGTTGAAAGGAATAGCCCAGGAGTTGTAATTTGGTGAGCAATTCATCCAAATGATGATAAAGCTTGTCTTTTCGGCGCTGATCCGTACCCATGTGCATCAAAAGGATGAAACCATTGAGCCTGTTTTCCCTTTCATAGGCCAGTATACTTTCCATAATCGTTTCACTATCCAGATATTGCTTACCCATATCAGGATAGGTATGGTCGGCGTTGGAATGCGTGCCTGGTGAAAAGTTAACAAGGGTTAAGCCATATTCCTGCGTCCACCGACTGATTTTACTGTTGTACTGGCCAAAGGGTGGCATAAAAAACGGGGCATCTTTCTTTCGTATACCATACTTCTTCATGGCTAAGAAGTTATTTTCCAGGTCAAGCAGAAAAGAATCTTTGCTTACCAATAAATGGTCACGGTCTTCCCAACTGCAATACAGCAATTGTTTGTCAGAATGTGCCCCCAGGTAGTGCCCGTCTTTTTTCAAGCCTCGAATTACTTTTTGAAAATCAGGATTTCGGTAAAAATCACCTGTAAAAAAGAAAGAAGCTTTGATGCCGTAATGATCCAGTACGAAGTTGATCGTCGGATACCCATCGGCAAACGCGTGCCCCGTAAACACCAGGCTGATGACCTTCTTCGTGCTGTCTGTACGAACGACTCCACCATGCGCAATGGTGCAATGCAGGGGTTGTGCATTGCCTGGCAACAAAACTGAAAGCGTGAGCAGAAGAATTAGTAAGTGCCTCATATTTAGAGGGATTTATTCTAATTTCGCACTTTTTTGTGAGAAAATGTTAAAGACAATGCAATTGTCTTTACAAAATTGATAATTGAACAACTTTGTTAAAATTCAGGACTTCAACTTTGTCTGAGTTTCATATTAAAAATTGTAAACAAATATTTTTCTTTTTATTATTTTTTTATCTTTAAATGATTAAGTATAAAAAGTATTTACTTATTAAATCTCAGCCTCTTATTTGATTCCAAATTTGGAAAGATCACTCTATTTTTATCATCCTTTCTTCATTTAAATGCAATTGAGATGGCTAAAACAGCATTGTTTATTGATTTTGATAATATTCAAATTGAAGCATCAAAAATAGGGTTAGAACATTGTTCATCTTCACAATTATGGTCAGCTCCTCTCATTTCTGAAATAGAAAGCAGTACAATGGGAACCGTAGATATTCGTAAATGTTATGGAAACGTAATGCTAAATACCAACCATGTATTTATTGAAAGGATATATAATTCCAAGAATATTCGATCATTGATTGACACCGACATCAATCTACAATATGATCTAATTAAAAATGGTTTTCAAATGATACATACACCCGGCTTAGGGCATAGTGGTAAAAACAGAGCCGATATATTAATGGCTCTGGATTGTATTGAAATAGCACTAAAACATGATAAAATAACCCATATTGCGATTTTCACCCAAGATTCAGATTTTTCACCCTTATTTCATAAGATAAGAGCATTAGGGAAAAAAATAATATTAATTACTGTTTCAGATTTTAAAAAACGAAGTAAGGGTATTCAAGTATTACTTTCTTTAGTTAATGAGCATATTGTATACAATCAAGACGTCATTGATAAGTTTGGTTATAACATCCTGAAAAAAGTATTACTCAAGGTTGAAAAAGAAGAACCAGAAGCTTTTGATGAAGGATTAAATTTATCGGCCATTTATACACAAATTCTTGATCAAGAAAGCTCTTTTAACCATGAAAATATTGGTTTTACAAAATTTAAAGACTTTGTTGAAACTTGTTTGCAGGATAAATATAAAATTGAATCGAACCTGATTAAAATAAATAAAAATTACAAATCTGATACAGAAATCCACATAAAAGAGGATAATAAAATCACAAAAATCATATCAGAATTAAGAAAGCAAAAACTTCGTATTAACTTTCCTTTAATATTTGAAATTCATGAATATATAAGTAAAGAATCATTCTTTAAAAGTGAGAAGGAAATTTTACATGGAGAAATGAAGGAAAAAATCATCAATGAATTTTATTCAGAAGATTATAGTAAATCGCAAATTCAGGATGCATTAAAAATATTATCATTGATAAAATTTATTGCAATTAATAATCATGAAAATGTTCCATTTAATCAAAAAAATGTAAAAATTTATTTTGATATTGATATAAATCAATCGATAGCCAATGAAATGATTACTAGGATTGTAGATTCTGGATTTAACATTACTAGTAATGACATAGAAAAAATCACAGAATTAATATTTTTAAAAGACTCCGATCAATTTAAGAAAAATGTAAAAAATGCTTTGGAAACAATAAAATTACGCAATGGTGAATAAACATTAAAATTCGAGACTCATTTTCCATTACTCAAGCCTCTTATATGGTAAAAAATCCATTCATTTTTTTATTCATGTTTCAATGTATCTTTAGTGATTTCTGTTGTTGATGAACTCCCCGCCAGCCCCATTGTCAAATCAAAATCTGCCATGAAGTTCCTAATAAGCTCTTCCACACCTTTTTGTCCGGCCAAAGCCAAAGCATAAGCATAAGGCCTTCCAATACAAACAGCTTGAGCACCCAGGGCCAGGGCTTTGAAAATATCAGCCCCGGAACGCACGCCACTGTCCAGCAAAACAGGCACTTTTTCCTGCACAGCTTCTACCACAGCCGGCAAAGCGTCCAACGCGCCCAATGCGCCGTCTACCTGTCGCCCACCATGGTTAGAAACTACCAACCCGTTGATACCGTAATCCATAGCTTTTTTGGCATCGTCGGGGTGTAAAATACCTTTGAGTAAAATGGGAAGGCGGGTATGTTCACGCAAGAACGCTAAGTTTTCCCAGGTGAGCGAAGGGCGTGAATAAATGTTGATAAATTTACGAACAGCAGCCACCGGCCTCCCTGAACGCAAACCAGGCCAAAAACTTCCCGGATAATTGCGCACCATCTGCATCATGGCACTGATGGAAGACAAAGTGATTTTCCTTTCCGGAGGGGGTTCGGGATCCGGTTCGTCCAGCAGGCGTTGAAATACCGGATCGCTGGTGTATTGCGCAATGCCTTTCCCCCGTAAAAATGGCAAGTACGCCAAATCCAGGTCACGGATGCGCCAGCCCAGTAAGGTTGTATCCAGCGTAACCACAATGGCTGAACAACCACAGGCTTCGGCCCGGGAAACCAGACTGGCCACGAGTTCGTCTGACTTGCTCCAATACAACTGAAACCAACGGGGCGACTCCCCCATCACTCCGGCACAGGTTTCCATAGATTCGGATGCCTGATTGGAAAAAATCATGGGAATGCCTGTTGCGGCCGCAGCTTTTGCAGTTTTAATATCGGCCTGCTTACAAGCCAGGTCCAGCACCCCAATAGGCGCCAATAAAAAAGGAGAAGGCAACTTATCTCCAAACAAAGTAATCGAAGTATCCCGTACAGACACATCTGTTAACACACGGGGAACAATACGCCAACGCTCAAAAGCCTTTTGGTTTGCTACAATCGTATTTTCTGTACCTGCACCACCGGCCATGTAAGCGAAGGCTTCCCCCTTCATTTTGCGGCTTGCCTGTTTGGCCAGGGTAACCATATCTGCCGGAATCAACGGTTTTTTTCCGGCTACGCCCCTGAGGTATATTTGTTTTTGGCGTTCAAGGCCTGTGATAGATCGTTTTTTTTCAGGCATATAATAAATTTTAGTTATCAATAAAAGGAACCTGCCCTTGCGCCAGCTTGAGCCGAGTCCATACGTTCATATTAATGACAATAGCAGAAATTTCCGCAATTTCTTTTTCTGAGTAAAACTTTTCCAACGCAGTGTGGTATTGATGAAAGTTGGGGTGCGAACCTTCCGTCAGCGCATCACAATAGCACAAAGTGGCTTTCTCTTTTTCATCATATAATTCGCTGTTCCACCATGACGAAATATTATCAACTTTGGCTGCGTCAATGCCAACTTCTCTTGCCATTTTAGCGTGTAATATGATACAATAAGCACATTATTTTTCTTCAGCTATTAATATACTCAATTTACACTAAACATATTCTCAAGTGTTATCAGAAAAACCAAGCCTTATGCGTTTACCTTTCATCTGTTGCCTCAATTTATGAAATACTATCTGATTGTCCTGAGTTTATTAATTGCAAATATGGCAACGGCCCAGGGCATCCGGGGCAATATCCGCGATGCCAAAGATCAACCGCTTCCTTATGCCAGCATATACATCAAACAAACGGAATCTGGCACCAGCGCCAACGAGGATGGGTATTTTGAATTAAAACTCAGTCCGGGCCAATACGATTTGGTATTCCAGCATGTGGGTTATGCCCCGCTTACACGCAATGTGAACGTAGGCAATGACTTTACCACCTTCAACATCACCCTGGAAGACCAGGCCATTGTGTTGCAGGAAATTAAAGTGCGACCGGGGGCAGAAGACCCAGCCTATACCATCATAAGAAAAGCAATAGCCAAAAGCAAGTTTCACACTTTGCAGGTGCAGAAATACTCAGCCAGGGTATACACCAAAGGCGCAGGACGGGTAAAAGATGCACCTTTTTTACTTGACAAATTGCTGGAAAAAGAAGGGGTTGATTCTTCCACAGTTTTTCTGACAGAGTCGGTCAGTGAAATTACTTTTGAGCAACCCAACAAACTCACAGAAAAAGTAATTTCGGTGCGCACCATCGGCAACGATCAGGACATAGAACCCAATGAATACATCAATGGCAGTTTTTACCAGCCCGAACTGGCTGGCACCATTTCGCCTCTCTCACCCAGGGCTTTTGCCTATTACCGCTTCCGGTTTTTGGGCAGTTTTTTTGACCGGGATTACGAAATCAACAAAATACAGGTAATTCCTCGCTCACGTGGCGATAATGTTTTCTCCGGCGTCATTTACATCATCAACGACCTTTGGGCCATCCACAGCCTGAAATTAACTACCTACAAGCAGGGCTTCAGGATTATGGTAAACCAGGTGTACGCCCCCATTCAGGAAAAAGTGTGGATGCCTGTTACCCATCAGTTTGATGTAACCGGCAAAATTTACGGCTTTGATTTAGAGTTTAAATACCTGGCCTCCGTGAGCGATTATAACATTGAAATTAACCCGGACCTTGAGGTGGAGGTTGAAGTTGTGGATGAAAAACTGGAAGCGGAAGTTGCCCAAGCTTTGGAGGCAGAAGAAAACCTTGAAAAAATGGACAGCACTTCCGCGCTATTTGCCCAGGAACAGAAAATCACCCGCAAGCAACTCAGGAAAACCCTGAGGAAATATGAAAAGGAGTTGGAAAAACAGGAAGCCAACCCCGAAGTAGTTGCCAACCGAAATATTCAGGTTGATTCATCTGCCTACAAAAAAGACGCAACCTACTGGGAAACCATCCGACCCATTCCGCTGAATAAAATGGAAACGACTAGCTATCAGAAACTGGATAGCATAACCATTGCCAAAGAGGAAGAAGAAGCTGAAGAAAAACCAAAGGGCGTGTTGGGAGAAATTCTGGCCGGGGAAAGCATCAAGCTGAATGAAAAAAATGATATTACTTTGCGCTTTCCTCGTATCAACTTCAATACGGTAGAAGGTTGGAATTTAGCCCTGCCCGTGGAATTTGAACACCGTTTTTCTGATGAGAAAAAACTGAACATTATCCCCACTTTTCGATATGGCTTTTCCAGTAAAAAGTTTATGGGAATGATGAATGCCCGCTATGCGTATGGCAAAAAACCAAACAATGGAAAAATTGAGATGGAAGGCGGGCGGTACGTAAACCAGTTTAATGAAAACACGCCCATACAGCCACTGTTCAACACATTTTTCACCCTGCTTGGTGAAAGGAATTATATGAAAATTTACCAGAAGGACTATGCAAAACTTTCTTTTTCTCATCCTTTGACTGAAAAGCTAACTTTACAAACCAGCGCAGAATGGGCTGACCGCCTCATGCTGGAAAATACCACAGAAAAAACCTGGAATGATCGTGAAAGCAGAAAATACTCACCCAATGCACCGGATAACATAGAAATAACCGATACACGCTTTCCTCAGCATCAGGCATTTATGTGGGATGTTTCCCTTGCCTATGCCCCATTTTTGAAATACTATGTACGAAATGATAGGAAAAGAGCCATTTCCGGATCCTCCCCTACTTTTAGGTTTACTTACAAAAAAGGTTTTTCCAATGTATTTTCATCCGATGTAGATTATGACCTGCTGGAATTGGGCGTGCAGCATGAGTTGGATATTGGCATACGGGGCAAGCTGCATTTTAATTTGTATGGTGGCTCTTTCCTGAACAACCAACAAATGTATTTTCCTGATTTCCGACATTTTATGGGCAATCGTATTTTCATCCAGACCAGCGATCCGACCGGCAGTTTCCGGCTGTTGGATTACTATAATTTCAGTACGCAACAAAGTTATTTAGGCGGGCATCTTTATTATCAATTCAGAAAACTTTTGTTCACCCAAATCATGGAAGTCAGGCTGCTGGGATTGAAAGAAAACATCTTTTTCAATTACCTAAAAACGGATGCTTCTCCCCATTATGCTGAGTTGGGCTACAGCCTCGACAACATTTTCAGGCTGTTTCGCCTTGAAGTAGTCGGCAGTTTCCTGGACTTCAATTACCAGGATTTTGGGTTCAGGGTGGGTATTTCTACAACGTTAAATGCTATGTTTGAATGACTCTAGCTATAATCGGACCGCCGAAGCGGCTATTAGCCACAAGCTTCAAGCTTCAAGCGTTTACTTGTAGCTTGTGGCTAATATAAGGTCGGGGGCTAAAAAAATTCACGTTAATATAATCTTATGTTTAAACGCGATTATCTTTTACAAATCATCGAGCAAATTGGCAAAGTACTGGCAAAAGTGGCCGAATTGCTCAAAGACAACAAACCGGACGAAGCCCGTAAGGCCATTCACAAAACCTACGACCGTTTTTTGAAAATAAAGGCAGAAGAACTGGATACTGTTTTAGAAAATGACCCCGTAAATACGCTGATAAACCAACACAATTTTGACAACCAACGCCTCAATGCCCTCGCCGATTTGCTAAAAGCCGAAGGTGATATTTACCTGCAGGAAGATGAAGAAGATTTTGCCAAAAGCCGATACGCCAAAGCCCTGATTATTTTTGAATACCTCAACCAAACCGAGCAGGTTTATTCATTTGACAGGGAAGCAAAAATTGCGGATATGCAGGAAAAAATTAGGGTGATTGGATAATCAATATTGTGTTAGGGCACAAAACTAATTAGGCATACAAGAAGCGCCTAACGAATGTAAAATGTCATTTTAAGAATTCCTCTACAAATTCATGAAACATTATGATATTCTTAAACCCTTTAGCTTTAAGATGGTCGTGGAGTGGTTTATCCCGGGTAACAAGTTTAGCCTGAAGGAATATGGAAAGGGCTACGTAAGGCGTATCTTTGAGGTCTATTTCTTTGCAAAGTGACCATGCTTTTTTCTTTACTTCTTCTGTTAGCAACAGGTCGGGAATAATTGTCAGGTTTGAAAACACCAGATAAACAAATTCTTCAAATTCTTTTCTTTGATTCGGTATCTTCTTTAGGATAACCTTTTTATACTCTGACAATTCTATCAAAGTGTAGTCAGGGCAAAAAATATTGAATTTTTGAAAAAGGTCTTCATAAATACTTTTCCTACTCATTAAGCCACTAAAGAGGACATTCGCATCAACGACGAACTTCATTATAATGAGATTTAAACTTTTTCCAAGCCCTGTCTTTCGCAGCTTCTAATTCTTTGTCCACATCTACATCATTTTCTTTGTATGCCTTATCAATTTTTTCAGATAGCACCTCCAAACGCATTAATTCTATACTTTTTTGCAAATGCATCTGTATTGATTGGCGCCCCATTTCTTTTAACAGGTCATCAGGTACATCAATTTGAATAGTAGTCATTTTTAATTCTTTTATTTCAATTTACGAAAAACCCGCTTAAAAAGTATAAAAATTTATCCTATGATTGCTGTCAAGGACTGTTCGTATAGTCTTTCGGCCGATGAAAAGCATATTTGACCATACCCCAGGCATATCCGGTAAATACTGAAAAAGAAGTGATGACGCTCATGATACCAATTTTTAAGGAGCGGTGCCGAAACGAAGCATCTGCCAAAATGCAGGCAAAATAGAGAAGCAGTAAACCTGCTGCAACTTTAAAAAGCAGCGGATTGAGAATTGCCATCAACAGCGTAAACAACATGTACAAACAAAAGAAAAGTGGCAGCAAATGAATGGGTTTTAAACTTTCGGGATAGATGCGGAAAATATTAATGCGCGAACGGCCAAACCATACCATTTGTTTGAGAAAACCACCCAAAGTTTGCTTTCGCTTGTGGTATACAAAAGCTTTGGGAATCAACCCGGTTTTGAAGCCCTGCTTTTGAATACGGATGCTTAGTTCGATATCTTCCCCGCAATTGGGCAACTTAAATCCATTGGTTTTTTCGTACACTTCCCTGGAAATGCCCATGTTGAAACTTCGGGGGAAATACTTGCCCGCCTGCTTTTTTCTGCCACGGGTACCTCCTGTTGTAAGATAGGATGTAAGCGCATAATCCACCGCTTTTTGCACAGGCGTAAAACTATGATGGGCTTTGTCTGGCCCGCCAAAGGCATCCAGTGGATGTGCTGATAAATATTGAAAAACTTCCTCCAGATAATCGGGCGGAATGATGATGTCAGAATCCAGGATGATGAGGTAATCACCTTTGGCGCGTTCCATGCCATAATTTCTGGAAAAACCCTGCCCATCGTTGCCTTTAAAAAAATATTGGACATGCAACTGATTTTGAAAGCTTTCCACCACTTTATCTGACTTAATGGTGGAGCCGCTTTCAACCACCAGCACTTCAAAGTTTTTGTAGGTTTGGGCAGAAAGGCCTTCCAAAACCTCCTGCATGTCTTCGGGGCGATTGAATACGGGAATGATGAGGGAAAAAAACATTTACACCTTATTTTTTTCGGGAAACTGTACTTTTTCCAAAATGAGGTAGTCGTTTTTTTTGTCGGAATTCAGGGCAAGCAATTCGGCCAAAAACCCGGTGAGGAATAACTGCATACCCACAATGAGGGCTACAAGTGCCAAAAAAAACAAGGGTTGGTCCACTACTTCCCGAACAGGCAGCTTTTGCGAAATCCTGTAGATTTTATCACCGATGAGCCAAATGGTGATGAACAAACCCATAAGAAAAGAAAAGGTGCCAAACGTGCCAAAAAAATGCATGGGGCGCTTCCTGAATTTGGATACAAAACTGATGGAGAGTAAATCCAGGAAACCGAAAATAAACCGTTCAATACCAAATTTGGTTTGCCCATATTTTCGCGCACGGTGCTGCACCACCTTTTCCCCAATTTTGGTAAACCCACTGCGGTGTACAATCACAGGAATATACCGGTGCATTTCGCCATATACCTCTATGCTGCGGGCTACTTTGCCTTTGTAGGCTTTCAAACCGCAATTGAAGTCGTGTAAGGGAATACCAGAAAAAAGCCGGGTGATGGAGTTGAAAAATTTGGAAGGAATGGTTTTGCTAATGGGGTCATACCGTTTTTTCTTCCAGCCCGATACCAAATCGTACCCTTCCTCATGCACCATGAGAAAAAGTCCGGGAATTTCATCAGGACTGTCCTGCAAATCGCCATCCATGGTGATCACAACCTGCCCCTTGCTGTGTTGAAAACCCGTATTCAGGGCTGCAGATTTTCCATAATTCCGGTTGAACTGTATACCTTTCACATGATTGTTGCTTTGTGCCACTTTTACAATATGCTCCCAGGTATCGTCCTGGCTGCCGTCATCTATCAGGATGATTTCATATGAAAAATTATGGGTTTCCATCACTTTGCTAACCCATGCACAAAGCTCGGGGACAGACTCTTCTTCGTTGTACACCGGGATGATGACCGATATTTCGGGTGAATAATCCATAAATCAGTGATACACAGGGTTTTTCTTTTTTACAATCAGGGCAACAATGAATGACAGCCCACCGCCCAGGTATACAGAACGGGAAAAATAATCGCGGTAAATTTGAGAGGTACTGTAGGTGTTTTCAACTTTTAACCCGTCAATTACTTCATCAATAAAATCATCGCTGGCGTTTACATAATCCAAAAAGCGGATAGCCTGTTGCATGGTAGCTTCTTTCAGGTTTTCGCCCAAAGCCGGGTCAATCATATCAAATAAGACAAACTTAAAAAATGAATACACCAAACCTGAAATCATCATAATAAAAAATGAATGAATAAAAGCATCAAAAAAGCTTAGTTCTCCATGTTTTTTCTTCCTTAACTTGAGCCCGGCATGAACCAGCACCAGGAGCGTTACAAAAAACAGGGCAATATCTGCCTGGTATACCAACAGTCTGTAATTGATAAGATAACATACCAATACGGTGAGCATACTCACAATACCCAGCAAAATTCCATATCTTACTGCATGTTTCATCCGTATAAAATTTTTCCGTTTCCAGAGGTACTCCGCTGTGATGGAAAGCCTGCTACAAAATCGTATCTAATAGGAATGCTTCCGCAGTATTAATGCAATGATAGCAGTGAAAAATGAACCAATGAAAACTTTTTTCATAAAATCATCCATACCCAACTGAAAAGAAGAAGTTTTTGGCAGGTCTGTCAGGGATTGAGCAACAGTTTTTTCACCCAGTTGGTCTACCAAAGCTTGTTTGCTCTCATTTATCATGCTGATGCGTGTTGCTACGTAATCCTGCATGAGGCCCGTATTGCCAAATTCCAAAAGTAGCCAGATAAACAAACCTGAAACCAATCCCATTACCAAAAAAGTAAACATGCCCACACCCATTCCCTGCCAAAAATGGAGTGCTTTATTATTTCGGAAATCTCGAAATTCTTTCACACTAAAAAAAACAAACAACGGAATAAGCAAAAAATCATAAATCCGGTTAGTAACCAAAGGGTTGATGCCCACCAGCCAAAGAATGACGAACACCAAAATGGAAAAACCTCCTCCTGCCAACCCGTATTTTAAAGACACACTTGCCATGTAATTTATTTTAGTCGGAAGACCGGAGACCGAAGACGGAAGAAAAAAAAACTTCCGTCTTCGGTCTTCCGTCTTTTACTCAAACCAATACCGTTCCTTATTAATAACTCCTGTAACCTTGCCCTTTAAAGTAGCACCCAACAGGGGTGAGTTGTTCGATTTTGAGAAATTATTCTCATTATCAAAAACCCACTCAGCATCCGGCGAAAATAAAGTCAGGTTCGCTTCAGCACCTTTTTCTAATTTTGGCATCGGCAAACGCAATAACTTACGGGGAGCATCTGTAAATTTTTCTACCAAAGTTTCAAGTGATAAGTCATTGGATACCAGGTGATTCGCCAAAGGGAAAAAAGTTTGTAAGCCAATAATGCCAAATGCAGCCAGGTCAAACTCACATTTTTTATTCTCTTCATCCTGGGGGTTATGACTGGAAACGATGACATCAATTGTACCGTCCTGTAAGCCCTCCACCAAAGCGTCCTGATGGTGCTTATCGCGCAATGGAGGGTTTACCTTATAATTGGTGTCAAAAGAAGCAACTGCCGAATCGGTAAAGTAAAGCTGGTGCGCAGCCACATCGCAACTTACCTGCAACCCTTGTTTTTTGGCTTCCCTGATGTGGGCAACCGCTTCTGCCGTAGAAATATTGCTAAAATGCAAGCGGGGGGTATGCCCTGTAGCCGAAGCACTGGCGTAGGCCAGAAGTTTCAAATCCCGCTGTACCACAATTTCTTCTGCAAGGGCAGGCATACCATTCATGCCCAGCATGGTGCTTTGCACCCCTTCATGCATCACGCCAAAGGTATTGAGGTGCTTATCTTCCGGCCTGTTCATCAGCAGGCCATCAAACTTTTGCATGTATTGCAGGGCTTTTAACATCACCTGGGTATTCCACAAAGTATAATCCCCATCTGAAAAAGCAATGGCCCCGGCATGGTGCAGGTCTATCATTTCAGTAAGCTCCTCCCCTGCTGTGTTTCGGGTAACGGCCGCCACCGGATGCACAGTTACCGGCCATCCATTGTCCTGCTTTAAATACTGAATGGCATTTTTGGTTTGTACCACCGGATCCGTATTCGGTAGGAGCACCACTTCAGCAAAACCACCAGCAGCTGCAGCATGTGCCCCGGTGAACAAATCTTCTTTGTGCTCATTTCCCGGATCATGAAAATTGGCACGCATATCTACCCAGCCGGCAGAAAGACAGAGTCCCTCGCAGTCTATTGCTTTCCAGGAAGGTTCTGCCTGCAAACTGCCTGCTTCCGTTACTTCTTCAATCTTGTTATTGTGAATGAGTACGTCGGCTTTTTTGCGATGAAAAGGAGAAGTTGGGTGAATGACTGTGACAGCTTGTAAAAGAATATTCATGTTATAAAAACCTGATGAGCAATATTTCTGTCAGCAAAAATAATAAAGCTAATAACAATGCATACTTCCAAAGCGAAAGACTTGTTTTTTGAGCAGTTATTTCCTTTACAAAGCCATCTACGTCGGTAGCCTCATATATTTTAATATGCTCGTAATTATCAAATATGGTTTGTAATTCGCTGATTTCATACTGGTCAATCAAAGACTCTTTTTTATCAATATTGAATGATAATATCTGCAAAGAAGGAGTTTCTGCTTCTTCACCATTTTCATTGGCAACCTTCAAGTTATAGAACCCCGGCTGTAATAAATTTTGAGGAACATCCATAAGCAGCCTACTGCCCACCTGTCGCTGTACGGGAATAATGTTTTGGTCTTCCCGCACCAGCTCGTAAATAAGCGGCTGGTTCAGTCCGCCATTACCGGAAGCCTGGGGCAGGGCTTCATTTTCATCAATATTATCCGTTTCTACGGCAATGGTGGTTTCTTCTACTGAATGATACAGCTTTTTACTCAGTGATTTGCTCAGGGAAGCTAACCGGTACATGATGGGTACAAAAATGGCATGCCGGTACAGGTTGGTATATCCTTGCCGGAGTGGCGTGGTAAACAAATATACCTGCCCACCTGCTGAGCGCATTTGGGCATTGCTCAGGGATAACAAATAAGGCTCCCCGGTTTCATATGCTAGCAGTGCTTCACCACGAAGGTTATGGTTTATCAGCCGGGTAGCCATAGGCATCTGAAAGCGTTCATTTTCACTTTCAAACATATCGGCGAAAAAAGGGTTGGCCAGGTCCAGGTTGGCCAACGGAACTTCTCTAAGTTCTACATTTCCGGCTTGGATAGTATCTGTATTTTCAATTCGTTGGGCCTGCATACTGCTGTTACCTACTACATTGCGCAAAAAGGCAATATCGGCCGTTGGCGGAGGAATGTACAATATGTGCCCGTCATTGGCCAGGAAGTCCTGAATATAAGGCAAAATAGCAGCTCCTGAATTATTGGCTGCCCCTCCTATTTCATTCAATACCAACAAGTCCGCATCGGCTATCAGGCTATAGTCTAAGTTATTGATGCTATACGATGAAAAATTAAACACCGCCTCGTTGGCATATACATTGGCAATGTTCGATCCTTTTTCGGGGTCATAAGGCAAGTTGCCCGCACGAATTTCCAACACCGATATTTTGTCGCCCAGGTTGAGGGTAAAGAAAAATTCATTATCAAAAACTACCGGAAAATCTTCAAAAACGAGTTGCCCTTTGTTTTGCTCTTCCAAAGGAAAGTTTAAAGTAAAATTAATGGTACTGTTTCCATTGGCTATAATATTACTGCTGGCGTTGGCTACCTGCTGGCCGTTGATGAGCAAGCGGACAATAAGGTCTTCCACTGCTTCCGGCCCATCATTTCGGATGATCACGTTTAGTTCGTTCCGCTCTTCTGCCAGCATGAACGGATTTGCCAGGTAAACAGAGTCAACAAATACATTGGAGCGGTACGATGAACTGATGGGCACAACATTAATGCGATAAGAAGTATCTACAGCCACTTCTGATATGTCTCCGAAAGTAGATTTTTGAAAATCGGTAATCCAGTAAATATCGGGGGGCAGGTCTGATAAATTCCACTGCTGCCCGGTTTGCAAGTCGCTCACGATTTTGCCATGAACTTCGTCTAAGGTACGCGCCGCCCCGGTCAGTGCAATTTCAGTAGTTTGTTCCAGTATCTCATCATCACTCTTGGGCACTCGGGAAAAAACATTAAACTCGTTGGTTAACAGTTTGTACCGGGTGTTTTTGGGGTAAAGTTTTGTAATCTCCTCGATATAATTTACGCCCAGGTCAATGCCGCGCAGATTGGAAGCCACTTCTGATGACATACTCTGGGAATTATCTAAATAAATATAGACCAACTGATCGCTGTTATCGGTTTTATTTTGATTTTGGCTGGGTATGAAGGGCTGTGCAAAAGTAAGAACCAAAAAGGTGATGAATAATAAGCGTGAAAACAGAATCAACAAGTGCTTCACTTTCAGCTTGGAGGTAGTGGCTTCCTTTACGTTTTTCAGAAAAAGGTTATTGCTGAAATATATTTTCTTGGTACGCCGGAAATTGAATAAATGGATGATGATTGGAATCGCCAGCGCTAATAAACCAAATAAAAATTGTGGATATACAAAACTCATGTTACTGCTTCAAAAATAGTAGTTTGCATTAAGCCTTTGATACTTTGGAGATTTCTAAATGCTAGGTGCTAGAAACTAGATACTAGCATCCAGCTATCAGATAAAAATATGAAACGTCCAAAGTCTTCAAAAAAATGTAATTATTACAAATTGATGCGCTAAAGTTAATCAAAAGGAAAATATTTATCAGCCATTTCCCGGAAACATCCTTCCCCTCCCCCTTTTTTAGTTACAATATCGCTGATAGCCATGATTGAGGGAGCGGCATCAGCCGGGCAAGCTGCAATGGCAGCCCGTTGCATTACGGCCCGGTCGCTGATGTCATCGCCTACAAAAAGTATGTTGTCATACGTAATGCCTAGTTCCACCAACCACTTTTCCAGAATTTGGGTTTTGGGTACATCACCTACATACACATATCGTATTCCCAGGTTTTTGGCCCTTTTATGAATGGCCCCGGTACTTTTGCTGCCGGAAATTAAGCCAAAATGCATGCCTTTCTTCAGCAGACGGGAAATGGCCATCCCGTCTTTGACATTAAATTTTTTAAACTCTTCGCCCGAATCTGTCACGTAAATCCCTCCGTCGGTAAGGGTTCCGTCTACATCCAGTACTATCATTTTGATGAGGGATACATCCATATTGTAAAATATTTGCTTCAGCCATCGGAAGTTTTTGAAACTTCCGATGGCTATAACATGGTAGCCTTTTTTATATCAGCGCAATTCTTTAGTATTTTCTCAAAATCCTCTAACCGAACCATATTAGGCCCGTCAGATAAAGCTTCTTCGGGATTGTGGTGTACTTCAAAGAAAAAGCCATCCACGCCGACAGCGGCAGCAGCAGCCGATATGTAGGGCGCAAATTCACGGTTGCCCCCACTTTTTCCGCCCAGTCCGCCGGGTTTTTGGGTAGAATGGGTTACGTCCATCACCACCGGATAACC
Organism: Cyclobacteriaceae bacterium; assembly: GCA_965230065.1. Taxonomy (GTDB): domain Bacteria; phylum Bacteroidota; class Bacteroidia; order Cytophagales; family Cyclobacteriaceae. Next base: position 5,269,653 of record OZ245942.1, on the reverse strand, counting down.
AAAAGCTTTCATTTCCACAATATTCCGAAAATCTACCACCAGGTTGCCATAGCCAAAGCTGTTGCCTCTTTCAGTAAGCAAAATTTGTTTGTTTCCGGTAGAGGCTACTTTTTCAGTGGCATACCGCATATCTGTACCTCCTAAAAACTGTCCTTTCTTTACATTCACAATTTTGCCTGATTCCCCGGCAGCTACGAGTAAGTCGGTTTGCCGACAGAGAAAAGCCGGAATTTGCACAATGTCAATAACCTCGGCAGCCGACTTTACCTGATAAGTTTCGTGTACGTCGGTGGTTACGGGCAGGTTAAATTGGTTTTTCACTTTTTCCAAAATGCGCAAACCCTCTTCAAGGCCAGGCCCGCGAAAGGAGTCTACTGAAGTACGGTTGGCTTTGTCAAAAGAAGCTTTGAAGATATAGGTGAGTTGTAATTTTTCACAAATTTTGGCAATATTCTCTGCCAGATGCATCACCACCGCTTCACTTTCTATCACACAAGGCCCGCTGATGATGAAGAGGCCGGATTGTAGTTTTTTGTATAAATCGTTCATATTTTGCTGTATGTACATTTGTAGAGCGGCTTTCTAAGCTGCTGAGCGACTGCACCGGCAGCCCGGTAAAAAGTCGCTCTACAAAAAATTACTGGCAATTTTTCGGGCTTTTTGTAAATCTTCCTCTGTGTCAATGCCCAAACTTTGTCGATCGGTGATTACCACGCTAATGGTATAACCGTTTTCCAGTGCTCTTAATTGTTCCAGTTTTTCAGTTTTTTCCAAAGAAGTTGGCTTCATGGCGGCATATCCCATCAAAAAATGCTTTTGGTAAGCATAAATGCCAAAATGCCGGTAAAAAATCATTTCATCCGGGATTTTCTCCGATTCATTCCAATTTACTTCCCGGGCATAAGGAATAGGAGCCCGGGAAAAATACAAAGCATTTTTGTGGGTATCAATGGTTACTTTTACGATGTTGGGGTTCAGTAAATCTTCCACCAAAGATATGCGGCTGGCTACGGTGGTCATGGGTACGCCAAATTTTTCAATGCGGTTTCCCAGTTCGTCTATCACATTGGGATCAATAAATGGTTCATCGCCCTGCACATTAATCACAATCTCCGCATCCAGTTCACTGATGGCTTCGGCAATGCGGTCGGTGCCCGTGGGGTGGTCGTCACGGGTCATGATGATGTTTTGTGTAAAACCCAGGCAAATTTCAGCAATCTGCTTACTATCTGTGGCAATGTAAACCCCGTCTATGGTTTTTGCTTTTTTGGCCTGCTCAAATACACGCTGGATGATGGGTTTTCCCGCCAAATCCAGAATAACCTTGTTAGGCAGGCGGGAAGAAGCCAAGCGGGCGGGGATGATGACTACTTTTTTGGGTGAATTTAGCATAAATTATACAATATCATAAATCTGTACCACACCAACCAATTGCTGTTTTTCGGCTACCAGCAGGCTGTTGATTTTATATTGGTTCATCAGTTTTTCGGCTTCGGCCAGTTTGGCGTTGGCACTCACGCTTTTTGGGGTTTTGGAAGGAAAGTCGCTTGCTTTTAATGAAAAGAAAGCTTCTTCCCGGGTTTCCATCATCCGCCGGATGTCCCCGTCGGTAATGATGCCTTTAATTTTTTGGTCACCATCCACAATGACCGCCAACCCAAGTCGCTGCGTACTGATTACGTGAATAATCTCCTTTACGTTGGTATCCTGAGTAATCATGGGGAGGTTATCAGAACGCATCACCTCACTAATGGTGGTGAGCAACCGTTTGCCCAACGTGCCACCGGGATGAAAGCGGGCAAAATTTTCGGGCTGGAAATTCCTTTTTCTCATCAAAGTAATGGCCAAAGCATCCCCCATGGCCATACAGGCAGTGGTAGAGGCTGTGGGCGTAAGGTCAAATGGACAAGCTTCTTTTGAAACAGCAATATTCAAATGTGCATCCGCATTTTTTGCCAGGCGTGACGCCGGTTTGCCCGTCATGGCGATGAGCACATTGCCATTATCCTTCAAAAATGGGATGAGTTTTAATATTTCGTCTGTTTCCCCGGAATGCGAAATAGCGATGACCACATCATTGTGTGCAATCATGCCCAGGTCGCCATGATACGCTTCACCGGGGTGCATGAAAAAACTAGAGGTTCCTGTGCTGGCCAAAGTAGCCGCTATCTTTTTCCCGATCAGGCCCGACTTGCCCATGCCCGAAATGATGACTTTGCCCTCTGCACCCAAAATATACTGCACAGCTTTTTCAAAATCGGCTGTAAGCTGACCGGCCAGGGCTGTTATGGCTTCAGCTTCTATAGCAAAAACTTCTTTAGCGAACGAAAGTGTTTCCATGATTTCCTGCTAAAATATATGGGGGCAAAGTTCTGGAAAATCGTGGTATTAACTAATAAATTGAGGGAAAGTTTGAGCGGACGGAGGTGTACGCTCTCCGGTGAAATACTGCTTATCGGTCAGACCGATCTTGTGCTTCTGAAAACGATCCACCGTCGCGATAGCGGTCAGACCGATTTACGAGAATTCCATATTAACTTTCAATGCTCGGGGCTAGGGAGTCGTTCTACAATAAATAACCAAAATATTAATTTGTAGCTTCCAAGTTTTTTTTCACATATTCCTTCATATAAAAAAGGGCGCGGCTCATTTCGTGGCAGCGTTCGTCTTATTTTTGTTGTTTGGCAGGCGTGCCGTCAAAAGCTTTCGGGTCTTCGTAGGTAAGGGAAAAACATTCTTCAGCACCTTAAGCTTCATCGGCCTGGGTGCAAACCATGATGGCCTCAAAGTCTTCAGATGGGTTTTGGCTGTCATCCTATTTTTTGGAAAATACCAGGCTTACGGAAAGTAGTGAAAATGTAATTTGTGTTGTCATTGTAGTTGTTGATAAAAGTTTTAAAGAAGGATTACTAGTGGCAGTAGGCAGCGGCAGGCGGCAGTCAAATTTTATGTTACTTAACACAATTAACTGCCACCTGCGGCTGCATACTGCTACTTCACTGCATATACCGTAATACTAAAAATCCCGGTTTCTCCTGATTGAAACTGAGCGATTTCCTCCGCAGACAGGTATTTTTCAAGTAAAGATTCTGGTAATGAAATTTTTCTTTCCTTTTGAATTTCAATCTGCTGAAAATCTGCTTTTTCTATGATTTGCAGGTATTCCTCTTTGGGCACGGCCCCTGCCACACAACCGGCATACATTTCGGCATCTTGCTGTAATGCCTTTGGTAACTCACCTTTAATCACAATATCAGAAATACTGAAATGCCCACCCGGTTTTAGCACCCTGTATGTTTCAGTAAAAGCAAGTTCTTTATTAGGAACCAGGTTCATCACACAGTTACTCACTACCACATCGGCAAAGTTATCACGCACCGGAATATCTTCAATATCGCCCAGGCGGAATTCCACATTTTTGAATCCAAGTTTATCGGCATTTTTTCTGGCCTTTTCTACCATTTTTTCTGTAAAATCTATGCCCAGCACTTTACCTTCTTCCCCTACCACAGCCCGGGCGACAAAAGCATCATTTCCGGCGCCTGAGCCTAAATCTATTACTGTATTTCCGGGTTTGATTTGGGCAAATTCAGTAGGCAGACCACAGCCCAGTCCCAAATCTGCATCTGAAACATAACCTTCCAGGGATTTGTAATCTTCTGCCATCAACGCATCTGTACAGCAATCTGAATCACAGCAGGCATCTTCTGATTGAACTTCTTTCTTTTCAACTGTGGCAACTTCCGCTTCAGTACAACATTCCGTACCGCAGCATCCGCTTTGTATACCACTTTGTGCTGCGATGGCTGCATACCTTTCCTGAACAATGCCTTTCAGGTTTTTCGGGTTTTTGTTTTCTGTTTTTTTCATAATAATTAATTATTGGTTTATTGTAATATAACGATTAATTAAACCAGGATATACCAGATAATAAAAGGATGTCCTGGATAAAAGGGTTTTAATTTTATCGTAGAGACTTCAGAAGTCTTATCGGTTTTTCAGGGCTTAATGTAAATACTGCTATCATTGACAGCACGTTTCAGGTTGATAAGAAGCCAGCAATTTTCCCAAAGCTTCTTTGGCAGTTGCCCACGTTTTTTCATCAATGCAATAGCACACCCTGGGCGGCTCAATGTTGCCTTTGATGATACCAATGCGTTTCAATTCTTTCAGGTGCTGGGAAACGGTGGACTGTGAAAGTGGCAAAACTTCTACCAAATCGCCACAGATGCAGGATTTGTGCTGCACAAGGTATTGGAGAATAGCCACCCGGGCCGGATGAGCAAAGGCTTTGGCGTATTCAGCAATTTTGTTTTCCTGTTCGCTAAAGACGGTTGTTTTTGTAAGTCCCATTTAATTTTTGTTTATATCGTAATATTACGATTTGATAAAAAAAAGGTTGCTAAAATCAGCAATCAGCTTTTGGGAAGCATGTAAAATCTTAATCTGTGCATGTGCTGAGCAAAACTATCAATTAAAGTGAGCTGAATGAAAAGTTAGCTCGCAATGTCAAAAAGCAGGGAAACACTCTTCCTTTAACCATATTTTCAATCTGTTTGTTTTTTCTTAATAAATCATTAATTCAATTATATTGAAATAACTTCATTTTAGTAAAATAAAAATTACCAGGCGTTTGGCATTATCTTTTCAATTTCCTATAATTGTTATTATACAAAATTTATTTTTATAATATAAAATTAAATCATTTAACCGCACTTAATTATGAAAGCTTTTCTACCTGCATTACTGCTGGTCTTGTTCCTGCCTCTGATGGCATTTTCACAGGAACGGAACGTAAGCGGGAAGGTAACTTCCCTGGAAGACAATTCTGCTATCCCCGGCGTCAACATTTTGATTAAAGGTACAACCAACGGTACCGTTACTGATGTGGATGGCAACTACAAAATCACCCTCCCAAACGGGACTTCTACTTTGGTATTCTCTTCTATCGGCTACACATCAGAAGAAGTAGTGGTTAGCAGCCAGTCTGTCATCAATATAGAGCTATCTCCAGACATACAAGCTCTTTCAGAGGTGGTTGTAGTGGGCTACGGTACTCAGAAAAAAAGCGACCTGACCGGAGCCGTTGTATCAGCGCCACTGGAATCGTTTCAGGAAGCTCCCAATACCAATATCCTCCAGTCGCTTAGTGGGTCAGTGCCAGGGGTCAGTGTACCCCAAACACAATTTGCAGGTGAAGAACCCGACATAAATATTAGAGGAAGGTCTACCATTAATGGCGCCCAAAACCCGCTCATTGTGTTAGATGGAATTATTTATCGTGGAAGGGTAAGTGACCTCAACCCAAAGGATATTAAATCAATTGACATCCTTAAAGATGCCAGCAGTAAGGCCATCTATGGTGCCCAGGCTGCAAATGGTGTGGTACTGATCACTACCAAAAAAGGGAGCTCGTCTGAAACCCCAACGATAAGCTATTCAGGATACTATAGTACACAGGCTCCCGCCAATGAACTACATGTATATGATCGTGAAGGTTTCTTGAAGAAAGCCCGGGATGTGGTATGGTTTTCCAATGACCCTGATAATGGAGTAGTAGGCCCCTTTCTTCCTCCTGAATACACACAGCCAAACCCTGCGTGGAATGATGGCGACCACATTCCTTTTACCGCAGAACTTTTAGCCGGATACAACAATGGAACCGATTTTAACTGGTATGATGAAGTAACTGACCCGGGATTTATCACCGATCATCAACTGAGTATTCAGTCAAGCACTAAAAATACAAGCTATTATATTTCAGGCGGTTATACAAAACAGGTTGGGTGGATGTTAAATGATGAATATGACAGGAAAACAGTCAGAGTGAATGTTGATACGGATATTACAGATTGGCTGGCTATTGGAGCCAACACATTTGGTGCATTTTCAGATTTATCTGGGCAAAGTCCTAATTTGGGGAGCTTACCCATGATGAGTCCTTTGGCCGCCCCTCGTGATGAAAATGGTGAATTAATTGTAATTCCTGTAGGAAACAACCAGACAAACCCTCTTTTATCTACTGAGGTAGATGACCTGGATAAAATCAATAACATTTCAGCAATTTTTTATGCGGACGTTACTATTCCTCAAATAAAGGGGCTTAACTATCGCTTAAACTTTAGCAATAACTACAGAACTACCCAAGAGTATAATTCTAATATTTATGGTGGTGGTCTTTTGGGGAGTGCTTTTAAACGAAATGGATCAACCTACGATGTAATGATAGATAATATCATTACATATGGTACAAGAATATCCGATGATCATGGGCTAAACTTTACTTTCGTTTACGGATGGAATAAAATAAGTGGAGAGAGTACTTTGGCAGAAGGTAATAATTATTCCAACCTGGGCCTGTCTTATAATGACCTGGGGTCTGCCGTAATCAAAGATATATCTTCTACAGCATGGGAGGAGAGCTATTTGTACCAAATGGCAAGAGTAAACTATGATTACAAAAACAAATATTTCCTCACTGCCACCGTAAGAAACGATGGATTTAGCGGGTTTTCTGAAAATAATAAAACCGGGCTTTTCCCTTCAATAGGTGCCGGGTGGACCCTGTCTAAAGAACCCTTCTTAAACAATTCTTCACTTATAGACCAGCTGAAACTCAGGGCCAGTTACGGTACTACCGGAAATCTTACAGGCCGTTATAGTTCTTTGGCAGTAGTATCTACTTCTGCTGACCTGGGATATGTGTATGGAGATGGGGGCAGTACGGTAAACGGCCAAAGTGTAACAAGCCTTCAGAATAATGACCTCTCCTGGGAGAAAACTACCGGAATTAACCTGGGATTGGATTTTGGCCTTTTCAATAGCAGAATTACAGGTAGCATGGATTATTATCAGTCTACTACTACCGATTTACTCTGGGATCTGACACTGCCCGTTTTAACAGGATTTAATGAAATTAGAACCAACCTCGGAAAAATTGCCAACTCCGGTTTCGAGATGCTATTAAATGCCAATGTCATTAATACAGGAGATTTCAACTGGAACCTTACGGCAAACTTTACTTCCAACAATAATGAAATCCAGGAATTGATTGGGCTGGATCATGATGGAGATGGCAGAGAGGATGATCTTATTTCTGCCAACCTCTTCATAGGTGAATCTATTGGCAGCATTTATAATTATGAGATAGATCGTATGTATCAAATCGGAGATGACATTCCTGATGGCTACTTCCCTGGTTCTTATAAATTTGTTGACCAAAATGGAGATGGGGAAATAGACCCTGCCAACGACCGGGTAATTCTGGGAAGGAATGAACCGGCTTATATTTTAGGATTCCAAAACACCTTATCGTATAAAAACTTCACTTTAAAATTTTTCATAAAATCCATTCAGGGCGGAAAGAACGGATACATGGATGACAACAATCCTAATTATTTCGGAAGTACCAGCCTGGCTCAGAATAACAATTGGTATACTGAAATCGATTATTGGTCTCCTTCCAATCCTGATGCCTTGTATCCTGCCATGGGAAGAGACCCACAGATTCAAGGTACCCGGTATTTCCAACGCAATTTCGTCAGACTCCAGGATATATCCCTGTCTTACACGCTTCCTGAAAATGCCACTGAAGCTATTGGACTTAAAAACGTCAAACTCTTCGTAAGCGGCAAAAACCTACTAACCATTACTGACTGGCAAGGCTGGGACCCTGAATCAGGACAGGGATTGAATCGTTCAAGCAGTGGACTCCCTTTAATGAAAGGATATACATTTGGTATTGACATCTCACTTTAACCTAGTAAAAATATGAAAACCGTATATAAATTTATTTTACCAATCTTACTGGTAATAGTAAGCACCGCATGCAACGAAGAAGAATTTTTAGATGAAACTCCCCTGGATTTCTTCAGTCCTAATAATGCGTACATAAACCCCAGTCAGTTTGATGCGGCTCTTGCCAACTTAGATTCCAGAGTAAGAGATATAAGGCACAGCGACAACTGGGAAGCCTTCCATTACCATTTTGGAACAGATATTTTCTTTTCAGCCCGGGAAGGAGGCACAGCCCGCGCATTCGATGATTATTTGGTGGCACTCAACCCTACGTACAATGGATTAGTATATCACTGGGAAAGATGGTACAAAATTATTTCCAATGCCAATATCATCATTAGCAGGCTCCCAGAATCAGAAGTGAATGCTGAACAACAAGTACACTATGAGGCAGAAGCAAGGTTTTACAGAGCTTATGCCTATCGTTTTCTGGTGTACCTTTTTGGAGGTGTTCCCTTGTATACAGAAGAAATATCCACTCCAAGAAATGACTTTACCAGAGCAAGTAAAGAAGAGGTTCTCGCCCAAATTGTTAGTGATGCTGAATTTGCAGCCAATAACCTCAAAGGAATCAGTGAAGTGCAGGATGGGAAAGTATCGAACCTGGTAGCACAACATCTTTTGGCTGAAACATATATTTCCCAGGGAGAATGGGCCAAAGCCATTGCTGCAGCCACGGTAGTAATTGATGATCCTAATACTGCTTTAATGACAGAAAGGTTTGGTACAAGAGCCACTGAAGTTCCTGGTGATGTGTATTGGGACTTATTCAGAAGAGGCAATCAAAATCGCTCTACCGGAAATACTGAAGCTTTATGGGTAATACAAATGGAATTCGACGTTCCAGGAGGGTTAATCAGCTCTTCTGCCAGGCGAAATTCTTATGAAAGATGGTTCAACCCAGTGGGCTGGACGATGAATGACCCGGATGGTAACGAAGGATTTCTGGGCACTCGGTCAACGGTGAATGCCGGAGGGCGTGGGGCTTCATTCATCAGGCCTACCTCCTATTTTGAAAATGAACTTTGGAGTAGTGACTTTGATAATGACATGCGCAATGCCAACCATAATTATCACAGGACTGTCTTCTATGATAACCCCGAGTCGGCATATTTTGGCATGAGTGCTATAGAAAATAAAGGGTCGATCTGGCTCGGACAGGATTGGAGATGGTATCCATATCTTACCAAAACCACTACGCCTGATAATCATCCTGAGGAATTGTATCTCGATCCGGAACTTAAAATACTAAAAAGCTCCGCAGGCTCTACCTTTAGGGATGCCTACGAATTAAGGCTCGCAGAAACTTATTTGTTAAGGGCGGAAGCTCATCTTGGAAATGGCGATCCCGTGAGTGCTGCTGCTGATATCAATGTAGTAAGAGCCAGGGTAAACGCCAATCCGGTAGCTCCCGGAGATGTGGATATTGACTATATTCTTGATGAAAGGGCTCGTGAACTGAGTGTAGAAGAACCCAGAAGGATAACCCTGCAAAGGTTAGGCAAGCTGGTAGAAAGAGTGAGGCAATACAACGCTTTCAATGCAGATGACATTCTGGATTATCATGATGTGTGGCCTATCCCTTATAGTGAAATTGAGGCTAATATTAATGGAGACTTAGCGCAAAACCCGGGTTACTGAGCGCAATCCAACGAACAGGTTACACAACAGGCATCTCCCCTGATGCCTGTTGTACCATTTACCAAAGTGTTACCCAAATCGCCCTTGAATTTTTAATAATTCTACCATAAATAAAGTAATGAAATCAAAAACCTGCCTATCCATTCTGCTCATTTTCAGTTGCTGTGTATACGTTAATGGACAAGACAGAAATGCTGATTTCCAGACGATTACGTATTATCAGAACGATTCATTGAAGCTTGAATTGGATTTATTTCTTCCGTCGAATACCAATGGAGAAAAGACTCCTTTGATGATTTTTGTCCATGGGGGTGGGTTTAGAAATGGCTCACCTGAATCTGGTCATGCATTTTGCAGGTTTCTGGCAAAAAATGGCATTGCAGCCGCAGCCATCCGATACACATTATACATGAAAGGCGACGATAAAAGTTTTAGTTGTGACGGATATCTTACAGAAAAAATAAAAGCCATCCGGATAGCCGCAAATCAGTTTTTATTATCAACCAGCTTTTTCTTAGAAAATAGTGAGAAATATAACATAGATAAAAACAAGGTTTTTTCAGCAGGAAGCAGTGCCGGATCAGAAACAATTTTGAATGCAACCTTTTGGAATAGGGATGAAATGGATTTATATGGTAAAAGCCTACCCGAATCATTTACATATGCTGGTGTCGTTGCATTGAAGGGCGCCGTACTAGACATCAATCATATTACCAAAGAAAACGCCGTACCACTCATGCTGGTGCATGGAACATGCGATGAAAAGGTGCCTTATGAAACGGCTGCCCATCATTATTGTAGTGTCAATGACCCGGGGTGGTTAGTCATGTATGGTTCTCACACCATTCATGATCACCTTACTGCTATGGATCGCAGTTCCTATCTGATTACCTATTGCGGTTTTGGCCATGGTTGGTCACCCTCTGCCTTAGAAACAGAAAAAGAAGCAATTTTATGGTTTATGAACAAAGCTCTTACCAAAGAAAAATTCCAAATTCACAGAGTCATCCCCACTGAATCAGATTGTGAAAAGTCTTCAAAGTATTCCTTTTGTAATTAGATATTTAATTTCAAAAAATAGCTTTCCTGAAAAATGAACAGATACAATTTTAGAGACATAATGATGCTGAGAATAATCGCCCTGATCGTACTTATTTCAACGGGATGTAATTCATCCTCTGACCACATTCAGATTAACGTAAACACCAAAAACACAGCTGGCAAACTAGCACCATTTTGGGCCAGCCAGATTGTACATCCAACCGAAGCCTTGCTGACAGATTGGGGCAAAGAATTCATGGATTTAATTAGTGAATCAGGAGCTGCAAAACAATACATTCGCATTTATAATCAACCTGAAACTGCCATCAGGGTGAGTGAAAGCGGTGAAATTTCTTATGATTGGAGTCGCTTTGATGAAATGGCAGCTATGATTTTAGCCTCTGGTAATAAGTTAAAGGTGATGTTTTTCGGAATGCCCAAAGAATTAGCGGTTTATCCAGAATCTCTAAAGATCAGACCAAACGGTGCAGAAATTTGTATTTCCCCACCCAAAGATTACCAGCAATGGGAAGCCTTATGTGCTGATTTTATGCAGCATATTATTGATAAATATGGAGAAGAGGAAATCAACCAATGGACTTTCAGGTGCTGGAATGAACCTGACCTGTCCAGCTTCTGGCATAAAAAAGATGTGAACGAATATCTGAAGTTATACGATCATTTTGCCAAAGCCGTAAAAGAGGTAGCCCCAAATGCAAAAATAGGTGGGCCGGCACTTTCCAGTACCTCAACCTATAAAGATCCAAAGCATTACAAACTTTTCCTGGATCATATCACTTCAGGAAAAAATCATGCGACCGGAGAAGTTGGAGCCCCCATTGATTTTATCGGAGTACATACGTATGGGGGTAGTGGAGCCGGGGGCGGCCCAGGTCGTGAGTTTCCCGCAGTAGACTATCTGCTGGAGCAACAACTCCGTTACGCTGACATGCGCGATGAATACCCTCAATTGGAAAACATACCCATCCATGTGGAAGAGTGGGGCGTAAGTTCCGGGGGTACCACCGGATTGAATAAAAAACCTTCGGCTGATGTGAGAAATTCGCAATACGGTGCAGCATTTATGACAACATGGATCCAAAGGCACATACAAATGCAGCAGGAAAATGACCGAAACATTGAGAACTTTACTTTTTGTTCTTCAGGATATGAAGGCGTCAGGCCGCACGATTTTATGGGATACCGCACTTTCCACACCAAAAACGGTTTTCACAAACCAATTCTCAATGCCTACAAACTCCTCAATAAGTTAGCACCCAATTTAGTACCTGTTGAAATCAGCAAACCCAATAAGCACCTATCTGCTTTCGCCACTGCAGATGATAAAAGGATAACTATAATTATGACAAACTTCCAAAACGATAAAATAAATAATGGTGGCCCCTCCTACCCTATTGGTCTTGATATTGAGACTCCATGGGAGGAAAATACTGAAGTTACGTTGCGTCATTGGCGAATTGATGAGACCCATAGCAATGCATATACTGCATTTAAAAAAATTGGCTCTCCTCAGAATCCTACCGTTGAAGAAATCGCAAAAGTTAAAAGTGCAATGCAATTGGAGGAACTTCATAAACCAAAGACCATGCAGTCAAAAGATTTAGGGAATATAAATTTTGAGTTATCCTGTAATGCAGTTTCATTTATTGAAATATTAAAAAATTAAAGAGAAGTAGAATTACGGTACTTATCATGAAAAAAAAATGCAGTAAAACAGCCATCCCTTTACTACTGATACTGGTGGTTTTCATAGGCTGGAAAAATAAATCTCCAAAACTATTCTTAATCGGTGATAGTATTTCCATCCAATACGGCCCCTTTCTGGAAAAGTTCCTTGATAGTTTTATTGCGTTTGAAAGAAAACAGGATGATGGTGAGGCAGAAAAAAACCTGGATGTGCCTACCGGAGCTAATGGTGGTGATTCAGGAATGGTGCTAGCCTATCTGAAATCAAGGGTAAAAAAAGGCGATTTCCACCCCGATTATTTATTACTCAACTGCGGTTTGCACGACATCAAAAGAAATGTTGAAACAGCTGCCATTCAGGTAGAAAAAGAGCAATATCAAAAAAACCTTAGGGCAATTTTTGAACTCATGGACAAAGAGGGTATTCAAATAATCTGGATGAGAACAACACAGGTAGTTGACAGTATCCACAATAAAAGGGAAGGCATGTCTTTCCATCGGTATGCTGCTGATTTGGAAGAATATAACAAAATCGCTGATGAACTGTGCGAGAGTAAAAAAGTAGCAGTGATCGATTTATATACTTTCACCAAGCAATTAGGAAACCAAGCCTTCATTGATCATGTGCATTACAATGAAAAAACCAGAGAATTACAAGCTTCCTATATAACCGGAGCCTTAAAATCTATCTTAAAGGAGTAATCATTACAATTTTGAATCAACAATGCCTGACCAAAATCCTGGAATTTTATTCATTTTCCTGTTAATTCTTTACTTTTTCAAGCCCTTTGGGGCCCAATCCCAGCCTATGGAGGAAATCTATCTTTACGATTCAACCACCCATATTGAAGAAAAACTAGCAAAGGAGACCAAAGTATATGATGAAAACAGTCAAATAACCCATATTGGCAAAGTACAGGTTCCACGGTTGCTGGTTTACAGACCTTCTAGTCCATGTGGCACCGGCATCATTGTCTGTCCGGGTGGAGGCTACCGCAGGTATAATGTACAAAACACAGAATATATTGCAGACCGACTGACTAAAGTGGGTATCACAGTTTTTGTACTGCTTTCCCGCCTTCCTGATGAAAAACCAATGCCTGAAAGGTCTATCCGGTCATTGCAGGATGTGCAGGCAGCCTTTCGTCTGATTCGTTCTAGAGCCACAGAATTTGGGCTTTCAAAAAATAACATCGGCCTTTGGGGTTCATCAGCAGGTGGGCACCTCGCCGCTATGGCTGCCACTCATTTTACCACTTCCTATTCCAAAACAGAAGCAGCAGAAGGTCTTCGTCCGGATTTCCTGATATTAGCCTGGCCGGTCATCAGTTTCCGTTCTAACCTGGTGCATAAAGGATCAATGCATCGACTATTAGGAGAATCTCCCACTGAGGAGCAAATAAGCTATTTTTCACCTGATGAGGCTGTGGATGCAGACACACCCCCTGCTTTTCTGGTACATGCCGGTGATGACCCGGCAGTGCCTGCAGGCAATAGCATACAGTTTTACGAAGCTTTGCAAAGGAATAATGTTCCCGCAGAGCTGCATATTTATCAAAGCGGAGGACATGGATTTGGGATAGCCCCGAATGTCCCATATTCCTGGATTGAACAGTTAAAAAATTGGCTGGCGCATCGTAATCTTATTGAATGAAACCAATCTATAATAATACATAACTACTGAATCTGAGATTTGAAATAAAACAAATAAACCACGATAAATCATGAAAACAGCAAAATTAATATTCAGCATTTTACCAATAATCTTTCTGACATCATTTCAAAAAGCAGGGCCTGAAATTACATTTGAAGAATTGGGGGAAATTAAACCTCGAAGCACGCATGACATCAAGTCTTCTCCCTGGTCAGTGGGTGGAGAAACCATGGATCGGGATTACACCATCTATGCCAATTGGAAAGAATATGTAGAACCTTTGGGGGTTAAAAAAGTACGCCTGCAGGGAGGATGGAACAAGACAGAAAAAGAACTTGGAAAATATGACTGGCAATGGCTGGATGAAGTTATTTTCGATCTTGATAAAAAAGGAGTATCTCCCTGGGTCTGCCTCTCATACGGTAATTCCCTGTATGCAGAGGGCGGTGGCACGCTATTGGGTGCTGCTTTGCCCAAAACGGATGAAGCGATTAATGGCTGGCTCAATTGGGTCAGTGCTTTTGTGGAAAGGTATAAGGGTGTTGTCAACGAGTGGGAAATCTGGAATGAACCCAACCTGCGCAACGTCAACATGGCTGCGGATTATGCCAATATTCTGATGAAAACTGCTAAAAAGATTCGTGAAATCCAGGCCGATGCCACCATCATTGGGATGTCAACTGCCGGGGTGGATATTGATTTTGTCAGGGATGTGCTTCAGAAATTAAAAGAGCATAATATGCTCAGCTATCTGGATAAGGTATCCTACCACCCTTACAGTATGAACCCGGATAAAAGCTATGACAAAGTAATGGAGTTAAGAGAAGTAGTAAATAGTTTCGATGCCAGCATTACCCTCTTCCAGGGTGAAAATGGCGCTCCTTCATCGAGAAGGTCCTCCAAAGCACTCAGAAACTATGACTGGACAGAAACCAGCCAGGCCAAATGGGCATTACGCAGGATGTTGGGAGATTTAGGGCACGACATTCCAAGCTCTATTTTTTCCATTATAGACATGAAATATCCTGACGAAATGAATACAAAAGGACTTTTGGCTGCTAAGGATGATAAAACGGTTGATCATAAAAAACAATCATATTTTGCTGTACAAAATTTGGCCGCTGTTTTTGACAATCAGGTGAAAAGAATGTCCGATTTTAAGTATACCTCCTCGGCAGACAGAAAGTTGTCCGCATTTGCCTATCATAAAAAGAAAGCTCCTATTGTAACTTTATGGTTTTCAGACGATACCCCTTCTGATTCTTTTGAAACCACCCCTGTAGATTTCACTTTTGAAAACCTGAAGTTTAAAAAACCTGTTCTGGTAGATTTGCTTTCCGGAAAAATATACAAAATTCCGCAGGATAGTTTCAAGGATAAAAATGTATTTGAGAGCCTTCCTGTTTATGATTCTCCGGTTTTGATTACAGAAGAAAAAATGGTTTTATAAATACCTGAAAGATGTTGTTAAAAAAAATCACCCTTTCAATTTGTTTCATCATGTTCCTGGGCAACCTATCAGCTATTGCCCAGGAATATTCCTCTTATTTTGATGTCAAAAAATTCGGTGCCAAAGGGGATGGACAGACCATGGATACCAAAGCCATTCAGGCTGCTATTGATAGTTGTCATATGGCTGGAGGCGGGAAAGTTTATCTGTATCAGGGAACGTTTCTCTCTGGTACATTGATACTGAAAAGCAATGTAACCCTGTATGTGGAAGCAGGTGCTACTTTATTGGGCAGTAATAATGTTGATGACTTTCCGATCCAACCATCTAAATACCCTTCTTATAAAGGAACCTTTGTCACCAACAAGGCTTTTATTTATGCGGAGGATGCCCACAATATTTCCATTCTTGGGCGTGGACAAATTGACGGAAGAGGCGACGATTGGATAGAAGGGCCTTATGGCAGCCCGTCTTTCAGTGTTAGGCCAAGGATTCTTCATTTCAGGAATTGTGAAAATGTGCATGTGCAGGACATCACTTTGAAAAACTCAGCCTCCTGGGTGCAATCCTATCAATCGTGCAACAATGTGGTTATCGATGGCATTACTGTGGATAGCCGGGAGAACAAAGACATTGACAAATCCCGTTATGCCGATGCACGAGGACGCAATACAGATGGCCTGGACCTGGTAGATTGCCAGTTTGTGCGGATATCCAATTGTTTTATCAACAGCGGAGATGATGCCATTTGTCTCAAAAGCTTTTCTCCGGATGAAGGTTGCCGCAACATTACAATCAGCAATTGCATCGTAAGCTCCAATGCTTCAGGTATTAAGTTAGGTACCGAATCCAGCGGTGCCTTTGAAGATATCAGCATACAAAATTGTTCGGTTTTTGATACCCGGAATGACGCCATTGCCCTGATGACCGTAGATGGTGCCAGGATGGAACGCATCATCGTCTCTAACATTACTGCCCGGAATATCAAAGGATCTGCCATTTTCATTCGTGTGGGGCAAAGGGGACGGCCTTATCGAGAAAATGCCACGATTAAAAAGAGCCAAATGAAAGATGTTCTTATCCAAAACGTGCATGGCAGTGGCATTGGTGGTTATGGATGTTCCCTTACAGGATTACCTGAACAACCTATTAAAAATATTACGTTAAATCAGATCGACCTGGAATTTGTAGGTGGGAAAGAACCTCTGGACATTTACCTCGGCGGTGAAGAGTCAGAAGGTTCCTGGCCAAAAAATATTGAGGATATTCCAGAAAAAGAAACTTCTTACCCTGGTGGAAAAATGTTTGGTCGTCTCCCCTCCTATGGCTTCTTTGTCAGGCATGGTAAAAACATACAGTTGAACAATCTTCAACTGCGATGGAAAGAAGACGATCCACGTCCTGCCCTGATTTGTGATGATATTGAAAATTTACAGATTTCTGGTCTAAAGGCACAGGGAATTTCCCATACCCCGGCACTGGTTTGGCTGCAAAACTGCAAGGAAGCCATCATTAGGAATAGCCAGCCAGTTCAAGACATTCCTGTATTTTTAAAAGTTTCTGGAGAAAATTCACGAGAGATTGTGCTGACCGGTAACCATTTGAAAAAAGCAACAAAAACATTTATCCTGGAAAACGGATTAAAACAAGCAACGGTAAATGAGTTTAGAACTGTACGATGATAGGACTGAGAATGCTGGAAATACTACATTTATGGTCATAAAATCCAGACTGAAGCCTATTTACAAAGCTGATCCAAAGAAACCTTTTGAAAAGCTGGGCTTATAGCCACGCAGACTTAAAAAAATTTTACAGTTTTCAGCTGTATTCAATAACCAACTCGTCCATGCTGCTGGACGCGCAAACCCTGAGCTTTGGACTGAGGACAATTCGCAATATCAAGCTGCAACTTACCAAATCTGCAAAATAGGCCGGGTGCAGGAATACATTGAAAAAGTAATTGTATTCAGTTCATTAGCCTGTAAATTTCCGTTAATACTTCACCCCGGGTAACTTCTTTACCTTTAACAAATTCATGGATTTGATTTTTGATTTCTTCATCTTTAAGCCTGCTTATCCATTTTTTTACAAGTTCTTGTTCTATCGGTTGTTGCGGATTTAAATCATGAAAGGGATATGCATAGGCATATTGTGTACCCCTGATACTTTTATACGTCTGGGTCCCGGGCATTTTCAAGGTATCCATCAGATATACATCATGCAAAAATCCGCGTACCCCTAAATATTGTGCTGCCTTAAAATATTCGGAATCAATATCTATATCAGCTATGTAAGTCGTTTTGGCTTTATTTTGATGGAGTAGGTTTTGAACACTTTCAACTTCAATGGAAGGCACTGTTTTCTCATTTTTTAATGCCAAATGGGCTGTTAAACCTGCCGCCTGCCCCAGGGCTACCCAGGTAGGCTCTAAACGTATTCCGCAAAAACCAACATGAGAGGCAGATACAGCAACGGACACCAGCAAATTTGAGAAACCATTAGGAATAATAACCCCGAAAGGAATTTGGAAGGGAGGCGGGATAAAGTTAAAGTCTCCTTGTGCCACAGAAGGGTGTAAGGAAGACGGGTCTACGCCATGGCAGTTAAGTGCATAATCCCCAATGGCAATCGCGTCTTTTTTCAATTTAATAATCAAAGAGTTTTCTATGGTATTCACATCGTTTTGGGTAAACACATACTTACCCATGATGCGTCTTGCTTCCCTGATGTAAAGCCTTGTTGGGAAATTATCGTTGTCAGTAAACTCATCTTTAGCCAGCCCCCATTGCCTTGCTTCCTTTCTATACTTTGTGGGCACGGCTTCATCATGTTGTATAAAATAAAGCATCCCCAAAATGTGGTCCTTGTGCTGTTTAATTATTGCTTGCCTGGTTTTCCAATCCCCGTCAGGATAATCATAATTTTCACCCAGCAGGGCCACCCTAACCGGAGCATTCTTTATATCGTTCACATCCGCTTTTCTGTTGGGCAACATCTGGGTACGAAATATCCCGTCCCTGCTTTTTTCTACAAAAACCTGAGAAACTTTCCCTTCTTTTAAAACTTCTGCTATAGGAAGATAATCTTCTCTTTTATAATTATCAGGCTTGTCAATCAGCTTCCGGTTATCCGGATCATCCGTCATGATAAGCCGGAAATTGTACCCCTGCACTTTGTTATCAGCTTCTCCGGTACTACCAACTAAAATTCTTCCATTATCATAAAAAAGCTTTCCGGCCAGGGGTTCCCCATATTCCTGTCGAGATTCCCGGCCAATGCGATAGTCTGCTCCTGCATAAGCCGCCAGGTCACCTTCATACGTGGCATCAATGAATATTTTTCCGGTTAAATCTACTGTGGTTTGAGAAGTTTTATCCGTTAAACGTACTCCAGAAATGTATCTTAAATTCTTTTGAGGCTGCCCTAAAAAGACTTTTTCAAGCCGATGGGCCAGAAAAACCCGGATATTGGGATATTCTTCTAACATTTGTTGAAAAATTGCCAGGGTAACATGGGGCTCGGCATGTATGCCATCGTGGCAATCTATTACTTGTTGCGACCCTTCCCCAAATTTTTCGGTGTAGTACTCCACAACTCTTTGCATATAATCCCTGAAAGTGCCCCCCAATACTTCATAGGAAATAAAATCGGTAAAAGATAGTCCCCCGCTCATTAAACCACCCACTTCGGCGTATTCTTCAACCAATGCTACTGCATAACCATATTGAGCTGCATTAATAGCTGCGGAAATACCGGAAGGCGTTGCTCCTATTACCACTACATCATAGGATTCCGGTTTATTTTGATTTTCAGCACCATAGACATGTTTAAAGCTTGCTACAATCAGAATAAAAGTCAGTAGAAAAAGGTACTTCATAAATTTTCTGAGAAATATATTCATTTGGCAATAAATTAAGATGCTTTTACCTCTTTCCATGCTACTTCTTGAGGCAGCCTGTTAGTGAGGGCAGCTTTGGCTCCAACTTTACCGGCAGCCTCACCCATGGCTACGGCATTTCCGGTTACCCGGTAGCTGGCGTGGGCAAAGAAATCTCCACTAATACAGCGTCCGGCCATCATCAACCCACCTACATCTTTGGCAATGAGCGAGCGAAGCGGAATATCATAAGGTTGGGCTTTTATCCCTTCACTTCCATATCCCTTACCATCTTTTCCATCGAGAGAATGCACATCAACAGCAAAAGTGGACCGGCAAACCGCATCTTCAAATCTGGCCCCCTTGATCAGGTCTTCTTTGGTAAGCATATACATGCCTTTGATTCTTCTGCCTTCCCTGATACCAATTTGTTCCGAAGTAGCTACAATGCGTAAGTTTGTCCAAATACTCCCTCTTCTTCTCAGGCCATCCACCATGCTGTTGACTTCTAATCTGGATTGCAAAGTTGCATCGGTAATATCCTGCGCACTTAGCGGATTCAGATTATATTGATGATTAGCCATCATGGCAAATAAATCGTCTCTTATCGAAAACAGGGTAGGCATTCCATAGGAAGGGTCCACGTCTGCCTTTCGTATCTCTTCTTTCAGGTTGAGCTTATGGGTAGCTCCTTGAGCGCCCGGATAATTCAATAAATCGTGTCTGATCATGTCATAGCGTGAAATGCCTGTCAAAATCGCCATCATAGAAGCAGGCTGTAATTTCCCAGAACTCGGGTGCCCCATGTCAAAACTACATCCTGCCTGCGCTGCCAGGTCTCCATTCCCCGTAGTGTCGATAAAAGTTTTGGCTCTCCAGGCTTCCCTTCCCGACTGACTCTCGGTAACAATAGTCTCTAACTTGTTTTTTGTATCTGTATAGGCTGCCACTACCCGTGTGTGCAGGCGTACATCTACACCTGCTTCCCGGCACATTGTATCGAGCAGCACTTTCATGGCTTCGGCATCATAGTTTTTTGCTGATATTTGTGCATCAGAAGCCTGCAGTCTTTCCACAATTTCCTGCATAATACCGGCTTTGTTCTCATGGTCTATGAGGTTACTTAACAGACCGGCGGTCCAGATCCCTCCCAGGCATCCATGAAATTCTATCAACCGGGTTTTGGCCCCTGAACGGGCTGAAGCAATGGCTGCAGCTATACCGGCAGGGCCACCGCCACATACAATTACGTCTGTTTCTTCAACAACAGACAGCTTTTTCTCAGGTTCTTTAAAGATTGTATTGCTCTTAGCGCCTTTATTATTTTCGGCTCCAAAGCTTGACAATGGCAAGTGTGGTAGTACTGTGCCCAGCGCACCCAGTTTTAATAGCTCTCTTCTTTTCATGATTGTATTTTTTTAATGATAACTCGAATTCCAATATTCAATAGTATTTCGCCGCATGGCTGCAATGGCCAGATGAACACTTACAGCTGCCTGGTATCCTGCTTCTACATTCGCAAGTGGTAATTCTCTTTTTTCAATACACTGAGCAAAATGTTTAATCGCATTTTCTGTAGGGAGATAATCATCAGTAGCCGGCTGCTTAACCCGGATGGGGATCCCCTCATGATTTTCCCACGCTATTTTAGTGGCACCGGAAACTCCATCTGTTTTTTCGTCTGCTTCAAAACTTTCAGCGTATATTTTTGCTCTATGCCCCTGTTCTCCCTGTACTTCAATACTTCCTTTGTCGCCCAAAAACTGGATGGAGTAGCCTAACAATGCATTGGAGGTAATGGCAGAAAAACTTGCTTTTACGCCCTCGGGATACACAAAGATTGAGTTGACATTATCAAAGGTCTCTCTACCGTCTTTCCAGTAGTCAATCCCCCCCAACCCCACTACTTTTTCAGGCTTTTTCTCCAACATCCAATTGACGATATCAATCTGATGAGAACAAAGCTCTGCCATCAATCCGCCGGAATAAGCCCGGTACATGCGCCAGTTTATCAGATGTTCCAGATCAGGATACCCGACTATACCCTGTATTTCTTCGCCAGGCAAGGGTCTTCTCCAGTCATCGTTTCTGTGCCAGGTAGCATTGATTTTGGTAATCTTCCCACAATATTCTTTATCGATTAAAAATTTAATCTCATGATAAAGCGGATTATAACGATGCTGATAACCTACCTGAAAAACCCGGTCTGAGGAGAGCACCTTTTTTCGCAATGTGATGGCCTCTTCTATATTGTAGGTCATGGTTTTTTCACAATACACATGTTTGCCTGCATTCAGGACATCCATTACCATAGGAAAATGCAGGAAGAGAGGAGTAGCTATGATGACTGCGTCTACATTTTTATTTTCCAATAATTTACGATAGTCATCATAGCCTATGGCCCCGGCTTCTGCCAGAGAAAGCCCCTGGTTCAAGTGTGACGGAAGTATATCACAACAAGCCACCACGTTGATATGCTCAATGCCCTGCATCACCTTTGCCAGCCAACATCCTCTTGCCCCCATACCGATGATCCCTACATGCAGTTTTGTTACTGCTGGTTTACCTTTTGGAAAGGCATTTGAGCGATCACCAGGTGACAGCATCTGACCGGATGTAAGCGCTATTCCTAAAGCACTTAATTTGGCAAACTTTCTTCTTGTGATACCCATTTCTTATTATCTAATCGGCCAGACCGCTCTCTTCAGTACTGCAATAGGGGCCAGACCGATGCCAGTGGTTATTCTGCCCAAACCAGCTTGGTATTATCTTCAAATATGGAAAAGAAGGTAATATCTGAGGGCGTATTGGGATTTCGTGCAATTTCCGAATTGGCATACAACATCCGGTTGCCCCTGCCCAAAGGATTGGTAGGTTCTATAAAACCTGTCCTGCGGGTTTCGTTATAGGCTTCTATGGGATGTTGCTGGAAAAAATAAATGTATTTTTGTTTAATTACCGTTTCCATGGTTAAGTTTCCCGCACCCGGGTTCACCGAAGTATAACCCAAATAGTTGTCAATCTCCTCGGGAGGCAAAGCCATTTCAGGGTTAAACAAAGCAGCTTGTTCTAATGCCAGGCGCACGGCTTCCTGATAACTACCATAAGCTTCGGTTGCATTGCCCAGCCTGAGATGGGCTTCAGCCTTGATGAATAACAGCTCATTATAATTTAATACCGGAAAAGGGGCCTGATTATACTTTAAGTTTTCAGGTTTAGAGTAAATGGCTCCATCCATACGCGGATCCCCGAAATCGGCCTCAGCGGTGCCGTTGGGTGCCGGAATGCGTTCACCATTAACCGTTGTAAACCAAATTGTTGCCCGGGGATCTTCTTCAATAATATTATTGGGTGTGAAGGCCAACATGGTATTGAAAACCCCGTTACCAACAGCAGATTCGGGCTGGTTACGTTGCCAAACCGATAGGGGGTTCCCGTTTTGGTTTGATTCGTTAAAAATGTTTACCAGGAAATTTTCATTCCTGTCAGAAAACGATTTATCAATGGCTTCCAGGGCTTTTTGGGCTGACCCTTCGGGATCCAGATTGCTCAATTTGTTATAAATCCTGGCTTTTAACCCATAAGCCGCCTTTGCCCATAGCCCTGTGTTTCCTCCAAACACAAGGTCATCATTGGTTGGGCCATTAGCCCCGGAACTTTTTTCCAGGTTGGCAATGCCTTCGTCCAGTAAATTTTGGATAAGCGGGTACAAGTCTTCATTCTTATCAAACTTTGGGGCCCGGATATCCGCGTTAAAAGCTTCAGCATAGGGCACATCCCCGAAAAGGTCAACCAATATCGTCAATGTATAGGCTTTTAAAACATCGGCAATGCCTGCATAAGCCCAGGCTTCCTTCTGAATGGCTTTTTCTTTCAGAAGGATTAGGTCATTCATCAGCAAGTAAGACTGCTCCCAGGGTTGTACATTGAACACATCAAATTTATCGTAGGCATTGGCCCCCAATACATGGGTGGTGTGCTCGGCCATGTACCCGGCATACACCGCGCCGTACCCTCCTGCAACCTCATGGGTATAAGAAGTAATTACCTGAGGCAATAATGCGTTCAGCGGCGCGTCGGTAAGCAAATTCGGATTGGTATCAATTTCATCCAAAACTTTATCAGAACAAGCATTGATGCATGTACCAATAACAAAAAGATATATAAGTATTTGTAAACGTTTCATGATAGTATCCATTAAAATTTAATCCTTAAACCTAAACCATAACTTTTAGCTTGTGGAATTTGAGACCACTCCAATCCAGCGGTATTGGCACTTCTGCCATCGGAATGGTTCACTTCCGGATCAGTGAAAGAATCGGTGATTAAGAAGAGGTTTCTCCCCGAAAAATAAACCGAGGCTTCATTGATAAAAATGCTCTTCAACCATTTATTGGGTAGCTGAAAATTGATGTTCAATTCTCTGAGCCTTACGAAAGAAGCATCCTGAAGGGATTGGGCGGTAGGCCGCCACTGCCCAATGGCACTGAAGTAGGAAAAATCTTTCTTAATTGGTATATCATTTTCTCCTTCAATCACCAATTCCCCTTCTTCTACCCTGCCTTTTACGGCATCCAGTACTACTTCCACATCACGGTCTAGGGTCACCCCCCCGGTACCTCTCCATCGGGTTTCCACATACGACTGAGAAAACATTTGCCCGCCCGAACGCCAATCAACCTGAAACGAAAGTGAGAAGTTTTTATAAGCAAGATTATTGATAAAACTCATTTCAAAATCCGGGATGGGCGAGCCAATCACTCCAAATTCAGGGTTGGTAATAGGCATTCCATAGCCCGGCTGGGCGGGGTCGGCCTGTACCACGGTTTTCCCGGTGGCTGGGTCTGTATAATAAGCCTGCCCGTAAATAGACGGGAAATCATGCCCGGTTTCTGCCACAATAATTCCTGAGTTAATATCTATCAGGTCAATACCTTCAGCCAATGCTTCTACTTTATTTTCCATGGTATTGAAGTTGGTGATAACATCCCACCGGAAATCAGCACTTCTTATGGGCGATAAGGAAAGAATAATTTCATGCCCTTTGGCCGACATTTCCCCCGCATTTCTTATCTCATTAGAAGCCCCGGTTGAAAGGGGAAGCGGAACATTAAATATTTGTCCGTCTGAAATGCTGCTGTAATAAGTATAATCAATGCCTATGCGGTCATCAAAAAACCGGATATCTGCCCCCACCTCAAAAGTTCGGGTATTTTCAGGTGCCAAATCGGGTGAAATGCGTGTTGGGCTTTGTGTAAAAGATACCAACCCATTGAAAGGAAAAACAAAACTTCCCGGGTTATTCGCGATAAAACCCGTTCCGTTTACATACAAAGGCCCGGCCTGCCCTACCTCAGCAAAAGTAGCCCTCAGTTTTCCGAATGACATCACATCCTGCAAAGCCGGAACCACCTCCGTCAGAATAACACTGGTTCCCAGGGATGGGTAAAAAAATGAGCGGCTGCCAGAAGGCATATTAGAAACATAGTCATTTCTTCCGGTAGCGGAAAGGAATATTTTGTCTTCCCACCCCAGATTTAGGTTTCCATAAAACCCAACAATTCTCTGGTTTGCCTCAGAATTTGAAGCATTGATAATCGTAGCATTGGCCAGATTATCCCAACCACCTGTAACAAGGTTTCCCCCAAAAGTGTTGGTTACTTTTATGTCCTGGTCAAATATTTCGTTTCCTACTGTTAAATCCAGAGAAAACGCTTCTCCAAGTTGCTTTTTGTAAGTCAGGAACACATTAGAATTCACCTGATTGGAAACACTGTTTTGAATGTTGAGCATGCCACCTGAGGGAGGCACTGTTCTTCCTTCCGGGCCTGTACCTAATTCCCGAAAGTCCGTAGTAGTTGTATTGATGTGGTCAACCCCAAGCCTGTAGTTTAAGGATAAAGCATCATTGAAAGCGTACTCCAGCAATACATTTCCAAATGTGCGTGGCGTTTTGCTATTCCGGTAGTTATGATTTACTACCCAATATGGGTTATTTTGAGAAGAGCGAAAATACATTTGCCTGTAAGGGTCATTTTCAAATGCATAAGGATTGCCTGCCAGATTGTAGGAAGGGGGTACATCTGTTAAGCTCCGGAAATAATTCTGGTTGCCCGTAAGGTCAGGAAAGTCATCTACATCCATATCTGTGTAGTTAAATGAAACACTGGCCGACAACTTTTTGCTCACATTGTATTTTCCATTGATATTGATATTGGTCCTTTCCATCCCTGTGCCTGGCACTATACCTTCCTGCCTGCTATGGCCTACGCCCACATAATAACTTCCAAAGTCCCCGGCATTTGAAATAGATACGGTCGTATTGAATGTGCTTCCATTCTTGTAAAAAGCCTTGTCATTATCATAAGACCTGGCAATTTCTTCCTCCCCCATTTGATTGGTATATGTTCCCAGTTCAGATATTTTTGGTCCCCAGGCAAAAGGTGATGAAGGGCTAAAAACACCATCACTGCCCTGGGCGTAGGTTTCCTGCAAATCTGGCAACATGCCTACCTGATCGATACTATAAAAGGTTTCCAATGAAATTTGTGGGGTACCGTCGGAGACCTGCCCGCTTTTGGTGGTAATCACAATTACGCCATTTGAAGCCCTCAAACCGTAAAGGGCAGAAGCTGAAGGGCCTTTGAGCACGTTGATTGAAGCAATATTGCTGGGGTTCAGGTCCATAGGGCGGCCAGAAACCGGAGCACCATCTATTACATACAAAGGCTGATTATTGCCTGTAAACGAACGGCTTCCACGAATATTAACGTTGGGCGACCTTCCGGGCATGCCGCTTTGCAGGCTTACCGAAACCCCCGCTACTTTACCTTTCAATCCATTAAGCACATTGGGATTGCCGGCTTTTGCCAGTTCTTCCCCTTCTACTTCCTGCGTCGCAAAAGTTAACTCGTCTTTGGTTTTCCTGATACCGAAGGAAGTTACTACAATTTCCTGTAATGCCTGAATGTCGGGCACCATCTGTACATTAATCACCGTTTGGTTGTCAATATGTACCTCTTCCGATGCATAACCTACAGAAGAAAACACCAGTATTTTAGCATCCTCGCCAACGGTCAGTCTATAGTTTCCGTCCACATCGGTTACTGTACCAGTGACGGTACCTTTCACCAAAACATTCACACCGGGCAATCCTTCCGCGTTTTCATCGGTAACCTTGCCCGAAATGGTATTTTCTACCCATTGTTGGGGTGCCAGCATTATTCGTGGGAAGGTGGAACTTCCGCTGAAAACGGATGCCGGTGTGCTACTGCTATTTTGTAATGAATTCTTCTCTAAAGGTTTTACCTCTTTTTGTTGGGGTAAAATGATGTAATACTGCTCGTTTAACTTTTTGAAAGTGAGGCTGTTCGCTTTCAATAGTTCATCCAGTCCTTTTTCAAAATCATCTTTAATGCCTTTGAGGTAATCCCGGCTTACCCATTTGTTTTGTACATCATCTACATTGTAATTAAAATTTACCTTCCCGGTTTGCTCAATCTTCATCAGGGCCGACTCAAGGGAAACTTGTCGTTTATCGCCCTGGTGGAATTGTTTTCCCGGTGATTTATCAATGTAGGTGGCAGCCAGTTCCTGGCCAAATAAGGGATGCATATGCAGAAAAGCCAGCAAACACATCCAAAAAACCTGGTAAGTGTACAGTTTTTTGTTCATAACTTCTTAATTTTAAGGTTGCACAATAAATCAAAGCTGTCATGGCCTCAATTTTCGACCTTCGGGGCCAGGCAGCTTATTTTTTTTTAATTAGAATTGTCTTTTTTTCTTTAGAGATACTGACATCAAAAGTGGCTTCGAGGGAAACGAACAATACATTGAGGTTATCAGCCGGTGAACTTCCTTTGAACCTTTTTTCACCCAGGCTTTGGGGTTGTATTTCTACCGCATACCCATAATTTTCTTCCAACAACATGGCGATGTCATGCAAAGAAACATTGTCAAAAACCAGCTTGTTATCTTTCCAGGCCGAATATGCCTCAGGTTCTACGCGTTTCTTTATCAATCCTTCTGAATCGGTCAACGCCACCATTTCACCAGGTACCATCAGCACTTCTTTTTGCAGTTCAGGAATATTCAGTTTAACCTTACCTGAACTGAGTACAACTTGTGTTTTTTCCCGCCGTTGTTGCACATTAAATTCAGTCCCCAAAACCTCTACTGCTACATCCCGGGTATGCACAATAAAGCGGCTGCCCATCTGTTGGCCTGCCTCCATTTTTTCAATTTCAAAAAAAGCTTCTCCCTCCAGCCATACTTCCCGTTGTATTTCCCAATCAGAAGCCAGTCTGAGGGTTGAATTGGCATTTAAATACACCAGCGAACCATCAGGTAATAGAATTTCCTGTTTTTCCTGAAAACCGGTAACATACGTTTTGGGCTGGAGGTATTGATGAATGCCAAAGCCTACCGCCATCAAAAGCAGCAGTGAAGCGGCAATACCATACCAATGCTTTAAGGAAATAACTTTTCCTGTACGGCTGATTTTCTGAGAGGCTCCCGACTTATTCGCCTGAATCTGATACCAGATTTTCTGAAAAGACACTTCGTTTTTGGGATACTGATGAAAATCAATGGATGCCACCATTTTGCGGGCTTGCAAAATAGTTTCTTCCTTTTCAGGGTTTGAGGCCAGCCACGATTTCCAAAAATGCTGATTTTCTTCGGTGGGGTTTTTCACCCAGGCTATAAAACCTTCGTCCGCAGCAAAATCTTCTGCATCATATGCAAGGTAGTTTTTCATGAGAGCATCTTTACCTAATTAGAGGGGCAAATACACTTTCATTTCCCTGAAGTTTTTGAAATATTTTTTAAGTTTTACATTTCATCAAATGAACTACTCAAAAAGATGTGATGTTAATAACAGATTATGTTGATTATTGCGAATAACTCAGTTTATTAAATGAATAAGAATAGGAAAACTGAGGAAATAAGACTGAATAGAATGGTAGTAAGGCTGGTAGATAACAAAACAGATTTCAGTTTTCTGAGTGCTTCATACACCAAATTGTAAAGGGCTTTGACTTTTACTTCCATCACCATTGAAGCCTCATCGTAACTCATTCCGTCAAAATAAATCAGGTACAAGGCTTCCCTTTGGCGTTTCGTTAGTTTTTCAAAGCCCTGCCTGAGTCGGCGGGTGTTTTCTAAATCAGTTTGTGCCTGAATAAGTTGGGATTCATGAGAGAGGATAAGCTCAAAAGCAGGGAGGTGTAGCTTTTGCCCTTCTGTATTTTTTTTCTCTTTTATTTTTTCAAAAATATTTCTTCTCAATAAAGTAAAAAGATAGGCCTTGATTGAATGAATTTGCAGGATTTGCTGCCGTCTGTTCCAAAGGGTAATGAATATTTCCTGGATACAATCTTCTACCAATGCTTCATTTACAGAAAACTGCCGCCCATAGTTCACAAGTTGATAAAAATATTTTTCATAAATCATGGAAAAAGCCTGCTCCTCATTTTCCTGAAAGCGTTCAAAAATCAGCTTTTCATTTGATGTCGGATTATGAGGTTTATTGTCCATGCATGAAGGTTAGGTATTTTCAAAGGGTTTTAAAGTAAATGTGAAATTCTTAAAGAAGCAAAGGAATCCCCGCTGATTTTATCAAATTATTGGCTTTCTACGCCAAATTTCCCTCAATCTGCAACGATGTCCTCTTCAAAGCTTCGGCCACCTGCTTTCCATGCGCTTTGGTAAATCTGATTTCAGGCAAAAACACGCTCAGGCTGGCTACTACTGCCCCTTGTTTTCGGATCGGCACAGCCAGCCCTACAATGTGCCGGGTAGAGTGGGTTTTTACAAATTCATCTTTTTTGATTTTGTGTAAGGCTTCCATCAACGCTTCCTTTGTTTGCATACCTGCCCAAATTTCTTCCGAAGGCAATCCGTATTTTTCAATAAAGGCAGCAATGTCATCTACAGACTTAAAGGCAAGTAACAATCTTCCGGTAGCGGTTTCATACACTTCACGTTCCAGTTTGCTACGTGCCTGCAGGGCATGTTCACTCTCTACCGAATAAATGGTGACGCGTTTGTTATTGATAATGACCCCAAGCAGTGAAGTTTCATTGATTTCCAGGGTTAATTGCTCCATCGGAGTTTTGGCTGCCAACAGCAGATCTCGCTTATAAGCTAAATTTCCTGTCAGATAATAAGCCATAGCCCCCAGTCGGTAACCTTTTTTATACCCCACCTGCTCTACATATTTCCGGTCTACCAGGGTTTTCAGAATGTTGGCACACGTCCCATAGTTCAGTTGCTGGGCATCAGCAATTTCAGTTAACGATAAAGTTTTGTCAGGGTCTTTGGCAATCAATTCCAAAATATTCAATGCCCGGTGTAATACTTGAATCATCTGCTTTTATATTTCTGTGCATATTAGAAAAAAATATGCTTTTGTAATGAGAATATCGGTTAAAAGTAATGGCAATGCAATTTGAGAAATCTCAGTAATTTTTTTGCAACCCAAATAAATTTGATTATAATTGTAATATAAAATTAATTTTTATAATATAAAAATAATTATGCAATCTATCCAAACACTCGACTACATTGCCATTGCTATTTACATGCTTTTGGTGGCTGGCATTGGGGTGTTTTTAGGCTGGTTTGTGAAAAATATCAGCGATTACTTCAAGGGCGGAAATAGCATTCCCTGGTTTGCCGGAGGGATTAGCAACTTTATGTCCATGTTTTCAGCTTTTATCTTTGTGGCGTATGCCGGCATTGCCTACGAACACGGATTGGTTTCTATCATTATTATATGGTCAACGGTAGTCGCCACAGTCATTGCCACTACATTTTTTGCCCGCAGGTGGAGGCGTGCAGGTATCATGACACCCGTTGAGTTTATGGAAACCCGTTTCAATGCGCCTGTGCGGCAGGTTTTTTCCTGGGGTGGCGTCATTTTCCGGATTGTAGACAACATGGTGCGCCTGTATGCCATCGGTCTTTTCATTGCAGCTGCCACCCCCCTCAGCCTGGATGCCGCCATCATTATCGCCGGGTGTATTGTCGTTGTTTATACCGTAATCGGAGGACTGTGGGCAGTTGTAATTACCGATGCCGTGCAATTTGTGGTACTGATATGTGCTACACTTATTTTGTTGCCATTATCACTCCGGGCGGTTGGTGGGTTTAACGCCCTTACAGAGGCTATACCCCAGCATTTTAGCTTTTTCAATGGGCCAAAAGGGGTTCCACTTTACCTCATGGCCTATTTCATCATGGTAGCTATCAAATACAATGGTAACTGGGCGTTTATCCAGCGGTTTTACAGTATGCGGGACGAAAAAGCTGCCCGAAAAATGGGTTGGCTTTCGGCCACTCTGTTCTTTGCATTTCCCTTGTTTTTCCTTATACCTCCTATGGCAGCCCGGGTAGTTTTGCCCGAACTGCCCGATAGCGAAATGGCCTATGTAGGCATTGCCCTGGAAGTATTGCCACCGGGCATTATGGGCTTGTTGCTGGCCGCCATGTTTGCAGCTACCATGTCTTCATTAGACTCCGAATACAACGTGATTGCCGGAGTAGTAACCCGCGATATTTACCAAAGAGTATTCAACCCCAATGCCAACGAAAAAGAACTGATGTGGATGGCCCGCCTCACTACCCTGGGCATTGGCAGCCTGGTAATTATCGGGGCTTTTTTCATAGGCGATTTTGGAGGGGCTTTTGAAGCCAATAAGCTATTTACCGGGTTATTTGCCATTCCACTGGTTATTCCGGTTATTTTTGGGATTTTATTAAAGAAACCAAGGCCCTGGGGAGCAGTAGCCAGCCTGGTGGCAGGCGTGGGCTGCGGACTCTTTATGAATGCACATCCAGAAATTTCCTGGGAAATAGCAACCCTGGCCGGAATTCTGATAAGCACAGGAATATTTATACTTTCGGGATTATCCCCCAAAAAAGACCCGGAATATTTACAAAGAACTGACGCGTTTTTCAGGCAACTGCACACGCCCATTAGAGAAGATGAAAAACCCCGGCCCGACCCGGCGTTCCTCAAAGCCATTTCTTTGTTATTTGCAATTGCATTGGGCGCTACGGGGGTGTTATTCATCTTTATGAGCCTGCCTTCCATGAGTGATTTGAGTGGGCAGTTGGCCCTTTGCGCCGGATTGTTTTGTGTTTTGGGCGGTGTAGCAATCTGGTATATTAACCGACATAGATTCAATATAAAAAAGAACATTTTTGATAAACCTGAACGAGAAAAAGTAAATCAATAATATGGAAAATTTAAAAGATAAAGTGTGTTTTATTACCGGAGGCTCCAGTGGCATCGGGGAAGCGGTAAGTAAAAGTTTATTGGAACAGGGAGCCAAAGTTTTTGAAATGAGCCGTTCCAGAAAATTAACGGATAATGTACAACACGAAAACCTGATTTCTTTCCAGGGAGACGTAAGCAAAGAAGAAGATGTGGTTTCGGCCTTTCAGCAGTGTGTAGAAACTTTTGGCAAAGTAGATATTCTGATCAACAACGCCGGCGTAGGGGCCCTTACTCCTGACCTTTCGGAGGTAGATCTGGCCACTTTTGAAAAAATGGTGGATACCAACATCAAGGGTGTTTTCCTCTGCAACCGGGAAGCCCTGAAATTGATGAAGCCTCGGAAAAGCGGGCACATTCTCACTGTGATTTCCATGGCCGGACAACGCACCAACCCAAACGCCCCTTTGTACTGTGCCTCTAAGTTTGGCGCCAGAGGATTGAATTCCGGCCTGGCCGACCAGGTGATCAAAGAAGGCATCAAAGTAACAGATATTAATCCCGGCCCGGTAGATACCGGTTATTGGGGCGACCGCCCGGTGCCCAGAGAAAAGTTCCTGCAACCACAGGACGTAGCCCGTGCTATGCTGTTTGTACTTCAGTCTCCCGATTACATGTTGATCCGTGAGATTAATTTTGACAGTATGAAATTCCTGGCTGGTAAATAGATACTTATGAAAAATATAGAATATCCGATCAGCATTTCGGAAATGCGAGAACGTTATCTCAAGCTCTTCACGGGGGCAGTCAATGATGTATTGCGTTTCAATTATAAAATGCATGCTACCTCTTTACCTTCTGAATTTGCCCCTTTGCGGGAAGAGATGAAAATTGCCGGGCAGGCTTTCACCATCAAAGGAGCACCCGACATCACCACGGATGGTGAATTTGAAATGCGAGCCGAAATGCTGGAAGCACTGCCCGAAGACTCGGTAGTAGTATGGGACTGCACCGGGGACAAAGTGACGTCCCAGTGGGGTGAAGTGATGACCATGGCAGCCATCAGGCAGGGTTGTAGAGGTGCCATCGTTAATGGTATTCGGGATACCAAAGCCATTTTAGACCAAAAGTTTCCAGTGTTTTATCAGTATAAATCCAATACCGGTATGCTCGGTCGCTTCCGTATGTATTATTATCAAAAACCTGTGCTGGTGGGAGAAATCATCGTCAACCCCGGTGATTGGATTTTTGGTGATATTGATGGGGCAATTGTTATTCCAAAGGGCATAGCTTATGATGTGCTGGTGGCTGCCGAGAAACTTTTAAACAAAGAAATCACCATCAAAGAAATGGTGGAAAACGGCATGAAACCCACCGACGTGGTGAAAAATGGAGGGTATTTTTAGTGAAACTGAAACTTTGCGGCAGGTCTGTGCGACACAGACCTGGGGAAACAGTTCGGTACTCAAATAAGGTTTCATTTGTGGACAGGCATCTTGCCTGATCCACAATTTCAGAAACTGCCATATACCCCTGCCTCCGGAGGGCTGACTTCCTGGTCCGCCAATGATGATTATAAAATAAAGCGCAATAAACCTCAAATGAACTGCTTTTTATCTGACATAGAAAAACAACAAATCCACCAGGCACTGGAAGCAGGTCATCCAATGCTCAGCCGTTTTTATTCTGCTTTGAAGAAAAGAGTAGGTGAGCGTGCTGCCTCACCCAGATTGCTTTCTAACCAGGAAGACGTGCAATGGTGGTACCCCACAGCCGAATATTTATCGGATGCAGCTATGTTGTATACCCTTTCTTCGGATGAAAAACTGGCCGCCTGGCTGAAAGATGTAACCCTGAGCATCATCCGCCGCCCCCTCTCCGACTGGGTGGGGCCCTGGTTCCGGGATCATGCTTCAAAACCTCCCCCTGGTCACCTGGAAACGGCGCATTTGTGCTGGGGGATGGGAATCGTTCTTGATTTGGCTGAAGCAATATTTTCCGAGGCAGAAAAAGAAGAACTCAGGCACTCACTTCGGGAAAAAGGAACCATACTTTGCCAGCGATGGCTGCACAAAAACACCCACCTAGCCAACTGGAGAGGCATCATGGCCTCAGGCATGGTGGTGTCGGCCAGCGTTTTGGAAGACAATGAGCTCTTAGAAGAAGGCATACAGGAAATTAAAGTTTGTTCACAAGCTTTTCAGCCCGATGGTTCGTATGCAGAATCTTTACAATACGCCAATTATCTCACTTTTGCATTGATGCTGGCTTACGAAAGTGTACACAGAAAACACCCT
The DNA here is from genome assembly GCA_965230065.1 of Cyclobacteriaceae bacterium. GTDB lineage: Bacteria > Bacteroidota > Bacteroidia > Cytophagales > Cyclobacteriaceae. The sequence continues at coordinate 5,235,969 of OZ245942.1, read as the reverse complement.
GAATTAGCAGAAAAGATTGATATTTCGTCATACACCAAAGGAGTTCCCTGGGTTGCTGCCAGCATGTTGTACTCCAAACCTTTGAGCGGTTGGGGCAGTCAGCCTCGTGCCCGGGCGGTGAATTTTAACGACAGCGCGGCTATTTTCCGTCCTTCCGGTGATATTCTCTTACATATTGCTACTCATCAGAAAGAAAAAATGCCAAAGGAAGCAGGACTGGCCCGATGGCTTTTTGATAAGTACTATGCATCCGTGCCAGAGCAATCACCACACCACCTGGCAAGTTTTGGGTTTTGCAATGATTGGGGGTTTTTAACACTTCCCCTATTGCTCCAGGCTAATGAAGGTGTGTCACCAAAAGAGGCTGACTTGCCAGAATTTTCCGGGTTTTCCAATGGAAATATGATTATTCGCGATGAATGGGAAGGCGATACCATGCTGGCCATGCAGGGTGGCAGCGAACCTTTGCATGGCCCCGGCCACTTACATGGCGACCTGAACAGTTTTGTGCTTTCCCATAAAAAAGAAAGGTTATTGATAGACCCTGGCCATAGTTGTTACCGCAACCTTATTCATGGCCTGGAAAGTGCCTCCCAAACGCATAATACCTGTACATTTCTGATTAATCAGGATAAACTGGGGTTACAGGAAGATTTGGCTAAATCTAAGCTTTTGGAGCAAAGCAGTGTGATGGAAAGAAGAAAAATTGAGCAAGGAAAAGCTGGGCCTCCTGTAGCAGCCCGCGGTAAAAGGCTGGTTTTAGCTAAAAAAGGGAAGCTGACTGTGGCTGGCTCCGAGGCGGCTGCCTTATACGGTAGGCCAATAGAAAACTTTTCCCGTTTCTGGTTTTTCCTGCCGCCGCATATTCTTTTTGTAGTAGACAGGATAACAGCTTCTGAGCCAGTGACCACTATTTGGAACTGGCTGCTGAATAACCGGGATGGCGCTTCCGAGGTGAATGTACATTCCCACCATCATATTTCTTTACAGAGAAAGGGTGTAGGTTTGTCTGTTTTTCACGGTAACAATTGTCAATTAAATGGCCCGGTTTATAGCTACGCCCACGATGCCTACCATCCTGAGCCTAACCGTCCGGGAGAAGGCAAACCCGGCAGCGGCCTGCTTTATCGCTGGACAGAAATACAGCCCCAAAAAATCAGGTGTGCTGTCCATGCTTTTATTTTTGATGATGACGGACAGATGCACCCCTGGAAATTTGAAAATACAGATGCTTCCTATATTTTGCGGAAGAAAAATGAATTTGTAAGCTTATCCTTTGAAGGGATAGAAAATTTATCCATCAGGATAGAAACCCATGAAAAACACCAATGGCATTTAACCCAAAAAGATCAACATTTTCAGCTCTTGTAAACCGATTTTGCAAAATCGGTTTACTACTTCTTCTCTTCAACTGCTCCCAGGAGAAAAGCAAGCAATTGCCTACACTCCTGTATGCAAATGCAGAAAAGTTGGAAACCCTCAGAGCTGGTTATTCATCAGAAGAAAACAAAGACCCGCTAGTCCAAAAGCTCATGGATTGCGCTGATGAAAAACTTTCCCTTGGCCCTTTTTCTGTTATGCAAAAAGACATTGTGCCTCCTTCCGGCGACAAACACGACTACATCAGCCAGGGGCCTTACTGGTGGCCTGATACCACCAAAGAAGACGGTTTGCCCTATATCCGTCGTGATGGTGTGGTGAACCCCGAACGGGCAAAATTTAAAGACCGGCAAAACTTGTATGATTTGATAAGTGCCACTGAAATATTGAGCAAAGCCTGGTTTGTGACTGAAAACGAAAAATATGCGGAGCGCGCCACTCACCTGCTTCAGGTCTGGTTTCTGGATGATTCCACCAAAATGAATCCGCACCTTGAATTTGGGCAGGGCATTCCAGGACGCACAGAAGGCCGGGGCATCGGCATTATTGAAACCCGCAGGATTGGAAAAATCGCGGATGTAGTTTCTATATTAAGAACTTCCCCAGCCTGGAATGAAGATTTGGACAATGGCCTGAAGCAATGGATGGATGATTATTTGACATGGTTAACTACCAGTGAAAAAGGCCTGGACGAATCGGTACACCCCAACAACCACGGTACCTGGTACGATGTGCAAACTTTGTCACTTGCCTTGTTTTTAGGAAAAGACAGCCTGGCCACTGCCATTGCTGAAAATGCCAAAAGTACACGTTTAGATGCACACATTGAGGAAGATGGGGCACAGCCAAAAGAATTGGCCAGAACAAGGTCTTACTCGTACAGCGCCATGAACCTGCAAGGCTTGTTTCACCTGGCACATTTGGCCGAAAAAGCCGGGGTTGACCTTTGGAATTATCAAAATAACCAGGGCGCACAACTTAAAGATGCCCTGGATTTTCTGGCTCCGGCAGCCTCCGGACAAAGTGAGTGGGAATATGAACAGATTAAACCAATTCCGGAAAACAGTTTGTTTTTCCACGCCACTCTTGCCCGCGAACAATACGGGCAGGAATATGAAAACCTGGCAAATACCATGAAACCTGACGTTAGTTCGGTGGCATGTGAAGATTTAAATGATTTTTTTTATTAAGCTACAAGCCTTTAGCTTCAAGCCACAAGCAAAAAATTTAGCTAGAGGCTTGCGGCCGCTTCGGCGATCCGATAACAGCTTGCAGCTAAAATAACAATCTATGAAAGCAGCATTTTATGAAGGAAACCGAACATTTTCGGTGACAGAAGGAAAACAGGAAACACCGCTACCCGGGCATGTACGCCTAAAAGTAGGCTTTTGCGGCGTATGTGGCACTGACGTACACGTTTATCACGGTGCCATGGACAAGCGGGTCAGAATGCCCCAGGTCATCGGGCACGAAGTATCCGGTGAAATTGATGCCGTGGGAGAAGGTGTACAAAACTTTAAAGCAGGCGATAAAGTAGCCGTGCGCCCCCTCCAACCAGGGGAAACCCACCCTTCCGATAACGGACAGGAGCACATTGGCAAAAACCTGAAATTCATCGGTATCGACACGCCCGGCGGTATGCAGTCGTATTGGAATGTTCCTGCCTATACCCTCCATCATTTACCCAAAAATGTTTCTTTGGAACATGGGGCTATGATCGAACCTTTGGCCGTGGCCTGTCATGACATCCGATTGAGCAATTTACAGGCTGGCGAAGATGTGGTAGTCATCGGAGGTGGTCCCATTGGTATGCTCATCGCGCTGGTAGCTAAGCATAAAGGGGCTAATGTGATGGTAACAGAAATTAATACAAACCGTCTGAAAATGGCGGAAAGCCTGGGTATTTTAGCTATAAATGCCAAAACTGAAGATGCCGTCCAAAAAGTGTCAGAACTGACAAACGGTGGCATGGCCGATGTGGTTTTTGAGGTATCAGGCAGCGCGGCAGGTGTAAAAGTGATGACAGAACTGCCCAAAGCCCGGGGCCGTGTAGTCATGGTGGCGGTTCACCCCCAGCCTCAGCCGGTAGATTTGTTCCGCCTTTTCTGGCGCGAACTGCAACTCATTGGCGTGCGGGTGTACGAACCGGAAGATTTTGAAGAAGCCATACAACTCGCTGGCAGTGAAGCACTTCCTTTGGATACTTTAATTACTGAAGTTGCCCCGCTCACCAAAATCCAGCAAATTTTTGAAACCATTGATGCTTCGCCGGAAGGCATGAAGTATTTGTTAAAATGCAACTAGCAGCAAACAAAACTTATTAATAACGTGAACATACTTGATTCATTTAAATTAAACGGAAAAACAGCCCTGGTCACAGGCTGCAAAAGAGGTATTGGTAAAGCCATGGCCATTGCATTAGCCGAAGCCGGAGCCGACATCATCGGGGTTTCTGCTTCCCTTGAAGCCGAAGGCAGTGCCGTTGAAAAAGAAGTAAAATCATTGGGACGCAAATTCAAAGCCTACCAGTGTGATTTTAGTAACAGGAAGGCTTTATACAGTTTTATTGAGGAGGTAAAAAGTGATTTCCCGGTGATTGATATTTTGGTCAACAATGCGGGTACCATTTTGCGCAAACCGGCCGCCGAGCATCCTGACGAATATTGGGATAAGGTAGTGGAAGTCAATCTCAATGCCCAGTTTGTATTAAGCCGGGAACTAGGTAAAGAAATGGTAAACCGGGGCGAAGGAAAAATCATCTTTACAGCTTCCTTATTAACATTTCAGGGAGGAATCACCGTACCTGGTTATGCAGCCAGCAAAGGAGCTATCGGACAATTAACGATGGCCCTCTCCAACGAATGGGCCGGCAAAGGAGTGAACGTCAACGCCATTGCCCCAGGCTACATCGCTACCGACAATACACAGGCACTGCAAGACGACGCAGCACGCAGCAAAGCAATCTTAGAAAGAATTCCCGCCAACCGCTGGGGAAAACCCGATGATTTTAAAGGAATTACCGTATTTTTGGCTTCCCCCGCCTCCAGTTACATGAACGGCACTGTCGTTACTGTTGATGGCGGATGGATGGGGCGGTAAGCCGGGAGACCGAAGACGGAAGATGGGAGTAAAAAGTCTTCGGTCTCCGGACTCCGGTCTTCCTTCTTAAAAAACATTAATTTTTAAACTAAAAACGCAAAACACACCATGCAATTCACTACACTACCCGGAACAGACTTCAAAGTATCACGCATCGCTTTTGGTAGTTGGGCCATCGTAGGCGGATTTAACTGGGGGCCACAAGATGAAAAAGATTCTCTGGAGGCCATCAGGACAGCCTTTGATGAAGGCATCAATTTTTTTGACACGGCCGAAGGGTACGGCAACGGGGAATCCGAAGAACTTCTGGCTAAAGCCATCGGGCAACACCGCAAAGAAACCATCATCGCCACCAAGATTTCACCGGGCGATTTTGCCTACAAAGATGCCAAAGAAGCCTGCGAACGCCGCCTGAAAGCCATGCATTCCGATTATATTGATATTTTGCAACTGCACTGGCCGAACCCCGAAGTGCCCATTGAAGATACTATCAAAGCGTTGGATGAACTCAAGGAAGAAGGAAAAATCAGGCATTACGGCGTTTCCAATTTTGGGGTGAATGACCTGAACGAATTTCTTTCACACAGTACGACTGTGGTGAGCAACCAGTTGCCCTACAACCTCATCTGGCGGGCCATTGAATTTGAAATTTTACCTCTTTGTGTAAAAAATAATATCCCTGTGCTTTGTTATTCGCCCATTCAACAGGGGTTGCTGGCCGGGAAATTTACGTCTGCCGAAGAAGTACCCGACGACCGGGCACGCACCCGCCACTTTTCGCATACCCGTTCACAGGCCCGTCACCAGGACGAGGGTTGTGAAGACCTTACTTTTGAAACGCTGGGCAAAATCAAAAAAATAGCCGAGAAAGCAGAAATCCCCATGAGTGACCTCAGCCTGGCCTGGCTTCTCGCGCAGGAAGGCGTAGGGGCAGTAATTGCCGGTGGGCGAAATGCCCGACAGGCCAAAAGAAATGTAAAGGCAGCCGATGTATCGTTAGACGAAGCCATCATTACAGAACTGAATGAGGCCACAGACGCGTTGAAACAAAAACTCGGAAAAAATGCCGATATGTGGGAAACAAAATCCAGAATTCAGTAACTGTACAACTATTTTCATTGGGCCCCTTGCGCATACTTTTGCGAACTTTACGGTAAAAAACAAACCGCAATGTGCGCAGCGAGTCCGCAAAGGGGCGCTATTAAATCAATTTTGACAATGACAACCCAGGGATACCAGCGCATCAAACAAACATCACTCAATTTTGTAAAGGCCATGAAAATTGGCGACCAACCTGGCATTTATGCCAAAGAAAAAGGGGAAGGTAAAAGTTTATACGGCTCCTACCATGGTGCCCATGTGCTGGACATCTTTGGGGAGCTTCACAAGTTGCGTATTGAACATTTAGACCAATGGGCCGAAAACTTCCAAAACCGACAAAATGAATTTGGTTTTTTTACCAATATTCCTGAATTAGATAAAAAACAACTTCAGCCAAATGAATTAGATCCCATTTGGCATTATACCCGTGGCAATATTTGGGCGCTCCGGATTTTGAAAAGAAAACCCAGGTATCCCTTCAAATTTATTGAACCCTTTCTGAATCCAAAAGTACTGTACGAATGGGTAAAGCATTACGACTGGAGCAACTCATGGGCAGCAGGTAACCAGGTCTGCGCCTGCGCTACCGTGCTCATGGCAGCCCGCGACTGGTTTGGTATTTCGGAAGCAGAAACAGCCCTGAATGAAGGCATGTACCCGGCTTTGGAAGAGTTATTAGACGAAAAAACCGGATTCTGGGGCACACAATTTGGCGCTGACCTTCCTAATGGCTTGTTCGGCACCATTCATGTCACACCCATGTATTTTGCACAGGGATGGCCACTGCGGGCAGTAGAACGCAATGTAGATAATACCCTCCAATGCCAACTGCCAGATGGCTCTTTTTGGCCGGGTGGTTCTGATTGTCCCGATTTTGACGGAGCCTATATGGTTGCTAATTTGGCCGAACTCACCGATTACCGAAGGGAAGATATGGAAAAAGCGGCCAGAAAGTATCTGGAACATGCCCTCATGCACGAAGACCCCGAAGGCATGGGCTGGTTGCTGCACCGCCGCGATACCCAACCCGAAGACTGGAAGCCCCGCCCCCACTTTCTGTGGAAACCCGGTCAGGATAAAGCCATTGAAGACCTGCGGGATGATGACCCAAACCGTACACATATTATGCTGGGTTCCTGGTTTTATCCGCTTTCCATCGCACTGATGGCGCAGATGTTGGGCGATACGGGGTATGAAGGGCCATATCATTTAAACCCCATGTCGTTGCACCAGAGCAATGTGTTTAATCAAACCGAAACACAGGCAAGCTAAGAAGTAGTATTTTAATGCGAACTTTTCAGCATTTTCAAACCGATAGCGATAAGTGCTACTGATCCTGGAATAACGAGGTGGTTCCATCCAAGATTTTTAATATCTTGTACAATTAAAATGGCAAACAAAACCACCAATGTGGTGAGAATGGCCTCCCAAAGTATCTGTTTAAGGTCAGAAAAATTCTTAGGTTCCAACCAGGTAACATGAATACTTTTCAAAAGTTTAAGGTCAGGTAGAAATAATTTACCGAAGCCAATGGCGAATATAAGAAACACAATAGACAGCAAGAAGCCATCTAATGATTCCACCAAATGTATGCCAGGCCTCTCTTCTACTTTACCTTGATAAATCAGAACATATGCATGAACACTACGGTAAACCGATATACCAGCAAACACTAAGGCATTAATAAAGGTAAAAAAACAAATGATCAGAATGATGAAACGTAAAAGCAAGTTCATATTTTAATTCGATCTGATTCCCAAGTACAAAAAATAAAAACGAAGGAAACCCTCGAGGTTTTTTGCTCTCGCATCGGCGAACCGAATAAGCACCATTTTTGCTAAAACCCCGAGGGTTTCTGCCGGGCCACGCAGGCCGGGCCACGCAGGCTTCGATCCCTACGGGAACCTAGATATCACCAATAACAGGAATATTTTCTAATATGGTGGTGCGTACTTTACTTAAAATATAACCCTCGATCTGGTAGAACTGAGCGGCTGGTTGTACGCCTACTGCTTTCTTTATTTTTTTAGCATAGGTTCCAATTAACTTGTCCGTCCCAGCCTGAAGGCTCATCATTTCTTTCAGGATTTCTTCTGTGGTAGTGTCATCCAGGGAGGCGTAGTTAGCAGCGTATTTTTCCAATAGGGCTACACGTCTTTTGCCCAGGTCTTTGCGCTTGGCCTCGTATTCATAATATATTTCCCAGAACGCATCCATTTGTGTTCCCTCCAACTGAATAAACTCACCTATAAAGGCTTTCTTCTCCTTGCCAAAAATGGATTGGATCATATCTATTTCCTCACTATTGCTTTGCGCAAATGCTGTAGAGGATAAAGAAAACATAAAAAGGATAAAAATTGCTTTTTTCATGATTATAAAGGTTTAAGGTTGATTGTTTGTTGTTTATGGTTTAAAGTATGTTTTTTATTTGATTATTTGATGTTTTTGGTTGCCAATTTGTCTATATCCTGCTTCTGACTGTCATCTTCTAACCAAGAGACAAACAATTTGTACCCCAGCGAAATGATGATGGCTCCGGTGAAAAGGCCGATGAAACCGGATAGCATAAACCCGCCAAGCACGCCTAAAAATATGACCAACATGGGCACCGCAGCACCTTTTCCTAAAAGTATTGGTTTCAAAAAGTTATCAGATGCCCCGGCTGCCAGCAGGTAAATCGTCCATAATATAGCAGGAACCGGGTTAAGTACAGAAAACAACCAGATGACAATAGGGATGATGACAATCAGTGCAGGTAATTGCAATATGGCCAGCACCATTACCACCAAAGCCCAGAGGCCTGCATGGGGAACCCCGGCCAACAATAACCCAATCCCTACGATAAATGCCTGAATCAATGCCACCCCAATCACTCCTTTGGCTACATTCCGGACCGTACCGGCCGCCACATTGGCGAATTCATCACCCCTGGTGCCCACCAACCTATTGAAAAATTTACGGGCGGTTGTTTCAGTGCCATTGGTTACCAACAAAATCCCCCCGATAATCATGGCCAACACAAATGTTAAAATACTGCTACCGATGCTCATGGCTTTTTCTAAAAGGCTGCCCGCTATTTTGATGATTTGCTCCCGATACTGGGTGATAAAAACCGCAAGGTTTTCAGAAGCATTATTCCAAATTTGATAAACTTTATTGCCAATGAGTGGCCATGAGGTTACTTTTTCGGTAGGTGGCGGGATTGTTAAAGTGCCGGCTGCTAACCTGGTTCTTAATTCCATAAGCCCACTAATTGTAGATTCAAAAAACAGCCAGGAAGGAAGTACGATTATAGCCAGTCCACAAATGGTAAGCAGGGTAGCTGACCACTTTGGGGAAGCCCCCAGCTTTTTTTGCAAGGCATTGTGGGCAGGTGCCAGGGTGAGGGCAATGATGATAGCCCAAAGGACCACGCCTGCAAAAGGATGGATAATCTGAAAGCACCAAACCACCAATATGGCCAGAAAACCAAGCCTGATCGCGATTTCAACGGCATAATGTAAAAACTCATTTGATTTCCTATTTTCATTTTGTGAAGTCATCATCCTGGTTTTTCTAAATTTTTTCCGGATTATTTCTATTCTTATTGACAGTATCCAGAATTTCAAGTTCGAGCTGTTGTTGTAAACCTTCAAATTCCTCTATCAACCTACGGTTTTTGTCCATTTCTTTTTTCATTTCCAAAACTTTATTCCCACAGAAAATATAGTCTGTACACAACTCCAGAAAGTTTTCATCCGTCATTAACAGAAACTCAATTTTTTCCTTATAGGCTGGAAGTAACCGAACAATGGAATTGAATGTTTCTTTCATAGTCTTCAAATCTATGGGTGTGTCTTAATCATAATATCAATCACTTTTTATCAGCCTGTAATTTTAATTAAAACTAAACTTAACGCTGAATTGTAAGCGGTTGGCTGTACCTTTAGCATTATCGATATCCTCTCTGGTACCTCGTAAATATTCTACTCCGGCAAATGCATTTTTTGCAAAATGCCAAAGCAAATTGGCTGCCATGTAATTCATATTGCTAATGTTATTCTCGGGTTGTCCGGCGGTATTTTCATTGGCACCCTGGTTATAAACCACCAATGATGAAAAGTTATCGTTCCAATAATGCTGGTATCCTACCGTTACACCAAAGTCAGTGATGGCTTCAATATCCCCATTGGCATCTAAGCCCGCTGAAATTCCTCCCCGGAAGCGTCCGACCCCAGGACCATACACTACCTGATAAATAAACTTATCTTTTTGGAGGGCATTGATTTGTCCGGAAAGGTTAGCACCAACGAGTGCCAGGTTGTCACTGCCTCCGGCATCAAAACGATATTGAAGTTGGGCGGCAAAGCCGGATAGCTGAATGTGTCCCCAATCCTTGGTAACCCTGTACCGCACCGTGAGGTCGGGCAGTGGACTTCTAAACTCCCCCGATTCGTCAGGGGACTGGGCATTTTGGCTAGGTTCCTCTATGGCTATGGCCAGGTAAGCATCCGGAGAAAGGGAATGCTTATACCGCAACATGGCATGGCGAGCAAAAGCATAAGCAGCTGGCTTTTCAAAATCAAGTGTAGGGGGAATCACGGTTTCATCCATGAAGTTTGACCACCATTGACCGGCCAGCCATTTTCCGCCAATTTCTACGAACGCATGCCGGAGCCGGAAAGCACCACCTGATCCATAAAAATCTCCTTCAATATAGGCTCGTAACTCTCCCACTTTTGAAGGAGTGCGCACATCTAAATGTAACCGGCTTTCTTTTGCATGCAAGTGGGTAGTTTGCCCTTTAGAACCATCGGTAGGAATTTTTGATACATCAAAAAAATCAGGGGAGCCGATTGGGTCGAAGTCATGTATAATATCTAGCTTGACATAGCCCCCAATTTTCGCTTGTATATCTGTGTTTGGGATTTGCCACCACCCTGGCGGCGGCTCATTCAGCACTTCATTACCTTGGGCAATGGCTTGCCAATTCACCATAAACAAAAGCAGGCCCATCGAGAAAAATAATTTCGTGAAAAAATTCATTAGTTAACTTCCCCGGTTAAATTGCCCTCTTCCACCGAACGGGTATTCAATGATTGAACCGGGCGGTTGTTTGGCCCGATGAGTGAGGAAAAGGCATCCACCTGGTCTGAAGTGACCGACACCATGTTCTTTAGTATCAACCATTGAACATCTTCGCTGCAAGGGGGGGTGGTGAGAGAGCCTGAATAATGATAAGCCTGGTTACTCTCTGGTAAATGTGCTTCTAAATCTAGGTTTACATCTGTGATGTGATTGGTTTCTCCTTTCTGGGTTGGCAGATTAGCTACAATTTTAGCAATATTCGTATTTTCTGTATTGCCTTCATTGAACAAAACGCTGACAACAGCCAGTTTCTTATCATCGCTTTGGTGTACCATGTGCATTTCCATGGGCAGGTTTTCACCATCTATCGTGTGCTCAGAGGGTGTGTGAAAATGGAATTGCTTTAAGTGGTAAGTGATATCCCCGAATACAAAAGTGCTTCCTTCGTCCACCGTAACCTGTATGGTGTGCCCATTGTCCAGAATGTCATCCATGTGCTCGTTGTGTGCAATTTTTAAGGATGTAGCATTATAATTGAATGCCCAGTTAGCACCCTCGCTCACACCTGCCTTTGAAACATTGATGGGCGATTGGGAGGAACCTTCCCCACATAGGGCATAGACCGGACTTAAAGATGCCCAGTTGGAGGGGCCATCATTTCCATCATACCCCCAATGTGCCGGGCGTGCTGAAGCAGGTGCTGCTTGTGCCGTAGTTTTCGTATCTGCTGAGGTGGCCTGTTCAGCAGATTCTTGTGGTTGCTGACCGCAGGATACCACCAGGGTGATTAGGAATCCAATAAGCAAAGATTGAAGAGTGTTTGTTAGTGGTAGCATCATGAGTTTTTTTGAAATGAGAGATTAACTACCGTAAATATATGACAGGCAATAACAGCTTGTAAGTAAAACACCGTTACTTAACCGTTAAACACAGATTCAATGCTTGCTATTGTAGAGGGGATTTTGACAGGAAAGAAAATGCATAGAAGACATCATTCGCCGAAGTGGAAGCCAAAAAAGATATATTGTAATTTAGATAAATATGCGCATTAGGATGTGGAAAGCCCAGCCTTTTTTATTCCTTTAATAATAGCATTGATTAATTCATCGTCCAGCAATAAGGTACCCAAGTGCATTTTCATATTAGGAATGATCTCCTGGAATTGTTGTTTCAATATTTCTATTTCAGCTTGCGCCTCCGCTTTTAAACCAAGTTGCCCTAAAGCAGCCGCTATTAGTAAGGGTTTCAAAAATACATCATCTGAAGCATCCATTTTTTGAGCACAGGTAAGGGCTTCATGATAATGACCGCTATCATAATGGACAAAGAAAAAACCCATGTAATACCACCAGGGACAATAAGGATTAAGATCTAAGGATTGTTTAAGCAATGCATAGCCACGTTTATACTCACCTGCACAGGCCATTCCAAACCCCAGCGCCCCATTTAGCGAAGCAGAGGGAGGGCCTAATTGCAAACAGTAATCCATCGCCTCAATCGCTTCTTTTTTTCTATGCATGTAAATGTTTACCCAGGCAAATATCAATTGAGCATATTGGGAAAGAGGATCTATTTTGATGGCTTTTGATATTAATTGATAGGCTTCGCTCACGGGATCTTCAACGGTAGGAAAGCCAAGCGTGTAGGAGTCAAGGTATAAATCCCCCAGCATGGCCAAACACGTTACATTATTAGGTTCGTGTTGCAAAGCCTTTTCCAGTGCTTCACGGGTTAATTGAAAAGCCTCCAAGGAGTGTGTCATTTGTGCATAATAAATCCATAAAATAGCATCAAATGACATTAAATCTAATTTTTTTGTGCTTTGCGCAGCATTCATAATATGACGAACAATGAAACCATAATGACCACTTAAGATAGCAAAGACATTATCATTGATTTCATCTTGTATGTCCATAATTTTGTCTTCTTCCAGTACATGTGTGTATACTTTAGACCATACCTGTCTGCCATTAAGGGTTTCTACTAGAGCTACATTTACCCTAATCTCTTCAGACGAACGCCTTACTGTGCCATTGATCAGATAATGAGCCCCTAATTCAACACCTATTTCCCGCATATCCACCGGGGCAAGGGCGTACTTTCGGGTAGAGTGATGTGCAATCACCGCTATATCCTGACAGATACTGAATATCCGGGTAAGCTCCTCCCCAAATCCGTCCACAAAAAACTGATAACTTCCATCCGCACATAAATTGCGGAAAGGCAAAACCGCAAGCGTCAATTTTGAACGGGTATATGGGGTGGTTTTGATATTTTCATCCGCTTTTCCATTTACCTTATTGAGTAACTGAGGCCGGAATACCGGAACGTAGGTGCCTTTTACTACTTCAATCCTGATAGGATCTGTCAATCCTGGCCCTTCATAATACTCTTTTAATAACCGCCTGAGCCTGCCAGCATGTATCCGCACAATGGCATCAATCTGTGGATTAAAGTCAGCCGTTTTCCCCAAGGCACTTACCCCAATGGTATATTCTTTCAATCCATCAGTGTTTCCTTCCAGGGTTTCTTCCACCACAAACTTCAGGAAGCTGGATAGTACAGCAGAATGAGAAAACGAATCGCTGGATAGGATACGGCCCAATTCCTCAAGAACTTCATTTTTTGAATATGCTAATTGTGTAGGAATCTTTGCAGAAATATCAGACATCAACAGTATTTTTTATGGCTTTTTAAGCAGGGTTAAATCTAAAAGCAGCTCATTTTTTTTTGATAATCAATAATTTCAAACTATAGCAAGGCCTGCTTTTTTTGCCCCCTCCATAATATGATCTACCATGGCATCGTCTACCAAAAAGGTGCTCAGGTGCATTTTCAGGTCAGCTACGATCTCTTGAAATTGTTGTTTCAATATGTCTACTTCAGCATGCGTCTCTGTAAGTAAGCCCATTTGGCCTTTAGCAGCCGCTTTTATCAAAGGATTAATAAAAACATCCGTAGTATCTATCTTTTCAGCATGCTCAAGGGCTTTTTTATATTGCCCGTTGTGATAATGAACAAGGAAAAAACCCAGGTGAAACCACCAGGGACAATGGGGGTTGAGGTCGAGGGATTGGGTAAGCAGTATATAGGCACGCTTATATTCTCCGGCACAAGCCATATCAAATCCAACAGCTCCGGTGAAAGCAGCAGAAGAAGGATTAAGCTTTACACAGTATTCCAAAGCATGAATGGCCTCTTCCTTCCTTTTTAAATAAATACAGGCCCAGCCATGCTCCAGATTGGCTCGCTGGCATTGGGGATCAATTTCAATAGCCTTTTTTGTCAGTTGATAACTTGTGTTTATGGGATCTGCTATGGTAGGGTAGCCAAGCGAATAGGCGGTAAGGTATAACTCTGCCAACATGGCTAAAACGGTGGCATTATCAGGGTCATGCTGCAAGGCTTTTTCCAATGCCTCCCGGGTTTTCAGATAAGACTCCTGCGAAAAATTCATATGGAAATAGTAATTCCACAAAGCCGCATCAAAAGACTGAATACTAAGGGCATGTTTTCTCCGGTTAGAAATCATGTTGTCACGAATAATGAACCCATAATATCCACCAAGGATTGAGAAAACATCGTCAACCACCTGGTCTTGTATATCAATAAGATTGTCGTCTTTCAGCGTGTAGTTGTAGGACTTATTCCAGATTTGCGTACTGTTCATTGTCTCCGACAACCCTACATTGATTCTAATTTCCTTAGATGAACGCCTTACCGTACCATATACCAGATAATGTACGCCTAAATTAGAGCCTATACCCTGCATATCAACCTCAGTAGTGGAATACTTTCGTGTAGAATGATGTGCGATCACCGCAATATCCTGATTGGTACTGAAGATACGGGTCAGCTCTTCTCCAAATCCATCTACGAAAAATTGGTATTTTTCATCAGGGCATAAATTGCGGAAAGGTAAAATAGCCAGGGTCAGTTTTGAGCGGGAGTACTGAGTGGGCTTGCCATGATCAACTGCTTTTCCATTTTGATTATTGACCAACTGAGACCGGAATACCGGAACATAAGTGCCCTTTACTACTTCAATCTTGATAGGGTCTGTCAAACCTGGCCCCGAATAATATTCCTTTAACAACCGCCTGAGCCTGCCGGCATGTATCCGCACAATGGCGTCGATTTGCGGATTGAAGCCGGGTGGTTTTCCCAACGCACTTACCCCAATGGTATATTCTTTTAATCCATCGGTATTCCCCTTGAGGGTTTCTTCTACAATAAACCGCAAAAAATTGCATAATACGTTTGAGTTAGCACATATCTTACTGGAGAGGATACGTTCTAACTGAGCCTGTACTTCCTCGTTTGTGTATTCAGCTTTTGGTTGGGCTAATGACAGGTTAGCATGCATCTTTTGATAGTCTTATGGTAATAAACAATTTGTATGCAGCCTATGAAAGCTGTAATTCAAAGTAACTATATTATCCCACCCCGGAAAGTAACCTTTGGAAAGCTGAATTTTAAAAACTGATATAGGTAATAACTTACTAATATCCCGGGTTTAAGAATTGTATATTAGGCAAATACCTACATAAATCCTTTTTTCATGCCAAATATAAAAAAATCATCCTACTAATTCCTCTTTTTCTGCACTGATTTTCCCCCTTTATTCATGATGGTTTAACGGTTAAGTAACGGTATTTCACTTACATGGTGTTGATAACAACTTTAGCTTTGGGACATACCTTTTCATAATTCACACTTAATCTTAATACTTCAAACCACAAAAAACATGAAAACTACAATCACCATGTTCGTCGGTTTCCTCTGTACTTTCCTGTGCGGGTGCTACCCTGACGGGCCTGAATACATAGAGGACTTTGACATAGTGCTCACACATTTTAATGATGAATACGAGTTTCCGCAAAAGAACACCTATGCCCGGCCAGACAGGATTGTCAAAATCACGGGAGATGTTGAGGAGGGAGAAGACCCTGAATTTATACCTGATGCTGTAGCTTCTTTAATACTTGCCACCATAGATGACAACATGGCTAGTTTGGGCTGGCAGAGAGTAGACATTGATGAAGATCCAGACCTGCTTTTAACCCCGGCTTCCTGGGAAACAACGACGCTTTATTATTATTATGACTATTGGTACTGGTGGTGGGGCGGTTATTATCCGGGCTGGGGCTATCCTCCCTATTATGTGAGCGGATATACCACTGGTACCCTGCTAATGGCTTTGGTAGACCCAACCATTGAAGGTGCCAATGGAAACCCTATTCCCCAATGGACAGGAGCCATCAATGGCATTTTGACGAATTCATATGATGCTACCCGGGTTGATACAGCCATCGACAAAGCTTTTTTCCAGTCTCCCTATCTGAAAATCAACTAAGCCTTAAATTCTGTAATTCCATGAAAAAGATATTGTTTATTATACTGGCCTTTTCTGTAACATCGGCCTACGCACAAAACAACCTTACCGCCATTCAGTATTCCATCGGTTTTGGCACCGGCGACCTGGGTGGATATATCAGCAAAGCCAGCCCCCGTGGGTTTGCTATTGACTATCGGAGGATGATACAACCTGAAATTGGGGTTGGGGTTGATCTGGGTTGGAATGTTTTTTATGATGCCCGCCCCGATGACATATATACCGTTGGCAACCTCACCTATTCTGGCAAACAATACCGATACAATAACCAGTATCCGCTCTTATTTGCTGCCGATTATTATTTTCAGCCGAGAGAAAAGATTAATCCTTTTGCAGGCTTCGGTATGGGTATCATGTATTCAAGGCGTGAAACCGATATGGGTGTTTATTCTATAACCCATGATGCCGTAAATTTTGCCATCCGGCCTGAGATAGGCATTCTGTATGAAGCAAGCTCGACGGTGAGTTTTAAGGTTTCTTCCAAATATTACTATGGCTTTGAGGCCGGGGACCTTCCTGCCCAGGGGTACTTTACCCTGAACTTTGGATTTGTATTTATTAACTAAAATCATAAAACCCTGTGTGTATTTATATAGCACTTTATAAACACACCTATTAAAACTACTCATCATGAAATCTATTGAACTTCGTTCATTACTTTCAGCTTTTGTGCTATTATGTGGTTGGAGAGGCTTAGTACAGGCACAGAATGTACTGCCATTTCCTCCCACGCCACCGGCCAGTGAAGCCAGACTTACTATGCAAACCTCGTTTGGCCCCCTAAAATTTGTAGGTGGCAAGTAATAAAAACCGTACGGATAGAACCGCAGATATCATATTGAGAAATGAAAACTAACTACCAATAAAATTGTATTTATGAAACAATTAAACAACAAATTGCTCATTCTGCTTATATGCACAATTATCAGTTGCCAAAACAAAAAAACTGTTGCACCAAATGAGGTGGGCAATGAAGCGTCTGAAATAGAAGCAATAAAAAGTAAATACAACACCGATATTCCGGAAAAAATCCTCACACCAGACCGTGTAGTTACCAGAATTGGGACACTCAACTATTCCGATGGGGTACCTACAGCTGAAACTGCCGAAATTCTTTACGAAAATTTGGATTTTTTGCGTGGCGTAGAAACATTCCTCAACGGAATACCCGCTACTTCCCTTGAAGGTATTCATCATGGCATGAACGATGTAGGCGCTACAAAATTCAATCAGGTAGTACTATTTGATGAGCTAATGGATTCTAACCCGCTATGGCTCACGGGTAATACCAGTACTATTTACGCGTCAGCCATTTTAGATTTAAGAGAAGGGCCAATGGTCGTTGAAGTGCCGGCAGGTAGTGGGCCGGGTACTGTAAATGATGCCTTCTTTAGATTTGTGGTGGATATGGGATTTCCCGGACCAGACAGAGGTAAAGGAGGGAAATATCTTATTCTGCCTCCCGACTACAAAGAGGATGTGCCGGAAGGCTATTTTGTTGCTAACTCCACCAGCTATATCAACTGGTTAATCCTAAGAGGTTTTCTGGTAGATGGTAAGACAGACTTTTCTGTTAAAATGTATAAGGAAGGTTTGAAAATTTATCCGCTCAAGGATAAAAATAACCCGCCCGAAATGGAGTTCATCTCCGGTTCAAACAAGGATTACAATACCATTCATGCCAATGATTTTAGCTTCTACGAAGAGTTGAACGAAGTTGTACAGCGAGAGCCTATCAGTTTTTTAGACCCTGAGTTGCGCGGATTGTTTGCCAGTATCGGCATTGAAAAAGGAAAGCCATTTGCACCGGATGAGAGAACTAAAAAAATCCTTGAAGATGCTGTAAAGGTAGGAAATGCCACCGCTCGAGCCATTGTCTTCAATAGCAGAGAGGATGATGCTGTTATTTTCGAGAACAGCCATTGGGAAACTGGCTTTCTGGGTGGAGACTATCGTTGGCTGAAAGACAAAGGCAATGGAGGCAGGTTCTTAGATGCCAGGACAAGGTTTTTCTATGCTGCCACTGTAAATACCCCTGCCATGGTGCTGAAAATGGTAGGAAAAGGATCTCAATATGCCATCGCTTTCCGTGATGCTGAAGGAGCCAGTTTGGATGGTGATAAAAACTATACCCTTACCATTCCGGCCAATGCCCCGGCAAAGGATTTCTGGTCTTTGGTAGTGTATGATCCACAAACGCGTTCAGAGCTTCAAACTACACAGTCGCTGCCTAGTATCAGCAGTAAACGTACGCCGTTGGTGGCCAATGAAGATGGGTCGTATACCATTTATTTTGGCCCGGAAAATACTGCTCCGGAGGGAAAAGAGGCTAATTGGCTACAAACAGTCTCGGGAAAGAGTTGGTTCACAATTTTAAGGCTATATGGTCCATTAGAACCATATTTCGATAAAACATGGAGACCAGGGGACATTGAATTGGCTGAGAATTAAAATCAATTACCAAATTCAGGCTTCCTCGAGGTTCTGGGTCCCACACCTATTTTAGGAGAGGGTCGGCTACCTCATCATGGGTCTCGCCTAAGGGAAAAGATCGTTTTTTATACAACATCAAGACCTCGGGCTCTGTAGTTAGATTTGGATTGAACCTGTAAATGAAAAATAGCTGGTGGTTCATTTTATGCTTTTGTTGCCACAGTACATTCGGTCAGTCTGTGGGCGTGCAGATGTGGGGAGACTATACCCTCAACTATCCATTTTCAAGCGTTTATAATATGAAATACAATGGTGCCTATAAAACCGCATTTGGCAGTAAAGACTGGAAATCCATTGACAACAGCTTTAGTGTGGAACGGGCTTTTGGTTCTAATACCGATGTCAGTTTTTCAGGGCTGGTTTCTTACAAAAAACAAACGGAAACTTACAACACATTGGAACTGCGGCCTTCGCTGGGAGTGCGGTATCATATCAACCCCAACAAACGCACCCTGGTGAGGGTATTTGTCCGGTATGAATTCAGGCATGTGAAAGACCTGGAAGATGAGGAGTGGACACAAACCAACCGTTTGCGCCTGCGGCCCGAATTGCACATTCCGATTAACCGCCCAACCATCCGGGATGACAACCTTTGGTATGGTATGACTGATGTAGAATGGTTTGCCACCCTTGACAAAGACCAGGAAGAACGCTTTGCCAACCGCTTCCGTACAAGGGTGGGAATTGGGTATCGTCTCAGTTATTCGTTCCGGTTTGAGTTTATGTATGTCATACAACAATCAAGGGATACCATAGAGGAAGATTTCAAACACTCTGACAACATCTTTTTCTTCAGGGTGAAACAATATTTAAGAAAAAGTAAACCATAAAGTAAATAAAATAATAAAAATCATGAGAACGAAAATCCTAACCTTAACTATGCTCCTGACGCTTTTGAGCATATTTTATGTAAAAGCCCAGGAAAACATCAATCGTGAGATACTCCCCATCGTACCTCCGGAACCCAAAACATACACAGAACTGGATGTGCGCAACACAACCCCTCCCCCTCGTTTTGAGGTGAAAGCGCCTGAAGACGCTCCCAACGTGGTCATTGTATTGATTGATGACCTGGGATTTGGGGCTACCACTACTTATGGAGGGCCTATCCGCACCCCTACGATGGACAGGCTGGCCAACAGCGGTTTGCGATATAACAATTTCCACACCACAGCCCTATGTTCCCCTTCAAGGATGGCCATCAAAACCGGAAGAAACCATCATACTGCCAATACCGGCTCAATTATGGAGACTTCTACTGCCTACCCCGGCAATACAGGGGCACTACCCAACAGAGTAGCCCCCCTGGCCGAAATGCTCCGGCTGAATGGTTACAGCACCGCAGCTTTTGGCAAATGGCACGAAACGGCTGCCTGGGAGACCTCCGTTTCAGGCCCATTCGACCGCTGGCCTACCCACCAGGGGTTTGATAAGTTTTATGGTTTTATAGGTGGCGAAACAGACCAGTGGGCACCGCTAATCTTTGATGGCCTGAAAAAAGTAAACCCGCCTAAAACGGATAATTACCATTTCACCACCGACATGACTAACCAGGCCATCAATTGGGTGAAAGCACAGCAATCTATGACTCCGGATAAACCATTCTTTGTGTATTTTGCTACAGGTGCGGTACATGCGCCACACCATGTTTCCAAAGAATGGTCGGATAAATACAAAGGGCAGTTTGACAAAGGCTGGGATGCCATCAGGGAAGAAACTACCCAAAAAATGAAAAGTATGGGCATCATCCCTGAAAATACCAACCTGCCCCCCAAGCCTGAGGATATCAAAGACTGGGATGCCCTCACTGACAATGAGAGAAAACTATTTGCCCGTCAGGCAGAAGTATTTGCCGGGTTTATGGAAATGACCGACTATGAAGTGGGTCGACTTCTGGATGCTATTGAGGAGATTGATGAACTGGAAAATACACTTTTCTTGTTTGTAGCCGGGGACAATGGCACCAGTGCTGAAGGCGGCATGGTGGGCATGTACAATGAAATGACCTATTTTAATGGCGTAGAAGAGAAGGTGGAAGACTTACTGCCTTTAATGGATAAGTGGGGCAGTGAAGAAACCTTCCCCCACATGGCTGCCGGCTGGGCTGTTGCCTTTGATGCCCCTTTTACCTGGACCAAGCAGGTAGCTTCTGATTTCGGAGGTACCCGTAATGGACTAATCATCCACTATCCTGAAGGAATAGAGGAAGAAAAGGGACTCCGCACACAATTTACCCACGCTATTGATATAGCACCCACGGTATTAGAAATTGCCGGGCTGCCCGAACCCAAAGTAGTGCATGGTGTACCCCAAACCCCCATTGAAGGAACAAGCATGGCATACTCTTTCAACGATGCAGATGCAGCTGAACGCCATACCATCCAATATTTTGAAATGTTTGGCAACCGGGCTATCTACAATGAAGGCTGGTTTGCCCGCACCATTCACCGGGCACCCTGGCAAACAACCAATTTACCACCGCTGGAAACTGACCAATGGGACCTATACAATGTGAAAGAAGATTTTAGCCTCAGCAACAACCTGGCAGCAAAGTATCCTGAAAAATTAGAAGAAATGAAAAGTTTGTTCATGTGGCAAGCCCAAGTACACCATGTGTTGCCCATTGACGACAGAGTAATTGAAAGAGCCAATGCGGCCATTGCAGGACGGCCTGACATAATGGGTGACAGAACATCCCTCACCCTCTATGAAGGCATGGAAGGCATGATGGAAAATACCTTTATCAATATCAAGAATAAATCATTTTCAATTACTGCTGAATTAGACATTCCTAAGGGAGGAGCCGAGGGTGTGATCCTGACACAAGGTGGGCGTTTTGGCGGTTGGTCATTGTACATGAAAAATGGCAAACCAGAATTTACCTACAATTTCCTGGGACTTGAGCGATACGTAGTTCCAACCTCCCAAAAGCTACCTGAAGGACCAGTAACGGTCAAACTTGATTTTGATTATGATGGAGATGGTTTTGGTAAAGGAGGAAATGCCACGATCTATATTAACGATAAAGCAGTGGCCAATGCCCGCGTTGAAAAAACCCAACCCAACGTCTTCTCCGCTGATGAAACCGCCGATGTTGGACTGGACAACCAAACACCCGTAGCAGAAGGGATTGGGTACGGCCCTGAAGAAACCATCTTTACAGGAAAGATTAATAAAGTAACTGTAGAGGTGGATAACGACATTCAATAATGGATAAGGGGCGTTTTTTGCCCCCTATTCAATTTTTAGTCAATCTGAAATACTAAAAAAAATAAATGAAAATGAAAAAATTAGCTTTATCACTCTTGCTATTGCCCTTCGTGATGAGTTGCTCATCCATGAGCAATCATTCGGAAGAAAACCTCGCTCTGATTGAAAAATACATTCAGGCTGTTGAGAATTTGGATCATGATACGATGGCATCCTTACTGGATGAGAATTACATCGGCATAGGCCCCTCTTATGGTGACTCTATCAGAAAAACACAAGCGGTGGAAAACTGGAAAGCCAATGTAGAAAACCTGTACGAAAAGATAGAATATACGCGCTCCAAAAATGCTGCTATCACTTTCACCTCAGGAGAAAACCAGGGTGAATGGGTAGCCAACTGGGCCGAGCTATACATTACCTATAAAGAGGGAAAAGAGACCGTTGTAATCTGGGCCAATTCTAATTACCAGATCGAAAATGGCAAAATTGTAAAAAGCTATACCTTCTACAATGAAGCCGATGCCCTGGAACAATTGGGATATGTCTTTATCAATCCAAACGACTTGTAAAATATTAACCACCATCATCATGAAAAAAATAATATTTTCACTGATTGCTGCATGGGCTGTTGTTTATGTAGCTGAGGCACAGACTGCACAAACCACCTCCATTGCCAAGAGCTTAGATTTATATGTATTTCCTTCCAACGACCAAAGTAAGGAAACCCAGGATGCCGATGAAGCTGCCTGCTTTAAATGGGCAAAAGAACAAACCGGGTACGACCCTTTGAACCCTACCCAGGTGCAGGCAGAGCAGGTAGACCGATCGGCAGACGGAACAGCCATTGTAGGTGCTGCCGGGGGAGCCGCTGCTGGGGCTGCCATAGGAGCCATTGCAGGTGATGCTGGTAAGGGCGCAGCCATTGGTGCAGTAGTAGGCGGATTAAGAGGCCGAAGGGCCAAAGTAGTTGGGGATGAGGTAGAACAACAACAAAGCAACCAGGCAGCCTCAGCCCAGGAACAAGCCCTGATGGACGATTACAAAAAAGCATTTTCTGCCTGCATGGAAGGCAAGGGATATACGGTGAAGTAATCGGGTATGAAAAAATATTTAGCAATACTCGTAATAATTTTTTCTGGTTATCATGCCCGTTCACAGATTTTAATATCCATGTTATTTGGCGATAAACTCAATTCCCCGGGATTGGAGTTTGGGCTGGAAGGTGGCGTTAACTTTTCAAATATATCAAAGCTGGACGCAAACAAAAGTTTATCCACTTTTAACCTGGGCTTTTATTTTGATATCCGCTTAAAAGATCCCTGGTATTTGTATACCGGGGTTTTGGTAAAATCCAGGTTGGGCGCTGATAAATTATCAGAAAGCGACCTCGAATTTCTTCAGGCAGAGGTATTTCAGGAACCGGGTGATTACAGTCAGGTCATCAATTATTTTTATCTGCCGGTCCTTGCCAAGTATAAACTGAAAAACCACATCTATTTTGAGGCAGGCCCACAATTCGGCTGGAGGCGCAAATCCTGGGTGGAGTACAGGTCCGATGTAGAAGGGAAAGATGCCCGCATCCGTGAGTACAATGAAGATATGATTCACCGCATCGACATGGGTGCCATGGCCGGCCTGGGTTATCAGCTACTGGACGGAAAAGGAATGACCATTGGCATAAAATATTATTACGGTTTTGTGGATGTTTATAAAGACAAATCAGGTACTAAAAACAGTTCTTTATTTTTAAAAGTGAATATCCCGATTGGTGCTGCCAAAACTGGGGAAGAGTAGCGGGCAAATAAAAAGTGTCAGATAAAGTTGCCTAGCCCCTCGAGGTTTCAGCAATTATGATGCATGTGGGCAATAAATGGGCGAAAAAACCTCGAGGGGCTCTGCCGAAACGGTTGCATCGGCTTCGGACGACATTAATTATTTGTTTGTAATAATGTGCAGAAAAAAAATCAAGCCGAACGCAGTTTTTTCGGATTTGTAATCGCCCGGCGATCCGACCCGAATAGTTACGGGGAATAAGTCTGGGTACTAATAAAGTAAATCAATTGCTCAAATAACCAAAATGCTAAATCGTATGAAAACCACTATCAAATTTACCGGAATTCTTGCAGCAACATTGCTGCTGGCAAACTTGTCATTTGCACAGGTAACTGCTGATTATGACAAAGAAGCCGATTTTTCAAAATATCATACCTACTCCATAGCTGGCTGGCAACAAGACAGTGATAAGATATTAACCGATTTTGACAAAAAACGTATCCTGGATGCCTTAAATGCCGAATTCTCAAAGCGGGGACTGGAATTGGCAGAAAACAATGGAGATGCCATAATTACCTTATACATTGTTGTAGAAGATAAAACAAGTACCACGGCTTATACCAATTATGTTGGAGGTATGGGCTATGGAGGTCGCTGGGGCTGGGGCATGGGATCCACTTCTGCTACGACGTCTTATTCAGAAAATGATTATAAAGAGGGAACCATGGTTGTGGATATGTACGATGAAGAAAGCAAAAAGCTGGTTTGGCAGGGTGTGATCCAAACCGTGGTGGAGGATAACCCGCAGAAAAGGGAGAAAACCATTCCTAAGAAGATGAAAAAGTTAATGAAAAAATATCCGGCTTCGCCCACTCAATAATTTCGTAAACAGTAAAACCCCAAACTAATGAAAACAGGAGTTGTATTCTGGGTGGTGGTCGTTGTTTCCATCATTTTTTTAGCAACAACTTTTGAGCCTGCCACCTTCCTCCAGGATACCTCCTGGATCAAGGCACTCTCCATTTGTATAGTTCATTACTTTGCCCCTCAAATCCGCCCCCACCTCAGAAAATATGAGCCTTATGTCAATTCTTTTGCCGGGGGCATGGCTGTAACGTATATTTTTGTCCACCTGCTACCTGAAATCAATGAGGGCCATGAAGTAATTGGGGAATTAATATATCTGTTCATTCTATTGGGGTTTGTGATATATTATGGGCTGGAGAGGCGGTTGAGATTATCACAGTTAAAAAAGGAAGGTAACTATGAGGTATCCGGATTTTCATTATCCCTTGGTGGGTATTGGGTATATAATTTTATAATCGTATTCGGAATACCAGCATCAATAAGCGCCAGCCCTTTACATTTGGCATTGGTTACTGTAGCCATGGGCCTGCACTTATTGCACAGCGACTTTGAGATGGGTTCAAAACACCCGAAGTTGTTTGATAACTATGGACGGTACTTATTGGTGGGTGCTATTTTAGCAGGTTATTTTTGCCGGTTCCTTCAACCGGATAGTGAGTTATTCAGAGACAGTATGACGGCTTTCCTGGCTGGTTCTATAATATACAGTGTCTTCAAAAAGGAACTGCCCCATCCGGAGCATACCAGTGTAAAATGGTTCCTGATTGGCATAATCACTTATACTTTGCTGCTGGTATTGCTGTTGAAGGGGGCATGATGATGAAAAAATTTAGTGCCCCATGCACACTATCAGGAGATATTGAAATTCCCAAGAATATTATTCTACTAAAAAACCAAAACAACTTTTCAATGAAAAAGTTAATATTTTCCGTTTCGATGATCCTGATCCTAATCTCATTTCAGGTGGATGCTTATGCACAATATGCTTCAAAAAAAGTAAAATCAAAAAATGAAGCTTATACTGATAGCCTGAAGCAGGTTAAATATGATTATATATTTCCAATATTAGGCCAGGGTGTATACAAAAAAGGATTTGATATACCCTATCCTGTGGGCATCATGGGTAATTTTATGTGGATGCAGCAAGAAATCATCATTGACAATCTTCAGCTTGGTTTGAAGTCGGAAAACCAGGACATCCCTTTAACCCCAGTTGATTTCATACAATTTGAGGATAATATTAACTCTGCCTATACGGTAAATGTAAGGCCGGACCTTTGGGTACTTCCCTTTCTCAATGTGTATGGCATATTTGGGTATGGAAATTCTACCACAGAAGTGAATGTTACATCACCCGTAACCTTGCAAACCACCGTAGAACAAAGTATTTCCACGGCCGGGGTTGGTGTAATGTCAGCCTTTGGGATTGGCCCTGTGTGGATGTCGGTGGATGCCAACTGGACATGGAACAAGCCTGAATTATTGGACAGGGCAGTCAATGTAAATGTATTGGGTATTCGGTTAGGGCAAACCTTTGTATTTAATGAAAGGCCCTATCGTAATATTGCCATTTGGGTTGGCGGTATGCGGGCTTCTATGGCTTCTGCTACTGTTGGCGAAATACAACTAATTGATGCCCTCCCGCCCGATGTTTGGGACCGCAGGGATGAAATTGTTGGTGAATATTGGGCATGGTATAATACCCTTGACTCTGACAATCCTATTGACAGAATTAAAATGGAGAAGGCCGAAGAAATCCTTACGCCCATCGTTGAACGTGTTGAGGATGCCGAGGGCAGCACGATCATAAGATATGGCATGGATAAGCAGGTAAAAGATATGTGGAACGGGGTCATTGGCGCACAATTCCAGTTGAACAAAAGATGGATGTTCCGTTCAGAAGGCGGGATAATTGGCGACAGGAAATCGTTCTTACTTTCTGCGAATTACAGGTTTTTATTATAACTAAACCAGCTCAGTAGAAACCTCCCTCTTTTGTAAAATATCCGAAATCTGAATATCCTGTAGCACCCGGTCTTCCAAAACAAATGCCGTAACCATTTCGTTGGGTACTTCCTCAAAATAATAGTTTTCAGCTTCAATGTTGTGATGCGGTTCTTCCAGTATTTCGGCTTCTGGTTTTGGGGCTTCCTGAAAAGGGAAATGTACGGTTTCCGGGATTAACTTCCGGCTATCTGACAGGACATAAAGCGGAATTTTGAAATGCTGGCAAACCAGGGCAATCAGTTGTGTGCCAATTTTATTGATGAAACAACTTTCTGAAATACTATCTGCACCCACAATTGCCATATCTACTTTGTCCATGTACCGACTGATGCTGGAATCGGCAATCAATTTGACCGGAAACCCCAAATCAGCCAGTTGTTTGCCCAAAACCCTGCCTTCATAGGCCGGCCGCGATTCTGTCTGAATAATATGCACGCTTTCAATTTGCTGTTTTTTCAAATAAGAAAAAAGGTGGCCAATGGCAGAGCTGTTGCTATGTACCAATACCGTTTTTTGCTCAAACTCAATGTTTTTGAAAGCATTCTGGGCCACACGCCGGGGCGCATCTTCCCAGGCATTTTCATAATTATGCACCACTTCCAGCAAATACTTGTTCAACTCCCGGGGGTTCTTGACATGGTCCATCGCCAAAAACAGATGGTTTACAAAATGAAATAAAACCGTCATGGTACCAAATGAACCCAATAATTCTTTAAGGGATTGGGTAATTACTCTTTTTACAGCGGCCGGATCATCTTCGGTATCTTTCAAATAAAGAATGACCGATTGTATGGTTTGATGTAAAATGCCAGACGAACCCGATTGGTTGTCCGCTTTGATAAGATCTACGGATTTTTGCAGATGGTACATGGCTGTTCATTCATTGGTTTTGTTTATGTAAAATATAAAAATTTCTTGATATATTAAAACCTTACGCGACATTGGAATTTCACATCTGTTTTGGCATTGCCCTCGATGGCTTCCAACCCTGAACTGACTGTTTCGCGGTCGGTAAAGCGGGTACGGGCAATCCGGGCCCAAAAACTGAGTGCGCGGTTAAATTTATACTGTAAAAGCAAATAGGAACGCAAGCCTTTTCCCTGATAGGCCGGGATGGAAAAAGCATACAAAACATCCCTTTCGTACACGTATTGGCGGTTATTGAAATCTGCATCAAACAAGGCCAGGCTGGTGACTACTTTTACTTTCGGATATGCCAACCCCACATCTTGTGCAATGGTGTGGCCAGTAGTAATTTCATTGTTCAGGGCATAACTGCTAAACTGCACCCTGGTTTTTAGTTGCAAAACATCATTGGGGTGGTGGTTCATCCCAATCCAGTAATTTTGTTTTGTGCCGGGCATTACCTTATTTAGCTTCAATTGGTCATCTTCCAGCTTTACATTTATGCCTTTTTGCTCTTCCCGGTATTGGGCATAAAGGGAAGTATTTCTTGTGGGATTGTAAGAAATCCTTGCCAAAAACTCATACCCTTCTGAAGGTGCATCTACCCTGTACTTCAGCCAGGGAAATTTGAATTTATCAAAATATGCAGAAAATGTGGTGTGTTTGAATGGGGAAAGTTTAACGCCCCAATACACACCCTGCTCATTGATACTGCGGGAGTTTTCACCAAAGGCGTTTCCATAAAATGTATGGAAATTTTTAGCATAATTCCGTGCAATCATAGCAAATTCCATCCAGTTGGCGATGGGGGTAATGAACCCACCAATGGCCCCCACTCCCCCACTTTTTGAGCGGGCGACTTCCCCGAAAAAACGGGTATTTCTCAATACATAATCGGCAAAAATGCCACCTACAAAATTACTTTTCCCGGTAAATTCATGGCTGTTGTATAGGCGTCCGGCTTTATGAATGGGGATGTCAAATTGGGTATGGGACAACGTTAGCCCAACTTGCAAACTCCGGTTCCCGCTTTTGAACATCGCATTGGCTCCGGCAGTTTCTTCCCTTAGTTGGTTTTTGCCCAAAAGCTCTGTGGGCGTGCGGTGCATTCCGGTTTGCAACAAGTTTGAGTAAAACAAATCCGGGTCGTTCGCCAAAGAATCGTCCGGCCTTCTTCCATCCTGTTGTTGCCTGGAATAGAAGGTGGTAACATCCAGCACTGCGCCTTTTTCATTGATAGCGAACCCGTAAGTAGCAGCTGCCCCTCTCATAAAGCCAGATTCCAGGACAGATGTATATGGCTTAACCCCGGCAGAATTCCGGGTTACGGCCCGCACGGTTTCAGCTCCTTTTCCAATGACAAACCCACTGCCAAAAAGTAAGCCCTGCCCCCATTGCAGAGTGTAATCACCGATGGCCAACCGCTTCAGTTTTTTCTTATTTTCCAAATAGGCGTGGAACGACCAGTAATCGGCTCCGTAATGTTTTTGTTTGGTATTCCAGCGAAAAGGTTCTCCCGCATCGTTTTCTACCGTGATGCCAAAACTAAAATCTTTTGCACGGCTGATCCGGAAGCGGGAATACAGTTTGTACGGTGTGCCGGAATACCGGGAAGACAATTCCCCATTACCGAGCGTATCTGGTAACAGATATCCTTTTTTTGTTTCCAAAGTCCGCTCTGTGCGTGTAAGCCAGGTCTTATCCGCCTGTCTCCATCGTTGCCGCCAGTGCGGCTTTTCATCGTTGGGCGGGGCTACGGTTACAAAAGGCAGCACTTTTTGAATAGTACCTTCATCCCAGGCAGGTACAACCTGCAGTTCGTAAATGGTAAGTAATTCCCCAGAAAACCCACGGTACTTTAAAAGGTTGCTTATCTGCCTTTCCGAAAGGATGAACAGTCCCCGTAAATCTTCCAAAGTGGCCTCATTCAAATTCAGGGGGTATTGGTAACGTTGCCAAAGGCTTTCGTACAAATCAGCATAATTGAGTTCCTGGTCTTGTACAGCGAAAATATCTTCTATCAAAGATTCAATGAGGGGTTGTTTTTCTTTAAAGTTTTGCGCCTTTAATGCACAAAATGATGTTACAGTTAACAGCAACAACACAACTTTCAACCGCTTATATTTTTTCCTCTCCAACATTAAACCTCAAACAAAAAACACAAAACTATTTTTTTATCCTATAAGAAACTGAAACCTGATTAGAAACCCCCAACTGCGGATGGGTAACCAACGCATAGTCAATCACAAACTTTTTCAGATATACCCCAAAACCATAATGTAGCCGCACAGGGCGGGTGCTTATGCCAGTACGCAACCTAAGTTTCTCAATGATTTTGTATTCCATGCCCAGCTTAAAAACCGCGTCAAAATCCACATCTTTTTCTGTTTCTATTACAAAAATGAGGGGCTTTACAGGTTGATAGGCCAGCCCGGCATTTATCACGGTTGGAATTCGTTCTGTCTCAGAAAGTTTGGCCTGGTTCACATTGGCAATGTGCAGACCGAAAGTTAGTTCGGGAATAATAGCAGCCACTCCGCCCACGTCAATGGCAAGATTGGCCCGGGAACCGTACCCTTCCGCATGGTGTTGCCAGTAATTGGCTTGTACTCCAATGCCCATCCGGCTGATTTGGTGTGCCCAGCCCAATGAAAGTTTCTGCTGGCTAAACAGTGCATCCCCAAAACGGTAGGCACTCAGGCTGGCATTACCTATGGGTATTGGCACAATGATTCCGGCAGCTACCGATTGGAAACCTTCTACAAACCCAAAGCGGTTTTCATAAGCAAACAGGGCAGAAATTGATTTGACCTTGGCCATACCCCCAATATTCCCAAAGGCTGACCAACCACCCTGTAAAGTAACAAAGGCCCGGCCCATTCCTGCTGCACGGACATGCACGTTTACCGATTGAGCGAAACTAATTTGGAGTGAAAAAAATATTACGAAAACTACGAAGCTCCAACGCACCATATTCTGCTTAATTTAACCCCCTAAAATACTCATGAATAAACTGGATTTTCGAGCTAATTTTTAGTAGTATAGCATTTAGGTAAGGAGTGTCTCTGATTTTATGAAACTTAAAAATTAAAGTGCGATGGCCGGGAAATTCAGCGGGGGTGCGGAAGCCTTGTGCGGGGAAGCATTGAATTTCCTAGACCTTTTTGGTTCTTTTTGGGGCAATGCCAAAAAGAACAGGGCAACAATCTTACATTGGGATATGATAGCCTGTATTTCACAAAAAGCATAAATGAGATTACAATCAGTACCATCATTTTGAAATTTTCCACCAGTTTGAGGTGACCTTTTGATCTCAAATTCAACTAATCAATAAAACTATTACTAACCATACCCAATAAAAAATGAGCAAACCCGCCGCAAGAGTTTCCGACATGCATGTATGCCCCATGGTAACAGGCGTTGTTCCCCACGTAGGCGGCCCCATTTTACCACCGGGTGCCGTAACTGTTTTAATCGGCGGAATGCCCGCTGCCCGCATGGGTGATTTGTGTACCTGTACCGGCCCGCCTGATTCCATTGTTTTAGGCTCTGCCACTGTACTAATTGGCGGACAACCTGCCGCACGCATGGGCGACATGACCACGCATGGAGGCAGTATTATTTTGGGCTGCCCGACAGTGTTAATCGGAGGATAAAAAGCTATATGAATTCTGTGGAAAATAATGAAAGAGGAAGGCCTGTCCCTCCACTTCAAACAATCTTGTCCTCCTTCAAGTATTCCCTTCTAATTCCCCTCATAACATCCTCATTATCAATTAATTTACTGTCTTTTCTTGAAATAGCACATAAAGTAGCATATTGCATGATATTGGTGATACCCGAGCCCGTAAGCTCGTATTTATCAGCAAAGGTTTTAAGGTTCACATCCTTGTGTAAATGAATGGAAGCAGGAATGTTTTTCTTCCAAATAGACAAGCGCTCACTGGCATCTGGAGATGGAAAATGAATGATGGCATTGAACCTTCTTATAAAAGCCTGGTCAATGTTATTTTTGAAATTTGAAGCCAGGATGATCAATCCCTGATAATCTTCTACCCGCTGCAACAAATAACTCACTTCCTGATTGGCGTATTTGTCGTGTGCACTGGAAACATTGCTGCGCTTGCCAAAGAGTGCATCGGCTTCGTCAAAGAACAAAATCCAGTCTTTATTTTCAGCTTTGGCAAACACTTTTTCCAAATTTTTCTCGGTTTCGCCAATATATTTACTCACTACCTGCGAGAGGTCAATACGGTACACTTCTTTATTGAAATGCTTGCCCAATAGAGAGGCTGTAAGTGTTTTACCAGTGCCAGAAGGCCCATAAAACAAAACCCGGTAGCCCGGCTTAATTTTTCTGCTGATTACTTCATCTTTTTCCAGAAGCTTGTGATACTCCAACCACATTTTAATATCATCTATCTGGGCATAAGTTTGCTCACGAAGTACCAGGTCTTCCCAGTTCATTTCTGTAATGATTTTTTTGGCTGGAAAATCCGGACTGAAGGCTGGGGAAGAAACCTTTCCGGTCGTCAGCAATTCCAGAGATTCCCGGGATAAAATGATTTTTCCACTCATTTGTGGCTCGCCTTCCTTTACAGGATCGAGATAAATAATCTCCTTTTTCCGAAAGAAATGTTCAGAAGAAAAATATTGAGAAACCCTGATTCTCTCTGAAATATCATTCCCTGCCAGGATAAAAAGCGCAGTTTCCCCAGTGGGTAGCGTGCCACGGTGACTTTCACCTTTTACCCCACCAAACTCCGGAAATTCACCTCCATTGGGCAGGTATTTATGTACAATCGCATCCAAGAAATTGGGTTGTAAGTGTGGAGCCAGGGCAAGCAGTAATATTATATATTCCTCATAGTTAAGCGGGTTTTCAAAAAAAGGATGCGTAATTGAAAAATATCCGTTTTCATTAAATGGTGATGGCAAATCAGGCATTTGCTCTTGCGCATCATCGCCTGCAAAAAAACGATGTAATTGTACCTCGATAAACCGGGACAAATACCCCAGGGCTTCGGTAATATCATGCACATTTTTTTGCGAAAAAATATCCATCACTTTATATTCTTTTATGAGCGGTTAGCACAAATTCAGCCCATTGTTCGGCTTCTTTCGGGTCGTGTTTTTGACCCAGCATGGTGGCGTGTTTTCCTGCTATTGACAATTCCTGGTGCATCCTGAAAGCCACCCGTAAAAATTCTTTTTGTTGCTCATCTGCTGACAAATTATTGAAAGTGGGGCAAACCACAAAAGTGCGGGGTTTTTCCAGAAAATACATGTTTTCATTACGGCATTTCGGGGCGGTGGTATTTTCCATATACACCTTACCGCTGATAAGATTGTTTCTTATTTTTCCAAGGGATGCCTCGATGGAAGCATCACTCATTTTGGTTTTAAAAACAAGCCGGGCAGTTTGTTTAATCCGATTTTGTGCCCGATTCAATGTGGATGCATCCGCCCTTGGATCAAGTAAAAATGGGGGAATAATGCCAGAAACCACTTCAATCAGTCGCTGTACTTTGGCAGAAGCAACGTTTTTTATTCCTGTGGCTTTGGTTCGCAAAGATTTTCTTTGGGCTACACAGGCTGCCACGTCGGCTGACTGTATGGCCGTACAAATATCTTCGTCGGTTACCAGGCTACCTTTTCCCATAAAAGAAATCATTTTGTTGGGGTCGGACTGCCGGTTAAACTCTTTCCAGAACCAGTGTATCCGGTTGCCAATATACATTTTCTCATTGCCCGCGTGCGATTCAATATAATTGTACCGGTCGGGCAAGTTGAGCAAGTGGTGCAGCTCGTGGGCCATAACTTCCGCATCTCCCACCCAGTTGCCGGCAGTGGGCCATTTGGTGGGATTTACATCGGCCTCAAAAACATCTTTTCCGGTTGTATTGACAAACTCCAAATCAATGGTGTATCCGAAAATGGAAGCTTCTTTTTCAATACCATCCTGTAATTTTTTTGCCTGGTCTACATACTTTTTGTCTCCGTTCAATTTCACTTTTACTTTTACTACAATATTAGTGAGGTCGCTATCGTCTATATAATAGATCTTATCTCTATTTCCTTTCAAGGGCTTTTTTGCATTTACACTCAAACTTTCCTCAAACCCTGCATCTTTTTTTGACTGAGGGTCTTTTAATCGTTTTTCTTCACTTTGTGCTGCATCAGATAATACTTTTTTCCACTTATCTCCTACCTTGGCCGGAGGTGCTTCTGGCGTTGAGAATAAAGTATGCAGGTGGTCAATATAAAATTTACAATTGTCCCGTGTTCTGGCTTGTGTAATGATTTTTTCAGCAGTTTCCCGGGTTTCTTTTGGGTTTTTGATAGCGTCTTTGTGCTTGGGCACGTTTTTATACAAATCCAATTGCCTGATTTCTACAGCTTTCTTGTCGTATGCAGTCAGGTCTTCCGGCGGGCATGCCCGTTGGATTACGTTTTTACTTCTTTTCTGCTGTAACTTATTTTCGTGTTCAATGTGCTCTTCTGCACCCTTGGTAGTAGGCGCAGGAATGGACTCAAAGGTTAAAGATTTGGCGCCATCTACTACATCCAAAGCCTTCTGCAATTGGAAACCAGCCACAATCCATGCCGGCCGCCCTATCATGAATGCAACATAAAGCGTACGTATTTTATCTTCGCCAGATAATGAAAACCAATCCGGACATATCCTGACTGTTTCTGGTATACTTATTTTCTGTAAGGTTACGGAAGATTCTGTTACTTTCCCCCCACCCGAGTACACTTTACTGTTGCCACATTTTGTGTCAGAAGACTTTACACACTTGAAATCGGGGTTTATACTATCAAACCCACTTTTTTTCAGCAATTGAAAAGCATCCCGGAGATCCGTTAATTGCGCTGTGGTTTTAACATTAGGAAAAGCCCGGTTGAGCATGGCCAGGTTTCCCGCATTCAATTTTTTCAGTGCATTTCCCTGAAGCAGGGTTACATCCAGGTCTAATTCACCCAATGCAAAATTATGCCACTGATCAGCTCTGGCAAAAGCTTCCAGTACAACTTGAGGCTGGTTGCAATTTTGTGTAGTATCAGCTTGGGGGGCAACAAGTTGGGTATTGGCTCTGGCGTGCAGTAATTCAGCCAAAATCCCATATGAATCTGCATTATCAAGTGTTTCTTCCGGACTCAAATGCTGAAATACGCGATTACCCCGATATGCTCTGTCTCGTACCCTCCCTGCTGTTGTTACATCTGCGCTGATCCCTATCTGTGGTAAAATTGCGTGTGTCAGTTCATGAATAAAGGTAGCGATGGGCCTGCTGCTACTTGTGCCAACACTGCACATAGTAAGTGCGTAAGGCCCTGATACAAATGCAGCTGTAAATGATGAGCCGCCGGAAGTACAATGCTGTCCGTTGCAGTCAATGGTGATTTTCCCATTGGTCCTGAGCGTCTGTGCTATGTGCAAAAACCTTCTACGAATTACCTCTGCATATTTTGCATCTGTTGTATTGAAAGCTTGTTGCAAGGCTCCGGCAATTCTGGCATGGTTACTTCCAGGAGGGATGGAATCTTTGAAAGCTTCATCCGCATCATATTCCAACAGTTGTTTGTACACTTCATCTAACCATGTAAGCGACTGATTCACAATATCTACAACATCTTTCTGACTGCAGTTTGCCGTAATTTTAACCGTAGTATTTGAGGATTGGGGAGTGTTTGTTGAAGGGGTATTTCCCGTATTGTTTCCACTTCCATCCTGTTTTTGAACTTTATTGCCATGTATCCCATTTCCCTGCTGTATTACATGCGTGAGTTCATGCGCTAATAATTTCTTGCCACTATGAGTTTCGGGTGAATATTGCCCTTCGTTAAAGACAATATCATTTCCTGAAGTATAGGCCAGCGCATTGATAGATTGTGCCGATTTTGCCGCTACTGTACCGGTGTGGATTTTTACATCCGAAAACCCGTGGCCAAAGCGGTTTTCCATGAATGACTTTGTATTATGGTCAAGGGGTTGTCCGTGTGTACTGATAGCCTGGTTTATCAACTTTGATGAATGTTCTTTCATTTCCACGGCTCCCTCTGCTTTTTTCTGCACTTTTTCCTTTTCCTCTTCTTCACAGCCAGCGCATTTTCTTTGGACAGAACGATTGACATTGTATGGGTTTTCGGGCAGACCGAAGATGTTCCGCAAAGGAAATGGCATGGTGAAGGAATCTGAAAAATTATGTATATCAAAATTAAAAATCGTTGGGTTGATCATCAGGGAAGAAGTGCCCATCTCCCTGTCCATTGTTTCCCAACGGGTAGGGAAATCCCTCTGCAAAGCGGAATCTATGGCGAACGGAGTAAAAAAGTTGGTAGCAGATGTAGATAAATCATTACCCAAATCCAGCTGGCTGAAAAATTGATAATTGTACATCCAGGGCTGCAAAACTGAACCATAATAAGCCGGATTGTAAATCAAATGCCCGGCACCACGATTATAAAACGGCCTGGACATTTCAAACCAATCAATATTTTGCCCTTCTAAGTTAGTATCTGCCCCGGCAGGTTCGGGTGAGGGCACCGGTCCTTCCTTTTCCTGTCGTTGTATCAATTCTTCCTCTTCACATTCAACACACTTGGGTTGCACTAAAGGGACAACTGGTTTGGGGACAGGAGAGAAAAAAGAGGGTTTATCTGAATTAGCGGGCTTACGCATTACCAGTTCTGCAACTTTATCGGCTTCCTGTTCATAAACATCCTCAGGCGCGTTAACTGTTAGTTTGGTTTGTATGTCAGGAGCAAAGAAGGGCTGCGGTCTTTTGGCAGAAAAAAAAGTAGCAGGCTTCTTTTTCTTTACAGATGCTTTTGATATGCATGTTTTCCCCTTCATTTTTTCAAACTTTCATAGCGCATGATATGATTAAATATTACTCCGAATGGTAGCACATTGCTCAGGGGTCAGGTTAGAACCTGTGGCCGTATTGCTTGGATGCATTAAATTATCAGCCGGAAGTTCGTGGAAGAAACCATTCAACAGAATGTGGCCAAATTCGTGGGCCAGTGTCCTGGGTGCTCCAGTATTGGTCATGTAAACATGGTTCAATGTTAAGGCAGAACTACAATATTGAGGATGGCTTGTAGCCCGGGCACTGGGGTTTATCCTTTCAAAGTATAATACATGCAACCGTCCTCTCATGTTAAACGCCCTGCGCATTTCCGGAATCAGGGCTTGCTCTTCTGCACTGTCTGTACCACACCTTGCCCGTTCAAAAGTCGTATCATTTCCCATCAAGGGATCAGATAAAGTAGGATTTACGCTTTTTCCCTCTCCAGGTACAAATTGCACACAACAAGGGCGGAAAATCCGGTTTGCCTCTGCTAAATCGTCATAAGGATTCCGGTTTGATCCTCGGAACGAAAGCATATCGACCACCACCCGATGCATGGTATCACATGTATCTTCATCTCTTTGCACCGTTTTTTTCCGGACAGCAGATTGTTGCTGCACCACATGCGTGAGCTCATGGGCCAATAGTTTTTTTCCAGAATCAGAACCCGGGTTATATTGCCCTTTATTGAATACAATATCACTTCCCGAAGTATAGGCCAGCGCATTGATGGCCGAAGCCGATTTTGCAGCTACGGGCCCTGTATGGATTTTCACCCCACTGAAATCGTATCCAATCCGATTTTCCATAAAGGTGCGGGTGCTTTTATCTAACGGACTTCCTCCAGACTGAAGGGCTTCATTCACCACAGACGGTGCTTCCATTTCAGCGCTATCTGCTACTTTTTCTTTACGCTGGGCTTTTTCTTCCTCTTCGCATTCTGCACACTTTTTCTGCACATTTACAGAAGATATTCTGGCTTGCAATGCCTGTGCATCGTTCATGCGCATTACCTGTTCAGCCACGCTGTCGGCTTCCTGTTCGTACACATCGTTGGCAGGGCCAATGGTGAGTTTCGCCTGAAAAAAAGGTTGTGATGAAGCACTTTTTCTTTGTGTATTAAAAAATGCTTTCGGCTTTGGTTTTTGTATGGGTGATGTAAAAGTTTTCATAGCTAAAGTTTTTTATGCCCATTCCACACTCAATATTTCTTCCATCCAGGGAGTTTTGATGGTAGAAAAACCCCAGGGGATTTTGTCCAGTAAAACGTCAAACGCTTTTTGTTCTACCTGCAACAGCCAGTCTGATTCTTTTTTTATGATTTTTCCTTCCCTTTGTAAAAAAGTGTTTTGTAATCCTGGAACACTGGTATTTTTCAATGCTTTCCAGTGGTTGATAACTGATTGAAGCAAGTCGTTCGCTTCGTCTTTTTCATAAGCACTTAGCTCTATTTCATCAGAGAGGGTGTCTTCTATCGGATAACCTGTTAATATTTTATTCAAAATCAATTCGTATTCAGCATATTCCTCAGTTCCTGTTACAAGAAACTGCGACAGTACCAAAGCACGCTGCTGTACTTCTTCGGAAAGCCACTGGCTATTTTCTGTGTACCCTACATTTTCAAACAAACGCCCCAAAAACGGATGCAGTAATACCAGTCCTGCATTGGTGATAAAAACAGGATTTTCATCTTCAAAAATTATGGGAACCCTGCGTTTTTCAGGTTTTGCTTTTTCTATTGTTTTCTCTACTTTTTCAACTTTCGTTTCTGCTTTCTCTTGCTGGTTTATATGCTTTTTGGCGAGTCGGATGAGCTTTTTGTCTTTGGTAGTAAAAGGCTGGTTTTCAGTATTTT
Organism: Cyclobacteriaceae bacterium; assembly: GCA_965230065.1. GTDB lineage: Bacteria > Bacteroidota > Bacteroidia > Cytophagales > Cyclobacteriaceae. Next base: position 5,197,958 of record OZ245942.1, on the reverse strand, counting down.
CAGTCAAATTCATTAACTTTTCCTGCTCAGTCTTTTTCAGTTGCTTTGCAGTTTCCACCATAATTTTTTCTTCCACTGCTTCGGTTGCCTTTGCTTTAATCAATACCTGGTAAACAGATTGAAAAAACAACTTTTTTTGCCTGGTTACCGGGATGGCTAATTCCTTGAAAATGCGGTACCAGCTTTCTTTTACCGCCTCCAGTTTTTGCTTTTTTACATCATAATTTTCAAGCAATGCAAATACTGCATCATGCTCCAAATGGTAAACCAAGCGCTCCAATGCTTTTTCATTTTTTATGATAAGTGAATGCAGTTCTTTTTGAAAATCTGGTTTAGCAATTTGTGCATTGAGTTCTTGCCTGAGTTCAGCTTTGCTTTGGATGTTGGCGTACCAGGGCAAAACACCATAATGGAGAAAATGGAGTAAAACATCTGCTTCGTTTCCGACTTCCTGAAAGTTTGCTTCGCTTCCACTTACAGAGGAAGTTGAATTATCAAATAGTGGTTCATTTTGTTTTTCCTGTTTCGTTTTATTTCCATATTTTCTTTCAGTTTTGATGCCGTCCAAGTATTTACCTAATTCTGAAATTACGTTTTCTACCAGTTGGTTTTCCCAGTTTTCTTTTTGTAAAATGCCTGCATCCATATGTAAGCTATCAATGCGAATGCTTGTACCTTGCCCTGCTTTTTCGTCAAACACCTTTTCCAGGGCTGGTAGCAATTTGGTTTTACACACTTCTCCCAACCGGCTTTTGCACTCAAAAGCGTTTTCAGGACTTTCAAAAGTTACGTCTACTTTTTGTGTCCTTATTTTGTGGGGAATGTGTTTTGTTTGCATTTTTAACTATTAACCAACTCTGGCGAGGAACTTAGTTCCGAAGCCTAACCCGGAACTAAGTTCCTCGCCAGTTCTTGGCTTAAAACCATTATTCTTCCGATTCATTATCAAACTCCCCTTTGTCTACATGTCGGAAGAAAATGGCTTCGTCCAGGACAAATTCTTTGGAATCACGGCAATTGCCAGACGGTAACTGGTAATTGACACCCAGGGCTATCAGAATTTTCTGGTTTGGATTAAGTTTCCGTTCATTTAGTGAAAAGGCTACTTTTTGCTTTTCAAAGGAATAATTCAGATTTTCCTGTACCACTTTCCATATATATTGGGTAGCATCCTCCTGCTTGGCCCGAAGCGTCATCTGAAAGTCATTTTCCACCTGCCTGATGTCCATGAAGAAGGAAGCATCCGGCACCACAACACGCATATCCAGCCCAATGCCTTTGTATTTTAGGTGGAAGTCTTTCGTGCTTTTTATTTTATGCTTGTTGGGCTTGAAGAACCATCGTTTACCTTCTTCATCCAGGTTTAGGATGAGCGTGTCTTCATTGTTAATATCTTCCTTTTTGGCAGTAAAAGGATGGATAACAAAGTTATATTCCTCAGGGTCGTTGATGCAGAATATTTTGGGAAGAATATCAAACTCGGCTTCCCTGGGGTTTTTTAGGGTAATTTCCTGCTCTGTTACAGAAGAACAAGGCACATCTTTTACGGTCAAAACAACGGTAAATGTTTGTTCCTCTTCATCAAACTGATAGGTATGTATGGGCGAAGCTTCATCCGATGTATTTCCATCCCCGAAATCCCACAAAATTTCCTGTCCATCCTGCACCTGCCCCGGAATAAATTCTATACTCAATCCGTTATCCAAAACCCTGTGTTTAAATTCTACTTCAAAGGCTTTGGAAATTTTCACATCAATGCTGGTGCTGCGGCCATCGGGCAAGGTGTAGGTAAGCGTATTGATGCCTTCACCTACTCCTTTGGGTTTAAACTCAAACTGCCCTTCGGTTACCCCGCCCTGCGAAGCTGTGAGCGTTCCGCCCTGTGGGGATACGTGTACCGGGTATACATTTTCGTCATTGTTACAAAACTCAGTAGGTTTGATGTTGATAGAAAGTACATCATCCGGGGTTTTGGGCACCACATACGTAATGGGCGGACAATCGGAACAACAAATATAAGGAACATAAAAATCGGCAATCACAGCCTGTTCGGGCACCCGGAATCTTGGCGGCTCCGGTTCGGCCGGGATATTCACCAAAATGCTGTTGATTTGCCCCTTTGTTGTCTCATCCATGTCTTTGCAGGTATCCACGAATTTGCCGAGTGCCAACTGGAAATTTTTCAGCAGCGTCGGCTCCTGCACATACGACTTTTTGATGAGTTCATTAATATTGGTCAATTCGTTCCTGACCTCATCTACTCCGGCAACGGCTCCGGGGAGGGTAGCTACCAAATCCCGCACAGCAACCAAATCAGCCACCAGCCGGCGGGGCGGGGTTTCGTGGTACACCAAAATAAAAGTACCACCTTTGGGCACGCCCGCCTTGTGTTCCATGCCCGGGTGTTTTTTGAAATAATTCAGGAAATTGGTCAGCAGTTGCAGTTCTTTTTTCCGGCGCTCATATTCTTTTTTGAGGGCGTCCAGCTTTTCATCCAGACAAAGATGCCTTAACGTGCGAATCCTGATGGCAAAATCGTAAAAGCCGATTTCTTTCAGTTTTTTCAAAAGGGCATTTTCACCATCATTATCGTTCCGATCAGCCAATTCCAAATCTTCCCCTATTTCAACCAACGCATTCACACTTTCTGAAACGGCTGTGTACCTGGCCGTAAAGACATCGGCATCAAACGCGTCCATACTCTTATCCATAGACACCGTGAAGGTATTTTCTACGGAATCAATGAAGTGGAAAACGTAAGCGTAAATCAGAAAGAGGGGATTAAAAGCCGCAGCCCTGGTAATGACAGCAGCACGCCCAAACTGGGAAGGCTTGGTGAATGTCACCCCATTTTGCACCGCATTCAGATAAGCTTCCCCTACACTGCCTTTACCGGGTTTGCAATCGGTACGGATGAAGTCGCCACGCTGGTATCCGGTAATCCTGAAATCGGCCAGAGTAAATTCAGTACTGATTCTCCGGGCATCAAAAGCAAAATCAGGCTGGTTCCGAAAGCCGGGATTAACAGGGTTGAATTCCCCGGGACCCGTGCCAATATCGGTAACTGCATCCAACGTAATCTGGTACGGAATATTAGCTGCACGGCAAGCAAAACCGCCCAGTTTACATTTTAATTCTGCCAACAAAACCTGATAAATGGCATCCAAATCATTGAACTGACAATCGTGTTCTTCCGCATTGAAAAACTCAGAAACAGTAGCCGTAGACAAAGCCACCACATCAAAAGGCAAATTGAACTGGTTCCGCTGGTTTATCACGGTTGTCAATGCCCGTTGAAAAGGTTTGCCAATGTGGCCTTCAATCCTGAAAAAGTTGTAACGTTCTATGTCGTATTTTAAGGGGGAAACCACCGCATCTGTGGTACTGTATTGGGCGGCATTGTACGATAAATTGCTTTTGGCTTCCCCTTTTCTGGTTTTTTCCCAACTCCATTTTTGGTAAACTTCCAGTGGCTTGTAGTAATAAGGAATGCAGCGGTCAGACAATGGTTTGTCGTAATACCGGCTGGGCGTAACCTTCACTGGAGCGTTAAAAAACGTATTCGGGCTGGGAATGGCGTATTGGTTTACAATGGCTTTCAACCGCTGAAAAAGCATTTGTACTTCCGGCAGTTTGTCTTTCTGCTCATTGAACAGGGGCGAATAAATAAAATATTGTCGGTACTTAGATTTTACATCAATGAGCGTATCCTTATTGGCCTCGCCCAGCATAAGGTGGAGCGGAAACAGCTCTTCATCGGGACAGCAAACTGAGTTCACATCAATAATTTTGCAGCGAAATTCATCATACGCCTTGATAATGTCGTCTATCCAGTCGTAGAAATACTGAATAAATAATGGATTGGCTGCTTTGATAAACGACAGCCTGTTTTTGAATTCATTGAAAACATTGCCAAAGGGATTGTTTTCTTCTCCCAGCAAAGTGTGGTAATATAAATAGGAGAAATTGAGGGCTTCGGCTACTTGTTTTAGTGTGGTTTCATCTACAACTTGCAAGAAGGCATTGAATACATCATTGGTATTTTTCAGGTCAGAAACAGGCACATTGAAGCGTTTCAAAGCAAGTGCTGGCAAGTTAGCTTGGGTTAACGATGGATTGCGTCCCAACCCTAGCCTGTCAGTATCTCCTTCCAGAAATGTGTCTAAATCCTCTTTTTCAACCAGCAGGGGCTTTATATCAAACTTAATTTCGTCCCCTTTGTCATCACAGTCCACATCAATGCAGTTTTTTAGGGGAATTTCTTTTTTCTCCAAAAGCAACACCACCACTTTGGAACTGACAAATTCAGGGTCGTTTTTGAGGAATTCGGCATCTTCAAATTCCAAAGAATCTTCTGTGTTGAGCAGTTCCCATTTGCGCCAGTTTTCGTAAATACTCTTATGTTCAGGCGAAAAATACTCGGGCAGGTCATACGGACGGTAATGCGTGTATGTAGCTTCATCCTGCACCATCAGATACCCTTCTGAAGTCACCCCACATCCTTTGGAAACCTGGATTTCCTCAACGGAAGCTTTTATTTCCAATCCGCACACAATGCCGATGCCGATTAGTTTGTTGCGGGTGAGGCGGTCCTGCTCGTCAAGGTAGTTCACAATTTCGTTGAGGTGATCAGCGGTAAGTACCTGATCTGCAACGAATACGGGATATGTATTGAACGCTATCATGGGTTTCAAAATTTAGAATTTCCTAAGATGGTATTGTTCAGCATTACCGGATTGGTCGTACCTTCATCGCAATCGTGCAGGTGCGCTTCCGGGTATTCTGAGTGTATGTCTGTTAATATTTCAATCAGTTGGTTGCTTGCCAGCCGTAGTGCCTCCTGCTTGCTTTCTTTCAAAATGAGGTCGGCTTCGTAACCGGCCACGGCTTCTATCCATGCTTTGTAGGCTGTTTCAAAAGCATTCATCAGGGTGTTGTGTACCCAGCAAACTTTTATCATGCAGTGGGCAGGAGCTTCCGTTCGGGCCAGGGTTTCAAAATACCTTCTGAATTCCATGCTTTCAAAGCGGTCGTGCCAGTAAGGCAACACCAGCGTAATGCGGAAAGAATACGGGTCTTCTTCCCCACAGAACTGACAGTTTTCGCCCAGGCAAACGGTGAACAATTGATAAACATCTTCGGGTGTTTCCCCCGGAATGACAGGAGGGACAAACCGTGGCCTGAGCAAAATGTGTTCTACCAGGTGCAAACCTTCCCCCGGACAATCCTCACTCATTTTTCCAGAGATTTCCGTGATGGCATCATCGCGGGCTGTTTCATCGGGATAAATGATGCCGCTTTCTGCCAGCACATTGTCATCTCCATCCACAATTTCAAAGGAAAACTGGTCGGCAGCGATGTCTTTTAATTTATATGCATTAGCATCAGCCAAAACTTCAGAGAGTTTGAGGGTTACTTCTGCAATTTCTGTAAAGGCATCGTATGCTTGGGTAGATTTTATGATGAGGTTTCCTGTCTCATCTTTGATTTCAAAATAATATTTCGGGGGCGTATCATCCGTTTTTTGTATCTCAATGGTTTTCAGACAGAAGAGAAAACGGCGGGTAAAATTATCAATACCAGCCAGCCTTGCCAGTCTTTTTTCCAGGCCGGAAACATTGTCGGTATCCCAGGCAGGTTGGAGGTAATCAAAAGCTTTGCCTCTTTCTTTGCTAATAATCGGATAATCTTTCAGAAAGGTGATTTTGTCATTTATCAACTCTTCCGTATCAATTTCATCAAATTCATCGGCATTTTTATAAGCGTACAACATGAGTACATGCTCATTGAAACTCTCGGCAAAGCGGGCGATGAGGTGGTCCAGGAAGCGATTGCGCCGGTCATAAAACAGGTCTTCATCTTCAAACAGCATTTCCCTGCTTTTTTTTACTGCCTCCGAATCGGTCGGGTCCGGGGCACTCAGGGTTTTCTCCAAATCGGCAAGGTTCACATAAATATCTTCAATGTCCCTGACTTCATTCAAATACTGACCGAAATAGGTTTGCTGTACATTGTTATCCACAGAAAAAAGGGCTTTGGCATGGGAAAGTTGTGAAAAGAAATTGGCCAAAACCTGGTCAAAAAACTGCAAATAAGCCTTCAGTTGCTTGGCTTGAGCTTTTCTTTCCTCCGTAGCAGTTTGGGGTAGACCAAACTTACCAATGCCATACGTCATAGGAAATTCGTATTGTACCGATAAAAAATCTTCAAGATGGCGATACCTGCCTTTGGGCATTTCAAAATCGTCCGCTGTGCCTTTTAATTTGTTGCGACTTTCCAGTCCATGCAAAAACTTCAGCGTATCCAGGGTTTCGTCCAGTTTGGCTCGGAAAGGAAGTTTTCCTTTGAAAAACAAAACTTTGGAGCGGAAAATATTCAGCACGGGCTTGCAGCCTCCTTCAATTTTGAGGCACCAGCGTTGGCTGGGCATTACAGGTTTTCCATCTTCATCATATTTGGTGAGCAGCACATTTTTCACCGCCTGCACCCCTTCAATGTCCATGATAAAGTTGATAATATCTGAAACATTGATTTGAGAACGAACCTGAGAAGCTTCCAACTCCTCCTTTTTGATAAACCCATGTTGCAAAATGGGGCCTTCAAAGATTTGCTCTGACGGAATGCCCTCATCTACCAGTTCTTTCAGGGTGTAAAATTTAATTTCAGGGTTCAGGTAGTTTTCCAGCTCGAACAAGACTTTGGCATACACTTCTTCAATATCAGCATCAGCCATTACTTCAATATCAGCACAAAATGCTACTTCTTGTGTACAAATGGTTTCTAAAGGAAGAAAATCTTCACACAGATTGCGATGGGCGTGCAGTTTGCTTTTGGCTTCTGTGAGGATGCCGACAATTTTTTCTATCTTTTTCTGGTATAAAGTAAAAATTTCAGTGATTTGGGCGGAATCATTAAACTGATTGGTGGCTGGCGTTTCCAGGTCAGATATATCTTTTCTGAGTAACACAAATGCTTCAAACGAAAGGGTTTTGGTATCACTTCCATCCGAAATATCAAAACTCACTTCCCATCGGTCATTGGTAAAATTCACAAGGATATTGGCAATGGTGGAAACATCGGCATTAAGGACAAATTCATAATTTGCCTCATCCCAATGGGGAAAAAGCAACTGAAATTTTACGTTCAATAGTTCTTCCTCGGCAAACTGATAAATGAGGTTTCCATCGTTCAGGTCGCCAAATTCATCGGTTTTTTCCAGGTCCAGTGTTACTTTGTTCAAACCATGCAGTTTTACCGGGTGTTCTGTGGTTTCGTAAGTCAAAATATCTTTTTTACAATGGGCGAAAAGCGGTACTTCCTGCTCCGGTTCACCCACCAGTTCAAAACTTTCATCCCGGTACGGGTACAGCCAGGCGTTTTTTACACCGATGATATCTACCAGCAATTTCCGGTAATCATTAATGGTGAGCGGCTCAGCGGTAAGGATGGTTTTCGCTGAGAAAAAAGTTTGGTTTTCATCAATCGCCCCCTGCTCGTTCGCTATCAAATCTTTGATGTCAAAATCGGTACGATAACCCAGCTCGGTGATGGCATAGCACAGGGCTTCCAGCATGGTAATACCAGGGTCATGGGTATTGTAGTCGGTCCAGAAGGCACTGGCGAGCTCCTCAATGTACTTCAGACCTTCGGCACGCAGGAAATTGAAGTCCTGGGCCTGGGGCAAGTTTCTGGTTTTATCTATGTATAGTGTTTCTTCCATTGGTTTTTTATTTCTATTTCTTCTTTCCGGTCTGTGGGCCACAGACCGGGGTACTAAGAAAATGTGAAACAGACGTCCAGCCTGTGTGGCCCAGCCTGTTAACAGGCAAGATGCCTGTTTTACAATATTTCAACATTCACAAACTGTTTCATTAATGATATGTTGATTCACAGCACCATCGGATTTAACTGAGACAAATACCGAACGGGAGGAAGTGGCAAGGGCTTCTTCCACATCGCCTGATTTTACACCCTCCACAATTTGGTACATGCGCACGCAACTGATGTAATCCACATAAGAGCGTTCTTCTATAAAATTGATGAGCACACTTTTGCTTACTTTGCCTCCAAATTCTATGTCTGTTTCCGGGTCAAAAGCCCAGGGAGCGAGAAATTCTTCCAGTTCAACCTTTAATTGTTGGGTAAAAAACTCCGTATCATCTGTGAGGTATTGCACATTAAATTCCAGTTGGATTTCCTCAAACCGGGGGTTGCGAACATCCAAATTGACATGCGGAGATACTTTTCCGTACAAATACTTTTTAATGGCTTCCAGCGTACCCAGACTGGTGTAGGGTCGCAAAGGATCAAAGGCATTTTTTCCGTGCAAAGCCGGAATGGGCACCATCAGCACATGCCCGGGCTTCAGTTCATTGTCTACATAAATAATGTTCGTCCCTGCTGTTTTCTCAAGAATTTGGGTATGATTAATACATTTCACTTTATAAATCTCGGGAAATTCTTCCAGCACCAGGCGTTCGTAATCCCACATAGATATCGCCCGGTCTTTATGCCGTAAACGTTCGCTCACCCTTCGGTAAAAAGATGGGTCATCTTCTTTGGTTTTTCCACCAAAAGAAGCATAAGGCTGTTCAATTTTTTTGATGGCAGCTTCAGAAAACACCAGCTTACTGATAGTGCTTGCAGGCAATGGGTTTTTGTAGTAAACGCCCGTTTGTTTATAATCGTAAAATTGTGCTACGGCTGCCTGGGCCTTCACATCAATAAGGTTACAAACGGCCTGTGTTTTTTCTTTTACCGTAGCTTTGAGCCAATGCAACGCCTCCCCCATCAGTGTATTCTGGGCCACTGCGTCGTCAGGAATGGAAAATTTGATAATGCCTGATTGAATCAGTCCGTTGGTATTATCAGCTACCGCTTCCTTTTCAAAGGGAACCCAGATATTTTGGCTGCCCAGGTAATGCCATTGCACATCCTGTTTTTCTACCAGCGGGTCGGCCGTTCCTTCGGCTACCTGGAACAGAATGGGCAATGTTTGTCCGGTTTGCAGTTTTTCCAAACCGATAAACAGTTCCCCTTCATTATTGAAGGGTGGCAAAAGGTTTTGGATTACCCCAGAAGTGGAAATATCCTGATGCCCAAACGGCGTGATGTACAAAATTTTACCTTCTTCGGAAGCAGAAAAATCCAGCTCGGTGGAGGCGGAATATTCCAGGTTAATTTCTTTGACTTTGGGGGTATAAGGTTCCTCTACTATATCCAAATCTATGGTGGTGGTAGTTGTATCCCCGCTTGTCGTAGAGGTTACTTTGGTTTTTTCAGCAGCTTCTATCAGCCTGCTGGCATAGGTTGGATGCCCAAAATCGGGATGCCTTAAATTTAATTTGAAAAACCCCCAGATGGATTGGTTGGAATAATTTTCATTTTCGGTAAAGTCAGAAGCCACTTCAAGGGAAGGCAGGTCAAAACTAATGGTAGAAGTTGGTAAAAGCATGGAAAAGAATAAAGCTTCTTGTATCCCAAACTCTATATTATCCGTCAATACAAAATCGTCAGTAGTAAAATCCAATGTTGGCTGGGTCTGGAACTGAGCCAAAGGGCTTAATACCGATGGGTTAGTAGCCAGTCCAAAAGTGGGCACATTTGTATCAGCAAACAGTTTTTTGTTGGTGGCTGCGCTTTTCCATTCGGCATCTTCCAGGTAATCAATATCTACTTGAAAATTGTTTTCGGCTACCGATATTTTCTTGAGAAGCTCTGAATAATTATCCCAGGTAAAAGTGAGTTTTACCTGTACATCCCCGGCAGGCTGCAGCGTTTTCATCATCAATTCTTTGCTGCCGACCAGAAAGGCCGAGCCGACATGCGGGGCAGAACCAAATAGGTCAAAAGGCTTGGCTGCATTCAGCACGCCGGTATCGTTTTCTATCGCCAGGTCTTTGATACCCGTAACGTTCAGGTCAATACCGATTTTAGTAAACTGAAAATTCCACAAGGCCTCTTTGGCAGTGGCTTCTTTGAGGTGAAACAAGGCCATGGGCAGGTTGTGTGCAAAGCTGAAACCATGCGTTTTTTCATCATAAGGAACGATGGGAGGCTCTCCTCCGTCAAGGCTTACACTGATGCTAAAAAACTCTTTTGTAGGGTCAATTTTCACATCAGATGCCTGAATGGGAACGGCTACCCAGTCTTTTTCCCCGCTTAGCTGCAAGGTAAATTTGTTGTTGATGATATTTTCAGAAAAGGTAATTGGGTTACCCGCCGGGGCGTAAAATTTGAAGGTGATATTGCGGGTGCCTTCTTTCAGGTACAGGTAAGGGGAAGCCACCACAAAACCAATTTCCCCGGACGTTCTTTCCGCATCCCCGAAAGTTTTCCAGCTTTTGTCGGCACTTTCTAAGTCGGCACCCTGCCCATCTTCTGAATTAGCAACCGGACTTGCCAGTATCTGCCGGGTATTTTGGTTTAAATTTTTCTTGAGAAAAATATTCTTTAATGAACTCACAGTGGCTTTTCCTAAAATCACATCTTCTTTCAGGGCATAAAAGATTTCTTCCCCGTCCGCGTCTTTTCCAGCTTTAAAAACCGTGTCTTTTTCTACCAAATATCCCTCTTCGGCTGTTTTTGCCAATTCAAAGATGAGGTGTACATTATCTGCCACAGGTTCTTTTTTCAGCAATCGCAGAATTTCTTTGTAATACAAATCGAGATGGCGGGCGGTAAATTTATTCAGGTGGTCTTGTGCAAACCGGAAAAGTTTAATAAAAGCCAGGTAAAGCGCATAATGGGGCGTATGTGTGGGGAATTCATTCAGTGTTTGGTCCAGATACGCGGAAGCGGAATCCACAATGCCGGAGAGCACTTTCAAATACTGGTCAAAAATACCTGTAAATAAATTATGCGTAGCAGTATTTTTGATTTTCAGGGCAACAGAAGCCCCATTCAAAGTGGGCGTAAAAGCCGGAATTGAACTGTCTGACCAAATATCAGAAAGGCCGGTTTCGTCAAAATCCTGAGAAAAAATAAGGTCATTGGGGCGGTCGTCAAAGGTAAATGTACCTGCCGGGTCAATTATATTTTGGCTGACTGCTTCGTCATAATATTTTTTGAGCCTGTCAAAATACTCCGGCAAAGCAGAGTACACCGCATTGCCAATCATTTCCCTGAAATCAAAATCTTTGGGAACGGCTTTGTAATATTCATCCAGAATGTGGGTGATGGAAAAGCCCAGGTCAAAAAGGGTTTTGAAGTAATTTTTCAGGTCGGTTTCATGGATCGTATCGGTCGTCTGGATAATTTGAAAAATGTCCTGGGAATAGGTATAAAATTCCTGAATGTCCAGCTTGATGAGAGAGGCCAGGGTAACTGAAACATCCATCGTCATGAAGGCCTGCCAATCGCCCTCTTCCGAGTTATCGTTTTTGAAGTATTTCAGGTGGGCGGCGTACCGTTTGGCAAAGAGGATGAGGTCGGCATGTTCCCTTTCGTCTACCTGCACAAAATCAGGCAAAAGGGCAGCCAATACCCTTTGGTACTGGTTGACGCCGGAGCGTTGTAATGGGTTTTTATGGTCGCAATCTTTGCTCATCCGATGTCGGTACCTTCGTTTTTATAGTAAGGAAAAACATAATTGAAGCGGGAGTTGGTCGTCCTGACGGTGTAGTCAATCACAATCAGGATAATGCCTTCCAAATCACGGCTGTCGTCCAATTCTACTTTGTTCAGTTTGATGCGGGGCTCGTGGTACAAAATGGCTGTTTTTACCAAATCTTTGATGTAGGATTTGAAGGTAGATGACATGGCTTCAAACACCAGTTCATCCAAATTACACCCATACGTTGGCTGCATCACCCGCTCGCCCAGGCGGGTAGTGAGCAAAATATGCAGGCTGCTCTGGATGTCTTCCACATCGCTCAGCATTTCTGTTTCTCCCCTGTTTTTGTCAAAAGCTGGGGGAAAGTTCCAGCCGGTTCCTAAGAATGAGTTAGTCATAAAATTTAATTTTTATTGCTAAGGCACTGGAGTCCGGATTTCCTAATCCGGACAGTTCACGAACCCATGGTCTGTGGCACACAGAACACTTTTAACCGATCTGTGTGCCACAGACCGGGGTTTCGGGGTGCATTTCACGGGCTGGAAGCCCGTACTCCGGTTACATTCAATTTATTTTCACCAAACCACCTTTAATTTCTGTAATGCCACTGCCTTCCACTTTCACGGTTGGACTGCTTAATTCCACACTGCCTCCTCCCGCTTTCATTTCAGAGCCTGCGGCAGATACTGAGAACTGAGATGAGGGGCTTAACATGATATTGACAGCTTCCAGCGTAATATCTGTCGCCGCTTTCAGGGTGAGGGATGTAGCACTTTCTACGGTTACACCGCTTGCTTCCATTTTCACCATATTGCCATTTTCATCTTCTACCTGCACTATGCCATCGTTGTCGCTTAAAGTGATTTTTTTACCACCGGGTGTTTCTAGTTTGTATGACTTTTCATCATCATTGAAAATCATTTTGATGCCCTCCCGGCTTACATAGCCTTTTTCGTGATTATCATTTGAAGCGGTTAATGGAGCAGGCAAGGCACTGCTGTGGAGCATGCCCAAAATGACAGGCTGGTTGGGGTCATTGAAAATAAACCCCACGATCACTTCATCGCCCACTTCAGGGCGGAAAAAAGTACCTCTTTCGTTGCCTGCATCCAGGGTGGCGATGCGCATCCAAAGCCCTTCTTCGTCCGGATTTACAATGGGCAATCTCACTTTTACACGATGTTCTCCATCCGGGTCTTCCAAATCAGTAACCAAACCAATTTGTAGTCCCTGCACAGAAGGAAATTGGCCAAAATGCGCTGACAAGTGATACGGGTTGACCTGCTCAGAAAACCATTCGCAGGCAATGCCAAAAGTGGCTTCGGTAATCCAGTTGCCACCTGAATAATCGTGACGGACGGATGAGACGAAAACCGGCCCGTTGAATCGTTCCCCTACCCCATTCAGCGAAATCATATCCCCGGGCATGATGTCAGGAAAGCCCAGAAATTTTACATTGCCCCTGATTTTGGACAGGCGGCTTTTCAGCATTTTGGCATTGGCCCATTCTTTCAGCAGTGCACTGTCGATTTTTCCTCCGTGTGATAACAAATAAGTTTCAAGCCCAATAATATCGGAAAGGTCAGCCGGGCTGAGGTTGCCAGGGTCGGTCATGGATGGTTCGTCCCCGGTATCTTCGGCAATTTCCTGTCCGCTGTAATCCCACGTTTTGGAAGTGATTTCTGCCAGTTGGTTGCGTGCATCAATTTCAGCTTGGTACTCTAAAATCGTGGCTCCGAAAAGTACATCCAGCACGGTGGCTTCTGTTAATTCTGGTTGTTTGATAATAATTTTACCATCTTCCACCAGGCAAATCCGGCCAATCATGTCCATGCGGGAAAGAATAAAATCCCAGTCGGATGTATTAAATTGTACCGCTTCTTTGTGCTGTACAGGGGTGGCCTCTATTTCTTTATCCAGGCCATACGTATCAATGATTTCTTCGGCAATGTCACTGTCGGTTGCTTCTTCAAAATGCTTATTTTTTCTACCAATGGTGAGTTTTACGGCTTCGTCTTTACAATCTACCAGCAGTTCAGCATTGCGGGAAGTGATGCGGTTGGCATGGGAAGTGATGATGCCTTTGAACAAACTGATGTTATCATTCCGGTAGCCAATTTTGATTTCAATTTCGTTGCCAGGCACAAAAAAGTCTTCATTACTCACCGGAAAATCTTCCTGGGAAGGGTCGCCATCACCGATTTTAATTTTGGCATAAGGGATTTTGTTTACTTCCCTATGGATAAGCATGCTGGTAACAGGAATGGTAAATGGCAGTTCTTCCCTATTGACCAGGATACTTTTGGTAACCAGGTCGGCTTTTTCGGTGTTTGGTATGGTGCGGGATACGGGCATTAATATTATTTTATAGGTGGTAAACTTATTTCCTCACCAATTTTGATTCTTCTGAAACTATTTAAACCATTGGCTTTGGCTACATCCAGATAATACTCCGGGGTATCATAAATCCGGTGTACCATCAAGTCAAATCGGTCACTATCCGAAAATGTGCGCAAGTGGGTGATGTCAGGTGAGGAAGCATCTTCTTCCCGAATCCTTTGCTCGGGGTCTACCCACTCTTTCAGTTTCAGTTTGGCTACCACCCGCAAGGGCGTTCCGTCGGGCTTGAACAATTTGTAATTCAAATCCAGCGACATGAGCGTACCCTTGAAAACCTGCCGTTCGCCCCAGGAAATTTTGAGGTATTGGTTGCGGTGTACTTCCCCATTGTAATCCAAAACGATGGATTTCAGTTTTTCCACCTCTTCTTCCACTTTCAAAGGGTCGGTACTGCCAATCAAAGAAATATCTAATGCGCTGGCATTTTTAATGACACCTGTTCCGTCTATGAGTACATCAAATTCCCATTCGTTGGGTAATTGGCGGTAATATTTCAGAGGAGAACCGCTGGTACCGGGGGCAGCTTCTTCTACCTGTTCCAACTCATATTTGAAATTGTAGGTAGATGGGTTTACCTGAAAAGTAAAAGGTTCGCCTACGGGCGTAGTACAGGTAGCATCACTGTACGCCTGTATGCGCATCTTTTCTAACTGGCCCATGGGTATCATCAGCGTTCTCTTTTATCTTCCAAAATTTGTAGTACTTCCCGCACACATTCTTTCATAATTTCCTTTTTCATTTTTTCCTGCTCCCTTTTCAGATCACGCACAGGAATTTCATCAGAGGATTTTTTATCCACCACCGTAGCTTTGATGTGCAGTTCTTTAATTTCTATAGGCATTTTTATTAGCTTTTAGCTGTGAGCCACAAGCTGCAAGCTTATTTTCTGGAAAGGCTTGTAGCTTGCGGATAACGGCTTGTGGCTATATATCATTCATCCAATGGAGACTGAACCCGAAACAGAGCCTACTGCATTTAATCCGGCGGTAAGTGCTGCAGACAGGTTCAGAATATTGAAATAATCGTAGGTCAGTACCAGCGTTTCAATGGCCACCTGGCTTTGTTCGGCATTCAGGTTCGCAAATTCCACCCTTTTAGGGATTGCATTCACCACATAGTACGACTGCACCGGAATGTGGGAATCGTTCAGCATGGAAATGAGCAGATTAGAAGGCTGGAACTCAAAGTTCTGCACCGCGTTGATGCACCAGGCCATGATACCAGAGGGCAGTACAAACATGCCCCGTTTCAGCGTAATGTCGGAATAACTGGTCCTTACCGGCAATTGGTGCTGAAAGCGGTTTTGTCCTCCTTCGGAATAGGGTTCCATTTCAACATCAGCAGATAGCCCACTCACCTCCTGAAAGCGGAAATCGTGGGGCAGTTGTGGAAACAACTCAAAAGCTACGATAAAGTGAAAGCCTGTTAGTGGATAATCTGCCATTGCTATTCGTTTTGGATGGTTAGCCCTTCATGCACCAGTTCCAAGGTTTCCAGGGCAACCTCATTGCCATCTGAATTCAGGTCGGTAGGGGTTACTTTGGAAGGCCAGGCGTTTTTCACTTTCCAGACTACCACCGGTTCATGGCTTTCATTCAGCAAACTGATTGTCAAATCACGACGCTCAATCTGATTGAGGTTTACCGTGTTGAACCAGGCATAAAACTCATTGTCTCCAGCAAAGGTCCCCCGCTTCAGCGTAATGTTGCTAAAGGTACGCTGACCAGGCATTTTGATTTTGGTGTATTCCGGGCTTGCCCCGTCACGGTAATCGATCACTTCTGTGGTGATGTCCAGGCCGGAAACTTCAGTGAAGCCAATGCGGCTCCCGCCCCACTCTACCTGGAAATGAAACTTGGGAATTGGATATTCAGCCATAATTTTATTCTGTTTTGTGGTTAAAACACTAATAGATGTAAAATCCGAAACCCTAATTTCTAAATCCTAAATAATATTCAATTCAAAAATTCAAATGCTCTAAACACTTCTATTTAGGTTTGAGTTTTGTTTTTTCAATTTTGAATTTGTTTTGAGATTAGTATTTAGAGTTTAGGATTTGATTTTATGATTCTTGCATTTTGTGCATAAAGCGCAGGATGATAAACTCAGCCGGGCGAACCGCAGCCATACCGATTTCAACAATCAGTCTGCCTTCCAGAATGTCCTGGGCAGTCATGGTTTGCCCAAGCCCTACTTTTACAAAGAAGGCGTGCTCAGGTTTGGCCCCGGCCAATGCTCCCTGTCGCCACAAAATGGTCAGATAGTTTTCTATCATCGCCCTGATTTTCACCCAGGTGTTGGCATCGTTAGGCTCAAACACAAAGGGGAATGTGGCTTTTTTGGTAGATTCTTCCACCATGATAAAGAAGCGGCGTACGCTTACATATCGCCATTCGTTGCTGTTGCCATCCAAAGTTCTGGCGCCCCATATCAGAATGCCTTTTCCAACAAAAGACCGAATGGCATTCACCGATTTTCCGGCATTTGTGTCGATATTCATGGAATCCTGTTCTGCATCTGTAATCACATCGGTGAGTTCTCGCACAAAAGAAACCGAAACATTGGCGGGGGCTTTCCATACGCCCCGTGACCCATCAACTTTGGCGTACAAGCCAGCCACAGCAGGTGTAGGCGGCAGTGTAGGCCCTATCTTCTGAATAGCTGCTTTGCTGGCGTAATACACTGCTCCTTCTGAATTTAGTAAGGTATCCAGGGTAACAGCCGGGGCTGCCGTGCCATCTGTTGTAATGATCACATCCACATCGGCATCGGCATACTGATAATCATAAGACGTCATCAAATTGGGGTAGTAAGCTGCGGCGTAGTTCAGGTTGTCAGTTTTCCCAAACTCAGTCCTGAAATCATCAATGGTATCGGTGGTGGTCGTTTCCTGGGTATGAATATCTACCAAAGTAAACCGGTCTTGCAACTGTGTACATTGATCAATGGCACTCCCGACCAAATCATAGTAATCACCTTCGGCCAGCCCCTGTCCTTCCGGGAAAAGAATCAGCGTGGGTTCATCATAGGCTTCCAGGACATTCAGGCCGTCTAAGAGATCGGTATCGGTAATCGTACCTGAATACGCACCAACAGAAACAATGTAACACTGCCCACCTCCATTGTCGAAAAAATGACGCAGGGCGTAATGCATGTTGTGTACCGAGGGAGTAGCATTGGCAGCCTGGGCTGAAGTAATTTGTCCTGCAGTAATTTCTACATTTACCTCAATGCTGTCTTCATTTTCGGCCTTACCAAAGTTTTGTTCATATTCCAGCAAGGAAAAAATCTTGGTTGGTTTGAGCGTGAGGTCATCACCATCTGCATTGGCAGCATTGGCCGTATAGCCAATAAAGGCCGGGATAGCCGTGGCTACCTGGGCAACCGATGGCGGAAACGAGGGAATCTCATTGATATAGACACCCGGGGTTTTAATTGCGGATTCGTTAATTGTGGCCATATTCTTATCGTTTATTTATCATAAAATGCATTAATTATTGCTTTGAAGTCTTATCAGATAACTTACCTCCCGTACCTTTGAGCTGGCATTTAGCAGGCGGTAGTTGTTATTCAGCGAACTGCTGCTGTCTATTTCTACCAACAGGATGGTGTTTAGGTCAACCGGTTCGGTGAGTGAACTCCGGTCTACCAAATCGGCCTGGCTAATGCCTACGTGGGTGATGGGTTTCCAGTAATCTGTTTCCAGCACGCCGTGGGCATCGGCCGGACTGCTCGGTTGCAGGGCTTTGTAATTGGTGGTTCCGGATTTTACCAAAAAACCTTTTTCGTACGTATTGCCTGAAGCATAGCTTTCCAGTTTCTTACTAATCAGCAACTCATTACCCGTCATGTTGACGGTAGCATTGGTGACAAATAACACCTGGTTATCAAAATCATATGCAGAAAGGTGGGTATTCTGCAAAAAGCCTTTTTCTTTAAATTTCATTTGAAGCAAAAACTTATCTGTATCGTCAATGGAAACCCAGGGCTCGCCATCTGCCGTGCCCGCATGTTTTGTTTTAATAAGGAAGGTAGCTGCACTCTTTTGCTTTTTGGAAAGAGTTTGGTAATGCGAAAGCAAGGATTCAGATTCCTCATTGGGCCGGATATTGAAGTATTGGTTCAGGTCGCCCTCAAACCCTTCCAATACCATTTGGAGGTTGAATAAAACCTTGTATTTCTGTATGATGATATCCATCATTCTATAAGTCCAAATTGTGCATTAATTTCTTTAATGGGCAGTGCTTCATGCGTAATCAGATGCTCATCAATGGTAACCATACGCATTTTATAGGCAACCGATGGCATGTAATGTCCTCCGAGCGTGGTCCACAATTGGTGTACCTGCTCAAGATTGAGGTTGACCCAGTCAAAGACCAGCCTTTCTATGGTAAAATCATTGACCTGGTTAACCTGGTCCAGCTCGGGGGTATCTGCCGGCACAAACACATACTTTCGCTGAAAAAACCTTATTATTTTTTCCAATAAAGGAATGGCGTTATCATAATTATGTGTGGCCGCAAAAAGTAAAGTGATGTTTAAATGAATGGCCGGGTTTTTATACTGAATGGTAGAATTTTGCTTGATGAAATTTTCCGGTGATTTGGCAACTTTATCTTCCTCAATGTTAACTACTGACAACACCAGTTTGTCCTGCATATTGACCGTAAAGTCATCCCCGTCATTCACTTTGGAAATATTGCCCAAAATAAGTGGTTCATCGGTGAGCCCCGGGGAAATGTATTCGTTGATGAGGCCTACAGTAGCATTTAAAGCTTCATATATCATAAGGCAGTAGAATTCTAAAAATCAAGGTTTGCAGTTTCCTTTTGGAAATCACCTATTCGAGAAACTTGTACTGATCAGAAGCTTAATGAAATGTAAAAAAGAGAAGATTTATGCGTAGAAAAAAGGAAATATATTGCGCTTATTGAACGAACCTAAGGGCAGATAAAAAATTAAGTAATTGACTTTCAATGTGTTAACTCAAAAATGTTTTTATATATTGACAAATAACCTGATAGTATCAGTAGGCAGCAGCACTTAGTTTAATCCGGCTTTATTTAAAAACCAATCCCGAATATTGATCAGTTCGTAACCCATGGGATCCCAGGTGAGAGTCAACTTATTGCTGAGCAACAAATCTAAATTTTGTTTTTCTGTGGTAACAGTGGCATTGTAATCGTAATTAGTCCGGACCAGCGTTTTTAATAAGCAGTAAAATATCTTAATCCTGTCGTTACTTTTATTCCTCAATGACTTCATCCTCTTCCGCAGGGATTCCACTTTATACTCAAACCAGTCAAAATCTTCTGTTTCAAGAATATTGAGCATCTCTAATATTTTGGAGCCTATTTCCCAATAAGCATCATTTTTTTCTGTGTTTTGGGTATAAATCATTCTATTCACCACAGAAAACCGTTTCTGAACAAACATAAGGGCTGCATTCAGTAAGATCCATTTACTTTTTAAGACATCTTTTACGAGAGGGTGGTTTAGGGCAATTTCAACTGCTGATTCAGCTATTTTGATTTTTCCGCTTCTAAAATTTGCAAAGTAGTACACTTGCAGTCCCTGTACATACTCAATTGAAGTGTTTGGAAACAACTGAATGGCATTTTCGGACCTTAACAATGCATTGTTATAATCTTTTAAATAGATCAGGATTTTTGCCAGTTCCAGGTTGGCCTGGGCAAAAGTAAAGTCTGAAAAAACTTTTGGATCGGCATGCAGATTTTCCAGTAATTCCAGCGCATATTTTTTCGCGTTTTCAAAATCATGTTCATTTTTATAATACTGCAACAAGGCCATCTTATTCCAAAAAATTACTTTTTTTGGCCTGTCGGTTTTTGCATATTTTTCCTGATTGGAAGTAATATTTTCTATTGATTTTTCATTTTGGCTAATGCCAAATTCTCGGGCAAACATCAGTGAGATACCCTTGGCTTTCAGCATTTTCCGATAATCACCCATACTTTTTTCAATATGCTGGTTATATTGCTGGCATTTTTTGTTATTGTACGTCCGCAATATATCGTCGGAAGCCAGTTTAATATCGGTAAATTCGTATTTTTCAGAAAGTTGAGAAGTTTTTTCTAAGAGGGATATGCCTTCTTCCCAAATGCCCTTGGCAAGTAGCATTTTGCCTTGTAGTAACATTTTATTACAATGCAATTCTTCCCGGGTGGCCTCGGATAAGCCACAATAGCTGAAATCAAATAACAAAAAATTAAGAATATCTTCCTCTACCCGCTTTTTGAGATGGCTGAGGGCTGAGTTTTTTTTTTGGTTGTACAACAAGTCGGTAGCTTCTTCATTGTTATGCACTTTGCCTGTTGCTATAGACTTAAACAGTTGTAACCTCTTATTTTCAGCAGCATTGCCATTGTATTTTGCTTTGTAAAAGTCTTCAATTAATTGGATTTCACTAGACTTTAAGCTTTTGATAAGGCGGCTTAATTTTTCCATAGCATAAAATACATCTACAATTGATCCCTAATACGGGCAAGTCAATGATTTGTAATAACTGAATGAAAAATAATAACCTTGATTTGAAAAGTAACTTAACCAGGTAAGTGCAAGTGCTTTGATTACAGGCCAATTAATTTAATGATAATTTGCATTAAATGATATGAAAACTTACAATATCATGTACCAATAAAGTCTTTTTGCCTAAGGCTTTGGAAAAGGTTTGCATAAAATTTGAAAGAAAACACTTTTATTTATATATCAGGAAATTTGGTATAATTTGTGTAATTTCTTAACATTGAGTTAACATTAACGTAACATTGACTTAACATTAGCGTAATATTAATTTACCCCAATTTAAATTTTTTAGTTATGAAAACACCGTATGAAGTAAGATCGAAGTACTGTATTGACCGATGGGTTTTCGGAAAACCCAAGAAAAAAACGCGGAAGTTTTATGTCTTTTTATTGCTGTTTTACCTTTTTGTATCACTGATTTTTGCTATCGTATAATATTTAAAGCGAAACGTCAGTGCATACCCATCCGCACAGTAGTGTAAAAATGAACAAGGTTGAAACCCAGGTTTTTCAAGCCTTTACGGGCTTGCTGTATCGATTCCTCAAGGCTCCCGGGTTTGGTAATAATAGAAGCAGCAAAAGCAAGCCCCAATTCTTTAGTTAATGCATGGGAGCCGTCAAAAGTTCCACAGAGGGCAGCAACAGGTACAGCATATTCATTCCCCACATCACTCACTCCCTTTACTACTTTCCCTCTCACCGTTTGGCTGTCAATCTTTCCTTCTCCGGTAATGATGAGGTTTGCTTCTTTTGCTCTGTGTCGAAAGTTAACCTGATCCATAATCAGTTGCACTCCGGGAACGAGCTTAGCACCCATAAAAATAATACCTCCTGCCCCCATACCACCCGCAGCACCTGCCCCCGGAATGGCATTGGCATCGATATCGTATTGTTTGATGAATACTTCGTTAATTTTCTGCAAACCCCGGTCAAGTACCTCAACTGCCTCATCGTCAGCACCTTTTTGCGGTCCATATACATACGCCGCCCCGTTTTTGCCATATAATGGATTGTCCACGTCACAGGCTATTTTTACCTCAACTTCTTCGGGGTTGAATTGTAGATTTGCATCGTCAATTTTTTCCACATATTGTAGGTTTTCACCCACAGGCTCCAACGATTTACCTTCTTTGTCCAGAAAACGATATCCCAGGGCGGCTGCCATGCCCATCCCACAATCATTGGTAGCACTTCCACCAATGCCCAGGATTATTTTATGCACACCAAGTTGCAAGGCTTCTAAGATCAACTCCCCGGTGCCATATGTGGTGGTATGCAAACAATTTTTTTCATTCTCATCCAACAAATACAAACCAGAAGCAACGGCCATCTCAATAAATGCGGTAGTACCATCTCCGGAAAAGCCAAATGAAGCTTCAACAGGCCGCATCAAAGGGTCGTTAACAGTTTTTGAAATTGTTTTGCCTTTCGTATGATATGTTAGTATTTCGGCAGTGCCTTCTCCCCCATCGGCTAAAGGTAAATTAACTACATCAATTTTAGGGTCAACTTCATAAATTCCTTCAGCAATGGCTTCACAAACCTGTATGGCACTTAATGAACCTTTGAACTTATCCGGTGCAATTAATATTTTCATATTCTGGGTAATCCTTGACAAGCTAAACAACAAACACTTACTTTTTACCTTTATTCACGTAAAGTGCAGAAAACAAGCTCCAACAACGATGCCATCAAAGATATAAAGTTTTGAGACAGACTTCCGAAATTTCGGAAGTCTTTAAAAAAACAGTCTCGGGTTAATTATCATAATACAAATAAAACTCATACGGATGCGGGCGCAAGGCCATCGGCAGCAATTCATTTTCACGCTTATAGGCAATCCAGGTTGCTATGAGGTCATCAGTAAACACGCCTCCTTTGGTAAGAAAAGCATGGTCTTTTTCCAGTGCATCCAAAGCTTCCCCCAGGGAACCAGGCACCTTGTTGGTTCGTGCCAGCTCTTTGGGGGATAAGGAATAAATATCCTTATCCAAAGGCTTGCCTGGTTTTATTTTTTTTTCAATGCCATCCAGCACAGCCATCAGCATGGCTGTAAACAAGAGGTAACCATTGGCCGTAGGGTCTGGGCACCTAAATTCAAAGCGTTTAGCTTTCGGACTATTAGAATACATCGGAATCCGAACGGAAGCAGAACGGTTTCTTTGAGAATATACCAGGTTCACGGGAGCTTCGTATCCGGGCACCAGCCTGCGGTATGAATTGATGGTAGGGGCAGCAAAAGCGAGAATGGAAGCCGCATGTTTCAGGATACCACCTATAGCATGCAATGCCATTTCGCTCAGTCCGGCATATTCATTACCGGCAAATAAGGGCTTTCCCTTTTTCCATAAGCTAAAATGGGTGTGCATACCGCTCCCATTATCTTCAAAGATGGGTTTGGGCATGAAAGTAACCGTTTTGCCATACCTTCTGGCCACATTTTTAATCACATATTTAAACCACATGAACTGATCGGCCATATCCAGCAACTCCGAAAACTTCACATCAATTTCTGCTTGCCCGCCCGTACCCACTTCGTGGTGATGGGCTTCCACCACAATGCCCAGTTTCCGCATTTCCTTAACCATTTCACCCCGGAGGTCCTGGTAGGTATCTGTGGGGCTTACAGGAAAATAACCGCCCTTGTAGCTCGGTTTATAGCCCAAATTCGGTTCTTCTATTCGATTGGTATTCCACGCACCTTCTACGGAATCAATTTTGTAATAAGCCGTATTTTGCTTTTGCTCAAACAAAACTTCATCAAAAATAAAAAATTCAGGTTCGGGGCCGATAAAACAGGTATCCGCAATGCCGGTTTCTTTCAAGTAGGCGATTCCTTTATGGGCAATGTTGCGGGGATCACGGGAATACCGTTCATGGGAAAGCGGGTCAACAATATTGGCGATGACACTCACGGTGGGTTCGGCAAAAAAAGGATCAATTTGGGCGGTGGAAGGGTCGGGTACTGCCAGCATATCTGAAGTATCAATGCTTTGCCAGCCCCGTATGGAAGAGCCGTCAAAACCCACTCCATTTTCAAAAGTATCTGCATCCCAGGTTTCAATAGGATAACTGCAATGCTGCCAGGTGCCCAGCAGGTCAACAAATTTAAGGTCTACCATTTCAGCACCATGTTTTTTGGCAAAATCAAAAAATTCTTTGGCGGAGGTTACATTTTCTTTCATGAGGTTGGTAGTTTAGTTCAAAAAAAGAGTTATCCTTTACAATTTATCCAATAAACCCAGCAGAAACAAAAGAAATCAATTCGATTCTAAGCTTTTTCAGCATTTTTATCTGTAATTTTCCCACTTGCCTCAATGCAATTGATAAGTTTTGAAAGCCCGCAAAAATTGATACTTTTAAGTATGAAAACCAAGCACATTTTCCTTACCGCTTTATTTATTACGGTATTATTGAACTTTGATTCCCTGGCCCAAGACCTGCCTACCCATCTTCCCGAAATACGTTTTCATCTGACGGCTCAGCCCTGGAATCCGCTAGATATATCACCTGAAAAATACCTGGATGTGGCAGAAGGTATCTGCCGGGTTGCCAGGCAGCATCAGCATGAGCAAGGAGCCATCATTGACCCCTATTTACAAAGGGAACACCAATACTCAACGCCTTACTATGCCTTTGCTGTGGGTACATTGATAGATGCAGGAAGAGCAAAAGATTTACTTCCCTCGGGCATACTTGCCATGGAACATGCCACCCAAAGTTTTGCCGGAGGCAGCCAAAGCATTCCAGATGCACACGGTGAGTTTTTCATTGCACCATTGGCCCATGCCCTGGAACTGTACCATACGCATGTTGATAAAGAAACCTTTGAACGGTGGGAAAACCGCATGAAAACCCCGCTTTCGGTGGTAATGGCTAATTTTACCGGAAGGCTGAATAATTGGCGCACGTATGCCATGAAAGGTGAGTGGGTGCGGGCCCGTGCTGGATTGGTATCGCCAGATCCTACCATCGCTTTTATTGAAAAAGGCTGGCATGATTGGACACAAAAAGAAAGAATTTATCTGGATAAATGGAATTTATATCAGGATTGGAGCAGCGATCCGCAATCGCATGCGGTAGAAGCCGTGGGGCGGGGAAACCTGGCCGCCCTGGTTGGCTCATATGATGGCCCCTCTGCCAGGGAAATTAACCAAAGCGTGAGGCGGGGCACCCAAACTTCCCTGCTTTTGCAAAGTCCTGCCGGACAGTGCCCCCCCAACGGCCGTACGGATGACCATGTGTTTAATGACATTTTGTACCAACTGATTTTTGAAGCCATGGCAGCAGATGCCTGGAAAAACGGGGAAGAAAGGCTGGCCGGGCAATACCGGCGGGCAGCCATGCTGAGTTTCCAGAGTATCTTGCGCTGGCAAAGAGAGGATACGCCCTGGGAAGGCTCACTCTACATCACAAAAAATTATTTTGACCCTGAAAACCGAATCGGTTACCAGCCTGCCAGCCAGTGGGGCAATTACAGCGGAGCCATGATGTTTCATTTGGCAGAAGCTTACCTGACTGCCCAAACAGAAATAAAAGAACAACCCGCCCCTACTGAAATAGGCGGATACGCGTTCAGCACCGACGATCGGTTTTCTACCTTTGTGGCCAATGCCGGGGGCATGCAGGTTTTTGTCAATTTACGCGGTGCCTCAGTACCCAAATACGGTTTCTCCTGGACTCCACTTGGCGTAGTCCGCTTCAGCAAAACAGGTTGGGATGACCGTCTGGGCCCTTCGGACGGGAAACACGAAGTACCCTCCGGAGAGGGTATCAGCTTTGGGCCTGCATGGCAACAAGACGGGCAGTGGATACAATTGGCCGATTTGCCTAAAGATTATCGTGTTACCCCTACCGTTCATTTTGTGCATCCCCTACTCGTCAAGTTTACGCTAACATACCACTACGCTACCGGACGCGGAGGGCCGTATTTCAAACAAGACTTTACGGTAACACCCGAAGGCATATTGACCGAGTTGTATGCGCTTCAGGACAAACCTTTTGCCCTCAATGTTCCTTTATTGGTAAATGATGGCCGGGCTTTAGCAACTGAAATAGCTAATGGAATTGCCTCCACCGGATATGCCGGGCAGGAAGATCGACAATTTTTTATCAGTCTCAACGAAGATGCTCAACTCATTGAAGAACAAGATTCGCTGCAAAGCACGTATGGTTGGCTCAAGCCAGTGCGTTTTACTACAGAAAGAGATACAAACACAGTGTTTGTTTATCCCCGCACGACAAGTGATCCAGAAGTAAAACTGGTAAAAGAAAGCTTTCAGTTACAACATGAAGGCTTTTCTTCCATATTGGGTTCAGTACAAGGAAATATATATATCAGCCCTTCAGCCGCTGGTGGAGAAGGAAAAGAGATTGATTTCAATCAGGATGGTAAAGCTGACGTAACCTTCAACAAACCCTGTAAGTTTATCTTACAGTTGGAAAATGACAAAGTAATAGCTGTGGAAGTGGACCGCCCTGTAACCATGCAAATGGATAACGGGTTATTTAGCTTAGAGGCTTATAAACCATTAAAGCTGTAAAATTTTAAAAAAACCCATTAGGTATCGTAAAGAAAGCGTTGATTACAACAGTTTTTTATCTTTCCCGTTATCTTTGCGATATTCACGTTCAAACAGAATCATTTTACCGATGATAAAAATATTCAATAGCTCACTTTTACTTTTTTTCTTGCTGGTTGCCGGGTGCGTCACCAAACCTGCTTCTATGAGTAGTGTGGATTTTGATGAAGATTTATCAAAACACCGGCCAAATTTTTCGGATTCTCTGAAAGCAAAAGAAGCCAAAAACACGGCTACTGAACCTGAAACGATCATTTATAATACTCCTGACATCAATCCTTCCGGGGATATTACCACATCACTCAATACTTTTCTGGATTCAGTAGCCCACCGGAACCGGGAATATGATTATTATACGGGATACACCATACAGGTTTACTCAGGCTCGGAGCGACAAAAAGGCGATGAAGTAAAGGATGATGTATATATGGTATTACCAGATGCCAAACCTACCCTCAGTTTTGAAGCCCCTTTCTGGAAAGTGAAAGTAGGCAAGTTTTACAGTGTTATCCAAGCCCAAAAAACCTATGCCAAGCTCAAATCAGAGTTTTCTAATGCCATCATAGTGCCTGAGCAGTTCAAACTGAGTCAATAAAAATTACCCAAAACTATTTATGCATATAAAAGATAAGATAAAGCAAGAAGCTCAGTCTTCAATGGAAGAGCTGGTACAAATACGAAGACATTTACACATGCATCCCGAACTTTCGTTTGAGGAGCATAAAACTGCTGAATTTGTTGCCAATAAATTAAAATCTTTTGGACTTACTCCCCAAGAAGGCGTGGCTGGCACCGGAGTAACCGCGCTTATTGAAGGGCAAAACCCGGGTAGTAAGGTAATTGCCCTGCGTGCAGATATGGACGCTTTGCCCATTACCGAAGCCAATGAAGTACCCTACAAATCAACCAATGAAGGGATAATGCATGCCTGTGGACACGATGCCCACACTACTTCTCTATTGGGTGCTGCAAAAATACTTTCTCAATTCAAAGACGAATTTGAGGGTACTATTAAATTAATATTCCAACCCGGTGAAGAGAAGATTCCTGGAGGCGCATCCCTCATGATTAAAGACGGCGTACTGCAAAACCCGGCCCCGGCCCATGTGATCGGACAACACGTAATGCCTTTTATTCCTGCTGGTAAGGTCGGGTTTCGGGAAGGCATGTATATGGCCAGTGCCGATGAGTTATACGTAACGGTAAAAGGAAAAGGGGGCCATGCAGCCATGCCCGAAAGTAATATTGACCCTGTATTGATTGCTTCCCACATTATTGTAGCATTGCAACAGATTGTGAGCCGTAATGCCAATCCCAAAATTCCTTCTGTTTTATCTTTCGGTAAAGTAGTGGCCAATGGGGCTACCAACGTAATACCCAATGAGGTATACATAGAAGGCACTTTCCGTACTTTAAATGAAGAATGGAGATATGCGGCCCATGAAAAAATGAAAAAAATAGCCGAAAGTATGGCCGAAGGCATGGGTGGCAGTTGCGATTTTCAGGTAATGCGCGGGTATCCTTTTCTTAAGAATGACCCCGTGCTTACATCAAGGGCAAAGCAAAATGCCATTGCCTATTTGGGGGAAGAAAACGTGGTGGACCTTGACTTGTGGATGGCTGCCGAAGATTTTGCCTATTATTCTCAGGAAATTGGGTGCTGTTTTTACCGACTGGGTACTGGCAACCAAGCCAAAGGCATTACCTCTTCAGTGCATACGCCTACTTTTGATATTGACGAAAGTGCACTGGAAATTGGTGCAGGGCTTATGAGCTGGCTGGCCGTGAAAGAATTGTTGGAAGTCGGAAGTCGGAAGACCGGAGACGGAAGTTAAATTCTTCTGTCTTCGGTCTTTTTACTACCTAAACAAATTAATAATTTCTTCCTGAAATCTTGGGTTAACTGCCATAGCCAGTACAATTGATACAATCAAACCAAGAATTGCCAACCCGGCGTCTTTGCCAATCATACGAAAGGCAGGCTTAACCTTACTTTTTGTTCTCAAACGCATTGCAATTTCTCTTCCACCTAGTAATCCAATAAAAACCCAGGTGGTGCTCATGGGTATACGGCTGTCGGTTAACTTGTATACTAAAATCAGAGCGTACACCAAGTCGATGATTGTTGCTGCCCGAATGTCGGTAACTTCACTTTTTTCATTTACAATTTTTTGAATCCTGTCACCTTTCAGGTAAAAAAGAAGCCCCAGGCCAAAAAACACAATAGAAGCAAAGCCGAAAAACTGCATAAAACTAAGCTGTCGGGGCAGGTAAATGGCAATATTGGCAGCATCTTGCATGATCCATACCGACCAGAGTGAGCCACTTGTAATCCATTGGGCTACCGTCCACCAGGCTGCCGGTTTTCCTTTAAAATGTTTTTTGGTGAGGCCGGTAATGGAAATCCATACCAAAAAACCCAAAGCAAAAGCCAGGAAATAGGCCGTAATACTTTTATTCAAGACAGAACCAATGGCACTGGGGCTAACGGCAAAACAACTCAATAACAGAAAGGTTGTTGAAACCGGCATCCGCAGGCGAGTAAGGATGAGCAAAAAGATAGGGGCAGCTATTTGCAAAAAGCTGAAGCTTTCAGGTTGGGGAAAAGATAAGTCACCATCGTCCCCATATCTGAGCAAACGCTGGTAAGACACGTCCCCATCAAAATTAAGCCAGCTAAATGTAACAGTAAGGAGGAAAATACCGCCTATGAATAACCACAACACATACCATTTACGGTTGGCATTGGAGGCAATGAATGTACCGATGGTTTGAATACTATCATTCGATACGGCAGAATATGCTGCCAGTAAAAAACCAAACCACATGGCAATGCCTGCAAAGGGATAAATTACGCCGGCTATTAAAAACAAGACTGTGATAAGAATAATGAACTTTCTTTCCTCCTTAAAAAGATCAAAAATCTGATATATAGAAGCGATCAGCTGATCAATAATAGAACCTTCGTTATTCTGATTATTTTTATGCTTCTTTTGGCGGGTAGTTTTTTTATCT
Organism: Cyclobacteriaceae bacterium; assembly: GCA_965230065.1. Lineage (GTDB taxonomy): Bacteria > Bacteroidota > Bacteroidia > Cytophagales > Cyclobacteriaceae. The sequence continues at coordinate 5,168,861 of OZ245942.1, read as the reverse complement.
TTTATCATATTTGGCAAGAGAAATGCTCGAGGCTGTATGCATGTTCAGCAGAAGCATGGCATATGATTACCCAAACATTGTCAGAAATTTATTCTCTTTTTCGGGAAAAATTGAATTATACAATTATGCTTGCAAAATAACAACAGTCTGGCTTATACACATATTAAAGAAGTATTATCTTTTTGTTAACTTTTTATGAATGAAAAAGTACACATTTTTTTCTGTATTTCTATTTTTCTATGGCTTTACCATTGCCCAGAGTACCTATGCACCGCTCAACAGGGATTATTACCACCTTATTGATCGTTACGAAATACAATCAGGAAAATTTTCCGCTAACTTTTTTACGACTTCAAAACCATTCCTCCGGCAAAATATTGGTCATTGGACAGACTCCATTTATCAAACGGAAACGGATAAACCCTCCAAAATTTTCTCGCCACAAGATAAGTATAATCTTCGATATTTGGCCAATGATAACTGGGCCTGGAGTCATGAAGCTGAACAAGAGAACGAAAAATCGCTTCTGAATACATTTTTCAGGAAAAAAGCTGACTTTTATCATGTAAATGTAAAAGATTTTCTGCTACATATAAATCCTGTAATTAACTTTCAGGCAGGTGCCGAACAAGTAGCTGATGTTGAAGACTCCCCGCTGACCTATACAAACAGCCGCGGTTTGCAAATTCATGGAACTATCGATCAAAAGATAGGATTTTACACCTATTTGAGTGAAAACCAAACAGCTTTTCCCACTTATGTTAGAGATTGGACAGATTCTATGGGTGTTGTTCCGGGGGAAGGTTTTTGGAAAAGTTTTAAAGAAAATGGCGTGGATTTCTTTACCGCCAGAGGACACATTGCTTTTCCGGTCACAAGGCATATCAACATGCAAATGGGTTATGGCCGCCATTTTATGGGCAATGGTTACCGTTCGTTAGTATTATCTGATTTTGCCAATGACTATTTGTTTCTCAAGATAAATACCAAGGTATGGCGCATTCAATATACCAATCTTTTTACCGAAATGCGGGCCGATGTATTTGTGGCACCCGGCGGAGTGGGGCTGTATGGTACCCAACGGTTTCCTAAAAAGTACTTTGTGCTCCATCGGTTGGGCGTAGATATTACCAAAAATTTGAACTTTGGGCTTTACGAAACCATTACCTTTGGGCAGGATCCGCTCACAACGGGTACCACCGGGTTTGAGTTGAGCTACCTCATTCCCATCATTTTTTACCGCTCTATTGAACAGGAAACCGGTAGCCCTGATAACGCCATGCTGGGTGCAGATATTAAGTGGAATTTTCTCAGGCACTTTTCATTGTATGGCCAATTTATGTTAGATGAATTTTTGCTCAGTGAAGCCAAATCGGGCGAAGGATGGTGGGGGAACAAGTATGCTGCGCAAATTGGCCTCAAATACATCAATGCCCTGAATATTGCCAATCTTGATGTGCAAGTGGAATACAACCTGTCGCGCCCGTATACTTATGCCCACGAAAGCCTTTATACCAACTATGCCCACTACCGGCAAGCCCTGGCCCATCCACTGGGAGCTAATTTTAGGGAAACGTTATTCATTGCCCGGTACCAGCCTCTGCCAAAACTCAACCTGAGCGGAAAATTGGCCATAGGCAAGTATGGTGACGACTTTGGCGGTTCTAACTGGGGGAAAAATATTTTATTGGATTATGCAACCCATGAGCAGGAATTTGGCAATGAAATTGGCCAGGGCATTGCTACCGACCTGATGTATGCTGATGTTACGGCTTCGTACCAGTTATTTCATAATTTTTTTACGGATGTAAACTTCATTTACCGTAACCTGAAAAGTGAAATTGAAACAAGAAACCAAAAATCCGCCCTTATTTCACTCTCTCTTAGATGGAACATGGCCAAACGGGAGAATATATTTTAACTGAAAAAAGCAGTCGCATTTCTGTTTAATAGTGAATAGATAAAAGATTTGTGAAATTATATCAGATGATTGCTCATATTCTCTCGTTTAAATACATTTGAAGAAATAGCGTAATAAAAATACAGCCTAATATATGATTGACTATCAACACTTTACCCTTGAAAATGGATTAAAAGTTTTTGTGCATAAAGATACAGCTACTCCCCTTGCCACGGTTAATATTTTATACAATGTTGGCTCCCGAGATGAAGATGAAAATAAAACGGGCTTTGCCCACCTTTTTGAACACCTGATGTTCGGAGGCTCTAAAAATATTCCTTCTTACGACGAACCATTGCAAAGGGTCGGAGGCGAAAACAATGCGTTCACCAATCCTGATATCACCAATTATTACATCACTTTACCGGCAATTAACCTGGAGACGGCTTTCTGGCTGGAATCAGACCGCATGATGAGCCTTTCTTTCGATCCCCAAGTATTGGAAGTACAGCGCAAAGTGGTGATAGAAGAATTTAAGCAAAGATACCTGAACCAACCTTATGGTGACGTGATGTTACAGTTACGCCCTTTGGCTTATCAAAAACACCCCTATCGGTGGAATACCATTGGAAAAGACATTTCACATATAGAAAATGCTACATTAGATGATGTAAAAGCATTCTTTTACAAATTTTATATTCCCAACAACGCCATCATGGTGGTAGCAGGGAACGTTGACTATGATGAAGTAAAACGGCTGAGTGAAAAATGGTTTGGTCCTATACCCTCTGGAAACGATTATGTAAGGCAATTACCCGCAGAACCACCCCAAAATGAACAAAGGTTATTGGAAATGGAAGCTTCGGTGCCCCTGGATGCTTTGTACAAAGCCTATCATATTCCCGACAGGCTTCACCCGGATTACCATACAGCAGACCTCCTGAGCGATATCCTGGGCCGTAGTAAGTCTTCCCGGTTATACCAGCAGTTGGTAAAAGAGGAAAAGATATTCAGCGCTATCAATGCTTACATTTCAGGTTCTATCGATCCGGGCCTGCTCATTATTACCGGAAAGGTTAACAATAACGTGTCTTTGGAGCAGGCAGATGAAGCCGTATCTGCGGTTGTACACTCATTAATTTCAGGCCAAATTGACGAAGACGAACTCTCAAAGGTAAAAAACCAGGCAGAATCTACATTGGTTTTTTCAGAGGTAGAACTGCTCAACCGTGCCATGAACCTGGCTTACGGGGCCCTGCTGGGTAACCCCGACCTGGTGAATGAAGAGCCTGAGAAAATACAGCAGGTGAGTGTAGATGACATGAGAAGAGTAGCCAACGACATACTTACCGCTGAAAACAGTAATACTGTTTATTACAGGGCAAAAAAGTGATTTTTAAGCAGTTTTTTCTTTCTCCTTGATATATCCCTTGCGCTTCAGGATAGTTTCCATAAATTTTCTTTCATGTTCTGAATTGAAAATTTTGAAAGGCAGGTGAATAAGCTGGGCTTTGGTGATGATTAGTAAAAAATAGTCATTGCCAATGGAGGCTTTTCTTACGTTCTCCCATTTGATGGGCATACCTTGCCGGGTGTTTACTTTTATCAAAACCTGCTGGCTGTTGATTTCATAGCTGAGCTTTTCAAATAAAATCTTGCTCTGCTCCAATTGGGTTACTCCGGCAAACTGTATGAGCCAGAACAGTACATACAAGCCATAGGCTAATACTGCCCCGATAATCCACCACCAGGAAAAAACAAAAAATGCACCACAGGCAATAGCCACAGCAATAGGAATGGTCCACCACTGCTCCAGCAACACATTTTTAAGGGCTAATTTTATATATGTACCTGTGGGTAATTTGTATTTTTTTGTCTTAATAATCATACTTTATATGTTTCTTGTTTTTAGTAAAGCCATAAGCTTTTAGCCTCAATCAGACTGCCGAAGCAGCTACAAGCTTTGTTATAGCTTGTGGCTTGAGGCCAGGAGCTTGTGGCTAATTATTTAATTGCTTTAAGGCTCATGTCCAAACTTTTTACAGAATGTGTAAGAGCACCTACCGAAATGAAATCAATCCCACATTCAGCTACTGCCGTTATTGTCTTTTCATTGATATTGCCCGACGCCTCGGTTTTAATGCGATTGTCAATTAACTTTACTGACTCTTGCATTACTTCTACCGGCATATTGTCCAGCATAATCATATCTACCCCTCCCACTGCCAGCACTTCTTTCACTTCATCAATGGTGCGCGTTTCTATCTCAATCTGAAGCATTTTACCTGTGTCTTTCAGATATTGTTGGGTATTATTTATGGCCTTTGAAATACCCCCGGCATAATCGATATGGTTATCTTTGAGCATAATCATATCATACAGGGCAAAACGATGATTTTTTCCTCCACCAATGTGTACGGCCCATTTTTCTGGAAGCCTGAAGTTGGGAGTCGTTTTTCGGGTATCCAACAAGCGGGCTTTTGTGTGGCTTATCATATTTTGTAATGCATGAGTATATGTTGCTATTCCACTCATACGCTGCATACAGTTCAGTACGAGCCGTTCAGCCGTAAGGATGGAGCGCGCTTTACCCGATACGATAAAAGCAATATCACCATTATCTACCAACTGCCCGTCGCCTTTGTATACATCAATTTTCAGTGAGGGGTCAACAGTATGAAATATATTTTGGCCCAACGCCACACCAGCCAGCATGCCTTGACCCTTGATGAGTAACCGGGCTTCACTTTGCAAAGAAGGTGGCACTGATGCCAGCGAGGAATGGTCTCCTTCCCCTACATCCTCTGCCAAGGCTGTTTGGATGAAACGGTCAATATTTTCTTTTGTAAGATAAGCAGGTTTCACGGGGCGAAAATAAAAAAGGCAGTGAAATAAATCACTGCCTTGGAATTGTTTTTATTTATTTCTGCTTATTCTTCGCTAAAATTAATAATATCTACCCGGTATTCCCCATTAAATTGCTTGATAACCATGTAAATCATAAAAGTTCCACGGTCGTATGCATATGTGCCAATGGCATACTTTAATCCATCACGGGAAGATCCCTGGTGCGTATACTGAAAATCACGGGGCGGATATTTTGTAAAAAAATCTTTAAGTACAAATTCGGCCTGCGTACGGCTATAGCTTGACTTTTCTCCGTTGATGCTCAATTCTACTACATTGTTCAAATACCTGCTTAATTCACGTGAACTTCCTGCTTTGATGGCAGCCCTAACGTTATTAATGACTTCGTCCTGTGCACGTAAAGGGCTGAAGCCCATAAACATCATAGAGGAAATTATTAGACAAAAAGTAATATGAGTAAAATTTTTATGCATAGCTGATTTATGAATCTAACTTCTATAAACGAAAACTATGCCAAGGCATATTTGAAATTTGATATTGTGAGGATAAATTCAACATAACAGACGCACTAATTTATAGCTTTACATTGAATGTTAAAGAAAAAATAGCAATTAATTTATGCAAAAAGCTGGCTTTCAAGCAATTACAATTATTTTTATAGGAATTTGCACTTTAGGAGTATTTCAAAAGTTGTATAAACTTTTTTACTTATGGCACTAATTCAGCATAATTCCAACGCATGGAAGCAATACCGCACCTGAAAGCTCATGTGTTTGATATGCCTGAAGATATTTCTGCAGAATAAAGGAAAATAAGAAAAATTCTTAAACTGGGCTTAATTGAATTGAAACAAGTCAGGATACCACTAATTATTTTTTAAACAATGAATCTACAAACTCCATCTTATTGAATACCTGCAAATCGTCTACTTTCTCACCTACGCCAATGTATTTTACCGGAATTTGAAACTGATCTGAAATGCCCAAAACAACGCCTCCTTTGGCTGTGCCGTCTAATTTGGTAATGGCTAATGCGGTTACTTCCGTAGCCCTGGTAAATTCTTTGGCTTGTACAAATGCATTCTGTCCGGTACTTCCATCCAGTACCAACAATACATCATGCGGGGCATCAGGTATTACTTTACCCATCACACGCCTGATTTTAGAAAGCTCATTCATCAGGTTTACTTTGGTATGTAACCTGCCGGCTGTATCGATAATCACCACATCTGCTCCAGTTTCAACGCCTTGTTTCACTGCATCAAAGGCAACAGAGGCCGGATCGGTGTACATGCCATGGGCAACTACAGGTACGCCTACCCGCTCTCCCCAAAGCTTGATTTGGTCTACTGCTGCGGCTCTGAAAGTATCAGCCGCACCCAGCACCACGTTTCTTCCCCTTTTTTTGTATTGTGCAGCCAGTTTGCCAATGGTGGTTGTTTTGCCTACACCATTTACGCCCACTACCAATAAAACATAGGGCTTTTTATTGTCAGGTATAGAAAAGTCATCAGCCTGCACCGTAGTATCTTCCCCTTCGGTAAGCAGGCCGGCAATTTCCTCCCGCAGAATCCTGTCTAACTCTGAAGTTCCTAAATACTTATCCTGGGCAACCCGGGCTTCAATGCGGTCAATAATTTTGATTGTTGTATCTACCCCTACGTCAGAAGTTGCCAGTATTTCTTCCAGTTCATCCAACACCTCATCATCTACCGTTGATTTGCCCACAACGACTTTTCCCATCTTGGTAAAGAAATTTTCTTTGGTTTTTTCCAACCCTTTGTCCAGGGTTTCTTTCTTTTCTTTGGAAAATACGCTTTTGAACCAATTCATGATTAAGATTAGGTTAAAGATAAATGTCAAAAAGCGGTGAGAGAGTGGTTCACCTTTTACCTGAATTTAACGAGAATATACAAAAAAAGTCCCAAACCGGGACTTCATACAACTTGATAAAATATTGTCTGCTGATTAATCGGACAAGTGGTCTTTCACCATATCCAAAGGTACAATTTCTTCCTTAAAAGTGTATGCACCGGTTTTGGGCGACTTTACTGCCTTAATTACCTTGGCTACACCTTTAGCGTCAGCTTTTTTTAGGGTTGCAACTACTTTCTTTGCCATAGTTATTTAATTTCTCTGTGAACAGTATATCTTTTCAAAACTGGGTTATATTTCTTTCTTTCCAACCTGTCCGGAGTATTTTTCCGGTTTTTGGTGGTAATGTACCGGGAAGTGCCGGGTTGGCCGCTGTCTTTATGTTCGGTACATTCTAAAATAACCTGTATTCTATTACCTTTTGCTTTTTTAGCCATTTTTCTTTGAGTTTTTAGTTTGTAGTTTTCAGTTTATAGTTTGATGTTAAACTTAAAACTATAAACACAAAACATGCAACTATACCAATGATGTTCCTTTTGCACGGGCTTTTTTCAGCTCTGTACTGATGCCATTTTTATTGATCGATTTCAGGGCTTTGGTAGAAACCTTTAAAGTAACCCAGCGATCTTCTTCTGGCAGATAAAAACGCTTTTTCTGTAGGTTAGGATAAAACTTACGTTTCGTTTTGTTATTAGACTTAGAAACGTTGTTCCCAACCCTCACTCTTTTTCCCGAGATTTGACAAACTTTTGACATGATAACTTGTTTAAAAATTTTTGGAGTGCAAATATCAAAAAAAATGTTTTAACAACAAAACAGCTTTTCCTACTAATTTCACCTTTTGTGCCCAAAAGGACAATGTTTACAGCCACTTTCACAGCAATATCCTCTTTTTAGGTGATATTGCGCGGTAAAAACCATCATTCCCTGTTTATTGATATAGTAATCGCCTGCTGTTAGGGGAAAGCCTTTTTCTTTGCTATTTTTGTTTTCATTATTCACTGCTTCAAATGAAGAAATAATTAATGACACGATCAACCCTTAACAGCCGGGAAGCGATGGAACTGGAGAATAAGCACGGCGCAAAAAACTATAAGCCTTTGCCCGTGGTCCTTTCCAAAGGGGAAGGTGTATTTGTTTGGGATACGGAAGGAAAAAAGTACTACGATTTTTTATCGGCTTACAGTGCCGTAAACCAGGGACATTGCCACCCGCAAATTTTGAATGCCCTGCACGATCAGGCCAACCAGCTCACCCTCACTTCCCGGGCCTTTTATAATGATGTGTTGGGAGAATATGAAAAATTTATAACCGAATTATTTGGGTACGACAGGGTATTGCCCATGAACACGGGCGTGGAAGGCGGCGAAACTGCCGTAAAGCTTTGCCGTAAGTGGGCTTACAACGTAAAAAAAATCCCCGAAAATAAAGCCAAAATCATTTTTGCCGAAGGCAATTTTTGGGGGCGCACCCTGGCCGCTATCTCCTCTTCTACCGACCCGCTGAGCACCCGAGGTTTTGGCCCTTTTATGCCTGGGTATGAACTCATCCCTTATAACGACCTGCCTGCCCTTGAAAAGGCTTTGCAAGACCCGAACGTGGCTGGCTTTATGGTAGAACCCATACAGGGGGAAGCTGGCGTAGTTGTTCCCGATGAAGGCTATATTCAAAAAGCGTATGCTTTGTGCAAGCAAAACAATGTGCTTTTTATCGCTGACGAGGTACAAACCGGCATTGCCCGTACGGGAAAGTTATTTGCCTGTCAGCATGAAAATGTAAAACCCGACATTCTTATTTTGGGTAAAGCCCTCTCAGGTGGCGTACTCCCTGTGTCTGCCGTGCTGGCTGATGATGAAATTATGCTCACCATTGGCCCGGGTGAACACGGCTCCACTTTTGGCGGAAACCCCCTCGCCTGTAAAGTAGCCATAGCAGCCCTGCAAGTGGTGTTGGACGAAAACCTATCTGAAAAGGCAGAAAAACTGGGAAACGCTTTTCGTACTCGTATGCAACATATGATAGAAAAAACCGATAATGTTGTCCTGGTAAGGGGCAAAGGGTTATTAAATGCCATTGTTATTGATGATGATGAAACCAGTGAAACCGCCTGGAATATTTGCCTGCAACTGAAAGAAAATGGTTTGCTTGCCAAACCTACCCACGGCAACATCATCCGGTTTGCCCCGCCTTTGGTTATTACCGAAGCGCAATTGCAGGACTGTTGTGATATTATAGAAAATACGATTTTAGCATATCATTAAGACAATTTTTTTAATATTGCCCAAAACCCTCAATCAAGCGTGAAAATCTGGAGAAGAATTTATTCCACTTATTGTCTGCTTGCTTTTGCCCTCATCTTTTTCATTTTACTACCCTTTTTTCTGATATTTCTTCAAAGAAAAAGTTGGCACAAATACGCGCTCCTGCTGAACCGGATTTGGTCTAAAGTTTATTTTGCTATTTGCTTTATTCCGGTAACACTGGAGTGGCGCTTCAAACCCAGGAAGAAACAATTGTATGTGTTCGCTCCCAACCACACTTCCTGGTTTGATATTGTGATCATGGGATTTTTGCCCAAAGTATTTGTGTTTGTAGGAAAGGTATCCATTTCTAAAGTACCTGTTTTTGGGTATATGTACCGAAAACTGCACATTACGGTAGACAGAAACTCTTACCGTGACCGCTACCGGGCATTGCAGCGGGCAAAAGAGGCTGTGGATGAGGGTAAATGTATTGTGATGTATCCTGAAGGAGGCATTCGTACTACCAACCCGCCCCACATGGCGCCTTTTAAAGACGGGGCCTTCCGGCTGGCCATTGAGCAACAAATCCCGATTGTGCCTGTTACAATTCCTTACAATTGGATAGTTTTGCCTGATGACGGTTCGCTGCTGGTTTACCGCAGGCCCATAAAAGCCATTTTTCATGAGCCTATTGAAACCAAAGGGATGACAATAAACCAACTAGATGATTTAAAGGCACAAACATACCGTGTTATCGACCAGGAATTACGGAATATTTTTCCGGAGATATGAAAATAAAGGAAACAAAAAGTAACCAATTTGCCGAAAGCAACAATGCTTGAGGCATACAGCTAATCGCTTATAGCCAAAAATATGAAAATAGACCAAACCACGTTAAGAAAAATAGCGCACCTGTCGCGGCTTGAATTTGAAGTAGGTGCAGAAGAAGCCATGCTGGACAGCCTGACTGAGATTATCACCTGGGTGGAAATGCTGAATGAGGTGGACACCGATGATGTGGAACCCTTGCTGAGCATGTCGCAGGAGGTAAACCAAATGCGGGAAGATGAAATTACGCCTGCACTATCCAGGGAAAGGGGCTTGCTCAACGCACCTAAAAAAGATGAGCATTACTTTAGGGTGCCGAAGGTGTTGGAATAAAAAGGTGTTGGAATAAAGTTATTTGTTATTGGTTAAAAGTTATTGGTGGACTGAATAACCAATAACTTTTAACGTTTAACAAATAACCCAGCCCGCTGGCATAAAATATGCAACATGAATTGACGAATTATACCACTATACAACTGCCGATATTTTTTTAGTTTCTTGTTTATAGTTTTTAGTTCAAACTCCAAACACAAAACGCTAAACTTAAAACCCGAAACCAAACCCCGGTATAATTTTTTGAGCGAATGAATGACCTATTTTTTTGGAAGCAATGGCCTGCAAACCAACGCATCTTTTATCAGGGACTGCTGATTTTCTTTTTGCTGGCTTTTGCCTTTTTTATTTTTAGTTACTTCTTTGGCATTGAGGCGGTCATAGACTGGGAAACCCTGAGTGTTTCTGAAATTCAGACTACAATTGTAGACAAATTCAACCTGGGGCTTTTTACTTTTTCTTACGATGCCAATAACTACCTCATCATCGATAGTTTTCGGGGGAGTACTATTCAGGTAAACACCCTGGCTGCCTACATTTTCCTGGTGTTTTCCACACTCAGCATTGTTGTAGCGATTTCTGTTTTTACCTATTTGCGTGGGTTTTGGTTTTATTTCGGGATTTTGGTGGTGGTTGGGCTTTTTACCACTTTTCGCCTGGAGAATTTATTGCTATTCGGCAAAGCCAATGACACGGCCCTCATTATTGTGCTGGTGCTGTTCATGCTTCCTTATTATTACTTCAATAAAATAAACCCACGTACAAACTGGACAGTACGGTTTATTACTTTTGTAGTGAGTACTACTGTTTTTGGGCTTATCATTTATTTCTTTGCTGCGGCTGAAAATTCATTTCTGATTCTTGCCAATTATGGCATCGCTGCACCACTTGTTCTCAGTATTCTTTTTATCTTTTTGGTGGCCCACGAAATTGTAGCAGGGTTTCTTAAGATCATTACCCAGAACAATACATTTGGCAGCAAAAACACAATGCTCCATTTTTCCATCCTTACCGTTATTTATCTGGTAAATGTATTTTTGGCCTATCTGCACAACACACAGGTTATCGATTGGGATATCGTATATGTGAGTGCGTTTATCCTTTTGCCCATCTCAGCCATTGTAGGAATTTGGGGCGTAAAACAGCGGGAAACCCTGTATGACAATTTGTTCCCTTTCCGTTCGCAAGGAGCTTTGCTATACCTTGCCCTGGGAACTATTACATTCATTACCATCGCTTATTTTTTCATAACTGGCAACGACCCCGTGATAGAAACTTTTGAAGATGCCATCATCTTCAGCCACTTTGGGTACGGATTCCTGTTTTACTTGTACGTTGTGGTTAATTTTATAGACCCTTTGATGGCCAATAAGCAGGTATATAAAGTAGTGTACAAACCCACCCGGTTTCCTTATGCTACTTCGCAGATTGGCGGTTTTATTGTAGTACTGGCCTTTTTCCTTGAAGCCAATATGTTTCCTTTTTATCAGGCTGTAGCCGGGTATTACAATGGCATTGGCGACATCCATACAGCCAACGAAGAGCTTTTTACGGCCGAACAATATTATAAGCTGGGTAACCAGTATGCTTCCCAAAACCATCGCTCCAATTACTCACTGGCATCGCTGGCACAAAAGCAAGGTGATGAGGGAATGAATGTTTATTATTTGCAGCAGGCCCTGCTCAAAAAACCCACACCTTATGCTTATGTAAACCTGAGCAATGCTTACCAGCGCAACGGCAGGTTTTTCGACGCTTTGTTTTCGCTCAGGGAAGGTGCGCAACAATTTCCTGAAAGCGAACAAATTCAGCTCAATCTGGGGCTGGCTTACGGAAAAACCAAAGCGCTGGACTCCGCCCTGCTGATGTTAGACGAAGCAAGAAGTGCTACTTCCATCAAACACTCTGCTGAAGCTGACCTGTTGGCGCTGGTTTCCCAAAATGTGGCTGAGTTTGGCATTGAACCCGATTCTGTAGTAAATGAATTTCTGACCGAAACGGGCTATATGCCTTCCAAAGTAAATGCCATTGGCCTGCTCAACCGCCAGTTTCCTGCCACATTGCCCGAAAGGTTTGAAGAACCTGCTTTGCCCGAAGATACGCTGCTTACCCAATACCAATTTGCTTACCTGTATAATTACCTGTTTAATCAAAGAGGAAAAGCAGATACGGCTTTGATAAGAAACGTAGAAACCCTGGCCAATCATTCAGGGAATTTCATGTATTCGGAGCCACTTACGTATGGGCATGCCCTTGCAATGTACGAAGATGTGCGCCTGACAGAAGCCTTTTTTGCAATGGACAGGCTACAGGCAGCCAACTTTTTTAAAAGGGGGTATTATAACCATATCCGGGGTTTGATGGCATTGGCAAATCAGGCGCCACAACTGGCTGCCGGTTTTTTTGATATGGCCGCAGAAAGTGAATACCCCGATGCAACAATTAATCAGGCCATTGCCCTCACCGAAGCAACTGGCTTACCCTATGGGGATGCAGAAGTAGCGGAAGAGGCATGGCAAAAGGTGTTGACTGAAGATTCCTTGCAGGCAAACAAAACCGCTCAACAAATGCTGAAAATTTTGAACTATCAGGACTTCCAAAATATGGAAAAGGAAGATGATACTTTCAAATACCAGCTTTTACGCATTTGTGGTGGGAAACTTCCCATCACAGCCATCGATATGGTACTAAATCAAATCAATGACATCAATTATAAAGCCGCCGCCCTGCTGGATTTGTCGGAAAAATTCCCACAATTAGACAGCATATTATGGAGCACCCACGAAATTGCCCGGAATAACGATGCGTTGCGGCCTTATGTTAAGGCAAATTTACAATGGAGACAATTAGAAAGACTTGTCCAAAAAGGCGAGACAAAAGAAATTGGAGAATTACTACCAACACTTACACCTTCAAATGTACGACAGAAAAGTATTGCCCTCTTTTGTAAAGCCTTACTGGCTGCTGAGGAAGGAAATACAGAAAAAGCTGATGAATATTTTCACAGACTATTTGATAACCCTTTCTATCCTGAAGGTATAGCAGCCGCCAGAGCGTATTTTACGCAGCAGGGCGCTGACGATTTTGAAATATACAATCGACTTTTAACTGCCATGGAAGTGAACCCGTATTCTACAATTATACATGAAAATTATATATTGCAAAGCCTGAAGCTTGGGCTTGATAACTATGCGGCTGATGCTTATCAAAACTTGCAAAAATTAGCCACATCCGAGGGATATAAAGCATTTACCGATGTTTATCAGAAAAAACTGAAAGAAAAAACACTCTTCTAATCAACATTGAGTAATTTGACACGTTAGTATTTAAAACCCTAAATTCTAATTACTAAATCCTAACCAAACTCAAATTCTCAAATAAAAATTTCCTAAACACTTTTACTTTCGCGTGAAATAAGGAGATTGTTTTTGAATTTTACATTTTTTTCTTTTTAGAATTGTTTTGTGCTGCTTTGGCAGTCCGATTAGAACTTAGGGTTTAGAATTTTCAATAAAAAACTGCATGCAAAACAACCACAACACTTCAAGCAATGGTGCTGTTATTACAACATCAAAGATTGCAAAAACCTACGTCATGGGGCAGGAAGAAATCCATGCGCTCCAATCTGTTTCTATTGATATTAAAAAGGGAGAATATGTAGCTTTTATGGGCCCATCCGGATCCGGGAAGTCTACCATGATGAATATCATCGGCTGCCTGGACACGCCTTCTTCCGGAACATATATTTTGAACCATAATGACGTGAGCCACCTCACAGAAGGCGACCTGGCTGAAATCCGAAATAAAGAAATTGGGTTTGTCTTCCAAACCTTTAACCTACTGCCCCGCTCCTCCTCTTTGGAAAATGTAGCCCTTCCCCTGGTATATGCCGGCATTAGCAAGTCAGACAGGATGGACCGGGCACGCCAGGCCCTGGAAAATGTAGGTCTGGGCACACGGGTAGATCATAAGCCCAATGAACTATCAGGTGGACAACGCCAGCGGGTTGCCATTGCCAGGGCTTTGGTAAATAGTCCAAGTATCATACTGGCCGATGAACCTACCGGAAACCTGGACACCAAAACTTCTTACGAAATCATGTCGCTTTTCCAGGATTTGCACGACAGCGGCAATACCATCATCATGGTAACGCATGAAGATGACATCGCGCATTATTCCCACAGAATCATCCGGCTCAGGGATGGACTGGTAGAGTCTGATGAGATAAACCATGATGTAACCAGACATCATTAACCCATGAAAGTTTATACTAAAACCGGCGATACGGGCACCACCGGACTGTTTGGCGGCGGAAGGGTTTCTAAATCACATTATCGTGTAGAAGCATACGGCACGGTAGACGAACTGAACGCCTACATCGGCATGGTGCGTGACCAGGATCAAAACGAAGGAAGAAAAGCCCTTTTTGTTGCCATACAAAATCAGTTGTTTTCTATTGGCGCCCATCTCGCTACTGCTTCTGATGCTGGAAAGGCAAAACTCCCCAAATTATCCGAAGATTCAGTAACCCAACTCGAAAATGCCATTGACCAAATGGATGAGGCGCTGCCCCCTATGAAGTTTTTTGTATTGCCGGGCGGCCACCCCACAGTTTCTTTTTGCCATATTGCCCGTTGTGTGTGCCGGCGTGCTGAGCGCCTATCCGTAGCCCTGGACCATGAAGAGCCTGTTCCCCAGCTTGTTATCAAATACCTCAACCGCTTGTCTGATTATTTGTTTGTGCTTTCCCGCAAAATATCACAGGAACTGGATGTAGAGGAAACTCCCTGGAAACCTGGTGAATGATTATTGTAAAAAAAATTATTTCTGCGGACTGAGAAGTCCACAGTCCTAAAACTATTGCTGTTTTATTATACGCCTTACTTCTTCTTTTCCATTCCCATATATTTGTAAATAATACGCGCCTGCGGGCAAATGGGTAATATCCAATTCAATTTGAGGCAAGGAAGATTTAGTTTTGTGGACTTTCCTGCCAAAAATATCTTTTAAAACAACCTCATACATTGAAGGGGCATTGGGCAGGCGGATAAATATTTTTTCTGAAGCCGGATTGGGGTAAACTGAAATTTCCTCTTTTACTAATTCCTTAGTATTTACAGGAAGTTGTGCATGTTGCCAAATCCCTTTATCTGAAGTGCCTGCCACGAGTTGACCGTTGAACAGTTCAAGGGAAGTGATGTTTCCCAGCACAGGTAATTCATAAGGTGTCCAGCTTTGCCCGTAATCATAAGAAGCGAAAAGCCGTCCTGCATTGTCGTGAATGATAGTTATTGAATCTGAAATGATGATGTTTTTTATACCGTAAACATCGCTATCGTATGTGCATGGGTTCCAGTTTTTCCCTCCATTTGAAGAAACATACAATCCTGTTTTTGTGCCTGCAAAGCAATAGTTTTGCTGACTTTTGAGTACGGTTATTTCCTCATTATCCAGTACATTTTGCCACACCCCTCCCCTATCTTCCGAATGGTAAATTCCTTCCTGTGTTCCGGCTATCAAAGAATTATTAATTACCAGGAAAGCCTTGATGTTTTTTGGCGAAAGCCCGACTTCGTTCCACGTATTTCCCTCATTTTTTGAAACAAAAATGCCGTTCTCAGATGTTGCAGCAAAAATTTCGTTATCCAGGGCTACAATGATATTTGCTTTTATCTTATTGTTTATCAACTTCCACTGCCATTCGTCACTACTTTTGCGATAGATTCCAGCATTGGTAGCTGCCCAAAGAGCATCTTCAAACCTGGCAATGTGGTTGATTTCCCCTTCAAATTCAGTCAACTTTTTCCAGGACTTACCGTCAATAGTTGCATAAACCCAGTGTTTAATCCCAGCATATAATTGCTCATTTGCTTTATGAAGCAACTGAATATTTTGTTGCATCGCACCTTTTGCCCCTCCCTCCCAATGCATGCCTTTGTCTTGTGAACGTACCACGCCTTTGTGGGATGTGCCTGCAAATACATGATGTTTCCCTACACTCAATGCATAAGTTGACAAAAAACCTTCTTCTTCCAGGGTGTTTCTTTTTGTCCACTTGTTGGCTCCATCATCCCAAAAGTACAGCCCGGCATCGGTGGCTGCCCAAAGTTGATTGTCATTCCAGGCCAAGTCATGCACATAAACCGAACCCAGGCCCTGGCTCATACTTTTTGTAGATTTTCCTTCAATTGAAAATTCAAATACGCCCTGCCCTTTGGTGCCAATATAAACTTTGCCTTCCCTAATGATGATGGACTGAATGGGTCTGTGTAGAACCGGAATGTTCAAATTTTCCCAATCCTTGCCACGGTTCTTTGAAAAGAAAAGCTCCCCTTCTGAAGTGCCTGCCCAAACATGAGACTCGTCCAGGGCAATGGTTTGTATCGTTTCATCAGAAAGCCCTAAACTTTGCCAGGAAGTTGCCTGATTGGTTGAAGTAAAAACACCTGCTCCGGTGGCTGCATAGAGTTTATCCTCAGCAATTGCCAGGGCATTTACCCGCAAACTTTCCAATCCCATGTTTGCCCAATCCCATGCTTGTCCTTCATCTTCAGACCGCCTGATGCCAAACCCCGGAATGGAAACCCAAATATTTTGACCTTTTGACAGTAATGTCTGGATAGTTTCTGTACCTGCTGGCAATTGCATGGATAAGTTTTTCCAACTTTCTCCCGAGTCTTGGGAAAACAGCACTTTCCGCTGATTTCCTCCTGCAATGACTATATTATCACTGGTATACAAGCCATGAATTTCGTGATTACTTATGCTGAAAACAGGCTGCCACTGTGCCTTTAATTCCACGGAGGCCACGCAAAAAAGTAACTGCATTATCAACACAGCTTTTGTTACCAAGCTTAACATGCTTAAAAAGTTTCTATTCTAAAAAATCAGATAGCTTGATTGGCGGGCTTTGTGGGAAAAGATTGTTACAAGATAGGTGAAGTTAAGGGTAGTTTGCTACGAAGAAGGTTCAGTTATCTTACAGGGGAAAGTTAAAGTTGAAAGTAGGCAGCAGAGTAGCAGTTGGCAGTCTTACCCTACCTGCCTACAGCTGTCAGGCTTTTATAGTCTTTCACGAGGGTGTACAGAAACTGCAAGGGGGGCATATCGGCATCAATGGACAGGAGATTTTTCATCTTTTCGGCTGTTGCGATTACAGGCTGGCTGTTGCCCGAATCCCTGTAAACTTTCAGTACCTTTTGAATTACTTCTACGTCAGCATCGGTGAGGGTGGTTACTTCCTGAAACTGAGGGATATAATCATCTTCTACTGCGAAAACAGGAATATCCTGCCGGATTTCAGTTTTTACGACGGTGGTTCCAGCCGCCAAATCGCCCAAACGCTGGCTGTTGCGGGTAATGGCAATGGTTAAGATGGCAATTCCACCAGAAAATATAGAAATATCAATGGGGCGAAGTATCCAGCGGAGCAAGTATGCACCAATGCCAGGGGCAGCTCCATCCAGCTTTACTACTTTTATTTTCATTTGGCGTTTGCCAATACTTTGTCCGTTCATAAATATTTCGCACAGCAAATGATACAAAAACGGGGGAATAATCAGCGCTATATTGAGCAACAGGCTGTCTGGCGTAAGCAGACTAAACACCAAAAGCAAAACACCAAAATAGGCGAGCATGACCAGGCCGTCAATTACATACGCGAGAATCCTGTCGCCCAACCCGGCCGGAACATAATCTATATTTACATTTTGTGTAGTTTCTATGCTAATCTTTTGCATGCATCAACATATTTATTACAACAGCCTCGTGAAATTTAGGTATTGTATTACTAATTTTATATCTCAAAAATAAATGATTTTCTAATGCGCGAAGCAGCCTTTGTCAAATTAAATAACAAAACATGGGAAACATTTGAACAAGCCCTTTCCCAACAAAAAGATGCTGACCCCGATGCATTGGCAGCGTATTTCATACAACTTACAGATGACCTGGCGTATGCACAAACCCATTACCCCAACAGCACCACCACGCAGTATTTAAACAACCTTACGGCCAAAGTACATCAAAATATATACCGCAATAAAAAAGAAGACCAAAGCAGGTTGGTTACTTTCTGGAAATACGAATTGCCCCTGCTCATGTATGAGTCCAGAAAGCAACTTTTATATGCCTTTATCATCTTTTTGGTAGCTATCCTCATTGGCGCTGTATCGGCTGCCCACGACGGCACCTTTGTACGCCTCATTCTGGGTGATGCTTATGTAAACATGACGCTGGACAATATCAAAAAGGGCGACCCCATGGGAGTATATAAAAGTATGGGAAGTGCTGATATGTTTTTTGCCATTACCTTTAACAATATCCGGGTGTCTTTTTACGCCTTTGTAGCAGGTGTGTTTTTTTCTATTGGCACCGGCCTGTTACTTTTCTACAACGGTATCATGCTGGGGGCTTTTCAGTTCTTCTTTTACCAGAAAGGGTTATTGCTCACTTCCTTCCTTACCATCTGGATTCACGGAACCCTGGAAATTTCCGCCATTGTGATTGCCGGGGCTGCCGGGCTGGTCATGGGCAATAGCTTTCTGTTTCCCGGTACTTTGCCACGGCTTGCATCGTTTAAACGAGGTGCCAAAAAAGGGCTCAAAATAGTAATTGGACTGGTTCCGGTATTTATTACGGCCGGATTTCTGGAATCATTCATTACCCGCCTTACCGAAGTGCACTGGGGCATTAAAGTTGGAATTATTTTGGTTTCCGCCTTTTTTATCCTCTACTATTTTGTAATTTATCCGCTCAAATTAAACCGACAAAGACAAAATGCCAAAGATCATTTTACAACAACAAAGGGGCTTTAGCGAAAAAATAAATGCGACTTTTGAGTTCATTCGGGAAAACTTTAAGTCACTCTTCATGTGCCTGCTCTATATTGCCGGGCCACCCTTGCTCATCGTTGGCATCTACTCGGGAGTAGTACAGAGTAACATCCCCATGAGTGTAGACCAAACCAATCCCTTTGCCGGAATGGCAGAATTATACGCCAACCTTGCCCCGGTCATGGTACTATCCTACTTAACCAGCACGTTGGTCATCGCCCTGGTATATGAATACATGATGCTGTATACCCAGCACTCACCGGCTGATATTACACCGGGAATGGTATGGAATGAAATCAAGAAAGACTACTTACAACTATTACTGGCCGCATTCATCGTGAGTATTATTGTTACAATTGGTTTTATATTTTTATTCATTCCAGGCATTTTTTTGGGTGCAGCCTTGTCCCTGATATTTATTATTCTGGTGCGGGAAAGAAATGGTTTTGGACGGGCTTTTGAACGTAGCTTTTCCCTTACTTCGGGCAACTACCTCAGTACCATCGGTTTGCTGTTCGTTACCTTTATCCTTTACATCCTGATTGCGATGCTTTTTAGTTTACCGAGTACAATTTTCGGGGGTGTTGAAGGGTTTTTACTGGCTACGGATGGAGGATCGCTCAGAGATTCCTCTGTGTTATACAAAGCTCTGTTTATTCTGTTTCAGGTCATCAGTACGCTGGGAGCCCAGTTTGCTTCCACAGTTTTGCTCATTGCTGTTGCCTTTCAATACTTCAACCTGGTAGAGAAAAAAGAGGCAACAGGACTGATGGAAAGTATTGAAACTATTGGTACAAAAAGCGACACAGATGATAGTGGGGAAACTTACTAAATAACAAAAGCCCGAAAAGCATAAGGAGGGCATGGCAAAAAAACTGCCCCATTTAAATCTTTTCAGGCTTAGTAATCTTTAGACTAAAAAAACTATGTGATTTTCAGCCGTAGTGTTTCTTTGCCCACCAGGCTTTTCTTACGAAATCCGCTTACGATGTTGCTGTAGTTTTTCAGTTCATCAATCATTTGTTTATAGCTGGATTTACTGTTTCCTGCTTTTTCGATAATATCAACGTCTTTGAGCAACTTATTGAGTTCTTTATTTATGCTTTCCATTTTCTTTTTGGTTTAAAAGATTATTCACCCTGTTTCTTTACCAAATTTATCTTTTCGCCTTTCTTATTAAAATAGGGGTTACCCCCTATATTTGTAGGGGGTAACCTTTATTTTTCGAGATAAACCCCTAATTTTACCCTTTATGGAGGAAAAAATCCGCATACTAATTGCCGATGACCATCCTATTTTCAGGAAAGGATTGGTTGAACTGATTGATGCTACCCCAGGTATGGAAGTGTTGTCTGAAGCTGAAAATGGAGATCAATTGTTGCGCCTGGCCGAACGCCAGCAGCCTGATATCATTGTATTAGATGTAAACATGCCCAAAATTGACGGGCTAACGGCTGCCACCAAAATTCGCTTTTCCTACCCAAACATTAAAATAATCATGCTTACAATGCGCAATGATGAAGAAGTTTTCAATGAGGCCATGGACATTGGTGTGAATGGTTATATACTGAAAGAAAATGCCGTAGAGGATGTGATCAACAGCATAGAGGCTGTGGCGGCTGGTCAGTTTTACATGAGCCCGGGCGTATCAGGTCACCTGGTACAGCGTAGCCAGCAACATGCAAAAAAACAGCCTGATTTTGTAAGTTTACTCACAAATACCGAGCTGAGAATATTTAAAATGGTTGCCAAAAGTTTTACTAGCAGGGAAATTTCAGAAAAGCTATTCATCAGCATTAAAACCGTGGAGAACCATCGCACCAATATCTGCAAAAAACTCAACCTCAAAGGGAAAAACTCCCTCCTCAAATTTGCACTGGAGCATAAGTTGGAAGATTAACCGCCTTGGTTACTGGTTTAACAAAGCTTGACCATGTGCTGCCTCATATTCTGCCTTAAAAACACTGTCCATTTGGGCTACTAACTTCTCATTTTCCGGCAAAACCGCCAGATTAATGGTTTCACCCGGGTCATTCGTATGGTCATACAATTCTCTTCCTACTATATCATTTGGGTTGTTTTTTTCCTGCCACCGGACGTAGCGAAAGTTGTTGGTACGCATGGCATAGCCCATCAGAGAAACACCCTCATTACGCCGTGGGTATTGGCTCCAGGCTGCATTTCTGATAGTTGCATCAGGGCTTTCCACCAAAGGCAGCATGCTCCTGCCTTGCAAATGCCCGGGTTTTTCCAGACCGGCCAGTTCACATAAGGTTGGGTAAATATCTACTGATTCTACCAAGGCATCGGTTTTTCTGCCCGCGGTTTGGCCCGGTACTTTCAGCAACAAGGGAATGCGAGCATCGTACTCATAATTACTGTGCTTGCACCAACTTCCATATTCGCCCAGCTTCCATCCATGATCACCCCAAAGTACTACAATGGTATTTTCTGCAAGATTGAGTTCCTCCAGCTTATTCATGAGTTGCCCCACCAGATCATCAATATAGGTGACCGTTGCATAATAACCGTGGATCATTTCCCGGGATTTTTTGTCAGAAAGGTAACCTTCTTCAGGAATATCATGGTATTTGCGCAGCTCACCAAAATTAGCCAAAGCAAATACCGGACTACCTTGTGGAGATGTTCTTTCAGGAATTTCAATAGTTTCAGGGTCGTACATATCCCAGTATCGTTGGGGGGCAACAAAAGGCAGGTGGGGTTTTACAAAACCAACCGCCATGAAAAAAGCAGTATCTTTGAGTGCTTCTAACCTATTCATCGCATGGTCAAGTGTGCGGTTATCAGCCAGGTTTTCTTCCGGCACATTTGTAGCATAATAAGGGATTCTTTTTCCATCAATGGTTGGATAACTTCCTTCCAAACCTACAGTATCGCCCCTTGTAATGGGAGGAGTTTCCAATGTGCCGGATGAAGGAAACCAGGACGCTGTACTCCAAGACAGCGTATCATCATGGTTGCCATGCCCACGGTGGTATATTTTGCCCATACTTTCTGCCTGGTACCCATTGTTTTTGAAGTGCTGCGACATGGTGATGACCTCCTGTACAGAATCCCTGAAAAAGGTAGCCAGGTCGTAAATACCAATGGCATCGGGCCTGAGTCCGGTCATCACCCCATTGCGTGAAGGGGCACATACAGCCTGCTGCACATACGCCCGGTTGCACAGCAGGCTTTGCGATGCCAGGCGGTCAATATTGGGAGATATTATTTGAGACTGCCCATAACAATTGAGTTGCGGTCTGAGGTCATCGATGGCAATGAAAAGCACATTGTATTGTTTATTGTCTTCCAGACTTTCCTCAACCCTGGTTTGACAGGAAATAACAATACAGAACAGATTAAAAAAGATGAACAACTTTGAGAAGATGCGCATGAATAAATTTGTTAAAGTTAGGCGCCGGCAAGTTAATAATGAATATGGTTTTCGCAAATTGGACAATACGATAAGCTGCCCACCCAACCAGGTAAAGCAGGCATCCAAACTGGACAACCTGGATGTTGATGAAACCGAGGAGTTGAAAAAATTCATACAGGCTTTCTGCTACCAATGCGAAGGGCAAAAGCAATTAGCAGAAAACCTGAAAAAGGAAAATCAAAATGAAGCCTACCGGGCTCCACTGGAAGATTAATCTAAAAAAACAAGCTTTCTAAGGATAGCAATCTATTTCTTTTTCGGCTTGATGGATAACCCAGGCTTAGCCTTAGCTCCGGTTTTTGGTTTGATATTCATGCCCGGCTTGGGTTGCGCCTTGCCCTTTTCAGATTCGGTCGATTTGCTTTTTTTAGATTCTTCAGACATAACAATGCGTTTAAGATGATAATTTTCCTATATTAGTGAAATTATACAACTAAAACTAATTATAGGAATAGAGTCCTTGTATCATTGATGAAGTTTAATGCTTTTCTTAAAGAATGTCAGGATAAGGAAGTATTTAAGAAGCTTTCCATTTACACAGTTTTTAGTTGGTTGTTGATACAGGTCGTAGCTGTATTATGGGCTCCGCTGGGCTTACCTGAAAAAACGGTCACTTTTGTTCTCATCATTTTACTCATCGGCTTCCCCCTCTATATCTTTTATATTTGGAAATTTCAGATAAAGCCTGTTCAGAATAAAGGGCCTAAGATTGTCCCGAAAAGCGCAATTAAAGATAAGAAAGCGCGAAAACTGGCAGCAATCATGTTTACCGATATTGTCGGGTATACTGCATTGATGCAGGGGGATGAAGAAGTTGCCATGAAAGCCAGGTCACGACATCGGGAAGTATTCGAGACACAACACGCGTTACATCATGGTGAAATTGTACAATATTACGGAGATGGCGCTTTGAGCGTATTCACCAGTGCCATTGAAGCGGTGAATTGCGCCATTGAAATTCAACGGCTTTTACAGGAAGGGGAACCCATAGTACCTATTAGAATTGGGGTACACATGGGCGATATTGTTTATAACCAAACTGAAGTTTACGGTGATGGGGTGAATATCGCTTCCCGAATTGAAAGTATGGGCGTAGCCGGTGCCATTCTTATATCTGGTAAAATAAATGATGAGCTTATAAATATTCATCAAATTGCTACCCGATCGCTGGGATATTTTGCCCTGAAAAATATTGAGCATCCTCTTGAAGTTTTTGCAGTAACCAATGAGGGTATTAAAATCCCTTCACGTTCAGAACTTAAAGCAGGAAGGAAAACCCCATTTCAGCAGTATTACTTTGGAGCCATGCTTGCCATCAGTATTTTGGTTACGCTCGTGGTTATTTTTATTGTCAAAAATAATTTCTTTAAACCTGGCCTTAGTGAACTGGATTTAAAAGGCAGTGATAAAATTGGTGTTCTGCATTTTGGTAATAATACCGGAAATTCCCAATATGATATTGTGGGTAAAATGGCTGCAGACTGGATTATTCACGGTATCACTGAAAAAGGTTTGGCCCAGGTGGTGTCGCCAAATGTGGTTGATGAGTATACCAAAATTTTAAAAGCATCGCTGAGTAATACCGCCAAACAAGACGTGCTCCAGGACTACTTTAAGCCTTCCCGTATTATCAGCGGCAACTACTACCTCAACAAAGGTGAGTTGATTTTTCAATGCTCCGTAACCGATGGGAAACTGGACAAGACCTTAATTTCACTCAAGCCTGTCTCTTGTGACCCTGATACTCCCCTGGATTGTATTGAGGATTTAAAACAGCGAATTTTAGGTTATTTAATTACAGATGAAAATGATGGGTTAAACCTTCAGGAAACACCGCCAAAGTTTGAAGCTTACCAATACCTGATAACGGCAAAAACCACCAACCCTTACCATGATTCGTACCTGGACCTTCTGGAAAAATCTATCCAATCTGACCCTAATTTTTTTGAGCCCAAAGTGTTGAGGGTTGCTTATTATTACAATCAGGGAGCATACAAAAAAGCGGATTCCTTACTCCGTCAGATACCCATCCGCTTAGGTATGAATAAAAGGCAACAAAATTTACTCAAATTATATGAAGCTTTGCTAAAAGGAGATAATAAAGAAATTTTCCAACGTACACAATACGAATATAACCTGGCCCCTTTTGACCTCACCAGCAATGCATCCATGTTGGTAGTTGCCATGCAGTATATCAACAGCCCGGAAGCCATCGATTCTATTTACAGTGCGGTGGACATGAGCGGAATAGATTTTGAAAACTGTTATGATTGCCAGGATCGATTATACATGAAAGCTCTATCAGAACTAGCATTGCAGGAATTCGATTCTGTATTTCATTATTTAGAACCTAACTACAAATCAGCAACTCAGGATTATTTTATAAGGCCACTTATTGCTGCCACTATCCGTTCTAAAAAGGCAGTAAATAACTTGTTAGAAAGAAGCAAACTTATGCTGGCCCCGGAAAATTATCAATCGATAGTCCTGCTCACAGGTATGGAATATTTGCTTCAGGGAAATCAGAAGCTTGCCAATTTGTATTTTGATCAGGTTATCGCGACTGACAGCACACAAGACTACATAAATAATACAGCCCTGGCCTTGTATTACAAAAAAGATTATGCCAAGGCGATTCCCTATTTTGAAAGTTTAATACAACAAAACCCGGAAGTTTTAGAGAATTATGCCTATTTAGCAATTGCTTATCAGCAAGAAGAAAACTTTCAGTTAGCCAATGCCCAACTGAATAAGCTGGTCTCCATGCGGTCTGATTATCAGTACGGTGAGGTTGATTATTTACTTGCCCGTTTTTATGCTGCCCAAAGTGATGGTAAATTAGTATTAAACCATTTACTGAAGGCAGTGGCCGCAGGCTGTTTATATACACCGGCCTATTTTCAAAATGACCCTCATTTTAATGTATATTTAGAAAAACCCGAATTTGAGCATGTTATGAAATTCTGGAAACCATGAGTACTTTATCAAATGCGTATGCACTGCTCATCGGAGTAGGCAACGACCTGCCGGTTACGGTACAGGATGCTACTGCCGTTTACAACATATTATCAGATGAAACCCTCGCAGGTTACCCTTCTGAAAATATTACACTACTCACCGAAAAAGACGCTACCCGGGATAGAATTTTAGCAGCTTTTGACACCCTGATTAAAAAAATAGATGAAGATTCTTCTGTGCTTTTGTTTTATTCCGGCCACGGCGGTTTATACGAACCCTGGAACCAGTTTTATTTAGTGCCCAATAATTTTGACCCCGAAGAATACGAAACCACCTGGGTAAAAGCTGAAGAACTGAAAGAAAGGATTGAAAAAATCAATTCACGCAGGCTTATTTTCTTCCTGGATTGTTGCCATGCCGCCGGGATGACCAAAGCAGCCCCCGCCATTAAAAACGCCAGGGCCAAAAGCCAATTGCATAAACCCGACGGCCTGGCCCAGCGCATTGACGACGGTAAAGGCATGTCTATCATTTCATCGTGCCGGGAAGACCAGCTTTCCTACATCATGGATGGCGATACAAACAGCCTCTTTACAAAGTGCCTGCTTGAAGTGTTGAAAGGGAAGCACAAAGACCACTTCAATGAAGAATTTGTGCGTATTTCTGAAGTCTTCCAATATATCTTTAAAAAAGTACCTGAACGTAACCCGGAGCAGCGCCCCTATGCAAACCTCCAGATATACGATGATTTTATCCTGAGTTACATACCTGAAGAACTCAGGAGAGGCGTAAGCAAACCGGAGGGCACACCGCAAACCCAGGTACAGGAAGGGGGAAAAAAAGAAGTAAAAACCGTATTCAGGCAACGGGAAGGTATAGAAAACGCTGTGATTTTTGTTCACGGCTTTGCCGGTGAAGGTGCTGAAAGTTTTGGTGTCATCCCGGATTTCCTGATGCAAGATGCCAGCATGGAAAACTGGGACTTGTTTCCCCTTGGTTACAGTGCATCTGTAAAGCCCCTGTTGGGCAAAGGCATTTGGGCTTCGGTGGATGATATTTCCATCATTGCTGATTATTTAACCACTTCCTTAAAATACCGCTTTGGAAAGTATCAGCGGGTGGCGCTGATAGCCCATGGTGTGGGTGGTTTGGTAGCACAAAAGGCAATATTAAATTTAGATAGCGCAAACAAGGAGCGCATCACACACCTCTTATTATTTGGTACACCCAGCAACGGACTTAAATCGTCTTTTCTTGAGAAGTTATGGAACCAGAAATACCGGGAGCTGGATGCCTCCGGCAATTTTATCAAACAATTGCGGAAGGAATGGGACGAAGCATTTACAGAACCTTATCCTTTTGTGTTTAAAGTAATAACGGCCACCCACGACGAATTTGTTCCAGCAGATTCAAGTTCGCAGCCTTTTGATAAGGCGCACCACCTCACCGTGCCTGGCAGCCATTTTTCCATGATTAAGCCGGGTTCAACCCAAAATGACACTTACCAACTGATTCTCAGCTTACTTACACAGGATAATTTTGTGCAAACTCAATTAGACCCGGATGAAGAAGCCCTGTTAACACAGGAATATGATGCTGTAATCAACAAGCTGCTTCCCAGGGCAAACGAATTGGATAAAACCGGCCTGGTACAACTTATATTTGCCTTAGAAGGAGCAGGGCGCTCTCCTGAAGCCCTTGAAATCCTGAAAGAGCAAGTATTGGCGCAGGAAGATACTGACCTGCTGGGAATTCTGGGAGGCAGGTTCAAGCGCAAATACCTCAAAGAATACCTGAAGGCGGACGGGGAACTTGCCATAAACCATTACACACAAGCCCTTACCCTTGCACAAGAAAAAAAGGACTGCCAACAGATTTATTATCACGCTATTAACCTGGCTTTTCTTGCCCTTATTACCAACAATGACATGCAGAGCATGCAAACCTATGCGAAAGTAGCATTGACAGCCTGCAATGACGACCCGTTTGATAGCCTTTGGCGGTTGGCTACCCTCGGTGAAGCAAATTTATACCTGGGCAACCTTGAGGAAGCCAAAGGCTTTTACACAAAAGCAGCACAACTGGCCGGGCCCCGTGAGCGTATTTCTATTCATACCAATGCATACACAGCTGCATGCAGGCTTTTCTCAACAAATAATCCCGAACACCCTTTTATCAGGTTCTTAGCCACTCATTTTCAATAATATTGAGGGCTTCCCTTTCAGGAATAACCTTTGGGCAGCATATTCCGGATAGCTGTGATTTTCCAGGTGCCTGCCTGGTTCACCACTATAAAAGTACTCCACATTTTTCTTACCGTTCCATCGGTATTTTCTATTTCATACCGGGCATCCACGATTGCTGATTCAGGATTGATCAGCCGGATATTATCAACAATTAAGGTTCTTTGGCCGGGCTTGCTTTTAGAAGATTGCATCATCCCCTGCATAGCTCCTTCCATGCCTCTGCGCCATTCTCCGGTAGAAACCAGCTGATCTATATCATTTGTTAAAATACTTTTAAGCAAAATTGTATCTTTCGTTTCCCTGGCTTGCGCATATTTCCCAATCAAGGCTTCAATATCTTTCTCTACCTCTAGGAAATCAGTTGCACTTTGGGCATAAAGGAGTGTGATTGGTACAGTGCAAAATAAAA
Organism: Cyclobacteriaceae bacterium; assembly: GCA_965230065.1. GTDB lineage: Bacteria > Bacteroidota > Bacteroidia > Cytophagales > Cyclobacteriaceae. The sequence goes on along the minus strand of OZ245942.1, from coordinate 5,140,929 downwards.
TAACAAGCAGCATATTTTTCATAGCATTAATATTTTCGTTCAAGAATAAAAATACAAGTTTTATCGTAACTTGACAATCTCAGAAATACTTCTGAATATTATCCTTTGGCACAACCTAAACTTTTATGTACGAATCTTCACGAAACTTTTTTGCACTATGCATGCTGTTATTTACCCTGGCTTGTTCTTCTTTGGAAGAACAATCTGCTAATGCTCCCCTGCAAATCAGCGGTGTATATCCCCATCTGGCCGTGTTCAACGAGGGAGACGGACTGCCCTGCAATGGAAACGGTAATGAGTGCGGCATAGGCGCGGTAGTACCCTGGGCCGGTAAATTATGGATGCTCACCTATTCTCCCCATTGTCCGCACGGTAGCTCTGATAAGCTCTATACCATTGATGAAGACCTGAACCTCAGCATCCGGCCCGAAAGCATAGGGGGTACTCCGGCCAACCGCATGATTCACCAGCCTTCCAACCAGCTCATCATTGGTCCTTATTTCGTTAATGAAGAAGGTATTGTACGTGCCGTTTCCTACGACAGCATGCCCGGCCGCCACACTGCCACCGTTCCTCACCTGGAACATCCTGATAACTGGGTATATTTTTATGACATGGAAGGAAAACTGTACGAAGTAAACGTCAACACCCTCACAGTAAACAAACTCTATGTAAAGCCCGTACCCGGCTGGCATGGCAAAGGGGCCTATACATCCCAGGGGCGGCTGGTGATTGCCAACAACGGGGAACACCAGGTATTTGATATTGATGAAAAGCTGCTGAAAGCCGGAGGTGCGCCCCAAAACGAAGACGAAATGGGTGCCCTCGCCTCCTGGGACGGGGAAACCTGGGAAATCGTGGAGCGCAAACAGTTCACCGATGTTACGGGCCCCGGAGGCATTTATGGCGCCCAAAGTGAAGACGAACCCATCTGGTCTATTGGGTGGGACAAACGTTCTGTGATCCTCAAGCTGCTGGACGAAGGTGCGTGGTATACCTACCGCCTCCCGAAAAGCACCCATACCTATGACCACTGGGGCGGTTGGTACACCGAGTGGCCCCGTATCCGTGCCATTGGCAAGAAACAGATGCTGATGGACATGCATGGTATGTTTTACGATTTTCCTAAAGACTTTACCCATGATAACACCGCTGGTATCACCCCCCTGGCCAACCACCTTCGCTACGTGCCCGACTTCTGCGAATGGAACGGCCGGCTGGTCATTGCCACAGACGAAACCAGCATCCTTCAGAATCCTTATGCCGGACGTTCTCAATCCAACCTTTGGTTTGGACAGGTGGAAGATATGGATGCCTGGGGACCACAAAACGGCTGGGGAGGCTCCTGGGTGAATGATGAAGTAGCAGCGGAGGAACCTTCTGCCCCTTTTCTCATCAATGGATTTGCCCACAAAATGCTGCACATTGCCCACAATGCGGATACGGAAGTACAATTCACACTGGAAATTGACAAAAAAGGCAATAATACATGGAAACCCTTCACCACGATGAAAGTGCCTGCCAACGGCTACCAGTATTACATTTTCCCCGAAAACTTCTCTGCCCAATGGGTGCGCCTCACCCCCAACCAAGACTGCACCGCCTCCGCTTATTTCCATTATCAGGCAGATGGCCATGACCCTGCAGCAGCACAGGCCATGTTTGCCGGACTTGCCGGTATTCATGAAGAAGGTGAAATTAACGCGGGCTTGGTTCGCCCCGCCGGGCACAACAAAAACCTGCAATTCCTTCCTTTATCTGGTGAAGAAACCGGTGTGTATTTTGAAGTGGATGAGCGACTCAACTTCTTCCAACCCACAGAAAGCAGGGCAGCAGAGGTACAGGAAACATGCAACCTGAAAAAAGAATTTGAAGTAGATGAAGCCTCGGTGATCGTACGTGATGAAACAGGAACATACCGCCTCCCCAAAACATCGGCTAAGTACGAGCAGCCCTTCAGTGCCGGGTGGCCCCGGGGCAAGCGGGAGGTGGAATCAGAACGGTATATGTTCAACGCCCACGGTACTTTCTACGAAATTCCCCGGGAAGCCGGGTTATCGGCCATACGGCCTGTAACTACCCACAAAAAGCAGATTGTAGACTTCTGTACCTGGCGCGGGCTGCTGGTCATCAGTGGTAACAGCCCACAAGCCCAAAATGATGGTCATTACTTCAGTAGTGAAGACGGCCATACCGGCCTGTGGTTTGGTGCCATTGATGACCTCTGGCAACTGGGCAAGCCTGTGGGCGAAGGCGGTCCCTGGAAAGATACGGCCGTAAAAGCCGCCACCCCTTCCCTGCCCTACCTCATGACCGGGTACGATCAGAAAAAGGTAGCACTTTCTACTGACAAAGATGCCACGTTCACCCTGGAAGTCAACTTTGACCACAACGGCTGGCATACCTACCAGCAAATAGAAGTACCCGCCGGGGAAACCATCACCCACCCATTCCCCGAAGGCTTCAATGCCCACTGGGTACGTGTAGTTGCTGATACTGACTGTGAAGCAACTGCCTGGTTTGTGTATGAGTGATGTATGAGTGGAATCATTGTGCAACAGGCATCCTGCCTGTTATAAGGCTTGGTCTTACAGACGAGACCGCCTGTTGCGCAACCGGAAACCTAGTTTGCGGGCTGTGGGGACACAGCCCATGGGCAAGAGGTAAAACCTTCGAGGTTTTTGATGGAATACTTTGCTAAATAAGCAGCCTTTGCATTAGCTTAATTGGTTACATGGAGGCTTGGAACAAGGAAGAGACAACAAAAAAACATGCTTGCTTATTCGTTTGTGAATGTTTGTAAGCGTTTACAAACGTTTAGTTTACGGTTCATAAAATTATTTTACTTACCTTGTAACCATAAATGTACAAGTAAATTAACCCCAAAAACGCTTGTTTGAGGGATATTATAAGTTTAACTAAAATGTATGGTGGGTTTTTGTATGATTAGAGGCGTATCAATAGTTTGTCATACGAAAGCCTGCTATATAGGAAATAACAGCCATATGGCTTTTATGTACTTGTTACCTACCTGTAATTTCAAAACTAGAGAGCTTCTGAGATAAGCAAACACCAAAATATGATTACTGAATTAGGTAAAAAATTAACTGAGAAGTTTAAGAAGTATATGCCTGATGCTTTTGTTTTTGCATTAGCATTGACAATCATAACTAGCCTTGCGGCTCTTTCATGGACTGGGGCTTCGATATTGGAAACAATTCAGGCATGGTACAAAGGTTTTTGGATGCTTCTTGAGTTTGGAATGCAAATGATTCTCATCCTGGTGAGCGGATACTGCATTGCACTCTCCCCTTTAATAAAGAAAATTATTTACAAACTGACTCACTTTATACATTCTCCTAAACAGGTATATCCATTCATAATATTAATAGGGTTGATTTTGAGTTTGATTAGTTGGGGCTGGATGGTAATAACAGCCGTTTTGGCCAGGGAACTTGCTCTACGAATAAAAGGAATCAATTATCCGTATCTCATTGCCTGTGTATATTTTTCTGGTGGAATCTGGGTTAATGGACTGTCTAGTTCTATTCCACTGCTGCTCAATACTGAAAATAATTATTTGATTGAATCTGGAATTTTGACAGATACCATTTCAACTTCCTATACACTTGGATCAATTTTAAATATAACTGTTATCATTTTTTCTCTCGTAATTGCCCCAATTCTGTCTAGGCTATTGATGCCAAGTAATGAACAGGAATTGGAGAAGATGCTATTGACGGAGGATCAATTTACAGAGCCAACAATCAAGGCAGAAGCTGAAAATATGAAGCTACCATATAGTGCGGTATCTGATAAATTAAACAATAGCTCAATAATCCAATATATAGTTGGGCTAATGGGACTTACATATATAGTATTTCATTTCAGCACGAATGGCCCGGATCTCAATTTGAACATAATGATTTTTATTTTCGTCATTCTAGGCATGTTTTTACACAAGACACCAGTTCGATACGGAATAGCTATGAAACGTTCAAGTGCCAACATATCAGGAATTCTTTTCCAATTCCCTTTTTATGCTGGAATAATGGGGATAATGATTCAAACTGGGTTAGGTAATGAACTTGCACAATGGATGGCCGCTAATGCTACGATAGACACCTATCCCCTTATGGCCTTTCTTAGTGGTGGATTCGTGAATTTTGCAATTCCTTCGGCCGGAGGTGAATTTGCTGTAATCGGGCCTAGCATCATAAATGCCGTAAAAGAAATCGGTGTGGGCTTGTCCGAAACAGAAATAAACAAAATGATTGCAAGGGCAGCCTTATCAGTCGCATACGGGGAAAGTTTGACTAATTTTTTGCAACCTTTCTATTTATTGATAATACTTCCAATTATGGGAATAGGTATTAAGATACAAGCAAGAGATGTTATGGGCTATTTGTTGATACCTTTCTCTGTATTTTTCATTGCATGGGCAATTATGGTCATTTTTGTACCGATTTGAGTAATTATAATAAAATAAAAAACATCTAGTCGAGTAAGCCAGGGGAATTCCACCCCTAACTTCTCACAGAACCGTACGTGAACCTCTCAATTCATACGGCTCTTATTATGCAGTCAGACTGGCTGAGAATATTCAAACCAATTTGTATCCCAATGACCAGTGATAAAATAAGTTTGGATATGAGTTCGTGACGTGTCGCAGCCATTTTATGGCTTTGAGTTTGCTTCCCTTGAAGCTCTTGTACTTGTTCAGTATCCACCTTATTAACCGATGGTGCAGGTAGTAGAACACTGGCTGCAAGCTCCTTCTGCTGATCTTTCCATAGTACTGCACCCAACCTCGAATCCTCGGATTAAGCATTTCTGCCAGATCCTGTATCCCTCGTTGGGTTTTGTTATGAAAATTCAGTTTACGGAGTTCCTGAGTTATCCGCACTTTCGATTTCCGACTCATTTTACAATCAAATTGAAGAAAACTGCCTCCTCGCCTTAGGTGGTACCTGATTGGTTGGAAGCTGAAGCCAAGGAAGTCGAACTGCACAGGATACCCTTTCAGATTTCGGCCGTCTTTCTTGCAGTACACTATTTTCGTCTTCTCCGGATGCGCTTTTAATCCGCACGCTCCCAGACGCTCTTTTAGGGCTGCAAGTATCCTGGATGCTTCCGGTTCACTCCTGCAATGTATGATCACGTCGTCTGCGTACCGTACCATAATGCCGCTTGGATGGTATTTATCTAACCATTTATCCACACAATAATGAAGATAAAGATTGGCCAGTAATGGGCTGATCACGCCCCCTTGGGGGGTGCCTTTGCCCGTGGATAATTTCACCGTCCCATCTTCAAGTTGAACTGGGGCTTCCAGCCATCTTTTGATGTACAGCATCACCCACTTCTCTGAAACATGTCTTTCCAATGCTTTCATTAAGAGCGCATGGTCTACACTTTCAAAGAATTCCTGGATATCCAAATCAATTACCCAGCTATATTTCCGTACATTCTCCTGCACCTTTTGTATAGCCGTGTGGGCATTCTTGTTGGGACGGTAGCCATACGAATTCTCTACAAATACAGCTTCAAGCCTTCCCTCCAGGTACGTCTTGATCACTTGCTGTGCTATCCTGTCACTTACCGTCGGGATGCCCAGAGCACGGGTCTTTCCTCCCGCCTTTGGTATGCACACCCGTTTGACCATCGGTGCAAAGTAACTTCCTGAGGCCAGTCTGTTCCACAGCTTGTACAACTCCCTGGAGTGTACCCTATCGAAATCCGACAGGCTCTGTTGGTCTACTCCCGCACTCCCTCCATTACTTTTCACCTTCTTGTAGGATTCCCATACCATCTCTTTGGTTATGGGCACCGACTTTGTTTGTCCTTTAAAAATCATCCTTAATCATCCAAGTTGTTCTTAAATTAAAACTACATAATTGAAGCCCTTCGATCCACCCTCATTACAATGGTTTCTTCTCTACTACGGCCTCATCCGCCACCTGCATGCTCATCAGTAATCAGCTTACAGGCATGACCTGCTTGCGTTTTCCTTTTCTCATAGCATATAGGCTTCCTGTGGTTCCTTACTAAAGCCTGAAATAGAAGTCATGCCCCCTTTATGACGGTTGCCGCATAGACAGTAATTAGGTTGCCTCTATGCTTATCCCTGACTCCTCGATATAAATCAGGTTTTGACAACAACTGGTCGTTTCGTCACTTCATCGGTAGGTTCGCTTTCGCTCATCTCTTCTACCCTTACCTGACCATTTACATGGCCTTTTCTCCTATCGCTTCACACATCCTCGTTGCCAAAGATGCATCATAGAAGTGGTTTGATGAGTATTCCTAAAAACCCTCATCGGAGGACCTCCCTCCATCTTTAGTATGACTTTCACAGCACACATCGAGTAGGCGGCTGACGGCCAAATGACCGCCAGTACGCCTCTAGAATGCCAGCCCAGTCACACTACCGCGCGTACGGGCCTCGTACGCAGCGGTTCGTTAAATTTCAAGGATACTTTAGAGTAGTACTTACGCGCCCCGGGGACCTTGCCTATACAATGCCCTAAACAGGCAGGATGCTGGTGGCATCGGCCTTCCGACCTGCCTGATTCACTGTCCAACACTTTTTTTGTATGTACCAAGCACTGTTTCAACCCAAGTGTGGCTTCATTTGAAGTACTGCCCAAAAAATGCATAATAGTAAAAAGAAAGTAAGTTCATTTCAGGCATTTACCCTATTTTTGAATGAGTATCCATTGTTTGAAAATAACCTGTTTATGAAATTTATACCTTTATTTACATTACTCACACTCGCATTCCAATCCCTGTTCAGCCAGGCCTTAATCTATAATACTGAAACCCCCAATGTTTTTCCCGTATGGAACCGGGTGGCTGATTTCTCGCCACAGTTACGGGCAGTAGAAGCTGCCGAGCTTTCGCCAGATGGTACCCTTGCGGTTTCCGGTTCCAAATTTGGCTACAAAGTCATGCTCTGGCGTGTAGCCGATGGTACGCTGCTTTGGGAAAACGAACATGAATCAGAAGTAGAATGCGTGGTTTTCTCCCCTGATGGCAAGCGCATCGCCACCGGAGGCGAAGACTTCTATGTGCGCATTTGGGATACCGCAACAGGCAAACAACTGCACAGCTGGGAACACGAAAGCGGATTGGATGGCATTACCTGGTCCAACGATGGCACCATCCTCGCCTCAGGTTCTGAAGCCGGGGATGCCTACCTATGGGATGGTTCCGATTATTCACTTATCAACAAAATCAACGTAGGCTCTACCATCAACTCCCTGCAATTTACCAAAGACGACACCCGCCTGGCCGTAGCAGGCAACATACAAACACCCGACCCGGGAACGGGTAAAACCCGGTACGACGGCTTTGCCAAGCTGATTGATGTGAAAGCGCAAAAGGTAATCCGGGATTATAAAGGCAGTGAGGCATCCGTAAAATCAGTCCGAATTTCACAGGACGAAAAGTGGCTGGCTACCGGCTCTTTTGACAGCACCGCCCGTGTATATAACTTTGAAAGTGGCGAATTGCTCAAAACCTACAAACAACCCCTGCGCGTGGAAGCTGTGGCCTTCACGGCAGACAACCAATACCTGGCCACCGGCGGGCACCAATTAAAAGTCAGTTTCTACCGCCTCTCAGACTTCTCACTGGCTTTTGAACTGCCCACTCCCCGCACCGAATACATAGATTTTTCAACAGACGGACGGCTGCTGCTCACCTCACACGAAGACAGCGGCATCCTGTCACTATATATGATGCTGTCTGATTACCAAAACAATCCCAACTATCATAATTTAGCCGACGAGCAATTGAATAACCGGGACTTGAAATAGAAATTTATACTTAACATCATGTTGAAATTATTGATTATCTCTGATTTTCAGTGCGTTGGCTGGGAAATTCAGCGGGCGTGCGCTGGCTTTTGTGCGTGGAAGCATGGGATGCCCCGCATTGAATTTCCTAGAGTTTTTTGACGGTCGGCCGCTGCCGTTCTTTTTGGGGCAATGCGGGGCATCCCATGCCAAAAAGAACAGGGGCGAAAACTGACAGCTAAAATAATATTTCATTTTAGAAGCAGAAAAACAATTTATATTTACTAAACAAATTTTCAATTGAGAGTACAGTCTTAACCACACAAACATGAACATCTTACAAATCCTATTAACAATTCTATTCACAACCAACTTCCTTACCCAAACCCATGCCCAACAATCCGCAGAACAACCCAACATACTCTGGATTGTGAGCGAAGACAACAGCCCGTTTATCGGTGCATATGGGGATGAATTCGCCACCACACCCAACATAGATGAATTCGCCACGAAAGGCGTTTTGTACGAAAACGCTTTTGCCACCGCCCCGGTCTGCGCCCCTTCCCGCTCTACACTCATTACTGGGGTTTATCCCACTGCTATGGGCACCCAGCACATGCGCAGTACTTATCCTATTCCTGAAATGATTCACTTCTTTCCCAGGTATCTGCGTGATGCCGGGTATTATACCTCCAACAATTCCAAAAAGGATTACAACACGGTAGACCAGCCCGAAGCCTGGAATGAATCAAGCAACAAGGCCACGTACAAAAACCGGAAAAAAGGGCAGCCCTTTTTTGCCGTCTTCAATATCCACACTTCCCATGAAAGCTCTGTGCACAAACCGGTTGATGCTTTGCAACATGACCCGAAGAAAGTGCCCATCCCCCCTTACCATCCACGCACGCCTGAAATGGAACATGACTGGGCACAGTATTATGACAAAGTAGCAATGATGGACGAAGAAGTAGGCGAAATTTTGCAAGAACTGGAAGATGCCGGGCTGGCCGAGAATACCATCGTTTTCTATTACAGCGACCATGGCGGGGTGTTGGGCAGGAGCAAACGCTTTATGTACGAATCGGGCCTGCACATTCCCCTCATCATCCGCTTTCCTGAAAAATACAAACATTTGGCCCCGGGTACTCCCGGCAGCCGTACCGACCGCCTGGTTACTTTTGTAGACTTTGCCCCTACCGTGTTGAGCCTGGCGGGCCTACCCGTACCAGAATATATGCAGGGGCAGGCTTTCCTCGGAGAACAGGAAGTAACGCCCAGGGATTATGCCTACAGCTTCCGGGGCCGCATGGACGAGCGCATTGATATGAGCCGTTCGGTACGGGACAAGCAATTTCGGTACATTCGCAATTACCTGCCCCATAAAATTTACGCCCAATACATTGAATATTTATGGCGCGCCCCCTCCATGCGCTCCTGGGAAGCAGCCTACAATGCCGGGGAACTTGACGAAGTGCAATCTAAATTCTGGGAAACCAAGCCGGTAGAAGAATTGTACGATGTAACAGCCGACCCGGACAATATCCAAAACTTGGCCAATGACCCGGAATACAGTAAAGTCCTCAAAAAGATGCGGAAAGCCAATGATAAGTGGATGCTTTCTATCAAAGATGTTGGTTTTCTGCCGGAAGCTATGATAGAAGATATTGCAAAGTCTACCACATTGTACGAATATGCAAGAAGTGAAAAATACCCTTTGCAGGAAATCATCAAAACTGTAAAGGAAGTAACCGAAGGCGACAAGATAACCAAAAACCTGCAAGCCGAACACCCTGCCCAAAGGTACTGGGCTGCTACCGCCTGCACCATCAACCCAGACCAGGCCAAACAAGCTGAAGATTTATTATTGAAAGCAACCAATGATGAAGAACCCGCCGTACAAATAGCAGCCGCCGAAGCCCTTTACCATCTGGGTGACAAGGAAATAGCCATCCAAACCTTATCCCGGGCATTGCAAAAAGGCAACCTCATGGCAAGGGTACAGGCATTGAACGTACTGGAAACCATGGAAGACGATGCAACTCCAGCCATACCAGCCATAAAAGCCGTAGTTCCCGATGACCCTAAAAACCGAAATTATGACGTGCGTGCAGCCAGAAGGCTCATAGAAAAACTGGAAAATCCATAATGTTACATGTAAAGCGACTCTGTAGTTCCAGGAATTGAAAATTAATAAGAAGCTCTCGTAAATCGGTCAGACCGCTTTCTGAAGGTCACAAGAGCGGTCTGACGGGGTCGCCCAGACCGATAGGCAATATTAACTTTCAACCTTCGTACCTAGAGAGTCGCTCTACAATTTTGCATTAATAAATATGCTTCCCAGGAATTCACTTATGAAAACCAAACTACAACTAATACTACTTTTCAACTTTGTATTACTTGCCCAACTGTTTGGGCAGGGAAACACAGCACAGGGGATTACCATAGACGCTCCTCAACTTTACAAAAAAATCCCTGTTCCTGAAAAGTTCCAAACCCAGTCTGACGGCCTCACGTATGGCGGAGACATCAGGATGGGTGACCTTCAAAATAATGGGGAGGCTGCCTTTTTGGTTTACCGCACGGCCACTTATGTAGATGGGGGCGCGCCACAGCCCTGCTTCATTGGGGCTTTTACACAAGGTGGAGAGCCCCTTTGGCAAAAAGGAAGCGGTGGCCTGCAACCCAACCGGCCCGGCCCGGTAGCTATTTATGACATTGACGCCGATGGGGAAACAGAAGTCATTACCTTTTTTGCTGAAAACCCGGAGGCTACCGACCCGTTCAACCTACAAAACATCAGCGTCCAAATTCTGAACGGAGCCACTGGTGAAATTGAACGACAGGCAAGCCCGGACGAGCTAACTTCCAGTGCAGGGGAAGGCCCCAATTGGGTACACCAGCGCATCCTGATAACAAACCTGAGTGGAAACGCCACGCCTCAGGAATTCATCATCAAGCTGGGGAAGAAAATCATAGCTTTTGACAATCAGCTGCATGTGTTGTGGACGTACCAAAACCAATGGGACGAATATGCCAACTGTCCGGCATACGTACCCGCTGTAGGCGATATGGACAACGATGGCAAAGACGAAATCAACGGTGGCTATTTCGTATTGAATGCAGAAGGGAAACCGCTTTGGGAAGAAAAGCTGGGCAAAAACATGGATGCTGTGGTCATAGATTATTGGGACAACCCGGAGAAAAAAAGAGCTTACTGCTCTGGCTTCGGTCATGTGATGGATGAAAACGGAAATATCATTCTCAAACTTGGGGAAGAAACAGTGCCCCATGGACAGGAACTCAGGGTGGCCAGTTTTGACGAAAAATTGCCCGGCAACCAAATGGTAATTCGTTACAATGGCCACAAACCCCAGGCAATGCTCGTACATAACAACGGTAAGGTAATCTCAAAATTCACCCTGAACGACTCGCCCAACCATACCGGTATGGATGCCGTTTACTGGCATGGGACTGATAGAGCCGCCCTGCTTTACAACGGGGGCATGCTTTGGAAAGGCGACGGCTCATTATCTGCCAAACTTCCCGGTTTGCCCGAACCCATCGGCAATTTCCGGCAGGGGTGGTACCATTGCATTCCGGCCAATGTGTGCGGCGATGAACGGGAAGAAGTAGTAGTTTACAACCCCTGGGAACCTTTTGTGTATATTTACTCTCCTTCTCCCCTTCATACCAAAGCTTTTGAAAAATATGAGGCAACCCCGAGGCAGTATAATGTGCGGTTGATAGATTGATTGGAATGACCTGGAGAGAGAACGGTGGTTAACGCATTATTTCAGCAACCTACCCGCAACGAATGGAAGCCCCGCAACTATGGGGGCTGTATGCAAAATTAATTACCAATTCTGTATGCGTGCCTTTCTCCCAAAATCTGCACAAATCATCTACTTCTGTCGGTTATTTTTTATGCTATGAAGTAGTTCATTGCAAAAAACCGCACTAAGTATTAAGTAATAATTATTTTATCTATAAAAAACACTCATAATAATACTCAATTTTACAGAGTATACTTACCTCCCTGCTCTTTCTTCTCTCCTCATGCTGGCTTATAATTTGACCTACCCGCCCTCACAATTAAATTATTTTTAACACTTAATTTTTATACCAATGGCGTATGTAAAAAAAAACATCGTAACAGAAGGACTGAGCGGGAAGCTTGGCAACAACATTGTATTTCGCAATGCGGGAGGAAAAACCATTGTGGCCGTGAAGCCTGATACCTCTAACCGAAAGGACAGCGAAGCGCAGAAGTATCAAAAACGGAGGTTTAAAGCTGGCTCTAATTATGCAGTAAAAGCATTGCTAGACCCTATCAAAAAAGAATCCTATGCGCTCAGGGCAAAGCCTGGCCAAACCCCTTACAACATAGCCCTGGCCGACTTTTTAAATGCACCAATAATAGAGGAAGTAAACCTAAGCGCGTTCACTGGTGCCAAAGGTAGCCCGATACGCATGCTGGTGATAGACGACCACGAGGTAACTGAGGTAAAAGTAGCCATTTATGACCCACAGGGCGGACTGGTAGAAGAAGGCAATGCCACCCTGCACGAAAATGGCATCGACTGGGTATACACTACCCAAAAGGCCCTGGCTACTGTGAGTGGCAGCAGTATTTTCATTCATGCTTCTGACCTGCCCGGCAACACCGTGGAAAGGGAAGAAGTGCTACCCTAAATCATGCTGTGAAACAGGCGCAACACCAGGGGCGTATAGCCTGTTGTAAAAAAAATCCGGCTTGCACACAGGCTGGATTTTTTTTAACCCTGCTTTCCTAAAAATCCTGGTACAGGGCTTCTAGCCCCGAGTATTGAAAATTAATAATATGAGTACATTTCCCCGGATGAGCGAATTCGGACGCGGTTCCCCGCCGGGACCGATGCCGCGAATTCCGGGGTCTCTCGCTTCTAAGCAGGAGATGCCGCGCCACGGTGGCCGCAATAAATGCGGCAAGACAGGTATTTTAATATTAATCTTCAATCTTCGTACCTACCAGCCCTGTACCGAAAATGATCCTCCACCTCTCACTTCACCTCAATTACAATCCCTCCAAACCTGGCCTCATCGGCATGACAGGGGATGCCGTCAATATAACAATCATGGCTATTATACATAGCGTCGGTATCGGCATAGGCTGCCATGAAGCCACCGTCTGGGCCGGCATTGCCAAACCGCAGCTTGCGCCCCTCTTTATCCGTAGCCCGGGCAGCACATTCCCGGCAAACGTAATTTGGATAACGGGGCACCACCTTTAGCGTAGTTTTACAAATAGGACATGTATGTGTTTTTTTTGGTTCTTCCATGATGATATATCTTAATTAAACATCTAAGCTCGTGCAGGGCTTCCAGCCTTGTACTGAAAATGAACACCAGAATGCTATGCGTCTGCTTACTCAATAATACTTTATTTTGCCCTTTACTCTCCCCATATCGGAGCCTACTTCTGTTTACTACACACTATTTGGTGCTGGACGACCTCAGTCTGCACCTGGTGATCCCAATTCATTCCTACCTCCCCAAATCATCCAAAAACTCTGATGCCGGATCGGTGCTGGTCACCAAAAGATAATCACGGGCACGGGTGCAGGCTACATAGAGCAGATGCCGCTCGGTATCATAAACTTCCTGCAAATCTGCTTCATCAGCTACCCTCTCCACCCGTTCCTGTAGAGGTATGATTTCGTCATCACAGGCCATTACCACCACCGCACGAAACTCCAGCCCTTTTGCCAGGTGCATGGTACTGATGGATAGGTATCCATGCGTAGTTTCTACTCTTTCATCCAATACCTTATAATTCATCCCCGCTTCTTCAGCCGCCAGCTTCGCCCGTTCAATTTCATCTTCTGAGCGGACGAAAATACCGATTTCATGGGGTTGTACCCCTTCTTCATTTCTTCCCTTGATCCACTCACTCACAGTTTGGGTTTCTTCTTCCTGCGAATCCAGCACCTGAATCTCAGGTTCAGGGCCATCAAAGACGGAGATAGTACTTCCTCTTTCTGTTTCTATGCCATCCACATCGGCAATTTTAGCATCCAGCAGCAAGTCTGCCTTGGAGCGTATCTGGTGCGATGTACGGTAATTAATTCTTAAGGTGTACGACCTCCCCCGGATGTCAACGCCCAAAGCTTTCCAGGAGAAGGGTGTTTGGAAGATACGCTGCCCAAGGTCACCAGCGAAAAAGAGGTTTTCCTTGTTATCTCCACCCAATGCCGACAGAAACTTCAATTGAGAAACACTCACATCCTGGGCTTCATCCACCACCACATAATCATAAGGAGAATGCTTGAGCGTACTCAGATAGGAGGCTAACCGATGAAACATATCCGAGACGGTCATCAACTTTTTTTCCTCCATCAGTTCACGTACTTTTTCAAAAATAGCCCAGAGTACCAAACGCTGGTTTTCAGGAAGCCGGGTTTTGCGCCCAAGCCTCAACACATCCTTGTACGCTTCCCAGCTATGCAACTGCCAGGCATCTACTACATCTTTCCACTCCATCATCAGGAATTGAGGCGTAAAATGATGATCCTTTACCTCACTGCTTGCTTCTTTCAGTATATCTTTCAATTGATCTTCTGCAACAAGGTTTACCTTACCTAACTGCATATCATATAACCTTCTTCCAATCGTATTGATGGCATATACTTCCAACCGCTCGGCAATCCGGGGTTCATTGCTAATTAGCCGTTTCAGCTTTGAGTGCAAGGCATTGGCTAAGGTGTCCGAAAAGGTGGTCAATAGCACACGGGCATCCGGCTGAGTACGGGCGAGGTATACTGCCCGGTGTAAGGCTACAATGGTTTTTCCGGTGCCTGCTGAACCGGCAATCCGTACCGGCCCATTATAATTTTTATGCACAAGCTTGCGCTGCTCCGGATGCAGAAACAACGTCCATTTTTCCCAGGGATACTCCAAAGCCCGCGTCAGTTCCTCTACATTGTTCATTACCCGGAAGCGACGCTGCGCATCCGGGTGTTCAAATGGATCGGCATCAACCGGAGCCTCTTCAGCAACTACCGGTGTTTTACCGGTGGCCAGGTCAAGCAAGGCTTCAGCAGCTTCCTGGGGCAGATGTGGCGTGATGTCAAATAAAGTGTCTTCTGTTACCTTTTGTACATCCTCTACCCAGTCTGCGGGAATGCCGTAGCTGAGGAGTTCTTCTTCAGTAAGATATTCAAATAGTAATGGAAGCTGCCGGGTTTGTTCTTCTTCAACATACGTTGGAATTACAATTTCTTTCACCGTTTCCCGCACCTCTACCAACTGGGCTGCCCCCGTTTTCGGATGGGTTTCCAGTCTCCGCCGCTCTGCCCACTGGTAGGCTTTGTCATGATGCCCGACATAACAAAGCAGCATGCTTGCCGCGGTTTTGTGTACAATCAACCGAATATCCAGATTGACCCGCACCGACCAGAAGTTGGGGTCTTTGGAACGGTCAATCCTGTGAAACTGCATGCCCGGGTTCGCCGGGTTCATCTGCAAATCAAAAGCAGTGGTCTTTACTGCCTTCTGCTCATCTCCTCTTAGCTTGTCCAGGCTATCCGTAAAAGTATCTGCTATCCTGAATTCCATTTTTTGATATTAATAAAATAAACGTATCCCCGGATGAGCGCAGCGAATGCTGGCCGCAATGGAATTGGGCCTCCCGCTTCTATGCAGGAGATGCCGGAATTCGTTTCTCTCATCCGGCAAGACGTAATTTTTTATTTTTATAAAGCTCAACTTACCCTAAACACCTTCATCACCTCATCCCCCAAATGATTGATCACCTTCACCGCAATCCTCCCCGATGCAGGCTTATCAAACGGACGCGATACATCGCTGTGCAACGTCTCCCAGGCTTCCTGGTTGATCTCAGCCTTGAGCGTAGTCTTCAAAGACTTATAAGGATCATTCGCCCCCAGGAAGTAAGCATGCCGTACGAAAAAGCCTTCTTCGTTATAATCCGTATCAATAAACCAGCAGGCAATGCCTTCCGCCCCATCACTCCGCACTTCTCCGCTGTTGGGATGGAATACATCTACCCCGTTAATCTTCACCTGAACCTGATCCTCTTCCGCCTCCAGTATATCAACATCCGGCTCACCGAAAATAACGAAAAGGTTGCCCTGCCCTGTGTTCTTCAGGTCATCGCCCATGTGCAGGTCCGCATTCATGCGGGCTTTGAGTACCGGAATGCGGCCTAGTTTGCTGAACTCTGTGGAGTGCGCGTCATAGTTAAAAGCACAGGTGATGAGTACATCAAACCCTCCATCCCCGGCCTCACGGGCAGCGGCAACCAGATCGGGACGGGAAACCGTGCCAAACTCAGGCCCGATGAAAATCGCCGCCCGCTTTTCCGTACCGTTTTCTACTTCCCCTACCACATACCGCCCCTCTGCACACACCAGGTCTCCCGGCCAGGGCGTAAGGGATGTGAAATTGATTTTGTCTTCTTTATGCGCCTGCTGCACTCCCGCCGTTCTCAGGTTTTCCAGGATCATCTGCGTAAAACTGTATTCCTCTCCATACCCTTCTTTCCCTTCCTCGCTGCCGTCCAGCAGTTCGTCATTTTCATCCAGGCCGATTACCCGGTGGGGCGAAAGGCTTTCTACAGTAAAAGGCCCGGCTACCCGCACTTTCTTCTTGTCTTCATACGGCTTGTCATACAAAAATTCCTGATCGGCTTTGGCGGCAATGGAGGCATCAATTTCTTGCTGACGGGCGATGCGGGCCTTCCAGAAGGCTTCCAGCAAAGGCTGCGTACTTTCAGGCCAGTCACCCGGTTTCTCCCGGGGCACTTCCCATTCCAGCAACGCATGGGCAGGCGCCTCCTCTCCCGATGGCATTTGTGCCGTGCCGCTGCCCGTAAAATCAACCATTTTCCCTTCCCTGCCTCCGGTAGTTACTTTAAATGGGGTACTATGCCCTTTCAGCGCAGCATTCAAATCAGCCAATGCCTGCACCACCTTAGGCTGCCACTTCTCATAAATCACATCAATCTCCGCATTGTTGGCGATAGACTTGAGGGTAATGTGCGGCACCCGCTCATACACAAACCCATGATTTATCTTGTTATAGGTAGGCGCTTCGGAAGGGGCCGTTTGCGTAATTTCAGCCTCCTTCAACTGCCCATCCCGGCTATCGGCCAGCAGGTAGTAAGGATACCTTGCCCCCATCAACCGCGCCCGGGCCAAAGCCAGCGCCACCCGGGAGGTATCAATGGTAATCCAACGTCGGCCCCATTGCTCAGCCACATAAGCCGTAGTGCCAGAGCCACAGGTGGGATCGAGGACGAGGTCGCCGGGGTCAGTTGTTAATAATAGCAATCTTTCAATTGTTCGGGTAGAAGTCTGAACTACATAAACCATATTTGAAGCACCGCCAATATCTGTCCATACATTAGAAATCGCCATTACGGGATAATCTTGATAAAATCTTTTATAACGAATAGAATTCTTCAAACGAACAACTCTATCAGCTTTTTTAATTCTTTCCATTCCAAACAAATCTGTTTTCCAATGGTCATTAAAACCAGAACTAAAAATTTTCCCATTGAAACTGAAAAGAACTTCTCCTGATGAATTGCCAGAGGATTTAATTGGATCTGGTGAAAAGTCATCTTCTTCTCGATAATCACGGTCCTTAAATTGTTGTCGATATTTCACACTTTTACTATCTCTTGAGTACCAAATAACCATATCAGTAATATTGCCAATAAGGTTTCCGGTTTGGCTTCCAGTTTTTGTAATAATGATCTCACTAATAAAATTCTCTTCCCCAAACACCTCATCCATCAAAGCCCTCACCCTATGCACATTCTCATCCCCAATCTGCACGAAAACAGAACCGCTATCCGTCAATAAATCCCTCGCCACCGTCAAACGGTCACGCAAATACGTCAAATACGAATGAATCCCATCCCGCCAGGTATCCCGGAATGCCTTCACCTGCTCTGGTTCCCGGGTAATGTGTTCCGCTTTCCCATCCTTCACATCCCGGCTGGTGGTACTCCACTGAAAATTGGAATTGAACTTGATACCATAAGGCGGGTCAATATAAATGCACTGCACCTTTCCCCGCAGCCCTTCCCGCTCCGCCAGGGAGGCCATCACCTGCAGGCCATCGCCCAAAATCATCCGGTTGGTCCAGTTGGCATCGTGCTGGTAAAACTCTGTCCTGGCATTTTCATCAGGCAACCCGTTAAAGTCGCTGAACATATCCAGTTGTTCCACCTTACTTTTCTCATCCTTTTCCGTCTGCCTCCGCAGGTCGTCTATCAGCACCTTCGGGTGTATCTTCTCCTGTATATACAGCGGCGGCGCCTGCACCACCAAATCCGACCAATCCTGCTGGTCTTTCCCCCTCCACACCAGTTGGGGGTCCAAATCCCGGTTCCTCCGCTCATACGCTACCCTCACCGCACTCCGCTCCTCCTGCCCCATCACCGACTGGTACTCCGCCGTAGGAATATTCTTCCGCGATGCGTCCTCATGTTTTAGGGTTTCCACCGTTTTTAAGGTAGGTGTCTTTTTCTTCTTAGTCATAATATTCTTTATACAATTGTATGTCTGGTTGTATCAATGAACCCTATCTGGGAACTTCCTTTTCCTCCAACTTGTCATGCCGAGGAACGAGGCATCTTGTCCCGACCGAGACAAGATGCTTCCCTTCGGTCAGCATGACATTGGAGAAAAGGTGTCCGGATAAGCTTTAACCAGTAACAGCACTTATAATCTTCCCCAACTCCTCATCCAGCTTCGCCTTAAAATCAGCCTCCATCCCATACACATCCGTAAACTCCGCAAACGCCCACCGCCCATACTGCTTCAGATTATTCACCCCAGGAACCCAATATGTCTCCATCGTCTCCTTCTTCACCTTCGCATCTTCCCGCCGGTACCCCTTAATCTCCACCACCAAATGCAGCGGGTCTTCCTGCCCATCATCAATCAGCACAATAAAATCAGGCAGATACTTCCTTTTCTCAGAACCCATGCGGTAAGGCACCTCAAACCCCAGGTTATGGTTCTTCACATACGCCATCACGGCAGGGTGCGACTCCACCACCCGGCAAAACTCAGCCTCCCAGTCACTATCCAGCACCACCCAGTTAATATGGCACCGCCTTGAATCCGTCTCCCAACGGTGGGGGTTAGAAGTATTAAAATTTACATGCACCGTTGAGCCCACCGGATTAAAAGGGTCGGGCACTGCTTTGATCGGTCGCTCGTCCACCATAGACCGGGTAATGCCTGCGGTAATGCGCTCACAAGCCATATCTGCCAGTTCCTGGTACATAAGCTGTGCCGGGTAAGTACCCCCTTTGCACACCAGGCATTGTTCCAGCCATTGCTTCACAATCCTTTTCAGCTTCCCAAACAAATGCAGCTTAGCTTCTTCCCCCGGGTCACGCCATTTGGTATACAGCAACCGCTTCGTCAAATGAATAATCAACGTAGATCGCCTCGTATCTTCCAGATGTTCCAGGTTTAAATCAATACCTTCCCCTATAATGCCCGAGTTTCTGGTGATGGATGGGCCAACTACCTCGGGCGTCAGTTCCAGCACCGAATCATCGGTAAACTCAGCACTCAGCTTTTCTTCAGGCAATTCCACCCGGTAGCCCTCAATGCGGGGAAATTTAATCTCAAGAGGGTCCCGCTCCGGGCTTACTGCTTTTACCTGAATTGTATTCCTTGGCTTCTGCGGAGGTGCAATCACAGGTTTTGCCGTAAAGTCAAAAGGAATCCCCAATACATCGGCATACTCCACATTAAAAAGCCCTTCTTCATTCGTATCATAAGATTGCCGACGCAGTGCCCTGCCAATCACCTGCTCACAAAGCAACTGCGTACCAAAGGCCCGTACGCCCAGCACATGCGTTACCGTATTGGCATCCCATCCTTCCGTAAGCATAGAAACCGATACCACACACCTTATAGATTCACCAAGCCGTCCTTGTTTACCTACCGTATTCATTACCTCCCGCAGCAAATCCTGATCGGTAATATTCTCAGCCTGCTTGTGGTCACCTCTCTCAATTATTTCACGGCGGAAACGCTCAATTTCATCTGACGCCATCTTCCGGAACTTGTTATCCAATGCATCCCCCGATTCCAATTGTTCACTGTCAATCAATAGCGTATGTGGGCGCCCCAGTGGGTTGCCATGTTCATCAAAATTGCGGAACAACGGAAGGCGGCCATTTTCAAGCGTAACTGATCCATCCTCATGTTCACGGTGAAACCCGGAAATGTAGTCATACACCAGTTTAGAGGTTGAGGTATTATTACATACAATGATGAAACATGGAGGTACAGAGATACCTTCATCCTTCCAGAGTTGAAAAGTCGTATTATAATGCCCATAAAGGGCTTCCAGGGCTGTTTGCAATTCAACAGGCAGGCTGAGCGGATCCAGGTTAGCAGCCTTGCCACGTCCCTTTTTAGGCATCTTCTTACCAATGTGTTCCCAAAGGTTGCGGAACTTGGGCATATCCCCACCCGGTATATTATCTGCCACAGGCACACGGGGCAGCTTCACAATACCACACTCGATAGCATCCATCAGCGAAAAGTCACTCATTGTCCAGTGAAACAAAGTACCTTCCGCATAACCCGACCCACGCAAAAAGAAAGGCGTAGCCGATAAGTCCATCACCCGGTTAATGCCCAGTTTCCGCTTCACTATTTCCAGCCCCGAAATCCAAAGCCGGGCCGCTTCGTTATTCTTCTTGGCTTCATCTTTATCATCCCCTTTCAGTTCATCCACCTCATGGCTTTCCGGTTTTTCCCGGTAACAGTGATGTGCCTCATCATTAAGTACCATGATATTATTCATACTCATTAATTCGGACATCACCCTCTTAATCATCTCACCTTCGGTTTCAAGAGTCTTTAGTTCAGGCCCCCTGCCTTGTAATAACGAGCGGTTTCCTTTCGAGAGGTTCAACTTTTCCCGAAGCTTAAAAGCATGGTAATTGGTAATCACTATTTTGGCCCGCTTCACCTCATCTATCATATCATTCGGTATGAGCTCACGGGTAGAATAATAGTTTTCCGGGTCATTAGGCTTAAGCACCCGCAATCGGTCCTTAATCGTAAGCCCGGGCGTTACGATCAAAAACCCACGCGTAAACCGCTTACTACCCGGTCGGCGAATGGCATTGATCGTTTGCCAGGCAATCAGCATCGCCATTACTGTTGTTTTACCTGCCCCGGTTGCCAGTTTTAATGCCAACCGCATCAGTTCCGGGTTTGCCTCCTGGTTGGCTCCCGCCAAATGATCTAAAAAACCCTGCCCCACCTTTCCTGCACCGGGAGCCACTTCTGTCAGCCAGATAGCTGTTTCCACCGCCTCCACCTGGCAAAAAAACGGGCGCATACTACTGAATGCGTGGTGTCTCCAGTGTTTAAGCAGTCGTGCCGTTTCCGGCGTTACCTTCCAGGCATGCTCCGGAAAAATCCGCCACTTGTCTACCTCAGCCCGCACCGCATTAATCACCGAATTAGGATCATACTTTACTTTCTCTGAGGAAAGCCCTTGCACCGTAAGATCAAGTTCCTGCTGGTTAGCTACTGCTTTCTTTCGTTTTTTTGGCTTCGGAATAGGCGTAACAAATTCTGCCCGGCGGCGCTTTTCAATAATTCTCTGTGTAGGTTGCCCCTGTTCATCCAATTCCCAATGCCGGTTAGGATATTCATAAGGAGAGTTCAGGATGGGTTTTTCAAAAAACAAATTATCCATAAGTGTGCTACAATTTCCTGCTACATGGCTCCTGTTTGCAACAAAGGCCTACAAAGAATGAGAATTTAAACCTAGCAAAAAAACCAAAGTAAATCAACCCCGGCATTTCTAACAGCATGTTCACCAAATAAATTGCACAAACGAATATCATCCTAAAGGTTGACACCCGCTATCATCAGGATATGGACTGTTGAATATTGAGCATTTTAGAGATAAGACGCACAACTGCTTACTTCCTCCCATTTACCCAACGCAATCCGAGGTATGTGGCTTACATAAAGTAATCTTCATTATTGTATCGTGTATAGTGCGGGGAACCCCTTCAGGGGCAGGGGGCGTGTAGGGGTTGGTTCATAATTACCTTGCCTTTAATTCAAATTTCTGCCCCTAAGTTGGAGACCCCGGCATTCGCTCCACTCAGCCGGGGAGACATAGTTTTTATATCAGGTGCGGGGAACCCCTTTAGGGGCAGGGGGCGCGCAGGGCCAGATTCTTAATCACCTTCTCTTTACTTCAAATTTCTGCCCCTAAAGTTGGAGACCCCGGTATTCGCTCCGCTCAACCGGGGAGACGTATTTTTTTCATCAGGCGCGGGGCACCCCTTCAGGGGATCAAGGGGGCGCATAGCCCACCCTCTTAAACAGCCCTGATTTCTGCCTCATTTCTTAAAAAAATACAATTCATCTCAGATAAGGTTAGCTTACGGCTACCTTACAGAAAGCTTACGGAAAGCTTACAGCTACGAAATGAGGCAAAAATGGGAATAATACAAATTTCAGGTTTTTGTGCTGTATTGGTGGATTTCCAACAAAACCAAACACCTATTTCTTCACCGGCTTTATCGGATAATAGGTCATGATCTTTTTCACAGCACGGCCAATATTTTCATCCCGTCTGTTCAGGTTATCATCAATAGTACCACTGGCAATGGCTTCCCAGATCAACTTTTGGCTTTCTTTGTCATAAAGTGAAATGATGAGCGTTCCTTCCTGATATTCATGATCATGATAAGTGGTGGTAGAGTAGCCAGTGCCCCAACCCCATGAGGGTCCGTAGCCATACATGCCGTAGCCGTACCCATAACCGCCAAAGCCTACACTCCCTCCCACACCAGAAGTAGTTGCTGTAGTTTCAACTTTATTCTCGGTAACAATATAAAGGGTGGCCACCATATCGCCTTCACCTTTGGGCACTATAGATATGCCTCTCTTTCTAAACTCCTGGCCAAAAGCTTTTTCAATACGCTCTTTGTCTAAGCTGTTCAGGATTTTATCAGAGTTATTGGCCCAGCCGTAATATTCAAGGCTCTTGTGTTCATTAAAATCCACCGTACGGTCATGATCGGTCATTACTTTCATGGTTTCACAGCCATACGAAACAAACACAATGAGTAAGAGAAATAATATTTTTTTCATGGTAAATAAATTGGTAGTTATTTTTTGTTTCAAATGTTAAAGCAACAAATTTATCTGGAATATTTAAAGACTTCGGGCTTTTTCGGAATTATTTTATTATTGTACCCTGCGTCATTAAATTTTTCATTCCACAACATTTACCGATATTTATGCCTTCAAACAAAAAACTATAAACTGCTCAAACCATAAACCTAAAACTGTCAGAATAATTCATGTCCAAATATAAAATAGCCGTCATCCCCGGTGATGGTATCGGTAATGAAGTAATACCCGAAGGCATTAAGGCCCTGAAGGCCGTCGGATCAAAATTTAATATATCATTTGAGTTTGACAACTTTGACTGGAGTTGTGAACGGTACAACCAAACAGGCAAAATGATGCCTGATGATGGCCTGCAGCAAATCAAAAACCACGATGCCATCTACCTGGGGGCGGTTGGCTTTCCAGGCGTGCCCGACCATATTTCATTGTGGGGGTTGCTCATTCCCATCCGCAGGCAATTTCAGCAATATGTAAATTTGCGTCCGGTGCAGTTGTTTCCCGGCGTTCCCTGCCCATTGGCCAACCGCAAGCCGGAAGATATTGACTTTATGGTAGTGCGGGAAAATAACGAAGGAGAATACTCAGAAATAGGCGGCCGACTCAACCGGGGCACCGATGATGAAATTTGTGTGCAGGAAAGTGTATTCACAAGAAAGGGCACTGATCGTATTTTAAAATATGCTTTTGAAGTTGCCAAAACCCGTAAAAAACACCTGACCTCTGCCACCAAATCCAACGGCATCGTACACACCATGCCCTTTTGGGACGAGCGGGTAGAAGCCATGGCAAAAAATTACCCTGAGGTAAAAGTAGACAAATACCACATTGACATCCTCACGGCCAACTTTGTACTGCACCCCGACTGGTTTGATGTGGTGGTAGGTTCTAACTTGTTTGGCGATATCCTTTCCGATTTAGGCCCGGCCGTGGCAGGCACCATCGGCATCGCCCCCTCTTCCAACATCAATCCCGAGAGGAATTTTCCCTCTATGTTTGAACCCGTACATGGATCGGCTCCCGACATAGCCGGAAAAGGTATTGCCAACCCCATCGCAGCCATCTGGTCGGCAGCCATGATGCTGGAACACCTGGGTGAGCACCAGGCGTATGCAGCTATTATGAATGCGATAAAGGAAGTAATAGCCGAAGGCAGCGCCAAAACCCCCGATATGGGCGGAAAAGTCAATACGGTAGCATGCGGAACGGCCATTGCGAATGTTATCAAAGAAGGCTAATAATTGATTGTGTTTCAGGCATCTTGCCTGAAAAAGTGAGGGACGGGGCTCCAGGTAATTATGCACGGAGAGCAGACAAGGATGTCCGCTCACAAAACAAAAATTTTTACAGCCAAAACAAGCTGTGCAACAGAATAAATAATCCACTAACCCTGGCCTGTGGCACACAGGACAGTTTTATGAGTGGGCTGTGCGACACAGCCCACGGGAATAAGAAATAATTATGAAAACCACCACAGAAAAAGCAAATCAGCCAAAAACAATTACCAAAGAAAAAATCGGCTTGCTGGCCGGCCCGCTTGCGTTTATCCTTATCCAATACCTTTCCTTTGAAGGGCTTTCTTCGGGCGGACAAGCCGTCATGGCCTCCACCGCCTGGATTGCCATATGGTGGATTACCGAAGCTTTGCCGATGGCGGTTACTTCCCTTTTACCCATTGTATTATTTCCACTAACCGGCGGACTGGATATTGCCACGACAACGACCACTTACTACAGCCCCATCATCATGCTTTTTCTGGGCGGTTTTATCATCGCCATTGCCATTGAGAAATGGAACCTGCATCAGCGAATTGCCCTGAATATCATCAAAACTATCGGCACCAACAGCAATATGATTGTGCTGGGTTTTATGGTAGCAACTGCCTTCCTTTCCATGTGGATTTCCAACACGGCCACCACATTGATGATGCTGCCCATCGGGCTGGCCATTGCCAAAAAAATCGGGGAATTTCAGACGGAAGGGAATGGGGAACAGCAAATTCAATTCAATAAAGCATTAATGCTTGCGATTGCTTACGGAGCTTCCATTGGTGGTATGGCTACGCTGATTGGTACGCCCACCAATGCCATTTTTTCAGCCATCAGCCTCGAGTTGTATGCCCGTGAAGTTACCTTTTTTGATTGGTTTTCATTCGGGCTCCCCATCAGCATCATTTTGCTCACCATCGGCTGGCTTTATCTCACGAAGATAGCTTTTAAGGCTACCCTCTCAGGTGCAGCAGGGGCAAAAAATGAGATTCATAGCCACCTCAAAACCCTGGGTAAAATAAGTTACGAAGAAAAAATGGTGGCATTAGTCTTTGCTTTTATCGCTGCAGCCTGGATTTTACGGTCTTTCGTATTGGTACAACTGCTTCCCGGCATTAATGATACTGTCATCGCTATTTTCGGTGCCATTATCCTGTTTGTCATACCCTCCAAAACCAAAGGCCAGATGCTAATGGATTGGGAATCGGCCAGTAAATTACCCTGGGGAATTTTGATATTATTTGGGGGCGGACTCACCATTGCGGTGGGTTTTCAGGAATCGGGATTGGCAGCCTGGTTGGGCGAACAGCTCTCTGCCATGGAACGTTTTCCTTTTGCACTGATTTTATTTGCCGTACTGATTATGGTCAATTTTTTTACAGAGATTACCTCCAATGTGGCAACCGCCTCCGTCGTACTTCCCATTTTAGGCGCATTATCACAATCGATGAACGTACACCCTTTTGGACTGATGGTGGGGGCTTGCATTGCCGCCTCCTGTGCGTTTATGTTGCCCGTGGCTACACCGCCCAATGCCATTGTTTATAGTTCGGGTTTTCTTTCCATGAATGATATGGTGAGAAAAGGCATTTGGATGAATTTAATTTCTTCTATTATTCTTTTCTTTTGTATCTATTACCTGATGCCCATTATTTGGGGAATTGATTTAAAGGCTTATCCTTTTTAATTATTGATTGAACTTTAATTTTCCAGTACCTTTAACCGAAAAATAACCTGCAAATCATGAAATGGAATTTCTATTCGCTCAGCTATTTACTTTTTAGTATTTTACTACTTTCCTGTTCTTCTGCCGAAACCAATTCGGAAACAGAAGAAGAAACCCAACAGCCCCCTAACATTGTCCTCATCTACACCGATGATGTGGGCTATGGGGATGTAAGCAGTTATGGGGCAACTGAAATTAACACGCCCAATATTGACAAACTGGCCGAAAATGGTTTGCGGTTTACCGATGCCCACACCACTTCCGCTTCCTGCACTCCTTCCCGCTATGGATTGCTCACCGGAAAATATCCCTGGCGAAAAAAAGGCACGGGTATTGCCCGGGGAGATGCCGCTATGATTATTGACCCGGATCGTTTTACCATGCCCGACCTGATGAAAAATGCTGGCTACACCACAGGCGTAGTTGGGAAATGGCACCTCGGACTTGGTCCCGACGGCGGCCCCGATTGGAATGGAGCCATCCAACCTTCCCCCCTGGATATTGGTTTCGATTACTCATTTCTCATCCCTGCCACCGGCGACCGCGTACCTACTGTGTATGTAGAAAACCGTCATGTGGTTGGCCTTGACCCCAACGACCCGATTCAGGTGAGCTTTAAAGAACCGATTGGTGATGAACCTACCGGAAAAGCGAACCCTGAATTGCTCAAAATGCACCCCAGCCACGGACACGACATGACCATCGTGAACGGCATCAGCCGCATTGGCTACATGACCGGGGGAAAAGCCGCCCGCTGGGTAGATGAGGATATGGCTGATACCATTACAGCCAAAGCAGTGCAGTTCATTGAAACACACAAGGAGCAGCCATTCTTCTTATATTTCTCTACCCACGATATTCATGTGCCCCGTGTTCCGCATGCCCGGTTCGTTGGCAAAAGTGGCATGGGCCCGCGGGGTGATGCCATGCTGCAACTGGACTGGTGTGTGGGCGAAATCATGAAAAAACTGGACGCCCTGCAACTTACCAACAACACCATCTTCATCTTTACCAGCGATAACGGTCCTGTAATAGATGATGGTTACCAGGATGAAGCCGTAGAAAAACTGGGTGAGCACACACCTTCAGGGCCATTCCGGGGTGGAAAATACTCCGCTTTTGAAGCCGGCACCCGTGTACCTTTAATTATTCAGTGGCCTGGCGAGGTGCAACCCGGTACTTCCGATGCTTTGGTAAGCCAGGTAGATTTTCTGGCTTCTTTTGCTGCCCTTATACAGCAGGAAGTTCCTGAAAGTGCGGCACCGGATAGTAAAAATGCCCTCCCTACCTTGTTAGGAAAAGCTAAGCAAAACCGGGAATTTTTGATAGAACATGCCGCTTCGGGCACGCTTTCGCTCATCAAAGACAAGTGGAAATACATTGAGCCCAGCAATGCTGCAACCTATAACAAAAATACCGATATTGAACTGGGCAATGCCCCTGAGCCCCAGCTATACAATCTTTCTGCTGACAGGGCCGAACAACAAAATGTAGCCAGTGAAAACCCGGAAGTTGTAAAAGAAATGGCAGCATTTTTAGAAAAAATCAAAGAAGAAGAAACAGTATCTCCTGATTTATAGTTATTTACTGGGCAATATAATATTGAAACTGAACCAAAATCCTGCTTTATCGTGTTAGAAAAACATGGGAAAATATGATTCATATTGCCGTTTTGTGTTCGTTTGCGGGGGCAGCGACTGCAAAAAACATGGTAGCAAAGAAGTACAAAAAGCTATTTCAAATACGTTAAAAGCGGAAGGACTCCGGGGCAAGGTAAAGGTTTTCAAAACCAAATGTACCGGCCGCTGCAAAGAAGCGCCCGTCGTAATTGCCAAAGAAAACTGGATGACCAAAGTGAAGCCCCAGCAAGCTCCTGAAATTATTGATGAATTAAAACTATAAGCGATACTGCAAATTTTGCAACCCTTTTTCTATTTTTAAGGTACACTTCATCACATTTATTTTAACTACTGTTAATCATGAAAAAGCCCTTCTATTTAGTATTTTTTGCAAGTCTTTTTTTGCTGTTTGCATGCGACAAACCAGAACAGGAGGTTGCCCAACAGGAAACTACCCAACAGGAGGATTTTCAGTGGCAAACCGAGCAATTTGCTGACCTGCGCATTCTCCGGTACCAAATACCAGGTTTTGAAAAACTATCATTACAACAGAAAAAGCTGGTATATTTCCTGGCACGTGCCGGTCTTTCTGGCAGGGATATTATTTATGACCAGAACTACCGCTACAATCTGGATATTCGGCAGGCACTGGAAAATATTGTAAGAAACTATCAGGGTGATAAAAATACAGAAACCTGGGAGCAATTCATGACCTATGCCAAACGGGTGTGGTTCAGCAATGGCATCCATCATCATTATTCCAATTTAAAATTTACTCCCGGGTTTTCACAGGATTATTTTGCCCAGCTTTTAAGCGAGACCAATACGGAACTTCCTGATGAGATCATTACTGCAATGTTTGACCCAGAAATAGACGCCAAAAAAGTAAACAAAGCTGCCAATGCCGACTTATTGCAAACCTCAGCCACCAACTTTTACGGACCGGATGTAACACAGGAAGAAGTAGAAGCATTTTATAAGGAAATGGCTGATCCTGATAACCCCCGTCCAATTTCCTACGGCCTCAATACAAGGGTCGTAAAAGATGCCTCTGGGAATTTGAAAGAAGAAGTCTGGAAAGTAGGTGGCCTCTACAGCCCGGCCATTGAGCAGGTTATCTTATGGCTTGAAAAAGCCGTAGAGGTAACCGAAAATGAAGCACAAGCCGATGCTCTTCGCCTTTTAATAGAATATTATAAAACGGGGGATCTTGAAATTTGGGATCAATACAATATTGCCTGGGTACAGGCCACCGAAGGGGATATTGACTACATCAACGGTTTTATAGAAGTGTACAACGACCCCCTCGGCATCAAAGGCAGCTACGAAAATATTGTGGAGATCCGCGATTTTGAAGCCTCAGACCGTATGCAAACATTGAGTGAGAACGCGCAATGGTTTGAAGACGAATCCCCGATTATGGATGAACACAAGAAAGAAAACGTGGTGGGCGTAACGTACAAAGTAGTAAACGTGGCCGGGGAAGCGGGCGATGCCTCCCCCTCTACCCCCATTGGCGTAAACCTCCCCAATGCCAACTGGATCAGGGCTGAATATGGATCAAAATCAGTGAGCCTGGGCAATATTGAACATGCTTACGAACAGGCTTCCGGTGAAGGGTTCCTGGAAGAGTTTGCCTATAATGAGGTGCAAATGGAACGCTCCAAAAAGCATGGTGGCCTGGCAAGCAACCTGCATACAGCCCTGCATGAAGTGGTAGGCCATGCTTCCGGTAAGATTAACCCCGGTGTGGGCACACCTTCTGAAACCTTAAAAAATTATCGCTCTACCCTGGAAGAAGCCCGGGCCGATTTGGTAGCACTCTATTATTTGATGGATCCAAAATTAATTGAACTCGAGCTGATGGACACCCTGGCCGTGGGCATGGCCGCATACGACAGCTACATCCGCAATGGATTGATGTTGCAATTGCGCCGCCTCAATCCCGGGGAAGAAATTGAACAAGACCACATGCGTAACCGGCAGACGATTGCAGCCTGGGCTTACGAAACCGGACAGGAAGACAATGTAATTGAGAAAGTTGTAGAAGATGATAAAACCTATTTTGTTATCAATGATTATGAAAAGCTGCGGGAAATTTTTGGTGAGCAATTGCGGGAAATACAACGCATCAAATCGGAAGGCGACTTTGAAGCTGGTAAGGAACTGGTAGAAAAATACGGAGTGAAAGTAGATCCTGACCTGCATGCTGAGGTAATTAAAAGGGCAGAAAAACTCAACATAGCCCCGTATGCCGGGTTCATCAATCCTGAGCTGGTTCCGGTGATGGAAGGGGATTCCATCAAAGATATAGAGGTGAAATACCCCAAAGATTTCACCAAACAAATGCTGCATTATGGTGAAACCTACTCCTTCTTGCCTGGTGTGGATGGGATTTGAGGGTTTTACTGATGCTGACCTGGCCTGTGTATAACTGAGGTCAGTGCAGACACAGCTCGGTGCGGGTAAAATCCAAGCAATGTATGGGGCAAAAGCTTGCAAAAATTCCATTTTATTTCCGATATTGGCGGGCATGATAAATCCCGAAAAACTACAACAACTAAAACAGGAAGCCGAGCAACACCTCACCCAGGAATTGCTCCCCTTCTGGCTGGACCGCTGCAAAGATGACCATCATGGCGGTTTCATTACTTTATTTGATAAAGACGGCAACGATAGCGGAGAAGATGAAAAATCGCTCATCTCCCAATCCCGTACGGTTTACACCTTTTCATCGGCATACCGGGCCGGGTATTTGCCTGAAAAAACCAAAGCTTACGCCGAGCATGGGATTGATTTCCTCATCAATAAAATGTGGGACAAGGAAAACGGCGGATTCTACTGGCTGATGGACCGGAAAGGCAATGTAAACATTGACCAGAAAATTATTTACGGCCACAGCTTTGCCATTTATAGCCTGAGCGAATATACCCTGGCTACCGGCGACCCGGTAGGGCTGGAATATGCAGAAAAAACCTTTGACCTGATTCAGAAATACTGCGCTGATACCATGTATGGGGGGTATTTTGAAATGTTTGACCGCCAGTGGCAACTTGCTGGGCCAGGTGCAGGCGGGGGCGACCGCAAAACCCTGGATGCCCACATGCACCTGATGGAAGCATTTACCAACCTCTACGAATGCAGTGGCAAAGAAATTCACCGCCGTAAGCTGCTGGAAATTATCGATTTGTTACTGAACAGAGTGCTGCATCCCAAATACAAAACGGGTATCCCGCAGTTTACACCCAAATGGGAGGAAGCCCCGCAAATTAAGTTCGACATTGTGTGGGGATGGGACCGCTTCACTGACAGCGGCGAAAAAGCCCAGGCTGATGACAATACCAGCTACGGGCACAATGTAGAGTTTGCCTGGTTGTTTCATCATGCGCTCAACGTATTGAAAATGGATACCCAACCCTATGAAGAAATCATGCGCATGCAGTTTGACCACGCCCTGGCACACGGTATCGACTGGGAGTACGGAGGGGTGTATGTGGAAGGCTCCCATGCCGGAGGGGTATATGACCAGGAAAAAGAATTTTGGCAACAAGCCGAAGTACTCATTGGCATGCTGGATGCCTGCCTGCTTTTTGGCAGTGAAAAATACTGGCCTGTGTATGAAAATGTACACCGCTTTGTATTTGACAAAATGATCCACCACCAGGTAGGTGAATGGTGGCCACTACTTACCCGGGAAGGCGAACCCGTTTGGACACATATGAGTCATTCATGGAAAGTAAACTACCACACGGTGCGGGCTATGGTACAATCTATTAAACGATTGGAGTTACTGGCCACCCATCAATAAAAGGCTTGTTATTGCCTTTGTATTACCACCTCCACTGCATATCTCAGTGAGAATTGGAACGGACGAAACAAAGGAAAACTGATTGCTATTCATCCTTTTTTTGTGCATCTTTAATATACAGAGTGTATTTCAATGATATTCATTGGCTGCACGCTGTATATTTCTCACGGTTTAATCTGCACACAATATGTTCGCCAACACACAAATGATGGGCGTAGACATAGGTTTTCCGGATGTATGCAAAACACCTACCCCAGCACAACCTGTACCCATAACTTATCCCACCGGCACCTATGAGATAAAAAATTCAGCTTCCAAAGTGAGTATTGTTAGCAAAACATCCATTGCAAATAAGTCTGAATACAAAAAAATATCAGGCGATGAAATCGGAACCTTAAAGGGAATGGTTTCCTCTATGACCATGGGTAAACTCGTTGGAAATGCGCCCCTTCTCAAGCACTTGGTTGATAAAGCACATGCCATGGGGTTCCAGGTAATAATTGCTATAAAAAACAAAGGCAGGGCAATACTCAGCCTGCAAAATTCCACTTCGCATAATGATAGTGATCGTCCAACAACCAGGGGAGTCTCAAGAACATACATGGCCCGTAGTGGTACAGAAGGGATGGAGTGGTTACTAAGGCGTTTGCACTAATACTTTCTAACATTATGCTTGTAAGTTAGTAAATACACCGCTTTCACTATGCATGCGCACGCTACTATTACGGACAAACGTGCCCTGGTAATTGGAGCCAGCATGGCTGGGTTACTAGCCGCCAGGGTACTGGCTGATTATTTTCAAGAAGTAATTATCATCGAAAAAGATATCCTCCCGGAAGGTGCCATCCCAAGGAAAGGTGTACCCCAGGGGCACCACGTACATAACCTGCTAGCTAAAGGAGATACGTTGATGGACAGATGGTTTCCTGAACTTTTTCAAGACCTTTTAGCACATGGGGGCGTATCTGTAGACTGGGGAGAAGACACCCGCTGGTATCATCATGGCGTATGGAAATGCAGAAATAAAAGTGGTGTAAGAAGCTATCTCATGAGTCGCCCTTTGCTGGAATGGCGGGTACGCACCCACTTATTGCGCCTTCCCAATGTTCACATTTGGTCGGGGTATGCGGTTGTAAATTTGACGACATCTGAACATAATGATAACATTGAAGGAGTAAACTTATCAAACAAAACGGCTCCCACAGCTTTGCCTGAATTTTTGGCAACTGATTTGGTGGTAGATTGCTCAGGAAGAGGGTCCAGGCTGTCTGCCTGGCTGCAAGCATTGGGGTATGGGAAAGTGCCTATTTCTCAAATCCAGGTAGATGTTGCTTATGCTACACGCATCATGAAGGAGCCTGTGCATCCACCAGATTTTAAGGTACTTGCCCATGTTTCCCCCCACCCTATCAAGCGTTCGGCTGTGATGTTCCGCATCGAGAACAAACAATGGATGGTAACCCTGTTTGGTTACCACGGTGAGCATCCGCCTACTGAAGAAAAGGGATGGATGGAATTTGCCAGAAGTCTTGAAAAACAGGAAGTACAGGCTACCATCTCCTCCTTTACCCCTCTTTCCAAAATCACCATGTTTAAGTTTCCCTTTACGCTGCGCCGACATTTTGAGAAAATGCGTCGCTTTCCCAATCGCTTGCTTGCCTTAGGTGACAGCGTGTGTAGTTTTAATCCCATTTACGGACAGGGCATGACTTCCGCGGCCGTACAGGCAGCCGCCCTGGAAAAAGGTTTACAGCAATGCGAGGGTATGAATGAGAAAAAAAGGACCCAATCCCTTAAAAGATTGCGAAAAGAGATCAGCAAAGCCGTGGAGCCTTGCTGGCAGGCAGTTGCCAGTGAAGATTTCCGGCATCCGGAAACCGTAGGCGACAAAGCTGCTGCCGCCACACTCATCAACTGGTACACCTATCGTATCCACCGTTTGTCAGAAAAGGATCCCCAAATCATGCGCCGCTTTTTACAAGTAATGCACATGCAAAAACCGGTAAACAATCTATTTGATTTCAGGACCATCTTGAAGGTACTGACCACAAATCTTTAATTATACCAATAAGCAATGAACAGCTATCTGCCCTAATAGTACAGCTTGGTTTAATATACGTAGTATTTTTTGCACAGTATCCAAAAATACGTACATTGAAATTAATTTTTCCAAAAAAACCAGAATACAATTTATGAATAGGGTATTGGAATTTATTTCACAGAACCTTCCCCCCAAATGCTGGAGCATCCCCAGCAGTAAAGCAGCATTTCTCTTTGCCATGTTAAGCCTGTTTTTCATGGCTTGTCAGGATGATAATGAGGGGCCATCCCAGCCTGACCTTAATTCATACCTGGAACGCTTTGAAGAAGAAGCCCGGTTGCTGGGATATGATTTTGATTTATCCGGTATTGAAGCGGTCTATGTGGATGAAATTAAAATGGGAGACGATACTTTTTGCGGTTACGGATATTCAAACTATGACGGTAATGGACTAAGAAGAATAGAAATATCATTGTCTTCCCAGTGTAGGTGGGAACAACTTAGCGATATTGAACGAGAAAATTTATTCTTTCATGAAATAGGGCATGCTTTTTTTAACAGATTCCATGAAAATAGCTGGCTTTGCGATGGTTCGCCCCTTTCCATGATGACTATTACAAATCCCTATACAATATACTCCGAAACGGAAGAAGAAAAGCGGGCCTATTACATTTCAGAACTTATTGACAAGATAGCGGCTGAAGACCAGTGCATAGATTATCAACGTGGCTGGGCCAACGATTCTGTATTTTTTGAATACACGGCTGATGACGACTCCTGGGTCTTTGATTCTCAGGACGGAAGTTATTTAGGGGCAAGAAGTTCGGCAGGTGACCCCGATGGAGAAACTATTTCCATACAATTAGCCCCGGGCACTACCACAGACGAAAGTGGCAGGTGGTGGAGACGGATTGACCACCCCAATATTCCGGATTGTGCCGAAGTTACCCTAAAAGTAACCATGAATTCAGAGCAGCTTACCGGAACAGGAGCGGCTATTTCTATCCGTGCCTTCAATGCACCGGTAGGAAAAGAAGGTGCACAGAGCGAAGAATATTTATACGTGACCACTACTGAAAATCCGATTGCTGGCAAGCTGGAAAATTATGTGTAGGAACTCAACATCCCCTGCTATCAAAGAAACACAACCTTTATCGTATTATTCCTCCGCCTGATGAAGGGCACGGAAGGAAAGGTGACTTTTGAGGATATTCAGTTGGTGGTGAATGAATAATCAAGAAGATAACAATCAATTATTCAATACTACATACCCAATCAATCCAGCTGGCACTTTGCACAGCACTGGCGCTGGCGCTCGCACTAATACTGACTCCCCTGCCCTTCTCAGTGGGTTGGTAAGTGCCTAAAGTACCACCTTCAATGGGTGCCGACTGCACACCATAATACGGGTCAAGTACCACCATGCGGGTACCATCTGTGCTTTTCCCAGCAACTACTACGAAATGTTTTGCTCCGGAACCATGCCATGAAATAAAACCAATCGAGGGATTTCTATTAGTACTTTGAAGCAGGGCACTGCTGTGATTTTTTACAGTACAATTAATGGATGGTCTGATTTGGGCAATCAGCCTGGGAATATAAGCACACCAGGTACCTACCCCACTTAAGGCCCAATTATGGTTTCCTTTGGATTGAATCACACCTCTTGGACTTTCAGAACCAACACCGCCTCCTTCTTCTAAAGTCTCAACCAAACTGCGCAGATAATCTTCCCCGACTTCCTTGCCTTGAACAAGTTGTATTATGATACGGATACAGGCCGGCCCACAGGAAAGTGCTTCAGTTTGACAAGCGACTTTATAGAATTTTCCATCCACTCCTTTCTCATTTATAATTTTGGCAAGGTTCATCAATGGACGTGGGGGTATTGGGGGTGGACTAATATTTGGTAAAGGCTGATAGTTACTCTCTTCAGCAACAGGCCTAGAGGGTAGAGGTTGATAATGGCTCTTTTCGGTACGTTTTACAGCAGATAATGGTTGATAGTGGCTCTCAGAAGATGAGCGACTGCTTCGAGAAGAGGGTTGGTGTGCCTCCTGGTAAGCCTGGTCTACTTCATCAAACAAAGTCTCAATCGTACCTTTGCCAGATGTAGACTCAATTTTTTTGTTACGTTTATTGCTTTTCCATTGATTGCCTCCCCCTTTGCTCTGCTTCCAATTGTCAACAGCAGCCATGAGCCGAGCCAAAGATGCTGCACTTTTGCCAGATCGGTGATAGTTTGCTAAAGCACTGTCTATGGCTTTGAGTTTTCTACTTCGGGTACTCCCAGATTTGCTTGTCTGGGCTTTCCAATGGGGGTATGACATCATAAAAGCTGGGCGTTATGGTGAGAACAGAATAAAAAACCAGTAGAAAAAAAATAATTCAGGCCGAAGGGTATGGGACATATACAGTCCGGCACACAAACTAAATATTTTTTATTTAAACTACAACCTTGTTAGCGGGGCTTTCCATTTACAACACCCGTAAGTAAGGTAAAAAAACCTCAATGCGGCTGCATACTGATAAATTACAATAACATCCCTCAGTGCAGTTCGTCCGTTCTATGCCCATTACCCTTCCTGCTTTGGCCCTCTTGGCAATACCTCTTCCGGGAAGGGGAATAGGATGGTTGAATTCTTTTCAGCAGCAATATTGGCCAGGGTTTGGTAAAGCCGCAGCTTAATGGCAGATGGGGATTGGTCTATGATTTTGCCGGCTTCCAGTAGTTTTCCAGCCGCCTGCTCTTCGGCCTGGGCAAGGATGATGCGCGCCCTTCTGGAGCGTTCGGCTTCCGCCTGGTTGGCCATCATGCGGCGCATGTTATCCGGCAATTTTATGTCTTTAATTTTCATCCCGATGATCACAATGCCCCATTCCTTCGTTTCCAATTCCACAATAGATTTGATGTTCTTGCCCATCTCTTCCCGCTTTGACAATATGGTGTCCAGTTCCACCTTGCCACATACATCCCGCAAGGCAGCCTGGGACAATTGCATGATGGCAAACTTAAATTCCTCCACTTCCAACACCGCCTTTTCGGGGTTTTCGACCTTAAAAAATACCACTCCGTCTATGCTACAGGGCACGTTATCTTCTGTCATCACCTCCTGAGAGTCAATGTTGATGGTAATCACCCGGATGTCCACAACCTGAATGGTTTCTATCAAAGGAATGATCCAACGAAGGCCGGGTTGCAAAGTCCTGATATACTTGCCAAACCTAAACTTTAAGGCTCTTTTGTATTCAAAAATGACACGTATTCCTGAGAGCAGGAATATGATGACCACCAAACTAATAATTAAGGGAAGTGTCATAGTTTCAGTTTTGGGTTAATGTGACGAATGAGAAATAACAGACACAGGCAAAAGAAAATGATGAGCCATTTTGACCTTGACAATTCTGCTCCAGGATAAATATACAAAAACCAAGTGTAGGGAAAAAGTTTAATGTTTACACAGGAATATGCCCTTAAAATTAGTGATGAGGATTTTGGCATTTTTAATTTCAAATGGGGATATTACTTGCAAGGCCTGCAAGACTAGTACGAAACCGGACAGAGGAATCCACATTCCCTATAACATGAAGAACTGATGATCGACTTTACTAATATCAAAACACATGCTATTGACAGACCGGAAGGTTGGTCGTCCCTGGGGGCAGCCGAGGATTTTGATGCCCTCTCGGATGAATTTAAAGACCAAATCATCTTTTTGGATAAGTCTGCAGCTGAATTTCTTTACAAATTTTTCAGTGCTTCCGGGTTTCATACCGGTCCCTTCTGGGAGCCTTTTGATAAGAAGAACTTCAAGCACATTGAAAAAGTAAATGTGACCAATGATAAAGCCACTTTGAAGAAGTGGCTATACCAACGCGGACTTCCCTTTTCAAATTGGGTATATGTATTGCCCAACTTCGGTAGCCATCCGCTGACCATGACGTGGAAAATGGTAATAAAGCTTTGTGATAACCTCTTTTTTGCAGACGATATTGTCATTTTTGATGAAACCATCCAATGGTGCTTGTCCTATTGGCACGAAGACAAAATGTATTTCGGAAAAATAAACACCACTAGTCCTGAAGCCGGATACAAAGAAGTGCAAGCCATGAACGAAAAGGAGAAAAAATATCCTGGGTATAAGCATCCCCTGAAAGGTCCTGATGAAAAAAAAGGTGGTTAACCCGCCCCTTAATCCCCTACCACCGGTTGCGTCCAGGCTACTTCCATATCGCCGGGTTTATACGGGTTTTCCTTGGGTTTTGACGAAACAATTTTGGCACGGACATACAGATCATCATCTTGCAAAGTATATTGTGCAGTGCTTCCGCTTGCTTCTGCCAGCAAAACTCCTGGCTCTTCCGGAGTTGATTTTTTTGTGCCGAAAAACTGAATTGTGTAGGTAACTCCTTCTTCCGGAGCTACACTAACGCTTAAAGTATTCCCGTCAAATTGTACGTCTTCCAGCGTTACGCCTGTAGATGCATAAAACTCCCCCATCTCCATAGCCTCTATCAGGGCTGCGGGAGTCAGCTCGGCAGCCCGCACCATCACCCATCCCCGTCCAGGGTTGCTGTTTTGTTCATTGAAAATATGATAGTTGTGTGCATCGTCTACGGCCAGTCCGTACAACAATGGCTTACCATCTTGGATATAGGCAGTTTGTACCTGATCCCACAAAGCTTCCATGCCGGGGCGGAGGGAGTCACCGTAATTGTGTACCATAGGATGGCCATTGTACACTTCAAAAAAACGCTCGCCCGAGAGCTGCATGATGTCTTCCGGGGTAATGGCCCAAATAAAATTAGGATGGTTAAGGTGCAGAAACATGGGTACGCCCGTAGCTTCCCTTTGTTCGGCTACTTTATCGAGATTGCGTTGCATTACATCAGCAACTGAGGTGCCTCCCTGTGGCTCTATCAGCTCCTGTATGTTGGTAGCATTCATGTGGATGGGCTTGTCTTCATAACTATCGCTGATCTCTTCTGACTGAATGATGAGAAACTCCCCTTCTTCTTCAAACAAAGGGCGGTATTCTTCCAGGGTTTTCAGTTTCACTTCGGTGCGCCCCGAATCTTCCCGGTAGGTTACCCAATCTTCACCGTATTTCTCCAAATACCTTTCAAATCCTTCCTGGTACATCTGATCTTTGGGGATGAGCTTCCATTTTTCTCCCTGCGCCAGTATGTTGTGGTCTGAGAGTACTGCAAAATCATACCCGTGCGATTTGTACCAATCCATAATCATTTCCGGGAAATCATCTCCATCGCTCCAGTAAGAGTGGGTATGCAAATTGCCCTTGTACCACTGTTTGGCTGTGGTTTGTGGGGATTCTTTTGGAGCAGCACAACTGATAAACAGCAGGGTACAAAATGAAAGCAAGTAGTGTAGGTGCATAGGCTTTAGTTGGTTTAGTATGGGTAAAGATAAAAAGTACAGTAAAATAACTACCTTCCTGTCAGGATAAATTATGTTTAAATTTAAACAAATTGTTGAAGGTTTTTCTGTTTACGTCTACCTTTCGGCAACATTCATCAAACACTGCTTACTAATCTTACAAAATCATGAAAAAACTGAGTTTATCGTGCCTCTTCATACTGCTTTCTATTGTTGTTTTTGCACAAAATAACCTTGAAACGGAAAATGTCATTCTCATCACCCTGGACGGATTACGATGGGAAGAGCTATACACCGGAGCCGACCCTGATTTAATAGAGCATGAAGATTACGTGCACGATACAGATAAACTTAAAGATACTTTTTGGGCTGATGACCCACATACCCGCCGGGAAAAACTGATGCCTTTCTTTTGGAATACCATCGCCAAAGAAGGGCAACTGTATGGCAACCGTGCATTCGATAACAAAGTAGACATCACCAACCGCCAGTGGTTTTCCTATCCGGGCTATAACGAAATCTTGACTGGCTTTGCCGACGACGAACGCATCCATAGCAACGATAAAATACCCAACCCGAATACCACTGTGCTGGAATTTGTCAACCAACAACCCGGGTTTTCCGGCAAGGTTGCCGCTTTTGGCTCCTGGGACGTATTCCCTTACATTATTAACGAAGAACGGAGTGGTGTACCCGTAAATGCAGGTTTTGAAATCGCTAAGGGTCGTAAACTCACCGACAAAGAAAAATTCCTGAATGAGTTGCAACCCCAGGTACCCAGCCCCTGGTCTACCGTACGCCTGGATGCCTTCACCCATCATTATGCGCTGGAACATTTGCAAAAGCACCGCCCCCGGCTGTTGTATATTGCCTACGGAGAAACCGATGATTTTGCCCATGACGGGGAGTATGATGCCTATTTACACGCAGCCCGCCGTACTGATCAGTTTATCAAAGAATTGTGGAATTGGGCGCAGTCTCAAAAGCAATACCGCAACAAGACTACCTTCGTCATCACCACAGACCACGGAAGAGGAAGCAGTGATGAATGGCGGAGCCATGGCATTGACATTGAAGGAGCCGGTGCGATCTGGATTGCCGTAATGGGGCCGGATACAGAAGCTCTGGGAGAAGTTAAAACTGAAGGGCAGCTATACCAAAATCAGGTAGCTAAAACCGTTGCGTCTCTATTAGGATTAAGTTATTCGAATGAAAACGAAGCAGGAAACGCAATCAATGCTGCTTTCAAATAAATTAAGTAATAAGTTTTATGATATACTTATAAGTAAAAAATCAATTGATTTTGTGTTACTCAACATGAAGAGATATATTGCAGGAATATTTTAAGATGTTTCACGCAATGAATTAATTCATTCATCTGAGCATTTTACCCTTATTTTTTTCATGTTGCATCCATTTTAAACTACAAAATCACATATGAATCGGTATTTATTGATATTTCTGCTATTAGGTATAACTCTGCCGGGCATGGCCCAGTTAAAAAACGCCCAGCAAGAAATCGGGCTTGCTTTTAGTAACCTCGATAATTTTGGGATTACTTATAAAACTGGAACCAAAGCTTCTATGTGGAGGATAAATACCGTTTTGCTTTCTGGTAACAAGTTAAAAGAGATTTCGGGAGATGAAGAATTAATCCATAAGAATATTGGATTTAACGTTCAATTTGGACAAGAATTGAGAAAGGAGATTGTAGAACATTTAGAAATAAGGTATGGAGCAGACCTAGCCTTTGGAATAAACCATTCCAAGAATGATCGTGAGAACAATTCAGACTCTGATGATATCTCCGTTTCGTTTACAAGCGAACCTACTATCGGCCAGGTTTCAATCTGGTGCTCGGGCTAAACTATGTAATCAAAGATAAGATTGTAATTGGGGCTGAGGTATTGCCTCACTTCACCTATACTTTCGGAAAAGAAACTACCGTTCTCGGCAATGGACAGGAAGAAACCCATGAAGATATTTCGGGTTTTAGCTATGGCATTTCAAATAATTCGGCACAGTTATCCATCTCGTATAGATTCTAACTCAAGAAGCCCCATCCTCAATATTATTCGACAGGCACCAGCACACGAAAAGCAGCCGGATAAATTTTGGCGGTGACGCGGGAAGGGTTGCCTACGATTTCACCGTCAACCTGTAAGGTAACTTTGTCGTCATTACTAATTTCTACTTCCTGGCAGCTAAAAATTTCTACAAATTCAGATTCTTCAATATTGCCATTAAAAAATTTGATCGTAAGGGGTACAATGGCCACCGCCGGAAACTCCCTGACGATGCATATCTCAAATTTTCCATCCCCAATATCCCCCCGTGGGTTGAGGATAGCACCCGTTCCATATTTGGTGGCATTGGCAATGGCAATCATGTGTCCTTTTACCGTAAATTGCTTTTCGGCAGTGCGGATGTGAAATGTTTTAGGTTCCAGGTTGACTAATTCATGCAATAACTGTTTAAAATAGCCAAGCATGCCCCGGCTGTCGCTCTCATTTTTTTCAAACTCTTCTATAAGCCGGGCGTTGAGCCCCAAATCACTCAGGTGCAGGCACAAATATTCTTCGTTAATCTGCAAAGCATCCAAAGGCTTTTCACCACCCTTAAACAAAATTTGTATCGCCTCTTCAGGAACTTCAGAAATCCCCAACTCTTTGGCCAGCCCATTGGCTGAGCCAAGGGGTATGATGCCAAATTTGGCCGGAGATTCACTCTCTCGCAAACATTGGGCTACCAAATTGCAAGTTCCATCCCCACCGGCGGCTACCACTACATCCGGGGCGTAAGATTTGA
The DNA here is from genome assembly GCA_965230065.1 of Cyclobacteriaceae bacterium. Lineage (GTDB taxonomy): Bacteria > Bacteroidota > Bacteroidia > Cytophagales > Cyclobacteriaceae. The sequence continues at coordinate 5,099,259 of OZ245942.1, read as the reverse complement.
TATGCTCAATTATTCTGGATGTATCGTTATCACCACAGGTTTCGTAAACTTTGTATTGAACTTTATCATTACTACAAACGGTATTGATTAACTCAATGAAATCATTTTTATTTCTACCACCTGAGATGGGATTGACAACAAACAAGAAACGATTATTGCCTGACATTTGAACGGAAGTTTTTTTCATAAATAGCAAAAAGATACAGAAAAGCCAATTTGTTGCCTATAAATAAGTAAACCCATCCAAATGGATGGGCATACTCTAATTGATGCACACTTCAAAAAAGTTGTTATGATAAAGAGTTGATTAGCTATTATCGCTCATCATTTCTTCAATATCACTTTCAATGTTTTCAAAAGCTTTATTGGTTTCAGCTTTCACTTCTTCCCAGTTTTCCTGGGTTGCTTCTTTAACTTTAGCAAGCTCATTCTTTAGATTTTCTACTTTCTCTTCAATTTCAGCATCAACTTCTTCATTGTCAATAGCTTCCATCCTGTCTTCAAGATCATCTATCTTACTTTCAATCTTTTCAGAAAGAGCTTCCTTTTCTTGATCAATGTAGTCGGCAGTTGTTTCAACGGCTTCTTCCGTTTCGTCTGCTACATCTTCTCTGTTTGTTTGCGTGTTACACTGAGCGAATAAAAATACACTCAGGCACATACTACAAATGGCTATTATTCCTCTTCTATATTTCGTTTTCATAACTGTATTGGTTTTAAGGTTGATTGTGTACTTTCTTAAAAATTATCTTAACCTGAACTATGATTTTACTGTGTCTTTCACTTTGTCAATAGAGTTTTTGCTGGAAACAGCTACCCTATCGAGTGTTTCGTTGAAGTTTTTTTTAAAATCATTCAGGTTATGCTGCAAAGATTTTTCAAAATCCTTCTTCATTCTTTTCGTATCTTTTTTAAGACGATTGCGGGTTTTCTTTCCATTATCAGGTGCCATCAGCACGCCGGCTGCAATTCCTGTCAATGCTCCTAAAACTATTCCTGTAATTAACCTCATCGTAAGTTGATCTTTAAGTTTATTCTAAAATTATATTTACAATGGTATACTAAGAGAATCTGATGCCAATATGCTTTCCATCATTCTTATAAGATTATAATCAATTGATTTACAGAAACTTATACAAAACCCTGTGACTTAGTTCAATCCCAAAAGAAAGTTGCAGGCAAATAGTTATGAGGATTCTTTTCCACAGTAGTGTAGAAAATTTCCTTTACCTTTTCGCCTCCCCCACCCTTTCTGGTAGTATCAGGTATATTTTTAACGAATGCATGTTTTTTGAATTCTTAAACACATACATGTCTTATTATTAACACTCATATCATAATCAACAAATGGAAAACTCAAAAACAGAAGTCAAAGGTATTTTAGTGAAGGGATTGACTGTGCTTGCCGCTTTGGCAGCCCGAAAAGTATTGGAAAAAACATGGCAAGCTACCACCAAGCAAACCCCTCCCAAAAACCCTGATGATTTTGGAGTAACCTGGAAGGATGCTATTATCTGGACGGTCTCCACCGGAGTAATTTTAGGGCTCACCAAATTAGTTGTACGCAGAAATGCCTCTATTGGAGCAGATAAGCTACTGAGCTAAAAAAGAAAAGCAGCATGTAGATATATATTCAGATTAACATACCAACTATACATATAAACCATGATTGACATTACCATAATACTAGAAATCTTATTTTTTAACATAGCCCTTCCCCTTCTTCTTGCATCCCTTGCTATTTGGATTGTAACAGACTCAAGAAAGTTAAGCAGTTTTAGGTTTACAAGTAAAATCAACAAATAAATCAAAGGGATTTAGAAAAGTTAATTCTCTTTTTTCGAGCTTTTTTATAACCCTGAGTAAGATTGTCAACTGAATATCGATTCTTTTGAGATTCAGAAAATAGTTTACCCAACTTGTATATACAAGTTGGGATTTTTTTTTAAATTTGCTGTATAATAATATTATTTAATCTTGTTTAATGAAGCAGCCGCAATACCGCAAACTTCAACACCTGCTCAAAAAGCAAATTCTTGCAGGCATATTCCAGGAAGGCGACCTGCTTCCTTCAGAAAATGAACTCAGTGAGGCGCACAAAATAACTCGCGCTACCGTAAGGCAGGCATTGGAAGAGCTGGTAAAGGAAGGGTTCATTAAAAAACAGCAAGGAAAAGGAAGTATTGTGCGTTCGCAGCGTGAAACCCTGGGGCTGTTGTCATTTCATGGATTTTCTGAAGTGGTAGGAGCCACAGAACATGCCGTACGTACCGAAATCATCAAGCCTTTTTTTACTGGTGAGTGGGCCGATGATTTTTTTTATCCGCTTTCAGACAAAGAAAAAGAAGCCGGGAGCATTTGTATGGAACGTCTGCGCAGAGTAGATGATGACCCGGTGATGCTGGAGCAAACGTACATACCCAATGTGCTTACCCCTGTGTTATTACACCTTCCATTGGTAGAAAACTCACTTTTCAAAACCCTGCAATATGATTATAATATTGAGGTAACCAGCGTGGCACAAGACATACGGGCAATTTTGCCAGATTCCAGGGTGGCTGCCCACTTACAATTGCCGAAAAACGCCCCTGTACTGCATATTTACCGCAAGTACAAAACCAACAGGCCCGATTTCTTTTTGTATAGCTCTCTTTATTGCAATACTAAAAAGTATGCTATCGGGAATGTGTTTTCATAAAAAGAATCAATTATCAATTATTATAAAATCTACAAAATGGATAAAGTAACAGAATTAGCCAAAATGATAGACCATTCATTGCTGCACCCCACAATGGATGATGAAACTTTGTTGAAAGGCTGCGAAATAGCAAAACGATACAACGTAGCTTCAGTATGCATCAAGCCATACGCCATCAAACTCGCCGTAGATGCATTGCAGGGATCTGATGTGGAAGTAGGCACGGTGATCGGTTTTCCGCATGGTAACTCTACGGTTGAAATAAAAGTAGCCGAAGCCATCAAAGCCTGTGAAGACGGTGCCACCGAAATTGACATGGTGGTAAATATTGGCAAAGTACTGGGCGAAGATTGGGAATTTGTAGAAAAAGAAATAGCCGCAGTCAATAAGGCCGTCCATCAGCACAATGCTATTTTGAAGGTGATTTTTGAAAATGATTACTTAACCGACGACAAATACAAAATCAAGCTTTGCGAAATTTGTAGTAAGGTGAAAGCAGATTTTGTAAAAACTTCTACAGGGTACGGTTTCGTAAAAGGAGATGACGGAAAATATTCGTACCAGGGCGCTACCGATGCCGACCTCCAACTGATGCGGAAGCACTCAGCTCCCGAAGTACAGGTAAAAGCTGCCGGGGGCGTACGCACTTTGGACGACCTCCTCAAAGTAAAATCATTTGGCGTAACCCGGGTAGGGGCCACCGCCACCATCGCCATGCTGGAAGATGCCAAAAAACGCTTTGGCGACGGAACGGAAAGCAGTGAGCCAGTTCCTGCGGATGATACTCCTGGGTATTAGCAGCAGTAGGCAGTGGCAGTCAACAAAGCAGACTGCCTACTTACCTACAAACTTTCATACTAAATAAAAAGTCAGCCCCTTCTACAACAAAACGCAACCAAACCCATGGACATAAAACCCATCATCAACGAAATTATTGAGCAGCTTGAAAAGGCTGATACCAAGCAATTCCAGATGCTTGTAGGATTGGATGGCTATGTAGATAAAATCCAAAGGGTGGTAAAAGCTCAGGTGGGTGAAGAAAATGAGTATTTTTCAACCATAGCTGATTTTTCCCTGCATACGGGAAAGGCTGCCGGAAAAAGCGCGCAAATAGAGTTGGTAACACAAGAAACCAAACTTGGGGGAAATGCGCCCATCATGGCACATGCGCTGGGCTGCCTGGGGATTAAAAATTACTGCATTGGCAATTTTGGTTTTCCAGAAACAGAAGCGGTTTTTCGGCAAATCCATCATAACAGCACCCTGGTTTCTTTAGGCCCTCCGGCAGAAACCAACGCCCTGGAATTTGACGATGGCAAACTGATTCTTTCAGAAGTTTCTCCCTTTAAACCACTCAACTGGGAAGTTGTAAAGAAAACCATTGGGTTAGAAAAATTAACAAATTATGTTGCCCAAAGCCAGATAGTTGCGTTGGTTGACTGGTGCAATTTGCCTTTTGCTACGGGAATATGGCATGGCATTTTAACGGAAATACTGCCCACACTTTCCAAAGAAAACCGACATTTTCTGTTTGATCTGGCTGATCCTTCCAAAAAGTCTAAAGAAGAAATTGCTGCCGCCCTGGAGGTTATCAATGAGTATTCGACCTATGGACAAGTTACATTGGGGTTGAATGAAAATGAAGCCAGGAAATTGTATCACGCCATAGAAGGAAACTCAAATGAAGAAAACCTCAAGGCCATTTGCCAGGTTATTTTTGAACACTTTCATATTACCAATTTACTGGTTCATCCACTGGATTGTTCAATAATTGTGACAAAATCAGGCATACAAGAAGTTCCAGGAAAGCTGGTAAGAAAACCACGCATATCTACAGGGGGCGGAGATAATTTAAACGCAGGATTCTGTTTCGGCCAACTGCTGGGGCTGAGTTTAGAAGCCTCAGCAGTCTTGGGAATGGCTACTTCCGGAGCTTACGTACAGAACGGTGCCAGTCCGGATATGGAAGCACTGATAGTTTACCTGAAGCAATGGCAGCTCACCTCTGAATAAGTAATATTCTAACCCTCACAAATAACTGAAACTATAAGCCATTAGCTGCAAGCTAAAGTAAAGTCTTGTAGCTTGTAGCTAATGGCTCGTGGCTCGTTGAAGACCTGGATATCTTTTGTAGTAACTTTAGAATTTCTTTCATCTCTCAGTAATTTGCAGGAGCAACAAAGCTGCCTTATTTTTGGCTGATAATCTATTAACCTTAACTAAATCGCAAACCATGAAAAAAATAAAAGTAGCCGTAGCCGGACTGGGCTTTATCGGCCCCGCCCACATTGAAGCGCTTCGCCGCCTTCCTAATATTGAAGTTGTAGCCCTCAGTGATATTAACCTGGATTTGGCCAAAGAAAAAGCTGCTCAATTGGGTATTGAAACGGCCTACGGAAGTTTTGAAGAGCTTTTGGCACACGATGGCGTAGAGTGTGTACATATTTGCACACCCAACTTTTTGCACTTCGAGATGGCAAAAGCTGCCCTGGAAGCCGGCAAAAATGTGGTTTGTGAAAAACCCCTGGCCATTACCATCAAAGAAGCTGAAGAGTTGGTAGAATTGGCAGCAAAAACCGGATTGGTAAATGTGGTGCATTTTAACATTCGTTACTATCCGCTGGTGCGCCAGATGAAACTGATGCGTGAAAAAGGTGAACTGGGTGAAATTTATTCGGTGATTGGCACTTACCTGCAAGACTGGCTTTTCCACAATACCGATTACAACTGGCGCCTGGAGCCCGACCAGTCTGGTGAGTCAAGAGCCATTGCCGACATTGGTTCGCACCTGATGGATTTGCTGGAATACATCACCGGGTTAGAAATTACCGAAGTAATGGCTGAGTTTTCTACCATACACAAAACCCGGAAAAAGCCGCTGAAGCCTGTGGAAACTTATTCGGGAAAAATGCTAAAGCCGGAAGACTATGCCGATGTACCTATCAATACGGAAGATTATGCCACCGTGATGCTGCGGTTTAGCAATGGTAACAAAGGTGTGGTAACCGTTAGCCAGGTATCTGCCGGAAGGAAAAACCGTATCAATTTAGAAATTGCCGGAGCCAATGAAAGTATCGCGTGGTGCTCGGAGTCGCCCAACGAAATTTGGATAGGCAAGCGCGACGGACGCAACGAGACCCTCATCCGCGACCCTGCATTGGTTTACCCTGAGGCACAATCTGTGATTTCATTCCCCGGCGGGCACAATGAAGGTTTCCCGGATACTTCCAAGCAAATGTTCAAAGAAGTGTATGCGGCCATCACTGCCGGAAAACACGAAACCGATGTGTACCCCACCTTTGCCGATGGCCTGCGTGAACTTGTACTCTGTGAAAGAATCATAGAAAGCAACAAAAAACAAGCCTGGGTAAAGGTGTAAAATAAATGATATTCTGATGTTTTTTGTAAGGCGGCTTGGCAAGCCGCTCTACTATCACTGAAAATCAGAATAAGTGTTAATTACTAATTGTTAATTGAAAATTGATTTAACCCATGCACCAACTTGGATTTGTAAGTGCCATTCTGGCCGATAATAGTTTTGAAGAGGTGGTAGATTTTGCCGCCGAAAATAAATTTTCCTGTGTAGAAATGATGTGCTGGCCCAAGGGCAAGGCCGAAAGAAGGTACGCTGGCGTTACGCACGTGAACGTAGATGAACTGGATGATTCACAGGTGAAACACATCAATGGTTATTTGGACAAAAAAGGCGTTTACATTTCCGGGTTGGGCTATTATCCCAATCCGTTAGCTGCTGATAAGGAAAAAACTGAAAAGGAAATTGAACACATCAAAAAAGTAATAAAAGGTGCCGCAAAGTTGGGCATACCTGTAATAAATACGTTTATCGGGCGAGACCACACAAAAAACATTGACGATAATTTTAAGTTATTCAAAGACGTATGGCCGGGCATTGTAAAGGTAGCAGAAGAAAATAATGTAAAAATCGGAATAGAAAACTGCCCCATGTTTTTCACCAATGATGAGTGGCCTGGCGGTAAAAACCTTGCCTTTTCTCCGGCTATTTGGGAGCGCATGTTTGAGATTATTCCCAGCGAAGCCTTTGGGTTGAATTACGACCCTTCACACCTGGTATTCATGCAAATGGACGAAGTACAACCTATTTATGACTTCAAAAACCGTCTTCATCATATACACTTAAAAGATGTGAAAGTGTACAAAGACAAGCTGGACAAGGTAGGCATCCTGGCCAATCCACTGGAATACCATTCTCCCAAACTGCCCGGACTCGGCGATGTACGCTGGCGGGATTTCTTCTCTGCGCTAACCACCGTCAAATACAAAGGGCCGGTCTGTATTGAAGTAGAAGACAAAGCGTTTGAAGATTCAGAGGAATCTATCAAAACATCCATCCTCCTTAGCCGGAATTATTTAAGCCAGTTTTTGGTGTTGTAAACGAGTTGCCCGTTAACAATAAAAACTGGCAACTCGTAACTGGAAACAATAAACATTACTTCTCCCCAAACTCCCTGTTATAATTCTCAATACTTTTATCAATAATATCGTAGGCAATGGTTTTGGCCTGAAAGTTTTCAACATTCACTGCTTTGTTTTCCAGGCGTTTGTATTCCTCGAAAAAATGACGGAGTTCCAGCGTAAAATGGGGTGGTAATTGGTGTATGTCCCCGATGTGGTTTACACTCATATCATCGGCTGCCACGGCAATAATTTTATCGTCTTCTTCCCCATTGTCAATCATCCGCATCACACCAATTACTTTGGCCCTCACCAAACATAAAGGTTGGATGGCTACTTTTGAAATGATAAGAATATCCAGCGGGTCTTTGTCATCGCCCAGGGTTTGGGGAATAAACCCATAATTTGCTGGGTAATACACCGCAGAGTACAAAACCCTGTCCAGCATCAAAAGTCCGGTTTCTTTGTCCAGTTCGTACTTGGCGCGGCTCAGTTCAGAAATTTCTACAATTGCATTAACAGTTTCGGGAGATTCTTTCCCATAATGTATCGAATGCCAGGGGTGGTTCATGGTATTGATTTTTATTGATTAATTTGGGCGTAATTTACCACTTGGTTGTTAGTAAACTCAACCAAGTTGGTACTTTTTTGATTAAAATGTTTTTGCAGTTCTGTTCCTATCCACCCAATACGCCCAAATCACAAATATCCACTGCAATTGCCCTGCCCAGGCAATAGCCTCAATATTGGGGGGTGGAGGGCCAAAGAGGTTACCAATTTGGATAATAAGCAGAAAAACGATAAGTGCCCATAAAGCATATTTCCCTATATTATTATTGGCCACAGTAGTTCGCAAGTAAAGGATGATGCCTGCCAGAAAAATTATCCCTTCAACCAGAATAGTTCCTGCCAGGGAATTCCAAATACCAAACCCAAGCTTGGGCGAATGCCCGGGATATAAGGGTAAATCAGGCCGATGCACCAATAAATCAAGCACCCAATGGCTCACTACACACAAACCAATGACAACGGCGATTCTGGTATTTTTACGAATGAGCAAAAACACACTGCCTAACAAAATTCCCCAAACACATGCCATCAACAGGCTGTGGGTAATGGGATAGCTGACAAAATCAAGAGGGGTAATTCTGGTAATTCCCGGAGTAATCTCCACATGCTCAATTCCTAGTAACAGTAAAGTAGGCCAGAGCAAATCCAGAAACTGTGCAGCCAGAAACAAACTGCCTAATGAGGCTTTGGGTGCTGCTGCTTTGGCCCCCATTCCTATAGCAAAATGACCGATGAACATTATTGCTACTTAAAATTCATATCCGCAAAATTCATATACATTTCCCAATCGTAAGCGGTTAGGTCATGCTTACCAGTCCGTACATGATAGCCCATATCTTTGCTCATTACTGGGCGGTCTATTACGGGCATTTCTTCTACGGGTAAAGGCTCGGCACCCAATAATTCATAAACGGGAACAGCATGTTTTAAGGACAGAAACTCTCCTTTTGGATCGGCCCAGAGGTCTTCGGCGGCGCTGGCAACATACACAGGCCGGGGGGCAATTAATGATAAAAGCATATGCTGGTCTACCGGAAGTCCATCTTCATTTTCGTTGTACTGCGTAAAATTATCATTGAACCAATGTGGAAATGAACGGTTGATACGCCCTACCCTTTCGCCAAACTGACGACGGGAAAGTGCCGCTCCACCGCATCCCGAATCATTGGAAATTGTAATGGCAAAACGTTCATCTGTGGCCCCGGCCCATAAGGACGTTTTTCCTAAACGTGAATGCCCGATCACCGCTACTTTTTCAGCATCAATTCGATTGTCGGTTTCAAAATAATCCATGGCCCTGGAAAGCCCCCAGGCCCAGGCAGCAATGGATCCCCACTCGTCATCTTCAGGCTTTTGCTGGCCTTCATCATAAAACAAAGGCTGGATACCATTTTGAAAGCCATCATCAAAATCCGGATCTATATCACCATAGTAAATGGCTACCAAAGCGTAGCCCCGGTCAATGATGCGTGCTACCGGCCATCGCCATGTACGATACCCGCGGGAAGCTTCGGTTGCCCGATTATTTTCAGTACCACATGCTTCACAGTTCCGTACCCATTGGTCGGTAATGGTAATGCGTGTATCAGGATGAATGGTTTGGTTGCCGTAAAAATTATAACCCACAAAGGCGGGCACCGGCCCGTCTACATCATTGGGAATGAAAATAAGCATATGCATTTGCCGACTGCCTTTTTCATTGCTGAAAGTAGCCGTTACCTCTTTCATAGTAGCTTTTCCCTCCAATGCATCCTTCCATTCTCCGCTGGCTTCAAAGCTGGTTTGTACTGAGCCTTCAGGTACTTTTCCATACACCTGTTCTTCAAATAGTTGCAAAATTTCAGCCCTACGGTGCTTTTCCCAGGTTTCAGGGTCATTTACTGTTCCTTCATCCGATGGTTTCAAAGGGTCAGGAAGTACATATGGTGGAATTTTGGATTCGTCATAATTAGGTTCGGGCTGGGCAAGCAAAGTGCCAGCCAATAAGTTGAACAACAGGATGCAAATTGCATAATGAAATGAATGATAGTTCATGGTAGTTTTATCAGTACAGGTTAATAAAGGGGGGAATTTAGGAAAATATCATGAAAATAAAAGGGTTGGATGGATACGAAGAAAATTTGCGCCTTCGTAGGATGGTTCGGGAGTGCTGTGTGTAAAAAAATATTACCAATCGATCTGGGCGACCCCGTCAGACCGCTCTTGTGCCTCTGAAAGCAGTTCCCTCCAGCGATAGCAGTCAGACCAATTCCATATATTTTATGCACGCCCCTGGTAAACCGTCTTTCTATTCCATGCATTTTCCTGTACAGATACTTTAATTTTGAAGAAGGGGTTCTTTTTGTGGGCTGATTTGGGTAGCAGTGTTTTTCAATTTCCACCTTCTGTGGCTCCATAACCATTGGGTGGGTTGGGCCACAATATTTTCTTCCAATAATTTTGCATAATTATCAATCATGGCTGAGGCTTCATCTTCTGTTTCTATGACAATAAACTCAAACTCATAATAACCTCTTTTAATCCCAACCATTCTGGGATATACCAAAACCTGATTACATTTTTTGGCCAACCGGGCTGCACCAATGAGAAAAGCCGTATCCTGGTTTAAAAAAGCTGTCCAGTGTTTCGTGCTATTAATTGCAGGCGATTGATCACCTATCATATAAGTCAATGTCAATATATTTTCATTTGAATGGTTGACCAAAGCTTTATAACCTGATTTTGATTCTATACATTTTGTATGAAAACGCTGCCTACTCAAAAGCATCAATTCATCAAAGTACTTATTCGATTGCTCCTGGTAAAAAGAAAGAAACTCATGGGGAATGTGCAAAGGCAAAGAAGCCATCCACTCCCAATTGCCCAAGTGCGCCCCATACATAATTACACTTTGGCCATTGTCAAAAAAACCCTGCATTATTTCAGGGTTTTTCACCTTAAAACGCTTCTTTATCTGTGTTTTGCTGATGGTTAGTATTTTGACAGATTCAATGAAAATATCACAAAAATGCCTATAAAACCCTTTCTCAATCTGAACGAGTTCGCTCCTACTTTTATTTGGAAATGAATTTTGGAGGTTATTAAATACCACATTCCGGCGGTATTTCAATACATAATATAGGAACCCGAATATACTGTCAGAAAGAAAGTACAGTATATTCAAAGGAATGACTGATAAAAGGTAAAATGGGGCAAACTTTATTCTGGTTATAAGAAAATTCATAGGTTTTATTGAATGTGCAAGAAATGATCCAGAATTCAGGCTGTTAATTTTTATCTGACTAACTTGCTCCATAAGTTTCATGATTGCGAAATTTCTCCTTTGGGGCTGTATCTCAGTTGAGTTACTGCACTATCCCTTTCATAGAATAAGGAGTTTCTGTAAGGGAGAAAGAGAATCATTGAAGAAATTTCACTATCTTGTAAGTAAATAAATTTTAATCTTTCTGTCTGCAACCTATGATTTCTGATGGCTAAAGAAACCTTTCAACGCACTAAACCACACGTAAACATTGATACAATAGGGAATGAAGACAATGCTCAGCCAATCCCAATAAAAAGGCCTATCATTGTGCATGCCGGGCCCAATCGCCCCAGTACCCGCTCCGGATACTGGCCTTCTCCACACAAATCTGCTCTGCAAATTACAGCTGTGGGCAGACAACGCGTAGGGATCATGTATCCCGGAGGAAAGAGTATTGCCGCTCCCATGGTTCCTGGCAGCACGGTACTTTCAAATGCTTTGGGGAGTTCTGTCTGAAATGACGGAGCTAAATGTGTAATTTTTAACATTGCATAATAATTTACCTAACCCCAGCGTACCAAAACCGTTAAGTTACCTTATGAAAACGTATAAGTTTAAAACCAACATCAACTGTGGTGGGTGCGTATCTACGATAAAGCCTCATCTCGACCAGGCTGAAGGTGTTGAGGACTGGGATGTTAATACAAACCATAAAGATAAGATACTTACCGTACACACAACGGAGCATACCAGGGAAGAAAAAGTCCGGGACATCGTGTCGGCAGCCGGGTTCACAGCTGATCCTTTGCAGAAAGGCCTGTTTGGAAAACTCTTTGGGAGTTAGTTGATTTTATCATAATTATCATATTTACTTGCCATAAAATTTGGTGAATAAACCACAAAACTACCACTGCTTTGAACTTTGACGAAATAAAGCAACAGATTGAACAATATAAGGCTGAAGGAAAAAGACTCTTTTCAACTTCTTCGTTCCAATCGCACAGCCTGGTACTGCTGCACATCATCAGCAGAATTGATAACAGTATACCCATTTATTTTATCAATACAGGATACCATTTTCCTGAAACAATCCAGTTTGTAGAGGAAGTATCAGAACAGTTTGGGGTAAATACCCACCATTTGCGTCCACTCATTCCTAAATACAAGCAGCGGAATACCGAAGGCAACCTGCTCTTTACCTCTGACCCGGATTACTGCTGCTTTCTGAACAAAACCCAGCCCATGGAAATGATGCTGATGCAGCATGATGTGTGGATTAACGGGGTACGTGCCGACCAGTCTGCCGCCCGCAAAGCCATGAAAGTAGAGCAACCCGCGCCCCACGGCGTAGTACGTTTCCATCCGATGCTGGACTGGAACATGAAAATGATTTATGCATATCTGCGCGAGCATGACCTTCCAAGGCATCCCATGGAAAGCCAGGGTTACATGAGCATTGGTTGCGAACCCTGTACCCGCAAGCTCGACCCTGAAATGCAGGAGAGAGAAGCCCGCTGGTATGGATTGAACAAAACTGAATGTGGATTAAATACTGATTTGGCCGTAAGCAAAATATGAGAGTTTTAATTACCGGGGGTGCCGGGTACATCGGCACCGAACTCGTTTCCGCCCTGATGCACAATGAGGCGGTGGATGAGATTATTATTTATGATAACCTCAGCCGCGACAATTACAACCTTTTTCTGGGACATACCCTGTACCATACCAACCCCTTCAATAAAGTAAAAATTACTTTTGTTTCGGGAGAATTACTGGATTCACGCAAGCTGGGCATGGTTTTACAGGACGTAGATATTGTGGTTCATTTGGCAGCGAAGGTGCTCACACCTTTTGCCACCACCAGTGGGCATGAATTTGAGCAAACCAACCACTGGGGCACAGCCGAGCTGATATATGCCGTAGAAGAAAGTAATGTGAAACGGTTCATTTATATGAGCAGCACTTCTGTGTATGGTTCTGCCCATGCCACGGAAGAAACACTACCTGAACCCAGAACCTTGTATGGTATTTCCAAGTTGCGGGGAGAGGAGCACGTGCGCAGGCTGTTCGATAAAATGGATACCCACATCATTCGTTGTGGCAATGTGTATGGCTATAACCGAAGTATGCGTTTCGATGCGGTCATCAATCGTTTTATGTTTGAGGCCAATTTTAACAGACGCATTTCTATCCATGGCAATGGAAAACAATCCAGGGCTTTTATCCATGTGAGTTCCGTAGCAGAGGTGCTGGCAAATATGCTGAATGCCAAAGTGCCTTCCGGTACGTACAACCTGGTAGAGAAAAACTTGCAGGTACTGGATATTGTGGATGTGCTCAAAGAGATTTATCCTGACCTGGAATTTATTTTTGTAAACCAGCACCTCACCCTGCGTGAGCTTTCTGTAGAGACCGCATTGAAGTTGTATGAGTACATGCCGAACAAACTGCCCAACAATTTGTTGCGCAAAGAGCTGGCAGAATTCAAACAGCATTTTTCTTTTTAGTTTTGACTTACATTTTATCTATAGAAACCGCCACCAAAACCTGCTCAGTGGCCTTGCATCAGGAATCAACATTGCTGGGAATACAGGAAGTACACCTGGAAAAATCCCATTCCGGTCTGCTGCATGTAATGATGGCTGATTTACTATCCTATTGTGGGGTAGAAAAATCGCAACTGGATGCTATTGCCGTTTCTAAGGGCCCCGGGTCTTACACCGGATTACGGATTGGCGTATCGGCAGCCAAAGGGTTATGCTTTGCCCTGGATATTCCGCTCATTGCTGTGGAGACTTTGGAAGCCATGGCTCGGGGTGTGCGTCAATACACCACCGAAAGCACCTGGCTTTGCCCCATGATAGATGCCCGCCGCATGGAAGTATACTGCCAGCTTTGGAGCGAAAACAGGGAGCTTGCCATGCCTACCTCTGCCGTAATCATAGAAGAAAATACATTTCAGGAACAACTTGCAGACCATAAAATACTGTTTTTCGGTGATGGTGCACCTAAATGCATTCCCGTTTTAGGTAAGTCACTCAATGCCCACTTTCTTGAAGATGTAAAACCCTCGGCAGCCTGGGTGGGGGCTTTGGCAGTAGAAAAGTATGCTAAAAACGAGTTTGAAGATGTAGCTTATTTTGAACCCTATTATCTGAAAGACTTCCGGGCTACACAACCGAAGAAGAAAGGCATTTGAGTCGACAGTCTTATTGTCGACAGTACACAGACGTTACAAAAGACTGTGGACTATGGTCGGATGGCCGATGCCACTAAAAAACTGACGACTGCCTCCTGCTACTGAGCTATTTCCCGTATCACCTTGCAAGGATTACCGGCGGCAAACACATCAGAGGGAATGTCTTTGGTAACCACACTGCCTGCACCTATAATGGTGCGGTCGCCAATGGTAACGCCAGGGCAAAGGATGGCGCTACCGCCAATCCACGCATCTTCTCCAATGGCTATGGGTTTGGCAAACTCAAGGCCTGATGCCCTTTCTTTGTAATTTGTGGGATGGGTAGCCGTGTATATTTGTACATTTGGTCCAAACATCGTCCGGCTGCCGATGGTTACATACGATACATCCAGCACCACACAGTTGAAGTTGAAAAACACTTTTTCGCCCACCTTCATATTGTAGCCATAATCGCAATAAAAGGGTGGTTGCAGCCACAATCCTTCCCCCGCATTAGGGATCAATTCTTTCAGGATGCGGCTACGCTCTTCTGCCTCATCTTCCCGGGTATCGTTCAGGGCTTTTATCAACATCCTTGTCAGCAAACGATCATCGATAAGTTGTTTGTCCAGAGGGTCGTACAACTCTCCCGCCTGCATTTTTTCTTTTTCTGTTTTCATCACATTTTTTTAAAGTAATGTATGCAGAACCTGCGACGATAGCAAAGCTACGAAACACAGTGCCAGACCAGGGGTATATCTAAAAAAATATTATTCCCGCACACTCCATATTTCATGTATCGGGTCTCCTTTACTGGATAATCCGCTGTGATGCCATTTACCATCAATCAGCTGATAATTAAATTGCAAGCTTGCCCCTACCCTGGAATTATCCCTTGAAAAAAATTTAATGTTTTCGGTATACTTTCCACTTTCCGTGGTATAGGTACCACCACCCGTACCCATAAACTGTTTAGTCTCTGTATTATAAGCTATCCATTGAAAACGTGTTCCGGATAGTATTTTCATAGTTTTACGGGGCCTGCTGGTATCCCTTTCCTGCGTCTCACCATCCCTTACCCGGCCAGACATCAGCCAGGCACCCTGCAATGCACCAGGCTCACCATTATCTATTCTTTTGAATTCCATTTCACTACCCGCAATTCCCATCACATCATCGTTGATCATTACTTTAAATGCAGTTTCTGTACCTACCCGGTCAGGATTATTCGTATCAAACTCTATCTTTTCTGTCATCGTATCCCCTTCTAATTTCCAAGTGCCTCCATTCGTGCTGATGAACTCGCCTGTTTTTGCATCGTAGGTGGTGATTGCCTGGTATCCATCTGCAAAAATAGCCACACTTTTTAATGGCTCTCCTGTTTCAGAAGTATGGTAACTTTCCCAGGCCCCGATCACATTTTGTGCACTCAATCCGAATGATAAGAAAGGGTACATCAGTAAAAATAACACTTTTTTCATGGCTTAATGATTTTATTGGTTGAATAAAGAGAAAATGGAGGTGGGTAAATATAATCTAAGCGATTGCTGTGAACTCTGCTATCAATTTACACAAAAATTACGAACAGCGCTTACAATTCATTTTAGCACAAAGTGGGAGTTTCCGGTACCCGTGGGTACAGAAGCACAAATATCTTAAGCAGACTCTAAATATTCTAATAAGTGAACAATACTATCATTATTTTCATAATTTACATCATGCTTTTTTACATAATCTTTGAATAAATCCTTCCGGTCTTTATACAATTTTTTCAATTGTTTCATGTTTACAATTTTATGCAATTCACCGTTTTTCATTATCCAATAATACGTATACGGATTGGTTTCATAACCATCTGGTAATGATAAATTGTAGGCATTATTTCCCAAATATACCGACGAAGGGTTTGCCACAGGTGTAGTTTGAGAAGTTCCGCCATATCCTACATTTTTACCTGGCTCCTGCAAATTGCATTTGTGTTCGGCATACAAATCCCATGTTGAATGGTGCAATACTTCAACAAACTTTTTATTCAGTACTACAAACTTTTTTCCCTGTAGATAAACAGTATCAATACGCCCCATATCTTCCTTTGAAATGGCCAGCTTAATGCCCCTGTTAACGAAAATCATTTCTTCGGTCAAAGTATTATAATTCATCATCCTCTCATCCTTTTTAGCTGTTTTCATCAATACAAACCCTTTCGTGAACTCAGGAAAAAGATAATGGTCAACGTCCTCCGCAGGTGACTGTGCATAAGATGGTATAAATATCAGGTGGGCCATCAGGATACAAAAAATAGGTTTCATAGCGATAATTTTTAAGTTACTTGTTCATCGGCAACGTTCAGTATAAAATGCGCATTAATAAATTTTACACAGAAAGGAAAGGTGAAATATGTATGGAATCTTTCCGTTGGATAATATCATTTTAATCTTTTTATTAGACGGGCTTTACTCATTGATTTAACTGTTGGAACGGTCACGTATATGAGCCGTAGTGGATTTTCGTGCACTAACCTTTCGACTTGTTTCACAGACCTTAAATATACAAAAAAAGCCATAGATGAAGCATGAACTCCGCTATGGCTTATATATAAAGTTGTGGGCAGTATTTTTTACTCTTTTTGGCATTTAATCAGATACATTGGCTGGTTTTCAGACACTTCTATAATTTCAAAAAGTCCAAACTTTTCAAATTCCGCTTTTACGGATTCTTTGTCATAGTAAAATATTTTTGCTCCTTTGTGAAATTCATAACGGTCTTTGCTGATAAGTTCCCCTTTTCCAAAATTCGGTGCTTCTTTTGTTATTGCAGTAAAAACCATATATCCATTTTCAATCAGTTGGTTGTAGCAGTTTTGGATTAGTTTTTTTCTTTCTTCATTGTCCAATAAGTGAATGAGAGCATAACAAAAAATTCCGTTATACTTTTTGCTGTCAAAAGGCATATCGGTTACAGAACCATGATAAATGGTCATTTCAGTTCCGTAATGTTTTCTTGCAAGTTCAATTGCTGTTTTTGAAATCTCAATCCCGGCGATTGTCATTCCTGTTTCTATAAACGGTTGGGCATTTCGTCCGTATCCAATTCCTGGAATGAGAATGTTTTTTATGGATTTTTCTATGAAGAAATCTTTTGTCAATAGAGTTGATTTTGCAGGTTCCATTCCCCACATTTCTTGTTTATCGTTAAATACTTCTTCCCAAAATTCTGTCATACTACACACAAATTTTATCTTCTAATAGTTCACATTCAATTCCTTTCGTTTTAAGTTGTTGAGAAATGGAATTTGTGTCAATTAACTCTCCTTCAATTCTCAAAATAGAATGTCCGCAAGGGTAAGGCTCGTGAAAATCTTCCAAGTCGAACTTGATTTTTAGATTTGGATAGTTGCTTTCTAAAAATCGCAGAATTTCTTTTGAGAGAATTTCTGATTTTATGTTGGTAATAAATACTCCGACCATATCAAAAACTTTCTTGAGTAAGTTCATTGTTAATCATCGCTCCTGTAATGTTTCCGCCATACACCGCATTAGCAACCGAACGCATCATTGAACTGTTGTCGCCACAGGCAAAAATTCCATCTTCTGTGGTTTTTTGCATAAAATTCACTTCTATGTGTCCGTGTTCTGTGAGCTTACAACCTAATTCTTTTGGTATGGTAGAGTTTTGCTCAAATGGAATAGAGCCATAGGCACATTCAAAATTTTCTGTACTGCCATCTTTGAAAACAATTTTTTCTAATTGCCCATTTTTGTGTTCAATAGCTGAAATTTCTTTCTCAATGATCTTAATATGGTGTTGCTCTAATTTCTCGAGTTGCCTTTCTTCAAAGTCCTTTGTTCCTGAAGTCAATATCATAATTTCCTTACTCAAATTGTTTACTAAAGAAGTGAGGTGAAATGCTTTGTCTCCATTGGCAATTATGGCTGTCTTTTTGTTTCTAATTTCGTAACCGTGGCAATAGGGACAATGCACTACTGAAATTCCCCAACAATCAGCAAAGCCCTTTATATCTGGCATTAAGTCTTTAATTCCTGTGGCAAAAACCAATTTCTTTGCCGTGAACATATCTCCATTTGAGGTAGTGATTTCAAAGCCTTCTGAAATTCTCTTACCACTGACAGCAACCCCTTCATAAAATTTTAAACTGTCATATTTCATTAATTGGCTTTTGGCAACTTCCGAAATTTCCTTTGGGGTACTTCCGTCTTGGGTAAGAAAATTATGAGAATGTGGTGTTTGACGATTACACGGTTTTCCTGCATCTATTATCAATGTCTTTCTGAGTGAGCGGCCTAAAGTCATTGCCGCTGAGAGCCCTGCATAACTTCCCCCTAATATTATTACTTCAAATTCTTTTTTATCCATTTCGTTGTATTTAGCAAAGAGAGTAATTGGTGTAGGTAACGCAAGAGCTGGAACAGATAGCGAACAATGCTTTACAAATTCTCTTCTTGTAGTTGTTTTACCCATACTCTAATTTTTGACAAAGATACAGAATTTTCGTATTATTGCAACAATGTCGCATTAGCAAATTATGAATAGAAGAAATACACCAACAAAGGAAGCGGTCCTAAACTTGCTATTAAGCTCGAGAAAAGCTTTGAGTCAAGATGCTATTGAAAGACAATTGGATATTGACATCAATAGAGCTACGATTTATAGGGTATTGAACAGATTTTGTGAGGACGAATTAGTTCATAAGATTGTTGCAGAAGATGGTAAGCAATATTTTGCCATTTGCAAAAAATGCGAGAAACCCGAAGTAATTCAGTATCATTTTCATTTTCGGTGTTTGTCGTGTGATACGATTGAATGTCTGGAAACTCCCGTTCATTATTCAGTTCCTAAAGGTTATGAAGTCCAAAACGCAAATTGTGTTCTGACTGGAACTTGTAGTAATTGTTCGTAGGGTTGTTTTATATTGTCTATAACATCCTGTATAAAAACAGTGCGAGCTGGCGAGTTTGATTGTCCGCCGGACAATCAGGCGTAGCAAGAAAGCGCGGACTTTCATATTAAAAGAGTCTTAAGCATTGTTTTTATATGCTGTTAGCCACAGGATTATTGAGCGACCAAGTTTTGCTCCCTATTTAAAACCTATATCTTATTCCCCCACTACCTCTAAGAAGGCTTTCTTCTGTCCAGATAGGCGCTAACTCTATTTGAAATTGAAAATAAATTGTTTCGGTAATTTTCATCCTGTTTTTTTCCGCCCCCAAGGCCTGTGCCGCCTGGCGCGCACCAGGTCGCCGGAGCGATGGCGACTGCCGGTCCTCACAGACATGGTGGGTGTGTGGGCTGTTAGGACACAGCCCACGGGAAAGGATACAAATTACTGGTGCAGGCATCCCCGAGCGTTGAAGCATCCCCGAGCGTTGAAAAATAATATGGAATTCTCGTAAATCAATCTGACCGCTATCGCGACGGCGGACCGTTTTCAGAAGCATAAGAGCGGTCTGACGGGGTCGCCCAGACCGATAAGTGGTATTAATTTTCAACCTCTGGAGCCAGATGCCAACAGTGTGTTCATTTCTATTTTTTGCAATACTCCAAAAAACAATCGTACACAGCTTCGGCATCCAATAAGGGTTCCGGGGCATTGTGAAAAAACTCGGGGTGCCATTGTACGCCAATGACCTTCCCAGCCGGAACTTTGGCCCATTGAAAGGCTTCTATCATTCGGTCGGCTTTGGAGGTGGCCAGTACTTCCAGGTTTTTGCCCAGTGTTTTCACGCCCTGGTGGTGGACAGAGTTTACTTTTCTTGAAATTTCAGATACATGGAGTTTGTGCAGTAGCTTATCAGGCACCAGTTCAATCTCATGCAATAACTGGTCGTATTGGGCAGCATCCCGGTGCTGGATGGCTTCAGGAAACTGAGTGGCAATATCCTGATAGAGTGTGCCCCCAAAATACACATTCATCACCTGAAAGCCCCTGCAAATGCCATACACAGGCTTCTCATGTTGGATGGCATAATCCATGATTTTCAGTTCGTAAGCATCCCGGTGTGCATCTCCTTTCCATTTGCCGATGGGTGTTTCCCCGTAGGTTTCAGGCGCCAGATCAGTGCCCCCCTGAAACACAAAACCATCCATTTCTCCCAGAAAATTCACCAGGGCCTGCCCTTCCAGGTCAGGAATCAGCAAGGGCAATACATCGGGACGGGCCAGGTAACGGGCCATGTCCCGCTCCAGATAACACAAATGCTTTTTTGAAAACACTATCCGGGTTTCATCCGGGTACATAAAGCAGGAAGATACACCTATTTTTATCATAAAGCCTTTTGGTACAGTTTCAGAAAATCATCCCGACGCACAGGCTTCGGGTTGTTCGGGTGGGCAAAATCTGCTTCGGCCAGTTCAGACAAAGGTTCTAAGTGCTCTTTTTTCACACCCTGCTCAACCAACCGGGTGGGCAATCCTATTTTTTCATTGAAAGCAAAAAGGGCCTGCACCACTGCTTCACCACTGGTTTCCTGTAAACCCATGACTTTTGCCATGGCAGCAAACCGGTCTTCAAAACCTGCTATATTAAATTCCATACCATAGGGCAGGCAAATAGCATTGGCCAGTCCGTGGTGCATATCCAGCAAGGTAGAGAGGGGGTGTGCCAAAGAGTGTACTACGCCCAGCCCCTTCTGAAAAGCCACCGCCCCCATGAGGGAAGCCAGCATCATATCGGCCCGGGATACGGCATCGGGGTTATTCACCGCTTTTTCCAGCGAATTGGCAATCAGGCGAATGCCTTCCAGGGCGATGCCATCGGCCATGGGATGGTAATTTTTTGCCAGATAAGCCTCCATATTGTGCGTAAGGGCATCCATACCCGTAGCTGCAGTGATAAAAGGCGGTAAATCAAAAGTGAGGGCAGGGTCGGCAAACACTATTTTTGCCATCAGAGTAGGGTGAAATAAAATACGTTTCCGTTTGGTATCGTCTTCCGAAATGATGGCGCTTCGCCCTACTTCGCTGCCCGTGCCGGAAGTGGTGGGCACGGTTACAAAATGGGGAATGGGTTCGGTAACGTACCGGTCGCCCCCGATGAGGTCGTCATACACAAACAAATCTCGGCGGTTGTTTATGCTGAGGGCGATGGCCCGGGCCACATCCAGGGCAGCCCCCCCACCAATGCCCACAATCGCATCAGACTTAGCAGTTTCATAAGCATCCCTGCCTTTCAACACATCCGACTTCACCGGGTTTTTGGAAATATCATGAAAAACTGCTGCCTGCAGTCCCTGCGCTTTCAGGTCGTTCACGATCATTTTGAAAAAACCCAGCTCAGCCACATTTGGGTCGGTAACCACCAAAGGGGCTTTGATATTTTCTGCCTTTAAATAAAAGGCTAATTCCCGGATAGCACCCACCCCAAAGCGAATGACAGTGGGGAAGTTATATTGGTAGATTTTGTCAGGTGAGAATATGGTCATAAGCTATCAGAATAAGTAACGATTTAAGGATTCATAGCATATACTCAATAACGGGGCATATTACAAAAAAAATTCCCTATGGCAACGCCCCGGGGAATTTTTCATTTCTCACACATCAATAAGGATGCAGGACAAAAAACCCGCACGCTAATTTTTACTTTTTCAGGAACCTTTGCTTGTGTTTTCCATCCACCGAAAGCAAATAAATTCCCCCGGGCAGTGCCGCAATATCTACGGTTTTTTTGCCAACCGCATGCACCAGCTCCCTGCCCATCAGGTCAAACACCTGTAGCTGTGCATTTTCCGGGATTCCAGCCACATGCAGATAGTTTGATGCCGGATTAGGATATACCGTAATTTCAGGCGAAGCAGGTAAAGCTGTTTGCAGTTCAGCATTCACCGCTGGCTTTACCTTTGTCTTTTCAGTTTTTGCCAGTTGCCGGGCTGTAGCGCCAACCGGTATAAACTCCCATCTTACCCAATTGCCCTCCCAGCTTTTGGGCGCAAGTTCAATCCTCGGATCCCCTCCAGTTTCCAGATCATCTTCTGACTGGGCCCGGATACGCTTACCACACCCCCGGTTTTCCAAATGGAAATATCCATCCCCGGTATCCACTATTTTCCATTGTGTCCATTTTCCACCATAAGAGGTAGGTTTTTGTAAAATATCAGCAAAATCGTTATGGTCTTTAGGCCTGAAATACTTCCCCGTTGCCCGGTTTTTTAAATAGAAATACTCATCTTTTGTAAAAACCTGTTCCCACTGTACGATATCGCTTGTCCAGGTAGCCGGTGCCTGCACAATTTTGGCGTTATCACTGCCGGTTTCAGGTGAAATTTTCTTGCCGGTTTTCTTATTTACGATATAGAAATACTGTGTAGAAGGTGGTGGGGCCGGCTCATCAGCCATCACAAACGCTAACCAATTGATATTAAACAAATATCCGTTGCCTCCTGTAAACTCCAGTTGTAAAACCTGAGGGCCACTATTTAGTTCGACCTGGGTTGTTACCGTAATCCATTGTTGCCAATCACCTGTGCCAGGCACATTGACGGTTCCCAGCTCGTTACCGTTTATACTTAGTACAATAGCCCCGCCATCGGTATCAGAAGCTACCCTGAAAGCAACCTCATAAAGCCCTTCCTCAGCCATGTTGATATTGTATTCAACCCAATCACCATTTTCGATCCAGCCCACATTATCTCCTCCCCCAACATCAGCGGTAGCCTGTGTTTGTATACCAGATTGTACTTCAAAAAATTCAGCTTCAATCTTATCAGTTGTTGGAATAGTGCCTCCTCCCGCATTACCGTTATCCGGGCCGTTTTTGAATAAATCTTCTACTTTGAGAGGGCTTGCATACAAGTTTTCGTCTTTATTATCCCGAAGGTTTTCCGGGTTTTCTTCGCTTCCAATGCCCGGCCTCCCGGTAATCACCCACCAGGTCATGCCGGCATCTGAGGGGTCAAATTTACTCCAGAAAGGGTTCCGGTTGAACAGCCACTCGTAATTCCCTCCCATATTTTCCATCCACTCCCATTTTGAGAATTGCTTGGTGCTCATATCATCGTCATCGGTGCATGCTTTACAATCGTATTCATTCTGATCGGCAATTTGCACCGATTTCACACCGGTACTGATGATATCTTCCCAGGTTCTGGAACCTGAATGTCCATGGGTTTCATTCCAGGTTGAATGCGAGACTGCCGTGATACTACCCCTTTGCGCTACAGGTACTGCCTCAATGCACTGGTAAGGCACTTCCATGGGGCCACCCAAAATATAATATAATTGCTCTCCTGCATTGTACGCTTCGGCTACCCTGGCAGCAAAGTTAATTTTTGCGGCTTCCAGCATGGCAGCAACCCGAACTTCGTAAAACACATTTTGTGTGTAATTCCACCGGCTGGCAGCACCGTCAACCGCATTGCGCATGGCAGCTACCTGATCTTCAATTGAGTCGTTGGTATTGCCACTGTCATGCCAGATATGGTTACTGTAATCTATATGCACTACCCTGTCTTGCAGGCCTCCTTCAGCAATCATGGCCATGGCAAAAGGGGCCGCTATGATGTCATCTGCATCATGGGCATTTCCGTCAAAGCTCAGGGCAATTTTATAGGGAGATGAATCAATTTGAATTTGTGCGTTGGCTGCAATGCTTAATAAAAAGACAAAGCAAATTAAAGGTAAAGATTTTAAGGTCATACATTGATAAATTTGAGGGTTAAAAAAGTGTACAAATACTAAAAATGAAGGTAGCTGGTAAAAGAATTACATAGTGATCATTTCATTTTTTCAATGCGTGACCAACTACAAAATTGATGCAAATATCTCAGATAAGATGGTGTTGAAATTGTACTTTACCGATGAGCAAAAAGGTGAGCTGAAACCAGAAATGTGATACTAATATTTTTGATAGTGTTACTAACTTTCTGAGGATGAAATCATTAAAACTTTCGAGAAGCAATCTTTTGGACTTCAATAAATTGTAATTTATAATGAATCACATTACCGAAGAAAATTTTACCTTTCTTAAAAAGACAAAACATACTATGTCAAGATGATAAGTAAAATTAGATTATCTCAAAATATCTTTTCATTTCCCAATCAGTAACAGCAGAAGCAAATTGTTTCCACTCCCATTCCCTGGTGCGGGCAAAGTGGTCGACAAACGCCTCTCCAAACAATTGGGCCGCCAGCTCAGATGACCTCATTGCCTGTGTGGCTTCGTGCAGGTTTTTAGGCAGGGTGCCGTATTTTAGTTCCTGATATCCATTCCCTACCGTTTTGGGCTGTTCCAGTTTTAGGTTGTTTTTTATGCCATACAACCCACTTGCCAAAGCGGCAGCCATCCCCAGGTACGGGTTGGCGTCAGAACCACACACCCGGGTTTCCAAACGGGCTGCTTTCGGGCTTCCTGCCAGTACCCGCAGTGCTGTAGTCCGGTTATCGGTACCCCAGGTGAGCGTGGTAGGCGCCCAGGCCCCTTCCACCAGTCTTTTGTAGCTATTAATGGTAGGGGCATAAAAAGGCAAAATATGGGGCAGGCAGTGCAGTTGCCCGGCTACATAGCTTTGCATCAACTCCGACATTTTATGATCATTATTTCCTTCAAAAAAAAGGTTCTTCTTCCCTTTCTCATCCCACAAGCTCTGATGAATGTGTCCGCTGCATCCGGGCAAATCGTTGTGCCACTTGGCCATGAAACTGGCAATGATGCCATGCCGGTAAGCAATTTCTTTGGTACCCGTTTTGAATAATACGGCCCGGTCGGCGGCTTCCAATATTTCCGAATATAAGATTGCCGCTTCGTACACTCCCGGCCCGGTTTCGGTATGTAGTCCTTCCAGGGGTACATCAAATTTGCCTAATAAATCAAAAAGATCGTTAAAAAAAGCGCTTTTCAGGGTAGAACGCAGGATAGAGTAACCAAACATGCCGGGCGTTAGGGGTTGTGGATTCCGAAATCCTTTTTCCTGTAAGGAGTTGGGGGTTTCTTCAAAGTTGAACCATTCAAATTCCTGGGAAAAGAAGGGCT
The DNA here is from genome assembly GCA_965230065.1 of Cyclobacteriaceae bacterium. Taxonomy (GTDB): domain Bacteria; phylum Bacteroidota; class Bacteroidia; order Cytophagales; family Cyclobacteriaceae. The sequence continues at coordinate 5,074,154 of OZ245942.1, read as the reverse complement.
GAAACCCGGCATCCAGGGCTTCCTGTTTTATTTTTTTCAGGAGGTTGCGCGGACAAACCAGGGAAGCCTTTCCGTCGGTTCCTATAAAATCACCCAAAAAGAAGGGCAAATCCTGCTCCCAGGGAATTTTTCGGAACGTGGCAAGGTCCAGGTGTGCATCAGCATCAGGGTAGCCTGTGTGCCAGCCGGTGTATTCACTATTTTCATAGGCTACGTCTGCGGCATCCCACCCAAATACCACATCACAAAAGCCAAAGCCGCTTTCTATGACTGATAAAAACTTGTCTTTATGGATTACCTTCCCACGCAAAATGCCGTCGATGTCGGTAATGGCCAGTTTCACCTTTCCTGAAGGGTGATTTTTTACGAATTGAATGATGTCTTCTTTGGTCATTTAGAAAATAATTTATTTTTATGGAACAAAATCCCCCTTTTCTAAAGGGGAGCAGGGGGATTCCCACCCTGCTCCTGAAAATCCAAAATAAATGCTTCAATCGTTCCCAACACATTGAGCATATCCCTTTTGACTTCTGAGTCATCAAACCTTAAGAAATACAAACTCAAATCTTCTAATATCTTTTGTCTTTTCTGATCTTTTATGTTTGCCTCTTCAGAATAATGGCTTGAACCATCTACTTCTATTACCAGTGATAATTTCTTACAATAAAAGTCTACAATATAATTTCCCAAAGGTTTCTGCCGATTAAACTTATATCCGTACATCTTCCCGGCTTTTAATTCATTCCATAGCAAAACTTCCCCCAATGTGGAATTATTCCGTAATTGGCGGGAAAACTGTTTGAGGTTTTTGTTGTAGGGTAGATAGTACATATATGTATGGTTTTAATCCCCCGTCCTGCGGACACCCCCTTTAGGAAAGGGGGATTTTTTCACAAAAAAGTGAAACCACCCATAGGATAAAAGCAAAATACCGAAATATATGAAGGCAAGTCCCAGGTTGTAAATTGTCATTGCTACTAAAGCGATACTGGCAATGATTAAGGCAACTGCAGGAAATACCGGATAAAATGGTACTTTGAAAGGACGGGGCAGGTTGGGTTCATCCTTCCTCAGCTTAAACAGGGTTATCATGGAAATCACATACAGGGTAAGTGCCCCAAAGCAGGCGATGGTGATGATTTCCCCGGTTTTTCCGGTGAGTAAGGCGATGATGCCAATGCCCATATTTACTATTAAAGCATTGGCCGGAGTCCTGAATTTTGCATGTACTTTACCCAGGGCTTTGGGGGCGTAGCCTACCCTGCCAAACTCAAAGGTAGCCCGTCCGGCTGCCAGTATGATCCCATGAAATGAAGCGATTAATCCGAATAACCCTACGGTTACCAATAAATGGTACAGAAAATGGCTTTGTCCTACGATTTTGCCCAATGCCAGGGGCAAGGGAGAGTCAGAAGCGGGTGCTCCTGGTTCGGGATATACAACAGCTTCCCATCCGGCAACACCTACCGCGGACGAAAAAGTAAGCAGGCACAATACCACCAACGTGACAATAGCCGAGCCAAAGCCTATCAACACATTGCGTTGGGGATTGATGGTTTCCTCGGCTACATTGGCTACTCCTTCAATAGCCAAAAAAAACCAGATGGCAAAGGGAATGGCAGCGAAAGCCCCTTCAAATCCGTTAGGCAAAGCATTCGCTTTCAGGTTTTCAAACTCAAAGTGTGGTAAAGTTACCCCGGCAAAGATCAGAAGCTCTGCTACGGCAAAGATGGTAATGAGCAATTCAAACGTGGCTGCTGCTTTTACGCCGTAAATATTCAATCCGGTAAAAATCAAATAAGAGAAAATGGCAATGGCGAGTACAGGGACAGAAGGCAGGAAAATATGGAAGTACGCACCAATGGCAAAGGCAATGGCCGGAGGTGCAAATATAAATTCTATGTTTTGGGCCATGCCACCGATAAAGCCCCAGTCTTTGCCCAGTGCCTGGGTGGCATAATCAAACGCACCCCCTGCACGAGGAATGGCGCAGGCCAGTTCGGTGTACCCAAAGGTAAAGGTTATGTACATAATAATGATAAAAAAGGTAGCGATGCCCAACCCTAAAGTGCCTCCTTCGGCCAGGCCCAGGTTCCAGCCAAAGTACATGCCTGAGATGACGTAGCCTACACCCAAACCCCACAGCATTAAAGGGCCAAGCGTGCGTTTGAGGGCAGATTTTTGTTGTGTGGCAGGTTCGGTCATAGGTCTGGGTTTTTATTAAATGATAATTTGGAAAGCGGAAAATAATAAAAGGTTTGGAATCATTCTGCTTCCCGGGCAAAAAGTGCGCATTTACAGATAAATTTTTCGTAAATTCACTCTTAAGTGATTAATACTGATATTTATGTTTTCAATTTGTAAAATCATTGTCCTTTCTTCCCTTGTCATTGCTTCTTTTGGATGCTCACCCGAGTTTGCCAGTCCAATTTTGCACAACGACCTCACGTATATGGCAAAGCCCATGTCTGGCGATTCAGTACAGTGGGGCACGTATGTTGGAGGTAATTTTAGCATTAGTAATGGGTTTAATCGGGATGATGCCAACACTTTTTGTGAAATCAATGCTTACCAAAGCTTTACATATGATTTTGTGAGCATGGCACTTGGAGGCTTTGGCTACAGGGGCAACTACTGGCTGAAAGGTGATTCATCCCAAAACTTTCAAACAATACAGCCTTACCTGGGCAAGTATGCTTACTATGGAGGTGGATTTAGGGGCAGTTTTAATTTTACCATTCCTACCGATCACATTGACATCCGGGTATTGGGCATAGATGCCGTGTGGAGCAAAGAATGGGGAAAATACCTGAAACTCAGGCAAACCATGCAAGGCTTGCCTGATATACTTTCGGTTACAGATGACGAATTGCTTACGCTGGCTTTTTCCCAGGAATTATGCATCAGGCAGCGGCCGGAAACCCAACTCGCCATCAAGTGGTATTTTGGACGTGTATTTGAGGGCCACTTGAAAAGCCCGGAAAGCTTTGGGGATGCATCCATTAATTTTTTAAGCCTGAGTATCAGTTATATGCATGAACGTTTTTTAGCTTCTTTTCAGGTAAGCCAGATGGAAAATTATGGGGCTAAGTTTGGGTTGGGGTACCGGGTTTATTGAGAGAAATATAACTTACATACGGATTAGCTATAGTTTTTTTCTAATTTTTTCCTTTCATCCGATACTATATCTCCTTCAAAAGTAATATCTGGGTAATACTTTTTTAATTCAACGCTTTCTGTATATCCAATAGGAATATTTTTTATAAGATTATATTTTGTAATAAGCTTTTTGTTTTCTTCAAGCCCCTCCAACTTCTCCCACAGCTTACCCAAATCAGAGAGAGAATTATAAAATAAAAGGATTTGTTCTTCGGTAGATAATTGGGCTCTCAGAATCTTCACATAATCATATTTCTTTCTATAATTCAGTAACTCTTTTGGTTGCTTATCAACAAACGTTATTACTTGAAATAAATGTCTGAAGTAATGCCCTAAAATAGATTGGTGGCCTGTAAATGGGGTATATGGAAAATCCTTTTTTCTACTTCTAACGTTCTTCCTAAAATTTTCAAATATAGAATTTAAATATGTTTTATAAGCAGTTAACTTTTTTGTAATAATTGGCTTTGAAAATCCATCTCCAGCACCATAAAAAAAGCATAAATATGAAATATTAATTATTTCTTCTTCTTTCAGTTTCCAATTAGGAGTCATTTCTTCATTAACAGCTCCAACAAAGCCTTCGCACTCTATAAATTCCTTCTTTAAAGAAACAAAACCATCTCTTCCTTCCTTACCAATAGCATTGATTTCTTTACTATTTTCTCTGTGTATTTTTACTAAATCAAAAAACTTGCTTTCAAAAAGTTGTTGGTCAAAATTAGCTTGTTGAGACTCGAGAGTGCTTATTAGCAAAAAAACCCCAGCTAATGAAAACAAAGCACCTAGAATTCCTCCAACAATTGCCCCGTAGCTTGAAAAAATATTAATATCAATAGGATAATTGGAGTTAAGCTCTGAGGTTTTCGTTAAATACAGAATGGAGAGTATAACGATAATAATTACCCCAAATGCTATTAAAATATAAGCAGTTTTTTTTCCTGACATGTTTGGTTGAACTTTTAAAATGACTGGTTTATAGCATAAAAAGTAATTTTACATAGTATGAGAATTAAAAGCAATTATTTTTTCTTTCATAAGAAAATTGAAATACAACATTAATCCACCTCCCGAAACCGCTCATCCCCGCACATCCTTACAATTTTTGGCTGGAAGGAGCCGACAACTTCTACCAAATCTTTTTGGAATTCCATCACCTGCTCAATGTCTTTGTAAGCCATGGGGGCTTCGTCCAGTCCGGAACCGATGACTTCTACCCCGGCTTCGCAGATATGCTTTACAACCGTATTTTTGTCCAGCGTTTTCTTGGCTCGGGTTCTGGACATGGTACGGCCTGCGCCGTGGGCTGCTGAGTTAATGGAAGCCTCCTCCCCTTTTCCCCGCACAATGTAGCCGGGCGCCGTCATGGAACCGGGGATGATGCCCAACATACCTTTCCCGGCAGGCGTAGCTCCTTTCCGGTGTACGATGATTTCCTTGCCGTCTTGGTCCTTTTCCTTCCAGGCAAAGTTGTGGTGGTTTTCAATCATGGTGCGGGGCGTTGCCCGCAAGCCCACAGCCATGCGCTCGTGAATCTGGTGATGACAGGCCGAGGCGTATTCCCCGGCCAGGTTCATGGCCAGCCAGTATTCCTGTCCTGCTTCTGTGTCCAGATCCAGCCAGGCGAGGTGTTTGGCTTCCTGTGGTAGTTGGCATTTTTCCATCGCCAGTTTGGTGTAATGGCTGGCAATGTTCGCCCCAAAACCTCTGGAACCGGAATGCGACAACACGGCCAGATATTGGCCTACTGGCAGTTTAAATTCATTGTTTTCATCCAAAATCTCAGTAATGCCAAACTCAACAAAGTGGTTGCCCCCGCCAGAGCTGCCTATTTGAGAGGCGGCCCGGTCTTTTAAATTCTTAACCACCTGAATTTCTTTGAACAGGCTGTTTTCCAACACCGCATGGTCTTTGGGCTTTTTGAAGGTGGCTTTCCCAAATTTTGTGTTTTGGATGAGCATTTTCTTTAAATCCTCCCGCCGCTTTTCCAAAATGGAAGTAGGCAGTTCATAAATAGACATGCACATGCGGCAGCCAATATCCACGCCCACACCGTACGGAATTACGGCATTTTCGGTAGCCAGCACACCACCGATGGGCAGGCCGTAGCCCTGATGGGCATCGGGCATCAAGGCCCCGGCTTTGGCAACGGGCAGGCGCATGGCTGTTTCTATTTGCTGCAATGCGCCTTGTTCAATGCCCTCGGCTCCGTAAATTTTATATGGATGCGGTTCCTCTCTCAGCGCCTGTGTTGTATCCTTAGGTTGTAATAATGCCTGTGCAACAGGGGCAAGCGCTGCATCATTTACAAAGTTTTGTGGAGTTGCCAGCACTGGCTTTAGTATTTTGCTGATTTCTGCACTACTTTTTTCTCTTAGTTTTGCATTGATTACTTCCAAAGCAACCCCAATGGCTTTTCCTTCGGGGAAGCCCATTCCAAGTAAGTCTTGTCCGGAAATTTTTTTGTCTTTTTTCATTGTAATAAGTGTTTTGGGCGACTCGGAGAGTCTGCCCTACATTGGTGGTAGACTTCCGAAATTTTGGAAATTTCGGAAGTCTTAAGAGATGTTTTATTTTCCCGTAGAGAAAATTCCTTTCAACTGGTCTGCAATCTGTCCATTGCCGGAACCCGTGATTTCACCAATTTTTTCGGCAATTTTCTCTACATATTCCATTTCTTTCAATTTGAACAGCATCTCGTTTTCCTCCATCAGTTTGGCGGTGTTCAGCAAAGGCAAAGCTGAGGTAAAGGATAATATAATCAAAAATCTAGACAGGAATAGGCATAAGCTTGCAACAATGGAAACTTAGCAATAATGCGATACCCACCATGGAAAACTCTCACCCAGGTATACGACACAGTGGAACGATATTATTATGGTGAAGTGTGAAGGGATATTTTAAGATAGCAGTTATTCTCCAAAGAAAATTCTGATGATGGTGCAGATTTTTATGACGGGGGCAAATATTTATCAAATTTTATGGAGCAAAGAATATTTTGTTTACAAAGTTTTCAATAGTTTAAAAGCAAAAGTTTATTTCTATTGAATCCTTATTAGCATAATAGCGATTACAGAACGCCTCCCTCCTAAAAGCCCGAACTTCAAATTAAATATAAAAACTTTGAACAATAACTTCAACCAGCATTCTCCAAAATAATAATAACAGTAGCCCAGTAATCCATCGACCGTTTATGGTATCTACTTATGCCGGTTCTTATAAGCTCATAAGGCAATTACTCGTTGTTGTTTTATGTTTTTTTAACTTTATTTGGGTGAATCTTTGTTACTCAACAACCCAACCATGAACCGAAGAAACTTTATCAAAACATCCGCAGCAGCCAGCCTGGCTTATTCATCTATTCCGATTATTGGAACTGCCCAGAATAAAACCTATACCACCGCCCTCATTGGCAGCGGATGGTGGGGCATGAATATTCTCAGGGAAGCCCTGGCCTCGGGGCAGTCCAAACTGGTAGCGATATGTGATGTAGACGATCGGCAAATTGACAGTGCCAAAGCCGAACTGGACAAACTTACCTCTGACAAACCCAAAGTATACAAAGATTACCGGGAACTCATCACCAAAGAAAAGCCCGAAATTGTGATTGTGGCCACCCCCGACCACTGGCATGCCCTGCCCACCATCGCAGCCGTGGAAGCCGGGGCGCATGTGTATGTAGAAAAGCCCATCAGCCACACCGTCAACGAAGGAAAGGCCATGCTACAAGCTGCCCGGGACAACAACCGCATGGTGCAAGTAGGTACGCACAGACGGGTTTCCCCCCACAACATCTCCGGTATAGAATTCTTGAAATCCGGAAAAGTTGGTAAAATAGGCATGGTGCGGGCTTTCGTGCATTATCCGGGTGGACCGGGTGAAAAAACGCCTGATTCTGAAGTACCGGCCGGACTGGACTGGGATATGTGGTGCGGCCCTGCTCCGCTGGTGCCCTACAACGAGACCATTCACCCGAAAGGTTTCCGGCAGTATCTCAACTTTGCCAATGGCACTTTGGGCGACTGGGGCATTCACTGGCTCGACCAAATTTTGTGGTGGAACAATGAGGTAGGCCCCACTACTATTTTCTCTACAGGTGGCCGCCCTATCAGGGAAGACAATACCACGGCACCCGATACGCAGGTGGCTTCTTACAAATTTGACGATTTTACAGCGGTTTGGGAACATCGAAGATACGCCGGAAACGGGGCAGAAAAACATAATATTGGTTGCTATTTCTATGGAACGGAAGGGACTTTCCACATGGGATGGCGCGACGGATGGACTTTTTACCCTACCGGAAAAGGAAAATCCATCGTGCATGAAGAACCACAACTGAACCAGCCTGACGGGCAGAATATCAAAGGCTTATGGGCGGATTTCTTAAATTCTATTGAAACGAACCAGTTGCCGGTTTGCGATATTGAAAAGGGCTACAGAGCTACCAATATGAGTTTACTGGGTATGATGTCTCTAAAACTGGGCAGAAGCCTGGAATGGGACGAGGAAAAAGGTATGATTTTGAATGACCCGGAAGCGAACAAACTGCTATCGAGGGAATATCGCGGCCCCTGGGAATACCCTTCGGTTTAGTGCCTAACTTTGACAAAGCTAATCTTGTACAGATAGCTTTGTCAAAGTTTATTCCCCTATCAAATAAACTTCCGGGGAATTTTTTGGTGCCAGTTTTTTGAGAAAATACGCACATTATTCTCAAATGCATCCAGAGAGGCGTACACAATGAAGTTGTCTTTTTCAGATTTCAGCAGCGTTTGATGCCGTGTTTCTATTTTCCAATCGCCCCTTGCCAAAATAGTTCTTCCTTTGGTTTCCCCTTTGGCTGAGTTGGTATTATCATATTGAATGGAATAATTTTCTTCCATGCGGTTAGCAACCTCCAGGCCAATTTCTTCTAACTGGTAAGTGCCGCTGTCTTTCAATACATGCAGCACCGATTCATCATTGATTAAATCCCTGATTACCTGCCATTTATAATCCGGTTTTTTAAGAGAAACCTGGTGTGTGCTCAGCTCAGCCCTTTCAGGCGGAGTAAAATGTACTTCTGCATCATGCTGGCCCAGCAGCGGTAAACCCAGCTCACAGGCATCGGCATACAGGGTAACGGCCGTGAGTTCCCTCGGCGTCCAGGCCAGCGGCCAGTAAGAGGTGGAAACTGACAGGCGGATGCGGTGCCCTTTCGGGAACACGTGCCCTATGTCGTTCATCCTGATTTCCACCTGATATTTTTTGTCTTCCTGTAAGAATTCAGGGTTCTCATGTCCCTGGAAATGGGTAAGGTTTTTTATTCCGTAAGTTACGCGCGTGGCCTTTCCGTCGGGCGCAACATCAGATAACCTCACAGCCAGCATGGCAGTGGGTTTTTCGGATGAAAATGTAAAAGAAACGGTGGGTGCTCCCAGAATGGTGATTTCTTCTTCCAGAAAATCAGAATCAAAAACCAAAGCCCCCCCGTCTTCCTCACGCTGGTCGCCTGGCAGGTCGGGCGGGGCATTGTAAGAACACCATTTTCCGGCAAACAAGCCCAGGCGCAAAGGCGAGCGTACCCAAAAGGTTTTGTTTTGGTGTTGCCATTTTTCTTCCTCTATCAAATGATTAGTGCCCAGCCTGTATTGCTTATGTTCCAGCTCATTGGCAGTCCAGCCGGGAAGCCCTACCCAAAACCCGGGCCGCACTTTGTAATCAGTCGTAGGAGGTACGCTGTGCTGCATCCAGACTTTCAGTTTATGTTCCCGGTCAATGCCGGTGTCTTCGTTTTTCAGCCAGCGGTCCCACCAGCGAACGCATTCCTGCAAAAAACCAATAGCAGGCCCTGGCACACCCAGGTGGGGATATTTGTGGCTCCAGGGACCAATCAGCCCCATACGGGGTACTTTCAGGTTTTCTACCAGGCGGAAAACGGCATTGGTATACCCGTCGGCCCAACCACTCACGGCCATCACAGGGCATTGAATATCTTCATAATTTTCGCAAATGGAGCCGTGTTTCCAGTAATCATCCCGCTGCTGGTGCCGGAGCCATTGGATAATCCAGGGATCGTTGTTTTCCAGGCGGTGGAGCCACATTTCTTTCCAGCGTTCCCCTACGATTTCAGGGTCGGGCGGGAGGCTGTTGTATCCAAACATGACAGACGCCCAGGAGAGGTTATCGCCCAGCAAACAACCGCCCATGTAATGCACATCATCTTTATAGCGGTCGTCAGTAGAGCAGGCAGAGATGATGGCTTCGAGCCCTTTGGGACGGCGGGCTGCAATTTGCAAGCCGTTGAAACCGCCCCAGGAAATGCCAATCATGCCAATTTTTCCGTTACACCAATCCTGCTCACGCAACCACCTGATGATATTTTCACCATCGGCCAATTCCTGTTCCAGGTATTCATCTTTCAGCAATCCTTCAGAATCGCCGCTGCCCCGGATGTCTACCCGTAGGGAAGCGTAACCATTTCCGGCAAAATACCGGTGCAGGCTTTCGTCCCTGATTCTTTTGAAGTCGCGCTTGCGGTAAGGGATATACTCAAAAATGGCCGGAACAGGCTGATTTTCAGCAGATTCTGGTATCCACATCCTTGCAGCAAGGCGGGTGCCATCCGGCATAGTGATCCAAATGTTTTCAATTTCTTTAATTTCATAAGGAAAAGACTTCGCAATGTGCATATAACTATTTTATACTTTTTATTCTAATATCCAAGCGATCAATTATTTCTTCATATTTATTCAATATTTCTTCTTTGGACTGGCCTCCGATAAAAAGTGTAGCCAGGTTGTAACTGTAGCTGTCAGTTACTTTATGGGAAGAAAGCTTTTCCCCTTTCTCATATTTCACCTGTATGATGGCATCCGGATAGTCATTTTTTATCTTGTTAATATCATCTTCGGAAGGCACACGTTCCACCGTGCCGTCATCAAAAGCGCGGTAGTGGAGTTTGGCGGCAGCCTGATATGCACCTTCTTCCTGTTTCAGCTCCGGTTATTCACCCAACGCGCATTTGATAAGCACCTGGTGGTTGGGATATTTTTTCACCTTTCGGTACAAGTCACCATGCGATTGCGACATGCGGGGGTTAATTTCAAGCAGTTTGAGCGAATCATTCTTTTTATCATAGAAAAACTCAATATTGAAAGGAGAATTATTGAACCCTATGTGCTTCATTACTTTTTCAGAGATTTCATGCATTTTTTTCTTTACATGCTCTGACAATTCAGAAGGATACAGATAATAAAAAAATGAGGTAGAACCGGGGTAATTGATGGAGTCTACAATGCCGTACGTTTCCATTTTGTTATTGTACATATACCCCGAAAGGGTAGCCTGATGCCCCTCAATGATTGCTTCGGCCAGGCAGTGATTTCCATCTATATCAGCGATTTCAGGTGGAAGGTCCGCTTTGCTGAACATGGTATTAAAAGGAGCAGATAAGCGTTCCAAATCGCTTTTGGTTTCTGCTATCGCTTTTGTAAAGTCTTCTTCATTTTCAATTTTAAAACCTAATATGGATGAATAAGATTTTACAGGCTTTAGCCAAAATGGCGGCTCTAAATTTACTTCCTGAAGACTTTTCGCTTTGTAAGGGTTTACCAGATCAAAACCCGGAATATGTCCGGGAATTACCGCTTTCTGAAGCAGCCTGCTCCAGTATTTATGCTCGCATTTCAGTCCCTGCATGAGGCGGGGTCCCCGCAGGTTATACACATCACTCAGATAAAAAGAAATGAGTGTAAAGGGAAAATCAAAAAAGCTGATGATGGCATCAACCTCATTATCGTGTTCCCGGATGGTTGATTTGGCTTTACTAATAATTTCTTCTATATCAATATGTTCCTGGTTTTGAATTTCCTGTTGTTTAAAAATCGGAATAAACTCGTACAGTTCGGCATCGTCAACTTTTGAAAGTTCATAAAGATTATATTCATCAATCCCTAGCACTAAAACCTTATATTTTTTCATGGTTGGTATCCTTTTTATCCTTTGAAGTAAAAAAATTATACCAGTTCAGCATACAGGTGGGAATTGATGAAAACAGCCCAATAATAAGCTAAATATACCAATGAGTGCTATAAATCAGATATTCGCCTTTCAGTAAATGTGTATTTTTTAGACCAATTGTTGAATTTATTACCCTATTACTTACCATCCTTAATTTCTACTTCCTGAACTTCCACTTTTACGGAATGACGATTGGGACGGATTGTTCTGCCAATATTGGATGCATACACCTTTGTGAATACCGCTCCGATCATCAGAATAATTGAAGAGTAAAATACCCAGAACAATATAGCTGCTAAAGAACCGGCCGCTCCGTAGGTAGTCGCAATATTGGTTTGGCTGAGGATTATACCAAACAAAGCCTTACCAACGGTAAATAAGAAAGCGGTGACCAAGGCACCCACCGAAGCATCTTTCCAACGAATGTTGGCATCTGGTAAAAACTTAAAGATAAGCCCAAAAATAACGGTAATCACCCCCAATGTGATAAGGTAGTTTAATACAAACATGATGTAAAAAGTAAACCCCGAAAGCAGTTGGCTGATGAAATCTTTGAATACTCCCAGGATGGTATCCATAAGCAGGGATACCAGCATCATAAAGCCTAAAACAATAATTAGTAAGATTGAAAGGAGGCGGTCCCTTAAAAATTTTAACAGTTCTTTCTCTGGTTTAGGTTTTACGCCCCAAATGGAATTGAGCCCTTTTTTGATAAAGTTGAAGATAGCCGTGGCACTAATGAGGATAAAAACAATGGTGATAATGTTCATCAATACATTGCTCTCCAGTTTCCTTGCATTTTCCAGAATATTTTCAACGTTATCAGCCGTAGCGGCCCCAACCAGGCTTTCGATCTGTGTGCCCAGTTCTGTCCTTATTTTATCTTCCCCAAATACAGCACCGATCACCCTGACAATAATAATGAGTACGGAAGGCAACGAGAAAATAGTAAAGAAAGCAATAGCCGCCGCATATACGGCAGGGTCTTTCTCTTTAAACTTCTTTGCTGTATCTTTAGTTAGCTTCCAGGTAGTTTTAAAAAACTGGTTCATAGTTTAGCGATTGTCCTTATATCATTTAAAGCGATTTTGGAGAGAATGTGTTTCAAAGACAATCATTTGTAGAACCCAACGGTTTAAAATTCAGCATCCACCCAAAGCAGCAGCCTGTCCGAAAACGGACAAAAATGTACCGATTTGGACATATTATCAATGAAAAAAGGCTCAAAACAGCCAATTTATGCAATGGCATGTTTTTTTGATAGTAAATTAGAAACATTAATTATTAACCGGCCATGCTCAAAAACTACCTGCTCGTCACCCTCAGAAGCTTTTATAAGCAAAAAACTTATTCGCTGGTCAACCTCACCGGACTGGTACTTGCCCTGGCTGTAGGTATTTTGGCGATTCTTTACATCCGTCACGAACTGAGTTATGAAAAAGAAATCCCCAACCGGGAAAACATTTACAAAGTGTACCGCCAATGGGAAAAAGGCAGGGGAAACGGGTATACGCCCAACCCCCTGGCCCCTTTGCTGCCAGGCACATTTCCTGAGATAGAACACGCTACTCAATTTTTAGGCGGGGAAAATGTTTTGGTATCGCATGGGGAAAAGTCGTTGTACGCCCAAAAAATAATTATTACAGATAGTCTTTTCCTAAAAGTCATTCCCTTTCCCCTGTTACAAGGCGATGCAGTCACCGCTTTAGCCCTACCCCATTCGGCGCTGATTACTCCAAAGCTGGCCCATAATCTTTTTGGGGAAGAAGACCCCATGGGAAAAATCATTCGCTTCAATGATGATTTTGATTTACAGGTTACAGGCATTCTGGGCAAACCCGGTAATACCCACCTGAAGGCTGATATTTACCTTACCGACCCAGGTTCTTTTCCTGCTACTTCCTGGACGGGCAATAACCCCATGACCTACGTTTCCCTGAACAAAGCGTCCAGCATTCCGGCACTGGAAGGAAAAATGACGCAGGAGCTGAATAAATATATCAAAAAAGATGTTGAAAGTTCAGGCATCAACTATAAAAAATTTCCCGATTGGCGTTTGCAACCAATGCATGATATACACTTAAACACTGCCCGTGTATCAGGATACCCCAGCGGTCACGGAAGTGTACGGAACCTTTACATCATTGGCATTGTGGCCTTTGTTGTTTTGCTCATTGCCAGCATCAATTATATGAACCTGGCAACGGCCCAGGCTACCCAACGGGCAAGGGAAGTGGGTGTGCGCAAAGTAACAGGCGCTACCCAGCGCCAACTGATTGTACAGTTTCTCACAGAAGCTACTTTGCAAACACTGATAGCCTTACCGCTGGCCATTTTGCTGGCAGACCTGCTTCTTCCTGCCTTCGAAATGATGACAGGCCGCGACCTCACCCTGAACTTGCAGGTGTGGGTTAGCCTGAGTGGTTATTTACTGATATTAATCTTGTTATTCGGCTTATTATCAGGGAGTTACCCGGCATTTTTCCTTTCGGCTTACCGGCCTGCCGATGTACTCAAAGGGCAGTGGCTGCGGAAAGACAAAGGCAAAATGCTACGGCACGGGATGGTAGTTACCCAGTTTACGAGCGCGATGGTAGCGGCCATTGTTATGTTCTTTATCTACCAACAAGTGCAATTTATGCAAAACCAGGAGTTGGGCTTTGAAGCAGAACAGGTGTTGGTAGTTGAAATCAATACCCAGGAAACCATGAAAAACCTGGAAACGATGAAGCCCAAAATGTTGCAACATCCGGGCATACAAAGCATCGCGACTACCACTGCACTCCCCGGTAATAGCACTTCCAATTATGGTTTTGATATTGGAGGTATTGAAGAAATGAAATCTGTAGATATTATTTTTACAGAACCGGATTTTATAGAGACAATGGGTTTTGAAATGGCAGCAGGCCGTTTCTTTTCACGAGATATTGCTTCGGATAGTGTGGGTGCTTATGTGGTAAATGAAGCATTTGTAAGAAAATATGAATTGAAAGAACCCATCGGGCATCCCATCAGGGTTACCGCCGCCCACGACAAACCCATGGGCAGCATCATCGGCGTGGTGAAAGATTTTCATTTCAACAGCCTGGTACATGGTATTGAACCGGTTGTTTTTCAGAATACGTACCGATATGTGTACCGTCCTTACTTTGTGACCATAAAAATTAATCCGCAAAACATAAAATCAACCATCAATACCATTGAACAATACTGGAAACAGATAGAACCTGCCCATCCTATCCGGTATTCATTTTTAGACCAGGACTTTGCCAGTTTGTATGCTGAACAGGAAAGACTGGGCAAAACTTTGCTGTATGCTACCATGCTTACTTTACTCATTGCTGTACTTGGCTTGTTTGGACTGGCTTCTTATATGGCAGAGCAGCGTACCAAGGAAATTGGCGTGAGAAAAGTGCTGGGGGCTTCGGTTTGGCAAATTATGGTATTGCTGGGAACTGATTTTTTGAAACTGGTTGGCATTGCAGGAATTATCGCCATTCCCCTCTCCATTTGGCTAACCCACACCTGGCTCAGCGATTTTGCCTATAAAACGGAGATTACGGCGTTGCCTTTTGCAATTACCATATTACTTGCGGCATCAGTAGCGATCATTACAGTAAGTTCACGCACGTTGAGGGCCGCGCTGGTCAATCCGGTGAAGAGTTTGCGTAGTGAGTGAGCTGGATGCTGGATGCTGGATGCTGGATGCTGAAAAATACCACAATTATCCAGCACCCAGTATCCAATAACCAGTCTACAAAGCAATGCCAATACTGATGGTAATACGGTTCCGGGTGCGTTCTTCCTGCACTTCTACCGGAAATCCGTCCCATCCATTCTCGTAGGAATAGGAAATATCAGATTTTTGTAATTTATATCCAATATCGAAATACAGGGCCATGTTTTTGAGGGCAAACATATAGCCGAGGCCGGGTTGCAACATGAACCCGCCCCTCACATAATCGTAGGTGATGCCGGGGGTATCATCATTTGCCCAGGCTGCACTGTAACCTGCATTCAGAAAATAAAAAGGGGTTACCTTATTCTTATTTAGGTTTCCTCTCAGGCTCAGGAAAACCGGCATCAGGGTCATGCGGTCGTACCCGTCAATACCAATGCCGATGCCAGCACCAAAATAGGAATTGAAGCGGTAACCATTGACGGTACTGATGGAGTAAGCACTGCCTTCTACATTTTCATTATTCCCGGCAATGATGCCTACTTCGGTCATGTGCATAAAACCAGGCTTTGCGTAAAATGGAGGAATGGTATCCTGGGGCTTTACCACATCTTTGCCAAAAACAATCTGGTCAATTTTGTCGTACCAAATTTCCATGTGGTCGGTTTCACTGGTTTTCACCGTCATGTAATCGTCAAACATGGACATGACCAGTTTGCCCCGGATTACATTGCCGTTTTTCAAATAAATAGCCGCTTCTTTTTCCATTTCCTGGGCATGGGCGGTAAAAAAAGCTGATAATATCAAGGCAAACAATGGGATGAGCCACTGTAATACATGAGAACCTGAACGGAGAATTAAGGATTTCATAAACAATAATTTGTAAGTACTACCCAACACTTCAACATAAAAGTTCTCGTAAACCGGCCCGACCGCTCTAGCAACCCTGAAAATAGCGGCCTGACCGATAAACGATAATTTTAAACCTTTACTTATTCCCTGATGACGGAAAGTGTGCTCAGCAATTGGATGTTTTCAGGATCGGAATAGTCGTATTGGTACAGCCCATCCTCACCTATCAGCATCAGTACCCCGCCAAAAGGGATGACGTCAAAGGCATGCATGTCGTCATAATGTTTGAGCAAACGGTCGCCGATCTTCATGGGGTCTTCGGCATTGAAAACCTTCAGCCCGTGTTCCCCTTCGGTAATGAAGAGCAAATCGCCATCTTTACCCAACCCGTGGGGGTTTTCCATCTGGAAAGTACGCATCAGCGCCGGATTGTTTATATCACTTACATCCACCACGTCCAACTGGTTAGTAAAGCCCTGGCATTCAGTGCCTGAGCGTAAGGTAACGTAAGCCACTTCCCCATCAACAATAACGGGGTCACAGCTTTGTACGTGCTCAAAAACCGAGGTTTGCACCGGATTATCCGGATCAGTGGCATCAAAAATATACATACCGTTTTGTGAACCAATGAACAGGTTTTGCTGGTAAGGGAAAATCGTTTCAATATTCCAGCCTATGTCTATGGTGTTACCAGCCACCGGATCTTTAATGGATGAAATGTCAAACACCTGCATTTTATAATGATCAATGGTGTAAAGGTGCTCGTCCATCACAGTAAACCTGGCCATGGAACCGCCAATGCCTGCCTGGGGTGTGGATGGATTGGCACTATTGAAACTTGCCCTGTCAGCACTGCCTGACTCAAGGGCAAAGGTATTTACCAAAAATCCTGATCGGTAGGAATAATAACCGGGGTAAATTTCAGCCCCCAAATCTTCTTCAAAAACCTCAACTACTTCCACTTCCTCATACTCGGTAAGGATAACCGGCTCTTCCTCCGTACCAGAAAAGTGATGTACATTGTAACGGATAGGAAAAACGTCTTCCACCCTTTTCACAATTTTTACATCGTTTACGTTGCTGATGTCAATGGCCAAAAGATCAATGAAGCTGTCGGCATACAGTATATTGCCTTTCGCGGCCATATCGTAATTGCCCGGAATATTGATGAACGCGATATTTTGCGGGTTTTTGGGGTCTTTGTTATCAATTACATGAATGCCTTCTCCCGGCTCATTGATAAAAAGATACCCATTGAGGTAATAAATCTTCCCGGTAGTTTTGATAACCTGGGGTGCTACGACATCAAAAGCTGCACGCACTTCGGACGTAGTAGCATAAACCGGCTCCAGGTACGTATACTTTCTGGTAATTTTCACATCATCAGAGCATGAAGTTGTGCCCAGCAGCAATGCAAGCAGGATGAAAATTGATGAAACACTAAAAATAAAGGAGAGCGCGATGCTCATTTTTCGAAGGGTAACAGATAAGTCTTTCATAGGGATTGTAGTTTTAACCTTTGTACCCCTAAGACACTATTCGGGAGTGAATGGTTGGAAAGGATCAAAAAAATTTCTGGAATTTACTTACAGTAGGCAGTTAATACTTTTTCGGCACTCTCGTGCCCAAGCGCCAATGCTTTTTCCAGGTCTTCACAGACTTTTTGCTGTTCGCCAAGGTTGTAGCGTGCAAGGCCACGGTTATAATAAGCTTTCGGATTACTGTTATCTAAGCGGATTGAGCGGTTGTAGTCTGATAACGCCTGCCCGTATTTCTCCATTTTGAAATACACATTACCCCGGTTCAGGAAAGTATTGGCATCAAAGGCGTCGTATTTTAAGGCAGCTGAATAGTCAGACAATGCCCCATTCAAATCATCCAGTTTTTCTTTCGTAAATGCGCGTTGCACCCAAATATCAGGTTGGTTGGGTGCAAGGGTTAATGCTTTATCAAAATCAAGAAGAGCTTGCTCAAACTGTGCAGACTGCAACCTGACAATACCCCGGTTTAAGTAAGCCGTGTAAGCCCATGGATCTTTCGCAATGGCCTCATCAAAAGCTTTAGCTGCGCGGTTTTTATCCGTTGAGACCACCGTGAGTGCCATGAGGTTATTAGCGGCCACTGCATGGGAAGGCGCTACCTCCAGGGCCATTTCATAATCCTGCATAGCCTTGTCTTTGTAACCGGCCTTTTCAAACACTACTGCCCGGTTGACGTACAAATCCGGATCAGAAGGAGTGCTATCGATAGCCAATGTGAAATAATGGATGGCTTGCGGGTAATCATGCATCCCCTGAAAGCACAATGCCATGTAATTATACAGGTCGGCACCTATGGACGAGCTCATGGTCATCACATCAGTAACCATCGTTTCTTCACCCTGATTGAGGGTTTTGAAATATACTCCCTTTGTTTCAGATGAGGGATTTTCTAACAAATACTGAAAGTCTTGCAGGGCTTGCTCAAATCTATCGTGTTTGTACAAAACAAGCCCCCGGTTAAAGCGGGCCTCTGTATATTCTGGGGCCAAATGCAACACAATTTCAAAATCAACCAGGGCGCCCTGCAGGTCATTGAGCTTTTCTTTGGTATTTCCGCGGGTAATATATGCTTCAATAAAGTTAGGATTGAGATGAATGGCCTCATTCAGCAATGAAAGTGCATCTTCGTAATCCTGATCAGCATATTGCTGATACCCCAGTTGGTACAACTCAGCAGCTCTTTTATGCTTTCCCCATGCATTCAAACGGTTAGAGGCTTCCGCTTCAGAAAAATATTCTACAGTATCATTTTGGCACACAGCGGTTTCAGGCAGGCATGTACATAGCAGAAAAAGTGGTAGCAGTAAACAGGCTTTCATAAGATATTGAATGGAAACAGGCGGAAAAAAGTTCCATCTAAGTTAATAAAACCTATGCAGTTATGTACCTTTTTGATAAAGGTTTTCAAGAACAAAAACTTCGATCTCCTGTCATCGTTCTTCAGTCTTCAAACAATAAACCAAAAACAATAATTAACTAAGAAGCCCGCTTCGCCCTTTCCCATGTTACGGTTTGTTCTTTTTTAAGGTAACGGATAATTCCGGCAAAAACAGCGTAATTCATGATAAAGAAGTAATAGGGCACAAAAATAAATTTTAATTTGATGTCCCTGTTTTTCAAGATAAAACCAATCGCCACCAGCCCATAAAAAAGTACCTGCAGGACAAATACAAATTGGTAAAATAGGATGCCATTATATGCCAAAATTGCATTGGCAATGAAAAGAAACAGCAAGGCAAAAGGCGTAATGGTCCAGCGCAAAACCCTGTGGGAAATATATTGAAAACTTAAAATACCATGCTTAAAAATGTTGAGCAATGTAGAAAGCCGAACGATGGCCTGAATCCCGCCGGCTGCAATGCGCACCTTACGTTTCAATTCCTCTTTCACATTAGCAGAAGGACTTTCCAGCGCATAAGCGTCTGGTTCATAAACAATCCGGTAACCCTTCGCTGCAATGCCCAGGGTAAGATAAAAATCTTCAATAATGGTATCCTTCGGAACTTCTTCATACAACCCGGTACGAATTGAAAATAACTCCCCGGCAGCACCCACAACAGAATATAAATCTGAATCCATTTTTTTTAACAGGGATTCATATTTCCAGTAAATGCCCTCTCCCGCCCCACTGGCATTGTCGTTTTCCTTGTTTCTAATCCTTTTTTCACCTGAAACACCCCCTACTTTTTTATCTTTATAATGTTGCACTATTTTGAAAAGGGCATCTTTTGGCAATAGCGTATTTGCATCGGAATACACTACAATGGGCGTCTGCACATAAGGCATCACCCGGTTAACCGCTGCAATTTTACCCTGCCGTTCAGGTAGATGAAAATGTACAATTTGAGAAAATTTTTCCACAACCCTGGCAGTACCGTCATCCGACCCGTCTGTTACAAAGAGAAATTGTAATTTTTCTGTAGGATAATCCAGGGCAAGGGTATTTTCGATTTTTTCCTCAATATAATCCACTTCATTGTAAGCAGCTATCAATATTGTGAGAGCAGGGTACTCGTATTGTTCTGAAATCACCTCATTTCCGGAAGATATCCATTTTTTCAGGGATAAAAGCACCCATAGCAATACACCGTATCCCACATATGTATAAAACACAATGAATATACATATCCAGAAAATTATTTCAATTGAATTCATATTCGATTTAAAATCATAAAAAATATCCCGAGTTGTAATATGACAAACTTAAAAAAGAGAAACTGTAGCCAGGTGTATGTAACTCAAAATTATATGACGAATGTAAGAAATATGCCTCTGTTTATCATTTTGAAAGATTTTTACGATTTATTATAATTATGTAAATTTAATATTAATATAATTAATCAGTCAATTAGATGTGCATTTCTCATTATTATTAAGTAAATTTTATCATTTTATTAAAAAATATTTAACTTTTTAAGCCCATTGTATGAGATGCAATACTTTATCTTAGCATTAAATTTGAGTAAAAGATGATGTAGTTTTTCTTTATTTTATTTACTTTTTTAGGATTATTAAATTTTTTTATCGTAAATTTGAAATATCACAAATTTAAGTTTTTTTATAAAATTTATAATATGATTGGTTTGATTAACTGGTCTAAATCTGGGAAAAGCAATGTTGGTTATCCAAGCATTTTTTGGATAGCTATCAGCATTTGTTTTTTGATTAACCCTGTTTTTGCGCAAAATCTCATGCTGGATAACAGCTCTATTGAGGAAAATAGTGCAATTGGCTCACGCGTTGGCAATGTATCGACTGACGACGATTCGCAAACTTATACTTTTATTTTACCTTCAGGTCAAAATGATAATGATTTTTTTGCAATCAATGACAATGAGCTAAATACTGCAGTAATTTTTGATTATGAAACGCAGTCTGCCTACCAGGTAACCATACAGGCCATAGATACGCTCAATCAAATAACGTCACAGGACTTTACGGTCAATATCGTGAATTTGGGGCCAACAGATTTTGCGATTTCAAAAAGTTCTGTAGACGAAAACCTGCCTCCCCTCGCAACAGTAGGTAGTTTCACATCCACGGGAGGTATCGATCCTGTTACTTTTTCACTCATCAACGGGTCAGGTGACACCAATAACGATTTATTTTCTGTAGACGAAAACCAACTAAAGACAAATATTTCCTTTGACTACGAATCGCAAAGCACCTATAATATCCGGGTTGAAGCGCGTGATGCTGACGATGAGTTTTTTAGTAAATCACTGAGCATTACAGTCAATAACTTATCGGAAGGGCCTACTGACATCACACTTACCAACAATTCCATCCCTGAAAATGAACCTGAAAATACCACCATTGGTAACCTGAGTGCTGAAGGCGCGGCCGGCAATGTTACCTTTTCCCTGCCCGCTGGCGTGAAAGACAATAACTTCTTTTCTATCAATGGAGATGAGTTGGTTTCTGCTATTGTCTTTAACTACGAAGACAAAACAAGTTATGACATCACCGTTGAGGCTGTGGATGAAACCAACACCCCTTTCTCTAAAGACTTTACCATTGATATTACCGACCTGCCCGGCCCTACCAATATTTTACTTTCTGATACCGATGTTGATGAAAACCTCCCCGAAGGCTCTTTTGTAGCAACTATTTCTGCTGAAGGAGGTAACCCTCCTTACACCTACAATCTTGCTACCTTCAATGGCGGGGTAGACAGTGACCTGTTTGCTATTGATGGCGACCAGCTCCTCACCAATGCTGTGTTTGACTACGAAACCAAAGATACTTACACCATCAGGCTTCAGGTGATTGTAGAAAATGAGGAAAGAACCACTAAACTCTTTACCATCAATGTAAACGACCTGGATGAAGGGCCTACTGGTCTTTTACTTTCCTCGGACGACATTGACGAAAACCAGGCGGCAGGCACATCCATTGGCTCTTTTTCTACCCAAGGTGGTACGGCTCCCTATACCTACGCCCTGGTCAGTGGTAATGGGGATACCGATAATGCCCTGTTCTCCATCAACGGAAATGAATTACTGTCTGGGGTAGCCTTTGATTTTGAGGCTAAAAACTCTTTTTCCATCAGGGTGCGCTCAGCAGATGACAATGGGGAGACCTTTGATAAAGCTTTTGCTATTACCATTAATGACCTGGTGGAAGCTCCTACTGATCTCTCGCTCTCTGCTTCTATCATTGATGAAAACCTGCCTGCTGGCACATCCATAGGCTCTTTTTCTACCCAAGGTGGCACTACCCCCTTTATTTATCAGCTGGTCAGCGGATCCGGGGATAATGACAACGGGCAGTTTGTGATCAATGGAGATGAACTCTTATCCAATGCGGTTTTTGATTTTGAAGCCAAAAGTTCTTTCTTCATCAGGGCACAAACCACTGATGACAATGGGGAAAACTTTGCCAAAGCGTTTACCATCACTGTCAATGACCTGGACGAAGGCCCTACTGACATCACACTTTCCAACAATTCCATCCCTGAAAATGAACCTGAAAATACCACCATCGGCAACCTGAGTGCTGAAGGCGCTGCCGGCAATGTTACCTTTTCCCTGCCTGCTGGCGTGAAAGACAATGACTTCTTTTCTATCAATGGAGATGAGTTGATTTCTGCTATTGTCTTCAATTATGAGGACAAAAACAGTTTTGACGTCACCATTGAGGCTATGGATGAAACCAACACCCCTTTCTCTAAAGACTTTACCATTGATATTACCGACCTGCCTGAAGGCCCCACCAACCTTACGCTTTCTTCCACTGAAATTGATGAAAACCAGGGTGTGGGAACAGCCATTGGCTCTTTTTCTACTGAAGGCGGCACCTCGCCTTACACTTACGCCCTCGTTAGCGGATCCGGTGATACAGATAATGACCAATTCAGCATTAACAACGATGAGCTTCAATCTAACATAGCTTTTGATTTTGAAACCAAGAGCTCTTATTCAATTAGGATCCAAACCACTGATGACAATGGGGGAAATTTTGCCAAAACGTTTACCATTACTGTCAATGACCTGGATGAAGGCCCTACTGATATATTACTTTCTAACAATAGTATTGATGAGAATGCTTCAGTAAATACTACAGTTGGTATGTTATCGGCTTCTGGTGCTAATGGTACTGTCAGTTATTCACTGCCTTCCGGGCAAAATGACAATTCCCAGTTCAACATCAGTGGAGATCAGCTCCGCTCAAATGCGGTATTTGACTATGAAACTACCAATAGCTTTACCGTAACTGTTCAGGCAGTGGACGATGGTAATGAGCCTTTTTCAAAAAGCTTTACCATTACTGTTAATGACCTGGATGAAGGGCCTACTGATCTTTTACTTTCCTCTGACGACATTGACGAAAACCAGGCGGCAGGCACATCCATTGGCTCTTTTTCTACCCAAGGTGGTACCGCTCCCTATACCTACACCCTGGTCAGTGGTAATGGGGATACCGATAATGCCCTGTTCTCCATCAACGGAAATGAATTACTGTCTGGGGTAGCCTTTGATTTTGAGGCTAAAAACTCTTTTTCCATCAGGGTGCAGTCAGCAGATGACAATGGGGCGACCTTTGATAAAGCTTTTGCTATTACCATTAATGACCTGGTGGAAGCTCCTACTGATCTCTCGCTCTCTGCTTCTATCATTGATGAAAACCTGCCTGCTGGCACATCCATTGGCTCTTTTTCTACCCAAGGTGGCACTACCCCCTTTATTTATCAGCTGGTGAGTGGTGCCGGGGATAATGACAACGGGCAGTTTGTGATCAATGGGGATGAACTCTTATCCAATGCAGTTTTTGATTTTGAAGCCAAAAGTTCTTTCTTCATCAGAGCACAAACCACTGATGACAATGGGGAAAACTTTGCCAAAGCGTTTACCATTACGGTCAATGACCTGGACGAAGGCCCTACTGACATCACACTTTCCAACAATTCCATCCCTGAAAATGAACCTGAAAATACCTCCATCGGTAACCTTAGTGCTGAAGGCGCTGCCGGCAATGTTACCTTTTCCCTGCCTGCTGGCGTGAAAGACAATGACTTCTTTTCTATCAATGGAGATGAGTTGATTTCTGCTATTGTCTTCAATTATGAGGACAAAAACAGTTTTGATATCACGATTGAGGCTGTGGATGAAACCAACACCCCTTTCTCTAAAGATTTTACCATTGATATTACCGACCTGCCCGGCCCTACCAATATTTTGCTTTCTGATAACGATGTTGATGAAAACCTCCCAGAAGGCTCTTTTGTAGCAACTATTTCTGCTGAGGGAGGCCCCCCCCCTTACACCTACAACCTTGCTACCTTCAATGGCGGGGTAGACAGTGACCTGTTTGCTATTGATGGCGACCAGCTCCTCACCAATGCTGTCTTTGACTATGAAACCAAAGACACTTACACCATAAGGCTACAGGTGATTGTAGAAAATGAGGAAAGAACCACTAAACTCTTTACCATCAATGTAAACGACCTGGATGAATCTATTACTGACCTAACACTTGACAATAATACGGTGTCGGAAAACCAGCCGGAAAACACCCAAATTGGCACATTGTCAGCAAGCGGAGGAACCCCACCTTATACTTATGCATTTGTAGATGGTATTGGTTCAGAAAACAATGATTTATTTAGTATTACCAACAACCAGCTTTTTACAAAACAGACATTTGATTACGAGATAAAGGATACTTATGCTGTTCGGGTGATGGTAACTGATGATCAAGGAAGCAGTCTTGACAAAGCTTTTACCATTATTGTTGAAGACCTTCAGGGGCCAACGGCCATTACTTTGTCTCCCGATGATATTGAAGAAAACCAGCCAGGGAATACTTTGGTAGGCACAATTTCAGCAACAGGTGGTACCCCGCCTTATAGTTTTTCCTTTGTATCTGGAGACGGAGACGATGATAATGGCTCATTTACCATAGAAAATGGAAATGAACTCACATCTGCCCAGGGGTTTGATTTTGAAAGTACGCCATCCCTCAGTGTGAGAATTATCGCAACTGATGACAATAGCGAGCCCTTTGACCAGGCATTGAGCATTACAATACTGGACAGGGGGCCAACTGATATAATTCTTTCTGATAACCAGATTGCAGAAAACCAGCCGGCTGATAGTGAAGTTGGCTCCTTTTCAACAGAAGGTGGCACTTCTCCCTATTCTTATACTTTTATTCAGAGTACGCCGTACGAATACAACTTATTTAATTTACCAGGTAGTGACTTAACAACCACCCAACCCCTTGATTTTGAGAATAAAACTTCACATCTGATAAAAGTAAATTCAACAGATGCTGAAGGAGAAGAATTTGCCAAAGAATTTACCATAGAGGTAACCGATTTGGCAGAAGCACCCACTGTGAGTAACCCTATCAGTGATTTTTCTGTGGATGAAGATGCTGAGAATTCCACTTTTGACCTGAATACTGTGTTTTCTCACACTAGTGCCCTCACATATTCAGTTCAGAATGACAATCAGGATTTAGTTAACGCTTCGGTCAGTGCTTCCACACTTACCCTTGCCTTTCAGCCTAATCAGTTTGGGCAAGCCACCATTACGGTTACCGCCTCTGATGGAAGTGAAAGTACTGATGATGAATTTGTGGTTACTGTTAATCCAGTGAACGACAATCCTACTACTTCCGGCATTGCAGACGTAAATGTGCAGGAAAACAGCAGTCCCATTGATATTAACATATATAATGCATTTGCTGATCTTGAGGATACTGATGAAAACCTGACTTATTCTGTGGTGGGCAATACGGTTAACACGCTCGTTTCCACGTCCATTAATGCGGAAAATCTTACGCTTACTTTTGCAGCCAACCAAAATGGTTCATCAAATATAACAGTAAGAGCTACCGACTCGGGGAGCAAGTTTGTGGAAACATCTTTCACTGTGAATGTAGCTGATGTCATGAATACTCCGGTAGTTGACAACCCTATCAGTGATCTTTCTGTAGACGAGGATGCCGGTAATTCCCCTATTGATCTATCTGGTGTCTTTTCTGATCCTGATGGAGATGCGCTTACCTATTCTGTGCAAAATAATAATGAAACATTGGTAGCTGCATCTATAAATGCAACCACACTTACCCTCGACTTTCTACCTCATCAGTTTGGGCAAGCTACCATCAATGTTACAGCCTCTGACGGAAACGAAAGCACCCAGGATGAATTTGTAGTTACCGTCAACTCAGTGAATGACACACCAACAACTACAGGTATTTCTGATGTGAATGTAAATGAAGATGCCCCTCCTTTCAAAATTAATCTGTCCGATGCTTTTGAAGACATTGAAGATGCTGATGAAGCATTAAGCTACCAGGTTTCGGGCAACTCTGCCCCTTCGCTTTTGAGCACCAGCGTTAACCAACAGGAACTGACTTTAACTTTTCTGGCTGACCAAAATGGTACTTCAACCTTAATCGTAGAAGCTTCTGATACTGAGGGGGCCTCGATACAAACCTCGTTTAAAGTTACAGTTAATGCCGTGAACGACGTTCCTGTGGCTACTACCGTCGAAAATAAAAGTGTTGCAGAAAACTCAGAAGATATGAGTATCAATATTTTCAATGTTTTTGAAGATATTGAAGATGCTGATGCCGCTTTGACTTATACGGCTACCAGCTCCAATGAAAGCCTGGTAACTACCCAGATTGTAAACCCAAACTTAGTCCTGAGCTTTGTGCCTAATGCAACCGGTTCGGCCAGTATTACCTTAACTGCAACCGATACGCAAGGGGGTTCCATTCAGTCATCATTTATGGTGAGTGTTGCTGAGGTAAATAATGCCCCATCATTTGTAATCTTGGGCAATCCCCCGGCTTCGAAAGAAGATGCAGGGAAACAAACTATTGCCGGCTTTGCCTCCGACATACAAGACGGGGATGATGGCTCGCAGCAGCTATCCTTTAACTTAACACAAACCGCCTTTACCGGATTGATTGCCTTTGCCAGTGGCCCCTCGATAGATGCCATTACAGGTGACCTTACTTACACTGCCCAACCCAATACTTTTGGCACAGCCGATTATGCCGTTACACTTTCAGATGATGGGGCTACAGGGGGAAATAATAACAATATCAGTACCGAACAATCCTTCACCATTGTAGTACAGCCTGTGGGCGATGCCCCGGCAGTTCCAGGGGAGGTCACCATCAATGAAAATGAAGTAGCTTCCCTTGCTATTAACCGCAATAGTGTTGATGGCAGCGAGGTAACCCATTTCAAAATATCAAATGTTATAGGGGGCACTTTGTACCAAAATGATGGCGTAACAGCGATCAGTGATGGCTCATTCATAACAGTGGCACAAGGAAACGCCGGGGTAAAATTCGCCCCTGGTACACCCTTTAAAGAAAATGGAAGTTTCAAAGTAAATGCTTCTACTTCAAATGATGACACGGGACTTGGCGCTGAATCTAATGCTAAAATTAATGTTGTAGCCTTTGCTGATAAACCTGTGGTTTCCCATGCCAAAACCCTGGAAGATGAACAAACTACTTCCGGACTTATATTGGAAAGAAACCCCAATGACGGTGGTGAGGTTAAATATTTTAAAATCTCAAATATCTCGGGTGGGCAGCTTTTCAGAAATAACGGAACCACGCAAATCAGTAACAATGAAGTGCTTCCGTATGAGGCGGGTAATGCCGGGTTGAAATTTACACCTATCCCCAACTCATCGGCCAATGGCAGTTTTACCGTACAAGCTTCCCTGGATGTTTTTGGAATATTTCTCAGCGATACCGCTGTAGCTGTAATTAACGTAATCTCTGTAAACGATGCGCCTACCCTGACCGTGCCTGCTGATGTTGCCGTAGATGAGGAAACGCCGGTTAACATTCCCGGAATCAGTATGACGGATTTGGATGCCGGTGAAAGCAGTGTTTCTGCTTCACTATCCGTAGGGAATGGGATACTAACACTCGGAGATATTACAGGTATCACATTTGACGAAGGAAGCAGCAATGAAAGTGCCTCAATAACAATCAGCGGAACGTTGACTAATGTTAATAATGCGCTGGCCAGCCTGAGCTATCAGGGCAATACCGGATTTGCAGGTTCTGAAACCCTGGCCATTACGGTTTCTGACAACGGCAATACCGGCGAAGAAGGAGGAGAACAGACAGCCGAAGGATCTGTAACCATCAATGTAAATCCTGTAAATGACCCGCCAATCCTGGGCAATATTGAAGGAAGTACTTTGTCTTATTCAGAAGATGACCCGGCTACAGCAATTACCTCGTCTATCACAATAAATGATAACGACAGCGAGGAAATGTTGTCAGGTTCTGTAAAAATCACTGGTAATTACCAAAGTAATCAGGATGTACTGACTTTCCCCGAAAACCACCCGCATATATTGGGTAATTTTGATGTTAATACCGGAACGCTGCTATTAACCAGAAAAAATTCTGGCTCTGACTTTTCTGTATCTGTTTTTCAAAATGCATTAAGAGAAGTTAAATATCAGAATACCAATACTGCTACCCCGGAAACGGTCGTTCGTACTGTTACTTTTATTATTACAGATGCAGGAAATTTAAGCAGTACCGTTGTTACACGAAATATCGCTATCAATACAGTGAATGATCCACCTGAATTAAGCAATATTGAAAGTGAGGCTTTGGCATTTGAACCCAATACTGAACCAATTATCACTCAAACAATCACAATTAGTGATATTGATGGTGGCAATATTGCTTCGGCCTCCGTAAAAATTGACCAAAATTATAAACAGGGAGAAGAAGTGCTCGAGTATACACAGATAGCAAATATTACTGGCAAGTTTTTTTTGAATAGAGGTGAACTGGTACTAGAGGGCGAAAACACCCCTGAAAATTATACTGATGCATTACAAAATATTAATTATAAAAACTTTGCTGCTTTTCCATCATCTGGGAATAGACTGGTTACTTTTTCTATCAGAGACACAGAAAATAACAGGAGTAATGAGCAAAGCCGGTTCATAGCTATCGGTGGTAATAACTTACCCCCTTCAATTTTTGATTTTTCAAAAGAAGGTACTGAGGATGAAAATATAGTTTTTGAAATTAAAGATTTTAGAGACGCTTATTTAGATGATGAGGGGCCCGGAGCAACCCCTGAAGAAATTCGCATTAAATCTGTACCTAAAGGCGGTAAGCTCATTTACGAAGAAACAGTGATTACAGAAGCTGCTGCCACAGGTGATGGGTTTAAAGTTGCAAAAAATAAAGTAGATGAGTTGGTATACCAACCCAATCCTGATTTCAGTGGAAGTGATAATTTTACCTGGAACGCTTCAGACGGAAATTCATTTGCCGCCAATGACGCTTTTGTGGATTTGAACGTAAGCCCTGTGAACGACGACCCGGTAATCAGCGCACCCGATGAGTTTGAACTGAATGAAGATGTGCCAACGGTAATTCCTGAAATCAGCGTAGCTGACCCTGATGTAGGAAACGGAGACTTACTCGTTGTTATTTCCGCTACTACCGGATTTCTCACACTTAAAGTAAAAACCGGGCTCACCTTTATTACAGGTACCGGCGAGCTTGATAAAACCATGCGGTTTGTGGGCACATTACCGGTAGTTAATAATGCCCTGAATACCTTAACCTACACAAGTAAAGAACACTTTATCGGTGCAGATGAAGTGGAAATAACGGTGAGGGATAATGGAAACACAGGGGCTGGAGGCAATAAAGCCGATATAGAGCTGGTAAGTATTGAAGTAATGCCGGTGAATGACCCCGCCATCCTTTCAGATAAAGTAGAGCCAGATATTTCGTACACTGAAAACACCCCTTCTATTAAAATATTAAATGGCGTAAATATAGGAGATTTTGATGATCCTCCTGAATTAATTTCCCAGGCTAAAGTAACCATTGAAGAAGGGTATGCAAGTGGCGAAGACATCATTACTTTTGTGGCTTCAGAGAAAATTTCCGGGGAGTTGGATAACAATATTCTTACCCTTTCTGGAACTGCCACCATCGGAGAATACCAGCAGGTTATCCAAAATATCAGATACGAAAATAGCAGTGACAGGCCAGATACTACGAAAAGAGTAATAAGTCTGCAATTAACCGATGAAGAAGATGTAAAAAGCAATGTGCTTATCAAAAACATCAATATCATTCCTGTAAATGACCAACCCGTCATTGCTAACCTTGAAAATAATACCCTGGCATATTATGACGGACAACTTTCTGAAGGCGTCACCGCAACAGCAGAGGTAAACGACCCGGACAATGAAAACTTAAGTGGAGCAACTGTACAAGTTATTGATAATTTTCAGCAGGGAATCGATTCACTTTCTGTTAGCGGCCTGATTAATATTACTCCCGATTGGGATGCGGAAAATGGCACACTAACCCTCATGGGTACAGATTCAAAAGGAATGTACCAGGAAGCCCTCAGAAAGGTACAGTTTCACCATACAGCCGGTGTAACGAATGAAAGCTCCAAATTACTCTTATTACAAATAAATGACGGAGTGGAAAAAAGCGATAGTGTTTTCAGGTCAATAACGATATTCCCCAACAATGCCCCGGTAGTTACAAGCTTTAGCGCTACAACTGATGAAGATACAGAGTTATCATTCACCCTAAACGACTTCATGGGCAATTATCAGGATGATGATGTCCCTGACGACACTTTGGCAGGCATTCAAATACTTACGCTTCCGCCCAATGGCTCGATAGTGTATAATGATGAAGAGATAACTAAGGCAAAGCTGGATACTTCTACAGTTATCATCCCTGCTAATGAAATTGGTACGCTGGCTTACTTGCCCAATTCTGACTATAATGGTGCAGATAGTATCGGATGGTCGGCTTCAGACGGGATAAAAACAGCTGCTCAGCAAGCTTTCATTCAACTTACTGTGAATGCAGTGAATGACCCTCCTGTAGCAGGGAATTTTTCAAAAACAGGAAAAGAAGACAGCACCATCGTTTTTGCAGCCTCTGACTTTAATGATGTGTATTCGGATGTGGATAATGACGGCTTGCAGAAAGTTATCATACGCAAATTGCCTAATCATGGTACACTAAAACTTGGTAGCTTTGATGTGTCGCAGAATTCTGAAATTAGTACCGGGAACCTGGCTGAATTACGCTATGAACCCGACCTGAACTATAACGGAGCAGACAGCATTTTTTGGAGTGCTGTAGATCCATTTTCTGCTTCTGAAAATACTGGCAAAATTTCTATTTCCCTTGCCCCGGTAAACGATGCCCCCATGATCAATTCTTTTACGAAAACCAGTAATGATATTGCAGCTATCTCATTTACTACAGAGGATTTTTCAAACCACTTTTTGGATATTGAAAATGACGCGTTACAAAAAATTGTAATCACACGCCTTCCGGGGAATGGCAAGTTATCTGTAGGTGAAGCCGAAGTGAGTGTGAATGATACGATTATTAATGAAAACATTAATAACCTGATTTACAGCCCTGATCCGGATATTGCCAACAGTAAAGATAATTTTGGATGGATTGCTTCAGATGCTACTTTATTTGCTGCTGCTCCGGCTTCTGTAAATATTATAATAGGCACTGGTGTTACAGATTTCTCATTTAATATCCAGGAAGATACGCCCTATAATTTTAGTGTAACCCCATTCACTGATAATTTTAATAGTACGAGTGGAGAGTTATCATTTATCAGGATTGATTCTTTACCAACAAATGGTGTTCTTAAATTGAATGAATCAGATGTAGCTGAAGGACAAAGTATTGCAATAGATGATATCCCAAGTCTTGTTTATGCACCTGATGCTGATTTTTTTGGAGAAGACAGCATCTACTGGAATGCACGCAATGGTGGGGATTTTGCCCCTGAAAATGCTAAAATTATGGCATCGGTCAGCCCTGTAAACGATGCTCCGGTTATCAGTAATATAGAGAACCAATTGGTTTTGGTAAATCAGGTTGCTGGCCCTCTCTCTTTCAGTGTTGACGATATTGATTCAGACCCTGAAGAAATGTCCGTTACAATTGCCTCCAACAACCAAAAGTTAATTCCTGATTCAGAAGACAATATCACCTTGGAAATGGATGAGTCTTTGCAATATCGCTTGAACATCACTCCCCTGCCTGATTCTACCGGTACTGCAACGATTACTGTCACCGCTTCTGACGGCAAAGCAGAAGCCAGTAATTCCTTTACAGTTGATGTTGTTATCGATATTTTAGAGGTTGATGCCGGCAATGATCTGGAAATTGTTGAAAGTGAATCAGTGCAAATTACAGCTACGACAACAGGTGGCGATGAACCATTTACATTTGACTGGACTTGTGATCAGCCTGAATGTGCTATTGATGATAACACTCAACCTGTCATCAATGTAAGTCCTACCCAAACTACAACATATTTTGTAGAAGTTACTGAGTCAAAAGGATTGATTGCCTATGATACAATCACAGTAAATGTTACCCCCCGCCCTACTGCGCTTAACATTCCTACAGGGTTTACACCTGACGGCAGGGAACCCAATAACTTATGGATCATAGATGATATAGAATTCTTTGAAAGTGCAGTGGTAGAAGTTTATAACAGATATGGAACCAGGGTATTTCGCTCAGAAGGATACAATGAGCCCTGGGATGGCACCTACAAAGGGGATGCTTTGCCCGTAGGAACGTATTATTATATTGTAAACATTGATAATGGAGGCCAGGTTTACAAGGGTTCAGTAGTAATTTTGAGATAAGGTGGTTAATGAAAAAATGATGAAGGTAAAACTATTTATATTTTATATTTTGCTTTGGCCCGGGGCACTTTTTGCGCAACAGCAGTTTCAGTTAACCCAGTTTTTCCAAAGCGCTAACATAATCAATCCGGCAGCTACGGGTATTGAAGATTTTGTTGACTTAAAAGTAGGGTTCAGGCAACAATGGTCAGGTTTTGATGATGCTCCCCGTACTTACTATATCAGTGCACATGGCGCCATAAAGCCAGATAAAGGGTTTGAATATAAAAACAATTCTCTAAGAATAAGCAACCCCAACTTGTACCAGGACTTGCAGGGAAATACTGAACCTAAATTGATTCATGGTGTTGGTGGATACATAGTTCGTGATGAACAGGGTGAATTTAACCAGACGTCGTCGTATGCTTCTTACGCTTCACATTTTCGGCTCGGTCAATCTTTTCAATTATCCGTAGGAGTTTCAGCCGGATTATCAAATCGAAGATGGGGCCTCGATCAAATTACGCTAAGAGTACCTGAAGATGAGTTGTACGATACTTACCTGTCGCAAGGTGTAATTGATAATTACTTTGATATGAATGCGGGAATTATGCTTTATTCCTCCAATTTTTATTTTGGATACTCTGCAGCGCAACTATTACAAAATGACATCCAATCCAGTGAAAGCACCGTAGGAAAACTGAATATTCATCATTATGTAATGACCGGATACCGTTTACAACTCAATGAACGATTAGAGTTACTTCCAAGTGCATTAGTTAAATATGTAGGTCCGGGCCCGGCTGTGGTAGATTTTAATGTCAAAGCGAAATTCAACCAGTTGGTTTGGGCCGGGGTGGGTTATCGGCATGATAATGCCATCGTTGCGATTGCCGGGTTTAACATTAGCGACCTTATCACGATCAGCTACTCTTACGACTATATTACCAACGACCTGGGGGCATACAATTCGGGTACCCACGAAGTCGCATTAGGTTTTATGTTATTTAATGCCGGGAAAGCATCAACTTATATGTGGTAATTTTAGCAAAAGAATTATGAAAGTTTTTGCAATAATATTTACGATACTTTTAGCTTCAATCAATGCAACCGTGGTTGAAGCACAGGAATATTTTTTTACGGACCCACAAATGCTGGATGCCACAATAAATTCTGATTCAGAAGAAAGTTTGCCCATCTATTCTCCATCAGACAGCACCCTATACTTTGTAAGGACCCTTTATCGGGAAAATACCGGTGGACTGCTGGCCGGGCAGGATATATGGTATTCAAAACTCCTTGCAGAGGGAGTTTGGAGCCCTCCGGATAATGACCTTTATGCTTTGAACAACCAGGGAAATAATGCTGTTGTAGGAATCAGCCAAACCGGAAAAACAATTTATTTGCTCAACTCTTATCAATCTTCAAACAGTAAAGATGCCGGACTTGCTTTTTCTTTCAACCGAGGACAAAACTGGGTAAAGCCTTCAGATATTTCTATTCCAAATCTCGAAACCAAACAGGGTTTTTATTATGGTTTTTATGTTAATCCAACTGAAACCATCCTGCTCATCTCAATGTTGTCAGAAAACTCCCTGGGTCAGGAAGACCTGTACGTAAGCCTGAAAAACGGAGAATCCGGCACCTGGTCATCTCCCATTCACTTAGGCCCAAAAGTGAATACGCAAGGCTTTGAAATCTCGCCATTTCTTTCTGAGGATAAAAAAACGCTTTACTTTGCCAGCAGTGGCCATCCGGGTTTTGGCGATGCCGATATATTCGCAACCACACGCCTGGACGATACCTGGACAAACTGGACAACACCTGTAAACCTGGGAGAAAAGATCAATTCAACTGCATTTGAAGCCTATTTTTCAGTAACAACAGGGCAAAATGTATATTTTGTAAGTAACCGTAACAACGCTTCTTCTGACATTTACACTGCTGTAATGCTCACTGAAGAAGAGTTTAATATGGCACAAAAAACCCTCACTATCAATGAGGAAGGCCTCTCCTTAACTGATGAAGAAAGAGCGCTAAATGCTGAAACAATTGCCTTGATAGAAGAAACAAAGGCTTTGCTCGAGGAGTTTAACCTGGCCAAATCCGGAAAAACAGAGGGGGTAACACAAACGGAAACCTTACCAGAACCTGAAGTGGTTTACTTTTCCCTGAATTCCGCTGAAATTACCGCTGATTCATCCAATATTGAGGAGATTGTAAGTGTTTTGAAAAACAATAGCAATCTTCATGTCGAGATCGTAGGCCATGCTGATGATTTGGGAAATAGTGATTATAACTTGAAACTATCAATCAACAGGGCCCTTTCCCTGAAAAATTATTTAATGGAGGAAGGCATCAACGAAGAAAGGATCATCACTTATGGAAAAGGGGAAACTGAGCCATCAGCAGCTGGGTCTTCAGACGAAAGCAGAAAACTGAACAGAAGGGTTGAAGTATCTTTTCTTAAATTGTAAGTCTAGTTTTCAGCCAATCCTTTTTCTGTAAATTCATTGTAGCATTCATCTATGGCTACTAAAATTTCGTATTCATTTGATTTCACAATAAAATCATCTTCCAATTCGCAAAAAAGAATGAACTTATCAAGCACTTTATCGGTCAACCCGGTAACTTCAGCCACCAGTTCTTTGTTGAATTTTTCATTCACAACCTTATTGTAGTTGTAATCTTCCCTGATTTGCTGTAGTTTCTTCTCAAAACGGGCCTTTTTACCAAATTTTTGTGAAAGAAAAGAAATAGGGCCAGTAGCGCTTGCAGGCTTTTTAGGGCCATAATAAGCACCCGGAATATGAATGGGTTCCGGATCCTCTTTTTCTGGAAGTTCCATTTCTAAAATAGCCTTTTTAAACGATTCCTCATCTTTGTAGGCATACACATTAACCGACTCAAGTTCATAAACCTTTCGGCTTAATTCAATATTGACATTAAACTCATCCGAGTTAAGTGTATCGCTTAATGTTATTACATGCTTATTATACCCTAAAGAAGAAAATTCTAAACTATCATTTATGCTAATAGAAATAGAAAACCTACCCTGTTCATCACTAACAGTCATTAAACCCTTGCTAAGATTGGCAATACTTGCATATGGAATAGGCGCTCCGTCTTCCTTGTCAACAATTTCACCGCTAACTTGAATTTTAGCGTCGGTTATCCCAATTTGTGCCTGAACGCTTGAAGCAATTATGCAAACAATCAGTATGATCACCGCAGTAGTGTAGGGTACTTTCATTCAATTATCTGTTGCGTTAACTAACTCATGCAAGATACAAAAATTATTCTTGTCGGGTCAGAAATCTAAGATTTCCATTTTATGTTGCACCCAATGCTGGGCTTTTGGTTTTTACTAACAGGCATTCCAGCCAAAATATTTTCCAACGCATTGCGGATATCTTTCCCGGTAACAGGCACATCATTGCCCGGGCGGGAATCATCTAGCTGGCCACGGTAAACCAGTTTCAAGTTACTGTCAAACACATAAAAATCGGGTGTACAAGCAGCCATATAGGCTTTGGCAACTTCCTGGGATTCATCATAAAGATAAGGAAAAGGAAGCCCCCATTCTTCAGCAACCAGTTTCATTTTTTCGGGTGAATCTTCAGGATAATTATCCACATCATTAGAACTAATTGCCACAAAACTGACGCCTTTTTCCAGATAATCTTCACCCAGCCTTGCCAGCTCATGCCGAACATGTTTTACATATGGGCAATGATTACAAATGAACATCACTACCGTTGCCTGTTCTGATTGCAACGATTCAAGGCTTATTTTTTGTCCGGTTACTGCATCTGTTAGTTCAAAATCCGGGGCTTTTGTGCCCAATTCCAGCATTATAGAAGGTGTAGCAGCCATAAAAAATTTACGTTTGTGAATTTGATTTTTTTTAAAGTTTACGCCATCCCAACAATTATGTTTGAAGGATTTGCCTTCTATTTGTCATAATTTGGCTTTTCATCATCAGAAATATACACTCAACAGGTTATCTTATCAGCATTTGCTGACAATCTGTCACAACATTTTCCAAAAACCCCTGTTGGCATATGCCTTGTTACAAACAAACTGACATTTAAAATCAACAGGAAACGAAAAAATTTACAACACTTGAAATATAAACATCATGGGAAAAATAATTGGAATTGACTTAGGAACAACCAACTCCTGCGTAGCTGTAATGGAAGGCAATGAGCCCATTGTAATTCCTAACAGCGAAGGAGGAAGGACTACCCCTTCAGTTGTGGCTTTTCTGGATGACGGAAAAGGAGAAAGAAAAGTGGGAAGTCCTGCAAAAAGACAGGCTATTACTAACCCACAAAATACCATAAGCTCAGTAAAGCGCTTCATGGGAAAAAAATATTCTGATGTAACAGAAGAAATGAAAAATGTTACCTATAAACTGGAAAAGGGTAACAATGACACTGTTCGCATTAAAGTAGGCGATCGTTTATATACTCCCCAGGAGCTTTCAGCTATGGTCTTGCAAAAAATGAAGTCTACGGCTGAAGATTATTTGGGTACTACCATTACCGAAGCTGTTGTTACAGTACCGGCTTACTTTAACGATGCTGAACGACAGGCTACCAAAGAAGCTGGCCAGATTGCAGGTTTGGAAGTAAAGCGGATTATTAATGAGCCAACTGCTGCCGCCCTTGCCTATGGCCTGGATAAGAAAAGCCAGGACTTAAAAATCGCAGTGTATGATTTGGGCGGAGGTACTTTCGATATATCTATCCTGGAATTAGGAGATGGTGTCTTTGAAGTAAAATCTACCAACGGGGATGTACATTTAGGTGGGGATGACTTTGACTCCCGTATCATTGACTGGTTAGCCGAGGAATTCAAAAAAGATGAAGGAATAGATTTACGCAAAGACCCTATGGCTTTGCAACGCTTGAAAGAGGCCGCAGAAAAAGCAAAAATTGAACTTTCAAGCTCTACAAGCACTGAAATCAACCTGCCATATATCATGCCGGTTGATGGTATTCCCAAGCACCTTGTAAGAACGCTAAGCCGTTCTAAGTTTGAGCAATTGATTGATGACCTGGTACAACGTAGCATGGACCCTTGTAAGGTTGCGCTCAAAGATGCCGGCCTTTCACCTTCTGATATAGACGAAGTGATTTTGGTAGGTGGTTCTACACGTGTGCCAAAAATTCAGGAAGAAGTAGAAAGCTTTTTCGGTAAAAAACCCTCAAAAGGTGTGAATCCGGATGAGGTTGTAGCTGTAGGTGCTGCCATCCAGGGTGGCGTATTCAGCGGAGATGTTAAAGATGTTTTACTCCTTGATGTAACACCCCTTTCTTTGGGTATTGAAACATTAGGAGGGGTTTTCACTAAGCTGATTGAAGCGAACACTACGATTCCGACCAAAAAATCTGAGACCTTTTCAACAGCTTCAGATAACCAGCCCTCTGTTGAAATTCATGTATTGCAGGGGGAACGTTCTATGGCAAAAGATAACCGTTCTATTGGTAAATTCCACCTGGATGGCATACCGCCTGCCCCGCGTGGTGTACCTCAAGTAGAGGTTACTTTTGATATAGATGCTAATGGAATCCTGCATGTATCTGCTAAAGATAAAGGCACCGGCAAAGAGCAAAAAATCCGCATTGAGGCTTCATCTGGATTAACCGATGAGGAAATCGAAAAAATGCGTAAAGAAGCTGAAGCCAATGCCGAAACAGATAAAACGGAGCGTGAAAAAATAGATAAAATCAATACAGCTGACTCGCTCATTTTCCAAACTGAAAAGCAGTTGAAAGAGTATGGCGATAAGTTGTCAGAAGGCAACAAAACTGCTATTGAAGGTGCTTTGGAAGAGTTGAAAACAGCACACAAATCGCAGGATATTGCCGCCATTGATGCTTCAATGGAAAAACTGAATACTGCATGGCAAAACGCTTCTCAGGAAATATATCAGGCAACAGGTGATGCCAATGCGGCAGGAGCTGCTGACGCTAACACCCAAACCGGGGATGCTGATAACAATACCGGTGACGATGGTGTTTCTGATGTAGAATACGAAGAAGTAGACGATAAGGACAAGAAATAATCCCTATCAGAACATACAAATAATGAAAAAGCCTCAAATCAAATTTGAGGCTTTTTTTGTGCTTACACTTAAAATAGCAAAAAGTTTACTTTTCCTTACCCAAAAGGATTCATGCTGGGCAGCCCTTTTTTACCCATTTTATTCATTTGTTTCATAAACTTACGCATTTGTTCAAATTGCTTGAGCAAATTATTTACTTCCTGAATTGATGTGCCACTGCCATTGGCAATTCTTCGTTTCCTGCTGCCATTGATCATATCAGGTGCGGTACGTTCTTTTGGCGTCATAGAAAGAATGATCGCCTCAATGGGTTTGAACGAATCATCATCAATGTCAATACCTTTCAGGGCCTTATTCATTCCTGGTAACAGACCAATCAAGTCTTTCATGCTACCCATCTTTTTGATTTGCTCAAGCTGTGACAAAAAGTCATTAAAATCGAACTGGTTTTTCTTTATTTTTTTGTTCAGGCGCCGGGCTTCATCTTCATCAAAAGCCTGCTGGGCTTTTTCAACCAATGTAGTTACATCACCCATGTCCAGAATACGCCTGGCCATACGATCTGGATAAAACACATCGATTGCATCCATTTTTTCGCCCGTACTTACAAATTTAATGGGCTTATTCACAACGGTTTTAATTGATAACGCTGCACCACCTCTTGTATCCCCATCAAGTTTGGTCAATACCACACCGTTATAATCAAGACGCTCATTGAAAGTTTTTGCAGTGTTTACAGCATCCTGCCCTGTCATGGAGTCAACAACGAACAATGTTTCACTAGGCTGTAGGGATTGTTTCAATGAAGCAATTTCCTGCATCATCTGTTCGTCTATGGCCAAACGCCCGGCAGTATCTACAATCACTATATTCAGATGATTTTGCTTGGCATGGTCAAGGGCACGTTGGGCTATCTCAACGGCATTTTTATTTTCGGGCTCTGCATATACTTCTACGCCTACCTGCTCACCCAAAGTTTTTAATTGGTCAATGGCCGCCGGACGATAAATATCACAGGCAGCAAGCAACACGCTTTTATTTTGTTTTTTATAATAATTAGCAAGCTTACCCGAAAAAGTAGTCTTACCTGAACCCTGCAAGCCTGCAATCAAAACAACAGCCGGATTTCCCCCGAGGTTGACATCTTCTTGCTCCCCTCCCATCAAATCTGTCAGTTCTTCCTCTACTATTTTGGTAAGAAGCTGGCCGGGAGAAACAGCGATAAGAACCTGTCTGCCCATGGCCTTCTCTTTGATTGTATCTGTTACCTCTTTAGCAACTTTGTAATTAACGTCAGCATCAATGAGCGCGCGGCGAATTTCTTTTACCGTAGTAGCAACATTCACATCGGTGATACTACCCTGCCCTTTTAAAGTTTTTATCGCTTGGTCAAGCTTCGCACTAAGATTATCAAACATATGATTTTATATT
Source organism: Cyclobacteriaceae bacterium (assembly GCA_965230065.1). Classification (GTDB taxonomy): domain Bacteria; phylum Bacteroidota; class Bacteroidia; order Cytophagales; family Cyclobacteriaceae. The sequence continues at coordinate 5,034,251 of OZ245942.1, read as the reverse complement.
ATAGATTTTTCATTTAGTCACTGAAAATTGGATTAAAAGTAAAACAACCTTGCTTATCCATGTCGCTTTTCAGTAGAAAATTTATTATTGTAATATTTTTAGAAAAAGTTGATATTATTAAATATAATTTCCCAAGAAGAAAATGCTAAGATACCGGGTTAAGTGGGCAAAAATACAAAAATATGCAGATTAATACGAAGCCCAACCAATACAACATTTTACCCTATACTTAAAAAGCCCTGGTAATAATATAGAAGAAAACATATTTATGGGCAAGTTAAATGGCTAAACACAAAATATTTATTACACCAAAAGGAAGATACACCCTCTTCATTTATCAGGTAAATTGAAAAAAAGAAATTATCTTTAATTATTAAAAAAATATAATTTAAACTTAAATAAATACTATGGAAGTACTTGAACTACTAACTGGTGCAAAGAAAAAAAGAGGCAAAGCTCATTTAAAAAACCTTTTAGAACTGGCCATGTCAGATGGGCAATTTGATGACATTGAGGCTGAATACTTATTATCACTTGCACAGCGTTTCAACATTTCTGAAAATGAGTTGAAAAGACTCAAAGAAAATGCAGAAACAATTGAATACAATCCACCAGTAAATGAACGCGAAAAGTTTGATCATCTACACCAATTGGTTCGAATGATGATGATGGATGGAGAAATTCATGACCGGGAAATGGAAATTTGTAAAGTGCTGGCAGGCCGGTTAGGGTTGAAGTCTGAATTGGTTGATGATTTTATTCAGGTAATAGGTGATGATGTCGCAAAAGAAGTTCCTTCCGATATTATTATTGGAAAATTGCTAAAAATAGCACAAGACAGAGGATAAGTTAATCCTCTGTTTCTTTATCCCTTCGAAATTAATATCTTTGGTAAACCAATATTTTCATAAATCATTTTCAAATAGAATGACTTATGGATACATTGGTTTTTTTATTTTTTTACCAAAGCACTTATTAATTTGAATTTTCAAGATTTTAATTTGGATGAAAGCCTGCAAGAGGGGCTTTCTTCTATGGGATTTGTTAAGCCCTCCCCCATACAAGAAAAAGCGATTCCCATAATTTTACAAAAAAAAGACCTTATTGCCTGTGCACAAACAGGCACCGGGAAAACCGCGGCCTTCCTTCTACCAACAATCCACCAGATTTTACAAAATGAGCGGAATGGCATTAAAGCTATGGTTATTTCACCCACCCGTGAATTGGCATTGCAAATAGAACAACAACTGCAAGGCTTCATTTATTTTACTGATATCAGTTCAATCTGTGTGTATGGAGGCAGTGATGGAGCTGCCTTCGAGAGGGAAAAAAGCGCGTTGAAAGAAGGGGCAGACATTGTGATTGCCACTCCCGGAAAGCTTTTGACACACCTTAAGCTAGGCTATGCAAATATCAGCCAGCTTGACTACTTGATTTTAGATGAAGCCGACCGCATGCTTGACATGGGATTTCATGATGATATCATGCGCATTGTAGGATATCTCCCTTCAAACAGGCAAAACCTGCTCTTTTCTGCCACCATGCCCCCTAAAATCAGGAACCTGGCTAAGCAAGTGCTGCAATCGCCTGAGGAAATTAACATTGCGGTTACCAAGCCTGCAACTGGAATTCTACAAGCGGCTTTTATGGTGTACGACCATCAAAAGAACCCGTTGATTCAACATTTATTGCAGGCAAAACCCATTAACAGCCTGCTATTGTTTTGTGCTACCAAAAAGTCAGTGAAAGAGCTTGAGAAGGATTTAAAATCATTAAATTTTGAAGTAGGTGCCGTCCACTCAGACCTGGGCCAGGATGAAAGGGAAGAAGTACTGCGGGCCTTCAAAAACAAAAAACTCCCTATCATTGTCGCTACCGATGTCCTCTCAAGGGGTATTGATGTGGAGGGCATTGAACTGGTAATTAATTATGACGTCCCTTCTGATGCTGAAGATTACGTACACCGCATTGGTCGTACAGCAAGAGCTGATAAAAAAGGAGCCGCTTTTACTTTGGTGAATGAAAATGACATGTTCAAGTTTTCCAGGATAGAACAACAACTGGATATGTCTATTACCAAAGCCAGGTTACCTGAAAGTATGGGAGAAGCACCAGAATACAATCCACGGAATAACAAAGGAAAATCACAGCGATCTCGCGGGAAAGGCAACAAACAAAAAAAATATACTAGAAAGACCAGAAAGTGATTATTGTTACTTTATATTAAAGTAGTTGAAATATTAGTTTTAGAAAGTAAGGTCTTGTGTACCGGGCACTTGTCTGCAATCTCATGCAGCCTTTTTCGCTGTGTTTCACTCAGGTCTCCTTCCATTTCTAATTGCCGCTCGATATAGTCAATTTTTTTATCTTTCCCATCACAATTTTTGCAATCTGTATCATAGGCTTTACTGTGGGCTAAATGCACCTTTACTTCTTTCAAAGGCCAGTTTTTTCGGTTGGCGTACATGCGCAATGTCATTCCTGTACAAGCCCCTAAACTAGACAAAAGCAAAGCATATGGATCAGGCCCCAGATTGCTGCCACCAACACTTTCGGGCTCATCAGCTACAAAGCTATGTCCTCCGGCATTAATTTCGGTAGTATAATTTTCTTTTGTGCGGGTAACTACCTGTTTTTCAGATATTAATGTTGACTTACCTCCACTTTTGATTGAAATGTACCGACGGCACCAGGCAGCAATCATATCTCCAGCATACAAGGAATCATTTTTGTCGTTTAACAGATGATCCGCTCCATCTAACGATAAAAAAGATTTTGGATGCATTGTGTTTTCATAAATTTCAGCAGCGTTTTCAATCCCTACTATTTGGTCTTGTGGAGAGTGCATAATCAGCAGTGCTTTCTTTAAACGCACCAACTCATCTTTTAATTGATGCTTATTCAGGTCTTCAATAAACTGGCTTTTAATTTTAAAAGGCCTTCCTCCAATAGATACTTGCGCTTCTCCATCTTCCAAAATAGCATCAATGTCTTTATCAAATAAATGCCGAACATGCCGGGGCGAAGCGGGGGCACCTATGGTGGCTACGGCATTTACCTTTTCCAGATGCAGGCTGGCAGCCAGCACCGCTGCCCCTCCCAGAGAATGGCCGATGAGTAATTGCGGATAATCATAATTTTTTTCCAAAAAATTTGCGGCAGCCACCAAATCATATACATTGGATGAAAAGTTAGTATCTGAAAAATCCCCTTCACTTTCCCCTAAACCTGTAAAATCGAACCGCAACACAGCAATGCCCTCCTGCATCAAAGCCCTGCTTATATTAGCAACAGCAGTAAGGTTTTTAGAACAGGTAAAACAATGGGCAAATATGGCATAGGCAATGGGGTGGCTGTCCACAGGTTTTTCTAAACTGGCAGCCAGCGATTGTCCTTGCTCATTTTTAAAAGTTATTTTTTCAGAAGACATAATATTGCGTTTTGTAAGGTATGTAAATTAACAAAAGAATACCTTATTTTACAGGTCGCACTCATGACAATCAATAAAGAAGCTAATGACAAAGCCTAGATATTCATGACAATTGCACCAAGAGATAATATTAGTAATGACAAATATTATTTTATATTTTTTTATTTTTACATAATAAAATTTGTTATTTTCGGTTTTTTAGCATTTATACACGTAATACAGACATTTCATGAAAAAGAAAATCCGTCCAATTTTACTATCACTTTTTAGTATTTTATGGTTCATATCATGCACTGACCCTATTCAAGAAAATGTAAAAGTAAAGCCGATTTCAGGACTGATTACAGATAGCGCAATGGTAGTCAGTGCCCATCCGCTAGCTTCAGAAGTTGGTACAGAAATCTTAAAAAAAGGTGGTAACGCTATTGAAGCTGCCATTGCTGTACAGTTTGCATTAGCCGTAGTTTATCCTGCTGCAGGAAATATTGGTGGTGGTGGATTTATGGTCATCCGCCAACATGATGGTGTAACTGATTGCCTGGATTTTAGGGAGTCAGCGCCACTGAATGCTAACAGAAATATGTATCTGGATGAACATGAAAATGTTATAGAAGATGCCAGTACTTTTGGCCACCTGGCGGCAGGCGTACCAGGCACTGTGGATGGGATGTTTAAAGTATATGAAAAATATGGTAACTTACCATTTGCCACACTGATTCAACCGGCTATTGATTTGGCAGCCAAAGGGTTTATCCTCACTGAAAGGGAAGCCCGAAGGTTAAATGCTACTCAGGAAAAATTCAAAAAAGCCAATACAGTTTCTCCTGATTTCTTACTGAAAAAGACCTGGAATGCAGGTGATACTATTTATATGAAAGACCTGGCAAAAACGCTGGAAATGGTTCGAGACCAGGGACGTTCCGGTTTTTATGAAGGTATTACTGCCGATAACATAATTGCAGAAATGCAAAGGGGAGGCGGACTCATTACCTACGAAGACCTTAAACAGTATTCAGCAAAATTCAGGACACCCATCACCAGTGCTTATAAGCAATACAATATCATTTCAATGCCTCCTCCATCCAGCGGTGGCATTGCCCTGATCCAGTTGCTCAAAAGCGTTGCTCCTTATCCAATTTCTGAAATGGGGCACAATTCAACAGCATCGGTGCATCTGATGGCAGAGGCTGAAAGGCGGGTTTATGCAGACAGGGCTACACACCTGGGCGACCCTGATTTTTATCCTGTTCCAACTGAGGTACTTGCTGACTCAGTTTATATTGCGCACCGTATGTCCTCTTTCTCTGCTGAACAAGCTACCCCTACATCTGAAATAACTGCGGGCAAACCTACTGCGATAGTGTCTGAAAGTACTGAAACCACCCATTTTTCAGTGGTAGATGCGGAAGGCAATGCCGTTGCGGTTACCACTACCCTTAATGGCGGTTATGGTTCTAAAGTAGTCGTTGCCGGCTCCGGATTTATCTTAAACAATGAAATGGACGATTTCAGTATCAAACCCGGATATCCGAATATGTTTGGCCTGGTAGGCGGGGAAGCCAATGCCATCGCACCCCAAAAACGCATGTTGAGCTCGATGACGCCCACCATTGTTGAGAAAGACAGTGCCCTGTTCATGGTTGTGGGTACACCGGGAGGTTCCACTATCATTACCTCAGTTTTTCAAACCATCTTGAATGTGACCGAGCATAATATGGGCATGCAGGAAGCTGTAAATGCAAAAAGGGTACATCATCAATGGAAACCAGATACATTATTTACCGAAAAAAATGCGTTAGACAGCACCGTTATTGAAAAACTTACACAAATGGGGCATCACATTGTAGAAAGGCGAAGCATCGGTGCGGTAGATGCCATCTTGGTGCGGCCCGATGGGAAATTAGAAGGGGGGGCTGACCCCAGGGGGGATGATTTTGCAGTTGGATATTAAAACTATATATCTTTGGGGGAAATTTAAAATTACGAACTCAAACAAATGAAATTAGATATATTGGTTTTGTCAGCCCACCCGGACGATGCTGAACTGGGATGCGGTGGAACAATAGCGGCCCATGTTGCAAATAATAAAAAAGTAGGCGTAATTGATTTTACACAGGGTGAGATGGGCACCCGTGGAACGCCGAAAATAAGGCAACAGGAGGCTGAAGCCTCCAGCAAAATTTTAGGCTTATCTGTAAGGGAAAACCTTGGGTTTGCCGATGCTTTCTTCATCAATGACAAGGTACATCAGTTAGCCGTTGTGAAAAAAATAAGGCAATACCAGCCTGAAATTGTTATAGCCAATGCCATTCATGACCGCCACCCTGACCATGCAAAAGCCTCTGATTTGGCCAAAACCGCATGTTTTTTATCGGGCCTTCGCAAAATTGAAACTGTACACAACAATGTTCCTCAGCAGGCCTGGAGGCCAAAAACAGTATTCCATTTTATCCAAAACAATTACATAAAACCAGATTTTGTGCTTGATATCAGTGCCCATTGGGAAACCAAAATAGCTGCTATTAAAGCGTTTCGCTCACAGTTTTTTGATCCGGATAGTAACGAACCTCAAACTTTTTTGTCCACACCGCATTTTATGGAGTTTGTGGAAGCCAGGGCTAAGGAATTTGGGCATGCCATAGGCGCAGATTATGGAGAAGGCTTTACCGCTGAACGTACGATAGGAGTTGACAGCTTATTTGATATTTTGTGAGGGGCAGAAAATCTATAATCTTTCTGACTTTCTTACTTCATTGGCTTTGTCGTACGATTATAGCCAGCAATAGCATCAACTTACATAGATTTATCAGATTGTTTTTTAAAGAAACATTTTGTGATGCTGAAGAAGATCAAATACTTGTTTCGCGATTATTTTGCATTTACCCGGACTGAAACCAGGGGGGTATTCCTACTTTTGGTTTTGATCGCTGTGCTATTGTCTGCTCCTTTTGCTTACAAAAATTTATGGAAAAAAAACTATTCACCGAAAGCCAATGCAAAAGACCAGGCCATGCTGGACAGCCTGATGGCGCAACTGGAAGAAAGCTATCAGTTTGTAGAGACAAAAAAGGTTGAGAAAACAACCCGGGCGAGCCGTGTTCAGCTTCAACCTTTTGATCCGAATGTGGCAAATGCGGAAACTTTAAAGGCAGTGGGGTTTCGCCCCTGGATAGCTGAAAGAATCATCAAATACAGAACAGCCGGGGGCAAATTTGTTCAAAAGCAGGATTTGCTTAAGGTTTATGGAATTTCAGAAGAAACCTACCAAAAGGTGTATGATTACATTGAATTACCGGAAACAGCCACTGAAGTAAACCTCCATCCAGAGCCTGGAGCTGCGAAAACAGAGGTAACAGAAACTGTCGTAAAAGAGGAAATAATTAATATTAATGAAGCCGATACTTCACAACTCAAACGTTTGCCTGGTATTGGAACGGTATTCGCAAACCGGATTGTAAAGTACCGAAACATGTTGGGAGGTTTTGTAGATACTGTCCAGTTTGCTGAGGTTTATGGGTTACCTCCGGAAACTATTGAGCAATTACAGACACAGGTTGTCATTAGAAATACGGATGTTGTGCAAAAAATCAACCTAAACACAGCGAACATCAAAACGTTGGCAGCACACCCCTACATCTCATTTAAAGTAGCAAAAGCCATCGTAAAACATAGGGAAAACTATGGAACTTACTCAAAAGTAGAAGATGTAAAAGAGGTGTACCTGGTAGATGAAGATTTATTTGCAAAAATAGCTCGTTACATTGTTATTTGAGATATATTGGCTTCTTCATGCTGAAGCTTTCAATTTTTTAATCACTTATGCACAAAGTTCTACAATCGTATCTAAAGCGGCTCACCAACCTTTCCAGTAACAATCGTTCCCTGTTTTTACCCAGGTTGCTATCTCATCAGTATATTGACCTTCATGCATTTGATTATGCCAATAATTATCCTTCATTCAACATCATTGAATGGCTGATAGGTGGCGGTGAATTAGAAAAACTACCCTCGGGCACGCTGCCCATTTGTGCAAGCATAGATAGCCGGGACGAGGAAAGCAACCAATTGAGCAAACAAATAAAAAAGCTTCATCGAACTGAAAAATTTCTTTTTGAAGAACAAGGTTCTAAAGATTTGTACATAGGATGGCCATTTGTAAGGGGTAAATTTATGGATGGTACGCTGGTACGTTGCCCGCTGTTATTTTTTCCTGTTGCTTTAGAGCTCACCCAAACTAAAGCGGGGGCTTCCCAATGGACAATTACTTTGCGGGATGAAGTCAATTTAACATTCAATAAAAGCTTTTTACTGGGTTATTCATACTATAACCAAATCAGCATTGACAATGATTTTCTGGAGCGTTCTTTTGATGATTTTGAACCCGATAGCCGAATTTTCAGAACCTCATTGTACAAATTGTTCAAAGAAAGCTCAATTGAGATTAATTTCAACCAGGATAACTTTGTAGATAAGCTCACACCGTTCAAAGAATTTAATAAAGCTGAGCTAGAAAAAACTGAAAAAAAAGGAGAACTCAAGCTTTATCCTGAGGCAGTACTCGGCATATTTCCTCAATCGGGTTCATACATAGTGCCCGATTATTTAACACTCATTAAGAACAATTTTGCACAGGATATCGAGGGTTTTTTCAATAGCAAAGCAAGGGCCGGGGAATCAGACCACGGGGAAGCTTCTGACAATCATGCAATTTATCGTTCAAACCTCGACTTTAGAAACCGTGTAAAAGAAGAACAAATATATGCACCTTATCAACTGGATGCCTACCAGGAAAATGCCCTGAAAGCTATCAAAAAGGGTAATTCTATGGTTGTGCAAGGCCCCCCGGGTACCGGCAAATCACAGCTCATTACCAACCTGATTGCCGATTTTATTGGCCGTGGCAAGCGTGTTTTACTTGTAAGCCAGAAAAAAGCTGCCCTTGATGTGGTGTACAAACGGCTTCAGCAAAAACATATCGATCCTTTCGTAGCCCTGGTACATGATTTCAGGAACGATAGAAAGCGCATTTATCACCAGATCAAGCATCAGATTGAAGCTATTGACGAATACAAGTTGAAAAATAACAGCCTTGATGCCATCTATCTGGACCGGAATTTCTTACAAATGAGCCGGCAAATTGAGCAAATTACAGAAGAGCTTGAGGAATTTAAATCTGCACTTTACGATGAAAGCGAAGCCGGTGTTTCTGTAAAAGAGTTGTATCTTACTTCTGATATCAATCATACCATCATTAATGTAAAACAAGAATACAAATTTTTTAATGTACAACACCTCAACCGCTTCCTTCAAAAATTAAAGACTTATACAAACTATGCCTCCTCGTTTGAGCGGGAACATTATCCGTGGAGGGACCGAAAATCTTTTAAAGATTATGCGATAAACGACCTTAAAAAAATTAAAAGCACTTTACAGGAAATTCCGGCTTTTAAGGAAAAAATTGTAAATGCCGCCCAAAAGGCCCTGCAAGCTTCGGTAGATTTTGCTACTTGCGAGGTAATGCAAACCCGCTATGAAAAAATTGAAGAAGTAATAAAAACGATAGAAGACCCTACAGTGTATAGTTATTTTCAGCACATGGTCCAGGCTGAAGAGCTGGTATCCGATCCTTTGTGGTTATCAAATACTGAGCGTGTTTTGATGGAGTGTTTCAGGGGAAATGGTCCTGAAACCAGCCTTAAAACTGCTGAACTGGGCAAATTCCAGGAATCTTTAGAAAAAGCCATGGAGGCACGTAGTGGCATCTTAAGCTGGATTTGGTGGCGATTGGCCTCTAATGACAAAAAGCTTGTAAACAAGGTGTTTGCCGCCAACTACCTTAAACCCAGCCGAAAAAGTTTAAAAATTTTGGTGGAAAAGGTAGATAACCGGCTAAACCTGGAGCATAACCTGACCAAACTCAGAGAAAAAGAATGGATTAATAATGTGCCCGAAAAAGATGCTGAAGAGGCCTTCGATAAAGCCTATTTACAGGCATGGTTTGTTCAACAAAAACAAGCCTTGCATGCCACATGGATTTTTCATTCTCTCAGAAACTTCAAACAATATTTTAACATAAAACTCATTGCTTACCCTGAATTGAAGAAAAGAGGTGAGCAACTGCTTAAGATTTTATCTGAAATTCCTGCTATCCGCAGCCAGTGGTTTTTGTACCTTGTGCCTCCGCAGGTTGCCAGAATTATCAATGATGACACTTATGTGCATGCCCTGCTTGAGTCACTGAATACTGACTTCGATGCATTGTGTGAGTTTGACAAGCTTCGTGACAGCCTGGAGCCTCATGAAAAAATTGTGATTGATAAATTAATGGATGAAGCCGAAGAAGTAGAGGAAAAAAAGATAGCATCCATTTTTCAGAATAGTATTCGCCTGGCCTGGATAGATCATATAGAAACCAAATACCCGGTGCTCAGGACCGTTTCTTCCGGGAGGCTCCAAACCCTGGAAAAAGAATTACAAGATTGCGTAAATGAAAAGTTTGAGATCAGCAATGAAATATTGTTGATGAAAGCCCGGGAGCAAACTTACAAAAACCTGGAATACAACCGCCTCAATAATCTGGTAACCTACAGGGAGTTGCACCATCAGGTTACCAAGAAAAGAAAAATATGGCCTGTACGAAAGATATTCAGCACTTTTTATCACGAACTCTTTAGTTTGGTGCCCTGCTGGATGGCTTCCCCCGAATCGGTTTCCACCATTTTTCCCATGGAAGAATCACCCATTTTTGATTTGGTTATTTTTGATGAAGCTTCACAGTGTTTTGCCGAAAAAGGCATTCCGGCCATGTACCGGGGGCAGCAAGTAGTAATTGCAGGCGATGATAAACAGTTAAAGCCAAATGACTTATACCAGGCCAAATGGGAGGTAGATACCGAAGACGTTGAAGCCACTGAAGCAATGGCTTTAGAAGCTGATTCTTTACTCAATTTGGCAGGAAAGTTTCTGATGCAGGTTCAACTGAAAGACCATTACCGTAGCAGATCGCTGGAGTTGATAGATTTTTCAAACCGGCATTTTTATGATAATTATCTACGGCTACTTCCCCACTTTAATGACATGAATGCGGATGGCCCACCCATAAATTATGTCAAGGTTAATGGCATCTGGAAAAACCAAACAAACCTGACTGAAGCTGAAAAAGTAGTGACTTTGGTAGAAAAACTGCTCAAAGACATGCCTCAGCATGAAATCGGCGTCATAACTTTCAATGTTAAACAAAGAGAGCTCATTCAGGATTTATTGGAAGCGGCCTCTGTCAAAAATAAATTTACTATACCTGATACGCTGTTTGTTAAAAATATTGAAAATGTGCAGGGTGATGAAAAAGACATCATTATTTTTTCTACTGCTTATGCCCCTGACGAAAAAGGTAAATTACACCTTCAGTTTGGCAGCCTCAATGCGGTGCATGGCGAAAACAGGCTGAATGTAGCTATCACCAGGGCACGGGAACAAATTTATATAATCAGCAGCATTTTGCCCCAGGAAATGGATGTCTCTAAAACAAAAAATGAGGGGCCTAAACTGCTCAAGGCATATTTGACTTATGCAAAGGAGGTTTCTGAGGGTAAATTCCAGCCAAAGCCCTACGATGTTTCCAAGCACCGCATTGAGTGGTTTCTCCAAAATAAGCTGAACAACTGGGCTGAATCTGCCCTGAAAAAAATAAAGCTTACCCCTACCCTTCCTTTTTCTGACCTTACGTTATTTTCAGAGGATAAAAAAACTAATTATCTGGGACTGGTACGAACAGATGACGAGCTGTATTACCAAAGTGTTTCGGCCAAAGAAATGCACGCTTACCTCCCTTTTATACTGAACGAGAAAGGCTGGAAACACAAATCAGTGTACAGCCGGGAATACTGGCAAAACCCTGAGCAGGTTTATGAAAATTTGTTACGCTTTATCAACACAGCCACTGATGATAAGTAGGCTGTTGGCAGTATGCCCTTCCGGGTTAATAACTGCCAACTGCCGCTGCTTACTGCCGCTGAAGTTTCATCATTTTTTCCAAAGCAGTAGGAGCCATCAATGTTTCGCTACGGATTTTTTCCTGTAATTTCAGAAAGCCTCCAATCAAAGCTTCAGGCCGTGGCGGACAGCCGGGCACATACACATCTACAGGAATGATGCGGTCTACGCCTTTCACTACATGGTAGCCATGCTCCCAGTAAGGGCCTCCGCAATTTGAACAGGAACCCATGGAAATCACATACCGGGGCTCCGACATTTGCTCATAAAGCCTGCGAACCCGGTCGGCCATTTTAAACGTAACCGTTCCGGCCACAATCATCACATCCGACTGTCGGGGCGATGCCCGCGGAATTACACCCAGACGGTCTAAATCGTACCCTGAAGCGTACGTTGACATCATCTCAATGGCACAGCATGCCAGTCCAAAACCCATTGGCCACAAAGACGAAAGCCTGGCCCAGTTGATCACATCGTCAACTTTGGTAACGATCACGCCTCCCTGCCCAAATTTCTGATCTAGTAATCCCATCTCCTACGCATTGATTTTTGTGTGTGTTCTATCGTTTACCTTTTGATACAAGCTTTCAGGAATTTTTGAAGTAAAATCTGATTTTTTTGGCATTGGCTTCACCCAGTCTAAATAACCTTTTGCCCAGGCATAGGCAAGGCCAAGGGCAAGGATGGCTATAAAAATAAACATTTCTGCCAGGGCATACCATCCCCAAAGGCCGTTGGTTCCGATTATCAATTCTTTATTCCCAAAAACAGTGGCCCAGGGAAAAAGAAATACGATTTCCACATCAAACAACACAAAAATGAGTGCAATGATATAAAAGCGGGTGTTAAATTGCCCCCAGGCTGTGCCCGTAGGGTCTTCACCACACTCATAAGTGGTTATCTTCTCAATATTGGGCCTGTCGGGGCGAACCAGCCAGGCCGTAATCAATCCACCGGCAATAAAAACCACTCCACCAATGAGGTAAAGTAAAATTTCACCAAAAGCTGTCAGTTGGGACGATGCCATATACTGTATTCCTGTTAGAAATCTAATTTATCAAAATGCTTAAAGTGGCCATTCATTTTAATAAGTTGTTTGGCCCGCTCCACTTCAAGTAGCAGGGGAATCGCCTTTTTCAAATGCCTGATAATGAATGCCTGCCTGTTGCTTTCCTTCGGCAATTTTAGCAATTCATATTCTTCTTCCAAAGAAAGTCCGATTTTATGCGCCACTTCAAATGAAATAACATCGTTTCTTACCGGCAATTCTTGTTCTACTTTGATAGTCTTGTACAATTCTTTGAGCAATGCGACCATCTCAAGCTGCCGGGAAATATCCGGGTCATGTATATTTTCCTGAAAAGTTACGGTTCCTCCGGTATACAGTTTATCAGGTACCGTGTTTTCAAATGACTTTACCTTAAATACCCGCTCAGCTTTTGTCCTGATATCCATCCGCCCATCATCATACTTTTTAGCTAATTTAATAATATTTACCTCTGTGCCATATTCAATTTTAGTACGAACATACGAGGGAATGCCAAAGGGAATTTGTTTTTCAAGGCATTCGCTAATCAGCTGCTTATACCGTTCTTCAAATATATGAAGGTTAAGCTCCTCACCGGGAAAAGCCACCAGGTTCAAAGGAAATAGTCGCAAATAATTATCCATACTATAAAATTTTACTGTCTGTAAATTTTAATCGTTGTTTTGTTTAAAAAGTTCTGTTTACTTTAATGCTCAACCATTTCAAATTGACTTCGTTTGATTACATATAATTTTGACCAACTATGAAATTAATTTTAAGTTTTACCATTTTTTTATTTATGCATGTACCGCACTGGGTATCAGCACAATCTGTGAAATCTATTAAGTTTGATGAGCTTAACCAAATGATTCATACGAACGAAGGAGCTGCTATCAAGGTAATCAATTTTTGGGCTACGTGGTGCAAACCATGCATTGAAGAATTGCCGTATTTTGAAAAATTACAGCAATCCTACCAACAAAATAATGTGGAAGTTGTTTTGGTAAGCTTAGATTTTTCAGCGGATAAAGCCGAAACTTATAAAAACAAAAAAGATATACAATCTAAGGTGGTTTTTCTTGATGAAACCGATCATAATAAATGGATTGATAAAATTTCTCCCCAGTGGACTGGTGCTATTCCAGCTACATTGATTATAGATACCAACTCTGGAAAGCAGGAATTTTTTGAAAAGAAGTTTGAAGAAAAAGAATTATTTTCAGTCATAGAAAAGTTTGTCAACTAAACACCTAACATTATGAAAAGGATGATGAATTTATTATCAGGCCTATCCATCATTTTACTTATGAGTGCCTCCACTGCCGATCCGGGTTATAAGGTGGGCGATTATGCAAGGGATTTTGACCTCAAAAGTGTAGATGGAAGCTCTGTATCACTATCTGGCTATCAGGATGCTAAAGGTTTCATGGTGATTTTTACTTGTAATACATGTCCATACGCTAAAATGTACGAAGAACGTATCATTGCCCTGCATAATGATTATGCGTCTAAAGGATTTCCCGTAATTGCCATCAATCCGAATGATGTAGGAAAATCTCCCGGCGATTCTTTTGCCGAAATGAAAACCAGGGCTAAAAATAAAGGGTTTACCTTTCCTTATGCTTTAGATGAAACCCAGGAAATCACCCGTGCTTATGGTGCCACACGCACTCCCCACGTTTATGTCTTGAAAAAAGAAGGCAAAGATAAATACAAGGTAGTTTACATCGGTGCTATTGATAACAACTGGAAAGATCCGGATGCTGCTAACGAAAAATATGTAAGAAAAGCTGTAGATGCCATACTCACAGGCCGGGCAGTGCCCACTACCAGTACAAAAGCCATTGGATGCACCATTAAATGGCAGGATGCTTAACATCGCTCCTTGCTTTGATAAAGTGTTTTCAAAACTGAGCAGTACTCCTCCGGGATACTGCTTTTTTTTATGAAAAAGTTGTAAGCCGTTCGGCGAAACCATAATTTCGCTGATGTACAACACCAATCCTATAATTTATGAAATTCGGCGTTATTGTATTTCCCGGTTCCAACTGCGATGATGATATTTTCTATGTATTGAAAGATATCCTCGGACAGGAAACGGTTAAATTGTGGCATAAAGAAACCGATCTCCAGGGATGTGATTTTATCGTGGTACCCGGTGGGTTCTCTTATGGTGATTATCTGCGTTCGGGCGCTATTGCACGTTTTTCCCCCATTATGAATGCCGTGATTGACCATGCCCAAAATGGTGGCTATGTATTGGGAATTTGTAATGGATTCCAAATTCTTGCCGAAGCGGGTTTACTGCCCGGGGCTTTGTTGCATAATACCAGCCAGAAGTTTGTGTGCAAAAATGCCTATATCAAACCCATTTCTAAATCTGCCCTCATAACCGCCTCCCTGGATCACGATAAAGCCTACAAAATACCGGTAGCCCATGCCGAGGGAAGGTATTATGCCCCTCAGGAAACCCTGGATTTGCTGGAGGAAAACGACCAGATTATTTTCAAATATTGTGATGAAAACGGGGGGGTCACTGAAGACAGTAACTTCAATGGCTCTGTCAACAGCATAGCGGGCGTATGCAACAAAGACAAGAATGTACTCGGTTTGATGCCCCACCCCGAAAGGGCCGCGGATGAAGCCCTGGGTAATACGGATGGGAGGGCCATTCTGGAATCACTGCTGAAGGCTTCTATTCCGGCTTAGTACCATAGTACCAGGCTGAACTTTGTCAAACCTAATCTGTGAAAAAACAGCTTTGACAAAGTTTTATAAAGGATCAAGAATTTAAACAAGCCTATTCTGCAACTCATCAATAAGCCGTTGCATGTTCATATTTCCATTTATTTCTTCTAATTTCTGAAGGGCTTCCCTCAGCTTTTGCTGGTAAGATTCACTTTGCGGGTTATATGGGGACTGATCCAGTAAATTCAATATTTTTTCTGTTTCAAAAACTGCTTTGTTGGTTTCTTCATCCATATAGGCTTCTACAAACTTACCAAAAATGTAATCCATGGCTTGTTCATTCAGATGAATGAGGTCTTTTTTGTAAAACCTGTAATCCCTCAGATCGCTTCTGAGAAATTCGTAGGCAGGAAAGTATTTGACATAAGGAAACTCATTCATAATCATGTGGCAAGCGAGGCGCAAAACGGACTTACTTACTTCGTTCAGGGTAATAGAGTCGCCTGTATGCATCACCGGGCTTACCACCAAAATGATATTACCTATTTTATTTAGGCTATGGTATATTTTTCTAAACCCTTCCACAATGTCTTTTGGCTCAAGCAGTTCCTTGTCAAACTTGTTTTTGGGGTTTTTGTGGCAATTAGCCACTACTTGCTTCGTTTCATTGTTCCGATATGCAAAAGCAGAACCAAAAGTAATGATTAAGAAATCTGTTTCTTTGAGGTAATTATGCGTATCCTCTACCGTTGATTTCAGGTTTAGCACAAGTTTTTCCCTGGTTTCTGCTCCTTTCTTAAAATGAAAATCAAAATGGTTCCATTGCCCTTCGCTTTCCGTTATGTAAGCTTCATTTATTCCTTTATTTTGAATACTTATATCAAGCAATTTAAAAATCGATAAAGGATTGTAAATCTTGCCATACGGATTGCTATTGATATTAAAATTGTACCTGGTCAAATTCCCGGCCATGTTGTTAGAAAACCCGGAGCCAATCAAAAGTGTTTTGGCATTGTAATGTAACTTATCCGGGTTCTTATCAATGAATATTTCTGTCCTGAATGTTTGCATAAAAATTATTAAGCAATAGGTTGAAAAAAAGAGCTGTAACCAGCCAGGAAGGGCAATATTAACAATTCTTTCTTGTTGTCATTAAATTATTTCTAAAACAATGCCTCCACTGCTTCATTGCCCATCACAGCATTGCCCGGACGGGGATGATCTGCATCAAAGGCTTTTAAATCTGCATAGGGCACAATGGTGATGAAGCCTTCATCAATTTCTCCGCTATCATTCACAACCTGGTTAATATCAAGGCCCAGGTGATCGGCAAAAAACTGGTAAACAGGCTTTCTTTTGGAAAAGCCATAGTCGTGCCCTTCATCGGGAAGGTGGGCATAGGTTACATCGTCAGTGGCATTGTACAGGGCATACACTTTCTGAATATAAGGGAATTCAACATCCGGCACATTTTTGGTCCAATCCCCTCCATCAGATACCAGAATCATGGGACGGGGTGCTGCAAGGGCAGCAATTTCCACATTATTGGTTTTTATTTGCGAACCTATGTGGATGGGCATACCACTTTCGCAAACGCAACCGCCAAAGAAATGCGCCGAAACCATCACCACCGGAGCAGAAACTGCAACCCGCTCATCAATGGCAGCCAGCACAAAGGTTTGTGTACCCCCTCCCGAAGCTCCGGTAACGGCTATGCGGTCTGGGTTTATATCTTCCAAGGTAAGCAGAAAGTCAACAGCCCGAATACTGTTCCATGTTTGTATTTTGGCAGCTTTGGGAATTTTGTGTTCACATTGGTCGGCTTCTCCGTACCCAATCATATCGTAAGCAAATACGACCGCGCCCATGCGGGCAAAGGCTGCACAACGCTTTTGCATATCTTCCCGGAAACGCCCGTGATCTTCCGGGTCAGACCAATGCCCATGCGGACTAACAATTCCCGGTACTTTGCCCTTACTTTCCAGCGGGCGGTACAAATTACCAGTAACCCATAAGCCAGGCATGCTTTCAAAAGCTACGTTTTCCACGGTGTACCCATCCATCACTTTCTTGCTATGAACCATCGGATTAAGGGCAGTTTTAGAAGGAAGTGGATCCAACTCCAATCCGGCAAGAATATTTTCCCGTATCAGTTGCGCCCTGTCTTCCCAGGAAGCCTGATCGTGCCAGGTGGAAGCAAATTGTTGTAACTGCTCCTGAGCTTCTGCCTCAGTTTGGTAATGCCCCACACAAAGCTGCGGTGCTTCATTTTGCCCAAAAGCAGGGAAAAGGCATATTATGATGATAAGCGATGATAAAATCAGATGGGTGGAAGTATGTAGTAAATGCATGGCAGTATTTTTTAAACTGCCCTAATTTAACAGATATTCTCTATGAAACAAAAGTGGAACTGAGAGTGGCTTACAAAGCATCTTCCTCCAAGGCAAGCCCATTTGCCTGCTCCAGCGCACCATGTAAATCCAGAAAAGCTTCCATGCCCCCAAACCAATTGATGACCTCCGCTCTATTGATTTTGGTACCTTTACCCCCCACATAAGCATGCCAGCTAGCGTGTGGCCAGTCTTCGGGATGTTTTACAAACCCATGATACGCAAACGTTTCTACCACCGGGTGGGCGTACTTGCTGTATTTTTCCAGAAAGTACCGATAGTTTTCCTGGGAGCGAAACAAATTATCCCTGCCATTGGCTTGGGTCCAGATGTGGTAGGCTTTGCCGGGTTCCAGGGGAAGGCGTGGGTCGGGCATTTTTTGTTATTTATTGGAAAATATTTAAATATATTACCGCTAAAAGACTTTGAGGATTCGGCAGTACAATAGCTATTTCTGCATCAATAATGCCGAATCCTCAAAGGTTTCAGAAGTATATAACTTCAAGCCTACGCCGAAGGAACAAACATACCCAATACTTCCAGCAGTTCTTCGTCTTCGCGGAGGGCGTAGCGGGCGGCCTGGCGGAAGTCTTTCATCCATACGTTGAGGGCATCCAGGGAGGCGTTGCGCTGACGGGTGGCGTGTTGTGCTTCTCCTTTTTTGGAAATCTGCCAGTTGCGGGCTTCCTGCAAGGCTTCTATCATGGCTTGCGCCTGGGCCAGTTCTTCGGTAAAAACACCGTATTGTTGCACAACGCTGGTGTCTCTGGACAAGACTTTGTAAAAGGTGTGCGCATCCAGCAACCATTTCTCTATCCTTACTGAAACAGGGCGGTGCAATTTCAATACTTTTTGCTTTTCAATGTTGTCTTCGTAAGCAATCTTGGCCAGTTTGCGGTGGCGGCTGTACAAGGCTTTTGCCAGGGCAAGGTCCTGGTTAAAGCTTTTTGTGGCGCCGTACTGTTGGCCGTATTTATCTTCATAAGCCTCCTGTACCTGCAAGGTAGTCTCGTACAAACCTTTGCCTTCCAGCATTTTCTTTTTGTTGTAGCCCACCTGCGCCAGCATTTTTCCGATTTCGATATTAGACAAGGTGTTTTCAATAGCGATGCGTGATTCGGCCAGTTGTTGGTAGATGGCCTGGGATTTAGTTTTCATAAAAAATATCAGTTATTCTAAAAAAAGAGAACAATGATACGGGTAGAATAACCGATATGCTAAGCCTAATCAGCAGATACAATGCACAAGTAACTTATGAGGAAAATAGGAAAAAGCAGCTATTTACATATAAATAAACCATTAATTTATGGTAATATAAAAGTGCCAGGTAAACGGCACTCGTATTCCTTACCCAAAACATACGTGCCGGACGAACGGCACGCATATAACTTACACCAAACATACGTGCCGCCTGCACGGCACTCGAATAACATACCCCAAACATACATGCCGCCCCTCCGGCACTCATATTCGAGTACCAAAATACGATTTTTAGTAGCCCGGCACTCATATATTTATGCCGAAATACCTCTGCCGCTGCCCGGGCACTCAATTTTTGGTGTTTTTTTATGAGGTAAAGGGTACGGGGAGGGATATTTTAGAAGGCTAATGCTTTGCCTGAAGAGAAGAATATAATTTTCAGAAATGATTTTTTCCTCTGAGTTAATAAACCTAGAAGTAAGTGTACTTTCTTATATTTACTTTTATGAATTGTTGATTAGAATGCCATATACAAAAGAAACTGATTTGTAGGTATTCGATTTTTAAGAAAAAAAATGAAGTATGAGCAATGCAAGAAGCTACAAAGATTCATGGAATAAAATAGGTGACCTTCCTGGTGGAGGACAGGGAACGACTTTGAAGGCAATTAGTAAAAATGACCAAACAATCTTTTCAGCCGTAAAAATTCTAAATAAACAAAATGACGAAGAAAGAAGAGCACGAATGTATAGAGAAGCAGCTATTCTCAGTACAATATCGCACTCAAACATTCCTAAACTTATAGATTCAAATACTGAATTCTGGAAGGATAAAAATTATAAACTTTTCATTGCAACTGAATTTATTGATGGTGTTACACTATCTAAATTGAATTTTTCTGCTCTTTCATTAAACCAGAAAATAAATTTAATAATAAAGATTGGCGAGGTTATCACTTTTTGCCATAAAAAAGGAATAGTACACAGAGATATTAAACCTGACAACATTGTTATTAATTCTGAAATATTGATGCCTTATGTTATTGACTTTGGAATATCATTCAATTTTAATGATACAGATGATGATAACTTAACTCCTGACGGCCAACAACTTGGAAATAGGTTTCTAATTCTCCCAGAACAAAAAATTGGAGAAGTAGGAAAAAGAGATTATCGGACTGACACATGTTGTTTAGTTGGACTTTTTTTTTACATTTTAACTGAGGAAATTCCAAAATTGGTTATTGATGAACATAATAGAAAACCACATCAGCGCGATTCTGCGAAAGAAAAGTTGAAACAATTTCCTGAGTATCAATTAAGCATTTTAAACAACATCTTTGACATTGGGTTCAATCAATTAATTGATAAACGATGGCAAACAGTTGATAGCTTCATTAAACAATTACATATTTTGATAAATGCTCAAGAAGAAGTTATGACAAACAGAAACAATCAAATTCACAAAATTAAGTCCATTCAAGAAAGTCAAGACTACAAAGAGAAGAAATTAACAAGAAATTTATTGTATAAAGTAGATAATCAGATAGGAATCACTTTGGAAGAAATAGGCATAGAGCTAGGTGAAGAATGGAGTTATGCTCAATCGGGTGGAATTTTGCCTAGTGGTCAAGAATATAAAAATAAATACCATCCTTATAACAGCATCCATCAGAGTCTAAATCCTAATACCACTATCCATGCATTTCTCACTGGTAATGAACTTGTTATACAATTACATGAAGGTTCTCAATCAAGTATTACTGAAGTATTACGACATCCTATATTAAATGAAATAAACTGGTCACAATTTAAGGAGAGTCTAAAGAATTACTGGGTCAACGAAATCTCAAAGAAAATACGCTCTTAATTGAATTGGCAAATGAACAGTCTTACTGGTGATTGTCTAAGTGATATGAAGAAAATATCAGGTTTCTATCTTTAATTTTCATGATAAGAGCGAGTTGTGAAACAGGCGTCCCGCCTGTTAATAGCAGTGAACAGGCAAGTAGGTATGAAGATTAATATTAAAATACATGTCTTGCCGCATTTATTGCGGCCACCGTGGCGCGGCATCTCCTGCTTAGAAGCGAGAGACCCCGGAATTCGCATTTGCTCATCCGGGGAAATGTACTCATATTATTAATTTTTAATGCTCGGGGCTAGATGCCTGTTGTACAGTTAATTTTTGAACCTCAACCAAATCACCATCCATTCCTTTTTAGGAAAAACTGGGGCTGCCACTGGGTGTGAAGGCTTTTTCTCATCCGCCGCCATGGCGATGGCAGATTTTAAATTATTTTTACGATCAAACCAGACAGGTCTACTTGCGCACAAGTAGACCTGTCTGGTTTTAGCCGTTATTAACTTTTAAAATAATTTACCTATTCCCCACCCACCGGCTCGGTCGTGCCCTCTTCATCCAACAAGTCTTTTAGAAGTTTTTCCAGGTTGTTGAGTTCCCGGGCAGCGCCTTCAAAGTTTTTGTTTCCGGTTTGTTGGATGTAGCGTTCAAATGCCTCGTTGGCCTGTTGTATCAGGGTATTGGTGCTATCCGTTACCGCCACGGTCCTGCCTTCCATACTTCGGTCTGAGGCCAGGGGTGGGTTGGTTGACAAAGAGGTATCAAACAATCCGGCCAGGGCCTCGTCAAAGGTTTCGGCATAGCTGAGGTTGTCGTTGTGCATCACGGCCACCAGCCTGAGCTCTGGATAAGCAGCAGTTTCTGATTGCAGATATATTGGCTCTACATACAAAATGGTGTTTTCAATAGGAATGGCCAACACATTGCCCCGGATGACGTTGGAACCTCGCTGGTCCCACAGGGTCAATTGGCCGGATAGAAAGCTGTCCTGGTCAATTTTGGTTTCTACCTGCTGGGGTCCCAGTATCCGTTTTTCTTTGGGGAATTTATACGCCAGCAGGCGCCCATAGTTCTGCGGGTCACACATGCCGGCAATCCAGCCGATAAGCACCTGTCGGTTTTTGGGTGTAAAGGGTTGTATCACCACAAACTCCGGTTCGTCTGATTCTGGCAGCTCCCACATGATGTAGTAAGGTTGCACGGGTTGCACATCACCGTAATACTTTTCTGTGGCCCTTATCCACAAATCTTCCTGGTTGTAAAACACTTCCGGGTCGGTCATGTGGTATTTGGCATACACCAGCCCCTGAATGAGCAGCATGTTTTCAGGATACCGTACATGCGCCATCAGGCTTTCGGGCATTTCTTCTTTGGGTTTAAACAATCCGTCAAAGGCTTTGTCCCACACCTGAATCATGGGATCGTCTTCTTCAAAAATGTAGAAGTCAACCTCCCCGCTGTAAGCGTCTACCACGGCTTTCACCGAATTGCGCATGTAGTTGATACCGGCAAACCCGCGCCCCAGTTCGCTCACCATCATACGGCGGGTGTTGTCTTCGCTGTATTCTATCGTTTCGCGGCCAGAGAAAGGCTCGCTGTAAGGATAATATTTAGAAGTAGTGTAGGCATCAATAATCCACTTCAGCCTGCCATTGTCCAGTACAATGTACGGGTCTTCTTCAAACAAAAGGAAAGGTGCCAGGTTTTTTACCCTATCAGAAATTTTCCTGTGATACATAATCCTGCTTTCTTCGGTAGGGTAACTGGAAAGAAACAGACGGGTACCGTCAAACATGTGTCCGAAAATAAATTTGCGCCACAGGCTACTCATGGCTACGCCCCCCTCACCCGCATAACTCACGTACTGGTTTTCTTCCCCACTGGGGTAATCAAACTCTTCCTCTTCCGTGTTTACAATCACATGGGTATCAGTCAGCTCTCCATAGTATATTTCAGGCCGCTCTACTTCCAGGGAAGGGTAAGAAGCTTTGGGCGGAATGTCTTTGATGAGCAGGTTGGGCAGGCCCTCCGGTGTAAAATCATTTACGGTGGTAAGCGTAATACCGTAACCATGCGTATACTTAAAGCGCTGGTTTACAAAGGTTTGGCTCTGGTCTGGTAAATTATCAATTTCCATCTCCCGGGCCGAGACCATCACCTGCCGGTAGTTGTTGTCAATGGTATACCGGTCTATGTCTACATCCCTGAATTCATAATACAATCGGATTTCCTGAAATTGTTTGTACACGGCATCCAGGGCACGCCAGTCCCACAGCCGTACATTATCAAAAAGGTTTTGGTTTTGTTCCACCATCTGCGTGGTTAAGGTTTCAGAAGCAGGAAATTCCTTTTCTTCTATATCATACAACCGAAACCCACGCTTGGTAAATTCTATATTGTTAGAGATATACTGTTTTTCAAAGGTAATTTCATTAGGCTCCACCCGCAGCCATTGGAATAAATTCGGAACCAGATTGAGCACAACAAACCAAACCCCAAACAAAAGTAAAAGCACCACGCCTGGCAATGTGGGATACGAGCGTATGGGCATCCAACGGGCCATGCTTAGTTTCATTTGCAACTTTTCACGGGTTTTTGGCAATAAAACAATTAATCCGGCAAGGGCCGTCAGTATCCAAACAGCAGTGTATACAGGCAGGCGTATGTTCACATCTGTCCAGCCAGGGCCATGCACCGCGCCCAAATCTGAGTACATGAGGGAATACCGCTCAATGAATTTCCCAAAAGCCAGTATCAATATCAAAACCCCACTGCTGATGTAGGCAGATCTGAAAATCTTTGCTCCGGGCCGGCTGTCACGCAATGGTTCAAACTGAAGGGAATTGTCAAAACGCATGAACGGTACGGTGGCAGAGGCCAACAGAGCCAACAGGGAAAGTATGATCAACAGAGAGTGGACATGCTGTAAAAAAGGAAGGGTAAACAAATAAAATCCCGTGTCCTGCCCTATGATGGGATCTGTGACAGAAGTGCTGACCCTGTACCAAAACTGCAACAAAGTTTCCCAGTTGGCATAGCCCCACATGCCTCCGAAAAATCCTCCGGCAATAGATGCAATGATGCGCACTATTGGATTTTTTGTCCCTACGGAAAAGGTAAGGAAATAGACAAAGCCTCCCCCAAACAGAAATGATAAAACCGTAAGCCCGGCTTCGGCAAAGGTTACAGTCCAGAAGCGTTGGCCGTACCCCACTCCCTGAAACCAAAGCATTTCGCCCCAAAACTCCATAAACTGAGGAAAGAGCAACACCAGCAAACCCAGGGCCAGACCACCCCATACTTTTTTCTTACTTCTTTGTTTCAGTCCTGTGAAAAAAAAGTAGGCGGCAATGCCGGCAAATATGACGAAAAGAGCGAAATACATAAAAGATAGGATTATTGTTTTAAATTATGGGTAAGTATAGACAAATTAACACTGTTCTTTACTTACACTTTATAAAGGTAAAAAACAGCGGTTCATTTGCAACAACCCATGAGAATAAATCGCAGATTATCTAATGCCAGCCGTCTGGTATTCCAAACTTATGCACCAATTAAAACCAACCTTTTAAATCACTGAAAATCAATAACTTTCCCCTGTCCTTCTGAGGCAGGCAAAACAGCAAACACCCGGTCTTTATTTCGTACTTTCATATTTACCGAACCCGTAAACCTTCCGAAAGCCGGTAAAATACCTCCTTCAGGACCAAAGAAAAAGCAAGGCAGTCTTTTACCAATAATGCGTATGCCCGGGTGAATATGCCCGGAGATATAATAACCTTCTGTCTGCTGGTTTTTCTCGGGAGGAATATGGCAAAAAACAAAGGGAGCCATCTTTAATACATCTTCATGAACCTCCAAGTTGGGCAAACGGTAAGCGGCTTCTGGCAAAATGTCGTGGTTACCTTTCACCAGGATGAATTGGACTTTTGAAAAGGTATCGAGTAACCTTTCAAAATCCCACCACTCGTTATTCAGTGCAGCATGAAACAAATCCCCCAACAATAACACACTTTCGACCTCATGCTTTTCCAGCAATTGGGTAAGAATTTCCAGGTCGTGCCTATGCACCGCAGCCGGAATGGGAATGCCCGCTTTCCGGAAATGCCCGGCCTTGCCCAGGTGCAGGTCGGTTACTATCAACATTTGCTTCGCTTCCCAGTAAACCGCCTTTTCGGGCAACAAATAAATAGTTTCCCCTTCCAGTTGATAGGGTTGTATGCCGTTTTGGTGGTTTATCATACTAATCAATTACGATGAAACCCTTCAGGTTTCAGCAAGATTTATTCATATTTAGCAACATTTTCGCTCAAAACCTGAAGGGTTCAAGGAGATATTTTAAAATCAAAAAGCGATGCTTTTACAACTTCCCTTCAATTACTTCATCTACAACCTTCGGATCCAGCAAGGTGCTGGTGTCGCCGAGCTTGGAAGTTTCGCCCTCGGCAATTTTCCGCAAGATGCGGCGCATGATTTTGCCGGAACGGGTTTTGGGGAGTCCGCTCACAAACTGGATCTTTTCGGGCCTGGCAATTTTACCAATTTCTTTCACCACAATCTCAATAATTTCATCCCTTGCCCTTTTTTCCTCTCCTTCATTGGCAGGTTTTTCCCGGCAGATAACGTAGGCATAAATGCCCTGCCCTTTGATGTCGTGCGGATAGCCTACCACGGCCGATTCCACCACATTTTTGTGCTGGTTGATGGCATCTTCAATTTCAGCCGTACCAAAACGGTGACCCGATACATTAATCACATCATCTACCCTCCCAATGATGCGGTACATGCCATTTTCATCCCGTCGGGCACCGTCTCCTGTAAAGTAATGGTTTTTAAAAGCGGAAAAATAAGTAGTTCGACAACGCTCATGATCACCATAGGTAGTGCGAATCATGGAAGGCCAGGGGAATTTGATACATAACAAACCCTCCTCCTCATTCTCCTTGATCAAATTTCCCTCAGAATCCAGTAAAACAGGCTGAATACCAGGCAAAGGTAAGGTGGCATAGGTAGGTTTGGTTTTGGTAATATTGGCCAGGGGGGAAATCATGATACCTCCGGTTTCGGTTTGCCACCAGGTATCTACAATGGGACAACGTTCTTTACCCACGTTTACATTATACCAATGCCAGGCTTCTTCATTGATGGGTTCCCCCACCGTACCCAGTACTTTCAGAGAAGATAAATTATAGGAAAGCACATCATCAATATCACAAGTCATTAATGAACGAATGGCTGTAGGTGCTGTATAAAAAATGTTCACACCGTATTTATCTATAATTTCCCAAAACCTTCCATTGTCAGGGTAAGTAGGCACTCCTTCAAACATCATGGTAGTGGCTCCGGCCAGTAAAGGCCCATAAATAATATAAGAGTGCCCTGTAATCCATCCAATATCGGCTGTACACCAGTAAATATCGCTTTCATTGTACTGGAATACATTTTTGAACGAATACTCAGAATATACCATGTATCCTCCACAGGAATGCACTACTCCCTTGGGCTTTCCGGTTGAGCCTGATGTATACAAAATGAACAGCATATCCTCAGCATCCATAATCTCCGGTTCACACTCAGCCGAAGCCTTTTCAATTGCTTCATTGATAATAACATCCCTGCCCTCAGTTATATCCACCGGATACGTTGATACATGGTCGTAAACCAAAACTTTCTCTACTGAAGAACATTTTTTCAGGGCTTCATCCACAACACGCTTTACAGGCAGTTGCTTGGCTCCTCTGGTCATGGCATCGGTGGTAATCACAATATTGCAGGAAGCATCATTAATCCTGT
Organism: Cyclobacteriaceae bacterium; assembly: GCA_965230065.1. GTDB lineage: Bacteria > Bacteroidota > Bacteroidia > Cytophagales > Cyclobacteriaceae. The sequence continues at coordinate 5,007,868 of OZ245942.1, read as the reverse complement.
CGGCAATGGCATTGGCAGAGAATCCTGCAAAAACCACCGAATGCACCGCACCGATGCGGGCACAGGCGAGTACGGCAATGGCCAGCTCGGGAATCATGGGCATGTAGATACAGACACGGTCGCCCTTCTTCGTGCCATTATCTTTCAGTACATTGGCAAACTTGCAAACCTTCTCATGAAGTTCTTTGTAGGTGTAGCGTACAAACTGGTCGCGCGGATCATTGGGTTCCCAAATGAGAGCCAGCTTGTTGCCACGGGTTTTCAGGTGGCGGTCCAGGCAGTTTTCCGTAATATTGAGCTTGGCATTAAGAAACCACTTCACATTGGGTTCTTCAAAATCCCATTCCATTACCTTGTCCCACTTTCGCCTCCACAAAAAATGATCGGCAATTTCTTCCCAAAATCCCTCCGGGTCTTCTACACTTTTCTGATATTTTTCTTCATAATCTTCAAAAGAAGTGATGCGGTAGTCGTCCATAATATATCTGGTTTTATTTTGTGGTTAATGTAAAAGCATTGGTAATGCACTAATTTGAGAAATTTAGCCGAAATTGCTGGTGTGTTTTTAGCAAAATTTAGCGAAAACCCTGTTTTTTGTCGGCAATGATGTACACCCCTTTTGCTGAAACTTCACACTTTCTTTTCAAACTAAAGGCAACAAAAGGAAAAATACAATATATCGAAATGAAACTTATGATGAGATTTAATTATTGGGTCGTACTTATAATGCTTATTACAAGCTGCCAGCCAAAAAAGAATTCACAGCAAACAGAGTCACTGCCCGATGTTAATAATTTCTATTTGTACTTGCTGATTGGGCAGTCAAACATGGCCGGGAGGGGAAAAATTGAATATATAGATACGACTGCCCACCCTCGTGTATATGTACTGAACCAGGAATTTGAATGGAAAACAGCAAAGGAACCCCTGCATTTTGACAAACCAAAGCTGGCCGGGGTTGGCCCCGGGCTTACCTTTGGCAAAGCTATGGCAGCCGCATATCCTGATGCCACCATTGGACTGATACCCTGTGCTGTTGGGGGAACATCAATCAAGGATTGGAAAAAAGGGGCGAAGCACGAACAGACCCAATACTACCCTTATGATGACATGCTAAAGCGAACTCTTTTTGCCCTTAACTCCGGCATTTTAAAAGGGGTTATCTGGCACCAGGGAGAAGCAGATAGCAAACCAGGCTCTTTTAACACTTATGAAGCCCAACTGATAAGTTTGATACAACAATTACGAAATGAATTAGATTTACCTGAATTACCTTTTGTATTGGGTACACTGGGCGACTTTGTGGTGGATGACAACCCCTATGCCGACAGTATCAATGTAATAATACAATCTATCCCCAAAAAAGTAGTGAAAACTGACTACGTTGTGTCAGAAGGGCTTACAGACAAAGGCGATGCTATACACTTTGACAGTCAATCTGCCAGAGAGCTAGGTGAAAAATATGCCAGGGCAATGCTTAAACTTCAATAGCTTTGCAGTATAGTATCCTTTTTATTAGTTACTTTTATTTTATGTGATCAGCCACCTTAAAGACACTTTTATGGACGACCAATCTATAACCATATATGATATTGCAAAAGCGCTGAATATTTCAACTTCTACAGTATCCCGTGCCCTGAATAACCACCAGAAAATTAATATCCGCACCAGGGAAAGGGTAAAAGAAACTGCTGAAAGGCTGGGATACCGCCCTAACTTTATGGCGCAGCAACTTCGCACCAAAAGGACGTATACCATTGGGGTGATTGTGCCTGAAATTGTGCATAACTTTTTTTCGTTTGTTATAGATGGCATTGATGATGTAGCTTATAAAGCAGGATATCGGGTGTTGATTTGCAAATCGGATGAAAAACAGGATAGAGAAGCCAGCAATGCCCAGGCCCTGGTTTCTAGCAGAGTAGATGGCATCATTATTTCCCTGGCCGATGGAACAAAAGATTACGATCATTTGCGGGCCATCCAACGGCAAAATGTTCCCCTGGTTATGTACGACCGGGTTACCGATGACCTGGATTGTAACAAAGTAGTTATTAATGATTACGAAAGCGCTTTGCTGGCCGTAGATTTTTTGGTAGAAAAAGGGTACAAACATATTGCCCATATTGGCGGGCCCAAACACCTGCGCATCAGCAAGGAAAGGTTACGGGGTTTCCTTGATGGGTTGAAAAAACATGGGTTACCGTTTAAGAAAGAACATTTATTTCAGGATATTATGAGCAAAGAGTATGGCGCCCGGGCTACGCAACAATTATTAAAACTTTCTAATCCGCCCGATGCCATACTTGCCGTTTCCAACCCTGTGATGAAGGGGGTACTTTCCGGAATAAAAACGTTGAACCCCGAGGTTTTTGAACATATTGGGCTCATCGGTTATGCCAGTGACCCGGAAACTTATCCCATCAATATATCGGTGGCTACCATCGTCCAGCCGGCTTTTGAGATGGGCAGGGAGGCTGCACGGTTACTCCTTCAGGAAATAGAATCACCGAAAGACAGTAAACCACAGACAGAAACGGTAACCTTATCTACACAAATTATTGCATCTACACCGGTTGGGGCATGATGGGCAAAAAGAAGTAGATTCAGGAATTCTTTTCTGAATTTATATATTTGTGCATCCGTTGATTGAAAAAACAAAACCATGAAAGAATTTTTAGGAGAAGATTTTTTGCTGCAAACCAAAACAGCCCAACTGTTATACCACGAGCATGCCAAAAAAATGCCGATTATCGACTACCACTGTCATTTGCCCCCAAACGATATTGCTGAAAACAGACAGTTCAAGACACTGACTGAAATTTGGCTGGAAGGCGACCACTACAAATGGAGGGCCATGCGTACCAATGGCATTGATGAAAAATATTGTACAGGTAATGCCAGTGACGTTGAAAAATTTCTGAAATATGCCGAAACGGTGCCTTATACCATGAGGAACCCGCTCTATCACTGGACGCATATGGAGCTAAAAAACCCGTTTGGCATTACTGAGGTGCTCAACCCTGATTCTGCTAAAGGCATATACGAAAATTGTAATGAACAATTAAAAGAGGAACGGATGCGCACCCGCAACCTGCTAAAGCATTTCAATGTGGAAACAGTTTGCACTACCGATGACCCCATTGACGCACTGGAAAATCACCAGCAACTCAGCGACGAGGGTTATGAAGTATCCGTTTTGCCTACATTCCGGGCCGATAAAGCCATGGCTGTTGATAACCCTGAAACTTATAATCAATATATCGACAAACTGGAGAAGGCAGCGGATACACAAATTTCAACCTTTGACAATTTGCTGGACGCACTGCTTAAAAGGCACAATTTCTTTGCTGCCATGGGATGCCGCCTTTCTGACCACGGACTTGAAACCATTTTTGCTGAAGATTATACGGAAAGTGAAGTAAAGGCTGCTTTTGAAAAAATTCGTGGCGGAAATGCCCTGAATGATACAGAAATACTGAAGCTAAAATCTGCCATACTGTACGAACTGGCCATTATGGACCACGCCAAAGGTTGGACACAGCAGTTTCATTTGGGTGCGCTCAGGAATAACAACTCCAGGATGTTACGCCAACTTGGCCCCGATACCGGGTTTGATTCCATTGGCGACTTTTCACAGGCAAGGTCCATGTCCAAATTTTTTGATAAACTTGACAGTACTGACCAACTGGCAAAAACCATCATTTACAACCTGAACCCATCAGACAACTATTTGATAGGAACCATGATTGGTAACTTCAATGACGGTTCTGTGCCCGGAAAAATACAGTTTGGCTCAGGCTGGTGGTTTCTGGATCAAAAAGAAGCCATGGAATGGCAAATGAATGCCCTTTCTAACCTGGGGCTGTTGAGCCGTTTTGTGGGTATGCTTACCGACTCACGAAGTTTCCTTTCATACCCGCGCCATGAATATTTCAGGCGCATCTTGTGCAATTTGATAGGAAACGATGTGGAAAATGGTGAATTACCCAATGACACGGCCTGGCTGGGACAGATGGTCGAAAATATATGCTACCATAATGCCAAATCATATTTCCAATTTCAAAACGAATTAGCAAATAGTTATTAGTTTTGAAAACTTTAGCTCCAAGCCATAAGCTTCAAGCCTCAAGCTTTAGATTTATACAAATGCTTGAGGCTTGGGGCTAAATGCTTATAGCTCTTAGCCTTATCTATTAATCATAAACAAACACACTTAACAATCATGAGCAAAACTGTTGTAACTTTTGGAGAAATAATGTTGCGCCTGGCCACACCAGGCTATCTTAGGTTTATACAAGCCACCGAATTTGAAGCTACTTATGGCGGAGGCGAAGCCAATGTGGCTGTTTCGCTGGCCAACTACGGCTTCAATGCCCGCTTTGTAACCCGCCTGCCGGGCAACGATATTGGCAATGCCTGCCTTGCCCGCCTGAAAATGCACAATGTGGATACAAGCAGCATCGCCACCGGTGGCGACCGCCTGGGCATCTACTTCCTGGAAACCGGTGCGGTAAGTCGGGGTAGTAAAGTCGTTTACGACCGTGCACACTCTGCCCTTTCTGAAATTAAGCCTGGCATGATTGACTGGGACAAAGCCCTGGATGGAGCCGAATGGTTCCACTGGACAGGTATCACCCCTGCTGTTTCTGAAGGTGCAGCCGCTGTTTGTCTGGAAGGTATCAAGGCCGCTGCCAGCAAAGGCATCACCATTTCTACAGACCTGAACTACCGTAAAAACCTTTGGAAATGGGGCAAAAAAGCCGAAGAAGTAATGCCCGAACTGGTAGAGCATTGCGATGTAATCCTCGGTAATGAAGAAGATGCTGAGAAAGTATTCGGTATTCATCCTGAAGGGGTTGACGTAACGAAAGGTGAAGTTGAAGGAGCAGCCTACGAATCGGTAGGGAAGCAGTTGATGGAGAAATTCCCGAAAGCGTCCAAAGTAATCATCACTTTGCGTGGTTCTATCAATGCCAATCATAACAGCTGGTCTGGTGTACTTTGGGATGGTAAGAAGTTGTATGAAGCTCCCATGTACCAAATCACACACATCGTTGACCGTGTAGGTGGTGGAGACTCCTTCATGGGTGGCTTAATTTACGGCCTCAACACCTACAAAGACGATGACCAAAAAGCATTGAATTTTGCCGTAGCTGCTTCATGCCTCAAGCATACTGTAAAAGGCGACCTGAACCTGGTAAGTGTAGACGAGGTAGAAAAACTCATGAGCGGTGATGCTTCGGGTAGGGTGAGTAGATAGTATTTGTTAGAGATTAGAAGTTAGAAGCTAGAGATTAGATTAAATCTAACTTCCAGCTTCTAACTTCTAGCTTCTAATACCCAGTAACTTCCCAAGCCAAATAGTACCAATATCCATCATTTTTGATTTAATAAACAGAATAATAACCAACCAATGGCCAGATTTACCAGAATAGAAGTAGCAATTAAGATGAAAGAAACAGGCATTGTTCCTGTGTTTTATCATAAAGATTTAGAAATATGTAAAAAAGTGCTCAAAGCCTGTTACGATGGGGGCATCCGCGTATTTGAATTTACCAACCGGGGAGATTATGCACATGAAGTATTCAATGCCCTAAACAAACATGCCGCCGAAACCATGCCCGAGATGATTTTGGGGGTTGGCTCTGTGGTAGATGCAGGCACCACTTCACTGTACATGCAATTGGGTGCCAGCTTTATCGTTTCTCCCATTTTGAGCGAAGACATGGCCAAAGTTTGTAACCGACGAAAAGTAATGTGGTCACCGGGCTGCGGTTCTTTGTCTGAAATCTCAAAAGCGGAAGAACTGGGAGCAGAAGTGGTGAAAATATTCCCTGGTTCTGAAGTAGGCGGCCCTTCTTTTGTGAAAGCTGTAAAAGGACCATTCCCCTGGACAAGCATAATGCCCACCGGAGGCGTGTCACCTACTGAAGATAACCTTAAGGGATGGTTTGCCGCTGGCGTGCATTGTGTGGGCATGGGCTCTCAGCTAATTACCAAAGATGTAATCGCTGATGGTAATTATGAGAAACTGACCCAAACAGCCAAAGAAGCGCTCACCATTGCACAAAAATATAAGAAATAGTTTTAGCGACAAGCCTTTAGCCACAAGCCCCAAGCTAGTTTTCTTTTTAAGCTTGGGGCCTGCAGCTAATCGCTTGCAGCTTACCCTTATTACTTCCTCTTGTAAAAATACAACCGCTGTTGCTCTGTAAACCGCTTTTCACTTAAAGTGTAATAGCCGGAATTGTCTGTGGCGAAAGTGATGGATTCTCCCTGGGGCTCAGGGGTGTAGGGCAGCTCTGTTGGTTCTGATTGTAACAAATCAGTTATGCTGGTACTTACATCATTTCGCTGCCAATAGTACACTTTGTTATATGACTTTAGCAATATTTCCAATCCATCTTGTGCAATATCGCCTGCTACAATCTGGTCGCCAATATTTTCAGCCACAAGTGGCAAAGTACCTGACTTTTCTAAGGTGATGACATTTTCAGTATCCTGTGGATAGGCTGCGATGTAGATATTCACCGAAGTTTCCCTTTTAGACAAAATGTAAATGTTTTTGGTGAAGGGGTCTACAAAAAGTGTTTCAGCATCCCGCGGGCCATCAGGATATACATAACGGATGATGTCTGCATTGTGTACCGTATCGGTTGCATCAAGCCCTGAAACTCTATCAGGTTCAGGAAAACGATAAATCCTCTTTTCGTTATAACGGGCGTTGTTATCCCCAATTTCACCTACATAAATATAATTTACATTAGCTTCCGGTCCTGGGCCAATAGCTATGTCTTCCCAATCCCGGTTGTTCGCACCACTTAACAAAACTTTTCCTTTAAGTTGGCCTGTGGCGGAAATGAGATAAACAATGGGTGGGCCACCACTGTCATTGTGCGTCCAAAATGACTGGTCAAAGATGGGGCTGGCAGCCAGACCGGAAGCTTCCTGGATTTCCGTTCCCTCAATATCTCCAGACACCTCCGGGGAAGCAAAAACCTCTTCCTGCTCAATGACAGGAATATCGTTATCATCATGACTCTTTTGGGCACAAGCATTAACTTGAAACAAAGTAATCCAACTTAATAGCAGGGTGATTTGCCTCAGGCAAGGAATATTTTGCATATCATTATTCTGTTCAGCGAAAAAAACCAGCCAAAGTTCATAAAAACAAAGTAGGCTTGAAATAGTTTTTGTAAATTGTTATTAGTTTTTTTTGATAGCTATAAAAAAAGTTGCAAACACTTGAGATAAGGCATATCCGTTATTTAATAAATTATTATTTATAATATGCACTGTCACCTTATCCTCTTACTCCTTCCTTCACTGGTCTTGATTTCCAATATTGCATTGTCACAAGTCATTAATAATGATATCGAGCAACGGGTGAGGCTTCCACTGGACAGCCTTCCATTACTGTCTAGTACTACTGATTGCACTGTACAATGGCAGTGCGTAGACCAAAGCCTTACCGGAAAATGCATACAATACCACAACGACCAATGGTTTTATTTCACAACCGAGAACTCCATGAAGTATTACCTCAATATTGTTGGACAAAAGTGCAGGGATTTAAGAGGTGTGCAATTGGTGGTGATAGACGGTGTTCCCTGTAGCCCCAAAACGTATAATATACTCAACTGCACTTCATTGGCAACCCAAGATGATATTTTCGTGGAACTTGATTCCCTCAAGCCATTCCACACTTATTTGTTGAATGTAGATGGTTACCTGAACGACCATTGTCAGTTCAATATCCAGTTTAGCACTACACCCAGGGGGCTACCTTTGGAATTGATAGAAAAACCTATAGGATTGGATATTACAAAGCAGGAAGACCGGGTTATGCTACATTGGGAAGTTGGTGATACGCTTGCAAGCAAACTCATTGGCTATGAAGTGTTCAGACGACATGAACATGATAAAAAATTTGTGCAAACAAAAACGGTCTCACACGAAAAAAACGCTTTTGGCACTTCACGTTCGGCGTATTCGGTTACCGATACCATCAATAAATACGGAACCTACCATTACAAAATCGTAGGTGTTACCAATACAGATGAACGATTGTTACTTTCCACCCACTCTGTAAAATTATTCGCACCTACGCCAAAGCTGTATCATAATCTGATGATACTTGCCGTTCCATGCACCATGGGAGAAACGCTGACCATTAGCATTTACAACGCACAAGGGAACCAACTAATTAAAACTGAACAAGTGCAATGTGATGGTACGGAATACATTTGGAAATATTATCTCTCTCCACAAATTCTGGCAGATACCCGAATTTACACCATCATTGTTGAAAAAGCTGATGGAACTGTTAAAGAGTTTTATTACGATAAAAAACAATAACATAAACATTTGATAGTAAGTGTCCGCCACTTCTTGTGAAGCCTTACAAGAAGTGGCGGACACTTTTTCGGCTTACTTAAACCCACCGCTGTTAAACTGGGTAATAATTTTATTTTCTTCGCCCAATCGGTTATTTTTTATCCGAACTTCTAATGTATTATCCCGGGGTGATGGGTCTGAAATGGGACTGGTGTAATACAGGTAGTACAAACTGTTGGAAAGGCTGATGATTCGGTCTTGTACTTTTTTGAAGTTTTCTTCTACCTGCGGCACGTCATCTGCCAGGAAATATCCTTCCGTAGCAATTTGTTGCAAAGGCGATTCGCGCAAATCAGGGCCCTGCAACGCAGCCACATACACTTTTTTGTTGCCAATACTGCCCAATGTTTGTTCCAATGTAATGTCCGGATTGGCATTGTGCCTGCCGTCTGTAAACACCACCAGGCTATGTTCTTCAATGAAATCAATGGAATAGGTATTATTCCAGGTAAATAAAGATTCGTTGGTAACTTCAATAATGGCCCCATACAGGTTGGTAGAGCTTTCCAGATTTTCTTCAGGAATGGCAGCAATCTGGTTTTTCAGCAAATTGGTATCTGCTGTAAAATCCTGCACCAGCCGGAGTTCTTTGTCAAAGGCATACACCGCAAAGTTTTGATTGGGCAGTTTCTGGTCTATCAACACCATAGCCGCCTGTTTGAGTTCGTCAATAAACCCCGCCACACTGCTGGATACATCCAAAAGCAATACCGTGCTGATGCTGGACGGGATAGATTGTGGGTCAATGGTTTTACCGGCCTCTGTGTCAATACGTTCTCCGTTTTCAAGTACTTCAAAATCCTGCTCGGTAAGGTTGGCCACGCCCCTGCCCTCTCCTTCCAGTACCTGAAAAAGCAAACTTACCTGTCGCTCTGCGGGTGATTCCTGCATATCATACAACTGCATGGTGTAATTGTAGGTAGGGTTTTCACACTCATCACAGTCATTACAACCAAAAAATAAAAAAGGAAATATAGCGAATAGAATAACCGTTGTTTTCATCTTGAGAAGTAGTTTTTCAAGATAAAACCCGGAATTTGGGTAATTATTGTATACAAACTGAAGAAAGCCGGATAGGAATATTATGGATAATTACAGGGAATTTTTCAGGTTGGTAAAAATTTCTTCAAGGCGTTGTAGTTCCCATTCTTTCCAGTTGTGGATGCCATTTACCTTTTTGGATACCTTGGTACGGTTCTTATTTTCTTTTGAACCATACAGCAACTCAGCAATGCGAGAATGGTTAAAAATTGGATTTTTTATAATTTCTTCTATTTAGAAACCGCTTTCTTTTCATTTTCAGCAGCAAGTTCCTCGGCTAACTCAAAATCACTTTTGGCCTGTTGGTTCATCCGTTTTTCAGCAGCGATGGCAGGAATTTCTTCGGGCGAAATATAGCCTTTCTCTACGGCGTGCCTGGCGGCGGCTTCTGTATCTTTTACCAGTAACATTTCTACCCTGATTTCCTTTAATTGGTCTACAATGCGCTGCACATCATCATGACGGGAGCGTCTCACGTCCCTGATGTAAATGGTTTTTATTCTGCCCTTATGTTTTTGGGCAACCTGGTGGTATAGTTCCGCGTCGTGCTGTCCGCTATCACCAATCAGAATAAATTCCATCTCAGGATAAAACCCGATTATCCGCTCAATTTTGTCCAGCTTATGGTTGTGGCTTCCCTGCCCGGACTTCCACAATTTAGACACTCCAATTTTCACCTCCCTTAGTAAAAAGGGCCCTTTGGGAATGTGCTGGTATTTACAAAAATTCACCAGCAAATCGTACAAATTCCACTCACTGCTGGAAACATAAAAAATAGGATTACCACAATCGGTTTGTTCGTGGCCGGAAGACAAGGCTCTGTAAAAATGCTTAACACCCTCAAAAGGCATGCGGGTCAGGGCATTTTTGAGCAACATCAACCGTAGTTTTTTTCGCAGATCGGTAGAGTGCGAAATCAAAATGGTATCGTCAATATCGGAGATGACCCCGAACTGCTTGTTATGGCAAAACAGGACCTCTCCCGTAGCCTGCTGGGTGTAGGTTTTTCCTTTGTACTCAGCTTGCATTTCCAGGGTTATCTCTTCCCATTCTTCAGCAGACTGGAAGTTGGCGCCGTTTAACGGAATTTCAAATATGAAAAAGCCATTTTCATTAGTAATGGTGGTCGCTTCATTTCCCTTAAAAGAAGTCTTTACTTCCACTTCAGAAATACCACTGCTGGCATACCGTTTGAACATGGCCAGCATATTGTGCCAGATGCTGTGGTCTTCCTCGGGTTGTGCCAGCCCGTTGTCTTCAATTACCCTTCCTTTAAGGTATATTTTTTGGGCGTTGCCAAAACCCCGATACGGAACTAATACAGGTTGTCCCAGCCAGCCCAGTTTTTTCTTCAAAGCACCGTATGCTTTTCTGAAAGGATATTTGATAAAATCAGCTAAAAAATTCAAAACAATATTTAATTAAGAAAATAAAACTGTGATATATAACTCATTATTTTCATAAAATCAAGTGCAGGTCATTTTGTTTGAATTGCAGATTAAGACCATAAAAAATCTATATGCCATCATATTATTAACTATTAAATTCATTTCATTATGTATTGAAATTCAGTATCTTAAGTAAAACTATTTTTCTCACCATTAAACCAAAAAATACCATGAAAACTACCACAATTCTCATCATTGTTCTTTTGGTAAGCCTAATGGGTTGTACAGAAGAAGATTCTTTTAAGAAGACCCTTCCGGTGCAAATAGATGCCCAGTCTCATGATGCCCACACAAACATGCACAATCGAAACTACAGTACGCATCTTAAAGGAGACAAGGAAAATCCCGCAGTAGAAACCAATGCCCAGGGGCAGGCTATTTTTCATCTTAGCAAAGATGGGGAATCCTTACATTTTAAACTAAATATATCCAATATCGACAATGTTGTCATGGCACATTTGCATATGGGAACCAGTGATATGAATGGTCCGGTAGTGGTTTGGTTATTTCCTTCTGCCCCACCCCCTCCGGCTCCTATCCCGGGAAGATTTAATGGAACATTCGCTGAAGGTGACATTACTGACGCAAATTTAGTTGGACCATTAGCTGGTATGGCCCTTAATGATCTGATAGTTGCCATGAATGAAGGGAAAATCTATGTAAACGTGCATACTGCCGATCATCCAGCAGGAGAAGTAAGGGGTAACTTATAAAACAGAACACAGAACTAAGCCCGGGAAAACCCGGGTTTTTCAATTAAAAATAAATTAATACTTAACACTATTAAGTATTAATAATTTTATGTAAAAAAAATTTTTACCTACACTTAATATTATGTAACTGGCCGTTCTGTGGATATTTATGCTAAACCCGATTAACGATGGCTGAGATGCTTTGTAGAAGCTACTTTTTACTTATTAAAACAAAGCCCTTACTTGTACCCCTCCAGTGTGGATGACGGCCTGACCTGGTGATTTTCGTCCATAATAATTGACCGACATTTGCAATCCATCTATGATTTTTTGCTGCCAGTTTAGTGTCCACCGGAAGTTTTTGCCGGGACGAAGTGCCTCCAGCATTTCATATGCAACAGGAGCGTTCTCATCCCCATCGTACTGAATGTGCACAAAATCAATGGAAGCATTCAGGGAGTTTTGAATCATCTTGTTCCACCGGGTTTCCAGGCCAATTACCTGCAAAACAGCATCGGATGCTTCATAATTTTCAGGCGACATAGGCAGTTGCTGACTATCGTCTGATTTGTGGTTGTAGCGGTACTTTCCTGATAACCTGAAATTCAACGTTGGCTGCCAGGCTACCTCTGGCGAAAGGCTGTACGCATCAATCCAGTAGCTTCTGTTTTTTCCCTGGCTGCTTGCGTCTGACTGAAAAATGCTGATGCTTTCTTCCTTCTCTACCTTCCATTGCAATTGCCAGATTTTCTGAATGTTGTACCTGAAGTTTAACTGATGGGTGGCTAATGACCTTTCGTCAAACCCTACATTCAACAACTGTTTCCGCCTGCTTTCGCGAATGCTGTAATCTGCCCCAAACTTAGGGTTTCTTCTGTTGAAAAAAATAGTGGATTGTATAACTTGCTTATTATAGAGTAAATGCGCTTCCCCGATAGTTGCAAACGGGTTCAGGCGTTTTCCCAGGGCTGGGTTGTCTGTTTTTTTATCAATACTCCAGGAAGCATTGGCAGAAAACATGCCTACCATTTTCTTCATGCCTGTCGCTTTGTGCCATTGGCTGGGTGGCTGCACCGTTAGTCTGTAATTGAACGTATTGGTGTAGGCTAAAATATATTCGCCTGATGAAATGTAAATCCGGGCGTAATTGCGCTCGTCGGGATACCGGGCTTCGTAAAATTCATCAATTTCTTCTACTCCATTGCCATTGTCATCACGCCAGGTATACGGGCCTTCTCCAGTCGGGACTTTCACGTAAATAAATTCCCTTTTCAGCTCCCTCCCATTACCAATGGCGTAATCCAGCTCAGAACGGATGGCATTTTTCAGGAAAGAGCCAGACCATGTGATTTTGCCCAGCAGGCTTTCTTCATGGTTATCGGCTATGGGGTTTTCTGCATTTTTTAGGGAATCATTCAGGTTTTGAAAATTTCTGTAAGTAAGCAAAAATCCCAGGCGATGATTTTTGTGAATATGTGCATTGTACCGGGCATTTACCGTGTGTGACCGGTCTGCATTTACAAGCAATCCCTGATACGGTGCACGGTCTCTGCGAAAACTGTAATCTACACGGAAGCTGCCGGAAAGGCTGTCGCTGCTTTGGAGGTAAAACTGGTGCTCTTCAAAATTCATGGCTGAGTATCGTACTGAATCTGAACCAACATTTTTTACAACATGCCTGTCAATGCTAAAACGGTAACCCGGCATAACAGATTTGGTTCGCCAGTATGTATCCACATTCATCCTTTTCCAGTCTGAGTGAAAACTGTACTGCCGGGTGTTGAGCAAAAAGCCATTGGCATTGATTTGCAGCTTGCCCAACTGCTGCGCCACCGAAAGCGTATTTTGAAAACCTTGCAAGGCCAGTCCCCGGTTTCGACCGCTAAAATGATAGGTAATCTGGTTATTGCTGTTTTTATGCAAACGGGTGTAAAAATTGAGAATATGGTCGTCTGTTACTGCATTTTCTGCTTCCATCAGGTTGCCCGGCAGTGTATTGGACCAATCCCGTTCAAATTCTATACTCCGGTATGGGTCAATGATGGCGAAATGTTTCTCCCGGTATTCGTAATCCACTTGCTGCGACCATTGATATCCTTCCCAAAACTTGAGATTTCTGGGAGCACTTTTATAGCCCACACGCAATGCGTGGCCTTTATTATCCGCTGCGTCTTTTTCAGAAAACAAGTTGTTGTCCTGGTTTGAAAACGCCACTTCAGCAAAAACTTTATCTTTGTTACTAATGGCTATTTCCGTTCCCAAACTCAGCATCTGTTTGCTTTTGGGCGTACCTATCAATTTCAGGGGTGCATAACTTCCCTGTGGCTTTCCATTCAAAGGAGCAACCCATCGGTATACCCTGCCATTCACAGTACTGTTGCTTATTTCATAATTCCCACTTCCCAACCCAACTTTGCTGAATGATACCCGGTATACACCTTCTGTTTTTGTGGTGTATTCAAAAATTGTGTAAGGAATCTCATCTGCCAGCGTATCTTTTTTTACATAGTAAATTTCAGGAAGCGTTCCCTTTTCGGGCACACCGGCCAGTTGGGCGTTTTCATTCTGCTTTGGTGCAATCACAGAATCAGCAGCCAGTACATAGGCCGCTGAAATATCATCGCCAATTTCGCTTAGTAGCTGCTTATCATCATCATCCAGGTCGTAAGCAAGGGGCTGGTTGGGGTTGTCTTTTTCACGGTAAAAGCCCATGTGGAATGTAACCTTTCCATGCATTTGGGTATGGCTTGCATTCAGTACACTTCGGCTAAAGGTGCGGTCAGCATATTCAAAATCAATATTAATGCGGGAATACCGGGTAACCAGCACATTGGGCGTAAAGGTTATTTCGCCTAAATTATAATCAATCACGTAATCACGGTCATAGCCCCGTTGGAGTAAACGCCCGTCCAGGTACACTTTTTCAGAATTGGCCAGGATGAAAAAAGCATTACCTACCCCGGAGTTGTCGATGCCCCGCTGGTTGGCACCCGGGGTTTGTAAAAGGTACGGGCCTTGTACCCCTTCCTGCACTTCAAGGGTAACAGATGCAAATTTTCCTTTGGATAACGCAGCGCCTACAGATGTTTGTGCTTGTCCGTTTTCACCCAACTGATACGAGGAGCGAAGTTGCCCCCCCTGCACGTTTCTTCTGTATTTTAAGAAATGCGAAGAAATATTGGAAAAAGCCGTATCACGGGTATCGGTATTATTATTTTGTGATTGCAACAACACATCTCCCGCCTGAAGGTTAAAGCGATCGTTGTACAACTCTATCAAAACATTATCAAAATCCTGCAACTGCTGTGTGTTTCCTTCTGGTTGGAGGGGAATATTCTGGTCGGTAATGGCCGCCCTGATGTTTAGGTCATCAGTAAGTGCACCTTCCAGTTGCAGGTTCAGGTCTGCGTTGACAAAAACATCCTGTCTGTTGCCAAAGGTAACACCCCGGCTGATGCTGCCACTCTTGTACAGGTTAGGGGTAGCAAATAATTCCTCTTTGGGTAACCCTTTTTGCTGGCTGTTATGAAAACGAACATCATCAAAAAAAGCCCCGGAGTCGTAAGCTGCCAGGGTTTTGTGTTGATAAACCTGATGAAAACTGAATGGAAGTGTTTGGTAACATATTTTCAGGGAATCTGCACGAATCTCTTTTTTTACATGCAACAACCCTGTGTTGTAGTCATACGCAAAAGCAACGGTATCAAGCGTAGTTTCTTCTGTAGTATGGAGGGTTAATGAACCAGGTACAATGGATAATGAATCAATAAAAGAAGCAGTTCCGTGCCATTTTATCCACCTGCATTTAGCTTCAAATTGACCATCCTGAATTGGTACAGACAGTTGTTGAGCACTTGCCACAGCAGACAAAAAAATGATAGCTGAAAAAATAAGTATGTAAACTTTTTCTGACATTTATTTAAAGCTTCAAGCTATATGCGACAAGCCACAAGCTTGCAAATAATTTAGGGCTTGTAGGTTGTGGCTAAAAGCTAATGGCTGTTTACTTCACACCCCATACACCAAAGGCAGTTCAATATAAAAAGTAGTGCCTAATTGTTCTTTTGTTTCAAAAGTAATGCGGCCACCAGAGTGCTCAATGCCCCGCTTGGCGATGGCGAGGCCAATGCCCGAACCGGCATATTTTGTACTGAAATTGGGTAAAAAGACTTTCTCCTGAATTTCCCTGGCAATGCCTGTTCCGTTGTCTGTAACTTTCAAAATAAGAAATCCCTTTACTCCCTTTTGTAAAGTTACCTGAAGTATCGGCTCCCTACCTTGTGGAATGGATTGTTTGGCATTGATAATCAGGTTGCTTAAAATTCTGCTCATGAGGTGGCTGTCACTTTCTACCCCGAAAACCCCTTTTTCAACATGCAATCGGATAGACTTCTTTTCATCCTGAAAAAGCTCAACCGTACGTTTCACCACCGGTGCCAAATCAAAATACTCGCTTTTTGGCAAAGGCATTTGTGCAAATGAAGAAAAGGAGGTGGCAATCTCATTCAGTGTATCTACCTGTTCCAACAGATTGTCGATGGGCTTGATGGTGGCTTCTTTATCTCCATTGTCCCCATTACCTCCTACTACATGGGCAGCATTTTCCAACACTCTCTTCAGGTGCTGCAAACTCAGCTTCATGGGGGTCAGGGGGTTTTTTATTTCATGGGCTACTTGTTTGGCCATCTCCCTCCATGCCGATTCTTTCTCACTTCTTGAGAGGGCTTCTTTTGACGATTCCAGCTTCACCAGCATACGGTTGTACTCAGAAATCATCAAACCAATTTCATCGTTTGAATCCCACGACAACGGCTCATTATAATCAGAAAGGCTGGTCCGTTTTAATTTTTGGGTAATATATTTCAGCGGGAAAGTAAGCAGGCTGGATGCCACATAGGAAATGAACAAAAAGATGATAAATGTTAAAGTGAAAATATTGATCACATTGGTGAGTACTTTGATAATTTGCTGTTCCAGTTGGTTTTGGGATTCAAAGAAAGGAATACTAAGAATTCCCAATAAGTTACCCGTATTGAATGAGCGCACACCCACATATGAGGATTTATAATGCAAACTTCCCACTGACTCATCTAATACCAAAGATTGATTGTCTTGCTCCTGAATATTAGCCAATGCCCTGGGGTTAATATGACGGGAAAGCAGGTTATTCTCATAAATCTGTGGCTGGCTGGATACAATGAGCTTGCCATCGGTATCGTATAAGTTGATGTCTGATTCGGTATATTTGGCAGCCTGTGTGAGGGCATTTGACAAATTTTCCCTTTCAATTTCGCCTTGCTGATAGCTATCCAATATTTCCACCAGGTTACTGCTGATACCTTCCGCTTTGGTTAAATAATCTTCAGTAACTTCATTGCTATACGTATTACTCACGATGCTCAATGTAGTGATACTCACTGCCAGCAAAGGAATGAAAAACGCGGCATTCAGATACAGCTGGATTTTCGTAGAAAAATTGAGCGTATTGCCACGGATCCAGAAATAAATAGAATATCCCCCCAGAAAAAGAAGAATAAATGAAACAAAGACGATAAACAGAAAAGAGAAATTTGCAAAGTTATCCCAAATCGAGTACGTTTCTGAAATAATGACAATATCTTCCTCATCACTGCCCCTCACGATCAGGTAATGATAATCATCAATAACAAGCTCTTCGTCTTTGGAGCTGGTAGTTGGCAGTATGTCTTTTGTCAGCAGTAACTTTAAAGCTTCGTTATTTCCGGTGCTATATACCAACTCCCCTTCATTAAATTCGGCGTAATGATATCCCCTACCAGGAACAGCACTTGCATAGCGCCGATCAATGAGCAATTCGGGATAAACACTATTGGGGAAAAAACGCTTGAGCTTCAACTCTATTACGATATACCCTCTGACAATCCCTCCCCTGGTCAATTCAATAAAGCTCACATAACGTTTGGAAGCATTTCCGGATACGCTTCCCGGTTGGTTGATAAAAAATATACTGGGATAATCCGTAGCAAATTTATCCTGGAAAACTTCAGATTTAAGTTTCTGGTATTCAGGGGTTTTCTGGTTAACAATTAAAGGCTTTCCCCTGCTGTTATAGAGATATATATCCACATCATATTTATCAAAATAACTGCTCAAATAAAACCGTTTGATTTTCTCTTTTACAATATCATTGGGAGAAAAGATGCTGGGCGTTAACCAACGGCTCATGATAAACATGTCTTGTTTGATGATTTCACTGGCTTCATCCAGCAGAAACTCTCCCAACACATCATTATCTATCAGAATCTGGTTGGCAAACTTTTGTTTGTTGCTTGTGGTTGTAATCTGTTCGGTTTCATGGGTTGCCATGGCCCCAACCACCGCACTTACCAAAGCACCCCAAAATAAATATAAAAATGTGGTGTAGCTTACTTTGGTGAGGTACCTTGGCATCCTTAACAAGTAGAGTAGTGCTATGTATAAAATATTGATAAGTATCAGCTGATAAGTGGGTACACCCCAAAAATAAGCCAATAAAAAAGTGATCAGTAAACCTGCACCAAATGTGATAAACATATTACGCCATCCGCTCAAACTTACGATAGAGCGGTACAGCACATGCATTACCAGAAAAAATGTGGCAGAGTTTATACCAATCACGCCCAGGCTCAGCACCTTCAACATAGAAAATTCAATGCTTTTTGTGATGTCAAGTGTAAGCTGGGAATTGAAATAAATGGTTTTCAGGCAGAAATAATGAAAATACAAAACACCAAAACTTAACACAGTAAGCGATATGGCGATAATGTACCTGAAATAGTAATTTGACTTATAAGCTTTTCGATATAGCAATGATTCAGGGTAATACCTGAAGAAATACCACACAATCAATAAAAATGAGGAAGCATTCAAAAATAAATCACCCAAAGAAGGATTGATGACCGAAGAAGCATAAAAACGCCCATTGAACAAGGCAGAAGGCAAAATGGCATTTGGGAAATTAAAGTTGAGCATTAAAAACCGCAGAAATACCAGACAAATAACCAGCAAAGCAAAGCCCTCCCCTATTCTTTTCTGGTGCATCAGCAGGTCTACCTCTACTTTAATACTAAAGAAAAAAAGCAGAATGGCCAGTGTAAACAAAATCAGCATGGTTGCCTGAAAGGCCTGTGCCGTTTGGTGCCCTCTTTCATCTCGAAAGCGGGAGTCTAGTGAAAGTGCAAATAATTCCTGACCTTCATAAGCAACAATGGCGTCGTCGAGCCCGGCATCACTCACTTTTTTTATTTCTATGCCTTCTTGCACAAAAAGGGATGTATTATAACCCGGCTCTAAATATTTGTTGTTAATTTCTGTTTTTTGAAATATGGGCAGCAACACAAATAACTCAACAGCAGCACTATCAGTGGCATAACGCTCCTGCCTGATCAAATACTTGCCACCTTCCAGGTCAGAATACTGGTACAAATATTTCCCGTTCAGGTTTTCGTAAGACGGCACAAAGCGGTAATCGCTCCAGTATAACAAAGTATCGTTTCTGTACACAAAATAAGGATAGGCAACCTCTGAGGTAAGGTTAGAGAAGCTTAGGGCCTCACTGCTTGAAATTTGCCCGCCCAGCACGTCAACCTCATGCTCAACTTTTTGCAGTGCCTGATGAATGTTTTTGTTGACATCCCTGAGATACTGCGCATCACTCTGAAAATTGTCCATTAAAAATGACCTGAGGATGAGCGCAATCGCAAAGGTAGCCAGGGAAACAATCAGTAGTAAGTTTCTGACTTTTGTGATAGCTACCACAATTAAAAAATATTTATGAATATCAAATTACACAATTTGGCATTACTATTTAAAAATTTCATGCCAAATCTCATGAATTAGATTTTATTTCTCAAATATTTATGAACTACATATAAGTAAATTGACTGACATTACGTTGCTTAACTAAACGCTAGCTTTGTAATGATACATTCTATTAGAAAAAAGCATGTTCCTGTTTAATATCTGTGGCATGATTTTTTAACTTGCTGAAAAGAGAGAGGAACTGAGCGTAATGATCTTACTGATTCTTAACCGTATTTACCTTATTATTTTTTGCTTGTACACATTGTTTTTTGTGGCTGTTACCTCTGTATCTGCGCAATCTGCCGGATTACAACCCAGTGCATCCGCTCAGGATACATCCCTTGCAGCCATCGACAGCGTTTCGAGTGAAAAGAGATGGGTAACAATAGACAAAATATTCATTGTAGGTAACCGCCAAACCAAAGAAAGTATCATTTTAAGGGAACTGGGGCTGGAAGAAGGCGAACAACTCCTGCTATCAGAATTGCATAAAATTATTGAACAGGACAAGCGCAAGATTATGAACACCCGCTTGTTCCTCTCTGTAAATATCAGCATCATTGAGATTACCGACCGGCATATAGACCTCATCATTCGGGTGGTAGAAAGATGGTATACCGTTCCATCCCTTTATATTAAGCTGGCCGACCGCAACTTCAATGAATGGTTTACCAACCAAAATATGGAATGGGACCGGCTTGAGTATGGATTGCGCTTTTTTCGGTATAACTTCAGGGGGAGAAATGAAAAACTTTATTTGTATGCGCAAGGTGGGTTTACTAAAAAGTTTGCTTTCCGTTATACCATGCCTTACATTGACAAAGCACAAAAAAACGGCTTGGAATTTAGCTTTTCTTTTTCTGAAACCAATAACATAGCTTACGAATCCAGGGATCATATCCTCATGTATACTGATTCATTGCGCAAGTCAAAACTCACCTGGTTTGGTAGCACGGGTTGGACGTTTCGGCCTTCTTTCTACGATGTTCATAGCATAACACTAGGTTATAAGGACAATACCGTGAGCGATACCATTGCAGTATTGAATCCCAATTACTTCCAGGATGGGGCTACACATCAAAAGTATTTCGAGCTAACTTATCGCTACATCAATGACAAACGGGATGCTGTTGGCTATCCCTTGCATGGCCAATACTGGGGTTTAGAATTCAGTAAACTCGGATTAGGTATATTTAATGACATCAACCTGCTGCAGGTAAAAGGCTTCTATTCAAGGTTCATGGATCTGGGAAAAGGTTTTTTCTATGGAGGCTCTGTAAGAGGCTACCTCAGCACGCCTAAAAACCAGCCTTATGCAGAATTTATTGGGTTTGGCTATAATAGCGTGTGGCCCCGAGGATATGAACTGAATGTGATAGAAGGGCAATCCTATTTATTGCAGCAAAATACGTTTAGTTTCAGAATATTTTCCCATGAATTTGATCTTTCAAAACTTTTATCTATTGATCAATTCAACCAAATCCCCATTGATATTTACCTGAAAACCTACTACGACCATGGGTTTGTGAGCAATACCATTGATTATGAACAAAGTAACCGGCTTGCCAACCAATATTTATTTGGAGGGGGAGTCGGCCTCGACATCGTTACTTATTATGATTCTGTACTTCGTTTAGAGTATTCCTGGAACAGCGATGGTAATGCCGGAATTCGTATCAGTGCTAAAAAGCCCTTCTGACATTATATCCTAAACATTTAAAAATGCAACACATCAGAATTCGCTGAACCCTGAAAACTTTCTATCTTTGTTCGCACTCCTCTGAAATGATTTTTAGAGATCAGAGTACAGACAAAAAATTTAGAATTTAGAGCCTAACTATTTTATGCCCACAACTTCTCCTAAAAGATATACAGTTACTGCTGCCTTACCCTATGCCAACGGGCCTCTACACATCGGTCACATTGCAGGTGCATACCTGCCTGCTGATATTTTTGTGCGGTATCTCAGGTTACAAAACAAAGATGTAGTTTTCATCAGTGGAAGTGATGAACATGGTGTTGCGATAACTTTACGTGCCAAAAAAGAGGGCATATCTCCCCGCGAAATTATTGATAAGTATCACCAGATGAACAAAGATACTTTTCAGCGTTTCGGGATTGATTTTGACATGTATCATCGTACCTCCGAGCTTATTCATCATGAAACTTCCCAGGAATTTTTTACAGACCTGTACAATAAGGGTGAGTTTATTGAACAAACATCAGAACAATATTATGATGAAGAATATGACCAGTTTTTGGCCGACCGCTACATCATAGGTACCTGTCCTAATTGTGGGTTTGAAAATGCTTATGGCGACCAGTGCGAAAATTGTGGTACATCCCTCAGCCCGAACGAGTTGATTAACCCTAAATCGACACTGAGTGGTAAAGAGCCTGAATTGCGGGAAACCAAGCACTGGTATTTGCCTTTGGACAAATACCAGCCCTGGCTGGAAAAATGGTTGATAGAAGGAAAGAAAGGGCAGTGGAAAACCAACGTATACGGACAGTGTAGTTCATGGCTCAAAGCCGGATTGCAACCCCGTGCCATGACCCGCGACCTGGACTGGGGTGTGGATGTTCCATTACCTGACACTGAAGGGAAAAAACTATACGTTTGGCTGGATGCCCCCATTGGGTACGTTTCAGCCACAAAGCAATGGGCCTTAGACAATGACAAAGACTGGGAGCCCTACTGGAAGAAACAGGAAAACCCGGATGATAACACGCACCTCATTCATTTTATCGGAAAAGATAACATTGTTTTTCACTGTATTATTTTTCCGTCTATTTTGCATGCTCAGGGCGAATATGTATTACCGGAGAATGTACCGGCCAACGAATTTTTGAACCTGGAAGGCAATAAACTTTCTACAAGCCGAAATTGGGCCGTATGGTTGCATGAATACCTGGATGATTTTCCCGATAAACAGGATGTGTTGCGGTATGCCCTTTGTACCATGTTGCCCGAAACCAAAGACAGTGAATTTACCTGGAAAGACTTTCAGGCCAGAAATAACAATGAGCTGGTTGCCATTTTGGGTAACTTTGTGAACCGCACGCTTGTACTCACGCATAAATATTTTGGAGGAAAAGTGCCCCCCATGGGAAATTTACAGGGTATTGACAAAGCTTTGTTACAACAAATACCAGACTTTCCCGAAAAAGTGGGTGAAGCCATTTCCCACTTCAAATTCAGGGAAGCCGTAGCTTTGATGATAGACATGGCCCGGGCAGGCAACAAATATCTGGCAGACTCCGAACCCTGGAAAGCTATAAAAACCGATGAGGAAAGGGTAAAGTCTATTTTATATACTGCCTTGCAACTAACTGGAAGTTTAGTCACGGTAATCAGACCATTTTTGCCTTTTACCTCTGATAAATTAGCCAAAATGCTAAATATGGAGGTACAATCCTGGGATCAGGCCAAAGCACAGGAAAACCTCCCTGAAGGCCATGAAATTGGCAAGGCTTCCCTTTTATTTGAAAAAATAGAAGATAATGTAGTAGATGCCCAGGTTGAAAAACTACTTCAGGCACGAAAAGCGAATGAAGCAACCACCAAAGGCGTTGAACCTGCCAAAGAAGAAATCAAGTTTGATGACTTTAGTAAAATAGACATGCGGGTGGGGACTATTGTTTCTGCTGAAAAAATGAAGAAGTCAGACAAATTGTTAAAACTTAAAATAGATACAGGCCTTGACCAACGTACCGTATTGAGTGGTATTGCCAAGCACTATGCTCCTGAAGAAATCGTTGGGAAACAAATATGTATTTTAGTGAACCTGGCCCCGCGTAAAATGATGGGCATTCCATCAGAAGGCATGATTCTGATGGCTGAAAACCAGGAAGGGAAGTTGGTATTTTTGCAACCTTCCGAACAAATAGATAACGGAAGCACCATCAGTTAAGAAAAGGATAATATCTATGAGAATTCAGCTTTTTACCTGGCTAATCATCATGGCAATGTGCTATGCCTGCACCCAATCCACTACTGAAGATGATAGCACCCAGGCTCCTGATGCTGTGCCGTCAGAATCCCCGGAATACGAAGCCCTTTCCCTGCTGGGGGATACGCTTCATACCCTGGAACTTCCGGAGAAGCAACGTGCCATGTACGACTCGGCTTTACAAGTAGCCCAAAATAATTTTCAGCAAAACCCGGATGATTTGGAAAATATCATTGGATATGGCCGAAGCCTGGCTTATGCAGGGCATTTTCAGGAAGCTATTGAAGTATATACTGAAGGAATAAAAAAACATCCTGAATCTCCTGCATTGTACCGTCACCGCGGACATCGGAATATTACATTGCGGCAGTTTGATAAAGCAGCCAAAGATTTAAGTAAAGCAGCCAAACTTATTGAAAACCAACCTGTTAAACCTGAATCCAACGGACTTCCACTACCCAATCCGGGCCAGCAGATAAGCACTTTACAGTTCAATATTTATTATCACCTGGGACTGGCTTATTATCTGCAAGGTGAGTACGGAAATGCTGCCCAAGCTTATGAAAAATGCCTGGAATATGCCGATACGGATGATGAAACCGTGGCGGTGGCTGATTGGCTCTACATGAGTTACCGCCGCATGGGTGAAGATGAAGTAGCTGAAAAAACCCTGGGCATGATAGCCCTGGACATGAAGGTAGAAGAAAACCAATCGTACTACGACCGCCTGCTCATGCACAAAGGAATGCTTCCCCCCGATTCTGTGCTAAAAATTGAAGACAGTGAGATAAACACTTCCCAAGACCTTTCTCTGGCTACGGAAAGATATGGAGTGGCCAATTACTATTTGTACATGGGCGAAGATGAAAAAGCACGTGAAATTTTAGAAATAATCGTTGAGGGCGCGCACTGGCCTGAGTTCGGGCACATTGCTGCCGAAGCTGATTTGCTTCGTATGAATGATTCTATAGATTTTTAATAGAGGCAAACACAAAAAATATTAATATCATGAAAAAAGTAAGCTGGGGTTTTATTGGTTGTGGGGATGTAACAGAAGTAAAAAGTGGCCCTGCCTTTCATCAGTCACCTACTTCTGAAATTGTAGCTGTGATGCGGCGCAATGTGGAAAAAGCCAAAGATTACGCCCAAAGGCACAATATTCCCCAATGGTACGATGATGCCCAAAAACTCATTGACGCCCCCGAAGTAAATGCTGTTTATGTAGCTACTCCACCCGATACACACGCCCAATATACCATCATAGCCCTGGAAGCTGGCAAACCTGTGTATGTTGAAAAACCCATGGCACTCAATTATGAAGAATGTGAACAAATGCTGGCTGCGGCTGAAAAGGCGGAATTGCCGCTGTATGTAGCGTATTACCGAAGAAGGTTACCTGTATTTGAAAAGGTAAAAGAAATTTTAGAAGCCAGAACTTTAGGCGACATCAGGTTTGTAAATTTACAGCTTTTTCAAACGCCTAAACCACACGATTACAATAAAAATGACCTCCCCTGGCGCTTACAGGCTGATATTGCTGGAGGCGGCTATTTCTTTGACCTGGCCCCGCATCAACTCGATATCCTGGATTATCTTTTAGGCCCTGTAAAATCTGCAAAGGGATTTGCCACCAATCAGGCAGGGCTGTACGAAGTAGAAGATATTGTGGCTGCCAGCCTGCAATTTGAATCAAATGTGCTAGGCACCGCGCTTTGGTGTTTTACAACTGATGAAGTAAATGAATTGGACAAAATTGAAATTGTAGGCAGCAAGGGCAGTGTCACATTTTCTACTTTTGAAAACAATCCGGTTATTATGAGGACTTCGGATGGAGAACAATTATTTTCTTTTGAGAACCCCAAACATATTCAGGAGCCTCTTATTGAAACCGTGATTGGAGATTTATTAAAAACCGAGACATGCCCAAGCACCGGAGTTTCCGCTGCCCGTACAAGTAAGGTGATGGACGAAATTGTAAAAGGTTACCTTAAAAAATAAACCTGATAACGCTTCATTTTAGCTCATTTCTACACCTATTTTCATTAAGAAGTGGCCTCTTTTATATTTTAAGTAAAGTAAATTACATTGTATTATTTAAATAAATATTAATACTTTATTAATATTGTTTGGATGCCTATTTGTTATCCAAGCAGATATGAGACGTATAAGCCGCATCGCATTCTGCACACTCCTGCTACTTCTCCCTTTAGGGTTAGTGGCACAAAAAAGAGGAAAAAATTTAATTGGTGGCAGCAAAAAATCCCAGTGGTTTATTGGGATTAAAATGGGAACAAATGTTACTCAGGCTACCCCCCTTTCCAGGCATTCTGAATTTAGCAATACCACTGGGTATAGCTCAGAGTCTGCCGAAGTTTATGAAAAAGAATATCGCCCCCGTACGAAAAACTTCGGAGGGTTGGTTGGCATCACCGGAACTTTTGCCCCTAACCCAAATTTGCTCATCAGCTTGCAACCTGCATATAGTAATTTAAAATATGGATATAGCAGCACCTTTGAATGGACAGATGCTGACAATCCTGAAAATAGCCTTTCATTAAATTATGACCATGAGCAATCTTTAAATTACCTGGAAACGCCATTGCTGGTACGATATAGTTTTGGAAGAACGAAAATAAGGCCGTATGTACAGGGAGGTGGATTTTACGGGTTGCTGCTCAATGCCAACAAATCTGTAAAAACAACGGGTATTGACAGAGCTTCCGGCGGGGAAAATGAATTTAATGGTGGCGTACAATCTACTACGGTAACTTCATTGTATTTAAAATCTCAGGTAGGGTTGATAGGAGGTGGCGGGCTTGCTTTCAATTTTGGCGGTATCATGGTAGCTGTTAATGCCAATTACAAAAAAGGTTTTAACAACATTGCCGATACTCAAAAACGATACGAAGAAACCCGTCAGCTTTTCGGCTTTGGCAACGTGCTTGACAATGTCAACCTTGATAGTTTCGAATTTTCATTAACCTGCATGTTCCCCTTAAAATTCCTGACAAAAAGCTTTGAGCCTATCATCCTTTAATCAGCCATCTGCTATGAAACTTTATCAACGTTTATTAATTGGTTTTGCCTTATTTACCAGTCAGTTCATCACTTCCTGTGATATTCAGGAAAATGAAGTTGCACCCGGACTGAGCTTTACTAAAATATATAACAACCCGGACTTCAGCGGCAATTACGATCCCCTGGATATTCGGCAAACTTCGGACAGTGGGTACGTGGTGCTGGCTGCTTCGGATAGCTGGAACGTTTACCTGTTAAAGGCGGATCCCAAAGGGGAATTTACCTGGGAGCGCACCCTGCCCGAGCCTTACGTAAACCCGGTTTCTTCTTTATTTGAAATCAACGGGACTTATTATTTCTTCTGTATGGATGAAATAACCCTGGCTACTTACCTCATGCGCATTGACCTGGATGGAGGAGACCCCGAAGTCGTTCAAACCTACCCGGATATTATTTATCCTTTGCACGCCTCGCTCAACCCGGACTTTACCATGCTTATCCAAAGCTATGACCGGGATGCCCGGGCCACTGCATTGACAAAACTGAATGCCAATTTCAGTATAGATTGGCAGGAAAAATACGATGTGCTGGACGATGCTGAAGAACCCATCATTGAGCACCTCACCCGCATTGGCAACAGGCTTCCTTTTTTTACCGGGCATGTAGAGGGAGCCGGAAACTCGGGTTATTATTATTTGAACGGGTTTTACAATTTCACCATGTCCATGATGTTTGTAAGGGCAAGTAATGGAGAACTTACAGGTGTAATTAACGGCTTTCGCGACAAAGGTGGCATTAGTGCAGCCACGTACCTGGGCAATAACCAATTCGCCCTCTCACGGTATGATTTCGGTGATAACTTTTTCCTGCCCAATACCAATGTAGACATGCAGGGCGTAGCCTTTAGTGGCGATCTGGAAGTAAACGGTTTTCCCGAATTATCGCCCAATGCCAAAGTTATCGTTAAAAAAAGGAATATTGATACCCGGGAAGCGATCGTATATGGCAGCGATACAAAAACCAACCAACTGGTACTGTATGCCTACAACCCTGAAACAGGAGCCTTGTTGGATGTTAAATATTTAGGGCAAACGTATCCTTACGAAATGGGTTCATTTACTTTCACCAGTGATGGAGGCCTGGCCGTTTTAGGAAAAACCTTCGTAGCCGGCCGCTTCCCCCGCCTCACTGTTTTTAAGCTGACGAAAGATGAAGTGAGTGGGTTGGTGAGGGAATAAACGAATACTCCTTAATAACAAACTACCCGGATGAGTGAAACGAATTCCGGGGTCTCCCCAACAACCGAAAAATAACCAATTTCAAAAAACCCTTATTTTAACCCCTCAACCTAAAACCCTAAGTCTCCCTATCCCTTCCCCTTTGCTCTCTGCCCCATGCCCTCTGCACTCCCCTCCCATAAATCAAGAAAGCACAATTCCCAACTGACTGGCAATCTCCATTTGCGATTCTTTCAATGCCTGATGAATTTTTAAATGCGTGGTCTGGGTAGCTTCGTCGGTTGCGTTTTGCAGGTCTTCCATATTACTTTTTACAAGCTTCTCGATAGACCTGAATTTTAAGCGAAGGATATTGGTGAATACCACATCTTGTAGCAAATCGGTTTCATGGGGCACAAAAATTTGAAACTTTTCCCAGTTTTCACTTACCTTATAACGCTCACCCAGCAACTCCAGGTTGATGATTTCCTGCTGTACTTCATCATCTCCGTGGTTGAGTAAATATTGTGAGTCAATGACTTTTCCTTCACCCAGCTTTTCTTTAAATATATTCAGGATTTTCCGGTAGATAGGTGTTTGAAATTCAGTATCTTCCAGCTCATTCAAAAGATAATCGTGTAAGCGGTATGACTCTTCAATTTCATTAAACCCATAACTCACAAGCAAACGAATACTTTCCCGTTCCTGTAATAAAATTTTATCCTGAACATCCGGCTTTTTCTCTTCTACAATGGCCGCATCTTCTGCTAATTCCTGAGGATTTGGTAAAGTTTCACTTTGCCTTTCTTCCCAATAGCTTTTTTGCGCGGCGTTTTTTTGTTCGCGTAAGTGAATCCGGTTTTGCTCGGTAATCAAAGTAGATTCTTCAATCCCTAACAAATCGCTACATTCCTTGGTGTATACCGAACGCTTAATCGGGTCGGGGATTTTGGCAATACTGTGTACAATTTCCCGGATGGTTTCGGCCCTTTTGATGGGATCCTGCTTCGCATCATTCGCATACACTTCCGTTTTGAACTTGATGAAATCCCTTTGTTCTTCTTCCAGGAAATCACGGAAAGCACTTCCTCCCAAACTTTTGGCATAACTGTCCGGGTCTTCCCCATCAGGAAAGGCCACGGCTTTCACGTTCAGTCCGCCTTCCAGCAGCATATCAATGCCCCGGAAAGAAGCTTTGATTCCTGCCGGGTCACCATCAAACAAAACCGTTACATTTTCAGAATACCGTTTAATCAGCCTGATTTGTTCCTTGGTGAGGGATGTGCCGGAAGATGCCACCACATTTTTTACCCCGGCCTGGTGCAAGGAAATCACGTCGGTATAGCCCTCAACCAAATAGCAGTTGTCTTGCTGGCGAATGGCATTCTTGGCCTGAAAAATGCCATAAAGCACATCGCTTTTGTGGTAAATGGGCGTTTCGGGTGAATTGATGTACTTGGGCTGTGTTTTTCCAGAGGCATCTTTGGTTTGTAAAACCCTGGCCCCAAAGGCAATTACCCGGCCCGAAACATTGTGGATGGGGAACATCACCCGGCCCCGGAAGCGGTCGTACAACCGGTCTTCCCCTCCTTCCTTTTCTTTACGGATCAGCAGCCCGGCTTTTTCCAATAATTCTTCCTGATAGCCTTTGGCAAGGGCTTCTTTGTACAACCCATCCCATTGGTTGAGACTGTAACCCAGGTCAAACTGCCGGATGGTGTCTTCAGAAAATTTTCTTTCCTTAAAGTAAGAAAGCCCGATCGACTGCCCCTCTTCATGCTGCCAGAGTTTTTCTTTGAAGTATTCCCCGGCAAAGTTCATCACAATGTAAAGGCTGTCCCGCTCATTCTGTAACTGGATTTCTTCTGGCGACTGCTCCTCTTCTTCTTTAATTTCAATGCCATACTTTTTCGCCAGTTGCTTGATGGCCTCCATGTAGCTTACGCCTTCCAGTTCCATCAAAAAGGCAATGGCATCCCCCCCTTTTCCCGAACTAAAATCCTTGAAAAAACCTTTGTGGGGCACTACGAAAAAAGAAGGTGTTTTTTCTTCATTAAAAGGGCTTAGCCCCCGGTAATTGCTTCCCGCCTTTTTCAGGTTTACATAATCTGTGATTACCTCCAGAATATCCATCCTGGCTTTCACCTGCTCTATTACTTCTTTACTTATCATACTTCGTCCACCTTAATGAGAACTAACTGTCAATGGCTTATGTTTACAATATAGCTGCTAGCTTTTAGCCACAAGCTTCAAGCCCTTTTTCTTGTTATAACTTGAAGCTAGTCGCTAAAGGCTTGAGGCTTCTATACTACAAACCCTACATACTAATCTACAAACATTCAACTACAAACGTGAAACATTTTAGGCTGTGGTTTGTAAGTTTGTAACATTATTCGTTTTTGCTAAGGTACTTTATGGAAATTACTAAAGAAAAAGTTTTACAAGCATTAGGCAATGTACAAGATCCTGACCTGAAAAAAGATTTGGTAACACTGAATATGATCAGGGACCTGGAAGTGAAAGACAGCCAAATAGCATTCACTGTAATGCTTACCACCCCGGCTTGTCCGTTGAAAGAATTAATCAGGAAAGATTGTCTGGGTGCCATTGAAAAACATGTTGGAAATGGCTTAGATGTGGACATCAACATGTCATCGGAAGTAACCACCATACGGAGTTCATCTCCTATGCTGCCTAATGTGAAAAATATCATTGCGGTGGCTTCAGGAAAAGGGGGTGTTGGAAAATCTACAGTTGCATCTAACCTGGCAGTAGCCCTGGCACAGATGGGCGCCAAAGTAGGCCTGGTAGATGCTGATATTTTCGGGCCTTCCATTCCTACCATGTTCAACTGCCTGAAAGAAAAACCTACTGTAAAACAAATTGAAGGGCGCAATGTAATCATGCCACTTGAACAGTACGGCGTAAAACTGATGTCTATCGGTTTGCTGGTATCAGAGCAGGAAGCGGTTGTTTGGCGGGGCCCCATGGCCAGCAAGGCTTTGCAGCAATTTTTAGGGGATACCGACTGGGGCGATCTCGATTATTTGCTGATTGACCTGCCGCCCGGTACCAGCGATATTCACCTTACCCTGGTGCAATCGGTGCCGGTTACCGGAGCAGTAATTGTCACTACTCCCCAAAAGGTAGCGTTGGCTGATGCCCGGAAAGGACTGGCCATGTTCAGGCAAACCCAGATTAACGTACCCGTATTAGGTATTGTTGAAAATATGGCATACTTTACACCTGAAGAACTGCCTGATAATAAATATTATATTTTTGGAAAAGATGGGGGTAAAACCCTGGCAGAACAAAGCAATACCGTACTTTTGGGCCAGATTCCTTTGGTACAAAATATCCGTGAAAGTGGAGACAGCGGATACCCGGTAGTTTTGAAAAAGCCGGCAAAAGAAGACGCTAATTCCGTTGAAGGAGAAGCTTTTCATAACTTAGCCCAGGAATTTGCCCGGCAAGTAGCTATAAGAAACGCAAAACTGGACAAAACAAAGCGCGTTGAGATAAACACCTAGCCATGACAGAACCATACCAAATAAAAGAAAAAGTTGAGCAAGCCCTCAATGATATCAGGCCCTACCTGGAAGCGGACGGTGGGGATGTAAAAGTGCTGGATGTAAGTGAAGACAAAGTTGTTAAGCTTGAATTATTGGGTGCATGCAGCCACTGCCCCATGTCGGTAATGACGATGAAGGCCGGCATTGAAGAGAGCATCAAAAGGCTGGTGCCAGAAGTGAGCCGCGTAGAGGCCATCAATATTACAGCACCGGATGACCCACACGCTAAGCTTCCTGATAATATGTCATAACCTTGCAGTGAAAACTTTGACAAAGCCATCGTTTCAGTTGTGGTAGTTCGCCGCAGCCCTCAGCTTTGTCAAAGTTCAGGCACACAATTTCAGAAAATCAGGTTTTATTTTCCAGATTTATTACTCTTTTATGTCCTTTTGTAGATACTGACATGGGAAGGATATTTTATTTCTACTGCTTCCATTCCGTCCAGCCCTTCCCGTAAGTGGGCGTTCAGTTCGTTTTCGTCGTACTGGTTTTCTACAGACTGCGAGCATAAGAGTGCCACCGTAATACCACTACATTTACCTTCTATCAATGCTTTTGCTGTATGCGGATTTGTTCGGTTTCTCCCAAGCCCCACCCAAATGATATCCTTCGAATCTACAATCCACCACATGATGTGGGTTTCCTCTGCACTCATCCCATACACCCTGATGTTGCTGCTATTTTCAATTTTGTTTGCATGGTGCAGTGGGCCATCCATGGGCGAATGAAGGCCGTATAGTATAAGCCCGTCCACACCATCAATACGTATCATGTGAAATCCGACGATATTAGGATTGCCCACGACAAAGCCTTTTCCCATCCCATTGTGCCCTACGCTGGCATAATGCCTGCCACCTGCGCTGCCACTGAACTTTTTTAATGCATGAAGGTTTACGGGCGGTGCTTTGGGCGGGCCGTTGTATTTTAAACGGATGATATTAAATGCAGTAACAGCCTTGCCTGAACGGATATGCATACTCCCAAACCATTCTTCAGGCGAAGGTGTAGAAGAATTACCTCCTCCAGTAGGCAAAAAGCATTGTGTAAAACCAATGTACACGCTGGCATTTGTGCTGTCTTCCGTTTCAAAAATGAATCTTTCACCGGAATTATTCACCACCTTGCTGATAAAGCTGGCATTTGGTGCAAATCCGGTATTTCTATGCCATGCACCCATTACTTTTGCACCATTTGGCAAGAAAATACTGTGGCCAACATAATAAAAAGCGTTGTTATTAAAGCTTTTCCCAAAAGCGGAGGCCGGTGGAATAAATACCCCTACACCATCGACAACCGCATCGCTTATTGCCTGCTGGATAACCGGCTGACAATCAAATCCTATCTCATCAAAGTTTACCGAATAGGGCGCAATAGAAATTACTTTTGTACCATCAGCCTGCCCGTAATAGGCCGGGAAATCTGGAACGTGCCTGTCGTGCATATCCGGTGGTGGTATACCTGAAGTAATATCTATTACAGGTTCTGCCATAGCACTAATTTTTCCATCAATAATGCTGAACGTGTCAAACTGTTCATCTTTTAATTCGTAAGGAGAGTCATCGGCAGGCTTTTTTTGCTGATTGGTATAGCTATATTCTTTTATCCATTTCCAGGTACCCGGCTGTGAAATAATTGGACGTGAACCAGATTTTATCAAGTTAGAACTCTTTGCTATATATACATCTTTGAGATAAATACTTTTGCCAGTGTTTACCCAGTCATTCTTGAAAACAAGGGAGTCGTTATTGGCAGTAATTTTTCCATCAATAAACCCAATGGTTCCCCGGGCTGTCTGTTTGTTTGTAGTAGTTTCAAGTGCATAAGTTCCTTCAGGCAAGTCAAACTCAAAACCCACAACTACGGTAGGACAGAAATCGCCTGCATACACAGCCGCCTTTGTTTGTCCGGAACATTTCAATCCGGCAATGGTTAAGCCTCCGCCTTGCAGCCCTTCTTTTGCATAAATACCGTATTGCCCCCCGCTACATTCCAGTTTTACCTGGGGGTCACCCGTTCCGCCCAATCCGCCAAAGCAGGCCAATCCACCGCCGGCATCTATTTTCACATTATATACGAAACTATCTTCTGCAGATGGGAAGTGTAAACCAATAGCACCCGGGTTACTCAAAGGGCTTTGGCGGTAGCACACAAACTCGATATCCCGTACCCCGCAATAATAATTTGAGTTGCGTTTTTCATTTTTTACTCCATCCGGTATGTCGAAGATGTGTGCAGGAACAGGGCCAACATTTGTAATTGGTTGTGGGGACGAGCGCTCTACTTCAAAGAACCGCAAAGAGAGCATGGCATTAGGTTGTTGAAGGTTTTGAAAACCCTCCGCAAAATCGTCCAGAAAAATTCTTGGTAGCTGCCCGTCCGGGCCTTTTTCACCAACTATCAATACAGGCAGGCTCAGGTTGCTTCTTTTTTGACGGTACTGATTGTAATGTAACGGACGCGTAACCCGGTAAGTACCATAGCTTATCAACAGCATTTTTTCAACATCCCCGGCATCCCGCAAAGCCTGTTCAATGGCGCTTGATGAGTCTGATGTCCCCGTTGGGTCGGCACCTTCATAATCATTCAGCACAATATAACCTATTTGGCGCGGGTCTACCCCGGAGGCAGCCATCGTAATTGTGAACTGTTGGTCTTTTGCACCAAAGTCGTTGGTTGCCCTTACCCGGATTTTGTAATAAGGCCTGCTCTCCTTTTTAAATGATTCGGCTGCCAATAAGGACTGGTTACCTCTGGTATCCAGGGTAAAGCGAGCATTATCATCACTTCCGGTGCCGCTTACCAGAGTAAATACAGCATCATCTACGTCTGATGAAAATTCACCCACTTGTTCTCCTATGCTGTTGCCTTCCGCAATGCTGGTATTAGAAAGGTACACTTGCGAAGGTGAGGCCAGTTTCCTCCACCTGTTTTCAATTATCATCTATAACCCTTTGTAAATATGTTTGTAATGACGACATAGCGTTTTGGATTTGCTTTTTAATCAAATACAAGTTTAACAAGTGCCTCCTTTTTATCATAACCCCGACAATTAATAAAATAGTGCACATCAGGGTAGCAAAATTGTATTCCGGCTGCAATATTTGTGATTTATTTGCATTATTATTGTACAATCCACAATATATATTAATCCCGCGATTCTGATTCGGTAATGAAGCCCATAGATAATTCTATATTTTTTTACGCTGTAATTATTTTCTCTCTACTAACTGGGACATCCACTGCCCAGGAAAGGTGTGGCGCCCTGCATTACAATACTCCCCAAAAAAATACTGATTACTCTCAAAGAATGCAGCGGTTTGAGCAATGGATGCAATCTAAATCACTCCAGAAATTATCACAGCTAAGAACCATGGATGAGGGAGATGTGTACAGGATACCGGTAGTAGTGCATGTGATTCACAATGGTGAAGAGGTGGGAGAAGACAGCAACATTCCCTTTGCACAAATAGAAGATCAAATACGTGTATTGAATGAAGACTTCCGCAGGCAAAATGCAGATACCATCAATACACCTGAATCATTCAATCCGGTAGCGGCTGATATAGGAATTGAATTTGTACTAGCAAAGCAAGACCCAAACGGGTTGCCTACTGATGGTGTACAACGCGTACAAGGTTCAAAAACCAGCTGGACAATCAGTGATGGAGCAGCTATGAAGAGTTTGAGCTACTGGCCTGCCGAAGACTATTTCAATATTTGGGTGGCTACCCTTGCCAGTGACCTGATTGGTTTTGCTGAGTTTCCTGTATCAGACCTGGATGGAATACAAGGCTATCCCGACCGCCCCCTGCAGGATGGTGTTGTAGTAGATTACCAATACTTCGGGGGTGTTGGCAATATTACGGCTGGTAGCCTGGGAAGAACGACTACCCACGAGGTAGGGCATTTTTTGGGCCTGCTTCATATTTGGGGAGATGGGGGCTGCAGCGCAGATGATTTTTGTGCAGATACTCCTTCTGCCGATGCAAGCACCAACGGATGCCCGCTGAATAAAGAAACTTGTGGAAGCAAGGATATGATCCAAAACTATATGGATTACACTGCGGATGCCTGCATGAACCTGTTCACGATGGACCAGAAAGCCAGGATGCGCATCGTGATGGAAAACAGCCCGAGGCGCAATAGCCTGTTAACATCCCCGGGACTGCAGGAACCCATCGTTGCCGATAACGATATGGGCATTCAAAGAATTACTTCTCCACAACAAACCGAATGTAGCAGCTTAATCACCCCCTCTTTAGAGCTGGCTAACTTTGGTGAAGAAGTAGTAAATTCATACAAAGTAAAATTGTACCTGCAAGGGAATTTTGTGGAAGAAGTAGAAAGCAATGAGCAGGTAGCAACCGGAGAAAGTACCATTCTTTCTTTTTCTACCATCAACTTAGGAAGCACAGGTAACACGTACGAAGTCTCATTTGAAGTGAGTGAAGTTAACGGGGGAGATGACGAAAATGATGGTAATAACCAGCAAGCTGTCAACTTTTTAGTGCCGGAGCTGGGCACCTTGCCCTTATCTGACGATTTTGAAGGAGAGGACCAGAGTCAACTATTGAACGAAGGTACTATAGAGAACCCGGATAATAGCATTACCTGGGAACTCACCAATGCCCCCGGGAATGGTAATGACAACGAGGCACTTTTTATGAACTTTTTCGAGTACGAGCTTGGCAGGGGCGAAAGGGATATTTTATTCACGCCCAATTACGACTTTTCTGATATCGTTGAAGCCAAATTGGTATTTAAAGTAGCCCATGCGCAATATATTGATAGTAATATTGAAAGTAATGACCGGCTTTCTATTGCCGTTTCAACGGATTGCGGTAATAACTATTCATCAGTAATTTACAATAAAGCAGGAAAAGCACTGGCTACGGCAATGCCCGTGAATTCTGCCTTTGTTCCCAATGACCGAACTGAATGGCGGGAAGAAGAAATTTCATTAGAGGCATTTGCCGGGCAATCCAACGTGCGCATCGCCTTTATCGGCCAGAACGACTATGGCAATAATTTGTACATCGATGATGTGGCTATTCAGGTAGTCATTCAAACGAATAATGACATTAGCGTTGAACGGATTATTTCACCAGCCCTGCTTTCATGCAATAACACGCCTACCCCCCAGATTACGGTTAAAAATACAGGAAATAATGCAGTGAACAATTTTCTCATCAACTTTTCGGTGGATGAAGGCCCTGAATTTAATGGTACGTACGAAGGCCCGACCCTCCAACCCGGTGAAACCCAAACCATTGCAATAGAAACCCTTGAACTTACAACCGGACAACATAAATTGGAGGTTAATGTATCACTCCCCAATACGATAACAGACCAGCAACCCAATAACAACAACAAAACACTGGAGTTTACCATTGATGATAACAAGGATATTATTCCTATCGTAAACCGCTTCCAGGGTCCTACAATTACTGACTTATCTCCCACCGAATTATCTAACAGTGACAGGGCATGGACAGTGATTAATCCTGATGATGATGTCACCTGGCAATTGACTGAAACTGAAGGAAATGGAGCAGGAAACTTTGCAGCCCAGGTTGCTCATTACAATTATCCTCAAATTGGACGTGCTGATATGTTTGTTAGCCCTACGCTTGATTTTAGCCAAACCCGCACGGCCAGCCTTTTCTTTAAGGTTTCTTATGCTTTTTACAATGAAGAGCACGTAGATACGCTGAAAGTAATGGTTTCTACTGACTGTGGCGCAACCTACCAAACAGTGTACGAAAAATTTGGGCAGGAACTTGCAGTTGCCGAGGCTACCGAAGCATGGTTTCCTGAAAACAACAGCGACTGGCGGGAAGAATATATCAATTTGAGCGATTTTGCCGGAGAAGAAGATGTACGGGTGGCTTTAGTGGCCGTCAATGGTTTTGGGAATAACCTTTTCCTGGATGATATTGAATTTTTTGTTTCTGATAACCCCGAGCCTGTCAGAATTGAGGATGAACGCTTTGTCATTTACCCCAACCCTGCAGAAGATTTTGTAAACCTTACTTTTGATCTGCTGGATAAAGAAGAGGTAAATGTTCAGCTAATCAACCTCCAGGGAAAAATTTTGTGGGACCATACCTATCCCAACACTTTGAACCAAACATATACCATTCAGGTGAGTATGTTGCCAACCAGTGTATATGTAATGAGAATTACAAGTCCAACGCTCAACCCTATCCGAAGGGTAATTGTGAAGTAAATTTATTCCGGATCAAGCCCGGCGCTTTCTGAATGTTATGGGAACGTACGTATCGGTAGGCGCACCAATGTTGTACAAGGCCCAGTCTTTGTCATACTTGTTGATGATCCTTCTCAGGCAATCGGCACGGGTATCTCCGGGTTCCTCACAATCCTGCCAGTAAAAAATCTCTACCCGGTAGTTGTACTGTTGTTTTACCCCATTGATTTTTACATCAATTTCAATTTCCTGCTCCCCCGGAATTTGTGGAATTTGTATAGCGATATGGCCCATAAAATGAAGTTTTAGGTGAATTATAAAACCAAGTAGCAATTTACATGCCCCGGTAATAAGCACCTGAATTTCAACAATATACAAAAAAGTTATTAAATATAAATTGTACGAAATTGTACATATAATGTCCGGAAATGATATTTTCTTGAAATATTCGTTATTGGGTTATTATATGCTCCCAACAAAGCTTTGTGTTTTATTTTCCTGAAAAATTCATTTATTTTTATCATAGTAAAATTGGTAAGTTATGCTAAACCCCACAACGGTAGCTATTCCCCTATTCTTTCTGTTGATTGGTGTTGAACTGCTCATCAGTCAATATCAGAAAAGAAAATTATTCCGGTTAAATGACTCCATTACCAATTTGAACATTGGGGGAACGCAGCAAATCGTAGCCGTTTTAATCAGTTTGGTAGGGATCAGCCTGTATGATACCATCTACCATAAATTCAGCTTCAAGCTCATTGATATTTCTACTTTTAGCTGGGTTAATTTTATCATTTTGTTCATTGCCTGGGATTTTTGTTACTATTGGGCACACCGCATTTCTCATGAAGTAAACCTGATGTGGAGCGCGCACGTGGTGCATCACCAAAGTGAAGAATACAACCTCACTGTAGCCCTCCGGCAAAGCTGGTTTCAGGGTGTTTGGACAGCCCCCTTCTACCTGCCACTGGCACTCATTGGCTTCAGCCCCATGGATGTGGTTTTTGTATCAGGCATTAACCTGATCTATCAATTTTGGATACACACCGAAGTGGTGAACAAAATGGGATTTCTGGAGCATTTCATGAATACCCCTTCTCACCACCGGGTGCATCATGGACGAAACCCCAAATACATTGATAAAAACCATGCGGGCGTTTTCATTATATGGGATAAAATGTTTGGTACTTTCCAGAAAGAGGAAGAAAAACCTACTTACGGCATCACTACACCCGTGAATAGCTGGAACCCCATTTGGGCTAATTTTGCTCATTTCAAAACCATAAATGCCCAGCTTAAAGAAGCTAAATCATTCAGAGACCAATTGAAAGTGTTATTCTTTAAACCCGGCTGGAATGCCAAAATGGCTGCATATGTTCCTGTGCCCGAGGTAGATCGCACTACCTTAAAAAAGTATGATACCATCGTTCCCCTATCAGTAAACTGGTATGTTATTTTTCAGTATGTACTTACGGCTATCTGCATTGTTTTCTTTCTTTTCAATATCAATCAACTGAGTTTGTCAGTCAAACTGATGGCTGCCCTTCTCGTGATGATGGCCGTTTGGACTACAGGTGGCTTGTTTGAGAAAAACAGATGGCTGTATTGGATTGAATATACCCGCCTGCTCTTATCAGTGGCAGCATTGTATTTTCTTCTTCAAGGTTCACTTTACCTGGAAATCGTGATGTCGGGCTGTGCAGTGGCTGTCATTATCTCCTTTTGCTGGCTTTGGCAGTTTCGGGAAGTATACAAAAAAAGAAAACCTGCTACAAATACGGTCCAGATTTCACTTTAATCTTCTATCAGCCCAATATGATGAAAAGGAATGGGTTGAAATTCAATAACCCAAGCCGGGGCTTCATCCACTAACCGAAAGTCCTGGTTTTTCCAATCTACGAAGCCGGGATTCGACTCTACCACTATATTTCCTTTTTCCTGCAATTGCTGTACAGTTTTTTCATCATCCATTCTTAAAGTTGTAAAATCTTCATCCCCTTCTTTTTTAAGCCGCACGAGAGCAGTATCGGCAATGTAATTATTTTCCATCGTAAAATCAGTAAAAGTAAGCCCATCATACATATTCAGCCACCTGCTGTTGAACGAAATGTTACGGATAATTTTGTTATACTTCGGCATGTCTGGTTCATCGCTTTGAATGGTGAGCAGTTCTGGAAAAGCCTCAGCAAAAGGAGGCTGGTCATAATGCACAGCATCCATGCGATCGTACAATGTACTTCGAAAATGTACAGAAGTTGTATCAAAATAATATTTACCCCAACTGGTTCCCCTCGCATCAATATGAATGGAAGGCTCACCCATTACAAAAATATTGTTTTCAATGGTATTGTTTCTTCCTCCACCTATGAAAGCTGAACGCCC
This sequence comes from Cyclobacteriaceae bacterium, assembly GCA_965230065.1. GTDB lineage: Bacteria > Bacteroidota > Bacteroidia > Cytophagales > Cyclobacteriaceae. The sequence goes on along the minus strand of OZ245942.1, from coordinate 4,968,119 downwards.
TGCCTTGTAAAAAACATTGCCATAAATGGTGGTACCACTGGCCCAATCATCAAGATATACAGCCATTACACCGTGCAAACCGGGGCCGTGCAGGTCATGAAAGTAATTGAAACGGATAATATTTCCCCAGTAGGTCCAGTCGCGGCCTACATAAACGGCACCCACATCCCCGGTTTCTTTGGCAATATCATGGATTTCGTTGAACTCAATAATGTGTTTATTCCCATGGAAACGTATCCCCATGTGCGGGGCATCGTGGATATGGTTATGCGACAAGGTATTGCCAACTCCCTCTATTAAAATGGCTGGGCGGTTGGTCCGGTGCCATCGGCTGTAATGATGTATGTGCGTATTCATCACATAGTTCCTTCCTGCTTTCAATGTAGCACGGTTTCCTCCCTGAAGGATAATGCCCCCATCGCCGGTATTGTAAATTTCACAGCTTTGAACTCCGTTATCCGTTCCACCCTCAATAATCAGGGCGTAGTTTCCTATATTCCGGAAAGTACAACGCAAAAATTTGTTGTTGCTGCCCCCGCTAACCCTTACGGCCGTGCCCCGGCACTCCTCAAAAGTAATCCCTTCAAAAGTCAAAAATTCGGTGTTTTTTAATGAAATAACCGGGCTATCCAGCAGTGAAACAGTAACTGTTGTACTATCCGTAAATATTTCTGGCCATAGAAACAAATCACCACTTTTTCTGTCCAGGTACCACTCTCCCACTGAATCTAACTCTGATAGCACATTCAGATAATAATACCGCTGTCCCTTTCGGTATCTGTAATGGTGATAGGGTTGTAGCAAGTAAATTTCATTCTTTTCTTTATCCAATGCATCTACCTTTTCATACATATCGGCCCAATCCCAAACCCAGTAACCATGCATCCATATTTCTTCATATTCTGCCCATTTTTCCGGGCGTTCGTCATCATACGTAAACCTGCCAAAATGCCTGCCTGCCGGAATATCATTAAAGTTCGCTCCCGGATTAGCTTCATCCCCTTTGTTTTTGAGTGTCCCATCCTGTGGCACATCTTTAATAGTAACCCAACCCTGATTGGGATAACGAGCCAGGGTCATGGGCTGTCCCTCATAAAAAACTTCGGCACCCACAGGGGTAACAGGTTTACCGAATCCACTTTTTTGTAATGTGCCAAATTCATGAATTCCTTGTTTGAACAAATTTGCTTTAACTACATTTTCCCGGGCAGCATCCGACAGGTGCCATAATATGCTGGTATCCTGCACATGCTTAAAGCCTGATACCGCTTTACCCCCTGAAAAAACCACTTGCTCATTAGCAAAGGCTTTCCAAACTACCGGCTTCATGGCCGTTCCCCCATCTTTTTCACTAAATATCAGGGTGGTGTCTATGGTATATTTTCCTTCACGCAGGTAAACGGTTATGCCATTTTCGGGCAAGCCATCATCTTCATTCAATTCCCGCACGGCTAACATTGCCCGATTAATGGATAAAAAGGGCTTATCTTTGGTTCCCGAATGCTGGTCGTTACCCTGGGGAGAGACATAAAAAGCCACAGGAGTTGTCTGAAAAAAGCCACAAGATGGCAGGCCCAATATCATTACAAAACCCGCGAAAAACACATAAATTTTACTTTTGAAGTACATATATTTGTTGGTAGGTGGGGTATTTTGACACATTTTGCAAAGCATTGAAATATAAAAATATTTATTTCCTACGGGCTGTATCCCTCACTGTTTTTTGCTAATTTTAGCATTATGGAACAAACCAAAATCAATACAAACCCGAAAATAATTCACAAAATACTCAAAGAAGACGGAAATTTCCCTAACAATGCGAACCTACCTGCCTTGGTTTACCAGGAGGTACTTGGGCAAGATGGGGATTTGGCCTCTATCATTGAAAATATTTTTGAGGAAAACGGGTGGGAAGGAATTTGGCACAATGGTATCTTTACTTACCATCATTATCACAGCGAAGCCCACGAAGTATTGGGCCTTTATTCAGGACAGGTTGAAGTTCAGTTGGGTGGGCCAAATGGCATTATTCTTACTGCCAAAGCGGGTGACTTTATCATTATTCCCGCCGGGGTTTCACATAAAAACATGGGAGCCACTGATGATTTTGCCTGTATAGGCGCTTATCCACCCGCACTGTCAGTGGACATGAAATACGGAGAAGCGCATGAAAAACCCACGGCGGAGCAGAAAATAAAAGAAGTTCCAATTCCAAATACCGATCCGGTATATGGTGAAAATGGGCCTCTCGAGAAATATTGGAGGTCGTAAAGCAAAAAATCGTATTTTATCGCTGTTCCATGTAAATGGATTTAAGCTGCACTATTTCCTCTCCGGGGATTTCAACCCCTTTCAGCAAAAATTTATATTGCCCTTCATGAAGTTGTATCGTACCTAATTGTATTTTTTTCCAATGTGCGTCTACATGATTACCGGCTGGTGTAAAGTTGGGCACTTCAATAATTTCTAAGGGAAAAGGTTCTTCAATCTTTGTGGAAATTACCTGATCGCCAATTTTTACTTGTAGAAGTGAGCCAATGTTTTCTTCTGCACAGGCATACTCCATGAAAATATCATATTGCCCTTTATTTACTACTTTAACAGGCCAGCTAATCTTATCGCTTGTACTTGCCCAGTTGGTAATCCAGTCGTTGGTGTAGCCATTTTCAAATTTAAATTGCACACCGCCCGACAAAGTAGCTTCATGTGCCGGAAGCGTTGTTACAGGCGATTCCGGGAAACCTACGTGAACTGGCAAAGTATCCAGATTGTGGGTTACTTCTTCGTACCATTTGTAGTAGGCTGTTACCAGGGAATCCAGCATTTCAGGGTACTTAGCCCCTACGTTATTTTGCTGCCCGGGGTCATGTATCATATCATAAAGCAAAGGCTCGTCCTTTCTGTTAATAACCATCCGGAAATTATCAGTACGCACCCCACCGGGACTGGCAGTTACCTCCCGACCTGAGTAATGGGTAAAGAGGTTACGTTTCGGCCAATTATCCGCCTGGCCCTGCAACAACGGAAGTAAATTCATACCGTCCAACGCCAAAGAATCAGGGACAGATAGCCCGGCCAGTGATATCAAAGTAGGAAGCATATCGATGTGGGCTGCATTCTGTGTAATAACGGAATCTTGTGGTAATGTGCCAGGATACCGGATAAACAAAGGGACACGCACCCCACCTTCATCTACACTGGCTTTTATGCCTTTCATATTCCCATTGAAACGATGGCCATTTGGGCCGTTATCGGTAAGAAATACCACGATTGTATTTTCAGCAATTTTCAGGGAATCTAAGGTGTGAAGGATGCGCCCAATGTTCTCATCCATATTTTCTATCATGCCATATACTGCGGCTGTTTTATCATCAAACCCCAGGTTTTTATATTTCTCAAAGTAATGTCCGGCTACCTGATACGGGCCGTGGGGCACATTATACGGAACATAACAAAAGAAAGGGTTATTCCTGTCAGTATTGATAAAATCAATGGCAGCATCGGTAAGCAAATCAGAAATGTAGCCTTTATATTCCCGTTTATTTCCATTATGCTCCAACGGTGGGTCAAAATAACGGTTCCAGTGCCCGCCACAAAAACCAAAAAACTCATCAAAACCCTGCCCCAGTGGATGGTTTGGATACTGTTCGCCATTGTGCCATTTACCAAAAATTCCGGTGCGGTATCCGGCAGCTTTCAGTATTTCGGCGATGGTGACTTCATCCGAGCGCATGGCTACGCCCCTGCCGGTTACGGCAAACGTATTGGTGCGTAAATAATCCCTTCCGGTAAGCAGGGAGGCACGGGTAGGCGCACAAACCGGGCTGACAAAAAAGCGGTCAAACCGTACACTTTCCGTCCCCAGTGCATCCAGCACAGGCGTACCAATGAGGCTGTTGCCGTGGATGCCCAAATCACCCCACCCCTGGTCGTCTGACATAATAAGCAGTATGTTGGGAAGAGAAGATGCAGAAACATCATTTTTTAATTGCTGCGCAAAAGCAGCTTGATAAATAAGGAAGTATAAAATAAAGAAAAAAACGGGCCAGTTGTTTTTCAGATTAGTCATGGAAAGTATTTGGAAGTTGTTTTACCAATGTTTCAAATGAGTTGTAATAATTTTTGTACCCATAAATTTGAGCTGCCATAACTTACAATTTTAATATCCAGCGGAGTATTAATAAACTTTTTTACTGTATTTGCGATGGCCTCCACAATCCAGGCTGGTTCATTACCAAAAGCCCCACCACCAACTAAGGTCAGGAATACTTTATTGGAGCCAGTTTTTTCCAGATTAATTAATGTAGCATACAAAGTGGCCTCGTAAACAGCTTCAAGGATAACTCTTGCAAACTTTTCCCAATACACTGGTTCAATATGTGAATAGGCAACCGGAAGGGCAGAACAAAAGGCTTGCGACACAAGTTGTTTATTTTTTGCAATAGTAACTTCTGTGTTCCATTGCAACCCAATTTTGAGCTTTCCTTTTAAAATTTCTCTCTGGGCATCGGTTAACTTACTGAGCATTGAATTAACTTTAAGCAAGCCATTCTTATTAAATAAAGCATAACCATTGGTCATTTTCCACAAACTACTTTTTTCATTATTTAATTCTTCACCAATTAGTTCCAGACAATCAATTTGATTGCTTGCAGTTTGTCCCACCTTACCGTTTACAGGTACAAAATAATTTCTATAAATAGTTCCTGCCCCGCAGGCTATTGCGCAGGCAGGCCCTTGTGTATAATCACTTTCATAAATATCAACCCCTTCTTCAGGAGTGATATGTGGCCCGGCCATTTCCAATAAATTAAATTGTGAAGCTGCCTGAAACAAAGCGGATTCATTGACTGGGTCGGCATGTAATTCCTGAACATTGCCAACAATTTCATTTAAATTAATATCTCCTTCAAATAAACCAATGGGCGGAGCTTGTTCCTTTAGCTCAGATAATGTTGGGGTTTCCAAGTAACCAAACTGAAATGTTCTGTTATTAGCTTTGGAGAGCATTCTCATTTCGTCAATAACAATATTCTCCCGAACCTGTTCCGGAGATATTTCATCAAAACCTGTCATTTTTTTGAACCACATTTTTTATCAGGCATCCTGCACAATAAAAACAGCATTTTTGTTCAAATCATAAAACCCAAACTCATGCGTACCCCAGGGAGTGTTTATGCGTAGTTTTTCTTTCTGAACCGTCCCCCGCCCTACAAATTCTTCAAAATAGGGCTGAATGTCCGAAACAAAAATCTTCATTACAGACCCGCCCGTTATGGGATCTTCTTCAGTACCTGAATGAAACTGTAAATGAAATTCCAGATTTTCCCTGCACAGACCTGCATAACCGTCATCGCCAAAGGAAAACTTAAACCCGGTATATTTCTCATACCACTTCAGGTCGCGCTCAATATCTGATGAAGGGAGTACCGGGATAATGTATAATGCAGAGGGTTTAGCACTCATGGTTTTTCTTATCAACTTGGAACAGAAAAATATTTTAGCAATTATACAATAGTATTTTGACAGCCCGGGTCAATTTATTCCCAATCCAGAATTGAAATATATTTTTATTACTGAAGTTCCTTCCGCTCAGGCCTCACTTCTTCTTCCCACTCAGCCAATAACTTTTTCAAACGCTTAAAATCTTCAGGCCGATCGGCTTTCAGGTCATGTTTTTCACCGGGGTCGTTTTTCAGGTCAAATAAATACTCTTCAAATTTTCCTTTATCTTCTTCCCTTATATATTTAAGATTTTCGCTCCTAACGGCTGAGCGAACCTGGGCAGCACGCTTTTTCCGCCAGAATAAATCCCTGGAAAAATCGGCTTTTCTTGCAGTAATGTGCCCAATCAGGTCAATCCCATCCAAAGGCTTGGGTGGGGTTGCTTTTGTAATGGCGGCGATAGAAGCCGTCAAATCCATACTGATAAAAGGCTGACTGGAAATGCCGCCTTCCTCAATTTTGCCCGGCCAGCGGATGATACACGGTACGCGAATACCACCTTCATATACATGTCCTTTATTGCCGGAATAAGGCCCGGTGTTTCCTGTTTTGTTGGGGCCATTATCAGAAAAGAAAATAACGATGGTATTATCGGCAATCCCTTTTTCTTCCAATTTGTCCAGTATTTTTCCGATACCAGCATCCATATCTTCTATCATGGCAGCATACACTTCTTTATCGCTTTTGTTCCAATGCTCCATGGTCAGTTTCTCGGGCTGGTAATCGTAAGGAGCCTGATAGGGCAAATGTGGCGTAGTGTAGGGCAAATACAAAAAGAACGGCTGATCTTCTTTCTGAATATTTACCCATTCCACCGCTTCATCTGTAAGCAGATGCGTCATGTAATACCCCCCCCGCTGGTGAGGTGCATCGTTTCGGTAAAAGTCATGGTTGCCTTCCATATAAGTACCAATAAACTCCCCAACCGGTTCGGTATGGTGAAAGTAATCTACCGCCCCACCCAGCGGGCCAATGGAATAATCAAAACCGTGAACTGCCGGACGGTACGCTTCTCCTTCTCCCAAATGCCATTTGCCAATGATGGCGGTATTGTAACCCTGCCCATTCAACATCATGGGCAATGCATTGAAGGTAACTGGCAAGCCTAATTCCCCCTGGTCAGAAAGTTGTTTGGCTTCGGTATACCGGCCGATATTGCCCAAACCGATGGCACATTCAAGGCCACCTACCCTTTGCTGGTAACGCCCTGTCAAAAGGGCTGTGCGGGTAGGTGTACATTCAGGGCCATTGGCATAAAAATCAGTTAAACGAACGCCTTCTGCCGCCAGGGCATCCAGGTGGGGTGTTTGGATATTTTCTGCACCGTAACAGCTTAGGTCGGCATATCCCAGGTCATCTGCCATGATGAGAACGATATTGGGTTGGGTCTGGGAAAAAGTGGAATTGGTAACAAGTAAGATATTAAAAATTAACAGGAGATAAGATAATTTCTTCATTTGTTATATTTTATCAGTTCTGTACACCACAAAACAGGTTTTCAGAATCAATGATTTAAAATTAAATTAATCAGTTTTGCCCATTTGTGAGTTCTCAGACCTGGCTTTCTGTTCTACAAAATAAGGTTGAAATGTGTAAGATGAATATTGGTTCCAAGGGACATTGGTCGCAGGCATTTGCTTTTTATGTTTTCCTATTTCCTCCTGGTTTTTTTCATCATCGGCAGCATTGGTCCACTCATTTGGGTCAATGGCATGGTCATAAAATTCTTCCCCTCCGTCTTCATATTGGATGTACCGATAATTTTCTGTTCGTACAGAATGATTGTTCATCCCAAAAGTTGTAATCGCATGCCATTCCTCATCTGTCTCCTCACCTTGCATAAGCGGTACTAAACTGAGGCCTTCATTTCTGTCATAAGCAGGTAAATCGCTCAATTCCAGTAAAGTAGGATAAATGGATAAAAGCTCCACAGGTTTATTGACCACTTTGCCAGAAGGAACACCCGGCCCGGCAAACATGAGGGGCGTTTGGGTAGCCTCTTCCCATAAAGCGTGCTTGGCAAAAGTTTCTTTTTCACCCACGCGGTATCCGTGGTCTGACCAAAGCACAATGATGGTGTTGTTTGCGTATTCGGAGTTCTCTAAAGCATCCAGCACTTTGCCGACCTGGCCGTCAACAAAACTGACAGAAGCCAGGTAAGCCTGCACTATGTTTCCCCATTGCTTATTTTCTATGGCCCACTGGGTAGTTGGCATCATGGGCAGGTCGTTGATTTGCAGGGCTACGGGCGGCACATCGTCCAGGTCATCCGCTTTGTAGGGTGGCATTGCTAACTGCTCAACCGGGTGCATATCAAACCAGGGCTGGGGCACGTACCAGGGCACATGCGGACGCAGAAAGCCTACGGCCAAAAAGAAAGGTTTTTCATAATTACGGCTTAGGCGTTCGGCAGCCCAGGCCGCAGACTGATAATCAGGCATTAACGAATCTTCGGCAGGATAAGCGCCCCAATCGGTGCTGGTACGTCCGTATTTCTCCCTTTCCTCGGCATAACCATCCCATACAAAACGTTCTTCGGGCTTGGGTCCGAAACCGCTCACGCGCCCGCCCGATTCGTCAAACAGCCCGTCTGGTGCATGATGGTGGAATAATTTGCCAATGCCCATGGTATGATATCCCTGATTCTTGAAATATTCTGGTAGAAAAATAATATCGGCCGTTGCTTCATTTTCATCATTCCTGATTTTATTGTCGTCAATCATGCCGTAAATTCCGGTGGTTGAAGGACGCAAACCCGTCATGAGCGATGCCCGGGAAGGACCACACAAAGGAGCCTGGCAATGGGCATTTTGAAATAGCACGCCACGTTTCGCCAGCCTGTCCATATTGGGCGTTTTGGCATTGGGATGGCCTTGCATAACGCCGAGCCAGTCATTCAGGTCATCAACAGCAATGAATAAAACGTTGGGGTGGTTTTGGGTAACTTCCGTACTTTCTTGTGTATTTGAAGTTTTTTGGGCACATCCGGCAAGCATGGTGCAAAAAACGGAAAGGTAAAACATCATCCAAAGGACGGATAGCTCTTGCAACGGGTAGTTTATTTTTTTTGAGGTCATAGGGCTGTTATTGGGACATTTTGCGAAAGATAGTTTTTTTGAGAAATAGTTAAAAATGTATTGAAAATACTTTGAAGGTGTCAGCTCCTTAGTGCAGGTTTGTGAGGACACAAACCTGGGCAGCGGAATAAGTTAAGACTTCCGAAATTTTGAAAATTTCGGAAGTCTTGCACAATCAAGTCTAATACCCCGTATTTTGCTCAAACCCGGTTACATCTACTTCTATTTGGGGAAGTGGGAACAGGTAATCACGGCTTGGGTCTACATTGTGTGGTTCAAGTGTGGTTGAACCGGAAAAGGCCTCCTCCAATATACCCCATCGTTTGATGTCATACCAACGTTTGTATTCAAATGACAACTCCAGCCTTCGTTCTTCCCGTACTATATCTATAAATTCAGCAGTACTGATTCCTGTAGCCACATCTGCTGGAAAAGTAGTTTCGGTTACACCATTGAACCTTGCCCTTTTACGAATTTGATTGATATAACCTATGGCTTCTGCCGTAGCACCCTCCGATTCGGCTATAGCTTCTGCAGCTATCAGCAAAACATCGGCATACCGATAGAAGTAGTAATCATTATCGCCACGGCGGTCATCTCCGGCTTCCTGAGGGCCCGGGAAACGGAAATACTTGGCAATATGCGGACGAGGTGCCGTAAAATCAGTATCAGTAAGGGCTGTCAATACGCCATCAATCATCACGGAATCTTCAAAAGCGACATGCTTGCGGTAGTCTTGGTTATCCCAGGAGTTGTAAGCCGCCAGCGTAGGCACCGGTACAGACAAACTGCGTGGACCATAATCACGGATACGGGTCTGGGCTATTAACCAGTCAACATTGTAATTATTGCCATCCAAATTATTTTGAAAATCCAAAGTCAAAATGGGTTCGTTCAGGGTTCCGGCCAATTCTCCACGGTACAAATCCTGGTAATCCATTTCCAGGTTGTAATTAAAATTACCAGCATTATTGATAACAAAACGGGCTTCGGTAGCAGCCTCTCCAAATCTTTCCAATGTTAAATATACATCTGCCAATACAGTAGCTGCTGTACCAGCCGTAGCCCTGTTGCGCACATCACCGGGCTGTTGGTTTGGTAGATTTTCTTTGGCAAAAACCAAGTCTTCTTCTATAGCTGCGTAAACATCAGCTTCCGGCGTTCTGCCAATGGCATCCAGGGCAGCGGCACTTTCAATGGGCTCGTTTACATAAGGCACATCCCCAAACAAGCGCACCAAGTGGAAATAAGAGTAGGCACGAATAAATCGGGCTTCTGCCTCAAGCTGGTCTTTTTTTGTTTGTTCTGCTTCTATGGTACGGGCGGCTTGTGCTGCCGTATTGGCCGCAGAAATGGCCCGGTAAAAATAATTCCAGACGTCCCTGGTCAGCGTATTACTGGCATCCATTTCAAAGTCATTGATGGCAATACGGTTGCCATTGGTGTTCCGGTCGCCAATGTCAGCCATGTCAGAACGGAGCATTAAGGTTAGGGGCAGGTCGCGGCTAATGGCTACGGTTACCCACTCGGCATACGCGCCAAAAACAGCTGTTTCTACATCAGCAGGAGTTTTGAAGAATGATTCCGGAGCCAACAAGCCTTTAGGTTCTTCTTCCAAATCCGTACACCCTACTACCAAAACAGATAGTAGGAACAAATTGATTATTAACGTTATATTTTTCATTGTATTTATCTTTAAAATTTTCTAAAAGCCCAGGTTGATACCAAATGTGTAAGCAACCGTATTTGGATAACTTCCATAATCCAGTCCCAGGTTGATATTGCTGTTGGTGGATCCACTAGATTTGTAGGCTACTTCGGGGTCTACGCCTGAATATTTGGTAAACGTCAGTAAGTTTTGGGCGCTTACGTACAGTCTGGCTTTTCTTATTTTCAAACGGTTGAGCAATTCTGAAGAAAAGTTATAACCCAGCGAAATATTTTTCAGACGGATAAATGAACCATCTTCCATAAACCGTGTGGAAGTACGGCTCACCCGGCCTGCCGTTGCTTTCGGTACATCTGTATTGGTATTTTCAGGAGTCCAGCGGTTTAGGGCATCGGTAGTTGCATTGCTGTTACCACTCAGGCGATCCAGTTCCATTTTGGTAAAGTTCATAATGTCCCCTCCGGTATATGCCTGGAAGAAAATATTCAGGTCAAACCCTTTGTATGAGAAATCATTGTTTAACCCCCAAATTGCATCAGGGTTAGGGTCTCCTATGATTTTGCGGTCTTTGTCATTCAAGACGTCATCCCCGTTCAAATCAGCAAATTTTTCACCTCCTGGTTCTGTTTCAAAGCTTCCACCTGTAATAAATTCTTCCCCTTCCTGATAAACGCCTTCATACACATATCCGTAAAACGAGCCAACAGGTTCGCCTTCCCGCAAAACGGCATGTTGCAAGGCACCATTAATCAGGTATCCGGGAGCACCCGCATAAATAATGTCGTTCCCATCAGGTAACTTTACCACTTTATTGCGGTTCAGGGTAATGTTAAAGCTGGTTGACCATTTAAAATTACCAACCAAATTTTTACTGTTCGCCAAAAACTCAAAACCTTTATTTTCAATTTCACCTATATTTTCCAGTCTGCTTGTATACCCTGAAAAAGCCGGAATGGGTATTTCAAAAAGCAGGTCAGAAGTGAGTTTTCTATAGTAATCGGCTGTTAGGTTTAGGCGGCCTGCAAGAAACTCTGCATCCACGCCTATATCAAACTGGGCTGTGGTTTCCCAGGTCAATTCTTTGTTAGCAATGGCTGTTGGCCTTACTGAATTTACAATAGAGCCGTTCAGCACAAAAAAAGTGGGGGAAATGCGGGCCAGTGATTCGTAAGGCCCAATGGCCTGGTTTCCTGTCAGTCCATAGCTTGTTCTTAACTTAAGTCCGGTCATGGTATTGTTTTCAGGAAAAAAGCTTTCGTTGTCTATGTTCCAGGAAAAGGCACCGGAAGGAAAAAATGACCACTTATTGCCTTCACTGAACTGGGAAGCCCCATCGTACCGGCCTGTAAAGGTTAGCAAATACCGCTCATCAAAATTATAGTTTGCTCTTCCGTAAAACGAAGAAATTTCAGATTCCGAAGTGCTTGAATTGGGCGTTTGTAAGTTTGACCCGGCACTCAAATTCCAATAACTTAAGGCGTCCGAAATAAACCCTTGGTTGGAAGCTACAAAAAATTCATTGGTAAAGCGTTGATAAGAGTACCCACCTGTCAGCACCAGGTTGTGTTTACCTCCCAGGGTAACATCATAATTCAGGTAGTTTTCAGTAAGAAAGTTGAAATTTCTTCTATTGTTGATAGAACCTTCCCCATTGCTGGTTTCGCCCTCATTAGAAATACGGTTATTGTACACACCATTAACCTGGTTTCTGAAAATAATGCCAAACGTAGAATTGAATACCAAACCCTCGGCTAAATCAAACTCTGCCTTCAGGTTGGTTTGTAAATTTTCTCGCTTATGCTCTTGCTCCCTTCCCCGGATTACTGCCATCGGGTTATCAAAAGGAGCAATACCCACTTTGCTGTCATTGTATTCACCGTTTTCATCTAAAATGCCCACCGTAGGCTCAAAACGCTGTGCATTCGTAATGACACCGCCGTCACCACCGCCACCGTGGCCCGCCTGGGTTTGTACACCATTTTGTTTTGAACTAAATATCAAAGAGTTCAAATTGAGGCGAATGCGTTCAGAAACATCAAATTTCAAATTAGTCGTTAATGACATTCTGTTGTACTCGGAAGTTTCCACTACTCCTTTTTGATCATACAACACCCCTGAAACATAGTAGCTAATATCTTCCTTCCCTCCTGAAACAGATAACTGATAATTTTGGATATTCCCCTGCTGAAAAATGAGGTCCTGCCAGTCGGTATCTGCTTCCAAATTGTTCAGGTCATAAAAATCGGTACCACGGGCTTCATTGATATATTCAGCGAACTGCGGGGCATTCAGCACATCCAGCCGGCCAATTTCATTTTGCAGGGAATAGGAAGTATTGAAGTTCACCTGGGTTTTTCCAGATTCACCTGATTTGGTGGTAATCATTACCACCCCATTGGCCCCTCTTGAGCCATAAATAGCGGTTGCAGAAGCATCTTTCAATACTTCAATAGAAGCAATATCTTCCGGAGGTGGCAGTACTGCACCTACCAATCCGTCTACGACAAATAGCGGGTCACTGCTGGCATTGATTGATGTTCCCCCTCTGATCCTTATCTTGTAACCTGCACCAGGTTCTCCGTTGGTAGACTGCACGGTTACTCCGGCTGCCCTTCCCTGCAATGCCTGTACAGCACTTGATGCGGGGTAAGCAGTTAATTCTTCTTCACTCACACTAGCTACAGACCCGGTCAAGTCACTTTTCTTTTGTGTTCCATACCCTACCACCAGCACTTCCTGCAAAGCTTTAATATCTGGACTTAAGGAAACATTAATTATGGCACGGCCATTAATCTGAATTTCCTCGCTTTCATATCCAATGGAAGAGAAAACCAGGGTGGTGACATCATCTTCTACAGAGAGTCGGTAATTTCCATTAATGTCGGTTACAGTTCCTGTGCTGGTACCTTTAGCCAGGATATTTACTCCGGGCAACCCCTCATCTGTTGCCAGATCAATCACCTTTCCACTGATAGTTTGCTGGATGATAGTTTTGGCCAGGTTCTGACTGCTTAATGGTCTCGGACTAAAAAACTGAAGGCTGCCACTGCCATGAATGCTGCTGCTTTCGGGCATTTTTTTATTTATTTTTTGCAGCTCTTGTTTTGGCACAATTACATAATACCCGTCGCTAACTTTCTTATAAGTAAGGGTATTGGTACCCAGCAATTGCCCCAACTGGTTTTCAATGTTTTGAGAAACCTCTTCAGCAATCTTTTTTTCTACCATAATATTTTGCACATCGGCTACCCGGTAGTTAAAATTCACATCTGAAGTAGTGGAAATCATTTTTAATGCCTGGACAAGAGGAATGAATTTTTCTTTATCTTGCTGGTCTGGACCTATCTCTACCAGGGGCAACTTAGCACTATAGGCGGTCATTTGTGCCCTGGCTACAGACATCCCAGAAACACTTAGGAGCAAGCATAAAAATACTCCATAAGTAAAGCGGGGTTGTAAAGCGTTTTGCATAATTTTCATAAATTTACATTTTGAAACATCAGATGGCCTGCTGTGGCCCTAATCGTTGGAAGCGTGGGGCCAGGCAGGTCATTTTTTATTAATAATAATTGAATCATTGCGTTGTTGGATTGCTACTTGCAAGGTAGCCTCTAAGGAAAGCAACAGCACCTCTAAATTATCAGTGGGTGTGCTTCCACTAAAAAGTTCGTTTTTCAAACTATCAGATGGAATTGATACGGCGTATCCATAGGTATCTTCCAGCACATTGGCAATTTCCTGTACACTCTCCTGCTCAAATACCAATTGATTTTCTTTCCATGAGGTGTAAAGCTCCGTGTCTACCTGTCGTACCTGTAGGTCGTTTTTTTCGGAAGCGTAAGAAATCATGTCTCCGGGCAGCATGGTTATTTGCCTTACCTGATGCGGAATAACAACTTCTACTTTGCCAGACTGTAGCACCACTTCTGTGGTTTTTCTCCGTTGCTTTACATTGAACTCCGTACCTTTCACAGCAACTTGCACATCATTGGTATGCACCGAAAAATCTCGAAGCTCTGTAATTTCAGGCTCTTGTACTTTATTTACATGGAAGAAAGCCTCCCCATCAAGCCATACTTCCCGCTTTCCTTTTTTGGGCCATGATGCGGGTACTAGCAGGGATGAGTTACCATTCAATTGCACCCAGGTTCCATCGGGCAGTGTTATCTCCAAAGTTTCGCCAAAGGCTGTCGCATAATTTACCTGCCCTTCCTCTTGGTTCTGCATTAGAAAATATCCGGCAATTAGCAATAAGGCGATACTTGCAGCTACTGGATAATACCACCTGATAAATGTATGAGGTTTTTTGTCGGAAGATGAGTATTTGGTGTTTTCCTCAAGGTTTTGCCAAATTTTTTCTTTTGTAGAGGTCGGTGCTTCGTAAGTTTTAAATCTAACCGTTTTAACAATTTGTCGGGCCTTCAAGATTTTAGACTGTTGATCTGGATATTTTTCAACCCAGTTTGTCCAAAAAATAGTATTTTCATCATCAGGGCGTGTTATCCATTTGATGAAGTAGGGATCCAGTGCTAATTCTTCTGCACTGAGATTTTGATATTTGTCCATGCGTTTGCTCATTTGGTAGTATAGAGACACCACCCCAACGCTTTTCCCTGGTTTTGAGAATAAAATTTGAACTAATTACATTAGAAATAAATATTTTGGGTAATTTTTAACAATTTGATGCTTTTTGTTGTCATTTATCGATATTATCACAAAGGCCGAAGTTTTAATCTCCAGACTTCCGTGAAGAAGTTATTATGCAGGGTTACTCCACACATTTCAATTACCGAATACCTGAGACAGAAGACCAGAGACAAAACTTCAGTCTTCCGTCTCCGGTCTTCCAACTTTTAATCTCTCAAACAAATAAAAAGTAAAGCAAAAAGGTGAGGTTTAGCAGGAGCAATCGGGGGTGGTTTAATACAGCTTTTAACCTTTGGATGCCCTGGTATGCCAGGTTGTACACACTCTTGGTTTCAAGTCCCATTACAAAAGCAGTTTCTTCGTAATCCAGGTTATCATAGTAAAGGAGGTATAAGGCTTCGCGCTGGCGTTTACTCAATTGCTGTAAATGGGCTTTCAGCTTTTGTCGGTTAAAGGATGTGGTTTCTGCCTCAGAATTAGGGGTTTCCAGTAAAAACTCTTTCTCCGAATTCAGCAGTTCCAACTTTTTATGTTGTTTTATTTTACGAAAAAGTTTCCTTCGTAAAGATGCCAGCAAATAGGCTTTTACAGATTGGATGCCTGAAATAGATCGCCTTTGTTGCCAAAAATGCAGAAATGTTTCCTGAATGCAATCTTCAACAAGGGGCGTATGCGGCGTTATATTCTTTCCATAATTGTATAAATCCTGGAAATATAATTCGTAGTAGCCAGCAAACTCCTGATGCTCTGTCATGTGCTTACAATCCTGTTCAGTACCCGCAAGAAAGTAATAATTCTTTACTTTTCAAGCAAATTATCTAAACTTGTCATGGCCTTAGTAGTTTATCTTACTTGAAATGATATATTTTTTAAACATACATTGTTTATGAGCCAAATCACAAAACTACTTCTCAACACCATCACATTATCAGGAACTCTTTTTGTCAACTACTGGGTAAATTCCGGTGCTTTCAATGGAAAAACCGTTGGTGACATAAGTGCCCAATATGAAAACTTATTTACACCAGCCGATTACGCTTTTGTTATCTGGGGATTCATCTACTTGTGGTTGCTGGCATTTGTAGGCTACCAATGGTATGCCTGGTTTAAGCGGAAAGACGATGAAGCACTGCAAAAAACAGGCATTTGGTTTATGCTGGCCAACATAGCCAATGCTTCATGGGTAATTGCCTGGATGAGTGAAATGACCGGGCTATCGGTCATCATTATGCTTGTACTACTGTTTTCACTTATTCAACTGGTGTTGCGGCTGAATTTAGAGCGGTGGGATGCCCCCTTTTTCACCATTGCCTTTGTGTGGTGGCCCATCTGCTGGTATATCGGCTGGATTATCCTGGCCACTGTGGCTAATATTTCTGCGTACCTTACAAGCATTAGTTGGAATGGCGCCCCCTTTTCAGAACCAACATGGGCCATCATCATGATTATCGCTGCTACCATCATTTATTTGCTGCTCACATTCAGGCGAAACATGCGAGAAGCCTCCCTGGTGGGGATTTGGGGGCTGGCAGCCATTGCTTACAAACAATGGGAAATACACCCGGGTATTGTGTATGCGGCCATCGGTGCAGCCATTATTTTATTCCTGACATCTGCCTATCATGGTTACCAAAACAGGGCTACTGCCCCAGGGAAGAAATGGAAAAACAAGGAATTATTTTGATTGGTATGCAACTGATGCAGCAGTTGGCAGGCCCTGAGTAAACTGCTGCTGCCACTGCCTGCCGTTCCAGCCCATTGGAAGAAAAATCCAAGTAAAATTCTGGCAGAAATCTCACAGGTGTAAGTTTTCAGTAAATTCAGCTTGAATGCTAAGAAAAGTTAGGTGAATTTTGCAATATAATTTTATTTATATTTTATATAATTATTTATATAAATCTCATTACAATGAATACACCTTCTATTTTCTTTCAAATGCTTACAGTCGCCGTTTTTTTTGTTTCATGCCAGGAAAATATTCCGGAGATTAGCAATAACGAAAGCATTGATGAACAAATTATACTGGACGAAAATGTGATGATCTCTGAGCTGGACGAAGTATACAGAATTAGTGATGAGGCTATATTCAGGGCAAGTACAGAAGAAGGGATGGAAAACAGTCCTACTTATTGTGCTTCTTTGTATCACAATAAAGACAATAAGATCATCACATTAGATTTTGGTAAAAATGGTTGTACCGACCAAATGGGTAAACTCAGAAAAGGTAGCTTACACATAGAATATACCGGTGAAGCAGGTAGTTTACTGAGTGGCAGAACCATCACGTTTGAGGACTATAGTGTTAATGGAAAAAAAATTGAAGGAACAATTTCTACTTCAGACTTTACCAGAAACAAAAATGGGATTATTGAGTTTATTCGTTCTCATAAAGATATTCGTTTAACATTTCCAGAAGAAGAAGCAACATTTAGCACTAATTCTACCTATTTAATCAAATGGGTATCAGGAGAAGGAGATATTGATTTTTTCAACAATGTATACGAATTATCAGGTACTGCCAGTGGCGTTTCGCGTAAAGGAATAGGATTTTCAACCCAGATTGTTCATCCCATTCAATTACAGACAAATTGTTTTTCTGATAGCGGTTATTATCCGGTAAAAGGATCGAGCCAGATTTCGCCCGAAAACGGAAAGAATTTCAGGGTTGATTTTGGAGATGGTGAATGCGACAAAACGACGACCATCAAAATTGGCGATAAAACAATAAACATTGAATTACCTTAAGTATTGAATTACCTCGTTTTACTGCCGGCCGTCTGGTTTCAGACGGCCATTTTTTTTATAGTAGGTCATTGGCATCAGGGCTTCTGTAAAACCATCCAATCTTTTCCCTTCCAAAATATATCCATTCCAGCATGCATAATACCTTGTGGTTGGCTAAAACAGGTTCGTCTTCAGATTGCCTGAATACAAAATACAAATCGTAGTTCCCTTCAATTTGTCCTATTCTTACCGTAAATGTAGCCCAGGTTTCCCGGGATTTCATTCGTAAAGTGCCCACTACCGGCCCATTGGGGGCATTTAAACGCAATTCAAGAAACCCGTCAACATTTGGCTTTACTCTGTATTTCAGGTGATTGATGCCCCGCATATCAATATCATTGAACGTCAAATATCCGCCATTTTGAACAAACAACGATTTCTGGTCTGTTCTATCTAATACCCCGGCACGAAGGTCACTGTCTGTTGCAAATAACTGGGGGGCCCGTAAAGTAAAAGTTTTATGTACTTCATTAGCTGGCAAACCATTAACAGGCCTGTCTTTCACCTCCACTACAAGCGTATAATCAATTAATGAATCTTTATCATACTTTTGGGTAACTAAATTTCCCTCGGCTGGCAAAAGTAGTCCTTGTTCAGGATCAATAATTTGATCCCGGGCATGTACGAATAATTTGATTTTTGCATGAGATGCTGGATCTATTTCTCCATCCTCAATGTCAGTAATCTTAATTTTATAAGGTATATCAGTCGACTTCCAGTAAAAAGACCGGTTTATTGTTGTATTAATAAATACTTCAGGTTTTGTATTACCAACGTTTATCCTGGTTGTTGCCTCTGCAAAATCTCCATATTGGTCTTTTACCTTCACCAATGGGTGATATATACCCGGTTCATGAAATTCGTAGGCCAATTGATGGGCCGCACCCGTGTGGATAACTGTATCCTGAAAATACCATTCATAGCTTAGGGTATCTTTGTCATCATAATCAAAAGAACCTTCCGCAGAAAAGTTGATAGTAAGCGGAGATTGGCCTGTTTTGGTATCAGCACTAATCTTGGCTACAGGAGGCCTGTTCTCCTGCGCATAAGTTATATGTCGAAGACGGGCATTTTTGTGTGAGATAAACCCTGTGGGGCCATGTTCCAATATGTAAAGCGAGCCATCCGGTGCAAATTTGAGCCTTACCGGATTATCCAATGCTAAAGGTAGCACAGGCTCAATAGCATGCAATTGCTGATTCGTACCAAATGAAGCAGTTAGCAGTTTCTTGTTTTCTGCATCAACCAAAAATAACTTTCCCCCATAAAAATCTGGAAGTTTATTGCCAGAAGTAGAAAATTGGTCATATCTGTAAATTGGCCCTGAAATCAAATAATTTCCTGATTGTAAATATGGAAATTGCTGCCGCCATTGTACACCGTCCTGCGTTATACCAATACCGCCCCAATTTTTGAATTGTATTTGGCCTGAAGTAATGGGTTGAATTGCTTGCGCAGTGTTGAAGCTATGTGTTGCTTTAAGATTGACTGAATCAATATTTTGAGCTTTTAGAGAGAGTTCTAAGGTTGTATCAGGCCCTAAACTTAACCGGTAAATTCGGTTTTGTCTTGTGAAGCCCTGGTCGTTGTGCAAAGTGTTGTCGGGTATTCCCATGTCATCTTCAACCTCATTTTCATTATGCATGGGGTAATCACTTATTCCAACAAAAAAATGTTGTTCCTCATCCAATGCCAACATACTGATAGCAGCATGGTCTGATGACAACCGGGCCAGCACTTTCTCGGTGTATTGAATGAGGCTGTCTTCTGCCAGAAAAAACCTGGATATATATTGATGTTGGGGGTCAGCATGAGGGGTATACCCAAAATAAACCCAATGATTTTTTTCAAAGTTGGGGTCCAAAGCAATGCTGGTCAACCCAAACCCGTTTTTGTGGTTCACATCAAAATTGGCAATCTGCTTTATTTTTTGATTTTGTGTATTAAAGTATTTTACAGCGCCCCTTCTTTCAATAATAATCAAATCTCCTTGTGGCAATACTTCCATATCAACCGGTTCACTCAGGTGATCAACCAATATTCTTTCAGAAAATGGCCCGGCAGAAGGCACTCTGGGAACTGCAACCTCGTCATAATGCAAACCGCTTTCATCATCTTCAATGGCATATGAAATTGCATTCACCAGGTTCTCATGTAAAGCAGATAAATTGTGGGTATACAAAACACATACCCTTCCCGGGCCTACAGTCTTTGTGATGCCATCTATCAGGTTTGCCTTTTTTGCTACATTGAGTATTTCAAATGAATCACTCTGATAACGGGGGCCAAATTCGCTTTCTAATAAGTTTTCCATCCAGGGCCATTTGTGGATGAAGTTAGTGTGCACATTGATACCTAGCAACCCCCCACCTGCCAATACGTACCGTTCCAGGTCTGTTTGCTGTTGGTTGTTCAGTGTATCAACCGGAATATCCAGAATGATAGCATGGTAACCTTTGAGCGAATCTTCAGAACAGATGGTAAGTTCTGTAGTTTTATGCAAAGTGTAGCCTTTTTCCCGGCAAAGGGCATTCAAATGTTTTGCCATGTAGCTTGATGAAGCATCATACATTAAGAGTAGTTTTACCTCTTTGTCAGAAAAACTACAACTGTTGGCCATCAGGAACAAGAAAAAAACGATGATCCACCCTACATTGAAAACATTTTTTGCAAACATAAACTTTCTTACATCATTTGATCATTACTTCCCAGTATCGTGTGCGTTTTGATGTGCCCGCTGCCCCTGATACTTCCAGGGTAACTACTTTGTGTACGCCGGGGGTGTCAAATATATGAATAGGATTTTGTTCATGTGAAATTTTTCCATTCCCAAAATCCCATTTCCATTGATTAATTTCACCCACCGACTCATCCTTGAAAGCAACTTTTCTTTGATCCATATCTACTACCTGAAAACTCCAGTCAGCCTGAATGGGCTGATTAAACCGGTCTTCTATTGGCATTAAGCGAAAAAGACAAAGATACGAAGCATCTTTCACCATCTTTGTATTGTGCGATAAGTTTACATGGCCTTCCCGCTTTCCTCCATCAAAATCGAGCACCGACCAGGAAAGGCCTATATGCTTATTTTCTGTCAGTTTGGTTTCCTTTGCATCTTCCGGCCCACTATAAGGCGCATAGTCATAGGGCGTAATCCAAAACTCCAATATCAACTTCCCGTTTTCTCCATGTTCAAAATCAAACTGATACGCATAGTTTGCATGCGGAAATTCACTGATCCATGGCTGGCAGCCCCACACCAAAACCCAGGCATTGTTCACAGGAGGTGTATAAATATGATAATTCTGGGCATGAATGCCGCTAAAAGCAAAGTGATTGGCAATATGCTCCGGGTTATCCCCCCAAACTTCAGCACCCGGCCTATTGGGATTGGTAATAAACGGGCCTCCCGACAAATCACCATCCACAACAACTTCAAATATATCGTTTAAATACCCATTGGGGTTAAATCGCCCAAAATCCCAATAATCATCATTGGCTTCGTATAAAAAATAAAGCCGGTTCAACCCATTAACCCAACCTACTTTTACTTTCACATCCAGGTCGTCCGGGTCAATATCTGTACCCATACCATCTTCGGTATCATTCAACTGATCTGTTCCGATAACATATGCTTCGGGGTAAATTTCCCAATCATCCGTATGGCCATCAATGCGGGGTATTTGATCTTGAGGAAACTGAAAAATGTTAAACACAGTATCCGGACGGGCCAGGCGGTAGGGTAAGTCATTACCTGCACTCGCATTTTGTGCTATGGCAGTATGTATGGCACACAAGGTCATAACAGTACCTGCTACCAATCCTTTGAAATTGCTTATGGTCATGTTATTGTAAAATCGCTATTCAAATTCTATTTAAACCGATAATGATACTAAAGTATTTCAATATTATCACCTGAAAATCAAAAATAATAGCAATAACTCCTGATATTTTGGTAACCTGTGTCAAATTCATGGGAAAGAAGCTCACCATAAAAATTTTGACCAGATAAAAATTATTTATTATCTTTCTCGGATTCAGAAAATTTGCCATGGATAACTTATTGACCTTTCTACTTATTATTGGTGCTTTTTGCCTTTTTCAGCCAACAAATGCTCAGGAAAAAGAACTGGATTTTACGACCCAAATCCGCCCCGTGCTGGATAAACATTGTTTCTCCTGCCACAATGTGGGCAAAGTTGCGGGGGGTATCAACCTGGAAAAATACGAAAGTGAGGGCAGCCTTGTTGAAAATGGAGAAATTTGGCTCAAGGTCATCAAACAAGTACAATCGGGACAAATGCCCCCCAGCCATAAACCCACACCATCTCCCGAAGAACATGATATCATTGTAAAAGGTATCAATAAAATATTAATTAAATCTTTAGCTGAAAACAATCCTGGGAGGGTAACCATCAGGAGATTGAGCCATAACGAATATCAGTATACCGTTTTTGATTTGGTGGGCGTTGAGTTTGATGCTAAAAGCTTTTTTCCGGCTGATGGCTCGGGTGGCGGCGGTTTCGATAACTATGCCCGCACACTCTTTGTAACCCCACTGAAATTTGAAAGATACTACGAAGCTGCTGAATTTGTTTTGGAAGAAGCTTACAGCCAACCTGAACTTTGGAGCAGCATCGTTCCTTTTCAGTATGAACAAAAATGGTGGGAACAACTGGGTAACTGGGGGTTGGATTTATTATATGATGAATACACACCCATCAACTCGCCTGTTGTGGCAGCCGAAAGTATAATTTACCCCTTCGCATCCAAAGCTTTTCGCCGTTTCCTGAAAAATGAGGACAAAGAAAAGTTAACAACCCTGTTTCAAAAAGTATATGACGGCTTAGAAGATACTCCCAATCCGGAAAGGTTTAACCTGAGTATACTCGAAACGTTAAAAGCAGTGCTCATTTCCCCAAATTTTCTCTATCGCATAGAAGAAGAATCTCCTTACGACGGCCCTTATCCCCTGAGTAATTTTGAACTGGCTTCCCGCCTGTCTTTCTTTTTGTGGTCGAGCATGCCGGATGAAGAGTTGTTCCAGGCGGCCTACAGGGAAGACCTGCACGACCCCCGGGTACTCAACAAACAGGTAACCCGTATGCTGAATGACCCCAAAGCCAAGAGGTTTGCCGAAAGTTTTGTGACCCAGTGGCTCGGTATTGCCAAACTGAAAGAGAGCAGCCCGGTAGACCCTGAAAAATTCCCTGAATTCACACCCGATTTGCGGCAGGCGATGTATCGGCAAACTGTAGAGTTTTTTAACCATTGCATGACGGAAAGTAAAACTTTTCTGGACTTGCTGAACAGTGACTACACCTTTTTGAACGAAGACCTGGCCAATCATTATGGTATTGAAGGCGTTCATGGAGATGCTTTCCGTAAAGTACAACTGGCCGAAAGCACAAGAGGTGGTGTGCTTGGTATGGGTTCTGTACTAGCTGCCACTTCGCTTCCTTTAAGGACCAGCCCGGTGCTTAGGGGCAAATGGGTATTAGAGGAAATCTTGGGAACACCTCCCCCTCCTCCTCCTCCAGATGTGGGCGAACTGCCCGAAGAAGCCAACACCGGAGAGCTGAGTTTCCGCGACCTGCTGGCCGTACACCGGGATAACCCCGCATGCATGTCGTGCCACCTGAAAATGGATCCCATTGGCCTGGGGCTGGAAAACTTTGATGCCATTGGCCGCTGGAGAAATGCCTATGAAAAAGACCCCATCGATGCCTCCGGCGTATTGGCCAGTGGTGAACCTTTTGAAGGCCCCAATGAATTGAAACAAATTTTAGTGGAGAAGAAGGCCACTTTTGCCCGTAACCTTTCAGAGAAAATGTTTACCTACGCCACTGGACGTTCTATTCAGTTTGTAGATGAGCCTACGCTCCAAAAGCTGCAAAAGAACCTTTTAAACAATAACTTTAACCCTGAGTACTTTATCAAGGAACTCGTTAACAGTTACGCTTTCCGGTATAAAGTGAATGATTACAGTAAAAAACTAACCGAATCATGAAGAAAAAATGGCACATATCACGCCGTCGCATGTTAAAAGGAATTGGGGCCTCCATTGCCCTTCCATTCCTGGAAGCCATGGTCCCTCCTGGCATAGGTGCTTACGCGAAAGCAGGCAGTCAGGCACCGATACGCTCGGCTTTCCTGTTCATGCCCAATGGCGTACATCCTGAACGGTGGACTCCCCAACAGTTTGGGACTAACTTTGAGCTTTCGCCCATTTTGAATCCGCTAAAAAATGTAAAGGACGATATTCTGGTGCTGAATGAACTGATGAACCGGTACTCCATTTTTAAAGGAGCAGATGGGCATTATGCCAAAACGGCGAATTTCCTAACCTGTTTGCCCATTTATAAAACCACCGGGGAAAACCTGCACAGCGGAGGTATCTCTATTGACCAGCTCATTGCGAAACACGTAGGGCACCAAACGCTTTTTCCTTCTTTGGAATATGGGCTGGAACGTATCAATTCCGGTATAGATGCCAACGTTGGTTTCACAAGGTTATACGGTTCTGCTATCTCCTGGAAAAGCCCCAACCAACCCAGCTCAAAAGAAATTGACCCCAAACTGGCTTTCGACAGGCTTTTCAAAAATTATGTCCCCCTGCCCGAAGGGCAAAGCCATCCGCAGGAAAGCCCCTGGAAAGGCAGCGTACTGGATTTGGTATTGGAAGATGCTAATCATTTACAGAAACAACTGGGCCGCTCTGACCAGGACAAGCTCGAGGAATACCTGGAATCCATAAGAGCCATTGAAAAACGCATTGAGAATGAAGAAAACCGCCAGGATTTTGAGGCACATATCACACCAGACATTAAAAAAGAACTGGGCAGGCTAAACCAGCGCATTGATGATTATGCTGAAATGAACCTGGGCGTGGATGTAACGGAAAAAGTGCGGCAGATGCTGGACATCATGGTGCTGGCTTTTTGGAGCGATGCCACCCGGGTAACATCTTTTATGTTTGGAAATTCGGTAAGTAACCGTAACTTCACTTTTTTACCCGGTGTTGGTGGCAGCCACCACCAACTCTCTCATCATTCCAACGATCCTAAAAATATGGAACAATATGCCACCATCAATACCTGGCATATGGAGCAATACGCTTACTTTTTGGAAAGGCTTAAATCTATCAAAGAGGGGGATAACACCTTGCTGGACAACTCTATGGTGATGATGGGCTCCGGCCTGCGCGATGGCAACCGGCACTCGCCCCGGAACCTGCCCATTGTATTGGCTGGCAAAGGAGGAGGTAAGATAAAAACCGGCAAAAACCTGCTGTACAAAGAAGAAACGCCCCTGGCTAATCTGTACCTGTCTATGTTGCACGTACTGGACATCCCGGCCAATTGCTTCGCTGACAGCACCGAACCCCTGTGTGATATTTACACCTGATGCGTGTTTAAGGATAAAACAAAATAAGAGCCTCTCCCCGGATGAGCACTGCGCCCGGCGAATTCCGGGGCCTCCCTCTTTTATGCAGGAGGCCCCGCGCCCGGTACTGCGCTCATCCGGGGAGAACACCTCTTTTCTCAACCCAAACCATAATTCACCTTAAATTATTATCAAAACCCTTATCCACAACAAATAACTTGAACCCAAACACCCAAACACCCCCCATAAAACAAGCCGAAAACAATACAGCTTTTCAGCAATTCCGTGCAAGTTTACAAAACAATGCCCGCACCAGGCTATTCCTGATATACCTTCCCCTCACCGCAGGCATACTGCTTCTCGCAGGGCTTTTGTTCGTACCATCCGCAGAAGGCAATGTACCAGCGATTACTTATTTTCTGGGCAGGTTTCACCCCCTCATCATTCATTTTCCGGTGGTATTGATCCCCCTCCTGCTCCTGTTTGAAGTACTGGCCCGGTTTTCTCTCATACAAATTCCTGCCGCGGTGAAGAGCTTTGTACTCATACTGGCCTGTGTGGGCACTTTGCTGTCCATTGTTGCGGGGTTTCTGCTGTATTATACCGGGGAATATGGAGGTGAAATTATGGCATTGCACAAGTGGGGCAGTATTGGCGTGGGTATGGGCGTTTTCCTAACGGCTTTATTTTACACCATAAAGCTGCATGCCAGTGCCGAAAAGTATAATACGATATACTTCACCCTGCTGGGCAGCACCACTTTGCTTTTAGGGTTTGCCAGCCACCAGGGAGGCTCGCTTACCCATGGCAAAGAATACCTTACCGAATATTTGCCCGCCTGGTTTGCTGATGAACAAAACGTAGCTTTAAAGCCCCTGGAAGAAATGCTTATTTATGAAGACATTGTAGTACCCATGCTGGATGCCAAATGTATGAGCTGCCACAACGAAAACAAAACGAAAGGCGACCTGATGATGACCACCTATGAAGGCATGATGGCTGGAGGAAAAGGCGAGATGGCCGCTATTTTGCCCAATGATGCCGACAACAGTAATATCTACCACCGGGTAATGCTACCCGAAACTGACGACGAACACATGCCCCCCGAAGGCAAAGCCCCCCTCACCCACTCCGAAAAGTTTTTATTGAAATGGTGGATTGAGAAAGGGGCCAGCCCTACGATTACCGTGCAGGAAGCTGAAGCAGACTCTGTTACCCGGGATGTACTGCGAAACTATTTAGCAGAACTCACCACCTTGCAGGTAAGACGGCAAAACCGCCAGCAACAGCAGGAAGCATTGATGCAGATGGCCAGTAAACTGGAAAAACAACTCAATGTTGTAATACAGCCCGACCCCGAAACCCGTGGAGCGCACATCATGGTATCCATGCAGTTTCCCCCGGCTGTTTTTGGGGATAACGAACTGGCTCAACTCAGTCCGCTGTTTCCGAAAATTTCTAAACTATCGCTGGTGGGCAGTAACATTACCGATGACGGACTGTACCACCTCGGTAAAATGGTAAACCTGAAAGAGGTGATCTTACAGCAAACCCCTGTAAAAGGCCCCGGACTAGCGTACTTATCACAACTGCCACACCTGGAACTGCTCAATGTATCCAAAACAGAAGTAGACGACGCCGGATTGCTGCATGTATTATCCATGTCCTCCCTGAAAGAAGTGTACCTTAACCAAACCAAGGTTTCTGAAACCCTGGTAAAAGCTTTACAAAAAAACAACCCTGATTTACGAATACAACTCAACAGAGGGGAGTATTTTTAACCTGAGTATGGACAACTATTTTTTTGCTTACAAGGCTATGTCTGATAAATAACGGAGGAATAGGCTCGACAGCTCTTATGCTTCTTGCTAGTAGCCGCCAGACCGATATACAGATTTATTTTAGATTCATCAGACACAGCCTATATTTTTAGATAAAGCTCACTTTTTTCTTATTCCTGTACCTGTTTTCTGTACTTATCCATCCTGTTGGCTGCCAATCCTTCATATTTTCTTTTAAGCTGCCACATTGGCCTTTCCATCTCCATTTCCCAGGTAAACAATTTTTTGTACAACTCCTTTACCTTGTCAGGGTATTGTGTTGCCAGGTTACGAACCTCAGCCATGTCATTTGCAATATTATAGAGTTCCGCAGGGCGATCGGGGAAGCGTAACATTTTCCAGTCACCCTCTCTGATAGCCCCCCTGTTTTCCTTTTTCCAATACAGGATTTTATGCGGACGATCCTTGTCCGATCCTTGTAAATAAGGCAACAAATCCACCCCATCCAAACCGGGAATGGACGTTGCATCACCTCCAGCAGCTTCAATGAAAGTGGGTAGAAAATCGAGGGCAGATACCGGATAATGGTAAACTGTGTTGGGTTGGATTTTTCCGGGCCAACGAATCAGGCAAGGCACACGGATACCCCCTTCCAGGTGATTTGCCTTGCAGCCACTCAATGGGTAATTGGATGCTCCACTCGCGTCGGTAGGTCCTCCATTGTCATTAGTGAATACCACCAGGGTGTTCTCATCTAAATTCAATGCTTTCAGCTTGTCCAACACTTTACCACATGCCCGATCCAGGGCGAGTGTCATGGCTGCCAGTTGTTTCCGCTTTCCGGATAAGCCGATAATTTGACCTAAATCCTCCTGCGTAGCCTGCATGGGAGTATGTACCGCATTGAATGACAAAAAAATAAAAAAAGGATTGTCTTGGTTTCGCTCCATAAACGTACAAGCTTTATCCGCCAGCACGTCTGTTAAATACCCTGAATGTTCATTAAATTGCCCAAAACCTTCTTCAAGCCTGTTCTGCGGATCATGAGGTTGTCCTTCCTCGGAATAAGGGAAATAATCCCGGGCACCACCCCGGAAGCCATAAAACTCATCAAACCCCCTGTAGAATGGATGAAAGCGGTCGGCGCCTCCCATGTGCCATTTTCCAAGTATGGTATTTCGATACCCTAATGCCTTCAGGTAATCAGCCAGAGTGATCAGGTCTACCGGCAATCCCATTTCCAGACTATCTAATCCCGAAGGACTCATATAACCGGGCACATTATTTTCTTCAAACCCAAACCGTTGTTGATATTGGCCGGTCAGCAGCCCTGCCCGGGAAGGGCCGCACACTGCTGCGGTTACATATGCCTGTGTTAGCCGAACCCCTTCTTTCGCCAGTTGATCTAAATGCGGGGTTTTAAAATGGGTGCTACCCTGAAAACCAAAATCAGCATACCCTGCATCATCGGAAAACAGCAAAATAATATTGGGCCTAGGCCCAGGGTTTTCTTTGATTTTGACAGAAACGTTTTTTGTTGGAATATCATTAATTTCAGCATGTTCATGCCGAGCATCTTCATGCCGAGCATCTTTTTGCTGTTGATTACAAGAAGAAAAAGCCAGGAAAGCGGAAACCAGTGTAAGTGTATAAAATCGCATTTGTTATAAATAATTCTTTTAATTTTTATCGAGAGGATCATACCCAGCTATTACCAATGGCTACGATCACAATTCCAATCACCATACAGGCTAAGCCAGTGTATAGAAACCTTTTGGCCCTGGGCGATGCCTGTACCCATTCTTTGGTAATAATGCCAGAAAGAATTGCTGTAGCTACACAGGCTGTATTGAAAATAGCATATCCTACCGTATTGCCTGCATTGCCCAACTGAAAAGCGGCAAAAGCAAATACTGCTGAAGCAGCGTAGTGAAAAACAGCCATAATGAGGATCAAATAGAAGTTTTTTCCAAAATAGGAAGTTTTAAAGTTGCTCCAGGCTCCTTTTTTAGAAAGCTGCCAGATAAAATAAGCCGTCATGGCCACTCCTCCACTGATAAAAATGGGAAACATTACAGCCACCGCCGTTATCCAATCTGCGTTGCCTTGTTGCTGACTTGCCATATGGAGAAACGGGCGGCCCACAGCATTGGCATAGCTAAAGCCGGTGGCAAGCAGCCCACCAAAAACCGCGATGAAAATGCCCAACGCCATTGAGCCTTTTGTAGTTTGTCCATCGGGGTCATCAGGACTGGCTTTTTGCTCATCTTTTTCACGAATCAACCCAGCCTTTCCATTGGCAAAAACTCCAATGAGCACGACCAGTAAACCTGTCAAAATCAGGGTAAGCGCTTGGACGGGCGGCAGCCCGTCTACCAGAAAGGGTAACAGGGAGCCAATCAGGATAACGGTGCCAATAAACAAGGAAAAACCCAGTGAAAGCCCGATATGGTTGATGGCTTTTCCCCACATCATTACTCCGGTTCCCCAAAGAAAACTCGCCAAAGCCATCTTGAACAGGATGTCTGACGGCATGGAGCTGAATATTTCACCGAAGCCATTGATCAGCGTAGTTGAAGCAATAACCGGAACCGCAAACATAGTGAGCAGAAAAAACAGGCTCCAGGTGTTTTCGTATTTAAAATCTTTGGTAAATTTTTCAGGAAGGGCATATAACCCTAACATTAATCCGGCAAATATTGCCCATACTACTCCTTCAATCATGTGCGTATTTTAGGTTAGAGGTTGATAAATATGTTTATATACTTCAATTAAGTTTCTCTGCATACATGTAATTTTCATAAGCATCAGTTTAAAATATCTTTTACTACATGCCCGTGTACATCGGTAAGCCGAAAACGCCTTCCCTGGTACTTGTAGGTAAGCCGTTCGTGGTCAATTCCCATAAGGTGCAATAGGGTGGCATGAAAATCATGGACATGCACCGGGTTTTCTGTAATGTTATAGCTGAAATCATCAGTGGCGCCATAGGCAAATCCAGGCTTCACACCGGCGCCGGCCATCCACATGGTAAAACACCTTGGGTGGTGGTCTCTCCCATAATTTTCAGGGGTAAGTTTGCCTTGGGAGTACACGGTACGCCCAAATTCTCCGCCCCAAATCACGAGAGTATCTTCAAGCAACCCCCGCTGTTTCAGGTCTTTCACCAAGGCGGCAGTAGCCTGATCGGTATTTTTACACTGGTTTTTAATGCCTCCAGGCAGGAAGGTATGCTGGTCCCACCCACGATGGTAAAGCTGCACAAATTTCACGTTTTTTTCCAAGAGCCTTCGGGCCATCAGGCAATTGGCAGCATAGGTACCCGGATCGCGACTATCTTCCCCATACATATCAAAAATGTAGTCCGGTTCATCTGAAAAGTCGGTGATTTCAGGAACAGAAGTTTGCATACGGTAGGCCATTTCGTATTGTTCAATACGGGCGTTAATTTCAGGGTCTCCGTACATACTGTGCTGCACTTCGTTGAGCTGCCGGATGTACTCGATCATCTGCGCCCTGTCTTCCCCATCATAGTTTTCGGGATTATTCAAAAAAAGAACCGGATCCTTACCCGAGCGGAACTGCACGCCCTGGTGCTGGGTAGGTAAAAAGCCATTGCCCCACAACCGGGCGTATAAAGGTTGTCCCCCGGCATTTTTGGAGTTGAGCACGATAAAGGCAGGCAGGTTTTCGTTGTCGGAACCCAGCCCATAACTCAGCCAGGCACCGATAGAGGGCCTGCCAGGCAGCTGATGGCCTGTCTGGAAAAAGGTAATCGCCGGGTCGTGGTTGATTTGCTCAGTGTACATAGATTTGATGAAGCAGAGATCATCTACCACTTCAGCAGTATAGGGCATGAGTTCACTCACCCAGGCACGGCTTTCCCCATATTGATCAAATTTATATAAAGAGGGGGCAATGGGCAGGGAAGACTGCTGGGCACTCATCCCCGTCAGCCGTTGGTTGCCACGCACTGAAGAAGGCAACTCTTTCCCAAACATTTCCTGTAATTTGGGTTTATAATCGAAGGTTTCAAACTGGGAGGGACCGCCGCTCTGAAAAAGGTACACAACGCGTTTGGCCTTCGGAGGAAAATGAGGAAGCCTTGGTAAAGCTCCCCTACCTGACATGGTGCGATGAGCACCGGAAGCATACAATTTATCAATGCCCAGGAGCGAACCGAGGGCCAGGGCACCCAACCCCAGGGAAGTTTTGGTCAGAAACTGCCTCCGGTCTACTTTCTGTTCTTCTTTTTGAAGCTCTTTATCCGTTGACCTGATGAATTGATGATGGGTACACATATCTATTATCGTTTAGTGATAGATACATCGGCATTGATAATGGCACTGGCTACTACTGCATTAGCGGCTACCAAATGGGTGTCAGTCTCCGGAGCAACCCTGTAAGCCCCGGCTTCCAGCCAGCCTTTCGCTTTTGCAGGGTTAGCCTTGAACTTTTGGTATTCCTGCTGATGTATGGTTTCTAAAATTTTAATTTCCTCTTCATTAGGAGCCCTTCCGGTTAGCTTTATGAAAGCTGAGGTTATTCCCTTTTTGATAGTTTCTGCCCTGGCAATGTCTTCTCCCAGTTTTCTGGAAGCTTCAATAAAAGTTGGGTCATTGAGGAGCACTAAAGCCTGTAATGGTGTGTTCGTTTTTTGCCTTCTTACAGTACATTCGTTTCTTTCCGGCTGGTCAAAAGTGGCCTGGGTAGGATTGGGCACTGTTCGTTTCCACAAAGTGTACAAACTACGGCGGTATAGCTTATCCCCATCATCCTGAATATATTCACCCCCATTCATCTTCCACAGCCCTTCCGGCTGGTAGGGTTTTACACTTTTCCCGCCGATTTTCTTATTTAACAGTCCGCTGGCAGCCAGCGCATTATCACGGATCATTTCGCTGGTTAGACGCTCTTTGGGGCCTCTTGCCAGCCACACATTTTTCGGGTCTTTTTCCCGTAGCTCAGGCGTAGTTACTGAGTTTTGCCGGTAGGTGGCTGACATCACTATCATTTTTTGCAAGGCTTTTACATCCCATCCACTATCGATAAACTTCAACGCCAACCAGTCAAGCAATTGGGGGTGGGTGGGCAGCTCTCCCTGGTTACCAAAGTCTTCGGTGGTTTTTACAATTCCTCTACCAAAATAGTTTTGCCA
This sequence comes from Cyclobacteriaceae bacterium, assembly GCA_965230065.1. Taxonomy (GTDB): domain Bacteria; phylum Bacteroidota; class Bacteroidia; order Cytophagales; family Cyclobacteriaceae. Next base: position 4,936,112 of record OZ245942.1, on the reverse strand, counting down.
ATACCTGTTTACTGCCACCCTGGCCGTAAGCGGATGATCGGGATGGGTGAGCCATTGTGCTAAACCCAGCCTGTTTTTTGGCAAATCCTCCGGCATAGGAAAAATGCTTTCCGGGGTATTGGGAAAAACCTCTTCCCGGTATTCATTATAAAGCCCTCGCTCCAAAATGTAAGTCCTTCGGGGCTGGGGCATTTCCTTCATCACCATCACCTCTTTCACTTCCTCCATCTTTTTTGCAAGTTCACCCCGAATATCTTTCAGTTGCCTTTGTGCAGACTGATAAGGTGAATAAAGGTTGGTGAGATAAAATTGCGCAAGCATTGCCTTTTCCTCAGCAGAAAGCGAGGCAGGGTCTTTTTGGATGATTTCCTCCCATGGAAAGCCTGCTAATTGTATCACTTCCAGGCGGGGCAGTGCACGGTCGTACACCACAATGTCGTCCACCATGGCACCTTTAATGCCCAAACCTCTCCAACGGGCGCCAATTTTTAAGCCGGGTTCTATCGGCTCCTCATAAATTTGGTCTTCATAATTACCGAAAATAATGTCTTTATAAAGATTATCGGTCTTCACCCGGGTTTCTAATTCCTCCCCGTTCAGGAAAAGTTTCAGGCCGCTGGCAGTACTTGAACCGTCGTAAGTCATGGTTAGTTGCATCCATTGGTTGCGGGGAATATCTGCAAGCGTATGTTCTTCAATGGCGTTATCCGGCCAGGTGTGTGCCATCAGCAATTCCAGCTTGTTGTCTTTCAGGTACAGATGATACCCTTTGTAGCTGTGTAGTCTTACAGCCTGGTTTTTATGAAATATCACTCCTTCTTTGAGGGAATCTGGCAGGTTTACCCATAATCCATTGGAAAAAGGTTCATTTCGGCGGTAAATGCCCACCGGTTTCAGGTCAAGCCATGTATCCCCATTCAGTTGAAGGGCTTTTCCTCTCCCGGTATCTGTAAAATCAGGCTGCTCATTACTCGAGAATTTTCGTTCCATTTTGCCGGAAACGCCGTTTACTTCATTGCGCAGGTGGCCATTTAGGGAAAACCATCCGGCCCGGCCTTTGGCAAGGTATGTATCTGTTAACTTTTGATAATTGCCTGCACGCACCCAGTCTTCAGCTTCGGCCAAACCTTGCTCTTCAATCTTTAGGAGGGTACTTTCTTCCCGAGTAACTTTTTCATCTAAATAAGCCAACAGTTTTTCCTGTGCTGAATCCGGAAGCAGGAGGGTGGGCACCGGGGTATCATTCGGATCCCAGGAAATTTGGCCCGTTTCATTCACATTGTTAAAAAAGCTATACAACTCGAAAAAGTTCTTTTGTGAAATCGGGTCATACTTATGATCGTGGCACTTAGCACAGGCGAGCGTGAGGGCCATCAACCCTTGTCCAAGTACAGCCGTTCTGTCTGCCACATATTCCACACGGAATTCCTCATCCACAATACCGCCTTCCATGTTTTGTGGGTGAAGCCTGTTAAATCCCGTGGCTAAAATTTGTTCTTTGGTAGGGTTCGGCAGCAGGTCTCCGGCCAATTGCCAGGTGATGAACTGATCGTACGGCATATTTTCATTGAAAGACTTGATCACCCAGGTTCGCCACGGGCTCATATCCCGAAAACGGTCTACCTGATAACCGTGGGTATCTGCAAACCTTGCCAGATCCATCCAGTCGGTAGTCATTTTCTCGCCGTAGTGTGAAGAGGCCAAAAGCCTGTCTACCTGTTTTTCGTAGGCACTGGGGGAATCATCCGCCAAAAATGCCTGAATTTCTTCCGGTGAGGGAGGCAGTCCCGTCAAATCAAATGAGAGCCTTCTTAATAACAAGGACTTTTCTGCTTCTGCGGAAGGCGAGAGGTTTTTACCCTCCAGTTTCCGTGCGATAAAATGATCGATGGGATTCTTTGCCCAACCGGTATGCTGTATTTCAGGAATTTCCTGTTTTTTGGGTTTTTCAAAAGCCCAGTGGGGTTCATAATTTGCCCCTTCTTCTATCCATCGGATGAGCACTGCTTTTTCTTCATGGGTCAATGCCAGGTTAGATTCCGGGGTCGGCATCATATACTCCGGGTTAGAAGAAATAATCCTGTGAAATGCCGCGCTTTTAGCCAGTTTTCCGGGCACAATGGCATATGCACCTGATTCTGTTTTATTGAAGGCAAACTCAGCGGAGTGGAGCTGTAACCCGGCTTTTACTTTGCCTTTATCAGGCCCATGGCAGGCAAAGCATTTATCAGAGAGGATGGGCTTTACATGCGTGTTGAAATCCAGTTCCTGTGGAAGTTCCTTGTACGCTTCCTGTATTTCCGGGGGAAGTTCTGTTCCGCATGAAAAAAGAAGAAGTAACAATAAGGTAGCCGGTACAATTCTCATGGTTAATTTTTAAGTTTCCTGATTGCAACGTTTTGCGGCCACCGTGGCGCGGTGATGGTAAGTGAATTCCACCCCCTACCCCCGCCAGCGGGGGACAATTTCCCCCTCATTGAGGGGGTTGGGGCCACCGTGGCAGCGGGGAGGAAAAGAGGAATTGCAGCTATTTTATACAGCATTACCGCAAAACGTTATTGTAAGTAAGTTTCATCTTCATAAGTAACTAACTTTTCCCAATCAAACTGCACACCTACCCCCGGGGTATCAGGAGCCACTGCCTTGTAATTTTCTACCACTAACGGTCGGGTGGTATACTTATCAATGGGGAAGCTGTGCACTTCCAGCCATCCGGCGTTGGGCTGCGCCGATACCAGGCTTACATGCAGTTCCTGCATGCCGTGGGAGCACACTGGAATACCGTATTTACGGGACATATCTGCTACTTTCAGCCACCCTGTGATACCTCCACAATTGGATGCATCCGGCTGAATAAAGGAAAGTTTGGCTTGTTCAAAGGCATATCCGAATTCATAGATGGTATGCAGGTTTTCTCCCATGGCCAGCGACATTCCTGTTTCCTTCGCAATCTGGGCAAATCCCAAATAATCATCAGGAAGTATAGGTTCTTCAAACCAGTAAATATTGTGTTCCTGAAATGCCCGTGCAGCACGAATGGCTTTTTCCACACTCATGGAATAGTTGGCATCCACCATAAAAGTGATATCATCCCCAATCAATGCCCGCACGGCTTTCACCCTTTCCACATCTTCTTCCAGGATTTCACGCCCTACTTTTATTTTAACGGCATTGAAGCCTTTGTCTAAATAGCCTTGTATGTTACTGAGCAGTTTTTCAAGTGGAAATTGCAGATCAATGCCGCCGCAGTAAGCCTTACAGGTGTTGCCGACCCCTCCCGCCATTTTCCATAATGGTTTCTCTGCCTTTTTACACCGGATATCCCACAGGGCAATATCAATGGCTGAGATGGCAAAGGAAGCAATTCCACCCCGGCCTACATAGTGGATATGCCACTCCATGAAGTCGTAAATCTCCTCCACTTCGCTGCCATTCTGCCCAAGCAATGCCGGGGCAATATCGTAATCAATCATGGCTTTGATGGCATGCCCGCCTTTGCCACCGGTATAGGTATAGCCTGTTCCCTCACTTCCATCTTCCAGCGTAATGGTGGAAGTTACCAACTCAAAATGGGTATGATCACCGTGCTTGGCATCACTCAACACTTCTGGCAGGGGAACGCTGAACAAACGTGTGGATATTTTTTCTATTTTCGTACTCATTCAGGCTTTGTATTTTAGGTAAAAAGTTTTCTTTTCCAGGTATTGCTCAAATCCGTACTTGCCATCTTCCCCTCCGGTTCCGCTGAGCTTATACCCATTGTGGAAGCCCTGATGCTGCTCTCCATGCCCCCGGTTGATATAAATTTCACCGAATTCCAGTTCATTCGTACAGCGCATGATTTTGTTCATATCATTGGTAAAAACCATGGCAGCCAGGCCATATTTACAATCGTTGGCGTACCCGATTACTTCCTCAAAATCCTTGAATTTTATGACGGGTAAGACTGGCCCGAATGACTCTTCGTGTACGATGGTCATCTCCTGCTGCACATTGGTAAGGATGGTAGGCTCAAACCAGAAACCTTTTTCAAATTGCGAACCCTCCGGCTTTTTTCCTCCAAAAGCGAGGGTAGCTCCTTCTTCCACACTTTGGGCAACCAACCGCTCCATGTTCGTTATTTCCCGCCGGTTTACTTTGGGGCCTAAGTCAGTTTCGGGATGCATAGGGTCACCCAACTTCAGTGCTTTCACTTTTTCCATGAATTTTTCCATGAAGGCATCGTAAATATCTTCGTGCAGATAGAGGCGCTCGTTGCAGGTACATACCTGTCCGCAATTGTCAAAACGGGAATGCAAGGCCCCTTCCACCGCTGCATTCATATCCGCATCTGGAAAAACGATGCAGGGGGCTTTTCCGCCCAGTTCCAGTTGCACATGAATCAGGTTTTGAGAAGCCGTTTTAAAAATCTCACGGCCGGCGGGTGTGCTGCCCGTCATGCTTACCATTTTGGTGACGGGATGGGAAACAAGGGCATTTCCCAACACTTTCCCCATTCCCGTAACAATGTTCAACACACCTTTGGGTAAGCCCACTTTGTTGGCAATATCGCCCAATTCCAGGGTGGTCAAGGGTGTCTCTTCGGTGGGTTTGAGCACTACGCTGTTACCGGCTACCAGGGCAGGCCCTAGTTTTCTACCCGCCAGCGCCAATGGAAAATTCCAGGCGGTAATAGCTACTACCACGCCACGCGGTATTTTATGGATAAAAATTTGTTCATCAGGATTGTCGGATGGCACGATATCCCCTTCAATTTGCCGTGCCCAATCGCAGGCATACTCGATGAAAGTAGCTGTTACTTCCACTTCTATTTGTGCAAGGGAAAATAGCTTTCCCTGCTCTTTCACCAGCAACCGGGCTAATTGGTCTTTGTTGGCCCGGATCTCTGCAGCAAAAGCCCGCATCAGTTCGGCTCTTTTCCGGGCCGGGACTTTCTTCCACTGCTTTTGGGCTTTTTCAGCAGCTTCCATCGCGCGTTGTGCATCAGCTTCTTCGCCCATATGAACAATGCCTACCACCGACTCATCTGTGGGACTGTAAATGTTATCTGTTTTTCCTGAATAGGCATTTACCCACTCCCCGTTGATAAATAGTTGATATTCTTTTATTGTGGACATGGTTGTTTTTTGCATTAGATACTTATTTTCGGAGACCGAAGACCGAAGTATTGACTCCCGACTTCGGTCTTCCGTCTCCCAACTCACCTTCCCATCCAGCCTCCGTCTACCAGCATGACTGTGCCGTGCATGTAACCGGACGCCGGGGAGGCCAGGAAAACAATGGGACCGGCAAAATCTTCAGGCTCTCCCCATCGGCCTGCCGGAATCCTTGACAATATGGAAGTAGCCCTTTCAGGATTGTTTCTCAGGGCTTCGGTATTGTCGGTGCTGATGTAACCCGGAGCAATGGCATTTACATTCACTCCTTTGGAAGCCCATTCATTAGCGAAGGCCATTGTTAGTTGTCCGATGGCTCCTTTGCTTGCAGCGTATCCGGGTACGGTGATGCCCCCCTGAAATGTGAGCAAAGAGGCTGTAAATATTATTTTGCCTGCACCACGACTCACCATTTCTTTCCCGATTTCCCTGGTCAGGATAAATTGTGCATTTTGGTTGACTTCAATCACTTTGTCCCACATTTCATCGGGATGTTCAGCAGCAGGTGTCCTTAAAATGGTTCCGGCATTGTTGACTAAGATATCGATGACCGGAAAATCGTCTTTTACTTCTTTGATAAAATTATACAAGGCGTTGCGGTCAGAGAAATCACATTGGTAGGCTTTAAAGTTTCTGCCCAGGGCTTTGATTTCCTGCTCTACATTGCTGCCTGAAAGTTCCAGGGAGGCTGAAACGCCTACGATGTCTGCACCAGCTTCAGCCAAAGCTAAAGCCATGGATTTGCCGATGCCCCTTTTGCACCCGGTTACCAGGGCTGTTTTTCCGTTTAACTTAAATTGGTTTAATAGGGTCATATTTTATGGTCTTTATCTCAATTAACTTTGGCAATCGATCAGGTATTTCATACCCGCCGGATTGTTGTCAATGGTTTCAAAAACAGACTGGATGTTTTCCAGGCTATCTATTTTGGTAATCAGGGCATCGAAGGGGATGTTACCGGAGGCTGCAATGCGAATAGCTTCCTCGTAATCTTCTTCTTCATAAAGGCGGGCCCCAAGCAGTTCAATTTCTGACCAAAAGAATTTAAATAAGTCTACTTTTTTGGGTTCCCCACCATGAATGGCCACCATCACAATACGCCCACGCACATTTACCACTTCAGTCATGGCCTGCACCCCGGCAGCTGAACCTGAAACCTCAAAAGCACAATCGATCATGGCCTCCTGGGTGAGGACAACAATTCTTTTTGTCAGGTTTTCTTTGACAGGATTAATGACGGTGAACCCCATGTTTGAGAGCATTTCCACCCGGGTTTCATTCACCTCAGAAATGAATACATTCGCCCCTTTTTCTTTCAATACAAATGCGATCAGGGTTCCGATGGGGCCGCCACCAATCACCAGGCAGTTTTCACCGGCTTTCACCCTTCCTATTTTCACATCATGACAGGCTACCGCCAGGGGCTCAATAAATGCCCCATGTTTCAATGATAAATTTTCGGGCAATTTGTGCAGGGTATATGCCGGAACCGTCCAGCTTTTTTGGAAAGCCCCCGGGCTGTCGATTCCGATAAACTGCAAGTTTTTACCCACATGCGGATGGCCTTTGTCAAAGGGATGGGGTTCGCCGAACCGGAGGGGCCTAACGGCTACTTTGTCTCCTACTTTCACATGTTCTACCCCTTCACCCAAAGCGGCTACCACCGCTGAAGCTTCATGACCAACAATTTGAGGAGGCTTTACCCTTTGATCCATCACACCATGGTAAATATGGATATCGGTGCCACATACGCCACAGTAGGACACATCCAGTTTTACTTCACCTTGCTCTGGTGATACCGGCTGGCTTTCGCCCAAAATGAATTTTCCTTTTTCTTTATAATATGCTGCTTTCATTTACTTTTTCTGTATTTATCGTGATTTATGGATTAAAGGGCTGAGACCCCTCAAATCTTCGGATGTACTGCCAGTCGTAACTCATATACTTATGGGTGAGTCCCCACTTCAAAGCTTCAAGGGGCCCTTTTTCATTATCAATCGTTTGATCGAGCCCTGCTGCCTCTGGCCCCCATTTAATGTGCGATTTAATTTCAAAGTTGATCCCGTCAGGAGACCATTGGATGGTATTTCTTTCAGGGCCGTCTGTGATAATCAGAGCAGCAATGCCTCCATCATAAGGCCATACACAAAGTTCATGACCACTGTTGGTGATAGGATTGTACTCAGATTTGACGTAGGGACCTTCCAGTTTGTCGGCAATCGCCACACCCCATTTGATCTCCCGGCCGCCAAAGGTTTTGCGTTCCCCCATGCGCTCACCTTTGTAATAGAGGTAAAATTTGTTGTTATAGTAAAGCAGGGTAGGATCATGCACTTTGTGGCTATCGAACGATCCCTGTTTTTTCACTTTGAAGCGAGAGTCTTCTTCCCCCAACCATTCCCCATCATCTGAAGGAGACAAAATAGGTTCTTCAAGTTTTACAAAAGGCCCGTCGGGAGAGTCGGCAATGGCCATGCCTACCTGGTTTTTTACCCTGTTTACATAAGGTGCTTTCACGGTTTGGTACACCAAAATATACTTCCCATCGTGCTCCATGATTTGGGGAGTAAAAACCGAGCGGTCATCATAAGCTCCTGCAGTCCCCCGCCCTACGGCTATGCCCTGCTCATTCCAGGTCCAGCCGTCTTTGGAGGTCGCATACCAAACTTCTGTTTTATCCCAGGGAAACACTTTCTTTTCGGGGTCTCCGGTACCAAAACCATAGGTTTCCCCGGTAGCTTTGGAATAGTACACATAATAAGTATCATCTACCGTAATTATATCACTAGGGTCTCTGCGGGTTACCCCTTCCTCGTAGGCGAAATCGCCTTTCAGGTCATGAACCTCAAATTCCATGTACCACTCCGGCCCCTGTGCATAGTTTCTTTCCAGGGCCCGTTTTGAGGCTGCACTCAACTTACTTGTTTTAGGAATGGCCAGGTAATCATATACCGAATCCGGGTAATTCCGTTTTGATTCTTCCATATTCTCCTGATATGAAATATGCTGGTGACAGCCTGTCACTCCAAATATTATACACGAAAGCAGGACTGCACAAACGATCTGTTGTTTTGTATTCATTGGATTCTAAAATTGAAATTTTATCAAAATTAACTTATTACCCGGCTTATTGACTTGTCTGTTATCTGAAAGGTTTGCTTCCTTCATTACCAGAGCAAAAGCCCTTTAATAGAGCGGTAAAGTTTGCCGAAAAAAACAGAAATACCATAAAAACATACTAGACAAAAACTGAATACAAGGAATATTTTATAAAGTCAGTTGAATTAGAGGAAAGAAATACAGCACCATGCCAGCAAAAAATTAATGAGACTCCTACAAGGCAATATGGAAATACCTCCTCGGGCCAGAGACTAATAACCTTCTCTTTATATCCAGGTACAATTGACATCCTGTTAACAATCTATTTTAACCATTGTCAGGGTGCTGTCTAGGTAATACAATGGATTAAAGTGCCTGGCATAGCGTGAAAAAATTTACCTTTCTTCAATAAAATGAGGAAAAATTATCAATTTATTAAAATCACTAAAAATGTATAGTCTAGTTTAAGTACAGTATAAAAAATTGACTTTAAGTTCAAAAAGCGCATTGTTTGTAAATGTAGGCAAACACTCCTGGCTTGTTGCTATAGTCATTAGCAATAAAAATTTATAGATAACCATTTATTTAAAACCTAACCCCTTTGTACACTATGAAATTAGATTCCTCCTAAAAACAAAGGCCGCTAGTAAAAACCAACGGCCCATTGCTATCTACCGGCATTGAGGTGGTCATCGCCAAACAAGCACCTCTCCGCCCTGAAGCTATTCGATTTAATAAAAGTAAACTTTCATTAAAACATACAAATATATGAAACCTAAACCACTACCTCTACTTCTTATGAGGGGAAGGCATGCGATATTTATTGTCCTCTTTCAATTTATTGGATGTACTTTATTGCTGGCCTCAGAAAATCTCCTGGCTGATATTGTTGTTTCAGGTACTGTTACCGACGAAAATGAACAGACTTTGCCCGGGGTGAACGTTATTGTAAAAGGAACATCTACGGGCACCGTTAGTGATGCCGATGGAAATTTTAGTATAAACGCCCCGGAAGATGGCACGCTGGTCTTTAGCTTTATTGGTTACCAAAACCTGGAAGTTCCCGTTGCAAACCGGAACCGGATAGATGTGTCCCTGGTCCCGGATATTGAAACTTTGGAGGAAATTGTAGTCATTGGCTATGGAACCAGAAGCAAAGGGGAATTAACAGGTGCCGTAGCTACTGTTGATCATGATTACCTGGACCAGCAACCCGTAGCCAATGTAACCAAAGCCCTGCAAGGAAGCGCCTCAGGTATTACTGTAGTAAGTGCGGCCACCCCGGGTGGGGATGCCGAAGTACGTATTCGGGGCATGGGAACCATCAATAATAACGGCCCGCTGTGGGTAGTAGATGGTGTATTTGGTGCCCAGGCACCGCCACCCAACCAGATTGAATCTATCCAAATACTGAAAGATGCTTCTTCCACTGCCATTTATGGGGCCAGGGGCGCCAATGGGGTAATTCTGGTTACTACAAAAACCGGAAAAACAAACCGCCCCGCCCAGGTTGAAGTAAGTGTAAGATCAGGTTTTTCTGCACCTACTGCCAAATATGATTTGATGACAGACCCGCAGTTGGTGGGCGAAATGTGGTGGTTGGAATATCAAAATGACGGACTGCCTACGGTTCATCCTCATTTCGGAAGTGGTTCCACACCAGTACTGAATGAATACTTATTCCCAAACGGAGGTTCTTCCGGAGACCCTGGCGTAGACCCGGCTTTGTACGATCAACAAACATACCCCATCACTCGCTCCAATCCTGTGGGAACCGATTGGTTTGACGAAATATACCAAAACGGCTTGATCCAGGATTATAACCTTTCCGTAACCGGTGGCTCAGAAAAAACAACCTATTCTTTTCAGGGAAACTACCTGGATGAAAATGGCATCTTAAAAAACACTTCATTCCAACGCGTTGGTTTACGGTCTAATGTGGATTCAAAGCTGACCAATTGGCTAACTGTTGGGCAAAGACTGGGAGTAACCATTGGCCAGACTAACGGATGGAATGGCAATAACAGCCACGAAAACTTGTACAATAAACTGTACCTGATCAGCCCTATTTTACCAGTGTATGATATTGCCGGTAACTGGGCAGGTGGTATTGTTGGCGGCAATCTTTATGATGGCCCCAATCCGGTGGGTTTCCTGGAGCGTACCGGCGAAAGTAAAACCCGGACCTATAACATTACAGGAAATTTCTATTCGGAAATATCATTACTAGAAGGGCTGTCTTTTAAAACCCTGTTTGGTTATGATGTACGGCTTTCCAACGGATTCTATCCTTCTTTTCCTGAATATGAAAATGTGAATGGCGCCCGCCGCACCACATTGTCTGAAAATAGCACCTCCAATATACTTTGGAACTGGACAAATACGGCCAGTTATACAAAAACTTTTGGCGGTATTCATAACATAGATGTGCTCCTGGGTGTAGAAGCCACCAAAAATACATACAGGTTTATTTCTGCCTCAAGGCAAGAGTATTTTTCTACAGACCCTAACTTTCTGGTGTTAAACGCAGGGGCTTCTAATCAGCTAAATAACGGAACCGGATTTGCCTGGTCGCTTTTCTCCTATTTTGGCCGCGTACACTACGGACTGAAAGACAGGTATTTATTAGACATTACCCTTCGTCGGGATGGTTCTTCCCGCTTTGGCGTAAATAACCGGTACGGCGTATTCCCGGCTGCTTCATTGGGCTGGGTACTTTCAGAAGAGAGTTTTATGGCTGGCACCAATGGTTGGCTGGATTATCTGAAAATTCGTGCCAGCTGGGGGCAATCCGGCAATGACCAGATTGGTAACTACAACAGCTTTTCCACTTTTGGTTCTGATCCGGGCAATTCGTTTTATGCCATCAATGGTTCAGACAATACCATCACCCAGGGGTATCAGTCAACAGCTATTGGTAACCCCAATGCAAAGTGGGAAACCACCACAACTACCAACATAGCCTTTGATGCTACCTTTTTTGGTTCGCTCGACCTGAGTGTTGATATATGGCAAAAGAATACCGATGATATGCTCTTCCCGGTAGCTATACCACAGGTGGCTGGAGGCGCTTCTGCTCCTTCTGTAAACATCGGATCCATGGAAAACAGGGGTATAGATATTACACTGGATTACCGGGGAACAGCATTTGATGATGCCCTGAAATATAATATTGCCGCCAACTTCACCCACTATAAAAATGAAGTAACAAAGCTCTCTAATAATGAAAACGAATTCATACAGGGGTTTCCTACCCGGCAGCAGATTTATACTCGAACTGAAGCAGGGCATTCATTTCCAGAATATTTTGGATATGTAGTAGATGGCATATTCCAAACCCAGGAAGAAGCTGATGCACACCCTGAGAATGGAACCTACAACCAACCTGGAAACTTAAAAATCAGGGATGTAGACGGAGATGGAGTGATCACACCCGATGACCGCACCTACATTGGCACCCCACACCCTGATTTCACCAGCGGACTGAGAATGGGGCTGGAGTTTAAAGGTTTCGATCTGGCTGCCACATTCTATGCCAGTGTAGGAAATGATATTGCCAATTACACCAGTCGTTTCATCCGTTATGGCTTGTTTCAGGGCCCCAACAGCCCGGATAGATTGTTTAAATCATGGGGAAGTCCGTATCTGGATAATAATGCTGATGCAATTCTGCCGAAGGCTTCTACCTCTACCTCTTTTGAGCAAAACGCCTCTACTGAGTACATAGAAGATGGTTCGTACCTGCGCCTGCAAAACCTTCAGCTGGGATATAATTTTCCCCAGGCTGTACTGGAGACATTAAACATCCGTCACCTGCGCTTGTACGTGATGGGTGCCAACCTGCTCACCATCACCGGCTATTCCGGCTTAGACCCTGAAATCACCTCGAAACGTGACAATGGCATTGCCCGGGAAATAGACCGGGGAGTAGATGTAGGCACATGGCCTGTATCAAAACAGATCATGTTCGGTTTGAATATTACTTTATAAACCAAAAAATTGTAAGTGATGAAAAAAATAATGACCATAATAAGTTTATCAGTAATCGGAGTTTTTCTGATAAGCGCATGCAGTGAAGATTTTCTCGACGAAAAACCGGTGGGTTCTGTGAATGAGGACCTTTTATCCAATAAAGAGGGAGCCGATGCCCTCCTCATAGCTGCCTACGCCCTGGTGGATGGATATGCTGCCGGAGAATCCCCGAGTGGCGCTCAAGGGGAGGCTTCCGGCACCAACTGGGTATGGGGCGATGTACCTTCTGATGATATGCACCGGGGCGACCAAACCGGTGGGTGGAACCAAATTAATGATATAGAGCGGTATGATGTAAGGCCTGATAATGAATGGCTGAGTGGGGCATGGGGAGTAAATTACGAAGGAATATCCCGTGCTAATGATGTATTGAAAGCTTTGCAGGCTGCTGAAGATATTCCTTCCAATGCAGCCACCCAACTGGAAGCAGAAGCCCGGTTTTTAAGGGCCTGGTTTCATTTTCAGCTGCGGATTAAGTTTGAAAAAATTTCTTATATCACTGAAGATGTAGACCCCATTACAGTGCCTAATGACCGGGAAGTTTGGGACGACATTGAGACTGATCTTCAGTTTGGGGTAGATAATTTGAATCCATCCCCTTCCGATTTGGGAAGGGCATCCAGGTGGGCTGCAAAGGCATTCAAAGCCAGGGTACATCTTTTCCAAAGCGAGTTTTCAGAAGCCAAACCCCTGCTGGATGATGTTATCAACAATGGCCCTTTTCAATTGGAAGATCACTTTTATAATAACTTTGATGAGGAACACCAAAACAATGGGGAAAGTATTTTTGAAATCCAATATTCGGTGAATGATGGTGCCGGTGTAGCTAATTCGGGCATTGACCACCAAACTTTATATCCCAGAGGAAATGATGTTGGCTTATGCTGTGCTTACAGTGCCCCATCCTTTGATTTGTTCAATGCCTTTAAAGTAGACGAAAATGGCCTTCCCCTGCTGGATAATTATCAGGACAACCTGCTAACGGCAGACTATGGGATACTGGATACAGAACCGTTTACTCCTACCGACCATCTTCTCGATCCACGTGTAGACTGGACGATTGGAAGGCGGGGCATTCCCTTCTTAGACTGGGGGCCAATGAGCGGCAGCGACTGGATGTTGGACCAGTTGAATATGGGACCTTTTCAGAACAAAAAGAATATGTGGTATAAAAGAAATAAGGGAGAAATCTCTACCCAGTCAAGTTATTGGGCGGCTGGCGTGAATGGTAATAACTTCCGCGTATTACGCCTCGGCCATGTGATATTATGGAGAGCAGAAGTAGCTGTGGAAGAAAATGACCTGGCTACTGCGCTATCTTTGGTCAATCAAATCCGTCAAAGAGCGGCTGATGATGTTCTCATGGGCAAGGTGCTCAACACAACCTTTGGCGCCGATGACCCTATTGAAATTGATGAAACACAACCGGCTGCGAATTATCAACTGGGACTGTATCCCTCCTTCCCCAATCAAGAATATGCGAGAAAAGCTGTAAGGCATGAAATGCGCCTTGAGTTTGCATTAGAAGGTATGCGTTTTTATGATTTGGTTAGATGGGGCATTGATGCTGAAACACTAAATACTTATTTGGCCAGTGAACTGGAAGGTGGAAGGTTACCCTGGCTGCAAGGTGCTACCTACACAGATGGCCAGGATGACCACTGGCCCATCCCTCAGGTACAACTTGACTTGCAAGATGGTGTATTAACCCAGGACCCAGCTTATTAACGAGTGTGTGGTTTAATTTACCGGTCATCAGATATTGCATGCTGATGACCGGTAATTATTTGATACTTTCAAGATGTAACCTGTGAATAAAATCCACAGGATTTACTAAATATTTCAAGAAAGCCTACTTACATTTATGGGCGCACTGGGGTGCCATCCTGCTGCCTCAGTTGGGTCCAGTTATTAAGCTGTACTTTCTGTAGCGGAAATTTAGCAGCTTCTTTTTCATTAACATCTACACCAAGGCCGGGGGCTTCGTTCACATACATATAACCATTTTCTACATGGGGCATGCCCGGGAATATTTCCAACAGCCTGTCGCTGGGGTCTCGAATCGTGTTGGCAGCCTCCTGAATGCCAAAATTCCATACAGCAAGGTCAATATGCGCATTGGCAGCATGCCCAACCGGAGAGGTGTCACCAGGCCCGTGCCAAGCTGTACGTACATTGAACCACTCGCCCAGACGGGCTACTTTCATGGCAGGGGTAATGCCACCGATTTGCGAAATATGGATACGGATAAACTCATACCACCGGTTGACGATGGGCTCTACCCACTCGTGCGGGCTGTTAAATAATTCCCCCATAGCAATGGGCACACTGCTTTGTTCACGTAACATTTTGAAATACCCAATATTTTCGGGAGAAAATGGATCTTCAATAAAAAACGGACGGTATTGCTCCAGGTCTTTACACAAATTAATGGCATCTATGGGCTGTACACGCTCATGCACATCGTGAAGCAGTTCAATATCTTCACCGCACTCTTTGCGTACGGTTTCAAACAAATCCCGGGTTCCTTTCAGATAAATATTCGGTATGTACACATTATCATCCTCGGAACCAAATCCTGCTTCTTTAAAATCTGGCTTTCCGGCCAGGCCTGAGGAACCATAACCTCCCAATTGAATCCGGATATGCCTGAATCCTTCTTCCTGGAAGCGTTTTACATTTTCAATTACTTTTTCGACAGAGCCTGCCCCGGCATGGGTGTAGGTATCCACCGCGAATTTACATTTACCGCCCAGCAGGTCATACACGGGCATTCCAGCTCGTTTTCCTTTGATGTCCCATAAAGCCTGGTCAAGCCCACTAAGAGCGTTATTTAAAACAGGCCCGTTACGCCAGTAAGAATTTTGATAAGTAGTTTGCCAAATATCTTCTATATTATCTGCTACCTTGCCCTTGCATAAAGGCGCCAAGTAGTCGTCAATAGCGGATACTACCGTATGTGCCCTTTGGCGGAAAGTGGCACAACCTACGCCGTACAAGCCAGGTTCGTCGGTTTCTACTTTCACTAATACCTGCTCAATGCTATGGGGCTGGGTAGCAATGGCTTTTACGTTGGTTATTTTTACAGGAGGCAGTCCCCGGGTAGCCTTCTGGTATCTTTCCACAGTAGCTTGTTCTGCTTTGGCATTTCCGGCAAACCCCATTGAGCCTACCGTACCCCCGGCCAAGCCAAGTCCTAAATTTTTGAGCATGTTTCTTCTTTTCATAAACTTATTGGTTTTTATGGTTATAGGTTAAAAGGTTAATGTCCCAAAAAATTCAGGACGATGAAAATCAGGTTTGGGAAGGTCTACTACAGACCATGTGAGCCAGTGCGGATGTGAAGTATCATCAGCTATTTTATAAAAATTAGCTTTCCATTGGACACCTGGCGCCGGTTTGGCAACATCAAAATATTTTTCTAATATACTGAAAGGGATACTGTATTCTAATGTCCAGGTCAGCGGTTCTGCAATTTCAGAATTTACTACAGAAGGAATGGAATGGGCTACTTGTATTTTATCAAAATCAGATTTTGGGATTTCAATTAAACGGTCATTTACCTTATCATGGAATTTGAACAACGCCGTACCTATACAGTTCATTTCAAGGTTGAAATACCCTTTTGAAACATCGGGTGCCGGGGTAAAGAAAAACTCCACGCAACTGTCTTTGTACACTGGCCCCTGATATTCTTCGGTTATACATCGCACATACTGATCTTTTACACTGAAAATCACATAAATCGCTTGCTCGTCATAGGCCACTTTTGCCTGTACTCTGGGTTTGTGTTTCGGGCTTTTTCCCATGTGATGGTTGATCGTAAGGGGCCGTACGCCTTTCCAGGAAGCCTTATCCCAATCCCCATTGATGGTAATAGGTTGGGATATGCGGGTTACCTTATACTCCGGGCTTTTTTCAATCATCGTATAATTGGTTAACAAAAGAATGAATGAGAGGAAAAGGAAAATTTTATTTGTCATATGGTTGGAATTTGTAATGTTGGAATAATGGAATAATGGTAAGTTAAAGTAATTCCAACATTCCAGCCTTCCATCATTCCATTTTTTTCTTATTATTCATAAATATTTTTGACATAAACACATCAACAAAGCATCAAGGTCTTACGGGTGTTCCATCCTGCTTCCTCAACTGCGTCCAGTCCACCATATCTACTTCAGGAATTGGGTATTTGGCGGCTTCTTTTTCATCAATATCAATGCCCAGCCCCGGTGCTTCGTTAATGTAAAGGTAACCATTTTCCAGTCGGGGCGAACCGGGAAAAACTTCCCGTTCCTGCTCATTGATATTTGGGCTTTCTTGAATACCAAAATTCCACACAGCCAGGTCGATATGCGCATTGGCAGCATGGCCAATGGGTGAAACATCGGAGGGGCCATGCCAGGCGGTTTTTACATTAAACCATTCGCCCAGGCGTGTGACCTTCATGGCAGGGGTAATCCCTCCAATTTGAGAAATATGGATGCGGATAAAATCAAACCAACGATTTACCATCGGCTGCACCCACTCGTGCGGACTGTTAAACAACTCCCCCATGGCAATAGGCACGCTGCTTTGTTCCCTTAACATTTTGAAGTACCCAATATTTTCCGGCGACAAAGGGTCTTCAATGAAAAAGGGGCGGTATTGTTCCAAATCTTTGCACAAGTTGATGGCATCCATGGGTTGTATGCGTTCGTGAACATCATGCACCAGTTCAATATCATCTCCCACTTCTTTTCGGACAGCAGCAAACATATCCCTTGTATTTTTGAGGTAGGTATGTACGTCCATCAAACTGTCACTTTTATATCCAAACCCGGCTTTTTTGAAATCAGGCTGTTTGGATGCCAATGCTGTGGAACCATAACCACCCATCTGAATTTTGATGTACCGAAAGCCTTCTGCTTGGCAACCCTGCACGCCTTCCACCACTTGTTCCAGGCTGCCACCTCCACAGGATTCGTAAGTATCAACAGCAAAGCGACATTTTCCTCCCAACAAATCATACACTGGCATGCCTGCCCGTTTGCCTTTGATGTCCCAAAGTGCCTGGTCCAATCCGCTCAGGGCATTGTTCAAAACGGGGCCGTTCCGCCAGTAGGAATTTTGATAAGCAGTCTGCCAGATGTCTTCAATGTTATCGGCTACTTTTCCCTTACAAAAAGGGGCCAAATAATCATTGATGGCCGATACGACGACATGCGCCCTTTGTGTAAAAGTTGCACATCCCACTCCGTACAAACCCGGTTCGTCTGTTTCCACTTTCACAATTACAAGGTTAGACCTTTTTGGCCTGGTTGCGATGGCTTTCACATTGGTAATTTTTACAGGCGGCAAACCATTGGTGGCCCGACGGTATTTTTCATCGGCAATAGTTTCCGCTGCGGATGTTTGAGGCAACCCGAAGATTCCCATTCCTCCGGCCAATCCGGCTCCTAAATTTTTGATTGCATTTCTTCTTTTCATGAGGGTAATGTGGTTATTTTCTTTGGTCTGTTTTATTGCTGATAGCTGTCTTCGTACGTTCTCTTTCCGCATTTACATCCTTCCACATTTCAAGCAGCTCTTTTTTCATTTCCGCTAATATTTCAGGTTTAAATTGCGAAAGTTCTACTGTCTCCAGCCTGTCGTGAACCACATCGTACAACTGGAAAATATCCGGCTCAGCAAAGGCTTCATCTTTAGCCGTAAATCCCCTTAATACATAATTTCCTCTTCTAACTGATACCCTCGGCGTGGGGATATTCACAGGACGGTTTCCGTTAAACCTGCGGTCATAACCCACTCCTTCCACCATCCAGATTGGGTCCAATTCTGTTTGCCAATATAAGGGTTTTTCCCGTTGTACTATTTCACCATCCAGCAAATGGGATAAAATGCTGCTGCCATCTATTTCCCTGTTAGGGGGCAGTTCAATGTCCACTATTTCGCAAATGGTAGGAAGTACGTCCAATGTTGAGTTGGGCAGGGCTGAAATACCAGGTTGTATCCTGCCTGTCCACCTTACCATGCCCGGCATTCTGATGCCCCCTTCATATAAATGTTTTTTTTGCCCGGAAAGGGGGGCAGAAGTACCGTAAGAGCGTTTCGCCAGCCAATAACTATCCAGCGTTTCGGGGCCATTATCACTGGAGAAAAACAACAAAGTATTTTCTTCTTCTTTGATAGAATAAATAAAATCAAGCAAGCGTCCGATTTGTGCATCCAGGTAAGTAATATTGGCATAGTAGCGGTCTTTTTGGGCGTTTCCGGTATTGTAAAGGCTGTTAAATTCCACCGGACTTTCTACCTGTTCGTGTACGGCATCGTAAGGCAAATAAAGGAAATAAGGCCTTTTCAGATTTCGTTTGTTTTTCACCCAATGCATGGCTGAGTCGGTAATAATTTGGCCGGAATACCCTTTGATTTCCCCGAGCGGCTTGCCATGAATTTTTTCGGTATCCAGATAAAAATCACCCGGGTTTTGTTGGGTATTCACATCCATTTTGGTGGTTTCGTGCGGGTTTTCTTTGGTAACCATGGCATAATCGAAACCCTGCTGGTTGGGAAAAGAACCTGTCCAGCCCGTCCAGTTTTCTTTATTTGTCCAATCGGCACCATTGAGGTGCCACTTGCCGAAAATGGCTGTTTCGTATCCGTTTTCCTGCAACAACTCGGCAATGGTGACTTCTTTCCCGCTCATGAACATTTTTTGGTTATCCCCTTTGTCATTGATCCATCGCATAATATCCATGCGGGTAGGTGTGCGGCCTGTGAGCAATCCGGCCCTGGAAGGGGAACAAACCGGGGCTGATGCATAGTGGTGAGTAAAAACCAGGGACTCACGAGCCAGGCGGGCAAGGTTTGGGGTTTTAATGTTTGGGTTATTGAAAACATCCAAAGAATCAATCTGAAGGTTGACATCCCCATAGCCCAGGTCATCCACAAGGATATAAATAATGTTTGGAGGATTGTTGTCTGTTTGGCCCCATCCAATGCTGAAGGAAAGTAAAGACAAGAAAAAAAATAACACAGTTTTTTTCATGCAAATTATTTTAGGTGTAACCGTAAAGGAATCAAGTGTAAATTAAAAAATATGATTGCCCGCAACCGGAGCCCGGACCTCCTTGTCCGGGCAATGCAAAATTTTATCTCAGTTTCTGTCCTGTGTGCCACAGGCCAGGGGTTGACATTCGTATTTGCCCGGGCTGTGAAGCCCGGGCTCCTGATGACTCTTTAATCAGGCAACGCAAAAGCAATATAAGCATCACCCGGTTTAGTGCCTCTTCCACCTCCTGCGGCAATCACTACATATTGTTTACCCTTGCTCATATAGGTAGCCGGTTTGGCGATGCCTGCTGTAGGCAAATCGGTTTCCCAGAGCAGTTCGCCTGTGGCTGCATCAAAAGCACGGAATTTCTTATCAACTGTGGCAGCAATGAACACCAATCCGCCTGCCGTTACAATGGGGCCGCCCCAGTTTTCCACGCCTGTGGGGGGAATGCCTTTTGCAAGTAATTCGGGGTACGCCCCCAGGGTAATTTTCCATAAATATTCACCCGTGTTCAGGTCAAGGGCCTGCAAAGTGCCCCAGGGTGGCTTGATGGCCGGGTAGCCATCCGGATCATTAAAATAACCATGCCCGGTGATGTTAATAAACCTTTTTTCCGCTGCTTTCTTGTTTTCCGTATCGATCACCATTTCATGTACTCCATCATTTTCCTTGTTGAACAAATACGCGATGATGGCCCTTTCTTCCCGACCCGAAATACTGGCAAAAGCAGGCATACGGCTACCTCCTTTTTTTATGATATTTAACACATATTCTTCCGTTTTTCCCTCACCAATATTCTCCAGGGAAGGGAAAGTAGGAGGCTGTCCCTTCCGGTCTTTGCCATGACAGGTGGCACAGTTGGTCACATAATAGCTTTCACCCAAACTTAACAAAGTTGTATTTCTATCAGGCACTTGACTTTCCGGTCGCATGGTAGCGATTTCGGGTGATTCTTTGGCACTGATATACATCACTCCGGAAACGGGGTCAATCGCCGGACCACCCCAGTTGCCACCTCCACGGGAACCGGGCAGCAGAATTGTAGCAGCCGTATCAGGAGGCGTGAATAAACCCTCGGAACGCATTTTTTCAAATTGCTTTAACACAGCCTCGTGTGCCTCAGGAGAAATATCTGTAATTTCGTCTTTCGTAAAATGTTGCCTGACAAAAGGCGCGGGTTTTTCAGGAAAAGGCTGTGTAGGCCAGGTTTCTTCCCCTTCAATAATTGAGGTGGGCACTTCCTTTTCATGAATGGGAAAGAGGGACTCGCCAGTTTCCCTGTCATGCAAAAACACAAACCCTGTTTTGGTAATTTGGGCAATGGCATCCACTTCTTTTCCCTCATGGTTGACTGTTACCAAATTAGGCGGGGCAGGCAGGTCATAGTCCCAAATATCGTGGTGCACCGTTTGGTAGTGCCAGATGTGCTTTCCCGTAGCGGCATCAAGGGCTACCAATGAAGAGGAATACAGGTTTTCACCCTTGCGCTTGGCACCATAATAATCGTAATTGGGCGAGCCAGTAGGTAAATATACGATACCTCTCTCTTCGTCCAGGGTCATGCCCGTCCAGACGTTGGCCCCTCCGGTGTTTTGCCATGAATCTTCTTCCCATGTTTCATAACCCGGTTCGCCAGGCAAAGGGATGGTATGGAATGTCCATTGCAATTTTCCGGTGGGTATGTCGTAAGCCCTTACGTATCCGGGAGGCATGCCATAGCCCTCTCCTACCGATGAGCCTAAAATCAGCAGGTTTTTATACACCGCACCCGGAGAGGTAGACCTTACCGATAATTTTGTAGAATCCCTGCCCAGTCCATCGTTCAGGCTTACTTTTCCCTGATTACCAAATTCGGTGATAATCTTACCATTTTCAGCATTAAGGGCATACAAATAACTTCCAGCGGAGAACAGGATGCGCTTGTCAGTTCCTTCTTCCCAATAGGTTACGCCCCGGCTCAGCCCTCCGCGTTTTTCACCATCAAAGGGGTCAAAACGCCAAATTTCTTTACCTGTATCTGCATGCAAAGCAATCACCTTCAGTTTTGGGGAAGTAACATACATGATATCATCTACCACGATGGGGTTGCACTCCATCATGCTAAAACCTCTTTCCGTCAAATCACCTGTATTGAACGTCCAGGCAATTTCCAGTTGGTTTACATTTTCTTTGTTGATTTGGTCATGGGCTGCATAGCCAGTGCGGCCTTTATCACCCTGGTAAGATTCCCAATGCTGGAAATGTTCCTTTTCTTGAGAAGTACAGGCAAAGCCTATCCCAATAAGGGTATAAAAGATGAGGAGTTTTCGGTAATTTGGTGTTTTCATTAATGGTTTACAGGTTTTATCTCTTTGATACTTTTCTGATTTGTTTGCAATTACCCCCTATTCATTCTTATACCCCCCATTATTTCTATACATTTCCCAGGAATCAAGGGCTGCCCCCGAGTCATTTTGGCTTTTCATCCATGCGTCTAACTCATCGGACAATCGTTGTTTGATCTTTTTCATTTTTGAGTCTTCTGCCAGGTTATTAAACTCAAAAATGTCTTCCTGTATCAGGTAAAGCTCTTCGGCAGGCGGCGCATAAACCTGAAAATCAGTTTTTGGGCATGCTCATCGGTGGTGGTTTTGTAAAACCAGGTGGGCATGTAGTTCTCTTCTAAATTACCAAATACATGCTTTTCAATGACCAGATTCCCCGGTAACAAATTTCGGATATAATGATAAGTACCATCTGTTACCGAACGGGTTGGATAGGGCGGCCCCTCTGGCACGTGGTTATGCATAAAGTAGGCATATTCCCGGTGTTGATCTGTTTCCCCCTTTAATACCGACAAAAAACTGCTGCCATCAAACTGGGATTTGTCAATCTGTCCTCCAGCTGCATCTACGAGGGTCGGCACCACATCGGCATACTGGATGAGAGCATCTGTGCGCCTGCCTTGTGGTACTACCCCAGGCCACCTCACCACAAAAGCCGTGTGTACGCCCACATTCCAATTGGTCCACTTAGCGCCCGGAAACGGAGCACCATGTTCAGAAGTAAAAATCACGAGGGTATTATCTGCCTGACCGGATTTTTCCAAAGCATCCAGGGTTTGCCCCACTTGTTGGTCAAGGTGTTCCATTTCTGCCAGGTACCTGGTAAATAATTCCCGGAATTCTTCTGTATCCACCAAATGGGGAGGCAATTTCAAACTGTCAGGATTAAATTTCCCCGGATTTCCCTTGTTCCAGGGCGAATGTGGCTGCCCCGAGGCTACAATTAAACAGAATGGTTTTTCAGTATCCTGATTGACAAACTCAATAAATTTTTCCTGATTAACGTCAGAGCTCGCGCTTTTTAGAATATCTAATCTTTCAAAAGGAAACACTTCTTCAGGCCCGGCGTGTACCTTACCTGTAATGCCTACCCGATAGCCTTGTCCACCCAGGTGATGGACAATGCTCTTGGTTCCGGGCTTGGCATTGGCATGGTTCCATACCACTCCGTTGCGCACCGGGTACAGTCCGGTATAAAGCTCCGCCCTACTGGGGGCGCACATTGACATGGCCTGAAAAGCATTGTTGAAAGTGAGTCCCTCCCTGGCCAATCGGTCAATATTCGGGGTTTCAATATTTTGTCCACCGTATAACGGAAAGGCATTATATGTGGCATCATCCCCGTAGATAATGAGGATGTTGGGTTGGCGTTCCTGGGCAATGGAATTGGCCGTGAAAGTGAAGAGGGCTATTAAAACTATGGCTAAATGCAGACAAATAATAAACGTTGGACAGGAACACGGATTTTCTAATCCTTGTATAGCGAAATTGCAATTTCGCCGTACATCATCCGACTGAATTTTTTTGTTCGCACTTGGCCTATAGTTTCTTTTTGGGTAACGGGTTTTCATATATAGGTTGCTTTCCAAAACTAATGAATAAATATTATTAATTGAGCCTTTCCAAAAGTTGAGCCCCTTCTACATTTTCAGGGTCAAGTTGCAATACCCTGTTCAAAAGCCAGCGGGTGGTATCCGGCTGTGCAATTCTTGCAAAATCCAGGGCTAATTGGTTCAAAATATTTACATTTTCCGGGTCGTCTTTCCTCTGTTTTTGTAATGCCAGAATTTCATTGACTGAGATAGCAACTTGCCGCATGGCCTGGCTGGTTTGCCCCGATTTTGCTAAAAAATCTAAATAGGGCATAGAAGCCCTTAATTTATGGTTTTTTATCAGATTAATGGCTATTTTCTCAGCATATTCAGCAGAAGGGTTCAGGTCAAAAGCCCGGGCATAAAATTCTATAGCCCGGTCAAATTTCAGCAGGCGCATGCTCAGCCTGGCCACGGTGGTATAAAACTTAACTTCATCGGGATGTTCCAGGATTACTGCCTCGGCCACTTTAAGAGCATGTTGATATTCTTTATTCTCGTTATAATGCCTGTACAACTTTTCCATGGCCGCTTCCCAGGATATTTGCTTTACCACCAAGCCACCAGCCAGGGCTTCGGGCAACGTTTTTTGGGCTGTATACTTATGGGGCATGGGTTCGTTAAAAGGCCAGCCCTCCTTGAGGATCATCATTTCATACGCTACTTTCAGGGAATCTAGCAGAGTGATGGGCATTTGGACTTGTAATGTATCAAAACTCATTGGTTGTTGCCAATCCGCAGCAATCATCTTTTCAAAGATTCGTCCATTAAAAAATCCTCTTCAGGATACACTTTTGATGGCATATTAAAAAAGGTTAGGTTGTTGTGTTTACCTATAAAAGACAAAAAAACCTTAAAACAACACTTTTTTTTGTTGAAAATGTAAAATTTTCAACAAAACCGTTTGAAAAGAAAAAACACTGATATTTTAAAAGAAAAATGATAAATCACCTCCCTTTGTCTTTTTGGCAGGCCGTTGAGCAAAGCTTGTAGTTTTATTTTTCTTTCCTGATTAGACTGCGCACTGATCATTCCTAAATCCGGTGAAGCTGATATTTGAAAATCATATCCTTCCGTATCAAGGTTACTCAGAAAGGTTTTGGGCATTTTTGCGGAGTTCGATAAATTAATCCTGAATGCAGTCTTTGATGAGTTCACGATCAGCGGTAAACTGCCTGCCATAATTAAAAAGAACGGAAAAATAAGTTTTATAAATGTAGTTAAAGGCAGCATGATCGCCTTTTTTGAAGGATATCCAAATAGTTTTATCACTCTGAGAAGCCAAAAAGTTATTTTCCTGGTATTTATCTACGGTAAAATCAGTAGTCTTCTCAGCCTTATGTGTTTCACCAACAACATCCATTTTACAAGGTAGTTCTTAACAAAAATATCAAATCAGTACTTTTTCCCAAATATCAAAACTATTTACCCCCTTACAATAAAGCAGATACCAGTACGGTCAATACTGGTATCTACTCCCAAAATTTATTTTACACTTTTGGCTCCCAGCCCGGTTCGTATTCACGCCCCCACAGCTTCATCGCATCCCGATCATATATGCGTCCGTTGGTTTCGTCTACGTCAAAGGATTTTCCAATGCGGTAGGCAATATTGGCGTAATGTGTCAGCAGCTGGCTCACCACTCCCTGTTCAATGGGCGATGTCAGTTTGGCTTTGCCCCTGATCGTATCAAAAAAGTTCATGGCATGCATGGTGGTCATATCTCCACCACCACCCAGGGCCGTTCCGGCTTCGTTACCTGCAGCCTGGCTGTCTCTCACCAACTTTCCTTTTATATCGTATAAACGATAACCACTGCGATTTACGAAAACAGAACCCTCAGAGCCATAAACGATTGTGCCCCGTCCTGTGCCGTATGTGCTGTAGTTGTTCCGGCTTTGTCCATCCCACAAAATTGTTTTATCATCGGCAAAGCGGAAAAATGCTTCCATGGTATCGTACATGCTCCAGCCATCGTCTACGTAATGGTATTTTCCTGCTAATACATCTACATGGGTGGGGTATTCTACGTCCAGGGCCCAGCGGGCTATGTCCAGCTCATGGGTAGCGTTATTGCCCATTTCGGCAGTACCGAAGTCCCAGCCATACCAATGCCAGTTGTAATCCCAGGTATCGTGCATGTATTCTTTCCGGGGCGAAGGCCCCTGGAACAATTCCCAGTCAAGGCCTTGTGGCGGGGCTTGTTTTTGAGGAACAGGCACCGGCCCTCTTCCATTGGTATAAAAGGCGATGGCTTTGTAAGCCTTTCCAATCACACCATCATGAATATCCTTGATGATCTCAATGGACTCCGGAGCCGAACGTTGCTGGTTGCCCATTTGCACCACTTTGTCATATTTTTGCTGGTAGGCTACAATGATTTCCCCTTCTTTGGGGTTGTGGCTACAAGGTTTTTCTACATACACATGCTTGCCCGCTTCCATAGCCATGCAGGCGCCCGGGGTATGCCAGTGGTCGGGGGTAGCGTTAAAAATGGCATCTACATTTTTATCTTCAAACACCTTACGACAATCATTTTCTAAAACAGGCTTATTTTTGATTTTATCAGCAAACCGGGCTGCTGCTTTTTCCCGCTGGCTTTGCATTACATCGCATAAATATACCAGCTCCACATTGCTTTCTTTTCTGGAAATGGGCTCAATGTAAGCACCCAGGCGCCGGCCCAGGCCCATGATAGCTACATTAAGGCGGTCATTGGCCCCTATTACTTTCGAGTAGCTTTTGGCTGACATGGCACTTGCTGTTCCTGAAAAGGTAACGCCTGCTGTGCCTGCTACTGCCTTTTTTAAAAAATCCCTTCTTTTTGAATTCATAATTAATGGCTTTTGGTTGTAATTAAATTCACACTGTATCTATTCAGCTTCTAAATTAGTAATATTTTATTTAATTGGATTTTCGTACCAGATTAATCCTAACCCTTCGCTATTTACTCCATAATTTTCTTCGCAGATTAATACATCAAGGTCACCGTCTTCATCCACATCCAGTAATTCTACCTTATCAAATTTTGCATTGTGTGCTCCCGAAATGGCATGAAATTTTATCTCGGATGAATCTGTCAGACGGTTTCCATCTATCCACATCAATCCAACTTTATCTTCTCCATACGTATTGGAACTGTATACCAGGTCATTGATTTCATCACCGTTAATATCTCCTACCACAACCGATTTAGCCTTTCCGGTGGATGCAGGCAAAGCGATTGTTTGTTCTTTCCACGCTTTAGCAGTTTCATCAAGCTTTTGATAAATTCTTATCGTCTGTTCGCTCCTTTCTGTTACTATGGCTTCTTCCATGCCATCCCCGTCTAAATCTGCCATATCCATGAACATGACCTCCAGGCCTTCTGCTCCAATAAAATGATTTTTCCATGCTTGCCGCTGCCTGTTCAAATCACCTGGATTTTCCAGCCAACGGCAGCCTGTCAGCCCGCCTTTTCGGTCTGTAATAACCACATCCATATCCCCATCCTTGTCCATGTCTCGCAAAACAACTGACATAACCCAGCCAACGGGCGAAATGGTATGCCATTGCCAGCCACCCAAATCTTTAGTGTTTTCAGGAGCTTCAAACCAACCTATGGCAGCATTTTCACCTTTCCCGGCAGCCACCAGGTCTATTCCGTGTTGGCCGTCCACTTGTACAGGCTCTGCATACATCCACATCATGAGGCCTTCGGAAGCAGGCAATATTTCTTGTTTCCATTTTTTGGGGTTTAAGAAATCTTTTTTGGGGCTCCAATGTACAAATATTTTTTCGGAACCATGCTCGGTACAACTTACCACGTCCAGCTGCCCATCGGCATTCATATCTACAAACACGGCATCTTCCACTGAAGGAGTTTTGCCTATTTCCACAGCCGGCCAAGCCTGTGTAATTTTGTCATTTTCAGGGTACAAATACAGCTTGGTAATACCTCCTTCTTCCCACCCGGTTACAATATCAAACTGGCCATCTTTATTGATATCTGCCAGCTTTACGCCATCAGCCCCACTTGATGAAGCATCAATGGTACGTTGTTTCCAGCCTTTCTGATATGATAATAAGCTTTCTTTATTTACCCAGGCCTTCTGAGGCCAGCTCATGCTACGCATTCTTTCTAGGCTAGAAAGAAGTTTCGGCTCTCCACCGGAGAAAGGCTTTGAAAACTCATCACAGCCTATTAATAGTGAAAAACTAATGGTGCACATAGTAATACTTAGGGCTCGAATCATATTTTCAGCGCGCTGATTTGTTGGTTGATTTACCTTCCAATATTTACTGGAACAGTATACAGTTTTTGGTGCAGGCTTTTTAATTGTTCCGCTGGATGCCGTTTTCATCCGGTTCCATGCTGATCTTGCGCATGGCTGTGTAACTTTGCACAACATCTACCACTTTATTTTTTCGCATAGCCCGTGACAGCTCAAACACAGTTTTATACCACAAAGCATTGTCTTTCCCTACGGTTTTGCCTACACCAGACAAAGCTGATTCTGCAGCAAAGGGGACCAGTATTTTTCCTTCAAAAGCACCGGGCTGCCCAGCATCTTTACTTTGAATGGCATAATCCCACAACCCATTTAAATTTTGCCAGGCTTCCCGCACCATTTGCGGACGTGGATACTCGGGCAGCGGTTTTTCAGGGTTAAGCTGATCAGCCCAGGAAGTTTTGATTTTATCTTCTGCTATTTCCCACTGGGGTGATTGGGCAAGCAGAGGGGTAGTTATAAATAGCAAAAGTAGGTTGAGGTATTTTATCATGGTTTGGTTAAAACTAGCTGATTGAATAAATGATACCCAAAGTGGTAAAATTAAGTGTCTTTTGAAAGATTGTTATTTTAACCGACAATAATACGGCAAAATATCTAAATACTAAAAAAACAGGTATTAGCTGCACCTTTATTTATTTGTATCTTATTCTCAGGAGTTAGGTTACATTTTCCCAAACCGCTGATACCTAATAATAAAACCCACATACTCATGAAAGCCCTGTTCTTTTTCCTCCCAGCTTTACTGTACTGTACGCTTGCACATGCCCAGATAAAATATTTTTACGATTTTTTCCACGATGTTATGGATGCCAACCAGAAAGTAACGTATGTGAACTATGTTTGGGAAAAACCACTGATAACGGAAGCGAACCAGGAACGGCCGTTCACTCCCGAAGAGGGTGGTGATGGTTATGTAGCAGAAGCTAATATTGATTACAATTTACCCATTTTCCAGAAGCGGGTTTTTCAGGTTGACCGTAAAGATGACGTCATCCGCCCTTTTTTGGGTTATAGCCGCTTCCGCCTCAATTATGGGTTTAATGTACGGATCGCCAATGCTCCCTCCAGCCCCATTCTGCCGCCCACCAACCGCTTTGGCTTCGCCTACGATTTTCCTATCTTTTTCAAGACAAAGAAAGACAACATTGCAACCAATACCTACAACAGCCTTCCCCGTG
Source organism: Cyclobacteriaceae bacterium (assembly GCA_965230065.1). Lineage (GTDB taxonomy): Bacteria > Bacteroidota > Bacteroidia > Cytophagales > Cyclobacteriaceae. The sequence continues at coordinate 4,907,421 of OZ245942.1, read as the reverse complement.
AAAATCCTGGCTTTCTGTTTAAATTTCAAAAATTTACTTCAGCCCGGTTTACAGATAATGCCGACGATGCGAATGTGCATTTTTGGTATGGCACGCTTTTCCTCAACCATTACTCCAACGGGCAAAATGAAGGGGTGCTGATAGATGGCTTCAACCGAAATGATTATTTATCGGGCGATTTTTCTACCAACCACCTGAGGGTGAGCATGACCTACAACATACGCACAAAACGCAGGTATTTGTGGTCGTTCAACCTGGGGTACCAGCGGGAACTGGAACTGGATGGCAGCTTTTTGAGGCTGATGGATGAGCAAAGGGATGCCCGGTACGGACTCAACCGGCTGAACGGGCATTTGCAATACCGTTCGGGATTGTTCAAGATCATCAAGCATAAGTATTTGTATTCTATGCTGCGGTTTGAATGGGAAACCATTTTGGACCAGAACCTGGAAAATTATCCGTACGACAATAAATACCGGTTTAATTTTCATGTGTTTTACAAATTGAGCCATTTGTATGTGCGCTCGGCCAGCCTTATTTTTCATTATTACTGGGGGCGTGATTACCTCAATATCCGCTACGATAACCCGATCCAGAGTATACAGGTGGGCCTTTCATTTGAATTTAACCAATGGGTCCCACCCTTAGAGAAAGACCTGGCCGATGAAGGAAAAACCAGATTGAAATAATACAAAGTAAATACTGCTTCCGAATACTGTTAATTGTCTTCTCAACAGATTTACGTAGATTTGAAGACAAGCAGTATTCGTATAAAAGCCTGTATAAACCTCTCTTTATAAAAATAAACGGTTTGACAGCATAGCCCGCTAATAGCAGTGAAGCAGATAAAATTAAAAAATAAACTATCATCCCCCATGCTGTTTAAAATCAGCCGGATGAAAGAAGTGATTAAGCCTACCCGTCCCCATAAGCATGACGGGTATTATGAGATTATTTTATTACAACAAGGTGCGGGTAACCATACCATTGATGCCAATGTTTATGAAGTTTTTACTCCGGTAGTACATATCCTTAAACCCGGACAGGTACACTGCTGGGACTTCACACAAATTCCAAAAGGTTTCGTTATAATGTTCCGGGAAGAAGCGCTCAGTACCTTTCCGGGTACCCACGAAAAACTCTTCGGGCTTTCTCCTGAAATCAGGATAAGGGACGCAAAAACATTAGCAAGTTTATTTCATCAATGTTATGACACCTTTAAAGAAGAAACCCCGGAGCCTGATCTGCTCAATGCCTATTTAAACCTCATTGTACATAAACTGTATTTTTATTCTGAAAACCAACAGCAATCCGAAAATGGGTTCAGCACTTTATTGTACACCTTCAAAAAGATGGTAGACCAAAGCTACCGTGAATACAAACAGGTCAACCAATATGCAGATTTATTACACATTACCCCCGAAAAGCTGAACAAAGCCTGTAAAAAAGTAGGGAAAAATGCCCAGTCTGTCATCAAAGAACGTATCGTGCTGGAAGCCAAAAACCTGTTGTTCCATACCGATAAAACAGTAGCCGAAATAGCAGACGACCTGCAATTTAGCGATGCCTCCAACTTTGTAAAGTTTTTCAAAGCTCATACGCGCCTTACCCCTCAACAATACCGTAATATGGCATAGATATACTGAGAATTACCATTATTATCCATAAATCAACCATAAGGTTGTGAAAGCAGGAACGTACTTTTGGTGTTTTCAAATTCAATTTAGCCAAACAAATAATGTATAAATTTCTATTTTTCTTCACACTCTTATTTTCATGCTTCACCCAGGTTCTATTTGCACAAAACAGTGCTATTCAGGGCACTGTACTTGACCAGTCTACTAACAACCCACTAGAGTATGCCAATGTGGTGCTGTATACGCCTGACGATTCTACTATGGTAAACGGGGTAGTTACCCTGGCCAACGGCTCTTTTACCATGGAAAAACTAAAACCAGGCAAGTATTTTTTGCAAATACAATTTGTAGGGTACGAAACCCGGGAGGTGGATAATATTGTGCTGGAAAAAGGAAAAACCCTTACCGTAGGGGCAATTCCCCTTTCTGCCAATGAGCAGTTGCTGAATGAAATTAAAGTAACCGGGAAGAAAGCCGCCACTTACCATAAAATTGACAGGCAGGTATTTGATGCCGGGCAGTTTGAAGCTGCTACCGGGGGCACAGCTACCGATGTGCTGAAAAATCTGCCTTCCGTGGCCGTAAATGCAGAAGGACAAATCACGGTACGGGGCGCATCAGGCTTTACTATTTTGCTCAATGGCAAACCCATCCAGAGCGACCCGTCTATCATTCTTAACCAGTTTCCGGCCAACGCCATTGAAAATATTGAGGTAGTCACGGCCCCTTCGGCCAAATACGACCCCGAAGGAAAGGCCGGGATCATCAACATCATTACCAAAAAAGGGGCTACCGATGGGCTTTTTGTACAGGTAAATGCGAAAGTAGGCTTGCCCAGCATACAAGATTATGACAATGCGGGAAATGCCCCCCGCTATGGGGGTGATTTCACCCTCAATTACCGGAAAGATAAATGGGATTTTTCCGTAGGTGCCAGCTATTTACGCAACGATATTGCCGGGTGGCGCTCGGGAGATGTTTACACCAATATTGAAGATACTCTCACCCATTTTCCATCAGAAGGGGAGCGCAGCTTTGATGAATATAGCTACTCTGGACGGGCCACGGTGGGCTTTACACCTGATAAAAACAACCACTTCAGTTTTGGGGTTTATGCCGGAAAACGCTCCAAAGACCGCACGGCTGATATTTTGTACTACGACAATACGAAAGTATACCTGCCGGAAATGGATACGCTCAGTCAAATTCAGTATTATAATGAAAACCTGAGGATCAGAAGAGGCGACTTCCTGATTGGTAGCTTTGATTATGCCCATACCTTTGATGATGCATCCAAGCTTTCCGGCTCTGTATTATATGAGTATACCATGCTGGGTGGCCCCACTACCAACCTCAACCTCTCCTGGCCAGAGTTGACAGATACTTTGCAACATCAGTATAACACCAATGACAATCCCTTGCACGGGGTAAGGGTACAGGTAGATTATGAAAAGCCGCTGGAATTTGGGAAGATAGAAGCCGGGTACCAATTCAGGAACCTCAATCATCGGGGCGATTTTTTCTATGAAGAACGCATCATCGGTACGGACGAGTGGGTTTTGATTCCTGAATTTTCAAGCAAAGTAAATTTAAACAGGGAAATTCATTCGGCCTACGGACAGTTTTCGGGCAAAACCAATAAGTTGAGCTATGCTGCCGGGCTTCGGGTGGAAGTGATGGACCGTGAACTGGATGCTTCCAACGAATTAAGCGATACCACCTATCTTTACGATTTTGTAAAACTTTATCCTTCGGCCAATATTGCATACGAATTTGACAATGGCTTCCAGGCAAAAGCCGCGTACAGTCGAAGGGTTGAACGCACCACTACTTTCAAAATGAACCCGTTCCCAGAAAGGGAACATTCCGAAACGCTGGAGCAGGGCGACCCGAACCTGTTACCGGAATTCATCGACTTGGTAGAATTGGGTTTGGTGAAAGATTTTGACGAAAATTCGGTATTTGTGACAAGTTACTTTAGGAATGTACAAAACCTCATCAACCGGGTGAATACGGTGTATAATGATTCTATTCTGAACAGAATTTATTCCAATGTGGGCACAGGAAGGTCGTTGGGCATAGAAGGTGGTGCAGAATTAAACCCTTTTCCCTGGTGGCAAATATACGTCGGTGGTAACCTGTACTATTACATGATTGATGGTAGTTTTGACAACCGCCCGGTCAATACCAGCAGCTGGGTGTACTCCATCAATGCCAACACTACGTTCAACATCACCCCTACCCTGGACGTGCAGTGGTCACTCAATTATCTTTCTGACCGAAATACGGCCCAGGGCAAAGATTCCCGGTTTTTATCTCCGAACCTCACCGTGAAAAAAACCTTTTTTGACAAACGTTTGACAGCTACTCTCCAATGGCTCAACATGGACATGGGCTTAATGCCTACGAACGAGCAGCGCATTACTACCTGGGGTGGCGACCCCTGGCAGGGAGGGGAGTTTTACACCACCACCAACTACATTTATGAGGTAGATGTGATTATGTTCAACCTGAGCTACACCATCAACCAGCCTTCCAAAAAGCTGAAGTTTACCGAAAGTGAGTTTGGGGATAAAGAATTTTAAGTAACCTGGACAACCAATATTACCCCTTGTACATTCAAGGGGCAGGGAAACGCACGTTCTATTTTGAAAAATCAGGAGGGGCTACCAAACCCTGGTAATGGTCGGATAATTCAAAAACGCCCCCACTTTTTGCATAAAAATCATCATTTGTAACGAAAACCCCATCCTGGGTTTTGGTCCAGGCTGACTCATTATAAGGGTGATATGAACGCATTTTATCCCATTGTTTATAATTCTGATGCCCATTGGTTTCCATCAGGTTAAATTCAAGGCCTGGGAAAGGTGCCAGGCGAGCCGCCACACTCTTGTTCCAGTCTACCAAAATCGGGTTTACGGTGAGGTCAGCACACAGGCAGGGAATATTTTGTTCATGGGCCAGTTGTGCAATTTTGAGTGTCATACTCAGGGTTTTGGCAATGGCTTTCAACGCAATGCCTTTGTAGCCCATCTGTATTCTTTCTTCAGCATCTTTGTCGGTGTGCGCGCTTTCATCGGCAATTACACGAACACCTACATCATCTACATGCACATGTAAATCTTCAGGAAAAGGCTCTTCCACAACCATAATTTGGGGCAGCATCCCAATTTTTTCGGCATGGTCAACCAGCCTGAGCAAGGTTTCTTTTTCTTCATAGCGCCCGTTCATATCCAGGTAATACGGTATTTTCCCGTCCGGCGTATGAGGAGTTTCCCGCCCGCCAATGGCCTTTTGAATTTGTGTAAGCCGCTCCATGTCCTTTTCCAGCATCTCTTTTTGGCTACCCGGCATGCCCAGCTTTATTTTCATGATAAAATGCCCTTTATCAGCTTCTTCTTTCAACTCACTCATCGGAATGGTGTAAGCGATAGAAGGCACGCTGGCCACTTTGTCATGATGGTGAGCTAATGCGGGCTTGTACTTTGCCGGAATCAGTTCATCAAAATCTGTAATTCCATTTTCACGGGCATACAACAGCCAGGCGGCATTATCAAAAGCTACCAGGGCATTCAGCGCAAAAGTTTTTCTCAGGTTTGGGCTGTTGGTAATGTCCTTGCCATACTCAAACACTTCATCCAACACACTGTCCAGTAAATCGATAGGATTCTCGAACGGAATATCTTTTGCCATTTGCAATGCCCGCTCAGTGAGGGCATACATCAACGCATTCCCACCATTTTCAGAGTGCGCTGCAAATACCTTAGAATCTGACCACAACACCGACTGTGTACCCAAGCCGATGGTAGAATGGCCCGAAGTACTTTCCATTTTTGCTATACTTTGCCAGATTTCAGTCAAATACCCTCCTTTAAAGCCAAAAGGCCGGATGAGGGGTTCCCTTTCAAAATTAGAGTTTACCTGTTGAATTCGAATTTTTTTGGTATTCATAGGCTGAGATAAGGCCGCTGTAGGGTCAAGCATAGCCATTCCTGACAATGCTCCCATTCCCTGAATAAACTTACGGCGAGAAAAAGGAGTTTGGTGGTTCATGGATTAAAGTAAGGAGTAATTGTTTAGTATGCCTTCAAAATTAATAGATGAAAGTATATAAACAATAGGAAAATGAATGAAGCACAGCAATTCCACCTGTTATTTGTTTTCATCAGAGAAAACTGAAATAGCAGATGGAATTGTAAGGCAATGTAGGCAAACAGGCAGATTAACTATCCAGAATTTTATTCTCCAGCGTAAATCTAACCAGCTCGGGCGTATTACGGGCGCCAATTTTACGTAACATATTGAAACGATGGTTTTCCACCGTACGCACGCTAATGCCCAGTTGCTTGGCAATTTCAGCATTACTCTGTCCATCTATCACCAATCTGATGATTTCCTTTTCGCGCCTGGTGAGGTCTTTTGGCTTTTTCCCATTAGACCCTCTCTTATAGCGCGAGCCTTCCATAATTACTTTTACCACCCGCTGGCTAAAATAAGACTCTCCCTGAGAAACATGCTTCAATGCCATGATCAGTTCCTGTGAAGAGGCATCTTTGTGCAAATACCCTTTCACGCCCATGTCTACGGCCTTAAATACATACTCATCCTCGAGGTGCATGCTCAGTATCAGAAAAATAACATCCGGATACTTTTCCTTGGCAGTCTCGATAAGGTGAAATCCATTCTTGTTAGGCATACCAATATCTAATAAAACGATATCGATTTCATGGTTTTCCATGGCTTGCTCTGCCTCTTCTACCGAAGAAGCTTCAGCAACAATCTCATAACCCGGTTCATTTTTTAGCATTACGCTAATAACTTCCCGTAAAATTTGATGGTCATCAACAAGTAAAATTTTTAATTTGTTCATAAAGGTAAAGGGTTGCTAAATAGCTTTTTTAATTATTTTGACTTGACAATACCAAAAATAAGGTAACGAAAGCTACTTAATGTGTACATACTACGCAAATGCTAAAATGACATAAAGATTTAAAAAAAAGAAATTTACGAAGTAAAATTTTACTGCTTATGTGAAATTTTCAACTTTTAGAGGAAATTACCCTAAAAATAGGGCTTTTTTACCCTAATTTTATCACCAATAACACAGATCACCTTTTTGTTTCGCATTTTTGTCAGAAAGAAAAGTAAGGTTTTTCATGAACCTAAAAATATATGACTTCATCTAATTTTATAGACTACGTAAAAGTTTTTGCTCGCTCTGGTGCAGGGGGTTCTGGATCGGTGCATTTTCGCCGTGAAAAATTTGTACCCAAAGGCGGGCCTGATGGCGGAGATGGCGGAAGAGGCGGGCATGTAATTGTGCAAGGAAATGCCCAACTCTGGACCTTGCTGCATCTCAAATACAGAAAGCACATTTTTGCTCAAAATGGAGAGTCCGGGGCCGGTGCCCTCAAAACCGGGGCACAGGGTGATGATGTAGTAGTAGAAGTGCCATTGGGCACTGTGGTAAAAAACGCAGAAACCAATGAAACGATGGTTGAAATCACAGAAGATGGGCAACAGGCCATCGTACTCCCCGGTGGACAAGGTGGGCTGGGCAACGACCATTTCAAAACATCTGCCCAACAGGCTCCCAGACATGCACAGCCTGGTGAGCCCAGTCAGGAAGCCTGGCTGATTCTGGAACTAAAATTACTGGCCGATGTCGGTTTGGTGGGTTTCCCAAATGCAGGAAAATCTACACTTTTGTCAGTGGTATCTGCCGCTAAACCCGCCATTGCCGATTATCCATTCACCACCTTAGTGCCAAATTTAGGGGTAGTACCTTACCGCGATGACCGCTCCTTCGTAATGGCCGACATACCAGGTATCATAGAAGGCGCTGCCGAAGGCAAGGGTTTGGGTATTCGTTTTCTCAGACATATTGAACGAAATGCCATGCTTTTATTCACCATTCCCGCCGATACCAAAGATATCAATGAGGAATATGCTTTGTTACTTAATGAACTCAAAAATTATAACCCCGAGCTATTGGATAAGCAGCGCATTATCGCCATCACCAAATCAGACCTGATAGACCAGGAGTTGCAAGCACTAATTGAAGAAGAAATAACAGTAAGCCTTCCCATCGTTTTTATTTCTGCTGTTACCCAATATAATATAGGTGTGTTGAAAGATTTGATATGGAAAACCTTGCAGGAAGCCCCCAAATAACTTCAGTTCCAAACAGTCTGGCCAGAAAGAAGCTCCGAATGTCTCATCAAAGATTTTCCTAACTTAGCAATTTGTATATAGTGGCTTTTTTGAGGTAGTGTACACACTTTCACCTGCTTTCTTGCAAAATTATGCCAGATTGTCATTGAATGTACGATTGGCAAAGTAGTTGTCATACTGTGTTGGCGAAAATAAGTGGAAACAACCCATAATTTTATTTATACCATGGCAAATAATGCACCTGAAGATAAAAATTTAAACGAACCGTCTGTAGAAGAGATGAACAAAGGCCGGGAAGAAATGACAACTGAAGAAAAAACAGAAAATAATATTGACAATTCGGCAGAGGATGCTTCTGCCGGACAAGCATCTCCTTCTGATAAACTGGAAGAAGAAGTAAGCGCATTGAAAGATAAATATGTGCGCCTGTATTCTGATTTTGAAAACTATAAGCGCCGTTCGGCTAAAGAGCGTTTAGAATTAATATCGAATGCCAACAAAGACTTAATGGCAGCATTACTGCCCGTACTCGATGATTTTGAACGTGCAGTAAGTGTAAATCAGGAAACCGAAGAAGCATCCACAGATGAGGGAATACAGCTCGTTTATCATAAATTTTTAAAAACCCTGGAACAAAAGGGATTAAAGGTAATGGAAATTGTTCCTGGTGATGAGTTTGATAGTGAGTACCATGAAGCCGTTGCTCAAATACCTGCTCCTGAAGATAAACTAAAAGGCAAAATCATTGAGGTACTGGAGAAAGGGTATTATTTAGGTGATAAAGTAATACGTTACGCTAAAGTAGTGACAGGAGCATAAATATTAGCTTGGGGCTAAAGGCAGAGGGCATGGTGCATAGCATACCATTTTTACTATGCACCATGCCCTCTGCACACTGTCCTTTGCTTCTAAATTTTGAACGCATTCCTGCTATCAAAGGAATGCACCTTTAATAAACAATTGATATGGCTAAGAGAGATTTTTACGAGATTTTAGGAGTGGGCAAATCGGCTTCTACAGAAGAAATTAAAAAAGCATACCGGAAAATTGCTATCAAATTTCATCCTGATAAGAACCCGGACAACCCCGAAGCAGAAGATAAGTTCAAGGAAGCTGCCGAAGCTTATGAAATATTGAGCAACCCTGAAAAAAGAGAGCGGTACGACCGTTTCGGTCACCAGGGCGTAGGTGCCGGGGCCGGTGGTTTTGGCGGTGGCGGCATGACCATGGAAGATATTTTCTCTCAGTTTGGGGATATTTTTGGTGGCGGCGGTGGCAGCCCTTTCGAGAGCTTCTTTGGCGGTGGCCAGCGAAGAAGAAAAGGCTCGAACCTGCGCATTAAACTGAAACTTACACTGGAAGAAATAGCACATGGTGCTGAAAAGAAAATAAAAGTAAACCGTATGGTGGCTGCCAAAGGTGTTACTTTTAAAGACTGTGCTACCTGCCAGGGCAGCGGACAGGTAAGAAAAGTAGTAAACACCATGCTGGGACAGATGGTTTCTTCCAGTACCTGCCCTACCTGCCAGGGTAGCGGGCGCATGATAGACCAGCGGCCTCCGGGCGTGGATAGCTCAGGGCTGGAACCCCTTGAAGAAGTTATCAAGATAAATATCCCCGGTGGCGTTGCCGAAGGCATGCAACTTTCTATGTCTGGCAAAGGCAATGAGGCTCCCGGCGGAGGCGTCCCCGGTGATTTGCTCATCATGATTGAAGAAATTGAGGATGAGGTACTGAAAAGGGATAGTAATAACATTATTTACGATCTGCACATCAGCTTCGTAGATGCTGCAATCGGAACATCCCTGGAAGTTCCTACGGTTGATGGAAACGTAAAAATCAAAATAGAACCTGGTACCCAGGGGGGCAAAATACTCCGGCTAAAAGGAAAAGGCATCAAAGATATTGATGGTTATGGCCGTGGCGACCAGCTGATACACGTAAATATTTGGGTGCCCAAGCAACTCAGCGTTGAAGAAAAGGAAGTACTGGAGTCATTGAGGGACTCCCCTAATTTTGCGCCTAAGCCCGAAAAAGGGGAAAAAGGATTCTTTGAACGCATACGGGAATTTTTTTAATGATTTGAAAGCAACCTCAAATCATAAATTCCCGTAATATCTCAACATGAAAGTTACTTCCTTGATAATGAGTGTATTGGCCTGTTACTCGATAACAGCAGGCCTTGCACAGGAAAAAAAGCATTTTCATGTCAGCCAGGATGGAGATGAAAAGAAAATTAATCTTGTAGTCAATGCCTCATCGGTACTATGCAAGATTAATTCTACCTATAATTTCAATCCCGTCAATATTTACGGATATCCTACAGACCCTACATTTTCCCCCGTTAAGTATGATGCTATTAAGGGTAATGCCAGGAACATAGAAGTAGATTTTTGTGAAGAATCGGACAAAGCTGTAAGCAGCAGCTTGTCCAGCACGGTTTTTTACAGTAAAAAATCTTCCCCGGAAATGCCCTGGCACATGTATCTCTCGAGAGACGCTGTTTTTGACCTGAATTTAAAATATGGCATGGGCACTGCTTTGGTCGATTTGTCAGACATGGCTGTAGAGAAACTTAAAATCAGCACCGGAAAAGCAGATGTGAAAGTTGGGTATCATAAAGGATTGCCAAACAAAATGCAGATGGATACCCTGCATGCTGAAGTAGATTTGGGAACACTGGAAATTGATAAACTCAACTTATCGAATGCCCGGGAAGTAATTGCAGATGTTGGCTTTGGAAATTTGCTCATGTACTTTACCGAAGAATGCAAATATAGTAGTAACATCAAGGCCAGTGTGGGTGCAGGCAGCCTGGAAATACATCTTAATGACCCTGCAACCCCTGTTATTATCCGTATTAACGACTCTCCCCTTTGCCGCATCAAAATGCCAAGAACTTTCAAAGAAATTGAACCAGATACTTTTGTCAATAATAGCTACCTATCCCATACAAAAAACGTATTATCTTTTGATGTGAATGTAGCAATGGGTAATGTCATATTCAAAACCAACGAATAATTGAACGTTCTCCAAGCCAGGGATGTATCCAAAAGCTATGCAAATCACCAGGCACTCCGCAATGTAAGTATTGCCGTCCCAAAACAATCTGTCTATGGCCTTTTGGGGCCAAATGGTGCCGGGAAAACCACCCTCATCAGAATTATCAATCAGATCATCGCTGCTGACCAGGGAGAAATCCTGATCAACAACCAGCGGCTTAAACCTGCGCATATTCGTGAAATTGGTTACTTGCCCGAAGAAAGGGGCTTGTACAAAAAAATGAAAGTAACCGAGCAATTGGTGTACCTGGCCAGGCTGAAAGGCATGAACACCCATGAAGCCGTTACCCGCATACGCAAATGGTTCCAAAGACTGGAAATTACAGACTGGGACAACAAGCGCATAGAAGACCTTTCAAAGGGAATGCAGCAAAAAATACAGTTCATAGCCACTGTAGTGCATGAACCCGACCTGATTATCCTGGATGAGCCTTTCAGCGGATTTGACCCGGTGAATACTAACCTGATTAAAGATGAAATAAGGGCGCTGCAAGCGCAGGGAAAAACCATTATTTTTTCTACCCACCGCATGGAATCAGTAGAAGAGTTGTGTAGCCACATCGCATTGATTAATAAATCTGAAAAAGTATTGGAAGGGCTAAAAAAAGACATAAAAAGCCAGTATAAATCCAATACCTATTGTATCGTTCATAAAAATGAAGTGGCAGCGGTGCCTGATAATTTTTCTGTATTAAGCACACTTTTACAGGAAGAAGGCACTTTTGAAACTACAGTAAGGTTGGATAACGGAGAAAGCCCTGACCGGCTTTTATCGGCGTTTATTGAAAAAAATGCTGAAATTCGTGCTTTTAAGGAAGTGTTGCCGAGTATCAATGACATTTTTATCACCCTGGTAAAAGACCAATAATATGCAAAAAATCCTACTCATTATTGGAAGGGAATACCTCACCCGGGTACGCAAAAAATCCTTCATCGTGATGACCATCCTGGGGCCACTTATTTTTGCCGGTATTATCATCGTACCCATATGGATTGCCGCCTCTGATGTTTCGGAAGAAAAAGTGATTGCCATTATAGATGAAAGTGGATTGCTGGCTGAAAAAACACAAAATGACGCCCCGGAAAAGACTGACAATATAAGGTACGAAAAGGTAACACTCACTGTAGAGATGGCCAAAGCAGATCTGCCCCAAAGCTATCGGTATGGTTTGCTGTATATTCCGCCAAACATCGATATACACAATCCCGAAGGCATTACCTTCTACTCAGAAACCAGCCCCAGCATTGCCCTCCTGCACAATATTCAGCGCATGCTCGAGCAAAATATCAAAGATATTAAGCTACAGGATTCCGGCGTTAGCAAAGCTACCCTCGACAGCCTTGAAACCCATGTAAACCTGAAAACCATTAACCTGACCGGTGATGGTGAACAAAAAGGGGATTCGGGACTGGCCACTGCCGTAGGTTATATCGGGGCATTCCTGATTTACGGATTCATTTTTTTATATGGTGCCCAGGTAATGCGGGGAGTGATTGAAGAAAAATCTAACAGAATTGTAGAAATTATCATTTCTTCGGTACGGCCTTTTCAACTCATGACTGGTAAGATCATCGGTGTGGCGCTGGTAGGGCTTACCCAGTTTATGCTTTGGGTATTGTTTACTATCTCTATTGTTGGCCTGACCATGCTGGTAACAGGCGGGGGAAATTTAACCGAAATAGCCGAAGCCCAAATGATGGCCCAACCCCAAAATGCGGGTGTTGCGTTTGGTACAGAATTCAGGAAAGGAATTACCGAAGTGCTTGATACGGTAGATGTAGTGGGTATCCTGGCCCTGTTTATTTATTATTTTTTGGGTGGCTATCTGTTATACGCTGCCCTTTTTGCCGCGGTAGGCTCTGCATCCGATACCGACACTGACTCCCAGCAATTTACACTGCCCATCTCTGCCCCATTAATTTTTTCCATTATTATTCTTACTGCCGTGCTCCAGGACCCTGACGGCAAGTTGGCGATATGGACTTCACTTATCCCTTTTACCTCCCCTATCATCATGATGATGCGCATTCCCTTTGGCGTACCGTTGTGGCAGCTCATTTTATCCATGGTTTTGCTCGTTGGGGGCTTTATCTTTACTACCTGGATTGCCAGCCGTATCTACAGGGTGGGTATTTTGATTCATGGTACTAAAATCAGTTACCGTACTTTGGGCAAGTGGTTGTTTTCAAATAGATAAATAAATCCGCATAATGAAATTTGATTATCTTACGTTAAGATAGCATGAGTGCTGTCACACGCTTCCATTTTTTAATAGTATCATGAGTAACCCTTTCAAAGACGCTGGCATTATCAACCTGTACCAGCAAAAAAACACCATCAAATACCTGGTCATTGGTATATCTATCATCATTGCGGCTGGCTCTATCTATTACACCGATTTGCTGGTAGAAGAACTGAAAGAACGGGAAGAACGACTTATCAATTTGTATGCACGCAGTATTGAGTACACTGCCAACGAAGATAACAGCAGTGAGATCACTTTTCTGAACCAGGAAATTATTGTACCCAATACCAATATTCCTTCCATTCTGGTCAATAGCAATAACGACTATATGTTTAGCAGAAATCTGGAAGTAGCCATTCCAGACTCATTAAGTCAGGAAGAAAAAAACAGGCTGGCTGCCCCCGTGCTGGCTACCATGCGCGAAGAGCATAACCCGATTCTTATCGAACTCAGGCTGCCCAATGGTGAAGTTTATGAGTCACAGTACGTGTATTACAAAAATTCATACTTACTCACACAACTCAAATATTATCCTTATGTGCAATTGTCCGTTATCGCCGGATTTGCCATCCTCGCTTATGTAATTTTTAGTTATTCTAAAACGGCCGAACAAAACCGGGTGTGGGCGGGAATGGCCAAAGAAACCGCCCACCAGTTGGGCACCCCCCTGTCGTCGCTCATGGCCTGGATTGAGTATTTTAAAACCGAACCTGAAAAATATGAAGGCCATATCATCACCGAACTGGAGAAGGATATCCACCGCCTGGAAATGATTACTTCCCGGTTTTCCAGCATTGGCTCTCTTCCTACCCTCAAAGAGGAAAACCTATATGGAGTAATTGCCGAGACGATTGCATATTTACAAAACCGCATCTCCTCAAAAGTCAATATCCAATTAAAAGCCGAGGCTGAATGCCTGCAAGCCCGTATCAACAAACCACTATTTGACTGGGTAATTGAAAATATCAGCAAAAATGCCATTGATGCCATGAGTGGCAGGGGTACACTTATCATCAGCCTGCAAAAAAGCGGGGACGATAAGATATGGGTGGACATTACAGATACGGGCAAAGGCATACCCAAATCAAAAATCAATCAGGTTTTTACGCCGGGGTATACCACCAAGCGACGGGGCTGGGGCCTGGGCCTTTCGCTGGCACAGCGCATCATCGAGCATTACCACAAAGGGAAATTATTTGTAAAAAGCTCGGAAATCAATGTAGGAACCACCTTCCGCATCATTCTTAATGCTTAGTATTTTTCCAGTCAGCAATTTCCAGGAAACACATATGCTTGTGCTTATGATGGAGATTATTATATAAAATGATTACTTTTGAACATCACTGTTCAGAACCACTGGAAGACAACATTTTCTCGTAACAAATAATTAACCATGTACTACCGCAGTTGGCAAACTTTTGTATTTGCTTTTTGTTTTTTTAATGCTACCATCGTTCTTGCACAACAACAAATCCCTGAAAGCGGACAGGAAACCCTGACCAAAAAATTCGCTGTTATCCATTCGGGTGGTTATGGTGGACCAGTTGTCAAATTCTCAAGTATTGGAAGAAATTTCGCGACCTTTCTGGGTGGTTATGGCGGTTGGTTTGTTAACAAGAAATTTATGCTTGGTGCCGGTATTTATGGCCTTTTGGGTGAAGGCATTGAAGTTGATGAAAATGACATAGCTACTGGCGCGCCTGTAGATGCGAACCTTCATTATGCAGTAAGTTACGGTGGGTTTGTGGCAGAATACACCTTAAATTCAGACAAGCTTTTTCATTACACTTTCAATACCCTCATCGGAGGTGGCACTGTGGCACAAACCGCAAACAATAAGAAAAGATACGGAAAGAGTGGCTTTTTTATATTTGAACCGGCGGCCAATGTAGAAATGAACATTACCGACTTTTTCAGGATTGGGGCCGGTGCCAGTCTGAGGGTAGTAACAGGGGCTGAAACACCAGGCATATCAAACGCCAACCTGTCAGGATTGGCTGGAGTGTTAACTTTTAAGTTTGGATATTTTGACTGAGTCAGATGTTTAAAGTTTATGGTGTTGTGTTTTTAGTTGGAAAAATTAACCATTCCGAATGATTCCTTTGGAGCATTACCTGATTTTAAGTGCGTTTTTGCTGTGCGTGGGCCTCACCATCGTTATTACCAAAAAAAACGCGATCGTCATCCTGATTGGGATAGAACTCATCCTGAACGCGGCCAATATCAACCTGATTGCCTTCAGCCGTTACGATCCTCAGCTTTTACAAGGACAGGTATTTTCTTTGTTTGTAATTGTGGTGGCAGCATCCGAAGTAGCCATCGCCATGGCCATTGTTTTGCGGGTTTATCATTATTACAAAACCTCTGAGCCGGATGAGGTGCATGAAATGAAAGGGTGAGTACCTTCCGGAAGTAAAATGTATGACAATCTCTTTTATACCCTATGGGTAAAATAACGAATAATATCCTTTGTTTTTTTTTATTATGCTGCTTTTCATGCAACATTAAAAAAGACAATAGTGATTCAGATGATAGTCCTATTGCCTCAGTAGACGCAATTGTAAAGGAGTATGTGATCAACTATCGGAGCCTTAATGATGCTGATCGTAATATTTACTTTAAGGTTGATTTAAAGAATCTTCCCACATATGATTCTTTGCTAATATTCTCAATATATATTTCCAGTAGACCACTTGAAATTCGGCAGATGCCATTTAGGTATAAGTACTTTGAAGTTGGTGCGTTTGACAATGTAGCATTATACTATTCAGACGAAAAGACAGCAAGTGAAGAATTAAAAAAGGAACTTATGGAAAGAGACTTGATTTTGCAACTTGGAAAAGATGGAAGAATGCCTCCACTTGACATTGACATGGCTGGTGGATGGGATTCATGGCATTGTATAATGTGCAAATCAGATCATACCAAGTATAAAATTATTGAATCACACTATACTTTTAGTGCTGATGATATTCCCAAAGATTTTCAATGTCCTTAAGATTTATTTGAGTTTATCAAATATTCTTTCTATTCAGGAATTTGTTTCATCAAAGTTTTCAGATCTGCATCAGTAATATTGTTTTTTTCCGATTTATCAAAAATCGTCAGCAAAAAAACGTTGCGGTCTATTACTTTCACACAAGTAATTATCCTTGCTCCTCCAGATTTCCTCTTCTTTTAGATTTAATTGCTATTCGTATTTTATAGCAATCGCCAACAATAGATGTTCCTTGGGTGGGATTTTCTTCTAAAGAAGGAATCAAATCAAGTATTTCATTTTTGAGGGATTTGTATTTCTTGATAAGTCTTTTTGAAGACTTCTTAAATTCGGAAGTGGTTAATACATCAAATTTCATCGAGAAAACCCCTGGCAGATTGCAGCTTTATTTTACCTTCCTGATGCAGTTGCACTTCACTCATTCCTTGCTTGATACTTTCCAGAATTTCTTCTTTGGTAGGCTCCTCGTAGTCTTCCTGTGTATGAACCTGAATAAAATCCAGACTTTTGATAAAGTTGAGAAAGGCAATTGCTTTATCGTCCTTGATGTCTAATGTTATTTTCATAATGATGCAACACTTAATTAAATCAACTGTACCCGAATATAAAAACCTCAGCCATCTAAAAAAAGTTGCAAATTCTACTCCATCGCTGTCATTCTGCCGGGTAACTTTACCCACCTTAAGCTTGTATTGCTTTTGCGTTCATCACAACCCTCTGCAATGGGCGTAAAAGTGAGGGTATCATCGGTTATTTCGAACCTGTAAATGCCAATCAGTTCGCTATCACAAGCAGATTTTCCTTTTAAATCGCTCATGGCAACACGGCTGCCGTGGATGGAATATACACCTTCAATTTCGGTATTCCCATCACCATCCATATCGAGTTGATAGGTATTATTGGCTTTAAAAACACCTTTGATTTGTTGGTTTTGAGCAATTTGCCAGGTTCCAATCAGTTTGTCAGGGGAGGTAGTGTTAGAACAGGCAGTATGTAACAGGGGGATGAGCAGCACAAAGAGCGAAAAAAATTTCATGGCTATAAAAGTTTGAAGTGCAGAAGTAAGGGTTTAAACAAATGTAATTGTTGCCCTCCGGTACTCCAATAGAGGAAAACCACCATTTTCATAGGGGTTAACCTTTATTTTCATAAAAATTTTGACAAGGCTTTTGTGGTGGTGTGCTTCAATATCCACTGCGACAAACCATCTTCCCAGTGGTTGAAAGTTCAAGTTTTAGCAAAAAGCTTAATGGCCTTTCAGTATTTTGGTGTAGCGGTACATTTCATCATAGAGTTCATCCACGTTTTTTGCATCAATCATTAATTCATAAAAGGGAGTTTGGTCTTCGTTATAGCGCCCAATGCGACAATGGGCCTGACTGAGGGCCAGGATTTTATTCATGATAACATCCGATTCAAAATCAATATGGAATAAAAAGTCAAATTTCATCCCTATGAAATCAATTACATCACTGTTGGAAAATTTACCCCCAAAGGAAATGTCTCGTTTGGTGAATGTATCAAATCCGAAAATTTTGGTTTTTTCTTTGCGGGTATCGTAGCAAAGCACTTTCACTTTTTTATCGTCAGCCTGAAGTTGCTCAATAAAACTTCGGATAACCTGCTGTTTCTCATAGTTATGCAAAGTAGCCAGCACTCCAATCTCATGGGCTTCGTTATAGTCAACGACGTTTGTCCTTTCTATGCTGCCTTTCTTGATAATAGATGGCAAGCGGTAACTGATTATTTTTTTAGTAATTACTAACATGCAGTATTTGCCTATTACAAATGAATCATTTCCTTAAAATCCTCTTCAGATATTATCACTACACCTAATTTCTCTGCCTTTTGCCGTTTGGCTGGCCCCATATTATCACCAGCCAGCAGGTAGTCCAGGTTACCCGAAACCCCAGAAAGTACTTTTCCGCCGTTGGCTTTTATTTTATCTTTCAGTTCATCACGGCTGAAGGAAGTAAAAACACCCGAAATTACAAAAGATTTCCCAGCTAATGTACTACTTTCCTTTACTTCTTCATGAATTTCAAATTGTAAGCCCGACTTTTTCAGTTCGTCAATCATCTGACGAAAGGTTTCATCCTGAAAAACAGCGACTACACTTTGGGCAATTCTTTCGCCAATTTCAGGCACTTCTATCAGTTCTTCAAAAGAAGCTTCAGCCAGGCGACTGATGTTTTTGAAGTGCTGTGCCAGCTTTTCGGCTACTGTGCGGCCCACGTAGCGAATGCCCAATGCAAATAAAACATTTTCGAGAGGGATCTGTTTAGAAGCTGCTATTCCGTTGAGGAGGTTTTGGGTAGACTGCTCTTTAAAACCTTCCAACTGGTAAATATCATCAAAAGTGAGTTTGTACAGGTCAGCAGGGGTTTTTACCAATCCTTTTTCAAACAAAAGGCTGATGGTTTCTTTTCCCAGGCTGTCAATATTCATGGCCCTGCGCTGGATGAAATGCTCTATTCGCCCTTTTATCTGAGGAGGACATCCTTTCACATTGGGGCAAAAATGCTGGACTTCCCCTTCATTTCTTACCAATTGTGTCCCGCATTCCGGGCAGTGGGTGATGAATTCAATGGGTTTACTTCCGGACTTTCTTTTGTTTTCGTCTACCCCGGTTACTTTGGGAATAATATCCCCGCCTTTTTCTACAAAAACGGTATCGCCCATGTGCAAGTCCAGGCGTTCAATTTCATTGGCATTGTGCAAAGATGCCCGCTTCACAACCGTACCTGCAAGCAGTACAGGCTTGAGGTGTGCAACCGGTGTGATGGCCCCGGTCCGGCCTACCTGAAAGCTTACATCTTCCAACGTAGTGGCCGCGTTTTGCGCTTTGTATTTGTAGGCAATGGCCCAGCGGGGGCTTTTGGCCGTATAGCCCAGTTCTTCCTGCTGATGAAAACTGTTTATTTTGATAACCACGCCGTCGGTGCCCAAAGGCAAAGTCAAACGCTTTTCCTCCCACTCGTTGATGTAGCGGAATATTTCATCAACTGTCTTACACTTTTGGTAGGTAGGCGATACGTTAAATTCCCATTTTTCCAGTAAATGAATGGCTTCTTCGTGTTTGCTTACGGGAATATTTTCACCAATCAGCGAATAGATATAACAATCCAGATTGCGTTTTGCTACCACTGAGGAATCTTGCATTTTCAGCGTACCGGAGGCCGCATTGCGTGGATTGGCCAGCAGTGGCTCTCCGGCTTTCTGTTTTTCTTCATTCAGCCGATTGAATGAAGAAAGCGGAAGGAAAACCTCGCCCCGTACTTCAAAAATTTCAGGAATACCATCCCCCTTAATCCTTAATGGAATGGTGCGGATGGTTTTGGCATTGGCTGTAATGTTATCGCCCCGGACACCATCGCCCCGGGTAACAGCTTGTTTGAGTACCCCATTTTCGTAGGTAAGGCTTATGGCAACGCCGTCAAATTTTTGTTCGCAGAAATACTCGTAAGGCTGACCACCCAAACCTTTATCTACCCTTTTATCAAACTCGGCCAATTCTTCTTCCGAATAGGTATTACTAAGCGAAAGCATGGGGTACCGATGGTATACAGTTTCAAATTCTTTGGTGATGGTGCCGCCTACACGTTGGGAAGGGGAATCGTCTGCCCTGAATTGTGGAAACTCATTTTCCAGGGTAATTAATTTTTCGAGCAGCATATCAAACTCGTAGTCAGAGATTTCAGATACGCTCTCCTGATAATACTTGTGATTATAGTAATTAATTTTTTCGGTAAGTTCGGCTATCTGTGTTTTGGCCTCTTCTTGGGTCATGGGCGTTCTTTACTTAATACAAATCTAGCTTTTTTATAGAAAAATTAAAATATTGGCAAAACTACCAGAATTGATTGTATTTTCGTCTTATCAATCGTAATTATCATTGTGGAAAAAAATAGCTTAAATATCATTGTGATTGGCGCGCATCCTGATGATGCCGATGTGTATGCAGGAGGTACAGCGGCTTTATTTGCCAAAATGGGACATGCCGTAAAATTTGTATCGCTCACCAGCGGGGATGCCGGCCACCAAACTGAGGGTGGCGGAGCTTTGGCAAAACGGAGGCGCGCCGAAGCAGAAGAAGCTGGAAGGCGACTGGGCATCGCTGAATATCATACCCTGGATCATCATGATACTGAACTTTTGCCCACCCTTTCCCTGCGGCATCAGGTCATCCGCATGATTCGGGAATGGAAAGCAGATATTGTTATGACGCACCGCCCTTACGATTACCATCCGGATCATCGTTATACCAGCCTCACGGTGCAAGATGCAGCTTATTTGGTAGCAGTACCAAACGTTTGTCCGGATACCCCGCCTCTGGGAAAAAACCCGCTGTTTTTATTCATGCAAGATCATTTTCTGAAACCCTATCCGTTTCAGCCTGACATTGCCGTGGACATAGGTTCATCATTTGATAAAAAAATTGCAGCATTGGATGCACACACATCACAGTTTTATGAGTGGCTGCCCTGGATAGAGCAAACCCGGCACATGCCTGATGATAAACCCGGGCGGATTCAGTTTTTAAGAAGACAATGGTCCAAAGAAATTTCACCTGCCACCAGAAAATCATTAGAAAAATGGTATGGAACAGAGCAAGGTGCAAAAGTAAAACTCGCTGAGGCTTTTGAAATTTGTGAATATGGCCTGCAACCCAATGAAGCGGAGATCCGCTCGTTATTTTCTATGTTAAATGTTTAAATTTGATATTTCAAAAAAAAACTAAAAAACCAAAAACCCTAAACTTCAAACTAAAAACTAAACCCATGAACCATAAAACCAAATTTACTGAATTATTGTATGCTACCTTGTTTTTCGTACTGGTCAATTCGGTGGCCGTACATGCAAGCGACTTATTGAATCAAAAGCCCAAACCCATTTTTAACGGAAAAAACCTGAAAGGATGGACCATTTACGGCACTGAAAAATGGTATGTGGAAGATGGGGAATTAATATGCGAAAGTGGCCCGGATGAAGCCTATGGCTATTTAGCTACCGATAAGCACTACCGAAATTTTGAGCTTACCCTAAACTTTTTACAGGAAGCCAATGGCAATAGTGGCGTATTTTTCCGGTCAACCATTGAAGGCACCAAGATCAGTGGATGGCAGGTAGAAGTTGCCCCTCCCAATCATGATACTGGTGGAATTTATGAATCATATGGCAGAGGGTGGCTGGAACAAATTCCTGAAGAAAAAGAAGGTATTTTAAAAATGGGGGAATGGAACACCTTGAAAATAAGAGTGGTAGACGACCGGGTAATGACTTTTCTGAATGGTGAGCTGATGGTTGACCTGACAGACGAAAAAATCGGAAAAGCCAATGGCTCCATTGCCTTACAAATCCATGACGGCGGAGGCATCAGGGTAAGGTGGAAAAATATTAGAGTGGAAGAGCTATAAAGAACATTTGTAATTAGTTTCCTCTCGACGGACAGAAATGCCCGTCGTTACAGTACAGTTGACATCCCAGTTCGCCTAACAACCACCTGTGAAAAAAGAGAAAAAATTTTATAACAAGAACAACTTTCGATCTCCGGCCTCGTAAGTATTATCATATTACCATGAGACAATGTTAATCCAAAGAAAAGCTCAGACAAATTGTTTGGGCTTTTTCACTTTTCATACCCCGGCCCACGCACTACTTTTCCAGGTAATGCCCCAGTATGCTCTCCATTTTTCAAAACCTGTTCCCCATTTACAAATACATGTACCATCCCTTCTGCATACTGATGTGGATTTTGAAAAGTAGCCTTGTCCTGAATTTTTTCAGGGTCAAAAATCAAAATGTCTGCATAAAAGCCCGCAGCAATCTTACCCCGCTTTTTAATTTTTAGCTTTTGGGCCGACAAACTGGTAAGGCGATAAATAGCTTCTTCCAGGGAAATGACCTGCTCATCTCTCACATACTTACCCAATAACCTGGCAAAGTTTCCATAGGTGCGCGGGTGCGTACTGGATGCAAGCACCTCCCCTTCTGCGGCTACTGAGCGGGCATCTGAACCAAAACTCATGTAAGGAAGAGTAATTTGTTTTTTTACATTTTCTTCACTCATCAGGAAATATACCACGCTGGCATCGCCCCCGTTGCGGACCACCATATCAACAATGGTTTCTACAGGGGAAGTTTGCCATACCTCGGCAATTTCTGCTACGGTTTTGCCCGTTACATGCAACAAAGAATCCCGGGAAACGCCCACAATTAAAATGTTGGAAGGGTCACTGGCGAGCATGAAAAAGTTTTCCCATTCACTGGTATTTGAGAGCATTTCGTCAATTACCCTTTGGCGGGTTTGGGGTTCCTGTAACCTTTTTACCCATTCCTGTTCCCCACCTTCCTGCACCCAGGGTGGCATGGTAGCATCCAGGCCCGTAGAAGCTGCTGTATAAGTGTACATATTGGTAGAGACCTGCAAACCTGCTTCATTGGCTGAGTCAATTTTAGTCAAAACAGTATCTAACTTCGGCCAGTTTTGTTGTCCGGCTGCCTTTAGGTGATAAATTTCAGCGTCAATTCCTGCTTCAGAGGCTATGGTCAATAACTCATCTACCGCTGTAAGCAGACCATTGCCTTCGGAGCGCAAGTGTGAAATATACATGCCGTCAAATTCGGCAGCAGCTTGGGCCAGGGCAATTAATTCACCTGTTTGTGCATAAAATGCAGGGGCATAAATCAGGGAGGAACCCAAACCCAATGCTCCTTCACGCATAGCCTGCCGCACCAGTTCCTGCATCTTATGTAATTCTTCTTCGGAGGGGGCACGATCTTCATAGCCAAGTTCGTGAATGCGTACCGTGGTAGCTCCTACAAAAGATGCAATATTAGGTGCTACGCCTTTTTGTACCAGGCTGTCCAATGCCTCGCCCAAAGTAGTCCAGGAAACCCCAGCATTTTCTTTCATTTGGGGGTTCAGCGGGCCTAAAGATGAACCTTCCCCAAAAACTTCCAGCGTTACCCCTTGTTTGATGTCGCTCATCGAGCGCCCATCTTCCAGGACAGGGTATGCAGCCCAACTCAGCATATTGATAAAGCCAGGGCTTACAGCCAGTCCCTCTGCGTCAATCACTTGACCGGCTGTTGCCTCGCCCAAATCACCTGCTTTGGCAATGGTATCCTGAAGAACACCAATATCTGCCTGAACAGGAGTTGCTCCTGAGCCGTCATACACCAATCCATTTTGGATGATGAGATCGTAATGCTGCGGAGACGAACAGCCAAGCAGGAAGCAACTGACAGAAAGAAAAGCGAAACCAACACGGAAGATAGTTTTAATGGAATATGGCATACTACAATAATACTAAATTCCGGGAAATATAAGCAGTGGCAGTAGCATCAGGCAGTGAGCAGGATTTTCATAACTGTCCCCTGCTACTGCCTAATTTCTTTGCCCTCACATAATGTTCTTAGAACACTAATTGGGTGCTACATCACCCTCAGCATTATTTTCAAAGGTGTTGTCATTATCTTTTAAGGTGTTTCCTCCTTGCACAAAATCAATACCCCACCCTCCACTATCTTTAATAGTACTATTTTTAATCTCTGCTTTGCCTTTACAATGAATCACAATATTGCCATTTCCTCCGGCATTGTACATTTTTTCAGCACCTCCACCTGAAATTTCACAGTAGATTAATTTATTGTTCGCACTACTTGAATTGATGCCCAGGCCCACCCAGGTACCCTGCCCTTCTGCAGCCCCTCTGAATATGATGGGCTGTTCCGCTGTACCTTCTGCATTTAATACACCGGATGTAGGAATACAGTCTACGCCCGGACTGCCTAAAATAATGCCTGCGGAAGTCTCGAATTCCAGTGTAACACCGGGCAGAATGGTCAGTTTTTTCTCCACATACGTGGGCCGCCCTACCCTGTCTACGGCTATACGGTACGGCACTTCCAGTTTAGCAATGGTTAAATCATTATCTACTACCGGGTCCCCCTGTACTTCAATGTACGCGCGCCCGTTTCCTTCGGCATAAGCAGAGGCGGCATCTAACTGGTCTACCTGGGGTAAATGCATATAAACCGGTGCCAGTTCATTATTGATCATAGTATTTTCCTTAAAATTATTGAGTGCTGCATCTTCATCCAGCATATAAATACCATATCCTCCACTTTCACTGATGGTGGTATGCTGGATTATCACATTACTTTCGCATTGCAGGGTGATATTGGCCGGGAAGTCGGCCGCATTGTACAATTCATCACTTCCCCCACCGGAGATTTCACAATAAATCAGTTTGTTATTCGGGCTGGAAGAATTGAAGCCAATGCCAAGCCAGGTGCCTGCACCATCTGTAACTCCCCGAAAGGAGATAGGATTTTCTGCCGTACCTGTAGCATTTAGTGAACCCGTGGTTGTGCTGCAATCTGATGACTGCTCCCCCAGCCGCAGTCCTGCTCCATTGCCAAACTCTAAAGTATTCCCCGCACTGATGGTCAGGGAATTATTGATATTATATTTTTTACTTTCCACAAAACGATAAGGCACATTCAGCAATGCAAGGCTTACTTCTTCATCTTCAAGGTCGTTTTCGCGGACTTCCACGTAATCACTTCCGTTGCCTTGATAATCGGAATCTGCATCTAAGGCACCTAACTGATTGAAGAATAAGCCAACTGGTGCGCCATCATTGTTGGTAATTGTGTTTCCTGAAAATTCTTCAAGTATACTTTCATCAGTAACAAAAATACCATACCCTTCATTGTTGGTAATCGTGCAGTTTACGATGGAGCCTTCAGAATCATCTTTCCGGCTGAGCTGAACCGCCCCCTTTTCGTCAGACTGAGCGGAAGCGGTGCGCCCGGCATGCATTACGGTTACCTGTTCCAGGCGGTTTTCAGGGTGGTTAGAGCCAAAATATACTCCTTTCCAAACCCCTTTGTTTTCAGAAGTTCCTACAAATTCTATCGGATTGGTTTCCGTGCCAATGGCTTTTAAGCCTCCCCCTTCACTGGTAAATATTCCGCTTTCTTCCCCTTCAAAAGCGATGATAACACCCGGCTCAATGGTGAGCAAAGCATTCCCTTTTACTGAAATGGCACATTGGATTACATAGTCTACTGCATCGCCCTGTTCCACGTCTTCCCAGGTGGTATTTTCGGTAATTTCATTGTTGGCACAATCATACAGGTTTCCGGGTATTACTGTAAAAACAGGACCCCGCACCGTTTCGTTGCCCACGGTAACACTCACATTGCCCGTAGTAGCCCCGGCAGGCACTTCTACTATCAGTTGTGTTTCAGATGCTGATTCTACTGTGGCAGAAGTGCCATTAAACTGCACTGTATTTTCAGCAGTATTTGCACTGAAATTGGTTCCGGTGATGGTTACTTCTGTACCTTCTGCGCCCGAAGTTGGATCAATAGCAGAAATGGTTGGCAAGGCTGGCATCGGGTCATCATCCCCTCCCCCCTCTTCATCACCACAGCTTTGCAGTAAGAAAGCAAATAGTACCAGGGTTAAGAAAAGTTTTAATAAAGCTAAGTAAGATACTGAAGGTCGGATTTTCATAGGAGTTATGCTATTTATCATTTGGTTAAGTTCATTAAGATACTGCTTTTTATACTGAAATGTAAAAAAGGTAAACATTGAGCGTACCTATCAGCTTCACCGCACAATCAAAGTCTGGTAAAAAGCGTCTTTTCCTACTATTACCCTGGCATAAAAATACCCTCTGCCAAATTCACGCAGGCTGATGCGTTGCTCCAGGTCGCTTTTAAAACTTTGTTGGTAAACCAACTTTCCTTTTTGATTATAAATGCCGAGATAACCTACTTCTTCAACAGGATTGACGAAATGCAAGGTAAAAATATCATCGGAAGGGTTGGGATACGCTTTCAGGCGGCTCGTCGGATCGGGGTCGGGTGGCAACGGCCATTCTTCCCACACGCCGGGGTCAATTTCCGGGGGAAAAAATATGTCCGTAGCTGAGAGCTTTGCTACTACGCCTTGTGTAATATTTTGGGTCAAAGAAGATTGATAGTTTCCTGAAACGGTAATATTATTTCCAAAATACAATACATCCCCGATTAACGTTCCGCTTACATAGGAATTGCCATCATCATCTGTACTGATATCCAAACCTACCGCTGCTCCATCAGTAAGCGTATAATAATTCCAAACCAGCCCCCCGTTGGGCGTATATTTATTAACGAAAATATTTTTGTCGGAATACCCGGTTACATAACAGTTGTTACTGGCATCTACCGCCAGAGAAAACCCCGCGTCATATGCTGTTGAGCTTACACTTTTGGCCCAGAGAATGTTACCATTGTCATCCATTTTAGCCACGAAAGCATCGGTATCGTTATAGGGTGTGGTAAGGGTAAAGCCTCCCAAAGCAATATTATTGCTAAAATGTCCGGTAATATACGCATTGCCCTGGTGGTCACCGGCAACTTCAACTTCGCTTACGGGATAGTTTTTTATCCAAATCAAATTTCCCGTAGCATCATGCCGGGCCACGAAATAAGCCCCTACCATATTGGAAATAGTAACATTGTCTATCGTCATTTCGACAAAAGGCCCTGATGTCCAGATTTGTCCTTGTGGGTCAACACTGATCTTATCGCCCCAGGCGTTGGAACTACCACTGCTGCTGCCCCGCTTTACCCACATTACGTCGCCGGTACTGCCCTCATATTTGGCGATAAAGTAATCAGATGAATTGGGGGTAGGGTCAGCAGAAATTGTATTGGGCCCAAAAATAACGGTTCCATTCACAGTGCCGGTAATCAGGATATTTCCCTGCGGGCCTAAGGCAATACTATTGCCCCCATCCCAATGGCTGCCACCCACTTTTTTGGCCCAGACCACATTGCCCAGGGTGTTATATTTGATAATAAAAATATCGTCAGAGCCTGAACTTGTCAATGAAACGGCCCTGCTGAGGGTCAATGTACCTGAAAACGTGCCGGTAACATAGAAATTTCCGGCAGCGTCGGCTATAATATCATTCCCACTTGCCTGT
Source organism: Cyclobacteriaceae bacterium (assembly GCA_965230065.1). Taxonomy (GTDB): domain Bacteria; phylum Bacteroidota; class Bacteroidia; order Cytophagales; family Cyclobacteriaceae. The sequence continues at coordinate 4,880,316 of OZ245942.1, read as the reverse complement.
GGCGCATAAGGCTCCCCATACTTTTTCATCCATACCAAATTGCCCGAAGCGTTGTATTTTGCCACAAAAAAAATAGAAGTTTGTTTCGTGGCACCCAACTTATCGACTACTTCAATAAATCCGGTAATATAGGCATTGCCGGCCGCATCGTGGGTGACACCCCTGGGCTGCATGTTAATGTGAAATACAGGTAAATCATCGGATGGGATATTCAACGACCAGGGAATGTATTTGGCCCAGGCCCAGTCTTGCGCCACAGTATGTTGGCTCCAAAAAATACTACAAAGGAAAGCCAAGTATACGTACTTTTTTATAGGTCTCATAGCTCAAATATTAAATGGTTGTATAACATTTTAGGGGATTTTATTTTAATCGACTCGGAGAGTCGCCTTACAAAAAAGTGGAAGGCTAAAAAACTATTCAATGATAATCGTCTGGATATGTTTTTCTTCACCTGCAATTACAATCCCATAGTAGTGCCCTGTACCAAACCTTCCCAGGCTAAATCGTTGCTCAAGGTCTCCCCTGAATTCCTGCAAATGTACCCGCACACCTCTTTGGTTATAAATGCCCAAATAGCCTATATTTCTTCCCGGGTTTTGGAAGTGCAAGGTAACTATGTCATCGGAAGGGTTTGGAAAGGCTTTCAGCCGACTGACCGGATCGGGCAGTGGAGGCAGTGGCCATTCTTCCCAAACGCCGGGATCAATTTCAGGTGGGAAGAAAAGATCGGTAGCCGATAGTTTGGCAACAAGGCCTTGTTGAATAGCATATCCAGGTTGATCGCCATGTGATCCGGACAGGTTGAAGTTTTCAAAAGAAATTAAGTCGCCATGAAACATACCGGCCACATAGGAGTTGCCATCGTTATCGGTAGAAATATCATTGGCAAAAACTTCCCCTCCATTACTCGTATAATGTTTTTTTGCTTCCTTTGTCCAGTCTAAATTACCATTTGGAATGTATTTATTTACAAAAATCTTTCCGTTGACGCTGCCTGCCACATAGCAGTTATCACTGGCATCTACGCCTACTCCCCCTGCTTCAGTATAGCTGTTACCTCCTATTTTTTTAGCCCAAACAGTATTGCCAGCACTATTTATTTTTGCTATAAACCCCGCCTGGGATGATGAAGTTAAGGTAACATTATCAAGAGCAATGTTTCCATAAAATGTACCCGTCGTATAAGCATTTCCCTGCTGATCGCAGGTAATATCTGCAAACCATTCGCTTTCACTTCCACCGAAATTTTTGGCCCACAGTAAATTGCCAGATGCATCATGTTTGGCAACAAACATATCGTAAACTTTTCCTGATTGGGCTGGCGTTGCGGTAAGGGTAATGTTCTCAAGCGTAACTTCCTCCCTGAATGAGCCGACAGACCAAATTTGCCCGGTGTAATCAACACTAATTCGCTTGCCCCTGGCCGAAGCGGTTTCGGAGCTGGCACTGCGCCTTACCCATAGGGCATTGCCACTGTTATCAAGTTTGGCTATAAAATAATCAGATGAATTGGGAGAAAAATCAAAAGACCATACGCCATTGCCAAAGTATATCGCTCCAAAAATATTTCCTGTTACCACTATGTTTCCCTGATTGTCAATAGCGATACCATATCCTTTATCAGCACTGCTGCTTCCGATATTTTTTGCCCAAAGTACGTTGCCAAAAGTATTATATTTTGCAATAAAGATATCATTTGACCCTCCTGTGCTTGCCAGTGTAAGGGAATTGGTAAAAGACAAAGTACCAGAAAAGTATCCGATCACATAGATATTTCCATTGGCATCAGCCACAATGTCTTCCCCATGTGCTTCCGGGCCGAAGGGTGCGCCATACTGTTTGTGCCAAAGGGGTTGCCCCGCAGCATTGAATTTTGAAACAAAAAATACAGAGGCATCATCCCCGTTATCACCATCTTCTACGTCAATATATCCGGTAGCATAAGCATTGCCTGCTCCATCATGGCTTACTGCCCTGGTATACACATCTATATACACGGGGGTATTTCGTGTGGGCACATTAAACGACCAGGGAATATAATTGGCCCATTCCCAGTCTTGCGCGAAGGTTATTTGATGACACATTAATGTGCTCAAAAAAAGTACAGTACTCAAGAGGTTAAGATATTTCATGGTTTTGTGGTTTTAAGCTAAAAATGTATTATTTACTCCCGAATGAGTTGCCAGGAGTTTATCCCCTGTATTTTACTTTGTAGCCGTAATGTCAGCGGATTGGCATCCTGTTTTACTGGTGGAACTGTAAGTTGAAAAGTGTTTTTCCCTTCTTGCACTTTATTAATTTGCTGCAAAAGCAACCTTCCGTACCGATCAAATAATTTAATGGAGATTGTTTCAGGATAATCAGCCCTGTACGCAATGGTTAGCCTGTCTTTCACAGGATTGGGATACACCAAAGCGGCTGCATTACTATTTGCTAATTCAAAAGCCACGGCTTTGGTCCAACCAGAAGTAGTACCATCCCTCATGATGGCCCGCAACTGAAAATAATGGATTCCTTCAGGCAGTTCATCGTGCAGTTTAACTTCCAGCCGCTCCCCTTTTCGCAAAATATGGTCCCGGTTATCCAGGTCTGAAGTCTTGCGATAGGTTGCCCCCCTGATGCCTGTCCTCTCTGCCCAGAAGCGGTATTCATAATCAAGTACCGGATCAAAAGGGAAGCAGGGAAAACAGATGAAGGCTTCGTAAAATTCTATGATGGGCAGTTTAAAGAAATGTCCGTCGAGTTTCGCGATTACGTCATTGCCCCCTGCATTGTTGAGGGTAATATCGTCGCCAAACTGAAGGGTTCCGCCACTATACTTATTATTTGTCAAAATATGACCTTTGCCATCTGCTGTCGTACTTATTCTTTCTGCCTTTGTATAGTCGTTGGGCATAATCGTCTCCACCCATTTGATACTACCATTGGGCTGATAGCGGGCTACAAACCCGGCACCGTCCAGTCCGGATGGCAGGGTTGCCAACGCAGTTCCAAATGAAGCAGTGGCAGATTGGTATCCGCCTACTACATAGCAAATACCATCCTGGTCAATATCAATATCATACCCATAATCAGGTGCACTGCCCCCGCCAGAGCGGGCCCATAAAGTATTTCCATTTTCATTGTACCTTGCCACCACCATATCAGCCCCTCCGGCAGAGGTGAGGAAAATATTATTGCCCATATTGGCCGTTCCAGTGATATAACCTGTAATGTATGAACTGCCCGTACTACTGGTAGCAATACCCTCTACTTTAGCACCTATTCTTTTTGCCCATTGCACATTGCCATTTTGGCCTATTTTTACAAAATATGACACAACCTGCGAAGGAAGGGGTAAGCTGACATTGCCCCACTGGAGTGCACCCCCTGCCCCATTGTAATAACCTATGGCGTATATGTTGCCCTGTTCGTCGGTATCCAGGCTTGCGGCATTGCTTCCTCCTCCCGAAGCCCTTTGTACCCAGGATAAACTGCCGTTCGCATTATATTTGGCTACAAAAGCATTGGGCAAACTGGAATTGGACGCTACCAGGGTGTTATTAAAATAAGCATTGCCTTTTACCGTACCCGTAATTAAAATTTTCCCATTCGCATCTACCACAACGTCGCGTTCCTGTAGGTTGGTCAGGTAGCCATAGGTAGGCCCGGCTGCATTTTTTGCCCAGAGCACATTGCCTTGGGTGTTTAATTTGGCAAGAAAAGTATAACGTTCATCAGAACCAGGGGCATTGGTTTGCAATGAAATATTCCCAAACTGTATGCTTCCTTCATATTCTCCCAGCACGAATACATTTCCATTATTATTAACGGCAATCCGCATTCCGTGAGAAAGGATGGCACAGCAGCCTATTTCATTATTCCAAAGTACCGTACCCTGAGGGTTTAGTTTAGAAACAGCAATTTTTTCATTATCAAAATCGCGGTGTACCAAATAAATATTTCCAGAAGCATCAGTAGTTACATCTTCTGTCCGATGCGGATAAGTGTGTCCTGCTTTGGCCCATTCCCAATGCTGGGCATCACTTACATGTGTTATTAACAATAAACTGATCATTATTGCAACATTCAGGCATCCAATAAAAGTTTTCATAGGTAAACAGTGTTAAGATTGGAAATATCGAATTTGAAAATTGCCTACTACATTTTATTCCAAAAGGGCCAAAAGGTAAACATTGATCTGGGGGACAGTTTGGAAATACTTTTTCTCACTCTCTGATCAATTGCCAGGCTGAGGTTCCCTGTAATTTACTTTGTAATTGTAATGTCAACGGATTGGCATCTTGTTTTACCGAAGGAATAACCAGTCGCAAAACATTTTCTCCTTCTTTCAAAGCCGCTTTTTGCTGAAGCAGTAACTTTCCATAACGGTCAAATAATGTGATGAGAATTGTTTCCATTACAGATGCCTTGTACTCAATGGTAAGCCAGTCTTTCACCGGATTGGGATACACCAAAGTGGCGGTTCTCCTATCACCTATATAAAACGCCAGGGCTTCCGTCCAATCCGACACAGCACCATCTTCTGCAATGGCCCGCAACTGAAAATAGTAACCTCCTCTGTCCAGTTCATCATGCAGTTTGATTTCCAGGCGTTCGCCTTTCCAGATAATTTCATCCCGGTTGTCCGGATCAGACACTTTGCGGTAAGTAGCGCCCCTGATACCTGCCCTTTCTGACCAGAAGCGGTATTCATAATCCAGCACCGGGTCGAATGGAAAACAGGGGAAACAGACAATGGCTTCATAAAATTTTAGAAAAGGTAAAATAGAATTATCTCCCGGAATTTTACCCACAAAAGCCCTTTTTGGATAATTGTAATTGGAAAGCACCAGGTTATCAAGATATACGGGGTTACCTGAAAGGTTTCCAGTTACATAAACGTTACCATCACCATCTGCCTGGATTACACCACTCATTGCATCACCTGCGTTCTGCGAAAATTGGTTGATTTTTGTCCAGACTACCCATCCGCCCGCATTATATTTTCTTACCCATAAATCATCATTAGAAGCATTCTGGGGCAATCGGTAACCGGTAATGTAGCTATTGCCATCGGCATCGGTGCTAATGCTCCGGCTGCTATAATGAACAAAAGAATTTTGTGACCCTGTTTGCCTGGCATACAACACATTGCCAATGGCGCTGAATTTGGCAATGAAGGCAGCCTCATAACCATTGTAGGTATTTAGGGTACTGCTGCCAATTACCACATTGGTATAAAAAGAACCTGTAACGAAGGTATTTCCCGATACATCGGTAGCGATGTCTACCGTTTGCAGGGGCTGGCTTCCCCAAAGTTGCTCTGTCCATAGGAGGTTACCGCCATCCGTAAATTTGGCGATAAAATGTTCATTCCATTCACTATTAGCGTTGAGGGAAGTGTTTTCCAGCATAACATCTTCGTCAAACTCACCCAAAACACTGATATTGCCGTTGTTGTCAGTATGGATTTTTCTGCCTTTGGACCAACCGTTTTCTGTATCGGCCCTTTCCACCCAAAGTGGTGTGCCGTTCCCATCATATTTGGCAAGGAAGAAATCTGATGTGGAAGAAGAGGAAGTGATGTCGCCAAAATTTACCGTTCCGCTTATAGAGCCAGTAAGAAAAATATTACCTTGTGCATCCAGTGTAATGCCGTTGGCCTCGTCAGCCCCACCGCCACCTGCTTTTCTCCACCAAACCAAAAGGCCGTCGGAAGTGAATTTTGCCAGAAATATATCCCTTCCTCCGATGCCTTGCAGTTGAAAACGCCCCAGTTGCAAGGCGTTTTCAAAATATCCGGTTATATAAATATTACCAGCCGGGTTTGTAACAATACCCGTGCCTGCAGAATTATTATTTTCGGGCAAGCCGCCCAATATTTTTTTCCAAAGCAGGTTGCCCTGCCCAAATTTTGCAATTACCAAAAACTTCTTCTCAATGTAAGTTGGCCCGTCAACCACCATTGTTTGATAACCTGTAAAAAATGTATTCCCAAAACCATCATCAGTAATTGCTAATGGTATGGTGTTCCAGGCATCGAGGTAGCCGCTATAGGCTGGAGGAAAATACAACTCTTCGGCCCATTGCCACTGCTGGGCGTTGCCAGTATGAGCAATCAGGAATAAAACGAATGGGAACAGATTTTTTAAAAAGCAGGATAAAGTTTTCATAAGCCATAGTATTTAAAATGAGGCAATACATACAAAAGCAGCAGGTGGACTTTTATACCGAAAATGGAAAGAGGTAAACATTTCTTTAGGGAAATTTGGTGTTAATTAAATGTAGGTCGGCTCGGTGAGCCGCCTTACGAAAAATCAGGATTTTATCCAACCTAACCATTAGTCCAACCTGATTATGTAGGTGTAACCCCAAAACCGGCTAAAATGAAAGAAGTTAGCATTAATGTTTACCTTTTGGTATTTTTCGGATAAATGGAAAAACCACATGCCCAAACGGATAATTCCCTGATTAAGGCGTTAAAAACGGGTAATCAGGAAGCAATCGGTAAGTTTTACCTGGAACGGAAAGCAGCCTTTATCAACTGGGCCGAAAAACATTTTTATTGCAGGCATGTTGAAGCCATTGACGTGTATCAGGATACCGTGATTACGGTTTATGAAAACATTGTATCGGGTAAATTTCAGCAGCAAACAGACAGCTCACTCACTACTTATTTATTTGCCGTCGGAAAGAATATTTTTTTGAAAAAACTGCATAAAGAAAAAAAAACCAAGGACCGGATAATTGCTGAAGCTACCTGGCATGCAGGCGAAGACACAAAACAAAAAGAGCGAAGAATGATTGAAGATGAGCGTAAGCACGACGCCATCACGCAGGCTTTTGCCGTGATGAAGGAACCTTGTAAATCCATATTAAAACATTTTTATTACCAGGGGCTTACCATGAAAGAAATAGCGGCCAAACTGGGCTATAAATCAGGCCAGGTGGTGAAAAGCCAGAAGGTGCGCTGCCTGCAAGCTTTGAAAGCATATGCATTGAAAAACCTGGACAGGTAGTTGAAGTATTAAGATTTTTTGGTCAATGATTGGTAGTCCACAGTTCAATAGTCCATAGTCGACAGTCTTCTGTACTTCAATTTTACTATGAACTGTGGACTATGGACTAAAAGCAGCAAAATAAATATGAACAGGGACAAGAACGATATTGATTTAATAGACAAATACCTGCGGGAAGAATTATCAGGTAATACGCTTCAGGATTTTGAGCATCGCCTTGCCACGGATATGGAATTTGCCCAACAGGTAGACTGGCACAAACGCCTGGTGAGTGGGATAAAAAAGCAATCACAACGGGAGCTGAAAAGTTACTTGCAATCACTTGAAGGACGAGAATCGACTACGGACGAAAAAAAAACTGTACCACTTAATTACTGGAAATTTGCCATTGCCGCTTCTGTGATACTGTTGATGATTGCTGCTTTTTGGGTTTATCTTTTCAGGCCTGCCCCACAGGATTTATTCGCCCAATATTATCAACCTTACCCCAATGTGGAAACTACTGTTGAGCGCAATGAACAAGACACGGATGCTTATACACAGGCTTTTCAGTGGTATGAAGATGGACAATATGATAAAGCTGCTACCGCATTTGAGCATTTGTTATCTTCTGACAATCAAACGGAAGCTGTATATTTTTATGCCGGACTCACTGCCCTGGAACGCAATCTGCCCAAAGCTGCGCTCACTCATTTTGAAAATATAATTACAAATCCTGAAAATAAATATTACCAACAAGCTTTGTGGTATGCCGCCCTGGCAGCCATAAAACAGAAAGATATTAACAGGGCAAAAGCATATTTACAAACACTATCCGATAAAGGAGGGTTTTATGAAAATAAAGCGGAACAGTTGTTAGCAGAATTTTAATTCGCAAAAATGTTTTCTGTAAAAAACACTTTTTATGTATTTCTGTTTTTTCTAAAGAACAAAATTCCTTTGTGGCTATTCGGTTTTCTGTATTAGCCCTTTCTTCTATTCCTGATAAAATAGACAATCCCAGAAATTAGCAGAATAATCCCCGCCATGATGGCTACTACTCCACGAACAGGGATGCCCTCCGTTTTTAAAGGAGAAGCGTCTCCCACAAAAACAAAACTCCCCCATAAGTAAGGGTTGGCAGAGAGTGGGTCCGCCGAAGCCAGGTATTTCAATTTGGCCTCGTGCAATGCTTTGTCTTTGGGCAAACCCTGGGCAAGCCCCTGATAAAAGTCCTCCATCAACCGGGCCGTAGCTTTATCTGAAGCAGGCCACAGGCTCATCACAATATTGGGGCAGCCGGCATACGCGAAGCCACTTGCCAGGCTAACGATGCCCTCTCCCCTTTGTATTTTTCCCAAACCGGTATTGCAGGCACTCAGGGTAACCAAAGCCGCATTGAGTTGCAGATTATACAGTTCATACGTATGCAAAACCCCATCTTCTTTCGAAGTATCGGTCTGCGTAAAATAAAGGCGGGAATACAAAGGGTCTGCGTCATCGGCAACGGCATGGGTAGCCAGGTGAATTATCCTGCTTTGGGTTGCTAATCTTTTAAAGTTTTCTTCCGTAGCTTCATTTTTGAACAAAAATTTGCCATGAAATAACGCGGAAAGGTTTTTCAATTCTATGTCTGCCCCCTCCAATGGCAACAACGCCCCCCTGATGGTGTCTTTATGGACAGAGGATGCCGCTATGAAACCCGGGTTTTGATAACCAGAAAAATCTGGAGCAAATCCCAAAACTTCAATGCTTGCTTCGGTAGCTTGTTTTTGCTGAGCGGCCAACGCTACGGTAGCCGAGTAATTGTAGCTGATTTGATATTTTTCTAATAAATAGGACAAATTCGAATAATCTTCAGAGCTGGAAGAGGGCGCATCTGTTATCAATATTTCCAGTGGCAGCAATGCCAGCATACCATCGGGTACCACTTTTAATTTCTGGAATGATTCAAGTTTACCCTCTGCCTGTTGCACGCATTGCCGATATAAATCGTAGGCAGTTTGTGTATATTCCTGAAAATCTTTTTGCTGAATGGCTGAGCGTAAGGAAAGAATTTTATTTTCCAGGTGAATATCTTTGGGAAAACGCAGGAAACCAGTTGTACCGGGGGTAATTACAAACAGGAATATAGCGTCGTTGGTAAGTGCATATTCCAACAGCACTTCATCATCAACCAGGTTTTGCTGTACATCATTAACAGAAGCCACCCTGGTATCATAAATCAGTGCAAAATAATCAGGATATTCCTCTTCAAGCCGGGCCAGAAAATCAAGGTGTTTCTTTTTGGCATTGGTCAGGGCCGCTTCTAATACTGGAATGGTATCTTTGTTTTGTTTTTGGTTTGCATCCAGTAAAGCTTGTTCCAGCAAGGCCACTTCATTGTTTACGGTTTCCTCTTGTTGCAAAACAGAATCGGGCAAACCGGCAGATGTTTTCACCACAGACCTGCGCATAAAATCTGAAAGCAGGGCATATTTACTCTTTTCTGAAAAGGTAAATGCTCGTTCCAGGTAACTATTTTCGGGCTGTAATTGATACAGATGATAAGCAACTTCAATGGCTTGTTGATAAACAGGTTTGACGATTCCGGATAAATAAAGCCGGGAAGCATCCTGCCTGTATGCACCACGGGCCTTGTCAATCAGACCTGCAACCACATTGTAGGTATCAAAAGCTTGTTGCAAATAATGGGTATTTGTAACCGTATCTCCCTCATAAATTTGAAAAAACGTTTGTGCCTTGCCCGCCATCGCGGTAATGGCATGCTGCCAGGAGTTGACATATTCAAAAGAAACGGGATGTGTATGCGTATCATCAGGCGTAAAACCGGGCACAAGCACCTTCAGGGCTTCCTGGTAATAAACCAAAGCGGAATCAGGTTGGTTGCGTGTATTAAATGTGTTTGCGATAAGATTATACGTTTCCCCCAGGTCTACATAGTTTTCTCCGCTAAACCCTTCATAAATCCGGGCTGATTTTCTGAAATAACCCAGGGCTTCCCGGAAGTTTTTTTGGGCAAAATATACTTCGGCCATCCCTCGGTACGCGGGGGCTGAACCTATGGCATATCCCGCTTCATCAAAAATTTTCGCCGCTTTTTGGTTATACGCCAACGCTTCTTCCAGCCGCCCGGCTTCCTTATAAGCATCCGCCATATTGAGGTACACTACGCCCATTGGAATGCTATTTTCCGGCACATACTTTTTTCTGACTTTCAAAGATTCTGTTAAAACTTCCAAAGCTTTTTCAGGCTGACCGCTATTGCTGTAAACAACGCCCAGGTTATTCAGTATAAAAGCAGCCTGCATACTTTCCGCGCCCATTTTTTCAGTAAAAATATGCAGGGCATTTTCATAATATACTATTGCTTTGGCCTGGTCACCCAAATCGGCATCCAGTATGGCCAGGCTGTTATTTACAGCGCCCATTACGATATGGTCTTGCCCGTAAACCTGCCCAAAAATGTGTAAAGATTTTTCGGCGTAGTCCCGGGCTTGAAAAGGGTTTCCCCTGATACGCAGAATATTGCTCAGGTTCAGGTAGCTACGGGCTGTCTGTGGGTGCAATTCCCCCCTTTCCTGCAAATTGACCCGTAAACTTTGCCCGTAATATTGCTGTGCCTCTTCATGTTTGCCCGTGCGATCGTAAAAACTGCCCAAAGCCAGGTAATAATCGGCCCAGAGCGTAGTATCCACGGAGGGCAATTGTTCCAACACTTCTTTATTCAATGCAGCCAGCCGGAAGGCTTCCGGCATATTGTTCACCGCAAAGACGGTCAGGGATTTTTTCCGGTAGATGTCAGCAATGTCTGCATGTATTTCACCCAATACTTTTATTTTGATTTCTAATGCTTTATCAAAATTTTCTATTGCCTGTGCAAATTGTTGCTTATGGTAATATATATCAGCGGTGGTTTCCAGTATTTCAGCTTCGGTGGGGGGTATTGCTTCCGGCAGGGCATTATACATATTTTTTGCCTGCTGCAAATGAGCTTCGGCCCCGGCCTTCTTTCCTAATTCGGCCAATATGCCTGCTTGCTGCAAAAAACACCTGATTTGTCCTTGTAAATCACCGTGCTGTGCATAAGACTGCCTGGCCTCATTCAGCAAAGCAAGTGCGCTGTCGTACTTTGCTTGTTTGAAATATGACATGCCAAATTGGAAATATTCTTCCGGGGTTTCTGACCCGATGCCGGGTTGCCCAAACAAATACTGCCCCCACCCCATCACACTGGCAACAATTATCAGTTGAAAGTAAATACGCATCATCTCGAGACATTGGTATGGGTAATCAATTTAGAGAATTTTGTAGAACCCACATGCAAACATTTAAAAATATTACTTGCTTTTTATAGTGCATCTCTTACATTTTATTTTTAAAATTGAGAAATATTCAACATAATAATTTATTATTTACCAATACATTGGAATAAAATTAATAATAAGAGGATTGTTACAGTAAATTGTTTGCAGTGAATAAAAGGAATATGATTAAAGTAATGCTGGCTGATTACCAAACCCTGGTAAGAAAAGGCATCAAAGCCTTACTGAAAGATGCAAGGAATATACAAATTATTGGGGAGGCTGGAACGGGCAAAGAAGTTTTAGACAAAGCAAAGGCCCTTCACCCTGACATATTAATTACCGAGTTTTATTTACCTGACATGAACGGCCTGGAGGTAACCCGCCAATTGGGGGAAAAAACCTTTTCACTCATCCTCACTTCATTGGACGAAGAAGAATATATTTTTCAAGCTATAGAAAGCGGAGTGGCTGGTTACCTGCTGAAAGATGCTTCTGAAGACGAACTGGTAAAAGCAATCTATGCTGTGGGTGCGGGTGACCGATACTTTAGCGGAAGTATTTCCAATGTTTTGGTCAACGGATACCTGGATAACCACAACCGTCTTGAAAAACTCCGAAAGTTCAAAAGCTATTCCCTCACCAAAAGAGAGAAGCAAATTTTAAAGTTAATCATTGAGGGAATGAAAAATAAAGAAATTGCGGATACCCTCAACAAAAGCATTCGCACCATTGAAACGCACCGCTTTAATATCATGAAAAAATTCAAGGTTTCCAGCACCAAAGAACTGATGGATAAGATGCAATCCAAATATTTTTTAGATGCACTGGAAGGATGATATAAATATAACTTTTTCAATAAAAAATAATATTATTTTGCTCCACTGATACTGACTTGAAAAAAATACAATCCGTTTAGTTTTTAGGTAAAAACCTTATGCTATTTTAAAAATTATATTATCAAATTACGATAAAAAACAAAATATTATAATAAAATATCTTAAAATGACCGCTATTCCATAACATTCAATCAAAAAACAAAGAATATAAGTATAAAGTTTTTACTTAGTTTTTTTGCGTAATTCAATTTTCTGTCTTTACTTCAAACTTTCAAATAATATTTTACTAAATCAATCACTTATAAAAGCTTATATATTATTTATTGAAAATAACAGAATATTACACAAATGAATTCGCAAGAATCTCCCAATATATTTTTAAGACACTTGCAGCTTAGCTGCATAAAAAATCTGAAGCCGGGCAATACCCGGCTCCGGACCTAGCTTTATTTACTGTTTATTAATCAATCACCTAATTTAACTGTTATGAAAAGAATAAAGTTTCTACTCATCGCAATTTTTGCACTTTCAATTACCACCTCTTTCGCCCAGGAGGAAGCATCAGGGCTTACAATTTCAGGCTCAGTAGATGCCTATTACAAGTATGATTTTTCTGATTACACCCCAGAAGGAGGGAGTACTTCCAACATTCCTACCAGCTTTGCTTCTGACCAAAATTCAGTTTCCATTGGTATGGTAAACCTGATTTTGGAGCAAACGTTGGGTAAGGCAAGCTTTGTAGGAGATATTGCTTTTGGCCCCAGGGGTGGCAGTCAATCCCTTCCCGAATCGGATATTCATATCCAAAACCTGTATGTTTCTTATGCACTTACAGATAAACTGACATTAACGGCCGGTTATATGGGTACCTTCGTAGGGTATGAGATCATCTCACCTACCGGGAATTTCAACTATTCAACTTCTTACCTGTTTACCAACGGCCCTTTCCAAAATGCCGGTATCAAAGCCGAGTATGCTTTTACCGACCGCTTTTCTTTAATGGTAGGTATGTTTAACGACTGGAACGTATACACTGACTTTAATGGAGTGTCTGACTTTGGCGCACAGTTATATGTTGCCCCGGTTGATGGGTGGGACGTATATGTAAACTTCATCACCGGTTCCCCTTCCGGAACTGAAATTGACCTGACTACCGGTTATCAGATTACTGATGACTTCTACCTGGGGCTGAATGCCGCCGACTATAGTGCAGATGAAGGAGACGGAGGCTTCACTGGTGGAGCATTGTACGCTCAATATGCGTTTAGCGATGCCTTTGCTTTAGGTGGAAGGTTTGAAAGTTTCAAAGATAAAGACGGAAGCGTTCTTGGTACTGCCGAAGAATCTACTGTAAATGCTTTTACCCTTTCGGCAAACCTGGTTTCAGGTCCGCTAACTTTCATTCCTGAAGTAAGGTTTGACAATGGCAATGAAGAGATTTTCTTTGATAACGATATGATGTCAACCAAAGCGGCTTCTCAACTGACTTTTGCTGTGGTTTATGCTTTCTAGTATAACCACAAATCCAAAGTATTAAATAGAAGAAGGTCGTACTTATGGTATGGCCTTCTTACTTCAATTTTATAAAAAATGATGATGCAGGCTTTTATTTTCAAATTTATGATGTTTTCTTGCATGCTTGTTTTCTTTCATGCATTGCAGGCACAAGATGTACTCCCCCGTGATGAAACCGGGCACATCGTATTTTATGAAGTAGTGGAAGCTGACTCATTCACCAAAGAAGATTTGCTGGGCAATGCACAAAATTTTATCAAAGAAGTGCTTGACAAGAAAAAAGGCAAAACTTCCAAATCTGACTCATTAACTACCCTTTTTGTGAAAGGTGCCAACTTTGAGGTACTGAAAAAAATGATTACCAACCGGGCCGATGGCATCATCCATTACAATTTTAAGCTGGAAGCCAAAGATGGAAAATACCGTTATTTCTTTTCTGATTTTACCTTTCAGCCACTGGAAAGAAACCGGTATGGCAAGTTTGTGCCCGTAAGCGGCAAATACAAGCCCCTGGAAGAAGATTATAAAGGACACCAAAAAGACTGGGAGCACCACAAAGAAACTGTGGCCATCACCATTCAATCACAAATAGAAGAACTTAAACGTATGATGCAATACCGCCCTGAAAACATCACCCGGAAAGAAGAAAAAAAACCGGAGGCAAAATGGTAGAGCGGGTTGCGGGTTATAAACTGGTAACAGGCAACCGGAAACAAAAAACAAAAAATTTCAAACACCTAAATTTTTATTTCTAATCATTAACAACTATGACAAAGATAAAACTTGAGTACATCTGGCTCGATGGTTACAAACCCGAAGCTAACTTGAGAAGTAAAACCAAAATTGTAGAACTTGACTCGTTTGGGGGCGAATTGGAAAAAGTGCCTGACTGGTCGTATGATGGTAGTTCTACCCAACAGGCAGAAGGTCACGCATCAGACTGCGTTCTCAAGCCTGTAAATACTTACCCTGATACCAGCCGGAAAAATGCCTGGTTGGTAATGTGTGAAGTGATGAGCCCGGACGGCACACCCCACACAACCAACGAGCGCTCCAAAATTGACGATAACAGTGATGAATACTGGTTTGGGTTTGAGCAGGAGTATACCCTTACCTTAAATGGACGCCCCATGGGCTTTCCGAACCAGGGTTATCCCGGACCTCAAGGCATGTATTATTGCTCGGTTGGACATGGAAATGTAACCGGCCGTGAAATTGTTGAAGAACATCTGGATATTTGCCTGGAAGCCGGACTGAGCATTACCGGTATCAATGCCGAAGTAATGCTGGGCCAGTGGGAATACCAATGCCTGGGCAAAGGAGCCAAAAAAGCTTCTGACGATTTGTGGATTTCAAGGTACTTGCTCTTCAGGGTTTGCGAAAAATATGGCGTAGTTGCCGAGTTCCACCCTAAGCCTATCAAAGGTGACTGGAACGGATCAGGCATGCATACCAACTTCTCTAACGATGCCATGCGTAACGAAGGTGGTGAAGAGTTGTTCAAAGGCATTTGTGAAGCCTTCCGTCCTGTACATGCCGATCATATTGCCGTTTATGGTTCTGAAAATGATCACAGGCTCACCGGATTGCACGAAACCCAATCTATAGACAAGTTTTCTTATGGTATCAGTGATAGAGGATCGTCTATTCGTATCCCCATCGCCGCAGTAGAAAACGGATGGAAAGGCTACCTGGAAGACAGAAGGCCAGCTTCTAATGCCGATCCTTACAAAGTTTCTGCACGTATTGTTAAAACAATTAAAGAGTCGGCTTTAGTAACCGCATAGGTTAAAATAAGCAGACTTAGAATAAAAGGAGCCAAATTGGCTCCTTTTTTTTTGTAATATTTGTAGTTTTGAGCCTCTTTGGTTTCAGGACCTCAGAAGTTTAGCTAAATACCTGATGGTTTATCTAACGTATTACATCAAATTACCACAACATCTATGTCATTACTAAATTTTTCAGGCAAAACAGTAATCATCACCGGGGGTGGAAGCGGTATTGGAAAAGGCATTTCATTACTTTTTGGGCAACAAGGTGCCCAGGTCTACATACTTGAAATGAATATTGATGCCGCCACAGACACTGTTGCTGAAATTACTGAAAAAGGGGGGAAAGCCAGGTACATGCGTTGTGATGTTTCTTCCCAGAAAGAAGTACTCACCACCATACAAAACATAAAAAATGAAAGTGAAAAAATTGATATTCTTATCAATAACGCTGGTGTTGCTCATATTGGCAATGTAGGCCAAACTTCCGAAGAAGATATTGATAGAATTTATAACATTAACATAAAAGGGGTTTACAACTGTGTATACGCCTGTATTCCATTTATGAAAGAAAATAGTGGTGGAGTAATTCTCAATATGGCTTCTGTAGCTGCGATGATTGGTATTCCCGACCGCTTTGCCTATTCCATGAGCAAAGGTGCTGTACTTACCATGACATACTCCATCGCTAAAGATTACCTGGCAGATAATATCCGGTGCAATTGTATCTCACCCGCCCGCATTCATACGCCTTTTATTGATGGTTACCTGCAAAAAAATTATCCGGGACAGGAGGCAGAAATGTTTAAAAACCTGGAAAAAACCCAACCCATTGGCCGCATGGGCAAACCCGGTGAAGTAGCTACTTTGGCACTTTATCTTTGCTCAGACGAAGCCAGCTTCATCACCGGCACCAATTACCCGATAGATGGAGGGTTTGTTAACCTCAATACCTAAACTTTTTGAAACCCCAAACTATAAATTCTAAACAATATCTAATTTCAAATATTTAAACTCAAAACGAAAAACTTCAAACCGCTTCGGCGGCCCCAAGAAACATAAAACACCAAACAAAAAACTATAAACTTAAAACTTTCAACCACAAACTAACATGAAACTCATACGATTTGGACAACCCGGGCAGGAAAAACCCGGCTTACTTTTAGAAGACGGAAAAAAAATTGATGCCAGCGGCTTTGGCGAAGATTATACCGAAGAATTTTTTACAAACGACGGTATCAATCGCTTATCAGTTTGGTTGTCAAAAGAAGGTTCTTCCGCTCCTGAAATAGCAGACGATGTACGCTTGGGCCCACCACTTGTCCGTCCAGGTAAAATTGTATGCATTGGCCTGAATTACATTGACCACGCCAAAGAAAGCAAGA
Source organism: Cyclobacteriaceae bacterium (assembly GCA_965230065.1). Taxonomy (GTDB): domain Bacteria; phylum Bacteroidota; class Bacteroidia; order Cytophagales; family Cyclobacteriaceae. The sequence continues at coordinate 4,863,521 of OZ245942.1, read as the reverse complement.
TGGACATTCCGCTGGAACCCATTATTTTCTTCAAAGCAACTTCTTCTATTGTTGGCCCCAACGATGACCTCATCATTCCTAAAAACAGTGAAAAGACGGATTGGGAAGTAGAACTTGCCATTGTAATTGGTAAAAAAGCTTCTTACGTAAGCGAAGATGAGGCCCTGGATTATGTGGCAGGTTACACCCTGCACAACGATTACAGCGAACGGGCATTTCAACTGGAACGCTCTGGACAGTGGGTAAAAGGAAAAAGCTGTGATACATTTGCTCCACTCGGCCCCACCGTAGTAACCAAAGACGAAGTACCCGATGTACACAACCTCCGCCTATGGTTAAAGGTAAATGGGGAAACCAAGCAGGACGGTAACACCTCAAACCTGATTTTTAATGTACCCACCATTGTGAGTTACCTTAGCCAGTTTATGTCTCTCCTCCCAGGGGATGTAATCTCTACCGGAACGCCTGCCGGGGTCGGTTTAGGCTTCAATCCTCCTGAGTTTCTGAAACCTGGCGATGTGGTGGAATTGGGCATCGATAAATTAGGTGCTTCCCGCCAGCAGGCAAAAGCTTACGAATAATACTTTCCTAGGGCTACATTGTGGAAGAGTATGTAGCCCTATCACATTCCTAACCAGGGACAAAAACTTCATCATTATGCAACATTACGCTTTTTCCATTAACCTGAAAGATGATGCAGATGCTATAGAAACTTATAAAGCGTACCACGCCAACGTGTGGCCGGAGGTAGTGCGTTCCTTAAAAGCGGTAGGCATCACAGATATGAAAATCTTCTTGCTGGGAAGAAGAATGTTTATGTACATGACAACACAGGACGACTTCAATCCGGATACAGATTTTCCGAAATACTTAACGCTAGACCCAAAATGCCAGGAATGGGAAGACCTGATGGGTACATTTCAGGAAAAGCTACCAGAAGCCCAGCCTCATGAAAAGTGGGCCCGGATGGAAAAAGTGTTTCAGTTGTAAACAGAAGCTTAATAAAAACAGGCCATCCTCCCTACAGGATGACCTGCTGATTTAAACGTCTCTCATAAAGAAGACGCCATATCACCTCCACACAAATTATCATAAAAGTATCAAGTTATTTGCAACTTGCTATTCTTTCACTACCCTGTATATCTTTATACCTTCCGGGCTCACAACCTTGAGATAGTACACACCTTTTTTGAAACCACTCAGGTCCAGTTGCTCTTTGGATTGTTTACTTGCCGGCTGGCTGAGCATTTTGTTACCACTATCATCAAATAATAGTAATTCCACCGCTCGTTTTTCCTCACCATGCACAATATTGATATTGCCAGGTGTGGGTACAGGGTATATCCTTACCTGCGGGGAACCTGCCTGTCTGCTGTCAATGACCGTAAAAGAGATAGTGGAACTTACTCCCATACCGCCATCAGCATAAGGTGTGGCAGTAAGGATATAAGACCCCCTCCTCATTTTTAATCCACCATAGTTGGGAGATCCATCCGGGGCAGGGGCATCCCCAAATATAGCATAAGGGACCACTTCTTCAGTCCTGGAGCGGTTGATATGCCCCTTCAGCGATAAGATAACCTTTTCTACCTCCGCCGGTTGGGTGTTTGCCCTGATATTGAGCTTATGATTGCCAAAATCAGCCAGGTCAATGACATCTCCATGGGTAAGTTCTCCCACGGCCTGGTCCTGTGTTGCATTGATGAGCGTGAAACTACTGATAGCAGCAGCATCAGTTACTTCAAAAGAAACCTGCATGGCATTGCCCTTTTTATCCTTAGAAAACGGGGTAACGGTTAAAGTATACATGCCAACCGGCAACTGCCTGCCAACATAGTCCCCCTGAATATCACCAAACAAGGCAAAAGGTGCAACGCCTTCAGTCCGTTTATATTGCAGTGGTCCCTGAAGCTCCAGCATGACACGGTCTACTTGCCCTGATGTATTGGCACGAATACTCAAACTGCCCCCTTTACGGGTTATATCCCCGTTTTTCAGGTTTTGAATATCCTTATCATTTTTCGCGTCTACCAGTGTAAGTCCCATAACTGACGGCACTATAGATGCAGGATTTTCTTTCAGCTTAATTACCCAGTAGTCATATTCCCCTTTACTATTTTCACTTTTATCGCCGGAAAAATTAGATTCAGATGTACCTGCCAGCAGGTAATTCCCATTGGGGGAAAGAGTGGCAACTACATATCTGTCATCATCCCTCCCCCCAATATTTTTATCCCATATTTTGTTGCCATTGGCATCTAGTTTTACGGCCCAATAGTCAGAATAGCCACCAATAAGGTTTTCACTCTTATCACCTGAGGCATAAGAAGTAGAATACCCCACCAGAAGGTAGCCTTCATCTGGCGTAGAGAGCACAGAATTTAGAAGGTCATAGTTATATCCCCCAATGGTTTTGTCCCATAGTTTATTGCCATTGGCATCTAGTTTTACGGCCCAATAGTCAACCGTACCTCTTTTATTTTCGCTTTTATCACCTGAAGCATAGGATCTTGACGAGCCTGCCAGCAAGTACCCTCCATCAGATGTAGTGAGTGCACTGTAAAGATTATCATTGTTATTGCCCCCGATGGTTTTATCCCATAGCTTGTCGCCATTTTCATCAATTTTTATCACCCAGTAGTCATCCCCCCCTTTACTTAATTCACTTTTATCAACTGAGGCATCAGAATCAGAAAAACCAGCCAACAAATACCCTCCAGATGTGGCGAGTACACTATGAAGATAATCATCGTTATTCCCCCCGATGGTTTTGTCCCATAGTTTATTGCCATTGGCATCTATTTTTACCACCCAATAGTCATTTCCCCCTTTGCCGTTCTCACTCTTATCACCTGAGGCATCAGAATCAGAAAAACCAGCCAATAAATACCCTCCATCGGATGTAGCGAGTACACTATGAAGATAATCATCGTTATTCCCCCCGATGGTTTTGTCCCATAGCTTGTTGCCATCCTCATCTATTTTTATCACCCAGTAGTCATCTCCCCCTTTGCCGTTCTCACTCTTATCACCTGAGGCATCAGAATCAGAAAAACCAGCCAACAAATACCCTCCATCGGATGTAGCGAGTGCACTGTGAAGATAATCATCGTTATTGCCCCCGATGGTTTTGTCCCATAGCTTGTTGCCATCCTCATCTATTTTTACGCTCCAGAAGTCATTTCGTTGATAAGGATGAACACTTTTATTCTCTTCACTTTTATCACCAGAAATACCTGAGTTTGATGAACCAGCCAGCAGGTAGCCTCCACCTGAGACAGGGATAATATTGCTAACCTCTTCATCTCTATTGCCCCCGATGGTTTTGTCCCAAAGTATGGCAGGCTTACCTGAGTTATCCTCTTCTACCTGAAAAGATAACATCAGTTCAGTACCTTTTTTACTTTTAGCATAAGGCGTAGCCGTGAGTGTATACGTGCCTGCTGGCAAAGGTTTGCCCCCATAGTTGCCCTGTATATCGCCAAACAAGGCATAAGGGGCTACTTTTTCTACCTGTGAGTGGGTAATGGGCCCCGTAAGGTCAAAGACGACCCGGTCTATCATTTCAGGATATGCACTTGCACGGATATTGAGTAACTTATCAGATTGAAGAAACACATCCCCATCCCTGAGGACCTGTATTTCATAATCTGTTTCAGGATCTATCAGGGTAAAGTTCTCAATCACCGGTGTGCTTTGTTCTTTGATTTTTACCACCCAGTAGTCATCCCCCCCTTTACTTACTTCACTTTTATCGCCGAAAGCATTGGATTTAGAACCACCTGCCAGCAAGTAGCCTCCATCTGATGTAAGGATTGCAGTATGCAATTCATCATCGGCTTCCCCGCCCAGGGTTTTGTCCCATATTTTGTCCCCTCTCACATCAGTTTTCACAATCCAGAAGTCATTCTGATGACGTTTATTTTTATTATCTTTATTTTTGGTCAAATAATATCCTGCCAGCAAGTAGCCTCCATCTGATGTAGGGGTTACACTCTCCAAACCATCATAGCTTTTTTCGTCCGGGGTTTTTTCCCATATTATGTTACCAGTTACACCCATTTTTACCAGCCAGTAGCCACTTTCTCTTCTATCGGCGGTAGTACTGGGGTTAGTATTACCAGCCAGCAAATAACCCCCATCAAGCGCAGGGACTACACTGGTAAACTTGTCATCCCCTTTTACCCCCAGGGTTTTGTCCCATACCTTATTACCGTTTTCATCAATTTTTACCACCCAGGCATCCTGGTTTTTACTATTTCTACTTTTATCGCCTGAGGCATCAGAGAAAGAACCACCAGCCAGCAAGTACCCCCCATCAAGCGCGGGTATAATGCTATAAGGTGTGTCTTTGCCCCTTCCCCCCAGGGTTTTGTCCCATAATTTATTGCCACTTTCATCAATTTTTACCACCCAGTAGTCATAGTCGAAACGCCCTACTCCTTTCCTGTCTTCACTCTTATCACCTGATGCATCCGAACCTGAATAGCCTACCAATATATAGCCCCCATCATGCGCAGGGATGGCAGCGGTTAGAAAATCTTCATTATTTCCCCCCAGGGTTTTGTCCCATAATTTATTTCCCTTTTTATCAATTTTTACCACCCAAAAGTCATTCGTAAAAGAAGTACCACTTTTATTCTCTTCACTTTTATCACCAAAAGCACCGGATGTAGAAGAGCCCAGCAATAGGTAGCCTCCATCTGGCGTGGGGTGAGCACTTTGAGGAGAATCGTCTCCATCGCCCCCAATGGTTTTGTCCCATACCTTATTGCCCTCAGCATCTATTTTTACAACCCAAAAATCTGAGAATACTTTATAATCTGTTCTTCCCCCTATGACGTCCTCACTCTTGTCGCCGGAAGCATCCGAAAGGGACATTCCCACTAGCAAATATCCCCCGTCAGGGGTGGGGAGGGCACTTTGAGGAATATCAAAAGAACTACCTCCTATGGTTTTTTCCCAAACGATTACAGGGTATGTTGGATCTTCCCCGGCTACCTGAAAAAGGGGGGCAGGGGTGTAGTCCCATCTAAGATAGGCTTCTTTGTCAATATCAGGCAAATGGCTGAGGTGGTTGGCCCGCAGATCACTTCCATTAATGGTAGAAAGAGCAACGAAAAACATGGTAAATAGAAAAGCAGGCAGTAGCTGCCACGGTAGTTGGTAGTTTTGCTCACACATAAGATTTAAGGTTATAGGTTAAAAATGTTTTAACTTAAAGAAATAGAATGTGTGTGAGGTGAAATAAAAATTATACAATAGGGAGCTGCAGTATAATTCAATATTTTGCTAATATAATTCAATTATGTGTATTACACAAGTATTTACCCTAATATTATAAAAAATCATCTTGTGCCTCTAAATCAGTTTTTTATATCGAAAAATATCGTCTTTAATAATAGCTCACTTGTCTGGCTCTTGATTATTTTATTGTTTTGTCAGCTATTCAAACTTTATCTTTTTTTATGTTTTTTTGCTTTGTGAAAAAAGGCAACCTATTTTAGGCTTCTGTAGTAGCCAATAAAAGTTTTAAGAAAAAAATATGGATTTAAACCTTAAAGACAAAGTAATCATCGTAACTGGAGGAGCTAGTGGTATTGGAGAAGCCATTGTGCAGGAACTTGCTGGTGAAGGTGCCATTCCTGTGATTGTCAACCGGGGGGCTGAACGAGGGGAAAGGATTGCAAATGAGTTAAACAAACAAGGACATAAATGTCTGTTTTTGCAAGCAGAACTGAGCCAGGAGAAAAACTGCCAGTCTGTTATTGAAAAAACGCTGGAAAAATACGGTCAAATTGATGGGCTGGTGAACAATGCAGGCAAAAATGACAGCATCGGTTTGGAAAAAGGCTCCCCTGCACAGTTTATGGAATCACTCCAAAACAACCTTTCGCATTACTATGCCCTGGCACATTTTGCGTTACCTGCTCTTATCAAAAACAAAGGCAGTATTGTGAATATCAGTTCTAAAACCGGGATTACCGGACAAGGAAACACCTCCGGCTATGTGGCTGCCAAGAGTGCCCAACTCGGCCTCACCCGCGAATGGGCTGCCGAATTATTACCTTATGAAATTCGGGTAAATGCCGTAATACCCGCTGAAGTGATGACACCATTGTACGAAAACTGGATTCAAACTTTTGAGGATCCTGAAGCCAGGTTGAAAGAAATCACCGATAAAATACCTTTGGGGAAACGGATGACCACATCCGAAGAAATTGCCAATGCCGTATTATTTTTACTTTCGGATAAAGCTTCGCATATTACAGGACAGCATTGGTTTGTAGATGGCGGTTATACACATTTGGATAGGGCAATAACGTAGCGTTTATAGTTTCCGGTTTTTAGTTTATAGTTATAAGTTTAATATTGTTTTCTCACACTAAAAACTCCAAACATAAAAACACCAATCATAAAACATTAATCAAAACACAATATTAAAATGAAAAATATCTTAAACTTATTGCTCATTGGATGCATGGCCCTTGGCCTGTTCAGTTGTGGTGCAGGAAGCAGTGCCGGAGAAGGTGAGGCCAGTGGCAAAACCCAAATTGCCGTAATTCCCAAAGGCACTACCCACTTTTTCTGGAAAAGCATTCATGCCGGAGCAGAGAAAGCAGCGCAGGAACTGGATGTGGAAGTAATTTGGCAGGGCCCACAGAAAGAAGACGACCGCCAGATGCAAATCCAGGTAATGCAAAACTTCATCAGCCGGGGCGTGGGCGCTATCGTACTGGCCCCGCTGGATGACCGCAGTTTGGTACCTCCCGTGAAATCTGCCGTCAACCGAGATATTCCGGTTATTATTATCGATTCTGATCTGAATGCTGACACATATTCCAGCTTTATTTCAACTGATAATTTCAAAGGCGGACAACTTTGTGCTGAACGCCTGGCGGAAGTACTGGGTGAAAAAGGAAAAGTCATCATGTTGCGATACAGCGAAGGCTCGGCCAGCACCACCAACCGGGAAGCAGGCTTTATGGATAAAATCAAAGAATATCCTGATATAGAATTGATTTCTGACAACCAATATGCCGGGGCTACCATAGAAAAAGGCTTCCAGGCTTCTCAAAATTTGTTGAACCGCTTTCCGGATGTGGAGGGCATCTTTTGCCCCAATGAGTCGGCCACCACCGGTATGCTACGGGCATTGCAAACCGCCGGAAAATCCGGACAAGTTAAGTTTGTGGGTTTTGACAGCAGTGAAACCCTCATCAAAGCCATGAAAGGTGGGGAACTGGATGGCCTGGCGGTTCAAGACCCTTTCCAGATGGGTTATTTGGGCGTAAAAACGGCCGTGAGCGTCATTAATGGCGAATCTGTAGAAAAGCGGGTAGACACAGGGGTAACCATGGTGACACCTGACAACCTGGACGCCCCGGAGGTGGATGACCTTATCAATCCTGAACTTGACAAGTGGCTCGGTGAGTGAGAATACAGTTTGTAGTTTCTGGTTTTTAGTTTGTTGTTTTTAGTTTGACTACAAAACTTCAAACCCAAAATATGAAACAATAAACTCAAAACATTAAACATGAAACAATAAACTCCCGATGCCCAAAACTTTACTCCAACTCAAAAACATCCGCAAATCATTTGGCCCGGTAAAAGCCCTGCAAGGCGTTGACCTGGAAGTAAATGAAGGCGAAGTGCACGGCCTCATTGGTGAAAATGGGGCCGGCAAAAGCACGCTGATGAAAGTACTGAGTGGTGCCCACTTCCCCAACGAAGGGGAAATGACTTTTGCAGGAAAGCCTTACCAGCCCGAAACGCCCCTGGATGCCCGGCAACAAGGTATTGCCATGATTTACCAGGAACTGAACCTGGCCCTGCATTTAACAGTGGAAGAAAACATCATGCTGGGCATTGAAGACAGCCGTTTCGGCTTTATAAAAAGTAAAAAGCATGAAGTAAGTGAAGCCCTGGCCTGGCTTGGGCAGGAAGGCATTGCACCTGACACCCTGGTACATGAACTCAGCCTCGGTAAGCAACAATTGATTGAAATTGCCCGCGCCATCATCCTGAATGCCAAACTGGTAATTATGGATGAGCCTACTTCTTCCCTTACTGCAGAGGATACCAAAGCCCTTTTTGAAGTAATCCGCCGCTTCCGTGAAAGGAATATCTCGGTGATTTATATCAGCCACTTTCTGGAAGAAGCCAAAGAATTATGCGACCGCTTTACTGTATTGCGTGACGGCCAAACCGTAGCCACCGGGGATATGAAAGATACCGATATTCCCAAAATCATTGAATACATGGTGGGACGGACGGTGGATGAACTGTACCCGCATGTGCCCCATGAAATTGGTGAAGACATGTTGGAAGTAAGTGGATTGCAAGATGCTTACCTCAATAATGTTTCTTTCAAATTAAGAAAGGGGGAAATTCTAGGACTTTCCGGACTCGTAGGTGCAGGGCGTTCAGAAACCATCCGCAGTATTTTTGGACTGGAAAAAGTTGAAAATGGCACCATCAAAATTAAAGGTCAACCGGAACTCAAGGCTACTTACCTCAATCCGCATACTTCTCTCAAAAAAGGATTGGATTTGTTGAGCGAAGACCGGAAAGAAGAAGGACTGGCCCTCAACCTGCCTATATTTGCCAACATCACCTTCTCGGCCCTCAAACGGTATAGCAAAGCAGGTATTTTGAACCTGAAAAGCGAGTTGGATAATGCCAACATATGGGCAAAAAAGTTGAACATCAAATGCCACAGCACAGAACAGAATGCAAGTGCATTATCGGGCGGAAATCAGCAAAAAATTTGTCTGGCCCGCATGCTCCACCACGATAGCGACATCCTCTTTCTGGACGAACCAACCCGGGGGATTGATGTAGGCAGCAAAGCCGAAATTTACCGATTGATTCATACGCTGGCTGCCCAGGGAAAAGCCATTGTGGTGGTAAGTTCTTACCTGCCCGAACTATTGGGTATCTGCGACTCTATCGCCGTAATGTCGCGCGGAAAAATGTCACCCGTCAAACCAGTAGCAGAATGGAAGGAAGAAGATATTATGTTGTTTGCAACTTCGGGTTAGTTTATTGCTATTAGCTACGAGCCGCAAGCCGCAAGCAACCTGGTGCGTAGCCATAAATATTTCAACTTTGAAGAGTTTGCGTTATGAAAAATTTTAAACAACTGACGGTTTGGCAAAAAGTATGAAGCTGGTGGTTAAAACTTATCAATTATCAAAGTCACTTCCTGGTGAAGAAAAATTTGAATTAATTAGCCAAATGAACCGGGCTGCCGTATCAATTCCCGCAAATATTGCGGAAGGAAGTAGCAGGAGAAGCGATAAAGACTATGCACGATTTCTGGAAATTACTTTAGGTTCTTCATATGAATTAGAAACTTTAGTTTTGATAACTCAAATGCTTGAAATGAACGCGGAAGAAAAAACCAATGAAATAATTCTACAAATTACCGAAACTCAAAAAATGCTCAGCAGTTTTAATTAACCACTTATCAAAAAAATAAAAGCTTGTGGCTTGTAGCTAACATAATTCGAAATGAACCTCAAAAAAACACTCTTCCAATTCGGCCCATTGATCGGGCTTATTTTCGTTTTTGTATTATTTATGCTGTTTACCCCTCCGGCATTTTACTCATTCTATAATATCAAAACGATTCTCACCCAAACCGTGATTGTGGGCATAGCAGCCCTGGGCATGACCATCGTAATTATTTCTGCCGGGATAGACCTCAGTGTGGGTTCGCAAATTGCGCTGGGCACCGTGGTGATTGCGACCATCCTTAACATGGGCGCACCCATAGATGGGGAAGTAAGCGGGTTCATCACGTTAATGGCTGCTTTTGGTGGCATTGCTGCCTGCGCCCTCAGTGGATGGGTAGTTGGTTTCATCACTGCCAAATTCAACCTGGTTCCGTTTATTGTAACCCTGGGCATGATGCAAATTGCCCGGGGCGTAGCCAAGTGGATTGGTGAAGAACAAACGGTAAGCACCCCTGCCAACGCCTTACAAAACCTCATGTTGCTTGATCCGGAGCCAGAATGGATGATTTTTGGCCCCGGCGTTTGGATTACCATTATTTTGCTCATTTTGTTAGCTGTGGTACTGAAATATACAGTTTTCGGTCGGCATATTTTTGCCATTGGTTCTAATGAAGAAACAGCCCGGCTTTGTGGTATCAATGTAAACCTGAATAAAATACTGATTTACACCGTAGGTTCTGTTTTCGTAGGTGTATCTTCCATTATGCAATACAGCAACCTCACCGTGGGCGACCCTACGGCCGCTATGGGCATGGAACTGGACATTATCGCTGCCGTGGTTATTGGGGGTGGTTCCCTGAATGGTGGCGAAGGCAGTGCCGTGGGTTCTATCATTGGTGCTTTGATTATGGCCGTATTACGCAATGGGTGTAATATGCTGGGCGTACCCAATTATGTGCAGGAAATCATCATCGGTATCATCATCGTAGGCGCTGTGGGTGTAGACCGCCTGAAGCACCGTTTGAATTAATTTGTAGGATGGAAGAAAATGTGTGTGCAACATTTTGGGACATTCCTCATAAATTAATTCTATAGGGAATCGGTCTGACCGATATTTTCAGAGGCACAAGAGCGGTCTGACCGATATGATATTGTTTTTTACGCCCGATACAACCAGCCCGGATGAGGAAATCCGGCCTCCGAAATCTTTTTCCGAAACAGCCAGGATGGCTGTTCAACAATTTAGTCAAAAATGGCGGACCTTCCTGTATACACATTTCCAAGCGAGTACCTGAAAAACTTCACCAAAGAAGTTTTCATGTACTTTGGCATCAAAGAAGCAGATTCAGATTTGGCAGCGTACGTACTGGCCCTGAGCGACCTACGCGGTATAGACTCCCACGGAGTAGCCCGTTTGCACACCTACTACGAAATGCTATCCCGAGGGCGCATCAACCCCACACCAAACCTAAAAATTGTCAGGGAAAAAGCGAGTACGGCTACTGTGGATGGTGATAATGGACTGGGCTTGGTGGTTGGCCCCAAGGCCAATGAAATCGCGATGGAAAAGGCGGAAAAAGTAGGTTCGGGCTGGGTAAGTGTTTGTAATACCAATCATTTTGGCATTGCCGGGTATTATGTACTGGATGCCCTGAAAAAAGACCTCATCGGCTGGGCCATGACCAACACCACCAAAGTGGTAGCCCCGCTGTGGGGAGGTGAACGCATGCTGGGCACGAATCCTATTGCCATTGCCTTTCCGGGATTGGAAGAACCACCCATCGTCATAGATTTTGCCACCAGCACCGCCGCTTTGGGCAAAGTTGAAATAGCACAACGAAAGCAAAAACCAGTGCCTGACGGATGGTGTATTGATGCAGAAGGAAATATGTCTACAAGTGCCGATGCTATCATGAACGGAGGTGCATTATTACCCTTAGGCTCTGACCGGGAGCATGGGGGGCACAAAGGCTACTGCCTGGGCGCGATGGTAGATATTCTCAGTGCTGTACTGAGTGGGGCCAACTGGGGACCTTTTACGCCTCCGTTTACTTTATGGCAGCAAATGCCCACCCGCTCTGTAGGCAAAGGCATCGGCCATTTTTTTGGTGCAATGGACATAGAAGGGTTTATTGATAAAAATGAATTCAAAAAGCAGATTGACGAATGGATACGTACCTTCCGCCAAACCAAACCTGCCCCTGGCCATCAGGCGGTTCTCATTCCCGGCGACCCGGAAAGGGAAGCTGAGGCTGAAAGAAAAGTAAAAGGGATTCCCTTATTAAAGCCTGTGGTGGATGATTTACTGGATATTTCCAGGAAGACTGGGATTTCTTTTGATGTTTCGGAGGGCTGTTAACGGCCACTGTATGGGTCCTGGCAGCCCTGTGGGACTGCCAGGACCCATATTGAATGTTGTGCAGCGTTTATAAACCCATTTTTCTTTATTTTCAAACCATTAGTTCCTCTATGTAGTCTTCAAAAATTTGACTAATTGACTTCAGTCGAGATTGGTTATTAATCAATTTTAACTCATTTAGCCTGTAAATAATGCTGGTCTTAGAAGTGCTAAATAGATACGCCATTTTTTCTACTAACTTACTAAAGTCTTTACGGTTTTGGTATTGGTCATCAAGATAGATTTTACCTTCTGATAGATGGAGTCTTTGTTGGCACCAAACCAGTCTGGCCCGAAAAGGAATTTCAGGAAGAACCAGTGAAGATGCGAAATAATTTGCCTGCCATTCAATCCAATTCTTCGGGTTTGCTAAATCATGTTTCCTTGTTTTGAAATTATATTGAGAGTCCTCGAAATTTTCATATGCGATTTGGCCAATTTTTAACTTCTGATGTAATTTGAAGTGTCCAAATTCATGAGAGAGAATAAAAAGCTCCCTGCTTGTTCCAACAATTGATTGATTCAATCCAATTTGTGAATTCCTAAGGTCGCAAAACCCCAATAAATCAACAGGTTTAGCATACGAGGTAATATTTATCTCAAATTCTTCCTGTAAATATTTCTTTAATTTATTCGAATTGATGGTCTTTCCTCGAGTAAATATTAAGGGGTCGATTTTTTTTAACTCCTCCTCTGCTATATTCTGAATGTCATTTTTTGATAGTCTATTAATGTTATAGCTTACATGGGTATCCGAAATTTCTTGAGTAAATGATTTTAAGATATTCTCATCAATAATCTGCTCAATAAGGGCAATTCCAGAATCAAGAGCATTACCTGTTAAGTCCCTATTCAATAATGGTATATTATTTCCACTAATGTCCCTATTAGTCTTATGCAGAACTATCTTATAGTCTTCACTTGTTTCTCCTTGAACAACCATCATCCCAGCGGAATCAGCATAATTATAGGCTCCTTCTTGTAGTGGTGCATTAGAAATTATGATGCCTTTTGCATGAACTCCACTAACTTGTTCGATCTTTTTATGGAATTCTTCAAGGTCATCAACGGGTACAGATTTGTCGTAATTTTTACATTCAATAAAATATATAAGGCTGTATCTCTCTGCTCCAGGAGGCCAGACTTCAATGGTCAAATCAAAGAAAATGTCTTTCTTCCGCATTGCGGAATAATATCCTTTTTCTTTGCGGTTGTAGATTCTAACTTGGTCTGGAAGGTGACTTATTTGAGAATCATGGAGTAATCTCTTAACAATATCAAGAGATCGACTTTCAAAATCGTCTCCTTTTTCTACTGTATTAATTCTTTTCTCCATTTTCTGTTTTAATGCTGCACAACGAATATATAGACGCTACCCGTATATCTCTAAACTTTTGTCTGGCAATAATTCTCATTCTGTCTGAAAAATAGAATTTATTCAAACCGTATTGAAATATCTAGGTGCCCACCTAGCCCTTCGTTAATAATTCTCTGCAATGTAGAGAAGCGGATGTCTTTCAGGTCTCTTTCTAATTTAGAAATATAAGATTTATTCGTTCCTGCCAATTTTGCCAATTGTTCCTGTGTCAGCCCTTTTTCTTCCCTGGCCTGCTGGATAAGCACACCAAGTTTAAAAGTCTCATACTCATTTTCAAATTGTTCCCGTTTTTCAGTACCTCTTTTATCAATTTTTTCGTCAATAAACTGGTCAAGGCTTTTTTGGTTTTTATTTTTTGCACTCATAGTATGCTTGTATAATTCGTTCTGCCTTTTCAATTTGTTGTTTTGGGGTTGTCTGGATTTACAAAAGTAGAATCCGTCAACGTATGCAAAAAAGCAACAATCGCCTCTTTTTCTTCATCCGTCAAAGGAATCCCCACACTCCCATCTTCCTTTTGAAAAACAGCATCTAAAGTGGTAGAATTAATCATTTTATGGTCGTAGTGTCCCAGCACTGCTTCCAGGGTAGGAAATCGTCCATCGTGCATGTAAGGAGCTGTACGTGTCAAATTTCGCAAAGAGGGGGTTTTGAATTTTCCCATATCGGCCGAATCACGGGTTATCCTGAACCTGCCCTGAAAGATACCTTCAAAATCGGACGAATACATGCTATCCAGTCCATTGTTGTGGTAGGCATGGTCGGTAAAAAAATCATTTTCGCCTTTGCCAAACTGATGGCAACTCCCGCATTTTTGGTCAAATATTTTCATGCCTTTCAATTCTATTTCTGAAAAACCGGCACCGGGTTCATTTCTGATAAATCGGTCATAACGGCTATTGGCTGAGATGAGGGTACGCTGGTACTGCGCCAGGGCACGGGCTATCAGGGCTGAGTAAATGGTGTCTTTTCCAAATGCTTTTTTGAATAGGGAACGATAAGTTGCCTGTTCGTCCAGTTCCTGCACCAATTCCCGTAAATCCTGCCCCATTTCATCAGGATGGGTGAGCGGTGCAAAAACCAGGCTTTCCAAATCCTTTGCCCCACCATCCCAGAAAGAGCCTTTTTGCCAGGCCAAATTGACCAGGGAAGGCACATTCCTGTGCAGTTTTTTCCCGGAAACACCTCTGTCAGATAAAGCCAAACCATCGGTAAAAGCCCGGGAAGGCTGATGGCATGTGGCACAGGAAATTTTATTATTGCTTGACAAAATTGGGTCATAGAATAGCTTTTCTCCTAATGCTATTCCATCTTCAGTTATTGGATTTCTTTGAGGAAAAGGTAAGGTGTCTGATAGGTTGGGTGGGGGTTTCAGTAATAATGTTTGGTATTTGGCAACAGGAAGTTGGTTGGAATGACTATCTATTAAAAGTAGAAGACATAAAAATAAAATCAAAAACCGCATATTAATTTCATGCAATTTGATACCTGGGATTATATAAATCTAGTCCTTCAATATAGTCAAAATGCTTACGGTTTATTGTAAACAATTTCGAATTATTAACAATGGCTATGGAGGCAATCATAGCATCAGCAACATGCAATCTCTGATTACGATATGCTAACATGAGCGATGTGAATTTCTTTGATATTTCAACGGTAACATCATATCTGGTAAACTTCCTAATTGCTTCTTTTGTATATCTAACTTCTCCTTTTCTCATCCCAAAATATATTTCCCCGATTGAAACCGATGAAATGGCTAAATGAGGATACCCAATGTCATCTATTTCCTGTACAATATTTTTATGGCCATGAAAAAACCTCAAAAACACATCAGTATCACACAAAATCACTTTCCTCGCCATGCCTTTTCCCTTAGTTCCCTGGCATCAATTTCTTTTCCTTTCCAAATACCTGCATACTCGGAAGGTTTTTCATTTTTTTTGTAAGTCCCTATGGTAATTCCTTTTTCCACGGAAGTTTCTTCAATCTCTTGTTGAATTTCCAGACCTTGTAAATCGTGCTGCATTTGCCTTAACAATTTTCTTTGCTTATTGGCAGATAATTTCTTAGCTAGTTTGTTTATTTTAGTCAACATTTGATTTTCCATGCTTTCCAATATTTACTATTTAATCTAAAGTTTTTCATACAAATAAAAAAGAATATATGGAAATTGATGCTAAAACAAATCCTGTTTTACTCTACACTTTCCACCACAAACATTCCCTGATAATTATCGGCTAGTTTTTGCGCAGGCTCCCCTGCCATAATTACCGAGTTTTCTGTAAAATTAATAACGTTGGGCTGGTTGAATAATTGGTCTGTTTTCACATTGATTTCAATGACGGTGGTTTTTCCTGCTGCTACTTCTAAATTTGGTAACGTTAACTGTGAGAGCGTTTTCTGAACGATGCGGTAGTTTTCATCAAAACCTACGTGAATGACCAAACCTTTCGGTGCTGCATCATTGTCAGACAAAAGTTTTCCTGAAATTGAGATAAATTTATAGCCAGTATCCCAATTCCAGGCCATTTGGTTGGCTGGGTCCAGTGCCCCTACCCTATCGGTGGATGTATTTTTGGCATTATCTACACCGATGGCAAATTCAAACTCATTGTACGTGCCGGGTTCCACATTTTCCAGTTCGATTTCATAAACATGCTTGTCTTGTTCCACACTTACCAAATGGTAGCTATCAGGTTCCAGGTAAAACGACCCGTTGCGGGTATTCCTGAATTTGATGTTGCTCAAATAATATTTGAACCTGTCCAAAATAAATTGGTTACCGGCTGCGTTTGTGTAGGTTTTTGATTGCAAGGCCAATGGCTCTCCCTGCATGGTGTGTATCAGGCGAATCATTACTTTTCCACCGGATTGTGCTGAAACGTTGCCGATAGAAAATATCATGAAAAAAGTCAGGCAAACCTGTAGAAAAACCGAATTTCTGTAAAGCGGTTCGGCGAACCGCTTTACTATATCTGACACTCGTTTTTTGTTTGCATTTTGTAAGGCTAAAAAATCTCTACTAATCCTTGGCTTGTGGCACACAAGACCGCCGTTCTGTGTGCCACAGAACAGGGAATTGGAGACCCCGGAATTCGCTTTGCTCATCCGGTGAAAACGCTCCTTATTTTGTTTTTGTCTCATTATTTGACAAAGTACGGTTAGAAAAAAAGAAAGCAGAAATCTTCGCATCACTTAAAAGGGTTAGAAAAACGTTCGTCGGTGATAAAAGTGCTGTCGGTAAGCATGTGTAAAAAGGCTAAAATCGCCTCTTTTTCCTCTGCTGTGAGGTGTAGCTTGACTGGTTCTCCCTGTACGGGTACTTCATTGCTGGCTTCAATGATGAGTGGGTCAAGCGTTTGGCTCATTTGAATGTGTTCATCATAATGTTCCAGCACTTCTTCCAGCGTGGCAAAACGGCCATCGTGCATGTAGGGGGCTGTCAAAGCAATATTGCGCAAAGAAGGCGCGCGGAATTTTCCTTTGTCGTATTCCTTACCCGTTACTTTTTGCAAGCCTTTATCTAAATTTTCATCGGTATCCAATCCGTTGTTATGAAAACCTTCCAAGCCTTCCAAAGCGCCCCCGGCCAGTGGGCCAATATGGCAGTCACCGCAGTTGCCGCCCCGCAAACCCATCATAGGTTCGGGGTGGGTATAAAACAAATCCATGCCCCATTGCTCCTGCTCAGTGGGCACATACTCTTTCCTCCAGTATTCGTCCAGTTTTGAATTGTCAGAAATGAGCGTTCTTTCAAACTGCGCCAGGGCTTTCAGCATTTTTTTTTCTGTAACCTGAGGGCTGCCAAAAGCCTGTTCAAATTTTTGGGGATAAACATCCGTTTGTTGAAGTTTACGGGCGGCGTCTTCCAGGACAAGCCCCATTTCTTCGGGGTGCGAAATCGGTTCTTTGGCCTGTTCTTCCAGGCTGTTGGCCCGCCCGTCCCAATTAAACCGTTTTACCCAAAGCAAATTAGCCAGCGACATAGCATTGCGGTGGAAAGGCTTTCCAGTAACGCCCATAGCCAGTTTGCGCCCATCGGTAAAAGCTTTCTCTTGCTGGTGACAAGTAGCGCATGAAAGGGAATCATTGACCGAAAGCATTTTTTCATAAAACAACATCCGCCCCAATGCCACGCCTTGTTTGGTGGTAGGATTGTCTTCCGGCACGGTGTATTCAGGAAAATACCAGGGGGCTTGTAGCTCGTAAGGCTCTGCCTCAGAATTGAAAGAAAAAGGAGTGTTGTAGGCCGAAAGAAAAAATACGGTCATCAGCCAAAGTAGTACGACACTCAATTTGAATTTCAGCATTGGGCAAATGTATTTAATGACCTTTACAGGTTTACTAGCCCAACGCTGAAATTTTGAAAGATATTGTTGTGCCTCAAATTAAGACATTTTGTCCAATACTTCCATTACTTCTTTTACGTGGTCGCGGGACGTAGCCAGCAATTGCTTTTCGTCATCGTTCAGTTCGAGCTCAATGACTTTTTCGATACCATTTTTACCCAATATTACGGGTACGCCCAGGTATACGCCATCAATACCATACTCACCTTTCAGCTCCACGCAAACAGGGAAAACACGGCGCTGGTCTTTTACAATGGCTTCTACCATTTGTGCAGCCGCGGAACCAGGTGCATACCAGGCGGAAGTGCCCATGAGTTTTACCAGTTCTCCCCCACCCTTTTTGGTGCGTTCAATGATGGCATCTAGCTTGTCTTTGTCAATCAGTTCGGTTACAGGAATGCCACCTACTGTGGTGTAACGGGGCAAAGGCACCATGGTGTCGCCATGGCCGCCCATCAGCACAGCCTGAATGTCTTTGGGAGAAACTTGCAGTTCTTCGGCCAAAAAAGCACGGTAGCGGGCGGTATCCAATATCCCGGCCATGCCCATCACTTTATTTCGGCTTTTGCCCGAAGTCAGGTGCGCCTGGTAAGTCATCACGTCCAGGGGATTGGAAACGACGATGATTACCGCATCGGGAGAATGTTTGATTACATTTTCGGTAACGGTTTTTACGATGCCAGCATTGGTCTCGATGAGGTCATCGCGCGTCATGCCCGGTTTGCGGGGAAGGCCCGAGGTAATCACCACTACTTCCGAGCCAGCTGTTTTGCTGTAATCATTGGTAGACCCGGTGGTTTTGGTGTCATACACATTGATGGGTGCTTTTTGCCAGATATCCAGGGCTTTGCCTTCAGACAAACCTTCTTTAATATCTACCAGCACTACTTCATTGGCAATTTCACGATACGCTAATACATCGGCACAGGTAGCGCCTACATTTCCGGCTCCTACTACAGTTACTTTCATATTGTTTGACGGTTTAAAATTAAGAGTTGATTTATTGCAAAAATATAATTTCCCTTCATTATCACTGCATTAAATAATTATTTTGGTCAGAATTTGCAGAAAATCCTAAATTCTAAATCCTAAACAAATCCGAATAAATTAAATACAAATTTCAAAACAAACTCATACAGATGGCTTACTATATTTTGATGTTTTGAACTTTTGAGTTTTGAAATTATTTAGAATTTAGAGCTTGCAAATTTGTGCTTTCTATTACTAAAGGTTCATCGGAACCTGTCCTAATTTAAAAAACCCAATAGAAGAGCGGTAAGCTTTGAACAAGCCCGATGTATAATCATCATACAATGAGGCCAGCGCAGTCATCATTTTCGCCTTCACTTTGGGGTGATCTGCAAATACATCATGAATATTTACATGGGGAATTACGTAGAGTTGGGCAGAAGTTGATGTAACAATCGCATTATAATTTCTTCTTGCCCCTTCAATGAGGGAGTTATTACCGAAAGCCCGCCGGGGAGTAATTTCAGCCACCTTTTCAAACTTCCCGTCTACATCCAGGCTGAGTGTTACCATGCCTTCTTTCACCAGGTACAAGGCATGGCTTGGGTCATTTCTGAAGAAAACCGCCTCATCTTCCTGGTACTTTCTCAAATAAAGGTAGGGCAAAAAATCAGACAGTTCTGCATAGTTCAATGATTTAAATAAACTGATGCTTTGCAAAAACTCAAAAAGAGAAATTTCTTCTTCAGAATATGTTTTTTTAAAAGGATTAATCATGCCTTTGCAGACTTATAAGATATACTGACCGGGTTTCTTTAGTGATTTTGTAGCGCTCGTCCACCCGATGGCCCACTACCCACACAATGTCGTTACCAGATGTTAACACATATACTTTGTCTTTCAAGTTTAAGGGAATTTTGCGGTCTATCATAAAGTCGCTCAACTTTTTTTTGTGGGGCATTCCCAAAGGCATAAACCAATCGCCCGGCTCCCATTTTCTTAAAGTGAGAGGAAAATCAAGCTTGTAGAAATCCAACGCGGCTTGGTTTTGGTCTTTACTAAACGCAAAGCCATCTGCCACTTTTTTAACAAATGTAAGTGTGAAGTCAAATTCCTCTAAGTTTTGCGTCGTTTCGTCAATTTGCGAAGTTTCCAACTGCTTGCGGTGCAGCGGACTGATAATCATATATTCCCTGTCAATATCAAGGCGGTGGGTATGGGAATAGAAAACCTTACCAATAATTTCGGGCGTAATGCCTTGTGCCACTTTAGTAGCAACAGATTCGGTTTGCGCATAATTAAACCCGTAAAAACCCAGTATTTTATCCAGAATAACAGAGAAACCGGGTTTGGAAATTAATTTATTAACATCAATATAATAATCACGGTTTTTTGTAAAACAAGCTTCTTTTTGAACTTCCTGCACGGCTGCTTCCACCACCTTTTCTGTTCCTCCTACCCTTTCTACTGTGCTTTCAATAGCTTTTAACAAATTGGGATTAATCTTCTGCAATACGGGCACTACCTGATGGCGGATAAGATTTCGCTGATATTTATCAGAACTGTTGGAACTGTCTTCTAACCAATCTAGCTTTTTTTCTTTAGCATAAGCAGCAATTTCCGCTTTTCCGGCAAAGAGTAACGGACGGATTATTTTATCGTTTTTGACCGGAATGCCCCGCAAGCCTGAAATGCCCGTGCCTTTTGTCAGGTTCAATAAAATCGTTTCCAACACATCGTCCAGATGATGTGCCGTTGCCAAATAAGCGTATCCTTCTGTTTTTAATAACTGTCCAAACCAGGTGTACCTCAAATCCCGGGCTGCCATTTGGATGGATATTTTCTCATCGGCAGCATACTTTTCGGTTGTAAAGTGTTCTACAAAGCAGGGCACTTCATATTTTGCTGCTACATTACGAACAAAAGCCTCATCTTCGTCTGATGCTTTGCCCCGCAGTCCGAAATTGCAATGGGCAATGGCAAAGTTGAAAGAGGTTTGCGCAAACAGGTGCGCCATTGCCACCGAATCTATGCCCCCACTGACAGCAAGCAGCAAAGCATCAGAAGCACGGAACAATTCCTTTTTTTGAATAAACTGTAAAAATTGTTCTAGCATATCTTTTGTGCAAAAATATCTAATTTTGTAATCTTTCGTTAATTGGTTGAAGCCCTAAACTCTAATTTCTAAATCCTACGTAATCTTAAATATCAACTTACAAAGCCCAAAACCTTTCTATTATGATTTGTAAATTTGGTCATTTATTATTTGAAATTGTTTAGGGATTAGGATTTTGAGCTTAGAAATTGTTTACATATGGTACGAATTTTTATATTAATAATTTTCTCTCTTTCACTTTTTTCTGTCCATGCACAGGCACAAAAAAAAATAAAGGTAGAGCAAGCAGATATAGGAGGCGGTGGCCGGGACGCAGAAGGAAATACTTTCCGAAAGCTGATTGGGGATGTTAAGCTGGTACAAGACAAAACCACCATCTATGGTGACTCGGTAATCATGTACCCTGCTACCAACATCGCCAAAGTTTTTGGCAAAACCGTAAAAGTAGAACAGGGGGATTCTATCACTATTACAGGTAAAGAACTGATTTATGACGGCAGCATAAAAAAAGCCGAAATGCGCAAAGATGTGGTGTACAAAGACCCGAGCATGACTTTGTACACCGATTTTCTGGATTATGACATGCCCGCCAACCTGGCTTATTATTACAACGGGGGTAAACTCATTGATACCACCAATGTACTCACCAGTGAATCGGGTTCGTATCACACGGTTTCCCACCTGGCTTCTTTCAAAGACAGTGTACTTTTGCTCAACCCTGATTACCGCATGGAAGCGGATACTTTACAATACAACACGGCCACAAAATTTGCCTATACCAAAGGGCCTACTAAAATTACGACCAAAGATGGAACTGTAGTGAACGCTGAGGCCGGCATTGAATACAATACAGCAGGCGGTATATCCAGTTTCAACCTGGGAACCATCGAGACAGAAGCTTATATCATCAGTGCAGATGAACTTTTTTCAAATGAGTTGGAGCAACTGTATAAAGGCACCACCAATGTGGAGATGATTTCCAAAGATAATAATGTGATTATTACCGGGAATTATGCCATTCACCGTCGCGCGGAGGGAACTACGCGCGTTTACGGTAATGCACTGATGAAAAAAGTAATGCAAAACGATACCTTGTACATGGCTGCCGATACGCTGGTGAGTGTAGAAGATTCCATACCTGCCAATGAAAGGATACTGGCCTATAAAAATGTTAAAATTTACAAAGCTGACCTTCAGGGAAGGTCTGATTCACTTGCTTACCATGTGCTTGATTCCATTATCTATTTTTTTCAGGATCCCGTTTTATGGTCAATGGGTAACCAGATTGAAGCCGACAGCATAGATGTAGAAATCATCAATGGCCGTCCACACACCCTGCATGCCAATGTGAATTCTTTTGTCATATCCCAAGACACATTGCAACAGTTTAATCAGGTAAAAGGACGGAAAATGACCGGGTATTTTGATAAGAAGGGGCAGATGGAAAAAATTATAGTGTCGGGCAATGGAGAAAGCATATATTACGCCATGCAGGGCGACAGTATCCTCATCGGTATGAATACCATCATTTGCAGTGATTTATTAATCCGGTTTAATGACAATATGGTCGAGACAATTGATGCCTATACCAAACCCGATGCCTCATTTATTCCCCCACATGAAATAACGGAGGAGCAATCGAAACTCGCCAATTTCAACTGGCGCAAAGAAGAACGCCCCTCAAAACGGGAAGTCCTTTACCTGGAAATCCCTTCAGAACCTGCAAAGACAGAGGAAGAAACCGAACCACAAAACCTACCTGAAAGCACAGCAATACCTGTAAAACCCTCAACCAGGAAGCAGTAAAACAGTAAAATTTTGTAGTTTTTTTTCGGGCAGGCATGTACCTAATTGTATACTATTGAAGAAAAATGCTCACTCACCCTGAAAAAATTTCTTTCAATCAAATCTATTAAAGCCCCATTTACGTAAAAAGTAAAAATAGCTAATAACGAATTTAGTTTGTGTAATATTTTACTACATCGTAAAATATGTAAGAAAAAACAGTTTTTATTGCTGCATTTTTAATTGTAAACCTAGTACCTTTAAACAATATTTTCTATATTGTGATTCAATGAAGTGGCATATTACCATATTATTTATACTGATTTTCAGTATTTCTTCTTTTGCCCAGAAAATACTTCTTTCTGAGGTACCTGAAGAAATAATTGCCAACTCTGGATCCAAGGTTAGCAACTCACTCAAAATAAAGAATATTTCTGATGATACGGTACGGCTCGCCGTCAGTATTATCAATAGCCAGCTGGCCTCCAGTCAGAAGATTAACTTATGTTACAATGACAACTGCCTGGACGAACAAGGCAATGGCCTTGACATTATTGCTATTCCTCCCGGTACTACTATTAAAAACCTGGAAGTACAGTTTACCGCCGGCCTCGATGAATCTGAAAGTAGCATTGAGTATTTGTTTGTCGATATTGATAATCCCAGAGAAGCTATCGCGCATACTTTTCAGTATAAAGTCCGCTCAGTTTCACCCAATGGTATTATGTACACAGGCAACGGCATCAGTGTAAGCAATGCTTATCCTAATCCGGTAGCTGATGTGGCAACCATTGATTTCAATATGGAAAATACTTTTGAAGATGCCAAACTCGTCTTTCACAATGTATTGGGTGATAAAGTAGCTGAAGTTCCCCTGAACCGCTTTGAATCCAGTGTAAAAATTCCCACTGACGGCTTACAAGTTGGAGTTTATTTTTATACGTTATATCTGGACAGCAAGGGCGTAATTACCAAAAAGCTGATTGTCAGGAAATAATTTCCATCACTTTCCGTTTTCTTCCAGAGCATTGCACGCTAATCAGTGTTTCGTCCGAGTTATTGTTGCTATTTAAGCTTTATCCTTATATTTTTGCAAAAATTTATGAGCTTGTTTAATATAAATTTAATTTATTTCCGATTGTTTTTTTGGGCTTGCCTGCTTTCCATCATTACCCTGGTGAGTTCATGCAACAGCGAATTCCGAAAAGTACAAAAGAGTGGCGACTGGCAATTGATGTACGATGCTGCGATGAAGTATTACCAGGAAGAAGATTACTACAGGGCCAATCTGTTGTTAGAAAATATTTTACCTATCATCAAGGGAAGGCCGGAAGCTGAACTGGCGCAGTTCCGTTATGCCTATTCATATTATTATCAGCAAAAGTATATTCTCAGCTCCCATTATTTCAAAACTTTTTATGAAACGTACAGCCGCTCTGAGTTTGCTGAAGAATCCATGTTGATGCATGCTTATTCTTTATATCAGGAGTCCCCATCCCCTAACCTGGACCAGCAAAGTACGCGGGAAGCCATTGAGGCCATGCAGCAGTTCATGAATAAATATCCTTACAGTGAACATATTGACCGTGCACAGCAAATTATTGATGAGTTACAACTTAAGCTGGAAATAAAAGCGTTTAATAATGCCAAAGTGTATTTTGACCTGGAGCATTATAAGGCAGCCATTATTGCTTTTGAAAACTTTCAAAACGATTTTCCCGATTCCCATTTGAATGAAGATATCGGATTTTTACTGATTAAGGCCCAATACCAATTGGCAAGCCAAAGTATCCGAAGCTTGCAAAAAGAGCGTTTCTATGCTACAATCAAATATTATGAAAGTTTTATTGATACGTATCCAAATACCAAGTTTCTTAAAGAAGCAGAAAACATATATGAACGTAGTTTAGAAGCTTTACAAAAAAGTGCCTAAAGCAATTTTATAAATATCCATTGACATGACTAAGAAAAATACACCTTCACCATCAATTGTTACCCGCAATATTGACGCTTTGATAGAGCCAACCGGAAATCTCTACGAATCTGTAGCTGTTGTTTCCAAAAGAGCCCGGCAAATAGCTGTTAAGGTAAAAGAAGAATTGAATGTAAAGCTGGCCGAATTTGCCTCTACCGTGGACAACCTGGAGGAAGTATTCGAGAACAGGGAACAAATAGAGATTTCTAAATTTTATGAGCGTATGCCCAAGCCTACCGTCGTTGCTATTGAAGAATTTTTGGAAGACAAGGTAATGTTCAGGCGTATTGATGAAAACGAAGATATCTAAATCAACCTGGCAGTATAGTATTGCTACAGCATAAAAAAATATTACTAGGAGTAAGTGGAAGTATAGCAGCTTATAAAGCTGCTATACTTGTTAGAAGCCTGGTGAAAGCAGGTGCAGAAGTACAAGTAATCATGACTGCTGCTGCCCAAACATTCATCACCCCGCTTACCTTGTCTACGTTATCAAAGCGGCCTGTTCTGAGCAATTTTTCTAAAGATGACAACACAGGCGAGTGGAATAACCATGTGCACCTGGGATTATGGGCTGACCTCATGATAATTGCCCCGGCCAGTGCTCATACTATTGCCAGGTTTGCCCGGGGCATTTGTAACGACCTGCTCACAGCCACTTATTTATCGGCACGATGTCCGGTATACCTGGCTCCTGCCATGGACCTGGATATGTACCAACACCCTTCCACTAAGGAAAATATTAATACGCTCCAAAGCTATGGCAATCAAATCATTCATGCCGAACATGGAGAACTAGCCAGCGGACTGGTAGGGATTGGGCGAATGGCTGAACCTGAACATATTTTACAACAAATTGAATTGCACTTTAGTACCAGCCAAAAGCTGGTCGGTAAAAAAGTACTCATCACTGCCGGACCTACGCACGAGACGATTGACCCCGTTCGCTTTATTTCCAATAACTCTACCGGCAAAATGGGCTATGCCATTGCCCAACGATTGGCAGAAATGGGTGCTGAAGTAACATTGGTTAGCGGTCCTACGAACCTGTCTATTCATCATCAAAGAGTAAATATTTTATCTGTAACTTCGGCACAACAGATGTACGAAGCCTGTATACAACATTTTCCGCAATGTGATATTGCCATCATGTCAGCAGCCGTTTCTGATTATTCTCCCGCTAAACCCGCTGACCAAAAAATAAAAAAAACAACCGATGCATTCAATTTACATTTGGTAAAAACCAAAGACATTGCTGCTTCGCTGGGAAAAATCAAAAAGTCATCACAAATGATCGTTGGCTTTGCATTAGAAACACAGCATGAAGAGAAAAATGCCATAGAAAAACTACATGGAAAAAACCTTGACTTAATCGTACTTAATTCTTTGAATGACAAAGGTGCAGGTTTTGCACACGATACGAACAAAATAAAAATCATCAGGCGTACTGACAATCAAATTCAAGAATTTCCGTTAAAAAGTAAGCAGGATGTTGCGCAAGATATTATCGATGCCATTATCACTAATTTACATGGGTAAATCACTTTTTATTTTTTTTGCATTGCTGGCTATTGCTTTTCAGGGCATTTGCCAGGAACTGAATGCCAATGTGGTTGTTAACTACCAGACTGTTCAAACTACAGAAACGCGTATTTTTCAAGATATGGAAACATCATTTGTACAGTTTCTTAATAACAGAAAATGGACAAATGATACATTTAAACCGGAGGAACGAATTAATTGTAACCTGATTATTACCATTGACCAAATGCCTTCCGTAGGTAATTTTAGTGCTACTGTACAAATTCAGTCCTCCCGCCCAATTTTTAATACCAGTTATGAGTCCATATTATTGAACTTTGCCGACCGCAACTGGCAGTTTCAGTATGTTGAATCGCAGCCACTTGAGTTCAATGAAAATAACTTTACCAGTAATATTTCCAGTTTGCTGGCATTTTACGCTTACCTGATTATTGGGTTAGATTACGACTCTTTCAGTGAAATGGGAGGTACACCCTATTTCGAGATTGCCCAAATGATCGTAAACAATGCACAACAAGCCACCGGAGACCCAGGATGGGATCAGTTTGGCAGTAACCGCAGGCGTAATCGGTATTGGTTGGTAGAAAACCTGATCAATCAGCAAATGCAGCCCGTAAGAGAGGGCTTTTATTCATACCACCGGCAAGGCCTTGATACATTCATCACCAATGAAGAAGAAAGTCGTGTCAATATTCTCTCAGCCCTGAAAGCCATTGAAGAAGTACGGAAAATACAACCACAATCTATTCTTATTATTTCGTTCCTGGATGCCAAGCACAATGAATTAGTCAGTATTTTCTCGAAGGGCAACCCGCAAATAAGACAGGAAGCTTATAACACTCTTGTAGCTATTGACCCTACCCAAACTGAAAAATACAGTGTGATTATCCAGAATTAATTGCACCACTATTTTAGGTTTTGCTACCTTTGCAGTATGTTGAAAAACCTGGTTATCAAAAATTACGCCCTGCTGGAAGAACTGGAAATGCAGCCTTCAGAGTGGCTAAATATTATTACAGGTGAAACAGGCGCCGGCAAATCAATCATGCTGGGGGCCATTGGACTGCTACTGGGCAACCGTGCCGATAAATCTACTTTGTATAATGAAGACAAAAAATGTATTGTAGAAGGTGTTTTTACGGTTAATAAATTCAGCCTGGAATCAATTTTTGACCAAAAAGAACTTGATTATGACCCTGTTTGTATTTTACGGCGCGAAATTGCACCCAATGGCAAATCAAGGGCTTTTGTTAATGACACTCCCGTAAGACTGGAAACTTTGCGGGATATTGGGGGGCAACTCGTAGACATCCACAGCCAACACGATAGCCTGCTGCTGGGCGACAATTCTTTTCAATTGCAAATCATCGATGTTTTTGCCAACAATGAGGAGTTGCTCCAAACTTATCGCAAAAACTATCAGTTGTACCGGAAAATCAGCAGTGAATATGAGCGTTTGGAGGCTGAATCTGCACGTATTCAGCAAGAAGCTGATTACAATGCCTACTTACTGGAAGAATTGCTGAAAGCAAAGCTGGATGCTGAAGAACAGCCGCTGCTGGAAGAAGAGCTGCAAGTGATGGAAAATGCGGGCAATATCAAAGAGCAGTTGGGGGTCATGATTATGCTGCTGAGCAACCCCGACCAATCGGTTGATAATATGCTGGCTGAAATCAGACAGGCAATGGGCAAAATAGCCCCTATCTCTGCTAAATTTGAAGGCATATACCAGCGAGTAGACAGCTGTATGATTGAATTACGGGATATTTGCAGTGAAGCTGAGCTGGCTTCTGATGAAGTTGTTGTAGATTTTGATAAGGCTGACTCCATACGGGAGCGGCTTGACCTCATCAATAAACTTCAGAAAAAACATCATGTAAGCAGCAATGCAGAGTTATTGGAAATACAGGGGCGACTGGAAGAAAAAGTAGAAAAAGCCCAAAACCTGGACAGTGAACTACTTGCCCTGAAAAAAGACAGTGAAGCTGCATACGGGCAAATGATGGATAGTGCAAAAGCGCTTACTTCGTCCAGAAAAAGCGTTTTTAATAAGGTTTGTAACGAAATTGTCGGTTTGCTAAAAAACTTAGGCATTCCTGATGCATCTATGGATGTGGCCCTCAAAAATGTAGAACCTACAGACATGGGTATTGATGAAATCAGTATCTTATTCTCTGCCAATAAAGGAATTGCTCCGCAGGAATTGCGCAGGGTAGCCTCCGGGGGTGAGTTTTCTCGCCTGATGTTTTGTATCAAATACCTACTGGCTGACAAAACTTCGCTGCCTACCATTATTTTCGACGAAATTGATACGGGAGTATCCGGCGAAATTGCCATCAAGATGGTAAACATGATGAAAGAAATGTCAAAAAACCATCAGGTGATTTCAATTAGCCATTTGCCACAAGTAGCAGCCAAGGGAGATGCGCATTACTTTGTATATAAAGACAGCAGCGCAGCCAAAGCCGTAAGCAAAATTAAGAAACTGACCCGGGAGGAACGAGTACTGGAGATCGCTAAAATGCTGGGTGGGGATAACCCCACCGACATTGCCTTCCAAAATGCGAAGGAATTACTCAATTGATTTTGAAATCAGGATTTTTCTTGAGGTTCTAACTGTTTTTTTGTTCCCCCCAATACTTTCAATATTTCCCGTACTTCTTTATAGGAGTCTACATTGAATTTTGCTGCTGAAGTACTGCTTCCTACTTTGATCGTAAAAGCATCTTTCGGCATTGCCTTGAAGGTATCTTCGTCCGTAGCATCATCGCCAACGGCCAGGGCAAAATCATGAGGAAACCTTTGCAGCCATATTTTAGCACCTTTCCCCTTATTGATGTCCCGGTCTTTGATTTCTACAACTTTATCCCCTTCCAGAATCTGTAAATCACCATCAGAAGAAATATATTTCAACTGGCTAAGCAGCTCCCTGGTTCTCAATTCACCCAGTCCGGTTTCTACCTTACGATAATGCCACACCAGTGAATAATCTTTTTCTTCAATGAATGAGCCTGGTGTTCGGTCAACATACAACTCTACCAGCGGTTGGATTTCCTTTTTCCACTCATCTGTTAAGCTGGAAATCATTTCCCAGTCCCCATCAGCAGGTTTGAGCCATACTCCATGTTCGGCAATCATATCAACCTGCAAATGTCCAACCCACTCCTCAAGGATGTTGCGTGCCCGGCCACTGATTACTGCCACCCTGTTTTTTTCATCCTTTTTTAGGTTTTTGATAATGTCTAATAATTCTTCGTCAGGCTTAGCATCCAGCGGGTCATTGAAAAAACCGGTCAGCGTTCCATCATAATCGAGGAATATTAACCGTGTTTCAGCCGATTGATACTTCTCCAATACCTTATTCAATGAAGCTTTATCCAGCTTTCTTGTTTTCATATCTTCTTGCATTTCTTTTACTTTTTCCAAACTGTCCATAAATAAATTTACCCAATGGGTAATATTATAACGTTTTAATGATTTTTGCATATTGGTATTATGCAAAACCTGCTCTTCTTCCGGCATGGTAAGCGCATTGTAAATTGCCTCCACAACTTGGTTAATATCATTGGGGTTAATAAGGATTGCATCTGACAACTCTTTGGAGGCACCACACATTTCACTTAATATCAACACTCCTTTTTTGTTGAGTTTGCTGGCGATAAACTCTTTACAAACCAAATTCATTCCATCCCGCATGGGGGTAACCAAGGCTACATCAGCCATGCGATAAAAAGCAGAAAGCTCTTCCAGCGGAAAGGAGCGATAGAAAAAATGAACCGGAGTCCAGTTAATTTTGCCGTATTTTCCATTCACATATCCTACCAGGCGGTCTACTTCTTCTTTTAGTTCTTTGTATTTACCCACATTATCCCTTGAAGGCACTACCACCATCAGCAATGATACTTTCCCTTTGTATTGAGGGTGTCTCTCGAAGAAAAGGTCAAATGCCATCAGCCGCTGGGGTATTCCTTTTGAATAATCCAGGCGATCTATAGAAAGCATGAGTTTCTGGTCTCCCAATGAAATACGGTAATACACTTCTTTTTCCAGGGCTTCGGGTGAGGCTGCGGCTTCGGCATATTTATCATAATCGATTCCCATAGGGAAGGAGTCTACCAATACTTTGCGGTTGCCAACAACCACCTGCCCCTGCGCATTGCTCAGCCCAATAATGCGGCTCACCGAACTCAAAAAGTGTCGCATATCGTCATAAGTATGGAAGCCAATAAGGTCGGAACCCAAAACACCATCCAGGATTTCTTTACGCCAGGGCATGAGCCTGAAAACTTCGTAGGAAGGAAAAGGAATATGCAGGAAAAACCCAATATTGGCATCCGGAAGATGGTTGCGTAGCATACCTGGCACCAGCATCAGCTGATAATCGTGTACCCAGATGGTGTCTTCGGGGTCGGCTTTTTTCAATACCTCATCACAAAACTTTTTATTTACCCGTAAGTAGGCTTCCCACAAGTCCTGGTCATAGATAGCATATTGGTTAAAGTAATGAAAGTTTGGCCATATTGTTTCATTGCTAAAACCTTCGTAATAATCATGGATATCATCTTCAGTGAGAAAAACCGGATGCATGCTTTCATTGTTAAGGGCAACCGTAATTTCTTCTTTTTCTTGTTTTTTATTCGTAACTATGCCTGGCCACCCAATCCAAATATTGTCTCCTTCCTTGTAAATTGAGCTAAGGCCGGTAGCAAGCCCTCCCGCGCTCGGATGATAAGAAAGCTTACCCTTTTCATTTTTTGCAATTTTAATGGGAAGGCGGTTAGAAATAATGATCGTTTTAGCCATGGTAGAGAATATTTTTTAACGTTTGGGTTAAGGTTGTCTTATTGCAGACCGGAGCCGGAAGACCGAAAGTATCAAGTTTTGGTCTTCGGGCTCCCGTCTTCCGTCTACTTATTATTAAAATTTCGAAGTTTTATCTCAGTCAGTCTTCTTTTCGTATCCAGGGGAAAGTCTCCGCGCATCATCCAGTCGTAATAGCCCGGTTCGCGTTGAAAAACTTCAGTAACGGGTTTTTGCTTGTGCTTTCCGAAATTAAACACCTCTACCCCTGCTACATTGCGTACAATCCTGCCAGCCAAATCAACCATATTGGAAGAAGAGATGTTATGCAAACTTTCCATATTGTTTTCAACCGTACCTACCTGCTTGCCCTGGGCATCCACCACAGGTTCACCCATGTAACGCTCTACCTGCGCCTTCAGCACTTCATAAGAAGCGATGGTATCCGCTTCAGCACTATGCGCATCTTCCAGGTTTTTGTTGCAATAAAATTTCAACGCGGCTGACAGCGTTCTTTTTTCCATCAGGTGAAATATTTTTTGGGCATCTACTAACTTTCGGTTGTTTATTTCAAAATCCACATCAGCCCTTAAAAACTCCTCTACCAACATAGGCACATCAAACCGGATGATATTAAATCCTGCCAGGTCGCACCCTTCCAGAAAGCGGGCAAGGTTTTTGGCAATCGCCTTAAAGGGCTGGGCATCTTTCACATCTTCATCATAAATGCCATGTATCATGCTGGATTCAGCCGGTATGGACATTTCCGGATGCACCCTTTCAATATGCTTGTGCTGTTCTCCGTTGGGCATTAGCTTTACCATAGCCAGCTCTATGATACGATCTTTAGAGATATTAGTACCCGTTGTTTCAAGATCAAAAAAAACCAGCGGATTTTTTAAATTTAATTGCATGAAAATTTTACTTGTTTGATCGCTTATTACTATCTAAACCATTGTATTTTGTGCCACAATCTTTTTTCCCAGATCATTTACATCAATCCCATCAAAAGTTCCTGAGCTCATCATAAGCAGGTTGGCATCTTTCCATGTGCTTTCCTGTAAAAACTCCAGCAGCTTGGCGCTGTTGGTAAAAACCATTATATCATCCCGGTGAAAAGCTTTTTTAATCAGTTCATCAGTAAGGGGATTCAAATGCTTTTGACGCGCCACAGCGGGATTATGATATACGATCGCCACATCTGCCGCTTTAAAGGCATCTCTGTACTGGTCAATAAATTCACCATTCAGGC
This sequence comes from Cyclobacteriaceae bacterium, assembly GCA_965230065.1. Taxonomy (GTDB): domain Bacteria; phylum Bacteroidota; class Bacteroidia; order Cytophagales; family Cyclobacteriaceae. The sequence continues at coordinate 4,831,490 of OZ245942.1, read as the reverse complement.
TGCTGTAGGTATGTAACTCCATACAAGCGGTCAGCTTACGGTCAGGAAACTGTTCTTTTACTGCTTTGGTGGTAGCTTTTAGTTTGGATGGCGCATGCGCGAAGTCCTTAAAAACAGCTACGTTTTCTCCGGCACTAACCCTTTCTAAACGTTTGTTGGCACCTTCAAAGGTTTGGATAGCTTCATAAAATGAGGCTGGTAAAATACCCAGTCTTTTGCTAAGTGCCAGTGCACCATTAATATTTTGCATATTATGGTATCCAAAAACTTTTACCGGCACTTCTCCCCCATCGGTTTTCAGATAAGTAATTCCATTTTTAACTTTATGCTTATGTGCATTGTAAGCAATGGGCGTTACATCATTTCGCTCTTTACTTCCAATAATGGCAGCCAGGTCATCTTCTTCACAATATACCAAAGTGCCTGCCTTGGGCGTGAGGTCGGCAAAAGCATCAAACTGCTTTACATATTCATCTAATGATGGAAAAACATTGTAATGATCCCACGCCACGCCACTAATAAGACCAATGTGGTGATGATACTTCAGGAATTTCGGCGAATTGTCAATGGGGGAAGACAAATACTCATCCCCTTCAATAATGATAATGGGTGCGTCAGTGAGTTTGATCATGCCCGGCAACTGTGCTACTTTTGCACCAATTACATAGTCGAATTCCCGTTTACAATACGACAGCACATGCAAAAGCATAGCAGTGATCGTCGTTTTGCCATGGCTTCCGGCCACCACCACTCGCTGCTTATCCTGACATTGGAGGTAAACATATTCAGGATAAGAATATACCTTTATGCCCAGTTCCTTTGCCCGCTTCAGTTCAGGGTTATCGGGGCGGGCATGCATCCCTAAGATAATCGCATCCATCTCCGGGGTGATTTTTTCAGGAAACCACCCAAATTCCGGGGGCAATAGCCCTTGTTCTTCTAATGAAGACTTGGCCGGGTCGTAAATCACATCGTCAGAACCCGATACTATGCTTCCCTGACGTGCTAAACTAATGGCCAGGGCGTGCATCACACTGCCACCAATGGCTATAAAATGTATTTTGGAGGTATTGTTTGGCATGTAAATATAGTTGATTACTTTATTCGCCCAACCACATGGTTTTGACGAACACATCATCTCAAGAATCAAAATTCAAAAATAAGGTAAAAAGCATAAGCCACAAATAAAGCTTGCCTTCCCTCTGTCCTTAATATATAAAAACTAGGCGAACTTTTACATATTTTATCACTTTTAAATTTATGCAAACTTTGAGTTTTTGAAAAGTCAATAATTACTCAAATAAAAATATATATCTTTATTTCATTTGCCTGATAAGCAATTTTAGCCTAACATTGAATAAACAATTCTTGTGTTTTTTATATAGACGGTATTTTTTCTATCTGCCTGATGTTGTGGCAGTTATATTTAACCGTTGTTCGCATAAGTTTTTTTTGGTTTTTCATTCTTCTTTTTTTGTATTACACACATAGAGAAATAAAGTTAAACAAACTCTGATTTTTGTAACAAACTTTAGGGAGAAGGTGTGTATTTTTGTAACTTTAGAAAAACCAAGCAGGTAGCAGTACAAAGCCACATATGAGTACAGAAAAACCAAATAATGGTAAGCGCAACACAGGCAATCGTCTGGCTGGCAACTCCGTGAAAAGCCGGAACCTTGCCGGGCTTATTAACAAAGCTGGTGCTTCTGCTGCTACCTCACTGGGCAAACTGCCCCCTCAGGCTATCGAATTGGAAGAGGCTGTATTAGGTGCCCTGATGCTGGAAAAAGATGCACTCACCACCGTAATTGAAATACTTACCCCCGAAAGCTTTTATAAAGACAGCCACAAAGAAATTTATAAAGCTATTACAGAATTATTCGATAATTCTGAACCTATCGATATTCTTACGGTTACCCAGCAGCTCAGGAAAAGTGCAAAGCTGGAATTCGTAGGCGGCCCTTATGCCATTACAGAACTCACCAACCGGGTCAACTCAGCTGCTAACATAGAATACCATGCCCGCATTGTGTCTGAACAGTCTATTAAGCGGGAACTGATCAATATTGCTTCTGAAATTGAAAAAGAAGCCTATGAAGACACAACGGATGTCTTTAACCTGCTGGACCTGGTAGAACAAAAAATATTCAATGTATCAGAGTCAAATATCCGCAAGAATTATGTAGATATGCGTTCTTTGATGCGGGAAGCTATTACCGAGTTGGAAGCCAAAAAACACCACAAAGACGGGCTTACCGGTATCCCAACAGGCTTCTCTGCACTGGACCGCCTCACCTCCGGGTGGCAAAAATCTGACCTGGTAATCATTGCAGCCCGTCCCGGTATGGGAAAATGCCTGGGCAAAGGCACTAAAGTGCTGATGTATGACGGCACTTTGAAAAAAGTAGAAGATATTGAACACGGCGAATTATTGATGGGTGATGATTCTACGCCCCGGAAAGTAATTTCTACCGCCCGAGGACGGGAAAAAATGTATTGGATACGCCAAAATATGGGCATGGATTACCGGGTGAATGAGAGCCACATTCTTTCCCTGAAATGTAGCCATGCACAAGATGGTTTCCAGCATGGAGAAGTTATCAATATTTCTGTTAAAGATTATTTGCAAAAGCCTGACTCTTTTAAAGCCAATTTTAAAGGATATAAAGTAGCGGTTGACTTTGACGAAAAGCCCCTGCCGGTAGATCCCTACTATCTGGGTGTGTGGCTGGATGATGGAGATGAAAACTCTCCTCACGTGATGACAGAAGCTCCGGAAATCATTCAGGCCATTGAAGAATATGGCAAAGCCCTGAATGAAGATGTGGTAATAAGCGAGTATAATTATGCCGGTAAACACGAACCCTACACCCTTGCCAAAGGCTATCAGGGCAGACATGAATACCTGACATTACAAAGCAAACTCCGAGAGCTCAACCTGCTTGGCAACAAACATATTCCGCAGGCATTTTTGATCAACTCTGCCAAAAACCGCTTTCAGTTGCTGGCCGGACTGATAGATGCTAAAGGAGAGTACCAGGAACAAAAAAACGGGTACGAAATTGTTCTTTTGCATGAAGCACTTACCCATCAAATAAAATTTTTATGCGACACCTTAAGACTTCGTGTTTCTATCAGTAAAAAAGCAAGCGAAAGTACTGGGAAAGCATCAGAACATTACTGCATTAGAATTTATGGCGACCTCCATAAAATCCCATTGCGAGTTGCCCATAAAAAACCAAAAACCTGGGAAAATAAAGTAGACTGGCAACTCACCGGCATACAGGTCGAGTTTGATAAGGAAGACGACTACTATGGCTTTGAAATTGATAGCAACCGACTCTTCTTATTAGAAGATGCCACGGTTACCCACAATACGGCCTTCATCCTCTCGGCCATGCGAAATGCTGCCATTGACTTTGAGCACCCGGTAGCTATTTTTTCACTGGAAATGTCATCAGTACAGTTAGTAAACAGGCTCATCTCGGCTGAAGCTGAACTGGAAAGTGAAAAGATAAAGAGAGGGACCCTGGCCGACTACGAGTGGGAACAACTGGTACATAAAACCAATAAACTTACCGAAGCTCCTATTTATATTGATGATACACCGGCACTTTCTATCCGGGAGTTTCGTTCCAAATGCCGCAGATTGAAAGCACATCACGATATTAAACTCGTCATAGTAGACTATTTACAACTGATGTCAGGTGATTCTTCCAAGCATGGCAATAATGGTAACCGCGAACAGGAAATTGCATCTATCTCACGGGCCATGAAAAACATCGCCAAGGAATTGAACGTTCCTGTGATTGCCCTTTCACAGCTCAGCCGGGCCGTAGAAACCCGTGGAGGCGATAAAAGGCCTCAACTTTCTGACCTTCGTGAATCGGGCTCGATAGAACAGGATGCTGACATGGTGATGTTCCTCTATCGCCCTGAATATTATAACCTGAATGAGGATGAGATGGGGCAACCCACCCAGGGCACAGGTGAAGTAATCATTGCCAAACACAGGAATGGTAGCCTGGATACGGTGAAGCTCCGGTTTATCGGGAAGTTTACCAAATTTACCAATCTGGAAGACGACCGCTTCCTCGGCGGAGGAAACTATGGCGGAAGTTCACTTTCTTCAGATTCTCCCGGTGGTAATTTTATTACCCTGGGTAGCAAGGCCAATCCTCCTTCCGATTCGGAAAAAGACCAGAATAAAAATGATGACCTCCTCTCTTCAGATGGAGATAATATTCCTTTCTAAAGCATTATGTTACAATCCATCGCCGACTTGCGAAATAACTATGCCAGTGCCTCGCTGGATGTGAAAGATGTTGACAAAAACCCAATTGTGCAGTTTGAAAAGTGGTTTGGAGAAGCTCTCAAAGCACAATTGCCGGAGCCTAATGCCATGACACTTTCTACTGTTTCTGCGGAAGGGAGACCCACAGCACGTATCGTCTTACTCAAAGGAATTACAAAAAACGATTTACTTTTCTATACCAACTACGAAAGCCGGAAAGGGAAAGAGTTGGCCCGGCACCCATTCGTTGCCCTCACATTTTTCTGGATGGGCCTCGAACGGCAGGTGCGTATAGAAGGCTCTGTATCTAAACTGGATATAAAAAATTCCACTGAATATTTTCACAGCCGGCCCCGGGAAAGTCAGATTGGCGCATGGGCCTCTCCCCAAAGCGAAACTATTCCCGACCGCAGTGCGCTCGAGAAAAAGGCAAGGGATTTTACGGAAAAATTTGCCGGTCAGGAAGTACCACTCCCACCACATTGGGGTGGATATCAAGTAACGCCTGACCGCATTGAGTTTTGGCAGGGCCGTCCCAGTCGTTTGCATGACCGCATTCTATATACAAGAGCCACAAATGATAATTGGAAAATAAGTCGCTTAGCCCCCTAACCCCAGCCAGCAATACCGAAAAATCAAAGGAGTTCATGCGCCAGATGAGTTTTAAAAGGGAAAATACTCGCCAAAAAAATTAGAAAATTGGAACAGAAGTATGTGCGCTTGATTCTGGAAGGTTCTATTCCCCGCTATTTGTTTCGGCAAACAGGCATCATGTTTATGGGGGTTCTGCTCCTCACCTCTTTTACGCTCGTAGATATTTATTTTATCGCCCAGATTGATACGCAAGCACTTACTGCTGTCAGTTTTACCACCACGCCCGTTTTACTCGTTGTAAGTTTTATGTTAGGTATAGGCTCGGGCATTGCTGCCGTCCTATCTAATAAAATTGGAGCCCGTAATGAAGATAAGATCAATAAAGTCCTCAAAAGCAGCTTATGGCTTGGAGGGGCAATCGGACTGGCCTTCACAATAAGTGGCTATCTGATACATGAATGGGTTTTTGCCTGGCTTGGTGCCGATGATGCCATGATTTCCAAAATTGGAGAGTATATGTTTATGCTCTACCCGGGGTTTACGCTACTGAGTTTATTGGTTGTCGCTTTGAGTATCATCCGGGCTTATGGCAACACGAGTATCCCCAGCATGAGCGCCGCCCTGATTGTAATAATTAATGCCGGACTTGACCCATTGCTAATCTTTGGATGGAAATTCATTCCTGCCTTAGGTGTCAAAGGCGCTGCCTTAGCTACATGCATAGGTTTGACAATTGGCCTGGCTTTCGCATTCATAAAACTATGGCAATTCGGAGGTCTTCCCAAATACCTGTTGTCAGGAAAAGAAGTTACCCGGGAATGGAGAGAAATCCTGCATATTGCCACTCCCATTGCTACAACCAATGCCCTACTTCCACTTGGCAACAGCTTTATTGTCAAACTTTTGGCAGAACAAAATGAAAAGGCAGTGGCAGCTTATGGTATTGGATACCGCATTGATATGTTTGCCATATTATTTTTTACGGCACTTACAGCCACTCTCACTCCTTTTATCGGACAAAACAGGGGGGTAAATAATACAAATAGAATTACCAGGGGCATATTGTACAGTATGGGAGGCGCAGTAAGTATTGCCATCTTGTTAGCAAACATCTTTTATTTTGCCCGGCAACATATTGGAAGTTTTTTTACAGAAGAACCGCCCGTATTATCATACCTTGAAACATACCTTGGCATAGTACCCTTGGGGTACGCTTTCAATGGCATACTGATGATATCATTGGCAGTGCTCACAGTTTCTTATCAACCACTCAAAGCTGCACTGCTGGCAATACTTCATCTGTTTGGCTTATACATTCCGCTGGCATTTTGGCTTGCTGATACCGCCGGAGTCTTAGGCATATTTTGGGCTTATCCAATCTCTTTACTGGTCGCTTCAGTACTTGGCTTGCTGTTAATTAAGAAATATGTAACTTCCGGAAAACTTCCTAAAATAACAAATTCTCTATGATAACATGATATTATAGACTTTTTATAGACATAGCTGAAGGTAGCACTAAATAGTTGTTGGCAATTTGCCATTTTGTAACATAAAATCGTTTTATTAAGTTAGTCTAATATATTTGTCTCAAGAAAATTTTAAGAACGACTAATGCTGTAAAACTAACGAAAAATCAGTCTGTACTCAATTTTTTATCGTATAAGACTGAATATATTGTATTATGAAAATTTAATCATGAAAAGACAGGCCGAAACTACAATTCCCACAGAACACGGAGTTTTCAATATGATTTGTTATGCAGACAATGAAGACGAACCCATTCCTCATATAGCTTTAGTTAGTGAAAATACAGATATAAGCAAAACCACCCTGGTACGTATTCATTCAGAATGCATGACAGGAGATGTTTTCGGCTCTTTACGTTGCGACTGTGGAGAACAATTGGATGAGGCTCTGCGCATCATAGGGAAGCAGGGTGGCGTTGTAGTTTACCTGCGACAGGAAGGACGGGGTATTGGGCTTATCAATAAAATGAAAGCTTATAACTTACAAGATCATGGGTACAATACAGCCGAAGCGAATATTAAACTAGGTTTTGAAGTAGATTCCAGGAATTTTAATATTGCCGTAGAAATTTTAAAAGACCTGGGTGTTTCTTCACTCAAACTGCTTACTAATAACCCTGTAAAAATGAGCAGTTTTAAAGAATCAGGCATCAAGATGACCGGCCGGGTTCCCCTTGAGGTAAAACCCCATAAAGAAAATGAACATTATCTGCGTACAAAAAAAGAGGTGATGGGCCACCTGATAGGCAGCAATAACAATAATCATTCTGTGATTTCTCATCAATGATGGACACGCATCAGGAAGCAATATGGGATTGCTTACTCAGTTTGAATGAGCAATTAGCCCTGCAAGTGAAAGAAATATCCTTGTCTCAGGATATAGCTTATTGCACGCTTCAATTTGGAGAAACCTCAAAAGTTGTTTTTAACGAAGATTTACCGCCTGCTACCGGCACTGAAACTATTAAGGTTGTATTGAAAGAAAATACTACCCTGGCAGGTGAAAAACATCCTTTGTTCATAATTTCAGAGGATTTATCCTGTCGTTGTCATGCTGCCGATACACTGGACCGCCATACCATAGATTTCTTACAATTATATTTACCTTATTGTTTTTTACCTGTATTTGCCCAAAAATACCACCGTGCCATTGCTATTGCCCATTTCGCCCAAACCCTGGACGGCAAAATAGCTGCCTGCAATGGCAACTCCAAATGGATAGGCAATACGGAAAACCTGGTACATGCCCACCGCATGCGTGCCCTGTGTGATGGAATTATTGTAGGGGCAAACACAGTTGATAAAGACCACCCCCGGCTCACTGTCAGGCATGTAGAAGGGAAAAACCCCAGCCGGATCATTGTAAGCTCTTCAACAAAAAACCTGGACAGTTTATTTAATACGGAAGATGCTCCCGTATGGATTATCGGGAGTATAGTAGGAAAACCCTCAGAAAACTGCCAGTATATCAACCTCCAAAAGAACGAAAATGGCAAAATAAGCCCAAAAACGATATTGAAGAAACTTTATCAGAAGGGCATTTGCTCGGTATATATTGAAGGTGGCCCCCGCACTACCTCAAACTTTTTGAATGAAAGGGCCTTAGATATAGTACAATTACATATTTCCCCCCTCATTCTGGGTTCAGGTATGCCAGGGTTTGCACTACCCCCTGTTGAGGACATCAGCCAATCTGTGCATTTTAGCAGTTTTACTTTTCACCCCATTGGGGATACATATATGTTTGTAGGCACACCAAAGGCAGGATAACATGTACCAACCATCGGCACTATGGCATTTGTCAGATAAAGATTCTGAAATCAAGCCTATTTCTTCTATGCTTTCTATAGAAGGGTATTGTGAAATTAAATCTGTGTATTCACTGATAAGCACAGGCACCGAACGTCTTGTGGCAACAGGAGGGGTCCCTCCTACCCTGTATGACACTATGAAAGTACCTTATATGGAAGGGAGCTTTTCATTTCCTCTCACTTATGGGTACTCCCTGGTTGGAGAAGTAGTGGACGGGCCAGGATACCTGAAACGTAAACTGGTGCATTTGTTGCACCCGCATCAGAATTATTGTGTAGTGAAAACAGAAGATGTTTTTGAAGTCCCAAAAGAAGTGGAACCCAAACGGGCCACGCTGGCCAGCAACACTGAAACTGCTCTCAATGCTGTATGGGACAGCCAGGTAAGTGCAGGCGATAAGGTGATGGTAGTTGGGTTTGGCATTATTGGTTCGTTGGTTGCCCGCCTGCTTAGCCTGATGCCCGCCGTAGAAGTAACGATTGTGGAAATTGACCCAAAAAGGAAAAAATCTGCAGAAATGATGGGTTTTCAAACAGCAAACCCTGAAAGCCTTTCCCCTGATTTTGACCTGGCTTTTCATTGCAGCAGCCATGAAAAAGGCCTGCAAACTTGTATAGATAAAGTAGGTTTTGAAGGAAAAGTAATTGAACTGAGCTGGTATGGTAACCGTTCAGTAAATATTCAGCTGGGAGGTACATTCCATAGCCAGCGAAAGGCAATAATTTGCTCACAAGTATCTGCCATCCCTGCCTCAAAACAAGCCCGCTGGAATTTTAAGAGAAGAAAACAAGTGGTTTTTGAATTGTTGAAAAACCCCATATTTGACCAGCATATTACAGAAACTGTAAATTTTGCTGATGTGCCTGCATTATTTAAAAAGTTCAGAAATGGGAAAGTAGAGGTCCTCTCCTATCTGGTGAGCTATTAAGATAATTTATCTGGACTAAAGCCAACAGCATTCTATTCTTATTAAACATGCAAATTATTGTTGTAATCATACATCAATTCTGCAATTTCTGTTAATAATTCAGGGGTTTTCTCTATGCCATTACCTACCACAATTACATCGGCCCCGGCTTCCATCGCCTGGGCTGCCTTGTGGCGGTTATTGATGCCCCCACCTACTATCAGAGGTACATCCACAGCCTTTCTCACTACACTGATCGTCTTGTGACTGACTGGAAATGGCGCACCACTGCCCGCATCCAGATAAATCAGTTGCAGCCCCAGCATTTCACCGGCCATGGCTGTACAGGCAGCCACTGAGGGCTTATCTTCCGGAATGGGTGTGGTATTGCTCATGTACGATACGGTGGTGTGATTTCCGGAGTTAATCAGGATATAACCTGTAGGCAGTACCTCCAGTTTACTTCTTTTAATCACCGGAGCAGCCACCACATGCTGTCCTATCAGCAAATCGGGATTACGCCCGGAAATAAGAGAAAGAAAAAGAATGGCATCGGCAGTGCCTTCAATATGCATATTACTGCCCGGAAACAATATCACCGGAATATTGCAATGCTCTTTGATGCAATGGATCACCTGGCTGAAATTATTTCCGGTAATCAGGCTGCCACCAACGAAAAAAAAATCTACCTTGTTTTCAAGGCTTAGGTTTATGATCCGTACGCATGCTGATAAATCCTCGATTTTGTCAGGATCAATGAGAACGACAAATGATTTTCTGCCGGTTTTTTTTCTCTCGGTCAGCATATCAAGCATCTTGCTTTCCATCGGCTTTCTTTTCTTCTAAATATTGTAATAATTTCTGTTTGGCAATGGCCAGTATAAAAAAAGCGATTTGTTCCATGATCCTTCTGCCAAGGATATTCGAGTGCTTTACAGGTACCGGCTGATAGGCCATTGTAGCCTCATTCGCATGCTTTTGCTTAGGTTTCTTTTTGGTGAATATCCTTATGATGGAATAGGTAAGAAAAACCGCACCCCCGGCCACTAATATTACTTTTCCCCACTCACCCGCGCTTTCTTTTAGGTTATCAATTTCAATCTCAAGCGCTTTTCTCAGGTCTTCAGTTGATTTTACCAACTTTTCTTTTTGTACTTCATATTCTGGTAAGGATGGTTCCATTGCTCAATCGTTAGGTGGTTTTATGGTATTGATAATTTTTTTCTTGAAGAAGTTATTAAACCATGCGGTGTCTTTCACCCACAACAGTACCAGAAAACACAGAAAATAAGCTCCGGTAATAATGGCAAAGCCCTGCCAGCTACTTTCCAGATAATGGTTTAAAATCAAACTAAGGGTCAGGCTCAAAAAAATAAGAAGGATAAATAAAACACCAAATAAAATTATCAAAGGGAATAGCTTAGTAACAATATTTGCTACTTCTTCTTTAATATTCATGGTTACCAGTTTTACCTTGGCTTCCATGTAAGCCTCTGCTTTGCTTATCAGGGCATCAAAGTTAAACAGCTTCGACAAATTCTTAGTTTTTAGATTTTATGAAATTCATGTCAAACACTTCTAATTATAATAGATGAGGATAAATGGCAAGATAAAAAACGTAATTACGATATACAAAAAACCATAAAGCCGATTGCGCATTGTGAGCAAACCAAACCACAGTGCAAATCTGACCGGAATATTTCTAAATAGAGGAAACAACATAAATAATATCACGCCTGTCAAATTGAAGAGGAAATGAACTACGGCTATACTCACAGCAGCTTCTGAGTTGAAAAAAGCAGCGATCAGGGCAGTAACCGTAGTCCCAATATTAGCTCCAATTACATAAGAAAAGGCATTGTGCAGCGAAATTTTGCTGGTAGCCACCAGTGGCACAATCAGTGGTGTTGTGAGTGAACTGGATTGTACGGCTGCCGTCGTCAAGGCCCCCCATCCAAAGGCTGAAAAAGGGGATTTGAAGACATATTTTTTCAAATTATCCCGTGATTTTCCGATCAATGAACTGTAAATAATTTTTGATAAAATCTTGATCGCAGCAAAAAGGATAAAGAATGACAGAAACAATAAGACCCAGTTATTATCAATCATTCCTGCCAAAAAGTCGCGTATAGGATTAAAGGGAAGAATGCCTACATTATGCTGCACACCCTGGGTATCGCTAAGGAAAGGTGGGGAAACCCAATATGCTATCTTGCTACTAAGGGATGATAACAAACGATAATTATATTCTAATGGAAATAGAATAATCGTTAATATAATATTATAAAAATCATGAATTGATCCTGCACTGATGGCTTTTCTAAACTCCCGCTTGCTGGTAATGTAACCCAAGGAAACCAATGTACTGGTGATAGTGGTACCAATATTGGCTCCCATCACAATGGGTATAGCGTGGTGTAAGCTTAAGGTGCCTGTGCCTACCAGGGCCACCACCATGGATGTAGTAGTAGAACTGCTTTGTATAATTGCCGTCACCAACAAGCCGATAAACAAGCTGATAAACGGATTTGCCGTTACCGATAACATGCTTCGTGCCGTTCCTCCTGATAATAGTTGAAAGGAATAGCCAATCATATCTATCGATATCAGGAATAGCAAAATGATGCAAATAATCAATACGCCTTTGCCTATTACCTGAAAAGTATCCTTTTGTTTTTTTGTTTCTACAATTCCTGCCATTGCGCGGCAAATATCTCAATATCTTTCAAAAATATGGAATATTCAACGTTCCATATCTCCTAAGCTTATGAAACTTTTGTTAAGTTTTTTCGCTAATTTACAGGGAAACCAATTGCTAATGAAGTAGTAAGCTGGCTTTATTTTTTTATGACTTACTTCCGGAGTCTGAAATGTATTATCATTGCATGCGTAATAATATCTGGTAGTGGCGTTATTTTTTCATACCATCCAAATGGTATTTTCAAAACCCTGATGTATATGAATCAAGATTTGTTCTTACAAAAGAAGCAAGAATTCGAAGACTTATTCCCAAACACCATTTTCCTTGACCTAACTGAACCTGAAGTAATTGAGCACCATTTGAAGCAACATAATATCATTGATACTGAAGATGGGGTTATTCATGTAGAAAAAGCAGGACAGGGCAACATGAACCTCACATTGCGGGTAATCACCAATACCCATAGTATTATTGTGAAGCAGTCACGCCCCTGGGTAGAAAAATACCCGACTATTCCGGCTCCGGTACATCGTACTTCTATTGAGGGCCTCTTTTACAAAACTATTATTTCGGTTCCGGAGCTTACTGATAATATTCCGGATTTCCTGGGTTTAGACGAAAAAGCCAATATTATTTTCATAGAAGATTTGGGGAAAATAGAGAGTTTTGAAAGTATGTATAAGGAAACCCGGTTAACAGCAGAAAATTTAACAGTTTTACTACAATGGGCCAATACCCTGCATCAACTGGAGTTCCCCCCTGAAACCCGCCACCTTTTGAAAAACCTTGAAATGCGGAAGTTGAACCACGAACATATCTTTGCCCTCCCCCTTCAGAAAAATAACGGGCTGGATTTAGATGGTATTACTACTGGGTTAGATAAAGTTGGGAATGAACTCAAAGACAACCTTGCCTATTGTAAAAAAGTAGAAGAGTTGGGCAAAATTTATCTTTCCGATGGGCCATGTCTTTTGCATGGAGATTATTACCCTGGAAGCTGGATGCAGCGTAAAGATAAGATATATATTATTGATCCTGAATTTTGTTTTTTTGGCCCGGCAGAATTTGATTTGGGCGTTTTACTGGCCCACCTGTTACTTTCCGGGCAAAGCCTGCATTTACAGGAAATGATTTTTGAACTTTATGCAAATGCTGATAAGCTTGACAAAAAATTAGTGTATAATTTTGCAGGTGTCGAAATCATGCGCAGGCTTTTGGGAGTAGCCCAATTGCCTCTTTCCAATGGCCTGGAGAAAAAAGAAGAAATGCTGATGACCAGCCTGGAATGGGTAATGATATAGAATATCCTAAGCCCAAAACCTCAAACCCTAAACAATGCTAAATCTCAAAAATTCAATTTCAAAAGTGTTGCTTTCTTTGGGCTTACCTTTACTTTCTGAAAACAGGGCCGTTTTCAATTTTGTGTTTAATCATTTTAGATTTATCGCTTCGGCGTCCCAATTAGAATTTAGCCATTTACGTTTAGAAATTCATTGAGTGTTGCGTTACTTCCTTGATATTGCCTACAATGGAACCAGCTATCATGGTTGGCAAATCCAAAAAAATGCGAAAACAGTACAGCAAGAGCTTCAGCAAGCCCTTTCCACTGTATTAAGGGAAAAAATTGAAGTGATGGGCAGCGGGCGTACTGATACGGGTGTGCATGCCGAACAGCAATTTGCACACATGGATTCTGAACAGCATTTAGAGCACAAAAAACATTTATATGCTTTTAACGCCATCCTTCCTGCGGATATTTCCGTAAAACGAATCTATAAAGTATCACCAGAAGCCCATGCCCGCTTCAGCGCATTGGAGCGGCGCTATCAGTACCGGATGATAAGAAATAAAAACCCTTTTCATACAAAAACCTGTTATTATTACGGAAATCCTCTTGATTTTGACAAGATGAACGAAGCTGCAGCTTTCTTACTAACCAGCAATATGCCTGAAGGAATGGATTTTGCAAGCTTCAGCCGTATTAAAACTGGCGTGAACAATTTCCAATGTAAAGTTTCACATGTTCGGTGGGAAAAGCAACAATTTGCGGGTTTTTGGGAAATGTGGGTTTTTCACATTGCTGCAGACCGGTTTTTAAGAGGTATGGTCAGGGCCATTGTAGGCACACTCCTGGAGGTAGGCAAAAACCGGATCAGCATTGACGATTTTAAAAATATTGTAAAAAGTCGTGATCGGCGAAAGGCAGGCCCGGCCGTTGACCCAAATGGTTTATATTTAACAGAAGTCAGTTATCCTGAAGAACTTTTTTTAGACCCAATATAATGGACAAAGAAGCAATAAAAAGTGGCGATATTATAGATGTTGATGTACTGAAAAGGCTCATGACCTTCGTGAAGCCATACCAGGGACGGTTCTTCATCGTATTATTTCTTACCCTAGCCACAGCCATTGCAGCACCGGTGCTTCCGTATTTGGTAGGGTACACCATTGACATATATGTAATCAACGGAGACTTTCAGGGTTTACTCAATATGAGCGTAATCTTGATAGGTGTATTGGCCCTCCAAGCTGTTTTACAATACTTACACACTTATTTTTCAGGATGGCTCGGGCAAAATATTATCCGTGATATGCGGATTCGGTTGTATCAACACTTGCTTAACCTCCGCCTCAAATTTTTTGACAAGACTCCCATCGGCAGGCTGGTTACGCGTACCATTTCAGATCTGGAAACACTCGCCGACATTTTTAGCCAGGGAGTAGCCGCTATTATCAGTGATATGCTTCAGATTATCTTTATTTTGGCATTTATGCTTTATAAGGACTGGAAGCTTACTTTGGTGAGCCTGGCTGCCCTGCCCCTGCTCATTTTAAGTACGTATGTTTTCAAAGAGAAAGTGAAAGTGGCTTTTAATGAAGTGAGAAACGCGGTTTCAAACCTGAATACGTATGTGCAGGAACACATCACGGGCATGAGCATTGTTCAGATTTTCAGCAGTGAAAAGAGGGAGTATGAAAAGTTTGTTGAGATTAACAATGAACACAAACGCGCTCACCTGAAATCTGTAATGTATTATTCTGTTTACTTTCCGGTGGCTGAAATTGTGCAGGCTACCTGCCTGGGAATGTTGGTTTGGTATGGTGCTAAAAGTGTATTGCACGAAGAAGTAACCATTGGAGTGATTGTAGCATTCATCATGTATATCAACATGTTTTTCCGCCCCATTCGCCAGATAGCCGATCGTTTCAACACACTGCAAATGGGTATTGTAAGCTCATCCAGAATTTTAAACCTGCTTGATAACCAGGAACATATTCCCAATAATGGCACTTATCACCCTGACACGATCCAGGGCAATGTTGTCTTCAAAAATGTATATTTTGCCTACAACGCCGATGAGTATGTATTGAAAGAAATTAATTTTGAAGTGGAAGCAGGAAAAACCCTGGCTTTGGTTGGTGCCACGGGTGCCGGAAAGTCATCTATCATCAACCTGCTTAACCGATATTATGATATTGAACGCGGGCAAATCCTGATAGATGGCAAAGAGGTCAAAGATTATGACTTACAAACGCTCAGGAAACACACCGGGGTAGTATTGCAAGATGTATTCCTCTTTTCTGATTCCATTGCCCGCAACATCACTTTGGGAAATGACACCATTCCACGGGAAAAAATCATTGAAGCAGCTGAAATGGTAGGTGCCCGCAAATTTATTGAAAAATTACCTGGTGGCTTCGATTATAATGTAATGGAAAGAGGTGCTACCCTTTCGGTAGGGCAACGACAATTAATTTCTTTTGTGCGGGCTATGGTTTACGATCCCAAAATCATCATTTTAGATGAAGCCACTTCTTCAGTTGATACTGAAACTGAAGAATTAATTCAAAAAGCCATTGATGTACTCATGCACGGGCGCACAGCCATTGTCATTGCCCACCGGCTTTCTACCATTCAGCATGCCGATCAAATATTGGTGCTTGATCATGGTGAAATAAAAGAAAGAGGGAACCATGCCGAATTGCTGGCCAAAAATGGCTATTATACCCAACTTTATAATATGCAGTACCGCGAAGTCCTTCAAAAGTAGGTAGAAGCAGTTTTGTTTTTGACTTCCTACTGCCACTGCCTACTGCTGTTCTCCCTTTATTTAAAAATACTTGAAAAAAGAGCAGAATAAAGTGTAAGGTATGGCAACCTTTGGCGCAGTTTTCGTTAATACATATTGTGTTTGACGATTAATTTGGAGCGAAATGAGATACGTTGCTTTGATTTTACCTACAATAATTACCATATTTACTTTTGCCAGTATTTTTTTTAATGTTCAGGAAATTGGGTACCCGCTACACAGCACTTCTACCCAACATGAGCCTTTTGCAGTAATTGAACTTTTCACTTCTGAGGGCTGCTCCAGTTGTCCTCCGGCAGATAAGTTACTTCGAAAAATTGTAACTGAAGCAGAAGAAAATGGGCAGAATATTTATGGCTTGGGCTTTCATGTAAGCTACTGGAATCAATTGGGGTGGAGAGACCGGTTCAGTGATAAGGCTTTTACTGAGCGACAGAAAAAATACGCTAATATTCTTCCCGAAATACAGGTATATACGCCCCAAATGATTGTCAACGGAACACAAGTATTTGTAGGTGCTAACCAGAAAGAAGCCGAAAAGTCCATTCGGGATGCTCTTTCACAAAAAGCAGCAGCCAGCATTCAGTTGTATGGAGATGTGGAAACTGCCTCAGATTTACTTCAATTAAAGTATGATGTACAGGGAGCTGAAGCAGGAAACACATTGCATATTGCATTGGTAGAAAAAAACCTGGCTAATTATGTATCGAGTGGTGAGAATAAAGGCCACATGCTCTACCATGATAATGTTGTACGCAGCTTTAAATCCATTACTGTCAATGGAAATGGTTTTGGGGAAGTTGATTTGTCATTACCTAAAAAAATCCAATTGGCAAATGTTGCAGTTATTGCCTATCTGCAAGATGTTAATTCCATGAAAATATTGGGTGCCACTTCCCTTAACATGCCTGATGCTTAACTTGAGCTTTTTATATATTTCGTAAAGCGGCCCGGTGAGCCACCTTACTTCTACTCATTGCTGGCAAAAGCATCGTTTTCAACATCTAATGACCACTGTTTTCCTCCCCTGGTTTGCACTTGGTTTAGTACATATTTTCCTACTTTTTTGCCCTGCTCTACGCCATAATCAATGGCCGGCCGGTAATGGATGCCTCCATACAAACGACTAATGGCCGCCTGATTTGATGCTTCATAAAAAGAATTAAATGAACGGGCTTCCCTGCCAAATGGAATTTCCGCGGTATCTGTAAACTCGAATTCAGGCCCAAAAATAGCTGTCAGCACTGTTGCTGCTGCTGTAGAAATCACACTATGCCCACTGGTATGCTCCGGGAAAGGTGGCGTTTGCAAAACAGGTTCCCAGTTTTTGTCAATATATTTATTGATGTAGGTATGTGGACGAATAAGATCAGACCTGTATTTTTCATCCCAGCAGGAAATAAAGCCATCATACAGCGCGATACTCGTAATCGCCAAAGCTTCAGCACTTTCTAAAGGAGACAGGTTTTCTTTTTGTGCTGCTGTATTCGCAATCATAATCCAATGCCCACCCGGGGAAAGCTGCTGTTCAAAAAACATGACGTGTCCCCTGGTAAAAGAAATATTTGGGTTACAATCCCAATACTGCGCAGTTTTGATACGGATGTCATCCGTACCCTGTACTGCTTCATACACTTCCATAGCCTCTTCATAAAACTTTGAGCCGGGCATGGTATCATATTTTGTAGGTGGCAGTGGCACAAACTGATCAGCAGAATCTAAAACAATGGTGCGCATTTTATTCCAATGTGGCTCAATGCCCGGCATATAATCCGGAGGTGTAGGCTGCCACCGCCCAGGTTCGTCAGAAAGCACATGTTTGCTCAGGCCCCTGGTTTGTTTGTAATTGTCATTATTACACCAGGCTAATATATGCTGTCCTACAATACGTCCGTAAGCAATGGAATTTTCCAGCAACTCCTCCCCTATTCCAATTTCTTTGACCTCTTCCAGATATTTCTGCTCATAGTGTTCAATGGTGTCAGGCGAAAAAACCAGGGCTTTTCCTACAGTGGCAAAAGCAAGTACACTGGAAACAGGCAAATAATAATCTTTTCCGGGGTCGGGCTGCGGCACATCTTCCAAGCCATTGAGTTGCCCTGCCAGGGAAATAAAAGAAGAGTCGCCTGGCTGTAAAGCTTCATAAGCAGCCACATTGGTATACATATATATACGGCTCGCAACCGGAGGCGTAAATATGTCTTTTATGATTACGTTCGTTAAATTGTTGTTCCAAACGCTTATCTGCTTTTTCGCAAACTCATCCTGCTTTTTCAAATCCTGTTTGGATCCACAGGCAGTAACTACAATAAGTATGGCTAAATAAAGATAATACGGCTTCATCTCAATCATTCTTTTTTCACAAAAATAGTATTAGAACCTCATCAATGCTAATACTCTTTTTAGGCATTTTCATCTTCTCTCAAATGCCTTCTGATAATTTTTCCAACATTAGATTTGGGCAATTCTTTCCGGAACTCAATGTATTTTGGCACTTTGTACCCTGTCATGTTCTTTTTACAGTACTCTTTCAGTTCTTCTTCCGTTAAGCTATTATCTTTCTTTACAACAAAAATTTTAACAGCTTCTGTTGAATGTTCATCGGGAACTCCAACCGCCCCTACTTCCAATACCTTATCATGAGAGGCTACTGTATTTTCAATGTCGTTAGGAAAAACCTTGAAGCCAGAAACATTTATCATGTCTTTTTTACGGTCAACAATCTTAAAAAAACCATCTTCGTTCATCATGCCAATGTCTCCGGTACGGAACCATCCGCCTTCAAAAAAAACAGAAGCATTATCTTTTTCCCAGTATCCTTTCATCACTTGAGGACCCCGGGCACAAATCTCCCCGGTTTCGCCCTGTGGCAATACTTTTCCATCTTCATTGTATATCCGCAGTTCGGTACTGGGAGTAGGCAGTCCAATCGTTCCCCTTTTTTGTGTTCCGTCCAGCGGATTGCAAGCCAATACCGGTGAGGTTTCACTAAGCCCGTAGCCTTCTACCAAAGGGCTTCCCGTAAGCTTCTCCCATTTTTCGGCCACAGCATCCTGCACAGCCATTCCCCCTCCTATTGCACCTTTTAAGGTAGAAAAGTCAACTTCCTTAAACTCCGGCTGATTGAGCAAGCCATTATATAATGTGTTTACCCCGGTCATCATGGTAATTGGGTGTTTTTTCAGTTCTTTAATGAACGATTTCATATCACGGGGATTGGTAATCAGGATAATTTTTGCGCCAATATGCATCATCAACAATGCATTTACTGCCAATGCAAAAATATGATACAAAGGCAGAGGCGTCATCATAATATCCTGTTTGTCTTCTTCCAACCAAGGTGCAAACCAATGCGCGGTTTGTTGGGTATGCGTTACCATGTTGTTATGAGAAAGCTGCGCCCCTTTCGAAATGCCTGTGGTTCCACCGGTATATTGCAAAAAGGCTACATCTTCCCCGGAAATATCCGGTTTGGTAAATTTTGAAGAATCCCCTTTGCCCATCACATCACTAAACTTCAAGTGCCCCGGCAATTTGTAAGAAGGCACCATTTTTTTAAAGTATTTCACCACAAAGTTGACAAGCACTTTTTTCAACCCGCCCAACATATCGCCAATTTCGGTTACAATCACCGTTTCAATTTGGGTATTGCCAATAATTTCTTCTAAATGGTCAGCAAAATTGGCCAAAATTACAATTGCCTTGGCGCCTGAGTCTTTAAACTGATGCTCCATTTCCCGGGGGGTGTACAACGGATTTGTATTGACCACAATCAGTCCGGCACGCAACGCTCCTAACATTGCCACAGGAAATTGCAACAAATTTGGCATTTGTATGGCAATGCGGTCGCCTTTTTTCAGGTTGGTGTGGTTTTGCAAAAATGCCGCAAAGTCACTTGACAATTTGTCTATTTCGCCATAGGTCAAAACCTTTCCCATGTTTTCAAAAGCAGGAGAACTGCTATTCTTTTGCATGGTTTCTTCCAATAAAGCTATCAGCGACGAAAAAGGATTAGGTTCTATATCTGCAGGAATACCTTTTGGGTAATTTTTTACCCAAATACGTTCTTTTATATCCATTAATACCGATTAATTATAGGTTATGTAAAAACTCGGATAAAATTGACAATTTAATTTTGACAATAGCAAATAAAAGTAGCAATTATCTGAAATTTTACAAAACTTGTGGTACAATGGAGTGGGTTTTTTAATTTCTTGCTTTAAGTTTGCCCGATAAAAAATGTAAAAGCCCTATAAAAGCAAAAAAGGCCACGCAATGCATGACCTTTTTCGAAAAACAACATTAACCCAAAAAATGAAGAGCTGTAGGGGAAGGAGTCGAACCTCCACGGAGCGGTTAGTCCCTAAGGATTTATTCCGTTGTCTCCACCCCCGAGATAGGAGGGCATGTCTACCAGTTTCATCACCCTACAGTGTTAAAGAACGTTAGATGTTTTTATTAATAACATTTTCATCTAAATCCTGTTACAAAAGTAATAGAATATCTTTTAACTTAAAAAAAATTTAATAAATTTGGTTAAAATTTATATCCGTTGTAATTTTACCCCGAAAAAATTAAATCAACACTAATTTACCCCATCAAAATGAGCAAAAATTTAGAAATTGATAACATTGATTTGAAGATTCTTGCCCTTCTTTCTGAAGATGCCAAGACGCCGTATACCGAAATCGCAAAAAAAGTGTACGTTTCTGGTGGAACAGTGCATGTTAGGATGCGGAAAATGGAGGAAATGGGCATCGTACAAGGCACTACCCTCAACATGGATTATTCAAAACTGGGATATGACATTACCGCATTTTTGGGCATATACCTGGAAAAAAACTCTATGTATGACGAGGTAGCCAATGAACTCAAAAAAATACCTGAAGTAGTGAAAATACATTACACTACGGGTAATTACAGTATCTTTTGCAAAATCCATTGTAAAGACACAAAGCACCTGCGTGATGTTTTGCACGATAAAATCCAAAGGGTAGATGGTATTGTAAGAACTGAAACTCTTATCTCCCTGGAAGAGACACTGAACCGTCATATCCAACTGGGAGAGTAAAATTTATCTTGATTCCTGCAACCGCCCTGGCGCTCGCCCGTTGTACGGGTTAGAGTGTTATTTAGAATTTTTCTAAAAAATATGCAGGCGTTTAAACATTAAATTCCTGTATATGTTTTAACTTTACAACAAATTAAGATAATTCAAATTTTACTATCTGGATATGAGCAAAGAGAACCAGATTCTTGAGGAATTCACAAAATCTGATTACAAATATGGTTTCGAATCTCAAATAGAGTCGGACTCCGCACCGAAGGGATTGGATGAAGATACCATTAGGTTTATTTCAGCAAAGAAAGAAGAACCGGAGTGGCTACTTGAATGGCGTTTGAAAGCTTATCATCACTGGCTCACCATGAAACAACCCGAGTGGGCCAATGTTGAGTTTCCGCCTATTAATTATCAGGATATTATTTATTATGCTGCCCCCAAACAAAAAGTAACCCCCAAAAGCCTGGATGAGGTTGACCCTGAGTTACTTCGTACTTTTGAGCGTTTGGGTATTTCTTTACAAGAGCAAAAAAGGCTTACCGGAGTGGCCGTTGACGCCGTGTTAGACAGCGTATCTGTAGCTACTACCTTTAAGAAAAAACTGGGTGAATTGGGCATCATTTTCTGCTCTTTCAGCGAAGCGGTTAAGGAACATCCCGAACTGGTGAAAAAACACATTGGTTCCGTTGTTCCCCATACGGATAATTACTTCGCGGCCCTGAATTCTGCCGTATTTAGCGATGGTTCATTTTGTTATATCCCGAAAGGGGTACGTTGCCCAATGGAGTTATCCACTTATTTCAGGATTAATGCGGCCAATACCGGGCAGTTTGAACGTACACTGATTGTGGCGGAAGAAGGTTCGTATGTGAGCTACCTGGAAGGTTGCACGGCCCCCATGCGCGACGAAAACCAATTGCATGCCGCCGTGGTAGAGCTTTATGCTGCCAAAGATGCTGAAATTAAGTATTCTACGGTACAAAACTGGTACCCCGGCAACAAAGAAGGAAAAGGTGGTATCTACAACTTCGTAACCAAGCGGGGCATTTGTGCCGGCGACCGTTCTAAAATATCCTGGACACAGGTAGAAACCGGATCGGCCATTACCTGGAAATATCCCAGCTGTATATTAAAAGGTGATAATTCTATCGGAGAGTTCTACTCTGTAGCTGTTACCAACAACTTCCAACAGGCCGATACGGGCACAAAAATGGTGCATGTTGGAAAAAACACACGCAGCCGGATTGTATCCAAAGGTGTTTCTGCCGGAAAAAGTCAGAATAGCTACCGCGGATTGGTAAAAGTGATGAAACGTGCTAAGAATGCACGCAACTTTTCGCAGTGCGACTCACTACTGATGGGAGACCAATGCGGTGCCCACACCTTTCCATACATAGAATCGGCCAACAAATCGGCGCAGATAGAACATGAAGCGACTACCTCTAAAATTGGGGAAGACCAAATCTTTTATTGCAACCAAAGAGGTATAGACGATGAAACCGCCGTGGCGTTGATTGTAAATGGTTACTGCAAAGAGGTTTTGAACCAATTGCCAATGGAATTTGCCGTGGAGGCACAAAAACTACTGGCCATCACACTGGAAGGCAGCGTAGGATAAAATTTAATTTAAGATTCACTTTATTTATTAAAAATCGAGCTAACAAAAATGTTAAGTATAAAGAACCTGAAAGCAAGTATAGATGGGAAAGATATTCTGAAAGGAATAGATTTGGAAGTAAAAGCAGGTGAAGTACATGCCATCATGGGGCCCAACGGCTCTGGTAAAAGCACCCTGGCATCAGTACTTGCCGGAAGGGATGATTATGAAATTCAAAGTGGAAGTGTGGACTACCTCAGCAATGATTTGCTGGATATGTCACCGGAAGACAGGGCAAGGGAAGGTGTTTTTCTGGCTTTTCAGTATCCGGTAGAATTGCCTGGTGTAAGCTCTACAAACTTCTTAAAAACGGCCATCAATGAAGTTAGAAAACACAAAGGGCTTGACCCCCTGGATGCGGTGTCTTTTCTCTCTATGATGAAAGAGAAAATGAAGCTGGTTGAGATTGACCAGGCATTGCTCAGCCGTTCGCTGAATGAAGGATTCTCTGGAGGTGAGAAAAAAAGAAATGAGATATTCCAGTTGGCCATGCTGGACCCGAAACTGGCGATTTTGGATGAAACAGACTCAGGACTTGACATTGATGCCCTTAAAATTGTTTCTAATGGCGTGAACCAAATTCGTTCTAAAGACAATGCCATTATTGTAGTAACCCACTATCAACGCCTGCTGGATTACATCGTTCCTGACTTTGTACATGTATTGTACGATGGCAAAATCGTAAAATCGGGCGATAAAAACCTGGCACTTGAACTGGAAGAAAAAGGATACGACTGGATTAAGGCAGCATAATACATATTACATGTAATTCATGCGGGTTTTCTTACTCGTATAAGACAAATCTCACCCGCTCATGGCGGGTGCGTTTGTTTATGCTTTGCTGCTATTTCGTTAACTCACTTGAAACCAATACTAATGAACCAAATAACTAAAAATATGCCTGGCGAATCTTTACACTCAGCTTTTCTTCAGGGATTTAGCCGTTTTTCTGCAAATGGTAGCGGACTTTACCAAATCAGGAAAAATGCCTTGTCCAGCTTTGAAGTGCTGGGATTACCCAATAAAAAAACCGAAGATTATAAATACCTGCAAATAACCCGGGCTTTGGACAAAAACTTTACGCCCGATGATATTTTGCAGCCGCAAAGTATAGCCGCAAATCAGCAGGATACAGATAAAGTAATTGCTGGTATTTTACCCAATATCGAGGCCAACATTTTGGTTTTTATCAATGGTAATTTTGTAGAGAAACACTCCCGTATCGTAAGCCCTGAAAAAGAAATCCAAATCAAGGAACTTTCCCAGGCTTTTGAAGAAAATGTGGATTTAGTAGAAAAACACTTTGCGAAGCATGCCAATGCTGAAACAGACCCTTTCATAGCTTTGAATACCGCTTATGGAGAGCAAGGCACTTTCGTGCATGTTCCGGATAACAAAGTAGTTGAGCAGCCTGTTTTACTGTATTTCTTTTCTGATGCCACAGCAGAAAAAGCCATTGCCCAGCCCCGCAACCTTTTCCTTATTGGCAAAAACAGCCAGACATCTTTTGTAGAATATTTTCATACGATTGGCACCCAGGCAAGTTACAATAACGCAGTAACTGAAATCATCCTGGATGAGCATGCCGTTGCCAACTATTGTAAGGTTGAAGCAGAAAGCGAACTTGCGCTGCACACCAGCACCACGCAGGTTTACCAATCAACCCAAAGTACTTTTTCTGCCACTACCATTGCCCTAAGTGGTGGGATGGTACGCAACAACCTCAACATTGCGCTGGATGCAGAAGGCTGTGAAGCAAATATGTATGGCCTTACTTTACTGACAAACAAAGATTTGGTAGACAACCACACCATTGCTGACCACCGCAAACCCAATTCTTTCAGTAACGAACTGTATAAGTATATTTTAGATGAGCAATCAACCGGGGTTTTTAATGGAAAAGTTTATGTGAGGCCACATGCGCAGAAAACCAATGCCTTTCAGTCGAACATGAATATTTTGCTTACGGATGATGCCGTGATAAACACCAAGCCCCAACTGGAAATATGGGCAGACGATGTAAAGTGCTCACACGGGGCCACAACGGGGCAATTAGACAAGGAACAAATGTTTTACCTGCGTTCGCGCGGGCTGAGCGAAGAAACCGCCCGGGCCATGTTATTATATGCTTTCGCCATTGATGTGCTGGAGAATATAAAAATACCTGCACTGCGTGAGCAGTTGGATGAAATGATTTCAGCACGTTTGCACAAAAAATTTTAAACCATGAGTGCCACAGAAAACCTTGAAGCCGTACAATCTAAATGGGATATTGACAAAATCCGGGATGCGTTTCCTATTCTTCATCAGGAGGTAAACGGAAAACCGCTCGTTTATTTTGACAATGCCGCCACCACCCAAAAACCCCGGCAGGTAATTGACGCGCTGACAAAGTATTATCAGCACGATAATGCCAATATACATCGGGGAATACATACCCTGGCCGAGCGAGCTACCAAAGCCTTTGAAGATACCCGGAAAGCGGTACAAACATTTATCAATGCTAACGAAGCCGAAGAGGTTATCTTTACCAGCGGTACCACTGACGGAATCAATTTGGTAGCTTCCGCTTTTGGCAGGGCAAACGTAAAAGCCGGTGATGAAATCATTATTTCGGCCATGGAACACCATTCCAACATTGTGCCCTGGCAGATGTTGTGCGAAGAAAAAGGCGCCGAACTAAAAGTTATTCCTGTAAATGAAAAAGGGGAACTTTTGCTGGATGCGTATGGAAAAATGCTTTCAGAAAAAACTAAATTGGTAAGCATCGTTTACGTTTCTAATTCATTGGGAACGGTGAACCCAGTGGATAAAATGATAAAACTGGCGCACGAAAAAGGTGCCGTCGTGCTGGTAGACGGTGCCCAGGCAGTTGCCCATTTGGATATTGACGTACAAGCCCTGGATTGCGATTTTTTGGCATTTTCTGCACATAAAATGTTTGGCCCTACGGGCATGGGCGTGCTGTATGGAAAACGGCAATTATTAGAAAAAATGCCACCATACCAGGGTGGAGGGGAAATGATCAAAGATGTAAGTTTTGAGAAAACCACTTACAACGATATTCCCTATAAATTTGAAGCCGGCACACCTAACATTGGCGACGCAGTAGCTTTTATAGAAGCCATCAATTTTATCAATGCTGTTGGCAAAGCCAATATGCGGGCGCATGAAAATGAACTCGTAAAATATGCCCACGAAAAACTATCTGCTATTTCAGGATTGCGAATCATTGGTAAGGCTGATGAGAAAATCACCGTAGTTTCCTTTGTTTTTGATGATATTTTTCATTTTGACATCGGCCAGCTACTAGATACCCGAGGAATTGCCGTACGTACGGGACACCACTGCACCCAACCGCTGATGGGAATTTTTGGTGTGGAAGGAACAGTTCGCGCTTCATTTTCTGTTTATAATACAAAGGAAGAAATAGACCGCCTGGCAGAAGGTTTGGAGCGGATTGTAAAAATGATGAGGTAATTATTTATGAGCAAAACCATCAACCAAATACAGGACGAAATTATAGAAGAGTTTTCCTTACTGGAAGGCGATATGGAAATGGCCACTTTCTACATTATGGAACTGGGCCAGAAACTCCCGCCACTGGATGAAAAATTTCAAACGGAAGAAAATATAGTAAAAGGATGCCAGTCTAAAGTATGGCTGGTAACTGAACTGGAAAACGAAAAAATTGCTTTTCTGGGAGACAGCAACTCAGCCATCACCAAGGGGCTGGTAAGTTTACTCATCAGGGTATTTGATAAACAATCCCCCAATGATATTCTGGATGCTGAACTGTATTTCATAGAAAAAATTGGTATGAACCGTTTTATTGGTACGCAGCGGTCCAATGGCTTTGCGGCCATGATTAAGCATATTAAACTTACAGCCTTGGTGTATCAGAACCAACTGGCTTCTGCTAAATAATGAGAATTAAACGATATGAACTTTGTCAACGCTAACTTGCATAGTTGCCAATAACTTTGTCAAAGTTTAAGTTTATGGCCAAATAAAGTATTAAATATTTAGAAGATATGGAAGAAACAACAAATTCTGACAGCCTTAGGGATCAGATTATAGAAAAACTCAAAACGGTTTACGATCCCGAAATTCCTGTGGATATTTACGAGTTAGGGCTGATTTATGAAATTAATGTATACCCCATCAATAATGTTTTTATCCTGATGACATTAACGTCTCCAGCATGCCCTGCTGCGGAAACCATTCCCAATGAAGCAGAAATGCGAGTGAAAGAAATAGAAGGCATTAATGATGTGAAAGTAGAAGTTACGTTTGATCCGCCTTATACCCAGGATATGATGTCAGAAGCAGCCAAGCTCGAGCTGGGTTTTATGTAACTGATTTTGCCTGAACCCGTTACGTTAATAAATCGTTTATTTAATATAAATCACAAGCTTAATATAACTGAAGAAATATGTATCCCGAAGAACTTGTAGCTCCAATGCGCACTGATTTGACCGAAGCCGGTTTTCAAGAGTTTACGACTCCTGAAGATGTGGAAAATCACTTAAAAGACCATAAAGGCACTTCTTTATTAGTTATCAACTCTGTGTGCGGATGTGCAGCAGGTGCTGCCCGCCCTGGCGTAAAAATGGCCCTGCACCATAGCAGCAAAAAGCCCGACCAACTGGCTACCGTATTTGCCGGAGTTGATAAAGAAGCTACTGAAAAAGCCAGGGAGTACACTCTCCCCTACCCTCCTTCCTCACCTTCTATTGCATTGTTCAAAGATGGTGAGCTGGTGCACTTTGTAGAACGGCACCACATCGAGGGCCGTCCGGCTGAATTGATTGCCCGGCACCTTCTCGGAGTATTTGAAGAATTTTGTTAGATTAAATATTAATCTTTTTTGTTGTTAAAAAGAGGAAAGCTACATGGCTTTCCTCTTTTTATTTGCTTCTTGCTCGGTTAATAATACCTACCTATGTATTGATTTTCCACAATCGTTTTCTTCATTTCATAAGGGTCAATAGTGCCTTGCTGACTGTAGACAATTTTTCCACCGGGTTCTACCAAAATTGTATATGGCAAAGCGCCCTGCCAATCCGGGTCCACGGCTTCAATCAAAGCATATTTATCATCCTGATTAAAAATATAGTTTTTCACAGCAGATTCTTTCTTTTTCAAGAACCCTAACACTTTATCTTTCTTCTCTGGTTTATCGGCACTAATGGAGATAAACTCAAAATCACGCCCCTGGTACATTCGATGAATGTCAATAAATTCCGGATACTCAGCCACACAAGGCCCGCACCAGGTAGCCCAAACATTGATTAACCGCAACTTCTCTGAGTCATTCTTAATGAGGTTTTTGATACCTTCTACATCAATTTCTTCTAAAGTAACTTCCTGGGCTGCCCAGTCTTTATTCAGTTTATCTTTCCACTCCTTTTTTGAGGCCCACTTAATAGAACAACCGAAGGTTTTGGTTACAGGTTCACTCACTTCTTTCCCAGCCAAAACGGCATCAATGGCAGCCCGGGCATCCTCAGCATTGGCCGTACCGGGTTTTTCAGATTTGTCAAGCCGTCCAACGTAGCGTAGTTTTCTTTCCTGGTCAAACACAAACAGGTGAGGCGTAGCTACCGGGCCGTATGCTTTGGCAGTTTCCTGTGTATCACCATCATACAAATAAGGGAAGTTATATCCTTTTTCTTCGTGTCTCACTTTCATTTCCTCATATGTATCGCCCATATCAGAATAGCCTAGCTCTCCCAAAGCAACAGCATCAGGGGCGTTGGGCGAAATAGCCACCAACTGAAAGCTTTCATTTTTATAGTCTTTCACCAAATCAATGGTTCTTTCTTCATACGCCTGGGCGGTGGGACAATGGTTACAAGTAAATACGAGGGCAAGCACTTTCGCATCATCATAATCAGACAAACTATGATACTTTCCATCTACACCCAATAGATTAAAATCTGGCGCTTTGGTTCCAATTTTTAAAGTTTCGGGATCATCGGCAGCAGTAGCAGTAATGGATAGCAATAATCCTACAATACATAAAGTTAATTTCATGGGTTTCATAATTTAGCAGTAAGGTTATATAAAAATTTATAAATACCTGACAATATGATTTCTCTAAAAATAAACACTTTTTTGGGCATAGGTAAGAGAATATGAAATAAATTATGGAAAACAGCAGATTTATTATTACTTTTGGTAATATAAAAAAATAAATATATAATTGAACTATATAAATCTACTACGGGTTAAACAGTGGGCAAAAAATTTATTCTTATTTATCCCACTTTTTTTTGCTGGAGATTTGTTTGACATCAACAAGATACTTTTATCGTCTCTTGGTTTTTTAGCGTTTAGTTTCGTTGCCAGCAGTATTTATATTTTAAATGATTATCGGGATATTGAAGCAGACCGCATTCATCCTGAAAAATCAAAACGTCCACTGGCCAGTGGTGCCGTGCAAAAAAGCACAGCCATTATAATATTATTTATTTGTGCTATCATAGGCTTTGGACTTGCTTATTCCATCAATATAAAATTTCTGTTCATTGTATGCCTATATTTTATAATGAACTTAGCATATTCTTTTGGATTGAAGCACATATCTATTTTAGATATCTTGATTATTGCCGTTGGTTTTGTACTCAGGGTGAAAGCTGGGGGTGCTGTAACAGAAATTTATGTAACCCAGTGGCTAACAATTATGGTATTTCTGTTAGCTTTATTTATGGCCATCGCAAAGCGAAGGGACGACTTGTTACTTGCCCAACGCATGCATAAAGAAGTTCGGAAATCAGCCAAAAGTTATAACCTGGATTTTGTGAGCGCGTGTTTAGCTTTGATTTCGGCAGTTGCTATTGTGGCATACATTATGTATACAATTTCACCAGAGGTTATCAATAGGTTAGGTACACATAGGTTATATTACACTTCATTGTTCGTAATTGCCGGAATATTTCGTTATCTTCAATTAGCATACGTACAGAATGATACGGGAGCGCCTACAGAAGTGCTGTACAAAGACAAATTTATTCAAATCACTATTTTACTTTGGATTGCTAGTTTTTACTTTATTATCTACTTTCCAAATATTAGACTATTCATGGAATAATTTGTAAATTATGTGCGATATACCTTATGAACTTAAGTAACGCATTATATAAAGTTTTTATAGCTTAAGCTTACTAATTTTTTAAAGCTACAAAATGGTTTCACCCATCTGAAGATAATTTTATGGAACTCATTCGCTTTATCAAGGTACTTTGGAAAAGAAAATGGTTAATCTTAATTGTTAGTCTCACTGCAGGCATATTAACTTTTATACTTACTTTATTCTTACCTGGAGTATTTCGGTCAGAGGCTCAGTTAGCAACTGGAATTACTGAAGACCAAGCAGTATCATTAGATCCAAACACGGCAGGAAGCAGTTACTATGATCAGCAGAATAAGTTTAGCAATTTGATTGAAAACATCAATTCCCGCCAGGTGATGAGCCTGCTCTCTTATCGCCTGATCCTGCACGATTTAACTGAAAAGCCATTTAAAAATGTTCAAGAGCTAACACAAGAATACCCTATTGAAACATTGAAAGAGGCCCGAAAATTATACCAAAATAAATATGACTCTATCGGTATATTATCTACTCTCAATAATAAAGAACAGATTCTGATCAGCATTCTCAAGAAGCTTAAGTACGACTATAAATCATTGAAGGCTGATATTATAGTGACCAGGATTCCTAGCACGGACTATATCAAAATCATGTATGATTCTGAAAATCCTTTATTATCAGCTTTTATTGTTAACTCTTTGTGTGAAGAGTTTTTGCGATACAACCTGCTCATTAGATCAGAACGATCTGATTATTCCGTAAAGTTTTTTGCGCAATTAGCTGGAGATAAGAAAAAAGAATTGGATGATAAAGTTAATGCATTAAAAGAATTTAAAGCTGGAAATGAAGTAGTTAACTTAAAAGTACAAAGTGAATCAATTATTCAACAAATAAAAGACTTGGAAGTTAGCAGAGAGGCAGAAAGAAAAAGAATCATTGGGTTAGAACAATCAATAAGAAGCATTGAGAATAGGCTAACTGGTCAAGAGCTCTCCTATTTGGAGCGCCGCGCCAGTATGGTAAATGAGAGAATATATGAGTTAAAAAACAGAATCAATAACCTGAACCAACAGTATATTAGCTCAGGAAACCAGTCACTGCAGAATGAACTAGAATCTCTTAGACGACAGTTACAACAGGAAATCAGCAACACTAGTGATGATTCTTATGTTACTTCCAGCAATGTTAAGCAGGAATTAATTAATAAGAAAATTAATCAGGAAGTAGAATTAGATATTGCTGAGGCGAGCCTTGTTTCTATTAACAGGGAAATTGGTAGACTAAGAGGAAATGTTTCGGGCTTTGCTTCCAAAGAAGCACAAATTTCAGCATTAGAAAGAGAAATTTCTGTAGCACAAAATGAATATTTAAGTGTATTAGATAAACTTAATAATGCACGGTATACTTCCAGAAGTATAGGAAATTCATTGAGGCAGGTGGAGTTTGGCTTTCCCTCTGACGAACCTATTCGATCCGGAAAGCTACTCATGACAGGTTTAGCTACGATTATTGCTTTTTCTTTTTGTATATCATTCATTGTTGTTCTTGAGTATATTGATCTCACTCCCAAAAACCCTGCTATCCTAACACGCCTAACTGAGCTTGTACCGATAGGATATCTCAATGAAGTAAAGGCTAAAAATATCAGGCTTGAGCAACTGTATGAAAACCATCCTAAGTTAGAAAAGTATGTTGAGCTTTTAAGGAACATCCGATATGAAATTGAAGCTTCTGAGGCCAAATCCATCTTGTTCACAAGCACAAAAGAAGGAGAAGGAAAAACCTCATTGATGCTTTCGCTGGCTTATTCTTTAAGTTTACTGCAAAAGAAAGTTCTTATAATAGATACAAATTTTAAACGAAATAGTATCTCTAAAATATTTTCAGCCAAACCCTTGCTGGAAAAAATTTCTTCAAACCCTGATGAAATTGAGCATATCGTAACAGGTACAGGCTTTAAGGGGATTTATGCAATCGGATGTGAAGGAGGGGGGTTCTCTCCTGAGGAAATTTTTTCTCAGGTTGATTTTAGAAAAGTTGTTGATAAATTACTTCAAAAATATGATTACGTGTTTTTAGAAGGTGCCAGCCTCAATAAATATGCTGATTCTAAAGAGCTGATGAATTATGTTGAAAAAATGATTATTGTATTTTCTGCTCAGGAAGCGATTGCCCAATCTGATAAAAGCACTATAGAGTACATTCATAGTCTTGGAGACAATTTGCTGGGAGTAGTATTGAATAAAGTAGATCTTGATACTTTAATATAAGATTAAGTTTAATATTAAATAGGTTAAAAAATGAAAGTGTCATATTTAGTAAATATGATATTATTTGTACTGTTGCAACACGCATTGCTCGCACAGAAAGTTGACTATGACCAGATCATACGGTCTCCAACTTCAGATAATATAGAGGAACCTTTTGAAGAAAAGTTAGTAAGGCTTGCCTGGAATAACTTTCCTAATAACAGGGTTTTTGAAGACCAGATCACAATAGCTGAGAAAAACTTAGGAATGGCAAAATGGTCTTGGACCAACAACCTGAGGGTTTATTATAATTTAGATGATCGCAGTTTTAATGAAGGAACCCCCGCAACGGGCAGTATGTCCCGATTTGGTTTGGGGCTCAGTATTAATATGGGTGATTTTTTCACAATTCCTGGAAGAATAGGAGTAGCCAAAGGACAATTGTCAATAACACAACACCAGCTCAACGAGCAGAAACTATCTCTTAGAAGGGAAATGCTCACTAAATATTATAACTACCAATTGGCACTTGAACTGCTAAAAATACGAGTTTCACAAAACGAAGAAGCTTACTCTAATTATTTGATTACTTCCGAAAAGTTTAAAAATGGAGATGTAAACCTGGAAGAATATAATGTCAGTTTAAATGCTTATAATACTGCCAGGATAGAAAAACTTTCACAGGAAACACAAGTTAAGGTTCTCAAATTAAGTATAGAAGAGTTGATTGGAGTACCTTTAGAAGAGGTTAGGTAAAAAGCATTTATTAGGCCTTTTACAATATGCCCCTCTTTCTCAGCAGCCTCACCCGAACAATATTAGAATTTACGCATCAGTTGATATGATATGAGATTATCTCCACAAAAGCTTCTGTTTATTATCAGAAAATTTCTTAAAGATACTGTTCCTCATACAGGAAAATATTCCTTTAAAGCTTATGACAGTCCTACCCCTTTGCTTCCACCTGTAGCATTTCACCCCCAATGGCAGCATTACTCTTCGAACGGAAAAGAGAGGGACAACACCAACTTAATTAAGCATGAACAGCAACTGGTATATATAACATCCCCTACGCAAAGAAGTGGAACTAATTTTCTGAATAATGTTCTTAAACTTCACACTGACTTATTTGTACCCGATGAAGGACATTTGCCCAATGAACAGTTTCTATACTCCTTTTCTCATCATTTAGAAGCTTATGCCACTGAAACTGTTTCACTTTGGGGTAAATGGCTGAATGAAAGCCAAGACGTTATGGATACCCATGCCAAAGAGTTGATGCACTATTTAGGGAATGGACTGCTCCAATATTTTTATCAATATACTCCGAAAGAAAAAACACTGCTTTTAAAAACTCCGGATGCCGGAAACTTACATAACTTCTTCCACTTATTCCCTCAAGGGAAACTAATAATTTTAGTTCGAGATGGTAGAGACACTGTTGATTCTTTCGTAAAATCCTGGGGTGGCCAAACAATTTTTAAGAAAATGTGCGAACGGTGGTCACAACGAATTGACCAAGTTAATAAAGTAATAGACCAAGCCAATCGCAGTAATAAAAACAATAATTATTTACTCGTCAGGTACGAAGCGCTGAATCAAGACACGTCTGAGCAAGTAAAGCTAATGCTCAAGTTCCTCGGGCTTAACTCTGAAAAATATCAATGGGATGCATTAGAAAAAATACCGGTACTTGGCTCCTCATCCTTTACCGGGAGTCAGCCTGGCGTACACTGGAAACCCATGGAAAAAGGAGACACTTTCGTTCCTACTGAGAAATGGATGCATTGGAGTAATGAAAAAAAGCAGATTTTCAAAAAATATGCAGGCAAAAACCTGATAAAAATGGGGTTTGCCACAGATAATGACTGGTAACTAAATGAAAGACAAGGTTGAAAAATGAGTCAAAAAAAGGAATTGGCAATCTCAAAAACTCTTACTGGGTAAAGTCAGGGATTTTTACATTTTCAGACAAGCTCATTGTTGCGCTTTTTGGACTACTTACTTTTTATATTATTATCAGGGTATTAAGTAAAGAAGCGTTTGGAGGATGGGTTTTGTTTGTTTCAGTTTCAGCTGTTTTAGAATCAGTAAGAACTGCATTTGTGCTAAACCCGATGGTAAAATACCTGGCTGATGCAAAAAAAGAGGACTATACCCACATAGTTAGTGCTGCATTCTTCCTTAATCTATTTTTTTCAGTAATCATCTCCCTTTTTTTTCTGTTTTTTTCTTCATGGTTAAGCGCTATCTGGGACGTTCCAGCCCTGGAAAATGCTTTTTATCTGTATGTGGTCATTACCTTTTTACTTACTCCGCTTACTCATTTTAACTTTTTACAGAATGCTAACCTGAACTTCAGGGGAACATTTTACAGCAGTTTATCCAGAAGGGCAATTTTTTTCACCTATGTATTAGTTTGTTTTATCATAGGCTACAAATTCAGCTTACTAGAGCTGGTAGCTGTACAAGCTATTTCTGTGTTTTTGAGCATTTTTGTTGCATATTACTGCGCCAGAAAATGGGTTGCCTTTAACTACAAAGTTAAAATGACCTGGGTGAAAGAATTGTTTCATTACGGGAAATACACAGTAAGCACTAACGTAAGCTCAATGATATTTAAAAATACTGACAGCTGGATGTTAGGAAGCATGTTATCCCCTTTGGCCGTAGCTTTGTATAATCCTGCTATTCGGGTTTCCAGTTTAGTAGAAATTCCTACAGGTGCTTTAGCTACAATCGCCTTTCCACAAATTGCCAAACGCATAAATAAAGAAGGCTCAAAAGCTGCAAAATATTTATATGAACGCTCAGTTGGGGCATTATTTGCCATTATGCTTCCCATTGTACTGTTCATCATTGTGTTTTCTGACTATGTGGTGCTATTTGTGGCTGGGGAAGAATACCTTGATACCAGTCCCATACTGAGTGTTACCATGTTGTATGGATTGATTTTACCATTTGAACGCCAATTTGGTATCACACTTAACGCATTAGGCAAACCTAATTACAACTTTTATATTGTAGGTTGTAAGGCTTTACTTAATGTATTATTCAACTATATATTCATTATCCGGTACGGAGTAATTGGAGCAGCTTACGGCACGTTACTCACTTATATCATCGGCCTTTTTGTATCACAAATTTTTCTTTATAAAATGTTGATGGTAAAACCGCTCAACATATTCAAATATGCCCTTAACTTTTATGTATCAAGCTACGAAAATAGTTTATACATGCTTCGCAAAAAAACCAAACAATAGTTTACACAGTGTATACCAAACATCATGTATCCTGAAATTGACATAATTATGCTAGCACTTGCCCGATGGGATGGGCATTATTCTTCAACCGCTTTCTCGTTGGCAAAAGAATTGTCTCGATACAATAGAGTTTTTTATATTGATAACCCTTTTACTGTAAAAGACTTTTTTTATTACTTCAACACTTATCATATTCAGCAACGGAGATCGTCTTTGTTATTTGGGAAGAATATTCACAAGAAAATTGGTGGCCCTTCTGAAAATCTAATAGCAGTAACACCGAGGTTGACTTACCCAATAAACTGGCTACCAGAGGGTAAGCTCTACGATACTTTCTCTGAAATTAATGATAAAATCATATATGAAGCCATAGAAAAGACAACTAATGATTATCAGATAAAAGATTTTATTTTTATTAATTCATTCAACCCTTTTTACAGCTTATCATTTCCTAAAAATTTTGCGCCACTGTTAAAGATATACCAAAGCGTAGACATGATTGATCATGCTTCACACATTAGTAAACATGGCTTACGTTTAGAGAATGAAGCCATTCGGCAGGCTGATATTACACTGACCACTTCAAAGAGGCTTTATGAGATAAAACGTAATATTACAGATGATGTATATTATTTGCCCAATGCTGCCGATATTGAATTATTCAAAAAATCTGTTTCCGAAAAATATCCCAAACCAGCCGAGTTAAGGAACTGTGATAAACCTATTATTGGTTATACTGGTAATATTGACAATCGAATAGATTTCGACTTACTTAAAAAAATCAGCCTTTCGCATCAGGATAAAACTTTAGCTCTAATAGGGCCTATAGCCAATAAGTCAATAGAGAAGGAATTACTTCAATACAAGAATATCATTTTAACAGGTAAGAAACCCTTAGAAAAGTTGCCACAATATTTGCAGTACTTTGACTGCACTATTATTCCTTTTAAGAAAAATGCATTGACGAGTGGCATATACCCATTAAAGATAAACGAGTATTTGGCAGCAGGGAAACCTGTAGTTACAACTGACTTTTCAGAAGATATTATTGATTTTAGTAAAGTAGCCCATATTGCAAAAAGTAACGATGATTTTATTACTCATATACACTCCTGTATACAGATGAATACACAGGACAAAGTACAAAACAGAGTAATGACTGCTGAAAAAAACACATGGGAAGCCAGAGCAGGGGTTTTTTGGAAAATAACGCAACAATACCTTTCAAAAAAAATGGCAGTAGAAAATTAACTAATTAAATATGTCGGATAAAAACAGAAAACATGGCATACGAGGAGTAGATATCTTAGAGATGTTGGTCATCTTCTTTCTCTTTTCAGTATATTTTTTCCTGTTTGTTAAAGTAATATTTTTATAGCATCTGTAATATTCATCAAACTACTCGGTAATGTTAGCTTTTATAGTAGCTTCGAGGGATAAGCTGGTCTCCTATTATCATACAACAGTAAGGGTTATCATGGATTGGTTACACTTACAACTGGTGGCCAGGCAACTGGATAGCCCATTAGGATATACAATAATGGGCTTTGCAAGTATTATGGTAGCTTTATTGGCTGTTACCCAAAGCTTAGTCATTAATGTAGGCCTGTTATTTCTTATTTTATCCTTTCCTATTGTACTTGTTTGTTTATTCAACAGTAAAGTTGGCTTTTTAATCACTGTACTGTTCTCAACCTTCATTTTTTATATCAATCGTATCTTGGGTATGGAGCTGCCCTTGGGTTCAATGGTAGATGCCATGCTGGCCATTACTTTCATTGGTATTTACACCAAACGATCCAATTTTAAAAGTGATGCCATCAACTTATTTAAAAACCCAATTACCTTGATGGTAGTTGTATGGATAGTATATTTATTTTTTCAGGCACTAAATCCCAACTCGGTTTCTATTGATGCATGGCTTTTCAGCTTACGGGCTACATTCAGTCTGATTTTTTCGTATTTTATCATACTTCGCATTTTTGATAATAGAAAGTTTGTTTTCTTTTTTACGAAGTTCTGGTTGTTTATTGCTGTTTTAGCTGCCCTGTATGGCATGTATCAGGAAGTTTTTGGGCTACCTGGTTACGACCTCAAATGGGTAACAAGCAATGAAGGACGTATTGGCCTGAATTACATTGCCGGGCGTTGGCGAAAGTGGTCTTTCATGTCAGACTCAGCAGCCTTTGGTATGTTCATGGCATTCGGAAGTACTTTTTGCATTATTCTTTTTTTAGGCCCATTCAGTTGGAAGAAAAAAATAATATTACTGGCAAGTGGCCTGTTAATGCTTGTCTCTATGACGTTCTCTGGAACGAGGACTGCCTTTGCGATGGTTCCGGTAGGCTTTTTAATTTATGGCATTATGACGCTTAATAAAAGGGTTACCATTTTATTCGGCATCATTTTCACCATTGGTTTTATTATTTTGCTACAAGGGCCTTTTTATGGCGGTATTATTAACAGAGTAAGAACAGCTTTTGACCCCATGAACGACCCCTCAATGCAGGTAAGGGATATAAACCGTAACAGAATACAGCCCTATATTTATGAGCATCCAATGGGAGGAGGTGTAAACACTACCGGAACCTTTGGGTTGATTTATTCACCGGGCCATCCTCTGGCCGGGTTTCCACCGGATAGTTTTTATCTTCAAACGGCACTGGAAACAGGCTGGATTGGTTTATTAATTCAACTCACTACTTTTTTTATGGTGCTTTATGTAGGAGTTAGAAATTATTTTAAGGTAAAAGACCCTAAAATAAAAGCCCTTTACCTTGCCTACATTTCTGTATTTTTTGCAATTACAATTGCCAGTTTCTCAAAAAAAGCAGTAATTCAATACCCTATCGGATTTATTTTTTATGCGATTTATGTATTGATGTATCGCCTTCAAGAGTTTGACGAGGCATCGTAAAAATATGTTATCAACTTTCTAGCGCTGATATTTTTTTAGCCAATGTGTCAAATCTTTACCTATCAAGCTCTGTAGGCCGATGATATCTTCCTGATAAATTTCCAGGGTTATTCGCTGCGCTAAGATTGGATCAATTGACGGACGATGTAAATTTTTTGCACGCAAATCAGAGAGCTTTTTCTGGAGTAACGTACTATTTTTGGCTTTTTGATAAACCGCTGACAATCTCTTCTCCAAAATTTGTTTAATAACACTTTGCTGTCCAAATAGTTTATTAAACACCTTATTTTTTACAAAACCCGATTGATTTAAACGCAGGGATAAATCGGGTTGAAAACCTTCATCAATTTCCAAAAAATGATAAAGGTCCTGCAATATTTCTTTTGGCTTTTCATTCAAATCTTCGTACAAGAACACCTTTATGTTTTTAGCCGGAAAAAGCCCAAAGTACCGGGATAAATGTTGATAGTAAAACCCTTCTTTTACTAAATCGTTTCTTTGCCACCATATAGAATTTCTGTCCAATGCATCACTAAATTCTTTGGTGGGCAACCTGTCTTCCCGGGCTAAGTGCAAATACCTTGAATACAGCCTGTCTGCAGGGTGCCTGAAAATAGCAACAAGCTTAACATCAGGCACGTAATGTTTTATTCTATTGGGTGCATCTGGCATATAGAGATACATTGTCGAAGCCTCACCCTTCATTTGATGGTCGGATGCTGAATGGAACAGGGATTTATATGCCTCTAAATCTTTTACTGCCCAGGGGTAATGAAAAAATTGTTCCATATCATCCTCAGGACTTACATCTTTTAATTGTTCCAGGGCAAAAAAGTTAGGTTCTTTTATTTCGCTCATAAAAACCTGAGGGTGCTGCTGTAAATAATGATGTAAAGAAGTAGTACCACACTTACCTGCTCCAATGAGCAAAAAGTCAGGCAAATATTTATTTAGCATCTTCTCCATAAACAACACTTCAGTAAGCACTACTTTTTAAGGTATAAGTAGCCTCGATTGGGAAATTGTCCGAATAACTGACCTCTTTATATATTTTGAAATTGGTAGCCGCGATGTCTTGATCTGAAAATTGATGATCTATACGTAAAAAAAATAATGGTTTCATGTTGTAAGTTCCTCCAAACCCATAGCCGGCTGCCTCAAAGGCATTGTCCAGCTTTTCTTCAAACTCATTATAGACGAAGCTAAAAGGAAGCTCGTTCATATCTCCACAAACAATCACTTTATAAGGGCTGTCATTTATAAATTCTTTTAACACTTCAACCTGAAGGCTTCTGGCAATTAAGCCATATTTCACCTTTCTGACCATGTTCAAACTTTTTGCCAGAAATCCACTTTTAGCACCTTGTGCCAGCCCCATCGACTGCAAATGGACATTGATAATCCTGATTGTATCGCTGTTTATTTTTATATCTGAATAAGCCCCTTTATTAAAGGCATTATTGCTAAAAAAAATCTCACCTGAGTTAACAATTGGGTACCTTGAGAAAATTGCCAAGCCATAGTTCCAATCTACCCTGGGCCGGTCTTTCCGCGATTTGGAAAAATAATAATCATATTCTCCATTTTTAGAGACGGCATTGATGTTATTATAAATTTCTGAATCATCATGGTTATAAAACTCCTGTATACATTTTATATCCGCATTATTATTAACCAGCCAATCTTTCATCGCCACTGAAGCATGATTCGCAACAAATGAATCATACCCTTCTTGCCACCTACCTCTATTGTGAAAGAAGCTTGCATTGTAACTCAATACAGAAACTTGTTTACCTGAATCTGAATTGGAAGTAACTTGAAAAGGCAGTATGGCAACAATGTATCCATAAGAAAACACAATGAAAATACCTGAAACAACAATAATTAAAAGTTTCTTTTTGAATACGCTATATATAAAAAATAACAGATGGACAATGATGACTAAAGGAATCAGGTATGAAAAAACTCCTACGATCCAAAATTTATGTGGGGGGATTTTCGTGCTCAACAGCACAGGCACACTGCATATTACAAAAAAAACATAAATTATAGTGAGGCCATTTTTATTTAGTGATTTCACTTCAGGCAGGTCATTATTGGAAAACTTAATAAACTAATAACGCAATTTACTATTTACTTCTTTACGGGTATAGTTGATAAATCAAAGTTCTCATGTTTTCTCTCCACTTCTATCACTTCATACCCATTCTTTTTGAGATATTTTATATAATTCACATGTGCATAAGTTTGGTAATATTGGTCAATATTACCTGCAATTACCACAGGTTTATAATTCTGAATGAACCTTTCCTCACTAAAAATTCCTTTGTACATATTGGATGCAAACAAAAAGCTCTTATTGGGCTCATTCTCAAGAAATATAATATCAGTTGTATCGTTGATTAACCTTGATATTTTAAAGTATCCATGAAAAATATCTGGTTTGAGATCAAAGAAGGTATTAATATCAAAAGCAGCATGGTTTTTCACACCAACTTTTACTTTCAGTGCATGCGCCATTTTAGCGTTATTTAATCCCATCAAATCTACTGTTTCTCCTTCATAGCTATAGCCAAACCCACCAGCAGCGCTTATACCTATACTTGGTTTATTTACGTCTTTAAACAACTCATTCAACGCTTCTCCTTCATTCCTTCCCAATTCGGCAAAGCGGAATTCATGGTCAATGGGTGATTTGATATCAATAAAATCATGTAATGGTACACGTCCCATCAAATACAACACAGGTACTAAAGCTAACACCAACCAGTAATAGTTAAACCTACCTTTACCAGCCGGCTGCCTTACTATCTGTGCCAGATTATTTTTCCAAAAAGGAGCATTAAATACACACATTAAATAAATAGGAATGTATGGCTGGTAAAACCTTACCAGTTTAAAATGATCTCCTCCAGTGTAAATTGGTATCAGTAAACTCACCAATGAAACTGTTACAAGTAGCAATTGCAGTTTGTCGGCAAGGTCAAAATTCACATCTCGGTTCAATACCAGCGTTTGATATAACTTTTTTAGTAAAATAAAACCTGATAAAACGATAACCACAGTTAGTACCCACAATATTGGGGTTTGAATAGTACCTCTTAAATAA
This sequence comes from Cyclobacteriaceae bacterium, assembly GCA_965230065.1. GTDB lineage: Bacteria > Bacteroidota > Bacteroidia > Cytophagales > Cyclobacteriaceae. The sequence continues at coordinate 4,790,212 of OZ245942.1, read as the reverse complement.
TAGCGAACACCCTGAATAAGATTGTAAATAGTATCTGAAGATACCTTGGCATAATATGTATTGGGTAATGGATAACCAAAGTAAAATAACCTGAACACTGTCAGGGCAATTACCGACATAATAAATGAAGCAGTTGGGAATAAAATCGGTTTAATTACCTTTTTGAGCTGACCAGTTTCTAAATATACAAACCCAGCAAGTACAGCGATAAAAACGATACCCCATAACAAACTCTCTGGCCTGGTGAATACCAAACAACTTATCAGTATACTGATCGTAAATGAGGGCACTTGTAACTTATTCCTAATTATTTTATTCCCAATAGAAATTACTATTAAAATTACTAGTAGGCTCCACAGCCCTGTTTCCATAAGTGTCAGGATGGTCCAGTCAATATAACCGGGAATAAGAAATAAAGCTAATAAAAAGCATAAAGTAGCAGGAGATAATACTTTTTTATTGTAATTAATCTTATCAATAAACTGTAAGCAGCAAGTTATGGCAAAGCTTATTAGTATTACATTAAAAATAAGTAATGCATACTCGAAATTATCAAAAAAGGTATACGCAATACTGCTAATTAATACCCAAAGCAAGGAAGTAAACCCCTCTACCCTTTCACCTCCGGCATTAAATACAAACCCGAAACTTTCTGAGAAGTTTTTTGCATAAGAAAAGTATATATTGGCATCATCAATGCCAATATTAGGTTTATCATATAAGTACCAATATAGCATGGTAAATACAGATGTGTTGGTGAACACGATTAAAAACTTCCAAAAAACTCTACCAGAACCAGAGTCTTTTCTCATAATTTATTTTTTATAAAAAAGATATTGAGATGAATGGTGTGTAATTTTACTTTTTTTATTCAAATTTAAATAATTCAAGCAAATACTTCAATAATAATCAAAAATATATTATTATTATTTATATTTGCACAATATTAATAAATTTCTGAGTACAATATGCAATATCCCCAAATCGCTCCAAAATTCAGAAAGTTAACCAATTGGGAGTTTACCTCTAAGCAGCTAAGTTATCTTGAGTTTGGCATTATTTTTTGCTTTGCTATTTTTCCATTGTTTATGCAATTTCCTTACAGGGTAAACATATTTTTATCCTGGGAGGGAGCCTACCGGCTTTATCAAGGACAAATACCTTATAAAGATTTTGGTTTACCAATGGGCTTCATGTATTGGGTAATCCCGGCTCTATTCTTTAAAATTTTCGGGCCTTATTTGTTTACACTTATTAAGGCGCAAGTTTTCATCAATATCCTTTCAGGAATCACGTTTCGGTCAGTAATAAAAACCGTTGGCCTTAGCCCCGGGTCAAGATTATTATCTATACTGATTTTTTGCTTGTCCTATTCTTTCTTCAATTTTTGGCCCTGGTACAATCATACTGTATTTGTATATGAGTTATTAGGAATTAATTTCATATTACTGTCCATTTTTGCGACATCTCTTAACAAAAAGTGGATTTATCTTTTTCTGGGAGCCTTGTTTGTAGTACTATCTTTTTTCACAAAACAAGATGGAGGTGGGTTAGCCATTGTCCTTTGTTTTGCCCTCTTAATTTACCCGGCTATTCTGGAAAAAGAAATTAAGTTCGTATTATTTTATTGCATTTTTGTTGCTATATGTATACTCGCATTTATTCTTCCTTTTTTACAGTATGACTTTCTGTATTGGTTTAACTACGGCCAACCTCCCCATTTTTCGAGAATTACAACTATTGATTTTATTGATGCCACTTTTGGAGGATCAATGTGGGAAAAATTTTATATATGTACAGTAATCATTATCCTTTTTAATTCTTATACCAATTTAAATTCTCTGTTACTGAGCAAAAAGAAGGTTGTCTTTGTGCTTCTCACATTGGGCATCCTTGTACAAGCTCTTATTATACAAGTAACCAGCTATACGCCACCGGATAACAATATTTATTTTCACAGCTTTGCTTTTGCATTTTTTATCTCCTACCTATCACAAAACATCAAATTTGAGAAAATCTATCTGCTTACGATAACTTTGGTTATGATTTTTTTCTGGTGGTCGGGGGTTTATTATAAATATGTACAGAGAATTGTCAAAAGATATTTTCCTACTACAGTTACTGATGACCCTGAAAGGCATATCATTTCTAAAAACACATACGTAATTCAAGATACTTCAAATGTACGTATTGATATGGCTAAATGGGTGTTTTCTGATATGAAGGCCTTCCAAAATATTTATATGCCCCAATCAACAGTTAAAGGCCTCGAGTATATCAAAAAAATGGAGGCGTTTAATTCTCAAAAAAATCCTAAAGTGCTGAATATGACTGAACTTACACCATTAGCCTATGAGTTAGGATTTGAACTTGAGACCAACCAGCCACTATGGTATCACCTCGGGGTAGCTACTTTTCAGAAAGAGGTTGAGGAGTTTTGCAGAAAGATTGAACATGAGCACTATGATGTAGTTTTGTTTGAGGTGATTCCAACACTTAATAATTTTTTCCCTGATGAAGTAAGGGAGTGCTTAAAGCAGCATTATCACCTGCAACATACATTTCTGGCACCCAGGCGTCTTACTAATGCCACCATAGAAATATATGTTAAAAGATAAACCCCAACTAAATATTAACAATATATACAATTAATTGTATATTTTAAAGATCACCTTTTTTGACTTATCCATATTGGGTAATTACTTTCTAATCGTGTTGCCCTTTCTCTTTTTTTAAGCCATTACCATTATTTTAACTGCCCAATGTGATTGATTGTGTGGCAATAAAATTGATTACAAATTTTTAAAATTATCGCATCATTATTTTCATTTTTCGAAATACACTTCATAATATAGCTTCTCTTCTTTTCACATCTATAATAATTACGTAAAAATTTTTCCTCAAGAAAATAATAGTATTTTTTTTAGTTATCCGCTTAGTATTACATCTGTTCTAAAGAACTGAAGAGAGACTAAAATATAATTTTTTGAATATTTTACTTACTTTAACAAAGTAGCTATATGGCTCAAATTGATTATTTTTATAATTAATTTAAATTTTTTAATAAAAAAAGTTTATTATTAATTCAAGATTTCATAAATTTGGGTAAAATATTACATGCGTGATCTATTCCTTCACTGGTCAAATTTGATTTATCCATTTCTCAATTATTAACACTATGAAAAAGTTGTTATCTATTTTTGTGCTTTTCTTCGTTGTTTGCGGACTGGCACAAGCTCAGGATTATCTGAATTTAGTTCCTAATTGGAAAAAAAGTTCAGAGGATCAATTTCCTACATACCCACCCAAAGGAGATATTTATACTTGGTATTATACAAATAAAGGTACCAATTGGAATACCGACTATTACATTCCTTTTGTTTATGATCAAATGCCTTTCAGGCTTATGCCTCCCCAAGGTGTAGATTTCGACGGCAATGAAAATAGCAACAATTATAATTTTGAGTTTGATGATCCTAATAAAAAATACCCCTTGGTAATCATGTTGCATGGTATTGGGGAAAAAGGAATAGAAAACAATCATCAACTAAAACACGGAGGCAGGCAGCATCGTGATGCTGTACGAAATGGTGATTACCCCGGCTATGTTATGTTTCCTCAAAACTGGGGAAACTATTTTGGAGAGGATAAACAGCGCAGAATTGTAGAAATCATTGACATGCTAGTACAAGAAGGCCATGTTGATATTAACCGCATCACTGTACATGGCTTATCAGCAGGTGGCTCAGGCGTATGGAATATTATTCCTAATTATGCAAAGTATTTTGCAGCCATTGTTCCAATGTCAGCAGCGAACCCAACCACTGTACGAGATCATGTAAATATTTACAAATATATCCCTATTTGGTTATCACAAGGTGGCCTTGATAATAATCCGCAGCCCAGTTCTGCATTTGCAATCCAGGATATCATTGACGACGCAGGCGGTAACATGAAACTTTCTTTGTATGAAGATTTAGGGCATGGCACCTGGAATAGAATGTATGCAGAAGATGACTTCTTTCCTTTTCTATTGAGGGCTAATAAAACTAATATTAATGTCCTATACGGAGGCAATCGCCGCCCAGATGATCCCGTAGAGATTTGCCCTGGCGATCCGGTAAATGTTCGCCTAGGTATCACTGCCGGTTTTAATGGATATGAGTGGAGAAGAAATGGAAACCTGATAGGCGGAGCAAATGACAATGAGTACGTAGCCAGTGAATTTGGTGACTATCAAGTACGCTTTCGTCGTGGAACCACCTGGACTGACTGGTCAGCACCATTGGTGATTCGTCAAAAAGACCTTTCTGATACTCCCCCCATCGCTACCGTAGGGCTTGCCAGTAATGTGCTTCCTGCTCTTGATGGAAAAACTACTATTGAACTTGGTGTTGAAGAAGAATATTTCGAATATGAATGGGCCAAAGTAGGAAGCTCTCAAATTATCAGTACTTCACCTACTATAACTGTAAGTGAAGCTGGAGAGTATGTGGTTGCGGTAAAAGACATCAGCGGTTGCTTTACAAATTTTTCACAACCTTTTCAGGTAATCGTTGGAAACGGGCCAAACTCACCTGACCCAGCTTCTAACCTTTCAGCACAGGCTTTATCAGAAACCCAAATTGAGTTAAACTGGGATCAAAACCCAAGTCCGATAAATAACGAAACTAATTTTGAGATATACAGAGCTACCAGCCAGAGTGGCCCTTACACATTGGTGAAAATCACAAATGCCGATGCTTCAAGCTTTGCCGATGCCAACCTGACAGCTAATACCACATATCATTATAAAATGCGTGCTATCAATACTGATGGGGCTTCTAATCCCAGTAATATTGCTGAAGCAAATACCTTGGCTGATACGCAGGCACCTACAGCTCCACCAAATCTCACGGTTACGAGTACTTCGCCTAGTACTATTAGTCTTGCGTGGTCTTCTTCTACTGATAATGTCGGGATTTATAATTATGAAATATACCAAAATGGACAGAAAATATTAGCCACTACCGACACTGAAATAACAGTATTTGGTCTGACGACGCAAACTGTGTATACTTTTACTGTTAAAGCCAGGGATGAGGCAGGAAACCGTTCTCCAGCCAGTAACCAGGTTACTGCTGCTCCTGTACTAAATGGTTTAACGTATTACTATTACCACGGCTCATGGGATCAACTGCCTGATTTCAATACTTTGACTCCTGAGCAAATAGGTAATTCAGATAATGTAGATATTGGCGTAAGAACACAAAATGATAATTTCGCTTTCTTATGGGAAGGCTACATTAACATTCCTGTAAGTGGTTCTTATACCTTTGAAACCAGATCTGACGACGGTAGTAAATTATATATTAACCCTCAACCTTCGGGCGTAGCTTATGATGAAAGCTATCTGATCGTTAATAATGATGGGTTGCATGGTTCCAGATATCGGGAAGGCACCATTAATTTGACCCAAGGTGTACATCCAATTGCCATTACTTTCTTTGAAAAAGGCGGTGGTGAAAGAATGGAAATATACTGGAAAAACACTGCCCATGGTGTAGGAAGCCGCCAAAGAATACCAGATAGTGCTTTCAAAGAAGATTTTACCATGCCTGCCCCTCCAGCCCAACCTACTGCGCTGGCAGTTACAGCTATCTCCCATAATCAAATTGATTTGAGTTGGACAGATAATAGTAACAACGAATCAGGATTTGAAATTTATAGGTCAGTTAACCCGGCAGGGCCATTTAACATTGTAGCCACAGTTGAAGGAAACTCGTACAGTGATACAGATTTGGAGGCTGAGACCAAATATTATTATCGTGCACAATCTGTTGGGCCAACAGGAGAATCTGGCTTTTCAATACAAACGGGATTAGATTACAGCTATTATCACGGAGCATGGAGCAGTCTGCCCAATTTTAACAACCTTACTCCTGTTGCTACAGGAACTACTGATAATTTTGATATAAGTTTACGAACCCGAAACAATGATTTTGCCTTCAAATTTGATGGTGTCATTCAGATACCTACTGATGGCCAGTATACATTCTTCACAAAATCAGATGATGGCAGCAAGCTATTCATCAATGGCAATCAGGTTGTCAATAATGATGGGTTGCATGGATGCGATGAAGAGAGTGGTACCGTATCATTAACAGCTGGCGTTCATGATATTACTGTTACGTTTTTCGAAAGAAGTGGTGGAGAATGTTTAGAAGTAAGGTGGCAAGGACCTGGAATTAATAAGCAATTAATTCCCGCAAGTGCCCTCAGTGAGGAGGACGCAAATGCTACAACAAATGCATTACCGCCGCCTCCTAATACTCCTAATAACTTCAGTGCAACTTCTATCTCTACTACTTCTATCGAGCTTTCATGGAATGATGCAAGTAATAACGAAAGTGGTTTCGAGATTTACAGATCTACCACAACAAACGATAATTATAAATTAATTGCCACATTGGAGTCTGCTCCCGGTAACTCTTCGCTGGTTACTTATACCAATACTAATTTATTTCCTAATGTAACATATTATTATAAAGTAAGGAGCATTGGTGAAGGAGGTACCTCTGATTTTACTTCTGAAATAAATATAAGTACCCAAAACAGCTTGCCAGTACTAGCCGATATTGAAGATGAGTACACCATGCATTACAGTGAAAGCTTGAATATCCCATTATCTGCCACTGACGAAGATGGTGATGATATAGACTTTTCATCATCAAATCTTCCTTCTTTTGCTACTATTATTGATAATGGAGATGGAACTGGCGCTCTTGAATTTAACCCTTCAGCAGCGAATCAGGGAACTTATGAGGGAATTGTAATAGCCGCAGATGATGAGTTTGGTGGTAGTGATACAGAAACATTCAGGCTTATTGTAAATGATAATTACCACCCTGAATTAGCAGCTATTTCCAACCAAAGTATTGATGAAAACAGTACTTTTGAAATAACGTTGTCTGCTACTGATCAGAATGCAAGTGACCCGATAGAGTTCGGTATAGTAGATTTGCCGGATTTTGCCACCCTGACTGATCATGGTGATGGCTCAGCATCTCTCTCTTTTGCTCCTACGTTCTCAGATGCGTATGTATACAATCTCACAGCAACTGTAAGTGATGGAAGAGGAGGTATGGATAGCAAGAATTTTGTTGTGACGATAAATGATGTGGAACCGCCTTCATCAAAAGTATATTTTAACTTTAGCAAAAATGTATCTCAGGCAGCTCCTTGGAATAATTCCCAGAAAAACCCTAATATTAACGATAATTTTAGCAATTTGGCAGATGACAGTGGTGCTAACAGTGGTATCAGTATTACATTTCTGACTGATTGGGGAGGGGCAGCTAACCAGGGAGCAGTAACAGGAAACAACTCAGGTGTAGTACCTGACAATGTGCTGAAAGAATATTACTGGTTTGGCCGTTGGGGAGCTCCTGAAACTGTGCAGATCAGAGTGGCTGGCCTGAGCACTACTGAAAGCTATAACTTCAAATTTGTGGGTAGCAGCGTATGGAGTGGCGATGGGATTACCGATAATGGTGAAACTAATTACACCATCAACGGACAAACTGCCGCTTTGGATGTACAAGGCAATACCAACAATTACGCCCAAATCAGTGGTATTAATGCCAGCTCTGGTGAAGTCATCATAGACATTTCTAAAGGAAATGGGGCTGAAATTGGTTATATCAACGGGTTGATTATTGAATCTGTATATGATGATGGGGCAGCACCTGCTAAACCTAAGAGTTTGATAGCCGAGATCACTCCCGAAACTGAAGTTAGACTTAGCTGGGATGATGTGGCATTTAATGAGACAGGATATGAAATACACCGTGCTACCGACGCTAACGGCCCCTTCACCCTGTTAAATGCAAATCCTCAAAATGCGAACTCCGAAACATTTACAGATAATACAGTTTTGGGTAGCACTTCATACTATTATAAAATAAAAGCTGTCAATCAGCATGGAGAGTCTGATTTTACTGAAACAGTCAGTATTTCTTTGCCCAACGCTGCACCTGTAATTACAACTATTGACGATATAGAAGTTGAAAGTGAAACTTCGTATAACATCAATGTATCTGCAAATGATGGAGAAGGAGGAAGTATACTGCTTCAGGCCAACAACCTGCCTGGTTTTGCCAGCTTTACCGATCTTGGTAACGGTCAGGGCACATTGAGCTTGACTCCGCAAACATCAAATGTTGGAATTTATCAAGATATTGAGATTGAAGCAACGGATGGACAAGGTGAAAGCAGCACAGAAATCTTTACTATCATTGTGAATGACCATAGAATTCTGAGTAAAGTATATTTTAACTTTAGCAGAAATCATTCAGCGCCCTCTCCTTGGAATAACTCACAAAAAGTCCCTAATATCAACGACTCATTCTCAAATTTACAAGATGACAGTGGTGCTAACAGTGGTATCAGTATTACATTTCTGACTGATTGGGGCGGAACAGCTCCTGAAGGGGCTATAACAGGAAATAACTCGGGCATTGTACCTGATAATGTATTGAGGGAATACTATTGGTTTGGCCGTTGGGGAGCTCCTGAAACTGTGCAGATCAGAGTGGCTGGCCTGAGCACTACTGAAAGCTATAACTTCAAATTTGTGGGTAGCAGCGTATGGAGTGGCGATGGGATTACCGATAATGGTGAAACTAATTACACCATCAACGGACAAACTGCCGCTTTGGATGTACAAGGCAATACCAACAATTACGCCCAAATCAGTGGTATTAATGCCAGCACTGGTGAAGTCATCATAGACATTTCTAAAGGAAATGGGGCTGAAATTGGTTATATCAACGGGTTGATTATTGAATCTGTAGAAGTTGGGGATTTCGTGTTTGAACCTTCTAATTTAAGTGCAGAAGGCATTTCTGAAAGCGAAATAAACTTATCTTGGACTGATAATTCTCCTAATGAAACTGGTTTTGAAATATACAGATCGTCCAGTCAAAGTGGTTCATTCAACCTGATTCATACTACTGGCATCAATGCTACTTCTTACCAAGATCAAAATCTTGCAAAAAACACCCAATATTTTTACCAGATACGGGCTATAGGAGATACACAAAACTCTCAATTCACAAACATAGTAAATGCGACAACTGTAGATTTCAGTGTGCTTGTTAATTTTAACAATGGACATAATGTTGGATTACCTTGGAATAGTTTCAATCGTGTGCCCGGTACAGGTGAAAACATGCAAAACCTTCAAGACGTGAATAGTCAGTCTACCGGAATGCATATAACTTTGGAAAGTGACTGGACAGGTGATTTTGATGACGGACCGGTTACCGGAGATGATTCTGGTATATATCCTGATGATGTTCTCCAAACTTTCTATTACGTTTTCCCCGGAGAGTTAGGATTGATTAAAATCAGCGGGCTTAAATTAAACTATGTCTATGACTTTAAGTTTTTAGGAAACTGGAGAGCCGAAGCGGTTTCAGAATTCACAATCGGTACTCAATCGGTTACGCAAAGTGTACTGAACAATACTTCAAGTACCGTTGCAATCAAAAACCAAAGGGTAAATGATTTTGGAGAAATAGAAATTGTAGTTTCAGCACCTGAAGGCTCAGGAGCAGCAGTACTTAACGCCCTTGAGATTGTTGGCAGACAAGATTACATTAATAACCCTTCTGCACGTGTCAAAGAGGATATTAAAGTCATCAAATCTACACTCAATGAACAAATAGAGAATGATATAACTGTTGCCCAGGGAGGAAGTGTGCATAGCATTTACCCTATGCCTTTTGACAATAGCATTAATATACAATTTGGTCAAACTGTTGAAGATATTTTTGATATCTCATTAGTTGATCTGTCTGGTCGGGTTGTTTATTCTAAAAGAACTGAAGCTCAGATAGTTGACAATAAGATTACTTTAGACTTAGCAGCAAAGAATATTGTTTCTGGAGTGTATGTCTTGAAAGTGCATTCTAATATTTCGGGCTCACAAATTTTCAGGGTTGTGAAACAATAGAATAACCTTAACCACATCAAAAAATGAGTAGTTGGTCTCCCGGCTACTCATTTTTTTATTCATCGTAAAAAAACTACTGTTTTTTAAGTCATAATACTTGAACATTGATAAAAATTACTTTATATTAGAAATTACAGTTAGCAAAACAATCGTTACATATATCTTCAGCATTTGCTGAAAAAATCAGGTTATATAATCCACTGTTTTTTGTTACACATTTATTAAGTACCAGTGTAGCCCCAGTAAGATATTCAGCCTGGGTGTTACGTAATACACTCCTTTCTTAACACTTTCTTTTGATCAAAATATATTATCTCCTCAAAAGGATAATATTTTAGATAAATCAGGCCGCTTTTTTTAACTAAACCTTTTACGACTATGCAACTGTCTACTGTCTTCACTGTACTTTTCTCAATCCTTTTCAGCTTTTCACATGCAAATACAAAAAGTGCTCAATTTGCAGATTGTCCTGGCTCAGGATCAATTCTGAAAGAAATTTGGCAAAATGTAAATGGCACCAGTGTTTCAGACATTCCACTCAACTCCTCACCATCAAGCACTGAACTCATTACAGTATTTGAAGGCTCAGTGAATGTCGCCAATAATTATGGCACACGTATCCGCGGTTACATCTGTGTTCCCCAGTCCGGTAATTACACCTTCTGGATTTCTGGGGATGATAACTGTGAACTCTGGCTCAGTTCTGATGACGACCCGGCTAACAAAACAAGAATCGCTCATGTTCCCGGATGGACCAATTCCCGTCAGTGGGGAAAATATGCCCAACAACAATCTGCCCCCATTCCCCTGGCCGCCGGACAAACCTACTACATCGAGGCCCTGCACAAAGAAGCCGGGGGGGGTGATAACATTGCCGTAGGATGGCAACTGCCCGATGGTTCCATGGAAAGGCCTATTCAAGGTGATAAATTGTCTCCCTTTATTGAAAACCCTGACAATGACCCTCCTGCTCCTCCCACAGGCCTATCAGCCACTGCCATCGGTAGCGATGCCATCACAATCAACTGGAATGAAAACGCTGAAAATGATGTGGCCAATTACAACATTTACAGAAGCACTTCGCCTGGTGTCAGCCCTGGTCCACAAAATCGGATAGCTGAAAATACTACCCAAATTCCTTACACCGACACTGACCTTGACCCTCAAACCACTTACTATTATATCGTAACTGCCATTGACCTTTCCGGAAATGAATCAAATGCCTCTAACGAAAGTAATGCTACTACTGCTGCAACCTCTGCTTGTAATGCCTCTGGCACAATCCTCAGGGAAGTATGGAATAACATAGGGGGAACGGGCGTAAATGATATTCCTGTCAATACCCCTCCCTCAGCCTCTAACCAGCTTTTATCTTTTGAAGCCCCTGTTGATATAGCCGATGATTATGGCACACGTATCCGCGGTTACATCTGTGTTCCCCAGTCCGGTAATTACACCTTCTGGATTTCTGGGGATGATAACTGTGAACTCTGGCTCAGTTCTGATGACGACCCGGCTAACAAAACAAGAATCGCTCATGTTCCCGGATGGACCAATTCCCGTCAGTGGGGAAAATATGCCCAACAACAATCTGCCCCCATTCCCCTGGCCGCCGGACAAACCTACTACATCGAGGCCCTGCACAAAGAAGCCGGGGGGGGTGATAACATTGCCGTAGGATGGCAACTGCCCGATGGTTCCATGGAAAGGCCTATTCAAGGTGATAAATTGTCTCCCTTTATTGAAAACCCTGACAATGACCCTCCTGCTCCTCCCACAGGCCTATCAGCCACTGCCATCGGTAGCGATGCCATCACAATCAACTGGAATGAAAACGCTGAAAATGATGTGGCCAATTACAACATTTACAGAAGCACTTCGCCTGGTGTCAGCCCTGGTCCACAAAATCGGATAGCTGAAAATACTACCCAAATTCCTTACACCGACACTGACCTTGACCCTCAAACCACTTACTATTATATCGTAACTGCCATTGACCTTTCCGGAAATGAATCAAATGCCTCTAACGAAAGTAATGCTACTACTGCTGCAACCTCTGCTTGTAATGCCTCTGGCACAATCCTCAGGGAAGTATGGAATAACATAGGGGGAACGGGCGTAAATGATATTCCTGTCAATACCCCTCCCTCAGCCTCTAACCAGCTTTTATCTTTTGAAGCCCCTGTTGATATAGCCGATGATTATGGCACACGTATCCGCGGTTACATCTGTGTTCCCCAGTCCGGTAATTACACCTTCTGGATTTCTGGGGATGATAACTGTGAACTCTGGCTCAGTTCTGATGACGACCCGGCTAACAAAACAAGAATCGCTCATGTTCCCGGATGGACTAACTCCAGGGAGTGGGACAAATACCCAGAACAACAGTCTAATTCAATCTCACTGGATGCCGGAGAAACCTACTATATTGAAGCTTTGCATAAAGAAGCTCAGGGAGGAGACAATATAGCTGTAGGATGGCAACTGCCCGATGGTTCCATGGAAAGGCCTATTCAAGGTGATAAATTGACTCCTTTTGAGCCAGATTACAGTGATACTCCGCCAGTGGCAGATGCCGGTAGTGACCAGGTGCTTACATTACCCAACAACGCTACTACATTAGACGGAACAGCCTCTTATGACCTGGGTGGAACGATTGTCAATTATTCCTGGGCAAAAACTTCAGGCCCATCCACTTTCAGCATATCTGGTAACAATACTGCAACACCTACACTGAGCAATTTAGATGTTGGAGAGTATACTATTGAGTTAACCGTAACTGACAATGATGGGTTATCATCTTCTGATGACGTAAAAGTCAGTGTATTTCCTCCCAGCAATTCGGTTTTTGACAGAAATGATCCAATTGTGGTATACAACCCAAATAATCCTCCGCCAACGCCTGCCAGAAATACAGTTAGCAAGTGGGTCATCACACGCCGACTGAACTGGAATACTGATTCTTATAAAGCTTACCTCTATGTAGCGCCGAACGGGCTCAAAATGGCATTTCGACTTAGGTTTCCAAAAACTTATGATCCTCATGCAAATGACGGTAAAACATACCCCCTCATCATTATGTTGCATGGTAGAGGCGAAGGAGGAGATATTTATGATAATGAATTTTCAATGCGTCATGGTGGGTTAATACATAGACAAGCTATTGAACAAGACAAGTTTGATGGCTTTGTAATGTATCCTCAAAGCCCAAAAGGATGGTGGGGGAAATTTTTTGACCCCATAGAATTGATGGTACAAAAGTTTACAGAAGAAATTAAAGTAGACCCCAACAGGGTCAGCGTACACGGCCTGTCATCAGGTGGGCAAGGAGTTTGGAATTATATACAAGAAAAACCGAAACTTTTTGCTTCTGCCCTTCCGATGAGCGCAGCATCCGGCAAGTATACTGAAGGTTTAAGTGATTATATTTATATGCCTTTATGGCTTTCACAAGGCGGGCTAGATTCAAGCCCAACACCCCGGGCAGCTGAAAACTTAGTCGATGCCATCAGGGCCGAAGGTGGAAATATCAGATTTACATTGTATCCTGACCTTGGGCACGGTGTATGGAACAGACACTACAACGAACCTGACTTTTTTCCATTTATGCTACGTGCAAATAAGACAAACCCCCATGTTTTTTATGGCAAAACCGAGTTTTGCCCCGGCGAATCTATTAATGTAAGATTAGGGGTTACTGCTGGTTTTGAGGCTTATGAATGGCGAAAAAATGGAACAAAAATTAATGGCGCCACTTCTAATGAAATTGTAGTTACAGAACCTGGTGTATATGCAGCAAGGTTTAAAAGAAATGGTACCTGGACTTATTGGTCACCATTACCGGTTAATATTATTATTAAAGCGCCAACATCACCACAACAAATTGTGGCAGATGGCAGTACAGCACTACCTGCCTTAGATGGTAGAACTTCTGTAACCTTATCGGCTCCCGATGGATTTGAAGCTTACGAATGGTCAAATGGTGCCACTTCACAGAGTATTACAATGAATCAGGCAGGTTCTTATCAGGTTTCTGTTACTGAGGCAGGAGGTTGCAAAGGAACATTTTCTTCTCCAGTTGTAGTTTCAGTAAATGGAACAAATGGGCCGACGGCTCCTACTAACTTTGTTGCCACAACAGCCTCTTCAGTACAAATTAACCTCTCCTGGCAGGATAATGCCGGTAATGAAACTAGCTATGAAGTATATAGAAGTACATCATTGAATGGTAATTACACGCTATTATCTATTCTTCCACCTGATGAGAATACTTACTCAGATACAAATTTGCCATTTAATACTACATTTTTTTATAAACTTAGGGCTGTTAACGATGGAGGAGGCTCACCAGTAGCTACGACCAATGGCACAACTTCTGAAGATACCCAACCACCGGCAGCCCCTGGTAACCTGACTGCTTCTGTTCTCAATGAAACTGAAATAGAGCTTACCTGGGACGACAATGCATTTAATGAAACAGGCTATGAGGTATACAGAGGTTTGTCCGCAAATGGAAATTTTGATCTTTTGAATCCAAACCCTGTCAATGCCAACGAAGAGTTATATACTGATGATGATTTTGCACAAAACACTACGTACTATTATAAACTCAGGGCTATCAATGGAAATGGAGCATCAAATTATTCTAATGTAGTGAGTGTTGCCACCTTGAACAGAGCTCCTGAATTAAATAGGGTAGGCAGAATTTACGCTAAAAGTGACCAACCTTCTACTTTTAATATAATTGCAATTAATGAAGATCCTCAGGAAACTACCACCATTACAGTAAACGGGTTACCTGGCTTTGCTTCTTTTCAAGACCAGGGAAATGGTACCGGAACGATAACCTTAACCCCTGATAGAGATGATATTGGGCTTCACATGCAAGTTTTGATTACAGCTGAAGATGACAAAAATGCCAGTGTGAATGAAACAGTGAGTATTGAAGTAACAGATGGAGATATTATTTCAGTATATGTGAATTTCAATAATACGCATGACGAAGGATCCCCCTGGAATAATATGTCTTCTACCCCTCAAGCAAATACAAACTTGAATAATTTGGTAGATGATGAGAGTAATATTACGAACATAGGCCTTACCTTACAAAACAGTTGGTCGGGCACGAGTGCTTTTGGCAAAAGTTCAGGGAACAACACAGGAGTTTTTACAGACAGAGTAATGCAAACTGCTTTCTACGAGAACTCTTCAAATACGAGAAATATCACAATTTCCGGACTCTCAGGTGCCAATAAGTACAATTTTATCTTTTTTGGAAGCAGGGATAGTAATGGTAATTTTAATACGAATTATACGATAGGTAGCAATACCGCTACGCTGGACGCAGCTAATAATACGTCTAATACCGTACAAATTAATGGAATATCACCAAACGGTTCGGGTGAAGTTAATATCAGTATTGCAAAAGCCGGAGGTGCTGTATCTGCCTTACTCAATGCAATGGTCATGCAAGTGTATCCTGACAATGGTTTTCCCATTCCTCCTTCTTCCTTAGTAGCAATGGGTAATAGCTTATCCAGCATACGGTTGCAGTGGAATGACAACGCTGATAATGAAGATGAATTTGAAATATGGCGTTCCTCAACCCAAAACGGCTCTTATTCTCTTATTGGCACTGCACCGGAAAATGCCACTTCGTTTTCAGATGAAGGCCTGCCCAATAATACTACCTACTATTACAAATTAAAAGCTATCAACAATGTGGGGGCTTCTAATTTCAGCAATATTGCCGCAGGTACTACTATTGACTTTGTTGCATTAGTAAATGTAAACAGAGCTGATAATTCGGGGATACCTTCGTATTGGAATAATTTTAATAGCAATCCAGGTACAAATGTAAAAATTAATAATCTCATCAGCACTGCCAGTGTACAAACCGGAATCACCATCACTTCTCTCACTCCATGGACCGGAGAGTTTAACGATGGCCCGGTAACTGGCAATAATTCTGGAATTTACCCGGACAATGTGCTCAAAACTTTTTACTATGTATTTCCGGGAGAAACCGGACAAATGAAATTAAGTGGGTTGCAGTCAGATTATGTTTATGATGTCAAAATATTGGGTAACTGGCGAGCGGCCAGCCAGTCTGATTACACAATTAATAATGTAACTTTACAACAAAACAACTTCAGAAATACATCTAATGTGGCTGTTTTTTCAGATATAGCTCCTACAAATGGGGAAATAACAATCACAGTAGAATCTTCTGCCGGTTCACAGGCTGCACTTCTCAATGCCATTGAGATTGTGGGAAAAAGAACTACCCAAGGCAGCCCTGCCGCGCGCTATCTTGCTTCAGGTCATAAAAAAGAAGTGCATAAATCACTACAAATTGATACGCACCCTTTATATCAACCTGATGAGCTTTCAGTGTATCCCAATCCTTTTGAAAACAATTTTTGGATAGACTTAAAACAGACTTTGGATAGCACTCTTGAAATTTCCTTACACGATTTGATGGGAAAAACTATTTATCAAAGAAAAGTCAACTTAGGGCATGATAGCCAATTAATTGAGATTAGCTTAGCTGAAAACAATATCAAACCTGGGGTATATATGTTGAAGACCTATTCAAGTATTTCAGGAGCTAAGCTATACCGGATTATTAAAAAATAAATTTTAGACCTTAAACTTTTTCATCGAAGGGTAATCTTATAACAGGATTACCCTTCGTATTTTTACAACATTATTACCAGTGTAATGCTGTTATTTACTCGATATATTATATGTGAGAATATGTGTGTAAATTTCAGATTAATTAATAAATGGGAAAATGCTATCTAAGATCAAGAAGTTTTACATTAAGCATTTTAAGCTTTTTTATTTTTTTTCTTTTGTAATCTTAATAATTTATGCTTGGAGCAATCGGTTCATTCAGGATGATGCTTTCATTTCATTCAGGTATGCAGAAAACCTGGCCAATGGTGAAGGGCTTGTATTTAATCCAAACGAAAAAGTTGAAGGATATACTAATTTTCTCTGGACCTTAATTGCCAGTTTAATTATTTATCTTGACCTCCCATTAATTCAAACAATCTACCTCATAGGACTGGTAATATATTCATTTTCATTAGTAGTTCTTTTCAAGCTTAGTCAGCTCATTTTTAATAATAAATATAAAGCCCTAATTCCGGTAATCATTGCAGGAGTCAACTTTTCATTTTCTTCATATGCAACCGGTGGGCTGGAAACCCAGCTGCAAGCCCTGCTATTTATTCTGGCTTTTTACCTTTTTTACTTAATTGTACAAACGGAATTCAGTAATGGAAAAGCACTATTAATTGGAACCGTCTTCTCATTGGCTTTGCTCAACAGGCTCGACGCAGCTCTTATGCTGGCTACTTTAGGTTTATCTTTTATAGTTGCAATGTATCAAAAATCAATACCCATAAAAAAAGGGCTGGTTTTTCTTTCATTCATCACACTCCCTGTAATAGTTACTTTGTCAATGTGGTTTTATTGGAAGTTGGAATATTATGGCGATATCCTGCCCAATACTTTTTATGCCAAGGCAACTTCCGGTGGCACCCTTAATACCTTATTACACGGGATATTCTATGTGTCTTTATTTTTTATAATATACGCATTGCCAATAGCTTTTGTACTTGTTGCAGGTATTGTACGAAGAAAGAATATTGCGAAGCAAGCAAAAAGTATATTGTCACTGCTTTACCCTCAAATCATTCTGGTGCTTATTTTCCTGGCATATATTATTAAAGTGGGAGGAGATTTTATGGAATTCAGGTTTTTTGTTCCATTAATTCCTTTTCTGGCCATTATTATCTATTACATCGGTGTAAAGTTACTTTCATTCAAGCAGCAAGTGTATCTGTTCGCTCTTATCTTTATTTCTTCCTTCGCCCATAAGTACGTATTTAATATTCATTGGAACGGATACGGCGGCATTGAGTCAATTTCAATGTTACAAAATCATATTGATGGAAATGATGACAACTGGAAAAATATTGGGTTAGTCCTGGAAGATAATTTTCAACATGCAGACGCAGTAATTGGAGTAAGTCCGGCCGGGGCCATTCCCTATTATTCCGGACTATACAGTATAGATTTATTGGGTTTGAATGATAAATGGATTGCCCGGTATGGTATTGATTATAAAAATATTCCGGGCCATAAAAAAATTGCCCCACTGGATTACTTATTAGAAAGAAAAGTGAACATCGTTATTGGGCACCCACTGGTTGTACCAGAAGAGCACATTACAGAATTCAGAAAGCAATATGCCAGGGATTTTATAGTCAAGATTTTCCCAGGGTTGCAAAATGACGCCCCGCCTGAAAACTCACATATTCTTGAAATCCCTTTGGAAAACAACAGACGCTTAATAGTTTGGTACCTTTACCCTACCCTGGCAATTGACAATGTTATAGAAAATAATAACTGGAAGATATACCGAATTTGATCGTTATTAGGTCTGCTGAAAAGAGTGCTTTGCCTTTACTCTTCTATATTTATTTCTGATATAATCCAAAGCTGGTTTTTCTATCAAAAATGTAATGGCAATAGCGATTACTATAGATACACAAGTTGGCACAAAAATGATAACCCAGGGATTGGATGTATACTCATACATCACTTTAATAATTTCATATCCCATATTTTGATGAACCAAGTAAAGACTATATGAAATAGTGCCCAGGAAGATCAACCCTTTGTTTACCAAAAATCCAAGCTTATCATATATCAGTAAATAAAAAACACCAAAATATAATAAGCTAATCAGTAGATGCATTGGAAATGAAAGATATTCATAATTTCCATTAAATCGAGTAAAAAATTCTGCAATGAAACAGCAAAAAATTAGAGCATGTCTTCTGAATGTAGACCCGTGCATTTTAATGTTGTAAAAAAGAATTCCGGCAAAAAACAGGTTCCCATATTTTAACATCGGATACACTGTAAGTAGTTTACTGAGCAAAGGGATGTACTGAAGTAAAAAATTAAGGGCAATCATTAAACAAATGATAATGATACCATAAGTCTCAATTTTATGCACCTTTTTGAAATAAAATACAGCTAACATACTGATATAGAATGAAAGCTCAATATACAGGGTCCAATATGACCAATCGATGTTGTCAACCTTTAACCACCGTTGAAACATAGTAAGGTTAACGACAAATTGGAGCGGAGATACCTGATAAGAATTATAAATTGCAAAAGTCGTAATCAATAAGGCCGCCCAATAGGCCGGATATAAGCGTGAAAACCGGGAAACCACAAAATCTTTCCAGTGTCTGGTTTTCTCTATTGTCATAAAAATCACAAAACCACTAAGAATAAAAAACAAACTAACACCGGTAGCACCTTCCCAAAACCTGAAAGTAACGACCGTATGTGTAAAATATACATCATAATACGTAGTATAGTGAAATATAAGTACCATCAATGCAGCCAACCCCCTCAGGGCATCTAATTCCAGAATTCTGGTACGCTTTGAGGATACTTTATCTTCTACTTTTGTTGTATTCATTATTTTCAAGCTATACGATACATTTTCTAAACTTTATTAAGGGAATATGCAGTTTTCTTCTTATTAGGATTATCCGGTGTAAACAGGAACCACATGCCATAATAAGCACAAAAACTATAAATAAGCACAGGTCCTATTACACCAATTATTGTCCCTATTGGCAGCAAAATTTCTACATTAGTAATACCAAAAAAATTCACCATAATAATCCTGAAAGCTGCACTTGTAATTGCATGTAAAAGAAATATATACAAGGAATGATAACCGATAACTCTGATCGGTAGCAAAAATTTGCTATTTACCGAGGCTAGAATCATAGCAAAACATACTGTGAAGGCACTGCCAATAATGGCAAAAGTGAGTAGTATGAATACATTATCATTTTCTAACCCTACAATTATCCACTCACCTGCAACAGCAATCAACAGTAAGAAAAAGGTTAGTTTCTTTGAAGAAAGAAGCTTATGATTTTTTTGATCCAGCAAAAACTGAGAAGCAATATCCCCCACTACAAAAAACACAAACAGCCGCATCACATCATATACAATCTTGCCATACTCTACAATAGGAGAAAAATATAACAGCACAACGCCAATTATAAATAAAATCAGTTTATTATTCCGGAATACTGTTGATAGCAGCAGATACAATACTGAAACGTTAAACAGAGCATATAAAAACCAAAATTGTGCCCGGGGTTTAAATAAAATGAGTAAGAAATCGCTAAATGAAGTAAACTGAGCATTGGTATAATTTATTAACATCATCTGCAACGACATCTGTAACACTGACCAGATAAAGTATGGATACATTATGGTTTTAAACTTATGCCAAAAGTATCCTGATTTTGAGCGTTTATTCACACTCTTGCTAAAAAATATACCGGAAAGCAAAAAGAACAAAGGCATTCTGAAAGTTAGGCCCACTTCGGTAGTTACAAACAAATTCGGGGTAATTTCCAAACCTGCTAATGATAAACCAATCAGCACATGCCGATATACTACCATCGTAATAGCTATACCTTTTGCATAGTCTATCCAATCTAGCCGATTATTATAAATAGCCTTCGGGTCAATAAAGTTGCTCAACATAATCTTAAAAGCAATGGCAAATTGCTATTTTATAAAATAGCATAAAAATTAAAAAAATTGCAGATAAATATTAGTAATACTAAAATAATTATTGTAATAGTTTAATTCAACATAAATTTCTGTTATTTTTGGTTTACATGACATTTATGATGAAAAAACCTATTATTTATATCAATCAGCATGTTGCCGGTTATGCCCGTGAAGTAGCTTGTTATATGCTATCTCCATTTAAAAGAAAGGGTAAACCAAGTTCAAAGTTTGTTATTTTCGGGCGTGGTCGCTCTGGCAGCACTCTTTTGGTAAGTTTGCTCAACTCTCACCCTTCTATTTATTGCGACAAAGAAATTCTTAATCGCAAGGTATTGCTTCCTAAACGGTTTATTCAATGCAGAAGCAGAATGTTTGATAAGGACATTTATGGCTTTAAGTTACTATCCTATCAACTCCGTTCAGTACAGTCTGTTGAAAATCCTGAGAATTTCTTACTTGACCTTCACCATAATGGTTATAAAATTATTTATTTGAAAAGAAATAATGCCCTCAGACAAGTACTGTCTAAAATGTACGCTTCTTACAGAAATAAATGGCATCAGCAATCTGAGAACGCTCAAACATGCAGGATGCCAGTAAATTTAGATGAATTACTTTTACAACTAAAAGAAAGTGAAAAATTGGATGCTTTTGAAGAGCATATTTTAAAAAATATTCCGCACTTAAAAGTTATATATGAGAATGATCTTGCTAATAATATTCAGCACACAAATACTGCAAAAAAAATTACTGAGTTTCTCAGTATTTCCAACTTCACACCAAAAACCAACTTAATCAAAATTACTACAGAGGATTTTTCTGATTTTATTGAAAACTCTAAGCAAATGATTGAGTTTCTTCAACACTCCCAGTTTGCCAAATATCTTGATTTTCAGAAATCACCCTGATATATTCAAGGTGACATGATCTTTTTTTGTACTCGCCGAGGTGATGATTTTACCCATTTTCTTAACTCCTCCTCTTAAACCTAATTACAATTACCAAAATCATATAATTAAATTACAATATTTTCTAGTTTTCTTTCCTCAA
The DNA here is from genome assembly GCA_965230065.1 of Cyclobacteriaceae bacterium. Classification (GTDB taxonomy): domain Bacteria; phylum Bacteroidota; class Bacteroidia; order Cytophagales; family Cyclobacteriaceae. Next base: position 4,768,530 of record OZ245942.1, on the reverse strand, counting down.
AAAAATTAATAGTTATCCATTCTGTAAAAGTAACATAACGGCTGTAACCTTGTTTAAAGAAAGTAAATCAAGCCATTTATTGTATTATTACAATATTTTATTGTATTTATATAATAATTAAATCTTACATAGTAGCCAAATCTATTCATATTGAATAAATAAGCCCTTCTAGTTGCATTGTATTTGAATATAAGAATAATACAATTTTATAAGTAAAATATTTAGCTATGAAGTGTGTTATTTCAAATCAATGTAAAAAAAAGAAGCTGGTCAATAGCTGTTTGGGGCTATTATTCTTGCTCTTCGTATCAAACTATTTGATTGCCCAGGGTGTGCAATCAGAAAGGCCCTCAGGAAGCACCGCTGCTTACTGGGGATATTATGAGTATCTACCCACAGGGTACAAAGATAATCCAGACCAAAAACATCCTGTAATTCTATTCTTACATGGAATTGGAGAAGCAGGTAACGGAACATCTGAACTAAACAGGGTGCTTAAAAGTGGCCCGCCAAACCTGATTAATAAGGGACAATGGCCAGAAGACAGGCCATTTATTGTTATTTCACCACAAAGTTATGGTGGGTTTTTTAATGCAGATAAACTGCATAATTTTATCGATTATATAAATGATACTTACCGTACTGATAAAAACAGAGTGTATATAACTGGCCTTAGTGCTGGTGGCATGAGTACCTGGAATTATTTAGCAGCTCACCAGGATCAGGTAGCGGCAGCTATCCCAATTGCTGGAAAAGGGCAAAATGCTATCAAAAATGCAGGATGCGCCTTTAAAAATATCCCTATATGGGCTTTCCACGGAAGCAATGATGGAACTGTAAAGGTAAACGGCTCTATAGTGCCTGTTGAGGAAATTAATTCGTGTTCTCCTAAACCCAGCCCTTTAGCAAAAGTTACTGTCTACCCTGGCGTAGGTCATAACTCTTGGTCTCGTACGTATGATTTATCGGGCATGAACCAGTCTACTGATGCCAAGTATGATCCATTTGACATGGATATTTATCAATGGCTTCTGCAATATAGCAGAGGAGGAGAAACTCCCAATCAAACCCCTACTGCTAATGCCGGTAAAGATATAAATATTCAATTGCCCACTTCTACAGATATTACTATCTCAGGCTCAGGTATTGATCCGGACGGAAATATTGTGAGCTTTCAGTGGACGCAGGTAAGTGGGCCTGCCCAACTCTCATTAACAGGTGCTAAATCAAAGCAGGTTGTGGTAAACGAGCTTATTGCCGGTACATATAATTTAAAACTCACTGTAACCGATAATGATGGAGCCACAGCTTCGGATAATGTTAAAATTATTGTCACAGAAATACCCAACGAGTCACCTGTAGTTGATGCAGGTAATCCTGTTGAGGCAACAATGCCCATTGATAATGTACTGCTAACAGGCAATGTAGAAGACAAGGATGGAGAAATAATCTCGTATGAGTGGGAACAGATAGATGGTCCTTCATCTCAAATTCTACCATCGGGTGTTAATTGTGAAGTTAGTGGATTAACTGAAGGAGAATATACTTTTGCACTAACTGTAACTGATGATGATGGTGCACAAACCAGTGACCAGGTGAAAGTAACTGTGCGGGCTGAAACATCTACGTCACCGCCTCCTGCTACCGCAGATTGTAACTGTGATCATGTAATTACCCCTGAAAAGGATTTTATCAATGGTGACGGCCTCAATATCCAACCTGGAGATGTTATCTGTATCCAAGCCGGTAAATACCGGAGCCTCAACCTGTTCAACTTCCAGGGTTCCGCCCAAAACCCCATCACCTTCATCAACTGTGGTGGGCAAGTAATCATCGGGGACCCTGACTGGCACTATGGATTCGTCATGAACAATAACCGGTACTTCCGGCTCACCGGTACCGGTGACCCTAATTTTGAGTACGGTATCAAAATTGACAATACCCACTCCAGCGGACTGGCCATCTCTACACGAAGTAGTGATTATGAAATCGACCACCTGGAGATATCTAACACAGGTTTTGCCGGTATGCACCTGCTCACCTCACCTAAGTGTGACCCCTCTACATGGAGAGAAAACTTCACCATGAAAAACATCTCTATCCATGACAACTACGTCCATGATACCCATGGGGAAGGGTTTTACATCGGACACTCCAAGTACAACGGACAGACCATCACTTGTGACGGACAGAAAATCACCGTCCTCCCACATGTTATCAAAAACATCAAAGTCTTCAACAATACCATCAAAAACACCGGGTGGGATGGCTTTCAGGTCAGTTGTGCCATTGAAAACTGTGACATCTTTAATAACTCTGTCTCCAATACCGGAATTGAAGGGAAAAATACCCAAAGTGCCGGAATCGTCATTGGGGGGGGCACCGCTGCCAGGCTCTACAATAATGTGGTTACGCATGGCAATGGGGCCGGCATCCATGTTTTCGGACTCGGTAACACACAAATATTTAACAATGTTGTCTACGATGTGGTGGGTGATGGTATCTTCATTGGAGAAAAGTCTACTGTCAAAGGTTGGGCTTTTGAGATTATCAACAATACCATTGTCAAAACCGGAAGGGATGGCATCAGGATGTACAATGAACTCAGCCGCAACAATAAGTTCTTCAACAATCTCATCCTCAATCCCGCTTCTATCAATGATTATTCTAATGAAGATAAAGCTTATATCTATTTCTTACCCAGAATTCCTACAGAAAATCATCAGATAGCCAATAACTACACCCACAAGTCTATTGATAATGCCAAATTTGTCAATGTCGGCAATAAAGATTTTCGTTTGCAGGCTGCTTCACCAGCTATGGACAAAGGAAGGGATGTGAGTGGATTAGGTATCAACAAAGATGCTTTGAACGTAAGCCGTCCTCAGGGGGGGGCTTTTGATGCAGGCGCTTTTGAGTTCAAATCAGGGCAAACTAATTCCAATAAGCCTCCCATTGCTAATGCAGGGCAGGATTTGAAAGTTGAGTTACCCATCGATAGCATTACAATTGTAGGAAGTGGAAAAGATGTAGACGGACAGGTTTTTTCATATGAATGGACGCAGGAAGATGGCCCCACTGAAGCGCTTATGAACCATGTCAAATCCAATAAAGTAACGGTTTGCAAGCTGGTTGAGGGTTCTTATACTTTCCGCCTTACTGTTATGGATGATGACGGCGCCACCGCTTTTGATGAAGTAACTATTGTCGGAAAAGTACCAAATCAAATGCCAATGGCAGAAGCTGGGGATGATAAAGAAGTTCCTATGCCTGTGGATACTATTACACTTACAGGTAAAGGCGAAGACTCCGACGGAGATATCGTGTCTTATCAATGGTCACAAACAGCAGGAAACCCTGCCGATATACAATTTGGTGATAGCAGCGCATGTATATTAAACGGGCTTAGTGAGGGAGAATACACCTTTCAACTTTCGGTAACTGATAATGAAGGTGCTGAAGCCAGCGATGAAATCACAATATCTGTAAAGCCTAATCCCAATATGATACCAGGTGTAGTATATAAATACTATGAAGGAACATGGGATGCTTTACCTGACTTTAGCAAACAAACTCCCGTAAAAGAAGGTATCACTTCAAATTTTGATCTTTCTTCTCGAGCAAAGAACGATTTGTTTGGGTTCACCTTCGAGGCACTAATCGATATTGCCGAAACCGGTACATATACATTTTATACTGCTTCAGATGATGGGAGTGTTTTATTGATCAATGATAAAATTGTTGTTGACAACGATGGATTACACCCTCTGAGAGAAAAAAGTGGGACAATTTCACTTGACAAGGGGAAGCATTCTATTAAGGTAGCGTTCTTTGAAAAGAAAGGAAGAGAAACCTTAAATGCTAGCTATGCAGGGCCGAACTTTGATAAAATGTTAATTCCTGATGAGGTATTGTATTTGCCTGAAGCAGAGTTACCTACTCCTAATGGCTCAACCCATGTATTTATCAATTTTAGTAATACTAAAAATGCTCCTGCTCCCTGGAACAATACGGCTGGTGACCCAAGGTATGAAAAAGAATTTAGCAATATGCTGGATAAAAATGCCAATGAGACTGGGATTAACCTTACCATCTTAACTCCTTGGGGACAAGGCTACCCTGGTAGTTACAATACTAAAGGGGTAATTACAGGAAATGAAACTGGTGTATACCCTGACTCAGTAATGAAAACAGCCTACTGGATAGGAACTGACAAAACTGAAAGTCTTAAAGTAGATGGATTAACTCCTTTTGTTGAGTACGAATTCACATTCTTCGCAAGTAGAGATGGAGGTGGAAACCGCGTTACAAATTATAGCATTGGAAATGAAGTAGTTTCTCTTGATGCGGCAAACAATACAAAGAAAACAGTAGCCATTACAGCATTTGCTGATGAAAATGGAGAAGTTCTCATTAATATCCAGAAAGATGTAAATTCAAAATATGGCTATCTGAATGCATTGGTCATTAAATCGGATAACCATCGGGTCATCAGTAATGAAAAAGTTCTGAATGAAGATGGCCAAAATACAGATCAGGAACTTACTGTAGAAGCATATCCGAATCCAGTTGAAAGCTATCTTAATGTGAAGTTAACAAAAACGAATGAAAGCTTTGCCATTATTTCATTAGTTGATATGAGTGGAGGAGTACTATATAAAGAGGAGTACAATTTGAATAATACACCTTTTGAATATCAGCTGAATTTAACGCAATTAAGCTTGCAACCAGGAATTTATATTTTGCATGTACAATATAGTAATAGTTATGAAATGTTAAAATTATACAAACAGTAAGAATGAGTACATAAAGAAAAAAGCCGGTGTAATCCCGGCTTTTTTCTTTTTTAATAATAAACTGACGAATAACAAATTAAATCAGTTGCTGTCAAAATGATAAATGATTATCTATATGATAAGAATTAGACAGGTTATATGAAAAAAATATAACTTCTTACGTAAAAAAATACATATAAGCTGAGCTTTCAATGCCCATGACTATAGGTGAACCATTATAATAATAGTGATATTATCATATATTTAAAATATTTGATATTTTTTTGAATTAATAAGCTATTACATTTTTAATATTTAAATTGTCTCTTTACTCTAAACAATTACAGTCTTTGCCTTTAACAGTTGAATATATTGGCATTTTGTAAATATTAACTAAAAAATATTAATTAACTACTTCCACAGCTGTATAATTAGTTAATTATTTACGAATAAAACACCTCTCCCCAGTTCCCTACTTCACATTTTACCAGATTTATGGCAAGAAATTCGTCCACGCTGTGCGTGTTGAATTTTCTATACTTCTTTTATTATTCACCGATAAAAAACAGAATCCTATAAAATCAAAATCTACTTAAATTTATGGACAAACTAACCCTCATTTTTTTCAATAGGAAAAGTATAAGACTGTGCTTTTTCTTCATGTTTGTACTACTTTGTTGCACACTTCAAACTTCACAAACATTTGCTCAAGGAAAACTGGTAGCTAAACCGGCAGGCAGCACCTCCGCCCCTTGGGGATATTACGAATACTTACCTACCAACTACACTCAAAAGCAAGTGCATCCAGTATTAATATTTCTTTCCGGTACTGGTGAACAAGGTAATGGAACTTCTGAGCTAAGTAAGGTCTTAAGACATGGTCCGGCAAAACTCATAAATAATGGAAGTTGGCCAAGTAGTAGACCTTTCATTGTTATTGCCCCTCAAAGTCCCAGTGGATTTTATAACCCTGATAAGCTTCGTAAATTTATTGATCTTATCATCAAGAATTATAAAACTGATGAAAGTAGAATCTATCTCACCGGACTTAGCTCAGGCGGTAATAGTGTATGGAATTACTTAGGAGACCATCAAGACCAAGTAGCTGCTGCAATTCCTATTGCTGGTAAAGGATTTAGTGCCATTCGAGATCATGGATGTTCTTTTAAAGATGTCCCCTTATGGGCATTTCACGGTAGTAATGATAATACACAAAATGCCAATGGCTCGATCGATCCTGTAGAAACAATCAATGCATGTTCTCCCAATCCTTTGGCTAAAGTTACCATTTATTCCGGTGTTGGTCACGACTCCTGGACGCGCACTTATGATCTTTCCGGAATGTCAAGTAATACAGATGGGAAATATGATCCATACAACCTGAGCATCTACGACTGGTTACTTTCTTATTCAAAAGGAGGTACGTCCCCTCCTCCCCCCACAGATGAAAACACCCCCCCATTAGCAGATGCAGGTCCTGATCAATCTATGACCCTGCCTGAAAACAGCACTACTATTGCGGCAAAATGCTCTGATCCTGATGGAAATATTAGTGCCCATAAGTGGGAAAAAGTTAATGGCCCAAGTGCAAGCTTGAATGGAACTAGCACTTCCAGCTTAAAAGTCACAAATATGCAGGAAGGGAATTATGAGTTTCGTCTTACAGTTACAGATAACGATGGAGCCAAAACCAGTGACCAGGTGAAAGTAACTGTACAAACTGAAGCTGCTCCTCCCCCACCACCTTCTTCCTCCGACTGTAACTGCGACCATACCATCACTCCTGAAAAGGATTATATTAATGGAGATTGGCTCAACATCCAACCCGGAGATGTCATCTGTATCCAAGCCGGTAAATACCGGAGCCTCAACCTGTTCAACTTCCAGGGTTCCGCCCAAAACCCCATCACCTTCATCAACTGTGGTGGGCAAGTAATCATCGGGGACCCTGACTGGCACTATGGATTCGTCATGAACAATAACCGGTACTTCCGGCTCACCGGTACCGGTGACCCTAATTTTGAGTACGGTATCAAAATTGACAATACCCACTCCAGCGGACTGGCCATCTCTACACGAAGTAGTGATTATGAAATCGACCACCTGGAGATATCTAACACAGGTTTTGCCGGTATGCACCTGCTCACCTCACCTAAGTGTGACCCCTCTACATGGAGAGAAAACTTCACCATGAAAAACATCTCTATCCATGACAACTACGTCCATGATACCCATGGGGAAGGGTTTTACATCGGACACTCCAAGTACAACGGACAGACCATCACTTGTGACGGACAGAAAATCACCGTCCTCCCACATGTTATCAAAAACATCAAAGTCTTCAACAATACCATCAAAAACACCGGGTGGGATGGCTTTCAGGTCAGTTGTGCCATTGAAAACTGTGACATCTTTAATAACTCTGTCTCCAATACCGGAATTGAAGGGAAAAATACCCAAAGTGCCGGAATCGTCATTGGGGGGGGCACCGCTGCCAGGCTCTACAATAATGTGGTTACGCATGGCAATGGGGCCGGCATCCATGTTTTCGGACTCGGTAACACACAAATATTTAACAATGTTGTCTACGATGTGGTGGGTGATGGTATCTTCATTGGAGAAAAGTCTACTGTCAAAGGTTGGGCTTTTGAGATTATCAACAATACCATTGTCAAAACCGGAAGGGATGGCATCAGGATGTACAATGAACTCAGCCGCAACAATAAGTTCTTCAACAATCTCATCCTCAATCCCGCTTCTATCAATGATTATTCTAATGAAGATAAAGCTTATATCTATTTCTTACCCAGAATTCCTACAGAAAATCATCAGATAGCCAATAACTACACCCACAAGTCTATTGATAATGCCAAATTTGTCAATGTCGGCAATAAGGATTTTCGTTTGCAGGCTGCTTCACCTGCTATGGACAAAGGAAGGGATGTGAGTGGATTAGGTATCAACAAAGATGCTTTGAACGTAAGCCGTCCCCAGGGTGGGGCTTTTGATGCAGGCGCTTTTGAGTTCAAATCAGGGCAAACTAATTCCAATAAGCCTCCCATTGCTAATGCAGGGCAGGATTTATCAGTGATTCAATCAGTAAGTAAAGTAGTTTTGAAAGGTACTGACAGTTACGATCCGGATGGCACAATTACTACATATTCCTGGAAAAAAATATCTGGTCCATCAGCTACTTTATCTGGTACAAACTCATCACAGCTAACAGTAACCAAACTAACAGAAGGCACATACAACTTTCAATTAACTGTAACTGACGATGATGGTGCTAAGAGCTCTGATAATGTTGAAATCAGTGTAAAAGCAGACAATACACCAAGTGGTGATCACGGACTCAACTATTTGTATTATGAAGGTAGTTGGAATAGTTTACCTGATTTTTCCAGTCTGAAGGCAGCAAAGTCTGGAAAAATATCAAATTTTAGTCTGAGCCCCAGAAATAGAAACGATAATTTTGGTTTCAGATTTGATGGATATATTGAAATTACCAAAGCTGGGGAATACACATTTTACACTTCTTCCGATGACGGAAGTACACTCGTAATCAACGGAAATGAAGTAGTCAATAATGATGGATTACATGGAAACCGGGAGCGTTCTGGAAAAATATCCTTATCTGCAGGTCATCATTCCATACGAGTAAGGTTTTTCGAGAAAACAGGTGGAGAAGTTTTAACTGTAAAATATGCAGGCCCTGGTATTAGTAAGCAGAGTATTCCTGATAATAAACTATATTTCCAAAATCCTTCCTCTGGAGGAGGGTCAACAACGCCACCTGCACCCTCTCCTACTCCTGGAGAACAAGGATTGACTTATAAATATTATGAAGGCAGTTGGAATAGTTTACCTGATTTCTCAAAACTCACCCCTGTTAAAACAGGAATAATAGATTATTTTGATTTAAGTCCTAGAAAAAGAAATGATAACTTTGCATTTGTTTTTGAAGGATACATTGAAATAACTAAGGCAGGTGAATACAGATTCATTTCAGTTTCTGATGATGGCACTAAGCTTTACATTGACAATAAATTAGTAATCAATAATGATGGAGTGCATGCCAAAAACTGGGAGTCTGGAACAGTATACCTCAGTACTGGCCTTCATGCCATTAAAGAATGTTATTTTGAGAAAAATGGAGAAGAACATCTGGTAGTAAAATATGAAGGTCCTGGTATTGAGAAACAATTTATACCCAAGAATAGGTTATTTACCAGCAACAGTACCAATGCCAGAATAGGTAATTCTAATTTATCTAAAACCAAAGAGGCTTTAACTGTTATAAACCCAAATGAGGCTTTCGATAATACTTCTACCTTTAATATCAATAATGTATACCCTAATCCCATCGGTGAAAGAATACATATAAGATTTTCAGGTGATTTCAATGAAGAAGAAATCTCATATAAACTATTAAATTATCTTGGGGTTGAATATAAAATAAACGCTGTAAACGTACAGTTTGGCAGTGGAGAATTGACTTTAGATGTATCTTATTTAAATTTAAGTGCAGGAATCTATATTTTACAGATAAAAAATGGGCTTGATATAAAAAGCTTCCGTTTAATTAAAGAATAAGAAGCTACGAATTAACAAATAGCTGCTTAAAGAGCACAAAAAACAAACTATGAGTGTTTCATAGTTTGTTTTTTTTATTCATCCTTTTATCTTTTTTGACCCAAGTCATATTAAACCCTCCCGTGAAACTATGCGGTAAAACGTCAGCTAATTTACAATCCCACCTTTGCAGAAAGTGAATTCTATTAGTCAACAACGAAAAAGGAAAGACATCGTCAATGAAGTTAGAATTACTTATAGAAGTAATGATAAAATTACTCTTTTTTGATAGTGCAACTAAATCTTTTTTTGTAAAAAATTGGACATGATCAAGGTTATCTGCATCAGACTGAATAGTAGTCCCACTATATCCCATAACTTTTTTTAATCTTTGGACTCCATCCCAAAGTTTACCATTTTTTCTCAGCTTCAAAACAGGTTTTGTTACAAGCATTTCTCTGGGCCCAATCCCATTAGGAACAGTAACAATAAGTAATCCGTCATCTTTAAGCCCATTAAATAAAGTTTTTAACAATGCTGCAGGGTCATGCAAGTGCTCCAGTACTTCACTACAGATAATTGCATGATAATTTTTGCCACTAGCAGTCAATTCTTCAGCACTGATCACTTCAAATTTTACATTGTCCGAAGCATTTAACTGCTTCGCTTTTGCAATTGATTTCTCGCTTATATCTATTCCATGAACCTGATAACCTAATTTCCCCAAATTCATACTGATAATCCCATTCCCACAACCCACATCCAAAATACTTCCATTAGCAGGGATTTTATTATTGATATGAGTAATGATAAAATCTAACCGTTTTTTATCAACTGCTTTATTATAAGTGATCAAACTATTATTTACCATTTTTCCCTACTTGATAGAAAGTCATTGTTTGTTGATATAATTTTTCAACTGCCTCAGTCATACCGACCACATTGTATTTCTTATACACTGCTTTTCTTGCTTCAGCTTGCATAGCTTTTCTTGAGTGAACATTATTGTGAAGCCACAAAATTGCCTCAGCCAGTGCCTTGGGTTGGGCAGGTTCAATCAGAATACCATCTTTACCGTGAGAAATGACTTCTTTAGATCCATCAACATTGGTGGCGATAATTGCCTTTTCCATAGCCATAGCCTCAAGCAGGCCAATAGGTAACCCTTCCCATAATGACGGTAAACAATAAATATCAATTGCTTTAAGAACCTCAGGTACATCTTCTCTGAACCCATCGAAATATATATAATCGTCAATCCCTAGTGACTTTGCCTTATTTACAACCTCACTCTTTAAATCACCATCACCAACCATTAGCAATCTGATTTCCTCACATTTTTGCTTAGCCTGGTGAAAAGCTTCTAACATAGTGAACGGATCTTTTTGTTTGGTTACTCGAGAAATGAACCCGATAAGAGTTACTTTATCAGAAATACCATATTTCTCACGAAGGCTGGAAATAGTTCGTTGAGGATCAAACCTATTCAAATTAATTCCATTATTTATGGTTGTTCCATTAAAACCATTTAAAGCATTTTGCCCAGTCAAATTACTCGATTCAGATACTGTAATGGTATGATTAGCTTTTCTTATTAAAAATTGTTCTATTTTAATACGGGCCTTTTTAACTATTGGCATTTGGTCATCATGAAAAGACCATCCGTGCACTGTATAAATAATAGGGATGTTTAGACTTTTGGCTGCCCAAAAAACGTTAGTATTTGCCCTGGTGCCATGTGCATGAACGATATCTATATTTTCAACTCTTATTAAATCTTTGACCTTTTTCCAAACTGAAAAGTCAAATGCTTTGTTTGAATTAATTACATGGCATTTTATTCCAAGTGTTTTTAAGTTTTTCACCATCAAACCATCAGAGAATGATAATACCACAGGTTCATAGACAGACTTATTTATTTCCCCAACTAAGCTGAGAACGTGTGTTTCTCCACCGCCGACACTTCCTTGCCTAATGGCTTCTAATACTTTAATTTTTTTTAATGTAGCCATCTTTTAACTATGATGATATACTATAATTTTGTAGCAATAATCATCATTTCTTTGATTCCAAATAGATACGAAGCCAGATTTGTAACCCTCCTATACAGTTGATAGCTAATTTTTCTAAGAAAAAGCAAGCGATGATAGCCTGCCCCTCGAATATATTTATTTTGTTGTATTTGAAAACCTGTTGTAATGAGCAAATTATTTATTGCCTGAAAGTTCCAACAGTATAAATGCTGATTCAGGTCTAGCTCAAACTGTCCTTTTCCATGTCTTTCAAAAGGTATAACCAGAATCAAATCTTTACCTTTTTTTAATTTTTTGTAAATATCCTCAAGCATAGTTTTAGGGTATGGATGATGCTCTAATACGTGTGCAGAGAATACTATATCAAAACTTTCATCCTCTAAAGATTCAAGGTCATTAGTAGCATTAATGCCCTTTGATTTGCAAAAATCCACGCCAAACTGAGAAACATCATATCCGGATGCATTTGGTAAGTAATATATGTTTTGCCCTAAACCGCAACCAAAATCCAATATTCTACTATTTTTATCTACTCGAGAAAAAAACTTATCAAGAGCAATACGGGCCCGAGCTTCATAATATGCATCGTTTGCATGATTGTTATGCCGATGTGTATGGTAATTTTCTTCGTAATCGACTCTGGCAATTTCTTGAATATCCTTCATATTACAATTAAGTTTATTATACCGAAGTTTGCTTTTTTCCCCATCCTTCTGGCAGTTTCTCAGTGATTTCAATATTATCAAAATCGTTACTTTTTCTTGCGCCTACTCTCTTTGCCCACTCTGCCATTTTTCCAATACCTTCACTCAAAGAAACATGTGTCTCTCCTCCAAATACAGCATGCGCCTTTGTATGGTCTGAATAAGCATGCATTACTTCATTTCTGGCCTGTAAATACTTGATATTAGGTTTTACACCAAAATATTCTCCAATAATGTGCGCAAGCTCATTTACTGTATATGGCTTATCAGCACCAATATTAAAAATTTGGTTATAAGCTATATCAATTTCTACAGATTTACATATCGGTATAGCCACGTCATCAATATAGCTGAATGCACGCGTTTGGTTTCCGTCTCCAAAAATTGTCAATGGCTTATTTTGCATGATTTGATTCATGAAAATACCAATTACATTCCTGTACTTATCACCTATATTCTGATTCTCACCATACACATTATGAGGTCTGAATATGACATAGTTCAATCCAAACATCTCATGGGCAGCTTTCAGATCTAACTCCACAGCATACTTAGCCACACCATAAGGATCTTCCGGCATGGGTATCATATCTTCAATCATAGGAAGTTGACCTGCACCGTACACAGCTATTGATGAAGTAAACACAAAGCATTTCGTTTTATGCTTTACAGCTTCATTAATAAGGTTGGTGCTTCCTATCAAATTATTAGTATAATTAAATCGCCTAATAAAGTGTGATAACCCTTCAGCTGCATAAGCTGCCAAATGGTACACATAATCAAATTGATATGTACTAAACAAGTTACTTAACAACTGATGATCTACAATTGAGCCTTGAATGAATTCTGAACCTTGGGGAATATGATCCTCAAATCCTCCACTTAAGTCGTCCAATACTACTACCTTATCTCCTCTGTTTAAACAGTGTTTTGCTACATGCGAACCAATGAAACCGGCTCCTCCGGTGATGAGAGTTTTATCCATTTTACAAATTTATTTGACTGCTGAATTTGATAATTTTACATTCCATAATACCCCTCTAACAAAAGCTTTTAAATGATTAAACTGACGCTTTCTTATATATTTTATCAGTGATTTTGGGATAATAAGAGTAGTAAGGAATAATAAGAAAACTAGAAGTTGAAAACTAGTAGTGTTTCTTCTCATAAATAAAATCCTATTCCTCGTGTGATAATAGGCTTTTATGGCACTTTCTTTACCCATTGTAATTGATTCTTTATGATAAATGAGTGCTTTTGCCTGATAAAAAATTTTATATCCGGCTCTACTTATACGAGAGGACCAATCCCACTCTTCATAATAGATAAAGAAATTCTCTGGAAACATACCAACTCGTTCAATCACCTCTCGCTTTACCATCATGGCAGCACCATGTGCACCGTATGTTTCTCCAGATATATCATGTTGTCCCAAATCTTTTTCACGACTTCCGACAGCCCCGGTTCGCCCGGTATATGGATTAATTGGTTTAAACCCAGCGTATTGAATTATTTCAGGATGGTGAAAAAACCTTATTTTTGGACTTACTACTCCAATAGAAGAGTCCTGATAAAAGGGCTCCAAAAGCAGTTCCAATAAATTATTTGTCACCTCAGTATCATTGTTTACAATAAATACGAAATCTCCTTTTGCTTCCTTTATACCAAGGTTATTGCCGCCTGTAAACCCTAAATTTTTATCAGAAATTATCAATCTCACATTCGGGTATTCTCCTCTGCTAATTTGTTCTGTAGGGTCTGCATGTGAAGCATTATCAATCACAATAATCTCAAAGTTATCATATGTAAATTTCTTGGTAGACTCCAGAAACTCACACGTAATATCCGTTTGATTATAATTAAGCGTTATTATTGATACAAATGGCTTTTCCTGCATAATTATTCACTATAAAATATACTTTCATCTATTTCAGTCCGTGTATGAGTAGTATGAATAAACTGTTTATCTGCTCCCTTGATTTTTAGCAATGACTTCAGCATAATTAGTATTGCATAAGGAAGCTTAATTAGTGCTGTCAACAATTTGCTGTCATAAAATTGCTTAGGAATTGCAATTAAAAGAGAGGCAATATATACACCCAATAATATCCACCAATACATATATAAAATTGAAAATGCAGGGTGTAAAATGCTACTAACAATCGAGATAATAAACAGGCAGGTTATAGTGAGAGATCTTGGTAAAAAAATGTTATATAACACAGCTATGTTAAAATAGCTTAATTTTCCTTGTAATAATCGGGCAGTGCCTTTCGGTAAATACTTTAAAAAATAAATATATTGACTGGAAAGCCATCTGCGCCTCTGACGTTCAAAAGATGTAGGTTCTTCAATTTTTTCATCGAAAACAATAGCCTTTTCCAGGTAATGAATCTTTATTCCATTTTCAATGAATAGTAATTGTAATTCTTTATCAAAACCTCCAACGGCATTAATTTTTGACATAAAAGCTTTTAACTTATTATAGTCAAATGCCATTCCTGAGCCAATTAAAGCTGAAGAAAGCCCTAATGCATTGAATCCTTTACGGAAAATATGATTATTAATAATCTCATTGGTTGCATCTAATATGGCAAAAGGAGTATTTAAATTTTTTGCTACCCTTCTACCTTGCATCGCTCGAAATCCCTTATTATAACCACTGCAAATAACATTTAAGAAATCTTTATGCATAATATTATCAGCGTCACTGATAACGGCGATATCATATTCTTCTTCAAGCTTATTCAAAGCAAGGTTCAGAGAGTTTGCCTTCGTACTTCTAGCCAGGTTAGCTTCAATCAGTTTTATTGGCAATTCCTGAAGCTTTTTGAGGGTAGCAGATTTCAAAGAATCACTGATTACAACAACATCAAAAAATTCTTTGGGGTAATTGAGTTTTAATAAACTTTGAGCAGAATGTACAATTACATTATCTTCTTTATATGCAGGAACGAGTATAGCTATTTTGTTATATGCTGTTGAATACTTTTCAGTAACATGGTCTTTTTTAAATAAAGCTCCTATTGAAAATGTCAGTACATATAATACTGAAAAAGAAAAATAGCTAAATAAAATAACTTCTATTACCCACATGAGTTTACTAATTTAAGATTCTTCTTTCTGGATCATTGCAGGCAAAGTCTTCAGCATGATACGGAAGTCTTTCCAAATAGAACCATTCCGGGCATAGTTCACATCTAACATGATTCTTTCACGGGCTGTAATTTCACTTTTTTGGTTTTTTGATACCTGCCACAATCCAGTAATTCCAGCTGGGGCCAAAAACCTGTAAGCAGCACCATCTTTAGTTAACGTAGAAGCTTCATAGAGGGGCAAAGGACGATTACCAACCAAAGACATATCGCCTTTCAAAACATTGATTAGCTGTGGTAATTCATCTAAACTTGATTTTCTCAACCATTTTCCTACTTTGGTTATGCGTGGATCATTATTGAATTTAACAAAATTGGCATCAGCATTTTCTTTATTATAAATATTATATTTATCCAATAAGGCAGCTAATTCCGCATCAGCCTTTACTTTCATGGTTCTAAATTTATAAAAGTCAAAAACCTTATAATTTCTGCCAGCCCTTTTTGAAACATAAAATACACTTCCTCTCGAGTCTAATTTAATAATCAAGGCTATTATTAGAAATACAGGACTTAATAAGGTTAATGCAAGAGATGAAACGACAATATCTATAGACCGCTTCCAAAAATTGAACCCATCTACCCCTTTTTTATTCCTAAGTTCTCGGTCTTTATATATTTGAGCTTCTTTTATCTTTTTTACAAATTCAATTCTGAAGGTCAAGTCTTGAGGATCATATTCTTTATAAAATAAATCATCTGCTTTGTAGGTAGTAGCTTTTTCTTTATCATTAGGTAACTTTTCCTGTCCAAAAAAGATGAAGGGAATCTTCTTTAAGTTTGGATTATTCTGCAAACTAGAGATCAAATACCTTAAGCTGGAGGGCGGTATATTGATATCACAAATGATAGCATCTGGTAACGGCACATGGGCTTTTTGCCTACTACCCAACCATTTGCATGCTTTTACAACGTTGGGTATTGATAGCCCCACATAACCTAACCCTAACATTTCTTCACATATAGATATCGCATTTACACCTACATAAAGAAGAAGTTTTGTATTTTTTTTCACTTCAGGGAGCAAAGTTTTATGCTCATGGTATACCCCATGTAACAAAGATGAATGTGTATCTAATTCAAACATGGCAGAATATTCTAACCTACTTAGACAATTATTTAACTTATTAATGATATAGATTTGCCTCAAAAACCTTATCTACACTTTTTAAAAGAATGCTTGGGTTAAATGGTTTTTGAAAACATCCAACAACATAATAATCCAGGTTAGGTAAATCAGAAACAGTGACATCACCAGATAAAATAATAATTGGTACATCTCTGTATAATCCACTTTTATGCAGGCTCTCAATTAATTGCAACCCATCAAGGTTAGGCATGCGAATATCTGATATAATAAGATCAGGAATTTCATTTTGAAGCCAACGCATTGCTAATAACCCATCTTCAACTACTGACACGTTGTACTTCTTTCCCAAGATTCTTTCTAAAAGCATACCTACACCTATATCATCTTCTACAATAAGTATCTTTTTTTTAATTTTCATTCACATAAATTTTATTTTGATAATAACATGAGTGAAGATGATAATGCGAATCCCATAATAACAATAAATATTGTACTTTTTTAATAAAATTATGTATTATATTTAAATGCTATCCCAAAGGTAACTAATTATTTATAATTATTAAAGAATTATTTGATACTTTTTTTAGAAATTTTTCAAAGCCCTTATTTTAATAGAAAAAATATTATTCTTTTATTTTTAATTATTTCATATTTTTATTCTTAATATATGTATTATGTAAAATTAATTACTTTATTATTAATACATTATACAACAATACGCAAAATGCATGGTTAACAGGTAAGTTTGGAGCAATAAATGCATAAACATTAACTTTCTTCTGACAAGCAAATTAATGCCATTATACATCTTGATTAAGAAAAAAAGCCCAGTTTAAATAGCTAGTAAATTAGAAGAAATTATAACCTATGCGGTGATTCTGTATAACTCTGAAGGCAATATGGCGTTATATACATCGTTTGAAATAAAACCATTTCAACACGGCAATGTGAAAAATAGATCCTGCTGAAAATATTTTAACAATATTTATTACTTACTTTGCATAAACATTTATTATAGAACTAATCAGTATTGCTTTTCTTTTTCTCGAATTGCTTTGCCACATTACTTCTATTACAGTTTTTTCCATTTAACATTTTAATTTATTTATGAACATTTTTGTAGCAAAGCTAAGTTCAGCTACTGACGGTGAGGACTTACGCGAATTATTTAGTGATTATGGAGAGGTTTCTTCAGCGAAGGTTATCTTCGATAGGGAAACAGGAAACTCAAAACGTTTTGGCTTCGTGGAAATGCCTGACGATGAGGAAGCTTATGAGGCCATTAACGAATTGAATGAGTGTGAATTTGATGACAGTATGATTGTCGTAAAGAAAGCCAATCCCCGGGGTGAACAAGCCGGTAGTGGTAAAAGAAGTTTCAATTATAACAGGTTTTAAGCTGCTTAGCTTTCATATTTTTACAAAAGGGCTAAACTAAACTTTTAGCCCTTTTTGTTTTTTGAAGAATATCATGCTCTCTTGTTATCATTCACCCATATTACTTCCCATATAACAATTTACCTGCTTCTTCATATTTGTCACCTTCCCTCCAAAAGGGTTTTTCAGGCATATTAGCTATGTTATCAGCAGTTAGTAAATATGCTTTAAAGAATTTCTCCAGATACTCAAAATTTAAGCTTTCAACCTCATCAGTAACCTGGTGGTAATACTTCATGATCGCCTGATCAAAAGCTGAAATGCCCAATGCAAAATTCACAGATGGAATGCCTTCTTGTGCAAAACTCACATTATCTGAGCGGTCATAAAGGTTTTGTTCGGGCGCAGGATCAACCTTAGCAGTGAGGCCAAACGTTTGAACAGCTTCCCGTATCTCCGGTTCAGCAGAGGTCCTTTCTAACCCGATTACCGTTACAATCGTAGTATCGTTGTACCCGGCACCGTCGCAGTTTAGGTTAAAAGCCATTTTATCCAAAGGAAGTAGAGGATGGCCGGCATACCACTGGCTCCCCAACAGCCCCACTTCTTCAGCCGTGCAGGCTAAAAACAATACCGACCTTTGGGGTGGATGTTGGTGAAAATACCTGGCAGCACTCAGCATGGCTGTAACACCAACAGCATTATCACGTGCACCATTATAGATAGAATCCTGTCCGTTCGTATTTTCCTTAATTCCCACGTGATCGTAATGGGCTGATAACACCAAGTATTCATCTTTCAATGCTGGATTTGCTCCTTCAATCACACCCACCACATTTTTTACCGGGATTTCTTTTTTGGTAGTTCCTTTAATACTAATAGAAGCCATTTCAGGCTGTCGTTTTTTCAATGCAGACAAGTGCTTGTTTTCGGGATCATATAACCACAGATGAATAAGGGAAGAAGTTTCATGCTTTTCTTCCAACACATACTGCTCTTTATTCAAATATTGTATTACAAACTGCCAGGGGATTTGCGGCGAATTGTAAAGCTCGATTAATGCAACCCCTCCCATCTCTTGAACCAATTTCCTCTTTTTGGGGCCACCTAAAATAAAGCCGGTAGGAGAATTATCATCGGGTCTACCTGTGTGTGTAACCACAATTTTGCCGCTGATACCTGCCTTTTCTAATTCTGCTTTGGTACCGTATCCTGCAAATACCACATCGGCTTGAAAAGAGGTATCCTGTCCACTGAGAAAGAGAATATCCTCTCCATTGTTTAAACTAATTTCTCCATAAGAAAACATTCCTTTTTCCGGAGGTTTGCTCAGGTTAAGTTGAACATCTTGAAAATAGTTATCCTGGCCAGGGGCAGGCTTTACACCTAGCTTCCGGAACTGTTCGGCGATGTATCGGGCTGCAATGTCTAACTCGGACGAGCCTGTATTTCTTCCGCGCATTTCATCAGCAGCCAAAAAACGCATATGGGTGGCTGCCTCCTCAATTTGTAATACCTGGTTAATTTTATCAGCTGTTTGGGCGCAGGAATAAAAAGAAAGGACTGTACACAACAGCCCAGTAAGGAATTTTATCATTAATAAATCGTATTTTTTTGATAGTTTGGATAGATTGTATAAAATTTATCTGCTACTTTCTCATATAAAGCATCTCGTAACGCTCCTATATTCTTCTTTTTTACGGCCGATACAAAAACTGTATCATCCCCTTCGTTCATATAAGTAGCTTCAACCAAGGGAAGGTGATTTTGCGTTTCAAGTGTATGTCCATTCATTTCGTCCATAGCTTCAGCTTCGCGCTGTTCTTCCCACCGGTCAATTTTGTTATATACTGTAATGGTTGGCTTATCGGCCACGCCAATATCTGCCAGCGTATCATTTACAATCCTCATCTGTTCTTCAAATGAAGGGTGGGAAATATCCACTACATGCAACAAAATATCAGCTTCCCGCACCTCATCCAGGGTTGATTTAAAACATTCAATCAGCGTATGTGGCAGTTTGCGAATAAACCCTACAGTATCTGTAAGCAAAAACGGAATTCCTTTGATTACCACTTTTCTTACTGTTGAGTCCACTGTAGCAAACAACTTATTTTCAGCAAATACATCCGATTTGGAAAGCAGGCGCATCAATGTAGATTTACCCACATTGGTATAACCTACCAGGGCTACTCGTACTACTTTTTGACGGGCCTTTCTTCTGGTAATGCTTTGCTTTTCAATCTTATCAAGCTTTTTGCTAAACAAGGCAATTTTATCCCGTACAATACGGCGGTCTGTTTCCAGTTCCTTTTCACCAGGCCCACGCATACCAATCCCGCCTTTTTGTTTGGAAAGGTGCGTCCACATTTTAGTAAGTCGTGGCAAAAGATATTGATACTGTGCCAATTCCACCTGAGTTTTTGCCTGTGCTGTTTGTGCGCGTTTTGAGAAAATATTGAGAATGAGTAAACTTCTATCAAGAATTTTACATCCCAGTCTGTGTTCCAGATTCCGCACTTGCGAAGGCGAAAGGTCATCGTCAAAGATAACCATATCTACTTTATGAGAAGTAACAAACCGCTTGATTTCATCCACTTTGCCTTTTCCTATGAAAGTGGCTACATCCGGTTTTTCAAGTTTTTGGGCATAAGTTTTTAAGGTTTTCGCTCCGGCAGTTTCTGCCAGAAAAGCCAGTTCTTCCAGGTATTCTTGCGCCTGATCGGCTGTTTGTTCAGGGGTAACTAAAGCTACCAATACAGCTGTCTCTCTTTGCTTTGTTGTTGAAAAAGGTTTGGTCATTCAGTGTAATTAAAGTAATAGAATTAGTTTCTCAAGAGTATATGCATAATCAATTTAGGATAAAATTAGCAAAACACACTCCAAAACAAAAACGCAAGGAGCGTTGTCTGGGTTGTAGTACATTAAATATTACCACATTATGGGTTAATAATTTGAACATTGCCCTGGCGAATATACGCAAGCTGCCCCTCCCACTCTATCTGCAACCACACATCCTCATGATCTGCCACTGCCACCCTGTGCCCTTTACCACTGATCGAGATCACTTTTGATCCGGCAGAAGGGCCACTCATGATATAAACATTGTCTGCAGTGATAATCCCCATGCGATCAGCATTCGTATAATTGACCATTACAAAAAGCAGGGCAAGGAGGATTGCATAGAATGCCCCAATGCCCAAAGGAGGATGCTCATACCTTTTCCTACGCCAGGCCAGGAAAAATAAACCAATAATAGCTACTCCCAACAATACAAAAATGGTAAGGTATCGGTACTGTCTGAAAAAATTCTGCAATAAGTCAAAATCATCATACTCATAGCCTCTGAGGTTATGAGCAGAAGCCAACCCTTTCATTTTATCCAATACCTCTTCTTCATTGGTCAATAAAAAAAATTGATTCAAATAATACAGGGCTTTGCTGTAATCTCCCAACCCTTCCTGAATGTAAGCCATCTTCATGAGCATAGCAGCAGAGCTTACCCGATCAGTTTCGACAAGTGACTGATATATAGCATAAGCTTCTGTAAATTCATTTTCCTCAAACAAGGAATCGGCCTGTTGTAACCTTGCTTCAACTGCTTGTCCACAAGCAGGTTCGAAACAGCTTAAGAAGGGGAAAAATAAAAGAAGGACAAATTTATATTTTACCATTTGGAAATTAGGATTAGCATTATAACTTTGCAGCGCAAATTACGGAAACGCTTAGCGAAAAGCGAAGTTTTTTGTTTCCTGATTCCGTAGCTCAGCTGGTAGAGCAACGCCCTTTTAAGGCGTGGGTCCTGGGTTCGAATCCCAGCGGGATCACTTCAATTTTCAAAACCCTCATTATTTTCATAGTGAGGGTTTATTTTTTTCAACCTCCCGGCCGATTGCACTTCAATTTTAATAAAGCTGAAGATACTCTTCTAATTCTCCTATTGTTGGAGGTGTCCCCTCACCTTTGGCACATTTGTTAAAAAAACTATATTTACGACTCACAGTTATTCACTCCAATACAATTGGAAGATGCTCATCTTAAATAACAGAAAATATAATATGTAAACGTCCATTTATAACTGACTATTCCTACTGAAGCAATGAAAAGCTCCCGAAGAAATTTTTTAAAATCTGGTATGGCAGCCGGGGTTGGCTCAGCCATGTTAACCTCTGCCTGTGCTGCCGAAAAAGCAAAAGCTTCCGCACATGCAGGGCCTGACTATTCCCAATTGGATGCCGCGCTGGAAGCCCCTGTTTTAAAAAGGGAACTGTTCCCCAACCCTGTGATGATTGAAAGCTGTGATTTACTGGAGTACAACGGCAATTATATGATCAGAGTACGCTCTACCGACGGTGCTGAAGGGTACTGTGTAGGCCACAACTTCCGGATGCCTCACCTCCACCCTATTCAGTTGCAACTGGTAAATCCTTATTTTATCGGCAAAGATGCCCGCGACCTGGATCAGCTCATTGATGGGGTTTTTATGTATAAAAACAATTACAAATACCAGGGCTACACCCTTTGGATACCAGTGGCTACCGTAGAAATGGCCATCCTGGACATGCTGGGAAGAATTGCCCAAAAAAGCATGGGCGAACTCATTGGCGACATTCATAATACCGAAATTGCCATTTACCGCGCCAACAACAACCGGGGGCGGTCAGCCGAAGAAAGTATTGAAAGAATTAAAGAACGGCAGGCCGAAACCGGGGCAAAAGCCGTGAAATTTAAAATCGGGGGCCGCCGCAGCAACCCCGAAGAACCACCCGGCAGGACTGAAAAATTAATTCCTTTGGTGCGGAAAACTTTTGATAAGGATATTACCCTGTATGCCGACTGCAACGGAAGTTACGATGCCCAAGAAGCCATCCACATTGGTAAAATACTGGAAGCCAATGAAATTGACCTGTTTGAGCAGCCTGTGCCCACCGACTGGTACGAAGACTGGAAAGCTACAGCCGATGCCCTCACCATCCCGATTGCCTCAGGCGGTGGCGAGGTAAGCATGCGCAATTTTCGCTGGCTGATTGGCAATGACGCGGTGCAAATGGTGCAGCAGGACTTGTTTTATTATGGCGGCATGATCCGCTGCATGAAAGTAGCCCGCATGGCTGCTACCAAGGGGTATCCCTGCGTTCCTCACATTTCAGGTACCGGGCTGGGGTATATTTATATGATGCAGTTTGTTTCTGCTATTCCAAATGCCTGCCCTTATCATGAATTTAAAGGTGTGAGTACAGAAGTTCCGTTTGAGTGCAAAACTTCTTCCCTAAAACCGGAAGATGGTATTCTGCACCTGCCCAAAGGCATTGGCAGTGGTGTGGAAATTGATCCTGATTTTATTGCAAAACATAAGGTTTTAACTACATAAGCAAACATAAAAACATGAAAAAAACATTAATTCTATTTGTATTCAGCCTTTTGTTTAACCCGGTACTAGCCCAGCAATACCTCAATTACCAGCTTCGCCTGGAACCCGTATGGGCACGTGTGGCCGATGCCCTGGGCGAACCAGGCTCAGTTGAAAGTGCCGAGTTTTCACCGGATGGTAAAAACATCGTGAGTGGCACAAAATACGACAATTCCGTCATTATGTGGCGCACCTCTGACGGGGCTGAATTATGGAGACAGTATACCGAACAGGAAGTAGAACGTGTCGGCTGGTCAGCCGATGGAAAGTATGTGGCTGCTGCCAGCGAAGATTACCTGGTTACCATTTATGAAGCCAAAACCGGGGAAGTATATAAAATATTGGAACATTCGCGTGGCATCGACGGCCTCACCTGGTCACACGAAGGCAGCCTTTTGGTAACAGGAGAAGAAAGGTCAGAAGCAGAAAACGGACAAATGCAGGGCTGGATTCGTGTATTTGACATGGACAAAGGAGAAGAAATTAAAACCCTGGACTTTGGAAATACCGTAAACGAACTCTTTTTCACAGAAGATGACCAATACCTGCTGGCCGTTGGGCACGGTGCTGTAAAAGTATTCAAAACAGCCGACTGGTCGCTGGTGCAAACCCTAAAACCAGACTATCACGTGATTTTTACCAGTGGTGTATTCTCTCCTGATGGCAAGTATGTAATCGCTGTTGGACAGGGAGGCACTTCCAGGGGTAATGCCTACCTGTGGGAATGGAAAAGTGGCGAATTGTTAAAAATGTTTAATCATACCGGGAAAAAGATTGAGTCTGTTTCATGGCACCCCAACGGACAATACATTGCCCATGCCGGACACGACCCTTACATTTACGTGTACCGGGTAGCTGATATTCTTGAATTTGGGAACGACAACATCCCGATTGCCCATAAAACCTGGGCCGGTGACAATGCAGAGTTTATTGATTTCAATGCTGATGGCAGCTTTCTGTGTAGCGCCCACCAAAATGGCCTCATCAAACTCTGGGTATGGATGGGTGAAGACTCAGCCATCAACGCCAAACGCCACCATTGGGTAAAACAGCAGCAGAAAGACGCCGAACAGTAAACCAACACCCGTTCTTGTAATACCCGGCAATAGAATATCGAGAATATTTTGTACTGAAAATTGCATTTTCTAAGTATTCCCAACTTTTGCATGCAAATTGCTAAATGTTTTATTAAGGTGAAAAAAAATTGTATCTTTTACATATGGCGTTGAATAGAGCGCGGTAATTAACAGGCGCTTAAGAAATTCATGCATATTCATTACCTTCGTATGGTATTACATTTGCAATTTTTTTATTTACCCGACGATGAAACTGCTATTTTTAACCATTATATGATAAGATTAAGAATATTTTTCGGCATTTGTTTGCTATTGGGAGTACATACTGTTGCACAATCCCAAAATACAGAAGAACTACAACTTATTTTTCCTCAGGAAGACAACTGGAACGTGGTGAAGGAAGGGGAATGGCTTCAGTTTAAGCTACAGGCAAAAGGTGGCCTCAGTAAAGACTATATCTTTAATATGCTTTCAGAAATTGAAGAAGGTATCTCTTTCGATTCCCTGGGCAATTTTGCCTGGACGCCCGGATACGGGATTGTTCCTGCTAAAGAAAAAGAGAAAAATATTTCATTCATTTTTGAAGTAACCAACAAAGGAGGTGAAAGTACCAGCCGACAGGCAGATATTGTAGTGCAACAAAGTGACTTACTACCGGATAGCTTATCAGCACTTTTTGAAGTAAATCCCGGAACAGAAAACCGTTTTCAAATTGAGATTGAAGAATTCACCGAAAACGTAGAGTTTGATTACCGCCCGGGCACCCTGCCGGAAGGCATGGAAATTTCAAAAACCGGAGAAGTCATTTGGACACCCACCGAAACGCAGGTGGAGCAACTGAAGGCAAGTCCGCTTTCCATAGATATCAGGGCCAGCAACAAAGAATACAAAGAACAGGTTTTTGGAAAATTGGAAGTTGTATTGGTTGCAGAACCTGAAACAGCACAAACAGCAGTTCCCCAGCCTGAAACCACTCCGGATACCGTTCCAGCGGCCGATCCGCTAAAACTGGTGATGCCCACCACTTCCGGTTGGAATATTTTCAGGGAAGGTGAAGCCAAAACCTTTACCATCAGAGCTACCGGAGGCGCAGCCTCCCAAGGCTACTCCTTTAGTATCCTTAAAGGAAACCTGCAAGGAATTACTTTTGACACACAAGGTAACTTTGCCTGGCAACCAGATTACGACCTGGTGGGCCGCCTTGAAGAACGCAAAGCAATTCAGGTAATTTTTGAGGTAAAAGACAACGAAGGGCAATCAGCCACGAAAGAAGTTACTTTTATTGTAAACCATAGCAACCGTTTTCCTGTGGTAAAAGAACTGCCCATCTTTTATGTACAATACGATGTAGCAAATACATTCCGTCTGGGCGGATACGATGCCATTTATGACGAAGACGGCGACCCCCTGGTTTTCAAACCGGTATTATCTCAAATGCCACAAGGACTGAACCTGAGTGGTAGTGGGGAATTAACCTGGAAACCTTCCAGGAGTCAGTTTAACCGATTGCGTGAAGAACCTCTCATGCTGCCCTTCATTGTGGAAGACCAGCCTCACAAAGACCAAACCGAAGGCGTAATCCGCATACAGGCTTCTGAGGTTGATTTACCCCCTGAAATTTCGGTCATCCCCAACGAAAATGAGTATGCCATCAATGAAGACGAAACCCTAAACCTAAAGTTTTATCTTTCTGACCCCAACGGTGAGGAGGATATTCTGGCTTTTGACTTTGTTTCAGAAAACAGCGATGTACCCAAAAGTGCCCTGGTGAAAAATGATGAAATTCAGTATGAATTTGTGTGGACCCCCGGCTACGACTTTTTTACTGAACCCGGCGAAACCGCTTCCTTCAACATCGTGTTTTTCGTAGTAGACAAAACCAACCACCGGAGCGAAAAGCCTATAACCGTAACTGTGAAAGACGCGGAGAACCTGGTAGAAAAAGACCGCCTGCTATACAGCCAGTACCGCACCGGGCTGGTACGGGTTTGGGAGCTTATGGAAGAACTTCAGGACAAAGAAAAAGACTTAAGAAAAAGATATAAAAAATCAAAAAAAGGAAAACAAACCCGGGCAATCACTACTGCTTCTTTGGGGGCAGTTACCGGACTTTCACCTGTATTTTTGGAAGATGACACCCAAAAAATAACTTCGGGCATTGGAGGCACAGCCTCTATGACCCTGGGTACGCTGGAAGCCAGCCATGTGATTGGCACCACCCCCAGCGATGTGATGGAGCAACTGAGTTATGTGGTGCAAAAATTAAATGAATTGCAGGTGCAGGGTGATATTTTTGCAGCAAAATATGCCTTATCCTCCAGCCGGAGGAATAAAGATTTTTCTACCGAACTGAAAAAACTCATTGAGCTAACCAACATGAAAAACCTGCCCAAGCTGGGCCTCGACAGCAACTGGAGCACCAACAAAAAAGCTTCAGACAACAACATCAAAAAAACCTTCAAAGACTTCAATCCCAATGAAGATTATGCGGTGGAGGAGTGAGAAGAATAGTGTGTCTTTTATACTTCTTATAAAATACGTCAGTGAGTAGTGGGAGCGGTAGCGTCTATACAATCGTTGTGTACAATTTCAAAACCTTTTTTAATGAGTTCAGAAAACACTTCGACATACAAGTCTATATTTTCAAGAAATGAAATAATTGATAAAATAGCATTTCTGAATTGGCGGATGGATTCTGGAGATACGAGAAATCTATTCAATATGTCCGAAGGATATTTTATTGCTGCAAAACAACTTGCTGAAAGCGTATTAACAGACAATAGAGATAAAAAAGGTGATATATTGGTGTTTCCTATCCTAACATGCTTTAATCATGCCATAGAATTATGCTTAAAGTCAATTACCCATAAAGTAAATTTACTTTTGGGTAATCATATAAAGGTTGAAGGAACACACAATTTGCAACAGCTATTTAATACCTTAAAAGCCCGAGTAAAGGACTTAAAGGGGCAAAAAGGTTTGAACGACTTTAAGAAAAATTTAATAGAGCTGGAAGAGTATATTTCAGACCTTCATAATAAGGTTAAATCAACTCCACAGGATGATAAAATGGATTTTTCTAGATATCCTTTCTCAAAAAAGTATGAGAATCACTTCTATTCAGAAAACTTTAAAAATGTAGAAGTTGATTTAGAAAAGCTTCGCGATTTAATTGAATTGATCCAAACTAAGTTAACCTCTTGGATGAATCATTTAACCTATGACTATGAAGAATAAAGCTGTACACAACAATGTGTGCTAAAGCGGTATGCTGGTTCACGGTTGTTGGCGGGGCAAGTCCTTTTTGTTAACTTAAGCCACGGTCGACGCGACCCGGCTCGCTCACCGCACACCGTTTACACGGTACGTTGTGCGTCATTTAAATAACCTTTAAGAATACTAAAAATGAAACCGAAACCTGTCGATGAGTATATTAAAGTTGCGCCGGAAAAAGCACAGGAAAAGTTAAAAGAAATGCGCGCCCTTCTAAGCAATGTAGCGCCAAAGGCAAACAAAGGACTGAAATGGGGGAAACCGGTATTTGAATCAAAAACAATTCTCTTTGCCTATTCAGCACATAAATCTCATTTGAGCTTTATTCCGACCAGATCTGCCCTAAGGCCATTAGAAGAAGAACTATCGGGTTATACCGTAAAAAAAAAGATTCTATTCAATTTTGCTATGACAAACCTTTGCCAAAGGAGCTTATTCGGAGGATTGCAGAATATAGAACGTAGGATGTGGAAGAAAGAGATGCAAAGTGGAAATATTAAAACAATCTTTAAGACAAGTTCAATCTTTTCCCAAGGTTTGAGCCGCCGTGGCCCGCAGTGGCGACTGCTGGTCCTCACAAACCTTGCAATTTCCGTGTGTGCTGTGCGGACACAGCCCATGGAGAATTTTGAGGATTAGCCTGACAGCTATGGTGGCAAACAGCCCAGTAACCCTTTCAAGTTACTTTCACCTATCCCACCCAACCAAAGGCAGTTTTCTGCTTATTACTCAAAGCAGCCCCTACCCAACCCTGGTTATTTTCACAAAACACCCACCAACCTGCTGATTTCATTCAAGAAGTAAATAATTTTGATAGAACTCGATAATGATTGTTAAAAGTTTATTATTTTGTTGGTAAACCCCTGAAAGATATGGACAAAGAACTCATTATTAATACGCTAAAAAAGAATAAAAAAAACCTTGAAAGCAACTTTCATATCTCACGAATTGGATTGTTCGGAAGCTTCTCAACCAACGCTTCTACAGAAGAAAGTGATATTGACTTAATTTATGAATTGAAGAAAGGAAAGCGGTTTGGGTTAAAAGAAATTCATCATTTGGAAGCTTACTTAAGAGATATACTAAATATCGACAAAGTAGACCTTGTTAATCAGAAATACATTAACCCCATTGTTGAAGATGAAATTCATAAAACAGTAATCTATGTATGAAAAAAAGAACCTGACTTACATTTTAACGATTCTTGAGGCTATTGAAAAAATACTTCTTTATACAAAAGACGTAGATAATGCCGACGATTTCTATGAGCTTAATGACCAAATGAATTTTAACGCCTGCCAAATTCTGCTCTTAGTGATTGGTGAAGAGACTAAAAAGGTTAATGATGATTTACAGAATGAGCACCCCTCAATTCCTTGGCACCTGATAGCTGGTTTAAGAAACCGAATAGCTCATGATTACCGAAGCATAGACCCTAACATATCATTTGATATTATTGAAAATTACTTGCCTGACCTAAAAGAAGAGTTAATTAAAATGCTGGACAAAATTATATTTGATCGGAAGTTATTAGAAAAAGCAGTTAACACGCCTCATTATCGCCATCTCAACTATTTACTAAAATAAAAAATTAGCTGTCGCCCACCTTCAAACGATAGGCACCTATCCTTTTCAACCACACCCTGAGCAGAAGATACCTCCGCGGTTATCAACTTAAGGTTTAGCCAAACCCCCGGTAATTTTCACAAAACCTCCCCCAACCCGCTGATTTCAATCAGGAAGTAAATACCTTTGCACCCTTAAATTAATGTCAGTTCAAAGTTTAATGTTTGGTGTTTAAAGTTTTTTAACAACAAACTAAAAACTATAAACAAGCAACTAATTAATGTCTCAAAAACCTTCATTACCGAAAGGAACACGTGATTTTGGGCCGGTGCAAATGGCCAAAAGAAATTTTATTTTTGATACCATTAAGTCTGTCTTTCAGAAGTTTGGCTTTCAGCCCCTGGAGACACCCAGCATGGAAAGCCTTTCGGTGCTTACCGGAAAATACGGGGATGAAGGCGACCAGCTTTTGTATAAAATCCTGAATTCAGGCGATTATTTATCCAAAGTTTCTTCCAGCGAATTTGAAGCAGGTGCCAAAACCCTTTTGCCCAAAATCGCCGAAAAAGGATTGCGTTACGACCTCACCGTGCCTTTTGCCCGCTATGTGGTGATGAACCAGCACGAAATTACTTTTCCGTTTAAGCGTTACCAGATACAACCCGTGTGGCGGGCCGACCGCCCCCAGAAAGGCCGCTACCGGGAGTTTTACCAGTGCGATGCCGACGTGGTGGGCACCAGTTCCCTCGTTTGCGAGGCAGAGATTGCCCTCATGATTTCAGAGGTTTTTGAAAAACTGGGCATTGCCGATTATTCTATCAAAATTAACAACCGGAAAGTGCTCACCGGTATTGCCGAAGCCATAGGCGCGCAAGGCAAAGAAAATGACTTGTTTGTGGCCATAGATAAACTCGACAAAATAGGCACAGAAAAAGTGCTGGATGAACTCAGGGAAAAGGGTTTTTCTGAAGAAGCCCTTGCAAAGCTAACCCCGATACTCAACGTAAGCGGCAATATCGGGGAAGTGGTGCAAACCGCGGAAGAAATTGTAAAAGATTCGGATACCGGAAAAAAAGGAATAGCGGAAGTACGGGAAATATTAGCTTTGGTAAGCTCATTATCACCGGAAAAAAGCGTTGACAAACTGCAATTTGACATTACCCTGGCCCGGGGGTTATCGTACTATACCGGAACTATTTTCGAAGTAAAAGTGAACAATGTAAAAATCGGCAGCGTGAGCGGTGGCGGACGGTACGACAACCTCACGGGCGTTTTTGGACTGCCGGACGTATCGGGCGTGGGCATCTCTTTTGGGGTAGACAGGATATACGACGTGATGGAAGAACTTCAGCTTTTCCCTGCCGGACAAATGAACGGCACCCAAATCCTGATTATCAATTTTGATGAGAAATCGGCCCGGCATGCCATGGGCTTACTCACCCAACTCAGGGAGGCCGGGCTGCACGCTGAAATTTACCCCGATGCCGTAAAGTTGAAAAAACAATTTGGGTATGCCGACAAAAACAGCATCCCTTTTGTACTTATGGCCGGCCCGGAAGAAATCGCGGCGGCAGCCTATGGTTTTAAGAATATGCGCACAGGAAAACAAGAGCAACTTTCGCTGGACGCTATCATCGCCCAACTGAAAAACTGACCTATGGCACAAGTTTTTGTGCTTTGTGTGCGTTATCATTGTAACTTTCATTGATTTGGCCTGAAGGGCCAGATTGCTGATGTTGCAACGTACCAACGAAAATACCAACAATAACTATTCTTGACCTGGTTTTGACCTTGAGCCGATATATCGTTCCAGCCATTTTTCTGCTTTTTATTACAACTACCCATTTGCTTGGGCAAAGTGGAACAAGTAATGGCGGACGTTTTGAAGCAAATTATGTAAAAGGCTGCGCCCCTCTGACTATTGAAATTACCGAAATTGACGGCCTTGACCCAACGCTGACCCGGGTATATGATTATGAATATGTGCCGGGAAACCCGGTAAACCCAGTCAATGTTACTACACATACTTACAACACGCCCGGTGAGTACACCATTTTGCAGGTAATCCAAAATGTTACGCCCAGGACCGATACACTTGTCATTGAAGTCTTGGAACCGCAACCACCCGAGTTTACCGTAGCCAACTGCGAAGCCAATGGCATTTTCATCAACATCACCGATACGTATTATGATCGATTTGCCATTGATTATGGAGACGGAAGTGAGCAGGATACGGTAACAGCAACTTCCTTACAGCATATTTATGCCGCACAAGGCAATTATTCCCTGCAAATTCAAGGGCTTTTTGATAATGCTTATAACGGCGACTGTGGGGTGGTTACACAAAACATTACCACCATCAATAATTTACAGGCTGCCCAACTGACCCAGGTGGCCGTGCTTGATGAAAGCAGCATTGAAGTAAATTTTAATAACTTAAATCCCAACATAATTTACAGGCTGGAAGTAGCACAAAACGGAAACAGTAATTTTGCAGAAGAAACTGTACTGGATAATGCTACGACAAGCTACACCTTAAATGGACTGGATACCCGCAATAATTTCTATTGCTTCAGGATTACGGCCGTCAATGCCTGCGATGAAAACCGGAATTTGCCTTCAAATACCATTTGCAGTATCGTAATGGATATTACTGCCGAAAACCAGCAAAACGTGCTAAATTGGAATACCGACAACAGCAATATTACGGGGTTTGCCATACGCAAAGATGGCAACTCGCTGACCAACATCAATAATCCCAATACCACTTCGCTGACCGATCCGGCTGTGGTTTGCCAAACAGATTACACTTACCAAATTACCGCCACTACCAACGCGGGCGGCACTTCCATTTCGGAAGAGAGAAATATCACGGCCATTTCTACTGATATTTCCCCGCCTGTTGATAATTTTACCGCCCTGGTGGAAGGTTCCGCTTTGCAGTTGGACTGGCACGGGCAGTCGGCAAGTTTATACTACATCAACCGATCGGAAGCAGGAGGAAACTTCACCCGTATGGACTCGGTAACGACCAACTCTTACGCTGATAACACGGTGACCCCGGATGTGGAATATTGTTACATCATTACGTATCTGGACTCTTGTGGGAACGAATCAGCAGATAGTGAAACGGTATGCCTGGAGGTACCTTCACAGGTAACTATTTACTTCCCTACGGCATTTACTCCCAACGATGATGGACTAAACGACGTATTTACAGGGAAGAGCGATTTGGTGAACGAAATTGAATTTAAAATTTATAATCAGTGGGGAGAACTCATTTTTACTTCTAACTCTCTGGATAATGGATGGGACGGCACATTTCGTGGCCAGCCCGTACAGGAAGGAAGTTACGTTTACCGGGCTGAGTTTACCGACCACCTCAACAATAGATTGAGCCAGTTTGGTTCGTTTTTGTTATTGAGAAGGTAGACAGAAGTCTGGAGACCAGAGAAGACGGGAGAACCAGAAACTTTAAACAATCAACTAAAAAACCTCAAACAAGAAACAAAAAACTTCAAACCATAAAAACTAACAACATGGACGGAAATATGTTTGATTTCTCTAAGATGATGGATAAGGTGAAAGAAGTACAGGAAAAGATGAAAACTGTACAGGAAGAGCTCGCCAACATTTCGGTAAGTGCCGAGTCGGGCGCCGGCATGGTAAAAGCTACCGTAAACGGAAAAAAGCAGCTCATGTCATTAGAAATAGACAATGAACTCATCAAGCCCGATGACAAGGAAATGCTGGAAGACCTGATTGTGGCGGCGGTAAACCGTGCCCTGGAAGATGCCGATGCCAAGGCCAAAGAACACATGAAAAAATCTACCCAGGGTTTTATGCCAAACATTCCGGGGCTTGATTTTGGGAATTTGGCATAAATGGAGAAACTGGCAGTCGTCATCCTGAATTACAATGGCAGGCACCTGCTGGAAAAGTTTTTGCCTTCGGTAATTGCGCATACCCCCCATCAGGTAGTGGTAGCCGATAACAAATCTACCGATGATTCGCTCAGCTTTTTAACAGCACATTTTGCCAACATACGGGTCATTTCCCTGCCTGAAAATTATGGGTTTGCCAAAGGGTATAATGAAGCCCTCAGGCAGATTGAAGCCCAGTATTATGTACTGCTCAATTCTGATATAGAAGTAACCCCAGGATGGACAATACCATTATTAAACCTCTTGGAGGAAAATCCAAAAATTGCAGCTTGTCAACCCAAAATACTGGCTTATCACCAAAAAGAATGCTTTGAATATGCAGGGGCTTCCGGAGGGTTTATAGATTTTTTGGGATACCCGTTTTGCCGTGGACGCATCTTTACGACCATCGAACAAGATAACGGACAATATGATAACCCCATACCTGTTTTTTGGGCGAGTGGAGCCGCTTTATGTATCCGTTCATCCGTTTATCACAATTTGGGTGGGCTTGACGATGATTTTTTCGCGCACCTGGAAGAAATTGACCTGTGCTGGCGCATCAAGCGGAAGGGAATGGAAGTGTATTGCCACCCTTCCAGTGTTGTGTATCATGTAGGGGGAGGAACATTATCGTATGGTAACCCACAAAAAACCTATCTGAATTTCAGGAACAGCCTGGCGATGTTATATAAAAATACCGATTTTAATACTTTACTCTGGAAAATGCCCCTGAAGCTATTATTAGACTGGATAGCATCATTTAAGTTTTTGGCTGAAGGTATATTTGGTGATTTTTTGGCAGTGTACAAGGCCCATTTCCATTTTCTTAAGAATTTCGGAAAGTGGCAAAAAAAGAGACTGGGAGTAAAAAATAAATATGTGCAGGAGATATATAAAAAATCAATTGTAATCCAGTATTATCTTTTCAAACGAAAAAACTTCTCGTCCTTGTCAATTAAAAGTACCGCACCGGATTTTTCCTGCGACGTAAATGCTGACGAAAGTCCATCACAAAAGCTAAAGCCAAATAAATCAGTATAGGTGAACCAAATGTGAGAAAGGAAGCATAGATAAAGAAAAGACGAATACTTGAAGTGGGAACACCCAACTTGTATCCCAGCTTTGTACAGACTCCAAATACTTGTTTTTCAATAAAAAATTGTATTTTCTTCATAGATTTGAATTAATTTAACCGGAGGCTAACAAATTAATTAATTGAATCGTTCTCATAAATAATAAAAATAACTAATTTTCGCCAAAATTATTATATTTCGACATTAGATAATAATTTCGCAATACAACGAACCAAACTATCAACAAATTATGATCCAAGCTAACCGATTAACCATCATTGCATTTTTATTGGCAACCGTAACTTTTTCGGGTTGTAAATTATCGAAAATGGTAAAGATGGCGCAAGATCAACAACTTACCGTTGCGCCCAACCCTCTGGAAGTGCATGCAAACAAAGTTGAATTTGAAATTTCCGCTTTGCTTCCTGTAAAAATGCTAAAGCCAAACACCGTATACAGCCTGAATACTTTTTATCAGTATGGTGACCAGCAAACTGAATTCCAGGAAACAATAGACTTTAACGCGGAAGATTTCCCTAACGGTGCTGAACAGCAGCCGCAAATGAGTAAATCGTATTCTTTTGAGTACGACCCAGCCATGGATCCGGGAACGCTCAAGTTGCAGGGAAGTGCTTACAAGGTAGGAAAGCCTGACGGGGCAAAAACAACTCCTGAGCTGGAAGTAGCACAAGGTCTCATTACAACTTCTTTGTTGGTACAAAAACCTACTTTTGTTGCTTTTGCCGATCATGGGTATGACAATTCAGAAGAATTAATTCCCACTAACATCAACTTTTACTTTCTGCAAGGAAGCTCTGCACTCAGAACTTCTGAAAAAAGTAGTGACCGTGGTGAAAGATTTGAAGGTTTTATTGCTGACAAAAACGTAACCCGCTCTGTTTCTATTACCGGTACACACTCACCTGAAGGGCCTGAAAGAGTAAACTCAAACTTATCTGAAGACAGGGCTTCGAAAATTGAAGAATATTACAAGCAGCAAATGGACAAATATGACTATCAGGGTGCTGCCGAAGAGATTGACTTCATCCTGAAGCCTGTTGTAGAAAGCTGGGAGCAATTCAGGGATTCACTACAAGTTTATGATGGAATTGACCAGGCTGAGAAGCAAAAGTATATGAATATCATCAATGGTGCTGGCTCTTTTGAAGAGAAAGAAGACCAGTTGCACCAACTTTCTACTTACAGAAAAGTGTTTGCTGATATTTACCCTAAACTGCGTACAGCACAAACTGAAATTCTGACTGTTAAAGAGAAGAAAACAGACGCTGAGATCGCTGTACTTTCCAAGCAAGTATCAGAAGGTCGGGTAAAAGAAGATACGCTTTCTGATGAAGAACTGATGTACGGTGGTGCTCTTACTCCTTCTTTGGATGAAAAAGAAGAAATATATTCTGCAGCTGTAGAGAGAAGCGATAGCTGGCAGGCACACAATAACCTGGGTGCAGTATATTTGGAGCAAGCCATGGCTGCAGGCTCTGAGTCTGAAATGAGTTCTCTGGCTGAAAAAGCACTGACCCAGTTAGAACTTTCTGCCCGTAAGCAAAACAATGCCGAAGCACATGCCAATATGGCTGTCATTTATTTATGGCAAGGTAATGCTGAAAAAGCTGCCGAAGAAATTGGATCTGCATTGTCTATGTCTCCATCTGTACAAGAATCAACAGCTGGCTTTAACGGTATCCAGGGTGCTATTCAAATCATGAATGCTGAGTATGAGCAGGCTATTGCCTCTCTATCTAATGCTGATGAAAGTGCTGTTAACCTTTTCAACCAGGGATTGGCGCAAATTCTTAATGATGATTATGAAAATGCGATGACAAGCCTGGAAGAAGCTGCCAGTATGGATAGTGATATGGCACTTGCCCACTATGCCTCGGCCATCGCTGCTGCACACGCTGGTAACGAAGATGAAGTATTTTCAGAGCTTGGGCAAGCTGTAGAAATTGATCCTGACCTGAAAAGAAAAGCATTGAATGACCTTGAATTTGCAAGTTATGCTAATGATGCAAGGTTCAATGAAACTTTGAAGTAAACCAATTTTAATTCTTTAATTAAAAGCCCTCTCTTTTGGGAGGGCTTTTTTATTGGTAAATATACCAACTGTTTTTACTTTTGTGCTGCACATAATTTATTATTAATCAATGAGAGAAATACAGTTCAGAGAAGCCCTTAACGAAGCCCTGACAGAAGAAATGCGCAGGGATAAAGATATCTTTTTGATGGGTGAAGAAGTAGCCGAATACAATGGCGCTTATAAAGTAACCCAAGGTATGCTGGATGAGTTTGGCCCTGAAAGGGTTTGGGATACTCCCATTTCTGAGCTTGGGTTTACCGGCTTGGGTATAGGTGCTGCCATGAATGGTCTGCGCCCTGTAATTGAATTTATGACATTTAACTTTTCACTGGTAGCCATAGACCAAATTATCAATGGGGCTGCCAAAATGATGTCTATGTCAGGAGGGCAATTTCCGGTACCTATTGTTTTCAGGGGACCAACAGGAAACGCGGGTATGTTAAGCTCGCAACATTCGCAGAATTTTGAAAACTGGTATGCCAACACCCCCGGCCTGAAAGTAGTTGTCCCCAGCAACCCTTCAGATGCCAAAGGGCTTTTAAAGTCATCCATCCGTGACAATGATCCGGTAATTTTTATGGAATCAGAGCTGATGTATGGCGACAAAGGCTCTGTAACCGAGGAAGATGAGTTTCTGATTCCACTGGGAGAAGGTGTTGTTACCAAAGAGGGCAATGATGTAACCATCGTTTCTTTTGGAAAAATGATGAAAGTAGCTACAGAAGCAGCTCAGGAATTAGAAAAGGATAATATATCGGCCGAAGTAATTGATCTGCGCACCGTTCGCCCTATTGACTACGAAATTATAGTCAATTCAGTGAAAAAGACCAACCGTCTTGTAGTGGTAGAAGAAGCATGGCCCCTGAGCTCAATTGCTACAGAAATCACGTATCACGTTCAAAAACACGCGTTTGACTATCTGGATGCTCCGGTTCAGCGCATCAATAACTGGGATGTGCCTTTACCTTATGCCCCTACCCTGATAGAACAAATTTTACCCAATGCTAAGAAAACCATAGATGCGGTTAAGTCAGCAATGTATATTTAAATAATCCCCAACTTTATTTTTATTAAAAATACCTGGCCTACATCCAGGTATTTTTTTTTCAAAATGAAACAAATAATTATCTGATTGATAAAAAGAAGTAAATATTAATAAAAAAAGAACTTTATATAACATCTCCAAAAACAACTAATAGCACTATTTACTTATTTTTATTGTTACTTGGTAAAATATTGTTTTTTCATGAATATTTTCAAAATATGATGATTAAAGACTAATTTTTTGTACTTTTTATTTTTTCATTAGAATTATATCCCCATTTCATTCTTATTATTTCCTTACTTTTTCTACTAATAATCTTTTTTTATTACATACTCCTCTCCTACCATTTTTTAGTGAATTCTTAACCCTCCATTGTTAAATACAATGGCAGGGAATTCGTATGTCCACGCTTAACCCTTAATGAATAACTCACCCTCAATTTGAGTCTTTTAAAATTCAACCCTGGCAGTTCTATGAAAAGATATATACTTCCGAAAGCATCAATCAATCAATTTTATTCACTTCTCACTATTTTTTTACTCTGTTATTTATTTGTAGCCTCACCTGTTTTTGGCCAAGGAAAACTGGTTGCTAAAAAGGCAGGCAGTACCCCGGCTCCCTGGGGATACTATGAGTATTTACCAAAAAACTATTATCAGAAAAGTAAACACCCGGTTATTATTTTCCTTTCAGGCATTGGTGAAAAAGGCAATGGCACCACAGATTTGCCCAGGGTATTAAAACATGGACCACCTAAGCTTATCAATAAAGGGCAATGGCCCAACAGCAGGCCTTTTATAGTGATAGCACCACAAAGCCCTGGCGGCTTCTATAATCCTGGTAAGTTACGTGATCTTATCAATCATATAAAAAAGACATACCGCGCAGATGCAAATCGTATTTATCTTACAGGGCTAAGTGCAGGAGGCATCAGTACCTGGAATTATATTGCTGAATATCAAGACCAGATAGCTGCCGCTGTACCCATCAGTGGAAGTGGTAAAAATGTTGCAAAAAAAACCGGATGTAAGTTAGATAAGATCGCTATCTGGGCCTTTCATGGAAGCAGTGACCCTACAGTAAATGTTAGCGGGTCTATCATGGCAGTTGAAAGCATCAATGCTTGTTCTCCCAAACCAAACCCACGTGCCAGGCTTACTATTTACCCCGGTGTAAAACATGATGCGTGGACAAAAACCTACGACCTTGGAGGCATGCATGATAATACTGATAAAAAATACGACCCCTACAATAAAAACATCTACGATTGGATGCTCTCGTATTCTACCAACGGGTCAGCCCCTCCACCAACTCCTAATCAGCCTCCGGTTGCAAAAGCCGGTGAAGATATTTTTGTTGATGCATCAGTTAAGAATGTTACTTTACATGGTAGTGGCAGTTACGATAGCGACGGAAAAATTGTCTCCTATATTTGGACAAAAATAGCTGGCCCCAATGCCAAGCTTTCAGGAAACAAGTCTTCAAAGCTCACAATTTCTAATCTTTCCAAAGGTGCTTATAAATTTCGGCTTACTGTCAAAGACAATGATGGTGCAAGCAATGCTGATGAAGTGAGTGTAACTGTAAATAAAGAAGATATTCCTACGGGCAACTACGGGCTCAGTTTTCAGTATTACGAAGGAAAATGGAGCAAACTGCCCGATTTCTCTAAACTTAAGGCGGTAAAAAATGGAAAAATAAGCACCTTTAATTTATCGCCCAGAAAGCGGAATGAAAATTTTGGTTTTGCCTACACTGGTTTTATTAAAATCGACAAAAGTGGCGTCTATACCTTTTATACTACTTCTGATGATGGAACCCGATTGTATATCAACGAGAAAGAAGTTGTTGATAATGACGGACTGCACGGTAAACGGGAACGCTCAGGCAAAGTAAAGCTCACAATGGGATACCATGCCATCAAGGTGAAATATTTTGAGCAGGCAGGATACGAGAACCTATCCGTGAAATATGCTGGCCCGGGCATTGGCAAAAAGGAAATACCCGGCAATAAGCTGTATACTAAAAACCCTTCGGATGACACGCCCGCACCTGCCCCCCCTCCAACAGACGGGCAAGGGCTGGCTTATCGTTACTATGAAGGTTCATGGAGCAAGCTGCCTGATTTTTCTAAACTTAAGGCCGTAAAAACCGGAAAAACAGATGGTTTTGACCTTAGCCAAAGAAAACGTAATGATAATTTTGCCTTCGTATTTGAAGGATATATCATGATTGATAAAGCTGGAGAATACAGCTTCATTTCTAAATCTGATGATGGCAGTAAGCTATACATTGATAACAAAATTGTAATAAATAATGATGGAATACATCAAAGTTCATTTAAAGCCGGAACTTTAAACTTAACCAAGGGCCTCCATGCCATTAAAGTATGCTATTTTGAAAAAAATGGCAGGGAAAAACTGAAAATAAAATACAATGGTCCGGGCATGTCCAAACGATTTATTCCGAAAAGTAAATTGTTCATGAGTAAAAATGGTGAACCCGCTCCTGAAAACCCGAAACCTGAACCCAACCCTAACCCTCCGGGTAATAACAAAGATGTGGTAGCTAAGTTCTATTTGATAAACCCTGGTAATAACAACAGATTGGGCGAACTAAAACCAGGCAGTGAAGTAGTTGCCGGCAATGGTTTTAATATTGAAGCGGTTACCAACCCTGGTAAAGTAGGCAGTGTCAAATTCTTCCTAAATAATAAGAATTACAGAACTGAGGGAGCCGCCCCTTATGCTATGGGTGGTGACAAAAATGGAAATTTTGCATCTGTGAAACTGAGTCCCGGAAACTACACACTCAAAGCCATTCCATATGCCGAAAACAAAGCTAAAGGAAAGGCTGGAGAAGCACTTGAAATAAAGTTCAGGGTAGTCAAAGGAAAAAATACCGGGCTTAATGCAAGAACGATTGACAAAGCTTCTGATAATGTACTGTTAACACATATTGAAACAGAAGCAAGTAAAATTGAAAGCGTGTACCCCAACCCCGTAGAAGACAAAATCCATGTTCAGTTTAACAATATGGATGCAGCAGGCAAACCAAACTTCAAGTTGCTAAATTATATGGGAGTGGCATATGAGCATGGTACCTCGCGCGCGATATTTTCAAATAACGAACTTGTGATTGACATAGCGCCATTGCACTTAAGTGCAGGCATATATTTGTTGCAGGTTACTTATAACAATGGGGCAGTCACTGAAATTTACAGGGTAATCAAAAAATAGAAATACTATTTTGTATTAGAAAAATAGATTGAAATGAAATTGATTAATCGGTTTAGGTGATTATGCATATTTGAAAGGATTTTCTCTTGCATTCCTTTTATATCCTGAATTTTATCAGCCTTAGAATAGCTGGTTTCTTCCAGGTTTGTGAGCATCACAAAGTTAGAAAACGCGTTTTTGATATCATGTTCAATAACCTGATAGAAATTGTCTAACTGTTCTTGAAAATCATGAATAACCACAGATGGGTTATTTATGATTTTCTTTGTGTTTTGTATTTCTGTATCTTCAAATTCAATGAGAAACAACCGCTCACCAGAAGGCTCCACAATCATCGATAGGATGTAAATTTTAAAGAAAGCCAGGGCATTGAGCACATTGCCATCAATCATAACAACATCTTCTCCCTCAGCTACCTCCCGTATTCCCTTCATCAATTCAGAATAAACAACTTTATCTACATATGCTGAGAGCAACTGCCCTGGAGCATTACTAGCACGAGTAAAATATTTTTCTAAATCTCCATTGATTTGCAAAACTTTTTCATTCTCATTGATTAAGATACAAGTTGGAGCATATTTCTTCAATAATAATTCCTGGTAAAAACTGGCAACTTCCTGGGTAGGTTTTTCTTCAAAATTGCTCATGGTATAAAGTAAGTACAGAATTATACGGGAGATATAAACAATTGCTCATGAATGAAGTATCTGCTTATTTTGAAATACAATATAGAACAATATCTTTATAATAATATTATTGCTACAATAAATGATTTGCAATATATCCAAAAAGTTAATAATTTTTAAGTATAATACCATAAGTTTACTACAAATATCTTCACAAAACATGGTGATGATATCTTCCGTAAATAATAGTATAAAGTTTTCTCTTTTTTTATGAATATGAGTAATTGGTGATTTTTATTAGTTTTACTTGCAGTAATAATTAATCTCAAATGATTAGAGTACTTATTGCAGATGACCATAAGCTATTCAGGGAAGGCATAAAGTCTATTTTGAAGGAGGATAGCAATATTCAGGTAGTAGTTGAAGCTACTAATGGTATCGAGCTATTGCAGAAACTTGAAATAGAACCTGTTGATATCATCCTGATGGATATAGATATGCCTCAGATGGACGGGGTGATGGCAACACGCAAAGTGAAAGAAAAATTTCCGGATACAAAGGTTTTGATTTTATCCGGATATCATAACGTAAAGTTTATCCTTGATGTAATGAATGCAGGAGCTTCAGGGTATTTGGTAAAAGATGCCGAAAACCTGGATTTGATAAACGCTATCCAGGCACTTTCGCAGGGCAATTCTTATCTTAGTAAAAAAATTGCCGAACAATTATCTGCTTACCTAAAAGAACTTCCCGGGCACAAAGAAATAATTCACGAACAAATCCACCTCACGGGCAGGGAAAAAGAAATATTAATACTGATATCTGAAGAATATACAAACCAGGAAATTGCTGAAAAACTTTTTATCAGTAGCAATACCGTATTTACCCACCGAAAAAACCTGCTCAAAAAATTTAATGCACGAAATACGGCGGGCCTTATCAAACAAGCCATTGAATCTAAGGTACTCTAAAAGCAATTGGAAGCATGCGTGCGGTAATGCCTGGCCATTATTAAAAAAATTATAAAAAATCAACATATCTTCTTCATCATATATAGTGAACGT
Source organism: Cyclobacteriaceae bacterium (assembly GCA_965230065.1). Classification (GTDB taxonomy): domain Bacteria; phylum Bacteroidota; class Bacteroidia; order Cytophagales; family Cyclobacteriaceae. Next base: position 4,726,431 of record OZ245942.1, on the reverse strand, counting down.
GCCTCCCTTTTTGTCATGAAAAAGGGGTATTTTTATTTAAAAACATCTTTCTTACTTCATTTCCGAGCTTGAATTTCCGAACTTACTTAAGAAGGAGAAAGGCAGATTGTGTGTGTTGTCCTGAAATAATGCCATATTTTTTTCGTGGTTTCAAAACATTTACGCTGGTTAATATTAGCATCAACTATTATTTTATGGAGAAAGAAAACCCCAACTTACTGAACAAACTACTGGCCCATGAATTAAGGCAATTACACAGCACAGAGTCTCAACTCATGGTAGCCTTGCCCCATATTGCCGGCTTGGCTTCAGCTTATGAAACAAAAAACTTGTTAGAAGCACATATTGCCAAAATTGCTTCTCATAAGAACAGATTGCAACAAATAGGAAGCTCTTTACACATTAATATAGAAGGCGAGCACTGCAAAAGTGTGGATGCCCAAATTGGGGAAATCCAAGAACTCATTCCAGATAACACCAGAAACTTCCAAACCGATATTGCATTGGTTCTGTCTGTATTACGACTGCAAAAATACGAAATAGCAAGATATAAGACTGCTTTATATTTAGCCATGCACCTGAAATATACTAATGCAGCACTCAACCTGCACATTAGCCTTAATGAAGAAAAAAAAGCAGATGCATTGCTCACAAATTTTATCATTGATAACATTGATAAAAACACAGACCCGAAGAAAGAAGAACAATTTATTAACACTTAATTTTTTTATTATGCATAGATTCATCAACAGTTTAGCCCGCACTGAATTTAAGAAAGACGTAACAGCCGTTGAGGTAGACTTCCAGGGCTTTGGCAGTATGCAGGTTTATTATCAAACCATGGAAATAGCAGCAAACCTAATCATGTTAAGCAAGAAAAATTACTGGCTGCTGGTTAAAAGGGACTTTGATGACATGAATGTTTTTCAATTTCTAACTTTTTTAGAAAAATGGTTCAGGCATCCTTCTTATTTACAATGTGTAAAATCCTGCAATGAAGACGGCAGGGTTGCCGTGCTTACGGATCCGGTGTGCCTACAAAAATTGAAGCAGACCTACAAAGGTTTTGAATTTGATGTATCCTTATCTAACCACGTCAATATTGGCCTTTTTTCACATAAAAAAGCGGCTGAGGCCTTTTTGAACCGCTCGTTTATGGATTTGCAGGTTTATGGACATGGCGAAAGCTTCAGTTATATTGGTAACTAATAAACTTAACAATCATGAACGCTACACAATATACCTCTGAAATTCAGCAGTTTATGTTACAGGAGAATAAACATGGCAAAGATTTCAAAACATTGGTTTTACGCTTGTTGTCCCTGTATAACGACAATGTAAAATTGGTTTCGGCCATGACATACGTGCCTGAAGCCTTGATTTTGAAATGGAAATCGGAGTGGAACAAAGGTTTATACAACCCAGAGCAGGTTGATTTTGTGAGCGATGGCAGCCTTAGTTAATACTAATTCATTGGTAAACGGACTATTTTTTTATCTTTACTTTTTTTCCTAATGAATTATTATTTTTTAAACTTACTTTTTTTATTGCAGCAGGCATCATCCAATACAGAAGTTGTACACACACATCACACCCTGCAATATGTTGCCTGGGTCTTGATCATTTCAACGATCATCATTTTTATCCTTTTCGGGTATATGATTTATATGCATTATCAGAAAAAAAAGGACTCCTACATTGCCAGAATACAAAAGAATGAACAAGAAATTCATCAGTAAGCAAACCTATAATAAAACCTCATGGCGTTTTCCCATGAGGTTTTATTAAATATCTTCCAGAAAATTAGGTTTGTCAATTTTGGTAGCAATCCGGAAGGCAGCATTTACCAGGCCTACGTGGCTGTACGCCTGCGGAAAATTCCCCCACTGGCTGCCCGTTTTTGCATCTACATCTTCACTCAGCAAATCTAAATGGTTACTGTAGCCCAGCAGGTTTTCAAAAGTTTGGATGGCTTCATCTACCCGCCCCACACAGGCTAAAGCCTCTACATACCAAAATGCACAAATCAGGAAGGTAGTCTCGGGCTTGCCAAAATCATCAGTATGCTTGTAGCGGTAAAACAGCCCGTTTTCAGCTTTCAGGTCTTTTTCCAAACTAGCCAGGTGGCTTTTGGCTTTTTTCGAATGAACATCCAGATAGTTCATCATGATGAGCTGCAAAGTACTGGCATCGAGGTTTTGTGAGCCAATGGCCTGGGTATACACCCCACGATTGCTGTCATAACAAGCTTCAATTTTTTCTACGGACGCATTCATCAGTTTTGTGGCAATATTCAGCATGTGGTCATCTTTCAATACCCTGGCAATTTTGATAGCTGCCATGCTGCCTGCCCAATGAAACAAGTAAGTATAGGCATGGTATTGTTGTAAATCCCTGAATTCCCACAATCCGGCATCAGGTTCGTCTATTCTTTCACTGATTTTGCTCAAAACCTGGTACACCAACTGCCGTGATCCGGCCCGCTCTTCGGCAATAAAGCGATCATCTACATACAAGGGCAAAAGGGATAACAATATTTGCCCATATACATCATTTTGAATGTGCTCGTATGCCTGGTTACCAATCCGCACAGGCTGGTTGCCCATGTATCCTTTCAGGTCCATTACCTTTTCTACAAGCTTATCACTACCGCTTACCGAATAAAGCGGTTGGTACCTATCCTGTGCATTAGCAGACACATTGGCGATGTAGTGAAAATACCTTTCCAGTTCTTCAAAGTGGCCAATGTGGTTAAAAGCGGTTAACGTATAATAAGTATCCCGCAACCAGCAATAACGATAATCCCAATTCCGCCCACTGCCCGGAGACTCAGGCAAGCTGGTAGTAGAGGCAGCAATGATGCCGCCGGTATCTTCAAACTGGTGAATCTTGAGCACCAAAGCCGAACGAATGACCTGCTTCTGATAAAAAGCATGAATACTGGTGCTCTTCACCCAGTGTCTCCAATAGCGAATGGTCTCTTTTAAAAATCGTTCACTTGTACTATTCACAGGAGCCTCCAGGGGCGCTCCATAGGTAAGCACCAAATATTGCACATCATTGAGCACAAAATATGTATTCTCCATAATGTAGGTCAATGAAATGTTAGTGGTAAGGCGAACTTCGCTATCCAGCCCCAAAAATTTAACATGGTTGCTTCCCTGGTTTTTAGAAGGCTCAATATTACCATATTGCCCTTTAGGCTTGCATGTAACTTTAATGCGTGGTGTACCTGAAATGGGTTCAATTTTACGGATCAGCATCAAAGGCTTAAAATAACGGTCGTATTGATAAAAACGGGGAGCAAAATCTGTTACACGGTATTTACCGTCTTCATTCTCTATCTCTGTACAAAGTACATTGGTATTCTCTATGTATTGCTGACTGGAAGTAAAGTCTTCCCCAGAAGGAAGCACAGAAAACTCACCGCCCTTTTCATCGTCGAGCAGGCTGCCAAAAATAAAGCTGCTGTCAAATTTAGGCCAGCAAAGCCAGCTTACATTGGTGTTTTTATGAATATGGGCAAGAAATGCGCAATTTCCGATAAGTCCGTAGTCGTAAGTGTGCTTGGTCATTCGTGTTTTATTAATAAATTGCTAGTTTAGTGAACTATTCTATAAAGTAAAAATAGATGGACTGGTATTGATGGCCAATTTACGTCAGATGCATGAAATTCATCAGAAAAAAACTGTCAAATCCAACACATGTAGAATTGACACCTAATGCGTTGATAAATAAATACATAACTTTATATTTTTGTTATATTAAAATAGAACACAAATGAAAATACTCGCTATTGGCCGTAACTATGCTGAACATATTAAAGAACTGAATAATGAACGGCCGGCCGAACCTGTGGTATTCATGAAACCAGATACAGCCATATTGCTGGCGGGTAATGCATTTTATTATCCTGATTTTACCAGTGACATTCATTATGAAGTAGAAATTTTGTTAAAAATCAACAGTGAAGGGAAGTACATCCAGGAAAAATTTGCGCATAAATATTATGATGAAATTGGCATTGGGATAGATTTTACAGCCCGCGACCTGCAATCCAAAGCCAAAGAAAAAGGACTGCCCTGGCTGTTGGCAAAAGGGTTCAATGGTTCGGCACCAATTTCAGACTTTTATCCAAAAAGTAAGTTTCCTGACCTGCAAAACCTGAACTTTGGGCTGGAGGTAGACGGTGAGGTGAAGCAACAAGGCAACACTTCTTTGATGCTTTTCAAGTTTGACTACATCATCGCATATATTTCACAATACATTACCCTGAAACGGGGCGATATTATTTTTACAGGTACTCCCAAAGGAGTTGGCCCTATACAAAAGGGCAATGTTTTAACCGCTTTTATTGAAAACGAAAAATTGTTGGAAGTTGAAATCAAGTAGAATTATTTTTTCGCTATTTTTTTTGCTGCTTACTACGGCAGCCACATCACCTATTGAGTTTGAAAAATACAAAGGTTATTATGTTTTTCCCATCAGCCCCGGCCAGCGGAGTTACCTTTCGGGCAACTTTTGTGAGCTGCGGGGCTCGCACTTTCATGCAGGTGTGGATGTAAAAATCGGTGGTGTGGTGGGTGCCCCCATCCATGCAGCCGCCAATGGTTATGTCAGCCGCATCAAAATGTCTACCGGAGGCTATGGCAATGCTTTGTACATTCAGCACCCCAATGGCACCACCAGTGTATACGCCCACTTGCTCGAGTACAATGACGAGATTGCCACCTATGTACGCAAAGCCCAATATGCCAAAGAAAGCTTTGAGATAGAACTTTTTCCAGATAAAGGAACGCTTGCCGTAAAGCAAGGCGAAGTAATTGGCAAAGCAGGCAACAGTGGTTCGTCTGGGGGGCCGCACCTGCACTTTGAAATCAGGGACAGCAATCAGTTTCCCCTGGATCCCCTCAAGTTTGGGTTTAAAGAAGTAGTAGACACCACTCCGCCCGATGTACGCCGCATTGCCCTGACCACCCTCCACAAAGATGCCCGGATAAACGGACAGTTTGGGCGGTTTGAATTCACCTTATCCCCTCAGGGCAATAGCTATGTGGTAAACGAACCCATAGATGTGCAGGGATTGGTAGGCGTTGAAGTCTCTGCCTTTGACCGGGCCGACGGGGTGCGTAACCTGAATGGCGTTTCTGCCACCGATATGTTTGTAGATGGCCAGCGTTATTTTCACCAAGAACTGAATAAGTTCTCTTTCAGCAAAAGCAAAAATATTTTTGTGCATACCAACTACGAGGTAAAGCAGCAGAAAAACCGCACTTTTTATAAACTGTACATTGACGATGGCAATACCCTTGATTTTTATCAGGTAAACGAAACAAAAGGGAAAGTCAACATTAGCGATTCGGAAGCCCATGAATTGAAAATTGATGTGTACGATACCTTTGGTAATAAATCAGCGGTAAAAGCTACTTTGCAGGGAGATTTACCGGAAGACCAGGTGAAAACACGGTATTTGCAAAAGCCCGGTGGTAACAAAAATTACCACATCAACCATAATATTTTACAGCTTTTTGTACCTGTAGACCAGTCACCCGAAGGCTGGCTGCAAAGAAAAATCCTGAGCTTTTATGCCAACCGCCGAACATACGAAAAAGCCCCGGCCTACCTGGTAAACGATGTAGCGGTTTACCTCTGGGATTTGAACGAAGGCGTACCAGACTCTGTAAATGTATGCAATGGCATTGAACGGTTTGACATCAGCATTGCTGCAGCGGCTGGCAATAGTTATGACTTTTACCAGCCCGCCATGAACATTCATATTCCTAAAAATGCTTTGTTTGACACAGCGTATTTATTTACAGGATACGATAACAGGAACGATGAGGAAATTTTTACCCTGCATGAAAATAACATTCCGCTGCGTTCGTACCTCACTGTAGCCTTAAAGCCTTTGAACAATTATGCCGAAAAAGACAAAACATCGGTGTATGCAGTAGCTGATAATGGGGAATACGGTTACATGGGAGGCACCTGGAATGGCGACCAAATCACCTTCCGTACCCGGGATTTTGGAAAATACACCCTCATTACCGATGAAGATCCTCCTTCCATCCGTCCGGCGAGGGTAGGCTCTGATAGACTGCGGTTTACCATCAAAGACGAACTTTCCGGTATCAAGGAATACAACCTTTATGTAAACGGCGAATGGGTACTCATGCACTACGATTACAAAAGAGACCTCATCTGGTCAGACAAGCTGGACGACAGCAAACCCTTTGCCGGCGAACTCAAGTTGGTGGTTACCGATAATGTAGGGAACCAGGAAGTGTATACTTCTACGGTTGGGGGGTAATCGACTTTTGTTGATAGGTATTAATTGTACTTTGTCAATAAAATGCGGCAAGGCGTTAGTATTTTGTTATGTATTTTAGACAAATCAGGTTAGCAAAGCAGTACAGTCAAAATATGGAGAAATATATTTTAGGACTTATTATTATCCTTATTACTTCTTGTAACTATGATGTTTCAAATACTGATAGCAGTACCCAAAATTTGGATACGATAATTGCTCCATACTTTAGTAAAAGTTTAGCTCTAAAAGACTCAATTCTTTTACCGGAATTGTTAATAAGAGGGTCATGCAACCTGACAGTAAAAGAAGGTTATTCTTGCCATTTTACTGCGAGATTATCAGATTCAACTTTTTATAACTTTTATGATGAACATAAAGATATGACTTATACTCTTTATCCAATTGTAAAAATTAATGATGATGAAGTGGATCTAAATGAAGAGAGCTATTCAGCTTCCAAATATGTGAAAATAGAACCTCCTTATAGAACTTATAGTAATTCAGATAAAAGGTATAAGGAAATTAAATTTGAATGGGTTTTTCCACATCCAAAAGGTGGCGATATTACAATGACAAAAGTGATAACATTTGAACTGAAGAATAGCTAACCCCCTGGCACACAGTACGGCTGGATTGTGGCAAAAAAAGACAATTCCCAATAACCACTACTTACCAATGCAACTTATTTAAGCCTAAAACTTCATGTTCTTCTACCTCTCCAAAATCCTCTCTTTCCTGCTCATGCCCTTTACCATCATTGTGCTGGCTTTGTTGGCTGGGCTGCTATTGAAAAATCCTAAATGGAAAAAGAAGATGTACATTACCGGAGTAGTTTTGCTCCTGTTTTTCTCCAATCCTTTCATCATTGGTGAACTCATGCGGTGGTGGGTAATAGAACCTGTCAGGATAGAAAGTCTGGATAAAACCTATGCCGTCGCCATTGTGCTGGGAGGTTTTACCCTTACCGATGCGCAGCCTGACGATCGTGTACACACCACCCAAAGCGTAGACAGGCTATTGCACACACTCCAATTGTACCGGGAAGGCAAAGTTCAAAAAATCCTGGTTTCCGGCGGATTAGGACAAATATTCGCCGATGGCCCCGTAGAAGCTGAGCTTGCCAAAAGATTATTGCTACTGAGTAATGTACAGGAAGAAGACATCATCCTGGAGACCAACTCCCGGAATACCCGTGAAAATGCACTGAATACCGCTGAAATCATCCGGGAAAAATTTCCTAATCAGCCTTGTTTGCTCGTTACTTCAGCCTACCATATGCGCCGGGCCCAAGCCTGCTTCGATAAGGTGGGTTTGCCCGTTACGGCTTATAGTACGGGGTTTAGTACAAAAGAAGGAACTGTTACCCCCGATGCTCTGCTTTTGCCCAACCCCGATGCTATTGAAAACTGGCATAAACTCACCCGCGAAACCATGGGAATGATCATTTATAAAATGGCAGGTTATATCTAAGTTAGTTAATAAATTTTATGTATAAATAGATAGTAGAGCGGCTCAGTAGGCACGAAGTCGGATGGCCGATGCCATTGAAAGTTAATATTGCCTATCGGTCTGGGCGACCCCATCAGACCACTCTTGTGCCTCTTCAGATAGGGGTCTGACCGATTTACGAGAGCTTCTTATCAATTTTCAATGGTTGGGGCCAGAGAGCCGCTTTACAAAAATCAGAATAGCATTTATTGCTTTCCCGGCAGATTTTCCCTTTATTACCTGTAACGAAAAGAAACAACCATGATACACATCATCGATCTTCATTTTTTAGATTACCCCCAGGCAATTGCTACTATTTTGGTAGAAACCCCCGAAGGCCCCGTGCTTATTGAAACCGGCCCCCACTCTACGTTTGACAATTTGCAGAAAGGCATTCAAAAAGCAGGTTTTCAACCCCATGAGATACAACATGTTTTGCTTACCCATATCCATTTTGACCATGCCGGGGCTGCCTGGGCTTTTGCAAAAAATGGTGCTAAAATTTACGTGCATCCTGTAGGTGTCAAACACCTGGCAAACCCCGAGAAGTTAGTCAATTCGGCCCGGCGAATTTATCAGGACGACATGGACAGGCTGTGGGGAGAAATGCAGCCAATTCCCGAAAACCAACTACAATCTCCTGAACATGGTGAAAAAATAAAAATTGGCGGTGTAACTTTCTCAGCCTGGCACACCCCCGGGCATGCCGTGCACCATATTGCCTGGCAAGTGGAAGATGCCTTGTTCACAGGAGATGTAGCGGGTGTAAAAATCTCTGATTGCATCGTTGAGCCACCCTGCCCCCCGCCAGATATTAACCTGGAAGACTGGCGCGCCTCTATTCAATTAATCCGCTCGTTAAAATTAAACGCCCTTTATCTTACGCATTTTGGCAAAGTAGAAAATATTACTTCCCACCTGGATGAACTGGAGCATAGGCTTGCCGACTGGGCCGAATGGATAAAACCCCGATGGGAACAGGGCGAACAGCCTGAGCAAGTGGTCCCAGAATTTCAGGAATATGTAGCACAACAATTAAAAGCCGAAGGCGCTTCTGAAGAACTTATCCAACAATACGAAGCAGCCAACCCTTCCTGGATGAGCGTAGCCGGGCTGATGCGGTACTGGAAAAAGAAAACCGAAGCTGAAAGTTAAGAAGCCGCTAAGGAACTTTCCGAATAAAAATCACTTTATAGCTTTGGGAAACAACTTTGTCAGGCACTGAATCTGGCTGATGAAATAAGCACCCCACTGTTATGGAGCAAAAGAAAATTCCGTCCCAACTCACCGACACGGTACTGATGGTAAGGCCGGTAGCTTTCCGGTACAACGAGCAAACTGCCAAAAACAACCTCTATCAGCAAAGTCAATCCGGCCCTGACTTTACCGCACAGCAAAAGGCCAGGGAAGAATTTGATAACATGGTTGCCTTGCTAAGGCAAACAGGTGTGCATGTAATTGTTATTGAAGATAGCCAACAAACGGATACCCCTGATTCCGTATTTCCCAATAACTGGGTTTCAACACATGAAGATGGCACCGCTGTCGTATACCCAATGTGGGCACCCAACCGTCGTCTGGAACGGAGGTTTGAAATCCTGACCACACTGAAAGAAACTCATGGTTACGACATCAAAAAAGTAGTAGATTATTCATCATATGAAAACGAGGGGAAATTTCTGGAAGGAACGGGCAGCCTGGTGCTGGACCGGGTGCACAAAATTGCATATGCCTGTATTTCCCCCCGTACACATACTGATTTGGTGCATATCTTTTGCAAAGACTTTGGCTACGAACCCGTCATTTTTCATGCTTATCAAAAACATGAAGGCAAGCAACATGCAATTTATCATACCAATGTTATGATGAACGTGGGGGAAAACATTGCGGTCATCTGTGCAGATGCCATCAAAGAAGAAAAAGAAAGAAAAACTGTATTGCAAAAACTGAAAGTAACCGGTAAAGAAATTGTGCTATTTTCAGAAGAGCAAAACGATCATTTTGCAGGCAATGCATTGCAGTTATGCACAGCTTTACATCCAAAAAAACGTATTCTTGTGTTATCAACACAGGCTTACCAATCGCTTACATACGAACAAATTATGCAAATTATGGAACAAACCACCATTATGCCCGTTACGGTGGATACGATTGAAACCTGTGGCGGGGGCAGTGCCCGCTGTATGATGGCTGAAATATTTCTACCCAAAAAAAACCTGTCGCATAAAAAGAAAGCCCCATTCTAAGTGCCCTGACAAGTTTTAAGGTTTGATAAAAAATTAATAAATACAGCAATAATTTTGTTATTTGCCCCAATAAACATTTCAATTTTAAGTAAGAGTTTTACATACGTTATGATATATAAACATTATAAAACCTGATTGTATTTTTAGGGTAATAAGTAGCATAAACATCTTAACATTTCTCACACTTTGTATTTTTTAGTATTTTCCCAACCAGCAAAAAATCTTAAATATTAATTCATGTCCGATAAGCGTTCGAGTAAAGTGTCCGAAAAAGGTCAGTTAGAAATCCAGCATCATTGGCGGAAAGACTTAATAGCAGCCTTCAGTGTAGCACTGGTAGCCCTTCCGCTGGCATTAGGCATTGCCGCGGCTTCCGGGGCACCTCCCATCGCAGGACTCCTCTCTGCCATAGTGGGCGGTATTGTTACTACTTTTATCCGTGGCAGCCATGTGGCCATCAATGGCCCTGGCAACAGTCTCATCGTTATTGTTATCATTGCAGCAGACCAGATCAGGCATGGTAATGAGAATGTGTACCCTTATGTATTGGCCGTGTTTATCGTTTCGGGCATTTTGCAGACATTGCTAGGGGTACTGCGCATGGGTAAATTTGGCGACTTTTTTCCTTCTTCTGTTATTTATGGTATGCTCGGTGCTATTGGTATCATTATCATGGGAAAGCAAATTCATGTGTCTCTGGGCGTACAGTCTGAGGCTGAATCAACCTTAGGAGTACTCCGGGAAATTCCGAACAGCATTCTGCACCTTAACCCCTTCATCACTTGCATTGCAGTGGTTAGTTTATTGATACTGGTGCTGTACCCTAAAACCAAAAACAAAATTATCCGGGCAATTCCCGCCCCTATGTGGGTGCTGCTTCTGGCCATTCCGCAAGTATTCTTTTTCAATTTTTTCGAGCCCCACACCATCCGCCTTCTTGATCGTTCTTTTCATGTAGGCCCCGAAAACCTCGTGCAAATCCCGAACGACATCTTGCAAAGCTTTGTCTTTCCCGACTTCTCAAGAATCACTGAAGGCGGCTTCTGGCTGGGAGTGATAACCATTACCCTGGTTTCTTACATTGAAACCCTGGTGAGTGCCAAAGCCGTAGACAAACTTGACCCTTACAAAAGAAGAACCAACCTGAACAAAGAACTGATTGGGGTAGGCACCAGTACCGTAGCAGCAGCCTGTGTAGGCGGCCTCCCTATTTTTACGGTAATCGCGCGGAGTTCAGTTAATGTAAACCACGGAGCCCGTACCCGCTGGTCTAATTTTTTTCATGGAGCCATCCTGCTGGTTTTCGTATTTGTGGGTGCCGAAATTATTCAGGAAGTGCCCCTGGCCGCATTGGCTGCCATACTTGTATTTACCGGGTACAAACTGGCATCCCCACAGGTATTTAAAGAAATGTACCAGCACGGCTGGGAACAACTCGCCATCTTTTTGATCACACTGGTAGCTACCCTCGTGGTTGGGCTGTTGGGTGGAATTGCCATCGGTATTGCTTTTACACTCCTTATTCACTATTTCCTGTCTGGTATTCCGTTTCCCATGTTTGTCAATTACCTGTTCAAACCTTCTATCCGGATTATCCAGGAAAAACGGAAAATGCTGCTGTTCAAAGTGAAAGGCATTGCCAGTTTTATGAATATTCTGCATTTACGAAGCAAAGTGCAAAGTATCAGCCATGACCAGCATGTAGTTATGGATTTTTCACACACTCGCCTTGTCGACCATACTGTTTTGGAGTATTTGCATGAGCACGCTGAAAAATACAACAATAATGGGGGGCAAATCCATTTTACAGGACTTGATATACACCAAACCTCTTCCTTTCACCCAAATGCACTACATATACTGAAAACCCCCAAACCTAAACGTGAAAGGCTTACCCAACGCCAACAGGGCATCAAACTGCTGGCAGATACGAATGGGTACGATTACCGCCCTGAAATTAACTGGGATATTTCTTCTAAAATCAGACGGTTTAATTTCTTTAAATCGCGGCCTATTGAGTTTGAAAAAAACCAGTTGTACGGCGATTATGCCTCTTTAGGGGTAGACTGGAAAATAAGTGATGTTACGTTTGACGAAGGCGCATTGATAGCGAAAGAAGTTTATCACATCACTTTGCAGATTTTGCACTTACCTTTTGACCCTCCCGTTTTTTCTATGGAAAAAGAAGGCTTTATTGATAAAATTTTGATGGTAGCCGAACCTTCCGATATTGACTTTCAGGAGTTTAAACATTTTTCCAAAAAATTTCTACTGAAAAGTCCCGACGAAAAGTCTATCAGAAAATTTTTCACTCCGGAACTCATTCACTTTTTTGAGCGAAACGATATCTATCACCTGGAAAGTAATGGCAAAGCCCTTCTTGTATTTAAGCATGTACGCCTGGTCAGCCCGAATGAAATCATGAAAATGATCTCTTTCAGTGAACGCTTGGTAAAAAGGCTGCAAAAGGAAGTGATGACCCCGATGTAAACAACCTCAATTTTTTCTATAATTGTAAGCCATATCATTTAAAATTGAGGGTTGCCGGTTAAGCTGTATCGGCAACCTGTAACCCTAAACTAACCTAAAGATTCAATGAATAACCTCCTCCCATTAGTAATGCTCAGTATCTTATGCTTACTTAATAGTTGCACTCCCCCTTCCCCCGCTATTTACATACATGAACTTATGGCTGGTGAGCCTACCCAAACTTCTGTGATTTTACAGGCCCGCCTGGCTGCCACCGACTCACTCATCCGTTATGATATTCCCGGAAAGGCAGGGTATGGAAAGTTTCAAATATCTAAAGACAGCAGCTTTAGCGAAACACTGGAAACTGACTGGCTCATGGCAGACTCAGTAAGCGATCATATCATCAAGGCAAAAATTGAAAACCTGGAACCCGGTACTTTATACCACTACCGCATGGCGTATGGGCACGACACAGAAGATGCACACAATAGCAAACCCCATTATTTTAAAACGATATCACCCGAAGATGCTACTACACCCGTTCAGTTTGTGATGGTTACCGGTATGAATTATACCCGTTTTTATGCAGGAAAAAGTTCATCACAGGGCATTGATGCTTACGAAGGCGATGATGCGCCTTTGGGGTTTCATGCTTATGAAACAATACAAAAAATGAACCCTGACTTTTTCATAGGAAATGGGGATAATGTATATTATGACCAACCCCTGCCCGGCATGAGCATAGCCGACTCCATAGATGAAATGAGGGCGTTTTGGCACCGTTTATTTGCAATGCCCCGGTTACAACAAATGCTTACTTCGGTACCTACCTACTGGTTAAAAGATGACCATGACCACCGCTTTAATGATAGCGATACAGTAGCGTATAACGAACGGCATGGCTATCTGCCTTCTAATGCCCTGGGGATAGAAGTGTTCAAAGAGCAGGTACCTATCGTTGATCCTGACAATGAAGATGCCGTCACTTATCGTACGTACAAACTGAATAACCTTGTACAAATATGGATGGTAGAAGGCCGGGACTATCGCAGCCCAAATAAAATGCCTGATGGGCCTGACAAAAGCATTTGGGGAGAAAAACAAAGACAATGGCTCAAAGAAACACTTCTGGCTAGTGATGCTGTATTTAAAATCCTGGTTTCACCCACGCCAATGGTAGGCCCTGATGATGCTTATAAAACTGATAACCATACCAATCCGGATGGATTTCGTCATGAAGGGGATGCTTTTTTTGAGTGGCTGAAAGAAAATAATTTTCAGGAAAAAAACTTTTACATCATTTGCGGCGACAGACACTGGCAATATCATAGCATACACCCCTCTGGTTTTGAAGAATTCAGTTGCGGGGCAATGATTGATCAAAACTCCCGTATTGGCAGGCTTCCCGGTGACCCCGAATCTACCGATCCCGAAGCCCAAATCAAACAGCCTTATTCCCAGGAAAAACGTTCAGGGGGTTTTTTAAAAGTCAATGTTTATCCGGCTGAAGGTGATACAAAACCCAACGCTGTATTTGAGTTTTACGACGAACACGGTGAATTACTTTACAAAGCTGATAAACCTGCAACCATTTCTGAAAAAACGATGTGATGCTATATGACAAGACAATAAAAAAGCCCGCAAATTTTGCGGGCTTTTAGTCTAAAAAGTTCGTGAAATTCTATGAATTCCCTTCGTTACTGCCTCAAGCTTAAAAAATAAGTATCTAAAATACTTAGTTTCAGAACGACTATGAAACTGTTTCAAAGGTATGGGTAGCTCAGATTAAAAACATACAAAACCAGTACATTTTATTACATCAGTTATGTTTATGCCAATGTGGGGTTTGATAAATAAACACAGTATTATTTTTTAAATATTGAATATCATAAAAAAAATAAACCTGATGGAATTTCAGGCGATTTCCAGTATTTCACCAGAATAAACAATTAAAAATAAACAAATGAGGTTGTACCAGTTCCCCATAAAAAGCATTAATGCCTTCAGGAAGCATCACTTAAAGACAACTTCTTACATGAAAAAAAATCACAGGACTTTATTTATTCCCATTTTTTCAGGCCCAGTAGCTTTTCTCCCAGCGGGGTAAGCTTTGCCGTTTCAGCATTTTGTTGCTCCCAGTTTCGGGGGTCGCCGGGAAACGCATAACCATCAGGAGGGATTTTATTTTTCCAGGACCGTATACGCCATTGCCGGAGTTCTTCATTATCTTCCTGGGCCGGCATCATGGAAATATATTGCGCCAAACGGGGCCGGGAAGAGTGATTGGGCCGGATGCCATGCGCCAACATACTGTTCCATATCAGTAAATCACCTTTCTTTGTAATTACTTTTTCAATATTAAACCCCGAAATATCAGGCATAAAAGGATCTCGGTCAGCTGGCTGGGTTTTTACCCATTCGTCAAAGTTGAGGTACAATTCGGGAATGCACTGAAAACCTCCTGTTTCTTCGGTTGTATCAGAAAGGGAAAGCACGCCCTGCACATTCACGGGCCTGGGTGTCAAAGAGGTGTCAATATCCCAATGGATAAAACCTTTGAACTCGCTGCCAGGGCGAACAGGCAGGTTGAGGTTAGCGCGGTCAATGGTAACCCATAGTTTATCAGTACCCCAAATATCAACAAAAGCATCATATACTTTGGGATACTGACGGTTATTCCACAAGGCCGGATGGTTGTACACTTCCACCATGCCCGAATTCCTCAATTCCGTCATCTGAATATCCCGTCTGGGAGGCCTGTACCAGGTAGCCGGGTCATTTGGGTCTTTCTCTTCAAACTGCCAGATCATATTGACAACTGCATCTATGTTTTCTCCCGGAACCGCATCATGGATAATAACGTATCCATTCTGCTGCCAGAAACCCCAGTCTTCTTCAGTTAATACTTGCAGCGGTACATTATCTTTCCTGTCATTCAGGCCAATACGACTCACTTTGGCCAGGCTAGTGTTTCCGGGTTGGTCTTTCTGCTCACTCATTGTACTGCGAATTGGAGATGAAATTATCAGTAAATATGTACAGTGAAAATACAAAAATATCAGGGATTTCCGGCATTTTGTATTACCTTTATCGCTTCTTATTTTTTAATAAGATGAAGCGAATCATAAACCTGGCCTATCATGAAAAAGCATTTATTTATCGGATTTTTATCTACCTCAGTAATGGTAGTCATATTACTGCAAGTGAGTGTATTTAAATCAGTATCTCACCCCCACAAAGCTGAGATTGTAGCGGCAGCGCAAAAGTTTCTCAACTCATTGGATAATCAACAAAAAAAACAAGCTACCTACGCACTGGATAACGAGGAGCGGTTTAATTGGCATTTCATTCCCCAGCACCCTCGAAATGGAGTTTCGCTGAACGAAATGAGTGAAGCACAAAAAGATGCTGCCAAAACTTTGCTGCAAGCTTCCATGAGTGAGCAGGGTTACGAAAAAGCAACCAATATTATGTCGCTCGAAGCCATTTTAAAAGTAGTAGAAAACCGCGAACCGGATGATAACTACCGAGACCCTAATAAATATTTCTTTACCATCTTTGGTGAACCTTCAATGGATAAGGCCTGGGGATGGCGACTGGAAGGACATCACTTGTCTTTACATTTTTCTGCTTTGTCAGGAGAGTTAGTATCTGGAACTCCGGCCTTTTTTGGTGCGAACCCTGCCAAAGTGCCTTCCGGCCCCAAAAAAGGATGGCGTGTTTTGCACCTGGAAGAAGATATGGGAAGGGATTTAGTAAAATCATTTAATACATCCCAATTGAAAGCTGCCGTCATTACCGATGAAGCTTACCCCGATATCCTGACAGGCACAGAGCGATATGCGAAAAAAACTGATATGGAGGGTGTTGCATACAAAGACATGACTCCTGAGCAGCAAAAAAAACTCATGCAATTGATTGAGCTTTACCACAACAACTACAAACCTGAGTTTGCCAATGAATTGATGGAAAGAATAAAAAAATCTGGTTTGGACAATATTCACTTTGCATGGGCGGGAAGCCTTGAGTCTGGCGACAAACACTACTACCGTATCCAAAACCCTGTTTTTATCATAGAATATGATAATACACAAAACAACGGAAACCATATCCATACCGTAGTGCGTGACTTAGAAAATGACTTTGGGGAAGATGTCCTGAAAAAACACTACAAGGAAGCACATAATTGATTTCTAGCTTCTAGTTTCTAGTTTCTAGTTTCTAATTAAACGTTAACTTTTTTATACACAAGAACAACTTATAACCCTAAACCACAAACAATAAACAAACAATGGAACTATCAATTCATAACTGGATGCGTTCGGAAACCATTGAGACTACCATCCGGCGCGTATCAAAACTAGGCTATCATAAACTGGAAATAGCGGGCATGCCTGAAGTGTATGATACCAAAGAAGTGAGAAAACTGCTGAAAGAACATGGACTCGGTTGCTGGGGTTCGGTAACCCTGATGCTGGAAGAAAGGAACCTGCTGGCAAAAAATGAGGAACAGCGCGAAAAATCTATCCAGTATGTAAAAGACATCGTACACATGGTGAAGGAGCTGGATGGAGAAATGGTTTCTGTAGTGCCCGGCACCGTAGGTAAAATTGTGCCCGACGGACGGCCTGAAGAAGAATGGGAATGGGCGGTACAAAGCATGAAGGAAATCTACGATTATGCTGAAAAATCCGGGATTTTGCTAGGCATAGAACCTATCAACCGCTTCGAAACCTATTTCATCAACCGGGGTGATCAGGCACTGGCACTGGCCAAAGAAGTAGGTCCCAACTGCGGCGTTTGCCTGGATACTTTCCACATGAATATTGAAGAAGACGATATGTTTGCTGCCATGCGCCGGGCCAAAGGGAAAATCATTGGATTTCATGTGGCCGATAATAACCGCATGGCGCCTGGTATGGGTAAGCTGGACTGGCCCAAAATCATAGAAACCCTTCGTGAAATTGGGTACGACAAAGTACTTTCGGTAGAGTTCTGCTCACCATTGGACCGCACTCCGGCCAATCCCTATCCCAATTCTATTGACGATGCCCCCGAAGGATTATCGGCAGAGCAGAAGAAATTTCTGGAGGACCATGGGAGTTCATCTGTTACTGATGAGTTTTATACCATGCTCACCCGTAAATCTATAGAAACACTGTCTGCTTTGATCTAAATTTGTAAAACCTATATTTATTAGTACCCCTTAAGAGGATAATTAAATTACCAATGAAAATAACCAATGTAGAAGCCTTCTGGCTCCGTTGCCCCATTCCGAAAGAAAAACAGCATACCTCTGATTACGGCTTACTCACCAACTTTGACATGACGCTGGTGGTGGTTACCACAGATACCGGATTGCAAGGTTTTGGTGAAGCCAAAGCAGCCGTTGGATCTTCGGGCGTGTGTTCTTCTATCGTAAATTGTGTGGAAAATGAATTAAAACCCATTTTGGTAGGCCAGGATGCCCGTAACATCACCCGCTTGTGGGAAATGATGTACAATGGTACCCGCGATCATTATGCTTTATCCCGGGGACGTGGTTTTCCCATCCTGGGCAGGCGTGGACTTACCGTATCTGCCATGAGCGGCGTAGATACCGCCCTGTGGGATTTGAAAGGAAAAGCCCTGGGCGTACCCGTTGTTGATTTATTGGGAGGTGCCTGTCGCCCGGAAATGGAAGCCTATGCCAGTGGTGGCTGGGCGGGTGTAGATGCCATTGGCGAACAACTCTCAGGCTATGTATCCAAAGGTTTTCAGGGTGTAAAAATGCGGGTTGGCATTATGGACAAAACGGTGCAAACCAGCGTAGCCCGCGTAAAAGCTGCCCGGGAAGCCCTGGGGCCAGACATTAAGCTCATGACCGATGCACATGGCACGTACAGTGTACCCGAAGCCAAGCAATTTTGCCGGGGCGTTGCCGACTGCAACCTCTTCTGGTTTGAAGAACCCATCAACCCAGACAACCGGCACGGCACCGCTGAAGTAAAAGCTTCAACGGACATTCCCATCGCTGCCGGTGAAAGCGAATATACCTGCTTTGATGTGCGTGATCTCATTGAAGTCAGGGCACTTGATGTGGTACAACCTGACTCTGCCATCATTGGGGGCATTTCCGAAGCCATGCGGGTGGGGCACTTGGCAAAAGCGCATCAGTTGGAACTGGCACCTCATTGCTGGGGCTCTGCTTTCTCTTTCATGGCGGGTGTAAATGTGGCATTTGCCTGTCCTTCAGCCATTATCATTGAGTTTTCTTTAGGCGGAAATCCAATGATGTACGACCTGGTAGAGGAAAATATACAGACTAAAGATGGCATGATAGAGGCACCAACCGCACCTGGATTGGGCCTTACCCCTAACTGGGATTTCGTAAAGGAATTTAGCCAAAAGAAGTAAAATAGCGGCAGTAGGCAGTCATAACATCATGCTGCATATTGCTACTGCCACTGCTGCTGCTACTGCCTACTGATCAATACTCCACTTTAATACCATGGTAACGTTCCTGTAACGGATAGTCCTTGCGCAGGGGAAACCCTTCCCAGTCGTTGGGCAATAAAATACGGCGCAGGTCGGGGTGCCTGGTAAAACGAATTCCCAACAAATCATAAGCTTCCCGCTCATGCCAGATGGCAGTACGCCAGATATGACTCACCGATGGCACTTCTGGCAAGGCCTCTCTTTCACTGTTTCTGGGAATAAGCACTTTAAGGGCAACTTTCAGATCGTAAGGAATTGAATATAGATGATAAATCACTTCCATAGTTCCGGCTTCCGGCCCATTGTCCAGGCCGGTAAGACAAGACAAACAATCGAAGTAAGTATGTTCGTTTTCGTGTAATTCCTGGCAAACTAATGCTATTTTATCAACAAGTACCTGAGCGGTAGGAGGCGTACACTCAGTATCAGTGCCAAGGATTACTTCCTCCCCTAATTTCTCCTTGAAAATATCAATGATGGTTTCAAACTTCATAACATTCAAATTGAACTCAAATGTGTTTATAAAACAAACATAAGGTTATCGACGCACATTTAGAACTTTTATTGAAAGTACGATTTTTTTAGTATTTACAAACTAATTCAATATTATTCAAAATCTGTTGAAACTACATTTTATATCTGGTTTCATTTTTAAAGATTACAATCATTTTAGATTTCATATTCAACAAATAACCAAAATATTACATATTAATTAATAAATAGGATAATTTATTACGAAAAACACAACCCAACCCTATTCAATGCGTTAAGATATACTTCAATAGAAATTAGAAGTAAATAAGAGAACAAAATATGAGTACAATAATAAAAAATGAACAAGCGGATTTGAAAAATAAAAAAGTTGAAAACATGGCGCAGCTCAAGGTGAGTGATGTAAGTGAATTTCAGCTAGAAGGTGGGTTTAACGAACTGACAAAACGGGGCTTTTATTTCAGAAGGCCCAGGTTTAACGTTTAGTACCTATTGATAAAATAGATTTAACAAATCATAAAGAAAGGCAGCCTCCTCACCGGGGTTGCCTTTTTGTTTATATGTGCTTTTTCTTTGAGGAAAACTTTCTAAATTTCAGGTGTAATGCTGATGCAACCACCCATGAACTATATTTTCGCTTTTTTTCTCACATGCACAATGCTGGCAGGCTTCTCCTGCTCGAAGCAATATCCAGACTCACTTACTCCCGAAAAAGCCCTGGAAAGTTTTCAGGTGCAAGATGGCTTCAGGGTTGAAATATTTGCTTCCGAACCTCATGTAAAAGACCCGGTATCCATGCTCTTTGATGAAGAGGGAAATGTATTCGTAGTTGAAATGCCCGATTATCCGTACAAGCCCGAGCCCGGCCAGGGCAAAGGGCGCATTAAATTGCTGAAAGATACGGATGGGGACGGGCGCATAGACCAATCAACCGTATTTGCCGAAAACTTATCCGAAGCCACCAGTATTTTGCCATGGAAAGGCGGGCTGCTTGTAACTGCTGCCCCCCACATTTTTTATATGAAAGATACCAACCATGATGCCCGGGCCGATACGCAGGAAATACTCTTCTCCGGTTTTTTTGAAAACAACTCTGAAGCACAAATTACCAACCTCACTTTCAGTATAGATAACTGGATATACGCCGCCAATCATGGGCAGGCAGGAGAAGTAACATTCAGCCGGAAGCCTGATGCGCCTTCCCTTGCTATGGGTGGTGCAGATTTCCGCTTCCGCCTGGACAAAGATACTTTTGAACAAACTACAGGCCCGGCCCAGTTTGGCCTGGCTATTAATGAGTGGGGCCACCGGTTTATCACCCAAAACACCATACACATCCGACATGCTGTGATGCCCTGGCGGTATATGCATCGGCATCCCTATTTACCATCAACTACAGCTGCATTGAATATTTCAGATCATGACCTGCGCATGTTCCAACGGACACCTCCCCCCTACTGGCGGGCCGAGCGTACCCGGCGCCGGCAACAACGATACGAAGAGCAAAACCTGGACAGGGTAGAATATGCCGAAGACCACTTTACGGGTGCCTCCGGAGGAACCGTTTATGCAGGGGATGCCTTTCCGGAAGCATATCATGGCAGTATTTTCACCGGGGATGTAGCCGGAAATTTAGTACACCGGGATATAATCACACCCCTGGACGACAGCCCTACTTATGTGGCGCAACGGGATGATAACGAAGTAGAAAAAGAGTTTTTAGCCTCTGCTGACCCCTGGTTTCGTCCTGCTAATTTTACGGTAGGTCCTGATGGTTACCTGTATGTGATTGATATGTACCGCCAACATATAGAAACACCGCTTTCCATCCCGGAAGACTTAAAAGAAGATATGGATTTTTACAACGGCAGTGAGATGGGCAGAATCTACCGCATTGTACCGGAAAACGCAGAAAACCATGACATTATTCGCCCAAACCTGCGGGATAAAGAGGCAGAAGCACTGGTAGCACTATTAGCACACCCCAACCAATGGTGGCGATTACAGGCACAACGGCTGCTGCTCCAGAAGCAGGATAAGTCGGTAGTTTCCTCTGTGCGCACCATGTTTATGCAACACGAAAGCCCCAAAGCACGCCTGCATGCTTTATATGTATTGGAAGGTTTAGATGCCCTGAATGCCGAAATAGTAGAACAAGCCATGAAAGATGCCCACCCTGGAGTACGGGAACACGGCGTGATGTTATCAGAGCAATTTCCAGCATGTTTTCCACAATTGATGGCCAGTATTGATGACCCTTCTGTGCGGGTGGCTTTTCAGGCAAGCTTGAGTGCGGGTGCGTTTGATAACGAACAAGCCATAAACACTTTGGCAAAGGCACTGGGACAGTACGGAGAAAACGTCTGGTTTCGCACCGCAGTGTTGAGTGCCGAAGCAGGCACTTCTATAGATTTGCTAAAAAAGTTGGAGACTCAGGCGTTTTTTCAAGAGGCTGCCCCCTGGAAGCTGACTTTCCTGGAAGATTTTTGTAATGTAACGGGCAAGCGTAACCAACCCGGGGAAATCGCATTACTCATCACTACACTTACCGCCCCTCCCCTTGCAGTATCCGCAGATTGGCAGAAAGCTGGCGTAAAAGGAATGAGCGAAGGCTTACAGCAGTCAGAAGCAGTTGATCCTGCCCTTACTGCTTTGTTAAAAGATATCAATACAGATACAAAAGAAGGCATCAAAAATGCTTTAGCGGCCATTCAAAAGTTCTACACCCAACCGATGTAAATATGACAATGAACATATACTCCCGCAGAAAATTTATCAACCGGGCAATTAAGCGCTGTATCCCATTTTTGGGTGTGTGGATGCTACATGCCTGTGGCCAAAAGAAAACAGAACAGCAAAACCAAAACCAGGCAGTTACTGCTGACCCATGCGAAGATTTATCCGGTATCAGCGAAAGTGAGATCAGCAAGCGGGAACAGTTTGGGTATGTAAAAAAATCTCCTATCCCCGACAACCAATGCAATAATTGCAACCTTTGGCTACCTCCGAAAACAGACAAAGCCTGCGGAGGGTGTATGCTTTTTCAGGGGCCGGTTTACGCCGAAGGCTATT
The DNA here is from genome assembly GCA_965230065.1 of Cyclobacteriaceae bacterium. Lineage (GTDB taxonomy): Bacteria > Bacteroidota > Bacteroidia > Cytophagales > Cyclobacteriaceae. The sequence continues at coordinate 4,703,874 of OZ245942.1, read as the reverse complement.
GTACTTACTGGGCACCAAAAGTATAAGTGCTAAGCTATGGCGAGTTGTAGTGCAGGTGCATCTTTCTTATACGGCCTAACCTGTACAGGCGAGACGCCCGTACCACGGTGAATGCTTTTTTGAAATGGAATAACAGGATTAGGATTAATTAACCCTCTTAAATTTATGGTAATTGGTCAATTTCGCCCTTCTTATTTACCTTTATGGTGCGGATGCGGCTAATCCAATGTTTTTGTTTGGCTGTATTCAGCCCATGATTAGTTTGGTTATCATATCTTTTGTTGTATTTATTTATCTTTTTCTGAATCTTTTTTTCAATTTCATTTGCTTTATTGTTCAGCGAATTACAATTATCAGTCAGTTCTTTCAATAAACGAAACAAGTCTCTGGCACCAATAGCAGTTATATCATAATGAATTTGTTCGTGCTGAAGTAAATCACTATTCTTTTTTCCTTTGAGTACCCAGCTTTTCCTTTTGTCCATCATAATCGTTACTGATAATTCTTCAATTTTACATTTATTTCCTGAAATCCATTTGGTACGAGGGTAACGGTAACTAAAATCCGCGAATGTGTATGCAGCACTGTGCTTAGGCGATCCGTGGGGGACTTGAGATACTTCTTCAAACTCGTCCCAGGTAATTTTGTGCTTGAATCCATTAATCTTCATATCATCGGGAATTTTTTAATTAATTAACCTATACTATTATTTTCGTTTATAGATTATGTAGGAGTATTTTTGTTTTATTATTATTCAAATTTATGAAAAAAAATTATCAGGCTTATTCATCTCTTTCCTCTAAAGTGGTATTATCACTTTTTCACTGACCAACACCAGGCAGCCGTTGCTCACCAAATTGCAGGTGGTATAACCCTTAGTTAATTAAAAATAACCATGTATCCCCGGCTGAGCAAAGCGAATGCCGGGGTCTCCCTCCCCTATCGCAGATTTTGTCTCAATACACACATTTTCCTCCAAACAAGTACCCACTTTCCGCAAATTTATTCCCATTATTTCTGTTGCTACCTTGTATACAACAAGCAGCATGTTATGCAGTATGCTCTTAGTGTCCAGTCAAATGTAGCAGGTTCATATAGAGGAATTAAGTAATATACTTGAGAAAGAAATTATTAAATAACGTAATGCTAACGAAAGCTGTAAGTAATCACTTGCTCCGCCCCCAAGGTCAGACCTGGTGTGTGGTTAATATACGGCTTGTATAATTTTTTTCTTATCTTAGGGCAAGCAACAATAGACAAAAAATGCTCTATTTAGCTATTTTGGTTATTACTTGCGACAAAACAGTAAATGCTGTTATACACTCGTTGGCTGAGATTAAAAAAAATAAATAATATAGTGGCTATGAGAACAATTCAAATAAAAGTAAGCGAGACTGACTTTGAGAAATATAATTTAGAAAGTCAGGAGGAAATTAAGTTTACAGATCTAGTAGATAAAATAAGTCTTGAATATGCTAGAAAAGCCTTGTTAGAAAGTAATGAGATTGCCGAAAAAGTAGGGCTTTCCAAAATGACTTTAGATGATATTAATGCTGAAATAAGAGCAGTGAGAGATGCAAAAAATAATCCTTGATACAAATGTAATCGTATCGGCTCTGATTTCTAATGCTGTGCCTACTAACATTCTGTATGATGTAGTATTCAGACAATTGGTAAAGCCTTGTTTATCTGTAGATGTCTTTGAAGAATATATTGAAGTACTGGGCAGAGATAAATTCAATAAGTTCAGCGACTTTAAAAATAAGGCAGATGTGGTGCTCACTAAACTTAAAGAGATTTCCACTTTTTACCAAACAGACGTAAAGATAGATATTTTGACTGATACTAGTGATAACAAATTTTTGGAATTAGCAGCCGTAAGTTTAGCAGATTACTTGATTACAGGAAATACGGCTGATTTTACTATCACTGAGTTTGAATATACTAAGATTGTAACACCCAGAGAGTATTGGGATAATTATAGAATACAAAAATAAAAACCTCAGCCAACAACTAAGGCTTCGTGTGGCCGGAACGGCCTAGCATGAGGCCAGTGTTGACTACCGCAATGGAATTGAACCGGAGCATCGGTGTTTATTATGGGGATTAGGTGTAGGTTGAGAAAGGAAAATGAAGAAGGTTAGGTGCCTTCTTTTATTGTTTATAGGGGCTGAGGATGTACTTTAAGCTGATTTTGAGTTTTTGAGCCTTATTCAAAGAGAAGCCTCAGCGTTGTTTTCAGCGAAACGGACATAGCTCATCCGCTCCAAGATCTGTGCCACCCTGGCACGATCCTCACATATCTGGTGTGTGGTTAATATACGGCTTGTATCATTATTTTTATTATTTTGGACGAAGCAGCCAATAGAAAAGCCTTTCTGTTTGGTACTTTTGGTGTGCATTTGTAACAAAACAGTAAATTTACTGAAAACCTATGGTGGGTGTCCTTATCTAAATTTGGCAATTAAGCAAGTAAAAGGGCATCTGCTATAGGGGAAATAACAGCCATATTGCTGTTATACACTCGTTGGGGCACATGCAAAAAAGACAAAGGACATAGACCGACTTCAAGGTCGGGCTTAATTGTTTAGTCCTATACTGCAACCTGATAAGGACGAATGACAAAGAAGAATTAATAAAAAGCAACCGTTCGGAAAACCCGAACGGTTGTTTCAATTCTAAAGTTTGAGATAATACTACTTCCGCTTCGTTACCAACTCATAAACACACGGTATCACCACCAGATTAAGTAAAGTAGCAGAGAGCAAACCACCCAAAATCACGACAGCCATAGGGCTTTGAATTTCATTTCCTGGTTCTCCTCCTTTCAGGGCAAGCGGAATCAAGGCAAGCCCCGTAGTAAAGGCAGTCATGAGAATTGGGTTTAACCTGTCTAATGCTCCGGTTTTGAGCAAGTCAAATCCTTGCATTCCTTCTTTCCTCAAATCCTCATAGCGAGACACCAACAAGATACCGTTGCGAGTAGCTATACCAAACAAGCTAATAAAGCCAATAGTGGCTGCAATGCTGATAATACCGGAAGTGAAGTACACAATCAAAATCCCACCAATCAAAGCCAGCGGCAAATTGATCAAGACAATAAAGGATAGCTTCACATCCTGAAACTCAAAGTAGAGCAACAAAAAGATGATAAGAATAGCCACAACCGCAGTAATGAGCAATAATTGAGAGGCTTTCGCTTCACTCTCAAACTGACCACCATACTCTACCCGATAGCCTTCAGGAAGGTCAATATTCGCATCAACAATTTGTTGAATCTCATTGACTACACCACGTAAATCACGACCTTGGACATTGGCTGCTACCACAATCTTTCGCTTCACATTTTCCCTTGAAATGGTATTAGGAGAACTTACAGATTTCACATCCGCCAGTTGATCTAAAGTGATTTCACCACCATTTGGCAAAGCAATCAAAGCAGATTGTAGAGTTTCCATGCTATTTCTCGACTCTTGTTGAAAGCGAACCAACAGATCAAAATACTTTTGACCCTCGTAGATTTCTCCTGCCTTTTCTCCTGCAAAAGCCACATCCACTTGCTCCATCAAATCACCAACGGTCATTCCATAGGCAGCCAACATCTGTCGTTTGGGAGTGATACGGATTTGTGGAACTTCTACCTGTTGATCTACTGCCACATCCGCAATTCCCTCTATTGATTTGATATTGGTTTCCACACTTTTGCCCAACTCAAACAGTTGTTGCAAGTCATCCCCAAATATCTTAATGGCAATATTAGCACGTGTACCCGAAAGCATGTGATCAATACGGTGAGCAATAGGTTGCCCCAAAGTGATATTCACACCAGGCACAACACTCAGTATAGTTCGTACTTCTTCAAAGAATTGCTCATTGGATTTTCCATCAAGGGTAAAGGGTACATCTATTTCAGCCGCATTTACCCCCTGAGCATGTTCATCCAGTTCGGCACGTCCGGTTCTACGAGTGACAACATCCACTTCAGGCATTTCTAAAAGTAGCTGTTCAATCAGTTTACCGTTTTTGTTGCTCTCTTCCAATGACATACCCGGAACACCTACCGCACTAATTACCAACGAACCTTCATTGAACTCAGGCAAGAAACTACGACCTAATTGCGACAATAGAATCAAACTGATAATAAATACTCCAACGGTCAAACCAATCACTGTTTTGGGAAATTTCAACACCCTTTCCAATGTTCCTGCATATCGGGCTTGCAACCACCGTTCCACTTTTGTTCCTTCTGCTTGCTTGCCGAGCACCTTTTCGCTTTTCAGCAAATAGGAACACAGCACAGGAGTAACCGTCACCGCCACAATCAAGGAAGTCAATACCGAAGTAATAAAGGCAATTCCAAGTGGTTGCAGTAATCGGCCTTCCATGCCACTCAGAAAAAACAAAGGCACAAAGGACACAATAATGATCAACGTAGCAATGATGATGGAACTACGGATCTCCACAGAAGCATCTTTTACCACGGTAAGCACAGGCAATTGTTCAGCCTTTGGTTTGCGGATGTTTTCTCGCAATCGCTTGAAAACATTCTCTACATCAATGATTGCATCATCTACCAATGCACCAATGGCAATGGCCATACCGCCCAAACTCATGGTGTTGATGGTATAGCCCAAGAGCTTTAATACGATAATGGAAACCAATAGTGAGATAGGAATAGCTACCAAAGAAATGACTGTAGTTCGCCAGTTCATCAGAAAGATAAACAGTACAATCACCACAAAAAATGCCCCTTCCAACAGTGTTTGGTTAAGGTTATTAATGGACGCTTCTATAAAATTAGCCTGCCGGAAAATATGGCTTTTAATTTCCACACTTTCGGGCAGAGTGTTGTTCAAATCCGCAATCGCTTCATCCAATCTTTCGGTCAATTCCAGTGTATTGACATCCGGCTGTTTGGAAATAGTCAGGATCACGGCAGGATCAGTATTCAACGAACCGTCACCGATCTTGTCAGCAGTGCCAATTTGTACATCAGCCACATCTTTGAGCTTGATCGACTGGCCATTAATATTCTTTAAAACAGCTTCTTCCAACTGCTCTACTGAATAAGCCCGTCCGTTTCCTTTGATGATGTATTGATTGCCATGTTCATTTAAGAATCCTCCCGGAGCATTCACATTGCTTTCTTGTACTTTTTCCAGCAGTTCGCCAAGGCTCACATCATAGAATTTAAGCTTCTCAGGGTTAGCCAACACTTGATATTGTTTGTAATCGCCTCCAATTACAATCACGTTGGCGATTCCGCCTATAGATTTAATTCTTGGACGGATGGTCCAGTCAGCCAACGTTCGCAATTCCATCGGAGATAAACTATCCGAACGAACACCCAATAACATCACTTCACCCATGATGGAAGAAATGGGAGCCATAGTAGGTGAACCTACACCAGAAGGCAGGTTTTCACGCACCATCGGGATGCGTTCACTCACAATTTGCCTTGCTCGATAGATGTCAGTGCCCCATTCGAACTCTACCCAAACAATGGAGATTCCGGTAGCAGATGATGAGCGGATTCTACGCACATTAGGAGAACCGTTCATGGCAGTTTCTAATTGATAGGTCACCAGTTTTTCCACCTCTTCAGATTCCATTCCGTGGGCTTCCGTCAAAATGGTTACTGTTGGAGCGGTTAGGTCAGGGAACACATCCACGTTCATATTACGAGCTATATATATTCCAGCAACACTGAGCACCACGGCACCTAAAAGCACCATCAAACGGTTTTGAAGCGATATCGATAAGATTCTATTGAGCATTTATTGAATTTTTAAAGCTATGTCCAATCGCTGAGCCACATTATCCCAATTGATAATGTCCATCACGCAATCCACAAATTCTCCTCTTCGGTTGCGATAAGTCAGATAATAAGCATGTTCCCATACATCGATGACCAATAAAGGTATGCATCCCCACTGGGTCAATTTCTGATGATCTGCACAACCCAAAACGGTCAACCGGTCTGTGAATGGCTGATAAGCCAGAATTCCCCAACCGCTGGACTCTACAGATTTTGATACTTTCCCAAGTAGGACTTTGAGTTTATCAAGTGTTCCGAAACTTTTCTCGATATACTTCAATAAAGTCCCTTTAGGGGCATTCTTTTTATTGGTGAGGTTTGTCCAGAAAATGGAGTGCAGTATATGACTGGAAAAATGGTAGGATAATTTAGCCGTCCAATGTTCCACCAGGTCATAATTTCCTTCTTCCATCGCCTGATTGATCATTTCCAAGTCCTTATTGGCTCCTTTTACTGCACCTCCATGATGAAAAGTATGGTGCAGATAAAGCGTTTCTTCATCCATACAAGGCTCCAGAAAATTATTGGCGTACGGCAAGGCAGCCTGCACAAAATTTCCATTTTCATCCATGAGCTTATCGATTCCCCCTTGCTCCACGCTTTGGGAAAGTACACTTGAGGTAGGCAGGACAGACGCCCCACCGATGATCATTGAGTTTTGAATAAATTTTCTACGTTCCATGATTTTGATGTTTAAATGAGTTTAAATGATTTAAATTAATGTGCATGTCCATGAGCAGGTGCCTGACCAGACATAGAAGCCATTTTTACCTGATAGGCTCCTTTGGTTACAACTACTTCTCCATCAAACAAGCCCTTGATGATTTCTACTTCGCTACCATTTCGTTTCCCAAGTGTCACATTCCTGCGTTCAAAGCTTTCTCCGGATAGTTGGACAATCACAGAGTAGTTACCATAATCTTCCATCAAACAAGAAACAGGGACAACCAAATTTTCAGTTGCATTCCCAACAGCCAGTTGCGCTTCTGTGAAACTGCCTTCCGGCATTTCCACACCTTCATTTACTTCGGCATAAACAGAAATCAATGGTTGATCGGCTTCCACCTCTTTACCTACAGACAGGATTTTACCTCCTTTTTCCTTTAGGCTCGACCATGTGCCTTGCTTAGGTTGATACCAGATGTTTTGAATATTTTGGAGCTCGGCACTGTATTTCGGACTAACCTGTACTTCCAGCAAACTACTCTTGTGACTTGTCACGGTGACCAAAGCATCGCCCTGATTAGCAAAACCACCATTTACCGCCTGAATGGATTTGATGAACCCATTCATAGGAGCGGTGATCTGTTTGCCACCTGCACTATATCCACTACTCAATGTTTCGTAATTGGTTTTAGCTACCAGATACTTTTGCTCAACCTGCTCAAATTCGGACTTAGGTACAATTTTCGATTCGTACAATTCCTTCTTTCGCTCGTATTCAGATTTGGCTTGCTCATAATCTGCCTTGGCTTTCTGAATCTCTGCACTTAAGTTATTGGAAGTCAGCCCGGCACTACTGATGGTCATGAGTACTTGACCTTTTTTTACAGCACTACCTTCTGTCAATACGCCTGAGCTAAAGCCTACTCGTCCACTTGCAGGTGCAACTAAGGTTTGATAATCAGAAGGAGCTACTTTCCAAATACCTGATGTAGGAATTGTTTGGAACACTTCTTTCTTAAATACAGGAGCTGTTTGAAATTCCATCTTCCAGGCTTGCTCTTTCAGGAAGGTAATGGTAATGGCATTGCCATTTTCTTCCTCACCACCCAAAGCCTTTTTAGCTTCATCTAAAGAAGCAAAAACAGGAATGTCATTCAGTACAATCCTGTCCGAATAGGCAGGTGTTTTCAGTTCAAAAACCAACTGATAAATCCCTGCTTCTTTGGGCTGAAGTGATGGTCCAAAGATGCCTGGAGAAGAAGGAGCATCGTCCTTATGGCGAATGCCTTTATCGCCTTTAATCAAACTCACCGTTACACTCCCTTCTCTCACAGGTTGATGCCCATTTAGCACCGTAAAGTGAGCCGCAAAGCGACTGGTTTCACCTACAACTAATACAGGGAACTCCACAAACAATTCTGTTTTTTCTGTCCAAACCGTGTAATCCAAAGTAGGTTTTCCAGCACTCGCAAGCGAATGACTGCCATCCTCATTATGTGGATGCCCATGTTCTTCCGTTGATTGGCATGAAAACACCAGCAACGAAAACAATACTATTATATATCGCATATCAACTTTCAGTTTAAAGATTAATGATCGTGATGGGTGCTACCATCGTCATGTGTATGTGTACTTTCTTCCTCAACTTGAGTGGAGTCACTGCCAACAGTAAACTCTTCCTGCTCATTATGTTCGTGCCCATGTTCATGGTCACCATCATCATGACTGTGTCCGTGATCTTCACCAGCTTCATCATGCGGGTGTGCATGTGATTCTGTGTCGTGAGAATGTCCATGCTCTTCATTGGCTTTCTTGCCATTACAAGCAACAGCGAATACAAAAGTTAATGCGATAAGAATATTTGAAATTTTCATTTTTAATGTGTTTTAAAGGTTTTACAATTGATGTTTTAAGAGTTGATTTTGCGATATATAAAGTTGGTATTGCATGTACAGCATGGCATCAAAAGCCTGTCGGTAAAACTGTAATTCCATATAATATTCAAGGAAAGACAATTCTCCCAACTGATAAGCTTGAAGCAACAGCTCATCACTATTCAGTCCAGTGAGTGTAGCCTCATAATCTCGAAACTTAGCGAGCATGATTACATAGTTATTGTATTGTTTCTCAAATGATGCATAGGCTTGAAGTGTTTTGGCAGAAGTAAATGACTGCTGAAAATCCACCTGAGATTGAGCAGCTTTCACTTTATTTCGGTTACTCCATAATGGAATGGTGACACCAGCATAAACACCTGAAAACCGCTCACCAGCAACACCCTGAGTATTGTAGCCAGCAGTCAGATTAGGTAAGGATTTGTTTTTAGCCAGACTCAACGACTGCCGAGCAATAGCCTCTTTTTGTTTCAGTTGCATCATTTCAGGGTCTTGAACCTGCTTTTCCTGCCAGACAGAATCCTTTCCAGCCAAAACCAATGATGCACTATACTCACCTTGCGTGAAGCTTAGTTCATTACCACCATTCAGGTTGACCAACTGCAAAAGCGTGTTTTTCAAGTCACTCTCAATCTGTTGAATTTTGAACTGCTCCTGCATCCAGGTCACTTTCGCTTTATTCAGTTCCAAGATACCGACCTGTTTCTTTTCATAAAGCTCCTGTACCTGATTAAACACCTGCTTGGCTTGCTCTACACGAAGTGTTTCAGTATTCAATCGTTTATTCAGGTAGATAAGGTTCAGACAGTGATTTTTGGCCTCTGCCAGTATATCCTGCCTTTTCGCTTGGTAGTCCAACTCCAATTGAGCCGATTGTCGGTCAATAAGACTACCACGGGCACTGTAAACCGTTGGAAATTCAAAAGACTGACTAATCTGAAACTCAGTGTAATCACCCGTGCTATGATCTCCAAAAGGAAGATAATAAGCTCCCAATTGGGGATCAGGTAAGTTGTTACCGGATTTCAACTCAAGTCTTTTGCTCTCCACATATTCGGATAGTGCTTTTAATTCTTGGTTGTTTTGTTCGACCTGTTTTAGGATGCTATCTATGGATGGCAATTGAGCAAAGCCCCCAAACGCCAACAAGCATCCGCAAAAAGCGAACACAATATTTTTATACATGTAAATTGATTTTTAGGATTAATCTAATGATGCAGAGCACACAGTTGTGTGTCTCCGTGACGAGTCATTACTTGCCAGAAACGATTATCCTAAAGAAGGGGGCCCCCGAAGTGGGTTGGAATTTAAATTGGGATCTTCTAATCCAACGTCATTGAAAAACACATGTTTGTGCAACCCAATATCAGTTTCTTTTGCAGAAAACTCCCATGAATCATTACTCCTAAAAAACTTAACAACAACCTGCTTTACCGTTTTTACATGCTCAACAGCGGCAGGAGTATATTGATGCGTGTGTTTGGTATGAGAATGATTCTTAAAAAGAAAATCTAAGAAAGTCTTTTCCTCGTGATCATTTTCCTCTTCATCTGAATGATGATGGTGGTCTGAATCATGATGGTGATGATGTGATTCTCCAATCAGTTTCGTATGCCCATCAAGGTCATGCTCATGATGAACATGCGGAAAGGCATTGTGCATCATACCAAATAGCATGATGAGCAATATAGAATACGCCCTTATTTGATTGAATAAATTCATCTGTGGTCAAAAATAGAAAAATTGATGTGTTTTTCATATTATTTCAAAGACAACTTAGATTGACCTAAAGCCCTCCTGCACCCATGTGCTTCCAGAGGTTCATTCAGGTCGTTCGTACCTCACTCTCTTCATTTACCCACTTCCAGCACCGCACAGCAAGAGTAGCCCGTTATTCCATTCCGCTACGCTACATTCCATACCGTGCCACATTTGCTTGTCCCAACGCACACCCCTTGAAAAGAGAGAAATTGATAGACAATCATGAACATCGTAACAAGTTGACCATGTGGACGGAGAATAAAAATAAAAAAAGCACAATGCCCCAATCGAGGTACTGTCTGAAAACCCAAGTTTATAAGTATAATTTTTTTTATATCTTTATTCTAGCGAAAAGAGGGCTTCAGGTGACTCGTTGCATGGAAGTCCATCTAGCGTAGCCCTGGTTTTATCTGGGGCTACTTTATATCTGTCTCCTTCGGAGCCAAGCGAAAAGAGGAGCTTAGGCTCTTCATTGCTGGAAGTAGTTTTTACATGTTGATTATAGTTGGGGTCATATGGCTCATCCTTTCTCCATAGTGCCCATATCAGTATTAGTAATTTTCTTTGTACAGCTACATAGGCCTGCATTTTGGTTTTGTTACGATCAAGTAATCTTTGATGTTGAGCTTTAAAAGGAATCACTCCGTTTTTCACCACACCAAAAGCTGGCAAATGTAGGGCTCTTCTTATATGAGCATTACCTTTTTTTGAGATCCTGGTTTTCCCTGACTTTTGGCCTGATTGATTTTCCACAACGTCATAGCCAGCGTAACTAACCAGTTGTGCTTGGTTTTCAAAGTTTGCAAAGCCATTGGTTTCTGAGATAACTACGGCTACTGTTTTCATTCCTACACCCTTAATTGAGGTGATTTTTTCAACTTTTGACTTTAGCATAGCGTCTTGCTCAACGCAATTGCTGATTGCCTTCTCGAGCTGGCTAATGCCTTTCTCAAGTTCCTTTATCATTTTCTTAAGGCTTTTTTCAACTTCACTTACCTTGTAAGCGCTATACTGGAGAGCATGTAGCTGATTAAGAAAAGCGGTTCGTTGTTTATGAAAGTCCTCTAACTGACGCGTCAATAATCTTAAATGGTAGATATTTGAAGAAAGCGGCTTCCATTCTGGCAAACGCTGCTCAAGGCCCATTTGTGCCAGACCTTTTGCATCAATTTTATCATTCTTACTCTTATTCCCAATAGCCTGCAGGTATCTTTTAGCTTTGGTAGGTAAAATGACAGATAAGGAATACCCCTTTTGATGTAAGAACCAGGCCAGCTGTTCATAATAGATCCCGGTAGCTTCCATCAGAATTCTTAGGTTAACACCTCTTACTCTTTTTGATGCTATCCATTTCTCAAATTGCCGGAAGCCAGTTCCATCATTGCTAAACTTTCTGGAACCCTTGAACTTGATACGCTGCTCAGAATTGGCTAAGGATAAGACTACATGAAAATGATCTTTGGAGATATCTACTCCAATGTTTTGAATAGATGCATCAAAAGAATTGCTCATAGCTTATTGATTTGTAGTAAAAAAAATCATCTATAGCCTATACTCACAGTTGATGGTAGGTCTGAACATAAGGGGTACAGCCTTTAGGTACTGTTCTGGCTTGAGATGAAAAGAAAGGGAAGGTATTCCTCGATTGCAACATCAAAAGTGTTTAGTAGACGGCTATTTCCTCCCCTTCCTAGAACCATCTATTAAGATACAAAAAATTGTACTTTGACGATTTTCTCCAAATATATGAGTAAACGGCTGACGGCCAAATGACCGCCAGTGCGCCTCTGGAATGCCAGCCCAGTCACACCACCGTGCATACGGGCCTCGTATACGGCCCGCAATGGAATTGGGTTCGTCAATCATCAGTCGTTGTTTTGTAAAGCTGGAATAGGGATTGATATCCTCGTTTTTCTAATCGTTTGAACAAGTCGGCCTACAGCTGGCATCGGCCGTTAAGCCCCTACTTTACAAAACCCCCTCACCCAGTACCCCCCATCATTGTTTTTTCCCTGTATCAAAAAAGCCCACACCCCGTTAAAACACTGGATGTTTAACCTGGATTTTTTATGAAGATTAACTTTTTTGGTTTGTTTATTTTATCCCTTTTAGCCGGTATCACCCTTGCTTGCCACCCTATCTCAGCCCAACCATCCAAAGAACTCTATGTATCTCCCAAAGGAAATGATGCGCATGCAGGCACGTTGACAAGCCCTTTGGCTACGTTGGAAGGGGCCAAAAATAAAATCAGGCAATTGAAAGCAAGCGGGCAAATTGCGGCTGAAGGTATAACCGTTTATTTCAGGGAAGGCACTTACCCCATTACTGAAACCGTGGCTTTTAATGCCGATGACGCGGGCACACCCCAAGCCCCCATACTGTACCGCAATTACGAAAACGAAGCCGTAAACTTTAGCGGTGGAGTAGAAATTCCTGCGAATGCCCTGCAAAAAGTAACGGATGCGGATATATTGCAAAGGTTGCCCACTACTGCCCAAAATCAGGTATGGATGGCCGACCTGAAAACCCTGGGCATTAGGGATTACGGACAATTAAAACAGCATGGTTTTTCCCAATCTATCCGCCCGGCACCTATGGAGTTGTTTGTGAATGACAAAACCCAGACGCTGGCCCGCTGGCCCAATGAAGGCAATCTGAAGATAGGCAAAGTAATTGACCCCGGCTCAAATCCCAGAAAAAACGATTTTTCCAACAGAGGAGGCTCGTTTATGTTTGACTACGACCGGGCCAATCGCTGGCAGGCTGCCGATGACATTTGGCTGAATGGGATTTTTTATAACGGGTTTTCAGATGATAACCTCAAAGTTGAATCTATTGACTTTGAGAAGCACATTATTAAGCTTGTACAACCCCACATGTACACCATCATGAGCAGTGATGATTCCACCAAAAGAGGGAGGCACTTCAGGGGCTATTATGTGTACAACCTCCTGGAAGAAATCGACCAGCCCGGCGAGTACTTTATTGACCGGGAAAAAGGAATACTGTACACCTGGCTTGCCTCCTCCCCTGCAAGTAGTAAAATAGTCCTCTCCATGCTGGAAGCACCCATGCTCGCCCTGGAAGGTGTTTCTCATATCAGTTTTTCCGGCTTTACATTTGAAAATGCCAGGGGCATGGGCGCTTATCTGGAAAATGGTGAGCATGTTCAAATTTCCAATTGCACGTTTCGTAACCTGGGCACCCTGGCCATTATGATGGGAAAAGGGGCTGAAAATACCAACGGGCCAGTACATTCCATGATGGGCAAAAGTGTAAGCCGGCAGATCGGAAACTTCTCCGCACAAAATTACAGCAGCAATGTATGGAACCGGGAAGCCGGAACAAATCAACGGATTGAAAACTGTAAAATTTACCAAACAGGCACCGGGGGGATTATTTTGGACGGGGGCGACCGAAAATCATTACAGCCCGGAAATAACGAAGTGGTAAACTGCGAGTTTTACGACCTCAACCGCTGGAACAAAACGTACTGTCCGGCCATTTGGCTCAGAGGCGTTGGCAACCGTGTGGCACACAATTACATCCACGACTTGCCCCATGCCGGTATCCTGATGAGTGGAAACGACCAGCAAATTGAATTTAACGAAATCACCCGGGTGTGCCAGGAATTTGACGATATGGGGGCTATTTACACCGGGCGCAACCCTTCCGAAAGGGGCAATGTGATACGGTATAATTATTTCCATAATATTATCAGTGCAGCCAACCGTGTAGCCGCGATTTATTTTGATGATGGAAAAAGTGGAGGCAAGGTCATCGGCAATGTGTTTTATAAAACCGGCCATGAATACGGCACAATACATATTTCTGCCGGATTTGATCATCTTATAGAGAATAATATTTTTATTGATTGCAAAAAAGCTTTTTATAACAGGCCCTGGCCCAATAAAAAATGGAATACGATGGTGCAAGGAAAACTCTGGAGAAAACGGATGTTGCAGGAGGTGAATGTGATGCAACCACCCTACAGCACGCATTATCCGGAGCTGAAGGATTTCTTTGTAGAAAAAGAACGGAAAAGCCGGGTAGTGCATAATGTGTTTTATCAGTCTGGATTTGTCAAGTCTCCCAAAATAGAGATGGTTGATAATCTCATCACTGACCAAAACCCTGGTTTTGTATCCGTTGCAAATAAAAATTTCAGCCTGAAAAAGGAGGCAAGGATATTCAATGAAATACCCGGTTTTCAACCCATACCCTTTGAAAAAATGGGCTTACAGAATAATCTGGAATGAGATTTTTACTGTAAACTTACTCACATCGGGGTTATCAAGGTAGGTAAGGCGGTGAAAAGCATCAACACGGGCCACTTTGAAAATGTTTTCTATGCCATACCCCAATTCTATGAAAGGTTTGCCTTTATCCAGGTAACCAAACCCTGGGATGGGGTTGCCCTCTGCATCGGTTTCAGCGATAATATCCCGGTTTTCCTGTCGGGTACTGCCATACAACACGTTGGCATTCGCTACCAGTCGCCATTTTAGCTTTTTCATCAGGGGAATGCGGTTCATGATAAATCCCTGAAAAGCGTGCTGGTACCGCAAAGAAGCATAACTGTCACTTACAAATTCAAAGAAGTTCATGGTATTGTAAGCCGCCGTTGTATAAAAAGGCGACTCGTTGCCAATATGAACTTCCAGCAATGGGTAGGGCAATTGGTTAAAGATGTGCCCTGCTTTTAACTCATATGTAGAAGTGCCGAAAAATCCCATTTTCAAATCCTGTGTAACGCTTCCGTCCAGACGGTGATAGTTGAAATCCCCACCCAGGAAATTTTCCAGTCCTAAAGTATATCGTATGGTAAAAACCGGCCATCTGTTCAGGCCCACGCTTACCCTTTCGTTCCACTGTTCAATATACCTGGCATCCCGGGCAAAGCGGGTTTCAAAGCGGACTTCAGTAGTTGTATACTTGCTGCTTATGGGCGAGTTTGCATCCGAAGGTTCCTGTTTATAGGCAAAGTCAAAAAGCGGGTCAAATTCTTTATTCACAAGGGTCACCTTTTGGGTGATGCCCCGGTTTATGGCGGTTTTTACACTCAGGCGGTTTTGGCGGTTCCAGTAAGGGCGCACCAAAGTACCAAAGCGACTGAACGAATAAAATATATTATTGCTTCCTATCAAATCACTGGCAAACAACCCCACCTGGTCAATATCTTCAGAACGCAACACTGTAAATTCTGTCCAGGGTTTCCGTGATAAAATATACCCGACTGATGCCCCGTATTTAAAACGTCCATCCCCGGTACCATAGGCACCATAACCTTTCAATTTCCATTTATTGCTGAAATGAGGGTTCGTACGGAAACCCAACTGAAAACGGCTGCCTTCAATGTTATTAAATGCGTAGGCAAAAAGGTAAGGGCCTATATCTACTTTGCCTATTGTTTTATAGCCATTAATCGCAATATCAATAATATCCACATATGTTTTTATCCGTGGAATGTTATTGATGGTGTCAATCATGGCATATACCTGCAAGTCTACCTCGGAAAGGTCATCATGCCGGTTTTGCTCCCAAAATTCTACACTTTCTACCCTGGCATCCTCTGCCATGTCTACAAAGGTTTCATAATATTTGGCTGGTTTTGGCTGGTTTATCTGAAAATCACGGTTAGAAACATAAGATTTTGCCAGCATACCCGGAGAGTTTTTAAGCGGCAAAATTTCCATAAGAATGCGGGTTTTGGCAGGCATCCAATGCCCTGAAGCAGCAGGGGTAAGCGCTTGCTGTATTTTTACTTTGTTGATGTAGTTCAGATTGGCGGCTTCGGTAATCGTAAGATCCAGTTGTTTGAGTGCGTACTCATCTTTGGTAATCCACACCGTGCCATGAAATGCCAGATCCTGCTCGCTTTTAGGATAAACGTCCAGGCGATAGCAAAAGTCTTCTTCTATCCATACACTGTCAGAAAGGGAGTAATCATAATACAGACGGCCGGTGGTTGCCAGTGGAGAAATAAACTCTTTGTAGGCAATGGTCATCCAGTTCTGATAAAAGTTAAAATCCTGAATAGAATTACCAATCAGCTGAGAAAGGTAACTGTTATTGTCAAAACCAACGCCCGTGATTTGTGTTTTGATGATATTTTCCCGGCTCAGCTCCGGATTATTTTTCTGGTACACCCTTGACAACGCCTCTGAAATGAATAGAGGCAATATAGGTGCTCCGCTTTCGTCCGTAATCTGATCCAGGCTATCTACTACTTCAAATATTTTTTTCACTGCCCAACGCTCCCTGAACTTTTTGTCCATGTTGTGCATGTCTACTTCCAGTTTGCTGTAGCTTTCGTAATCGTAGGCAATCAGATTACGGCGATCGTTTTGCTCCTTATTTTCCTGAACTTTCCGTAAGAGTTCAAAAGCAGGGTTTTCTCCTGCCTCAATCACGATTTCTTGCAGGTTTACTATATCGGGAAATAATTGAAAATTAATGGTTTGGCGAATACCTCGTTCGATTGGCCTTACCTGGGCCACATAACCAATATAAGAAACCCTGATGCTATCGACAGCCTGGGAAGTAGTAACTTCATATTTTCCTTCAAAATCGGTAGTGATTCCCTGCCCAGCCCCAACAAATATTACATTGGCAAAGGGTACAACCTCTCCGGTTTCGGCATCGGTTACTTTACCGGAAACGATGGTAGACTGCCCGAAAGTAGGGAAAAGTAAAAAGACATGCAGGAGCAAACTCCCAAAAAAAGAAAAAAAATACCTTACCAAGTGTAATACCAATTAAGTGCGTTGTTTCCGTTTACAACAAACGAAATCGGGGTAAGAAAGATGTATAAAAAAATAAAAGCAAGTAAACAGCTTAAGCTTTTTGGGGCTTGTAATAAAAACCTCTATTTACCTGCTTTCCATAGAAAAAATCACAGAAGGTTACTTGTCAACCTTCATGTTCGTGTTCATTTACTTTCACCTGATTGAAACGGCGCGCCTGGTCTACCCAGTGGTCCCGCTCAATCCTGCCAGGAAAGAACTCTATGGCATGGGTAACTTTCTCAATAGTTTCTTTTGAAAATCCGGAGATTTGTTCAAAAGTATAAATACCAAGATTGTTCAGCTTTTGCTCAATGAAAGGCCCTACGCCACTAATCAGCTTGAGGTCGTCTTTATGTACTGCTTTTGCGGGGACAAAACCCAGTCTCTTGGCATTATTCAGGTCGCTTTGTTTCATTTCAGTAGGTGCTTCCACGTTTTGGGCTGTTTGCCTGCTTTTGACATATTGGTCCAGCTCGGCTTCCAATGCACCGCTACGGGTAATGAGGTGTGCCCTTTCTTCTTCTAATTGGTTAATCTGGTCTTTCATTTTTGTGTTGTCGGTTTCCAACTGGGCCATACGGGCTGCCTCTCTTCTTCTGAGCAACCAGGCAATGATGAAACCAATGGCAAAAGCCACAATAAGCATGATAAGAATTTCCAGGATGGCGGTAGATTTGTCCATGGGATTAAAACTTTGAAACATAGTACGATTGATTTTATTGGATGATTATTTCTACTCTCCGGTCAGAATGCCTTTCTTCTGCGGAAGACTCATTGGTAAGCGATTCAGTTTCACCTTTGGAAGCTGTGGTAATAGCAGCCGCATCAAACCCTCGTTTGACCAATAAATTTTTAACTGCCTTGGCCCTTTCAAGTCCAAGCTGATAATTATAATCCTCGGCCCCGGTGGTATCGGTATGGCCGGTTATCTGAATAGATTTACTCGAATGATTTTCTGTAACTTTTTGTAAATAAGCATTGAGGACTTCGCTGTCTTCAGGAATGTTGGAATCAAACCCGAAGTGAATGACTGCCCCGGTTTCATGTTCCCTGATTTTAATCATTTCTTCATCAGGTGTTGTAGGTGCATCAGAAGCAGGCGGGGGCATGGCAGAAGCGGTAACAGGATCGTCACAAAGGTATTTAATATTGCAAACGTACCAGTGGGCAGCGGCATAGCACCATATGGCAAATACAAGCAGGCCGGGAACCAGAATTTTCATAACAAATCAGGTTTAGGTTGTTGGTTATTTTTCTACTGCATCACTGGATGCAGGAATAAACATTTCCGGCTGAACTCTTAATAATCTAACGTGAATTATGGGTTAAGCAATCAATAGTTTTTCTTGATGAGCTATAAATACTGAAGGCTTATCCTGATAAAAACAATAAGCAATCAGAGAAGCCATCATATGGGCTAATGCATTCATGGGACTTCTGTGCCGGGTATGTTCTAAATCAAAAACACTGGTTAGTATATCATTGACCGATTCAATTACAGCTCGTTTGCGTAATTTCAGATAGTCTGCTAAGGGGATCAGGCGATTTTTCATATTGCTTCGCACTTTGGTAATGAGATGAAGTCCTTGCTGATAGAATTCCTCAAAAAGCTTAGTTATATACCCTTTATCCCCAAAGCACTGGCCTTTCAAGCCAGTAAGTAACTCTCGGAGCACTTCTTGATTATTATCTGCTACATTGCCCCTTGTAAAGAGAAAATTGATAATCTCCCCATAATTATTGATGACCAAATGTATTTTAAAGCCGAAAAACCAGCCTGTGGAGGACTTACCCCGAGTCGCATAGCCATCAAATACTTTATGGTTATGAATCCGGCGGTTATCGCACACAGGAAGCTTTTTGGAGTCAATAAAATAACAATTGCTGCGTCGGCTCAGCAGAGTACACCACTTCAGCAATAGATACAACCCAGGCAAAAGTCGGGGGATCAGGGCTACAAAGCGTGGGTAGCTTACTTGTTGAGGAAAATAACTCTTCAAAATAGTTGCTACAAAATCCTCATAATAGTATTGAAAGCATTTATAACCTGAATACTGATAATAAACCAGGATAGTGAGCATTTCGCTATCACTCATGAAAGGTTGGTTTGTCACTGAGGTACAAAACTTTGGATGTTGGCTTTTCCAGTTTTCCAGAGCAATACAAAAATCGTCCACGGTAATGAATAGTTCTATGAGTTTATTTTCTTTATCTTCGTGTAGCATAGGTTACAGAATTAAGTTTTAGATGTTAGCGCTTCTAATTTCTTAAATTTTGTAACCTTTTCCCTTATAAAAGGCTAATTATCAATTATTTAAACCCATAACTCACGTTAATCTAATGAAGGTAGCAAAAAATCACTTAAGGTGTTAAATTATAGTTGTTATTTTTTTGTTAACACCTTATCTATCGCGCTTTTCACGGCAGGGGCTTTGTTTGTATGGTTTTCAAAAAGAATATTTTCTTGGGCTATCCTGATAAAAACTTTGGGTAGGGATTGCGGGCTTCTCAGCCCGCATACACCGAATCAGATGACAAGATTGCATTATAACTTTGGATTACACGGACAGGGATGTCCGTGCTCCGTCGGTTATGGCTAAATATATTTGCTTGTCACAACCGTGAATTTTAAAACAAACCTAATTGTGGCTTATCCGGATCCTCATCACTTTCGCCATTATTACTCCCCATTTTCCATTCAACTTGGTCGCCACTGGTTCGCACTTCATCATTCTCCGGCTTTTTTTCTTCTTCTTTTTCTGATGGGGCTTCATTCTGAACCAGCATGATTTTCTTCACTTTGTCATTGGTAAGTTTATTACCCATGGCTTTCCACCCTTTAACATCCACCACCATGTCCAGGTCAAAGTATTTTTCTTCGGTTTTGTTACCTTTTATGGCTACCTTCACCATAACCTGAGGGGTTGGGTTAGTGGTGGCAACTTCAAGGCGGGAGCTGCGGGCTTCTGTAATAAAGCTGAACCGCTTGTCTGGCGTAGAAGTTTCTATATTGAAACGCTTCACGTAGTGTTGCTTGTTATTGCCATCATAATAAACAGCAGAAATCACTTTTTCCGGATCAAACTTTTCCAGCAACAGAGTGTTTTCAGGTTCATATTTATTGGTAAGTTCATAATTGGTGAGTACGTAGCTTCCGTCTTTGTAAATGGCCAATAACTGGTCTTCTCCTTCAAAAGTACCCAGTTTTTTTCCTCTTTTATCGGTATTGAGCTTGCCCGTAATATCATCGTACCAAATGTCAATCCCACCCAGGGTAGACTCGCCCTGCTCCTTCAATTCTATTTTTCGGATAGGGTATTTTGTAAGAATATTACCATTGGCGCCCCTTCCTTTAATTTCCAGGGTGGCAAAGTCAAAGTCAAAAGTTTTGATGCGGGCACGGCTGCGTGCGGTGAGGTAAACCGTAATAACCTCAGCTTCGGCATTGGCATTTGCGGTAAAATAAAGCGTTTTAGAGCCTTTTGTGCCTTTGGTAAGGTCATATTCTTTATCGCGAGTAACGGCCAGCACCTGAAAGCGTTTCACCATCGCCCGTCCTGTTTTCCCGTCCAGGTACGCCATGTTGTACACTTTGCGCTCGTCGTTTTTCTTGAACACATCTACATGGAGAATGTCTTTGCCAACAAATACTTTGTCATCAATGCGGGAAACCATGCATTTGCCATCGGCCCGGAATACGATGATGTCGTCAATATCAGAACAATCGGTAACAAACTCGTCTTTTTTCAGCCCTGTGCCAATAAAACCATCTTTGCGGTTTACGTACAGCTTGGCATTGTTGGCCGCCACCACATTGGCCGCAATGGTATCAAAAGTTTTGATGACCGTTTTTCGTTCTTTTCCCTTTCCGTATTTTTCAAGCAGGTTTTTGTAATAACTGATGGCATACTCTGTAATATGCTCCAGGTTGTACTCCACCTCTTTCAGCTCGGCCTGTAATTTTTTCATTATCTCATCGGCTTTGAAGCTGTCAAACTTAGAAATACGCTTGATTTTAATTTCAGTGAGCCGTACCAGGTCGTCTTCGGTAATTTCCCGGTAAAATTGAGATTTAAAAGGTTCCAGCCCTTTGTCAATGCGCCCTAGTACATCTTCCCAGGTTTCGGCTTCCTCAATATCCCGATAGATGCGGTTTTCTATGAAAATTTTCTCCAGGGAAGAAAAAAGGATTTTTTCCATCAGCTCGTGCCGGCGGATTTCCAGTTCACGGGTGAGCAATGCTACCGTTTGTTCGGTAGACTGCCTGAGCAAATCAACAACTGTGATAAAATGCGGCTTATCCTCAATAATTACACAGGCATTAGGCGAAATAGAGACTTCACAGTCAGTAAAAGCATACAAGGCATCTGTGGTAATCTGGGGCGATTGACCGGGGGCGAGTTGCACCAAAATTTCCACATCTTTGGCGGTATTATCCACCACCTTCTTGATTTTGATTTTGCCTTTGTCATTGGCCTTCACAATAGAATCGATCAGGCTGATGGTAGTATTACCATAGGGAATATCCCGGATAGCAAGTGTTTTTTTGTCAACTTCTTCAATGAGTGCCCGCACCCGTACTCTTCCACCCCGTTTTCCCTGGGTGTAGTCTGTAACATCAATCATACCCCCGGTAGCAAAGTCGGGGTAAAGCTGTACTTTTTTGTTTTTTAACAGACTGATACAACCTTCCAGCAATTCGCAAAAGTTGTGGGGCAAAATTTTGGTAGAAAGCCCAACAGCAATCCCTTCTACGCCTTGTGCCAACAGCAGGGGAAACTTTACGGGCAAAGTAACCGGTTCTTTTTTGCGCCCGTCATACGAAAGCTGCCACTCGGTGGTTTGTGGATTGAAAAGTACATCCTGGGCAAACTTTGATAAACGAGCTTCAATATAACGAGGGGCTGCTGCACCATCGCCCGTGCGTACATCGCCCCAGTTTCCCTGAGTGTCAATGAGCAGGTCTTTCTGGCCGAGGGAAACCATCGCATCCCCAATAGACGCATCGCCATGCGGGTGGTACTGCATGGTTTGCCCGATGATGTTGGCCACTTTGTTGTACCGCCCGTCGTCCATCTCTTTCATGGCATGCATGATGCGGCGTTGTACAGGCTTCAGCCCATCTTCTACGGCAGGCACTGCCCGTTCCAGAATTACGTAAGAAGCATAATCCAGGAACCAGCTTTTATAAAACTTTTGTATGTTCTCGTTGTCGTGTTGTAATAGTTCTTCGGTTTCTTCTGTCATGGCTTATTTATTTCAAGTTTTTTGTTTTAAGTTTCAAGTTGGTTGTTTATAGTTAAACTACAAACTTGAAACTATAAACATTAAACCGCAGCGGCGTCGGACGGCCGATGCAGACCGCATTAAACTTGTTCAGGTTTCAATTTCACTCTTTGTTTTCGATGCAACCCGCAAAAGGCGGCATAGCTGCTTTGCTGTACCCAGCCTACGCGGTATTTTGCAGCGGCAACCAGCTCGTACATGCAGTTGATTTCATGCTTTTCGGCCAACCGCAACAATATTTGGGCACAGGCGGCTGCATCACTTTCTGCCTGGTGGTGCTGCAAGGGAATATCAAAAAAATCAGACAAGGCAGCTAAATTGTATTTTGCCCTGCCGGGTAATAATTTCCTGGCCAGCACCAGTGAGCAGGCGTACTCCAGTTCAGGGTACAACAGCCCGTAAGCATCCAGCGAATAGCGCAGAACACTCAAATCAAACGCGGCGTTGTGGGCAACGATAAGCCTGTTTTCCAAAAAAGGCTTCAGTTCATCCCACAACTCTTCAAAAGTAAATGCATTTGTCACTGTTTCGGCACTGATGCCGTGAATGCTGATATTAATAGCATTGAAATAGTTGGGCGTGGGTTTGATAAGAAAATGCTTCGTTTCCCGCAGCTTTCCATCTTCCACCATCGCCAGTCCGATAGCACACGCACTGCTCCGCTGGGTATTGGCTGTTTCAAAATCTATGGCGGTGAAGTTCATTGACTAATAATTTAATTCAACTATTTGCGAATGCGGAACCTTCCTTGTTGATAAACACAAAACTTACCGCCAATTCCTTCAGAGAAATGTTCAATAATATATCGTACAATACGTGCATTTTCTGCTGCTGATTCATCTTCTAACCTTAATAATAGAACACCATTGTGTGGCTTATGTGATTTATATACTATTTCTCCAAAATCTTTATCCATAGTAACCACCATTGCCCAAAGCTTTCAATATTTGTTCAACAGTAATGCGCATGTTTCTAATGGTTGCGGACGCCGCGCGGGTTTGCCCACCATCACTTTAGGATTGATGGTAATTCTTTCTGATAAGTTAGATTGTCTTTTCATAATATTACGCGTTTTGATCAAGCCACTTCCTCCTCTTAACCCAAGGTCTGTGGCACACATACCTTTTTAACTGTCCTGTGTGCCACATGCCAGGGTTTTTGGTCGTTAAGCCACTTCTTCCACCAAATCCTTCTCCACACGCAGATGGTCTACGATGAAGTTTTGGCGGTCGGGGGTGTTTTTGCCCATATAAAATTGCAATAACTTCTTGATGTTCATTTTTTCTTCCAAAATAACTGGTTCCACACGAATATCGTCACCAATGAACGTTCCGAATTCTTCCGGTGAAATTTCGCCCAATCCTTTGAAGCGGGTAATTTCGGGTTTTCCGCCCAGCTTTTGTACGGCTTGTTGCTTCTCTTCTTCACTATAGCAATAAATGGTTTCTTTCTTGTTGCGCACCCTGAACAAAGGGGTATCCAAAATAAATAAATGTCCTTTTTTGATAAGCTCAGGAAAAAACTGCAAAAAGAAGGTAACCAATAGCAGGCGTATGTGCATACCATCCACATCGGCATCGGTAGCAATGATGATTTTGTTGTAGCGCAACCCTTCCAGCCCGTCTTCTATGTTCAGGGCATGTTGCAGCAGGTTGAACTCCTCATTTTCATACACCACCTTTTTGGTAAGGTTGAAACAGTTCAAAGGTTTGCCCCGCAACGAAAATACAGCCTGGGTTTGCACATCCCTCGATTTGGTAATGGAACCGCTGGCCGAGTCCCCCTCGGTAATAAAAATCATGGTACCATCCTGCTTGTCGCCTTTGGTATCATCGTAGTGGATACGGCAATCACGCAATTTTTTGTTGTGTAAATTGGCTTTTTTGGCGCGTTCATTGGCCAGCTTTTTTATGCCTGCAATTTCCTTCCGCTCCCGCTCCGACTGCAAAATGCGTTTCTGCAAAGCTGTGGCTGTCTCAGCGTTTTGGTGCAGGTAGTTGTCCAGTTCAACCTTTACAAAGTCGTTGATGAATGTACGTACGGTTGGGCCTTTTGGGCCTACATTTTGAGATCCCAGTTTGGTTTTGGTTTGGGATTCGAACACCGGCTCCTGCACCCTGATTGAAATGGCTGCGGAAATGGAAGCCCTTATGTCGGCAGCATCGTAATCCTTTTTGAAAAATTCCCGCACTGCTTTCACCACGGCTTCACGAAATGCTGCCAAATGCGTTCCGCCCTGGGTGGTGTATTGCCCGTTAACGAAAGAATAGTAGTCTTCACCATACTGATTGGTGTGCGACATCGCAATTTCAATATCTTCCCCTTTCAGGTGGATAATGGGGTAACGCAAACTTTCCTCATCGGTATGCCGCTTGAGCAGGTCCAGCAGCCCGTTGGCCGAGTGGTACTTTTGCCCATTGAAGTTGATGGTAAGCCCGGCATTCAGGTAGGCATAGTTCCACATGAGGTTTTCCAGAAACTGCGGGCGAAAATGGTAGTTTTTGAAAACATTATCATCCGGCTCAAAAACGATGAGCGTGCCATTTCGGTCATCAGACTTTCTAACTTTGGCATCGTTGATGAGGTTGCCCTGCTCAAATTCTGCCAGTTTGGTTTTATTTTCCCGGAAGCTTTGCACCTTAAACTTGGTAGAAAGGGCGTTCACCGCTTTGGTACCTACTCCGTTCAAACCCACTGATTTTTGAAAAGCCGATGAATCGTACTTTCCACCGGTGTTGATTTTTGATACACAGTCTACGACTTTTCCCAACGGAATGCCCCGTCCGTAATCCCGGATTTCCACACTTTTTTCGGTAACTTTCACCTCAATGGTTTTGCCATGCCCCATGGTGTGCTCGTCAATGCTGTTGTCAATTACTTCTTTTACCAGCACATAAATACCATCGTCGTAAGCCGAGCCATCTCCCAGTTTTCCGATGTACATACCCGGGCGCAAGCGGATATGCTCCCGCCAGTCGAGTGATTTAATACTACTTTCGTCGTAAGTAACTGCTGCCATTTAATATAATGCTATGATTTAATGATAGATAAATAAATCCCTGAAATTCAAAACGATATAAACAAAAGAAGCAGGAATAAAATACTTATACAGTGTAAAAAATCTGAAAAATGCTGCGATTAGATAACCTGCTTACCGGGCAAAAATTATATAAAGTTTCGACAAATACAGTCAAATCGGGGAAAATAATTAACTTTTTTGTAGTAACCGTTCATCAAAGTTAAAATGGTTCTACCTCTGATGATTTTATTTGAAAGGGCTCTTTTGGTCATTGGCGTTTGAATTTTGGGAATTATTCAGGATTTGTTATTCAGTGCCTGGAATTTTCAGCATTTTGCTAATGAAACCAGGCAATGCAAAAGCCGCCCGGTGAATGGGCGCATTGTAATATTGCAAATCATTTTTCCGGGTAAATGCTGTAATTTTCTCTTCATCAACATCATGCAAAGAGTATGTATTTCCTTTTATGGCACATGTAAAGCTCCACATGCCGGTAGGGTACGTGGGCACATGCGTCAGGTAGGTATGCACTTTGTCTCCTCCGAAAATAGTTTGAAAATCCGCGAAAATTTGCCGGAAAATATCAGCGTGGTAATAAGGCGATTCGCTCTGGGTTACCACCATGCCTTCCTCTTTCAAAATACGATAAATTTCACGGTAAAATGCTTTTGTAAATAAAGAATCGGCCAGTCCTGCCGGGTCTGTAATATCCATAATGACCACATCAAAGCTGGCATCTGCGGTTTGCTGCACGTACTTAATGCCGTCTTCAATTTTTAAGGATAATTTGGGATGAGAAAAAGCCGAAGCCAGGGAAGGAAAATGTTTTTTGGAAGCTTCAATCACTTTTTCATCAATTTCTACCAACACGGCTTCTTCCAAAAATTCGTGCTTCAAAACTTCACGTGCCGTGCCCCCGTCGCCCCCCCCAATAATCAGCACCCGCCTGGGGTTTGGATGGGAAAGCATAGGCACTTGGGCAATCATTTCATGGTAGGCAAATTCGTCTTTTTCCGTACACATGATACGTCCGTTCAGTGTGAGCATCTTGCCGTATGCATGGGTTTGGTATACTTCCACGGTTTGGAACTGGGATTGTGCATGATATAACTTTTCCCCCGCATGCCTGAGCGAAATGGCTATATCTTCACTCCTTTCGGTAAACCAAATATCCCGTGTTCTTTTGATTTCCTGTCTTTGTTTGGAAAATGAATTATTATCCGGTTCAAATTGTTTAATCGGCTCAGTATCCAGCAAACCCCGTTGCATTTCGGTAACCGAACTGTGGGCTGACTGTAAATCAGTTTTGATATGTTCATACGCAGCCAAAGGGTTGATGGTATCGCCACAAGTGAATATATCCACCGCAGCAAACCCAAACTCAGGCCAGGTGTGGATGGCCAAATGACTTTCCTGTATAACGACTACGCCCGAGACCCCATGTGGTGAAAAATGATGAAACGTGGAATTTATTATGGTAGCCTGCGCTTTTTCGGCAGCGGTTTCCATACATTTTTCAATATGCACCACATCGTTGAGCAACGAAGGGTTGCATTGATAAAGTTCTACGAATATGTGTTTTCCGAGTGCGTTCAAAGTTTTTAGTTTGAAGTTTATAGTTTGTTAACTTAAAACAGTAAACTATAAACACAAAACTATTTTCTCTTCTCAATAAAACTACCTATTTGCTCAAAATCATGTCGGGCATTATCAGTTAACTCAAACCAACGTATTTCCTTATCTTTCCTGAACCAGGTCATTTGTCGTTTGGCGTACCGTCGGGAGTTCCTTTTGATGAGGCGCACGGCTTCTTCCCAATCATATTGATTTTCCAAATACCCAAATATTTCCTGATAGCCCACCGTTTGCAGGGCGTTCAGTTTCCGGTAAGGGTATAATTGTTTTGCTTCTTCAAAAAGCCCCTGGTTAAGCATATCATCCACCCGCCGGTTGATACGATTGTAAAGTTCATCCCGTTCTCTTTCCAAACCAATTTTTAGGATAGAAAAGGGGCGTTTTTGCTTTTTATTACCGCTTTTTCTGAAAGAAGAATAAGACTTTCCGGTAGACAGGCAAACTTCCAATGCCCGCAAAACCCGCTGTGGATTGGCCAAATCAACTTGCTGATAATATTCCGGGTCCAACGTTTTCAGCTGGCGGGTAAGTACATCCAGTCCTTCAGATTTCAGTTGTGTTTCTAAAGTTTTGCGGATGGCCGGATCGGCTGAGGGCATTTCGTCAATACCTTCACACAAAGTTTTGATGAACAAACCCGAGCCCCCTGTGGCAAAAGCGATGCCTGTCTTTTCAAAAATTTTGTCTATGGCTGCCAGCCCATCTTTTTCAAACTGCTTTACATCATACGCCTGCTCCACAGAAAGTGTATTTATCAAATAATGAGGCACTTGCGCCAGTTCTTCAGCCGTGGGTTTGGCGGTACCTATGTTCATTTCCCGATAAAACTGCCTTGCATCTGTAGATACAATTTCACTATCAAAATTCTTTGCCAATGCAATACATAATGCCGTTTTGCCCACAGCCGTGGGACCAGCTATTATTACCAGGGTTTTACGCTTATAAAAATCAGTGCTTTTCAAGCTTTCAGAAACTTTGTTTAATCTTTGCGAATTATATAAATTTACCAAGGTGCCTTTGAAAACAAATGGCCCATTCAAAGATAAAAAAGCAAATAAACTTTGGGCAAAAAGATTGTAAGTGAAAAAAAACCGGAACAGGTTTCGGCTAACAAATATGAAGCGATTTTTGCAGCGCTGTCAGATTGCGTTCTTATCCTTGAAGTATCTAAAAATGCATCCGGAAAGTGGCATAACCTCAAGTTTCTGGACTGTAATCCAGCCACCAGGCAAACTTTTGGTTATGATAAAAAACACCTGCTAAACCAGGATATTTCCTTTTTACAGCCGAAAGATGAAAACTCTTTGCTCTATCAGATTGAAAACTACTGTGATGCTGGGTTAAAAGAAGCATATTCATTTCAATGCCAGTACCAAAAAGCAGACAATACTATTTTTGAAGCCGCAACCACTTTGCAGTTTTTGGGTACAGAAACAGGTGCTGGGGTGCATAAAAATGAAAATACCACTGCTGTTCGCCCAATGATGGTTGTGATAAAGCCCCCTTCATTAAGCCAGCCCAAGCCGGTTTCAGAAAAAGGAATCACACAATGGGAAAACCAACCAACATCACCATATTGGAAATTACAAGACGCACTGATTGATGCCAGTTTACTGGCAGTTACGGTAGATTATGAAGGAGCCATTATTTACTGCAACCGTGCATTGCTCAATGCTTTGGCAATACCTGAAGACGAACTCAGAGGGAAAAATATTTTTGATGTATTGATGACTGCCAGGGGCGAGCAGTATGATATGCAAAAATTCGTATCCCTGGTAACAGACAAGGGCATTGCCAAAAATATGCGCGAAATAATTGAGACGCAATCCGGTAAAAAAATAGATATCCTCTTTAATAACATCATTATTCACAATGATGGGGGCAAGTTCAATGGCCTCACCATACTTGCCGAAGATATTACTGAAAAAAATGCCGTTAAACGCCAACTTTCTGAAACCAATTCGCACCTTATTGATCTTTATAACAATGCCTATGACCTGATACAACTTTTCGATAATAGTGGAAAACTACTGTTCGTAAATAAAGCCTGGAAAGAAAAACTGGGCTATACCGACGAAGAGATTCAAACACTGAATTACTACGATATTGTTCATTCCCAATACATTTCCCTAGTCAAAAACAATGTAATGAAAGTTGCCAAAGGTGAAGAAATTGGCAACTTCAAAACAGTGTTTTTATCTAAACACGGACAAAAAATTTATGTTTCAGGCTCACTCAACTGCCGAATGCACCATGGAAAACCCTACGAGTTCAGGGGTATTTTCCATGATATTAGTGAGCGGGTAAGGGCTGAGCGCTCGCAGGAGTTGTACTACAGCATTGCCAACCTCACCATACAAAGTGCCAACCTGGACCACCTCTATCACAATATTCACAGGGAACTCAAAAAGGTCATAATGGCCGATAACTTCTACATTGCCCTGTATGATGAAGAACAGCAAAAAATTACTTTTCCCTATCATGTAGATGAGCAAGGCAAAAGATATTACCATGCTACTGAACAAATTGCTACCGATGGACTCACCGATTATGCCATTGCCAGCAACCGCCCCATTATCATGTACGAAGAGGACATCATTGAACTCATTGATGCCGCCGTTATTAAGCCAATAAAAAAATTCCCGAAAGTATGGTTGTGTGTGCCACTCAGGGTTGAAAAAAAGACCATTGGCATTATTGCTATCCAAAGTCATAAAAACCGCACTGCCCTGAGTATTAAAGACCTAGACTTGCTGGATTTTGTATCAGGCCAGGTTGCCCTTGCAATAGAACGGAAACGTAAAGAAGAAAAAATCAGCGAACAGGCCAGCCGCCTGAAAGCCATTTTCGAAAGCAGCACGCACCTGATTTGGTCGGTAAACAGGCAACTGCATTTCACAGGGTTTAACCAAAACTTCGCTGATGCCATGCACATGCATTATGGCGAAAAACCCCAGCTTGGCGCAGTTTATCAAGATGAAGCACCTCAAATTAGCGAAGAATACCTCGCTGTATGGAAGGAAAAATACGAACAGGCTTTTGAGGGCAATAGCCTGAAATTTGAAATTAAGCTGCAATTTTCCAAAGGACAGGAAATATGGAAGCTGGTATTTCTTAATCCCATTTACCGGGAAGATGGCAGCATACGGGAAGTGTCGGGCATTGCCCACGATATTACGGAAAACAAAAAATCGGCCCTGGCCCTGCTGGAAAGTGAAGAAAAATTCCGGACCATCTTTGAATCGTTCCAGGATATTTACTTTCGGTGCGATTTACATGGCAAAATCACCATGATGAGCCCTTCACTGAAAGAATTGACCGGATATGACCGGCACTGGATCATGGGCAAAAACATTACTGATTACTATTTATATGATAGTAAAACCAAAAGGCTCATCCGCCAGCTGGTAAAGAATAAGAGTGTGCGAAATTTTGAAGCCACCATTATCAAAGAAGATGGGGTACTTTTGCAGTGTATTTGTAACGTACGGTTGATTTACCACAAAGAAAAACCCATAGAAATTGAGGGAGTGGCCCGCGACATTACTGCGCTGAAAAAAGCCAATGATGCCCTGCGTAAAGCCAAAGATGTTGCGGAAAAATCGCTCAAAGTGAAAGAAGACTTCCTGGCCAATATGAGCCATGAAATCAGGACGCCCATGAACGGGATCATCAGTATGATTGATTTGCTGGCAGATACGCCCCTGAACGAAAGCCAGACAGATTATGTAAATACGGTAAAGAAATCTTCAGAAACTTTACTGAATATCCTCAATGACATCCTGGACCTCTCTAAAATTGAAGCAGGGAAAATGGAGTTGCGGTACGCCGCTGTCAGCCTCTCTTCAATTTTTGAAAAACTATACGCTTTATTTTCGCAGCATGCTGTTGCAAAAGAAATTGACTTTCAATACCATATTGATAATGATTTGCCAAAGTATGTGAGGGTTGATGAAACCCGATTGCTACAAATTTTATCCAATTTGATTTCAAACGCACTGAAGTTTACGGAGCATAAGGGCGCAGTAACCATCAGGGTTTCACCCCATACCGTACTAAAAAAAGCAAGCAAAGATCCAAAGCCTGCTTCCCCTGCCAAAGATACTTTTTTCATCAAAGTAACTGTAGAAGATACAGGCATAGGCATACCGGAAGCAGCGCAAAGCACCCTCTTTGAGAGCTTCAGTCAGGCGGATAGTTCTTCTACCAAAAGTCATGGGGGTACCGGGCTGGGGCTTTCCATTGCCCGCCAGCTTGCCCAACTAATGCAGGGCGAGATTGGGGTTACATCAGAAGAAGGAAAAGGAAGTACTTTTTGGTTCACCTTTGCAACAGAAGAGACCGAAAAGCCAGCGCGGGAAGCTGAAGAAACTGTTGATGAAAAACTTTACTTTGAGGCGATTTCGCCCAAAATCATGCTGGTAGATGACAATGCCGTGAACCGCAAAGTAGCCAGCGAAATACTCAAAAAAGCAGGATGCGACATCACATTGGCAGAAGATGGAAAAACCGCCATAAAACTGGCCGGCAATCAAGATTTTGACCTGATTTTCATGGACATACAAATGCCTGTGATGGACGGGGTAAGCACTACCAAAGCAATAAAAAAGCTGGATAAGCAACATATTCCGCCCATTATTGCCATGACGGCCTACTCCATGCAGGGCGACCGGGAAAAATTTTTAGAACAAGGGCTGGACGATTATGTTTCCAAACCCATCCGTGCCAAAAGTTTTGTAAAAAAAGTAGCCGAGTGGGTGCTTCCTTCTGAATGGAAACCAGAAAGCCTTCCTGAAAAAAGCCAGGGTTCTGAAGAAATTATTAATTTTGAAGTACTGAACGAACTGGAGAAATATGGTGGCAAACAAATTATTTTTGAGTCGTTACAAGACTTTGAAACCGAAGCCACTGATCTCATTGAGGAGTGCGCCGTATCTGTAGAAAATAATGATTATGTAAATATTTTAAGTAAATTGCATACGCTAAAAGGGAATGCAAGCACGTTAGGAATAGAAAAAGTAGCAAAGCAGGCCAGAATAACAGAAGCTAAGCTGAAAGCAAAAAATTACGATGAACTGGCTGAAGATATGGTAGCTTTGAAAATGAATTTTAAAGAGTTTCAAAAAGTATTACATAAAACCTTAAATGCCTCATAATAATGTCTAAAAAAGTATTAGTAGCTGAAGACAGTTCTGTCATACAAAACCTGACCAAAAAAATCCTGGAATTTCAAAACTATCAGTTATTTTCTGTGAAAAACGGGCAAGAAGTGCTGGACCTGATGGAAGAGCAGGATTTTGATGTAATATTGATGGATATCAACATGCCCAAAATGGATGGTATGGAGTGTAGCCGCAAAATCAGGGCGATGGATGATAAGAAAAAAGCAAATATTCCGATCATTGCCATCACAGGGAATGCCCCCAATTACAGCATGGATGATTTCAAAAAGGCCGGCATCGACCACTTTTTGCAAAAACCACTCAATTTTGATGAGTTGGTGGATAAAGTGAAAGAGGTAACAGCGTAATAAAGCTGCAAGCTTTTAGCCACAAGCTTCAAGCCTGAAATTTTAGCTTGAGGCTTGTGGCTAGTAGCTTGAGGCTAAACTCACAAATATGCAAATCAAATACACCCCTCATTTTTTACGAAAACTCGAGGATATATTTTCTGAATCAGACTATACCTTGCGTTACGAAAAAGGGCATTTCAAATCGGGGTATTGTTTGCTCAACGATACCCGCATTGCCATCGTAAACAAGTATTATTCCCTGGAAGGAAAAATCAACAGCCTGATAGACATGTTGCGGCTGATTGATATAGACCCGGAACAATTGAGCGATAAAAACCGGAAATTCCTGATAGAGTTACTACAAATGCAAATTACATCTTGAGATTAACATTTTTAGGCACGGGCACTTCATCGGGCATTCCTATGATCGGGTGTACGTGTGAAGTGTGCCGTTCACTGGACTTTCGCGATAAAAGGCTCAGGACATCTGTTCACCTGGATATTGGTGGTAAAAGTATCATCATAGATTCGGGCCCCGATTTCAGGCAGCAAGTGTTGCAACACCGGATTACCCGTTTAGATGCCCTGCTTTTTACCCATGAACATAAAGACCACACCGCGGGCATGGACGACATTCGTGGGTTTAATTTTATTCAGCAAAAAGCAATGCCCATCTATGGGCGGGAACGGGTAATAAACCAGCTCAAACAGGAATTCGCGTATGTATTTGCCAAAGAAAAATACCCGGGCGTACCCGAAGTGGAAGTGCAAATTATTGAAAATAAACCTTTCACAGTGGATGGTGTGGAAGTCATGCCCATAGACGTGCTCCATCACAAGCTGCCGGTTTTTGGTTTCCGGGTAGGCAAGTTGGCCTACGTTACCGATGCCAATTACATTTCAGGCCCGGAAAAAGAGAAATTAAAAGAACTGGATGTACTGGTAATCAACGCTTTGCGTCACAAAAAACACGTTTCGCATTACAATGTGGAAGAAGCCCTGGCACTGGTGGATGAATTAAAACCAAAAAAAACATATTTTACCCACTTCAGCCACCAGCTCGGTTTACACGAAACAGTATCCAAAAGCCTGCCCGGGCATGTGGAATTGGCCTACGATGGACTGCAGGTGGAGGTATAATCTTTGAAGACCGAAGACGGAATACCAAAGTGATTGACTTCGGTCTCCGGTCTTCCGTCTTTTAAATTTCAAACTAACAAGCCTTGCACAACAACTATTACTTTCTTCGCCAACTGAGCAGTCAACTGGAACAAAAGCTGACCGGATGGGTGCTTGTAACCTGTTTCAGTCAGGATAAAGATGAACTGGTGATGGGCTTTGTGCCTGATTCTGACGAAAAAGCTGAGTTTTATATCCGTGCTGTGCTTACGCCTCAGTTTTGCTGCCTGCATTTTCCGGAGACCTTTAACCGTGCCCGAAAAAACAGTGTAAACCTGTTCCCTGAAATTGCAGGTAAAAAAGTAAGCCGTATCAGACAGTTTGAGAATGAAAGGAGTTTTGCGCTATATTTTGAAGGAGATGCAAAAGTTGGTGAATATGTCCTGCTTTTTAAGATGCATGGCAACCGCAGTAACCTTGTACTTTTTGCCGGTGAAAAAGTAACTGACATATTTAACAGCAAACTGGCTAAAGATTACGACCTGCAACTATCCGCTTTAGACCGCCCCATCCGGCAGGATTTTGCACATTTTCAGGAAGCTGAAGGAAATTACAAAGCCCTGTTTCCCACTTTTGGAAAGGTGTTGAAGCTATATTTATCCCAACTAAATTATGACAACCTATCCATAGCGGAAAAATGGCAGTTGCTTGAACAGCTTCGGCAGCAACTTGAAAACCCATCTGCTTACTTTACGGTATTAATTGATGAAGAACCTGTTTTTTCTCTGGTCAAAATGGGAGAAGTTATCCATGAAGAAACCGACCCTATTCACGCCATCAATCATTTTTTCCGTGCTTATGTAAAAGACGTGTCAGTAGAACGGGAAAAACGGCAGGCTGTCCGGGCATTGGAAAAGGCAAAAACACAGAGTGAAAACTATATCCGAAAAACCACCCAAAAACTCCGGGCCATTCAGGAAGGTACAAAATACAACGAAATTGCCGATGTCATCATGGCCAACCTGCATCAAATTGCTACCGGAACTGACAAAGCAGAATTGTTTAATTTCTATACCAATGAAACCATTGCTGTCAAGCTAAAGAAAGACCTTTCGCCACAAAAAAACGCAGAAAACTATTACCGTAAAGCCAAAAACCAACAAAAAGAAATTGCCCAGCTACAGGATAATCTGGAAAGCAAACAGCAGCAATTGACAATGCTAGCGCAGCACATTGAAAATTTAAAAGGCATTGAAGATGTAAAATCGGTGCGCCAGTATTTGAAAGATAACCGCCTGGAAGAAACTGCCTCAGAAAAACAGGTGGCCCTCCCCTATCGTCGTTTTTCCATCGGTGGGTTTGAAGTGCTGGTAGGAAAAAGCGCGACCAACAACGACACCCTGCTGCGGGAATATGCCTGGAAAGAAGACCTTTGGCTGCATGCCAAAGATGTGGCCGGTTCGCACGTAATCATCAAACACCAGGCAGGCAAAAACTTTCCCGAAGCTGTGGTAGAAAAGGCCGCCCAATTAGCAGCCTATTATTCCAAACGGAAAAATGATACCCTGTGCCCCGTCATCGTAACACCCCGCAAATACGTGCGGAAATCAAAAGGCATGCTACCCGGACAGGTCATCGTAGACCGGGAAGAAGTACGGATGGTAGAACCCGGCTTGGTGGACAGTTGATTTTGTGTTATTTAAAAAAAATGGCCGAATATGACTAAAGTTACTTCAAAACCCATGAGTGTGCACTAGTACTGGATTGTAGACCCCAAAAACCAGTCAGTAGAAGTATAGGTATATGAACACAATGAATATGAACTTTTTTCATTTGCCGTAGAATCAAAAGCTTTGCAGAAATTTTCAGTTGGTGCTGAGGTAATTTTTTAAGGTTCAACAAAATGAAAAGAAACTATAGCGATTGAGAGGAGTTAAACAGAAAAACCCTATTTCTCCTTCCAATCTATCATTTCTCCAGAACAGCTTTCAACTGCGCCAGCAAGCCCATGCCAAATTGAGTAATTACCCGGTAGCCACTGGTTTGTAAGGCTTCACCCCCCCGGTTGATTTGCGACACCTGCGTGAGGAAGCCATCGGGCGTAAGGTATTGCAACAAGCCTTCGTAAGCGTTTTCTGCATAGGCTTTGTACGGTGCGGGCAGCCAGCCTTCATTACATCCCCAGGCGATGGCAGCGGCAATCCCACCAGTGGTAGAAGTATCTATACCCGTTTCGGGGCGGTCAAGGTATCCGTACCATAAACCTTCCCTGTTTTGTAAAGGGATTACCCACCGCATGGTTTCAGTAAATATTTGTTGCAATTCCCCGGTATCTACTTCCATTTCCTGCAATGCATGCAGGGTTTTGACCATGCCCAACAAGTACCAGGCCGCTCCCCTGCCCCAATTCCGGTACGCTTTTTCATGCTTTAGGGTAGCACGTTGGTAAATAACATTGTTTTCGGCCAAATACTTTGCCCGGTATTTTATCTGATCCAGGGCGATGCCAGCCAGTGTGGCATCGTTTCTTTTCCGGGCAATTTCAGCCAGGGGATAAGCTACCGTGTAACAACCTTCGGTAGTTAGGTGCCGCCCACCCATGATGATTCCCTCCTGGTTTTTCTTCTTCATGCAGAAGGCAAGGGCTTGGTCAATAGCAGGGTGCTCAGGATACAAAGCAGTAATGGCAGCAAAAGGTAGAAAGTCTTCAATGCTATTGAAAGTACCATCCAGCGGCTCAGTGTGCGGATTTTCAAAAATGATACCTTTTTCATCATCTAAAAATTTTCCCAATTGTAACTCTAAAATTTGTAAAGCCTCCTGTGAACCGTTGCGGTGCAGTTCCAGCAGTCCATCCAGTACGCACCCTCCCATCCAGCCGAAAGGGCTGAATGAGTTCATAGAATACAGGTTTTCCATAAAGGCTTTTTCTTTACCCGGGCTTTTGCCTTTCAATAGTTGGGGTTGTAATCCCAGGTTATCGGTACGGCTGGTGTCGGGCAGGAAAAACCAGGCGTCTTTGGTGCCTTGCGCCATGCGTAAACCCAGCCCTTCCTGCTGTATGGGTTTCAACCATTTTTTATCAATTGATATTTCAAACGGCTGGAAAGGATGGGCATAAATCATCTGCATGGTTCCAATTTCTGCACCACTTTCCGGCAGGTAGAGGCTGATTACCTTTTCTTCCCTGAAATCGATAGCGGCAGTGAGGCGAAATGAAACTTCTTTGGCATTTGTTTTCAGTTCAGGAAAAGAAAGTATTACCTTTTCTGTACCTGACACGGGCACAGGAAAGGCAGGCCAGCCCAGAGGAATCCGCTTTCTTGCAGGCAATGGCGTGGCAGGATGATTTACTGCATCCGCAATATATCTGTGATACCGGTTTTTTAATGAGAGAGAATTATGAAAAAGACCAGGTGCAAAAAACGCACTGCCTGAAAGGGCAGCCGTTGTGTGGATAAATTTTCTTCGTTGCATATAGGCTGGCTAAAATAATAATTATCCTTTATACTCACGACTGTTTATTCACAAATTCCCGTATATGGCTCATGGACTCATACTGCACCTCCCGCACATAATCCATTGCAGCTTCCAGATGCTGACAGGATTTCGAATAATCATCATACACTTCCATAAGGCGGTTGGATATTTGTTCCCCGGTGGTTTGTTCTATTTCGAATACCCAGTCGGAAAGGCCGATGTCGTACCACATCTGTCCTTTGATGGTGTCTTCGGGCTGACGAAGGTAAAAGGCCGGAGTGCCATTATATGCTGCCATAATGGGTGAATGGCATTCAAAACTGATCAGGGCTGTGGCATTTTTATAAATGGTAGAGGCTTCATCGGGCAGCCAGTAGGTATCGCGTTTTATTACTTTGTTTTTTACATCTTCGGGTAATGGGTTGATGAGGAGTTCATCCATGATGCCTATCTGGTACACCATTTCGGGGCATACTAGTACAGGGTTGCCGGTTTGCCGCACCCAGGTGATGATAGCCTCCCGCGCTTTGGCGTGGTCTTCTTCTTTTTTGGCATTGTTCAGCTCGGTGATTTCCTTTTTCCGCTCCTCGGTGTAGGTTCTGCTTGTAAACTCAAAGTAAGGGGTAACCCGAAGGCGGGGAATCACACAAATGAACTTCTTGTATTCCAAGCCATTCGCTTGCAAATAAGGGATTGCTTTTTTTTCATCCAGCACATGAGATGCAAAAGTTGAGTCGGGTGCAAATTCCATTGTTTTGCATTTAATGTTGGCCTCTTTCATATCTATCAGCGACTGGGTTTCGCGGGTGAAGATAAAGGTAGCATTGCTGATGAGTTCGCGGTACATATGGTTGGTAGACACCACCGAAACCCCGTAAAAACCATAAGGCTTCTTCACATTTTCTTTCCACCAAACTACTTGTTTGGCTCCTGATAATCCAGAGCCTGAACTATGCAACAGAAATTCAGCTTGATCGGCGGCTTGTAACACGGGTTCGCTGTTCATGTTGCCGTCCTTATCGATGGCACCGTATACTATTTTCAGGTCAGGGAAATTTTGCATCAACATGCGGTCTTGCTGTCGACTTTCTTCCCGCCGGGGCCAGAGGATGATCTGCGTATCGGGCAGGTAAAGATTGAGCAAATGCAGAATGCCCGTAGTGTGCGTCATATCGCCAATGTTCCAATACTGCCAGTCGGAGGCCAGTAGGATGGTTTTGGCTTTGGCAAGATGGGTGAAAGCTTTTGCCAATGTATTTGGTAAGAACGCAAGGCTGCCAGCGGTTAAGGCAAGGTTTTTTAAGTGGTTTCTTCGGTTCATATTTTGAGAAGTAAAGTATTAAGCAATTCTATACTGCTATATACTAAACTCCCCAAAGTTATTAAAATTCAAACGTTTGAATTCCACTCATCGGTATAGGAGAAATTGATACCCATGATTTATTTTTAGCATGCTCATCAAATAACAAGAAGTACCAAACAATGATGGGGCAGGTGGCATCTATAAACTTTAAAGAGACTACAGTTATGAATCCTGTAGTCTCTTTTTTAAAATTTAGTTGATGTAACTTTTCAAAATTCTATTTTCTTAGTAAGCTGGGTCCTGCGCCAAAACATCAGGTTGCAGATCTAATTGCGTCTGAGGTAATGGGAAATAATCATCTTGATTTTGATCATAAGCCGCCCCTTGCAGGAATGTTCTAAATTGAACGTCGGCCTCGATGTAGTTATTCAGCACCTCATTGTCAATTCCCCAGCGTCTTAGGTCAAAGAAACGATGGCCTTCGGTAGCAAATTCAAGCCTGGATTCCACCCGAACTGCCTTGCGGGCTTCTTCCTGCGTTTGAAAGGCTGCTGCATCCGCAGGATACTCGGAAATCACATAATTTGCAGCATATTGAGTGTAGTCAATATCAGCGGGATCCGGTTGTGTATCCAGTGTATAATCTGTAACCCTTCCCATCACGAACTGCGAATTCTTGGTCCGGTTTCGAATCATATTAACCAACTCCCTGGCATAATCAAGATCATTTTCCTCAACGGCAACCTCAGCCCTCCATAACAGGACATGACTATATCGATATGCCCGGAAATTACGTGTATTTGTACCTCTTGCAGTTTCTAATTCGCCATCGTTCCAATGCATATACTTCAGGGTATGGTAAGGACCTCCGTTGGACTGCTCTCTTATCTGCTGTGCTCCTTCGAAAATACCCCACAAGTTTGCAGGAATCCCACGCCTGGCAATGGTCCAGTCAACCCGTGGATCTAGTTCATGATCAGTTTGAATAAATTCATCCGCACTTGTCAATCCCATGTCGTTCTCAAGCGGGTCGCGGCCTGCCTTATCCAGGACAGGCAATCCCTCAGGAGTTGTTTGAAACGCTTCGAAGAGGTCTTGTGATGGCTGATAAAAACCCCACGCAGATCGCCCCACTCCGCCCGGAGCTGCACGCCATAAGGACGGCAAAGCAATACCCAGCTGGTTCGCATTTAAGGCACCGGCATCAGCAGCTGTAGTGGAAATTTGAATCTCAAATATGGATTCCACATTGTTTTCAGTTTCTGAGTGGTAATTGTCATTATAATCAGGTGCCAAACTAAATCCGCCGTTCGCGATGATATCATCTAACAGCGGTTTTGCTTCGTTAAACTCATTTTGAAAAAGGTGAACATGTGCTTTTACTGCCATTGCTGCCCATTTATCCGGACGGCCAACCTCTCCCTTTGGAGGTGTGATATCGAGGTTATCAATTGCAAACTGCAGATCGGCTTCAATTTCATCCCAACCAGGGCTGGCGTTGGGCACTTGCTCAGGAGTCATACCGGATTCTTCTTCAGTCAATATAACTGGAATATTCTCCCATATTTTGGTTGCCTTAAAATGGTACCAGGCACGAAGAAATTTGGCTTCTGCCTCAATCTCAATCGCGCGATCTGTTGCAATTGAGGGTGTTTGCCATAGAAATGTCAATACGTCATTGGCACGTGTAACGCCATTATAGCAGTCACGCCATCGATCTTCCATATATTGGCCAACAGGTGGAGTGGAGTAGCGCTCCAACTCATTGAACCAGGGCTGATCCCCGGCAGAAGACCCTTTATAGGCATTATCCGAATAACAATCACCATACACCCAGTCTGTGGCCATACACGACCCAAACCCATTCCAATCACCGGTAAGCATGTCATAGGCTCCAATCAGCAGGGCTTCCACACCTTCCGGTGACGCCATGGCATCACCTGCCGCAGTACCGGGAGGTTGCTTGTCCAGAAACTTTTCTTCATTACATGAAAATGGAATTACACATAAGATGAAAAATGCGATTTTTAATATATTTAGTCGTTTCATTGTTAGTTTCATTTTTTTGTTAATCTGTAGTTCTTTACTATAGGCCGAATTGTAAACCGAAAAGGAATCTTCTCGGTGTTGGCCAACCTCCCTTATCAACACCCGTGTTCATACCCGAAGCACCTATTTCAGGATCAAGTCCACTATATTGGGTAATGGTGAACAGATTCGTTGAATGGAAGTAAACAGTTAGATTACGAAACAGATTCTTGTTGGAAAACAACCTTTTAAAATCGTATGCGAGACGCAAATTTTGCATGCGCAAATATGAACCATCTTCAATGAAGTATGTACTCGGCAGCTGGTCTCTTGCGTCATTAATTCGCGCCATTGGCATTGCAGCTTGAGAATTATCGCTTAGATATGGACTGCCGTAGGACTCATACAACCTTTTGGTACTTCTATTCCCCTGAAATTTGTTAAAATCAATCATGTGATTGATGGCATTCGCAACTTCATTTCCCACACTTGCATATAAGTTTGTGTACAGGTTGAAGCCCTTATAACTTACATTCAGGATAAACCCGGTTGTGAAATCCGGATGCGGAGAACCAATGAAACCACGATCATCTGCATCTATTTGACCATCACCATTCACATCGCTGATCTTGAATACACCTTCCTTATTATAAGAGGGTTCCTCCGTAACCACTGGATGGTCATCAGCTTCTTCCTGGCTCTGGAAAATTCCATCGATGGTATATCCGAAGAAGGAAGGAAATTCAGAACCTTTTTCCGCTCTTGTAAAATCCTGCCCCCTGATAGTGCCTCCCGACAAGAACTCGTTATCATTCCCGGAAAGGTTTACCAACTCGTTTTTGTATCGGGAAACATTCAAACCAATCGTATACATCAATTCACCTCCCAGTGCAGTACCATTATATCCCAATTCAAGGTCGAAACCTTTATTTTTCATTTCACCAACGTTAATTGAAGGTGGGTCTGCACGTCCTGCCACTGCAGGAATCTGCTGCTGATATAGCATATCTTCTGTATTGCGCTGCCAAATGTCAAGCATAACATCAAACTTGTCAAAGAAAGTCATATCAAATCCAAAATTGGTGGTGGTGGTACTCTCCCACTCAACAAAAGCGTTTCCGATGGTATTTCGCCGAAAGCCTACGGCACCGTCCGTTTCATTTCCGCCGGCGATAGGATAGTATGATCCAATATCGGCACCGGTCCTACCCCAGGCACTACCCCCTAATTCCGAACGATAGGTGGTATAGGAATTGTAGTTACCAATTCGGTCATTACCCGTAACACCATATCCTGCCCTTATTTTAAGCTGATTTAGCCAACCGTCGGAAAAGGCCATAAAACTCTCTTCTGAAATTCTCCAGCCAACAGAAACGGCTGGAAATATACCTGCGTTATTATTGGTGCCAAAACGCGATGAAGCATCTCTTCTCACAACTGCCTCCAACAGGTATCTGTTATCAAACTGGTAGTTCAGTCTGCCAAACAAAGAATACAAAGCCCATTCACTTAAATTTCCGCTGTTGGTTTGGTTTTCCGTTCCTGCATCTAATTGAAAAAAATCAGGATTAGACAAAAAGTACCCCTGTCTACCTGCAGAATTTGTCCTATTATTATTTTCTATGGCTTCCGTTCCGACGAGTGCAGTGATATCATGCGACCCGAAGGAATTGGAGTACTGCAGTGTATTGGACCAATTCCACTGAATGGTATGGTCATTTTCTTCACTATAGGAATTAATGTTCTCTCTTTCTGCCGCAGCCCACTCAATGTAGGTGAGGTCTTTTGAAAACTCAGTGTTGTAATTGAAACCAAAAAGGGTTTGAAATGATAAACCATCCAGAATATCAGCTTTTGCATAGACGTTGCCTGTAGCCCGCATGAACTGCGTCTGATCCCACTGATTTTTGTCCAATCTAAAAAGAGGGTTGCGGGCATTTCCTGTCGCAGTTGCCCGGGTTCCTCCGTAATTTCCCATAATATCGTATACTGGCACTATGGGTTGCATGCGATATATCCATCCAAAAACCGATCCCTCTGCATTATTTGATTGATCACCATTATCCTGGCTGTAGGTAAGAGCTACCCGCTCACCGATTTCCAGCCATTTCGTGGGATTTGTAGTAACATTTGCACGCAGATTATACCGTTCATAAGAAGTATGTTTTAGTATTCCGTCTTCTTTTAAATACCCAACCTGGAACGCATAATTTGTGTTCTCGCTACCACCGTTCAGGCCTACAGAAACTTCGCTGTACGTACCATTGCCACTGGCTTCATCCAGCCAGTCCGTACCTTGTTTGTTTGCCTCCATAATGATATTACTCCTGGGATCATACGTTGAAGGATCTGCATCATTTGCACCAGCAGGCCAGATGTAGTTCGGAATCACGGGCTGCGGTCCGCTTCCGTACTGTGGGTGGCTATAATCTGAGGGAAGTGTACCCCCATTCTCGTTGGTAGCTTCCAGCCACAAAAGCTCACCATACTCGGCTGTATTCAATAAGTCAAATTCGTTGGTATTTTGTGTAATACCCTGTTTGATATTGACATTTACCTGCAGGGACTGATTTTTTTTGCCTGACTTTGTAGTAACCAGGATAACACCATTTGCAGCCCTGGCGCCATAAATTGCCTGCGCCGCAGCATCTTTCAATATGGAAATTGACTCGATGTTTTCAGGGTTTACTCTGGAATTTGGAACTCCATCCACAATCCATAGCGGGTCATTGTTATTCATAGTTCCCAGTCCTCGTACCCGGATAATTGGATCTCCCCCGGGTGTACTCGCATCTATGATATTAACTCCCGATGTGGTTCCTTTTAATGCATCTGCAGCGTTAACGGCCACCATATCCTTTATGTCTTCAGCCCCGACCGTTGAAATTGCGCCCGTCAGTTCGCCGGCTTTTTTTGTGGAATATCCTACAACTACAATCTCTGCCAAAGACTTAATATCGGGAGCCAGTGTGAGGTTAATTACGGTTTGGTTCCCTACTTCAATTTCTTGGGTGAGGTAACCAATTGAGCTAAATACCAAAACAGCATCAGAACCGGGCACTTCCACTTTATAGTTACCCTCTATATCAGTAACTGTACCTGTGTTGGTTCCTTTTATCAGCACGTTCACACCGGGCAGCCCTTCCCCGTCTTCTTCAGAAGTTATTTTTCCTGAAACCGTGATGACCTGTAAAACAACTTCCAGGTTTTCCTCTTCTGGCTTTTGCTGTTTCTCGATAAGCGAAACATTTATGACCTGGTTCACCTGCTTAAATTTCAATTTGGCTTCCCGTGATAATGTTAACAGCACTTCACTTACTTTCTCCTTTCTGGCGCGAATATTTACCCGCAAGGCAGGATCGATAAATTGTTTGTCGTAAAAAAACTGGTAATTGGTTTTTTGCTCAATGGCTGAGAATACCTCTTCTACACTGGCAT
The DNA here is from genome assembly GCA_965230065.1 of Cyclobacteriaceae bacterium. Classification (GTDB taxonomy): domain Bacteria; phylum Bacteroidota; class Bacteroidia; order Cytophagales; family Cyclobacteriaceae. Next base: position 4,660,126 of record OZ245942.1, on the reverse strand, counting down.
TGGGCAAAGAGAGGGAAATTACAGCTTCCCTCACGCTTTCTACCTTTTCATTGCCCTGTGCACCACCCTCGTGTGCCAGCAACACGCCCCATAAAAGGCATTGGGCGAATGTTCCGTACAGGATAAATTTTGAGCTAAGCATAAGTAGCCTTAGTAATGGTTTTTTCATAACTTTAGGTGTTTAGTAAAACAATCATGTAAACTTTATGAGTATTTGGCAGAATGGCCGTTCTGCCAATGGAAACAATGAAGTTTATGTTAGCCGGAATCATAAAAAGTGTTCCGGCTTTTTTCTTTACAGCGTCGCATATTCTAGAAATTTAGGTAGACGGTTTTCTTCTCTATTTTATAATTGATTTTGTGGGTATATTTCAAATTCTCCAGCACTTCTTCCAGGCTTAGGTTATCAAACCTGCCTTTGATTTTCCATTTTTCACCGGGCTGGTTGTAGGCCTCAAAAGCTACCCCGTACCAGCGCTCAAGTTTGTCCATTACCATTTTGTAGTCATCTTCAGCAAATACCAGTACACCGTCTTTCCAGCCCACTTCGGTTTCTATATCAAAAGATGATTTCACCATTTGGGAAGTAGCTTTATCAATTGTAACTTTTTCTCCTTTTATTAGGACAACTTCCTTTACACTGTGCTGACCGTCTGACTTTGGCAATACCTTTACTTTACCAGTTACCAGTGAAACAGCTATTTCATCCTGTTCCGGAAATGCATTCACATTGAAAGAGGTACCCAGCACAATAGCTTCCACCTGGCCCGTATGCACAATAAAAGGCTTTTCTTTGTTCTTCACCACATCAAAATAAGCTTCACCAGTGAGGGTAACTGTTCGGGTATTATCCCCAAACTTTTCTGGGTAGGTAATAGAGCTTTCGGCGTTCAGGTGTACCCTCGAACCGTCGGGCAGCATCATTGTGAGCTTCTGTCCTTTGGGCAGGGAGCGGGTGATGTTCTTTACTTTAGCTACTTGCTCTGCAGGCTTCGGGTCTTGGGTAGCTAACCTTTCTAAAATGAAAATACAGCCTAACAACAGCAGGGAAGCGGCTACCTTTAGCCACCATTTTGAAGTTATCAGAGCAACAGGCTTGTTGGGGGCAGCATTCACAGAGGCTTCAAACCGGGAAGATTTTTGTCCTTGCAGCACTTGTTCCAACACCTTTTCCTGTTCGCAGTCATCAATGGTGTGGTGAGTAAAACTAAGTCTTTGCAAAATTTCCCGGGCTTTGTAAACGCTCGCTTTTTTTTCAGGATGTGCTTCTATCCACTTTTCCCAAAACTGGTTTAGCGATTTATCGCGTTCCAATACCCACCGCTTGAACTCATCATCGGTAAGAAAGTCTTCTATCTGGTAATGTTTATAGTCTTTTTTGTTCATTTCCTGCGCTTCTACTTATAGATGGCGCAAAAAAGGGGAACAACCTTAAAAAAATTTGAAGTGGATATGATTTTTATAAATGGGGCAAATATTTTATATAAATAATGAATAAGTTGTAATGAAATACGCTTATTGTAGAAATATCGTTAATTGTTATCTATCATAAAACTTCGGTAAAATTCCTTAGCACCAGCGAGGTCTACTGCAAGCGACCCCGCGTGGAACGCCCCCCGATAGGAGATGGTAACGCGGGGTTCTCTCTCTAATAACCCCGCTGGGACTGAGAGAGGAAGTTACCTCCACTAGGATTAAGCATAGAATTACCGAGCTAAAGTCCGAAGCTTTACTATGACACGGAACTAAGTTCCGTTTCAGATACTTTTCAGAAAAATAGTAAAAACAGATGCTTTTGTTCTGGTTCCATGATTCTTTTAAGGGAGGCAATGGCCTTGTATACCAGGCTGCGGGCGGTTTTCACCTGGGTGTAGCCCATGATGTCGGCTATTTGCTGGTAAGAATGGTTTTCAAAATAATAATGAAAAATAGCTTCCCGTTCGGTAATGGTGAGGGAAAGAATAGCACGGTTCAATAATTCAATTTGTTCATCATTAATCTGACGATTGATGATGTGCTGCTCTGCCGATAGGGTAAAGCCAAACTTATGATGGGAAGCATCCGATTGGGTTGGTTTATATTTGGATTGCTGCTTTAGATAGTGATTGAGTTTCCGCCGAAAAATCTTGAATAACATAGGCTTGATGGCATCCGTATCCGTAATGGCGCTTCGCTTTTCCCTTAACTCAATAAACATATCCTGGAGGCAGTCTAATGCCAACTCCCGGTCTTTTGTAAAATTCAACCCATAGTTGAAGAGTGGTTTAAAATATTTTTCATAAATAAAAATAAAGGCCGATTCATTTCCTTTTTTGAAATCATCCCAGATTTCCCGGTCTTTTTTTTCGTATAACCCGGCTTCAGGAGCTGCCTTAATCCCAGCATGATTTAATGCAATATTATTAGCTGGCTGACAGGCTGAAATAATTTGTTTTGGGCTTCCAGGCATTATTTCTGAATCATTGAAAAATAAGAGTAGTGCTTAATATTAGTATAAATTTCAATTAAGTCAAGAAACCTGTTGTTTTTATGCTAATAAAAAAGCTGCCCTATCTTTACATAAGGCAGCTTTCTGAATCTTTATGAAATCATTGAGGATATTTGTTTTATCTCAGCTTAATTGTTCTATCACTTATTTCTTGCCTCCAGATAAGCATCCAGGAATTTTTTGTCATTGGCATCGCTATCGCCATAAAAACCGCGAAGTTCTTCCAATTTTTGGTGCATCATTTCCTGCACTTCAGCATATTCAGGGTCACCATATACCGAATTCATTTCATTGGGGTCTTTTTCCAAATCGTACAATTCCCACTCGTCAATGTCATAATAAAAATGGATGAGTTTGTAACGCTCTGAGGCAACACCATAGTGCCGTTTCACCATATGTACTGATGGGTATTCGTAATAGGTATAATACACGGCATCCCGCCACTCATCGGTTTCGCCACCTACCAGTTTTCTAAAAGATTCGCCCTGCATTTCCTGTGGAATTTCCACTCCGGCGTAGTCCAGCAAAGTGGGGGCAAAATCCAGGTTTTGTACCAGCTTGTTAATCTTGGTACCAGACTTAATTTCTTTAGGGTAACGCACCAGCAAAGGCGTGCGGAAAGATTGTTCGTACATAAACCGCTTGTCAAACCAACCGTGCTCCCCCAGATAAAAGCCCTGGTCAGAGGTGTAAACAACGATGGTATTTTCGGCCAGGCCATTGGCTTCCAGGTAATCCAGTACCTCTCCTACCCCATCATCAACTGATTTGATAGTACGCAGGTAATCTTTGATGTATCGATTAAACTTCCACAGGGCTACATCTTTGTGTTTGGGATTACCTTTTTCAAAAGCCAGCTCTTCACCTGTAGAATAAGTATCTTTGAAAGCCTGGTTTTTTGGACCATAGGCAGCATTCCATTGTTCTAGTTGTTCAGGCGTAAAACGGGCCAGTTCCCTGTCAAATCCGGTGCTGTCCCCATGCGGGTCTACCACCATTTTGAAATCGTGTCCCCAACGGGCATGTCCGTCAATTTCCATTTCCTGCTCTTTGGCAGCGGTGCCCCGGCCTTCATAATTCGTAAGGTCATCAAAATAATTTGAAGGCGGGTCAAAGGTTTTATCATCATAAAGGGTCAAATATTTGGGCCCTGGTTTCCAGTTACGGTGGGGTGCTTTTTGGTGATATAGCAGGCAAAAAGGCTTGTCTTTGTCACGCATTTCGTCAAGCCATTTCAGGGTATATTCGGTAGTGATATCGGTTACATATCCTTCAAACCTTTTCTTTTCCCCATTTACCAGAAAATCAGGATTGTAATAATGGCCTTGTCCGGGCAGTACCATGGAATAATCAAAACCTTGTGGCAGACCGTCCAGGTGGATTTTACCAACCAAAGCCGTTTGGTAACCATTGGACTGGAGCAGCTTGGGGAAGTTGTCCTGGTCCCAGTTGAAAGGCTGCACGTTGTCCACTTTTCCATTAATAAAACTATGCTTTCCCGTAAGCAGTACGGCCCGGCTGGGCGCACAGATTGAGTTGGTAACGGTAGCCCGGGTAAACAAAGCGCCTTCCTGGGCGATCCGGTCGATATTGGGTGTTTCATTCAATCCATGCCCATAAGCACTGATGGCCTGGTAAGCATGGTCATCGCTCATGATAAAGAGGATGTTGGGCGGGCCATCTGAAGTAGCCTCTGCTTTTTCCTGCTGGCTACAGCCCGTGGCAGCGAATACAAAAAATGAAAGTAATACAAGGAAAGAGTAATTAAATCGCATGATTTATTTTTAATTGGTTAAGAAATCATTTTCTGAGAGATGATCATTGAAAATCAGTCAAATATATAGAAAAAAAGGAAGCCAATTATAAAACCAGGCTTCGAAAAGATATTTAGCAAGGAATGGCATACCAGTTTGTATATTTACCCGAAATTCTAATTTGAACGAGTTACTTTTTTATGGGATCATAAGACATCCAGTCAATCTCCAGTTCATAAGGATGTAGTGGCTTTTCGATGGAATTAGGATTTGATTCCACAGCCCAATCATTGGTATGCCAAAAATTCATCCTGTAGCGGGAAGGGTTTTGAGGTATTCCTATCAGTGATCCCTGATAATCCCACAAAACGATGGTATCAGCACTTACAGGATGAAGCATCCACCAACGGAGGCGGTCAGGATGCCAGTCAAACCCGTAGGTATAAAATTGTGAAGAAGCATCGAAACCTTCAATGGCCGGAATGGTTTCAGGCTGGTTTTGAAGGCCAGTTAGCGGCTGTCTAATGCCGTTATGCCCTACCCTGTAGGTAGTGCTATAAATAATTCCCTTTGCCATATTTATAGTCCGTCCAATTCTTTTAAGTGCGCCACTTTGCCCTGTCCAGGTACCAACATAGATGATTTCAGGATCTGCAATGAGCCATTCAAAATCTATTTCACTCAGCCCGGCCAGACTATCAACATAATACGTAAAATAACCAACTACCGCACCAACGTTTGGTTGAATATCACTGACATCGGGCACTTTAACACGCGTGGCATAAGCGCCGTAATGGGTAAAATTGTTTGAAATAATTTCAGGCCCCCGCCCTGCCCCTGCAGCATCTTCAGGGTCTATTTTAAAGGAGAGGATTTTCGTTCCTGGTTCTGTTGGGGAGTCTACACCTGCTTTCCATTTAAAATCGGCCTTGTTCCCTGTAGAACTATATTTAAAGTACTTGGAATTAGCCATACTGAAATCTTCGAGAAAAGCATCATGATCATTGTCTTTTTGAATACTGGCCAATAATCCAACAACGCAAAAAAGTAAGATGGTGAATATCTGTTTCATGCTACTATCTAAATTAAATACTTAGTGGAATTTAAACCCATATCATGATCTTTTCTTCTTTATCTGAATGGAGAGCCTAAAAAAAAGCGACCTCGAAATCATAATAGTTACGTAAATTCATAGTTTGTTAGTCATTGATTCTTCCTGGTTCCCTTACATTTTTTCCTTTGATGGTAAGCAGGTCATCTCCTAAATCGTCCCGGGCTTCTTCTGCAATTTGCTGCAATTCTTTTACTATTTCCGGATAGGCGGCCTGCACATCGTAGCGTTCGCCCGGGTCGCGACGCAAGTCATATAGGGCGAGTTCTGTTTTCACCTGCCCGATTTCTCCATTTATGCCTCCTTTGCCGGGGACAAAACCCTCATAGGTACGGTGTGTATGCGGAAAAACCAGTTTCCATTGGCCTTTCCTGACCGCTTCCAATGCGCTACCCTGGTAATAATAATAGAATATTTCACGGGGCTTTGCACCGGGTTCACCACGCATCAGGGACAAAATACTGACCCCGTCGATTTTCTTTTCGGGCAATGCCACGCCTAGCATTTCGGCAAAGGTAGGCAAAAAATCGATGGTAGAAGCCAGTTGGTTACAAACCGTACCAGCCGGAATTTGTGCAGGCCATTTCATAATACAAGGCACCCGTTGTCCCCCTTCAAAACTCGTTCCCTTTCCTTCCCGCAGGCCCCCTGTGGAACCGGCATGGTCTCCAAAGTTGAGCCAGGGACCGTTGTCGGAGGTGAAAATCACCAGCGTATTATCGGTTAATCCATGTTGAGCAAGTGCCTTCATGATTTCTCCCACTGACCAGTCTATCTCCATGATCACATCCCCATACATCCCCTGTTCACTTTTTCCTTTGAACTTGTCGGATACGGCCAAAGGCACGTGCGGCATGGAGTGAGGTACACATAAGAGAAAAGGATGATCTTTGTTCTCGTTAATAAAATTAACAGCCCTTTCGGTATAAATGGTAGTGAGTTCCGCCTGATCCTCCAGGTCTTCAATGGTTTTCAGTATGGTATCCCCGGCCATCAGAGGCAATTCGGGATAGCTGGCCTTGCGCGCATGGGTTGCTTCCGTTGCCAGCTGCATATCATACGTCCATTTCCACATGTCGTTGGAATAAGGCACGCCTACATAATCATCAAAGCCTTGCTGCAAGGGAAGGAAGGGTTGCAGATGTCCCAAATGCCATTTACCATAGAGGGCTGTTTTGTAATCTCCGGCTCGTTTTACCAATTCGGCGATGGTTTCTTCTTCCGGGTTCAGGCCGATCTTTGCATGTGGGTTTAGCGCACCTCTGATGCCTACCCGGTTGGCATAACAACCTGTGAGAATGGCTGCGCGGGAGGCAGAGCAAACCGCCTGAGCAACTTCAAAAGTTGTGTACCGCATCCCTTCCGATGCAAGTTTGTCTAAATTGGGTGTTTGATACTGAATAGCTCCATAGGTTCCCAGATCGCCATATCCCAGGTCATCTGCATAGATGAGGACAATATTGGGAAGGTCTTTTTTTGTATTTTGAGCAGCAACCTTAGGCTGAAAACATACCACAAATAACAGGACATAAAAATTAAAAACTGATGTATTGGAAATAAGCATGTATTCAGATTTATAGAAAAAAGGAAAGTCCGTAAGATAGGACTTTCCTGGTTTTTGTTGATTTCAATGAAACATTAATACCCCAGATTCTGCTGAAGTTCGGCATTTAAATCCGCTTCTCTTTGTGGAATGGGCATAAGCACCATATAATCCTTCACATTCTGGGCAATTTCTACCTTATTACTTTCGGCTACGGATGCTTCATAGGCAGCATGGTCTTTCATCCTTTGCACAAACCGGCCCGTGCGCACCAGGTCAAACCACCGGTGGCCTTCCTGGGCCAGTTCTATCCAACGCTCATGCCATACCGCTGTTCTAAACTCTTCCTGGGACAAGCCAGAATAATTTTGTTCAGTAGAGTTAAAAGCCCGTTCCCTTACCCTGTTCAGGTAAGTGAGGGCTTTGTCTGTTTGCCCTACTTCATTGAGTGCTTCGGCATACATCAGCAGAGCATCGGCATACCGGATGATGTGCATATTGTTATCACTATTAGCAGCAATGCTTTCTCCCTGTTCAAAATATTTGGTAAAAATAGGAATGGAGGAGGTATGCACAGAACCATCAATTAGGCTGACAAAATCAGTAGTAAAGGTAGCAGCTTTACGCTCATCGTCATCTGAAAACTGATCATATAACTCTTCTGTGGGAATATCGGCCTCATTTCCGTTGGAAAGCCCCAACACGGCAAAACCACCGGGCAGGGAATATTTTGGCCCTTGCAATACCATGGCAGAGTTTCCATTTCCCGGAGGGTCCATAAATTCAATGGAAAAAACCATCTCTATGTCATTCTCTGTTGCTACTTTCCAGTTATCTGCATAGTTTTCGTGAAGTCCATAACCATAAGTGCCTTCATTTTCTACAACTTCGGCTAGTTTATCTACTGATTTCTGGTATTCGTGCATGGTAAGGTATACTTTGCCCAGCAAAATTTTTGCTGCTCCTAGTGTAGCTCGACCAATGTCTTTATCGCCATAGGAAGTTGGCAGGGTATTTTCCGCGTCCATTAAATCCTGTATAATCTGCTCATAAATTTGAGCAGCCGGGATGCGTGGTCCCATGGCATCTTCAGCACTCTCCAGTTTTAATATCAAAGGTACGTCCCCATAAAACCGTACGAGGTTGAAATAATACAAGGCCCGCAAAAATTTGGCTTCGCCCACCAGTCGGTTTTTTACGGTTTCGTCCATGTTGATACCAGGAATATTCAGGATGGCAGTATTGGCCCGTGAAATGCCGGAATAATTCCTTTGCCACATCTCCCTGGTAAACTGATTTTCAGATGTATGCCTTAAAAATTCCAGGTTTTGCAGGTATTGGTTAGGCATGCCCAAGCCGTTCTTTTCTACGTCTGTGGGCAGTTCGCACAGCAAATACATGTGCCTTTCATAAATGCTATACAGCTGTTCGTATACGGCGGTTACGGCCGCTTCAGCATCTGTTTGGCTGCTATAAAAGTTATCAATCACATAGCGGTCTTTAGGATTTTCCTCTAAGAAATCTGAACAGGATACCAGCCAGCCGCTGCTGATAAATAGTATGATTAATGAATATATCTTTTTCATCTGATTAAAATTTTTTGTTATTGAATGTTCATCTTAACGCCTACCATAAAAGTCCTGGCCTGCGGATAGCCTCCAAAATCTTCGCCTAATTCAAGGTTGGTGGCTCCGCGAAAACTCACTTCCGGGTCATACCCAGGATAATCGGTGAAGGTGAGCAGGTTTTGCCCTGTTACATAAACTTTTAAACCGCTTATTTTTTGTGAGTTCAGGCCAGGAAATGAATAGCCCAGGGTGAGGGTTTTAACCTTCAGATAGGAACCGTCTTCAATATACGCATCGCTAAAAACAGCGGAACGGTTGGTGGTGGCTACCGGATACTCATTGCTTGGGTTCTCGGGGGTCCACCGGTTTACCAGGTCAGCATACACATTCTGTCCTCCTGATGGCAATTCCAGTTCAAGTGCATTGTAGTTAAAAATATCATTGCCATAGGAATATTGCAGGAAGAGGTTTAATTCAAAGCCCCTGTAAGATACCGTGTTGGTAAAACCTCCATAAAAGTCAGGGTTGGGGTCGCCAATTATTGTCCTATCATAGGTTGCGTTTACTATACCATCCGGTACACCCTCAGGACCACTTATATCCTGGTAACGCCTGCCACCCATCCAGTTGGTGGGGCCATTCGGGCCCGCATCCAATTCAGGCTGGTCTTGAAATATGCCATCAAAAACATACCCGTAAAACAACCCAATAGGTTCGCCTACTATCAGGCGATGCACTGCCCCGGTTTTTAAGTGGCCATCGCCACCGCCTACATCTTTATAGTCTTCTCCTCCCAGCTCAAGTACTTTATTTCTGTTGAATGAAATATTAAAACTGGAAATCCACTTAAAATCGCCAGCATCAAAGATATCGCTCTCTATGGACAGTTCAACGCCCTGGTTTTGGATACTACCAATATTTTGAAGGGAAGAAGCAAAACCGGAAACATAAGGTACGGCCACATCATAGATTAAATCAGTGGTTGTTTTGAGATAGTAGTCTGCGGTAAACCTCAGCCGCTCTTGCCAGAAGCCAAAATCCAGCCCAATGTCAAACTGGGAGGTTCTTTCCCATCTCAAGTCAGGATTGGGAATGGTATTGGGATAGAAACCGGTAACCAGGCTCCTGCCCAGCGTATAAGTGGTGTTGGTTAAAGTGGGCAGAGAACTGTAAAGACCAATCTCCTGGTTACCCACAACCCCATAACTTGCCCTCAGTTTCAGGTTGGAAAAAAGTCCCATGTCTTGAATGAAATCTTCTTCAATCAACCGCCAGGCCACCGCCCCTGAAGGGAAGAAGGCATACTTGTTATTGGCTCCAAAGCGGGAAGAGCCGTCCACCCGTCCGTTTACAGAGAAAAGATACTTTTCTTTGATATTATAATTAATCCGGCCCAGGTAAGAAATAAGGCTCCATTCAGTGCTTGAAGAGGCAGGCTGGTTATAAACAGCACCAGCTTCCAGGCCATTTTCTTCCAATACATTGTTCACATAATCCTGGGAAGACCCTGTTACTCCTTCATTGATGTTCTGCTGAAAAGTAACCCCACCTAATAGATTAATAGAGTGGTCCTCATTGATTTGCTTAAACCAACTCAGGGTATTTTCATTCAGCCAGTTGGTGGTATATCCTCCGTTTACAGTGGCAGATGCCACACCTCCTGACTCAAAAATATTGGAAGGAATAAAAGTATCAAATTTTGTGTTTACCAGGTCGGTACCCAGCGATACCTTGGCTTTGAGGTTAGGCAGTAATTCCCACTCTCCATAGATATTGCCCAACAGCCGGGTCATTGTGCTTTCCCTTACTTGTTCTTTCGCCGTGGCCACCGGGTTTGGGGTAATAACCCCGGGCGTGTTCACCGGGGTATACTCACCCAGTGCTTCATTTTCATAGATAGGTAAAATAGGGTTGAATTTCATGCCTGCGGAAACCACACCTGACTGACCGCCTACATCCGTTTGTACGGCATTGGAAACCGTCCTGCTTACATTCAGGTTGGTGCCCACTTTAAATTTATCATTAATTTTCCGTGAGATATTTATCCTTCCCGAAAACCTGTCAAAATCGGAATTAATAATTATACCTTCCTGGTTAAAGTAATTAGCGGAAATCGAATAATTGGTTTTCTTATCCCCTCCCGAGAAAGTCAGCTGATAGTTTTGTATGGGAGCCGACTGAAAAATCTGGTCCTGCCAGTCGGTACCCTGCGGGTTAGCCCGAAGTTCTTCCATTTTCGCATTATCGTAGATCGGGTCTAATCCATCATTGGTATAGGCTTCGTTTACCAGCTCGCCATATTGCAGGGCGTTCATCACATCGATCGTTTGTACTACATTTTGCACACCATAATAGGCATCAAAGGTAATCTGATCTTTACCGTCTTTACCGCTTTTGGTTGTGATGAGTACTACGCCGTTGGCAGCCCTGGCGCCATAAATGGCTGTGGCCGAAGCATCTTTTAATACTTCAATGGATTCAATGTCATTGGGGTTGATGGTAGACAGCCCACTCAGCCTGGCATTGCCTCCTGTGTTTCCATAACCCGAGCCGTTATAAATAGGGAAACCATCTATTACATACAAAGGCTCGTTGCCACCCTGAAGCGAACTGGATCCGCGTATGCGAATGGAAGCCACTGCACCAGGCATGCCGGAAGTTTGGGTGACCATGACGCCGGAGGCCCTGCCCACCAGGCCCTGGTCAATAGATGTGATGGGTGTTTCCTGAAGGTCTTCCGCTTTTACTGAAGATACCGCGCCCGTGAGGTCACTTTTCTTCTGCGTACCATAGCCTATTACTACAATTTCTTCCAAAGATTTAATGTCGGGTAACATGGTTAGGTTTATTTCGGTTCGGTTGCCTACGACTACTTCTTCGGAAAGATAACCTATGGAGCTGAATACCAGTACGGTTTCAGCATTGGGTACTTCTATTCTGTAAACCCCGTCCACATCAGTTACGGTACCTGTGGTGGTTCCCTTTATGAGTACATTTACCCCGGGCAGTCCTGATTGGTCTTCCTCAGAAATAACTACTCCCGATACAGTGATGGGTGGCAAAGGTGACTGGATAATCACCTGGCTTTCTTCTGCCTGCACAACCTTTTTTACATCAATATCAAGGTTGGTCTGCTTGAACATCAACGAGCCTTCTCGGGAAAGTTCCCTTAAAACATCGTACAACGCGATGTTTTTTGCTTTGTAATTGACCCTTAATGATGATTGTATATCATTGACATCGTACATAAACCGGAATGGGGTGTCTTCCTCAATCTGCCGGAGTGCTTCTGCCATGGTAGCGTCTTTGAAATTGACATTTACTACCACGTCCCTGATACTTTTTGCTTTTTGTGCCTTTCCGTTGGATGCCAACAAGGTAGTTGACCCTATCAACAGTATGAAAAATGCACGAATTCCTAATTTTGACATAGCGATGATGCCTTGTAGAATTTTAAATTTCATAACTTTAGGTGTTTGTTTGTTAATTATTTAATGGACAAATGGGTCTCCGATAGCTACCAAGTCGCCAAACAGAATAGCTTTTGGAGATACAGTGATTTGCCGGCTTTCACCCTCTTTGGGCGGGGCCGGCATTTTTACGAAGTGTTGTTGGTTGCAGCCATGGCTAAGATGGTTTTTGGTTAAAAAAATTGATAAGTACGTAATCATCCGAAATCCGGAAGGTAAATTCTTTGGAAAAAGCCAAACGATCCAGCACCCTTTCCAGGCTTTGGTTTTTAAAAGTGCCACTGATTTTCCATGATTTTCTGGGTACTCCTTTTATTTCAATTTGTACACCGTACCAACGCTCCAGCTTTCTTTTTATATGGGCAAAATCTGCTTCTTTAAAAGCCAGCAGTCCGTCTTTCCAGCCCAGCGATATATCATAATCAAAGATTGTCCTGAAAAATTCATGTTTACTTTCTGTGTAAATTGCCTGTTCGCCCGGAGCCAGCACCATTGAGTTCAGTTCTTTGCCTTCTTCTTCCCTTACAATCACCTTTCCTGTGAGCAGAGCCACACTGATGTTCTCTTCCTTAGGATACGAGGTTACACTAAACGAAGTGCCTAAAGCAGTAGTAGTTAACCCACCGGCATGCACGGTAAAGGGCTTTGTTTCGTCCCTTGCCACATCAAAAAATGCTTCCCCTACCAAAAATACCTCCCGGCCCGCTGAATCAAATTGATTGGGATATTTTAGTGTGCTTTCTGCATTTAGCCAAACCATCGTACCATCGGACAGTTGGATTTGTGATTTGAGCCCGGTTGGGTTTTGCTTGGTTGACCAGGTAGGTGCTACTGTTCTTTTTGGGGGAGCCGGAGGTTCATTCCAGATACGTGCCAGCAGGGCCGTTGCCAGTGCAAGCAAGAGGAAAGAAGCGGCTACTTTTAAGCCATAATTTACTTTACGGGCCTGATAGGTTATTTCTTTTTTGGGTAGATTAGCAGGTTTTTCACCTGATTTTAACAAACGGTGTAAGACTTCATCATACGCCTCTTGAGAAGGCAAGGTATGCGTAAACTGCAAACGGGCAATAATCTCTTTAGCAAGTAAAACATCTGCTTTCCGCTCCGGGTGCGCCTCCAGCCACGACTTCCAATAAGCATCACGGTCTTTGTTCGGGTGCCTGGCCCATATAATAAAATTTTCATCGGCCAGCAGGTCTTCAATATTCCGGTTAGAGTCGTACATTTCTTATGTAAAATTCAGGTTGCTATACTATGATAAGAAGGCAGCCTGCCGAAATACATATGGGAGAAGTGAAAATTTTTTAAGAATTACATTATTAACAATAAATCAATCTTATTTTTTGTTGATTTTTATAATTATTACTGAATTTTTGAGAAAAACTCATCAGGAATAAAAAGAATTATTTGCTTCTAAAAGGCAGAGAAAACAATGGAAGCATAAAAAGTGTGCATCACCTCCCCCAAGGCCTGTGTCCTCACAGACCAGGTGTCTGTCCCATCGGAGCACGGACATCCTTGTCCGTGAATACCGAACAAAGTCTAATTTTAGGGTATGCGAACTGAGAAGTCCGCACTCCGACTCGTCAAAGTACGAACAAAAAAGCCTTGTCGGGTTGTGGTACCGGCGGGTCGGACGGCCGATGCCGCTGCCACCAGCATCTTGCCTGTACAGGCGAGACGCCTGTACCACTGACCGGCACTTTTTATTTGTTTGCACTTAGTGGCTTACTATCTTTAAGAAAGTATCAGAAGGGAAAAAATTTGATAAAAAAAGAGGGGGGATGAGCATGAGCATCACATTTTTAAGATTACCCAAAGCCCTGTACACGATATTTTGAACAGTACGACGGTTGGTAACATGCATCAGCTCTTTGATGGCATCTATGCTGAGTTCTTCATAGAAAAGGTAATAGATCACCTCTTTTTGCCTGGGGGGGAGTTGCTGTAACCCCTGGTTGAGTTTTTGTAACTTTTCACGGTCAATTTGAGAATTAATCATCTTTTGTTCCACGGAAAGCGTAAACTCAAATTGATACCCATCCATCAGGTATTCTTCTGACAACATTTTGCGGGCTTTTTTCTGATAATGCAAAAAACGATTTCTGAAAGATTTGAACAGGTAAAGTTTGATATTATCAGTATCGGAAAGTTTTTGGCGTGTATGGTTGATGGTGGCAAATACATCGTGTATACAATCTTTGATCAGGTCTTCGTCCCGGGTAAACTGATGGCCGTAGCTGTAAAGGACAGGAAAAAATTTTTGATAAATAAAGATAAAAGCCGCTTTATCCCCTTTTTTGAAACGTTGCCATACCTCAAAGTCACTTTTCACTAGCTGGCCTGAGCCATGAGGGAAGCGTTCATTTTTTTCAAAAACCTTTGTTTTTTGAGGCGGTATGGTGGTTTTTTCAGGCTCCATCACAAATGGTAGCAACGTAGATATTCTCCAAAATAAAACTCAAAGTATCATAATTGAACTGACTTTTCAAAATGCACGGGATAAATTACAACCTTTTAATTTAACTGAGGATATAACGCCTAACTATCATCCGTAAGCTGGCCTTTTCAAATATCTATAAAAGTATCTCATCGCACTAGCCTGTGCAAATAGCTCAGTAAGCTTATGGATGATAGTATTTGTTATGAGCTCTTCTTCTTTCTCAGTATTTTGACAATTCTATTATTAATGATTTCTGACAAGTTCCAATAGTAGAGGTCAGGATCGGTTGTGCTATAAAACGCAATAACAACTGTGTCAATGTCTTCATAATATTCTGCAAAACTCTGGTATCCTGGAACCCAACCTGAATGCTCGTACTCATAAATGGAAGCATATATTTCCTGTTCTCCCGATTCAAACAATGATCCATCGTTCAATGCCCTTAGAAAAGTACTCACGTCTTCTGCTGTGGCATGCATGCCATAATCGTTTGTCTTTAAATCATGGGGATATCCTACATGATAGCCACTCATCAGATCTTCTATATTCACTGCACTTAGAGAAGGAAATGTATTCTTCAGTTTCAGTGGTATCAGAATTTCTTTCTGAATGAATTGAAAGTTGCCATAACCCAGTACATCATCCATTATCTTATTGATTAAAAGGTAATTCGTATTACAATACTCATAGTCATCATCAGGTTCAAAGGTGGCCGGCTTGTCCAAAATCAATGCAAGGCTTTCTTCGTAGGTCTCTGTTGGAGCAGCCCAAAAACCTTGAGCGTCTGTAAAATTGGGAATGCCACTTCTATGCTGTATCATCAATCTCAAAGTAATTTTCTCAGCATTTTCGATTCTTCCTACGAGTTCCGGTAAATAATCGGCAATTGACTTATCTAGAGAAAGCCGACCATCACTTACCAATTTGGTGACTGCCACTGCATCGTACAGCTTGCTAATGCTGGCAATTTTAAACAAGGCGTCAGGTTTAGCAGGTATCTTAGCTTCGCGATTGTGCCAGCCAGCAGCGAGATGCTGTGGCGGTTGACCGGCTTGGTCTATATAGACAATCATTCCTTCAAATCCATGACCAATAGCCTCATCTAGTTGTTCTTGAACCGAATCGGGTAGGGGAAGAATCCATGCCTTTACAAGCAACCATGGCACGAAGAACAAAGAGATTGAGGTTCCCGTGAATAGTAGGATTCTGAAGATGTTTCTGGTTTTGTTGGTCATAAGATTAAAGTTTTGAGATTATTGATTATTCCGCCTGAATGAACCATCCTCTAATATCGTATGATATAAATGGTCTTCAAAATCATGATTGATGTGTTCAGATATTAGTCTTGTTTTTCAAGGATTCGGACAATGCGCTTATAGACACTTTTGAGTTCGAGCCAATATATTTCTTTGCCACTGGTACTTACGAACTGCACTACCACGGCATCCATTTCGCTGTGGTAACGTGCGATGCTTGTGTAGCCGGGTAACCAACCGGTATGTTCGTAAGGATAAACCGATGTATAAATGGCCTGCTCTTCAGGTGAGAATAAGGTGCCATCAACGAGTGCCTTCAGAAAGATACTCACATCCTCCACGGTGGCAATCATGGATCCGCCAGGCAAAGGAAATTCCCAATCTTTTACGTCAGATTCCCAACCTTTCAGGTAACCACTCATCACCTCTTGCATATCTACCTCACTCGGGACATTGTAGGTATTATTCAAACCAAGTGGCTTTAATATCTCATCACGGATGTATGCATGATGGGAGTAGTCTAATGTCCGGTCCATGATTTCACCGATTAACAAATAGTTGCTGTTAGAGTACCGATACTTTTTGTTAGGCTCAAAAACCGCAGGTTTATCATAAATCCTTGCGGCAAATGAGAGGTAATCGGCAAATATTTCTCCGTCAACCTCCGGTTCAAAACTATAATCCAGTAGGCCACTTCTATGTTGGATCATCATTTTGAGTGTGATTTCATTGGCATATTCAATCTTGCCTTCAACTTCAGGGATCAGTTCGGCAAGTGTCTGATCCAATGACAGTTTTTCTTCAGAAATCAATAGGGTAGCTGCGGCAGCAATATATAACTTGCTGATACTTGCGATTTTGAATAATGCATTTGGATCAGCAGGAATTTGGTTCTCACGGTTTTTCCACCCAGCTGCGTACAGTTGGATTTCACCTGGCCGATTGACACAGACGATAATGCCATCCATGCCATGATCTACTGCATCCTTTAATTGTCCCTCAACTGTGTTTGGCAGAGGATGTAGTCCCATGGCACAGCCCGACAAAAAAACCATGACATAGGCAAATGCTATCGATGGATTGGTTGGAAGAGATCGTGTTAGACTATTTTCATTTTTGTTCATATATTCGATTTTTAAACCGCTACAAAGGTCTCCAGCTTCGCCATGTTCTCATATGAACTATGTTGCAGATGCTATGAAATTTGAAGACCAAAAAAAACTATGCTTCAAGCTTTGATATTCTGCTTGAAAAATTAGATTCCTTCCCATCATTTCTGGGTTAGCCGATCATAATTACTACATTTCCTTTGTTGGACATGCTATTTGTTGTTTTGTACTTATAGTCTGACAACCCAAGAATTGTGAACCCTGACTTGTCAGACAATAGCTTAAAAATTCCAGCCTAAGTAAATCTGTGGTTCAAGAAGAAAGTAGTTTCTCCATTTATCGTCCAACTGCTTAAATCCATCAGGAGCATTGTTATCAGACGTCCATAGCATACAATTAATCTGTGGTTCTATGAAAAATCGTTTTTTCTTACCAATGGAGATATGGTAGCCAAGATGATACGAAGTATAAAGTTTAAAACCTTTTTCAATTTTATTACCGTCTAGATCCAAATAGGTTTGAAATTGCGGTAGAACTTCAGCAGTTGCAAATAACCCTTTCCATAGCATACGTTGGTACGTTATGCCTATTCCTGTTGTTCGCACATGTCCTGGATAGTATTCACTTTCTGATTCTATCTTATCCAAAAGACCATCCCACCATGTGATTCCCATTGGCTGAAACAATCGAAAGTGGGCAAACTTCACTCCTATGATGTTCTTATTATCCAGGTTGCGTTTTATATGAAGCTCTAAGTGTTGTGTACTTGTGTGATCGTCCCAGGAACTCACGATAAGTCCTTCAGGAACAAAATAGGGTAAACTTACCCTCCACTTATAATCAACTTCAGTTTCTTTAACCAATGTTGAATCAGTTTGAGCAAAAGCACCAAGCGTGCAAGAAAATAAAAGAATTGTTAATAGGTTTTTCATAATGGTAATTTTTTAAAACGAAGATTTTTGTAGTTTAATTTGAAATTAAATGCCTAATAAATAGTCTGTTTTTAACTGGTGGATTCGATTGTTTTCACTGGAATTTTTACTTCTCTAGATTTGTTAAAAATCCACTTTAACCCGAACAATGGCCGAAGGAAACCTATCCTCCTGATGATGAATTCATAAATCAAGTAGCTCAATATAATCGTGAACACGGTGATAGATATGAATTTTAGCATTACCGGTATATCTAATGGAAGAATGACCATAGCCCCGGAATACAATACAAACATATGTATGATATAGACCGGGTAGGCAGCCTGGCTTAAATAGCTTAAAGTATTACTTGGCTTATTAAGGTATTTGTACCCGAATCCGAAAATCGAGAAGATCCAGCAATTGGATTCGACAGCCATGAGATAACCGGGGGACTTCAGTTCGAAAACCAACAAGCGGATGATGTAAAATGCCATTGCCAGTCCCAGGTAGAGCCACCTCCATGTCAGAACGGTCTGCCAGAAAGTCTTGCCACCATACACAAAAAGAAAGCCGAAAAAGAAAGCCAGTAATCCAAGGAAGAAGCCATGCCAGGTCTGAGCGTACAATTCAAAGACCTGTGGCTTGACAACCACGGTTTCAAGGATAAAAAAGACTGATATAGATATAGGGCCGATTGGGTTGCTCATGAAAATCGATAAACCTTTCCTAAACCTGCCACCCTCTATTTTCTTCAGGTAGTAAAAGAGTGGCAGAAGTATCAGTACGTAGACGAATATATTTCCCAGGAACCACAAATGAGCCGGATGTGCATAATAGCCTAAAGGTAGATGGTAATATTCCTGAAAAACCACAAAATGTAAGGGAGCAACGGCTACTATGCCAAAGACGAAGGGAATAAGAATTCGCTTAGAACGCTCAAGCAACAGTTTTGTCCAGGTTCGTTTACGTATAGCAAAATAAACGCCCATACCGGAAACATAAAATAGGAAAGGAATCCGCCAGACATTCAGCATGGTCATGGGCTTCCACAGACTTTCCATTAGCTCATCACTTCTGATAAAACCTACAAACATGGCCCATGGCTGGAAAATGATTCCGACATGATAGATTAGCAGCAGTCCTATGGCAATAACACGCAGCGAGTCAATATCGTTTCTTCTTTCAATTGTCATTAGATTAATTGATTTAGCGAGTTATTACTGTAACATCATAGCAATGACAGGACGGGTCTTTTCGAGCTGTTTCATATCCAGCTGCATGCCTAGTGGTGCTAGCTGTTGCTGCATCATTTCATAGATTGGCTTCATCTCAGAAAATGGCCCCATAACGGTTTCCCTAGGAGTGGCTCCAAAATTATTTCTAAGCGTTTTATCAGCATTGACATCAATCAGCAACTGTACGATCTCTACCCTACAAAAGAAGGCTGCAGAATGAAGCGGTGTTGTACCGTCATTATTTGAGATGGTTAAGTCTGCACCAGCTTCAATTAAAGCTTCTGCAATCTCTGTTTTACCGAATGTAGCAGCTGAGATTAAAGGTGTTGACCCACTCATTGGCTCTTTTTCATTAATGTTGGTACCTGCCTTTATATGTTGTCTTACTACTTCCAGGTTGCCGGTTAGCACCGCGGTGTGAATATTCATTTCAGGCTTTTCAATCCCTGATTCATTTTTCTCGTGGCCATTGGTATGGCTGCAAGCGGATAAAAAAATTACCGCCAATACAAGGTTCATGAGTCCTCTTAAGGAGCTGTTCTTTAACGTTTTCATAATCTTAATTTTTTAATGTTCTAGGTGATTAATTAATTTTTACAAAGGTCAAGAAAGAGCGAAAGTGAGACCTATGAGCTATGCAGCCAAATCCATAAAGTTTACGGAAATCATAAAAACTATGGAGCCGGGATATAAATTATGAAGCAAATAACTGAATTCTTCATCGTACTATGGAAAATCTTAATAGTGTTGGATTGTTATAAATTTTACTACTTTTGAACTACCTAAAAACTATGTCAGACACTCCATTCAACACCGAAAATTTTGTAGATCAGGCGGAATCAATCATCCTTGAGAACGTCTCCAATGAACAATTCGGTGTTTCTGATCTAGCTGTAGCAATGCATACGAGCCGTTCCAACTTACTCAGAAAGATCAAACAACAAACTAAGCTTTCAGCGAGTCAGTTTATTCGCCAGGTTCGGTTAGAAAAGGGTATGGAGATTATTAAACAGACCTCCCTGACCGTTTCAGAAGTGTCCTTCAAAGTTGGTTTTGGCAGCACTTCCTATTTTATCAAATGCTTCAGAGAGTACTATGGATATCCACCTGGTGAGGTAGGTAGAAGAGGAGAGGATGATAAAAATCTGGCAGCCTCATCTACCAGGCAACGGAAGTTGGTTGCCATTATGTTTACTGATATTCAGGGATATACTGCTCTCATGCAAACGGATGAAAAGAAAGGTATTGCTTTTCGAGATCGGCATAGAAAAGTCTTTGATACTACCACCAAAAAATATAACGGACGCATCCTGCAGTATTACGGTGATGGTACATTGAGTACATTTTCAAGTGCTATTGATGCTGTGCAATGTGGCATTGAAATGCAGCTTGCTTTTAGGGAGGAACCTAAAATCCCAATTCGAATTGGGATACATTCAGGGGATACCATTGTAACAGATGACGAGATTATCGGGGATGGCGTAAATGTTGCTGCCCGGATCGAATCACTTGCCAAGACGGGAAGTGTTTATATCTCCGACAAGGTGTATGACGAAGTTAAAAATCAAGATGACCTGTTAACGTCATCGATGGGAGTTCATAAATTGAAAAACGTCACAAAACCCATGGAAGTTTATGCAGTTTCCAATAATCAACTTGGTGCTATTGAGCGATCGAATGCTAGCATCCTAAAAGGAAATCCGATTGTGAAATGGTCCATACTAGCTGCAACTGTACTCCTAATTGCGATCCTTGCATACTCCTTTGATATATTCAATGGAAAATGGGGATCAGATTCGGCAGCAAGGTCGAGTGATAAGTCTATAGCCGTCTTGCCATTTAAAAATGAGAGCAGCGATTCTTCGAACCTGTATTTTGTGAATGGTCTCATGGAGTCAACGCTGAACAACCTTCAAAAGGTTAAAGACCTGCGGGTAATAAGCAGATCCTCGGTGGAAAAATATAGAAACTCAGATAAGACAATTCCTGAAATAGCCGAAGAACTCAATGTAAGTTATTTTGTGGAAGGCAGCGGGCAGAAGATTGGAGACCAAATACTACTCAATATCCAGTTGATTGAGGCTTCTACGGACCGCCACCTCTGGGCGGAGCAGTATAATCGGGAAGTTGTTGATATTTTTGAATTACAGAATGAAGTGGCACGAAATATAGTCAGCTCCATTGAAGTCATTGTAACCCCTTCGGAACTTGAGCTTATACAGAAAAAACCTACTGAAAACCTTCGGGCCTATGATTATTACCTTCAGGCACTAGAACTTCTTAATTCACGAACACATGATGGACTTCAACAAGCCATTGGATTACTTGAAAAAGCGATTGAAGAAGATCCTGAGTTCGCCTTAGCTCATGCCAATATCGCTATATCATACTATCTTCTTGAAATACCCCAAATGGAGAAGCAGTACACCAAAGAGATTAATAGTTACGCAGATAAGGCCTTACTTTATGATTCAAAATCCGCTGAGAGTCTGATTGCCAAGGCTTTTTACTACTTACAAACAAAGGAATTTAAACTGGCCCTCCCACACCTTGAAAAAGCCCTGGAGTATAACCCTAATTCATCTTTTGCAATACAGATGCTTGCAGATTTCCATTTTCGAATCATCCCCAATTCTGGTAAATATCTGAAGTACGCATTGAAAGGGGTTCAGCTTGATGTTGCAGCCAATGATTCTGTTACCCTGAGCTATCACTACTTAAACCTTAGCAATGCCTTCATCCAGAATGGCTTTGTTGATGAGGCGATTATTTACGTTAATAAATCACTTAATCACTTTCCAGAGAACTTTTTTGCACCTTACGTAAAGGCCTTGATCACGTATGCCAAGGAAACTAATATTGAACGAGCCAAACTATCGTTAATAAAGGAATGGAAAAAAGATACCACACGATTAGACATATTGCAGGAGGTGGCGAAATTCTACTTTTATGAGGAAGACTATGACAGTGCTTTTTATTTCTTTAAAAAATTCGTCATTGCCAAAGAAGCAAATGGACTGGGTATTTATCCTCAGGAAGATATCAGGATCGGTAAAGTTTATGAAAAGATGGGCCTGGATGAACAGTCGAAAGGTTTTTATCAGGCTTATGCGGATTACTGTGAAAATGACCAATCCATCTACAAAAGTGCGAGCCTGGCCATGAAATTTGCTAATGAGGGAGAAATAGACCTAGCCATTGAACAACTGAACATCTTCGCAAGACAAGATAATTTTCAATACTGGACACTTGTATTTATGAAAATTGACCCGCTTGTAAATCCTTTGAGGGATCATCCAGCATTTGATGATGTCATGCAAAAGATTGAGGATCGGTTCTGGGAAAATCAGGCCAGGCTAAAAAAATCCCTTGAGGAAGAAGGACTGATTTAAAAAAAAAGGAATTGCTCATAACATCCATATAAAGTGCATTATGCACTTTATCTACAATACATCATTAGTGCCAATCTAACCGGTTTGATATTGTTTAAAACAATTTACTGCCACATAGGTATAAATTTCTATGGTCCGGCTGGAAGTTATACCTCAAATCAATGCCTTCCTCTAACAAATGCACAGTCCGCCGCTGCGGTGGCAAATGAATGATGTCATCGTTGCCATAGCTAAAGCCAAACGAAGCAAATGGTTTGCTTTACAAGCCAAATTTTATGCCCCCCAAGGCATCCGGTTTGGTGCTTTTGACTTTATGCTTTGTCCCGCAGGGCATGCCGTTTGCCAAACAGGACAATCGCTAAGCCAAAAGGGGCATTCGGTTTGGGGCGTTTGACCAGGCAATTGCCAATAAGGACAAAATGCAGTTAAAAAATTGCCTGCATAAGCTGCGGGCATCAAAATTAAAAGAACAATTGAAGAAATAGTGCTTAACGCTCAAATTACAACCATTTCATATAATTTAGTGTCCATAAAAAAAGAACCTAAAATGCTATGTGTACAAAGGCTGTAAAGTGGCTGCTATTATTCATTTTCACCAACATTGGGCTTGCGCAGGCCCAAACTGAACACTCGGTAGCCCGGCAGTGGAATGAAGTGCTGCTGGAAGCCATTCGTAGCGATTTTGCCCGCCCCACCGTCCATGCCCGCAACCTGTTTCACACTTCCATTGCCCTGTACGATGCCTGGGCGGCTTATGATGCAGTGGCTACTCCTTTTTTACTGGGCCGCACCGTGGACGGGTTTGCGTGCCCATTCACCGGAGCCGTTCAACCCTTGAATAAAGAAGGGGCGCGAAAAGAAGCCATGAGCTATGCTGCCTATCGTCTGCTCAGGCACCGTTTTGCCAATTCGCCCGGCAGGAATTTAGCCTATCAGCGATTTGATGCGCTCTTTGCTTCTCTAGGCTATGATGCTTCATTCACTTCAACCAATTATGCAAGTGGCAACCCGGCTGCCCTGGGCAATTACATTGGGGAAAAACTGATTGAATTTGGCATGCAGGACGGGGCAAATGAACAAAATGGGTATGCCAATCGGTATTATGAAGCTTCCAATCCTCCTTTGATGCCTTTTTTTTCTGGTAACCCTGAAATTGTTGACCCAAACCGCTGGCAGCCGCTCAGGCTTAATATTTTCATAGACCAGGGTGGTATTCCCATCGACGATAATACCCCTCCCTTCCTGGGCCCGGAGTGGGGAGAGGTAACGCCCTTTTCCCTCACAGAAACCGATAGAACGATTTATGAATGTGAAGGCGGGCAACATTGGGTGTATCACGACCCTGGCCCTCCCCCCTACCTGAATGTGCATGCCAACGGGGGATTATCAGAAGAGTATAAATGGGGGTTTGCCATGGTTGCCATCTGGTCGTGCCACCTGGCCCCATCGGATAACGTGCTGTGGGATATTTCCCCGGCTTCCCAGGGCAATATTCAGGAATTCCCGCAATCTTTTGAAGACTACCGCAATTTTTACAACCTGACAGCAGGTGGGGATACCGGAAAAGGACACGCGCTGAACCCGCATACCGGAAACCCTTACGAACCCCAATGGGTGCCCCGGGGCGACTACACCCGTGCCCTGGCCGAGTTTTGGGCAGATGGCCCCGACTCTGAAACGCCCCCCGGCCACTGGTTTACCATTCTCAACTATGTGAGTGACCACCCAGCCCTGGAGAAGAAGTTTGGAGGGGAAGAGCCGGTAATTGATGATTTGGAATGGGATGTAAAAGCGTACCTGGCGTTGGGCGGGGCTGTACACGATGCAGCCGTTTCCGCCTGGGGCATCAAAGGATGGTACGATTATGTGCGCCCCATTTCGGCCATCCGGGCCATGGCAGAATACGGGCAATGTACGGATCCGCAGCTTCCCAATTATGCACCGGGCGGGCTTCCCCTGGTGCCGGGGTACATAGAGCTTGTACAGCCCGGCGATACCCTGGCCGGGAGCAATGGTGAAAATATTGGGAAAGTAAAATTATATGCCTGGAAGGGCCATCGCTACATCACTGACCCGGCTACCGACGAAGCGGGCGTAGGCTGGATACTTGCCGAAAACTGGTGGCCTTACCAGCGCCCTTCTTTTGTTACCCCTCCCTTTGCCGGATATATCTCGGGGCACTCCACGTTCTCCAGAGCTGCCGCGGAAGTATTGACACTGCTCACCGGAGATCCCTTTTTTCCGGGGGGAATGGGCGAATTTCCGGTAAAAAAGAATGAGCTTCTGGTGTTTGAAGAAGGCCCCAGCATTGATTTCACCTTGCAATGGGCCACCTACCGGGATGCCTCAGACCAAACCAGCCTCTCGCGCATCTGGGGCGGCATACACCCTCCGGCAGATGACATACCCGGCCGTTTGATTGGGGAAAAGATTGGAAAAAAAGCTTTTGCCTTTGCTGAACAGTTTTTTGACGGAAAGCCACCTTCCACCGCAAAAAACCGGGAAACGCCTCTTGCTACCGCCAAAGTTTACCCCAATCCGCTGACTTCCGGTGAAATGTTAAAAATAAAACTGAACAGGCCTGTATCGGATCCTTCCCTGCTGATGGAAATATTCAACGCCCAGGGAAAACAAGTTGCTTCTTATCATTTACAAAACCCAAACCAACGGTACTTTGAACTGAATATGGACAACCTGGACACAGGCTTTTACTGGCTACACCTTTCGGGAGACCAGTGCAGGTCAAGTCATAAGCTGGTTGTTTATCATTAACTTCGACAGGCGCCGAATAAGTCTTTTATTTTTTTTCCACTAAAATCACCCAGTCTTTTGACTTTTCCGATGGTGGTAAACCTAATGAAACTGTCTTACCGTTTGCCTTTATCTTTTTTACGTTTCCTTTTTCCAATTTACCCCCTTCCCGTGGGTCATACCACTGAATGGTAAACTCTTTATGGGAATTGCCGAGATCAAGCGTTGTGGTCTCAGCTCCCGGGCGCAGATAAATAGCGTAAACTTCATCTTTTTTAGCAAAACAAAAAGATAGTGTATCGTTCGTCAACTCATCGGCAGGAGACATTTCCCAGAAAGGAAGATGGTCTTCAAAAAAAGTACGGGCATGGCGGTTCTGGTCCCAAAACAGGTCGCGGCTGCGGAAGTCCTGACAGGTGAGGTCTGAGTTGGGGCTGTCATAGCCAAAGTACCATTCAACGCCGTAGCCTCCGGCCATCAAAGTTCCCCAAAGGGCATTGGCCCGGGCTAAATTGTGATCAGCATCTTCATCATCAGGCAACAAGGCAAATTGGGCGTTGCCCGGTTCGTCTACCGACAGTGCCCACTTTTTCCCGGTAGCACTCGATTTTTCACGCCACTTCAATACCCTGGGGTGGACATCGTAAAATTCTTTGTCTCTTAATTGCAAAGAAGCTCCTGTTAAGGGTGATTGATCGCCAATTAATTCTGCATATCGGTCATCTTTGTTCGGAAATGTATGCATCACTAAATGGTGCTTGTACGGGTCAAGCCGATGCACATAATTGGCCGCTTTGATGACTTCTTCAATGGGTTGGTTATTTTCTTCGCCCAGGTTCCAGTTCATGGAAAGGTGATGCCCGAAACGAGCGATGAGTTCCCTATAATATAACTTACCTTCCGTACCAAACACCCCGTCGTCCATCAAATGGTCGGTTTCCGTTTCATGGGTTTTGAAATGGAGGAACATGCCTTTCGTTTCCGCATATTCAAAAATACGTTCCCATTGTTCCAGCTTGGATACATCCAGGCGGGTGGTGTGGAACAGCGTAGCCCAGGCTTCTTTGTTCTTCTTGGTATTTGCATAGTTTTCATATTCCTCCATCGGCACTTTGAGCAAATAAGGAAAAACATTGCGATCGTCACCATCTACATTAAAGGTAAGGAAAGAAAAAACATTCAGTTCTTCAGAAGCCAGGTAATTGATGGCGCCCATCAGGTTTTTTCCTTTTTCTCCTTGCCAAAGATATTCAGAAGCCTCTTCAGGAAAATCTTTCTGGTGGGGTGCCCAGTTTTTTCTGAAGCCAAATACATTGGGTGTGGCATCTATGTCTTCGTAGGCCAATAGATTTTCCGGGGCGTCTACCCCTACTTTGATGAAATATTTGCCCGTTTCCTCGTATTGCAGATAAGATTCGCCCACGTAGTTCAGCCTGCCTTGTGCCCGGTTGTCTATGCCGGTTTTGTCGGTATCAGCTATTTCAAAACTGCCCGATGCCCCGTCCATAAACCCGGCACTTTCAGCCCCACTTATATTATCAAGCACAGCAATGTTTTCGCCTTTTTTGAAAGAAACCTGGTACGTCCATTTTCCCGTTTTATCGGGTGTGAACCTGACCATCCATTTATTTCCTGCATCGGCACTGGTTTCGGCGGCTTCACCGTCTGCTGCATAAAAGCCGGGAACGGTGTAGGTTTGTTCGTCGTGGGTAAAGGTTACATCCAACCGGTAATTCAAAAAGGGATTATCCTCTGCCATTTCACTGGTTTGCACCCCTTCAAAAACCAGGGTAATTCTATGCCATTTTTTTTGTTCGCCTTTAATTTCAATGTTTGGGTTTTGGGCATATAGTAAACCTGCTGAGAACAGGCAAAGGTTGATAAATGTTCCTAAAAGGAAGAGATGAGTTTTATACATTCTTTTTTTCATTTACATTGATATTATTCACCCGAAAGGCGGACTTGAATTAAACCTTTTTCTTCATTAAACAGGTAAGCGGGAATGCGAATCTCCACTCGCTTCAGGTTTTCTATTGTTTTATCAATTTTCAAAGGAGGTGGATCAAGGGAAATGATAGAAACATTCAACCCACCAGGAGATAAAACAGAAAGTTTTAATTCCTTTCCATCCTGTTTCAAAATAGCACCATTGCTCACAGGAACTACTTCAGCGGCTGTCATAATGGCCCAGGTAATATTTAGGGTAACCTCATTGGGCGTGATGATATCTTCAATCAAAATTGATCGGTTGCTTTCCTTTACAAACCTGCGTTGGGCAGAGGTAAGCAGTGTATCATATATTTCTGACATTTCAATAGTAACCTCCGGCTGCGCACCTGCTTTAAAGTCTGTAATTGGCGCATATCCTTTTACGTTAAAACGGGCATTATTCACAGTAATGGTGCTATGTCCCTGATTGTGTTTTGTCAATAAAGTCCAGCGTGGGCAATCCTGACAGGAACCGGCCAAATTGAATCCGATTTTATTCAGGGGATAGTAACTTTGGTTGCCCGGATCGAGCACCCATCTTACGCCATTCAGGTCAAATACAAAAGTGCCTGCATCCATATTACCATGACTCAATTGCGCCTTTCCTCCTTTTACACCCAGATAAAATTGTTCGGCATCTCCTTTTTCTCCACGAAAAATGGCAACGGGGTTGGCACCCTTTCCGTGCCAATTGAGGGGTAGTTCACTCATTTTTTCCTGGGAAAATTGGGAGAGCCAAACCAATCCCGGGCCAGCAAGCCGTCCAATATTTTGGGGGTTTTCAAAAAATGAAGTATCAAAATACAGTCCGTCCCCTGTTTTAGCGGCAAACCACAGCAATATTACGGCACCACTTCCATTGTCCTCATCCCTGGAATCGGCAAAATTGAAAAAAGCACCGGAAGGAGTTGTAGCAAGCAGTCGGAAGTTAGCACTTTCCATAAACCCTGGACTGTCGGAAATGCCAAAATCAGTTCCTAAAGCAGTATTTAATGCATTGGAAGCGATGATTGTATAGCTGGTGCCATATCCCCAATAACTAGGTCCTTCAGGGTAAACACCATCGGGCGCATATTCTTGTAACGAATTGGGTAGTTTATCCAAAGCCCTTCCAATCGTTTTGGCGGCTAATCCAGGATTGATATCAGCAATAACCAGGGAAGCCGCTATCATGCCTCCATGGCATACTGCATTCCAGTTATTGGAACTGTTGATCCAAAACATCCGCACGCCTCCTTCATTAAAGCTTGGGATAAGTCCTTTCTCAATTAAGGAGGTTTTTGCCAATGCCACTGTTTCTTCAGGGAGTACGTCCCCCACCCAATCGGTAGCTAAAGCCACCCCAAACGACATTTCGGCAACGTCCAGGAAATGTTGGGGATTCCAATCCTTAAAAGCACAAACGGCTTGCAGTTCCGCATTTATCCTATTTAATATCTCCGGGTTTTTATCAATCCGATAAACCATGCTTAGCACGCCCATACGCTCTACCATCTCCCGTGCAACGAAAAGCAACCTAAATCCTTCAAGTTCCCTTTCCAGTAAAGGTTTTTCAAGAATCTTAGTTGCCTCATTTTGCAGATACTGATAATAATTCTGTACCAGTGGATCAGATTTTAACTTTTGTTTCAGGTTTCTTTCTATAGCTGGAGTGAGAATTAATTTTGGTGATTTCTTTGACAGGTGCTTTTTCAAATAAGAAGCCGAAATAGGATTATCCAGCTTAACGGCTTCTATTTCATCATTCGCTGGTTCGGATTGCGCATATAAATTCAATGATGATATCAATGTGAAATAAAACAGCAGCAGCAAGCAGCGAAGTATACTTTTCATATTTAAAACGAATTTACATTGATTTCAATATGATTCACCCCCGGCTCCAGCCGAACAGAGCCGAAAGCCGGATTTACTTTTTGTCCATTCAATTGCACAACTTCATTAGACGCTGATTGAATAGAAAATTCAGCCACGGCATTGGCGGGTATTTCTATGGTGTATTTTTTCCGACGTGCATTCACATACTCGTATTCACCTTTCACCGTGCCTTTCAGTGTGGGTACTTTAATGGTTGAATGTTTCAGGTTAGCCATCTGCGGCTGAATTTCTATAATACCAAATCCGGGCGTTTTGGGCCTGATGCCCCAAAGATAACGGGGAATGATGTTGGCCGGGGCCGCTCCCCAGGCATGGTTCCAGTCGGCATTGGGCTTGTATTTCATATCCCAGGCTTCCAGGGTAATGGTTGAGCCAATCTCAATCATGTTCCACCAACTGCGATCGTGGGTGGCGGTCATCAAACCCAAAGCATATTCACCTGCCCCGGCTTTGTACAGTCCTTCCAGCAGAAACTGTGAGCCATAAACAGAACACGCCATGCCCCTTGACTTGATAAAATCAACGACTGACTGCTCGTATTTTTCAGGCACCAGGCCAAAAGCCAAAGGCATCATGTTGGCATGTAGGGAAGAATGGGTAGCGCCTTCCCCATCAATGTAAATGCCCTTTTCTTTGTCAAACAACTTTTCATTGATGGCTTTCTTTACTTTGGCGGCTATGAGGGCAAATTCTGTTTCATCATCTGTTTTGCCCAAAACATGCGCCAGCTCTTCCATGATTTTCATGTTTTGGTAGAAGAAAGCATTCACCACCGTATTGATGGGCAGCATCTGGTGACCGTCGCGTTCCCCTTCTTCGGTAGAAAGTTTCCAGCCGGTATCTTTTTGGGCAGGTGGCCAGTCTACAATATCACGCAAACGGTTAGAAGTATCCGTAAAACCAAGTTGTGCCATGTAGGCATCGTTTACTTTTTCAGAAGAAGAACTGATGAGGCCGTCTTCCCGGGCAAGCCCAATGAGCGTTTTGTGCTTCATGGGTTCGTAATATTTTTCAATAAGCCCGGTATTGCCCGTGTAGTAATAATCCTGATACATCATCAGGGCGGTGTGCAACAGCCACTCTGTGGGCCAGGTGGGGTGTTCCATAAACCACTCAATGGTTTGCCTTCCTACCGAATATTCCATATCCGTGTTGTAATGCCCCAATTGGTTGATATACGCATCGGCTTCGTATGGAATCCTTTCCCGGTCGCCATCCACGTAAATGCCTGAAAAGGAAGTGGCTTTCATGCTGTATTTACAAATGTCCCACACCTGGTTCAGGATAGTATCGGAAGAAGAAAAACTGCTCTCATTTTCTTTCCAATAATAGAAATAGGCTTTTTGTGTGATGTCATTGGATGTCAGTTCAGTCTCCACCCCGTCTATTTCGGCATAACGAAAAGGCATGAGTACACCAAAAGTATCGGGCAGGGCTACGGCTACCGGAAGGGTGTTCCTTTCATTGGGCGGTAGTTGAACTGTATAACTTTTTTTGCCAGGAGTTACCGAAAGCTCTACTTCCTGATAACGAATAGTGCCGCCGGGTTCCCGGTCAATGCGCCCATCTTTTAGTTTTTCACCCAGGCGGACGGTCAGCGTACCTGATGTGGGGGCGTTATAATTGAGCGAAAGTGTACCGAAAGCATCTTTTCCAAAATCAACGAAGTAGCTGTCATCATCAATTTTTTGTAAAGAAGTTGGTTTTATCCTTTCCATCTGAAAGGTATTACCCGAGGTAATGCCTGATTGGAAATCGGTGGTTTTGAATGATTGTACCTTTGAGTATTCCGTTACCCGGTTGTCCTGGTCCCAAATGCGTACTTTCCAGTAATAATTGGTCTCTGGCTGCAAAGGTTTTTCCTGCCTGATGTTGGCAGACTGGCTGCTCCTAACCTGCCCACTGTCCCATACATCCCCGATGTTTTTTGCCAGCAGTTCAGGTGATGATGCTACCAGCAACTGATAGGCTTGTTGCATCGTGGCTTCTTCCGGAACAATCCAGCTATAGTTAGGGCGGCTGTTATTGATGGTTGTTGCCCCTTCTTTCCTTATAAAATCTGTCATTAAACCGTGTGGAGGAGCAGAAAACGGGTCTTTGAACTGCTGAATAAGATGGTCATTCGCGGAAGCTAAACGGGCTTTCACATCCTGATATTTCGGGTCATTGGCCAGGTTGTTAATCTCCTGCGGGTCGTCCTGTAAATTGTAAAGTTCCTCAATAGATTTGTCATTTATATACCGGAAATATTTCCAGTCTTGGGTACGCACGCCTTCAGAGGGAGGAATATTTTCAAATTCCCACAAATGTTCTATCAATACGGTATCCCGCTGCAAGTCAGTCGTTGCGCCCGTAATGATTGGTTGCAAACTTTTTCCCTGGTAACTATCCGGAATACTGAGGCCTGCCATATCCAGCATGGTGGCTGGCACATCAATGTTAAGCACCATTTGCTCAATATCCTGGTGCTTCTTTCCCCTAGGGTCATAAATAATCAGGGGAACACGAACAGAATTATCATACATCAGCCATTTACCCGCCAGTTGGCGCTCGCCCAGGAAATAACCATTGTCACCCATCAGGATAATCACGGTGTTTTTGTCCAACCCATTTTCTTTCAACTGCTGACGGATTTTGGCGATTTCCAGGTCAATACCCGAAATCATGCGGTAATAGCCTTTTACAGAATGTTGGTATTTTTCAGGGGTATCGTACCGCCAGTGCCAGCGGGTACGGTTAAAGCCTTCTCTTACCGCTTCCGGCAAAATGTCAAAATAGCGGTCTTCGCCCAGTGCCGGCCCGGGCATTTCAGTATTTGCAAGCAACTGAGAAGTTTCTTCCTGCCAAAAATATTGTTCTTCCGCTCCATCGTGCGCATGGGGGGCAGAGAAGCTGAGTGATAGACAAAAGGGTTTTTCCTTGTCTGCCTGTTCTATAAAATCAAGGGCTTTTTGTCCGGTATACCGGGTGAGGTGTACGGTATCACTTCCCAGGGTTTTGTAATAGTAGCCACGCCTGTCTTTATAGGCATTGTTCCGGTCGTAATCTTCGTACACATCGAAGAGTTTATCTTTAGGCGCATACCGAACCCCGAATTTTCCGAAAAACCCGGTATAGTAACCTGCCTCTTTCAGCAATTTGGGATAAGCACTTTGCATGTATTCCTCTTTCATCGGGCCGGTTTGGAAATTGTACCCGTGGGTACGTTCGTACAAACCACTCAGGATGCTGGCCCGGCTTCCGGCGCAAATAGGGGTAGTGACCAAGGCATTTTTGAAATACACGCCACTTTTTGCCAACTTGTCCATTTCAGGTGTATTGATAAGCTCGTTGCCTGCATACCCCAGGGCATCCCAACGCTGGTCGTCGGTTAGGATGAAGATGATGTTGGGCCTGGAATTATCAGCAGCTTTTTGGGCTTTACTTTTAATGGGAATTAGCAGGCAGGCTAAAAAATAGAATAACAATAAAGGTAGTAAATGGATTTTATTCATTTGTTGGCTTATTTACAATGAATGGCTTTTCAATTTTTACAAAAGGGAAAAGCCTGATTTAAGTGCGTACAAATAAAAATTTGTTACAGTACTGCCGAACATTTCTGTTCGGCGTATGCGGACAGGATTGCCGCCGGGGCCCGGTCCGTATTTAGCTATGTGGCAAGACTTTTTTGTTCGTACTTATAATATAAACAACAAACCTGTGCCGACGCTAAATTATAAATAAAATTTAATGTCAGCACAGGCTTTTCAACTTTCTTGTAAACTTCAACTTAGACAAAGCTAAAATCAACTGAGCAACAGCACTCAAACTACAAAAGCTTTGTCAAAGTTTTCCGCAGCAATTAATAACCCGGGTTTTGTAATATTTTCGGGTTTTGGTCAATGGCATTTTGTGGAATGGGGCTCATATATTGCTTGGGCTCAAATTTGGCGGTATATTTTACTTCTTCCTCCACACTGTACACCCATTCCCCTGAGTTATCAGCAGGGTTGGTATTCCTGATTACCATATTGTGGCGGGGGTTGCCCATTTTTTCTTCAGCCTGAGCCAGGCGTTTGTTATCAAAATACCTCTTATTTTCAAAGCAAAGTTCCACCCGACGCTCACGATAAATAGCTTCCCGCATTTCGTCTTTTGATAACCCGGCCTCTAAAGCGGGTAAACCTGAGCGCGCCCTTATTTTATTGATGGCATCATACACAGAGCCATCGGGCCCCACAGCTTCATTTTGCGCTTCGGCGTAGTTCAGCAAAACTTCGGCGTAACGGTAGAAAATGTAATTCTGTCCGCTGGCATCGTTACCGGGAGCGGCATCAGGGTTGAGCATTTTTTTCTGGTAATAGCCCGAATCGCCCACATCGGTTTTTCCGGCCAGGTCAATCTGGTTGGTTTTGTCGGGGTTGGGCGAAGTTTCATCAATACGGGTGTAAATGGTATCCGTGCGGGGCATCCAGTCCAATTTGTAAGGCGCACCATCATACACGATGAAATCGTAAAACCTTTTTTCCCGGTTAGCATACGGGTTTTGAGGGTCGTAACCTGAGTCAGGGTCGGTAATAGGTTTACCATTGGCCATGGCAAAGGCATCTACCATTTCCTGGGTAGGATTGTAGTTGCCCCAGGTTTGGTACTCGCCCAGCACGTAGGTGGGGCCTCCCCTTCTCTCGTAAGAGCCACCCATTCCTCCTACATTGGCTACCGCCTGCCGGTCCCAAATTACTTCTGAATTGTACTCGTTGGAAGAACGCCAGAGGTTGGGCAGGTCGCCATACAGTTCATAATAAGCACCATTTCCATAATTATCAATGAACTGCTTATTGGTAGCAGCCGCCTGCGCCCAGCGGGTTGCGTCTGCATTGGCAAAATGTACGAAGTTATTAGGGTCGGGCAGGTAAGAAGACCCACTGTTAAACAAAGGACTGGCAGCAAACAATTCAATCCATCCTTTTATTGCAAGGGCAGCACCCAAAGTGGCACGGCCTGCGTCATTATTGCCGTTATCGTATTTTACTGCGAGATAACCATTATTCACAATATCACCCAATTCGCTGGTAATAAAATTGAAGGTTTCTTCAAAAGTAGTCCGGGGATATTGCATTTCATCTTCGCTCATGGTATTGCGGTCCAGGGGCGCTGTTATGATGGGCAGGCCCCCTACGTGCATAAAATACTCGCTGTAAAAATAAGCGCGCAAAAACCTTCCTTCATCTATGCGTTGGTTATAGTATTCTTCAGAGTAGTTTTCTTTATTATCCTCAATTTTCTGAAGAAAAGTATTGCATTTCCTTAGCTTTTGGAAGAAAGACTCCCAGGTATACCCATCGGTAGGCCCGTGCGTACCTCCCCAAGCACTGCCATTACTGGTGGGGGGCACCAGGGTAACGCCTTGCCGCCAGTTAGATGCCGTATAATAATGACTGATATTGTAATTGTCAGTGTAATACTCCAGATGCTCAGAAAAATTCCATTTATTGGGAAGTTCAGAGTACACATCGTTCAGGTAAATATCAGCATTGGTTTCCGATTGCCACTGAGTATCGTCTGTCAGGTTGTTTTTGTTGATATTTTCAAGAAATTCTTCATGGCTACAGGAAACCGGCCCTAATAAAATGAAGACACAAATTCCTACTGCTTTTAATTTATATATAAATCGTTTCATTGTATTTTCAGTTTTAGGTTAAAAGGTAATATCAATGCCAATGTTGGTAGACATCATCACGGGATAGGCATTTTCCCGATCTTCGTACCCCATTTCCGGGTCAATGTGCTTGATTTTGCTGAATGTCAGCGGGTTTTGCGCCAGCACATACACCCGAACAGGCCCCATTCTCATTCTGTCTGTAATATGCTCAGGCAGGGTATAGCCCAAAATAGCCGTTTTGAGCCTGATATAGCTGGAATTGGCCCACCAGAAATCTGAGTTTTTGGTGTTGTTGGCATAAGGGGAAGGGGTAGCCCGCGGATACCTGGCATCCTGGTTGTCGGGTGTCCACCGGTTGTCAAAATATTCGTAAGCCGTATTGCTTCCATTGTTTTCAAAAGGCACAGTCATAAACTGCCGGATGTTGATGCTGGACATGGCAGAACCCTGGAGGAACAAAGATAAATCAAAGCCTTTCCATGCCAATGCAGTATTGAAACCGTAGGTCAAAGCCGGGTACACGGGGTAGCCAATTACGGTTTCGTCATTAGCATCAATTTTTCCATCGGGCACACCTTCGGGACCACTCAGGTCAGCATATTTTACATCACCGGGGTGCAGTTCGCCAAATTGCTGGACGGTGTACCCGTCATCAACATCGATGATACCATCACCGTTAATATCATCTTCAGTGGTAAATAAACCCAAAGCCTCATAGCCATAAGGAGAACCAAAAGGCTGTCCTACTTTGGTTCGGTTCGGGCTATTCCGTTCGGCATCTGTCTCAAACACTTCGATCATGTTGTTCATGGAATAACTCATATTGGCGAATACGCTCAGGTCCAGCCCGTTATTAAATGACTTGTTCGTACCCACTGCGATTTCAAAACCGTTGTTGTTCATTTCCCCTTTGTTTTCCTGTGAAAGGGCCAGGCCATATTCTACGGGCAGGGTAACCTGCGGGGCCAGCAGCATGCCGGTGCGGTCTTCATGGAAATAATCAGCCTCAATGCTCAGCATGCCATTCCACAGACTGAGGTCAAAGCCAATGTCAAACTTGGTGGATATTTCCCAGGTGATATTCGGGTTGGGTTCTTTCAGCACTCTGGAGCCTTGTACCAGGGTTCCGTTTCCGAAGGCATAAGCATTGCCCCGAAGGTCAAACCCGGCCAGGTACTGGAAAGCAGCCAGTTGCCCGTCAATGTAGGGCAGGTTACCCGATTTTCCCCAGGAAGACCTGATTTTCAGTTCATCCAGGGCGTTAAACCTTTCCATAAACCCTTCTTCCGAAATCCGCCAGGCTGCCGAGAAGGCTGGGAAATAAGCCCAACGTTTGCCAGGCGCGAAAGAATAATGGCCATCATACCGACCGGAGGCTTCAACTATGTACTTGTCTTTGTAGGTATAGCCTAAGCGGTAAACATAGCCAATCTCGCTTCCGGTGCCGGAAGATCCTGCATTGTCGTAATCCAGTTTATCAGAACTTCCGAGGCTGAGTTCATCAATTTCAATGGCGAAATTATTCCTCCTGGTCCTGAACCAGTCGTTCTTTGAATTACGGGCCTCCGCCACAAATAACCCTGAAAAGCTATGCGCGCCGAAAGTACGGTTATAATTTACATAACCCTGATAGGTAAAGTTGGCCGACCTTCTGTTCTCGAGTTCCAGCCAGGTGTAAGGGGCACCGCTGCCTTCGTGCAATGAAATGGCATCGGTATAAGTGTAGGGTTGTTCAGACAAATCAATCTTGTGATAAACGAAAGGAATGTGCCATGATTTAATATGCCTCTGGTTCGGGTCATAGCTGAACACCCCTTTTATACTTAATCCCTCAATGAAGGGCAACTCCTGCTCAATGGAAATAGAAGTCAGCAGCGTATTGCGGTCGGTGTCTTTGTACCCGTCAGACCGGATTACCCCTACAGGCGTGCCACCTGATGATTCGCCCCATTTGTCACCTTCGGGGTAAATCAAACTTTGGGTGGGAACAAACTTATAGAAGCTCCTGAAAAGGTGGCCGGAGGTTTCCTCATCCGCATCAATTTCATCAACATTTTCAATAGAACCGTGCAAAGACAGATTAACAGTAGTGGTTGGGCTGGCCTTTACCTGCAGCCCGAGGTTATAATTATACCGGTTGTAACTTACCGGGTCAAACAATCCTTTTTGGTCGAAATATCCAAACCCTGCATTATACGTTATGGCGTCAGTACCTCCGCTCAACTCTATGTTATGGTTTTGCACCGGCACATTGGAGTTTAAAATATCGTTAATGTCGGAGTCAGGGTATTTCCAGGGGTCTTCCCGGTGCAGTTGCTCATAGTTGGCAATCAGATCGGGGTCATTGGGAGGGGTTGTACCATTGGGAGTGAGGTTATAGTAACCTTCATTTTGCAGGGCCATGTAATCCCTGGCATTCAGCATGTTAGGCAGGAAGGTTGGGTTCTGCCATCCATACGATGAGTTGATTTTTACTGTAGGCTTGCCTGCTTCCCCTTTTTTGGTGGTAATCAGGATTACCCCATTGGCACCTCCAATACCGAAAGGCGCAACGGCCGCCGCGTCTTTCAGCACGGTAACCGACTCAATGGTGTTTGGGTCTATCTGGCGCATGTTGTCTCTTCTAACCCCGTCTACCACAATGAGCGGTTTGTTATTTCCTGTGGTTACAATGCCCCGGATGTGGATGTCGGGGTCGTCATAGCCGGGCTGTCCGCCATTGGGCCGCATGCTCACTCCGGCCAGTCTTCCAGCCAGGGATTGGGAAATATCAGGTACGGGAATTTCAGCAATATCTTCTCCATTCATGGTGCTGATAGAACCTGTAACGGTGGTCCTCTTCTGCGTGCCATAGCCTACCACCACAATTTCTTCCAGGGCCTTAATATCGGGCGACATGATAAGGTTGATGACAGTTTGGTTGCCTACTTCAATTTCCTGGGTAAGGTATCCGATAGAACTGAATACGAGTACGGTTTCGGTACCGGGCACTTCAAGCCTGTAATTTCCGTCAATATCTGTTACTGTACCCGTATTGGTGCCTTTTACCAAAACGTTGACCCCTGGCAATCCCTCTCCGTCTTCATCAGAAGTAACTTTCCCACTGATGTTGACGGCCTGGGTGATGATCTTTTCTTCTACCGTTTTATCCTTGTTTTTTTCAAGCTTTCCTACGTGGATGTAGTCATTTACCCTTTTAAATTTCAGCTCGCCGAGCTTGGAGATTTCTCTCAGAATATCGGCCAGGGAGGCATTATCAGCCTGGAGGGTAATCCGTTTTTTGAGATTAATAATTTTCTCGTTGTAAGCAAAAGAAAACCCGGTTTCATTACTGATGGTATTGAATACTTCAGTAATGCGCAAATCT
This sequence comes from Cyclobacteriaceae bacterium, assembly GCA_965230065.1. Taxonomy (GTDB): domain Bacteria; phylum Bacteroidota; class Bacteroidia; order Cytophagales; family Cyclobacteriaceae. The sequence continues at coordinate 4,622,220 of OZ245942.1, read as the reverse complement.
TCAGCATCGATGGAAATGTAAATTTCTTCAATACTTTTTTTCTGCAACTGCGCGTGCAGGTCGCTGGCAACGAGCATGCAGGAGAACAGGGCTTGTAAAACGAGTCCAAATAATACGTGCCTGGACATAGCGGTTAGTTGTAAAATTAAAGTGGATTTCATAGATTTAATGGTCTTAGGTGAATAATAGTTTGCTTAAGCACTCAGGGTCTGTTTGTTCATATTGCCGTCGGCCAAAACGCAAAGAAACAAGCAGGCCCTTCTTTTTGGGGTTCCGGTTTAGCTGGTGTCGTAGGTCATCTTATTATAGGTTTAGGTTTCTGTTTATTTTGGAATGTTGGAAATAATAATAACTTTCCATTTTTCCACTCTTCCACTCTTCCAATCAATCAATAATCACTTTATCCCCTTCAATAGTAAAAGTAAAATCAGAGGAGAAACTCATACCTTCCAGCACCACTTCCAGGCTGGTGTTATCGTAGCGTCCGGTGAAGCCGTCGGTAATGGGTTGCTGGCGGCGGATGATGAAATCCACACCGTACCACCGTTCCAGTTTTTGTACAATTTGTTCAAATGAGGCTTTCTGAAAAACGAGAATACCATCTTTCCAAACGAGCAATTCTTCGGGATTGAAACGGGTTTTCTCAAATACTCCGGTTTTATGATTGACTTTCACCATTTCCCTGGGATGGAGTTGGCTTGTATGCATTCCTGTTGTTTTGCTGCATTTCTCTACCATCACCGCCCCGGTAGCTACTGCCACAGTCATTTCTTCTTCAAAAGGGAAAGCCTGTACATTAAAGGAAGTACCCAAAACCCGCACATGCACTCCGCCTGTGGTTACAACAAAAGGGCGCAAAGTGTCGCGCACCACCTCAAAAAAGGCTTCGCCTACGAGCTTTACCTCCCTTGATTCGGAAAAATCAGATGGATATTCAAGATAGCTTTCGGCATTCAGCTTTACCTGGCTGCCATCGGGAAGTGTAATCAGTTTTTTTTGTCCTCTGGGGTTACTCTTTGATACTATAACGGGTTGAGGATTTTCTTCGGGTATTTCATGCTTTTCATTATTTGCATGCCAAACAAACAGCAGGAAGGCACAGACAAGCAGCAGCAATGCTGCGGCCATCCGCTGCCAGTAATACCAGATATTGGTTGATAATTTCTTGTTTTGGGGGCTATTTCCATTTTGGTTTAACCCGAGTTGTGCGGCAATTTCTTCAAAAGTTTTTTCCTGGCCCTGAACATAAGGCTCATACTTGGCATTGTGCCAAACTTCTTCTATTCGATGGAACAGCAGCTTATTCTTTGAGGAAGCATCCAGCCATTCCTGCAAATCATGTTCTTCCTCAGGAGGGATTTCTCCTGAAAGTTTTTTGGCAATAAGGTGTAAATATTGGGGCACAGTTTTTTCCTTTTTGTGATAGTAAACCACAAAAAAGACCACTACCCCCAAAGGATGAGTAAATATTTTTCAAAAAAAGTCAAAAAGACAGGAAAAACAGCAATAGGAATAACAAAATGAAGCTTATTTTATCAAATCCTAAATCCCAGGCGCAAAACCGCCCGGCGGCCCGGCCTAAACAAACTCAAAACTCAAAATTTCTGATTGTAACGTTTTGCGGCCACCGTGGCGCGGTGATGCTAAGTGAATTCCACCCCCAACCCCCGCCAGCGGGGGACAATTTCCCCCTCAATGAGGGGGTTAGGGCAGCCGTGGCACGGGGAGGAAAAGAGGAAATACAGCTATTTTAAATATCATCACCGCAAAACGTTATAGTAAGCAAAATTTCAATATTAAAACACACCAAAAGCAGTTTTGATATTTGGCCATTTTATTTTTGAAATTATTCTGGATTTTGGCCGGGTCGCCGGGCGATTTAGAAATTAGAGTTTGAATAAGTATTTATCCAAATATTTCCAACAGTAATAATATGTGCCAATAAGAAATATAGGAGGGGCTTAATTTGGCATGTTGGTATTCATCCAGGCTGGCTTTGAGTTTTTTTAGGGCAATATGCATCTGGTTTTCTACTGTTTTTGGGGTGACTTCCAGAAGCTCTGCTACTTCTTTATAACTCATGTTATCTTCCCGTACCATCCTGAAAATCAGCTCACACTTTTCGGGCAAAGCACTGATGGCTTCTTCAATTTTGGCTGCAAGCTCACTGGCAATCATCAGGTTTTCCGGCCCGTTATATTCAATACGGGCACTTCTCGAAAAGCTAATGTCTGTATAAGATCTTTTTGACTCTCTTTGCAAATAAGTAAAAGCCTGGTTCTTTACTGCCTGAAAGAAATAATGATCGATACGCTCAATTTCAGGCAGTTTTTTGCGGTTGTTCCAGATTTTGAGAAACACATCGGAAACCAGCTCTTCACTCATCACATCAGACCTGACGTAATAGTAGGCAAATCGGTAAAAGCGGGGATAGAGACGATCAAAAAATTGTTTAAAAGCTCCACTATCACCAGCAGCCATTGCCTGAATTAATTGCCTTGTTACAAGATGGTTCACTTTTGCGTTATCTTAAATAGTGGGGTCAAGCTAGCACATTATTTAGTTTTTTACAACCTTCGTGAAAAGAGTTCTTGCAAAACATATGATTTTTTGCAGGGTATAAAATGCTTATTTACTGCTTATCATTCACCAGAAAATAGACAATCCGGCAGGCGTTGCCTGTAGATGCTTCGTTTTTTTCATTGGCTATGGTTACGGTAAGTTGATGCTTACCAGCAGAAAGTTTATCTGTGAACAAATGATACCAGGGAATATGCAGAAAGCCGCTCCACTGTGTAAACAAATCAATTTTTTGCGCTGGCCCACCATCAATGCTGTACTGTATAATACCGGCATCGGGGCCGGCGGCTACGGCCATACCTATCACATTTCCCTCGAAAGGCAGCTCAAAAGCAGCACCCGGCTCGGTGCCCACCCACATGGGCACTTGTACAAACCCTGCCCTGGTACTGGCACTGTCTTCAGGCGTCCAAGACGGGTGCAGTGTAAATCCGTCTTTATTTTGCGCTTGCGCTATGTTTAAATATCTGCCTTGTGCATAGTTTTCCTTTTCAAGTGGTTTGGACAACTTAACTTTCTCTATACCTTTCGGTGGCACTTTGAGCAATTGTTCTCTCAATAAATACTTGATTGTTTGATAATAAACCGTTTGCCCAAAAGGTGAAGGGTGCAAATCTTTAAAATCATATGCCCAGGTAAACTCACCAGCTTCAATACGCCGGTAAACTTCTTCGGCCAAATTGATAAAAGGCAACTGATACGCCACTGCCAATTCCTGATGCACTTTTACCTCAGTGGGATGTTTTCCGGCTTTATAATCTGCTAATTTAAACTCATCGGCAAATGCCATTAAAATAATATTGATATCAGGATATTTATTCATAGAATGTCGAATAATTCCCTCTAATGCCCTTCGTTGGGTTTGTTCAGGTGTACTGTTGGCATAGTCGTTTACGGCAGATTCTACAAAAAGCAGGTCAATTTTGCCTTTGTCAAGCACATCCTGTTCTAAGCGAAAGGCATGGGGAAGGCTACCCAAAGAAGGAATACCTGCATGTATGAATTGAAATTGTGTTTCGGGAAAGCGTTCTTCCAGGAATTGGCAAACTTTATTACGCCAGCCTTTATTGGCAGTAATAGAACCACCCAAAAAAGCTACGGTAGCAGTTTTATCCACTTTGATTTTATACAGCAGGTTACTTAAGCCCCCAAATTGATGCACAAAATCATCTTTCTTCAGAGGGTATGCAACCGGAAGGGTATGCTGTTCAATAAAGTCTGCTATTAGTTCAGGGTTCTCGATGGGGAAGTGATGTCCTTCCAATGCCTGCTTTCCCCGGGTCATGGGATAAATAGTAGCCGGTCCGCCCAGTTTTGCATAGTTTTCAGCTAATGCAAAGGTGTTTTCTGCTACCGGAACAACCTGATCTTCCAGCCCAATGGCATGATAAACAGGCACTTTAAAAGCAGCCAGTGCTTCCAGGTTATCTTTGGGTTGATCTGAAAACCGCAATGCTTCTTCTTCTGTGAAACCATACAAACCCAGGAGTTTTTCCCATGCTGGGGATGCTCCTATTCCTGTTCCCTTACCTCCGGGCCAACTGGTAAAATCGCATACCGGAGCTTCGGCATAAATACAACTTACTTTGTCGGGATTGCGCTTGGCCCACCCATATACGTATAATCCACCCCGGCTAACACCCTCCAGAGCTACTTTGGGGGCAAAGTGATGATTATCGACCAAATAATGGTAAAAGTCGTCCCAGAGCATCATTGCTTTAGGGTGGCCAAACAGATCATTCGTATTGATATAAGCCACATGAAAACCCCGGGATAAAAGAATACTATCAATTGCAATGTGCCAGTCTGGAAAATGAGCCCGCCACACCCAGGGATTGCCCGGCAAAGGTTTTTCAGGTGCTACAAAGTAACCCTGAGCACCTTGCAGGGAAAACTCGTTTTTTTGAAATCCGTGCCATTGGCTAACCTTCACCGATGCCGTTTGAGCTACCGCATGGTAACCGTGCAGGAAGCAACAAAGCAGCAGCAACAACTTATAGAAAGTATTCCTATGTTTTATTATCATTGCTACTGCTTATCTGTTACATTTAAGGAAACAATGTATCTCCTTATTTCCTGGATTAAATAAAAGCAAAGTTGGATATTGGCTCCGCAATCATTTCAGTAGCCAAGGCACTGAATACCTATTTGCCCACTTCTTTGATTTTCAGCATATTGGTTCGGTTTTCCCAATGCAGCGGCATGCTGGCCGTATTGATGATTACATCACCCGGCTGTATGTGCCCGATTTCTTTCAGAAATTTTTCAACATCCTCAAAAGTCTCATCAATGGTAGCCATTTTATCGTAATAAAACCCATGCAAACCCCAATACAGTCCAAGCTGTGTAAGGATAGATTTTTCTGAGGTAAAAATGAAAATATTGGCCTTGGGCCGGTGGCCGGAAAGCCGGAATCCCGTATATCCTGATTTCGTCATGCCAACAATGGCCTTGGCTTTGGTCTCGTTACTCAGCTTGCAGGCCGTAAGCACAACATGGTCATTGTAAAAAGTAGTGGAGGCCGAAGGAATGTCAGTATGCTTATCATAAATATCTGCTTCCTTTTCTACTGACAAAATCGTCTTGTACATACTTTGCACCGCCTGGATAGGGTATTTACCGGAAGCCGTTTCGGCCGAAAGCATCACGGCATCGGCACCATCCATTACGCCATTGGCCACATCGTTGGTTTCGGCCCGGGTGGGGCGGGGGCTTTCAATCATACTTTCCATCATCTGGGTGGCGATGATCACCGGCTTGGAAGCAGAGTTGCATTTCTTTACCCAAATTTTTTGCACCATGGGCACATCTTCGCTGGCTATTTCCACGCCCAGGTCGCCACGGGCAATCATCACCCCATCGGTAGCCGCCACAATATCATCCATATTCCGGATGGCTTCGGGTTTTTCTATTTTGGCTACCACTTTGATAGATTTACCTTTTTCTTTAATCAGCTTTTTCAAATGCTCAATATCAGCGGCTTTCCTTACGAAAGAAAGGGCAATCCAGTCTACATCATTTTCCAGTCCAAAGTACAAGTCACGCTCATCTTTTTCGGTGAGCGAGGGGGCAGAGATATTGCTATCAGGCAGATTGATCCCTTTGCGCGACTTGATAGGCCCTCCGTAAATTACTTTGGTGTACACATCTTTCCCCTCAATGCGGGTTACTTTCAGCTCAATTTTTCCGTCGTCTATTAATATCGTATCCCCAACTGATACATCCTTTGGCAGAGGTTCATACGTAGTGCCAATTTTATCTTTGGTGCCTGTTATATCTTCGGCAGTGATGATAAGTTGCTGCCCTTCATCCACCCACACTTCCCCGTTTTCCACTTCGGTCGTCCTGATCTTAGGCCCTTGCAAATCCTGAAGAATCGTAGTATACATACCCATTTCCTCATTGATAGCCCTGATATGCTGTATTACTTCTTTATGAATATCGTGGGTTCCATGCGAAAAATTCAGTCTGAATACATTCACACCCGCAAGTACCAGTTCTTTCAGCTTTTCCTTCGTGTTACAGGCCGGGCCTACGGTAGCAATGATTTTGGTTTTATTGGATAGGTTGATGTTTTGCATAATTAAACAATAAATAATGTATTAAAATATTAAGTTTTCCTTAGAGTCTAGTTGTGACAAATCGGCTTGCATGATATAATAAACCTCGGAAAGCTTCCTGATTTTTTTTATTACTTCATCCAAAACGATAGTGCCACTTTCATCCTTAATCATGAGCAAAAAGTCAAATTTTTTCAATTCCGGCAAAAGATAATAGGGTTTACCGGTGGGTTTGCATACAGATTGATTTTTGAGCAACTGATATGTTAGATATTCAGTTGCAAACTCAAAGTTAGAAATAATCAGGTTATTATTCGTAAAATTTATCGCCAAGTCTTTCTGCTTCACCAGGCGAATACCCAGTATATTATTCAACAGCCAGGCCAGCTTATATTCCTTCACATGCGAAACAATTCCTATCAAATCAAACTCAAAATCATATTCAATTATCAGTCTTTTGCTGAAAGGCATAATGCTCGTTTGACGGGCAAAGATAGTAGATGAATTATACAGATGTTGTCAAATAGTTCCATAATATTGACAATATTGAAGTAAATTTATTTCTTTGCGCCATATTTTAACTAAATTTTTAGAAAAATGTCAGATATAGCGCAAAGAGTTAAAGGTATTATTATTGACAAATTAGGCGTTGAAGAATCAGAAGTTGTTCCTGAAGCAAGCTTTACAAACGATTTGGGAGCTGATTCCCTCGACACCGTTGAACTCATTATGGAATTTGAGAAAGAATTTAACATCTCTATTCCTGACGATCAGGCTGAAAACATTGCCACTGTAGGACAAGCCATCTCCTATTTGGAAGAACACGTAAAATAAACTGCTTGTTTAAAGAACTATTTCGTTTATGCAATTACGAAGAGTTGTAGTTACAGGGTTAGGAGCACTCACTCCAATCGGAAATAATGTCCCTGATTATTGGCAGGGGCTTATCAACGGAGTGAGTGGTTCGGCTCCTATTACCCATTTCGATGCAGAAAAGTTTAAAACACGGTTTGCATGCGAGATTAAAGGTTATAACCCGGAAGATTATTTTGACAGAAAAGAAGCCCGTAAACTCGATCCTTTCTCTCAATTCGGGGTTATCGCCAGCGACGAGGCCATGCAAAATTCGGGAGTTGACCTTTCCGTACTTGACCTCGACCGGGCCGGTGTAATTTGGGGATCTGGCATTGGAGGGCTCAAATCGTTTCAGGACGAAGTAATGGCATTTGCCGAAGGTGATGGAACACCCCGGTTTAGCCCTTTCTTTATTCCGAAAATGATTGCTGATATCTGCCCCGGCCATATTTCAATTAAATATGGCCTGCGCGGCCCTAACTTTACTACAGTATCGGCCTGTGCTTCAGCAACCCACGCTTTAATTGATGCTTTCACCTATATCCGGCTTGGTAAGGCCGACTTTATGGTTACAGGTGGCTCAGAGGCTTCAATTACGAAAGCTGGTTTGGGCGGATTTAGCTCTATGAAGGCACTCTCAGAGCGGAATGACGAACCTGAAACAGCTTCACGCCCTTTCGATAAAGAACGGGACGGCTTTGTGCTGGGTGAAGGTTCTGGGGCGCTGATCCTGGAAGACCTGGAACATGCCAAAGCCCGGGGTGCTACCATTTATGCTGAAGTACTGGGAGCCGGTATGAATGCCGATGCGTACCATATCACAGCACCACATCCTGAAGGCCGGGGTGTAACCCGCGTCATGCGCAATGCTATTGAGGATGCGGATATCAAACTGAATGAGGTTGATTACGTCAACGTACATGGCACTTCAACCTCTCTGGGAGATATTGCTGAGGTCAATGCGATCATTGAAGTATTTGGAGAGCATGCGTTTGATATGAATATCAGTTCCACCAAATCTATGACCGGGCACTTGCTCGGGGCAGCCGGTGGCATTGAAGCCATTGCTTCTATCCTGGCTATTAAAAACAATATCGTTCCGCCTACAATTAATCATTTTAATGACGATGAGGCTTTCGATAACAGGTTGAATTTAACCTTCAATAAAGCCCAGGAAAGAGAAGTAAATGTAGCGCTGAGCAATACATTTGGCTTTGGCGGACATAATACTTCTGTTATTTTCAGAAAATACCTAGAGTAGTAGTGTTATCCATTAAAAGGCTGTTTATCTACGATTTATCCTTATTTTTTCGTTCTTTGGTGAACAGGCTTTTTTCTTTGTTTATTCGTTACGATGAAAAGGATAAAAGGCTGATGCTTGCTGTCAAAAACATTGTTGGCAGCAAGCCTTTTAACCTGGAAGTTTATCGGCTGGCTACCCAGCATATCTCAGTAGCCAAGCAAACCGGTAATGGCATCAAAGAATCCAACGAACGCCTTGAATTTCTGGGTGATGCCATATTAGGGAGTGTGGTAGCCGACTATTTATTCAAAAAATATCCTTTCAAAGACGAGGGGTTTCTTACTGATATCCGTTCCCGCATTGTGAGCCGTGAATCACTGAACCAACTGGCCCGAAAAATTGGTGTTTCCAATATCATTGAATATGACAGGAATGGAAGGTCAACGGGCAAAGGCGGGAAGTTTTCCCACAAATCCATCAATGGCGATACCCTGGAAGCCCTGATTGGCGCCGTTTACCTGGATAAAGGGTTTCGTACTTGCAGAAAGTTCATCATTAAGAAGCTAATCCATCCTCATTTTGACCTGGACGAAGTGGTCAAATCCAATCCTAACCACAAAAGCAGGATCATTGAATGGGCGCAGAAAAACAATAAAGAAATCCGTTTCGAGACCACCTGCACCGACGACAACGCACAAATCAAAGAATTCATTTCCCAGGTAATTATTGATGACGAAATGGTGTGCCAGGGCAGCGGATTCAGTAAGAAGAAAGCCGAGCAAAACGCCTCTGAAAAAAGCTGCGAACTTTTGGTGAGTGAGGTTAAATAAGTTGGAAGACAGAAGTATCCAGTACTAAGCCACCTGAATTCTAAGATAAAATACAAATAACAAGGTTATAATTTTTTAAGCTCAAATTTTCAATGGCCGCACGGCAGACCGCAAAAACGTTTGATACATTGGGGCATTGAAAATTAGCTATTGTTTGGGATTTAGTGCTTCTTATTTAGCAAAGCCAATTCAATGTTGTAATTTTTGCCTCTCGGGAAAAAGCTTGTCTTCAGTCTTCCCTCTTGTTTCATCACACTTAATCTTTAAATTGCAGGTTTATAATTGAGCCAATCCATTCATGAAAACACTTACCGTTGGCGGTGCCGCTTTGAACCAAATTCCCCTCGGTTGGGAAAATAACATGCACAACATCCGGGAAGCCATTGTGCTTGCCAAACATCAAAATGTAGATATTCTTTGCCTGCCCGAAATGTGCATCAGCGGGTATGGGTGCGAAGATGTTTTCCTGAGTGAGTGGCTGTACGAAAAAGTGCTGGATCTGCTGGATGAGGTGCGGGCAATGTGTAAAAATATTACCGTTGGATTGGGAATACCTGTCAGGTTTAACGGAAAAAACTACAGCGCTGCCTGCCTCATCAAGGATCAGGAAATATTGGGCATTACAGCCAAGCAATTTTTAGCCAATGACGGCGTACACTACGAACCCCGCTGGTTTACGCCCTGGCCTGCCGGAGAAACCGCTATTTTCAACTTTAAAGGCGAAGATGTTGATTTCGGTGATGTTATTTATGAAGTACACGACATCAAACTTGCCTTTGAAATTTGTGAAGATGCCTGGAGTGGGAACAACCGCCCGGCCTGCCGGCATGTTCTGGAAGAAGTAAACCTGGTGCTGAACCCTTCTGCCAGCCATTTTGCTTTTGGGAAAACCTTGCTCCGGGAAGAGTTGGTCGTGCCCCCTTCTGAAAAATTCAATTGTGCCTACATTTTTACCAACATGCTGGGCAACGAAGCCGGCCGGATGATTTTTGACGGTGAAATCCTGATTGCCCAACAGGGCAGGCTGATTGCCAAAAATGAGCGCTTGTCTTTTCACAACATCAATTTGCTTACCGCTGCTGTCAATTTTTCTGAACCTGGCCTCACTGAAAAACAAACTGTTACCGACAACCATCAGAAAGAAGTGGAATTTGCAAAAGCCGCCAGTTTGGGGTTGTTCGATTATATGAGAAAAAGCCGTTCAAAAGGATTTGTACTATCGCTCAGTGGAGGTGCTGATTCTTCTACCTGTGCCGTGCTGGTGGCCGAAATGGTACGCCGAGGTGTAGAAGAACTGGGCTTTGAACACTTCTTACAAAAATTAGGGTTTCCTTCACTCATCGAGAAAATTGACCCGGACAAACCAGAAACTGAAAATCGGAAAACTATTGTAAAAAAAATCCTCAGCACGGCATATCAGGCCACCAAAAATTCATCAGAAGATACGTTTCAGGCCGCGAAAATACTGGCCGAATCTATTGGGGCCACTTTTTATAATTGGCATATCGACGAAGAAGTAAACAGCTACACCCAAAAGATAGAAAAAGCCATTGGCCGTCCGCTTACATGGGAACAGGATGACGTGACTTTGCAAAACATACAGGCCCGGGCCCGCTCACCCATCATCTGGATGGTAGCGAATATCAACAATGCGTTGTTGCTCACCACTTCCAACCGGAGCGAAGGGGATGTAGGCTATGCCACCATGGACGGGGATACCAGCGGTGGCCTCGCTCCCATCGCAGCCGTTGACAAACACTTCATTCGTCAGTGGCTTCGGTGGGCTGAAAAGGAATTGCATTACGAAGGGTTAAAGCCCGTGAATGAACTGAACCCTACCGCCGAGCTTCGTCCACAGGAGCAACACCAAACTGATGAAGACGACCTCATGCCTTACGATATTTTGGTAGCCATTGAAAGGCTCGCCATCCGCGACCGCTACTCGCCGGTTGAGGTCTATAAAAAGTTATCTGGAAAAGGTTTGGAAAGCAATGAATTATTAAAATCACACATCAGAAAGTTCTTTCAGCTTTGGTCGCGCAATCAGTGGAAGCGGGAACGTACGGCTCCGGCTTTTCACCTGGACGATTTCAACGTAGATCCCCGCACCTGGTGCCGTTTTCCCATTCTTTCCAGTGGGTTTGGGGCAGAGTTGGAAGAAATGGGAAAACTTTAAAAACATTTCTATTTACCCGCTGGCATAATTTCATCCATCGGTATTTCTGCAAAATAGATGGAGGTTTTTCCTTCGTGGCTGGAGTAATACGAAAAGTATAAAACATCATCCATAAAAACCATACCCGGGTAGCTAGTGTCCCCTCCGCTGGGGAAATCGGCCACTTTTTGCATATTTCCTTCCAGGTCTCCCAAAAATAAGGCGGTAGTTCGGCCACTTTCCCCATATAACCTGCTACCCATCAGAAGTTTATCATCGGGCAGAATGATAAATTCAGGGCCGCCCAGGCGCATGCCTACATCCTGCCACTTCCATTCTTCATAGGGTGTCTGGCTTGTCCCCAACATTCCGCGTCGGTCTTCACTTTCTCGCCGAACAATAATTAACATTTCACCATCCGGTTTTATTCTTACTGTTGACTCATTGGGCCTTCCCGTTAGGTTCAGGCTATCTACCAAATTGTACCGCTTTCCATTTCTTGTTTTTAACAGATGAACTTCAGACTCCCCACCTGCCACAGAGGATTGGTACATCACGCCATACCCCGTTTTTCCGTGCCAGGTGACCCGCCACAGCCAGTCGGCATTGGAGCGCACTTTTTTGTCAATTTTTATGGGTTTGGGAGTAGAAAATTTTTCTCCTTCTTTTGAAAAAGAAACGTGGGTGAGCATGCCCATTCTTTTTGTGCCATCATAATCGGTACCACCCATCAGTACCATCAATTTGCCTTTGGGTGTAACAGACAGCTTGGCATCACGCAAATCGTATTTTTCTTTTTCCAAAAGTGCCACAGACTCCCATTGTTTTCCGTCATCTGAGGCAATTATCCTGATTTTACCATCTGCCCCATTTTCGCCGGGCACATGGCCGGTGCCTTCCCGAAAGGTGCAGTAAAACTTACCGTTAAACCGGATGAGGTCAGTAAAGGCATTATGGGGAGCGGCATCCCATATTTTTCTGACCTCGAGGTTTGTTTCCTGGGCTTTTATGTGTTTAGTGAAAAGAATAGAAAAAATCATCAGCAAAAAATGGAAACGAAAAAGAAAGTATATAAAGTTGTTTTTCATCCTATCAGTTGTAGCTTTTTATCTAAACAACCCAAAAATAAGAAGTTTTGTCCAATTTCAGACTTTCTACCTATACCCTAAATAAGCAGGCCTTACACCATTTGAAAGCAATGCAAAAGGATATATAAGATTTTGAAAAGAAAAAATCAAAACATTATATTTGAATTGAAACAAAATGAAATGAAAAAATTTGACGTGCTGGTGGTGGGGGAATTGAATGTAGACCTGATTTTGAACAAGATTCAACCTTTTCCTGAAATTGGGAAAGAAGTGCTTGCCGAAGAGATGAATCTAACCCTGGGAAGCTCTTCCGCCATCTTTGCCAGTAACCTGAGCAGCCTGGGAAGTAAAGTAGCTTTTCTGGGCAAAATTGGCAAGGACAATTTCGGGGAAGTGGTTTTACAAAACTTACAGAACAAGCAGGTAGACACCAGCCTGATTATCCAAAGCGAAACCCTTACTACGGGGGCTACCATTGTTTTGAATTTTATGGAAGACAGGGCAATGGTAACTTATCCCGGTGCAATGGAAGCATATTCTTTGCAAGATATTGATACACAACAGTTTGAAAATGCAAAACATTTACATTTTGCCTCTTACTTCCTGCAACCCGGGCTTCGGCCTGACGTAGGCAGGCTTTTTCAACAAGCCCAGAAGGCCGGGCTTACTACTTCCTTCGACACACAGTGGGACCCGGAAGAAAGTTGGGAAACATATCTTCCAGGTATCCTTCCATATGTAGATGTTTTCCTGCCCAATGAAACAGAGCTGCTGCTGCTCACCGGAAAGAACACTTTAGAAGAAGCGATTGATAGCATCAAAGGTTTTAGTAATACCATCGTAGTAAAAAGAGGTAACAAAGGCTCAGTGGCCTGGCATAAAGGAGCGTTATTGCATCAGGCACCTTTCTTAAACAACAATGTGGTAGATGCCATAGGCGCCGGTGACAGTTTCAATGCCGGTTTCGTACATCAGTTTATCCAAAAGGCTTCCATTGAAATGTGTCAGAAGTTTGGCAACCTTACAGGTGCGGTTTCAACAACAGCCCCAGGGGGCACGGCAGCTTTCACAGACTACAACGGCCTAATGAATACAGCAAAAGAAAAATTGAAAATAGTGGGCCTTACTTTCTAAAGATTTTCAACAAGGGGTTTTTCTAATCTTTCTCCATAAACATCAAAAATTACTATTTTCTTCATGTCAGGTGTAATCCTGATCGTTCGCGATGAATGGGAAAGATAAGTAGAGCCATAGTAAAACTCATGTTTGTAGGTAGCACCATTTTCCATTGTGATGAGTGCATAGGCATCCTCTGGGTTTGCCTGGTATACCGCTCCTTTCTCTCCTATGGCGTAAGCTTGCAATTGTTCCTTATTATTGGCTATCAAAACCAATCGATTTCCATCAGCTAAAACGATCCCTGCCATTCCTTTGGCATCCCCACCTGCCCAAAAACCACTTTTTTTGGAATCAATGGGCGTAAAATTTCCTTTTCCATCTCCCTGTAAATACAAGCCCACATGCGCATCGTAGCGGCCGGTTTCTACCTCTGTAGCATAAGAATTCCCTGCAAGCAGTACGTCCAGATTACCATCTTCATCAAAATCCCCGGTGAGCATACCAAATACGGGGGCTAACTGGGCTGTTATAGGCAAGGCTTTCATCCGGAATTTACCACCGCCCAGGTTTTCCACATAACTACTTTCAAAACGATCACTGCGTACCACATAGGCCGAGGACAATTCTTCCGGAAGAAAAGATTCCTCAAAAGTAGCTTCGGCATATTCAGTGTACGTTCTGAAACGCGCACGCATGGCATTGATCTGAGCAATCATCTTGTTACGCGGGTGTGCTATATAATTCTCTCCTTGTATGTAATAACACATCACAGGGTCTATACTGCCATTTTTGTCATAATCCCTGGCATATACACACAAAGGCTCTTCGGGGGAAGCCCTGAAGCGGGAATTCAGTCCCAGGTTTCCGGCCAGGTAATCGGTGTCCCCATCCTTATCAAAATCCCCGGCTGAGAGGCTGTTCCACCAACCTCCGGTATGTTGTAAGCCAGTATTGTCGGTTACATTTATCAATTGGCCCTGTACATTATGATAAAATTGTAATGACATAAACTCTCCTGCTACCAGCAAATCTACCCATCCGTCATTATCATAGTCGGTCCACAGGGCTGCTGTTACCAGGCCTGCATTTGAGAGCCCGGGGGCTACTTCTTGGGTAACGTCGGTGAAGGTCACACTTCTCCCCCCCCGGGGGGGGGGAGTGTCATTCCGCAACAAATAGCTCTTGGCAGACAAAGGATATTCCCCCGGTACAATCCGGCCACCTACAAACAAATCCAAGTCGCCATCCTGGTCATAGTCGGCAGCAGTTACACTGGAGCCGCTGGCTTTTATTTCAGGTAAAACATGCGTAGTCTTGGTAAATTTTCCCATACCATCGTTCAAATACAGCCTGTCTTGATATTTGGGTGAATTTTTAGGATAGGAACTACCCCCACTCACTACGTACAAGTCCAGGTCTCCGTCATTGTCAGCATCAAAAAGTAAAACTCCCATGTCTTCTGAAAGGCTGTCTTGTATGAAACGCTCACTTTCAAATGAACCATCAGGCTGTTGGAGGGAAAACTGACCGGGATACCCGGCTGCACCGCCAATAAAAAAATCCGCTAATCCATCCCTATTTACATCCCCAACAGCGATGCCCGGCCCGTTTCTCGAGTGCATGTGGGGCAGAAGGGGCTGTATTTTAAAATCCACATGCTGATTTTCCTGATGTTGATAGTTGATGCTATACTTGTCAGACACTTCCCGGAATAAAGTCTGAGGCTTTTCCTCATTTTGTTTTTCAGGCAAAGTTTCAGCATCCTGATAATGCAAATCAACTACCTGGTTGGCAGCAACATCTGTTATCTGCTGGTATTTTCCATCGGGCCAAACTACCTCCAGGGTATCTACCGTATCGGCCGTATCCAGTCCAAAATGTGCCAGGGGGTCAACGGTTGACTCATACCCCCGGAAAGGAAAATGCTCATAGAATTGCATCTTCCCATTATATTTTACCCAAATCTTAGCTCCAATTCCATCTCTGTTTGCATCCGTTCCATTGAGTTTAATTTTGATATAATGCCGGTGCAAAAGCTGAGTGACCCTGTTTTCATAAATATGCGCCTCATCATTGATGTTGTTGACTACCAATTCCAGGTCCCCGTCATTGTCCAGGTCAACATAAGCAGCACCGTTGGAATAGCCGGGGTTACGGATGCCCCATTCATAAGAGCGGTTGGTAAAGGTGAGATCGCTATTATTTTCATATACATAATCCCTGTATTCAATATCTTCCAGGGATTTAATGGCTTCCAGTTTTTCAACTTTTTTAGCAGCATCGGTACCGATGGGTATGTTGTAGATATTTTGATAAGTAATATAATCCAGGTTGCCCAAATCCCTGAGGAAGCCATTGGTTACAAACAGGTCTTTGTCCCCGTCATTGTCATAGTCGGCAAACAGCGGGGCCCAGCTCCAATCGGTACTGCTCACTCCGGATAAGAAGCCAATTTCACTAAAAACCCCGTTTCCCCGGTTCAGTTGCAGTGTATTCCGCCCATATTGCGGATCATACCCTTTGTCAAGAGCGAGTTGAAAATGATCGTAGCTGGCCGATGAAAGGGTGAGTTTCTGCCGCTTATTGTCTTCCGGGCGCATATCGAGTACCATGATGTCTACCAAACCATCATTGTTAAAATCGGCCACATCGTTGCCCATGCCGGCAAAACTGGTGTGTTTCAAATATTCGGATGCTTGGTCGGCAAAGGTGCCATCTTTGTTGTTGACATACAGCACATCATTGGTCAAAAAATCATTGGAAATGTAGATATCAGGCCAGTTGTCGCCATTGATATCGCTGATGCCAAGCCCCAAGCTGTATCCTTCTATCAGGATGCCTGCTTCGCGGGATACGTCGGTAAACCTTCTCCTCCCTCCCCTTTGTCCCCCCCCAGGGGGGGATAGGGGGGGGAGAGCATCATTCCGGTACAATACATCGGTACTGGAGGCTTCCCCATTCACCTGCTTAGGCCGCACCTGGTTGACCCTTGATGTGTAATCAACGGTATTAAGGATGAGGAACAAATCCAGGTCATCGTCTTTGTCATAATCAAAAAATGCGGCGTGCATGGCCTGGCGGGTATCGGCAATGCCATAATCAGCGGCACTTTCGGTGAAGGTGGGAATTCCGTCTGCATTCGTTCCGTTGTTTATGTATAAAAGATTAGCCCGCTCAGGCAAAGGGCCAATGCCTGAAACACACACATAAATATCCAGCCATCCGTCCTGGTTGATATCCACCATCGTAACACCCGTCCCCCACCGGACATTCTCAATGCCCGATGACTCCGTAATATCCTCAAAAGCAAGATCGCCTTTGTTCAGGTAAAGCCTGCCTGAAACCATATTTCCGCTAAAATACAGGTCGGTGAGCCCGTCATTATTGACATCCCCGGCTGCTACACCGGCTCCGGTATAAATATTGGCAAAATCAACCACATTGTACTGCTCGTTTTCTTCGATTTTGTTGTTGAAATGGATACCCGTTTTGCCAGAGGCCAGTTGTTTAAAAACTTGAGGGTGATCTGATTGGCATGATACCTCCCCTAACATGAGCAAACCAAATAGTACAATAGGATGAATGTTTTTTTTCATGATCACACATCTTATATGAGCGCGTTTCAAGTTTTTTTGGAGACTTCGGAAGTTTACATAAAATATTCATGCAACGCATATCGTGGGTTAAAACTTCCGAAGTCTTTTCCAATATTTAAAATCCAGAAATTAGCTTTTTTTAGCTTGAATACCAATGGGAAACATTTACCCAACTTCTCATAGATTAATAACACCAGCTCAGAGAAATAATTCTTTATAACAAAACATGGGCATTTCTCAATAGAAATGCCCACGATGCTTTCTGGAAAATCAGGTTGTTTTCCTATCAATACCCCTGGTTTTGTTGCAACAATCCATCAGAGCGGTCCACTTCTGACTGAGGGAAAGGGAACACCTCAAATTTAGGATCCCAGGCTGTCCCAAAAATATCTGCACCAATGCCCCAGCGTACGATATCAAACCAACGATGGGGCTCAAAAGCCAATTCCATCCTTTTTTCATGTTGCAAATCGGCTATGGTGGCCGTACCTGTCAAATCATCCAGTCCGGCCCGATCACGTATATCATTGATCTGGGTAGTAGCCTCACCGGCCCTGCCTGTATTTAATAAGGCTTCTGCATATAGCAGTTTCAATTCTGCAAAACGGAACCATCTCTCATTATTGAAATCGGCCTGTTGGTTGGGTGAATGGTTGGCCGGGTCAATATTATGTTCTCCCCTGTATTTTTTCATCGTATAGCTTGTTGATGACCATTCCGGATCGTAGGGCAGGGAGGTAAACGTTGTATAATACATATCACCCTCCTGATAAATATTAGCAGTAAAACGTTCATCTCCAGGTTCATATTCATCTACCAGATCCTGGGTAGGAGGCCACCATCCATTTTTACCTCCGGGGGCCCCGTTACCGGCATCCCAGTAATATCCTCTTGCCATTCCCTGAGAGCCTTTGAAATTTTCGGAATGGGTATCGTCAAACACCCATATATTATCATCAGAGAAAGGTCCGCCAAACTGAACCTCAAAAATAGATTCGGCATTGTTCTCGTTATCAAAGGCAAAAACATCTTCATAATTTAACAGCAGCCTGTAAGGTCCATTGGTAATCACATCTTCGAATGCAGCAATCGCTGCCGCCCAATCTTCTTTCCAAACATTCACTTTTCCGATAAATGCTTTGGCTGCCCAGGAAGTGGCCCTGCCGGTATTACTGCTGTCCCATGCTTCGGGCAAATTAGTGGCAGCTACCCCAAAATCGTCCAGAATTTGTGTATAAAGGGCATCCTGTGTTGCATTGGGTAAAGCCAGGTCATTCAGGTCTGTTTTTACTTCGGTAGCCAAAGGAGGGGTGCCGAATAGCTTGAGTGCCTGAAAATGGAAGAATGCCCGTAAAAATTTGGCTTCCCCTTCAAAGGTGGCTTTTTCTTCAGCACTAAGCTCATTTTCATTTTCAAGGTTTTCAAGCACCAAATTGGCCCTGAGAACCCCTTCGTAAATCTGCGTATAAATAGCAGCATAAGGTATATCACTGGCCCTGATAAACAAGTTATCCACATCCTGGGAAATACCATCCGCCGTATTTTCATCAGCAGCCACATCATCGGTGATGGTCAGGGTAATTTTCCAAAATTCCCCCCGTTCTGATAAAGTCTCGGTGCTGGTGCCCCAAAAATCCTGAATAGAGGAGTACGCAGAGAACATAGCCCCATCAAAATCAGAAGTTGTCTTATAAAACGTAGCGGCCGTAACGCTGTCCAGGGGTAATAAATCCAGGTTATTACAGGAGTTATACCCCAATAATATGATTAGTAAACAAAGTGTCTTTTTCATAACATTGCGTATATTATTTTGAATTCTTTTCATCCTGCTAATATTTAGAAAGTAACTGACCAGCCAAATTGAAATATTCTGGGCTGGGGCGAAACGCCTCCATCCTGTCCGGATGCCAGCGGAAATTCCCCCTTCTGAAAGCTTTGTGCCCGGGTAACTTCCGGGTCAAATCCCAGGTATCCGGTAAAAGTAGCCAGGTTTTGTACCGCAAAATAAGCCCGGAAGCTTGAAATAAAGCCCTTTGTTACATTCTCTAACACATTGGCAGGCAAGGTGTAACCCAATTGTATATTATTAATCCTCATATAATCGGCGTCTTCTATCCACCTGTCAGAGTAGCGGTTATTGGAATTGGGGTCATCGCGGGTGAGCCGTGGCATGGAATTACTGGTATTAGGGCCAGTCCACCGGTCCAGTACGCGGGTAGAAAAGTTGCTGTTCCCACTCAGGTCTTCAAAAGGGATGCGCGCTGAATTGTACACCTGCACATCCCCCACGCCTCGTAACTGAACAGAAAGATCGAAGCCTTTATAAGCACCTTGCAATGTAGCCCCATAGTAAAAACCTGGTATAGATTTTCCCAGCACAGTTCTGTCATCTGCATTCACCTGTCCATCCCCGTTCACATCCACAAAGCGGATATCACCGGGTTCAGCAGCATTTGAAAAGGCATCCGGAAGAGCGGCATCCGCTTCTTCCTGTGTCTGGTAAATTCCATCCGTTTTATATCCGTAAAAGTGCCCCAGGGATTCGCCCACGATTGTGCGGTGGGTCTGTTGTCCGCTAACCCCTGAAATAATTTGGGGCACCGTGCCCAGATCCAGCACCTCATTATGAACCGTGGTAAGGTTCCCTCCTATGCTATAGGTGAAATCCCCCACTGAATTTCTGTAATTGATAGCCACTTCAATCCCGTTGTTCTGAATTTCCCCTACATTGGCATCCGCCGGCAGGAAATACCCGGATACATAAGGAATGGGCAACCCAATCAATACATCTTTGGTCTTTTTATCATAATAATCGAAGGTCAGTTCCAGTTTTCCCTCCAAAAAGCTGGCATCCAGCCCTATATCAAACTGGTTGCTGGTTTCCCATTGGATAGCAGGATTGGCAAAAACGGTAGGGGCAGGCGCTGTAACCACCGTTTGTCCGTCTCCAATGATATACTTGATGTCATCTTCCAGTTTGGGCAAATACGGAAAATTAAAGCCCGTAAACTGGTTACCGGATTGTCCCCAACCTGCCCTTATTTTCATATCGTCAATAAAAGTAGTTTGAGGGAAAAATCCTTCCTCAGAGATTCTCCATCCTGCTGAAACCGAAGGAAAAATATCATCCCGATTATCTTCTGCAAACCTGGATGTAGCATCCCTTCTTACATTAAAAGTAGCCAGGTATTTTCCATTATAATTATAGTTGATCCTTCCCAACAAACCTCTCAGTGCCCACTGGTCTGCTTCATTACCGGCAGCCACTGACGTACCACTTGTAGCAAAGTTAGGGTTGAAGAGGTTCCTGCCCTGCACCCTTACCTTTTCAAAATTAAAAGTTGTTTCTTCGTAACCAATCAAAACAGTAAAGGCGTGATTGCCAAAGTTTTTATCATAGGTAAGGGTATTATCAAAGTTGGTAGTCAGTTCAATAGGGCGGGAAGATACCAGCAACGATTGCCTGATAGAATTGCCATCAAAAGAGGTTTCCGCCTGATAAAAATCACCCAGGCCCACATTATAATCTATACCTCCTGACATTCTGAATTTCAACCCTTCAAGGATATTAATCTCCCCATAGATATTACCAAGCACTTTCCTGGCAGAGATCGTGGTGCTGTTGATTCTTTCATCGGTCCTGAAAACTGAATTTTCACCCCTCCCCTCCCCTCTGGTCATGGGGTTTTCCTGATTGTACCCCAAAGGTCCGTCAGGGTCGTATATCTTGAAGTAAGGGGCATTTCGGGCAGCATTATTGGCTGCAAGCAACCCACCCCCTTCTGCCTGGGTAGTCCGGTCGGTAAAACTTATCAGTATAGATTCACCAAATTTGAACCTTTCGCCTACTTTTATATCAGAATTGGCTTTTACGGAATACCGCTGGAAATCCTGTCCTCTTTCAATACCTTCCTGGGTATGATACCCCGCCGAAATCAGATAATTGGCGTTCTCATTCCCTCCACTTACCGAAATATTATGATTTTGAACCGGGCCGTCTTTGAAGATCGCATCTTGCCAATCAACAAAAGGCTGCCCCTGAAACTGGCTTACTTCCCGTCCCAGTTCGGTCTGAATATCAATGTATTGATCTACATTCAGCACATCCCGCCGCTGCCGCACCTTGGCTACACCCACATATCCATTGTAGGTTACAGAGGCTTTGCCATCTTTTCCTCTTTTGGTAGTTACGATAATCACCCCATTGGCTGCCCTGGCACCGTAAATAGCCGCGGCAGAAGCATCTTTCAACACATCTATGGATTCTATGTCGTTGGGATTAATGCCTGCCAGCGGATTAGAATCGGTTGTAGAGGAAGTATTCACCGTTATGTTGTTAGTCTGAACAATTGGCACTCCATCGATGACCCAAAGCGGTTGGTTGACACCAGGCGTTCCCACCCCTCTTATCCGCACATTGATAGGGGCCGCCGGATCCCCACTCCGGTTGGTAATATTAACACCCGCAATGGTACCTGCCAGCACCTGATCCGGACTAATAATCGGTTTGGAAACGATTTGGTCTGAATTTAAAGACCCTACCGCCCCGGTTAAATCCGACTTCTTCTGGGTACCATATCCTACCACCACAATTTCTGACAGTGATTGAATATCCGGTGCCAGTTGTAGATTAATCACGGTGCGGCTACCGATCGAGATTTCTTGTGTAACATATCCTACTGAAGAAAAAACCAGGGTGGTGGCATCATCTTCAGCGGTCAGCCGGTAATTCCCTTCCACATCAGTTACCGTACCCGTGGTAGTGCCTTTTACCAGGATATTTACCCCCGGCAGCCCTTCATTATTTTCATCGGTTACCTTTCCGGTAATGGTTTTATCCAGGGATTTCGCCATAAATACAGGTGTGGCTCCCAGGGAGGCGAAAGGGGTGCCAAATGTTCTGTAAGCATCGCCCTGGCTAAAACCAGCATCTGCCGCTTTTCTTTCTACTTTCTCAACCTTTTGCTTCTTTTCATGAGGCTTGATTACATATACTTTTTCTCCAACCTTTTCGAATCGAAGTCCGATGGGTGTCAGTAGCTGATTTAAAGCACCGCCAATATCGCCTTTCTCATAATGTAGGGGCTCACCTTGTAACAATACATCTTGTACCAATTTGCTTTCATAATGAAAAGCAATTTCAAATTCCTTTTCCAAGGCCGAAAGTGCATCCACCAGCGATTGTTGTTTCTGCTGGTATTCCTTGGTAGCTGCATCTTCTTTTTGCAACTGCGCCAACGAAGCAACTTCCTGGGAATAGGCAATTTCTAAAAATCCCGATAGCATGAGCAAAATGAATAGCATGCTCATCATTTGTAGCTTTTTTTTCATGATTTTGGGGTTTGTGATTTTACATGTATGGCACCTTTGCTGCCCGCCAACGCCCATTGAGGACAGCAAAGTGCCTTTTACTCGAATATAACCTGGTTGCCATCTTGCTTTATCTGAATATCCAGTACCGTAGCGATTGTTTTTAAAATGACCTCAGGGTCAGGGTCTATAAAAGTACCTGTATATTTCCGCTCGGCAATCGATGCGTCTTTCAGTACGATCTTCCAGCCGTAGGTATTTTTCAGGGTTTCACATATGTCTTTCACGGATTCCCGCTCAAAAACCAGTTTATTTTCTTTCCATGAAGAGTATATTTCAGGATTAACTGTTTTTTTACTGACAGCCTTTTTCCCTTTAGAAAACTCTACCATTTCACCGGGTGTCATGGTCATTTCAGCTTTGCCTTCATCCTGCTGCATTTTCAGTTTTACTTTGCCCGATGCAAGCACCACAGAGGTTTTATCCTCCCGGTCATTCACATTAAACTTTGTGCCTAACACTTCTATATCCAGGTTGGTGGCATGCACAATAAACTTGCGTTTTCCGGCAGTGAGCGTTATTTCTGCAACGCTAAAAAACGCTTCCCCTTCCAACCACACCTCCCTGGCTTCATCTGTCAGCCATCTATCTTTTACCCTAAGGGTAGAATTGGCATTGAGCACCACATGAGAGCCATCGGGTAAGGTGATATTTTTCGTTTCTTTGTAAGCAGTGGTATATACCGTTGCCGCCTGGCCCTGCAAGTAGTAATAAGCCATAAACCCTATCAAAATGAAGCTTGCCACACTGGCGGCCACTTGCCAGGCAGGTGTAAAAAACACCCGGGAATGTTTAGGGAGCTTTTTTCCATGAAAAGTTTTGGGGGAAGTATGGATAGATTGATGTATTTTCTGCCAAAGTCGTTCCGTATGCAAAGGGGAAATACTGTCTTTTTCCGGGGTAGCAGCAACTTTCAGCAATTGGCGGGCTTGCGTAATTATTGTTGCTTTTTCAGGATACTGCTGTAACCAGGCTTCCCAGAAGGAATTACTTTCTTTGGTCGGATGCAATACCCATTGCTGAAAGGCTTCATCAGACAGAAAGTCATCAATGTCGTATTTTTCGTAATTCATTTTTTGAGGGTATATCGAACAGCAAGGGCAGGGTGCGCGGCTTTATACTCTCCAAAAATGAATTTTTTTAGGTTTTGCACCAATAAAAATGATAAAGATTGAGTTTTACAATATTTTTGGGTATTGTCTATGAGTTAGTGGTTTAGATTTACAGCCAACTATTTATGGTTTTTCGTTCACTGTTCATATTTATCCTGCTGATACCTTCCCTTGTTACACCCCTGCAGGCAAAAGATACCATTTACATTGTAAAGGAGGCTTGGCACACTGGAATTATCATAAAAACAAGCTCCATATCCTCCACTATTTTTCCTGACTTGCAGATAGCTTTAAAAGAAACGATGAAGGGAATATCATGGCCTCTTCCGCAAAAGAACCCACACATGCCTACTACAAAGCACGCCGCAAATACCACCTGTTTCGCACCTGCAATACCTGGGTGGCCCTGGCCTTAAAAGAAGCCGGGCTCAACGTACG
The DNA here is from genome assembly GCA_965230065.1 of Cyclobacteriaceae bacterium. Lineage (GTDB taxonomy): Bacteria > Bacteroidota > Bacteroidia > Cytophagales > Cyclobacteriaceae. The sequence goes on along the minus strand of OZ245942.1, from coordinate 4,598,274 downwards.
GTCATTTCTGGTTTTAACTTCCGGACAATTGTTCAGGCAGTTAAATTCAATGCGGGGCATCCCATGCGGGGCATCCCATGCGGGGCATCCCATGCGGGGCATCCCATGCGGGGCATCCCATGCGGAGCATCCCAGGCCAACGCACTGAAAACCAGAGGTTTTAAAAATCCAAACAAGCTATTATGCCAATAAAAGCAACAGCACTGCATAAAGAGGAAAGGAAGAAGGAGCCGGGGAGGCCAACATTTCTTTACGCAGCATTTTCATTGCCCGGAACATGAGGTTGCTTACCGACTGATAGTTCAAAGAAAGCAAGTGGGCTATTTCTTCATGGCTCATGTTGGCATGAAAACGAAGAAAGAGTACTTCCCGCTGCCGGTTTGTAAGTTTTGCAATAGCCACGGTAAGCCTGTGATACTGTTCCTCAGTCAGTTGTTCAAGAATGAGGGACGATTCATAGGAAAAAGTAATACCAAACACATAAGGCTGTTCGCTTTCTGAAAAAACGGTTTTTTTTTGACGCGTCTGTTTTCTGATAATCTTTCTTTTCAACCCCTTGAATAAGTACAGCTTTACGGAGGTGGTATCTCCCAAATGCTCCTTCCGGTCCCAAAGTTCTATAAACAAATCGTGTATACAATCTTCAACCAACGTAAAGTCTGTTGTAATTTTGTTGCCATAACTGAAAAGCACCTGAACAAAGCATTGATAGATTTGTTGAAAGGCCGCCGGATTTCCCTGCCGAAAAGCATCCCAAATTTCTCTGTCATGCTGCTGAGAACATCCTAATTTGGCAGTGTTTATTTGACCCAGGGCTTTCAAAAGGTTCTGATTATTTCTGATATGACAATTTAAGTTAAGCAAATTTTCGTTTTTTTAGCAAATTTTCAATCAGAATTATCTTTAATTGTCAGTTATAAAACTTTTTGCCCTTTACCAATTACTTTCTATCTTCAAAAAATTAACAACAACCTTAACCATCGCTATATTATGATTGTAATTTGCGTTCATGTGTATGTGAAAGAAGCCCACATACAAGACTTTATCGAGGCTACCACCCTGAATCATGAAGGTTCTGTGAAAGAGCCGGGCAATCTCCGCTTTGATGTGCTTCAGGATGAAAATGAGCCTGCTAAATTTTTATTGTACGAAGTGTATACTTCCGAAGAAGCCATAGCGGCACACAAGCAAACCCAACATTACCTCACCTGGAAAGAAGCCGTAGCTCCCTGGATGGCAATGGACCGGGAAGGCATCCGGCATAAGGTAATTTGCCCAACCGATATGGGTACATATTAAGTGGCAGTAGGCAGCGGCAGTCCTTATACTTACTGCTACTGCTACTGCTACTGCTACTGCTCATTTTTAACAACCTGAAGAACAGCAACGTATGATAAACGATTTCTTTTTGGCGCAAACACCGCAGATTTATTTTGGGAATGGCAAAATAGGCGAACTGCCCGGACTAATTGCCGGCTTTGGCACCCATGTGTTGATCGTTACCGGAGGCGCTTCTTTTATTTCTTCTTCCCACTGGCAAAAACTGCAAACGCAACGGGAAGAAAAGCAAATGACCACCTATCATTTTGTAATTGACCAAGAACCTTCCCCTGCGATGATAGACGAGTGCGTAGCCCAACACCGGGATGCGCCCGTCGCGGTAGTGGTAGCCATTGGGGGAGGCAGCGTGCTGGATGCCGGAAAAGCAATTGCCGCTATGTTGAAAACCCCCGGTCCGGTGAAAGATTACCTGGAAGGTGTGGGCACACAAAAACCGCCGGGCCATACCCTGCCGCTGATTGCCATACCTACCACCTCGGGCACGGGCAGCGAAGCCACCAAAAATGCCGTAATTTCAGAAGTAGGCGAAAATGGCTTCAAAAAATCGCTCCGGCACAACAATTTTGTACCGACTATCGCCCTGGTTGACCCTGCGCTTACAGCAAGTTGCCCGCCCTCCATCACCGCCAGCAGTGGCATGGACGCTTTTACCCAGTTGCTGGAATCCTACCTTTCTACCAAAGCCAGTCCCGTTACCGATGCCTTAGCACTAAGTGGACTCAAGCACATCCATAACGGATTGCGAAAAGCATATGAAGAGGGCGAAAACGTATCAGCCCGTGCCGATGTGGCCTACGCCTCCCTGCTTTCGGGCATTACGTTGGCCAATGCCGGGTTGGGCACCATCCACGGATTTGCTTCGTCCATCGGCGGCTATTTTCCCATTCCGCACGGGGTGGTGTGTGGCACGCTCATGGGCCCGGCCAACCGTATGACGCTAGAAAAACTAAGAAAAGAAGGGGACAACAAAGAAGCCCTGACAAAATATGCCACCGTGGGTAAACTGTTTTCTGAAAAAGAAGGAAAATCAGACGCATATTATGCCGATGCACGGGTAGCACTGATAGAAACCTGGACAAGCGAAATGAAAATCCCCAAGCTTTCAGAATATGGCATCGGACAGGAAGATGTGAAGAAAATTGTGGAAGCAACAGGGAATAAGAACAACCCGGTGGCTTTGGATGAGGAGGAACTGGCGGCGGTGCTGGAGGCGCGGCTTTGAAGTTGGCATTAATAGCGGCAGGAGGCAGCAGCAGTTGGCAGTCTTTTTTTACTGCCTACTGCTACTGCCGACTGGCTAATCGTAATGAAACCGGCAATTTACAATCCAATTGAAATATTTAAATGTTTTCCTAATCCGATTTCAATGAGTTTGTAGTAGGTTGAAATTTGAATATCGCTCATTCCACGCTCAATGCGGGAAATATAGCTTTTTTTTGTCCCGGTTCTTTCAGCCAGTTCCTCTTGCGTCATATTCGCTTGTTTACGGGCTTCTTTCAGCATTACGCCCAGCCGGAAAGCGAGGGATTCCGTATCATATTTATCACGCTTATTTGTTCCTTTTTCTCCGTATTTCTCGGTCAGCAATTCCTCAAAATCTGTTAAATTTTTCATATCAGCTGTTTTTCTCCAATAAATATTCTTTTTTCAGTTTTTCAGCAAGATAAATATGCTAAGGTATATTACTTTATAAAAGCTAAGCCACCTACCACAATCTTTAATAATACCCCTATCATTTATAAATATTTCTCATCAACCTTACATGCATTTTTTATTGGTTTTACTATATTTTTTTAATAAAAATATTGATTAATTTAAATAATTACCTCATTTTTACAAATAATTTTATTGTTTTTTGAGTATAATTTCTCAAAATACATATATGTAAGTTTCAGCCCGGTTAATCAATATTTATGAATAGCAGCCCTTTACCCTTCAGCCTTCTTCTCCTTATTTCTTTTTGTAGCCTGTTTTCTTTCTTCCCCCCTCCCCTTCACGCCCAATCCGTTTCGGAAAGCGACTCCCTGGCTCTGGTAGCTTTGTATAATAGCACCAATGGGGATGAATGGACGAGGAATGATAATTGGCTGGAAGAGCCGGTGAGTTCGTGGTATGGGGTTACAGTTGTAAATGGAAGAGTTAACAAAATACATCTTGGCAATAACAACCTGGAAGGAAATATCCCAAATCAAATCGGTGATTTAACCGGATTAACTGATTTAAATTTATGGCGTAATAAACTTTTTGGTAATATACCGGCTTCCATTGGCAATTTGACTAACCTCATATCGCTTTTTCTCTATTCAAACGATTTAGAGGGAGCCATTCCTGAACAAATTGGCAATTTGACTAACCTCATATTGCTTTTTCTCTATTCAAACGATTTAGAGGGAGTCATTCCTGAACAAATTGGCAATTTAACTCAGTTGAGGGGACTTAATTTATTCGGAAATAAACTCAGCGGCAGCATTCCAAGTTCTATAGGAAATTTGATCAATCTATCTGCTCTTTGGCTACAGCGTAACGATCTCGAAGGCTCTATCCCTACCGAGATAGAAAATTTAAGAAATTTGGAAGAACTTAACTTACACAATAATCTACTATCTGGGAATCTTCCGAATGAGATTGGAGGTTTAAATAATCTAAAAATAATTAATGTAACATTTAATGACCTCTCTGGACCATTGCCAAAAAGTTTAGGAAGCCTGACCAATTTAGAAGAATTGCACTTAGGTGGAAATAATTTTTCTGGTATCCTTCCTCCTGAACTGGGTAATCTTACAAGTCTTAAAAAACTTTTATGTATGTACAATCAATTTACAGGCCCTATACCATCCGAATTTGGAAAGTTATCACAACTTGAGCAATTGTGGATCGATGACAATATGCTTACCGGAGAAGTACCCCAAGGTATATTTCAATTACCAAAATTACATAATATTTCACTTGAATTAAATCAACTTACAAAACTACCTTTACCTTCAAACACGGACCATATCAGCAGTTTGAGAACTGCTTTAAATAAATTCACATTTGAAGACATATTGCCATTTACCAGTATAAACGATTTTTCTTATTACAATCAGGCCATTATTGATATTACTGATTCACTTCATTTCACTATAGGCGAAAACTTTACCATTGAACTGGGAATAGATGAATCTGTTCCAGATAATGTTTATAAATGGACAAGACCCGGCTCGGAAATAATTACAAATGAAAATAAATTAATACTGAACAATATATCATTAGAGGATGCTGGTTACTATTCATGTATTGTCACCAATCCACGAGCTCCTGAGCTTACACTAAGCACTAATGAACTTTATATTTCAGTATCTCAACCTAGTGGGAAATCAGTTTCTGAAAGTGATTCCCTTGCTTTGGTAGCCCTGTATAACAGCACCAACGGAGAGAAGTGGACGAGGAATGATAATTGGCTGAAAGGAAGAGTGGATACTTGGTATGGGGTGAAAGTAGATAAATATGCATTGGATGAATATAGAGTAACACAATTAAATTTAAAATTTCAAAACCTGAATGGAATTATTCCTCCTGAGATTGGCAACTTGACGAAACTATCAATAATAAACTTATCAATTAATCAGTTGGAAGGCGAGGTTCCGAAAGAAATTGGAAATTTGGAAGATTTAAACCACTTATATCTAAGTAATAACAAATTGACTGGTGAGATACCACCTGAAATATGGCAAATGAAAAATCTCAGTTTATTATCATTAGACAATAATGAATTAAAAGGTGAGTTGCCATCTGAAATATCTAATTTAGAATTCTTAAGTAATCTGGATTTACGGTTTAATCAACTCTCAGGAAATATCCCACCTGAAATCTTTAATCTCAGTGATTTACAATATCTGAATTTAGGTTGGAATCAATTTACTGGCAGTATTTCAGCAGAAATTAAAAACCTGGACAATTTAGAGCATCTTGTATTAAGCTCGAACAAGTTATCAGGTCGTATTCCTCCTGAAATTGGCATGATGAGTAACCTTCGTCTATTATGGTTGTTCAGTAATAACTTATCTGGTACAATTCCATTAGAAATTTTCAACTTATCTGGCCTTCAAGATTTGTCATTTGGAGATAATGAGTTGGAAGGTATTATTCCTATAGAAATACAAAAGCTTTCTAATTTAACCAGTCTTATCCTTAGTAGTAATAAGTTCTCAGGAACAATTCCACCAGAATTGGGAGAACTAGAGAAGTTGGAAACCCTTAACCTTGGTGGTAATCAACTTTCAGGAACAATTCCCCCAGAATTGGCAAACTTAAAAAGCATTGCACAACTTACCCTATCCTATAACGACTTTACTGGTAAGCTTCCTTCGTCATTTGCAGCTATTGATTCTTTATATTCTTTTTCTATTAGCCATAACTATCTCACAGAATTACCTGATCTTTCAAAAGTAATATTCTATGGTTCACCATACATTCCTATTCAAATACAAAATAATAGCTTAACATTTAAAGATATTATCCCAAACCTAAGTATCGCCGATTCAGCCCAATTCATCTACTCCCCCCAAGACAGCATCGGCCAAGCCCAAACCATTTCCCTGGAAACTGGCGAAAGCTTCACCATTGATTTAGGCATTGATGCCGACATCACCACCAATGAATACCGATGGTTCAAAGACAGTGTGGAAATTGCCGTTTCCAACCAGAATAGTTTTAGCATTGCTGAAGTCATGCCGTCCGATGCGGGCGTGTATACCTGTACGGTAACCAACCCGGCGGTAGACAGCCTCACTTTGTACAGCCGTCCGGTTACCCTGCTTGTCAAATCAGAACCTCTGGCACATACCATCACCTTTGACAGCCTTCCCAACAAAACCTTCGGGGATGCACCTTTCAAGCTTTCCGCCACTTCTGATGCTGGCCTGGAAGTGTTTTATGAAGTGGTTTCCGGCTCGGCCTCACTGTACGGGGATTCCTTGTCCCTCAATGGAGCGGGTACGGTTACCATAAAAGCCTTTAATCCAGGCAATGAAAATTATTTGCCCGATTCGGTGGTGCAATCATTCACCATCGCCAAAGCCGCTCAAACCATCACTTTTGACAGTATTCCTGATAAAATTTTGGGAGAAGAAGCGTTTGCTTTGGTGGCTTCGGCTTCTTCCGGCCTGCCTGTCAGTTTTGCTGTGGAAGGCCCGGCCTCGGTGGAAGATGGGATTTTATCACTCACCGATACCGGAAAAGTGAGCATTACCGCCTCCCAGCCTGGCAATGAAAACTACTTGGCTGCCGAAGCGGTAACACATTCTTTTTTGGTAAAAGCCGCTACTTTCAGACTTTCGGGCAAGGTGGTTACCGAAGCGGGGAATCCGGCAGGTTCTGGTGCTGTCATCCTTTACACGCCCAATGAGGCTGGCAGGCTCACGACTTTTGCTACTACCGTACTGCAAGCCGGTGGCACGTATCAGTTTTCTGGTTTGAAAGCAGGAAAATATAGCGTGGGCGTGGTGCCTGATGATGAGGGCTTGCTCACGACGTACCTGGGCAATGGGGTTATCCTTGCCGAAGCGGCTATTATTGAAATTTCGAAAGATATTGAAAACCAAAATATCACCCTGGCTACAACGGCTGAGGGATTATCCGGAACTTCTACCATTTCCGGTATTCTGATCCTGGAAGAAGGCAACAGTGGGGGCAGAATTTCAGTGGGGACCGAAGCGGTGGAAGGCACACCACTAGCCGAAGTGGCCGTTTATTTACTGAGTGAAGAAGGAAAAGTGGTGGCAACCGATGTTACGGATACAGAAGGAAAATTCACCTTTGCCAACACCCCCGAAGGTGCCTATCACTTCAAAGCCGATTATGAAGGCATGCCCCACGATGCGGACAACTTTAAGCTGGATATAAACGACAAAGATATGGAAGTAACCGCCGTGGCAGGTAATGACGGCCTGTTGCGTTTGCAGGAAGTAAGCGTGATAACAAGTACGGATGATGAGCTTATCCAGTCTCTTGTCCTGCCCTACCCCAACCCAACGAAAGGAAAGTTCTCTATGCTGTTGGACAATCACTGGATAGGTGGCTCAATGAGTATTCATAACCTGCATGGGCAACGCATTGCTGAAAAGGAAATCCAAACATCAACCCTGAACTTTGACCTTAGCCCTGAACAAGCCGGGGTTTATGTCATTACACTGAAAAAAGGGGAAAGCTGGCAGGTATTGCGGGTGGGTAAGTTGTAAAAAGGAGGGCGGACATCCCTGTCCGCATAAAAATGTACTTACTTTGTCCGCCTATGAATAAAATGTCTGCCACTTCTTATGTGGCTGTACAAAAAGTGGCGGGCACTTAAGGGAGTATAGAAGAATAAATATACCCGTGGCTTGTGCCGCCGTGGCCCGCAGAGGCGGCTGCCGGTCCTCACAAGACACCAGCAAAGGTCTGTGAGGACACAGACCTTGGTTATGGGTAGATTTTTATTTCAATGCTCCCTAATATAATAGCGATTCCTTTTTCACCTTTCAAATTTGCATTACCCCTTCACAAAAAATATCTTGCAAAGAAAAACCACAATGAAAAACACATTAATAATCACGCTCTGCCTTTTTGCAGTTATCTTTTCTGCTAAAGCCCAGATTAAAGTGCTCATCGTAGACGGGCAAAACAATCATGAGGTTTGGCCCAAGTCTACCATCATGATGAAGCAATACCTGGAAGAATCCGGGCTTTTTGAAGTAGATATCGAACGCTCTCAATACACCTGGAAAGCCCAGCGTGAAAAAGATTTCCTGCCCCTGGCCGGCGTGGGAGAAACGCAGGATTTGGACAATCCGAAAGCTGACCCAAATTTTTCCCCCGATTTTCAAAAGTACGATGTGGTGGTCTCCAATTTTGGGTGGAAAGCCGCTCCCTGGCCCGAAGCTACCCAAAAGGCTTTTGAAAAGTTCGTCAAAAAAGGCGGCGGTTTTGTTTCGGTGCATGCCGCGGACAACTCTTTTCCTGAATGGGAAGCCTATAACGAAATGATTGGCTTGGGTGGATGGGGCGGCCGGGATGAAACCGCTGGCCCTTATGTATATTACACCAACGAAGGCGAACTGGTGCGGGACGATGCACCCGGCAACGGAGGAGCCCACGGCCCCCAGAACGAAATTTTGATGACGGTACGCGAGCCCAACCACCCCATCACCAAAGGCATGCCCACCCAATGGCTCACTACCAAAGACGAATGCTATGCCAAGCTGAGGGGACCCGCCAAAAACATGACTATTTTGGCTACAGGTAAAGACATGTCGGGCAAAGCCCCCACCAACCGGCACGAGCCCATGCTGATGACGATAGACTATGGCAAAGGCCGCGTTTTTCACACCACCCTCGGCCATGATGATTACTCTGTCGAGAGCGTAGGGTTCATTGTCTCCTTTTTACGGGGCACCGAATGGGCAGCCAACGGAAAAGTTACCCAACCCATCCCGGATGATTTTCCCACTGCGGAACAATCATCGAGCAGGGAGTTTGAACTGGAATAGTAGGCAGTAGAGGTAATAAATTCTAAATCCTAAATTCGAAGCTCTAAATAAATTCCAAAATTCAAAGTACAAGCACAAAACTCTTTCGTCTTTAATAAATTCCGGATTGCAGGGTTTTAAAATTTGAAAATTTAGCTTTTGAAATTATTTAGGATTTAGTGTTTTGTGCTTAGAGTTTACTGCCAAAAATATCAATTAATTGCTCTTTTAAAAAAAGCATTTAGCGGATGCCCGGTTTGGTAATATTCCATCAGCATATCGGGTAACTTTGGACTGGTAATGTGTTTAGGTTCCAGCGTTGCCATATAGTAAAAGTGCTTGTTGGCAATCAGGGGCTGGGTTTGGGCCGCTTCTTGGAATTCCATAGGCAGTCTTTTGTTCCGTTCGCCTTTTACTTCCCCAAACCGTTTTTTAAATGTATTGTCTTCTACCAGGGAGGTAAACTCATCGGTAGCGTGGGCAATTTCGCTTCGTACTTTTTGCAGGCCTTCTTTGTCCAGAAAGTAAATACCCCCGCCCACCATAATTCTTTTCGGCCCAAGTTCCAGATAATATCCCGGATATGGTGATTTGCGCCCACCTTTGGACATACCGGCCCCGGTGTGGGTTTTGTAGGGCGCTTTGTCTTTAGAAAAACGAATATCCCTGTTGATACGGAAAATGGCTTCTTTGGCCGTGAGCTGCAAATCAGGTTCCTGTTCCTGTAAGCGCAAAATCATCTCGTTTACAAAACTTTCAAATGGTTTTTTCACGGTTTCCTGGTATCTTTTCCGATTTTCGTCAAACCAGCCTTTGTGGTTATTCTCTGAGAGTTCATCAAAAAAAGCAATAAAATCTGGGGTGAAATAGGTCATTCTTTTTTGAGAATTTGAAGGTTAAAAGTAGACAGTATCTAAACAGTAGGCAGCAGCACCGGGCCGCCGGAGCAGTAGCAGTAGGCAGGAAAAGGTTTAATGACTGCTGCTGCCAACTTATTTCGGTGAATGAAAAGCCAGCTTATTACCTTCCGTATCCAGGAAGTATGCAAAGTATCCGATTTCATCAGAAATTTTGGTCTTGGGCATGAGTACCTGGCCACCAGATTGTTCTACCTTAGACAGTGGCTTGCTCAAATCATCCCCTCCATTCAGGTAAATCAGGGCACCTTCTGTCGAAGGCTTGAAATTCTCGCCTGAGCATATAGCACCCCCTACCCCTTCATTGTCGCCCGTTGGCAAAAAGCCCATTTGCGTGCCCATTACATCTTGTAAATGAATTTCGCCATTCAAAACTGTACTGTAAAATTTGGAAGCCCTTTCAAAATTTGAAACAGGAATTTCGAACCAATTAATCGCGTTTGCCATGTTTTGTTAAAGTTTAATGGTTGAATAAATGATTTATCAGGACAAACATAATTTTATTTTCTTCTGCCCGCATGTAATAATTTTTCAAAACGTAAAACCTTAATTTTATTAATTGGTAAAATATTGTTTTTCAATCTTAAAAAACAGAAATTAATAGCACAAAAACGTAAAAGTCTATGTCAAAAAAGGGGAATCTTTTTTTGCTGATAAAATCTTTGACTAAGTCAGAAAAACGGTATTTCAAGCTGTTCACACCCAATGGCGATGGCAACCAAAACTACCTGCAACTGTTTGATTTTATTGACCAGCAGGAAGCCTATGACGAAACTGCCATCAAAAAACACTTTGCCGGGGAGAAATTCATCCGTCAGTTGCATGTAACCAAAATTTACCTTTCCGGCCTCATCATGAAAAGCCTGCGGAATTATCATCAGAAAATATCCACCGATGCTGAAATTAAAGACCTGCTGCGGGATGTGGAAATCCTTTTTCGGAAAGACCTGCCGGACCAATGTCATTATACTTTAGAGAAAGCTTTCAAACTGGCAAATAAGCACGAAAAATTTCATTACTTACCCGAAATATGCACCTGGAAACGTAAATTGCTACTCAGCCGGCCCTCTACCGGAAAACAAAGAGCCCTGGTGAATGAGGTTTTAAACCAGGAAAAACAAGCGATAGACAAGCTTGGCCGCCTGCACCAGTATTGGCACCTCACCCTTAATATGTTTGACATTTTGGGGCCGGGGGCCGACCCGGAAAAAGCAAAGGTTTACCAATCGCTCCTTGATGATAGCAACCAGGCTGATACTTTTCAGACGAGGGTATTATACTATTTTTTGCAGCAATCACAGCATTATATGCGGTATGAAAATGATATAACCTACCAATATGCCCGGGAGCTGGTAGGTTTTATTGAAAACTATCCTGCACACATTCAGGAAGAGCCCAATACCTATGCCACAGCCCTTAACAACTTGATTGGCGTATGCCTGCAACTCCGTAAAATGGAAGAAGTGGTAAGTTTGATAAAAAAAACCAAAGAGATTCCGGTGAAATATCATCTCAAAAACCAAAAGCCTTTCACTATCAAAATGCTGGCGCAAACCTATAATATTGAGCTGGAATTTTACCGGGACACCCGGCAGTACAAAAAAAGCACTGCAGCCGTTCATGAAATTCAGCAGTTTTTATCAGAAAACCACCGCCACGTGCCTGATAGTTATAAAGTGTTATTACATTACCAAATTGCCTACTTGTATTTTGTGCAAAAACAGTATTCTGATGCCCTTCAATGGCTGAACGAAATCATTGGCCACAGCTACGGAAATGTGCGGGACGATATCCAAAGTTATGGGCGTATTCTGAATTTAATCATCCACTTTGAACTGGGAAATATCCTGGTGTTGAAATACGCGGTGGAGTCTACCCGTAGGTTTTTAAAGAAAAAGAGAGGTTTACAGCCTTTCGAGAAAGAAATTTTGCGTTTTTTTTCTAAAATTTCTACCGCCCCGCTGGGAGCGTACAAGCCGCTTTTCCATCAGTTGCAAACCTCTCTTTTTAGGGGCATGGACGAGCAAACCATAGCTTATGTGTTGGACTATTTAGACTTTAAAAGCTGGATTTATGGCAAACTTTATTAAAAATAAATTGCAAAATTTAGTATTTTATCACTAAATTAGCCTGTTTATTGTAACAGTGTTAAAGAATACACGTATTCTTTACATAGAAGGCTTAAACTTTGGTGGTTTATCTCCTTAAGCAATTCAAACTATTTCATTCATAAGTAAGTCAAACAGGAAATCTGCGATTTTCACTATATAGGCTTATTGTAATAAATTATTGAATTTTTTTTATTTTCATTAATTTATTGTTATTATTGAGCATAGTTTTATCTTTCTTTTTCTTGCAGTACTTTTCATAACGCTGTAAATAATTTTGTAACCAAACGCTTTTATAACTTCAATCAAAAAAATGAATATCGGACTAACCTCAAAATGGATTAAAAGTATTAGTTTTTTAATAGTTGCAATAAGTTTTGCAGCTTGTAAAACCAATGACAAAACTGAAATTAAAAAAGTAGCCATCCGAACACTTCCTGTTACTGAAGTTATGGTACGGGATACCATCATCAACCGTGAGTATGTGGCAGACATTCAGGCCGTGCGTAACGTAGAGCTTCGGGCCAGGGTATCGGGCTTCCTCGAGAGGATTTATGTAGACGAAGGACAGGAAGTCAAAAAGGGGCAAATCCTTTTTCGCATTAATGATGAAGAATACAAAGCAGAACTTGCCAAGGCCACAGCCAACCTTTCCAGCGCCATTGCCGAGGCAAAGGCATCTGAACTTGAGGTAAACCGTATTCAAATTCTGGTAGATAAAGATGTGATTTCCAGTACCGAAGTGGAAGTAGCCCGGGCCAAATTAAATGCGGCAAAAGCTAAAATTGAAGAAGCCCGGTCTGCAGAGGCCAATGCCCGCACACGCTTGTCGTATACCAGCATACGCTCTCCTTTTAATGGCATTGTAGACCGTCTACCGCTTAAAATAGGAAGTTTAATTGATAATGGAACGCTCCTTACTACCGTGTCCGACCTGGAATCTATTTACGCATATTTTAACGTATCGGAAAGGGAATACCTGGAATATATTAAAACCAGGCAGCAAAACCCCAACGAAGATAACAGCGCCGTACAACTCGTGCTGGCCGATGGCACAACCTACCCGTATGAAGGAAAAATAGAAACCATGCAGGGAGAGTTCAGTGCCAATACCGGTTCTATCGCTTTCAGGGCGCATTTCCCCAATGCTGATAAGCTTTTAAAGCACGGTGCCAGCGGTAAGGTTCTTTTGTCTAACAAAGTACACGATGCCCTCATGGTTCCCCAAAAAGCCGTGTTTGAAATTCAGGACAAAAGCTATGTATTCCTCGTAGATGCCAACAATCAGGTAAGAATGACCAGTTTTGTACCCAAGTCCAGGTTCTCTTATTTCTATATTGTGGAATCAGGCCTGGAAATAGGCGACAAAATTGTGTATGAAGGCATTCAGAACATACGTGACGGCATGCACATCAAGCCCCAGCCAATTGGTATGGACAGCCTGATTGCTGAAAACCCTGAACCCCTTTCAATATAGGAAAAGTCCTTCCTTTCCTGCTCTAAATATTATTAGGGCCAGACAGGAAGGCATTTTTATTCATTTTCTTTAGTATTTAATATTCGCCATGTTTGATATCTTTATTCGCCGTCCGGTACTCTCCCTGGTCATATCAATACTTATTACCTTGTTGGGATTACTGGCACTGTTTACACTTCCTATTGCCCAGTTTCCTGATATTGTTCCACCCTCTGTTTCGGTACGGGCCAAATACCGGGGCGCCAATGCCGAGGTGGCCGCTAAAGTTGTGGCTACACCCCTGGAAAAAGCCATCAATGGTGTGCCCGGCATGACGCACATGTCATCGGTTTCTACCAACAACGGAAGGATAGATATTGAAGTAAATTTTGAAGTAGGCACTGATCCCGACCTGGCTGCCGTAAGTGTGCAAAACCGGGTAGCCACCGTCCTGAACGAATTGCCCCAGGAAGTAATCAACGCGGGGGTTACCACCGAAAAGGAGGTGAACAGCCTGCTGCTTTACATCAACATCGTAAGTGATGATGACGACCTGGACGAAAAGTTTATTTATAACTTTACTGACATCAACGTCTTGCAGGAGCTGCGCCGGATAGAGGGCGTGGGACTGGCTGAAATTGTGAGTGAAAAAGATTATACCATGCGGGTATGGCTCCGGCCCGACCGCATGACAGCCTACGAAGTTTCTACCGACGAGGTGATTGATGCCATCCGCAGCCAGAATGTGGAAGCCGCCCCCGGAAAGACCGGGGAAAGCTCCGACAAAAAAGCCCAGGTGTTGCAATATGTGTTACGGTATACAGGAAAGTTTAACGAGCCCAAGCAATATGAAAACCTGGTTATTAGGTCAAATAGTGATGGTTCAATTTTGCGGCTGGGCGATGTAGCCGATGTGGAATTCAGTTCTTCCAACTACGGAAGAATCTCAAAAAATGATGGCCGGCCGGCCGCATCCATCATGATTAAGCAACGGCCCGGCTCCAATGCCAGCGACATCATTGCCAAAGTGAAAGAGCGAATTGACCAAATCCAGGAAACCTCCTTCCCGCCCGGCATGACGTATAACATCACCTATGATGTGTCCCGCTTTTTGGATGCTTCCATTCACGAGGTAGTTGTAACCCTGTTTGAAGCCTTTATTCTCGTATTCCTGGTAGTGTTTATTTTCTTGCAGGATTTCCGTTCTACACTTATTCCCGCGCTGGCTGTGCCCGTAGCACTTATCGGCACCCTATTTTTCATGCAAACCCTGGGTTTTTCTATTAACCTGCTTACCTTGTTTGCCCTGGTGCTTGCCATCGGTATTGTGGTAGATAACGCCATTGTGGTGGTAGAGGCCGTACATGCCAAAATGGAAGAAGAAAACCTCTCCCCAAGGGAAGCCACCTTTGCGGCTATGGGTGAAATCAGCAGTGCTGTAATTGCCATTACCCTTGTGATGTCTGCAGTATTTGTTCCGGTTGCTTTTCTTTCAGGCCCGGTTGGCGTTTTCTACCGGCAGTTTTCCATTACACTGGCAATTTCTATTGTGATTTCCGGTGTAAATGCCCTTACCTTAACGCCAGCTTTGTGTGCATTGCTGCTCAGAAACACCCACGGTCAACCAAAGAAAAAGAACTTATTGCAACGGTTTTTCAATAAGTTTAACCAGGGTTACAATGCTGTTGCCCAAAAGTACAAAGGGGTGACAACTTTCCTGGCTGGAAGAAGGGTCATTACCCTCATCATGCTGTTGGTTTTTTTCGCGGCTACCTGGGGAATTAATTATATCTTGCCTACGGGCTTTATTCCTTCAGAAGACCAGGGTGTGGTTTATATTAACGTAACCACACCTCCCGGTGCAACCGTGGAACGAACCGAGGAAGTACTGGATAAAATTCAACAAACAGCCGCTGAAGTAGAAATTGTAGAAGCTGTATCTACCCTGGCCGGATACAGCCTTGTAAATGGCGTTTCCGGTGCTTCATACGGCATGGGCATGATCAGCCTCCTGCCCTGGGACCAACGTGAGCAATCGGTGGATGATATCATTGCCCTGCTGGAAGAAAAAACCCGAGGCATTTCAGATGCAAAAATTGAATTTTTCTCTCCCCCTACCGTGCCCGGTTTTGGAAACTCTGGCGGGGTTGAGCTCCGTGTTTTGGACCAAACCGGAAGGGGCGACCTGGCAGAAATAGAAAGGGTAACCAATCACTTTATTTCAGATCTGGAAAAATCACCCGCCATACAAAAAGCAACCACCAACTACGACGCGGGCTTTCCGCAATATCTGATTTATATAGACCAGGACATGGCAGCCAAAAAAGGCGTAACCATAGAAAAAGCCATGAGTACCCTGCAAGTACTGATGGGTGGATATTATACCTCAAATTTCATCCGCTTCGGGCAAATGTACAAAGTGATGGTGCAGGCAGCCCCCCAGTACCGTACCAAACCAGAGGATTTAAAGGAGCTTTATGTGAAAAACGACAAGGGCGAAATGGTGCCTTATAACTCATTTATCACCCTGGAAAGAGTGTATGGGCCAGAGCAGCTTACACGGTATAATATGTACACCGCTGCCCGGGTAAATGGTACCATTGCGGGTGGTTACAGCACCGGAGAAGCCATTGAGGCCGTAAAACAGGCAGCCACGCAGTTACCCCGGGGTTATTCCTTTGACTGGGCCGGCATGACCCGCGAAGAAGTAAAATCAGGCAGCCAGGCTATTTACATTTTCCTGTTATGCCTGGTGTTTGTTTACCTTTTGCTGGCAGCCCAATACGAAAGCTTTTTGCTTCCTTTTCCGGTGTTATTGTCATTGCCTGCAGGGGTTTTTGGCTCATTTCTGGCCTTGAAGCTTTTGGGCTTACAAAACAATATTTACGCGCAGGTAGCCCTGATCATGCTCATTGGCCTGCTGGGTAAAAATGCAATCCTCATCGTGGAATTTGCTATACAAAGACAGAAAGAAGGCTTATCGGTACTGAAAGCAGCCATCGAGGGAGCAGCTTCCCGTTTACGGCCAATCCTGATGACTTCCTTTGCCTTCATCGCCGGACTGATTCCCCTCTGCGTGGCTTCCGGAGCCGGGGCCATCGGAAACCGCTCCATTGGTACAGCTGCTGCTGGCGGAATGCTGATCGGAACCATTGCCGGGCTCATAGTTATTCCCGGATTGTACGTATTGTTTTCGCTTCCTTTATTCAAAAGACGCAAAAAAACCAGGCCGACCGTAGAAGTTCCCCCGGTTTCAATATCAAGTAATTAAAAATACTCGCCAATAATCAAATCATGTCAATCAAACAACTAATATATATTTCAATCTTTTTAGGTATTATCAGCAGTTGTAAAGTAGCCCAAACTCCTGATTTACCGCCCACCACTCCCCTGCCTTCTACCTTTACAGAAGTAACCGACAGCAGCAGTATCGGGGATATTGAGTGGAAAAACTTTTTCAAAGACACATTCCTGGTACGGCTTATTGACACGGCCCTCAATCATAACCCTGACCTGTTAATTGCCATCCAGCGCATAGAAATGGCCAGAAGTAATGTATTGATTCGGAAAGGGGCACTGCTTCCTTCTGTAAATGGCCTGGCAACGGCTGACGTGGGCAGGATGAATGCCAACCTGATACGGAACGGTGCTGACCAGAGTACACCCAACCTAAACCAGGAATATTTTGTAGGGTTACAAAGTACCTGGGAAATTGATTTGTGGGGAAAATTGAGAAACCGGAAAAAGGCAGCCTATACTCGTTTGCTTGCCAGCGAAAAAGGACAGCACCTGGTAACAACTACCCTGGTGGCAGATCTGTCGCGCCTGTATTATGAACTACTGGGGCTTGACAGCGAGCTGGAAATTATCCGCAGTAACGTAGAGCTACAGGAAATCGCACTGGAAATGATCGAAATCCAGAAAGCCGGGGGACGGGCAACAGAACTGGCGGTGCAACAGTTTAGTGCACAGTTACTCAGCACAAAAGCCCTGGAAGCAGAAAAAAAGCAACAAATTGTAGAAGTAGAAAACCAAATAAATTTCTTGTTAGGACGGTTTCCGCAACCTATCGAGAGGGGCTCCTCTATCAGGGAGCAGAACTTGCCTCCTGAACTGGAAGTTGGCATCCCTGCCGATATGCTGCGCCGTCGCCCTGATATACAGCAGGCTGAGTTAGCGCTCCTTGCCTCCGGTGCCGATGTAGAGGCTGCCAGGGCGGCTTTTTTCCCTTCCTTAACCTTATCTCCATACCTGGGCTTTAATGCCATTAGGGCATCTACCCTGGTAAAACCAGAAGCACTTGCTTTAGGGGCATTAGCAGGCTTATCTGCCCCATTATTTAACATGAACCGGATCAAGGCCAATTACAATCGCTCTATCGCTATGCAGATGGAAAGCTACCATACTTACCAAAGAACAATACTGAATGGATACCAGGAAGTAATTTCAAGCCTGAAGCGCATTGAAAATTACAGCGATGTGTATGATTACAAAGAAGAGGAAGTGGAAGTACTCATAAAAGCAGTAAATACTTCCAACGATTTGTTCATGGCCGGGTACGCTTCTTACCTTGAAGTAATTACCGCCCAAAAAAGTGTGCTTGAAGCAGAATTAGGATCGATCAGCGCCCGGAAAGAAATTTTCCTTTCTATTGTCGATCTCTACAAAGCACTGGGCGGGGGTTGGAAATAAATTCTTGCAAAATTTACTTATATTTACCCTTAGCAAGCATTAAAACGGCAAACAATTCAATTTCCAACCTAATAAATATCAAACATGGATCAATCACGAAGAAGCACCATCAAAAAATTAGCTGCGGGTGGTGCCGGTATCACCATCGGTGGACTGGGTTTTTCAGCCAAAAGCTATGCAAACATCAAAGGAGCCAATGAACGCCTTAACCTCTGTGTTATCGGCATCCGCGGACAGGGCTTCGGGCATATCCGGCGCTGGGCGGGAATGGCCAAAGACCAAAATATTCATCTGAAAACTCTTTGCGATGTAGACGAAAACCTTTTTGCCGAAAGGGTACAGGCTGCCCAGGAATTACAGGGGGAAGCTCCCGGCACGGAGGTGGATATGCGCAAAGTATTTGAAGATAAAGACATTGATGCAGTATCTATGGCTACTCCCAACCACTGGCATGCTTTGGGTACCATCTGGGCCTGCCAGGCGGGAAAACACGTGTATGTAGAAAAACCCTGCTCTCATAATATTTATGAAGGCCGCAAAATGATAGACGCTGCCCGCAAATACAACCGCATTGTGCAGGTAGGTTTCCAAAACCGCTCTATCAACAACGTACGCCAGGCCATGCAGTTTTTGCACGATGGTGGCATTGGCGATGTATACATGGCCCGTGGCCTCTGTTACAAACCCCGCGATTCTTTTGGAAAAGCAGAAAACAGCACGCCCCCCGAAGGGTTACATTACGATATGTGGCTTGGCCCTGCACCATACCGCCCCTATAATGAAAAACGTCTGCACTACAATTGGCATTGGCACTGGGATACTGGCAATGGTGATATTGGCAACCAGGGGCCTCACCAGTTTGATATTGCCCGCTGGGGATTGAATAAAAATGAGCATCCGGTAAAAATACACTCTAATGGAGGCTATTTTGCCTTTGCTGATGTTTGTTCCCAGGAAACAGCTAATACACAAACAGCTACTTATACTTATGAAGACGGTAAAATGCTGGAATTTGAGGTGCGTGGGTTGTATACAGCCGGGGAATCTGGATTAGATATTACAATTGGTAACATATTTTATGGTACAGAAGGCTATCTGGAACTAAACAGGGATAACTGGAAAACCTATATGGGCCGTGACAAGCAGCCTGGCCCCAGCTCAGACGATGAAGCTGCGAAAGCCGAGGGTGGAGGACAAGCTTTGGGTTACCTTGCAGCACCCGGCGGTGGTGGCCATTACCAAAATTTCCTTGCCGCTGTTCGATCTGGCAATATGGAAGACCTGACTTGCGATATTGAAGAGGGCTATCATTCCACCGTACTGCCCCATCTGGCCAATATTTCGTACCGCCTGGGCCGGGAAGTGCAATTTGATGGCAGTAATGAAAAATTTGTAAACGACAAAGAAGCAGATGCCATGCTTTCCAGGGAATATCGTGAGCCGTATGTGGTAGAGGAAAACGTGTAATTTCTTCTTTTTGAATAGTAACTGTAAGGCGGCTCAGAGAGCCGCCCTACTTTTTTAAAGGGCTACCAATTTCAAAGGGAAGCCTTTTTTTAATTGACGACCTAACCATTATGAAAAAACTACTCCATTTAGTCCTTTTTTTGCTAATTTGTGCCTGCACGGCACGAGAAGAAAAAAATATCCCGCTTGAATACACCACAGAAGTTATCACCGCGCACCGCATCCATGACAAAGCTGCATTGGATACCGGATTTGCCTGGACACAGGCACGGGCAGCAGTTGTGCCTGCAAACCCACCTTATGCCGTCATGACCATTTCTCAAAAGTTCAGTGGGGGCAGCGATGTGTATTTTGACCTGTACGAAACATTGAGTTATGATACAGGGAAAACATGGACAGCTCCTGAAGTAATCCCTTCTTTGAAAATTCATGAAGTGGGCAATGGGTACCGCCGGTCTATGAGCGATATGACACCCCAATGGCATAAGGCCACGGACAAAGTTTTGAATATTGGCAAATCATTTTATTATACTGATAATGCTACCCCCGACAGGTCAAAAAGGGAAGTAGCGTATGCTGTACTCAACCCTGAAACAAAACAATGGAGCGAATACAGAACATTAGAACTCCCCCAATACGACCACGATTCGCTACTGCTCTCTGCCCCCGTTGCAGGCTGCGTACAATGGCTTGAAATGGAAAATGGAGAGGTTTTGATTCCCATATCATACAGAAAACTGACACCAGTGCAAGCCACCCAAACTACCAGGGAAGATTTTGATGTAGATAACAACATGAAAAACAATGACCTCGGCGGTGCAGTTACGGTGTTGCGTTGCAGTTTTGACGGTGAAAAACTCACGTACCTGAACCACGGTACAGAACTTACCCAAAAAGACGGTCGCGGATTGGGCGAGCCTTCTATTACTTATTTTCAGGGGGAATACTTCCTCACCATTCGCCAGGACAAAACAGCTTATGTTACCAAAAGCAGCAATGGTTTACAGTATGCCCCCATTCAGGAATGGGTCTTTGACGATGGAAGCCTATTGGGCAGCTACAATACCCAGCAGCACTGGGCAACACATAGCGAAAAGCTTTTTCTGGTCTACACCCGCAAAGGCGCGAACAATGACCATGTGTTCAGGCACCGTGCCCCTTTGTTTATGGCAGAAGTTGATCCTGAAAAAATGCAGGTCATTCGTGCTACTGAACGTATATTAATTCCAGATGGTGGCATTGGCCTGGGCAATTTTGGTGTAACGGAAGTTAGTAAAAACGAATCCTGGGTAGTCACGACTGAATATTATCGGGGCGAACAAGATTCTGTAGATAATGAAGTTTTTGTAGCAAAGATTTCATGGAATAAGCCGAATGGGTTTGTGAAAAAGTAAATGTAGTTCATTCTGCCAGCTCATAGGTTTGTGCGAATATTTCCGGCTTGCAAGGGTAATACTCACCCTGTACTCCCCGGATGATAAAATCCCCGGGCTGTAACCCATACGATTCACCTTCCATGGTCATTACCCTGAAAGTCTCTTCTGTAAAAAAATGATGTTCCCATTTATCACCAAAACTTTCTACCCAGGTTTTGATTGATGTAAAATCATGGTTGCCATCCCATTGCAAGGCATCAACAATCACAGGTATCTTTCTGTATTTTGTCATCTTTATCTAGTTTGTCTGAAAGCTTAGTAGCTTTTGGAAAGTGTTGCAGGAAGTTTATATTTCAGTTATAATAAAAACAGTAACTATATCAAATTTACCAAAACGAAGTTAGATTGCGTGCCAAATTGGCAAAATCAATAAATTGAGGCAGTAATATTTTGAATAAGAATTTGCATGAAACTACCCTGTATACTTTCACTACTTATTTTTCTGTTAACGGCATGTAACTTCACGAGTAAAGATGAGAAAACTGCTGAAACCAGTAATAGTCATGTGAAAACATTTTCGGGCAACCCCATATTTGAAGGGTGGTATGCTGATCCGGAAGGGGCAGTTTTTGGTAATGAATACTGGGTGTACCCTACCTATTCCGATGCCTTTAAAAATCAACTTCACTTCGATGCTTTTTCTTCAAAAGACCTGGTAAATTGGGAAAAGCATTCCCGGATTTTAGACACTACCATTATTACCTGGGCCAGACAAGCCATGTGGGCACCCTCTATCATTCAAAAAGGAGATAAGTATTTCTTGTTCTTTTCGGCCAATGATGTGCAAAGGCCCGAACGGCCTTCCTGGGATCCTGACAATGACATCAATCACTTTGGGGGTATAGGCATAGCTGTGGCCGATGCTCCATCCGGGCCATACAAAGATTACCTTGGTAAACCCCTGATTTCAGATTTTTACAATGATGCACAGCCCATTGACCAGTTCGTATTTAAAGATACCGACGGTACTTATTATATCTTTTACGGTGGATGGGGTCATTGTAATTTGGGCGTATTGAACGATGACTTTACCGGCTTTATTCCCTGGGAAGATGGTTCCTTATTCAGGGAAATTACCCCTGAAGGCTATGTGGAAGGCTCTTGCATGTTTAAACGCCATGACAAGTACTATTTTATGTGGTCGGAAGGAAACTGGACCAACGACTCCTACCAGGTAGCTTATGCCACTGCTGACAAAGTTACCGGCCCGTACAAAAGGATGGGCACTATTTTACAATCGGATAATGATATTGCCACCGGGGCCGGGCACAACTCAGTTATCAATACCCCCGGCACTGACGATTGGTATATGATTTACCACAGACGGCCCATTCCTAATGAAGGGCGTGACCATCGTGTGTCTTGCACTGACCGCTTATATTTCAATGATGACGGCACCATTCAACCGGTAAAAATGACATTTGAAGGTGTTGAAGCTAACCCGATTCCTAAAAATACTGATTAGCAATTAAGTGTCACCTTACGTTTGGACAGGGCTTTCAAGTGTGTAAGATGCCCCACAATAGCCAACATCCTCTGGAGGATAAATAAGTGTACTGTCGGACAATTCATTCATCCTTTTTTTTCTACTATTTTTTAGCAGGTAGACCAACGCCCGAAATGCAAATTTTCGTGAGGGCATAAAATACAGAAAAAATCCTATACGCATAAACCACGCAATGATGCCGGTAAACTGTAACCCGTATATCTCAAGGATAGCTTTATGTTTATAAAAAGAAGCCGTTTGCCCCAGGCCGGGATACACAAAATTGCCCGGTTTTTTACCTTTGGCTGTGCGGGCTATATTTTTCCCAATTCTCGATCCATGCTTGATTGCCCATAAGGCATCGTGGCGGCAGGCAATTTTTCGAAAGGGTCTTTTTACAGAGGCAGCATCCCCCCCCGTCCAGATATTGGAAAAACCGGCAGCCCTCAACTTCTTGTCAACAAATATGCGGTTGTTTTGGTAAGTAAAAGGGACTTCCGTATTGAATTTGATAGCACTTTGACCCACCGCACAAATTGGTACAATGGTAGGTATCTTATCGTTATTGTTAAGTTTAATAAAATCTTCTCCGATAGCCGCCACTCTCGTGTTTGGTATCATGGTGATATTTAAAGCTTCCAGGGACTTACGGGTATACCTGCGGCTAAGGTTAAAACTTTTGCCTAACTGTGGCAATATTTCAGGGGTAGCATAAACCAGGTTCACACTGTATCCAAATTGTTCCAGTACTGGGTATTGGCTTTTCAGCACGTTGAGTAGTTCTACTAAATTACCGCAAATCTCAATGGCTGCAAACCCTCCGCCTATCACACAGAACGTAAGGTATTTTTCCCTTTCTTCTGCTGTGGTTGCTTTTGAGGCCAATGCCAGCGATTGCATGATTTTTTGCCTGCATTCCAGGAGGCCATTGCGTTTTTTAATACCCAGGCCATATTCTTTTAACCCATGAATACTGTCAGGGTTATCTGTGGAGCCTGCCCCAATTACCAGGTGGTCATAGGCCAAAACATGCGGGGATATTTCGTTTTCCGGAAGATACTCAACCGTATTTTCAAGCTGATTGATGGCCACCACTCTGCCTTTTAGCAAATTGGCATGTTTAAAAATCTCATTAAAGGGCGTTTCACGAAACGCAAGCGGAAGAAAACCATTCAAAAACTCCCCGGTAAACCCATGAAAAGCATGATGGTCACTTTCAGACACAACAGTCACTTCAATTTCACCACTCTTTAAAAGTTTATTGGCATATCGGGCCAAAAACTTGTAGGTCCATACAGAAACATAACCGCACCCAATTAATACTACTTTCATGATTTTGTTTATTAAGCGTAAATTGAATTTGTTAAAGGCATGCCGAAGGAAGTGAAATCGGCAAGGCCAAACCCTAATGATTGGTATTTTTTGGCCAGTTTATCCATGTACTCGGCTTGTTCAACCGTTGGGTTTCCAATAGAAAAATGTTCGGATTGTCCGTCTAAAGCCCACAGCAAAGTTTCAGAAAAGCATGCATAGTAACTGTTAAGTGGCAGCCCAATACTTCCCTGTGCAAGGGTAATGCCCGGAATGGATACGATACCGCCATCAATTACTGTAACATCAGGCCTTTGCTCAAGAAGTTGGGGAGAAGTGTTACGGGGCTGCGTACCATCCAATACTACTGCGTGTGGCCGCAGCATTTCCGGCTCAACAATATTATGGGAACTGGCCGTGAGCAGCGTAATCAGGTTTGAATTTTTGATTGAGCTCATCTTGTTAGAAACTTCAATGCTGACCGAGGGCGAAATGGCTTTTAATTCTTTTTTCAGCCTTTCCAGTTTGGTTTGGTTGCGTGCTACCAGTAACAGTTTATCGCAATAATTTTTCTTGACCAGTAGCTTTGCCAGGCAGGAACCCACACTTCCCGTAGCGCCAACAATGGCTTGGTTTTCTACCAGTTTTGGGTTTGCTTCAAGTAATTTTACAACTGCCCGGTAAAGGCTGGTAGCAGTAAACGCATTTCCGTTGGTGATACTTACATCCTTTCTTTGCTCTAGCATGCCGCCACCCAGCGTCATGGGGGAAGTGAGTGCACCCAAACCTATATTTTCATAACCTCTGCGTGCCAGTTTGTTGATGACCCCGTCAATGCGTTTGTGCATTTCTTTGGGGCCAAGGTTCAACATATCTTTACCGGAAAGTAAAATAATTTCATTTCTTCCTATCAGGGATTTTTTTGCCTGAGGGGTATTTAAATAAATTTCACTCCATTTAACAGAAGGCGTTTTGATACGTGTAAAAATGTTTTGATACAGGGCATTGGGTACTTTTTGCAAAGGTTTCCAATAGAGGGAAATGTCCGTATTATACGCATGTCTGAAATGTATTAAAAAAGCAAATTTTCTGACCTTTTGGGATGTCGTTACAGTATGGGCTTGTGAAGAAAGAAAGGGAATAAGTGTCATTATAACCGTTTTAGTTTTCTATAAGTTTAATAGACCTCTTAGTGTACACACATGAGGAATTATTACAAACTTAATAAAAATATTAAAAAAGTTATAATTTATATTATATTTATCCAATTTATTTTCTTTCTCAATAATCCCTGTGTGGCAGCTTCCCTGCTCCCTGCTTCAGGTTGGAAATTGTAATGCCACTGAGCCTGAGGCGGTAAACTCATCAGTATAGATTCAGTACGCCCGTCGGTATCCAGTCCAAACTTTGTTCCTTTGTCCAACACCAAGTTAAACTCCACATACCTGCCTCTTCTGACCATTTGCCATTGCTTTTCATTTTCACCGTAAGGCAAATCTTTATTCTTTTGCATAAAATGGGTGTAAACAGGGGCAAAAAGCATCCCTACGTCTTTTACAAATGCAAAGCGTTCTTCCAGGGTAATATCTTCGTTAGCAGAAAGCCTGTCGAAAAAAATGCCCCCGATTCCCCTTGTTTCCTTTCTGTGCTTGATATAAAAATAATCGTCTGCCCATTGTTTAAATTCAGGGTAATATTGAGGGTGGTGCTGGTCACAAACTTTTTTTAATGCCGTATGAAAATATCGGGCATCCTGTTCGTCTACATAATGTGGAGTGAGGTCAATGCCCCCGCCAAACCAACTCACGCCATTGGTCATTTCAAAATACCGCACGTTCATGTGAATGATAGGAACCATGGGGCTGAAAGGATGGATAACGATAGATACCCCGGTGGCATAAAAATCTGCTTCTTCCAGTTGCAAAGCTTTCAGGATATTGGATGGGGTTTTGCCATACACGGCTGAGAAGTTTACCCCCCCTTTTTCAATCACATTACCTTCTGTAATTACCCGGCTTCTTCCTCCCCCACCGCCAGGCCGCTCCCACCTGTCTTCCTTAAACTTCCCTTTGCCGTCTACTTTTTCTAATTGCTCACAAATATCATTTTGTAAATTGGTGAACCAATCTGTAATCTGCTGTTTGTCCATGGCGTTTAGCTTATAAAAATGAAATGGCTTTTATGCCCACGCATACAGCCATCACACAAATTTAGAATAAAAATGATTATTGTCCCTGAAAGGTTTCAATCTCAGGTGTTTCAGGAAGAGCACTGTGCGGTTTTATTTCCAAAGCCGTAGTTTCTTTATGCGCAGGTATCACAGTCACATTTACAGGAGCTGTAGTGTAACTACACTGTTCATTGATCACTTTTACGCTGTATTTACCTGCCTGATCAGTAATGAAAGTACTTCTCTTCTCTTTTGATAAAAGCCTGTCATCTTTATACCACCGGTATCTATAGTTGGGCTGTCGGGTAGCTTGTAAAGTTACGATGCCTCCGTCCCGGATTACAGTATCGGAAAGTGCTGTGATGGTAGCCCAGGGCATTCTTCCTGTATAGAAAGTAGATTTTGAAGACCAGGGGCCTGCTTTTTCTTCGCTTACAGCCCTCACCCGCCAGGAATAGGTAGTGCCATCCTCAAGCCCCGAAATTGAATAATTTTCTGATACATACTCATCAAAAATCATTTGATTGCCAATATCTACACCTTTCATTACCTGAAGGTGGTACGATTTTGCTTGAGCAACGGGTTGCCAGGTGAAAGTATATTCTCCGCAAGCTGGTTTATCTAAAGTATCAAAATTGATAAGGCCGGGCACAGGCAAAGTTTTGGACACCAAAATATCATCCAGAAAGATACCATCTTTAAAACTGCCTTCTCCGTCCATGCTGCGGCTGCCGCATTGCTGAAAACGAATGACAAAATTTTGTGTAAACGACAAGTTTTTAGATGAAACCAAAGAGTCCAGATCAATTTTGACATGAGTGTAATCACTGTTGGATTTTTTTGTAAAACCACATGCTTTTACAAAAGATTTACCTCCGTTGTTACTCAGCCAAATGCCTTCATGCGGATACTGGTCATCATAGTTATCGTATAACCAAAAGCTCAGCTCAATATCCTCTTCCCCATCCATGTCCAAATAAATATCGAGGGCATTGGTGGTTGGGTTGCCATCAACATGCCGCCCCATAGCCAGTGCATACTTGCTTTCATTGGCCATAGAATCAGTAATTTTGATAAAACCTGCCGGTGTAATGGTTTTCTTAGGGGCAGTAAGGTATGGGTTTACCCACCGCATGGCAGCGTTCCAGCTGCCTTGCTCAAAATCTTCTTTAAAAGGAAGGGAAGCTTGTGTGATTTCAGGCACAGCTATGTGTATATTATCCAGAAAAATACCATCGGCAATGGTGCGGCTTCCTTCAAAATTATCATCATCATGCTGTTGGAAACGGATGACAAATTCACTACTCAATTTTAATCCATGGGTAGCTGCCAGTTGTGCAACATCCACCGTAGGAAATTTCCCTAAACACCGGGCACTCCAGTTTTCAAAATCAAAGGCCAGTACTTTTTTAAAATAATCCCCACCGTCATCACTAAAGTATATCCCATCCTGCTCATGCAATTCTTCAAAGTTAGCATAGAACTCGAAATCTAAAGCTATCTGTTTATGCCCTGCAAGGTTCAAGTGTAAGTCTAAAGCATTGGTGTTCTCAGTTTTATCTACCCTGCTTCCCAGGCCAATGACATGCCCGTTATAACCTTTTGGGGCAGGCATAACACCTACCCAGCCGGTATTGGTAATGATGGCCCCTTTGGCTGACAAGGATGGATCTCCCCAATGCCACATGTTGCCTAATGTGCCTGTTTCAAAATCATCTGTGAAAGGTAGTGTTGCAAAAGTAACTTCAGGAACAGTAATTTTTACATTGTCCAGATACATACCATCAGACATATTACGGCTTCCCTCAAAGTCGTCACTTCCGTGCTGTTGAAAACGGATTACAAAGTTTTCGCTCAGCTTCAGACGATGTTTTGCAGCTAACTTATCTACATCGAGAGCAGGAAGCTGGCCGAATACGCCATCTGCCCAGGCATCAGGAGTAAAATCAAAAACTTTTACAAAGTGCTGCCCGCCATTATCACTAAAAAAGATGCCGTCCTGTTCGTGTGTTTCGTCGGCATTATCATATATTAAAAAGCTCAGGGCTACCTGCTCTTGCCCGACAAGGTTGAGGTGCAGGTCTAAAGCATTGGTAACAGGTAATTGATCTACACTACTTCCAAAAGCCACTACCTGCCCGTGATACCCCCTGGGCGCGGGCTGTAATTTAACGATTCCGGTTGGTGCGGCAACAGCCTGCACATCAGCATGGGTCGGGTTACTCCATTTCCACATACTATTTAAGGTGTCCGCCTCAAAATTATCTTCAAAAGGAACCGACGCATATACCTGCTCTGTAGAAGATACCAATATATCGTCCAGAAAAATGCCATCACTGTAATCAGCACTTCCGTTAAAGTCGTCTTTGCCGTGTTGCTGAAAACGAATGATAAAATTGTGTGTTAATTTCAGGCCATGCCGTGCCGCCAGTTGATCCACATCAAGAGGTGGCAGTTGTCCGTACATTTTATCGGCCCAGTGGGTGAGATCAAAACTGTACACTTTTCGAAAACTGTTCCCCCCGTCATCACTAAAAAAAATACCGTCCTGCTCCTGGGTTTCGTCAAAATTATTGAAAATGAAAAAGCTTAGATCAACTTGTGCATAAGAGGATAGGTTAAGTTGTAAGTCAAGTTGGTTGGTTGTATAGTTACCATCAGTAGTTTTGCCCATGCGCACACCATAATTGCCATGATGTGCAGGGGCTGAAAAAACTTCAATCATGCCATTAGAAACCCCGGGTGAAATGATCCATTCAGGCCTGAAAGCCCCTGCTTCAAAATCTTCAAAGAATATTCGCGAAGTTTGGGCAAAGGAGGATGATACAAAAAAGGCGAAAATAGCCAAAACTGTATAAAGTTTTTTCATAGCCATGCGTTAGGTTGCAGAATTTACAAAGCTTTCATGTTTCAGACAAATAAACCTTACAGATGTAAGATTTAGCACAAATGTAAAGTAAATATTTAAATATTAAAAGATTTTAATGTATTTTATTTATATAATTCTGTGCTTAATTTAATTAACTATATATCAATAATTCTATTTATTTGAGTTCCGGGTGCATTTGAAGAAGATGTCAGTATTAAACAATCAAGAAAAGCAGAAATGCCTAAGGATGTGATTTTTTGAATAAATTGTAAGGCAGTCTCGACATTTTTTCAGCCTCTTCGGAAGATATTACGACCACGAAGAGCATAACTATTTGATAAAAATGCAATACCTGCTTACAGGAAGCAGCTTAAGAAAGCAGGTGTAAAACCAGTTGTATTACTTTGGGGCAACCATTCAAATTCGCAGAAAAATAGTGTTGAAGCGTTCAGTTTACACTCACCACGGTGTAGATATAATATAAGTAAATGCCCAGAAGGATCAACCCTTCAATACGTCCAACTTCCTTTTTGTGCAGCATCATGGGAAAAACCAAAAAAGTAATCAGCAGCATCCATATCATATCTGAGTTGATGATTACATCACTAACCTGTATTTCCTGAATAA
Organism: Cyclobacteriaceae bacterium; assembly: GCA_965230065.1. Taxonomy (GTDB): domain Bacteria; phylum Bacteroidota; class Bacteroidia; order Cytophagales; family Cyclobacteriaceae. The sequence continues at coordinate 4,568,910 of OZ245942.1, read as the reverse complement.
TACTGGTAATTCCCAAAATAGAAAGTACATTAAAAATATTGGAACCCATGAGGTTACCCACGGCAATATCAGTCTCTTTTTTGAAGGAGGCTACCATGGAAGTAACCAATTCGGGCAGGCTGGTACCCAGCGCTAATATAGTGATACCAATGATGCGCTCTGTCACTCCAAATTGCAGGGCAATACTTTTTGCGCCACTTACCAACCAGTCAGATCCTAAAGATAATCCAACGATACCCAGCGCAATAAAGAATACATCCCGCCACACAAAAGGGGAAGGCGCATCAGGAAGGTCAAGTTCCCCACTAATCTGCTTCATTCTTTTGGTTTCTCTCCTTGACTTCCAGATGATAAAAAAGGTATAGGCTGCCAAAATAGAAATAAAGAGTACACCTTCATACGAACTGATCAGGTTTTCGCGCACCAGCAGGTAGAGCAGTGTAGAACTACCCATCGTCATGGGCCAGTCAATCTTGATACTATCGGCTTGCACCTTTACAGGGGAAATGGCTGCCGTAATACCCAAAACCAGCGCCAGGTTACAAATATTTGACCCAATGACATTGCCCATGGTTAAATCTGGGCTGCCAGCCAGAGCCGACTGTATACTCACAAATAACTCGGGGGCTGAAGTGCCAAAAGCAACGATGGTAAGCCCTACTACCAAAGGTGAAATGTGTAACCGCAGGGCAATGCTTGTAGAGCCACGTACTAATAACTCCCCACCCGTAATCAGCACTGATAACCCGGCGATCAGCAATAATATATCTGTCCACATAAGCGTAAGCTACAATTTTGATCCAAATGCCAAATCGCCGGCATCCCCCAGGCCAGGCACAATATAGTATTTATCGTTTAGTTTTTCGTCAAGGGCTCCTGCCCATACAGAATAATCAAGAGAGAGGTGTTGCTGTAGATGGGCAATGCCTTCCGGAGCAGCAATGGCAGCAGCAATGTATAAATGCCCCGGAGTGCCATATTGCAGCAAGGCTTCTACAGTTGATACGATTGATTTGCCAGTGGCCAGCATAGGATCAATCAAAATGATATGGCGGTCTTGTATGGGAGGCAAAGCATGGTATTCCATCGCGATAGTAAACTCAGCATCATCTTGTTCATGCGCGCGGTACGCACCAACAAAACCATTTTCGGCCTGGTCAAAATAACTAAGGAAACCCTGATGAAAAGGAATACCGGCCCGTAATATGGAAATCAGTACAGGTGTGTACGCTGGTATATTTATCGTAACTTTCTCGAGCGGTGTTTGAAGAGTTTTAGGGGTGTAATCCAAAGATTTGGATATTTCGTAGGCCAGTAGTTCTCCCAGCCTTTCAATATTGCGCCGAAACCGAAGACGGTCTTTTTGCACATCAACATCTCTAATCTCGGCCAGAAACTGGTTGGCAACAGAGTTTGTTTCGTTAAGTATAAACACAGGTTTTGTTATTTATCAGGAAAAAAATCATGCAAAGTTTAAATATAACATGGATTTCCAAAAATATAGCATAGCATGCAAAGCAATAAAAAAAGCGAACGGAAATTATTCCATTCGCCCGGTAATGAAGCATTCAGTAATTAGGCTTTGTTTTAGGTTGTTGTACAAAGGTTGATGCTCATTTATCCAATGCCTTCTTCTTCGGTAACGTTGTACAATTTGCCCTTGTCGGTGAAATAGAGTGTGGCGGCCTGGTTATCTTGCTCTACTTTCAATTCATACAACATGGTTTCTTCTGTGAGTACCTCAATATTTCTTGAGCCTTTCAGCATTTTATTGGCTTCTTCGGTTGTTAAAACATAGGCTTCAATGATGTTCATATTACCGTACTCACTCTCGGAAAATCCCTTTTTTACAGGTTTGGGTATGTCTGCAAGGTTTACTTTTTTCCGTTTATTCTCATACTCTTCCCCCGACAAAAACTCTTCCTGAGGCGTTTCCGCTTCCTGAGTGGTTTGTGCCTGGGCAAGCCAGGAAGTACCAAACAGTACTCCTAACAAAATAATTAGCGCTTTCATGGTTATGTAGTTTATATATTGAATATTGTTTATTTCTGCTTCATAAATAAGAAAAATAATACCACAGTGCTTCATTACACACAAGTATTTGATTATCAGTTTATTACAAAATAACCGAAATATATATTATGAGCGTAATGATAAAAAAATTACACTATTTGTGGAGTATTTACACAATCATGAGGCTTGATGTTAAAGATTTGCGAGTGTATACGAGAGTAAACTGAACCTGAAAATTGAACTTATGGATACAAGAATTAATTTTTCTAAAAAATAGAAAAAAATTCAGTATTTTTTGCTCATAAACGTATCTTGGTCTTGTGCAGGCTGATGGGTGAAACGTTGCAGAAGCAAATATGTAATCGATTTTGATCAAATATGTAGCTTTTTTACGAGGCAGGAATGTAGGAGAGCACCGTATCATCAAAATGAATCCTTAACGGAATACCCTTCATAAAATCTTGGCTGATTTTTAATTTATGAAAAGAAGAAGTTTTATAGCAAAAAGCCTGATAACTATGTCAAACTTAGTTTTGACTGCTAGTGGTTTGTCTGCCAAAAACCTGCAATGGTTTCCTAAAAAAAAGATAACCACCATTACTTATAATGTTTATGCATTTCAGGGATATCCTAAAGTAGATGATACACGGTTTATCCTGGATAAGGCACATGAGCAAATGGCAGAAAGGCTGGCATTGGAACTCAGCTTGTATCGTCCGGATATTGTTACTTTTCAGGAAGCCCCTGCTGAAAGTGAAGTGAAAAAAGTAGCTGATAAGCTGGAAATGCAATATATTTATTTTCCGGGAGGGTTTCCGGGTGCCCTGCTTACAACCTTTGATATAGTATCTGCCCAAAATTGTCCGTTAATTCAGAAAACTGAGCCCGGCGATTTGTTTTCAAGGCACTGGGGAAAAGCCCTGCTAAAGTCCAAAGAAGAAGAGGTTATGGTATACAGTGCCCATTTGCATCCAAGTGATGATGCCATCAGGGCCAGAGAAGTGGTAGAAGTGTTGAAAGTGATTGAGAATGATGCAAAAGCAGAACAAAACTTTATTTTTCAGGGCGATTTAAACCACGAACCTATACAGCATGAGTATGCTCAATGGATGCGGGCAGGACTTACTGACTGTTACAATGCCAAAGGTGTGGAGCAGAGAAATACCATTAAAAGTACTTTTCCAAACCGTACGGTAGACTATATTTGGGTGAACCAAGCCTTGTCAGAAAGATTATTGCGGTGCCGGGTATTGTTTGAAGGGCACTTTCGTACCAATCCTTTGGACGAACGTTCCTTTGCGTTGAGCGATCATTTGCCCGTGATGGCAGAGTTTAAATGAAATCAATCATAATTATTGTTCAAACCCTCAACCCCTCAAACTATGGATTACGCAAACATTAATTACCTGGCAGTACTGGTAGCAGCTGTCATCAGTTTTGCTTTTGGCGCATTGTGGTACAGCCCTGTTTTCTTTGGCAAAGTATGGCAAAAGGAATTAGGCTTTACAGACGAATACCTGCAAGGTGGAAACATGGGCAAAATATTCGGTTCCAGCTTTGTACTTATGCTGGTAATGGCTTTTGGCATGGGCATGCTGCTGCAAGGTCACGGAGACAATGAAATCAACTGGTTATCCGGCCTCATTCACGGGCTGGTGGTTGGGATTGCCTTTGTAGGCACGTCTGTGGGTATCAATTACCTGTACCAACGGAAATCTTTTAAACTGTGGGCAATTGATGCCTGCTATCAAATTATTTTTCTGGTAATAATGGGCATTATTCTCGGAACCTGGAAATAGATGGCAGCCGCAGTTGGCAGTCAGCAGTGAAGGACTGCCTACTGCCAATAGCTCCCGTACCGAATTTCACACCCACCCTATTGCCCTGCATCCGGTACTTTGTTACCGGCAATCCATACCGAGACGATGCTTTGGGTATGGCTGATGTCTGCCTGTGGGTCTTCTTCCAGGATGATAAAGTCAGCCCATTTGCCTGATTCAAGTGTTCCCACTTCTTCCAGTCCCATACAGGAAGCGGCATCACCGGTAGCAGCAACAATGATTTGCATGGGTGAAAGCCCGGCTTCTGCCATCATTTCCATTTCCAGATGTTCAAAATATCCCTGAAACCTGGCAGGAGGACCACTGTCTGTACCAAAGGCAATGGTTACATTATGGTCGGCCAGTATTTTCAGGTTCATCAGGGCTGTGTCCAGGGCCTGTTTGTAAATTTGTGCACTGCGGCTTTCCTTAATTTGTGCCTGCCTTTCCGGGTCTTTCAACTGATTTATGATGGAATCATCTACTTCTTTTCGGAAGAAAGGATCAGAAAAAAAATCAGGTGCTTCTTCGTACACAAAAGTAGAAAGGTCGCGGGTGAGGGTTGGGCAATAGCATACATCATTTTCTTTCAGCAACCCAATCAGTTCCTCATCTACCTTCTGGTCACGCACACTGTGGGCTATAAAATCAGACCCGGCTTCCAACAACGCCTTGGCATCTTCCAGGTAATACATGTGTGTGGCCACGGGAAGGCCTAGTTCATGGGAGTGGTCAATCACAGCCAGGTACACCTCCGGTGACATTTTTGTAGTAGTGCCCAGGTTATCATCCACCCTGATTTTGATAAAATCGGCAGGCATGGCCACATTTTCATCTACCATGGCCACCGCTTCTTCGGGGGTATCCCCGGTAACCACTTCTCCGGCAAAATACAAGCGGGCTCGGGTGAGGCTGGATGTGTCCTGTGCATCACGGATGGCTATAGCCTCCTGACGGTCATCGCCCAGGCTCACTACCGTGGTTACCCCATAACGGGCATATAGACTGAGTTGATCCAGCACATTTTCTGTTGAATAATGGCCCGATTCCAGCCCTTTTACATTGCCCACATGCCCATGGGTGTTGATGATACCGGGCATTAGCGTTTTACCACTGATATCAATGATTGTTGCCTGTGCAGGAATTTCAATTTCGTCTAATTTGCCTACCGCCAACACCCGCCCATCCTGGATGAGCAAAACACTCCTTTCAATCGGAGGTTGCCCGGTGCCATCAATAATTTTTGCACCGGTAAAAGCGGTTACATCGGCAATCTGTGCTTCTTCTTTTGGGGTACAGGCTGAGAAAAAAAGCAGCAAAAAAACAGCAAGGATAAAATGAGGCGTAGACATGGTTGTAAAAGTGAAAAGGTTGACTTGATGCGCCAAGTAGCTAAAAATATTTCAATTTTGAAAGTATACCAAACACATCGGTAAGTGAGCATCAATAAGAAACTTTATACAGCTGCCTTATGCATACTTTTTACACGGATAGCTTCTAAGCAGTTCTTCTTTCATTCGTTTACAAATAGTTTGCGTAAATATTTTAATCTCTGTTTTTAAGGCCGTTAACGATCGTGCATGAGGCGCGTCAGGTTTTTGAAGCGCGTCATTATCACCGTGACCGAACGTTATTTAAAAACTAAACTACAAATTTAAACTGAACCCTGCCATGCCTTACGCATATTGTTGGTAGCTGTGTGTTATATTAGATCATATGTCTGAAAAGTTGATACTGAAATTTCGGAATATTGTTTACTCAGACAAAAGTCGTCCCTCATACTAATTTCCTTCTTCACGATCAGTCCAGTCTACACTTACAATCCCAATCTTTTCTGTTTTTCCTCTAAGCAGAATCCTTCCCAGAGCCTCTGTCTTCATTCTTTGGTCTTTTTCAGTTTTCCCTAATAAGTATTCGGAAACAAGAAAGTCTTTATTGTATTCATTGCAAACACTCTGTATTCTGGCTGAGGTATTTAATGTGTCACCGTGGTAAGCAATATCCTTTTTAATTTCGCCTATCTCTACGGCTGTTACTTTACCCATATGAACACCTGCCTTGAAGTCAGGAAGAAATCCATAGTTGGTCATATAGTATCCGGCTCTATGCTGAAACTGTTTTTTACAGGCAAAGTAAAACCTGATGCAGAGATGGTCTTTAAGTCCTTCGTCCTCTGGCCACATTACAACAATTTCGTCTCCAACGTACTGGTAAACTTGGGCACAAAAGGGAAATAACACTTCATTAACATCCACAAAACAGTCTCTAATAAATGAGCTGTACCTTAAATGACCTAATTTCTCAGCAGTGGTTGTTGATGATTTTAAATCCATGAACATAAAAATTCTTTCTTCTTCCTTCGGATTTCGGTATCTCCCTAGCAGCAACGGCACCAGCACACCTGGTCCATATTTCTTGTTTACCTGATTGATGAAACTGATTATGAGCGTCATAAAAAAGTAGTAGATCAACAGGAGGTAGAAAAAGTACTCCCATGATGCTTCATTTAATGTAATGCCAGGTAAGTATAGCGATGGGGAAATAAATACATCGAACAAGACAAATCGTAAGAGCCATAAAAGAACAGTAAGAAGTGCCAGCGATCCCAATGCTTTGAATAGAATTACTTTTCCAAGTGATAGCTTCCAGAAAATTTTTCTCTCCAGATAGTAACCTGTTAACCCAAGGATTACTCCATACAAAACCCCTAACACAACAGCGATCCATAGCATGGGTGCGAATCTTCCTGCCACAGGTATATTAAATGCCTGACTAATTATCTGAGACTGCAGGTGCATAATTGCTACCAACAAAATGTTAGCAACTATCCAAAAGTTTGCTTGGATGCTCACATAGGTAAGCACTGGAAACCTTGCAGTATAGCGATTGGCCAGCGTTGTATATTCAAATTTCTTTGCCATTCGTTGCAAGTTAGTTCATCCAATGAAGATGTTCGTTACAAAAATTGCAATTTACCACACTTGATTTGGTTTCGTTCATTCCCGAAAGACTGCTGTACCGCACCTTGATAATTATTTTGTCTCATTTTGAATTTGTTTTTAAGTTTAGATAAAAGTAGGTAGCATTCAATTGCCTCACTTTGTTTAAAAGGCCAAATTTGCTTTGTTTAAAGAGTAGCTATGGCATGTATCAAATGCACGGGACCTTCGCCGGGAGAATCTTTTCAAAAAGTGAAGAACCGGCCGTCTTCTCATTCAAATTCGGCTAACGATTATCTTTTCAAAGCCTCCGTTATTCCAAAGCCAGTCATTTTTACGGGTGGAGAATTTCTGTTGGTAGATTTTACAGGTTAATGAGTAAACTATTTTGTCCGGCCACATTGCCTCTAACGGACAGCTGTATGCGTAGTGCGGGATTTAAAGCTCCTAACTATCAACACAGTACTCCGTTTATTAATTGCATTAAGTTACAAATAGAGCACTTTCCCCACATTACGTATGATAGCATGTTAGCAACAGGGCTTCCTTTTCATAACTCAGAATATCAGCTATTTATAATTCCAAGTCAATCTGCACCAAATTTTAAACGGAGCAAATGAAAATAAAAGTTTATATTAGTTAAATGGGGTGGGGAATTAATTCATTGATGCATTCTCAATATACTCTCTCGGACTTAACCCCACTTTCTTCTTAAACAATCGAGAGAAATATTGCGGATATTCAAAGCCCAGTTGGTATGCTGTTTCTGAAATTGAGGAATTAGGTGCAAGCAATAGATTCTTTGCTTCTTCTACCAAATACAAATTAATTTGGTCAACGGCTGTTTTTCCTGTTTCAGCTTTAATAGTATCTCGCATATATCGATGACTAACACCTAACTTACCTGCAAGCCATTCAACAGTTGGAATTCCTTTTTCTTCCAATTGGTTCGACTCAAAATACTCATCCAGTATTTCCTTGAAACGAGTAAAGAGAACTTTATTAATGTCTTTACGGTTCAGGAATTGGCGTTTGTAAAAGCGGTCGGCATATTTTAATAAGGCTTCTAAATGGGTTAGAATAATTTCCTTACTAAACTCATCCTGATTGTTTTGGTACTCCGCTTCAATATTTCGGAAAATAGATTTTATGGTTTGTTCTTCTTTGGGGGAAAGATGTAAAGCCTCGTTAACGTTGTAATTGAAGTAGTTATATTTTTTAATTCGCTTTTGAATATCGAGTCCTCGAATAAAATCTTCGTGAAAAGCAATAAACCAGGATTCTGAACTTACCACTATGTCTTTTACTGTATATGTCTGATTCGGTGAGGAAAATAACAAGGTTCCGGTGCTGCAATCATACTTTGTTCGGCCATAAATAATTTCTCCTGATACAATGTTTTTCAAGCTGATAAGATAGAACTGATTCGTGTAACTTGCTTCTTCCTGGCTGGATATACATTTTTCAACTTCATCAGCATTTAACTTTTTATGCCCTATGCTAAATAGTGGGTTTTCTGGTTCAGGTAAATTCTGGGCCTGGTTAAACACCGTAATATTTTTAAAGTTGATATTAATCATCGGTACAAAGTTAATGTAAAACCATAAGAACATCTTTGGCAATTATTGTTACCCTTCTTTAACAACAGCAAACCAAAGATGTTGATTTATAAATAAACATTTAAAACATTAGTCGTTTTGAAAGCGGCTAAATAAGCTTTCTCCGCGATTCAGAGGTGGAAAATATTGAGGGTACTCTGGTTTTAAAGCACTCACCTCATCCAACTGTTTTATTTCTTCATTGCTTAATACAATATCTGCAGCACCCAGGTTATCAATTAGCTGTTCTTCCTTTCGTGCCCCAATAATTACGCTGGTAACACCTTGTTTGTGAAGCAACCAGGCCAATGAAGTTTGTGCAACAGAAACATTTTTACTTTCTGCAATTTCCTTCAGTTTATCCACCACATCAAAACCTTGTTCCTTTTCAACCGGTGGATATTCAAAATTTGCTCTTCGTCCTGAAGCTTCACCATCACGCGTATATTTTCCACTTAAAAAACCTCCGGCTAAGGGGCTATAAATCAAGGTTCCCAACCCCAAATCCATGGATGCAGGTATAATTTCCCTTTCCAGTTCACGACCCACTAATGAATAATAAGCCTGAACAGAACAGAATTTTTCAGTGCCCAATAATTTCGCCAATCCATCGGCTTTGGCAATTTGCCATGCATTGAAATTGGAAAGCCCGATGTACCTTACCTTGCCCAGACGAACCAGGTCATCCAAGGCTTTCAGAGTTTCTTCAAGAGGTGTGGTCTTATCAAATTGATGAACCTGGTAAAGGTCGATGTAATCGGTTCCTAAACGCTTCAGGCTGGCTTCCACTTCGCGCATAATAGCAAGGCGGCTGGTACCCAGGTCATTGGGTCCGGTAGTCATGGTGCTATACACCTTGGTGGCAATAAGCACATCTTTCCTTTTATCGCCTAAGGCTTTTCCAAGCATGATTTCTGATACACCTGAACTATATACATTAGCCGTATCGAAAATGTTAATACCCGCATCTAATGATAGATTAACCATTTTTGTGGCCAGTTCCTGTCCGGTTGCTCCAATCATTCCTGAGTAACTTCCACCTTCTTTGTCGAAGGTCATGGTTCCGAGTGTCAACTCCGAAACGTACAATCCTGTATTTCCTAAACTTTTGTATTTCATCTCATTAATATTTTTAATGGTATTAGATGGAACTTGCTTATAAAGACCATCTTTTGAAAATAGTCAGGTATAAACTCGTTTCATTTTTTTGAAACTTAGTTTTTGTTTGATGACAAATCAAATGGTTAATTTCATTCTTGTTTTTCAACTTCAATTAATTGTTTATTATAATTGTTAATTCTGGCATGGGCTGTACCGTCAATCAACAATATAATCACCAACATGGCAATAGTTGTAATCATACTTGCCCGCCAAATAGGTGTGTTCACGAACATAAGAACCAGGGCACAGGCAGCGATAATTAACGGAATTGCTGTAAAAACGACGTTTTTATATTCTTTTAATGTGCTTTCCGCACGTGCAAGTTCTGATTCCACAAAAGCTGAGGCATCTGTATTGTAGGCCTTTTCAAACTGTGTAATTCTTGATTTATTGGTGAAAAATAATCCAAACCCGATAGTCAAAAGTAAAGCCCCGGCTACCAGGGTAGGGATGATGTATGCTTTCGCTAAATCTGTTATTCCTAACTGCCAGAAGCCTATGCTTGCCGCTACAAAACCGATTCCGAAAAGAATAAAGAATGTGGTTGAAAAGACTTCCGCTTTTGCCCAATCAGTTGCTGTTTTTAATATTTCCATAGTATTATGCTTTAAAGGTTTTCTAACTTAAAGATTCCACTTGATACCAGTTTCTTTTTCTGACAAATCCCACAACTTCTTCGCTAATGCTTTGTCCTTTGCATGTGGTTCTAATTTACATTCGCCAACAGGGCCTTTAAAATAACCTCGTCCTGTAGGTCCATAAAACCCCTTTGGGTCCAGGTTAGGTTCTGTGGCACACATGATTTCAGGATAGGAACCTTTCTCTGCAGATTGAACCATGGGTGACAAGGTCATCAGCCACCATACGAACCGTGTCATTAAACTACCGCTGGTTCTGATAAGTGATGTAGCGGAAGCGCCTGGGTGACAGGCATAAGCTTTAACATCTGTCTTCCCTGCTTTTTTCAATCTATCCTGTAGTTCATAGATGGACATAATTTGCGCCAATTTACTTTGGCTATATACACCATTAGGACTATAGTTCTTATCCCAGTTCATATCATCGAACTGTATGGTTTTTATACCTAAATTATAACCCATACTACCTACAGCCACAATACGTCCTTTCGATTTTTCAATCAGTGGAAAGAGCAAAGCTTGTAGTGTGAAATGACCGTAGTGGTTTACGCCCAACTGACTTTCAAAGCCATCTTTTGTAAATGTTTGTTTGGGTACCTGGGCGATGGCACCGTTACACATCAATGCATCGATGCGAGGCACCGTCTCAAGCACCTCTTCGGTTGCTTTTCTTACAGAAGCCTGCTCTGCCAGGTCCATTTGGATAAACGACACGTCTACATTGTTACCCAACTTTTCTTTCAATGCTGCGATGGCGTCTGCTGATTTTTTGGGGTTACGGTTAAGCATCACCACTTTTGCACCCTTAGATAGAAGTATACGCGATGCCTCAAATCCTGTTCCGCTGTTAGCACCAGTAATAAGGTATGTTTTACCATTCTGAGATTTCATTAACTCTGGTGTCCATCCTTTTTTTCCAAATTGATTTTTAGTATTCATAATTCTAATTTTTTAATAAAATTATCATGGTACAAAGTACACTCATTAAGGATGTTTACCACTTAAACATTTTGGCAGAAGATGTATACTTTTTAGCAGGAAGTAGTTTTTATGTGTAGCAATAACCTAAATATCAATTATTACAATGGATGCATTAAAAAAGAAACAGCTCCCTGCCTTGCCGGCAGGCAGGTTTTGCAAATTTTGGTTTGTGGGTTGGTTTGCGTGATTTGGAAATGTGCTGTTTGTGGACGGGACTTAAATTTTGAACTAAACTGATTAAGAGTGGCACGAGGGGAAACAAAATAAATTCCCATCAAATTTGCCCTTATCTATTCACGAAGAACCAGTTCAATTATTTTTTCTCGTTTTAAGTCTATTTTCAGATAAATGCGTCAAGGTTTAAGTCTCGTTCTTGCCTTGTTGCTAACTCTTGAATAAAGCTCATTAACTTTATCTGTAAAAAAGCAAAGATGTACTTTACCCCCCAATATCCAATAGATAATCCCACCCTTCCTACCCGAACCCATGCATTTATTCATATTGTTAACATTCCTCCCCACACACAAAACCATCCAACCCTTTTATTAGGCTTCCCAGCCCATTTTCTGTAATTTTACAGCATGGAAAATATACCACTATATATAGATAATAAACCTGTTTCCGGTTCAGGGAAGAAATTTAAAAATCACAATCCTGCTACCGGGGAGGTGATGCATGAAGTAAGCAGTGCTTCTGCCGAAGATTTTGAAAAGGCGGTCGCCTCTGCCAAAAAAGGTTTTGCGGTTTGGTCTGCCCTATCGCCTACTGAGCGGGGAAGGATGCTGCACAAAGCCTCCCGGCTGTTGCGGGAAAAAAATGACGAACTGGCCGAGTTGGAGTCCCGGGACGCGGGCAAGCCCATTGGTGAAGCCAAAGCGGTAGACGTAGTATCCGGAGCCGACTGCCTGGAATACTACGCCGGACTGGCAGCTGCTTTGCATGGCGACCATATCCAACTTGGTGGTGATTTTGCCTATACCCGCCGGGAACCTTTGGGCATTTGTGCCGGAATCGGGGCATGGAACTACCCCATCCAGATTGCCTGCTGGAAAGCTGCCCCCGCACTGGCCTGTGGCAATGTGATGATTTTCAAACCTGCCGAACTCACCCCCCTCACCGCCTACAAACTGGCCGAAGTGTTTACAGAAGCCGGATTGCCCGATGGGGTTTTCAACGTGGTGCAGGGAGACGGGGAAGTAGGACAAATGATGACCGCCCACCCGGATATTGCCAAGGTTTCTATTACAGGGGAAGTGGGCACCGGCAAAAAAGTAATGGCCGCCTCGGCTGCCACCCTCAAACACGTAACATTGGAATTGGGAGGAAAATCCCCCATCCTCATTTTTGATGATGCCGACCTGGAAGAAGCCGTGAACGGTGCCCTGATTGGAAACTTTTACACCCAGGGGGAAATTTGCAGCAATGGCACCCGGGTTTTTGTGCATGAGCGCATCCGAGATAAGTTTCTGGAAAAACTGGTACAACGCACCCAACAACTCAAAGTGGGAAATCCAACTGATGAAGCAACGCATATCGGTGCATTAATCAGCAAAGATCATTTTGAAAAAGTGATGGGATACATCAACCTGGGCAAAGAACAGGGCGCTGAATTGATTTATGGGGGTAATCAGGTGAAAGTTGAAGGGTGTGAAGGGGGTTATTTTGTAGAGCCTACCATTTTTGCTGCCCAAAAGGATGGGCTACGGATTGTGGAAGAAGAAATCTTCGGCCCGGTGATGTCTGTTTTGACTTTTTCTGAGGAAGAAGAAGCTTTGCAAAGGGCCAATAATACGCCTTTTGGCCTGGCTGCCGGGGTATATACCAAAGATTTGCGCAGGGCACACCGCATGGTGGCCAAACTACAAGCCGGTATGTGCTGGATCAATACTTTCAATATCAATCCGGTAGAAATCCCTTTTGGGGGTTATAAGCAATCGGGTATTGGGCGGGAAAACGGGCTGGCTGCCATTGAGCATTACTCCCAGCTCAAAACAGTATATGTTGCCATGAATGACATGGGCAATCCTTTTTGATTTTAAACCCTAATGCAAAAAAGTTTAGATATTTGAACATTAGATTTTCGATATTATTTAGGCCGGGTCGCCGGGCGATTTAGAAATTAAAATTTAGCGTTTTATAATGAATTATGACTTTATCATAGTCGGTGGTGGCTCTGCCGGCGTAATTACGGCTTACCGCCTTGCCCAAAAACAGGCTGGCAGTGTGTTGCTATTAGAGGCCGGCATTTCTGATGAACAGCGGGAAGACGTGTTACAACTCAACCAATGGCAATCATTGCTGGAAGGTGAGCTGGATTATGATTTTACGATCACGCCACAGCAAAACGGCAACTCTAATATGCGACACAGCCGGGCAAAAGTGATGGGCGGTTGCAGTTCGCACAATTCGGCCATTGCTTTTCAGGCGCCTGATTATGATTTTGAGGTGTGGACTAAAATGGGCATACAAGGCTGGACACCGAAAGAAGTACGCCCCTTTTATGACAAAGTTTTTGAAAAAGTAAACCTGGAAATTTCAGATTCCGGCAATGCCTGTGGCAAAGCCGTGTTGCAGGCTTGTCAGGAATTTGGCCTGCCCGTCCAGGATTTTACCAATGGCAACTACCATGAGGGGGCAGGCTGGTTTTCTTTGAATAAAAAAGGAAATATCCGGCATTCCAGTTCTGTAGCTTACTTGCACCCTTACGATCAGCTTCCGGCAAACCTTACCATCCTCACCGAAACCTTTGCGCACCGCCTGCTTTTAGATGCAAAAAAAAATGTAATGGGCGTAGTAACCAGCCGGGGCACTTTCCAGGCCAATAAAGAAGTGATTTTATCAGGCGGTGCTTTTCAAACGCCCCAATTGCTGATGCTTTCGGGCATAGGCCCGGCAGCCCATTTACAGGAGATGAATATTGCGGTTGTGCAGAATTTACCGGGCGTCGGCAATCATTTGCTGGACCACCCGGAAGGCGTGATTATCTGGGAGTCAGCACAACCTGTCCCCCCGGAAACGGCCCAGAAATACGAAATTGGTATCTTTTGCAAAACCAACCCCGAATTGCCCATTGCCGACGTTATGTATCACCTGGGTACGGAAGCCTTTGACATGCACACGGTTCCTGCCGGATACCCCACAGCCGGGCAGGCTTTTTCACTCACGCCCAATGTAATGCAGGCTAAAAGCGAAGGCAGCGTACGCTTACAATCTACCGACCCGGAAGCTGCCCCCCTGATTGACCCCAAATATTTTACCGACCTGGAAGGTTACGATGCGAAAGTGATGCTGGAAAGTATTAAAATTGCTCGAAAAATTGCCGAACAACCGGCACTTAAACCCTGGATAAAACAGGAACTGGCTCCAGGGCCTGCTGTTCAGACAGATGAAGAAATACTGGAATATATTTATAAAACCCACAACACCGTGTACCATCCGGCCGGAACCTGCAAAATGGGTAGCGATGATGATGTTACCGCTGTCACAAACAGCCATTTACAGGTAAAAGGTATTGGCAACCTCCGCATTGCCGATGCCTCTGTTTTCCCTGCCATCACCAGCATCAATCCCAACATGACCTGCATGATGGTTGGTGAGCGGTGCGCAGATTTTATCATACTGCAACATGAGTAAAGAAGACTGCTACCGGGCTATCATTTTCTTTACTTCTGCAATATAACTATCTACCCAATACCCATACATTTTTGCAGAAGGGTGCAGTTGGTCAGCAGCCAGTAGGGTAGCATCTTGTGCTGCTTTTCGGGAGATGGGTGTAATGTCAAAATACGCTACGCCTGCATTTGTACTGATTTCTTTGTTTATCCTGTTATAAGTATCAATTTCTTCAGCTATTTGCTGTGGGTTCTTTTCAGCAGCAAACGGGGTTACTCCATAATCAGGAATAGAAACTACGAAGACTTTTTCAGGGTCTCCACCAGCAAAAGCAATGGCTTGTTTGAGCAATTGTTTGAAATCAGCTGCATACCCTTTCGGGTGCCGTCCCCGGTATTGGTCATTTACCCCAATGAGCAAGGATACCAAATCATAATTTGTACCCGGATTGGCAGATTTTATGGCATCCTGTAATTCAAAAGTTGTCCACCCGGTTTTGGCAATAATATCAGGTGGATTGATGTCCAGGCGGTTCGCCAACACCACCGGCCAGCGTTCTTTTTCAGCCACGCCTTCCCCAATGGTATAAGAATCGCCCAATGCCAAATACCGCAATTGTGAAGGTTGTGCCGTTGTCATACTACTATGGAAAAGAAAAAACTGGAGAAGGACTATTGTTTTAGCAAAAAATGAGAAAGAAGTGAACATTTACAGGGTTTTCAGTAGCTCCTTTTGCTTTTTGGTCAGCTTTTCTACCACCAGGTTGTAAGAATGGTCAACCCACTGCATCAAAAGGTTATCCCCCACTCCACCATTCATCATTACCGTATTCCAGTGCTTTTTGTTCATGTGGTAACCGGGAATTACCTCCGGGTACTGTTCCCGCAATTGCACCGCCTCTTCCGGATCACATTTCAGGTTAACACTTTCAAAAACATCTACATGGGTGAGGGCAAACATTTTTCCACACACCTTAAATACCAAAGTATTGTTATCAAAGGGAAACTCTTCGGTTACTCCCTTTTTCTTCAAACAATAATCCCGAAATGCTACAATATCCAATTATATCAGGTTTTTGATGACCAGGAACATCACGCCCAAAAGAAAAATAATGATAGATATTTTATTAATACCGTGCATTACCTTCAGGTTAAAATTCACTTTTCGGGCAGGATCTTTTTTCCGGAAAAAATATCCCAATACCGGGCCTACATCCAGAAATTCCCGCCAGCTCATTTTTTTATCTTCTTTATGCTCGCTCATATTATTAATTTATTGTTCAAAGTTAACAATTCTTCAATTAATTACTTTGTAAAAAGCTTTTCTGGTAAATGTGATTATCACCAAATTGGTTCCCCATAGCCACAGAAAGCCCACTGAACAAAATATATAAATATGTACTGTATCTAAAAAACATATCAGATGGTTGTATTTCATCATTATTTTTTATAAATCTAGTCGCTACTATTTTTCTTAATTTTTTTATATAAAACCCAATCTTATGAAACTTAAAAGCATCAACCCATATAACAATGAAGTGCTGGAAGAGTTTGAAACTTTTAGTGACCAAACCATCCACATAGCCCTGTCAAAAGCAGAACATGCCTTTATGCAATGGCGCAAAGTCAGTTATGAACACCGGGGAGAATACTTCAAAAAAGTAGCTGATATATTACGAAAAGACCAGGAAAAGTTTGCCCGCACCATCACCCTGGAAATGGGAAAAGCCATTGGGGAAGCTAAAGCCGAGGTAACCAAATGTGCCTGGGCTTGCGAATACTTTGCCGAAAACGCGGAAGAATTTCTCAAGGATGAAGTCATTGCTTCTGATGCCCAAAAAAGTTATATCACCCATGAGCCTGTTGGTGCCATTTTGGCCATCATGCCCTGGAATTTTCCTTTTTGGCAGGTGTTCCGTTTTGCGGCTCCCAGCCTCATGGCCGGTAATGTGGGTTTGCTCAAGCATGCCTCCAACGTGTGCCGCTGCGCCCTGCAAATAGAGGAAATTTTTAAGGAAGCCGGTTTTCCGGATGGTGTTTTTCAATCTTTAATCATTGACACAGATAAAGTAGAAGGCATCATCGAGCACCCTTTTGTACAGGCTGCCACCCTCACCGGCAGCGAAAAAGCAGGCGCCAGCGTGGCCGCCCTGGCCGGAAAAAACATCAAAAAAACCGTGCTGGAACTGGGCGGCAGCGACCCTTTCATCGTGCTGGCCGATGCCGACCTGGACAACACCGCCGAGGTAGCTGTGAAATCCCGCATGATGAACGCCGGACAAAGCTGTATTGCTGCCAAGCGGTTCATTGTGGCAGAAAGCATACAGGAAGCATTTATAGAAAAAGTAAAGCACCAAATTTCGCAACTGAACATGGGCGACCCTTTGGAAAAATCTACCACCACCGGCCCCCTTGCCCGGATAGACCTGGCTGAAAGTATTGAAAAGCAGGTGCAGGAATCGGTGAACAAAGGAGCCGAATTAGTACTGGGGGGCGAACGGGACGGTGCCCGTTTTCAACCTTCATTATTAGTAAACGTACAACCCGGCATGCCCGCTTTTGAAGAAGAAACCTTTGGGCCGGCACTGGCAGTGACTACAGCAAAAAATGAAGCCGAAGCCATAGAACTTGCCAACAACACCCGGTACGGACTGGGGGCTTCTATCTGGACTTCCGACATAGACAGGGGTAATGCTTTTGCCAAAGAAATATTTGCCGGAGGAGTATTTATCAATTCCCTGGTAAAGTCAGATCCCCGCCTGCCGTTCGGGGGTGTCAAAAAATCGGGATATGGGCGGGAATTATCATATCTTGGCATAAAGGAATTTGTTAACGCTAAAACTGTGTATATTGCGTAAAAAAGCCTCAAACTTCATAAATTTACCGCTCTGAAGTGAGATTACATAATAATAAATACAATGAATAAAGGAGAAGAATTAATAGCCAGAAGAAAGGCAGTAGTCCCCAATGGCGTGGGAGTGTTTAATCCGGCCACTGCCGTTTCCGCTAAAGGAGCCACCATCATTGATACAGAGGGCAAAGCCCTGATTGACTTTACCGGAGGCATTGGCGTACTCAACGCCGGGCACTGCCCCGAACCGGTGGTAAAAGCCATACAAGAACAGGCCGAACAACTCATTCATGCCTGCTTCCATGTGGCTACGTACGAGCCATACGTAGCTTTGTGTGAAAAAATGGCCGAGCTTTTTCCGCACGGGGAAAAAACGAAAGTAATGCTTACCAACACCGGGGCAGAGGCTGTAGAAAATGCTATCAAAATAGCCCGGCAGGCTACCGGACGCCAGGGCATTATCTGCTTTACCGAAGCTTTTCATGGCCGCAGCCTGATGGCACTCACCCTTACCTCTAAAACGGCTTATAAATACAACTGCGGGCCTTTTGCGCCTGAAGTTTACCGCCAGCCTTTCCCCAACCATTACAAGTATGGAAACGGAATGGACATGGATGCATTTATTGAGCAGGAGCTGGACCGCTTACGCCAATCGTTTGGCACCACGGTAGCGGCAGACCAGGTAGCCGCTATTATCATTGAGCCGGTGCAGGGTGAAGGAGGCTTCAACGTAGTACCCAAAAAGTATTTACAGGGACTGCGCCAAATCTGCGACGAACACGGCATTTTACTCATCATTGATGAAGTACAAACAGGCTTTGGGCGTACCGGAAAATGGGCAGCTTACCAGCATTATGATGTAACACCCGATCTTTCTACCTGGGCCAAATCCATGGGCTCGGGCATGCCCATCGGTTGCGTGATGGGCCGGGCCGAACTGATGGATGCCGCCCGCCCCGCTACCATCGGTGGTACTTATCTGGGAAACCCCGTTTGTTGTGCCGCCGCCCTCGCTACGATCAAATACATGGAAGAAGTAGATATTAACAAAAAAGGGGAAGAAGTAGGTGAAATTGTAAGGGATCGCTTTGAATCCATGCAAAAACGCAGCAATGCCATTGGCAATGTACGTGGTTTGGGCGCTATGGTAGCCTTTGAAATGGTGAAAAACGGCGACCCGGCACAACCCAACGCCGAACTGGCCGGAAAGCTCATCAAAGCATGTTACCAAAGAGGCGTACTCCTTATTTCAGCAGGGCTTAACAAAAACTGCATCCGGGTACTCAGTCCGCTGGTGATAGACCGCAGCCTGCTTGAGCGGGGGCTTGATATCATTGAGGAAGAATTCATGAAACTCACGGCTGTGGCTGAAATGGCCTGAATCACTGTTAAAAAAAAAGTTGGGCTAATTCAGTATTAGACCACGCCTGATAAATAAACGATTCATCGGTCGGACGGCATTGGCAAGCTGCCCAAGAGCCGTCCGACCGATTTACGGAGTCTTTTAATTTTATCGGGCATAGCCAAGAATCTGATCAAATCTTCAAATACCCACAAAACCAAAACGAGTGCTGTAGATACGGCACTCGTTTTTTTTGCCTTCATACAAAACAAAAAGCCCGACCGAAGCCGGGCTGAAGGTTTTCACCTGCGGCAATATAGCCTTATTGTGATAAGATATCGTCAATTCCTTTTTGGTATCAAATCACAACCGGCGGGGCAATAAGCCGAAGCATAGTGCTTATCAAAAATCACACTGCGTTTTCAATCTACAAAAGTTTCCTTTATGATAGCTTTACAGTTCTTAATCTCTTTAGCAGTAATTTTTCCCAATACCCTAATCACCCGGCTTTTATCAATCGTTCGTATCTGGTCAATTACTATCCAGCCTGCTTGGTTATTATGCCGCACTTTTATCCGGGTAGGGTAAGGTTTACTTTTAGTAGTCATTGGAGCAACAATGATTGTTCTTAGGTTATCATTGATTTCATTGGGCGAAATTACTAAACAAGGCCTGGTTTTCTTGATTTCACTTCCTACTGTTGGATCCAGGTTAACCAAAACTATCGCATATTGCCCTAATTCCATCCCTCGAAGCTTTCATCCTCAAAAACATCATCTATCAATAGTTGATCATCCTGATTGTCATGCATTTCCTTAAACGCTGCATCCCAACCTTTCCGTGGAGTATCTATCGGACGAAGTATGATCTGTCCTTTTTCAAGAATGATCTCAACTTTATCTTTGATATTGTACCTTTCAAGAACTGACTTATTCAACCTAAGCCCTCTCGAGTTGCCAATTTTTATGATTGAAGCTTCCATATTTGTAGCTAATTTGTAATTACAAAGTTATTACATTTCAACAAAAGTTCCAAGTTATATTAAATTTCAATGCAGAGTAGCAATGTATAGACGCTACAATATCCCCAATTCCACATTTGCGATGAAAAACAGTTTTGAAGTTTGATTTTTTTTACCTATACTATAAACAAGAGACTGGTGTTTCTTGTATAATACTATAGAAAAGTTAGGCTGTGCTCATTTAGATACCCTACAACAGAAGGTTATCCACTACCCTGGCTTTTCGCAACCAAACCTGCTTTCGCAATGCATATCCCTCATGAAATACGAAGCTTTATTTTCATATCCATCTTATCCATCTGCACCGCATGCAATCCCAATGAACTGAGCGTATCAGGTGCAGATACCGAAGAAGGCTATCCGGAGCCTGTTGCGTTTGACTTGCCTGAAATTGAAGAGCGGGGCAAGCTGGTCGCCATTACGTCGTACAGTGCCACCAGCTACTTTTTGTACCGGGGGCAGCCCATGGGCTACGAATACGAGCTGTTGCAAAGGCTGGCCAACCACCTGGAGCTGGAACTGGAAATAAAAATCGCGTATAACCTGGATAGCTTCGTCCACATGCTCAATAAAGGCGAAGGCGACCTGGTGGCCCATAACCTTGCCATTACCAAAGAAAGGCTGAAACATGTGGACTTTACCGAACCCCACAACAATACCCGCCAGGTGCTCGTGCAACGCAAACCTGACAACTGGCGGAAAATGAAACTACACAATATTGAGGAGCAACTGATCCGGGATCCGAATGAGCTTATTGGCAAACCCATTCATGTACGGAAACAATCATCCTATTACGAACGGCTCAATAACCTGTCTGAAGAAATCGGGGGCGATATTGACATAAAGCCTGTGGAAGGCGGACTTACCACCGAAACCATTATCCGAAAAGTAGCCAACAAAGAGTATGAGTACACTGTTGCCGATGAATACATCGCTGAACTTAACAGAACGTACTACCAAAATATTGACGCGGAAACAGTGCTGGGCATACCGCAACGCCTCGCCTGGATGGTCAGAAAAACTTCGCCTCAACTGAAAGAAGCCATCAACGAGTGGATTGCGGAGGCGCGCAAATCCCCCGACTATTTTGTGGTATACAACAAGTATTTTAAAAACAAAAAAGCTTTCAAACGAAGGGTTTCCAGCGAGTATTTTTCCCTTTCAGGAGGCAAAATATCCCAGTATGACGATCTCATAAAAGATTATTCTGAAGAAATAGAGTGGGACTGGAAACTGCTGGCTTCCCAAATTTATCAGGAATCGCGCTTTGACCCAAAAACCAAATCCTGGGCCGGGGCACGCGGGCTGATGCAGGTGTTGCCCACTACCGCAAAACAGTGGGGCGACTACAACCTTTATCACCCTGAGCAAAGCATACAGGCCGGTATCCGGTATATTCAATTCCTGCAAGATTATTTTAAGGATATTCCTGATGAAGATGAGCAACTTAAGTTTGTGCTGGCCGCTTACAATGCCGGGGTAGGCCATGTGCAGGATGCCCGCCGCCTGGCCGAAAAAAATGGGGCCGACACAAACGTATGGACCAACAGTGTTGATGAATACATTTTGCTGAAAGCCCAAAAGCAGTATTACAAAGACCCTGTGGTGAAGCACGGATACTGCCGGGGAGATGAACCTTACCACTATGTAATAGAAATACTGGAAAGATATAAAACCTACCAGGAACTGATTGAAGAGCAGGAAGAAGCCATTGCCATGGCCGAAAGTTCATAAAAAGCGCTCTCTTTGCTAATATACCAACCTAAATATGACCGGGTGCGTTACATTAAAAAGACAATTTACATTCGTCTTTTATAAGGAATTTATTAATCTGCATTGCTAATGCCCGGCACACTTCCCCACCGTACTTTTTATCATTTGCTTACTTTTGAAAAACACCCGCATGCAACCGGATATCGAGCATTATTTAGGCACTACGGATAAGGATTACTTTCCCCCTTCTTTATACAAAAAATTCAAGTATGCCACAAAGTTGGAATGGATTACCGTAGGCTACATCAGCAGTGTGGTAGTGGTAATGTACCTGGCCCTGGGCAACTCACAAGCCATGAAAACCGCCTGGGTTGAAGACATTCTGGCCCTGTTTCCCTCCACAGCCTTTCTGATAGCCTCCCGCTACTTCAACAAACAACCGGGCTATGAATTTCCTTATGGGTATCACAAAGCCTACACGGTGGCTTTCGTGGCCAGTGCCATGATTTTATTAATGCTTGGGGGATACCTTATGATTGATTCCGTCCTCACCCTGATAAAAAATGAACGTACCGAAATTGGTATGGTAACCGTTTTGGGTTATCAGGTATGGCTGGGCTGGCTCATGATTTTAGCCCTGTTGTACAGTATGATACCCGCCTATTTTTTGGGTAAAAAAAAGCTGCCCATTGCCGACCAACTGCATATCAAAGTGCTATATGTAGACGCTAAAATGCAAAAAGCCGACTGGCTTTCTGCGGGAGCTGCCATTGCCGGCATTATCGGAATACGACTTGGCTGGTGGTGGGCTGATCCCCTGGCTGCTATCCTCATTTCTTTCGGCATTATCAAAGATGGGCTGGAACAAGCCGGAGGTGGCATGGCCGACCTCATGGAACAGGTACCCAAAACCATGGACGACCGCATCATTCACCCTTTACTGGAAAAGCTGAAAGATGTGTTTTTGGAAGAAACCTGGGTAGAAGCAGTGGAAATCAGGGTCCGGGAGCATGGCTTGGTTTTTTTCGGGGATGTGTTTGTAGTACCCAAAACGGAAGAAAACCTGATAGACAACATCCAGCACGCCTATGAAAAAGCCCGCAACATCGACTGGAAAATCCAGGACCTGGTCATCCATCCGGTGAAAAGTTTGCCCAACCCCAATGTTACTTTTGAGGAAAAGCATCCTTGAGAGCAAATAGCAATGAACAATTGAATAGGAGTACTGTGGGTATTTCCAGGTTTCAGCCTTAAAAATTATAAATTAAATGAACATTGAAGTGGGAATTACGCTATAATAATTATAGTCCATTTTTTATTTTCTTTAGTAATTTACATGGACTGGAAAACTTTTTTAACTAAAAACACAAAATTATGCCTTATAAAAGTAAACAAGACGGTGGCGTAGACAAAGGAAAACCTTCTGACAAGGGAAAAGATAAAGCCGCCACCAAAGAGGTAGATCCTACGCAACAAAAGCGAAACGAAAAAATAAGTAAAAAATATACTGACAAAGAGGGAAACCCCGACCCTGATAAAGTAGATGTGAAGAACCCTAACAGGAATACCGACAAGCCTGATGTGGATAAACCTTCTTACGGAAGTTCCAAGTAATTAACCTGATACCTACCTGTACTTTGTATCAAAATTATCCTTTTGAACCGTACAGGTGGGTTCAGGAAAAATAGCGCATTTCCCCCATATGACAGGGTTTATATCAGAGCTGCTGCTCCTGTCCCTGCTCCACAATTATTTCACCACGCATGGCTTTTTCCCTGTGTTGTCCTTGCGGACAGTAGAACATATAAGTTCCTTCTTCTTCCGGAATTTTTACGGTAAGGCTGTCTTTTTTTCCCGGTTGAATTACCTTCCCAAGCTCTACATCCCCATAAGGAAACTCGAAGTGTATGCTATGGTCATTTTCACCTTTATTGGTCAATACGAACATCACCTCTTCTCCGGGAGGCAGAAATACTTTGGGTGGTATAAACACAAAATCTTCTGCCTCAAGGCGCACTGTATCCAACTGAGGCTCACGAGCCTCCGGCAGGGTGGGCGTTTGGTTAATTTCTTCCGATTCGCCCATGTCTTCTTGCTTTTCTTGTTGGGTTTGGCAAGAGCACATCCATATGAAAATGCTACTTAGCAGAAGGGCTGTAATCTTTTGAGATGAAAAAATATTGAAATACATAATATTAAGGATTTATTGGTTTTGCTGATTATATGAGCGTTTATCTACAATTTTTCCGTCTTCTCCCTGAATAATCAGGTTTGCAGCGTGCTTTTTAGCCATTGCTGCCCCTTCTTCAATAGCTTCCTGTTTGGTAGGGTAAACTTTGTAGGGCTTTTCTGAATTTTCTGTCTTCAACGCCCAACCTTCTTCATGGGGAGTTACATACTGGTCAGTCCCATGTTTCTTAACGTCCGTATCAGTTTTGGGAACTTCCTTTTCTTGATGCGTTGCCCAATCTTTGGCCTGGCTGATGCTGGTGGCAATGAGGTTGCCTTCATCATCCATGCTGCCTTCCCGCTCCAGGGCATTGGCAATGTCTATGGCTTTATTTCTTATTTCCGGCTCCAGGTTTTTCATACTTTCGGGATAATTTTGTTTGGTCCAGGGCATAATTATTAAAGTTTGGTTCAATAATAATTTTAAAATTTTGATGCCAAAAACGAGGAAACGTCAGTTTTCATGGCTGAATTGACTAAATGCCTTTTGCAGTCCACACATCGCCTCGCAGGTATCCAAACAGGTTGTACCATTTATTACACAATGCAGCACACAAATCGAGAAAAGAATTGCACAAAATTCCTTTCAATTTGTTTATATCTTATCAGTTTTTCTAAACTTAAATATGCTTTACTTTCAGGGTTCAATTTTTAGGATGGTTGCCAGCTAATCTGAAATCTTCTATTTTACTTTTATCTTCAGGTATGAATAAACAGGACGAACCGGTACCCATACCCACCACTGTGCTCATAGCTTTTTCAGCTTTTATATCGACATTTTTTAAACGAGAAGAAGGCACATGATAAATATTACCGTTAGTGGGGTTGGGAGCTGTTGGAACAAAAACTGTATACATGCCATTTTCTAGCTCTTCAGTAACAAACCCAGTCATAAGAATACCAGTATTGAAGGGGTCGATAAGTACAACCTGGCTAAAAGGCATTTTTTTATAACCACTAAATTGCTGGACTAAGTCTCGTACTGTGGCATATAACGGAATCCTACAGAGGTATTCATTTTCAAATTTTTTAAAATAATTTTTCCCCGCTTGGTTTCGAACTAACCATCCAACCAAAAAGAAAAATCCCAAGAGCACCAATAAGGACAAAATATTCATCACCCAATGTGCCCCGAACGATTCCGGACTCAACAAGTTGCTAATTGGTGAAAGAATATTAAACACAAGCTTAAAACCCAAGAATAATAAAAATAACAAGATGGCAACCGGAAGCGAGACTATTACCCCTTGTAATAAAATATTAATATAATATCGATAGGATAAGTTGCTCTTTCCCTTGCGATAAACCAGACTGTTTTGCGTGTGTACGTCTTTTTTTTCCATTTCAATGATTCAATGAAATTTTTCCTTCCCTATCTTTCTATTCTACCACATAATGAGTTCAATTATTAAAATTTTAATGCCAGAGTTGACACAAGTATACATTTCGCAGTTGAATTGCAAAATTAGCTTCAGAATGAGTGATGCAGCATTTTTGACACCTGCTTGTTTTGTACCATTCATTACCCAATGCAGCACACAAATCGAGTAAAAAATTACACACAACGCCTGCATATATTGTTGAACTCTCACCATAGCCCACACTATAATCAGTATATGTTATTGATTATCAGAATTTTAACCCTGTGCTTATTTAACTAGGTATGATTTTATGCAACACTATTTATAAAGGGTGATAACATTTATTTAAGACTTGTTAACCCAATAAAACATAAAACTTTAACAACATGAAAAACCTGGCATCACAAGAATCATCTCTCGATATAAACAATCATGAACCGGACAGGGAAATTATACTGGTAACCGGTGGCAGTGGCCTTATCGGTAAAAAAGTGATTGACAAACTATCCAAAAAATATCAGTGCATTGGCCTGGATAAGATGGGGAATCCCTTTCCGCAGAAAAAAGTGGAAAACATCAATTTTGACATCACTTCCACTGATAGCATTAAGGCAGCCCTGGAAAGAGTGGGATATGCCTATGGACGCCGCATTGCTTCCGTAATCCACCTGGCGGCTTACTACGATTTTTCAGGTGAACCCTCTCCGCTTTATGAAGAAGTTACGGTGAAAGGCAGTGAAAAGCTGATCAAAGCATTACAGGATTATGAGGTAGGCCAGTTTATCTTTTCCAGCACCAATTTGGTGTACGAACCTACCACCCCGGGACAGAAAATAGATGAAGGCTGGCCGCTGGCCCCCAACTGGGAATATCCCCAATCTAAGGTAGAAACTGAAAAAGTTTTGGATCAGCACCGGGGCAATATACCAGTGGCTATATTACGCCTGGCCGGTGCCTATGATGACAGGGGGCATTCTATCCCAATTTCTCACCAAATACAGCGTATTTATGAAAGAAGCCTCACCAGTCATTTGTATTCGGGTGATCTTTTGCACGGCAATGCATTCATTCATCTGAACGACATTACAGATGCACTGGTGAAAACGGTTGAGCACAGAAATTCACTGCCCGACAACGTTGCCATCAACGTCAGCGAACCGGAAACTTTCAGCTACGAAGAATTGCAACATGAAATTGGCGAACTTATTCATGGAAAAGAGTGGGAAACCTTTGAAATACCCAAACCTGTTGCCAAAGCCGGAGCCTGGGTGCAAGACCTGATGGGCGACCCGTTTATCAAGCCCTGGATGATAGACCGGGCTGACGACCATTACGAGCTGGACATCAGGCGGGCCAAAAAATTAATAGAGTGGGAACCCAAACATTCATTGAAAGAAACCCTGCCCAGCATCATTCAGAAACTGAAAGAAGACCCCAAAGCCTGGTACAAAGAACATAATCTGGAAATGCCCAGAGAAATGGAAAAATCCTGATTTTTTCAATCCATCTCAACCTAATCTGCAAACATATTGTGTATGAAAGAACATTCTGAAAACCAGGAAAACAGCAAAAAACAGCACAATGATAGTGGCATGGCTATGCGGGGCGTAACCCGCCCTATGGCCGAGCAGCAAATCAGGCAGGCACAGCATAAAAAGAAGGAAGAGGGAAACGGGCATGAAGACCAGCACAACGGACATCAACACATGGGCCATGATGAACGTATGCAAATGTTGCGTATGCACCATATGCAAACACTGTGGGTGTACTGGATGCTGGTACTCTTAGGCATTTGGATGGTGCTTTCCCCACTCACCTTCAGTTATGGGAAAGGCACGGTAGACCCAAGTGGCGGACGAGAAGTATGGCTTACCTTGCAACAGCGCATCAGCTTTATGACCTGGAGCGACATCATCAGCGGGTTGCTGCTCATTTTCTTCGGATGGCGTTCGCTCACACCCAACCGCCCCGTAAGTATGTGGATTTGTTGTTTAATTGGTGTGTGGATCAGTGCAGCTCCTTTGCTTTTTTGGGCACCCAATGCAGCAGCTTACCTCAATGGTACGCTGGTGGGGGCATTGGTGATTGCCCTTACCATCCTCATTCCAGGCATGCCCAATATGATCACTTACATGAAAATGGGATCCCAGGTTCCACCGGGCTGGAGTTATAATCCTTCCAGTTGGCCCCAGCGGTGGATCATGATTGTGCTCGGCTTTGCAGGGTGGATTGTATCCCGGTATTTGGGAGCATTCCAATTAGGGTATATCGATCATGCCTGGGACCCTTTTTTCAGCGAAAGCAGCCGAATGGTACTCAACTCTGATATGTCACATTCTTTACCCATTTCAGACGGAGGTTTGGGGGCTTTGGCCTACACCTTTGAGTTTTTAATGGGTTGGATGGGTAGCCCTTCCCGCTGGCGCACCATGCCCTGGATGGTTGCTTTGTTTGGCATATTGGTAATTCCGCTAGGCCTCGTGCATATTTTTCTGGTAATATCACAGCCGATGGTAGTAGGTGCCTGGTGTACACTTTGCCTGCTGGCTGCTGCCATTATGCTCCCCATGATTCCCCTGGAAGTTGATGAAGTAATTGCCATGGCCCAGCACATGATACAAAGAAAACGAAGGGGCGATTCCCTCTGGAAAGTATTCTGGAAGGGAGGCGAACCCATTGAACAAAATCAGGACGAACGCTCACCCGAACTGATGGAGTTACCGCAACATCCTGGAAAAGTATTCAAAGCTTCTATCTGGGGTATGAGCTTTCCCTGGACTTTGGTGGTTTCTACCATTTTGGGCATCTGGCTCATGTTTGCCCCGGCAGCTTTTGGCGTAAGCATCGAGGCCACAGCAGCCGATGTAAATCACCTGGGCGGGGCACTCATTGTGGTAACCGCTGTCATCTGCATGGGAGAAGTGGTCAGAAGGGGGCGTTATCTCAACATTTTGATAGGGTTGGCTGTGGCAACTGTTCCCTGGTTTTTGTCAGGTAGTAATCTGGCCCTGAATACCAGCAGCAGCATTACCGGTTTGCTTGTGGTTGCTCTTTCCATACCCCGTGGGATAGTAAACGAGTATTACGGTTCCTGGAATCAGTATGTAAAATAATTAAACAATATAAAATTTAACCTTATTAGCTAGTTCATCATGACAAGAGATAAAAACATCCCTCCCGGCTGGGACTACAACCCGGCCTCCTGGTCGCAACGCCTGCCCATTGTGGTGCTGGCGATGGTTGGCTTCATTATCGCCACCTATCTTTCGCTTTATCAACTGGATATTATTTCAACAGTGTGGGAGCCCTTTTTTGGAGATGGCAGCGTTACCATTCTTAACTCAAAAATATCTCATATTTTGCCCATCCCGGATGCGGTACTGGGAGCATTTGGGTATTTTGTAGATGCCGTAACAGGCGTGATTGGTGGCATCAGGCGATGGCGCACTATGCCCTGGATTGTGGTAGTATTTGGGCTGGCAGTAGGCCCACTGGGGTTTGTAAGCGTGATGCTCGTTGTTTTCCAACCCGTGTTGTTTGATTCCTGGTGTACCTTATGCCTGGCCTCTGCCGTCATTTCCATTGCAATGATAGGCCCGGCCATGGACGAAATGCTGGCCAGTCTTCAATATATGAGAAGGGTTAAAAACTCGGATGTTTCTACCTGGAAAGCTTTCTGGGGATTGAAAAGTGTAAACGAAAAAGTAGCATAATTATGTGGGCACAAGTAATCAACGCAATTTTGGGAGTGTGGCTGATGGCTGCCCCCGGCATCTTTAATTTTAGCACCAATGCCGCCAATAACGACAATATCATCGGGCCGGTCATTACCACCTTTGCCGTTACCGCCTTTTGGGAATGTACACGGGTAACCCGCACCTACAATATACCACTCGGTGCATGGCTGCTCCTGGCTCCCTGGGTGCTGGGTTATGACAATACCATTGCCATCGTCAATGATATGGCTGTGGGAATTATTGTTGTTTTATTATCCTTGGTAAAAGGTAAAATTGAAAAACGGTATGGCGGAGGGTGGTCGGCCCTGTGGGAACCCAACCCTTTGCACATGCAGAAGGCTGAAAAGAGAAGCTCAAACTTTGAATAACTAACCTTTTGGTCTTATTGAAACAAAAGTTATATTGTAATCAATTACTAATCACCTTAAACCTTTCCTACCATGAGCAGCTTACTTTATATTATCGCAATTATTCTATTAATCGGATGGCTTCTAGGTTTTTTCTATTTTGACGCCGGAGGCCTCATTCACATCCTTTTGGTTATTGCTGTCATTGCTATACTTTTCAGGTTAATTCGGGGAAGGGGGATTTAGACATATCAGGGAAAAATCACTTATGCTTTTCCTGGTAAAAACTTTGGAAAGCACCGGCCAGAAGGTCTTGCCACTCTCATCCGCCGTTTCTTATAAGGCGCAATGGCAGTTTGCGGCAGTCGACCCAGTTTTGATAGTAGGTATCCACATCGCCTGAACGAAGCGGAATGACTGATGCCAACCGCTCAATATGAGGGATGGGAGGGGCTTGTGCCGCACCATGAATATAAATGTTTTGAATTGCAGAGAGGTAAAATGAAAAAAAATGGCCGTAAATATTTCCCAAAAGCCATAAACTCAAAATGCTTAAAGCAATGAAGGCCCCCATATGAAAGGATGTTTCTCTATCCGGTATTATGTATTATGCCTAATCCAAAACAAGCTCTTCCAAAGAAACGCGCCCTTCGGCCCGGAAATCCATCCTGCTCAGTTTGGTGATTTTACAGTTTTACAAAAACATGAGTCAAAACAATAAGTATTAGTAAGCCAAAAAAAACATTCTGATACTCATTACCCTAAAAATACTTTAATTTTATCAATGTCAATAATTACAGTCTTGAAAAACACTGTCCTGAAAAACGTTGAAACTCACCCGAAATCGGGAAATATCTTCCACAATAATTTCTCTCCTGATTCTAACCAATGATCAAAATTATTTTAAAAACCTATGACAGTCAGTCATTTATAAATTAAAGTAAAAGAAAGGCATAAATTTCTTTATGAAAGAATGAAAAATGTATCACCAAAATAAAATTACGATGGACTTATTATTCTTAGTTGCAATTATTCTACTTATCGGATGGGCACTTGGTTTTTTTGCCTTTAGTGTAGGCGGGTTTATTCATATATTACTGGTAGTTGCTATCATTGCCATACTGCTCAGGTTAATTCGGGGGCGATAGGAACCAATAAAAAATGATAAAAAAAAGCATTACCCTCTTTGAAGGTAATGCTTTACACCCTGCATTACAATTTAATTATACATAATACGGGTCGTACCCATAATAAGTATGCACTTCATTGATAAAGTCTGTTTGTGGCGTACCCGGCCAGTTGTCTTTATCAAACCCTGGTGAGTTTTCCAGCTTATCTTTATCCACATTAAAAACTACCACTTCTTCCTGTGCAGTATCAAACTCCAGGGCTTCCCATGGAACTGCAAAATACTTGCTGCCCAGGTTTAAAAACCCGGTGTCAACAGAAAGAACGGCATAAGCTACCCGCCCGGATTCCGTATCAAGCATTACATCTTTAATTTCGCCAAGTTTCTCATCAGCGGCATTTTTCACTCTAGTGCCATTGATGGAAGAAGTAGATAATACCAAATGATTTATCGTGTCTCTCATGATTAAAAAGTTTTATAAGGTTTAAAAAATGTTGTTTCCTGTACTTTTAACAAAACTATGCCAGCATGAAATAACTTTATTAAGTTGTTGACATTCAATTACTTACAATTAAGTAGCCCTAAAAACTGATATCTGTATTTGGGAAAAAATGAAACATGATGGGGAAGCTTTTACCTGTTTTTTTTATGGTTTGATAATTTATCAGTACCCATTTTGGACATTGGCAATCCTACCTGAAATTACGATATTAAGAGTAGCTATATCTGAGCATAAGCAGCCTCAATTTGGGAAATAAATCCCCAATAATTCATCCTCAATTCTAGGTTCTCAACTTTGCAGTTTTGGCAAAGTTGACAACAGAATCCTCATTTATCTCTATACAATCAAATAAAAACCAATAAGCGCTATTGTGTACACTGGTATTTGGCATAAATATTCTAACAGAGATAATAGAACCTAAATTTTGAAGCCATGCAAAATCTATTTTTTTCTATAAATAAAGGAACGTCACAACCACTGGTAGCCACGGCTATCCATCATGGTCATGCTTTACGCCCGGGGTTGGATATGTATATAAATTTGAGTGAACAGGAGCGGTTCCATGAAGAAGACCCGTACACCGGCCCCTGGACCATCATTGCCCCTACACAAATCTTATGTTTTCACTCAAGGTTTCAAATAGACCTGAACCGTCCGCGCGAAAAAGCCATCTATGAAAAGCCTGAAGATGCCTGGGGGCTGAAAGTATGGAAACACCCCCTGCCCATGGGTGAAAAAATACTTTCACTAGCCGAATATGACAGGTTTTATATGGCGGTAAAAAAGCTGTTGGATGATATTATCCATCGTTTTGGATATTGTATAATTTACGACTTGCACTCATATAATAGTATAAGAAATGGTAAAGAAGGTGCGCCACAACTGAATCCTGATATTAACATAGGAACTGTCAATATGAACCGAAATTTTTGGGCACCTGTGATAGAACAGCTCATAACAGATTTGCGCAGCTTTAAAATTGGCAAGCGTTTTTTAGATGTACGTGAAAATGTTAAATTTAAAGGAGGGTATTTTACCCAATGGGTTTATGAACAATACGGAAACCGCTGTTGCCCTATTGCCATTGAAATCAAGAAGTTTTTTATGGATGAAAGTACTGGTAAACCCGATCCCGATCAGCTGGCCCTGGTAGGACAGGCATTGCAATTTACCACCCACAATTTGTACAAACGGGCTGAACAATGTATGCTAACCATTACAGTATGAGTGAAAAGTATGCACCCGATCACTTATTAAACTCCATTTCCCAAAAACTCCTCAAAGGGGTTTATTTGCGCAGGAATTTACCCGATGGAGGCAAGTTGCTGGTTGACAGGCTCTTGCCCTTTTTGTGCGTGTACCGGTACGAAGATGGACAAAAAGATGAGAATATCGCCTATATGGTAAAAGGCCAGGCTTCACACCTGATTATTTCTCAGGAATTACAAGCATTGTGGGCACCTTTGATAGAAACTATTGCCCAAAACCGTTTGGATATTTTCGATGCTTTTTTCCTATTGGAAATATGGCCTGCTCCTGAAAAGGATATTTCAAGTGAGCCTCCAACTTTCAGGGTTTTCGGGCCGAGAACTATGGCAAAATCTACCGTGGAGGAGTTGCAAAAAGGGCTGGAAAAGCTCAAAAACCTTCATCCTGCTGTTGAAATTATTTCCCTTCCTTCCAAAACCAGAGGACCTGAAGGTTTGCCACCCCTTATACAATTGGAAACCGGAAAAGAAATGGGGCTTTTAGTGTTGGGGCTGGAAATCTCTCCTGTGTATCTGAATCCTCATACCGGGAAAAGTTATCCGCTTTTATTGCAAAAAATAAAAAAGAATTTTACAGAAACGGTTAAAAAAACAGTGTTCGAGTTTACGCAGGTACAAACCTCTTCAGATTTTACCCATTACCTTATGCTGGGTGGAAGGGGTTTACAGCCGACCGTGCAGCATATTGACAAAAAACTTGTGCAAATAGATGAGTCTATCAATTTTCTACTGGAAGTAACGCCAGTGAACCTGGACAAAGCCTACGAAACATTTAAAAAAGATAAATTTGAGAAAAAACCCCGCCTGAATTATCGGCTGATTGCCACTAATCCTGATATGCTCAAAAGAGAATTGTACCAAATTCCGATAGAGCAGATAGAAGACGTGACACTTTCTTATTTATTAAAGGAAAAAAGGAATGAGCTGGATGTACAAATATCCATGATAGAATCCCGGAATACGCCTAATTTTTTATTTAACAGCCTTCGCATATATGGCAAGCCCGATCAGCAATTGTGCAATACGGCCCGTGGGTTACTCACTACCCTCCCGGTTTCTGCCAACGGAAAGCAGACCGAAAACTACCTGAATTGTCATGAATTTGCCAGGCACTCGACCAAAGAAATTAATTTTCTGCATCAGAAAAACTCTGAATTTAACCCAACAATAGAGGTAAGAAAAGATATTTCAGGCCTTATGGTATCCAGGGAGAGACTGCTGATAGGCGAAAGTATTCGCATTCCTGAAAACAGGACAGAAGCCTTGTTGCAACACGAAATAGGCACACATCTCTTAACTTATTTCAACGGAGATGCGCAGCCTTTACAACTGCTGAAAGTTGGTTTGGCCGGTTATGAAGAATTACAGGAGGGCATGGCCGTGTTGGCCGAATACCTGGTGGGTGGATTAAACCTGGAAAGGCTCAGAGTACTGGCTGCCAGGGTGGTGGCTGCCCAGGCGCTAACGGAAGGCGCCGGGTTTGTCGATACTTTCCGCCTGCTGCATAAAGAATATGAATTCAGCACCGCTTCTGCTTTCAACATTACAGCCAGGATTTTCAGAGGTGGCGGGCTCACCAAAGATATTGTGTACCTGCGCGGACTGGTCAAATTGCTCGACCTTTTATCGCAAGACATCACATTTAACACCTTATTTGTAGGAAAAGTAGGTTTCAAACACATACAATACATTGATGAATTATTATATCGGCAGGTTTTAACACACCCCCGGGTATTGCCGAAATACTTATCGCTGGTTCCAGCCCAAAAAAGGTTGGCTACCATTCAAAAAGGGGTAACATTAATTGACCTTATAAACCCAAAAAAATGAAAATCGCATTTGTAGTAAACGACATAAAAACCGAAAAGGTAAATTATTCCACCACCCATCTGGCTTTTTGTGCCCATAAACGTGAGCATGAAGTGTATTACATAGCCGTGGGTGACCTGGCTTATTATTCAGACGGCCACATGGGTGCCATTACCAAGCAGGTGCCCGGAAAAAACTTTCGCTCGGCCGAAACTTTCCTGAAAGCCGTACAGGATGCTGAAAACCACAACATCCGGATTACTGACACAGACCTGGACGTGATTTTACTGAGAAGCGATCCTTCAGACGATATGGAGAAGCGCCCCTGGGCTACCCATGCTTCCATGATTTTCGGACAGATCGCCTTAAAAAACGGTGTAATCGTACTGAACGACCCTAAAAGCCTGTCGTATGCCATTAATAAAATGTATTTTCAGCATTTTCCGGAAGTAATCCGACCCAAAACGATCATAACCCGGAGCAGCGAAGAAATCAAAGCGTTTTTTCAGGAACAAAAACAGAAAATTGTGCTAAAACCCCTGCAAGGCTCTGGCGGAAAGGGTGTATTTCTGGTTGACAAGAAAAGCAAAGCAAACCTGAACCAGATGATTGAGGCTATTTCAAGAGATGGGTTTATCATAGCCCAGGAGTACCTTCCTGAAGCCAAAGAAGGAGACACCCGCCTCTTTGTGGTAAACGGACAGGCACTGGAAGTAAACGGTAAATATTGCGCCCTCAAACGAGTGAATGCCAAAGACGATATGCGTTCTAACATTCATGCTGGTGGTATGCCCAAACGCGCCAAAATAAATGACGACATCCTAAAGCTGGTAGAAATTATCCGTCCCAAGTTAATGCAGGATGGATTGTTTATGGTAGGACTGGATATCGTAGGCAACAAACTCATGGAAATCAATGTGTTTAGCCCGGGAGGGCTGAATGTAGCCGGCGAAATGGAAGAAGTTGACTTTGTAACCTTCGTTATTGAAGCCATTGAAAACAAAGTGCGGTATAAAGAAACTTATGGCAATGATATGGACAACCAGTTGGTTTCTACGCTTTAATTTCTTTGAAAATTGGTTCTGTAGAATAATAAATAACGTGAATTATGGATTTGATTCAACAAACGAATATTTATATCTAATTGATTTTCAAACGCTTGTCCTCAAGCCGGACGGGCTCATACTTTTTTCAATCGATAAAAAAGTATGCAAAAAATCTCAGAAAGTTTGAAACTCGCTTCGCTCAGACAGCAAACTTTCTATTTGCACGAATCAGGGCATTTTTAATCCATAACTCACGTTAAATACTTTTTATTATAAACTCTATAACCCAAAAAAGCCTGCATGAGTATCTCTAAAACTGAAAAAACATTTACCTTGAAGAATACCTGTCGGAAACTGTCAAAAAATTTATTGACCTGGAAACAGTCGGGGGTGTTGTACTGATTATTTGTAGTATTGTTGCCCTGGTACTGGCCAATTCCCCTGCCACAAATGCCTATCATCATTTTTGGGAAACGCTGATTCTTCTTTGGGTTACCTATAAGAATAAAGAGGGGTGAGTTGACTATCATCTTTTTGGGGTTACTAACATCTATGATACAATAATTGTATCTTTATATATAGAACAATTGAGAAAACCCTACGCCAAAATGGTAATACACACAACACTTTGTGTTTACATTTTCCTTTTTGTAACAATTTTTATCGTTGAGCCACTTTCTGCAAATGCCCGGCATTTAATGGGTGCTGACTCTATCGGGAATGATGCATATACAAAAGCAGGTGATTATAAAAAAAAGGCCTTATTTGACAGTGCAATTTTTTACTTCCAAAAAGCCGCTACTACCTACCGGAAGGAAAAGCAATGGGAACAATGGATAGGATGCTATAATGACCTGGGCGAATGTTTTGTGAAAACCGGAAATTATGACATAGCATTGGCTTATATTGACACGGCCCGGGCTGCCATTATTGAAAAGCTCTCTGAAGACCATTTAGAAATGGCCAACACCTGTAATAATGCAGGTGAAGCCTATCGGGGAAAAGGGGAGCTGGAAAAGGCCCTTACCCAACAAAAAAAAGCCCTGGAGATAAGGCGCAAAAAGTTGGGGGACAACCACCCTTTGGTGGCTACATCTTACAATAATTTAGGAATTACTTACAGGGAAAACGGAGATTTTGACAGGGCACTGGAATACTACCAAAAAGCGCTCTCCATCAGGGTGGCTACCCTGGGTGCTTCACACACTGATGTAGCGGCAAGCTATCAAAACATGGGTATCGTCTATTCTGAAAAAAGTGATTATGAGCAAGCATTGGCCTATTACCAAAAGGCAATGGAGATTGACAAAAAGATATATGGCGAAAACGCCCCTGCCCTTTCCGGAGGTTATTACAACATGGGCATTGCTTTCAAAGAACAAAAGGATTATGACAAAGCCATTGCTCATTTTGAAAAATCACTGTCCATTGATATTCATATTTTTGGTGAACAGCACCCCTACATCGCACAAAGCTATCTTAATATGGGTAGTGTACTGGGTGCACAAGGCAAGTACGAAGCAGCACTGGATTACCTGGAAAAAGCCACTGATATCTGTGTGAAAAACCTTAACGCAAATAATCCATTATTAGCCTTGGTATACATGGAAACAGGCAGGCTGTATAGTTTGCAAAAGAATTATGAAAAGGCTCTATTTTACTATCAGCAAGCTTTGATTACCATTGTCCCGAATTTTGATGAACCGGAGATATATGCTAACCCTGGCTTTGAAAATGTCAACACTAAACGGCTGCTGTTAGTAATCCTTGGATTAAAAGCAGAGAGTTTAGGACAGCAAACCTCCATTGCGGCTTTACAGGCTGCCATGAAAACATATGACTTAGCCCTTGACCTCATCACAAACCTAAGAACTGGTTATGAAGCTGCCGGGTCTAAATACTACCTGAGCAGTGAGGCTACCAAAATCTATAACAAAGCCATCCCTACTGCCCTGAAGCTTAGTAAAATATCAGGTAATGAAAAGTATAAATACGATGCTTTTTTACTGGCTGAACGCAACAAGGCGGGTATTCTCATAGAAACGCTCACAGACCTGGAAGCAAAAAAATCTGTGGGCGTACCCGATAGCGTGTTTTCTATAGAAAGAGAAGTAGACAACAGGATTGCATTTCTTAAAAAGGAGTCACAGAAATTAAACTCGGCCTTTCCGGCTGACAGTATCCAGTTTGAAGCATATCAAAGAGAACTTTTTGCCCTCAAAACCAGGAAAACTGAATTAATTGCCTCTATACAGCGTACATACCCCAGGTATTACGAATTAAAATATGATATGCCCCCGGTGGATGTTACCCATTTCCAAAACCATTACTTAGAGCCAGGGCAGGCATTGCTTTCCTATTTTTCGGGCAGTAACAGCCTCCATATTTTTGGCCTTACACAGCGCCATTTAGCCCATGTTTCTTTACCAAAAAGTAAAAATTTCGATGCGCAAATTTTAACCCTGCTAAAAGCAATCAGTTCCCGGGATTATGAAAGTTTTACCAAAAATGCCTATGCAACATACCAGACATTACTTGCCTCAATTTTGCCGAAGATCACAAATGATAATATACACATTAGCCAGCTAACCATCATTCCTGATGGCATATTGGGGTATGTGCCCTTTGAAACTTTGATACAAAAACCGGCTAGTACAACTGATGGTTACAAAGACCTCAGCTATCTGCTCAAAGATTATCAGATTTCCTATCATTACACTGCCAACCTCCTGACGATGGAACATGCACTCCCTGGTGTATCTTCCGAGAGCTTTATTGGCTTTGCACCCACTTTTCGTGATGATACCGGGCAGCAATGGCTGGCCTTCAACGAAACCGTTCGCTCCTATATTGACAGTGCCCGTGCCCTGCCGTATGCCAAAGAAGAAGTGAACAATATTGCTGCCTTATTGGGCGGAACTGCGCACCTGGGGGCTAAGGCTACTGAAAAAACCTTTAAGCAAAATGCGGGCAGATATAACATCATCCACCTGGCCTCACATAGCCTGGTAGACGATGCTGATCCGCTTTATTCCAAGCTGATTTTTGATAATGCCAATGATAATATTGAAGATGGCTTGCTGCACACCTACGAGCTGTACAATATGCAACTCAATGCCGATTTGGTTACCCTCAGTGCCTGCAATACGGGAGTAGGTAAATATTACAAAGGGGAAGGTATTGTGAGCCTTGCCCGGGGGTTTATGTATGCCGGCGTACCCAATGTAATGATGAGCTTGTGGTCGGTGGCAGACCGCCCTACCAAAGACATTATGCAACATTTTTATGAAGCACTGAACACAGGCATTCCATATGCTTCTGCCTTACACAAAGCCAAGCTGCATTACCTGGAAAACGCAGACAATATTACGGCTGACCCGTATTATTGGGGAGCATTTATTTACTTAGGCCAACCCATTGACCATGCTGAAACCGGGACAAAAACAAATAAATGGATTACCAGTGGCATATTGATTATCCTACTCATAATAGGAAGCATCACGCTCATAGGCAAGAAGACCTTTCTGCATTCTGATGCCCAGCCTTGATGCTTTAAACCAGGCTGTGTCTGATGAACCTAAAATCAATCTGTATGTCGGCTACTTGCAAGAAGCATAAGAGTCGTCGGACGGATTGCTCGGTTATCTATCAGACACAGCCTAATCAACCACAGGAAGCACAATATTTAGGGTAGTTCCTTCTCCCGGCTGGCTTTGAAAATGAATGGTTCCACCCATAGCTTCTATCTGCGATTTTGTAATGAATAACCCTAAGCCCTTGCCTTTCACATGAGAATGAAACCGCTGAAAGGGAGAAAACAACTTGTTTTTGACAAGCTTTAAATTTACACCTAAACCATTGTCGTACGCTTCTAAAAAGAGTTGTTTGTTTTGTTCTTTAAAGCTAAGGCTAATTTCGGGTGTTTTGGTTTCATTACTAAATTTTAAAGCATTGCTCAGTATGTTGTAAAAGATACTGTTGATATATACCGGCACCAGTTTATAAGTTTTTTCGCCAGGAAGGTTATCACAAATTTTGGCCCGTTTGCTTTCAATATCATTTTGAAATACAATTTTTACATCTTCCCATACCTGTTTCAGGTTTACTTCGCTCCTCAACTCTTCTGATGCACTGGTGAAATCCAATAATGCCGACAAGTCCCACAGCAGGTTGTCAATCTTGGTAACAGAAATATCCAGCCTTTTTATGATTTCTAAATTGATCAGGTCACCAGTATTTTTTTTATTGAACAAATTAATCAATCCTTCCAGGGTAGCTACCGGCCCGCGGATGTTGTGGGCAGCTACAAAAGCAAATTGCTCTAAACGTTGGTTTTTATCTGCCAGGCTTTGATTGGCCAATAATAAATCTGAAGTTTTTTCCTCAACTTTCTGTTCCAGCCCCTGCTTTATATCTATCAACTGAACGTTCTGATTTTCAATAATTTTATTTTGTTCTTTCAGGCGGTTGCGCTGGGCGGTCAGCTCATCCTGCTGCGATTGCAATGCTTCATTCTGGGCCAGCAGTTCATGGTTCATCTCATTAATTTTGCGCATGCGCCTCTCCAGCTTTTCTTCCAGTAACTTGTTATGTGACTTCAGCAATCGTTCTTTGTGCTGTTTGAGTACGTTTACCCTTTCTACCAGTGCAAAAAAGAAAAAGATGACTTCCAGGGCTGAGCCCATTTGTACAACATTTCCGGTAAAAAAACTGTGTGATAATGTTCCTGTAAAAGTAAGTGCCAGCACCAGTGTAGCCCCTACACTACTCAACCATCCTAAAAAAACAAAACCTGCCCCTGTTTTGCGTAAGAGAAAGTAACTGTAAGCAGCACTGATTAGAATAAATACAGGAATGATATAGCCTACCAGTAACAATATGAATATTTGGACAATAACGGCTCCTTTTGTAAGCAATACTGCCAAAATAAGAACAATACACAAAGCAACCAGTACCCTGTAAACCCAGAAATAAAAAAGCACCTCGTTACGCACCCCTAAAAAGCGTTGGGTAAACATTACCACCACAAAAATCAATGCATAAAATGCTGGGTTGTATGCATTAACTTCCGGAACACCTGGATATATATATTGAAACAAATATCCAAATTCAACACAGGTAACAGTAAAGAAAAACAACAAGGTTAAAAGGTAGAATAAAAAAACCTTTTCCCTGAACCACACATACAGCAAAACATTTACACAAAAAGCCAGTAATAAGATACCAAAGTATACAAAATGCACAACCTGCTGCTGCCGGGAATATTGCAATAATGCGGGAAAAGACATTAACGTAACAGGTACTAACAAAGGCCCTTTCGTAGATACTCTTATAAAAATATCCGTGGCTTGTGGAGAGATCAGGAGGTTGGGGTAATGGTGCTCAATATCCCGGGTATGAAAATCCACCAGGTCGCCTTGTCTCACTTGCCTGATGAGTGAATCTTTGTGCAATGCATAAAAATCTGCAAAATCAAGGTGGGCATTCTGTATGATAAGTACTTCATTTTCCTGCACATTATCCAGGAAAATATGAATCCAAACCGGATCAGTTGTATACCCAAAACTCAGGTTACTTTTTTCTGAAGAGATGAATTCATCTTGCTCAAACAACTTTTTTGCCTCAGCAAAGTTTAACACACCTCCTGCATCCTGGTAATAAGCTATCGGCAGACTAAAAAAAGTGTTTTTTGCCTGTATAGTTTGACTCAGCAAAGTCAATAATAAAGTTGCGAGAAGAAATGACCGGCTTTTATGCATCAGCAGTTATTAGTTCACGACAAGCGTATTTATTCAGACGAATATGCAGATGCTCCACAACCACTGATGGTATACATGAATCACAAAATGTGGTTGTAGTAAGCGTTTCGCTAAACTAATACTTTCTCACTAAGAATTGATAAAA
This sequence comes from Cyclobacteriaceae bacterium, assembly GCA_965230065.1. Lineage (GTDB taxonomy): Bacteria > Bacteroidota > Bacteroidia > Cytophagales > Cyclobacteriaceae. Next base: position 4,527,890 of record OZ245942.1, on the reverse strand, counting down.
GTAGAAATTTTTCTACAATACAGCTTAAAAAATTGTTAAGTTGCCATCAGTTGAGAGCGTTCAGGATTTCGCCGGCACGTTGACTGTAGCTATCGTTGGAAGACTTTATAGTAGCGAATATTTCTTTTGCCTTATCCACATCCCCTTGTTGCAGGTAGGCCAGCCCCAGGTACCATCGGGCAGGTTCATGCAATCGTTCTTCAGGTTTATTGACTACTTCTTGCAAATTGGCAATTGCAGTATCAGTTTGGGATATACTTAAATGCGACATGGCTTTGTAAAACAAGAGACGGTGGTTTTCAGGCTTTCGGCTGATGGCTTCTTTGAATACCAACAGCGCTTCTTCGTACCGTTGCTGGTCATACAAACGCATGGCCAAGTCACCGCTTACATCTCCTGCCGAACGCTCTGAACCATCCAACACATTATAATAAGGAGAATAATATTGCTCAAAAAGTGCCTGAGTATCGGAGGAAGTGAAAAAAAGTGCATAGCCTACCCCCACCAGCAAGGCGATAGCGGCCGCGATACCAGTTATTTGGAAAAAGCGCCTTGCACCAGCTTTTTTGTAAGGATTATCAGCAGGTGCATCCAGCTGTTTTAATTTACTTTTTAGAGTAGATTTATAATGGATACGCATACTTTCCAGCAAGTCTTTATTATACTCAAAATCTTCCCGGAACTGCGTATCAGTCTTTAGCTTTTGTTTAAAAGCCTCCACTTCCTCAGCACTCATTTTGCCCTGAAGGTATTGTTTCGTCTGGTCTATGTCACATCGTATCACTGCCATGATTTTAATATTAGGCTCAAGCTTCTAGCTGCAAGCTACAAGCAAAACCTAAGGCTTGTAGCCAGAAGCTTAACAGCTAATAGCTATCAAATATCACCTTTCTCAAACTGCTTCATAATGCGCTGGCGTAATTCATTGAGACACCGCAGTTTTTGCGACTTCACCACATCCGCGTTTTTGTAATCCATTGTTTGTGCGATGGCCTCCATGCTATACGCATCAAAGTAAAATAATTTCAGAATAGAATGACAAGGTTCGCCCAGGTTTGATAATTCTTCTATCATAATCTTCTTCCTTTCGGTAAGCATCAAGGGTTCATCTACGATTGAAACAGAAGAAAATTCATCAAAATCAGGCTCATCAGCCTCAAACTTTTTTTGGTAACGCAGCGTATTGAAAATCTTATTTTTTGCAATAGCAAACAGATAGGTTTTTACTGTATGCTTCAGGTAGGTCAGTTTCTCCTGCTTAATATCGTCGTAAAAACTGATCACTGCTTCCTGAAAAATATCCAATGCCGCATCCCGGTCGAGCTGAAATTTGAAACCGGCCCAGCTTACAAAATCCTGCTTGTATTTTTGATACAAAGCTACAACCTCTTCCTCTCCTCCTTCCCTAATGCTGGCGATGATGTCAGTTTTATTTTTCAATCTTCCTGCTTTTTAGGGTCATCAATTTAGAAGAAGTAAACCATATTAGGAAGCATTCCTTCAAATCTCACCATATATTATATTTTATCAAAATAAAGTATAAATAGCCTGCTTATTAGAAGGCAGCGTTTACCTCTTTGGATTTCATTATACAAACTCATAAAGGCCATTTTCACTCCACTCGCCTGTTACTGAATTTGTAGATGGAAAAATCAATGTACCGGTTTATGATACTGAGTTTGCTGAATATGTCCTTGTTATTGCAAGCCTATTGTCAAATAACCCAGGCCGTCCGAATAACCTCAGAAAATGATAATTACGTTTGGCCTTTTCATGACCGTTACTTTACCAATGGGCTGCGCCTGAGCTATAGCCAATTACAAAAAAACCCCTGGATAGTGCCACGAAAACAGCACCAAAACTCATTTCATAAAACCATTCTGCATTTTCAACTTGCCCAGGAAATTTATACACCAGATAATATTAAAAAAAGTGACCTTATTGAGTTTGACCGTCCTTATGCAGGTTATCTGTATGTACATGCCAAAGCCAGTACATTTTGGGCCCGGTCCTCCAACTTGCAATTAGGAATAGATGTAGGAATCATTGGGCCATGGGCCGGAGGCTACACGGTACAGCGGTGGTGGCATAAACTCATTCAGTACACCCAGCCCCGGGGCTGGCAATATCAAATCAACAACGAACCGGTTATTAACTTCAACTTAAGTTATCAAAAAGCATGGAAAGTTTTTTCCTGGACAGACGTTCTTACCTGTAGCCGGCTACGGGCAGGTACATCTTTTAACAACCTTTCGGGAGGCATGAAAGTACGCATAGGAAAAATAAACCCCATTGATAACTCCGCCATCGCTGAGAGCAGGGTAAACACTCGTTTTTCACTACAACAAATGACCAAAGACCATCATCAGGAATGGTTTGCATTTTATGGGGTGGGTGGCATGCTGGTATGGCACAACACTTTAATTGAAGGGAGTATGCTCCCCGTATTTGAAAGTATACATATTGAAAAGGCCTACCCATATGTGTTAACACAAAATGCCGGACTGGTATACAGTACTTTATCCACTACCATTCAGCTCACTTTGTATGCTTTAAGCCCGGAAGTGAAGGGAGGAAAAAACCATCATTATCTGCGCATTGACTTTGTATGCAGGTTTTGATTATATTCTTGTGCTTATGAAATACTTTGTCCTATTCGTACTAACGGGCTTAATCAACATGTTTCCGGGTAAAGGCCAGGGTATTGCTCCTTCTCCTTATCCCGATTCATTGATGCCGGGACGGTTAACCACAGTAATCGTTGCCGAATCGGTATTTTATGTGGGAGGCATGCTGTATCTGAACAATGTGTGGTACAAAGACCATCAATCCGTGCCTTTCCATTTTTATAACGATAACCGGGGGTGGATGCAAATTGACAAAGCCGGGCACATGTATACCGCCTATTACCAAAGTTACTATGGCATGAAAGCTTTGCAATGGGCCGGTGTGCCCAAAAAGAAAGCCCTTTGGTGGGGCGGCATGCTGGGTCTCGTACTCCAAACCCCCATAGAAATATTTGACGGGTTGTATGAAGGCTACGGGTTTTCTTCGGGTGATATGATTGCCAACACCGCAGGCACAGCATTGATGATTGGGCAGGAATTGCTCTGGGATGAACAGCGGATTATGATGAAATTTTCTTACTCCCCTACCGATTACCCGTCTTATCGCCCTTCTTATTTTGGGGCCTCCTATACTGAAAATTTCTTTACCGATTACAATGGGCACACCTACTGGCTCTCGGTCAATATTGCCAGCTTTGCCCCGGGTAGTTCATTTCCCAAATGGCTCAACCTGGCTGTAGGGTTTGGGGCCGATGGGATGCTGGCCGAGTTTGAAAACCCTGCTTATCACAGGGGCGATCCCCTACCCTCTTTTGAAAGGACCCGGCAGTTATATTTATCTGTAGACCTCGACCTCAGAAAAATTCCCACGAAAAGTAAATTTTTAAAAGGTATACTCCATGCCCTCAACATGCTGAAGTTTCCTGCACCTGCCCTGGAATTCAATAAAAATGATGGTGTAAAGTTTCATCCTGTTTATTTTTAAAGACTCCCCTGGTCGGTGAGTACACCAACCATTCCCTCAAAAGATTTCGTTTGGTGAGAACCGAACCACGGCAGCACCAACCAAGAGGTTACACAAACCTTTTGTTTCCCCATATCTGTGTCGCACAGACCTTTCTCCATTTCTCAAAACTCTCGAAGTTAGTTCTACCTATCAATTACAATTTTTTTTCATGGGCATGTTTACCTTTTCCGTATCCGCTTTCCTAAGAGAAAAAGACAACTAAAATAAAACCATGAAAACGAAATATTTTCTACTGCTATGCACATCCATCATTGGTCTGTATTTTACCGCTTGCAAGGTCATCCATACGCCCCTGCGGTATGAAACCACCCTGCAAAATAAGATAGACCCGCCCGATGAAGACGGCCTGCTGGAATGGCTTGGGAGTGATTTAGCAGTGGCTAACCAAATACGCGAAACTCCTGCCATCACCACCTATTTTGCCCAGCCCAATGAGCCCTTTTCACTTTCTGTAATTGCCGATTATGTAGTGCAAGAGCTTGAAGGACTAGAAAGACTGTTAATTAACCCCACACCTGTCAGCCCTAATGACAAGCTGGAGTTATCCAAGCTCTCCCTGAATAAGAACAATCAGTTGTTGGTAGAAATTACCGACTTTGGCTCAGTCTTTTCTGCGGGCGAAGTTTTTTCCCATGCACTGCGAAACCTTGTTACCCCCACCGAAACAGGCGCCACCGACCATTACGAGTTCATCGGCTATTGGAATGATGGGAAAAGCAGGACCCTGGCCCAAGGCATTTGGATAGATGTAACCGCTACAACATCAGAAAACGAAGCAAATACGCAAAATGAAAAGCCGGATATTATCAGGATTCAGGGAGGAGGCACCCTGGCTACCAAAGGCGGAAAAGATGAGTACGAATTTGGCGATAATACCAAGTCGCCCTTCAAACCGGGTTTTCTTTTCGGGGCTTCTGTACCCTACCAGATATCGTCTATTTTATCAATAGAAGCTGGTTTACACGTAGAAACCAAAGGCGCAATAGAAAAGTATGCCTACGAAGATGAGTATGAGCCAGGACAGGGCAATGTATTTGGGTTTGCTGTGGCAGCCCAATTGGCCGCAAGCAGTTTTAAACAATCAACCAGCCTTACCTATTTGGGTGTACCTGTTACTGCCAATATCTCCCCTTTTCCTCAAATGCCGGAGTTTGAATTTTTGGGCGGTGTGCAGCCTTCTTTTCTGCTGGGCAGAAAGTTCAAATCCAGCGGATTTGGTAGTAGCACTACCGATAAAAGTAAAGAAGGCTTCAAAGGCATAGACATGGGATTGCTTTTGGGAGCAGGATACCGCCTGGAAAACGGCCTGGGCTTTCGCCTGGCTTACGAGCATGGCCTCACAGACATCACAGAAAATGAATTTGATACTTTTAAAAACCGGACAATTAAGCTGAGCGCCACTTATGATATTCTAGTCCGGTTGTTTAACCAATAAATAATATACTATGAAAACGATCATATTATCAGTCATTTTACAATTTGCTTTTTTGGGGCACTGCATTTCCCAGGTTTCAGTGTATGTAAATGGCGAAAAACTTAGTGAAGCCACCATTACAGCCCTGGAAAGGCAATACAACATAAAAATGCAGAATGGAAATTATTACTACGATAAGATTTCCGGCTTTTGGGGACTGGCGGGTGGCCCTACCCTGGGTATCACCATTCCCGGTTTACCCATCGGTGGCGCATTACAGCCGGATGCCGCCAATGGCAATACCAATGTATTCTTTAATGGTATGGAACTACACTGGCAGGATGTGCTCAACCTCAAACGCCTGGTAGGGTATGCACTTCCCGGACGATACTGGCTGGATGCTTACGGCTATGCCGGGTATGAAGGCGGGCCTGCACTCGTCAACCTATGGCAACTGGCCAGGCAGCAACAATCTACATTTCACCGCAACAGCTATACAGGCATCGGTACGGGAAGCAGCGGCGGTACCTCCTACGTCATCGGAAAAGATTTTAGTGTTATTGTCGATCACTAATAGCCTATCCGAAAATTCCGGCACAGGTAGCAGGAAAAATATATCATGCACAATCAGGAAGGAGTTCAGCACACTATTATCAAATTTTTCTTCAACCAAAATGTAATTGCTATGAAAGCTTCTGTTTATTTTCTTATGCACCAAAACCTGAGAAAGTTCTTCTTTGTTATCACCTTATTTTGTCTCATCGACATTCCTTCCCAGGCCCAGGTGCCCTTACCCATTCCTTTCAGTGAAAATTTTGAGAGCGGGCAGTGGAGTACAAACTTTGCTACCAGCAATAACCTGATCAGCATTGTGAAAGTTTCCAAAAAATATGGCCCATTAGACCAATATCATTTGCTTACCTACAGTGCCATCAATGGAATGACGGTCACCAATCATGTGGATATGCATTTGAATATGACCGGAGCCAACCGTGATATTTTCTTCCGGTTTTTTGGAAAAAGCCTCAACCAAAATAGTCAGCCTGAGGTAACACTTTGGTTCTCAGACGACGGGGGTAATACGTACAAAAAACTCATCAGTCCGATACGGCCTTCCCGTTTTGTAACCATTCATAACTGGCAACACGGCTGGAAAATGTATACCGTAAATATGACAGACCTGATCCGGCCTTATGGATTGACTTTTACACCCCACTGTGTTATCCGTTTGGTAACGAAAACATGGCAAATGGCACCTTTTGGGGGATATGCCTTCGACAACATCTCAGTGGCAGAGGAACGGGTTTTTGAAACCGGGGAGCTGCCCGAGCGCACCCTTTATTATGACCTTGCGGAACTTGAGTTCTTAGACATCATAGACTGTGGCAGGATAGACTGCCCCCCTCCGTTTTTCTTCGATGAAGGGATTTTGGATGAAGATTTCTGGAGTACGCACCCCGGGAACCATGGGAAAGCTTTTCTTGAAAAGAATGAGAAAGGTTACCACATGCGCTTGAGCACCGCTCCCAACGAAGCCGGAAATGCAGTGAGTGCTGCTGCCTTCCGCTTTGATGCTTCTCCCTGGGCAGCTACCGATCCGGATATTGACCCCGCCCATCCATTGACATTTTCCTGGAAAAGCGATGCGGAAAGTTTAAATCCATACGATGCGGTTTATATCTCTGATGATGGAGGGGATACTTATGTGAAAGCATACGATTTTTCAGAAAACAACCATCAGTTAGGGGAATGGCAAAATATATCCATAAATCTCAAAGAAATAGCCGAAAAAACCGGAATGGAATTTTCTGAGAGGTTTGTAGTCGTATTCCAGCATTATACCGCTGCTAAAGCCGGTTCGTCAGGTTATGCCATTGACAATGTGATGTTGGCTTCCACCGATCCGGATGTGGACCCCATGCACCCTAAGTCTTTTAATTATCCCAATCCTTTTCGTTCCGAAACGAACATTCAGTTTGAAATGAGTGAGGCGAGTGATGTACTTTTAAAAATTCTGGATAGCCGGGGAAAGGTTATTTATACAAGCAGTGAAAAGAACCTTCCTCAAGGCACACATGCCCTTCAATGGGATGGCAAAGACAATATGAATAAGACGATGCCACCGGGCATTTATTATTACCTGCTGGAAACGGCACAAGGAATAGAAAGAAAACGAATTTGGCTTGAAAAATAAACATGGCGGGCCTTTTAGCCCGATTTTTCATTCAAAGTACAGCTAAGCTCCGTAGGCTCAGCATTTCAAATATATTTAATACAGGCTTTTGTAAATAGCCCTGTTAGCCTATGGAGCTTAGCATCTGTAATGAGCTTCATAGATATTCCTCCATATTTGGTCGTGATTCTCCAACTACTTTGAAATGTTCAACAGTCCAAAAGTCTGCTCTTGGAATTCTGGCTTTCCTGAAATTAGTATTTTCAAAATTATCATAGGGAAGAACTAACCATTCTTCATCTTGATGAGCAAACCTAATTGCTCCGTCATATTTTTCGTGATCTACATGATTTTTTAAATACTCGTAAGAATTTATGAGAAGCATTGAATGATTTCTGTCCTCGTTCTTACATTGAGGACAATCTTTAGAAGAGAATATGCTATCTAGTATGAGTTTATGTTCAGAGTTAGAGTCAGATGTTTGTAATTTGGGATTGCATGCGTAAAAGTATTGATAAATGCCATTGCCATGTTCTTGTATAAGGTCATCCTCAAGGGTCATTTTAAACATATATCTTGTTTCTTCATATTCCTTGCATTGCTCTAAGTTGATAGTTCCCATATCCGAACACCAATAATAGGCTCTTTCCTGATTTTTGGAAAAAGATAAATAATCAGTTACATCATAATACTGAGAGTCGATTCCTTTTGGTTTAATGTGTTTTCTTATTGTTTCAAGAAGTCCAATAATTTCAATGTTTGCAGGATTCGTTCCGCTTCCAAATGCCTTAGATCTGAGTCCATTATTCCTGTAAAGGCCAGGCTTTGTCTTACTATTATGAATTTTATCACCTCTGAATAATTCCATATCGTTCATAACAATTGAATAAACACACCAGGTGTATTTATTTGCATTATTTTAGCCTCAGATCCCTAGGTTTTGTAGTTAACAAAATAAATTCTTTTTTACTCCCACTTAAAAGGAAGCTATTGTACATATAAATAATATATTATTTCAAAAGAACATTTACCTAAGCTCTTTAATACTGATATTCCGGAATTTCACTACATCTCCATGCCCTAAAAACCCAATGTGTCCTTTCTCGCGTGAGAGTCCGGGGTGGTCTTTGCCATCCAGCGTACCGTTTTTGCTGGCTTTTTGTACATCTCCATTCAAAATAGTGTGCCCATTCAAAATCACTTTCACTTTAGAACCTTTCACGATTACTTCTTCCTGGTTCCACTCCCCCACTGGTTTCAGATATCCTTTTTTAGCAGGCATTACGCCATACACCGATCCGTGAAACTGGTAGTCGTGCAGGTCTGCATACTTATCCGCCGTATTATCCAGGATTTGCAATTCCATGCCTGCATAGGCAGCGTCCCCTTCCAACGGTGCCCGGATACCCAGTCCATTGTTTGCCCCCGGCGTCAACAAAAACTCAAATTTAAAATGGAAGTCTCCGTATTCTTTCTCGGTATACAGGTTGCCACTCCCTCCCCTGTCAGGGCGAATTACCAGTACGCCATCTTCCACCACATAATCTGTTTTGTTGCCTACCCACTCTTCCAGGTTTTTTCCGTTAAAAAGGGGGACGAAATCCTTATGGGTTTGCTCAGGGTTTACCAGATTACTATTTTCTCCAATCTCTTTTCCTAACACAGAGATGGGTAGCACGGAAATTCCTGCTAACATGCCCATAGATGACGTGATAAATGCTCTCCGCGATTGGGTAACTTTCTTATGGTTTTTCATCAGTTTTATTTGTGGTTTGGGGTAAAATTAGAAAAATAGCTGTTAGGTTTATTATGAAACAGGCAAATTCCTTAGAAATTGAGAACAAAATAGGGTTTTCCTTGTTCAAAATACATGTCAATAGTATTCAGGCTTGCTCAAACCAAAAACTCCAAACCTAAAACCTCAAACTAATTACTAATTCCCTATCTTTGCCGGCATGACAGTAGTTCCATATAAAAATCAGGAATCGGGTAAAAAAGAGCAGGTGGCGAAAATGTTTGATAACATCAGCAAACGCTACGATTTTCTGAACCATTTCCTGAGCCTGGGTATCGATATTTACTGGCGTAAAAGGGCCATTCAGCGCCTTAAACCTGAAAAACCCAAACACATTCTGGATATTGCCACTGGTACCGCAGATTTTGCCATTGAAGCCCTCTCGCTCAATCCCGACAAAGTAATTGGTGTGGATATTTCGGCAGGCATGCTGGAAATTGGCAGAAAAAAACTACAACGTAAAAAGCTGGACGATCGCATTGAATTACAAATGGGCGATTCTGAAAGATTACTGTTTGAAGATAATAACTTTGATGCTGTGATCGTTGCTTTTGGTGTAAGGAACTTTGAAAACCTGGAAAAAGGGTTGCAGGATATGCACCGGGTACTCAAACCTGGTGGCACGGCCGTAATCGTTGAGTTTTCCAAGCCTACGAAGTTTCCATTTAAACAGGTGTATAACTTATATTTTAAATCTATTCTACCTAAAATTGGCAAAGTAATTTCGAAAGATAATGCCGCTTATACCTATTTGCCTGCCTCTGTACAGGCTTTTCCTGACGGAGAGGCATTCCAAAAGGTTTTGCAAAAGGTAGGATTTAACCAAACAACATGCACATCTCTCACCTTTGGCATTTGTTCTATTTACACGGGAAAAAAATAGCTTTACTTGGGTTGCTCTTTTTGTTGTTATGCACGCCCAAAGCTTTCAGCCAACGCAATACCACAGACAACCTGCCCAACTACGACGACCGCTGGTTGCACTACGGCTTTCTGGTAGGCATCCATACGTCCTCGTTCCGCACGCAGTATTCCAACCAGTTTATGGATATGGACTCCCTGCATTCCGTCATGCCGGCCAACAGCTTTGGGTTTTCGCTGGGTTTGATAGCCAACCTGCGCCTGGCTCAATATCTGGATTTGCGGGTAACACCCGAAGTAGTTTTTTACCAGCACAAAGTAGATTATAATCATATTGTCAATGGCCAAAGTGAACCTGAGATACAAACCCTGGAAAGCACATTTGTGGAGTTTCCGGTGCTGCTCAAATATAAATCGGTACGCCGGGATAACTTTCGTTGGTATTTGATCGGTGGTGTTGAACCGGGCATTGACGCTACCGGAAAAAAAGACAAACAAGATCCTACCAAAACCATTGTGCTGGAAAAATCAAACCTGAGTGTGCAATTTGGCTTTGGGCTGGATTTGTACTTTCCTTTGTTTAAATTTTCCCCTGAAATCCGCTTCTCCCGGGGCATCACCAATGTGATGGCCGATGAGCCCAGTCCGTATCACGACCCTCTTAGCAGGATTTCTACCAACACCGTTACATTGTATTTGTTGTTTGAGTAATTGTACCCCAAAACTACAGTTACGGAATACGAGGATTAGGAAATCCGTGCTCCGGACCACCAGAATTAATTTTATTCTTTATAGTATCCATATCCAAAGGGTTGTGTAAGCCAATAATATAGTCTATTTTGACACCTGGTAAAAAATAGACTGGCCTAATGAAAGAAAGAATTATCTCCTCCTTTCAGGAATTTTTCCTGCAAATTGCTGACCATACGCCCCAAATAATAGTCGCTATCATTGTGCTGCTGGCTTTTATTTTTCTGGGGATTTTTCTTAGAAATATCGTCCGAAGAAGGCTTTTTGCCAATATACAGGACCGGCTGATTGTCAACTTTATCAGCCGATTGGTTTTTCTGGTTATGCTGGTATTGGGCATTGTATTCTTTTTGAGAAACCTGGGATGGGACCAAATTGCCGGTGGGCTGCTGGCCGGGGCCGGAGTATCAGCCATTGTCATAGGTTTTGCCTTTAAAGACATTGGTGAAAACTTTCTGGCCGGGTTTTTCCTGGCTTTTAGCCGCCCTTTTGGCATTGGCGATATCATAGAAGTTGAAGGTTTGAAAGGCACCGTAAAAGCCCTCAGCTTCAGAAATACCTATATCAGGACTTTTGACGGAAAAGATATTTTTCTGCCCAACGCCTTGCTTATCAAAAGCCCGCTCGTCAATTATACCCGCGATGGGCTGCTGCGCTACGATTTCCTCATTGGGCTGGATTATGGAGATAATATTGTAGCAGCTATTAGCAGTATCGTCAATACCATCAAAACAAACCCTAAAATATCCAGGGATAATGAACTGGAGCCTTTCGTTATTATTGAAGAGTTTTCTACCAGCACCATCAACCTGCGCATTTTTTATTGGGTCAACCATGATGAAGTTAAAGACTTTATCCCAACCCTGAAAACTGATCTGATGAATGAAATCCTGACCCACCTGGCCCAGAAAGGATTTACCATGCCTGCTGACATTCTGGAGCTTAAAATTTATCAGGAAGGTAAACCGATTCCGGTAGCCATCAGGAATGAAGGAAAGTAAATAGAAACTACAGATTATCAGTGCGTGATCCTGTCCTGTTTTTTTGAAGGCATTTTCAGTATTTTGATCAACAAATTTTATATTTTTACTCTGTAAAACATCCAGCCTTTTGGAAACTTCAGTTAGCAAAAAACAATTTGACCTAGGGCATATCTCTGTGGATGACAAGCTGCAAGGTGCCAAACTGGCCTCTTTCCCACGCAGGGCTTTTGCTTTTGGTATTGACTGGCTCATCATCGCTATTTGTACCGAATTTTTTTGGCTCTTAATACCACTTGCTCTCTTCTATTTATTTGTAAAAAGAAGGCTGCGAAAAACTATGGTAAAAGGTTCACGCTATATCCGGAAACAGGTAATTGTGGCCGACAAAAAGTTGGAAAATTATCAGGTGGAGCAACAATTGCGTAAACGGTTTGCCCGGCATCTTTCGCTTTATTTGCACCTGGTTATTTATGTGCCTATAGCCATTGCCTGTTTGCTTTTTATCGGTATCCTCTTCAAATACATTACCCCCGAAGTTTATGAAAGCATCACCGGCAATACTGGTGATGTTCTCCGCCCGTTTTTCCGTCCTATCTCTGATTTGAACAATGCAACCGCACTATTGACCAGTTTTTTTGGTGCTTTTCTGTATTTTTCGTTTTTCACCTGGCAATGGAAAGGACAGACGCCAGGTAAGAAATTGCTCAAAATCAAAGTAGTTAAGCTCAATGGCAAAACACTTTCGTTTGGTGCCAGTCTGGAGCGAGCTACTGGTTATACTGCCTCTGCAACCCTGCTTTTATATGGCTTTTTCCAGTATTTCTGGGACAGAAACCGCCAAACTACCCACGACAAAATTTCTGAAACCATCGTTATCGAGGGGAATTAATCTGGCATTCAGTAAAGCGGCCCACTGAGCCGCACTACTAAAATGACGGAAAAATCTCATCATCAGCATGTAACTTATTTATTCAGATTACGATTTTAATGTTAAGAAATTGTTAATTTAATGTTAACAAATCATTATATTAGTAACACTGAATTAACATTGAGTTTATACAGAAAGCGAAGAAATTTTAGTGGTGTTGAGAAAAATTGTTTCCATATTATCATTATGCGTTTTATGCCTTACATTTCAGATGGAATCTGTATCGCAAACTTTGCATACGGCCAACCCATTGATGCAACTTGATTTGAAAACAGCCTATGAAACCCAGGCATTTCTGCATTACTACCGTTCACCTTCTACTTCAGTACACACACTGCCTTTGCTATTGGCCGTAAATGAACAGGCTCATCCATCAAAAGAAGCCAAAATCCGGCAAGAATTAGATAAATTCGTATCCCATCTGAAGAAAAAGCAATCGGCCTACAATGATGAGGAGGGTTTTCTGCGGTTTATGTTCTATAAAGTCCACCGTAAATACCTCAAGCATTACACTTCCTATCCCAGTTTCATTGACTTATTCAATACGGGAAAATACGATTGTGTAACCGGTACGGCCCTGTATGCTTACCTGCTGGATAACCTTGGGTACACATTTTCTATCAAAGAGTTGAAATACCACATTTATCTTGAGGTTCATCCCCTGGCAGGGAAAAATGTTTCACAACAAGACTATTTCCTGATAGAAAGTACCGATCCTCAGTATGGCTTTCTGAGCAAACCAGAGGACATTCAGAAAAGGCTGGCCTGGTACGATAATGAAGAAAGTGCAGCCCAAACCTCAAATTATCAGTACACCTTTGAAATCAATAATACCATCAATTTGACAGAGTTGGCTGGTCTGTCATATTACAATTCGGCCATTGTGTATTATAACCGTCAGCAATTTGCCAAAGCCATTTCGCAACTGGAAAAAGCAGAGTTTTTGTACGCAAGCCAGCGCATGCAGGCTTTTATGGCTCTGATAGGCCAAACGATCGCTTCCTTACCGCAAAGCAAACTCACCCGCTAATCGGTGAACCTTTGCTCGCTTCAATTTCACCAGCATTCACTCTGATTTTACTGCCTATCTGCAAGGTTTCTAACAATTTTTCTTTTACTGAGAAGGTATGGAATATATTTTCGCTCACAATGCCTATTTCTCCTTTTTCTTTGTCAATTACTAATATTTCACCCTCAAAAGCCCCATCTTCCTGCTGGTGCAGCACTTCAAATGGTTTACCTTGCCTGATTACTTTTCCATCTTGTAAAATAAAAGCTTCATGAGCAAGGCGTGCCACTTCTACGGGGTCGTGGCTTACCAGTAAAGTAGTGGTTCCATATTTCTCATGCAATAGCTTTAAATCTTGCTGCAACCGCTGTCGCATAGGCTTGTCAAGGGCTGCGAAAGGCTCATCCAGTAACAACAGTTGAGGCTGCCTTACAATAGCGCGCGCCAGGGCTACCCGTTGTAGCTGTCCGCCCGAAAGATGGGTGGGTTTCCTGTTTTGCAAAGCAGTAAGCCCCATGAGTTCTATCAGTTCATTTACTATCTTTTTATCGCTGTTTTTTTCTAAAGCAAATAATAAGTTTTCACGCAAACTCATATTGGGAAAAAGCGCGTATTCCTGAAAAACATATCCCACAGAGCGGGTTTGTGGTTTGCGGTTTATTTTTTTTGAAGTACCAAACCATACATCTTTGTTAATCATAATGTTTCCCTCATCAGGCTGCATCAACCCGGCTATCATTTTTAAGAGGCTGGTTTTACCACTTCCGGAAGGACCCATTACGGCCACTACTGCTTTGGGGGAAATTTTTAAGTCAACTTCAAGGAGAAAATCCCCTTCGGCACCGTGTAAACTTTTTTTCAAAACCACTTCTATCATAATACGCCCTGTGATTTTTTGCCCTGATAAAAATAAACACCTGCCAATACCAGCACTGAAAAAACCATTAATATGGCAGCATAAAAATTAGCCCCCGCGTAGTTCAACGTTTCCACTTCGTCATAAATAGCGATGGACGCCACGCGGGTTTCGCCGGGGATATTGCCCCCAATCATCAGAATCACGCCAAATTCCCCGATGGTATGGGCAAAAGTCATGACCAGTCCTACCACTACCGATGATTTTACATTGGGCAGCATCACTTTGGTAAGGGTAACCCATCTCGACTTCCCCAGCGTAAAGGCTGCTTCCCGGTAATAAGCAGGCAAATTTTCAATCGCTGATAGTACCGGATTGACCATGAACGGCAAGCTGAAAATTACCGAGGCAATGACCAAACCGGGAAAACTGAAGACCAGCCGCAAACCAAAAAGCTGTTCACTGAGTTGACCCACCCATCCTTCAGGCTGAAAAAAAACCAGCAGATAATAACCAAGCACGGTAGGAGGCAAAACCAGAGGCAGGCTCACCACGGCTTTAAGCAATGGCCGCAGCTTTCCTCCAAAAAAATAGACAAAATAAACCAGGAGTATTCCCAGAAAGAACAGAATTAGGGTAGTGATAAAAGCAAGTTTCAGGCTAAGCCAAAAAGGTGCAAGGGATATTTCCATCCGGACAAAGTTATGAAATCAGGGTACAATATATCCAAATTCCTGGAAAACCGCTTTGGCCGGAGGTGTGGCTAAAAATTCAACAAATTTTTTCACCTTATCCCTCTCTTCTGTGGCCGCTTTGAGAATGGCCCATCCGTGGGCTAAAAGCGCTGCATCTTCAACTTCATTTTCTAATAGTAACCAGTGTCCCTTATTTTTGAGTTCACTGGCAAACATGGCCGAAACAGCTGTAAAAGCAGCATCTACCGAACCGGAATAGATATAACGGTTGACCTGCCCTACATTTTCTCCGTAAACCAGCTTACCTTCTATAGATGCAAATACATTATTTCGTTGCAACCATTTTTTGGCCGCTTGCCCATACGGTGCCAGGGAAGGCTGGGCAATGGCGATGGATTTTATTGCGTCATTTTTTAGAGATTGTAGCAACTGATCTTTGGTTACATTTTTCTTGCTCCAGTATACCAACTGCCCATTCACCAACACCTGAGGTTTGCTCAATGTTTTACCATCCCGATAAAGGATTTGAGGATATTTCATATCCGCTGAAATAAAAAGTTGGTAGGGTGCCCCGTTGCTGATTTGCGCCGTAAGCACTCCCGATGAAGCAGAAATCAGGTTGACTTTTTCCTTTGATTGTGCTTCATACAAGGCTTCAATCTTTTGCATTGGAAAAAGCAGGTTGGCAGCTACGGCTACGTTGATGGGCTGTGCAGAAACTGCCATCACATTCAGAAAGAAAAAGACAAAGCAAAACGGTAATTTCATCTTATCAATTCAGTAACGAACTGATAAAGTTAAATGAATTTTATGGATTAACTGTAACCGGAGGTGTAGTTACGCCATAAAACTCCCCGTTATCCAGGTGGTAATGTACTGTAAAACGATGGGTTGTGGGCTCTTTTGGTTGAGAAACCAGGGTGAGAAAAAAGCCATCAGCAGAAGCCCCAATTTCTTTTTCCCTGTCCAGGAAAGTAATAAGGCCAGTAATATTCCCACTGTATAAATCGTAAATCTCAAACAAGCTGTTAAGTGTATCACCGGCAGCCAGAATTTTATCACTTTCGGCCTGTTGAAAATCCGTATCACTGAAAACTGCGATGTCGGTAACCAACTCGGTAGGTTGGGGCGGTTCCGGTGAGCAGGCATAAGCTGCAAAACCGCTTCCTGAAACAGGCGTATCTTTCAGGCTTATTGGTTCAGTTTCAGGATAAACACTGATGGCATACTGATCAAAACGTACCTCAGCACTATCGGGTAAAAGTTCGGCATTTCGGTAACCCCGGTCGTTCAACTGCATATTTTGTCCGCTAAGCCCGGTTACATCATAGAATGAGTTGGTGGCTGAACCACAATCATCATCCAATTCACAACCCCACCCTCCAGTTAATAAAATAACTGTAAAGACTACAACTTTGAAAAGCTTCATACTGCACTCCTTTTGGTTCCATAGAGCACAAATAATGCCCAAACTTTACTCAAATCCTAAATCGTAATCCCAAAAACCTAAACAATTTCAAAATGACAAAATTCAAAGCCTAAAACTCTTGCCGCATTTATTGCGGCCACCGTGGCGCGGTATCTCCTGCATACAAGCGGAAGACCCCGGAATTAGCCGGGCACCTGGCGCTCCCGCTCATCCGGGGAGAGCGTTATTATTATTACCCTAAGTTGCAATGTTAGTACAATCAGGATTTAATGTTTCCCTTCCCACTCGCTATAAAACTGTTCCAGAAAAGCTTCCATGTATTGATGTCGTTTTTCAGCCAGATTCTTCCCCGTTTGGGTGTTCATCCGGTCTTTGAGCAATAGCAACTTCTCATAAAAATGATTAATGGCTGAGCCGGAACCGGCTTTGTACTGGGCAAATGTTTGGTGGTGTTCAGGAGGGTTTTCAGGATCGTACAGGGCATGGCCTTTGTACCCGGCATAGGCAAATGTGCGGGCAATACCGATGGCGCCCAGGGCATCCAGGCGGTCGGCATCCTGCACGATTTTCCCTTCCAAAGTAGCCATGGGGGTTTCCGTGCCAGCCCCTTTGAAAGAAACTTTCGCAACAATTTCACATACGTGGTCTACTTCCTCAGCTTTCATATCAAACTGGCTTAACCATTGGCGGGCTACTTTAGGCCCAAGGGTTTCATCGCCATCATGAAATTTATGGTCGGCGATGTCGTGCAACAAAGCACCTAATGAAACGACAAATGTATTGGCATTTTCTGCTTTGGCAATGTGCAGGGCTGTATTCCAAACCCGGTAGATGTGCCACCAGTCGTGGCCTGAGCTTTCGCCTGCGAATTTTTCTTTTACATAGTTGCGAGTGGCTGTGATGATGGCTTCCTGGTTCATAAGCGAATTTACAAATTCGCTGTACAATTCGAGGTGTTCAATGAAAATTAGAATTTAGCCTATTCTAATTTATCTTTTGGGTTCAACCTTTCAACTAACTTTGGCTCATTCCTGAGTTTCTTGAAAAATGCTAACATCATTTTTTGGGCAGCTTGCTTCGCTTCAGCTTTCTCTGATGGAGTAATCCCCTTATCTTCATGATAATATTTCCCAGGGTGCCTCCCTTGTTTTATTTCATTATTAGCAAGCTTCCAAATTATGTTCAAAACTGCTTTATGTAGCCCTATCTCTTTACTTAATTTATTATCACTGGAAACATCACAACCTGAGTCCCTTAAAAAGGTCTTTATGGCTTCTTTAATGTCATGTAAATAAATTAAGAACCGCTCCTGTGATAAACTTGCCTTATAGTATTCATAAATAAATCTGATGATAGGGTCTTCTGCATAGTAGTATTTCATAAAGAACTCACCTAATACTTTTTCTTCTTCAATGATTTGTTGCTTTTCCTCCTCTTGAAGCTTATCTCTTAGTTTTATAGAGGATGCAACTGAAAGATCACCAGATGAGGGTAAAAATAGAATAGGTAGTTTTTCTCCATTTTCATTATAGGCTTCAATATCAACATCTTTATCAATTTTATATGCAAAACCGCTAATTACTGAAGCTGCCCGAAAATAATCTTCTGCATGGGCCTGGATGATTAACTGATGTTCATTGGAAGTATTATAAACTTCGGCAATTATTTTACCTTCCTCAATATAAATTGTATAAGGTTCAACATTCAAATTATGTTTTCCTTTAAACAAGTCTTTTGGTTCATATTGCCATCTATATACCAGTTTATAATAAGTTCCACTCATATTTATTAACGATAAGTAACCCTTAAAAATAAAAAAAGGCCCAACGCATTACTTTGCCCTGAGCCTTATCATTGATTCTTTACTAAAATCCTCAAGCCTTCTTCAACTTCACCATTTTGATGATTCTTAGTTTTTCTAATAGTTTTATTAAAGGATAGGTAGGGTCAATCTCAAACCATTGGGTGGCAAAGTTGACCCGGGCCGGCAGCTTGTGATGGTTGTTCTGGAAAAGCTCGCCCATCATCAGAAAATCAAAAACCATTGAGTTTTTAGACTTATCCTGGTTATCAAAGTTCGAATAACCATACATATGTCCACACCAGTTTACAATAGCGCCATGAATAGGGCCCATCAGGTAGTGTATCGGCAAAAGGGCATACATGGCCCAGTGGGTGTAGGGCAGTTGCCAAATAGAAATACAAGCTATATAAAACAAAGAATAGAGTACTCCCCAGCCCACACGCACGTAGTTGTTATCGGCAAACTTATCAAAGGCTTCCCATTCTGGTAAACCCTTAGCAAAACGTGGCTCCGGCTCAATGTTTTTTAATACATAATCGTTATAAATATCTTTTGTTTCCCACATCATTGTAAACAGATTATCGGTATGGTGGGGTGAATGCGGGTCTTTTTCAGTATCACTGTATGCATGGTGCATGCGGTGCAAAATGGCATACCCACGTGCACTTAAATAGGATGAACCCTGGCTGATAAAGGTAAATATGAAAAAGAACCTTTCCCAACCTTTGCTCATAACGAACATTTTATGGGCGGCATAACGGTGTAAAAAGAAGGTTTGGCAAAACAAAGAGAAATACCAATGGAGGAAAAAGAAAGCAATGATGATCACAAGAGAAAATATTTAAAGTTAGAGACTTATTGTTTGTTAAAATAATTTAATGCTTCTACAAGCTGTTTACAAATATCGGGCTATCTGACAAAAAGCTGGAAAACTTTGTAAGAAAACCGGGAAAACTTTGCTGAATTACTAATTATGGTTGAACATGCAAAATAGCACATTTTTTTTAAGTTAAAGGGTACACAGTGTAAAAAACGACTTTCAAAAAAATGTAGCTGTAATAATTATCAAAAAAGTTTGAATTTTTCCGTTTCCAACAATACCCGTTACAGCTAATCTTGTGTGAAAGCAAACGCAATGATATTGGCACCCATTTGCAGGGCCGTTTGCCGCAACTCTTCCGGGTCATTATATATCCGTTGGTCTTCCCACCCATTGCCTAAATCCGATTCAAAAGAATAAAAACAAACTAACCTTCCCTCATATATTAAGCCCAGGCCCTGTGATGGATTTCCGTCATGTTCATGAATTTTTGGCAACCCTTTTTCAAAATCAAACTTCTGATGATAAATCGGGTGGTTAAAAGGCAATTCTACAAACTCCAGTTCCGGAAAAACCTTTTTCATCTCGAGGCGCACAAACTGGTCCAACCCGTAATTGTCGTCTATGTGCAAAAAACCTCCCGAAACCAGATACTTTCTCAAATTTTCAGCATCGGCATCAGACAGCACTACATTACCATGCCCGGTCATGTACACATACGGATAGAAAAAAAGCTCGGAGCTTCCTATTTCTACCACTTCTTCTTCAGATGCCAGATTCGTATCAATATTTTCATTACAGAAAGCGATGAGATTGGGCAAGGCGGTTTTGTTGGCATACCAGTCTCCCCCACCATCATACTTCAACTTTGCAATTTTCACCCCTCCTCTTTGGGCATAAGCCATCTGCGAAAAAATGATGAATAATAAAAAAATGTATTTTTTCATGTATTGATTTAACCTTTACCTGATTCTGGGTAGATATGCCCCTACGATTACTTATACCACAAACTTCGTACTATATTAACGCCAATATGTAGGTTTAAATTCTACTCTTCAAATTTATTAACGGTATGTGGATATTGATTGTTCAAATTCACCAAAATTTTCCCAACTTTACAATATTTAGAATAACTTTATGACAATAATTAACTCAAAAATAATAAGCACCCACCCTTATGATTTCAAGACGCAACGCCATCAAAACAATTGCCGGTAGTTTGGCAACAGCCCCTTTTCTTTTTAACACAGACCTTTTTGCCCGCAATGATGCCTCAGGTTTCAAAATCGGAGCCTGCGACTGGTCCATTGGGCAAAGGGGCAAAATCGAAGGCATGGAAATGGGCAAACGCATCGGGCTGGATGGGCTGCAAATCAGCCTGGGAACCGATCCGGATAACATGTACTTGTTACAAAAAGAAACCCAGCGGGCTTACCAAAAAGCAGCAAAAAAATACGGTGTGGCTATTGGCGGCATTGCGATTGGTGCCCTCAACCAGGTACCTTACAAATCTGACCCGAGGGCTGAGGAATGGGTAAATGGCAGTATCGATGCTGCAAAAGCACTGGACTGTAAAGTGGTATTACTTGCCTTTTTTGGTAATGGAGATATTAAAAATGACGATCAGGGCCAGAAAGTGGTGATTGAAAGATTAAGAAAAGTAGCCCCCAAAGCTGAAAAAGCCGGAGTAACCCTGGGTCTTGAAACCTGGCTGAGTGCCGAAGAACATATGTACATCATCGATGCCGTAGGTTCCCCGAATGTGAAAGTGTATTATGATGTGGCCAACTCCAATAAAATGGGCTACAATATTTATGAAGAAATCCGCTGGCTGGGCAAGCAGGAGCAAATCTGTGAATTACACATGAAAGAGAATGGCTACCTGCTGGGCAAAGGCCGCATTGATTTTAATGAAGTCCGCAAAGCTATTGACGACATTGGCTACCGGGGATGGATGCAAATAGAAAGTGCCGTACCCGAGGGGGCTGATATTTTTGAAAGCTACGTACACAATGAGAACTATTTGCGCTCTATTTTTCCTGAAAGTTCTTAACAGTGGGCAGTGGCAGTTGGCAGTAGCAGTTTTTTTAAGTCCATAGTTTTATAGTCGACAGTCCACAGTAATTAAGGACTATGGACTGTCGACTACTCTACTGTGGACTAAATAACTGTCGCTGCCTACTGCAACTCCCTCACCTTCAACTTCATATTTTTAGGTTTCAACCCTATTTAGTTTTCAGAAAGCCTTCAATTGCAGAGTTTTGTGGGTTTCTATGAGAATAATTCGGATACATCCGCTCTTGTTGAGGCTTCTGGCGGCCTTCCTGCTGGGCATTGCCTATCACGGGGTGTTTAATTACATCACCGGGCAGGCATGGGCTCACGCTGAAGTATACATTGACTTATTGTATGCTACCGCCTATTTTGTCATCATGTATGAAATTTATTTGCGTGTCGACCGCTGGTTTGCCCGCAAATTCAAAGACAGCCACCTGCAACCCCGAAATTTCATTTTTGAAATCATTATTTTCGTGCTCACTTGCAGCATCCTGCTTTTTTTGCTCAATATCATTTTTGCTCCCCTTTATGGCAACAGGCTTACCGGCCCGGCTAACGATTTGCGTGAACTGCGTATGTTTTATGTAGTTAGCGAAACCATTTCGTTGCTTTACATAGCAGTATTAAGCGGACTGAAAGTATTCGGACAGTTGCAGAAAATGCGCATCAGAAAAAAACGGCTGGAACTGGCCCGGGCCCACGCCCATGCCGAAATGCTTAAGAACCAGATCAGCCCGCACTTTTTATTTAACAGCCTCAACGCGCTTTCCTCCCTGATATATACTGATGAAGAACAAGCTTATCGTTTTATTAAAGAACTATCCAATGTATTTGGATACGTACTCAAACATAAAAACAGGGAACTGATTGCTCTTAAAGATGAACTGGAATTCACGCTCGCTTTTTTTTATTTGGTAAAAATCAGGTTCAGGGATAATATCCGCTTGCAAACACATATCCCTCCTACTTACCTGCATTACCTCATTCCTCCGCTTTCCTTACAAATGCTGGTTGAAAATGCCATCAAACACAACATTATTTCTAAAGATGAACCATTGAACATCGTCATTAAAACAGAAAATCATCATTTGCTGGTCACTAACAATTTGCAGGCCCGAACGGGCATTGAAAAATCTACCGGTATCGGGTTGAAAAATATTGAAGACCGTTATAAATACCTTACCGATTTGCCTTTGCGCGTTGTGAAAACTGACAAAGACTTTACTGCCAAATTACCTTTAATTTTCCCGGCATGAGTGAAAGCCAGCACATATTATCCCTGGAAACGACACAGAAGCAGGCCATACTGGCATTCATCCTGACGCTTTTCAATTTTTTTGCCATTGCTTTCATCAATCATGGCTTTAACCACACGGCCATGCTCATGGAAAAGGCTGTGCTGGTAGAGGTTGTATTTGTGTTTATTCACTTTTTTTTGCTGACTAAAATACTATTCGGCATAGAGAAGTACTTTGACAGAAAGTTTGCTAAAAAGCCGGACGTTCTGGTGCGGTATGCGCTGGAGCTTTTGTACTTTTTGGCAGCTTGTGGCATTTTGTTTACTGTAGTATTTCTACTGCCCGTATCTGCCATTCATTATCTGACGTATGGGAATTATTCTTTGCAAATTCCGGGTACGGTCATCCGTGAGTTTTATATCATCGATATGGTGTTTGCGTTCATCCTGTATGCTTCTAAGGTGGGGCTTGTATCGTATGCCAAACTACAGGAACTGACGATGGAAACAGACCGGTTGGAAAGGGAAAATGCCCATGAAGCTTTCGAGACTTTAAAAAATAACATCAACCCTAACTTTCTATTTGGTAGTTTACATACACTTTCTGAGCAAATCCATCGGGATAAAGACAGGGCCTGCCAACTGGTGAACGAATTGTCGGATGTGTACCGCTATATTCTTGACAATAAAGATCAGGAACTTGTATGCCTGGAAAAAGAAATCTATTACATCCGTTTGTATATCGATTTGCTCTTAGCCCAACACCCCGGAAAGTTAAAAGTGAACATTGACGTAGCATCGCAATATTTTAAGTTTCTATTGCCGCCTTTATTCCTGCAATTTTTACTTGACCAGTTGATAGACTACTCCAATAAGGAACAAAATCACCTTTCCGCCAAGATTTGCACCGATCGCAATGGGTATTTGAACTTTGAGTGCTCAGGACTTTCAATAAATAATCCGCAGTTGTACTTTCCCGAAAATATTATTAACAAGTATAAATTCCTCTCCAACCCTCAAATTGAATACGGGGCAGCCGAAGACACCTATCATGTAAGGATTAAATTGCTGGAATGGCTTTAGAAACTACTCCCCTACTTCCACCACCATTTCAATTTCCACGGCAATATTTGAAGGCAGCGAACCCATTCCTACGGCAGCCCGAGCATGCTTGCCCATCTTTTCACCGAAAAGCTCCACCATCAGGTCTGAACATCCGTTGATAACCTGGGGATGTTGGGTAAAATCGGGGGCTGCGTTTACCATACCCAGCACTTTTACAATCCTTTTCACTTTATTCAAGTCGCCAATTTCGGCCTTGAGGGAAGCCAGCAGATTGATAGCCGTTACCCGTGCCGCTTCTTTTCCTTCTTCTATGCTCAAATCAGCCCCCACTTTCCCGGTGATGTTGTTGCCATCGGGTTTCATAGGGCCATGCCCCGACAAAAACACCAGATTGCCCGTACTGACGGCAGTTACATAATTGGCAACAGGTGTGGGTGGTGTGGGCAGGGTGATGCCCATTGCTTCCAGTTTAGCTTCAATATCTTCTGCCTGGGTTTCGGTAGTACTTGCTGTAAGTTTTTCATTTTCCTGCGTGCCGGATGTGCAGGCAGAAAATAAAAGGAGTGATATAAATAGAAATGAGAAAGAAATGTTGTGTGTGGTCATGATCAGTAGTTTTTTGGATAAATATACAAGCTTTTTTTGGTTTTGGGTACAATAGGCAGTGCAGTCTTTAGTCCATAGTTTTGTAGTCGACAGTCAAATAGTCCACAGAACTACTTATTTTGGTAATCGACTGTGGACTGTCGACCATGGACTAAAAGACTATTGACAATAAACTACTAACTATAAACACCAAACCAAAAACTAAAAACCAACTACCTACCGCCACTCAAAACCTCTCCGCCACCACTACTTTTTCTTTGAACACCTGCTTGGTTCCGTTTGCATGAAATAACTCGATGTAAATAAGATAATAGCCCATTTTTACTTTCTGATAATGGTCATCCGTACCATCCCATTGTAATGAGCCTGTTGTGGACAAAGTAGCATTTTGCACCAAATCTTTTACAGCCCTGCCCCTTGCATCAAAAATACGGATGCTGGCTACATGGCCGGATTCCTCAAATTGGTAACGGATGCTTGTGAAATCAGCCTGTCCGGAGTTATCAGGCAGGAATACTTTAGGCGAAATCTCAAATTGTGCTGAAATATTACCGTAATGCCGGTATTGTGAATTCATAAAACCTGGAGTGGCATAACCTGCTGAAGAGGCCGCTGAATGCCAGTTTTCCGGATCATCTACCCTTTCTTCCCAGGATATGCGCTCCAAAGAAACGCCTTTATCTTCTTTTAACAGAGAAAAATGAAAATCATCTGCGTATTCAAAAATTTGTACGGCTTCCTGCCTCTCATTTACCAGTACCACCGTGCCTTCTGTAACCGGATAAGAAGGCAAAGCAGTCATTTCCAGCACTCGGTCTGACTTGGTTTGTGGGTAATCGGCTTTTAAAATAGTGGCATCTTCGGTGAGTACCAGAAATTTGCCCGGAGCTAAAATAAAATCGTCAGCGGTAATCAATTTGTAATTACTCACAGTATCATCAACCATATTGGCAAGTTGCCAGTTTTTCAGGTTGATGTGTTTGTCGGAGTGGTTGTACAATTCCACAAATTTTTCTCCTCCGCTGCGGGGGGCAAACAGTACTTCGTTGAGCAGAATATCCAGGCTGTCGCTTATTTCTGGCAAATAAAAAGCAAACGTGTTTTTAGCGGGATTTATCAAATTACCACTACAATCGGCCACACTTTCTACCTGAATGGTATACACTGTTTTGGGTTTCAGGCTTTCTTTCATTTGTAAAGTCACTTCTCGCAAATTCTCTGCGGGAATAATACTGTCAATTGTGATAGTGGGCATAACTTCAAAATTGCCATCAGAAATGTCCATAGGGTTAATATTTTCATTAAAATTAAGCTGAATCAGTGTATCAGCTGCTGCCCATGCGCTTAGCAAATGCGGGCCTGTTCGGTCCGGGTTGGAAGTATTTACCGAATTTTCTCCACCGGGCGTTCCCCCTATCACATTTTCTGAAGCAGTCCAGTTTTCTATTCCTCCGCAAGGCCGGGAAGTATCCACCATTTCCAGTGACCAGCCGCCTTCTGCTTTTTGGCTGTCTTTGTACCAATCATCCATATAATGGATATGAAAAATAAGCTGTCCGTTTTCGTCATGCAAAGAGATTTCATCTTCTGCATTATTCAGGGATGGAAAACTACTTATTCTAACAGCTTTTCCAAAAACCTCGAACTCATCCACATCTGCAGTAGCACATAATATGGCATATTCGTTCGGTTTCAATAAAACCTCTGGCAAAGTTGTAGTAGATATTGCATCTGATAATTGGATGCCTTGCAAACTCAAAACTTTTGTGGATGGGTTGTAAATTTCCAGATAATCTGCTTCCGGCAAACCCACCACCGGTGTGGGGTCGGCCATAATTTCAGTGATGATTAATTCATTGAATCCGGGTTTAGCACCTGTTCCAAAAAAGTTTACCGATGCCGGAATCATCTGTTCCAACGCATCTTTTAAATTTGCCACAGAAAGGTGGTAGGCGGTACTGGAGGCAAATTCTTTTTCAAAATAAAGCGTGAGCTCTTTCAAAGTATTTTCATTTAGCACAGCAGCTTTGGGGTTTCCAAAACCCTGGTCAAGGGAAAAATTCAAAGTATTATTGGCAGTTGCCATTGCCAACGGAACGGCAAACTCAACTTGCAAAACAGATTTGCCCGTCTTTAAAATGCTTACAATTTTTGGGTCATAAGAAAATAATGCTTTCAGGGTATCTGCTTTGTTTCCCTCTACATCCTCGATATGTGTGATGCTGATTTCATATTCCTTTTTCTTCACAAAACTTCGGGCAAAAGTCAGGGTTACTTCAGTGGAGTTTTCAATGTTCAGGCTGGCTTTTGTTGGCATAGCAGCAGTTTCCAACAAATAGTTTTCCGGCTTTTCTGCTACTTCTTTACTGAGGGGTTTAGAAAATCGCACCCTTACTTCTTTTTCAGACAAAGAGAAAACTCCAGCCAGGGAAGGAAATTGATTGGAAAAACCAACCAAAACCGGATTGACGATTCCATTGCCATGCAGGTCTTTTATTCCCTGAACAGTAAGTGTATATTTCAATGTATCATCCAACTTACTATTGAATATTAAATCTACTTTTGCGGAGTTTGCTTTGTCTACAATTACCGAATCTGGGAATCCTGCATTTTGATTAATTTGGTAATAATTAATATTGGCAGCCGTCACGGCATCCAGTGGCTCTGAAAAAATCAGACTGATTTGTTGTGATGATACAATGACGAGTTGTTGAATGGCAGGAGGCAATGGGTCATAAATAAAGGTTCCGGTTTGGGTGCGTGTGTTTTCATTTCCTGCCAGGTCTGCAATATCATTCACCGATAGTTTGTGTTCAACTTCCTCTGTAAAATCAGTAGGAAATCTGAGCAATACGGAAAGCCCATTGGGTTGCCACTCAGCTGCAATAGGTTTACCCATGCCTTCTACTTCATAATTTTCTACATCTTCTGCACTGTTACGCCGTATTGCTTCGTCAAAAGAAACCAGCAAGGTATTGGATGATTGCACAGAAATTTCAGTGATTTTCGGGGCTTTTGTATCGTAAAAGAAACGCTGTATGGGTGTGAAAATGGTTAAATTCCTGATGGTTAAATCATGTTCTTTATTTTCACTGAAAGCCGCACCAAAAATCAGGGTAACACTTCTTTTGTCTTCAGCAAGGATGGCTACGCCCGGCTGCCCTATATTTCTGTCCACTTCATAGTTTTCTGTATTTTCAGCAATTTCTTCATTTACAGCCTCAGCAAAATATACTTCCAGCAAGTTTCCATCAATAACTAGTACCGAATCAATTTGGTTAAGATAAGTAAATGAAAAGCTGGCCGGCGCAGCATCAGGAATGGCATTGCCCAAGGTGTCTGCAATTTGGGAGGCAAAAAGTGTATATAAAATTCCTTCGCCAAAAGCCTGCTCAAAAACCAATTGTACGCGCAAAGGGTCTTCGTCCAACATTTTGGCTGAAACAGGGTTTTCATTGTCAACCGTATAAT
Source organism: Cyclobacteriaceae bacterium (assembly GCA_965230065.1). Taxonomy (GTDB): domain Bacteria; phylum Bacteroidota; class Bacteroidia; order Cytophagales; family Cyclobacteriaceae. Next base: position 4,500,342 of record OZ245942.1, on the reverse strand, counting down.
TTTCTTCTTTTTCTGCCGACGATTTAGTGGTGGTTTCATCCCATGTTACCTCCACCGTACTGGTATCTAGCACCATAATTTTGGAGATGGCCGGAGGCTGCACATCATAATGAAAAGAAAGCGTATTAGCAGTCACTACATTGCCGCTGCAATCGGTAACATTTCCAACGGTTACCGTATAGGTTTCCCCCTGCTTCCAGTCTCTGCTTGTAATCAGTTTGGCCTGTTCATCAACAGCTTCCACTCCGACCACTTCCATACCTCCGGAAATTGAGTAATTTTCCAGATTATTCCCGGAAATTTCATCCAGCCTTTCGTCAAAAAACAGGGATACCCTGTTTGCTGAATCCACGGAGAGGTTGAGCAGGTTTGGGGAAACCATATCCGGCGTATTATCAAAAACAGCATTTTGTGAACCAGGAGTAGCCCCGTTAGCATGCGTAGAAATCAAAAAGTTATCTGCAGTCAAACAAGGCGGATTGGGATTAATTTGTTCTAGTGAATAACCGCCCGTGATTTGACTGCCTGAATAGGCAAGGCTGTCAACAAGCATCCCGCCTGCGTCTTTCAATAAAATGGCGGTACCACTATTACTCAGGGCAGGCCAGTTATTCAAACCCAATACCTTACCATACATGGCATAAGCCAAAGCATATGTTTCTTTACTCAAAATGACATACTGGCCGGGCAGCAATAAGTAAGCAGGAAGCAATTCACCATTAATACTCCAGTTTTCCAGATCAAACGGATGCTCGCTATTGTTGAATAATTCTATAAACTCAGCATCCGATTCAGTGGGCAAACTGTCCACTTGCGGATTGGGATCGGGAAAAATTTCATTGATGACAATATCCCGGAAGACAGCAGGCACCGGTTCAAAATAAGTAAATTCCATATCAACAGGAAGCATGGTATTCCCACTGGTATCGGCCACATTTGAAATCGTAAGGGTATATGTAGCCCCATTGTCAAACGGAGTGGAAAAAGTGAGCAATACCTTGTGGCTGTCCTTCCATACCGCTGCATTGGGTGAGTTGCCTTCCACCTGATAATTTGCTGTATTTTCGGCACTGCCTGTTTCCAAAGCTTCCGAAAACTGAATTTGCAAGGAATCATTAGCCACAACTTCCAAAGAAAGTACTTCGGGCGGAATATCATCGGTAAAGGGGTTTCCAGTTACATTAAAATCGTCAAAGTAAAATTTATCTGAGCGGGTAGAGGAATATTTACAATATACCCCGAAATAGCTGGACTTAACGTATGTATCATCAAAAACGCTACCTTCTGCCACATAAGCAGTACCTCCGGTATTATCAGTGAATAATTCCCAATTTCCCATAATATCACGGGTTACTTTTACCCGCAGCGTAACGGGTTTCATATCCACCCTATCGTCCAGTCCGTCTATAATTTCTGAAGTGGCGTTGCCATCCTGCCTGTACAAACTTACTTCATCGGCACTGCCTCCTGCTTTTATAAAATATCCATTGAATGTGCCACTAAGGTCACTTTTGTCTGCAACCAGGTAAATTTGGGTAAAATTGGAGCCTGAAGGGTTTTCTCCAATCTCTACATAAAACTCCCAAACGGCATCTTCAATAGCCTGGCTTGGAGTACTGAGATACGCTTCATCGCTTACGGCCGGTGCATTCAGGTGAAGCTTGCTATCCCCATCAATTTCAAATTTGGCTATATCTCCGGTCCAGACCGGATTGTTTGTAAAGTCACCATCGGTAAAATTATCCAACAATTGTGCAGAGGCAGAACCAGATAATAATACCCAAAATAAAAAAATAACACCCAGTATGTTCATCCTTTATTTTCCTTAAGTAAAAAAGAAAGAAATTTACAATCACTTATTAATTTCTTTCATCACAAAAGTTTAAGGATACCTTGCATGTAAGACTTGGGCTAGAATTTCATTTTTTGGGTTAATTCTGCTGATTGGCACTTGAATGAATATTTTCATATATTGCAAATACTCCTTCTCATTGGTAGCAAATTGTAATTCTTTAAGCTATTTTTTTTTCAGTCTAATAAAACAACTTAAGATAAATTGTCCGTATCTGATATTGGCAGAAAAATAAAAGCACTTACTAAAAGAAATGTTTTAGTACTACTGGGTATTGTTATTATTTCTGCTGCTCTCTTGATTTTTATCAATTACTACACTATCAGAATCATATCTACCGTAAGGGCTTATATCCATGGTGAAAACCAATATTCTAAAGCACAGAAAGATGCTTCCATCCATCTAATTATGTATATCAATACTGAAAATCCTACATACTGGCACAATTTCCAGCAAGAAATTCAAGTGCCTATAGGTGATAGTATTGCCAGAGCAACATTGATGAAAGATGGCAGTGAAGAAGTAGCCAGGCAAGGGTTTTTGCAGGGAAAAAACCATAAAGATGACCTGAATAACATGATATGGTTGTTCCAGAACTTTAAAAACTGGGATTTCCTGCGGAGGTCAATACAGGTATGGAAAGAAGCCGACGCACTGGTGGGACAGCTACATCGTATCGGGAAATCCGCTCACGAAAAAATCAGCACCGGTGCTACACTCCCGGAAGCAGAAAAAAAGCAAATCATAGAGGATATCAATACAGTTACAGACAAATTAACTGACAAAGAAACTGCTTTCTCAGAAAACCTGGGCGCAGCAGCCCGTACCATCAATAACAACTTATTCTATTTTAATTTTGTCATGACCTTGCTAATTATCGGAGGAGCCGGAGGCTATGCCATAATAATGGTCAGGAAATTGAAAGATAAAAACCAGGCCCTTATGGCTACCAATGCAGAGCTGGATAAGTTTGTTTACAGTGCTTCCCATGACTTGCGGGCCCCCATAACTTCATTGAGAGGACTGATAGAAGTTGCCCGCCAGGAAGAAATTACAGCGGAAATAAAAATGTATTTCAACATGATGCTGCAAACCCTCGAGAAACAAGATACCTTTATTCAGGAAATTATCGATTTTTCCAGCAACAAAAGAGCCGCTGTTGAGATCAAAGAAGTAAGCTTACTGGGGATCATCGATGATGCAATAGTCCGACTAAAACAAGTAAATGGAAATAATGATATAATCGTTGAAAAAAATATTGAAATTGATACAATTCACTCTGATGCACTACGACTGAAAATTATCACCCATAATATTATTTCCAATGCATTTAAATTCAAGGATATACATAAGGCAAATACCAGGGTAACTGTCAAAACCTATTCAGCTAATGACATGTATATAATTGAAATTGCTGATAATGGCATAGGCATAAAGGTAGAAAGCCTTGAGCATATTTTTGACATGTTTTACTCCACACAGCACCAGCTTGGAGGTGCAGGTTTAGGTTTATATATTACAAAAAAAGCAGTTCGAAAGCTGAATGGAAACATCAGCGTAAAATCTGATGTGGGCAAAGGCAGCCAGTTTACCGTCAGTATACCCGTCACCTATGAAAGCTAATTGTAAATACCTGATTGTTGATGATAACAAAACAGACCAGATTGTCACCAAATTATTATTGGAAAAAAAGCTTGGGGCATCTGACGTAAACACAGTGGATAGTGGTAAAGAAGGTATCCATTGGATTCAAAGCAACAAAAAAGTGCTGCAAACCTGCCTGATTATTTTACTGGATATAAAAATGCCCGAAATGGATGGGTTTGCTTTCCTGGATGCTTTTTCCAACCTTGATGACGATATTAAAAAAATTACACAGATTTTTATGCTTTCTTCTACCCTTGATCCCAGCGACTTAAAAAGGGCAGATCAGCATCCATTGGTTAAAAAGCTTTTGAACAAACCCTTACCCACCCAAACATTATATGATCTGATAAAATAATTCTTCTGCACAATGAAAAAAATAAACTTGGAACAAATCGAACCCAGAGAAATCATGCCCGGGTTTTCAGGAAAACTGGTACATTCAGCCAACATGACTTTTGCCCACTGGGAAATCAAAAAAGGAGCCCCTTTGCCCGAGCATTCCCACCACCACGAGCAGGTTGTTAATATGATTGAAGGAGAATTTGAACTCACCGTAGAGGGCGAAAAACACTTACTGAAAGCGCCCGCTGTATTTATTATCCCCTCAAATGCCAAACATACCGGCCGGGCCATCACTGACTGTAAAGTCATCGACGTTTTTTATCCTATCCGGGAAGATTATAGATAACACAATTATTTTCAGTATAGTTTTGCGGCTTGGACAGTCGCTTTACATAAGAAGCATTTGATTTTGTAAATTCTTCTTTGTTACTTGGGCGCACTTTTCCCTGGCATGATAAAAACCATCTACCTATGAATTTTAAAACCCGTTTTCAGCTCTCCGGCATGATGTTCCTCGAGTATTTCACCTGGGGCTTCTGGTACGTTACATTAGGTACTTATCTGGGGTCTACCCTGAAGTTTTCCGGCCCGGAAATCGGGCTTGCCTATGCTGCTTTTGCCCTGGCAGCCATGATTTCTCCGTTTTTTGTAGGCATGATTGCCGACCGCTTTTTCCCAACCGAAAGAGTGCTGGGTATACTCCACCTTGTGGGTGGGGTGTTGCTCTATTTTCTGTCAACCATTACAGAGTTTGCCGTATTTTATCCGGTTATTATTGCCTACACCCTCTGTTTTATGCCCACCATTGCGCTTACCAACTCACTTTCTTTCCATCACATGGATGACCCGAGTAGCGAATTTCCCGGGGTAAGGGTGCTGGGCACCATCAGTTGGATCATCGCCGGGCTAATTGTAGGCTTTATGGCCGTAGAAGACCAAAATATTCCTATCCTGCTGGCTTCCGGGGCTTCTGTGGTAATGGGACTGTATTGTTTTACTTTGCCCCATACCCCCGCACCCAAAAAAGGTGAAAAAGTAACCGTAAAAGATGTATTGGGACTAGATGCCTTGGGACTATTGAAAAACCGCTCATTCGCCGTGCTGGTAATTTCTTCTATGTTGATTTGTATTCCGCTCTCCTTTTATTACAGTTTTGCCAACCTGTTCCTGAACAACATCGGGATGCAAAATGCTGCCGGAAAAATGACAATGGGACAAGGCTCAGAAATTTTGTTCATGCTGCTCATGCCTTTCTTTTTGAAGCGTTTTGGGTTCAAAAAAGTACTCATTATTGGTATGGCGGCCTGGGCGGTGCGTTATGTATTGTTTATGTATGGCAACACCTCTGACCTGGTTTGGATGCTGTTTGGCGGTATTTTACTGCATGGCATCTGCTACGATTTCTTCTTCGTTACCGGACAAATTTATGTAGACAAAAAAGCTCCTTTAAGTGTGAAAGGTTCAGCACAAGGGTTGATTACGCTGGCCACCTACGGAGTAGGCATGTTCATCGGTTCCTGGCTGTCGGGCGTCGTAGTAGGCGCTTACACCACCGAAGGTCCGGAGGGCAACAGTATCTACGGATGGCCCGAGATATGGCTTGTGCCGGCAGCCGCTTCTTTGGTAGTATTAATCATATTCACTTTGCTGTTTAAGGAAGAAAAAGAGGTTACCCCTCCATCAGCCGAATCGGTTAGTGAAGCATACGAGGCCGGGAAAACCGTATAAAATACAACAAAATTACAATTTCATCGTGATCAAAAAACCTTTCTTAAAAATTTCAGAAAGGTTTTTTATTTTATATTTGCAGCTTAATCACCATAAAAAACTAAACCAGTTGTGAAAAACTTATCATTAATATTGAATGGCGTATTGGCCGTAGCGGTCGTTGTGTTGTATGTATTACATTTTAACGGCAAAAGTGGCGAACAAACCACCACCGAAGAAGGAAGCACTGCCCAAAGCATGGGGCTCCCTAAAATTGCGTATGTAAATTCAGATACCTTGCTTGAAAACTACGATTTTTTCAAAGACAAAAGGGCTGAACTGGAAGAAAAGCAAAAGCAATTAGAAGGTGAATTTCAGAACCGGGCCCGTGGACTGGAAAATGAGATTACCAACTTCCAGCAGACTGCCGGAAATATGACCATGAGCCAGGCCAAGGCCCTTGAAGAAGACCTGATGCGCAAACGGCAAAACCTCATGCAGTACCAGCAAAACCTGGCCGGACAACTGCAACAGGCCGAAGCCGAAATGAGCGAAGAATTGTACGACAATGTAGCTGATTACCTGGAAGCGTATGGGAAAGAAAAAGATTTTGAGCTTGTACTGACCTACACCAAAGGCAGCGGTGTGCTGTATGCTTCTGACAGCCTGGACATTACCGCACAAGTGATTCAGGGACTGAACGAAGAATACAATACTCCTGAAAGCCCCGAAACCCCAGCTACTACCGAAGCCGACTCTGCGGCCACGAAGTAATTGAAGAAAAACTTATTTGCAATGAAAGCCCTCCTTCCGAGGGCTTTTCTTTTTTATTACCAAAGGCTGGCTAATTTGTTGGCTGCTGGCTTCCTTCAATCATTAATAGGTTCACAGTTGAATTCTGCTATCAAATAATCCCGATCAGTTTTTGAATCTATCCCATGCAATCCAATCATCAATTTATCTATTGAAACAGTTAAAACTTCCATATAAAAGGAAGAATCCATAAACTTTATTAATTTCCTTCCAGTTATGTTTTGTAAATATCGTTGATTGTCTTCACTCTCAGAAGCTGTAAGATTAGTTAGGTCTAACACATCTGTTTCCATTTCCCAATAACCTTTCTGACTTTTTGGAATCACTTTGATAACCTTCCACTTCCTTCTTATAAAGTCATCACTCATATCTTTGATACAAGAATTTAACATGGTCATGATAATAAAGGAAGTTAATATTTTTTTCATTTTTAAGGCCGATGCACCTGCAGGGCCGACTTGTTTGCGATGCCTTTTCCTATTTCATTTTTGGTCCTTGGAGAACAAAGCTTCCGAGTACATATTAAAGAGGCATGGCTAGTGCATTTTGCTGGCGGTAGTCTCTAACTATTTAGTTGTCTTTTTAAGTCAGCAATAGTTTCTATGTATGATGGATCATCAACTCCGTCCAAATTTTCAGCCAATTCCAATCGTTTATTAGCTTCATTGAGAAATCTATTTTTAAAGGTTGTCTTTTGGGAGTCAGACGCTTCTGAGAATGCCATAGAAGCACTTTTTACCCATGAGAGCACACCGTTTGTATCTTTATTGATAGTGGACAGTTCAACGCATCTAAGGGCTATCAATGTAGCCCAATCATAATTTTTTCGATTCAAATGTCCAAGGTAGAATGCCCTGTTCGAGTTGAATCTGGTCTCATTTATATCATTCTGGTGCTGTTGAACGGCATTGTCAATTCGTTGTATTTGCGTGGTCAGATTTGGTAAATCGTGAAAAATCGCTTTTAAATTAATAAAAGTAAACACTACGGTAATCAACATAATACTTATCACAAAAACATCCATTTGCGACCCGATGATAATGTCAAAATAATTTTTTCCAATTCGAAGCTCGACGATTTCATTCTGAAGTTTAGTAACTTCCTTACTTAAACTATCGATCTGCATAGTCAAGTTATCTATTCTTGTTGAATCAGTTTGAGCATGACTTTTTTTAAAACAAAAAAGAACTATTATTATCATGCATCTCAATTTGCAATTCATAGCTTGTAACAGTTAAAGTTACCGCCAACGACCTGCACAGCAGCAGGCCGGGCTTGTTTGCATTTTTCGTTCGTGTATCAATATTACTGCTTGGCGCAACAAGCGTGCTAACTCATGTTCGCTAGGTTTGTTGCTGTGCTTTGTTGAACTAAACCTAAAGGTAGCTTTTGATAAGAATCAATGACTACCTTTAGATGAAATAAAGTTAAACCTTTAAAGACTAAATTATGAAAAAAAATCAACAAGAGCCAAGGGTGACACCCTGGTAGAAAGAACCTGCCGGGAAGTGGCTGGTTTTCACGCACTTTATCAGAAACTGGAAAGAAGTATTACTGTCTCAGGTTATTCTCACAGTACTCTCACCAATTATTCCCGCTGTCTTGCCAAGATGGCCCAACACTTCAACATGAATCCTATCCTGTTAGATGAAGAACAGGTGTTGGATTACCTTCACTACCTCAAGCGGCAGCACAAGACACCTTCAGAGAGTTTTCGCTTCGGCGATCCGATTTAAACATACTGTATATGGATTAAGGTATGCTTACCGCATGGAAGGTATGCGGGACAAACGAGTTGTTCTCCCCTCTCTGGAACGACCTAAAAAGCTACCTGTGGTACTCAGTAAGCAGGAAATGCGGCGTTTGCTGATTGCACCCAGACTATTGAAACATCGTTTGGTATTAGGACTACTCTATGGGTGTGGACTGCGATGCTTTGAACTCAGAAAGCTGTTGCTTAAGGATATTGATTTTGATAGAGCAGTGATCCATATCCGGGAAGGCAAAGGGCGTAAGGACCGGTATGTACCTTTGAGCAAACATTTGGCCAGAGGACTACGCACTTACATTGAAACTGAACATCCCCACCACTGGCTCTTCAACGGTAACAATGCCGAAGGGGAAATAGTAGCCTATTCCCAAAGAGGGGTGCAATGGGTGGTGAGGGAAGCCCGGAAAGCGGCTCATCTAAGGAAAGATGTAACCGCGCACACCCTTCGGCATACTTATGCCACACATCTGTTAGAAGACGGCCTCGATATTGTCAGTATTAAAGAATTGCTTGGGCACGCCCATCTGGAAACTACGCTCATTTATCTGCATGTAAGTCAAATGGGCAGGCAAAAGCCCTTTAGTCCTCTGGATACGCTTTATCCTGACAAGTAGTGCGCCCCACTTATGAAGTAGCCGATATACTCAGCAGGAATGAGAATCGGCTTAAGGATTATTGTACCAACAGTTGGCAGTTGAGAACCCTGCATGCTGTGCGCAAGTGCAGAACTGCTGAGTTGGGGGGACACATTGACCAGTGTGACAGTTGTGGTAATTTATCCATGAGCTATAACAGTTGCCGTAACAGGCATTGTCCCAAGTGTCAGGGGGAACAGCGGGAAGCCTGGATACAGGCCCGGGAAGAGGAACTGCTGCCAGTTCCCTACTTCCATGTGGTATTCACCCTACCCGGTGAGGTAAACCCTCTATGTCTGTATGCCCCAAAAAAGGTGTATAATCTGTTATTCAACACTGCCTGGTCGGTGATAGAAAGCTTTGCCAGGGATGCTAAACATCTGGGGGCTAAACCCGGCATGATTGCAGTACTGCACACCTGGGGTCAGAACTTATCCCTGCATCCTCATTTGCACTGTATTGTGCCTGGGGGTGGGGTAACTGAAAAGGTAACCGCGGCGGACCGCTGGAAGCCTTCTAGAAGCAAAGGAAAATTCCTGTTCCCTGTCAAGGCTATGAGCCAGGTATTCAGGGCCAGGTTTGTAGCTGGTTTACGAAAAACCTTTCCCAAACAAGATAAAGCTTTCTTTCAGGGTTTGTTTCATAAACCTTGGGTAGTGTATGCCAAGCGTCCGTTTCAAAGCCCCAAGACAGTTGTGGAATATCTGGGACGATACACCCACAAAATTGCTATTAGCAATCACCGTATCAAAAATATGGATGATGATAGGGTCACCTTCCAGTACAAGGACTACCGCAAAGGAGCAAAAAAATTGCAAATGACCCTCCCTGACCAGGAGTTCATTCGCCGCTTCAGCCAGCATATCCTGCCCAAGGGCTTTGTCAGAATCCGCCATTATGGTTTCCTTTCCAGCAGTTGGAAAAAAGAGCGCTTGCCTGCCCTGCAACAGCAACTTGGGGTAAAGAGGCTTGCCGCTGATACTTCAACAAAGAAGTCAGCCGCTCATCGTAAGTGCCCTGCCTGTAGCACAGGCTATGTGAGCACTATCCTGGTCTTTCGGGGAAGGGCACCTCCGCAACATTGGTTAGAAAAAATCAGCAATCAAAATACCAACAGTATATAACACTCTGCTGGAGTGTAACAGGTGAACTGCGTCCGCTCGGTTGAAAAATAAGCTGAGGCTACTCTTTGAATAAGGCCTAAAAACTCAAAATCAGCTTAAGGACATACTCAGCACCCCTTAAACAAAAAAAGAAAGTGCCTAACTTTCTAAATTCTCCTTTCTCAAACTACACTTAATCCCCATAGAATAATATCAATGCGTCGGTTCAGTCAACATCGGCTTCATGCTAGGCCGTTCCGGCCACACGAAGCCTTAGTTGTTGGTAGCCGTATTCATTTTTTTAATAATCCTTTCGCCATTTCTATCTTCTGGAAATATTTTTCAACTCCATTTCTACTATCGCTCATGATTCTTTCCCCTTCTTTAATTGTTTTAATTGAATCACCATCAGCCACATATATTTTAGTCTCGAATACCTTATTCAAAGATGAATAGTCAAAACTTCCATCATCATTGCGTCTGAAATTTTCTTCGCAATCAATAATTAGAATCGGTTCATCATCTTTTAGATAAATTATCGTAGTGATTCTGCCGAATGATAGTCCTATTTGCTCTTCGAACTTGTGAAGCTGATCATTTGATACATAAACCTTAATCTCACCGCCACCATCGAATGCATGTCCGTACACCTCAGTTGCATCAAACTCTTTATTTGTCAATTCAGAATCTGAGTCGATCGTCTTCACTTTAGCATTGATCTGATCAATTTGACCTGATTGTCCATAGGTCATCGGAACAATCCATAATAACATCAGATTTAATATTACTTTTTTCATTCTTCTTATGGCTACCAACGAGTGTATAGAAGCATAGCGACTATTTCTGTTATAGCAGCTTTCTGTTTGTGTTGCTTTGTGCTGTCAATGGACACACGATATCAGAAAAATCGCTATGCATGCTTGTGTAAATTTACGGCTTTGTTGTCAATAATTAACCAAAAATCCATGTACGGGTGTTTTTTACCTTTTGGTATGTAGGTTATTATGCATACAAGTTACTAAAAAGATACTGTCCATCCGTATATTAAGCCTATGTAAGCGTTTGTGAGTGATTATGAAAATTGAAACTGCAAATACTTGATGCTGTGCCCTTCTTCGGTAAACATTTCCTCGTAACGGGTCTTTAACCCATGATGCAGCGCATTCAGTTCAGAGTGGTACAGATCATGGGTATGGGCGAGTATTTCAACATCTTTTCTTTCCTGTACCACTTCCATTGCGTAATCAAAAAAGCCGTCATTATCAGTTTTCAGGTGAACTTTCCCGCCTTTTCTCAGTATTTTCCTGTACATATCCAAAAACCGTGGATGTGTAAGCCGAAGTTTAGCATCCCCTTTTTTGGGGCGGGGGTCCGGAAAAGTAATCCAGATTTCATCTACCTCCCCTTCTTCAAAAAAGTTTTCTATTTCAAGGATATGAATGCGCAGAAAGGCTACATTTTCCAAATTTTCCTCATCGGCTATCTTACTGCCTTTCCAAATACGGGCCCCTTTGATGTCAACACCAATAAAATTCCTGTCTGGGAACAGGCGCGCCAGCCCCACGGAATATTCACCCCTCCCGCAGCCCAACTCCACAGTGAGCGGAAAATTATTCTTAAAATAAAGCGCCTTCCATTTCCCTTTCACCTGCTCAAAAATCGCCTTTCCGGCTTGTATTACATTCCGGCGCTCTTCGTTTTGCCGGTATCGCTCCAGTTTGTTAATCATAGTTTTAGCTTTTAGCTACTAGCTATTAGCTGCAAGCCATCCTTAGCTTGGGGCTTGTAGCTATTAGCTTGCAGCTTATTATAAATTTTCAATTTCTGCCACCACAAACGTACTTCCTCCTATATAAATAATATCTTCGTCCCCAGCCAATGATTTTGCCTTTGCAATGGCTTCGTTTACCTCGGGTACTACCACATACTTCAAATGAAGCGCATCCGCTACAGATGCCAGGCGTTCCACTTCCAAAGCCCTGGGAATTTGGGGTTGGCACAAATAGTATTGGGCTTGTGCCGGAAAGAGGCGCAATATCTTTTCCACATCTTTTTCGCGCACCATGCCCAGCACAAAGTGCAGTTTTTTACAAGGTAATGCCAAAAGTTGTTGCAAAACCACTTGAATACCTGCTTCATTGTGTGCCGTATCACAAATGGTCAGGGGCTTTTTAGACAATACCTGCCAGCGCCCTTTCAGTCCGGTGAGGGATTGCATTTCTGCCAACCCAATGCGTATGGCTTCGGGCGAAATTTCCCAGCCTTTGTTTACCAATACGTCCACGGTTTGCAACACGCCGGCTATGTTTTTTAAATAATAAAAGCCTCCGCCCGAAACCTCAATATCTGCAAAAACCTGCCGCCCCTGATGGAAAACATCCATAGAAATTTCACCGGGCTGCTGTTCATGACGGACCAGGCTGTAATGATCTTCCGCAAAAAACAGGGGCGCCTTCTTCGTTTTGGCCTGTTCTTCAAAAACATGCGCTACCTCGGGCTGGCGTTCGCTCACCACCACCGGGGTATTTTCTTTAATAATACCTGCTTTTTCAAAGGCAATGGCTTCCAGGGTATTGCCCAGCATATCGGTGTGGTCGAGGCTGATATTGGTAATCAGGCTCACTTCCGGGGTAATCACATTGGTAGAGTCCAGCCTTCCGCCCAGCCCCACTTCCACCACGGCAATATCAACCTTTTGACGGGCAAACGCATCAAAGGCCATGGCTACGGTCATCTCAAAAAATGAAGGCCCGATTTTTTCAATCGCTTTTTGATTTTCACGCACAAAGTCAACTATGGCCTGCTCCCTTATTTCAGTGCCATTTATTTTAATCCTTTCGGTAAAACTTCTCAAATGGGGCGAAGTGTACAACCCAACTTTGTAACCCGCGGCCTGTAAAATGGCAGCCAGGCTGTGTGCCGAGCTGCCCTTTCCGTTGGTGCCCGCTATGTGTACCGAGGCGAAACGTTTATGCGGATTGCCCAGGTGCCGGCACAAAGCCACAGTGTTGGTCAGGTCTTTTTTAAAAGCCGTACCCCCTACCCTTTGGTACATGGGCAGGCTGTTGTATAAATAGTCTAATGTTTCCTGATAGTTCATCGCGACTGCAAATTTATAGGGAAACACAGGGTTATCATCAACAGTTAAGAAAAAGTTTTACGCTTAGTGCAATCGAGTAAAACATGCCAAACCGAAGAGTAGACTACTCGGTTCGCATATGCCGAAACTGCAGTTTCGGGATACATTTCTGCCTTCCACAAAAACGTGGTATAAAATCCACAGTCCCCTCAATACATGAAATACACGATTATAGTAAAGTCCCCTATGAGCTTCAAATAAATGCATTTTTCAGGGGGTTTATCCGAAAAAATTAAGCTGGCAGGAAAATTTCTAATACAGGGATGTAACTATCAAAACCTTAAACTTATGAACACTAATGACATTACTACTGCCGTACAACAAGAGAAATGGGTTGAAAACTTTGCCCGCATCGGTATTGCTTCCAAAGGAGTTGTGTATTGCCTGATCGGCGTATTAACAACCATGGCAGCATTCAACCTGGGCGGACAAGCTTCAGGTTCAAAGTCGGTAATTGAATTTATCGCCCAACAACCTTTTGGGCAAATATTGCTGGGTGCACTTACGCTAGGACTCTTGTTCTATGTTTTCTGGAGATTTTATCAGGCTTTCGAAGACCCTGAAAACAAAGGAAACGGTAAGGAAGGACTTGGCCGCAGGCTGGGCTATGCTGCCAGTGGCGTTACCTACGGATTTTTAGCTTACTATGCCATCAGTTTGTTATTTCTGGGCGGTGGTAGCAGCAGTGGGGGCGGTAGCGGAAAAAAAGAACTGGTGAGCACATTGTTAGAACAGCCCCTTGGCCAATGGCTGGTGGGCATTGTGGCAGCCATCCTCTTGGGGAAAGCCATCTGGCAATTTTACAGGGCATTGTCTGGCAAATTCTCTGATCAGGTAAAAGAGCAAAACCTGGATAAAAGAGCGCAGGAAGTTGTGCTGAAAGCCGGTATGGTCGGATACATCGCCCGAGGGGTAGTAATGGGTATTATCAGTTATTTCTTTTTGAGGGCTGCTATTGAAGCCAATCCTAATGAGGCTAAAGGCACAGAAGGCGCGTTCAATTTCCTGTCCAGTTCAGAGTTTGGCCCTTATCTGCTAGGCATTGTGGCCCTCGGGCTGGTAGGATACGGCATATTCACGTTTATCAAAGCCCGTTACCGTGATATGTCTTCTGTATAATCTACAGGCGTGAAGAGTTTCACAATAATAAAATTAATCCATACTTAACAGTAGCAGCAGGCAGTAATTGACTGCCACTGCTTACTGCTACTGCCTACTCTTTTATATTTCCCTCACTTTTGTAAAAGGATTTTGTAATTTTACCCCTTCAAACTCTCAAAACTTTGTTTGTCGTAATGAAGGTATTAATTGCAAAATTCTCTATTTTATTTATCGGTTTATTATTTCTCATCACTGCAGCTGTCCATGCACAACCACTGCCTGACACTGCCGAATACGAGCTGTCCACCCCACAGCAAACGCTGATTACCCATCTGAGCTTTTTACAGGAAAACAGCTACCAACCTGCAATCGCTGCCAAAGCTTTTGCACGCAAACTGTCGGAAGCAGAACGCCAACTTCGCTCCCAACAGGGGGCTTCAACAATTACTGAAGAACGGGCCATTGAGGCGGCTATCAAACTCAAACATATACTGGACGGAAGGGGTATCTATATTGATATTGCTGACGTACCTTCCTCCCCTAATTACACCGACTCTGTCTCCGGGAAGCAGCGCCATGTACTCACCCAGGAATTTCCGGGTATATATCTGGAAAAAACAGGAAATCAATGGCTATATCCCGTGAAAGTTTTAGACAATATAGACCAGGCGTATGCGCTGGTTTACCCCTTTGGTACCGACAAATTACTAAGGCTTCTTCCTAAGCTGGGCACCACAAAATACCTGGGGCTACACCTCTGGCAATGGATAGGCATTCTTTTCCTGGCAATTATCTGCATTTTTGTGTATTTGGTATGCAAATTAGTTTTTGAGCGTTTTCTGTACCAGTTGCTAAAAAAATATGGGTACAAAGACATCGCCCATCAGCATTTGCTGCCTGTTGCCAAGCCTTTCAGTTTGCTCATATCTTTCTCGTTATTGATGCTGCTCATCCCTATTATACAACTGCCCATTATCCAGGGAAAGTATGTAATCATGGCCATCAGGGCTTTGTTGCCTGTTTTTGGTATTATGGTGGTGTACAGGCTCATTGACCTGCTTACGCTGTATTTTGAAAAGCTGGCTTCCAAAACCCCGGGCACCCTGGACGACCAGTTGGTGATTTTGCTCAGAAAAGTATTGAAAGTTGTGGTAGTTGTAGTAGGAGGGTTGTTTGTTTTACAAAATCTGAATTTCAACATCACCGCCCTGCTCACAGGTATTTCTATTGGTGGCCTGGCCCTTGCCCTGGCAGCCCAGGATACGTTGAAAAACTTTTTCGGCTCGTTGATGATATTCATTGATAAGCCCTTTCAGATTGGCCATTGGATTACCTCCGGCGAAATTGACGGAACTGTGGAAGAAGTTGGCTTTCGTTCTACCCGCATCCGTACTTTTCGGAACTCCCTTACTTATGTGCCCAATGCAAACCTGGCAGACTCTACCATAGACAACCACGGCTTGCGGCATTATCGCAGGTTTTATACACAAATTGCCATTCATTACGATACCCCTGCCGAACTGATTGACCTATTCGTAGATGGCCTAAAAAAACTGGTGGAGCAGCACCCCCATACCCGTAAAGATTTTTACGAAATACACCTCAATGAATTTGGCGACTATGCCTTGAAAATCATGTTCTACATTTTCTTTGCCGTACCTACATGGACAGAAGAATTGCGCTGCCGCCATGAGGTAATGCTCTCTGTAATACAACTGGCCGAAAAATTGGGAATAAAATTTGCTTTCCCTACACAAACATTACATGTAGAGAACTTTCCAGGCCAGGAATCGCCCGGGCCACATTACGATACGAATATGGATAAATTGAAAAACGATATGGAAAGTTTTCTGAATAAAGAGTGAAACTGTTGAAATAACATCAACGTTTTGTCTGATTATATGTATATTCAATGGCAAAAGTTATCAATCCCCGGCAATAAGCATGATAACTTTTACAATTAATGCATGATCTGATGATAATCTTTCAGAAATTGTGTTAGTTTGTTTTACAATATTAATTTGCTTTTATACCTAACCTTATGAAAATATTTGGAATTCGGCCTGCAAGCCTGATGAAAAAGCTCCTCAGGGCTGAACATACATACTACTATTACAGTTCAAGGGAGGAGTACTACAAAAGCCTTTTTCGGGAAGAAAACCTGAAAAACATATACAAATTAGTAGATAAAAACCTAAAGACTCCCTTTATTTCAAACCAGGCAATAAAATTCAGGGATATACCCTTTGGTACGCCTCTGAATGATGTGCAGAAAACATTGGGTACCCCCCGGTACAAAATCAATAATAGCAAGCGGGTAGAAAACCACCAGGTTATCTTTTACAAATTCAAACTGGGTGGGTACAGGGCAGTAGCACAATTACACTTTTTAGATAATTTCTTTTTCTATGGCAGCTATACATTCAAGGAACTGAACACGGCCAGCCTGAGAAAAATAGAAACAGTACTCGATAACAAATACTTTTCTTCCATAGACAGGGAAATGCACACCGAAGAAGTAGTTGCCGATGCAGACAACAACCGGTTGTTTGTAAAGAAAGGGTTGTACCTTACCATTAAATATGTTTCGGGCGATCGTAAGTTTCATGACACCGTAGTAGACCAACTCCAGCTAAAACGAGAAAGAAAGCAACAGTCAGAAAAGCAGCACCATGAATCTTTAGAAGGACTGCTGTAAACCATCACATGCTGCCATTATCATGTAGTTTCTCTGTTAAAAGAATTTGGGCATAATATCATCCTGTTTAACTCATTCCACAGATTGTAATTTTTTATGGTATTAACATTAAAGGGAGAAAACCTGGTAAAAAAATATAAGTCACGTACTGTGGTAGATCATATCACAGTTGCTGTTGAACAAGGCGAAATCGTAGGGTTATTAGGGCCAAACGGGGCTGGAAAAACTACTTCCTTTTATATGATTGTGGGGCTCATCAAACCGAACTCGGGCAGGATATTTCTTGGCGAGGAAGAAATCACGGACCTGCCCATGTACCGGCGGGCTAAAAAAGGCATAGGCTATCTGGCACAGGAACCTTCCGTATTTCGAGGCTTAACTGTAGAAGATAACCTCCGGGCAGTTTTGGAAATGACACCGTTATCCAAACAAGAGCAACGAGACAAGGTGGAATCGTTGCTGGAAGAATTCAGCCTGACGCATGTACGAAAGAACAAAGGTTTGGTGCTTTCAGGTGGCGAAAGAAGAAGAACTGAAATTGCACGGGCTTTGGCTGTTGACCCCAAGTTTATCTTACTGGATGAACCCTTTGCCGGGGTTGACCCCATCGCCGTAGAAGAAATTCAAACCATCGTAGGACAGCTTAAGCAAAGAAATATTGGCATATTAATTACTGACCACAACGTAAACGAAACCCTTTCTATTACCGACCGGGCCTACCTTATGTTTGAAGGAAAGCTCCTGAAAGCAGGCAGTGCCGAAGAACTGGCGGCCGACGAACAGGTACGCAGGGTATACTTAGGGCAGCATTTTGAATTAAGAAGGAAAGTTTAAATACTAGTTGCTGGGTTCTGGGTACTGGTTTCTGGATGGTAGCGACTAGTATCCAGCATCTAGCATCCAGAAACCAGAAACCACAAAAATGGAAATACTGAATTCGGTAATGCGGTGGATCATGAAAAAACGGATCCATCAGATAGAATTGTTCATGAAGTACCCGGTAGAAGTACAAAATGAAGTACTCACCAGCCTGATGCAGAAAGCCAAAAATACCGAATTTGGTAAAGCCCACGGTTTTAAAGATATTAACAAGTACCCGGCCTATAAAGAGCAGGTACCGGTGACCAACTACGAAGCTTTTTACCCCTATATTGACAGGCTGCTGAAAGGGGAACAAAATGTGCTCTGGCCCTCTGAAATACGGTGGTTTGCCAAATCTTCGGGCACTACCAATGCCAAAAGTAAGTTTATCCCCGTATCGGAAGAAGCCCTGGAAGACTGCCACTTCAAAGGGGGCAAGGACATGCTTTCCATCTATGTGAACAATTACCCTGAAACTAAAGTGTTCTCTGGAAAAAACCTGGCCATTGGTGGCAGTCAGCAAATTAACCCACTGGATGAAAAGGCAAAATCTCATTACGGGGATGTTTCGGCCGTGCTCATGAAAAACCTGCCCATATGGGCACAATTTATCCGGGTTCCCAGTATGGAAATTGCACTGATGGACCAGTGGGAGGAAAAGATTGAAAAAATGGCGCAGGCTACTGCCCACGAAAATGTAACCAGCATTACCGGCGTACCCACCTGGACAATCCCTATCATACAAAGGGTAGTAGAAATCAGGGGCAAAAACAATATACTGGAAGTGTGGCCCCACCTGGAAGCTTTTTTTCACGGGGCTGTTTCTTTTACACCCTATCGTCCTCTTTTCAAAAACCTCATTCCTTCCGGGCAAATGAATTACCTGGAACTGTACAATGCCACAGAAGGCTTTTTTGGCATTCAAGACCAAAAAGATTCGGATGAAATGCTGTTGATGCTGGACTATGGCATCTTTTATGAATTCATTCCTGCCGAGGAGTTTGAAAATGACGACCCGAAAACGGTAAGTATTAGTGAGGTAGAAACTGGCAAAAATTACGCGGTGGTTATCTCTACCAACTCAGGGCTATGGCGGTACAAAATTGGGGATACTATTAAGTTTACCTCCCTTTCCCCTTACCGCTTCAAAATCAGCGGGCGTACCAAGCACTTTATCAATGCCTTTGGGGAAGAAGTGATTGTGGAAAACGCTGAAAAAGCCATCACCGCAGCCTGCGAACAAACCGGGGCCACTTTTAAGGATTTTACGGCAGCCCCCCGCTACATTGGTGAAGGCAGCAAAGGGTGCCACGAGTGGATCATAGAGTTTTCAACGCGCCCACAAAGTGTAGAAACTTTTACGAACATTTTGGATGAAACCCTGCGCAAAATCAACACCGATTATGATGCCAAACGCTCACAAGACCTGGTAGTAGGCCGCCCGGTAGTGCATGTGGCTGCCCCCGGCACCTTTTACCAATGGATGAAAAAAAGGGGCAAACTGGGCGGGCAAAACAAAGTGCCCCGCCTGTCTAATAACCGGGAGTATCTGGAAGATTTGCTGGAAATGGTGAAGGTGCAGTCTTAATAGTCAACTAAGCTGATGCCCGCTTCTAAGCTGGCGAAGGACGCTGTCTGGGCGCTCCCGTCCGGTGCTAAACTAAATGAATACAGGACCTCCTCCGTCCGTAGAAAGCAAAAATAGCCATATCTTGGAAGTAGACGGACAACGTCCGGCGCCGGAGGGGTAATATTCTTTTACTTTGCTATTTGCTTCACATAATTCAACTGCTCCCAGCTTACGCCAAAGTCAATAAAGGTATACCGATAGGCCGGGCGGCTGGTTACTTTCAGGAACGGCTTGTTATTTTCGTTTTTTATGAAGTTAATCTCAACAGAAAAGCCACTCAGCAAATCACCCGTACGGTATTCGATGGCATCGTCCAGGTCCCATATTTTGAATATACCTGGCGAAGACCTTAGTTTTTCTAATAACTCAAATTTAGAGACCCCGGCTTCAAAGAAAGTGGTTTGTTTGGGATGAAAATATAAATTTTTTACACCCAGCTTTCTCAGACGTACCACATGCAATAATATTATTCCGGTGGCAGACAAAAAGCCACTGATGACAGGCAAAAAGAAATATTTCCAGGAGGGCATCCATTGGCCTGAGAGGGCATCCATCGTAATTGTAGGGATGCCTATGACAAGGCCCATGAACAAGAAAAGTTTAAAAAATACTGTAAAAAAAGCTGCCGTTGTTGTTGGCCTTCACAAACCACCTGGCTTGGTAGCATCTTCTTCAGTACCATCCTCTTCAGATGAATTTTCAGGGTTTTCAGAAGGTTCATCATCCTCTTCGGGCATTACTTCTTCCTCCTCAGCAGAAGGGGTTTGTTCGGGTTCAGTCTCATCTTCCTTTTCTTCTGACGTTGTTTCATCACCTTCAGGCAAAGCTTTATCTTCTTCCGGCACTTCCTCCGGCTTAGGGGCAATTTCATTTATTTCAGTGGCTCCTTCTTCGTTTTGGATGGTTTCTTCCTCATTATGGGCCGGTTCGATTTCATCATTTAGGGAAGGTTGGTCATCAATTTCTGTATGGTTTTCACCTTCAGTAGCAAGTGCAGCTTCCGTATCAGTCTCGGGCTGTGAGGGGTTTTCACTTTCATTTTCCGGTGTATCCTCCCCTTCGGTTGCGTCAACACTTTCTTCAGAAGAGCTTTCCTCCCCATTGTCCAAAGCGTCCACCCCAATGGTATTTTCATCCTGTGCAAAATCTTTCAACGTAGGCAGTTCGTCCAGGCTGTTGATGCCAAAATATTCCATAAACTGATCACTGGTGCCATATAGCAAAGGCTTGCCCACAGTATCATCTTTGCCCACAATATCAATTAATGCTTTTTCAAGTAATTTTTGAACAGCATAATCACACCCCACCCCCCTGATCTGCTCTATCTCGGCTTTGGTTACAGGCTGCTTGTAAGCAATGATAGACAATGTTTCCAGCGCCGCAGTAGAAAGCCTCTTCTTGGATTGTTGTTTAAGCAGTATGCCAATGCTGGCTTTGTAAGCTGGCTTGGTCAGAAATTGATACCCTTTGGCAATATGATAAACCTGAAAAGAGAACTCGTCTTTTTCATACTTGGCCATCAGTTCTTCAATGGCCTGTCGAATATCTTCTTCTGACACTTCCGCGTCAAACATTTCAGAAAGGCAGCTCTGTATTTCGGCAAGGGTGATCGGTTTAGAAGCACAAAAAATAAGGGCTTCAATATGATTTCTTAAAAATTCCAAATTGTACTAAAGGGTAAAAATTGTGTGCTTAAACAAATTATTGCTGGCGGTTTAGTTTCGCCTCGATAGAATGCATGGTGTGGGGTACCGCCCTTAACCTTTCTTTAGATATTAATTTGCCCGTATCTACACAAATTCCATAAGTGCCATTTTTTATCCGGGCTTTCGCATTTTCCAATTGCACAATAAACTTCTGCTGACGAGCTGCCAGCTGGCTAAGGTTTTCTTTTTCGGTAGTATCGGCACCATCTTCCAGCACCTTTGTGCTGCCTACGGTATTATCCGTTCCGGGATCGTCTTTGCGGCTCAATACCGATTTTATATTTTCCAATTCTTCTTTGGCTTTGGCAAGTTTATTATCAATAATTTGCTCAAATTCTTTGAGCTCCTCAGCTGAATACCTGTTTTTTTCTTCCTGACTCATATTTACTTTTATTTTCAGTTTACCCAATTAAAAAAATAATGTGCGCAAATTTATGCATTACCACCAACAAACAAAATAAACTTTGTTGATTGAAAAAACGTAAGGGTTGGTATTGTGTTTTGAGATGACTGTAGTTTTTAATACTTTCGAGGCATTCTATGAAAAAAAGCCGAAAACATACTGCATTTTCTACCTTGCTGGCAATTTTTATGTTGTCGGCACAAGTGGCTTTTTTTCCACTTCATTTTTACCTCACACATCATAATACAGCCCAACACGCTCAGCAAAAGGATAAGCAGCACTTCCAACAGGAAGGTACCGAATACCCGCTGACAAACTCTTTTGAAGACGAAGGGTGTTTCTGGTGTGATTTATTTGCCCATCAGGATTATTATTCGGGGCAATTTGCCGCCTTTTGTTTCAGCAGCGCTCAAAATACTGTTGTACCTGCTTTGGTATTTGTTTTCGCTTCATTACAACCTGACCTTCCTGGTTCCAGAGCCCCTCCCATCGCTATCTTTACTGTTTAGCATTTAATTTTCTCATTTCTATTTTCATGTTTTAAGATTTTCACCCATGACAGCAAGGTGGTGGGCAATATGTGTTTGGCTATTGGTAGCTGCTCATACGGTATATGCCCAAGGTCCTATTTTCGAGGTAAAAGGCAATGTGACAGACGACAGGGGCAACCCCTTGCCTGGTGCTACTGTGTTTATTGAAGACATACACAGGGGTATGGCAACTGACCTTTCCGGTAATTTCAGGTTTACCCGCGTTCCTGAGGGCAACTATCAGTTGGTAGTTCGGTACACAGGCTACCAAACCCAATACCTGGAAGTTACTGTACCGCTCAGTAAACCCCTGAAGGTTACTTTAAATACAGATGAGCTGTTGCTGGAAAATGTAGTAGTGTCTGATGAAGCGCTCTCAGATATTGCTGTTCCGGAGACTTCACTCACTGCCGATGAAATGGAAAGCACCCGTGGGCAATCCCTGGCAGCATCGCTTGAAAAAATTACCGGGGTAAATACTTTGCAAACCGGCGCCAGTGTAGCCAAACCCATGCTGCATGGGTTGCATAGCAACCGTATTCTTATCCTGAACAATGGGGTGCGGCAGGAGGGGCAACAATGGGGTGCTGAACATGCCCCGGAAATCGACCCGTTTACAGCCCAAAAACTATCAGTATTGAAAGGGGCTGCCAGTGTAAAGTATGGCCCTGAAGCAATAGGGGGTGTGGTGATTGCCTCTCCTCCCGATTTACCCACCACCCCGAAGGTCAGGGGTGAAATCCATGCCATTGGAATGAGCAATGGCCGCTCAGGAACAGGATCCGTTTTGCTTGAAGGCGGATTACCTGCCGTTAGCGGTTTGGGGTGGCGCGTGCAGGGCACGTTAAAACAAGCGGGGGATATGCATGCCCCCGATTACTCCCTAACTAATACAGGCATCCGTGAAAAGGATGTTTCTGCCGCTGTCGGGCTGAAAAGAAGCGCCTTTGGCATTGATGCGTATTACAGTCATTTTGAAACTGAAATTGGGATTCTTAAAACAACCGGGTTAATTGGCAGCCTCGATGACCTGGAAAATATTTTTGAAAACGGCCGTCCGCTCATTACAGATGATTTTTCATACAAGATTGAAAACCCCAGGCAGGAAGTAACCCACGACCTGATAAAACTAAAAGGCTATTATTTCAGCAATTTCGGAAAAATATCCCTCCAATACGCCTTGCAGTTGAACCACCGCCAGGAGTTTGACATCCGCAGGGGGACCTTGAATGAAATTCCTTCCATGAACCTCAAAATTGCTACCCACACCCTGAACCTGGAAGTGAAACACAAACCCATCGGGCCTGTCCAGGGAAGTATGGGTATGGATTTTATGTATCAGGACAACGACAACATTCCGGGTACACAACGCAGCCATTTTATACCTAACTTCACTAATTACTCGGGCGGAATTTATTTGATAGAACGCCTGGGCCGTGAAAAATGGGAGCTGGAAGCAGGTTTACGGATTGACTTTCAGCACAACAACATCCACGGCTGGAATGTAAACGAAGGGTTTTATAAAGATAGTTTTGGCTTCAGGAACATAACCGCTTCTGTAGGGGGCACTTATCGTTTCACCGAACATGCCAGCTTTACCACCAGCCTGGGAACGGCGTGGCGCCCGCCCCATGTGGCAGAACTGTACAGCTTTGGCAAGCACCAAAGTACGGCCGGACTGGAATATGGCATGCTTTGGAATTGGGACAGGCAGGCACCTCCACCCAACAATTTCTTTATCCAAAAATTTGATGAGGCCGATATTGCCAACGAACAAGGGCTGAAATGGGTCAATACCTTTCAATACGCAACAGGCCCGCTTTCTGCAGAAGTTACTGCTTATATCAATTGGATAAAAAATTACATTTTCATCAGACCAGAAGGCGTAACAGTAAGCAATGTGGGTGCGCTGCCCTATTACTGGTACCGACAGACCAATACCTTATTTGCCGGATTTGATGCCAGTATAAATTTACAGATTATTGCCCCTTTATCCTGGCAAACCAAGCTCTCTTACCTCAGGGCTAAGGACACCAAAAATGACGATGAACTTCCGTTTATTCCAGCCAACAAAATTGCCACAAGCTTAAGGTATGAAAAAGATAAGTGGCTGGGCATGAAAAATGTTTTTGCTCAAATGGGTGTTTCTTATACTGACAAACAGCGCCATGCGCCACGTACCATTGCCATTGATGAGCTTTTTGAAGCAGCAAGCCAGGATGAAAATATTTTTACAACCGATTCCCGGACTTTCGATTTCCTGCCCCCTCCGGATGGATATGCACTCATGAATATTGAAGCCGGGGCCAGCCTGAAAATAACAGACACTTCCACTTTACACTGGAGGCTGGGTGTACACAACCTGTTCAACGTAAGCTATAGAAATTATACGAACCGCCTGCGGTATTACACCGATGAGGCCGGGCGAAATTTTACCCTGAGTCTTAATTATAATTTTTAATATCTCTTATTCACAATTAAACTTCCATTAATCATGCAACAAATTTCTTTTTTTAAAAGCGCGATTTTGCACATTTCACTCGCATCTTTATGCTTATTTATTTCAGCTTGTGAAGATGATGACCCTGTTGTAGAAGAAGTACCCGAAACAATTACCACCACCCGGCTTACTTTCACTCCTGAAGCGGGAGGAAGCGCGTTAACTTTTGAGGCTACAGACCCGGATGGAGATGGCCCTGAATCTGTTTCTATAGATGAGATTGTACTTCCTGCCAATACGGCTTACACGCTTACCATAGAGTTTTTCAATGAACTTGTAGCACCTACCGATGAAGAATATGACATCACCGAAGAGGTAGAGGAAGAAGGAGACGAGCATCAGCTTTTCTTCGGTTGGACTGACGGGCTGTTTTCAAGCCCTGCCGGAGATGGAAACATTGGTGGCGGGCAACAAGGCGATCCTGTAAATTATGAAGATGAAGATGAGGATATGCGTCCCATAGGCCTTGAGACAACCTGGACTACCGGAGAAGCTGGTTCGGGCAATTTCCAAGTCATCTTAAAACACCAGCCCGATATCAAATCAGATACCTCAGGTTCTACAGATGGAGAATCTGATATAGATTATACGTTTGATATTGAAATTCAATAGATTTTAACCTGAGACATCCGAAATTTTGGAAATTTCGGATGTCTTAAAAAAGCTAATCTCTTGAAGTAAAGCAGCTTGATTGCCCATTTCTTCAACAGTTACATCTTCATCTGCCTGCTTCATAATTTCCTTTAACAGTACTTCCACTTCCCGGGCTTTGGCACTATGGCCTAATTGTTCCGCCACTTCTTTTTGTCCTTTGAGGGAGAGGACACGTTTTGGGCCTCTTTCCAGAGCTTTATCAAATTGCACTTCAGCTTCCTCCAAACGCCTGGCCTTCAATAACCACTCCCCATACAATTCATGGGATGGTTTCACAATGGGTGGGGGGCCATAAGAATAGCTGATATTTTCTTCCAGTAAAACAGCTTCTTGTAAATACTTTTCGGCCAGGGTATTTTCACCTTTCAAACCAGCCAACATTCCTTTAAGTTGAAGTTCCATCACATACGCCTGGTCAATATCAAGCTGGTTAGGAATTTCGGAGGCCCATCCTGCCCCACTGCACATTTCTACTCCTTTTTCATTCACCAGAATAGTTTTTTCCAGGCGCTCATCTTCCATTTTTTTAATAATTACCTGAACGCCTTTACTATCATTTTTATGAAATGCTTTTACCCCTTCCAAATAGAAATAAATCGCCCGTAAGCTGATATTCAGGTCATCCTTATCTACCTCAATATTAGTTACATCACTATCCCAATTGTTGGTTTCTACCAAATAGGTGCCTTTCATAGAGATAAGATAAGCCCTGGCACCTTTGTTTGGCTCAGCTTCAGTGTACTGTACCATATCCTCCATCATTTGCCTGGCTTCAGCATACCTTCCCTGTTGCAGGTAACCATACATTAGCCAGTGAAAAGAATGATAGTTGCGATTCATTTTATCTACACTGGCCTGATAGGCTGCTTCATTAGAAGCCACCACCTTATCCCACATCCCCAGTGCTACATAAATATGAGAAGGCATGTGCAAGGCATGCGTTGCATCAGGTGCTACTTTAGCATAGCTGTCGGCAGCATGGAGGGCCAGGGAAGCATGAACCGGGTCATCGTAGGCATGAATGAGGTAATGCAAAGCCCCCGGATGGTTTGGGTTTTCGGCGATGATACTTTTGGCAATCACAGCCCCTTTTTCATACACCGCATCATCCCGCCCAACAGATACAGAACCTAACAAGGAAAGCGCATAAAAAGCACCCACCTCATGACTATCCGGGTATTTTTGGTGCATGTCATGCATATATGATGCATATGCCTGATCTCTTTCCGTTTTGGTACCTTCCCCATAAAGAATTTCTACTGCTTGCAAGAAGTCTTGCTCCAGGGCAGTACCCGCTTTCTTTTTTCTATCACCAGGAGTAGCTCCCAACTTTTCCAGCGTAGCTTTTCCTTTTTCCTGATCCTGATTTCGCCATAAAGGATGATTATACGTCATGGCCTCTCCCCAGTAGGCCATCGCAAAACCAGGGTCAATTTCCTGGGCCTTTCTGAAAGCTTCTGCCGCATCGGCATACTCAAAGCTGTGCAAACGAAGCAATCCTTGTTCAAAATGAGGCTGCGCCTCAGCAGCCCCGCTTACTTCTAGCTGAAGTTCTCCCAGGTGGCCTTCCTGTTGGGTATCTTTTTTCTTAGGGGAACATGCAGTAGCAAGCAATGAGAAAATGATAAAATTCAAGGATAAACGGATAAAAAGATAGCCTTTCATGGTAAAATGCTGGTTAAGGATGTAAGTGCGAACAATTACTGATGATTAAAATGTGCCTGTTTAATAAAGATAGTAATATTCTCGTTGATAAAACCAAAAAAACCCCGGTTGCTTAAATAAACTTCCGGGGGTAATAATATTTATCATTTATCCCTTCACTCAGAAGCTGTTTTAGAATGTCTTGTGATGACCAGGTCACGGGTATAGCAGTAGGCAGTAAAAAAGACTGCTTACTGCCAACTGCCTACTGATTACTTCCATTCGGCATAGTGGATATGCACCCGTTGTGTTTTTCCTTTTTTGTGAAAGTGGACAAACGAACCTGCGGGCGGACAATGATAAGGATCGTCAGGTGGATTGAAAATAGGGCCTTCCACCAGGGTGATTTCAGGACAGGCAATGATATGGGTAGGCTTAAATCGAACACCACTGCGTAAGTCAACATTCCATTCTTCTGCCCATCGGTTACGGCCTTCAAAAATTTTTCCACTGGAAAACCTGATTTTCAAGTCTTTATCATAGTGCTTCAAAAAATATTCCCGGTTTCCTTCATAAAAAGATGCCCAGGCTTCTTTGTAAAAAACAGACCGTAATTTGTTCAGCCGGTGATGGGTATCGTTTACTTTTTCACCTGATTTCCTGATTTTTCCCTCTAGCTGGCTTCTGGACTGTGATATGCGGCTCCGCACCGTATTCAAGGGAATATCTAATATTTCGGCAATTTCCTGGTAAGCATTGTAATTGCTAAAATACCGCAACAAGGTAGTCATACGTAGTTTTTGGGGCAATTCCATAACAGCTGTATGGATACATTCTTTCAGGTGGGTTTGTTCCATTTGTTTTTCTATGGAACTTTCAATTTGTGCCTGAGATAAGAAGTGGGACATACCATCACCACAGCTAATGTGTTTACGATCACGCAGCATCATTCTGCAATGATTCTTTAAAATGGTTTGAAGCCACCCTTCTATCGCATTGGGGTCGCGCAACTGGTGGATTTTTGCAAAAGCTGTTATGTACGTTTCCTGCACGGCATCTTTCGCTTCTGTTCCATGCCCCAGCCAGCGCAGGGCATTTGCATGAAGTTTGGGGCGGAACTTTTCAAATAAAGCCCCTAAACTCTCTGCATTTCCTTTTTTTGCCTCAAGTACAAGTTGCTTTTCATCTATATGCATATATTCATATAAACGAAGCAGGCAAATTGAGGGTTATTATGACAACCTGCCTACTATGTATCAGGACTTCCCGCCAAAAAGGCCACCCAAGCCTCCCAGTTTTCCCAACATGCCAGCAATGCCTTCGTCTTTATCCATACCCAGCATAGACATGAGATCGCCCCCACTGTTAGCAGTACCGGTTTCTTTTTTGGTAAACTGCTGCATTACGAACGGGATTACCAGTTTACTTACTGTTTCAGATACCTGTGGAGAAAGCCCCAACTTGGCCATGAGGTTCCCGCTGTATTTTGCAATCATGTTGCTGACAAAAGGGTTGGAAGTTGTGGCAGAAGCATTGCCATTGAACATGGATAGCAAATTATCCAGCCCCCCACTCATGGCTTCCGACTTAATGCCGTCTACCATGGTATCTTTGGCTATTTCCATGGAAGGATTAATTTGAGAACTGTTCAGCCCGGCATCTTGTAGTTGTCCACCCAGTTGTTCTTTTGCAATTTTAATGAGTTGGTCTATCATGGTTTAAAGCTTTAGGGTTCATTTTACAAATAATGAATACAAAAAGGAAAGAAAAACAATGTGGCTGAAGACGCAACACAAAGGCGTCTGGTGGGATAAATATAAATTATTTAACGAACAAACCGCCTATGATTTGGTATTAAAACCAATATTTTTCAAAATTGACAGAAATCATTTGGCTACTCCCTCAAACTCAGCGTCTTCCAGCACATACATGAGTTGTTCATAATCTGTGGCATTCAGTTTTAATTTGCCAGTTACAGTTACCGGGGATTCGGTGTATTTGATAGACTCATTCAGAAATACTTCCATAACCGTTTCGGGCCCGCCTACCCCGCAAAAAAAACAGGAAGCCAGTGGTAAGGATGAGAGAATAATATGCTGGGGCTTGAACATACCATCAAAGGGAACAATGTATCCTGATACTGAAACTGTTTTTCCTTCCAGTTTTTTCGCTTCTTCACTAAACTGAGGCACGTACAACGATCCGCTTTCATCTTCTTCAATAGCGTAGGATACATTAGACAAAGACTTCCATACTTTATTATCGAATTGGGCAAATGCTGTGGTGGAAAGGATGCATAAGCCTATGAATAGAATGAGAATATTTGAGGTCTTTTTCATTGTTAAATGTTATTGGTTATACGTTAAAAGTTATTAGTATACCATTTTCATAAATAACTTTTAACGTATAACGATTAACCATTTAGATAATAACGAACCCATCCACCAGAAGTTATACCTTCACCGAATACATATCCGCGAGTGTATCAGCCACGTAATCTACCTCATCGGCTGTGTTGTACTTGCTAAATGAAATGCGCACTGCCCCTCGCTTTGGGTCTGCATTCAGGGCAGACAACACATGTGAACCAACATTAGACCCGCTGGAACAGGCCGAGCCTCCTGATACAGAAATTTGCTGAATATCCAGGTTAAAAAGCAACATATCGTTATCTTCCGAAGGCGGTAAACCCACATTCAATACCGTATACAGGCTTTTTTCCAAATCGGCCGACTCTCCGTGAAAAATAACGCCCGGCACTTTTTCTTTCAATTGGGCAATCATCCTTTTTTTCAAACCCAGAATGTAAGTGCGGTGTTCTTCCATATTTTCACAGGCCAACTCAAGGGCTTTGGCCATGCCTACGATGCCGTACAGGTTTTCAGTCCCGCCCCGCATATTGCGTTCCTGTGCGCCTCCGTAAACAAAAGGATGGATTTTGTGTTCATGGTTGATGTACAAAAAACCCACTCCCTTTGGCCCGTGAAACTTGTGTGCTGCCCCCACAATGCAGTGGTTTTTTAATCCTTCCAAATCAATGGGGAAATGACCAACGGTTTGCACTGTATCAGAATGAAAAACAGCCTGATGTTCGCTGCAAATTTCACCCACAGCCTTAATATTGGTCAAGTTTCCAATTTCATTATTCCCATGCATCAACGATACCAGTGACCTGTCATTTTCAGAAAGCAGGGTTTGCAAATGGTTCAAATCCACATTTCCCTTTTCGTCCAGGTTCACATGACTCAACTGTATTTTTCCGCTTTTTTCCAGGTTTTCCAGGGTGTGCAAAACTGCATGATGTTCAATGGGTGAAGTAATGGCATGTTGAATACCATACGTTTCTATGCCACACCGAATGGCTGTATTATCCGCCTCTGTGCCCCCCGAAGTAAAGAAAATCTCTGACGGGGAAGTGTTGAGCAAGGCTGCAATTTTCTTTCTGGACCTTTCAATAGCCGAACGGCATTCGCGGCCATGAGTGTGAATGGATGAAGGATTGCCAAAATGTTCAGTCATATAAGGCAGCATGGCTTCCAGTACTTCTTTATCCAGTGGTGTTGTAGCTGCATTGTCAAAATATACGCGCATATCTCTTTTCTTTGAAGTCAGAAGACGGAAGACCGAACCGGGCCGCCGGGCGGACGGAAGTTTAATGACTTCGGTCTTCGGACTTCAGACTTCGGTCTAAAATCATTTTCCTGAGGCGATAATTTCTCGGATATCGGAGATAATTTTATTGGCCAAATGCTCTGCCGTGGGCAGTGAATCAGACTCCGCAATGATGCGGATGATAGGTTCTGTGTTGGATTTCCGCAAATGCACCCATTCCCGGTCAAAATAGATTTTCACCCCATCCTGGGTATTGATTTCCATTTTGCTGTACTTTTCCTTTACCCCTTCCAGCAGTGCGTCAATATCCAAATCGGACGTAAGGTCTAATTTCAGTTTGGCTATCTGATAGGAAGGATAACTGGCTTTCAGTCGGGAAACAGATTTTCCGTATTTTGCCAGGTGTGTCAGGAATAAGGCAATACCCACCAAAGCATCCCGTCCATAGTGCAATTTAGGGTAAATGACACCACCATTGCCTTCGCCCCCAATCACCGCATTGGTTTCTTTCATGGCCGTGACCACATTTACTTCTCCCACAGGCGCGGCCGTGTATTTTCCTCCATGTTTTTCGGTAATATCCCGCAAAGCAATAGAAGATGACAAATTAGAAACCGTATTGCCAGGATTGAGGCCTAAAATATAATCTGCCACAGCCACCAGTGTATACTCTTCCCCAAAAGGGGCGCCGTTATCCTGAATCAGTACCAGCCTGTCAACATCAGGGTCTACCACAATGCCCAGGTCAAAAGCACCTTGTTCAATTTTACTGCAAATGTAACTCAGGTTTTCGGGCACAGGCTCGGGATTGTGCTGGAACACGCCCGTAGGCTCACAAAAAAACTGCTCTATATGTTCTACGCCCAGGGCTTCAAGTAGCATAGGAACGGCAATGCCACCCACAGAGTTCACGCAGTCAATGGCAATTTTATAATTTCTTGCACGAATGGCTTCTACATCCACTTCGGGCAGGGCCAAAATCTTTTCAATATGTATTTGTGTGTAATTGTCTTTGGTAGCATGCCACCCCAGTTTGGCCGGAGTGGAAAAGTCAAAAGATTCGGCTTCGGCCAATGCTAACACCTCAGCTCCGGCTTCTGCCGAAATAAACTCACCCTGCGCATTCAGTAATTTGAGCGCATTCCACTGTCCTGGGTTATGACTGGCAGTGATGATGATTCCTCCCTGGGCTTTTTCTTCTGTAACTGCGATTTCCACCGTGGGGGTAGTTGCCAGCCCCACATCAACTACATTGATGCCCAGTCCCTGCAAGGTAGCCGTTACCAGTTTATTAACCATTTCGCCCGAAACCCGGGCATCCCGCCCCACCACGATTTTTGTATCGCCTTTATGTTGCCTGACCCAGGTGCCAAAAGCTGCAGAAAATTTTACAATATCAGGTGGGGTAAGTGCTGTTCCCGGCTGGCCGCCAATCGTACCCCTAATGCCAGAAATAGATTTAATTAGTGTCAAAGGATTGCTAATTTGTAAGTGCCAAAAAATTAAATTTCTTAAACGCGAAAGTAATGTAAAATATCAGAACTTTGACATTACCTTATCTACCTCCGATTGCCCTTTTTGGGCGTCGGGGTCGCCACAATCCATGCCCTCTCCTACCTGCTTGCCACAATAGCCGCAAGTAGTTCCTTCTTTGTTGAGAAACGGACTCTGTGATGCGCAAGTGCCTTTAAATTCTCCTTTCTTGAGAAAAATCAAGCGCACCGACATGAAAATAAAAAATATACCGACCAATCCAATTCCTAATAATACCGTTGTCATATTTGAGAAAATTTATACAAATTTAGCAATCTATCTATTAAAACGAATAGAGAGCCTTCAAAGTTTACCATCATAATATGTCAAAAAAATCTATAAAAACTACCGAAGATCGCAACAGAAACGTAAAATTAGCCGCTTTTGAACGCCTGCTTACCATCATGGACGAACTGAGGGAAAATTGTCCGTGGGATAAAAAACAAACCATTGAAAGCCTGCGCCATCTTACTATTGAAGAAACTTACGAGCTTTCAGACGCTATTCTGGAAGGAGACCTTCAGGAAGTAAAAAAAGAACTGGGCGATATTATTTTGCACATTGTTTTTTACGCCCGCATTGCTTCAGAAAAACAGGAATTTGACATTGCCAGTGTATTAAACGGAATTTGTGATAAACTCATTCACCGCCACCCACACATTTACGGGGATGTGGATGCTGAAGATGAGGAAACTGTAAAGCAAAACTGGGAACAAATCAAACTGAAAGAAAAAGGCAATAAAAACAAATCGGTGCTGGGGGGTGTGCCCAAATCTTTGCCGGCCCTCATCAAAGCCATGCGCATTCAGGAAAAAGCCAGGGGGGTAGGCTTCGATTGGGACAATAAAGAGCAAGTCTGGGAAAAACTGGAAGAAGAATTGCAGGAATTCAAGCAGGAAGAAGCACAGGCTTTGATAAAAGAAAATCAGGAAAAAATGGCGGATGAATTTGGGGATATTCTTTTTTCACTCATCAACTATGCCCGCTTTACCAATATCAACCCGGAAGAAGCCCTGGAACGCACCAATATCAAATTCATCAAACGTTTTCAATATTTAGAGGCCAAAGCAAAGGAAGATGGCAAGGAATTACACAAAATGTCGTTGGAAGAAATGGACCGGTATTGGAATGAGGCGAAGGGGAAGGTGTAATAGTCCGAAGACCGAAGACGGGAGTAAAACTTACTTCGGTCTTCCGTCTCCCCCATACTTTTTCCCCATTCTTGTTCTACATTGCTTAGGAAAGTGGTAATTTCGCACTTCAATTACATGAGCAGAACTATAAACAGCAAACCAGCAACCCTAAACTAACATGGAATTTATTGCAAAAATTGATATTATGCCCAAAAAAGAAATCCTGGACCCACAAGGAAAAGCCGTAAAACTGGGGTTGGGCAATCTGGGGCTAAAAGATGTGGAAGATGTACGCATTGGTAAGCACATCACCATGCATTTTCAGGCAGATAATGAACAGGAAGCACAGGAAAAAGTAGAAGCAGCCTGCGAAAAACTGTTGGCCAATGTTATTATGGAAAACTTTAGCTTTGAGCTGGAGTCAGTATAAAGCACCGTCTCCTTTTTTCGCCTATGATTTTTTTTTCTGCTGTTGAAATAAGTATAATTTTTTTTCGTTTTTATAGCATATTTCAAACTTAATTGATGAGTTTAGGCAATCATAGGCATCCTTGTATTCCCTCAAAATTACTGTGCAAAAAGCTCAGCGGTTTGCTGTTGTGCCTGATTGCCAACATGGCGCTTGCCCAAAATTCTGTGCTCAATCAGGGTAACTGGTACAAACTTGGGGTAACTGAACAGGGCATTTATCACCTGGATTATACTTTTTTTCAAGAGAATGGCATTGACATTAGCGGCATAGATCCCCGCCACATCCGCGTTTTTGGCAATGGAGGCGGCATGCTGCCCCAGCCCAACGATGCCCCCCGCCCCAAAGGACTGCTAGAAAACGCTATATTTATTCAGGGAGAAGCCGACGGTTCATTTGACCAACAGGATTTTATCCTCTTTTACGGGCAATCACCCGACCAGCTGGCATTGCAATCAGACGGTACGCCCATCTATCAAAAAAACCTTTATTCAGATACGGTTTATTATTTCCTGACCATTGGTAATGCTCCGGGCCTGCGTATTTCTGAAAAAGAAAACTTAGCAGGGAATTATCCACGCATTACTTCTTTTGATGATTTGATGGCACATGAAGAAGAGTTGGAAAAGGTTGTTATTTCAGGCAGGGAATGGTACGGAGAAAGGTTTTCTACCGGGCTCTCGCAAAATTTCACCTTTGATGCGCCAGGAATTAAAGAGAATTCAAACATTGAGGTTATTGTAGACGTACTGAACCGCTCACAAAATGAAGCCACCTTTGGCGTAGCCCTGAATGGAAATCAACTTGGGGAAATTCCTATGGAAGCCATTGCAGAAGGCACGTACACCCGCAAAGGAAAAGAAGCACAAAAACAATTTACGGCAAACAGCAACACATTGGGCGGTAGTCAGGAAATCGTTGTCAATTTACAATTTAATGGCAGTAGCATCGGCCATTTAAACTGGTTGCTTATTAAATGCCAGAGAAAGCTGGCAATGACGGGGCCTCAAACAATTTTTCGTTCCCTCTCAAGCCTGAATAATCCCGTTTCTACCTTCTCACTAGCCAATGCTTCAGAGGGCATTGCAATCTGGGATATTACCGATCCTTTGCAGGCAAAAAAGCAAACTTTTACCCTGGCCGATGGTACAGCAACCTTCAGTGCTTCTTCTGACCAACTGCATGAATACATTGCTTTTCGGAACACTGAGTTTTTGCAACCCATTGTGGTAACCCAGGTGCCAAACCAAAACCTGCATGCTGCTGCTGTTCCGGAAATGCTCATTGTTACAGCTCCATCTTTGCTATCACAAGCTGAACGGCTGGCTGCTTTCAGGCAGCAAAATAATGGGATGGATGTATTGGTCACCACAACTTCACAGGTTTTTAACGAGTTTTCTTCCGGCGCTCAGGATGTTACCGCTATTCGTGATTTTGTGAAATACCTTTATGACCAAAACCCAGAAAAACTTAAATATTTGCTCCTTTTTGGCAAAGGCACTTACGACTACAAAAACAATGTAGAGAACAACCCTAACCTGGTGCCCATCTACGAGTCACGTAATTCTTTAGACCCTATTTTTAGCTTTTCGTCTGACGATTATTACGGCTTACTGGAAGCAGAGGAAGGCGAATGGGCTGAAAACCTGGAAGGGGAAAGCACACTGGAAATTGGCGTTGGCCGCCTGCCTGTGAAAAACTTACAGGAAGCAGAAACTATTGTTGACAAACTCATACTTTATGCTACTGCTCCTGAAAGCCTGGGAAAATGGAGAAATAACGTATATTTTGTGGCTGATGACGGTGATGGCGACCGGCACCAAAAGGATGCCGACTTTCTGGCCCGGTTTGTAGATACGGCCCACACAGCAGTTAATGTAAATAAAATATACATGGATGCCTTTCCTCAACAATCACAAGCCAGCGGGGAAATAGCACCGGACGTCAACAAAAGTATTGAAGAGGCCATTGAAAAAGGGACTTTGCTTATCAATTACACCGGGCATGGCGGAGAATTGGGGTGGGCAGAAGAAAGAATCCTCGATCTGGAAATGATAAACAGTTGGGAAAATAAGCATAAACTTCCATTCTTTGTAACGGCTACCTGTGAATTCGGAAGACACGATGACCCCCGACGGGTTTCCGGAGCTGAACAGTTGATACTGAATGAAAACGGAGGAGCCATTGGGTTGGTAACAACCACCCGCCCTGTATTTTCCAGTACTAATTTTTCGCTCAACAAAGCCTTTTACCAAAAAGTATTTGATAAATCATCAGGGAAATACCCTACCCTGGGTGAAATTTTTCGGTTTACCAAAAATAACAGCAAGGCCGACCGGGTCAACCGTAATTTCTCTTTGCTTGGCGACCCTTCCATGCAACTCGCTTATCCTGAGAAAAAAATCGTTATTGATTCCATAGAAGACATTTCATCAGGTGCTTTTTCAGATACTCTCAAAGCCCTCAGCAAAATCAAACTTTATGGCAATATTATTGACGAACAAAGTCAAACTGTATCGCCAAACTTTGACGGCATCGTGGAAGTGACGGTTTACGATAAACCTGTACAAACAAAAACATTGGGTAATGAAGGCACAACCATGCAATTCGCCCAGCGAAACAGCGTTATCCACAGAGGGCAGGCCACAGTGCAAGCAGGACAATTTACAATGACATTTGTAGTACCCAAAAATATCGCCTATCAGAAAGATTTTGGTAAAATAAGCCTGTATGCCTGGCAAAGCGAAAAGCCCGATCAATCCCCGGATGCCGGAGGTGCCCTGAGTACACTTGTTATTGGAGGCAGTAATAAAAATGTAATGCCAGATAATATCCCTCCTAATATAGAGTTATTTATGGATGATGAGTCGTTTGCCAATGGAGGTATTACCGGAACTGATACCCGGTTACTGGCCAAATTAAGCGATGAAAGTGGCATCAGTATTTCACAAAATGGGTTGGGACAAAATATTGTGGCTACATTGATAAAAGATACAGAAGAAATACAGGAATTCAGCTTGAATGACTTTTACACTACCGACATTGATACCTACAAATCAGGAAAAGTAATGTACCCATTATTGAATTTAGCTGAAGGAAATTATAGATTGGAAGTAAAGGCATGGGACACCCACAACAACGTAGGTAAAAGTGATATTGAATTTACAGTGGTTTCGGAGGCTTCCCTTCAAATTTCTGAGTTCATCAATTATCCCAACCCTGTAGAAGACCAGACTACGTTCAGTGTGGCTCATAACCGGGCCGGTGACGATTTAACGGTTGATATCAGTATTTTTAGCTTACAAGGCCAATTGGTACAGTTGCTCACTGCTGAATTCACAAATAGTAATGCCCGGATTGATGACCTGGTTTGGTATGGCACCAATACATCTGGTGCCAGATTGCTTCCGGGAATTTATCTGGCAAAAGTTTTGGTGAAATCCTTACAGGATGGCGCAAAAAACGAAAAATACAGAAAACTGGTAATTATTAATTGATTATATTTGCATTATATTATAATAACTCTCATGCTTAATTGGATTAAAACATTAGTTCTTTCGGCTGTTTTTTTCATCGGAATTCTAGAAGGTTTTGGACAAAACAACCCTTCATTAAATACGTACAAAGCCAACACTAATCCTAATGTCCTTCTCGGGGCTGATACTTCCAACCGGGTCATTACCACAGGCGTTCCTTTTCTGCTAATCACCCCCGATTCCCGTGCCGGGGCCATGGGCGATGCCGGGGTGGCCACTTCCCCTGATGCCAATGCGGTGCACTGGAATGCAGCCAAGCTGGCCTTCCTTGAAGACGACCTGGGCGTTTCCTTCTCTTACACTCCCTGGCTGGCCAAGGTAATCAATGACATGTCCCTCTCTTATCTTTCCGTTTACAAAAAAATCAACCGTGAACAAGCCCTCGCTTTGTCCATGCGGTATTTTGATTTGGGGGATATTCAACTTACCGATGCCAACGGTAACCCTTTACAACTGGTAAGCCCGAGGGAGTTTTCATTAGCAGCCACCTTTTCAATGCGCCTTACCGAAGAGCTCAGCGCCGGGCTTACCGGACGCTTTATCCACTCCAACCTGTTGGCAGGAGCTTCTTCTTCCTCCAGCTTTAATGATGTAAAACCGGGCATCAGTGGTTCGGCTGATATTGGGCTGTATTATACCAAAGATTTTATTTTCAATGGCAATGATGCCAACCTTTCGCTGGGAGCGAATATCTCGAACATTGGAGCAAAAATTACCTATCTGGATGAAGAAAATGCTGATTTTCTACCTACCAACTTAAGGCTGGGAACTGCTTTCACCACACATCTTGACCCTTACAATAAAATTACCCTGGCACTTGACTTCAATAAACTGATGGTGCCCACCCCTCCTGTCTATGAAATTGATAGTTTGGGCAGGATAGCAACAGACGCTAGCGGTAACCCAATTATAGCCAGAGGAAAAGACCCCAACCGGGGATTAATCCAGGGTATGTTCGGTTCTTTTACCGATGCACCAGATGGCTTCAAAGAAGAGATGCAGGAGATTATGATTTCCTTTGGGGCAGAGTATTGGTACAATGACCTTTTTGCCGTACGTGCCGGATATTATTATGAAAATTCCCACAAAGGCGACCGCCGTTATTTCACCGCCGGCCTTGGCCTGAGATACCAGGTCTTTGGGGTTGATTTTGCTTACCTGGTGGCCCCCACCAAAACCGGAGCTTCAGGGCAATCCCAACAAAACCCTTTGGCCGAAACCCTCCGCATCACCCTTATGTTCAACATGAACACAGAACGGCAGGAATCGGTTACGGATGAGTAATTCATTTTCTAAAGAATATTTATAAATGCAGGCGGCTCAGTGAGTCGCCTTTTTTATTGCAGATAGTTTTGACAAAGTTTTCCCCGAAAATATCCTGCCCATCCTATCCCATGCCCTTCATCCTGATTATTTTTTTGCTTTCTTTTCAAGTTTTGTATTAATTTCCCCTCTAAATCAGAAGCGTTTTACAAAACCATTTCATAATTACCTACTATGCAAACCAACCATTCAATATCCCGTCGCCGTTTTGTGGGTGCTGCTGCTATGGCAGGGGCCGCTCTTCCATTAACAGGGTTTTCATCCTGGCAAAACAAATTTTCAGGCAAGGCAGATGAAAAACTTTCTGTGCATATCTTCTCCAAACACCTGCAATTCCTGGATTATGAAGACATGGCAAAAGCCGCCGCCGACATTGGTTTTGACGGGGTAGACCTCACCGTCCGCCCCAAAGGCCATGTACTGCCCGAAAATGCAACCAGGGATTTACCCAAAGCCGTAGCAGCCATCAAAAAGGCTGGGTTGCAAGCCCTCATGATGACCTCGGCCGTGATTAATGCTGACGACCCTGTGAACGAGGACGTGTTGAAAACCGCCAGTGAACAAGGCATCACGCATTACCGTTCCAACTGGCTCAAATACCCGGATGACCGAAGTTTTAAAGAAAGTCTGGACATTTACAAACCGCAGGTCAAAAAACTTTCCAAAAAGAACAAGCAGCTTGGCCTGAAAGGTGGCTACCAAAACCACTCGGGCCACTATGTAGGTGCGGCCATTTGGGATATGTGGGAGTTACTCTCTGATGCCGATCATGAATGGATGGGCTCACAATACGACGTATGCCACGGCACCATTGAAGGTGGACGTTGCTGGGCACAAAACCTGGAACTTATCAACCCCTACATCAACTCCATTGCTCTTAAAGATTTTAAGTGGGAAAACATAGATGGCACATGGAAAGTGCAGTACCAGCCCATAGGTGAAGGGATGGTAGATTTTAAGCAATATTTCAAGCTGCTCAAACAATACGGCATCAATGTCCCGGTTTCCCTGCACATGGAATACCCCATCGGCGGGGCTGAGCATGGCGGCCGTGAAAATGTAGATGCTGACAAAGCCTTCTCTTCCATGAAAAGAGACCTGGACATGGTACATAAACTGTGGGAGGAGGCGTAGTCAGATGCTCAAACGACAGATAAATATAAAAAGTGAGGTTATTGGGGCAGTAGCTGAAAGGCAAAGGGCAGAACGCAGAGGGCAAGGGAGTATTTTACTCTCTACCCTATTCACAGCCCCCTGGACGGTGACACACCGGACAGTAAAAAATCATTTTATCAATTGTATACCAAATCGGTCAGACAGCTATCTTCAGAAGCACAAGAGCGGTCAGACCGATGGGCATTGTTTTTTTACACACAACACTAGCCACAGACCATGGTTTAGCACTATGCCCCTTGCTTTTTGCCTAAACTTAGTAATTATCTGCACTGTCTTAACTGCTTGCAACCAACAAAAACCAGAAGAAACCAACACCCCACAAAAGCCCAACATCATCCTCATCATGACCGACGACCAGGGGTATGGTGACCTGGGCTGCCATGGGAATCCGGTGATCCAAACCCCGAATATGGATAAGCTGTACACCGAAAGTGTGCGACTAACCAACTTCCATGTAGGCACAACCTGTGCCCCAACACGGGCCGGGCTGATGACCGGAATGAATTGCAACCGGGTGGGCGTGTGGCATACCATCATTGGCCGCTCATTGCTAAAAGAAGGAGAACCTACAATGGCTGATATTGCCAGGCGCAATGGTTACGAGACAGCAATTTTTGGCAAGTGGCACTTGGGCGACAACTACCCTTTTCGCCCACAAGACCGGGGATTTGAAGAAGTTTTGATTCATGGCGGGGGTGGCGTAGGACAAACACCTGACTACTGGAACAATGATTATTTTGATGACACGTATTTTCATAACGGAAAACCCGAAAAGTTCAATGGTTATTGTACGGATGTGTGGTTTGAGAATGCTATGCAGTTCATAGAAAACAACCAAAACCAGCCTTTTTTCTGCTACATTGCCACCAATGCCCCCCATAGTCCGTTTCATGTGCCCGACCGTTTTCGTGAAATGTATGAAGGAAATGAAAAGGTACCCAATGCCAACTTTTACGGGATGATTTCCAATATTGACGAAAACCTGGGGAAGCTGGAAGA
The DNA here is from genome assembly GCA_965230065.1 of Cyclobacteriaceae bacterium. Classification (GTDB taxonomy): domain Bacteria; phylum Bacteroidota; class Bacteroidia; order Cytophagales; family Cyclobacteriaceae. Next base: position 4,459,825 of record OZ245942.1, on the reverse strand, counting down.
AAAACTACAGGCATTAAACCTTACTGAAAACACCATCCTGATTTTTATGACAGACAACGGTACTTCTGCAGGAGTAAACCTTGACAAAGAAGGGTTTCCGGTAAAAGGCTTTAACGCTGGCATGCGGGGTAAAAAAGGTTCTCCATACGAGGGTGGCCACAGGGTTCCGTTTTTCATCCGTTGGCCGGAAGGCAACCTTACCGGAGGGAAAGATATTGAAGAAATAACAGCCTATACTGATGTTTTACCCACTTTGATAGAACTGGGCGGGTTTGATATGCCGAAAAATATTGAGTTTGACGGGAAAAGCCTGCTTCCTTTATTCAATAACCAAAATACAAACTGGCCTGAAAGGGTGCTGATTACAGATACCCAGCGGAAGGAAAACCTGGAAAAATGGCGCAATGCTTCTATCATGACCAACCGCTGGCGATTGATGAGCGGGGATGAATTGTATGATATGGAAAGCGATCCCGGACAAACAACAGACGTGAGCCAGCAATACCCTGAAGTAGTGGACAGCCTAAAACAGTCGTATGAAAACTGGTGGGCATCTGTATCTCAAAATGCCCATACCTACGAACGCATCATCATCGGAAGTGAAGCTGAAAACCCGGTAACCCTCACCTGCCATGACTTTCACCCAACGGAAGATAACTACCCGGCATGGAACCAAAACCAAGTACGACTCAACCAGAACAACAATGGTTTTTGGGCAGTAAACGTGGTTCAGGGTGGAACTTATAAAATCACTGTACAACGCTGGCCAAAAGAAGCACAGGCAAAATTGACAGAAAACGTGCCTCCCGGCGAACCCGTAGAGGGAGGCGATGCCTATCCGAAAGGAGTGGCTGTACCTGTTACCGAAGTAAAAATTAAGGTTGGGAATAGTGAACAGTCAATACCCATAAACCCATCGGATACTTCTGCCCTTTTTACCATAGATTTGCCAGCAGGCGATACTCGGTTACAAACCTGGCTGATGGATGAAAATGGAAACGCAACCGGAGCCTATTATGTGTATGTAGAGAAAATTGAATAAGTTTAAACTTTTGTTATTCAGACACCTTGCCAGTATATGAGCATAATTTTTTACTGGTTCCAGGCTATTGGCACAAGTGAGAGATTAAAAATCATTTTATCAAATATTGTGGCTCGTTTAACTTACATGAAAAAGGTTTTATTGATAGTTCCCATTGTATTTCTGTGGATTTCCTGCCATCATTCTACCAAAGTAGTTAACAAGGTTGAAGTAGTAAAAGAATACATAAATGCACTTAATGAATCAAATTATGATGGGATAGTCTCCTTATTTAAAGACAGTGTGCGTATGAAGGAGCTGGTTTATTCCTCAGTATTCTCAAAGAAGGAGTACTATCAATTATTCCAGTGGGATTCAACTTTTCATCCAACTTACAAAATTTTGGAAATCAAGGAAGAGAACGGATTAGTTAGAATGACTGTATCCAAAGAATGCCCAAGAATATTTAAAGGCCATCAATCTTTTTCAAGAAAGTAAAAAATAGCAACTGAGCAGCAACTTTATCCCTGGTCTGCACCCCACTGCATAATACACAGAAAGAAATACAACCTAAATTCCCCGGTCTCGTGGCACACAGACCGGAATAACTTAACCATAATTATAATGCAACAACTTAAATCACTCTTCTTTTTTACCTGTTTTCTCACACTCATGGCATGCGGTACTTCTCAGCAAGAAGCAGCTTTTTTTAATAACCTGCCTGAAAACACTTCACGCACTTTCATCGGCCCTGAGTTTTGGGCCAACCGCCTGCAAGACTGGCAGGTTGCCAACGGCCGTGTGGAATGCCTGGTGAGCGACTACAACCGCAACTTGCACGTGCTTACCCGTCAATTAAAAGACTCAACCGCCCACATGAAAATGAAAGTGCAGGTAGGGTTTGTAGAAAATAATGATGCCCTGAGTAAAATTGGGTGGACAGGCTACCGGATTGGCGCGCAAGGGGAGTTTGACGATTACCGCAGCAGTGCCGTTTTCGGAAAAGGAATTGATGCCGGCATCCTCACCTCCGGCCAGCTTTTTATTGGAAAATATGGCAAAGCCGAACTGGATTCAATCAACCAAATGGTCATTGATGAAATGTTGGAAAGTGGCATTTCATTACGGATAAAAATTGACCCAACTGCGAATGGAGAATACAGTATAAAACTGTCTGCCTATGATTTGAAAGACCACCTCTTGCAAGAAATAGAAAAAGACAGTTATGAAGGCACTGCCCTGGTAGGCAACCTGGCATTGGTCAGTGACTTCCCCCGAAAGCTACCCGAAGAAGGATTTGAATCAAGCCTGCAAATCAAGAATACAGGTTTTGACAAACCCAGCTTCTGGTACAAAAATTGGGACATCCAGGGCGATAAAGTAGCAGTGCACGATGCGCAAACCTTCGGGCCAATCCTGTTTTCTCAATATACCCTGAGCAAAGGTGTATTGAACCTGACGGCCCAAATGGCTCCGGTTGGCTCAGAAGATGCCCAAACTGTTTCTCTGCAAACCCAGAATGGCGAAAGCTGGGAAATCGCAGGCGAAGCACAAATTGACCCGCTTGCCCGTACGGCTACCTTCCGCATTGAAAACTGGAATGACCAGCAAGATGTTTCCTACCGCCTGGCTTACGATTGGTCGGCCACCACAGCAGAGCCTACTGCCCATTATTTCAGCGGAACCGTGCAAAAAGATCCTGTAGATAAAGAAGAACTGGTAGTAGCCGGATTTACCGGAAACTCTGATTTGGGCTTTCCTAATAACGAACTGGTAAAACACGTAATGGCGCACCAGCCCGATATGCTGGTTTTTACAGGCGACCAGATTTATGAACCTGTGGGCGGCTATGGCATCCAAACCAAACCCCTGGAAAAGGCTGCCCTGGATTACCTCCGCAAATGGTACATCTACGGATGGGAATACAAAGACATGCTCAAAGACCGCCCCAGCATTGCCATTCCTGACGACCACGACGTATACCACGGCAACATTTGGGGCGAAGGCGGAAAGGCCACCCAAAAAGAAGGCACTACCAAAGAAAGGCAAGACAGTGGTGGTTATAAAATGGATCCCGAGTGGGTAAACATGGTGCAGCGCACCCAAACCAGCCACTTTCCGGCCCCATATGACTCCACGCCCATCAAGCAGGACATAGGGGTGTACTATACCGAAATGGAATACGGCAACATCAGCTTTGCCATTATTGAAGACCGCAAATGGAAATCATCTCCGGCTAATATTTTTCCTGAAGAATACCAGGTGATTAATGGTTGGCCTGAAAACCAGCAATACAACAAACCGGAAGATTTCAGGGCACCGGAAGCTAAACTGCTTGGTGAACGCCAGCTTACCTTTTTGGAAGACTGGGTAAGCAACTGGTCTGAACAAACAAAGATGAAGGTGCTTATTTCCCAAACCATTTTCAATACAGTAGCCACGTTGCCCGACTCTGCCGTAAGCGATGTCGTGGTGCCACGCTTGCGCATTACCGAAAAAGGCGTATATCCTGATAATGACCGCCCTACACAGGACATGGATTCCAACGGATGGCCCAAGCATGGAAGGGACGCGGCCGTACGCACCATCCGCAAAGGTTTTGCCTTCCACCTAGCGGGCGACCAGCACCTGGCAAGTACCATTCAGTACGGAGTAGACGAGTGGGGAGATGGCCCTTACGCCATTTGTGTGCCTTCGGTATCAAATTACTTTCCCCGTCGGTGGTTTCCCCAAAAAGGAGGCATGAACCAGCAGCCGGGCATGCCCAAAAACCTTGGCGATTTTCACGATGGATTTGGCAATAAAATGACCGTACTGGCCGTGGCCAATCCTTACTACACCGGACTGGAGCCTTCTAAACTATATGACCGGGCGGCAGGCTACGGCATTGTGAAGTTCAATACCAACAGCCGGGAAATTGAAATCGCCAACTGGGCACGGCAGACAGACCCTACGGCACCCAATACAGCTCCGTACGACGGCTGGCCCATCAACATTGAGCAGCAAGATAATTACGATAAAGAAGCGGTGGCCTATTTGCCTACTGTTGAAGTAAGTGGTTTAGACGTTCCTCCTGTTGTTCAAATTATTAATGAAAACAGCGGGGAAATGGTTTATACCATTCGTGCCAAAGACAATACGTTTTCACCCAAAGTATTTGCCAAAGGAAAGTACACCATCAAAGTGGGCGCAAGCACAGAAGATATGCAAACCTTCACGGGTGTGTCATCCATTACGCACGCAGGTACTGAAACCCTGGAGGTTAGTTTTTAACATGAACCCAGTATCCGGTACTACTTGTGTTTTCAGAGGTAAGTGCCGGACACTTATTTTTACTGAACAGCAATTTTATGGTGGACTCTTTCAATAAATGCTGTAAAGTACCGCCTGATATTTCTGTCAGGCTATGCGGACAAGAATGTCTGCTCTTACTTTCGTATTTGGCAACGCTTTTAATTGAAAATTAAGAAAACATTGACTATTTCACTTTATACCCTCATCTTTGACCAGCTATCATTAAAATAAACACTATGAAAAGAAGAATATTTATCAAACAATCAGCAGCGCTCTCGCTGGGTGCAGGATTTATCACCCTGGGCTGCCAATCAGGCTCTGAAAAAAGCAATGAAAATACAGAAGAAGAAGGTGCAACAACACCAGCTGCAAATGCTTCTTCCCTCTTTGAAATTTCCCTGGCTGAATGGTCTGTACATAAAGCGATTTTTGACGGTTCGCTCACGAACATGGAGTTCCCGGCTTACGCCCGCAAACTAGGCATAGATGCCGTTGAATATGTGAACCAATGCTTCATGGACAAAGCCAAAGACCAGCAATATTTAACCGAACTAAAAAATACCTGCGATAGCGAGGGCATAAAAAGCGTCCTCATCATGTGCGATAACGAAGGTGAACTGGGCGACCCCAACGAACAAGCCCGTATGAAAGCAGTAGAAAACCACTACAAATGGGCTGATGCCGCCAAATTCCTGGGCTGCCATTCCATCCGGGTAAATGCCCGCTCTGCCGGAAGCTATGAAGAACAACAAAAACTGGCTGCCGACGGACTGAGCAAACTGGCAGAGTATACCGATGGTATTGGCATTAATGTAATTGTAGAAAATCACGGTGGGTTATCCAGCAATGGTGCATGGCTGGCCGGAACCATAAAAATGGCTGACCACCCCCGTGTAGGTACCCTGCCCGATTTTGGCAACTTCTGCATTGAACGCTCTGAAGATGGTTGCAAAGAAGAATATGACCGGTACAAAGGTGTAGAAGAAATGATGCCATACGCCAAAGGGGTGAGTGCCAAAACCCATGCCTTTGATGCCAATGGCAATGCTGAAGCAACCGACTACACCCGCATGATGAAAATCGTATTGGATGCAGGATACCGTGGGCATGTAGGCATTGAATACGAAGGAAGCGGCCTTTCTGAAGAAGAAGGCATCATCGCTACCAAAAAATTACTGGAAAAAGTAAGGGAAGAACTCGCCCCCCAGTATTCCTGATAAGTGCTGGAGGGCGGACTTCTCAGTCCGCCCAAACATGAGGCGGACTAGGAAGCCCCCGTGACCTGGTCTGCCCTCCGAAACACTACCTGGCGAAGAACTAAGTTCCCAAACCCCGGTCTGTGGTACACAGAACGGAAAAATACTATACCTCCATACGGCCTGTGTGCCACAAGGCCGTGGATTGAATTACCTTTAATACAGACAAAATCATCCATGAAAAAAACATCCATTAACCGTCGTAAAGCTCTCGGTGGTATTAGTGCGTTAACAGGGGCTTCCTTATTACCGCATATTACCGTGGGCAGCCCGAAAGCGCCGAAGGCCGAAACAAAGAAAAATAACTTTACCTATTGCCTGAATGTAAGCACCATTCGCGGACAAAAATCAGGTTTCGTAAAAGAGCTGGAAATTGCTGCCGAAGCCGGGTACGATTCGGTAGAAATCTGGGTACCGCCCTTGCAGGAGTATGTGAAAAACGGGGGTTCGCTTAGTGATTTGAAAAAACGCATTGATGACCTGGGCATTACCATAGAAGATGCCATCGGCTTTGCCCAGTGGATAGTGGATGATGAAACTACCCGTAACCAGGCCAAAGAACAACTGAAACAGGAAATGGACATGCTGGCACAAATTGGCTGCCCACGCATAGCCGCTCCACCTTCCGGGGCCACCAAAGAACCGGGGCTGGACTTGTTGAAAGCTGCCGAACGCTACCATGCAATCCTCGAGATTGGTGAGCAAACCGGCGTAATGCCCCAGTTGGAAGTGTGGGGATTTTCCCAAAACCTGCACCTGCTGGGACAAGTACTGTTTGTAGCTGCCGAGTGTGGCCACCCCAAAGCCCGTATTTTGCCCGATGTGTACCACCTGTACAAAGGTGGTTCGCCCAGTGAAGGGCTTAAACTTATCAGCGGACAAACCATAGAGATTTTCCACATGAACGATTACCCGGCCTCGCCCACACGGGAAGAGATGGATGATGCCGACCGGGTGTACCCAGGCGATGGCATTGCACCCATTTCCCAAATTCTGAGCGATTTACAAAATGCCGGTGGAAAGAAAGTTTTATCACTGGAGCTTTTCAACCGTTCTTACTGGGAACAAGACGCACTTGCCGTAGCCAAAACAGGGCTGCAAAAGATGAAAGATGCAGTGGCCAAAGCGCAAAAATGAAAGATGGGTTTAACGTGAGACAGCAGCGGAGACAGGATAATACTAACATTCTTATTTTAACGTGAATTATGGGTTAAGCAATCAATAGTTTTTCTTGATGAGCTATAAATACTGAAGGCTTATCCTGATAAAAACAATAAGCAATCAGAGAAGCCATCATATGGGCTAATGCATTCATGGGACTTCTGTGCCGGGTATGTTCTAAATCAAAAACACTGGTTAGTATATCATTGACCGATTCAATTACAGCTCGTTTGCGTAATTTCAGATAGTCTGCTAAGGGGATCAGGCGATTTTTCATATTGCTTCGCACTTTGGTAATGAGATGAAGTCCTTGCTGATAGAATTCCTCAAAAAGCTTAGTTATATACCCTTTATCCCCAAAGCACTGGCCTTTCAAGCCAGTAAGTAACTCTCGGAGCACTTCTTGATTATTATCTGCTACATTGCCCCTTGTAAAGAGAAAATTGATAATCTCCCCATAATTATTGATGACCAAATGTATTTTAAAGCCGAAAAACCAGCCTGTGGAGGACTTACCCCGAGTCGCATAGCCATCAAATACTTTATGGTTATGAATCCGGCGGTTATCGCACACAGGAAGCTTTTTGGAGTCAATAAAATAACAATTGCTGCGTCGGCTCAGCAGAGTACACCACTTCAGCAATAGATACAACCCAGGCAAAAGTCGGGGGATCAGGGCTACAAAGCGTGGGTAGCTTACTTGTTGAGGAAAATAACTCTTCAAAATAGTTGCTACAAAATCCTCATAATAGTATTGAAAGCATTTATAACCTGAATACTGATAATAAACCAGGATAGTGAGCATTTCGCTATCACTCATGAAAGGTTGGTTTGTCACTGAGGTACAAAACTTTGGATGTTGGCTTTTCCAGTTTTCCAGAGCAATACAAAAATCGTCCACGGTAATGAATAGTTCTATGAGTTTATTTTCTTTATCTTCGTGTAGCATAGGTTACAGAATTAAGTTTTAGATGTTAGCGCTTCTAATTTCTTAAATTTTGTAACCTTTTCCCTTATAAAAGGCTAATTATCAATTATTTAAACCCATAACTCACGTTATTTTACAAAAAAGGTGAGCCGTTTCCAGCTCACCTTTTCACATTAAAATTAAATATAAAACCCGTTGCTTCGTTCTGTCAAATGATACGAATCAGGCCAGATCGAAACGGTCAAGGTTCATCACCTTGGCCCATGCTGCCACAAAGTCCTGCACAAACTTCTTTTGCGCATCTTCACAAGCGTATACTTCGGCAAGGGCCCGAAGCTCAGAGTTAGAACCAAAAATGAGGTCAACACGGGTACCCGTCCACTTGAGCTCACCCGTCGCACGGTCACGGCCTTCAAATACATCCTGGGCCTCTGAAACTGACTTCCACTTCGTTCCCATATTAAGAATGTTAACAAAGAAGTCGTTGGAAAGTACCTCAGGCTGTTTGGTGAAAACACCATGTTGAGACTGGTCAAAGTTCGTATTTAAAACACGCATCCCGCCTACGAGCACCGTCATTTCAGGTGGTGTTAATGTCAACAACTGCGCCCGGTCTACCAGCATTTCTTCTGCCGATGCCGATATATGATCTTGTTTCTTCAAATAGTTGCGAAAACCGTCAGCATTTGGTTCTAAGGCTTCAAATGCTTCCACATCAGTTTGCTCTTCCGATGCATCAGCTCGTCCCGGTGTGAAGGGCACGGTAACCTCATGGCCCGCTTTCTTAGCTGCCTGCTCTATGCCTACGCATCCGCCCAACACAATCAGGTCGGCAAGCGAAACCTTCTTCCCGCCAGACTGCCCGCTGTTAAACGCTTCCCGGATATTTTCAAGCTTCTCCAACACTTTTGCCAATTGGCCCGGATTATTGACTTCCCAGTTATTCTGCGGAGCCAGGCGAATGCGTGCCCCGTTTGCACCACCGCGTTTATCAGATCCCCGGAATGTAGATGCTGATGCCCAGGCCGTAGATACCAGTTGAGATACCGACAATCCTGATTCTAGTATTTTACCTTTTAGTTCGGCAATGTCCTGATCGTTAATCAGTTCATGGGTAACAGCCGGGATAGGATCTTGCCAAATCAACTCCTCTTCAGGAACCTCCGGCCCAAGGTAGCGCGCAACCGGCCCCATATCGCGGTGTGTCAGTTTGTACCACGCCCTGGCAAATGCATCTGCGAACTCATCCGGGTTTTCGTAGAAGTGTCTTGAAATTTTTTCATACGCAGGGTCCATCCGCAAAGAGAGGTCTGTCGTAAGCATAAAAGGCGCATGACTCTTTGAGGGGTCGTACGCATCCGGCACAGTACCGGCACCTGCCCCGTCTTTCGGCCTCCACTGATGCGCACCGGCCGGACTCTTTGTCAACTCCCATTCATACTCAAAAAGGTTCTTGAAGAAGTTGTTGGTCCATTGTGTTGGTGTCTCGGTCCATGCACCTTCCAGGCCACTGGTAATGGTATCTCCGGCATTTCCGCTGCCGAAAGTATTTTTCCACCCAAGGCCTTGTTCTTCAATGCCGGCACCTTCGGGTTCTGCACCAACATACTTAACCGGATCAGCAGCACCATGGGTTTTGCCAAAAGTATGCCCTCCGGCGATTAGTGCGACTGTTTCATAATCATTCATTGCCATACGGCCAAAGGTCTCACGAATGTGATGGGCTGCCGCAATGGGATCAGGATTACCGTTGGGTCCTTCAGGATTTACATAAATTAATCCCATGTGTGTAGCACCAAGCGGGTTTTCCAGCTCATCTTTACCAGAAAACCGTTCTTTGTTTCCCATCCACTCTCCTTCTGAACCCCAATAGATATCTTCCTCAGGCTCCCAAACATCCTCACGCCCGCCACCGAAGCCAAACGTTTTGAAGCCCATTGACTCCAGGGCACTATTACCGGCAAGGATTAGCAGGTCGGCCCAAGAAATTTGCTTACCATATTTTTGCTTAACCGGCCAAAGCAGCAGGCGGGCCTTATCAAGGTTCGCATTATCAGGCCAGCTATTAAGTGGGGCAAACCGCTGGCTGCCGGTGCCTCCCCCACCACGGCCATCGGAGATGCGGTAGGTACCTGCGCTGTGCCAGGCCATCCGGATCATAAACGGCCCGTAATGACCGTAATCGGCAGGCCACCAGTCCTGGGAGGTGGTTAGTACCTCATAGAGGTCTTGCTTCACAGCCTTCAGGTCAAGTTTCTTAAATTCTTCGGCATAATTGAAATCCTCACCCATTGGGTCGGATAAGTCAGCATGTTGGCGCAGGATTTTCAAGTTCAACTGATTTGGCCACCAGTCACGGTTAGATGTACCACTGCCGGCAGTAAACTTCAGGGCACCGCCCATGAACGGACATTTGCTTGATTCGTTAACTTCCCAAACTTTGTGGTTTGAAGATGAACTGCCATTTCCATTTGTGTTGTTTTCCATTTGTTGATAAGGTTAAATAATTGTTTGTTTTTGTCAGTAGAGTAAAAAATACTTGGTTGAGTTATGACCCAAATTACAGTTTTTTATAGCCTCCATCAAGCATTTCCTGATTCTTAATATCTATCTAATAATAGAAAAAATCTATTATTATTATAAATGATATAGATATTACCAAACATGATTTATTCTTTATGGCTCCGGATAAAAGCCATAGCATATCCTTTAAGTGTAATTACAATCTGCTTTTTATTAACTTCTAGGGCTGTAAATTTGGCTTCTGAAAAAATTTCGAGTTGTAGAACTGCCTCGGCTACATTATGTTCATCAAGCCCTTTCAAAAAAGTTTTTTCGCTTATATTCTTGATGGTTACAACTTTAGTTTCCGCCTGCATATTTCCTAAAAGAATAATTCGTTCTTTATCGTTTTGTAATACCAGGCCGTCAACTTCCAGTGGTTTGCTGCACTGAGAGGGAATAATTTGTGTTTCCGGGTACTTTGCCAGTTCGTGAAAAACAAAATACAATGGAAATATTTGATTTGACACTGCCTTAAATTGGTCGGATGCGGGTGGCTGATTTCCTTGCATCAAACCTCGCATTCCAACTGTTTCAAAGAAAGTAGCAGTCTTTGCCCCCGCTTCGGCCAGGTATTTGATGCTGCCCAATGTCCACATAGCCCCGAAAAGCGACATTTGGCGTACATCAACCTGCGGAGGCAACGCCCCTTTTGGTACCGCTGGTGCAGCTCCTGTTGCATTGGGGTTGTTCCGCATTTTCAGGGTTACGGGAGATACATGAATGGGCAACCCATCAGCAAACTGACGGGTACTTATTACAGTAGTTCCCTGAACTTCCAGAGTTTCCACTAACGATGCATTGTCAAACTGATGTACTTGTGGATTGACAGAATACGTAAGAAAGTCAACCCCCTGGGTTGGAGGTCTTTCCCGGTTAAGCTCCGTAAAAAAATAGTCAGTACCTGCCCCAATCATTGTATTAGGAAAAGCTTTTCTTAAAGCGGGCATTACGGCATTTATGAATGCTCCAGGTGTTGATTTAGCACCGTTTTGGAATAGTAAAATATATTTGTAGGTCGGCTCGGTAAGCCGACTTCCTATGCCAGGCTGCCACTCATCACAAACCGCCAAAAATTCTTCCAAATCCTCTTCAATATCCTCCTGAAAATGCAAGGCCAACTCCAACGGCAAATCAAGCTTTTCAGCTTCTCCCAAAGATGCCAGAAATTCTTGTTTCCAATTGCTTGCCTCAAACTTTACATCTACCCGGTAATGAGAAAACCCTGCTTTTTGCAGCAAAGCAATTTCCCCCGTTGATAGTTCTTTGGCTTCACTGGATTTTGATACGCCCAACTTCGGCATTTCAATAAATTGTCCCGGGTTTTCAGGTATTACAAATTCTAAACTTTTATCATCCTCAGAACTTTCCTGCAATTCACCCGACAGGCTCAGGGTTATTTTTTGCTGTACTTTATCGCTTTTTTGCAACTGCACCGGAAAAGGCAAGGCTAAGGGCGTGCAGTAGGTTTTGTAAGAGGCATCGGTCCAGTTGCGCTGATCTTCCATTTCAAAAACATCGCCTTCAAAATCTAATTGAGCAATGGTATTTTCACCTACTTCCCAGACGAATTTCCTGATGTCTTTAAAAGGCTGGTGCGGACTGATGTATTTCGGGAATTTACCTGTTTTCTCTTCCCCATCGGGCGTAATTACCCGGCAGTACCATCCGGCTGCTGAGGCAGGATGCAATACGCAAAAGCCAATGCGGTTTCTTTGGAACGCAGAAAGGGCTTCCCCATTCATGGAAAAAACAATTTTCCCATCTTCATTGCCAGTGATTTCATATTTGGCAAAAAAGTGAATATCTCCTTCCTGATAGGTGCAATCGTAACTGATGGAAAAAGTGTTTTCACCTATTAAAACTTTTTCATTGGAAATTTGAGGAGCCACTGTTCCCCAATTGTGATCACGCACTGCCGAGTAAATCATGCGTAAAACTTCCACGCCTCCCCAACGAATGTAGCGAAGGTTGCCTTCTTCGTACAGTATGTTCAAAGGGCCAGCTTGCAAACGATGCTGCTTAGGCAATGGTGCCTCTTTTCCATACAACAACACATTATTACCAAAAGGAACTGCTTTAGTATGGCTCATAACTTTACCTGTTTATTGAGCGGGAGAAGGAAAATTCATGGCAGCATCATCTACCACCAATACCCAGTCATTTCCAGCTTCTTCGTCGGCCGGAGGGTCAAACGCTTGTACCTTCTTCGGGTTTTGCATGTCTTTGATATGAATGCTGGAATGATTGCGTGGGTTGTACCACCAACATTGTAAATTGGCTGCGTCCATCTTGCTTAAATCTACACTAAAATTGCTACCAAAAGGGGTATACACCAGCAGGAAGCTGACATCAGAAGCCAGGGTGGCTTTGGTAGTTTTTGCACCAATATTAGGAGCATCTGACAATATTTCGTCTGCCGGAAGCAGTTTTTGCCAGGGCCGGGAAGAAAAAACCTTTCGCATGTATCCGGCCTGAAATGCCCCGGGATAATCCAAAGCCTGGTACCAGGGCGTGCGCGCTACAGAAATCGGGTCCCGCCCCGGCTGCCACATTTGCCAGATGTTGTGGTTACCATACGTATGCCCACATGCCCCGGCCAGCATAGACCAATAACCCGCCCTTCTGGAATCAAACTCATCAAACCACCCATTGGCGGCTTTCCAGTTGATGGGATGGTCTTCGTAGCAGGGTTCCGCGTCCATTACGGGCTTGACAGGGCTTCTTTTGTAGGTTTGGGTAGTCATTTCATAATTCGGGTTGGCAGGCTTCCCATGACCCGACTGGAACATGTTGAAATCAAGCCAATCGTCTTCATGAAACCAGGTGGCCGACTGGCTACCGCCCTGGGGATGATAAGTTACCAGATGTTTCCCTGCATCCCCCCTCTTTACTCCTTTTGCCATGGCACGGGTGATGGACTGGTCTTCTGCATCGGCAGGGTTGCGGTCGCCCCCCAGTATCCAGATGATGGGTTTGTTTTGGTATCTTTTTCCTAAAAACTCACCGAAAACTTCCGCATTTTCTACCGTAAAAACTTCCGGGCCTACGCCCCACTTTTTGTTGAATTTATCACCCCAGGTGGGCAACATACCAATTATGAGGCCCAGTTCTTCGGCTTTGTTTACGATAAAATCTACATGCTCAAAATAGGCTTCATTGGGCTTTGTCGGGTCATTATTTTCCAAAGGTTGGTTACCGTAAGGGTTGGGCGTGTTCAGTCCGTCCAGTTCGGCCAATACCACTGCCTGAATGACTGTAAAGCCTTTATCGGCCCGGTTTTCCAGATAGCGGGTAGCTTCTTCCCTGTCAAGTCGGTGAAACAATTCCCAGGCGGTGTCGCCCAGGTAAAAAAATGGAGAGCCGTCTTCTTTTACAATATGTCGCCCATCTTCTGATATTTTCAGAATTTGTGAAAAAAGAGAAAGGGGTAAAAGAAAAACGATAAAACAGAGAACAGCGATTCTTTGATAGCAGGTGGTCATGATTGGGTTTTTGGTTTATATTTGCCTGAGAACAAAGTAAATAATTTTTGGTTAGCAGATACAATGATTTTCTTCAAATTACTCTCCTACTTACCACTTTCTGTTTTATATATTCTTTCTGATGTGCTAGCTTTCGTCGCATACAGAGTTATCAGCTACAGGAAAGACGTGGTGAAGATGAACCTGAAAAACAGTTTCCTTGAAGCGTCAGAAAAGGAAATCAAAAAAACAGCCAAAGCTTTTTACCAAAACCTGGCCGATATTGTGGTGGAAACCATGAAAGCCATGACCATTTCACCGGAAGCTTTGCAAAAAAGGGTACAATACAAAAACATTGAAATCGCCCAGGCATATTACGACAATAAGCAATCTATTATCGTATTGACAACACATACCGGTAACTGGGAATGGTTGCTGTTGAGTGGTTGCCTCCAACTCCCCTACCCTATTGACGGGGTATTTGCCCCTTTGGCAAACCCATTCTTTAATAAACTGATGTACAAGTTGCGATCCCGCTTTGGCGGGCAGCCCATTCCCCGTGCCGACATTATGAAAGCACTCAGCCAGAGAAGAAGCCAGCGGCGGGCTATTGGCATGGTGGCAGACCAATCGCCCATGCAGCACGCGGAAAAGCGCTGGGCAAAATTTCTGAACCAGGATACCGCTTTTTTGAAAGGCCCTGAAATGCTGGCAAAAATGACCAAATACCCTGTGCTTTTCCTGGGGCTTAGACGGGTAAAAAGGGGCTACTACGAAGTTTCTGTAGAGAAAATCGCCGAACCGCCTTACAGTAAAGATGCTTCCAAAATCCTGGATATTTACATTCAGAAAACTGAGCAACTGATAAAAGACAACCCGCCTGCCTGGCTTTGGAGCCATCGGCGTTGGAAATTGAAGAAGTCTGTTTATGCCTGAGCCAGCTTCCTCATCCATAGACTGTGACGCTCAGTCCATAAACTGTTCTGTGTGCCACAGACCATGGGTTTGGGTTAAAGAAGTCAGTTTACGCCTGAGCCAGCTTTCCATTTAAATACCCTGCCAATGACCCAACCGTTGGATAATCAAAAAAATCGGTAATATCTAGTAAGTCGGGATAATGTTCATCAATGCGCTCATGTATTTGTGCCAGGGTAAGGGAGTTGGTGCCAATTTCAAACAGGTTATCTTCCGTAGAAATTTGTTTGTCGGAAATGAGTTCATTACAAATAGCCAGCAATTTTTGTTCTACAGCATTGGTGGATGTATTTGCTGGTTCTACCGATGGAACTTGTAATAATGCTTCAAGTTCGCCAAGTACTTCATTAAATTGACCATCCATATAGGCATTGGCCAGTTTCAGCCGCTGTATTTTCCCACTGGTGGTTTTAGGCATTTGACGGATGGGCACAATCACCTGCACATCAATGCCCAACTGCTCATTTATCAGCCTGCGTATTTCGTGGTGCACTTCTACAAAAGAAGCAACTTTTCCTTTATGTACCACTAAAGCAGCAATCCATTCGGTCTGGCTTTCTTTGTCCTTTTTGATGGGCGCAAAAGCAATTTTCCCTGTATCTATGGAAGTGTTCCGTTGCACAACCTCTTCCAGGTCGTGGGGATAATAGTTTTGGCCGTTCACAAAAATGATCTCTTTCTGCCTTCCGGTAATCACCAGTTGCTCTTTGTGGATAAAACCCAGATCGCCGGTATTCAACCAACCGGGGAGGGTAAAAACCTGTTTGTTCAATTCCGGCAATTTATAGTATCCTTGCGTAACATTTTTTCCCTTGATATGGATTAAACCAATCGTATGTTCCGGCAGTTCATTGCCCTGCTCGTCCAGGATCTTAAAATCACTATTGGCTAACGGAAAGCCTACAACGGCAAATTCCACAATATTTTCCTCATTTTCAGCAGCAAAAACTACTGCTTCACCCATGCCCAAATTTGAACGTTTTACGCAGACTGAAGCAGGAGGCTGGCCCTGTGTGGGAATAGCTACTGCAAGTGAAGCTTCTGCCAAACCATATACCGTTTGCATTGCCTCAGCAGGAAATTGATGGGCTGCCATGGTTTCAATAAACGCGCGGCAAAGGTGCATATCAATAGGTTCAGCCCCATTGAAGGCAATTTTTAGATTTGACAAGTCCCAGCCTTCTACCTTTTCTGGTGAATATGCCCTTAGAAAGTGGGCAAAGCCAAAATTGGGCGAGCTGGTAACTGTAGCTTTCTGTTCATGAATTAGCTGCATCCACAGCAGCGGACGACGCACAAAAACCTCTGTAGGCAATAAAAGTTGATTATTATCCAGGCACAAAGGAGACAGATGGAAACCGATCAGCCCCATGTCATGGGTCAGGGGCATCCAGCTGACGGATACGTCTTCTGCTACCCAGCCAGAAGAATGGGTGATGCCATAAATATTATTCAACAAATTTTGATGGGTGAGCATTACCCCTTTGGGCGCTGAAGTAGAACCGGATGAAAACTGCATAAAGGCCAGGTCGTCTGGCTGGGCAGTGTGTACTTTTCCTTCTTTTGATAAATTGTCAATTTCATCAATCAAAATAGCCCGTGCTGCCAATGATTCATAACGGTCGGTGCATTCATTTTTTTCTGAAAATACCCGTAATCGCTGTAAATTATCAGAAGAAACAATTACGTAAGCATCGTCCAGTAATTCGAACACCCGCAGCAATTTCCAACGGTGTTCATCGCTAATGCCATAAGAAAGGGGAACAGGCACGATACCTCCCAGCACACCTGCCCAGAAAGCGTCAACAAACTGCACAGGGGAATCGGGAATCAGTATCAGAAAAGAGCCAGGCCGCATGCCTTTTTCCTGCAAATGATGGAGTAGCCCCAACCCTCTTTTCAGTTGGTCAGAGTAAGCGATGTAAGTTTGGTTATCCTCTCCGGCTACGTGAGTAAGTCCTTTTTGTGAGTGTGCTTTGTCTAATAAAACTTCGGTGAGGGTGTTGTATTCCAGAATTTCTTTCATGATGAACGTAACTCAAGGGCAAATTGTAAATCTTTTTTTGTGCGCAAATTAACATGGGCTTCCAGTTCCACAGGGTCGTTGCAGCAAAGCTTCAGGCGAAAATATTTGGCTACGGCAGCCACATGCAACACCATTTCTACAATAGAAAAATAATCGCCTATACACTGCCTGGGGCCGGTTGCAAAAGGTATATACGCATATTTATGCAGGGGGTTATTATCCGTTTTGTAAAACCTGTCCGGGTCAAATGTATCGGGCTGCTGCCAGTAGTTGGCGTTCCGGTGCAGGAAATATATTGGAATAAAAATATCGGTTTTGGGGCTCACTTTATACGGCCCAAGTTGGTCTTCATTTATAGCGCGGCGGGAAAGCAACCACCCCGGAGGGTACAGGCGCATCACCTCGTTGATTATCTGCCGCGTATAAGGCAAATTCGGAATATCCTCAAAACCGGGCACTTCTTTTTCAATTTTTGAAGACTCTTCGTACAGCTTTTCAGCCACTGCCGGATGGGTAGCTACCTGCCACCATAAAAAATTGAGAACAGACGCTGTGGTTTCATGCCCGGCCACTACCAAAGTCAGTGCTTCCTCTACCACTTCCTTTTCTGTCATGGGTTCTCCCGTGTCTTTGTTCCGGCTTTCCATTATCATAGATAGAAAATCATACTCAATGCGGTCTTCTGCTATTCTTTTACTTCGGTATGCTTTTACCAGCGCTCCCAGCTTTTTAAAAGAAAGCGCGAATACCAGGTCGCGTTTGTAGTTTTCAGTAAGTAAGTCAAACGGGTTTTTTCCGGTTTGTGCTACCGTGTCTTTCAGGTCTAGACTGAAAAGGCAGTCCAGCACAGTTTGTAGGGTAACTTTGCTGGTTTCATCCGTAATGTTGACAGGCTTATTTTGCAAAGCCCACTGATGCCATTTTTCCAACAGCCTGGTATTTAGCGTAACCATTTTGGATGAAAACTCAACAATAACGTTTCTATGAAAAGCCGGTTGAATCAGCCGCCTTTGGCTGCGCCAGTAATCACCTTCGCTGGTAAAAATGCCATTCCCGAGCAGGAGCTTTACCTGCTCAATGCCTACGCCTTTGGTATAGTTGCGGTTATTTTTTACCAGCACATGCTGTATGTAATCCGCGTGGGTAATAACGTAGGTGTTTGTTTTTCGAAATGGAGAATAAATTTTATAAATTTCCCCGAATTCACGTATATTTTCATGGATTTCTGAGAGAATATGGTCAGAAAGGTCCAGGTCATAAGGTTCGGACGGACCGGGGGGCAATAAATTTTCTTCAGAATGTGTCTCCATCAATACCGGGAAAATACTCAAAAAATGATTTATCTGTTCAGCACAAAAATATCAGATAATTTTATAAAATCTACAGCACAGGATGTCTTAAAAATGCTTCCGGTACAAAAACAAAAAGCCCTGGGTAAAATAAAACTGAAAAATGCTTTTAATGCTTCCCTCGCCGGCTATGCTTTGTTAATGAACGGGCTGCAACAACTTGGAATGGAAAATGTAAAACTCAGCGACATCCAATTTCCCCATCAGAAAAAGCCTTTTTTCAAAAATGGCCCGGATTTCAACATCAGCCATACGGAAGAGCGGGCTGTGTGCGCTATTTCTTCGGATGTAAAAGTGGGGGTTGATATTGAGCAGGTAGTTCCACAGGAAAACTATCAGCTAAAAAACTATTTCAACCGGGAAGAACTATTGTATATTGATGAATCCCCATCCCGCTTTTATGAAGTCTGGACCAAAAAAGAAGCCGTGCTCAAGGCTGTGGGAAATGCCGGGCTTACACAGGCGAAACAGATTAAGTTGTATGGACCTTACGCGGTTTTTGCCCAAATCAAATGGCACCTGTATACTTATGCGTGGGACGACTATTGCATTGCTGTGGCAGGTAGCCAGGAGCAGGAAATTGTGTGGTTAAACAATAAGCTGCATTTGAAAAAACTATGATTCACGAAAACACAACTCAATGATGAAAGATAATACTGCTCTGAAAATAACTCACTTAGAAGGCTATGCTGGATTGCGGTTAAAAGATGAAAAAAACTTAGAAATTAAAAAAGGCATCAATTTACTTGTTGGAAGAAACGGAAGTGGGAAATCTGCACTTACTAATTTGGTTGAATTTAATTCTTACAGGAAGGTTTCCTCAATCAAACTTAGAGCGAAGGAGAGTTCAATATTATTTTGAAAAGAATTACATTAAACCAATATATGAAAAAATAAAAAAAGAATATGATGAATATCCTCCAGAAAAGAGGCCAAAAACTTTAAATAAGTTGGAAAGCATGTGTCTATTTGAACTCGTTGAGCAAAAAGGAGAGCTTAAGATTGATGTACCAGAAAATGATGATTATATGGGCTTGAGAGGTCAAATAAATTATTGCCTTCAAAATAACAGTTTCTTTGAAAGCACACCATTAACAATTAGAAGACATCATAATGTTAGAAATTCAAAAAATTTTAAGGCTCATAGGATAAAGACCGGGGCAAATATTGAAGAAGTTACCACATCTTTCGTCTTTGAGAAATTAAATAAAGAAAAAATAATTCCAATTAAGACCTCTGAAAATATACAGGGTTCAGATTCCTCAATTTATTATCCTTTGATAGAAGATATTTCTAATGATATAGACTCTAAGTATAAAGATGTAATTCAGGATTTTATAAATAAAGAGATCACGATTCTTAATGATAAATTAAAAAAATTTGAAAAGAACTTGACCAGTAAATTAAAAAGTTACTGGGAGCATGTTATTAAAAATGTTAAAATTCAAACGATCGACGAACAGAATCGATTTAGGTTTATATCAATTCTGGAAGACGGCGATAATGAAATCGCTTTTGACACCCTGAGCGATGGAGAAAAAAATCTTTTCAATTTAATTGTAAGCATCAATACTGCGAAAGAAACAAAACCTGATCTAATTATTATTGACGAACCCGAAGTTTACATGCATGATGACATGATCAGGAAGCTGGTGTCTGAAATTTGCACTTTATCTAATGAGCTTCCTGAAACTTGTATTATGCTTTCTACTCACAATACAGTCCTGATAGAAGAATTAGCAAGCCTTGATGAGTCAGTAAATCTCATCGTATTTGAAGATAAGCAAATTTACAATTCTGAACAGGATATTGATTTTATCAATGCACTGCAAAATAATGGTGTAAGATTCAGCCCTTTGATGATTTCAAAAAAGCCGAATCTATTTATAGAAAATACCGGAAAGCAAGGTGCCAAGCATAGAGACTTTTATCTGAAATTCTTCCATCCCCAAAACAAACCAAATGTTGTTCATATTGGCAGTAGTGGTCAAGTTAAAGAGCATGGTAAGATTTTAGAAACCATAGAAAATATAGTAAATGTCGATAAAACTCATTATCACAATGGAGTTATTGATGGTGATGTTTGGCTAACTATGGAATCAAAATTTCAAAATTATTTATTTGGAGATAGTGATCTTGAGGAGGTTATTATTCTGTTAAAAAATCAGACAGAATTTTATATCCCTCACTCTGATAAACCTAATATTTATTACTTCAATTGCTGGGAAATTGAGAATCTATACTTACTAGAAGAGTTACTCGTTTATTGGAAAGCTTCAAATGAATCCCTTACTAAGGATAAATATATTAATATTCTGAAGGGTGAAAAAGACAGGCTTTGTGAGAGTTGGAGTAAAACTTTTTATAGATCCCAACTTAAACCAATTTATTTTGATAAAAAGGTAGAGGACTATGAAACAAAACTTAAGGAAGCCAAGATTGAACTTTCAAAAGTCAAATCCCAGACCTCCAAAATTGAACAAAGACTATCAGATTTTTTTGATGAATTAATAAAAGAAGATCTTCTTCATTGGATGCCTGGCAAAGAAGTCAAAGCTTTACTTGAAAGTAAAAAGCATAAATTTGAAAATAATCATGATTTCAATGACCTTGAAGTAGCCCAGGAAATCAGGAAAATTATTCAAACATAATTATTAATGGTGCTTATAAAATGGGCTGCCCTAGACATTCAACATGATTTAGCACTGAATAGCAAGCTTGGAAGGCATAATTTTTTCAATAAGACAATACATACAGTCTTCTAATCATGAAAAGTACCCCTGCATCAACTCCAAATACATCTTCACTTCTTCAGTTTTTTCTTTCCGTTTATTTTCATCTTTAATATCAGGCACGGCCATGGCGGTTACTTTGGCGCGTACGTTGGCACGGAAGCACTTGTAGTAAGTGAACAAATTGAAGCGGTCTTGTTCTGAAAAGTTGCTTTCTGGTATTAATGTCGAGTATTTTTGATAGAAATAATCACTCAATGCATTTGCTTTGTAGGCTTCCAAATCCATGCAGAAAAAGGCAATTTCGTTGAGCACATCCAGGTGGCGGTAGCGGTCGTTAAACTCAATACAGTCAAAAATGATAGGGTCATCATACAGAAAAATATTTTTACTGTGAAGGTCGCCGTGCCCATCTTTTATCATGCCTTGTTCGTGCCGTGCTTTCAGTAATTTTTGGTTTTCCTGTAAAAAATCATCTGAATAGGCAATGGCTTCATCCATGTAACGGGCATACCCAGGTTCAAGGTTGTTTTCAACAAACTCCCTTTGTTCGTTGATGGCATTGAAGCGGTTTTTGTAAGCTTCCAGGCTAAAAGGCTTGTCAATTACCTCAATTTCCTGATGGAAATGGGCAATCTTTTGTGCAATTTTCTCAATATGCGTTTCGGTTACTTCCCCTTTTTTCAGCAACTCGTCCATTTCCCGGCTGTTGTCCATCCGCTGCATTTTCAGTGCATAATCTACTATTTCCCCTTCTTCCTGGCTGATATAAAATTCACCGTCTTTTTCTTTGATGGGCAATACTTCCAGGTACATCTCGGCCGCCAGCCGTCGGTTGAGTTGCAGTTCCCGTTCACAATAATACTTTCGCTGCTCCAGGGAAGAAAAATCCAGAAAGGAAGTATTCAACGGCTTTTTTATTTTGTAAGCGTACTTTTCTGTAAGAATTACATACGAAATATGGGTTTGGATAAACTCCGTTTTAAATGCCAGACTATCAGTTTTATTGTCAGGAAAATGTTTTTTTTCTATTAGTGATTGAATTTGTTCGTGCTGCATATTTACTAATCCTTATAAATATTATCCAACTCAATTTTTACCGTTTTCCCTACTCTAATTTGCTTTCTGCTTTCTTTAATTTTGGCTATAAAGTCAGGATTATAAGGGTTAGTTTTGTGAACTTCAAGCTTTAATCGGGATGATTTTTTCATTTCTCTGCTATTGAGTCGCCCTACTGTTAAAATACTGAATATAGGTAAACAATTCATGTCTTACATTGGTGAAGAAAGATAATGTTGTGCTTTTTCCAGCATATCGTCAATATTTGACTTACTGGAATCCAACTGCAAAAAAGGCCCTTCCAGCAGTTCAAAAGATTGTTTGATGATTTTATACACCTCAAAATCAGCTTCGCTGTCTTCCCTTTCCCGGCCGGTGCGTTCTGCTACGGTTTTTTCATCAGCGGTAAGCTGGATAATACGGACAGGGATGTTTAACTTCTGCCCCAAAGCCATTACCGCATCACGATGGGCTTTTTTGTTGTATGTAGCATCCATGATAACATCTTCCCCTTTTTCCAATACGTCTTTGGCACGCTCCAGCATGGCCTGGTATACCTGGTTTTTATCTTCCGGTGCGTACGTACCCCGCTTTTGTAACTGATTGCGGGTTTTATCACTGCTGATGTGCGTGGCATGGATATGAGCAGCCAGGTGTTCAGCAAAATATGTTTTCCCCGTTCCGGGCAGCCCCATAACGATGATGATCATAAAAATATCTTTTCGTACACTTACCTTTTAAATAGATACAGTAAAGATTAATCCTGATAACAACAATCGCAAATGTAGTTATTGGTTTCTATCATTTACCCGGATAAGAAATCCAGGGAAACATTCTGGCTTTTGAGTAAAAATGTAAGGTTGGCAATTCCGACAAAATTGAGCATAATCCTTTTTTCAGAAACACTGCTGAATATCAAAAAAATAGCCGTACACAGCCAGTGGGGCGCCTGCATGATACTAAAACCCGAGAACTACTACCTCCACAAAGAAGAACCCAATAAAAGCTGCCTGCTGACCCTGAGGGATATCATTATGAAGTATGACAGCCATATCACAGAAACCATAAAATGGGGCATGCCCTGCTTCTGTTACCAAAAAAATGTTTTGCTACCTCAGGGTAGATAATAAAACAAAAGAGCCGTACTTGCTCATGGTAGAAGTAAAACACCTTGACCACCCCACCCTGGAAACCTGAAGCCACGTCCCCATGAAAATTTTCAGGGTAAACCCAAATGATGATTAGCCCATCTCAATCATTGAATTAATATTAAACCAGGCGTTGGATTTGTACAGAAATGGGGTGATAAAATAACCTGATTCTATTAGTTTTATTGAGAATGCCTAAATTGAGAGGCGAAACCTTTAGGTTATCGCCTTTATCTGGTCCATTACATTTTCCCATTCAAAAATATCTTTCCAGTCGTCTTTGAAAATGCGGGGGATGCCGTAATCAATGGCTTTTTTGGCCGCGTCGGAAAATACACCGCCTGGCAACTGATTAAACAAAAGTGCCAACTCAATATTGATATGCCCAAGAAAGAAGTCATAAGCCGCTTCTTTGGGTACACCTTTGGCTACTGCCGTGTCTACTCCTTCTTTCAAAATGGTAACCACAGCTGCTGCGAAAGTTTCGGACAGGGCAGGTTCCAAAATACCCATTTGTTCAATGGTAATCCGGTGTGCGCGGGTTACAGGGGCATACATGGCCCGGGCCAGTGCTTCACCCACGGCATAGTCTTCTTCCGGTCCCTGAATGAGGGCACACACGATGGTTTGTTTGGCAGCTATGCCCCCAAAGTAATCGTAATGGGCTTTTTCGTTGGGTTCCCAATTGAAAACCGATGGATGGGAAGGGTGGGCGGCAAAGTAGGTAACGTCTTCTCTTTCCGGCAGGTGCCCGGCACATGGGGCAGCAGGGTCAAGGGTAACAGCCATCGCACCAGGTTTGAGTTTTGGTACAACCACTTCCGCTACTTTTTTGATGGCAACGTCTGGTACGCCAAGAATAACAATATCCGTATCAGCAAGTACTTCATCTGCATTTGAAACTTCAATGCCCTTATCTTTCAGTCTTTCCACACCCTGTGGATTGATTTCAACATAAGACATTTCATACGCGGGATTGTTTCTTAGATTAGCGGTGGTACGCATGCCCATTTTACCGCCCGCGCCCATAAGTGTTACTTTTTTCATTGTTGGTTTTATTTAGTTTGTTCAATTATTTGTGATAATGCTGGTTCCAGGTACTGGATGCTGGTTGCTAGAATCCAGTAGCCAGAAACCAGAATATATTTCATTTTCACCCTTCCTTTCCATGTAAAATAGAATTAAAATAATCAGGCTTCCCGTTTTGCCCTCCTTTCAGTGCGATTTGCAATCCGTCAAAGGTTGGGTTTTTGGCGTGGGCAGTACACAGGGGCGCGCCCGGGGCAATGGGCATGAGGGTTTCCAGTGCATAAATATCCAATGCACGAGCCACATACCCGGATGTATCGCCTCCAGCCACGGCTACCCGCCTGACGTCTGTTTGGCCCAATAAACTTTTAAGAATTTCACCCTGTGTTCCGGCCAATAATTCACTGGAAGTTTGTTTTAATTTTAAGGTTTTCATAACCTGTCTGGTGCGTTCAATAGCCGGGTCATCTGCACCCAATGTAGAATAGATCACAATACTTTTTCCTGTACCCAGGGCTTGCAAAGCTTTGGTTTCAATCCGTTGTACTTCGGCTGCTTTTTGGTCGGGGTGTACAATCGCCTCGGTTTTCATACGTATGCCCTCAAAGCCATTTTGTATGGCCCATTCAATCTGATTGTGGGTAGAAGGCGCAGCACTGCCGGTAATGGAGATCATTTGTCCGGCTTTACCCGGCGAAAGTGGAGGAGGCGGTTTTTTCAATTGCCCGATATGTTGGAGATAACTGCAAAGAGCGTATTCTATGCCCGAGGAGCCTACCAGCATTTGGGTAGTTTCATATTTGTGAGAAATGATAAGCTGTCCAGCAGCAAGCAAGTGCTGGTCATTCAGTACATCAAATAAAATATACTCTCCCGACTCGTCATGCAATTGATGAAACTTTTCATTTCTTTCCACTTCCTCCAGCTCCAATGCAAAAATATCCATCAACTTGGTATGTCGGTAGGTTTGTTTTGCCAGGTGTAGCCGAATGTCACTTTCAGTCATGGGCGTAACCGGATGTTTTGACATGGTGGGGTGCCTATCAATGCGATAAGTAACATCATCTACCCTGGCGAATAAATTACCAAACGCGGTAAACCGATTGAGGGAAGGTGCTCCAATAAGCAAGGGAATATAATTACAGGGAAAAAACTCAAAAGCCAAGTCAATGGCATGGCCAATGTTGCCAATGTGAGGCGATGAGTCAAAGGTGGAGCAGGTTTTGTAATGAAAAAATTCAGCAGGAATTTCGCTGATTGTTTTGAAAATATGGGGCAATTCTTCGTCCATCTGCACCGGCGTAAGGCTGCGGCTGATACCTGCTACACCCAATGCCTGCAAAGAAGCGTCTGCATGTTCACCAATGGGGTTTTTAAGACGAAAATTCACTACTTCCTCAGCGGTAGGAGGTGCCAAAAACAAAGCAGTAGAAACTCCATTCAATGCCAGTGCTTCCATCACATCGGCAGAGCCTGTAAAGTCATCTCCATAATAGGTAAGAAAAAGGTTTTTGCTGCCCATAATTTAGCAGTTAAAGGTATTGAACGTCATTGCGAGCCGAGAGAAACGAGGCGTGGCAATCTCCCACCTCAAAGGTATATCTTCTTCAAAAGTAAGGGATTGCCACGCCTCTCTGTGTTCGGCTCGCAATGACGTTATGTTTCTCATTATTTCTTATAAAAGTCAATAGCCTCCTGTAATTCAGTATGTTGCGGGGCCATATCATAAATACTTTTTCCCTGTACTGCTCCTTCCCAGGCCAGCTGAATACTGCGCACTCCGGAAGCCAGTCCGCCGGGATGCCCCGTAATGCCCCCTCCGCAGAGGTACATCAGGTCGGTACTTTGTACGGCCTTATAAGTGTCCAAAGCCTGCTCGGCCCACTGCCCTGACGATACTACGGGCATAACGGAATACCCTCCTTTTTGGGGCTGCAAACATGCCTTTATGGAAGTAACCACCGATTCATCTATTTCGCAGAATTTATTGCGAATGCCATTGGTATGCAAATGGTCTACCCCGGCCAAACTATTTACCTTGTGATAGGCTTTAAATTCCATACCCAGGGCTTCGGCACGGGTAAGCATGCCCCACCCATTCCGGTGGCCGTGAATAGGAAGTTGTGCATGTTTTCGCAATTTGATCACCCCGCTCAGGCCAACCCAGTTGAGACTCAACATGACGCAGGTGCCCCCTGCTTCCAGTATTTCATCATGGCGGCGCAACATGTCGTCAATATCTCCACTTAAATTAAACGCGAACATGGGCTTTTTTCCGGTTTTATCAGCATGGCGGTTGATGACGTCCATCACCGCTTGCACCCGGTCTTTGAAAGGGGAATGGGGTGAATCTCCCATGAGCTCATCGTCTTTAATAAAGTCCAGCCCGGCCTCAATCAATGTTTGCACTTGTGTGGCCGTGGCTTCTGGCGAAAGCCCTACACTGGGTTTGATGATGGTACCGATGATGGGGCGTTCATGTACACCCGCCAGTTTGCGGGTGCCTTCAATACCAAATTGCGGCCCTGGATATGCTTCCTTGAATTCGTCGGGAATTTCTATATCCAATAACCTGAGCCCGGAAAAAGCACCCAGTTCAAACAAATTTCCGGCAACAGTCGCCATGAGGTTGGGCAGGTTGGCACCCACATTGGCAAAAGGCCAGCTCAGGGTCATAAGCGCTCTTCGGTATATTGGGTCATTCGTATTCTTCGGAGGTTTTGAACCTGGCAAAGAGGGTTGTGCTACTGTACCCAAATCTTCAATTTTCTCCACTTTGGCGGCATGTTTTTCTTTAAGTTCCGCGGTTTCGCCCGGCACTTTTACGAAGGTGCCACTGGACTGCTCCCCCGCCATGCTTTCGGCTGCTTTTTCTAACGGGTGGGCCGTTTCTATCAGGTAATGGGCTTTGATGTTTCTGTTAACTGTCATTTTATGATGTAAATAATGGTTCTTCAATGGTTATTACGTGTCCGGTTTCTGCCGAATCGTAGCAGGCAAAAACCAGTTGCATGGTATAATAATTATCTATACCTGTAATTTCTGCTTGTTGGCCTTTTTGTAAGGCAGTAAGGAAATCCCGGTTAATGTCTACCATACAGGATTGCACCAGGGCATAGTCCGGGTTGACCCAATCATACATGGCAGGTGTTGCGGTGAGCTCTCGGGTTCCTTCATGTGTTGTCACCTTTATTTTGAAATCATGCCACAGTTGCACAGACCCTTTGCTACCCTCTACCAACACAAACGTTTGGGGAAAAGCCTCTTTTTCCAGCACTGAGGCATATGACATCTCGGCATAGCAATGTGCACCACTTTTCATTTGCATGAGCACATTGGCTACATCTTCCCCTTTTATTTCGGGATTAACCTGCTGTGTAAGGCAGCGCAGGTCATGCACTTCACCAAAAAGAAATCGTACCATATCCAGGATATGCGATCCAATGTCAGTAAGGATGAAACGGTCAAGTTCTGCCAAAAAGGGCTGGTTGTCGAAAACAGGAAAAGCAGAACAAAAAGTAACCCTGCCTTTGAAAACTTCCCCTATTTCACCAGAAGCCAAAATTGATTTTAGCTGACGAATGGGAGCCTGCCACCGGAAATTTTCATGTACAAACAACGACACACCGGCTTCCAAACAGGTTTCTACCATTTTTTCTGCCGTTGCCAAATCTGGCCCCAATGGCTTTTGACAGATGACTGGTACCCGATGGCTGGCTGCCATTTCAACAAAAGTGGCGTGCGTTTCCACATTGGTGATGATATCAACAAAATCAAGCGTTTCCTCCTGGAACAGTTCTTTGGCATGGGTATAGTAATGGGGAGCATTAAATTTGCTGGCTGTACTTTTGGCTTTGGCTTCGTCTTTATCGCAAACGGCCACCAGCTCAGCATCGGGCAGTTCTTTCCAGGCAGCAATTTGGTACTGCGCCCAGAAGCCACAACCTATTACGGCAAATTTGAGTGGTTTTTTCATTGTCATATTAAATCTTCATTGCCTGGAATATAGTAAACTTCAGTAATTCCAGTCTCAGCGATGTCTGCTGCAGGCGACCCAACGTAGATAGTCCCTCCCCAGAGACGGTGCGCCATAACGCTGGTTTCTCAGCGAGTAACCCTGCTGAGACTGACTTATTATTCCTTTTGCATGGCCAATGGTAAACCTAAATAGGCTGCCCTGTTTGCCATAAATGCTTCCATATTTTCTTTTGTAACCGTAAAAGTGCCTGTATTAACCGAATACGGAATGGGCACAATATCGGCGTCAACGTCGTTTTTTGACAATGTATTGGTTTTGTGTACCATATCAAATAGAAACTGGGCACCATACCAGGTAAACAGCTCCCTTTTCTGGCAAACCAATTGCTGGATGGCGCCTTCTTCCAGTAACCTAAGTAGTTCCGGTTCATAATTGACAGTGGTTACCTTCACCTCTCCTACCCTATTTGTTTCTTTCACCGTTTGGGCACAGCCAAAGCCGCTCATGGGCGTGAAAGCGCAAAACCCCGCCAAACCAGGATGGGCACTCAACACGTCGGAGGCAATTTTGGCTGCTGTTTCCACATTAGATTTGTCGTCGTACTTTCCAATAAGCTCAATTTCAGGGTAATTTTTAATCACATCCATCAGTCCGCGATAGCCGTCCTCCATATTTTTTAAACCGAGAATACCCAGGTACACCAGCTTGCCCTTGCCATCAATCAGGCGCACCATTTCTTTGCCCATGAGCGTACCCATTTCGTACCAGTCGGTGCCCAGAAAACAATGCCGCTTGCTTTGGGGAATATCTGAATCATATACCACAGTTGGGATTCCTGCCTCTACCGATTTATTAATGGCATCGGTAATAGCCGGGTCGGTACCATTGATAAGCAACCCGGTAGGCCTGGTGCCAATCACCTGCTCTATAGTAGCAATTTGTGCCTGCACATCCCACTCAGAAGGGCCAAGAATAGAAGTTTTGACACCGTGAATTTCTCCCCACCTTTTGAAAGCTGCCTGGTCGTGGTTGACGTACATGGGGTGGTTCACAATGGTGGTAACCATCACGTATTCTTCGTTAGGATTAACTTCTACAACTTGCTGTTGCTGCTGAAAGCGCGCGCCTTTTTCGGGGTCGCAACTGGTGAGGATGAGTAGGATGATGAAAAGGGAAAAATATTGTGGTACAGGCATCCTGCCTGTACCAGTAGGGGATTTACAGGCGAGACGCCTGTACCACAAGGAAAGGGGAATTTTATGTTTGTAATTACTATCTGTCTTCATCTTTAAAAACATCATGTTGGGAAACTGATTTTTCCCATCGTTACCGAAGGAATGCCCTGCCTTTGGTTGCCAAATTGCATTTTGCCTCCGGCTACACACTCATTGGCGAGTACGGCAAATAAGACCGCTTCCTTGGCGTCGGGATTGATATTGAGTGCCTCGGTGTTTTTTATATTAATATCAGGAATTTGCCGGGAAATATTTTCCAACAAAAGCGGGTTATGCATGCCACCACCACTGGTGTAAATCACATAATCATTATCTTTTTGTAAACAAGTACCCAAGGCCATCACAATCATATCAGCTGAGAATTGATTGAGGGTTACCATCACATCTTCGTGCGATAAAGCTGTGGTTTGTGATTTTTCCCGGGCCTGATTTAAGTAATTAAGATTAAATAACTCAGGACCCGTTGTTTTGGGAAAAGGTTCTTTAAAAAAGCTGTTGTCCCTGAGGGCATTCAGCAAAGCAGCTGAGACCAAACCCCTGGAGGCAATAGCCGCGTTTTCATCAAAGTACTTATTGGGAAAATGAGTTTGTACATAGGCGTCCATGAGTGTATTGCCCGGGCCTACGTCGGTACTGAAAACCCGGGAAGCATCCTTGTTTTTAGGTAAATAGGTGAGGTTGGCAATACCTCCAATGTTGAGCATAATTCTGTTTTCAGTAGTACTGCTGAAAATCAAAAAATCACCATATACAGCCAGGGGGGCGCCTTCTCCTCCGGCAGCAATGTGTTTTTGCCTGAAATCGCTGACAGTGATAATGTTCGTTTTACAAGCTATGTGGTCGCCATCTCCAATTTGTAAGGTGGCATTGGGAAATTTCTCCTTTTGGTGCAAAGTTTTGGGGGCATGGTAAATGGTTTGTCCGTGACTGGCAATCAGGTCAACATCTCCTGGTTTTACTTTCCATTGCGACAAGCAGTGTAAAATCATATCAGCATGCCGGGTGGCTGTCCAGGGGTTGAGCAGGCATAGTTTTTCAAGGTCTACCTGGCTTTTTGAGAAAACCGATTTAATTTCTTTTTTAAAATCTGCATCATAGGGCACAGTATCAAAATGCAGCAACTCTATTTCCGTATCCAGCCCGGCATTTCCTATTTTGCACAGTGCTACATCCAGTCCGTCCAAAGAAGTACCACTCATCAGGCCAATGATGAGCCTGTGCTTTTTGGCAGCGATTTTATGGAGTTTTTCTATTTGTGGGTGCATGCTACAAAAACTCATCAATATTTTCCTGAGAAATGGTAAGCAAACCGGTATTCACTTTGTAAGGCACGTTGGTAATGCCAGCCGCTACATCGTCGGCAGACAGGATGTTTGTTTTATGTACCATGTCAAAAAGAAACTGTGCACCGTACCAGGTAAACAATTCTCTTTTCTGCCCAACCAACATATTTACCACGCCTTCTTTTACCAAACGTAAATGTTCTGGTTCCCAATCTACGGTGGTTACCTTTATTTCACCTACTTTTCCAGCTTCTTTGATGGCCAGCCCAATGCCCGGACCACTATTAGAATCAAAACCACAAACCCCAGCCAAATCAGGATGCGCGCTGATGAGGTCGGAGGTAATGCGGGCAGCTTCTTCTACATTGGCTTTATCGTCAAACTTGCCCACAACTTCAATGTCAGGGTAATTTCCCAATACATCTAACAGGCCCTGAAAACCGCTTTCCATGTTGGTCATGCCCAGGATGCCCATGTAGGCAACTTTTCCTTTTCCGCCAATCAATTCTGCCATGGCCTCGCCCTGCAAACGGCCCATTTCGTACCAGTCGGTGCCCAGGAAAGCATGCCGCTTGCTTTTTGGAATATCGGAGTCATACACAATGGTAGGGATGCCCGCCTCAACGGCTTTGTTGATGGCATCGGCAATGGCCGGGTCGGTACCGTTGATGAGCAGCCCGGTGGGTTTGGTACCTACTACCTGTTCAATGGTAGCTATCTGCGCCTGTACATCCCATTCAGAAGGACCTAATATGGAAGTTTTCACGCCTTTTTCCTGCCCCCAGCGTTTAAAAGCGGCCTGGTCGTGATTGACATACAAGGGCATGTTTACAGCAGTGGTTATCAACACATATTCTTCATTGGGGTCTACTTCTACGGTTTGTTGCTGTTGCTGAAAACGAGCACCTTTCTCGGGATCGCAGGCAGTGAAAAGCATTGTTGACACAGCAAAAAGCATCACTAGCTGAATTTTCCTTTTCATCATCAGGTTGAATTTATTTGTTGTTTCTCAATCGGTTTTGTTACTTTTTTTACATAGGCTTTTGGGGTAACACCTACTCGTTTTTTCAGTACAATGTCAATGGTAACAGCAATAATCAGGATGAGGCCAAGTACAATTTCCTGCCAGTAGCCCGATACCCTGGCAAGAATCATAATATTGCTGACCAGCCCCATGAAAATTGTTCCGAGCAATGCGCCAATAATTTTGCCCTGGCCTCCCAGCAGGCTGGCACCTCCCAATACTACGGCGGCAATCGCCCTTAATTCCAAACCTCTACCAGAGGTAGACATGGCTGCACCTAAACGCGAGGCCAGTAAAATTCCGGCCAGTCCGGCCAAGGTAGAAATTATGACGAAAGCAATGATTTTCATCCGGTCTACCCGAATGCCCGATAAGCGCGCTGCCTTTTCGTTTCCTCCAATATAATAGTATCTTCTAAAATAAATGGTTTTGGATACCAAAATACTGAATATGATGACGATGATTAACATAATCCAGACAGGCGATTGCACACCCAGGATTTTGGTTTGCCCAATGGCATTGAAACTGTCAGGAAAGTTTTGAATGCCAGCACCGCTTACCATGAGTGCTCCACCCCGTACAATGCCCATCATCGCCAGGGTTTGGATAAGCGGGTTGATACCAATTTTTGCCACAAACACGCCATTGATAAGGCCAATGAGAACCGAAGCACCCAAACCCGCTAAAATGGCTACCGGAACGTACACTCCCCAGTAATACATCAGGTAACCAGTAAGCCCTCCGGCAAAAGCCACTACCGAGCCTACGGACAAGTCAAAAGCCCCGGAAATAAGCAAAATCATCATACCCACGGCCACAATAGACTCTATGGATAAATTGAGCAAAACGAGGGAGATGTTATCAAAAGTAGGAAAGCGATCGGGCCAGATGATGCTGCATACAATGAACATGAGGGCGATGGTAACGGCCAGTGTTACCACACGGTCTTGCAGTAAATCCAGTAGTTTTTCTTTGGTTATGGGCATATTTTATGATTTTGTGCGACGAAATTGCAATGGCTTCGGTCCCGGCGGATTACCGCATCCGATTCATCATGTTATTTCAAGCAAACATATTTTTTGTACCAGAGGCATAGTGCATAATTTCCTGTTCGGTTGCTTCTTCCCTGTTCAGTTCTGCTGTTACTTTTCCATTCCACATTACCAATATCCGGTCGCTTAAAGTTAATACTTCTGGTAACTCCGAAGAGATTAACAAGATGCCTGCACCCTGCCGTGCCAGGTTGCGCAAAATTTTGTAAATTTCTGCCTTGGCACCCACATCAATGCCGTGCGTGGGTTCGTCTACAATAAACACATCCGGATTGCGCATGAGCCAACGAGCCAAAATGATTTTCTGCTGATTACCTCCGCTCAGGTTAATCACTTTTTGTTTTAAAGACGGTGTTTTAACCGCCAGCTTTTGCACATACTCTTGGGCAATTCTCCGCTGTTGCGCACTACTGATAAAACCACGGTTTGCCACTTTTCCTAAATAGGAAGCCACAATATTTTCAGCTACGTTCATTTCAAGAAAAAGGCCCTGGGCTTTTCGGTCTTCGGGCAAGTAACCCAACCCCTGTTTGTAAGCAGTTTGTGGATGGTCAATGTACTGAATTTTTTCGTTAAGCTTTATGGTGCCATCCAGCAGTGGGTCGGCACCAATAATGGCTCTTGCCACTTCTGTACGGCCTGCCCCCACCAGCCCGGCCAGTGAGAGGATTTCTCCTTTTCTTAACTGAAAACTAACGTTCTGAAACCGCTCACCCGTCAGGTTATCAACTTCCAAAATCACCTCCTCCTGAACAAAAGACTCGTACACCTGCACTTCCAGGTCGCGCCCCACCATGAGGCGGATTATGTCATTTACTGTTATCTCTTTTATTTGATGGGTGCCCTGGTATTTTCCATCCTTCAATACACTTACCCGGTCGGCAATGGCAAAAATTTCGGCCATTCGGTGCGAAATATAAATGATAGAAACTCCTTTTGCCTTTAGGTTGCGAATGATTCGGAAAAGTACTTCGGTTTCTGTTTCAGTAATAGAAGCTGTGGGTTCGTCTAAAATCAACAACTCGGGGTTTTGGGATAAAGCTTTGGCAATCTCTACCATTTGCTGCTGGGCCGAAGAAAGCTGGGCTACCCGGGTTTTGGGATTGATGTCACGCAGTTCCAGCTCGTCCAGTAGTTCACTGGTTTGTGTAAATAGCTTTTGAGCACTGATGAGCCCAAACCGATTGACAGGCTGCTTTCCGGCAAAAATATTTTCAGCTACGCTCAGGTTTCCAACCAAACTACGCTCCTGATATACAATGGAAATCCCTAATTGTTGGGCCTCCTGCTGGTTGGCAATTATTGTATCCTTTTCTTTAAAAATAACCCTGCCCCCATCGGGCTTATAATTGCCTGAAAGCACGTTCATCAGTGTACTTTTTCCTGCGCCGTTTTCACCACACAAAGCGTGTACCTCTCCTTTTTTTACATCAAGGGACACATCGTCTAAAGCCACCACACCTGGAAATAATTTGGTAATGTTCTGAATATCCAGCAGAACCGGGGTATGCATGGTTGAGGTTGTTGTATAAGCAAAACATAAATGTATGGAAAAAAATGGAACAAGGTCAAATTTTTATGTTATTTCACTTTTTCTGGCTTTTCAAAATCCTTCTGCATTTCATAAGGCAGTTTCCAGTGCTGGCCTTTCAAGTTCCCAAAATACATTTCAGACTGACTTAATTCGTCCGGGTTGCCATCAGCCCAAAAGTACTGAAACGGGGCTTTGCCATTGACTACCCGACGCACGTAGTTATGATTGCGGGGGCTGTTTCGGGTTACCTGCTTTTTGGCTTTCCACGATTTTCCAGCGTCTTTACTCACCCAAATCATTACTTCTCCTCCACCGCCATGCAATTGGGGGCCATCCCTGGTAGGAGCTACCACTTCCCAGGTGTTTCCATCAATAAACAGGCTCCCCATGTCATAATTATGGTCAGAAGTGGTAACGGTATTTGTTTCCCACTTTCCGTTTTCCCAATGGGTAACCCGCCACTCACGGGGGCTGTTTTTAGGGCCGGGTTCGTGTCCGCCACTGGTGATATACAAGCAAACCGGATTACCTTCCTCATCAAAGTTGATGTCTTTTAAGTAAACATTTTTTTCTTCTGCATGATATGCATACACCCGGGCAGAACTGTTGTAATCGGTAAGTGGCAGGTTCATGGTATTTCCTTCAATATCTGTCCAGGTTTTGCCAAAATTGGTGGTTTGCAAGTAATATAAATTGGTACGTTTATCCACATTTCCGTTGGGGTGCCAGTTGAAAAAAGTAGCCAGTTTATTGCCATACTGGTTGCTTACCTGATAGTGTCCGCTTTTTTCATCTTCGGGCCTTTTGATGCCTGAAAGTTTTTGGTCTTCTGCCCAGTTTACACCATCAGTGCTTGTTTCATAATATAATTCCCGTACGCCTGAGTATTTGGTGAAAAAATGAAAAAAACCATCGCCCTGCACATGCCGGGGTTGTGGATACGTCATTTCTTCTTCTGAGATTTGACGAAAGGAGGAAATATCAAAAGGTTTTTCACTTTTGTACTTAAACCCCATTCTTTTGGTACCCCTGCCACTTACGAAAACCCATAAATATCCTGCATCATCAATCAGCAGGCTGGGGTTATCATGCGGGTCATCCACGCCTTTTTTGTCATACACCACCGTAGGTTTTGAGACGGTATTAGTGGCGTGGTCATACACCCCAATCATACAAAGCAAATACTTTTCTTCGACATTGGTAGTACCCCCGTACACAAAGAAAGTTTTATCAACTTCCGGGGCGTAAATAGCCAGGGGGACATGCTTAGCAGTGTAAGTGCCCAGTCCGCCCGAATATTTATCGCCATAATCGTAAAACTGGCCCAGGGTGAACCAAATGCCTTTGTATCCATCAATTTTGGTTCCGGTCGCATATTTTTGTTCCGTTTGCGCCAAGGCAGGATTTTGAAAGAATGAGGAAAGTAAAAATATAGTGATTAGGAAAAGAGTGGTTTGGTTCATTTTATTTTTTGATAGAACCCCTTGCCCCGGTCTGTGTGTCACAGACCTTGGAAAAGGAGAGGTTTGGTTGATTTATTTCTATAATTTTATCTATACTTATTAATTTCAGGCCAGGCTAAATCGGGGTAAAACTGATGTCCACCATCTCCCTCAATGAGCATGATATTTTCTGGTACGTTCTGTGCCGCAAAAGCTTTTTTTGCAATGGCATAGCCTTCCCGCACGCCTTCAATATCGGCAATGTAATCTTCTTTTCCGGCTACAATTATCAATTTTCTTGGAGCAATCAGGCTCGCCAAATCAGGCATGTCTCCTACTTCCAGGATGCCGGGCAAATAACCACATGAGCAGTGATGGTATTTGAGCCAGGAGGTTTCATAAGTTGAAAAAGAGCAGGAAACTACGGCCAAATCAATCCGCTCATCAGTACAGGCGGCAAAGAAAGAGGTGGTACCACCGGAAGAGTTGCCCATGCAGCCAATCTTCTCCGTATCCAAATCTTCCTGTGTTTCAATAAAATCAATGGCATGGGAAATATCCATTGCCCTTTGTCCGAGCATGGGCCGGCCTTTCATCAGTTCCCGCAGGGATTGGTCATTGCAAGATACCCCTTCAACAGCCCTTTCCCCAAAGCCTTTTTGCTCTACCACCAGGGCAGCCCATTCGTTATTGATGGCCTGAAGGGCCAGATCCCTGCCACCGGCTATGAGCTTTTGGTCTTTTTCCGTTCTGGCTTCTCCAATGGAAATATACATGCCTGGTGCATGCCCCTGCAAACAAATCATGACGGGATAAGGTGCTTCCGTTTGTTTAGGTTTCAACAGATAGACCAGGATGGCTTCTCCATTTTCAGGAAGAATGGTGAGTTTGCTGAGGGTATATTCTTCTTTTTCTTCCGTATGTTCTATTTCAAATTCGGTGGTAGCTCCCTGGTTTAAAGACACATTCATGACTTTCAGGAGTTCTGTTCTTAAGGAGTCCTGAGGGTTTGTGTTCTTATCGGTAGCAATGTTTGCTTCCTGTGTAGTTTGCGAACAGGCAAACAGGCAAACTGTACTTAACAGAATGTACAATATTTTTGCGGTAGCTATTTTATGAAGCATCTTCTAAAAAATCACTGCATATACTCACTTCGTCTACAATTCTCTTTTTTCCCCTTCATACAAATAACGGTCTTGCTGGTTAACTTTCATATTTTTAGCTTCTTCATTTGACAATGCGCCAATCCGGCTGGCCCAGGCATCATATTTTTTTGCCATTTCAGCAGCTTTTTCCGGGTTTTGTTCCAGTAAATTGTTCATTTCTGTACGGTCATCGGCCAGGTTGTACAATTCCCAGTCCCTGCCCCGTTCGGCCACCAGTTTCCAGTCGTCTTCCCGCACTGCACGGCTGCCCCGGTATTCCCAAAACATGGGCTCTGTCCGGTTGACTGCACTGCCTTTAAACAAAGGAAACAAACTAACACCCTCCATCGGCAAAACTTCATGTTCCTGGTAATTTACTGGATAAGCCGCCTGGGTTATGTCAACCAGCGTAGGCAAAATATCTACAATTTGCCCAGGTTCATCAGTAGTAGAATTGGGCTTGATTTGCGCTGGCCAGCGGACAATCATGGGTGTGGAAATACCCCCTTCGTGTATCCACTGCTTGTATTTCCGGAAAGGTGTGTTGGAAGCCTGCGCCCATTCTGTATCATAAGTGCGGGCAGATTCGACCGGCCCCGGAGGCACAATGGGCGCATGGTTCGCATCAAACGGGCAGCCGCCATTGTCTGACAAAAACATGACGAGCGTATTATCAGCTATTCCCAGTTCATCCAGTTGGTTCAAAAGGCGGCCAATTTGCTGATCCAGCCGGTCTACCATGCCCGCATAGGTTGCCATCAACAATTGTTCTTCTTCCTGCTGTTCGGGGGTGAGGGTATCCCAGCCCGGGGCCAAAGAATCGCGGGGCGACATTTCCCAGTCAGGTGAAATCAAGTCCATTTCTACCATTCTTGCATACCTTTCTTTTCGCAGGCTGTCCCAACCAATGCTATATCGGCCTAAGTATTTGTCAATGTCTTCCTGGGGAACCTGCAAGGGAAAATGGGGTGCGTTGTAGGTGAGGTACAGGAAAAAAGGGTTTTCCTTTTGGGTGGCTTTTGCTACCTGCTCCATGGCATCATCGGTGAAGGCATCGGTGGCATAAAACCCTTCCGGAGCTTCGTACACCTCGGTACCCTTCCGCATGTAATTGATGCCTGAGCCGTAATCTTTTCCGGAAAAAAAGTCGATAGCCCCGGCCAGGAAGCCAAAGAAATGGTCAAACCCACGCTGGGGGGGCGTGTTGGTTTCTTCTTTCCAGTTACCAACATGCCACTTGCCCGACATGATGGTCTGGTAACCTTTTTCTTTCAGCACTTCAGCAATGGTTACATTATTCGGGAGGTTCACCGCATCGGTCTGTTGATGGTATAAGCCTGTAAGGATGGCCGAGCGGGTTTCGGTGCATTTGGCCGTATTGTAAAATTGTTTCATTTTCAGCCCTTCCCCAGCCAGGCGGTCCAGATTGGGTGTTTCTATTTCAGACCCATAACAGCCCAGGTCAGAATAACCCAGGTCATCACACAGCATGAGTACGATGTTGGGCGGTTGTTCGGTTTGGGTTGTTTCGGTGGGGGTGCAGCTTATGGTTAAGATAAAGATGAGGGTTAGGATGGCTAGGTGGTTTGTAGGAGATTTGTGGAGCATTGGTTTTTGTTTTTGTTCAAATATAATCTTGTGTTGGAATTGGAATTACTTATCAATTATGATTTTTTATTTCAGGTTGCATTTATTGCTTCCCAGTACTTTTTGGCATGGGATGCCCCGCATTGCCCCAAAAAGTACCAAAAAACTCTAGGATATTCATTGCTTCCCCACACAAAGCCAACATACGTCCGCTGAATATCCAGGCTAGCGCTCAGTTTGAATAAAACAAATGTTTTACCTTTAAAAAACTAAAATGAGCCAAATCAAAATTTTCAACCTTATGGTTATGGTGTACCCACAGGTAAGAAAGTTGATTATTTACCTATATTGAATCCCGATTCAAGCAATTGCAAAACTAAACTAATTTTCGTACAAATGACTGCTTTTTGATTTGGCTCATTTACACGTTCTGTTACAATTCCAGCTAGTATTACATTACCTTGTAATCTATCACTGTGCATATCTTGAACATACCATAGACCTGAACCACTTATTCCTTCTAATTTGGGAGCTAAATAAGAATGGACAGAACGCTCTGATACAATATTTCTATCAAATTCAATGGCTAGATGCTTATTTTCATTAAACCCAAACTTACTGTAATCGAATGTAAAATGAGGCTTAGAAACATTAATAAATGATTTAGATTTTATCATTTCATGATTCCAAACCTTTGAGGTCTTGGTTGCGGGATATCCCACAATCATATATTTTGGAGAATCAATATGTTTTTGTTCTTTTTTAATGTCGGATATATCAAGGAAACTGAAACTTGCCTCAATTTGAGTCACAATTCCTTGATTAATTTCCATTAAAGCGATATCAAGTTTATCAGAGTCTGGGTCTCCTGGGTTAGGAGGGGTTGTCATTTTTAAATCTCCTCCCAAAACCAGTTTTTTCCCATCAAAAATAACATAAATATCTTTGTATTCATCACGCATCACATGTGCCGCAGTAATCAAGAAATGTCTTCCAAAAACTTTCACTAAAAGACCACTACCATGTGCTGAGATCTTTTTTTTCAAGTCATCTTTTAAGAATTGTATAGTATGCTTTTGAGCAAAAGCAGAATATATCTTCAATTTTTCAAAGTAAAGGTTATAGTTATTCACCTCGATGCTAGATTTTATTTTGATAAATATACCCAGTGCATTTATTCTTATTGCACCTTTAACTCGAGTCTAACAAATTACCGATATAGTTGAAAGAATTATAGCTACACGGGTATAAACCTCGGTGGCAGCCACATTTAGAATTACCAAACCTGTGCTCCATTAAAGAATTTACCACCTCTTTTCAATCAAGAAGCCCAATCCGGCTTGGGAAATTCGCGCATGGGGCTGTAGCGGGGGTAAGTATCAAACAGTTCTTTGTTTGGGCCTACAATTCGGGGGTCTTCGGTGGTTTTGAGTTCTTCCAGCATAATGCCTTTCATTTCGTCCAGCACGCCTGTAAACTCGGGGTTGTTGGCCAAATTGGTCAGGCAGGCGGGGTCTTTTACCACGTCAAACATCTCGTATTCGGGCCTTTTGCCCACGGCCAGTTCAAAGTATTTCCCATACTTTTCGTCCTCATGGTTTTCTACAATGAAAGACTTGGTGGGGCAGGCATCAATATCGGTAAAGGCCCATTGGGAATGGTGTACGCCTTCCTCATCAATACCGTACATAGGGTATACTTCC
Organism: Cyclobacteriaceae bacterium; assembly: GCA_965230065.1. Lineage (GTDB taxonomy): Bacteria > Bacteroidota > Bacteroidia > Cytophagales > Cyclobacteriaceae. Next base: position 4,419,837 of record OZ245942.1, on the reverse strand, counting down.
CCATCGGCATCGGGCACCAGGCGTTGAGGCGCTCCGGCGGGCCAGCGTTCGGGCTTCATGTTCCAGGTGAGCAGGTAGCGCCCTTTCCGCATGATGCGCTGGGGATATCCGGCATTCCTGAACCTGGAGGATGAGTGCCGTTCCCTCCCAGCCAATACATAATTTTTCGATTCATCCACCACCCCTTCTTTTTCCGATTCCAGAATGTGTACAATGCTTTTTCCTGAAATGGGCTGCATTCCTTCGGAACTGGTTTGGGTCAGTTCCAGAATAGTAGGTGCGATGTCTACAAAACTGATGGGGTCTTCCACCACCCTTCCGGCCGGAAAGCCGTTGGGGTAGCTCACGGCCAGGGGCACGTGTACGCCGTACTCATATCCGTTGGCTTTGGCGCGGGGAAATGCCATGCCGTTATCAGAAGTTACAATGATGACGGTATTGTCCAGCTCCCCAATTTCTTCCAAATGTTCAATCATGCGCATGAGGTGGAGGTCAAACCATTCAATTTCTACGGCATAGTCCAACAAGTCGCCCCGCACGGTATCCACATCGGGCAGGAAGTCGGGCACTTCCACCGCATCCAGTGATTTTCCATGCCGTTTCCAGGAATCTTCCTCAAAAGCACGGTGCGGTTCAGAGGCTCCGTACCAAAAGAAAAACGGCTCGCCTTCTTGTCGCTCTGACATGAATTGTTTGAAATTAGCCGCATAATCAAGGTTGCGAATGCCCTCAGCATAGCGTTCATCTTCGGCGCTGCCTTCTTCATAATTGATTTCATTATATGCTTTTCCGGCAGCATTTTCGGCCCGCAACGGGTCTTCACCATATTTGAAAGGCCCCACGCCTTTGCCCGTGTAACCACTGTGGTAACCATTGGCCGTAATCACATCTACAAAAGGCACGTATTTGTTAAACCAGCCTGCCGCGTGCTGCCCCGCCTGCTCGTTTTGCCAGTGGTACCGCCCGGTAACGATAGAGCTGCGGGAAGGGGCACAACCGGGCGAACCGGCATATCCATTGGTAAAATAAATGCCATTTTTCGCCACCCGGTCAAAGGCGGGCGTTTGCACCCAGCTTCTGCCTGCAAAACTGGTGTGGGCAAAAGACTGATCATCACTAATGGCAAAGAGGATGTTGGGGCGTTTGGGTGTTTCTTCTTCCTGGGGTTGACAACTGAAATGAAAGATGGATAGAAAGAAAAACAGGATGGGTAAGGAAAGGATGTTATTTTTCATGGAATAAGTGCTGGATAAAATTAATCGTATTTTACGTTATGAGTATTTCCCCCTCCTGGCCTCCCCCGGGGGAGGTTAGGTGGGGGATACAAGTTTTGAATACAAAACAAGAATAACAGAAATAACCACCAAACACAAGCACCTGGTGGTTCTTTGTAAGGCGGCTCGGTGACCGGGCTGCCGGAGCAGCCGCCCTACTTTTATAGAAAAAAGTAATCTGATTATTCAGCAGAATAGCCAGGGTTTTGTTCTAACACAGCCCCCGTATTACTTTCTATTTCACTGAACGGAATGGGAAACAGGTTGTGATAAGGCTGTACATCGCAACCAAAGTTGGTGGCTACCGGATTACCGTTACAATAACGGTTTGCCCTGTCATAAAGTAAACCCAAACGGTTCAGTGTAAGCCTTCTTTTTTCTTCTACGCCCAGTTCCCGCATTCTTTCATCAAGAATATAGTCTATATCAATTTCACCGGGCGTAACCGCAATGGCATTTGCCCTGCTTCGCACTACGTTGATGTCAGCAGCGGCACTCGTAGCATCCCCGTTCCCTAAATGAGCCTCTGCCCGCAACAGGTAGGTTTCAGCCAGACGGATGAAATACTGATCGGTGTATGTACTACCTGTGGTGGAAGCATTCAACGTTTGTAATACAGGGTCAACAAACAACTCGGGGGGATGGTTTCCGGGGGTAAACACCTTTGATTGAAAGGGATAGAAACGTCGAATGGTATCTTCGTTGCTCTGTCTAAACAGTTCCATATAGTCAGAGATCATCTGCCCATACCATTCCGATTCAGGGTTATTGAAGGCTACATCCCTGATGAAATTATGCTCAGAATTCCGCATATCATTCCAATCGCTTTGCCATATTCCATAATTCAGATGGTCAGTTCCCCTTAGGCGGCCAATGCCCCTGCCGGAGGTATAAGAAACGCCTAATGGAAGGAAGGGAGATACCCCGGATGGGTCTTTCACACTGAAAGCGTACGGCCTTGGTGCATGATCCCTTTCCAGTTGTGCCCCTGCTCTTTGTCCGGAAAAGATAGCTCCTCCAGGCACATCAATTTCCTGCTGAAACACCCAGATTCCTTCTGTATTTCCAGCCCCTCTGTTTTGGTTACCTCTCCGAAAAAGGTCCCAATATACATCGCCAGGCTCGCCCTGCCGGGAACCGAAACGTTCGGTCATCAGGGCAGTAGCAGGGTCGTCAATTACTACTGTAGCAGCTGTAATGGCATCAGACCACCTTTCCAGCGCCACATACGTTTCAGCCAGCAAATGATAGGCAGCCAGGTCAGAAACCTGTCCGTCTTCCACTTCTGTTACGCCTGGCAGGTTTTTGGCTGCAAAATCCAGGTCAGTCACGGCTTGTTCGTATACTGCTGTGCGTGTGGCCCGTTCATAATCGGTTTTGGGTGAACTTACAGCTTCCAGTTCTATAGGAACCCCACCGTACAAATACCCCAAATTCCGGTAAGATAATCCCCTGAACAACCGGGCTTCTGCTTCAATTTTCACCTTTTGCTCATCGGTGAGTTCAGAGTCTGGCAGGCGGTCTAAGATTATATTGGCCGAAGATATGATTTTATAGTACTGCTGCCAATGATATTCAGTCTGGTCGGAAGATGGGGTAAGTGTCGCCAAATAACTTCCGAATCGCTGGTTGAGTTGTTGTGCACCATTATAACCAATATCAGTACCATACAGGTAATCCAGCGGGCGGTGTTCGCTGGCCGACAGCATTACCCGCAGGTTGTCATACAACGCATATACGGAAGAATTAAAGTCACCAATGGTGACAAATGAATTTTCAGGGCTGGCAAAGTCCAACGGAACTTCTTCCAGTATTTCGCTTTCATTACAGCTGAAAAACAGCAAAGTAATGGTGAATAATAATGTGCTAAAATATTTATATGTTTTCATTTCATTAAGAATTTTTAAATTAGAAACTCATATCTAAACCTACAGAAAAACCACGCATTATAGGTCGGCCATTGTTTTCAAATCCGCTTTCGGTTTCCGGGTCCCACCCTTCCCACTTGGTCCAGGTAAACAGGTTTTTTCCACTTACAAAAACTTTCAGGTTACGGATACCGATACTTTCTACCAAAGAAGGGTTTAGGTTATAAGCCAGTGTAATATCCTGTAGCCTCACAAAACTGCGATCTCCGTAAAAGATATAATCAAAAGCCGGTTCCTGATCCAGTCTGCGGTAACGGGCATTGGGGTTAGAAGGTGTCCAATAATCAAACTCATTCCACATGTTGTTTCTTTTGATGTTATCAGCACTGCCAAACCCGTCCAGCATATTTCTTCCACGATAGCCATCTTTGCCACCCTGAATAGCGTTTACAAAGAACCGGAGTGTGAAATCTTTGTAGTTGAATTCATTGAGAATACCGAAGCGGAATGCAGGTTCTTCCCGGCCCTGTATTACCCGGTCGTTCGGGTCAATAAAATCATCTGCGTTTTGGTCTACAATCCGGTGGGTACCAACAAAAAAACCTTCAGGCGCTTCCTCACCCAGTTGAATAATACCCGCTGATTCGTAGTCAAAAATAGCATTGATAGACTCCCCGATAAATAAGTTACTGGCCTGCAAATCATCTTCCTGCCCGTCTCCGTCAGCATCCAGCCCCACGAGCGAAACAATTTCATTGTTGTTGGATGAAAAGTTAAAATTCAGGTTCCAGTTAAAATCAGTATTTCGGATAACATCCGCATTCAGATTCAGTTCAATGCCCCGGTTATCCACTTCACCTACATTAGAAGTAATCTGATTAAAACCGGTGATTTCCGGAATGGACACATCAAAAATCAAGTCGTTGGTAGTAGTATGATAGTAGTCGATGCTACCCGTAATCCGGTTGTCCATTACAGAAAAATCAAGCCCGAAGTTAAAACCTGTAGTGGTTTCCCAGGTAAGGTTGGGGTTGGCCAGGTTTTGTACTTCCTGCCCAAACAAAGTAGAACCACCATCGCCAAAAACATAGGCGGCATACGTATTCAAAACAGCCTGGGAAGCGTAGCGGTCTACCAAGTTGCCATTGGTACCATAAGATGCCCTGAGCTTTAAATTATTGAGCCAGCCCTGGTCCTGCATAAAGTTTTCTTCGCTTACAACCCAGCCCAGGCCTACAGAAGGAAACAGGGCCGTTTTTTCATTTTTGGCAAAGCCTGAAAACCCATCACGCCGGATGGTGGCCGTTATCAGGTATTTGTAGTCAAATTCATAATTGAGCCGTGCCATTTGGTACATATAGCTTTCATCCCAGGCTTCCGAGTCAATAGTTTGTACAGCTGCCAGGCTCAGGTCATGGTAACTTAACCTAAGGTTGCTATAGTTAGCCCCTTCTGCCCTGCTCTGCTCATAGTTTCTTTCCCTTCGCCCGGCCACCAGCGTAAGGTCAAACTGGTGCTTTTCAGCCACCGTTTTTTTGTAGGTCAGGATATTGTCCAGGGTCCAGTCATACCAGGTTTCATTTTCCTTAAAAGCTCCCCCCGATGCCCCGTTTTCATAAGGGTTACTGCTATAATGCCTGTCCCAGGCGTAGTTATTACCAAAATTAAGACGGTAGTTTAAGCCTTTCACAAAAGGGATATCAAGGTCAGCATAAAAATTGCCAAACAGGCTGTTTCTTTTATCAAAATCGTCGGCAGCCGCTACCAAAAAAGGGTTGGCAAGATTGGCTCCATTTGGGTTCAAAATATATTCTCCGTTGTCATCGGTTGGCTTAACCAGCGGTGCCATCCTGGAAAGCGTGCCCAAGTTTGGTGAATTACCAGAATAATCGGAAAAGGAAGCAAAGGTTTGTGCACCAATTTTGAACCACTCAAAGATTTCATTTTCCAGGTTAATGCGCATAGTCATCCGCTCAAATTCGTCGTTGATTACAAACCCTTTTTGCTTGGTATATCCACCTGAAAGGTAATATGACACATCCCCGCTGGTTCCTCGTACACTCAGGTTATGGGCAGTAATATACCCCGGGTCGGTGGCTTCATCCCACCAGTCATAGTCAGTGCCGTTGTCATAACCTTCCCGCAATTCGGGGTCTCCTACAATGTCCAGGTAAGTCCAGTCAGGCTTGAGCTCTGTATAATCCGGTGGCAGGTAAGAGAGTTCCCAATCTACGTCAAAAGATTTTTGGAGAAACTCATCCCGGTTCATTAGAGTAAGAGTATTAGTAGGTTGCTGGGTAGTATAAGACCCAGAATAGTTGAAAATTGGCTTGGAAGATTTAGTCCCTCCTTTGGTACTTACCAGAATAACGCCATTGGCTGCCTGTGCCCCGTAAATGGCCATACTGCTGGGGTCTTTGAGCACGTCAATGGATTCTATATCATTGGGGTTGAGGTCGCTCAGGCTTCCTGTATAAATGATACCATCTACTACAATTAATACATTTTGGTTTCCACTGATGGTAGTGCGCCCCCGCACAGTAATGGAAGGGTTTTCACCAGCTGCATCTACCTGCCCCACGTTCAGGCCTGGTACACTTCCCTGCAACGACTGGGCAATGTTCACATTGGGTGACTCACGGAAGGCATCAATATCTGCCCTTACCACTGAACCGGTCAAGTCTGATTTTTCCTGGGTTCCGTACCCTACCACCACGATTTCGGATAGTGCCTGAATATCAGGTGCCATTTGCAGGTTAATGATCGAACGACCGCCAATCTCAACTTCTTCAGTAACATAACCTACCGAAGAAAATACCAGGAAAGTTGCATCGTCTGGCACGCTGAGGCGGTATTTTCCCTCTACATCAGTAACTGTTCCTATAGTGGAGTTTTTTACCAAAATATTTACTCCGGGCAGCCCTTCATCATTTTCGTCGGTTATCTGGCCACTAATGGTCTTTTCCATGTTAATTAAAGTGGCCGGAAGTTGCTGATAGGTAAAGTTCACTTTTTTGGCCTCTCCGGTATGGTACTGAACGGTACTGGTGCCAGGTACTACCGCTTTTCTTTCCAGCTTTTCTACTTTATCTTTCTCTTCAATAAAAAAGAGGCCGTCTTTGAGCTTTTCGTATTTTAAGCCCAATGGTGAGAGCAGTTGGTCAAGGGTCTCTTCCAGGCTTTTTTGCTGGCTTGTCTTGTTGAGCGTTACCACCTTGTTTTTTACCACATCGCTGGCATAGTTGAAGCTCACCTGGTATTGCCCCTCCAGGTCGCTAAGGATTGCCACCAAAGACTTTTGCTGCTGAGGAACGTTTTTTTCTGTCTCACCAGACAGTAGCGCCATCGGCTGTGTCATGGCAGGGCTTCCCCACACCCACAGCAGCAGGCACCACATTAAATTTCGGATAATTGGTACTTTTTTTCTCATAATTATTAGATTTAGGAATTGAAACGATTATCCTATCAGTCGTAATTGCTGTGCAGGCACCTGACTGATAGGTTTTTTTATTTATAGTAAAAGTTGATGCTTTGTTGATTTCTTTCCATTTCCAGGTCAAAAGCCCGTGAAAGCATGGGAAAAAGCAGTTCCACGTCTTCTTTGGCGATACTGGCTGTAAATTCTTCCTGCGCAATGCTGCTATCGGCAAAATTGATTTCGTAACCGAAATTATCTTCCAGCACGATGGCTATTTCTTCCAGGGTTTGGTCTTTAAAAATCAGCTTGTTTGTAACCCAGGATGTATACATCAGGGTATCTACATGAACGTGGGTTAACTGGCGTTCAGGACTGATGTATTCTACCAGTTCTCCGGGCTGCATCAGCAGGTTTTGCTGAGCCTTGTTATTTTTAAAATTGAGGTTAACACTGCCGTGGTTGAGCACCACAGCGGTTTTTTCACGGCGGGTATTTACATTGAAGGCCGTGCCCAGCACTTCTACATCCAATTGGGAGGTATGCACCAAAAACTTAGCCTTTTGTGAAGATTCTTCATTCACCAATTTTTTGGTAACCTCAAAAAAAGCTTCCCCCTCCAGCCAAACTTCCCTTTTGGTATCGTTCCAGGCCACCGGATAGCGTACGGAAGAGTTAGCATTTAACATGACCACCGAACTATCGGGCAAAATGAGTTGGTGGGTTTCACCATAATTTGTTGTGTAAGTAATGTACTCGGCAGGAGTTTGCCAAAGGTTAAAAACAGCAAGACCGGCTATTACAAGTAAAGCCGCCGCCGCCGCTACTTTCAGCCCGATAAACCTGCGGGATCTACTTCTTTGATCAATGGCAGGGCTATTGGCAGAGGCGTGGTTTTCTGCCTGTATCTTTTGCCAAACACGGTGAAATCTTTCCTCTTCGGGCAGGTCTTCATTAAAGTTGAGCGATAAAACAATTTGCCGGGCTTCCTCAATCGCAGCCTTTTTCTCAGGGTGGCGACGGCTCCATTGTTGCCAATATCTTTCGGCTTCCGGGTCGTTTTCCAGCACCCATTGCTGAAAATATTCATTACTGATAAAGTCTTCTGTAGTATGCAGGTGTTCCATGCGTATTGTGGTAATTGAGCCTTTTATTTATACATAGGCACGCACCTCTGATTTTACGCCTGGATTTCTTTGTAATTTTTTAATATTTACAATTCATTCAAATAAATAGCATAAATATTAATAAATCAACATAAAGATTTACCATTATTTGCAATATTATCTATTTTTATAACTCTGTCTAACACTCTAACACCTTTCTGGCGCCGGACTCTGTCCGGTGTTATATTAATAGAATGTAGGACCCTGTCTGTCTATTCCCCCTATTGTAGCTTTTTTTGCGCTTAACGGACGGAGTCCTAGGTTTCATTGGTTAAGCACCGGATAGAGTCTGGCGCAAGATTTCAGATTTCAGGCAGTGCCATAAATTTCAAGGCTCAAAGGAAGGAAGAAAGAGAGGTTAAATAAACAGCAAAAGCAAGCCCACTAAAAAAGAATTGGTAACAAGCGGGATACTGGGCTTCAGGTGCTTTTTCATTTTTGCAATGCCTTTATACACCAGGTCGTACACCGCTTTGGTTTCCAGCTCCATTACCTCACTGATTTCTTCATAAGAGAGGCGGTCGTAGAATTTCAAAAAAATGGCTTCCTTTTGTTTTTCCGAGAGAAGTTTCAATCCTTCTGCCAAAATTTGCTTTTGGTGGGCTTGTACTTCTTCCCGTATTATATCAGTTTCATGGGATAATGAAATGTTGAAAGGATAAGCTTCTGCATTGTACTGCCCCAGCGACATGCTGCGTTGTTGCCTGATTTTCCGGAGTATCTTCCTGCGAAAAGATTTGTACAGGTAATTTTGTACAGAAGGGGTATCGCCCAGGTTTTGCCTGTTCTGCCAAAGTTCTACAAACAACTGCTGGAGGCAATCCTCAACCAATGCAGTATCGGCCGAGAATTTTATACCATAATTGTAAAGTTTGTGGAAGTAGTTTTTGTAAAGATGCGCATACGCAGTTTCACTACCCTGCCTGAAGGCAGCCCAGAATAAAATTTCATCCTTAGAGGTGGATTTATTTTTCATAGAAAACGCATCTGACATGCAGGTTAATTATTCTTTTCATAAAAAACAAACAATAACAAAGGTTCTGGTTGTTAATATTCACGTGAATTATGGGTTAAGCAATCAATAGTTTTTCTTGATGAGCTATAAATACTGAAGGCTTATCCTGATAAAAACAATAAGCAATCAGAGAAGCCATCATATGGGCTAATGCATTCATGGGACTTCTGTGCCGGGTATGTTCTAAATCAAAAACACTGGTTAGTATATCATTGACCGATTCAATTACAGCTCGTTTGCGTAATTTCAGATAGTCTGCTAAGGGGATCAGGCGATTTTTCATATTGCTTCGCACTTTGGTAATGAGATGAAGTCCTTGCTGATAGAATTCCTCAAAAAGCTTAGTTATATACCCTTTATCCCCAAAGCACTGGCCTTTCAAGCCAGTAAGTAACTCTCGGAGCACTTCTTGATTATTATCTGCTACATTGCCCCTTGTAAAGAGAAAATTGATAATCTCCCCATAATTATTGATGACCAAATGTATTTTAAAGCCGAAAAACCAGCCTGTGGAGGACTTACCCCGAGTCGCATAGCCATCAAATACTTTATGGTTATGAATCCGGCGGTTATCGCACACAGGAAGCTTTTTGGAGTCAATAAAATAACAATTGCTGCGTCGGCTCAGCAGAGTACACCACTTCAGCAATAGATACAACCCAGGCAAAAGTCGGGGGATCAGGGCTACAAAGCGTGGGTAGCTTACTTGTTGAGGAAAATAACTCTTCAAAATAGTTGCTACAAAATCCTCATAATAGTATTGAAAGCATTTATAACCTGAATACTGATAATAAACCAGGATAGTGAGCATTTCGCTATCACTCATGAAAGGTTGGTTTGTCACTGAGGTACAAAACTTTGGATGTTGGCTTTTCCAGTTTTCCAGAGCAATACAAAAATCGTCCACGGTAATGAATAGTTCTATGAGTTTATTTTCTTTATCTTCGTGTAGCATAGGTTACAGAATTAAGTTTTAGATGTTAGCGCTTCTAATTTCTTAAATTTTGTAACCTTTTCCCTTATAAAAGGCTAATTATCAATTATTTAAACCCATAACTCACGTTAATATTCAAAACACAACGAAATCTGCTGATTCTGTTCAGGATACTAAAGGATAGAAATGCAGCCCTGCTGCTGTGCCGCTCCAACATCCTGGAGGGCGACATGCGCATTACCAACTTGGCGGGGGCAAAACCAGCAGCCGTACCATGGAAAAAGCCCAACTCACCGGGGAAGAAATCAAAGTAAAGTGGAGTAAAGTGGATCAAAGACTCAGGCGAGGACCCGCAACGTATAGCCGGGTTGTACCTGAACCGCCGGCCTCCCCATCAATTTAATATTTCCTGAATCTGCTCCTGAAGAGCAAGAGCAACCGGATTATTATGTGCTATATGAAGAGATTTCTCTATATAAATAGTAGCTGCTGTAGTATTGGCAAATTTTAAATAAGTTGCTGCAATCTGATTGGTAAGTTGCACATCAGTGGGATTTTTAGCATACTGATCTTTTAATGCAATTATTTGATTAACAAAAAGCTGTAGTTCACCCAGGCTAAAATCAGCTGGTTTATTGGCGATTGCAAAATTTAAATAGGGTAAAGCTTCCCGGGGTCGGTCTAATTTTAACAAAGTAATTAATAGATCTCTGGCAGTTTCGAGATCAGGTTTCATTTCAAATGCCTTTCTCAGGTAAAATCCGGCTCGCCTGTGCGCTTCCAAATCCATACATAGTTTCCCGGCCTGAAGATAGAATGCAGGATCATAGGGGTTTTCCAGAAGTAGTGCTTCTGTTACCTTTAATGCTTCTGGATATTTATACTCTTTTATATAATAATTGTATAACTGTTTCATGGCATCACTCCAGGTGATTTGTTTCACGGACAAGCCTCCAGCCAGTATCTCCTCAAACGATTTATTTGCATTCACCTCTTCAGTAATTGGCTCATTAAATGGCCAGCCTTCTTTGAGCATCATAATTTCATAGGCTCCTTTCAAGGAATCCACAAGGGTAATGGGCATTTGCTGATATAGCTCTTTAAAGGTCATTTCATGGCCTTCTTTGGTGTTAATGATATGGTTTTTTAACGACTGGTAAAATGCTTCTGAAAGTAAGGCATACCCCAGCAAATTGGGATGGACATGTTCAAGTAAAGTTTCCTTACCTAGAATGCCATGCAGGGAGTGAGCTTCAAATAAGGCTCTGGTATCCACCAGGTTTACATTCGGAAAAACTGTGACTGCTTTGTTGATAATATTATTCATTTCTTCCGGAGCCCTGAAACGTAACATATCCAGTTCTTTTGCCAGTCTGTAATGCCCTTTTGCCTGCTCAAAATCAGCCTGTTCATACGTCTTTTGTGCAAGGGTAAAATGATGAACAGCCGAATGCTGTTCAACTGTTGTATCACTGATAAATGGTTTTAAGTCTTTTTCGTTACTGACTAGGTTACTGATCAGCACAGGAATTTTTTCTTTTTCTAAAGCAGCCAGGGCTTCATGAAGGTTGTTTCCGAACTGATGAATCCCATTTTTGTATACCACTGAAGCAAAAGGAATTTGCTGTTCAGATGCCATCCTTTTCATCAGGTTTTCCCGCAGGTCTGTTTCCTGAGCACCACCAGAAAATGCCTGCTTTATTTTAGAAATAATGCTGCTTAAAAACTGCACCAAACGAAGCTCTCTCAGCCTGAGCATAGTTCTTATCAATGCTGGCTTATCCCCTATATAACTGGTAGAGCCTACTCCCAAAGCTCCATAATATTCATTGTGGCCTACATAAATCAATACGGCATCAGGTGCATAGGGCGCAATTTGCTTGGCAAAGTCTTGAACGGTATACGAGTTTACTGCTGTTAGAGAAAGATTAATAACTTCAAAATGCCTGTCAGGAAAAGTATGCATTAAACGGTATTGCAGCCAACGGTGAAAAGATCCGTTGTGCATATAGGGATAACCAATGGTAGTAGATTCGCCCAGTACAAATATTCTGAAGGTGTTGGGGCTTTTAGTTTTCTCAAATTTTTCAAAATTTCCAATAGTAGCATTTTCTTCCTCCATGAAATACTTTTTGGAAGCATGCTTGTTCATGATCAAAAAGTCAGCATTTTTTGGGTCTTCTACAAAAAGCTGGAAATCATATCCATACCCAAACAGTATCAACGCCACTTCAACCAAAACCACCAACATGAAAGGCAGTAGCATGGCAACTAACTTAAATACGAGCAATCGCCTGTTTTTCGTTTTTGAAGAAGTGCCTAGAATAGCTGACATACTACTGTAAATACTTTAAGCAGAAAAGTATACTTTGCTTAAAAGTAATACTTTTCTGCTTAATCAGGCAATCTGGATTAATATCCGGGATTTTGTTCCATTTGAACATTTGAATTAATTTCTAATATGGGAATTGGCTGTCCATAATCAGTATTTTCCCACTGGATAGTGCCTCCCCGCACACGTTCGTAATAATCTGCCTCCTGGGCGCCAATTTGCCAACGACGTACATCAAACCACCAGTGTCCTTCTCCAAATAATTCAGCCCAACGTTCATATTTAAGCGGATCATTTCCTAATACCGGATCACTTGCCATTGTCTGATCTGTTAAACTTTTATAATCAACCGGAGAAGGCACATTAACCGGATAACCATACGCCCTTCTTTTCACTTTATTGATATACTCCAGGGCTGTGGTATTATCTCCCGTTTCCATCAGGGCTTCAGCATATAACAGATAAATGTCTGCCAAACGCAACCAATAAAAGTTAGATCCATTGGCCATATTTATTTCCGTTTCTGTACCTTCCAAATTAATATATTTTCTGAAACTCCATGCTTCCATATCCAACTCATGAATATCCAGATAATGTGAAATAGCCCGTGTTTCACCACTTACTACCATGGAATCAACATAGGGTTGCAAACAGGAAACCCAAAGCCGGGGATCTACGGTTTTGTTATCCCTAGCTTCAAAAGAATTGGTTACATAGGCAGGGTCTACATTATCAGGCGAAACCTGAGAAGTACCTTCGGGAAAATAATGACCTACATCAAAACCGAAACGGGCAATATTTTTTTCATGAGGAAAAACATTAGACCATGCCGAAGCCGCAGCCGTACCATTGTCACCCACATAACTGGGGGCAAGCACCATCCCTATGCTCGATCCCATCGATTGTTCTGAGTTACCCCGGGCTGTCATATCTACATTCATATTCAATTCAAAGAGTGATTCATTATTAAACTCATTTTTATTATTGAACATGTCTTTATAAGTTTCAAAAGGCACTAATGATTTCCCACTGTTATTGATAACATCACTCAGGTAGGTTTGTGCATTGTTCCAATCCTGTGTATAAACATATGCCTTTGCCAAAAAGCCTTTAATAGCCCACATATCTACTTTGTAAACCTCATTGCCAGTCCAGGTTTTGCCAGATAAAAGTGTTTCGGCAATTTTTAAGTCATCAAGAATAAGATCCCATACCTGACGAACAGTAGAACGGGGTACTTGTGTTTCACTAAGTGTAGAAGAAACTTCTGTAATAATAGGCACTCCCCTTGCATCTCCTCCCTGCCCGTCAATGATGAATGATTCTCCCCAAATATTGATCAAATACTGATAGAACCATGCCCTGAGAAAACGGGCCTGCCCTTCCATATAATCAAGATCAGCTTTTTCCGATTCTTTCGCACTATTCTCACGATAGTTCTGAATGTTTTCTAATAGCGTATTTGAACGTTGAACCCCTTTCCACAGGTCCTGCCAGGTTCCATTCAGGAAACCATCATTTGGCTGAGAATTATTTTGTGCCAATGCAATCCAAGTGGGTGTTCCCTGCCAGCTTAAATCTGCGGTATGAGCCCACATATACAGGATTTTACCAAACATATTGTGGCCAAATAAGCCTGGCGCATGTTGCGTACCATAAACACCCGTGAGTAATTGTTGTAAATCATTTACAGAGCCAGGATAATTTGTAGTAGAAAGTGCACTCGGATTATCAATATCAATAAAATCTTCTTTACAACCCAAAAGTCCGACCAAGAGGGTAAAGAATGTTGCTTTGAGAATTATCTTTATTTTAATAAACATGGGTTTTTCAATTATATAGTTCATAAATTGACTTCATGGGTCAGAAACTCACATCCAGTCCAATAGAGAATAAACGTGTACGTGGATACGAATAAATTGTATCCAGACCTCTTGCCGTTGTGCCATTACGCCCCAGAATTTCAGGATCCAGTCCAGAATAGTTGGTAAGGGTGATCAGGTTTTGCCCCTGTAAGTAAATCCGAAGATTTGAAAGCCCTATATTGCTGCCCACACTACTGGGGAGGGTATATCCAATTTGCAAATTACGGAGCTTCAGAAAAGACCCATCTTCTACATAATAGCTGGATATTCTGGTGTAATTGGCATTTGGATCACGTACATAATTGCCGGAATCATCCGTAAAACCCACCCTGGGCAAGTCAGTAAGTTCTCCTCCATTAAAAAAGGAAGTATTAAAAATATCAGAAGTAGTATTGTAATCTCCCACAAAGTATTGGGTGTAATACTTATTCCCGTTAAATGCATCAACCCCTTGTACCCCTTGAAACAAAGCTACAAGATCAAAATTTTTCCATCCTAAATTCAGGTTAATGCCATAAGTCATTTTTGGCCAGGGGTTTCCTATAAAAGTTTTATCATCTATGGTAATGTGGCCGTCTCCATTCACATCCCTGAAGCGCAAATCACCCGCTCCGGTAGCCTGATTCTGATAGTATACAGACGTGGAGCCTGCTGCTTCCTGGGCCTGCTGGTTGAGTGCTTCTACCTCAGGGTCTGTTTGGAATATACCATCAACAATATAGCCATAGAACTGGCTCATGGGTTGCCCAGCCTCTGTACGGGCTACGGTACTCTCCAGATAATCCCCGGCAGCCCCATCGTTGATCGGGTTATTATTGGTACCATCCAGCGTTTCCACTAAGTTTTTATTAAAGGCTGCATTGGCACCAATGCTATAGGAAAAATCACCATTTTTTCCCCGGAAATCAGCAGCAAATTCAAAGCCTTTATTACTCATTTGGCCAATGTTGGTATACACACTGGAACCGGCAAAACCTGCAGTGAGCGGAACTGGTACCTGATATATCATATCTTCTGTCTGCCGGCTATACCAATCAACTGTAATGTTCAAACGGTCGCCAAACAACCCGATATCCACCCCGATATCTGTCTGTTTTACTTCTTCCCACCGAATATCCTGATTAGCTAACTGGGCGGTGAGTGCATACCCTTTAGCACGACTTCCATCTGGCAACCCATGAATGTTTGTGCCCCCTGCCCCACCGTACGATGCCTGATAAGTGAACTGTGGAATGCTGCTGGTACTTCCGAGTATGCCATAACTTCCCCTCAATTTCAAATTTGAAATAAAAGACAAATCTTGCATAAATGCTTCTTCAGTTAATCTCCAGCCTACTGAGAATGAAGGAAAAACACCCCATTTATTAGTAGGTCCGAAGCGATCAGAACCATCACGACGTATATTGGCTGTTAGGAGGTATTTATTAGCATAAGTATAGTTAACTCGACCAAACTGTGATAACAAACGGGTTTGAGGAAATTCACCCCCACTTGTTCTGTTAGAGCTAGGCTCGGTGCTTAATCCAAGATTATAAGTAATGACCTGAAAACCCTGAGCTTCTCCATACACACTGCTTAGATCCTGCTTATAAGATTCGTATCCTGCCATCACTTTAAAATCGTGCAGACCAATGCTTTTGTCATAAGTTAAAACATAGTGACCCGTAAGATTTCTCTGAATTTGCTCTTCACGGTTTAAATAAGCAACCGGGTTCACGATTACTCCAAAGTCATGTGCTTCTCTAAAATGATAATTTCTGATTGCATAAATGGAAGCACCAAAAGTAGAACGGAAATTAAGCCCATCGATAATTTCCCAATCAATATATACATTACCTTCCAGGGCATATGTATCACTTTTCCGATGGTGAATATATTCATTACCCACTAAATTAGGGCCTGTAAAAAACGAGCCTGTTTTTGCCCAACCTCCATAGGGGTTTGTTTCATCGTAAACGGCTACTACAGGCGCCGACCGAAAAGGGTAGGTGGCAGTTTGTACCGGATTTGTACCGGATTTCCATGCATACAGGGTTTCACCAATCTTTAGCCGTTTGTTTATGCTATAATCAGCATTGGACCGGATACCATATCTCTCAAACCAATTGTCAATTTTAGTCCCATCTTCCCGCTGATAATTGGCTGACAGGTAATAATTTGCCTTATCAGACGAGCCAGACAAAGAAATAGAATAACTTTGCTCTTGCCCATTTGTATAAAGCTCATCTACCCAGTCAGTATTGGGCAATTGCGAAGGATCATCCCACCCGCTTGTATTTACACCAAATGCTTCTTTGGCAACTATATAATCAGGCGAATTGAGTAGTGGATAAAGGTTTCGAGGTTCCCGTATACCATAATAGGCATTAAAATTCACACTCATTTTATCCTGATTTGCCCCACGCTTTGTAGTAACTAAAATAACGCCTCCTGCTGCCTGAGCACCATAAATAGCCGCTGCACTGGCATCTTTCAAAACTTCAATAGATTCTACATCCTGCAGGTTAAAGTTGTTACCGGTTCTACCGGTCCGAACTCCGTCTACAATGTAAAGTGGTGCCATTCCTCCAATAGATCCCACACCACGGATAACAATATCTGAACCTCCGCCTGGCGAACCATCCGTACGTGTAACCTGAACTCCTGCAGCACGTCCCTGCAAAGCCTCAGAGATGCTTCTTACAGGTAAACTTTCTACATCTTCGGCTTTAACTGAGGATACAGCCCCTGTTAAGTCCGAACGTTTCTGAACGCCATAACCTACTACAACTACCTCAGAAAGTGCCTTTATATCAGGCATCAATTGCAAGTTGATAACTGACCGTCCGTTGATATTCACTTCTTCGGTCATATACCCTACAGAAGAAATAACCAAGGTAGTAACATCATCAGAAACATTTAACCGATAATTACCCTCTACATCAGTCACGGTACCTATAGTAGTATTTTTCACTACAACATTTACTCCTGGTAAAGGCTCATTGTTCTCATCGGTAATCTTTCCCGAAATGGTTTTTTCTATTAAGTAAGTAATGTTGGATAAAACAGATTTTTGCTGCACCCTTTCAATAGGAGGCAGCATAATAGATTCACCATCATACAACAATTTTTTTTGTATTTTAGGAAAATCATCCTGCCGTTTTAGGATGTAGTAGTTGTCTTTGTACTGTTTGAAACCCAATCCCAAGGGAGAAATATAAGATTGTACCACGCCTTCCAACTTACCTTTGGAAGTATTCATAATTTTTTTATAGCCGTTTTCATCAATAAACTTGTCATCTACAAGATCACTCTGATAAGTGATCTTGATGCTATGCAATTCCTCTAGTTTTGAAATCACATCTTTTAGTGACTTCTTCTGCAAATCCTGATCTGGATCGATACGACCGGGTTTGTTACTCAGCAGGCTTGCCGTCAGTGGTTGCCCTTGGGTAGAAATATTTCCTACCCATAACAGCAATACCGTTGCGATTAAAAACAGCTGCCATCGCCTTCTTTGAAAAAAAAGTAGCTTTTTTTGCATGATTCTGTAATTTTGGGTTTAACACAATTAACTTAATTCAACCTGTCGCATACTTACCAAACTGCGGCAGGTTATTTTTTGTCTATATAAATTCTATCCTTTGATTGGGTAATTTGCACATGGAGAATCTCACTGAGCATGCCAGTAAGTACTTCTAATTTATCATTGGGCAGCGATCCTGTAATTTTGATTGTTCGTAAACTGGGGTCCTCAAAATGAACAGTAACTCCATAAGTATCTTCAATTATCTGGCCTACCTGCGATAATGGTGCATTTTCGAACAGGAGTTCATGTTCCTTCCAGGAAGTATAGAGTTCCGGTTTCACTACTTTCAATTTAAATTCCTGATCTTTGGTAAATAAAGCCTGTTCTCCAGGCTTCATAATTATGTCTACCGCTTCTCCCGATACTTTCTGGGGAGTATTCAAACGGATGCTTCCGGCATTGAGTGTGACCTGAGTATTTCCTCTTCGGTTGGTTACATTAAATTCTGTACCCAACACTTCAATGTTGAGATTATCAGTATGTACTTTAAATTTGGTATCGTTTTCCAGGTGCCGTACAGTAAAATATGCTTCTCCTTTCAGCCATACCTCGCGCAAGGCCCCATCTTCCCAACTATCCTGATACCGAATGGTAGAATTTCCATTCAGCACTACCGTAGATGCATCAGGCAGCTCTATAGTGGCAATTTTTCCATACTCTGTGGTGTGCGTAGTGCCGCCCTCTGATTTCAGGAAATAAATAACGAAGAGAGAAGCAATCATGAACAAGCCGGTGAAGGTAGCAGCTACCCGCCACATCCCCGGAGATAAACTGAACCTGGAGGAGGTGCGACTATCCATCTTTTCTTGCAGCTTCGCATACATTTCTTCCGATTCGACAGTCGATAGGGGCAGGGCTGTATGCAAGGTTTGCCACAATTCCCAAATTACTTCCTGGTACTGCTCTTCCGAATCATGTTGGAGGTACTCGAAAAGTTCCTCCAGTTCTTCCCGGCTACATTGTTTGTGAAAGTATTTTCTTAGAAGGGTTTGTTTTCTTTCCACCTAGTATAGTTTTTGGCTTTCTATACTATGATATATCCCAGCTTTTGGGAAACTGATTATTCAAGCAAAAATTTTTCTCAAGCTTACAACATAACTCCTACTTCATTGAATATATCTCAATAAATGAGGTGGATCATTGCGCAATTAAAAAACAGTAAAGAGGTAACGATATTACAGTATGGGGTGAACATTCTCTGGAAAAGCCGAAATGTTACGGAAATAAAAAAAATAAAATGAGGGCAATTGTCAGGACTACTCCTTCTATACGCAAAAAATAATCTTTTACAGATTGGGTGGCATTGGCGAGTTGGGCTCGTACTGTGTGCACTGAAATCCCTAACTCCAAAGCAATTTCCTCATGAGTCAGTCCTTGTTGTGCCATCTCAAACACCAGCCGTCGTTTGGGAGGTAATAATTCAATGGCTTTGTGGGCCATCGCCTGGTATTCTGTAAAAATCAGATGGTCTTCAACGGTGGACTGAGTGGGTAATGCTCGCTGAATTAATTCTTCTTTCAAAGAATCTTCCCGGGCTGCTTTTTTCAGGTATTTATAATTTTCATTTCTGGCAATTTTGAACAGATAGGCTTGAAAGGATAGTTTGAGATTCAGGGTACTGCGATTGCGCCAAATTTTAAGCAATACATTCTGCACAATTTCCCTGGCGGTTTCAGGATCGTGTACAAATTTTAAGGAAAAACTATACAATTTCAGATGATAAACATCATAAATAGTACGAAAGGCCTGCTCATCGCCATTTTTTAACCTTTTTATGATTAACTTTTCGTCCTGCATACTTTTGTGAATACACCTACCTCATTGATAGCAATTCCCTTTCAATTAATATATTTTAACTATTAATCAAAAATGGTTTAATTTTAAACAATTGGTTCTTAGACAGTTTTCGTGGAAACCTTTGTCAAAGCTACTCAGATTTTTTTCATAAAAATGCATCTAACACGCAGATTAATTATTCTTTTCATAAAAAACAAGTTAACTGTGTCGTTATGACTATGGTCTTTAAAAATCAACAATATTTACTTCTTCCTTTAAATTTGTACAGGAAGACCTAAAATAAATACTCTCTGAGCGATACCAATTGCCACAAAAGGCAATAAACCAAGAAAAACGCTCCCCTATGATTGTCACCTGCCTGCAATCTGTTTCAATGTTTTTTTTAATAGAACCGTATATTCAGACTCGGGTATTCCGGCAGGGTTGAATCTAATAGAAATTACAAATATTACATTTCATTTTTATGGGTTTTGTCTCAAATTACTTAAAAGGGAAAGCCTTTCAAAATATTATCTTTTTATTTGGAATTTTTACGTATGCAAGCCTGTCATCTACTTCCATCCTTTCTGTTCAGGATACTACAGGATAGAAATGTAGCCCTGCTTGTGTTACCTTTACATCATAAATAAGTGTGTTTTGTCCGCCGGGCCAGACATATATTTTTATCACGCTAATAGCTTTAACAAAAAAAGAAATGGAAGTATCATCATTCAAACATGTAGATTATTTGTGGGACCACGATAAGGCCAAAGAACTGGAAGGGGATGAAGTAGCCCTGCTACTGTACCGCTCCAACATCCTGGGGGCCGACCTGCGCATTACCAACTTTGGCGGAGGCAATACCAGCTGCCGTACCCTGGAAAAAGACCCGCTCACCGGAGAAGAAACCCCTGTGATGTGGATTAAAGGCTCTGGCGGGGATATAGGCTCGCTCACCCGCTCCGGACTGGCTGGCTTATACCTGGACCGCCTGCATGCCCTGAAAAACCGTTACCGCGGACTGGAGCACGAAGATGAAATGGTAGAACTCTTCAACCACTGTATCTACGACCTCAACTCTAAAGCCCCCAGTATTGATACACCTTTGCATGCTTTTCTACCTTTCAAGCATATTGACCACCTGCACCCCGATGCAGCCATCGCCATTGCGGCTGCCAAAGATGGAGAAAAGATTACTGAGGAACTTTTTGAAGGACAAATTGGCTGGGTGCCCTGGCAACGGCCCGGTTTTGACCTGGGGTTGAAAATAGAGAAATGTCTGGAAGAAAACCCCGGCATCCGTGGCATTATGCTGGGCGGGCATGGCCTGTTTACCTGGGGTGACGACGCGTACAGTTGCTACGTGAACAGCCTGGAAGTAATAGAAAAAGCTTCTCAGTACCTGGCCGATAATTACGGAAAAGACCGCCCGGTTTTTGGCGGACAAAAAGTAGAGTCATTGCCTGCTGACCAAAGGAAATTACAGGCAGCTACGCTTGCACCCGTACTGCGCGGCTTATGCTCAAGCTACGACCGCATGGTTGGGCATTTTACTGATAGTGACACGGTACTACAATTTATCAACAGCCACGACCTGCAAAAACTGGCACCCATGGGAACCAGTTGTCCTGACCATTTCCTGCGTACCAAAATCCGCCCGCTGGTATTGGACAACCTGCCCGCCGATGCGGATGTAACGGATGGAATGGCTATCAAAGAAAAGCTGGAAGCTGCTTTTGAAGACTATCGTAAGTACTACGCCGACTATTACGAAAACCACAAGCACCCCAACAGCCCCGCCATGCGCAACCCGAATCCGGTCGTAATTATTTGGCCGGGTGTGGGTATGTTTACCTTTGCCAAAAACAAGCAAACCGCACGGGTAGCCAGTGAGTTTTATGTAAACGCTATCAATGTAATGCGGGGGTCTGAGGCAGTTTCTGAATACACTGCCCTGCCTCTGCAGGAAGCTTTTAACATTGAATACTGGTTGCTGGAAGAAGCCAAACTGCAACGCCAGCCACCTGAAAAACCTTTATCACGCCGGGTTGCCATTATCTCAGGCAGCGGGGGCGGTATTGGTAAAGCCACTGCCGAGAAGTTTGTAAAAGAAGGTGCCTGTGTAGTACTTTCAGATATAGACGCTGAAAGGCTGGAAGCGGCAAAAAATGAGTTTGCAGAGAAATTTGGAAAAGATGCCGTAGCTGCTGCCGTCTTGGATGTTACCGATGAAAACGCCATACAAAAAGCTTGTCTGGAAGCAAACCTGGCCTTTGGTGGAGTAGACATCGTGATGAACAATGCCGGTATTTCTATATCAAAATCTATTGAAAACACAACGGAAAAAGATTGGGATGCCTTGTACGACATTCTCGTAAAAGGACAGTTTCTGCTCACCCAAAAAGCCGTGGAGGTGATGAAGAAGCAAGGCTTTGGAGGAGATGTAGTCAATATTGTAAGCAAAAATGCCCTGGTTTCCGGCCCCAACAATGCAGGGTATGGTTCGGCCAAAGCCGCCCAGCTGCATATGTCGCGCCTATTGGCCGCCGAATTAGGGCCTGACAAAATCCGCGTAAACGTGGTAAACCCGGATGCTGTGATTCAGGGCAGTAACATTTGGGCAGGCGGATGGGCCGCCGGAAGAGCCAAGGCATATGGCGTTTCTGAAGAGGAACTCCCTGCATTTTATGCCAAGCGTACTTTGCTAAATGAAGCTATTTTGCCCGAAGATATCGCCAATGGCGTGTTTGCTCTGGTAGGTGGGCTGATGAACAAAAGCACCGGCAACGTACTGAACGTAGACGGCGGACTGGCCGCTGCTTTTGTGCGGTAAGCACTTATTTCCGGCCCTGTGCTGGTCGGCGTCACGATGGAATCTTGCACTCGTGCTATTCATGCGAATTGGAAAGAAGGCCAGCTCTTTGCCAGTGAAGCCAGTTTTTTTTAATTTGTTTATTAACCAAATAATTTCTGCCCAGAATGACAAGAACATGTCTGATGGGCAGTTTTTTTTTGTACACCAACAAAACCCGGATATTTTGTCATTCACGTTTCAGCTGACAATTTGTGCTGTCGTTAAATGCGTCCATCCAATTGTACGGCAAACCGTTCTTAAAGAGGCACCAATCTATTTCTGGTGTGAATAATAAGAGGATACATTTACTTTAACTACATTGCAAACCCCAGTAAACTACCCGTTAGGAAAATATTAAGTCATTTGGATCTATTCTCCCAGGGCATTTTTTCCAAAGCACCGGGTTTACCGAGAAAACCAAGAATTTTCTGTAAAGCTTCTGGTTCAGCTACGTTTAAAACCAAGAATTTCTCCCCACCTCGATGCTTAAAATATTCTTTTACTGCAATGTTATAATCAATGTACGATTTTATCAGGGTTTCTTTATGGTATGGATCGTTATCCGGAGTGTCATGTAAAATTCTGTTCACCTCCCAGGCAAACCCTTTATACATATATTTTGCATTCATCAAATCTTCCTTAGTCGGAATCCTTCCATTTCCAAACTTAATAGAATGGAATTTTATTAGTGACTGATACCATTGCTCAGGAGAATCTCTTTCCGTGAGAATAAATTTGGCATTCGGAAAAGCCTGATCTACATGCCTAAAAGTATCAGGCAAACTAAAGGGAATATCCTGAAAAGCCTGTCCATTATATTTTATAAAAGCAATAATACGGTTAAAATCTCCTTTTGCCCAATCTTTGATCAGTAACTCTGCAGGTCTTTGCGGAGCAAGACAATAACCCAAATTTTTTAAAATTGAGCTAATGGTAGTTGTACCTGTTTTATTTTTGCCAATGCAAATTATCTTTTGAGCGTTAACAAACCTCATCCGATATATTTTTCCTGGAACTGAAAAAAGACTTACATTGAATTTATTTGAGAAATGGAACATATTCACAACTTAAACAAAAGACACATAAGTATGAAGCATCCACCTTGTAATATATTGAGTTTTGTTCCATGAGTTTAAAGAAAAAGGCATTTTCTGCTACAACATGGGCATTAATTGATACCAGCATAAGCAAAGGTATTTCCCTCGGGACAATTATTTATTTAGCAAGAATTCTTTCACCACAAGAAATTGGCCTGGTTGGTATCATGACTGTTTTTATCATGCTGGGAAACTCCATTATCGATGGCGGGATGGGAGTATCTCTGATTCGTACGAGACAAATTGACCAAACGGACCTTAATACTGTATTCTACTCCAATCTGCTTTTTTCCTTGGTATGCTATCTGATATTTTTTCTGGTGGCACCTTTGGCCGCAGATTTTTATAATCAAGAACTGTTAACTACATTGATCAGAGTCTATTCACTCAGATGCGTCCTTTTTGCATTTACAGTTGTTCACCGATCAATTTTAGAACGGGATTTGAATTTTAAGGAACTGACCATTATCAGTATTCCTTCCAATATAGTTTCAGCAATTTTAGCAATTCTTATGGTTCAGCATGGCTATGGAGTATGGAGCCTCGTAGCCATGTCCTTATCATATCAGGCCACCGAGATGCTATTGTTTATGCTGAAATCCAGGTGGCTACCCCGATTTAAGTTCTCAAAAGATAAATTAAAGTATCATATTGACTTTGGTTATAAACTCACAATAAGTACGGCCCTTAACGCTATTTTTCGGGAACTTATCACCCTTATCATTGGTAAGTATTTTACAATGGCCAGTGTGGGATATTATACAAATGCCAGAAGATTAAACCAATTTCCAATAGATATTCTAAGTAAGATTATTAGCAAAACTACCTTCCCTGTACTTTCAAAAATTCAAGATGAAAAGGAAAAGCTGTCATATAGCTATCGCACTATTTTGAAAATGATTTTAATTTTAATAATTCCATCCATGCTTCTATTGGGTGTTATTATTAAGCCCTTAATTCTATTGCTTTTAACAGAAAAATGGCTGCCGTCAGTACCATTGTTCAGAATATTGGTGTTTTCAGGAATACTGATTCCCATTCATGCATTTAATTTAAATATATTCAAAGTATATGGAAAAACTAACCTGTTTCTTAAGATCGGAATAATTAAACAAATTTTACTTGTAATTACTGTTATCATTGGGGTTCAGTTTGGTATGGAAGGCCTCCTCCTTTGTACCACAGGATTATCTTATTTGGCATTGCTTATCAATTCGTACTACAGTAAAGAACTTATTAACTACAGCACCAAAGAACAACTTATAGATATGGTGCCATTTTTTTTATCTGGCATAATTTCTTACATTCCAGGACTTATATTTTTGAATACCATTCAAAATTATTCGCTGATCGCCCAAATTGTTTTTGCTTCTTTTATCTTTATTTCCATTTTTACAGTTTCCATAATATTTTTTAATAAAAGCACCGTCATTGAACTAGCTGCGTTAATAAAATCAGGCATAAAGCGCTAATTTTTTCAAGTAAGCTTTTAGATTTATGATTCCAGTAACAAAAACATTTCTTCCGGATGAAGGTACTTATAATACCTACCTAAAAAGAATTTGGCGCAATGGATGGCTCACAAACGGCGGTGAGTTGAAGAAAGAGTTGGAAAATTCTTTATGCCAATATCTGAAGATTGATAATATTATTCTCACTACTAACGGTACAATACCTATACAAATCGCACTTCGAAATTTTTGCAATGAGGCAGAAATTATTACCACACCTTTTAGTTATATAGCTACCTCATCCTCCATTGTATGGCAAAATTGTAAACCATTATATGTGGATATCAATGAAAAATACCTTACCATCGATGAGCAGAAAATTGAGGAATCAATTACACCCAATACAAAAGCTATTTTGGCAACCCATATTTTTGGCAACGCCTGCCATATAGAAGCCATTGAAAAAATAGCAAAAAAATATAACCTACTGGTTATTTATGATGCCGCTCACTGTTTTGGGGTTAAATATCGAGGTAAGCCTTTATTTAGTTTTGGTGACATCAGTACCTGTAGTTTCCATGCCACTAAAGTATTTCATACTGCCGAAGGTGGTGGGTTAGTTTGTAACAGGGAGGAATTATCACATCAATTGAAATATAGCGTCAATTTTGGACATAAAGGCCACTACGATTATTATGGTATGGGGATCAATGCCAAAATGTCTGAACTCCATGCTGCCATGGGGCTTAGCGTTCTTCAAAATATGAACTTTATTTTTGCCGAATATAAACGAGTTATAGATCAATATTCAGAACAATTGAATTTTGAGCGTATTCGTCCTCTACAGCTAAGAGAGGGAGTGGTATGGAACTATAGCTATTTTCCAATAATTTTTGAAAATGAGGAACTTTTACTCAAAGCACTATCTTTACTCAAGGCTAACCAAATATTCCCCAGACGATACTTTTACCCTTCTTTAAATACAATTGATTATTTGAGTGGCCAAAGGATGCCAATTGCAGAGTCAATATCTAAAAGGATTCTTTGTTTACCATTGTATGTTGGGCTTGAGTATTCTTCAATTGATACTATTTGCGATATTATTAACTCAGTAGTGATGGTATCAACAGCAAACCGGAGTCTATGAAACTTGGTATCATGCAGCCCTATTTCTTTCCATATATTGGCTATTTTCAATTAATAGCAGCTGTGGATGTTTTCCTTTTATACAAGCATGTAAGCTTCAGGAAGAGATCCTGGATATACAGAAATCGTTTGCTTGATAAAGGAACAGGCAATCCTTTTTACTTTGGAATACCGCTGAAAAAACAGAGCACCCGTAAAACGATTGGAGATATTGAAATTGACAATAGTGAACCATGGCCAAGTCGGATCCTCAATTTTTTATTATATAACTATAAAAAGGCAGCATTTTTTGATGAAAACTTTAACTTCATTAAAGGTTTAATAACAGGAAAAAGTAATAGCCTGCACGAATATAATACTGAGTCTATTCAAAAGATTTGTCATTACTTAAATATACAGACCGAAATTTTATATGACATTCCTAATCATTCAATCTCAGAAATAGAGAATGCTATTCCTGCTCTTGCATTAAAAAATGAACTGGATAATAAATCTCAGAGAATTATTAGTTTATGTAATTATTTTGGATGTCATCATTATATCAATCTTGCCGGCGGAAGAGCATTATACGCAAAAAAAGAGTTTGAAAAGTTTGGCCTTACTTTGCAATTTATTGAGCCAAATAGTTTTCAATATCGTCAATTTCATCATCCTTTTCAGCCTCATCTATCCATAATAGATGTTTTATTTCACATGGGCAGAGATAAAACTGCAAATGCTGTAAGGAATTTTAACCTATCATAGTATGGCCATGACACTCCAGGCATCTGTAAATGCATTCATTAATGAGAGAAAAGATTATTACCTACAATGGGTGTACGATGCACCAATTATTATTAGCCAAAAGCATTTTCAAAGAATTTGTACATTACAGGAAGTCTTGTATAAACTCATCCAAGAGTTTGTGACTAACTACGATAGATATAAACAGCTTATGCCATTAAGTGTTGGAGCAACACAAATCCTTGCTGCGTTTCAGCATAAAAAATATCATATAGGAACCTATAGAACAGACTTTGTATACGATGCTAATATGCAAGAAAAAGCTATCGAAATTACTTGCCGCTTTGCTTTAAATGGGATATTTCTTTCATTTATCACAGAACAAGTTGCCCGAAATTTTAAACTGGCAAATATGCCGGAAATACCAACCGACCATCCTCATCAGGGATTAATGGGGCATTTAGAAAACTACCTTTCCAATACACAAAATGTAGTTGTGCTAAAAGGAAGTGACGTAAAAAATGAATCCAAAATATTTACCAAAATTCTTGAAAGAGCTGGTTATCTTGTAAAAAGCATTCATTTCACAAAAATACAGGAAAACCATGACGTTCTTAAAGATGCATTGGTTATCAGTGAACTGGCACTTGAGGAGATTCTTTCATTAGATTACACAACTGTCAAGGTCCTGGCTGAAGTTAACCTCCTGAATGATTTCAGAACAGTTTTCCTGGTGCACGACAAACGCTTCTTTGCTGTGATTGGAAATGACACACTTCAAAAAAATGCATTGAGTACTCAGGAAATAACTTTGTTTAAAGATTTTTATATCCCTACTTACAACTATGTATCCGACAACCGCTCTATATGGGAAAATGCCAAAATAAACAAAAACGACTGGATAATTAAACATCGTTCTTTAGGAAAGAGTCAACAGGTATTTGCCGGACCTGTTACAAAAGAAAAGGAATGGCAGCAGTTATTTGAGAGAAAAGATATTGATGACATGATTTTGCAAAAATGGGTACATCAAAACACCATCGCTGGCAATATCAAAGACAAATACTTCAATGATTTCATTACGGGCACACTGTTATTTTTCGATAATCATTTTTTTGGTTTTGGTACCTTCAGAACTTCCTCTCATCCTGTTACCAACATAGTTGATGACCGAAAAGCTACATCACTCATCCTGCAAAATGATCAGGATATTGAAAGAATTGATGCAAATAGCACTATGCCCAATAATTACAACTTATGTGTTATTAAATAAATGCTTAGATCAGTTAATATTAAGTACTATAAGCTTGCCTGGCTGAGTTTTAATCTTATGTAAATCAATATATGCTACAAATAACAGCCTCAAGGCAACTATTAGAATAATATTACTATCTTTATTATATCCTTAAAGATTTCAACCGCACCTTTTGGTCTAAATATTGCACTGCTACACTTTTAAAGTTCCGAAGCTATTAGTAAAACCCAGAAATATTACTTGTGCCCTAATAGCAGACATTTTTTATTTTTATTGGAAAATGAACTTAACAGGATTTGAAACTTTCAAATCAAAATATTTAAAAGAAGAAGTAATTGAGTATCCCAACCAAAGGAAGGGTAAGGAACCTCTCGTTACTGTCAGGGTTTTGGTTTATAATCACGTTGATTTTTTAGATGACTGCTTGCATTCAATTCTGAATCAGAAAGTTGATTTTGACTATGAAATATTAGTGGCAGAAGATGAATCCAACGATGGTAGTCGTGAAAAATGCATACAATACGCTCAGGCATACCCAGAGAAAATCAGACTACTGCTTAATTCCAGGAAAAATAATATTCCTATCAGAGGCCGTCCATCAGGTTTGTTTAATAGTGTATATTCTAATTTTACCATCAATTCCAAGTATATCGCTCTTTGTGAGGCAGACGACTATTGGACAGATCCTGAGTCATTGCAAAAGCGAGTCGATTTTCTGGAAACGCACAGTGATTATGTTCTTTGCTTTCACAATGCCTTTATCCTCTATGATGAGAAAAAGAAGATTTCAAAGTCGAGATTAGTTCCATATAATGGGCTAAAATCATTCTCTAAAAAACAGCTTCTCAATGCTTATATTCCAACAGCAAGTCTCATGTTCCGCCATAGACTAGTTAATCTGTTTGACGAAGAGATGAAACATATATTAAATGGAGATTGGATTCTTCAAGCAAAACTTTCATTATATGGAAAAGGAATGTATCTCCACCATATTAATCCCAGTATTAGACGGATTCACAAGAATGGATGCTTCAGCTCCTTACATAAGGTAGAGCAGATTATTTGTGGGATTGAAGCAAGGAACTACTTGAAAAGCAAGTACAATAATATTCCCTGGATACAAAAAAGACTTCCTATTATTATCAGTGAGTTCTATATCATTGCCTTTTATAGAGAGCTGAAAAATTATAATTTTTCTTTAAATTTCATTTTTAGTTCAATCAAACATTCTAAAAACTTCTTGCATTGGCTTGGAGTAGCAATTCCATTTTTATTAAGAAAGTTTAGAGATAAAGCTATTTATTAACCCATCTCCTCATTGAAAAAAAGTAATATGGCCTAATTAGTTTATGTCATCTCTAAACAAAGGAACAGAACCACATATTACCCACTTTTATATGCAATTTTTTGAGCTCTTAACTAAATTCTGATGAAGCAATTAACGAAAACCGCTGAACCAAATAAAGTCAGTTATTATGATTTTTTAAGTTCAGACACAAATCTCGCTAAATTCATTATTGATCAATTAAATACTATAGGTTATGTGATTATTAGTGATTTCATAGTTGATGTTTCAGATATGGAAAACTGTGCGAAGCGTCTGCTAGATATATCAAAATTGGTTGGGGAGCCCTTCCCCCATAATACAGGTAATAGCATTATCTGGAACATCAAAGCGCACTCTTCTGGCTCTAAAGGCATAGTTAAAACTTACTCTGAGCATATGCACGAAGCTGCCCTTCATACAGACAGCCAATACAGTTATTATCCAGAAGATTATTTTAATCTTTTAACGATAAAATCAGCTAATTGTGGTGGGGGAGAATCACTAATACTAAGTTTAGAGGCTATTCTAAAAGAACTCAGGGAAGCTAAAGGAGGGATAGTAGCTGAAAAGATTCTCCGAGAAACGAATTTTCCGTTTATTGTGCCAAATGTTTTCAGGAAGCATAAAAACGACAAAAAAATGGAATTAAATTTCGGCCCTATTCTCGGAGATAATGAGATTCGCTTTAGAGTAGACACCTTTGAAAAAGCCATCCTGCTCAGGCCTGATTTGTGCAGAGATGAGCAATTACAGGCTTATTATATCCTAAAAAAGGTTATTCTTAATTCCCCCTCTATTGAAAGATTCCATTTAAAAGAAAGAGATCTGATTTTTATTAATAATAAAACTACACTCCACGGCCGTACAAGTTTTCGGGATCCTAATCGTCATTTACTGCGCATTCGAATGAATAAGTCTGAAAGTATTTCCTCTCCTAAGGTAGCAAAAGCAGCAAAAGGTGTTTTAACTAAGTGTGGATAAGAGAAAAAACAAAATATTTGATCTTTTGAACCAATTCACCTGTACTGCTTTGAGTTGATAGTACAACTGGTTTGAAAAGTTTTTTTATATTTAGCCCCATGAAGAAATACCTTGCCACATTACTTATCCTGATAACCTGCCGCCTGCTGCTTGCCCAAAATGCTGATATTCTTGAAAACATTGATACCCGCATCAATTCCGATTTATTGCGGAAAGAATGGAAAGCCCATTGGGTTACTCATCCTAATATTTCACTGAAGGCTTACAACGTGCTGCACTTTCGCAATGACTTTTTGCTGGAAACGAAGCCTGAAAATTTTATCATTCATGTATCGGCAGATAACCGTTACCGCTTGTTTGTGAACGGACAGCCCGTTGGATTTGGCCCTGCCCGGGGCGATATGCTGCACTGGCGGTACGAAACGTATGATATTGCACAGCATTTACAGGCCGGAGAAAATGTGATAGCTGCCGTCGTTTGGAATTTTGGTGCCCACATGCCCGTAGCACAGCATTCTTACCGCACTTCTTTTATTGTGCAGGGCAATACGGAAACTGAGCAGGTGGTAAATACCAATACCGAACAGTGGAAAGTTGTGAAAAATGAAGCCTATACCCCACTCACACAAAGCGACTTTACCGTCTATGGTTATTATGCCTGCGGGGCTACCGACAAGGTAAACGGCGCTGCCTATCCCTGGGG
The DNA here is from genome assembly GCA_965230065.1 of Cyclobacteriaceae bacterium. GTDB lineage: Bacteria > Bacteroidota > Bacteroidia > Cytophagales > Cyclobacteriaceae. Next base: position 4,389,087 of record OZ245942.1, on the reverse strand, counting down.
ATGGGAACAGGCAGACTTTGTTACCGATGACTGGATCACTCCCCGACAGCTTACCACGGGCAAACCTTTTGGTTTTAGCTACGGATATGGCGATGGTGGCGTAAATCTGGTGCCCCGCAACATTCCGATGATGGAGGAGAAAAAAGAACGTTTTACTAGTATTGCCCGCACTGATGGGATTTCTGTTGATGAAACTTTTTTACATGGCAGTAAAGCCGTTGAAATTCCAGCCCGTTCTATGGTGAAAATCCTGCTGGATCAGTCTTACCTCACCATGGGTTATCCTGAACTGACTTTAAGCGGAGGTGAAGGCAGCAATATCAAGGTTACGTATGCGGAAGCTTTGTTTGGGAAAAACCGGCAAAAAGGCAACCGGAACGAAATAGAAGGAAAAGAAATGGCAGGTTATTACGACCTTTTTCTGCCAGACGGAGGAGCGCAACGCACATTTCGTCCGCTATGGATGCGCACTTACCGCTATGTGGAACTGGACATCATTACCGCCGGAGCACCGCTAACGATTCATGATTTTTACGGGATGTTCTCTGCCTACCCTTTTGAAGTAAAGGGTATGTTTAACTCGGGAAATCAGTTGCACGAGCAGATATGGGATGTGGGATGGCGCACAGCCCGCCTTTGTGCCGCCGAAACGTATTTTGACTGTCCGTACTACGAACAATTGCAGTACGTGGGCGATACCCGCATCCAGGCACTGATTTCTTTGTATGTGAGCGGTGACGACCGCCTGATGCGGAATGCTATTTTTCAGTTCAACAACTCCCGCTCGGCCGATGGCATCACCATGAGCCGGTATCCTTCCGGGTTGCCTCAGTATATTCCGCCTTATTCCCTCTTTTGGATAACCATGGTACACGATTACCACATGTACCGGGACGATGAGGCGTTTGTACAACGTTTCCTGCCCGGAGTAGATGCAGTATTGCAATGGTTTGAGCGTTACCTGGACGATAATTATCTGTTGGGTAGCCTGCCCTGGTGGAGTTATGTGGATGTAACCGACGATTTCAAAAGAGGGGTACCTCCCGGGGCGGAAGACGGGCACACCACGCTCATCACCTTGCAATATGCGTATGCCATGGATTATGCAGCCGGGTTATTTGATTACTATGGAAAAAATCACTCTGCTGAATATTACCGAAAGTTATCTGCGAAAATTAAAGAAGCGGTCATGAAGACCAGTTATGATGAAGGCAGGGAGTTGCTGGCCGATACGCCCGTAAAGCAAAATTTCAGTCAGCATACCAACATCATGGCGGTACTTACCAATACACTGCCCGAACCCGAACAAGGCGAGGTGATGCGAAAAGTGATGGCAGATGCTTCCCTCACTCAATGTAATATCTATTATCGGTTTTACCTCACCCGGGCTTTACAGAAAACAGGCATGGGCGATGCCTTTGTGAATAATTTAGAGATGTGGGAAGACATGCTGGCACAGGGCCTTACCACCTTTGCCGAACACGAGAAAAACACCCGCTCCGACTGCCACGCCTGGAGTGCCAGTCCCAACTACGAGTTTCTGGCGACAGTCTGTGGTATTTTACCCGCTTCCCCCCATTTTGATGCCGTCACCATTGCCCCCAATTTGGGAAAGCTGACAACTGTAGAAGGCAAAGTACCCCACCCCAAAGGCATGATTGAAGTAAGCCTGAAAAAAGGGGATGATGGCAGTATCTCAGGAACGGTTACTTTACCCGAAGGTGTGCAGGGTAAATTTGAATGGAACAGAAAATCTATCCCGCTCAATTCCGGCAGTCAGGAGATTAGTTTATAGCGTATAAAAAAATAACGTGTCCCCGGACGAACAAAGTGAGTTTTGACCGCAATGGAATTGGGCCTCCCCATGCTACGCAATAATTTTCAAAGAACCCCTACCCAATAACTCATTACATCTATCCCTCAGAACAATTCACCATGCCCAAAAGAAAGGAAGTTGTGCAAAAAACACAACCAATTATATTCGGGGATGAGTGCGTTATATAAAAAGACGAACTGGTTAAGCGCTGAGGTGGGTCAGTTAGGCTCTGAGCACAACCCGGTAAGCAAAAAGAATAACTGAGGGGAGCAAATTGCTAAACTAAGTCAGCAAAAAGCCTACTGAGCCCAGCTTTGAGGTGGGTGGGGTACTTTGGAGGTGATCCCCCCTAACTCATCCTCCCTACTTTATCAAAATCGCACTCGACTCTGAACGAGGAAATCGTTAAATACTCCAAACGCTATACAGTTTTATTGAGTTGCAGAAAAGACCTAAACTAATTAGCTCTGTGGGTAGGCACCTCAAATGTAAAATATGGTATAGTTCAATAGTACCTAGCCTGAATTTCGTGTATTTTAGAGAAATTAATGATATACTTAAAAAAACAGGATACTATTCTTAAGAAGTTAATTAACAGTTATGAATAAGAAAGATATCAAAAGCATTGTATATCTTCTAAAACAGGCCAAGGAGAATAATAAACCTAAACCCATTATTTTTCTGGGTGCAGGTGCTTCAATTTCTGCAGGAATTCCGGGAGCAAATCGTATCAAAGATGATATATTGAAGAGGTTTAAGGATAAACCGGAAATCATCAACTTACCAGCTAAACAAAAAACGTATTATGAGCTAATGAAATGTCTCAATACTACCGAACGGCATGAACTACTGAGAGGCTATATTACGAGCAAAAATGTAAAAATTAATGTTACTCATATTTATTTAGCCAACTTACTGGCACAAGAATATGTAGACTATATTCTCACTGTAAATTTTGACGACTTACTACTAAGAGCCTGTGCCTTGTTTAATTTTTTGCCCCCAGTATATGATATTTCGGTTCTTAAAGACTTTACCACAACCACGTTACAAGAAAAGTCAGTAACCTATTTGCACGGACAACACAATGGTTTTTGGTTATTGAATACGGAGGAAGAACTGGATAAAGTGCGTTCTTCCGTTCCTAAAATCTTGAATAGAATCTGCCATGGAAGAACATGGATTGTTATTGGATACAGTGGAGAAGATCCCATATTTGAGCATATCGCGAATTTAGGGAGATTTGATAACGATTTATTCTGGGTAGGGTATAAAGAAAATGAACCCATTAAACAGGTAAAAGATAATCTATTGAAAAAACCCAATGTCAACGCCTATTGGGTAACAGGGTATGATGCTGATTCATTTTTCTTAAAACTTCACTCTGAATTAAAGCTGGATACCCCGGAAATCTTTAATAAACCATTTAGCTTTTTGAAAAGTATGGTAAGTAATATTATTGATATTAAGGAGGAAAAAGATACTAATACAGAGAACCCGAATCCATACCAAGAAGTAAATGAAAGATTGAGACTCACAAAACAGAATATTGATAAGGCTATTCAGAGTTTTGAAAAGGCCACTCCTTTGAAGACTGTCAACTTACAGAGTCAAGTATATATTAACAACTTAAAGCAAAAAATCATTGAAAAAACTGTAAAGGAAGATTATAGCAACTTAGAAGAGATAGAGAATAAAGTAAGAAAAATAAATAAAACACATCTATCCAAGTTATTAGCCGTGCTTTATTTCAACTGGGGAACTACTATATATCATTTAGCTGCGCTCAAAGGTAAAGAAGAGTTATATATACAAAGCTTAGAAAAATTTAAAAAAGCAGTTGAGTTTAATTCCAGACAAGAAAATGCTTTTAACAATTGGGGCATAACACTATTTGATCTGGCTAAACTTAAGAAGGATGAAACCTTGTTTGAGGAAAGCATTGAAAAGTTTAAAATAGTAACAGAAATTAATCTCAATCATGCTTTTGCTTTTTTAAATTGGGGTAACGCTATTGTCGAATTGGCTAGGCTTAAAGGAGATGAAAACCTAATTATTGAAAGCTTTGAAAAATATAAAAAAGTAACAGAACTTAACCCTGAAAATGCTGCTGCCTTCAATAATTGGGGTAACGCTATTGTTGAATTGGCTAGGCTCAATAGAGATGAGAGTTTATTTATTGAAAGCTTTGAAAAATATAAAAAAGCAACTGAGCTTGACCCTAATAATGCTGTGCTCTTCAACAATTGGGGACAAGTCATTGTTGAATTGGCTAGGCTTAAAGGAGATGAAAACCTAATTATTGAAAGCTTTGAAAAATATAAAAAAGCAACTGAGCTTAACCCTGATGATGCTTCGGCTTTCTACAATTGGGGAAACGCTATTGCTGATTTGGCTAGATTCAATAGAGATGAGAGTTTATTTATTGAAAGCTTTGAAAAATATAAAAAAGCAACAGAACTTAACCCTGATGATGTTTCGGCTTTCTACAATTGGGGAAACGTTATTGCTGATTTGGCTAGACTCAAAAGAGATGAGAGTTTATTTATTGAAAGCTTTGAAAAATATAAAAAAGCAACAGAACTTAACCCTGAATATGCTGCTGCCTTCAACAACTGGGGAACTGCAATGAATAGCTTAGCAAAGCTCAAAAGAGATGAGAGCCTACTTTTTGAAAGCCTTGAGAAATTTAAAAAAGCAACAGAACTTAACCCTAATAATGCTGCTACCTTTAACAACTGGGTAGCTTCATTAATACGTTATTCAAAATTATTTTCTTATGTAAGTGTCTTAAAATATTTATTGGAAGCTAAAAAAATAGCTGAAAAATCTGTTTCTTTAGGAGAAGATAAATACAACCTTAGTTGTATTTATGCATTGTTAAAGGAAAAAGAAAAAGCTCTCAAGTTACTTGATGAATGTCTAAAAAACGGAAAAATCAAAAAAGTACAAGTTCTGAAAGATAAAAGCTGGAAAGCTTACTGGGAAGATACTGATTTTAAGGCCATTATAGCCAAGTATTAATATAAATACATGCTAGAATGCATTGAGAAGAAATAATATTGTATACTAATCTATCATCTTATACCTCAGAAAAAGAATTCCCAGCTACTGACCAATAGGCAACTGGGATGCTTGAGTATATAAAATTAAAATTCCTAAAAATACTAATAAATGTTTTTCAACTAAGCAGCCCGTACAGGCACCGATACTTTTACCTGGTCCCAACGCAAAATAAGATAAGTAACGGGGCCTTGTTCTTCAAAATCAATCAGAAATTGCTCCTTAACATCATCATAAGTTTCTGAAGGAACGGTGAGGCGTACGACATCGTTGGCTTCATCGGGAGGGGAAGCCCCGGAACGGCCGTGTTCGTTGTTGAGGGCGATGGTCCAGTTTTCTTCACCGGGGATGGTGTATAAAGAATAGGTACCTGCCGATACGGGTTCACCTCCAAAGATCACATCCTGGCTGAAAGTTATTTCGGTGGCCGCATTGGCACCCGTGCGCCAGTATTGCCCATAAGGCTGTAATGCCCCGTCACTTTCAGCGCCGAAAATTAAGCGGTCTTTTTTATAAGGGCGGGAATAGTCTACCTCTATCGTAAGCCCGTTTCTTTCGTAGGCAACCGATTCGGGCGGACTGGCAGGGTTAAAATATAAATAAGCATTGTAACCGAGAAAAATTAGCAAAGCAATACCGATACCTATCCAGATTTGTTTTTTCATACTCATGTTTGTGTTGTTTAAGGTCAAAAAGTAATATTTACAGACAAAGTATACTAAATTTTTTTCAAATCAGCTATGTTTTCTTATTTCGGCCATATTGAGTTGGAAGCCCAGTCCCGGTTCATCGGGAACCTTAATATAACCATTGGTAAATTCTTCAGCCGGGTTTATCAGGCTGCTTCGCCAGGGTACTTCTCCATACGCCATCTCCAGGATTGCAAAATTGGGAATGCCCGCTACCGCATGCACACTGGCAGCCGTCGCTACCGGCCCGCTCGGGTTATGGGGCGCGATTTGCAACCCGGCCGTTTCTGCCAATACCGATATATACTTTAATTCCTGAATGCCCCCGCAGAATTTCACATCGGGCATCAGAATATCCAGGGCTTTCGGGAAAATGAGGGGTACAAATCCCTCCCTTCCAAAAAGCCATTCCCCTCCGGCTGTAGTGGTTGAGGTTGCTGAAGTAATGACTCTGGTTTCTTCTGCAAACTTCTCCGGATCAACAGGTTCTTCAAACCAAAACAGGTTGAGCGGTTTTACCCTTTCGGCCACTGCAATACCCAGCTCCTGGTTCAAATGACTGTGAACATCCACCAGCAAATCAACATCATTGCCAATGGTTTTTCGTACCGCTTCCAGGCAATGAATGGCATGATCAATATCCGCTTCGATTTGTTGGGGTGTGGAAGGTAAAGCTTTCATTTCATCAAATGGGGCCATTTTAATAGCTTTGAAGCCCTTTTCCAAAGCCCGCTCGGCATTTTTCTGAAAAGCGGCAGCCGTGCGTCTTCCATTCGCATCTTTCTCGTTCGTTGCCCGGTTAATATTGGCATACGCTTTCATCCTTTCCCTTAGCTTTCCGCCCAGCATTTGGTGCACAGGCACGCCCAGGGCTTTCCCATTGATATCCCACAGGGCCTGTTCTATGGCACTGAAGGCAGTACGTTCGGCCATGCCTTGTGCCGCCCTCTTCCAACCCCGTTGCCGGTATTGCTCAACGGCAAAAGATGGCTCTCCTTTTACCATTTCAAAAAATGTGGACAACTCTTTTTGTATGGTCCGCAGCCCTTCCGCAGTGCTGGGTGCGCCATGGGAGGCCTCTCCCACCCCGGTGATTCCTTTGTTGGTAAAAAGCTCAATAAAAACCCAAACACCCCGCTGATTTACCTTCACAATATGTACTTTGAGGTTGGTTACCAAAAGCTTGTCATCTTTTGGAAAGGGGATATTTCCCAGAGGGTTACCGGGTGAATTATATGAGCCTAAAGCAGAAGGAACCAATGCACCTATACAAGATGTTTTCAGGAAATTTCTGCGGGAATTCAGGTTGATTTTCATTGGGTTTTGGGTAAATGCTGCCAAGTTGTACAAATAATGGCTTTATGGTTTCCCAAAACAATGAAAAGAATATGAATATAAAAAGTCCGCCTCCATCAAAAATATTGACGAACAACGGACTTGCTTTCTACTATAAAAAAGAGTTACTGTTCTCTAAGGCTTAAAACTGAAAGCAGTAGTTACATTCAATGCCTGCTTACTGCTACTGAGGCTGCTTACTGTTTAAGCATCTTCTACCAGGCGCACTACCAGGCCATGCATATCATCTTTCAGGTGCATTTGACAGGCCAGCCTGCTGCAAGAAGTCACAGTTGGCAAAGTATCCAGCATATCTATTTCGGCATCGGTAGGTTCTTTGTGGTTTTCACCTTCCACTACTTCCACATGGCAGGTAGCACACAATGCCATGCCCCCGCAGGTGGCTTCTACCGGATATTCTGAAGCTTTGAGCACTTCCATCAGATTAAGCGACATATCAGTGGGCACTTCAATAGCGTTACGGTTGCCCAGGGTATCTTCAACATTAATTTTTATCATCGTTAAAATTTTTGAATTCCGTTTACGGTAGTGTATTTCAAAGAGGCTTTTTTGTCGGGATATATGTATTTGAAAGCCGAGTGCGACATGAGTGCAGCCTCATGAAAACCGCACAAAATCAGTTTCAGTTTGTTAGGATAGGTATTGATATCACCAATGGCATAGATACCCGGAATGTTGGTAGAATAGTCCGATGTATTTACTTTGATGGCATTCTTATCCAGGTTCAATCCCCAATTTGCCAAAGGCCCCAGTTTTGGGCTCAGCCCAAACAGTGGAATGAAATAATCGGTAGATACATTGTCTACCACTTTCTCATTATCCGTGATTTCACAAGATTCCAGCTTTCCATTCCCCGAAATGCCGGTGATGTTAGCCGTAAGCCGCAGGTTGATTTTGCCCTTTCCGGCCAAATCCAACACTTTTTGTGCAGAATCGGGCGCGCCCCGAAAGGCACTGCCCCTGTGTACCAGGGTAAGCTCAGCAGCCAGATCGGCCAGGTACATGGCCCAATCCAGGGCAGAATCGCCCCCTCCGGCAATAACAACACGCTTTCCACGGTACTGCTCCGGGTTTTTGATGATGTAGTTCACCCCTTTTCCTTCGTAGGTTTCCAGGTTGGGAATAGCAGGCTTTCGGGGTTCAAAACAACCCAGCCCTCCGGCAATTACGATTACTTTACATTGTACTTCCGTATGCTCGTTAGTCGTCAGCCGAAATGAGCCATCTTCCAGTTTTTCCAATTGTTCTACCCTTTCGCCTAAGGTAAAAGTAGGGGAAAACGGTGCGATTTGCTGTGTCAGGTTGTCTACCAGGTCTTGCGCCATAATTTCAGGATAACCCGGAATATCGTAAATGGGTTTTTTGGGATATATCTCAGACAACTGCCCACCAATTTGCGGCAACGCATCCATCACATGACATCGCATTTTCAGCAAGCCTGCTTCAAATACTGCGAATAACCCAACGGGGCCTGCCCCGATAATGCAAATGTCCGTTTTGACTGGAAAAGTGTCTGGTACGTTTATCATGATGTTCAATTTATGATGTATCAGTAACAATGTACGTACGAAAGTAGTATTTGTTTACCATAATAATAATTATCATGGCAATTAATTTTGGAAAAAATTTTATACCTCCAAATTTTTATAGATAGTCTCTAAAACATATTTAAAATGTTTGAAGTCATTGTGCTCCAGGTTGGCCCAGGCAGCCTTTCGTATCCGGCTCACTTTGGGCATCATTTCTTCCACTTTCTGATGCCCTTTCAGGGTGAGGTTTACTTTAAACTTCCTGCGATCAGTAATATCCATTTCCCGTTCAGTCAGCCCTTTTTCACAAAGCAGGTCAACAATTCGGGTAAGGGTAGGCGTTCCCTTGAAGGTAACCTCAGCCAGTTCGCCCTGGTACATGTCGCAGTTTTGGTACAACTGTTTCAGGATAATCCACTGGTCTACCGTTACCCCAAAATTGAACTCGTTGAACTTTTTCTGGGCGTATTGTTTAATCCTTCTGGAGGTTTTGTCTAACAGAAAAGAATACTCACTGTACAAATCATCTTGCATAAATGCTGCCTGTCATTAATATAAAATGCTTCAAAGATAGGAAAATTTGTTGTTTCAGGAATTTTATCTTTAATTCGGTAAGTCTTCTTTAATTTAATAACAATGTCACAGCCTGAACGCCCTGCCATTAATTTGGAGTGCAAGCCATGAATAATTCACTGAAAACAAATGTGAATATAGTAAATCAGAGAATATTACTTTAACTTATCAAATATGAGTGCTGGGCGTTTCCTATTATCCCCTATCAATTCGGCTGAAAGAAAATCAGACAAAAATGATGAGCTGAATCTTAAAGAAGAAGCCCTCGTTTGGAATGAGTTTTTAAAAGGCAGTGACATAGCACTTGCATCAATTTACCGAAATTATGTAGGTAAACTGTATAATTATGGAAGACAGATCTTGAATGATGATGAAATAGTTTGCGACTGTATTCAGGATCTTTTCTATGAACTCATCCGCACCCGCCAAAAGCTTAGTAAAACTACCTCTGTAAAAAACTATCTCTATGCCAGCCTGCGCCGTCGGCTCATTCGGCACCGGAAAGGAGAATCAAAAATAGTCAGAGAAAACCTCACTGAGGGGCACTTCAAACTCAGCTTTCTCAAAGACAAACACAAATCTTTTGAGCATTGCTCTGAGGAACAAATTGAATTGCTGGAGCGGGCCTGTAATACCCTTTCTGAAAGACAACGGGAAGCTATAGTATTATACTTTTTCGAAGAACTAAGCTATGCTGAAATTGCCGAAGTGATGAATATAGGAAAGATACGTTCTGCCAGAGCTTTGGTATACCGGGCCATCGACTCATTGAGAAATATCCTTGATGCTATCAAGGACGACTTAATTATTCTCAGTACGCTATTCCTGGATATATTGGTGCAACTTGTTTAAAAAGTAATAATATTTAATTGCGTAATACAATGCTTTAAGCTTTAAGAAGCAACAACTTTCTCAAATTTCATTAACACTTTTTTACTTTTCCCCTCAAAATAATATAATTCACTCAAAATCACTCCTTATTTTCTGATCAAAATGTAAAAAGCATATTTAACCATGTACATTTTGATAGCATTTGTCTTTTAAAGTAAGACAAGCACAACCCTATGCCTTACGAAGAATATTCCCTACATGATTTCCTGAAAGATGATTTCTTCATCCGATGGGTATTGCACCCCGATCCGGAAACCAATCATTTTTGGCAGAATTGGCTCGCTACTTATCCTGAAAAGAAAGCTGTGATTCAATCAGCAAGAATGTTTATACAGCACCTAGAGTATAAAGACAAATATGAGATCAGCAATACACAATATACCCGTCTGTTTGAACAAACTATCAGATACAAACAACAACAGGATATTATCCGGCAAGATCAGTGGCGAACCAAATCCAAGGCAATCTGGTGGTCAGTAGCAGCCATTCTGTCTTTGGTATTTCTGAGCACTACCCTAATCCACTACCATACTGAACAAAAACCGGAGAAAGCGTATACCTTCCCAATGCAATTTGTTGAAAAAGAAACGCCCTTAGGTTCAAAGTATTCTTTTGTACTGCCCGATAGTAGCGTCGTGAAACTGAATGCTGGTAGCAAGCTTAGGTATCCCGAAAGGTTTGAAGGTAATTCCCGGAAAGTATTTTTGGAAGGTGAAGCTTTCTTTGAGATAAAAAGAAATGTTACCAAGCCATTTGTAATCAGTACCAGGGAAATTGAAACACAGGTTTTAGGAACCTCTTTTAATATCAGGGCATACCGGGCAGAAGCAGTAAATAAGGTAGCCGTGGTAAGCGGATTGGTAAAAGTAATTACTAAAAACGGCCTCTCTTCTTTGGTAGACCCTGAGCAAATGGCAGTATATAAAAAGGGTGAAAAAAGCCTGAGAACTCAACTATATGATAAAAAGAAAGAAATAGGCTGGAAAGACAACATCCTCTACTTCGATGAAATAGCACTTCGCAAAGTATTTAGTACACTTGAAGTGTGGTATGATGTTCATATTGACGTTGACAATTCCATTTTACTCAATGAACCTTACAGCGGAGAATTTCATAACGAAACGCTTCGCAATGTACTGGAAGGTATTGGCTATACTTCCGGGTTTTCATTTGCAATAGAAGAGAAAAAAGTAAAAATTTTTAAACCTAAATACCAATGACCATGCAACCATTTTACTGACCTGACCAAAAAAAGACCGGATGTTTGCGGCATCACGGTCTTGATTTCATGCAATCCCACGGGAGGAGTTTGCGGCTCCCAAGCCTGGGATTAGTTGAAATGTATTATTTAAAAAACTACTCAAATTTATGAAAAATCACCTTACCAAGAAAATTTTGATCATGTCTGGATATATGATCATAGGAGTATTTATTCAATGTATTTGCTATAGTTTACTTTTAGCAAGTCATACCAATGCACAACGCCAAAGCATCAACGACATTTACATTACACTTGAAGTTGAAGGATCTTTGGCTGACGTATTCAAAGCCGTTGAAAATGCTACTGATTTCCGGTTTTCGTACAATCACGTACGTATCAACGAACACAAGCACGCCAGAATTCATGCGAGGCATGAGTCGCTCGGGAAGATACTCATGAGTTTATCCAAGGACTACCGCCTCAAATTCAAACGCATTAACGAAAGTATTCATGTATCTAAAATGAGAAATGGTGAATACAGGGTATTAGAAAAAGACATACTGGCAAATGTTATTACTGTCTCAGGTACAGTTACTTCAGTTGGTGACAATGAGACACTTCCCGGAGTCAATGTGATTGTGAAAGGTACGAGTCACGGAACTGTTACCGATATTAATGGGAGATACACCATTGAAGTACCATCCTCAGAAGCTATCCTCGTATTCAGTTCAATTGGTTTTATGCTTCAAGAAGTAGAGGTTGGCAACCAAACTACCATTGACGTATCGATGCAACAAGATGTTACTGAACTTGGGGAAGTCATCGTAGTTGGGTATGGTATCCAGGAAAAGCGGGATGTAACAGCGGCAATTTCTTCTCTGGATGAGGAGGCCATCAAAAACATTCCCGTAGCCAGCAGTGTGCAGGCCATGCAGGGGCAGGTAGCAGGAGTGGATGTGATGTCAACAGGGGGGCGACCCGGCCAAAATCCATCGGTTAGGATTCGCGGCCGCCGTTCTATCACAGCCTCCAATGACCCTTTGTATGTGATTGATGGCATACCCCAAACCAGCAGCACCAGTGCTATTTTTGACATCAACCCACAGGATATAGCCTCTATAGAAGTATTGAAAGATGCCGCTGCCTCTGCCATTTATGGATCGAGAGGAGCTAATGGGGTGATCCTGATTACCACCAAAAGAGGTACAGAGGGCAGAACCATCGTTTCTTATGATGGGTACTATGGCATTTCTTCTGTTATCAAACAAACAGACATGATGAATGCTGCTGAGTTTGCCGACTTAAAACGGGAGTCTAAGAGAACAGACCCGGTCACGAATCAGCTCACCTGGGACGGTGAAATACTCCCCGATGAGGAGGTTTTCCTGGATCCTGTAGAACTGGCCTCTCTAGCCCAGGATCCCATCCGCTCTACTGACTATCAGGACATGGTTTTAGACAATGGTTTTCAAACCAACCATCAGTTGGGCGTAAGAGGAGGTAATGAAAAAACCCAGTTCAACGTTTCACTTGGTTACTTTAAGGAACAAGGAATCATCAGCAGTATGGATTACGAGCGCATCACCGGGCGCATCAATCTGGATCATAAAATCAACAATATTTTTAAAGTGGGAATGTCTACCCTCACCTCTTTTTCTATACAGAACTGGGGTTCCAATGCCGTAATGGGTGAAGCCCTGGGTAATAATCCCTTGGGCGTTCCTTATGATGACGAAGGGAACCTGATTTTTCTTCCTACGAATGATGGTATCCGCACCAATCCCCTGAATGAACTTGTACAAGATGCCTATGTGGATGAAAGAAGGTTTACAAGAATCTTTTCCCCAGTTTACCTGGAAGCTAATATCATAGAAGGCTTGAAATACAAAGCTACTTTTGGCCCCGATGTTCGGTTTTACCGAAGAGGTGAATTCAGAAGCAGTCAAACCAATGACAACCGGGGAGGCCCTGCAGATGCTGGAATAGAAAACACCCAGGATATTGGATATACGTTGGAAAACCTGTTGACCTGGGATAAGAGTTTTGCCAATATCCACGATGTAAAAGTCACTTTGCTCCAAAGTATTCAGTCGCTACGCAACGAAAGGCACAAAAGTGAAGTATTGAATCTTCCTTATGAATCTCAGGAATTCTATAACATCGGGAGTGCAGAAGTGAAAGGGAACCTGGAAAGTAGCCTGAGCGAATGGTCGTTAGCCTCTTTTATGGGAAGAGTGAACTACGAAATTGCCGGCAAATACCTGTTCCAGGCTACATTGAGAGCAGATGGTTCCTCCCGACTGGCAGAAGATAGAAAATGGGCTTATTTCCCTGGATTATCTGCCGGATGGCGAATCATTGATGAAGACTTTATGTCCGATATCAATGTATTGAACGAATTGAAACTGAGAGCTTCTTATGGAGAGGTAGGGAATACCTCAGTAGACCCTTACCAAACTTATGGTGGATTGGGACGCACTGTTTATTCTTTTGACGAAAATCCTGGTTTCGGATACAGGCTGGATAAAGTACCAAATGCAAATTTAGGGTGGGAAGTGTCCAAAACTTTTGACATAGGCGTTGATTTCAGCTTCTTCAATACAAGATTGTCAGGATCATTTGACTGGTACCGTACCAATACTGAAAACCTGCTGCTTAACAGAAACCTTCCGCTTACTTCAGGATATGAGAATATACTACAAAATGTAGGAGCTACCCAAACCAAAGGAGTAGAACTGGCATTAAACAGCACACTCATTGACCAACCTAATGGCTTCAGGTGGAATGTTAATTTCAATATTTCTCATTACAAAGAAGAAATTACTGAACTGGCACTGAAAGATGAAAACGGGAATACCATAGACGATATTGGTAACAAGTGGTTCATTGGCGAACCCATTAAGGTGTTTTTTGACTACAAAAAAATCGGTATATGGCAGGCCGATGAGGTTACGCTTGCTAAAGAAATGGAAGATAAGGTACCAGGCGAAATCAAACTGGCTGACCTGGACGATGATGGAATTATTACTCCTGACGACAGAACTATTCTGGGTTCTGATGTACCTAATGTATTTGGTGGTATTACTAACAGCTTTGAATACAGAGGATTTGATTTTAGCTTTTTCTTCTATTACCGCCTGGGCCATATGATTCTTAGCAATTTCCATCAGGGAAATAACACATTACAAGCACGTTATAATAACCTGGATGTTGACTATTGGACCATAGACAACCCTACCAATGCATATCCTCGTCCCAAACAAAATCAGGAACGCCCATTAAATGGATCTACTTTAACCTATTTTGATGGGTCTTATGTGAAATTGAGAAATATTACGCTGGGATACACACTTCCAGCTTCAGCAGCCAGCAAAGTAGGCATGAGCAGTTTAAGAGTGTATGCTTCTGCACAAAACCCCTGGTTCTGGTCTGAGTATGACTCATACGATCCTGAGGTAGGCGACCCCGATAATACGGACGTTGGAGCAATTTCCTCAAGCGTAGTGCCGAGCAGCCGCTTAATTTTGGTGGGTATTAATCTACAATTCTAATGAAATTTACTATGAAATATAAATTAATTATATCCTCAATTATTATCATGAGTCTGGTGTGCCAGTCATGTGAAAATTACCTGGAAGAAGAACTCGTAACTGACGTAGCTGCAGCTTCTTATTATGTCACTCCACAAGGTTGGGAGGATGCAGTAAAAGCTACCTACAGCGAAATGAAAAACTTTTATGGACTGGAAAGAGGTTTTTCCATGACAGTTTTTGGTACCGATGCGCATACCAATGGTTATGGGGGAAGTCATATACCCATGAATCGTTATGAAGGTGGGTTTAATGCCACTACTCCTTACATCAGAGATACCTGGAAGTTTTTTTACCGAGGTATCAACCAGGCCAATGCAGTAATCAATCGTGCTCAGAGTGTGGACATAGATGAAAACCATAAAAACCTACGGATTGCTGAAGCTCGGTTTTTAAGGGCATTATATTATTTTAACCTGGTGCGTTTTTATGGTGACATACATCTGAGCCTGGAAGAAACAGAAGGAGTAGAAGTGGTAGCCAACGTAACTCCTGCCAGCCAGATTTACAGTGATGCAATAGTACCGGATCTTGAATTTGCCATATCTGTTTTGCCACCCTCACAAAGCGAATTTGGGCGCGCTACCAAACCAGCAGCAGAATTTCTGTTAGCTAAAGTTTTGCTCACCCGCAGTTACCAGCCATATGCTGAGACCAACGATGATACACGTGCCGAATCGCTGATGACGAGCGTTATCGAGAATTATGACTTCGAGCTGGCTGAAAATCACCTTGAGCTTTTTGGGTTAAATGAGATAGGTGTAGCTGTCAACATCAGCGGTGCCGAAGATAATAAGGAATTGATTTTTACTGTCCAGAACTCCAAGCAGTTGGTAGATGAAGGCACAGACCCTAACGGCAATGCCGGACACCTGTATTTTTTGATGGAATATGACAGAGAACCCGGCATGACCCGGGATATTGAAAATGGACGCCCCTGGGTACGTTTCAAGCCCACTACTTATCTTTTAAATCTTTGGGACCGGGAAATTGACAGACGGTATGATGATGATTATAAGCATGTTTGGTATTCTAACAATGAAAGCTCTATCCCTACCTGGACGCAGGAAGAAGCCGATGCCGGACATCTGCCTGCCGGCGTCAATGTAGGAGACCCTAAGTTCACCGTGGGGGATACAGCCATTTACATTCCGGGGCCGGGTAAAGATGCCTTTTGGGCAGAGGAACGTAAAGCCAGCACGCGGTTCTGGGTAGTTACCCAAGATATATACAATGAAAGATATTATCCTACTCTCAATAAGTGGATAGACAATACCCGACCCAACCGCCAGCATACGCCCGGTCAGCGAGATTTCTATTTAATGCGGTTAGGAGATGCTTATCTAATCCGCGCCGAAGCCAGATGGAAACAGGGCAACCTACAGGGTGCTGCTGATGACCTGAATGTAATTCGTAGACGAGCTGCCTGGCCTGGCATGGAAGCATCAATGGAAATTACAGCAGCCGATGTTACACTTGATTTCATTTTGGATGAAAGGGCAAGAGAACTTGTTGGAGAGGGTCACCGATGGTTTGACCTCACACGTACCGGCACGCTGGTAGAAAGGGTGCGGTTACACAACCCGGATGCAGCACCTAATATTCAGGATTATCATGTGCTGCGCCCTATCCCACAAGATCAAATAGATCGTACACAGGGAGGATACAAACAAAACCCCGGCTATCCGAGTGGCAGTACAAGTAGTGGGGGTTAATTATATCTTAGATATTTTTTAAAGTATAATAGCATCAGCTTTTTTCACCAAAAGAGCAATTTCAAAACATTTTGAAATTGCTCTTTTATTCAACCTATTGTATAACCTATCAGGGCTATTTTACTATGATAATTTTTTTATCTTTAAGGTATGCAGCAGCCCAAACCCAAAAAATGGCCTACCCTGTTCCTTCTCGCCCTGGCAGTGTTACTGGCCAAAGCTGTTTGGTTTTCTGCGTCTGCGGTGGTTCCCGCGCTCACCTCGGCATGGCAACTGGGTGATGCCGGACGGGCGTGGCTCACCATGTCGGTACAAATTGGTTTTGTAGCAGGAGCTTTGGTTTCAGCTTTGCTCAACCTGGCCGACCGCCTTCCTGCCCAGCATTTGCTTTCAGTTTCAGCCTTACTGGCAGCACTGACTACTGCATTAATTCCATTGACGGCTACCAGCCTTTTCCCGGCAATTTTATTTCGCTTCTTCACAGGCTTTTTTCTGGCGGGGGTGTATCCGGTAGGCATGAAAATTATGGCTACCTGGACCAAAACCGACCGGGGGCTTGGGATAGGTTTGCTGGTAGGGGCGCTCACCATTGGCTCGGCAGCCCCCCATTTACTCAATGCTTTTGGCAATGTATCTAACTGGCAGCCCGTACTCTATTCGGCAGCCTTTCTGGCCGGAATTGGCAGTTTGCTTGGATTCCTTTTCATTCAGGAAGGCCCTTACAAAGTGGCTTCCCCAAAATTTAACTGGAAATATGTAGGTGAAATTATGCACAAAAGGGAACTGTTGCTTGCCAATTTAGGCTACCTGGGGCATATGTGGGAATTATATGCCATGTGGGCCTGGGTGCCGGTATTTATTTTTTACAGTTTTAGCCATGCCGGCATAGATGCCTCCTGGGCAGGACTCGTATCTTTCGCGGTTATTGGCATTGGCGGAGTGGGCAGCCTGGTAGCCGGGCAACTGGCAGACCGCTGGGGGCGCACCACCATCACCATTGCTTCTTTGCTCATCAGTGGATTATGTTCCTTAACCGTGGGCTTTTTCTTTCATGCACATCCCGTCTGGCTTACACTCATCTGTTTAATCTGGGGGTTCACTATCGTGGCAGACTCGGCACAGTTTTCGGCAGCCGTAAGTGAACTCTGCCGTAAAGAATACATTGGTACGGCACTTACCTTGCAAACCAGTCTGGGTTTTTTGTTAACACTGGTTTCCATCCGTGTTGTACCAACCCTGGAGAGCTGGTTGGGATGGGAATGGACTTTTACTTTTTTGGCAATAGGACCGGTCATTGGTATCGCAGCCATGTATTCACTCAGGCATTTACCGATAGCTAACCGCATGGCTGGCGGAAATCGATAAACATTTCTCAAACATAAATTTTGTATAAAAAATTGATTAAATTGCATAAAATTAACAATCAACGTAGGTTGTAATGCCAAATTGGCTTTTAATAACCAATATACATTCGTTAATTGGTTCCACTTTTGCTCAATTTAGCAGGCAGTGGTTCGTTATTCTTTTGCCGAAAAACTGGCTTTGCCACGAACGTATTTTGTACCATGACGGAGGATTATTATCAGGTATTAGGTGTATCTTACGATGCTTCAGAAGAAGAAATAAAGAAGGTTTACAGAGACCTTGCCAAACAATACCATCCAGACATTAATCAGGGGGACACAGTCAAAGAAGACAGGTTTAAGCTCATCAGTGAAGCCTATAACACCCTTTCTAATAAAGAAAAACGGTCATCCTATGACTTTTGGCTATTATATCAGTTGTCAGAGCACAATGATGATTCTTCATCTTACGACACATGGAGATATGATGAGCCGATCTGGCCCCGGTATAAACCCCACCGAAGAGAGCCGGTAACTTATTCAAAACACACCTATATAACTGCCACCATCCTCGTTTTTGTAGTATTCTTATCTATTTTCCTCATTCCTGTGTTTCTGGTCAAATATTCTTCTGTTTTTCATTATGAAGAGGCCGTTGAATCGTACAAGCAGGGAAACTTCTACTCAGCTCTGAACAGTTTGGACCATGCTATCCTGGATTTTGGCGACCGAACGCCGGAAGCCTGCCTGCTTACTTCGGTGATTCTGATGGAACAATACGCGCAATACAACGAAGCCATCAAATATGCTGAAATAGGCATTGACCACACGGAATCGCCGGCATTACATGTAAAGCTGCTTTACCTCAAAGGTAAAGCACTGAAAGAGAATGGAGCTTATCGTCTTTCAATAGAAACATTTGCAGAAGCAATGAAGTTGTGGCCAGATACTGATAAAAACCAAAGCTCATTGAATATTCGTGAAAATCAATACAAGAAAATCATGTTCGAGCCAGTGATCGTACAAGAACTCACCGAAGAAAAACTGTTATATGCCACGGGCGAAATCTATGCTTTTTTCCAAAATGATTACCCGCGTGCCATAACGTGTTTTAATGAACTTATTTCAGCCGGGGAAGTGATGCCGGAGGCATTCTATGGCAGAGGCTACTGTTTCTATAAAATGAATAATAATATCGCAGCTATTAGTGACTTTGATGCATATTTAAACCATCAGCCTTTGAATGATATGGCTTATTATTTTAGAGGTATGTCGAAGTTACAAACAGGACAACGAACTGCAGCTTGTCAAGACTTTGCACAAGCACAAAGCCTTGACAACCAGGAAGGAAAGCGAATGCATGAACGCCATTGTCCCTGATTATTTATTGCTTAAGTTTCTCCGGTTACAAACTTCCCTGATAACTTCATAAGCTTTCACATCACCCATTTCACCGGCTTTGCTCAGGTCAAGGCAGCCTTCCTGCAACAGGCCATGCTCTATACGCAACAACCCTCTCAAAAAGTAAGCATCTATATTTTTGGGATTGATTTCCAA
This sequence comes from Cyclobacteriaceae bacterium, assembly GCA_965230065.1. Taxonomy (GTDB): domain Bacteria; phylum Bacteroidota; class Bacteroidia; order Cytophagales; family Cyclobacteriaceae. The sequence goes on along the minus strand of OZ245942.1, from coordinate 4,369,764 downwards.
TATTCTTGTACAATCATTGATAGCATCCTGGAAAGCTTCTAACTGTTGCCGGGCCTGCCCTCTCCTGAAATACGCATTGATATGGTTTTCATTCAGGTCAATTACCTTACTATAATCTTCAATCGCTCCGAAATAATCTTGCAGCTCATATTTTACATTGCCCCGCTCAAAGTATGCCTCTGGAAAGCTGTTATTCAGTTCTATGGCTTTATTATAATCTTTCATGGCTCCATGAAAATCTTCAAATATTTTCTTTGTATTTCCCCGCATGTAGTAAGCCTGGGCATGCGATGGATCTGCTTCAATGGCCAAACTAAATTTAAGCAAGGCATCACTATAATCTCCTTTTTCAAATAGTTTTAATCCATCCTCGGTGTTGGAGCTTTGCAAACTTTGCCCCTGCACTCCCGGTGCATTCAAACTTGCAATAATCAAGAACGATAACAATACAGTGTTTTTCATAATTTGCTCATTTAAACTATGATTTTAAGCAAATTTTTGGAAGAATCTATAAATGAATAGTTTTCCACAACCGTTTACTATGTAATATTGGTGCCTTAAATTAAAACTTCAGGAAAAAAAATTCTGACAAGCTATTTTTGTTGCTTGTTATTCCGGCATTAAAAGTTTATGTGCATGATTAAAAAAACCCTTCTTACTGTATTTTCAGTGATAACAATATTCATTTTATGGAATTATGAGCTGGTTACTTATGGCATTGCCCAGGCCAAAGGACAGGTTGCTATCCTCTGGAATGCCCGGAATATTTCAAAAGTACTGGAAGACCCGCATGTTGCAGACTCTGTGAAAAATCGCATTCAACTAGTACAGGAAATTAAGGCGTTTGCTGTGCAACAAATCGGCGTAAAACCAACTGATAATTACACCACTTATTATGACCAGCAAGGTAAGCCCGTCTTGTGGGTAGTAAGGGCATGCCAACCCTATCAACTGAAAAATAAGGAATGGTCGTTTCCGCTTATCGGCTCCTTTTCCTACAAAGGTTTTTTTGACAAAGAAAGGGCGAAAAAGGAAATGGAAAAACTCAAAGCTGCCGGATATGATACGGGCGCACGAACTACCAATGCCTGGAGTACACTGGGTTATTTCAGGGACCCAATCCTTTCGGGCTTTTTGGCAAAAAGTGAGGGGGAAATTGCCAATACGATCATCCACGAACTGACGCATGGCACTTTATTCGTAAAAGACAGCCTGCAGTTTAATGAAAATATCGCTACTTTTTTTGGTAATAAAGGAGCCGAGTCTTTTTTGATTCATAAATATGGTACCGAATCCAAAGAATACCAAACGTACATTGACAGGATGAATGACCGGGAAATTTATACCCAACACATGCTGCGGGGAGCAAGGCAATTGGATAGTTTGTATGCTACATTTGGGAACGTAGAGGAGATAGAAAAGCAACAAAAAAAGGAGCAAATGATCCGGCACATCATCGCCCGTGCCGATACGTTGAGTCTAAAAAGTAAAGAAAAATACGCCAAACTTTTCAGGCGGTATTTACAACCCGATTCCCTCCCAAATAACACATTCTTCATGTCTTACATGCGCTACCGGGGCAAACAAGACGCCCTGGAAGAGGAATGCATGCGAAAGTTTAACGGACAGTTGAAGCCTTACTTGCAGTATTTAACAGAGAAGTATTGAAGTGGTTAGAACTTGGAAGGCCGAAGTATGTTACAGTCTGCTATTCAATGTGTGCAGTTGCTGATAAGCCGCCGGAATGGCAGCGGTAATGTCGGAAGCCATCAAAGCCTCCTGTCCTTGTTTTTTTGCGGCGAGGTCTCCGGCCAGCCCGTGTAAAAATACGCCGAGCAGAGACGCTTCCAGCGGGGCATATCCTTGTGCCAACAAAGCCGAAAGTATTCCGGTAAGCACGTCCCCACTTCCTCCAGTTGCCATACCGGGATTGCCGGTGCTGTTGAAATACACCTTTCCTTTGGGGGTTACGATAGCTGAGTAAGCCCCTTTGAGTACCAGATGAGTTTTGTGTTTCCTGGCAAATTGCCGCGCCAGTTCCAGGCGATGAAAATCATTTTTCGCTTTGCCACCCAGGCGTTCAAACTCTTTGGGATGGGGCGTGAGAATTACATCAGCAGGCAACAGCTTTAACAATGATTCATCCTGGCTGCAAATATTTAAAGCATCGGCATCCAACACCATCGGCTTGTTGAACTGCTTTGCATTTTTTAGCAGTTTTGCCAACGCACTTTTAGTCGCTTTTTCCTGCCCAATGCCCGGCCCCACGCCAATGGTGTCATAAAGATTGACTTCCTTTTTTTTCAGTTTTGTAAAATAATCTGCATGTTTATCCACAGAAGCCATGGCCTCCGGCAGACTAATTTGGATAATGTCATACCCTTTTTTGGGAATATGCAGGGTAAGCAGCCCGGCCCCGGTGCGCAGGCAGGCTTGTGCGCCAAGCACGGCTGCACCCATTTTTCCATGACTTCCGGCAATAAGCAAAACTTTTCCGAAATCACCTTTATGTGAAAATTTGTTACGATTTTTTACCAAACCTGCTGCCATTTCTTCGTCTACCCATTGATAATCCGTTTCGGCTTGGGCAATAAAGTTTTGGTCCAGGCCAATGTCTAACACCTGCCATTTTCCTACAAATTGTTCGTTTTGCCGAAAGAGAAAAGCCAGTTTTGGCAGTTGAAAAGAAAATGTGTAACCAGCTCGGGCAATGGTAGCACTTTTGGCATCAACAGCCCGGTCGCTGAACAGTCCTGAGGGCATATCTACCGCAACCACTGTGGCCCCGGAAGCGTTGATTTTTTCTATCACTGTGGCAAAAAGTCCTTCCACCGGACGAGAAAGTCCCGAACCAAAGAGTGCGTCAACAACTATGGACTTATCAGAAATTTCAGGAATATCACCTGTTTTTTTTATATAAATGATGTTGGTCAGTTTTTCTAACCGCTTGATATTGGTTTGGCAGTCTTTGGAATATTTATCACTTGTACTGACTACACATACTTTCACTTTATATTTTTGCCTGAGCAACATACGGGCTACGGCCAGTCCGTCTCCCCCATTGTTTCCAGGCCCTGCAAATATGACCACGGCAGGCCGTTTATCCCTGAAAATTTCTGTAAAGGCTTTGGTAAACTGTTGGGATGCCCGTTCCATCAGGTCAATAGAAGCAATGGGTTCATTTTTGATGGTAGCGGCATCCGCTTCACGAATTTTCTCGGCAGACAGGATTTTCATAATTCAGGCAATTAAATATTTTCATGGTTCAATTATTCATCTATTCACAGGAAACATTAACTTTTCCCCGCAACTTTGTAAGTTTACAAAATCAAAATAGCAACCACAACAAATGACTTTACGCAACAACTGGACTCTTGGGGAAATAAAAGAAATTTACAGCCGTCCCCTGCTCGACCTGATTTTTGAAGCTGCTACCGTACACCGCCAAAACGAATCTTATGCCGAAGTGCAAATCAGCAGCCTGGTATCTATCAAAACGGGCGGTTGCAAAGAGGACTGTGCCTATTGCCCACAAGCAGCCCGCTACCATACCGACGTGGATGTACACCCACTCATGCCACTGGAAAAAGTAAAATCCCTGGCAGAAAATGCAAAAGCCAACGGAGCTTCCCGCCTGTGCATGGGAGCTGCCTGGAGGGAAGTGAGGGATAACCGTGATTTTGACCGGGTGCTGGAAATGGTATCGGCCGTTAATGATATGGGTATGGAAGTTTGCTGTACTCTGGGCATGCTCACCCACGAGCAGGCGGAAAAACTGAAAGCAGCCGGTTGTTTTGCTTACAATCATAACATAGATACTTCTTCTGAATACTACGACAGCATCATCACCACCCGTACGTTTGACGACCGCCTCAATACGCTGGATAATGTACGGAAAGCAAAAATGACCGTGTGCAGCGGCGGTATTGTTGGTATGGGCGAAAGTGAAGACGACCGCATCCACATGCTGCACACGCTTGCCACTTTGCCCGTGCATCCTGAATCAGTGCCCATCAATGCTTTAGTACCGGTAAAAGGAACCCCTCTGGAAAACAGCCAAAGGGTACAAATTGACGAAATGGTGCGCATGATTGCCACAGCGCGCATTATTATGCCCAAAAGTGTGGTGCGCCTCTCGGCAGGAAGGAATGAAATGAGCCTGGCCGAACAAGCCCTGTGCTTTATGGCCGGTGCCAATTCTATTTTCGCCGGGGAAAAGCTGCTTACCACACCTAATCCGGAGTTTGACGAAGATTTGGAAATGTTCAACATACTGGGTTTGCGCCCCCGTGCCCCTTTTAAAGGTGAACCTCAAAAAGCTAAACATTCGGAGTAAATTATTCATTTTGTATTCATGACTGTTGCCGGTTCAATTGATGCATATTTACAGGAACTGCTGGAAAAGAGACAGGAAGCAGGATTGCTCCGAAAACTGATATGCCCGGAAAACCTGGTCGACTTTTGCTCTAACGATTACCTTGGCTTTGCCTCCCACCCTTTACTGAAAAAAATACCGGACAACTTGTCTGCAGGAGCTACCGGTTCCCGCCTGATTTCCGGCAATTCAAAATTGGCAGAGGATACCGAGAAGTTAGTGGCAACCTACCACCACGCTGAGGCCGGGCTGATTTTCAATACGGGCTACATGGCCAATGTAGGGCTGTTTTCCTGCCTGGCCACCCGACAGGACACCTATCTTTATGATGAACATATCCATGCCAGCATCATCGATGGTATGCGCCTCAGCCTGGGAAAACGGTTCAAATTCAAACACAATGACCTGGCTGACCTGGAAAAAAAACTACGAAAGACTTCAGGAAGAACGTGGGTAGCCGTAGAATCTGTTTATTCCATGGATGGGGATACAGCCCCGCTTGCTGAAATGGCAAGTCTCTGCCAACAGTACAACGCAGCCCTCATTGTGGATGAAGCCCATGCCACGGGCGTATTCGGAAAAAAAGGTGAAGGGTTGGTAGTGCAGGAAGGATTGGAAGACCGGATATGGGCGCGGGTGCATACACTTGGGAAAGCCCTGGGCCTGCACGGGGCCATTGTATTAGGAAGTAAAACTTTGCGTGGGTTTTTGGTGAACCATGCCCGTTCATTTATTTATACCACCGGCTTACCTCCTCACTTATACTTGCAAATTCAGCAGGCTTACCAACTTTTGCCGGATGCGGAAAGAAAACATTTATTGCTACTGATCCGCCATTTTCAGGAAAACATTGAGAAAATACGGGGAATTCAGTATTTAAACAGCGACTCTCCCATACAGGGCATTATCATTCCTGACAATACCAAAGTTGTATCATTAGCCAACTGCTTACAAGAGGCCGGATTTTTTGTGAAAGCTATTTTGTCGCCTACCGTTCCTAAAGGAAGCGAGCGGATAAGGGTTTGCCTGCATAGTTTTAATACCTTTGCGCAGGTAGATCAATTAGTGCAAACCGTAAAAGCCTTTTTTGCATGAATTTCATCATTGCCGGAATACATACCGAGATCGGAAAAACCGTAACCTCAGCCGTACTGGCCCAGGCCCTGGGCTATGATTACTGGAAGCCGGTTCAGGCCGGGGACCTGGATAATTCAGATAGCATTTTTATTAAAAAGAACGTAAGTAACCCTGCATGCCAGGTGCATGAAGAAGCATTCCGGCTGAGCATTCCGGCCTCACCACACTGGGCTGCCCGGGAAGATGGGGTGGAAATCAGCCCTGAAAAAATAACGCTTCCCAAAACATCCAATCATCTGATTGTTGAAACCGCAGGTGGATTGATGTCGCCCCTGGCCAAAGGTTTTCTGAATATTGACATGATAAAGCATTTAGCATTGCCGATGATTTTGGTTTCCAACAACTATTTGGGCAGTATCAACCATACCCTGTTAAGTGCAGATGCCCTCAAAAAAGCACAAATTCCGGTGCTGGGGCTGGTGTTTTGTGGTGAAGAAGTACCTTCTTCCAGGGACTTTATCCTGGAACATACCCGACTTCCTTTGCTGTTATCCATTCCAAAATTTGAAAAAGTAAACAAAAATATTATCGGGGATTTTGCAACTACTATTGCTGCTCATCTAAAAAAAGAGTTACATGAATTTCACTGAAAAAGACAAACAATATATATGGCATCCCTTTACACAGATGAAACTGGCCGCCCCACCCCTTCATATACAAAAGGCAGAAGGCTGTTATTTGCACACCCAAGATGGTAAAAAATACCTGGACGCGATTTCTTCCTGGTGGGTGAATATTCACGGGCACGCCCATCCTCACATTGCCAAATGTATTGCCCGGCAGGCGCAGGAGTTGGAGCATGTGATATTTGCCGGTTTCACCCACACCCCGGCCATCTCGCTGGCTGAAAAACTGGTGAATATGCTACCCGGTAATTTTTCAAAAATATTTTACTCTGATAATGGTTCAACCTCAGTGGAAGTAGGGCTAAAAATGGCATTACAATACTGGCACAATACCGGGCAAAAACACAAAAATAAGGTAGTTGCCCTTTCCGGCGCTTATCACGGGGATACCTTTGGAGCCATGGCCGTAGGTGAACGGAATGTCTTTAATGCTCCTTTCAATGACTTATTGTTTGAAGTAAATCACATCCCTTTTCCCTCAGATGATGCCATTCAGGAAAGTATAGGGCAGTTCACAAAATTAGCCCAAAAAGGTGATGTGGGGGCTTTTATTTTTGAACCTTTGGTACAGGGCGCTGCCGGGATGCAAATGTATTCACCCGAAAACCTGGACAAATTGCTTGCTATTGCCAAAGAATACAACATACTGTGCATTGCCGATGAAGTGATGACGGGCTTTGGGCGCACCGGAAAAAACTTCGCTGTAGAATATGTAAAACTCATTCCTGACATCATTTGCGTATCGAAAGGTATTACCGGAGGCTTTTTGCCTTTGGGGGTAACGGCATGTTCTGAAAAAATTTATGATGCCTTTTATGCTGATGAAATGGCAAAAGCTTTATTTCACGGGCATTCCTACACCGCCAACCCCATTGCCTGTGCCGCTGCCAATGCTGCCATCGATTTGTTATTAGAAAAAGGTTGCCAGGAGCAAATTGGAATGATTAGCAAAAACCATATTGCTTTTGTGAACACGATCAAAGAAGACCCATTTGTGAAAGAAGCCCGCAGTACAGGCACTATCCTGGCAGTGGAGTTAAACACCAAAGAAGGCTCTTCTTATTTTAATAAAATCAGGGTTGATGCTTATAATTTTAGTATGGAAAAAGGGATAGTACTCCGCCCATTGGGAAATATTCTGTATTTTATGCCTCCTTATTGCATTACCTGGGAAGAACTGGAATTTGTGTACGAAGTGATGCAGAAGGCCATACAATTTTTGAAAGAGAAATATTTTTAATATGAAAGATATAATAAGAAAAATCGTAGCCAATCCCGAAACCCATGCCCGCTGGGTCAACACCCTTTCTATGATGGAAAATGCTGGGGCAAAAAAGATTAAGAATTGCGAACATCCCATTTTTGTGAATGAGATTATTTTAAAACATGCTGCTGAAGAAGCCCGGCACGCTTACTATTTGAAAAAGCAAATTAAAAAAGTAGCCGGGAATACCTGTCCCACGTATGAAAGGGCCTATTTACTAGCCCCGCTTTTCAGCTATTATTACTTGCATACGCTCGACATCAAGGTATGCCGACATTTGAAATCAACCTATGAACTTAAGCATGAAAAGCTGAAATTTGCTGCCTATTTGCTGGTAACCTATGCCATTGAAGTAAGGGCAGATGAGTTGTATCCCATCTACCAGTCTGTGCTTACTGAAACCAACAGCCGGGTAAATGTAAAAAGCATCATTGCCGAAGAAATTAACCATTTGCGGGAAATGGAGCAGCAATTAAGGGATTTTTCACCGAAATGGCAGCAAATGTGTACCGATGCCTGTACCCTGGAGGCTGCTTTGTACAAGGATTGGGTAAAAGCCCTGGCGCAGGAAGTGATGGAAGATTAGTACAGACAAATTAGTTCTGCCAGTTATAGTAAAGCGGCTCGGTGGACCGCTCTACGGAGACCCAATATTTTTACAATAATCCGACATAATCTGTTTGTCAGTACAATGCCACGGTATTTGCACAAGCCTCCCCTACTCCAAAACTTTTGCCAGGGTTGACTTCACCCCTGATTGAATATACTGATTAAGATATTGGGCAATTTTAGCTGTCAGCCCATCAATTTCAGGTAAGGATGATCCCCACAGTTCTTCATCGGAGAGCAGGTTTTTTACCAATACACCCATTTCTTCACCATTGTCTGTATTTACACTTGCCCACAGTTTCATCAAATATTCAGCCTTATCATCATTAATCAGGTATTCCTTACCTTCATAAATTCCGTAATATTTTCCTTCCGATACTTTTTGTGGACGGGCAAATAATAAATACGCGGCAAAACCAGCACACATCAGCTCGGGTACTTTGTCATATTTTTGGTAATAACGTACAAAAGTAGCCCCGTTGCGCATGCTCATTTTGGAAGTGTATTGTAAAGTAATGCTGAGCAACTGATGGTTGAGGAAAGGGTTGCGGAACCGGTCCAGCACATCATTGGCAAATTCTTTCGCCATTTGCTGGTCAATATCCAATGACGGCACAATTTCGTCATGAATAACCTGTGAAATAAACTTCTTCATCACCTCATCTTGCATACAATCGTACACGGTTGCTAATCCGCACAAATAACCAGCTGCCACGCTGATGGTATGGCCTCCGTTCAGAATGCGTAGCTTCCGTTCCCGGTAAGGCGTGATATCTTCGCTGATGATGATACTTTCATCCACCTTTAAAAAGGGGGCTTTTTCATACAAAAGCTGCTGATTTCCTTCTATCGCGAACAAGCGGTATACTTCGCTTACTGTGAGCAAATCATCGGTAAAACCCAGTTCTTCAAATATGGCCTGCTGTTTTTTCTCATCAGGAGTGCCGGGGACGATGCGGTCTACCAGGGTATTACAGAAAATATTTGCTTTTTTCAACCATTGGGTAAAGTCCGTACCAAGATTGTTTTTTTCTGCCAGGGTAAGGACAATTTCTTTCAGTTTGCTCCCATTATCCAAAATCAGTTCGGTAGGCAGTATCACCAGCCCGCTCTCATTGGTTCCGCCCAGTGCCTCATATCTTTGGTATAAAAAAGCAGTTAATTTTCCCGGGAAAGATGCGGGAGGGGAAGCTTGCAAATCGTCATCTTCTTTGAGGGTAATACCTACTTCGGTGGTGTTGGAAGTAATTACGGACAATTCCGGGTTTTTGGCACATTTCAAGACCTCATCCCATTCATCCGCGGCAGAAATGGCCCGGCTGATGGCTCCGTTCACCATATATTCTTTCACGGTTTCCCCTTTGGCAAAGCCTTCCACCCTAAGCGTAAACAATCCATCCTGGTCATTGAAAGCAGCCCCACGGCCTGAGCGGGTGGAATTCACAATCACTACCCTCCCATCAAATAAATTTTTACGGTGTGCCTGGTCAATAAAAAAATCGGTAAAGCCCCGTAACAATGCTCCCGAGCCAAATTGCAGTACTTTTTCAGGAAAGTTTAATTGTTCTTCAGAGGGCACTTGTAAATTTTCCGCCTGATTGTATTTTTTTTCTTTGATTAAAGATTGATTGAGTTGTAACAGTGTCATAGTACCAAATAATAATAATTAAGTCGTTTTTGCAATTTCCGCCCTCGTGTCGCTTCCCCATTTTTTCCCCGAAATACTTATTGCAGGTTGTCTTTTAACCCGGGGGGGCGCAATTCCATTGTAGCAATAACTGCGGGAATTATGTTAAAGGGAAACACCCCGCTTCCAGGGAATGAAGTCATCTTGTCCGAGGCGAACGGCGTGGGGTGTGGCTTCCCCGCTTGCTACTTTGATGATGTATTCCAGCATTTCCTCCCCTTTGGTTTCAATAGTATCTTCCCCGGTAATGATGGTGCCTGCGTTGAAGTCAATAATATCGGGCATCCTTTGCGCCAGGGCATTATTACTGGAAACTTTAATGACCGGAGCCACGGGGTTTCCGGTAGGCGTGCCCAGGCCAGTGGTAAATAAAATCACGTTCGATCCTGATCCTGCGAGGCCCGTTGTAGACTCCACATCATTACCCGGTGTACATAGCAGGTTCAACCCGGGTTTTGTTACTTGTTCGGTATAATCAAGCACGGCAGTAACTGGGGAAGTGCCCCCTTTTTTGGCAGCCCCGGCCGATTTGATCGCATCGGTAATGAGGCCGTCTTTGATATTTCCGGGAGATGGATTGGCATCAAAACCAGATCCTACGGCTTCGGCACTGGCGCTGTATGCCCGCATGATTTCAATAAATTTCCGGGCGGTATCTTCATCCACACAGCGGTCGGTTAGTTCCTGCTCTACCCCGCAAAGCTCCGGAAACTCCGAAAGCACCACAGAACCGCCCAAAGCTGTCACCAAATCGGCAGCATGGCCTACTGCCGGATTAGCAGAAATACCTGAAAAACCATCAGAACCACCACACTCCAGTCCTACCACCAGTTTGCTTAAAGGTGCGGGCTTTCTTTCCAAACGGTTGGCTTCTGCCAGCCCAACAAAAGTTTTCTTGATGGCTTCTGCAATCATATCCGGTTCAGATTTACTTTTCTGCTGTTCCAGGATATGAAGCGGTTTACTGAAATTCGGGTCTAGTTTTTTTATTTTTTCTTGCAGGGTTTTCACCTCGGCGTTCTGGCAGCCCAGGCTCAGCACGGTAGCACCGGCCACATTGGGATGTGTGATGTACCCGGCAAAAAGGGCACAAAGGGTTTCAGAATCTTTACGCGTGCCCCCACAACCCCCTTCGTGGGTCAGAAACTTAATACCATCCACATTCGGGAATACCCGCTTGCTGCTGATTTCCTCGGCGGTCATGATGATATCGGTGTCCAGCATGGCATCTGCAGAAGCACCGCCCTGGTATTGGCTGACCAATGATTGCACATTTACATCATAGCCTTTGGTATTGCCATAACCCAGTTCATTTTCCAACGCTTCTTTGATGACGAGCAGGTTGCGGTTTTCACAAAATACCAGGGGAATGAAAAGCCAGTGGTTGGCCGTGCCTACTTTGCCATCGGCCCGATGGTATCCCATAAAGGTTTGGTTAGCCCAGCGACTCACATCTGGAGCTTTCCAATCCGTATTTCTGGACCTTAATGTATACTCATCAGCCACATGTGAAATATTGCCCGTAGTTATAGCTCCCCCCTTAGGTATAGGTTCCTTCACTTCACCTACGGTTACGCCATATAAATGTACACGGTCTCCAGGTTCAAAATCCTTAGAGGCAAATTTATGTTTGGCGGGAACGTCATCCTGAATTTCATAAGAATCACCGTTCAGCGTTACGGTTTCGCCTTTTTTCAGGTTGGCCAGGGCTACAATAATATCATCAGCCGGATGGATTTTTAGCGTTTTCTGTTGCATGTTCGTGTAGTTCCAGGTTTATGGGATCAAGTATTACATACTTTACTTGCAAGTTTACGAGAATTTTGGGTTGTAAAAAAAGTATGGGGGATGAATCGTTAATTTGGAAAAGCATTCTTCAGCCAGAAAAGTTATTTTATGCAGGCGCTATTAAACGAAGGGACAAACAGAACTTGGCTATTTTAACGCCAGGCTGGCCCAAAGAAAAATTTAAGCCTGAGAGAAGTAGTGAAGCCATCATTTGAATTACCATCAATCGTCGTAACAGAGTAAAGTGTGATAAGCTCTATTCCTACTTTATTGAAGATGCCGTTGTAAGAGATGCCTCCTCCGGCACCAAACTGGTTCAAATAAGTATCCCCTACGAACCCGAAATAACTGCCAAAGCCTCCTGAAAAATTTAAACCCACCGTGTTCATTCCTTTATCATATAAAGTAACTGGTGCCTTTTCAGACTGTGCAAAAATGAAATGGGAACTACAAAAATAACAAACAAAAGAAGTAATTGCTTCATGATGCTGGCTTTTTCACATAACCGGATTGATCATTTTTCCGGCAAACAATATGGCCTGGGTATGTTTTTCCCTGATAAAAAATATAAAGGGTTGGTCTACATTGATGGTAGGAAGCGGGGAAACAGATACACTTCCTGCCATAGTATTGGCACCGGCCTGCGTACCATCTTCGTTTACTTCCACATAAGCATGATGAATCATTTGGCGAATAGGCACATTGCCTTCACCTTCAAATAAGTTAGAAAAGTTAGCATCTTCCCCAAAAGCCACGCCCATGCCCATTGAGGTGAGTACAGGCTCCAGTTCCAGTTTAGAGGTAATATTAATTTTTGGCAAGCGCAAATCCAGCAGCAATGTATCAGCAGTGGCAAAATAAGTATTCATGGCTTCCGCATCCAGCCCTTCTATGAGGTCTTCCATATTGTAACCTTCTTTGGGAAGTAAAATAGCCATGCTATACTGTTTGTTGCCATAAGGGAGGTCTATTAGTGTTTTTTCTACGTCCTGGTAAAACAAAACTTCTGCATCATCGGCAAACATCATGTTGGCCTGCACAGCAGTACCATCAGTTTTGTAAAACGGAGCTTTTGCAGTCATACGTTTATCAAATGCCTGTGCCCAATCAGCCTTAAAATAAACGGCATTGGTAAAGAACATTTGGTTTTCCGGCTTTATTTCCTCCACCACTACTTTCACCTTGCTGTCTGTCTGGTTTTCTATCCATTTATTCACCAGTGCAACAGATTTGGATTTCTCAAAGTCAATACCTTCTACCCAGGTTTCGAAGTAAGCGGCTGAAATATCTTTGAACAGGCCATTGGCTTTAAGTTTTTCCCTGTACCACAAGGCAGAGGAATTGGAGTAATTTACCTGCTTGTCTATACTTTTGAGCAAAACAGACAGTTCATTATATCCCTTGCTAATTTCAACAGGCACCAGGTCTTGGTGGCCCAGGGTATTTTGAATGGCCCTGCGTGTGCTATCGGCAGCCCCGTTCAGGGTCATGCCCAGTGCCATGCTTACGCTAAAGGGTGAGATAAATACATTATTTTCAGGCATTGTACGGTTTACTTCGGCAAACAGGTTAAAAGCGAAATCATTAGAGGCAGCCACTACTTCCTGCTCAAACATAGAAAGCTCACGCAGTTCCATTTCTTCAGGCCCCACCTTTTCCTGCTGGCAAGCTGTGATGATGCCTAAAAATGAAAAAATAATACCAATTACGGTTAAAACCTTCATACGCCAATCTCTAATAATTGAATTATGGAAAGTGTTTACCCTCTCCCATCCTATAAATTTATAAATAAAAATTGAATAATTAGAATTTGGGCAACAATCTTCACAAATTTTTCTATGTGTATTAATCAAATATATTGCACATATCGTTCCCATTTCTCCAAAACCGATTGGAAATCCTCCGGCAATTCAGAATTGAACTGCATCTTTTCTCCGGTTATGGGGTGTATAAAACCCAATGACTTAGCATGTAGCGCCTGCCGGGGCATGAGTTTAAAACAGTTGTCTACAAATGCCTTATACTTAGAAAAAGGAGTGCCTTTCAAAATTTTATCGCCTCCATAGGTGGCGTCATTGAACAAAGGGTGGCCAATGTATTTCATGTGGGCACGAATCTGGTGGGTACGCCCGGTCTCCAGGTTGCACTGTACCAGGGAAACATACCGATATGGCTTGAGCAAGCGGTAATGTGTAATGGCTTTTCGCCCGATGTCCCCCTCCGGAAATGCGGCCGTTACCCGGCGGTCTTTGGGGCTGCGGCCCAGGTTCACATCAATGGTTCCATTTTCCGGTTCGGGTTCTCCCCACACCAGCGCATAGTAAGTACGCTCAATTGAGTGGTCAAAAAACTGTTTAGCCAGCTTACTCATCGCCTGTTCGGTTTTGGCAATTACCAGCAAGCCGGAGGTATCTTTGTCAATACGGTGTACCAGGCCGGGCCTTCCTTCGTTTTCGGGCATGGTGGGCAGTTGCTCAAAATGATACGCCAAAGCATTCACGAGCGTACCTGTCCAGTTATTATAGGCGGGGTGTACCACCATGCCGGACGGTTTGTTTACCACCAGCAGAACTTCATCTTCGTAAACAATATTGAGCGGTATATTTTCTGGTACTACATCGGTATCACGGGGAGGCTCGGGCAAGGCCACCACAATCACATCATCGGGCCGTACTTTATAATTGGGCTTAATGGATGCTTCATTTACCAGCACATATCCGTCTTTAATCGCATCCTGCACTTTGTTACGGGAAACGTTGGGCAGGCGGTCCATCAAAAACTTATCAATCCGCAAGGGGCTTTGCTTGCGGTCTACCTCAATGCGATGATGCTCAAATAAATCTTCCGACTCTTGCTCCTGGTGTGCTTCTTCTGGTATTTCCATGTGGCAAATGTAAGGCGAAATTGCAATTGTTTCGGCATTCCGATGGTTCGGCAATCCGATTCGTCCTACAATTTAATCTTCACTTCCTGTTCTTCGTCAAAGGGCACATTGAAGTTGAACCCATACGCTTTCACCCGCACTTTTCCCTGATACCGTATTTTTTTGGTCTCCCCCCTGAGCATGCTAAATGCTGTATTGAGCAGGTTCATGTTCAGCTCTTTAAGGGGAACCTCCAAATCTAATGGCACGGAAAAATCGGCATTGGGGTTAGCCGTAATATCATACGTACGGTTCAGGGCGGCTACCTGTTTGTCTTCTACAGAAATGGCGGCATCCACGTTTTTAATCTCCAGTTTTCTTCCGTTAGGATTAAAAAAAACCACGTCGGCATTGATTTTAGCCGTATTTTGGTCTACCAGGTCAATTTTCAGGTTTTCAATCCTTTTATATTCAGGTGCTATGGGAGCGGTACAGGCAGCAAAAGCTATTAGTGCTACCATTAATACCACCCATACACTTTTTGGGTTTCTCATGTTATTCAATAATAATCGTTACTTTATTCATTCGTTTTTCGGCCAAAGAATCAGTTTTGATGGCAGCACCAAAGTTGTTCAGATCGCCTTTTCGCACATCTAAATAATATACCGTAGGCTCCATATCTTTAAACTTGGCACGTCCTTTTTCGTCAGTCGTTTCTTTGGCTATCATATTCGTGTCATTCCGGTAATCTTCATCTGTCTTATACAATTTCACTTCTGCACCTTCTTCCAAATTCCCCAGGGTGTTCCTTACGGTGATTTGCAATGAAGTTTTAATAAGCTGGAACTGAGGCAAAGCAGCATTTTTACATGAAGTGCTGGAAAAGCTTTGTAAGGTAAAAAATAATACGCTCAAAAGGGTAAGGATATTGCGTTGCATTATACTGTAATTTTAAGTTTAACTTTTTAATGAATGTTCTATCAACTATACCAAAAGTAGTAAGTTTGTAAAAATTGAAAGTTTACTTTAAGCGCAAATTTATAAATGTTTGCGTACTTCTTTGGTTTTCTGCGATAATATAGAATTGTAGGGTTTTTGAGAGTATACTGGATAAAAAGAAATTAGTTTTATGAAAATTATTTTTATACGGCTTTCTGCTTTGCTTTTGGCCGTGGGTATCTGTTTGTGCCAGGTTACTGTTATTTTTGCACAATCGGCCCATCGGCTCTCTACCAAACAAATAGAAAAAAGAGAAAATTACTTTAGCTATCAATCGGCCAGGGTGACTGCCCAACAACCTTATGTGGTACAACCTGGTTTCACTTTTACGAGTGTGGTGTTACAAATTAACCCCGCGCACGACTTCACGGGTGCTTTTATTATAAGCGAAAATGATACTTTATTCCTTAGGGCAGACGAGCACCAACCTCAGGAATTAGAAAAAAAGCAATCCGGTTTGGTAGTATTCGCTCATCCTGTAAAAGAATTCCTGTTTTATCCGGGTAAAATCAGTGATGATGTTATTTTTAACTTCCTGAATGCCGGAGAAATCACGATTAAAGATAAGCACCTCAGGACAAGTCGTGAAGCCCATGACCCATGTGCTGTACCACAGGCCATCAGCCAGAAAGTGTGGAGAAAAGGGCTGCCGGCACCCAATTATTCCCGCTCATTTCATGAAGTCAACCATATTATTGTTCATCATGCGGCCTCTTCAAACGACCTTACCGATTATACCAATGTGGTTCGCAATATTTATTTATTCCATACCGAAACCAATGGTTGGTCTGACATCGGCTACAATTATTTGATTGCCCAGGATGGCACTATTTACGAAGGCCGGGACCCGGGGAGCGGAGAGCAGGATAATGTGAGGGGTGCCCACTTTTGTGGAAAAAACACCGGAACCATGGGGATTTGCCTCCTCGGCACTTATACTGACGTAGCACCTACCGATACCACGGTTGCTTCTTTATTGAAACTTATGTCGTGGAAAGTAAAAAAAGACAACCTGGATCCGCTGGATTTTGCCCCACACCCCGCAAATTCCAGGTTAGGCATCATTGCCGGGCACCGTGACGGATGTGCTACACTCTGCCCTGGTGATAAAGTGTATGCCAAAATGCAGGAATTCAAAGAGTTTACTGATTTATTTGTGAAGGCTGCCTGCAATGACCCCGTCACCAATGTTGAAGATGATTTAGCAGAAAATCCTCTAAAAATCTATCCGGTTCCGGCGAATGATGAAATTCACCTTACCACTGACCGCCCCGGCCAAATCCAAAAAATCATGTTGTATGACCGCATGGGACGCACCATCAAGGTTGTTTCTTCAGCGCATCAGGGAAAAATCAGCATCGCCACAGCACACTTATCTGCCGGAATTTACATACTGAAAGTAGTTTTCAAAAACGAAATATTAGAGCGCAAAGTAGTGGTGCGATAGCGCAAAATAATGATTGCTATTCAAAATCTTTAAACAGCAGGCTGGGTTGAATCCCCTTGTTATTTTGGTACTTGCTGCTGGCATAGGCTTCGTAATTCCCTTCAATGGTGTGGTAAAAAATCTGGCATATTTCCACTTCGGGATAAACACGAATGGGTTGTACACAGAACATTTCAAGCGTCCAGTAACCACAAAAGCCCACATCGCCAAACCCGGCCGTGATGTGTACAAACAGCCCGAGGCGGCCAATGGATGAGCGGCCCTCCAGCATGGGTACACAGTTGTAGGTTTTGGTATATTCCAGCGTTCTGCCCAAATACAGCTTGTTGGTTTCCAACATCAGTCCTTCTTCCGGTATTATTACTTTATGCGCCTTATTTTCGGCTTTCATATCCAGCACATGCTCGTCATACACCATAAGCTCATGATGCAGCCGTAAATTATAACTATTAGGATTGAGTTGCTTTTCCGAATAAGGGTCAATAAAAATATCTTTATTCAGTTTTTCCTGAATACTTTTTCCTGAAAGGATCATAAACTATATTGTTATCAAATCATCCGCAATTTGCAAAAATCAGGGTAATAGTCAATCAAATCAGCTGATAAATCAAGGTAGAAAAGAGATTAATATAGGCAGAGCGGGAAAAATATCTGTGCAAGAGCAAACCCTGTAATGTTTTTATAATGGATACCTTCATTGGCCAGACTTTCCAAATGTGGTTCTTGATAATTTACCATCAAGAACATATAGGTTTTTATCAAACCTCTTATATTTGCAGCGGCTCCGTAGTACAATGGATAGTATGTGGGTTTCCGGAACCCAAGATCTAGGTTCGATTCCTAGCGGGGCTATAATTTATTTTTGCAAGTTTCTGAATATCAATAACTTGCATTTCTTTTTGCTTGCCTTACTAAAACTATACTAAAACAAACTTGCTTTAGTTTTAGTAATTTCCTCACCTTTTGGATTAGATTATCCTGGGATTTCTTTCATCATTTGGAAGAAAATCAGTTTAAAACCCTTCGGTTTTAGAAATGTAAATCACTAACCGGTTCAAGCCGACTGAAAGTTAATCATCAATTTTGAAGTCATCATCCTTTTTCTCAACATCTTGGTTCTCGATATATTTCATAATCACTTCGTCTGTAACATTATCAGAACTAGCTGCAAAATAGCCTCTGGCCTATAAAGGCCTTCCCCAAAATTGCTGCTCCAAGGTCTTGAACTGAAAAAGCATCTTTATGGATATTTTCCCTTTCAACATCTGCATGAGTTTAATCACTGACAAATGTGGTGGCACGGGAACAAACAAGTGTATATGGTCAGCCGAAACATAGCCTTCCAAAATTTCTACTTTATTAGCCTTACAAATTTCCCTAATCAGTGCCCCTCCCTTTTTGCAACTTCCCCTCTTAGAACTAAAATCTTCGCCTAAAGGCCAGGGCTTTTCTCCCATTCCCCGATTGAGACATTAAGTAGGATAAGAGAATAAATAATATATTTTGTATAATTTCTTACCTTGTAAAAAATATTTAGTTCGTTTATTTCCGAACTAAATAACTTTTCGTAGATTTGTCCGTATCTAAAGCTAAACATAAGGAAGTTAATATGATAGAAGCCCAAGAAACAACCCAACAAATAGAACGCATCGGGGTGTTCTTTGAAAAATCGGGGATGCCGCCGGTTGCTTCCCGGATTATCGGATTATTAATGCTGGCAGAACCTCCCTATAAAACTTTTGAAGAAATTGTAGAAACTGTGAATGCCAGCAAAAGCTCGGTAAGCAATGCCATAAAGTTTCTTCAACAGGAAGAATTAATAGATTACATTACCTTTCCTGGCGACCGCAAGCGTTATTTTCAATTAAATACACATTCATGGTTAGAGTTGCTGAAAAAGAGAATAAAAGGCATTGGTGAGTTTCGGGAAGTATTGAGGGAAACCGTAGAAATACGTTCTGATAAATACGCTGACTTTAACCAAACGCTGCTGGAAATCAGAGAACTTTATGGAGAATTTCAAAATGAAGTTATGAATATCATTGAAAGATGGGAAAGAAGACGGAAAAAGTCTTAAGCTAAAAATTTTTTACATTAATAGTTCGTTTATTACCGAACTAAATATATTATACCGAATATTTCAGAATTAAATGAAAATAATTAAATGAAAAAAGTGTTATCAATATTGTTCGCCTTATTTGTGCTCGGGAGGGCTGATATATATGCACAATCAGACCAGCAGGCATTGAGCCTGCAGGAGTGTCTGCAATATGCCCTGGATAATAGCGCAAATATTAAAAAATCCATCCTGGATTTAGAGGAAGGCAGAGAATATACCCGCGAAGTAAAAAGCCAGGGATTGCCCCAGGCCAATGCCAGTCTAAATTACACCAACAATTTCTCCCTGCCTGTAAATGTAATTCCTGCCAATACTTTTCCGGGACAAGAGGAAGATATTGAAGCCGAATTCGGCACCCAGCACAATGCAGTAGCCGGGGCAGAAGCTACACAGTTACTTTTTGACCAGTCCTTTTTTACAGGCTTAAAAGCAGCACAAAGCTCAGAAGAGTTGTATCATCTACAACTCCAGAAAAGCAAGGAAGATGTAGTATTGGATGTAGCAACCACCTACTATAATGCTTTGATCGCTTCACAACAAATAGAAATTGTAGAAGCCAATCTGGAAAGGATCAATCGGTTTATTGAAATTTCTACAATCCAATATGAAAATGACCTTATCAACAAGGTAGATATCAACCGCCTGAAAGTAGATAAAACCAATCAGGAGGTACAGCTTGACCAACTGACCACTGCCTATGAGCAACAAAGCAACCTGCTTAAATATTATATAGGCATGCCTATAGATACACCTATTCAGCTAGAAAACACTTCGGAAGTATTGGAAGATAAATTCCTGACAGCAGCCATTGCACCTGGCCTCAATCTGGATGGCCGTACCGAACTGCAAATGCTCAATAAGCAGCAGGAATTACAAGGGCTAGAACAAAAAAGCATTCAGGCAGGGTATTACCCAACCCTTTCTGCCTTCATCAACTATAATTATCAGGCCCAGCGACAGGAGTTTACTTTCTTTGAAACAGACAGGCCCTGGTTTGGCTTTGGTGCCTTCGGCGTCAATCTGAGCATCCCTATTTTTGACGGATTTAACAAAAGTGCCCGGTTGCAGCAATCCAAGATCAGAACAGAAAAAACAGCCGTAGATATCCAGGATACCCGACAATATTTATCGTTGGAATATCAAAATACTTTGAGCCAGCTATTCAATAGCCAAAAAGCCATGGAAGCTCAAAAGCAAAATGTAGCACTTGCCGAAGACGTACTTTCTATGACGGCTGTGCAGTATCAGGAAAGCCTGGCTCCATTAACCGACTTATTGGCAGCAGAAACCTCTTTACGAAACGCACAAAGCAGCTACAATGAAGCGAAGTTAAATTTCAAAATTGCTGCACTCGAATTACTCAAATCAAAAGGGGAAATTCTCACACTGATCCAACAACAATAAATTAAAAAACTAATCAAAATAATCATTCTATCATGAAGAAGCTTATTTATATACTTATTGCCATCGCCGTCGTAGCCAGTATTGCCTTTACCCTTGCTAGTAACAAAGAGGAAATGGCTGAAAAAGTAGCCCTGGCCCAAAAAACCAATGACCGGATCCCCGTAGTAGCGGCTACTGTGAAGGAAGAAAAAATTGTAACCAATGCCAAAGCCACCGGCTCTTTCAAGCCTTATAAAGAAATTACCCTATTGTCTGAAACACAAGGAAGGGTTACTAAAATTCTCAAAGAAAAAGGGGATTTTGTGAAAGCTGGCGAATTACTGGTGCGGGTTGACGACCAGCTATTGCGGTCTGATCTTAAAGTAAGTCAGTTGAATTATGAGAAAGCCAAAAGAGATCTGGAGCGTTTCGAAACTATGGTCGAAAAAGAAGCCATTACCCAACGGCAGTTAGAAGATACCCGGATGAACTTCGAAAATGCAGAAGCCCGGTTGACTACTTTGAAAAAGCAACTGGCCTATACCTATATCAAAGCCCCAATCAGTGGCACATTGGATGAAGAATACATAGAAATTGGTTCGTTCCTCTCCCCGGGCGCCAAGCTATACGACATCGTAAATACCCAACAGCTAAAAATGGTAGTGAAAATCTCTGAGCAGGATGTGCTCAAAATAGACGTGGGGCAAGAAGTAGAAATTACGGCAGATGTATATGGCGATCAGCAATATACCGGCACTGTAAAAGTAATTGGCGTAAGGGCCGATAAAGCCTTGCGGTATCCGGTAGAAATTTATTTTAAGAACGATACCGAAAAACCTCTGAAAGTGGGTATGTTTGGGGCCGCTCACTTTTCATTTGACCAACCCAAAGAAGCACGGGTAATTCCCCGACAAGCTATTGTAGGCAGTTTGCAATCACCCTCTGTGTATGTTATCCAGGATAGCACAGCCACACTCCGGAAAATTACTGTCGGTACTGTATTATCCGATCAGGTAGAACTCATTGAAGGCCCTGAAACGGGTGAGCAGGTGGTAGTGAGCGGACAGATCAACCTGGAAGATGGCACCAAAGTAACGATTCTACAACAACAGCAAAATGGTTCGCAACAGGCAGTTAGCAGCAGGCAATAAGTAAACCTCCTGATTATTTGAACACATTTTAGCTCACAATATTTAAATATATTATTATGAATATTACCGAAATATCCATCAAAAGGCCTACCCTCGTTGTGGTGATCTTTACCGTGCTTGCACAATTGGGCACATTCAGCTATACCAACCTGAATTATGAACTATTGCCCAAGTTTTCTCCCCCTATCCTCACAGTGTCTACTTTGTACCCGGGCGCATCACCTACCGAGGTAGAAAACTCTGTTACCAAAGAATTGGAAGATGCCATTTCTTCCCTGGAAGGGATAGATAATATTACTTCTACTTCCCAGGAAAGTTTTTCGCTGATTACCGTGGAGCTGACACCCAGCACGGACGTAGACCTGGCCTTGCAGGAAGCCCAGCGCAAAATAAATGCTATCTTATCAGAACTTCCGGATGATGCCGAAACGCCTGCTTTGGGTAAGTTTTCATTGGACGAATTGCCCATCATGCAAATCGGAGCTACGGCCCAAATGCCCGAAACTGAGTTCTACGATTTGGTAGAAAACCGGATTGAACCTGCCCTGGCCCGGATTGAAGGGGTAGCCCAGATCAACTTACGGGGAGGAGAAGAAAGAGAAATCAAAGTCCACCTGATCGCTCCAAAGATGGAAGCCTACCAGATTGGGGCCAACGAGGTAGTGCAAGCCATTACCAATGCCAACCTGGACTTTCCCACGGGAAAAATCAAAAGTGAAGATGATCAGACGCTCATTCGCCTGGCCGGAAAATTTCAAGACTTAGATGACCTGCGCGGGTTGGTTGTAAAAGAAGTGGATGGAAGCCCTATCCGCCTTGAAACCATTGCCGAAATTCAGGATGCTACCAAAGATACCGAAATTATTACCCGTGTGGATGGAAAAAACTCAATTGGCCTTGTGGTACAGAAGCAATCGGATGCCAATGCAGTAGCTGTGAGTGAAGATATTCGCGCCGAATTGCAAAACCTGGAAAAGACCTATAACAATGAAAAACTTGGTTTTAATATCGGACAGGACTCTTCCACATTTACACTGGAAGCCGCCGATGCGGTGATTTTTGACCTTTTCCTTGCTATTATCCTGGTGGCCATTGTCATGCTGCTGTTTTTGCACAGCTTACGTTCTGCATTTTTTGTGATGCTGTCAGTGCCTTTGTCATTGGTAACAGCCTTCATATTTATGAGCGTAGCAAATTTTACCCTAAACCTGATGACCTTGCTGGCACTTTCACTGGTGGTTGGTATACTGGTGGATGACTCTATTGTGGTGTTGGAAAATATTTACCGCCACATTGAAATGGGCAAAAACAAAATCAGGGCTTCCGTAGATGGTATCAAAGAGATTGGTTTAACGGTATTTTCCATCACCCTGGTGCTGGTAGTGGTATTCCTGCCAATTGCACTGGTAGAAGGCTTAATTTCAGACTTGCTGAGACAGTTTTCGCTGGTGGTAGTAGCAACTACCCTCATCAGTTTGCTGGTATCCTTCATGGTGATTCCTACCCTCACTTCCCGCTTTGCCGAATCAGAGCATTCGGAAAAAGAAAACAAAGGTTTTTTTGGAAAATTCTTTGATGGCTTTGAAAGACTTATCGACCGTTTTGGGGAAGGGATTACTTCTCTGTTGATTTGGGCCTTTCGCCATAAAGCAGTTACGCTAATCATTACTGCAATGCTACTGGTGGCTTCAGTAGCTTTAGTACCAGCCGGTTTTATTGGAAGTGAGTTCGTAAGTGCCGGCGACCGGGGTGAGTTTGCCATCAACCTGGAATTAAGCAAAGATGCCACTGTAGAACAAACCAACCTGGTTACCCGCCAGGCCGAGCAGATATTATTTGAAAAATCCATTGTTGAAGGCATATTTACTACCGTGGGTACGACCAGCGGACAGCAAGGAGGACAACCTGTAGCTTACAAATCAGAAATGAATGTTAAGCTGGTTAGCTATGACAAACGCGATGTGGGTACCGACCGGTTTGCCCGTGAAACCAAGCTGGAATTAGAACGCATGCTACCGGGAGTAAAAGTAGAAGCTGCACCTGTTAGTTTGGTAGGAAGCGCCAATGCTGCACCTTTGCAGGTTGTAGTGTCAGGATCTGATATAGACACTGTAATGCATGCTGCTGAAAAGGTTCTTGGTTTGGTAAAAGATATCCAGGGAACTATAGAATCAAAACTTTCTGCGGAAGGCGGAAACCCCGAAGTAAAGGTACAGGTAGACCGTGACAAGATGTCTCAACTTGGCCTTTCGCTGGCACAGGTGGGAGGCACTATGCAAACGGCATTTTCGGGAAACACCGATGCCCAGTTTCGGGATGGAGATATTGAATATGACATCAACATTAAATTAGACGAATTTGACCGCAAAAATGCCGATGACATTCGCAACCTGACTTTTATCAACAGCCGGGGAGAAGTAGTCAGTTTGCAACAGTTTGCCACCATAGAACAAACCACCGGACCTTCCCAGCTACAAAGGGAAAACAGAATATCAGCCGTTACTGTTCAATCCCAGGTAGTTGGAAGGCCGATTGGTGACATTGGGGCAGAGGTGCAGGAACATATCGAAACCTTGGATTTATCCGATGAAGTTTCTATTGCATTTAAAGGGGACTTAGAAAGCCAATCAGAAGCTTTTGGTAGTTTGGGGTTTGCGCTTATAGCCTCTATTGTTTTGGTATACCTCATTATGGTAGCCCTGTATGATTCTTATGTGTATCCTTTTGTGGTACTCTTTTCAATTCCTGTTGCCATCGTAGGAGCTCTACTGGCTTTGGCACTCACCCAGCAAACGCTAAATATTTTCTCCATTTTAGGAATCATCATGCTGGTGGGTTTGGTAGCCAAGAATGCTATTTTGGTGGTAGATTTTGCCAACCAGCTCAAAAGAGAAGGCTACCGTACGGTAAGGGCTTTGATCATGGCTACACAAATGCGGTTGCGCCCTATTTTGATGACCACCATCGCCCTGGTGATTGGCATGCTCCCTATTGCCCTGGCTTCAGGAGCAGGTGCCGAATGGAAAAACGGCCTGGCCTGGACCATCATCGGGGGACTGACCAGCTCTATGTTCCTTACACTGATAATCGTGCCAGTGGCATACCTCATGGTAGATACTGTACTTGCCAGGTTTGGGCTGGATAAGCAGGAGGAAATTGACCTGGAACAAGGCAAGGCAGTGGAAAAAGTACCGGTAGGGGCTTAGGCAGCAATCGGATAAATAATTTTCATGACAATATACACAACGTTAGCCAGTGACGTAAGCCTTCTGAAAATAAGATAAATGACAGTAATGATAGTAATCCTCGGGGTCGTCTTTGTTCTTTTTGTAAGAGCAAAACCCATAATTATTGCATCGGTCTTAATGATATTAATTATCTTTTTTTCTATAGAGACTGTTAAATCATGGTTACAAAGTTCTATTGTTCAATAACAAGATATACTGAGAGAGATATGAAACATCAAAAAAAGATTTACTACCAAATTATTTCAATATTAAGGGGTTATGGCATAAGGAAAACCAAAGTTACCCCTCATGCCCGCCTTTCAGAAGACTTGGGTCTCGATTCCTTACAAGTCATCAATTTGTTAATGGACATTGAACATACATTTAATATCCTTTTCTCTGATGAACAAACCCATAATTTGAAAGATGTAAGGATGCTTACAGTTTGTGTTTTGTCAAATTTAGAAGGCGAAGATTTCCGCCGGAATATACCATTTTCCACAAGATCAGTGTGATAAAAATAAAATATGATTCTACAAAAGAAAATTCCATTGATAGTACTTGTTTTTATCTTATTCTTTTCTGCTAGCCTCACCAGAAAGTCACTAGCTTAGAGAAACGAGGAAGCAGATGAACTAATCAATATGAAGGCAGTGGTGCAATACATCCAATCTGCTTATGCACACAAAATAAACAACACGCTATGAAAGAATTTCTTATGTTTCATTATCAGGAAATCATGTGGATCCTGTCTGTAGTAGGCGGTTCTTTCTTCTTATTCTTTTCATCAGAAGCACTCTTCAATTATCTTATGATTAAGGCAGAGCAGCGGGGTGATAAGGCGTTGGGCACTATTAAAATGCTCCGAAAGATTGTGATCAGCTTCATCATTGTCATGGGAATAGGCTTGGGGAGTTATGTCTTCTTACCTGAGTCTATGTATGATGCTATTTCCAAAAACCTTCGGATCATCATCTGGCTTACAATGGTAACCCTGTTTACCATTGGTTTATCGGTTTTTGTAAGGCACTTTTTCAACAAATTAATCATTAAATCGCCCCTGGAAGATGGGAAAGACCCTACTACCTATAAATTTCTAAACTATGTGGCAAACGCTGTTGTATTCATCATGGGGATTAGCCTGGCTACGTATGCTTTCCCGAGCCTACAGGTAATCGCCAAATCTGCCCTGGCAGGAGCAGGCATTGCAGCAGTAGTAATTGGTGTAGCTTCCCAGGAAGCCATTGCCAATGTGGTGGGAGGAATTTTTATTGTAATCTATAAACCATTCCGCGTAGGTGATGTATTAAAAATCCGTGATGACATGGTAGGCGAAGTAGAAGACATCACCCTCAGGCACACAGTGATTAAGAATTACCAAAATAAACGGATTGTCGTGCCCAACTCTATAATCAACAAAGAAAAGCTGATCAATTATGACCTGGGAGAGCGCAAAACCTGCCAATGGATTGAGATTGGCATCAGCTATGACTCTAATATAGATCTGGCCAAAAAAATCATGCAGGAAGAAGCCATGAACCACCCTAATTTGATTGATGCCCGAACACATATCGCCATCGTAAATGGTGACCCTGAAGTAATTGTCAGGGTAATTGCAATGGGTGACTCTGCTGTGACTTTACGGGCATGGACATGGGCCAGGGATTACCCTTCTGCTTTTGTGATGAAGTGCGATTTGCTTGAAAGTATCAAGAAACGTTTTGATGCAGAAGATATTGAAATTCCCTTTCCGCACCGCACACTGGTGTATAAAAATCAAATTCCGGTAGGAATACAATTTAATGGAAGCTCTTTACAGTGAGTTAGAAGAAAGATAAAAGGTGGTACAAACATTAATGCATGGCAAATTTCAAATATTATGCAAGGTAGAATCAGGCAAAAGGCTGTTAAATTATTTTGTGCTTATGGCCCTCACCGTATCAGTTTGGACGACCTGGCCCATGAGCTGGGGATTTCCAAGAAAACCATTTACAAGTACTTTGTAAATAAAAGTCAATTAGTGCTAGAAGCTGTTAATATCATTTTAACAGATACTATTGTTGAAATAGATCATATCTTGCAATTGCCACTCGATCCTGTACAAAAGCTTTTGAAAATTTACTATAACATTTTCCAGCAATTAAAAAGACACAATCCTGCCTTTCTTTATGAAGTTCGGAAGTATTACCCAGATGCCTTTGGCTTGATTGAAGCTTTCAGAAAAGAATTGATTCAAAAACAGATTATTCCTTTACTACAACAAGCCAAAATGAGAGAAATGATACGTCCGGACCTGGATGAAACGTTGTTTGCAGATATTCATCTAAGTAAAATAAGCCAGGTGCTGCGGGAGAGCCATTTGTTTTTTCAAGACCAGCACAGTGCCGATGTAATTTTTGAATACCTGATCGTGAGCAATGTAAGGGGAATTATAAGTGAAAAATATTTAGCAATATTCAACCAAATGAAATATGAATTTCCACCCAACTCAAAACATTGGGATGCTCAAAATGATGCCTGACGGTGAGGTAACAAAAAATGTGCAGCAAGTAACAAACAAAGAATACCACTGCCTATTACAACCCGCTGCCATTTACCAGTATAATGCTACCATTTACCGATAAAATATTTAATAAAAGCTGAGAGGTTAACTTCTTTGGCTTACTACTAAGAGATGCTGTGTACATCAACTTAGTTGTTAATGTACACAGCATCTCTTATATCTTTGGCAATGAGGATGATTTAGTTGAAATTGAGCTGCATCAGCTGGATAAACCCACCTTTGATTATTACCGCACATTAACTGATGTAATTGATGGAAATAGCGTGGCACCTTCTAATCCAATCACCAACCTCAGCAATGGTGCTCTAGGATATTTTGGTGCTTTTTCTGTAGATTCAGCAACGATAATAATTGAATAAATTATACCAGGACTAAAACCATCAATACACTTATTATAATATATTTTGTTCAACCAAACCTAATAAATTATGAAAACTAGAATTGCAACTTATGTGGCCTTCTGTGCCGCTCTATTGTTCATGGGGGGCTGTGCCGCCTCCAAAGTATCCCAAAATAGCCCCGCTGGAGCATGGAATTATACCGTGAAGAACACCCCCGAAGGGAACCTTTCAGGCACCATGAATATCCTCCAAAATGGGGATGGATATACCGGTAATCTTTCTTCCAATGCTGGTACGGTGGATCTTAGCAATGTTACCATTGAAGATAATCAGTTGTCTTCCAATTTCTATATGCAAGGAACTAACATACAATTAATAGGAACTTTTTCAGGCAATACCTTTACAGGAAGCGTAGATGCCGGAGGACAGAGCTTTCCGATAGAAGCTACAAGAACCACTACGGAATAGCCTTAAGGAGAAATAAAGTAACAGAGTAGTGGGGCTATGATAAAACACTATATAATATAGTACTTCATGGCCCCTTCCTTAATCCAGTTAGTAAGTATATTAGCTAAAAAGCTCTGTTTCAACAATACCCTCAAATTGGTTTTGGTGAGTATGCTTTTAGTATTATATTCGTTCTAACCTAATAGAAGCTGTTTTGGTAGTTTTGTAAAACCTGTGTAAATTCATAAATGCAATGCATATAACCTCTCCTAACACAAGCAATTATGAAAACCTTTCTGGATAAACCTGTATCTTCTGTACCGCCTACTTCTTTCCCTTTTTTTAGCAAAAAAACGGAGGATCCCTTTTTTGCACAATCAGGCAGAACCACTGCAAAAAACCGATGCCCCGGATCAAAAGAAAATCGCACCTATATCTCAGCCCCCTACCCTGGTTCTAAATGGGGCGTGGGCCATCCTAAAAATATTGGTGATAACACCCTAAGAATTCTTTGTATAGACAGCAATGGAGACCTCATCAAAGATTCCAGCAAGGCTTTGTCGCCTGGAGAGTCAATAGCGTGGTTTCATCCGGTTGAAGGGACCTTTATCATCGCTTTTGTATGTGAGGCCTCCAGTGGGGAAGCCATTTTAGAGTATGACCTGCCTAATTCTTAATAAGTAACCAACAAGCATGCAACAGTCCCTTCGCCTGATGAAGACTTAAAAAAGCTTACCATCAATGAACCTCTTATGCCTGTAAATTGTGATTATCTATTTTTTCAGCTTCACCTCATACAAATCTTTACGGCGGTCTTTCAGGTTATGTACGCTTCCTTCCTCGTGCAATTCTTTGAGCAAACCCAGGTTAACATCGGCTATCAGCGTCATTTCTGTATTGGGCGTAGTCTCCGCCACAATGCCGTTGGTAGGGAAAGCGAAATCTGAAGGGGAAAATACCGCAGACTGTGCATACTGTATGTCCATGTTGTAAACTTTAGGCAGGTTGCCCACACACCCGGCAATGGCTACATAGCACTCATTTTCCACGGCCCGGGCCTGGGCACACAGCCTAACCCGGTTATAACCCACCTGGGTATCGGTGAGGAAAGGCACAAATAATATTTGCATGTCCTGCTCAGCATACAGGCGTGATAACTCGGGGAATTCCACATCGTAGCAGATGAGTATACCTATTTTGCCACAATCGGTATCAAACACTTTGATTTCATCTCCCCCTACCATGCCCCAGGCCGATGACTCGCTGGGCGTAATGTGTATTTTTTTATACGCATCTATGCTCCCATCCCTCCGGCACAAATACGACACATTGTACAGCAGTTCATCTTCTAAAAAAGGCATGCTGCCCGTGATGATGTTTACATTGTAATTCACGGCAAACTCTGAAAATTTCAGCTTCAGATCTTCCGTATATTGTGCCAAAGAGCGGATAGACTCAGGCACCGACTGCTCGTTGAACCTGGCCATGAGCGGAGTATTGAAAAACTCAGGAAACAGAATAAAATCTGACTGGTAACCGGCGATGGCATCCACAAAAAACTCTATTTGGTCATACATTACCTCCAGGGAAGGGACCGGGCGCATTTGCCATTGCACCAACCCCAGACGGATGACTGACTTTGTGGTATTGATCAGTTTTTCTGTTTCTTCATAATAAATATTATTCCACTCCAGCAAGGTGGCATAGGCCTTAGACTGCGTATCGTACCCCAGGTAGTTGGTCAGGATTTTCTTTACGTGAAAATCATTGGCTATCTGGAAGGTGAGGATAGGGTCATAAATTTCTCTGCGTTTTACTTTTTCTATGTATTGTTTTGGGGTGAGTTCCTTGTCATATTCATAGTAATTTGGAATCCGCCCCCCGGCCACAATGGCACGCAGGTTCAGGTTTTCGCAAAGTTCCTTCCGGGTGTCGTACAGGCGGCGGCCCAGGCGCATGCCCCGGTAATCAGGATGCACAAATATTTCTATCCCATACAGCACATCACCATCGGGGTCGTGGGTATCAAAAGTATCATTTCCTGTTATCTGCCGGTAGGTATGCCTATCCCCATACTTGGCATAATCTACAATGAGTGAAAGGGAACATGCCACTACCTTTCCGTCTACTTCAATACAAAGCTGGCCTTCCGGGAAAATGTTCAGGAGTTTTTTGATTTGTGCTTTACTCCATGCCGGTTCCCTGATTGCGGCATAAGCTAAATCCATCCCTTCTTTGATGTCGGGGTAATCTTCCAGCCGGATATTCCGGAGTTTTATTTTATAGTCAACTGATTCCATGTAATCTGAAAATTAGCAAAAATTATGGCAGAAAGGATATATAAAAAGATGATGATTTGCAAGCCCTTAAAAATCCAACCCCAGCAATAACGCAACATACTGAGCAATCCCTTGTTCGATTTCATCCAAATAAATAAACTCATCGGCCGTATGGGAACGGGTCGAGTCTCCCGGGCCTATTTTGAGGGAAGGGAAACCGCTCATCAACGCCTGGTCTGAAAGCGTAGGCGAACCGTAATACCGCATGCCCAGTTGCTGTCCTTTCTTCACGATCGGGTGGCCTAAGGGAATACCGGAAGCATTTAACCGAAAAGAACGGGCTTTCAGTTCTGATTGCGTGTTTTTTTGTAATATTTCAAATACTTCCTGGTTGGTATACTCCTCATGGGTGCGTACGTCTATTACAAAAGTGCAGGCATCCGGCACCACATTGTGCTGCGTACCGGCGTTAATTTGCGTCACAGCAACGTTGATACTCCCCAGGGTTTCCGATTTTTTAGGAAATTGAAAAGTACGCAACCACCCAATATCCTGCAAAGCGATGTAAATAGCATTTTTTCCTTCATTACGGGCAGCATGGCCAGATATGCCTTTGGCAATGCCATCAATAACCATCAAACCTTTTTCGGCTACGGCCATCTGCATTTGCGTAGGCTCACCCACAATGGCCAGGTCAATGTTGCCCAGTTCTGGCAAAGTAATCACAACACCGTTTTTTCCGGATATTTCTTCTTCGGCGGTGGCGGCAAATACCAGATTGTAACCACGACCTTTCACGGCATTCAATATCAAAAAAGTATGCAGCAAAGCCACCAACGGCCCGCCTGCATCGTTACTGCCCAACCCAATCAGCTTTCCACCTTGCTGCACAGGCGTAAACGGATCTACCGACCAGGAAGCAGCAGGTTTCACTGTATCATGATGAGAGTTCAATAGAATAGTTGGTCGGCCTTCCTGATAATCATCAGCAAACGCCCACACATTATTTTGCTTGCGTTTGGGTTGTACTCCTTTTTGTTTTAGGTAATCATATAGTAAATCGGCTGTTTTGTCTTCTTCACGGCTCAAAGAGGGAATAGCAATGAGCTTTTCCAGCAACGCAACAGCCTCTGCTGACTTTTGATTTACTTCAGCAACCATTTCAGCGTTTAGAGACATAATGTAGTACCGGTAAATGTAGCAGTTCCCAAATCGCGCACCGCAGTATGGTGCATGATGTGTACTTTCTCAACGCCTGCATTGAGCGTGTCGAAAGCATTATCCAGTTTAGGGATCATTCCATCAGCAATGGTGCCATTGGCTTTCATGAGTTCTAAATCTTTGGTATTGATGTTGGCAATCACTGAGTCATCATCCTGCACATTTTTCAATACTCCTTTTTTCTCGAAACAATAACTGAGTACCACATCAAACACTTTACCTAATGCAACGGCCACCCGCGCAGCAATGGTATCAGCATTGGTATTGAGCAGCTCTCCTTTTTTGTTATGGGTAAGCGGGGCCAGCACCGGCGTAATACCCTGGCGCAACAGGTTGGCAAGCGCAATGGCATTCACAGCCATTATATCACCTACAAAACCATAGTCAAGCGGTTTCGGGTTTCTTTTTTCGGACAGTATGCAGTTCAGGTCGGCCCCCGTAAGCCCAAGGGCATTACACTCCAGGCCTTGTAATGCAGCTACAATATTTTTGTTGACAAGCCCGCCATAAACCATGGTTACTACTTCCAAGGTTGATGCATCGGTGATGCGGCGCCCTTCAACCATTTGGGAGGCAATGCCGAGTTTGGCAGCCAGCTCAGTAGCGGTCCTTCCTCCTCCGTGTACCAATACTTTCGGCCCCTGCACTCGCGCAAAATCAGCAAGAAAACGCTGTAAGGTTTCTTTTTCTTCAATTACCTTGCCCCCTATTTTCACAATATTTACCGTAGGTTTCATGAATTTTTTGTTGATAGTTATTTGTTAAATATTATTGTAATGAGAGCTTGAATAAATGTAAACAAGCCCTGAATAACCAATAACGATTAACTAATATCGTTTATCTTTTTACTCTTCACAATCTACAAATATAACCAACATCCAACGCAACATAACCTTATCGCTCAGGAAAACGAATATATTAATAAAGGAATTTTCTCAGGCAGGTAAGCAAAGGCTCGCTTTTTGCTTTGTTATTACAAAACAAGCAGTACAATGACGGTAGATATCTTCTTCATTTCCATTGTCATCCTTTTTGTCCAGTATTTTTTTGTATTGGGTTTTATCAAACTGGTTTCTGGCTGGCATCCTCCCAATTTATTTGGTTTTTATTTGCTTGCCACCCTGGTAAGTACGCTTGGTTTCACCCTGCTGATCTTTTTTATCAAATTTCACTTCCATTACACTTTCATCAGCACTGATTTTGAATGGGCACGTAATTGCCTGGGCCTTATCTGCTTCCTGCTCATCTGTAAAGTTTACGGAATGATGCCCATGGAATTTATGATCCGTCATTTGGATGTAGAATAAAACCCCGGGTAGTTACCCTGTATTTTATAAAAAAGTGGTATGGCAAACCCAACCTATTGGCTAAAGGTGCACAATACTTAAATTAATTCTCCACATTATGCATTTTTTCCTTAGATTTGGCTCATCAAAGGTTCAAATCCTGCCACCATGAAACTGCTACTACTCTTCGTACTTATGACAAGCCTGTCACTGGCTTGTTCCAATGATAAGCCTCAAACCCCTCCCCCTCCACAACAGCTAAAAGTAGTGGAAGTTGAATCCCGGAACGTTCCCATTTCTAATGATTTTGTAGGGCAGGTATATGGTTATTTTGACATACCCATCAGGGCAAGGGTAGAGGGTTATCTGGAATCGGTAGACTTCAGGGAAGGAAGCACCGTTGATAAAGGGCAACTCCTGTATACCATAGACTCACAACCATTTCAGGAAAGCGTTGCTGCGCGCAAAAGTGAATTGGCCCAGGCTGAAATAGCCGCTGTAAATGCAGAAAGCCACTTAAACCGTATCAGGCCCTTGGCTGAAATCAATGCGGTATCTAAAAGAGACCTTGATGATGCGATAGCCGCTTACAAAGCGGCAAACGCGCAAGTAGAAGCTGCCAGGGCTAACGTGAGAATGGCAGAAATTAACAAGGGATATACCCGTATTCATTCCCCCATCCGGGGAACTATCGGAAAAACCCTGGCCAAAGCAGGTGAGTTTGTCGGCCGACAGCCCAACCCCGTCATCCTCAATACGGTTTCCCGCATCGACTCAGTGCATGTACAGTTTCACCTGACGGAAAGCAATTATTTAAGAATTGCGAGAACTGCCATTGCAAACAGACAGATATCTGCCGACCGGGTTCCTGACAAAATCTCTGAAAATATCAGCATTCAGCTTGTGCTTTCCGATGGGCTTGTATATGGCGAAAGAGGGCGCCTGGATTTTATCAACAGGGAAGTAGACCCATCCACAGGTTCTATTTTGGTACAAACTACCTTTCCAAACCCCAATCAACTGATAAAACCCGGACAATTTGCCAAAGTCAGGATTACATTCCAGGAAGAAAATGGCCTGGTGATCCCCCAGAAATGTGTATCGGAACTACAAGGCAATCATTTTGTATATGTGATTGACGATGAAAATAAAGTTGTCCGGAAACCGATTCATACTGATGCTGAATATGTAGATTTATACCTGGTCCGTTCCGGATTGCAAATGGGTGAAAAAGTGCTCATTGAAGGTATACAAAGGGTAAGGGAAGGCATGACAATTTCTCCGGAACTCATTGCATTTGACTCTCAAATCGATAAATAATTACCCCAAATATGTCTGACCTGGAAAAAGAGCAGCTCCACTTTTTTGTAAAACGCCCTATTGTTGCCATTGTCATGGCCATTATTCTGGTGATTGTAGGGATGGTATCCATTACTACGCTGCCCATTGAGCAATATCCTAATATCACTCCTCCTGTAGTGCGGGTAAGTACTGCCTACACGGGGGCCAATGCCATTAGTGTAGAACAGTCGGTAGCCTCTCCACTGGAACAGGAAATCAATGGCGTGGATAATATGATATATATGAAGTCTACCAATGCCAACGATGGCACCATGGCCATTGATGTGTCATTCGAGGTAGGCACAGACCCAGACCTGAATACCGTATTTGCACAAAACAGGGTTTCAGCGGCAACAGCCAAGCTTCCTGAAGAAGTAAAACGATTGGGGGTAAAAACAGCAAAATCATTACCCAATATTTTGATGCTGATTACCCTAACCTCACCCAATGGGAGGTACGATCAAAATTTTTTGGGAAACTATGCCCTTATCAATATCAAAGATGAGCTGTCCAGGATTCCGGGAGTGGGCCGGGTGGATGTTTTGGGAAGTAGCGATTACTCCATGCGTATTTGGGTAAAACCCGACTTGCTGGCTAAGCTGGGTATTACCATTCCTGAAATGCTCAATGCCGTGAGGGCACAAAATGTAATAGTACCCGGTGGTAAATTTGGAGCAGAACCCGCTCCTCCCGGTACTGAATTTACCTATACAGTTCGCCTTCCTGACCGTCTGCAAACCGAAGCCGAGTTTGGAAATATTGTTGTCAGGTCTAACCCTGACGGAAGCCAGGTGCGCATTAAAGATATTGCCAGGGTAGAATTAGGGGTTGAAACGTATACTGCATTTACCCGGATGAATGGCAAGGAGTGCAGTATCCTATCGATTTACCAGGCACCCGGTTCCAATGCTGTGGCACTGGCCGAACAGGTAACTGCAAAAATGACTGAATTATCCCAGCGGTTTCCCGAAGGCATGGAACATACGGTTTCCCTTGACTCTACCAAACCCATTACAGCCGGTATTGAAGAAATCCTCGTTACCTTAGTCGTAGCACTGGCATTGGTGATTTTTGTTGTGTTTATCTTTATACAAGACTGGCGGGCCACATTAATTCCTACGCTGGCAATTCCCGTTTCCCTGATCGGGGCCTTTATGCTTTTTCCCCTGCTTGGGTTTTCTATCAATGTGCTTTCTTTATTAGGACTGGTACTCGCTATTGGAATCGTGGTGGATGACGCTATTGTGGTGGTGGAAGCCGTACAGGTAAATATTGAAAATGGCATGTCTCCCAAAGAGGCAACCTCGCATGCTATGAAAGAAGTAACAGCTCCGGTGATTGCCACTACACTGGTGCTCATTGCCGTATTTATTCCGGTCGCTACCATGGCAGGCATTACCGGGCGGTTGTACCAGCAATTCGCCATTACAGTAGCTGTTTCTGTCTTCTTTTCATCCATCAATGCACTTACCCTGAGTCCGGCGCTTTGTTCTTTGTTATTAAAAAAACAAGTGCCTTCCTCCGGAGTGTTGGGTAAGTTTTTCGCTGCTTTCAATTACAGGTTCGATAAAGTTACCGAAGGGTATACTGCCTGGACCAAAATAATTACCGGGAAACTCACGAGAGGCGTAGTATTTCTGGTACTGGTTTCTATAGCAGCCGTTTTTTTAGGAACCCAGGTACCGGGCGGGTTTATTCCTGAAGAGGATATGGGCTATATGTATGTAAACATCCAGCTCCCGGATGCAGCTTCTTTGCAAAGAACTGATGAAGTAGCTAAGAAAATTGAAGCGATTTTAGCCCGGGAAGAACAAATAGATATGGTAACCACTGCCTCGGGTTTTAGTTTATTGACCGGAGCGATGTCTACCAACGCAGGTTTTATGTTTGTTACCCTGAAAGACTGGGAAGAACGTGAACTCACGGCGAAAGAACTGACCAGAAAAATCAGCATTGTGCTCAATCAAAATATCAAAGAGGCACAGGCATTTGCCTTTGGCCCCCCTGCCATTCCGGGGCTCGGAAGTGGCTCAGGCTTTTCTATCATGTTGCAAGACAGGCTTGGTAACGCTCCGGCTTACCTGGCCGAAAACACAAATGCCTTTGTAAGGGCAGCTATGAGCAGGCCCGAAATCGCTTCTGCTTTCAGCCCTTTTCAGGCTACTGTTCCACAGAAGTTTATCAATATTGATACTGATAAAATTCTAAAAACAGGCGTAAGCCTAAATGACCTTTATACCACCATCGGCGCTTTCCTGGGCGGGGCTTATGTCAATGATTTTAATCGGTTTGGGCGCTTATACAAAGCTTATATTCAGGCCGAGCCTGAGTACAGGCAAAACGAAAAAGGCCTGGGCGTATTCTTTCTAAAAAATGCTGAAGGGCAATCTGTACCAATTAGTACCCTCCTCTCAGTAGAACAAATTGCAGGACCCGAGTATACCAACCGGTTCAACCTGTTCCGGTCTGCGGAAGTAACAGGCTCACCTGCTCCGGGCTTTAGCTCGTCACAGGCCCTGAAAGCCCTGGAAGAAGTAGCACAGGAAGTGCTACCCGAGGATATGAGTTATGCCTGGGCCAATATGTCATATCAGGAAAAACATTCGTCAGGATCAGCTTCTGTTGTTTTCATTTTCTCACTGGTTTTTGTGTTTCTGATTTTGGCTGCCCAATACGAAAGTTGGTCCTTACCTTTTAGCATTTTGTTAGGAACTCCTTTTGCCATTTTTGGCGCTTTCCTGTTCTTATATGTTTTCAGGTTTTTCAGCGAATCATACGAACTGAATGTATTTGCCCAAATATCCCTGGTTATGCTGATTGCCATGGCCGCTAAAAATGCCATATTGATTGTTGAGTTTGCCAAAATTAAATTTGACGAAGGCATGACACTGTTTGATGCAGCGGTAGAATCGGCCAGGCTTCGTTTCCGCCCAATTCTCATGACAGTATTTTCTTTCATATTAGGCATTTTACCATTGATTTTTGCCTCTGGCTCAGGGGCTGAAGCCAGAAAAGTAATGGGTGTGGCCTTATTGGGCGGCATTGGCGTAGCCACCCTGATTGGTGTTTTTATATATCCCCAATTCTTTGTGTTAATTGGTAAATTGGGGAAATACGAAGAAAAAAGAAATAAGTAGGCCCAACCCAAAAACCAATGAAACATATTTTTCCTGCCATTTTTCTAATTGTTATCATAACTACCGGATGTAAAGTAGGCAAGAATTATTCGGGGACTACTCTCCGCTCACCCAACGGTTATTATTTTGATGACACAACCCAAACCATCTCTCAGGTAATTATTAATACCGATTCGGTAGTGCTGGACTCGGCCAATGAATTACGGTGGTGGACGTTGTTTGATGATCCGGTGCTGGATACCCTGATTAAAACAGGACTGGCAAATAATCAGGATGCCCAAATTGCGATGGAAGCGGTAACGCAAGCCAGTTATATGCTCAGCATTCAGCGACGGGAGATGCTCCCAAAGTTTGATGTACAGGGAAATATATCCAGAGGTAACTATCAGGGAATTCCGTTGGGAGAGGTAACCAATGCCATCAGCATTACCGGAAATGTAAGATGGGAAATTGATTTTTGGGGCAAACTGCGACGCTTAAACGAAGCTGCCGCAGCTAATTATTTAGCAACCCAAGAAGGCCTCAGGGCTGTAAAAATCAGCTTAATCAGCTCAATTGCTCAAACTTATTTCCGTCTCCTTGAATTCAGGAAGCAATACAAGATTGCCACGCAAACTTTGGCCACACGTGACAGTACACTCAGGATTATTCAGGCCAGGTTTGACAGAGGCATTATCCCTGAAATAGACGTAAACCAGGCACAGGTGCAACGGGCAATTGCCGCGGAGGCTGTTCCTTTTTTTACACGTCAAATTTACCAAACCGAGCATGCCCTGAGTGTTTTATTGGGTAATAATCCTGGAAGAATCCTGGTGGGTAAGCCTTTGGAAGAACAGGATTTTGTACTGGATATCCCGGCAGGTATTCCCAGTGACTTGCTCTATCGCCGGCCCGACATTGTGGCTGCCGAACAAGATATTGTAGCTTCCAATGCACTGGTAGGTGTGGCAAAGGCACAACGCTTACCTGCTATCAGTCTTACCGGACTTTTTGGGGTAGCCAGTACCGACCTTTCAGACATTACAGGTAATGGAGCGGCCTGGAACATCGGAGGCTCTTTACTGGCACCTTTATTTTACTGGAACCAGAACCTGCTCCGGGTAAAATTTGAAGAAAGCAGTGCCCGCCAGGCTATTCTCAATTATCAGGCTACGGCTATCAATGCTTTCAGGGAGGTAGAAGACGCGTTGATTCAAATAGAAACACTGAAGCAGGAAATAATAGCAGCATCGCAACGCCTTGATGCAGCCAACAACGGAGAATTTCTTTCTTTTGAACGTTACGACAAAGGCGTTACTTCTTATCTGGAATATCTTGAACAACAAAGACAAGCTTTTAATGCCGCACAAAATTTAGCTGCTAAACAACAACAATTACTCTCAACTTATGTGCTATTGTACAAAGCACTGGGCGGAGGCTGGAATCTTGAGTAATACATCAACGCTTGATACAAATTTAACAGATAAACTCTTACCCAATCTTTCTACTTATTCTCTTCACCTGCCTATATTTGGCACTTTATACATCTCATAAGTCTACCAAAAATGCAGGAAACCGAAACAATAAAACACTGGGAAAAAATTTCAGAATTACTACAAAAGAACGACAGGCAACGGCTGGATGACTACATTGAATCCATCAGTGCCCATGAATTGGCCAGGGCGTTATCGCACATGTCCACCGATGAGCAAACGCAGTTGCTTTCCACCCTTTCCCCTGATTATTCGGCCTATCTGCTGGAAGAGATTCCAGAGGTACAAGCCAGCAAATTGATCACTACCCTTCCTGCCACAGAAGCTGCCAGCATTCTGAATGAGATGCAAAGCAGTGAACAGGCCGATTTATTATCGGCACTGAATGAAGATAACGCGGAGGCTATTCTGGCCGAAATGGAACCAGAAGAGGCAGAGGACGCACGCATGCTACTGGCCTATGAAGCCAATGAAGCAGGTGGCTTGATGATTACCGAGTACCTGGCTTTTAAAACTACGGATACCGTGAAAGTGGTGGTGGAAAACATGACCGAGCATGCTGATAAGTACTCTGACTATCATGTGCAATATATTTATGTGGTTTCGGAAGAGGAAAAGCTGGAAGGTGTTTTGCGCATGCGTGACCTGCTGCTCTCAAAACCAAATACGGTGCTTGCTACCATCATGATTCCCAAACCA
The DNA here is from genome assembly GCA_965230065.1 of Cyclobacteriaceae bacterium. Taxonomy (GTDB): domain Bacteria; phylum Bacteroidota; class Bacteroidia; order Cytophagales; family Cyclobacteriaceae. The sequence continues at coordinate 4,330,303 of OZ245942.1, read as the reverse complement.
TTGAGCGTTACCCTGCAAACAAAACTAGATGCATTACTGGCTTTTTTTGACGATCACGAATTTTTTGGTGTCCCTGTGGTTGATGAACCCGGCCGTATGCGGGGAGTAGTATTACGCCGCGATGTATTGGAAGCGGCTGCCGAACGTTCTGACTCCGAACACATGCGGACACAGGGGATTGTAGGTGGTGAGGAATTACGCACCATGCCCGTGTTTCTTCGCTCAAAAAGGCGTTTGTCCTGGCTAAGTGTCAATATCCTTTTAAACATCATTGCGGCTTCTGTGATTGCCGTTTATCAGGATACGCTGAGTTCTGTGATTGCCCTTGCCGTATTTTTGCCCATTATATCCGACATGAGCGGTTGTTCGGGCAACCAGGCAGTGGCCGTGAGTATGCGGGAGTTATCACTCAATATTGTCAAGCCTTTTGAAGTATTCAGGGTATGGGTGCAGGAGATTTCGGTAGGGTTGATTAACGGAAGCGTATTGGGCCTTTTGGTCGGCCTGGCAGCCTGGCTGTGGAAAGGCAATCCATACCTGGGCATGGTGGTAGGCGGGGCGTTGGCACTCAACACACTGATTGCCGTATCTATTGGAGGGGCTATTCCTTTGATTTTAAAAAAAATAGGGATGGATCCTGCCCTGGCCTCAAGCCCTATCCTTACTACCATCACCGATATGTGTGGCTTTTTTTTGGTACTGAGCATCGCTACTGCTTTTTTACCCCTTCTCAATTAAATTATTTATTTTTTATATAATTAATAGAATATTTAGGCAAAAAATGATATTTTCCAACATGAATTTCTATGTAAGCCAAAACAATCAGATTGTGCTTTGGTTTTAGGTTATTATTAAATTTGGAGTTGTTCATGAAACGTGAAAATTCAGCCATTTTTTCCAGGGTCAATTTGTATTATCTTGAAGAGGTCACAGGTGGTTCTCCTGCCTCACTGTTAGAAATCATCAATATATTTTTAAGGGATGTGCCTCTCGAACTAAGCCGGATAAAAACATTGATAAAGCAACAACGCGTTGATAAACTCAGCGTGGCCATTCATAAACTTGCTCCTAAATATCATTATGTCGGAATAGCGGATATGTATGAAACATTGGTACAGATGGAGCAAAATGTTCAAGTCAATGGATTAACTTCCTGTTGGGAAGATGTGGAAGAAATTGAACGGAAAACAAGCGCTGTAATCGATGAATTGCAGCAAGTCAAAGTCAACCTGCACCGTAAATTAGGAATATTAGTGTAGTAATTTTTTTAGTTGGAATTACCAATCAGCCCATGCGTGGAAATTTGAATTGTATTGTGGTGGATGATGATGCCATGTCATTGAAAATCATCAATGCCCTTATTGATAAGACCCCTTTTTTGCATACCAAAGGCTTGTTTGAAAACCCTATGAAAGCAGCAGAGGCTTTGCAAAGCTTAACAATTGACCTGATCTTCCTGGATATAGAAATGCCCCAAATGAATGGTCTGGAACTGATCAGTACATTGAGTAACCCTCCGCAGGTTATTCTGGTGAGCAATAATAAAAATTATGCCCTGGATGCTTTTCAGTATGATGTCACAGACTATTTGCTCAAACCTATCAATTATGATCGCTTCCTCAAAGCAGCCCAAAAAGCGGTGAATAATGTCGCAAAAGTTTCTGTTCATGAAAATAATGATGTACATAACTTATTTGTGAAAGTCGATTCACTATTTATCAACCTGAATGTGAAAGATATTTTTTGGCTGGAAGCTTTCGGAGATTATGTAAAAATAAAAACCGACGAAGAGTTATACACTGTATATACTACCATGAAAGCCCTGGAAGAAAAATTGCCTTATCAGGAATTTGTCAGAATACATCGCTCTTATATTGTAAGAATAGATAAGATCAAAAACATCAGCGCTACCAACCTGCAGGTACTCGACCGCATTTTTCCAATCGGGAATTCATATAAAAAAGAACTCATGGATCGTATTGTGATGCTATGAAACCAGTAGCAGTAGGCAGCGGCAGTTGGCAGTTTTTCTACAAACAGCAAACTATAAACTACTAACTAAAAGCTATGTCAAACAATCCCGAACGCAAACGCATCCAGAACACCTATCATAATAGTGGCTGGAAAAAATTTGGCCCTTACCTCTCAGAAAGGCAATGGGGAACCGTGCGTGAAGATTATAGCAAAAACGGGGATGCCTGGAACCACATTACCCACGACATGGCCCGCAGCAAAGCCTATCGCTGGGGCGAGGAAGGAATCGGCGGGTTTTCAGATAATAAACAAACCTTTTGCTTTGCCCTGGCCTTTTGGAATGGAAAAGACCATATCCTGAAAGAAAGGTTATTTGGGCTTGGGAACGGGGAAGGTAATCATGGTGAAGATGTGAAGGAGTACTATTACTACCTGGACAATACCCCCACCCACTCCTACATGAAAATGCTGTACAAATATCCCCAAAGCCGCTTTCCGTATGAGGCACTGATAGAGGAAAATAAAAAAAGAAACAGAAAGCAGCCCGAATTTGAATTGCAGCACACCGGTGTTTTTGATGAAGACAAATACTTCGATATTTTCATTGAGTATGCCAAAGCTGGGCCCGACGACATACTGATAAAAATCACAGCGCATAACCGGGGACCTTCTCAAGCTCTTTTGCACATAATTCCCACGCTTTGGTTTCGAAACACCTGGACGTGGGGATACGACAGTTACCGCCCCACCATGATGTGTAACCAGAAGAGCCATGAAATTGACATACAATACCGGAATTTTAGCAATTACAAGATAACCTATGAAGGAGCGCCTGAGCTTTTGTTTTGCGAGAATGAAAGCAACCGCATGCACTTGTACAATCAGCCCAATCCTCATCAGTATTGCAAAGATGGCATCAATAACTACATCGTTGATGGGGATGCTTCGCAGGTAAACCCCGGCTTGCACGGAACCAAAGCCGGGTTGAATTACCGGTTTATGATAGATGCCGGAAAATCAGCTACCGTACGCATAAGGCTCGATAACCATGAAAAACCCTCTGCTTTTGATGATTTTGATGAGGTTTTTCAGCAACGCATCAGGGAAGCAGATACTTTTTATGCCAAACTGCAAAAAAAAGTGCAGGACAAAGACTTGCAAAACATGCAAAGGCAAGCCTATGCAGGCATGTTGTGGAGCAAGCAAAGCTATTATTATGACGTAAAAAAATGGCTGGAAGGAGATCCCGCTACCGCCAAGCCACCCGAGACAAGAAAAAATGGCAGAAACAGCAAATGGAAACACCTGGTCAACAGCAATGTAATTTCTATGCCAGACAAGTGGGAATACCCCTGGTATGCCGCCTGGGACCTGGCGTTTCACTGTATTCCACTGGCGCGCCTTGACCCTGCATTTGCCAAACGGCAGCTGGAACTCATGCTGCGGGAATACTACATGCACCCCAACGGGCAAATTCCGGCCTACGAATGGAATTTCGGGGATGTGAACCCACCCGTGCATGCATGGGCCGCCTGGAAGGTGTATCATATCGACAAAACCATGCATGGCCATGCCGATACCGATTTCCTGGAGAAAATCTTCCATAAGCTGTTACTAAATTTCACATGGTGGGTCAACCGGGCCGATTCGGCTGGTAACAGCCTGTTTGAAGGTGGTTTTTTGGGCTTAGATAATATCGGGGTGTTCGACCGCAGCCAGGGTTTACCCACAGGCGGCTACCTGGAGCAAGCCGACGGCACGGCCTGGATGGCCATGTACTCCCTGAATATGTTACGCATTGCCCTGGAAATATCTCAAACCAGGCCCTATTACCAGGAAATGGCCTCTAAGTTTTTTGAGCATTTTCTCACTATTGCTTCGGCCATGTTTAACATTGGTAATGAAAATGACGACCTCTGGGATGAAGAAGATGCATTTTATTATGATGTAATGCACCCCTTGAACCAACCCGCACATATCCTCAAAGTGCGGTCCATTGTAGGCATCATTCCTTTATTTGCCGTAGAAGTGCTGAACCCCAAATTATTAGAAAAGCTGCCTGATTTTACCCGCCGTCTGGAGTGGGTTTTGAAAAACCGGCCCGAGCAAGCCGGCCTTATTTCCCGATGGTATGAACAGGGGAAAGGTGAAACCCGCATGCTCTCACTTGTGCGTATTCACCGACTCAAATGCATTTTACGCCGCATGCTGGATGAAAAGGAGTTTTTATCAAATTACGGTATACGCTCCCTTTCCAAATTTCATCAGGAGCACCCTTACCAATACCACCTGAATGGTACAACTTACTCAGTGGGTTATCTTCCCGGAGAGTCAGATTCGTCTATGTTTGGGGGTAATTCCAACTGGAGGGGACCGGTTTGGTTTCCCATCAATTATATGATTATTTCTTCCCTTAACAGATTTCATGAATACTACGGCGAAAACCTGAAGGTTGAGTTTCCCACCGGGTCGGGTAAGTTGCATACCCTGGACATCGTAGCCCGGGAAATCAACCGACGGCTGGTACAAATTTTCAAAAGAAATGAAGATGGTGAGCGCCCGGTATATGGAAAAGCCACTAAATTCCAGAACGATCCCCACTTTAAAGATTATCACTTGTTTTTCGAATATTTCCATGGTGACCATGGCTGTGGCCTGGGTGCCTCCCACCAAACCGGCTGGACCGGGCTGATTACGGAAATGGTGGAAGGGTGCGATTGGTAAAGTATCTTCTCGCGCTACTTTCTGGCGCAAGGCCAAACAACCAAGCTCACATTTATAAATTTAAAAAGGAGGAAATAGTCCAACACAGACAAAAGTATTTTCTGAAATAATTAGAAGTTTAAAAAAAATACATTTAATTGGCTCTCAAAAGGTATAGCACTGTCCCACCCTTCGAGATGGTGCTCTATCATCACATAACCCTACAAACCTTTTTCTTAAATGCAAATCAAAGAATCTTCAACAGTGTATGATGCCATTATCGTCGGCTCCGGGGCTGGTGGTGGCATGGCTGCCAAAGTATTGGCCGAATCCGGATTAAAAGTCGCTATTGTAGAAGCCGGGCCATTTTTTGACCCTACCGACCCGGCACAAATGACCCAAATGAAGTGGCCCTGGGAATCGCCCCGAAGGGGAGCTCGGTCTACCCGTGCCTTTGGCGATTTTGACGCTGCCTACGGAGGCTGGGAAATTGAAGGGGAACCCTATACCCGGGCTGAAGGTACTGAATTTGACTGGTTCCGCGCACACATGCTCGGTGGACGTACCAACCACTGGGGGCGTATTTCACTTCGCTTTGGCCCCCTCGACTTTAAAAGAAAAGACGTTGACGGCCTGGGCGATAACTGGCCCATTGGTTACGAAGATGTTGCGCCCTATTATGATAAAGTGGATAAACTGATTGGCGTGTATGGTAGCAAAGAAAATCTGCCCAACGAACCTGACGGATTCTTTTTACCAGCACCCAAACCCCGACTGCATGAGTTGTATTACATCAAAGCTGCCCGGAAAGCAGGTGTCCCGGTAATTCCGGCCCGTAAATCCATCCTCACAAAGCGTATCAATAACGAACGCGGAGTTTGCTTCTATTGTGCCCAATGCAACCGGGCATGCTCAGCCAAAGCCGACTTTTCATCCGGTACTGCCCTGGTATTTCCGGCACAAAAATCCGGAAATGCAGATCTTTTCGTGAACTCCATTGTAAGAGAGGTTACCACCAACGATGAAGGAGTAGCTACCGGGGTTTCTTACATCAACAAAGAAGACCGGCAGGAATACCAACTCAAAGGGCGCACGGTGATACTCGCGGCCTCTGCCTGTAGTTCTGCCCGTATCTTATTGAACTCAAAAAGCACACAACACCCCAACGGACTGGGCAATGGCAGCAATGTAGTGGGTAAATACCTGCACGACTCTACCGGCAGCAGCCGACGGGCTTTTGTGCCAGAGCTAATGAACCGTAAAATGTACAACGAAGATGCAGCCAGGGGTATGCAGGTGTATACGCCCTGGTGGCTGAACGACCAAAAACTGGATTTCCCGAGGGGCTATCACATTGAAGTAGGCGGGGGCATGGGCATGCCCTTGTATGGCTTCGGTTTTGGCATGGCTGAGATGAACCGCTTTATCGGGGAAGAAACCGGGGGATACGGCAACAAGCTGCGGGATGATGTAAAAAGGTTTTACGGCGCATTCATTGGCGTGGCCGGCAGGGGCGAGTGCATTGCCCGGGAAGATAATTATTGTGAAATCGATCCCAATGTTGTGGATGAATGGGGCATTCCTGTCTTGCGCTTCAACTACACCTGGTCTGACCATGAACGGTTGCAGGCCAAGCACATGCACGAAACTTTTGAGGAAGTTTTTGATGCCATGGGTGCTACTGTACTGGGAGATAAACCTGGTAAAGAAGACAATTATGGCCTGGAAGCCCCCGGCCGCATCATCCATGAAGTGGGCACTACCCGCATGGGCAATGACCCAAAAAAATCAGTTGTGAACAAACACCAGCAACTGCATGAAGCCAAAAATGTGTTTGTGGTAGATGGAGGCCCTTTTGTCTCCCAGGCCGATAAAAACCCTACCTGGACCATCCTGGCCCTTTCCTGGAAAACTTCTGATTTTATCATCGACCAATTGAAGAAACAAAACATTTAATCTCTACAACTATCTTACTATGGACAGAAGAGAATCTATGAAATCAATGCTGATCGGTACGCTGGCAGGCGGACTGGTCATCAATGGGTGCAAACCTGAAGATAAAGTTGAAATCACAACCCCTGAAGAAACAACTGCCTATGGGCGTACCGAGGAAGAAAAGGCCCGGGACCAAAAACTCATGGAAGCTGAGTTCTTCACAACCGATGAATTGGCTACCATTGCTGTACTCTGCGATTTGATATTGCCTGCCAGTGATACGGCCGGCTCGGCCACCGATGCCGAAGTACCCGCCTTTATCGCATTCATTGCCAAGGATATTCCCAACCACCAACTGCCCCTGAGGGGTGGATTGATGTGGCTGGACAACCGGGCCAACAAAAATTTCAATAAAAAGTTTGTGGATTGCAACGATGGCCAACAAAAGGAGTTGCTCGATGAAATTGCTTATCCCGACAGGGCTACACCGGAAGTAGGGCAAGGGGTAGCATTTTTCAACCTGATGCGCAACCTCACCCTCACAGGTTATTACACTACCAAAATGGGGATAGAAGACCTGGGCTACCAGGGCAACCGCCCCAACGTATGGGATGGGGTGCCTGAGGATGTGTTGAAAGAGCATGGCATGGCATACGATGAAGAATGGCTGGCCAAGTGCGTCAACCAGGAAACCCGCAACGAACTTGCCCAATGGGATGATGAAGGGAATTTGCTCACGTGAGCCAGTAGGCAGTGGCAGCAGCTGGCAGTAAGTGCTTTTGACTGCCGCTGCCTACTGCGACTGCCTACTCTACTTCATTACATACTTTTCAGTAATTTCATCCCAAACCCAGGTTCAGAGGAAGGAATAAGTTTACCCACATCTTCAGAAGTACAGGTTGCGCCCTGCCCAGCAGTTCATACACAGGTTTGTCCAGGATGATACCTGCCAGGTCATGCAATGCTATTTCAAGTGGAAGCGCTTGCTCTTTCTTAATGCCTATCGTGGGATCTAAAACATCTGTCAGCTTTTTACCCTTTACAAATAATTCAGCATCTGCAAGACTTAGCTGTCCTCCCCGGGTCATTCCCCATCCTTTTGCACCCTGATTAGTAGTAATGATACAAACACGTTCTTTAGGGCCATGCCCCTGCACGTCTAAACGTGCATTTTTACCTATTAACCCGGGCCATTGTATCTGCACTTCTGTAAACTGACCGGTAAATACAAGAGGGAAACAGCCAGCAATACCCATTATAATGTACGAAATCTGGAATCTTTGCAAGCATAACAGGATCAAATATATACAATTCGCAAAGTCAGTACATGTTAACGCAAAATGCGCATATTTTCCCTCGAAAAGTCATTAATTTTAAATATAGACTTAAGCCTTGCTTGATGTAAGCACAAAAGTGATATCAGGAAAAAAAGAAAAGTTAATACTATATACATAATAAGTTAATGAACAGATAACATTGGTTTAGAAAATAAGTACCCTTTTTTTTCTTTTTTTGAACTTCATTACAAACACAAAATGGAACAGCCTGAACGAACATTGATAGATCGGTTGCAGCACGGTGATCGCAAAGCGTTCGACCAACTGTTTCACCGGTACCGGCAAGCTTCCCTGAATTTTTGTACTGTTTTGTTGAAAGATGCTAATGAAGCAGAAAATATTGTGCAGGAAGCTTTCGCAAGAATTTGGGAATCAAAAGACCGCCTGGATCCCGACAGGAAGTTTACTGCTTACTTATTTACCATCGTTCGAAATATGGCTTTTGATTATTTCAAACGTGTTAAAAAAGACAGGGAATTAAAAAAACAACTTTGGAGCAACTTACAGGATTTTCACCAACCACCTCAAAATTCAGAGAAGCCTAAAGACCTTTTATTGAATGAGATGATTTCATCTTTGCCACCGAAAAGGCGCAAGATTATTTCACTCATCATGGAACACGGCAAATCACACAAAGAAATTGCCGAAGAGATGAACATATCTGTTAATACCGTAAAAAACCAAATGGTGCAAGCAAAAAAATATCTTCAAAAAAATTTAAAACCCACCTCCTTCTAACAAAAAAAGATTTCTCAATTCAGAGTAGTCCTTTTTTCCAAAATGTCAGTAGTATCATCGAAACACCTAAAGTTACGATGAACACTGAACTTGCCAAACAACATATTACCAGCTACATGCGGGGCGATATTTCCAGGGAAGAATTGGAACAATATATTGAAGGCTTTGGAGATGATGGTATCGAGCAAGTTTATACTGAATACTTACAGGAACAATTCAATGAGTTTATAAAAAAAAATAACGGAACAGATAAACATAAACAGTAGGAACCATGAAAACGTCAAACAACAGTCCATAACTCTTTACAACAGGAAGAGTATACTAAAAATTTATTTCAAATTATGATTCACTAAATCAACAAAGCCATGATTTTTTATTTTTACAAAAAATTATCATTCATTTTATTGCTCATTGCCCTGGGATATTGGGGCAGTGCAGCAGCAAAGACTTTGCAGGCAGATACAAAAGTATCTGGCAAAGTAACATCAGTAGAAGATAATCAGGGATTACCTGGCGTAACTGTACTCGTAAAAGGCACCCAGATTGGAACCGTTACTAATACCGATGGGGTATATTCCATTGAAGCACCTGGAGAAGATGCGATTCTTGTTTTCTCCTATGTAGGTTATGAGTCGGAAGAAATTCCGGTCAACGGCCGCAGTACCATTGACGTATCGTTGTCCATTAGCCTGGAATCACTGGACGAAATCGTAGTAACGGCCCTGGGCATTGAGCGGGATCAGCGCTCCCTGGGCTATGACGTAGCCAATGTTGATGGGGAAGAACTAACCCAGGTATCCCAGGAAAACGTATTGAGTTCGCTGGCAGGCCGGGTGCCCGGGGTTACCATCAACCAAACCAGCGGCCCCGGTTCTTCCATGAGCGTAATCATACGGGGGGCGACTTCCCTTACTACCGACAACCAACCGCTGTTTGTTGTAGATGGAGTGCCCATGTCTAACAGCCTGAATAACATTTCTGAAAATGGCAATGGCAACCAGGTAGATTACGGTAATGCTATTTCAGACATCAACCCGGATGATATTGAAAGCGTGAACGTATTGAAAGGCCCCTCTGCTGCTGCTTTGTATGGTACACGTGCAGGAAATGGTGTAGTAATTATTACCACCAAATCTGGTGCGAAAGGCAAAGATTTAGGGGTTTCTTTTTCTACCAGCAATGTATTTGAACGCCCTACCCGCCTGTTGGATTTTCATTATAAATATGCCAATGGTCAGCGTAATTTTGTTTTCAACGAAGGTTCGGCCTACTGGGGCGGCCCTAACCTGGACGAAGGGAATACAGCCGCACAGTGGAACAGCCCGGTAGATGCAAGCGGAAACCCTGTTCCTACGGAATTAAGGTCTTATCCCGATGCGATGAAAGATTTTATGCAAACGGGCATTACGTCTACCAACAACCTGGCCGTGAGCGGAGGCAATGACAATGGGAGTTTCAGAGTATCCTATTCAAATATGCTCCACAAAGGCATGATCCCCAATTCTGACTTGTTCAGAAACTCCTTAAACACATCCGTTAATTATAAAATACTGGACAACCTTACTTTCAGCTCCAATGTGAATGTAGGGCGTACTAATTCCAATGACCGCCCCAGCACGGGCGACCGCCGGGGTAACCCCCTGGAAGCTGTTTACGCTTCTTCTTATGTAGACTATAATGAAATGAGGGATTTCTGGGTAGAAGGGCAGGAAGAAATACAACAGGTACGCACCGATGCGGGTGATAACCCCTATTTCCTTGCGTATGGTATCGAAAACGGCTTCGTGCGCGACCGCTTGTTTGGAAATATTTCGTTAACGTATGACTTTAGTGAAAACTTCTCCCTCATGGTACGCCACGCCCTTGATAGGATTGATGAACAAAGGGAAACCAAAATTCCTTTTAGCTACAGCAGGGCTGCCCGGGGAGGTTATTTCCTAACGGATATTTCCCGACAGGAAACCAACTCCGACTTCCTGGCTACTTATAAACAAGATGCAGGATTGTTTGACTTCAATGTTTCTTTTGGTGGTAATATCATGCGCCAGGACTTTTCCAGTTCTAGTGTTGGTTCTGGAAATAACAGAAACAATGGTTTGGTAATCCCCGGCGTATACAATGTACAAAATATACCTTTGGATAACATCAATGTAAACAGTCAGATTAGAGAAAAGGCAATCTACAGCTTATATGCATTGGCTTCTATTGGCTTTAACGACCAATTGTATTTGGACATTACCGGTAGAAATGACTGGTCCAGTACATTGCCAGAAGATAACCGTTCTTATTTTTACCCTTCGGCATCTCTCAGTTGGTTATCTAATTATACATTCGACCTTCCATCATCAATTTCTATGTTGAAAGTACGGGCTGGATGGGCGCAAGTAGGTAATGATACCGATCCTTATCGTCTGGAGCCTTCTTTGAGTACAGGAAACTATAATACTGTTACCACTGTAGGAGTACCTTCCGGATTGCTGAACCCTGACTTATTACCTGAGCAGGCTACTTCTATAGAAGGTGGTATAGATTTGAATATGTTTGATAACAAACTCCGGTTTAGCGGTACTTACTATAATATTGATAATGAAAACCAAATTTTTGCCATCAACCTCCCTCAATCTTCCGGATACAGCAGCAAGCTTATCAATGCAGGATTAATAAGGAGCAGAGGTTGGGAATTCACGTTAGGTGGTACTCCCATACAGAAAAACGGCTGGACCTGGAATGTGGACTTAAACTGGAGTAAAAATATAACCACGGTAGAAGAATTAAGTGATGATCTGGAATTTATTACTTTGTACAGTGAAAATGGCGGTGGTGCTATCACCTTCGTAGGCGATGAAATCGGGGATATTTACAGCGCAGGTTACGCCTATGTGAGAGACCCTAACTCGCCTTATCACCGCTGGCCTGTCCTTTCCGAAAACGGGGGGTGGATTGAGCTTTCGGGCCGTGAAAACATGCGGCATACCGGAAATTTCAACCCCGACTTCCTGATGGGTATGCAAACCTCACTGAGTTTCAAAAGGTTTACCCTCAGTGCCAGCTTCGATTGGAGACAAGGCGGTGAGTTTATGTCGTTTACTTACCGTTATGGAGAATCTGACTGGAAATCGCAACGCCAGCTAGACAACCTGATTCCTGGTGGGTTGTATTCACCAGAAGAGTTGGAAGAAATGCTCAAATCTGACCCTGAGAAATACATCATTCCCCAGGCAGGCAATTACCCACGTGTAGGAGGGCATACGGCTGAAACCGGTGGTTTTCCTGTGGACGATGACGGACATGACGGGGCCTTTGTACCAGGGGTAATCCAGGTAGCAGGCACTGAAACCCCGGATGATTTCAGCGATGATGAATATGAGGAACATTTAGGTGGTTCTAATACCAACGTATACCCCATCACCAATACTTACGCCTGGGATTTCAACGAGCAAGTCACTTTTGATGCCTCCTTTATAAAGCTGCGGGAATTATCACTGGCCTATCAAATACCCAACATCGGTATTATCCGTAATGCTTCTTTTGCTGTTTATACCCGAAATATCATGTTGTGGACAAAAGCGGATATTGGTATCGATCCGGAGCGCGCTTTCTGGGCCAGTGGCAGTACGCAAGGCGATACCCAAAGCCAGTTCAGGCAAGGGATAGAACGGCAAAACGTAATGCCCTGGAGTGTTCCCTTCGGATTTAAGTTAAACTTTAATTTTTAATGAGGACGATAAAACTGATAGTTATGAAAAATATATTAAAGATAAAAAAGACACTCGTCATCCTCATTGGGCTTTTCATTGTGGCAGCCTGTGATGAAACTTTGACGGAAATAAACGTAAACCCCAATGGCATTGACCCCTCAACGGCCAACCCTAATTTGCTTATGCCGGCCATTTTGGGCGAAGCAGCCCAGGATTACCTGGAGTTAGGCTTTGGGGATATGGCCGGAGCGGTACAACACACCCAGAAAGACGGGTGGTATTCTTCTCATAACCAATACGAATGGAGTGCAAGAGACTGGAGCGGTTGGTATAGTATCCAACGCAGCAATTCCCTGCTGGAAGAACGAGCGGTAGAGGTTGAAAATGAATTCTTTGAAGGAGTATCCCTCACTATGAAATCTTTCATTTTTGGCAATGTCACCGATTTCTGGGGAGATGCCCCCTACTCCAGTGCAGTGAAAGGCAACCAGGGAGGTGAAGAGTTTGAATACCCTGCTTTTGATAACCAGGAGGCTATTTACAATGGTATTATTGCCGATCTGCAAAACGCAGCCGGCCTGTTTGAAGGGGCCAATACAGATGCTGTTAATTCAGCCGCTGACCTGTATTACGGAGGGGATGCGGAAATGTGGCAGCGTTTTGCCAATTCCCTCCTGCTCAGGTATTATATGCGTATCTCTGAAAAAATGCCGGATATGGCCAAAGCTGGTATAGAAACTATATACAACTCAGGTATGTATATACAATCGCCCGATCAGGATGCCGTGCTTGACTACACCGGAGGGGCTGACGATGTGTGGCCTTCCATTTACACAGATGTAGATGCCTTCACCCGTTGGCAGGCTTGTCAAACACTGATAGAACAACTCACAAGCACCAACGACCCAAGAGTTTCCGTATGGTTCGACTCTGTAGCAGTACAATGGGTGCCTGATCCTGGTCTTGCCACAGACAAAGAAGATTTCATCTATGCTGATGGAGAAGCTTTAGGTGTTGAAACATTTACTTATCTTGAGTTTCAGGCAATGTCTGATACCAAGTTTACCCGTCATTATAATCCGAACTCTGTTGAGTATAATGATGATGTATATGTAGGATTGCCCCCTGCCCTCATCATTCCCGAATCGTACAATGGGAACCCTGACCCCGGACAGGGTATCCGTAACCAGCATGTATCACAGTTAGCGCCTATTTACGCTACAGCAGGTTCGGCCGGCGACATTCTGAAAGCACGCATTATTTCGGCAGCGGAAGTGAGCTTCATCCTGGCCGAAGCCGCATTAAAAGGCTGGTCGGTCGGCAATGCTGAGGAACATTATAACAATGCCATCATGCATTCTTTGACCACCTGGGGCAAAGCCGATGCATACGATGCTTTCATTGCCCAGCCCGGCGTAGCCTTTGACGGCACTATAGAGCAGGTAATTACCCAAAAGTGGGTAGCTTCCTGGACAGCTGCCTCAGAAGCCTGGATGGACTACAGAAGGACTGGCTTCCCTAACCTACAGGTAGGCCCTGCATCTGACCAGCCCGTAGTGGCCGTGCGCTTCCCTTATGGAAACGATGAGTATAACAACAATACGGCAAACATCAATACTGCCATTAATGACTTAGAAATTACTTCTTACTCAGGAGCAGTTGGCAATGACAGCCCCTGGTCTAAGATGTGGTTGTTGCAGGGAACGAACAAGCCCTGGTAATTAAATTTAATTCTCGTAAGTACAGTCAAGGCGGAGCGGCAAATGCTCCGCCTTTTTTTATTTCCCTTTGGAATAGTCCTAAAACAAGGTTTAGCAGTAATACATGCGGATAAGTATGGTTATCCAAATAAAAAACCAGTTCATCACTAAACCACAACACTATGAAAACATTTAACAATAGCCCTTAGCCCACCCATCTTTTCCCTACCAAATGAATGTATCATCACTAATTAAAACAAAACCATGAATTTTCATTTCTACACAATCAAACCAACAGTAATGGCCTGTTTACTGTTACCCCTGCTATGTTGGGGGCAGGTAAATGCAAAAGCACAACAGGCAAATACAAAAGTAACCGGTACGGTAACTTCAGTAGAAGATAACCAGGGGTTACCCGGGGTAACTGTGCTTGTAAAAGGCACCCAAATTGGTACCGTTACCAATACCGATGGGGAATATGCAATTGAAGTAACAGGTAGTAACCCTGTTCTTGTATTCTCTTATGTAGGTTTTGAAACAACAGAAATACCCGTCAATGGCCGTAGTAACATTGATGTATCTTTAGAAGTGAGCCTGGAGTCATTGCAAGAAGTTGTTGTCACAGCCTTAGGTATTGAGCGGGAAGAACGCTCATTAGGTTATTCTGTGGGCAAAGTTGACGGGGAAGACCTCAACAGGGTTGCTAATGAAAACGTGCTAAACTCCTTAGCAGGAAAAGTACCCGGTGTTACGATTAACTCTACCGGTGCTGCCGGGTCTTCGGTAAGCATGGTCATTCGGGGAGCTACTTCTCTCAATGGAGATAACCAGCCTTTGTTCGTTATTGACGGAGTTCCCGTATCCAATACCCTGAACAATGTAACCCAAATAGGTGACCGGAATCCTGTAGATTTTGGAAATGCTATTTCTGACATCAACCCTGATGATATTGAAAGTGTTTCTGTGCTAAAAGGCCCCTCAGCAGCAGCTT
Organism: Cyclobacteriaceae bacterium; assembly: GCA_965230065.1. Taxonomy (GTDB): domain Bacteria; phylum Bacteroidota; class Bacteroidia; order Cytophagales; family Cyclobacteriaceae. The sequence continues at coordinate 4,315,227 of OZ245942.1, read as the reverse complement.
TATATGGCTCACGGGCAGGTAATGGTGTGGTACTGATTACCACCAAATCGGGCAAAGCAGGGAAAGGGTTCAATGTTTCTGTAAATTCAAATACAGTTTTTGACAACCCTTACAAGTACCTTGATTTTCACAATAAGTTTGCAACCGGGGTACGTCCCTATACTCCCGATAACAATCCTTATCCGGGTGGTCAGCTTCTCATTGAAGAAGGCTCTGCAGCCGGGGTTGGCCCTCGTTTAGACCAGGGATACAATGCCATACAATGGAACAGCCCTGTAGATGAAAGCGGCAGCCCCATCCCTACCCCGCTCGTCTCGCACCTGGACAATGTAAAAAACTTTGTGCAAACGGGCATTGCCTCTACCAACAACGTAGCTATTTCGGGAGCGAAAGAAGACTTTAATTACAGGGTTTCTTACACCAATATGAGCAGCCGGGGCCTCGTACCCAATTCCGATTTGTTCAGAAATACCCTGAACTTATCATCTGCCCTGAACCTGACCGACAACTTTACGGTAAGCACCAATGTGAACATAGGCCGTAGCCATTCCAATAATCGCCCGGCCGGTAACCGGGGCACTAACCCATTGCAGGCAGCTTATGCTGTTTCACCACACATCAATATTTTGGATCTGCAAGACTATTGGGAAGAAGAAGGCATACAGCAGCGATCGCAGGCACCCGGCGATTACGACAACCCTTATTTTATGGCCAACGAAGTAAATAACAGCTTCGTAAGAGATCGGGTATTTGGCAACCTGAAAGCCGAGTGGCAAATTACTCCGGAGTTTAGCCTGATGGGCCGGTATTCACAAGACCGTTACGATGAACAAAGGGAAGTAAAAATTGCCAAAAGTTATACCCGCGACCCGAATGGGGTTTACGGACTGGTAGAACTATCACGCATGGAAAGAAATACTGACTTCCTGGCTACTTATGCCAAAGACATCAGCGACTTCAGCCTGTCTGTCTCAGCAGGAGGAAATATTTTGTACCAGAAGGGGTCACAATTAAGAAATTCTACCAAGAGCCGGGGCTCAGGATTGATTATTCCAGAGCTCTATACCATCAGCAATATTGCACCTGAAAACCTGGACTATAACAGCAACTGGTATCAAAAATCAATTTACAGTGTATATGGTATTGCGAACCTGGGTTTCCGGGATATGATTTACCTTGACCTCACTGCCCGAAATGACTGGTCCAGTACACTACCCGAAGCAAACCGCTCATACTTTTACCCTTCTGCCTCTGTGAGTGCCATTGTGAATGAAATGATTTCAATGCCCAACAGTATCAACCTGCTTAAACTAAGGGCTGGATGGGCACAAGTAGGTAATGATACCGACCCATACTCTCTTTATCCTACGCTGGGAGATGCCGGTACCTGGGATGGTGTAACCCGTTTGAGCAGGCCAGGGTACCTCCTTACGCCCGACTTAAAGCCTGAAATCGCCACTTCCTTTGAAGTAGGTGCCGACCTGGGCTTTTTCAACAATCGTTTGCGGTTCGAGGGTACTTATTATACGGTAGACAACGAAAACCAAATCCTCGGCCTCGGACTACCTCCTTCTTCCGGGTATACTTCAAAAACCATTAATGCCGGACTTGTATCCAGCAAAGGATGGGAGTTTATGGTAGGTGGTACGCCTATTGATAACAACGGCTGGGTGTGGGATATCAATGCCAACATTACCCGCAACCGCACTACCATCAAAGAATTATCGGACGGCATAGAGTTTTATACACTTTGGACAGACGCTAAAGGAGGGGCATGGACCTACGTAGGTGATGAAATCGGCGATATTTATGACCGTCAGCTCGTTACTGTGGAAGATCCCAATTCTGAATATTACGGATATCCAATCCTGGACGAAGAAGGTTCGTGGCAGGACATCAGGGCCGAAAATGTGAAAAACAAAGTCGGCAATTTTAACCCGGACTTTATATTAGGCATGCAAACCTCAGTATCGTACAAAGGTTTTTCCTTAAACATGACCTTTGACTGGCGACAGGGAGGTGACTTTGTTTCCCAAACTTATCGTTACAGCGAATCGGACCTGAAAACACAGCGATGGTTGGACCAGCTCATCAATCCCGGCGGGCGTGAAGGAAATGATTTACGCGACTGGCTGGTAGCCAATGAGGACGATTTGATCAAAGATGGAATCAATATTGTTGGCGGGCCTGGTGATGAATATGGCGGCTACCCATTTGATTTTGGGGTGACCGTTAACGACGGTACTTTCAACCCCGGCGTGATTGCCGAGTATGACGAGGAGGGTAATATTACCGGATACGTTGAAAATTTAGGTGGCCCGGAAACCAAAATCATTCCGTATGCCGCCAATTACCCCTGGGATTTTACCAAGGCAGCTATGTTTGATGCTTCTTTCATCAAGTTGCGGGAAGTATCCTTATCATATCAGTTACCCAAATCTTTTGTGAATTCTATCGGAATAAGTGATGCCAGTTTTGCCGTTTACAGCCGGAATATCATATTATGGACCAAAGCCGATGTGGGCATAGACCCTGAAATGGCTTTCCAGCCTGAAAATGGCGTACAGGGCAGCGGTAGTCAATTCAAACAAGGAATAGAAAGATACAATGTAACCCCCTGGGTTATTCCGGTAGGTGTACGGCTTTCTTTGAACTTTTAGGTAAGAACGCATAAATTTTATGATGATGAATACGATAAAAAATAAATCAATAACCTTACTGGTCTTCCTTACGCTCTTTGTCTTCGCGTGTGAAGACCTTTCAGAATTAAATGAGAACCCGAACGGGGTTTCGCCCGAAACGGTAAACCCCAACCTGGTGCTTTCCACGGTAATTACAGAAGCTTCTAAGCAAGTAGTAGACCTTGGCTTTGGCGATATTGCCGGGGTAATGCAACATACACAGAAAGATGCCTGGTCGAGCGGGCATAACGATTACGACTGGTCTAACCAAAGCTGGTCAGGATATTACTCAATTTTGAGAAATAACCAACTGGTATATGACCGGTCAGTAGAATTGAATCTGGAATTCCAGCAAGGGGTTTCCCTGGTGATGAAATCATTCGTTTATGGTCTGATTACTGACCTTTGGGGCGATGCACCATATTCTACTGCAGTGCAGGGAGACCAGGGAAGAAATGAAAATCTCCTGCCAGCCTTTGACGAGCAATCATCTATCTATCCCGGCATTATTGCCGACCTGGATGAGGCTAATGATTTATTGTCAAAAGATAAGGATGCTTATGAAATTTATGCCCCTGCCGACCTGATTTATGGAGGCGAGCCTATGCAATGGCGAAAGCTGGCCAACTCCCTCCAACTCAGGTATTACATGCGACTTTCTGAAAAAGACCCTGGCATGGCTAAGAGTGGCATTGAAAAGATTGTGGGCGACCCTGGAAAATATCCCATTATTACTTCCAGTGAAGACGATGCCACAATGGACTACGTGGGGGCAACCGTAGACGACTCATGGCCTTCCAATACGGTGTATGACGGCACAGGAGGAAGCAACTACCGCCGGATAAAAATGTGTGCTACCCTGGTAGATAAAATGCAAAGCCTGGCAGATCCCCGCCTGGGCGTATGGGCACAAAGGGTAGAAGTTCCGATTGTGGTTGATGAGGATTTGCCCGCTGGCACTGACGAAGTGATGGACGGGGTCCGCTACCTTTCTCCGGATGTCATTCCTGAAGATACGCCGGTGGATACCGATCCTCATTATGTGGGCCTTCCGCCGAGTGTATCCAGTATTCCTTCGGCTTATAACCTGAACCCTACTCCCGGACAGTTATCATTCAATCCGCATGTGTCTTTCCTGAGCGAAATTTACAAAGATGCAGCCGGCCCTTTACTGAAAGCCCGGTTAATATCTGCAGCTGAAGTACACTTTATCCTGGCAGAAGCTGCCCTCAAAGGCTGGGCTGTGGGAGATGCACAAACTCATTATGAAGCAGGCATTAAAGCTTCTTTTGAAGCATGGGAAGTAGCCGACCTGTACGACACCTACATTGCCGGACCAGCGGCTTACAACGGAACTATAGAGCAAGTAATTGAACAAAAATGGATTGCCGGATGGACGGCTGCCACTGAGTCATGGTTTGATTTCAGACGAACAGGCATGCCCGCTTTAGAAGCCGGACCGGCTGCAAAGCGGCAGGTGTTGCCCGTTCGTTTTTACTATATGCAAGACGAACTCAATATCAATGAGCAAAATGCTGAAGCTGCTGTAAACAGATTGCAGGAAACCGCCTATACCCAGGCCGACGGTAAGAATTCTGCCTGGTCAAAATCCTGGCTCTTGCAAGATACCGGCAAGCCGTGGTAAATATTATCAAATAGGAGAACAAGGCAGAGGTATTCTCTGCCTTGTTTTGTCAATATCACTGTTTATAAATAAACACATTGTTGTGCGCAAACCAGCAATCAATTTCCGCAATTTGCGCAGAAATAATAAGACAGTTACCTTATTTTTGCTTCTTTTCTTTAATGAAATAAATAAGGGCTCACCTATGATGCTTATAATCAAAAAAATACCATTTACCCTTATCATTTTAGTACTTGCTCTCTGTCATTCACAAGAAACATTTGCCCAAACTTTCAAAGCTGGTGCAGCCTTGCGCATTATCACTCCTGAGCCATTGCTTCCTGTTTCTGGCGGTGTGGGTGCTCCGCAACCTGCTACCCAAAAGCAGGGGGATTTATATGTCCGGGCTTTGGTATTTGAGAAAGGAAAAACCCGCGTTGCCATTGTTAATGTAGATAATTTAGGTTGGCCAGCGGCATTAGGAAATAAATCACGGGCACTGATCAAAGGTATTCCTCCTGAAAATATTCTGATTGGCGCCACCCATACCCACTCTGCCCCGGATGCTTATGCTTTTCCGGATGAAAATGGCAAAACCGGAGCAGACCTGAAGTATTTAGAATGGTGTGCTCAACAAATTGCTGAGGCTGTAAATGAAGCTAGCGAAAACCTGGAACCTGCCCACCTGAAAATTGAGGTAGGCGAAGCCAAAGGGCAAATCGCCTATAATTATTACGCCGACCAGTTGTATGACCCACGTTGTGGCGTAATACAGGCAATTACACCTGGAGGAAAAACGATTGCCACCCTGGTCAATTATGCCGTACACCCTGAAGTAATTGGAGCCCGACGTGGCATTTTAAGCCCCGACCTCTGTGGCCCGCTGTACGAACGTATTGAACAGGAAGCCGGAGGAATAGCCCTGTTCATGAATGGCGCACAGGGAGGCATGGTTACGGCCGATAACCGACGGAAATTTGGAGAAGAAGTAAATGACTGGGAAGAATGCCAGCGGATTGGCCATTTACTGGCCGATGAAGCCTTGCGCATCATCCGGACAGTACCGGTTCAGAAAAACCCTGATCTATTCTGTACGGCGAAAATCATACAATTTCCTATTGACTCTGAAATGATGCAATATATCCTAACCCATTCTCCCCTGAATATGCAGGAAAATGCACAAAATACTGACCAAATCAGCACACAGGTAAATTTAGTGAATGTAGGCTCGGCCCAAATCCTTACCATTCCCGGGGAAGCCCTGCCTAATATTGGGTTTTACCTCAAGCGGAATATGCCTACCCGACACGCATTCTTGTTTGGCCTTACCAACGATGCCTTTGGGTACATCCTCACCAAAGTAGATTTCAACAGTTTTGAACGGTACGAGTACATCAGCCGTACCAGCCTGGGGGAAATGACCGGGGAAATTTATATGAATGAAGCTTTAGAACTAATAAATGAAAGTCCAAAACCATCACAAACTCCTTAACTTAGAACTACCTTTATTATGTAAAGCGGCTCGGTGATCGGACTACCGAAGCAGCCGCTCTCCTAAACCAAGCATTTATGAAAAACATACTAATTTCTTTAGCTACACTATTTACTGTACTATTTACATTCACCCACTGCCAAACAAACCAACAGAAAGAAAAGGAGGCACCCCCTCCCATCACACCCGCCACCGCTTTGGACCGATACCTGCATAACAATGACTCTGCTTTCCAATGGGAAGTTATTGATACTTTTTCTATAGATAACCTAAAAGCTTATGAATTGCTGCTTACTTCACAACGATGGCGGGAGCACACCTGGAGGCATCAGTTAACAGTACTGGCGCCGGAAAAGATTGAACATGACGGTGCCCTTTTGTTTATTACCGGAGGAAGTAACAAGAATGAAAAACCCAATTGGAAAAAACAAGACGACGAAACTTTGCAGGCTTTTGCCCAGGTAGCTGCCCAAAATAAGGCCGTTGTTTCTATCATTCGGCAAGTACCTAACCAACCTTTGTATGATGACCTGACAGAAGATGCCCTTATCTCTTTTACACTGCACAATTTCAAAAAAGATAAAGATTACACCTGGCCGCTGCTTTTTCCCATGGTAAAATCGGCCATGCGGGCAATGGATGCCGTACAGGCCTTTTCCCAACAAACGTTACAGCAAAATATTGATCGCTTCGTAGTTTCCGGGGCCTCCAAACGGGGCTGGACTACCTGGCTCACCGGAGCCAACGACAAACGGGTAGCTGCCATTGCCCCCATGGTGATTGATGTACTCAACATGCCTGTGAACCTGGATTATCAAATCAAAGTATGGAATGAATACAGCCCTCAAATTAACGATTATGTAAAGCTGGGCATTCCGCAGGAAGTCAACACAGGCAAAGGTGACACCCTCACCCAGATGATTGACCCTTATGCTTACCGGAAAAATGTTAGCATGCCCAAAATGATTTTTATTGGCACCAATGATGAATACTGGCCGGTAGATGCCATCAAACATTATATTGACAGTATCCCCGGTGAAAACTACATCCACTATGTACCCAACGCCGGGCATGGGTTGGGCGACAAAAAACAAGCCCTTCAGGCACTCAACGCATTTTTCGGCTACACCTTGCACAATGCAGATTACCCGGAATATAGCTGGGATGTCTCAACTACTGAAAAAGAAATAACCTTATCTGTAAAAGCTGAATCTGATAAACTCATAGATGCCATTTTATGGTCGACTGATTCTAAAGACCGGGACTTCCGGGATGAAGAGTGGAAATCAACATCATTACAAGCCAAAAACAAAACTGAAATTACTGCTAATACAAGCTTCCCTGCATCAGGCTTCAAGGCATTTTACATTGACTTAAAGTATAAAGACACCAACGGAGGTTCGTATACCCAAAGCACCCGTATGTATGTGGCTGATGATGATGAGGTGTTTGTGAAGTAAGTGTAAACCTATAAAAAACACTCGATACCCTCCAGATTTCAGCAACAAAAATGCAAATACCCCCAAATCAAAGCTGAAAACATGGAGGGTTTTAACAACAAATATCCGATACGGATTTCACCTAAAATTAAATCAATAATGAATCCAACGTCTTATTCTTATCCTATGATTAAATTTCTCATTACTTCAATAGTAATTGGAAGCTGCGCCCTATCAGGTTGCCGTTCTGTACCTGAAACAGAAGCTGCATCTGACAAATACCGCCTGGTGTGGACCGATGACCCTACCAGCACCATTACCATTGCCTGGGACCAGCTTGAAAGTGGCAATCCTGAAGTATGGTATGGCACCACTGATGAAGAGCGCAGATACTGGGAATACCCGGATAAAGCCACGCCCCAAAGGACACATGCTTTTTATGAAATGAACACACATTTTGCCAAACTAACAGGACTACAGCCCGATACTGAGTACTACTTTGTAATCAGGGATGAAAAAGGAGTTAGCAAGAGATACTGGTTCCGTACTGCACCTGATAAGCCCAAAGCATTTACCTTCATGGCTGGAGGTGACACCAAAAGCGATGATGCTCCCCTGGAGGCCGGAAGGGCATCCAACCGCATGGTAGGTAAACTCAGGCCATTGTTTGTATTATTCAATGGGGATTTTACCAGTGGCGATGGCACAGATGCCGGACGGTGGCACCAATGGCTCAACGACTGGCAGGCCATGGCCACCACACCCGATGGCAGAATGATTCCGGTGGTGCCGGTGCATGGCAACCATGAAAATGGTGACCGTGCCAACCTGAATCATATTTTCAATGCTCCCTTTCAGCAAAATGATACCACACAAATCTACTACTCCCTCTCCTTCGGTGATAATTTCTTTCACATCATCTCATTAAATTCTGAGATAGATGAAGGAGGAGCGCAAAAGGCCTGGTTGGCCAATGATCTCCAAAAACATAAGGATTATATATTCAAGATTGCAGGTTATCATAAACCTTTCTGGCCCCATACTTCTGGAAAAAGGGAAAACGAGTACCAGTATCATCAGTGGGCTTCATTGTTTTACGAATATGGTTTGGATGTATCCCTGGACGGCGACTCACACATGCACAAAATCACGTACCCGCTTAAGCCTGATAGTATTTCGGCTGAAAGCCACATGGGCTTTGTCCGGGATGATGAAAACGGAACCTTGTTCATCGGAGAGGGCAGTTGGGGCGCCTTCCCCAGGGTAGCCGACGATGAAAAACCCTGGACTATTGCCACAGGAGCATGCAATCAGGTGAAATGGATTCATGTATTTCCGGAAGGGAATAAACAGCCAGCCCACATGAACATTCATACAGTCGTTACTGCCACCTATGACGAAGAAGAACGGCAAACATTGTATGGTGATAACGTGCAAGGCCTTACTGAAAGTAATTTGTTTGAGGTTCCGGCCAATCTCCAATTGCTTGAAAACGGCGACTATGGCACCAGCGTTAAATATCCGTTTTCATTGAACAAGCAACCCGCTGTAGCGGTTTCTGAATAGTAAACTACCTCTCCGCCCTGGCGTCCCGTCTGGTGCTAAACAAATGGAAGCAGGGCTCCGTCCGGTATATTATGGATATGTATTTTTAGGAAGCTTTTATCCCCAACGTACCGGGCGGAGTCTAGTGGCAGTAATTAAGTGGCACTTTACCCCTAAAACACCCATGTGCTTCCCCTCTGCGTTTTTCACATTTTCGCAGTTTGACTGGTATTTTACGCATTTTGCGCAATACAGATAGAAGAATAATGAATAACTTTCCGTAGAACACCTATGCAACGCACAATAACACCATGAAAGCAATATATTTAGCCTTTATCCTATTACTTTTTACACTGGCTTGCAATACACCAAAACCAGAGCAAAGCCATGAAGCCTACGAAGAACAAATCATTTTCCCTTTACAATCAGAGCACACACATGGGCCTACTGTTGTGGAACTACCCAACGGTGATATGCTATCTGCCTGGTTTCAGGGCTCAGGCGAACGCTGGGCTGATGACGTAAAGATTATGGGTGCACGGCTTATTGTAGGTGATTCTGTATGGTCAGAACCTTTCCTCATGGCCGATGTGGAAAGCTTTCCCGACATCAACCCCATGCTGTTTATGGATACCAAAGACCGTTTGTGGCTGATGTGGTACCCGGTCATTGCCAACCAATGGGAAACTTCCCTGCCCATGTTCCGCATCAGTAATGATTATTCTGCTCCCAGCGCTCCTAACTGGGACTGGCAAGACATCATTCTGGCAAAACCAGGGAATAAAACAGAAAGAGGAATACAACCTGACGACCGTTTTGTAGAAGCTGCCCGGCAACAGCTTGAGGAATATGAAACCTACATGCAAGAAGCATTGCTGCCACAGCTTGATGAGGAAATGCAGAATAAGCTGCTGCCTATGTGGGAAGCGTACAAAGCAAAAATAGACAGCCTGGCCAAAGGTGAAAATATGCTGCGGAGCGGGCGCATACAGGAAAATGGCAAAGAAACATCTGCTACTTTGGGCTATCCCCTCGCTCGCCGCATTGGATGGCAAACCAAAAACAAACCCTTTATTCTGGAAGAAAGATTGATAGTACCTTTATATTCCGATGGACTGGATTGCTCCCTGTTCGCCATCTCTGATGATTGGGGCGAAACCTGGCAGTTCAGCAATCCGGTGATGGGCGGTATAGGCATTCAGCCCACCATAGCCATTAAAAAAGACGGAACGTTGGTAGCCTATTTGCGTGACAATGGTCCCCCACCCCAGCGCATGCAGCGCACTGAATCAACCGACCAGGGTCTTACCTGGAGCATTGCCAAAGATACCGAATTGCCCAATCCGGGTGCCGGATTTGACATGGTGACGCTCAACAATGGTGATTGGCTCATGGTTTTTAATAACACCGAAGATGGAAGACACGACCTCACGGTTGCTATTTCTGATGACGAAGGAGAAAGCTGGCCCTGGAAAAAACAACTGGAGTACGATGACCGTGGCACAAAAGCCACTGCAAGTCACTACCCGGCGGTAATACAAGGCAACGACGGACGCATCCACACTGTGTACAGCTATTTCCATAATGACAGGAACGGAGGCCCACATAAAACAATCAAATATGCTTCATTTCCGGTAAGCTGGGTGCAGGAGTAAAGGAGTTTCGTGAAATCGCTGTGCAAACTTAACACATATGAAAATAGAATACCTAATACCGGCAGTTTTACTCCTCTTTGCGCTATATTCCTGTAACCATACACAAGACACTCAAACTCCTCAGGCAACCGCATTCCACGATGACAGTGTTTATTTCGACACTCCTTTTGTACAGGAATATCATGAAGGGTATGTGATAGAAGAAGGAAACTCAAAAGCAAATGATGTAAGAGGAGTAGCAATAGATGCATCCGGTGCTGTTTGGGCAGCAACAGCCAATGGTGTATACAGAAAACCTGCCGGAAACCGGCAGTGGCAACTGATGATTCAGGGAAAAGATCAGGGCCCGGCTTATGATATAGTCATTGAAGGAGAAACCGTTTGGCTTGCTACCTGGAATGGCATGTATACATATGTAGCAAAAGAACTAAAGCATACCGAAGGTATCGCTCCCCCTGTTGCAAAAATTGTAATCGCTGATGAAGGTATATATGCCTTAGGTCCGCTCGGCATCTGGTTATATCAAAATAAACAATGGGAAAAACAAGAATACCCTATTGCCCGCAGCATAAGGGACGCTATTTCTGACGGAGCAGGTTCCCTTTGGATAGGTACCGACGTAGGACTGTACCACATCCAGCATGGAAAACATATACTATATCAGGATACTTCAGCACTCATTTCCTGCTATGTGAAAGGTTTAGCCTTCAGTCCATCGGGACACCTATGGGTCGGTGGGCTTGGAGGAGTTTCCATCAGAAATAAAACAAAACGCCTTGGTCAAAAGCTACCCGAAAATGGACTTCCCCATGCCGAAGTGAATACTGTACGCCAATCGCCCGATGGAACGATGTGGGTGGGCACGGCTTACGGCATCAGTCGATTTGAGGAAAAAAGTGAGGAGTACTCGGTAAGGCATAGTCGCAGATGGTTGTTATCAGACGATGTAAGGGATATTGCGTTTGATGCAGCAGGAAATGCCTGGATTGCTACGGCAGGCGGGGTAAGTGCCATCAAAAGGCGCACTATGACCCTTGCTGAAAAAGCTGAATTCTTTTATGATAAACTCATCCACAGGCATGTACGGGAACCCTGGATTGTGGCCCGCTTTGCTTTAAGTGTTCCAGGAGATACTACCACCATTGAACCCGACGATGATGATAACGATGGAGAATACACTTCTATGTACCTGGTCATGGAATCACTCCGATATGCTGTTACCAAAGATCCTATAGCAAAGGAAAGGGCAAAAAAAGCCTTTGATTTCCTCCATTACCTGCGGGAAGTAACCGAAACAGATGGCTTTTTTGCCCGCACCATCATTCCTGCACAATGGACAGAAATGCATGACCCAAATCGTACCTACACCCCTCAGGAAAAAGCAGATGAGCTTGTTAAAAACCCAAGGTTCAAGCCAGTTGAGCAGCGTTGGCGAAAATCTAAAGATGGGAAATGGCAATGGAAAGGTGATACCAGCAGCGATGAAATGTGCGGACACATGTTCGGGTATTTTTTCTATTACAATCTGGTAGCCGATGAAGGTGAAAAGGAAAGAATTCGTAACCACGTGCAACAAATCATGGATCATTTGATAAACAATGATTTCAACCTTGTGGACATTGACGGGCAGCCTACCCGCTGGGGTATCTGGTCACCTGAACAGCTTAACCGTGATCCAGAGTGGGGGCCTGAAAGGGCATTGAATTCACTGGAAATACTTTCATTCCTTAAGTTTACCCACCACATCACAGGAAACAAAAAATACCAGCAAGCCTACCTCCACCTCATTGAAAAAGAAGGTTATCTGGAAAACGCAAAAATTTTGCATAATACCAATCCCGCCTGGAATACTTATTTCGATATCTATCTGGCTGCCTATATATACCCGGCCTTAATTTTATACGAACAAGACCCGGCCCTGAAGCAAGCTTATGTAGATCACTTAGATGCCTGGTTTGCAAAGAATAAAATGGTAAAAAGCCCAATGGTTAACTTCCTGTATAACTACCTAACAGACACCCATGATGAATTGGCAAATTCTATGTTTTTTCTGAAAGATGCCCCTTTAGATTTGGTAGATTGGCGCATTGACAATGGAAAAAGGGAAGATCTCAATGTGGTTAGAAAGCCCATTCTGGAAGAATTGCAAGTTGATCAATTCCGCCCGCCCTCTGAGCACCGAACAATACGCTGGGACAAAAATCCCTGGTATGCCATAGCGGGAAATCCTTATGAAGAAAAAGACCCGGTTTACTGGCTTTTACCCTATTGGTTGGGCCGTTATCTTGGTTTGATTGTGGAAGATCATTAATTTATTGACTGATTTTTAAAGTACACCATCGCTTTTCGGGGTTGGTAATATCGAAATCTTTAAAATAACATGATTTATGGCTTTAATGTAGAAAACAAACATTTAACTCTAATTGACATTCAACTGCTTGTCCTCATGCCAGACGGGCACTTACCGCTTCGGCGGTCCGATTTTTTCAATCGATAAAAAAGTAATCGCACCGGCGAACCGGCAAAAAATCTCAGAAAGATTGAAACTGCTCGGGCAGCCCGCCGCGTCCAAGGTGGGTCGCTATGCTCAGACATCAATCTTTCAATATATGATAGAAATTTTTAGCTATAATTCACGATAAAATTTGATTTGCAATCTGGTTAACTTTCTGAAAATTATGTATACTGAAAATATGAAATCAACCTTAGCCCTTTACGGAGGAGAAAAAACCGTAACCAAAGACTTTCCCTGGCCCATTTTTGATGAAACCGAGGTGCAGGCCGTTACGGATATTGTGAGAAGTGGCAACTGGGGTAATCCCGATTGCGCAGGTATTGTTGAAGAAGTAGAACATGCATTTGCCAACTACTGCGACTGTAAATATGCCCTGTCCTGCGTAAATGGCTCGGTAGCCCTGCGCCTTGCCCTCATTGCCTGCGGGGTAAAACCCGGTGATGAAGTCATTATTCCACCCTATACCTTCATTGCTACAGCCTCAATTGTACTGGAAGCCAACTGTGTTCCGGTATTTGTAGACATTGAACCAGAAACCTACAATATTGACCCGAACAAGATTGAAGCTGCCATCACAGAGCGTACAAAAGCCGTCATTCCCGTTCATTTTGGAGGACAGGCCAGTAATATGGATGCCATATTGCAAATTGCAAAAAATCACAATCTTAAAGTAATAGAAGACGCCGCCCATGCCCACGGAGGGGCTTATAAAGGTAAAAAGCTGGGTAGTTTGGGCGATGCCGGATGCTTCAGTTTTCAATCTTCTAAAAACCTTACGGCGGGCGAAGGTGGTATGGTGGTAACAAACGACGAAGCATTGTACGAGAGGATGAACTCCCTCCGCAATGTGGGAAGGGTGAAAGGGGGACAATGGTACGAACATCATTATTTAGGATGTAATTACCGCATTACCCAAATGCAGGCAGCATTGCTTTCCCAACAGTTGCAACGATTGGAAGCCCAAACCCAGCAACGCGACGAAAATGGCCAGTATCTGAACACTTTATTATCAGATATTGAAGGCATTGCTCCGCTTACCCGCGGACACGGAGAAACCCTGCATACGTATCATATTTTCATATTTAAGTATGATAAAACAAAGTTTAACTACTTATCTAAAACAGAGTTTGCTCAATTACTGGCCGCGGAAGGCGTGCCTTCCTTTATGGGCTATCCTGAGCCTTTGTACAAACAACCTTTGTTTCAGGAAAAAAACTTTCTGTGTTATGCCATTCCGGAAGATGTAGACTATACACATGTACATTGCCCGGAAACTGAAAAAGCCTGCTATGAAGAGGCTGTCTGGATTTTACAAAATGCCATGCTGGGTACCCGGGAAGATATGGCGTCTTTTGCAAAAGCTATCTTAAAAATACAGAAGGCTGTAACTACCTAAATCATGGCTACCATCATCCGCTTACTTTTCTTAGTATTTGCCTCCTTATCTACCCTTTGGGCTACAGCACAGATTCCAGATAAGCCCAACATCATCTTTATCATGGCTGATGACCTGGGATATGGACACCTGGGGTGTTATGGACAGGAAAAAATTTTCACGCCAAATATAGATGCACTGGCCACCCATGGAATGAAATTTACTCAGGCATACGCCGGATCTGCTGCCTGTGCTCCTGCCCGGTCTGTACTGTTAACAGGATACCATGCCGGGCATACCCCGGTTCGTGCCAATGGTGGGGGGGCTTCATTGCGCGACCAGGATATTACTATTGCTGAGGTGCTGAAACAAAACGGATATGTAACCGGCATTTTTGGAAAATGGGGCCTGGGAAGTGAAGGAACCGAAGGGGTTCCCAACAAACAGGGTTTTGATGAATTTTACGGATACCTCCACCAATTGCATGCACAATTTTACTACCCTGAATTTCTTTGGTACAATCAGGAAAAAGTATACTTTCCGGAAAATAAAGATCTGGGCAGAGATACTTACTCCCACGACCTGATTCTTGAAAAATCATTGGATTTCATCAAAAATAACCAGGATACCTCTTTTTTCTGTTACCTGCCCGTGGGCATCCCCCATCACGAATTTATTGTCCCCAACGAAACCCTGGCTTTGTACGAAGGAAAATTCCCGGAAAACCCCATCGATTTCTGGCGGGAAGGATATGCCCTGCCCAAAGAACCCAAAGCCACAATGGCTGCCATGATAACACACCTTGACAAGGGTGTAGGTGAAATTATGGATTTGTTAGAGGAACTAGAATTGCTTGAGAATACATTGGTGATCTTCACTTCTGACAATGGCCCGGCCACCGGCCCACTGGCAAACCCAGACTTTTTCAAGGCCCGGGGAGGATTGAGGGGAGAGAAATTCACCTTGTATGAAGGCGGAATACGGGTACCCTTTATTGCCCATTGGCCTGGCACCATACAAAAAGGAAGTACCAGTAACCATCCTTTCTATTTTGCTGATATGATGCCCACCCTGGCTGAATTGACTGAAACAAGTGCCTTTCTTCCTGATGACATAGATGGCATATCTGTACTTCCTACCCTGTTGGATAAAGGAAAACAAAAAGAGCCCCCCTACCTTTACTGGGAAGTAGCTGACTATGCAAGAACATCTCCTTACGGCCTACAGCCAACTACCTTAATGCAGGCGGTACGCATGGGAAAATGGAAGGGTGTAAAAAGTTCTCCGGAAAGCAAAATTGAACTCTACGATCTTGATGCTAATTTTAAAGAAACCAATGATATTTCTGATAATCATCCCAACATTGTTAAAAAGATACAACGGCATATGCAGCAAAATCATCAACTGCCTCCACCACAGGTAGACATGACGCATGAAGAAGCTGCCAAACTTTTTATTCCGGGATATAAATAATATAAGCTGATTTGCACTTATGAAAATACTATTTCTATTCAGTTTTCTGACAATAACCGGGTTAACATATTGTCCCGTCGCTAAGGCACATTCCATTGACCTTTCGGAAACTAACATCCTGATTTCTGAAAATATTGAACCTATCTTCCAAGAAACAATGATCAGGACTATCACTGAAGAAGTTAAAAAGCGAACAGGTATTGAGTGGCAACAAATTAATCAGTGGGAAGAAAACCAAAACCCCATAATGGCCATTGCTTTCCATGATGACAAGACTTTGCTTGGAAAACCAATACCTGTCCCCACCAGCAACGTACTGCCAGAAACTAAGGCCGAAGGGTATCGTGTTTTAACAAGCCAGGAAGATGGGCAGCCAGTGGTTTGGATTATTGGTCATGATGTTCGTGGAATATTTTATGGCATAGGCAAATTCTTGCAAACAGCTTCGCTCACATCCCAAAAAGTTACCCTGCCGCATTCCCTCAACATAGCTACCGCTCCTGCCTATCCCCTTCGAGGACATCAGTTGGGCTACCGCAATACTGCCAACTCCTGGGATGCCTGGACGGTAGCGCAATACGAACAATACATTCGGGAACTGGTACTTTTTGGCGCTAATGCCATAGAAGACATCCCGTTTTCTCCCCAAAGCGTACACATGAAAATACCCGCTGAGGAAATGCACAGGAATATTGCTGAAATATGCGACAAATATGATGTAGACTACTGGGTTTGGACTCCTGCTGCCGGAGACCTGGCTGAAAAAGACAAATACAAAGAAGGGTTGGAAGAGCATGAAAAGTTGTATCAGCATATCCCCAGATTAGATGATGTTTTCTTTCCTGGTGGCGATCCGGGCGACAACCATCCAAAATATGTAATGCCTCATTTGAAAGACATCGCCACCCTTTTGCATAAATACCATCCGGATGCCGGGCTTTGGATTTCTTTACAGGGTTTTGATGAAGAGATGGTTGACTATTTTTTCAATTACCTGGAAGAAAATGACCCGGACTGGCTCGAGGGAGTGGTGTATGGGCCAAGCAGTCCGCCCATTGACGAAGAAAGGCATCGATTGCCCGAAAAATATAAACACCGCTTATACGGAGACCTTACCCACACCGTACGTTGCCAGTATCCTACCGAAAATTGGAACCAGGCGTATGCCCTCACACTGGGCCGGGAGCCTACCAACCCAGAACCCTATTACTATGCCCGTATCCTAAAAGAAGACATCCCCTTTACAGATGGTTTCCTCTCCTATTCTGACGGTGTGCATGATGATGTAAATAAGGTGATATGGAATCAAATCGGATGGAATCCGGATAAGGATGTAAGGGAAATTATGACAGCCTACTGCCGTTTTTTCTTTGGCTCTGCAGTAGCACAACAAGCTGCCGATGGCATATTGGCCCTGGAACGCAACTGGGATGGGTCACTGATCGCTAATGGAGCGGTGGAAGGTACTTTTCAATTATGGCAAAACCTTGAGCAAGAAAATCCTGAACTCAGGGATAACTGGCGGTGGCAACAATTGGTGATGCGTGCTTATTATGATACCTACACCCGCCGGAGGCTAATCTATGAACAACAACTGGAGGAAACAGCCAATAATATCCTGGCACAAGCAAAAACCTTAGGTGCCCATAATGCGATGGACAGCGCCCTGATGATTTTACAAAAGGCAGATACCCAACCTATCGCTCAGGAGCTTAAGGATAAAATTATCTCTTCTTGTGATGACTTATTCCAGTCTGTCGGCTTGCAAACCAGTGTAGAAAAATACCAGGCAAGAAGTGCTGAAAGAGGGTGTGTACTGGATTTTGTGGATTACCCACTGAATAACCGGTGGTGGCTGGAAGATGAATTTAAAAAAGTAAAACAGCTCACCACTGAAGAAGCAAAACTGGAACGGCTTGCACTCATACGCACCTGGGAAAACCCCGGGCCGGGAAGCTTTTATGATAATATTTCCCATGTAGCGAACAGCCCCCACGTAACCTCCAGCACCGATGATGCCATTGACTATGCCTGGTGGGATGATGGCCTCAGCCGGAAGCGGCTGTCAACCCAACTGTTTCAGTTTGCGCCAACCTTAGCATACCACAGACTTGACCCTGAAGCGGATTATATTATCAGGGTAGCGGGTTATGGGAAGGCAATACTCCGAGCCAACGGACAAAGGCTCACCCCCACTATCTACAACAAAGAACTGGAAACCTTCAAAGAATTTCCCCTACCCAAAGAACTCATCAAAGATGGGCATCTTGAAATCACCTTTGACCGCCCCGATGAATCACATCTCAATTGGAGACAATATTCTAAAGTGACCGATGTTTGGCTATTAAAACAATGAAAACAGATTTTCATTGAATAACATTGTATCCCACCATATTTTAGATATTTTTAGCCAACTAAAACTTAATTGTACTAGCCTTGTAACTTAGGGTAAAAAATATTAGCGTTCTCCCCGGATGAGCGAAAGCGCCCGGCGCCCGGCGAATTCCGGGGTCTCCAGCTTCTATGTAGGAGATGCCGCGTCCCGGCGGGGAACCGCACGTTGGCCGCAATAAATGCGGCAAGAGTCTCTTTTTTTATTTTTTTCCTAAGTTAGTTTGTCAGTACACCTAATTACTATCCATGATGAAATACCTGTCTCCTACCCTGCTCATTCTCTTTATCACATTATCCGTATATGCCCAAACTCCATCCCTGCAAAATTCTCCTCCACTCACCGAAGATAAACCCGGGAGTGTAGGCATGTCGCCCGAGCGTTTGGCTAGGATAGATGCTGTGCTGGAACAAGCCGTAGCAGAAGATGATGTTCCCGGTGTGGTAGCCCTGGTGGCCCGCAAAGGCAAAATTGTTTACCATAAAGCCTTCGGCATGGCCAACAATGAAGCCGGGAGAAAATTAAACAAAGATGATATTTTCCGTATCGCTTCCCAAAGTAAAGCCATCACCTCTACTGCCGTGATGATGTTGTGGGAAGAAGGAAAGTTTCAACTGGATGACCCCATTTCCAAATACATTCCCGAATTCAAAAACCCACAGGTACTGAAAACATTCCGGTACAGCGATACTTCCTACACTGCGGAGCCAGCCAATAAAGAAATAACGATCCGGCATTTACTCACCCATACTTCAGGGCTTGGGTATGGCGTGATAGACGGAGATGAACGTTTCCGAATGATGTACGATAAAGCAGGGATTACCGACCTGTTCACCACCGAAAACATCAGCATTGAGGAAAGCGTAAAAAAACTGGCGAAACTGCCTTTGCATCATAATCCCGGTGAGGACTACACCTACAGTGAGGGTTTGGACGTATTGGGTTATTTCATAGAAATTATGTCAGGAATGCCCTTTGATGAATTCCTGAGAACCCGCCTTTTTGAGCCATTGGGCATGCATGATACCTGGTTTTATTTGCCTGATGACAAAGCTGGCAGACTTGTAGCCGTGCAACAGCAGAAAGATGGAAAATGGAGCAAGCTTCCCGTTACCTTTTATGATACGGATTACCCCATTAAGGGCGCCAAACAATTTTTTTCAGGAGGTGCCGGACTTTCCAGCACTGCTAAAGACTATGCCACTTTCCTGCAAATGTACCTGAACGGTGGCGAGCTAAACGGTACCCGGATTCTCAGCCGTACTACGGTGCAATCCATCATGGGCAATCAGATCGGCGATTTGTGGGAAGGGTCTGGTCGGCATTATGGACTGGCTTTTGGTGTTTTAACCCAAAAAGGTCAAGACATGGGAGGCCGGGGCAGCAAAGGCACCTTTGACTGGGGCGGTTATTTCAACACCCAATATTTTGCCGACCCACAGGAACAAATCATCGGCATCCTGATGAAACAAACCCGGGGACCCGTATCAGATGATACCGGATGGCAATTTCGCTTATTGGTTGAACAAGCTGTAGATGATTAATGACTCATGAGAACGTTATGGCCTCTTAAAGGCATTATCACCGTATTGAATACGCCTTTTACATCGGCGGATAGCCTGGATATACCATCTTTACAAAAGCATGTAAAGGCAGCTGTGCAAGCAGGCGTACACGGGTTTTTGGTGCCTGCATTGGCTTCTGAAGTATATAAACTCAGCTTCGTTGAACGATTGAAAATGGTGGAGGCCGTGTTATCTACAGTGAACGGAAAAGTTCCTGTAATCGCCGGAGCAGGAGAAACAGACCTGCACAAAAGCAAGAAACTACTGAAATCTTATATAGAACTCGGGTGTAAACATGTACTTTTTCAAATTCCGTTTCATAACGAAGCTCAGTTTAAGTCTCACTTTATGGAACTGGCCAACCTCAACCCTGAGGTAATCATGCTACAGGATTGGAATCCTTCCGGATATGGCCTGCCAGATGATTTAATTCTTGATTTGTTTGAAAATGTTGAAGCATTTCGTTGCCTGAAAATAGAAACCGTTCCTGCCGGAATGAAGTACAGCCGCATTTTGGAATTAACTGAAGGCCGACTCCATGTAAGCGGTGGATGGGCAGTTACGCAAATGCTGGAAGGATTACAAAGGGGCGTTCATGCTTTCATGCCCACCGGCATGCATTATATTTATACTCAGATATACCGGGATTTTATGTCCGGAAAACAAAAGGAAGCCACAAAATTATTTGAAGCCATTTTGCCGGTATTGTCCTTTTCTAACCAGCACCTGGATATTTCCATTCATTTTTTTAAGCAATTACTGCATCAACGGGGTATTTATAAAACGCCCCATGTACGCCAACCCATACTTCCGTTTGACCACATCCATGCGGAAATAGCTAATCAGCTGATTCAAAGGATTATACAACTTGAGCGACAAATAATTTCAGACAGATAAAATCACCATCAATAATCTTATGCAACTGCAACACAAAGTCAATATATTTCTTGCCTGTTTTCTCTTATTTTCACTTCCTCTCATCAATCATCTTCAAGCGCAGGAAAAAAAGAAGATACTCGGGCCTTATTTACAACGAATGTCTCACGAAGATGTAACCATCCGGTGGTCGACCTGGGATGGAAGCACTAAAATTGAAGGGCCAGACGGTAAAGTGCAAAAAGTAAATCAATACCAACATCATCAAACGATACTCACACATTTATCGCCCAATACAACTTACTCCTATGATGTATTGAGCGACGGCTCAGACCTGGGCAAAGGTACTTTCACCACATTTCCTGAAAAGATTGAACCCTTTCATTTCGTGGTACTGGGCGATACCCGCACCCGGCATGAGGTACACCAAAGAGTTGTGAACAGGGTTATTGATGAAAATCCTCTTTTTGTAGTCAATTCCGGCGACCTGGTGGGCAATGGCAATCATATGGAAGATTGGGAACATTTCTTTAGAGTCACCGATAAGCTGATACGAAATGTGCCCTATTTCACTGTTTTGGGCAATCATGAAAAAGATTCTGAAAATTATTATGACTTCTTTACCTTGCCCGGCAATGAGCATTACTATTTTTTCACAGTTGGGGATGCCCTGTTTATCATACTGGATATGGAAGGCCCGCATTTGCATGCACCCGAATATTTGAAAGGAGAAAAAGAAGATGTATTCTGGCAAAACGTGAGTTTGTCCTACTTCGAAAAAGAAAAGACATGGCTGGAACGCACCTTAAGCTTAAATGAAAATGCCGGTTACATCTTCGTTTTTGCGCATGGCACCTTTTACAATGGCAAGAAAAGCCGGTTGGAAGAATCTGCCCTCCGAAGGAAATTCTGGGGTGATATATTTGAACGACATGGCGTACAGGCTGTTATCAGCGGACATGACCATTACTACCTCCATGCCGAAAATGGAGGTACGCACTATATCATTTCTGCCGGTGGTGGTGCCCCATTGTATGACATTGATGCCCCTCCACCCGAAGCCGTCCACTATAAAAAAATTGAGCATTATATGCGCATTGATGTAGGACAGGAACGAGCTACCATGAAAGCCATAGATATTAATGGAGAACTCATTGAAGAAATAACAGTAGATAAACGAAAATGATACTACCCATCAATGAACTATACGGGGGTTAACTTCAAAAGTAAAAGAAGTGCTTCCCATTTCTCCCGCATCCGTCATGCCGTGGATTATACCAATATATGTGCCGGGCTGGTCAGAGGTGTAAAAGTTGACCTCCGTTTCGCCGGATGGGTTTGTATCAACTTCGGGGGACCAATGCAAAAGTGTTCTAAAATCGGGCATACGGCCATGTATTTGCTGCTCTGTTTCGTAGGCAGGTGTATAAAATTCACGTTGGCGTTGCAAACCTTCGTACTCCACCTGCAAAGCATGCGGGTCTATCTGATACCAGGAAAGGTCATGGTCGTAAGTGGTATAGCTTAAAATCCCTGAAAAACTTTTTGATCCCAAATAAAACTTTTGCCTGATTACATCCAGTTTCTTTATTTTCAAAGGCTCTAAAGCAATGGCCTTATTGGTATCGAAAATGGGCATTCCATCAAGTAGTATGAGTGGATCATTCTGAAAAAAATCGTTGGTAGCTTCATATAATATCTTGAAATGGAATTTTCCCTTTTGTTTCCTCACTCCTACACCCTGTACATACTCCCGCATAACTTCTTCCATGGTAGGGAAACGGGTATAGTCGTCTAACAGAAAGGTTCTGTCGGGTATTCCATAAAATGGCATGCTATCAACTTGCGGAAGGGTAAAAGTATTGAGTGTATCTTCAAGAAACACATTTTGCACCTGCATGTTCCGGCTCCTAACCTGCATGCGTTCCGAAATATCAGAAGAAAAATCAAAGGCTGGCAAAGCCCCTTCTGTAAATTCCTGTGAAAAGGGTGGTAAAATTTCATACCGGTACGTGCTATCCTCGGCAGTATTGGTTTGTATCAGTATGGGAGACGTGCCGTAAATGTTTTTCGTTATGAACCTAACCCGCCCAGCCCCGTCGGTGGTGTTGGTGTAGAAGTGAAAATTTATGCCCGGTACTGAAAGATAGGTACGCAAGCGGTAAGGCGATTCCCCGGTAATTTTATTTTTCACTTTTGCTGAAATGATAGGCCCTTCGTGCTCCGGTAAAAAATCAAACCCTGTTTTTTCTGCTAAAAGCACTTTTTCCCAGTCAAACCTCCGCCACCCCTGCGTCAGCATTAAATGGTCTGCTGCTTTCCGGCTTTCAGCAGTATTGTTCAGGTAATACCCCGGCGACTCAATCGTACCCTTCAGGTCGGAAGTTAGCCAGTAATAGGCACGAATATCGGCAGGGCTAAATAACGCCAGGGAATCCTTTTGGTAAACACTCACTGACAAATTAGCCTGCACAGGAGCACTGCTGTTTTTCTTTGTATTTATGGTAACAGATACATTTTCTCTCGTTGCGTAATGTGGCTGATCTGTTACAGCTTCAATGTTCAACTCCCTTGAGGGAGGCCGAAAGTATAACCGCTCACAAACAGGCTGCTGTTCACTATTAAACAACGTAAAATGCGAAATGCCTTTGCCTAATGTACTTTCATCTATCTTTACGGTAGCCTTTCCTTCCCGCAAGGTAATCATTTGCGCTACTTTCAGCATCTGTCGGGTATGTGCTAATAAATATACAAAAGGAAAATCATTTCCCTTTTTCACCTGAATACTCACAGAAAGCTGGCCCTGGCCTGATTCTTCCACATGCATTACATAGCCTTCAGCATAAACCCGGGGAAGGGTTTTGGTATAACTGCTATCGCCCATTGTTACAATCGCTCTGTATTTTTTTTCAGCAGATGGTGTAAAAACGAAATGCCCCATACCAAATTTATAGGGCTGAAAATGAAGGACTGTATCGTTATGCTGATCGATGAGCATTCCTTTGAAATCAATCCCTTTGCCTTTTTGGTTTACTGCCTTGAAAGCTACTTTACTTTCAATTCCTTCCACCAGGTTGCCCCCTTCAGGAAAAAACTGAATATCGTATTTATGGGCAGCTTCCAAAGGCGGCAGGTTCAGTTTTGTGAACGGGCTGACAATGGTAATGGGCTGCTCAAAGTAAAAATCAGGGCTAAAGTTTTTCATCCAGCTGGTGTAAGCCCTTAACTTATAGTTACCGGAAGTAACAGAAACCGGTAAATAAAACGAACCACTTCCCTTACCTTCCTGAAGAGCTACTTTACCCTGCACTATAGCTTGATTAGCTGTGTCAAGCACCTCCACATATGCTACCTTACTAAGGCCCTGGGGCCGGTGCATCATCCCGTCTACATAATAAATTTTAAACCACATTATTTCGCCCGACATATAAAATGAGCGATCGGTATGGAGATATAGCTTTTCCTGAAATGCCCGTTGGCTGTAATGATTAAATCTTTTAGCCAGTGTATCCAGCACAGACATTTGTGCCTTTACAGTATGGGCCAATAATAGTATACCCATACACACGAAAAGCATTTTGATATATTTTTCAGGCCAATTCATAGTATTATTGCCAAAAGTCAGGTTCATCAGTTGTGCCCCCCCGGGTCCTGCAATCTACACAGAAGTTAGCTGAGGCTTCATATCCTTCAAGTCCGCCAAAGCCGTATACTTCACCTATGGGAATGGTATCGCCGAGAGCAAAAGCGTTCTCTAATGCATCCTGAGACAGGGGAATGGTATCCAACGTACAAGAAGGAAATCTGTTATTCGGAATTCTGACAAACTCAGCAATATCGCTCCTGCGGATAAATACCCTCTGTTCAGACACTGACCCCGCACTTATAAAACCCAACACCGGCTCATCAGGGTTCGTAGTGCATGTTATATTTCCCCTGAGTTGGGAAGGTTGAGGGTCAAAGAGCGTACCCAGGTCTTCGGAGTTTTTCTTGAGCAGTTCCCAATATTCAAAGGCTTCCTGAGTAAGGGCATACTGTTTTACCAAAATACTGTATTTTAGATCCAGTCGGTTACTTGAACTGGTATTGATGGCCACCACAGGTTGTTTGAACACAACATCTTCTTGCAGGCGCACGGTTGAATTCACCAAAATTTGGGTAGAAGCATCAGACTGCCAACAATAATAAATGCCATCATTGGCAAAATCCCTGTACACTACTTCTCCATTTATATAATCCAGGTTAGAATAAAAACTTGCTGTATATTGCCAGGTTTCTTCGTAGGTCCAGCGGTAATATTTTGTATTGTTATCAGGGTCATGTGTGGTTACATACAGTTGCACCGTTTCTCCATCCACAGCACTCCAGGTAATGCTATCTATTTCCGGTGAAGTAACCAAGGGAACAAAATCAGAAACATACTCGGCATCATTCGCCGTATAAATTATTACCCGGTATTGCTCATTGGCATCCAGGTCTAATACAGTTTCATAAATACCATTACCGGTTTCATCCAATACCCTGGAAAAAGTACCACTTTCATTTTCAATATGAACCTGGGCACCTGTTTCAAAGGCCGCAGTATCCTGGTTCAAATTACTGGTTCGGCTCAGGCGAAAAGTGTTTTTTCCATCGCTGATGATTCCCTCTACCACCAGGTAATTATTGGGCAACCCACTGATGGGCGAGTCAAATGTCTCCACACAACCTAATGCTACTAGCAGAAAAAGCAAAAATATGTTACCACCTGTATTTTTCATCATCATTATCAAAATTTGAAGTTATAGGTGATGGTTGGGATGGCCTGGCCGAAAATGGACAGTTGGTAACCGTTGATGTTCCCATTTTCAGATACAAAATACACGGAATACGGATTTTTCCGGCCTGTCAGGTTGTAAATGGCCAGCGTCCATGAAGAATGCGCTAATTTTTTTATTTTATGATTTCCCTCAATATTCAAGGCTACATCGGCCCGGATATAATCAGGGATACGGTGTGCGTTTCGCTCTGAATAATACACCCTGTCGGAGCCACCATAGTTGTATTGTGCCACAGGCAGGGTAATGGGCCGCCCAGTGCTGTACGTAAAGTTCAGCGAAAAGCTCAGCCTGTGGGTAAACTTATAATTACCAACAAACGTAAAATCGTGGGGCTGATCGAAATTAGAAGGATACCAGTCGCCATTATTGATAGTTTCTCCAGCCAAAGGATCATCCTGCCTGAGTAAAGAACGGGAATAAGTATAACTCATCCACCCATTCAGTTTGCCATGGGTTTTTTTCACCATTACTTCCACTCCGTAAGCTTGTCCTTCCGTATTAAACACATCTGTTTCAATATGGTGGTTCATAATCAGGTTGGCACCGCTCTTATAATCCAGGTAATTTTTAGTTTTTTTATAATAGGTCTCAATAGAGGTTTCAATGATACCATCTTTAAAGTTTTTATAATAACCCAGCGAAAACTGCTCACCAATCTGAGGTTTGATATTCGGGTCGCTCAATTTCCAGGTATCTGTAGGGGAAATGGCCGTAGTATTGGAAAGCATGTGGATATACTGCCGCAAGCTATTATAACTTAGTTTCAGTGAAGACTGGTTGGTTAACCCCAGCCGCAGGGCTACCCTGTACTCAGGGCCATGATAGGTATTGATGACCTCTCCTTTTCCGTAAGACAAGGTATCTGTAATAGAATATACCGCTTTTGGCTGCCCGGGTGCGTAGGAATATACATCTTTTGGCCCCATGTAATGGAAAAAAGAATACCGCAACCCGGCATTGATGGAAATGTTGGGAGTAATATTGAATATATCGGAAATATATACCGCGTTTTCCAGCGCCCTTTCCGCTTCCAGCACATCAGGAGTTACCAGTGAGTTTTCACTGTTGGGCAGGAAAGAGCCGGGATGAAGTTGGTAATGGTTGGCACTTACACCGAAATCAATGGAATGTTTGTCATCAGGAAAGAAGTTAAAGTCTGCTTTTACATTGGCCTGTCCCATATCAAACCCTAAATCGTAAGCATTCACAGGGTTTTGCGTACTTTCTACACCATATTCATACCGGCTGTAGGCTGCGGTAAAGGTGCCATACAGTTTTTCATTGAATAATGACTTCCACTTCAGGCTTGCGTTCTGGTTTTTATAACTATAGGTAGTATCTGACTTGAACTTAAACCCATCATTACTCATATAAGCGCTCAGTTGCAAACTGTTCTTTTCATTAATTTGATGGGCAACGCCTAAATTGACATCATAAAAATCGGCTTTACTGTTTCTGTAATCGGCATTATTCAACCTTTTGAGCAGCCAATTGGAGTAATTGGCCCTGCCACCTACAATAAAAGATGTTTTCTCATTGAAAAGGGGGCCTTCCAACGTAAGCCTCCCGGTAACCGGGCCTATGCCTCCGGAACCGGCAAACTTTTTCTTATTGCCTTCGCGTGTAGTAATATCCAGCACGGAAGATAACCGCCCCCCATAACTGGCCGGAATGGTACTTTTATAAAGCTCCACATCTTTCAGAATATCAGGGTTGAAAGCCGAAAAGAAGCCAAAAAGATGGGAAGGATTATATATAACCGCATCGTTGAGCAGAATGAGGTTCTGGTCGGTTGCCCCTCCCCTTACATTAAAACCTGTGCTGGCTTCCCCTACTGATTTTACTCCCGGAAGCGTAAGCACCACCCGCAATACATCCGCCTCGCCCAAAGCCGTGGGAATTTGCTTGATGGTTTTGATATCCATCTTTTGCAGCCCCATCTGCGTACCGGTTACATTCACATCCCGCTCTGCCTGCACCACTACTTCTTTCAACGACTGCACACTTTCATACAGTTCAATATCAAGCGAACCATCAGAGTATAAAATGATGTTTCTTTCTGCTTCGCGCATACCCAGGCTGGATATTTTGAGCGTTTGCCGCCCCCTGGGCAAGGTAATGGTATAATAACCCAACGGGTCGGTAGACACACCCGTGAAAGGGTTTTCCACAATTACGTTAGCACCGGCAATGGGCTCTCCGGTTTCTACATCCAGCACCCTGCCCGTAATTTTTGCTTTGCCTGGCTGTATGGTATTTGTTTTTGTGCCGATTGGGTATAGCTTATTATCTGCCAGTTTTTCATCCTGCTCATTTACTTCAAAATAATCGACAACAATATTTTTACTTTCATCGGCTTCCTGTCTTTGCCTGTCAAAAAAGTCGGTGGGCAATTCCGTTTGTATAGTCCAACCATGCGTAATAAAAACATGTTTTTCAGCGTCTATGGCAAAGTGAAAATCAGTATTGGCAAAAACTTTTTCAAGGATGGTGGGCAAGGATTGATTTGCAGCCTTAAGCGTTATTTTGAGTGTGTCTACCTGGGCAATATTGTAATAAAAGTGATAATTGGTTTCCGATTCAATTTCCTGCACAAATTGCTCAAAAGGCAAATCAGTAAAATTAGCAGTGATGGTTTGATTTTTTTCCTGTGCCAGGGCCGGAATAGCCATCATCATACATAACCAAAGAATGGCAGAAAAGCAGGGAATAAAGCGGGTTTTCATGTCCTGGCCTCTTGTTGGTCAACGTACTTGACAATGCGGTGGATGGCTTCTTCGGGCTGCTTGCGAAACTTGATATCATTTCGCTTGAGGAATTTTTTAATTTCCCTTTTTCGTTCAGGAAATAGCTTCAAAACAGATCTTCTATTTTTTATTTTATAATATTTACCTCCTTTTTGAATGAAATATTGGTCGTCCTCTTCAAACCAGTAACGCATTCGTCTATCATCAATTTCATCCCTTAGCATTTTTGTCCGGTTTACCAAAAAATTCATTTCCCCATCATACATCAAATCATAAAACCCGGTTTTGATTACTTCATAAGAAAGCGAGTCGGCTACCAGGCGGATAAAGTGATGCCCTAAAAGAGAAAAACGATCTATTTTATTAGATTCTAAAGAAACAGGCGAAGGAAGATGTGGGTGGTCAACGATCAGCACTTTATTGGCAATATCGTATTTCATGGATACATCCTGATAAAGCTGCCCATCGTAATACACAGCGCCTTTTTGCCAAAGGTCTGACTGAAAATACTGATCCCCCTCTATACGAAAGTTATAATCCAGATATTCTTTACCCTTATAAAGGGGGGAATTTGCACCTACGGTATTTTCATACCATACGATGACATTGGCCAATGCATGTTGATAAAACGCGCTATCAGATGCCTCCAGGGACAGGCCCTGCGTTTTAGCAGAAAAAGAAATGCAAAAGCAGCAGAGGCCGAAGAGGGAAAAAACTTTGTTCATGCACATAAGGGAATTTACGAGTATCAAAACAAATATTTTTTTTCATGATCTCATAATTTTCCGTGCATTATTCCATCTTCAGCCCGATATTTTACTTTCCGTTAAACTGTACTCCTACCACTCCTGCCTGCATTGCTTCCCGGGAGTTTTCAGGTAAATAAATGAAGTAAAGGTCATGAAGCTTCCCATCTGTTGGGCCTTCAACAGGCACAGCAGCAATACCCATTTGCTGTCCTGCCTGTGGGGCTGGCATTTTTCCTGTCCCTATCAATGCACCATCAGGCGCATCCAGCCTTATTTCATAATTGAGCCCAACTTTAGGGGTTTCCTGCCATGCACTCATGATTTGGATGGATTTTATGTTTTGCAAATCAATTTTGTCCAGGGCAAACCAACCTTTTTCCTGCGGGTACACCATCAGGTACTTGCCATCAAATTTGAAGGGGGCAAAACCCTCTACTTCTTCACTCCCTGTAAATGACAAATTATTACTCCTCAGCACTAAGGTGTTTCTTCCCGTCAAAGGTTTGATATTTGGCCCTCCCTCATCGGTATAACTAGCCGACAAAACAAGGGAGGTATTGGGTTTCTGGCCTGTTTCGGGGTTGATGGAGCCTGACACAGGCAGGGATTTTTTCTGATTGGTATTGCCAGCCAGCGACATAATCCAGGAAACCATCAAACGTACATCGCCTTCGGCCAGGGTGGGGTGGGCTGCCATGGCTGTTTCCCCCCACACACCTCCACCGCCTTTGATCACTTTTTGGGTGAGGTAACTCATGGCATCAGTATCGCTCTTGTATTTCTGTGCTACCTGCACGTATGACGGCCCAATAGACTTTTCATTTTCTTTATGACAGCTTTTACAATCCAGGGAAAGCGTAAGGTTTTTACCTTCAATAAGTGCTTCGCCTTGTTGATGCCCCATGTTGTCACCTGCTTTATCATAACCCTCAATATAATCTACAGAAACCATCAGATTTTGCGGGTTTACGGCTATTTGTTCATTTTTATCTGTTACATTCACCTGATAACGGAAAGGCACGCCGGGCAGGTAAAAAGACCGGTTTCCTTCAGTAACTTCTATCGCTACCTCCGGTATTTCATTCCCGGCATATACATGAATTAAATCACTTTTGGAGGAAGCTCCGTGTGGGTCTTCTGCTTCTACTGTTATATTGTAGTCGCCCGCCGTAGAATAGGTGTATTTCAGCACCGGTTCGTCGGTTTCTCGGGTGTTGCCATCACCCAGGTCCCAAATATATGTGATCGAATCATTTTCCAGGTCAGTGGCTTTTGCGGTAGCTGTAATTTCAAAAGGTAATTCACCAGAAATTTTGTTTACCTGAAAGTCAGTAACTTTTGGAGGAATATTACCCGCATTGAAATCAATCCTGAACAACCCGGCATTTTCATTTTTAGAAAACCACCCACTGCCATACTCCAACAGGTATAATTTACCATCGGGGCCCACCTCCATGTCAATCAGGGCATTCACCTCAATTGACGGGAAAAATGGCTCCATTTTTTTATACGCTCCATTTTCAAACATGCTTACGGCTTTTATCCAGCCGCGAATCCAATCATATATAATCAGTTTTCCGTTGTAATAATCGGGCAGGCGCGTAGCCTCGGGGTACATATCAGTATAATACACCGGTCCTGCCATGGCATTTCTTCCGCCAGAACCCAGTTGCGGAAAATCTTTAGACTCAGCATACGGATACCATATAAAGGCCGGCTGGGCAGGAGGCAGTTCTTTCAACCCGGTATTGTTGGCTGAACGATTGACCGGACGCTGTGGGTCAAAAGCTTCTCCTGATGTGCCGGTAGCATAATCATACTCACGGTATGGGTAGTTGTCGCCCACAAACAGCGGCCACCCGAAATAACCGGCCTGTTGTGCCTGATTTACTTCATCATAGCCACGTGGCCCCCGTGTATCCATGCTGTCGGCCCGGGCATCAGGGCCTACTTCTCCCCAATAGAGATTGCTGTTTTTTTGGTCTACCGAAATTCTGTAAGGGTTCCGGTTGCCCATCACGTAAATTTCCGGCCGGGCTTTATCGGTACCCTCCGGAAACAGGTTTCCTTCAGGTATATCATAAGTCGCATCATCATTTACCTTAATGCGGATGATCTTGCCACGTAAGTCGTTGGTATTACTGGAAGAACGCCTGGCATCATACTGTTGCTTTCCCGGTAAATCGTTCAATGGGCCAAAGCCATTATTTACATAAGTTGCTTCAGGTTCATTAAAAGGGGTAGCATTATCCCCTGTTGATAAATATAACAAACCATCAGGCCCAAAAGCAATGGAACCGCCTGTATGGCAGCAAATTTCACGTTGTGATTTTACGTCAAGAATTACTTTTTCGGTTGCATTGTCTATCGTTTCATTTTCATAGGTAAACCTGGATAAGCGATTCACAGCCGTATCTGCGGGGCTGTAATAGATATATACCCAGTGGTTGTTGGCAAAATCCGGGTCTTTGGCAATACCCAACACCCCTTCTTCTGCATTCACACCGGGCACTGAAGTTTTGTAGTACGCATCCAGAAAACCTGCCTGTTTCACTTCACCTGTTTCATTTTTATAAAGCAGTATTTCTCCCCTGCGCTGCGTAATCAGTATATCAAAGTTGGGCAAAATGGTCATTTCTGTAGGTTCAAAGAAATCTCCCATGGCAAGCTGGGTCTTGGCAAAACGCTCTTCTTCCGGAGGAAGCAGTGTTTTCGCTTTGGCATAATTCAGCTTTTCATTCTTACCCATTGCATACTGTATACCGCCCAGTAAGTGTTTCAGATAATTTGCCTCTGCATAGCTTTCTTCTGTATGGCCCAGGGCTGTGAAAAATGCCCGTCCCCCATCGTAATTGTGATACCAGCTCATGGGATGGTAGGCCCCATTCTCTCCCCCCTCGTATGAAGATTCGTCTATGGTCATCAGTACGTGCACATCCGGGTTCAGCATCTTAAAGTTGTAAAGCTCGTCCGTGCGCTGCCAAACAGAGTCGGTAAAAAAAGAAGTAGCACCAAAGTTTTTATCTTTGATGATAAACTTTGCCTCCTGGGGTTTTGGGTGGCTTTTAAAATACCCTCCCACCATTCTTCCATACCAATGCCAGTCGTACTCTGTATCGCTGGCCGCATGTATGCCTACAAAGCCCCCACCCGATTGGATGTAACGTTCAAATGCAGCTTCCTGCCTGTAGTCAAGCACATTGCCGGTTGTATTTAAAAAGATAACAGCCGCATATTTCTCCAGGTTATCTTCCTGAAACATCGCAGCATTCTTGGTAGTATCTACCTCAAAACCATTTTCGGCACCCAGTTTTTGAATCGCTTCGATACCTTTAGGAATAGATGTATGGACAAACCCAGCCGTTTTTGAAAATACCAATACCCTGGGTTTCCCTTCCCGCTGGTTACTGCATGCACTAAAAAAAAGGATACTTAAGGCTGAAAATATGAGAAAAATACGCTTCATTGAAATCACTTTTAATTAAATTTTTGAATAATCTTAGTTTGATAGATGTAATTGATCCAGAAACAAATAGCGGTCACGATGTTGTTCGGGCTTCGTATTTGTGTCCACATCAATGTACATTACTTTGGGAGTTTCCCCACTATTGATGGCAGGCCATTCCGGAACACCCAAACCATTTGGGTTTCCATGCTTAATAAAATTGGCAAAGTATTCCTGCATGATTGCAGAAACCTGATAATCTTCCGGCTGCCAGTCATAAACCCTGTTGGTAGGAAGGTTACCCATGGCATATTCAATTTCAGCAGAATGTACTGCACCTTTTGTCACAGAAGGGTTATCATTATCGGCATCAGCACGCATGCGCGGACGAGGACGGGTGTAATAGTAACGATACACTGGGTTTCCCCCCGTTTTTGCATGTATATCGCCCCATTTCCAGGTACTATAACCAATAAACCGGTCTCCAGCCAGGTCTGTGGCTGCTTGCATTATTTCTTCATTGGTAGTTCCTCCATATAAGCTTAAGGCTTCCTCTGCCTGATTTCCGTAAAGTTTTTTCACCACTTCGGCATAATTCTCCGGAGTCAGTTCTTTGTCTCTCATGATATACCGATAATTCATTTCTTCAGAATTCCATCCCAACAACAAGGGAACCTGGGCTTGTTCACCAGCGGTGTAAATATCCATGGGTGGTTTTGGCAGGAAATACCCGTCAACTGTTGAAGAAAAACGGGGTGTTCCCTGCATGGCCGTTGCCTCGAGAAGTTCGTCGGCTGGCATACTCCTTAGTGCTGCCAGTGATTTTTCACCTAACATTTTGGCAAATTTAACTCCGTTTTCCTCTGCATCGGCTAAAGGAATAGCAGGAAGTGCGCCCAGCAATGACCCACTTTCACCAATGGCTCCGGCAATGAGTCTCCTAGACAAAGGAGAAGCCATTTGTGCACTAACCGATATCGATCCGGCAGATTCCCCGGCGATGGTAACCCGGGCAGGGTCACCACCAAATGAAGCAATATTTTCCTGGACCCAATGCAAAGCTGCCTGCTGATCGAGATAGCCATAATTTCCAGATGCCTGCTGGGGCGACTCCTTTGTTAACTCCGGATGGGCAAAAAAGCCGAATACGTTGAGGCGATAATTTACAGTGAGTGTAACAATTCCCTTGCGAGCCATGCTTTCTCCATCGTACCGTGGCTCTGAACCGTCACCGGCAAACAAACCGCCCCCATAAAAATATACCAGTACAGGTAAACGTTCGTCCCCAGTTTTTGCAGGTGTCCATACATTTAAATAAAGGCAATCCTCGCTCATGCCGTCAGAACGGAACTGCATATCGCTAAAAATAGCCCGTTGCATCGCCCGAGGCCCAAACTGATCAGCCTGAAGTATGCCTTCCCAGTTTTTCACAGACTGGGGTGGCTTCCAGCGGAGCTCTCCTACGGGTGGTTGGGCAAAAGGAATCCCTTTGAATGTGGAGATACCAGAGACGTCTGTCCCTTCCACAATACCATTGACAGTCTTGACCCTGAGCAGCTTATTTTTATTGTCCTTTTGGGCAATCGTTATGGCCGGGATGGTTAACAAGCAAAGGAATAAGAACGCTTTCATAAAATTTTATCCAATAAAGTGAAAGGAATGAGGTGAATATGAACCCTGTGCCAAACAGTGGTTAACTTTGAAAATTTTTGTTATTGTCGCACTTCGAGACAATAATAATTGTTTCCCACTATATTCCCAAATATTTTTGTTTATTGCAGGTAAATGAACAGCAATGGATAACACAAAGCTTCCAGCCAATGTACCTTCTGATGGCAACGGCCTGCTACCTGGCCTTTCTGTTGACACTGTGATTTTTGGGTTTCACCAGGGCCAGCTAAAAATCCTGCTGCTAAAGTACAAAAATACCGATTTATGGGCCTTGCCCGGTGGGTTTATCAAAAAAAAGGAAAACCTCAATGATGCAGCGAAAAGAGTATTGCACGAGCGCACAGGACTTCAGGATATTTATCTGGACCAGTTTTATACTTTTGGGGATATGAGCCGGCACGATAAAGCTACCATGCAGGCCATCATGACAGGCAACGAGCTTGGCGATACTGACAACCACTGGCTGCTGAAGCGGTTTATCTCGGTAGGTTACTATGCATTGGTTGACTTTACAAAAGCCATTCCGATTCCCGATGCGTTATCAGACAGCTGCGAATGGTGTGACCTGCCTGCATTGCCCGGCCTGATGCTGGATCACAATCAGATTGTCCAAAAAGCTTTAGATACACTTCGCGCCAACCTGGACCGGAAACTGATCGGTTTCAATTTATTGCCGGAAACTTTCACCATGGGCGAACTCCAAAAACTGTATGAAACAATTTTGGGGCAACCGCTTCGACGCTCATCTTTTCAGCGTAAAATGCTTAATCTGGGTATTTTAGAACGAATTGCCAAGAAGTTTACCGGAGAAGCCCACAAAGCTCCTTACTTATATCGCTTCGTAACTGAAAAGCAATATGCCTAAAAAGTTAAAATTTTAAAGAAATACGTTGCGCTTTTTACCCTAATCTTATAGCTTGAGTTATAACTTACTTTTTATAGCCTTTTGTCCTTTAACTTCCATAAACCATTTAACTGTGAAAAAATTTAATGTAGGAATCATCGGGTACGGTTGGGTAGCTACCGCCCACATCGATGCCATCAATGCCAGCGAAACTGCCCAGGTATCAGCGGTATATTCTTCCCGCCAGCTCAACGACAAAGAAGTCAGTGAACAAGCCGGTTCACAAATTAAAACTTATACTGATTTGGATGCAATGCTCGCCGATAAGAATCTGGATGCGGTTTCCATTTGTAGTTATCCCTATCAACACAAAGAACAAGCCATAGCCGCAGCCGAAGCCGGGAAACATATCATCCTGGAAAAACCCCTCGCCCTCTCATGGGAAGATTGCCAGGCTGTGGAAGCAGCTGTAAAAAAAGCCGGAGTGCAACTTTGTATTTGCTTTGAATGTCGTTATTCCAACCAGTTCCTGGCTACCAAAGCGGTGATTGACGAAGGATTGCTGGGCAACCTGCATTATGGAGAAATTGATTATTATCATGGTATTGGCCCCTGGTACAGTCCTTTTCGGTGGAATATTCGTAAAGATGCGGGAGGGAGTTCATTGCTCACAGCAGGCTGCCATGCCCTGGATGCATTGCTGTTGTGTATGGGCACCGATGTAGAAGAGGTTACCAGTTACGATACTAAATCCAGCAGTGAAATTTTTGAGCCTTACGAGTACCCCACCAGCAGCGTCACCATATTGAAGTTCAAAAGTGGGCGTATTGGCAAATGTGCAGCCATTGTAGATTGTTTGCAACCTTATTATTTTCACACCCATCTCTGTGGAAGCCAGGGCAGTCTTTTGGACAACAAATTTCACTCAATGAAACTGGGCACTGATAAAAACGCATGGAGCGAACTATCTATGAAAATGCTGGATTCCGGGGATGTTACCGACCACCCTTACCAAAAGCAATTTGAGGTATTTTTTGAATCTATAGAAAAAGGAGAAGAAATGCCACTCACCAGCCTGAAAGATGCCATGAAAACCCATGAAATCATCTTTGCGGCAGATCAATCGGCTGCGACGGGGAAACCTGTAAAGCTCTCATAAATTCCCTCAAAGATGAAAACTGCCTTTGCCATTGCTGCCCATCCTGACGACATCGAGTTTATGATGGCAGGTACACTGTTGCTTCTCAAAAATGCCGGGTATGAAATCCACTATATGAACCTTGCCTCTGGCAGCTGCGGCAGTGTAGAATACGATGCAGCTACTACCCGGAAAGTCAGGCTCGGAGAAGCCCAGGCAGCCGCTGAAATTTTGGGTGCATATTTTCACCCACCACTCTGCGATGACCTGGAAATAATGTATGACCTCAAAACACTCAGGCAGTTGGCAGGCATCATTCGGGAAGTGCAGCCAACCGTTTTACTGACCCATTCTCCGGCAGATTATATGGAAGACCATACCAACACCTGTCGCCTGGCTGTAACGGCAGCATTTGCCCGAGGCATGCCAAATTTTGAGACAACACCCTCCCACCCCACTGAAAATTATGCGTGTACCGTGTACCATGCCATGCCCCATGGCCTTCGGGATGCTTTGCGCCGAAAAGTGATGGCAGGTGCTTTTGTAAATACTGCTGCCGTACAAGCTGCCAAAATGGAAGCCTTGAAAGCACACCAAAGCCAGCAACATTGGCTGGATGCCAGTCAAAAAATGAACTCGTACCTGCAAACGATGGAAGATATTTCTTTAGAAGTTGGGCGGATGTCCCAACAGTTTATGCATGCTGAAGGATGGCGCAGGCACTTGCATTATGGCTTCTGTGGTCCAGAGGCTGACCCCTTACAGGATTTGGGTAAAGATTATTTAATCAATGAAGCCTATGAAAGGATGTTAGAAGAAGGGTATTAGTTTTTATACCTGCATTTCTTCAACTGCTTTGGCATTTCTGAATAACACGTGTCCGCCACTTCTTGTGCAATCTCACAAGAAGTGGCGGACACCTCTCAAAGAAAAACACTAAATGAATCAATTATGCCTCGAAAACTCAGTTCTATCGCCCCCGATTGGTGGGATTATACCACCCTTGACGAAGCCCTCATCAAAGAAGTGGCGCAACTTACTCCTGAAAAAATGCTTCAACTTTCCCGGCCCGGTTTTAAAGTAGTATTCTACGATACCCTGGAAGATTTTTATCTGGCCGAGGCACTGGAATACATTACTGCCTGGCAACAATCAACGGATGACAATCCCGTAGGGATTTGTGGCCCCATTGGTCCTACGGAGCAATTGCCTCTGGTAGCCCGAATGGTGAATGAACTGGGTATTTCCCTGAAATCAGCGCATTTCTGGGGCATGGATGAGTGGTATATTGATGGAAAAGAAGTTTCGCCTGACCACCCCCTCTCTTTTGAAAAAGCGGACAGGGAGTTGTGTTTTAACCGCATCCGCAAAGAGTTGGTGATGCCTGATGAAAACCTGCATTTCCCGAAAGCTGATACCGAAGCATACAGACAAAGCTGGGAAGGCGTGCGTTGTGCCCTCATGCAGGGCGGACAAGGTGACATCAAACACTGGGCTTTCAATGATCCTCCCAGGCGGGAAGGCAAATACAAAGACTCACCCCCATCACCTGAAGAATACCGACAATTGGCTACCCGGGTGGTTGATTTGCACCCGATGACCATTGCCCAGAATGCCCGAACTTCAGGGGGGGGCAATATCACCCTGGTACCTACCCAGGCCATTACCGTAGGCCCGGTAGAAACCTGGAAAGCCGAAAAAGTTTCCATCTGGCATGCCGGTATGCACGACAACCCTTTTGGGCAACGCCTCACCACCTTTATGATTTCTCAAAAGATAGCCGATACTTCCGTACCTATGTCATTACTGGCCGATCACCCCAATGTGCAGTTTAATTTTTACCGACATGGGATAGGGAGTTGTGCGGTGGAGATGCATTAATCGTTATTACTTATGCTTGAGCTTTTTTTGGAGAACGGCCTGTACGAGCCGAGGGCCAGGCTTGTTTGCTTTTTTCTTTCATTATCATTTTCTTGTTTGGAGCAACCAGCTTACGAGTTTAAATTTTCCTGGCTATCGGCTGCATCTTTAATTCAATTTTTCTTGTTACATATAACGTTTTGCCAATATGAGGCATAGGCGTTGCATCGTACTGTTTTGCTTTGAAAGGCAAGAAAAAAGCGACTTGCCTTTCTATCAACCATGCCACTAACCTAGCCTATGAATTATATTGGCTGTCAGACGCTGGCCTTATTAACAAATTCAGAAATATCAATAAATTCTGACCAGCCACTTCCTCTAGTTTCACGAATTTTCCCTTTAAAGTTAAATGTCTTAAGCAAAAAGATGCGTAAAGCAAACTGCCCATTCATTAACTCCTTTATGGCATTGTCTGGGCCAATGCTACCAGTATGAGCAACTGCATGTCTTAATTTGACCAATCTGTTGAAGTCTACATCTAATTTAGACAAATCAAGATTCTGACTCACCAATACATTCTCGAGTAGTTTAACTGTTTTTTCCCATTCAAGTGATTTATGAACTCTCCCTGACCAGAACCCTGTCTTATCATATTCTGGAAATTCAAGATTCCATTCTTTTATTGCAGCCTTCAGTCTTTTCTTTAATGCTAATAATTCAGGTGATAGCTTATAATTTAATTGAATCCAATTATGTGCTATTATTTCATAGCACTGAACTAATCTAAGTACCCTATCATCAACATAACCTTTATCGGTTGAATTTAGAAAATGTTGGACTATTCTTAAATCTTTGAACTTATCCATACTCCAACTCTTTAAGATGGGGATACCCAGCTTCAATAGATCAGGATATTCGTTATCGGGTAAAAGTGGTCCAATAAAATCAGAGGATATTTGATTGTTTTGTATTAAGGTAAAACTTTTCGTTGTATTGAAGAAATTTTGAATATTGATTGCTAACTGACGTCCAGTTCCAAGTGAAATAAGCTGTATAATATAGTTGGCCATTTCAGTAAATGAATCAATTGGTTCATTATCTTTTTCCAGTATCAATTCAGACCCAACCTGGGGAATTCTCCAGTACTTACTAATATTCTTTTTAATACTATGTCTTTCAGATTTAAGGGTTACTTTGAATTCATCAATAGTAGTTTCAAAGTTAACGTCAAATAAATTGGCTAATGGGTAAACGATCTTGTCTGCTGTA
This sequence comes from Cyclobacteriaceae bacterium, assembly GCA_965230065.1. Classification (GTDB taxonomy): domain Bacteria; phylum Bacteroidota; class Bacteroidia; order Cytophagales; family Cyclobacteriaceae. The sequence continues at coordinate 4,276,052 of OZ245942.1, read as the reverse complement.
AAATCAAAATAGTCTCCAACAATTATGTTGTTGCTTGGAATTAATTCAACAAAGTCATTACTCAATTGTGTTATTATCAGATCAGTAGCAAAAAATGATTTTTTATCTTTAGTAGTGCCTTTAAGTGACCATTTTGTACTGGAATCTATATCAATTGAAAAGATTGGTGAATCATCCATTTCACAATAAATCACACAATCTTGATTAATTAGGAAAACTTTAAACCCAACTTTAAAGTTGTACTTTTCACCATAAAGGTCACCTTCTCCTTCAGTCTTATAATATGTTGGTGATTCAATCATACTAGCGTTCTCCTTGGCTTGCGCCTAACCGAGTGTATAGACGAATAGCGTCTATTTCCTATTTAGCGTTCTTATTTGGGTTTACTTCTTATCCTAGTAAATATACCAAACCCAGTTAAAATCTGGATGTGCTGTGGGCGCAAAAATTAGTTTTTTAACAAGCGCATCTACACTGTTTAACCCTACGCTTTCACCTGCTTCATCCCCAATTCCTTTTCCAGTTCTTCCAGAGATTTACCTTTGGTTTCGGGCATGAGTTTCCAGACAAATAATAATTGTAGTACCATCATTACGGTGAAGAAAAGGAAAACAGGGCCTCCGCCAAATGTATTGGCAAAGTAGGGAAATACATTGGCAACAATGGCGGCCATGAGCCAGTGGGTAAAGCTGCCCAGTGATTGTCCGTTGGCCCGCACTTCATTGGGAAATATCTCGGAAATAAATACCCAGATGACAGCCCCTTGCGAAAGGGCGAAGAAGGCGATGTATACAAAGAGGAAAATGGGTACCCCTCCAAATGACTCCACGAAAAAAGCCCTTGAAACCAAACCCAAGGTGGCAATCAGCCCCAAAGAACCGATAAACATCAGGGTTCTCCGTCCGAATTTATCAATGAGGGTGATGCCCACCATGGTAAATATCAGGTTGGTCAAACCTACGCCCGCCGTGGAGAGCAGGGCTGCTCCCGCTTCTGCCCCGGCCATTGCAAATACGCGGGGGGCATAATAAATGATTGCATTGATGCCTGCCATCTGGTTGAAAAAAGCAAACAATATGGCCAGCATGATGGGGAAGCTGTATTTCCTTGAAAAGAAATGAGATTTCGCCGCCTCTGCTTTACTCATGTGGGAGGCCTGTATGGCTACAAGTGCCGACTCTACGGTACTTGGGTCTATTTTCGTTAATATAGCCCTGGCTTTTTCTACCTGCTCTTTCTTCACTATCAGCCAGCGCGGACTTTGGGGTACGAAAAATACCATAATGGTATAGATGGTTGCGGGAATGGCCTCTACCCCCAGCATCCACCGCCAGGCATTTTCCCCAATATCTGCCAGAAAGTAATTGGAAATGTAGGCAATCACAATACCAAGCACCACATTGAACTGGAACAAAGCCACCAGCCGCCCCCGCATGTTGGCAGGCGCAATTTCAGAAATATACATAGGCGCCGCTACCGAAGAAGCCCCAACGCCCAAACCACCAATAAATCGAAAAACCATGAAAGAATAAATCTCAGGTGCTAAGGCCGAACCCAATGCGGATACAAAATAAAGCACACCTACCCAAAACAGGGTTACTTTCCTGCCAAATTTATCCGCCGGAATGCCGCCGAGCATAGCACCAATCACAGTACCATACAAAGCAATGGCTACGGCCATACCGTGGCTCACATCGTCTAGTTGCCAAAGGTTTTGGATAAATTGCTCGGCACCGGAAATCACGGCCGTATCAAAGCCAAACAAAAAGCCACCCAGGGCGGCTACGATAGAACTAAGGAATAGATAGGATTTGCCTTTCATGATTTGCGTATTTTATATTGCTAGTAGTTTAATGATTTCAGGAGAATAAGCGGGAATAGGGCCTCGGGAAGAAGCTACGAACGCCCCTAATTTATTGGCAGTTTCAGCAGCTTTAAAAGAGTCTTTCTCTTGGTAATATTTATATAGAAAGGCAGCACTGAAGGCATCCCCCGCCCCTACTGCATCTACCAACTGGGTTTTCTGACCAGGTACCAATTGAAATTCGTCTGCGCCTATATAACACCCTTTCTCCGAAGCAGTAATGATAACAATATCCACTGCAAAATCTTGCTGAATGGCTTTGGCAAAATCAGGAAGCGAATAACTTTTTCCATATAAAAGCTCGCCAATGATGCCTACCTCGTCCTGGTTCAGTTTGAAGATATTGCAAAAATTCAGAGAGTTTTCTATGATGGGTTTGGAATCAATTCCCTTTCTGAGATTGACATCATAAAAAACCTGGGAAAAGGATTTATTGTTGAGTATCCATCGGAGTGTATTTCGGGAAATGTCATTCCGCTGTGCCAGGGTGCCAAAGTAAAAGCAATCTGAGGTATGGGTGGATAAAGCTGATTTCAGGGGTCCTGTTTTTATGAAATCATAAGCCACATTTTCATGAATGGTATAATCGGGTTGACCTTCCTCCAAAAAAACATCTACTGTACCTGTGGGATGCTGTTCATCCCATTGCACCAAAGCAGTATCTACCGATAGTTTTTTGATTTCTTCTATGGTTTTTTCCCCCAACTCATCTTTCCCCAATCTTGAAATGATAGCGGATTGCCCCCCACATTGGGCCGTATGGGCTGCCACATTAAAGGGTGCCCCTCCCAAATAGGCTTTTCCCTCAATGATGTCCCATAATATTTCGCCAAAGAACAGTGCTTTCATACCATTGGCTATTTTTTGCTCATCAACGATTCTTGTTCCCTCCAAATGGATTGCAAATCATAGATGTTTCCAGATTGCAAAGTTACCTTCCCTTCTTTCGCAAATAATTTTAACTGATCAAATACTGTATCCGGAAAGAAGAGTTCGGTCATCACTACCTCTCCGTCATCGGCAAAAAGCTCAACGGAAGACACGTCGAAAAACAGGTGTAATTTTATGACATCATCCGAGGACACTCTTGGCGCGTAGTATTTTCCTAAAAATTCAGCAGAAAAACTGTTGTTTCCAGCTTCTGTGCGGTCAATATAAAACCTATTCTGATTAGTTTCATAACCAATCATTAATTTTTGGTCACTGGAATTGGACAGTTCAATACCAAAATCTGCACTTTCAATAGCTGAAAACTCCAGTATGAGTTCAGAAGTAGCTATATCAAAAGAAATATTTTGGGAAATATCCACTTCCCCTTCTATAGACTGGCTTTCTAAAGCTACTGACTCTCCTTTGATAGCCGTCATTTCTTGCACCGGCTTTGAAGTCACTCTTACGCCTTCAGGGGTATCTTTTAAGCTTAATGTCCTCGGAATAGTCATAGCACTCCGCCAGGGGGAAGTAGGTACTTGCTGTGCGTATTGCCAGTTGCTCATCCACCCCATAAAGATTCTTCTTCCATCTTCTTCGGGAACGTCTGACCAGGTGACTCCGGCATAATTATCTTTTCCATAGTCCAGCCATAAAATCTCATCATCCGGATTGTCATTCGTGAATATTACGCCATCAAATTCTCCAACAAAATATTGGGTAGCTGACCCTCCATAAAGTCCTCCTGGATTGATACTCACCAACATGATCCATTTTTGTGTATCCTGACCATCGACTTTCAGCGGAAACAAATCCGGGCATTCCCAAACGCCACCGTGCGCTCCAATTTCTTTTCCAAACTCACTGAGTTTTTTCCATGCTTTTAAATCCGTGGAACCATATAATTCCACGTGATCGTCCACGGCGAGGATCATCACCCACTTTTCAGAAGCTGCATGCCAGCTTACTTTAGGGTCACGAAAGTCTTTAATGCCGGGATTAGCCAACACGGGGTTATCTGCATATTTTTCCCAGGTTCTCCCGTTATCCAGGCTGTAGGCAATGCCCTGGGTCTGATAGTCATTTCGTTCTTTCTTTGCACCATCGGCATCGTGATAGGTATAAATAGCCACCAAAGGTGGATTTTCCTCTGTACCCAGTCCTGAAGTGTTGTTCCAATCTACTACGGCACTGCCGGAAAAGATGTACCCCAGACTATCAGGATACAAGGCAATGGGTAAGTGTTCCCAATGCACCAAGTCTTTACTTACGGCATGCCCCCAGTGCATAGGTCCCCATACAGTACTATCCGGATAATACTGGTAAAAAAGATGGTATTCGTCATTATAAAATACCATCCCGTTGGGGTCGTTCATCCACATCTTTACAGGAGAGAAATGGTATTGTGGGCGATGCTGTTCCGTGTAATAGGCAGCAGAAATACTTGTCTCAGTAGTTGCCTCTTCTTGTTGTTTATCATTGCTGCAGGCACTTACTATAATAAGTATCCCTTGTAAAAAGTTTATGAATTTAATGTTCATATTATTGATAAATTTTGGGTTAGGATAAAATAAGTAAAGTGAATTTATTCTTCATAAAACCCTCCAGGTTTTTAACAGATTTTTTTCTATTTGCACGTTAATTATCGCTGAAACCTGGAGGGTTTCTGTTGAGCCGCAAAATATATTTTTTCGTACTTAATAACCCGGGTTTTGAACATACAGCCCTTTCGTAAAATCTATCTCCCTTTGTGGAATAGGATAGTATTCATCCCTACCTTTGGTAAAAGATGCTGAGGAGAGAAATTCTTTTCTGGTTTTCTCCACTTCAAGATAAGCATTCAGGGTCTCTTCTGCTATGCCCCAACGCACCAGATCGAAAAACCGGGGGCTTTCTGTCGCAAATTCCAATCTGCGTTCCCATTGCAAGGCTTTACGGGCATTTTCCTGTGTCCAGTCAATGTTCACACCGTTTACATATTCTTCAATTTGATAATTGGAAGGGGCACTCCCATCGGCATGTTTCAATCTTCCTGTGCTGTTTTTTGCCCGTGCCCTGATGAGGTTGATCAACGGCAAAGCCTCATTATGCCGGCCCAGCTCGATGAGGGCTTCAGCCTGCCACAGGAGCACATCAGCATACCGAATGATATTCGTATTCACTGATGATCCATAGAAAGGCCCCACCTTTTTAAAACAAGAGCAATCGGCAGCCTGTTGTTCCTTCATATTACCAAAACCACCGTACAAAGCAGGTACACGTTCCCAGCTATGGTCATACAAAACATCGGGCTGGTATTTGAAAGGATGTCCCTGAATGCCAACCGTATGATCGATGCGAGGGTCAACCTGTGCTCCATCTGGAACAAGATCAACGTCTGTGAGGGCTACTTCATTAAAGGTATCAAACATAGGAACACCATTTGGGTCGGTTTTAAAGGCATTTACCATATTCTGACTAGGAATATGAAACCAGCAGCATCCATATTGGGGTGCCAAGCTATAATTCAGGCTGGTGGCCATGCTGAGTCTTCCAATGGCGGTGCCGTCATCAATAGAGTGCTGAACAGCGAAAACAGATTCAGGCCCATTATCAAATCCGAACAAGAAATTTTCGGCAAAGTCAGGTTGTAAGGCGTACATCCCCGAATTGATCACATCGTTGATCAGGGACACTACTTCTTCTAACCTTTGGGTATTTATATTGACGACATCATGATTATCATCCTGTTCGTAAGCCTGGTAGAGACGTACTTTGGCTAAATAAGCTTTGGCTGCCAACTGATTGGCCCGGCCTACCTCTGGTTGGGTTGTTGGTAGATTATTGACGGCAAATTGAAAATCTTCCGCGATTTTATTCCATAACTCATCATTGGTAAACTCACGGTTCGATACCAAGGCTTTTTCTTCATCGGGAATGGTTTCAACAATATAAGGAACATGCTTGAAAAGAATTTTCAACAGAAAATGCATATGCCCCCTGAGAAATCGCATTTCACCCTGACGCACCGCTTTGTTAGGAAAATCAGCATCCGATGCAGCATTCAAAGCCTGGAGTGCAAAGTTGGCTCTGGAAATAGCTTTGTAGGCATTTTCCCATGTTCCGTTAAAAAGCCCTCCTGTTGTGGGTTGTGTCAGGTTATATTGTTCATAAGCGTTAATTTCACCTACATCATCTACGCTGCCTCCCCCTTTATAAGCATCATCAGAACGAACGCTGCTATACGCCCACATACTGGTGATGGGGTTGTTCCAAAAGTCATTGCCGATGGCCGCATAGGCGGCCGTCACCAATGCATCTAAATTGTCAACGGTAGTCACCTGATCCTCTGTTAAGGTTCCTTTCGGCTGGAAGTCAAGGTGATCCTGGCAAGCGCTTACTACCAAAAAGCTTGCTGTAATAAATATTGATAATATATTGAATTTCATGATTATTGCTGTTTATTAGTTGAATGATACATTTACCCCAAAAGTGAAGGAAGTAGGCACAGGTATGAGATTCCAATCTGAAACTTCAGGATCTGCTCCCTGGAATTCTTTGCTTTGAAACCAAAACAAATTTTCACCCATGACGAAAATACGCAATTGGGTCATGTGCAATGACTCAATGGAAGCCAAAGGAAAACTATATCCTAGCTGAATGTTCCGCAATTTGAAATAAGAATTGTTGAGCAGGAAATAATCTGACTGCCTGGTTTCATTATTAGTATCTACCAATGTTAACATCGGTATGTCAGAACCAGTATTTTGGGGTGTCCAGGCATTCAGCACATCGGTACCCATATTTTCCCGCACTCTGAGGAAGTTATTCCAGAAAGTATACTGATCGTTACCTGTTCTACCTCCTACACCCGATCCGAACAATGAAAAATCAAAGTTTCTGTACGCCAAATCAATCCGCAACCCATATTCAAACCCGGGTAAAATAGTTCCCAAATAATCCTGGTCCAATGAATTGATGACGCCATCATCATTCAAATCAACATACCTGATTCTACCGGGGCCAGCCCCTATTTGGGTGGCATGTGCATCGACCTCAGCCTGGCTCTGGAAAATCCCATCGGTTTTGTACCCAAAATATGAAAATTGAGACTGGCCTAGAATTGTTTTTTCTGAGTTACCAGGAAAGGCAGTGCGTACTTCCTCAGGCAATTCGGTGATTTCATCCCGGAACCTACTGAAATTACCATTAATACTGTAAGAAAAGTCATTTCCGAAAGTGCCCCGGTAGGCCAATATTACCTCTAATCCATTATTTTCTACAACAGCCCCGTTCACCCACTTGAGTTTCCCTTCTCCTACTGCAGAAGCAATGGGTGGTTGCAACAAAATATCGGAAGTTTCCCGGTTAAAGTAATCAATGGAACCATAAATTCTATCATCCAGAAATCCGAAGTCTACGCCTACATTGAATTCTTTGGTGGTTTCCCATTTCAGATCAGGGTTTCCGCCTTGGATAGATACAAAGCCAGAAGGCAAGCTGCCGGTATTATTTCCTGCCAAATCATAGGCTGTTCCTACATTCAACCACTGACCGGGGAACCCTTCCCCATTGTTGAAGAGTGTGCCATATCTCGGCTCAAAGAGTGCAAACCGGGCTACATCGCCAATATCCTGGTTACCTACTTCCCCATATCCAGCCCTGAGTTTCAGATCAGAGAAGAAGCTTGCATCCTGCATAAAACCTTCATTGACAATTCTCCATCCAAGAGTGGCTGCCGGGAAAATACCAAATTGATTTTCTTCTCCAAATCGGGAAGACCCATCCCGCCGAATAGTGAATGAAGCCAAATACTTGTCGGCAAAGGCATAGTTTACTTTACCGAATTGGGCCAATAACCGTCCTCCGGTAGCACTTCCAAAGTTGGTGCTGCGGCCCGTACCTGCCGAGAGGGTAAAGAAATCTTCTGTTTGTTGGGCAAAACCTTCTCGGAAAGCCCCAAAATCCTGAGCATCCTGCCAAATGGCTTCCACACCGGCCAGCACATTGATCCTGCTTTGTCCAACCTCAAACTCGTACCGGAGGGTATTAGACCAAACCTGGTCCAGACGCCTGCCTGTAGAACGTTGCAAACTATTTACGGAGCGGCCCAAAAAACCTTCCTGAAAGGCCAGTTGTATATCTTTATTTACACCATTCGAGTATTCAATACCATAGTTAGTCCTGAATACTAAATTCTCGATTGGTTCTATCTCTGCATAGACGTTCCCAAAGATTGACGTTCTGTTAAAATTATCCCATCGGTTGAGCCATTGCATATCTACAGGATTATTCCGGTCTGAATAACCAGCACCTAATGGGCCGGCAAATTCCCCATCCGCCGTCCGGACTGGAATTGTAGGCGCCAGAGTAATGGCCAGGAAAGGTGTAGGCGCACCTCCAAGGTCGGTAGTGGACAGTGTTTGATTAGAGGTGGTCAGTAAGGAGTTCACACCCAATCTTACTTTTTTGTCAATAACTGAGGTATTGGCGTTGATGCGTGCGGTATATCTTTCATAATCGGTATATACCAGCGTTCCCGTATTTTTAAGGTAACCTATGCTTGCCAATAAACCGCTGTTTTCAGAATTCGCCATTAACGTCAGTTCATTGTTAAGAACATATCCTGTTTCATAGCTTGCATCCTGCCAATCGGTATCTCCGGCAGGCACATTTTGGTCTCCACCCACAAAAGGCTGCACATTTACGCTATTCAGCACGGGGTTGTCAAAATCATTATTCCAATCGTAGGTATAGATGGCAGAATGGACGCCGGGATCAGTACGGTCATTCACAGAGCCTTGCCAAAGGGCAATACCTCGTTGTTCGGCATTGAGCATATCTTGTTGCTGAGGTTTTGTGGTTTGTATAGAAACACTGGAATTGAATTCAACGCTCAATTGTTCCCCGGTCCCTGACCCATCTTTGGTGGTAACGATGATTACCCCGTTGGAAGCCCGGGAGCCATAGATAGAGGCTGCAGATGCATCTTTCAAAATCTGAACAGATTCAATGGTACTGGGATTTAAGCTCTGAAATATTTGGGGTTGTTTGGTAGGAACACCATCAATAATATACAGCGGGTCATTATTACCAAGGGTATTTACACCCCGAATCAGAATCCGACTGTTTTCCCCGGTAGGTGTACCGTTCTTTTCAACAAACAAGCCTGCCACTCTTCCTTGTAAGGCCTGCATGGGATTACCCGAAGAAGTATTCTTGATAGGCTCTAAATCTACCACTGCTACAGCCCCAGTTACATCCACTTTCCTTTCAGTGGCATAACCCGTTACCACGATTTCGGAAAGGGCCTGGATGTCTTCCTGAAGGGTAATATCAATCGTACTTTGGTTGCCAACTTCGGTTTCCTGTGGGGTAAATCCGACTGAGGAAAAGACCAATACATCAGTGGCTGACACACCTCCTAGGCTATACTTCCCATCAATGTCAGTTACAGTTCCCTGGGTGGTTCCTTTTACCACTACATTCACACCTGGTATTCCTTCACCCGTTTCATCCTGGACGGTACCCGAAATGGTATTCGTCTGCGCAAAACTTTGCGTTACGCTGCACAAAAAGCATAGGAGCAGAACCCCCCCATACAATTGCTGAAGTTTGTGTAAAAACTCTTTTTTCATAGTTTTCATTTTTGTTAAATTTTTCATACATTTTTAGACAGTTTTATTAATTTGTTAGATTAACACCATCTAAATTGCGAGAATTCTATCATATGAGGGGGTGAAAAACTTATCAATCCTGTAAGAAATATTGGTCAATTCATGTATTGACGAGTTTTTCACACTTGCATACCTTATTTTTCTACCATGATGAAGATTTTTCAGATTTTCCTCTTATTTGTGTCTCTGTCTGCCTGCACATACCATGATGATAGCTTGCCTAAAAAAATACTGATAGGATTTTCGCAATGCACTACCGGAGATGAATGGCGACAAACCATGAACGCAGAAATGCTAAGGGAAGCCAGCTTTTACCCACAATATGATATCGAGCTGATCATAAAGGATGCACAAGATAATAGTGACCGTCAAATTCAAGATATCAAAGCATTGGTACTGTCAGGCATTGACCTACTCATTGTTTCACCTAATGAAGCTGAGCCATTAACAGCAATTATCAAACAGGTGTATGACCAGGGCATTCCTGTAATCATCATAGATAGAAAGATTAATACTTTGAAATATAATGCGTATATCGGTGCCAATAATGAGGTCATAGGCAAGGAGGCCGGACAGTTTGCTGCCGAACTCCTAAAAGGAGAAGGTAAAATACTTGAAATCACCGGATTGAGCGGTTCTACACCTTCTATGGGGCGCTCCAAAGGTTTTCAGGAGGTTATCAAAAAATACCCGAATATCAAAGTGTACACGGTGGAAGGCCAATGGCACGGGCCAGTAGCCAAGAATATTACCGATACCTTGTTTTACCGTTTGGTAGATATTGATCTCATTTATGCTCATAATGACCGCATGGCCTATGGTGCCTATTTATCAGCCAAAAATCATCTGATGGATTCTCATATCATTGGGATTGACGGACTTAATACATCTTCCCCTGATGGAGGTATCAAGATGGTACTGAAAGGGCAGATTGATGGTACGTTTCTATATCCTACCGGAGGTGACAAAGCAATTCAGTTGGCCATCGATATTCTTTCCGGTCAACCTTATGAACGATTTAATTACCTGAATACGGTAAGAATTGATCATACCAACGCAAGAACTTTAAAACTCCAGGGAGATCAAATCAATGAGCAACAAGCCAGGATTGACCAACAACGGGACCGTATGGGAGAAATGGGATTTCTTATTAATAAGCAGCGAACATTACTCATTCTTACAGTTTCTACAGTGGTTCTATTGCTGATGCTGGCAGGCTTCATTATTTATTTATTGAAGCAAAAAAGCCATACCAATAGAGTGCTGGCTGCCAAAAGCAAAACCATCGAGCAACAAAACCGAAAAATATCCCAAAAGAGCGATGAACTGGGAAGAATGCTGAAAATAGCGGAAGAGGCTACGGAAATGAAATTGAAATTTTTTACCAATATTTCCCATGAGTTCCGTACCGTTTTAAGCCTCATCACCCTGCCAGTCAATGACCTGATACGTTCCCTTGATAATGGGGAGGTAAAAGAAAAATTGCTCACCATACAGAGAAGTGCGGAAAGGCTTGTGCGATTATCAAGTGAAATATTGGATTTCAGAAAATTAGAAAAGCACAAATACCAATTACATAGCAAAAAAGCTGATATTGCTTCATTTATAGCTGAGATTGTAGAAGCTTTTCGCCCAAAGGCTTTGGACAAAAATCAGGTACTCACTGCTAATATTCCATCTCATCTGAAAGCTGATTTTGACCCTGGGGTGATAGAAAAGGTAGTGTTCAACATTCTATCCAACGCCATCAAATACACGCCTGAAGGTGGGGAAATATTGGTAAATGTGGTGCTGGAAAAGCCGAAAGTAATTATCAGTGTGAAAGATACAGGAACTGGCATATCACAAAACCAAACATCTTATATTTTTGATCCCTTCTACCGCGTATCAAATAGCAAAGCTACAGATCAGGAAGAAACAACGGGTGCAGGAATTGGCCTGGCACTTAGTAAAGAATTAATACAATTGCACGGGGGCAATTTGATGGTACGCAGTAATGTAAATCAGGGCAGCACTTTTTTCATCACCATTCCTCAATTTCTTCTCCAACCTAAAGAAAATTTAGAAACCGATAATATTAGCCAGGAATTGATACATCTTCAGGAAGATTTGGTTACTGCCGACAAAAAGAAAACCATTTTGATCCTAGAAGACAATTCCGAACTCCTTTCTGTTTTGGCGAGTATGATTGATAAATATTATACGGTAGAAACAGCCTCTAATGGAAAAAAAGGACTGGCAAAGGCTGAAAAAAATCTTCCTGATCTTATTGTAACCGATATTTTTATGCCAGTAATGGATGGTATAGAACTATGCAACCACATTAAGAAAAACCCACATACTTTCCACATTCCTGTTATTTTATTAACAGCTATTGACTCTCAGGAGTCGACTATTAAAAGTTTCGACATTGGCGCCGACGATTATATGACCAAGCCGATCAATGAAAACATTTTAATTTCCCGTATCAATAATCTGATTGCCTCACGAGATAAACTGAAAAATGCGTTTGAAAAATCGCTCATCGGGTTTGAGATTAATAATAAGGAAAAAGAAGATCAGGATTTTATCAATGATTGTGTGAAAATTATTTATGATAAGATTTCGGATGAGTCTTTTCATCTGAATGAGTTGGCCCAAATGATGCACGTCTCCAGGTCTTCATTGTACAGAAAGATCAGGGATATTACCGGGCTAAAGGGGGTAGATTTTATGAAAAAAGTAAAACTGCAATATGCTGCAAAATTATTGTTGAATAAAGATCTTACCATCAGTGAAATGGCCTGGCTATCAGGATTTTCAGATGTAAAATATTTCAGTAAATGTTTTGCCAAAGAATTCGGGCACAACCCAAGCTACTTCAAAAATATCATCCTTTCTGGCAAAAGTGTAGGTGAATTTGTAGATGTGTAGGAGGTGTTTTAAACTTGATATGGGTATGTTGTAATAAAAAAACCCGGAAATTAAATTCCGGGTTTTGAGGTCGCGAGCGGATTTGAACCGCTGTAGGAGGTTTTGCAGACCTCTGCCTAACCACTCGGCCACGCGACCTTATTGTGCAAAGTTATAAATTTATGAAGTAAATAACAGCCACTTGGCACATAGAATACCGCGTGGCTGCTAAATTTTATTCATTATTTACTTTTTTTCTTCGGTTTCCTCTTCAGCTTTAGCTTTTTCTTCAGAAGATGCGTCTTCCGGCTTCTCAGCCTTGGGTGTTTCTTCCTTGGTTTTCACTTCCTCCTTTGGGGAATCCTCTTTTGAACCCTCTTTTTCTTCCGCTGCTGAAGATTCTTCCTTAGCCTCTGTTTTAGCCTCTTTTACTTCTTCTTTCTTGGCAGTATCCTCTTTCTCTTTGGTTTCTGCACCTTCTTCTTCCTCAGCTTTTTTGGCTTTGGCCATTTCAGCTTTTTTCTCTTCGGCTTTGGCCTTGGCCTCTTCTTTTTTCTTAAATTGCTTAGCCACGGCTTCCTTCCTTTGCTCTTCCATCTGAACTTTCAGGGCGCTCAAAGCTTCCAGGTCTCCGAGGGTATCTTTCTCTTCTTTAGCAGCTTTAGGCTTGCGGGTTGTTTTAGCCTTGGCTTTCGGCTGCTTAGGAGCCTGTTCTTCCGTTTCGGTGTAGGTACTGGTATGAGAAAGCACGATCCGCTTCTCGTCTTTAGAAAACTCAACTACTTTAAAATCCAGTGTTTCCCCTACTTCAGCGGTGCTGCCGTCTTCTTTCTCTAAGTACCTGTTGGTAGCAAATCCCTCAATACCATAAGGCAGTTCCACCAATACACCTTTGTCATTTTTGCTCAGGATAGTTCCTTTGTGAACAGTTCCTACTTCAAAAATTCCTTCAAAAGCATCCCAGGGATTTTCCTCAAGCTGCTTGTGGCCTAAGGCAAGCCTTCGGTTTTCAACATCCAACTCCAACACTTTCACTTCCAGTTCATCACCTACTTTTACAAACTCAGAAGGGTGCTTTATCTTTTTCGTCCAGGAAAGGTCGGAAACGTGAACCAATCCGTCTATACCTTCTTCCAGTTCTATGAACAAACCAAAGTTGGTAAGGTTACGCACAATACCTGTATGCTGGGTACCAATCGCGTACTTGGTCAGTATATCTTGCTTCGTCCAGGGGTCTTCGGTAAGTTGCTTGATGCCCAATGACATTTTTCTTTCGTCACGATCCAATGTAAGCACAACGGCTTCTACTTCGTCACCTACTTTTATGAAGTCCTGAGGATTGCGCAAGTGCTGCGACCACGACATTTCTGAAACGTGGATCAGGCCTTCTACGCCAGGCAGGATTTCGAGGAATGCGCCATAGTCAGCTACATTTACAATCTTACCTTTTACTTTAGATCCTATCTGAATATCTTCAGGCAACGAGTCCCAAGGATGGGGCGTGAGCTGCTTCATACCCAATGAAATCCGCTTCTTCTCGTCGTCGAAGTCCAGTACTACTATATTTACTTTCTGATCGAGGTTCAATACTTCTTCCGGATGGTTGATGCGGCCCCACGAAATATCGGTAATGTGCAGGAGTCCGTCTACGCCACCCAGATCGATGAATACCCCGAAATTGGTCATATTCTTGATAACACCCTCGAGTACCTGGCCTTTCTCCAGATTGTTGAGGATTTTAGCCCTTTGTTCTTCAAGGTCTTTTTCTATCAGCACTTTATGAGAAACCACTACGTTATCATTGGCGTAGTTGATTTTCACTACCTTCACTTCCATCTTTTTACCTACAAACACGTCGAAATCACGGATAGGCTTCACGTCAATTTGAGACCCTGGTAAAAATGATTCTACACCGTATATGTCGGCAATCAGTCCTCCTTTTGTGCGACGCTTGATAAAGCTCTCAATAACATTATCGTTATCGTGCGCATTTTGGATATTTTCCCAGGCTTTGACAATCTTTGCTTTTCTCCTCGAGAGAATAAGCTGTCCCTGCGCATTTTCCTGCTCTTCAACATATACCTCTACTTCGTCGCCAATTTTTAAATCTGGCATGTCGCGAAATTCAGAAACCGGCACCAGTCCGTCAGACTTGAAACCAATATTCAGAATCACATCGCGGTCGTTGATCCCAACCACAGTACCTGCTACTACCTCTTTTTCAGTAACTTCTGTGAGGGTGTCCTCATACATAGAGGCTAACTCTTCTTTTTCTTTTTTAGTGTAGCCTTCACCAAACCCTTTTGTATCGAGTTTTTCCCAATCAAAATCTTCTTGCGTATTTGCCATATCAATTTTTTAGCCCTGAATTACACACCTGCGTAAGAGCCATCAGCAGATGAGTTTAATGGTTGAACATAAATTAAGGAGTGCAAAATTACTAATTTTATATTTAGCATCAATACTAATCAAAGAATTTGCTAGTTTTCCCAAAAAAAGAAGCTGAGCATTGTCAAAGAAAACCACACATCAACTTCCCTCTGTCAGTATTATTACTATTGTGTACAATGGGGCCGCCTTTCTTGAGGCCACCATACAAAGCGTGCTGAACCAAAGCTATGAGCGGATAGAATACATCGTGATAGACGGCGACTCAAAAGATGGAACGTTAGACATCCTCCGAAAATACAGGGATAAAATAGACTATTGGGTATCTGAACCTGATCATGGTATTTATGATGCCATGAACAAGGGATTACGGGCAGCTACGAGTGATTATGTGCTATTCATCAATGCAGGCGACCAACTGAACAGCAACATCACTTTGAGTAGTATTTTTTATTCATCAACCCCAAATGCTGATGTAATTTACGGGGAAACGCACCTGATAGATGATGATGGAAAAGTGCTGGGCACACGGTCTGCCTTGAGTACACGCAAACTGCCTGCAAAATTAAAATATCAGGATATGCTGCATGGCATGGCGGTTTCCCATCAATCGTTTATGGTAAAAAGAGAAATAGCCCCACCGTATGATGCTGGTTACCGTTGCAGTGCCGACATAGACTGGGTAATCAAAGCCTTGAAGAAAAGCCGAAAAACTGTAAATGCCCAAACGGTGATTGCCAAATACCTGATTGGCGGGTTTTCTATCCGCCAGCAACGGCTGTGCTGGAAAGAACGTTTTTCAGTTTATATTACGCATTTTGGTGTATTTAAAACGATATTGGCGCATGTGTGGATTGTGGTGCGTTATGTTGGGTATAAATTGGGTGGGAAGCAAAATCATTAATTCGTTTTCATTTGAAGCGAGTTTGTAAATAGAGTACGGACGTTATTGTCCGTACTTATTTAAAATACTCACTTTCTTGTCTATTTAATCAAATCATGTTCTAATGCTGAATATTCCTCTATGGGAATATGATTTTCTCTTAGTTTTTTTGTGATTTCAGAACCCAAGTCTCTACCATTGAAGCCAGATAAGAAGATGAACTTATTGTCGATTCCTTCATCAATAAAACTGGCTTCTCCTTGGTTGATTACCAGATTATGGGAGGTTCCATAATCCAGCCTATATGAAGCATTTGCAGATGAGTTATGACTAGACATATCGTTTCCCAATACCAGACTGTTTGACACTCCAAATAAAGAAATGGCAAATTCACTATTCCCCTTAATCGTATTCCGGTATACGATCGCTCTATCCTGCCCCTGGAACAGCCCGATGCCGGTAAGATTGGGCAGAAGTCCGGTCGGGTCAGGCCCCACCTCAATGTGATTATAAGATATGAACACCTGAAAATTGGGTGCTGCCCCGATCTCTATGCCCATAAATCCATCTGTATGAATAGTATTCCTACGGATAAAGACCATGTTTTTATCCCTTCCGGCCGGAAAGAATTCCTGGGTTACCACAATCGCTCCAAAGGAAAAATTGCTGATGTGATTATTTTCAATGACTACCTGCGACCCGTTCAGCAGTCGGGTAAGGATTTGTTTTATCTCGGTCAGATGATTGTTCTGTATCTCCAGCTGGGCATGATCCAACAATTGTAATACAATAGACTGAATACCCAGGCGGTTAAAGTGACAATGGGTTACCCTGTGGTTTCCTCCGCTGACAGGGAAAGGAAAATTATCCGGCAGTCCATTGACCACAATACCCTGGGAAGGCTGGAATTGTATCAGGTCTGCAGAAGGACCTCCCGGATTGACCTCGATCCCTTTCAGCCCTACATTGTGAAAGGTAGTATTGACTTCGTCATATCCGATGTCTACCATAAAAAATGCGAAAAGATCATTAGGGCCAATAAATCCTGATGGAATCGTTTCACTGAAAAACCCTTCTTTCAAAGAAACCGATAAGTTGGAAATGTTCACCTTTCCAGTGGGACTGGGAAAATGAAATAACACGGCCCGGTCCAGGATCTCAAAATAGTTATCACGTATAGGAACTACGGGAAAGGGCTCAGCTACTGAACCCACTCCTAAAATCCTAGTTTCTTTTTTGCCTTCGCCCTTCAGGGTGCCGTTGAATCCATAGGCTACCACCGGGCGGTCCATAAAATATTTTCCAGCAGCCAGCAAAACAGTACCTCCGGGCCTGATGGTCAACAGGGCATTTTCAATGGCGTTGGCATCTGTGAAACCGCTCATATCTCCACTGGGCCTGACTTTAATCAGGCTGGGCAACGTTCTCAACTCAGCTTTATTCATCGAAATGGAAGTAGCATCATTGCGCAATAATTCATCTTCTTCAGTACAGGCAAGGAACACCGGTACCAGAATGGCGAAAAGCCACAGGCTGTAATGAACGAATGTTTTCATGGTGTTTTGGGGTTTAAGTGAAGGGTTTGAAGTTTATGTATTATCATAAATCATTTGCACATCTTTTGAGTTGGTTATTGTAAGATGATAAATTAGTTTTGATCCTATAATGGTTTTGAATTAATCCAATCCCCTTTCTATTCCGTAAGCTCCAATACCAACGTTTTTTCAAATTCCCTGAACACTTCCCTCAAGGCAGAATCTCCATCTGTGCCGTAATTCACAAAGAAGATCATCAGGCGATCGTTGCGTGTTGGAAACAGAAACAAGTCAGCACTGTAGCCCAAGTCGCGGCCCGAGTGCCCCACGCCTAAATGCGGTGAGAAGTTTTTGAATTTTTGCATAATTCCTACTCCCAGATTGTTCATATCACCTTCGGAAACAAAGGTCATCATCGTGCCCATACTTTCTTCGCTCACCAGAGTTTTATCGAAGTAATAGGCATTCATAAATTTTTGAAGATCATAAACGGTGCTGAACACACCACCGTAACCATTGCCACTGCCGGTGATGAGATTGGATACATTCACAATCGTATTGTTGTTATAGAGATCGTAATAGCCTTGTGCTACTATAGGAGGCAACGGTTCACGCGATTGATAGTAGGTATCTTGCATACCGAGCGGATCCCAGATCATTTCATGCAGTGCTTTGGCGTGCGGGTATCCCAAAACTTTGTCAAGACACATGCCTACGAATATGGTGTTGGTGTTGCTATACTTCACACCTTCGTTGGGTACAAAGTAAGGGTCTTTGCCATAGACTAATTTTAGTAACTCTTCAGCATCCCATTGTTTATTCGGATTGTTAAGCACAGCCAGATAAAACTCAGCATCCGTAATGATATCGTAAATGCCGGTGGTATGCTGCAAACAGTTTTTGATCGTCACCTTGTCGGCATTCTTCACTTTTGAGATAATATCGGCATCTACATATTTTGAAATGGGATCATCGATATGAATCAACCCACGCTCCTGTAGCATAAACGTTAGGGTGCCCACCATAAACTTGGTGATACTGGCGGCCTTGGAAGAATGGCACGGAGTAAACGGAACATTCTTATCAATATCTGCTTTGCCTGCATAACCAACCCACACCCCATCTTCGTCTTGTATCAGAGTAGAAATTCCGGGCAGCCCTTTTTTCACGTATATATCCAGGATCGATTGAAACACTGCATTTTTTGGATGCATAGCGCTGGAAGCAGATGGAGTATAGGTACAGTGATTGGAAGGGCCGATATCAGCCTCGCCGCAAGACAGTGTAACCAGAAAAATCAAGCCTAAAAGAGAAACCCAGAACTTTTTCATTTTGAAATATTTTTAGCGATGCCCAACTGAATAGCATTGTAAGGCAGCAGTGGCACATACGATTTAACAAAAGGCAGTTGACCGAGCACACCATAGTTAAGAGAAAGCTGTATATCTTGATTGAGGGCATAGGATGCTGAGATAGAAAATTTTACACCGGCCTGTGCGCGGCCTAAACTTGTGATTTTTTCATATTCTCCCTGTTCGTCGAGTTCAAAACGGTCTGTACCTGGAATGCTGTGCAGATAACCCACCCCTAAGTGAGCACGCATGCTAAATGATTTATTAAAATCATAGCGATAGATGGTTTCTGTAAACAGGGGTATGCTATGCTGAACGAAACGGTGATAGATGTAACCCAGGTTAAAACTCTGCTCCCAGGCGTGCTTTCCTTTTTCTTTCCATACCAAACGCGCTCCAACGGTTGTGAAAGGATGGTAACTGGTGTAGAACAATTGTGGGGCCCCTACAAAGGGCAAGGCTGTAATGGCAGTGCCGGTTTCGAAGGTGAGTTGGGTGAGCTTGTGCTGACCGAAAGTTGTAACAGAAATCAGGCACATTACCACTGCCAGAAAATGGTTTGTATGAAGTGCTTTCATTTAGGTTTTTGAGGTTTGGGTGAATGAATGAAGTATTACATCCGATACATATTGGTTTACATTAAATTAAAGCCTATACTCAGGGAAATGGTATGCATATCAGCCTTGGTAGGATTGTAATTGATGCGGTCATTTACAACCACAATGCCTTCCTTTGTTACAAATCCTATATCGGGGCTGAAATTATATTTTACCTGTACCACTACCAGATTTTTGATAAAAGCTCCTATCCCGATGCCCAGGTTGCTGGCAGTATCAGTATAATCATTGAGTTGTTCTCTGATAATTTCATCATCTGCCCCCAGGAAAAACTCCTCCCAGAAGGTGGCCTCGTCTACAATCTCGTAGCTGGTGGTTGTAGAACTTATGTTGAGCCCGTAGGCAAACTCGAAAAATGGATCAATCTTTCCTTTATGTGTCGGCCGGATGCGGTTGATAATATTGAGCTTAATAAAGGCACCTCCAGTTTCCACTTCAATTCCTTTCCAGGTGTCCTTTTTGTTGCTTGTAAATAAAAATTCTGCCTGGGCACCCGGTTGCCAGAATGAAATTTTTTTCACAGGTGCAATCACACCGTCAAAATTGAAACCTAAAAGTACTTTCCTGTCAAATTCATTTTTGAAAGTACCTGCCGGAAAACCTGTTAAGAATGAAAACGTAGGGTAAAATCCAATTTTGTTTCGTTCCTCATCCTGGGCCATTCCTGTATTACTCAAGAAACTGCAAAATGCGAGTATGATGATGATTTGGTTATACATTTTTAGCGTCGGTTAGTGTGAGACGATAAATTAATTTTAGTTAGACACTTCCTCTTCATCATTCAATAAAAAATCATTGCATATCATGTACACCAGGAAAGCATCCATGATTTGCACCTCAGGAAGAGAACCTTCTTTAATAAACAGTTGGTATGAATCACCAACTCCCTGGGTTACTTCATCGAAATTAGTTTGACCCAGTATGATCATCCCCACTAATACATCATCTACCCTTATTTCCAGGAAATTAGAGAAAGTGTTATATTTCATCAGATAGATATTCCCCGCTCTGATGCCCTCAATTTTAAGCATTTGGGGAGAGTAAATGCCATCAAACCTATCTTCATACAAACCCGCCTGAAAGTAGAATATTTCCTGCTCATCCTGCGTTCCCTGAAGGGTAAATGAAGGTTCGCCTGCGGTAATAAAGTTGGCTATCAACTTAGCCGATTTGTATAAAGTTTTGATTTTATAGGTACCTTGCGCCAAGGGATGTTTGACGTTATAGTTTTTACGTATCTTAGATTTCTCATAAATCCCTTCTGCGTCTATCCCTGAATTTACCGGGATGCCTTCTTTTATCTCAACCACAAAGTTATTTCCCTGTTTTACATTGTTAAAATTGAGTTTTCTGCCAAAAACACCCACTTTTAATTTAATAGTATAAGGGTTGGCTTCGT
The DNA here is from genome assembly GCA_965230065.1 of Cyclobacteriaceae bacterium. Lineage (GTDB taxonomy): Bacteria > Bacteroidota > Bacteroidia > Cytophagales > Cyclobacteriaceae. The sequence goes on along the minus strand of OZ245942.1, from coordinate 4,255,536 downwards.
TCAGAAAAGTTTCATATTGGGTAACAGCAGGTTTTGTGAATTTCAGAGTTCCTTTTGCCTTATCCTTTCCATAAAATACGCCTTCCAGGGATTGGATGTACAGGTCGGTAAAATCCTCTTTTCCTATGAGCCGTTCGTCAAACAGGCGACCGTATTCTTGCTTGCTATTGAAAGGGATCATATACTGATGGGTAAAAACTTCTTTCCTGCCAGGAGTCTCTATCCTGACCCGGGTCACAAATTGAAATCTTAGTAAACCAAAACCCAGGAATATGTCCTGTATACCGTCGATGTGGGTGGCGATCTGCACATAGTAATCGTGCCCATCCCGGGGAACTTTATTTAAGTTAAAATCTCCTGTATTGACATCGTACCTAATCTTTTCTGGCTGATATGTTGCAATTTCACACCCACCGATCCGCATTGTAATTAAGGCCAACGCCTTTTCAAAAACGGCTTCTTCCGCCAATGAATCCACTAGATAATTGGGAAATATGAATTGATTTAAAGTCCTGAATTTAAAATCAGTGAGCAATACTTTATGAGGAGCGGGCCCACCCAATACCGGTTGTGCTATTATCATCCAAAAGAAACAGGCGCAGAAAAAAAGCTTTGACTTTGTCATGGTAGTAATGCTGATAATTTTGATTTAGACCGAAAGGTACAGAGGGGCGGAAAATTGCTTTACCACAAACAGGTCAAATCCTAACACATTGGTTGCATAATGATACTTTAACCAAATTTCACTAATATTCAGGGGCGGGTATATAGAGGCTTCCTTTCAATTTTATAGAAGTTTCCACTAGTTTTAGTGTTTACCTTTGGCAAGAAGAATTATGAGATATAATCAGAGGGGAGTTGGTGATACTTATCTTTAAAACTCCGGGTAAAATAAGATAAGTTGTTAAACCCCACTGCATACGCTACTTCTGCTACAGTGCCAAAATGCTCATCAAAGAGTTGGGCGGCCCGTGCGAGGCGCATTTCACGGATGAAATGGTTGGGAGATTGACCCAAAAGGCTTTTCAGCTTTCGGTAAAACTGGGACCGGCTCATGCCGATTTCCCGGCTGAAATCATCGACATCGAGTGCAGGATCATCCATACGTTTTTCCAGGATGTTTTTCACCCTTTCCAGGAAACGTTGGTCTACCGAGTTAACTGCTATTTTTTCTGGTTGAAAGGTAAAAGACTGCGTATATTTCTTTCTAAGCAACTCCCGTTGGGCAATTAGGTTGGTGAGCCGGGCCATGAGTTCATCTGCATCAAAGGGTTTGGAAATATAATCATCAACCCCGGATTCTAATCCAACCAGCTTGCTTTTTCTGTCTGCTTTGGCCGTAAGCATTACTACCGGAATATGGCTGGTACGTTCATCCTTTTTTAAATGGGCACAAAGGGTCAGCCCATCCATTTCTGGCATCATCAGGTCAGTAATAATCAGATCAGGTGTAAGATGGATCGCCTTTGCAAGCCCTTCTTTTCCATGGATGGCTTCGGTCACTTTAAAGTGCCTGGTTTTAGGATGGTCTTTGATGTTGAGCTTTATATATTCTCTTAAATCCTGGTTATCTTCAATCACTAAAATAATAGTTTCATCAGATTTTATCTGCTCTTCCTCAACATGGGATTCAACTTCTTTATACGCATCCAATACCAGAGCAGGGCTTTCTGAAGATGATTTTTCTGCAAGCTCTTCAGATGTTAAATGATCTTTCCCTAACGGCAATATTACTGTAAAGGTGGATCCAATGTTTATCTCACTCTCAACTAAAATCTCACCGTGATGTAGTCCCACCAGTTCTTTAGTAAGAGCCAATCCTATGCCCGTACCTTCCAATTTGTATTGATGGGGGGTGTCAATCTGGTAAAACCGGTCAAACACTTTTTCCATCTCGTCCTGCGGAATTCCGATACCACTGTCAATCACTTTAATGGCTACATAATCGGATTTTTCGTCACCTTGCAGTATAACTTCAATGCGCACTTTTCCTTCTTTAGGCGTAAACTTAAGGGCATTGGATACCAAGTTTGATATGATTTTTTCGAGTTTATCATTGTCAAAGTAAAGAACCAGCCGTTCCAGTCCAAAGTTGAATTGATAGTTAATATTTTTGCTCTCGGCCAGGGATTCAAAGGAAAGGAGTACAGGCCGCAGAAAGCCCATCAGATCATTTTCCGAAGCTTCCAGTTTCATGGCTCCTGATTCAATTTTGGCAAGATCCAGCAATTGGTTGATCAGTACCAGGAGCCGTTTTGCATTGCGCCTGATGAGCAAAAATTCTTTCCTTTCAGTACTATTTTCACTCAACTTTTTAAGTAAGCGGTCAACTGGCCCTAAAATCAGAGTCAAGGGGGTTCGGAATTCGTGGGAGATATTGGAAAAAAACCGGGACTTTATGGCGTCTACTTCAGTCAAACGCCGGGCTTCCACATTCTTCAACTGCAATTGATGATTGAGACGAATGCGATTTAGTTCATATTCTCTAAGCCCATATATGAGTCCGAGAAAAGCAACAGCATAGAGAGTATAAGCCCACCAGGTTCGCCAGGACGGAGGTTTGATAATGATGTCGAGGGTAGTTGGCTGTTGATTCCAAATCCCATCGCTGTTGGTAGCTTTTACCTGAAACTGGTACGTACCCGGATCGAGATTGGTATAGGTGGCCATCCTGCGGTCACTGCCTGTATAAATCCAATCTTCGTTAAAACCCACCAGTTGGTAAGCGTATTTACTTTTTTCGGGGTAGGTAAATTGCAAAGCGCTGAATTCTAAAGAGAATACTGATTGATGGTGATCCAGGATAATCCTGTCGACCGCTGATACCTGCTTTAATTGTGATGCACCCGGAACTTTAATCCCTGATGGTTCATTGAACAAATAAAATTGGGTAATGAAAACAGGAGGTACGATGGCATTATCAGTAATACTCTCCGGATCAAATTGCACCAATCCATTCAGACTGCCCGCTATGATGTCGCCATTTGTCGCTTTCACACAAACCGTTAAACTACCGACCTCATCATAGTTTTTGAAGGTTCGATGGGCAAAGTCAAATTTTGAAAATCCAACACCGCTGATCCATAAATACCCCTGATCGTCCTCCACAATCCCACCAATACCATTGTTGGCTAACCCATCATTTTCATAAAATGTGACAAAGGAACCATTCTCCGGTTGGAATAAATTCAAGCCATAAGAGGTACCTATCCATATATTTTCTTTCGAATCCTGATAGATGCTGGAAATCCACTGATGACTGATGCTGCCCGGTACCGTATGATCAGGAGTATAATTTTTAGACTTTCTTTCTTTTATACTGAAAAGGCTCAACCCATTTCGGGTGCCCACCCAAAAATGTTCTTTGTCATAAGGATAAATATTTGTCACAAAGTTGTTTGCAATGTCAGGCCAATGATAAGTGGTGAAATCATCGGAGTTCCGGTTCAATACATCAAGGCCGTCGTCTGTACCAATCCAGATGTTTCCTTCCGTATCTTCAAAAATGGATCTTACTGTATGTGAGCTTAAAGTAGTAAAGTCGCTGGGATCATGGTCATACTTTTTATACACCGAATGCAGATCAGGGCTTAGAACCGTTAAGCCTGCTCCACGGGTGCCTACCCAGACAAATCCCTTTCGATCTTCAAATACGGTCATGACCTCATTGCTACTGAGGGTATGTCGGTTGGCAGGGTCATGTTTAAAATGCCTGAATTTGCCTGTATTCAGATCGAGTAAATTTAAACCACCCCCTTCTGTGCCTACCCAAACGCTTCTGTCTTTTCTTGTGAATAAAGAGGTAACTATGAGGTGACTGATGCTGCCTTCTTTGTTTGAGGGCGAATAAGTGATAAATGGTTTCCTGTTTCCACTGCTGAAATTCACGCCTCCTCCCCATGTGCCAACCCATAAGTCTTTTTCCCTGCTGAGGAAAACAGAAAAAACCTGATTGGCACTGAGGCTTTTTTCATTCAACCTATCGTGGGTATAATGTTGAAAAGTATGATGATGCTGATCAAAAAAGACCAACCCTTTATCCTCTGTTCCTATCCAAAGGTTATCTTTTTCATCTGTTCGTATTGACCAAATCAGGTTACTCGGTATACTTCCCTGGTCATTGGGGGCATTTTGATATCGAATAAATTTATTGGTTTCAGTGTCAAATAAATTCAAACCTCCCCCCAATGTACCGATCCATAAGTTACCCTGACGGTCTTCGGTGATTGAAGTTACTATATTATGCGACAAACTTTTGGGATTATCCGGATCATGGGTAAACCGGATGAAATGTTTCTTTTTATCATCATATTGATTGAATCCGCCCCCGTAGGTTCCTATCCAGAAATTGCCTTTGCTATCAATAAACAGATCGGTGAGGTAATCACTACTTATGCTATTTTCATCATCCCCATTGTATTTGTGATGGATAAAAGTGTGCTCACCCAGCGGATCACCGCTATACTTAAACAAGTCCAGCCCCCCATCGGTACTTACCCAGAGGTTTCCGTCCCGATCTTCAAGCACATCCCTGACCAGGTCATTGCTTAAGGTAGTAGAATCTTCTTTGTCGTTCCTGAAATGGTGAAATAAACCATAATCTGGCAGATAAAGGTTCAGGCCACCATAGCGGGTACCTACCCAAAAATTACCTTTGCTGTCTTCATAAATTACATTGACCCAGTTGCCACTAATGCTGGTTGAATCTGTAGGATTGTGCTTGAATATTTTAAAGTCATTCCCATCAAAGCTTATTAACCCCATGTTAAAAGTGCCCAACCAAATAATGCCTTGTTTATCCTGATAGATGGTCCAAACATGTGCTTTGGTAAGCCCTATTGCTTCTCCAATATGTTGAAAATTCAGAGGAGATGGCTGACCAAATGAAGAAACATTTGTGAAAACAAGGTAAAAACAAAATAAACTATATTGGTATAGCCGGATACACAGTGGTTTCATAGCATATTTGACAGAGAATGATAATTTAGTTAAAATCCCCCTTTTTTGCTATGGTGATGCAAAGATTCTATTGGTGTTTGATAATAGTATTTAACGTAGTATAAAGTGTGGATTGCCAGTTGGATAAAATAGTACTCCAAGGTAAATACTATATTGCCAATAAAATAATTAAATTGTACCAACAATGAATAAGTTATTATCAAGATACCCTGCATCAATGCGTTACAAAGACCCGTCTTTTGAACAAATGGTGGGTGATTTTCGCTATGAAGACTTTGCCCTGAAAACGACTTTGCTGGTTTTTACAGGCATGTCCAAACACAGTATGCAATCAGCCGCTAAGGCTTTGGCCGTCAGGCTGGGAAAGCAGCTCTATCATTTAAACCTGCGGGCTGTCCAGAACAAATACATCGGTGAAACTGAGAAAAATTTGAATAAAATATTGGACAAGGCTTCTTCTTCCAATTGGATTTTACTTTTTGATGAGGCGGATGCCCTGTTTGGTAAGCGCACGAATGTACGGGATGCCCACGACCGATATGCCAACCAGGAAACCAGCTATTTGCTGCAAAAACTGGAAAAATACAGAGGGATTGCCATTCTTACCACCAACAATCGATCGAATATAGATAAGGCAAAGGAAGTGAGTAGGGTAAGGGAGATAGTTGTGAAATTTCCTCCATTGTAAAACAAAAGTCGTTCAGGAACCAGAAAGTTGTAGTCAAAGATTTCAATATGTTATCGTCTGCAAAACTAATTCCCACAGAACTCAAGCTGATTAATGGTAATGTGATTATTTTTTTATACCACTATTCTGAATTATTTCCATCGTTAACTTAAGGTTTTTCTTTTTGGAATATATTCCTTTGGTGTTTTAACGGTGCTAAATGCAACAGGCACTGTAAATTTTATTCGGTTATGATTGATTGTTGTGTTTTCGTCATTAATTCCAGCACCTAAACTAAAAAGTCCAGCAACTTTTAGTTCTCCTTTTCCGCCAGTTCCCTGTTTATCATCAACTCCGACCAATATATCAAACTCCAAATTTTGAACATATCTCCATCCATCACTTCTCAATAGTTTTTCGCCTGTTTTACCAATTTCTGTTTTCTCAGGGTTAACTATTACTCCTTTTTCCTTTAGCTCATTTTGACTCTCAACAATTGCTTCGCTAATCGAAGAAATTGTGTTTTTAATAAAATCTTTTAAATCCATATTTTATTTATTTTTAATATAAGAGGTACTGGTTTGGCTATGGTGCGTACTCCTAAATGGATACAATTTTGCCGTCGTTAATGTTATCTGAAGTAATAAATAATGTTAATATGATAATTATTTGTTTCATTAAATTAACCACAAAGTCAACGTATTTTATCTACTACGCATTATTGATTTTCCCAAATTTGTTTTACAAAAGCAAGGTTCCCTAATGACCCTGCCTAAACCTAATTTCAATCTTTGCATTGCTTACGGCCGCACAGGCGTGCCATCATTTTTCCGCAATTGCGTCCAGTTCAATTGTACGTCGGGCAGCGGCTATTTGGCAGCCAACTTTTCTTTATGGTCATGCCCAGGCCGGGGCTTCGTGTACGTACATATAACCGTTTTCCACATACGGACAGCCCGGAATGATTTTCTGCAAGATTTCGGTAAGAAATTGTGTGTTGTGCCTGAAATAAAGCAGAATACCTCGAATTTAGCAAACACTTTTTGATAAAAACATTGTGTTACATTTACTAAATCAGGATATTTGTTGTAAGTGATATTTATTCTATTAAAACTTGTATAATTTTTATACAAATACTGAATGCCGCCATGAGGATGAGAACCGACAAATTAATTACGATTATTTTCAGTGTAATTCTGGGGGTAATTGGTCTTTTTACAATTTATATTCTTGCAAGTTCTTTCTTGTATGATGCTGGTATTGTAGGTGGCGATGATGAATACGAATCATTGGAATCTTTGCTAGAAGAAGAAAAACAGCCTGATATTGATACTGCTTCTGTTACTGAAGAAACTTCTACACCTGCTACAGATTCGTTTACCGCTGAAAAAAATGATGCTATTTCGGAACAACCCGCTGTAGACGACGCAGGCCAACCCACTCAAACAGCAAACTTTCAGGAAGAACGCCAGCCTACTCCACAAGAACCTGAAGCAGCGCAAAGCGCTCAAAATTCAATTCCACAAAATACTGCGTTGGAACCCTCTTCTCCTTCGCTCAGGACGAGTACTCCTGCAGGAGGAGGGAACAGAAGGGCACGGTATGAAACCCTGAAAAAGAAATTTAATTACGGCACAGATGCAACCGGGGCAGGATGGTTTGTGCATGAAGCCTGGGATAATCCCGGCCTCGCCCGTAATGCTTTGATTTGTTATGTTAGCCAAAATGGTGAATTAAACCTGGCAACCCAATATGTGGGAAATGAGCGTATTTTCCACAACAGGGCGCAGATCCAGATTGGCCGCAATACAATTCCAACAGCTGAGGCTACTTCTGACGACATTCAATATTCATCAGTCGGGGGCAACATCAAAGAAAAGGCACAATACAGGTTTGGCAATAATAAAACTATTGTGGAGCAGATTGCCAATAACCCCCAAGCTCAGGTTACTATTACACTGCTGGGAGAAGAACAAATTGAGTTTACGCTGGGTAATATAGACAAGCAGGCGATACTAGAATGCAAAGAAATGGCAGCACTGCTCTCTTACCTTTAAAGTGCTATTCAGTAATGAGGTCCTCATATTGCCCGCTGTGTTCTTCAACGTAATTTTGTACAAACGGACAAGAAGGAACTACTTTTAAATTTTCTTCACGGACTATCTCAAGAGACTGCTTTACCAATTTGCTGGCAACGCCTTCTCTGCGAAAATCTTCAGGTACGAAGGTGTACTTCATATCGATTACGTCTCCGGTCTGTTTTTCGTATTCCAGCTTTGCTTCCTGATCACCTTCCAGTTGTGCTGCAAATTTATGATTGTCAGGCTGATGTTTAACTTCGATATCCATATTAAATACTTTTTAATATTACTTTATATGTATATTGATAAAAAATTATGCCAGCAGACAAATTGATTAAGCAGCTCATAAAAGTTGTTCTGAAACGTAGATACCTTGCTACACTCTGGGTAATATCGATGACAAGTTCTTACAACTTTTAACAAGGTTATGACAATTCTTATCAAAGACTTTCATTTTTTTGAAGCTTAAATTCTCATAACAAGTTTCAAAGCACGGGATACAACGCCCGTGTTTTTTTCTATCCTCGATGACATTTTTTTACAATCCTTTACCAATTAATGACAAAATCTTAAAAATCATTCACTTCTTTTGTAATGCGTAGATATTTTCTTAAGTAGTTGAGCACAGAACTGAAACATTCTGTGCTTTTTTTATGAAATATCTATTTTCAACAGGGCTTCTTTTCACATGCTTACAGATCGCTGAGGCAATACATAAACTGTAGTGTGGCAACCCCAAGTATCACTGCCATAAAGGCGCACTCAGGCTTAAAAGCAAGCCAAAATGTCTTAGTATTTTCCAAATAATCCTCTTGAACCTCATATAACATTTAATGGAACAAGTTTTGAAGCTTTGGTAACTGTAAATAAGAAAAAGGAGAAAGCTATGAAAGAGATAAAAAATGAATTCAAAGACTTTACAAGTCATATAGATATGATGAATACCATCGGTGGAGGTACCAGTTTAACTTCAATCGATATTGATAAAAACCCCCGGGAAGTAGTTATAAAAGTAAGCGCCCCTTCTGTAGATGGGGATGCTTTTAATATTTTGTTAAAGGGCAATCAATTGATTGTATTTACAAACCTGAACAGTGAAATGACCCAGGATAGCGAATATGGTATACAAAAAATGCCTTTATTCTCAAAAACTTTTGACCTTCCGTTACATGTAAACAGGGAAGCGATTGATGCTATATATGAAGATGACCAACTGCATATTGTTTTACCATTGACTGAAATGGATCAGGAGATAAAGAAAATTGATATCAGGCATTAAAAATCAAAAAGCCCCACAGGGCAAACTGTGGGGCTTTGGCATAAAAATATTAATCTCACAAATTACTGATGGATGGTACGCTGTTTTTTGTAAGCATCCAAAATAGCAATAGCACGATCTAGTTGCAACACTGTAGAAGATCCGTCTACATTAAAAATTTTCACCAACTCTTCATTTCTCGCCTTTGCCCTTTCAATGCTATCCTCAGAAGCTTTTATCAATGAATTGACAAAATCTTTGTTGAGGATTTTTGTCGGATTATTTAAATCTAAGCAGCTTATCATGGTTTTATTATTTATGATAAAATAAAGAACAAATATTATAATTCTAACCAATCAATAAAATCAGAACTATAACAACAGAGCAATATAGCTTTTTTTTAGAAAAAAGTGTGATTTTTATAGAAATAAATCACTACTGAAAACTGTAAGCCCAGCTCAGGTTTATAGCCAATAACTATACCAACCACTACTTGTCTGGTAAAATTATACCAAAGATTTTCCACTCATTTCTTCAGGTTTTTCCAATCCCATCAGCGCTAATATCGTGGGTGCAATATCTCCTAATTTTCCGTCTTGAATTGGCTTTTGGTAGGCGTTGTCTACCAATATACAAGGCACTAAGTTGGTAGTATGCGCTGTATTTGGCGAACCATCACTATTAATCATCATGTCAGCATTTCCGTGATCGGCAATTACAATGGTTGCATATCCATGTTCCAGGGCGGAACTAATTACAGCCTCGGCACATTGGTCTACCGTTTCGCATGCTTTCACAGCCGCCTCAAAATCGCCGGTATGCCCTACCATATCAGGGTTGGCAAAATTCAGGCAAATGAAATCTGTTTCCTGCTTCTTTAATTCTGGTATGATGGCATCCCGGATATCCCCGGCACTCATTTCGGGCTGCAAATCATACGTGGCTACTTTGGGGGAAGGGCAAAGAATGCGTTGCTCCCCTTCAAACGCTTCTTCTTCCCCTCCGGAAAAGAAAAAAGTAACGTGGGGATATTTTTCGGTTTCAGCAATCCTGATTTGTTTTTTCCCTTTTTTAGAAAGGTATTCCCCCAGCGTATTCTCAATATTTTTGTTTTCAAATAATACTTTTATACCATTGAAACTTTCATCATACAACGTCATGGTCATATAATAAAGGTCCAGCTTTTTCATATCCTGCTCAGGAAAGTCTTTTTGGGTAAGAACCTCTGTTATTTGTCGTCCGCGGTCTGTGCGGAAATTAAAGCAAAGTACAACATCACCTTCGTCAATGGTTGCGATGGGGTTTCCATCTTTTACCTGCACAATAGGCTTGATAAACTCATCGGTAACACCTTCGCCATAAGATGTTTGAACTGCTTCCTGTACATTTTCTGTAGTTTTCCCTTCTCCCTTCACCAAGGCATCATAAGCCAATTTAACGCGCTCCCATCGCTTGTCGCGGTCCATGGCATAATACCGTCCCACAACAGAAGCTATTTTACCTGTGGTTTCGTCCAAATGAGATTGCAAGTCTTTCAGGAAACCCAATCCTGATTTCGGGTCGGTATCCCGCCCATCCGTAAAAGCATGGATAAATACATCCTCTAATCCAAAATCTGATGCCGCCGTGCACAGTCCTTTCAGGTGTGTAATATGTGAATGTACGCCACCATCAGACACAAGTCCGATAAAGTGCACTTTCTTATTTTCTTCCTTTGCATACTTAAAAGCCTCCTGCAACACCTCATTTTCGTTCAAAGATCTATCTTCTGCTGCCTTGTTGATCCTGAGCAACATCTGATAAACTACCCTTCCGGCACCCAGGTTCATGTGTCCAACTTCAGAGTTTCCCATTTGCCCCTCGGGCAGCCCCACGGCTTCACCTGAAGCTTCCAGCGTACTGTGGGGATAATTTTCAAAGAGAGAATCTATAAACGGCGTTTTAGCTTTAGCGATGGCCGAAACTTCAGGATTGGTGGCAATGCCCCATCCGTCTAATATCATCAACATTACTTTTTTGTTCATAGTGCAAGTGCTTTTAATTCAATATCAATACGATAAACTTTCAAAAATAAACCTGGCAGGTCTGATTGCCGCACAAAGTTAAGCATACCGCAGTATAAGCCTAAATAATTTTGTCAATCACTTTTGGGTATTCCAACAGTCCTTATTCATATGTATACATTATGCTTCGGCCACTCCTAAAATAACAATATATATTCAAGTCTGCTCCTGCAGTAATCATCAATCAAATAATAAAACAAAACCATTTAATAAATACATTATATGATTTATAGTATTTATTTTTTAATATTAAATATAATTAATGTACTATTTATTTAGAAACATAAAAATTACACGACACATAAAGCACCATTTTTGGTGAATAAGAAAAATACAATTTTACTTGCAATAAATTAAATCGTATACCAAATAAATAATGGCATCACTCAGTCCGTATACAGATACATTAGGAACCAGAAAAGCGGCCCACCTCTTGAGAAGGGCAGCTTTTGGCGCTACCAAAAAAGAAATTGATATGATGGCTGGAAAAACACCGCAGGAAGCCGTAGCTTCTTTATTGTTGCCATCTCCCCCTCCCACTCCCCCTAAAGACCCGGCAACCGGAGATACATGGGTGAACCCCAAACCAACGGAAGCAAATAGTGAAGGCGATGACCTGAAACAACATACCAAAGCCTGGTGGCTTGAAAAAATGTGTAGCCCTTCTCTCACTTCTCAGGAAAAATTAACCTACTTTTTACATACCCACTTTACAACTATTGAAACCCGCATTAACAAAGCAGCGGCGATTTACTACCAAAACGCTTTATTTCGGAATTACGCCCTGGGAAATTTCAAAGACCTTTCCAAAAAAATATGTATTGACAATGCCATGCTGATATTTCTGGATGGCAAATTGAATGAGGTTGGCCGCCCAAACGAAAACTTTGCCCGTGAATTTTTTGAGCTTTATTCTATTGGGAAAGGGCCTCAACGCGGCCCAAATGATTACACCAACTACACGGAAGATGATATAATAGAAGCTTCCAAGGTGTTTTCTGGCTTTGGTGTGGATGAAGACTTTCAGAATATGGATACTGATGCCGGTGTAGCCATTGGCAAGGTAAAAGCCAACGGGCAGGGCTTAGCTGCCAGGCACGATGCAAGTACCAAAATATTCAGCAGTGCTTTCCAAAATGCAGTGATTACCCCCAGCGAGGTAATAGACGGAAAAGCTACCGAAGAAGCCGCTTTAGATGAGGTAAGCCAGTTGGTAGAAATGGTATTTGCCCAGGAGGAAACAGCAAAACATATTTGTCGGAAATTGTACCGGTTTTTCGTGTATTATGAAATTACTGATGAAATTGAACAAGACATTATAACGCCCCTGGCAGTAACCTTTATAGACAGCAATTATGAGCTAAAGCCTGTTCTGAAGCAACTTCTTACCAGTCAGCATTTTTATGACCTCGATAATACCCAAAATGATGATGATAATATTGGAGCTATCATCAAATCTCCACTAGAATTGGTAGTAGGTACGTTAAGATTTTTCAAAGTTGAACTTCCCGATGAGTCTTCTTTAGACCATCATTACCAGGCTTATTACCGGGGGGCGCTGAAAGAAATGCAATTACAAGGTTTGGATTTGTATGAACCTTTTGAGGTGGCCGGATATGCTGCCTACCATCAATCTCCGGCTTTTCATCGTAACTGGATTTCAGCCAATTACCTGGCTCAGCGTTACAAATTTACAGAAAACCTCATCCACGGCTTTTATAATGATGACGACTATCTGCTTTGCGGGCTGGATGTGATGGAATATGTAAATGATACCAATAATATTTCAGACCCGTCAAACCCCGAATTGATGGTGAGGGAACTGGTAGACTATTTACTGCCCCAGGAAATTACAGAAGAGCGTTTCAATTATTTCATGAACACAGTGCTACTGGATAACCTTTCTATCGTGAACTGGAAATCTGAGTGGTTATTATATAAGTCTACAGGCGATGATAGCAACGTACGCGGACAGGTTGAGAAGCTCTTCCTGGCAATTACGCAGTCGCCCGAGTATCAGCTATCATAAGTTAATAAATCAAGGTATTCTTTTTTAAAATCAGGTGTAATGAACAGAAGGTCTTTTTTACGTAAAATCCCCGCGGCTGCCTCAGCCCCTTTTCTTTTAAATGGCATTCCCGTAAGTGCCATCGCCCGGCAAAGCAGTTTGCAACAACTGGCCGCAAACAGCGATAACGACCGGGTTATTGTATTGATTCAGCTGCACGGAGGTAACGACGGGCTAAATACATTGATTCCCATGGATCAGTACAGTATGTATTATAATCTCCGCCCCAATATTGCCATTCCCGATCACGGATCGCGCAGGTTTATTACATTGGACGGTACTTTGGCCGACGGCGATCAGGTTGGGCTGCACCCTGATATGATGGGTGTGAAAGACCTCTACGACCAGGGAAAAGTAGGTATCGTTCAGGGTGTGGGCTATGATAACATCAACGGCTCTCATTTCAGAAGCCGTGATATTTGGTTCATGGGAGGTGATTATGATGACCTGACTGGCTCTGGTTGGATGGGGCGTTACCTTGATCATCTTTACCCCGGATATCCTGATGCTTTCCCCTCTGATGATATGCCAGACCCACTTGGGTTAGAAATCGGGAACTCAGTTTCTTTGGCTTTCCACAGGGAAAATGGTATTCCTACAGCCGTTTCGGTGCGTGACCCGGAGCAATTTTACAATCTCATTACCAGCGTGGGCGGTTTGCCACCTGAATCAGTCGCAGATACCCATTACGGGCATGAGTTGCGATGGATCATGGATATTGAAAAGAAATCAAATCAGTATGCCGGCAGGTTGCGGGATGTTTTTGAAAAAGGTTCGAACTCGGGTGTGAGTTATCCTGAAAAATATCCCTTTAATGCACCGGCAGGTAGTGTCAATAACCCCTTGTCAGGGCAGTTGAAAATGATTGCACGCTTGCTGAGCGGAGGCGTAAAGACAAAAATATTCCTGGCCCGCATTGGTGGTTTTGATACCCACGCCGAGCAAGTTGAAAGTTATGACCCTACCATGGGAAAACACGCTGCCCTTTTGTACCACATCTCTTCTGCCGTAAAAGCTTTTCAGGATGACCTGAAAAATCTGGGACTGGAAGATCGCGTACTTACCATGACCTTTTCTGAATTTGGCCGCAGGGCTGCTTCTAATGGAAGTTGGGGTACAGACCACGGCACTTCGGCTCCGATGCTAATTTTTGGTAAGCACGTAAACCCTGGCATACAAGGAACAAACCCTGACCTGAACGACCTGAACAGAAATAATCTAAGAAATCAGTTTGATTACAGGCAAGTATTCGGTGCTGTATTGCAGGACTGGATGGGTGCCTCCAACGAAGCAATGCAAAAAGCTATGTTTGACGATTACGTAAACAATGAAAAGAAATTGCCCATCATTGGCAATGGCATGGTTACATCTACAAGTCAGGAAAGTTTCATCGAGAAACGCTTCCGGCTTGAAAGCTGTCGGCCCAATCCTGCACGCAAAGCTACGGTGATTGAATATTACATCAACCGCCCTGCTTTTGTGAGCCTTAGTATTTTGGATACCAACGGCAAAGTAGTAAAACAGGTAGTTAATGAAGAGCAAAGCCTGGGCGGACACGAAGTTTTTGTAGACGTTTCCGACCTGAAAGCCGGAGCTTACATTTACAGAATAAAAGCCGGAGGCTGGGAAGCTGCCAAGCGGTTGATCGTTTCAGATCAATAAACTACCTGGTTTTTTATCATTAAAATAAGTATGTGATTATATGCTAAAAGGAGAAGTGTGCCCCAATGAGCCTGTTTAATCCACTTGCCATTTAATATTTACCTTCCGCTTTCCCCATTCCCGGGCTTCGGCAATGTTAGTGCCCATATAGATATCAATTTTTTTTATCCATCGTTTGTTCATTTTATCCCGCACTACATACGTTCCGGGCAAACCCTCAATCTTTACTTTAGTTTCATGGTTTAAACCCTCTGGGATGAGGTCGCGGGAAACAGCAATGGCTTTCATTCCTGGTTTTAATTTATCGCCCCAGGCAGCGGTAAAAGGGTCTCCCTTCTTGGTTTGACTTTCTACAGAGTTGTAGGCAGTGGCCGTTACCTCCATTGTACGGGTTTCTTTGCAAGACACCAATAAAAACAGGAATCCCATCAAAAATACGGTGGCCCTTATTGTGTGTTTATAGGTAGAAAAATTCATGTTGTGGTTTAGTTTATTTGAAAAAGAAATGGTGTTCTGATTTTTTCGTAGAACAACATTCTAAGTCGTTCTGAAAGAATCAATTCAGAAAAACTTCTACCTTATATATATAAAAAAACGCGGATAATCAAGAAAATCGTTGATTTTTCATCTAATAGCAACATTACCTGACAGGCAAAAAAGAAAACCAGTTATATCAATCAAACAAACTTTGCTGTTTGCCTAATGGCAATGGTTTTGGATGCGATACATCAACTTGTAATTTTTCATTCAGCTGTTGTGCCAGGTAAATTGCCAAATCAACACAAAAATTTTCTTCGGGCTGGTGTACGATAAAATACACTTTTTGTAATCCCATTTTTAACCATATTTTTAAACGCTCTGTCCATGCATCAATCCGGGAAAAGTCAGTAGGGTGTAGCAAATTGCCAACAAAACGAATGAATACACGATTGGTAGTAAGCCGTTGATGAATCACATCCCTGCGTCCGGCGGTATCGGTGATCACGGTGCTGATATGCATTTGTTCCAGCAGGTCAAACGCTCTTTTCTCAATCCGTTTGTCGGCAAACCACTCCTCATGCCTAAACTCTATTGCTAATGGAACATCCCGGGGCCATGCTTCCAGGTAATTGAATAAACTTTTGCCCGCTTCTGGCTTAAAATGAGGTGGAAGTTGCATAAATGGCAATCCTAACTGATCTCCAAAAGCATGCAGTGCCGATAAAAAGTTTTCGGTCGCATTCATGCCCGCCCCAAAGTCATTACGATGACTGATACTTTGGGGAATTTTTGGACAAAACCTGAAAGCCGGGATGGATTGCTGCAGCCACTTTTCTACCATTTCCACCGTAGGTATGCGGTAATGTGTCATATTCAGTTCTATCGTGGTGAACTGACGGGAATAATGGTACAAATAATCTTTGGCAGCAGTGCCCGGAGGATAGATTTTTCCCACCAGGCTTTTTTCGCCCCATTTGGCTGAACCAATATAAATTTCAGGTTTTGTTTCTAAGTTTTTAAATTTATTCAGTGTTGCTGCTGTATCCGGATGGTCGGGCGGTAGTGTAAAATCAACTTTACTGATATCCTTTAATTTGCCAAACTTCATGGGTTTTGTTCCTTTTCTTCATTGTGTGTAAACAAATCTAATGGAAAATTGATTATGATACAGATGATATTCATGACTAGAAATGCAAATAACTATCACTACCAAAATTTCACAAGGCTATATTGCTGTAATGAAAGGGTTTAATGAAGACCTGTTTATGCAACTGAACCCTCCGTTTCCTCCCGTAAAACTGTTACGCTTTGACGGCTGTAAAACCGGAGATGTGGTTTCACTGGAACTTAACTTTATCTTTTTCAAACAGCAATGGCAAAGCCTGATTGTGGAAGATGATTTATCGGAAGAAGAATTTTATTTCGTAGATGAAGGGCAAAAACTTCCTTTTTTTCTGAGTTTTTGGCGGCATAAACACAGGATTATAAAAAAGGTAAATGAATCTGAAATTGTGGATGATATTACTTTTCGTTCCCCTTTCTGGCTTTTAGATTTTTTGCTGTTTCCAGTACTTTGGTTGCAGTTTTGGTATAGGAAACCGGTTTATAAGAAGTATTTTGACGCATCCTAATAGTTATGCGGGTATTTCTATAGGGCTTCCTATTAACAACTCCATGGGAACTTTTAAAATTGGGGCTAACTTTCGGATTTGTTCTACTGTTAAATTTCGTTTTCCATAATTATTCACTCACCATCTTCCCAGACTTTTTCAGGTAACGTACCAATGCATAACCCAGGGTAAGGGCCACAAAAGCGGTGATGAGAAAAGGACGGGCTTCTTCAAAGGAGATGTTGTGGGTAGTGCCTACATAAATATTTTTCATCAATAAAAGCACAGCGGCTGCCATCCAAAAGTAGGTAGAATTGTATTCTTTCAATACCAACCGTTTCCAGTTAAATGTCATGCTGCTGAGGGTTTTGCCCAAACCGGAAAATTCGGGAATCCACCGGTTGACCGTGCGCATAAACTCGGCATACTCTTCTCCAAATTTGTTCAGCAAAAAATTTTCTTCGGCCCGGATGATGGCCTGGTAAAAAAACACAAAGAGAGGGCCAATAATACAAACAAACAGCAAAGAATTGGCGATAAAGCCCAGTCCAAATATAATCAACACATTGCCTACATAAAGTGGGTTTCGACAATGACTAAAAATACCTCCGGTTACCAATTTCTCGGCATATACTTTCCGGTTTTTCCCACCCCGGATGATGTATTCAAGCCCTATGGTAGCACCACGCACAACCTGCCCCAACAAGGCGATGAGCATTCCTACCAAAAAGGCAGTAACCGGACTTTGAAAAATAACAGGTGAGGGCACAAAAAGCAGTGCATAAATGAGCGGAAACAAGAAGTTCCGGTAATGATAGAGAAAGTTGCCTAATTTGACCATTTATTTTTTTATTGTTTTTTGGCTTGGTCAGAAGACCGGAGACCGAAGACGGAAGCATACTGCGGTCTTCCGTCTTCCAGCTATTTTACAGCCACAATACCACAGAAGTTATACCATTTGAAAAATACTTCTACGAAGCGGAAACCCGTTTGTTTTAGCAATTCACGGTTTTCCTCAAGCTTGTAGGGAATTAATACGTTCTCCAGGGCCTCCCTTTTCTGGGAAATTTCCATTTCGCTATAATTATTCCGGCGCTTCATATCATAGTAGTATTTAATAAAAAGGCGGTTGAAGAGCGAGTCTTCTCCCAAAACCTTTTCTACCAAAATGAGGCAGCCATTGTCATTTAATTGTCGGTAAATATCACTGACGAGCCTTTCGCGGTACAACGGACGGATAAACTGAAGGGTAAGGCACATTACTGCCAATGAAGCGTTTTCCATGCGGATCCCTTTATTCAGATCAGTAGAAGTTAGTTCAAAATCCCGGGTAAAGCCTGCTTTCTCAAAATTTTTCTTGCACTTATCCAGCATCTCCTGAGAGTCATCAATGCCCACAAACTTTACATTGTCGGGCACTACCTGGTTGATATTAATCAGTGTGGTGCCAGTGGAGCAGCCCAGGTCATACACGTTGGTGTTTTCTACCGCGAAATCAGCAGCCATTTCAGTAATCATCCGCTGAAATTCTAAATAAAAAGGTACCGATCGGGTCACCATATCGTCGAATACCTTCACCACCTTATCGCCGAATTTAAAATCAGCTGCCGGGCCGGGCTTGTTGAATACTTTGTCTTTGGGTTCTTCTTTTTGGCTCATTGTTCAAAAAACTTTAAAAAATTGTGCTCAAAATTAGGTGGAAACATGATGGAATCAAATAAAACGAGAAAATCTTGCAAAACAACCCTCCTATGGCATAAGTTTGCGCTGGAATTAGAACCATAGTTTCATATCAGAAGCACAACCTAACCAGCAAATGCGTATTGGAATAATTACCGAATCAGAAGATGCTCGTATAGCACTCATCCCTGAAACCGTACAGAAACTCACTGACCACAATGAAATACTGGTAGAAAAAGGAGCCGGGAAAGGTTCTTTTTTTTCCGATGAAGATTTTACAGAAGCCGGTGCCACTGTTACTGACAGGGATGCAGTCCTCCAGCAATCTGAGCTACTCATCAAAGTCTATCCACCCGATGCAGGGGTACTCAAAAAACTATCAAAAGGTGCTGCGCTTATTTCTTCTTTCCAGCCTTTTGCCAATCCGAAAATCGGTGAAGAGCTGAGCCAATATGGAATTACGGCATTCAGCATGGACATGATGCCCCGGTCTACCATAGCCCAGGACAAAGATGTGTTATCGTCTATGGCCTCTCTTTCGGGTTACAGGGCAGTGCTGGAAGCAGCTACCCATTTGCCCCGGTATTTCCCCATGCTTTCTACCGCTGCCGGTACAATACCACCTGCCAAAGTGCTGATTTTGGGCGCAGGCGTGGCCGGTTTGCAAGCCGTTGCCACAGCCAAGCGTTTGGGTTCTGTTGTAGAAGCTTTTGATACCCGACTGGCTGCCAAAGAAGAAGTGCAAAGCCTGGGGGCCAAGTTTGTAGAAGTGGAAGGGGCAAAAGATGATAAAGCCGCCGGAGGCTATGCCGTAGAACAAACCGAAGAATACAAACAAAAACAGCGTGAGCTTATACGGGAAAAAATCGTCAAAGCAGATGTGGTGATATCTACGGCTTTGCTGCGGGGTAAAAAAGCACCCATTTTGGTAACGAAAGAAATGGTAGAGGAAATGAAACCGGGCAGTGTAATTGTAGATTTGGCCGCTGCCGGAGGTGGAAACTGCGAGCTAACCGAAAATGACAAAACCATTGTCCGTCACGAAGTTACAATTATTGGCGACTCCCACCTGGAATCTAAAATGCCCATGCATGCCAGCCAGTTGTACAGCCGGAATATTTTCAATTTCCTAAAGGTTCTCCTGAACGAAGGCCAACTGAACCTGGATTTTGACAACGATATGATCAAATCAACCTGCGTTACGCACGAAGGTGAAAACTTATACAACAACTAATTATGGAAACTATTTTACATTTTATCAGCGATAATTTGCTGATGATCTACATCCTGACTTTCGCCGTGTTTCTTGGCATAGAAGTCATCTCTAATGTACCCACGGTATTGCATACGCCCCTGATGTCGGGGGCCAATGCCATCAGTGGAGTGGTGGTGATCGGTGCCGTTCTCCTAATCCGCCAGGCTGCCCCGGACGATTACCTTATCCTCACACTTGGATTTCTTGGCATTGCCCTGGGCATGGTGAATGTTGTGGGCGGTTTTGCCGTTACCAACCGCATGCTGGATATGTTTAAGAAGAAGAAAAAGTAAAGTCGGAAGACCGGAGTTTTTTTCTTCGGTCTTCGGTCTGTCTGTTAACATTAAACTATAAACTACTTTCTGCTTTGGTAACTACAATCGACTTCATATACCTCATCAGCATTGTGCTGTTTATCATTGGGCTGAAAAAACTGAGTAGCCCTGACACTGCCCGGAATGGAAACCTCATGGCCGCTGCCGGCATGGGGCTGGGCATTATCGTAACATTATTTTACCCCGTGGAAACCACCAATAACAACTACGGTTGGATTGGGGCCGGTTTTCTGGTAGGTGGTATCGTTGGTTACATTGTGGCAAAAAAGGTAAAAATGACCGCCATGCCCGAGATGGTTTCCCTTTTCAACGGACTGGGCGGGGCCTGTTCTATGCTCATTGCCCTCGTAGAATTTATGAACTATCCCGAAAATACGTCCCTGCTGAACGGACAGGCACTCACTACCTTCTTCGCCTTGTTCATAGGCAGTATTTCCTTCACGGGTAGTTTGGTAGCCTACGGCAAATTAGAAGGTTTCCTGCGTGACTCACTCGTACTGCCAGCGCCTAAAGTGATAAATATTTTCCTCTTGGTTGCCATTTTGGGCATTGCCGGGTATTTTCTGGCACTACCGTCTATCAACTTCAACCTGGTAATGGTATTATTAGCACTCTCATTAGTGTATGGAGTTACTTTTGTTACACCCATTGGAGGCGGCGATATGCCCGTGGTTATTTCCCTGCTCAACTCTTTTACCGGAATTGGGGCAGCACTGGCTGGCCTTATCTATGGCAATCAGGTAATGCTGGTTGGTGGCATTTTGGTAGGTGCATCTGGTACCATCCTTACAGTACTCATGTGCCAGGCCATGAACCGTTCGCTCTTTAATGTAATTATTGGGGGCTTCAGCAGCAGCGGCTCCAGTTCCGACGATGGGCGGGAGAAAGTAGTGAAAGAAGTAACACCGAACGACCTGGCCATTCAGCTCAAATATTCTGAAAAAGTAATCATTGTACCGGGCTATGGACTGGCCGTTGCCCAGGCCCAGCACGTATGCCATGAATTGGAACACCTCCTGGAAGCCGAAGGGGTTGACGTAAAATATGCCATTCACCCGGTGGCAGGCCGTATGCCGGGGCACATGAACGTACTGCTGGCCGAAGCTGACGTACCCTATCCTAAATTGCTTGAACTGGAAGATGCCAACAAAGAACTAAAAAGCACCGATGTGGTTTTGGTAATTGGTGCCAACGATGTGGTAAACCCCGCAGCCAAAGAAGATGCAGGAAGCCCTATCTACGGCATGCCCATCATAGACGTAGAGTCTGCCAAAACAGTTGTAGTACTGAAGAGAAGTATGAGCACAGGCTATGCCGGTATCCAAAACCCCTTGTTCTTTGGTGAAAAAACCAAGATGCTCTTTGGGGATGCCAAAAGCAGCCTCAACAAACTGAAAGAGGAAGTGGACAATGCATAACTATTTATGAAAGTTCTTTTTACTACTTTTCTGGTCGCTGGTATTACCCTGTTTGCAGGCAAGGCCCATCCTCAGGGTTCAGCAAGCCTGAGCCAAATCAGCGTATCGGGCAATACCTTCGTAAATGAAGAGGGAGAAGTGGTAATATTCAAAGGGCTGGATACGAGTGACCCCGACAAACTAGCCAGGGAAGGGCATTGGAACCCGGAATATTTTGAAGCCATGAAAAGCTGGGGTGCCAACATCGTTCGTTTTCCGGTGCATCCCCGTGCATGGAGGGAACGGGGCAGGGAAAACTACCTGAAATTACTCGACCAGGGCGTGGAATGGGCACAGGAGCTGGGCATGTACGTAATCATCGACTGGCACAGCATTGGTAACCTTCGCTCGCACCTGTATCAGCACCCCATGTACGAAACCACCCAAAAGGAGACATTTGAGTTTTGGCAAACCATGGCCGAACACTTTAAGGACAACACAACCGTGGCCTTTTTTGAGCTTTTTAATGAACCTACTACCGCCAGTGGCAAATACGGTGTATGTACCTGGCCGCAGTGGAAAGAAATTGTGGAAGAGATGATTACCATTGTGCGGGCGCATGGGGCCAAAGCGATTCCCCTTGTAGCCGGGTTTAACTGGGCTTATGACCTCACGCCTGTAGCTACGGCCCCCATAGATGCAGAGGGCATTGCCTATGTAAGCCACCCATACCCCATGAAACGCAAAAAGCCCTGGGTACCTCAATGGACTGCCGACTGGGGTTTTGTAGCCGAAAAATATCCATTGATTTTAACAGAAATTGGCTTTTCCGGAGCCGGTGAAAGAGGGGCGCATGTTCCCGTAATTGGCGATGAGTCTTACGGAGATGCAATAACCCAATACTGCACGGAAAGAGGTATTTCTTATACCGTTTGGGTGTTTGATGCCCAATGGTCGCCCATGCTCATCAGCGATTGGGATTTTACGCCTACCCGCCAGGGAAGATATTTCAAGAAGGCCCTGCAACAAGAGTAATAACCGGATAAGTTTTTCAATCCAAAATAAGGTAGTAACTTGTATGCGACCTTCTTCTGGAAATAAATAACGATTAAGAAAATATCTTAAATATTATCTGGAACAAGTATGAAAATAAAAACCACCGCTGTTTTACTTTTGCTATGTTTCGGTTTATCACAAACTGCACTTGCCCAAGCATCGGATAAATATGATTTCACCTATATTCCTATCGACAGCACCAAGCAAAAATGGGGTGACTGGGACGAACCTGAATGGCTGCGCTATTTCGGTTTAGATTTCGGGGATGTAAACCGGGACGGCAACCTGGATGTAGTTTCAGGAAAATACGTGTACCATAACCCGGGCGGAAGCATGGAAGCTCCCTGGAAACGCACCGCGCTTGAAGATAATGCCGATGCCATTTTTGCGGTAGATGCAGATGGTGACCCTTTCGCCGACATCATTGCCCAGGCCCTGCCCCATATTTACTGGTACGAAGCCACCAACAAAGAAGGCACGCAATACAAAAGAAGGAAAGTAGCGGAAGTTCCGGCTACTTCACACGTTAACAGCCAGGGTTTTGAAAAAGCCCAGATTATTCCTGGTGGCTCCGAGGAACTGTTAATCGCCGGGGATGGGGATGTTTATTGCATCGTCATACCTGAAAAAAATCAGGCTACAGAACAGTGGGATACTCACCTCATCGGAACAAATACCTCTGATGAGGGCATTGGTACCGGGGATATTGACGGGGACGGGGATGTAGACCTTGCTGCCGGACGACGGCCCAAGGGTGAAGATGAACCTTCTATCGTCGTTTGGTTTGAAAACCCAGGCAACGTAAACGCTCCCTGGAAAGACCATGTGGTAGGCCACTCCGAACATCCCATTGACCGGGTTGAAGTTGCAGACTTAAGCGGGGATGGTGTGGCTGAAATCATCATTGCTGAAGAGCGGTACCCGGGCAAAGAACCCGACGGGCATTTGTTCTGGTTTCAGCTAAATGAAGACAAAACAAAACCCTGGAAAAGGAATACCATCGTGCAGCAATATTCTATGAACAACCTGGATATTGCCGACATGGACAACGATGGGGATATTGACCTCATCACCGCTGAGCATAAAGGCGAAAACCTGGAATTACAACTCTGGGAAAATGATGGGAAAGCAAATTTCACCAAAGTGATTTTAGATACCGGCAAAGAAAACCACCTGGGTACCCAACTGGCCGACCTGGACGGTGACGGCGACCTGGACATTGTGGGAGCTGGCTGGGACTTTCACAAGTGGATGCACTTATGGCGCAATAATAAACACTAAAACTAATTTCATCATGGATAATATAAAATTGCTAAAGGGCAGTATACTCCCACTGCTATTCTTAACAATGTTTTTCGCCTGTCAACCAGGCAAACAACAGGAAGCTGAAACCACAACCGAAGAAGCGCCCAAAGAGCTTAGCTTCCAAAGCAGGCAAATTGCCGACTCGGCCAAGTTCTGGTGGGCACATTGCCCGGCCGAAATCAACGGTGATGATATTACCGATTTGGTATTTATCAACAACAATGCTTCGGGAGGCTATTTGGCATACTATGAAGGCACCGAAGCAGAAGGTATTTGGCAAAAACACATCATTGCCGAAGCCCCGCCCACCGGAGGCCTGTTTGCTGCCGGTGACCTGGAATGCGCCGACATTGACTTTGACGGGGATGTAGACATTTTTGCCGTAAAACACCCCGGCGAATGGGAAGATGCTGGCGCCCCGGCTGAGTTGTTCTGGTACGAAAACCCTTCCTGGGAAGCCCATGCCATCGGTAGTGTGCCCGACGCCGTAAAAGACGTAAACTTTGCCGACTTTAACCAGGATCAGAAGATGGACATTGCCCTCCTGACATTTGATACCAATACCCTGAGCATTTTTCAGCAAGAAGATAAAGGTAAGTGGGAGCGCGTACAGTACCTTGAGAACTATAACAACCTGCACGAAGGCATGGGCATTGGCGATGTAGATGGCGATGGTTTTACGGATATTGTAGCCAATGCGCATATTTTTTACAACCCAGGCCAGGACTTAACCACTGAATGGCAAACTGAAAACCTGGACGAAAAATGGAATACCCAGGAAGGCGACTGGTCAAGGAACGGCACCAAAGCTTACCTGAAAGACCTGGACGGGAACGGAAAATCAGAAATATTCATCAGCCATTCTGAGCGTGCCGGTTATCCCCTCTCCTGGTACCAACAGGCTGAAGACGGTTCCTGGACAGAAAACGTCATCATGGACAGCATTCCGGCCTGCCACACCCTGCAGGTATATGATTTTGACCAGGACGGCGATTACGACGTGCTCGCAGGCATCAACAAAGGCCGGGCCGTTAACCTGGGCTTCGAAAACTATGGGGTTTACGTATTATTAAGCGAAGACAACTACCAAACCTGGGTGCCCATGGTATTAACAGAAGATGGCATCTATAACGGACAAGTAGCCGACTATGACAAAGACGGAGACTACGACATCTTCCGCTACCCCGACCACGAAGCCACTCAATACTTCCTGTTGGAGAATATGCTGGAAGGAGAAAATTAGTTGAAAGTTTCTAGTTTTTAGTCCATAGTCCACAGACTTCAGTATGCACTGTGGACTATGGACTACCCTACTATGGACTAATCAACCAAGGACTACTCAGCGGTTACCTCTTCCTGTCCACCAGAAACAGCTTCATCCACTTCAGCTTCCTGCCCGTTTTTCCTTCTTTCCACCACCTGGTTAAAATGCTCAATATTCTCATTCAGGTGACTGGTGAAGGCATCATATACTTCAGAGGGTGCCAGGGTAGCGTGGGCATCTACATGCTGCACCAGCGTGCGGTAAGCCTCGGTAGTACTTTTTATGCGTTCTTTGGTGCTTTTTATTACTTCCTGGCTCAATGCCGAAAGTCTCTCGATAAACAGCTTCTCAAACTGCACATTGGCATTTTTCATTTCGTTCACCACATCTTTCAGTTGCAGCTCCTGAATAGCATCCATGCACACAGGGTCTGTTTGCAGGTCATGCGCAAGGTTTTTCAGGGCGGCCGTTTCTGCACCGTAATTGAGGCTGTACAGTTTATATCCATACTTATCAATACAGGCAATCACTTCTTCGGCAGCTTCCCTCCGTTTTTTGTCATGATGGTGGGTATACCAAGCATAATGAAGTTTCTCTGTGATGTTCATATTTCTTACAAAATAGTAAAACATCTCAGATCATTAGAAATCGAAACTATTCATGTAAATATATCTACCTCCATTTTGATAGATGTAATTTCTGAAAATCTTCAAGCAATACAGAAATTAAATTCAAGTGGAGGGTTTATGATTGAGTTAGATCAGGGTTCAACAACATTTATTAAAAGAGAAATGTAAGCCTGGCATTATCGCACCACGCAATGCACAGCCGCTGGCAAGGCCATCGGTTATAGTAAGCGTTATCGATATCAATGCAATTCCCAACCACCCTCCGATAAATACCAGGACTTGTTCGCCTTGGGCAGGATTCCTATGCAGGAGGCCCGGCTCTGAAGCAGGCATTATTTTGAACCGGTTGTCAATAATTTCAGAGAAACCTTATATTGTCACTTGTTTAATGAAGTAAATAAAATGCATAAATGCTCCTTATTCAGAAGTTATCTCTTTTACAGTGTAATACAATAAAGAAATGTACATACAAAGATTGGTTCTTATTTTTACGCTACTGGGGTTCTTAGTTCAAGAATCTTATTCTTACGGATCACAACTAAATATTTTAAGCTATAATCTTACCATAGAGCCTGATATTGCTAATAAATATATCACAGGTTCTGTGGTAATTAAATTCCAACTTGGGCCGGGTGAAAATTCAATATCCCTTAATTCAGGGAATCTTCAAATTGATCAGGTTACTGGCAGCAATGTTAATACCTATAGAAAAAAAGATAATGACTTAATAATTGAACTTACAGAAAAAAGAGAACTTGAAAACGAAATCTCCATTAGCTATCATGGGAACCCAAGCAGAGGGCTATTGTTCAGTACGGAACCTGGACAAGCCTATACGGTTTATTTTACCGATCATTGGATGGTTTGCCATAATGCTCCTCATGATAGAGCTAAAATTAATATGAATATCATCACTCCTAAAGGAAAAGATTGCATTGCCAATGGCCGGTTAATAAAAAGGGAAGAGAAAGCTGGAAAAGTTTTGTATCAGTGGAGTCAAAGTTATGAGTCTCCTGCCTATACATATGGATTTGTGATTGGTAACTTTGATAAGCTCGAAATTTCTACTGACAAAACGAAAATTATCAACTATGCCAGCAATTATTCACTCATTGAACTAAAAAAAATATTCAGGGAATCTGCAAAAATGCTCTCTTTTTTTGAGGAAAAGTCAGGAATTGACTATGGACAACCTACTTATTCACAAATTCTTATAGGAAATCATTATCAGGAAATGTCTGGCTTTTCCATACTAAAGGAAACCTATGGAAAACTTGTTTTAGAGGACAGCACAGAAACAAACCTAATATCGCATGAACTGGCACATCAATGGTGGGGTAATCGGGTTACCTGTAAAAACTGGAACCACTTTTGGCTAAATGAAGCAATAGTGACCTATATGTCTGCCGCCTATAACGAATACCGGTTTGGCAAGGAAAAATATAATTCTGATATAAACTCGTATTTCAACGTTTATCAAGATATCAAAAACCGAAATAAGGATAAGCCATTAGTTTTTGAAGATTGGTCAAATCCTTCAAGGGACGACCGAAACATTGTTTACTTTAAAGGAGCTTATGTATTACATCTACTAAGAAAAGAAATTGGGGACCAGATATTTTGGAGCGGCATTAGACATTACAGTATGAAGTACTTTGATAAATCGGTGACAACACTGGAGTTCCAAAATACCATAGAAGAGGTGGCCGGAAGAGATTTAGATTTTTTCTTTGATGAGTGGGTTTATTGAAATATTGCATAGAAGGCTGACGGCCGACAGTGAGTACTGGCTTTGTTCACAGCCCGCAATAGAAAGAATTGGGTTAATCATCAGTAACATCACCTCAAACTTTTTAATACAGCCCCATACACGTTTAACCGCTCCCCCTTCTACCCTATCATATCATAATTTCTGAGGAAATTGTGCTGAAACCATTGAAATAAATGATATTTTTGGGGCTATTCTGAATGAATCCCTTGAAATTAAAAGCAACTTTAATGACAAAATTGAAAATTTTACAGCCCGTCTGGATATCTACTTTCCTTGCTGTTTTTTGTATCTGCGGATGCCAGCAATCTCCCCCGGTAGATTTACGAATCAATAAAATGAACCCCGAAAGGGCGGTCGCACTGGCAGATTCTATCGGTGCTACCGTTACTCCCGAACTGGCCGAAGGACTTACCCTCAAACTCTGGGGCATAGACTCCCTGGTAGCCGACCCCATCGCCCTGGATATTGATGACCAGGGACGCGTATATTATACCCGCACCAATCGCCCGAAAAACTCGGAGTTCGACATCCGCGGGCATCAGGATTGGGAAATTGAATCTATCCAACTGCAAACCATAGAAGATAAACGGGCTTTTCTGCACAAAACTTTATCACCCGAAAACAGTGATAAAAATGAATGGCTGGCAGACCTCAACGGCGATGGTTCGCACGACTGGCGCGACATGACGGTAGAAAAAGAAAACGTATACCGACTGGAAGATACCAACGGCGATGGCGTGGCAGACTTCTCCCAACTCATGGTAGATGACTTTAACGATGAAGTAACCGATGTGGCCGGAGCATTATTAAGCCACGAAGATGACTTATTTGTGGGCGTAGGTCCCGACATGTGGCGGATTAAAGATAAAAACGGGGATGGCATTGCCGACGAAAAAACTTCTATTTCTCATGGTTATGGTATACATATCGGTTTCGGTGGGCACGGCATGTCTGGCCTGGAAATGGGACCGGATGGTAAGATATATTGGGGCATTGGCGATATTGGCTTCAATGGCAAAGGCCCCGACGGCAAAGAGTGGAAATACCCTAACCGGGGTGTAATCGTAAGGTCCAATCCAGACGGAAGCGATTTTGAAGTTTATGCCATGGGCGTGCGCAATACCCACGAGTTTGTATTTGATGAATACGGCAACCTCATCAGCCAAGATAACGACGGAGACCACCGGGGCGAAAGCGAACGGCTGGTGTATATCGTAAACGGCTCGGATACCGGCTGGCGCATCAACTGGCAGTTTGGCAAATACCGCGACCCTGATAACAATGCATACAAGGTGTGGATGGATGAAGGTTTGTACAAGCCCAGGTTTGAAGGACAGGCTGCCTACATCACACCTTGTATTATCAACTTCGTGAATGGCCCCACCGGCATGTTGTACAACCCGGGTACTGCCCTTAGCCCGAAATGGAAAAACACATTCTTTATTGTAGAGTTTGTGGGCAACCCGGCCCGCTCAGGTGTTCATGCTTTTAAACTGAATCCGAAAGGCGCCACCTTTGAGCTGGGCGAACATGAAAAGATTTTAGGCAATGTGCTGGCAACAGGGATTGATTTCGGCCCGGATGGCGCCATGTATTTAGGCGACTGGATAGAAGGCTGGAATACCAAAGACTATGGCCGCATCTGGAAACTGGACGACCCCGCCGGGGCTTCCTGGACGGAACGCCAACAAACCAAAGCTTTACTGGCTGATGACTTTACCCAGTATGAAAGTAGTAAACTGGGCGAAATCCTGAAAAACCCTGACATGCGGGTACGGCAAAAAGCACAGTTTGAACTCGCCAAAAGAGGAGAAGAAGGCGCAGCAATTTTCCAACAAAGTATTGAGCAAACAGCCCATCAACTCGCCCGTATTCATGGTATTTGGGGCATTAGCCAACTGGCCCGGCAGGACTCAAAATATGCACAGGCATTGCTTCCCTTGTTACAGGACAACGACCCTGAAATCAGGGCACAGGCTGCCAAATGGCTGGGTGATGTTCGGTACGCAGAAGCTGGTGAGGCTATAATGCCCTTGTTGCAAGACGATTACATCCGTGCCCGTTTCTTCGCTGCCGAGGCTTTGGGAAGAATTGAATATGAACCAGCTATTGATGATATTATTGCTGTAATTGAAGCGAATAATGATGAAGATGCCTACCTCCGCCATGCCACCAGCCTGGCTTTGGCCAGGATAGGAAAAGCTGATCCAGTGGTTGCTTTATCCGATCATCCTTCCCGTGCTGTGCGTATGGGTGCTGTACTGGCTTTGCGTCGTATGAGTCACCCTGGTATCGCTAACTTCCTGAAGGATGAGGACGAATATATTGTTACAGAAGCTGCCCGGGCCATTAACGACGACTTTTCTATTGAGCCTGCCCTGCCTGCTTTGGGTGATGTATTGAGAAATCCTCGTTTTACCCAGGAGCCACTCATCCGCCGTTCCATCAATGCCAACCTGCGGGTAGGCAATGAAGAAGCCATGCAAAACCTGATAGACTATGCCATGCGTGAAGGCGCTCCGGTTGAAATGCGGGCTGAAGCCATTGACGCACTCAGTACCTGGGCGAAGCCTTCTGTACTGGACCGGGTAGATGGGCGGTACCGTGGGCTGATTGAACGCAACCCTTCTGAATTAATTGAGGTAGGTACTGCCCCTCTCATCCGCTTATCTTCTCATAGGGAAAAAGATTTGCGATTGAGTGCGGTGAAAGCCATGGGCAAACTCAGGATTGAAGAAGCTTCTCCTCAGCTATTTGCAAGACTGAAAAATGACCGTGCCCCCGAAGTACGAATACAAGCTCTGCAAGCTTTGGCAGCCATGGAAGACGAGCAAATAGACCAGGCCATTGAACAAGCCCTTTCTGACCGTGAAAAAAGTGTACGCGTAGCCGGCCTTGACCTGTTGAACAAAACGGATCTGCCCAACGATTTCATGGTTTCCTTACTATCTGAAGTGATTGAAAAGCGGACAACCGAAGAAAAACAAGCTGCTTTGTTAACACTTGGCATGCTTCCGGCAGAAAACACACAGGCAACTTTTGATGTGCTGCTCACAAAAATGGAAAACAAAAGCCTGCCTCCGGAAATATTCCTGGAGCTGGAAGAAGCCGTGGACAGCACGCATTCTGCTGAACTGAAAAACAAACTGGAAGGCATTCAGGCTAACTTTTCTGAAGACGAGCTGGCTGCTGCTGATCAGGGTTTGTTATATGGTGGCGACCCCGATAAGGCAAGAACCATTATGTTCCGGAACCAGGCGGCACAATGTATGCGCTGCCATGCCATTGATGATTATGGCAGCAATGTAGGTCCTCGCCTCAATGGCATTGGCGACAGACTGAGCCGCCAGCAAATCCTGGAAGCCCTGATTGACCCAAGCGCGCGCATTGCCCCGGGCTATGGCATTGTTACCATAGAGCTGGAAGACGGAAATACTTTGAGCGGCACCGTTCAGGAAGAGAACGATACCGAGCTGGTACTCAAAGTAGGTGACCAGCCCGAAACGGTGATACAAAAATCTGAAATTGTGAAGCAGACCAATGCTCCTTCCAGCATGCCCAATATGAAAAACTTCCTGTCCAAAAAAGAAATCAGGGATTTGGTAAGCTTTTTAGCGCAGATGAAGGGGGAGGATATTATGTAATATTACAAGTTGGGCCACTAAAAACTGTCTGAACCTGGATTAACTGGATGTTGATAAGATATCAGGATACTAGTATCCGATTTTTCTTGTCATCCTGAAAATCCAGGTTCAGACAATAAATATTCAACTACTATTTCACGATCACATTACGGTAAGTTGTTTCACCATTTTGGATAATCCTGATGCGGTACAGGCCAGGCTTTTGAGTACCCGCATCCCACTGGAGTTCATGCTGGCCTTGCACTAATATTTTATCGGCAATTTCTTCAACAATTTGCCCCACCTCATCCATGACAGTTGCTTGTACGCGGGATTCTGCCATAATATCTAAACGAATGGTAAAAATATTATCTGAAGGATTAGGAAAAATACTGAGGTTATCTTCTTTTAC
Source organism: Cyclobacteriaceae bacterium (assembly GCA_965230065.1). GTDB lineage: Bacteria > Bacteroidota > Bacteroidia > Cytophagales > Cyclobacteriaceae. The sequence goes on along the minus strand of OZ245942.1, from coordinate 4,223,961 downwards.
CCCTCCTCTTTTTTCCGTCCCGGATTTACTCTTGGAAGTGGCGAGAATCACCGCATCATAATCCCCGGGAAATTGTGTGATATACTTTGCCGCATCAGCACCTTTGATTACAGTTATGGATTGCAGTTCATCTGGTTGAAGGGCAGAATACTCCGTTTTCTCCCCGTCTAACAGGAACAAGGCTCTCTCACCAGAAGGCCCCCGAAGCTGTATTACAGAACTACTTTCTTCCTCGTTCTCTTTTTCTCGAATTTTAAGTTGTCCGGTTAGCTTATCATTCACCTCATTTTGCGTTTGTTTCGTAACAACGATAATCACCCCATTTCTCCCTTCTTCCCCATACATTTCTTCTGTCTGCTTTCCTTTGATAACACTGACAGATTGTATGTTGTGGGGAGAAAGTTTTGAAAATTTATCATAGCTACTGCGTTTTCCATCTATAATGTAAAGGGATTGCTCAGGGCCTTCTTCAGGGACAATAGCTTCTTTTTTGGCTTCAATCTGAGCTTTGGTGGTTATCAATACCACTCCATTCTTCCCTCTTTCACCATAACGGTCAATCGCTTTTTCCCCTTTGAGCACTTCCACTTCTCTAAGGCTTTCAGGATCCAATTTATTTAAATCTTCCTGGCTTACCTCTGATCCATCCACGAAAAATAAAGGGTGGCCTTTTGCATTTTTATCAATGCTTAAAACAATGCCGCTGGCTTTACCTTTGATGGTTCCGGTATCGCTGCTGATTAAGGCTTCTTGGTTACTAAGCTGTTTCTTTTGAGAGTTACCATAACTATTATTGATATCAACTTCAGGTATCTTTTTCAGGGAATTAAAAGAATAGTGCCTTGCATAAACGTCCATATTACTTTTCCAATTCCATTTCACAGGTCGATGGATAGTACGGTAACCTTTTCCCTGCGGGGTAAATGACAGCCAGGCATCAGCATCAGGCACCCGCAAGCTGTAATTACCACCAGCATCGGTAACCGTACCAGTAGATTCTCCTTTCAATAAAACTTTAGTGCCTGCAAGCGGGGTTTTGGTTTCGCTGTCAAATACCCGACCTCTTACGGTAAATGGCTCATCTTTTGACATTCTGGAGGTAAGTATTACCACAGTCTTATAATTTCCAGGAAATTTTTTTCGGAACGCAGCATAACTGTCTTCAATATCCGTGAAATCAAAAAATTGCATGGCCGCCCACATTATGGTATGAGGTATGCTTGTGGTGTAATCAAATGGAGGCCGTATGTCTCTGGGGTCGCGGGCTATACCGTCTACAATATACAGGGTTTTCTCGCTCAGTAAATCATTTTCTGGCACTTCCTCTCCCATTGCTTCCTTACTTTTTTTGATGGTTTCCCATTGGCTTTGTAAAAAGTTGTACAAGGAAGAAGAATCTAATTGCATGCTGCTTTCCTGTGCTTCAATATCTAAATCAAGATGAATATCAAGGTCTAAATCTTTATCAATGTCAAGGTTTATGTTTTCTTCCATGTCCAATGAAACGTTCACCGTTGTATCTATTTCCTGAGGCTTTACATTTTGCTCAAGTTGGGAAGTCTGTGGTTCGTTGCCTTTCACATCAGCAGCAATGGTAATTCCTACCAAAAAAATGATGGCTAACACAGGAAAAATATACCATTTTGCTCTTTCACTTTTTTGTAAATTTTGAAACTCCGCCGTTGACCTAAGAATTCTTTTTATCCTATCAGAAAGCTTTCCCTGGTTAGCCCCCAAAGTAGTGGCAGAAAGTATATTGTCTGTTTGGGAAAGCAAAGCCACATTGGAAAGTGCACGGGCATATACGGCTGGTTTTTGAATAATTTGCACGGCCATATCATCACAGGCATTTTCACGCTCTTGCTCAATGATGCCAGCAATGTACCAGTAGGCCGGATTGAAAAACAGCAGAGTCTCCGCCGCAGATTGCAGCAAATTCACCAGGTAATCTTGCCGTTTGATGTGCGCCAGCTCGTGCAGCAAAATACTTTCCAGGTGCTCGTAAGGCAGTTGGGTAAGCATGCCAATGGGCAATAATATTACCGGCCTGAGCCAACCAATGGTAAGTGGTGTTTCTACTTCTTTAGAAACCAGCAGGTGAACATTATGGTGAATTCCCAGTCTCTGTTTAAAATCATCAAGCTTTTGCAGCCATTGTTTGGCAGGCATTTCGCCCGCATTTTTTAGTTTCTTTGCAAAATACAGCCCAAACCCGAGCCGGGTTGCAAACCCGAGAAAGCCTGCTAACCACAGAAAAAAGATGAAATGAGCATATTTTCCTATCCAGGCACTTACCAATGCATAGAATGTTTCAAAAGAAAAACCACTATCGGGGGATGCAGCCGAAAATTGTGAAAGGGTGGCTATATCTAATGAGTAACTGGAAGGAGACAGCCCGGCGTTTATCCCGGTTTGGGGTGCAAGTGCCGTATAATTCAGATAAAAGGTATACCCGAAAGCCAGTAATACAGCAGCCAATGCCCCACACCCCAACAGGTAGCGTAGTTGGGATGATTTTTTCACAAACCGGAGTGCAACAAACAAAATAACTGCTACAAGCAAGCCTTGCCACAAAGAGTGTAAAAGGGTAAGGCCAAAAGCCTCAGTGCCCGGATAATAAATTAAGGGGTCGATTAGGTTTTTCATGATGGGTTGTCTTTTTCAATTTTATCTAAATAAGCCCTGATTTGCTCAATTTCTTCGGGGGAAGTTTTGGTATTACCCAGTGCCCGCATCACCAGTTTTGATACCGAGCCTTGAAAAACCCGATCTACAAAATTGTTGAGCAGGTTATGGCTGACCTGGGCTTCTTTTACCGCGGCATAATAAATGTGAGACCGGCCTTTGGCACCTTTTGAGGTGCGGGTCAGCAAACCTTTTTCATACATGATTTGCATGAATTTTAAGGTAGTAGTGTAACCGGTGGGCTTCGTTTTGCTGAGTTGCTCATTTACTGCTTTTACAGTGCTGGGCCCTTGTTGCCAAAGAACCTGTAAAATCTGCAACTCTGAGTCTGATGGTTTGATAGGTTGATTAGATTCCATATTATTAGTTTATTACGAAAAAGTTCGTAATACAACATTAAGCAAAGCTTTTCAGGAATCCAAATTTATTACGAATAAATTCGTAATAAGATAAAATAAAAAAAGCTAGTCTAAGCTAAAGCTACCTATTTCAAGTGTAAAAAAAGTTCGCTCATGGCTATTTAGGCTCACCGCCAAAAACCAAATCAGTACTGCTAAAAGTTGTTCCAAAGTTATTCACCAGGTTGACTACCTGGTGCAATGCGTCAACAAGCTGTTGGTCAGTGAGTTCCTTGAGTGGATGGGTGTAAGAGGCCCAAACCAGCCCGTTGAAAACACTATACTTTGCGTCCAGCGCCCTGTCAAAATTAGCTTCTAAAAGTAAGGTGAGCTGTTCATCACTCAGTTCGTCATGCTCAATCACCGGAGATATGATGCGCATGCGGTTATGGGCATCATCAGTAATAACGAATACGGTACGGTTTGCCACATAACATTCCCATTGGCCGGGAATGCCTTTTACTTCTGCAGAATTGCTGCGCAAAAGAGCCCCCATTTTTTTGTTGTCCATCCAATCCCTGTCAGTCAGGTCTTGTGCATTTGTATTGATGAAAGCAGCAAAAAACGACAGGAGAAGAGGTAAACTGATGTGCAGTATTTTCATGGTAAATATTGTTTTTCAAAGAATAATTATAAATATAATAAAAAGCAGACTATTTCCCGAATAAAATGAGCAAAAACAGGATATGGGCTTACACTTAAAAAAAACCTCCTACCTTGCAGTTACAAGGGTAGGAGGCTCATTTATTACGCTATAGCAAATTTTTTGAAAAACTACTTAAGAGGCTGCCTGCCAGGTTCCTTCAAAAGATTTTTTTCCGTCTTCATAAGCAGTCCAGGTACCATCACCTTTGCTGGTCCAGGTCATGGCATATAATTTTTTATCACTTTCATAATATACAACATCTCCAGAAGCATCTGGGTTTACACTCACCGTGTATGAAAATCCTCCGGCCGGAAAGCTACCGGTCATAACAAGGGCGCCATTTTCTTTTTTATCCCAAGAAAAGATATATAATTCTTCATTTTTACCCTCAAATATGTTGTACACTTTCATCATTCCTTGTTTTGCAGTTTTATTTTCCTCGGCATACACATATTTTTTGAAACCTTCATCCCCTTGCTTCCAGAATATCTCCCAAACGTATTTATCGCCTTCATCAGAAAGCTGATATGCAACGGTAATATCCTGATGCGTCCATTTGTACACTAAATATTCTTTGTTGGCAGCACCCATACGTGCATTGGACGGGGAAATCGGCTGGTTTGATTGTTCGGCTCCGGCAGGTGGCTTGAAATAGGTAAAGTAAGACCCTACGGTATTTACCATATTGACATACCCTACAGCCATTTGGGCATATTCATTATCAGAGCTACTCATGCCCTGTGGAACTTCTATGGCATTGTTGACGCTTTCTTCAGCCAGGCTCAGGCTTACTTCTTCAAGGTCTGTCCCTTCGGGTTTTACCTCCCCTTCATCTTCTTTCGAGCAGGCACCCACCATCAGGGAAGTGCCAAAAATTAAAATCAGTAATTTGTTGGATACGTACTTTTTCATTTTTCTTAATTTTTTATGAACACCTGAACAAAAGTATATTCCATATAAATTAAAATTATATTTTATTTATATTTTATATTACTTTAATAATATTATTATCAAAATATCATATTTATGAATCAGGGAAATATCCGTTATATTTGACGGTTATGAAGCATCAAGACGCATCATGGCAAATCTGGGCAGATACCGGCGGTACCTTTACCGACTGCCTGGCTTATGACCCCACCGACAAACTGCACCGTACCAAAGTATTGAGCAGTGGTGTATTGCGGGGAAAAATCATCCGTACCGTTGATAAATCTACACTTCGTGTACATTGCCAATGGGGCGATAACGTACAGGATATTTTTGCCGGATACCAGCTTAGCCTGTTAAATAAAGATTTCCCTCCTGTAAAAATCACGGCTACCCAACTTCAGGAAGGCTTAATTACATTGGATTCACTTCCCTTTGAAGCGGATTTATCTGGCGCTTCTTTTGAAATAACAGCCCATGAGGAAGCACCCATCCTGGCCGCCCGTATGCTCACCTCCACCGGTTTGCAAGATGCCTTCCCACCCATTCGTATAAGGCTGGGTTCTACCAAAGGAACCAATGCCATGCTTGAGAGAAAAGGGGCTAAAGTAACGCTGGTTGTTACCAAAGGCTTTGCCGATTTATTGGAAATAGGTTCTCAACAGCGTCCGCATATTTTTTCGCTCAATGTGGAAAAAACCCCGCCATTTTACGCAGATGTGATTGAAATTGATGAAAGGCTTGATGCCAAAGGGAAAGTGGGGACTGCGCTTCATGAGGAGGCAGTAAACCAAGCAGTTACAACGATAATAAACTCAAATACAGAAGCTGTGGCAGTGGCTACCTTGCACAGCTATCAAAATGATACACATGAGCAAAAACTAAAGTCAGCATTACAGGAAAAGGGAGTACAATATGTTTCCTGTTCTGCTGAATTGGCTTCTTCTATCAAAATACTTCCCAGGGCTGAAACCGCAGTGGTCAATGCTTATTTATCCCCGGTTATTGATAAATATTTACAACAGGTGAAAAGCAAATTACCAGAAGGAAGCCTCAAAGTAATGACCAGTGCCGGGGGCCTGGTAGATGCAAATTTGTACAATCCAAAAGATAGTCTGCTGAGTGGCCCGGCAGGTGGCGTAGTGGGGGCTGCCAGCATTGCCCGCCAAATGGGTGCCTACACCGAAGTGCCGAAACTCCTTACCCTGGACATGGGCGGTACAAGCACCGATGTGGCCCGGTACGACAGTGCTCCTGATTACCGTTACGAAACACAAATTGGGGGTGCAAACCTGCTCCTTCCTTCCATATCTATTGAAACCGTGGCTGCGGGTGGAGGCTCCCTCTGTTATTTTGACGGGCATAAACTTACGGTAGGCCCCGAAAGTGCGGGAGCTCAGCCGGGCCCTGCCTGTTATGGTTTTGGGGGCGCTCTTGCCATTACCGATGTAAACCTGCTGCTGGGCAGAATAACCGAAGACAAATTTGGGATACCTATTTACCAGGAAGAAGCACAGGCTGCACTGGATAACCTCAAAAAAGAAATTTCCAAAAAAACCGGAAAATCATATCAGGATGAAGAACTACTTTCAGGGTTTGTAGCCATTGCCAATGAAAAAATGGCCGAAGCCATCCGGAAAATTTCTGTAAGAAAAGGATATGACCCTAAAGATTATGCCCTGCTCGCTTTTGGCGGGGCCGGCGGGCAACATGCCTGCCAGGTAGCCCGGCTTTTGGATATGAAAAAAGTAATTGTTCCTTATGACGCAGGCTTGCTGTCTGCTTATGGTATGGGACAGGCGGTTGTTGAGCGGTTTGCCAACCAGCAGGTACTGGCTTCCTGGCATCAGGCAAAACCCGGTTTGGAAGAAACCATAGAAAGGCTGAAAAAAGAAGCATACAGACAATTACAAGAAGAAGGTTTTGAAGATAAGGACATCACATTACGCGCTATCAAACTATTCCTTCGCTTTCAGGGACAGGAATCTGCATTGGAGATAGATTACCATGGTACCGAAAGTGTACTTGAGGACTTTCGGGATAAATATGAAAACCTGTTCGGGCACTGGGTGGAAAACCGGGATATTGAAGTGGAATCGTTGAAAGTCATCATGTCATCTACCCCACCGGGGGTAAAACCCTCCAAAACTTCAACTGACAGTTATATTCCAGAGGCCAAGAAAACAACCCGGGGTTTTGCAAATGGACAATGGAAAGAAATCCCGGTATATTTTTGGGAAGCACTAGCCCCGGGTGCCCATCTTAACGGGCCTGCCCTGATACTGAGCAATCATTGCACCGTATGTGTTGATGTGGGCTGGGCGTTTTCTTTGGATGAATTCAATAATGCCCTTCTTAAACAAAGAATAGAAAGTGTATCAACTTCTGAAGCAATTACTCATTCCAAAGAAATTCAATTAGAGCTTTTTACCAATCGGTTTACGGCCATTGCAGAAGAAATGGGTGCCTTACTGGAACGTGTTTCTTTCTCAGTAAATGTAAAAGAGCGTCTCGACTTTTCCTGCGCCCTGCTGGATGCCGACGGATATTTGGTGGTAAATGCCCCACATATTCCCGTACACTTGGGCAGTTTGGGCATGTGCGTGCGGGCAGTGAAAGCGAAGCTGCCTTTGCATCCCAATGATGTAATTATTACCAATCATCCGGCATTTGGGGGCTCGCATTTGCCGGATATTACCCTTTTTGCCCCTGTTTTTACCAATGAAAACGTTTTGGCAGGTTATGTTGCCAACCGGGCACATCATGCGGAAGTGGGCGGAAAACGGCCAGGTTCCATGCCACCTGATGCTGCAAATCTGACAGAAGAAGGTGTAGTCATATATCCAACCTACCTGGTAAAAGAAGGCGTACCACAATGGGAGCAAATCAAAGAGATACTGACACAAGCCCCCTACCCTACCCGGGCTTTGGAAGAAAACCTTGCCGACCTGAACGGGGCATTGGCTGCCATCCGCCTGGGCGTAAATTCATTAACACAGCTTTGTGAGAACTTTGGGCATAGGCCAGTGCAAAATTACATGCAGGCAATTAAAGAGCATGCCCAACAATGCCTGCAAGAAAGTTTGGAAAGTATGAAGGAGGGTACGTACCCTGCCACGGAATACTTAGATGATGACACTCCACTTGCTGTTAAAATTGAAGTTACAAGGCAGAAAATATCATTTGACTTTACCGACAGCGGGAAGGTACACCCAGGTAACCTCAACGCAACGCCCGCCATTGTCAACTCAGCACTTATGTATGTACTTCGTCTATTAATAAACCAAAATATACCTCTCAATGAAGGTATGATGCAGGCTGTTCAATTACACCTCCCCCCTGGCATACTTAACCCTCATTTTCCAGAAGAATTTTCGGGTTGTCCGGCTGTGGTGGGCGGCAATACCGAAACCAGTCAACGTTTGGTTGATACCCTGCTCAAGGCCCTGAACATGGCAGCTTGTAGTCAGGGTACTATGAATAACCTGCTTTTTGGCAATCAAACATTTGGTTATTACGAAACTATCGGGGGTGGCACCGGTGCTGGAGAAGGGTTTCACGGTGCCCATGCCGTACACCAGCACATGACCAATACCCGCATTACCGACCCTGAGATTTTTGAGTTTCGGTATCCGGTTAGGCTGGATGAATTTTCAATCAGAAAAAATTCAGAGGGAAAAGGACAATGGCATGGCGGAAATGGAATTGTACGGAAAATCACATTTCAGGAACCTGTTTCCCTCACTTTATTGTCCCAACACCGAAAATATGCCCCTTATGGATTGGAAGGTGGAGCAGCAGGAAAACCGGGAGAGCAGCATGTCATTAGGAAAAATGGTGAAAACGAGCCACTATCGGGCATAGATAAAAAGGAAATGTTGCCAGGGGATTGCATTGTGATAAAAACACCAGGGGGAGGGGGGTTTGGTAAACCCTAAACCTTAAATATCAAATCCTAAACAATATTAAATTCTCAAATTTCAAAAAGCCAAACGTTTAGAAAATTCAAATTTGAGTTTTATGGCTTATTTGGAATTAGGATTTAGAGTTTACTCTAAAGAGTTGGCTTTAATTTCGTACCCCTTCCGGGTTTTCTTAATAACAGAGGAAGTAAAGGCATCAAACACTTTTATATCCAAAGACTCTGCTTCTTCCAAAGCCTCTATCAACCTTTGTACAGCTTCTACCTTGGTTTTTTTCGAGGTGTCAGTAACGTAATACCTGAACTGATCTTTTCTGGCTTCTACCTCTTTGATATTCACGCTCAGCTTACCATTTTTCAATTGAAATAGCTCCCAGGCTACCTCTTTTGCCGGTTTATGATCATGAAAATGTGCAACAGCAGCTACAAACCGGTCAAAAGTCTCATTTTTTGAATTTTTGGATGTACTGTCATTTAAAGAATCACTATCCTGGAATACATGATGAAATCCCTTTTCCACAATCAATTCTTTTACAAAATCTATGTTCTCGATAGCCAACTCCAACTGCTGAATATCATCCAGCTTACCAATGCCCAACGAGTGAAACGTATCATTCACGTGGTTGAGCAGATCAAACAAAGAAGAAACATACGCTTCCAACGCTTTGATTTCCTCTGTCGATTCATGATATATCAGTTCTCTGGTAGTTGCCATGTACATTTAATTTCCGGGCTGGCCTAGTAATTTAAGAAAAGTTAGGGTAAAATCAAGTGCATTTTTATTTTACATCTGACAGTAAAGGAGGTTTCTACGCCTTGAAATATATAGTAGGTAGTGGCAGTAAGCAGTAGGCAGTAAAAGCCTACTGCTACTACTACTAAAATTATGAATAACTGATTTCAAACTGCACCAGATCTATAAATTCCTGTACGCGTTCTTCCATTTCATTTGCCGAAAGGTTCATCATACGCTCCGGCCCAAATTTTTCTACACAAAAAGAAGCCATTGCCGAACCATAAATAACAGCTCGTTTCATGTTATCAAAAGAAATATCATTCGTGCTGGCCAGATAACCCACAAAACCACCGGCAAAAGTATCCCCGGCACCTGTGGGATCAAAAACATCTTCTAAGGGCAAAGCAGGAGCAAAAAATATCTGATCTTCGCCAAAAAGTAACGCCCCATGTTCCCCTTTCTTCACGACCAAAATTTTAGGGCCCATTTCCATTATTTTTTTGGCTGCTTTTACCAATGAATATTCCCCTGATAGTTGCCTGGCTTCTTCATCATTTACCGAAAGTACATCTACCTGTGAAATCATATCCATCAGGTCATCCTTAAACTGGGGTTCCATCCAGAAGTTCATGGTATCCATAACAACCAACTTAGGGCGCTTCTCCAGCCTTTGTAGCACGGTTTTTTGTACTGCGGGGGCCAGGTTTCCCAACATCAAATATTCGCAGTTTTGATAACTTTCCGGGATTACCGGGTCAAAGTCTGCCAGTACGTTCAACTCAGTTACCAACGTATCGCGGGAATTTAAATCGTTGTGGTAGCGGCCTGACCAGAAAAAAGACTTTTCGCCCTGCCTCACCTGCAACCCCTCGGTATTCACGCCATGTGTTTGCAAACTCTTAATATCAGATTCGGGAAAATCTTCCCCCACTACGGCCACAATATTTGTTTTCTTTGTAAAATAGGAAGCCGATAAGGCAACATAGGTGGCAGATCCGCCAATGATTTTATCAACTTTTCCAAAAGGTGTCTCGATTGCATCAAAGGCAACTGTTCCAACTACAAGTAAACTCATGTTAAATTTTTTATGTGAAATTTATATTTGGCGGAAAATTAAGAAACATATAATATTTAGTGAAAATAAAATCGTGTTCGTTTCATTTTATCTCATATATTTGTGGCTGTTCCAGAAAAGCAACCCATTTTTTTGAACCCTGCAGAAGGAGAACAGCATGCTAAAAAACAGATCATATAGGGTGGCAAAACAATTAAATTTATTATGGGCAAAATCATAGCCGTTGCTAACCAAAAAGGAGGAGTTGGTAAAACTACCAGTGCCATCAACCTGGCTGCCAGCTTTGCCGCTTTGGAATACAACACTCTTGTAGTAGATGCCGATCCACAAGCCAATGCTACCTCGGGCATGGGCATCAATCCTAAAGAGGTAGAAAACAGCATTTATGAATGTATGGTGGATGGTGTGGATATCATGTCTGTAATCCGTAAAACAGAAATTGATTATCTGTACCTTTTACCGTCACACATTGACCTGGTAGGTGCCGAAGTTGAGATGGTTAACCTTGATAGCCGGGAAGAAAGAATGCGCGAGGTGATACTGCCTATCAAAGACGCGTATGACTTTATCATCATCGACTGCTCCCCTTCGCTCGGGCTTATTACCATCAATGCCCTCACCGCAGCCGATTCGGTCATTGTTCCCGTGCAGTGTGAATATTATGCCCTGGAAGGGCTAGGAAAACTGCTCAACACAATTAAAATTATTCAATCACGTTTGAATGTTAATCTGGAAATAGAAGGTATTTTACTCACAATGTATGACGTACGGTTACGGCTTTCTAACCAGGTAGTTGATGAAGTGAACTCTCATTTCCAGCACATGGTTTTCAAAACCGTAGTACCTCGTAATATCAGACTGAGCGAATCGCCAAGCTTTGGGCTGCCCGCTATTGCCTATGATGCCGATAGCAAAGGATCTATCAGTTATATTAACCTGGCAAAAGAAATATTAGAAAGAAACGGAATAGGATAAAAGATCATGAATGCGAAAACAGGTAAGAAGAAGAATAGCTTAGGAAGGGGGCTGAGTGCATTGTTGGATGACTCAAACGTAGGTGAAAAAGATAAGGAGAAAGCGGTTGTAAGCAATATCAGCAATATTTCCCTACAAAAAATTGATGTAAACCCTTTTCAGCCACGGACTAATTTTGATAAAGAAGCCCTGGAAGAGCTGGCCGACTCTATCAAAACCCAGGGAATCATCCAGCCGATTACGGTGCGGGCTATGGGCGACAGCCACTACCAGCTTATCTCTGGTGAGCGCCGGGTGCAAGCTTCTAAAATTGCCGGACTTACCCAAATTCCAGCTTACATTCGTACAGCCAACGACCAGCAGATGCTGGAAATGGCACTGATAGAGAACATTCAAAGGGAAAACCTGAATGCTATTGAAATTGCATTGAGCTACCAACGCCTTATTTCGGAATGTGACCTGCGACAAGAGCAATTGGGCGAAAGGGTAGGCAAAAACCGCACAACCGTTAATAATTACCTGCGTTTGCTCAAGCTCCCCCCTGAAATTCAGGTAGCACTGCGTGATAAACGCATTACCATGGGCCATGCCCGGGCCATTATCAATGTAGACAATGTAGACAGTCAGTTGCACATCTTTGAGCAAACCATCAAGGATGATTTATCGGTGCGCAAGGTAGAAGAACTGGTCAGGAATTTTGCTGCCCGGTCCAAGCCTGCCAGCAAACCTGCGGACGGTACGCAAGAAGATTCTTTTCAGGTACGTCAACTGCAAAGCAAGTTATCATCACATTTTGGCACTAAAGTTCAGATAAAAGGAAATACCAAAGGCAAGGGGGAAATAAAAATCCCTTATTTGTCTAACGATGACCTTACCCGGATTTTGGAATTGCTGGGGATGTAAAATACAAACCGTGCAAGCATGATGTCGGAATTGCTGTTGACAAAAGAAATAACTGGGCTGAAATATGTATGTGCGTTGGTCCTGATTTTATTTTGTAGCTACGCATATGCACAAGTTGAACCCCTGGATACGCTGAAGCAAATTGCCCCTGCAATAGACACTACCCTCACCGAGGCAGATTACGGAATTGTAACACCAACTACCACGGTAGTTATTGATACGAACCGCATTCAAACCCAGGACGTAGGGCACTCCCCAAAAAAAGCGGCCTTATTTTCGGCTATTTTACCGGGTCTTGGGCAAGCTTATAACGGGGCCTACTGGAAAATTCCGGTGATTTATGGAGGCTTTCTTGCACTTGGGTATGGGGTAGCCATACAAAACGACCGCCTTTCTGTATTTCGTCAGGCCCGGCTGGCTGAAGACATTGGGGCGGAAAATGAAAATCCGCTCATTGGTACCCGGGCAGAAAATTACAGCATTGATAAAGGACTAGAGTCAACTAACAGAAACCGGGACTATATGATTATCATCATGGCCGGGTTTTATGCGCTCAATATCGTAGATGCCATTGTGGACGCCCACCTAAGGGAATTTGAGGTAAATGAAGATTTATCGTTTCAATTAAAACCCACTATTGGGCAAACAGCTTTGGCTACTGCCGGAAAATATCATGTAGGGCTTTCACTTACTTTAAATCTAAAATAAATGAATATTCTCATCATCGGATATGGAAAAATGGGCAAAACCATTGAGCAGCTCGCCCTGGAAAGAAACCATTCCATTGTTTATAAAATAGACCAAAATACGGATGACTCCCTGGAGGATATAGATGCCAGCCAGGTGGATGTAGCCATTGAATTTACACAACCCGATGCCGCACCTGATAACCTCCGCTTCTGTATTGAGAATAATATTCCTGTGATATCAGGCACAACCGGATGGCTCTCGCAAAAAGATGAAATTGAAACCCTGTGTAAGCAACATCATGGGGCTTTCTTTTACGCTTCTAATTTTAGCATTGGTGTCAATATTTTCTTCAAGCTGAACCAATACCTGGCTTCTTTGATGAAAGCAATTCCCGACTATCAGCCTTCCATGGAAGAGACGCATCATATCCATAAAAAAGACGCACCCAGTGGAACAGCCATTTCTTTGGCCGAACCGATTGTGCAAGCTTTACCAAATATTGAAAAATGGGAATTGGCCGAAGAGAAAACCAATAGTTTGTCAAAAAAAGTATTGCCCATCAAAGCAATAAGAAAAGACGAAGTTCCCGGTACACATATTGTTAGGTATTCTTCTGAAATTGATGATATCGTAATATCCCACACGGCCCACACACGCAAAGGGTTTGCCCTGGGTGCCGTACTGGTTGCAGAATGGGTCAAAGACAAAAAAGGGGTGTTGGATATGGACGATTTCTTACAGTTTTAACTAGAACTACGTAGCAGATGCATTATCTTCGCTACTTAAGCTCAATGCATAATTGATTTACTTATGGTAAGTTTATCTTTCAAGAAAAAAGAAAAGGATACTGAAAGCCAGTCTCAGCAAGCGCAAGAACCAGAAAAACCTAAGTCAAAAACCCGTGAGTGGGTAGATGCCATTGTTTTTGCCGTGATTGCCGCCACCATTATTCGTTGGTTGTTTTTAGAGGCCTTTACTATTCCTACCCCTTCTATGGAACAATCGCTTCTGGTAGGTGATTTTCTTTTCGTGAGCAAAGTGCATTACGGTGCCCGCACCCCAAAAACCCCTTTGCAAGTGCCGCTTACACACCAAAAGATATGGGGTACGGATATTCCTTCTTATCTTGACTGGATTCAGTTACCGCAATACCGCCTTCCCGGCCTTTCCGACATTCAGCGAAACGATGTGGTGGTATTTAATTATCCTCCCGAACACCAGTATCCTACCGACCTGAAAACCAACTATATCAAGCGATGTATCGGTACGCCTGGTGATGTTGTAAAAATTGAAAACACCCAGGTTTATGTAAATGAGTCACTTGTTGAAAATCCTCCAGGCCTTCAGTTTCAACATTTCATTGAAACTGACGAAATCATCAATGACCGTGTGTTTGAAGAATACGATATTTGGGAAAAGAACCTCGTACAAAATGGAAATGGTTATGTAGTACTTTGTACTGTAGAGACGGCTGAGGAATTAAAAGCCCTTCCTTTCATCAAAGATGTGAGGATGGTCACCAAATCTGAAGACCAGGTCAATAGCCGGATTTTTCCCGATGGTTTTCCCTGGAATGCCGACTATTTTGGTCCTCTGGAAGTACCTGCCGAAGGGCAAACCATTACCCTGACAACAGATAATATTACCAAATACAAAAACCTGATTACCTACTACGAAGGCCATGAAACCGTAGAGGAAAAAGATGGCGGGTTATACATAGATGGAGAAAAAGCAGATACCTACACTTTCAAGCAAAACTACTACTTCATGATGGGAGATAACCGGCATAACTCAGAGGATTCCCGTTTTTGGGGTTTTGTGCCTGAAGACCATGTGGTAGGCAAAGCATTCTTCATTTGGCTTTCACTGGATCCTAATAAGGGATTATTGAATAAGATCCGCTGGAGCCGCCTTTTCCATTTAATTCACTAAAAAGTCAGCTTCAGCACAGTTTTTCGTAATATCCGGAAAACTCCTTCAAGTTTTTCTTCATAAACTGCATACCAATACAGTAATGTTTTTCGTATTGTATTAGGGGTTTAGGCATGAATGTGCGCCAAACCGGAAGATCCAGATGCTTTTCACACTTTTGCGGACTTTTCCGCTATTAGAATAGTTATACTATTCGTATCAGAAGCAACAGGATTTCTTATTATTATGAAAAAAACAGGAATATTTTAGTTGCAATACTAATAATTCTATAAGAAATGTAATATTATGAAGTTATTTTGTCATAAATCTATAAGTTTTGCTGCAAATTTGCTAGGAAGTTCAATGTTCACGGTGGCTCACCCATTAAAATTGAGTGCTGTTCGTTAGATTTGGCCCAAATATTAAATGAATAAACTTCCCCTGGCAATATTTATTTGTGGTATTTTGTATACCATCCAAGCATGTAAGCCTATGATTTGCCCTGCCTATCAGAGTGCTTTTATATTGGATGACAGTGTCAGGCTGGCCAAATTTTCGCTTTTTGGAAATGATTCCTTACCCAAAGGATTTGTAACTTCAAAAGACAAACATGGCAACCGGAATATTGGTATTATTGACGATTTGCACGTTGTCCAGCGCGAAAAAGAACTAAAAACCATAGAAATGGTGACGGTATTCCCCAAAACGGTGCCTCCTCCGGTAGACACTACCGAAACCCTTCCCTTCACTGTTCCCTCTGACTCAACTACGCAAAGCTCTATTGCTAATCCTCAGCAAACTGTAGCCAGTACCGAGAATTAGTTTTAGTCAGGAGCCGAAGAATGTACATACTTCCGTCTTCAGCCTTTCATCACTCAGTCTCTGAACCTGCAAAAACTTCATGGTTTTCATTGCCCCCAGCCATCAGATAGGCCAACAGGTCTTTCAGTTCCTCTTCGTTTAGCCGGTTGATCATACCAGGAGGCATTACTGACATGGCCGAAAGCTTTTCTTCTGTAACATCTTCTTTAGGCACTTCACGGATCACATTGGGTGCAAAGGGATTCTGGGACAGATAATAGAAATCCTCATCCTGATCGGTGAGCCTGCCTACCACAGAAGTTCCATCCTCCAGGTAAAGTACCGTAGCGGCATACTGGTCGGAAATCACGGCATTGGGTTCTATTATGGCTTCCAGCATATCCCTTTGAGAAAAGCGTGTGCCCAGTTGGGTGAGGTCAGGGCCAATCATACCGCCTTCGCCCCGCATCAGGTGACAAGAGGCACAGCGTGTAGCCAGATACATATTTCTTCCTCTTTCAAAATCCCGGTTTGCTAAACTTCCTTCAATCAAGGTATCAATATCTTCCATTTCCCATCGTTTTCCAGGCCCTTCGGGTTCAGGCAGGTCAGCCAGTGTTTTTCCTGAATTGGTAAGCAGGGAATCACCCGAAATTTCTTTATAATGGGCCAATTTATCTTCAGGTACATTTTCTAAAGCTTGCAAACGCACCTGGTTGATGTAGCCTATATAACTATTACCTGCCTGGAAGTTAAAGGCATTATAGAACCATTTGAAATACCTTTCACGTAAATCAGGGTTCCACCCACTGTTTACACTACTCAGCACAGTAGCATAAAAAGTATGTTGCGGATCGGGCAGGCTTTCCAGTGTTCTGGCGATGTCCATACCATATTGCGGATTACGCAAAATCAGGTCGCTGGCATCTGTGGCAGTTTCCCCACCTATTCCTTCTTTTACTTTTTCCCGTTTGGTTTCCAATAAAACCAGGGTTTTTTCTACTACCTGTGGTGATTCTAAAAAAGCCAAAACCTTTGCCAGCTCTCTGTTGAGTGCATCGGTACTGGCCGGGTAATGTGGGCTTAAATAATCTATTACCATAGACTTGCCTTGCTGAGCGGGTGCTCCCATACGAACAAATGTTAGCTCAAAAGCCCTGATCAAATCCAGTTGTGTTTCTTCAGGAAGGGCATCATAATCTAAAGCAACAAGTGATTGTAACATTTCTGATTGCAGGCTTTGATTACCTTGTCTTGCCAATGCTATTGTCCCCTGAATCAATGTTTGTGGATCATCTGCATTAATGGCTTTTTCCTGCCATAACATTGCGGGCTGATGTTCAATGGCAATGCGGGCTGCATAACGCACGAAACGGTCTGGGTGGTTGAGATATGGCCAGGCAATATCTATTGCTTCCTCCCCTATTTCTTTGTGATAATTTTCCAGTTTTACCCTGATCGCATGTGCTTCAGTTTCTTCACTTGTTTCTTTAACTGAAGCTACAGCCACATCTTTATAATCGGAAGCATAAACGCGGTACAAATCAGATTCTAACCTGCGTCCTCCTGTCATGAAATACATCGCACCATCAGGGCCTATCACTCCGTCGGTCAAGGGCAGGGGCATTCCTGAGATAAACTCTTCCCTGCTTGCCTGATAGGAAGCTCCGTCAGGCTGCATGTGAATGGCATAAATGATACCAAAGCTCCAGTCAAAAGCATACAGGGCCTTACGGTATTTTTCAGGAAAACGGGCATTTTCCCCGTAAATTACGCCTGTAGGCGAACCTTGTCCGATGTTTAGGAGGGGCGGTAAATTATCAGGGTAATACACCGGCCATTTACCTGTACCTGTACGCCACCCAAACTCACTACCGCTGGTAATATGACAAATGCGGGTGGGGCGGTACCAGGGCATTCCCAGGTCCCACTCCATATCAGAATCGTAGGTAAACAAATCGCCCTGCTCGTTAAATGCAATATCAAAAGCATTCCTGTATCCCACGCTAAACAATTCCCAGTTTGTTCCCAGCGAATCTAAACGGGCAATCCATCCTCCGGGTGGCTCACGGTCAGCGGCATGCCCCCTCGGGTCTGTAACCAAAGGAAAAAGATTATCTGATTCCCATACTGATGGAACGATATAGTCGTCCATTTCAGGAACATCCGTATGATTTCCGGCAATAAAATAAAGAGATTGTTCGTCAGGCCCTAAAATGATACTATGGGGGCCATGTTCACCCCTACCCTCCATTGCTTTTAAAAGGGTGACATCATCCAGTGAGTCAAGCACATCATTCTGGTTAGAATCTACAATGCGGTAAAGCCCGCTGCCTTTTTCAAAATCTTCATCACTTTTGTGATTTACCACCACATACAAACTATTGAATGCCCAGAGCAAACCCTGCGCATATCCCATATTGATATTCAATTTCTCTACTGTGGGAGCAATGGTATCACCTATTGCAGGAAGTTCCAGACGGTACAACCAACCGTATTGATCGGAAGTGATCAACCGACCTTTGTCATCAAAGGTCATTGAGACCCAGGAGCCCTGTTCATTTTCAGAAGGACTGTACAAATGCTCAGCTTTGAAGCCAGATAATAATTTTAATTTCTCGAGCTTGGGGCCTAAAGGTTCAGTATTAACAGCTTCAGGTTCTGTTAAACTACTACAAGCTGTGGCCAAAACAATAAATAACAAAAAGAGGGAAATAATTTTCATAGATTGAATGTTTATCAGCAATTTTCAGGTATTATGAAAAGCGCAAGGAATGATATTTATTTTATGATAATCAGGCCAATTCTTTTCTGTTGAAGATACAAGAAGCTTCCACTTCATTTCCTGCCAACAATGCCAAAACATTATTTACCGTGAGCACACACATATTCCGGTAAGTAGTGGCCGTAAGGCTACCTACATGCGGGCTGATAAATGTATTGGGCAATTTGGTAATGAGTTCATTTTCATCCGGAGGCTCAGCCGCCAGCACATCGGCACCAAAAGAAGCTATTTTTCCAGTTTGTAAGGCTTTTGTAAGCGCCTCTTGGTCTATAATACTGCCGCGTGCCGTATTAATGAGCATGGCATGTGATTGCATGAGGGCAAGTTCTTTTTCACCAATCAGTCCTTCCGTATCGGGCAAAAGTGGTACGTGTAGTGTTACAACATCCGCTTGTTGCAATACCTCCTCCATACTTAAAGAAATGTAGGCAGGTTCGTTTACAAACTTATCCCAGTAAATAACCTTCATACCAAACACACTGGCCATGCGGGCTACCCGTTTGCCAATGTTGCCAAGCCCCAACACACCCAGGGTTTTTCCGGAAAGCTCATCTCCGGTATACTGGTTGCGCCACTGCCAGTTGCCTTCTTTTACCTGGGAAATCGAATTGTACAGATTTCGGATCAAAATCAGCATCAGGCTGAAGGTATGCTCGGCAATGGTAGCTGCATTCACCCCAGGGGCATTCACAACTTTGATATTCCGGGTGGTAGCAGCTTTTACATCAACATTGTCCAGGCCTACACCACAGCGGGCTACAACTTCCAAACCCTTACAAGCTTCCATTAATGCATCGGATACCTGCCCTTTGCCACGGGTAATAATGGCATGAATATCATTTTTTAAGGTGATTTCGTCAATAGATTCTCCCTGATAAGCCGTAAAAACCTGCACTTGTGCATCTTGCTGCAACAAATGAAATGCCTCATCTGCCACAGATTCTAATAGCAAAATATTTTTACGCATGCTTTATTTATTGTGGTACAAAGTAGCATTTTCACTTCTGTACCCTCTGTAATCATTCCGGTTAGATTTGTACAATCCTTCTTCATACAATTCATCCTCAAAAATAGCCGGGTCAATTTTCGCTTCAGGGTCGGATGAAATTTCTATCAGGTTGCCCGAAGGGTCACGCACAAACATTTGCATTGCACCATCGGGTAATTGCCTTACTTTTCCCCAGGGCTTGATATCTATTACACCCAGTTCTTTCATCCGGTAAAAAATCTTGTTGAAATCATCTACCTGTACGCACAAATGTCCGCGAAAGGAGGCAGCATCCTCCCATTCGGTAATGTGCAGTTGCTGGTCTTCGTTAATCTTGAAAAATCCGGTGGGATAATCAAAAAGAAAAGCTGGTAAAGGCTCCATCCCCAATTCTTTTTCATAAAACTCTCCTGCCTTTTCCAGGTTATCTACAATCATTGTTACGTGGTTGATTTTTACTACGCGTGCCATGGTCTGTGATTTTAAAATAAAGTTACTAGTTAGATTAATGCTTGCGTTGCAATCTACAAAAAAGTATGTCTTTTTACATGAAAATAATTGTAGTATCTAAAAACTACACAATTTCATATTTAAAAATGTATAGAAGAATGCTATAGTTTCTTATAAAACTCTTTCATGAATTTTGTTTAATTCAAATAATACCGATATTTGCCCTTTCTATCATTTTTTACCAAATAAAGGAGGAAAAGATTAGCAAATTTAAACGTAGAGTATACCGGGGAAGGGAACCAGAGCCTTACCGGGTAAACCAAAGAATCAGAGCACCTTTTGTAAGGGTAGTTGGCGAAAACGTAAAAGTTGATATCTATGATATTAAAATCGCCATACAAATGGCCAAGGATCAAGGGTTGGATTTGGTGGAAATTTCGCCAAAAGCAGACCCGCCTGTTTGTAAAATCATAGACTACTCTAAGTTCAAATACGAACAGAAGAAAAAGCAAAAGGAAATCAAGGCTAAAGCCCAGAAGACTGTAATTAAAGAGATACGGTTTGGGCCGAATACCGACGACCATGACTTTAACTTTAAAATGAAGCACGCCCAAGGTTTTTTGAAAGATGGGGCGAAAGTGAAAGCGTACGTGCATTTTGTGGGGCGTAGCATCGTTTTTAAAGACAGGGGATTGGAATTGCTACGGCGCTTTGCCCGCGAACTTGAGGAGTACGGGAAAGTAGAAGAATCCCCCAAAATGATCGGGAAGCGGATGTACATGATGATGGCTCCGGCCAATAAGAAAAAATAATTGCACAAGATAAGGGCGGTATCGCTCTTAATTTCTATATATAATTTTTAATTATTCATATAATGCCAAAAGTTAAAACTAATTCGGGAGCAAAAAAGCGATTTAAGCTAACCGGGACCGGCAAGCTGAAAAGAAAGCGTGCCTTTAAAAGACATATTCTTACTAAAAAAGAAACAAAACAAAAAAGAAACCTGGGACACTCTGCTATTGTACACAAAAGTGACGAGCCCAGGATCAAAGCTTTGTTGAATTTATAGTAGGTTTCTATTGTTCACCAGAAATTTGGCTTGTTAAGTGCTACGGCCGCCAAACTTCAAAAAACTAATTTATTTATGCCTAGATCAGTAAATCATGCCGCCTCGAAGGCGAGAAGAAAAAAAGTATTAAAACAAGCCAAAGGTTATTTTGGCAGAAGGAAAAACGTTTGGACTGTTGCCAAAAATGCAGTAGACAAAGGCTTACAGTACGCCTACCGTGACCGCAGGGCCAAGAAAAGAGAGTTCAGGGCACTGTGGATACAGCGGATCAACGCCGGAGTAAGGGAACACGGAATGTCGTATTCGGAGTTTATGGGCAAAATCAAACAAACTGATATTGACCTCAACCGGAAGGTACTGGCCGACCTGGCCATGAACAACCCTGAAGCCTTCAAAGAAATTGTAGAGAAGGTAAAATAATTAAGAAGCCCGGTTAGCCGGGCTTTTTTTATTGCATCAAATGCTGGGTAAATCCCACACTTATCAAATATTCATACGCTTTCATTACTTCCTCAGGCACATCCTGCGCTATCTGAAATCCCTTTTCAGGATATAGCATTATTCTCTGTAAATCGCCTACCATCGCATGAATTAAGCTTTCAGTTGTGATCGTTTCATTTGGGTATTCTTCATAAGGAATACGGGGAGACGTAACCAGAACATCCAAAGAAGGCCATTCCACCTTCACAGTAGCATACGTACGGCGCTCCATGAATGGTTTTTGTACTAAAACCAGTTGTGAAGTGGGGATTTCCTTTTCTTTCAACAGCTTTTTGGTAAATCGTATGTTTTCACCGGTATTGGAAGCGTTGGGTTCTGTCAGGATTTTGTCTTTGGGCACGCCCATGGATACAGCGATGTTGGCAAACTTTTCAGCCTCCGGTTCATCCCAAACCCCTTTGGTAAAATTGCCCAATCCACCCGAAAATATTAATAAGGGCGCCCACCCTTCCAAATATAAAGTTGCCGCATATTCAGCTACCCGCACATCGTTACTTCCCAGTACAAAAATGCCATCAGACTTTTCCAATGAATGAAACAATTGGTGATAATCCCAGATTATTTTGGCTTGGGCATGTACATCTTCTGTAAGTTCAGGCATATATTTTCTGATTTTTTCGGTAATTGATAAATTTATACAGTATAATTAGGCATCAAAGAAAAACAATCGCTTCAACCCAACAAAATCATACACTAATCATGCAAAAAAAATCCAACTTGCGCGTTCAGTATTTTGCTATTTTGTTTTTTTTATTGTGCTTTTTGTCAACTACCCTGCAAGCCCAAAATCAGGTGAAAATTTGGGACAGGCACGAAATTACACTGAACAGTGAAGCCACTTATGAAAACCCTGTTTATGAGGTAAAAGAGTTTGCTGCCACGTTTACTTCTCCCTCAGGGCGCACCCAAAAAGTAAATGGGTTTTGGGATGGGGGTACCGACTGGAAGATCCGTTTTATGCCTGACGAAACCGGCACCTGGCAATACGAAACCACTTGCTCTAAAGAAGAAAACGAAGGTTTACACAACGTGAGCGGAACGTTTACCTGCATTGCCAATGACAACCCGAATGATATTTACCAGAAAGGTATTATTGAAAGAAGCATCGGCAATTATCATTTGATGTATGCTGATGGCACACCCTTCTTCTTCACCGCCTGCACGGCCTGGAATGGTGCTTTAAAATCAACCGACGAAGAGTGGGATACTTATTTGCAACACAGAAAAGACCATAATTACAATGTTATCCAGTTTGTAACCACCCAATGGCGGGGAGGCGACCAAAACAGCCTGGAACAAGTTGCTTATACCGGAAGCGGAAAAATCAGCATCAACCCTGAATTTTTCCAGCATATGGACCAAAAAGTGGATAAAATCAATGAATATGGGCTGGTAGCAGCCCCCGTACTTTTATGGGCATTGCCTGTGGGACAAGGGCGGGAGTTAAGCCCTGGATACAGCCTGCCTGATGAAGAGGCTATTTTGCTGGCAAAATATTCAGTAGCCCGGTACGGTGCCCACCACGTCATCTGGATTTTGGGTGGTGATGGATATTACCTCAACCAATATGAAGACCGGTGGAAATACATTGGCCGGGAAGTTTTCGGAGATGATCCTCCGGGCATTGTTTCCCAACATCCAAGAGGCCATTCATGGATTGGGGATGTGTATACCCAGGAAGATTGGCTGGATATTGTGGGCTACCAGTCGAGCCATAGCAACAAAGAAGGTACGGTGAACTGGATCAACAAAGGGCCGATGGCAAAGCAGTGGGACAAACTCCCTCCCCGCCCCATCATCAATATGGAGCCTAATTATGAGGAAATCCGCTATGAAATAACAGCTACCGATGTGCGCAATGCTTCGTATTGGAGCATGTTTGCCACGCCCATGGCCGGCATAACCTATGGGGCCAATGGCATCTGGCCCTGGATACGGGAAGGGGAACGCATTCTGAACCACGGCTCGCTCAATGACAAAGCACCCAGTACCTGGCGTGAAAGTATTGATTTTCCGGGGAGTTTGCAGATTGGTTATCTTTCAGCTTTCTTTCAACAGTATAAGTGGTGGAAACTCAAACCTGCCCCTCAAATGCTGATAGAACAACCCGGGAACGAGGTATTTAACCATTTCATTTCCGTAGCAAAAACAGACGATGACGCACTGATCATGGCGTATGTTCCTGTACAATCTACAGTAAAGCTGTACAATCCGCAAAAAATACAATACACAGGAAAGTGGTTCAGTACTGCCACCAACCAGTACCAAACGGCTGATTTTTCTAATAAAAACGGTGTGATTGAAGTAGCTTCCCCGGAAGGCGATTGGGTTTTGGTGTTGGAGAGGGAGAGGGAGTAGCAAAACTTCTATATACTCTAAGTTAATTTAAGCATAAATTTTTAGTTACTCACTACTTTAAAATATAGCCCTATGATCCTGAAAAACATCCTTCCTGTACTGGTAATTATTTGTTTACTATCTGCTGCCTGTCAACAAAACCCTGAGCCAATCCAAATAGGTGTTTTCAAGATAGATGCTTCCCCGCCCATTGGAACCCCTGTGGCTTATGCACCTGCCCGCAGTATTGTAGATTCCCTTAGCGCGAGAGGCATTGTAATTTTATCGGACCAGAAACCTGTGGTACTGTGTGTGGTAGACTGGCTGGGCATAGCCAATGAAGGGATGGAAAGATGGAAAGAAAGCCTGGCAAAAGCGGCAAATACCACTACAGACCGGGTATCGGTACATGCTGTGCATCAGCACGATGGGGCACGCTGTGATTTTACCACGGAACGCATATTGGATTCCTACGGTTTGGGTGGCATTCGCTATGATACTGCCTTTATGGCAAAAACCATCCAAAACGCAGCTCTGGCTGTAGCAACCGCCAGCCAAAATGCACAAGCGGTTACACATTTAGGTTTCGGCAAAGCAAAAGTAGAAAAAGTAGCCTCCAACCGCAGGGTATTGGGAGATGACGGAAAAGTAGCCATCATTCGCTGGAGCAAAATGACCGATTCGGCAGCCATAGCCGCGCCCGAAGGGCTGATTGATCCCTGGTTACAATCAGTGAGCTTTTGGAACGAAGATATGCCCCTTGCTGTGTTGACCTATTACGCTACCCATCCCCAGAGTTACTATGGGCAAGGCGATGTAACCTGCGAGTTCGTAGGCATCGCCCGCAATGCCCGGGAGCAAGCCCTTGATGGTGTGCCTCACATTCATTTTAACGGAGCCGGTGGCAACATCACTGCCGGTAAATACAACGATGGCTCAGAAGCCATGCGCCCCGTATTGGCTAACCGCGTGGAAACTGGCATGCAGCAAGCCTGGGAAAACACCGAAAAAACGCCCATTTCCGCTAATGATTTATCCTGGAAAAATACTGCTGTAGCGCTTCCTTTGGGTAATCATCTGGTAGCAGAAGATTTGCGCAATGTTTTATCCGATGAACAGGCTACTTTTAACGAACGGTTTACGGCAGCCAAACACCTCGCCTGGCTGCAACGTACCGAAATGGGAAATACCATCTCCGTTTCATCTTTGCGCCTGGGGAAGGTATGGCTGCTGAACCTGCCTGGAGAGCTATTCATTGAATACCAGTTGGCCGCCCAGCAAATGAAACCCGGCGAAGAGGTATGCACCGCTGCGTATGAAGAATATGGCCCCGGGTATATCGGTACTGAAATTTCGTATACCCAGGGAGGATATGAAACCTCTGAACGTGCTTCAAGGGTAGCTCCGGAAGCTGAAGGAGTATTGATGGATGCTATCCGGGAAGTGTTACAATAAAGTTTTTACCCTAACGTAAACATCGTTTTCAGGTATTTATCAGAAAACTCACCGATCCATTTTTCCCGGTGGCTACGGCCATATTGGCCAGTTCCAGTTTTTCTTCCAGCATTTTGTTGATCTTTTCTTCAAAAGTGCCCTGAGTGAGCAGGCGGTGTACGAAGACTTTGTTTTTTTGCCCAATACGGTATGCACGGTCGGTAGCCTGGGATTCAACCGCCGGGTTGCCCGTGATGCAGGCCATCACCTGCTGTTTGTCAATATTAGAAAACGCTTCCAGCGCCATACCCACCTCGTAAGGTTTACGTTGCGTACCCTGCACTTCGGCATTCACCGTGTTGCCCATGATGATGATATTGCGGGCTTTGCCGTTGCGGGCATAGGTTTTTCCCCGTGGGAGGCGGTTGCTAAAATCTATATCAGAAAGGGCATTGAGCCATTGCTTGCCCCACCAGGTATGGCCAAATTGTTTTATCATGATTACTGAAATTAAGAACTGTAATTGGCAGGGGAAAAATAGATTTATTGGGCAAATGTACAAGTAGGTGAGACGAAATTATTTTTGTGAACCGAAGCGGAGTAGGAAGTCCACACTCCGTTTTGCCTACTTTTGATCGGGCTGGGAAGCCCGATCTCCGGGCTCCTTAATTTTTCACTTCCACCATGAGCGGGGTTTCTCCTTCATTCTGTTGAGGAGTTCCTGGTGTACTTCTCCCGTCCTCAATATACTTCTTCATTAAGGCCGTAAGCTCTTCAACGATTTCTGGGTGTTCTTCGGCTACGTTATTTTGTTCGTCAATCTCTTCTGCTAAATTATAGAGTTGCACCGGTGGCAAACCTTCTTCACGTGCTTCTTTTGGCCTAGGGTCGCTCCAACCGCCTGAGCCAGGGCAAA
Source organism: Cyclobacteriaceae bacterium (assembly GCA_965230065.1). Lineage (GTDB taxonomy): Bacteria > Bacteroidota > Bacteroidia > Cytophagales > Cyclobacteriaceae. The sequence continues at coordinate 4,197,809 of OZ245942.1, read as the reverse complement.
AAGCCAGCTTCCAGCTTCCCTGCCGAATGGAAAAAGAGCCGTTGATGGAATGATGCACAGTTGCTTCCCTGATGGGCCGGCCATTATCATTTCCCAACATGGCGGGCATGATGTTGTAGCTGTCTTCCCCGGCATTATCGGGCAATTCCTGTTCGGTAAGGCCAGCAACAGTAGCCAACAAATCAGTCAGGCAAACAGTTTGGTCAGATGATGAGCCAGGGGCTACTTTTTCCGGCCAGTGTACAATGTATGGAACGCGATGGCCTCCTTCATAAATATCCGCTTTGTGCCCCAGGAACTCATAACTTGGGTCATGGTCAAATTGTGCCAATTCTTCAAAATCTGCCATGGGCGAGCAGCCGTTGTCGGAGGTAAAAATTACCAGCGTATTGTCTTCCATGCCATTTTTGCGCAAGGCTTGCATTACCTGTCCTACTACGTCGTCTACCATCAGCACAAAATCGCCATAAGCATTGGTGTTGCTTTTGCCAAGAAATTCATCGGTAGGCAAAATGGGCGTGTGGGGCGCGGGCAAAGGAAAATATAGGAAGAAAGGGCTTTCCTTATTGGCCTGTTTATTAATATAATTAACAGCTTCTTCAGTAAGGCGGGGCAATACCTCAATGTGCTTAAAATCACTGCTGATGGGGCCTTCTCTCCAAAAGCCTTTTCCATCATTTTTAGCAATCGTGTCAATTTCTGTATTGGTAATCTGGTCACCCTCAATGTATACATAGGGGGGAATATCCAGGGAGGCGGTAATGCCGAAAAACTCATCAAATCCGTTGGCCAAAGGGCCGTTTTTGATGGGCTTTGTAATATCAGGTTCTCCATTTTCATCCATCGCCCAGTCCAGCCCCAGGTGCCATTTGCCAATACAGGCGGTATGGTAGTTTTTATTTTTTGCCAAGGAAGCCACGGTCATTCTTTCAGGAGAAATCAGATGCTCATCATAACTCCAGAGTACGCCTTGTTTCATTCTTGTACGCCAGGCATACCTGCCGGTGAGCACGCCGTAGCGGGTTGGGGTACAAACGGCCGAATTGCTGTGGGCATCGGTAAAAATCATGCCTCCGGCAGCCATTTGGTCCAGGTGTGTGGTTTGTATTTTTGAGTTTTCATTCAGGCAGGACAGGTCCCCGTAGCCCAGGTCATCGGCGAGGATGTAGACGATGTTTGGAAGTTTGTTGTTTGAAGTTTTATTGTTTGTTGTTGCATTTTCCTTTTGGGATTGTCCGCAACTTGTGAGGAGGCAGGAAATGAAAAAGGTGGTGAGGAGTTGGGTGGTAGATTGTTTCATTTGACTTTAAAGTATCGTATTGATTTGAGTACATAACATATTGGGTGCGTTGCTTAAAAACAAAAACATATGTTTTGCAGGATTTATTCCGCGCCACGGTGGCCGGCATCTCCCCCTTGCGATGAAGGAGGCCCCGGAATTCGCTTTGCTCATCCGGGGAGAACATTCATTTTTTATCTTTATGCTCCCCTCTTGTTACACACTCTATTGATTTCAATGGTTTGTAAAGTTAATCATATTCCTAAATGCTCCAATTTTTAAAACTTTGATTGGTACATATTCGCATTATTGATAAGTTTACCCCAAAATTCCATCTATGGATTTACCCCAGGAAATATCCACCCTGAACAACAAGACACAAGCCCAAAAAATTGCTGATTATATTGGCAGCGACCCACAAAGGTTTGACACGCTGATGGCAGTTTTTTATGCTGGCCCCTACCGTCTTACCCAAAAGGCTGCCTGGGCCATGGGGCATTGTGTAAACAAGTACCCAGCCCTCATTCTTCCCCACTTCAGCAAAATGATTAAAGCATTACGTAATTCATCTTCTGACGCGGTGAAACGTAACACAATACGTGCATGGCAGTTTGTTGCTATTCCCGATGAGTATCTGGATGATGTAACAGATTTGTGCTTTACATTCCTGGGTTCACAACAGGAGCCTGTGGCCATCAAGGTTTTCTCAATGAGTGTATTACTCAATATCGTCAGGAAAATTCCTGAATTGAAAAATGAACTGCGCATTATCATAGAAGATCAGATGCCGTATGGTTCAGCTGGCTTCTGCTCAAGGGGTAACAAGGTACTGAAAGCTTTGGAAAAAATTCCTGACACTTAAAAATACCCCCGGCAGATATAGTCTACCGAGGGTAGTAGTATGCAACGAATATTTAGCTCCATAACCTGTCCCAGGCACGTATTTCGTTCCATTCAGGTGTAGGTGCAAATAGCTTTTCGCCATCTATCAAAAACTCCTTTACAACCTCTTCATTCAACTCTACGCCGATACCAGGCTTTTCAGGCACTTTTACATAACCATCTTGTACGATGGGTTTTTCAATGCCAGTTACCAGGTCTTCCCATTTGGGTTTGTCCACAGCATGGTGCTCAAGCCACATGAAGTTTTCTGTTGCAGCCGCAGAGTGTACACAACCCAGGAAAGAAACCGGGCCTGCTGCATGGTGGTGCATGAAGCCAATGCCATTCATAGATGCATAATCACCGATTCTTTTGGTTTCCAGTATACCACCGGAGGTATTGGGGTCGGGGTGTACAATGTCCACGGCACGCCTGTCAATCAGTTCTTTGAAACCACCTTCCAGTGTAAAGATGTCTTCCCCTGTTTGGGTTGGGGTGGTGGTAGACATGGTAATTTCACGCCATTCATCCATGAAATGCCAGGGAATAAGGTCTTCTGCATAGGCCAGGTTATACTTTTCGGCTGCCCGGGTAAGTTTAATGGCTTCGTTTACCCCAAAATGCCCCCAGTGGTCAGTCCCCATCGGGATATCATAACCAATTTTTGACCGCATCACGTCCAGGAATTCCATGAGTTTATCAATGCCCTTATCAGTAACTTGCATGCGGGTAAAAGGGTGCTGCGTCATGTTATATTTCCTATACTCATACTTGTACGGATCATATTTTCCATCAGGGGCATTGACGAGAGCACCCGGAATATCTTTGATAAGGTTGGTACCGATGTCCATTTTCAAGGCTGTGTAACCTTTATCAATTCTTTCCTGCATACGATTGGCATATTCCTGAGGGTCAGAAGAAGTGGTGGTATCACAATAAACCCGAACCCTGTCCCGGTATTTTCCACCCAACAGTTGATATACAGGTACGTTATAGGCTTTACCAGCCAAATCCCAAAGGGCCATTTCTACGCCAGATACGCCCCCACCCTGTCTGCCGTGGTGGCCAAATTGTTTGATGATTTTAAACAGGCGTTCTACGTTACAGGGGTTTTCGCCCAATAGTCGACTTTTTAAGAAAAGAGCATATTCCTTGGCGGCACCGTCCCTTACGTCGCCATGGCCCACAATGCCCTGGTTGGTGTAAATGCGCACGATGGGCGTACGAAATACCACATCACTGATTTCAGCAATGCGCATGTCTGTAATTTTTAAATCGGTGGGGGCCGAGAAACGGTTTACATTTTGGGTAGAGTGCGCCAGCACGTCTTCAATCGGGGCCGACATCAGCCCGGCAAGGCTTAGCCCTCCAACAGTAGCTTTTTTAAAAAAGTCCCGGCGTTGGTTTTCATTGTTTTTCATGTGAGTTCAGGTTTTAATATTTAGTAAATACATAAATGAAATTTTAATTTATGCATTTCCATGAAAAAACAATAATTAGAACGAAATATTAGTCTTTTAAATAGAAATTTGGCAACAAATCACTATTCAACATGTATGACTCAGGGCAAATCATCATCAGGGTCTGGGTCATGCGGGCCTACGCCGGGCGGGTTGAACAAGCCCCAACGGTCGATTAGGTAATTCCACTGGTCAAACGACGCTACCCAATCTATGAAGAGCAGACGAAATTGTTCAATTTCTTCACGTATCAAATCCAGGTATTGTGTTTCTTTAAAGCCAAACATTTGTAATCCCCGGCAATGCACTACCAAATCACGGGCAGATTTACGCACAATGGCTGCGCACTCCATGCGTATATCATAAATATCTCCTCCCTCAGCCCCTGCTATTTTTGCACATAACATCCCGGCATCTTCCAGCATAAACCGTTTGATCTCCTGCAAATGGTCATCATCTTCAGGAATAAGGTCTACGATTTTAGAAGTGAGCTCGTAAATCTCCATACCTTTCTGGTAAATCGGCAGATTCTCGAAGTTAAAGGGATTCTCGTCGTCTTCTTCCATTGTAATCGGTTTTCCGGACGCAATATTAATTTGTCAACACAAAGCTATTGATAATAAGGACTAATCATCAGGTAGACAACAACCCCGGTCACAGATACATACAACCAGATAGGATATGCAAAGCGTACAATTTTTTTATGCTTTTCAATTTTATCAGATAAAGCGTAATACAAAGCTAACAGAACCAAAGGAACCACCACAATAGCAAGCAGAATATGGGATAGTAATATTACCAAATATACCGTGCGCCATATACCCAATGCTGTAGCTTCGGCCGCCTCTAACACTCCATTTCCATTAATATCACCAAATTTAGTGGATGAGGCTGAGGCATGATAAATAACATAAGATACCAAAAAGATAGCGCCCAGCACAAAAGCAGTCAGCATGGCTGTGCGGTGATAGGCTATTTTCTTTTGCTTGATAAATACCAGCCCTGCGATGAGCACAACAGAGGTAGCAGAATTGATGATTCCATTCAAATGTGGTAAAAAATATACCCATTCATTGCCCAGGTCAAGCTTTGTAGGCATGAATAGCAATATGGCAACTGCTAGCGGAATCACGACCGAGAGTACACCTATCAGGGTGAGGTATTTATTTTCTTTTGCCGTTTTGAGCATAAAATTATGTTTTGCGTGCACGTAATAATATCCTGATTTCCAGCACCAGCCGGTCTGCTTCATCAGGGTCACTGATGTTATAATATCCCCGTATTCTTTTTTCACCATCTACCAATACTACGGTTTCTAAAGCATGCCCTTCTGCAAATGATCCTAAACCGAATCCACATTTGGCCAAATCCAATACCCTGGCTTGCTTTTCCATCAGGAACAACCACTTGTCCGGGTCGCTTTGATATTTTTCTATAAAATTCAGTAAAGTATCTTTTAGTACTAACCCCCTGCTGATGGATAAGGTTTTTACCGTTTCCTCATCAGCAAAGATATTTTGCAGGTTAGCCAGTTCATCAAAAACATCCGGACAATTTGCCGTACAGGGCACTTCAAAAAAATTGACTACCGTTATCCGGCCATCCAATATGTTGTTGGTAATATTACCCGAAATTGGTGAAAACAAAGAAAAATCAGTAATAGTATGCGGAACAGTGCCTGTCTGACAGGATTCCAGGCCTTGTTCGTGGAAGACAGGCAAATCATACTCATTGCGCCCAAAAGAATGTAAAAACAAAATAATGCCCACGGGAATTGCCAGCATCAATACCAGGATGATTCCTTTTCTAACTCGGTTCATACGGCTTTATCCGAAATCTTTAATATTAAGTTAACATTGCTTGTAACTCCAAAATTATCAGAAAAGTTTAAGCATTTCTTAAACCATCCTGTTCATAAAAAACAGAAGCCCACGAGGGGCTTGATGTAATTAGTGATCTATTGCTTCTAAGTAGGAGATGCCGTATCCATTACGGGAATAAATCCCATAGACATCAACTTTTGGCTTCGGCAGGGCAGCGGCCGACCGTCGCGGCGGCGGACCGCTCCGATTTTTCTTTTGAGCGTAAGAGTTAATATCTAAGGTTGAAAATAGCTGACCCTTCAAATAGCAGCGCAACAATAAGCCAAACTACAAATATCATGGGTATCAAAATAGAGAGCATCAGGGTTTTTACTTCACCCTTAAGGTGCATAAATTCTGCTACAATATAGAAAGCCTTTACAATCGTAAGCGTTACAAAGATGGTTATCAACAAAGGCCCTCTGGGCATTGTAAAAGCAAACACGAACTCTATACATGTAACGAAGAATAATATACCGGCAATTTTCCAGAGGTTTAATATTTTCTGTTTGTCCCTGGGTTGTACTTCAACCTGGGGGCTTGTTTCTTCTAATGTTGCCATAACTTTAAATCTTTATTTTTAATGTTTTATACCAGATAAAAGAAAGTAAATACAAATACCCACACCAAATCAACAAAGTGCCAGTACAATCCTACTTTTTCTACCATTTCATAATGCCCGCGCCTTTCATATACGCCTGTTGCAGCATTATAAAATATAAGAAAGTTAAGTACCACCCCACTCAATACGTGTGTGCCGTGAAAGCCGGTGATGAAGAAAAACAAATCGGCAAACAGGGGTGGCCCGTATTGATTTCTTTCCAGGTTGGCCCCATAAAATATAGAACCATCTGGCATCAAACCGCCATTTTCAGTACCGTGGATAAAGTGCCCCCATTCCCATGCCTGACAGCCTAAGAAAGCAATTCCGCCAATAATGGTCCACAGCATCCATTTCACCACATCTTTCCGGTCCATCCGATGCCCGGCTTCTACTGCCAACACCATCGTTACACTACTCAGAATGAGAATGAAGGTCATGATGCCCACAAAGACCAATGGCAGTTCAACACCATGCAGGAAAGGCACTGCTTCGTACACTTTCTCCGGGATAGGCCAGTATTCCTGGGAAAAAGTAAAATTATCAGGATCGCCCTGGTAGGCCGGATGTGAAAAACGGATGAGCCCGTAGGTTACCAAAAGGGAAGAAAAGGTGAAAGCATCGCCAAGCAGGAAAAACCACATCATCAGTTTTCCATAGCTCGCCTTGAGCGGGGAAACGCCCCCACTCCAAATATCTTTCTTTTTTCTTGCTTTTTCTTCGTGCGCAGTAGTTGTAGCCATTCTATTAGTTGTTTAACAGCAAAAATAAAAACAAATATAGCCAAAGTCCATCCAAAAAGTGCCAGTATGTGGCACACATTTCTATTTGGTCAAGGCTTTTGCCATGTACTTTATATCTATAAGTTTGAAATAATACGATTAACAGGAAACCCACTCCACCGACCAGGTGAAAGCCGTGCAAGCCGCTGAATACATAAACAAACGACCCAGCCGGGTTTCCTACAAAATAAACATTTTGTTCTACCAATGCCTGCCAGGAAAAAAACTGGCCTATCAGAAAAGCAATGCCCAAGCCAGTAGTGATGCCCATGGCTAATTTTACGGTTTCCAAATTGTCTTTCTTGGCCGATAAATAAGCCCAGTGCATGGTAAAACTGCTCAGCAAAATAATGCCTGAGGTAATCCAAAATGCCTGTGGCAACTCAAATTGCAGCCAGTTTCCTTCCGATTGCCGTACGATGTAAGCAGAGGTAAAAGCGGCAAATAACATGACTACGGAAACCATAAACAGCCACAATGCAAACTTTTTAGGGTGCATTGAAAGCGTTATTTTAGGCTGCTCTGTATATTCTATTTTATGATCCATCTTTCTCTATCAAATTTTATCCAACAAATAGGCAATCTGTACTATAGGCAAGTACAAAAATGAACCAAACATAATTTTGAGGGCTGATTTCCTTGAGCAATCCGCCATGAGGCGAAAGGTTTGCCCTAAAAACAAGGCACCACACACCGTAGCTACAATGGCCGAATCCACTCCGGTTATGCCAAGCTTTAAAGGCAGCAAACCGAAAGGAATCAAAAATAAGGTATAGGTCATGATGTGGACTGCGGTACGCAAATCTTTTTTTCCGGGAACTGGCAATAACTTAAAACCAGCCTTTTTATAATCATCATCGGCTACCCAGGCAATGGCCCAAAAGTGCGGAAACTGCCAGATAAACTGTATGCCAAAGATGACTAGGGCTTCTGTACTAATACTGCCTGTTGCTGCGACCCACCCTAAAAGTGGTGGCAAGGCACCTGGAATTGCACCTACCAATACGGCAACTGGCCCTACCCTTTTCAGCGGTGTATATAAAAAACTATACAAGAGCAAAGACAAAAGCGATAATGAGGCAGTGAGCAGGTTGGTATACTTTAACAGTAAAAATAATCCTGCAATCATACAAAAAACAGCGAAAACCAAGGCCTCATTCACAGATACCCTTCCCGTAGGCAATGGCCTGTTTTGGGTGCGCTTCATCTGTTTGTCAAATTCTATCTCAAGTATCTGGTTAATCGTTACAGAAGCTGCTGATACCAAAAATCCTCCGGCACAAAGCATAATAAATGTTGGCCAGTTCACTGCATTGGCAGCAAGCACATAGCCAAAAGCGGCAGAAAATGTTACCAGCAGCGATAACCGGGCCTTCATCAGTTCCCCCAGGCTTTTGGCTTTCTCGATAAAAGCCAGCCAATGATTATATGTACTTACCTTGGTTGTTATCATATCAAGCTACTTCACTTACAGCTTTTCGCTGTGTCCTGTTCTGATTCAACTTCAATAATATTAAAAACTGTAATCCAAAAATAAGGGTAGCCAGCCCCAAATGTATTGGTTGTGCAAATTTAGGGATAGCAAAATAATGCATGATTGCCCCCGAAAAAACTTCCAACACCACCATTATCAAAATCATAAATGACCAGAATAATAAGTTTTGCTGGTTACCTACTGATGTTTTAATAATGTATACCATATAAATACTCACCAACACCACAACCCATGCATAAGTCCGGTGTATAACAAAAATATCCCCGGTACTATCTATCCAGGAGCTTCTATCTTCATATGCTAAAGATGTTGCCACTTCGTCAATAGCCTCCCTCACTTGTGTTCCAATCACAATTTGTATAACAGTAAGCAACAAAGCTGCTATTATTAGCATGTTTGGCTTACTTAGAAGAGAAAAGCGAAAATCGGCAACACTTTTTTTTCCCGATCTCACCACCAAATAGGTGAGCACACACACAATCAGCAATGCTATGAGCATGTGTACCGTTATCATCCATGGCATCAGGTTGGTAGAAACCACAATGGATCCGATCCATCCCTGAAAACTAACCAATACTACAGCAAGTAATGAATAAGAGAACAGCTTGCGATCGGTTTTCACCATACCAATAGAAGCAATAAATGCTGCTACTATTAATAATCCTACAAACACGCCCACCAATCGATTTACGTATTCTGTCCAGGTTTTTGCTTTGTTAAAGTCAGCTTCTTCCAGAATACTCTCATCTGTCCGAAGCTGGTGCGCTAGCTGTTCAAAACCCAGGAAATCCAGATAACGCGAAAATTTTTGATTTTTTTCAGCCCGGTGCCCGGAATAAATCTCCTTATAATTCTCCGGGAGTTGTGCTTCATTTGAGGGTGGCACCCATTGTCCAAAGCATTTGGGCCAGTCAGGGCACCCCATGCCCGATCCGGTGCTTCTGACAATACCACCAACCAAGATAAGCACATAAACGGCCACCAACGAGCCAATACTTAAAAATCTAAATGTACTATTCCGGTTTTGTTTCATCCGTTGTAGTAGAATCCGGTACCGATTTTTCCTCCAGTGAAATCATTTCATTCTCATGAGGCAAATTGGACTCTGGCGTCTCAGTATACGCTACAGTTTGTGGAATAAAATCCTCCTTAGCGCCAGGCTTACTGTAGTCATAAGCCCAACGGAATACCTTGGGAATGGCTCCCGGCCAGTTTCCATGTCCAGGGAATCTGGGGGTAGTCCACTCGAGTGTGGTAGACCTCCACGGATTCAACGGAGCCAACCTTCCAAAGAAAATACTGCGGAAAAAATTGAAAGCAAAAACCGCCTGTCCGACAAATGTAACTATTGCAGCAATACTGATGAACATGTTCAGGTCTGCAAAAGTATTGAGTGTATCGTAATTCGTAAAGGAGTAATACCTTCTTGGAAAACCATCTATGCCAATGTAGTGCATGGGGAAAAACACCAGATAAACCCCGGCAAAAGTCAGCCAGAAGTGAACGTAACCCAACTGCCTGTCCATCATGCGGCCGAACATTTTGGGGAACCAATGATAAACACCAGCCATAAAACCAAAGAAAGAAGCAGAACCCATTACCAGGTGAAAGTGTGCCACCACAAAGTAAGTATCGTGCAAAGGAATATCAATGGCGGCACTTCCGAGGAAAATACCGGTAAGCCCTCCGGAAATAAATACGGAAACCAAGCCAATGGAAAACAGCATGGCCGGCGTAAAAACTATGTTTCCTTTCCACAGGGTTGTCAAATAGTTAAACACTTTCACGGCAGACGGAACGGCAATAATCAATGTAAGGAACATGAAAATGGAACCGAGGAAAGGGTTCATGCCCGTTACAAACATGTGGTGTGCCCACACTACGAATGAAAGGATAGTGATACCCAGCATGGAAATCACCATGGCTTTATAACCAAAGATCGGCTTTCGTGAATTGGTAGCAATAATTTCAGAAGTAATTCCCAGCGCTGGCAATAGTACGATGTATACTTCAGGGTGTCCCAGGAACCAGAAAAGGTGTTGATACAAAATAGGACTACCACCAACGTTAGGCAGCGCTTCCCCATTGATATAAATGTCGGAGAGGTAGAAGCTTGTACCGAACGAACGGTCAAAAATCAATAACAGGGCTGCTGCCAACAACACCGGGAAAGAAAGCAATCCGATAATGGCCGTAAGAAAGAAAGCCCAGATAGTGAGGGGCAAACGTCCAAATGACATCCCTTCTGTCCGCAGGTTAATGATAGTCGTAATATAATTGATACCTCCAAGCAATGTGGAAACAATGAAAAATGTCATGGCTGTTAGCCACAACGTCATGCCCAGCCCTGAACCTGACATTGCCTGGGGCAACGCACTCAAAGGCGGATAAACCACCCATCCGCCTGAAGCCGGGCCGGTTTCAATAAATAATGATGACAGCATAATCACACTGGCAAGGAAAAAGAACCAGTACGACAGCATATTCATAAACCCGGAGGCCATATCACGGGCACCAATCTGCAAGGGAATAAGAAAGTTACTAAAAGTACCACTCAATCCGGCAGTGAGCACGAAAAATACCATAATCGTACCATGCATGGTTACCAGTGCCAGGTAAAACTCCGGGTCAATGGCACCCTGGGGCGTAATCCACTCTCCTAATAGTGGGCGCAACCACTCCAGGCTGGACTCGGGAAAACCCAGTTGCAAACGGAATAATACCGAAAACAACCCTCCAATGAAGGCCCAGAGAATTCCTGAAATCAGGTATTGTTTGGCAATTACTTTATGATCTTCACTAAAAATCCACTTTCTGATAAAGCCTTGTTCATGATGCTCTTCATCATGATCGTGCATATCCTGCACCACATCCGCTCCATGTTGAATATTTCCTGTTGCCATAGGTTTATATTAATTATCAGTTCTTGGTCTCAATATTTTTATTATCTAATCCCGCATTCAAAGCAGCCACTTCTTTTAACTCTATCGGCACATTGGTCAGATAGTCGGGGTTTTTCTGTAACCATGGTTTTTGCTCAGCATACCATGCTTCGTACTCTTCAGGTTCATCTACAACTAATTTTAAACGCATGGAAAAATGTCCCCTGCCACAAATTTCTGTACAGAAGATATAGTAATCAAAATCCGGATTGCCCGTTTCCTGTTTCATTTCGGCAGTGGTTTTGGTGGGCGTAAACCAGAAGTTGGTAGGCATACCAGGCACTGCATCCATTTTCATTCTGAATTCGGGTACATATACCGAGTGCAACACATCCCTTGCCCTGATCTTAAATAACACAGGCTTTCCTTTTGGAACATGCACTTCCATTGAAGAAAAATCATCAAAAGAAGATTTATCTGAAAAATCCATTCCCCAATGGTTTTCCGCATCTATCAGCCGGTAATCAAAATTACCGAGTTGATTGTCTTTGCCGGGGTACCTGGTAGTCCAGGCAAATTGATAGCCCAGGATTTCTACCACTTCGGCATCTTCCGGGGCTGCCTCTGTTATGTCAGACCAGGTTCTCCATCCTGAAAAAATCAGAATGGCCAATACGATGGCAGGCACAACAGTCCATAAAAGCTCCAAGCGGTTATTATCAGGATAGAACAACGCCTTTGATTCTTCCCTAAACCGATATTGATAGGGAAAGATAAACAAAAGAATGTGCGTAGCTATGAACACAACTCCGGTAATAGCCATGGTAACCCAGAATAATGTATCAATCTCAACCCCATGTTCTGAGGCTACGGGTATGGTATATTCTTCAAAGCGGGTATAAGAATACCAGGCCATGAGCAGCCCACCAACCACCATGAAGATAATAAACATGATGGCGTTGATTTTGTTGCCGGGAGTAACAAGCTTTTTATCTGCTCCCCGTGCCACGTTCACCAGATTTTGAACCCTAAAAATGGTAACTAAAATGGCTATGATAAGAAGAACAGCGATACCTATGATGAATCCTAACATATCTGATCTAATCTAATAATTTAATGTTTTTAATATCTGCTTCTCCAACTACATTTATCAGGTGTGGTGGTGTTCACTTTCCCCCAACATGGGATGTTTTACTGCCACCAGTGAAGCTTTAGACATACTATTCAATATTACAAATGCAAACCCTGCTGCGTATACAATTGCCAGCCCAATCTCTAAAAACCCTATACCGCCATTTTCTTTCAGCGTACCTGGTGTTACCATCAGATAAAAGTCGAGCCAATGGCCGATCAAAACAACCACACAAACTAATTTTAAAAATACGGTATGACGTTTTGAATCTCTTGTCATGAGAACTAAGAAAGGGAAGAAGAAGTTCAGGATAAGGTTAACAAAAAATACAGGCGCATATTGATCGCTTGAGAGCCTTTCTACAAAGTAAATCGTTTCCTCGGGCATGTTGGCATAATAGATAAGCATAAACTGGGAAAACCAGATATAAGCCCAGAATATACTAAATGCAAAAACAAACTTACCCAGGTCGTGCAGGTGTTCTGAGGTAACCATTTTCAGGTAACCATTTTCTCGTAGCAGAATCACCGCTAAAGTAATAGCTGCCATGCCCGAAACAAACCAACTGGCAAATACATACCACCCAATCATGGTGCTGAACCAGTGCGTATCAATGGAAAGAATCCAATCCCATGCAGAGGTAGAGGAAGTAACAGCAAATAATACTAAAAATATGGCCGAATACTTCACTGAAGTTCGGTAATGTTGAGTGCCTCCTTCCAGGTCTTCTTTCAATGACTCTTTACGAAGCAGCCTGAACATCCAATACCAAATCACAAAGTAGACGACCATCCGCCCAACGTAAAAGGGAAGGTTCAGGTATCCTTCTTTTCCCGCGATAATGGCATCATACCTTGGGTCAGACTCATCATACAAATAGCTATGGGTCCAGTGGAAAAGGTCATGGTTAGCAATAAAAAAAACAACCAGCATTAATACACCGGCAAAAGGCAGCCAGGCACCAAACGCTTCCGGAACACGTTTGATTACAGCCGACCACCCGGCATGGGCCACATAGTTTACGGCTACAAAAAACACCCCAATGAGTGAAATACCTGTAAAATATACATTGTTGATCCAAAGGTTGGCAAACAGCCGTTGATACCAATGGAATTCATGATGGGCCCCTGCACTGGCAGCTTCGTGTCCTTCGGCGTGATGTCCGCCTCCTGTGAGTAATAAGATAATGCCAAGGGCGAGCAATACCAGCCCGGCCACGCCATATCCGATCAATCTTTTCTTCAGCCCTGAACTAAATTCAAATTTCTCTTCTACCATGATTATTTGATAAAGATATTATTGTTGTTGCAGTGTTTGAACATATCGTACTATTTTCCACCGGTCTACTACATCTATTTGAGATGCATGCGCGTACATCCGGCCTTTTCCATGTGTGATCACGTGAAAAATATGCCCTTCGGTCATTTCTTTATAAGTTCCTGTATTATAGGAAGGTACTCCCAGGTACACTTTTCCTACCGGGCCATCACCCTGTCCGGTAGCCCCGTGGCAATGCAGGCAATAATATGAATATAATGTTTTGCCTTCCTGTACAATAGCTGCCGTAGAATCCAGCGGATTCATAACATTTTCAGCCGCATAGTTAAGGCTGTCTTTAGGCACCCTGTATGGTAAAATATCCATCTCTGTACGCCTTACCGTATTCGCTGGTGGTACGCGCATATTCATGTTATGCGGATTGTATGGATTAGAGTTATAAAATTCTCCTTGTTCGTCATCAATAGATGATAACCATTTGCCAGCATCTTTGTTGGTAATTTGCTTGAGTGGAGCATAGGGCACACTATGGTACATTTGAGGTGCGTACTCTAACCCCGGATTATCACCTTCTGCTGTACAAGCTGCGGCAAAAAAAGCCACCAACAATATGAAGTAATAATTATTCTTGATATTCATAATTCTGTGTATGAGCAGATTGAATTTCAAACTCAATCGGATAATTAAAAATCTTTGTTATTCACCTCACTCGCTCCGGAATCTTTGACAATTCTTTTAATCGTTGCAACATCAATGGTATTCTTTCCAAGATCAATAGCCATAACATGTTTATCATCCGTCGACCTGATGTCAAACAATTTTGGGCTTTTATAAGGAAAAAGATCACTGATAATCAGAAAGGTAGCTACCATACCTAAAGCTGACAGTAATACTGTAAGCTCAAAAGTAACCGGAATAAAAGTAGGCAGTGGGGCAAAATCTTTACCACCGATAATCATGGGCCAGTCAAACCCCAGCATATAATACTGCATCAGCAATGCCAGGGATGTACCCAACAGCCCGAAAAAGAAAGCCGCAACTGAAAGCTTAGATCTTTTGTACCCCAGGGCATCATCCAGCCCATGCACAGGATACGGAGTATATACTTCGTGAATTTTCACTTTTTCTTTTCGTACCTGCTGTACGGCTTTGATGAGCACATCCTCATCTTCAAAAACACCTACGACAAAATGTTTACCTGCTGTCATTGTATATTAATTTTTGTGCCTCAGGAAGCGGATTGGAGTGTTTCGCTTTCCGCTTTCTTTTTAGGCGACGATTTTTCAGCGTCTGTTTTCAGAATACTTTTCACCTCAGCGATGTTAATCACCGGGAAGAATTTTGCAAATAAGAAAAACAGGGTAAAGAACAACCCTATAGAATATAAATACATCCCCATATCAACTATCGTAGGGTGAAACATTGCCCAGCTTGAAGGAAGGTAATCCCTATGCAATGAGGTAACGATAATCACAAAGCGCTCAAACCACATTCCAACATTTACCACAATAGAAAGGATGAAAGAAATTAAAATGCTTGTCCGAATTTTCTTAAACCAGAACAACTGAGGCGAGATCACATTACAAGTCATCATGGCCCAATATGCCCACCAATATGGCCCGGTCGAGCGATTGATAAAGGCATATTGCTCATAAGGAACCTGTGAATACCACGCCATAAAAAGTTCGGTAATGTACGCTACCCCCACTATAGAGCCTGTTACCATGATAATGATATTCATGTACTCTATATGCTGTGTGGTGATATAGTCTTCCAGTTTGTATACTTTCCGGGTAATCAGCAACAGCGTTTGCACCATGGCAAACCCCGAGAAAATAGCCCCTGCCACGAAATATGGAGGGAAAATAGTGGTGTGCCATCCGGGAATTACCGAAGTGGCGAAGTCAAAAGATACAATGGTGTGCACAGAAAGTACCAGCGGCGTAGAAAGCCCGGCAAGGATCAACGCTACAACTTCATAACGTTGCCAGGTTTTTGCACCTCCGTCCCATCCGAGGCTTAACCCACCATAAATTATTTTAGAGATTTTGTTTTTTGCACGGTCCCTGATTGTGGCAAAGTCAGGCACAAGTCCCATGTACCAGAACACCAACGATACGGTGAAATAAGTACTGATGGCAAATACGTCCCAAAGCAAGGGGGAGTTAAAGTTTACCCACAAAGAGCCAAAAACGTTGGGAAGCGGCAAAGCCCAGTAAAACCCAAGCCAGGGACGCCCCATATGAAAGAGCGGATACTGCAACGCACAAATTACAGCAAAAATAGTCATGGCCTCAGCTGCCCGGTTTACAGACATACGCCACTTTTGCCTGAATAGCAGCAAGATGGCAGAAATCAGTGTACCGGCATGCCCGATACCTACCCACCACACGAAGTTAGTAATATCCCAGGCCCAACCTACAGTTTTGTTAAGTCCCCACATTCCAATTCCTTCCCACAACGTCATAGCGAGGGCAATGACACCCACTCCCAAAGCACCCAATGAAAGGGTAAGCGCAAATAACCAGCTTTTTGTGGGGGTAGCCTCTACGTGCCTACATATATCTTCGGAAACATCATGAGCGGTTTTTCCACCTTTTACCAGGGGTTCCCGTATTGAAGAAACAACTTGCATATCTTGTTATTTAATATGATTAAGCATTATTCTCAGTCTTTTCTTTGTTCCTGATTTTTGTCAGGTACGAAACATTTGGCATTACCCGTATCTCATGCAGCACATCATAGGCCCTGCTATCTACCTCATCTTCCAGCATTTGAGAAATTTTGCTGTTCGGGTCGTTCATATCTCCAAATGTTATGGCATCGGCCGGGCAGGCAACAGCACATGCAGTATTTACATCTCCGTCTTTTACTTTTCTGCCATCCCGCTTGGCTTCCAGCTTTCCTGCCTGTATACGCTGTACGCAGAACGTACATTTTTCCATAACACCACGCGCCCTCACCGTTACGTCAGGGTTCAATACCATTTTACCCAGATCATTGTTCATGGCCAGGTTATCAGGGAACTTCTCATTATCATGGTACTTAAACCAATTGAAACGACGTACTTTATAAGGACAGTTGTTTGCGCAATACCGGGTACCGATACATCGGTTGTAAGTCATTTGGTTCAGCCCTTCGGTACTGTGGGTAGTTGCAGCTACCGGGCACACCGTTTCGCATGGGGCATTGTTACATTGCTGACACATCATGGGCTGAAATGTTACTTCAGGATTATCAGAAGCTTCTTCTAACCCTTTAAGGTCATCTACAGATGCATCGCTGCTGTAATAACG
The DNA here is from genome assembly GCA_965230065.1 of Cyclobacteriaceae bacterium. Classification (GTDB taxonomy): domain Bacteria; phylum Bacteroidota; class Bacteroidia; order Cytophagales; family Cyclobacteriaceae. The sequence goes on along the minus strand of OZ245942.1, from coordinate 4,180,860 downwards.
ATCTATTCGTATCCAATGCATTTCACGCCGCATCAACACTTCCTTCTTCCCTACTACCGGCACATTATTTTCAGCTGTACATGCCACCGTACATGCACCACAACCAGTACAGGAGTTCAGGTCTACCACCATTCCCCAATGGTGATTCGGGTATTTATGCCCTTTCCAAAGTGAAATATCTTCCGGTGCTTTTTTTCCTTCAGAGGTTTCAATTTCAAAGAAATACCTGCCTGCTTTGGGGTTTTCCTGATATTCAGCCAGCTTGGCCTCCTGAATTACTGTTTCCCGTCCCATATATGTTTCATGGGTTTGGGTTTGCGCAATTTGGTAAGATTCACCGATAGGATTTACCTGTATATCAGCCGTATTGAAATACACATACTGCCCGTCTATTTGTCCGGCAAAAGGATATGCATTCACGCCAACATTACTACCAACTTTACCGGCAAGGGTCCTGCCATATCCCACAGCAAGCCCAACCGTACCCGCAGCCTGACCGGGCTGAATCATAACAGGAACAGATATGGATTGCCCGTTTACGGTCAGGTTGACCATTTGTGTGGTACTCTCCACCATCCTGATTCCCATTTCGTTGGCCATAGCCTGGGAAACCGTAAGGTAATTATCCCAACAGGCTTTAGAAATTGGATCGGGTGTTTCCTGCAACCAGGGGTTGTTGGCTTGTCTTCCGTTACCAATGGCAACCTTTTGGTATAAAACCAACTCTAATCCCTGATTATCAGGTTGATAGTTTTGGTTAATACTGTTGGATATAGAAGAAAGGTCAGCTACAAAAGTTCCGACAGAAGCTTCATCGGTATTCTCTTCTCCCATAGCAGAGGCAGAAAACTCCAACACACCATCAAAAAGGCAACGGTCCCAGAAAGTCTGAAAATCTAAAATCCGGGTCTGCGCCTTGAATATGGTGTTACGCCAATTATCTTGTAAATATGAATAGTAGTCTGTGTTATTACCTGTCCATTTCAGGAAAGATTCAGGAGCCTGACGTGTATCAAACAAGGGTGTGATAGTGGGCTGCATTAAGCTAAACAGTCCGGCTTTCGGCTCAGCATCATTCCAGGACTCCAGGAAATGGTGGTCAGGTGCTAAATAGTCACAGAGGGTTGATGTTTCGTCAACTCTGTCGGAAGTTGAAATCCTCAGGTTTACCTTTTCCAGGGCAGCACCTAACTTGGCACCGGCAGGATGGTCATAAACCGGGTTACAGTTGTAGAAAATCACGCCTCCTACCCTTCCGGCTTCCACATCGGCCAAAAAAGTATCAAAGTCAGCATCTATACCTTTTCGGTAATGGGCAGGTTGCTCAATGTCTATGGTAGTACCATAATTACCCAGCAGCTCGTTAATAGCATTAATAACACTTTGTACGGCTACATCGTTGGCACCGGCCACTACCAGAGATTTACCACGATTGGCCCATAACTCATTGGCAACTTTTTCCAGATGAGGAACGCCATCTACCATTTTGGTGTTGATAGATTCCCTGCCCGCTTTAGCTGCCAGCAGGTTATAAAGCTGCGCCACGATCAGCCCCTCTTGTGAGGGCTTGACAGGAATCCGATAATCCGCATTAGAACCAGTCAACGAAAGGTTAGACTCGAACTGGTAATGACGCGACATGGTCTTCTTATTTTTTCCCAGTTTTCTGGTTTTGCTATACTGCTTGGTATATTCAATAGGTGCAATCCAGGTTCCAAGAAAATCTGCGGAAAAACTTACAATTACATCGGCCTTACTAAAATCATAAGAAGGCAACAGAGCTTTTCCGAAAGTACGCTCATGCGCTTGCAAAATTCCACCTGCAGATTGAGAGTCATACACAACATGCTGTGCATTGTGAGTCTCTAAAAATGCATTAATGGCCTTTTGTGTAGTTGGACTTAATACCGTATTACTTACTACCCTTATAGTGCCGACATCCGCTCCAATTCTCTGTAAGCGTTTGGTAATATCCCCATCCAGCTCTTCCCAGGTAGTTGGCTTACCCATCAATTGAGGCCCGGTCAACCGCTGTTTATCATACAGGGAAAGTACAGAAGCTTCAACTTGTGCATTAACTCCGCCACGAGAAATACTTGAAGTAGGATTTCCTTGTAATTTTATTGGCCTTCCTTCTCTTGTTTTCACGATGAGGCTACAGTAGTCGCCACCTTCCATGTATGTGGAAGCATAATAGTTAGGAATAGAAGGGTCTACATCCACGGGTTTTTCCACATATGGAATGGCCTTCCTGATAGGGGCTTCACAGGCTGCCAGTGAAGCAGCCGCCAGGCTAAAGCCCATCGTTTTCAAGAAATCCCTTCTAGAGCTCCCTTTACTCTCATCATCTTGTGGTATTTCAGGAAATTCCCGATATGCATTTTTCACAAAAGCAGGATCGTTGGTCAATTCCTCAACACCTTTCCAATACCTTTTGGTTTTATTTTCCATTAGGAGTTATGCAAGTTCGTTACTTATACAAAAATCTTTATTATATCAATAGTGACATTTGGAACATTCAAGCCCCCCAATATCAGACACATACATAGGTGTACCCTCTCCATTTTCAGAAGCATGTATCTGTAAAAGTTTGTCATAATAGGCATTGCCTTTAGCATTTACCTGGGTTTCGCGGTGGCAATTAATGCACCACCCCATGGTGAGTTTGGAGTGCTGATATACCACTTCCATTTCTTTGATATCCCCATGACAGGTTTCACACTCCAACCCAGCCACCTTCACATGCTGAGAGTGGTTAAAATATGCCAGGTCAGGCAAATTATGTACACGTACCCACTCAATGGGCGACTGATTATCCCCGTAAGTTTGGGTATCAGGGTTAAAATCAATAGCAGCGTATATCTTCTGTATTTCAGGGGATTCTGTTTTTACCTGCTGGTGGCAGTTCATACAAATATTGGCTGATGGAATATTAGCCGATTTTGCTTTAAACACACCTGTGTGGCAGTACTGGCAGGCAATTTCATATTGCCCGGCGTGTAATTTATGTGAGAAAGCAATGGGCTGTGGAGGCTGGTAGCCCTGCTGGATTCCTACAGAGTATAACCCATCTATTACCGATTTTACCACTATCATCACGAAAATAACCGTCACGATACCGATAAAAGGTTTACTTTTTACAATTTTAGGAACATCTAAACGCTGGTTCAGGTATTCACGGTCATCCTCTTCCAATTCTTCCCGCTCCATCAAAAACTTACGCAATACTGAAACAATGAGCAAAAGCACCACTAAAATGAGCACGAGAACAACGACCATTCCGATGAGAATGACAGTAAGGTAGGGTGATGGCTCGCCACCGGCCTCCCCACCAGCTGCCTGCTGACCACCTTCTCCTCCGGCTGCCACAGCCTGCTCAGCTCCTGCAGCCGATTCGCTCTTAATATAAGCGACGATGGATGTGACCTGCTCAGCACTCAAATCAAATGATGGCATCATTGTTTTGTTGTACTCATTGTAAAGGTTCACGGCATAATCGTCGCCACTTTGGATTACCTTTTGAGAGTTTTGCACAAAACTGATGATCCACTCGAGATCTCTGCGCTCATGTACATTTTTTAATGCCGGCCCTACCAACCGTTGGTCTACAGCATGACATACTGTACAATAAGTATTGAACAAAGTTTCACCCTCAGCAATGGCAGCATCGTCGGCAGCAGCACCGCCTGCATCTGCTGTAGAAGTGGTATCACCCTGGGCACTTAAGTTACCCGGAGAAATCCAACAGCCGGCTACAAAGAGGGTAATGAACAATAATGTGGGGTAGGTAAATTTCTGTCTTATACTTTTTCGATTGCTTACGAACATCCTGTATCAAGATTTAAAAATCAACGCAAATCTAATACGCATTGGGTTCTTTTCAAACATAAATCAAACGATTTGAGAACCCTTATTGATTGCATGTAATATTAATCGCAAAAATTTGAAAATCAGTAGTTTAACTAACTAAGAATGGAGTTTGTTAACAATTTAGAATAAGTATAAATAATAAAGAAACGGAACTTTTCTGCCTGAATGTTTCCAGTTCATCATGCAGGCCACTTAAATATACAGCTTCAACTTACTTCCATTGCACCCGGGCAACGTGCGCCTTTATGCCTTGCTTATTAAAAAAGTTGAGCCAGAACAACTGCTGGGCCGATAGCTGATCGTTAGGGGATTTCACTTCAATAAAGTGATATTCATCTTTGCTCCACACAAATAGATCGGGGAATCCGCGGACATTTTCCCGGGGGTTTTTCGCGATTTCTACCAATACACTTCCTAATTGTTGGGGGGCAAGCTTTTGGTGGCACTTAAACACAAGGGGCAATACCATATCTTCCCAGTTCACCAACGTGTTGTTAGTTCCTGCTTTCGCCTCAAAATGCTTATTAACCAACTGCCTGAATTTGCGGGGCCGACTGAGTATATTCAACCTTTCGTGCAGTAGCAGTTTCCGCTTTTTATAAAACTCATGTGTATAAAAGTCCGATGGCATCACCTGTAAAGGATGGTGCAGGGCTTCACTATCCGGATCAAAAATGATATCCCAAAAAGTCAGCCCAAACATGGAGCGCCACAGATAATTTTCAGTAAACGCCCCTTCATACCCTTCCTCAAGATAGTGATTTAATACCCCCAGTTCTACGTTGTATTTATAGCTTTCTTCCAGTTCAACCACCGGAGAATTCTTGAGGTAATCAGTAGTGCTTTTTGTGCGTTTTTTTGTTGAAATACGATTTAGAAAGTCATAAGAAAAAAATCTTTCTTCGGCATTTTGAGGATTCAGGTTGATTTCTTCACAAAGTGTTACGGCTTCAACCTCTTTTCCTAATTTGCTCAACAACCGAACCTGCCGTTCCCGGGAAGGTGGTTTTTTGGTAAACCTGTAAGTTGCAAGGGCTGCTGCTTCCAATTTTTGCTGCTCCAGAAATTTCCCCAGGCTAAGCGCCAGCCGGTCGCAGCGGGGGCGGGCAATCTCACTCATGGCTTCTGTATCCAGCCCGAGTGTCAAAAACCATTTGTAAATCTCTTCTGCGGGTTTATCGTCCCGTAACTGTTTATAAGTTTCATATACTTTAGATATATAAAGCTTATCTTCTGCTTCTTTGCGGGTTTTAAAAAGCGGACGAAGCTTATCCTCCTCAACCGCTTCTGTTTTAATGTAACCTATATCACGTACGACGAACTGGGTCATATCACCATGGATACTGCCAAAAAACAGAAATTTGAACATTTCCAGTTCTTTATCAAAGTGCATACGAATGACAGGTTCTTTTTCAATAATACAATTGATAAAACACTCTTTGTTTATTTCTGACAAGATAAAAGCCATCAGTTCAGGTTTTTTCAGGCGGGCAGCTTCTTTTTTTGCATCCGGATCAATATTGCGTAAAAAAGTCAGGATTTCATTTTTGGTGAAAATTTGCAGCAACTCATAAAGATCAGGATAATGAGGGCTTCCCAAACTGCTAATGAAACCTTTATTTTCCAACTCTTTTACAGACGCTTGCAAATCGGCAATTTCAGAATAATCGAGTTTCTGTATGCGAAAGAAAACATGCCTACGGTTGGCAAAACGAATGAAAAGGCAACGTGCATCTTCCGAAAGCTTAGTGAACTTTTTGATAAAAGCTTTTTCTTCTTTATTAATAAGCAGGTCATATTTTTTGCTTACGAAAGCAAGTACATACTCGAAATAATCGAGGTAATACTTTTCAGGAAGTTCTATGGGCGTTTTTCCTGTCATCAATTTTTTTATTGTATAAACTTCTGGCCGGGCTTATTGGTTTTTTCACCAGTTTCCAGGTCTCCCAATTGTATATTGAGGGCTTTCACCGAAATTTGAATTTCCCGAAATGACAGCCCTAATGAAATTAATAGCAGGACCAGGGCTATCCCAAAAACAATTTCACCAATGGCATATTCTCCGGCAAATATCAAAAACATACACAACACACAGCAAAACAAACTCGATATACCAAATGCCTGCATGTTCCGAATCAGTACTACACGTTGGCGTAAACTCTCGATTTGCCCTATAATGACTGTATTTGGTTGTTCTTTAAACTCAGAGTTAAGTTGACGAATAAGTGCCGCCACTGCCAAAAACCTGTTGGTATACGCCAGCAATAGTAAAGAAATAGCCGGGAACAGCAAAGCGGGTGTGGTAAGCGTAAGTTGTTCCATACTTCAAAGGTAAGAAAAGCAAGTTATTGAAGAAGCAAAAAAAAACCCGGGAATGGCTTCCCGGGGGTAAGATAATTTATTCCAAGGGTATAGAGTAAATTAAATTCTTTTTACGTTGAAGGCATTCTCTCCTTTTTGTCCATCCCGTACTTCAAATGATACTTTGTCATTTTGCTGAACATCATCAGCGAGGCCACTTACGTGAAAAAAGATGTCTCTTTGAGTTTCATCGTCTACAATAAAGCCATAACCTTTGCTTTCGTTGTAGAATTTAATAATACCGGTTTGCATAATACTAATAAGAAAGTAAATTGTAAATAAAATATATTACCCAAAGTTAGTGATAAATTGAACAAAAAAAAGCTTTCATATATGAAAACCTTGTACCTAATAAGGCATGCAAAATCAAGCTGGAAATATCCTGCACTGAGCGATGAAGAACGCCCTCTAAACAAACGAGGCAAGCAAAATGCCCCTGATATGGGAAAAAGACTGAAGAAGAAAAAGGTGCATCCAGACCTTCTTGTGAGTAGCCATGCGCGCCGGGCTTTAGACACTGCAAAACTCATGGCCGGGGAGCTTGCTTATCCCAAAAAACAGATCATCGTGGACGAGCGTCTTTACCATGCATCTATCGCCGACTTTATGGAAGTAATTGAAGAGCAAAATAATAAAGCATCCGTATTAATGCTCTTCGGCCACAACCCGGGGCTAACGGAGTTGGCTAACACTTTTTGTAATAAGTATGTAGAAAATATAGTGACTGCCGGCATTTATGCTATCCGGTTTGATACAAAAGCATGGTCATCTGTACCGGATATGCATGGGGAGTTTTTATTTTATGACTACCCTAAAAAAAACTAAATGGGTATTAGCATAAGCCATCACTGCCCTGGTTCTGACCAATTGGCAGAGGCATCTTCCAGTACCAGTACCCAATCGTTACCACGCCCATGGCTTGGAGGGGTAAAAGTTTGTATCCCAACATTATCACCTGTGTAAATGGGTGCCGTACTACCATAGCGGGGATCGAACCAAAATGCCTTTACACTTTCAGCCTTAATTGCACCCATATCTACAGAAAAAGGTTCCCCCCTGGGCGTATAAATGAAAGAAAATGAACCATCCCGGGCCAGGGCTGCTTTTACTTTACCTCCACCATTCTGAGGAGCATCTACCAATATTGACTGGTCGGGTACAAGTTGTTGAAACGGACGGGACTCAAACAACCGTCGAATATGCCCCATTTGAAATGCACCGGGATGATTCAGGGCTTTGTGCCAGGGGATGTTAGCACCAATTACTGGTGTGCGCCCGGGAGCCCACATTTGCCATATATTATTATTTCCGTAGGTATGCCCACATGCCCCGGCCAGTAATGACCAATACGCTGCCTGGCGGGCATCATAATCATCAAAACGGTCATTTCTATCAACATTGGTGTAATAAAAACCCACCGGAATAGTCTCATACCGTGGCTCCCCATCCAGTGTGGGTTTTACAGGTTCCAATGCAAAGTCATGGGAAGTAAACAACCCGTTATCATGATCGCGGGCTGCATGGGATGACTGAAACATGTTAAAGTCCAGCCAGTCAGCATTATGAAAATAATCAGAAGACAGTCCCGGCCCCCTGGGGTGGTAAGTAACCAAATGTGTACCCCCATCGCCAGCAATTAATCCTTTTGCCATGGATTCAATAATAGCAGCTTCTTCTTCATTTTTGATATTTTGGTCTCCTCCCAAAATCCAGATAATGGGTTGGTTTTTATACCTGTTTCCTAAAAACTGTCCGAAACTATAAGCATTTTCAACTGTGAATATCCCAGACTCATCACTTTCTCCCTTTTTCCACTTATCACCCCAACTCGGTAATAAGCCTACAAATAGCCCTAAAGAAGCGGCTTTACCTACAATATGATCTACATGCTCAAAATAAGCCACATTGGGTTTTTCAGGATTGTTATCAAATAACGGCTTGTCACCATTGGCATTGGGATCATTAAGGCCACCAAGCTGGGCTAATATCACTGCCTGTATCACCGTAAAACCTTTTTCAGCCCTATCAGACAAATAATGATCTGCTTCTTCCCGGTCTAACCTGTGGAAAAGCTCCCAGGCTGTATCTCCTAAATAAAAAAACGGTGTTCCGTTGGCATAAGCAAGGAAACGCCCATTATCAGATACTTTAAGTTGGTTTAAATTTTGGGATAAGCAGTTGCTGAAATTGCAAAAAAAGCAAATTAACAGCATTGTAATGGCAACAACAGACTGTGGCATTTTAATGGGTAGTTATCAGCATTGAAAAAGTTGTAAATTACAACTAAAGGCAGGCGTAAAATTAGAAGAATCAACAGAAAAGGCAAGGGTAACCGACAAATCTCTATGAAAAATCGCACTTATTATACATAAAAACGATGCCCCTTCTCAAAAAATATACAACCACATCATTGTCAAAACTTACTCCTCATTATTGGCTTGTTGGGTTTCCAGTACCCTTAACTCTACCCTTCTGTTAAGTTCACGCCCTTCTTTTTCATCATCGTTAGAGGCCAGTGGTTGTTCCTCTCCGTATCCTTTGGCAATCACGGCACTTGGGTTAACCCCTTCCTGTACCAGGAAATTTACTACGGCCTGTGCCCTGCGCTGCGATAAGTCTTTATTATAAGTTGCTGCTCCTATATTGTCAGTATGCCCGGCAATTTCAACAACAATACCACTATTTCCATCTACAAACTGCTTCAGGCTATTTAATTCTTCATGAGAATTGGCAGTGAGGGTTGCGCTGTTGAATTTGAAGTAAATAAATTCCAAAACTTTGGTGTAATTGGCCAGAATCCGGTTCAAGTCTACTTTACGCTTAAACTCCAGCTTTTCCGGGCTGGCAGGGGGAATACTGATCTTCAGGTTTTTATATACATACCCGGCTTTCTCTACCGTAAGCATGTATTCTTCTTCCATTTTATTGAGTATTTCAAATTTATACAACCCTTCATTTACGGGTTCAGGTGCCAGTATTTCTTCACTACCCATGTTTTTTAAGGTTATCTGAGCGTCAATCGCTTCCCCGGAAGCTGCATCTTCCACTTTGAGCAATAAGGTTACCGGCTGAATCCCCTTTGGGGCATCTACTTTATTGAGCGATTTATTATTTGAGTTGTTGTTATTATTGGTATTTGTAGGGTTTTTCTTATTATTGATTGCATCTGCATTCGCTGCGAGATCTGGGATTTCTACCATATAAATATCCAGATAACCGGCCCCATCGCCCCTTACCGAGGCATAATACCCTCTTTTCCCGTCTTTTGTGCTCACGAAGTAAATATCATCATCAGGCGTATTGATAGGATACCCGAGGTTTACAGGTTCTGACCAACTGTCTGTTTCTATATCATATTCAGCTTTAAAAATATCATATCCGCCCATCCCTTTCCGGCCTCGGCTGGAAAAATACAGGGTTTTGCCATCATAATCTATGAAAGGCCCGTCTTCATCATAAGGTGTGTTAATGGTTTCACCCAGGTTGCTTACCCTGGTCCAGTTGCCTTTCCGGTCTTTTTCACACTTATATATATCAATACCACCATAGCCACCCGGGCGATCGCTGGCAAAATATAGTATGTCTCCGTCCGGTGAAATTGAAATTGAGTTTTCTGAATAGCTGGAGTTGATCATATCACTGATAGGCTCGGGAGTAGACCAGGTACCATCGCTCTTCATATTAGACATATAAATATCACCCTGGTTTTCATCACGGTAAATATATAATTGTTTACCATCAGCGGAAAGCGCCAGGTTCGACTCAAAATATAAAGTATTTACCCCTTCACCTATGTTTTCAGCTTTGCTCCATTTTCCGTCTACTTTTCTGGAAATAAATATATCCTCAAAAGGAAAGTTATCGTCAAACACGTCTTCATTCAAATTACCATCCATCCTGCGCGAGGTAAAAATCATGATGGTTTCATCTTCATTAATTACCGGTGCATAATCAGGTTTATCAGAGTTGAGCTGACTTCCTACATTGACGATAGAGTAATTGGTTGGGGTATTGAGAAACTCCATTCCATTTTCACACTCGTAAATCCTGCGCTTCACATGGCTGGTAGGCACTTTGTCTTCTCCCCGATAGCTGGTTTCCTGAGCTGATTTCTCTAAATATTGATTATAATAACTGATGGCATTTTCAAAATCAAGATTGTACTGATAGGCCCGGCCGATGGCATATAATATATCGAACCGATAGTCAGGGTCCAATTCATTTACACGGAGAAAATATGGAACAGCCTCGCCCTTGTTGATGGTTTCCATAATGGTTTTGCCAGCCATATAGTTGGCCTTGATATTATCAGGGTCAGTTTGGGCTGCCAAAACGTACTGTTCTTTGGCCACTTCAGGGGCTTTTTGTTGGTAGTAAATTTCATCCCCAATTTCAACAAGGTCTTTTGCAACCTCTTTACTTCCGTCGTCTTGCGCCATCGCACCAGTTTGGCAAAAAACGCATAAAACACCGGCAAATATTACGGATATAGAAAATAACCTACCAGGAATCTGTATTCTCATACCTGTCAAAAAATTTTATGAAAAGCTTATCATTTAATGATAGCTAGCTTTTTTCTTCGTTCAGCCTGTAAAAGTAATTGGCATTTCAGGTCTGATTACTATTCTTCAAACTTTACAATTATCCTGTTTATAAACTATGTTTATCGGGGTTAAATATTACACAGTCCATATTTATACGCTTTTTATATACAAAAAGGATAACACAAAGTACAGACAAATAAAAAGTGTCGCCGAGCCGCTCCGAAAGAGTCCGGAGACCAAACGAACCGGGCGGATACTGTACTGCCGGACATTCCTGTCCGGCGTGTGCGGACAAGAATGTCCGCATTACTATTCGTTGATGATAAAGAAAACCTGGGTGACCGTAGAGCGGTTCGGCGAACCGCCTTACTTTATCCGGTACACTCAGATAAGTTGTTCGCTGAGCCACTGTTGCACATCGTGCAGGCATTCGTAGTTTACCTCGTGTGCCATCTCATATTCCTTAAAAGTAAGCTTTACAGGCAGTGTTTTGAGAAAATCGCGGGCTGCCCTGCCTAAAAATACGGGCAGCACCTGGTCATAAGCGCCGTGCGTAGCAAAAATATGTAGGTTTTTCAGGTTTTCTTTATCCGTGATTTTGGAGGCCAGGCTTTCCAGTACATAACCACTCATGGCCACTATACCGGCAATTTTTGCAGGGTGGGTCAATGCAGCCGCATAGCTCATCATCGCTCCCTGGCTAAAGCCCGCCAGATACACTTTGCTTTTATCAATTTGGTACTCCTCCCCTATTTCATCAATTACCTGCAACAATAACTTTCCGGAAGATTCAAACTGCTGCAAGTCTGGCTGGGGCATGCCTTTGGAAAAATCGAGGTTAAACCATGCAAATCCACCATAGCCAGTTACGACTGGGGCACGCAAACTGACAATGAAGAAGCGTTCATCCAGCTGTGGGGCAAAGCTGAATAAATCCTGTTCGTTGCTGCCCAACCCATGCAATAATACAAGCAATGGTGGGTTATCAGAGGGCGTTTTGGGTTTTCTTACAATATGTTCCAGCGATAAAGGCATAACCGTACTTTTGTTATAGCCGGAAACATAGTGAATTTATTTTTGTACCACAAGAGTGGAGAAGTCCGAAGACCGGAGACGGAAGACCGAAGTGCAGGACTCCGTCTTCGGTCTCCCGACTTCAAATATACCGCTCTTCGAGGGCCAACGTCACCGCATCTGCTTTGGAGTTGACTTGCAGTTTATGATAAATATTCTTCAGGTGGGTTTTTACCGTTTCTTTGGCAATAAACAGGCGGTCGGCTATGGAAGAATAACTGTATCCCCTGGACAGCAAACCCAATACTTCAGTTTCCCTTTTGGAAAGGGGCGAAAGTGGATTGCGCTGGAATGATTCAACGACCATGCGCGCAACTTTACTACTCATGGGGGCACCTCCCTCGGCCAGCTGGTCCAGTGCCGAAACCAGTTCCACATAGTTTGCACTTTTGGTCAGGTAGCCCGATGCGCCTGCACATAATGAATCATACACCAGCCGGGCATTCTCATATCCGGTTACAATCAGGATTTCAATATGAGGGTAACGCGCTTTCATCGCCCTGATGCCTTCAATGCCATGCATACCCTGAAGGTCAAGTTCCATCAACACAATATCGGGTTTTATATTTTTCAGGTTTTTCAGTGCATCTTCACAATTTAAGTAAGAAGCTTCTACCACATACCGGTTGGTACTGTTAATCAGCAAAGTGTACCCCTGGCTAATTTTCTCATTATCTTCTATGATAATAATTTTCTTTTTGAAGTGGGGAAACTGGTTTTCTACCTTGGCGTAATTAGGATAAAATGATGCATACATAAGTTGGTGGTGTTTAGGGTTAAGTGCGCAGAAACCTTCTTGTACTTAGGTTGTACAGGAAATAAAGGCCCTGGGTTAGGCCTATTATGTAAACGTCATCATTTACTTTTCAGAAAGCACATTTTGCTGTTATTTAGCCATTTACATAAAAAATACCGACATTCATGTTGTGCTTTTGGCATTCACATAAAATTATCTCATGCCATCTTCTTTTTTGTATATAACACCCCTAAATTGACGTAAAAGCTTTTATGCCTAAATTGCTTGATAAAGTTCCCATATTAAAAAACCGGATATTCATCCACACTCTGTTCTGGATGGGGTACGTGGGTTATAATCTATTGTTATGGGGAGGCAGCGTAGAAGATAGCACCTGGAACAATTTTTTGATTGAATGCTCACTCCTGCCTGCCAAAATGCTGGCCGTTTATGCCACATTATATTTTCTCATTCCCAGGTATCTTTTACAAAAACAATACTTAAACTTTGGCTTTGGCTTGCTTGTAGTCATGGTTGTAGCCGGGTTACTCCAAAGAACTATTATTGTTTGGTACATTTACCCGAATTTCCTGCCTGAAGTAGATAGAAGTTTTTGGGCATTCTATAAAATCTTCAAGCAAACCATCATGATTAACTCAATTCTGATATTTGCTACCGCGGTGAAAGTAACAAAGCACTGGTACACCCAACAGCAAAAAACCCAGAAATTGGAAAAAGAGAAAATGGTTTCAGAACTCAAATATCTTAAATCGCAGGTGCATCCTCATTTTTTTTTCAATACGCTTAACAATTTGTACGGGTTAACGCTCAGTAAATCAGACAAAGCCCCGGAAGTTGTGCTTCGATTATCTGACCTCATGAGCTACATGCTGTACGATACCAACACACAATGGGTGCCCCTGGAAAAAGAAATCAACTATCTCCAAAATTATATTGCGCTGGAGAAGCTGCGGTTTGGCAATCGGTTTCAGGTGTCTTTTCAGGTGCATGGCGATACGGCTTCGGTGGTAATAGCACCTTTGCTCCTTTTGCCTTTTATAGAAAATAGTTTTAAACACAGCATCAACAAAGAAATACACGGGGCCTGGATCGCCGTTGACCTCTCGGTAAATGGAACAGCACTTGACTTTAAAGTAGAAAACAGTATTAACCACGAGCAGTTCAATGGTAAAGAACAGGGAAATACCGGGGGCTTAGGATTGCAAAATGTAAAGCGCCGCCTTGAGCTTTTGTACAAAGACCGTTACAAACTGGAAATTCATGAGGAAGCTTCTGAGTATTTGGTGGTACTCAGGCTGTCCCTGCATGCTACAAAAAAACAAGCTGAATTATGGAAATCCGATGCATGATTGTAGACGATGAACCCATCGCTTTGGATATTCTGGAAAGCTATATTCAAAAAATAGACTACCTCACGCTGGCAGCCCGCTGCGACAATGCCATAGAGGCCTTCAACATACTGCAAAAAGAGTCTGTTGACCTGCTTTTTCTTGATATTGAAATGCCGAAATTAGATGGCATAAAATTCATCAAAACCCTGCATTATTCCCCAAAAGTTATTTTCACCACAGCCTACCGGGATTATGCCATTGAAGGTTATACCTTAGATGTGGTGGATTATCTGCTCAAACCCATTTCTTTTGACCGTTTTCTGATGGCGCTTACCAAAGTAAACCGCCGGACTCATGAAAACCCTTTCCCTGTATTGGGCCAGGCAAATGACCTTGAAAAACCAGAGCCGCATATCTTTTTAAAAGTTGACAAGAAAATGGTAAAAGTTTCGCTCTCTGATATTTTGTACATTGAGGGGCTGAGCAATTATGTAAAGGTCATCACACCTGAAAAAACCCTGATTACCTACCAAAAGTTAAGTTACCTGGAGCAAAAACTTCCTACCGGTCAGTTTATCAGAATTCACCGCTCGTTCATCATCGCTTTGCAAAAGATAGAAGCCTATACCCCACATTCCATAGAAATAGCAGGAAAAGAACTACCCATCAGCCGGAATTATAAGAATGAAGTGCTGAAAATACTGGAAGAGAACGGATGCTGATTTAGATATTCGCTACCTTAATGCTAAGCGGTGTTAAAAGTTATATGTTATTGGTTATACCTTCAAAAAACATTCTGATAACGTATAACCAATAACTCAATAACTTTTAACTAATAACCTCCCTCCCCTTCCCCAACATTGATTAGTTTTGCCGCTTCACTAAAAATTAATCGTTCATGATTTACACTTTGCCTTTCATCGCTGCCCTCACCGGGTGGATTACCAACTACATCGCCATCAAAATGCTGTTTCACCCCCGCGAAAAGGTGAAGATATTATTTTTTGAAATTCAGGGAATCTTTCCGAAACGCCAAAAGAAACTGGCCGAAAAGCTGGGAAAAATAGTCTCTGAAGAACTTTTTTCTGTGGATGATGTGAAGAAAGTGCTCAAAGATGAAAAAACCACAAAGGAAATTGTAAACATCATTGACGAAAAACTGGATGACTTTCTGGACAACAAACTCACAGCCACCATGCCCATGCTGGCCATGTTTATGAACGACGAACTTAAGCAAACCATCAAAGGCACGCTGGAAGAAGAGTTTAAGCAGATGCTTCCCGAAATGATAGGCCGCCTGGCCGAAAACCTGGACCACAGCGTGGATGTAGAAAAAACCGTTTACGAAAAAGTAGTCAACTTCTCTACCGACAAACTGGAAGAAATCCTTTATTCCATCATGAAAAAGGAATTTAAGTTTATTGAGATTTTGGGTGGTGTACTGGGTTTCATGATAGGGCTGATTCAGATTGGGCTGTTGCAGTTGCAATGAAGCGGGTTGTCCAGTTGCCTCAAACTTCATAGGGCTAAAAAAAGAATCCCTTATGCTTACCGTTTTTAAACTCCCGAAAAACCACAAAAGAGGTGATATCAGCAGTCTTTTTTTAAAAAGAAAAACATTAAAGCTTAAAACCACAAACATTTTCATGGCAAGCCAAATACTTATTGGTCTGCCAGGACTTCCTTTTCAACCTATCCAGCTTTACATTCTAAAAATTGGAAGTATATTTAAAAAAGTTTTAAATAATGCTTCGAAATCAAATGAAACACCTGCTCTTTGTATTAACCTTACTCTTTTATCTTCCCACTCTTGCACAAACCCAGTCCCAACCCAACGTTATCCTCATCATTACCGATGACCAGGGGTATGGCGACCTGGGATTTACGGGCAACCCTCATGTGAGAACCCCAACCCTTGACCAACTGGCACAGGAAAGTATCCGGCTGAATAACTTTTACGTTTCCCCGGTTTGTGCCCCCACCCGATCCAGCCTGATGACCGGGCGGTATTCCTTGCGTACGGGGGTGCACGATACTTACAATGGGGGTGCCATCATGGCCACAGAAGAAGTTACCATAGCTGAAATGCTCAAACAGGTAGACTATAACACAGGTATGTTTGGCAAATGGCATTTGGGCGATAATTACCCCAGCCGCCCACAAGACCAGGGATTTGATGAGTCGGTCATCCACCTGGCCGGAGGTATGGGACAAGTGGGCGATGTTACGACCTTTTTTAAAGGCGACAGCAGTTATTTTGACCCGGTACTCTGGCACAATGGACAACAACAGGCCTACGAGGGTTACTGCTCAGACATATTTGCCGACCAGGCCGTTGAGTTTATTAAAGACAACCACCAGTCTCCCTTTTTCTGCTATCTTTCGTTCAATGCGCCCCATACGCCCCTGCAGGTGCCAGACAAGTATTATCAAATGTATAAAGACATTGATCCTGCTGCTGGCTTCGAAAAAGATGGCCGCCCCTTTCCTGAAATGAGCGAGAAAAACAAAGAAGATGCCCGAAAGGTATATGCCATGGTCACCAATATTGACGACAACATACAAAAGGTGCTCAAAACGGTAGACGAACTCAACATCGCTGAAAATACCATTGTGATTTTTATGACAGACAACGGACCCCAGCAGCCCCGTTACCTGGCGGGCTTGCGAGGGCTCAAAAGTTCTGTATACCGGGGCGGCGTACGTGTGCCTTTCCTTTTTCGGTATCCTTCCAAATTTAATAGAAGTAATGACATTGAAACCACCACTGCCCACATGGACATTTTACCTACCCTTGCTGACCTTTGCGAAGCACCCTTGCCCAAAAACCGGATGATTGATGGGAAAAGCCTGGCACCCTTACTTCAGGGCGAAATGGCAAGCTGGGAGGACCGTCCTTTATTTTTTTCCTGGACACGTAAATTTCCGGAACTGTACCGCAACGTTGCCCTTCAACAGGGAAAATATAAGTTGGTTGGTCAAACTTCCTATCAAGCCGATATTACAGATTTTGAACTATTTAACCTTGAAGATGACCCCTACGAGCAAAATAACCTGGTACAAGAAAAGACAGATATTGCCAAAGACTTGAAACGCTCCCTGGATCAGCATTTCTTTGAATTAATTCAGTCTCCAAACCTGGTAAACCCACCGCATATTTTCATCGGGAGTGAAGAAGAAAACCCTGTGATACTTAGCAGGAACGATGCTGCCGGGGAAAGAAAGATATGGGCTCAGGAAGAAATTTATGGAAAGTGGAATGTAAACATCACCGGGGGGGAGTATTATACTTTTAAATTCAAATTCCTCAACCCCATTGAAGCCCCCGGAAATATGTACCTGGAACTAGGTACACTGATTAACCGCTTGGAAGTAAAAAATGCGGGTACCGATGAAATAGTGATGGAAAATGTGTACCTGCCTTCCATGAAAGGAGAGCTGATTCCATTTTATGAAGCTAAAGGTAAAAGTACTCTTCCTTTTTGGGTAGAAGTGCAAAAAGTTGGACCTGCGCCTTAATTTGAAACTGCTTCTTCAAAGTATGTTTATGTCTGTCTTTTTCATGCGTTCATAAAAAAAATAACTAATATTAAAGCTTGATTTAGAACGTATTTCTGTAAAACCTTTTTGAATTGTGAATTTTCTAAAAATACCCCAAAGCAAAGCATACTTACTCTTCATTCTCACCACAATTTTCTTTGCAGGCTGCAACTCTTCCGCCGAAAAATTGAATAAGCCACCTGCTGAGCTTTCTTATGAAGAATTATTTGAACCCTCTCCCACTCCGGAATTCCTGTCTCCGGAAGAAAGCATGAAAAAAATCCACGTGCCCGAGGGCTACCGCCTGGAACTGGTGGCCAGCGAGCCTATGATTGAAGAGCCCGTAACCATGGCCTGGGATGCCAATGGCAGATTGTACGTAGCCGAAATGCGCACCTACGTGCAAGACGTTGACGGCACCGGCACCAACGACCCAGTAAGCCGGGTAATGCTGCTGGAAGACACCGACGGCGATGGAAAAATGGACAAATCTTCCGTTTTTATTGACAGCCTCGTACTGCCCCGCATGATTTTGCCACTGGACGACCGCATTCTCATCAATGAAACGTACACCTACAACATCCATAGTTACAGAGATACGGATGGGGATGGCAAAGCGGATGAAAAAGTTCTGGTTTACGAAAATGATGAGAAAGATACCCGCAACCTCGAGCATCAGCGAAGTGGTTTTATCTGGAATATCGATAACTGGTTGTATGCCACACGCGTGCCTTACCGCTACCGATTTGTTGATAACAAACTGGAAGTAGATTCTTTATTTGAATATCCGCACGGGCAGTGGGGTATCGCTATGGATGATTATGGACGAATGTACCATTCCCTTGCTGGTGGAGAGCGTCCGGCACTGGGTTTTCAACTTAACCCTGTGTATGGGACTGTAGAATTTGACGACCAGTTTGAAGGTGATTTTTTCGCTACATGGCCCCTTCTGGCAACCCCTGATGTACAGGGAGGCCCCAAACGCATGCGAGAGGATAGCACACTCAACCACTTTACAGGCTGCTGTGGCCCTTCTGTTTACAGAGGCAACGCACTGCCTGGAGACCTGAAAGGCGACCTGCTCATTTGCGAACCGGTAGGACGGCTTATCAGGAGGGCAGAAGTAACGAGTAAAGATGGAAAAATTGTACTCAAAAATGCGTACAAACAGAAGGAGTTCATTGCTTCTACCGATATGAATTTCCGACCGGTTCATTCAGCGACCGGACCTGATGGATGCCTGTACATTGTAGATATGTACCGGGGCATTATCCAGGAAAGTAACTGGACGCGGGAAGGCTCTTACCTGCGAGAAGTGGCCGTGCGCAAAGGACTGGACAAAAACATTGGCCGCGGACGCATTTACAGGTTAGTACATGAAGATTATGAGCCTGGCGCTGTACCAAAATTACTGGATGAACCTACCGAAAAACTGGTAGAATACCTCTCCCACCCCAACGGCTGGTGGCGCGATAATGCACAAAAACTTATCATTTTGCGTGAAGATCAGTCAGTAGTGCCTACACTTGAGGAAATTGCTACTCATAAACTTTCTGTGCTTGACGAAATTATTTTTTGGAAAGAAAGCCCCGACGCCATCACCAAAATACATGCTTTATGGACACTGGAAGGATTGGGCGCGATGGACAAAGACATATTATTCCAGGCACTGAAAGATGAAGCTCCGGAGGTAAGAAAAACTGCCGTTTGGATCAGCGATAATTTCCTCAAAAAAAATGACAAAGAAGTGCTTGCCCAACTCCAGAGCATGAAAGATGACAAAAGCCCTGATGTACGGATTCAGCTGGTTTCTTCCCTGAAATTTGGCAAAACAGAAGAAAGCAAGGCTACCATCGAGGAAATGATGGAAAAATACGCAGATAATGATTTACTGGTAGTGGCTGCCAAGAAAAGCCTTGCTGATCAAAATGAAGATATAATGCGGTTGAAAAAGAAAATAGCCCTCAGAAACCCCTGGCAAAAAGAATCCATTTTAAAAGGATATGAAATCTTCAACCAGGTTTGCGCTGTTTGTCATGGCAAAGATGGAAAAGGTATAAAAAGAGGAGAAAGTGGCGATATGCCAGCTCCTTCACTAGCCGGTTCCCCCCGGGTAAATGGAAACCAGGAAAAGCTGATCAAAATTTTGCTGCATGGCCTCACCGGCCCGGTTGATGGTAAAGAATACCCCGACGTAATGCCACCCATGGGACACAATGATGACGAATATATTGCCGCTGTACTGAGTTACATCCGCAATGATTTGGGCAATAGCAGTTCAGACGTAAGAGCCCAAACCGTAGCTAAAGTACGCAACGAAACCGAAGGCAGAAAAGAATACTGGACAATGGAAGAGCTTGGTACAAATGAATAAAAAAATTTGTTAGTCGATGTATAAAATACTATACGGAACAGAATCGTTCAGACCACTACTATTACAATCACAAGAGTGGTCTGATAGATTCTAGACCGATAAACAATATTTCTTAACCTACAACTCTTAGAAAACCAGGTACATGAAAACCTTCTTATTACAGGCCATCAGCTTAATTTTTCTTGTAAATACGAGTTTCGCCCCCAGCTCGCAAGACACTCTTTCCCAAAAAAGTCTGCCTAATATCATTTTTATCATGGCCGACCAAATGCGGGGGGATGCCCTGGGATACCTGGGCAATCCAAATGCACAAACACCTAACTTGGACAAAATGGCACAGCATGGGGTGCTGTTTGAAAATTTCTTTGTCAATAACCCGGTTTGTACTCCTTCCCGTATCAGTTTTTTTACAGGCCTTCGCCCGCACCAACACGGGGTGCTTACCAACCTGCACCAGGCCGGCCCGTTAAATACCGGCACCAATCCACAAAAGATTGAGGGAACTTTGCTGGGCTATTTAATGGAAAAGGGATACAACATGGGCTGGGTTGGCAAAAACCACACTTTTCCCGAAGAAGTACTAAAAGATATTCAAACCGTTAGTATCCGTAATCGGGAACCTTTTCGAAAATACAGCGAGTATGTACCACCTCATTGGCACAGCGATTTTTTCTGGCCTGAAGAAATGTCGTATGCCCAAAAAAACACAGAAGAAGCTGTTGATTTCATCAAAAAAGCACCGGGTGACCAACCTTTTTTCTTGCACCTTTCTTATTTCGATCCACATCCACCGTACATGGCCCCTGCAAAGTATGCCTCCAAACTTCTGCCGCTGGAAATGCAAACTCCTGAATTTATTCCACCAAACAACCTATCCGAAAGGCTGGAAGGCTACTATAACCTGCTGAACATGGATGAACTTACAAAAGAAGACATGCAAGAAACCCTTCGCTATTATTATGCCTCAGTAGCTTATGGGGTTGATTTGCAAGTTGGAAAAATATTGCAAACCCTTGAATATAAAGACATTAAAGAAAATACCATCATTATTTTCACAGCAGATCATGGTGATTTTATGGGGCACTATGGCCTGGTGCGCAAAGGAATGTTTCTTTACGACGCTCTGCTGCATGTTCCATTCATCGTATATGCGCCCGGCAAAGCTTCTTCCAGCGTACGCTCTCAGGTAATGGCCGAAGGCGTAGACCTTTTTCCTACCCTGATTGACCTCACCGGAGGAAGCATTCCGGAAGAACTACCCGGAAGGTCATTAAAACCATTTTTATCCGGGCAGGAAGAAAAGCGTGAACACATGGTTTTTGCCTCGGCAGCTTATAGCGATTTGGGCACTTCCCCTGAGCCCCGGCACGACCCTGAAACAAAAACCCCCTTGCACACCCGGGTATACAAACGAGCTGCCAATGCCGATAACAGAACCGTCATGGTAAGAAGCCAGCATTGGAAACTGATACTAAATGAGACCTCTCCCCCTGAACTTTACCATCTTTCTGGCGGTCGTGGGGAAACACAAAATGTAGCTGATAATCCGGAAAATGCCGAGGTACTACAAAAACTTACCAAAGCTATAGCAAAAGAATGGCCTTGGTGGGCAAAGAACTAGGCACAATAAAGTTAGCCACATTTATCGCTAAAATCACCCTAACCAACCTTCCCGGTCCAAACTCCGGTACTGGATGGCTTCGGCCAGGTGCTCCACCTGTATGGTATCCGCTTCGGCCAGGTCGGCAATGGTGCGGGATACTTTCAAAATACGGTCATAGGCTCTGGAGGAAAGTCCCAGGCGTTCCATGGCCGTTTTTAACAAGGTTTTTCCTGCCTGATTGATGGTGCAAATTTCTTTTACCATTTGCGGGGGCATCATGGCATTGGAGTAAATGGGCAAATCGGTTTCTTCGCGCAGAGCCTCAAACCGGTCGGTCTGTTTTTTTCTTGCCTTCAATACTCTTTCCCGAATATCAGCACTGCTTTCTGTTTTTTTAAGGGAAGAAATTTCATCAAAAGAAACGGGGTTTACTTCTATATGCAGGTCAATTCTGTCTAGCAACGGGCCGCTGATTTTACCTAAATAACGTTGAATACTGGTAAAAGAGTCGGGATGGCTACTATCTGGGTCATAAAACTCTCCAGACGGACTGGGGTTCATGCTGGCAATAAGCATAAAGCTGGCCGGAAATGTAACGGTTCCCCGGGCACGGGCAATGGTTACCGCCCTTTCTTCCAATGGTTGTCTGAGCACTTCCAGTACAGAACGTTTAAATTCGGGCAATTCATCCAAAAACAAAATACCATTGTGTGCCAATGAAATTTGTCCGGGCTGGGGAATGTTTCCTCCTCCTACCAAAGCCGCATCGCTCACCGTGTGGTGGGGCGACTGAAAAGGGCGTTTTGAAACCAGGGATGAACCTGCCGTGAGTTTCCCTGCAACCGAGTGTATTTTGGTGGTTTCTAACGCTTCATGTAAAGTAAGTGGTGGTAAAATAGTAGGCATCCGTCGGGCCAGCATGGTTTTTCCCGAACCTGGCGGGCCAACCATAATTACATTGTGCCCGCCGGCAGCAGCAATTTCCAATGCCCGCTTGATGCTTTCATGTCCCTGCACATCGGAGAAGTCTACATCAAAACGGCCTGTTTCTTCAAAAAAGATGCTTCGGGTTTCCTGCCAAACGGGTTTAATGTCGCTGTTCCCTTCCAAAAAACCAATTGCTTCGCGCAGGGTTTCTACACCAATCACATCCAGGTTGTTGACAATGGCCGCTTCGGAAGCATTTTCTTTGGGAAGGATAAAACCTTTAAAACCGTTTTTTCGGGCTTCTATGGCAATGGGCAGCGCCCCTTTGATGGGCCTGAGGATACCGTCCAGGGAAAGCTCGCCCATAAGGGTATATTTCTCAAGGTCTGGGCTGGCAATTTGGCCGGATGCAGCCAATATGCCAATGGCAATGGGTAAATCGTAGGCTGAACCTTCTTTTCGGATGTCGGCCGGGGCAAGGTTCACCACCGTTTTCGTGCGGGGCATACGGTAGCCTGCGTATTTGATGGCAGCTTCTACCCGTTGTTGGCTTTCCTTTACGGCATTATCGGGCAAGCCCACCATATAAAACCGGGTGCCACCACCCACACTCACTTCTACGGTGATCTGAAAAGCATCTACACCGTAAACTGCACTTCCATACGTTTTTGCCAGCATATCCTCAACATACAATTTTTTCTATCAGCAGCATGAGAATATGTATAACTTTAATATGAATTTCCTGGATGCGGTCGGCATATCCGTTATGCTCAACCCTGATTTCTATATCGGCCAGCTTAGCCAGCTTACCACCATCTTTTCCGGTGAGGGCAACTACTTTCATGCCTTTCGCTTTGGCGGCTTCTGCCGCCCTGAGCACGTTGGGAGAATTACCACTCGTGCTGATTGCCAACAAAGCATCATCGGGCTGCCCTACTGCTTCAATATAACGGGAAAATACCTGTTCGTAACCAAAATCATTGCCTACGCAACTTAAATGACTCACATCAGAAATGGCAATGGCCGGTAACGCACGTCGGTTTTCCCGGTAACGCCCGGTCAGTTCTTCTGCAAAGTGCATGGCATCACAGTGAGACCCTCCGTTGCCACAAGACAATATTTTTCGGTTCTGCAATATTACTTGCCCGAACAATTGGGCTGCCTGCTCAATTCTTTTCAGGTTTTCAGGCTCATCCAGGAAACGTGTTAATACATCCCTTGCCTGCTGAAGTTCTTCTTGAATAATAGATTTCAACAATTATAAAATTAGTGTGGATTTATGAAAAACAGTGTAGCTCTTTACCAGATGTATTTCATTGGTAAGGTTTGGCTTATTCTTTCTGATTTGGGTCGTCTTCAGGGGTATCTTTCTTTGGCAAAGATTCACCGAATGACTTCATAGATTTATCAATCCTTTCTTCTTCTTCCTTTATATCATAAAACTTGGCTTTGATCTCATTCTTTTCCCTTTCAAGCTTATTGATTCTGTTTTCTTTTCTATTGATACTCAGATAGTTCATCAGGGCATAAACTAAAAATACTATCAATGCGGTAATAACTCCGTACTGAATTAAGTTCTGGTTATCGAAAATCCAGCTGATATGGTTCTGATCAAGGTTATTGATTACAATCACCAATGTCAGGAAAAATGCCAGTAAAAGAACAAAAACAACCGTTTTGAAAGTTTTCATACCCGAAAAGTAATTTTGGGAGAAAGTTAACAAAATAATATAATAACCGGAAAGGTTTATGGGATACCTTTTATCAACTATCCTGATGCTACCCTAATTGTCCTCATGAATTTGGGGTATTTTTAATTTACACAGGCGAGGCTGTCACACATATCCTCCTCCTGTGCAGCAGGCAAAACCTGGGAAGGCCTCCTGAGATATGAATGCATCAAAACTGCCCTTTCAATCCTGGGTAGGTTCTTGATCTCTTCGTTGTCCAACATAAACAAGTCGGCGCACCCGGCCTGCTTGAATTTTTCCAGCATTTCGGGGTCATCTTTAATGTCTGTCAAAATAAAAGTACTCAGGCGGTCAATTTCCAGGTACTTTTTGTCTACGGCCTCAATGCCCAGCATCTCCCGTAGCTTTTCGCCTTCCGGGGTACCATCCATAGTAAGGAACAAGAAGGTTTTAACGACTATCTTGTTACCTGCCAGATCGAAAACCAGGTATCCAAACTTTTTCTGGTTGTAATAATATTCAATCAACAACCTTCCACTTTTTGTACGTACCACTCTTGGCCTGGCAAGTGCCAGGGAAAGATAAAAGTGAATATGGGATACATTGATCACATCCAGCCTTTCTTTGAGGCGGTTGATAGCATGGGCCTGTATATAAACATGCACCGGTTTGTGGGAATGTTTATTATTAAAGCCGAAATCTTTACCTGTTACCTTAGGCCACTGCATGCCCACATTGGGAAAAGCCCAGCCCACCTTATACACCAGACGGAGGCCATCACTCAGGAGAATTTTTTGCTTTTTGGGATATTCCGCATGCATGTACAGGCAATCGAACAAATGAGTACCCTCTAACCTTACCTGATGATTGAACCAATACAATCGTCGGTGAATGCGTGTAATGTCCATACCGATCAGGCCGGCAACCTGGGCCACCATCTTTAAAGGAGATAATTCCAATTCCTCATCTACGGCTTCAACCAACATTGAAAATTGTTCACGTACGATGGGGGCACAGGTAGACAACCTGTCATTGGTGCCTGTAATATAATAGTACAACGGCATGGCTACCGACAAGTACTCCTTTAACGTTACGCTAGGGCACCCTTCTTTCAGGGAAAGTATTGTTTCCTGCAAGGTTCCGTCTAATTGCTCCCGCACTGCTTTCAACAATGGTATGGGCACATTATCATCAGCGGCCTCTACCCGCACAGCCCTGTACCGGGTAAAGTATAACTTATCAACATCCTGTGAAGGTATCCACCGCAAGGCTTCTTCGGCACCTGCAGACTTGGCTACTCTAACCAATCGGCGCATGAAGGCTTTTTTCCGCTGTGCTTCTGTGGGAGGCAGTTGCGGCTTTCTCTTTCTGTTATTCTTTCTCTTTGCCATAAAAAATGAGCTTTATTTTGTAAAAACTGCCCTGTGGCATTCAAAAAAAAAGAGCTAAAAGTAAGCCAGTGAAAAAAGGTTCCGTATGCAGGTTTGATGTATTCCTTATCTATGTAGGATTTGGGGGGGAAATGAAATGGCACCAAGTTCTGTGAGGTAATAAGTGAAGGTTAGGGAAGCGTTTTAAATTAGCAGCGACGATAGTATCGCAAATATAAGCTATATGAGAAATGAAAGAGGCCCCGGCATAAAGCCGGGGCGGGGGTATTGAGTTACTAATTTTTAATGGGCGGCAATCTCTACGCTTCTTTTGATAAAGTGGGTGAGATCGGCACCGGTAAGCAGGTTTTGCGAAAGCAGGGCCAGGTCAAAAGCCTGTTTGGCCAGTTGCTTTTGCTGCTCTTCATCTTTTTCCTTCAAAATTTTTCCGGTCAAAGCATGGTTGGCATTGATGGCCACTGAATGTTGGTCGGGCATCTGCCCCATAAAACCTCCGCCCGATACGGCTGCCATATCTTTCATGCGGCGCATAAACTCGGGCAAGGTGATGGTCACCGGCATTTCGTCTGGCGCCATTGATTCAACGGTTACCGTCTTGGTTTTATCGTCAATGGCTTTCTCGAAGATTTCCTTCACTTTGTTGCTTTCATCTTCAGACAAAACACTCTCTATTTTCTCGTCTTTGTCTATCAACTTATCCACCGTATCGGCATCCACCCTTTTCAGTTGGGTGTTTTCCAGTTTTTGCTCCAACTGGTTCACAAAGTGGTTGTCAATAGGGCCATCAAGCACCAATACATCGTACCCTTTGTTAGCGGCAGATTGAATGTATGCATCCTGCTTGCCCAAATCGGAGGTGTAAAGATATATGGTATTTTTTTCCTTATCGGTCTGGTTTTCTTTTACGGCCGCACTGTATTCTTCCAGTGTGAAGAATTTACCATCTTTGTTTTTCAGCAGGGCAAAGTCCTTGGCTTTGTCGTAAAACTTATCATCGGAAATCATTCCGTATTTTACGAATAAGCCTATGTAATCAAACTTTTCTTCGTAAGCCTTCCGGTCTTTCTTGAAAAGTTCCTGCAATTTGTCAGCTACCTTTTTGGTAATGTGTGAATTAATTTTCTTCACATTACTGTCCGACTGCAAATAGCTCCGGGATACGTTCAGCGGAATATCAGGAGAATCAATCACACCGTGCAACAGCATCAGGAACTCAGGCACTACGTCTTTCACCTCATCGGTAATAAACACCTGCCGTGAGTAAAGCTGTATTTTGTTGCGGTGCATTTCAAAATTATCCTTGATTTTTGGAAAATACAGAATACCCGTAAGATTGAAGGGATAATCTACATTCAAATGAATCCAGAAAAGCGGGTCTTCGGCAAAAGGATATAACTCTTTGTAAAACTTAAGGTAATCTTCATCCTTGAGGTCGGCAGGCGATTTGGTCCAGAGCGGCGTGGTATCGTTGATGATATTGTCAACCTTCTCGGTTTTGTATTTAGGGTTGCCGTCTTTGTCTTTGCCGTCCTCAACACTTTTGTCTTTCGTACCAAACTTGATGGGCACGGGCAAAAACTTACAATATTTATCCAGAATGCCCTGTATGCGTTGGTCTTCCAGAAACTCATCAGAGTCGTCGGCAATGTGCAAAATAATTTCGGTGCCCCGCTCTTTCTTGTCGACAGGTGCGATTTCAAACTCCGTGCTGCCGTCACAATCCCAATGGGCTGCTTCAGTTCCTTCCTGGTACGACAGCGTATTGATTTCCACCCTTTTGGCTACCATGAAAGCTGAATAAAAACCCAGCCCAAATTTACCGATGATCTCTTTGGCATCATTGGCTTCTTTAAATTTCTCTACAAACTCAGAAGCTCCCGAAAAAGCAATCTGGTTGATGTACTTTTTGATTTCTTCGGCGGTCATGCCAATGCCCTTGTCTTTCACGGTCAGGGTTTTGGCTTTTTTGTCGACACTTACTTCAATGGTAAGGTCGCCCAACTCTCCTTTGTATTCACCCAGGGAAGCCAGTCTTTTTATTTTCTGGGTGGCATCCACCGCGTTGGAAATGAGTTCCCTCAGGAAAATCTCATGGTCAGAATAAAGAAATTTCTTGATAATGGGAAAAATGTTCTCGGTGTGTATCGAGAGCGTACCTTTTTCTTCTACCATAATGCTTGCTCTTTTTGTGATTGAATGTTCTTTGATTACTTGATTTATTACACTCCGGCAAAGTCAAATTCTATTCCACAGGGAAAAAGCAGGCAAAAGCGTGACAGGGTGGCAGTTTAGGGGATTTTTTGTCAGAAGAATAGTCTCGAGTAGGCAGTAGCAGCAGTCAGCAGTTATATATAAATAAACTGTCTCAAACTGGGGCAGGGGCAAAAGTCCAAATCCTAAACCCTAAACTCTAAACCCTAAACAATATCTAATTTTCAAAACCCCAAGGCTCAAAACGTTTATGTCTTTGGGCATTTGAGATTGGGGAATTATTTAGGATTTAGAAATTTGAGTTTAGGCTTTCACATCATAGACAAACTATTACTGCCTCCTGCCATTGCCTACTGCTGCTGATACTCTAACGAAGGCGGTCTACAGAACGCACAAGTTTTTCGTCACGACGAATGAAACGGTTGGCCAGCACATTGAGGAGTAGGGCAATGGGCAGCACAAAAAACCCAATTTCATATTCCCCTTGTGTTTGGGGCGCCACCCAGGTTTCGGCCTGATAGCTAAAATACCAGGCAGCCCCCAGGGTAACAGCCATGATCAGGGCATTGAGGGCACCCAGTTTGATTTGGGTCAGGCGGTTTTTATATTTAAATATCTCTAAAATAGCTACCACAGCACCCAATACAGCGGTGATGGCAATCATCAATGGCACCCTGTTTTCTGTAATGGGTGCATCGGGCGCGCCTATTTCATGATGCACCAGGCCGTAGGCGTTCAGTTTGGCAATTTCAGTGTTTTCCGGATTGGTTTCATGCCAGATAGGCAACACCAGCAATAGCAACATACAGATAGCTACGCCCAATAAAAATAAAGATTGAATTCTGTAAATCATGTTTTTATACAACTTTCTTGATAAACAATAGTTAATATGGATAGAGGTTACATTATTACCAATGCCCTCCAATTTGCCATGAAAAAAGACAAAGATAAATCACATAAAGCCGAAAATTTGCGTCAAAGTTACACAGCTTCGGAAAAGCTTCATATCTTTGACCACGAATTTTTACCGCATATTGATGCGATGTATAATTTTGCGTACCGCCTCACTTTTAATGAAGATGATGCGAAAGACCTGGTGCAGGAGACGTATATGAAGGCCTATCGGTTCGTTCACTCCTTTCAGCAGGGAACTAATGCCAAGGCTTGGTTGTTTCGCATTTTAAAGAACAGCTTCATTAATGAGTTCAGGAAAAAGAGCAAAGAACCTTCAAAAATAGATTATCAGGAGATAGAGTCTTACTACAATTCTGATAATGTTGAAGTGGACATTACTCCTGATTTGCGTGTTGATGCTGTACAAGACATGATTGGTGACGAAGTTTCCAATGCACTCAATTCATTGGCCGTTGATTTTAGGACCGTTATTATTTTGTGTGATTTAGAAGGCTTTACTTACGAAGAAATGGCAAAAATTTTAGACATACCCATCGGCACCGTGCGCTCAAGGCTACACCGTGCGCGTAATCTTTTGAAGGATAAGTTAAAATCTTATGCCGCATCTTTAGGATATTAAATTCATTCACCTCAACTTCTTTTAGCCTTATGCCTACTTCGTCTTCTGACCAGATCAAGGATAAATTTTTTAAAGATATCAATGTGGCCGATATTATTGAGCCTGAAGCATATGAAAAATGTATGCAACTGCTCCCTTTTGTCCTGGATGAGGAAGCCACCGCAGAAGAAACTGAATATTTCTACCAATGCATCCAAAACTGGCCCTGGGTGATAGAGTATTGTGAAGCTGAAAAAGCGCTCAGGGAAACTATCAAAGCCAAACTGGCCTATATGGCCGTACCTGTGGGACTGGCCGATGCCATCAAACAAAAAGTAAGAGATCATCATACATGAAGCAGGGAAAAGCCATCATCTTCTCAGCCCCTTCCGGATCGGGAAAAACTACCATTGTACAACACTTACTGAAGTCCCACCAAGACCTGGGGTTTTCTGTGTCAGCCACCACCCGTGAGCGTCGTAGCCATGAAGTGCATGAAAAAGATTACTACTTTTTATCGCAAGAAGAGTTCAGGCAGAAAGTTTCAGAAGAAGCCTTCATAGAATGGGAGCAAGTGTATGAAGGAATTTGTTATGGTACGCTAAAATCTGAAATAGAGCGTATTTGGGCAGCAGGCAGGAACGTGATTTTTGATGTGGATGTTGTAGGCGGACTTAGCCTGAAAAAATACTTTAAAGACCAAGCCCTGGCTATTTTTGTAAAAGTACCTTCCTTAGATGAACTTACCCAACGCCTGCAAAACCGAAATACCGAAACCGAAGAAAGCCTGGCAAAAAGGCTGGACAAGGCAACTTCTGAAATGGCCTACGAAAAAGATTTTGATGTAACCCTGGTCAATGCCCGCCTGGATGACACCCTCCAGGAAGCAGAAGCCCTGGTAGAAGCATTTATTCACGATAAACAAGCCCAAGTATGATGGAATCCTCTCCCATGACGGTCAAGTCCATGACGGGATATGGTAAGGTGCAATTAGATGATGAAGCCTTCACCCTGAGCGTAGAAGTAAAAACCCTGAACTCCAAATTTTTAGATGCGAACATCAGGCTTCCGCGCATTTTCAACGATCGTGAAATTGAAGTACGCAACCTGCTGACTTCCCAACTCGAACGTGGCAAGGTAAACCTGGTTATAGAGTATGTAAGCAAGGAAGAGAACATACAGGGGGCTACCATTAATGAAAATTTGTTGAAAAACTACTTCCATACCCTCGATAAAGTTGCCAGAGAAGTGGGAAGCCAGCAGCACGATATATTAAGCCAGGCCATGCAACTGCCTGAAGTTGTGCAGCCCCCTATTCAGGAAACTGCTTCTGACGAAGTTTGGAAAAAAGTAATACAAAAAATTGAAGAAGCGCTACAACACTGCAATGCATTCCGCGAGCAGGAAGGTAAAGCCCTGGCAAAATATTTTGAAAATTGTATCAATGCGATTAGCCATGCTTTGGCGCAAATAGAAACCAAAGCCCCCCAACGGAATGAAGCCGTAAAAACCAGAATTCGCTCCCAACTGGAAGACCTGCTTACTGACGCCCAAATAGACGAAAACCGCTTTGAACAGGAATTGATCTATTACATAGAAAAGCTGGATGTAAATGAAGAAATCGTCCGCCTTAAGAACCACTTATCCTACTTTGTAAAGGTTTTGAACAGCAAGGGTTCGCAAGGCAAAAAACTGGGCTTTATTTCTCAGGAAATGGGGCGTGAAATCAATACCATTGGCTCCAAAGCCAACGATGCAAGCATGCAACATCTGGTGGTAGAAATGAAGGAAGAATTAGAAAAAATTAAAGAGCAGGTGCTGAATGTGGTTTAGCGTTCTTATCCTCACTTTTTTCTGTGAATTGCTGGTATTTTCCCAGGTTGCTGCCCAATCCCGGCCTGCTTATAATTACCAAATTCCTGCCAGGGGAAATGATGGCTGGGCCACAGCGCATTTGGCTGAAAAAGAAATAGATACCACTACCATATTCTCCTTTTTCCGTACCATATCTTCTGAAAAAGGACACGGTATTCATAGCATTTTACTTTTCAAAAACCAACATTTGGTACTGGAAGAGTATTACGGCAAGTACAATGCGTCAGAAACCCACGACATTCGCTCTGCCACCAAAAGCATTACCGCCCTGCTTGTAGGCATTGCGCTGGATAAAGGGTTTATCCAGAGCATAGACGACCCGATAAACAAATATCTTCCCCATTATCAGCCGTTAAAAAACCCCGATGCAAGAAAAGATAAAATCACCATTCGGCATTTGCTCACCATGAGCGCCGGTTGGGAGTGCAACGACTGGGACAAAAAGTCGGACGGACAAGAAGATAAAATGTATAGAAAAAAGGACTGGGTTCGTTTTGTACTGGACTTGTCCATGGAGAACAATCCTGGTGACACTTCTTTGTATTGCACGGGTGGTGTGGTAGTATTGGGAGAAATCATACAACAGGCATCTGGCATGAAAGCCGATGAGTTTGCCAGGCAATTCCTTTTCCAACCGCTGGGCATAGAAAATTATCACTGGAGTTATTACGGAAAAAAGGATAAAGTAGACACAGGCGGCCACCTTTATCTCACCCCAAGGGATATGGCAAAAATTGGCCAACTGGTGCTAAATAAAGGAAAATGGAATGAGGAACAACTTGTTTCCTCCACATGGATAAATACGATTACTGATATTCATACCCAAATTGGAAATATGAAGTATGGTTTCCTTTGGTGGAGCATTCCTTTCAAGATACAGGGAGAAGAAGTAAGAGGTATTTGCGCTACCGGAAATGGGGGGCAATATATTATGATTTTTCCAACACTCGACCTTATCTGCGTATTTACAGGAAAGAACTATAACTCTCCTAAAGCGCAATTACCTTTTCATATAATGAACAACATTATGCTTCCTGCCCAGCCTGAGTTATCTTTGAAATAGCAATGTTTACACCCTGCTTATCCTACACTATCCTGAAAATCCCGGTTCAAATACCCGCTCATTTCTTCCTGCAACTGACGGGCAGCTTGTTGGGCAGCCTGCGCAAAATCTTTTCCGTTGCTGGCATAAATAATGCCCCGCGATGAATTGACCAAAAGGCCACATTGTGCATTCATCCCATATTTTGCTACTTCAGCCAGGCTGCCTCCTTGTGCGCCCACGCCCGGAACCAGTAAAAAGTGATCAGGAGCGATGGCCCGTATCTCTTTGAGCTTCTCTGCCTGGGTAGCACCCACAACATACATCAGCTGCTCTTCACTCCCCCACTGCTGGCTTTTCTTAATTACTGACTGGTATAATTCCTCCCCTATTTCCGAAATGGATAAATGCTGAAAATCTGCACTGCCTGCATTTGATGTGAGCGCCAGCAAAATCACCCATTTTCCGGGAAAAGTAAGGAAAGGCGTAACCGAATCGCTGCCCATATAGGGTGCCACGGTAACCGCATCAAAGTGCATGGTTTCAAAAAAAGCTTTGGCATACAGGGCAGACGTATTGCCAATATCCCCCCGCTTGGCATCGGCAATGGTGAAAATATCCCGGGGAATGTATTCCAAGGTTTTTGCCAGGCTTTCCCATCCTTTTGTGCCCAAAGCTTCATAAAACGCCAGATTGGGTTTATAAGCTACACAATAATCAGCCGTGGCATCAATAATTTGCCGGTTGAATGCAAAGACAGGGTCATCTTCCTGAAGCAAATGTGCCGGTATTTTCTTCAGGTCGGGGTCAAGCCCTACGCATAAAAATGAAGATTTGCGCTGTATTTGACGGTAAATATCATCTCGGGTCATTAGCAGGGTTTTCTTAATTTTTCGGGCAATTTAAAAGTTAGTATGTAATCAAAAAACATTTTTCGTATTTTGGTTTGTTAATGTCAATAAATCAACGCCAACCCAAGCAATGCAAAGAGGAATTACCCTTACAGGAATCATACTTACATTGAGCGGTATAATTGCTTTTTCGGGCAAATTCCTCGACAAATCATGGTCTGTCCGCATCAACCATATTGGTACCTATTCATCACCCCGTGCCATAGACCTGAATTCGGATGGCATCAAAGACATAGTGATCGGGTTAGGCCAGCTTGAATTTAATTACTGTGATACCGCCGTGCTTGCCCTGAATGGGAAAAATGGGGAGGTTCTATGGCATACTTCCGGCCACGATCAAATGTTTGGGTCTGCTTCTTTTGCCGATTTAAATGGTGACGGACAAAAAGATGTGGTCATCAACGGACGGTCTGCCGAACTGAAAGCCATTGATGGCACAAATGGAAAGGTGCTCTGGGAGTATTTTACGCCTAAAAACCGAAAAGACAGCGCCCGTTTTCATGGTTTATACAACTTTTACAATGCCCGGTTCGTGCCCGACCAAAACCAGGACGATATCCCTGAAATTATCGTAACCAATGGCGGGGATGTACTGGCAGCCCCTCACGAAACCGACAGGACGCCCGGCAGTCTGATGGTCATCAGCGGAAAAGATGGGAAATTAATCGCCCGTGCCATTATGCCCGATGAAAAAGAAACCTATATTTCCATTGTGGTGGATGACCTTGACAATAACAAAACCATAGATATAATTTTTGGCTCGGGGGGGGAATCCATTGGGGGAAATTTGTACCGCACAACGCTGGAAGCAGTTTTACAGGAAGATTTATCACAATCGGCCCTGCTGGCTACTTCAGCTACCAAGGGGTTTATTGCCCCGCCTGTACTGGTTGACATCACCGGGGATGGAATAAAAGACATCGTTGCCAATGCCGTAGATGGCCGCATGCTGGCCTTTGATGGCAGCAATAACCAAGAGGTTTGGACAGTAACCCTGCCCGGCACAGAAGCTTACAGCTCCCTGGCCGTAGGGCATTTTAATGATGATACAACTCCCGATTTCTTTGGTTCGTTTGCTACCGGGGTTTGGCCCGACCTGAGCTGGTCAAAGCAAATTATGGTGGATGGAAAAAGCGGGCAAATACAATTTCAGGATTCAGTAGGTTACTACCAAACCACCACCCCGGTAGTGGCCGATTTCAATGGTGACGGAAGGGATGATGCACTGCTCCCGGTCAATTACCAGGTAATCAACCTGATATGGACTTATCACTATAACTTACTCATGGTATTTGACTTTCATAATAACACTACTTACCAAATTGGTGAGTCATTGCCAGGCATCAATGTTTCGGCCACGCCCTGGATTGGCGATGTGGATAACGATGAGTTTATGGATATTATTTATAGTACAATGGGTGATTCGTCAAATACTACACTTACCGGAGGTGTGCAGGTAAACAGGTTATCCCCCCAGGTTCCCATGCGCAAGCCGGTTTTTTGGGGTGCGTATATGGGCAGTAATTATGATGGAATATTCCCGGGAGAAACGGTAAAGTAAATGCGAATTTCACAGATTATTTGAATTTCTCCCATAAAATCATGTAATTCAGGGCAAGCTATTGCCCACCAACCTTTACCCATGAAAATTGTCCAAGTTGATGCCTTTTTGCTTTCATATCCCATGCCGGAAACGATCCGTTTGCCTTTTTGGGGAGGTGAAAGAACCATCCTGAAACGGGATGCCATGCTCATCCGCATCACAACTGATACCGGACTGCAAGGTTACGCCCCGGGTCCTGCCCACGAACGTGCCAAAAAAGAGATTGATAATGTCATTGCGCCTTTTTTGCAAGGTAAAAACCCCTTGGAATGGAAATTCCTGGACTTCCAGGGAAATCTGGATATTACCAAAACCTACAAGGCAGTAGAAATCGCCCTCATGGACATTGCGGCCAAATATGAAGGCTGTTCCCTCTCCGAATTACTGGGGGGAAGAAAACGCAATACCATCAAACTCTACGGAAGTGCGGGAATGTATATGTCTCCTGAAAAATATGCCGAAGAAGCCGCTGCTATTGCCGACATGGGCTTCAAGGCTTATAAAATGCGCCCGGCTTTGGGGCCGGATGAAGACTTAAGAACGGTATCCCTGATGCAGAAAGCTGTTGGCTCGGATGTGGGATTGATGATAGATGCTCATACCTGGTGGCGCATGGGCGACAAAAGCTATTCACCGGAAACCATTGCAAACCTGGCAGAAGCCATGTCGGCTTACTCCCCTACCTGGCTGGAAGAACCCCTTCCACCGGAAGATCATGCAGCCTACGTCTCTCTTCGGAAAAAAGGGTATTTACCCATTGCTTCCGGGGAGCATGAACAAACTTACGAAGGCTTTGACGACCTCATCTCCCAAAATGCCTTAGATTACGTACAAATGGACGTTTGTTGCCAGGGTGGTTTTGACATGGGCGCCAAAGTATTTGAAAGTACCCAGAAAGCCGGTTTGCGTTTTGCCTTCCATTGCTGGGGCAATATGCTGGAAGTATTGGCCTCGGCCCATTTGGGCATCTGCTGGCCTGAATCTGTGGTAGAATGGCTGGAATACCCCTGTTATTCAGCCTCCGACCGGGCAGGCATGTATCCTTTCCCCCTCTCTGATGAAATCCTGAAAGAACCGCTTGCTATCAAAGACGGGTACCTGCAAGTGCCGGACGCTCCCGGATTAGGCATTGAAATCAATGAAAAAATTATTGAAAAATATCCTTATATTGATGGCCCCTGGTCATTTTTCAAACTGAACCATCCTCCGGAAACCATCGCCGTTACGGGCGACCACAGTGTTAAGTGGATAAACGAAACTACACCATGACAGACCCATTTTGGTTATTATTAGTAGGCATTGTCATTGTAGTAGGAGGCATACTCCTTCTACGCTTGCAGGCTTTTCTGGCGCTTACCTTAGGTGCCCTGACGGTAGGGTTGCTCACTTCACCGGAAATGCTTTTATCATATGGATTGCAAACAGGAATGAGTGAAGCCTCTGCTACTGCATTATCCAACCAAACAGTTGGAGAACGTGTTGCAACTGCTTTTGGAAATACCTGTGCAAAAATTGGTATTCTCATAGCCATGGCCTCAATCATCGGCGGGTGCTTATTAAAAAGCGGAGCGGCAGAAAGGATTGTGCGGTCTGCATTACGTTTATTTGGTAAAAAAAACGCTCCTCTCGGGTTTTTGTCCAGCAGTTTCACCCTGGCTATTCCTGTTTTCTTTGATACTGTTTTTTACCTGATGATTCCCTTAGGAAAAGCGATGGCCATGCGTACGAAGCGCAACTATGCCCTGTATGTAATGGCTATTGTGGCAGGTGGCGTGATGGCGCATTCACTGGTGCCTCCCACACCAGGCCCACTTTTCGTTGCTACAGAAATGGGGGTTAGTATCGGATTGATGATGGTCGGGGGAATCATCATTGGAATTGTTACGATAATTTTTGGCTACCTCTATGCCGTTTGGGCTGACAAAAAATGGCCGATTCCTTTGCGGGATACACAGGAAACTTCTTTGGAAGAACTGGAAAATGTGGCTCAACAGGACGATAGCCAATTACCTCCTTTCTGGCTTGCCATATCGCCGATTTTGTTGCCGGTTTTGCTAATTGCAGGCAATACAGCTTTACAATCTACGATAGGAAAACAACCTGTTTCGGAACTATCAGGGCAAGAAGCAGGATTGCTTACCTTTTTTACCACCGTTGGCAACAGCAATTTTGCCCTGACCCTGGCGGCCTTGATTGCTATTTTGATGCTCTTCCTGAAAATCAGGGAGCGGCCATTGCTCAAAAACACTGTTGTGGATGCACTGTCCAGCGCCGGCATGATTATCCTTATTACTGGGGCAGGCGGAGCATTTGGAGGGGCTTTACAGCAAACAGGCATTGGTTTTCGTATTGAAAATTTGGCTTCTGATTATCAAATTGCCGTGCTGCCTTTGGCTTTTGTAGTAACCGCTTTGGTAAGGACAGCCCAGGGCTCCGCAACGGTAGCTATGATTACTTCAATAGGAATACTCGGTGGCATGGCCTCATCGGGAAACCTGGGTTTTCATCCATTGTATCTGGCGCTGGTGATTGGTTGTGGCTCTAAAGTATTCGCCTGGATGAACGACTCGGGTTTTTGGATAATCTGTAAAATGAGTGGCATGACCGAAGCCGAAACAATCAAACACTTTTCATTCCAGCTCGCGGTAATGGGCATTGCCGGACTGATTGCCACGATGATTGCCGCCCGGCTTTTTCCTTTGGTTTAAAAGTAATAAAGTGGAGAAGCCTTCGGAGACATCCGATACCTTGCCAACAAAGTGGAGAAACTCTCGACAGCTACCAAACTTAGAAGCTGTTTGAGTTAGTTTTTGACAGCGAAAATGGGGAGTTTAAGGTTCTGACTAAATATTTTTTATGGGTAATAGCCAGCGCTATTACTCATAAAAAATGTAAAGTCAGGTTCTTGAAATACCCATTTGCAGTCGCGCGGCGAACCGCTCAAAGGATTAACTCAAACAGCTTCTTAAATTACCACCGGGTTGCCTGAAACTTCCACCCCGGCTCAATCTTTTGCATTTCTATTTCATCATTACGGTGGGTGAGGCCACATTTTTTGAAGTTTTCGTGCAATTGCGCCAGGGCTTCCCTGTCTAATTCCACGCCCAGGCCAGGCCCGGCAGGCACTGCTACCGCCCCTTCTTCAAATTGTATCTTTCCGCCTACAATCACTTCATCCGATTGCCAGGGATAATGCGTATCCAGGTCGTGGAACAGTTCGGGAGGAAGGGCAGCACCCAAATGCACCATGGCCGCCAGCGAAATACCCAGGTGTGAGTTAGAATGCATAGACAAGCCCCGCCCAAAAGTTTTACATACTCTTGCCAGTTCAATGGAAGTACGCAAACCACCCCAAAAATGGTGGTCAGACAAAATAATATCCTCTGAACCCAGGCGGATACTTTCGGGAATATCGTCAAAAGAAGTGGTGCACATATTGGTAGCTAAAGGGAGGGCAAGGGCTTTGCGTACTTCTGCCATGTTGCTTTGTCCACGAACCGGGTCTTCCAGGTATTCCAGCACGCCTTCCAGTTTTTTGCCATACTTGATGGCCGTTTCTACTTTCCACAATGCATTTGGATCTAACCGCAAAGGTACATCAGGGCCAAATGCTTCCCGCAAAGCCAGCATGGCATCTACTTCCTGCTGCGGCTCAAAAACCCCGCCTTTTAGTTTGATGGATTTGTTGCCGAATGCTGCGCACATGGCTTCAGCCTGGGCTACCACTCCCTCAGGGTTTAGTGCCGCTTTTTGACGGGCAGCAGCCCATCCGGAAGCTTTGGGGTCAGTACCAAACTCCAATTCCCCTCCTGCGCCCTCTTGTTTGTAGAATAAATATGCCGCAAAAGGAACCCGGTCACGGTAACGTCCTCCCAGCAAATCCACTACGGGCCGCCCTGTGTACTTTCCAATCAAATCAAGGCATGCTACTTCAATGGCACTGTAAATATGTACCAGTTTGCGCTGGTCCCAGGGGGCATCCCCTCTTTGGTCGGCTTCCTCTTCACCGAAAAACTGCGCCAGCTCCTGCCCCATGGCATTCATCTGGAAAGGATCTTTGCCAATAACTACCTTTTTGGCTTCTTCCAAAGATTCGTTGATCTGGACCGTACCGGGAATTTCACTGATGCCGGTTACATTGTCGCTTGTAACCAGTTCAATGATGGTACGCAGGGCATAAGGGGCATGCATACCCGCTGCATTCAGTAAAGGAGGATCGACAATCGCAATGGGGGTAATGTACATTTCAGTAATGCGGATGTCTGTATTTTGAGGGAGGTGGTTCATTTTTTATTCAAGGATGATTTGTAGTTTGATTTCTGACGTGAAGTGTTATTAGTTATACGTTAAAAGTTATTAGCGTTGAATACTCTATTCACTAATAACTTTTAACCATTAACTAATAACAACTTTTTCCATTAAAGCTGTTCAGTATTTTTCAGGGAATTATTGGTTTGTAGCCTCATTCAACTCAATATTGGCCGTAATATCAATTTCTTCCCCCACTACCAGTCCGCCGGTTTCCATCACTTTGTCAAATTTCAACCCATAATCAAAGCGATTGACTGTACCGGTTATCTTGAACCCGGCTTTTTTGCCTCTGTTTGTGTTGATTTGCCCATTGTACTTCACAGGAAACTTTACCTGTTTGGTATTGCCCCGCATGGTGAGGTCGCCCACCAGGAAATACTCTTCCCCTTCTTTTTCCAAATTACCTTTAAAGGTCAATTCAGGATGGGCTTCCGCATTGAAAAAATCGTCGGATTTCAGGTGGTTATCGCGGCGTTCATTGTCGGTATCGATAGAGGCTACCTGGGCTGTAAATTCAATTTCGCTTCCGTCAAAATCCTCTGCTGTGCTTACTACGGTTGCATCAAACTCTCTGAACTCCCCTTCCACTTCAGAAATCATCATGTGGGGAGCGGCAAACTTCACTTCGGTGTGGGCTTTGTCCAGGGCCCATTTGGTTTGGGCAACAGCCATATTTACAAACAAAACGAGTAATACTGTGGCAAAATGTCTCATGTTTTTTGAGGTTAGGTTAACAATTTTACTACTAAAAATGGTTACTATTAGCCCAACATATCCGTCAGGCACTCGACAAAAGGTGTGGTTTCTTTCTGTAGCAACTTTGAAGTTAATACCATGTTTGCGACTTAGGACGGTTTACCAACTGTAAAGCAATACCCCAGGGGTCACGCAACATAATGAGGCGGGCACCATTATCAAGGTTTACTTCTTCTACAAAAGTAGCCCCGGCATTCATCAGCCGGTCTTTTACTGCTTCTACATCATCTACGGCAAAAGCGTGGTGGTAAATCAGGGGGTGTTGGTTGGCATAGTCAGGGGTTTTAGCTGCAGGATTTGAATAAATTTCAATGGAAGAATGGCCTTCAGAATCGGCCAAAAAGCGGGTGTGGGGTGGCCCATCTACTTTCAGAACTACTTTCATTTCACAATTTTTCACATACCAATCGGCCATGGCTACCGAGTCTTCAACATTAATGGCAACGTGTTCTAATTTCATGTTTTTTTGTTTTGTTAAAAAAAGTCTTCGCTGGGAAAATTAAAGAAAATTATTGAGAATTTGAGGCCGAAAAAGACTTTAGCCTAATATTTTATTAAAGAGGCAGGAACATAAAGAGGCAGGAACAAATAAAACCTTCTTGCCTTCATATGGTTAATATCAATATATCTAAATAATTTTTTCTCAATGCAATAAAGAACCAACCATGAAAGCAGGCATCATAGGATCAGGCAATATTGGAGGGAATTTTGGTATTCATCTGGCTAAAGCCGGACATGAAGTTATGTTCAGTTCCCGTCATCCAGAACAACTCACTGAACTACAAGAGAAAGCAGGCCCCAACGCCCAAACTGGTACTCCAGACGAAGCCGCTGTATTCGGTGAAATCATCGTGCTTTCCATTCCTTTTAAATCTATTGAAAAAGTGGCTAAAGATTTGGCAGGTGTGCTCAGAGAAAAAATTATCATTGACACTTGCAACCCCTACCCCGGCCGGGATGGAGAAATAGCTACAGAAGTAATCAATAACCCAAACCTGCGGCAATCTGCCTACACTGCCCAACAGTTCCCTCACTCAAAAATAGTGAAGGCACTGAATACTATCTATTACGTTCATTTGCGGGATTATGCCTTCCCACCTGCCGGGAACCGGTTTGCCCTGCCCATTGCCGGGGACGACCCTGCCGCAAAAAATGAAGTAACCCGTCTTCTGAAAGACATCGGCTTTGATGTAGTAGATGTAGGCACAATCAATGATTCGGAAGTCATGGAGGTAGACCAGTTGTTATACAACAAACCCATGCCCGCCAGGGAAATGAAAGAAAAGTTGAAAAAGCGGTAAGTCATATAGGTGCACCTTCTCCCTTGGTGGCATTTTCACCTTTCAGCATTTCCGCACGAATAAGCGGAACAGGTGGACCTCCGTAAGACAAAAACTGATCGTGGAAAGCTTTCCAGTCTGCGTCGGGATTAGCGGTAAGCCAGTCTTCCCGTAACTGCATAATCATGAGCTTGCCCAAAGTATAATTCAAATAACCGGGGTCGTATGTACCCCTGGCAGCCTGCTGCCGGGCGTTGCCGGGATCCTGAAATGCCGATTCTATGAACATTTGCTCTGATTCTTCTACGGTCATCCCTTCCGTATGCAAACCAATGGCTGAAAGATAACGCACATTGCGTAACAGGGCATTCAACAACTGCCCGATGTGCATCTCAGGATCACCTTCTTTCCATCCGACATTGCGCATCATTTCTTCGGTATAATGCGCCCACCCCTCAGCAAAAGCATAGCCGACAAATAACTGCCCAAACTCAGAACCTGAACGGTTGGAGTGCAAAAACTGTAAAAAATGCCCAGGCCACACCTCGTGGATGGTAATGTACATCAAAGGCGCTTCACCGGGAATGTATTGTAGTTGCTCCTCTTCGCTCCAGCTTTCATCAGGAGGGGCAATGTAATACGTGGAAGACAAACCTTCTTCATAGGGACCGGGAATGCTGATATAGGCCGCATTGGAACGACGATAAGGCGGGGCTTCGTCCACTTCACATTCTTCGGTGCCGGGAATGGTTACAATATCTTTTTCCGCTAAAAACTGCCGTAAGCCTGTCATTTGCCTTTTGGCTCCGTCCACCGGCCCTTCCGGGGGTTTATTGCCCTGCACCTGAGCAATGCAATCAGCAACAGATTGACCGGGAGCCAGTTCTTCACAGGCTGATTTCAGGGCAGCCAGGTTGCGCTCCAGGTCTTTTTCGCCCATTGCTTTTAGTTCTTCCAGTGGCATTTCTATCCGCTCGGTTTTCTGCAGCATCTGTTGAAAAAGCCCGGCACCCATTGCAAACTCGTCGGTAGTTTCTACTTCTGCCAGCCAGGCGGCCACTTCGGATGCAGCCTGAATGGCCCGGGCATTGGCCTCCGAAAATGCCTGCTGTAAAGAATCGTTTTCTACTTCGGCAAAAATAGGAGGCACGTCGTTTTCAAAA
Source organism: Cyclobacteriaceae bacterium (assembly GCA_965230065.1). Lineage (GTDB taxonomy): Bacteria > Bacteroidota > Bacteroidia > Cytophagales > Cyclobacteriaceae. The sequence goes on along the minus strand of OZ245942.1, from coordinate 4,138,732 downwards.
TAACTGGCCAATCCGCCGAAAAATCCCAGCCCCAGCTGCACATACGTAGCGGGCAGCGGCCCCTCCGATAAGTTTGTTCTTACCTGCTTGATGGCAGTGGGCAGGTTATTCAGAAAAATTGTCAAAGCGTCAAGTCGGTCTTCCAGGGGGGCATACTCACGGGAAATGTAAACAGCAGGCGATAAAGGCCCCCGATAATAGGAAGGGTTTTTATAGGGCCAGCGGGCTTCTTCAATCCAGAAAATATTTTCTTCAATTTCAGCCATGAGGTATTCCCGTTCCAGAAGTTTTTCAGAAGAAAGCCCGGTGGTGTCGAAAGACTCTGTCTTTTGCAAAAAAGACTTTAACATCTGTAATTGTGCTTCTATTCCTTCGGCACTAAAATCAGAAATTTGTCCGTCAAACTCGTGCTTTCCGGCATTTACGGCCTTATGGGGGTTGTGTTCAAAATAACTGCTAATGTACTCCTGCACCAGCGTATCCCATGCGTCAGACTGAGAAGTGGGTTGTTCGGCAGGCTGTTGGCTACAAGATGAAAAAATAATTATGCAAGTGAATAATAAGTGTGGAAAAAAGGTTTTCATAAAGCTTCGGTTGGTTTTCATACATTATAACCAGATTTTTTTGTAAAATGATTCAAACAAATTCATAGCACAAAGATACAAAAACAATAATAATTTTATTTTTTACATAAAAACAAAATTTTATTCTTAATTATGTGAATTAATTGATAAAAAATATTTTATTACTATAATAACACAAATGAAGTTTAGCTGGCTATTTTCTCTTCTTTTCCTTTCAACCTACTTTGTTCCTCAACCCAGGGTACACGGACAGGATGTAGCAGAACAGTCCCTGCTCCTGCACATAAAAAAAGCACAAGGAAGCATTAAAATAGATGGCAAACTCAGTGAAGAAGACTGGGAACGGGCAGATCTTGCCAAAGACTTCTGGCAGTATTTTCCATTTGATACCACACTTGCCGAAACCAAATCGGAAGCCCGGCTTACGTACGACCAGCAGTTTTTATATGTGGCATTCACCGTGTACGACCCGGTAGCCGGCCCCTGGGTAACCACTTCTTTACGTCGCGACTTCAGGGGAAATTATAATGATGTGATTTCAGTGATATTTGACCCTTTTGGCGACCAAACCAACGGCATGTTGTTTGGCATTAATCCGTTTGGGGTACAAAGGGAAGGGCTTATCTCAGGAAATGCCGGAAGCTCTGGCGGCAGTTTAAACGACCGCTCTTCCAGCTTCGACCTTTCGTGGGACAATAAATGGTATTCGGCCTCACAAACCTATGAAGGATACTGGACAGCCGAAATGGCCATTCCCTTCAAAACGTTGCGCTATAAAAAAGATTCAAAAGTATGGAAGGCCAACTTTTACCGCCTGGACAGCAAAACAGCCGAGCGCTCTACCTGGGGGAATATTCCCCGCAACCAAAATATTTACTCACTGGCATTCTCGGGCGACCTGGTATTTGAAGAACCCCTGGAAAAACCCGGCCCCAATGTAGCACTGATTCCTTACGTTTCCGGCCTGGCCTCCAATGATTTTCTGGAACAAAGCGATACCCATTGGGAAGCCCGTGCAGGCGGGGATGTCAAGGTTGGGATTACCCCTTCCCTGAACCTGGATTTGACGTTTAACCCCGACTTTTCGCAGGTTGAAGCTGATGTGCAACAAACCAATCTCACCCGCTTTGAACTTTTCTTTCCGGAAAGAAGGCAGTTTTTTCTGGAAAACCAGGATATTTTTGCCTCTTTTGGCTCCCCCACTACCCGTCCTTTCTTCTCCCGACGCATTGGTATTGCTGAAGACCCGGCCACGGGGCTGAATGTACAAAACGACATACTTTTCGGGGCACGGCTGAGTGGCCGCATAGATAAAAACTGGCGGTTGGGCGTAATGAACATGCAAAGTGCCAAAGACGCATCCATTCAACTGCCCGGTTATAATTATTCGGTGATGGCCCTGCAACGGCAGGTGTTTGCCCGTTCTAATATCTCGGTAATTGGTATAAACAAACAAGCTACCAATAGCTTTTTCGCTCCCCCTCCCGACTCAGTAAATTTTTCAATGCCATCTGAATATAACCGCCTGGTGGGCATCGATTACAACCTGGCCTCTCAGGATAACCGCTGGAGTGGGAAAATTTTCTATCACCACTCATTTTCTCCCCAGTCCGATAATAAAGGTTTTGCCCACGGTGTCAGCTTAGTTTATAACATCCCTTTTCTAAAACTGGAATGGAACCATCAGCTGGTGGGTGAAAACTATAACCCTGAAGTAGGATTTACCCCCCGCACGGGCTATACCCGGTTTGCACCTTCTGCCCAATTTATTTTTTATCCGAATACCAAAATTGCCAATCATGGTCCGGGCATAGAGACAGAATATATCAGGAACGCAACCTATGGAAAAACCGACCACCGGTATACCGCTTTTTATGAATGGAATTTTAGCAATACATCTTCTTTACGCTCCAGTGTACAGAATGAATATACATATTTATTCAATGATTTTGACCCCACCCGCTCAGGCAATATCCCTCTGCCCGAAGGTTCAGAATATAATTACACCAGTATTGTGGCAGAATATCAGTCGGACCGCCGCAACAGTGTGCATGGCAATGTAGAAGCTCTGGCAGGGCAATTTTATAATGGGGAGGTTTTCAGCATTTCAGGTGAACTGAACTACCGTTTTCAGCCTTTTGGTATGGCTACCCTGAATTTTTCGTATAGCAAAGTCATGTTGCCCGAGCCGTATGCCAGTGAATCCATCCTGCTACTGGGCCCTCGTTTTGATATTACCTTTTCAAAAAGTGTGTTCCTTACTACTTTTTTCCAGTACAACGACCAGTTGGACAATGTAAACATCAATGCCCGCCTCCAGTACCGATTCAAACCTGTTTCGGATTTCTTTTTGGTGTATACAGATAATTATTATGCTACTGATTTTAAAGTAAAAAACAGGGCAATCATCGCCAAACTTACCTACTGGCTGAACTTATAAATCTATGTTTTTCATAGCATAAGCAGAAAATTTGCTTTCATTAATGGGAGAGAGGGTAATTTTTTTAAATTGCAAGCTTTTCACAGATTACCTTGTTTATATTTATGAAAGTAGCCACTCCACTGTTTTTTCAATTTCATTTAAAGTATGCCTGTTATTGCTTAATATTGGCCATCGTTTTGTTGACAGGATGCCAGGATGCCCCCGCCCCTGAACAAACCCAAATACCCGATCCGCCTATACTCGCATCACCCACCACACCACCAAACATCATCTGGATTTCTACAGAAGACATTAGTCCGCGCATCGGTTGTTATGGGGATTCGGTAGCCAATACCCCCAATATTGACCAACTGGCAGCGGATGGCGCAAAATACACCAATGTGTACACAGTGGCCCCGGTTTGCGCGCCCAACCGCTCGGCCATTATTACAGGCATGTACCAAACCACCATGGGCACCATGCACATGCGTACTTCGCACAAAGGACGTACCGACGAACTGCCTACCCCCTACGCTGCCGTGCCCCAACATTATGTAAAAGCCTTTACCGAATACCTTCGCGCTGCCGGGTATTACTGCACCAATAATGCGAAAACCGATTATCAGTTTGCCGGGTTCAGCGATGTGCCCCTCACCATTTGGGATGAGAGCAGCAGTACCGCCCACTACCGCAACCGGCCCGACCAAGACCAGCCTTTCTTTTCGGTATTCAACTATACCCTCACCCATGAAAGTAAAACCTGGCAGGAACCCGTAAAAACCGACCCGTCCAAAGTGGAAGTTCCTCCTTATTATCCCGATACCCCTCCGGTGCGCCGCAGCATTGCCCGTTTGTATGACCAAATTGCCAAGCTGGATTCCATTGTAGGAGAACGACTGCGGGAACTGGAAGAAGACGGGCTGGCTGAAAATACCATCGTTTTCTTTTGGAGCGACCACGGCGACGGACTGCCCCGGGGCAAACGGTGGACGTACGACTCTGGTACGGAAGTGCCTTTTATCGTAAAGTGGCCGGGCGTCATTGAACCGGGCACTGTGGTAGATGATATGATGAGTTCGATAGACTGGGGGCCAACTGTTCTTTCCCTGGCCGGGGTTCCTGTGCCATACCACATGCAAGGCAAGCCCTTTTTGGGTGATCAGACACAAGAACCCAGGGAATATGTATTCTCTGCACGCGACCGTTTTGACGAATCGTATGATATGATTCGCTCGGTTCGGGATAAAAAGTACCGTTATGTCCGGAATTATTATCCTAACAAGCCGTATATTGTGTGGTTGCCCTATCGTAATAACAGCCCCATCATGGAAGAATTGCTCCGTTTACATGCCGAAGACAAGCTGGAAGGGCCACAAAAATTATGGTTTCAAAACACCCGTCCTCCGGAAGAATTATACGATAGTGAAAACGACCCTCACGAAATTAACAACCTCGTTAATGACCCTGCCTATGCCAATGAATTAGAACGCATGCGCAAAGTGCTGGATGAATGGAGGGTTGAATCGGGCGATTTGGGTGATCTTTCTGAATACCAGATGAAAGAATTTATGTGGCCCGGAGGGGAACAACCTAAAACTGCTATTCCTCACTTTATACCTAATGCCCCCGGCAACCGAAACAAAGAAATCGCTGATGAAGGTGGAACCTACGAAGGCCCCATGACCATCAGCCTGTATTGCGCCACCCAGGGAGCTTCCATTGCTTACACTACCGAGGAAGGCGAAGAACCGCACTGGCTTTTGTATAATGGCCCTATTCGCTTAACAGAAGGATCGATGACAGTCAGGGCCAAAGCCATCCGTTACGGCTTTGAACATAGTGATGAAGTAAAAGCGACTTTTGAGATACAGTAAAACGAAATTGAAATTTCGTTAAACAAAAAAACAATGAAAAATCAACTATTCAACGTACAAGACAAAGTAATCATCATCACCGGAGGCGGAGGTGCCCTGGGTGGTGCCATGGCCAGTTATTTAGCCAAAGAAGGCGCTAAAATCGTCATCATCAGCCGAAGGGAAGAAACGGTACAAAGCGGCGTGGATGCCCTGAAAGCAGAAGGACACGAAGCCCTGGGCCTGGCCGTAGATGTGCTGGATGAAGAAAAACTCAAAGAAGCCAGTGACAAAATCATAGAAAAGTGGGGAACCATTGATGTGCTCATCAACGCTGCCGGAGGTAACCTGCCCGGCGCTACCATCGCTCCTGACCAAACGGTATTTGACGTTTCTGTGGGTGATTTGAAAAAGGTACTTGACTTAAACCTGATGGGCTCGGTACTGCCTACGCTGGTTTTTGGCAAAGTGATGGCAGACCAGCAAAAAGGCAGCATCATCAATGTTTCTTCCATGGCAGCTTCTCACGCCATTACCCGTGTTTTGGGTTACTCCATGGCCAAGTCGGGCATTGATATGTTTACCAAATGGATGGCTACCGAAATGGCCCGGAAATTTGAGGATGGCATCCGCGTGAATGCCATAGCCCCAGGTTTTTTCATTGGCAACCAAAACCGCAGGTTGCTCACTAATGAAGACGGCTCCCTTACCGAGCGGGGCCATGATATTGTACGGAACACACCCATGAACCGCTTTGGGGAAGCCGAAGAACTGAACGGAATTGTACACTACTTGTGCAGCGACGCCTCTCAGTTTGTTACGGGTACCATTATCCCGATAGACGGAGGGTTTAGTTCGTTTTCTGGCGTGTAACAACACTTGCCATTTTTATTCAAAGCATTAAAATACCCGGAATGACCTGGTTCTGAACGGGTATTTTGTTTTGCCTGGAGGTTGTAGCCATTGCCTCATGACAACTTTTTACACAACATTACAGCCCTTTACCCATTTATGACACCGGGTAATATTGCATTGGGTTCATTTGTATCAATAATTGAAATGAAACTTTTGATACGATCCCGATATGAACCCAAAAATAATATCATCCTTCGCCATAATGTCAATATTTCTGTTTTCCAATTTTTCAGGAAAAGGTGACTATGTATACGAATACCTGAAAATTGTTGACCTTACCTATAAGCCGATTATTGAAGTAACATTGAATGGTAAAAGTGCCTATTTTCTGGTAGATACCGGATCAGACATTACCATCCTTCATGCCAGGGATTCTAAAAAATATGGATTTGATACGGTGAAAAACAACTCCCATAACCACTCCGTAGTTGGACTTTCCGGTAGAATCACCACACTTTACTCCACCCGTAACGTAAAGCTAAAAGTAGGCTCTTCGCGGGTTATGAACAGATACCTGGCCTTAGATATTTCAAGCCTTGTGCAAATGATTCATAAACGATCATCCATTAGGATTTCAGGAATTATAGGCTCAGACTTGATGAAACGGTATGGTTTTGTAATTGACTATGCCAACAAACAGATAGGCATTTTGACTGTAAAAAAAGAAGCTCCTGCCGACAATCAGGGTGTTATAGCTACAACGCATCCATAATGCTATTCTTGTAGCCTTCACTTTTCACCATTCCACCTCACTTATTGCATACTCTATTTTAGGAATAATTTTAGTACAGATACTTCAAACGATTGCTAATTCACTCGTTTGTATATATTTGTAATATGTCTCTTTTGATGAAAAACATTCAGCGAGGTATACTAGTGTTTCTGACCTTGACAGGTATCGTAACACATACCGTAGCTGGTGAATGGGAAAAAGTGCAGAGTTTAGAGGGTAAATGGAAATTTAACATTGGAGATAATATTCAATGGGTCAGCCCTCATTATGATGATACAAACTGGGATGAAATCCAGGTGCCTGGCCCCTGGGAAAACCAGGGCTTTCATGGGTATGATGGATACGCATGGTACCGGAAAAATTTTAAGGTTTCTTCTTATCACAAAGGCACCAGCTTATATCTTTCCCTGGGCTATATTGATGACGTAGACGAGGTGTATGTCAACGGACACATTATTGGTTTTACCGGTTCATTTCCCCCGAACTTTAACACATCGTACCGCTCTTATCGCATGTATTACATCCCTGAAGAATACCTGAATTTTGAAGGAAAAAACCTGATTGCTGTAAGAGTATACGATGGGCAAATTGAGGGTGGCATCATTGATGGAAAAATAGGCCTGTTTATCAATCATAAAGACTTTACATTTGACATAAGTCTGCGGGGTATATGGAAGTTTCATATATCTGATAATATGAAATGGAGGGCTAAAGATTTTGATGATGCCGATTGGGACAACATCTTAGTACCCTCTAAATGGGAATACCAGGGCTATTTTGGCTATGATGGATGGGGGTGGTACCGGAAAACTTTTTTCCTTACCCCCAACCTCAAAGGTGAAGACTATTATTTGATACTCGGAAAAATTGATGACTATGACCAGGTATTTGTCAATGGCAAACTGATTGGCAATACCGGCATCACCATTGATGGAAAACTAAGCATGGACGACATATCCTGGCTAAAATACCGCATATATTTTTTACCGCAAGACATTCTTTCTTTTAACCAATACAATACCCTTGCAGTCCGTATTTTCGATAAAATTGGAGATGGCGGTATTTACATGGAGCCTGTAGGAATTTTAAAACAATCCCGGTTTCAAGATTTTAAGCAACGCTATCTTAACCGGAACCATAATGATGATTACTTTCACTTCCGGTAATTGGTTAATTTCCCAAGTCTCAGTTTGTGCCGTTCAAATTACTTTACTTCCTGCCTAACTTTCTATATTTGCACCTTGCATACTCTACATTGGGTATAAGAAAATAATTAAAGAAATAAAGCAACCTATGAGTGCAAATACTACTGCAACAAAAGATTTTATTGCCGAACTCCGCTGGCGGGGCATGATCCACGATATGACGCCCGGTACCGAAGAGCTACTACAGAAAGAAATGACAGCAGCCTATATTGGCTTCGACCCCACTGCAGTATCCCTTCATATTGGCAATTTGGCCACCATCATGGTGCTAAAGCATTTTCAGTTGGCCGGGCACAAGCCCCTAGCTTTGGTGGGAGGCGCCACCGGTATGATCGGCGATCCTTCGGGTAAATCGGCAGAAAGAAACCTGCTGGACGTGGATACACTCCGTCAAAACCAGGAGGGTATCAAAAAGCAGCTAAGCAAATTCCTGGACTTTGACTGCGGGGAAAATGCTGCCGAAATTGTGAACAATTATGAGTGGTTTAAAGGAATCGGCTTCCTGGATTTTTTGCGCGATGCGGGCAAGCATATCACCATCAATTACATGATTGCCAAAGATTCGGTAAAAAACAGAATGGAAACGGGCCTGTCATTTACCGAGTTTTCTTATCAACTGCTGCAAGGGTACGATTTTTATCATCTCTACAAAAACAAAGGGGTAAAACTGCAAATGGGTGGCTCTGACCAATGGGGCAATATCACAACAGGCACTGAGTTTATCCGCCGCAAAGCTGAGGGTGAAGCATTTGCCCTAACCGCACCACTCGTTACCAAAACCGATGGCACCAAGTTTGGAAAATCAGAAGGAGGCAATATCTGGCTCGATCCAGCCATGACTTCCCCTTATGAGTTTTATCAGTTTTGGCTCAATGCCGCTGATGAAGATTGCGGAAAGCTCATCAGGGTATTTACTTTAAAAAGCCGTGAAGAAATAGAAGCCCTGGAGCAAGAACACACCCAGGCACCCCATTTGCGTATTTTGCAAAAAGCGATGGCCGAAGAACTCACCACGCGCATCCATTCCAAAGAAGAATATGAAAAAGCCGTAAAAGCTTCACAAATACTCTTCGGGAAATCTACCAAAGAAGATCTGGAAAGCCTGGATGCAAGAACATTACTCTCGGTATTTAAAGGAGTTCCCCAGGTGGAGGTTACCAAAGGAGAGTTTGAAAACACAGGCAACGTAACCGAACTTTTAGCCGATGTTACCTCAGGCAAAATTTTCAGTTCAAAAGGCGAAGCCCGGCGAATGATTCAGGGGGGAGGAGTAAGTATCAATCTTTCTAAAGTAACCGACCCTAATGAGGCGGTTACTTATGACCTCCTTCGGAGCGAATACCTGCTGGTAAATAAAGGAAAGAAAAACCGATTTTTGATTAGGGTGGTTTAGGCAATTTTTGATAAATAACCAAGCGGCCCGATGGCTCTTATGCTTGCAAGTAGCCGTCAGACCGATATATGGATTGATTTAGATTCATCAGACACAGCCTACGGTGTAGAAATTAAGAGCAATTAGCTTTTAGCCACAAGCCACAAGAAACTCCTCACTGGGCTTATGCTTGAGGCTAAGGGCTACTCTTGTGCAGGTATTTATTGTTGGGCCCCATAACCGAAGCCGCCTAACCATAAAACTACTTTGCCCCACAGCATTATCCGGCATATTTTTTTATATTGCATGGTATCAACCCATTAAAACTACTGCCCATGTATCAAACAAAAAATATTTTTGCCCTGTTCGCTATTTGCTTAATTACTACATCAGGGTGTGCCCAGGAAATTCCTGATAAGGAAGGACAAATAGGAGCCGCAGTGATGGCCGCCCCTGAAGATTTGCGTGAAGGCGCTACAGTACTCGGTTATGATGCTTCAGGAAAAATAATTACCCTGCGCGAAGGTACCAATGACCTGGTATGCCTTGCCGATGACCCCAGCCGTGAAAGTTTTGGTGTGGCCTGTTACCACAAAGATTTGGAACCTTTTATGGCAAGAGGCCGGGCACTGAGGGAAGAAGGAAAATCAGGTACTGAAATTTTTGATATGCGGGAAGAAGAAGTGAAGGCAGGCACGCTAAAAATGCCTGAACAACCCACCACCTTGCACTTATTGGAAGGAAAAGAAGGAAAATATGACCCTGCCACTGGTGAGGTTACAGGCGCACGTTACCGTTATGTGGTGTATATTCCTTATGCCACACCTGAATCTTCGGGTCTTCCCCTCAAACCCATTGTACCAGGCGGGCCCTGGATTATGGACCCGGGCACGCACAGGGCGCATATCATGATTACACCTCCTGCCCCGGAATAGAAACAATAACCAACTTTGACAAAGCTGACTTGCGCATTGGCAATAGCTTTGTCAAAGTTTTATGTTTCCCAAATTTCCCAAACCTCTTCGTTTTTCATTTCAATATGAAACTTTTTTCACAAAATAACAGTTGTATATACAAAAGTTGTAAACGTACCTATGAGATTACAAGAAGAAATAAAACAAACGAAACCGTTAGACAGTTTTCAGGTGGCAATTCTCAACATCCGGTTTACGGAAAGCTGGCTTACAGGAATATTCCATCGCCTTTTGAAGCCGTATGGTATTTCTCAACAACAATACAATGTTTTACGAATTTTAAGAGGGCAGTATCCAAATCCTTCTCCCTTGCAATGTATCAGTGACAGGATGGTTGACAAAATGTCGAATGCCACCCGACTGGTAGAAAAACTCCGGAAAAACGGATTGGTATCACGAAAAGTATGTGAAGCAAATCGCCGGAAAGTTGATATTTTAATTACCGAAAAAGGGTTAGAGTTGTTAAACAGTCTGGACGAGGTAGTGAATAATGAAATGCAAAGCATCAAAAACCTGTCAGAAGAGGAAATCAACGAATTAAACAGAATCCTGGATAAATTAAGAGGATAATTTTTTTATCCATTTAAGAGTATATACAAATATGGTTGACACACACATTTTAACCGAAAACATAAACATGACAAAGCCTCCCAAACAAACAGACTATCCTGTGCATGAGCTAATCGCAAGCAGGTGGAGCGGCAGGGCATTTGCAGACAGAGATGTTGAAGAAAGTAAAATCAAGTCGTTATTTGAGGCAGCCCGCTGGGCATCTTCCAGCTATAATGAGCAACCCTGGCATTTTATCATTACCAGAAAAGGAGAAAGCAGCCACGAAAAGCTTTTCAATACGCTTATGTCCGGTAACCAGGCTTGGGCAGGTGAAGCCCCTATACTTATTTTAACAATTGCCAAAGTCACACTTTCACGCAATGAAAAGCCCAATAACTACGCCCGGCACGACTTAGGGCTTGCCATGGGGCAGTTTAGTTTACAGGCTACCGAACTTGGACTGAACTTACATCAAATGGCCGGTTTCGACAAAACTGCAGCAAAAGAGCTTTTCAATTTGCCGGAAACATTCGAGCCTGTAACTGTTGTAGCCCTGGGCTATCTGGGTGATCCAAAAACTTTACCTGAAAACTATCAGAAATCTGAGCAGGCAAAGCAAACACGTAAGAAAATAGGAGAATTTGTTTTTCAGGGTGAATGGGGAAACCCTTATGAATGATTGTTCATTTGAGCCGTTAGCTCCCCGAAGCTTGGGGCTGGGCGGCACCGCGGCGGCGGACCGCTCCGCTCGTAGCTTAAGTTATATGGAAGTTTACTCCACTACCAAAATCCATGCATCGGAGAAGCTACCCTTCTGGCGTAATTGCTGAACTTCATTTTTCACATTATTCAGGCTGTCAGAAGCCGAAAGGTATACATAATAGTAGCCTTTTTCAGAGTTGAAGCCTACGTCTGACATAAAGCCTTCCCCTGACAGTTTTTGTGCCATCCGCTCGGCATTTGGCCGTTGTGAAAAAGTACCTACTACCGCGTAGTTGCCTGGCTGCATTTCCAGCGGATTATTGCTTACCCGTTTTTTAGTTTTCCTTACGGTAGGCTTTGTTACTATAGGTTTGGCAGGAGCCGTTAGCTTAACATCCTCCTTATCAGAAATATCTATAAAACCTTGATTGGGCGTAGTTTGAGCAGGCTGGCTTTTATTCTCTGTAGCAGGATTGCTACGCGTATCATCCCCCCAGCTTATGCCATTGTCTTGAGCAGGTTTTCCATCATCTGCTGATATAGGGTTGTTTTCTGGTATTGCAAGTCCGTTTTCAATCGGTTCAAACTCATCGGTTTCACCTGCTGGAGTTGATGGATTATCTTCTATCAAAATCACATTTTGAGAAGGATTTGTATCAGTTTCGGATGCCTCTTTATCAATTGCTTTTTGTTCCTTTTCTGCCTTTCTCTCAGCTTTTTTCTCAGCCTTTTCCTGTGCTTTCGCTTTTTTGTCGTCAATTACAGGTTCATAATCATTGGCTGTAGATCTGGCCAGGCGGGGCTTTCTCCGCAATACTTCCCGCTTTTTACCTGCAATAAAGCTTATCTGCACTTCATGCGTCCCTTTTCCATGATTGGCAATGTCGGAGCCACCCATTCCGTATGCATAACCAATGCTCAATTTTTTTACTTTAACACCCAGTAAAGCACCTATTCCAGATTGCTGCTGATATGCACCACCAACCCAAAGTGCGTTTTTAATATATAATATCCCCAGGGCATCTATCCGATTTTCAGCTTCATTAGAAACATGATACAACACAGATGGTTCAAAGGCGATGCTACCCTCAATTCCTAAATTAAACCGATAGCTGCCCGAAATAATATATTTGCTGAGGCGGTCAATTTGAAAAGTTTTCACTTCATCTGTCACAGCCAAAGGAGTATCGAAAAGCTGAGGCAGGGCAAAGCCAACATTCAGACCCATTAAATGGTACTGCAAACCGAACCTGCCATCCAGGTACATATTGGAGCCGCTGGCATTGATGAGGGTAGGATCGCCGGAAATATCCACTTCTGATAAATCTATGCTATTGAGGCCTGCGCCTGCTGAAATGCCAAATTTGATATAATGATCAGCTTCTACAGCCAAAGGAACCATATAGGCAAATGTGGCCCTGGCCGAAGAATTATTGATAATTCCATACACATCATTGGTAATATTAACCCCCAATGAAATAGGGCTTTTATTACCCAATGGAGTATGAAAACTTAAATTAGAAGTTACAGGAGCACCTTCAATGCCCAGCCATTGCCTGCGATGGGTAAGATAAATAACAGGGCTTTTATCGTAGCCGGCAAATGCGGGGTTATACAGATAAGGATTGGTAAAATAATGCAAATATTGCGGTGACTGCTGTGCCTTCGCACACAGAAAAATACCCAGCCAAAAAAATGTTATCAATAGTATTTTCCGCATCGCATTTTGTGCAATTTCCCATACAAAGATAAAAAGGCATCATAAATTTATTTTTTCAGAAAATTGTATTCCTTACGGATGATGGAAATTCAACAAATTTGTGTAAATCCATTTTTTCTTGGTTGGTAATACTTTAGTTTTGGGTTATACACAATTTAATCTATGGAAAATCAGGATCAAACATTGCCACTTATCACCAACGATGCAGTGGTACTTGGACTATTGCTGGCTACACTCGCCGTTGTATTCCGCACCGCAGCCAGCGACCATCCTTTCTGGAAGAAATTTTATACCTACGTCCCCTCTCTCCTACTTTGCTATTTCATCCCATCTATCTACAACTCATTAGGCTTGATTTCAGGTGAGCAATCCAATTTGTATTATGTGGCCTCCCGGTATTTGCTACCTACCAGCCTGGTACTTTTTACCTTAAGCATGGATATTAAGGCCATTCTTCGCCTGGGTCCCAAAGCTGTGATTATGTTCATCACAGGAACTATAGGCATTGTGATTGGCGGCCCACTTGCAGTGCTCATTGTATCTTCTTTCGCCCCTGAAATTGTAGGGGGAGCGGGCCCCGACGCGGTTTGGCGTGGTTTAGCTACCATTGCCGGAAGCTGGATTGGCGGAGGTGCCAACCAGGCAGCCATGCTGGAAGTATTTGGTGCCAGCAGCAACTTATTTGCAGCCGTACTGGCCGTTGACATCATCATTGCCAATATCTGGCTGGGGTTTTTACTATACGGAAGCACCAAAGCTGAAAAAATTGACAAAAACTTAAAAGCTGATACCACCGCCATATACGAAGTCAAAAAAAGCATAGAAGATTACGCGGCCAGCATCGCAAAAATCCCATCACTCTCTGATACCATGATGATCCTGGGTATTGGCTTCAGTGCCACCGCCATTGCGCATATTGGCGGAGACCTGATTGCTCCCTTTGTTGGTACTCATTTTCCGGAATTAGATAAATTCAGTCTTACGTCCGGTTTTTTCTGGATTGTGGTCATTGCCACAGCATTGGGATTATTGTTCTCTTTCACCAAATACCGTGAACTGGAAGGTGCGGGGTCTTCCCGCATTGCAAGCGTATTGCTGTATGTGCTTATTGCCACCATCGGCATGCAAATGGACATAACAGCAATCGTGAGCCACCCGGGACTATTTATGGTTGGTGGTATATGGATGCTTGTACATATTGCTTTTATGATAGTGGTTGCCAAACTTATTAAAGCCCCCTTCTTTTTTGTAGCCGTAGGCAGCCAGGCCAATGTGGGTGGTGCGGCTTCCGCTCCTATTGTAGCTTCTGCATTCAGCCCTTCACTCGCTCCGGTAGGTGTATTACTGGCAGTTTTAGGCTATTTTGTAGGAACTTATGGGGCATGGCTTTGTGGTATTCTTATGCAGGGCGTTGCCCCTTAATTTCTGCTATTAATCAGATTAATAATGAACATAAAATCTCTTTTATATTTTTTTCTGTCCACAATTATTTGTGGAGTGATCTGCTCATGCTCAGCTTCTACATCCAGGAACCTTATTTTCAGCTGTGAAGAAAACAATGACCTTTATCAGGCTGCACAGGCCAGTGGCATGCAAAGTATTCGGTTCGATAACGCTGAAAAAGCAGCAGAGGCTGCAAGTCAGGCAGATGCTGTTCTGGTTTTGGCCGATGCATACCCCGAACGGCCTGTCCCTTTAACTGAAAATTTCTTCAAACTGGTGAAGGAGAAAAAACTACGTGTGTATCTGGAATATCCTTCCTATTTACCCGGACTTTCCATAAATGAGGCAGTAGATACAGATTTGGAACGGGCAGTGGTCAACTCATCATTTTTCAATGGTTTACCAGATAGTTTGCAAATACTCAGCATCAGTGGCCTTCATTATCTGCCCTTGCAAGTAGACAAAGCGCACATAGTAGCCGCCAGAGTAGCAGGGTTTGACCATGCCGTGTATGGGCTGCCCGAAAAAAACGCACCTTTGTTATTCGAACTGCCCGATGCTCCTATCTTAGTAGCCACCACCAACCTGAGCCAGTTTATCAGTGGTCGTTATGCCCCCCAACAAGCCTGGGGCAATGTATGGGAAGCCATTTTTCAATATTTGCAAACCAATAAAAATACAGAACAACTTACCTGGCAGCCGGTTATCAGTGCTTTTTATGAGAAGGATGAAAACTTACCCGATGATTATCAAAAAGCAAGCATCCAAAAAGGAATTCAATGGTATATAAATGCCAAAATGCTTGTTCCATCCTCTTATGAGGATACGCTGCAAAAAATGATAGAAAGTGGTAAAGAACGACTGAAATGGAGCGCTGACATACCTACTGGAGATGGAAGTCATGGAGCTTTTGAGGCTGTCATGTCCACCATTGATGCGGAAGGCAATCAACCCATTGGTATCATCAAAAGAGGTGATTGCATCAGTGAAACAGCCATGGCCTTTGCCAGTGCCGGTACGGTTTTGAAGAATGCAGATTATTTTAATATCGCTGAACATTTGCTGGATTTTTACCTCCTGCACTCACCTGCTACCCAAAATGAATATGGCAACCCTCAACACGGAGCTTATGGATTGATTCCCTGGGGCATCAGCAATGCCGCCTGGTACAAGGCCAGTTATGGAGATGACAACGCCCGGGTTTTGCTGAGCGTCCTAACAACTGCTGCCCTTACTGGTACAGACCGTTGGAATGAAACACTTATGAGATCATTGGTTGCATTGCTCCGAACCACAGGAAAAAATGGATTTAGGGGAAACCGCATAGACTTACAAGGTTTCGAGAAAAACGGATGGCAGCATTATTACCAGCGAGATATCATCAACATGGCTCCTCATTTTGAGGCTTATCTCTGGGCCTGTTTTTTATGGGCCTATCACCAAACCGGCGACCCCTTGTTTTTAGAAAGAACAAAGCAAGCCATAAAAACAACCATGGAAGGCTATTCAGACGAATGGACATGGACCAATGGCATTGCGCAAGAGAAAGCACGCATGATTTTGCCCCTGGCCTGGCTGGTCAGAATACAAGATACACCTGAAAACCGGGAGATGCTCTACACAGTGCTGAACGATCTGTTAGCGCTGCAACATGAAACTGGAGCGATTCGGGAAGCATTCGGGAACCTGGAAAAAGGCAAATACCCACCCCCACAAAGCAACGAAGCTTACGGTACCAACGAAGCCTCTTTAATTGCCGAAAACGGAGACCCTGTGAGTGATCTATTGTATACCACCAACTTCGCTTTCCTTGGACTGCATGAGGCTGCTTATGCCACTGACGACCCGAAAATCATAGCCGCTGTAGACCGCCTGGCGGCCTTTCTTTGCAGAATTCAGGTAAAGTCTGAAGGCCACCCTGAAATTCATGGAGGATGGATGCGGGCTTTTGACTTTGAGCGCCACGAACACTGGGGCTCCAACGCCGACCACGGCTGGGGAGCCTGGGCCATAGAAAGCGGCTGGACTCAGGGCTGGATTACTTCTGTTCTTGCTCTCCGGGAAATGGATACCTCCATCTGGGACCTTACCCAACCCTCAAACATAGAAAAATATTATGCAGACCTCAAACAGCAAATGCTTTTGACAAAACCTGGTAAATAACATCCATAAAATACAGCACCACCGTGAGTTCTAATAAAGATTTTATTACTGCCCCTTCTTTACAGACAATCCCTATCCCAAAAGAAGGTAGTAAAATGTTTCTGGCAATGATCTGTTTCGTCGCTTCACTGGGAGGTATCCTTTTTGGCTTCGATACGGCCGTTATTTCCGGAACTTTCGGTATGGTAGAAACACAATTTGATTTGAGCAAACTGGCGGTAGGCTGGTTTGGCAGCTCAGCACTAATTGGTGCAATTATCGGAGCGCTGATGGCAGGAGCCTTAAGTGACCGCTACGGACGCAAACCAATACTCATTCTATCTGCTTTTTTGTTTTTTATTTCGGCCCTTGGTTCCACCGTTCCTCCTACATTTTTTCTTTTAATCCCTGCCCGTCTCATTGGCGGCATAGGAGTAGGCATGGCATCTGTATTATCACCATTGTACATTTCTGAGTTTGCCCCTCCGCATGTTAGAGGCCGGCTCGTAGCCTTGTATCAATTGTCTATAGTTATAGGTATTCTGTTGGCTTATTTTTCCAACTGGTGGCTGATGAGCCACGCACAGGATCATGCAACTTTAACTGAAAATACAGGATGGATACATAAAGCTACAGTTACTGAAGTATGGCGGGGTATGTTCGGAGCAGAGATGGTACCCTCCGGATTATTCCTTATTTTATTATTTTTTGTACCAGAAAGCCCTCGTTGGCTGATCAAAGCCGGCAAGGATCAAAAAGGATTGACACTACTTGCCAGGGTAAGTGGAGCAGCCATAGCAAAAATTGAATATAATGAAGTCAGGAATGCCATCAAACAGGAAGAAGGAACCCTTAAGGAGCTACTGGAGCCCGGGCTAAGAATGTCACTGATCGTAGGCATTAGCCTTGCTGTTTTCGGGCAATTAACGGGTGTAAACATTGTCATCTATTATGGGCCAAATATCCTCGAGAATGCCGGGTTTCAGTTAGATAGTGCTTTACAGTTTCAGGTAGCCATTGGGGTAATTAATTTGGTTTTCACACTTATCGCCATTTTAAAAATAGACAATTGGGGGCGTCGCCCTCTACTCATTTGGGGTATGGCTGCTGTCTTTCTTTCTCTTCTGATCATTGCCATTCAGTTTACCTTCGGCCTGGCTTCAGGCATATGGATTGTGGTTATGTTATGCATTTATATTGGCTGTCTTGCTTTATCAATTAATGCAGTAATATGGGTATTGATTGGAGAAATTTACCCCAATCGGGTTCGGGGCAGGGCCATGTCATTGGCTACATTTGCCGTATGGGCCGCCAATTTTCTCACTGTTTTTCTTTTTCCTCTTTTTGTGGCCGAGGTAGGGATGCATGTTGGCTTTTTTGTATTTGCCGGTTTTTGTCTGATCGCTACGCTTTTCTTTTACCGGTATGTGCCTGAAACCAAAGGCAAAAGCCTGGAAGAAATTGAGCACTATTGGCAGGAAAAAGGTGAGTAACAGTAAGCAGTAGCGATGAATAAGCCCCTTGTCTGAAAAAAGCCTTTTGCCACTGCCCAGGGGCAAACAAGACAATCTTAATGGAGAAATTACCGAATCCTGCAAAATACCGTCGTTTCACTGCAACTTTTTTGGAAAGCAAAGTCTGAATCAGGATTTTCGGGATGGTCAGGATGAACTGGATTTTTATATCCTGGCTATCTTTTTTCATCCTGTACATCCAGATTAAGACAATTATGAAAACCACACAAAAAACTTTCTTCATCCTCCTTTTATGCACTATCCTTTCTGCCTGCGGGCTTACAAAAAAGAACAATGCCAGTCCTGAAATTGAAAAAGCAGACTTCATCACTTCTGACATTGAAAATTTTTGGAAAGCTTATGATATGGACAAAGGGCAAAATCAAGCTGCAAATTACCTGAAATATTATCTTGACCCTGGCAGTGATGGACTGAAAAGCTTTATGCGACTGAGGATACAAAATGCTGAAAATTTAGTGCATGCCATAGAAAAGAACAGGGCACATTACGAAAGTATCAGGGAAGGCAGTTTGCAACTAAATGACAAGGAAAAAGTCATTAAGAATTACTATAAAGCTTTTGGGGACTTATATCCGCAGGCCATTTTTCCTGATGTTTATTTCTTGATTGGTATTAATAATACAGGAGGCACCATTTCTAAAAAAGGGTTACTAATTGGTGTAGAACGGTTTGAAAATGCCGATGCAATACCATATACCGTGATTCACGAATTGATTCACTATCAACAAAAATTTTATTTTAAACCTAGATCATTCAATTTATTGCAACAATCAATTATGGAAGGAAGTGGTGACTTCTTATGTGAGTTGGTAACAGGGAAGCACAACAACGAGGAAACTTATGCCTACGGAGACACACATGAAGAAGCATTGAAAGCAGAATTTCAACAAATCATGTACCGGAAATGGAAAGAGGGATGGGAAGGCTGGATGTATGGGGGCGCAAAAGAAGGAAAGCCCCAGGATTTAGGGTACTGGATGGGCTATCAAATCGTAAAGGCATATTATGAACAGGCAACTGATAAGAAAAAAGCCATTGAGGAAATATTATCGATCAAAGATTTCAATGATTTTACTGAAAAGAGCGGATACTTTCGTGAGTAAACGACAATCAGCTTGTTGCATGCCTGGCACCTTATGTCTAATACCCCACGATATGCAAATCGCATCCATCTACCCTTTCTTGGTCATCACCTCTACCAATTTCTCATCGTAAGCGGGGAGTAAAATTTCAAAAATAGTACCTTTTCCTTCAGTACTCACTACTTTGATAGAACCGTTGCTACGTTTTACAAACTCACTTACGAGCTGGAGTCCTAATCCAACTCCCTTTTCACCGGAGGTGCCCCAGGTACGTTCGTTTTCTTTATGATGAAATAAAGCCTCTATTTTTTCCTCTGACATACCTACTCCGTTATCTGCAACCTGAACGAGGATATGCTCTCCTTCTGCTTGTGCATCAATGAATACTTCTCCGTTTATAGGTGTAAATTTCAGGGCATTGTTGGTAAGGTTCCTGAGAATGGTAAACAGGGCATTGGTGTCAACCCACACATACATAGGCTGTTCTATGCGTGTATACAATTCTATTTTTTTAGAAATAGCCATGGTCTGGAATACGCCTACTACTTCTTCAGCTATTTCTTTTACCGACAATTGTTCGGGTTGGAGTGGGATATCCCCTTTTTGGTTCATGGCCCAACTCAGCAGGTTATCTAACAACAAAGAAAGGTGAAGAGCAGCTTTCTCCATGTGTGTGGCTATTTCTGGTAATGCCTCATAATTTTTTTCATGGATATAAGCTTTGATAAGGCCCGACAGGCCAGGAAGGGCATTTACCGGCCCCCGCAGGTCATGTGAGATCAGGGAAAAGAACTTCTCCCGGGTAGCATTCAGGGCATCCAACTCCTCATTTTTTTCGTGTAATTCTTCCTTTTGTCGCGCCAATAATCGATTGGCTTTTTTGTGTAATTTATTATTCCCGAAAAGTAGCAAGGCAATAATAATCAGTAGCACGGTCAATAATATCAACCCATATTGTATCAAATTTTGGACTTCCCTGTTTTTTTCCAAAAGCTCTATTTCTGCCTGTTTTTGCTCAACTTCAAATTCAGTGCGCATGTTGGCCATGTTTTGGATAACTTCTTCATTGTTGAGGCTATCCCTAAAAGCCAGGTATTTTGATTGAAACTGGTATGCTTTTTCGTAATTTTTTTGTTGGGCATAAAGTTCTGAAAGCTTGTTGCTGGTATTCCGCATTTGCTCCAACAGCTTATCTTGGCGGGCAATATTCCAGCCATGTTGGGCATAATTGATCGCCTTGTTTAAATTCCCTTTTTCCTGATAAATATCTGCCAATGATAACTGATACTGGGCAATAGCATAATTATCGCCCATGGGCTGTAATATTTGAATGGCAGCTGTGAGATGTTCATACCCTGCCTCAAAATCCCCTAATGAAGTTTTTACCAACCCGATATTCCCAAGGGCATAGGCCACTCCTGCTTCAATACCTATCATTTCAAACAATTGCCGGGCCTCCTGATAATAAAGTAATGCCGAATCAAATTGGTTGTGCTCGTGATAAATATCCCCGGTATTGAACAAGGAGGTAGCAAGCCTCAGGGTATCTTGCTCTTCACGAAAGATATCGATGGCCTGGTTGTAATATCGCAGGGCCAAGGGGAAATCATCCTGCAATGAATATACATCACCCAGGGAAATATAACCCGAACCAACCCCTAACACAGAGTTTCCCTTCTGGTACAATGAGATACTTTTTAATATGGCATGCAGGGCTTTCTCATTATCCCCGAGTTTTTTGTAAGCAAGGCCTATATGGAGCTGTGCTGCTGCCTGCTGGCTATGTCGGCTGGTACTATTGGCAATTTCTAATGCTTCCTTTGCATATTTGAGTGAAATAGTAGGATTGGTAGCGTAGTCGGCAATATCCATGGCCAGGTGGTATTTGGCAGAATCGGCCAACTCTTTGGTGAGAATGATGTCAATCAGGCTATCGGCAACCGTTTGATCCAATATCTGGGCTTGGGAAAAAGAAAAATAGCCTACACATAAATAGGCTATCATCATAAAAACGATTACCGGTTTTTGGGGCATTATTCTCTGGGCGGTTTCACTTTGATTTTAGGATCATCAGAAAAAGCATGGATGCCAATTTTGTAATCTATTGTGTACAACTCACTGCCCGCAGCTGATTTACTCACCTTACCTTCCCAGGAACCGTCTTCCTGCCGGGCAGGTCCATTGCTAAAAATATTCTGGCTTCCTTTTTTGGGTTGAATACCGGTGATTTCGTCAATACCATCCCGCAATACCCATTGCACAGTATCTCCGGTATGCACATCTGTCGTAATCGTACTTTCCCCAGAATGACCTTCACTATCGCGAAGGTGCAAATGATTTGATTTTCCTTCCCGGCTTACATAAATAGTTACTTTTGACATGAGTTTACAATTTAAGGGTTAAAATAATAAAACTAAAAATTTTGACATTATTTGATTGATATATTTTGAAGCTGATGCCCGCACTGGTAAAAGTTCAATGGGAAATCAGGGCTAGTAGCGTATCAATATTTCTTTCAAATAAGTCTGACTAAATGCAAAGAAGCACCAAATAATCAAACTATTCTTGGTGCAAACCGGTCTGTGTGTACTTAAGTAAGGTTCAGGAGAAATATGACAGAAACTGTCGAAATCAGGAAAACGCCGGCAAAGCAGCTGGGTAATATGAAGAAATAATATGGAAGAGGGCAGGAAGCTATTATTAGTTCTTAAAACTTTGTCAAAGCTATCTATCGTTGTGGCACAAAGGGTTCGCTATTGTGAATAGCCTTGACAAAGTTCATGACTATTATTTTGTCAGAAAACCTTATTTTTTGAGTTTATTTAACCAGCTCATCCAGATACGCATCATAAGTGATATCCAATGCCTTAAACTGTTTACGCATATTTTGCACCATTGTAACAAGCTGATCGGTTTTATCTGCAGAAAGGGTAGTCAGGGGCAGGCGGCACCCACCCAGGGCAAGCCCGGCTTTGTTCATGGCTGCCTTAATGCCCATTGGGTTAGCCCCAAATGATAACAACGCCTTACAAAAAGCATGAATGGCCCAGTTGATTTGTTGGGCTTCTTCCACTTTTTGCTGTGCAAAATTACTAACCATCTGGCTCATTACTTTGGGCATGAGGTTGGCCACCACTGAAATAACCCCGGAGCCACCGGCTGCCATAATGGGCAACGTAATAGAATCATCACCCGATAATACCGCAAAAGGCCTGCCCAATGGCTGTGACAGGTACACACTTTCGGTAATTTGATCCAGGTCACCGTTAGATGCTTTCAAACCTGCCAAATTCTTGCACTCCTTTGCAATGTGTACAATATCTGTGGGGATTACATTGATGCCTGTACGGCCCGGAATGTTGTACAAAACCAGTGGAATGTCTAAAGTATCCAAAGCCTTGAAATGTGCCAGCAGCCCTTCCGGTGTGGGTTTGTTGTAGTAAGGCACCACAATCAGGCAAGCGTCTGCACCGGCTTCTTTGGCTTCGGCTGTAAAATGCATGGCTTCCCGGGTGGCATTTGAGCCTGTTCCTGCTATTACCTGCATACCCGTGCCCCTCGATGCATCAACTACACATTTGATTACTTCAATATGTTCTTCGGGAGTTAAGGTAGGCGACTCACCGGTGGTACCGCAGGGTACGATAGCAGAAGTTCCACTCTCAGCATGATAGGCCACCAGTTTTTCCAATTCCTTGAAATTAATACTTTGGCTTTTATCATCATGGAAAGGGGTAACTAAGGCAACAATACTTCCGGCAAGGGTTTTCATGGACATCAGGTTTTCTAGTGTAAAAATTTATCTTGGCAAATTTTACATTTTTTCTGCTGAAAACAGCAAAGTTACCTTGAAAATATGAACAGCAGACTGCACTTATTGCTTGTGCAAAACAAATAGAAGGATAATGAGAATTAAAAAATAGGAGGAATGGGGATCCTACAGTAAGCCTTGCATGAAGGCATACAAAAACTTTGGTGACTAAAAATGATAAAAAGAAGGTGGGCAACTTTTACCCACCTGCAAATTTCTTGACCTAAAAACTACTAGGCGTTCTTTTTTTCCTGTACTTCTATTCTGATTTCCTGGGCAAGGTTCTTAAGCTCCTGCATGCCTTTGCGAACACGTGTACCAGCTGCATTATTTCCCTTGTCATAGAATTTTTCAAAATCGCCTTCTAGTGAAGTTATTAGGTCTCTTACTTGCTCAAATCTTTTCATGAGTAATGTTTTAAGGTTTAAAAAATTGTTGATTTATCGGCAACAATAGAGCTTAAACGGCAATTAAGCAAAAAAATGGGCATGAAAAATTGCATTTACTCCTGAAAAGCAGCTGCCAACTCCCCATTTCTGTATATTCCCTGCATTAATTTGTCTTTTATTGCTTCAAATGCCTTAATGGTACGCTCTACATCTTCCAGTGAATGCATGGCAGTAGGAATCAACCGAAGCATAATTACACCCTTCGGCACCACCGGATAAATTACCACGGAACAGAAAATATTAAAGTGTTCGCGCAGGTCCATGGCCAAAGCAGCTGCCTCTCCCACCGTACCATTTAAAATTACAGGTGTAACCGGTGTTTGGGTGGTTCCGATATTAAAACCACGCTCACGCAGTCCGCCCTGGAGCGCGTTCACAATTTTCCAGAGTTTCTCTTTGTGTTCAGGCTGTGTCCTGAGTAGCTCCAGGCGTTTCAGGCATCCTTCTACAAAAGGCATGGGCAAAGACTTGGCAAAAATCTGCGAACGCATGTTGTATTGTAAATAATGCGTAACGGCTTTATCACCCGCTACGAAAGCCCCAATGGCCGCCATTGATTTGGCAAAAGTGGAAAAATAAACATCAATCTCATCTTGAACGCCCTGTTCTTCACCGGCACCGGCCCCTGTAGGCCCCATGGTTCCAAACCCGTGTGCATCGTCTACCATCAGGCGGAAATTAAACTTCTCTTTCATGTCCACAATTTCTTTCAGTGAACCCATGTTGCCCGACATACCAAACACGCCTTCGGTAATTACCAAAATTCCGCCTCCTGTTTCTTTGGCCAGCTTGGTTGCCCGCTTCAACTGCTTTTCAAGGTTTTCAATGTTATTGTGGGCATACACAAAGCGCTTACCCATGTGCAGGCGCACTCCATCAATAATACAAGCGTGGCACTCGCCATCATATACAATAATGTCTTTCCTGTCTACCAGCGCATCAATAATAGAAACTACGCCCTGATAGCCATAATTAAGCAGCAAAGCACTTTCTTTTTGTACAAATTCGGCCAGTTCATTTTCCAGTTGCTCATGTTTGGCTGTGTTGCCCGACATCATCCTGGCACCCATCGGATAGGCCAGCCCCCATTTTTCAGTGGCTTCGCGGTCAGCTTTTCTTACTTCAGGATGGTTGCCCAAACCCAAATAATTATTTAAACTCCAGGTAAGCACTTCTTTACCCCTAAATTTCATGAGAGGGGCAATCTCGCCCTCTAGTTTGGGAAACATAAAATAGCCTTCTTCTACACCGGAATGCCTTCCCAAAGGCCCTTTGTCTTCTTTGATTTTCTCGAATATATCCACGCTCCGAAAGATTTAGTTGATTAATGCGATTACCGCGCTTTAACTTTAGTAATTATAATTTGAAGTAAAATTTTCGTATTCTTACTGAAATTCAATCATTTGGTTACGAAAAATCCGCAACAAAATTAATATTTATTATACCGCTTACAATGAACTGCCAAAAATTGTTAATTTAGGTGAAATATTTATCCAAATAATTATTAATTTTTTAATATTTAACGCCATCTATTTTCTTACTTTCTGATTATATGCCCAATATAAAAAAAATTTTGATTGCCAACCGTGGAGAAATTGCATTACGCATCATGCGCTCTGCAAGGGAAATGAATATTAAGACCGTAGCCATTTATAGCGAAGCTGACCGCCTTACCCCACATGTACAGTATGCTGATGAGGCCATTTGTGTAGGTCCCCCACCCTCTTCAGAATCTTATTTGAATTTTCAAAAGATTATTGAAGTTGCAAAAAATTTAAAAGCAGATGCCATCCATCCGGGATACGGATTTTTATCAGAAAACGCTGATTTTGCCCAAAAAGTTGGAGAAAACGGTATTATCTTCATAGGCCCTTCCCCGGAAGCTATTGAAACTATGGGCAGCAAGCTGGCAGCCAAAGCAGCCGTAAAAAAATACAATGTACCACTCATTCCCGGAACCACTACCCCTTTAACAGATATTAAGGAAGCGCAAAAAAAAGGCAAAGAAATTGGATACCCCATTCTTATAAAAGCCAGTGCTGGCGGAGGTGGCAAAGGGATGCGCATTGTGCATAAAGAAGAGGAACTGGAAGCAGAAATGGAACGGGCGGTAAGTGAAGCAAAATCTGCTTTTGGTGATGGGTCAGTATTTATTGAAAAATTTATTGTCAACCCAAAACACATTGAAATACAAATATTGGGCGACCAGCAAGGCAACATTATCCATTTATTTGAAAGGGAGTGCTCCATCCAAAGGCGGTATCAGAAGGTAATAGAAGAAGCACCATCACCTGTGGTTACACCTGGCCTTAGGGAAGCCATGGGGCAGGCGGCCATCGGTGTAGCCAAAGCATGTAATTATTATGGAGCAGGCACGGTTGAATTTGTGGTAGATGACGACCTTAATTTTTATTTTTTAGAAATGAATACCCGCCTTCAGGTAGAGCACCCTGTAACCGAATTAATTACTGGCATTGACCTGGTGAAAGAACAAATCCGTGTAGCAGAAGGGAAAGCATTGGGCATCCGGCAAGAAGATTTGCAAATCAACGGGCATGCTATTGAAGTAAGGGTGTATGCCGAAGACCCTGTCAGCAATTTTTTACCAGATACCGGCACACTCCATACGTATATCCGTCCGCAAGGCCCGGGCATTCGTGTGGATGATGGCTTTGCGCAAGGCATGGAAATCCCGGTGTATTACGACCCTATGATTGCCAAACTGATTGTGCATGCCAGTAAACGGGGAAAAGCCATTCAGCGAATGCTGCGTGCCATAGATGAGTACCAGATAAGCGGGGTCGCCACTACCCTGCCCTTCTGTAAATTTGTACTGCATCATGAAGCTTTTACTTCCAGTACATTTAACACACAGTTTGTAGACAAACATTTCTCACCCGAAAAGCTGCGATCAAGCCCGGAGCCTGAAGAAGAAAAGCTGGCTGCACTGTTGGCCACTCATTTATTTCAGCAACGCCAGCCTGCTACCGCAACCGTCAGCCAGACGACGAACCATGCAGAAAGCCAGTGGAAAAAGCGGAAACTATAAACCTTCAGCTTATGATATGCATTTGAAATAAAATTTATGCACAGATTTTGCCGTTCTGTAATTACAAAAGAATTAAGAACTATGAAAACTGTTAGATATTTATATATAAAAAGCATATTGATTGTCATTACGTTTGTAATAGCCTTTACAAGCTGCAAGGATGATGAAATACCCGCCCCGAAAATAGAGCGGGAAGAAGGGGCGATTGAAGATGTGTACGCCATCATGAAAGAATGGTATTTATGGAACGATGAACTACCTGACCTTGATCTTTCCAAATACAATACCCCACAGGAAGTGATGGATGCCTTACAGAAAAAACCCACTGACCGTTGGAGTTTTATTGAAGATGCCGAAACCTATGAGCAGCTTTTCGATCAGGGAAAATACGAGGGTTACGGAGTACGCTTTGTATGGGAAGATGAAAATACCCTGCGTATTGCCCTTGTGTTTGAAGACTCCCCTTTTTATGAAGCTGGAGTGAGAAGAGGATGGAAAGTAACCAAAATCAATGGAAAAGCAGTGAGCAGTGTGAGTAGTAGTATTGAAGCCGCCACCAACACCTTTGAACTTGTAAGCCCTGATGGGAAATTGATAACCGAAACTTTTACAAAAAAAGAAATCAGTATCAATACCGTATTGCACAGCAGCATAATTTCTGTGAACTCCACAAAAGTTGGATATCTGGCTTTCAACAGTTTTTTACGAACCTCGGAAGCCGAATTGAAAGAAGTTTTAGAAAAATTTCATACAGAGAATATTTCTGAAATGATTCTGGACATGCGGTACAATGGGGGTGGCAGGGCGAATATTGCAGAGTATTTGGCAAGCAATATCATTGGTACAGCAGGAAGCGGGAAGAATTTTATTGAATTTGTTCACAATGATGACAAAGCTGAATATAACCAATCCAGCACCTTCATTGCCCCGGAATTTCCACTCAACCTCAACCGGCTGATTGTGATTGCCTCTGAGTCTACCGCCTCGGCCAGCGAGTTAATTATCAATGGCCTAAAGCCTTTTATGGACATCGTCATTGTTGGGAATGATACACATGGTAAGCCAGTAGGAAGTTATTCATTCAACGACCGGGAAAAGAAATATGCCATCAATCCCATCAGCTTTGCCATTACCAATGACATGGGCGAAGGCTATTACTTTGATGGCCTGCCAGCCGATGTGCAGGTGCCAGACGACCTAAGCCGTGATTTTGGCAACCCTGAAGAAGCCCGCCTGAAAGAAGCCTTGTTTTTCATAGATAATGGCATGTTTTCTGTTTCCGGCTCCAGGTTTGCCCAGCCTTCGCCTACTAAAAAATCAATTACTTATAATGGTATTTATGAGATTACCGGAGCTTATTAAATGGTGTTTTGTAAGACGGTTCGGTAGGTACGAAGACTGGAAATTAATACTGCTTATCGGTCGACCGCTCTTGTGCTTCTTAAAACGGTTCGCTGCGATAGCGGTCAGACCGATTTACGTGAATTTCATATAAATTTTCAATGCTCGGGGCTAGTGAGCCGCTTTACTGATTTCAAAAAAAGAAAGAACTTTGACCATAAATTAACATATGACCATAATTTATTCGACTAAACATTCTGGACTCAAACCCCTTTTCCTACTCTTTCTCACCATAACCATTCTATTTTCGGCTTGCTCCCAAGAAGAAGTACCACCTGAAGACAATGAACCTGTCTTTCTATCAGATTATGTAGAGTTAACTGAAATTCCAACAAATACAATAAAGCTGTTCGCTTCTTTTTTGGGCCTGGGGGAACTTACAAACCAGATTCGGTATGACATTACGCTTTACAAAATAAGCTACTGGTCTACGTACCAGGGTGAACCTATCCTTGCTTCAGGTCTGTTAGCCGTTCCCAACGGAGTTAATGAAACCTTTCCTTTACTTAGCGCACATCATGGCACTATCTTTTCTGAAGAGGATGCCCCTTCCAACTTTCAGTTGCCCAACCATGTTTCAGGATTTGAGTTTCTGGCATCGCTTGGTTACATCACTTTAATTCCTGATTATATTGGCTATGGGGAATCCCAGGAGGTTTTACACCCCTATTATGATTTTCAGGCCACAGCCACCGCTATCACCGATTTTATACAGGCCGGAAAAGAATTTTTACCTGAAATTTCGGTAGAAGAAAACGGACAGTTATTTTTATTGGGCTACTCTGAAGGCGGTTATGCCACAGTAGCTACCCAGAAAGCTATTGAAGAAAACCCAGGCTTGAACTTAAAAGTTACGGCAGCTGCAGCCGGAGCAGGTGGATATGATATCGAGAATATGGTAACACAGATAAGCAAACAGGAAACATACCCTTTCCCGGCTTACCTGGCCCTGGTTGTGAGTGGGTACAATACCACAAACCAGTGGAACCGCCCGCTCACCGATTTTTTTAATGAACCTTATGCCAACCGGCTTTCCACAGCATTTGATGGCAGCAATAACGGAATCACCATCAACCAACAATTGAATGATACCATACAAGTATTATTCGCCCCTGACTTCCTTGATGGGTTAAACAATAAAACCGAAACCATTTTTTTTGATGCCCTGCAAGCCAATAATGTTCATAATTGGAAGCCTGATTCGCCGCTGAGGTTGTACCATGAGCAGGATGATGAAATCATTCCCATTTCCGATTCGGAAAATACATTTGCCCAAATGAAAGATAATGGAGCAACGCAAGTTGAGTACTTTCCTTATGACGAAGCCGATTCCCACAGTGCCGGTTTCCAACCTATGCTGGAGCATGTCATCCCCTGGTTTGAATCCCTCAAGCTCTAATTTCAAATCCTAAATCCAAAACAAATTCAAAACTTCAAAATTCAAACAAACTATAAACCTGCTGCGTGTAAAAAGTTATACAGAGAATCACTCTTCATTTGGCTTTGGGCGGAAATATTTAGCATTTATCATAATTAATTTTTAATGCTTAGGGCTAATAATAAGTATGTTTTTTTTCAAATCCTGCTCATCCTTTTCCCATCCATTCTATCCTGATAAAAAAACCTCCCGCCAAAAGACGGAAGGTTGTGCAAACAGTGAGTGATAAAAAATAAAGGTACTACAATCGCATCATGAAATTTCATTAAAAGCCTCAGCAAAATATTCCATATCCTGAAGCGTGCCAATGCTTACACGGCACCACTCTTTGTTATCAAAACTCCAGCTTCTTACACCCACACCCCGTTTCATCATTTCTTCTCGGAACCGCTTGCTTTCAATGCGTACTGGAAACAACACGAAATTGGTGTGCGACGGAATGTATTCGTAGCCTGCATCTTCCAGTGTTTTATACAGGAATTCTTTAGATTCAGTATTCATTTTACGGGCATACTCAAAATACTCGGCATCCTGATAAGAAGCGATGGCAGCAGCAATAGATGTACAGGCGATGTTGCCCCCTCCGTTGCTGTACTTGCTCAATTCCTGAATCACCTCGGGCTGGGCCACAGTGTATCCAATCCGCAATCCGGCAAAGGCATGCAGCTTTGAAAAAGTGCGGGTAACAATTACATTATACCCTTCCGCTACCAAATCAATCATGGAGTGTTTTTCAGGGTCAGGCGTATAATCTATGTAAGCCTCATCAATAAAGATGGGTTTCTTTTTAGAAACTTCTTTGCAGAATGCCCGCATCTCGTCCGGGTCTACTGCCGTGCCGGTTGGGTTGTTGGGGTTACAAATGTACACAAGGCTGTGGCTGTCGTTTACTGCATCGGCCAGGCGGTTGAGGTCATGCACATATTCTCCCGTTAAGGGTACTGTCTCCCATTCTGAGCCTACATTTTGCGCCGTACGGATAAGAGACATGTACGTTGGATCAGCAGAGAGTATTTTACCGCCATTTTGTCCATATGCTACGGAGGTCGCCAGTAGCAATTCGGTAGAACCGGCGCCCAACATGATTGACGTCTTTTTAGAAGAGCCTCTTGACATTCCATCATCAGCTGGAAGACCATACTTTTCGGTAATCATTTTAGAAAAATCTCTCTTTTTTCCAAAGCCGTACATGTAACCCTCATCTACTTCGCTCAATAAAGCTTCTTTGGCTTTTTTTGAAGGACCAAAAGGGTTTTCATTGGCAAGCAACCGGGCTTTGAGTTCAGGCCGAGCCAATACCATGTTGCCTACCTCCTGGGCGGGCAAGGCGTACAACTGCGCGGCTACCTGGTTGGCAGCCTGTGCAAAATTCCAGGGAGTAGCGGATGCCAGGGCTGCGCCTCCGGCCAGCTTTGCGCTGGATTGAAACCATTTTCTTCTGTTCATTTTCGTAGACATATCGGTTATTTTTTAGTTGCTTAGTTTTATTAATGTTTTGTAGGGCGGCTGCATCGGCAACCCGGTCACCAAACTGCCTTACGTTGAATTATTCATTGGACTGATATTGTACCTCACCTTCCATTACCCTGGCGTGAATTCCAGCCACAGTTCGTCGGGCCGATTCAAACGCTCCGGCCATCCAGGCAGTGTGGTACGAGGTATGTTCCCCGGCAAGGTATACATTGCCATCTGGTTTTATCAGATCAGGATAGAAGCGCTCACGGGTCATTTCTGAATACTCAGCCCACCCACCTTTAGAATAGGGGATTTTGTGCCAGGCCAGGGAGAAAGAATTTTCAAACTCTTCATCATACTGCGGGTGAATTTTGCTGCCTTGCTCCAGTGCCAGTTTTTCCCTTTCAGCCAATGACATATTTCCGGTGGCAATGGCTTTTCCACTGAAATTGTAAAAACCTTTGAGCACACCTTTCTTGCCCAGATAATCATAATTTGGGTACATAATCTGGGTAATATCCTGGCTGGTGCGGGTAAGGCCGCCGTAGATGCCATCGTCTTCTTCCCAAAACCTGCGTTTGAATTGCAAACCGATTTTGCAGGTCTTTTTGTAATCCACAAAATCGCATGCCCTTTGGATGTTGCCAGAAAGGTTGTTTTTAATATTGGCTAATACAGGCAGTGGCAGGGTACAAATGCAGTAATCACCTGAAATTTCCCGGGTATTCCCTGTATTGTCTGTATAAATCACGCTGGTGCCGGTTTCCGTTTTTTTGATTTCCTGAACTACAGCCTGGTAATTCACTACATCTTTCACTTTTTCGGCCAGGGCATAAGGGATTCTGTCCATACCGCCCACGGGCTGGAATAGTGTCATTTGTAAGTCCAGGGTATAAATGGGCAGGTTTGACATGGCCGGATCCATAAAACCAGAATGCAGCATGTCCATAAATCCGTAAGGGTCGGAATATTCTCCCGGCTGGTTGCCTGCGCCCGGCGGTGTTTTATAGCCCCGCCGGTTGCCTCCTTTATACAATAAATCAGGGTTCAGGTCGCCTTCTACCCGAAAATATTCAATTAACTTTTCCTTGTCTTCCTGTGTGAGTGGCAAATCCAGTGCATCCTGATCAATGGCTTTTTCAAGAAACTCACACATGTACCCGCGGGTATCGTGGGCTATTTCTTTGATGCGCACCGGGCGGTTAGAAAGTGGGCCGTTTCCTTCCGCATACAGATAAGCGTTTTCATTAATATTATTGAATATTTCCAGGGGCACACCCAGTTCCCGGCAATAGTGCAGGGAAATTTCGTGATGGTGTGGGATGCGTGCCGCCCCGGCATTCAGATATTGCCCATTGTCAAAATTACATAGCTGTTTTTGGCCTCCTTCTTCTGTTTCTTCGGTTCCTCCCCGCACCGTCCATACCCGGCCGCCGGGACGAGTCCTGGCTTCCAGAATTGAACATTCATAGCCTAATTTCTTAAGCTCGTAAGCTGAGGTAAGCCCAGACAGGCCACCGCCCAAAATAATTACTTTTGTGCCTTTTCCATTGCCCTGGAGATTAAAAGGTTTTGCTTTTGCCTCTTTCATCATCCCCAGGGCGGCCATGGCTGGATAACTGCTACCCGCCAGGATGGAGAAACGATGTAAAAAGGCCCTTCTTGAAAGATTACCCATATTCTATTGCGATTGCAGCAAGCACTGCTGGTTGTTTATAAAAAGTGTGGAAGGTGAACCAAGTTGGATAGCTCACCTTCTGTTAAACATTATTTTAGTTGTGCATCATAAATCCTGAAAGCAACACCTTTGTAATTGCCAACCCATTGCAAGGAAGGTGCGTCTCCTTCAAAATCGGCTATGGGTTTTTCAAGCATGACTAAACCGTTGGCATCGGTTGTCAGGTTATCTACCAGGGTGTTGTCATCTGTCAATACCTGGAGGGCAAGGTTTGCGACAGGAATGGAATCAATACCGACGGTATGGTCCAGTATACCCGACTTATCCAATTCATAAAATGCGACTTCCCTTTTCCACACGCCATTGGCTATTGCTGAGTTTAATTCCACTCCCAAAACAGGGGCAGCTACGCGGTCTACTGCTAAATCACTCACATCTTCGCAACTTGTTGATAAGATGGCTACTAGGAGTATTGCAAATACATTCAAATACATATATTTCATTTTCTTTAATTTTTAAGTTCAGGAATTGCTTAGTTTTCAACCCACCACAGTTTGGTTTTCATATCATCTTCTCCGCTGTTGAGGGAAAGCCCGGTTGCTACATTAGTCCCATTCAGGGAATATTCGGTAGAAGGGTATACCAGGCGAGTGGGCAGTACACCATCGTTTTTAAACTGCGCCTGTGGGTCAGCAGGAGGCATCACCGGATAGCCCGTTCTTCTCAGTTCTGTCCAGGCTTCTATGCCCTGCCCAAACAGCGCGATCCACTTTTGGGTAATGATACTTTCTTTAGAAGCTGCGCCAAACTGCTCGATATAACCGGCAGGTACTTCCAGGCCGTATTGCGCAAAGGCTGCTGCAATGCCGGCTTCAAACAAAGCCTGTGCGTCTCCGCTGATATCTCCTTCCAAAGCGGCTTCTGCTTTTACAAATAAAAGTTCTGCATAGCTCATGAGTACAGCTGGCGAGGTGGTTTGTGCAAAAACATCCGTGTTTAAGGTGGCACTGTACCCGTTGAATTTGGTAGCAATTTCGCCAGGTAAGCCGCTGGGGTGTCCTGTAATATTGCCACCTGCCAGGCTGCCGGGCACGGCATACACTTCCAGGCGCGGGTCATTGTATGCTTTCAATTTGTCTACCAACGTGCTGTTGATGTTCCAGTCAGTACGCCCTTGCTGAATAAGTATGTCATTCCAGGGATTGTTTGTGGGAACGGCACCGTAGGCCAGTTGGGCTATTTCATCATTGCTCGTCATCATAGGATAGGTAGCCGGGTCGTCAAGCATCGCTTGCATTTCGGCAGAAGAAGAAGCTACTTTATGGGCCTGACGGTTGAGCAGTTTAAAGCGGAGGGAATTGAAAAACTTTTTCCACATCATCACATCCCCGCCAAACAGAATGTCACCATTTACAGCCGGGCCTGCCGGATCGAGCTTTGCATTGGCTGTTTTTAAGTCTTCAATAATTCCTGCATACACTACTTCCTGGGTATCATAAGCTGGGGAAAACAGAGGTTCCTCTGCTGTTCCTGCCACTGCTTCAGTGTATGGAATAGCGCCCCACACATCGGTGAGTAAAGAAAATGACCAGGCGCGCATGCCCAGGCCAATTCCCTCGTAGTTAGCGTTGGGTTCCTCGGCTTCTTCACCCGCTATTTCAATGATTTTCTGATAGTTGATGAGGCCATCGGTATAAAATACTTCCCAGTTGGTAATATTCACAGAGGGCTGTACATTATAATTATCCCCTTCGTTTTCATAAATATTCCGGGTAAAGTAACCAACCCAGGACATGGCATGGTCAAAGTTCAGGCGTTCGTTCCTTGTTTTGTTGCCCCAGTAATTATCAATAGAAGTTTGCAATGCCTGTGGCAGTAGATACTGCGCGTTCACCTCTGTGGGTTTATTTGGGTTTGAGTTCAGTTCCTCAAAATCTTCAGTACAGGCTCCCGCTATCAATAGTGCGGCAGCCACAAAGAAAGTTTTTATATATAATTTCATAGGTAAGGTCTTTAATGCTGATTAAAATTTCACATTCAGGTTGAAGCCAAGGCTGCGGGTGCTGGGTAATTGTCCGTAGTTATAACCCAGGTCAGCACTGCTGATTTCCGTGTCAATATGCCGGCTGTTTTTATGGAAGATGGCCAGGTTCCTGCCTACCAGGGATACAGAAGCAGCTTCCATAAAATTGTTATCAAACCATTTGCCGGGTAATTGGTATGTGATGGTGGCTTCGCGTAGTTTTACATAACTGCCATCAAAGACAGCGGCTTCATGGTATTGGCGCCCACTGTAGTATCCCATAAACGTAGTCGTAGAAACCACTACATCATTGGGCACAAATTGTGGAGTTTCTTCTGTGCCTACATTCATGACGCCAACGCCAATGGTTCCTTCTTCCCGGCCAATTTCGCTTTCTTCCAATATACCGTTTTGGCGAGCCAGGCTGCTGCCCATGTCATAGATATCGCCTCCTTTTTTAATGTCAATCAGTGCACCTACCGTAATGCCTTTAAAGCTAAAAGCGTTGTAGATGCCGCCTGTCCAGTCGGGTGTGATGTTACCGATCACATGCTGGCCTGAGAGTGTGGTAGGGAAGCCATCTTCAAAAATGAGGTCTCCATCTTCGGTTCTGTTAAACTTGATGCCGTACAGGTTGCCATAAGCTTCGCCTACCCTGGCTTCCAGTGAAGCACCTCGTTGTGTCCAGAGGGTGAGGGAAGTAAGACCATCGGCCAGGGCTACGACTTCGTTTTTATTTTTGGCAAAGTTGATGGTAGCATCCCAGGAAAAGCCGCCTGGCAGTTGAAGGATTGTACCGCTTAGTACTACCTCCACCCCTTTGTTGGTGATTTCACCAGCATTTAATATGCGGCCTGTATAGCCGGATGCGCGGGAAATGTCAACCGCCAGGATTTGGTCTTTGGTTGATTGGTTGTAATAGGTTACGTCCAATCCAAGCCTTCCATTGAGAAAACGGAAATCTGCTCCCAATTCAATTCCGGTTGTGATTTCAGGCTTTAGCCCCGCATTGGCAATTTCTTTACTCTCAGAAAATTTGGGAATGCTGCCGTCCCACAGCCCTTCGGGGCTGTATACCTGCTGTAACTGGTAAGGGTCGGCATCATTGCCCACTTGTGCCCAACTACCCCTGAGTTTCAGGAAAGAAAGGAAATTCCCGGACAAATTGGGAATCATATCCGTAACCACAGCACTCAACGAAACAGAAGGGTAGAAGAATGAATTGTTTTCGGGTGGCAATGTACTTGACCAGTCGTTTCGTCCGGTTACGTCCAAAAAGAGGAAGTTTTTGTAACCGAAGGTTACGGCCCCAAACAAGCTGTTTACTTCAGATTCAAGTATTGTGCTTTCTGTGGTATTAGGGCTGGCATTATTGCCAAGGTTGTACACCCGGTCAATGGTAAGTTCGTTTACCCGCACATAATTGCTTTTGTAGAAATTCGCACGGTGTACCCCACCCAATTGTGCCATTAGTGAGATTTCGCCTACTTCTTTATCAAGCGTGAAAATAAAATCTGAATTGGTTTCCTGACTGCTAACGACTTCTTCGCTGAACCGCCCTGCTCTTGAAGTACCCCTGATGCGCTCGTAACGATCTACTATCCGGCGGGTATCTGTCCAAAAATCGGTACCGGTCCTGAGCATCAGGCTGAGCCAGTCGGTAAATTCGTAGTTCAGGGAAATATTACCTAGAATCCGGTCTTTTTCATTAGGCTGAACCATTACTTCTTCTGAGAAGTATGGATTGGTAAAATACGTATGTTGCCAGTTGGGTGGCTCGTCATTGTCTACAGGCTGGATGTGAACATCTTCGTAGGCACGGTAGTTTTTAAGCTGGTCAAAATTGGTTTGGCGGTGATGCCAGATGAACACGCTGGAACGTGAGTACCCCCGGTTGTCAGAGCCCGACTTGATGTATTCGCCCATGGCCGAAACCTTGAGCTTATCGGTAAAATTATATGCAGAATTCAACCGAAAGTTGTTTCTCCAGTAGTTATTATTATAAACGATACCATCTTGTTCCTGCCTTCCCATTGCCAGACGGAAAGAGCCTTTGTCGTTGCTCCCACTGATAGCGATATTTCCATTAAGGGTTTTTCCGGTTTCCCACCATTGCTCCCAGTTGTCAGGTTCCGGGGTTAAGGGGGCGGTTTCCGTGCCACTCCACCAGTGGCGTACCAGACGGCCATCCATGGGAGCGCCCCAGCTTTCGTCAGTGCCTGCTGTTCCTTTGAAGCCATCTACGGTGCCACTCCATCCGTCAGCGTACCAGGTGGTGTACCCGTTACCACCCGCGTATGTATTCTGGAATTTAGGTTTTACCAACGGCTTGTCAAAGGTAGTAGAGAAGTTAACATCTACACCGATTCCCTTCTTGCCAGAACCATTTTTTGTAGTGATCAGAATAACCCCGTTGGCCGCACGAGAGCCATACAAGGCTGCAGCGTTAGGACCTTTAAGCACACTAATATCTGCTATATTATTCGGGTCAATTTCAGAAATGCCACCTCCGTATTGCTGGTTTTGCTTACGGTTAAAATTGGCATCATTGCGTGTACCATCAGCACTACTGCTTGCATTAGAGCCATTGGATGTTTGGGCCATGGGCACACCATCAATTACAACAAGCGGCTGGTTATTCCCACCCACTGATGAAAAACCACGGATAACAAATTCAGGGCTGCCGCCCGGTGTAGAGTTGGTAGATACCTGCATCCCGGCAACCCTGCCCGACAGGTTATTTACTACGCTTTGGGAAGGAGCTTTAGTGAGTTCTTCCCCCTTAATTTCCTGCACCGAATATCCCAAGGCTTTCTTCTCTCTTTCAAGCCCAAACGCGGTTACGACCACTTCTGAAAGTTCAGCAATATCGGGCAGCATGGCAACGTCAATTACACTTTGGTTACCTATAGGTAGTTCGGTGGTTTGTAATCCGATGAATGAAAAAACCAAAGTGGCATCCCCGGCAGGTACTTCCAGGCTGTACTTTCCATCTATGTCAGAAATGGTACCGGTGGTAGAACCTTTTACCAGCACATTCACGCCGGGCACTGCCGAATTATCCTCAGTTGAAGTAATAGTTCCAGAAATGACCCGCTCTTGTGCCTGGGCTGAAAAAAACGCCAAAAACATTGCGAAAGACAAACCCGGTAGTTTCAGCATCCACTTTCCAAAATGTGGCGAGATACTCTTTGTAGAATTGCTTTTCATAAGCTAAGAAAATTAGGTTAGTTAATAATTATATGCGATAAATATTTTACTTTATCTTTATTTTATAAAATAATATATCGTAATATATTTAACATTAGAAATTTAATTCTATAATAATTTATTTTTTCCAAATCAAAAGATAAAAAAAATAATATCAAAATATTATTTTAAATAAATGTATTTTTTTGGAATAAAATATATATTATATGCATTGATTATAAAATATTATTCTTTAATATTGCATTTAATCACAATTAAAAACTAAATAATATGTATGCTAACTTTTACAACATGATTTTAAGGATTAGGCAAGTAGGATACTGGGTATTTTTTTTGCTATCTGGCTTTTACAGTATGGAGGCGCAGGCCCAGGAAAGTGGGGCAGCTCGGGGAATGACCCCTGAAGAATACAAAATAGCCCTGGAGGCTACCGTTGAAGATTTAGACCATGATACTTACATCAAGTTTGCAGATGGAAAGTATGTTCTGGATCGCTATGAAATGAAGCCCCCCTATTTTATTACAGGAGACAGTGGTGTTAAAAAGCGGATTGACCTTTATAAACTTATTGACCGGGCATCTATGGAAGAACTGGGCCTGATTGCTTTGTTTACCAATACAGCGTCAGGTGAAACCTTTAACCTGGTCATTCCTAATATGGCCAGCAGCGGAGAGGTATGGAACATGTATTTTGACGATATTCACCAGCATGACCGTGAAGAAAAAGATGTGGCACTCAAAATGTCGTACATTCTTTCCAAAGAAGTGGCTTATTTGATGCAGAAAAGTTCCGGCGTAGATATGAGCGCAATGGAACAGTCTGGTGATGATTATGATTTTTGCTTTCCGTCACAGGCATCCATCACAATGCATGATGGCAGTCAAAAAAGGATTTCTGAAATAAAAGTAGGGGATATGGTCACTACTTTTGATCAAGAAACTCTCATAAATACCACTATAGCATCAGTAAGTATTCATCACAAAAGAAATATTCAACTTATCAAGGTGATTTTGTTGCCCGTCGAAACCACCACGGCATCCAGCAACGATGAAAGTTACCTGGCTGATATTGTGGAACTGCTGGCAACACCGAATCATCCGGTAATGACTGAAAAGGGAAAGAAAAATATTGGTCAGTTGCACATAGGCGATGTTTTGTACCGGCATCACCCCATGACGGATAGGCTGGAAAAATATAAAGTCGGGTTTACCATCCCAAGTTATGAAACTACTGAAGAAGTATATAACCTTACTACTACAGCAGGTACTTACCTGGCTGGGGGTATTATGGTATTTAGCAAATAAAAATTGATAGAGGTGAACAGGGAGTGGAAGCATTATGCAACGATAACTTCCACCCCTGCATTTTCTAACCGTTGTTTGTCTTCCTTTGAAATACCTTCATCCGTAATAATGGTATCTACCTTAGAAATATGGGCAATCAGGGCAAGGCTACGGCGCGAAAATTTACTGGAATCTGCCACTACAATTACCTGTTTGGCTAATTCTATCATGGCACGGTTTAAGTGGGCTTCTTCTACATTGGGAGTGGTGATACCACGCTCAGTGTCAAATCCATCAACGCCAATAATGAGCTTATCACAAAAATAATTGCGGAAACTTTCTTCAGCAGAGGCCCCCACCAGAGATAAAGATTTTTTTCGTAAAATACCTCCGGGAACAATGACGTTGATCTCAGGGAACTCAGCCAGCATTACCGCAATATTCAGTGCATTGGTAATTATGGTAATGTTGGTGTGCTTTGTGAGGTGCTTGGCCATGGCAGTGGTAGTAGTGCCAGAGTCGATCATAATGGTATCGCCTTCTTCAATGATGGATGCAGCTTTCTTTCCGATCAATTGTTTTTCCTGAAAATGTCGTTGTGATTTTTCAGAAATATTAAAATCCACTCCTACGTTATTTTGTCGGATGGCGCCGCCACGGGCCCTTACGAGCATTCGCTTCTTTTCCAGATTGGTGAGGTCGTTTCTGATGGTTACCTCACTTACTCCAAAATTTTTACTTAATTCCTGTACGTTGACCTGCCCCTTACTTTCTAGCTCTTGTAAGATCACAGCCCTGCGTTCTACCGTCGATTTTTTCTTGTTTTCTATCATATATACAATAAAAGATAATGGAGGGCAAGTTAAGAAAACATTTGATTTCGTACCAGTACTTTTTTAGTAACAATACATGGTGAGCAGAAACCACCATTATTTGTACGTATTCAACGTTTTACCCAATAAATGTAAGTAATAAACTAAGCGCTAAAAATTATTTTGCAAATACCGTATACTTTCACTGATACTCTGCATGGGGTTGGGAGAAGCGTCTTGTTCTACAAAACAATGCTGCACTTTGGCTTTTTTAGCTGCTTTAAAAATGCTATTAAAGTCAATCTCACCTTCACCAATAGGTTGAAAGGCTTCTTCGGGAAATTGCTCTTCCCCTAAAAAAACCTTAGGTATTCCGGAGGCTTTATCTTTTAAATGTAGTAATTCAACCCTGCCAGCGTATTCTTCAATTTTTTGGGCAGGATCAAGCCCGGCTACTTTTAGCCAGAATATGTCCAATTCAAGTTTTACCAAATCCTTATCAAATTCCTGCATAAATACTTCAAAAGGGACAGTGTCATCATCGTACAATGGTTTAAATTCAGAGGCATGGTTGTGGTAGCAAAGCTGTAACCCGGCTTGCTGGCACTTTTCACCCAATTGGTTCATTTTTTCTGATATTAGCTGGCATTTTTCCAGGCTATCCCTTTCGGAAGGAAAGAAATAAGGCAATACCAAATACTGCACACCATATTTGGCAGCGTCTGCCACCACCTGGTCAAGCGTGTAATTATTGGGTTTGTATATGCCCTGTACAGCCATAAGGTCCCAGTTGCCTGTAAGAAAAGCACTCATAAAATGTGCGCTGTTAGTGGCCAGCCCTAAATTATCCAGGGCAGGTTTCATCCTTCGAAGCAAATGCACATCAAAAAGCTCAACCTGTTTATACCCTAAATTGCGGATGGTTTCAAGGGTTTTCATGGGGTTGTACACAAGCTGATCGCGAACGGTATACAACTGCAACCCTATATTTTCGACGTATTTATTCTTTTTTGAAGATAAATTGAAGAAATCTGTTTGGGGTATAAAAGGCAAGCCCAAGGCTGCTGCCTGGGAGATGTGTAAAAATTTTCTTCTTGTTAAGCCCATCAATGTCAAATTAATTGCAAATGAAATATAATGCATTGGGTGGGCTTCAACAAATGAACTTGTTAATCTCAACTGATACCCGTAAGAAAAATGAAAGTAATGTATCCTGCGCATAAGGTTATGTGCAGACTACTGTATTTCATTTGAGTATGTAACATATTGGGGGATTTGCTTAAAAACAAAAAAGAAAAGGCCTGTGAGGACCGGGCCACGGCGGCACAGACCTTGGTTTTATGCAGCCAGAAAAAGCCTCTTACATCTTACGACAGTGTCAATAAAAAACCCTCACTTCACCTCTTCATAATCCACATAATCCCCGCCGTTGAAGCCTTTTTTGTTTTTCTTTTTGGGGTCATCGGGTACGTAATCTATGTTCAGGTCGCTGTTGGGGGCTTTTCGTTTTTGGTTTTTCTGCTTACGGTTTCCAGTATTGGAGTTATTAAAAGTGCTGGTGCGCTTTCCGCCAGAAAGGGTGAAAAGAATGCGAAATATGAAGTTCACGACCTTGTACACCCCAAAGCCAATCACCAGCATCAAAAGCATTAATTTGAACATATATCTTTCAGGTTAAAGGGACGGAACCCTACCTGCTGAGGTAGATGTTCCGTTCGCTGTAAATTTTCAGGAAGTAATCGTCCAGCAGGTCATCAATAAAGTAGATGGCTTCTCCTGTAGATTTCATCTCCGGGCCTAATTCCTTGTTTACATTCGGGAATTTCTCAAAAGAGAATACAGGCACCTTAATGGCATACCCTTCTTTTACAGGGTTGAACTTGAAGTCCTTCACCTTGCTATGCCCCAGCATTACTTTGGTAGCATAATTCACATAAGGTTCCTGATAGGCCTTGCATATAAATGGTACGGTGCGCGATGCCCTGGGGTTGGCTTCAATGATATATACTTTATCATCTTTAATGGCAAACTGAATATTAATTAGCCCAACCGTGTTTAGTGCCCGGGCAATCTTCTCAGTATACAATTCAATTTGTTGCATTACAAAATCTCCCAGGTTGTAAGGAGGCAGCACTGCATAAGAATCTCCGGAGTGGATACCGGCCGGTTCAATATGCTGCATAATGCCGATGATATGTACATCTTCCCCATCGCAAATGGCATCAGCCTCTGCCTCAATGGCACCTTCCAGAAAGTGGTCAAGCAGAATGTGATTATCGGGCATCTCACGCAAAATATCTACCACGTGTGATTCCAGTTCCTTCTCGTTAATCACAATTTTCATGCTTTGCCCACCCAATACATAAGAGGGGCGTACGAGCAGTGGGAACCCGATTTCACGCGAAAGTTCCAGGGCCGATTCTGCATCTTCAATGACCCCAAACTTAGGATAAGGAATTTCATTATCTTTCAACAGGGTAGAGAAACTTCCCCGGTCTTCGGCCAGGTCAAGCGACTCGAAGGGTGTACCAATAATTTTGATACCGTACCGGTTGAGTTTTTCGGCCAGTTTCAGGGCTGTTTGTCCGCCCAGCTGTACAATCACCCCAACAGGTTTTTCGTGCAGGATGATGTCATAAATATGTTCCCAGAAAACAGGTTCAAAGTAGAGTTTGTCCGCTACATCGAAGTCAGTGGATACGGTTTCGGGGTTACAGTTAATCATAATGGTTTCATAACCACATTCTTTGGCAGCCAGCACCCCGTGTACACAAGAGTAGTCAAATTCAATGCCCTGCCCAATACGGTTGGGACCAGAACCCAGAATGATGATTTTTTCCCTATCCGTAGAAACCGATTCGTTTTCTTCTTCAAAAGTAGAGTAGAAATAAGGTGTTTTGGCTTCAAATTCAGCCGCACAGGTGTCTACAACCTTATAAACCCGGTTGATGCCCATCTCTGTTCTTTTATTAAATACTTCGCTTTCTAAACAGCGGAGCAGGTGGGCAATCTGCCGGTCGGCATACCCTTTTTTCTTGGCCGAACGCAGCAGTTCTTCCGGAATGGTATCTACCTTGTATTTCTCAATATCTTTCTCAAGATGTACGAGGTCTTCTATTTGCTG
Organism: Cyclobacteriaceae bacterium; assembly: GCA_965230065.1. Lineage (GTDB taxonomy): Bacteria > Bacteroidota > Bacteroidia > Cytophagales > Cyclobacteriaceae. Next base: position 4,095,764 of record OZ245942.1, on the reverse strand, counting down.
TAAAAACCACTTGTCAATTTTGGTGAGGCGTTCAATGGTAGAGAAAGAAATACCCAACTTAAACGCGTCATATATGCGGAACAGGCGGTCGCCCGAAGGAAATTCCAGGCTTTCCAGTATTTTTTCCTGGTTGGTTTCTTCCTTCCCATCGGCACCCAATCCATTTCTTTTGATTTCCAGCGACTGACAGGCTTTTTGCAGCGCTTCCTGGAAAGTGCGGCCAATACCCATTGTTTCACCTACCGATTTCATTTGCAAGCCCAGGTGCTGGTCAGAGCCTTTGAATTTATCAAAGTTCCACCGAGGGATTTTTACGATTACATAGTCCAGCGCTGGCTCAAAAAAGGCGGGAGTCGTTTTCGTAATCTGGTTTTCCAGTTCATCAAGGTTGTAACCAATGGCCAGCTTGGCGGCAATTTTGGCAATGGGATAACCCGTAGCTTTAGACGCCAGGGCTGATGAGCGTGAAACCCGGGGGTTAATTTCAATTGCGGCGATATAGTCATTTTCAGGGTTTACCGCAAACTGTACGTTACACCCTCCGGCAAATTCACCGATACCATTCATCATTTTAATGGCCAGGTCGCGCATTTCCTGGTATACGGTGTCTGGCAAAGTCATGGCAGGGGCTACGGTAACCGAATCGCCCGTATGGATGCCCATGGGGTCAAAGTTTTCAATAGAGCAAATGATAATGACATTGCCCATGTTGTCCCGCAAAAGCTCAAGTTCGTATTCTTTCCAGCCCAATATACTTTCTTCTATGAGTACTTCGTGCACCGGCGACATATGAAGGCCATGACTCAAAGCCTTCTCAAATTTGTCGGCCGAATGTACAAAGCCTCCGCCTGATCCTCCCAAAGTGTAAGAAGGACGAATTACCAAAGGAAAGCCAATTTCCTGGGCAATTTCTTTTCCCTGCAAAAATGAAGTGGCAATTTTTCCTTCGCTCACATTCACATCCAACTCCTTCATGCGCAAGCGGAATTTTTCCCGGTCTTCGGTAGTTTCAATGGCATTGATATCTACACCAATGATGCGTACACCGTATTTCTTCCAAATTCCTGCATTATCGCAATCTATGGCCAGGTTGAGCGCAGTTTGTCCGCCCATCGTAGGCAAAACCGCATCAATTTTATGTTTTTCCAGGATTTCAATGATTGACTTTTTCTCCAGCGGCCTCAGATAAATATTGTCCGCCATCACCGGGTCGGTCATAATGGTAGCCGGATTAGAATTGATGAGTGTTACCTCTATTCCTTCTTCCTGCAACGAACGGGCTGCCTGAGATCCTGAATAATCAAACTCACAAGCTTGTCCAATCACGATAGGTCCGCTTCCAATAATCAGTATTGATTTAATGCTATTGTCTTTAGGCATGTAGCGTTTTTTGTTTTTGGTTTATGGTTGATAGTTTCCAGTTGTGCTTTTCGGCGCTTTAGTACGAAAAACTTTAAACACTAAAACGTTAAACAAACAACCAGAAACTTGAGAATCGGGTGCGAATTTAGTAGATAATTGGCGGGAATTAAATGAATCGGTAAGAAAACACACAGGAACCACCTTTTTTCCAAATATAATCCAACTGGAACTTGGGAGTAGCATTATTATTAAGCCGGAAGACGGAAGTAATTCTTCGGCCTCGCGCCTTCGATCTTCGAAAAGTCTTGCCTGGGTCCCCTTTGGTACACAAACATATCCTGATTGTTAATTGCCTATTGAACTTACTGCACCACCTCAAAAGCAATCCTTCGGTTTCTCTGGCGGTTAATTTCTGAATCATTGGCAACGATGGGTTTGGCTTCTCCAAAACCTTTATAATCCAATCGTTCAACAGAAATTCCGGTTTCTACCAAATATTCATACACAGCTTTCGCCCGGTTGAGGGATAACTGCTGGTTGTACTCTTCGGTACCCACATCATCGGTGTGCCCGTTGATACGTATGTTGATGTCCGGGTTATTTTGTAAAAACCTGACGACTTTGTTCAGTTCCGTCTTTGATTTAGGCTTTAATACATATTGGTCGGTATCAAAAAATATGTTGTTCAGCACCGTCTCTTTCCCGGCTTTGATGGGTTTTAAGTAAATGTCAATGTAAACGGGTTCCAGTTTTTGGGCAGGGGGCAGGTCATCGGTATAATTAAAAGTGAGGCTTTCAAATAAATACCCTTCTTTGTCAACATACAAAGCATATTCAGCCCCTTCAGTAAGTACCATCATGTATTCGCCCGTTACGGCATCCGATTCCACGGTGTATTTCTTTTCTTGTTCGTTGAGGTCAAATAACTCCACCTCCGCACTCAATACTTCTTTGGTTTCAGCATCACGGATGATGCCTTTCACAAAATTACTGCGGTTTTTCACCCGGATGGAGGCAGGCACTTCAAACTCCATCAGCGTACTGGTGTAATCAATCCCTTCCCTGCCCTTTTCCAATGAATAATATCCTTTGGCACCATCGGCTGTCATAAACAAAGAAACCTGATCCCCATGCGTATTAAGCGGATACCCCAAATTTTCAGGAGTAGTAAAAGTATCTCCCTTTTTTTCTGCCTGATACAAATCGAGTCCTCCAAAGCCCGGATATCCCGTAGAGGCAAAAAATAAAGTTTGCCCATTCACATGGATAAAAGGGGAAACCTCGTCCTTGGCTGTATTTATACCTTTTCCCAGGTTTTTAGGTTTTTCCCACTGCCCATCTTCACCAAGATACGACACATAAATATCCATCATGCCAAGCCCGCCGGGCCGGTCTGATACAAAAAACAACATTTTTCCATCAGCCGAAAGGGAGGGTTGCGATTCCCATGCCCTGGAATTTATATTGGTGCCCATATTTTCGGGTTCGCCCCACTCCTCCCCTTCTTTGTATGAAATAAATAAATCGCAACTACCCAATACACGCCGTCCCACACATGACGTGAAAATCAGCGTGCGGCCGTCAGCAGAAATGGTGCAAGTACCTTCGTTAAACTCGGTGGTGATATTGGGCGAAATCAACTTTGGTTCCTGCCACCTCCCTTGCGCATCCCGGGTGCTGATGTAAACGTCTTCGTCAAATTGGGGGGTGATGCCTCTTCTTCCGGTAAAAATAATGGATTGTTGGTCGGCCGTGAGTACGGGAAAGTACTGCAGTGGAAACTTGTTAATTGTAGCCGGTAATGGCCGCGGATTAAAGGGCAAAGGGTTTTTGATAGCTTCTTTGGCAAAAGAAATGTTGACTTGCATGCGCTCACCTTCCTGCTTTACGCGGGGGTTTATGGCCATTTTCATCATTTCAGATAAATACTGGTCTGCTTTTTCATAATCCCCTTCCTCAAAAGCCAGATTGGCCAGCATATAATAAGCTTCCGAAAATTTAGGATTATCGTTTTGTTGGGCAATGATTTTTCCGGCATGGTATCTTATTTTGGCTTTATCACCCACCGTGCTGTAAATCCGCATCATCCGCAAGTGGGCCTCTGCAAATTCTTCATCTTTGTCCAAAGCCTTTTGCAGCAACTCTACGGCTTGTCCATATTGTCTGCGGATATAAAAATCCTCAGATTCTTCGTAATAAACAATGGCTTTTTTCGATTTTGTAGTATATACTTTTTGCTGTGCAACAGAAGTAAATGCCACAAAAAGTCCAATAATAAAGATAAACTTTTTCATGAAATCAGAGCGTATCTGGGAAGCGTTTCCGAAATTTGACCGGAGGGCAAAAAATGTAGTAACCACCCAATGTTATAAATAATCTGCTTCTTAGTAGAATAGAACGTAAATTCGGTTAAAATATTAAGCAGTATAAATTAAGGAGGAAGTTATGACAAAAAGAAGAGCATTTTTGCGGAAAATATCACTTGGGGCTGCCCTTTTGGGAAGTTCCACCCAAATCACCAAAGCATTCGGGCGTTTTGGCATTAAAGCGGCACCGAAAAAGCCCATTGTAATTTCTACCTGGAACCACGGCATTGCTGCCAATGAAGGTGCCTGGGAAGTTTTATCCAAAGGAGGCAGGGCGTTGGATGCCGTAGAAGCCGGGGTGCGCATCACTGAAGCCGACCCCACAGGCGGTTCGGTAGGCATAGGCGGCTTTCCCGACCGGGATGGTAATGTAACCCTGGATGCCTGCATCATGGATGAAAACGGGGAATGTGGTTCAGTGGCTTTTCTCCAACACATCAAACACCCCATATCAGTAGCACGCAAGGTGATGGAAGACACGCCCCACGTAATGCTGGTGGGTGATGGGGCTTTACAATTTGCTTTAGATAATGGCTTTCCCAAAGAAAACCTGCTCACACCAAAAGCCGAAAAAGCCTGGAAGGCATGGCTGAAAGAAGCTGAATACAAACCCATTATTAATATAGAAAACCACGATACCATTGGCATGGTGGCCCTGGATGAAGCCGGAAATTTATCAGGCGCCTGCACCACCAGCGGACTGGCTTTTAAAATGCACGGGCGTGTGGGCGACTCTCCCATCATTGGTGCCGGCCTTTTTGTAGACAATGAGGTAGGTGCTGTCACCGCTACGGGCATGGGCGAAGCTGTGATAAAAGTGGTAGGTGCCCACCTGATTGTGGAACTGATGCGGCAGGGCAATTCTCCCCAGCAAGCCTGTGAAGTGGCCGTAAAAAGAATTTCAAAACAAAAAAACGCCAAAGAAATACAAATCGGTTTCCTGGCCCTGGGTAAAAACGGAGAAGTAGGCGCATACAGCCTCCAACCCGGCTTCAACTATGCTGTTTATGATGATAAAGGAAACAATATGGTAGAAGTAGCCAGTTATTTTTAAAAACTAAAAATTGAGCGGACAAGGATATCCGCTCTCCAGTTCTCCAGTTCGGAGTCCGGACTTCTCAGTCCGGACAAAAAAACAGCTATGAAGAAAAAAGAAAGATACCGCCGTAACCTGCCCCACATTCAGCCCATTGGCGGACTTCTCTTTGTTACTTATCATGTGAAAGGAAGTATTCCCCATCAACAGATTGAAAAATGGGCTGCTGATTACGAATGTGAAAAAATGCAGATTCAACATTCAGGAAAAACCGATAAGGAAACCCAATTATCACTTTTACGTGAACAGTATTTCTTTAAATATGATAAATATCTTGAAAAGCAGGGAGAAATGCATTTCATAAAAGATGAGAAACTGGCAAAAGTTGTTGCCAATTCCTTACATTTTTGGGATGGAAAAAAGTTGGAACTCATTTGTTATTGCATCATGTCAAATCACGTCCATGCAACTTTCCAATTGTATGAACATGACGAAAACGAAAAACCTGTTTATTTAGATGTTATCCTGAAATCTATCAAACAGTTCAGTGCAACAGCATGTAATCAATTATTGGAAAGAAAAGGCAAATTCTGGCAAGAAGAAAGTTATGATAGACTGGTTAGAGATTCCAATGAACTGCATAATGTAATTGAATACACATTGGATAATCCAATAAAAGCCGGGCTTTGCCAAAACAGAAATGATTGGAAGTGGTCTTATATCAAAGAAAAGTATAATGAATTTATGTGAATTACTTGAGCGGACTAAGAAGTCCGCTCTCCGGAGCACGGACGGGGCTGCCATCAGCTTCTCAGTCCGGGCAAGACAAACGCATATAAGTAGAATAAAAATATATGGATTAATTGGGATAATATGCATTATTTCAGCATGCAACCAAAAAGAAACCCGGTATAAAATTCCAGAAACCCCGGCTTTCAATCAGGAATATTATCAAAAAGCGCTTACTGTGGTGAACGAAGCCCTGGAAGATGACCCGGATAATGCGGATGCTTATTTTAAAAAATCCAGCATACTACTGGCCATCCAACAGCCGGATAATGCACTGGCAAATATTGACAAAGCCATCAGCCTTGCTGGCAGCAACCCGGATTATTCCCTCATAAAAATCAGGGCGCATGCCAATGCAGGGGAAATGCAAGAAGCTTTTAAAGAAGCGCAGACCGCCATCAAAACAGGAAATGCCTCGGAAGAGTTGTACAGCATTGTGGCTGAAGGGAACCTGCAAGATGAAAACTACCGGCAGGCCATCCGTTATGCCAACGCAGCCATTGCCTTAAACCCTAAAAGTGGTGAAAACTATTACCGAAAAGGAATGGCGTATGCCGCTATATCAGATACGGCTTCGGCTGCAACACAATTTTTACAAAGTTTGGAAAATGGGAAACCGCCAGAAGCAGTGTACGGTGCATTGGTAAAAATGTATATTGACTTCGATAACTATCAGCAGGCTTACCAATACCTTGGAAAAATGGATTTGGAAAATGACATACAAATGCAGTTCCAAAAAGCCAGGATTTTACGCAGGGTGGGCCAGACTGATTCTGCCACTGTCCTGTTCTACAGTTTTTTGAACCAACCAGAGAAATTATCAGAAATAGGCGAAATTTCTGTGTATAAGGAATTAAAAGATATATATACAGAAGCCAGTTTGTACGATTCTACGCTTTTCTACGCTGAAAAAATCCTGGCATTGGACGAAAATGATAAAGAAACCATGATTGACATAGCCCGGGTGTATGACCGTAGGCGGGCCTACGCCCAATCGGTAGAGGCATATAACAGAATCCTTCGCATGGATTCTACCCTACAACCACAGATTCATAAATTAGCCGCTGAGGAGTTGGACTATCTCGAAAGAAAAATTGCATATTTGCAGAGAAGAAGGGAAGAAGAAAACCTGAGAAAACAATTAGCACCGGTGGCCCCGCTCAGATCTGTGGAGCCCCAGGGAAATAACTAAGAATAACAATGAGCAACCAAGATAATATCCGTATCACTTTGCCGGATGGAACTGTAAAAGAATACCCCAAAGGGAGTACCGGGCTGGATATTGCCCGCAGCATCAGTGAAGGACTGGCCCGCAATGTGCTGGCCGCAAAAGTCAATGATGAGGTGTGGGATGCCACACGCCCCATTCAGAACGATGCCACTTTGCAATTGCTCACCTGGCGGGATGATGCCGGGAAATCTGCTTTCTGGCACTCTTCGGCCCACCTCATGGCCGAAGCCCTGGAAGCGCTGTACCCAGGCATCAAATTTGGTATTGGCCCGCCCATTGACAATGGCTTTTACTATGATGTAGACTTTGGTGAGCAGGAATTCAAATCAGAAGACCTGGAAGCCATTGAGCAGAAAATGATTGCGCTTGCCCGTGAAAATAATGTGTACGAACGGCAGGAAATTGACAAAGCCTCTGCCATCGACTATTTCTCTAAAAAAGGTGATGAATACAAACTAGACCTGCTCAAAGACCTGGAAGACGGCAAAATTACTTTTTACCATCAGGGCAATTTCACTGACCTCTGCCGGGGGCCACACATTCCCAGTACCGGGTTTATCAAAGCCGCCAAAATCACCAATGTGGCCGGGGCTTACTGGCGTGGTGATGAAAATAACAAACAACTTACCCGCTTGTATGGCATTACCTTTCCTAAGCAGAAAGAACTGAAAGAATACCTCGAGCTGTTGGAAGAAGCAAAAAAACGCGACCACCGGAAGCTGGGAAAAGAACTGGAACTGTTCACCTTTTCTGAAAAAGTTGGCTCCGGCCTGCCTTTGTGGCTACCCAAAGGCGTATTGATACGCCAGCGCCTGGAAGCTTTTTTGAAGCAAGCCCAGGAACGTGCCGGATACAAAATGGTGATTACTCCGCACATCGGCCATAAAGATTTGTACGTTACTTCCGGGCATTATGAAAAATATGGCAAAGATTCTTTTCAGCCTATCAGCACGCCCCACGAAGGGGAAGAGTTTTTGCTAAAGCCCATGAACTGCCCGCACCACTGCGAGATATTCAAACACGTGCCCCATTCTTACAAAGAGCTGCCGATTCGGTATGCAGAATTTGGCACCGTGTACCGGTACGAACAAAGCGGTGAACTGCACGGCCTCACCCGGGTACGCGGCTTTACCCAGGACGATGCCCACATCTTCTGCCGACAAGATCAGTTGAAAGATGAATTCAAAAAAGTAATAGACCTGGTATTTTACGTATTCAGCTCACTCGGTTTTGACGATTTTATCGCCCAAATTTCACTACGTGATAAGGAAGACCGCGAAAAATACATTGGCAATGAAGAAAACTGGGAACAAGCCGAACAAGCCATTATTGAAGCCGCCGAAGAAAAAGGGTTGAATACCATTACCGAATACGGGGAAGCTGCTTTTTATGGCCCCAAGCTAGATTTTATGGTGAAAGACGCCCTGGGTAGAAAGTGGCAGCTCGGCACCATTCAGGTAGATTATACCCTGCCCGAAAGGTTTGACCTTACTTACATTGGCTCTGATAACCAAAAACACCGCCCTGTTATGATTCACCGGGCACCTTTTGGTTCTATGGAGCGGTTTGTGGCTATCTTGCTGGAGCACACCGGAGGCAACCTGCCCCTTTGGCTGGCCCCAGAACAAGTAGCCATCCTGCCAATTTCCGAAAAGTTCACCGAATATGCAGATAGCGTGTTGTCCACTTTGGGCGAGCACGATATCCGGGGCTTTGTAGACCACCGGGATGAAAAAATCGGCCGGAAAATCAGGGATGCGGAAGTAACCAAAATCCCATACATGATTATAGTAGGGGAAAAAGAACAAGAAGAAGGCAACATTGCTGTACGAAAACATGGGGAGGGTGATTTAGGCAGCTTTGTGCCTGACGAATTTGTGCACCATTTCCGCGAGCAAGTCAGAGGACAAAAAGCCCCGGCAACTGCTGATTAAATTAATATAAGCTTTGTCGTAAAGCAGACATGCCCCCCGTAGCTATTCAGGCTTATTGTACGTTTATTGAATAAACACTTTAGCGATGGGGGCCATAAAAAAACCATGCTGCTTCGTACTGCTTCTGCTGGCAAGTTGCTTGTATAATTTACAGGCAAATGCGCAAACCTGCTGCTCTGGTGGGGTGCCTATGTCTGGCAATCTTGGTTTGCCGTCCACCACGGGCCAAACCTGGCAATTTACCCTGAATTACGATGTTAATGTTTTAAAAACCCTCAAAGACGGGCAGGAAACACTGGATGATGATTCCCGAACAAGAATCACCCATTCCGCTTTTTTTCAGGTTGGGTATGGTTTTACAGAAAAGATAGCCGTAGAGGCATTTGTGCCTTATGTGTGGCAGGAAAGAACGATTCGTCAGTTTGGCAATACCAACCGCACCGCTACAAATGGTATTGGTGACGCTGCACTACTGATAAAATACAGGGCCGCTGCCTTCAGGAATGGATTTAGCGAACTGTGGATAGGTGCCGGGCCTAAATTTCCTACCGGAGCATCTGACTTAAAAGACGAAAGGGGTATATCACTCATTGCAGATTTACAGCCAGGCAGCGGTGCCTGGGACGGACTATTCCTCGCCCAGTATTCCCACAACATCAAATTACGCCCTACTTTGGGGTTGAACGCCCGTTTTGCTTACCGCCTCACTGGAGAGAATAATGAGTACCTTGGCTCTCGCACCTACGAATTTGGAGACGAAATCCAGGTATATGCCGGCATTGCCGACCAGGTACTGATGGGTAATTTTCTGGTAGACCCTTCCCTGGCATTCCGGTTCAGGAAAGCCAATAAAGATTTTGATAACCACGAAGTATTGCCGAATACTGGTGGAGAATGGCTTTTTATTATACCAGGGGCATCCATAAATGTTACACCCAACCTAACCTTTCAAGTCAATGCCGAGTTTCCACTGTATGCCAAACTTGTAGGTACGCAACTCACCCCCACCTACCGCATCAATGCCGGATTTTATTTTTCATTAACTCCACAAAAAGACAAACAATACCAATTAATTGATTTTGAGAATCAATAAAGGTTTTATTCACTCTTTCCCAAACAAGCAAATACTTCCCGGTAAAACTCAGGATGTGATTGCCAGGTTTGGGCGGTAACAATTCTGCCATCCCTTACTGCCTCCTCTGTGCAATAAGTACCACCATTGGCCTCTACTTCGTACCGCACGTGTTCGTAACAGGTAAGTTGCTTTCCATCAGCCAGCCCCGCAGCAATCAAAATCTGGATGCCGTGGCAAATGGCAAAAACCCATTTATCAGCTTCATAAAATTGCTTAACAACAGACAGCAGCGTTTCATTATGCCGCAAATATTCGGGGGCACGCCCACCTAAAATCAGAATGGCTTCGTATTCATTTGGGTTCACTTCATCGAAAGTAATATCCGACTCAGCTTTGTAGCCTGGGCTTTCTTTATACGTATCCCAACCTGGCTCAAAATCATGAATTACCAAATGGAGGTAACGCTTGCTGGGGGCAGCAATCACTGGTTCATAATACGCTTCGCGCAGGCGGTGAACGGCATATAGCGTTTCATAACTTTCCCCGGCATCCCCGGTAATAATCAGAATTTTTTTAGACATGAGTATTTCATTTTTTCTTTCAGTGTTCGCCAATATCTGTATAAAATTAGCGATATGCAAGCCTTGACGAAGGCTGCACTACTTTAAATAAATTTCACTATTTTTCCATCTTTATTTTTCTAAAATACTCCTATGGCTTTAATTAAATCTATCCACGGCGTTGCCCCCCAATTTGGCAAAGATTGCTACCTTGCCGAGACAGCTACCGTTATCGGACAAGTAACGATGGGCGACCAGTGCAGCGTATGGTTCAATGCAGTTATCCGGGGTGATGTACATACCATCACCATCGGTGACAACACCAACGTACAGGATAATGCTATCATCCATTGTACTTACCAACAGGCGAAAACAGTAATTGGCAGTAATGTTACCATTGCCCACCGCGCCATCGTACACGGATGTACACTGGAAGATAATGTAATGATAGGCATGGGCGCCATTGTGATGGACCATGCCGTGGTAAAATCAGGCGCACTGATTGCAGCCGGTTCGGTGGTTTTGGAAGGTACTGTGGTAGAACCCAACAGTGTATATGCCGGTATACCTGCCAAAAAAATCAAAGAACTGGGCCCTGAAAATAAAGCCATGATGGAGCGCATTGCCGGTAATTATGTAAAGTATGCCGGATGGTATTCGGAAAAGTAATTTTTTTCATTGTTAATTTTGAAAGAAATAGGCTAATATTGGGCATAAATAAAAATGTAGACAGCGGCAGTAGGCAGTAGCAGTCTGCTTTTACTACCTACTGCCGCTGCCTACTGATGACTCTCAAACAAAAACTTATGACTACCCAAACCCGCCGCACTTTCTTAAAAAACTCAGCCGCTATTGCTGTTTCAGGTACACTCACGGCCAATGCCCTGCCCGGATTAGCATTCGGCACCAAAGCGAAAAAATTTACCCTGCAACTTGATACAGGCTCTATTGGCATCCAGGCCAGTCAGCACGAATTGCTCAACCTGGCGCACCAGTATGGTTTTGAATCTATTTCGGCTTACCCTCAGTCATTAGGGGAAATGAGCTCGGGTGAGTTGAATGATTTTTTGGCGGAAATGAAAGAAAAAGGAGTTGTGTGGGGTACTTCGGGGCTGCCATTTAACTTTCGTAACGACGAAGCTACTTACAAAGAAGGTATTGCACAACTTCCCAAACATGCGCAGGCATTACAAAAAGCCGGGGTTACCCGCATGGGCACCTGGATTTTGCCCTCCCATAATGAACTTACATATCTGGAAAATTTTAAGCAACATGCTACCCGTTTGCGTGAGATTACCAAAATTGTAGGCGACCACGGCATACGCTTTGGTTTGGAATATGTTGGCCCTAAAACTTCCCGTATTTCCAAAAAATATGCTTTTATCTATTCTATGAAAGAAACCAAAGAGCTAATTGCCGAAATTGGGAATGATAACGTTGGGTTTATTTTGGACACCTACCACTGGTACAATGCCGGGGAAACCAAAGCCGACATCTTAACCCTTACCAAAGACGATGTAGTTTCAGGCGATTTGAATGATGCCCAGGCAGGCATACCGCGGGATGAGCTGATGGACTTAGCAAGAATGCTTCCTGTAACTACAGGGGTAATAGACGCGAAAGGCTTCCTGGAAGCTTTGGTAGAAATCGGGTTTGACGGACCTATCCGCGCCGAGCCATTTAATAAAACGGTGAATAGTTTAAGCCAGGAAAATGCATTGCGTATTACAGCCGAGACCATGAAAAAAGCCTTTGCGATGGTAGAATAACATAAGAAAAGTAAAAATATGGATGAGCCGTTCCATCATAAACTTGCCAATTCAGCACAGGCCCGATCGATAGGCATTGCCCTCGGAGCCATTGCAGTTACCGTTATTTTAGCCATTTTGTTTTCAAGGAATGGGTACCAACAGCAGCAAATTGATACCCTGACGCAACTGGCGAAGGAGGCGCAAAAGCAAACCGAACAACTCTCTTTGCAATTAGAAGAACTCAAAAAAGCCAATGAAATGACGCTCGGGCAAATGGAAATGTTGCGCTCTCAGGTAGAAATCTATGAAAATTCTATCAAAACCATCCAGACTGCCGAAAAAATAGATGAATTGCTGAACAAGCAAAACCCGATTCCTTTTTTCAAAGTATTTGAGGAATTTAGTGATGAAAAAACTGTAGGGTCATTTTATGATGAAGGCGGGTTGTTGTTTTTAGAAAATATTGGCAGCGAATGCCTGATTGTAAAGCTGAAACCGAACCGGGACAACGATTTTCATAAAATAGCCTTCCATAAAGACAGACACAAATATGTGAAGCCGGGCGGTAACCTGGCAATCATTGCCAAACACCGAAAGCGACGGGGCAAGCGACTGGACGGGGAAGAGTTAGATTTTGACCTTTTTTATAAAGACGCAGACGGCAATCATTACAAACAGAGATTTTACGGAGAAGCCGACGACGGTAAGTGGAAAATGAAGCATTCTGACCCTACACTCGCCGTATTATCTGACTAACCTGAAAAAAGGAACTTAGGAACGATAAAAAAATATTTTGGCGGCAGACCGTCAAAAAACAACACTTATGCTTTCATCGTTCCTTAGCTCGGGAATGCAAAAAGTTAAAGTGTATTTCACTCAACACTTGATAACACTTTAGTAGAACTCGTTTTTTTTCTCCAAAACCCAAAGAAAAAAACCAACCAGCCAACCAGGCTACACACAGCAGCCAGCCACATGGGAATGTCTATGGTAAGAGCCACGGCAAAACCTCCGATAATGGGCGGTACTACCTGTGCCAGCGACTGAACCGATTGCTGCATGCCCAGGGTTTCGCCCTGCAAATGGCTGGGGGCCGTGTTGGAAATCATGGCAGAAAGGTTGGGCGTGGTCATGCCCTGAGAAATAGCAATCATGGGGATAACCGCGTACAGGCCAGGGGTAGTATCAGGGAGCAATAGCAACAAATATCCGCCCATGAGGGCAATCAAAGAAACACTCAGGATCGTTCCAGGTGTAAAATAGCGGGAAGATATCCTTACAAACACACCTTGCGTGATTACAATGATTACTCCGATGTATCCGAACAAAAAACCAATATCGGATTGGCCAAAGTCAAACTTTTCAATCAGATATACCTGAAAAAACTGTGTAAAAAAAGTAAAGCCGAACGTAAACAAAAAAGCTACCAGGAATACCACCCGCAAAACTTTGTTACCGAATGCCCTGCCCAGGTTTTTCATCCCGGCAAAGGGCGTTATTTTGGCATTTTCATTAAGTTCAGTAAGGGTTTCGGGAAACTCAAAGCGTACCAGCAGAATATTGACCACGGCCAACCCGGCAGCCAGCAAAAAAGGAGTAGAAAAACTGAACCAGCTCACAATGGAATCATCAGACAAAACACCGCCAAGCACCGGGCCAATGATAAATCCTAAGCCAAATGCCATGCCTACCAGGCCAAAGTTTTTGGCTTTATCCTGCTTACTGCTGATATCAGCCAATGCCGAATAAATAATAGAAATATTACTGGCTGCGATACCCTGCAAGGCCCTTGAAATAAACAAGACATAAATGTTGCCGATAAAAATACCGTAAGCAAACAGCAAATAAGAGGACAAAGTGACAAAAAGGGTAGTAAATAGTACGCGCTTGCGGCCGAACTTATCAGACATGGAGCCTAGTAAAGGTGCAAACAAAAACTGAAATACGGAGAAAGTGGCAATCACAAACCCCAGCAGCTGGGTGCGTTGGGCAAAACCCACATTTTCAGACAAAAGCCCGCCCTCTTCCAGCAGCAAGGGTGCCAAAATGGGTATGATGATACCCACCCCGAGCAAGTCAATAAATACTGTGAGAAATATCGTAAAAATGGGGGTTTTTCGCCTTGTTCGGGAGTTCATAAAGCCATTTACAAAATACCTAATCCGGCAAAAGTAATCATCTTTACCTTTTAAATAGACTAATTATTATGCAAAGTACGGTCAATGATAGAATTTATCTCTTCCCTGCTTAAATGATTGCCATCATACAGAATATCCGAAATTTTACGAACAATCGTATCAAGTTCGTTTGCAGAATTCAACAAAGCAGTAACTAGTTTGGTATCTTGCACTGAAGTTGTTTCCCTGGCAATCAAGTTTGACAATCCCAAAATACGCGACAAAGGCGCTCTTAATAAATGTGAATTAATAAAAGCATATTCGGTAAGTTGTTGATTCTGCATTTCTAATTCTGATGTCCGTTCTTTTACCGTTTCTTCCAGTGTTTCATTCATGGTTTTTAACTCTTCATTTAGTGCACTCAGCTCTTCATTCATGGTTTGTATCTCGTCACTCCGCTCAATCAGTTCATAATTCTGCTGCCTCACTTGGGTAATCAATTTTTTTATTCTTTCATTCTTATAACTGAGGGCAATAAAATCGGCTATTGACTGAACAAACAAGGCATCCTCTGTTTGCCATTCCCTGGTTTCATGGTTGGCACATGAAATCACACCAATGGGTTTTCCATCCAGCATGATAGGGCAAAGTAGAATAGATTGGATATTAATTTTACCGGGTTCTGCCATTAAAAATAGGCGTATTTCCGGTTCGTTTGCCAAATCACTTACCACAATGAAGGGCTCAGCCATAATTGCTTTAAAAAAGCCCGGAAAATCTGCCCTCTTTAATTCTTCAGACTCATCTGTTGTACTTTCTTGCTCAAATAATAGTTTCCGTACCAGTTTAGTGTTACTTTCTTCAAAATGCCATACACCTACCCGGTCTATATCCAATGTGCCAGCCACCACCGAACAAATCCTTCTGAATAAATCATAGAGGCCACTTTTATAAACAGAATTATTTCTTGACAGGTCTATCAACTGCTGCTGGTATTTCTCAAGTATATTCTTTTTATCTTCAATTTCGGCCTTAAGCCTTACAAGCTCAGCATTTTTTTGCTTCATTTTATAAAAAGCATCCCCCAATAAAGCATACAATAAATAAGAAAAGGCCAGAATTCCACTGATATATATCGCTCCGGTTATCAACGATGGAACCAGACTTATCGGGTAGGTATAACTCTCTCCTAATACTGATTTTACGTAAAAAAAATTAAAAACCTGGGCCAATATAGTTACCAAAAACCAAAACTGAGAAGCCTTAAGACCCTGAATAATCAAGGCGATGAGTGGAATAAATGTATACCAAAAAATAACTGTATGAAAAATATAAGGCTTTGCCAATAATAATGACTCAAGCAGACAACAGGCTAATGTAATGATACTGAACTTGAAAAAAGCCGATTGAGGATACTTGTAGGCCAGCCCCGAATTTACTACAATTAATACAGCAAAAGGTATAATAACCTGCAATGAGGTTGAATGCAGGTCTAAGAACAACTCTAAAAGCAAAAAGGCAATGACAATGGCATTGATACTAATAATTGTTCCCCAGTAAATCTTACGGGACTGAATTTTATAATCAGTAAGGTTGAAGTTCCATGCCATTCTCATGTTATTTGAAATTAGTACTATGGCAAACTGGCGTAATAATTAATGATAAATATAAAAAAGTATACTTTCCTTTAATAGAAAGCACAAAATAAAGTATTCACAGAGAATGCAGTCTTACCAATCCCTCTAATTACTTACGTACGTATATTACTGCCAAAATCGTTGATTGTCAGCCAACAGCCATACCAAATTTCCAATTAAAATATATCCGCTTTAAAGAAGCGGCATAATAATGTTCTACTAATTATTTATTAATATTTTTCAATAAACTTACATGTGTATGTATCTTCCTTACGTTCAAAATTTGATTTTCGCTTTACAGCATTACTTTTGCAAAACAAACGGTCGGAACCATAGGGTTTAATATCTCTGGGGTTCCGACTTTATTTTTTTCAGCCAAATTTATTTATCTTATTTAAAGAGACCGGTATGAAAGTGAGCGTAATAGAAATCCCAGCTTTGGATTTAGCCCAGGCCCATCAAATACACTTTGAAGGTAGCCTGTCAGTTTCAGAAATTGAATCTATCAAACATACAGTTTTATCAGCCTTACAGCAGTATAGCACTATAAATATTCAACTGCGCAATATTGTGACTTTAGATTTAGCAGTACTGCAAATGCTGTTCGCGCTGAGAAGTGCAGCCAAGACGGAAGACAAGAAAATCCACCTGGAAATGCACCTGTCAGAAGAGCTACAAAGCATCGTGCGCCAATCAGGACTTGAGCAAAAATTTAACTACAAGGCCTCTTAATAAGTATTTTTTATACTGTTTCCAGTGCTTTTTCAATGAGTACTTCTCCGTTGAGGATGTCAAAGGTTTTTCCTATTGTATTGGGAAATTCCAAAGATAACACGATTACTGTGGCGACATCTTCCCTGGTAATGGTACCGGACTGCTCAAGCTTTTCTGATAATTGGATCTTACCTGTGCGCTGATCGTGGGTAAGCCTTCCCGGACGGACAATGGTGTATGGCAGATTACTTTTTTGTAAATATTCATCTGCCTTACCCTTAGCCCGCAAGTAATGCTGTATGCGTTCAGATTCACTATTTGGGTCTGCGCCCATTGAACTTAGCATGATAAAATGGCTAACTCCTGCTTTTTGGGCAACATCAACGAGCCGGATGGCGCCATTTTGGTCCACATCAATGGTTTTTTCGGGGCCAGTTTTTGAGCCTGAGCCTGCTGCAAATATCACGGCATCTGTCCCCTCTGCCGCTTTTTGTAAAGATTGTTCATCTTCCAGGTTAGCCACCACTGTTTTCACGTTTTCTCTTTCAAACTTTTCGGTTTGCTCTCGGTTACGCAGCATGGCCAGCGGATGATGTCCACGCTCTTTGAGCATATTTACAATGTGTGTACCCGTGTGCCCATTAGCACCAGCTACTAATATTTTCATGGATGTTGCTGTCATTTCTTTTTATTTTTAAGGTAATTGATTAACTATTGTTTTTTTTAAGTACTGAAAACATTTTATAGTAATTTTCAGTCTTTCATATATAATAATTGAACCCATCTAAAGGCAATAAGTTGCAAAAAACAGCATGGCAAATAATAAACCTCAGTTATACTCTTCGGATAACAGCGTAGAAACTTCTGAAAGCGGGGCCCCCTCTACCGGAAGGGCTGTCAGGGATATTTTTTCTACAGATGAAATTTTTCATAGAATTACGGCCACAGCCGATGAAGAATTTAGCCGTTCTACCAGGCTTTTGTTTTTTAGTGGCCTGGCCGGAGGGCTTTCTATCGCCCTGTCATTTTTGGCCACTTCTGCCCTATCGGCCAAATTTCCCGGAGAAAATACATTGCTCATTGGGGGGTTACTGTATCCCCTGGGCTTCATCTTTATTGTAGTAGGCAGGTACCAATTATTCACAGAAAATACACTCACTCCGGTTACCCTGGTGCTCACCCGCATTGGCAGCATTCCGCTCCTGCTCAAGGTATGGGGAACAGTGCTGGGGGCAAATTTGCTGGGAGCCGCCCTCATGGCTTTTGTACTGGCCAAAACAGGTGTGTTTCCCCCTGAAACCATGACTGCTGCCCAACACCTGGGGGAACATGCCATGGGCCCGGCCTGGAAAGATCTTTTCTGGAAAGGTATCTTTGCCGGATGGATTGTGGCCGGAATGGTGTGGCTCAACCATGCAGCCCGCGACACTGCTTCACGCATTCTGATTACCTTCATTCTGATTTATACCGTAGCGGTAGCCGACCTCTCACACTGTATCGTTGGCTCCTCTGAAGTTTTATTTTTGGTATTCAGGGGCCACACTACTTTTGGGTCGTTTGTTTTTGATTATTTTACCCCGGTCGTTTTAGGAAATACTGCCGGGGGCGTAATGCTGGTCGCTATTTTGAACTATACCCAAACCCGGAATAAACGCTTTCCTGACCGGGATTGCGGGCAACTGGAACTGAACTGGATGGAATGGCTGTTTGGCCGTCATTCCGGAATTCCTGAATTGCTGAATGACACTCCCGACATCGGGGCTTCAAAAAATAAAAAAGAAAAAGTGAGCACTCCGTCTGTTAATGAAAAAGACCATATCAAGGGAAATAAAGCTGCAGCAGTAACACTTATGCAATACGGGGACTATGAATGCCCCACCAGTCTGAAAATTTATACCATTATTGAAGAATTGCTTGAGCAAAAGAGTGAAGAGGTACGGTTTGTTTACCGGCACTTGCCCCTCAGTAGCAAGCACCCGCATGCCACCCACGCAGCCAGGGTAGCAGAAGCCGCGGCACGCCAGGATAAATTCTGGGAAATGCACAAAAAACTTTTCAATAACCAAAACCGCCTGGAGGATGAACAGCTACTCCAATATGCCAAAGATTTGAAATTGGATGTGGAGCAATTGAAGCAGGACATGGACTCCGAAGAAATAAAAAAGAAAGTGGAAAGCAACCGGAGATCAGGCGTAAAAAGTGAAGTAAAAGGCACTAATAACCTTTTTATCAACGAAAAAAGGTATCAGGGAGAAATGACATTAAAAGAAATAACTTCATACATTTCGGGAAAACCTGAGCCTGCATAACCCGCATTACAAAGCGAGAAGTTTGATCTGTTTGAAAATAAAACAGTTGCTATTCCAACCTTTTTCAGGGTCTTTGGTGTCTTTAGTATAAAGTAAGCGTAAAACACCTTGACCATGAAAAATATCACGTATATCATATTTGCATGCCACATTCTTTTTTTTGCCTGTAATTCTGAAGAGGTGAGTACAGAAAACCCTCCCAATTTGCGGGTTTTATCGGCCGATGAAAAAACATTGATTCAAACCTCCAATGATTTTTCGTTTGATCTTTTCAAAGCCATTCATCAGGCACAGGGCGAAGAAAACATTTTCATTTCTCCCCTCAGTGTGGATATTGCCCTGGCCATGACACTCAACGGGGCTTCGGGAGATACCAAAACTGTGATGCAACAAACGTTAGGAGTGGAAACCCTGAATGTTGATGAAGCCAACAAAGCCGTAAAAGACCTCACCTCCCTTTTGCTGGATATGGATAAAAAAGTAGCCCTTTCCATCGCCAATTCAATCTGGTTTCACGATGTATTTACCCTGAAAAACGGCTTTGCCGATATGGTGGAAACGTATTATGACGGTACGATAGAAGGGTTGAACTTTGATGATCCGGGCACAAAAGACATCATCAACCAGTGGGTGGCCGGAAAAACGCAGGATAAAATCCAAAACCTCATTTCCCAAATCAAAGATTCGGATGTGATGATGCTGGTGAATGCCATTTACTTCAAAGCGGCCTGGCAATATGAATTTGACAAAGACCAAACCCGGGAAGCATCGTTTACCCTGGAAAACGGCAATGAGGTAAACGTATCCATGATGTTTACTGAAGAAGCCAAGGTTTCACGTTTCAAACACGAACTTTTTCAATTGGTAGAAATACCTTATGGCAATGGTCAGTTCAATATGGTGATTTTATTGCCGAATGAAGGTAAGTCTACCCGGAATGTAATGGAAGTTTTGAACAATCAGAACCTGAAAGGATGGCTGGCCGAGGCGGATACACTCACTCCTGAATTATACCTGCCCAAATTCAAAATGAAGTTTAAAATGAACCTGAAGGAGCCTTTGACCGACATGGGCATGGGATTGCCCTTTTCTGAAGAAGCCGAGTTTCATGGTTTTTTTAATGAAAATGTGGGCCATAAACTGTTCATGGACCGGGTAATTCACCAAAGCTTTATTGAAGTAAGTGAAGAAGGCACGGAAGCTGCCGCAGCTACGGCCGTGGCCATCGGACTAGAGTCTATCAACCTGGATAACATTATTCGTATTGACCGCCCCTTCATCTTCCTGATTCGAGAGAATCATACGGGAGCGGTATTGTTTGCAGGGAAGATGATGAATCCGGGTAAGTAAGGGCTAAAGACTTGCTCCAACGATGATGCTTTTTAGGAGGGGCTTTTTTGAATAATAGCACGTCTCTTCTGCCGATTATTTTCAAATATTCCTCATTTATGGAAAGTACATACTTTGTTGCCGAAGTAATCGTTTCATAATACCATTTTTCAGCAGGGTATTCAACTTCGTGCATTCGTATGGGTATGCCATAACTATCTATTTTCATTTTTGAAAAACGTAGATAAACAGAATCATCATAATTATAAGATCCCTTAAACCCACTTGTTATTCCTGTACCTGAATATTGATAAGGATAATGATAACTAAAATCGGTATAATGAGTGAAATACTCATCTTTAGTCAGAGTGAGGGAAAATTGGTGATCCATTAACCCCTTCCGATCAATATAGGTAGTTGGTTCATCTCCATATCCAATTAATTGCCAACGGACATGAAGTGGATGGGGCTTATGCACTTTCAGCGAATCTTGCGTGCCGATTTCTCTTAGATACTCATTGAATGTTTTTCCATGAAATGTAACAGGAATAGAAGAATTGCAGCCAATTGCCACAAACAGGCAAATGATGATAAAGGGCATGTGTTTATTCAACTCTATCCAACTATATTTTGACATACTGTACTTCTCTTTCTACATAAGGTTTAATATAAGTACTCAAAGATTCCGGCGTGATAAGTTCTACTTCATATCCAAAGGCATTTTCCAGAAAGTCAATCAGGTTCATGAAATTATCAAATGATTTTCCTCCTTTTTCAAACTCTACCATAAAATCCATATCGCTTTCTTCAGACTGCTCATTGCGAATAAACGAACCGAAAAGCCCTAGTCTTTTTACTTTGAAGTTTTTCAACTCAATTTTATGATTCTCTAAAAACTCAAAAATTTCTTCCCTGCTTAGTTTCTTTGTTTTTGTATTTGGCATCAGATAATATTTTTTACCTTCCTTTGTAAAATAACAAAAATCCCTCAATTTTCCGGAAAAAAATAGTGTTTCTGAACTTTGAAAAAGCGAACGTAGGAGCGAACTGCATCAACCATTCGGCATTTTGTTAAAGTTCTCATGAATTGACTTTCCAACTTATGCGTATCCCTGTTTCATTACTACTATCTTGTTTACTTTTTGCCTGTGCTTCTTCTAAAGAAGATACATTATTAGTGGTAAAAACATCCATCCAGAAAGAACTCAGCCAAACCCGGGGCGATTTTGCCGTGGCTTTCAAGCATTTGGGTAATCCGGAAGATACGCTGTTCATCAATGCCAACGAAAGTTTTCACGCGGCCAGCACCATGAAAACCCCGGTATTGCTGGAAGTGTACAAACAAGCCGAAGCCGGGAAGTTTAGCCTTACTGATTCTCTGGAAGTGAAAAACGAATTCAAAAGCATTGTAGACAGCAGCCTGTATGCGCTCACCCCCGCTGATGATTCTTACGATGCTTTGTACCAAAAAATTGGCGGGAAGGAAAGTATTTATAACTTAACCTATGCCATGATCATTGCCAGCAGCAACCTGGCTACCAATATTGTGATTGAACTGGTGGGGGCGCAAAATGTAACCCAAACTTTACGGGATATGGACGCCCGTGACATACAGGTTTTGCGGGGCGTGGAAGACATCAAAGCGTACCGGCAGGGCATGAGCAATACCACCACTGCTTACGACCTGATGCTGCTGTACGAAAACCTGGCCACCCACAAGGTGGTAAGCGATACTTCTGCCCAAGCGATGATTGACATATTGCTGGATCAGCAATTCAATAAAATCATTCCTGCCCAGCTCCCCCCGGAAGTAAAAGTAGCCCACAAAACCGGATGGATTACCGGGGTTCACCACGACTCCGGCATTGTGTACCTGCCCGATGGCCGAAAATATGTACTGGTGTTGCTCTCAAAAAACCTTGAGGATGAAGAAGCAGGCATAGCCACCATGGCCAGGATTTCACGCATGATTTATGATTATATGCAACCGTCTTAACCTAATGATAACGTGAGTTATGGATTAAAAACGTTCTTATTTACATAACTAGAAAGTTTGCTGTTTGAGCGTAGCGAGTTTCAAACTTTCTTAGATTTTTTGCTTCCTTTTTTATCGATTGAAAAAAGGAAGAGCCCGTCCGGCTTGAGGACAAGCGATTGAAAATCAACGAGATATAAATGTTTGTTTTTTGAGTCAAATCCATAATTCACGTTAATGATAAGGCGGGTTTTCAGGTTTCAGGGAAAATGCATGGTTTTGTAGGGAAAAGCCATTAACTTATTGGATGTAAAACCAAGATATTCATCCATAATAAACGTTTACCTACCTACACCCATGAAACATACTACCCATAATTCCCGCAGAAATTTCCTGAAAAACTCCCTTTCCAGTGGTATTGCTTTATCGGCTGTGCCTGTGGTGGGGCATGCCTCTAAAGACCGGACGGCTGACCCAATGCATGCCATCAAAAAAACCGTGCCCCGCCTGCCCTGTAAAATTCTTATCCCTTCCGGGCTGGGCGAGGAGTTCGAAAAACAGGTTCAGGCACTCTCTCCCGAAATAAAACTGCTAAAAGGCTTAAAAGACCAGGCATATACCGATGCCCTGAAGCAGGCAGATGTGTATTTTGGGCGCATCAAACCTGAAGACTTTGCACAAGCCGAAAACTTAAGCTGGGTACACAGCGGCTCAGCAGGTGTAGAGAAACAACTTTATCCCGAATTTGTACAATCAGATGTGGTGCTCACCAATGCCAAAGGGTGTTATGCCCCGGCCATTGCTGAACATGTGATGGGCCTTATGTTTTCACTATCCCGGAATATTGGTGGGCAGATACGAAACATGCGCGATCATAATTGGCAAGGCGGTGGGGAGCAGGTAGAAATGAAAAATATGACCATGGGCATTGTTGGGTTTGGGGGCATAGGCCGGCAGGTAGCCCGCCGTGCCAGTGCCATGGATATGAAAGTGGTAGCCGCCGACATACAGGGGTTTTATACAGAACAAATCGGCGATGTTTGTGACGAATTGTACTATGTATATGCCGGAGGGTTGGAAAAATTATTGGAGCAATCCGATGTGGTGGTGAGTGCCGTGCCACATACTGACTTGAGCGAGGGTATGTTTGGAGAAGACCAATTTAGCCAAATGAAAAAGGGGGCTTACTTTATCAATGTATCCCGGGGCAAAGTAGTGAAAACCGATGCCTTACAAGCCGCATTGGCCTCAGGGCACCTCAGCGGGGCGGGACTGGACGTAACCGACCCCGAGCCCTTGCCCCCGGAGCACCCGCTTTGGGATTTTGAAAATGTTACGATTACTTCCCACATCTCCGGGCGTTCCCAATATTCCTGGGAAAGGTCGCAGGCGGTTTTTGCCGAAAATGTACGTCGTTACGTGCATGGCTATCCTATGGTAAACCTGGTAGACAAGGAAGCTGGGTTTTGAAACACGGGTAACATAAAGTTACGAACAAAAAAGCCTTACCAGATTGTGGTACAGGCTACGCGCCCCGGACATCTTGCCCAATGCTGTCAACTTAAGCCCTACCGCACCCCTTAAATCCCTGAAGGGTCCCACCGCACACTGCAATTGTGCGGTGGGTCGCCCCTTTTGGGGTTGGGGGAGCGATGGCAAATTTCCTTAAGTTGACGACATTGGGCATCTTGCCTGCACAAGCGAGTAGGCACGAAGGTTGAAAGTTAATATTGCCTATCGGTCTGGGCGACCCCGTCAGACCGCTCTTGTGCCTCTTCAGATAGCGGTCTGACCGATTTACGAGAGCTTCTTATCAATTTTCAATGGCTGGGGCGAGACGCCTGTACCACAGTGTTTTGCATTATTAAGTAAGTTTTTTGCCTGCATTAATACTCAATATAATAAATTTATAGCTTATGTAATTTTTCATAATTACTTCGATTATTTGTTTAGGTGATTCTGTATATTTTTATCCTAAATCAAAATAAAAAAGCTAATGAGTAAAGAAAACGTAGTCTCTATTCAGATTCCCGATAAAGAGCTGAAAGAGATAAAAGAACAAGTATTGGCCGTAAAAGGCAGGTTACAGGGGTATCTGATTTCATTGAAACCCGCGGAGCGGCAAAGTATTGCCAAAATGAGTGACAAAACGGTTCCATTTGTAGAAAAAGTAACGGAATATGTGATTTCGCACCCGGAGTTTGTGCCGCCTTTTATGCAAACGGATGAGTTGATGATTGACATAAAAGCCTACAATGACCTGATACAAGTTTACCGGGAAATTGAGCAGCTTTGCACACAGGTAGACGACACCGTGATGATGTCGGGCAGCGAAGCTTATGTAGCATCTTTGGCCTATTACAACTCGGTGAAGCAGGCCGCCAAAATGAATGTGCCCAATGCCAAGAATATCTACAAAGATTTGAAGCAACGCTTTGAGAAAAAAGTAGAGAAAAAGCAATAAGCCATTCATTTCCTCTAAAAAAGCAATTTTGCCCGCCCTTATGATACATAGGAGCGGGCATTTTTTATCTCCTATCGGCCTGGGCGGCCCGGCGGAAACCCTCGAGGTTTTTACTCGTTTTTTGGCAAAAATAAGCGACATTATTGCCGAAACCTCGAGGGTTTTATGATGAAGAGGGGGGTACTTCGGAAGTGGGGGTGGGCACTTCAAAACATCCCGCGAATACTTCCGAACATCCCGCAAGTACTTCCGAACATCAAACGGGGAGGTAAAAACATCAAGCAGGGGGTTCGGAACATCAAACGAGAGGTTAAATGCCCCGGGCGGGTACTTCAAAACATCAGGCGAATACTTCCAAACATCTTGCGGGTACCCCGGAACATCAAGGGAGCAGTTAAAAGGTTTAAGCGAGTTCTTCTGAGCTTAATATAGGCTGCGTTAAAAATAATGTGCATTGCCTTGTTACTGAAAAAAAACCAATGAGCATTACCGCTCAAAGCATATTATAAGTATTTTAGCAAAATCATTGTTTTAGAGCATAAAGCATCCTTGGAAAAAAGGCACTGCCAACCAATTCTCTCACAAATAGTAGCGTATACCTACACCATAGGGAATATAGCCGCTACTCCGGTATAGTATAAATAGACGCTATGCGTCTATACATTCGTTGGGTACCATAAAAGCATGAAAACTGGACTGAAACAAAAAGGAAAATACTATCAACTGCCGATCATTGGGTTAAGGATTAGCAGATTAATTTTTGATGGAATGATCCGAATTGAATTTGGTACCGATGATGTGAGTAGAATTTTAGATTTACATGGAGAATTTAAATTGATTGGATTTGGGAAAGAGAAACTTTACGATCCGAAAGATAAAAACAGTTGGAAAGAACTGATTGATCTGTGGCAAGAAGAGATAGAGGAAGCAATCGCAGATAGATCTGGAAACTTGATGATTCAATTGAAGAATAAAATTGAATTAAAAGTTGAAGACGGACCATATGAGAATTGGCATTTCAGTATAATTGATATGCAGGATAAAGGCAATAATTTGTATGTGCACGGAGGAGTAGGGAAAACAATATGGTGAAAAGAAAAAGAGTAAACGGTACCCAACAAAGGCATATCCGCTATGCTACGGCCTATGGCCTTGCCAGCGGCTATGCTTATCGTTGTGTGCAATTTAAAAAACCATTAAACTCTAATAGACGATGAAAATTTTAACACTTACTATCTTATCGTTGGTTGTTCTATTACAGGACGAACAACAAATCCATAATTTTTATCTGGAAAAGCAGAGCGTTCAATACAAGAAAGCTTTTGAACTTGAGGACACAAATGATTCAGTCATGGTTGAGAAATTAAATACCTACTTGCCAACCGTCTCTGGACTTACAAATATTCAATATAATGGCAACGTATTTACTGGGCGTATTGAAAAACTAACTGTTGATTATAAAAAATATGGAGGTAAATGGGGGACGACTTGGATAGCTTTGAACCACCCTATGAATGGCAATCTGACAATTCAAGTGAAAGACAATAGATATAGGGTCATAATCACAGATATGGAATTTATATCAGCCTCACCATATATTGTTATTGACGTGAATAGTGCAGCAACAAAAAAAAGAGGAACAGAATTGACAACCAACAAGACAGTAAGCCAAGGACTTGAGTATCTGGACAAGTACTTTACTGACAAGTTTACCATTACTGAACAACAACTTGATGACGATTGGTAAAAAATATACAAAAAACTGCACACAACAACTAAGGCTTCGTGTGGCCGGAACGGCCTAGCATGAAGCCGATGTTGACTGAACCGACGCATTGATATTATTCTATGGGGATTAAGTGTAGTTTGAGAAAGGAGAATTTAGAAAGTTAGGCACTTTCTTTTAACAACTAAGGCTAAAAGTCAGGCAGGCTTTAGGGGCATGTTGACACATTCAACGCCTCTGAAAGTTCTCTCGGTCGACAGGGACTTCGTCCAGTCTCCCGCCCGAACTTTTAGCCAGAGCCGTTGTGCACCAGCCAAATTGAAATAAAATATAGAGATATTGGATTGTGGATAGCTGTTCACCTGGATGGTTTTTTTCGTCTACTTTTATTCCTAAAGATTTACTCATCTTCTGTCTTTTCCGGTATAATGGTAACCAACGGTTGGGATTCCTCTACATGGGCTTGTGCATCGGCCAGAGAAAAGGAAATTTTAAAAGCCTCCTGCACGCCATCTGCGTTAGGAAAATAGGTTTCCATACTTTGCGGACCTATGATAGTAACCTTCGGAGCCCCAAGTTTTGATTCAACTTTCAAATTAATGCCCGGCAATTCCCAACGGTTCTTCCGGAAAGATTCCTTACGCAAATCATGACTATAGATGAGCATTGTCAATGAATCCTCGGCTCCTCCTCTATGGATTTCCATAGCATGCTCGGTCACCACTACATCAGCACTGGTAGGGCCTGGCACCAATAACCAACCGGGATTTTGTGAACCTGGCTGTTGCCAGTAAATAGTCCCCAAAAATATTTGTGTCCATGGTCTTCGATGCCCCCTTACTCCTCCCATCATCCATGACTTGTCCATCATAGCTGTTACTTCTTTTACATCCCACCCTTCATAATGATTGGGAATGGAATATTCCATAAAACGGGCCTCTGGGGTGTTACGAAACTTTGCCAAGCCCTCTTGTGGAGGTTGAACTCCTAATACCAAAGCAGGGACTACATTCGATACCTCTCCATATTTGCCTCCGGATTTACCGGGCCAGGGAGCCAAATCCGGATCATTGAAAGCCAAACCAACCCACAAACCTATGATGGCATTGTACCTGCGCATGTCCATGCCATAGGATCTAAAAAAAGGCCCTACCATATTTTTCATTTCCGAATGGTAAAAATCACCGGTAGTTTGCCATAGCCCTTTTTCCATTGCCGCTCCCATTTGCTTCATCGTATCCGCATGGCCCAGTTTCCGCATTGTGGCCAAAGCGACCATATTCACCCCATAATACGTTGGTGAATTAAACTCACTAAATGCATGGCCCGATTCCTTGTACAAGACATATACATCCTTAGCCTTCTTTAAACCTGCAACTCTCAGCTCTTCATGATGCTGCCTGACACCAACATACTCCATAAGTAAGGCACTCATAATGGAAATATTACTGTAGTAAGGAGAAACATCTCTTTGCCGGGCTCCCTGAGCAGCCATAAACAAGGCTGAATCAATTTTGCTTACCAGAGAAGAGGGTAGTAAATTTCTGAGTTGCGCATGGGCATGAATATTGATAAGATCACACCCTACAAATTCACGCCAGTTAGGGTCGTGCCAGTCCTGGTCGCTGGGTGAGGTTTTAAATATACCATACTCCTCACTGCTTTCGTCTTGGTTTTGGTAGCTTAATACCCATTCAAGAATGTTGGCAGCTCTTGCAGCATCTCCGGAGTGATTACGGTACAATAATCCTTCTGCTTTCCGGGTAAATGACCTTATGGAGATGGAATCAGTTAAAACCGAATTCATGGCATCGGGATCAATCGTTACATCGGCCAAAAAAGTATTTAGGATATTAAGGCTGTAATTTTCCAGAGAATCATAAGGTGTAAGGTGATACGTTTTAACCGACTCAGACCCCGAACATGAAAAAATAAAAAGGGTAGCAATAAAAAAATAATATTTCATTGGGCATCAGGTTTTTTGGGGGTATAGCTTGAATAATTCATGAAAGGAGAGGTTTTAGCAAGAAGTTGCCTTGTAAGTTGTTAACTTACAGTTGATCACACAATTTTCTGATCTTTAATACCTCCATGAACCAATATTAAAGAATCCCTGGTAGAAAACAAACAATATGACCTTTACGGTTTCATAATAGAAATAATAGAAGGAAAAGCCCGCGTGCACAACAATAAACACAAACCAGCCATCAACCTGCAATGGTGATAATATCTAACAAAGTTGAACGGCATTAACAATTTCTGATGAGTATCGTAGTCGCCCCTACCAACTGTTAAAAAAACCCTGAGTCCAAACATATAAAAAACTGTCGGGGACGCGGCATCGGCCGTCCGACCAGTCCGGCGGTACATTATCAGGCAAAACTAATTTGTTTGCACTTAAGTGCAGACAAAAAAGTCTTGCCGAATACTGTAAGGCGGTTCGGTGAACCGCCCTACGGAGACCTCTTTTTTTGAAAATTTATCCGACAGTTTTTATTTGTTTGCACTTAAGTACGAACAAAAAAGTCTTGCCGAGTCGGAGTGCGGACTTCTCAGTCCGCATACCTTAAAAATGGACTTTGTTCGGTATTCACGGACAAGGATGTCCGTGCTCCGATGCAACACTTTTTATTTGTTTGTACTAACACTCAATACAACAAATTTATGGCTTATGTAGCTTCTTTGGCCTATTACAACTCGGTGAAGCAGGCCGCCAAAATGAATGTGCCCAATGCCAAGAACATCTATATGGAAGGTTTCATGTAATTGCAAATCGAGGATATTATACAGATATTGGCAGACAAATCACGTTGACAAGAAGCATCATGACAGCACAACCACCCGATAATGGCCAAGTGGAGGAAAAGGATTCCCAGGCTCAAAAACTACGCATTATCATGAGCTGGATCGTGATTGTCATTCTTACTTGTTTCGGCATATTTGCCCTCATGGGATTGACCAATGTACACAAAACAGAAGGGGATTATTGGAAAACATTAATCCGGGAGCAGTTTCCCGTACTGGTCGGATTACCCATGGCTGGTTTGGGTGCCCTGTTTGTTACGCTGATCCTGCGAATATCAACCGGAGAGATGGAGGTTGAAATAGGCGGCCTCAAGTTTAAGGGGGCAGCAGCGCCTATTGTTTTCTGGGTTGTTTGCTTTTTGAGTATTGTACTGTCCATTCAAATGCTTTGGCAGCACTGAGGGCTAAAGATGTTTTGAGGACTGCTTTGTCCAACAGCTTCAGTCCCAGCGGGGTTACTCGCAGAGAACCCTGCATGAATGCCCCGCATGGAATGCCCCACTGGGACTGGATATACGAGATGTGCCCAAACAGTAGCTTTTACAAAGAGGGGGGTACTTCGGAAGTGGGGGTGGGTACTTCAAAACATCCCGCGAATACTTCCGAACATCCCGCAAGTACTTCCGAACTTCAAACGAGGAGGTAAAAACATCAAGCAGAGGGTTCGGAACCTCAAAGGAGAGGTTAAAAGCTCCGGGCGGGTACTTCCAAACATCAGGCGAATACTTCCGAACATCTTGCGGGTACCCCGGAACATCAAGGGAGCAGTTAAAAGGTACAAGCGAGTACTTCTGAGCTGAATATAGGCTGCGTTAAAATAATGTACTTTGCCTTGTTACTGAAAAAAAAACAATGAGCATTACCGCTCAAAGCATATTATAAGTATTTTAGCAAAATCATTGTTTAAGAGCATAAAGCATCTTTGGAAAAAAGGCACTGCCAACCAATTCTCTCACAAATAGTAGCATATACCTATACCATAGGGAATATAGCCGCTACTCCGGTATAGTATAAATAGACGCTATGCGTCTATACATTCGTTCTCAGCAATAGCTACAAATCATGAAAAAACTAAAACCGTTTTCAGTATTTTTACTTGTACTTCTTTTTTCCTCATGTCAACAAGAAGAACGAATTCGTAATTCAGAATTTCCTTGGTATGGTGCAAGTCTCGCAAATGATAAGTTCGTAAGTCTTGACCAGATTAATGAAGAGAATTTTAATAAATTAGAAGTTGCGTGGAGATGGACTTCTGTAGATGAATCCATTATTGAACAGGATAGCACACTCTGGACTTGGACAAATGAGTCTACACCTATAATGATTGATGGTATTCTTTATACAAGTACTTCATTAAGTCAGGTTGCTGCCATTGATGCTAAAACTGGTCAAACGATTTGGTCATATAACCCAGAATCATATGTGGAAGGCTCTCCACCAAATCATGGATTTGTTCACAGAGGTGTCGCATTTTATGAAGATGGAGCTAATAGCAAAGTATTTATTGGTACTGGTGATGCTTATCTCATTGCACTTAATGCAAAATCCGGCGAGCTTGTAAGCGAATTTGGAAATAATGGGAAAATTGATCTTACCAAGGGATTGAGAAGACCGATTGACAGACTAGCCTATGGCGTTTCGAGCCCTCCGATTATTTGTCGCAATACTTTAATTATAGGATCATCAATTGTTGATTATCCACTTCATGAATCGATGCCGCCAGGTGATATTCGAGGATTTGATATAAATACTGGTGAACAAAAGTGGATATTTGAGTCCATTCCACAAGAAAATGATCCGGGTGTTGAGACATGGGAAAATGAATCCTGGAAGAATATCGGCAATACAAATGTTTGGACAATAATGAGTGCTGACGAAGAATTAGGATATGTATTTTTGCCTTTTGGAACTCCCAGTAATGATTACTATGGGGGCAATAGGCATGGAGATAATTTGTATGCCGAAAGTTTAGTTGCACTAGATGCGGCAACAGGCAAAAAGATTTGGCATTTTCAAACAACCCATCATGGCATATGGGATTATGACCTACCAGCGGCCCCTATTCTTATGGATTTGCTGATTGATGGTAAAAACACGAAGGCTGTGGCACAGCTTACAAAACAAGGATTTTGTTTTGTTTTTAATAGGGAGACAGGAGTCCCCATTTGGCCAATCGAAGAAAGAGCTGTCCCTGCCTCGACCGTGCCAGGTGAAAAAACATCACCAACTCAACCATTCCCAACAAAGCCCAAACCTTTTGATCAACAAGGACTCTCAGAAGAAGATTTGATTGATTTTACTCCAGAATTAAGAAAAGCTGCCCTTGACTACGTCAACCAATATGATTACGGATCGTTATTTACTCCACCTTCACTTAAAGGCACTTTACTATTTCCTGGAATTGCAGGCGGTGCAAACTGGGCTGGTGGTGTTTTCAACCCAAATAATAACCATTTATATGTTCCTTCAGTTACGTTGCCATTTTTAGTAAAGCTGCAGAAAGCGGAGGGTGCTATGGAATTTAACAAGTACTACAAGCTACCTCCAACGGTTCCGTCTCTTGACGGCCTGCCGCTGACAAAACCACCATACGGACGAATAACTGCCATCGATATGAATAGCGGAGAGCATTCTTGGATGTCCCCCGTAGGCTCAGGGCCGATTAATGACCCTAGGCTAAAAGAATTAAACCTGCCTCAATTAGGTTGGCCATTCAGAATGCAGGTTCTTGGAACACAAACTTTACTATTGATAGCCCAAGACGGTGGCGTGGCATCTCGGGCCTATGCATCGCGAGGATATAACATCGCTATAAGTAGTACTGATATTGAACCATCTCTTCGTGCTTTTAATTATGATAGTGGCGAGCAAATAGCTGAAATTCCAATCCCCTCAAATGCAAGGGGGGCTATGATATCATATTTGCTGGATGGAAAACAATACATTGTAATTCCGATCGGTGGGGCCTCAAAACCAGCAGAATTAATTGCTTTAGCACTGCCAGACTGAATATAAAATAAAAGCTGAGAACACAGGCTATGGCGTCCATGCTCCTAACGTCGCACGGCGCATAGCCAAACCGTTGAAATAAATACAAACCAGCCATCAACCTGCAATGGTGATAATATCTAACAAAATTGAACGGCATTAACAATTTTCTGATGAGTATCGTAGCTGTCCTAACCAACTATTAAACACTGCAAACCCACGATGGAAAAGGGTTAAAAAGTCATTAAATCCCCTGCACCAATGCAAACCACCAGTTTCCATGCTGGTGCCATTCAAAGCTATAACTTTTTTTGAGGGTAAGGTCAACGGCTTGCCCGTCAATGGTTTCTTTCAGGCGAAGGCCATCGGTAATTTCATGGCCCTGGGCCAGGCTAAAACCTTCCGCTTTATCCGAAGCCTTATCAGTGGTATACATCAATGATTTGTCATCCGTCATCAAGAGGGCATACCCCTGTACAAAATGCGATAGCTCAGCATACTGTTCCAAAAGGGCTAAACCTTCATATACTTCCTTTTTGAAAAAACCGTGGGCATCATCACCAGGGGCAGTAGCGCCGGGTTTCCGGTAACATTTTAGCAAAAGCGGGATGTTTAAGGTTTCTTTACCATTAGCAGTCCTCAGCAAAACATCAATGGTTTTGTATGCCTTGCCCACCTGCTGAAGGTGCTGCAGCTCAATGTCAATTTTCTCTTTTTTGTCGTATAGGACGAAATCTATATGCTTTTTGAGCAAATAGGCAAAGTTTAACTGCATGGCAACTACATTGTTTACTGGAAATACCTCGTTGCCCGCTTTATGGGCAAATACCCTCCAGGCATCATACAGGAAATTATCGATACGTGTGTTAAATGCGCTCATGGTAAGAGTGAAAATAGTATATTTTCCGCACAATTTCCAGATACAGGCAGTAAGTAACCTGAAAACCTGTTAGGGCTTAACAAAGTGTCCGCCACTTCCGCTCCCAAGGTCTGTGCCGCCGTGGCCCGGTCCTCACAGACCTGATGTTTGTGGGCTGGCACACAGCCCACGGGGAAAAATTTCCTTAAGTTGACGACATTGGGCATCTTGCCTGTACATCTCCAACAGGCAAGATGCCTGTTGCACTATTCAACGTTTTTTTTGTTTGAACTTAAACCCCAACCTGAAATTGCCAAATACTAAAGTGACGCTGAATGCTCCAAATTGAGGCTTTGGCCATGTCTTCCTCTTTACAATGCGTTCATTTTTTTTATAAAATTTGCCTTCCCTTATATTTTTTTGCTAGATTATTGCGTTGTAACATACATAAGAAAGCATAAATCTCTTTTTTCTGGGAAAAGCAATATTTTTTCTGGTTTAAATCTGTGTTATGGATAAATTTTTACACTCCCTCATTTGTTTATTGCTTATCGTTACTTTTCCTGCTATTGCCCAGGATATTACCATAACGGGAAAAGTAACGGATGCAGCAGACGGCTCTAACCTGCCGGGGGTAAATGTTACCCTCAAAAATACCAACCAGGGAACCATCACCAATGCCGACGGTAGCTACCGCCTCTCCCTGCCCCAAAACCGCGATACACTGATTTTTTCTTTCATCGGTTATCAGTCGCAGGAAGTACTGCTCAATGGGCGTACGGTGGTGAATGTGCAACTGGCCGAAGAAGTGAAAGAGTTGCAGGAAGTGGTGGTTACGGGCTTCCAGACAGTAGAAAGAAAACTCTTTACCGGAGCTGCCGACCGTGTGGAAATGGCCGATGTGCGCAGTCCCAGTATGGTAGATGCCAGCCGCATGCTGGAAGGGCAGGTAGCCGGGGTTTCGGTAGAAAATGTAACAGGCACATTCGGTACTTCCCCAAAAATCAGGATACGGGGCAATACCTCCATCAACGGGGACAACCAGCCTTTGTGGGTGGTGGATGGCGTGATCCTGGAAGACCTTACCAACGTAAGTGCCGATAACATTGTAACCGGGGATGCCAGCACCGTACTGGCCTCTTCCATTGCCGGGCTTAACCCCGACGACATCGCTTCTTTTGAAGTACTGAAAGATGCCTCCGCAACAGCCCTGTACGGTACCCGTGCCAAAAACGGGGTAATTGTGATCACTACCAAAAAAGGTAAAAGTGGCAAATTACGCATTAACTATTCCGGTAACTTTACCGGGAGCATCCGCCCTACCTACGACCAGTTTGACATCCTCAATTCTAAAGATGAAATGTCTATTTACCGGGAAATGTACGAAAAAGGGCTGGTAGACATTACCACCTCAGTGAAGGCGCAAAACTATGGCCCTTTGGGGAAAATGTTTTCGCTGATTTCGGAACATGAACTGCCCTGGGGCGTGAATGGAACATTGAACGAAGAGTTTTTGCACCAATACGAAACGGCCAATACCAATTGGTTTGATGAACTCTACCGCGACTTTTCCTTGCAACAACAACATTCGCTGAGTTTTACGGCGGGCAACGAAAATTATAACAGCTATTATTCGCTTAGTTTTTTGAACGACCCCGGCCAAACCATTGCCGACGAAGTACAGCGGTACGCGGGCACGGCCAAAAACAGCTTCTTTTTCTCCGACCGCTTTTCCATGGACCTGAAGCTCATGGGAAGCTACCGCCAGCAGCAGTTACCCGGCACCACCGACCGCAACTTTGACCCCATCACCGGGCGGTTTAAGCGGGATTTTGACATCAACCCCTTTAGCTACGCCCTCAATACCAGCCGTTCTATCCGCCCTTACGACAGTGAAGGCAATCCTGAATATTTCAGAAGAAATTTCGCCCCTTTTAATATTATTGACGAACTGGGGCTGAATTATATTGATATCCGGGTGGCCGACATTGCTACCCAGGCGGATTTTAATGTCAACTTTACCGATAACCTGGTTTTAAGAAGTACGCTCCAAGGACGGTATGCTTCCACCAACAGCGAGCATATTGTACACGAAAACTCCAACCAGGCC
This sequence comes from Cyclobacteriaceae bacterium, assembly GCA_965230065.1. Taxonomy (GTDB): domain Bacteria; phylum Bacteroidota; class Bacteroidia; order Cytophagales; family Cyclobacteriaceae. The sequence continues at coordinate 4,060,627 of OZ245942.1, read as the reverse complement.
GAAGCCTACCGGGCCGATGACACCCAGTTTATCCAGAATTCAAACAAATTTTTATTTCAGGACCCTGACGAACCCGGATCACTGCCCAAAGTAGTACTGCCAGAGGGCGGTTTCAACTTTCTGGACAAAAGTGATTTGCTCAACTTTTATATCCGAAACAGCCTTGAATGGTCAAAAACATTTAATAATGTACACGATGTGAATGTATTGGGCGGGCAGGAAATTAAATATACCAACCGTTCGGCAACTTCCGCTACGGGTATTGGGGTGGTGTATGAAAACGGGGGCGTTGTAAATACCGACCCTGATATGATTAACTTCCTCAACAGGCTGGGTGTTGATACCTACTCGCTTGGCGAAGACCGGGAACGTTTTGCAGGCTTCTTTTTGAATGCCGGATATGCTTACAATGATAAATATGTTATTAACGGAACAGTACGTTATGATGGCTCCAACCGTTTGGGAAAAAGCCAGAATGCCCGCTACCTGCCTACCTGGAACGTGAGCGGGGCCTGGAATATTGACCAGGAAAATTTCTTTGATTTCTCGTTGGTTGATTACCTGAAAGTACGTGCCACTTACGGGCTTTCGGCCAACCTCGGGCCAAGCACCTCTGCCCTGCTCAACCTGCAGTCGGATGTTACCCTGCGCCCTACTGATACCGAATCCTATTTATTCATCGCCTCTCTTGAAAACTCCGAACTCACCTGGGAAAAGTTGTACGAATTCAACATTGGCGTTGATTTTGGCATTTTGAAAAACAGGGTTTCTGGTACCCTTGATTATTACAAAAGGGATGCCTTTGACCTGATTGGGGTATTACAAACCTCCGGCGTGGGTGGTGAAGGCTTTAAGCTGGGCAACTATGCCGACCTGAAATCAGATGGCTTTGAAGCATCGCTGAACACCATCAATGTGCGTACGCCCAATTTTTCCTGGACTACCAACTTTAATATTGGGTATGTAAAAGACAGAATTACCCGTCTCGATTTTGGTCCCCGCTTTGCAGACGCGGTTTCCCAGCAAGGGGCAGCCGTCTTGGGAGGGCCCAGAAGGGGGATTTATTCGGTAAAATTTGCCGGACTCGATGAAAGAGGCATTCCCCAGTATTATGACAACACCGGGGAAACTACTTATTACTACGATTTGCAACAAAGGGAAGACCTGGAGGATTACCTTCAGTACGAAGGGCCCACCGAACCCATTGGTGCCGGCGGGTTAACCAACGTTTTTAATTACAAGAACTTTTCGCTCAATATTTTATTGTCGTACAAGTTTGGTTATAAAATCAGGCTGAACGATGCTTTTTCACCCACTTACACCGATTTTAGCTCATTCTCACGCAGCTTTACCGACCGTTGGGTCGTTCCGGGCGATGAAAATATTACCGATATTCCTGTAATACTTGACAGGCAAATAGTGCAAGGTAACAATCCAAACTTGCGCAACGCTTATGACTTGTACAACAAAAGCACAGTGAGGGTGGCTGATGGCGGTTACATTCGGTTAAAAACAGTGCGGCTTACCTACAATTTGCCTTCGGGCTTTGTCAGCCGCCTGGGTGCCAATTCAATCAGGGTTGGGGTTGAAGGGCTTAACCTTGCCCTGCTGTATTCTGATGATGCTTTGAACGGACAAGACCCTGAGTTTTTCTCTACCGGAGGCGTTGCTTTTCCCCAGCCCCGGCAGGTTACCTTTTCTATCAATGTTGGATTTTAGTTTGTGTTACGCATGAAAAAATATTTTTTGATAAATATATTAGAAAACCTCCCCTTGGGCTGTGCCGCCGGGGCCCCGGTCCGTACAGCACTCTCGAAAGTAGTAAGGTTTGTGAGGACACAAACCTTGGGGAAGGGAGAGCGGGCTTCACAGCCCGGTCAACATCTTTTGCGGGCTTTGAAGCCCGCTCTCCGGACAGTCTCCACAATTCCCAGGTCTGTGTCGCACAGACCGGAAAAAAGATGGCAGAACATTCGTATGAGCACCCTCCTGCTCATTTTCATACTGACTATTTCGTTTACATCCTGCAACGATTACCTGGAAGAAACCCCCGATAACCGGGTGGAACTGAATACCTTGCAGAAAGCCTCCCAACTGCTCACCAATGGGTATTCTGACGGAGGGTACAATTTTACGGAATGGATGGGCGACCTGATTACTTTTACGCTGGGCACCCGGAAAGAACCCGAACATACGCAGGCTTATGCCTGGGAAGATGTGGAAGGCTTTACGCAGGATACACCCACCGGCTATTGGAACGATACCTACGAAGCCATTTCCCATGCCAATGAAGTATTGTCCGTGGTAGACCAACTGCCCGGAGAGGAAGAGAGAAGAAATGCCGTAAGGGCAGAAGCTTTGCTGATTCGGGCATATGGGCATTTTATGCTGGTCAACCTGTTTGCAAAACACTACGATCCCGCTTCCGCCAGTCAGGATTTGGGTATTCCTTATGTGGAAGAACCAGAGCGGGTGTTTATCAAGCAATACCAAAGGAACACCGTAGCCGAAGTGTATGAAAAAATTGAACGGGACATGCTGGAAGGCATTGAACTGGCAAACGACGCTTTTTTCGCCAACTCTGGAAAATACCACTTCAACAAAAACGCGGCCCTGGCCCTGGCTTCCCGGTATTACTTGTTCAAAGGTGATTACGAAAACTGCATAAAATATAGCAGCCAGATGCTGGGCAGCGACCCCGGTAATTTTGTAAAAGACATGCCAGCCTTGTTTCTGCAAAGGGTAAATTCTGAAGATTATGTACGCTTACTTACCTCGCCCAACGAAGAAGCCAACCTGCTGCTGATCAGAAAAGTTACCAACTTTCACCTGAATGTTGGATATTGGCCCAGTACCAACCTGTACCTGGCTATTTATCAGAACAACCCTTTCAATGAAGATGATATCCGGATAGACCCGGCGTATGTAAGGGGCGAAGACGGTGTGGGCCTGGCCCGTTTTGAGTTTTTGTTTGAACGTTCCAGCCTTACTTCAGATGTAGGATTCAATTACACCATTGTTTTGGCACTCCGGGGGGAAGAGGTACTGCTCAACAGGGCCGAAAGCTACATAATGCAAAACCAGTACAACGAGGCTGTAACCGACCTGCAGGCGCTGGTGAGTAAGCGTTATGGCGATGATACAGAAGTTACCATCGAGGTTTTACAAAACTATTATGGCACAAGGAATACTGAAGAAGCATTAATGAATTTTGTACGGGAAGAAAGAATTAAAGAGTTTATGCATGAAGGACTGCGGTGGTTTGACATCAAACGCTATGGCCTGGAAGTAAGTCATATTGCCGAAGATGGGTCGACGATAACCCTGGAAGAAGACGATCCTCGAAAAGCCATTCAAATACCTGATGCAGCCGTTGATGTAGGCGGCCTTTCGCCCAACCCTAGATAACACTAATTGATAATGAAACAGTTTCAGCAAAAAAATATTCTAAAAATCTTCCCTATGGGCGGTTTCAACACAGTCTGCACGAAAGCAGTAGAAATTGTAAGGTTTGTGAGGACACAAACCTTGGGATTAATATATATACGGAATCGGTCAGACCGCTATTTTCAGAAGCACAAGAGTGGTCAGACCGATGGACAATATTATTTTTTTATGCACAGCACTACACACAAGCCACTTTCACAACTGTCCCCTACCCCCTGGAATGTGGCGCACAGTCCGGAAAAAAGCCGTTATTTTCGTATGCCAACAGCCAGGGTAATAGGAATTTTTGTTTTCCTCTTCAGCTTTACCCTGTTGCTTTCCACCTGCACCGAGGATAAAATAGAAACGGATGTGATTACCGTTGAGCCTTCTGATGACCCCCTGGATCAGTTTATTCAGACCAATTTTACAGATAAATTCGGAGTAGCCGTACGTTACCGGTTTGTTGACCGGTATGTTGATCCTACCAAACGGGTATCCCCACCCCGGAAAGAACTGGTAGAGCCCATCCTTAGCTTCCTCACCGAGTACTGGATAGACCCTTTTATAGACGTACCCAACGGGGAGGAATTCTTCAAAACCCATGTCCCGGCCGAAGTAGTACTTATTGGTTCATTCATTTATAATAATGACGGGACAGTAACGCTGGGCACAGCCGATGCCGGGGCAAGAATTACCCTTACCGAAGTGAACAATTTTGAGGAAGAAGACACGGAGTGGATCATCCGGCAGTTGGGCACCATTTACCATGAATTCGCCCACATTGTACACCAGCGGTACAATTTACCGGCTAATTTTCAGCAAATTTCGCCCCAGGGCTATACTTCCTCCGGCTCCTGGTTTAACCTTACCGATGACGAAGCATTGCGGCGAGGCTTTGTTTCCCCTTATGCCACCAGTTCATTCAATGAAGATTTTGCCGAAACCGCCGCCTTTATTTTGTTCGATACCGATTTTTATGAAACTTACATTAATGAGGAAGAAAACTGTACTACCCTTGAATGTGTGGAAAGAAACGAAGGCAGGGAGCTTATCCGGCGCAAACTCAATGCGGTGCTTACCCATTACGAGCAAAATACCGGGGTGGATCTATTAGCAGTACGGGATTTAATTCAGAAAAAATTACAATGAGATACATTTTATCATTTGCCATTGCTTTATCGTTTTTATTCACGGCTTGTGATGAAGATAACAGCGTATTTGAGAAAGATGCCGATACAAGGGTAGCCGAAGCCATCGACTCCCTGAAAACAAAACTCGTGGCACCACCCGATGGATGGCTATTAAAATACCGCCCCGACCCGGATTTTGGAGCGTACTATGTCCTGCTCAATTTTGAAGAAAATGGGGAAGTAAATATCCAAACTGACCTGGGCGTGAACGATGGTGAGTTTTTTGACCAAACCATTACGTACCGTATCGACAATTCACTGGGGCTGGAACTGATTTTTGAAAACTATTCCTTTTTCTCTTTTCTATTTGAGCAAAGTTCTGCCCAGTTTCCTGCTGAGTTTGAGTTTAATTATGTGAATGAAACTGGTGATGGAGATTTGGTGTTTAGTAGTAAATCAGATGTGGCAACCCCCAGCAGGATTGTACTGCAAAAAGCTGTGCCGGAAAATGAAAATCTTTTAGGCACGAGCATTTCAGAAAACCTCAATAAAATGAACACAGGACTGCCCCCCGAAACCTCAGTGCTCAAACTAAGCTACCTTGACCCGAATACAGATGTGGTGGTTTATATGAATTTTGATGATTTATTTGTGGAGAACTTTAACAGGATTGTAGATATTACCTATATCTCCTCAAAAACAAGTGTACGCAACGGACAAAGGCTTGATTTTTCCACAGGCTACACGCTGGAAGGGAATTCAATTATCCTGGACGAGGCGCTTGTCGGGAGCTTTAATGGAAAATCTATTAATATTGAAGAAATTTCACTGAACGAATTCTCTGAAACCTCCTCCCAGGTTTGCAATGATGCCCTTACCATTTACAATTATTCCGGCCAGCTTTCAGGTGGTGAGTTGATATCCCTGGAAACTTCTGTGTTTGACCCGGAAGGTGCTGTTTTTACCCAAAGCTTTGGTTTTTACAATGCCTCCCTTACCGACAACCTGATTAGCTTTTCTAACAAAGATGATATTTTTTTAGATGATCAGGTGGTGGAGGATATTCCTGGGGCCACCAGCTTTCAGATGTATTTTGGGGCAGGACAAGATGGCTCATTGAATGGAATTGGCTTCAGGATAGCCAACCCCGATGCCAGCGTTACTTTTGCCCTGAAAGAGTTTGAGTATACCATAGACGGCAACCGCATACAATTTGATTTTGAACAGGATTACACTCTGTTTGGTGACACCACCGCTACCATTGACGCTGCCGCCATGGATAAGTACCTGGATTTATTTACAGAAAACGATAATACGTATGTGTACAGGGCATCTGAGCTGTTGTATGAAATTTATAATCCTTGTAACGGTTGGGCATTCTACTTTTTTGCAGATCCTGATTTTTAAGCATTATCCGGTAAAATCCCTGTAAAAAGTTCACAATTATTATTTTATGCTTATATTGTAAGCTATGGTCTTGAGAAAGACAAAAGTTTACAACGTCAAACACTATTATTCGATAATTAACCAACCTAACAATGAGAAAAAGCCATACAAAATTTGCAGGTGTCTCTTCATTTCTGATGTGGCCTGCTGCCATTTTATTTGTTGCCATAACTTTTTTGAGCAGTTGTAATGATGATGAAGAGCCTGCCCCCACCATGGATGTATTTGAAATTCTGGAAAGCCAGGAAGGGCTGGACTCCCTCAATGCGCTGCTGGCCCTGGAAGACGCAAGTGGTGAACCCCTTTTTGCAAGTGTACATATCGCTTTAAAAGATGATAACATTACTTTTTTTGCTCCAAATAATGAAGCTTTTGCTAATCTGGTAGATGCCATCGGGGTTTCTAGCTCCACACAACTCAGATTTGATATAATCCGTGATTTTTTATTGTACCACATCGTGGATGCCGAGCAGGCATACCGGGCTGGAGCTCTGCCCGAATCGGTGAACACTTATCTTAATGCCGAAACCATCAGTGTAAACAAAGGGGCTGATCCTATCGCCCTGAACGAAAGTACACAGCCAGGCCTGACACCTACTATCGTATCGACTGACATGCGTGCTACCAACGGTATTGTACAGATTGTGGATGAAGTTTTGTTACCATCTTCCATCACCGATGAAATCGCCCCTGCTTTTGGGACTTTGGGAGGATATATCTCCATGGTTGGCAGATATACAGATATGGATGAGTTGCTGCGTGCCGTTGACCTTTGGCAAACCATCGCCAACCCGGATGAAACTTTTACTTTATTAGCCATAGAAAATGGGGCTTTGGGCAATTTTGATCCGAGCGCAAACCTTGAAACAGCTACTGCATTAGCTAGTTATCATACTCTTTCTGGCCTTCCGTTTGATGCGAATATTTTCCCTTCTTCAGTAACTACTTTATTGCAAGGAGACATGATTTACACCTCATCAGTTGATACCGATGTTGTTCAGGGAAATTTTTCGGCTTTTTTAGTCAAATTACAGGAGTTCTCAAATGGACACTTATATACTACAATTGTGCAAAATAACACTGGTGGGTTCTCCCCCTCTTTCCTCCGTTATTCTGCCTTACGTCCGAACGGCGCTGAGTATATCAATCAGTTTGATGACCTCACATTGCTGGCTGCTGCTGTAGAAAAAGTGCCTGATGTAAAAAGCGTACTGGAAGGCAGTGCTCCTTATACTTTGCTTTCGCCCAACGATGATGCGTTTGCAGCCTCGGGAATCACTTCCGAAGGTATTGATACCATGCAGGTTGCTACACTTCAGGCTTTGCTGGAAAATCATATTATTCAAGGAGAGTTATTGCCTATCAACGAACTGGTAGGTGAAACCAAAGGAAACCTTTCTTTTACAGAAGGTACTGCCCCGCACATAATCGTGACAGATAATAATACGAATATGTCTGCTGAAACAGTCTTTGAAAATATCCTGCTCGATGCAGGCATTGCCCATGACATCGATAGTGTGCTTGTTCCTTAATGAACAGTTGGCCTAATAGCTTTCATTTTCATGCCCCGTCATTGCCTGACGGGGTTTTTTATTGCATACCACTCCAAACTTCACTGTTTAAAACACTAAGCTTAATGTCAGAAACATGACATTATAGGCTGAAAATAAAACCGCACAGCCTATCTGTGTGGAGCATGGTGCAATAATTGCAACTTCTTCAACGTATCTTATATAAATACAACAAATTATTAAAGTAATCTATACTATGTAGCAGGTTTACGTTTCTATACAACCATTCATAAACCTTTAAACCAAATTTGCTATGGATAGATTACCCATAAATTTCCCCGTTTGTTTTGTATATGGCCTGTTATGCTTCGGCATTTTGTCCGCTTGCACCCAAGACGAAGAGGCTATTGCACCCGAAGTGCCACAGGTACGCACCTTTCCCAACGTAACCATTGAATTACATGAATATTTCAGACGCTTTGAAGAACAGGCTACACTAAAAGGGCTTGAAATTGATTTGGTGAAATCTGGTATTGTTGGTGTCATCAATGAAATAGATGAACAACATGTAATTGGAAGCTGTTCCTATAACCGGTACAACAATCCCCGGCTGGTCACTATTGATGAATCTTTCTGGAACAGGGCTTCCGATTTATCCAAAGAATTCGTTGTGTTTCATGAGTTAGGCCACTGTGTTTTGAATCGGGGACATCTGGAAGAGTCCTTCTCTAACGGTATATGCAAAAGCATCATGCGCTCTGGTACCGGAAAATGTTTTGATGCTTATAACTCCCGAAACCGCAATTATTATATCGAAGAACTTTTTGAACCCTCCCCTGTAGCAGCCTCTTTGTAAAAAAAAGACTTCCGAAGTTTCAGAAACTTCGGAAGTCTATCATAAAATATAGTACATAATCAATTACTACAACCGCTTAGCCCTGGGTTGCAGGTCGGTAAGCTCGGCAATGCGCACGGGATGGCCAGATTCAATGCTATTACGGGCAGCTACCCCTACTAAAATAGACATGGCACCGTCGCGCACACCAGCTGAGTGTTTGTAAGGATCGGGTGCTTCCGGATTTTTAAAGATTTTGTCATGCAGCCTTTTGTCTCCGCCTCCGTGTCCACCACGTTCTACGGGCACTTGAATGGTTTCGTGTTTTTCCCAGTTCTTGTGCACAATGATAGGCTCGTACATTTGATCTTCATCCCTGTTTTGGCTCATCTCGGCAGCATGCAGTTCGGCCTGGCTCAGGTTGTCATTTTTCATATACGGGATGTCCAGCCAGGCTTCAATACGGCCGTCCATGCCATTAAAGGCTATTTTCCACCCTTCATAAGGCGAGTACGTGGTTAGGGAATAATTCACCACCACATCATTGGCATACTTGATTTGGGCCGACATCTTATCATAAATATTGATTTCATCCCTCCAAAGGCAGTTATCCCGGATATAACCGTCATATTCTTCATTAGCGACATACAGTTTCATGTAGTGATCGCTCTCGGTAATATCCCAGTAGAATTTGCAATCGTTTTTGTGCTCACAGCCCCGGCACTTATCGCCTTGGAAAGGGTTGTTGTTGCCATAATGTTCCAATGCCCCATAAGCAAAAACCTCTTCCGGGTCGGAATCAAGCCACCAGTTGACCAAATCAAAATGGTGGGTGGCCTTGTGTACCCAAAGCGTACCACCGGCTTCGCGCAATCCGTGCCAGCGGCGGAAGTAGGAAGCACCGTGATACGTATTCAAATACCAGTTAAAATCAACAGAAGTAACCTTACCAATGGTGTTATTGGCCAGCAGTTCTTTGATTTTTGTGGCATAAGGACTCCAGCGGTAATTAAAACCTACAATCAGGTTTTTGTTAGAGCTGCGTTCGGCATCCAAAATGTCCTGGCACTTGCGTTCGTCAGTTGTCAGTGGTTTTTCAGTAAGTACATCACAGCCCATTTGCAAGCCTTTGATGATAAACTCATGGTGGGTAGAGTCTTTAGTAGTTACAATGACCAAATCAGGTCTGGTTTGGCTAACCATCTCCTCAAAGTTGATGAAGGTTGGGCAGTCTACACCCATATATTTTTTGCCATAAGCCAACCTTCCGGGATTAATATCACTCAAACCTACAAATTCCAATATGTCCGGGTATTGCTCTACCAGGCGCTTTCCCCAAAAGGAAATGCCACGCACACCCGTACCTACCAAAGCTACTTTTAGTTTTTCATCTTTCAGGCCGAAACCCCATGAAGGGGCGGTAATCATACTTCCGGCAGCCAGCATGCTTACCGAAGTTAAAAATGATCTCCTTGAAACGTCGTTCTTCATCATAATTGTTAGGTTTTCTATATACTTTTCAAGTATAAATTAATTGATTTATAGTGTTGGTTATAATTTTTACAAAAGAATAGGGGCTGGGTAACATTTTTTGCTGTGAAATAGGTAAATGTTCAATTAGTTTCCAAAATTTTAAACGCGAAAAGAGTTATTTAGAATGGATAAAAGAATACGTTATTCATCCAGGAAACCTTCCCGCATTTCTTCCTTTTCGTGGGCATAGCAAACAGGGCTGTGATAACTGCTTTCCTGAGATTTGGCAACTTCTTTCCCGTTCTTAACCCATTTAGTCCGTTTTTCTGCTTTTTTTATTCGTCTTATATGCTTTTTTTGAGTATTCATATTGGGCATTAGAAAATAACCCTAAATCTACAAACATTCAGGATAATTACCAGTTTGCCGCCCGTTATTGTTTATTCATGGAAGTGAATCATGGGTTTTTCGCAATTTGAGGTTAATTGTACGCTAAATACGAACAAATCCTGATAAGATTTCATTTCTTTTACCTAAAGAATAATTCATTCTTATCTTCCAATGCTATGATTATGAAAAGTTTGATCTACCTACTGTCTGCGTTACTACTATTGTCAGGAGCTTGCAGTCAGAAAACCTTTGAAGAGAGTACCGATGCCCAACCCGTGCATGAGGATACGCCTTTTCAGCAAGACTACAGTGTAAAGTATTATTTAAATGATGAAAACCTTGAGCTGCATAAGGCTTTTTGTGATAGAAATGGTGTAGTACGGGCTTATTCGTCAAGTGGAGTACTCAGGACACATGCCGGGGAGTTTCTGTATCCCGGCTCGCTTGTAAATGATAATTTTTACCGGGCCATGAAGGATAAAAACATTGCCGGTATTGACATATATCAGGAGCAGTTTGTGTACCTCTCTGACAAAGCCGTGCTGAGTAATGCATGGGCCGGGCAACTATTTGCCCAACACACTTTATCAGGTGCACAAATATTTGCCGGCGGAACTGATTTTCATTTTTTGGTTACTGATGGAAAAGCCTTACAGTACATAAATAATGATGAAATTTTATGGAAAGGCCAGCTACCCGGCGATGCGGCTATTGATATTCAATTTGACCCTGCAAAAAACCTGTTCTGGCTATTGGGAGAACGTTCCTTGTCTACCTTTTCGCCTGCGGATAATACTGTACAGCAGGTTTATGAGGGTGAAGGGTTTACTGCTTTTACACTGGCTGATGAAAATGCCACTGTGATTATTGGTACACAGGAAGGCTACCTCTCCGTAAATGCCTCTACCCATGAAGTACAGGGCAGTTTGCAAACCACCCTGCCCTGGCCCGAACTCACCACTGTGCAGGAAATTGATGGTAGTTTATGGTTTGGTTCTACCCAGGGGGCTTTCATGCTGCGTAATGATGGTAAATTCAACTATTATCATGGTGAAAGATGGTTGCCGGGCAATACTGTAAAGCACATTGCACCGGGAAAAAAGGGTTCGGTTTTAATACTAACAGATGCCGGATTAGGAGAAATACACTTCAAGCCCATGACTTTGCATGAAAAAGCCATGTATTATGAAAAGCAAGTGCGCGACCGCCACATCCGGTTTGGCTTTAATGCTACCCTGAATAATATGGAAAAAGGAAATATAGATAGCGGAATATTAGACGATTCTGACAATGACGGGCTGTGGACATCCATGTACCTGGGCGGGGAAGCATTCAGGTATGCCGTTACCCAGTCAGAAGAGGCACTGCAAAACTGCCGGGAATCGCTGGACGCCATGGAGCGCTTATACACCATCAACCCGGTGCCGGGCTTTCCTTCCCGTTCTTTTGAGCGCCGGGGATATATCGAGGAACTGTCTGACCCCGAACGCTGGCAGCATGCCGAAGACCCCGAATGGGACTGGAAAGCCACTACCAGCAGCGACGAAGCCATCGGGCACGTATTTGTGTTTGGCGTAATTGCAGAGTTGGTTGATGATGATGCACTCCAACAACAGGCCATCCACCTGCTGGACACCCTGATGCAGCATGTAATTGATAACGATTGGTACCTGGTAGATTATGATGGCAAACCCACAACCTGGGGCAAGTGGAATCCGGAATATGTAAATGCCCGCCCTAAAATAGTGGGTGACCGCAAGCTCAACTCCTCCAATATCATTGCTATGCTGCAAACCGCTTATCACTTTACCCAAAAAGAAATATATAAAGAGAAAGCCTTTGAGCTTATGGAAGAGCATGGCTACCTGGAAAACCTTATGCGCCCCATCAGCCAAATAGGGCAAGCCCCGGATGATGCCGACGAGTGGAGCAAAATGCTGTCCCAATCGTGGAACCACTCAGATGATGAAATGTATTTCCTGGGTTATTGGGGGTTATACCGATACGCTTTTAATGACAGCCTGAAAGCCATGTACAAAGAAGCCATCATCGACCACTGGCAAGCTGAACGCCCCGAAAAAGAAGGAGCCTGGAACATATTCACCGCCATCACTGGCACCGAAACTTTTGACCTGGAAGAAGCCGTTTGGTATTTACAGGAATATCCACTGGACTTAATCACCTGGGGCGTAAAGAACAGCCACCGGAAAGATATTGTGATGGTAGAGCCTAACTTCAGGGAACAAACCACAGAGGAAGTATTGCCACCGGATGAGTTGAAAATCTCCCGGCACAATGCCAACCGTTTTACGCTGGACAGAAGCAGCAACGGCTCCTCTGAATACAGTGCCGGCGACATTTGGCTCCTCCCCTACTGGATGGGCCGCTACCTGGGCGTAATTTCCGCACCTGTGGAAGAAGTGATTTAAGAGGGCAACTAATTTAACTTTGTCAAAGTTTCGAACTTTGACAAAGTTGAAAACCCCGCTGGGACTGATCCGGTCTGTGTGCCACAAGACCGGTATTTTGAGATTCGGTCTCAGCGGGGTCTGCTTCAAGCAACCCCGAGTGGAGCGCCCCGCGTGCCAAAAACATCTACACCTCCGAAGTAACCGCAATCCCAAAAATTTCAAGGATTTGGGGCGCATCTTTAACAGCGATGCGGGTTACTCCCCGAAAATCCTGTACCCATATCTTTAGTGCTTTCACAGATTTTTTCTTGGCCTCAGTGCTGTTTTCTGCCATTCTCTTTTTAGTCAAGCGGCCTTCGTATAAAAATGCAGGGCTTGCCGGGGCCATTCCCGGGTTCTGGTAGCAATCCGCCGTATTTTCAGGTAATGCAGCGTCTCCGGATCGTTGCGATGTGCCGTACGGGCAACCTGTACATGATCTTTAAATGTACTGAGGACCGTCTCCTGGTCGGCCGTTATTTGTTGTGAAATCACCCAGCTTTTTCAAAGTGAAAGAAATTCTATAAAAGTGGAAAAATCCATATATTTAGTATATTACGCTCATAGTATTTTTTAAGCTTTTCTTATGGTATATCGGGTATCAGTCATAACAGCGCAAGGTCTGCAACTTTTTGAAATAATATGCCCCCCATCGTTTTATTCGCTTTTCTTAAGTATCTGCATTTTTGTATTAGCCCCATTCTGCTCGCAAGCCCAGCCACACATAGCATTCAAGTCATTTGCCGTGAGTGATGGGCTTTCTTACAATACAACCAGAAGTGTATACCAGGATTCGCAAGGGTTGATCTGGATAGCCACCAGAGACGGACTGAACAAGTTTGACAGCCATACTATTAAGGTCTATAAGCATGATGAAAACGACAGTACGAGTATATCCAACAATGGGGTAATAGATCTTACAGAAGATAAACACAATAACCTCTGGATAGCTACCTGGGGTGGAGGCATTAGTATTTACAACCGTTCAAAAGATAATTTTACAACAATTTTAAAAGGACAAAGCCTTCAGGGCAAAACTACCCTTCCGGTAAATTATATCAATGATATATTTACTGACTCCCAACAGCGTATTTGGATAGGCACCGAAGGAGGCGGCCTATTGATGGTCGATCCTGATACCCAGTCATTTACCCGTTACCAGCACCATCCTGGCAATCCAAACTCACTTAGCCACGATTGGATATATGCCATTACTGAAGATAAAGACGGAAAATTATGGATAGGCACCACAGGAGGGGGGCTGAACCGCTTTGATCCGGCTACCGGAAACTTCCGGCACTTTAAGCACAATCCGGAAGACAAGACTTCGCTGAGCCACAATAGCATTACAGAAGCATACTGCGACAGCCAGGGCAGGCTATGGGTAGGTACCTGGCACGGCCTTAACCTGATGACAACACCCGGGAAATTTCAAAGGTTTATGCATGACCCAAAAACTCCCGACAGCCTGGCCCACAATCAGGTATGGAGCCTCACCGAAAGGGTTCCCGGCGAAATATGGATAGGTACGGATAACGGGCTTAATTTGTATAATGAAGATGCGCAAAACTTTCATGTATACAAACACACCCACTTCGACCCCAAAAGCATTGCTGCCAACTCTATAAAATACCTGTACACCGACAAACAGGAACGGCTATGGGCAGGTACAGAAAATGGAGGGGTAAGTATGTTTGATAAAAACTTTGTACAGTTCCAACACTACTATACTACTCCGCAATCCGCCTCACTTTCGCACCCCAATGTAAGCACTACCCTGGAAGCCTCTAACGGAGCGATACTAATAGGCACAGATGGCGGAGGATTAAATATCTTTCATCGGGATGAAAACCGCTTTGAATCCTTTCAACACCAGGAGGATGACCCTAAAAGTATCAGCAATGATAAGATTAAAACGATTTTTCAGGATAGCAAAGGGAGAATATGGATAGGCTTTTGGGATGGGGGACTGGACCTGTTTGACCTGCAAACCAAAACATTTACCCATTTTGTAGCCCGGGATGGCAGCCCAAAAGGCCCAAACAGCAATAATATCATGGATATTGCCGAAGATACCACAGGCAACCTTTGGCTGGCCACGTTTGGGGGCGGTCTCAATAAGTTAAATCCTGAAACGAACACTTTCACTTACAGGGATTTTCCTACTGGCGGCATAAATAGTAGCAAGAGCCGGTTCTTATGGTGTGTATTGGCTACTAATAGTGGACAAATCATCACAGGCTCTAATGATGGCAAGCTTTACTTTGCCAATACCACTACCAGTGAGTTAACGCCCATTCATTTTCAATCAGATGATATAGGAAGCCTTCCCATACTTACACTATATCAGGACAAAAAAGAGAGGATATGGATAGGTACGGAAGGAAGTGGGCTGTTGGCTTTTGATCTTCCCTCCCTTTCCTTACAATCTGTAACTACAAACGACGGACTCCCAAGCAATAATATCAATGGCATGGCTGAAGATTCCGAAGGTTGCCTTTGGTTAAGTACCAACCAAGGTTTGTGTAAGTATTATCCAAACGAGGGAAAAACTAAAATTTATGATACCAGTTATGGACTGCAAGGATTGCAATTTAACAGGCAAACTTTTGGAAAACTTTCGTCAGGAGAAATCATGACAGGAGGAGCCAACGGGCTAAATATTTTCCATCCTGAGCGCATCGTGGATTACCAGAAGGCTCCCCCGGTCATATTTACAGACTTTCAGGTCTTTAACAAGCCCGTACCCATTGGTGCAGAAGGTTCGCCCTTACAGGTTTCTATCAATGAGGCATCGGAAATCACCCTTACCCATAAACAAACTGTATTCAGCCTGTCGTATACAGCCCTGAATTATACCAACCCTGAAAATACTACTTATAAATACCGTTTGGAGGGATTTATAGATGAATCATGGCAAAAGGTGAGTACCGAACGCAAGGTTACCTATACCAACCTGCCTCCCAAAGAATACACCTTTTACGTAACAGTTGATGAAAACTCCCCTACCCCACTCCATCCTGTTCGCACAATGTCAATTATAGTTCTGCCTCCCTGGTGGCAAACCTGGTGGTTCAGAATACTGGCAGTATTGGGGGTAAGTGGTCTTGCATTCTTATTGTATTGGATGCGCATCAATAATATAAAAGCGCAGAATAAGATGTTAGAGCAGTTGGTTTCGGCCAGGACAAAGGCATTACATACAGCCAATATTTCACTTGAAGACAGAAATAAGCTCATCCAGGAACAAAAAGAAGAGATTCAGGCGCAAGCCGAAGAACTGGAAGAATACAACCAGGAAATAAGAGTCATTAACCAAAAACTGGAAGAACGGGTGGAAAAACGCACCTCAGAACTAGAGAAGTCTAATCAGGAGCTGGATAACTTTGTGTACCGGGTATCGCATGATATCCGTGCTCCCCTGGCATCTGTTATGGGCCTGGTTGAGCTACTGGGTATAGAAACAGATACGAAGGCTATGCAAAACTATCTGGACCTGGTGAATAAAAGCCTTCATAAATTAGACAACTTTGTACAGGACATACTGGATTATTCCAGAAACTCCCGCATGGATATCAATCCTGAACCCATTAATTTTCCTGAGTTATTACAAAGTAGTTTTGACGAACTCCAATACATGGAGAAAGCCAGAAAGATCGACTTACAAATAACTTCCCGGTTGAATGGCACCTTTTATTCTGACACCAAACGATT
The DNA here is from genome assembly GCA_965230065.1 of Cyclobacteriaceae bacterium. GTDB lineage: Bacteria > Bacteroidota > Bacteroidia > Cytophagales > Cyclobacteriaceae. Next base: position 4,044,249 of record OZ245942.1, on the reverse strand, counting down.
GCTCATCATCTTTCGAAATTTGATTTCCAACGCCATCAAATATCAAAACCCTCATGAACAGAATGCCTATTTAAGAATTAATATTGCTCCACAGGAGGATGGCGTTACGCTCCTGTTTGAAGACAATGGTATTGGCATTGCCAGGGACAAGGCAGACAAAGTATTTAACATGTTTTTTAAAGCCAGCGATCGATCCATTGGTTCGGGTATAGGCTTATATATCGTAAGGGAAACCGTTGAAAAGCTGGGAGGTCACATTCAGTTAACTTCTACTTTGGGAGAAGGCTCTCAATTTAGAATTTTTATCCCAAACAAGCCTAAACCAGCACATCATGAATAATATGCCCGTGGACATCGGTTAGGCGGATGTCACGCCCACTAAAGTGGAAGGTAAGTTTTTCATGGTTTACCCCTAACAGGTGCAACATGGTAGCATGCAGATCGTGGATAGATGTTTCATTTTCAACAACTCTGTACCCATATTCGTCCGTTTGCCCGTAGATTGAGCCTGCCCTGATACCCGCACCTGCCATCCACATGCTAAATGCCGAAGGATTATGATCACGTCCGTCCTTCCCCTGGGCAAAGGGTGTACGCCCAAACTCTCCAGTCCAGATCACCAGTGTTTCATCCAATAATCCTCTGCTTTTCAGGTCTTTGAGCAACCCGGCAATGGGCTGGTCTACAGCGTGCGCATTGCGTTCATGACCGTCTACCAACCCACTGTGCTGATCCCATCGGTCGGCTTTCACCTGCGGACAGGTAAGCTCAATAAAACGTACGCCTCGTTCTACAAGTCTTCTTGCCATCAGGCATTGTGCACCATAACTGCGCGTATGCGGGTCATCAGACATCATGCCGTATAATTGTTGGGTAGCTTTAGATTCAGCAGAAAACTCTGTAAGTTCAGGTATGGAAGATTGCATGCGATAAGCCAGTTCGTAATTAGAAATGGCGGATTCTACCGCATCAGCATGGCCCATTTTGCCAATCAGGCTGTTATCCATTTGCTCAACAAAAGCCAGCTTTTGATCCTGTACACCTTGTGGCTCCAGGGGTTGCACATTGGCCAAAGGCTTTTCTCCGCTCTTCAGCACCGAAGCCTGATAAGACGCAGGCAAAAAGCCACTGTTGAAATTATCCAGCCCACCCGGAGGCACCAATCCGCCATCCAGCACTACGTAACCTGGCAGGTTATCATTTTCACTGCCCAGGCCGTAGGTTACCCATGCCCCCATGCTGGGCCTGCCCTGCAATCCGCTGCCCGTATGCAGAAAGTAATTGGCATTGGTATGTTCAGGAAACTCAGAAGTCATGGAGCGGATCAGGGCAATGTCATCCACACAGGTAGCAATGTGTGGGAATAAATCGCTCACGGGCATGCCACATTCCCCATATTGTTTAAACCCCCAGGGGCTTTTCAGTATTTTACCTATGTTATCAAACTGCGTGGCATCTACCTTAAATTTCTTGTAAGGGTCTTCCCCATTTTCCTGCGCAAGCCGGGGTTTGGGGTCAAAAGAATCAACCTGTGAAACGCCCCCATCCATATAAAGAAAAATAACATGCTTTGCCTTAGGAAAGAAGTGCGGCGATTGCACAATTCCTGAAAAAGGCGCAGTAGCCTTTTCCAGTTTTGAACAAGCTGAGGCCAATCCTCCAAACATACTGATAAATGCCAGGGAACCAAACCCACATTTACACGCACCCAGCATCTGCCGACGGCTCATGGGCTTATGGATTGGATGTTTCATATTTCTCGTCATAATTTTCTATAGCAAATAAATAAACTCTTTCATGTTGAACACCGTATGACAGTAATCTTTCCAGACATCCACAGCATGCTCAATTTCTGTTTCCTGTATATCATAAACCGTTGCCTGCTGCAGTAAAAATGCTTTTGCCTTTTCTATTTCATCAGCATTGGCCGGCCGGGCAAAGGCACGCATGTAAATCCATTGTATTTTTTCTTCCAGCCCCAGGTCTTTTTGGGCAGTAATATTTTCAGCCATTACTTTGGCCTCTGCAACCACAAATGGGTCGTTCATTAAAAACAGGGATTGGGCCGGCACATTGGTCACATTTCTTTTTCCGAAAGTGGAGAAAGGAATAGGCCGGTCAAACGCCAGCATCATGGGGGATAGAAAGTTCCTGCGAACTTCAATGTAAATACTTCTTCGCCCATCTCCATCCAGCGGGCCAGAGGCTTTGGGCCTTCCCCGTCCTTGCATAAATTCCGTGAGATGAATTGGTACTGACGGCCCATACATTGCCGGATTCAGGTTTCCGGCTACCGTTAGAATACCATCCCGAATTGCCTCTGCTTCCAGGCGGCGTAAGGGAAACCTTGCCAACCACAAGTTTTCGGGATCAGCTTTTTCCAGGGCCGGGCTGGCTACCACACTACTACGGAAGGTGTTTGACATCACGATGTATTTGATCATTTTTTTCACAGACCAACCTTCTTCCATAAATTTGACCGCCAGAAAATCTAACAGCTCGGGATGTGTGGGCACTTTCCCTTGCATCCCAAAGTTATCCACGGTTTCTACAATGCCCCTGCCAAACAAATAGTGCCAAATTCTGTTTACCATCACCCTGGCTGTTAATGGATTATCAGCGCTTACAATGGCTTGGGCCATTTCCAGCCTTCCACTACCTGGAGAATGAAATACTGAATCTTCTGAGGGAATGGCTGACAGGAAACGTCTTGGCACACTTTCCTCTGATAAGTTTTGATAATTGCCTCTGATAAAGACCGGGCTGTTGTGGGCAAATCCATCGGTTATGCCGGCAAAATATGCCGTATCCTTTATGCGCTGTGCAAATGCACGTTTTTGTTCCATTAACTCATTTGCATCTGGCAGGGATTTAGTCAGGGTCCGTGCTTGTAGCGCATGATTAATCATCCTGACTTCTTCTGCTGTACTGTTGTAATATGACCAATTTTGTACAGCCCTCGTTAAATCCGTTTCGGTAAGGCCAGTCCTACTGGGTATTTTAGGTAATTCACCATTGTAAGCCAGTGCATATGATACTTCTATGAAAGATTCGGATGGCAATCGGTAGTGATGACGGTCATAATATCCGGGAATTATTTCAACATAGGCTTTCAATCCCTTCCAGGGCGATACGTCTACGGTATAGTATTTCCAATTGTCCTCATCATCTACACGCATATCCAACTCTCCGTAAATTGGGTTTTGAATTAATTGAAAATTATCAATGATGATCCGGATACTGGCTTGTTTACCCTGTGCTTTCACCGCAATAAAATCTTTATCAATGATAAAATCAGGTGAACGTAAGGAACCTAACTTACCTGTACCCGACTTCCGGCTGGAAGCTTTTCCTTCTGATAATGCTTTAACCTGCATACCATCTTGACCAAAAACCGGATCGCCCAGGGTAGTTTTATCCCCAAATGCATATCCTTCACTTTGCCAGCCGTCTAGTCCCTGTCCTCTGAAATCGCCAATTATATCATAGTTTTTGGTAGTTTCGTTTGCATATTCTGGTCTTTCTGTTGCTAGTGTAGCCGCTTGAATTTCCTCTCCTGTCCATTCCCCAGCTAGCATTTTTCTAACATCAGTCTTCAGTTCTTCTAGTTTTTCCAGGTTTTCCTCTTTTTCCAGGGTAAAATGCGCCGGCTGTATGGTAAATCGGCTGCTTTTCATTACACCATACAGCGCGTAGTAGTCAGTAGTAGGAATTGGGTCAAATTTATGATCGTGACACCGGGCACATGCTACGGTAAGCGCCTGAAAAGTTTTGGTAGTAACATCAATCATATTATCTACTCTCTCCGTCTCATCTACCGTTAAGTTAACCGGGCTGTGCTTGCCTTCCGTCAGGGTATAAAATACAGTGCCTAACATCGATTCATTTTGCCCGGTTTCAGGATGCCAACGGGGATTTTCCAGTAAGTCACCAGCCAAATGCTCTTTTATGAATTGATTGTAAGGCACATCTTCATTGAATGCCCTGATGAGGTAGTCACGATAATACCTGGCACCAATCACCGGATAATCAAATTCATGCCCTCTTGTTTCAGCATAACGCACAATATCCATCCAGTGCCTGGCCCAGCGCTCACCAAAATGAGGCGAATTTATGTAGAAATCAACTATTTTCTCATAAGCTTCCTCACTTTCATCTGCTTTAAATTTTTCAATATCCTTTGGAAGTGGCGGAAGGCCTGTAAGCAAATAAGACACCCTCCTGATAAGAGCATTCCGGTTAGCTAGAGGAACAGCCTCAAGGTGTTTTTCATCCAGCTTAGCCAAAATGAAAGCATCTATCTCATTGGCAACATCAGTAATCTCTTGCACCTCAGGTACTTTCGGCTTTTTAGGAGGAATAAATGCCCAATGGGGTTTCCATACTGCTCCCTGATCGATCCATTTTTCAAGCAACTCAATTTCCCGGGGGCTCAGCGAAAGGTTAGATTCAGGTGGTGGCATTACTTCATTGGGATCCTGATGCTTTATTCGTCTGATCATTTCACTTCGTGCGGGACGGCCCGGAACTATTGCATGGATACCATTTTCACGTAAAGCCGTTGCCCCTTCAAAGGTATCTAAGCGCAGGTCTGCTTCCCGGCTACTGGAGTCTGGCCCATGACAGAGAAAGCACTTTTGTACCAAAATGGGCCGAATATGGAAGTTAAAATCTACCTTTTCAGGCAATGAAGCAGTATAACCATCTGTGCAACGGTTAAAAATAACGATGCCCGAAAAAAAAATAATCACAATCAAAAAAGCATGTATATGTATGCGTTTCACTCTTTCGCGGAAATTTATTAATAAGTGCTATTCGACTTAATAAAAGTTTATTGAACAATATACTGATATTGCTATTCAAGGACAAATTTCAGATACTTACTTTTTTATATGAATGATATGCGCGAAAGAGATAATTATTACACCAAGTATTATTACTTGATTTATATTTAACATAATTAAAGTTACAAAACTAAAAATCTTGAAAAAAAAGCGAATAATTTCGCTTAAATTTTTGTGCCGAAGGAGGGACTCGAACCCTCACGGACTTGCGTCCACACGCCCCTGAAACGTGCGCGTCTACCAATTCCACCACTTCGGCAAGGTGCGGCAAATATAAGTAAAAAGGCTGGAATCAAACACCAATAATCTTGTAAAATATTTTAACAACTAAATTACTAGCTTGTACCATTGTCTTGCATCCGCTGTAACTTATCTTGATAGAACCTAACAATGGTCCGGTCAATCGCTTGGGAAAAATTATCAGGATAAGCACACACTTTATATATCCGCTCTCCTTCTTTCTGCTCTGTGATCCTGGGCAATTTTTTATATTTTTTTTGATATTGATGATGTACCCTTTTCCCGATTTTTTTCAGGTCGTTCCGGGAAAAATTAATTCCGCTACTGCGTAACTTTTGATATACTGTAATCATGTCTAAATAAAAAAGTTAAAATAATGGTACAACTCAATCAGCGCACAGATAAAGTCTCTCGTTTGGAACCGGCGACCTCCTTCCAACTGAGCTAAAGAGGCCGGATAGCTCTTTTTCTATGTCAAAGATATGACCATCAGTATAATTTAACAATAATCTATCCCGAACTGTTGCGATATAAAGTTTTTTCCTGTAAAGTTGTTTCTCAATCTTGAACCAACGAAAATTTTCTCTAATGGATAACAAAAAACTTGAAAATCTCTGCATCAATACAATACGCTGTCTTTCAATGGACGCAGTACAGAAAGCTAACTCGGGACACCCAGGGATGCCTATGGGAGCAGCTCCCATGGCGCACGTATTGTGGACTCAATTCATGAAACATAATCCCAAAGACCCTAACTGGGTCAACCGGGACCGGTTTATTCTTTCTGCCGGGCATGGGTGTATGCTGCTTTATAGTTTACTACACCTCACCGGATACGATGTTTCTCTTGAAGATATTAAAAATTTCCGTCAGTGGGAAAGCATTACTGCCGGGCATCCCGAATATGGTCTTGCTCCGGGTGTAGAAGTTACCACAGGGCCTCTCGGCCAGGGTTTTGCCAATGGGATTGGCTTTGCCATTGCCCAAAAATACCTGGCTGCCCGGTACAACCGCCCGGGTTTTGACTTATTTGATTACAACATATTTGCAATTTGTAGTGATGGTGATTTGATGGAAGGCATCTCATCTGAGGCAGCTTCTTTGGCAGGACATTTAAAGTTAGGAAATATCATATACTTATACGATGATAACCATATCTCTATTGAAGGAGAAACTGAAATTGCCTTTACCGAATCTGTCAATAAGCGCTTTGAAGCCTTTGGGTGGCATGTTCAAATGATTGATGATGGCAATGACACTGATGCTATTGCGAAAGCCATTGAAGCAGCTAAAGCCGAAACTGACGCGCCTTCTATCATTAATGTAAGAACCCACATCGCATTTGGCAGCCCAAATAAGGTGGATACTGCCGGGTCACATGGGTCCCCGCTGGGGGAAGAAGAGGTTGCGCTCACAAAGAAAAACCTGGGTTGGGATCCTGACAAACATTTTTATATTCCTGAAGAAGCAAAAGATTTTTACCATAATGAAATCAAAAAAGGACAGGAAGGGCAAAAAGAATGGGAGCAACTATTTGATGAATACAAATCCAAGTTTCCTGAACTGGCAAAAGAGTTTGAAAATGTCCGTGACGGAATAACGCCTGATGATTGGGAAAAGAAACTACCTGTATTTAGTGTAGATGACGGCCCTATGGCTACCCGGAAAGCCTCTTCAAAAGTAATCAATGCAGTTGCACCACTTTTTCCTAACCTTATTGGAGGCTCTGCTGACCTGGCCCCTTCTACCAATACGACTATCAACGATTCTGAAAGCTTTTCAGCTGGCAATTATGGTAATCGCAATTTCCATTTTGGGGTGCGTGAACATGCCATGGGAGCCATACTGAATGGCATGAACCTTACCCTGGGCATCAGGGCATACGGAGCTACTTTTCTTATTTTTTCCGATTATATGCGACCTACCATTCGGTTGGCTGCCATTATGAAAATAGCCCCTATTTATGTGTTTACCCACGACAGTATTGGGCTTGGAGAAGATGGCACCACACACCAGCCTATTGAGCAACTGATGTCATTACGCGCAATACCAAACGTTACCACCATTCGTCCTGCCGACGCTAATGAAACCTCCCATGCCTGGAGGGTTGCATTGAAAAATACTGATGGTCCGGTAGCACTGGTATTAACACGCCAAGGCCTGCCTGTTATTGACTTAACACACACTGCCAATGGGCCGGAATATCTGGAAAAAGGCGCTTATATTTTAAGGGATAGTGATGGGCAACCTGATATTATTCTTATTGCCAGTGGTTCGGAAGTTAAAGTAGCTTTGGAAGCACAGGAAACGTTGAAAAAAGAAGATATATCTGTCCGGGTGGTAAGTATGCCTTCCTGGGAGTTATTTGAAAAGCAACCTAAAGAATATAAAGAAAAGGTTTTTCCGGCTGCTATCAAAAAGCGCATAGCCATAGAAGCCGGGGCAACGCTGGGATGGTATAAGTATATTACTGATGAAGGTGATGTTATTGGTATTGACAGGTTTGGCGAATCGGCACCTGGCGGACAGCTTATGGAGGAATTTGGTTTCACGGGCGAAAATGTGGTTAGCAAAGCCAAAAAATTGCTTAAAGGAAACTAATTTCCCGTCCTTCTTGGAAGAAGTTGCAGGTATTTTTTGCTTATTTTATTTTCAAAATATGATAAGTAATGCCTCTTCTTCTTTCAAAGAAGTTTTACCAAAACATTTTGTCAAAGTATACTTCCTTGTAATTTTTTCTTCTTTTTAGCAATTCCTACCTGATAATCCCACGATTCAACCCATATTCTTATCCCGGAATCCCTCACCCCCACTACCTGTTTTTTGAATGACTGCTTCAGGGTATCATCTTTGCCTCTATCTCCGGGTAATTATGGATTTTACTGAATGGGCAAAGCAGTACATATTTTTTTATTCATAATATTTTTTGTTCCCTTTACTGGCATGGCACAGGAACGTCCTGTGTATAGCCATTTCTGGTTAAACCCTTACTTTGTAAACCCTTCTTTGGCAGGAAAAACCGATAAAATTGCTGTGCATTTGGGATACCGCCAGCAATGGTTAGGTATACAAGATGCCCCTGCTGTTTCTTATCTCAACTTTCACATGCCGCTAGATCATAAGTTGTCTGTAGGTTTGAATGTGTACAATTTTAGAAGAGGTTTACTGGCTACCAACAACGTGCTACTTAGTTTTGGCTACAGGGCTATGTTTGGTAAATCGCATGGAATCCGGTTTGGCATATCAGGTGGAGTGGGTAACAATAGTATTGATTTTGATAAAGCTGATAACCCCAATGACCCTGCACTCGCTAATCTTCCTTTGAATAGTATGTATTTAGACGGGCAGTTTGGGCTTACCTATTATTTGAATGATTTTAGTATGGGAATCACCCTCACTGAATTATTTGACAGGAATCTTATTAATGGAGACAATTTTGGAAGTATTGCCAGTGATCCGCTCAAAAGCTTTACCCTGAATGCCCGATACAAATTTCACGAAAATAACACATCCATAGGTTTTGAGCCTTATTTGTTATATGAGGTGCAACATGAAACTCCCAACTACTTTGAAGCCGGAGCAATAGCACACTTCTACGACGCTTTTCACTTTGGCGGTTCCTACCGGCAACATTATGGCCCCACCATTCATACGGGATATACATTTCTGGAAAAATTCACGCTGGGTTATGCCTATGAACTGGCTACCCAACAAAAGGTAGGCATTGGCAGGGGAACCCATGAAATCCACCTTGCGCTGCACTTTGATAAAAAGCAAAAAGAGGTAGTACCTAAAAATAAAAGCAATGCTCAGGCTAAACCAACAAATACCACTACTAACCCTGATAAAAATAATAAAACCAATCCTGGGTACCGGGACAATGAGTTTTTGGATTTACAAGAAGATACCGTAAACATATTAAAGCCCAAATACCCGGATGTAAAAATAGTTCCTAAAGGCAACCATCCGGAAGAGTTGGAAACCGGGTTTTATGTAGTGGCTGCTGCTTTTTCTGATGAAAAGCAGGCAAAAAAACAGGTTAAAGCCCTAAAAAAAGATGGATATAGCGCAAATAAGGGATATTGCAGTGAGGCAAAACAGTATTTTGTGTATATGCATCGGGCAGAAGATGTACAAAGTGTACGTAAACAAAAAAGAAAACTTACCAGGTTGCGGCTATTTAAAGATGTGTGGTTACTCAAAGTAGAATAGTCTGTTTTATTTTATTTTTTACTTCGCGACTTTCCTCTTCTCAAATCCCAAATATCCAGTTCAAAAAGATAGGCAGCAGAAATGCTCAGAACATTGTTGGTATACTCAAAATTATCGGTAAACTCCGAAACTCCAATTGGAATACTCTCCCCTTTTCCCATAAAAGAAGTCCCATAACTAAACCGGACATCCAGCATCAGTTTTTGTGCGCGCATAGGCAGGATAACCCCTCCCCCTACATCCAGGGCAAATTGAAAACGGTTAGGATCATGGACATACGCTACATTTTCCTCTATCTCACCTTCTCCAAACCTGATATTATATTTGGTATCATATGTGCCCTCTCTGCCCGCCGGTTGGCTGGCGGTGATTTTTCCCTTGCCGGATAACCAATAATCTATCTGAGGCCCGGCATTTACATACCACTGTATACCTCCTGCTTGTGCATTAGAATTTAGGCGAAGGAGCAGAGGTAGCGCTAAAAAATGATAGAAAGCCTTATGTTTAAAATTATCGTCTGAAGATGATGTAAGCGTCTTGCCTGTTTGTGCATAGGCAAGTTCAGAATGCAGTGAAAAATTATCACTCATGCTGTAGTTTAGTGCCCCTCCTACCTTAAAACCTAAATTGGGCTGAACCCCATAAGTTTCCCCATCATACAAAGGGCCAAATTTTATTTGCGTGGCCTGTGCACCTGCTAGAGGGCCGAATAAAAATTGTGCATTACTGTTTTGAACCAGGAAAACCTGAATAATAATAAACCCAATGAAAAGTCTCATGTCGCAATAAATTTTGTAAGTAAATGTAGAAGATTCCGGTTCTCAGCACGCTTTAATATTTCTTGAATTCTTACCTCGCATGATTCTAAGAGAAATTACAATAAAACATTAAGTAATTGATAATTAATTACTTATACATAAAATACACAAAACCAATGAATTTATACAGTACAAATCTTGCTATACGAAAGAACGGTTCAGATAAATGACAACGATTATGAAAAAGGGTTATCTTTTACTCATTTTAAGCATACTGATTAATAGTTCTGTTTATGCCCAGGCCCCGGCGATTTACAGCGTTGAACAAAAAAGCTCTTCGGTAAATCAGATAATTTCAATTGCCGGAAAAAACTTTGGAAATAATGCCAATGGCCTGAAAGTTTTCTTTGGGGCAGCAGAAGGAAAAGTTGTTTCGGCCAGCGGCAACTTAATCAAAGCCCGGGTTCCTGGCGGCGCTACTTATGGCAAAATTTCAGTAACTAACGTATCAACGCAACTTACAGGCTATTCAGCCCTTCCCTTTTATACTTCCTTTGATGGGAATACTTTTAATGCCACCCACCTGAGCAACCAAATTGATGTAAAAGAAGAAGATGAATTATTTGATTTATGTACTTGCGATTTTGATGGCGACGGACTGGTGGATATTGGTACAACCAATAACTCCAACCTGGCTAAGTTCACTTCCATTACACTTTATAAAAACAACAGTACCCCAACCGCCATTTCATTTCAAACTGTTTTTGGCTCTGAATTTAATGTAAACCGGGAAACAAGAAACATCACCTGTGGTGACCTAAACGGAGATGGAAAAGCCGAACTCATTGTTTCACAAGGAGGTAATGCCGCAGAGAGGATTTACATACTGAAAAATATTAGTACAGGCCCGGGAGTTTTTAAATTTGAAGGTGCCCAAATACTTTCATTAGGTGATGGTGGCCCTACCAATGGAGCCCGAAGAATTGCCATTGAGGATATTGACAAGGATGGAAAACCTGAAGTTATCGTTTCTAATCAGAACGTGAAGCAGCTCGTAATTTTTAAGAATGAAAGCCAAAGTGGTATTCTGAGATTTCCGGAAAACGCAAAATTTAAGATTGACGTACCCGGCAACACATTAGGATTAACTATACAGGATCTTGATGGTGACCTACTACCAGAAATTATTGCTGGTAATAATTTATCGGATAACTTATATTTCATTAAAAACAATAGCTTTCCGGGTAATATAGCTTTTGATAAACCTGTTACACTGAGTGTTCCCGGATTACTGGTAAACATCCTCGCAGGAGATATAGACGGAGATGACAGACCTGACCTGGTTGCTACAGACTTTAGCAGTGGCAATATGTTGGTATTACTGAACCAATCTGTGAAAAACACTATTTCGTTCTCTTCACCTCAGAAAGTTTTAGTAGCATTCAAACCGTGGGGATTAGACATGGGCGATATCAATGGAGATGGTAAGCTCGATTTAGCAGTTTCTTCATTAGCAGCCAACGATAAAAACATCATTTTACTGAATAAATCAACCGAAGGGAGCATTAATTTTCAATCTTTCAGGGTAGGAAACAAAGAAATCACAAGAAATATCAAAATCGCAGACTTAAATGGTGATGCCAAACCTGATCTTTGTTTTACTTCTCAAAAAAGCGATACCGAATTTTATCTTTCTACTTTACAAAATTCGGCCTGTGTAGTTCCGGTTATTTCACCAGCTACACCTGATCCGGTGTGTGCAGGTGTTCCTATTACACTCAAAGCTACACAAGCACTGCAAGTTACATATCAGTGGAAAAAAGACGGTGTAGATATCCCTGCTGCTACTGAGGCTACTTTAGAAGTATCAAATGCTGGAAATTACTCGGTAACCGTTAAATCTTTATATGATGGATGCTCCCAAACTTCAACTCCCGTAACAGTTAATGAAAAAACGGAAGCCATTCCACCAACTCCCTCTATTGTTAGCAGTGGCAATGTTTGTGAAGGTGGGCAAATGCAACTTTCCCCCTCCGCCCCTGATGCAAGTGCCACGTATTATTGGAGTGGCCCTAACGACTTTTCTTACACGGGGGCAACCCTAACCATAGATAATATAGATTTAACGCAGTCTGGGGAATACTTACTTCAGGCAGGAGTTGCCGGGTGTAAAAGTGATACTGGCTCTATAGCCATAACAGTTAATAAACAACCAGATTATGAGATAATAGCTGCCAATAGTTTATCGCGTTGTGAAGGGGAATCAACGGAATTGATGGTGGCAAATGAAAGTGATTTGCAATATCAATGGTACAAAAATGGGGTAGCTATCGAAAATGAAACAGCATATAACTTTACGGCAACCGAAAGTGGAGCGTATTATGTAAATATCAACTCACTGGCAGGTTGTAGCCAAACAACCTCTCCAGTTGACGTATTGGTCTTGGATAAACCAAATACTAGTTTCACAGCAGTTTCCCTGCTCTCTTGTATTGATGAAGAAATTATTTTCACCAATACCACTACTTACAACAATGCTTATGCAATAAATTATGATTGGGATTTTGGTAATGGAATGACCTCTGATTTAGAAAACCCAACCCAATCTTATTCTACCGAAGGCACATTTGAAGTAATGCTCACTACCACTTATGCTGATTACGATTGTAGCAGCACATTTGAACAAATTACTGAAATTACTGATGTTCCTGCAGTAAATATTTTAAGTTCCTCAGATATCCTCTGTGAAGGCGATAGTGTATTACTTACCTTAGATAATAGCTTCGTTTCTGTTACCTGGTCTGATGGTAGTTCAAATGATTCAATTTACGCATTTCAGGAAGGCACCTATGAAGTTACTGTAACAAATGATGCTGGCTGCATTAATAGCACCCAACTGAACATTTCAAAGGAACTAAACCCAGAGGTTTCGGTATCTGCCAATAAATCAAAAGTTATAGCGGGTGACCCGGTAGAACTTCTGGCCTCAGGTGCGGATAATTACCTTTGGTCACCTGCAGATGATTTGAGCAACCCTTCAGTAGATAACCCTGTGGCTACCCCCATACAACCTACAGTTTATACCGTAATTGGTACCAATATGAATGGTTGCATAGGCACAGACTCAATAAAAATTAATGTGGAGCAGGTCGTAAATATTACACCCAAAAATATGTTTTCCCCTAACAATGACGGAATTGATGACTATTGGCTAGTCGATAATATTGAAAACTTCCCGGACTGTAAAATTTCTGTTTTTAACCTGCAAGGCAGAAGAATATATGAATCACAACCTTACTTAAACAACTGGGAGGGAAATGATCATCAGGGAAAACCATTAACAGAAGGCGTATACTATTACACTATTCAATGCAATGGAAGAAAGAAAAATGAAAAGACCGGCAGTATTACACTGATCAGATAAAAAAATCGGCGGTTAAAAATAACCGCCGATTAAGCATATACATTATTGAACGAAAACGCTAAAGATTAAAAGTAAGTGTGACACTTATGGTGATGAGGTATTCTGAAGTTAATCATAAACTCATGCGTACCATTTGAATACTGACCGATGTCAGAAGTAGTGTGGTCGTATGCATACCCAAACCTCAATTGATCAGTCAACTCCAACTCAAACATTCCCACAACCGCATCTTCACTTCTGTATGAAACACCTACTGTAATAATATCATCTAAGATCAGGCTGGCATTTACATCAACATTCACAGCATTACCTTCCTGGATTCTCAAAAGTGTAGAGGGTTTTACTTTTACAAAACGATTTACAGTAAAAACATTACCAGCAGTCAGGAAATAATACCGGGCTTGCTTACCCTGTTCAATTACATCGCTTGCTCTTTTCAACTTACCATTTACGATGTAAGGAATTGAAAACCCTACATAAGCTGTAGACGTGCTGTAAAATAACCCCGTGCCAAAATTAGGGTTGAAACTATTGGCAGTGCCTGTCATCAGCACATCTTTTTCACTTTTTAAATTCAGTTTGGTATAGTCAGAATATAAGTTATTAAAACCTCCCTGAATACCCATTGACAAAGTACCTACCCGCATTTTTATTTTATATGAATAGCTCAGATATACACGGGTTTCATTGTGCACTCCTATTTGTTCACGGGAAGCTAACAAGCCCAATCCTATATTCTTATTTTTTACGCTGGAATGCGCACTTAATGTTTGTGTAGTGGGAGCACCTTCAAAGTTGTCCCACTGCTTTCTGTAAATCGCAGTTGCACTGAACTGGTCTTGGTTACCTGCATACGCAGGGTTGATGGCCAACCCATTGAACATATACTGAGAAAATACAGGATTTTGCTGTGCTATTGCCTCACTATTTAATAATATAATAAGTAAGAATATGCTGCTGCACAGCTTTGACAAAGAAGAAAATTTCTCTGTGATTTGAATTTTTTTGTTACCGTTCGTTTCCATAATGTTATATGCTTATCAACTTAATGACATTACAAATGTAAGAAAAATATTAATATGTTACAATTTTTTCTTTAAATAATTTAATTATTAAATACTTACATCAGTAATGATATAACTTTCTAATTGCATAAATAATATGGAAACAAGCATACCCAAATCAAGTTCAATATTGTAACCTTAATGGGTATTTGTAGCATTAAAAAACATGCTTAATTATTTACTAAGTTGCTGGTTATCAGCATTATAAAATAAAATTACTCAGGTAAGGGGCAATAATTTTTAGCTATACAAAATAATGCGTGATCACAGGAGCAGAAAAGGGAAAAAGAATAGTTGGCTAAGAATAACGGAGGAAAAATCGGGTAAAAAATTTTTCAAAAAAAATTGAAATAATTTTTCTAATTCTACCAATATACCGTTTCAGATTGTATGTAATACATTGGTAAATATGTGAAAAATCTAATTTTATAGTATTACTAATTTACACAGTGAATAAACTGACTTCTTTTTGAACATACTGTCAAAACCAACATAGTTTATACGCTCAGCTATTTAATTACCCAAGCGGTTTTGCAATTAATGATTGTGAACGCCAAGCCTTAATGCCAGTTGTTATTAATTGCACTTTTTTTATTTCTTTCTAATCAAGAAAAAAATATAGATACGCTCGGACAAACTTCTTTTCCATTCTCATACAAAATATATCAAGACATTTTTTTAATGATTCCGGACAAGTTTCACAGAAGCTTCAAGTATGCAATTCTTCTATCATATGTATTAATTATATAATATATTGTATTTTTTTAATATTAATTATACCATAATTTTTCGCTTCTATGAATACAAACTTCATTTTGACAGCCTATTCTGGGGTATCAAATATTATTAATCAAATAATTACATTGTAATATTTTGTGATAAAGTAACCTGTTTACCCTCATTTCATATCATATCTTGTACTCTGATGCATTCAGTTCAGATTAAATTGAACAACTATGACAAAGTTGGGTACTATAGGTAGAAATCAGTTAACATTAGCAATATTATTTTTTTGTACTTTTCTAATAGAGCCTGTATTCGGACAGGATCCATTTACAATCAGGGGAGATGCTGTTCGGAGGTCGAAAAGGTGTTTCACGGTTACTTCTGATCAGAATCAAAAATCTGGGGCCGTATGGTTTAGGGACCTACTTGACCTGAGCCAGCCTTTAGAGTTGAATTTCGTCATATATATGGGCGATAAAAACAATAATGGTGCAGACGGTATTGCATTCGTGATGCACACAGACCCCCTGGATACTGCAGGAGCAGGCGCTTTTGGAGACGTTGGAGGTGGACTGGGCTATAGCAGGCACCATTCACAAACAAATACAAAGCAAATAACCCCTTCAGTTGCTATTGAATTTGATACCTGGAACAACGGAGGATCTTCTGGCGATATTGCTGAAGACCATACTGCCGTAGTTTACAATGGAGATGTATACAATGGTACGCAGTTAATTATGGATGACAAGGGAGATATGGTCAACCAGACTCCTATCAAGCCCTCAGCCATTTATGCTGTACAAAATGTGGAAAATGACGAGTGCTACCACTACCGCATTACCTGGAACCCTACCACACAAGTAATGGAGTTATTTATCGATGGCTACAAAATATTTACTTTTACAGACGACATTATCAATAATGTATTCAGTGGTACTACCGATGTAAGGTATGGCTTTACCGGTTCAACAGGAGGCGCAAGAAATGAACAAACGATCTGTTTATTCGGTGGTAATACTCCTCCTTATGCACAGAATGACTTTGCGGTTACCCCTGAAGAAACTCCTGTTACAGTAAATATAACTGCTAATGACAATGACCCCGACGGGGACGACTTGTTAAAATCAGTCATCGTTGATTACCCAACAAATGGAAGTGTAAATATTTTGAACCCTGATAACCTGGAATACACCCCGAATACCGGGTATGTTGGTCAGGATTCTTTAACCTACATGACCTGTGATGTAAATTCAGTAAAATGTTACGCCAAATGTGATACAGCTACGGTTTTGATAGATGTACAATGTGTTCCCTATGATATTGATGCTATTCAACTTTCTCCCAATGATAAATGTGATGATAGTTTTCCTGATAATGGCGTTGCACAGGCTTCATTTACCCCTCCTGCCAGTGGCCCGGGGAGCGGGTTCACAAGTGCAGATTTCACCTTCCGTTGGTATGAGGGCGGTAGTGTAAAAGCAACTCCTGATTATACCGGAGCCATTATCAATAACTTTTCTACCGGACTATATACTGTAGTAGCAGAAAATAACTATACAGGTTGTTTATCCAACCCAACCCAGGTTACGATTGACAGTACAGCCAATACCCCTGATGCCGTGATATGGCAGGTGTCCTCATTTACAAGCTGTGGGATTCCAGACGGAGAACTCCAGGCTGGCGTGCTGAATGGCAGCGATACTATTACTGCCGGATATGATTTTATCTGGTATGAAAACGACTTTGTTTACACCGGGGATACTGTAGCCATCGGAGGAGTAGCGGCCTATCTTCAGGCAAAAAAATATGCGGTGGCTATCACCAATCAAACTTCAGGATGTGACACACTCCTCAGTTTGGAAGTACCTTCTAATGTTACCATTCCGTTGGTTTCTGCTGGTGTAGTTACCCATATCACACAATGTACAGATCCTCTGGCAGGGGAAGTACTGGCCGACGTTGGGGGCAACACCGCCGGGTATGACTTTGCATGGTACAATGGAGGTGCGGTAAAACCGGTGGGAGATCATACCGGAAATTCAGTGGATGACCTTTCAGCAGGCAATTATACAGTAACTGCTACCGATAATGCTACCAGTTGTACTTCTGACCCAGTCACAGTAAATGTACAGGATTTGACAACATCACCTACTGTTCTGGCTTCGGTTACTTCCCAACAGGAGTCTTGTGACCCTAACAATCCGACAGGAGCAGTAACAGCCTCCGTAGATGTAGGTGGAACTCCTACTACATCCGGATATTCCTTTTACTGGTATGACGGGCCAAATGATGTGGTACCTGCTATTCCAGGCCAAACGGGCGGAAGTGCTTCAAACTGTGGAAGTGGAGGAAGTAGCATCCCCGGAGAAATATGGCTGGAGGCAGAATGTGGTTCTCTGGGTTCAAAATGGCAACAATTAAGTGATACAGAAGCTTCAGGTGGAACCTATGTTCGAATCCAAAATGGCAATAACAGCCTGGGAAGTGCTCCCTCCGGAGTAAACGACCGTATTAGCTATACCTTCAATGTTGCCCAGGCCGGCGACTACATTGTGTGGGGAAGGGTTATTGCCACTAATGGCGGGAACGACTCTTTCTGGGTTAGAATAGATGGTGGTACGTGGATCCGGTGGAACGAAATTGCCAAGGGAAGTATATGGCAATGGGATGAGGTACATGACGCAGACAATGGCAAACAAGTAGTGACTTTTAATTTATCAGCAGGTAATCATACCCTGGACATTGCTTTCCGGGAAGATGGGACTTTGCTGGACAAACTGTTTATTACCAATAACAACAGCACTCCCAGCAATGGCACTCCTGGTGCTACCCTAAGTGGCTTATCAGCTGGAACTTACCGGGTAGTGGCCATTGAAAATGCAACAGGCTGTAAAGCCGTGCAAGACGTAACCATCATAGATAATACAGTAACTCCTGTAATTACTGTAGCCAGTACTACTGACCAAACCCATTGTGCCCCTACCCCCAATGGCAGTGCCAGCGTACATGTGGGTGGTAATACAACCGATTATGATTTTTACTGGTACAATGGCACCATCGGTGCACCGGATACCACAAGTTCAAGTGTTATTCATACAAATGCTTCGTTTAACAATCTGACCGCCGGGGATTATACGGTGGTAGCAGCCCACAAACAATTCAGGTGTGTTTCTGCCCCAACTTTCATAACCATTAACGATAATACGGCTGTTCCTACTATCAATACTTCGGTAGTATCGGAACAAACGGCTTGCGACCCTTTATTGTACAACGGACAACTGGCCGGTTCGGTAGATGCCTCTGCTGTGGGTGGTGGGGCTACTGATACTAATAACTATACTTTTGAATGGTATGCCGGGGTGTATTCTCTGGCTACACTGCCTGCTACCCCTACTGCTACCGGGGCCAACGCTTCCGGTCTGGCCGGAGGGGATTACACCCTGGTAGTCACCAATGATACTTCCCAATGCCAAAACCTGGCTTTTATCAACTTACCGGATAACCCTGTCAAACCCCTGATTGATGCAGCGATTACAGTAGTAGATGCCAACAGTTGCGCCGATCCCTGGGGCAGCAGCATTGCGGCAACCGCTGACGGTGGTATGACTTCGGCCGATGGGTACACCTTCCAGTGGACACAAGTGGCCACCAGTACGGTTTTACCAGACACTATAGAAACTATTTCCAATATCCCTCCCGGGGATTATGAAGTGCTGGTAACTTCCAACCTCGGTTGTGTGGCTGATAATCCCGAAACTGTTACGGTACAACCTGCTACCGACCCTGTCATCAATACCTCAGTAGTATCTGAACAAACAGCTTGCGATCCTTTGCTGTACAACGGGCAACTGGTCGGTTCGGTAGATGCCTCTGCTGTGGGTGGTGGGGCTACGGATACTAATGACTATACTTTTGAGTGGTATAATGGAGTGTATTCACTGGCTACACTGCCTGCTACCCCTACTGCTACCGGGGCCAATGCTTCCGGTCTGGCCGGAGGAGATTACACCCTGGTAGTAACCAATGATACTTCCCAGTGCCAAAACCTGGCGTTTATCAACTTGCCGGATAACCCTGTTAAACCAGTGATTGATGCTACAATTAATGTGGTCCATGCCAACCGCTGTGCCGATCCCTGGGGTAGCAGCATTGCGGTAACCGCTGACGGGGGAATGACTTCGGCCGATGGGTATACCTTCCAGTGGACACAAGTGGCCACCAGCACGGTTTTGGCTGAAACTTCTGAAACACTTTCCAATATTCCTCCCGGGGATTATGAAGTACTCGTAACTTCCAACCTTGGTTGTGTGGCAGACAATGCAGAAACTATTACGGTACAAGACATTGCCCCCAAGCCTACCGCTTCTTTGGCTGTTACCCATAATACTTCCTGCGATCCGGTAGCCAACCCCAATGGTATCATCATTGCTTCCGGCTTCACTGGGGCAGCGACAGATTACACTTTTGAGTGGTTTGAAAACAATACAAGCGGAGCCGCTGTAAACCCAGCCAATATAAACCCCGATGGCACAATTGCCAGCAGCCTGATCACCCAAACGTATGCCTTACGCTTAACCGAAACCAGCACAGCCTGCCCAATAGTAGTTTATGAAACAGTGAATGCTTTTCCGGCTTCTCCGCCTATTGTAGATACAGTAAGTACTACTCCAACCACTAACTGTAATGTTGGGAATGGTTCCGCTGAATTTACACTTGTAAGTGGGATAGAAATGATACCCCCGGCTAATACTAACCCCAGAACCTACCATTTTCATTTAGAGGAACTGGCTTCGGGTAATATCACTACAATTTCAAATACTACCGGTACTGCCAATTTTACCAGTTTGATTGATGGAAATTATGAAATGATTGTGGAAGATGACTTTACAAAGTGTACTTCAGCGCCTTTTGCTATAACTATTGAGCGAGACCCTCAGATAAATATTGTAATAAATCAAAACCCACCTTCATCATGTGATCCTCTTCTAGGGGGCGATGGGGTGTTAAATATTAGTGCCAGCTCATCTACCAATGCATCTCCAAGTGGTGCAGGATATACATTTACCTGGTCGAGAATAGATGATGTAACTGGACTGCCATTACCAGTATTAGCATTCGGTGGAACTGATACTGATTTTTCATCGGAGAGGGTTAATTTATCTACTTCTTATTACATCATCGAGACTTTAGATAAAGAAACCAATTGTTCTGTAGCAGATACATTTTATTTACCTCCGGCTGATCCACCGCTATTAACCATAGAAAACATCACCAATACTACAGGATGTATTAATGACGATGGGGAAGTTGAGATAAAATTAGAAACTCAACCCTCAACACTTTTTGGCTTAACCAGTTACCAGGTGCTTGTTTTTGAAGGATCAAGCCCTACTTTATTACTTGGTGGACAAATAGACTCTTGGACACCTGCCAATGCCACTGATACAAACCATACATTCACTAACCTTCCTGATGGAAACTATACCATTGCAGTGAAAGAATTACTAGCTCCTTTTTGCTGGGTAGCTCAAGAACCAGCAACAATAGGTATAGATATAACCTCACCAACGATCACGATTTCAGAAGACACCCCTGACTTTAGCTGTAATGCCACGGGTACCGGAGAACTGAGTGCATTAGCTGTTGGAGATGGGGATGGAGACAATACCCAAAGTAATTTCTCTTTTGCCTGGTATGCGGGCACAGGTACTGGCGGGGCCCTTTTGTCCAACACGGCAACAGCCAATACGCTATCTGCAGGCACCTATACGGTACAAGTTACCGATAACGATGGAGATGGAAATGGCTGTGTATCTACAAAAAGTGTAAACCTCAGCAAACAACTCAAAACCATTGCCATTACGGACACAGACATTGTAGACCAAAATCAGTGCAATCCGGCCAATGGGGAAATAAGCGTTGAGGAGGTACAGGAAGACGGTACGCCTGTAGCTGCACTGGGAACCTACAATTTCACTATACTGGATGACAGTTATGCCTCTCCGGGCTTTGCTTACTCGGGCAGCGGTACCAACGCTGATCCTTTCGGCGACCTTCCTGCTGATACGTACTACCTGGTAGCCACCAACACCGCTACCGATTGTAGCTCAAGTCCGGCACAAACTATTGTAGACGACGTGAGCCAGGATCCCGTTCCGGCTATTTCCCTCACCAGCCCCGATTTCAGTTGTGCAGGTGGAGCTGCTACGGGAGAGCTGCTCGCCTCTGCAGAAGACCCAGTGAGTGGAGATACTACTAATTTTACATATACATGGTTTATAGGAAATAACACAGTTACTCCAATTCCGGCAGCTAATATTGATGCAGTCAATCCGGCCCATACATTTGCCCTGGATTCTGGACAATACACGGTAAGGGTAACAGATACAGATGGCACAGGCGAAGGGTGTTACAGTTCCAAAACATTTACAATTAATAGGCTAAAGAGAACACAAACGTTATCCATGATCTCTTCTGACCAGGATCGTTGTGCTCCAGATGTAGGAGCAATTACGACGATAGAGGTTACAGAAACAGATGCTTATAATGGTACTGTATTAGTAAACCTCGTTAATTACGACTTTCAGCTTTTTGATTCAGACCCCAACAATGCCATTTCTGTTCTGGGAGCATCCACTTCATTTATCGGGCTTGCCCCCGGCGAATATCATGTGAAAGGAACGAGTAGAGGTACTGATAACTGTGAATCATTACCATTTGATATCACCATCAATGATGTAAGTGAAGATCCGGAAATTAATATTTCCCTCATCCAGCCCGATTTTAGCTGTGATGGCGTCAACCCAACCGGGGAACTCACTGCTGTGGGTTCGGACCCTAAAGACGGTGCGACCACAGCTTTCTCGTACAAGTGGTTTGTGGGTGCAGACACAACAGGTGCAGACATCAGCCTTACAGCGGATGCATCTAGCTTACTGAAGGGAACTTACACCGTAAAAGTGATTGATACCGATGGCACCGGGGATAACTGTGAATCCACCAAAACCATCACACTCAATGGTGGAAACAGAAAAATTGACCTTGCCCTTTCATCCGCCCCACAAACCATTTGTTCCCCTAATGGAACTATCACCGTGGATCAGGCAACAGAGGAAGATACATTTAACGGAACGCAACCGGCCAGTTTAACCAATTATGACTTCTATTTGTACCAGGATCCTGCTGCTGCCAGCATTGATACTGCGGCTACCAATAGCTTTAACGATTTGGGTATGGGCACCTATTTTGTTCGTGGACATAACACGGGTACAGACGGCTGTATTTCTCTTCCTTTTTCAGTAAATATCAAGGATGTCAGTAAAAATCCTATCGTAAGCATTGATGAAATCAGTAAGCAAATGAGCATCAATCCTGATCCGGCTACCTGGACGGGAGAACTGGCTGCTTTGATTGCAGAACACCCTAATAATCCGCTGGATTCAACGGCCAATGGCTTTAATTACGGTTATGCCTGGTATGACAACGATGACTATAATCCGGGTGCGGAGATAAGCATGGCATCTTCGGCCTCCCAGCTCGATTCCGGCCTGTATGTGCTGGAAGTAACCAATAATGTAACAAATTGCAGCAGCGCAGCCACTTATTTCCTCCGCCTGGGCATGCCCGAAATACTGGCAGCATACACCGGCTTACCCCAAACCATTTGCTTCCCGGATGGTGGTATTGAAGTGGATAATATTACTGTGAATGCTGTTGCCGCCAATGTATCAGATTATACTTTTTCACTGTATACAGGAGGTTATCCCGGCGATACTACCTTTACTGTGGATGGCGCCCTTACGGGTACTTTGATTTATGATAGTTTAGATGCAGATGAAAATTACTACATGGTTGCATATGACAAAAACCTGATGATGAATTCCGAAGTAGTACAAGTAGATATAGAAAACCTCTCAACATCTCCGGTAGTTGATTTAGATTTAGCCCAGTCACAAGACCAGAATTCATGTGACCCTACGATTTTACTGAATGGAATACTGGCGGTAAATGTATATGAAACTGATTATACACAAGATACCTACAGATACCAATGGTTCACTGGAAAAGGTACTGATTCAACTTACATAATGAATGATTCTACAGATGCCATCATTCGTGGTTTGGGAGCTGGACATTATTCGGTTTGGGTAGAAAATCAACAAACAGGTTGCACCAATGAAACCAGCTTTTTTGTAAATGAAGACATTCGCATCCCTGAAGTTGCCAGTTCCAGTGCACCTTCTACTTACTGCGGGGAAAATAATGGCAACGGTACGGTGGTAGCTTATGTGAGCAACCCAACGAGTACGTACTCCTATGAGTGGTTTGAGGGCACAGAAGTGAAAAGCCA
This sequence comes from Cyclobacteriaceae bacterium, assembly GCA_965230065.1. Classification (GTDB taxonomy): domain Bacteria; phylum Bacteroidota; class Bacteroidia; order Cytophagales; family Cyclobacteriaceae. Next base: position 4,020,631 of record OZ245942.1, on the reverse strand, counting down.
GGCTGATCATACGGGTGAAGTGTGGGATAACCTTGATCCGGGTTTTACACCGTACGGGTTACCGACAGGAGAATTAATACGTGTATTTCCACACCGGTAACAGTAGAAGTATTGGACGCAACTGTACTTCCCGAGATTGAAGTTTTCCAAAGATCACCACTGACTAATTGTGACCCTAACCGTCCGAATGGAGAACTTAGAGCATCGGCAGACGGACAAGTAGATGGATTCAAATTCGCCTGGTACGATGAAAATAACAGCCTGGTTAATATTGGCCCCTCCGCTGCCAACCTGTCGGCTTCTTCATATCAGGTACAAGCGTTAAACATAATAACTGGTTGTATGGCTGAAACTTCTGCAGTGGTCACAGCCGAAATTCAGGAAGTACCTGTGCCGGATGTTACCGTACTTTCAGATATGACCAGATGTGACGTTCCGGACGGTGCTGCCACGGCCTCGGTGAACGGGGAGGTCATCAGGCATTTCTTTCATTGGTATGCAGCCAATGACAACCTTATATCTACCTCTGTTAATCATTCTGTTGAGAATCTAACCTCAGGTGATTATTATGTAACGGCTACAGACAGAAAAACCGGTTGTACCTCTGAACCTGCATATTTTACAATTACTGACCAAACATTCCTGCCGGAATTCACTGTATCTGTTGACCCGGCTCTTTGTGAAGAAGAAAATGGAATGGCCAGGATAGAAACAAGTGTAAATAATTTAACTGTAGACCAGGTTATTTGGTATTCTCCCCTTGGGAGGGACATAATTAGCAGGTTACCTGAAGTTTCAGACTTACCCGTTGGTGCCTACCCGGTTGATATAATTGGTTCTAATGGTTGTACAGTAAATGGTATGGCTCAAATAGGCAATGACATTAATGTTTATAATGGAGTCTCACCCAACGGAGATGGAGATAATGATATTTTCGAGATCGGTTGTATTGAGGACTATCCCACCAACCATGTGAAAATTTTCAATAGGGCGGGCACACTCGTATATGAAGCCACAGGATACGACAACCACAGCATTTTCTTTGAAGGTTATGGTAACCAGGGGGTCTATGTAGGTGGTAAAGAATTACCGGATGGTACTTACTTTTACATCATTGAAAAGAAAGATGGCTCTAAATCCCGAACCGGTTATTTGGAAATTGTGAGATAAGCTTAAATACTGAAAGACTTCGGAAGCTTTGGATGCCCAAGCACCTCATTTGCTTAGATTTCCTAAACTTCCGAAGTCTCCAGCCTGGTGTTTATTTGATATTGGCAATCCGGTCAAATGAAGCAACAATACCCTTAATAACGGCGGAACTTAACCCATTGTGCTCCATTTCGTTGAGCCCGGCAATGGTACAGCCCTGGGGTGTGGTCACTTTGTCAATTTCCATTTCAGGGTGATTTCCGGCTTGAAGAAGTAAGGAAGCAGCCCCCCGGCAGGTTTGTACTGCGATGGCCTGGGCTTCTTCGGCATGGAAACCCATCTGAATACCACCCTGGGCCACGGCACGGATATACCGAAGGCAAAAAGCAATACCACTGGCCCCCAGCACCGTAGCAGCCGCCATAAGTTCTTCATCAATGATGAGGGTTTGCCCCATTACATCAAAAATAGCTTGTACCTGCTGTAACTTTTCCGAGGCTGTATTTTTAGCAGCAATCGTTGTCATAGATTCCCGGATGGCAATAGCCGTGTTGGGCATGGCACGCACAATGGGAAACTGCTCCCCTACCACGGCTTCTATCTCCTGGATTTTCACTCCGGTAACAGTAGAAACCAATACATGACGCTCTGCACTCAAAAAAGCTTTGATTTCATGCAACAGATCAGGAACCTGCCGTGGTTGTACACACAATAAAACCAGGCCGGCATCTTGAACGGCATCTGCATTATCTGTTGTCAGGCCAATTCCTTTTTTTTCCAGTGCCTCCATTCCGTGCAGTTTCCTGCGGGTAACGATGATGTCTGCTGGCTTATATTCACTGGTGCTTACCAGTCCCAGGGCAATGGCTTGTCCGAGGTTTCCTCCGCCAAGGATGGCTATTTTTTTATGCATTTTCTATGATTATTATTTTACGGAATTATTTTTTCTTATCGAGAATTAATAATATTTTACAATATTAGTATTACAAATGTATCTATAAAACCAATAAGAGGAGTTTATTCCAGATAAAGCTTAAGTAACTAGCCTCGTATAATAAATCCAATGGGGGATTCACACGCATTTCATATATGGGAAGCAAATTCGTCAGTGATGTCGGATGCAGATATCTCTCATGAAAAAAAAATGCTCAGGAAGCCTGCCAAAGTGGATGAAAGCAGGCTGTGGGAAGATTTCAAAAAAGGAGATCAAACTGCCTTTGAGCTTATTTATGCTGATAATGCCAATCACCTTTATAATTATGGGCGACAATTCACCCAAAATATGGATCTGGTAAAAGATTGCATTCAGGATTTGTTTGTTGATCTGAGGGAGCGAGGAAACAGGCTGGGGGAAACAGATTCCATCAAATTTTACCTGCTCAAATCATTTAGAAGAAGACTTTTCAGGGCTTTAAAAAAAGCAAACAAAATGAGCAGCCTCACTGATGTGAAAGAAATTCAGTTAGGTATTACACTATCACATGAAGTTGAGTGGATGAACAGTTTATTGGATGCTGAGAGAACACACCAACTTAATAAAGCTCTTCACCAACTGACACTTCTGCAAAGAGAAGCAATATTTCTCTTTTATTATGAAGGGATGACTTATACCCAAATCGCCGAATTGTTTGAATTTTCACGCATCAATAGCGCAAGGGAACTTATTCAAAGGGGTATTGAAGCATTGTCTGAATTTCTCACCCCCTAAGAGTAAAGCCGCTTTATACCTTTGCTAATATTTCAATTAGTTGATTTAATTAATGTCATATCATCAATATTATCTTAAAATATTTAGTTAATATATAAATATTTTCAAGACATGCGGTAAATCAATGGCTTTTACCCTTTTAGATGTGTACGTACTGCACATCCATGAAATCAGGAAAAATTTTCACTGTCAAAGAATTAATACAAGACGAGTCTTTCATACAGTGGGCAAAGTCTGGCACAAACATACCAGACAACCATTGGAGTGAGTATCTCAGAAAAAACCCTGGTCAGCAACAAAATGTAAACCTTGCCGCCCAATTTGTAAAGGCTATCAAATTAGATAAGGAATATGCATTAAATCAGGAAGCACTCGATCAGCTTAAAGAAAATATCCAATATAAGAGCCTCCACAAAACAGCCTCTGTGAAAGGGAAGAATAGGTTCATCTACTGGGGCGTAGCTGCCAGTTTGCTCTTACTTATTATTTCCTATGCCGGATTTAATTGGTTAGAGCAAAAGGAGTTGCCAACCTTACAGACTATCATAGAAAAGCAGACGGAGTATGGGCAGAAACTTACTGTTAGCTTACCAGACGGAACGATAGTTAAATTAAACTCAGATAGCAAAATTTCTTATCCGGCTGAGTTTTCAGACAATAAAAGAGAGGTGCATTTTTCGGGTGAAGGTTTTTTTGAGGTAGTCAAAAACAGCAGCAAGCCTTTCATCATTGAATCAGACGGGGTTTTCACAAAAGTGTTGGGTACTTCTTTCAATTTGCGCTCCTATTCCAACGAAGGTGAAATAAATGTAGCAGTAGTAACTGGAAAGGTTGAAGTACGGCAGCCAGCAGACACCTCAATCATGCTGCTACCCAATGAAATGGGTGTTTTTGACAAATCCAAACGGAAAATTTCCAAGCAGGCTTATGATCCAGATGCAGTGTTGGCATGGCAAAACGATATCCTGAATTTTAATAAAATGCCATTGCCCCAGGTATTTGAGGAACTTGAAAAATGGTACGGGGTAAAGTTTGTGATAGATGAAAGTGTGCGCTTGCGCGGTGATTTTTCCGGGAAGTTTCGGGGTTCAAGTCTTGAGAATGTATTAGAAGGCTTACAGTACACTTCTATCAGCAGGTTTCAATTCAAAATAGAGAATAAAAAAGTCTACTTAACAACTGAATAAATATGAGAATAGGCCACTTAATCATCGATTTTGATTCAAGCTAAAGGCCAGGCTTGCGCCCGGCCTAGCACTAGGTAATTCCAACACAGAACGTTCCAAGGTATCCTGTTGGAAGCTGTCTTAGTCCATTGTACAACCAAAACAACTATTAAAATTATGAAAAAATATTTACTCCGTAAAATATTGTGGATGTCTAGGTTATTCATATATGTTTTTTTATTGCAAGCCTTGTTCATCACATTGCTGAAAGCTGAAGATGCCAACGCCCAATGGAAGAGTATTTATGACATGTATGTTTCCATAGATGTAGAAAATGAGGAATACAGCAAAGTATTTTCTGCCCTGGAAAAACAATCCAGTATCAATTTTACCTATAACCGTAAAAGCTTATCCAAAAAGTTAATTACGGTTACAGCCGACAACCAATCCTTAGGCACTGTGCTGGAAGATATTTCAATGAACTCTGACTTTATGTTTAAAAGAGTGAATGGAAATATTCATGTAAATAAAAAGCCAGTCTCGGTAAAAAGTGAAGTTAATGAAATATCAGTCATTGAAGCCATCGTTTCCGGTACCGTTAAAGATGATGAAGGGAATAGTATCCCAGGCGTATCTATTGTGGAAAAAGGAACTACAAATGGTACTGTAACCGATGTAGATGGCAAATATTCCCTGAATGTAGCAGAAGATGGGGTTTTGGTATTCAGCTTTGTGGGTTATCTTACCCAGGAAATAACGGTGAACGGCAGAAGCCAGATCGATATTACCCTCTCTCCGGATATCGCTACGCTGCAAGAAGTAGTGGTAGTTGGGTACGGCACCCAGAAAAAAGCCAACCTCACAGGTTCTGTATCCAGTGTGGGTGAAAAAGAAATCGCCAACCGGCCTATCACTTCCGCGGCCACCGCCTTGCAGGGAACTGTTTCGGGCGTATATGTCAACCAGAATTCAGGTCAGGCGGGCCGTGATAATGTGCAAATTAATATCCGGGGCATTGGCACCCTGAACAACTCTGACCCTTTGGTGCTGGTAGACGGCATTGAAGCACCCCTCAACAATATTAACCCGGATGACATAGAAACTGTTACCGTCTTGAAAGATGCTGCTTCCGCCGCTATCTACGGTTCACGAGCTGCCAATGGCGTAGTGCTGGTTACTACCAAAAGAGGTAGCAGGGGCGACCGGATTACCTTTGATTACAATGGGTATGTGGGCTCTTCTGAAACCATCCGTTTGCCCGAAATGGTCACCAACTCGGTACAGTTTGCCGAATTATGGAATGAAGGGCAGGCCAACTTTGGAAACCCGCCAAAATACTCTCCTGAAGAAATTGAAGGATTTCGCCAAAGAGGCATCAATACCGACTGGATTGATGTGGTATTCAAAAAAGGGCTGATTCAGCAACATAACATTAGTGTTTCCGGAGGATCTGAAAAAACGAACTTCAGGTTTTCACTGGGTTATCTTGACCAGGATGGTACCATCCCCAATTCTACTTTTAAACGGTATAACTCCAGGTTTAACCTTGACACGTACGTAAATGATAAAGTCCGCATTGGAACGAGCCTTTCATTAATCAGGGGGGAAATTAATGCACCGGGGGATAATGTCCTTGGGGATGGGAATGTAGCAGGACTTGCCATACAGGGCCTTCCTTTCAATACTCCTTATGATGATCAGGGGCGGTTTGCTTCACCCCTGGGCCTGGCCGGACGCGCCAACCCCATGGCCATTGCCGCCTCCCGTGAATATAATGAACTCAGCTATGATATGTTAGGAAACGTTTACCTAAACTATGAAATCATTGAAGGGCTCAATGTGAAAGGTACGGCAGCCGTAAATTATAGAACTGAAAATGAAGCTACTTTTAACAACCTGGTAGAAATCTATGATATTGTTACCGGAAATGTTACAGAGATTGCCCCTTTGAGGGGAAGAAGCCGTTCCGCAAATCAGGCACTGAATGTTACCACCTGGTTACAGGCTTCTTATGACAAGAGCTTTGGTCCCCACAATTTTAAAGCACTAATAGGTTTCAACCAGGAAGAACATAACAGTGATTGGTTTAATACATCACGAAGCGGTCAAATATCAAACTCTGTAAAAACGCTATCTTCCGGCGATGCCTCCACGGCTGCCAATGATGAGGGGGGAACTACATGGGCGTTACAGTCTTATTTTGGACGGCTGAATTACAATTTTCAGGAAAAGTATTTATTTGAAGCCAATTTAAGGTATGATGGCACCTCACGGTTTTTAAATGACAAGTGGGGTGCATTCCCTTCTTTTTCTGCCGGATGGGTCGTTTCTGAAGAAGGTTTCTTTGACAATGTAAATGCAGTAGATTTTCTGAAATTTAGAGTCTCCTGGGGTAAATTGGGCAATCAGAATATAGGGGATTTCCGCTTTGCAAAAAGCCTCTCGCTCACCCAGGCATATTCTTTTGGAGGCACCTTGGTGCCGGGGGTTGCCCTCACAGACCAGGGGAATGCCGAACTTACCTGGGAATCGACTGCTATGAGTGATATTGGGCTTAACCTGGGACTGTTTAACTCAAAAATCGAAGTGGAAGCCGATTACTTTATCAGAAATACGAGCAATATCCTGTACGACCTTCCCTCAGAAATTACCACAGGTTTCAGTTCCCAAATCTCAAATGCCGCAGAAGTGAAAAATGAAGGCTGGGAGTTGGGTTTGACCTATAATGACAACTTTGGCGACTTCAACCTTTCTGTGAGTGGAAATGTTACGCATGTGAAAAGCACGGTAGAAGAACTTAACCCCACCATTCCCAATGATGGTAGTGACCGGGCCATTGACGGAAGAACGATCATTGAACCCGGTTCGCCCATTAATAGTTATTTCGGATACCAGGCAGTAGGTATTTTCCGAACCGAGGAAGAATTTAACAATGCTGCGGATCATTCCGGGCTGGACCCCAATTATGGAGTGGGTGATGTGTGGCTGGCTGATATCAGCGGCCCCGAAGGCGTACCTGATGGAGTTATTACACCGGACGACCGAAAGGTGATTGGCCACCAAAACCCGGTATGGTCTTATGGGTTTAATTTCCGACTTGCCTACAAAGGTTTTGACCTTTTTGCCCTGTTTCAGGGAGCCGCAGACTTTAACGGATACTCCAGTGAAGAACTGGCCGCTCCCTTTTTCAATACCTCCGGCTTACAGGCAAGGTGGGTAGACCGGTGGACGCCTGACAACCCCGATGGCTCAATGCCCAGGATGTACGTTTCTACAGGCCCCAGCAACAGCACCAACAATACCTTCTGGATGTTTGACAGAAGTTATTTACGGATGAAAAACCTGCAAATCGGATATACCCTACCGCAACGGATTCTGGATAATATTTTTATCCAAAGCATCAGGGTTTATGCCAATGGAAGTAACCTGTTTACGGTCACAGACTTTCCCTATCTGGACCCTGAGCGTCCTCCGGGAGCTGACCGGGGCACCAATTCATATCCTAATTTAAGAATTATTACCGGAGGGTTGAACATCAAATTTTAAGATAAAACATAAAACAGATGAAAGCTAACATATATTTATTCGCACTATCACTAATTCTGATTGTTTTATCAGGAGGTTGTAATGATGATATTTTAGACAAAGAGCCTGTAGGATCAGCTTCTGCAGAAGGCTTTTTCAAAACGGAACAAGACATTGTTACCGGAATCAATGGGGTATATTCTATATTTCAGGGAGATATTTGGGGAGGTGCCTTTGTACATGTGCAGCCCCACTTTGATGTTGCTACAGATAATGCAGTACTCTGCTGTGACTGGGAATATGGCTTTTCGGCCATTGCCAGAGGGACTATGAGTCCTACCACAGGAAGTATAGTAGCCTGGAAGTACACCTATGGTTATCAGGCACTGGCAAGAATCAATAACATGATAGAAATTATTGAATCCAATACTGTAGATATGCCTGAGGAAAATGCTAACAAGTGGCTGGCAGAATTACGGTTTTTAAGAGGGTTTGTCTATTCTGACATGGTAGCAGTTTATGGTGGCGTACCTATCGTTACTCGCTTGTTGACCAACGAAGAAGCGGTAGACCTTACACGAAATACCAAAGAAGAAGTAATCCAGTTGATCATGGAGGATTTAGACTTCGCTGCTGAAAACCTGGATTATATTCCTAACAACGGACAAATTGGCCGCCCAACCAAACAGGCAGCATTGGCACTTAAAGGCAAGGTTTTACTTTATAACGAGCAATGGGCAGAAGCAGCCGCTACCTTCAAACAGATCATAGATGCTGAAGGTGCAGAAATTGCCCTGGACGAAGATTATGAAGGTTTATTCAGGGGTACAAATGAAGACAGCAAGGAAATATTTTTCAGCATTCAGTACCTCACCGATGCCGGAGGGGAAGGCAGCTTCTTGCAAGTCCATTATGCACCAGGTACTGGTGAACCCGGTAATGGATGGGGTTCTTTCACCTATACCCGTGACTTGGTGGATGATTATTACATGACAGACGGGCAACCCATCAGTACATCCCCTCTTTATGACCCGGATGATATACTGACCAACCGTGACCCCCGGTTGCGATGGACGTTCTTCTTCCCCGGCGATACTTACCGGGGTCTGGTACTTGACCCTGTTGAGCATTTTACCGTGAATGGCAGTGAAGTAACCAATCCGGATGCCATTAAAATGAGAAGCCGGAAGTGGGTCTCTGAAACAGGCAACACCGGAACTTCCAACAGCCCGGTAGATTTGGTACTGTTAAGGTATGCCGATGTACTACTGATGTACGCTGAAGCGCAAAACGAGGCGGTAGGCCCGGATGCTTCTGTATATGCAGCAGTGAATAAAGTGAGAAGCCGTGCTATGATGCCCGATTTTCCGGAAGGGCTTACAAAAGAAGAAATGAGAAAAGAAATCAGGCACGAAAGAAGGGTAGAGTTTGCCATGGAGGGTACCCGGTACTTTGACCTCCTCCGATGGAGAACTGCTGAAGAAGTGATTCCCTCAGTACCCTCCCTTGAAAACCGGCAGTTTGATCCTTCAAAAAATTATCTGTGGCCCATTCCCCAATCTGTTATAGACGGAGATTCTAATATTGAGCAGAATCCGGGTTATTAAGGAATGATTTAGAAAGGAATGCTGTTGGTAATTTCATATCAGCAGCGTTCCTTTTTTCCCTCCCCATGGGCTGTGCCGCCGTGGCCCGGTCCTCACAGCCCACATCCTTGGGGACGAGCTTAAGTTGACGACATTGGGCGTCTCGCCTGTACAGGCCGGGCCGCGTAGGCAAGATGCCTGTACCACAGTATTTTGCATCCGAAAAAATATATTTGCCTGCAATTAAAGCAAATACTAACGCCAATTGTTTTGTATGAAAAGAATTATTCCAAGCTTATTTTTCAGCCTGTTTTCATCAGTTTTGCTTGCCCAAAGTCTGTTCACAGATGTAACAGAAGAAGCAGGCATCAATCATTACTTCCAGGTATTTCAGGGGACTTTCGGAGGCGGTGCCGCAGTACTGGATTTTGACAATGATGGCTTGGAAGATGTATTCATTGCCGGTGGCAGTGGTAAAGATGCCCTCTACAAAAACAATGGGAACGGCACATTTACAAATGTTATTGATGAATCCGGATTTTCAGATTTAGATACGGTAGTTACCCAGGGTGCTGTTTGTGCCGATGTAAATAAAGATGGATACACAGATATTTTTATTACTACTATTGCCTCTGTGAATTACGATAGGTTTACGGCTGCGGCCAATTTCCTTTTTATAAATGATGGTAATGGAAAATTCATCAATAAAACGAAAAGCTACGGATTGAATGACATCACCTTTTCTACGGGTGCCGCCTTTGGCGATGTGAACAAAGATGGCTTTCCTGACTTATTCGTAGGCAATTACTTTGATAAATTTAAGGGCAAACTGGATGATTACAGCGGTGTGCTCACCGAAGGCCAACAGGCTCCTGCCCCTGACCTTATCTATCTCAATAATAACGGTAGCAGCTTCACCGAGGCCAGCGACATGTATGGTATGGATCATACCGGATTGGGTTTTGGAGGCGTTTTTACCGATTATGATAATGATGGTGATCTTGACCTGATGGTCATCAATGATTTTGGGAACCGGGCTACGCCCAATCTTTTGTACAGAAATAAATACCCTGAAAAAGCTTTTACCGATGTTAGTGAGGCCATGGGCTTTGACATTGCCATGAATGCCATGGGTGTAGGCATAGGCGATTATAACCTCGATGGGTGGATGGACTATTTTATCTCAAACATTTCTTCCAGTCCTTTTTTAGAAAATCAGGGAAAAGAAAACGAGCCATTTCTTGAAAAAACAAAACAAGTAGGCACTTCCCATCCTGTGCTCTATACAAAAGAAGGACAGGGAGTCCCTGCCATTAGCTGGGGCGCTATTTTTTTTGATTATGACAATGATATGGATCCTGACCTGTATATTGCCAATGGCTGTCTCAATCCCAGTATTTTACCCAACCCCAATCTGTTATTAGAAAATATCAATGGACAGTTTGTATTGAATAGCCTTTCTTCCGGCCTTTCTGACCCATCCATTGGCAGGGGCGCTGTAACCTTTGATTATGACAATGATGGCGACCTTGATATACTGGTAGTCAACCAGTCGCAGTACCAGGATCCCGGATATGTGGTAGAAACCCAGGGAGTCAGGCTTTTTAGAAATGAGGCTACTGGTAATAATTGGCTAAAAGTAAAACTGCTGGGACAGACGGTTGACAAAAATGGCATTGGATCGAGGGTAGAAGTATATGTCAATGACAAAAAGCTCATTAGGGAAATTGACGGAGGTTCCAGCCATGAATCTCAAAGCAGTACGCTTGCCCATTTCGGGTTGGGGCAAACCACAAATGTAGATTCGCTGAAAGTTCGCTGGATGGGTGGAGGCTCACAAACAATATATGAAGTGGCAGCCAATCAGTTAATCACGGTAGACCAGGCTGTAATAACGGGTTTAGAATCCCCATTGTCATCTTCCTCCCTCACACTTTATCCTAATCCAATTAACAATAACTCACTTAAGATTAACATAGAAAGTTTGCCTATGAAAGGGTTAACGCTGCTTGAAGTGTATAGCACGAACGGCAAGTTAATAGACCAATTACAGGTGAACAGAAAAGATATAGAGGATAAAACCATTCTTTGGAATGCTCCCCAATCATTGCAACCGGGTATTTATATCATGAAAATATCTATTGGAAATGAAATTGGTTTATACAGGTTTGTTAAGAAATAACAGAAAGATTGCATGAAAAAAGGATATTTACTGCTAATCGGCTTATTCATGAGCAGTGGACTTTCCTTTGCCCAACATTCCGTAGCCCGTCTTTGGAATGAAGCACTTCTGGAAGCCATTCGGAATGATTTTGCCAGGCCTACCGTTCATGCACGTAACTTGTTTCATATATCGGCAGGAGCTTATGATGCCTGGGCAGCGTATTCTTCCACGGCAACTCCCTATTTTTTAGGAAATGAACATGGAGAATATGCCTTTCCTTTTGATGGGGCCGCCCCTTCTTCTGATGTTTTATCGGCCCGGGAGGAAGCCATTAGTTACGTCTGTTACCGACTTATCAAGTTCCGCTTTCGCAACAGTCCGGGGTGGGAAGAAACCTTTATGAACATCGAGCACCTGATGGATTCTTTGGGGTATGCCCAGGACTATACCAGTGAAGACTATACCTCCGGAAAACCCGCTGCATTGGGCAATTATATCGCAGCCAAAATTATTGAATTCGGAATACAGGATGGGGCCAATGAGGGAGGCGGTTATCAGAATATTGAATATGAGCCGGTCAACGCACCTTTGTCACTCAAGAAGGCAGGGAGTCAGGATATTAATGACCCAAACAGGTGGCAGCCCCTGGCCTTCGAAACTTTTATTGACCAATCCGGAAATGAAGTAATGGGAGGCGTACCTGCGTTTTTGGGTGCAGAGTGGGGCAAGGTAGTGCCTTTTTCCCTGAAAGAAGAAGACCTCTCCGTCCATCAAAGAGATGGAATAGCGTATTGGGTATATCATGACCCCGGTGACCCTTGCTATGTAGATCCGGAAAGTAATGACATGTCGTACGACTATAAATGGAACTTCAGTTTGGTAGCCAACTGGTCTTCTCACCTTGACCCATCAGATGGTATACTTTGGGATATCTCCCCAGGCCACATTGGCAATTTGAATATAGACGAATTTCCCAAAACTATCTCAGGACTCAAGGATTTCTACAACAAACTGGAAGGAGGAGATCCCAGCCAGGGATATGCATTGAACCCAAAAACCAATCAGCCTTATGCGCCCCAAATTGTTCCAAGAGGGGACTACACCCGGGTTCTGGCTGAGTTTTGGGCTGATGGACCAGACTCTGAAACCCCACCCGGACATTGGTTCACCATCCTGAATTATGTGAATGACCATCCGCTTTTGGAGAAAAAATTCCAGGGAGAAGGAGAAGCTCTAGCCCCACTGGAATGGGATGTTAAAAGTTATTTTGTGTTGGGAGGTGCTATGCACGATGCAGCCATCACTGCCTGGGGCATCAAAGGGTATTATGATTTTATCCGGCCTATATCGGCCATCCGGTACATGGCAGACAAAGGACAATCTACTGATGAAAACCTGCCACATTACCATCCTGACGGAATCCCATTAATTGATGGATATGTTGAAATGGTAAATGACACCGATCCTTTGGCGGGGGCCGACGGAGAAAATGCAGGAAAAATCAAAGTGTTAGCCTGGAAAGGTCACGATTATATTGAAGATACTACTGATGTGGCCGGTGTGGGTTGGATTCTTGCCGAAAACTGGTGGCCTTACCAAAGACCCTCTTTTGTAACACCTCCTTTTGCCGGGTATATCTCAGGGCATTCCACCTTTTCGCGGGCGGCAGCCAAAGTGCTCACCCTGCTTACCGGAGATGAATATTTTCCGGGAGGAATGGGCGAATTCATCGCCAAAAAAAATGAATTCCTCGTTTTTGAAGAAGGCCCCAGCACGGATGTAATACTGCAATGGGCAAAGTATTCCGATGCTTCCGATCAGTGTAGTTTATCCAGAATTTGGGGAGGCATCCACCCGCCGGTTGACGACATACCCGGAAGGCTGATTGGAGAAGAAGTAGGAGAAGAAGCTTTCAAACATGCACGAATATACTTTGAAAACAAGGTGGTTGGCGTGAATGAAAATATCATATCTGAAGGAACTTCTATTTATCCGAACCCTGCAAATGCAAACAGTTCACTGCACATAAAACTACCCGCTGACCGTCAGCACCTGACAATCAGCATACGAACTATTAATGGAGCGGTGGTTTTTAAGGCATTTGAAAAAGCCACCAAAAACAAAAAACTTATTATTGACATCCCACCCTTACGGGCTGGAGCATATTTTATTAATGTAACAAGTAATCAGTCTACTACTTCCAAAATATTATTGATAGAATAAAAAAACCAATCCATGAAAATACCTTTCTTAGTTATTAGCAATTACCTGATTTTCAATAGCTTTATGGCATGCGCCCAACCTGTACCAGATGATATGCAAACAACCCCTCCTGCATACAAGCTAGTGTGGCAAGACGAATTTGAGGAAAATGGAAAGCCTGATGAAAGCAAGTGGAATTTTGAGAAAGGATTCGTAAGAAATAATGAAGACCAATGGTATCAGCCTGAAAACGCTGTTTGCAAAGATGGGTTTTTAGTCATTGAAGCCAGAAAAGAAAAAAAGCCCAACCCCAACTATAAACCGGAAAGTGATAACTGGAAAGAAAGCCGAAAATTCATTGAATACACCTCAAGCAGTTTACGCACAAAAGGATTGCATACCTGGCAATATGGCCGGTTTGAAATACGCGCCAAAATTGATACCAGTCCCGGCATGTGGCCCGCTTTCTGGACTTTAGGAGAGAATGGCACCTGGCCTGCTTGTGGTGAAATTGATATTATGGAATATTACAGGGGAATGATCCTGGCCAATGCGGCCTGGGCAGGCCCAGACGGAAAGACGACATGGGATGATTTAAAAAAAGATGTTGAAAGCTTCAACGACCCGGATTGGGCCAGTAAATTTCACATTTGGAGAATGGATTGGGACGAAACAGCCATTAAGTTATATGTAGATGATATTTTGCTCAATACCATTGAAGTAGAAAAAACGATCAATCAGCATGGAGATATCAAGAATCCTATGAAACAACCCCATTACATCATCATCAACCTGGCTATAGGCGGTAATAATGGGGGCGATCCTTCCCTTACAAAATTTCCAAGGGAATACATCATAGATTATGTAAGGGTATATCAATGAGATGAAACTAATTTAAGAATTTACATTTCTGCCATTTTTAATTTTGGCACATTCCGCTCATACAATACGTGCATGATGCCATCTTTCAAGCCTACTTCCGGCACCAAAATTTTAGTTGCATCAGCCCAGTCCATAACCGAAGTGTAAATCTCAGAAGCCGGGATAATCACATCGGCACGGTCGGGATTGAGCTGGAGTTTATTGATGCGCTCTTCCCAGGTGTGGCTGGCAATAAATTTTTGGACTTGCCTTATTTTGTGGATAGCCAGGGTCTTTCCGGGCCTCTTATTGGCTATATCAAATATTTTTCCAATGTTTCCGCCTGTTCCTATCGCTGTCACCCGCCCCAATTCCTTGTTTAATACATGTGTTTTGATCCAGGCACGCATTTCACGCCATACATTGTCCAATGACTTTCGCTTCATCAACCGTCTCACTGACCCAATGGGAAAAGATTCTGAAGCTATTTTTTCCCGGTTCACATACACATTCAGTTCGGTACTCCCCCCTCCCACATCAATGTGCAAATACGGCTTTTCATCCATCACTCCTTCCAGGGCTTTGTTCAGCATTTCGGCTTCATCCTTTCCACTGATGATATCCAATTGTAACCCGTATTCCTTCCTTACTTTTTCTATGAGTTCAGGACCATTTTGTGCTTCACGCATGGCCGAAGTGGCACAGCCCATATAGTCGTCCACTTCATATAAGTCTATCAATAGTTTATAGGCTTGCATGAGTTTTAAAAACTTCTCACTCCTTTCAGAACTGATCAGGGGAACGGTGTTTTCTTCGGCCTGATTAAATACATCCTGCCCTAACCGCAATGGAAAGCGTACATACTCGAGTTTTTTATACGTGATATTATCCTGGTAGTGAATTACATTGGTTATCTGAATCCGGATCGCATTGGAACCAATATCAATAGCAGCAAGTTTGAGGTTGCGCATGGATGATGTTTTGGGTTTAGGGTTTAGAGTTTGAAGTTTGAGTTTTGAACTTGAAACTAAAAACCCGAAACATCAAACTTAAAACACATATTTCTTATAACTTTGCAGCAAAAGTATCATCATTTTGTTCAGAATGAAAGTTACAGAGCATATACGTAAGGCAACAGACACCCTGTTTTCTCTTGAGATACTCCCTCCCAAAAAAGGTGAAAACCTGCAAACCCTGTTTCATCATATTGAGACACTGCTGGAGTTTAAGCCCAGTTTTATTGATGTAACTTATCATCGGGAAGAGTATGTTTACAAAGACCAGGGCAATGGTATGCTCAAAAAAGTAGTTACTCGGAAGCGTCCTGGCACAGTGGGTATTTGCGCGGCCATTCAAAATAAATACAATGTGGATGCAGTACCACACATCATCTGCGGAGGGTTTTCAAAAGAAGATACCGAAAACATGTTGATTGAACTGGACTTCCTCGGTATCCACAACGTATTATTGCTGCGCGGTGATCCCATAAAATCTGAACCGGGTTTCAAGCCCCATCCCGAGGGCAATTGCAATGCTACGGAATTGATTGAGCAAGTAACCAACCTGAACAAAGGAATCTACCTGGACGATACCCTGGAAGCACCCACGCCTATGAATTTTTGTATTGGGGCAGCCGGGTATCCCGAAAAGCATTTTGAGTCTCCTAACCTGGATACGGATTTTATGTACCTGAAAAAAAAGGTGGAATTAGGCGCTGAGTTTATCGTAACACAAATGTTTTTTGATAACCAGGTCTATTTTGATTTTGTGAAGAAATGCAGGGAACATGAAATAAATGTGCCTATTATTCCGGGCATCAAGCCACTTTCAACCATCAGACACCTTACGGTATTGCCTACTTTCTTTCACCTGAATATTCCTGAAGCCCTTTCCAAAGAAGTACAAAAGTGTAAGGATAACAAACAAGCCCGGGAGTTGGGTATAGCATGGTGCATTGAACAATGCAAAGAGCTGAAAGCTTTTGGTGTGCCTTGCCTGCATTTTTATACCATGAGCAAATCGGAAACTGTAAAAAAAGTGGTGGAGGCTTTGTTTTAATACAAATGAAGGTAAAAATTAACCATACAAATGTTGATTTTGATATAGAAGGTAAGGCTTTCAAAGGGGAAAATACAGTATTGCTCCATCAACAGGATGACCTTACTGCCAAAACCTCGTGGGCACAGCCTGGATATACAGTTACTTCTCTATTACAAGAGGCTACTTTTCAACATTTCCAGGAAGGAATGGAAAGGCTCATCCGGCAGTTTTTAAGTAAATGCAACTTAACCTCAGATACTACCTTTCCTTTAGAAAAATATCATCAATTAATACAAAACTATGGTCAGCATTTATCGGTAGTAGAACATGCCAAGCTTATCCAAAGCCAGTTTTTTCCGATTGATGTTCAAATTTTAGAACAACGAATATCTGAAATTTGCCAAACAGAAGTACATAACCTAAACCCTTATACGAAAGAACAGGTTTTTCATTTCAGGATTATTCGCCCACAAAGTAACGACAACAATCCGTTTCACCGTGATGTGTGGCTGCCAGAATACAATGATTGTATCAACATATATGTGCCTGTTTGTGGTAGTAATGAGCTTTCGTCACTCACCCTGGTGCCGGGCAGCCACCACTGGCCCGAAAACCAAACCGTAAGAACGGAAAAAGGGGCGAAGGTAAACGGCATACAATACAATGTGCCTGCCTTACTTGAGACTGATAAAGAATTACAGGCAATCCGCCCTGATCCAAAACGCAATGAAATTTTGGTATTTTCACCCTATCTGCTGCATGGGGGTGCCGTCAACTTAAATGAGGATACAACTCGTATTTCTCTGGAAATGCGCTTTTGGAGAAAAAAGTAAATTACTGTAGGCATCTTGCCTGTGCTAAACCCCTGGCCTAAGTACCGAACCGCAAAGCTTTTCTTAAATTCAATACCTCACCCTCAGATATAAATTTCGCCACCAGCTTAGTTTCACAGGCAATTTTGAAATCCAGTAAATCAATTGATATTTCCCATTGGCCTCTCCTACCCTTTTGAGCAAATCAAAAAATAAACCTGCTTCTCTTGTGTTATCAGAAAAAACAGCCTGCCGAATTTCAAATTTTATTCTTTTTACCAGAGCCTGATGGTCTTCCTGGGTTTTATTCAGTTTTACAGCCTTTTTACAAACCAAATAGGTAGAATACAACTGAGGGTCACCTGCACGGTACCAACCAGATGAAAGAGAACGTCCGGTTTTACGCACTTTTGTGAGGCACTCGTCCAGAAAAGCGTATTGGTAGTGGCGGGCCGACCTTACCCAAAAGTCAAAATCTTCATAGGCGAGTTGTTCGTCGTAACCACCCAGCGCATCCAATACCTTTTTCTTCATCATCATGGTAGGCGATGAAATAAAGTAAGTAGAAAGCAGCTTTGCATACACATTACCAGCAGGAACATTTTCGGGATACATTTTTGATAACTTATCCTGAAAATGAAAATACAAATGCTGGCCGGTTTCGTCTATATATTCTGCTTCGGTGAAAACCACACCGAAGGATTCATCCAGGCTTTCAAAACAGCGCACCTGTTTTTCAATCCTTTCGGGCAGCATTACATCATCGGTAGCAAAATCAATCACATATTTTCCGGTAGCTAATGCTAGCCCCGGGTTAAAAGCTTTACAGTTTCCCAGGTTTTCTGGTAAAAAAATAGTTTTGACAGGAAATGATGATGCCTTTGAAAAGTGCTCTAAAACTGTTTGAATTTGAGCAACACTTTCGTCGGTACTGGCATCATCTACCAAAACAATTTCCAGATTAGGATAGGTTTGCGAAAAAACAGATGTCAAAGCTTCTTCCACAAATTGCCCGTGGTTGTAACAAAGGCAGATAACTGAAACCAGGGGATATTCCTGCATTTGAAAATATTCTTTTTGGGGTGCAAAGTAAAATATTTTATGGAAACTAGATGGTAAAACCCCTTTAGGTTATAGCATTTTTGTCCCTGCATATGCTTTATTGTCGCTGAAATCTAAAGGGTTTAGGGTGAGGAAAGATGGTGTTTTATGTTCGCCGGAAACTATACCACAGGATAAGTATACATATAATGCGCCAGCATAAACAGCATAAAAACCCTGAAAGTTGGTTTTTTGTAAAAAATAATGAACAAAAAAATCAGTCCGGTAAGCACTCCAAAATTAAAAATACTGCTTTTTATGACTTCCAATACAGCTTCATCGAAAACCTGCATGTGATAACAAAAATTTATTCCTGAGAGAATGATGAAAAGAAAACTGATAGCCGCCAGCCAATATCGATGGTTATCTTGTGAATAAGATAAATAATATACAAACATCATCGCTGAAAAAAGCATTACACAACTAAAGGGTAAGATAATTCTGGCTGCTTCTGATAATTGCCAATTTACCCCAGTTACCATAAACAGAAAAAATACCACAATAGACGACACCAGCAAAAGTGGCAATCCGTTTGCTTGCCTGGCTGGCAATGTGCTCACGTAAGGCCTCCAGGTTAAGATAAAAATATATAATCCGGCAATGAAAAGTGCTAGGGTCAACAAAATAATTGGCACAAAAACATCATTGGTGGGATTTAACAATACCGGGATTTTCACAACAATACCAGCACTTACAAGCCCAATTAGTACTGTTTCAATAATTTTCTTATTCTTATCAGCCAAAATCAAGTGAGGAAAAGTATGTGCCGTATTTTTTGAAAAGAAAAGATAAACAGATATAGCAGGCATTAGAATCATTAGCCCAAAAACCGATACATTTCTCACCTGGGTAACACCGGGCCAGTTCAATACCTGAAAAAAAATGGAAATAATAAAAGTTGTAATTAATACGCCAAGCGACAATATCAGGTATTTCTCAATTTTGTTTTTACTCGCACGCACCCCCTTAAAAGAACCCAGCAACATAGTAATGGCTACTGAACCAAAAGCTGAAAGCATGAGCAATCCGGTTCCCATTAAATGGAGCAATTTGAAAATGGTAGCTGCCAACAGTAAGAAAAATGATAGGTATGCCATTATTTTTACTGCTCCTGTTTTTTTATTCAGTATTTCCATCGTCTCGGTTTGTATGTTTTTGAATTGATTTTCGGGTATGTCTGTATTTACTTTTTTCCAGGCTTGCCGGAAAGTTAAACCTTGTTCCATGTAGACTTCTATATCACAAATCAGGTGGTCGAGCAGTTCATCTTGTAGCTGGGCATAGGAAAGCCCGCTTTGTTCCAGGTATTTCCTGATTTGCCGTATTTCTTCCCGGGTTAGCTTCCCCATATTTCCATATTTGGTTTTGGTGCCGGTAAAAGAATCGTCTTGATGATGTCTGTAAACTTTTTCAGTTCTGAAACTTTTACTTTGGCTACTTCATTGCCCTCTTTGGTCAATGCATAATATTTGCGCACCCGGTTATCTACTACTTCCGATTCGGTAACGAGCAAGCCTTCATCTTCCATTTTATACAGCACCGGATACAAAGCGCCATACGTAAGCTGAATTTCATTACCGGAAAGTTCCTGAACCCGCTGTGTGATCTCATACCCGTACATCCGTTTGTTTTCTGCCAAAAGCTTCAGCACAATGGTTTTGATCGTACCCCTGATAAACTCTTTGGATTGCATAAAAGTTAATTTTATATTTAATTTTCTTAAATATATAAATAATATTTATTTTTATGAAAATAATTCTTAATAAGAAACATTTGCCCGTGTTTAGTAAAAATTAACTAATTCTGTAGATGGCTAATCACTGTGGTACAGGCTTCCAGCCTGTACAGGCAAGATGCCTGTACCACACTTAATAGTTAACCAAACAAGAAGGATGACTATACCTATAGTTGATAAAGAAACGCGTTCTTATCCGTAACCTCCCCTCCCATGTGTGCTTTAAACCTCTGAAGGGATTCAGAAGCCGAAGTACCCAAATCCAGCAATTCCATCTTTTGCTCCTGGCAATGTTGATAAAGCCCTTCAATCAGCATGACGGCCGGGCTGTACTCCTGATAACTAAGCAAAGATGCCGGGTAGAAATTATATAAAATGCGGGAATTAACTTTGATGGCTACTGTAGCAGCTACCCGGCGGTTGCCATCATTTATAGAGAAAAGCTTATAATTATCCGGGAAAACAGCCACTGTTTTCTGTAAATGCTCCCGGCTCATAGACAAGCCCCACCCCCGCTCCTTTCTGCACTGCAATACAAAGTCATAAACATCAGCAAGCCTGGACAAAGGTTCTTCCCTGAACAAAAATCCAGCTTTACGGCATTTTCGCAACCTTCGTTTTTCCATCATATGCATTTTCTCTGCCAGCGGAAAATCATTGACAGCAATATGATGATTGGGCACAGATTCACTGACTAAAAACCCCGCATTACCTAACATTTCTTTGAGCGAAACAGTATGAACAGGGGCATAAGCAGTCGCATGGTGCCGGATGAGAATTGATGAAGGTAGCTCTCCTTTCAATGCTTTTAACATAAACTGTATGAAATCGTAAAGCTGACCGGCATCGAGTTTTGGGCAAAACTCAAAAGAACCAAAGGGGCTTTTCGCAGGACTTTGAAAGATGAGTTCCCGTTCATTGTATTTTCCAAAAAAATGTATTTTCCCAACAACAGATTTTGTGGCATGTTCAACTGCATAAAAAGTACGTTGCATCATTTGTGAACCTGCCTGTAAAGGCACAAAGGTTTCGCGGTTATACAAGTAACCTTCAAAATTTTGCCTGTATCCTTTGGGTAATGTTTCCGTAAAAGCAACTATCATTAATGTCAGATTCTATCTGAAAAACGCTTTATTAGTGAGAGACCGCGCTGTCTGGCTCATTTTACTTTCATTTTTTGTAAAGATACATGCATGAACAAACTTTTTATATTTTTCCTTTTTTTCTGTTTTACAGGCTATGCCCAGGAAAACATTCTTGACCGGGAAACGACGACCGAGCTTGCCCACAAAAGTGTGGAGCATTTGTATAATCTGGAGGAAGAAGAAAGCCTGGAATATGCCGAAAAGTTAAATAAACTGATGCCCGGCCACCCGGCCTATTATATGCTCAAGGCCTTGAATATTCGCTGGGCCGAAGCTCCGTTGGATGTAGATACCGAAAAATACAAAACCCTGCAAAAGTATCTCTTTCAATCACTGGATGCTTCAGAAAAAATGCTGGATGAGGACGAAGATAATGCCGAAGCCAAATTCCTCGCTCTGGGTGTACATGGGTTGCTGGCTATGTTTTACGCAGAAGAAGGCAGTTATTTCAAAGCTGCGTCTGAAGCAAAAAATGCTTATGATTACCTGAAAGACGGTATGGATTTAATGGGAAAATACCCTGATTTCTACTTTTCTACCGGCCTGTACAATTATTACCGTGAAGCTTACCCCGAAAAGCATCCGGTGTATAAACCATTTATTTGGTTTTTCAAAAAAGGCGACAAACCCCTTGGCCTGAAACAATTACAGAAAGCCAGGGAAAAAGCCATTTTTATGAAGGCAGAGGCCGGCCTCTATTTGCAACACATGTATTTGCGGTATGAAATGACTCCACAAAAAGCCATTCCTGTTTCCAGGGATTTGGTGAATCAATATCCAAAAAACCTGATTTTTCGCTCAGATTATGTAGAAGCTTTGCTGGAAGCCGAACAGTACCAGGAAGCTGAAAAAGCATTGCCACCGCTGTTTGATAGTGAACGCCCTCACTTTAAAATGGTAGGCCAGATTTTTAAGGGTGTGCTACTGGAAAAGTATCATGACCAAATTGCAGAGGCGCGTACTATGTATGAACAAGCCCTGACAACCTGTACCGAATGCGATTCGGAAAGGGCAAAAAACATAAAAAGCATTGCATACACCGGACTGGGCAGAATTGCCCAAAACCAGGGAGATGATAAAAAAGCAAAGGATAATTTTAAAGAAGCCATTTCACTATCGCAGTATGACAATACCGAGAATGTACCCAAAGCACTGATGCGATAGTTCATTGTTCAAAGCTCAAAGCACGAAAATCTAAATCCTAAATAATATCAAACATTAAAACTCAAATAGTGAAACTATTTTTGTGTATAGTTCTCAAGGCACTTTTCTGTATGTTTTGACCTTTATGCTTCGTTCATTTAAGTTTGTTTAGGATTTTGTCCCGGAAAAATTCCGGGATTAGCATTTAGAATTTAAGCAATTATGTTTACCGGAATCATAGAAACCCTCGCTGAAGTAACCAACATTGAAAAAGAAGGAACAAATATCCATTTTACCTTCCAAAGTAACATCAGCAATGAGCTCAAAATTGACCAGAGTGTTTCGCACAACGGAGTGTGCCTCACGGTTACAGCGGTAAAGGAAGACAGCTACATGGTTACTGCCATTCAGGAAACATTGCAACGCAGCAACTTAGGAAAGTTAACCATTGGCAGCAAAGTAAACCTGGAACGCTGCATGATTGCCAATGGCCGTTTTGACGGACATATTGTACAGGGCCATGTTGACCTTACCGGTAAGTGTACACGCATACTTCCCCAGGATGGCAGTTGGTTCTTTGATTTTGAGTACGACGAAAAATCAGGGCATATAACGGTTGAAAAAGGCTCCATTTGTATAAACGGGGTCAGCCTTACCTGTTTCAATGTTAAGGACAACGGGTTTACTGTAGCTATTATTCCTTACACCTATGAGCATACAAATTTTCATGCACTAAAGCCCGGGGATGCCGTAAACCTGGAATTTGACATTGTAGGTAAATATGTGCAGAAATTGACCGGGCAGCCAGGTTTAAATTAGCATTTAGGATTTATCAAAGTAGGTATCCCACACATTCCCGGCAAAGAGCTTCCCAAACTTCAGGATGGCACCCAGTTCTTCTTTTTTGTTTTGGGCACGCAGGGCTTTCATGGTGGTGAGTTGCTTTCGGAAGTCGTTGATTTCTATTTTCAACATGCCTTTGCCCAGCAGGGGGGCGCTGTCGTCCTGCCCATCGTACACGATGATAAAAAGTACCGTGGTGTCTTTCCAAAGGTCCACGCCCTTGTCGTCATAAATATCTTTGTAGCCTTTGAAAAAATACGTTTTGCCTTCGGTAGTGTGCATCAGCATTTCATACTTCATCTTCTTGCGGCCAGGTTCGCCGGGGCTGGGCACAAATAGATTGAACTTACCCCCACTCGTACTCAACGGTTGGGCAGAAAGCGCCGGAGCCGTTACCGTACCCACCATCCCCGCCTCATGGTCAGGGTCATCCACAAACTGGTCTGTGTCCTGTACCTGTATGGTAAGGGTAAACTCAAAAGGAGAACCTTTGGCTTTGCCTGCATCATGGGCTTTTTTGTAATCTTCTTTTTCTTCGGTAGAAAAGTAGCCCGTCATGGTTTCGGTAAATTGTACGCCAATGGGTTCGGGGTTCTCTTCTGTTTTGGGAATGTCAGGGAATGCATAATCCAGTGTTTTACCCATTTCCGCAGCTATAAGTTTGCAGTTTCTTTCGGCCAGTCCCGAAATCGTCAACAAGGGATTGGTGCCCACTGAACGTGGCAAAATTGCACCGTCCATCACATACAAACCCGGGTAGAGGTCTTTTCCGCTCTTTCCTGCAAAAACCTGCCCTTTATGGTCTACCACACCCGAAGCAGCATCTTCTCCCATAACACACCCACCCAAAGGGTGCACGGTTACCAGGTCGTAGTCCAGCATCCGTGTCCAGGAGGGGTTTTTGATGTAGGTACCGCCCAGGGCTTTGGTGGCATTGCTGAGCTGGTTACTTACTTTTTCAAAAATCCCCTGCTTGCCCACGCCATCCCATGCTATATTGATGCGGTCGTGTTCCAGTGCCATTTTTCCCTGCCCATCGTCGTGGGTCATGACAAGGTACACCTGCGTACTGTTTACCGCCCCCCGGTACACGCCCCTGAAAAAGCTGGTGATTTCCCTCCATTTTTCCTGCATAAAATCGGAAAACCCTTTATCCGAATCTTTGCCAATCAAACGGGAAAAAGGCAGCAGGGCCGGAAGCAATATCGCCCGAATGGGCCCGGGAATGCTGCCCTCTTCCAGGGTCATGCCCTCTTCCAGTTGGGTTTTGTGCCGCATGTCAATCACCGACGTAATACAGGGGCCTACGTTGCCCATTTCACTCTCTACAGCCCGGTTGCCAAGGCCGATACCACAAATTTCATCATCACAATTGTATCCAAAGCCCAGCACATCTCCATTGCCCGTAAACCGCTGCCCCAGCATGCCCGAAACCGGAAGCCCCCGCTCTGCCGAACGCAGTAATATTTCCGTACTTCCCAGGGAACCGGCACACACAAAAACCTTATCGGCCCTGATAAAGAAGTTGGGGGCATCAAATTTTTCACGCCCTGTACCAAACAGTTCTACATGCACCACCCATTGGTTGCCCTCCCGGGAAATGTACCGCACCCCAACTTCGGTAAAGATTGCTGCCCCGTGGTTTTTGGCATCGGGCAGGTAGTTGAGGTGGGTGGTGTTTTTTGCGGCCTGGTTACAGCCCGTTACACAATCCCCACAATTGGTACACTTATTTTGTACCACTCCCACGTGGTTGACCTGATCTTCAAAGTTTACATTGATGTCCAGTAGCCTGAACTCCTCTTTCATGAACTCGGCTGATTTCCGCATACCTTGTGTTTTTGCCAGCACCGGGTATCCGTTTTTTCCTTCGGGGTAAGGTGTGGGCCTGAGCATATCGCGGGCGTGGGCAATGCCTTCCCGCAACACCTCTTTATCTTCCCGTATTTCTTTGGGCCAGCAGGTATCTTCAAAAACCCTTTCTTCGGCCTCTATGGATACGTTGGCATTCACCAGGGAAGTACCTCCCAGTCCGCACCCTTTGAACACCGAAATGTCTTTACCCACTACAAATTCATATAAGCCGTTTTCGGGACCCAGATGGGTTTTGCCTTTGGTTACCTGCATTTCTTTTCGGGCTTCGTTCAGGCCATCGGGAAATTCGCCCGGCAAAAACTCTTTGCCTTTTTCCAGCAGGCAAACGTTCAGGCCACAACGGGCCATGCGGGAGGCGGCAATGCCCCCACCATAACCGGAGCCTATGACCACTATATCATATTCCGGTTTCAAATCTGTAATTGGGCTGGATAATCGTTTCATGGTGTTTTCGTTTAATGCTTTGTTTATTCCGGTCTGTGTGCCACAGCCGGGGAAAAGCGGCTCAGAGAGCCCCAGGTCAAAATTAATAACTCGTTCTCGTCTCCAGACGACCGGCGTCCCGGCGAGGATGCAATTGAATAGCATCGCTTCGGCACCGGGTGGCCTGCCATCCGATTAAAAAGGCTATACCATGCAAACCTCGTTTCCCCCGTGGGCTGTGCGGACACAGCCTACTCTACGAAAGGCTTATACGGAATCGGACTGACCGCTATTTTCAGAGGCACAAGAGCGGACTGACCGATTGGAAATATTGTTTTTTTACGCACAGCTCCACTGGCACCAGCTTGTTTATTTATTCTTTATAAAAATCGGCTTTTCTATCAAATCGTATTCAATAGCATCCCCTTCAAAACGGGGTTCTTTTTCGCTGCCTGTATTTTTCCAGTTGTCTACTACTTTTTGTACGCCAATCGGGTAAATCGTAACCCCGGCAGCATGAATGTGTATGCGCAAAAAGTTTTTGTAACCAGCCCAGCGGTAAGAAGAAGATGCTTCGGTGGGATGTGACTCAAAAACCAAGGTGCTTACCAACAAGTACACACCAAAAATAAACCCACTGGTGAGGCCACCGACAACAATCATTTCAACTGTAAACAGTACTACTTGCCAGAGTTCATCCACTTCCCAACCTAAATAAAACAGATTAATCCTTGAAAACAGCCAGATCAAAAAATAAAAGTTGATGAACTGCAAAAAGGCATGGAAAAACCCTGCAATTCTGTTCATCTTTCCCATGCCTGTTTTTATGTCGGTAAACGCGTAAATGCCAAATACCAGCAAAGTGTTCAACAGCACCGCCGCCGGGTTATGCGCCAAAGCCTTTCTGATAATTTCAAACACTTCAGGAACATGCTGAAAAGAAATTGCATGTACTGTGAGCAACTCCATAAAAGAACTCTCTGCACTGTGATTACTTTGCAGAAACCAGGAAGTAAGCAAATGGAAAATACCCAGAAAAATAACCATACTCCCGCTGTAAAAAGGGAATAACAAGTTACGAAACGCCAGTTTTTTGGATGCCTGTTTATCTGGAAAAGTCTTCGCTAAATCGGCATTTAATGTGTAATCAGGGTCTTTAATGCGAATTTTTTCTTTCAGCATGTGGGTAGGGTGCATAAAAGCCCCTCCCCCACCCGCTGTAATCAGCTGGCTGGTTTCACCGCTTTCTTCTTCCTTCACCAAATACCTCGAATAATGATGGAAATCGCCAGTGAGCGTGGCTATCAGATTGAACTTTTTCTTGCCTTTGTCTTCGTACTTCTGAAAAATGTGTTTGTCAATAAAAAACCGAAGGCGGTTGTATGACTGATTGCTTTTATCCAATGCACGGTAAACCCAGGCAGGCTCAGCCGTGCAAAGAATGATTTTATCCCCATCTTCCATTTCATTTTTGACAATATTGGCAAAATAATCCTGCTGGGGTTTGTCAATGTCGGCATTGAGCTGCACGTCTATGCCCCATATCCAATATTTTTGGGGAAGTTGCAAGGCAAAATAACTACGCTTTTGCTGGGTGTGCCAGTTGCCCAAGGCCCTTCCCTGGCAAAAGAGTTTGAGAAAGTTGGTTAGCCCATCGTACCAGTCATGATTACCGGGGAGGGCAAACAGATGGGGGCGATCACCATCTCCATCTTTCCATGGATAAGCAGCATTGTAGGGGCCTTGCAGGCGGTTTTTGTATTCTATTTTCTCCGGCGTGGGGTACACTTCATCCCCACCCATGATGAGGATTTTCCCTCTTGGAAGTGTGTGCCCTTCTACTTCCAGTTTTTCCTGCGCCATTAGGTGCGCCATGGTGTAGGTAGCATCAAAACCATCACCCAAATCAGAAATATAATCTATCCAGATTTCATTGTCTTTGGTATAATAAAAAGGGCAGTTGTCGCTGAGCGAAGCCTGAATCTCCCGCTTGTCGGCAAAGTTTCCGAAAACAGAAGAAATGACGGTCTTCAGGCCCGTGGCAGCCAATTGGCCCACATCATACCAGTTGACCATTGGCTTTTTTTCAAATTTCATTCTGGTATAGTTTAGAGATTAAACGACGTTTTGCCTTACGTTTCGATCCTCTTTTACCGAAGGTGTCCACGTTGGTACGGTACAAATATTTAAACCTGTTACGGATACTTTGGGTCAGAAAACCACCCAGCAGTATATTTTCCTTTCCATTGTCAATTTTCGCTACAGAAATTTTTATCCGTTTAAATTCCAGCCCCACCTGCCAGTCAAAAGCCATTCCCAGCCGGACTTCACCTTTTAGCTGATACGTTTCCTCTAAATGCTGAAAAAGTGATGTTACGAAAATAGTGGAACGCTTTCCCGTTTTGCGCACCCGCACTTCATTTTGATAGGTAGGAATTTCCCTTCCCAAAGCTTCAACATAAATGCTTGCATCCACTTGCAGCACCACGCGGTTTGCCCATTCCCGCAGTACAAAAGCCGGATGATAAGCAACTTTTGTTTTTTCCTCTTTAAAAAGTAGATTTCCTGTATAATGCTGCCGAAAGCTTAAGGAGATACCCGGGTCGTGCATTTTGGAAGCAGCCGCATCAAAAGCCTCCCCTTTGTCAGATTTGGCTTCCAAATAATTTTTGGTATCGGCATAGCCCATGTTAATCAGCGTAGTGGTATCAATCTTTTTGAAAAACAGGGCCGGGTCCAAAGGCAAAGGATATTCGGGTTTGATTACATGCAGTCGGATGGGTGCTTTCTGCCCAAAAGGCGAATCCCCTTTGGCAATCCGTTCATTCAGACGGTTGATTTGAGCATATTCTTCCAGCAACCCGCCGTTGGCACTCATTTCTATCATGTGCACATACTGATTGAAAAAGCCGGGTAAATATTCCGTATTGTTCCCAATGGCCCACAACAGCCAGATTTCTTCCGCTCCTTTTTTCACTGCTTCCATGAGGTTGGCATCTTTGATCCACACAGCATCCGAATACCAATCATTATTAATTTTGATGGCCGGCATAAAAATAGGCAAAGAAACCCCGGCAATCAGGTGGTCTTCCGTTACCTGATGATGGGGCACTGCTTCCACCGATTTATCAGAAAAATTGCAAACATTGAAAGTAGCGTTGATTTCCTGATTGCTTTTGATTTTATTCAGGTCAATGCCCAAAGCAGGAAACACTTTTTCGCGGATACCATCGGCATCGCCAAAAGCCATCATATTTAAGGGTTTGAGGTAGCTTTTTACCGGCCTCCCCGACATGAAATAACCTATTTTTAACTTCCGCCACCGTTCGGCCATTTCATCAGGGCTGATGCCTGAAGCCAGCATGGCCGTATTAAAAATCCCTCCGGAGGTGCCATCAAAATGCGAAAATTGCAAACCAGCCTCTTGCAAAGCCTGCAACACACCTGCCTGATAAGCCAGGCGCACACCTCCTCCTGCCAGGATCAAAGCCTTTTTTATTTCTTTTTTACTGGCTATCAAAGAGTTAGTGGGTGGCATACTGGTATATTTTTGTTCGGGAATACAGAAAAATGACAGCTACACCTATCATTTCGTATATCAAAAAAAAGTAAAACAACTCTGATGGTGAACCTTCTACAAAAATGGAAACAACCCGTGCCAGCACCCCCGAAAACATAATCAGGAGGAAAAGCGCATTGAACTTTTTTTCGGTGAAAATCTCTTTGGTAAACAAAATAGCGAACAGTCCATAGCCGAGTTCCAATGCCCGCAAAAAGCGATATTGGCTGAGCATGTTAATCCGGGTTTGTTCGGGTAATGTATTTGGGTCAAGGTCAAACAGCCAAAGGTGGTCCAGTCGGGGGTAGACGAATGCACCCCAGAAGCCAGCCAGCAACACCAGGCCAATGTAAGTATAGAAAAAAAAGTAGCTAAGCCACCTCATGGGCTTCCAGTATGGTTTTATAATAATAGAAGAACAGCAGTCCTGAAAACAGATCGAAAAGGGCAATACCAATTGCCAGTAAAGAAAAAACTTCATTCATAATACCTAACCCTACCGCTACAAAAGCACCTAACTTTTGTAAGGCACACCATAAGACTGCATCAGGATTGGGCTTTTCGCTGTACACTACATGGATCATCAGCCCTGAAAACAAGGCCATAAACATACCAATAATGGCAAAGAAGTGGGTGGTGCTGGTGGTAATGTCAGCACCAACTGCTTTGAGCACCAGTGAAGGCATCAACATTTGTAAAATGCCTGAAACTCCGGTAAATACTGCAATAATGAGGACGAGGGTTCTGCTTGAATCATTCATGTTCTGATCGGTTTATTATGAAGTATTGGTTTGTCTGGCTTTGGCAATAAAAAAATACATAGTGATGAGCCACATAATGGTCAGGATAATCCATCGTACATCGTTCAGGAACATCCATTCCTGCAATAGTTCCTGCAACCTGGCCGGATCGGTTACCCCGGCTTTAAACGCGTCATTTACATCTTCAATGAAAATTTGCTGTACCAGTACGGGCGCGAGCAGTCCGGGAACCCAGGCCAGGGGTACCCACATGAGTTTGGTTTTCCATTCGGAAATCAACATGATGACCAACGCCACCGCCATGATGGGAATGGTAATGAAAAAGAAACGAGTGGCCGCATCGGTAATAGGAATAATGGCATTGTAATAATTATCTACCGTGAGTGTGGTGGGGTAGTTAGGAAACCAAAAAAAGTGCAACGACCAGAAAAGGCCCAGATACACAGAGGCACAGAAAAATATATAGGTATTGTTGATGTCGAGCAAAGTTCTTTTCATGGCGATTGGGGTTAATTTTCTACTTGTCAAATCTTGTATTTCTCATAATCCGTAACAGAAGGCGGGGGCAGCCAGTCTTCATTCAGCCCCAGGTGAAAAACACTTTCAAAACCTTCGGGCATTTTTTCAGGGGGTTGATCATACGTCATGAACCAGCACTGGAAGTAATCGTCCAAAATGCCATTGGCCTTGGGCATAAACATGGTAAAGAAAGGGTTGCTGTTGATGTCCAGGTCTCTCAAAAAAGCAACGTTGGGATGGTCGCCAATAAATAGCCGGGCATTGGCTTTCTTGAATAAATTAATGCCCACTTTTGATTTGAAGTAGATATAGGAAGCCATCAGCATGTTTCTGTACCGGCAATAATTGACCGTACCTACATTTATTTTAAAACTCGGCGATTGCGGACGGTCTATCTCAATCCTGAAAGCAAATTGCCCGTCTTTTTCATACTGGCTGGAAACCATTTCGTCGGTAATGATAAAATCCAGATTGGCTTTGTGCTTGGGCATGCCCCAAATGCCTTTGCCCCCTTTTACCGATACCTCTGAGCTTACGGGCAAATCCAGAATATACTGCCCGGTACCGTAGGTTTTCATCATCATGGCAGGTAACAAAGGAGGTGCAGGTTTCAACCCATGGGTGCAGGCAATGGCGATGCTGTATTCTATGTATTTGCCAATGCTGGTGTCCAGGTAATTGATGACGGTTACCAACAAAACAGCCCGCCCATTGGGCAGTTTAAAAGCATGCAGTTCATTCCCCGGCAAGAGGGCATTAGCTTTCTCATAATCGCACGAAAACCCGGCCATGAGGGCAGGGGAACCCTTGGCATAAATGGGCATTTTGTAGGGGATGTTATCCACGAGGGCATAACGTCCTTCGTATTTTTTAACGCGTTTGGGTATGGCCATGGTCAGTTTTGGTTGAGTTCTTGAAGCATCAGAGGAAAAACATCTTTATGTGCATTTTTCCCCAGAAACACATCCAGGTGGCTGTATCCTTTCAGGATGTGCAGTTTATGATAATTGGGATGCAATGCATTTAAATATTGATAAGTATATTCCTGGCTCTGGGGTTTAAAACAAAGATTCTTCTCACCCCCAAATAGCACAATGCGTGCATCGGTGCGGGGCGGTGGGTCTACGTAACTGGCCGGAAGTCCCGAGCGGAGCTTAAAAGGGACGAGTGCCGTATGGTTTACACATTTTTTTATGTGGTCGAAAAAGCTCATGGGTACTTCGGCAAACTCATGCTGAATCCATTCTTTGGTGGTTTCATCCAGGTTCTCTAATTGCCATAAAGCCGGAAAGCCTGCCCCGTAGGTAAAACTTACAAACTTGCCCACCAGGGTATCGTCTTCCTGATGCGACAGTTTTACCACCATTCTAAAAAACTTAGACCGCAAATCAGGAGCATGTAATCCCCACTGCGGATTTAAATATTTCGATACTAACTTGACGAGGGGTAAATATACTTTCAGCTTAAATTCTGAATATTTGGGCACAATGGGATGGAGAGAAACCGCATTGCTGAGGATGAGCTTTACTTCGGGTACAAGACCCAACGCCGCAGCAATCATAAAACTGGTACTGCCCTGGCAATGGATAATGGCTTTGATTTCCTCTACACCCGTTTGCTCCACTACGGTTTTCACCGCAGCAGGATGGTCATTCAAAGCCACCTGATCAAGGTTCCACTGATTGGGCTCAAAATCAATACTGCCCCGCCAGTTTTCAAGCCACACATCGTATCCTGCTTCTGCCAGCATGGCCACGATATTTTTGGAAGTGGGCGGATTGAAAATATTGGCCCGTACCCCGGCCCCATGTACCAGCAATACCGGCCCTTTGGACGTATTTGGGTTGTTTACCAGGTGTTGCAAATTGCAGGTAAACCCGTCGGGTGTAGAAAAGGGCACGGTTTCAAACTGTGCTTCCATGAAGTTGTGCAGTTATCTGTGTTTTATGAGCTATATCACTGTAATTCGTCCGAAAAAATGGGCGAATGATATTTAAAGGATAGTAACCACAGCGGGCTGGTGTGTCACCCAACAGCGTAATTTTTCTTCAAGCGGCCTGCTGTTGTGATGGTATATTACACAATTACCGGAGAAAAGTCAATTTTTCAGCGGGAAGTTTGTTTTTCGTTGGAATACTTCAGTGATAAGTTGGGTTTGGGGCAGTTTGGTGGGGTTTGTAACATTTGTATAACAGCAATTGCTGTTACTTCTCCTATAGCAAATTCCTTTCATAGGTATTGAAAAAAAATCCTTATACCATGCAGAAACCTGCCATGTATTTTAGCATAAACCTAAATTTTTATGCAAAAAAACGGCCAAAAATGCTTATAAAACAGGTATGGCGATTTTGCCAACTTTTTAAGGTTGTGGTTTACCAAGCAGGGACAAATGAAAGCCTTTGTTAATATGTGCCAGGCATTGGGTGGGGGATGGCATTAATTACTTCGTGTTTAATTAGTGTTGCGGGTTGGGGAGCTGGCCAACCTGCTTCCCGAAATCAATCAGCCCTGTTGAGCAACACCAGCAATTCACTAATCATCATGGCAGTAGCCCCCCAAATGGTGTGCCCGTTGATTTGATAACTGGGAGCATCTACAACGCCACGGCCGGGGATATTAATTTGAACAACTTTGCAGTTATCCGGATTGATGAGGTCATCCAAAGAAACATCAATCACCTCTACCACTTCATGGGGATCAATGTTGTAAACCGGCTTTTCTTCAGAAAGTGCGACAATGGGCGTAACCAGTGAGTTGCTGGGCGGAATGTAAATATCAGAAAGCTGTCCGATTACCTGGCTTTCTTCCACAGTTACACCAATTTCCTCATCGGTTTCCCGCAAAGCCGTCGCAACAATATCTTTATCAAACGCTTCCATCTTTCCTCCCGGAAACGCCACTTGCCCGCTGTGTACGCCACTGTAAACAGGACGCAAAATAAGGGGCATACTGAAAGTATCCCTGTGTGGATAAAACAGAATCATGATACCTGCACGCCGGGCATCAGCACGGGGCGTAGCCCGTTGGTCACGGTGCACCTGTGTTGCCATCATCCGCTGTGCTTTCCAGCCGGGCAGATCCTCCTGCAACTTATTGCGTAACTTGTATGTTATTGGTTCTATCATGAAGTCCATCTCCTTTTAAAAAAATTCCTGCGAAATTAAATAGAATGATTGAATAATTTCAGAACACTGGTAATATTCGATACGTAAATATTTTATTAAAAAGTATTTAATTTCACATTTGCACTTTCCATACGCAATTTACACGCCAATGTTGTGTAGCTCCTGATTGTTATTAGGGGAAATAATATTTAATTTTACACACCTTTTTTTGGCTTTTAAAAAGCAGCAACGTTATGATAGAGGCATTAGATATTCAAATAAACCGTACCCCAGCGTCCCGGATCAAAGAAGTTAACTTTGAAAACATACAATTTGGCAAGCACTATTCTGACCACATGTTCGTCGCCGACTATGCCGATGGTGAATGGAAAGACTTGCGCATTGTACCTTACGAAAACCTTTCGCTAAGCCCGGCCACAGCGGCCATTCACTACGGGCAGTCAATTTTTGAAGGCATGAAAGCCCACAAAGGCCCGCAGGGGGATGCCTTGCTTTTCCGTCCGCAGAAAAACCATGAACGCATGAACCGCTCAGCGGAACGCATGTGCATGCCTACCCTGCCCGAAGAAATTTTCATGGGTGGCCTCACCGAACTGGTCAGCCTGGATGCTGCCTGGATTCCCGACAAGCCCGGTACTTCCCTGTATGTAAGGCCCTTTATGTTTGCTACAGATGCCTACATTGGGGTGCGCCCTTCCAATACGTATCGCTTTATGATTTTTACTTCTCCGGCTGGCGGTTATTATGCGGAGCCTGTAAAAATCAAAGTGGAAACCCAATATTCGCGGGCAGCCCAGGGCGGCACAGGCTTTGCCAAAGCTTGCGGTAATTATGCGGGTTCGCTGCATCCTGCCAAACTGGCCCAGGAGCAAGGCTACCATCAATTGCTGTGGACGGACGCTTACCGCCATGAGTATATTGAAGAATCGGGCACAATGAACATTATGTTTGTAATCAATAACAAACTTATTACTTCCCCTTTGAGCGATACCATTCTTGACGGAGTTACCCGTGAAAGTGTAATCCATGTAGCCAAAGAATGGGGAGTTGAAGTAGAAGAAAGGCCCATTACTGTAAAAGAAGTGATTGATGCCCTGAAAGATGGTACATTAAACGAAGCTTTTGGTACTGGTACTGCCGTTACCGTAGCCCATGTGGCTGCCATTGGCTTTGAAGGTGTAGATTACGAAATTCCCAAACCCAGCGAGCAAAGCTTTTCTGTACGCGTACTGGAAGCCCTTGAAAATATTAAAAGGGGGAAAGCAGAGGATAAGTACGGGTGGATATACAGAATTTGACAATTTTTATCCGGATGCAAGGTGTCCGGGGCAAACAATCCACTTCTGACAGGAGTGGATTTTTTTATTTGAATATGAGCCTATTTAAAATTAAGAAACTATAAAAATTATATGACCACAGACCAATTGAAAGACTTGAAAGCCAGGGTAGCGGCTTTGAGGGGGTACCTTTGACTACGATACAAAAAAAACTGAAATACAGGAAGAAGAAAGCATTACCCTGCAGCCCGGCTTTTGGGACGACCCAAAAGAAGCAGAAAAAATATTAAAGGGCATCAAAGGAAAAAAAATATGGACGGATAGCTTTGAAAATGCTTTGCAAAGTTACGAAGACCTGGAAACCTTGTATGAGTTTTATGAAGCCGGGGACGTTAGCGAAGAAGACATCAATAAAGAACATAAAAAGGCACTGAAAGTTATCGAGGACCTTGAGTTCAGAAAAATGCTGAGTGGGGAAGAAGACCAACTTTCGGCTTTTTTACAAATAAACCCCGGGGCCGGAGGCACCGAAAGCCAGGACTGGGCCGAAATGCTCATGCGCATGTACATCATGTGGGCCGAAAGCCAGAATTTCAAAGTACGGGAAATTGATTATCAACCCGGTGATACGGCCGGACTCAAATCGGCCACGCTGGAGATAGACGGTGACTTTGCCTATGGGCAATTGCGGTCTGAAAATGGTGTACATCGCTTGGTGCGTATTTCCCCCTTCGATTCGGGTGGAAGAAGACATACTTCTTTTGCTTCCGTATTTGTGTACCCGGTTGTGGACGATTCTATTGAAATAGACGTAAACCCATCTGATATTACCTGGGAGACCTACCGGTCAGGCGGGGCTGGCGGACAGAATGTGAACAAGGTGGAAACTGCAGTACGGTTACGGCATGCGCCTTCGGGAATTATCGTTGAGTGCCAGGAGGAACGCTCGCAGCTTCAGAACAAAGAAAAAGCCTTAAAAATGCTAAAATCAAGGCTGTACCAGGAAGCAGTAGAAAAGAAAAACGAAGAAAGAGCCGAGGTAGAGAGCAATAAGAAAAAGATAGATTTCGGTTCGCAAATCAGAAGTTATGTACTCCACCCCTACAAAATGGTGAAAGACAACCGCACCGGCGTGGAACGTTCTGATGCCCAAACCGTTTTGGATGGGGACCTGGATGACTTTATCAAAGCTTACTTGATGAGCGAATAACTCAGTTGGCAGTAGCAGTAGGCAGCGGCAGTAAAAAATACTGCCTACTGCCATTGCCAACTGCTACTGAATAAAAAAGAAGCATGTACACTATCCAGTTCTGGTTACTTTGCCTGAGTTCATTTCTGTTTTTTTCCAGCTTTAACATGATTATCCCCGAACTGCCCGGCTACCTCGACAGCATGGGCGGTGGGGAATACAAAGGTTTTATCATTGCCCTGTTTACACTCACAGCCGG
Source organism: Cyclobacteriaceae bacterium (assembly GCA_965230065.1). Lineage (GTDB taxonomy): Bacteria > Bacteroidota > Bacteroidia > Cytophagales > Cyclobacteriaceae. Next base: position 3,984,464 of record OZ245942.1, on the reverse strand, counting down.
ACTCTCCCGCCCTTTCAGTGGAAAGCTGGCCGATAAAGTAGGGCGCATCCCTATCATGATTTTTGGGGCAGCCGTTTGCTTTATTTGTGGATTTCTATATCCCTTTGCAGTTACGGTTACCGGTTTTTTATTGCTGCGGTTGGTGCATGGTTTTTCCACAGGTTTTAAACCTACCGGAACCTCGGCGTATGTAGCTGATATTGCACCTTTTCACCGCAGGGGCGAAGCCATGGGCGTGATGGGGTTATGTGGTAGCCTGGGTATGGCCAGTGGGCCAGCCATTGGCAGCACCATTGCCATGTATTATCCGATGGAAGTGATGTTTTATGCTTCTTCGGTATCTGCCATCCTTTCTGTATTGATCCTGATTGGCATGAAAGAAACCCTGGAAAAACCTGAGCCATTTCGTCTGGGTTTATTACGTCTTTCCAAAGACGAAATATTTGAACCCCGTGTATTGGCCCCATCCATCGTATTGCTACTCACCACTTTCTCTTTTGGCATAGTACTCACCATCGCTCCCGACCTGAGCGATCATTTGGGGATCCGGAATAAAGGTTTGTTCTTTACCTGCTTTACCGTTGCCTCTGTAGCCATCCGTTTTTTTGCAGGAAAAGCTTCAGATAAGTATGGCAGGGCAACCGTTTTGAAAGTATCAGCACTCACACTGGCGGTAGGCATGTTGCTATTGGGGCTGGCAGAATCCATCACTGCCTTGCTGATAGGAGCCGTCGTATTCGGGTTGGCGGCAGGCATGAACACACCCACTGCCTTCGCCTGGGCCATTGACCTTAGTCATGAAAAACACCGGGGCCGGGGCATGGCTACGTTGTATATTTCCCTGGAAATTGGCATTGGCCTGGGAGCTTTAATTTCGGGCTGGATTTATAGCAATAATACCGATATGTTTGTATACACCTTCTTATCCGGTGCAGTTCTGGGAATTTTGGCTTTTCTGTTTTTACAGTTTGGGTTGAAAAAAGGTGCAAAAAAGGCAAAGGCAGCGTGAGTTGGCAGGTTACAGGTTATCGCAGAGAAACTTCAAACTCAAAACCAGAAACTCTAAACTCAATGCCCTCAAGACAAAAAATCTTCAATATAATATTCAATTACATCTTCTAATTTTTTGTCAGTGGTAATACCAATGGCTTCGGCCCGTTTTCCTTCCGTGCCAATCGGCCAACCCTGTACCATTTTCATGATGACTTCATCAGGACTATCAATGATTTTACCCAGTTTGATATCTTTTCTTTCAGCAACTTTTTGCAAAGTAGCAATCATATCATGAACGATATACCGCTGGCTGGGCAAAGTAAGCGTGCGGTCATCACCCAACACTTCGCCGTTGCATTCCATCGCTTTGATGAAGGCATCCACTACTTTTCTGTATCCCAAAAGTGCCATTTCCTGTTCTCTTGACACGGGCAGGTAGCAATCTTCACCGTTCAGAGGCTCTCTGAAAACTCCGCTGGCAAAGCTGGAGGCAGCGGCATTGGGCTTACCGGGGCGGATAAAGATGGTAGGCAAACGCAGGGCACGCCCATCCAAAAATCCTTTACGGCTGTAATCATTAATCATCAGTTCGCCCATGAGCTTGGTCATTCCGTAGGTGGTTTGGGGCAGGGCTTTGGTGGAATCAGAAACCACAGGTGGCAAGTAAGGCCCGCCGAATGCTGCTAAACTACTGGCAAACACAATCCTGGGGCAAAGGCCCGTATTTCGGCAGGCTTCAAACAGATGGCGGGTACCGTCCAAATTGGTACGCATGGCCAGGTCAAAATCTTTCTCCCCTGCCCCACTTACAATGGCCGCCAAATGAAATACCACAAATTCTTTTTCGGCAGAAATCATCGTATCAATTACTGAAGGGTCAGCCACATCAGCTTCCAGAAAGTTTACCATATCAGGAGCATTTTCCCTTACTTTTTCTGGAATAAATATGTCGGCGGCCAGTATTTCTGTGATTTCTTTTTTGCCATTTTCAAATGCAAAAAAGGACCTTTGGCACAATGCTTTGATTAGTTGGCTGCCGATAAATCCTCCGCCTCCGGTGATGATTACTTTCATGATTGGTTTTTGTCAGGTTAATATGTGAAATAAAGTAAAAACAGGCAGGTTTTACACTTTTTTAATCCTCAAATCAAATGTAAATTATGATTTGAATCAGAACCACGCAACTTTATATCCAATTGATTTTTAGTTTCTTGTCCTCAAGCCGGACGGGCTTCTACTTTTTTCAATCGATAAAAAAGTAGACAAAAAATCTAGGAAAGTTTGAAACTCGCTACGCTCAAACAACAAACTTTCCACTTATACATTTACGCTAAAATGTAAACAATCCGTCTCTCCCTATCTATAGCCATCATCCATTTATATTTTTTATCAATAATGAAGAAGGGCAAATCTGAAAAAACATTTATTAAAGCTTTTCCCGCTTTCAAATTCGCATCGTAAATTTTATGCTTACCTACTTCTTCACGACCTTCAACCATCACCCACCAATAATTTTTATCGCTATTGAGTGTTTTATTCAGAAACTCCAATAACTCCTCTGTCAAGAAATGAGAGCTGTTGACATTCTTCAGATTGTCAAGCCAATTGTTGAACTGAATATTTGGGTTTCCCTTCACAATAAATTTAGCCTCAATATTTTTCAATATTTGTCTAAAGTCATTAAAAGGAATTCTAAATTCTTTTGAACTGAAACCTCTCTTCAGTAACTCTATCTTTTCTTCCAGAAACATTAATTAAATAAGTTTAACTCCTCGAGTTCGCTTTTTGATAGAACTTAAATAAACCACTGTGATCCAAAGCCCCCAAGCCCATTTCTATCATTTGCTCCCATAATTTTTTATTGGTGGTAAGCATGGGCAAATCTATTTGCTGTTCTTCAGCCACCCTGACGGCCTCCACTAAATCTTTGAGTTGCTCGGTAGCCCTACCGCCTGGTTCATAGTTTTCTTCAATCATACGCAACCCGTGCATATCCAGGATTTTACTGCCGGCAAAACCATTGAGCAGGGCTTTTCGTGCTGCCGACAAATCTACACCAACATTTTCGCACAACAGAAAAGCCTCACTTACCGACGCGATGGTATTGGCTACGATGATCTGGTTGGCGAGCTTGGTGGCTTGTCCGGTGCCACTTTCTCCCATGTAAGTAACGTTGGATCCTAATACTTCTAAAATAGGCAGCACTTTTTCAAAGGTATTTTGATTGCCTCCGGCCATGATGGTTAAGGTGGCATCCATCGCTCCCTGTTCACCGCCAGAAACGGGGGCATCTACCCAATCTGCTCCTTTTTCAAGTGCCTTCTTTTGCCATTTTTGTGTTTCCCGAATCCAGGTGCTGCCCATATCAATAATGGTAGCACCAGGCTGTAATGTACTAAACAAGCCATTTTCTTCATCTACTACTGCCTCTACCGCATAGGTGTTGGTAAGCATCAGAATAATGTACCCATCTTGTACAGCTTCTGCAACGGCTGCCGGGGATGACGCCGCTGTAAACCCTTCTTTTGTTAATTCCTGCACTACTTCCTGGCTCCGGTTGTGAATGATGACCTCTGCCCCTGCTTTTTTGAGATGGCGTGCCATGGGTTTGCCCATCAGCCCCAACCCGATAAAACCAATTTTTTTACCCTTTTGTAAAAAAGCAGTGAGCGATTTCTTTTCTTTTTTCATAAACTTCTTCGACTTTGGGTGCTGAAAGTACAAGCATTTTGGGTTATCTACAAGGAAAAATATAAATTAGGTTTATAGCCAAAACACACGTAACTTTGTTGTTTACCTTAACCAAGGTGCTTCACTCCGAGAAACTCCTGCTATTTGTTTTTCTGCTTGTTACATCTTAGCTTTAGCGTAAAGAGCGCGGATAATTTTTAAATATTCGCTCAATACATTTTGATCATTCTCTAGTATCCCTACCAGGCTTTTGGCCAATGTCATGTTGCCTAAGGAAGAAACAGCATGACAGCCTTAATAATAGCTTTATTCAATCAATGATCCGATATAAATTTTCCAGAACTCTTCATCAAGACTTCTCCACAACACTTAAAAAGAGAGTGAATGCCTATTTTAAACACCACAAGATCCGCCGAAATGGCAACGGGGAAATGGTGATGAAGTCTGTTGTAGCACTTTCGCTTTATTTTGTTCCTTATGCCGTCATGTTGCTGAGTGGCATCACCAATATTCCCCTGCTTTTTACTTTATGGCTATTGATGGGCCTGGGCATGACGTTTATTGGCACTTCCGTAATGCATGATGCCCTGCATGGTTCGTATTCCCGAAAAAAATCTATCAACGCGCTCATGGGTTTTTCTGCCGTGGTACTGGGTATAGATGCCTCGCTTTGGAAACTCCAGCATAATGTGCTTCATCATACTTATACCAATATAGAACATGCTGATGAAGACATTCAACCCCGTTTTGTATTGCGGTTTACTCCCAACCAGCCCAGAAGGTGGTTCCACAGGTTTCAGCATATTTATGCAGGGTTTTTCTATAGCATTTCTACCCTGGTGTGGATTACCGTCAAAGATTTTATTAAGTTATTTAACTACCGCAACAGGGGGTTGATTAAACCCGGGAAGGCATTCCGGGGGCACTTATTGGTTATTATCCTTCATAAATCACTTTATTACTTCGCCTTTCTGGTTCTGCCTATCATGGTATTGCCCGTTCCGGCATGGCTCACTGTATTGATGTTTATTTCCATGCATTTGCTCACCGGGCTGCTGATCACCCTCATATTCCAGACCGCCCATGTGATGCCCACTTCTGATTTTGTGGAGCAGGAGCAGCAGGCGATCGATCAGAGCTGGCTGGTACACCAAATATATACAACCTCCAATTATGCCATGAAAAACAAAGTGCTTTCCTGGTTTATTGGCGGACTGAATTTTCAAATAGAACACCATTTGTTCCCCAATATTTGCCACATACACTACCCTAAAATAGCCCAAATTGTACAACAAACAACCCGTGAATTTAACCTGCCCTACCATGCCCAAAAAAGTTTTCGTTTGGCAATTGCAAGCCATTTCAGAATGCTCAGGGAATTGGGCAGCCGTGACACGATTTACCCCCTGGGTAAATAATTTTTTATTATTAAGTATTGAAAGTAAATATTAAAACTTAAATTATGGCAAGATCTCAAAACAGTTTCATCAAAAAACTGAAAGCAGAAAAGAAGAGGAAAAAAAAGGAAGAAAAATTTAAGAAAAAACTAGAAAAAAAGAACCAAAACAACAGTGGTGATCTTGAAGATATGATAGCTTATGTAGATGAGTTTGGTAATATTACGTCAGAAGACCCCACTGAAGAAGAAGATACTACAACCGAAACAAATCAAACCAAACAAACCAATAACAACAATGAAAACAGGAACAGTTAAATTTTTTAACAATGAAAAAGGGTACGGATTTATCAAGGATGATGAAACTGACCAGGATATTTTCGTCCATAAAAGTGGATTAATTGATGAAATCAGGGAAAATGATAAAGTAGAATACGACGTGGAACAAGGACAAAAAGGACTGAATGCTGTCAATGTAGAAGTGGCCAGATAAGTCTTCACATAGCCTTGGTAATAACTAATCAGGGCTATATTGTTTCCCTTTCACGAACTTACATCCTTCCTGATGGCTGGCTGTTTCAGCCTCTACCTATTGAGACTGCATCGGTAAATTTTCCAAAATGTTTTTTTTGAAATGTAGGCCTCCTGGAAGAAGTATGCACCAACGATAAAGCTATTTTGCAGGTTTATTATCGTTGGATACTTCGGAAGTTTCAGATGAGAGAAAGCCTTCTGCCCACCTGAGGCCCTAAACTTCCGAAGTCTTGTACAGCTTCTTGGAATAGGTATTCCTGATATAAACCTATTTATCCGCGGTTTTCCCTAAAATCGCTTTTTCTTTTTACATTTGGGGTAATTGCCTTCAAAATACAAACCCAGATGATTAACATGAAAAAATTACTCTTTACTCTCTGCCTGTTTACTTTATGCTTTTGCACATTAGCCCAGTCACAATATCCCAAAGCAGCAATAAATAACGAACATTTACAATTAAGCTTTTACCTGCCTGATACCGAACAAGGCTATTACCGCGGCACCCGCTTCGATTGGGCCGGCGTGATTGGCAGTTTAAAGTATGAAGGACACCAGTATTTTGCACCCTGGCTGCCCAAGCATGACCCTAAAGTTCATGATGCCATTACTGGTCCGGTAGAGGCTTTTGGCCCCATAGGTTTTGAGGAAGCGAAGCCCGGTGAAAATTTCTTAGTTATAGGCGTAGGCATGTTGCGCAAACCCGACAATAAAGATTATTTTTTCGCAAACCAATATGAAATAGTGAACCCGGGGCAATGGAAAGTAAAAGAAAAACCTGACCGTATTGAGTTCACGCATACGCTCAACAGTGAGGAAGGGTATGCTTACACTTATACCAAAACCGTGCGCCTCATCAAAGGCACGCCTGAGATGGTACTGGAACATACCCTCAAAAATACAGGCACAAAACCCCTGGAAACTACGGTATATAACCACAACTTCTTTGTGATAGATGATGAGCCAACCGGTCCTAATATCGTTACAAAATTTCCTTACCCCATTCAGGCGGAAGGAAAAGGGTTTGGGGAAATTATTACCGCCGAAAATAAGACCCTTACCTATGAAAGAAGGCTCCAAAAAGGAGAAAATGTGTATACTCCGGATGTAGAAGGCTATGGCAATAGTGCCGAAGATTATGACATTCGCATTGAAAATATCAAGACAGGCGCAGGCGTACACATCACCGCCGACCGCCCTTTGTTGAAAATGGTGTACTGGGCCTGCCATACCACGGCTTGTCCTGAACCTTACATACAATTGCAGGCTTCTCCGAAAGAAAAGATTGACTGGAAAATCAATTACACCTTCTATACCTTTCCTGCATCAGCAGAAGGAAAATAATAAGCATACAATGATGAAAAAAGCTTTATTTGCACTCTTATTTTCACTGTGCACTTTCGCTACCATCGCCCAGGAAAGTGAACCGCTAGCCTTCCGTCCTCTTTTTAATGGGAAAGACCTGACAGGCTGGGTAGATGTAAACACTTCTGAAGAAACCTGGAAAGTGAAAGATGGTGTGCTCATTTGCTCGGGCCTCCCCATTGGCGTCATGCGTACCGACCGTCAGTATGAAAACTTTATACTGGAAATAGAATGGAAACACATGGAAGCCGGGGGCAACTCAGGCATTTTTGTTTGGAGTGAAGGCACGCCCTTTAAAGACAACCCCCTCACCAAAGCCATTGAGGTGCAAATGCTGGAACTGGAATGGGCTGTCCAAAACAACCGTACCGATGCCTATGTACATGGCGAACTCTTCCCCACCATGGATTTAACGGCCATTCCCGACAACCCCCGGGGCCCCCGCAGCAAATCCCTGGAAAAAAGGTGCAAAGGCAAAGGGGAGTGGAACAAATATGTGGTGGTATGTGTAGACGGAACCGTAAAACTCTCCGTAAATGGCAAGTTTGTTAACGGCCTTCGGAATGCAGGCTACAAAAAAGGATACCTCTGCCTGGAAGCAGAAGGAGCCGAAATTCACTTCCGCAACATCCGCATCATGGAACTGCCCCCGGGCGTTACCTCGGCTGAACAAACCGCGCCTGTGGTGGATTAATTTTATTATACGCATGGCTTTTAGGTGCCATGCTCCAGTTCTTGTGTGTTGTATAGAATGGTTGTATTTTTAATTCGAAGCTGGAATGCTTTATCTAGAATTGCGTCTATGTACTCGTTAGCATACAGAATAGAAACCAATGAATATTCCTGCATTAGTAAACATCATTCCTCCAAATAAGCAATGGCCAATAGAAAATGTAATTCTTTCAAGACATAAAGGTTATAGCGATTTAGATGTCCAACTCTATTCTGGCAGATGTTTAGGATATTTAATAGCACAATTCCAAAATATAGATCCTGGTTCTTGGGAAGAGGCTGGTCTAGAACTCTTTTCAAAAATAGATATTGAAAATACCTTATGGACAAAGTTTGAAAACAAGAATGACAATATCACAGATAGTTATATCCAATATTTATCATTATTTATTTACGGAGATTTCAATCTATCTAAATTTAACCCAGATTCAGCTCCACTTGTCCGGGAAATAAATGAACGTTATATCCAATCATTTTCGAATGGAATCAAACTATGTAGAAAAAAAAGTGGAGTCAAAATTCAAGTGTCTTTTTATCGTTTTTTTGCAAGTTTTTCACGAAGCGACAATTTAGATTCTATTCTAGATTTATGTAGTGCAATAGAGGCAATTTATAATATAAATAATGAGCTAAGACTAAAGATTGCTTTAATAACAGGAGCTCTTTTGAATTGCATAAATTCTATGAAAAGAATGTATGCTTTATATTCAGTTAGAAACGACTTTATTCATGGAAATTCTATCCCTCAAGTAACAGATGAAGAACTTAGTGAATATCAAAAGTTAATACATTCAATTCTTCAATTGATATTGGAAAAAGGAGAGGCTAATAAAATTAATGAAATAAGTAGTACGATTATGGATCGAATTGAATTTATATAAAAACGTATGCTACATGCAAAAAATACCCTGTTTGGGCGAGATCAGAATACTAGTTGCTCCAATACATATCATGGATTAACGGAATATAAAGCGCAAACATGACCTGAGCATCTTACGTTGCAGTGAATTTTAGAAGATATGAAATTGACTTTTGATCAGCGAGGGAACCTACAACCCTATGAAAAGATAAAGCTTGAATTAGATGAGTTCGAAGCCTTTTTCATAGAACAATTTCTTAATAATGACCAGAGAAAACAGCTATTTGATAACTATTTGAAATTTGTAAATGATTTTTCTACAAAGATTTCCAGTAACTTCATTCACTGGATAAATGGAAGCTTTGTAACAGCTAAAGAATTTCCGAATGATATCGATTTTGTTACGATAATCAGTCATGAAATATTTGAATCTAAGGAAAAGCTGATTCATGAAAATTTCAGATTAGAAGGTGCAAGAAAGAAGTATAGGGTTGATGCTTATACTGTTAGACAATATCCTATAAGAACATAAGAAATATATGCTTTATCATTCAGATTGGGTATATTGGTATAACTGGTTTAGCCAGACCAAGAAGAACCGGGCAAAAAAGAAGTATCCAAAAGGATTTATAGAAATTGAATTTAATTAATTCGTTTATGGAAGCTACAGACAAAGAAGCAAAAGTTGCCAGGATTAGCGACATCATAGAACAGATTGAGGAATTAAATAATATGATTGAGTTTCACCGAACTCATCAAGGGGATGCCTCGACCATATCCCAATATGAAGAAATGCGCAACGAGTTCGTCAACAAACTGAATGATTTAATGAAGGAATTCAAACTAGATGTCAGATTGGCAGAATATGCTGCATAGAGAAAATGAATGTCGGGTCCGTTTTCTACGCTGCCTGCTCCACCCTGTAGTAGAAATAACCCAAAATTTTGAATGATTTGGAAATGCACATAAAGGCTGTGGAAAAAGTGCTTAATGAACTTATCCAGGCAGTCGCTGGCCTAAGTATGCATATAGGATAATACTTTTTAACCATTGCCGAAGCCTACTCCGGACTTATTGGGCAATCCTACCCGATGCCACCCTCAGAAAAATAAAAATAATCTGCAATCCCCTGTAATAATCTTCAACTTCAGCCACTAACTAAGAAAAAACTTAAAACAATGGAAAAGATGAAGATTACCAAAACCCTGGCTACAGTTCAAATAGTGAGCGCGCTGGCATGGGCAGCTGTCATGATTGGGTGCAGCTATGTATTAAAAGACACGGGAGGCTATGAGCAAATTTTGAATATTCTTATTGTCGGTGCCTCCACCCACATTCTCCTTTTATCATCGGTCTGCACTGGAATATTTACAGTGAATAAAAATGCGACAGGTCAGCAATAATATAAAGAACACGTGAGCAGCGATTTCTATACTTCATCCATTTTGCCCTATGCCGCCATCATCATCAAGATTTGCCGGGCATATACCAATACCCAGGAAGATTTTGAAGATTATTATCAGGAAGTGTGCTTACAGATTTGGAGAAGCAAAGACAACTTTCGTGAGCAGGCTGAGTGGTCTACCTGGATTTACCGCCTCACCCTGAATGTGTGCCTGACCTTGCTGAAGAAAAAGAAAAACAACGGGCAGCATTTCGCTTCTGATTATTTACCGGCTGAAGTTACAGAAGACAGTCGCGCTTTTGCCGACGAGCCTATCAATCTGCTCTACGATGCCATCAGGCAATTATCAGAGGTAGACCGAGCCGTGATTTTGCTGTATCTGGAAGAAAAATCGTATCAGGAAATCGCTGACATCATGGGCACGAACCCTAACAACGTTGGGGTGCGGATTACAAGAATTAAAGAACGTTTAAAAAAACTGTTAGATGGAAAAATCAATTGAAACAATCTGGAAAGAGGGCTTTTTGAAAAGCGATGCTTTGGTAGCCCCAAAACTCAACAACCTGTACAATCAAAAGTCAGGGCACATTGTTGACAAATTCAAAAGAATGTTCAAAATAAACTTGCGGGCCATACTGATAGGTGCATTTGTAGTATTGCTTGCTTCTTTTTTGGTAGGCATTCCGGTCATGGGTGCGCTCCTTTTTCCCCTGCTCATTGTCATTGTTATTGTCAATAAAAAGCTGATGAAGGGCCTGGAAAAAATTGATAAAAATGTAAGCAGCTATGAATACCTGAAAACGTTTGACAATTGGCTGAAACAGCAAATGGCCGTAAATACTAAAATGGCCAGGTTTTACTATCCTTATATTTTTCTGTCTCTTATGCTGGGTTTTTGGTTCACAGAGAAAGATGGAAAATTACTTGGTGAGCTAGCTGTGATCAAACTGATGGCACACTTCCCTGACACCTATCTGGTTTTTGGTATCCCTTTGTTCGTAATACTGGGTATTCTATTGGTAATGTGCTTATTGGCATATTTTGGTGGACGGATTTACCAATGGGATGTAAACATAGTTTATGGTCGTATCATAAAAAAACTGGACGAAATTATCGCAGACATGGAAGCATTGAGAAGTTAAATGTTTTCCGAATATTTCATTCAATAGAAAACCAAAGAAGTTCGGAACAAAATGCATCGTTTGGGGTACATATAAGTAAGAAGTTTTATAAAAACCACAAATGAAAACTATGCAAACATTAGACAATAAAACAGCATTAATCACCGGAGGAAGTAAAGGCATTGGCTATGGCGTGGCCGAAGCTTTAGTAAAGCAAAACATGAAGGTAGCGATTACCAGCCGCACCCAGCAGTCTGCGGACGATGCCGCCCAAAAACTCAACGCACTGGGCAAGGGAGAAGCTTTTGGCATAGCTGCCGATGTACGGAATGCCGCCGAACAACTAACGGCCGTAGACCGGATTATCAGTAAATGGGGCCAATTGGATGTATTGGTTGCCAATGCCGGATTGGGCCATTTTTCCTCCATTGAAGAATTGACTGAAGAACAGTGGAAAGAAACCATTGATACCAACCTTACGGGTGTGTTCCACAGCATCAAGGCATCCATTCCCGCCCTGAAAAAATCTAAGGGATACATCATCACCATTGCCAGCCTGGCAGGCACGAACTTTTTTGCTGGAGGAAGTGCCTACAACGCCAGCAAGTTTGGACTGGTAGGCTTTACCCAGGCCGTTATGCTCGATTTGCGCCAGCATGGCATCAATGTAAGCACCATCATGCCTGGCTCGGTAGCTACAGATTTCAACAATCCATTTGGCGGGGATAATGCCTGGAAAATACAACCCGAGGACCTGGGGCAAATGGTGGTAGATTTGCTGGAGATGAACCCACGCACCCTGCCCAGCAAAATAGAAGTAAGGCCCAGCCAGCCTCCGAAGAAGTAGCAAAGTCTTATTGAGTAGGCAATAGCAGTAGGCAGTGGCAGTAAGCAGTCTTTTTACCTGCCTACTGTTGCTGCCACTGCCTACTACTTTACAGTCTATTCCAAATAAGGCGAAATGGTTTCAATACTACCATCTTCTTTATGCGTAAGCGGCGTAACTTTTATATTCCGCAAGTGCGTTTGCCCACCCGACAACTGGCTGTCGTGATAAAAAAGATACCATCGTCCATTAAATTCAACAATAGAGTGATGGTTGGTCCAGCCCATCACAGGGTTTAGGATGACGCCCTGGTAAGTGAAAGGCCCGTAAGGATTATCGCCAATGGCGTAGGCAATGAAATGGGTATCACCGGTTGAATAATAAAAATAGTATTTACCATCGTACATATGCACCCAGGCAGCTTCAAAAAAACGACGGTCGTTATCCCCTGCCTTTAAAGGCTCTCCATTCGGGTGTAAAATTTGTATATCCTTTGGAGTTTCTGCAAAACCCAGCATATCATCGCTCATGCGGGCTATTTTTGGGCTGAGGGCAGGCTGATCATCATCCGGGTATTCATCGTTGGGGTTGTAAGTGCCAGTGCTCCAACGCTGCAATTGCCCACCCCATATACCACCAAAATACATATAATGAGTGCCATCCTCATCTTCAAATACAGCCGGGTCAATACTGTAACTTCCGGTGATGGGTTCAGGCTGGGGTTCAAAAGGTCCGGTGGGGGTTGAGCTGGTGGCTGCGCCTATCCTGAAAACATCTTCCTGGTCTTTGGCAGGGAAATACAAATAATAAGTGCCGTCTTTATGCGCAGCATCAGGCGCCCACATTTGCCGGGTGGCCCAGGGCACATCGTCTACGTGCAAAGCAATACCGTGGTCAGTAACCTCTCCGTCTATGCTTTCCATTGAGAACACATGATAGTCTTTCATATCAAAATGGCTGCCCAGGTCATCTTGCGGAACACCCGATTCAATATCATGAGAGGGATAAATATAAAGTTTTCCATCAAAAACGTGGGCCGAGGGGTCGGCGGTATACATGTGCGTAACCAGGGGCTGGGATATGGCAGTCAGGGTGTCCTGATTAACCTCTGATACAACACTATCAGCCTGAATGGCATCCTCTGAGCCCTTATTCTTACGTTGACAAGCAGTGCTCAAGATAGCAAATACCAATAACACAGGGAGCAATTTTTGAAGTTTCACAGATATAAGCATTTTAGTTTATATATTTTTTCTGAATTATTTTGCGAATAATTTAATGATAGTTATTACTTTTACAAAAAATAAAATATTAATACAATGTATAAAGGAGTAGTAAAATTTTTTAATGATTCTAAAGGTTTCGGTTTTATCAAAGACGAAGAAACTGACAAGGAGTATTTTGTACACGTATCTGGCCTTATTGATGAGATCAGAGAGAATGATGAGGTAGAGTTTGAGCTTAAAGAAGGAAGAAAAGGACTCAATGCTGTGAATGTTAAACTAATTTAATATCACACAGTCCGGCAAGTCCGGGCTTTGGGTTCCCAAAATACATACCACCTTTTGTATGATAAGCCTGGTGTTATTTTTAGATACCAGGCTATCTTCAGGTTTTTGCAACTATCTTCAACGAGATAGGGACTATCCAACAGGAGGTAATTGTAGTAAAGAACAGTTCACTCAAATTGCACTTGTAAATTATCTATCTGGTAATCCACTGCAAGGCAATGTTTCTTTCAGCCTTCGGGAAGTGTTTAAAATCCCCTTCGGTAACCATGTCAGCCAGATTAGTGAGGCTGTCTATCCATTTTTGGTCGGCTACCAGGGCGGCTTTCTCAATTTTGTTCCAATATTTCAGGCTGTATTGCATATCTTCAAAAAATGCTTTTGCTGAACCGTAGCCTTCCAGTTGGTTAACTTCGGCAAGCATCCTTATTTTTTCGTGGGTTTGCAGCTTTTTCTCCATCAGGTTGCCAATAGCTTCAATTTCGCCCTCCGATATTTTACCTTCAATGGTAAACCCTATGATGTTGTCGGTGTGGTTTTCAATAGCAATCATGGTTTTGTGGTTTTAGTTGTGGTAGAAAAAATTGTCAGTACCAAAAAATGACAATGGTGGCCGGAAACTATATGTTTTTTTACGCTGAGGTTTTTGGTTGGGTTGCGATAGCAAATACGTGATTTTCTGTCTATTGCTTAAACCGCTCCAGAAACTCAATTCTGTATATTTTCCCTATTGGAATGTAGATGCCTTTTATTTTCACCTGATGCCATGAAGCCTCAAAATAAAAACAACCTTTACCTTACCCATGAAACTTCTGCTTTTTTTACTGTATTCAAACTTTCAGGAAACTACATTTAAACATTATGCTATGGAAATTATTAATAACTTCACTCCTCATTGTTCTCCCCCAACCCCACAAAAGTATCCTCCATCGCGTCGTACAGCACTTGCTGTATTTTGGTGCGGGTATTGAGTTTGTACAGGCGGGTATTGGCACGGGTAGGGTGCACCCGGTTTGACATGAAAACGTAGAGGAGGTTGTGCGCCGGGTCGGCCCAGGTGAAGGTGCCCGTGAAGCCGGAGTGCCCGAAGCTGGAAGGGCTGGCATCTTCGGCAGTATTTCCGTTTTCTACATACTCCAGGTTGGGCTTGTCAAAACCCAGGCCCCGGCGGTTATCGTTTTCAGGAAACTGGTAACGGGTAAATTCTTCCAAGGTAGCTTCGCTAATGTATTGCTTATCGCCATAAGCCCCCATGTCCAAATACATTTGCATGAGCTTGGCCAGGTCGTTGGCATTGGCAAACAGGCCGGCATTGGCCGAAACGCCTTCCATCATAATGGCCCCTTCGTCATGCACACGTCCATGGATTTGTTCGCCCCGGAATAAAAAATCGTCTTCCGTAGGCACAATCCGGCTAAGGGGGAATTGCTCATAAGGATTGTACCTGAGCGTGGTGGCCCCCAGGGGTTTGTAAAAATTTTCGTATAAATAGGTGAGATAGTCTTGTCCGCTCAACTCTTCCACAATGGTGGGCAAAAGGTAAAATAACAGGCCGGAATACAGGTATTTCTTTTCCTCTTCCAGAGGCGATTTTTTGATGGCCTTGAAAATCTTTTTCTTATAATTCCGGTGGAGGTACAGGTTTTCGGCTACTTTAAAAGGAAAGCGTTTGGATGAATCCTGCTTAAGGGTAAACCACCGATAGCTGCCATTTTTCCGCAACGTACTTTGCCAATAAGGAATCCAGGGCTTGAACCGGGCCTGATGGGCCAAAATATCCCGGAAAGGAACATCGGCTTTGTTGGAGTTTTTGAAATAAGGGAGATAATCATCTATGCTGGCATCCAGGTCAAATTTACCTTCGTCGTGCAGCTTCATCAGGCAGGGCAATGCAGAGCTGATTTTGGTAACCGATGCCAAATCGTATATATCCGTTTTTTCTACCGGAATGGTATCGGCATATGAATGCAGGCCGTAGGCTTTGTAAAACACTACTTTATTATCTTTGGCAACCAGTACTTGTCCTCCGGGAAAAGCCTTCACGTCCAGGGCTTCCTGCATAAGTGAGTCAATGCCTGCTTGCAGTGTGGTGGAGTTCATGCCTGCATCTTCTGGCAAGGTGTAGTTTAACCTGATTCTTCCTTTTATTTCCAGACCATCCCCGGCTTTAAAATGCTGGTTGGCTGTAACAGGCATTTTGCCGGAAGCACCTACCCCACCAAAAATCAACTGGGCTGCCAGTTCTTCAGCATCCTGGTTATCCTGGTGGGTTACGATCAAACCATTGGATTGATGAATATTTTTCAGCTTATCCAGCACATAAGGGTTTTTAAAGACGGCAAACACCGCTTTGCCTGATGTAGCCAGTTCGCCAATGAAGTTATTCACATCCGTTGAGAAACTGTTGCGGTTGTACGGAAAGCGGCGGGAATCATGCACACCTACAATCACGAGGTTATAATCTTTCAGTTTACTGCGCACCACATCGGCTTTGGTACTTTTTTCTGACAAATAAAAATGATCCACCTGGGTGTAGCGGCTCAGCATTTTCTGAAAATCGGTTTGAGAAGTAGCCCCCAAAGAAATGGAAGCAACTTTGAGCGTGTCTAACTTTCGCAACGGAAGCAAATTTTGCTCATTTTTCAGTACGGTGAGTGAAGCTTCGTACAATTTGCGGTTGAGCAGTTTGGTAGTAGGCGTCGTCATTTCATTGGCAATGCCTGCCATCTCAATGGGTTTGAACTGATCCAGCCCTACCCACTGCTTGGCAGCCAGCACTTTTCGACACCGCATGTCTATGGCTTCCTGACTAAGCTTTCCGGTTTCAATGGCTTTTTTGATTTCTTCAATGGCTTTGGGCACGTCTTCGGTAAATTCCAGTAAGTCATTGCCCGCCAGCATCGCTTTCATGTCAACCGTGCCTGGTGTGTTGCCTTTGGTGACGCCTTTCATGTTCATGGCATCGGTAACAGCAAGCCCGTTGAAACCTAACTCTTCCTTTAACAAGCCTGTAACAATAGGTTTGGAAAGGGTAGAAGGAAGATTGGGGGTATCATCCAGGGAAGGAATGCTGAGGTGGGCTACCATCACGCCGTCCACACCCGCATCAATAATTTTGCGGAAAGGGTAAATTTCCAGGCTGTCAAGGCGTTCCCGACTGTGTTTGATAACCGGCAACGCATAGTGGGAATCCGTATCGGTGTCCCCATGGCCGGGGAAGTGCTTGGCAGAGGAAAGAACATGCCCGCTTTGCATCCCTTTCATATAAGCGATGCCTTTTTGGGCTACGTTGTATTTATCCTCTCCAAAAGAGCGAAAGTTAATCACCGGGTTCTGTGCATTGTTGTTCACATCCACCACAGGTGCGAAGTTAAAGTGCATGCCCAGGCGCTTAAACTGCCGGGCAATTTCTTTTCCCATTTGGTAAACCAGGTCGTCGTCTTTTATGGCCCCCAGCGTCATTTGGAAAGGAAAGTTGGTGGTGCTGTCCAACCGCATGCCAACACCCCACTCGGCATCCATGGCAAGCAATAATGGCACATCCGAGGCTTTCTGGTAGGCATTGGTAAGGCTGGCCTGCCGCACCGGGCCTCCCTGAAAAAAGACAAGCCCACCGATTTTGTAATTTTTTATCAGATTCAGTATCTCCTGTTTGTGGGCGGCATCCCGATTAGAATACGCTGCTACCATAATGAGCTGAGCAATCCGTTCTTCAGGTGTCAGTGACTGGAAGACGGAATCTACCCAGTTGCTATGCGTATGTTTTAAAAAAGGGGGCGAAGTGTTTTGCTGAGCTTGTAAAAAAAATGGAAGTCCTGCAAAAATGAGGATACAAAAAATAAGTTTTTTCAATTTGTGCATTTATTTGGTTTTCAATTTGGCTTTTATCTCTTCTATATAACTTTCAGCAACACTGGCAACCTTAGCAATTTGTGCTGTACTCAAGTCCGTTTCCAGAAGCAACTCTTTTATTATTTTTTGTTTTTCTTTTTCTTTTCCTTCTAATACCCCCTCTTTTCTTCCTTCTTTTTTCCCTTCTTTTCTACCCTCTTTAAAAAGGTAATCTTTTTTAATATCGTATGTGATAGGCATCTCTTTTGATTTTTTAGTGACTACTTCCTCTAAATTACGTAAACGCGACAAGATCCCCAATTGCCTGATGTATTTTTGTAAGACGATTTCGTTGCCGCTAACCTCTTTCAGGCGACTGATGATTTGCTCAATGAGTTTTTCAACATCCACATCAAATTTACCCAGAATAGCCAGAATAATTTCTTCAGGTACCTGGGAGTGCAAAAGTTGCTCGTGGTCATATTCATGCAGATTAACCAAACCAAACCCAGTCATTACTTCTTCTTTCTTTAAAAATGTACGCATTTTTGGGGTTGGTTGTCCTAAATAAACAACGAATTGTTTTACCGGATATTTATATTTCCTCAGCAACAATGCATGATATTCTGCCATGCGGTAGATCATGTCCTTCTGGTCGGCTGTCTGGAACTCTATTTGCAAAATAAACTCCTGTCCGTCTTTAGTTTTGACAATCTTTACGAAATCAGGCTCCCTTTCTATGGTAGATTGAAATTTTCCGGGTAGTTTTCTGAAAGAGACTATACTAATACCAAGATATTTTTCGGCTAACGGAAGGAATACCTCCTCGATATTTTCCTTTATGATTTTATCGTATTCATTGCTCATATTCCTGGTTCTTATAGTCCTGATCCTTAAAAAATCAAGTAAAATGAAGTTTTATCTCCAGGCTGCGAATTTACTTTGATATTTCCTTTGTGCAAGCTCATGATGTGTTTTGACAGGCTCAGCCCTATGCCCGAACCGCTTTCTTTGGTAGAGAAAAAAGGAATGAAAATTTCGTCCAGCTTGTCTGCTTCAATACCTGTTCCGTTATCAGATACTTCAATAATGATGCGGTTATTTTCCTGATAAGCCAGCAATTGAATTTCAGGGGCAGCACTTTCTGCTACAGCCTGCATACTATTCGTGAGCAGGTTAATCAGTACCTGCTCAATGAGTCTGGCATCGGCTTCAATGGCCAATTCATCAGTAGCCATTTCTACCTGAAAATGAATACTTCTTTTCCGCATTTCGCCACGCATCAATTGGCTTACGCTTTCAAAAAGCGATTTTACCGAAAGGTTTTCTATTTGTGGCACAGGTACTTTGGTCAGTTTGCGGTAGTCTTCTACAAACTGCAAAAGGCCGTCGCTTCTTTTCTGGATAGTTTTGAGGGAAAATGCTAAATCAGCCAGGTAATCCTGGTTTATTTCACTGAGTTGTTTGATATCGCCCTTGTCATTTTCAATCATCATTTGCATGGTTTCTGTAAGGGAAGCAATGGGCGTGATTGAGTTCATGATCTCATGGGTGAGGATGCGGATGAGCTTGTGCCAGGCTTCTATTTCATTCTGGTTAATTTCGTTTTCTATGTCCTGAAAAGTGATGATTTTATAACTTTCTCCGAGCAGTACCATTTTGCTTAGGTGGGTGGAAAGCCGCTTTATTTCGTTGTTTACAGGCACTTCCAGCAATGTGCTTTCCCCTTCCTTCATTTGCTCTACTTCCTGTACAAACGCGGCCCTTGAGAGGCGCAGGTTGCGCCAGTAATTGAAATGCGAGATTTGCAGTATGTCCAGGGCAGGACGGTTAATCAGCGTGATTTCCTCATCGCCTTTGAGGGAGATAATGCCTACGGAGATATGTTTTACAATTTGCCCAAGGTATTGGAACTGTGCTTCTTTTTCTATTTTCACCTGCTTGTACGACTCGGTAATTTCCCGGAAAGCCTGGTGAAGTTCCCTGAAAGATTTATCAGCTTTTTTCTCAGTAAAATGAATGGTAAAATCTGCATTTTTGATAGATAGCAGGAATTTGGCCAGGTCACGGTTGGTTTGGTTTACAAAACGTAATAACTCAATCACCTGAAATACGAGGAGCAAACCAAGAATAATTTGGTTAAAAAACAGGTCAGCCCTACCAAAAATTAGGGCAAAACCAATCATAGTCGCCAGCATTAAGACTACCCGTATGATTACTGAAACCGCAAAACCTTTGTAGTACATGTTTAAATTAATAACATACGCAGACTTATTAAATCACGTTTAAGAAAATAAACATACTTTCTTTCACAAATTTGTCGATAGTACCTCTGATACATGGGAAGAATATTTCTATTTCCTTACATGCCAAATAAATAAAACCTTCAATCTTTAGAAATACTATTTTCTATCCAGGATATAAAGCTGCTTTAGCTCGCTCAACAAGCAGCAACAATTTCTGGACAATCTTTGGCCTTGATGATCGCTCCATTTCAGGCAAGAGTTCATCACTCACTTTTTTTACTCCTTCAATAGTATATAACGTCTGTGGCGCAATATTTTCCAAAGTTTCCAGAAAACCAGATAAACGGCTACGTTTGCACACGGTGAATAGCACCTGCGTGTTACCTCCCTGATCATTGGCATCCACCATTGAATAGCGATATTGGTTTGTAATTAAATAATTGAGGAGTTCATCTGGAATGTGTCTGCTGATAATTCTTACCAGTACATTTCCGTACGCAAGCTTTTCTTCAATCCACATACCTACATAGGTGCCGGTAGCAAATCCTCCGGCATACATAATATAGGCAGGCAGATTGCTCGCATCTTGCATAATACGTGCTAAGGCAACTATAGTAATTAATGACTCAAAGAACCCTAGGGTTGCGGCTGCTTTGCGAGCATTGTTGACGACAAACATCAGTTTTACGGTAGCTACCGTAACGTCAGCTACCCTGGCGATAAAGATCAATGCCGGGAGCAGCACATAGCTGATAAAATCAAATTCTGCCATAAGGCATATAAATTTAGTTTCACATTACAATAACAAAATAACGACAAATTATTTGTTTTGTTGATACATATTCAAAATAACATAATTAAATATATAAAATTTAAAAATAAATTTGCTTTTTATTAATAAATACGCAATTGTGTATTTCAAATTATTAACAGGGACACTTGTTTGAGGGTAACTTCGGTAAAATTTCAAAAAAAGAAGAGAAAATTGTGAAAATGAGAAATAGTGGGCTTGTAAGATTTTTTCTGAATTTGCGTTAATTATTGCAGATGACTTATTTAATAAATATAATTATTGATATTATTAATTGACTTTATTCCATATGTTAATGGAATAAAGATGGGACAATTAAAAATATTAGTTTTTTACCTTCAATTATGTAAAAAGTAACTTGTGGTTATTACTCTACAATCCGTTTTTTGTTGAAAATAAATATATGACAGATCATGGGAAAAGTATATAAAATCATAGACCACCGCCTGGCTGAATGGATAGAAAGTCAAAAAATGTTTTTCGTAGCAACTGCCCCGCTTTCCGCAGAAGGGCACGTCAGCTTATCGCCGAAAGGATTGGATACTTTTCGCATCCTGAACGAAACCGATGTGGCTTATCTGGATTTGGTGGGCAGCGGAGTGGAAACCATCGCGCATTTAAAAGAAAATGCCCGCATTACCATCATGTTCTGTGCTTTTGAGGGAGCACCCAAAATTGTACGTCTGCAGGGAACGGGCACCGTGGTAGAAAGTACGGATGAAGCTTTTCCTGCACTCAGGGCCATGTTTCCTGAAATGGCAGGCGCCAGGGCCATCATCAAAGTTAAAACCACCCGCATTTCAGATTCCTGCGGGTTTGGCGTGCCTTTGTATGAATTTCAGGGCGAAAGGGAAACCCTTACCCAATGGGCAGGCAAGAAAGGGGAAAATGATCTCAAAGCTTATCAAATAGAAAAAAATGCCCGGAGTATTGATGGATTGCCAGGGGTGGATGTAGATAAAATAGCATTACCGTAGCTACCAGCAATATCAAAAAAAATGAAGAGGCTGTTACTAATCGTATTTTCTTTTTTCACATTCATCGAATTGTATGCAGAAAATCAAAAAGATACGTTAGAAGTCATCAACATTAAATCCTCCATCAATAGTAGGTTTTATCAGCTTTATGTCAGAACCCCGAAGAACTACCATAATCAGGAAAAAAATCCGGCCATCTTATTGTTAGATGCCAACTATTACCATCGGACATTTGTAAATCTTTACGACTCTATCGTTAGTGATAAAGCTGACAATCAGGTAATTATTGGAATTGGTTATTTGCCCAATCCCATGAATGACACTTTGTTTATGCGGGATTTTACCCCAGGCTTTGTAGAAGGTTTTCCGAATTCTGGTAAGGCCCGGGAGTTTAAGCAAGTTTTGGAAACTGAGCTGATTCCTATTATTCTCAAAAACTACAGGATTGATGAAACCGGCATTTCAATTGTTGGTCATCATTACAGTGCTTTATTTCTGACCTGGCTGCTAACCCGGGAGTCTCCAAAATTTTCTAACTATATAATCTGTAGTCCGGTATTGACTTTCAATAAGGGCTTTACAGATTTCAGGGCTAATCAACGAAATACAGGAATTTATCTGAGTATGGGAGCGGGCAAAATACGGTTTGTTGATGACCTTGAACTGAATAAAGAAAAATTTTATGGGCTGTCTGAAAGTTTAAAAAGTAATTCCAGCCTGTCATACAAAGTTGAAACATCCTACTTTGAATCAACCCTTCGTTATGATGATTTGTACAAAGGTTTTGCTGAAGGTATAAATTATATTCTTGCAAATTCTGAAAATAAAGGAAATTGGGAGGCCAGTTCTGCCTATAATCCTGAGATAATCATTAGTAAATCGAAGCTGATTGTTAATCAGGTTTTAGACCAAAATACTGGTTACCAATATGAGACATTAACATATGTTCCAAAGGGTTTTTCCGAAAAAAAACTTCCCTTAATAGTAGTTCTTGATGCGGATTTCAACTATACCGAACTTCTTTTCGCATCTCAACAATTAATGAATGATAATAGGATGCCTAAAAGCATCTTAGTCGGCATTGGTTATGGCACCACCATTATTGGGAAGGGAAACCACAGAAACAGGGACCTGCTACCTCATGAAATTCAAAATATGGAATCAGGGAATGGAGACAATTTTGCTGTTTTTTTGAACAGCCAACTGATAGATTATCTGGCACAGCACCCTGTTGATACCAGCGAAATGACACTCAAGGGCCATAGTTATGGAGGACTGTTTTTAACTTACTTGCTTACAAGGGATGATTTGGTTTATCAAAACCTGATTATTTCCAGCCCTGCCATTTGGCAGGATAAAACGGTGCTAAAGCAACTAAAAAAATCGTGCAAGGTAATTACACAAAACATATTTGTTGCCAGTGGTGAGTTAAATGATAACGACAAAGATGCCAAACGATTGGATAAAGTATTAAGTCATAAAGCTGCAAATCTTAAAACGGTTCTGTATACTGATGACAATCATTTGACGGTAATAACCAAAGCTTTTAAAGATGGGCTGCTGTTTTTGAAGAAATAGAAAAGAGGAAATAATTTATTGCCATATTATACCCTATGGCTTTGCACCCCTCACGCCTCTATTGCGTCCCTTGTGATTAATTATTAACTGTAATGTATCTTAGGGTTAAAATAAAAAAAAGGAGCCTTGCCGGATTTATTCCGGCATCTCCTACTTTGAAGTTGGAGACCCCGGAATTCGCCATTTCGGCTCATCCGGGGAGTATATCATTTTTTCCCTAAGTCATAATGTCAGTACAATTAGCCGCAATGAACGCTAAGGTTATCGCAAGGTTGGGTTGTACGTATTTGCCAAAATACCTCTTTCTTTGCCGCCAATTCATTTTTAATTTATGGTTTAGCTTGTTGCAGCAGCCATTTATACAATCCAGGTTTATTGTAAGCCCTTGTCCAGGAGTCATGCCCGGCTTCTGAGTAAACCGTAAGTTTGACGTTACCATTTGCCTGTTCCAGGGCCTCCACCATTTCTACTGAATTTGAAAGAGGGACAGCTTTGTCCCGGGCACCATGAAATACCCAAGTTGGTATGTGTTTGATGCGGTCAACATAATTGGGCAATCCCCCTCCACAAATGGGCACAAGGGCTGCAAACCTGTCTGGATTTTGAATGGCCAGGCTCCAGGATCCAAAGCCTCCCCGGCTCAACCCGGTCAGGTAAATTCGTTTGTCGTCTACCCGGTGCGTAGCAACAATTTCATCCAGTAGGGTAATGAGTGCTGCATTGTCCCACAATTTGTTTTCCGGATTTTGGGGAGAAAGCACAATGAACGGGAAATCTTTCCCTTCGGCAATCAGCTTGGGCGGACCGTGCTTTTTTACCAGTTCAATGTTATTCCCGGTTTCCCCGCCCCCATGCAGAAAAAGCATCAAAGGAAAATTTTTGGCAGTGTCTTGTGCATAATCTGTCGGAAGATAAAGCAGGTATTGCAGGGTTTGTGTTACCTCCTTTTCCATGGTATGGGCAGATTGCTGTGCAAAAGATGTGGGTATGGCAAGTGCTGAAAGTAGTAACCCTGTTAAAAATGCCTTGTACAAATTGGGAATCTGGTAGATTGATTTCATGATTAACAAAAATAGTGAAAACCATAAGATTGAAAACAGAAACCCTGAATTACATCTCTTTTGTGTTTAATTTTGCCCAACCAAAATATTCATGATGATGGCAGAGCGAAAAACTTGCTTGATTATAGATAAAACCCACGAAAGTATTGTGACTGCACTTAAAGAAGCAGGCTATGAGGTTGATTACCGCCCCGATATACAACGGGATGAGTTGCTGCAAACCGCTGGTAAATACGATGGCATGGTTGTACGCAGTAAAACGACCATAGATACTGAACTGATTGAAAAAGCTACCCGACTGAAGTTTGTAGCAAGGGCCGGAGCGGGCATTGACCAACTTGATGTGAAGGCCCTGCAAGCCAGAAACATCCAAATACTCAATGCCCCGGAAGGCAACCGGGATGCACTGGCCGAGCATGCAGTGGGTATGCTGCTCTGTTTATTTAATAAAATTAACCTCGCTGACCAGCAAGTTCGCCAATGTATATGGGAACGGGAAGGCAACCGGGGTGTAGAACTCATGGGAAAAACAGTGGGGCTGGTTGGGTATGGCAACATGGGGCAGGCTTTTGCCCAACGCTTAAGCGGTTTTGGTGTGCAAGTGTTGGCTTATGATAAGTATAAAGAAAACTACGGTGACGCCTATGCGCAACAGGCTTCTATGGAGCAACTCCATGAACAAACCGACATACTGAGCTTTCACATTCCGCTTACTGCCGAAACCCGGTATATGGTAGATGTAAGTTATTTGAATAAGTTTAAAAGAAACCTCTACCTCATCAATACGGCCCGGGGCGAACTGATAAAGCTGGAAGTTCTGGCCGAAATGCTGGAAAAAGGCAAGCTGAAAGGAGCAGTTTTAGACGTATTAGAAAATGAAAAGTTAAACAGCCTTTTGCCTTTACAAAAGGAAATGTTTAACAAAATTATCCAATTTACAAATGTTGTACTTACGCCGCACGTTGGCGGATGGACGTTTGAATCTTACGAAAAAATAAGCCGGGTTTTGGCAGAAAAGATTAAATCATCAAACTTTTAATGCATCCTACGATGTCAGGTTTGGGCTAAATCGGGTATGCTTTCCCGGCAGTTGGGTTGTTATTTTGTACTGAGGTTGGTCGTATTTTCTCTGGAAAACTTCAACCAGTAGTTTAACTCACTACAACTCAGATTGATTGAACGCAAACGTGCCACATATCAACAACATACTTGAAAAGTTAAAGTCTATTCCTGAAAAGCCGGTGCTTACGGCCTTTTTGGTGCTTGTGGTATTGGCGCTGCTCGTGCTGGGCCTGAGCTACGAGTATTATGAGCACGATTTTTACAATTTCATGGGGCAGGTACTGGCCGAGGCCCACGGTATGCTTTTTGACATCGCTGTCATTGGTATCCTTATCTACTGGCTGAATGACAATGGAGAAAAGCGGTTGCGCATCAATACCTATAAAGATGAAATTGACGATTTCCGGTTGTGGGAATCAGAAGAAGCTGCCTTCCGGACAGTGGGTAATATCAAAAGACTGAACCGGCACAATATCTATGATGTCAATTTGGTAAACTGCTATCTGGCTAAAACGAATCTGAGCTATGTGGTTTTGAAAGGCGCGAACCTGAATTCGTCCAATGTTACCAACTCAAACCTGGTACAGTGCAACCTGGAAAATGCCCGTCTGAACCGTACTACTTTTGAAAACTCCAACTTAAACCAGGCGCAGATGCAGGGGGCCTACGGCAGTGGTGCCATTTTCAAAGATGCTTTCATGATTAAGGTAAACCTGGAAAACGCTTTCCTTATTAAAGCCAATTTCCAAAACGCTTTTCTGATGGAAGCCAATTTGAACGGCGCCAATGTAACAGGTGCCGATTTCAAAAATTCAAATTTGTACAAAGCTGATTTCCGAAATGTAATTGGCCTCACCATTGACCAGCTGGCCAATGTAAAAACGCTCTACCTTGCCAAATTTGATGATGAAATCATGCAGCAAATCCGCAAGCAATACTTGTATCTTTTGGAAAAATGATACCTGGATGAATTGGATAACTAAGGATAGTCAGGATAAAAAACTCCGAAGTCTTTTTGTTAATTGATTGAGCTAACCTAAAAATACTTAAGCCCAAAACTTTAAACTCTAAACAAACCCAAAGCCCCAACTCTTTAATATTTAATCCTTTTTGGTATTTGGATTTTAATATTGGGGTTTATTTAGAGTTTAGGATTTCCTGTTTTTCGGATTTTCCTTTAATCCTTTTATTTCTTACGAAATACCAATGTTACAGGCACACCAGTAAAATCAAAATGCTCCCGCAGCCGGTTTTCTAAAAAACGCTGATACGGCAATTTGATATACTGAGGCAGGTTGCAGAAGAAAGCAAATGTAGGAGTTTTGGTTGGCAGCTGGGTGATATACTTTATTTTGATGTATTTCCCTTTTACGGATGGTGGTGGATACCGCTCAATTTCTTTCAGCATGGCATCGTTTAAGGCAGAAGTAGGCACACGCTTGCTTCGGTTATCATAAACTTCCACGGCCGTTTCAATGGCTTTATGCACCCTTTGCTTGGTAAGCATTGAGGTGAAAATAATGGGAATATATTCAATAGGTGCCAGGCGTTCGTAAATGGCTTTCTTAAACTTCTCCGCGGTTTGGGTTTCTTTTTCTACCAGGTCCCATTTGTTCACCAAAATAACAATACCCTTTTTGTAGCGTTGGGCCAGAAAAATAATGTGAACATCCTGGCTTTCAATACCCCGGGTGGCATCCAGCATCACCACGCAAACGTCGGAGTTTTCCAATGCCTGAATACTGCGCAATACGGCATAAAACTCAATATTTTCGGTGATTTTACCTTTTTTACGGATACCGGCCGTATCTATCAGAATAAAATCTTTGCCGTACATATTGTAGCGGGTATCTATGGCATCGCGGGTGGTGCCGGCCACGTCGGTAACAATGCTTCTTTCTTCTTTCAGCAATATGTTCAGAAATGAAGATTTTCCGGCATTTGGACGACCCAGAATGGAAATACGGGGTATACCTGCTTCGGGATCTTCCGTATCACTTTCCTGAAAATGCTTTACTACAGCATCCAGGAGGTCGCCCGTTCCCGAACCACTGATAGAAGAAATGGGGAATACTTCTCCAAAACCAAAAGTATAAAACTCATTGGCCATCAATGCCCGCTCCGGGTTATCCGCTTTGTTGGCTACAATGCAAATAGGTTTATTAATGCGACGGAGTATACCTGCAAAGCCCTCATCCAGGTTGGTAATGCCTACTTCGCAGTCTACCATAAAAAGCACCACCGAGGCCTCATCAATCGCCTGGGCTACCTGGTTGCGGATGGCTTCTTCAAAAATATCGTCAGAGCCGGTTACATACCCGCCCGTGTCAATCACCGTAAAGTGTTTGCCGATCCACTGCGCATATCCGTAATGGCGGTCACGGGTTACGCCCGGTGTATCTTCCATAATGGCCTGCCTTTGTTCTATCAATCGGTTGAACAGGGTTGATTTGCCCACATTAGGCCGGCCTACAATTGCTACTATATTTGCCATTTTTTTTAGCTTCAAGCTATTAGCCACAAGCTGCAAGCATACGCGCACTGGCTTGTAGCTTGCGGCTGGTAGCTAAATTCAATTATACCCAAACCGGCTCAACTGCTGTTGTTTTTTGCGCCAGTCGGGGTTTACTTTTACGTGTTGTTCCAGAAATACTTTTTTCTCGAAAAACTTTTCCAAATCTTTTCGTGCTTCGGTGCCCACTTTTTTCAGGGCCGCGCCTTTTTTCCCTATGATAATGCCTTTTTGGCTGTCGCGCTCCACGAATATTTCGCAGCGCATGCGGATGATGTCAGGCTCTTCCTTAAACTCAGTGATTACCACTTCGCTACTATACGGCACTTCCTGCTGATAGTTCAGGAATATTTTTTCCCGGATAATTTCCGCTGCAAAGAACCGCTCGGGGCGGTCGGTTACTTCATCTTTGGGGAAATAGGGAGGGTGCGCTGGCAGGTATTGCAAAATAGCGTCTAAAACCTGGGGTACGCCTTCACCCTGCAAAGCAGAAACCGACAGGTAAGTATCCGCTTTTACAATTTCTTTCCAGTAAGCCAGCTTGTCGTGTGCCTGGCTTCCTTTGCCCAAATCTATCTTGTTCATTACAAAAATGACCGGAACCTCCATTTGGTTAAGCTTCTCGATCATCGCTTCTCCTGCAAATTTTTCCTCAAGGTCAGTTACAAAAAGGATGATATCAGCGTCAGATAAAGCATTTTGCACAAACCGCATCATAGAAGCCTGCAACTCGTATTTTGGATCGAGGATGCCGGGTGTGTCTGAATATACAATCTGAAAATCCTCACCCCCATCCGACGAACCATCGTGTGACGAACCATTAAGTATGCCCATGATGCGGTGGCGGGTGGTTTGCGCTTTTGAGGTAATAATAGACAGTTGTTCCCCTACCAAAGCGTTCATCAGGGTAGATTTTCCTACGTTGGGCTTGCCCACAATGCTTACAAACCCGGCCTTATGTTTTGAGTTATTTTCCATGGAAAAACTATTTGGGCAAAGGTAGTCTAAATTTAATAATACCGCCCAACCCCTATTTTATTTAAGCAGAATAATTATTAAATTATTACTGCAATTACAAATAGCCGTATGTGCCGGAGTAATATCAGGCGCGTTCTTCTACCTTTCTACCTTAATTTGGCAAAACCATGAAAAACGCTGTTTTATTGCTATCCCTCCTCCTGTTTGGTGCATGCTCTTCCGGGTATCTTGTGCCAGTTACCTATCACCCGTATGCTGGCAATGGTATGGCCCTAAGCACTGAACTCCACAGTGTGCATGTAACAACAGAAAATATTGAGGTAAAAGGTGCGTATATGGTTTTTGACATGGAAGTGCAAAATGGCTCAGCAATTCCAGTAGAAATCATTCCACAACATATCATGTATTATGCAAGCCCGGTAGCTTTTCAACCTGTGGAAGAACATACCGAGGATATACACGCGTTATCCATGTTTTACAATAAAACATTCAATTACAAAGAGAAGGCCATGCGCCCGAAGGAAGTAGAAAAGTATTTTCAGGAAAGAATCAAAGCCAAAGCAAGTTTGACGATTTTGTTAGCGTTGGCCGGGGCAGGCATGGTCATTTATGATGCAGCCAAAGACAGTGAGGATTTTTACAAAACCGAATGGACAACCGCAGATGAAAAAAAAGCTGTTACCCGGGATGTGCTTACGGCCTCAAGTCTTGTAGCAATTGATATTGCCGGGGAAAGCCTGGCAGCCTCGGCACGAAAGGATAATGAGGAAGCCCGGTTTTTGCCTGATGAAATATTTCCGCATACCACCATTGCCCCCGGGCACAGTTACAGAGGCAAGATATTCTTCCCTAAACAGGAAGCCAACAAATATTACCGTTTGATTGTGCCCATTGGCAACACCGACCATGTATTTGATTTCAGAAAGACAACGACAGAAGAAAAAAATAAAGTAGGCAGTAGGCAGCAGCAGTAGGCAGTCTTTTTTTCTGACTGCTTTCTGCCGCTGCCGACTGCTACTGCTAAAGATTTCTTTTCCGAAATATTTTGGGAATACTTGTATAATTAAATACTACCTTATAGCTTTGCCCACCTATTACACATCGCGGGGTAGAGCAGTTGGTAGCTCGTCGGGCTCATAACCCGGAGGTCACAGGTTCGAGTCCTGTCCCCGCTACTAATTTCCCTCATAATTATTTGATTTTTTAAATAGTTATGAGGGTATTTTTTTGCCCCCTCCTCTTTCTATTATATTTGTCATAGTCCAACCCTATTTCACGGTTATGAAAAAAGTACTGCTTTGTCTTTGTTGCTATGTCAGCTACTTTGCATGTATATATGCGCAAGATGCTTCTCACTTTCAAAAGGCCTATATTAATCCGGCCAATGGATATACACAGGTAGTAGCTGTAACAACTGGCAATATCAAAACCCTTTATGTTTCGGGGCAGGTTGGGGAAGGTGAGGATATGAAAACACAGATTCGCTCTGCTTTTCACAATCTGGAAAAACAGCTAAAAGATGCCGGGGCTACTCTGGATGATTTGGTTAAAACCACAACATTTTTCGTCAATTATCAGCCTGAACATTTATCTATCTTCAAAGAAATACGCAAAGAGCTTCTTGGAGATCACAATATGCCTGCCAGCACGTTGGTAGGTGTGCAGGCGCTGGCTGCAGAAAGGTTATTGGTAGAGATAGAAGCTGTGGCTGTTATTGAGATAAGATAACCAGCAGGCTAATGAAATTATCATAGAGAGTATCTTGAGAGACTTTAAGGAATAGTTTTTTGGGATCAATAGCAAATTTCTTGGCAATAGTGCCAGCTTTTGCCTAATATGGGTACTGATTCTAATTTATCTCAAATTAATATTTCCCTGATAAGCTATTTGTTAAACGTTTAACACTCCTTTGTTCGTCTTTAATTGTCAAACCATGAAAACTATACTTTCCTTTCTGATTTTTTGTGTGATAGCAGCCTGTACATCTCCTGGTAGTGAAAACCAAACAGAGGAAGCTTACTATACAATGGATGATTTTGACAAAGTACAAAAAGCGGATGTACATGTGCATATCCGAACCGAAAGGGATGCATTTGTACAGCAGGCACGAAAAGACAATTTTAAACTGCTTAACATCGTGGTAGATCATTCGGCAGGCATTGAGGATGTAAAAGAGCAGTTTCATTTTGTGAATTACCAGGCGCAAAACCATCCGGAAGACATTGCCAGCATCACCGCTTTTTCTATGAAAGAATGGGATGAGCCAAACTGGGCAAGGCAGTCGATGAACTGGCTGGACTCGTGTTTCGAGGCGGGTGCTATTGGTATCAAAGTATGGAAAAATATTGGCATGGTACAAAGGGATACCGCCGGTAACCTCGTGATGATTGATGACCCCAAGTTTGACACAATTTTTCAGGTACTGACAAAACGAAAAACCCCGGTGATGGGGCATTTGGGCGAGCCTAAGAATTGCTGGTTGCCCGTAGAAGAAATGACCACCAATAATGACAAAGGCTATTTCACCAACAACCCCCAGTACCACATGTATCAATTTCCTGAAATGCCCTCGTACGAAGAGCAGATTGCTGCCCGCGACCGTATGCTTGAAAAAAACCCACAAATGATTTTTGTGGGCGCCCACATGGGCAGCCTGGAATGGAGTGTGGATGAATTGGCCAAACGCCTGGATAAGTTCCCCAACATGGCCGTGGACCTGGCCGCTCGCATGGGGCAGGTATTTTACCAAACCCGCGAAAACCGGGAAAAAGTGCGGGACTTCTTCATCAAATACCAAGACCGCTTGTTATATGCTACCGATATGGGCGACAGTGGCAATGGGGATGCAGCTGAAATGCAGGAAAGTACGCATGAAACCTGGCTGCGCGACTGGCAGTATTTTACCACGGCAGATACGATGACCAGCGACCTCATAGAAGGAGAGTTTCAAGGATTGCAATTGCCCAAAGAAGTAGTTGACAAAGTTTATTTTAAAAATGCGCAACAGTGGTTTGGGGTTTTTGAGTGAAAGAATCGATTTAGCCATTAAATCTTTTTAAATAGCATGGTATGCATAGGGTCGGAAACTTTATGATCTGCTTTATCTTCACTTTGCAGGTTTCATACGGTCAATATTTGGGATCGGAGAAGATCGATGAAAGTAAGATAACCACCTGGCTTCCTGAAAACAGGCTGGCATATGAAGGAACCTATCACTTTGGAGAATCTGAAGGAGAATCAACCCTTGTATTGTTTTTTGCAGGAGATGAAATTATTGCGCAGATAAAAAGCGGAGGATGGAATACAAATGCTACCCAATGGGTTTGGCAGTATGAAAATCTCTCAAATGTATCCATTGCTAAAAACGGGCAGTTTAGTTCAGATAAGTACAAGGGCGAGTTCGTCATCTATGACAATGGAGAAGAACCACAAGAATGCCTGAAAATATATAACTCGTGGAGTGGATTAACAGTGGAGGGCGAATACGAGCTCGGCCCGAAAACGGGAGCGGTAAAAACCATGTATCCCGGGGAATATCCCCAGGCTTCTACCACACAATTAACGTTAGGTGCATTGAACACCATGCCGCCCAAAGAACTCAGGCTTATGCGCAATGAGATTTTTGCCAGGTATGGTTACATCTTCGAGCCGGGGGGCAATATGGAAAAACATTTCTCAAGTCAGGATTGGTACAGTCCCCAACAAGCCAATGTAACCAAGTTCCTCACAACCCTGGAATTACAAAACATACGTTTAATTCAACAAGCTGAAAATCGGCCATAAAAGAAGAGTAAGCGAACTTTGACAAAGCTATAGGTCAGAGTGACGGCAGTTTTGTCAAAGTTTTTTTACGAAAACTACTCATCACGGTACTTAAAAGACAAGCTCAGTTTGGTACGGTATGCCTTGATTTGTCCGTTTTCAATTTTCATATCCTGGGATATTACTTCCGCGATGCGTAAATCTTCTACGGTTTTGCCGGCCCTGGCTACGGCCTGCTTGGCGGCATCTTCCCAGGAAACATCGCTAGTCCCTATTACTTCAATCACTTTATAAACACTGGTTGCCATGGTTAATGTGGTTTTGGAATAAAAAAAATCTGCAATGCATGCAGGCTGACGGTTGTCAGCGGTTGTACTTGTAGTATACAAAAAATTTTTAATTTTCCCACAGGATGTTCAAGAAAAGCATTGCTCCTTTATAATTTTTGTTGCAAAAGCAAAGTTTCTGAATGCCTGATTTGTAATATTTTTCTCTGGGCGGTATTGAAACTCCCTCTGCTTTAATGCAACAAAAAGCGTTTCGAAAAGCTGTAACCTAAAAATGCATCAGGGTTTGCAGAAGCATTGATAAACAATGTACATTTAAAGGCTTCGTTAATATTTAGTCCACTGAAGCACATTACCCATGCACATTACCCTCTTCAATGTAGTCCTTTTAATAGGGATCATACAAGGATTGATCATTACATGTATTTTCCTGTTTCGCAAGAATGCCCCTCATTTCCAATATAAATTATTTTCTTGCATCGTATTCATTCTCTCATGGGCGGCCACCGGAGTTTTTTTAGGATCCGCTGTGATGAGTAAAAATCTTTCTGTAAACCAGCTTTTACTGTTTGCTTATTTGCCGTTTTATTTAATCATGCCCCTGGGGCCGCTGTTATTTTTTCTTACCAAAAGTCTGTTGCAACCCGACTATAAATTTTCAAAAAAACAGATAATTCACTTCTATCCGGTATTGATTGATTTGTTTCCGTGGCTTATCACCTATTTGTTTTTGCCTTTTTATGCGTTCACTTATTACAATGAACAGCAGGCTTACGGTTTAATTCATTTCCTGGATCAATACAATACCTATGTGGATATTCCAAGATATTTTTCTATACTCATTTATACATTTTTGAGCTGGAAAATGTTGTTGACTTACCGAAGCCTAAAAAATAAAGCCTTCCGCTGGGCACGTTTTTTAGTAGTCGGTTTTTCAATGATCTTGGCATGTTGGACACCTTTTTTATTTCTTTATATTAGCCCACTTCAAGATTATCTGCTGCAAACGGTTTATTATTATCCGATTTACTATCCGGTAGTAGGCTTTATCTATTGGATTAGTATTCGGCAAATTAACCAGGGAATATTCGGAAACCTGCAAAAGAGTAATTATGCAGATACTCAGAATATTTCGTCCTGTATCGCAAAGATGCAGGAGGTCATGCTGTCAAAACAACTCTATCTGAATCCTGAACTTCGTCTGGAACATTTTTGCCAGGAAGTGGAGTTGCCAACAAAAATAGTATCCCAGATTTTTAACCGTCACCTCCATAAAGGATTCAATGATTTTGTGAATAAATTTAGGGTAGAAGATGCAAAGATAAAATTGGCCGACAGAAGTTATCAACACCTAACTTTAGAAGGTATTGCATTAGAGGTGGGTTTTGCTTCAAGGTCAACCTTCCTCCGCGCTTTCAAAAAAGTGACTGAGATGTCACCGAGCAACTATAAACAAAAACTTGATGCAAATCCAGATTTGCCCCCTGAACAATAAATATTTCATACATCTTGCTTCAAAAAAAGCTGATATGCACTTAAAATTAATTGTTCTTACAAAAATATTCCTGCTCTTCACCTTAATTGAATCCCAAAGTTTTGCACAAACAATTCGGAAAGGGAAAAGTGAGGTTTATCAACAAAAGTTAGATTCCATCTTCAATAGTTGGAACAGAGAAGACGCTCCGGGTGGGGCAGTTGCCATTATATCCAAAGGAAAGGTAATTTATAAAAAAGGGTTTGGGATGGCAGATGTAAACGGAAAAATTAACAACTCGCCTGAGACTCAGTTTTATATTGCTTCTATGGCCAAACAATTTACAGGGATGTGCATTGCCCTGCTGGAAGAAAACGGTAAATTATCTGTGGATGACAATTTGTCAAAATACTATCCGCAATTCAATTTTCTGGCAAAAATCACTCTTAGAAACCTGCTGGACCATAGCAGTGGCATTCGGGAGGCTTATGTGTTGGCAATGCTTTCTGGCAAAAGAAACCTAAAAGGAAAAGTGCCAGAAAAATACCAAACGAAAGAGTATCTGCTAAAAGTGCTGGCACGTGAAAAAGACCTGAATTTTATGCCGGGGGAGGAAATCGTCTACACCAATGTAAATTACATTCTATTGGGTGATATTGTAGCACAAGTAAGCGGGGTTTCGCTCAGGCAGTTTGCCGATTCGGCTATTTTCCGACCTCTGGGTATGAGAAATACATTCTTTAATGATGACCCGGCCTTCACAATCCCCAAAGCAGCTGTGGGATACAGTTATAAATCGGAAAATAAATTTAAGAAAGGAAAACTGAAAGGTGGTGTGGTAGGAGACCACAACCTGGTAAGTACGGTGGAAGACCTCATCCTTTGGGATCAGAATTTTTATCACAACCAATTGGGTAAAAAGCAGAAGCAGTTGATTGAAACAATGACCACCGGCAGCAAACTGAACGATGGGAAACCCACAAATTATGGCTACGGGCTTTGGATAGAAAATTTCAGGGGATTGCCAACGGTTTTCCACGGTGGTGATAACGGACTCCATACCTCCTGTATTTTACGGTTTCCTGAACAGGAGTTTACTGTCATTTGTCTGGCAAATTCCTCAAGATATAGCGATACGCATCAAAAGGCGGATGAAGTAGCCAATCTTTTCCTCTCACCCTATTTTAATAAGCCTGTAAAAGGCTTGGAAACGTTCAATTTTATCGAAGTAAACCTTTCAGAACTTCGTGATAAACCCGGTTTGTATACATTTTTGGATACGAAGGGTATGGGGCACATGAGAAAAGTGAGCTTAAAAGACAATAACCTTTACATCAGCGACTCTTATTACCATAATGGTTTAAAATTATCTGCACTTGACGCTCGGCATTTTGTGGCCAAAAATCCTAACGGCGAATATTTCTATGTTGATTTTTCTATGAATGACGCTGGGGAAATAACACTGACAGAGAAATTCAGAAGTCGGGAAGTTACCCTTACCCAATTTCATGATGCGAGTGTACTGCACAACTTTGAAGAATACGATGGAACCTATTTTAATCCCAGTGTGGAAGCTACTATTAAAATAAAAGCGAAAAAAGATAGAATAATAGCTCGCAAAGGCACCCTCAAAATCCCACTTATCTTTTTTGGTAAAGATGTGTTTTATGCTCCTCAAAACTCAGCTACTTTCCACTTTGTAAGGAACCAGCAGGAAAATATTTACCAAATCATTGTAAATGCATCTGATTTCCGGAATTTTAAGTTTGAGAAAAAATGATATTTAGTGAATTAGATATCAAGAAGGAGAAACCAACACCCCAGCCAGCGTTCCGGTGAGCATACAGGCCAGGGTGGCAGCCAGCAGGGCATGCAAGCCCAGGCGGGAAAGATTACTTTGTTGGTTGGGGGCCATACCGCCAATGCCGCCAATTTGTATGGCAATTGAACTGAA
This sequence comes from Cyclobacteriaceae bacterium, assembly GCA_965230065.1. Lineage (GTDB taxonomy): Bacteria > Bacteroidota > Bacteroidia > Cytophagales > Cyclobacteriaceae. The sequence goes on along the minus strand of OZ245942.1, from coordinate 3,948,504 downwards.
ATTTGAAAAGCCACAAAGGGCATAAGTCGCAATCACCAGCGAACGCCCGTCTAAGATACCGGCTTCCTTCATATCGGCCAGGCTGAGGTAAGCCACAAATTCGTTAATCACTGTTTTTTGCCCCAGCAAGCTGCCTACCTGCAAGGTGTCTGCCCAATCTACCCCAATGGCAAACGCAAAAACCCGGAAAACCTGTCCTAAAATATACTCCAGCGAAAAGCCTTCAAACTGTCCGTTGGTAGCTTCCTGAATGAGTGGGTTCAGTCCGGTGAGTTCACCTATTAAATCTGAAAGGACAAAATTGAGGGCGGCAATCACCGCAATAAAAGCCAGGAGCATGCCCCCGATGTTCAGGGCCAGCTTCAGTCCGTCGGCTGCACCCCGGGCAAGGGCATCAATCAGGTTTACGCCCAGCTCTTCGGTACTTACTTTCAGTTCTTTGCTACTCAGTTCCCCACTGGTTTCAGGAATGATAATCTTAGCCATCACAATGGCGGCAGGGGCGTTCATGAGGGATGCACTTAGTAAATATGCTGCAATCCGGGTTTGTTCGGCCGGGTTATCGCCCGCCAAAAAGGCAATATAGCCTCCCAGCACCGCACCCGAAATGGTGGCCATGCCGCCCGTCATCAGGCACATCAACTCTGAATAGGTCATGCGGGCAATGAAAGGTTTTACCAGGAGTGGGGCTTCGGTTTGGCCAAGGAAAACATTGCCTGCTGCCGACAGGCTTTCGGCACCGGAGAGCCGCATGGTACGCGCCATAAGCCAGGCAATACCGTAAACAATTTTTTGTAAAATACCCAGATAATAAAGCCCCGCAGAGACAGTAGAGAAGAAAATAATGATGGGCAGCACTTTGAAAGCAAAAATAAACCCGAATGAATCGGTAGCCAGGTCGCCAAAAATGAACTGGGCACCGGCATCAGAAAAACTCAGGAATTTCACAAAGCCTTCTGAAAGTTTGTCAAAGAGGAGGGTTGCACCGGGAACTTTCAGCACCAAAATGCCAAATAAAAGTTGCAAACCGATGCCTATGGCTACCAGTCTCCAGTTGATTTGTTTCCGGTTGATAGAAAAAAGGAAGGCTACCCCAACGAGCAATACAATGCCAAAAACTGCCCGGAGGTATTCCATGCTAATTAATTCCTGCGGTTGATTTCATCCCTGATTTTGGCCGCTTTTTCATAGTCTTCCATTTTCAGGGCATCATTCAATAGTTTTTGCAGTTTATCAAACGATAAATCTTTCAGGTTATCAACAGTGGGCTTTGTTTTTGCCTTACCGGTTCCGCCCGATGCTTTCTTATCTGCTTCAGATTCTTCTTCTGTAAGTACGATACCAGCTTCTGACAATACAGTTTCAAACGTAAAAATAGGTACATTAAACCGCAAGCCGATGGCAATGGCATCGGAAGGGCGTGCGTCAATCTCCACAGTTTTGGTATCGTTGCTGCATACAATTTTGGCAAAAAACACACCTTCTCTCAGGTCAGAGATGACGATTTCTTCTATTGTATAGTCAAAGTTATGCGCAAACGCCTTGAACAAGTCGTGTGTCATGGGGCGGTTGGGCATAATTTTTTCAATTTCTATGGCAATGGCCTGTGCTTCAAACATACCAATGATGATAGGAAGCCTGCGGTTTCCTTCTGTCTCTCCCAGCACCAGGGCAAAAGAGCCCGATTGCGATTGGCTGGAAGACAGTCCTAAGATTTCTAATTTTATTTTATCCACAATACCTGTTTCTTAATTTTTTGATGCTTTAATGGCTGCTGTTAGTTTAGGAAGAACTTCGAATGCATCACCCACTATTCCATAATCAGCTGCTTTAAAAAAAGGTGCTTCCGGGTCTTTATTAATAACGAGAATATTTTTAGAAGCGTTGACACCTGCCAAATGCTGGATAGCCCCTGAAATGCCCACAGCTATGTAAAGGTTGGGACTCACCTTGATGCCTGTTTGCCCCACATGCTCGTGGTGCGGACGCCAGTCCATATCCGAAACGGGTTTGCTGCAACCCGTGGCGGCACCCAGCGTATTTGCCAAGTCTTCAATCAAATGCCAGTTTTCAGGCCCTTTCATGCCCCTTCCGCCCGATACCACAATATCAGCTTCTGGCAAAAGCACTTCACCGGTGGCTTTGTCAGTAGCTGTAATGGTAATGTTAAAATCATCGTCGGTAAGCCGGGCATCAAACTTTTCTACAGCAGCGAATGCGCCATCCGTTTTTAACGGAAGCGTACTCTTTTTGATGGCGATGATTTTTTTGTCAGACTGCATCTTAGTCAGCGCAAAGGCTTTGCCTGTATAAATGCTTCTTTTCACTACAAAACCATCGCTCAGGTCGGGCAGAGCCGTTACATTGGAGGCCAGGGTGGCATCCAGCTTTACGGCTACTTTTGCTGCCACCGGATCGCCCAGGGACGATTTAGCCAGCACCAATATGTCTGCCTGAGTGGCTTCCATAGCCTGCCCTATGACCGAAGCATACGCCTGTATTACGCCCTGCTTTAATCTGGCATCATCCACGTGCAACACCTTAGCAGCGCCACTTTTCCCTACACCTTCCAGCTCGTTTTGTGGTATTTCTCCCATTGCAATGGCAATTACTTCATCACTTCCCTGCAAAGCCGATAATTCGGCAGCATAAGAAACAGCCTCCAAAGAAGAAGCTTTGATGGTGCCTTCGTCACTTTCTAAAAAAACTAAAATGGGCATGGCCTGTAAATGTTTATGCTATGCGTTAAAAATACAATTATATAAAATTAATCAGACAGTCCTAACCTCTATGCCGGTTATACTTCATATATGTTTTTTCTAAATGCCGGATATTCGTTTCAGGATGGAGGGAATATCCGGCATCTGATGATCAGCGTCCGGTAACCGGATTATATTACTTTTGCTTCATCTTTCAAAACTTTCACCAAATCATCCAACTGATCTTCTTCAAACATTCTGATTTCCCCTTTGGGAGGAGGCAGTTCGAAGCGCAGGGTTTCGGTTTTCTGCGCAGCTTCTGAAGGTTCTTGCACATTCAGTGGTTTTGAACGGGCACTCATGATGCCACGCATATTGGGGATTTTCCATTCTGCAATGGGTTCCTGGCATCCGGCGATCATGGGCAATTTCACCTCCAGGTATTCTTTCCCCCCCTCAATTTCACGGGCCAGTTTGGCAGTATCCCCTTCTACATCCAGTTGCATAACGGGAGAAAGTGAAGGCAACCCCACCAGTTCGCCAACCATGCTGTGTACCTGCCCACCATTAAAATCAATAGACTCACGCCCCATCAAAACCAGGTCGTATTCCCCGGCTTTCACGACTTCGGCAATCTGTTTTGCTACAAAAAAGGCATCGGTAGGCGCTGCATTGACCCGGATGGCTTCATCAGCTCCGATAGCCAGTCCCTTTCTAATGGTAGGTTCAGTTTCGGCCTCGCCTACATTTACGAGGGTTACTTTCCCTCCGTGTTGTTCTTTCAGTTCTATGGCACGGGCGAGGGCATAATCATCGTAAGGGCCAATGATAAACTGCACGCCTGTAGTATCAAATTTTGTGTTATTTTCTACAAAAGCTATCTTAGAAGTTGTATCCGGCACATGGGTGATGCACACTAATATATTCATGGCAGATTGTATTAAAAAGTCATAATTTCCCGTGAAGTTAAAGAATAATCAACGAAATAAAAACGCACACAAGTATGAATAAAGAGCGGCTGTCGCAATTACATTCCTTCTTAAAAGAAGAACCTGATGATCCCTTTATTCTGTATGCCCTTGCTACAGAATATAGTGGTGAAGCACCCGAAAAGGCGCTTGCCTATTATGAAAAATTACTGGAAGAACATGACGATTATGTGGCAACCTATTACCATGCAGCTAAGTTGTATGCCGATATGGGTGAGAGCGAAAAAGCGGAACAAACTTTCCGGAAAGGCATTACCATTGCCCAAGCCCAAAACGAAGCCCTGGCACTGCGGGAATTGCAAAATGCTTATAATGAGTTTTTGTTTGAAGAATAATTCAGCAGCAAAAATAGTAGCAGTAGGCAATGGCAGTAGGCAGTAAATTCAGACTGCCTATCGTCCGGCGGCCAGGTGTTGCTGCTACTGCCTACTATTTCACGCTTCCAAATACTTTTCTTAAAATAGACTCTGCCTGCCCGAAAGGGTCACGGCGGATTTCTTTTTCTTCACGGGCTACCAGGGTAAACAGTCCGTCCAATGCTTTTTGGGTTGCGTATTCTTCCAGTACGGGCAAGTCTTTTACGTCTATATTAATATCCTGCACCAACGGTGTTTTGTTATAGGTACTGATGGCATCTTTTAATCCGTTGTAATATTTGTAAGCGCCTACCTGATCCAGTGCATCTTTGAGAACAGGCTCAAACTTAGCGGAAAGTTGTGAAGAGGTGGTGCGTTGCAAATATTGGGTGGCTGCCGTGCTGTCTCCTTTCAAAATGCCCATCGCATCCTGAATGCTCATAGAGGTAATGGCATTGATAAAAATGGGCGCTGCTTCCTTGGCAGCTTTTTCAGCACCCCGATTCAGTGCCAAAACAAAATCATCTACCACCTTATCGCCCACTACGGGAATTTTCCTGACATTCCGTTCTACCTGCCGGAGCTCGGGAGGCATCAGAATTTTAATATCTACAATAGGGTTGTTGAGGTATCCATCTTGCTGAGAGGCATTGTTGCCGGCATATTGCGCCCCTTTTTTCAGGGCGGTCTTCAGGCCATTGCTCACTTCCTGTGTAGTCAGGCCTCCACCGCCTGTAGTGGTGCTGTCCAGTACACCCTGCACCACATCACAGGCCATCATAATACAGGTAAAAGGCAAGGCCAGTAAAAGTGTGCGAAGAAATGTTTTACTTTGTATGCTGAATTTTATTTTTGATTGTGTCATATACATTTTTGTTTAACTAATGTTTTTTACAAAAAGTATTCCACGAAACAGAAGCAACATTACCCATGAAAACAACCTATGTTGAGATCATCACCATCGGAGATGAAATTTTGTATGGACAAACACTGGACACCAATTCCCACTGGCTGAGCCAGGAGCTGAATGCCATCGGTGCCAAAGTCATCCAAAAATCTACCATCGGAGATGAACGGCAGCAAATACTGAATGCCCTGGACGAAGCTGCTCACCGGGCAGATATTGTTTTGATTACCGGAGGTTTAGGGCCCACCAAAGATGATATTACCAAAAAAACACTGGCCGAATATTTTGACTCACCCATCTCACTAAACCAGGAAGCTTTTCAGGAAGTCTCTGCTTATTTTAAAAGCCGGGGCCGCCCTATGGGTGCTCTAAATAAAGCCCAGGCCGAATTGCCTGAAAAATGCCAGTATCTTAGCAATACAGTAGGCACTGCACCAGGCATGTGGTTTGAAGAGCAGGGAAAAGTTTTTGTTTCCATGCCCGGCGTGCCCCACGAGATGAAAACCCTGATGGTAGACAGGGTGATTCCCCGCCTTAAAGAAAAGTTTGATTTGCCCGTGATTATGCACAAAATAATTAAAACTGTGGGCATTGGCGAATCTTCCCTGGCAGAAATCATAGAGGAATGGGAGGATAACCTGCCCGAACATATAAGACTGGCCTACCTGCCCGACCTGGGAGAGGTAAAGCTCAGGCTCACCGCTGTGGGAGATCGGTATGAAGATTTGGAAAGAGATATTGAGAGACAAGTAGCAACATTACGCCCACTTATTGGGGATTACATTTATGGTTTTGGCGGCACCACTCTGGAAGAAGCTGTTGGCAGGTTATTAGTGGAAAAGCAAAAAACCATTGCCCTGGCCGAAAGCTGCACTGGTGGCTACATCGCCCATGCCATAACGCGCGTTCCGGGCAGTTCCCGGTATTTTCAGGGCGGGATGGTACCGTATCAGAATGAGTTGAAAATTAATGTGCTGGGCGTAGATAAAAATACAATTGAAGAACATGGGGCAGTAAGCGAACCCACGGTAGTGCAAATGGCCAACCGGATACGCGAACACATGCAGGCCGATATCGGACTGGCCAGCAGTGGCATTGCCGGGCCGGAGGGTGGCACGGATGAAAAGCCTGTAGGTACGGTTTGGATTGCCCTGGCAAACGGCGAAGAAACATTGACCAAAAAGCTGCAACTGACCAAAAAACGATCGATAAACATAGAGCTTTCAGCCGTGGCCGTACTCAATATGCTACGGAAATCGCTAAAAAAGTAAGCCGAAACTATAGTTTATGCCTACGTAAATAATGTAAAAATATTAATTTTGAAAGGTTCGCATAATCTGATGGCTTGTATGGTAGCATAAAGAATAAATATACCCGTGGCTTGTGTCGCCGAGGAACCGACAAAGGCCTGTGAGTAGTGTCGTATTGCTTATCGGTCAGACCGCTATTTTCAGAAGCAAGAGCGGTCTGACCGATTACTGCACAACACTAGACACAGACCTTGGGTAGATTTTTATTTCAATGCGCCCAACATACTTTTTCAACCTGTTGCGCGAACTGTTAATTTTTAATTGAAAATTACTAACTGTACATAGAATGGCCTCAATAGAAATGGTGATGCCCAAAATGGGCGAGAGTATCATGGAAGCAACTGTACTTGCATGGCTCAAACAAGAAGGAGAAACCATAGAACAGGACGAGTCGGTGCTGGAAGTAGCCACCGATAAAGTAGATACCGAAGTGCCTGCTTCTGAAAGTGGCGTATTGAAAAAAATCCTGGCTAAAGAAGGAGATGTTGTAGAAATAGGCATGCCCATCGCCATCATAGAAATTGAAGGGGAATTAAACGGCAACGATCCGGATGCCCTTGTCCAGGCAGAGAAAACACCTCCTCCCCCACCTGAGCAGGAGGAAGAAGCCATTGAACAAAAAAAGGAAGCTGACAAAACCGCTAAAGATGAACCTACCCCACATGGAAAGCCATCCGATCGGTTTTATTCTCCCCTCGTGCGCAACATCGCCAAAGAAGAAGGAATACCTTTGGCCGAGCTGGAACAAGTGGAAGGTACGGGCAAAGAAGGCAGGGTTACCAAAAAAGACATACTAAACTATGTAAAAAAGCGGACCACCAAAGGAGGTGCACAAATACCCCAAACCACACAGGTACAAATCGCTTCCGGGGATGAAATAGTACAAATGGACCGCATGCGTAAAATGATTGCTTCCCGCATGGTGGAGTCCCGGCGAATATCTGCCCATGTTACTTCCTTCGTAGAAGCCGATATTACAGAATTGGTACAATGGCGCAACCGGGTAAAGCATAATTTTAAAAAACAGGAAGGGGAACCTCTTACTTTTACGCCCATCTTTGTAGAAGCCGTAGCCAAAGCCCTGAAAGAATATCCGATGATTAACATCTCAGTGGATGACGATAAAATCATCAAAAAGAAAGATATTAATATTGGCATGGCGGTGGCCCTGCCCAATGGCAACCTGATTGTGCCTGTCATCAAAAACGCTGATCAGTTCAGTTTGGTGGGACTTGCCAAAAAAGTGAATGGTCTGGCAGCCAGGGCACGGGAGAACCAACTCAAAGCAGACGAACTGGCTGATGGTACGTATACCATTTCCAACATAGGGGCATTTGGCAACATCATGGGCACACCCATTATTGTACAGCCCCAGGTAGCCATATTGGCATTGGGCACCATCGTGAAAAAACCTGCCGTAATAGAAACTCCCCAGGGCGATGCCATTGCCATCCGACATAAAATGTACCTTTCCCACTCTTACGACCACCGGGTGGTGGACGGTGCCCTGGGCGGCATGTTTGTAAAAAGAGTAGCTGAGTTGCTGGAAGATTTCGATATCGATAGGGTTTTGTAAGGATTATGCTCATTATTTGACCCTTTCATTAAGCTCAATAGCCTCAGCATCATATTACTTTGGTTTTTTAGGTCTGCTTCGGGTGCTGCCGATCGCCCTGTGAGATTTCTATTCCAGGGTATAATCCCCAAAGCCAGAAAAATACTCTTGCCGGTTACGAATTTCATTATGATGGTACTAATGGATAAACCACAATTTTTTACCAAACCAATGGTCATGATGAAAACGTTCGTACTTATCCAGCATTTATTCATAATATTGAGTATTGGATTTTCCCTGCCCTCACAAGCGCAGTGGAGCGAAAAAAAGAAAATAGTCAAATCGGATGGAGGATCCGATTTTGAAAAATCTGTAGCAATCTCAGGTAATCAGGCAGTTGTAGGGAATAGTGATGCCAATCAGGCGTACATTTATGCCAAAGATGCCTTGGGTACTTGGTTTGAAACGGCCAGGCTTACACCCTCAGATGGAGAAGATGCAGATTTTGGTTGGGCTGTAGCTATTTCCGGTGATCAAGCAGTGATAGGCAGCTATGGCGCTGCTTATGTATTTGCAAAGAATGCTTCAGGCAGTTGGCGGGAAGTTACCAGACTTATATCCTCTGATTTCATCAATGGTGATGGTTATGGGACTGCTGTAGCAATCTCCGGAAACCAGGTGATTGTGGGAGCGCCCCAGCATGACCATGTGCCGGAAGAGAAAGGGGCCGCCTATGTATTTGCAAAGAATGCTTCAGGCAGTTGGCGGGAAATCACCAAGCTTACCGTTTCAGACGGTGAGTTTGAGGATTGGTTTGGCTACAGTGTTTCTATTTCCAGCGACCAGGCTGTGATAGGTGGTTATGGCGCTGCATATATCTTTGCAAAGAATGCTTCGGGTATGTGGCATGAAATCACCAGACTCAGACCTTCGGATGGCGATGATAGTGATACCTTTGGCCGGTCTGCCTCTATTTCCAGTGACCAGGCCATTGTGGGTTCACAAAATAATAAAGCATATATTTATGCCAAAGATGCCTCAGGAACCTGGCATGAAATTACTAGGCTTACACCCTTTGATGGCCTTGGTATTCTTTTTGGGTGGTCTGTCTCTATAGCAGGGAATCAGGTGATTGTGGGAGATCATAGGTTAGAAAGCCCTGATACTGAACATTATACCGGAATTGCCTATATCTTTGAAAAAGACGTTTCCGATATTTGGCAGCCTGTTGACCGGCTTTTTCCCTCAGATGCTAATAGTAATAGTTTTGGGAGTGCGGTTTCTATTACTGCAAATCAGGCTATCGTGAAATCAAATTATTATAGCCGGCCCCGGCACGGGGGCGCTGCGTATATCTATGCCGTTACTACCGAACCCGCATATTCCAATTGTCCGTTCACGGCATTTCCGGGAATAGGTGACTCAGGCAATCCCCTGGGCCTGCTCGATTATCTGTGTTTCCATATAGATATTAAAACCATAGCTACCCTGAATGATTGCCTCTACTGCCAGTTTGATCCCTGCTACAACTGCCCATCACCATGCCTGACCTGTCCGGCTCCTTTTGAAAAGTATGGATATGCCTACGAAATTACTTTCAGCTATGAAAACCCATTGGAAGAAGCCATTGAAGCGCCTTTGGGTGAGCAAAACTACTTTGCAAGGATAGAAGATGCATACGCCGGGCAACCCGAAGTTTTTGAGCCAGGCTATCACGAAAATGTGTTTTCCGTCATTGCAGCTCCTGGTCAAACGATTCAATGGGCGCTTACCGATGCAGAAGGCTTTACACGGAAGATTGAGTTTCAGGTGCCGATAGATACGCAAATGGAAGTTTACCCCAATGCCAATGATGGGATATTTCAGTTGAAAGTCAATGGCATGGAAGAAGCACAATCAGGAATACTGAGCATTACCGATAGCAATGGAGAATTAATACGGAAAGAAAAAGTAATGTTGCCTTATGAAAAAGAAGTAAACATCAGCCAATATGGCAAGGGCATCTATTTTGTAAAAGTAGCTACTGCACAAGGAATGACTACCCGTAAAGTGATGGTGAAATAAATAGACGCTAGTACAGAGTAGAGTTGAACCAGAGAGCGGACTTCTTAGTCCGAATGCCCGGAAAACAGGCATCATTCGGCATGCACGGGCATTCCTGTCCGTGCTCCAACCCGACAAAACCTTTTTGTTTGCACTCAAACACTGCATTAAATCAAAGAGGCTTACCTTTCGCTATCCGTTTGTTTAATGTGCAATGATTATTGAGCAACCAACATGCGTTTAGAGTCAATGGCTTCTCCATCCACAACCAGGTGATAAATATAGGTGCCTGCGGGTAATTGTTGCGATTGTAGCTGTACTTCCCCTTGCCCGGCACTGAGGTTTTGGAAATTAGCCACCTGCTGCCCTTCAAGGTTATACACTTTTATAGACACTGATTGGGCCTGGAGGGCAGTACGATATGCAATACTGGAACTACCCTGCACCGGATTAGGGCGGTTTTGATGGAGACTGCCTTTCAACCCTGTAACAGAAGGAGTTAAATTATTCTGTTGTAGCACTTGTTCTATGGCGGCAAGCCGCTGTTGCAGTACCGCATTTTCTTTCATAAGCAAATCCACCTGTTCCTGAGACTGAGCCGGACGATGCTCCCGGGAAATTTCTTTGAGGGCCTCAATGATGACGGGAATCATGCCATCATAATTTACAGCCAGGTAGCCTTCCTCGTCTTCCTGCACCAAATCAGGAAATATCTCTTGTACGTTTTGTGCCAGCAATCCTATTTGCTCGCCTTCAGGCAGGTTGCGTTCTTTGTAACGTGCCTGCTCGTATTCATAGGTAACGCCTTCAATTTCCTGCAATCGAGCCAATGCTCCTTTCATCGGTTTGATTTCCTTTTTCAGCCGCCTGTCTGAAGAAATATAACTTCCGGTAGTGTATGTGTTTCCGTCCACATATAATGTATACCAAATTCCCGTGTATTTCTTGCCAATACTTACAGATTGTTTATTGAAATCACCATAAATGAGCGGGTTTTCCCTGGTATTGGCAATGTATAGTTTATTGAAGCCTGTTTCGTCGTATCCAGCTTGATAGCCAATAAAAACATTGCCTTCTCCGGTATTTTTGTACCCTGCAAAAGTCCCAAGAAAAGTATTTTTATTACCAGCACGGTTTTCATATCCACTTTTATATCCTAATAAGACATTATAACTTCCATTTGTGCTGGATAACCCACTGTTGGTACCTACGAAAGTATTATTACTCCCATTGTTTTTATACCCGGATGCATAGCCCAGATATACATTTGCGCTGCCATAATTACCATATGCACCACTATACATACCAGCAAAAAGGTTTTGGTTACCACTTGCATTCCTGTTTCCACTATGGCTCCCCAAATATGTATTCCGTGAACCCGTGGTTGTGAACTGTCCGCTGCTGCCTCCATATACTGAATTGTAACTTCCGCTGGTAAACGAACTGCCTGCATAGCGTCCATATCGGGTGTTGTTGATTTGCGCCAAGGTAGTTGTAGAAATTACCAAAGTAATCACCAAGACTTGTAATGCCCGAAAAATGTTTAGATTGTACATAATTGTAAAATATTTTGGTTAAAAAAGTCAGTTGGTATTGTATAGCCTTAATGCTACCAGAGAATAAAAAGTAAACATCGTATAATAAATACTTCTAAAAATTCAATTATTCTTACTTGAACCCATGCATTCTCTTACTTTTCTATCATCATGCATTCTCTTACTTTTCTATCATTTCTAGTGAGGCTTACCATTTCGGCAATCAATTCAAAATGTGTTATATCAGATGAGCATGTTATTAAATGAGAATATTTGGGTATTAATTTGACTTAAATAATTAATAATTATACTTTTTAAAGAAATGTTATCTTTCAGTTTACTTATTCAGGTTGGAAGGGTACAAAGGGGTGTTTAACAACTTTAATGCTACTGAACCTTATGAAAAACTTTCCACAATTTGTTATTGTATTTTTGACAGTACTTACCCTTTTTGCCTGTGAAGAAACAGAAACTATAAACCGAAACCAGCTTTATCCAAAGTTTTCACCTACGCCGAAAAACACTACAACGAGCCAGCCGGATACCGATGGTGATGGCGTGGCTGATGCAGACGATAATTGCCCGTATGTACACAACCCCAGGCAGGAGGATTATAATGGAAACGGTATTGGCGATGTGTGTGAAGAAGAAATTTACGAGATTGAGCTATATGGCGCTACAACATCGTTACGGTTGAGTTCACGTCCCCGCCCCTGCCCCAAACCAGCAAGGTACTTGCGTGGCGGGAAGGACCCCGTGGAACATTGCTCGCCCAAATTAGATGTTTTTATACCGGAATTTCGGTTTGAGATTGTTTACATTCGTGGTGAAATCATCAATGAAGCAGGCGAAACGTATGCTTGTACTACCGAAGAGTGTGATGGCAATGTCTTGATAAAACCCGATTCGGGGGAAGTGTGGTTATCATTTGGGGTTGTTGAACCCGGGTTATCAGAAGAACCTTTACAGATGATGGTTACTTTAGGTTATTACAAAGAGGGAGCACTAATTTATGATGAGTTTTTGGGCGAAATTGATCCACGTATGCTTGAAGCGTTATGAACCAATAAACGGGTTTTTCCATAAACTTAACTTTGCCAAACGCTTCATTTTCGGTGCGTTTGGCATTTGTTGTTTATATACCTCAGTTTTTGCCCAACCCTCTTCTACTGACAATGCTATTCCCCACCGCCTCGATAGCCTCATCGGCCAGCATTATTATTCCCAACCCGATAGTTTTTGGCAAGAAAGCTACCAATTGCTAAATATTGCCAAAGCACAAAAGCAATGGCATTATGCCCTGGATGTACTGGTGCGCATGGCCTGGTGTGCCGATTATCACAAGCAAATGGATACCCTCCGGTACTTTTTACAACAAGCCGAAACACTGGCTACTACCCATGCTGCACAGATAGATTCCCTGGATGCCGACGGCATGAGCCGCACGGATGTAACCTATACCCGGGGGCTTTATTACTACACAATGGGCGATTATCAGGCTTCTATCGAGGCTTTTAAGCAAATTATTTTTGATGCAAACCAACAATTCCTACCCGTAGATTCAGTATTGGCGTATGATGTGTGTTCCTACATTGGACAAGCCTATTTTCAGTTATCTAATTACGAAAACGCGATTACCTATCACAGATTAGCACGGCAACGCCTTCCGGAACATCATGCAACCTATGAAGCCCCCTACGGATACGATTATTATGTGGCACTCAACCGCCTTTACCTGGGAGAGTGTTATTGGGTACAGGCAAAATATGGTGATCCTGCATCCCCAGATTATGCAAAGGCAAAAGCAGCGTTCTTACAATCGCTGAAAACTTTACAACAATATAAAGATGAAATCACATACAAAAATGCCATTCTTTCCAATTACAGCTTACTGGCACAGGTACACACGGCACAACATCAATACGATGCTGCCTTGTACTACTTACAGGCCTCGCTCAGCTTGCAGGCAGATGATGACATTGAACGTGCTGATACCTATATGTATTTTGGCAATGTGTATATAGCTGATGCCAAATATAAAGAGGCAAAAAAATATTACGAACTAAGCCTTGCGGTTATCAAAGCAATTTACCCTGACACACACTACAGGGTAGCCATCCGTTTTTACAAATTAGGGGAAGTGTACGCAAAGCAACAGCAATGGCATGAGGCCCTAACGCATTATCAACAAGCCTTATCACAATTATCTGAAGATTTTGAGGTGACCAATATATGTGAAAACCCTCCGGTAACATCAGGAAACCCGCAAGGGTTACTACAAATATTATTGCTGAAAGGGGAAGCCTTTAACGGTTTGTTTGAGGCAACCGGAAACCCTGGTCATTTGCAGTGTGCGCTGGAAGCTTACCAGACAGGCGTGGCGGTGATTGATGAAATGCGGCAGGTATTTTCTTCTCAGGAATATAAGCAATTTATGGCTGCCAGGTCTTTATCCCTTTACGAGCAAGCCATTGCTACTGCCCTGAAAGCCCGGCATGCGGTAAAAGATGATAATGAGCGTAACTTTATAGCCAAAGCCTTCTTTTTTGCCGAAAAGAGTAAAAGCGCCTCATTGCTGGAAGCTGTAAAAAATACTGCTGCACAATCGTATGCAGGCATTCCTGAAGAACTATTGGCGCAAGAGAATGAATTGAAACGGGAATTGTCTTATTGGGAAAATGTGCAGTCGCGGGCACAGGGGGAAACCGCCAGGCAACTCAACCAGAAAATCCTGACCATACAGGAACAATATGATGCCTTTGTACACTCATTGGAACAAAATTATCCGGAGTATTACCGGTTAAAATACGACAAACAAGTGGTGCCGCTTGCAGCAGTGCAAAAACAACTTTCAGAAAAAACCTGCTTACTTTCCTATTTTTATGGTGATAGCAGTATTTATGTCTTTAGCATCACGCAGGACTCTTCAAATATTCATCAATTTTCAATTACTAATGATTTTGAAGAAAGGCTCTCAAATATGCTCAAAATGCTCAATCGCTACGAGGCAGCACAAATTACAGAAACAGCTTATCACAAAACTTTTGTGGAAAATGCCTCCCAATTGTACGAGAACCTGCTTGCTCCTCTTGGCAAAATTTCAAAATCTGTAGAGAAATTAATCATCCTTCCCAATGGCCCGCTGGGTTACCTGCCTTTTGAAGTGTTGCTTACAGCCCTGCCAAAAACCAATGAAGTACGGTATGATGTACTGCCTTATCTTCTTAAAAAATACCAGGTCAGTTATGAATATTCTGCCACGTTATTGTTTCAAAAACCTGCAAAAGAAAAACAGGGTACGGTTTCTTATATAGGCTTTGCCCCTGCTTATGAAAACATTCCTTTGGCACAAAATGATACTTACCGCTCAGGTTTTGCCCCTTTGCAGTTTAACCGGGAAGAGGTACAGTTTGCCGCAGAATTATTTGGCGGAGCAACCTATTTGGGCGAACATGCCACAGAAAAAACATTCAAAAAAGTAGCAGGAAATGGCAAAGTACTCCACCTTTCGATGCATGCCCTTGCCGATGACAGCAACCCCATGTATGCAGGATTTGCCTTTACCCCACAACCAAGCCTGAAAGAAGATAATTTTTTACATACTTATGAACTGTATAATCTCTCTTTAAATGCCGAACTGGCTGTGCTGAGTGCCTGTGAAACCGGCACCGGACAACTGAGCAGAGGAGAAGGTATCTTAAGCTTGGGCAGGGCTTTCAAATATGCCGGATGCCCCACCGTAGCCATGAGCCTTTGGAAAGTAAATGACCAGACTACCGGGCAGATCATGCAGTCTTTCTTTAAAAACCTGAAAAACGGACTGGAAAAAGACGAGGCCCTACGGCAGGCCAAATTAGATTATTTTGCTACCGCAGACAGGTTAACGACGTACCCACATCACTGGGCACCGTTTGTACTAACGGGCAATGTAAGTCCTCTCTCTATTAATCAAAATGATCAGTATGCCTGGCTATATTTGTTGCTGTTGCCCATAGCTCTCGCTGTATATTGGCGCATCAGGAAAAGCTGGTAGTGGTGTATGTACTATGATTATACAGGCAGGGGAGCGTGCCTTACAGTAACCTCTGGCATTAAATCCAATATTCTTTTTTCCCTGCGGTTTTTTAGAAGGTAAACCAGCGCCCTGAATGCAAATTTTCGGGAAGGCATGAAATAAAGAAAAAAGCCTATGCGCATGAACCAGGCCAGAATGCCGGTAAATTGCAGTCCATACATTTCAAGAATGGATTTATGCTTATAAAAGGAGGCTGTTTGTCCCAGGCCGGGGTACACGAACTTGCCGGGCTCCCTGCCTTTGGCAATCCGGGCAATATTTTTCCCTATCCGCGTACCGTGCTTAATGGCCCACAGGGCATCATGGCGGCAATCCACATTTCTAAATGGCCTTTTCACAATGGCTGCATCACCTCCGGCCCACACATTCGCAAAACCTTCTGTCCTTAACTTTTTATCCACACTGATGCGATTGTTGTGATAAATAAAAGGAACTTCTGTATTAAATTTTATGGCTCGCTGGCCTGCCGTACAAATAGGAACGATGGTGGGAATAATTTCACCATTTTCTTTCTTTATGTAGTCCTCTCCTATCTCAATAACCCTGGTTTTTGGCGAGATGAGGATGTTTAATGAGGAAAGCGCCTTTTTAGCGTACTCCCGGCAAAGGTTAAATTTTTTGCTCAATTGGGGTAGTATTTCATCACTTGAATAAATCAGGTGTACCTGATATCCATATTCCTGTAGCACAGGGTATTCGTCTTTTAGCAAATTGAGGAGTTCTACCATGTTTCCGCAAATTTCAACCGCTGCAAAGCCTCCTCCTACTACACAAAATGTTAAGTATTTTGACCTTTCTTCTTCTGTTGTTGCCCGTGTAGCCAGTTGTAAAGACTGTACAATTCTTTGCCTGCACTCCAGAATGCCCCCATGTTTCTTGATACTCAATCCGTTTTCTTTCATGCCATAGATGCGGTCGGGGTCGTCTACAGAGCCGGTGCCCACTACTAAATGATCGTACGACAATCTTCTTGCATTTCTTTCATTTTCAGGAATATAATCAATGGAGTTATCTATTTGGTTGATGCCGGTTACCCTTCCTTTTAACAGGGTTGCATGTGTAAAAATTTCATTAAAAGGCGTAGAACGGAACTTTAATGGCAGGAAACCATTCAGAAACTCACCAGTAAATCCATGAAAAGCATGGTAATCGCTGTCAGAAACAACAACGACTTCTATTTCACCATTTTTTAATTGCTTTCTGGCATACTGCGCAATAAACTTATACGTCCATACGGAAACATAACCACATCCAATTAATACTACTTTCATTTTTTCTTTTATTTAGCGTAAACAGAATTTGTTAAAGGTGCCCCGAAAGAAGTGAAATCGGCCAGGCCAAACCCAAGCACTTTATATTTTTTTGCCAGTTGATCTATATGCTCGGCTTGCTCAACCGTGGGGTTCCCTATAGAAAAATGTTCGGATTGCCCGTCTAATGCCCACAATAAAGTTTCGGAGAAGCACGCATAATAATTGTTGTGGGGCAGCCCAATGTTTCCGTGCTTAAGGGTGATGCCCGGAATGGAGACGATCCCGCCATCAACTACTGTCACATCCGGTCTTTGTTGGAGTAGTTCTGGGGAAGTATTCCGGGGTTGTGTGCCGTCTAAAATCACCGCATTGGGTTTCAGCATTTCCGGGCCAACTATGTTGCTCGCACTGGCCGTGAGCAGCGTAATCAGATTGGATTTTTTGATCGAGCTCATCTTATCAGAAACTTCAATATGCACCGATGGCGAAATGGCTTTCAACTCTTTTTTTAGCTTTTCCAGCTTGGTTAAATTTCTGGCTACCAGCAACAGTTTATCGCAATAATTCTTTTTTACCAGTAGTTTTGCCAGGCAAGACCCCACACTTCCCGTCGCCCCTACAATGGCTTGATGTTCAACCAGATCAGGATTTGTTTCAAGCAATTTGACAACGGCCCTGTAAAGACTGGCAGCCGTAAATGCATTTCCGTTGGTAATGCTTACGTCCTTTCTGTGTTTCAACATTCCGCCCCCCAGCGTCATGGGGGAAGTGAGGGCACCCAAACCTATATTTTCATAACCCTGGCTTGCTAATTTATCTATTACTCCGTCAATACGCTTATGCATCTTTTTGGGGCCAAGGTTCAGCATATCTTTCCCTGACAGTAAAATAATTTCGTTTCTTCCGATCAGTGCTTTTTCGCCCGTAGGAGTATTCAAATAAATTTCACTCCATTTTACAGAAGGCGTTTTGATTCTAGTAAAAATCTGTTGATAGACCGCATTAGGAATCTTTTGCAAGGGTTTCCAATAAAGTGCGATATCTGTATTGTAAGCATGCCTGAAATGAATTAAAAAGGCAAATTTTCTGACTTTTAAGGTTGCCGGAAATGTTCGGGTTTGTGATGGAAATAAGGAGATGAGAGCCATAAACTATAACTATTATTTTTTTTATCAGTTTACTTTTACTCCTTAGTGTACATACTCAGTTAAATTGTTACCAAATCATGAAAAAATATTATGAATTTTATATTTATTTATAAAAAAAGTGGCAAGAAGTTCCTTTCTTGCCACTTAGCATTAATATAAAAATACGTCAGTCAATAAAATTATGCAGTTTCCAAAGCCGGAGCTTTCGGGAAATCAATTTCGGTACCGGCAATGTGGTTGGTATAGTTGGTAATGGTATTTACAGCAATCCAGCCAATTAGCTCTGCCAAAGCAGCCTTGTTATAACCGGCTTCCCAAAAGTTGTCGATCAACTGTTGCTCCGGAAACCCTCTTGTTTCGGTAATGGCCTTGGCCAGGTCGGTCAGGGCTTTTAGTTTTTTATCTTCAACCGATCCGGTCCTGACCTCTACTGTTTCTTCCTCAGAAAATCCCTGCGATTTTCCTACTGCTGTGTGGGCTGCCAGGCAGTAACCACAATTGTTAGTTTCAGCTACAGCCAAAGCAATGGCTTCTATTTCTTTCCCGTTGAATTCTCCTCCTCTCAGGTTATTATCTAAATTCAACAGTCCGGTTAAGGCTTTGTGAGAATTGGCAGCAGTAGCATATATATTGGGTACAAATCCTACTTTTTTCTTTAAAGTATCAAATACTTCCTGTGTTTCAGTACTCACTTGATCTCTTTTCAGCGCTTCTAAATTTTTCATATTAAATTGATAGTTTACTTTGTTAAAAATTAAATACTATTAAAAAGTAACTTTTAAAGTTACAATTATACAGACGAAAGGAAACTTTATGAGTTACAGTTTGCATAGAGAATACTGAAAAGTGTCTGCCAACTGACAGTTAGCAGAAGGTAGAGTCTTGTTCCGATAAAATTTCACGGAGCTGATCGGTGAGTCCGGCAATATTTACTTTAGTGAGGGGCTTTTGCATTGCCAGTTCAGATTGGTGGAAAGTATCATCTACCAAGATAGCCAGGTTACTGCTCACCTTACATTCAGGGTTGGGGGGAGGTTTCCGGAAAAGCTGTTGATTTTCACGCACTGCCAGGTAAATATCCCACAAAGTAATTTTATCAGCAGGTTTATTGAGGGCAAATCCCCCACCCGACCCAATATTACTTTTCATTATACCGTAATTTCTAAGCTTGGCAATCAGCCTTCTGATAACTACCGGATTGGTTTTGACACTGGTAGCGATTTCCTGGGAAGAAACACTGGGCTTATCTTTAAAGTGAATATAGATACAAATGTGTATGGCCGTGGTAAACTGGCTGTCAGCTCTCATATTTCATGATATTTTGGTGGTTTATGTTCATCAAGCCTATGGCTGTTCCTCAAAAAACCCATGACCTTTTGCCGGGGCATTTCGCAGGGCTTGAGATATTCTTCTTGTTGGGTTGCGTAATAGTTAAAGCTGATGAAATCACTGCCTCCGAGTTCTTTTGCAAAAATCTTCATACTTTTTCCGTTGTTGAAATCTGTACGGGTTACGGCATATTTACGATGGTTGTAAATTACTTCTGAATAGCCCGGGGGAATATTTTGTATGAGTTCCTGGAGTTTCACAAGGGAAAGGATTTGGCCGGGCAGGGAAACCCGGCCTCCTGTATTAGCTTATTTTTTCGTCTTCTTTCTGTAATTTTATAGATTCTGAATTGATGCAGAAACGCAATCCGCTGGGTGCAGGACCGTCGGGAAAAACATGGCCCAGGTGGGCATCGCAGGTATTGCACATTACTTCTACCCGCACCATACCAAATGAAGAATCTTTTTCGTACTTAATCACATTGTCTTTAATAGGCTCAGTAAAACTGGGCCAGCCCGATTTTGATTCAAACTTCAGCGTAGAATCGAAAAGCAGGGTATCACAGCATATACAGGCATATTTTCCCTTTTCGTATACATGGCACAACTCACCTGAAAAGGGAGCTTCTGTACCTTTTTTCCGGGTAATGTGGTATTGTTCGGGTGTTAACTGGGCTTTCCATTCTTCGTCTGTTTTTTTCACTACGCGGTCGGGTGCCGGACTACCCTGGTTGGCATACTTGATTACATCATTCCAGTTCATATTGATTTATGGTAAAGGGTTGAAAATACTTTTTTTCAAAGGTGTTACCTCGAAAAACGGCTTTTAGGTTGGCATTGTTTCCTGACAAGTTTGTATTTTTATGATGAATTTGTGTTGATGCACGAAAAACCAGCAGGTAGAAGTAACCTTTTATAATCATTTAGTGTTTATACATTTGTTGTATATACATTAATTATTCATTTAAACGAAAAAGTAACATGGCCTCAATTAAAGAAAATGTAGAAGAATTGAATCAGATGATCTTAAATGGCGAAATTCTGCCGGCTTTTGAGAAATTTTATGCAGAAGACATTGTAATGCAAGACAACGAAACCTCTCCCCGGGAAGGCAAAGCTACATGCCGGAAATTTGAAGAAGAGTTTGTAAGCAACCTGACGGAATTCAGGGGGGCAGCAGTAAAAAATGTATTTATCAGCGAAGATGCCGGTGTGGCCGCCGTGGAATGGGATTTTGACTATTCCCACAAAGAATGGGGCGACCGCAAATACACCCAAGTTGCCGTACAAAGATGGAAAGACGGAAAAATCGTGAGCGAGAAATTCATGTACAATGGATAAGCATCAAGTGCAGATATAGCGGTTTTTGGCACGTCTGAAAATCTTTTTTTAGCCTGGCTTGCCCGTGGTAAGTCAGGCTTATTTGTTATTTGATCACTTTACTTGTCCTGAAAACCCCCGAAAGAGCCGCTGGAATGAATGTTTCTGCCTGTATCACTGCGGCATGGGCTTCCTGTATCCTGGCATTCATTTCCTGGGTAAGTGCTACTGCCATAGCCCGCCTTTCTTCTGCTTTTGCCTTGGCCACGTTCAGGTCTGCTGCGGCCTGGTCAATTTGCAGCATCGCACCAATATTCTTTCCTATATCAATGTCAGCAATATCGATGGAAAGAATTTCATAAGCTGTACCGGCATCCAACCCATTCCGTAGTATTTCTTTTGATATACTTTCCGGATTTTCAAGTACGTATTTGTAATCACGAGAAGCACCAATTAACGATATGACCCCCTGCCCTACCCTTGCCTGTATGGTTTCCTCACCAGCGCCCCCTACCAGCTTTTGAAGGTTTGAGCGCACCGTAACCCTGGCAATGGCGATCAATTGTATGCCATCCACAGATACGCCTGTGATAGCTGGTACAAGCACCACATAGGGTGTAACAGAAACCTGTACGGCTTTTAAAATATCCCTTCCGGCCAGGTCAATCGCCGTGGCTTGTTTGAAGGTAAGGCTGAGATTGGCTTTATCTGCCACAATCAAAGCCTTTATTACAGAAGGAAGGTTTCCGTTGGCTAAGTAATGGGTCTCTAATTGCGCTACGTCCACATCTTTGATGCCTGCCTTGGTAGCAATGATGAGGGAATTAACGATGAGGAGAGGGGAAACCTTTCGGAAGCGCATAAAAACCAGGTCCAACAAATTAACATGAACGCCGGAAAAAGCTGCTGTAACCCAAAGGTTAATAGGAATCAGGTATAAAAATAGCCAGAAGCCTACAGCAATGGCTACTATGATAATGAGGGTGGATACTGCCATTACTACGTAGTTATTATATTAAAAAACGGTTAACAAACATCGGAAATAGGAATCCTTACCAGATTGGGGTTTACAATCGGCTATATTCTGTCGTTTCCTGCATAACCTCACCTAAAAGTTATTCGCTCCTTCTTTTTTCATCACGCTTAGCCGCTTTTGCCGCCCGCTTTTCTTTCAGGCTCTTTTGGGGAGCTTTTTTGCCACTCTTTTCTTTTCCTTCTTTTTCCTTAGACATATCGGTTGCTTTAAAGTGAAAACTAAATTACTGATTAACAGCATATTGAGAAGGGCTACTTCGGTTTTACCAACTCTCGCTCATAATAAACCAGATCTTTATGGGAGGGGTTTTCCTGAATGGTACAGTAATAAATACGATCTACGTAACGCCTGACTATCAATTTAAGGGATGGATTTTCTTTGGCGTAAACGACAGACCCTTCAGTGAAGACATTTTCCATGTAGAAAGGTAATCATAATAAAATTGGAAAAGGTCTTTATGCTGATATATCTTTTTTATGATAGGGTATTCATTTTGTCTCTTCTGTATTTCTGTTTTCGCTGAGTGCTGTAATGGGTGTTAAAATGACTTTCCGAAATTCTACTTCTGACCCTTCTGCCTGCAAAGCTACCTGTCCACTTGAAGCAGTGCAATCGTATCCGTAATTTACCAGGTCGCCATTTACCCAAACCTTGATGGCATTGCCCACGCACTCGACTGTCATCGTATTCCATTCTCCCACAGGATTTTCCGAACCATCAGTAAGGTTGAGTACCCTTCGTTTTTTTCCTTCTGTAATACCCCACTCCTCTTTCGGGCCACGTCGGCTCTCCATTTCAGGCACGGTAATATCTTCTACAATACACCAGAAATCTCCGGCATTTTCGTGCATCATTTGCACCTCTAATGATTTGGGAAACATATCGTACAAGGCACGGGGCGTAGAGGCATGCACCAATACGCCACAGTTGCCAGGCTCACCGGCAAAGCGGTATTCCACCTCCAGACGATAATTTTCATACACCGAATCGGTAATCAGGTGGCCGTTGGGCGTGCCCATGCTTACCAACATTCCATTTCTTACAAGGAAAGGACTTTCCATGGCAGGGTTGTTATCCATTTCGGGCACATCAGCATACCATCCGCTCAGGTCTTTGCCATTGAAAAGGCTTTCGGTGGCTTTTTGAGAAGATGAATTGCAAGACAGCAAAGGCACTGCTATGATGAATGTGAGGATGAGAGTTTTCATTTAGTTACTTTTGAGTTTTTATATTAAACTTTAACAAAGCAGGTTTTAATGTGCAAGAAGTGTTTCATGTCAATTAGCTTTGTCAAAGTTCCTGCTTAAGGAATTGTAACCACTCGCAATGCCAGCCGATAATGGCCCTGTGGCAAAGAAAGGCTTACGGGTTGTTCGCTTCCCTGCACTTCTCCTTTTGCTAATTCTTCACCTGAATCTGGCGCCATAAAGGCATATGTATATTTTCCTTCAGGCAAGTTGATTTTAACCCATTCCCCGGCATTTCCTGATAAGAAAAGCGCGTATTGCTTACCTTCTTCGCCCAATGCTTGTCCTATCATTCCGGGTGCGTGATACAAAAAATTTGGGGCTGGTTTCATTTTTATGAAATCAAAAGACTCCAGGAAATCACGCAGTATTTTTAGCTGTCGCCTAAACCGGGTATTGCCGCCGCCAGGTGCTTCATTTTTTCCGGTTCCATCTTCTGCCCCCACATAAAATGAATAATCCAGGTTATTGAAAATAGCACCCCCGGCCAGCATGAAAGCCCAAGCCTGTTCCAAATAGGTAGAATCAGCACTTCCGGCAAAACCCGATTCATCGTAATTGATGGGGCGTTCCCAACCATAATTCATATCTACTACCTCTGGCCAGGCATAATGAAAATTGAGAATGTCTATGTTATCATCCACGAAAGGTAATGACAGCTTGAAGTTGTTGTAGTTCTGGGCAAGCAGGTGTTTTTTGGAGAGGTTATGCTCCGTTGCTTTCACAACTTCGGCTATTTCCTGCTGCCAGTCCAGTGTGCCCTGTGTTGCGGGGTTTGCCCAAAGCATCCAGCTAACGTTGTTTTTGGGTTTTGTAGTTTTGTGTAGGTAAAGCGTTTGCTCCTCATTATCTGCCCATGGTTCGTTGCTGATTTCGTAGAAAATATTATCGTATGCGTTCAGCTCGGTAACGATTTTTTCCACCAGGGCCTTCTCATATTTTACAGCCTCTGAGTTTTTCAGGGTATTGAAATCTTTCCGTACTAAAGTACCCAGGCTGTTGATATTATTTCCGGGATTGAAAGGGTGGCGTTCCCAGTAAGCATCCTGATAAGTAGCGCAAAAGAAAGTGACTTCCACAATTACGTCACGGGCATCCGCCTCTTCAATAAAATCTTTCAATCGCTGAAAATATGCCGGGTTCCAGGCAGAAAGGTCAAATTTACCTTCGCCTTCGTACAAACCGGGTTCGTCTGTCCGCTGCCAGGGCGCTAAAAACTCACCCGTAGCCGGACTGAGCGTGTTGTGCTGAATACCAAAACTGCCCGGCACTTCCACATAACTTCCGGTGAAAATGCGGGTATAATTCATGCCTTCAGCTTGCAGGGTTTGCAGGTATTTTTTGTAGTCAAACGCTGAGTTGAGCACCGCCCCGTAATGTTCGGCCGAAGTAATTAAAACGGTGGGCTTATCTTCATAAACCAGGTAATGTGGATTTTCGGGATGCAGGGCAATGGGTTGGGCAGTAAGGCAAAATCCCAGCACTACAAAACAGCAGGTTAATAAAAATTTCATAGGAGTTGACTTATGATTCTTTTCATAAATTGGTAAGAAAACCAAAGCTAGGAAGGTAGTGATTGATTCACAAATTGTTTTTCTTCAGATAAAATGTTTTACTTCGTTTCTGAATCCGGAAATCAAATCAAAATACGGGTTTTTATAAATTATTGAATTTCAATGCGTTGCCCTCAAGCCGGGCAGGCTCTTCCTTTTTTCAAACGATAAAAAAGGAAGCAAAAAATCTAGGAAAGTTTGAAACTCACTTCGTTCAAACAGCAAACTTTCCAAATCAACTTATAGAAAAGTTGACTTACAACTAACTTTAAACTAAGAACTTAAAGCTATAAATATTTAAGATGGACGCTCCACAAAAAAAAGAAATCATATTTGGTACCCGCCCTGTAGAGGAGGCACTGCATGCAGGCAAAGAAATTGAAAAAATTTTGGTACAAAAAAATGCAACAAACGATGCCCTGAAAAACATTCTTCAACTGGCAAGAAAGTATAACGTGCCAGTATCAAAAGTTCCCATTGAAAAGCTGAACCGGGTTACCCGCAAAAACCATCAGGGCATTATCTGCTTTTTGTCGGCTATCACCTATGCGTCACTCGACAACATTGTTGACGAAAAATACCAAAGCGGAAAAGTTCCATTTCTGCTGATGCTGGACAGAATTACCGATATGCGGAATTTCGGGGCCATCGCCCGCACGGCCGAATGTGCCGGCGTAGACGCCATCATTGTTCCGGCCAAAGGAGGTGCCATTATCAACAGTGATGCCATGAAAACCTCAGCCGGTGCCCTGAATTTCATTCCTGTGTGCCGCTCAGCCAACCTGAAAGAAACCATAAATTACCTGAAAAACAGCGGAATACAAGTGGTAGCCTGCACCGAAAAGACTGACCTTCCACTGTATGAACAAGATTTTAAAGACCCTGTTTGCCTATTAATGGGTTCCGAAGAAGATGGCGTTTCACCGGCGTACCTAAAACTTGCAGACAGCAGCGTCATGATTAACCTCAGCGGAAAAATCGCCTCCCTCAATGTATCAGTAGCAGCAGCGATTGCGATGTTTGAAGTGGTAAGACAGCGGCAGTAGCAGTTTGCAGTAACAGCTTACTGCCGCTGCCTACTGCAAACTGCCTACTCAAATAAACTTATCCCCTTTTTTAGATTTTGCGTCTGTGGTAAATTCTTTGAACTGATCTTCATCTTCTTTTGGACAAATCAGGAGGACATTATCACAATCGGCAACCAGGTAGCCTTCCAGCCCTTTTATCACCACCAGCTTCTCGCCCTGCGCTTTGATGTAACAGTTTTTTGTATCGTAAGTCATGGCATCCGCTTCAATTACATTTTGGGATTCGTCTTTGTCGCGCATTTCGTACAGGGCACTCCAGGAATAGAGCGATGACCACCCAAACTTACCACAGAGTACAAAAACATTTTCTGCTTTTTCCAAAATACCATAACTGATGGGTGTGCTCTCACAGTGCGAGTAAGCTTCGTACACAAAAAAACTCTCCTGGTCTGTAAAAAAATGGGGTCTGCTTTGTTCAAAAACTTCAGCCACATCGGGCAAATACTGCTCAAAGGCCTGAATGATGGTGTTAACGTGCCACGCATATATGCCCGTATTCCAAGCGAAATCTCCGCTTTCCAAAAATAAGCGGGCCAAGTCAGGCTGTGGTTTTTCGGTGAATGTTTTTACCTGCTTGATAAACTCCTCTCCCCCATCATCAATATATTGGATGTAGCCATAGCGGGTTTCGGGTTTGTAAGGCTTGATACCCAAGGCCAATAACTTTTCGCCCTCAGTTACGTATTCTATTGCTGCCTGAATATCACGAATGAAAGCCAACTCGCCAAACACCGCATGGTCTGCAGGAATAACAATGATGATGGCTTGCGGATTTTTTTCCCTAATTTTGTAACTTGCATACGCTACCGGCGGGGCTGAGTTTCTCCGAAATGGCTCTAACAAAAGCTGGCTGGCATTCAATGTGGGTAACTGGGCAGTTACAAGATAGGCAAACTCCGTACGCATGGTAACATAAACATTCTCTTGCGGGCACAAGCTAAGTGCACGCTCGTAGGTGTTTTGCAATAATGATTTACCAGTGCCCATTAAATCTAAAAACGGTTTGGGACAGTTTTCCCTGCTATAGGGCCAAAATTTACCACTGGCAATATTGGTGGTGGTAATTACAACAAAAATATTATCCTGGTCCATAGGAGTAGGTTAGGTACGAAGCTATATCATCTAACGGGCCTTGGTAATGAATGGAGATAATAAAAGTATGGAAAAAAATATTTTAAATATGCAACCTTATCGGTAACTTACTAAAAAAGTAGGTACTTACAATTTTATTTTAATTTTTTTTACTAATTTCAACAAACAGTCTGTTTTGTTGAAACACAAAAAAATTTCACATAGATATTTTACATAACAGAAGATGATAGCAGAACAAGTAGACCATCTTAAAGAAAGCCTGAAAAAGTATTTTGGATACCATAATTTTAGGGGTAACCAGGAAGCCATTATTAAAAATGTTCTGAACAAGCAAAACACCTTTGTGATTATGCCGACAGGAGCCGGCAAGTCATTGTGTTATCAGCTTCCTGCCATATTGCAAGAAGGCGTGGCAGTAGTGATCTCCCCGCTGATTGCGCTCATGAAAAACCAGGTAGACCAGCTCAATGCATTTAACATAAATGCACAATTTATGAACTCTACCTTAACAAAAACGGAAATTAACCGGATAAAAAAAGATACCCTCGCCGGCAACGTAAAACTACTGTACGTAGCCCCTGAGTCGCTCACCAAAGAAGACTATATACGGTTTCTGCGGGATGCCAATGTATCTTTCGTGGCAGTAGATGAAGCCCACTGTATTTCTGAATGGGGGCATGATTTCCGCCCGGAGTACCGACGCATCCGCACCATCATCCAGCAATTAGGCGATGACGTTTCGGTGGTAGCCCTCACAGCAACCGCCACGCCCAAGGTGCAGTTGGATATTCAGAAAAACCTGCAAATGGAAGATTCCACTGTATTCAAGTCATCTTTCAACCGGGAAAACCTTTACTATGAAGTAAGGCCAAAGAAAAATGCAAAGAAACAGCTCATACAGTATATCAAGCAGCATAAAGGGAAATCAGGCATTATCTATTGCCTGAGCCGGAAAAAAGTTGAAGAAATTGCTGAGTTCCTTCAGGTAAATGACATCAAGGCTGCGCCTTATCATGCGGGGCTGGACGGGCAGGTACGGATGAAAAACCAGGATGCCTTTCTCAATGAAGATGTGGACGTAATTGTGGCCACTATTGCTTTTGGTATGGGCATAGACAAACCCGACGTCCGCTTTGTTATCCATTACAATGTTCCTAAATCTTTGGAAGGATACTATCAGGAAACCGGACGGGCAGGACGCGATGGGCTGGAAGGCAATTGCATCATGTTTTACAGCTACAGTGACATCCTCAAGCTGGAAAAGTTTCATAAAGACAAGCCCGTTACCGAGCGGGAAAATGCCAAAGTATTGCTACAGGAAATGACGTCTTATGCAGAGTCTTCTGTATGTCGTAAAAAACAGCTTCTTCACTATTTTGGAGAATTCCTTTCCTTACAATGCGGGCATTGTGACAACTGCCTGAAACCCAAAGAGCAATTTGAAGGGGAAACGTATGTAGCCATGGCCTTGCAGGCAGCCCTGCAAACAGAAGAACGCTTTGGCATTACCCACCTGGTGCATGTACTTCGCGGATCTGAAAACCAGTATGTAAAAAGCTACCAGCACGATGGCCTGGAAATTTTTGGAAAAGGAAAAGAAAAAGACGATGCTTTCTGGAACTCAATTGTACGCCAAACACTGCTGTATGAGTTTCTGGAAAAAGACATAGACCAGATTGGGGTTTTAAAGCTTACTCCCAAAGGAAGGGATTTTTTAGAAAACCCTCACTCGATAACCTTATCCATAGACCATGATTATAGTGACCTGGGAGAAGAAGAAGAGCCCGAAACCCAGGGCGCAGGCAATGATGGTAATTTCACCTCTTATGACAAAACTTTGTTCGAGATGCTGAAAGCACTCCGGAAAAACCTGGGCAAGAAAAAAGGACTGCCTCCGTATGTGATTTTCCAGGAGCCTTCTTTGGAAGAAATGGCAACGACCTACCCTACTTCCAAGCAAGACCTTGCTAAAGTAAATGGTGTAGGCATGGGCAAAGTAATGAAATTTGGCCGCCCTTTTATTGAACTCATTTCAAAGTATGTAGAAGAAAATGATATTGTTACGGCTACCGACGTGGTCATCAAATCGGCTGTAAAAAAATCAAAAATCAAGATTTTCATCATTCAGCAGATTGATATGAAAACCGACCTGGAAGAAATTGCCGAATCTACCGGGCTGAGCATGGAAAACTTAATTGAAGAGATAGAGCATATCTGTTATTCTGGCACCAAGCTCAACCTTGACTATTACATCAACCACATCATGGACGAAGAGCGGCAGGAAGAATTGCACGATTATTTTTTGAGTGCGGAAACTGATAGCATTGACGCTGCCATGGATGAACTGGAAGATGAAGATTTTTCCGAAGAAGATATCAGGCTGATGCGCATCAAGTTTATGTCAGAATATGCCAACTAATTGTTAAGCACTAATTCGCTCCGGCGACCCGGTCTGAATCCTAAACCCAAAACAATACCAAAACCCAAATGTTAAAACTATTGTTTTGAGCTTAAAGCTTTGTTCATTCGAATTTGTTTTGAGTTTAGAGCTTAGGATTTAGGATTTTGCCTACGCATTCCTTTACCTTTGAACATGCTTCTTTAATTACCTTCTTAAATCCTTTAAAATAAATGAATGTACTTATCCTCGGGTCGGGCGGAAGAGAGCATGCCCTTGCATGGAAAATAAAACAAAGCCCGCGTTGTGACCAATTATTTGTAATGCCCGGCAATGCTGGCACCGATGGTATTGCCCAAAACGTGGCTTTACCCATAGATAAACCTGAAGCTTTTTCTGAAATTGCCGAATTTATCAATACCCATAATATTGAATTGGTGGTGGTAGGCCCGGAAGCACCTTTGGTAGCTGGCATCAGGGATTACCTGCAAGCACAACCCCAATCACAAAATGTAGGCATCGTAGGGCCTGACCAGCAGGGTGCGCAATTGGAAGGCAGTAAAGATTTTGCCAAGGTTTTTATGCAAAAGCATGGTATACCTACTGCAAGGTCGCAAACCTTTACCCATGAGCATGTAGAAGCCGGATTGCAATACTTACAGTCACTTGCCCCCCCCTATGTACTGAAAGCAGACGGCCTGGCTGCCGGCAAGGGCGTGATTATCAGCAATGATTTAGAAGAAGCCCAAAAAACCCTGAAAGAAATGCTCGTTCACCGCAAGTTTGGGGAAGCCAGTGCCAAAGTGGTGATCGAGGAGTTTTTGTCGGGCATTGAGCTTTCGGTATTTGTGCTTACCGACGGAAAAAATTACAAAATACTGCCCGAAGCCAAAGATTATAAGCGCATTGGCGAAGGGGATACCGGCCCTAACACCGGAGGCATGGGTTCTGTTTCACCCGTTCCTTTTGCAGATACCAGCTTTATGAAAAAAGTAGAAAGCCGGGTTATCCAACCTACCGTGCAGGGGCTGCAAAAAGACGGGATACATTATCGGGGGTTTATCTTTATTGGGCTGATGAATGTAAATGGCGACCCTTATGTGATAGAATACAACATCCGCATGGGCGACCCCGAAACCCAGGTAGTATTGCCACGCATAGAAATTGACCTGTTGCCTTTTCTCATACAAACGGCCCAAGGCACATTAGATGACACTCCTCTTAAAATAAAAAATGAAACCGCTACTACGGTAGTCATGGTTTCCGGTGGGTATCCGGGTAGTTATGAAAAAGGAAAAGAAATTGCCGGACTTTCCACAAAGCAGGAAAAAGCCATTGTGTTTCATGCAGGCACTAAAATGCAGCAGGAAAAAGTTGTAACTTCCGGTGGCAGGGTACTGGCAGTTACAGGGCTGGGCAATACCTTGCCTGATGCCTTGAACAAAAGTTACAGTAGTATTCAGGAAATCAGTTGGGAGCAAGCATCTTTCAGAAAAGATATAGGGCAGGATTTATTAAAGTACTCATCATAAAAACTTTATATAATTTTATCCTTATTTACAGAATTGATTGTATAAAATTTAACTTTCAGCAATTTTTCCCTGAAGAGTTTTGTTATTAACGTTCAGTTGTTAATTTTTAGCTTTTACTCTCAATTTGGTTTAATGAATTTATAAATATGTCAGGATGTGGTTCTTGTGGAGCAGGTAATGGTACGGCAGTAGCCGGTTGTAAAAACAACGGAGGCTGCCTAACAGGTGGCTGTAATAAATTGAATGTATTCGACTGGCTTTCCAATATGGATATGCCTTCATCGCTGACACTCGATATTGTTGAAGTACGGTTTAAAAATGGTAAAAAAGATTTCTTCAGAAACAGCAAAGACCTGGAACTGGTCACCGGCGATGCCGTGGTGGTAGATGTAACCAATGGTTATCATGTAGGCCATGTTTCATTACAGGGGGAACTGGTGCGGTTGCAAATGCAGAAGAAGAAAGTAAAAAATGATGACAACATCCGCACTATTTACCGGAAAGCCACCGACAAAGACCTGGAGGCGTACGAAAGTGTAAAGAAAAGGGAAATGCCCACATTGTACCGCACACGTACTATTATTCAGGAGCTGGGCCTGTCCATGAAGCTTTCGGATGTAGAGTACCAGGCAGATAACAACAAAGCTACTTTTTACTACTCAGCCGACGGACGTGTAGATTTCCGCGAACTCATCAAAATCCTTGCTGCCGAATTCAGGATCAGGGTGGAAATGCGACAGATCAGTTTGCGGCAGGAGGCAGGCAGGTTAGGTGGTATTGGTTCGTGTGGGCGGGAATTGTGTTGTGCTACCTGGCTCACCGATTTCAAAAGTGTATCAACATCAGCGGCCCGTTATCAAAACCTATCGCTGAACCCAAGTAAGTTATCAGGCCAATGCGGACGTTTAAAATGCTGCCTCAATTATGAGCTGGAAACTTATATGGACGCTTTGCAGAATATACCGAAAGTGACCCATCCCCTCAAAACCAGGCAGGGGGAAGCTTCCTTGCAAAAAACCGATATTTTCCGCAAACTCATGTGGTTTTGTTATGAAGGCGAAAGCACCTGGCATCCGTTACCGGTAGAGAGAGTCCTTGAAATCATCGCCCTGAACAAGAAAGGAAAGTTTCCTGACAACTTGTTACAAGAAGTCACTTCCTCCAAAAGAAATATGACAGAAACACTGAAAAAGCTGGATAAGAAATACAGCAGGAAAAAGAAAAGAAAAAAAAGAAAAAACAAACCCCCAAAAAACAAAGACAACTAACCGGCATTTTTTTATAAAATGAGAAAACACTTTTTTTACCTGCCATTTTTACTGGTAATTGCAACCTTCACGAGCTGCCTGGATAAAGCCCGGGTATTTGAAGAAAATAAAGACTTCGAGGCAAAATATTGGGATATAGACAGTATTCCCTCTTTTACCTTTACTGTTCCTGATTCTACCAAGCTTTATAACATTTACTGGAATGTGAGAAACACCACGAATTACCCCTATCGCAATTTATACATCACTTATTACCTGGAAGATTCCCTGGGAACGCCCCTCTCTTCTGCACTGCACGATATGACACTCTTTGACCCCGTTACCGGGGAGCCTTATGGTGATGGGTTTGGAGGCATATACGAGCATCAGTTTCTTGCTTTGCCCCAGCATAAATTTTCCAATGATGGGAGTTATCAGATAAAGCTCAAACAGTATATGCGCACAGATTCATTACCTGAAATACTTTCGGTGGGAGTTCGTGTAGAGGAGGCGGCAGCAGAGATGTAACCTACATCACAAGTAAAGTAGCTTTTTTTAATTGTTAATACCAACCAAAGATAACAACTGAGGGCTTTTGCCCGCATCAATATCCTTTTTCAAATCTTTGGCCAATTCTGATAACATATAAGGCAGAATGATCAAGACCAATAAATCTGTTTTATCCTTTTCTACTGAAGCATGTCTTTCAAACTGCTGAGATAATCTTTCGCGGAATTTGAAAGCGAAGGGTGTCCGGAACAAATCCAGAAACCCTTCCCCTATCAGATCTTCCAATGTGCCTTCAATGTTACCTGCTTTTTCCTCTTCATTGATAAGATCTTTTAGGGTTTTCCCTGCAATATGTAAAACCTCATTCACTTGGTGGGCAGTCAACTTCAAGCTCTCAAAAAGGTAGCTATAGACCTGCTTTTTTACCCGCACTAAAATAATTTGTACCATTATCATGTTTACATCATCTGATCTAGCAACACAGCTAACTCAAATTTAATTGAGTAAATTCACAGTATTGAGAAAAACTCGTTGACCACTCTTTTTTTCTGGCTCTACCCTATAAAATAATCGTTTAATCTTTACACTTTCTCCGCAAATAATACAGTACCAATTGATTTATAAAGACGAAAGCCCTAAATTTTCGCACATGAAAAGACTGGCTTTATTAATTGTGATAATTACATTGCCGATAATTCTCTTCTTTCAATACAAGAAGTACCGGCGTTTTCACCCTCCCTCGGCATACGACTATCCTATCAGTGATAGTATTGATGTACATTATCATGACCCTGAAGTGCTGCTGCATTATTACGAAAATGCCTATAAAATTGGCAGTTTTGCCCGGGAAATATGGTCTAATAAAGGTATTGACATCCGCTACCCGGAGGCCGGCGATCCTGAAACGCAATCGGCTGTTTTATATTACCGGCAATTGCAGCAAACTACTGCTCATTTGGAAGGAAAGCTGATATATTCACAACGGCTAAAAAACCGGGGCTTTGATAACCAGGAGATAAAAATTATTGAAGAAAAAGGAATTTCGCCAGAAAATTTTGAGTTGCTGCACAAGAAAAACCTGATGGGACTAAAAATAGGCAACAAAGGAAACACTGTGTGGGAGTTACAAAAATTACTTACTGACCACGGCTACAACATTCCTATTGATGGGGTTTTTAGCATTGAAACAGACCAGGCATTGAAAAGTTTTCAAAGAAAAAGTAACATTTTCCCTTCCGGTATCACAGATGAAACTACCATTCGTGCACTGATAACTAAGAACTAACTTCATTCAAAAACAATATTTTTTAATTTTATAACCATGGCAGACAAGCAAACATCTCCACAAAACGAAAAAGACCCAAAAATTGAAGCAATCAAAGAAATCATTTTCGGGGAAAACATTAAGGAAATTAACCAAGAATTTGAGACAACCAAAGCTGCCTTGCAAGCACAAAAACAAGCCTTTGACCAACACCTTGCACAGCTCCGACAAGAAGCAAAAGAAAGTACAGAAGCCCTGCGTAAAGATTTTGAAGCACAAATAACCGCCCTGAAAAATGAACTGACAACATCGTTGCAAAAGCTGAAAACCGATGCTACGGACAGGGCCACCCTGGGTAAAATGCTGGAAGAAATGGGCAAAAAGCTACAGGAATAAAGCGCATACAATTAAGCTGTTTTGTAACTTTATAAGCGGCCTGGCCTAAGACGAACCCTTAACGCATGAAAAAAGAAAATCTATTTCAGGAATTACGGAAAATATTGCTCGAGGAAGATGAAGTTAAACAGGAAGCACTTCAGCAAAAAGTTGAAAAGCTGGATACCGAATTCAACTCAAAAGAAACGCTGGCAAATAAGGTAGAACCTATCATAGAAGATAAATTTACCTATTTACGCCAAAATTTTCCTGAATTGTTTGGCCCTGCCATTACCGAGTCTATTCGCATACAAATCAGGGAAGCCAAAGATGAAGTGGTAGAAGCCCTGTACCCCATCATGGGAAAACTCATTCAGAAATACCTGGTGATGGAGTTGGAGCTGTTATCAGAAAAAATAGACCGCCAACTGGAAAAAGCGTTTTCACTGGAAGGATGGGTCATCCAGTTCAAAGTTTGGTTTGGAGGTGTAAAATACAGCCAGCATGTATTAAAAGAAGCTGCCCAGTTTGAAGTGGAAGAAGTGTTTGTAATTGCACAGAATTCAGGCATATTATTGGGCAGTTATGCACAAACCAAAAGCATTGATACCGATATGGTAGCAGGTATGCTCACTGCCATCAAAGCTTTTGTAAAAGATGCCTTTGTTACAGAGTCGCAAGAGCTTGATACTATTGCTTATGAAACGTATAAAATCATTATCAAAAACTTCAGGTCTTATTACGTGGCAACCGTTGTTTCCGGAGTGGTAAGCCCTTCTGCCAAAAAGGAACTGGACCACACCATACTGGATTTTGCCGAAAAAGTGCTTACCTCTCCCATAATTATGAATGCCCCTGATGCACACTCACAAGTTTCTGCTGCATTAAGAGAACACTTTTCTAAATACAGCCGGCATGAAAGTGAGTAAAAAAGTTATTCTGCTTGGCCATTATGGAGTTGGAAAAACCTCACTGGTGAAGCGTTTTGTACACCACATATTTTCTGATGTATACCAGGCTACCATTGGTGTGTCTATCGAGAAAAAAACACTTGTCATAGATGATACTGAAATTTCAATGCTGATATGGGACATTGCCGGGGAGTCTAGCCAGGCTAAAGTGCCTGCGTCTTACAAGTTGGGCGCGCATGGCATCATCTACGTGTTTGACCTTACCCGCCCTGAAACGTATGCCCGGCTGGCCGATGAAATCAATGCCCTTTCCCAGGTGTTGCCCACCGTGCCGATGATGGTAATAGGCAATAAAAACGACTTATTGACCGAAAAGAAAAGCATTAGTATCCAGCAACAGTTACCTTTAGTGCCATATGCTTATTGTAGTGCCAAAACGGGTGAAAACGTAGAACAACTTTTTACTGACTTAGCCAGGCAAATGCTATGAAATATGAAAAGTCTGGAGCAAATAAAAACCGAATATTTTCAAAAGAGATCACAATTCGTGCTGCTCAATCCGCAGGGCTATTGGGTTGATTCATGCCACACCTTGATTTCATTAAAAAACCGCTCTACTTCGTTATTCACCACCATTCCTTTTTTAGAAAGCATGCAGGATGTGCTGCAAAACCTGCCAAAAGAGGAAAAGTTAAGATTCCCCTGTATTCGTGCGCACCTTACCGGAGATGAAGGGTATTACGACTTTGTATTCGAAAAATATGATGCCCATATCTTATGGATCATTTACGATTTTACCCACCACTATGCAGGGCTAATTCCTATACAACAGGAAAAAAATGAAAATGCCATTGAAGGTGAGCTTTTGAGGATACAGCAAAAAGCCGATGCCCTGGAAAAACAATTGCTGCGTTACAAAAATGAAGAACTTGAAAGGATACAATCAGCAAAAACCACATTTTTTTCGCAGGTAAGCCACGAAATACGCACTCCTTTAAACAGCATACTCGGACTCTCCGAGCTAATTTCTGATGAACAAACCACCGACAATAAAGCCTACAAAGAAGCCCTGCATGCTACCGCTCATCACCTTGCTTCCATAGTGAATGACATATTGGATATTTCTAAACTGGAAGCCGGAAAGCTTGATTTTCGCAGCATTTCCTTTCACCTCCCCGATATTATAAAAAATATAGTCAATTCGTTTTACTATGCCAGCCAGCAGAAACAAATCAAAATATATTACAGTGTAGCAGCAAATATTCCGGCTACCCTTTCGGGTGATCCGGTACGGCTTTCTCAGGTTTTGTATAATTTGCTGGGCAATGCCATAAAGTTTACACATGAAGGTTGTATAAATTTATCGGCAACACTTCAAAAAAAATCCGGAGATAGGTTAACAATACTTTTCAAGGTAACTGATACTGGCATAGGGATATCTCCCGAAAATATTGAAAAGATATTTGCACCCTACGAGCAAGGCCAACGGGATATTTATCAGTTGTATGGGGGCACCGGACTGGGTTTGGGCATTGTTAAAAAAATTATTGAATTACAAAACGGAAACATCAGCATTAGCAGTCAGGTGCAACAGGGCACCACCGTGAGTTTTGATCTTACTTTCACAAAAGGTGAACAAAGAAAAAGCCATGATAAGCCTGAAAAACCTGTAAAGTTAAACCATATCAAAACAGTCCTGGTAGGAGAAGATGACCCCATTAGCCAAAAAGTACTTAAAACCCTCTTACAACAATGGAACATTCAGTGCACAGTAGTAAGTGATGGGAAGCAGGTGCTGGAAAAATTATCTACCCACACCTTTGACCTTTTACTGATTGATCGGCAAATGCCCCGCAAAACAGGAATAGAAGTAGTAGATATTCTTCAAAAAAGAAAAATTGATATCCCTGTTATACTGCTCACTGGCGCAACTCCTGCGGCTCCCTCTTCTTTCAAAATAGAAGCATGGATAGAAAAACCTGTTGTTCCTTCACTATTATTAAAAAAAATAAGAATATTGGATAAAGAAATTGAGGAGGAAAGTATTAATTTAAATTACCTGAAAAATATCACAGACGACAATACAGCCCTCATGATTGACCTGATTGACACATTTATCGGAACCATGCCTGAGCAAATACAGCAAATGAAAAGTTTTGCTGCAAAGAAAAACTGGGATGCATTATACCGTACAGCACACAGGGCCAAACCAGGCTTTCAGTACATGGGGGTTAGTAAACTGCATGCCCTTGCCCGCCAACTGGAAGAAAACGTACAAAATGGCGTACATCGCGAAACCTACATGTCCAATATTTTGCAAATAGAAGAGTTCACACAGCGGGTTGTGCAGAAACTTCAATCATTCAAAATCGAGTTACAGCGAACTTAAAACCCTTTTACTATGATAGACTGCATTGTGGTAGACGATGACCTGCTTACGCTGAAAATTGTGAAGTCGCTGGTAGAAAAAACAGATTTTCTTAACCTGAAGGGTTTTTTTGACAGTACGCTAGAGGCTGCTGAGTTTTTAAGAAATGAGAAAATAGAACTTATTTTCCTGGATGTAGAATTGCCTGACATGACGGGACTCGAGCTGCTTGAAACTCTGGATACCATGCCCCAAATTGTACTCATCAGCAGTAAGGAGAAATATGCTGTGGAAGCTTTTCGGTATGAGGTTACCGATTACCTGCTGAAACCCATAGAGAACTACAGCCGTTTTTTGAAAGCCGCCCAGCGGGCCAAAGCCAACCTTGAGCAAAAGACTGCCCCTGCCCCTCAAAAAAGTGACGACATCTATCTCAAAATTGATTCATTGCTTGTCCGGTTCAACCTGCAGGATATTTTGTGGATCGAGGCGTATGGCGACTATGTAAAAGTAAAAACCGAAGAAAAAGTGTATGTTGTATATGCAACACTCAAATCGGTGGAAGATACCCTGTCTGCATCAGAATTTATCAGAATCCACCGCTCATACATAGTCAGGATAGATAAGATTATTAACATAGATGCTACCAACCTACAAATTTCGAAAAAGATATTGCCAATAGGTAGTTCCTACCGAAAGAAATTACTGGAAAAAATCAATACGCTGTAAAAAAAGCAGATATTCGTACTGATAAGCAAACGTGTAGCCTTTTTTTAGTAATTTGGTTACAAATCAATCACTAGCATATACTAATTAATAGAATGACAAAAGTTATTCATGGTACTTCTGATGAAGAAATAATAGAAGCAATCAACAAAGGCGAAAAGCTGGAAGTATTTGTAAGACAACTGTACGAAAAATATTTCAACATGATCGCCAACTTTATTCGCACTAATAACGGAAATATTGAAGATGCCGAAGACCTTTTTCAGGAAGCCATTGTGGTATTCATTGACCTGGTGCGCACCGGAAGGTTCAGAGGCGACAGCAGTATCAAAACATTCATATATGCCATCAGCAAAAACTTATGGCTCAATGAGTTGAAGAAAAGAAACCGGGCTGTTTTTCGTGAAACTGAATACTATGAAAACACTGAAAAAGAAACAAAAGCTGTACAAGCCGGAGTTTCTGAAAATGAAGCCCGAAGACAGGTGCTTGCCTTCCTGGATAAATTAGGAGGGAATTGCAAGAAAATATTGGTGCTTTTTTATTACGAAGAGAAAAGTATGCGCGATATTTTTCGGGAAATGAATTATGAAAGTGAACAGGTAGCCCGAAATATGAAATATAAGTGCATGAAGAAATTACACGAGTTGCTGGATGACAACTCGCATATTAAGCAATCATTTAAAAATTTATTGGTACATGGATGAAATGGAAAAAATAGAACTCATAGACCGCTATCTGCGCAATGAGCTTGGAGAAAACGAAAAAAACACTTTTGATCAAAAAGTAGTGGACACCCCTGGTTTTAAACAGGATGTGGAAGATATGAAGATTTCACAGGAGGTGATCCGCAACTATGCCATGCGTGAGGAAATCAAATCTATCCGGAAAAGCATGCTGGAAGAAAGCAATGCCACAACCACTCCGGTTTCACGTTCTTTCGGGTTTTATGCCAGCAGGATTGCCGCAAGTATATTATTACTCATCCTGGTATTGGGAACTTATCAGTACGCTTCTTTGACAGGAGATGATTTGTATGCTGAAAAGGCTATGGTTTATCACCCTGAAACTTACCGGTCAGGTCAAAATGATACTGAAAGTAATCTTGAGGAAAAAGCCATTTCGCTATATCAGCAGGAAAACTACCACCAATACACAGAAAATTACAAACAATTGTCTTCACCCTCTCTGAAGGCCACTTTCCTGGCAGGAAATGCTTTCCTGCAACAATCTGAAAATACAGAAGCCATAACTGCTTTCCAACAAATTTTGGAAGCCAACAAAAACCAATCTGTAAAACAATTTCAGGAAGATGCTGAATATTACCTGGC
Organism: Cyclobacteriaceae bacterium; assembly: GCA_965230065.1. GTDB lineage: Bacteria > Bacteroidota > Bacteroidia > Cytophagales > Cyclobacteriaceae. The sequence goes on along the minus strand of OZ245942.1, from coordinate 3,909,308 downwards.
TTTGGCACAAGTGAAAAATGGCAACTATTCACAAGCGCATCAGCTAATGAAAAGTATTGCCGATAATCAGGCCCACAAATATCATGAGATGATAAATACCTACTATCTCTGGAAGTTAAAAATGATGGAGTGGAAAGACGCGTAGCGAACTCATTTTGAATACCACCTTTCGCAGGGAATGTGGGAATATTGGAATGCTGGAATGTTGGAAGAACGTAAACTGATCTTTTCTCATTATTCCATTATTCCATTTTTAATGCTATTTACCCTGTAACGGATAACTTTAACCAAATAGCCTAAAATTAATATTAAGACAACACCTCCTGCATACCACCAGTAATGACGCTTTGGATAAATGGGTGCCGGATCGCCGATAAAGATGAAATTAGCCCAGTAATAAGGATCACGATGAAGGGGGTCTTCATCAAGGTAATCCAACTTGGCAAGCCGTAGTGCATCATCTTTGGCATAGCCTTTCTTCAAATATTTGTACATATTGGCCGCAATCATAGCGGTAGACCGATCGGATGCCTGCCATAAAGTAGTTACAATATTCGGGCACCCGGCATAGGCAAAAGCCCTGGCTAAACTGATAATCCCTTCCCCTTTTACCAGTTTACCGCCTCCTGCTTCACAAGCGCTCAATACTACCAGTTGGGTGCTATCCAGCCGCAAATTATACAATTCATCCGTATAAAGGCGGGTTCCGGCCTCAGAGGTATCAGCTCTAGGGTAAAAAGCAATAAAGGAGTTCAAAGGTTTTTCATTATCCGCTTTGGCGTGGGTAGCCAGGTGAATAATTCCATAAGAACCAGCCACCTTCATAAAAACCTCTTTGGTAGCATCATTTTTTAAGTAAATACGATCGCCTATTTTTTCTACCTCACCCTTCGATTCACCCAGGGGGTCAAATCCGTTGCGGGTTGTAGGGCCCCCATCACCGACAAAAGGCGCCATCGCCAGAATAGTATTACCAGTGGCCTTTTCCCGTTCCCCAACGGCTTCTTCCAGCAAAGTGGCTGAATACGTATAGGTTACAGAATGGTCGTTAATTAAATAATCATGAGATTTTCCCCTTGTTAATATTTCAAATGGCAGGTAATGCAATTGCCCGTCAGGGATCACGATCAGCCTTTCCTTTCCTGCGATTGATGCCGCTACCGGTGCAATTAAAACCTGATAAAGCTGGCCCAATACACCGTATACATCAGATGATTGTCCTTCTTGGTGATGATACAATGCTTCCTGCACGCTCGTCAGATGCGCAGAAAAATTCCCGGGAAGTGGCGCGCGCTCCACTTGTAATTTATTTTTAGACACCAGAAAAATAAACATAGTAGTATCTCCTAAAAAATATTCTAATATCACATCGTCCTGCCCAATGACCGCCTGTATTTCCTGAATATCTATAGAATCTTGCTGGTATTTCAACGCATAGTAATCAGAGTTATCCTGCAATGAACGAATGGTACGCGACAATGCGATTTCAAGATCATTCACTTTTCGTGCATCAGCAGCCAGCCTTGCAGTATCAGCTTGCTCAGCCATTGACAAACGTAATTTTGTGATTTGCTGCCGTAGGTTTTTTTCTTCTTGCAACAGCTGTGGGTCCACACCGGCTATAGATTTAATTTCAAGTTCTTTCAGCATTTCGGTCAGTACGGCTGCCTTGCTGATCTCTGCAAATTCAAAAGCCAGTAACTTATACTTTTCCTCCCGGGTTACTTCATACAGCTGAAAAGCAGTTTGAATAGCTTCTTCATAAAGAGGATACACCGTCTGAACGAAAAATAACTTTGCATCATCCGTATCATAATTTTTTTGTAACTGCTTAGCCACATCAGCAGCCACCTGATAGGTGGAGAGTGCCAGCCTGGCATATTTTACTTCCTGGCTCGCCAAATAATAACCAAAAAAAGCATGGGCTTTTCCCTGCAATATCTCGAATAAGGTAAGCAAGGAAATAAACTGATGATGCAGGCCCGGGTTTACAGTTACGGCTTGTTCATCAAAATCAAAACTCACACTCACAAGCGCTCGCTGGAAATACTGGAGCGATTGGTCAAAGTTACCTTGGGCTTCTTCTATACGGGCCAGTCCCAGGTAAGTGGTGGACAGATCCACATTTTTATTGGCAAATTCCTGCTGATTAAGCAGTAAAGAATGTTTAAAACAATAAGCAGCCGAATCATACTTTTTCATGGCAAAGTACAGCCCGCCTAAATTATTGAATGCGTCTACACGAATAGAAATTTCATTACTAGTCAGGGCTTTGTTAAGAAAACTAAAAGCATTTTCGTACTGATCGGCTTTGTAATAAGTCCACCCCAGGTTGTTATAAACTTTATGCAGAACCCTTTGATTTACTTTATAATCAAGGATGCTTTCGTATTGTGTGATCGCATTCTCGTGATTGCCCAAACGGGTGTATGATAAAGCCAGGTTATTCCGTGCTGCCACCACATCACTTTCGTAGTGAGGGTCGTCTTCATTTAAAACTTCTAACGTTTTGGTATAGTAATTAATGGATTGGTCGTAATTACCCGTGGAAAAGTGTAACAAACCCATTGAGTTGTAGAGCCATTTTTTATCTACTGCATACTTTGCTGAAATATCTTCTGCCAAATAGTAATAATGTGCAGCCGAATCAAAATCTTCTTTTACGAAGAAGATATTCCCGGAGTACACATATTCATCTAATAAAAGGGAGTCGGATAATCCGGGAATATTTTTTTTGAGTGTGATGGACTCACGGTAAGCATCCAGGGCTTCGTCCCACCGGCCAAAAGTTTGAAATAAAGCCCCCATGCGCAAATGGCAATTGGCTTCCTGCAGTTCATGTTCTTCTAAAGTATGATAAATTTCCGAAGCCTTGCGATATTGCGAAAGAGCCCGCTCGTACCTCTCCAACGATGGCGGGTTTGCAAAAAAATGTTTTTCTGCCATTTGATACAAACGATCTGCCCCGGCCCCAGTGGTGCCATGCTGCGCATAAGTGCTATTTACACACAGGCAGAAGAGGCAGTAAAATAATACGCTCAGGGTATTAGCTGATTTACTGCTGCCACATGAAATTCGTGCAATACACATTAACCAGGTATTATTTCAATGGTTATTAAAAATGTCAGGCAGATACCCAAGTGCAATTTTACACAGAGGTACCTGCCTTCAGAGATTAAAATAATATTTTAACTAATCCAGGTATTTTCCTGAACCCATGAGGAGTGGCGGTGGGCGAAGTGTCCGTCCATTTTCGGGGAACCTTTGCTTGTCTCTCAACAATACCAGCAGGTCTTCCGGAATATCTTCTTCACTGGGATACCAATAAATCACCACTTCCAGACTACTGATTACAAGTTCTTCGTTACCTCTGTCAAAAGTGTATTTGATGGTATATTTTCTCGAGAACCCGGCAGGAATGGCTGGTTCTTCCCCGTTTCCATCAAACTCTGCCTTATCAATTTGTTGCAAGGTAGTTCGCAGGTCAATTTCCCCCGTTTCCCTGTTGATGGATAAGTTTTGCTGAGAGGCTGAACCATCCACATCGTATAAGCCTGCGGGGGCCTGGCTGTCAATTTCCGCATCTAATATTGGCCTCACAATTGATGCCTCCGGAGAAGACACATCCACAATGGCATCGAGGTAGTCAATACCGCTGATGGTCACCTGGGTTTCGCAGGTAGTATTTCCATCTTTAGAGGTATAAGAAACAGTATATTTAATACCCGACACACTGCTGTTTACGCCAAAAATTCCGGTTTGTCGGTCAATATCCAAACCATCTGGTTCTACTGCAAAAGTCCCATCTACCTCAAACCCGTCTTCAAAAATCGGCACACCCAGTTGCTCTTCCTTACTATCGGCCACTTCCTTCGGAACGTAAACCTCATTTTCATATTTAAACACACATTCTTTAGGTACAACTTTGGGCTCACCTATGTAAATAGAAGTTTCGCAACGGGTTTTCTTGTCTTCTGAAAGGAAGGAAATCGTATATTCAGTGGAGGGCGTGCTGTTGTTGATATTGATAACCCCGGTTTCTTCATCAATATCCAAGCCTTCTGGCTCTGCAGTGTAGGTACCTTCTTTGGGTTTTTCCCCTTCAAACTGGGGTTCGATGAGCTGATCTTCATCTGTACTTCCGGGGATAAATTTAACTTGCCCATAGTTAAAACTACAAAACATGGGGTCATCGTCATCATCACATTTTACAGCCAATACTATATAGGCGCACAGGCATAGTACGGCAATGGTCGTTCTTTTCATGGTTTTAGGGTATTTGTATGTACTGATCGCTTAAATGTAATATGAAAATCAAAAAAAATTAGATAGGAAGCAATTCTTTGTAAAAGTATTCTGGCTGAGTGTGGATAAATTTTCCCATAAGGCTGGCATAAATAAAATATCCTTCACAATTGAAGAAATGTAATTCGCCTTACAAAAGGCATCGTGCCGATCGCTTAACTTCGTTGCTGTTGAATCAAAAAGAGTATAAACTATGAGAAAATGGATTTCCTTAGCAGGTATCTTCCTGACTGCCTGTATTGGCGTGGATGAAATATATGATGACATTCCCACTGATGACCTTTCCAGGGTAGAACTGATGCCCGACAATCTGGCCCTGGTAGTAAACCAAACGACTGCCCTGATGGCAACTTATTATGATGCAGCGGGCAATGAAGCCAATGCTACTTTCGCATGGGTCAGCAGTGATCCGCAAACAGTAAGTGTGGATAATAATGGTACCATTACCGCACTGCAACCAGGCAACTGCCGCATTACCGTGACTGCCAATAACAATCCTGACATAAGCGACGAGGCTACCGTAAACGTAGTGAGCGATCCAAACCAGGTAGGTACCATTGAGGTCAGTATTCCGGATGCCAGTATAGAAATTGACGAAATGGTACAACTTACCGCAGTAGCAAAAAATACGGCGGGTGATGAAGTTGAAGGCATTAGTTTTTCATGGGCAAGTGACAACACCGATGTACTGGAAATCACCCAGGGCGGTAAAGTAACCGGGAAGGCCAATGGCGCGGCAAACATCACCGCATCAGCAGAAACCGTAACCAGCCCTACCTACACCATCACCGTGGGCGAATTAAATAGCCGGACCGGTTCGTTCAATGGGTTGGGCGGATACACTGTGGAGGGAACAGCCACCTTGTCTGAAGGAAGCCTGGCTTTTTCCGATGATTTCTATGCTGATAACGGCCCTGGGTTGTATGTGTACCTCACCAAAACTTCTAATAGCGTATCCGGAGGAAAAGAGCTGGGCAAATTAACCAGTAACAAAGGAGAGCAAACGTATGCTGTGTCTGATGACGTTGCACTTAATGATTTTGATTTTGTATTGATTTACTGCAAACCTTTCGGCGTTCCTTTTGGGGTTGCCGAGTTATCCAAATGATAAAATGAAGAAAATACGACTGACTTTTGCCAGCATTCTTATCAGTATTTCACCCGTATTGGCAGGAGGTGGATGGACACAACCCCAAAAGGGTGGATACCTCAAACTGAACCAAAGCGTAATTTATGCCGCCCATTATTTCCAGCCGGACGGTACCATTACTGATATTACTACCACAGCCTTGTACACTACCAGTATTTATGCCGAATACGGTATTACCAACAGGCTTACCGGCATTTTGTATTTTCCTTTTTTTGTGAGAACCACCGTAAATGAAGTGCAATTTGTTAATTCCGGAGATGTGATTCCGGGAGACGCCCTGAATAGTATTGGTGATACGGACGTAACCATTAAATATGGACTGATACAAAACGGACCTGTTGTGGTAAGTACGAGCCTCACCCTCGGGCTTCCTCTGGGAAATCCCGGTGGCGGTGAATCGGGTGCGCTACAAACGGGCGACGGTGAGTTCAACCAATTGCTAAAAGTGGAAGCCAGCCATTCTTTTTATCCGGCTCCTCTTTACGCTACCGCACTCGTAGGGTTTAACAACCGAACCAAAGGGTTTTCGGAAGAATTTCATTACGGAGTAGAAGTAGGAGTTAATATCACTCCACAATTACTGGCCCTTTTGCGGATATATGGAGTGGAATCTTTCAAAAACGGTGACCCGGGCGGTTCGGCCAATGGTGTATTTTCCAACAATATGGAATACCTCAGCATTGCACCCGAGCTGAACTACAACCTGAACGATAAATATGGGCTGTCTGCCCAGGCTGCTTTTGCCGCAAGTGGTGAGCGCATTTTGGCAGCACCTAACTTCTCTTTCGGCATATTTATGACGTTTTAGGCTTTGGCGCCAACAGCTGGCAGCAAAGGAAATTGCCTGCTGCCAACTGTCCCCTTAAAAATCTACCCACTCATCGCTACCAGCAAATCTGCCTGGGTAATGATATGCACCCGGTTATACTGGTCTCTTACCAAAAGGGCTTTGTTTTCTTTGTCGATCAGAGAAGACAATACATCCAAAGTATCCCTGAGTGAAACAAAACGGAAAGGCTGATCCATCACATCTGCTACCGGCATGCCTTTTAGTTCAGGGTTCATAATCAACTGATGCAACACTTTAGAGTCGGTAAGGCTGCCTACAAACTGCTCACCTTCAACCACCGGAATTTGCGAAATTCCTTTCTGGTTCATGAGTGCAATAGCCTCTCCTACCGGTATTTTCTTACTTATCTTTATAAGATCACTGTGCCCATTCCGCCGGGCAATAATATCCTGGGCAGTAGCAAATGTTCTTTTTTCCAGATAACCATGATCTTTCATCCAGTCATCATTATAAATTTTGCCCAAATAGCGGGTGCCATGGTCAGGCAAAATCACCACCATCAGGTCGTCTTTTTGCAAGTACTCACGTGCGTACTCCAAGGCCCCGTACATAGCCGAACCACAAGACCATCCTACAAACATACCTTCCTCACGGGCCAGTTTGCGTGCCATGATGGCAGCATCTTTATCTGTTACCTTTATAAAATGATCTACCAGTTCGAAATCAACATTTTTTGGCAAAATATCTTCGCCAATGCCCTCGGTTAAATATGGATACACTTCTGTTTCATCAAAAATGCCGGTTTCTTTATATTTTTTGAACACTGAGCCATAGGTATCAATGCCCACAGAAACCACATTAGCGTTTTGTTCTTTTAAATACTGTGCCGTGCCACTGATGGTTCCTCCCGTGCCTACTCCTGCTGCATAATGCGTTATTTTCCCTTCTGTTTCACGCCATATTTCCGGGCCTGTCGTTTCATAGTGCGCTTGTCTGTTAGAAAGATTATCGTATTGATTGGGATAAAATGAATTGGGTATGTCCCGGTTGAGTTTTTGCGCTACCGAGTAGTACGATTTCGGGTCGTCAGGCGCCACATTGGTAGGGCAAACAATTACCTCAGCCCCCACAGCCCTTAAAATGTCGATTTTCTCTTTAGATTGCTTATCTGCCAGCGTAAAGATGCACTTATAACCTTTAGAGATAGCTGCCAAGGCCAAACCCATGCCTGTATTTCCGGATGTCCCTTCAATGATAGTGCCCCCCGGTTTGAGCAAGCCCGCCTTCTCAGCATCTTCAACCATTTTTACAGCAATGCGGTCTTTTACCGAATTGCCCGGGTTAAAATATTCTACTTTTGCCAGAATAGTTCCGGGAATGCCTTTGTTTACATTATTTAGCTTAATGAGGGGTGTATTTCCTACTGTATCGATGATTGAATTATAATACATGATGAATATTGTTTGTTATTGTTTCACTATCGTTAACTTTGAAGCTCTTTTAGAATTGCCTGCTTTAAAGCATGGCTTCTTTTCTTACATGAACGGTTACAGAATAAAGGTAGTTACTTTGTTAAGCGTCCACTTGTAAAAAAACACCGGAAAAATTAAAAATCAAAAGGATTAATGTTTCCGGGCATGGTCAAGTAAGGTGCAATTCTATACATTTATTATGAAAATATGCTAATATGGATAACCGGAAGTTCCTTCCATTTATAATTACTGGTATTATACTGTTTTTTGGTATTATTTTTCTCTCTTCCAGTATATTTCTCACTATTGATGCTGGGGAACGCGGCGTTTTGTTCAAAAGATTTGGAGGCGGCCTCGATATGGAAACCATTTATACTTCCGGTTTCTGGGTAATTGCCCCCTGGAACACCATGTATGTGTATGATGTGAAAGAACGGAATATTGAGGAAACGATGAATGTACTTGACAAAAACGGCCTTTCTATTAAAGTAGACGTTTCGTTGAGGTTTCACCCGGTATATGACAAGATTGGATATTTGCATGAGTATTTTGGGAAAGATTATGTAAACCAATTGGTTGTGCCCGAAATACGATCTACAGTACGCAGGGTGACGGGACGGTATACAGCCGAAGAAATTTACTCTACCAAACGGTCTGAAGTTGAAGCATCCATCATTGATGAAGCCCAGGAAATCTTAGAGCACCCCGACAATAATATCCAAATGAAAGCTTTGCTCATCCGGTCTATTGACTTACCCGAGCAAATCAAAATGGCTATTGAAAACAAGCTCAAACAAGAGCAGGAGGCCCTGGCCTACCAATTTCGCCTGGAACGCGAGCAGAGTGAAGCAGAACGAAAGAGAATTGCAGCAGAAGGAGAAGCTGAAGCAAATAAAATTATTAACAGTAGCCTTACAGATGAGTTATTAAAAATGAGAGGGATTGAAGCTACTACCAGCCTGGCCAATTCCAGCAATGCTAAAGTAGTCGTTATTGGTAGCGGTGATAGTGGCTTGCCCTTGATATTGGGAAATAATTGAGTAAGTTAGTTTGGCGTTTAAGGTTTCAAGTAAAGAGAATAGGAAAAGCAAAAACTGTAAACTAACCGCCCTAAACTTCAAACGAATAAATATTTTATAGTAAATTAATGTTCAAAAACTTTTTAAAACTAAAAAGATATGTCCAAAACAGCAGAGCTTACATTTGAAGGAAAAACATACGAAATGCCCGTCATTGAAGGCACTGAAAATGAAAAAGCCATAGATATCAGTAAACTCAGGGCCCAAAGCGGGTTGATTACCCTTGACCCGGGCTTTAAAAACACGGGTTCTACCCAAAGTGCAATAACGTATCTTGATGGTGAAGAAGGCGTTCTTCGTTACAGAGGTTACCGCATTGAAGACCTCACTGAAAAAGCTTCGTTCCTGGAAGTAGCTTACTTGCTCATTTTTGGTGAGCTGCCCGCTGAAGAGGAAATGAAAAACTTCAAAGAAAGTATTATACACCACACACTTGTCCACGAAGATATCAAGAAAATCCTGGATGGCTTCCCTTCTAATTCCCACCCCATGGGCGTGGTTTCTTCACTCGTTTGCTCACTCACTGCTTTTTATCCGGAATCACTCGACCCCAACCGTTCCAAAGACGAAGTAAACCTCAGCATCATTCGTATTTTGGCTAAAATGCCCACATTTGCCGCCTGGGTACACAAGCATAAAATTGGCCATCCGGTCAATTACCCTGACAATACGCTGGACTATTGCGGCAATTTCCTGAAAATGATGTTTGCCCTTCCTGCTGAATCTTACGAGGCTGATCCGGTTGTAAGCAACGCTTTGGATAAATTATTGATTTTACATGCCGATCATGAGCAGAATTGCTCTACATCTACCGTACGTATTGTTGGCTCTTCGCAGGCCAGCCTTTACGCTTCTATTTCTGCCGGTATTAATGCGCTTTGGGGTCCCTTGCATGGTGGCGCTAACCAGGCAGTAATTGAGATGCTTGAAAACATTAAAAAAGATGGAGGGGATGCAAACAAGTACATTGAAAAAGCAAAAGATAAAAACGACCCTTTCCGCCTCATGGGATTTGGTCACCGCGTTTATAAAAACTTTGACCCCCGCGCCCGGATCATCAAGAAAAGTGCAGATGATGTTTTGAATAAGCTGGGTGTTCAGGACCCCGTACTGGATATTGCCAAGCAGTTAGAAGAAGCCGCACTGAGCGACGATTATTTTGTAGAGAGAAAATTGTACCCGAATGTTGACTTCTATTCAGGTATCATTTACCGGGCTTTGGGCATTCCTACCGATATGTTCACCGTAATGTTTGCCTTAGGAAGGTTACCTGGCTGGATTGCCCAATGGAAAGAAATGCGGGAAAATCAGGAGCCTATTGGCCGTCCCCGCCAGGTTTACACAGGCAATAATGAAAGAAAGTTATAATTAAGAATTGTTTTTTATATTCTAATAAACCCAAACAGTTATTTTCTGGGTTTTTCTTCTGAAGATGCCGGAGGATATGATGCCTCTCTCGCCACAGGTTTCTCTTCCGAAGAAGGTGTTCCTTCTTCCGGTTTTTCTTCGTTTTTTTGCTCCAAAGCTTTTTTTCGTGCTTTAGAAAACAATTCCTTTATTGTATCAAAGCTTTCTACGTGCAGTAAACTAAATCCCTGGGTAGTACTAAAGCTATTAGATACATTTGAGCTGAAACTGTTGAAATTATTTCGGTTGTACAGCTTGACCCACAACTTGCCATCTTCACTTAGTAAATATTCTACAGTTACATCACCAATTACACTAGCGGTGCTGGCTGCGTTATTCACATCAGTGAACCCTCCATCCCGGGTTACGCGCAACCTGCCATCTAAAAATGTGTATGACAGCCTTAGCTGAAATGTGCTGAATTCATCTTCATCCAAAGACCCCAGGTCTATGTTTATCTCCAGGTTTTCATCTACCTGGCTCAACCAGTAGCTGAACTGGTTGGATATGAGTTCGCTCACGCTGCTTCCTACGGCATTGGTGCCATCAAACGAGTTACGGTCAGAGAAGCGGCGTAATATGAGCAGGCTAAATACCTGCCGGTTGAGCTCCTGCTCATCAACAGAAATCGTATTATTAAAATTGGTGACCGCAAAGTTCAATTCAGGGTTATTTTCGGGGTAATCCTCAATCACAATATCAAAGTCTATTTCCGGTGACAGTAGCTCACCCTGCAAATCCAGGATAACTTCGGTAGGATAGCGCCGCTTTATTTCTGTTGACTGCCGGCTTTCTTCTACATTTACCAGGGGGGCCAAAGACGCCATTTGCTTATATATTGCCTGTACATCCATGATACCGCCATACGGATCGCCGTACCATGAAATGGTGCTGCCCGGCTGAATACTAAATTCTTTATTTACGATATTGTAAAGCGTAAAATTGTACCCGCCTTCCCTAAATTGGTAATCACCAAACATGCTAAACTCCCCATCGGTGTCTACCTCCAGTTTAATTTGCCCGTCTCCCCTTCCCCTGATAATGTCACCAGTTTTGATGTCGAAAATCATTTCAAAATATGCCTCGGGCGTAATATCTAACTCCAAATCAAGATTTAAACCGGTCAATTGCACCTTTTCTTCTTCTTCTTCCAGTTCTTTTTCCTCTGCTGCACTCACAAAACGAATAAAGTCGGATTGTTCAATATCAGAGGTTTCTTCAAGTGGGATAAAAATACGCGTTCCTCTGTTTGTCGTGCCTTTGGCAGTAATATTAAGGTGACTGAATGCTCCTAAAAAGTTAACGCTACCGGTGCCCACAGCTTTGCCATAATAAAGGTCGTTATCTATGGCTGAGGTGTTCATTACCGTAAAATTATCAAACTCACCTGTTAGGTCTACTACAAAGTCCTTAAATCCATCGTGGAAAATACCACCATTCATCACGGCTTCTTCCCCTTTATCATCGGTGAGCACCATATCTGAAAAACCGATGGTGTTTTCGTCGAAAAACAGGTTTCCTATAAAATCGTATTGCGTATTCAGGTAATTTACTTTTATATGCCCGTCTTTGATAATCCCATCTCCATTGAGAATAGGGTGGTCTAACATTCCGGAAATAAAAAACTCCCCATTGGCCTTTCCCTTTATTTCCGAAAAAATACTACTCAAATAAGGCTCAAGCACATTGATATTTGCATCCTTGAAATTCGCCTTCAAATCCAATTGATTCTCCAGCTCACGGGGTTGGTAGTTTCCAAAAACAGAAATTACTTTATCACTGTTACGAATGACATTGAAATTCACATCCAACTCATTGCGGTCATTGCTCCATTCGGCCAAGCCAGTTATGTCCCCTACAGGAAAATCATTGACAGCAAATGCGGTAATAGATAAACTGCTCGTTAGGATCAACCGATAATCTGCAGAGTCTTGGGTAATCAACGGGCGACTAAGCTCTACATATCCGTCTACTTGCCCGTGATACTCCCTACCCCTGGCCGTGGTAAGGGGGTTAATATTATCTACCAGAAAATTCTTTACTTCCATTGTCAGTTTATCTTCCGGATTATGGGATAGCCTTCCATGAGCAGAAATTTCCTGCTTTTTGGTAACACTGTCTTCATTATATATCACAAAATTGTGGACAGTAAGCTCATTGTTGGAAATTATAATTTTATTATCTTTTGAGAAATGCCAGTGCTTCCCGATTGCCTTAAAATCTGAGGGTTCAAACCGTATTTCAGTACTGTCTGTCAGGAATGTGACTTCCCCTTCTACATTTATATAATTGTCGGTGTTTTGCTGGGCAATACTTTGGCTAAAATCAATGTGGTCTTCATCCCAAATCAGGTTAAAGTTCAGATCCTGCAGTTCTATTTTTTGCTCACCATACTCATTTTGCTGATATTGTTCTTCAGAGTAGAGGTAAGCCATGGCCAGCACATTGGCACTATCAGCAATTTTAGAAGTAGCAATGTCTATCGTATTACGATAAAAATGATAGTCTTTATAAACCAAAGTATCTATGCTGGAGCTCAGGGAAAATATTGAAGTATACCCACTGGTAAAATTCCCGATCAATTGTGTATGGGGCGACACATATACATCCGGAGCAAAAAGGTTTAGCAAAGGGTTTACATCTGAAAAGGTAATATCATAAGCTAATTTATATTTTTCTTCCCCCAGGCTATCTGCTTCAATACGTTGCGTTCGTTCTCTGTAAAACCGGTCTAAATCTTCTTTATCATTGATAAAAATCAATTTATATTCTTTTATCAGGTCACTGATATCGGTATATAAATTAGTAAACTCATAATTTCCTTCCAATATGGCATTCAGCTGGGTAGACTTCACCTGAAATTTTCTGGATTCACTCTTTCTTTCAGATACAAAAGAGAGGGAATCTATGGTGAGGTCCCTTCCCTGGTATTCTACAAAAAAGTTTTTAAACTGCGCCTCTCCTACTATACTGTCTAGGGCAAGGCCTTTAATATCTGCTTGCACAGTGGTGCTTACAAAAGCATCGTCATCGCTCAGCTGAATAGGTTTTAGAAAAGCAGTGTCTAATTTGGCATCAATGACAATGTCTTGCTTCCCTCCTCTTAGGTCAACAGTGCCGTTGGCATCAAACTGCAAGTTTGGATCATTAATACCCAGTGCGCCCTGAAAAAAAGATTTGGCAAAGCGGGCATTTGTAGTGATATTTTGATACCTGTACCGATTGAAATCCAGATAGTTAAAACGGGCTTTTAAGTTAAAATCAGCATCTTCAATGGTGAAACCTGAGCCATCAATACTTCCTGCAAAATCTACCTTTTGCAACAAACTTGTGTCGTTTGCCAATGTGCCAATATCAAAATCAGCAGCAGCCAATTTACCAGAGTAGCGGGAAGGCTCAGCCACTTTTAGATTAATATCAGATGTTATTTTCCCCAAACCGGTATCGAAAGACCCATTGGCCACAAAATCGTTAAAAAAGCCGATAAACAATGCACTAAACCGGATATTTCCAAATTTTTGGGCTGTTTCATAGGTTTCAGCAGGCAGGTAAGGTTTGAAATCATGCGTACCGATTTGTGAGTTTTTCAGCTTTACATCAATGAAAGTTTCTTTTACTTCAGGCAATCCATCAAAGCTAAGCCTGCCTGAAAAATGGGAGCTATTTCCAAAATCCAGCAAAAAATCATCTACTGTAAAATGCCTGACTATCCCATCAAACTTACCGCCAACAGTATAATAATCATCAAATTGCCGGAAGTAAGGGGCAAACACCCCTAAATCTTTCGCATAAACAACGGACTCATGGATATTGGCCTCGATATTGACGCTGTCCAGAAAATGCCCTAGGTCGGCAGGCTCATCATACGTAAATACCAATGAATCTTTAATGATGCTCTTTCCGGCATGTGCCCGCAAATTTTGAAACCACATACCGGTACGGGAATACCTGAAAAAAGTCTGAAATTCGCTTACTTTAAACTGAGTGGCTGAGTCAATACAAGAAAGTTGATTTACCGATATTTCAAAAGTATCGGCCGCTGTGCGCAAGCTTTCAATTTCTCCGTTAATATCTGTCAAACGAAAATGATTGTGGTCAAAACGCTCCTTCAGGAACGGCTCCCCAACTTTTGATAAGCTAAAGGAGAAATCCCTTATCAGAACATCAGCAATATTAAACGAAGGGGGCTGTGTTTTTTGCTTTATTGTTATAGGAGAGGATGCATTTTTTTTTGCAAGTGTACCCAGGGCCCTGATAAACTGGTCAACATTGAGCATGCCGGAAACAGTATCCCTCTTCAGGTTTACTTCTCCTCCCAAAAGACGCACCTCGTCAATATATATATTACTTTTTCTGAGCAATGTACGCAGATCAAAATCCACGTCCAGTGTTTCCACCCGGATCATGGTTTTATTTTCTTTATCCAGTACAAAGATTTCTTCCAGCACTATTGTATCAAACCATTTAATGCTGACGTGGTCTACAGTAGTAAAAAAACCAGTAGCCCCGGAAAAAACCTGCGATAATTTCTGAACAATTCGGGTTTGAAAGTAAGGGATTTGCACAACCACAGCCACGCTGCCCAGCACTATGAATACGGCAAGGGTTATCCATAGTAACGTCTTTATAACCGTCCTTCTTACTCCTTTTAAAATATCATCTCTTTCCTGCGACACAATACACTTTCAAAACTAGTACCCAATCATATATTCTCTGTAGCATAAAACTGCTCACCATTATTAACGAATCATGCGTAATAACGTGTATAGAACAAGCAAAGTTGGAAAAACAATTTAATAATCTACATCTTTGCAACCTGATTTTCAAAGACTTTTGAGTGCATGAAAAAAACATTTACAATTCTGGGAATAGAATCATCTTGTGACGAAACTTCAGCAGCCGTCATCCAATCTCACCTTCCTCATGATGAATATAGCAAAGTAAAACTATTAAGCAATATAATCGCCACGCAATCTGTTCATGAGCAATACGGAGGGGTTGTACCTGAGCTTGCTTCCCGTGCCCACCAGCAGCACATTGTTCCCGTTGTAAACCAGTCACTTAGCCAGGCAAATATAACAAAAAACATGCTTGATGCCGTAGCCTTTACCCAGGGGCCCGGACTGCTGGGTTCTTTGCTGGTAGGAAGCTCTTTTGCTAAATCCCTGGCTTATGCACTTGATATTCCACTCATAGGCGTAAACCACATGCAGGCCCATATTTTGGCACATTTTATTGAGAATCCTGCTCCGAAATTTCCTTTTCTTTGCCTCACCGTGAGTGGTGGGCATACACAAATTGTGCTGGTAGAAGATCATTTGAAGATGAAAGTAATTGGTCAAACCCTCGACGACGCAGTAGGTGAAGCCTTTGACAAAGCGGCCAAGTTACTGGGCCTGCCTTACCCGGGAGGGCCACTCATTGATAAATATGCACAAACCGGAGACCCACAAACCTACGCTTTCCCTGAAACAGATATACCCGGACTCGACTATTCTTTTAGTGGCATCAAAACAGCTTTTCTGAATTTTCTTAAAAAGCACAAACAAAAAAACGATCAGTTTATTGAAGAAAACCTGCCGGATATTTGTGCCAGCATACAGCGTACATTGATTACAATGCTGATGGAAAAGCTGGAACTGGCCGTAGCACAAACCAACATCCGGGAAATTGCAATTGCAGGAGGGGTATCTGCCAATTCGGCCCTGAGAGAAGCTATACAGCAAAAAGCCAATACAGATCAGTGGAAGGTTTTTATCCCAAAGTTTGAATACTGTACTGACAATGCTGCTATGATTGCCATGGCGGGGTACTTTCTATTTGCTTCACAAAAATTCAGCGATTTGAAAGTAAGCCCCCAGGCAAGAATGTATTTTTAAAAACTATTTTTTTAAACTGTATGCTCCAGGTTCACATCCAAAACAGCTTTGGGAAGAATTTGCATCAGTACAGGAAGGGTGAGGAACGTCCGGGGTAAAGATACCACCTGCAGGGGTGGAATGCTATTTAGCACCTCTATCAACTGCAAACGGATTCTCTTTTTCTCTTCCATCGTAAGCGTATCATTTCGCAACTTTACCATCAGGTTCGCCAGCGAATGATCTTTGTGGATTTCTTCTATCAGCTTTTTAGTATGCTTTTTAGTAATGGTGGTAAGATGCTGCACTAAATGCTCGCTAATTCCCTGAAAATTACGGCTGTTTTGCAAATAATTGACTTGCTGCCAGTGTTCCACAATGAAACTCTCTGTCACAATGGTTGCCACTTCCAGTTCTCCGCTGGTGAAGCCCAGCTTTACACTCAGTTCTTTCAAAAAACTGATCTCAGAAGGAGATACTTCTTTGTCAATACAGGAAGTAAGAATTGCCAGCTCAAGGAAATATCTTTTCAACACAGCTGATGAAATGCCCGAAAAGTTTAAATCATCAATTTCTATCCCTTTTTCCAGATAGGTTAATGCCTCTTCCCGCTTATCTTCTGGCAACTGCGCCGATTTAAGAAAATAAGAAAAAAGCTTCTTCTCTTCAGGGTCTACAACCTGGTCAGCATATGCTGTAGCAGCAATGAGCTTGAGCATCCCGAAACGGGCCGTATCCCGTTGATATTTCACTTCCTCTACATGCCCGGAGGTTTTGTAAGCATGCAACCACCTTCCGAAATAAATCATATCTATGAACAGCAGGCTGTAGTTGAATATATCAACCCAAAAGGTATCGCCCTTATTCACCTGAGGATTTAACCTAATCTCGAGAATAAACTCACTGAGTTCGAGGCCCTTTCGTTCTGTACGAATTATTTTACCTTTTTTGGTGTCTAAGTCCGGATACAGGAATTTGTAAAACTTTCCTATGCTAGCAACGGCTTCTAGAATGGCATCAGCCAGATCGATGATATTATCCATCCCTTTGTAGCGGGGCGATGCCAATGCACTATTGATAAAACTTTCTACCAATATGATTTTTATTTTATCGGCATCCGAAAGGTCGTCAACTTTCAAGGCCCTTGCCAGCGATTTATATTTGAAAGGGACTTTTACAGGATGACCATACAACAATCCGGTGGACTGCACAAATTGATACATTGCCTGTTCCAAATCATGCGTAGCAACAGCCTGTATAGAAAGACGCTGGTATTCACGCTGCAAAATATGATTATTGCGGACATACAAATACCTTTTCAACCATCCTTTTTCGCTAAAATCCATAGAAGTGTAATTTTTTTACGAAAATAATATACTATTTTGATTTAAACAAGAAAAATATAAAAGTAAAATATTAAAATAATACAACTTATATACATTATTCCGTAAACTATTCAACGAATAATGAAATTTTGAATTTGTTAGTCACAAAACAGGAAAATAACGTAATAATCCACCCCCCATTCAACTTTTACAGATAAAGCTGTATATTCTTTTAAAAAGAATAATGTGTAATATACTAATACTATTTTAACTTTACCTGATTTGTTCTGCTTTTATTAAGAACATTTTTCCAACTTGTAAGCGTTATTTAATCAGAACATTTAGAATACCTTATTTATACAAAATGACGAAAAAAGAAAATCAAAAGTTTTCAAACCGTATCAATATTGTTAACAGGAAAGCCAAATTCGAGTATCGGTTTTTAGATAAATTCACGGCTGGCATTGTGCTTACCGGTACTGAAATCAAATCTATCAGAGAAGGCAGGGTTAACATCACAGAAGCCTTCTGTGTATTTCACGATGATGAGCTTTTTATCAAACAGTTGCACATTTCGCCATATACCGAAGGCTCGTATAATAACCATGAGCCTACCCGCACCCGAAAGTTGTTGCTCAGTAGAAAAGAACTTAGAAAACTTGCCGGAAAAGGAGACCAAAAAGGACTAACAATTGTACCTGTTCGCCTGTTTATAAGTGAAAAAGGATGGGCCAAAATAGAAATTGCCCTGGCACAAGGGAAAAAGCTTTATGACAAACGGGAAGACATCAAGCAAAAAGATATTGCCCGGGAATTGTCGCGCATGAAGTACTGAGTAAGCCGGGAAAATTTCCCTGTAAAGCGATTATTTTTCATCCAAGTTATATATTTTTATGTTTTGCAGTATGTCGTAAACTTATTTTTACTGTCATAGCGTTATCAGGTAACATTGTTTTTTTGATACAGACAAATAATTTTCGGATGAAAAAAAATGTACTATTGTTAAATGCTGATTACAGTCCGTTGTCAGTATGTTCACTGGAAAGAGCTTTTGTATTGGTCTTTCTGAAAAAAGCTGAACTTACAACAAAAACAAATGGTGAAATGATCAGGACCGTGAGCAAGTCATATCCTATGCCTGCGGTGATACGCCTGTTCCGGTACATACACTTACCTTATAAAAGTGTAGTGCTTACCCGGCAAAACGTTTTCAAACGTGACCAGCACGCTTGCCAGTACTGTGGCACTTTTAAAAACCTGACTTTAGACCACGTATTGCCCAGGTCCAGGGGTGGTAAATCTTCCTGGTTAAATTTAGTAACGGCTTGCCAGCAATGTAATGCCTATAAAGGAGACCGCACCCCCCAGGAAGCTGAAATGGCGCTGAAATGTAAACCTTCCAAACCTACTTACATGATGTTCCTTTGCGATTTTTCAGGCAATATAAGGGAAGAATGGAAGCCTTATTTGCGTTATGAGGTGGAAGCATAATATAGGTTTCCGCCTTTAATATTTATAATTTCTCTCTAAGCTCCTTGCTATCATCCTCCCACCTTTCTCCTGCAACACATCATTGAGTTATTTTGTATACTATTTATTGGCTTTTCGGCCTGTAAAGATGAACCTGAAACCCAGGTCAATGTCAAGGTAGATGACACAACAGTAGAAGCAGACGCATCTGCCGAGGAAATGTATGATGATGTAGATAATCATCAGCAATGTAGGCATGCTTCATGCCGCAGCTCAAAGGATTAACTCAAACAGCTTCTAAAATTTTAGCAGAAAAATCAAGCCTTTCGGTGTATCCTGAAAGGCTTTTTTTATTAGTACACAGATTAATTTATAATACATTTTAAAAATTCAGGTGAATCACCTACTTTTGCAGCCTGTTAAAAAATTGATAAGCAATCATGGCAGTTACCCGATTAGAAAGAAAAGTACGAAAACTTAGAAAAAGAGCATTAAAAAGAAGGAAAACGCTCAAGCAATTGAGTAAGAAACCTACAATCAAAAATGTAGATATTGAAAAAATAAAAGCAGAGTTTGAGAAAAAGGCCAAAGGGTCTTCTGCATCCAAACCTGAAGCCAAAGAAGCACCTGCTAAAGAAACAAAAGCTACTGCTGAAAAAGAAAGTAGCACCAAAGAAGCAGATGCTAAAGAGGAAAAAAAAGAAGATTAACAGAACTCAATTAGCAGTAAGCAGTCTTCATCTGCAAAATAAAGACTGCCTGCTGCAGAAGAGAAATCACAAACCTGATTGTATTCTACCCAAACTTTGGAAAATAATCGGGATTGTTTATTTTTTTACCTCTTTCCCAATTCAATCACCTCCATCTTTGTTAATTGCTTCTTTGCAATCTCAAACCGTACAAGCGTCCTGACTTTGTGAAAACCCTGCTTGCCTGCTGCACCCGGGTTCAGGTATAGCATGTTGTGTTTCGCATCCCTAACGATTTTTAATAGGTGCGAGTGCCCGCAAATAAAAATATCGGGAGATGCTATCTTCAACTTTTTTAATACCCGGGGATTATACCGGGGCGGGCTCCCACCGATGTGCGTCATCCATACCTTTAAGCCTTCACAATGAAAAAGCATATCCTGAGGAAAAACTTTTCTAATTTCATCTCCGTCAATATTGCCATAAACGCCTTTTAAAGGCTTAAATTCCTGCAAGGCATCAAGCACCTTTATGTTCCCGACATCACCGGCATGCCATACTTCATCACAATCCGAGAAATAATCGAAGATTTTTTCATCCAAATAACCGTGGGTATCTGACAACAAACCTATTTTCATCCGTAAATAATTTACTTTCAATGGAGTGATGGAATTCACGATGAATTTGATTTATGCTAAATTCATAAAAAGTCATAAATCAAATTCATAAAAAGTCATAAATCAAATTCATGTTCAATGCATATTGCAATTTTAGGATATATCTTATTAATTGCCCCCTTAAATTGAACTAAACCCTAACCATGTTCCACAAAACCTCCCTGATTTTAGCTTGCACAGGTTTGTTATTCCTGGCAGCTTGTAACTCATCAAGCAATCAAACAACAGAAGAAACCCCGGAACCCAAAAAACCCAACATCATTTTTATCCTGGCCGATGACCTGGGATATGGCAACCTGGGATCTTTTGGGCAGGAAAAAATACAAACGCCCCGCCTCGACCAAATGGCTGCCGAGGGACTGCGTTTCACCCAACATTATGCCGGAAGCACGGTGTGTGCCCCTTCCCGCTCTGTGCTTATGACGGGCTTGCACACCGGGCACACACCCGTTCGTGGTAATGCCGGCCCCGAAATCCAGACTTTACAGCCCGATGACCTCACCATAGCCGAAGTGCTGAAAGGCGGAGGATATGCTACCGGATTAATCGGCAAATGGGGGCTGGGCGATGAAGGCAACACGGGCCGCCCCAACGACCAGGGTTTCGATTACTTTTTTGGCTACCTCAACCAGGTGCATGCCCATAATTTCTACCCTGAGTTTTTGTGGCGCAATGAAGAGAAAGTTGAATTGCAAAATGTAGTAGAAGAAGCGCCTAATTCTTATGGTGGTTTTGTAGGAGGTGTAGCTACTGAACGGGTGGAATACAGCCATGACCTATTTGCTGAGGAAGCCCTGCAATTTCTTGAGAAAAACCAGGATACTACTTTCTTTTTATACCTGGCCCTTACCATTCCGCATGCCAACAACGAAGAACGCCACTTTGAAGAACACGGGTTGGAAGTGCCGGACTATGGCATGTACACGGATAATGACTGGCCCGAAGAAGAAAAAGGATTTGCCGCCATGGTTACCCGCATGGACAAAGACGTAGGCCGTGTGCTGGACCAGTTAAAAACGCTTGGCATTGATGAAAATACCCTCGTGATTTTCTCATCTGATAATGGGCCGCACAAAGAAGGTGGGCACAACCCTGATTTTTTTGACGACAATGGCCCCCTGCGTGGCACGAAGCGTGATTTGTACGAGGGAGGCATCCGTGTACCGACCATCGCCTGGTGGCCGGGCACCATTGATGCTGGCCGTGAAACTGACCATGTATCAGCTTTCTGGGATTTTTTCCCAACTGCCTGCGAAGTTGCATCCACCGGAATTCCGGGCCCTATTGATGGCATTTCCATGCTGCCTTTGCTGAAAGGGGAAAACCAGCCTACCCACGAATATTTGTACTGGGAATTTATGGAACAGGGAGGCAAGCAGGCCGTGCGCATGGGCAACTGGAAAGGCATAAAACTGAATGTGA
Source organism: Cyclobacteriaceae bacterium (assembly GCA_965230065.1). GTDB lineage: Bacteria > Bacteroidota > Bacteroidia > Cytophagales > Cyclobacteriaceae. The sequence goes on along the minus strand of OZ245942.1, from coordinate 3,887,664 downwards.
AAGAAAACCCCGATGCCCCGATAGAACTGTACAACCTGGCCGATGATATTGACGAATCCAATAATATTGCGGAGCAATACCCGGAAATTGTGGAGCAAATGGGGAAAATTATGCAGGACGCCCGCACCAGCGATGCCGATTGGCCTTTACTTCCCGAAGAGTTCAAGTACGAGCAATAATCTCACCTACAAAAAACCATGAAATTTTTATTCAAAAGTTATTCTTTTCTGCTATGCTTTTTTGCCTTTGCCTGTAATTCCTCAACCGAAAAAACGGCAGAATCACCAACAATATCAACAGAAAACCTGGCGGGTAAACCCAACATTCTCATCATTCTTACCGATGACCAGGGCTACGGGGACGTAACCGCTTACGGCGCCCCCGACTTACAAACGCCATACATGGATGCCCTCATTGCAGAAGGCATGCGCTTTGATAACTTTTATGCCAATTGCCCGGTTTGTTCCCCTACCCGCGCTGCCCTGCTCAGTGGGCGTTACCAGGAATTTGTAGGCGTACCCGGCGTTATCCGCACGCATGCCGATAACAACTGGGGCTACCTTTCGCCCAATACTAAACTTTTACCGGAAATTTTTCAGGAGGCAGGGTATCACACCGCCCACATCGGCAAATGGCACCTGGGGCTGGAATCGCCCAATACGCCTAATGAAAGAGGGTTCGAGTACTTCCACGGCTGGCTGGGCGATATGATGGACGATTATGTGGAAAAACGCCGGCACGACATCAACTACATGCGTCTGAATGATGAAGAAATTGACCCACCCGGACATGCTACGGATGTTTTTACAGATTGGGCGGTAGATTATGTGAATGAACGAGCCAATAATGAACAACCTTTCTTTTTGTATCTGGCGTACAATGCGCCCCATTTTCCGGTACAGCCCCCGGCCGAATGGTTGGAAAAAGTAAAGGAACGTGAACCCAATATTTCAGAAAAAAGGGCAAAACTGGTAGCTTTTATTGAACACCTGGACGATGGCATTGGGAAAGTGATAGATGCTTTGAAAAACTCAGGCCAGTATGAAAATACCATTGTTGTTTTTACAAGTGATAATGGTGGACTACTCCGTGATGAAGCCTACAACGGGCCTTACCGTGACGGTAAGCAAAGCGTGTATGAAGGAGGCATCCGCGTGCCGGGCTGCGTGGTTTGGCCCGAAAAAATAAAGGCAGGTACCCGCACCCAACAAACCGCCCTCAGTATGGATATTTTTCCTACTGTTTTAGAGGCAGCAGGCATTAACTTTTCCCAAAATATTGACGGGCAGAGTTTTTTGCCCACTTTAATGGAGCAAAACCAACAAACCGGAGAAAGGCCGTTCTTTTTTAGCCGAAGGGAAGGAGGCACAAGGTATGGCGGGCTTACCATTCAGGCAGTGCGCCTTGGCGATTGGAAATTATTGCAAAACAGCCCTTTTGCGCCCCAGGAATTGTACAACCTGGCCGAAGACCCACAAGAGCAAAATAATTTAATTGACGAAGAACCGGAAAAATACAAAGAACTGAACGCTTTAATGATGAAACAACTGCAGGAAGGCGGAAAAGTGCCCTGGCAAAGGCCTGATCAGGATTACGTCCTGCAAGATTCAGTAGCAAGAAGCAATTAATATTTTTCAATAGAACATCATTAAAGTTTAGTCAAGGAAAAAATAACCCATGAAACAACCTGTATTTCCATTATTAATCACCACATTAATTTTACTATTCGTAGCCGCCTGTAACCAAAAACCTGCCCAGGAAGCAGAAAAGCCCCAAAACCCCAACATTGTCATCATCTTTGCCGATGACATGGGCTACGGAGATGCCGGATGTTACAACCCGGAATCTAATATCCCTACCCCGCATATTGACCAGATTGCACAAAATGGGGTGCGTTTTACCGATGCCCATGCCCCGGGTGCCTGGTGTGTTCCTTCCCGCTACGGCTTGCTGACCGGGCAATATCCGGCCCGGACAAAATTGAACTGGAAAGAACGCAGCCTGATTGATGAAACCACACCCACACTGGCTTCCCTTTTGAAAGAAAATGGCTATTATAATTCCATGATTGGCAAATGGCACCTGGGATTTGATGATGTGGACTGGGATAATGTGCAGGCAAACCAAAATATGAAAGGCGGCCCTGTAGAACGAGGTTTTGATGAGTTTTTCGGCATGCACGCTTCCCTGGATATTCCTCCTTATTTTTATATTGAAAACGGCCGTCCGGTGGCACCACCTACCGACTCCATCGGTGATAACCAAAGTGAAGATGCGACAACCACCATTTCAGGGGCTTTCTGGCGGGGTGGTAAAATGGCACCGGGTTTCAGGCACGAAGAAGTGTTGCCTACTTTCTCTCAAAAAGCAAGCAACTTTCTGGAAGAACACCAGCAAAACCGTGCAGACGAGCCTTTCTTTTTGTACCTGGCCTTAACCGCCCCCCACACACCCTGGCTTCCTACAGCTGAGTTTGAAGGAAAAACCCAGGTGGGCGAATACGGCGACTTTATGGCCCAGGTAGACGGCGTGGTAGGAACTGTAAAGCAAAAACTGGAAGCTCTGGGACTTGACGAAAATACCCTCCTCATCTTTACCAGCGATAACGGTCCGGTATGGTTTGCCGAAGATGTGGAAAAGTTTGGCCACCGCGCTACCGGCCCGCTCCGGGGTATGAAAATAGATCTTTGGGAAGGCGGACACCGGGTTCCCTTTGTAGCCCAATGGCCAGGGAAAATTCCTGCTGGAACCGTTCGTGATGACCTCTTTTGCTTCACCGACCTCATGGCTACTTTTGCAGCCATCACCAATGATTCACTGCCCGAAAATGCCGGACAGGATAGTTATAACATGCTCCCTGCTTTTTTGAACGAAACCCTCTCCCAGCCTATCCGCAACGAACTGGTTACGCAAGATCGTACTGTCAGAGTTGGTGAGTGGAAGCTGATACAGGGCAGTCCGGTAGGCGTACTCACCAAAAACTTTGGGAATGCGCAGGCAGAGGATGGGGCATTGTATAACCTCGACAACGACCTTGCTGAAACCAATAATTTGTATGAGGAAAACCCCGAAAAAGTAAAGGAGCTTACCGAAGAGTTGGGAAAATACCCATTTTATCAGGCTGGTTCGCCGCTTCCATAAAATAAGGCTGCACAGAGGTTCTTGTGCAGCCTTGACAATTTCTGAACTGAACGAAAAAGCAGATTATCGAGCTATTACTACATCCTTAAAATAATCCTGGGGTTGTAGCCTGTTCCAATCACCCACAATACCGGTAATATTTACTTTCTCAGTAGGTAAAGGCTTCTGACTAAAATCAGCAGTGGCAAAGGCAGTAGAGAAACCATATCTGTTACCATCTGAAAATCTTTGTGTTCCCAACCAGGTATTGACGCCGTCGGCATTGGTAAAAGAAACATTCAACAGCCGTACCCATTTTCCCTGGTATTTTCCAGAATGCAGTTGCGCTAAGGTGATAACTTCAGGCACAACTTCAAAACTATGACCCAAGGTGATGCCAGCCCTGTCTTCTACCCCGGTCATGGCTATTTGTCCGTTAATTTCATGTCCATTGGCATTTTTCAGGTTTACCTGCACCTTGTCCCCTTTTTTCATCAAGCGGGGAGCGTTGAAAACCAGCATGATACCACCCGTTGCGTCCTGGATATACACTACTTTTTCATCTACAACATTTTTATCAGAAGTGATGATGCCTTCAATGTAATAATCATCAGAAAAAGCCCAATCGCCTGTATGTTTTTCAAATTCAGCACGTAAGTCGGCAATGGTATGCAAGCTGGCCGGATTAATGATATCATCTTCCTCAACCTCTACAGTCAGGCTGGTTTGCGCTCCTTTTTTAATGCCATCAGACACATTTGAGATTGTAAATTTCAATTCAAAATTTCCTGAAAGCAGGCGATCATCCACTGGGGCAATTCTGAACTTTAAGTTCTCGGCTCCGGGGTTGACCTCAAGTTTAATTTCACCCAATATGGCAAGAGGGTCAATTATATAATCGGTACCACTGAAAAAGCCCTCGGTAGACAAAACATTGATGAAAACATATTCAGTGTGCTTCACACTTCCTTCCAATAGCAGGCTGATGTGTAGCCCTTCCGCATCATTTTCAGAAATACTGATAACATCTTCGCCAAACCCGATAATGGCCTCATTTTCTTCATTACCAGGATTAGTTGTCGTGTCATCTTCTATTAATGCTACCGAAGAAATAATTTTGCTACCAAGCTTAAATCCGGCGGAAGGTTTTTCCAGGGTAAACCTGATGGTTTTATCTCCCAGCGAATCCTCATCATTCACCGGAGTTACCAAAAAGGAAGCAGCAGCCTGTCCTTTTTCTACATTGAGGGAAATCACCCCTTCATTGGGTGAGGGAGAAGTGCTGAAGTTTTGCAAATACACCGCATCCCCCGACAATCGAACAGGAATTACGCCATCGGCAGTAGCTGCCCGGTCAAAAGAAAGGTTGACCTTCAACGAATCACCATCTTCTGGTACAGTTTGATTCTCAAGCGAAAAGTTTACCATTGTAATAGATATACCAGGAGTCGGCTCATTCACAATGCCATCATCTTCAATACAAGCCCAGAAACCTAAACTCAACATAGCAACCCAAAAGAATTTTATTATTGTTTTCATTTTATTCATGATTTAAGTGTTAAATGATGAAGGCTGCCGGTCAATTGAAATGCCAATTCATAAAAGGCCCAAATTCCCTGAATTTGAAGATATGGCCTGCGTGGCCATGTTCATTTTGGAACAATGACTGTCCATTATTGGACATATCTTATTAAAAAATTGATAGCAAGAAGCGGTGAGGAAGGGAAGCATAACGTTGCATTTTCATCGGTTTTGACTTTGTATTTTCCCATTCCCTGCAAAATACCGGCGTTTCACTGCAAAAAATTTGGGGAATATTGTCTAAATCAGGATTTTGGGGATGCAAAAGGATAGCCAGGATGTCATGCATCCTGGCCATCCTGTTTTATCATGTACATCCTGATTCAGACAACCATGCTCAAAAACCACCTGAAAACCGCCTTCCGCAACCTGTTCCGCCACAAGCTCAATGCTTTTATCATCATCCTGAGCCTGACAGTTTCTTTTTCGTTTTCTAATATTTTGCTGTCGTTTGTAGTACATGAACTAAATACGGATGGTTTTCATGAGCACAAAGACCGAATTTATCGCCTAATCAGCGATGATCCTTTTGAGGAAGGGAAACAAATGCGGTATGTAATCCGCAAGGCTGCTAATTTTCTGCAAAACAACTTTCCGGAAATTGAAGCGAGCACTTTTATTTCCAAGTTTGACCACAAAGGCATAGGACAAAAAGACCTTCACCAGAACTTAACAGTTTTAACTACCGATTCAGCTTTCTTTACCTTATTTGATTATCAAATGGTAGAAGGAACCCCGGCCACTGCCATTCAGGCCGACGGAATTGTCCTGACCACTTCTGCTGCCCGCAAAATATTAGCGCAGTCACCCTACCTGGGTCAAACCGTTGAAATAGCACTGGACTCTGGCACTCATTTATTCAATGTTTCCGGCATCGTAGCCGATCCGCCCGAAAACACCCAGCTTACGTTTGATGCATTGATACTGAGCAACCAAATTGGTAACCAATGGGGCGGCTCTGCCTATTTTTTACTTAGCCCAAAAGCAGAAGTGGAAAGCTTGATAGCAAAAATCAACCTCAACAAAGAAGTACCCAGCATGGTAGGCCCGGGAAAATCAAAGTATGGACTCAGCTTGTTACAGGACACTTACTTTAGTGAGGTAAAGGCATTGCCATACGAACAAAGCCGGAACAAACTTTTGGTCTGGATTTGCTGGGTAGTGGTTTTTCTCATCTCTTTTGCAGCCAGCTTTAACTTCATCAACCTGTTCATCATCAGCCTGATGCACCGGAAAAAAGAAATTGGTGTGAGAAAAGTGCTGGGGGCTACCAAAAGTACGCTTGGCTTTGGATTAGGTATGGAAGTAGGATTATATATTTTTTTAGCGCTTGCACTTTCTGTACTTTTTACATTTCAAATCCTTCCCTGGTTCAACCTTTCTTTCAATACTTCTTTATCGCTGGACTATCTGACAAATGAAAAGGTGTTACTTGCCATTGGAAGTTTAGTATTACTTTTAGGCCTTTTTATCACTCTGTATCTGGCTTATTATTCATCCCGCCTGAATCCTACTCTCTTACTTTATAAAAATACGGTAGAAAAAATTAAAGTCAACCGTCTGCTAATGGGGGCTCAGTTTTTTATTACAGTAGGCATGATGGTATGCGCAGTCGTAGTTATCGGACAAATGCAATACATCAAAAACAAACCATTGGGTTTCAACCGAAATTTGATGCAACTTACACCCCCGAAAGAAGAAAAGACAAAGTTACCTGTACTCAAAGAGCAATTACTACAATATCCTGAGTTTTCGACTATTGCCCTTTCTTTGGGGAATCCTATCTCTGGTAATGCCATCATCCGGTATGAGTTGGAAGACAGTACTTTTTATGGAGCTTATTACCTTTCAGGAGATTATGATTTGATAAAGGCCATGCACCTGGAAGTGACCGAAGGCAAACCGTTTAGTCCTGGTTTCAACAATGGAAAACTGGTCAATGAAACTTTTGTCCGTCACTTTAATATGGATAATCCCATTGGGGCCACCATACCTGGTACAGAAAAAAGTAAAAATGGACCGGATAAAATTATTGGGGTAGTAAAAGACTTTAACGTTGTTTCGTTTAAAAAAGAAATTCCTCCCTACATTATTGCTTATAATAAAAAAGCGGTTCATAATCATTTACTGATTGATATTTCTGGTAATAAGCTCAGTGCAATACTCCCAATTATTGAGACAAGTTGGAATAAAATATACCCAGATCATAGTTTTAGCTACAAACTGATTGATGATGAACTCATGCGCAAACATCAGGAAGATACGCTATTCTTCCGCATGATTATCAGCTTTACCCTTGCCGCTGTTTTAATCTCCTGCTTTGGGTTGTTTGGCATCACCGCTTTTACGGCCGTGCAACGCACCAAAGAAATTGGCATCCGCAAAGTACTGGGTGCTTCGGTTGCCAGCATCCTGGTATTGCTTTCCAGGGATTTTGTCAAACTCATTATCATTGCCTTTGTGCTGGCCGTGCCCGTTGCCAACTATTTCATGAGCGAATGGCTGCAAAACTTCGCCTATAAAATTGAAATATCCTGGTGGATGTTTGCTGTACCCGGTTTGCTCGTATTGATAATTGCTTTGCTTTCAATGATAGGGCAAACCCTGAAGGCTGCACATACCAATCCGGTGGAAAGTTTGCGGAATGAGTAAAAACGTTTCCCTCCAAAAAGGGATCAGGATTTTCGAGATGAAAAAGGATAGTCAGGATGAAAGTATCCTGACTATCCTGAAATATCCCAAACATCCTGGTTCAGACAACAAATGCTAAAAAACAACCTCAAACTAAAAAATCAAAGAAGTGATTTTACCATAACCCAATGAAAGTGCCTTTCATGAAGTTTCATTATTATCAAAAAATTCCGTAAAATAAGGAACAAAAGATAATCTGAAGGTTACACATTGGCAACTCATTTTTGTTAGCATGAAGCATACCTGGTTTTTTATATGGGTTTTATGGTTATCAGCCTGCTCTTCCCCCCAGCCCGAAAACCTGGTGGGTGTGTGGGGCATAGACAAGCTGGTGGAAGATGGCTTTGATAAAACCCAAAAATACGAAGAATTTCCCTGGGGTACGGCTATTGAGTTTATGGACAACGGCTACTTCCGCACCAACAGCCGGGAAGAAGTGTATGGTAAATGGCAACTTAAACCCCAGCAACCTGCCCTGCACCTTGACTTTATGGCTGGAAATGCCCGGTACAAGCAATGGAAAATTATGGCCGGAAAAGATAATATGGCGATGAAAGCTACGACCCAACAGATCTATCTTTCCAAAACCGACACTTTGCCCAAATTGCCTCCTTTGCCTGCCATCAATTTGAAAAACAACCTGCCCGGCACCTGGTTCTTTTACCAAATGAAAACAGACAGCACCATTACAGAGTACCCCCAAAGCAAACGATGGGCTCGGTGGGTCAAAATCAAAAACGATGGCTTTTATGAGAGTGGAGAAGGAAAAATCGTCATCTTTCACGGCAAATGGGCATTAAACTATGACACCCTCACCTTCAGCGAACTAGAGCGTGCCTGGAAAAAAAGCTGGAAAATCAGCATGAACCACAAAGGCGAAATGTATTTTCATACCCTTCCCGGTGATACGGTAGACTGGCAGGCTGTTAGCTTTGTGAATAAGAAAAACCTGCCTTGAAATTCTCTCGTCCAAAAACCAACCTCTTGTCCAATACCGAACATACCTGCCCGTTTCCGAACAATTTCTAATTTTTACCATCTTTTAAAGTGTTGAAAATCAGCAACTTGCCAGATGGTACGCAAATTGTCGGCTTCTTGAAGAGCCTCTAAACTACCTTCAGTATGCTGAAAAATTACTTTAAAGTTGCTATCAGAAGCTTGCTGCGTGACAAGCTTTTTTCCGTTATCAAAATTCTCGGGTTGGCCATTGCCCTTTCGGCCAGCCTCATCATTGTGCTATTTGTGGTAGAAGACCTTTCTTATGACACGCATCACGAAAACTATGACCGCATCGTCAGGGTGCTTACCATAGACAATGCACAGGGCGTGAGTAGTAAGTTGGTGGGTGTAAGCCAGCCTGCCCTGGGGCCTGCTGCCGAAGCGGAGATTCCGGAAGTAGTAAAATCAGCACGGGTAGCAGGCAGTGGACGGATTCCCCTCCAATACGAAGACAATCTGCTGAAAGCCGACCAGGCATTTATGACAGAAAGCTCTTTTTTTGAAATATTTTCTCATGAAATTTTAGAAGGTCCAGCGACCGGTTTGCTGGATGAACCCAATTCCATCGTCATCACAGAAAAGCTTTCAAAACGACTGTTTGGGGATGAAAGCCCGGTGGGGAAATCTGTGAAGCACAACAATATTGACCTGCACGTAACAGCCCTCATCAAAAACCCGCCGGCTACGTCGCACCTGCAATTTGACATGTTGCGCTCTTTGGTGGCCCCGCCTGACCAGCCCCAATGGCAAAGCTGGCTAACGAACTGGTCTGGCATCAGCATGTTTACCTATTTTTTGCTAGACCGTCCCCGAGCGCCGGAAGAAATCAACCCTAAGCTTAAGGAAATAGCCCAAAAAAATGAAGCCAATGAGTTTTTTACGCCCACAATACAGCCCCTGGCCGACGTACACACCCAGTCCAAATCAATATTGTTTGAGTCTAACGCCAACAAAACAGATAGCACCAATATTTATGTACTCTGTACCATTGCCCTGCTGATTATCATTCTGGCGACGGTGAACTTTACCAACCTGGTAACGGCCAAATCTACCAACCGGGCCAAAGAAGTAGGCATCCGGAAAATAGTGGGTGCTTTGCGTCATCAGCTTATCGTGCAGTATCTGCTAGAGTCGTTTATCATTACCGTTGTGGCGGCATTATTGGCCATACTATTTACCACCCTGGCCATGCCTTATTTTAACAATCTGTACCAGCGTTTTGCCGATGCTAATCTCCTTCAACAAAACAACTTTCTATTGTTCTATCTTGGGTTGGTTGCCGTGGTCGCTTTTCTGGCGGGTTTGTATCCTGCCTTTTTCCTCTCGGCTTTCCGGCCTATGCTGGTGCTGAAAGGGGCTTTTAAAAACCAGATAGGGGGCGTAACCCTGCGCAAATCGCTGGTGGTTTTACAGTTTACCATTTCCATTGCCCTGATGATTGGGATGGGTATTGTGTTTCAGCAGGTGGAGTTTATCAACGCCAAAGACCTGGGGTACAGTCGGGAACAAATTATTTCACTGCCCCTGAATAACCGTGAACAAGTAGCGGATTACCAAACTTTAAGAAATGAACTCTCCCAGCATACCGGAATTCTTTCTGTGGCATCTTCCAGTGCACGCATGGGGCAGCAGTTAGGCCGCATTGGGGTATTTCCTGAGGGAGCACCCGAAGATGAAAACTACATTACCACGGTGATGTCCATAGATGAAGCGTTTATTCCAACCATGGAAATGACGGTGTTGGATGGCAGAAACTTTTCTCCAGACTTTCCAGCCGATTCAGCCAGCAATATGCTCATCAACGAAGCTTTTGCTGAGATGATGCAGTGGGAGGCTCCTGTCGGCAAAACCGTGCGCCTGTCTAATGGGCCAGATGATTATACAGAATATACCGTCGTTGGGCTGGTCAAAGATTTTCACTTTGCCACGATACGGCACAAGGTAGAGCCGCTGTTTATGCTGTATTCTAAAAACAACTCAAGCATTGCCATCAAAGTAAATACCGACCGTATGAAAGAGACGTTGGCATTCATAGAAAGCACCTGGCAGCAAATGTACCCGGCTTCCCCGTTTGAGTATGCTTTCCTGGATGAGCAGTTTGCCAGTCTGTACAGCAACGAAAAGGCTTTTTCCCGCATGATTACGCACTTTACCATCCTGGCGTTGCTCATTGCCATGATGGGCTTATTTGCCCTTTCGGCCTATAGTGCGGAGCAACGACAAAAAGAAGTAGGCATCCGCAAAGTATTAGGAGCAGAAGTGAGCGGTATTGTGATGCTGTTGTCCAAAGACTTTATCCGCCTGGTGCTGATTGCCTTTGTACTGGCGGCACCCATTGCCTACTATGTGATGCAGCAATGGCTTTCTGATTTCTCTTACCATGTTGCCATCGGCTGGGAAGTTTTTGTACTAACCGGCGCTGCTGCTACCATCATTGCCTGGCTTACCGTCAGTTATCAGTCGGTAAAAGCAGCACTGATGAACCCGGTAAAATCGTTGCGGGCTGAGTAGCTACTAAAATATCCCCCCGGTCTAGTGGCACACAGACCGGGAAAATGTCATTTTCAAATGGCGCGTGTGCCATTTGGTTGCCTTAACAAGCCATGGGCTAGGTGTTTTCATTACTTTTTCAACTCTATCCCATTCCCTTCTGCCAGCATTTTGCCGAACATTTTTCTGGACAGGAAATCAGGAACTAAGGTATTCATCATGCGGTACATGCGGCCTGGAATAATGCTTGGCCGGTTCTTTTTGAATGCTATGAGTGTTTCTTCTACGCATTGTTCTACAGAAATGGGTTTCATCGGCATCTTTTCCGGTCTAAAGCCCAAATGTTCCACAATGGGAGTATCGGTAGGCGATGGAATCAGCACGGTTACCCGTACGCCATACCTTTTTAATTCATCGTGTAGCCCCAGCCCAAAACTTCGGATGAAGGCCCTGGTTCCCGCATCGTTGGTCATAAATGGAAGCCCATGATTGGCGCCCATGGCAGATACCAAAATAATTCCTCCTCGTTTCATTTTGGCCATTTTTTTACTGAAGTGGTGGGTTATTTTAAGATGAGCGACTACGCTTGTGTTTATCATTTTTAGCAATTCCTCCTGCTTTTTTTCTATGAATTCACCGGGGTTTCCGCTGCCCGCATTAGAAACTACCAGTCCAATATCAAGTTTATCGGTTATCTTCACTATTTTGTCATACGAATTTTCGTCCGACATATCCGCGCCAATAGCATGGTACTTTATTCCATGTTTTTGTTGCAATTGCTCTCCCAGTTCTTCCAGCAAAGCCAGCCTTCGGGCCACAAGCACCACATTTATACCTGTAGATGCCAACTGTCTGGCAAATTCTTTTCCGATGCCCGATGAAGCACCTGTAACAAGTGCCCAGGGGCCAAAGTCTTTATAATCAATTATTGTTTTCATGGGTTTTTATGTTAAGCGTGAAAAGTAAATACAGCTCTTTTATTTAGAAATAAATCATTTCCAATTCCATTTCGGTAGTTTCATTGGTTATTTCAAGGGCAGCATCTTTATACTTTGGAGGCCCCATAAAACCCTTTGCGTTGTTCGACGCACAAGCACCTTCTGTGGGCATCCCCAAAAAGTTGGTATCAAACTTACCATTGTCGTTTTCATCGTGCACAGCAGCAAATGCATAAACGCCCGGGGGCAGTTCATCAATATTAAAGACAGCCTTGCCATCCTTAATAGTTGTTTTCAGGCTTTTGATGGCATTTTCTGTATCCATGGGAAAGCCCCGCTTATCGTCAAAGATGTCCAGAATTACTTGCCCTTTATCGTTATTGAGGTTAACCACCTTAAGAACAATAGCAGGTTGCTCTTTGAAAGCAAGGTGATTGTTGCCTGCATAGAAAATACCGAGGATGAGGATGATTGCTATTTTCATTTTTTGTTTGATTTAACACTTTAATAATATGTATTTAATGTATGATATTAGGTGCGAAAAGTTCCGGATGACGATATAGGGTCTCCGTAGGGCGGTTCAGTAGCCCCGAACCGAACATTGAAAATTAATAAGAAGCTCTCATAAATCGGTCAGACCGCTATCTGAAGAGGCATAAGAGCGGTCAGACCGATAGGCAATATTAACTTTCAACCTTCGTACCTACTGAACCGCCTTACTGTATCCTACAGGATGTATTTGTTCTATAAGTGCCCTTGAATATATTAAGATGTTTCATTTGACCTCCTCCTAACTATTGAATTACAAATTTGTGACAAAATCTATCATTTGCCTTGTACAAAAGGTTCAAGCTTTTGTAAGATTGGGTCAGCTATTTTTTTGCCGGTAAGCGGAAGGGGAAATATTGTAAACTGATTTGAAGGATTTGGAAAGGTGGGCTACATCATTGAAGCAGGTTTCATAGGCGATTTCGCTAATGGTCATATTGCTAATGGACAGGAGTTGTTTTGCCCTTTCAAGCCGTTTGGCTTTGATGTAATTGGCCGGGGTATCATCAAAAATTTCTTTAAAATGCCGTTTGAAAGTAGACACACTCAAATGACTTAATGCCGCCAAATCTTCTACGGAGAGGTTAGAAAAAATGTGGGTGTTCACTACATCCCTGATATCAATTTGCTGTGAGGAAAAAAGTTGTTGAAAAAGGGTGCTCACCGATTCGGCATTTTTGGTTTGTAGTAATAACAGAATGAGTTCTTTGAGCTTAAGCGCAAGTAGTTCATCACTCACCACCTCAGGGTTTTTAAAATAAAAGTGAAGCCCTTTGATATATTCCCTCACCAATTCCTGCGATTCTAATTTCTGTATAAATCGGCTTTTTTTTAATGATTTGGGAAACGACTGTATGTCATGTTTGTAAATCTCCCAAAGAATGTTTTTTGGCAAATGGACAACAATAATTTCGTAACGGTCAGATGTTGCATAGGCGAGCAGGTCTGAAAAGTAAGTGCCACATTTTAACAAAACAGATTCCCGGGCCGCTACAGGCACTTGCTCATAAGGGGAGTTCACTTTTGTATTCCCTTCTTCAAAATAGATGAAACAAGCATCATTCGGAAAGTCAACCATAAACCGGAAAGGTGCCTGAATGATAACTTTTTCAATCAGGCACTTTTCCCCAAAATCAAATTTTTGATGGTCAATAATCATTTTCCATTATTCATTCGGAGGAAGATTATCAAATTCCCTTTTTTTATGCTCAAACCACTCCTGCATCCTTTGGGGCGATTTCATAAGTTCCTGCATTTGGTCCATAGCTTCTAAGTGGGCTTTATCGCCTTTTTGAAACATTTCCATGCCGTGATTTTTACTTATTTTGGCCATTTCTTCAAATGTGGTGGCATGAAATTCCTTATCACATGCGCCGCCCAGTTGTTTGCAAGTCATTGTTTTCATCATAGGAGTAGTTTGTTTATATGGTTTTCAGTAATTCTTCAAGCCTTTACAGAATTCCAGTTGTTCATAATGTCCATTTTTCTTTTTGATGACAAAAGAATGCCTGTTTTTAAGAGTTCTTTCATTGGATAAATTCATACTGAATGATTCGTAGGTAAGAGGGGTCGCTACACACCTACAAGGAATAAAGTTGATACGCAATACATCTTTTCAGAAAAAGTATAGCAAGATGAATGAAAGAACGGAATTATTATTCTCAAACAGCTTATGGTTTGAAAATATCTGTACTTTTTTAATAAGGTCAGCGCATAATCAATCCAAAATCGTCAATATAAACCTGCCCTGCTCCATCTGACAGGCGTCTGACAAATATGGTAATTGTTTCGTGCTTTTCTGGCATGTCAAAACCTAACCGCACACGGTTCCATCCTGGTGCAGTATCCATCACCACCGGACTGAGAAACTCTGTACCATCAGCCCATCTTACGCCTATAACCGCACGTTCTCCTCTGTCTACTCTTAGGTGTCCAATGAATTCATATTCCGCATTTGGATGCAGATATCGAACTTCCTGGTACACCTCTCCTGACTTCCCTGTTAAGCCTATCGAGTAATTCCCCATCCTGCCGATAGTAGTGTCAGGTTTCGTATGATTTTGATGCGGGTGCTCAATCACCCGTACGTTTTCATTTTTGGCTTCCCAGGGGCTAAGGTGATTTTCGTGCTCGAAAGCTGCATTCAAAATTCGGTTCCGGTAGAGAGGCTTGCTTCTTATGAAATTGATGTTTTGGGGTGGGTTTTCAAAGTCATGACCTACTTTGAAGCTCATTCCTTCATACTCTATGGCTCCGATACCAGGCTTCTTTTGCTGATCAGTAGCCGAAATACCTGTAACATATTTCCCTTTGGCAAGCCATTCACTCGCAGGTTGCATGATATTGTATTTATCAAAATCCTCATACGCGGTCACGTTGTGCGCCCAATAATAATTTTCGGCAGTGGTTCGGGAAAGGCTACTAAAAAGGTTATTTACAAAGCGGCATTCTAATAAATCAGGTCCGTACTTATTGCCCCAGGTAGAGCGAAACCCATTATCATCTGCAATAAATGTATTGTGATATACGAGATGATAAGCACCATAGTGGTTGATTTGGAAAGCCGAATAGCCAACACCATAGACAATATTGTGGTGCGAAATGATATTTTGTGTACCGTGATCGTAGTAAAGTCCCATATCCAGGTGGTCGTCATCATTATCATGAAGCACATTGTAGCGAACCTCAGAATTACCACCTTCAATTACGTTACCATACGTTAGACCTAGGTCGCTCGTAATGAGTCCGGAATGGCTCATGTCACAGAATTGAACCAATGACTGGTACATATCACCATAATCAAGCACAGTACGCCCTGAGCGTGTGAGTGTACAGTGACTTACCACATTTCCCTTCCCAGCGAGTGAAACGCAACTCGCATAGGAACCAATGAAGTCTGTATCATGAATATAGCTATTTATCAACTTATTGTTTTCTCCCAGCATCATAACACCCACCCCTGAACTGTATGCAATTTCAGTATTTTGAATGATAATATCTTTACCCCGCAGTACTATGCCTTTATTCTTTTGGTCGCCATAGTATTTATTGTTTTGACAAGAATAGTAAGGATAATAAATTTTTAATCGATCCAGGGTGACTGACTCCGTATGTTCATTGGTGTTTATTCCAGCTCCCTGTATGGTTAAACCTTCAATTTTTATATGCTTTTTTCCTGATAAGTCAAAGGCATACATTCTTCGTTTAACCCGGTATTCATTTTCGGGCAGTTCTCCATTTTCTCGGAATATGTATACTTCCTCATTCTCATCATCATAATACCATTCATTTTCTGCGTCTAAGGCTCCTTTGATGCCAAAAACGAAATAGTCAGCCCCAGAAGTAGCTACATGTTGTCTGGGCCCAGGATAAGGAGCAATATTCTCGATAGTTAATGAGCTATCGGTAGCAGCCATTACCTTTGTAGTCCAGTCAGACCAATATTTTGGGGCGTGAATCCATACCTGAGCGCCACTGAAGTCGTAGTCGGGAAGAGCAGTATCTACTATCAACTCAGGTGTTGTGCCCTGATCCATGACTGATAAAACCGGCCGGAGTAGGTCCTCGCCTACATTGGGCCAACGAGCCTCCACTAAGGTTTTATCACTAAGAAAAAGCTGATTTTCATGATTCAGATCCAGTTTCATGTTGGTCTTAAAAATATGTTCAGATACCCGTTGCCATCGTTCTTGAGGTACAGGGTCAGAGCCAATTATGGTCACCTCACCATTATCTGCGGAACGGAAAATGATGGGGTGGCCTTCGGTGTTGGAAAAGGAGGGTATTACTATTTCGGGATACACCCCGTCAAAGATGTAACATGCGTCACCCGAACGCATAACTTCAGCCGCCCTCTGGATTGTCAGAAAAGGTTGTTGTCGAGTACCTGGGGCATCATCATTGCCTTTTCTGGAAACATAATAATCTTTTGCTAATACCCCTCCTGACCATAGGAAAGTTATCATCAGGAAAGTAATCAGTTTTTTCATACTCACTTTATTTTTTGGAGATAAATTAAGAATACAAGATGAGTGAGGAATTAGGATGCTCGAACTTCTCAAGCTTCACCAAACATACTGCAAACATACTGATTAATAAATTTACAACTCATGGCGGACTTTCCAAGTATTGTCAAAGTATCTTTGGAAATTAGCAGTTTGTCTACTGAAATTAATTGATATTCAACAGTATCATGTGCACTTCTAAATTGATTAATATGTTCCTCCACCATCTGTCATAGTGTGTGAGTTATAGTTATTAGCTGTTAACATTAGACCCTCGTTTGTGGGAATCTGTTCAGAATCAATATTATTAAGTGTGAGTCCTCACTAGAGTTATCGATGAAGTGAAAATGAAGAACTTCAGTTTTAGACGACGTATTAACTGCGATTACTGAATCATTGATAGGTGATAGGTGAGACGATCATAGTTCCTGAATCCGTTATAACCGTTATTCTTTCAACTTTCGTATCAAAAGGATAGTTCACATAATGGTTGTATCCAGGATTCCAGTGAATTCATTGGTTTTTTCTGTGGTACAACCAATAGCGGTGATATTTGTACTTTTCCAATAAATTAGTCTTATGATAGCTATACCGATCCTTCGTCTCTCCTTCGTTATTCCTTCGTCTTTTGTTCGTCTTTGCTGTAAGGTTGCTACCAGATTCCTTTAATGTACTTTTTACAGGGTCACTTCTAAGGCGGTGGTCAGTTCTGAAGTATTGCCGGGCTTATCAGCGGACCGTACCAAGAGGGTAAATGAGTGCCAGGAGGGTTGGGTATGTTGAGCGGTATACACCCATTGGTTTTTTTGAATGCCAGGCCGGGCAGTGCCTTCTTCTGCCAGAGTGCCATCAGCATGGCAAAAAGTTAGGGTGACACCGGTTGCCCTGCTTTCTTCAGGAATTGTAATGAACACATGATCTCCCTGCTTGCCATGATAAGATTGAGTGTCAATTGCCAAAATTTGAGGCGGGTGCATGAAATCTGAAAGGGCGGCATGGTATACCGATTGGTGGTGGAAAAGGTTGGCCGCATACCACGCGTGCAAGGTTGGGTTTTGCAGTACGCCTTGTGCATATACCACCGCCTTCCTGAACTTTTCCCGCCGGGTTAGCTGGGCGGGTGTAGGTGGCTTATCTGTTTTTTGGGGTACTGTTGATACAATGGTTTTTCCATTCCTCTGCCGGAAGACCAGCATGTTACCCAGTTTTCCCTTCAATCCTTTTATGATGATATTTTTGTCTACAATGGCCATCGCATTATTTTTAATGCATATTTTCTTAGCAAATGGTTTGCCATTCCAGATTACCACAAGACTTTCAGTCATTTGTTCAGCCTGTAAACCTAAATAAACTTGAATTTTATCTTGAAATTCACTAACTTATTGATCCTCATTACTGCCTAAAATACCCTCTTATGAAACCACTGCGCACCCTCTTCGCAATCAAAACCATTATTCCCCTTGTTTTGTTCGTTCATATCCTATTACCATCGCTGGCACAACAACCGGCACCTTTATCATTGGAGAAAGCTGACCAAAACAGTTCAACTGTCTTTCAGCAGGTTACTCCCCCCATTCATGTTCAGCCTGTTACCCATGAACATTCACCTATCCAAAAGGCAGGCCATGCCATGACAAGCGACAGCCTCAAGATTTTCGTCCAACCAGTCACTACTGATACGGCACCCATTAGGTACGGCGAGCACTTGCCATCAAAGGATAATAAAACGGAACAAGCAGTCAAGGTTTTTGTTCCTTCTTCAGGGGCAGAAATACTTTCTGCAATAACTCCTGAAAATTTTCAAACCCTGAACATAGTAAACCCGACCGGACCGGTAGGCACCCCGGATCAATATGCAATACCCAATGATCAAACCCTTTCCATTGCCGCACCCGGCTTCCTGGGCAATGATATTGACCTGGATGGAGAAGCCCTCACCGCTACGGCTATACTGGATAATGTAGACAACGGTGCTTTATCCGCTTTTGCCGATGGCCGTTTCTCCTATACCCCCAATCCCGGATTTACTGGTACCGACTCTTTTGCCTACCGTATGCGGGATGCTTCCAACAACTTCTCCGATTCCGTGTGGGTTGCCATTGAGGTATTGCCCCCGGCTAACCGGAACCCAGTAGGCATTCCCGATGCTTATGCAGCCCTGGGCGGTACCACCCTCTCCATCGCCTCCCCGGGCTTCCTGGGCAACGATATTGACCCCGATGGGGAAGTCCTCACCGCTACGGCTATCCTGGATAATGTGGATAATGGTTCTTTATCCGCTTTTGCCGATGGCCGTTTTTCCTATACCCCCAATCCCGGATTTACTGGCACCGACTCTTTTGCCTACCGCATGCGGGATGCCTCCAACAATTTCTCCGATTCTGTGTGGGTTACCATTGAAGTGCTTGAAGGCAACCGCCCTCCCATCGGTGTGGATGATGCGTACACAGCGGTAGCCAGTACCACCCTCTCTATTGCCGCACCCGGTTTCCTGAACAACGACATTGACCCCGATGGGGAACCCCTCACCGCTACGGCTATCCTGGATAATGTGGATAATGGTTCTTTATCCGCTTTTGCCGATGGCCGTTTCTCCTATACCCCCAATCCCGGATTTACTGGTACCGACTCTTTTGCCTACCGTATGCGGGATGCTTCCAACAACTCCTCCGATTCCGTGTGGGTTGCCATTGAGGTTTCGCCGGGCGGAACAACCCCAATAGGCACCCCGGATCAATATGCAATACCCAATGATCAAACCCTTTCTATTGCCGCACCCGGCTTCCTGGGCAATGATATTGACCTGGATGGAGAAGCCCTCACCGCTACGGCTATACTGGATAATGTAGACAACGGTGCTTTATCCGCTTTTGCCGATGGCCGTTTCTCCTATACCCCCAATCCCGGATTTACTGGTACCGACTCTTTTGCCTACCGTATGCGGGATGCTTCCAACAACTTCTCCGATTCCGTGTGGGTTGCCATTGAGGTATTGCCCCCGGCTAACCGGAACCCCGTAGGCATTCCTGATACTTATGCAGCCCTGGGCGGTACCACCCTCTCCATCGCCTCACCGGGCTTTCTGGGCAACGATATTGACCCCGATGGGGAAGTCCTCACCGCTACGGCTATCCTCGATAATGTGGATAATGGTTCTTTATCCGCTTTTGCCGATGGCAGATTTACCTATACCCCTAATCCCGGATTTACTGGCACTGATTCTTTTGCCTACCGCATGCGGGATGCCTCCAACAATTTCTCCGATTCCGTGTGGGTTACCATTGAAGTGCTTGAAGGCAACCGCCCTCCCATCGGTGTGGATGATGCGTACACAGCGGTAGCCAGTACCACCCTCTCTATTGCTGCTCCCGGTTTCCTGGGCAACGACATTGACCTGGACGGGGAACTCCTCACCGCTACGGCTATCCTCGATAATGTGGACAACGGTGCTTTATCCGCTTTTGCCGATGGCCGTTTCTCCTATACCCCCAATCCCGGATTTACTGGCACCGACTCTTTTGCCTACCGCATGCGGGATGCTTCCAACAACTCCTCCGATTCCGTGTGGGTTGCCATTGACATTATCAGCCCGAATAATCCACCCGTTGCAGATGCGGGTGAAAACCAAACTGTTGAGTGTACCGGTGCCGATAGTGTTAAAATCACCCTGGATGGAAGTGGTTCCAGCGACCCCGATGGCGATCCACTAACTTACACCTGGCGGGAAGCAGGTGAAATTATAGCGGGTCCCACCCTGGATGCCCAGTCTGAGGTGATGCTTGCCTTTGGCCCACATACCATTGAGCTTACTGTGGAAGATGGCAAAGGAAAATCAGATACTGCCGAAGTGATGATTATTATCGATGATACCACGCCCCCCATGGTGAGTGCTGCCTTTGTGCCGGTATTTGATTATGGTTTTCTCAAACTGTTTAACCTGGAATGCTCAGCCTTCGACCTTTGTGATGACAGCCTTACAACAACTTCTGTTATTGCATTACCCGAACTTAACAACCCTCATCTCAGATTTAAGAAAAGGAAATTCAAACGCATTAAGATCAAAACCAATAGAAATAAGGTAGTTGTGGAAGGCCCCAACCCAAAAGCATTCTGGTCAGAAATACAGTCTGCCGGAGGCATTCCCGTGAAGAACCAGCAGCACCTTGCTATGTTGAGAGGCCCTCAACACTTATACCACTATAAATTTGATAAAAAAGGGGAACTCAAGGCCATCATTGGCCCGGAGGCGCTTCTGAGGTGTACAGCTACAGATGCTTCTGGTAATACAGCGACGGCAGAAGCAACTCCGCCTAATAAACATCCGAAACACAAAAATGTGTTAGCAGGTGCCAATGCCTCTTTAAAGAAAGAAAACCAACCTGAGGATATTCAAAAGCAGGATATAGGAATTTCACCAGATGCTTTCCGGATTGAACAAAATTTCCCGAATCCTTTTACCCGCGCCACTACCATTCGCTTTGCCCTGCCGGAAGCCGGTAATGTACAAGTTAAAATATATAACAGTATGGGTCAGCCTGTAACAACGCTGGTGGATAAATATTTACCATCCGGTTCACATGAAGTTACATGGGAAAGCGGGGGTTCGCCTACGGGGGTTTATTATTATCAGATACACACAGGGACTTTCTCACAAGTACGGCAAATGTTGTTGCTCAGGTAAGCATCAGAGTAAGTATGCAGCTTGTGCGACAAGCAGGTTATGGAAGAAGTTACAGATAACGAGTATGTAGATGGCCTGCTTCCATTGCCTTTTTAATGACCTTTCTGTTACTAAATCAACCCTTCTTCCAATGGCTGATTCAAGATACTGTTTCAGATCAAAGAATTTCCATCCGATCTTTTTATTAAAGCTTACCAGTACATCCAAATCAGAATCAGCACTATAATTTCCCTTAGCAAAAGAGCCAAAATAGCTTATCCGGCCAATCCCAAATTCATCTTCTAAATATGGCTTTACTGCCCGGATCTTGTTTTCTATTTCTTGTGGTGTTTCTATCTTCTAAAGATAATAGTTTTTTTAATGAGGGCTAACGAATGTACAGACGTATAGCATCTATTTCAACTAAAGCAGGTTTTTTATGCAAATTACTGCTTACTAAGCGGAAGTAGCTTCCGCACCCAGGGGGGCGCAATTATCTGAACATCTTTGCTATTGCCGATAAAAGCAGAAGTGCCACTAATTCATTTTGGTTTATGCTCATTGTTGTCTGATTCTTATGTTTCTTTATTGAGTTTAAAAGCTATTTCCATTGTTCCTTCAACCATTTTTTATTGCTGTAATCATTTCTAGTGGCGTTTTGTGCGGCCTTCCGGTAGCCTTTTTAAAATCAGAAGTGATATCATACGCACCTATTTGAATTCCTTCGTAGATTCCAGCTATTATTCTCCCCATAAATTCTCCTAATGCCTCTTTTCTTTCTTTCTCGTAAGCGGCAACCGAAACAGGGTTGTAGGACAGACTTGTATGATACACCTGATTGATCATCCCGGCTAACCTACCTTGGGTAATCGGTTCGCCTGCAAGGTTGTAAACCTGTTCATTATGCTCTTCATTGAGAAGCATTTGTGCATAGGCATACCCCAATTCTTCTCTGCTGGTATAAGCACATTTCCCATCACCGGCGCAATTTCTGATCTCGCCCTCTTTTACATAGTGGTCAAGATACTCAAGGTCTGGTTCAATATATATTCCATTTCTGCCTATAACCCATTGAAGACCGGATGCCTGAATATCTTTTTCTGTTTGCCGATTACTTTTTACAATAGGGCTAAATGCCGTATTATTTTCGTCTCCTACAATACTGGTATACACAATTTTTTGTACACCCTGTTGCTTAGCAGCTTCAATTACATTTCTATGTTGCTGGATTCTTTTTTGGGGGGCATCCATACCGGAAACCAAAAGCACCGCATCAACGCTTTGTAAAGCCTTATCAAATTGCTGTCGGTTGTTGTAGTCTCCTTTTCGGATTTCAACGCCAAAATGTTTTGCCTTTTCCGGGGTTCGTGCTATGGCAATGACATTGTCTTTTCCGATTTCTTTTATCAGTTGTTTTACAATGGCTGATCCCAATTGTCCGCTTGCTGTTGTTACTGCAATTTTCATAAATGTTATTTTTGGTTTGATTTAAAGGCTTCTAATTCTTTTCAAGATTCTCGGCCTTTTCTTTTAACTGAATGGCATAACTGTTCATATAATTCCTGCCGGTGGCGTTCAACATAGTTTTGGCAATTTCCATTAGGGCATCTGCCTTCAGCTCGATTATTTCCTCGTCACTATTATTTAAGGCAAGCAGATAATCACAAAGTTGGGCCGACCATTGAAAATCCCCATCTTCAAAAGCTTTTACGGCATTTGCTCGAAGTTTATCCTTCCCACCAGCCATTTTTGCCATTTTTTCAGCTTCGGTCTTTGGTGCGAGTTTATTCAAGTTGACCGGATTGCCATCAAACCAACCCAGGTATCCATTAAAAATAGAGCGAACAGACCAATCAACACGACCATAGTATTCGGTCAAATTGGGTTTTGAAGCGAGATATTCGGGTAATTTTACATATTCTACCAACTGGTCGGGCGTCATACCCTTGTTCATTCCCTCAATGGTTTTATCGAAAACAAATTTTATGGCATCGCGGTAATCGGTCAGGGATTCCTTTACTTTTTCTTTCCCCACCACCGGACGGGTGTGGCCGGGCAATAAATATTCTGCATCTTCACTTAGCATTTTTTCTATGCTTTTGTACCAGCTTTGCACATCGCGGTATTGCGAACCGCGGATGGTATAAAGATTAGGAAACGATTTGTAATAGCTGTCGCCGGGAAAGAGGATTTTTTGTTCGGGCATCCAAATATACATATTGTCATAGGTTTCGCCGCTGGCAGCGACCAACTCAAATGAAATTCCGTCAATTTCAATTTTCTCACGCTCACCGGTGAAGAAATGGGTCGGACGAAATTCAGCAGTTTCTTTTCCTCGGGTAAACATGGTTCGCTGTTTATCGGGGCGAGGTGCAACGCCATTGTTGATATGGATGGAATCCGGAAGAATAATACCCGCTTGTCGTGCTCCGCGTGTATTTGCATAAGTCAACCCGGCCGTTTTACCGGCATTTGCTTCTATATTGAAACCCGTGTTTTCGCCCAATGCGCCTTTTCTCCCCCAGATTTGGGGATTGTCCCCCTCATCTAGAAAAGCCTGTATCCCACCGAAATGATCCCCATGCCCATGGGTAATCAAAACACCTTTAATGGGTTTATCGGTGATTTCCCTGAATTTCTGTCGTAAAGCCTCCATCCGAACGGGCGACTGACCGGCATCGATTATTATAATTCCCGTTTCGCCCTCGATCATGGCAACGTTGCTTACGTCGTGACCAACGGCGAACCAAACATTGTTGCCAAACTTGAAAATTTCAGGGACAAACTCTTTGTTTTGTTCCTTTAAAAGACGGGTAGCTTCTGTTTCCTGTGCATTAGCTGTTGTAAATACAATTAATGCTATGAATAATGTGAAAATTTGAGTTTTCATTGTATTTATTTTTAAGGTATACTCTTTGATTTTAAAGCTTCTAACTCTTTTTCAAGTTTCTCTGCTTTTTCTTTAAATTTTTGCATGGCTTTTTTTAACTGACCTATTTTCCTGAAAGCTTCTTCATTCTGAACAGCGTGGTATGAAACCACTCCATCTTTTTCTTTTATTTTTGACTTACTGCCACAGGTGGGGCAAATGGCTACTTGACTCATAATTTTTTTTCACAAAAATCTGATAAAACAAGTAATCCAAAAAGGTGCGTTTTTTCCTAAGAATGGTAAATCTGAAACCAAAAGATGTTATTGGTTGGTTTTAAATGCTTTTGGAGTGATGCTTGTATGCCGTTTGAAGAATTTGGTGAAATTGGTTACTTCATCAAAGCCCATTTCGAAGGCGATCTCTTTTAGACTGTTGTTGGTGCTTATTATGGCTCTTTTTATTTCTAAGACTACATATTGGTCTATAAAATATTTTGCCGTATTCAAGGTGAAGGTTTTAACAACCATATTTAAATGTTTGGCAGAAATCGACATCATTTGCGCATAGTCATTAACATTCCGTGACATGCTGTATTTTTCCTCTACCAAATTTTTGAATTTAATAAATAGCGGATAGAGATTGGCATTGCGCTTTGAATAAATGGTTTTATGCGAATGGCGTTCTAATTGCAATAAGTATAACTCTAAAATTTTGGCAACAATATTTGTTTTAGCGTATGTGTTATCATTTTTAAGCTCCTTTACTAATTGTTCAATAAAATACCTATTCAGTGAGCTATTTTCAACGAGTGGTTCTGAAACATGGTAGTTATATAAGTGGGAAATAAATGCAATGGAAGTTTTTGAAAAATATTTCAAAATAAAATCCTCGGTGAATGGAATAAGAAAAGCCTTGTAGCTAATATTTTGCTCGAAAGCATGCACTTGTCCCTTCGCTATTTTTAGCACCGTTCCCTGTTTTATAGCATACTTCTTAAAGTCAACCATATGGCTACCTTTGCCTTCGGTTACAATCAACAAGGCAAAAAAAGTAATTCGATGTGGCTGTGAAGGATTGTGATCTATGCCTTTTTCTATCTGTGAAGTTATCTTTGATATTTCAACCAATTCAAACTCTGTTTCGGCCTCTTTTGCATGGAATGATATATTAGGAATTTTTTCCAAATATGCGTTTTTTAGCTTGTTTTCTACGGCTCATGCAACAGCCGGGCTGGTTTGTTTGCAATTTCTTTTCGTGTTTCTTCATTTACCAAACCCGTTTTATATCGTAAAGTGAGAATTTGTCGTCACTTGAAATTACAGGCAACCCCTCCACTATTGCTTGACTGATTATTAATCTATCAAAAGGATCACGATGATGAACAGGCAAATTGACATGTTCCAAGATGTGGCTCATTTCTATCTCCAATACCTCAATGTTGTTGGAATGTGTTTCCTGAACGAGAATTTCTAATTCAAAAGGAAGGGTTAATTTGCCGATATTCACTTTAATAGCTGCTTCCCAAAAGCTGGCCTTACTAACACATAAACTATTTTTTTGATCTTTAACAATTTGAGCAACTCACCAAAAATCCAAAGCAAAATCTGTGTGTCTAAAAGAAATCTCATTACATGTATTCCTTAAAATCATCTAATGGAGCGTTAAAATCGTCAGACATTTGAATTTTGCCTTTGTATTTTCCTAATTCTCTTTCTCCCTTCTGATTTTTGTTTTGTTTAATGGTTTTTTTAAGTGCAGCAATAAGTCTCTGCTTTTCTGGTTGCGGCAATTGATTGGCTAAATTAAACAGTAGCTCAAATCCAATATTAAGTTTTAATTCCATAATCCTCTTTAATTGATTGATATCCTAAAGTTACAAAACGCAAGTCTATTTTTTATGGTTGCCACTAACGAATAATCAAGTAAAACTTTCCAGTGGTTGAAATTAAGCAAAGAAAGAAATCACTACCTTCCCCTGGTGCTTTCCTTCACCGAAATATTGGAGGGCCTCAGGGGCTTCTTCTAATTTGTAGGGGCCGTCTATTACGGGTTTGATTTTGCCTGTTTCATAAAGCTCATTGATGTATGCCAGGTCCTTGTTTTGTTCCAGGGCTACCACATGCATGTTTTTCCTGCTCGTTATTCCTGAAAACTGTATCTGAATCAGGCGGTGTAAAAGCCCGCCTACAGTGACATATTTCCCATGCTTTTTTAAGACTTTGGCATAGGCAGAAGGCGCCCGATTGGTCTTGGCATCCAGGATGAGGTCGTACCGTTGTCCGTTGGTGGTGAAGTCTTCTTTTTTGTAATCAATGATATGGTCAAAACCGATGGACTGCATCATCTTTAGCTTATCGCCCGTGTCCACGCCGGTTACTTCGGCATCGTATAGCCTGGCGAGTTGCAGGCCGAAAGTACCAACGCCCCCACCAGCCCCATTGATCAATATTTTTTGCCGTTCCACGGTGGCCCGCTGAATTTTTCCAATATCCACCAGCCCCTGCAAGGCCAGCATGGAGGCATGGGGAATGGAGGCAGCCTCTTCAAAAGTCATCTTTGGGGGCTTGAGCGCCATCGCCTTTTCATGCACACAGATGTATTCGGCAAAGCTGCCCCAACCAAATGCGGATATGTCACCGTAGACTGCATCCCCTACCTTGAAAGCGGTTACCTGCTTGCCCACTGCTTCTACGGTTCCCGATAGCTCAATGCCGGGGATGGGATGTTTGGGTTTCAGGAGGCCAAAAATTAAGCGGTATAGGTAGGGTTTGCCCCTCACCAGGCCCCAGTCAAAATCATTGACGGTGGTGGCATGGACTTTTATGAGGAGCTCGTTGGCTTTGGGTATGGGTTGCTCTATTTCCCTGAGTTGGAGGGCATTGGGTGGTCCGTATTTGGGGTTTACTATGGCTTTCATTGGCTTAGTCATTATCATCAATCTTAATGATTACATTTCCTTTTTTATGGCCGCTTTCTACATATTCGTGGGCTTCGGCGATTTTTGCTAATGGGTAAGTTTTGTCAATTACTGCTTTAATTTTTCCTGCTTCCATAAGTTGGGCGAGGTAAGCGAAGTCTTCAGGCTTTTCACCTGCGAATGCGAAGATTACTTTTTTGCTGCTTGTTTTGGAAACCCAGGTTGCCCGCAGCATTTTTGACGGACTGGGATTTGCCATCAAATAAGTACTTTCTTTTTTTAGAATGCTGATACATTGTGAAAAAGAAGTGCCGTATACAATATCAAAAACCACATCATACTTTTCGGCATTTTCAGTTGCATGTGCCACAAAACTTTCCTTTGTGTAATCAATAACATGGTCCGCCCCAATAGTACGCAGCATGTCTAGCTTTTCTGTGCTGTCCACGGCGGTTACTTTGGCACCATACAGTTTTGCGAGTTGTACTCCGTAGGTTCCTATGCTTCCGCCCGCACCGATAATCAGCACTTTTTGCCCGGGCTGGATATTGGCTTTTCCCAGAAAATGCAGTGCATTGTTCCCTCCCACTGCTATGGTAGCCACTTCTTCATGACTGATGCCTGGGGGCTTGATAGCCAACGCACCCTTGCACGAAATGGCTTTGTATTCAGCATTGGTGCCCATGCCCATACCGCTGGAGCCAAAAACCGCATCGCCCATTTTAAAGTTTTTCACCTTCTCTCCCACCGCTTCTATAACGCCTGATAATTCCATGCCGGGCGTGAAGTTGCGGGGCTTGCTATAGCCCATGTACAGTCGCAGGGGAATGCGTGTCCACAAAGGTAATAACAGGCCTCGCAGTTCGCAGTCGCCCATGGTTACGGTGGCAGCATGGATTTTTATCAGTACTTCATTGGCTTTGGGTATGGGTTTTGGCACTTCTTTCAGTTGAAGTACTTCGGGTGGGCCGTATTTGGTGCAGAGAATGGCTTTCATGAGTTTAAAGATTACATTTTTCTGATTTTTTGTCATCGTTAAGTTTTCCGGGCAACAATCCATTGGGTTGCATCTTTCTCGTTCCAAATTTTGGATTCAATTATCTCAAAACCGCTGTTCGCCACCATTGATTCCAACTCAGTGGTCTTAAAACTGAGAATTGTTGGTACCAATTTCACTTTTTGGGCAAGGTTTATCAAAGTTCCGACAACCCACCCCTGCTCACCCAGACAGGGGGTTTGGGAAATTAATAATCCGCCGGGTTGCAATAATTCATTCAGCCTGCCCAAAACCCCGGAAGCATCATCTACCAAATGAAGAATGTTTAATGCGATAATAGCCGTGAAAGACCCACTTTCCAGCTTTTGGTCAAAAACATCGGTTTGATAAAAATGAACATTATTTGCTTTCCGGTCCTGTGCTTTTTGATTCGCCAGTTCAATCATTTTTATGGACAGGTCAATGCTATACACCTGTTGCACATGCGGGGCAATACCAAGACTTATTTCCCCGGAAGCACAAGCAAAGTCAAGTACCACATCTGAATGGGAAAGCCATGACTTGGTGCTATCAATTGTTTTTTGATAACCCGGGCTATGTTTTATGATGGATTCATCATAATGTTTTGAGCGTTTATCCCAGAAGGTCGCTTTCTTTTTTGACCTTTCTACTTCTTTGGGTTGCCGAACATCCGATGATTCATGCATTGCATTTACAATTGTTTTCATGGGTTTATCCTTCTTTATTGAAATAGCATTATGTACATTCAAAATTATTTTAACAGTTAAATTAAGTGTGGAACAGGCGTCTCGCCTGTTAACAAGTTGGCCCGCATAGGCTGGGGCACAGGCAAGATGCCTGTTTTACAAACCGTCCAGCATCAGTTTTTTTTGAATGTACTTAAACATTTACATTTCCGGCTGCAACTCAGCTATATTTGAAACCACTTGTCGCTCTTTTGCACCCATAATCAGTAGCCAGAGACAAGTACCAATTTCCCCAATGCTGGCCGGGAGGGTAACGAAGGTAGAAATTCCTGTTTCACCATAATCAGGAAATAGAGAATATCCAAAGAAATCTATCAGATAACCAACGCTACCCACCATCAGGAATATGCCTAAAATCTTTGGCAGAAATCCGGATTTGAACACCAAATAACCAAAGGGAAACAGCCACAGTGCCCAAAATATTTGGGCCGTAAGAATACCATTATGATACGATGCAAGCGATAACATGACCTGTGCATGTACCTGTTCTATTCCCAGGGCTTTTAAATAGTCTGCCTCACTTAAAAGTGAGAGTATATCAAATTTATTGATGATACTGACAAAAGAGATGGGTACACTGATAACAGCGAGTATGACCATGAGTATTGCCTGGGTTTTATCAACTTCTTTGAAGAGTTGATACAAAACCAGAGGTAGTAGCAAGAAAAAAGTATAACAAACCAAACCACTTACAGCACCCAATCTATACAGAAATTCAGCAGCCTTGATGTTATCAATGGTGACTGCTGCATCATCCCACACAATGAGCTGGGAAGGAACATACATAAGGCTAAAAATGCCAGTCAATACTACTACCAGGTAGAGAAAACCCGCTAGCCTTGCCGTCTTCTTTCTAGAGCTTAATATTGTTTTCATTGCTTGTTCAGGTTGGCTTTGGACGAAATAATAATTTGGTCATACTATTTTGATGGCCACATTTCCTTTTTTGCGCCCGGTATCCACATAGCGGTGGGCTTCAGGGAGTTGTTCCAGCGGATAGCATCTGTCCATGACCGGTTTTAGGTGCCCTGCCTCAATTAGTTCTTTGAGAAAGATGAGTTGTTCTATCTTTTTGGGAGGCCCGCCGCCAATAAGCCGCTTATCACTTATCCTCGAGAGGAATGCCATTTGCATACTGAGTGCCGGGCCGGAAACGGTATGAAGATATGTACCTCCTTTCTTTAAACATTTCAAACTGGCATACAGGGAGGTTTTGCCCACCGTATCAAAAATAGCATCGTATGTTTTACCATTTTGCGCAGTAAAGTCAGTAGTAGTGTAATCAATAACTTTATGAGCTCCTAAAGATTTTACCAGTTCAAGATTAGCGGTAGAGCACACTCCGGTTACTTCTGCCCCAAAGTGCCTGGCAAGCTGCACGGCATATGTTCCTACACTTCCTGAAGCCCCATAAATCAGTATTTTTTGCCCCTGGCTGATATTAGCTTTTCTCAAAAAATACAAAGCTGTTCGGGCACCGATGGGAACCGCAGCGGCTTCCTCATACGTCAAGTTGTATGGTTTAATGGCGATGAGTCCGTCTTCAGGGAGGCATTTGTATTCTGCATACGCGCCAAAACCGTGTTCAATCACTGAGGCAAAGACCGGGTCGCCAGCTTTAAACCTGGTAACATTTTGGCCCACCGATTCAATTTCCCCAGCCAACTCCATACCCAGTATATCTTTTCTGGGCTTTGTAAAACCCAGGGCTATCCGGGCCGGAAGCCAGAAAGAAGGAGGAACCGTAAAACTTCGAATCCGGCAGTCGCCTGCTGCAACGCTTGAAGCACGAACTTTTACCAATACTTCATTGTCTTTGGGAACAGGCTTTTCAACCGTTTTCAATTGAAGCACATCCGGTGTTCCGTATTTTGTACAAACCACCGCTTTCATGAGGGTATCCTTTTGAATTTTAACTGCGCTCATTTTTTGTAATCTCTTTATGGTTAACTAAAAATCCGGGTCATCGGTCAGTTGCAGCCAGGCATCGCCGGAGGTTTTGAAGGATGTATAGTTGATTTGGTTGTTGTTTCCGATAAACTCCCCGCCATTTTCCAGGACAATATTCAGCGAGTCTGCCGTGAAATTCCCAAGGTGGAGGTTTGTACCCTGGACAATTTTAATTTCTTTCAGGGAAGGCACCGTTACTTTGGCATTTATCCTTTGGTTTTTTACCTCTCCCACGGTTTCAACCTTAAAGTACAGCATGCCCTCCCTGTTTTCCAGGTTGGGTTTTAAAACACCACTTTCATCTGCTGCCAGTTCTACTTTGTATTCTTTGCCCTGTTTAATGATCACATTCCAATGTGCTGAGAAATCAACCCCTGCAAAAGTGTCTACGGGCATTGTCTTGTATTTATTTTCCAGTTGGGTTTTTGAAAGTAATTCCATCGTTTCGTTCCGTAGTGCCACCAGGCCGGTAATCAGGTAAATGATGAGAAAGCCTGTTATTCCTAATAATATTTTATGAGTTGTTTTCATAGTACATAAACTTTAAAGCTCCCATTAATTATCTGCGGGTGTTGTTCCTGCCCCGTTTTCCTGGTTATTTTCGTATTGTTCGTAATATTTTTTTACATCTTCCAGGGTGATGTTGAGCAGGCTCATTTCTTTAAAAACCCTGGGCAGTTCGTTGTTTACAAAATCTTCTTTCCGAAGGGCTTTGGTTTTCTGAAAGCCATCTTCGGCCACAAAGTAGCCAATACCCCTTTTGTTGAAGATGATGCCCTGATCTTGTAAATAGTTGAATGTACGCATAACAGTATTGGGGTTTACTTCTATATTGACGGCCATTTCCCTCACGGAAGGAATGCGGTCGCCGGAATTCCATTTTTTGAGCAGAATATTCTCACAAAAGAGGTCGGCAATCTGTAAGTATATGGCCTGGTTATCGTTGAACTCCATGCTATACCTCCTTCTCTTTTAGTCCCAAATAAGTGATTACCCAACAAGCCGGTGCGAGTATCCACCAAAACATCCATAGCAGCCCTATCCACATCTGGTGTACAATGGTTCCTTCCAAATACGCCATACTATCGTCACCTTCATCATCAGTATGAAACGTGTCAGACATGATGAGATAAGCAATGAATCCGCAAACCGCAGCAAAGAGTATAAGCGTGAACAGAGTTTTGGGAAAAACATAACCCTTGAAATGGGTAGCCCCTACCAGAAAAATTCCTTGCGTTACCAGGTAATACCGCATGGCTGTGAGTGGAAATTCATCCAAAGGATTAAATGGCTGAAAATCCATGTAACCAAGCAAAAATGGGCCAATGATATTTGCGCCCATTGTATAAAGTGTATAAATAAAAGTGAACCCGAGACCCCACCCAAAGGTGGTTAATAGCCACATGCTGGCAAATTTTTCCAGATTAGAGGCGGGCAACGTAAGATAACGATGCCTTCTCAGTGTGTTGCCCAGGTCATGGAAGGAAAGGCTGCTGAGAATAAGCCCTCCCAAAATCAGGGAAAAGGCATAATTATCTGAGTGCTTATAAACTACACGGGTGGGTTCCAGTATGGGCGATAGCAACAGGTCTATGAAAAAATGTAACCCGAAAGCGATTACCAGGGTCATCAGCACAGCTTTTTGGCTTCGGTAAAGTTCCAGCTTCAACAGCAGCCAAAATCTTGGTATGTCAAAATATTGTCTCATGGTTTCAGCTTTTGAAGATTTCATAAACTTTCTCCTTATTGCTTATCACCGCGTTGAACAGGATTTCCAGGTTCATATTGGTTTCTTCCCCGCCTATGTTTTCTTTCACCACAGTATAACCACCAAAGGATGACTCTGAATAAACCAGGCTGCCGTCATAGGGTAACGTTGCCTGACGCGAAAAGGCAAGCTTTCTGGAAATCTGTTCGTAATCCTGAAAGAATACGATTTCCCCTTCGTCAAGGATAATAACAGGATCGATGAGGTTTTCCATATCCCGCACCTGGTGGGTAGAGATGATAAAGCTGCGGTCTTCGTGAATGGCATTGGCAATTACTTTACGAAACTGGCTCTTAGAAGGGATGTCCAGCCCGTTGGTTGGTTCGTCCAGCACCAACAGTTTACAGTCTGTGGCCAGCCCGAATGACAGGAGGAATTTCTTCTTCTGCCCATACGAAAGCGTGGAAAGCTTTTGCCCTTTCGGAAGTTTAAATTCCTCAATGTATGCATCAAACAAACTATAACTAAACCGGGGATAAAACGGACTGTATAATTTAACGTACCGCTCCATAGTCAACGATGGCAAATGAAACTCCTCGGTAATCAGGTAAATTTCCTGTAAAAACTGTGGAAATCGGTCTTTCGGCTGGAAGCCTACTACATCCAGTTTTCCATGACTGGGGAACAGCAACCCACTAATGATTTTTAGCAAAGTCGATTTGCCAGCTCCGTTCTTTCCCAGCAAACCATAAATATTACCAGACGGCAAAGTAAGATTGAGGTGGTCAAAAAGTGGGCGTTTTTTACCATATCCAAAAGAAAGTTGTTCAATCTGAAGCATGTTTTACTATTAACTTAGTGTACTATTTAACTAATACACCACAATAGTAAATCATTTTTTTTAATTTTCCACAAGGTATTTTAATTTTTTTTGAAGAAAGCGCATGAGGCAATGTATGGGAAATGAATAAAAGTGCCTTTATTGTCTTGTTTATTTTTGTTTTAATTCCATTATATTTGACTTGGATGAACTTCTGCTATTCCTGTATAAATGAATCATACAACCAAATCAGAAAGTACGATTGTTAGAATAATGCCCTCAGATAATGTGGGCATTATTACCAATCCATCGGGTTTGGCAAAAGGAACGGTTGTTTTAGACAAAATTGCTTTGGAACAGGATATTCCCATGGGACACAAAGTTGCCCTGGAAGAGCTAGAGGCAGGAAGTGCAGTTATCCGCTATGGACAAACCATTGGTTTTGCAAACAAAGATATTAGGAAAGGACAGTGGGTCAATGAAGGTAATATAACCATGCCCCAGCCACCAGACCTGGATGATATTCATTATGAAAGAAGCGATGAAGTGCAGTCAGCACCTTTGATAGACTATACATTCCAGGGTTTTAGGAATGCCAACGGCAGTGTAGGCACTAAAAATGTGCTGGGTATTACCATCAGCGTGCAGTGCGTGGCGGGCATAACCAATTATATCAGGGATAAAATTAAAAAGGAATTGCTTCCACTTTATCCAAATGTAGACGATGTGGTAGCTTTTAATCACCACTACGGATGCGGTATAGCCATTGATGCACCCGCTGCTATGGTTCCTGTTAAAACGATAAAACACATTGCCCAAAACCCTAACTTTGGGGATGAAGTGATGATCATTGGTTTGGGTTGCGAAAAGTTGAGGCCTGAACGTCTATTGCCCAATTCAGATAACCCTGAACACCATTCTATACTTTATTTGCAGGATGATGCATTCACCGGGTTTGAAGAAATGGCGAATGGCATCATGGCCCTGGCAGAAAAACATCTTGAAAAATTAAATAAAAGACAACGAGAAACCTGCCCTGTGTCTGATTTGGTAGTTGGTATGCAATGCGGTGGCAGTGATGCTTTTTCCGGACTCACAGGCAACCCTGCTGCGGGTTTCGCTGCCGATTTAATTGTCCGGGCAGGTGGCACAGTGCTGTTTTCAGAAGTTACCGAAGTAAGGGACGCCATCCATTTGCTCGTTCCCAGGGCCGTGAATGAAAAGGTTGCACAAGCCCTGAAGGACGAAATGGCATGGTATGACACCTATTTAAAAAACGGCCAGGCAGACCGGAGTGCAAATACATCTCCGGGCAATAAAAAAGGCGGTTTGAGCAATATTGTTGAAAAAGCACTGGGTTCCATTGCCAAATCAGGCACCAGTCCTATTGTGGATGTGGTTTCTCCTGGTGAAAAAGTGCGTACCAAAGGATTGAATTTTGTGGCAACGCCTGCCAGTGATTTTGTATGTGGCACTTTGCAACTTGCCGCGGGCATGAACATGCACGTTTTTATTACAGGCCGGGGGACACCTTATGGGCTGCCGATGGTGCCTGTCATTAAAGTGAGTTCTAATTCAAAGCTAAGCAATCGTTGGTTTGACCTGATAGATTTTGA
Organism: Cyclobacteriaceae bacterium; assembly: GCA_965230065.1. Lineage (GTDB taxonomy): Bacteria > Bacteroidota > Bacteroidia > Cytophagales > Cyclobacteriaceae. Next base: position 3,852,985 of record OZ245942.1, on the reverse strand, counting down.
TGCGGGACCCATTGCCTATGGCACCCAAAGCGTTGAGGAAATGGGTTGGAAACTTTTCAACATGATATTGGAAGTAGCCAGTGGTACTAAAAAAGTAGCTACCGACAGATTGGGCTTATATAATGATCTGGTATTGTTCAATCCGGGACCACTGACATAAATGCTAATGCATTTTTTTGATCAAAGAAAAATAGTTTTCACATAATTAGTTATTTAAAAGTTTATTTGAATTTTTAAAATCTCTGATTTTCAGTGCGTTGGCCGGGAAATTCAGCGGGCGTGCGCTGGCTTTTGTGCGTGGAAGCATTGAATTTCCTAGAGTTTTTTGGTACTTTTTGGGGCAATGCGGGGCATCCCATGCCAAAATGTACAGAAAAACAATACTTACAGATTGAAATAATATTTCATACTTGACATAGTAAAACGAATAATATATTTAAACAAATTTAAAATACAACTAACCCAATGACATTACCCCTAACAGAACTTCAGAAAGCCCTGCAAGACGGCTTATTATCTTTCCCGGTTACCGATATGGACGACAACGGACAGTTCAATCCGGATACTTATGCCGACAGGCTGGAATGGTTTTTAACTCATAATGTAGCAGCCGTATTTGTGGCGGGCGGTACGGGCGAGTTTTTTTCATTATCAGAGCAGGAATACCGGCAAATTGTGGAAGTTACAGCCGACACCGTGAAGGCGAAAGTGCCTATGATATCGAGTGTGGGCCGGAGCATACCGGAAGCCATCGCTTTCGCCAAAATTGCTGAAAATGCCGGTATGAATGCTTTACTGCTCATGCCCCCTTACCTCACCGGATGCCCGCAGGATGGGACGTATGAATATGCCAAAACCATTATGGACAATACCTCCCTCCCCGTGATTTATTACAACCGGGCCAATGGCGTGCTGTCCAGTGAGTATATCCAGAAACTGGCTGATAACTGCGATAACCTGATTGGACTGAAAGACGGTACAGGGAACATGCAGGAATTGAACGATACCATCAAATCGGTGGGCGACCGCCTTTCTTACATTGGTGGTGTACCTACAGCCGAGATTGTTGCAGAAGCCTATTTGTCTATTGGGGTCAACACCTACTCCTCGGCTGTTTTCAATTTTATGCCCGAACTGGCCAACCTGTTCTATAAAAGCCTGAGGGAAGGAAATAAGGAAATTGTCGCCAAAATAACGAAGGAATTCTACATACCATTTGTAAGACTCAGAAGCAAAAAGCCCGGCTATGCCGTAAGCCTGGTAAAAGCAGGTGCAAAAATCATTGGGCGCGATGCTGGTGATGTGAGGGCACCGTTGACCATGCCCACACCCGAAGAAACGGAGGTTTTAGCGGGTATCATCCGGCAAGCTCAACGGCTTTTGAATTGATGGTAGATGCTATTGTATTCATTTGAATCTGTAACAAAATAGGGAAAATGCTCCCAATATGTTATAGATTCAAATGACTCTGTACAGTTTTGAGAAAGGTTTAAGGATGAGATTCCCTTCTATCTACTCCTGAATTTCAAAAGTACTCACTACAATGCCATGATCTGAAGGATATAAGATTTCGTTGTCTCTAATAAGGAATGGTTTGTTAAAAAATGCCTTGTACGTTTCTGATGCTACCACAGAAAGCTTGCTCCCTTTATAGAAAATATAATCGATACGATGCTCATCATTTTTTCCTTTCACATCCCAAGTAATCCCTGGATGTGAAATCGGATCCGGATGCATGAGTCGGTAGGTATCTTTCAGTCCAATCTCTTCCAACACTTTGGTCACATTCCATGGAACTACCAGGCCATTATGTCTTTCCATAGTTTCTCCTCCCCAATCAAGATGAGATAGCGTATTCATATCCCCTCCAAAAATCACAGGAACAGCGTCAGACTCCGCAGCATATTTTTTAAGGTAAGGTAGTACTTTTTGAAACATCTCATATTTTAGTCCACTCTTTTCCCAAATCAGCAGTTCCTCTACCGTTTTGCCTAGTTTTTCGGGCTCATCACTCCACGGATCGTAGTGAAACCAGTTACTGAAAAAACGTATCTTCTGATCACCAATAAGTATTTCTCGTCCTCCCAAGTAAAATGGGAATTCAGTATCAATTCTTTCGCCAAACGGGAACCTGGATAAAATAGACAAATTAATCCTTTTATCGTCTAATGGTGTCCCCTCCGCAGCAATCAGGTGAAAGTGGTAACCAAGGGCATCAGCGATGATTTTACCAGAGCCATAAGTCTCTACCATAAGGATCACATCTGGATTAATCTCTTTTATTATCTTTATGGCATTTTCTCTTCCATTTTCAATATCATTCGCTCCATGGTAAATATTCCAAGCCATAACCTTAATGAGCTTTGTAGGCTCTACATCCGGTTGAAAAGCCAGGAGAAAACAAAGTGGTAAGAGGAAGATGAGCCTCTTCAACAAAAAATAGAAATTATTGGTACAAATACAGATTATGTATGCAGAAGTTTTTTTCATGAGTGATTAAATAAGGAACGACAAAATAATAAATATACATTATTCCGTCGCTCCTTGTTTTGGTGTGTAATAATTTCAAAAAAACTGTAAATGGCGTTTTTGTGTCCGGGTTAGGAAACCCGGACTCCAACGACTACATCTAAATTACACGTCATTTCAAATGTTTAGCTCTTATTAATCTATTCCCACCCAAAAATTTGCTCCAGGTTGGGGTTTACCAACACATCGGATTGGGGTAGGTAGTGAGGCAAATAAACATAATTGAAAAATGCTTAACTGCCAAACTGTCTTAGATGATGGTCTGTATGTTTGTAAACATAATTCCCGATTTGCTCTTTAGTCATTTTTCCGAAGAACGGATGAATGAATTGGCTGTTTGAAAACGAATCGTAGGATTGCAACAGTCTAATCCATTTTGCTCTTTCTTCATCAAAATTACCCGTTCCGGTAATTTTCATTTCAGGATGTGTAGGTTGGTTTTTCTTCATTGGGTTTTCATTTTTTAGAATACCTTTTAAAGCCCTCCCACCAAACAATTTGCCAATAAACAAACGCTTATAGAGCTTCTTGCCCTGAAACATTTCTTCGCTCAATGTGCAATGTTTCAGCATTTGGTAAGTATTCATTTTGCCCCATTGGGCTTGTCTATTAGCCTGTAGTGAATTTATTCTACTCACTAATTCTGCAACAGTCTTTGTGTCAAATATTGTTTTCATTTTCAGACGGTTTAAGATTGCATTGGTATGGTGTTTCTCACTTCTACTGAACCGCCCATTGCCAATACCGGGCAACCTTTGGCAATTTCAGTCGCCTCGTTTAAGGAAGTAGCTTTTACCACCATATTGCCAGTTAGCGCTTCATTGTTTGAAATATTGATACCTTTGATTACAGCCAAACTGCTGTCAATTAAATTACCCTCAAAGCCCAACCGGCTTGCATTTACTAGTTTTGCCTGTGCAGCAATGCCGCTAATGTATGCACCCCATTGTTGTTGCATAGCGGTTAATTGTTCTGCTGTTGGTTGTTGGCTGCCCGGTTGCATACGAAACAGCAACATAAAGTCTTGTAGCTTTTCCATTCTTTTTTGAAAGTTTTATATTGTGAAAGAATAATGTTGCAAACCTACTTTCACCCCAAAAAATAAAACTTGTCATAAGGCAAGAAAAACTATTCGCCTGAAATTTCTTTTCGTATCCGGCTTAAAGAAGTATCGGTAATCCCCAAAAAGGTGGCTATATGCTTGAGGGAAATGTTTTGAACGATATGTGGCTTCTCTTTCATTAGCCTGATGTATCTTTCTTTGGCTTGGTCAGCAATCATAGAAACACTATGTTTTTTCAATGAAAAATAACTGTTCACAAGCGTAGCTCTTCCTTGCTCTCTAAAATTTTGGATGCTGTGAAAAAGTTGCTGAAAAGTGTCAAAATCTAACTGCCAGCAAACACAATCCGTCAAAGATTGAATATTTTCTCTTGTAGGGTTTCTAAGAAAGAATGAGGTCCAGTCAATAACGATGTCGCCAACGGCATAAAAATTTGTGGTAATGTCATTGCCTGCTGTGTCCACCACGTAAGAACGTACAAAACCACTTTCAATAAACCAATAGTGATTTTCTGTTTTACCTTCTTTCAACAGATAGTCGTTTTTGGCAAAGTTTACTTTTTTGAATTTTGATATAACCGTATCTATCTCTTCGTTTGAAAAGTCCTTGGCTTTAAAAATATGGGTCAAAAAGTGAGGAGCTGTCATTGTTTCATGAGTTCGTAGTGTGTCATATTTTGTATTTCCACCAACTATTGGGTAAAGCTTAATAGACTCTATTTGCAATATATAAAAGGTGCATTTTTATGCCATTATCAGGAGATTAAACCCACTCCCTTAATAATCCACACAATACCCACTATAAATGAAAAAGGAACGATAAAATAATAAGCACTTTATCATTCCACCGTTCCTTACTTTAAATGCAAACCTTACTGCTTATTCCCACCCAAATATCTGCTCCAGGTTAGGATTTACCACTACATCCGATTGCGGAATAGGACGATAGTAATATTTGGGTGATACAAAAGTTCCCCGGTCTTGTATTACCTGTATGGTGCCGGATGTGCCATTTTCCAAAAACACCCCTGCATCCTGGCCGAACGTTCCGGCACGGTAGTAAATCAGTTGTTCGCCTAAATCATTGGTTTCCTTTTCTTCCGGAATAGACTCAGAAGCAGGGATCAGGAAGATATCTTCATGCCCGTCACCATTCAGATCAAACTTGCCGAGGCTGGGAAAGTAAATTCCTTCCGGTTCTTTTTCCAAAAGTTCGCCAGCGCCCCAACGCATCAGGTCATCATACCGATAGCCTTCCAGTGCCATTTCTATCCTGCGCTCACGGCGTATTTCCAGGATGGTGGCTTTCAACGGGGAACTGATGTTGGGATACCTGGCTGCCTGCACTGCATCCATCATAGGATCCATGCTCATGGCAGGCATGCCGGCACGTGCCCGCAGTTGATTGATGGTCATATCCAAATCGGCCTGTGTTAGCTCTCCGAGTTCAGCTTTGGCTTCAGCATAAATTAAAAGCTGCTCAGCAAAACGTAACACGGGAAAATCGATGCTGTTGTGAACGGTTACGTCTGTAACATTGAGAAAACCCTTGAGCTGGTGGTAGCCAGAGAAGTTTTTGGCTAGTTGCTGCACATACAAACCACCACCCTGCGAATAGGTAGCTGTATTTATCAACACAAAACCGGGATAGGCGTAAGTTTGGTACAAACGGGGGTCGCGGTTTTCAAACTCTTCTACAAACAGTTTGGTAGCATATTCCGGCTGATCGGTATAATAAGAGCCATCGGCCATGAGGTACGATTGCAAAAGATCTTTGGTAGGATTTACTTCATAGTTGCCAAACATATATTCCCACCACCCGCTGTTGAGCGTTTCGTTTTCATACGCCCTCACCAAAATCACCTCGGAGTTGCCACCCAGGCTGGTACTGTTGAACAGACTGCCATAGTCTGACATAGGGTTACCGGTGTTGTGCAAAGCAAAACCGCCATTGTCCATAATATCTTTAGATACATCCCGGGCAACGGTTAGAAACTCATTCGCTGTACCTTGCAAATTCAGTTCGGGGTGATACTTTCTGTATGTTCCTTCATAAAGCGCAAAACGAGCCAGATAAGCCTTTATTACCCAACTATCTACTTCTCCCTCCTGCGCATCCACTTCTACATTTTCAGCAGCAAACTGGAAGTCTTCCATGATATTTTGCACCACCATTTCCCTGGAATCCCTGCCTTTAAAAAGGAGCTCATCATCGTCTGACTCAATCACTTCATCATACCAGGGAACGTCTGAGTAACGCTTTACTTTATCCACATAAAAGCGTGCACGGAAAAACCTGCCCAGGCCTTCGTAATGGGCCAGTCGACTTTCAGAAAGGTCGGCTTTACTAAAATTCTCCAGAAAGAAATTCGCGTCCCGCAACGCGTTCCAGTTCCACCCCCCATTGAGGGTTGCAGAAGAAGGATCACTGATCATCATCGTCTTGATTTCAGTGTTGCCCGTGGTAGCAGCATTGTCTGTTGAACGGTCTTCTATAAACTCATTATAGTTAGGGAAATTATAAAGCCCGTACACATACAGGTCCAGGTCTTCTTCGGTATTGAAGAAATTCTCTTTACCAATGGATGTTTCGGGCAGCCTTTCCAGGAAATCATCATTACAGGCTGCCACTAGCAATATCAGGCTGGTCGCCAAAAGGTATTTATATATTCGTATCATTTTTCTTCCAATTATTTATTAGAAATTAACATTCAAACCCACAGCAAACCTGCGCTGCATGGGGTAGGCATAACCGCTTCCTACTTCTCTTGAATTTCCCTGTGAGGGGTCAAAATTGTCGTTATCATTGATGGCTTCGGGATCGTAAAAATCTTTAAGCTCAGAAAATTCAAATATATTTTCCCCGCTTACAAATACCCTAACCCTTTCAATACCTACCCTTTCTACCAAAGTTTGCGGTAGTGTGTAACCGATGGTGAGGTTTTTCAGGCGTACATAAGATCCATTCAGCAGGTACCGGGTTTGTGGAATAGCAAGCCCCTGCGCCTGGTCAATACGTTCTCCCAGGTTACGGTCGGCCAGCCAAGATTGTAGCACCGGATATTTGGAATCAAGGTTTTGGTCGGCCAGTCCGGCATCAATGTACGATTGTGAATGCTTGGCCCGGTCTACATCGCTATCGTCACTGCCCCGGTAAAAGTCATTCAGGTGGGGATACCCTCCGGCATAAGGCTGTTGGTAAAACCCCCAGTACAGGTAATCCTGCGGGTAATAATCTCTTTTGGCTACGCCCTGTACAAAAGCACGGAAATCAAACCCTTTCCATGACATATTTATATCTACACCATACCGATAACGGGGCGAAATGTTGCCAATCACACTCAGGTCTTTGGGATCATCTACAGTAGCTCCCTTTTCTATTAACCCGTTGCCATCCAGGTCCTGATATTTTGGCCAGCCCGGCACAATAGACAGTGCGCCCCAGGGAATGATGGCTGTTTGGTCCAGTTGCTGTATTTCATCTTCTGACTTAAACAACCCATCAGATTGCAAGCCCCAGATTTCACCCAGTTCCATGCCTACATAATACTGGGTAAGGTTGCGATTGGGGTTATCAAAATTGGTGATGGAAGTCCGGCTGTCTGACAATACAAACTTGGTACTGAAACTCATGGGGCTGCCCCCAACTACAAAATCATCCCGGTAATTCAGTGAAAATTCCCATCCCCGGTTTTGCAGGTCGGCGGCATTTTCGGCAGGTTCGGTCGCCCCCAATACATCGGGCAAATCTTTACCAAGCGTGAGCATGCCCAGGGTATTTCTTTCATAAATATCAAAATTAGCCACAAGGCGGTCTTCAAAGAAGCCCATATCCACGCCAAAGTTGAGGGTATTCACTGTTTCCCAGGTATAATTAGGGGAAACAAGTCCGGGAGGAATAATCTCCTGCGGACGATTACCCCCAATGAGATAATCAGATTGAACTGCATTCATAGTAGGGATGTAGCCATAATTGTCAACTGACTGATTACCCAATGAGCCGTAAGAAGCTCTAAGTTTCAAGGTGCTCATTACATTGGTTACCGGGGAGAAGAAGTTTTCCTGGTCTACCCGCCAGGCCGCAGAGGCCGATGGGAAAAACCCAAACCGCTTATCTGATGGAAAACGGGAGCTACCATCGTACCGTCCGTTGAATTCTATGATGTAACGGTCAAGCAGAATATAATTCAGGCGGTAAAAGGCACCTCGGATAGCCCAGTCATTGATTTCTTCATTTACATCGGCAATACCAGTAGCCAGTGCAATGGTGGGTAGTGAAGAAGAAATTACATTATTACGATCGGCACTGAACCACTCAGAGCGGTAATATTCCTGGTTATACCCAACAATGGCCGTGAGGTCATGAATACTGCCAAACTCTTTGTGGAAAGTTGAATAAATATTGAAAACATTATAGTCTTCAAACTCTGCACTGCGATAAGCGTAATTTTGTCCTTCTTCACGCACATCTTCAGGCCCAAAACCGATATTGTACTTAGTCGTATAGTAATTGTAATTGGTATTGCCCCTTCTGTACGTATAATCGGCATTTACTTTCAGCATATCTTCCCAAAAAGACAGCTCTGCGGTAAACCTGGATTGTAGGCTGTTGTATTTTTCAGAAGTATTTCCCCCATCAATCATATTGGCAGCCAACCTGCCCGCGCCCGAGTTAGCCCAGGTTCCGTCAGGGTTTACATGCCAGTCGGTAGGAAACAGGTTATAAATACTCCAGAAAGAAAGTGCCGTGGGCTGTTCCCTTTTGGTATTGGTCAAAAAAGTATTGTTACCCAGGGTAAGCCAATCGGTTAAGTCAAAGTCTACTTTTGACCTGAAACTGTATCGGTCAAAAAAGTCATCGGCAACTTTCAGCACCCCGTTCTGGCGGTTATAGTTACCGGAAACAAAGTACCGGGCCTTTTCGCCAGCCCCTGAAATAGAAAGGGAATGGTTTTGTGAAAAACTGTTATCGGTCAGGAAATAGTCTGTCCAATCACGGTCGCCCATGTATTCCCAAAGGCTGCCATCAGTGGGATTAACCCTGGCAGCAGGAATGGAAGGATCTTCCGAACGCTGTTTGGCAAACAAGTAAGTCTGATCGCTATAGTTGACGTTATCCCAGGGCGTGTTGTCCGTAGAGGTTTCCAGCAGCCTGGTGTAAATGTAAGGGTCAGTGATTTTTTCGGGCACAACGGTAGGCTGGTCCCAGGAAAAGTTATTAGAATAACTTACGTTTACGCCTTTATCCTCACCCATTTTGGTAGTGATCAATATCACACCAAAAGCAGCCCTGGCCCCGTAAATGGCCGCCGCCGAAGCATCTTTAATCACAGAAATATTCTCAATATCCTGGGGTGATATGCGGTTCAGATCAATGGGTGCAGAAGGAACCCCGTCAATCAAAATCAGTGGGTCGCCTCCGTTAATAGAAGTAATTCCCCGGATGTTGATATTGGCAGCCGCCCCGGGTTCTCCCGACAGAAAGTCAATGTTCAGGTTAGGAATCAACCCCTGCAAACCCTGGGAAACATTGGAGATGGGCCGGTTTTCAATGGCTTTGGCATCTATCTGGTCTACGGCTCCGGAAAGGTTGGCCTTTTTGGCAGTACCATAGCCTACCACCACAATTTCTTCTAACTGTTCGGTATCTTCCGACAGTTGCACAGTAATTTCAGAGCGGTTATTTACCGGAATTTCCTGGGTTTCGTAACCCACAAAACTTACAATCAGCACATCGTCAGCGTTTGCTTGTAAGCTGTAGTTTCCTTCAATGTCGGTAACAGTTCCTTTTCCTGATCCTTTGATCAGTACATTTACACCGGGCAGGGGACTTTCCTGTGCATCAAGCACTTTTCCCCGGATGTTCTTTGCCTGGCTAAAAGCCAACGCCGGAAGCAGGCAAAGCAAGGCAGCAAACAACACCGCCGTAAATAGCTTTAATAATTTGTCTAGGTGTTTCATTACGAATAGGTTTGATTTAGTAATGCATGAACTTTGCGAAAGTATGAAAGTAAAATTGATCCTTTCAAAGGCATATTCAGAATATCGTAATAGATCGTTAACTACTGGCTACAAATCTTCAAAACAAGGCTACAAATCTTCACAGCTAATTAATAATTGGCTGACTTACAGCGTTTTATCACTTATTTTATTTTTTTGTTAATCATTTTAATAAAAGTTAATGTTAACTTAACAAGACGATTTCATATTGACCTGAAATTATGATATTTTAGTACTGCCTATGGCCCAAACAAAACCACCGAGCTTATTTATACTTATTATCTGCTGCCTGCTAACATTTTCGGCATTTGGGCAGAAGCTGTCTTTTGAGGTGTTTACCACAGAAGACGGCCTGTCGCACAACTATGTAAACAGCATCACCAAAGATCACCGGGGGTTTCTTTGGGCTGGAACCAGCAATGGGCTCAACCGCTACGATGGATATGATTTTCATGTTTATTACCACCACCCTTCAGATACCCTTAGCCTGAGCCACTCAGAAATTACCGCTGTTTTTGCTGATAGCCGGCAGCGGCTCTGGATAGGCACAGCAAAGGGGCTGAACCTTTATGATCCCTTTCAGGATGCATTTGTACGACAAAAAGAATTAGCCGGACATGCAATATCACTTATTCATGAAGACGAAACAGGCACATCCTGGGTGGGTACAGACGCTGGCCTTTTCGAGTACTGTTCCGGTGATTTTCACTTTTTTCAGCATACAGCACCTTACCATATCAGGTCTTTACTTTTTACTAAGAAAGATACGCTCATTGGAACTGACCAGGGGCTGTTCAAAGCTTCCCGTAATTTCCAGGATTTGCAAAAAGTGTCCAGCATACATGAGGTAGCATACATCTCTGATATGCTTTACTTTCAGGATAAAATATGGGTAGCTACACGTGTACAGGGTATATATACACTCAGTCCCGAAAAGCTGGATATCCTCAACCATTTTGTGGACAAAAAAGAAAATCCCCACGGGCTTGCTGCCAATGACATCCTTAGCATGGAACTAAGCCATGATAACCAGCTCTGGATAGGCACCGACCTGGGTGGTTTGCACCTTCTTGATACTACCGGGAGTAAATTTATCCGCTACACCAATGATGCCCGCATGGAAAACAGCCTGAGCAGCAACAATATCCTCAGCATTTTTGCCGATGAAAATCATGGTTTATGGGTGGGCACTAATTTCGGGGGACTTAATTATGTTTCAAACAAGGAGTTTTTCCAGTATTATAAAAGCAATCCTTACCATTTTCGCAGCAGTCCCGTGCATGCTATTTATCAGGATTCGGAAAAGCGCCTTTGGGTAGGCAGCAGTGGAGATGGGCTCACGATACTTTCTGAAGATGGGAAATTGATTAATGCTTACCACAGCAGTGGAGAGAAAAACTTCAGGATTAATGGCAATACCATACAGACCATCGCAGAAGACAGTACTGGCAGAATATGGCTGGGTTTTTATGAACACGGAATTAACATCATTGCACCGGAAGGCAGCGTGATCAGCAGTATCAGGGCCGGCCGAAATAATGGCTTACAACATGATGATGTCAGAAAAATACTGCAAGACAAACAAGGAAATATCTGGATTGCCACCAAAGGCGGAGGACTGCATACCTATAATTATGAAACCAGAGAAATCATTCCCGTACCGCTAAAAACTGAACATGGGGATGCCCCAGATATGCTCATATGGTTGTATGAGGACCCTCAGGGAAAAATTTGGCTGGGCAGTAATCTTGAGAAAGTTTATTATTTTGATCCATCTGCTTCTACCAGTCCCATACAGCTTATTCCTGCCCCCTGGTCCATATTGCCTACTGCAATTTATGCCCTTGGCAGTAATGAAAAGAACAATTATTGGATAGGCACATGGAATTCGGGCCTTTACCACTGGAACCAAGAAGATGGTGCGTTAAAGCATTATGGGCAGGCGGAGGGGCTTACCAACAGCCGCATCAAAGCGATACTAACCGATGAGGAAGCCGTATGGGTTAGTACAAGCAATGGCCTGGCCGAGTACATGCCCCAACAAGATTCATTCAGGATGCATAATAAGCAATCCGGCATGACTTACAACGATTTTTTATTTTCATCGGCCCATCAGACTACTAATGGCACTTTTTTCTTTGGCAGCAACCAGGGGTTTTATGGTTTTGACTCTTCATTACAATTGCCACACAACGAACAAAACCCAGTGTATCTGACCGGGCTGAAAGTACTGGGAAGAGAAGCTGAAATTGATGGTGGGGTGCTGAAAGAACATATTGCTTTCAGTGATACCGTTACGTTTTCACCAGAGCATAATGTCTTTACTTTTGAGTTTGTATCACCAAAATTTCCAAAAGCCTGGCACCAGCAATATACTGTTAAGCTGGAAGGGTTTGAAGAAGAGTGGCGTAATCTGGGAAACGAAACTTCCGCTACTTACACCAACATTAAACCCGGCACCTACACTTTTCGGGTAAAAGTGTTGGATGAAAATGCTGGCAACAATCCGAAGGAAGCCAGTATTGCGGTTATTGTAATACCTCCTTTCTGGCAAACGCCCCTGGCGTATGTTGCATATTCGTTGGCTTTGCTCACCATTATCTTTTTTGCCCGGCGGTTTACAATCGCCAGAATTCAATTAAAGAACGACCTGCGTGAAGAAAAAAGGGAACGGGAAAAAGAAGAAGAGGTTCACCAAATGAAGCTCAATTTTTTCACCGGCCTTTCCCATGAATTTCGTACACCCCTGATGCTTATCCTCAACCCTCTTCAGCAAATCCTGTCCCGAAAAGAAGCTACCGAAGCCCAACAACTAACGCTAGATACCAAAGAAGCCAGCATGATGGAACGCAATGCCCGGCGTTTGCTGCGCCTCATTAATCAGTTGCTTACTTTCAGAAAACTGGAGAATACTGAGAAAATGCTCCATTTACAAAAAATAGATATAAAACCATTCATCCAGGGCATTTACGAGCAATTTGAAGATATGTCTGATAGAAACGATATAGCATTTTCATACGCCGTATCTTCTGAAGTTCCTGTCTGTAGCTTCGATAAAGAAAAGCTGGAAACAGTGCTGTTTAATCTGCTATCCAATGCATTCAAGTTCACGCCTCCCCACGGCAAAATAATGATAATGGCCAGCGTATCAAACATACAAGACACGGGCAGCCACCTGAAAATTGAAGTAGCGGATGATGGTATTGGCATTCCCCAACACCTGCACCACTATATATTTGACAGGTATTATCAGGTGGATAAGCATCACTTGAATGGAAACAGGGGAACGGGCATTGGCCTTGCCCTGGTAAAAAAGATCGCGGAATTGCATAATGGCACCGTAAGTGTGCGAAGTCAGGAAAACAAAGGCAGTTGCTTTGTTGTAACCCTGCCACTTAACCTGAAAGCCAAAGACACATACGAAAAGGAGGTTGATTTTCATGACAAAATCCTGGCCCCCATCAACGAAATTTTTTCCCAGAATACTGAGGAAGATATTGCTGATAGCACTAACGGAAAAGGACACACAATCCTGTTGGTAGAAGATAATATTGAAGTCAGAGACTACTTAAAAAGCCATTTTGTCCAACATTACCGGGTATATGAAGCCCGAAATGGAAAAGAAGCTTTAAGCCTATTGTCTGGCGCTGACATGGAAGCAGACCTCATCATTTCAGACGTTATGATGCCCGAAATGGATGGCATTACTTTATGCAAACAGCTTAAATCCAAACCGGAAACCCATCATATTCCTTTGATATTACTCACAGCAAAAAGTGGAAAAGACAGCATGATTCAAGCCCTGAAAGCAGGAGCCGATGACTATCTGGAGAAGCCTGTCCACCTGGATATTTTGCTAATTAAAGTAAAAAGACTACTCACATACCGGGAAGAAATACGAAAGGAAATAAGCAGGAACCTCATTCCGGAGCCCAAAACAGAAGAATTTCAGTCTGCCGAAGAACTCTTCTTAGAAACGGCCATGAAGGTAGTAGAAGAAAATCTGGAAAATCCGGATTTCTCTGTGGAAGAATTTGCACTGGCCATGGGGGTAAGCAAAACCCACCTGTATAATAAACTCAAGGGAATTACCGGGCTTTCTGCCAATGAATTTACCAGAAGTGTGCGATTAAAAAAAGCGGTTTCTCTGTTACAACAGCAGCGATGGAGTGTTTCGGAAATTGCTTATCAGGTGGGGTTCAACAACCCTAATTATTTTTCAAAATGCTTCATGCGGGAATACGGCATTTCCCCTTCTAAGTTTGATGGGCATGTAGAAGAGGAGCAGGATTAAATCATCCAAATTTTACGTAAAACAGCCCTATAATCAATCTTTTTAATAGCTAAATGATTTTTACTATTTTTTTGATGATTCATTCCTGCTGTTTTCCCAGCTTTATCATAATATGCCTCTTATTGTAAATAGCGCAGCATTATGATTAAGCAAAAAGAAAAAAAAAATAAGTCGCCGAAAAAGAACATGCGCAAAGCACTACTTTTAGAAATTTTCTTTTACCTGATGCTGATCTTGTTCTTTGGCCTTATCTTTTTCGTATTCACCTGATAAGTTTCACTTACAGTATAAAAACTTATCTTTTCACCATTTAATCCTTTACGCATAAAAAATGATCCTGAGATTAATAGTAACTATAGTTTGCATGCTGTCTTTTTCAGCATTAATGGCACAAAATATTCAGAAAAAAGCCTTGTTCATTATTGTAGATGGCATTCCGCCTGATGTGATTGAAAAAGTCAATACGCCTCACCTTGACGAAATAGCAGAAGCAGGTGGGTATACGCATGCTTATATGGGCGGTGAAAAAGATGGGTATTCCCAAACCCCTACCATTTCGGCCGTAGGGTATAACAGCCTGCTCACAGGCACCTGGGCCAATAAGCACAATGTGTGGGGTAACAGCATCAAAGAACCTAACTATCATTACTGGACCATTTTCAGGCTACTGGAAGAGCAATACCCTGAAAAAAGAACGGCAATTTTCTCAACCTGGCTGGATAACCGCACCAAACTGATTGGAGAAGGACTGCCCCAAACCAACAACCTCCTATTAGATTATCATTTTGACGGTTTTGAGCTGGATACCATCAACTTTCCGCATGAGGCAGATAGAAAATTCATTCACCTTATTGACGAAGATGTAACCAACGAAACTGCCCGGTATGTACAAAAATATGCTCCGGATCTTTCCTGGGTTTACCTGGAGTTCACCGACGACATGGGCCACAAATTTGGTGACAGCCCTCAAATGTACGATGCCGTGGAAGTTGCCGATGACCAGGTAGGCCGTATCTGGAATGCCATCAAACACCGGGAGGAAAACTTCAATGAAGACTGGCTGATCGTAATCACCACCGACCACGGACGGGATGCGGAAACTGGAAAACACCATGGCGGGCAATCGGAGCGGGAACGGGCTATTTGGATAACCACAAATGCCAAAAACCTCAACAGCTATTTTCAGGAAAAAGAGCCAGGCATTGTGTCTATCTTTCCGACAATTGCCCGGCATATGGCACTTGAAATTCCAAAAGAAAAGGCCATGGAACTGGACGGGGTATCACTGACCGGACCAGTATCCGTAACGAACCCCCAGGCCAGTCTGGATGATAAAAAAATTAACATTTCCTGGAATGCAATGGAAAAAGAAGGCACTATGAATATATGGATAAGTACCACCAATCATTTCAAAGAAGGGAAGCAGGATAATTATGAAATGATAGCAGAAGTGCCCCTCACTAAAGAAACTCATTCCCTGGACATCAGCGATAAACCTGCTGATATTTACAAAATTGTGCTTGAAGGTGAGCACAATACTGTGAATCGATGGGTGGTTATTGAGGAAAAGTAAAGCAAGTCGGAGACTTAGCCTATATCTGGCACAAGAGTGAACTCTTGCGCCAGTTTTTTCAAACTGGCGCAAACTGGCGCGTGTCTCCGACACGTGCCTAACAATATTTTAAAGTCTCTGACTTGGCACACTAAATTCTTTACAACCTCAGCAAATATTTCACGCCCACATCTACTGTGAAAGTACCGGAAGTAATTTTGAGGGTTTCTTTTACCCGGGTGTGGTTGGCATCATCAAAGCGTAAGTTGGGGTTAATCATATTGATGAAACCCTTGCTGCCGCTCAAACCGCCAAACAGTAAAATATCTTCAAATATTTTGTACTGAACGCCAACGCCCAAATGCATGGTGAGGTCTACCGGATTGAAAAGGTCTACCGGCTGGCCATTGCCATTGCGGCCACGTTTGGGGTCTAAGTCTTTCCGGTGATGGGCCAGGTTCCAGTAGTGGGCATAGTCGCCGCCCCGAACGTTTTCACTCATTTTAAAGTCAGCGGAAAGCCCTCCGTATGCCTGTAATGAAAAGTCTTTATCAAAGGTAATCACATCTCTTTTGAGGATGAACGGGATTTGCACATACCAGGGGTCATAATGAGAAGCACCACTGTAGCCCCCATCTGTATTTCGTATAAACATTTTTTTATTGGCAAACCACAGTCCGGTAGAAATCACCCAGGGATCGTATTTCAGGAAGTCGGCATACAACCTAACATTCACCATACTCTCATCTTTCACCTTATAAGTATATCCATCTGCTGAAGTTCTTACGCTACTTGGGGCGGTATCCCTATCTTTGACAGAAATAATAGAAACTCCGGGGCTGACTTCAAAACCCAACAAAATTTTTTGCTGAGCATTTACCAAAAAGGGCAACCCAAGCAGAAACATGGCCATCAGCCATCTTTTCACAATATTATCTGGTTTATGGAAATCACACTTTTGCATATACATTTTGTTTTGATCCAATGAATTACTTGTACCCCAAAATAAAGCAGAACCCTTCCCTCAAAATAATGCAAAAGAGGGCTAATCTTACAATATGGATAATTATTCAGAAACTAGCTTTGTAGGGTTGGTACTGATAATATTTAGGGTGGGTATCTAAGCGGATATGCAACCAATACACACCCAGGCCTGACGTACTGAGCCAGACAGGTTGTGCACTTACATGATTTTTCAAAGTATTACCCACTTGTTTCCATAGCTCATGGATTTGTTGGGCAGGGGCCTGGCGCACAAAATTGGCCAGATGCGCATAATCTAATGTTGGCACAGTAGCACAAGGTGTTACTAACATTGAGTCCTTTCCTAAATTTGGAAATACGGCTATATCTCCATTACTTTTTTTGCAATGCGCTTTAAAAGCCTGTGGATCCGGGCGCCCGCCAGCAAGCGCGGGGCTGTCAATAAGTACAAACTCAAAAGGTCGGCTTTGTGTTTCAGATGTGATGGGCGGAGTTTCCCAAAAGAAAGCTTTGAAAGGTGCCTCTTTTAGTATGGAAATAAAAAATGCACGAAATGCAACATTCTGTTGCCATAGTTCAATTACTTCAGCAAAGGACAACGGTTGTTCATTAACCAAGAGTTTGAATTTTTTCCCTCTGTTAATTTCAACTTCTTCAATTGCTAATTGCCACATATTAAAAGCAAGTACATATTGGTTTTGATTCCTTTGAAGTAAATATACACAAAACCAGGTACATACCTGCTCCAATAATCTTTGTGATAACGGTTATCAGCCTGCCGTTTCTTTCTCTACAGGATAGGTTCTTTCTTCTTGCAGAATACCATCTTCCTTATAGATTTTCAACGAACCCCTGTGTTTGGTCATATATTCTTTTGCAAAAGACAGGGCTTCCTCTTTTACATCGAAATTTTTAATCGAACGGTCAGCACCATACTTCTGGAATTTCCATTTATTGTCTTCTTTTACAATTTTATAATGATCCAACCCATCTGCGATATTACTGATTGTGTCTTTGATTTTTGATAATATTCCCATGACGTTATTTTGTTTTAGGTTAATATTTCTTTAGACATAGGGATTCAATGGATATGCCAGAAAAATATTATAATAGACAGGATTAAAACCAGGGAAAACTATTTTCTTTCTAATTTGTGAATTATCACCTATTTTGTAAGGTTGTTTAATCTTGCAAAAGCAGCGCTAAAGAAGGCCTAAAAAACTTTAATGGGAATTACAGTGAGGAGATTTATACCCACCTTTGCTGAAATTTTTACATTTGACCAATTGAAACGAATCTATCAATTTCCCAAAGCTGCTGTGTCATGAATCAATTTGGGTGCTTCGGGTTCGCCTTTGAAAAAATCTCCCCGTTTGCCCCGGGTGAGCGCCCACCGATGCAACCAGGAAATACCGCCATTGCCTGTATAATTGTCCTCAGAAGTATATGCTTCATCTTGCAAGGCTTCTTCCAGGCTGATAAACTGATAGCCCCTTTCCTGCATCATACCCAGCAATTCGTCCAGGTAATCTGAATTAATGGTATTGGCATGGATGAGCAGGGTTTGTTTAATTTCCCTATCGAACAAAGCTCTGGATTGCTGCTCATAATAGGCAAATACATCTTCCATATAATCCACGTAAACTTCACCTACTTCCTTTGCCAATACGCTGTCATTTGCCAGCAGGGCATTGTCATATGCCCGGGCAAATATCCACTCCTGGTTATCGATGGTCACCGGAGCAACCTGGTAATCGTTTTCCAGCAGAAAGGCTTCCAGTTTGGCTTTTTTTTCCGGAGAGTTGCCCACATGCAAAAAAGGATGACGGAAATACCGTAGTTCCTGATTATAGTCAGCAAGCAAGCCACGGGTAATTGGCTCCCCCTTTTTTATGTCTTCGGCAAATTCATCAAAACCAATGTGATGATAATCTTTGTGCGCGTAGGCATGGTTGCCCAATTCCATACCGGCTTCCAGCCATTGTTCCAGCAAAGCTACTTTTTGCGCGTCCGGATTTTTATCAGTATACAACTTATTTTCATTCACAAAACCAATGGCGGGCACCTGAAATGCAGTTAGCGAAGTCATTAGTTTTTCGGTAACCATTTGCTTATCCTCAATATCCCTGAACAATGAAATCACAGGAAGGTCGTCAATGGTGATAGCTACCTGCCGTGGGCTCTCCCCTGCCCTGTCAGATTGGGCCACTGCAAACCGGATGACTGAAAAGATAATAGCGATAAATAAAAATATTTTTTGCATTGACTGAATCAATTTTGTTGCTACAGAAGGATTTCAAAAATAGGAAACAAGTTGGTTAAACATGTAAGATATTCCGAAAATTGCACGGTTATTACCCTCCACCAGACGAATTAGAGAGAGACATCTGTCTTATTTTCACTTTAAAAAATCCAACACAAAAGCTCACAGTTTGGCTTTTAACTTTTTAGGCCCTGAAAAGGTGAACCCGTTAATTCAAGATTGAAAATGTGGGTTCGTCCTTTGTCTGAATTTTTGCAGGATTGATAAAAATCAGAGAAAAATAAGGAAAGTTGCTAAAATATGAATATTACAACCATTATGACGTTTTAGCATCATAATATCAACAAAATAATTATTTCATTAAAAATGTATTAATTAAATTAATATTTTATTGAAAAATAGTTTTATGAAATATACTTTTGAGTTATTGTTTAATAACAAAATAAAGTATTGATATGAAATATTGTTTTTCAGTCCTGATAAGTTGTTTTCTTATTACGCTAACCTTTTACGGACAATGCCAGTCATCTATGTTAAGTGAGTGGCACAAAGGTGCTTTGGTATTAAATACACATGAGGTAGTAAGAGGCAAGGTTAATTATTCCCATACCCACGATGCTGTATTGCTGCAATCAGAAGGAAAAGTGTCTGTATTTTCTGCGTCTCAGGTAATTTCCTTCTATTATATACATCATGATACAGGTGAGGTTTACAAATATGCTGCCCTGCCCTATTTTTCACGAAAAGGCAGTGCTTATCACCGAAACTTTTTCTTTGAGATTCTTTTACAGGGAGAAGTATTGTATTTGAGGAAACCCAATAAAAATGCACGAATCATTGGCAATAAATACCAAACCAGGTCCTTGACAAAATTTAATGTGGAAAGTTCTTGTTATGACTATTACATGTACTACAATGAAGAAGTAATATGTATCAACAATTTTGTGACAGACGCCCTCCCATTATTAGCCAGGGATAGCCAGGTAAATATTCATGAATTTATCCGTTCAAAAAGGATTCGCGAATATACACCCCATGATAAACTTGTGATATTGCATTACTTCAATGCCATGCATGAAAGGCAACCTGAAATAATAGCCCGATTTACGTTTGGTGAAACAGAAAAACCCGAGTAGAGAAGGGAAGGAATAAGAATATTTAGATTTTTCGTATAACTCAAGTATTATTAAAATGAAGTCAGAAGCACCTGGAAGCCAGTAAACCCACAACCATTTGCATGGATTAAGATATATATTTTATTTATATCTTGCTGCCAAATGAAGCAGAACACATGGCAAAAAAATTAAAAACTACCGGGAACAAGCTCATACACTTTTACCTTGTGGTAACTTCCAGCATCGCATTTTACCCTACCCTGATCGCTCTTGGTTTATTCATTGTTTCTTTCATTACCCTTTATTGGGACCAGCATACCACAGGCTCAGTGTTTGGTATTCCCTTATCTATAAAAAACATTATTAATCCGGACAGCGCCCGCTCGTTATTGGGTACCATTGCAGGCGGAATTATCTCACTTATGGTATTTAGTTTTTCCATGGTGATGATCATTCTCAACCAAACATCCTCGAGCTTTTCGCCCCGCCTGCTTCCCGGCCTGGTGAGCCAGCGGTCTAATCAGGTAGTGCTTGGGTTTTATCTGGGCACTATTGCCTATACATTTAGTATACTTTCCAGTATAGAATCAAAGGTTTATCAATTTCAGGTGCCCAGCGTTTCTATCGTCCTCAACGCGGCTTTTGCACTGGTGTGCCTGGGCTTGTTTATTTCGTTTATCCATGCCACCTCACAAACCATCCAAATAGGCCATTTGATTATGAAAATTTACAGGGATACCAAGAACGCCCTTGACAGGGAAATTAAAAAGGTACACATCCCGGAGCATCAACTACCAGATATGGCGCATTGGACACCCATGCCCAGCCCGATTGCCGGGTATTTGTATAGCATAGAGCAAAAAAAATTATTAAAGATTGCAAAAGAAATGAATGTTTGCATCAGGCTTATGGTGCCCATTGGTATGTTTGTCAATAAAAGTGATGTTCTTTTTTTGTGCAGCCACTCTCTCCCCCAAAAGCAACAACTACACATACTTGATACTTTTGTATTTCATCACCAGGAGAGGGCATCACAGAATTATGTACATGGTTTCAAACAACTTTCTGAGATCACCATCAAGGCCCTGAGCCCGGGCATTAACGACCCGGGTACGGCGGTGCAGGCCCTCAACCAGCTTACCGATTTGTTTAACCACCGCCTCGCCATGTACGGGTATTGCATTGCCACAGATGAAAATCATGACCTTCGCCTAATTTATGAACAGGTTGCTATGGAAACCCTTTTTTACCTGAGCTTTAGTAGCATTAAAAATTATGCTACGGCTGACATTCCGGTGATGCACACCTTGATTCTGATGATTGCCTCTTTGGTTAGAAATGATACGGCACAACAGCACACCGACACCTGGCTTAAAGCGGTAAATGACCTCATAGAGAGTTATGGCCCCACACTGCATACCCATTCAGACAAAGCAAGCCTGACAAAAATGATACAAATCATCATACAGCATTTTCCCGAGCACCCAGAAAGCGCTCTGGCCATGGAGAAATTAGCAGCGCTTTCATCCTAAACACAAGCGTTCATTTGTAGGAAAGATGTAAGAAAAGTGTGGAATTATTTCACATACTCACCACTTTGGTAAAAATATCAAAGTGCATCAAAGCAAGTCATCCTTCACTTAACTAAAAAAAATACAAGCCCGGCTGCCTTTTGCCAGCAATGGCATACTAAAGCCAGAGAGATAAAGTCTCTTATTCTTACCAAAACAACAGACCTCCACTTTACTTTCCCTCCATCTTTAAAAAAAACATAAAGATGTATCCCAATCATCACTAAAATTTTAAAATATAAATATTATAACAGCTATTCTGGAATTTCAGGCCGAATATCAAAAAAAGGAGTGGTTATTACCAGCGTAGCAAAGTGGCAATAGGTTAAAAGTATGTGGAGGAATTGTATCATACTTTCGCTATACCATTTTTTAATTTTTAAAGTTTTCATCCCATGCGATATTTTTTCATTTTTTGTCTTTCCTTCTTATCATTTGTTAGTGTACTGGCTAAGGCTGACTTTTCTAATCTTACCTGGCATCAGGGGGCAATCATATTAACCTCACATGAGGTTATCACCGGAGAGGTAAGCTATGACCCTGTACATGATATTGTGTTGCACCGTACTGGTGCTAAGGGGAAGATGCAAACCTTTACTGCCCGCCAATTAAATTACTTTCATTACATAAACCAGCAAACAGGGGTTGTCAGGCGGTTTGTAGCCTTGTCACATGGCACCCGGGTTAATTTGTTGTATAAGCGGGATTTTTTCTTCGAGATTGTATTGAGTGGCGAAGTGTCATTTTTAAGAAAACCCAGTAAAAAGAAAAACCTGATACGCCTTGCCAATCATTCGGAAAGCTTTTCAAGGCTAGATGTGGAAAAATCCTGCTATGATTATTACATGCTGAACGATGAGAAAATTACGCGCATCAAAAACTTCAGGAAAGATGCGTTGCCCTTGCTGGCCAGAGAGGAAAATAGCAGCATACACCAATACATAGAATCCCGGAGCATTACCAAATTTACCATCTACCAGCAAAAGGTAGTGTTCCACTATTACAATACCCTGCAAAAAGCGAAAGAAAATGGGAACGATCTCCGACTTGTACAGAGAGGGGAACTCCGCGAATAGTCAAAGTTTTTGTTAGCTTAAAATTTTGTGTTCTCAGGCAATTTTCGTGGAAAACTTTGACAAATTACCATGAAATGTCGACGTAAAAAGTCCACAGCCGAATATTCAACTGTGGACTACTCATAACTTTAAACTAAAAACTTACTCTTTACTTCCGGAAATGCACAATACCCCAGTTCAGGTAGTTGCTTTTCCCACCGTTAATCCAATGCTGCAAGCCTTGTTTCATTTTATCAATGTAAGCCTGGCTCACATGACCGGCAATTTTTTCCTGGTTCTGGTCAATCCCTTCCAGTACACGACTGTAATGATTGACGAGTTGGTCGGGCATTTCTATAATTTCCACTTCCTGGAAGCCTACCTCACGGGCAATTTCCCGGTAGCGTTTTACAGAACCCAACTCCTCGAGGTGAATCCTGTCCAGAATAGGCTGCAACACCCCATCCGGACAATTGTCGCTTTGCATAGGATCGGTATAGATAAAATCACCACCCGGTTTGAGTACCCTATAAGCTTCTTCAAATACTACTTTTTTACGGTTGCTGTGCAAGAGCGAATCTTCTGACCAAATCACATCGAAGGCTTCATCTTCAAAGTTTATTTGTTCAAAATTACCCTGATGTACCTCAATGAGTTTATCCAGGCCAAGTTTTTGGTTTTTCTCCCGATTTCTCTCATTTTCTTTCTCACTCAGGTTGTAGCACCAAACTTTGCAACCTGTTTCCAGGGCGAGGTAGCGGGCAGCACCCCCATAACCTGCACCGAGATCAAGCACTTTGCTGTTTTCATCCAGGCCGGATACCATAGAGAGCATTTTTTGTACCGTCCGCTGGCTGGCATTAAAAATGGGTTCATCTTCCGATTGATAAATACCAACGTGAATATCTTCCCCTCCCCAAACATGGTAGTAAAACGAATCAGCATCACTGCTATCGTAGTAATCCTGGGTTACTTTTACTAAGTCTTGTTCTGTACTCATGATAAAGTTTATTTTTCGTTGTCATAAGATTTTTCTGCAATGTGTATGAAGAAATCCGGATCTTCTGTTTTAAAAGTTTCCTGGAAATCAGCATAGGTATGCACCTGCTGAAAGCCCACTTCTTGCATTAGTTTTTTTACATATTTTTCGCGTAAAGGAAACATATTTAAATGAAATGTAGATTTATCCGGAAATTCATACCTGAAACGGGCCAGGCCATCATCCACATGCTCGGGCTCAGCTTTTACATTTTCGCCTGCATAGTAATATGTATGCTTGGTTTTAAAACCCTCGTCAAGGATCAAATCATAATTTCTATGGTCCATGATCAGGATACCATCGTGACGGAGGGCTGAGTAAAATTCGGCCAGGGCTTTACGGCGGTCATTTTCATCAAACAAATGGGTAAATGAGTTACCCAAACAAATGATGGCATCATATTTCCCGTGTACATCCCGGTTGAGCCATCGCCAGTCGGCCTGCACAGTACGTAAAATATGATCGTGGCCACGGGCATTGCGAAAAGCCCTTGCCAGCATATCGGGACTCCCGTCGGCACTGGTTACTTCAAAACCGGCATCCATCAGTTTAACGGAATGGTACCCGGTTCCGGTAGCCACATCCAGGATTTTCCGCTTGCCACGCCTACGTAATTCCCTGATGAAAAAATCTTCTTCACCCTTCTCACGGGCATCCCAATCGATGAGTTCGTCCCATTTTTCTACAAAGGAATGTACATATTCCATTTTGTAGTTGTCTGTATCCCTCCTCTCAATCGGATCCTTTCCAAAATCTTGTTTACTGTCCATTACGTTTGTGTTGGTCATAATAAATTGATATTTGATTTAGTTTTAGGATTTCCTTCTGCTATATCTTAACAAAAGCAAGCTATTTATCAAGGCACTGCTGATATATTAAACATTCCTGAATACAAAACAACAACTATCTCCCTGATAACCAGCTTATTATACATTGGTTAATTTTATGTTAATTTTTCTAAATTCTTTTGTTTTAATTCTTTTCTCATGGCTTTGAACAAATTGAAGCACATGAGCAATAATACAACCGCGAAGGGAAGCCCGGTAGTAATAGTAACGGTTTGCAATGCCTGAAGCCCCCCGCCCAGTAATAGAATAGCCGCTACGGCCCCTTCGGTTACGGCCCAAAATATCCGCTGGCCTACCGGCGCATCAAGTTTGCCCCCTGCAGTAATGCTATCAATCACAAGCGAGCCGGAATCGGAAGATGTAACGAAAAAGCTAATAATGAGCAGCACCCCTAACAAGGATGAGATAAAGGAAAATGGGAAATGCTCAAGCAATACGAATAATGAAGTAGCTACATCTTCGTTTACCAGTGCCGCGATTTTGACATCCCCGGCAAGTTCAAGAAAGATGGCTGACCCTCCAAAAACGCTTATCCAAAAGAAAGTAATCAGGGATGGCACGAGTAATACCCCTAATACAAACTCCCTCACCGTGCGCCCTTTGGATATGCGGGCAATAAACATCCCCACAAAGGGCGACCAGGCTATCCACCAGGCCCAATAAAATATCGTCCAGTCATTTTGCCAGGTGGTTTGCTGGTAGGCTTCTGTCCAGTAACTCAGCTCGGGCAAATGCTGGACATAATACCCTAAATTTTGTACGAACGAGTCTAATATGAATAAAGTCGGGCCTAAAATTAACACGGCCAATAACATTAAGCCCGCCAGGCGTACGTTTAACTCACTTAGCCTGCGGACGCCACCATCCAGCCCCAATACCACGGACGTAGTAGCCATTCCGGTAATCGCTGAAATGAGCAGTATTTGGATAGTAACACTGATCTCAACGCCGAACAAATAGTGCAAACCCGCATTAATTTGCTGTGCCCCAAAGCCCAGGGAAGTAGCCAGTCCAAACAGAGTAGCCAGCACAGCTAAAATATCAATGAAGTTGCCGATAGGCCCATGGATTTTTTCACCAAGCATTGGATAAAAAACTGAACGGATGGAAAGTGGCAATTTCATATTGAAGGCAAAATAACCCAGGGCAAGTCCTACCATCGCATAAATACCCCAGGCATGCAGCCCCCAATGCAAAAAAGTAAAACCCATGGCTTCTTTGGCGGCACTCGCATTTGTTGCCTGCGCTATGGGCTGGTTAGAGAAATGATAGATAGGCTCGGCCACGCTCCAAAAGAGCAAACCTATGCCCATGCCTGCACTGAAAAGCATAGAAAACCAACCCAACGTACTAAACTCGGGTTTGTCATCCTTTCCGCCTAACTTTAACTTAGCAAAAGGGCCAAAGGCAAGGTAAATTGAGAAAACCAGAAATAAATTGACACAAAGCACAAAGAACCACCCTGCCCCGTCGGATATGCTTTCCTGAATTTTTGTAAATACATCCAGCATTTGGTCGTGGTATGCCAGGGTAACTACAATAAACATAAGAATCAGCAGTGCCGAGACCGAGAATACGACCGGGTGAAAATCAAATTGGGTATATTTTCTTTGTTTGAGTTTTGTCATTTTCCTATTTCGGTAAAAAATATCCACCCCTATATAATAAAAAAGCGCTAAACTCCTAATTTAGCGCCCATTAAGTTGATTAATAGCACTCCTTAAAATAAGGGGTATTTTTGTTAATCTTCCAGGCTAGGCCCCAGCCATTTTTTAGCGGTTTTTATATCCATGCCTTTGCGTTTCGCATAATCTTCGGCCTGGTCAGTATCAATTTTTGAAATGCCGAAATACCGGGAGTCAGGATGTGAAAAGTACCAGCCACTCACTGCTGCTGCCGGAAACATGGCATAACTATCGGTAAGGGTGATGCCTGCGTTTTTCTCACCATCTAGCAATTGGAATAACGTACCTTTCTCGGTATGTTCAGGGCAAGCTGGATATCCGGGAGCCGGACGAATACCCTTGTACGATTCTTTGATCAGGTCTTCATTGGAAAGCTTCTCGTCTGTGGCATATCCCCAATATTCTTTACGTACTTTTTCGTGCATCATTTCGGCAAAGGCTTCGGCCAGGCGGTCGGCAATGGCCTTTGCCATGATAGCGTTGTAATCATCATGGTCTGCCTCATATTTTTTGGCCAGTTCGGCACAGCCAATGCCCGTAGTTACGGCAAAAGCACCAATATAATCTTCCTTTCCGGTTTCTTTGGGTGCAATAAAATCGGCCAGGGATAGATAAGGTTTACCCGGCGCCCGCTTGGTTTGCTGTCGCAAATGATGCAGGGAAGCCATTACCTCACTTCGGTTTTCTTTTTCCCCATTAAATGAATAAAGTTCAATATCATCGTCATTCACTGTATTGGCCGGAAAAAAGCCAATAACCCCTTTGGCCTGAAATAGTTTTTCACTGATAACTTTATCCAGCATGGCCTGGGCATCCTGGTATAAAGATTTGGCCTGTTCGCCTACCACTTCATCTTCAAATATTTTTGGGTATTTGCCCGAAAGCTGCCAGGTTTGGAAGAAGGGCGTCCAGTCAATATAATTTCTGATTTCTTCCAGGGAATAATCATCAAAGGCTTTTACACCCAAAAATTTGGGTTTGGTAATATTCGTGGCTTCCCAGTCTATTTTGAACTTATTTTCCCTGGCTAAGTCAAGGGGCACAAAAGTCTTCTTTTTCTTCTTTCCGTGGTATTTATCGCGGAGGGTTTCATATTCTTCGTCAATACTTTGAATATATTTATCCCTGGTTTCTTTACCGAGCAGGTTACTCACCACCGGTACCGAACGGGAAGCATCCAGCACATGCACCACCGATCCTCCGTATTGTGGGGCAATCTTCAAGGCGGTATGCAGGCGGGAAGTAGTAGCCCCTCCAATAAGCAATGGGGTTTTAATACCACTTTCCTGTAAAGACTCAGCCACTTCAATCATAATATCGAGGGAAGGTGTAATGAGCCCACTCAGGCCGATGACGTCTACGTTTTCTTCTTTCGCTTTTTCCAGGATTTTTTCGGTGGGCACCATCACGCCCATGTCAACTACCTCAAAGTTGTTACAGGCCAGCACCACGCCCACAATATTTTTTCCGATATCGTGTACGTCGCCTTTTACGGTAGCCATCAACACTTTTCCAGCGTTTTTAGCGTCATTTTCTTCTTTTTCAGCTTCCAGAAAGGGCAACAGGTACGCTACGGCTTTCTTCATTACCCGCGCGCTTTTTACTACCTGCGGCAAAAACATTTTACCAGAACCAAACAAATCGCCTACCACATTCATCCCGTCCATAAGCGGCCCTTCAATCACTTGCAGGGTTTTGTCATACTGTTGGCGGGCTTCTTCCGCGTCTTCTTCTACAAACTCGGTAATTCCTTTTACAAGGGCGTGTTCCAGTCTTTTATTGACGGGTTCGCTGCGCCACTTTTGATCATCTTTTTTAGCCGTTTTCCCATCACCTTTTACGGTTTCGGCAAATTCCAGCAGGCGTTCGGTGGCATCGTCGCGGCGGTTGAGTATTACATCCTCTACCCGTTCCAGCAAGTCTTTGGGAATGTTGTCGTAAATTTCCAGCATAGATGGGTTTACAATGCCCATATCCATGCCTTCTTTTTGGGCATGATAAAGAAACGCTGAATGCATGGCTTCCCGCACGGGGTTATTGCCCCTGAAAGAGAAAGACACATTACTTACCCCACCGCTAACTTTAACGCCAGGGAGGTTTTCTTTTACCCACCGGGTAGCCTTGAAAAAGTCAAGGGCATAATTTTTATGTTCATCAATGCCAGTCCCTACTGGAAAAATGTTCAGGTCCATGATAATGTCCTGGGCCGGAAATTTCACTTTGTTGACAAGGATGTCATAAGAGCGCTGGGCAATTTCAATTCTTCTTTCGTAGTTGTCGGCCTGTCCATCTTCATCAAAAGCCATTACAATCATGGCTGCACCGTATAATTTGATGAGGCGGGCTTGGTGGATGAAGGTATCTTCCCCTTCTTTTAGGCTAATGGAGTTTACAACTGACTTGCCTTGCACGCACTTCAGGCCGGCTTCAATAATGTTCCATTTGGATGAGTCAATCATAACTGGAACACGTGAAATGTCCGGTTCGGCGGCTATCAGGTTCAGGAATTTTACCATGGCTTCTTCACCGTCCAGCATGCCCTCGTCCATGTTTACATCGATGATCTGCGCACCGTTTATAACCTGGTTGCGGGCAATTTCTATGGCTGTTTCGTAATCACCTTCTTTGATGAGACGGGCAAATTTACGGGATCCCGTTACATTGGTACGTTCCCCAACGTTTACAAACCCGGTTGTTTTATTAACTACCAAAGGCTCTAAACCGCTGAGGTACAAATCAGGTAACTCATTACTAACTTTTCTTTCTTTCCCTTCTGCTACTACTGTCATTTTAATATGATTGGATTTTTTTTACAAATATCGCATACGTACCCCCTCATACGGCAGTATGCAAGTATACAAAGGTCTATAGGATTATGGGTTAAGACAAATTATTAGGAATAAGTTTGAAGACGGAAGGCCGAAATCACTTCGAGCTTCCGTCTTCTGGCTAAGTCGCCATTGCCATTTCCTCTTTGGTAGTAGCCCGGGGTTTGTATTTGGCAGCCATATCAGTGATGGCCCGGATGTGATCAGGGGTGGTGCCGCAGCAACCGCCCAGAATGTTGACGTAATTGTGTTTGACAAACTCCTCAATTTCTGCTGCCATCTCTTCAGGTGACTGGTCGTATCCCCCAAATTCGTTGGGTAATCCGGCATTGGGGTGCGCTGAGATAAAACAAGGTGCTGTATTAGACAAAGTACGGATGTAGGGTGTAAGGTCTTTGGCACCCAGGGCACAATTAAGCCCCACGCTGAAAAGGTTCCCATGGGAAATAGAATGCCAAAATGCTTCTGGGGTTTGTCCGGTAAGGGTACGCCCGCTGGCATCGGTAATCGTTCCCGAGACCATGATGGGTATATCAAGGCCATGTTCTTCCAAATAAGTATTGATGGCAAACAACGCGGCTTTGGCATTGAGCGTATCAAACACGGTTTCTACCATCAGCAGATCTGCGCCTCCGTCTGCCAGTCCGCGTACCTGCTCGGTGTAGGCTTCTACCAACTCATCGAAGGTAACAGCCCGAAAGCCTGGGTCGTTTACATCGGGTGAAATAGAAGCTGTACGGTTGGTTGGGCCTAAAGAGCCTACCACAAACCGGGGTTTATGCGGTTCTTTTTGGGTAAACTCCTGTGCTACTTCCTTGGCAATTTTTGCCGACTGGTAATTGAGTTCATAAACTGCATCTTCCAGGGCATAGTCTGCCTGGGCAATGGAAGTAGAGCTAAAAGTGTTGGTCTCGGCAAAATCAGCTCCCGCCTCAAAATAGATAGCATGGATCTTTTTGATGATATCGGGCCGGGTAATAGAAAGCAAATCGTTGTTGCCTTTCAGGGGATGCGTGTGGTTTTTAAAGGTTTCGCCCCGGAAATCCTCTTCGTGTAAATCGTATTGCTGAATCATGGTTCCCATGGCACCATCCAGCACTAAAATACGTTCTGATAATAAATCGTTTAATATGTCTTTTGTATTGTTCATGTTGCTAAATTATTAGTATATTCACAATATTCCTCGTATTCCTTCAGAAAAACCATACTTAACAGTACGTATCTCGCAATGATAAGATTATTTTTTTGAAAATGAGGATGAATAAACTTTTTATTAAAAATACTGGTGTAACTCCTAACTTTTCTTCTTATCCATGAAAGTATCCATGAGGTCTTTCGCAAACAATCTGCCATTTTCAGGAATTGCCCGGCTCACCAGGTTTCCCAATCTGGTGATGATTGCTGTTGCCCAGTATTTAACAGCCATTTTTTTGATTGGCAACCCGGCTAACTGGTTCCGGTATTTAACAGACTATAAACTGTTCCTGCTTGCAGCTTCTACCATCCTCATAGCTGCGGCAGGGTATGTTATTAATGATTATTATGATGTAAAAATAGATTTTATCAACAAACCCAACCGGGTGGTGGTGGGTAAGGTAGTAAAAAGGCGTATTGTGATGGCGATACATATTCTGCTGAACTTTACCGGCATCATGATAGGTTTCTATCTTTCGCTTACTGTGGGCATCATCCATCTTGTATCAGCTTTTTTGCTATGGCTGTACTCTAATCTTCTGAAACGCCTGCCTTTTATCGGCAATTTCATTATTGCTATGCTCAGCGGGCTGGCCATCAGTGTAGTAGCTATTTATTATGATACCAGCTATTTATTAGTAAACAGTTATGCTCTGTTTGCATTCTCTATCTCATTGGTACGTGAAATCATCAAAGACATGGAAGACCTGAGAGGGGATGCCACTTTTGGTTGTAAAACCTTGCCCATCATTTGGGGGATAGCCCGCACCAAAAACCTTTTGTACTTAATGATTGTCCTTTTCACATGCATGCTTTTCTTCGTATCCATTGTACTGGGCAACTGGCTCCTTGTTATTTATTTTCTTACTTTGCTCATTCCTATTGGTTTTTTTGTTGTTCGGCTTGTAAAAGCTGATACACAGCATGAATTTTCTTACCTTAGCAGCCTGTGCAAATTTATCATGCTGGGTGGCATTTTAAGTATGGTGCTTTTTTAGTTGAGCAAAACCCTCATATTTATCCGGCAAAGCATTTGTAATTCACCTGAAATACGATAAATTTGCATCTCTTTTGAAGAAAGTGGTAAAAAAAACACATTATATTAAGAATTTTAAGCAATGGCTAATCATAAATCTGCATTAAAAAAGATCAGGTCTGACGAAACTAAGCGGGTGCGTAACAAGTACCAGTTAAAAACGACCCGTACTTATTTGAAAAGACTTCGGGAAACTGAAGACAAGGCTGAAGCAGAAAAGTTGTACAAAGAGGTATCTTCTATGCTTGATAAGCTGGCCAAGAAAAACATTATCCATAAAAACAATGCGGCCAACAAAAAGGCTAAGCTGGCCAAGATGGTAAATGCCATGAAGTAAGCATTTTTTAGTAATGATTTTTAGGCCCTGTACTCATGATACAGGGCTTTTTTATTTTCCTGCCGTTAAACTCGCCCACTTTCTTACATCATACTTCTTTGTAGTTTTTTGCTTATTTGCTTTTCAGGGGTTTGCTTATTTTCAGGGTTGTTCATCAAAACATCAGATGTTATGCCATCGAGTGTAAGGGAAAATGGAATACTGAGCTGGGCTGAGGAAGACCGCCCCAGGGAAAAGCTATTGTTAAAAGGGAAAGCGGCCCTTTCGGATGCTGAACTGATAGCCATCCTGATTGGCTCCGGTACAAAGTCGCTCAGCGCAGTGGATGTAGCTAAACTAATTCTGAAAGATGCAAACCATAATCTGCACGAATTGGCAAAGCTTTCGGTAAAGGATTTACAAAAATTCAAGGGCATCGGAGAAGCCAAAGCCATCAGCATTGTGAGCGCACTGGAGTTGGGCAGAAGACGCAAAAATTCAGAGCCTGTCAAAAAAGAAAAGATCACCTGTGCCCAGGACGTTTATGAGCTGATGCGCCCACATTTGTGGGACCAACCCCGGGAAGAGTTCTGGATTATTATGCTTAACCGGGCCAACGTAGTTATCAAAAAAGAATCTATCAGCCAGGGAGGAGTTTCCGGCACGGTGGCCGACCCTA
Organism: Cyclobacteriaceae bacterium; assembly: GCA_965230065.1. Taxonomy (GTDB): domain Bacteria; phylum Bacteroidota; class Bacteroidia; order Cytophagales; family Cyclobacteriaceae. Next base: position 3,820,935 of record OZ245942.1, on the reverse strand, counting down.
AGCTCATATTTAAAAAAGCCCTGGAAAACCTGGCAAGTTCTATTATCCTTATCCACAACCACCCTTCGGGTAACCTGAAGCCCAGCGAAGCAGATATGAAACTTACCCGAAAGCTTACCGAAAGTGGAAAAATGCTCGATTTGCCCGTGTTAGACCATCTCATTTTTGCCGACGCAGGCTTTCTCAGCTTTGCCGATGAGGGGCTGTTATAATTTTGGGCTTTTCTATTAAAACCTCCTTCTGATAATAAAAGTAATAGTCAAAAAATCCTATTTTTTTCAGGTAATAAATAAACGGTGAAAAAATCCCGTTTACTTCATTTCAGTAACCCCCTTGTTAATTTGTATTCTGTTAAAATTCACGTAAATTAGGTAGTAGCTATTTCAACATCTTCATAAGACAGGGTGTTTTATTAAACAAAAATTAATAATCATGAAAAATGCTTTCTTCCTACTCTCAACCACACTTGTAATTTTCTTCTCTGGATGCTCCGCTGATAAGTCTGCAGAAAACGTTACTTTAGGCGAGGACGTACTGGAGGGTTCCTGGCAACTGGTTTCCCGCATCAATCATGCTGATGGTGATACCACATGGAGTGAGCTTGCAGATAATATGATTTATCAAAAGCACATTACTCCCACTCACTTTACCTGGCTTGGTTTTGACAAGGAAGCGGAAAGAACGACCGGTACAGGTGGCGGAACGTACACCTTTCAAGGAGATAATTATGTGGAAGACATTCATTTTTTTTACCCGCCGGGCTCCAGCATTCTTGGGCAAACCATTCCTTTCTCAGTAGAAATGAAAGACGGACAATGGTATCATACCGGCTATTCAAAAGATTTGGAATTTGATGCCGAAACCGGAGAAATGAAAGTGGTAGATTCCACGAAAATTGAAGAAATATGGGAAAGGGTAGAAGCGCATGGATTTGAGGCAAACAATGACCTTTCACTGGTAGGCACCTGGGAATTGGTTTCTTATATGGATGCCAATCAACAAGCCTGGACAGAGTACCCTGAATTTGTAGGATATATCAAGCACATTACACCTACACACTTTGTAGTGCTCAAATACAATAAAGATGGGGACGAACTCATGTTTGAATTGAGTGGCACTTATGGCCTTGAAAGTGATACCTATATTGAAAATATCAATACAGAATATCCTACAGAAGCCAATCGGCTGGGTGCCTCTCATACATTTACAAAAGAACTAAAAGACGGGCAATGGCACCTGAGCGGGTATATATATACCATGGAAACTGATAGTACTACCGGAGAAATGGTAGCCACCGACTCAACCCTCATACAGGAAATTTGGGAGCCTTACGGTGGGGTACCGGCTTTGTAAGTAATGCATATTTCCAATCACATACAATTACCAAATGTTTATGATAAAATCATCGACCATGAACAAAGCTTTTTTTCTTGTTTCAATACTTTCAGTCTATTTTTTTTCTGGCTGCACAACCAATAAAGCGCTTGAACAAACTTCATTCAGTGGCCCCTCCCCACAACTGGAAGGGTCCTGGCAACTGGTGTCTTACGTAGACCATGCCAATGGAGATACTGCCTGGAGCCAGTACCCTGACCACATCATATATCAGAAACACATTACCCCTACGCACTTCACCTGGCTTTCCTATAATACAGAAACTGATGTAATGAATGGTACAGGTGGTGGTACATACACCCGCATTGGGGATACATATGTGGAAGATATTCAGTTTTTCTATCCACCGGGTTCTGATATTTTAGGCCAAACCATTCCTTTTACAGTAAAAATGGAAGACGATAAATGGTATCATACCGGATATGCCAAAACCCTGGAATTTGATGCAGAAACGGGAGAAATGGTCGTAATAGATTCTACAAAAATTGAAGAAATATGGGAAAGGGCAGAGACAAACAATTTTGAGGCTAACAATGATCTTTCACTGACAGGCACCTGGGAATTGGTTTCTTATATGGAACCAGGCCAACAAACCTGGTCTGATTATCCTGATTTTGTGGGTTATATTAAACACATTACCCCTACTCATTTTGTATTTGTTAAATACAATGCCGAAGGCGATGAAGTTACTTTTGAAGGAGGGGGCACTTATTCGCTAAATGGCAGTAATTACACTGAAAACATACGATTTATGCACCCTACCGGATCGCAGCAGGTGGGTACTTCGCTTCCATTCTCAATGAAGATCGAGGATGGAAATTGGCTTCATGAGGGCTATATCAAAAAAATTGAGACCGATCCTGAAACAGGCAATACAATGGTCTTAGATTCTACCAGAATAAGGGAGATATGGCAACCTTACAAAGCCTCCTCCCTGTAATCATATAAACGAAAAAAGCGGACAAGTTTAACTTATCCGCTTTTTTCAATATCAATGCTGTTGAAATAATTTACAATCAAGGATTCGTATCCGGCCTTCTTTGCAGGGTAACAGTTTCGTTGATCCAACACCCTACATTGACGGTTTCTCCTTCTTTCATGTCCAACTCAAACATTTCTTCCATTGAAGGAAACTGAGCACGGGAAGCTTCCATCATGGCTGCATCACCTGCTTTCCTATACATTTCATAGGCAGCCAGGTACACGGCCCGGTCCTCAACCCTGTTTTCACCTTTCCTACATTCTTCTGCACTATTGAGGTACATATCCCCTACCAGTTTATAAGCTTCTTTCCTTGACGGATCGAGGCTGGCTGCTTCTAAAGCGTGGTTACGTGCTGTACTTCTTTGTCCACGTTTACGGTACATCGTAGCCATATCATAGTGGATATCGGCTTTTTTCGTATCTTCTTCGGCAAGTTCCAGCGCCTGGGTGTAATACTTATCAGCTGTTTCGTAGTCCTCATCTGCTGAGCTTTTTACAGCAATAATCTTTGCAATGCCCGCCGTAGGTTCTTTTTCCTGCACCGTTTTGGCTGCCTGCAAAAATACCGGATTATCTGTACAACTGGCGCTGAGTGATAATCCCATGATTTTTTTGGCCAATTGTAAATCTTCAGGAGTTTCGGCGAGTTTGTTTCCCAGTTTGTTCTCAATAAAATCACAATCAACGGTTACCATAGCGGTTAACAGCTTATCTACATACCCCCTGGTTTTTTCAAGGGTTTGTTCACTTTCACCCCGTTGTATTTTCGCGTCAATGATTCGATTTACCTCATCGTAACGCTCTAATACATCACCATCTGTTAAATTGCCGCCGGTTAGTTTATATCGACGCATTACATCCATGTACGCTACCAGGGTATTAATGCCAACATCATTACCATTCAATTCAATGGTTTCTTCAAACAGGTTGTACAAATCTTCGTACCTGCTTTTGTCATCTTTAAAAAATTTGTAAGCAGAATAGGCCTTCCTGTCTAAAACATCAGCTTTACTATCACTATAATACTCAATGCGTTGGTCATATAGCTCCAGGATTTTGTCTTCGTATGCTTTCTTTTTCGCAGCATCTGTTTCCTTTTCAGCCAGTTCTTCATAAATCTTCACCCCATTGATGTAAATAGACTCACTAAGTTCAGGGGTGTTTGTGAGCAACCATTGGTAAGGCTCAACAGCTTGTGCGTATTGCTTGAGCCGCATAGCATCGGTATATAATGCTATTTTCTCTTCAGCAGTAGATTTTTTTTCCGGATCTTCCGGCCAGTTAATTTGATCTTGTGCGTAAACATGAACGAATGAAAATAAAACCAGATAGGTCAGTAGTTTTACCCGCATAATTGAATAGAATTTAAATTATTTAAACCAAAACTTGAAAAATTGTTACTAATATTCAATAGAAATTTAAATTTAGAAAAATAATTCATTAAATCATAAATTTATTACATTTCAATATGTGATAAAATTTTAATACAATATACGCTTTATTGCGTTTCTAATGAAAAAAAGGACACTTTTTGTGAGTTATGATAAAAAAACAAAAGAAATTATTTGAAATTCTTATCTATTCATTACTTCATTTTTATGGGATCTACGGCTAATTGCCAGCAAACCAAACCTTGTCTGAAGCCGTAAAGATGACAAACAGTATTTATTATATGAAGCCACCCCCACCCCATAGATAAATTTGACTCGAAAAGTAATTTTTTTCACGCTTTAATATAGTATTCATGATAAAACTATCATATATCATTTTACCCTTTTTACTATCTGTTTTCATATTATTGGGCTGTTCATCGCAGCAATCACAACAAGAAGAAATAAATGAGCCTGTAAAAAAAAGCCCTCCTGCCTCGTTAGAAGCTGTTCTTGAAGCACATGGTGGGCTGAATACCTGGAATAAATACCACCAGGTAGAATACGATTTATATGTAAACGGTGAGTTTGTTGACCACCAGTTAATTGACCTGAAAACAAGAAAGGTACGCATTACCAACGAGCAATATACTATTGGCTTTGATGGTAAAGAGGTGTGGGTTACGCCCGATAAATCGGCGTATTCCGGCAATTCAGCACGGTTTTATCATAATCTACAATTCTACTTTTTTGGCATTCCTTTCGTATTGGCCGATCCGGGCACTCACCATGAAATGCTGGAACCAAGGGTGTTTAAAGACGATACCTACCAAGTGGTAAAAACATCTTTCGGAAGCAATGTTGGGGATGCGCCTGAAGATTATTACCTCACCTATGCCGGCCCCGAAACCCACAAACTTAAGCTGCTGCTCTACACAGTTACTTACTTTAGTGGGGAAGCCAAGGAAAAATTCAATGCCAGGTCATTCGATGCTTTGCAAGAAGTTGATGGACTTTTAGTACCTGCTAAAATGACCTCTTACCAATGGAAGAACGGTGCGCTGGGTGAAAAGCGAAAAGAAACTGAGTTCAGAAATGTACGCTTTAGCAAACAAGCACCGGACCAAAGTTTATTTGCCATGCCGGAAGGGGCGTATATTGATGAGTTGGAATAAATATTCTTTAAAACCTCAACTTCCCCGGCAAATATTTATTAATCAGTTCCTCGTAATAAGGCTGTAATTCTTCCCAATTAGGTTGTATTTCTGTTTTGGAATACAAATCGTAGGGGTTGAATTTTTTGACCCACCCGAACATTTCCCGGTCGTGGTCGTCCATCAGGTAATCGTATTCCCCTTCCCGGTGGGCTGCATAAAATGAATGATAGCGGATCATGTACAAAGCCTCCTCTGGCAGGTAATCTTTGGTTACATGGTATAAATATTCATCGTGCCCCCACGACATGTGTACGTTGCGCAAGCCACAGCCCTCTTCATATATTCCAAATTTGCTTTGGTATTTTTCTTCCTGAAAATCAGGGTTTTTTTCAAAAAATTCAGGATATACAATTTTATCAGAATACCGGCAGCCTACCGGAAAGGTATCACCCACAACAGCCCATTGTGGTTCGCCAAACAAACAGAGCACCTTGCCCAGGTCGTGAACCAGGCCGGTAAGCACAAACCAATCGGGGTGCCCATCAGCACGAATTGCTTCAGACGTTTGCAACAAATGGTCTAATTGCGATAAGTCTATATCAGGATCTGAGTCATCTACCAAAGTATTCAAAAACTCCAATGCTTCCCAAATGGTCATTTGTTTTCGATTCAGTGAAAGAAACTCCTGTTCTTTAGACATCACAAAATCGTAAGTTTGATGGGTATGGTTTTGCAGGTAAAATTCTTTTACTGTATCTCTTGCAGGATCGTCATAATTACGATAATCTTCTTTTTCCTTCGCTGGTTTGTCTGGCTCAGGATACCGGGATACGACAAAATCTTCCCAATCTTCCAAACTTTTCAGGGGTGCATGCTGGTTGGGTTTTTGTGAGGTTTTCTTTTCTGAATTCTTCATATTTTCTGCCTTAATAAGTACTTAAGAAGAATAAAACAAATTTATCTTACTTCTCTCTCAAATATATATTTTTTTGAGATATTTAGCACCAATCAGCCTAAATTACTAAGTGCTGCTTAGACATTGACCCATTACTTGTATAAGAAACAAGTCTTGCATATAATTTTTTGTCCATATTTCGTTGTTATATACCTAAAGCTAAGTAGAGAATGAAACCAGCAATAAAAAAAATCGCCATTGCCTTTTGGCTAACAACCGTAATATACAGTGCCGGATGGGCTCAGCAATCACCTTCAAAAAGCACTTATCAAACCTATCAGATTAAGCTATATGATGAGTGGGACCGGCAATACCAAAGTGATATCAGCAAAATGCACAAGGTGATGATAGAAGATGCTCTTCACCAAAAACTGGAAAGTTTTGGATTACAACAAAGCGATCAGCCTGATGCTTATATTGTTTATACCGTTGAGGTAAATGTAGAAAAATCTTACAACAATAATTACAACACCTACCCTGGCCGGCGAGGTTACTACGACCCTTTCTATGACCCTTATCGATATAACGAGCGTCCCGGATACAATGAACGGAAAGACAGAAAACTATTCCTGGAGATGATTGATGTTGAAACCAATAAGATCGTTTGGTATGGTGCTGAAAAACAGCCTTTGAAGAAAAAGCCTGACAAAACAAAGAAAAAGATCATAAAAACAGTAGATAAGATATTTCAGGATTTTCCATTCAGGGAAGCTTCTCCGGAAGTTATGAGCAATAAATAAGGTTAGAAGTTAATCCCAAATTCCTTCTGGTACAATCTCAATCAAGTGCCCGTCAGGATCTTTGAAATACAAAGAATATAGCGATGCTTTCCAGTGCTGTTCATGGATAACGGCTACTCCTTTCTGTTGCAATGCCGCTTTCCACTTTGTGTAGGTATCCGGACTTACTTCTAAAGCAATGTGCTGTATGCCATAGGCAAAATGTGGTGGCAGGTTTTTCTCTGCTTTGGTCACTTCCGGCTGAAAACACAATAACATAGACGGCCCTACCTTGAAAAAAACATGCCTGTTTTCTACCATGCTGTATACCTGCAAGCCCAATATATCATGATAGAACTTTTTACTTCGTTCCAGATCTTTTACGTATAAACATGTCTCCTTAACTTGTTTGATTTCCATAAGAATTACCATTTTTTGCTAAAGTATTTCCTTATCGCATGAGCATACCATGCTTTCTTGCTTCAGCCAAAAACCTGTAAAATAAACTTTCATGTCAATTACTGATGGTGATGAAATATGCTTTTGGGAGCGCTACAGCTAATATAAAAAATATATTAACTTATGTTATGCCTTACATCTGTGTTCTTTTCGCCCTAAATGGTATAAAAACAGCTGTTTATCGTTTTCACTTTCCTTAGCTGTAAAAGCCTAGCAGTATGACTAGGGTTAGTTAAACGCTGTATTATTTTTATTAAACTATAATTATAGTATATAAGATATAACTTAAATAATATTAATATTGTATAAGACTAAAATATTCAAAGCAAAATTATTTTTTTATTAATTGCTGCGGATCAACAAAAAACACTTGAGTAAGTTATCTTTTTATCACATAAAAAAAACCTGCCGGTACAACTTTAATAAAGCACACACCTACTGGCAAGAAGTATAACATTTATCCGGTATAGATTACATCTGAAAACTCTGAAGGAAAGGGGCCTTTTTTGCAAGAGGCTCTTATTTTTATAATATTTCAGTTTCCTTAATGTACTTTGTTAAATGGATAATCCTTTTACTCTCACTTCTATTTGTGAAATTTTCTGTGGAGTAATCAGTATGAATGAAACATATTCATCACTGAATAATAAGAAAGAACAAGATATAAGGTAATTACACTCGAATGGATATACTAAATCATAAGGAGCAAACGATAGAAAAAAATTCTTTGTTCTCTTTTAATCAGCAAGAAGAGCCTTTTGATGATTATCTCATTCACTTCATTCCCCAACAAAAGCAAGTTTCCATAAATGGGGTTAGTATTAATATTCAACACCACTCAGCATGGGAATACAAAAGTAAAAATGAATCCTTTACAGCCCGCCTGTTTTTGATGGGCGAAAACATCCTCCTCTCCAGATTGCAAGGAAAAATGTCAACGGCTGATGCCACGGCAACTTACACTCTCATTGGAGAGGTGCTGAAAGAAACTAACATAACCAGGTACTATTACATTGAAGACCTGAGAAAGCTCCTGCTTATTTCCAGGCAAACCCGTAATAAAATCAAAAAATCGGATAAAGCGCTGGAAGCTGCACGTATCAGCACTCATCTCATCCTGCCACATGCTGACCGTACATTGTATACCCTATTTAATACCGCCTACCGCAAAAATGTAAGTTTTTCCCCTACCCTGAAAGCCGCTATTCTTGAATGTATGGGTGTAAGTAAAACAGAGCAGCAAGAAAACGAGGCCAAAACGCCATCTGCAAGCAGTTCGGTAGACTTGCAGCAAGCTTCAAAAGAAGACCTCATAGCAATGGTGTCCCAGCTCAAGGAGGAAAATGCAACATTGAAAACTTACCAAAAGCAACGCCTTTCACATCTTAATTCTACCGTAGGGCAAATACTTTGGGGAGATCATTTTGACTTTCAGGCACCCAAGCTTTCCACAGATGATGATTATTTTGAGCTATATCAATCTTTTTCCATCTTACTAAAAGATTTTCAGCAACTGGCCACTAAACGAAGTACTCCCAAAAACGAAGCACAGTCTTCACCCCTTCTTTTCCACACTGCCGACAAAATTAATACCGCTACTGAAAAAAGTCACTCATTACATTATGAGCATTTACAAACATTGGGAGAAAATATTGGGGATTTGGCATGCCTGCTCACCCCCAACGGCATCATATCCTACATGGCTTCCTCTGTGGAGCATATCCTTGGTTATACCACAGCAGAAGTTTCGGGAAAATCTATTTTCAGGTATATACACCCTGAAGATACCAGCTTGTTTTTGTCCAGTGGGCATTCCAACTTTTTTCTGCGAGACAGGGCGCTGGTTGAGTTCAGGGTACTCAAAAAAGACCATACTTATGTATGGCTGGAGGCTTTGAGTACGGCTATTAAAAATGAGGAGGAAGAGATAGGACAAATTATCGTTTCTGCACGTGAACATGATGAGAAGAAACAACTCGCAATCAAATTAAGCATACGGGAAGAAGAACTGAAATCTACCCTGGAAGGAATGAGTGAGTCAGTTTATGTATTCGATAAAAATGGCCTGTTGGTCACTACCAACCAGCAAAAAAACAAAGATTACTTTATTGAATACGCCAACGACGCCCTGGTTGGAAAAGCCTATCAGGAGATATTTGCAGACTCTTTCATCCAGAAGCTGGATAAAGCCATACGGATTGTTTGCACTACGCAGATAAAACATGAGTTTGAATATACCCTGGAAAGGAATAAAGAAGAACAGTCGCCGGATCATTACAAAATATTTGTGCTGGCGCGTAAAGATATTTCAGGCAGTTTTGCAGGCATCACCATGATTACCCGCAATGTAACTGCCTCGAAGAGGTTAAAAGAGCAAAACACCGAACTGGAAAAAGCCAATGAAGAACTTGACCACTTTGTGTACAGTGCCTCACACGACCTGCGGGCCCCACTGGCTTCTACGTTGGGGCTTATCAATATCACCAGGATTACAGATGACTTAGAAGAAAAAATAAAGTACCTGAATTTGATGGAATCCAGCCTGAAAAAAATGGACAGGTACATCCACGACATTACCGATTATTCCCGCAATGCCCGCCTTACCATCGACCTGGAAAAAATTGAGTTTAAAGAACTGATTGACGATGTGATCCAAACGCTGAGTTATCATGAAAACACGGGAAAAATAGATTTTGTGGTCAAAACAGAAAATACGACACCCTTTTTCAGCGATTATAGCCGGCTCAATATTATTTTCAGAAATGTAATTTCCAATGCCGTTAAATACCATGACCTTACCCGCCCCCACCCTTTCCTTGCCATTGATATAAAAATCACAGAAAAAGAAGGTGTTTTCCGTTTTGAAGACAATGGCATTGGCATAGAAGAAAAATACATTGATAACATATTCGATATGTTCTATCAGGCTTCGCCCGAATCTTTTGGCTCCGGGCTGGGGCTGTATATTGTAAAAGAAGCCCTCAATAAGCTCAAAGGAACTATCAAGGTAGCCTCTGTCCCCACCCAGGGTTCTGTCTTCACCTTTACCATCCCTAACCTTACTGAAAAACTTTCATAACCTCTTTTTCCTTATCAATTCAGGAAAAAATCTATACTCCATATAGTTTCAACTTTTTCAACGTTGCATGATAAATAGTAAATTTATCAACTTTTAGCAATATTTTTAGTTTAACTATATCAGGAAAACATATCCATAAAACTTGCTAAGCTATGTCAAAGAAATTTTCCATAAGCAAAGGCGGTTTACTGATTTCAGAACCCTACCTGCCTGACCCTAACTTTGAAAGAACTGTCATACTCTTGTGCGAACACAATGAAGAAGGCTCCCTCGGATTTGTATTGAACAAACCCTCATTGCTCAAGCTGGAAGATGTATTGGATGAGGCGCAGGGGTTTGAGACCCCGCTCTATACCGGTGGTCCCGTACAGCAAGATACGCTGCATTTTATTCATAAAACCAACAATATCTTTTCAGATTACAGAACTGTGAATGATGGTTTATACTGGGGAGGGAACTTTGACCAGCTTTTATCCTTTATCAATGTAAAGAAAATCAACCCTGATGATTTCAGGTTTTTCATCGGATACTCGGGTTGGGGGCCTGGTCAGCTCGAGTCAGAGATTGAAGAAAACTCATGGATTATTTATAACAATGCAACACCTGAACAGGTATTCGATTTATCACCTGACAATTTGTGGCGGTCTGTATTAAAAAGTATGGGTGGGGAGTATCGGGTTATCTCAAACTACCCAACAGACCCACGCCTCAATTAAATGTTAAATATTTTGTTAAATTTGTGGATTAGCACTTATTTATTAAGCTAATCGAGATACAGGGACATGAATAATAAAGTTATGCCGGAAGAAGCAGATAACAAAAGACCGGAAGAGCAAAGTAGCATTGCTTTGGAACAGGAAGAACAGAAAGAAGAAAAAGAAAAAGCCACTGCAAAAGATGTTTCAGCAGAGAAACAGGGCCAGGATCAGGAAAACCAACCTGCCTCTGAACAAAAAAGTGAGCCTGCAGAGGGTAACGAAAAGGTTGAAGCCCCCGCTGACACAACACCTGACAGCGAGGCTTTGCCCGTATCTTCAGAAGGGCAAAAGCCAGAAGAGGAAAATGAAAGTATTCCACTGCCAGAAGAAGAAACCAAAACCGGGCAAATTAGCATTGCGAATGCTGAGCCTGAAGAAACCGGTTCTTCTGATACTGAAAAAATCCCTGCCAAAGCCGAAGACACTTCTGAAAAAACTTCTCATACAAGCCATGAAGACACACATGACGCTACAGATGATGATGACACCCATGAAGATGAAGAAGATGAGGATGAACACATAGACTACAGCCATTTCTCTAAAAAGCAGTTGGTTAAAGCCACCGAAGATTTGTTGAAAGAAACAGACATCCTTCCGGCCGACCGCAAGCTGAAAGAAATCAAAACCTACTTTGATGAAATTGAAAAGGAAGAGCGCAACACTGCCTTTGAAAAATACCTGGCAGAAGGAGGTGAAAAAGATGGTTTTGATTATAAGGGTGATGAATTATCTGCCCGTTTTCATGAAGCCTATAAGAAACTAAAAGAAAGAAAGAAAAAGCATATTTCCGAACTTGAAGCTGACAAAGAAGCTAATTTACAAGCCAAACAGGCCTTGTTAGAAAAGCTACGGCACCTGGTAGACAGCGAAGAAACCAACCAAAGCATCAGCCAGCTCAAGGCAATACAGGAAGAATGGAAGTCACTTGGTCCTGCACATAGAAAATATGCAAAAAACCTGTGGGCAAACTACAATGCCCTGGTGTACCGGTTTTACGACAACATCAGCATTTATTATGAGCTAAAGGAACTAGACCGTAAGAAAAACCTGGAAGCCAAGCGGCATTTATGCGAAAGGGCCGAAAGCCTGGTAGACAATGAAAATATCAAAGAGGCTATCAAAGAACTGGATAACCTGCACGAAGAATACAAGCACGTAGGCCCGGTACCCAAAGAAGAGCAAGAACCGCTTTGGGAAAGATTCAAGGCTGCCTCAGATGCTATTCACGTACGGCGAAGGGCATTTGTGGATGAACTGAAAGAAGAACGTCAGCAAAACTTGCAGGCAAAACTGGAACTTGTTGAAAAAACAAAGCCTTTTACTGATTTCGACAGTGATAGTATTAAGGAATGGAATGAAAAAACCAAAGAAATAAGGGAACTCCAAACCCAATGGGAAGCCATAGGAAGCATGCCCCGGGAACAGGCCAAAGAAGTAAACAAAGCGTTTTGGTCTTCTTTTAAAAAGTTTTTTGGCAACAAGTCGCAATTCTTCAAAAAACTGGATGGGCAGCGTGAAGAAAACCTGGAAAAAAAAGAAGCACTGGTTGCCCGGGCCCAATCCCTGAAAGAAAGCACCGACTGGCGCAATACAGCTAATGAACTAAAGAAATTACAACAAGACTGGAAAGACATTGGCCCTGTTCCGGAAAAACAGAGAGGAGCTGTATATAAAAAATTCAAAGCCGCTTGTGACGAATTTTTCAACAACCGCCGGACTGCCTTCCGTGAAGAAGAAAAAGATTATGCCGAAAACCTGAAGGCCAAACAGGAAATTTGTGAAAAAATTGAAAAGCTGGCTACAACATCACCGGATGACGTGGATACCCTGATGGAATTAAACAAAGCTTTTCAGGAGATAGGCTTTGTACCAAAAAAAGCAATCAAATCCATACAAAAACGACATGAAGAAGCAGTGGATAAGTTTTTGGCCGGAGTAGAAGGGCTGGACGATACCGAAAAGCAAGACATAAAATTTAACTTGCAGTTCAGTAAGCTAAAAAACAGCCCGCATGCAAACCGAAAAGTAGGCAACAAGAAAATGGCCGTTCGCAAGCAAATATCCAAGCTGGAAGACGACCTTTCGGTATGGAAAAACAACCTCGACTTTTTCGCCGATTCCAAGCAGGCTGACAAGCTAAAGGCAGAATTTAGTAAGAAAATAGAGAAGGCAGAGGAGGAACTGAGCAAGTTGAAACAGCAACTCAGGGTATTGCGGGATATTTAAGATAAAAAATATTTTATTTCGGCCGGCTTGCTTTGAAAATTAAATACGAGTCTGCTATCTTTGCCCACGCATTTAGCAAAGCCTCCATAGCTCAGCTGGCCAGAGCAACTGACTTGTAATCAGTAGGTCGTTGGTTCGAATCCGACTGGGGGCTCACACGATGAAATTGTAACGATCAGGCACTCATGAATTTTCATGAGTGCCTGTTTTTTTTGTTCCCTTTTGTATAACCTGTCATGCTCTTTGATCCTCATACTTATTTGAAGTCAAATATTGATTACCAAGCTCTTAGCATGAAATATATATTCTTTGCAGTGCCGCTCAAGAAGGACTTTCTTTTTATACAAATTATTTACCGCCCAGCCATAACAAAGCCGCCCCAGTAATAAGGCTCGGGATACTCCTCTTTGAACGAACGCAAAGCCTGTATAAAAGCTGTATATTTATCACTGCCCCCTGTCCAGCGTTCGTAAAAATACTGCATAAGCTTTTGGGTGGCCGTGTCATCTACTCGCCACAGGCTCATCACGATACTTTGCGCGCCAGCTATCAGAAATGCCCTTTGTAACCCGTATACCCCCTCACCATTTTTTATTTCTCCCAACCCTGTTTCACAGGCACTTAGCACCACAAGGTCGGTGCCGGCCAAATCCATATTCATTACCTCATAAGCAGTGAGAATGCCATCGCCTGACTCCAGGGCACTGATTATATCCGATACAGTTTCATCCGAAGTAGCTTCTACATAACCACTAATGGTATTGGAAGCCCCAGCAAGCAGCAAGCCCGAACGCAACAATGGATTGGTCTTTATGTTGTCAAGGTGTATTCCATACGCCTTTTGCTCGGTTTCGGCATCTACCTCCAAGTCGCTCAGGAAAAAGCCATGGGTGGCAATATGCAAAAGCTTCGGATTCCTGATATTTTTCACTTTTTCTTCTTTGGCCGCTTTTCCAAGATATTTCTTAGCACTCCATGTTTCCCGTTCTTGCAGTAACTTATACAAATTATTCACTTCTGTTTTAGTGCCCGGCAATCTCTCAATTTGCTCTGTAAATAGGGCGTTTTCCATTACTCCTTCCACCCCAACAGTATCTGCCCGAGATGCTGTTGTTTCATAATCTAAATTATATGCAGGGTATCCAAACAGGTAAGCACGCATGTAGGCAGGTTCAAAAGAAGGCATCGCTTTGCTACCTTCATCCAAGAGGTCACGCGTACTGCTGAGCAGCCGAATGGCATAGGTATCCAACACATAAGCCCCTGTTTCCGGGTTTTTCAATACATGCAAATTTATTTTGTTATAAATACCGTCTGGAGAAAGATAAATAGTATGGGTAGAAGATGGTAACAGTGTATGGATAGGCTCCCAATAATGGGCAAACGATAAATCATCCTGCAACCTAAACCTTACCGAATTTCTAAAATTATTATAATACTTATTTTCCATGGAATTTCCATTGGGCAGCACAGCCAGCATGGGTATTGAATCCTGTGGTGTGATTACCAGCGCTGCATATATAACAGAATCGCCTGCACTATTTTGCCTTATCCTTACAATCTCTATGGCTGCTTCCCCTTCGCCCAAAGCTTGTTGTACACTTTCCCAGGATGGCTGCTGCTGGTCCATACTTTGAGAAAATAAAGTAGAACGTGCCGATAATGCTTTCTCTATCTCATTAGCACGTTGTTCGAGTTCCTGAATATCAATTTGCTCCTTTTGTAACTCTTCTGGTGATTTCGCATACAATTTCACCAGATATTCTTTTTTCATAGTCCAGTTTTCAAATAAGCGTATCAGGTCTTCATCCCCACTGTTGAGTATTTGCTTTCTTACTTTGCTGGACGCATCCAATAGTAAAGCTTTGGTAATGAGCTGTGTGTCATATAATCCGGCCATCACACTATCCCTCAATACCAAATCACCCTCTGCCCCATCCATTGTCTGCATAAATTCAATAGAAAATGCTTTGTATGCTTCGATGACCGGCTCAATTCTTCGAT
Source organism: Cyclobacteriaceae bacterium (assembly GCA_965230065.1). Classification (GTDB taxonomy): domain Bacteria; phylum Bacteroidota; class Bacteroidia; order Cytophagales; family Cyclobacteriaceae. Next base: position 3,805,829 of record OZ245942.1, on the reverse strand, counting down.
AAAAAGCACTTTTTTCCACCTCACTGAGGGCCGGAAAATAATCTTTGACCTGTTGGGTATATTTGTCAATAACCTCCCTAAAAAATGGGTAAGCCTGCTCATAATCCCCTTTCTTCTGATACAGCACTGCCATGCCATATAAAGACTGGGCATAGTCTGGATGGTTTTCGCCCAAAATATTTTCCCTGATATCAATAACATTTTGAAAAAGTACAGCAGCCGTATCCAGGCGGTTCATGGCTGTGTACAATACGGCCAGGTTGTGAAGTGTGGAAGCATAAGCAGGGTGCTGCACACCAAAAGTTTTTTCATTCACTTCCAAAGCTTCAGTAAACAAAGGCTCAGCTTGCTGGAACTTACCCAAACCTTCATAATATGAAGCCAGGTTGCCCAATACTACGGCGTAGTCCGGATGGTTTTCGCCTAATACTTTTTTGTCAATTTTGAGGGTTTCCACCAACAAGGCTTCGGCCTGCTCATTTTTATCATTTATTTGGTATAAAGTAGCCAGGTTTTGGGTAAGGGACGCATAGTCAGGATGCAGGGGGCCGTACCTGTCTTTATAGATTTTCCTGGCCTCGGTCATCAGTGGCTCCGCTGCAGCGTAATTCCCCATCGTTTGGTAAAACAATGCCAGTTCGCTGATTACGTCAGCATAAGCCGAATGGGCTGTACCATACAATTCCTTTCTTATCGAGAGGGCTTCTTTCAACATAGGTTCAGCTTCGGTATACTTACCCGTTGCCTGTTTTAGTTTAGCCAAATTGATAAGACTATTGGCAGTTTCAGCACGAAGGTCTTGCGCATTGCCCCGATAAAAAGCCAGGGATTTTTCAAGCAAAGGAGTAGCCCGCTGATACTCTCCTGTTTCTACATAAAGGAGGCCCAGGTTTGAAAGCGCAGCCATATATTCTGGGTGTTCATTGCCCAACACCGAACGTTTTATCAATAAGCTCCTTCTGAACAATGTTTCTGCTTGTTGATACTCACCCATTTCCTGAAACAGGAGCGCGTAATTACTCAGCATACTGGCATAAACGTTGGTATTTTCCCCACCTAATTCTGCCTGTAATGCCAGGGCATCCTCATAATAGCCCCTGGCATCTGAAAATTTTCCCATATCCTGATACAATCCGGCCAGTCCGATTAGTAACGATACACGGGCAGCATCTCTTTTTCCGGATGTTTTCTCATTTACCTCCAGTGCTTTCGTAAAAAATACCTGTGCTGAATCATACTGTCCGATACTTTGGTAATTGTATCCCAGGTTGTATAAGGAAACAGCATATCGTGGCGCTATACTACTTGATACTTTGTTTTCCTTTCCCAGATACTGCTCGTATACCAATTTTGCGCTCTTCAGCTTTTCGTTAGCCTCTTGCAACTTTCCATTTTCGGCATCTATCATTGCCCAGTTTTCCCATGCCATAGCCACCTGCCAGGGCATATTCAGAGTATCACTATTGAAGAGGTCGGTATATAGCATTTCAGCCTTTGTTGATTGTCCTGCATGCAAGTATATTTTTGCCAGGTTATTGACCGACGTCAGGTATTCGGGCGAATTACCCGGATAAATAATCTGCCGGTTATGGTAGGCCTTTTCCAATAAGTCCTTAGCACTCTCAATATTACCTGCTGCCTGGTCAATCATGCCGGCATTATTGAGCACACTGGAGTAATATGGGTTCAGGGTATCTCCCTTGCTTTCATACCAGCCTATCAGTTCATTGAGCAAAGAATCAGCCAGATCATACTGCTGCTGTTGCAGGTTATTCATGGCCAGTTGATAAAGGGTATTGGCATATTCAGGACGATAGGTGGCCTGCACTTCCCTAAAAACTTGTGCTGCTTCCTGTAACATTTGCTGTGAAGCAGACTGGTATATTCCTTTCAACCCAGCCTTATTATACAAAGCACCTGCATAGTACCAGTCAGTTACCCAACCATGCTGATAACCCTCAATTAATTTTTGATACAAACTATCAGCCTGTCGAAGCTTATCTTTTTTTATATAAATATTAGCCAGGTTATAAGTAGCCAATGCCTGGCCTTTCGAGAAGGATGCCCGGTTTTCAAATAATACCAAAGCACTTTCATAATACTTTTGAGCAATGGCCATGCTGTCAAGTGAATAGTACAGCGAAGCCAGATTAGACAAGGCAGTGGCATAATCTTCGGTTTCCTGATTTTCCGAAATTTCTAAGATAACCAGCTCGTCCCAGTTGTAGTCAATCCCCGCTTCAAGGTTTTTTCCGGAAAAAGAAGCAAGCGTTAGCAGACGTAGCGTTTTAGCATAATTTATACTTTCGTATCCAAATTCATCTTTTGCCTGATCGAGCGCCACCTTTCCTAACTGCACTGCCTCAGATACGGCATGATCTTCATAAGCAGCTTTCGCTTCAGCATAGGTAATTTCCCAACCTCCACCGGACTGCCCCCATGTTATACAGGGACATAAATACACCCACACTATCAAAGCTCTTAGGATAATTGCATTTTGGCTATTTTTTTGCTTAAATAGCATATTGTTTGAGTGCAGCATTTATACTGCTGATTTTTTCAAATTGAAAATCAAACTTATTTTTTATTCTATGTAATATTAATCAAAAAAACCCTTATGCGCTTAATAGCATATGAAGCATTTATTTTTTTACATTAATCTCGAATAAATACTGGTATTATTTGAGTTTTTCGCATAAAAATACAACAACCATATTTTTTGAACTGATTTTTCCTAACTTTACAATAACTAATATTAGGCTCTGATTACCTCTATTTTGTAGCTGTACGATAACATATAGTTGTGTTTAATATGGGCCTCATATCTTAATACGATGAAAAATTTTCTCATTTTACTGTTTTTACTGCTTTCTATCCATTTGATGGGGCAAAATGTGCAATGGGCCTCTCAGGTGCTAGAAGTTTCATCTGAATTTGAACCGGGTTTTTTCTTTAATAGTGACCTCATCTATGAAAACTACCCTGCCCAACAGATATTGGGCCGCCCCGACGTATTGCCCGGAAATGCCGGGGATCACCCAAATGCCTGGGTCCCTGCCCAGGATGACCAGTTAGAATTCATAAAAGTGGGTTTTACTAACCCAATGAAGATCCGGCAGGTAGCGATTGCTGAGTCTTTCAACCCATCTGCTGTTTACCAGATTTTTGCTTACGACCAAACCGGAAAAGAGTATCTGCTAAACACACTGTCACCGGCTGCTATTCCACTGGAAGGGCGCTTGCTCAATGTGATTTTCGAAGAAACATCCTATGAAGTACACGCCATCAAAATTGTTTTGGATGGAAGTACCCTGCCAGGTTACAGTGGCATTGATGCCATTGGCATTTCTCCTTCATCTGTTCCGGTAAGGGTTGAAATTAATGTGGCAGCTAACCTGAACCAGGACCTGGTAGTTGACAAACTCAGTACCAGTGTTAACAGCGAAAACATTGAATTGAACCCTATTGTGGCACCCGACGGAAAAGTGATGTATTTCAGCAGAAACTCTCCTGAAAATACAGGGGGGGCCAGCGACAACGAAGATATATGGTATGCAGAATATGACGCTGCTTCCAACGAATGGAAAGAAGCTCAGAACATTGGCCGTCCATTGAATAATAAAGGCAGTAACTTTGTAAGTTCTATTGCGCTGGATGGTGACGAATATGTATTGCTCCTGGGCAATGTGTACAGAAAGAAAGATAAAATGGAAGCAGGCGTATCTATCAGTCGACAAACGGAAGAAGGGTGGTCACAGCCTGTAGCCCTGGAAATTGATAACTTTTACAACTTGTCCACTTTCGCCAATTACTTTCTCTCAACCGACCAGAAATATTTGTTAATGTCCATTGAGCGAGAAGACACCAAAGGGCTGCGGGATTTGTATGTAAGTTTTCCAAAAGACGACGGCACCTGGACTGAACCCATGAACCTGGGAGATGATATTAATACGGCTGAAACTGAGTCTTCCCCTTTTTTGGCAGTGGATGATTCTACTTTGTTCTTTTCTTCTAAAGGCTATAGTGGCTACGGTGGTGACGATGTGTTCGTTTCCAGAAGACTTGACGACACCTGGAAAAACTGGAGCGATCCTGAAAACCTGGGGTCGGTCATCAATTCTGAGTTGGACGATACATTTTTTACCATCTCACTTACCAATGAATTTGCCTATTTAACCCGGCGCTCACCTGACGAGGCCGATATGTACGCAATGCCAATGCCTATCTTCAGGGAGCCGGAAATATTGTTTGTAGTACGTGGAAAAGTCATAAACAAAGAAACCAATGAACCTATGGGCGCAACGGTTGTCATTGATGATATAGGTTCGGGCGAAATTGCCACCAGTACGCGCACACAATCTAACCCGTCCACCGGTGAATATGAAATTACAATTGCTGCCGGGCAGTACCAGATTTATTCTGAACAAAATAATTTTTCTTCGGATGAAGAAGAAACCCTTAGCCTGAAAAGGGATGTACCGGAAAAGACAATTATTCAGGATTTATATTTGATACCTGAAACTCCCGCAGAAGAAGAATTGTCTGCCGGTCTTACTCCTTCTGAAACTATGGTGCCTGAGCAAGTAATTTTCAATTATAACAAGGATATCATACAAGCAGCGGCCTACAATAAACTGGAAGCTTTGGCAAGCTTTATGGCTAATAATAAAAACGTACAGTTGGAAATTATTGGTTATACCTGTAATATTGGCTCAGCTCCTTTTAATCAGGAATTATCTGAAAGAAGGGCACAAGCTGTCCTCGAGTTTCTTTTGCACAAAGGCATTGAAAGAGGCCGGATGAAAGCCATTGGCCAGGGCGAGGCAGAACCTGTAGGAGACAACAATACAGAAGAAGGCAAAGCCCAAAACAGAAGAGTTGAGTTCAACATCAGTAATATCCTGGACGAAAGGTAGACCCTCTGTATGAAAATCCGGACAAATCCCTTTTCAGTTTGATACTCAATCTTACACGCGCCGAAAGCAAGTAATAAATTTTTTGTCCGGTATTTGTAGCTTTTTCATGTGAGGCAAGCTGTGGCGGTTTTATGTTATTCAATAGTGTATTTTTTTATGTCATCTTTTCTCTATGGTGTTTCCATCATACCTATGCACTCGTGCCTCTTACCGACCATACATCTACGGATAGCCTTATCAGGGTAGAAGGGTTTGTGTTAAGCGCAGATACAAAAGAACCCCTTACGGCCCGCATTACCTACAAAATGTTGCCCTATGGAAGCATTACCGGAGTTTTTTCATTTGATAATGAAGACGGCAGTTTTGCTTTTACCATTCCTCCCGGAGGCGACTATCAACTGGAAGTGTCAGTTGAAGGTTACCGGCCTGCTTCCGAAATAATCACTCAGCAAGAAGAAACTACTGAAAATGGAAAAATAATCAGGACTTTTTATCTGTACGGAAGCCTGAAAAAAGGTGGGTTTATCAAGCTAAGGGATAAAATATATTTTGATCAGGGCAATGCTCGACTAAGTGGGACTTCAACTGAAGCTTTGCAGGAAATTATTGACATTTTGGAAAGTAATCCTAAAATGGTAATTCAACTGGAAGGACATACAGAACGAGGCAACAGAAAATCCCTTTTACGGTTATCAGAACGCCGGGTACAGGCTGTAAAAGATTACCTGACTAATCAGGGCATACACCGCAAACGTATCCGCACCAAAGCTTTTGGAGGAACCCGTCCTCTTTCTGAGGAAAACTCCGAAAAAGCGCGTCAGGTGAACAGACGGGTTGAAATCAGAATCATTAAGATGTAATTTGGCTGCTTGTTGTTTGCTGTTAGTTTTTGGTACTACGAATAAAAGCATACACCCATCACCAAGCCAGTAACTATTCTTCAACCTTGGAAAGGACTATGCTTTTTTGCTGCCGCTTTTTTGTGGTTGTGGTAATAAGTGAATTTTATTGTGGTTTCCATTAATGCCGCCGGGTTCACCATCAGCTGGTAAATTGATAATATGCATCTTAATATTTTTTTCGCTTGCCGTTTCCTGAAAATCATAAATAGCCTCTAGTACGTCATAATCAATATAATGCGTATTATCTCCATCAATTTCTACGGTAGCGTTATTAGGTAGTTTTTCTAAAAATAGTGCAATATTGGCTTTGTTCAGAAAAGTAACATGCTCACTCAAATGCAACTTAATGTTTTTATGGTCAGTACTCTCTTCAACACTGAAGAAGTAAGGAGTACTATAATTGGCTTTCAAAATAAAGTAGATACCTACCGACATTCCAATCACAATGCCAACAAGTAAATCCGTAAATAATATGGCCAAAATAGTTACTATAAACGGTATGAACTGTTCCTTACCCAACTTCCACTGTACCTTGTACAATTGAGGTTTTGTAAGCTTATAACCTACATGCAGCAGTACAGCAGCCAATGCAGAAAGCGGAATCATATTTAAAATATGCGGAATAAGAATAACGCTTGCCACTAATAAAGTTCCATGTAAAAAAGCAGAAACTTTGGTTTTCCCACCTGCACTGATATTGGCAGAACTCCGCACAATTACCGCCGTCATAGGAATTCCCCCCAGCAACCCTACAATCATATTGCCCACACCCTGTGCCTTTAGTTCCCTGTTGTAGGGCGTGCGATGCCGCCCGGGGTCTAGCTTATCAGTAGCCTCAATGCTGAGCAACGTTTCTATACTGGCAATCATAGCAATAGTAAAAGCCGTAATGAACACCTCTTTATTCCAAAAATAGGAAAAGTCCGGCAATCGCAATTCATTGCCTAATGCAGTTACCGAAGAAATTTCAGGCAGGTTTACCATGTGTTCGGATGATATAGCTAAGGCAGGAAAAAAATTTACAAACACAACATTGAGTAATACCCCAGTGAATACAGCGATGAGTGCACCAGGTAAAATACCTGTAAACGAAAATTTTTTGATAAAAGGGAGCCCCCAGAGATAAAGGAATAAAAGGGAAACAAAACCCACAATAGCAGAACCGGCAGCGATGTTAGAAACCGCATGCCAAATCTCAGAAAAAGTATTTCTGCCATCGGCCTGAAAAAAGGCAATATCACCAAAAAAATCAGCATCAATGCCCAAAAAATGCGGTATTTGTTTTAAAATCAAAATGAGTCCAATGGCCGAAAGCATACCCTTAATTACAGAAGAGGGGAAATACAACCCTATAGTTCCTGCCCTTACAAAACCCAATACTACTTGAAAAGCACCGGCCAGCATAACCGCACACAGAAACCCTTCAAAAGTCCCAATCCTGGTAATGCCATCCAGTACAATTACGGTAAGCCCTGCAGCAGGGCCGCTCACAGCTAATTGAGACCCACTGAGTAAAGAAACCACAAGTCCGCCGACGATGCCCGTAACAAGCCCTGAGAGCAAAGGTGCCCCTGAAGCCAGGGCTATGCCCAGGCACAAAGGTAATGCAACTAAAAATACTACTAAACTGGCAGGAATATCGTTTCTTAAGTGTTTAAGATAGTGATTGAGAGGGTATTGCATTTAACTTCCATTTTTAGGTTTGTGCCTAAGAGGTAGTAACTAACATTAAGTGAAAAAAGTTATATATTATCCACACAAATAGATTAAGATCAAAAAATTGAAAGTTGCTTGACATATTCATAAAAAAACAAACATTATTAACGAAATATTTACAGTATTTTGAATGATTACCAGCATTGATTTTTGAAAAATTTACCACTCTTTACCAGATTCTAATAGAAAAATGCTACAATTAGCCAGCAAAAAGATTGTGTTTTCAAAGAAAGTACTTATAAGGAACCTTGGCAGGAATAACTTTGCTTAAGATATTTTCTATACTGCTAACTCAAATATAGTTCTAACACTCTAGTACGTGAAGATATTACTGTGTCTATTGAATAATATATGTAATACAACACAAATATTCCATATGTATATTATGTATTTATACTATTAAATAGAATAATATAACACATTATTATTATTATGATAAATTACTTATATTTTTTTCATATTTAAAGTAAAAGCAGGTTGATTGTAAAATAACAATATATTTTTCGCTAATAATACTATAATATTACATAATTGCCACATGTCCATTATTTTCACTTCCATTTTCCTCTCTTTAATGTAACCTTGTATTTATTTTCAAATTCATCACTCTAAATGTACAAATCAATATGTTGACGAAAACCAATATTATGAACGAGAAATTTGTTGAGACAAGCCACGATGATGAAAATGGAATCATCACTGCGGAGTGGATTGGCTACTTGAAACTTGATGAGGTTACTACGGGATGCCGGAAAATAACAGAGTATGTTTCAAAACACAAAATCACCAAGCATATAAGCAACCAAACAAAACTAAAGGTTTTGTCTAAAGAAGTCCAGGCCTACCTCACAGAGGAGTGGTTTACAGAAGTTACCAGGGCCGGTTTGAAAAAGATAGCAGTTATTGTTGCCGATGACATATTTGCCCAGGCTACCGTAAGTAACGTAAATACGAAAGCAGGCAATCTGCAAATCTGTACTTTTAATGCTGAAAAAGACGCCATTCATTGGCTTAATGAAGAAGTCTAATTTAATATGAAAGCAGTGGTAAAGAAAATTTCTTTACCACTTGCTTCTTATCATTTTTTTCAAACCTTATCTTTCTTTTATGCCCACTCAATCTTCCAAGGCTACAAATGTTCGTACACTAGCAACAGAAAACCAAGATTTACAAATAGCATCCGCTGACCCTTTAGGGTTTGACCACCAACTTCAACAACTTCATCTGCTAAACAAGCAAGCAAACATAAAAGGTTTGGTAGGTTTGCTCAATAATTTACTTCCACACCCGGTTACCCTAATGGATTTTGATTATCAGGATGCAGCAGCTGCCATGCGTGATTTGGGTATGTTAATGGGTTCGCTCAAAAGACATGGCATCGAGCCCGTAGAGGCGGTCCCTGAACTTGATTATGTATTAGATATTTTAAGTGCCAAAACTTCACTCCCACCCCGGGATACCTTATTGCACTATACCATTTGGAACCCCGACCAGCCTCGTTTACGAACTTACACGGGCACGCCGGATGAAGAGCAGCTTATCCATAGCGTAAAATTGGCCATGAACCCACTGGTAAATGCCATATATCACCTGGCAAATTTATACTTCATTCCCTTAGAACATCCCGATTTTTTAGACGAATGTACTAAAGCGGCTACCAATTTTGAGGCAATGGTTTCAGGAGTAGTCAATGCAAAGAAAAATGTTTCCCCACATTATTTCGCTCACGAATTGCGCTTTTATTATGACCCTATTCAACTTTATGGCAAACAATATTTAGGACCGGGAGCTGTGGAAATGCCCGTTTTTGTTTTTGATCATATTTTATGGAGTTCAGATTGTGAAGATAGCACCTACAACCAATTCAAAACATCTTATTTGCCCTACATTTTGCCACAGCTTCGGGAAGTTTATTATCAGTTTTGTGACAAAAGTTCATTAATTACAAACGTTTGTGATGAACTCCGCAGACACCCGGCACAATCTCAGGAAAAGGTAATGGCAGTCCATGCATTGGTAAAGCTTTGTAACTTGTTGAAAAGCTTCAGAATGCCGCATAAAAAAATTGCAGATGAAGCTTATTCCTATGCGAAAGAAGGGCATCGGAAAAAAGGAAGCGGAGGATATGCTCCTGAAATCCTCGCTCACATTTTAGAGTTAAATTTAAAACAAATCAATAAGTTGAAGCACTACCAGGATCAATACTGTTAATATGCAAATTTTATTTAACTCGCCAGCATTTTGAATAAGTATTTTTACCAAATTTTCACTTTATACATCACATTATTCCTGACATTATTTTTTTATACAAACAGCATCTAATTGCCAAATTGGCATATTCTACGACATTTTTTCGCTTTTTATACACTGGCATTTATCTTGTATTATAGTGAGTGTATTTACCATCTAAACTTAATGTAAAACCGTTAAAAAAAGGAGGTAATTATGACACTCGTTAGAAGAAACAGAAATGGAAATGCCGATTGGCTGCCAACCTGGCCTAATTGGTTTGACGACATCATGACCAGAGATTTATTTGATTGGTCTAACTCAAACTTTTCAAATACCGGAACTACACTTCCTGCTGTTAATATCAAAGAAACTGATGACCGTTTCTTAGTAGAAGTGGCAGCGCCCGGTATGCAGAAAGATGACTTCAAAGTAGAATTAGACAACAACCTGCTCACTATTTCTTCTGAAAGGAAAGATGAGCATGTAGAGAAAGATGGGGAAAAGTACTCTAAGCGTGAATTTAGCTATCAGTCATTCCAACGCTCTTTTTCCCTACCCCAGGGTATGGTGAAAGAAGATAAGATTGAGGCTAAATATAAAGATGGTGTGCTTCATCTCACCATTCCGAAAACAGAAGAGGCTAAACGAAAAGCACCCAGAACAATTCAAATTGCTTAACAACAAAATTAAACTAAATAAGAAAAAGTTAACGTAAGGGCGGATTCATTCCGCCTTTTTTATTCAACATATAAAAACAACATATAAAAAAGAAAACCCCACCGGGAAGGTGGGGTTTGTAGCAGGTAGCAGATTTACAGAACAAGTTGAAAAAATAGATAAGCATGAAGCGAAACCTACGTGGGCAAAGTAAAGCAATGAATGTTTTCTTATGATTAACTACCTGTTAACAAAACATTAAGCTTTCACGTAACTTTGTGTGAAGACGAAAGACCGAAGAAAACTCTTAACTTCGGTCTTCCGTCTCCGGTCTTCTGACTTTAACAAACTGAATGTAAATGAAAATTGCTTTGTTATGGGTTTTTCTGGGATTAAATGTGCTTGTACATGCCCAGGAATTAACTGTTTATGATCAACAAACCCGCCAACCTCTGGAATTGGTTACCATATACAGCGACTCCCCTGAAATTTCTACAGTCACCAATGCATATGGCAAAGCAGACATTTCCCCTTTTCAGAGAATAGACAGCATATTTTTTCAATATGTGGGCTACCAAACGAAAGTTTACAGTTATGCCCAACTGACCAACCGCCAATTCAAAATATTTTTACAGCCTTCCTCCTTTTCATTGGATGAATTGGTGGTTTCGGCCAACCGATGGAAGCAGGAAAAGCAGGACGTGCCCCAAAAAATCACAACCATCCGTCCGGAAGAAGTTGAACTGCAAACCCCCCAGACTGCTGCTGATATGCTGGGCATTTCTGGCGATGTGTATGTACAAAAAAGCCAGTTGGGCGGAGGCAGTCCCATGATTCGTGGCTTTGCTACCAACCGGGTGCTGCTCACCGTAGATGGCGTGCGCATGAACACAGCTATTTTCCGCAGCGGCAACTTGCAAAATGTGATTTCGCTTGACCCTTTTGCCATTGAAAACACCGAAATATTTTTCGGTCCCGGCTCTGTCATTTACGGCAGCGATGCCATTGGTGGCGTGATGGGTTTTTATACACTGCAACCTTCTCTGGCGAAAAAAGAAAATGCGTTGGTAAGTGGAAGTGCTACCGCCCGGTATGCCTCGGCCAATCAGGAGAAAACAGGCCATGTACATTTTAATATCGGACTTAAAAAGTGGGCTTTTACCAGCAGTGCCACTTTCACGGATTATGACGACCAAAAAATGGGTTCGCACGGTCCCGATGAATACCTGCGCCCTGAATATGTGCAAAGTATTAGCGGGGAAGATACGGTAGTGCCTAATCCTGACCCGAAAGTCCAGGTACCTACAGGTTATCACCAGCTCAACCTTATGCAAAAGATCCGGTTTCAACCTAATACTAACTGGGATTTGGGATACGGCTTACATTATGCTACCACCTCCGATTATGCCCGGTACGACCGGCTTATCCGCTACAATGGCGGGCAGTTACGGTCGGCTGAATGGTACTATGGCCCACAAAAATGGATGATGCACACCCTGAATGCTGCCCACATTGGTAAAACAAGTTGGTACGACAATGCCAGGGCTACTTTGGCCTATCAGTTTTTTGAAGAAAGCCGGCACGACCGGGATTTTGGAGGAAAAACCCGCACCCACCGTACCGAAAATGTGAATGTTTTTTCGATGAACATTGATTTTGAAAAAAACGTCAGCGAAAACCAAAAACTTTTTTACGGTCTGGAAGCTGTACTGAACAAAGTAGGTTCAACAGGGGAAGATGAAAACACAGAAACCGGGAAAAGCTTGCCCGGCAGCACCCGCTATCCTGATGGTTCTACCTGGAACTCATACGCTTTGTATGCTTCTTATATGTACAAACCTTCTGCGAAGGTTACCTTTCAATCGGGCTTGCGCTACAATCAGGTAATCCTGAATGCTGATTTTGATGCCACATTTTACCCCTTTCCATTTTCTAATGCTTATATCAATACCGGGGCACTCACCGGAAGCGCGGGCATCGCCTACCATCCTGCCAAAACCTGGCAGCTTAATTTTAACCTTTCCACAGGGTTCCGCTCACCGAATATCGACGATGTGGGAAAAGTATTTGATTCTGAACCCGGCTCAGTGATTGTGCCCAACCCTGACTTACATCCAGAATATGCCTACAATACAGAAGTAGGCCTGGCGAAAGTACTGGGAACGGTAGCAAAAATTGACGTATCGGTTTACTATACTCTCCTTAACCACGCTATGGTGCGCAGGAAATTTTCACTGAATGGCATGGACAGCATCATTTATGACGGAGAACTCAGCCAGGTACAAGCCATTCAAAATGCTGCCTGGGCAAATGTGTGGGGCGTTCAAACGGCAGTAGAAATCAATCTGCCTGTTGGGTTTGGCATCAATTCCACTTTTAATTTTCAAAAGGGAAAAGAAGAACTGGAAAATGGTGATACGGCTCCGTTGCGGCATGCGCCCCCCTGGTTTGGAATTACCCACCTTACGTATGAGCACAAAGCTCTTAAGGCCGATTTATACGGCGTATATAATGGGGAAGTATCATTTACCAACCTCCCCCCATCAGAGCGTGATAAGCCTTATTTGTATGCCAAAGATGAGTGGGAAAACCCATACTCACCAAACTGGTACTCCCTTAATTTCAAAGTACTGTACCAGTTTACAGGTTACCTGACTGCTACTGCCGGCATAGAAAACATAACCGACCAGCGTTACCGCCCTTATTCTTCCGGCATTACAGCCCCCGGAAGAAATTTTATTGTTTCTTTGCGGGCTACGCTTGAGTAAATGTCCGCCACCAATCTTCAGTTAGCAAATAGGTGGCGGACACTTTTATCAATAGGTTATCTATGTGCTTTCCAGGGTAAGGTAGGGAAGATTGTAAATTCTGCTTTCCCAAAAGGTGAATTTTACGTATTTTACTATCTCAAAATTGCGTTTGGTAAAAATTTTTGCACGCAAACCAAATAACTACATGAACATTGAAAGATATCACCGCATATTGGAAAACTCTTTGGGAATACCCTTCTCTGAAAATAACAGCATTCAGGGCTTAAAAAATGGTGATGAGATTTTCCCGGAAATGCTTAAGGCGATAGAGAATGCCCACAAAAGAATTGATTTTCTCACATTTGTTTATTGGACCGGAGATATTGCTGATAAGTTTGCAAATAGCCTGGCAAAAAAAGCTGAAGAAGGGGTAAAGGTGCGCGTCATCCTGGATAGCTTTGGGGCCTCACCAATGGATGAACAGTTACTGAACACCATGGAAAGCAGTGGCGTAAATATAGCATGGATGAGGCCGGTACATCGGTGGAAATTTTGGAAAATAGATAACCGTACCCACCGCAAAGTGCTCATCTGCGATGGCAAAGTAGGCTTCACAGGCGGTGTAGGTATTGCCAAAGAATGGGAAGGAAACGCACAAAACCCCTCCGAATGGCGGGATACCCATTTTAAGATAGTTGGCCCGGCCGTGCATGGGCTGCATGCAGCGTTTATTGAAAACTGGATTGAAACAGGAGAAAACATGGCCATCGAGGAGCAATGGGATAATGGTGATTTGGACGAAAGCAACGCTAAAAATGGCAATGCCTCCGTACAGGTAATCAGGACTTCGGCATCCGTACGGTGGAGTGATATTGTGATGCTTTACCGAACCCTTTTTGGCATGGCCAAGCATAAAATTCAAATTACCACGGCTTATTTTAACCCCAATGACGCCATCTCTGAATTATTGGAAAAAAAAGCGGCTGAAAATGTAAAAATTGACATCATGATGCCGGGAAAACACACTGACCAACGGGTTGCAAAAATAGCCGGAGAAGAAGACTTTCCGCCCCTGCTGGATTGTGGCATTAATTTGTGGTATTACCAAAAAACCATGCTGCATGCCAAAGTCATCACCATCGATGATGTAGTGAGCTGTATAGGTTCTGCTAATTTTAACCACCGTTCTATGCTCAAAGATGATGAGGTGAACCTGGTCATTTTAGACAAGGCATTGAATAACAGGCTGAATAAAGACTTTGAAGAAGACTTGCAATATTGTGAAAAAATAGACCCGGGAAAACACAAGAGCCGTGGCCCCATCAGTAAAATCCGGGAAAGAATTGTGAAAGTATTTGACCAGCAAATTTAGTCCCTGCTTTTTACATAAAGTAAAACCCTTTCAAAATAAATAGGTCAGAAAAACAAATTCTTTGCCCTATATTACCCCTTTATTTTTTTATGCAAACCCATTATATACAATGATCCGAAAAGCATTCAGAATGTCGGTACATGCCGACCAATACCAGGAATACGAAGACAGGCACAACCCCATTTGGAAGGAACTGGAAGAAGTTTTAAAGGCACATGGCGTACACAACTACTCCATCTTTCTTGATCCTTCCGATGGCAGTCTGTTTGGTTATATTGAGATAGAAGACGAAGCCCGGCACCAGGCCATTGCCCAAACGGAAGTATGCCAACGCTGGTGGAAATTTATGAGCGACATCATGCCCGCTAACCCTGATAATAGTCCGAAAAGTGTAGCATTAAGGGAAGTGTTTCATTTGGATTGATTGTTCTATATGTGGTTTTATTAATGTTATTTGAAGCTGACTGACTTATGGTTATTCGTTATTGGTTAAACGTTATTCGATACCCAAGCATAAATAACGTTTAACCAATAACCTTTAACCAATTAATAAATTGAATCCATGCTAAAATACAGGTTACTATTTTTCTCTCTTCTGCTGATCAGCCAACCCATTTTTGCCCAAACACCTGCTGCCGATACTGTTTTTCTTTTCTCGTACTTTAAAGGCAATGGAGAAGACGGGCTGCACCTGGCTTACAGTGAAGATGGCTACTCCTGGAAAGCCCTGAATAAGGATAAATCTATTCTTACCCCTAAGGTAGGCAACTCCAAACTCATGCGTGACCCCTGCATTATCAGGGGCAAAGACGGTAAATTTCACATGGTGTGGACGCCCGGGTGGAATGAAGAAGGCATAGGCTATGCCCATTCGAAAGACTTAATTCATTGGTCGGAGCAGAAATTTATTCCGGTGATGGCGCATGAGCCTGAAGCCCGCAATTGCTGGGCACCTGAGCTTTTTTATGATGCTGCCCAACAAGTATACATGATTTACTGGGCCACCACCATCCCTGGCAGGTTCCCGGAGACAGAAAAAGCTGGAGATGATGCATACAACCACCGCATGTATTATGTTACTACCCATGATTTTGAAACCTTCTCCCCTACTCAGCTGCTGTACGACCAGGGCTTCAATGTGATTGATGCCGTTATTATCAAAGAACGTGGTGAATATGTTATGTTCCTGAAAGATGAAACCCGCCATCCACCCGAAAAGAACATCCGCATTGCTACCAGTAAAAATTTAACAAAAGGCTATGGAAAGCCTACCGAGCCCATTACCGGGGATTACTGGGCAGAAGGGCCAACGGTTGTAAAAATTAATGGTGAGTGGGTGGTTTATTTTGATAAGTACACCAACCACCAAATGGGCGCTGTAGCTTCACAGGAATTAACAAACTGGAACGATATATCAGAAAAGATCAGCTTTCCGGAAGGTACCCGGCATGGCACTGTGCTGAAAATATCCCGGAAGGAGCTAGCCCCTTTGCTTAAGCTGTAAAATACATGCTTTGATGTAAAGGAATGGCTACTCTAACGCTGTAGCAGCAGCCTGCACTAAACCTGGCCCAAGAGCTAACCAATCCTGAACAGAACGTCTTTTATCTAATTTTCCTACTTCTTCCACCTTCAGTTCCATCAAATATGCAGGCAGGTTCATTTCTGCCCATAAAGCCTGGTTGACCGTCATTCGGCCGGGCTTACCATTTGTAGTAGATGCAGGCATTTTTCGTACGCCTTCCTCTGACTCAAAAGAGGGGCTTGCTACCATTTCACTCCACAGTTTTTCACCCACAGCCAAATCTGGTCCCTGTATATAATCTGCCGATTCGGTATTGTGCAGGGTAATGAATAAGTCAATAGGGTTATCTACTGATAACCAATTTACGATTGCCTGTTTCTGTGCATGGATTTCCGGCATTTCTTCCGGTTTCACCAGGTCCCAGTTCCGGTTAAGGTCGTGCCCGAACTTATTGAAACGCACACCTCCACGGGCCACACCGTCCGGGTCAGCCATAGGAAGTATTTGAAAAACAACTTTATCCAGCAAACCATTTGTTTTTGTAGAATCCAGTAAATAACGGATGGCACTCTCCATTACCCAGGATGTGCCCGCTTCCCATGAATGTTGACGGGCCATCAACCAGATTACTTTCTTTTGTGATAACGGTATATTTGGGTTTGTAATCGTCAGTTGTTGCATCTCCCTTCCATCAGCTGTATGGCCTATATTATGCATTTTCATATTAGGGTGACCGGCATAAGCAGCTAACAAACTTTGGAGGTTTTTAGTGGTGTATGGAGGTTGGTGGGCTACCCATATGGTGTCTTTTTCAGGTTTTATGTTTAAGCGCAACTCCACATTTTCATCATCCCATGCTACCTCCGCGTCGGAAAGGTGTCGCCAGTTCTGCTGGTCATAACTGATGACAGGCCTTGTTTCGGAAGTTATGGCGTGGGAACCGGGTTTGTAGTTGTATTCCCCTACCAAATCAGTCAGGTCAATGGTGAGAGCTTTGTCTTTGGCTCCTTCTACCCTGAAATAGTACCAGCTTACCTGTCGGTTCCGATTATCCCAATCGGCTTCACCTGTGAGGGCACACCGCCAGTGCGATGCAGCAACCTGCTCTACGTTGCCCAGGTTCCCCCCTTCAAAGTTGGTATGAAATGTTACTGAAGAAGTTTCTTCACTTGACTTCTCAGAAGCAGGGCTGCAAGAGAAAAAAGAGGTTATGATCAGAAAGTGCAAAAAAATTAATAAAGAGGGGTTCATAACTATTGGGTAATTACTGTGATTAGGCTAAAATACTTCTATTTACAAAAAAAATGCTCTTTTAGCATTAATTTATTATCTTACTTTCCAACCTTTTATCATTAAATTGGGTCTTCATCATGAGTGCAACTCAGTAAATTTATTAAACCATGAAACTTGTTTACTTCCTGCCCATTGTTACTATTTTATTTTTCTCTATGGCTTGTGAAGAAGAAAGTTCCAGCACGGCAAGCGTAACCATTCCTGATTGGTTGCAGGAACAAATTGAGAAAGATGAAAAAATAATTGAGGCTGACCCAAAGCGCATGCAAAACTATGGTGCCTGGATACGATTTGAATTTAATCAGAAATATTATTTTGAATATAAAAACCCCTTAAGCTCATTGGCATTCAATGTCAAAACACAAGACGGGAAAGGTGTAGACATTACACAATCACCTTTCATTAACTATCAGAAAGACAAATGCTGCAAGCAGTATATGTGGAAAGCCTCAAAATATTTAGCGTTTGAATAACTAATACCACCACTGTACTTTCAGCCCGCAAAAAAATCTGCCTGCACACCTTTAACCCCAGGCTGCACGGCAAACAAACCACCTGCCTGCGGGTCAGTTTCATCCGTATCCCGGGCAATGGAAGTGATGTATAGGGTATCCAGGTTTTCCCCGCCGAATGCACAGGAAGATGATTTTTTGGCAGGTACTTCTATTTGCTCAAGCAGCTCTCCGGTAGCCGGATCAAAACAGCATACTTTGCCGCCATCGTACATGGCTACCCACAAATTGCCTTCTGCATCTATGGTCATGCCATCAGGAAAACCCAGCTTTTCATTGTCAATTTTCACCACATCCCTTTCGTATGCTATTTCACCAGTAGTGAGTTCGTAGGCAAAGCACTGCACCTTGAAAGTAAGCGTATCAATAAAATACATTTTGGCATGATCGCCCGACCAGGCCATACCATTGGAAATATTAAGATTAGAAAGTTTCTTTTCTATACTCAAGTCAGGATTGAGACAGTACAAGCTGCCCGTTGGGTTCTTTTCTTCAATCTCCATCGTTCCTGCCCAAAACCTGCCCGCCGGATCGCACTTTCCATCATTGAAGCGGTTACCGGGCAAATCAGCCTCAGGGTCTTTAAGCATTTCTAAGCTTTGGGTAGCATCATTGTAAAAAGCAAAGCCGTGGTGCAAAGCCATTACCAACCCTCCTTCTTGCCGGGGCACGGCCGCGCCTACATATTGTCCTATTTCATGCGTGGTCTTACTATCAGCATGCGGATCATATATATGCAAATGTCCCTGCATAATATCTACCCAATATAATACACCTTGCCTGTGATCCCATACCGGCCCTTCTCCTACGGTGGCCTTTGCATCTAAAATCAACTCTGCTTTCATGGTGGTTAAGTTTTAGTAAATGTCAGGCTTATTCAATAAAGCCCTGTTCTTTTAAAAATATATCCATCAATGCCACTGTACGTCGATAATATTTCCCTTCATCCCTGCCATAATTAAAAAACCCATGCCCTGCGCCTCCAAATAATACCAACTCACATTCGTTGTCAAATTCCAGCATTTTATCCTGAAAAGCCTCTACTGAAGCAGGCTCCACTGTGGTGTCTTTTGTACCGTGAAAAATAATGGTGGGCGGCAAACCGGCACCAACAGCATGCAAAGGCGAACCTTTTTTGGCATTTTCTTCTGAACCGAAATGCCCGGCCAGTTCGGTAGCATCGGCTACGGGGTTGAACAAAACCATGGCATTGGGCACGGCACTTACAGAAAGGTCATCATACGTATCATTTACATCTTCCAAAATGGCAGTGCATGCTGCCAGATGCCCTCCGGCAGAGCCTCCTCCGGCAACGATTCTATCCGGGTTAATTCCTAATTCATCCGCATGAGCACGTATCCATCGTATGGCAGATTTGGCATCGGCAATGGATTCAAAAGGTGTGGTATTGTGCAAGGATTTGATGCGGTAATCGGCTGCCATGGCCACCATCCCTTTTTGTGCCAAATGCTGGCAGTGTGGCTCAAATTGTTTGTACGAACCGTTTCTCCACCCTCCTCCAAAGAAAAATACAATGGCTGCACGCTCCTCTCCTTCCCGAAAATCAGGTGGAAAATAGATGTGCATTTTTAAGGTAATGGTATCTATGGTTTTGTAGGCTTTTGTAATAGGTGCTATTTCCTGGGCAAAACCTGAAGTCCAGCAAAAAGATAATGCTACACACAATCCAATAATGTTATTCATTTTGATCTAAAAGAATTGAAGTAAATAACAATAATATAAAATCTCAGGGCACTTTACTGAATTTATCCAAAATTATTCGCCATATACCAGTGGATATTTTATTCATTGATGTACATCATAAAGTGGTGTTTGCAAAGAAGACTGATGAGTTGTCACGCTTTGAGACCGGATACCCAATAAGTATAAGGAATAAGTTGCCGGGTTTTCGGGAATATCTATAGCTATTTTGGGGCCTTTGCCAATTTCTTTCATAAAAATACTCCTACCCGATTTATCATTCTTCACCAAATACCACTCAAATTGCATCGCTTTGCCCAAAGTATCTGCCAATATCCATTGTTTATCCGTATGAATCAAAGCTTGATATTCCAACGTAGTTCCGGGTAAGGCAGGCTTGGCAGGGCGGAGGATTTTTATGGGTGGCAGGCGGGTTTGGTCAGGTGAGTTTCCCCATTGCCTGGTTAAAGTATGATAACCAGGCTTTTGTCTTCCCCACTGATCCAGAATACCATCAAAAGTAACCCTGGTTTTGGTATTGGTATCCTGCCAGTCAGCTATAAACGCTCCTGCATTTTTTTCCGGAAGTTGGGCATAAACCTCAATGGGAATATAACTGAAAAAATAAGGAACAGCCAAATCTTCAACATGCACAAGCCCTGTAGTATCGTGAATTACAAGTCCGAAAGCATCAATTTCCGACAAAGTAGCATGTAGGAGCTGCATGTTTTTGATGAGGTGGTTACTTACCGTAACATCCAGTGTAACAGGCCTGTCTGGATCTATGGCCTTGATTTTCCCCACCAGGCTTTGCACCCATTGGATATAAGCCCGCTGATGATACAACAAAGCAGGTTTATCATACTGTTGCTGCAATTGGTGCATCATGCCGTTCCCAATGTTCCAGGCAGTTATGACTTCTTTGTCTTTCAGTGCATTTACTGTTTCAATAATTTCCTGGGATAACGCTGCTAAGGACTGCTCATCTGTGATAAAATTCAGTGTTTCAGGTACCCAAAAGCTATAATGTACAGATATGTTGTATGCAGAAGCTTCAGAGAGCACATTGCGCACGTATGCCGTTGGGCCGTACCTCTTGATGGTGTTAATACCCAATGCTTTCATCTGCTCAAAATCCTGGCGCAATGCTCGGGTGGTGAGGGTATGAAAGTTTTTGAACCAGTGCTGGCCTTTGGTAAAATTTACCCCCCTGATAGTGTCAGGCATCCTGGCAGGTTGAGGTGTTTTTGATCTTAAAACAAAAATTTCAGGCAGTGTATCCATCATGATGTGAATTGTCTCTCCCTGATCCAGCACATATTTTTTTGCTGAAAATATTTGTTGAGGGTTTTGCAACTGCCAGTTTAATGTATCCTTTGTAGCATTTAAAGGCACATTGGTATCCTGATCGCTGTTAAAAAATACCACTGCCTTGATTTCAGGGAATCGTTCAGCAATGGCATCAAAAGCCCCGGTCAGCCAGGCATCCTGCTTTTCCTCTGTGCTGAGCGACCCCATCTCTGCCACCATCACAGGCAACCCTGATTGAAACAATGGTTTATCATGAAAAGGCAGGTACAATTCTTCAAAAGAATACCAGGTGCTATCGGTATTGTAGGAGCCATAATTCAATATATCAACCCCTATCCAGTCTACGTAGGCTTCTCCCGGAAAATATGCATCTACAGCTCCGGGTTTCCAGGGGTTCCATACCCAGATGGCATTGTATACACCCTGCCGTGTAAAAAAGTCATGCACATACCGCCAGGCTGCAATAAATTCTTCTGGTGTGTTATTTCCCCGGGGCGACCAGGGATAAGCAGGATTGTCAAACTCATGGGCAAACCGCAAATACACAGGGCGCTTCAATTTGCCTATTTGACGGGAAAATTCTTTCAAATATGCATCAAACACTCCTTTTGTGATATGCTCAAATACTTTCTCTTCGGCTTGCAATGCTTCGCTCTCTTGAGAAACAGCAAACAGACTGCCCCAGGGTTCCCAGGTAATCATGGGGATAGCACCTAACTGATAAATAGAATCAACCAACGTTTCAGGAAACCTGCTTCTTTTTTCATCTCCCCAGGGTATGTACAGGGAAATAATATTGAATGGAACAGGGTATTGCTGTTGGTAAGCCATTACCTGTTTTACGTCAGTTAACCCGTTAGTATTGGCAGGAAAGAATATTCCGGTATTCACCACATTACTTTTTTCATGCACCGCTTGAGCAGCAGCAGGCATCTGTATGTTGGTTTCATGAATCAACAAAAAAGCACTGAGTTCTACAGTGATGAGAATCAGGGGCAATGCAAGCTTTCTTACACCGGAGTATACATAGTGCCGGGCATGCCAGAATGTTGTTTTAATATTTTTCAGATGAACACCGGTAGTACGGAAAAGCCTGAACCGGCCCAACCATGATGCAATCGTATGCTGATAAGCTGCTATGACAACAAATAACATGAACAGGCAATTCAGTGCAGCAATACCGGCCATTACGAAAGAGTATGGATTCCAGTCAAATGCCAGTCCGTATACAATGGCAACTATGGATAAAACACCAATGATGATATTGGGCAGAAGCAGTTTCCAGGGGTTTGAAGAGGCATCATCTTTAGGCGTAGGAATATAGGGTACTTTTTTCCGTATAAGGGTATAAACAAACCCTAGCAGATATACCCACCATGTGCCAATCAGCAGGAGCCCGCCTACCACATGGAACCCTCTTTCATTTTCTTCCATGACCCACCGCTGCACATAATGCCGGATCAGGGCTGTTGATACCAAAAGGGGAAACCCTAACAGGAAAAAAGTGATCAAATCTATACGAAAAGGTATCACCCCCATCACCAATGATAAAATGGGTATAAAAAAGTTGACAAGAAATATAACACCGCAAAGAAAATGAAAAGGAAGTGTGCCATAGTGAAAACGCTGCCGCAAGGTAAAATGCCTGAAAAGCCTGGGATAGGTACTGATCAATAATTCAAAAGTACCCCTCGACCATTTCAGTTGTTGTTTGTAATAGGCCGACAAGGTAGAGGGCACCAAACCCCTCGAGAGTACAGCAGGCAGGTATACTGATTTCCACCCCTTTGCATGCAGACGCATGGCAGTGTGCATATCTTCCGACAGCCCCGCCGCATGCCCGCCAATAGATGCTAAAGCTGTCCGCCGGAATGTGCAGTTTGCCCCGATAGCCTGTACGGTGCCGTACCGGTGCATGGCCATCATCATAGGGCCGTAAAACTGAAAAGTTTGCTGTGCGGCACCTTTGGCAATCAGGCTTTCGTGCAGATTTTTATAGGCTTGTACTACCTGCACAAACCCAACCTCAGGATTGTTAAAATGCGGAACAATAGTATCCAAAAAATAAGGTACAGGCACATGATCGGGGTCCAGCACCACGCAAAGCTCTCCGGTTGAATGCTGTAAAGCGTTGTTGATATTTCCTGCTTTGGCATCTTTCCTGTCATTGCGCGTAAGATGTACAACACCCAGTTCGCTGCATATTTCACGCAAATAAGGATCATTGGCTTCATCGCACAAATAAGCAGTATGGGGATAAGTAATTTTCCGTATAGCTTTCAGAGTTTCTATCACCATGGGGTAAGGCTCACCCGGGAAATAAGTGGTAAAAATATCTACAGTAAATTGGCGGGTTTGGGGCGGTTCCGCAGGAATACTAATGGCAAAGTAATGATACCATTCGTGCAATATTCTGAAAAAAGCATACAGAATAGCAACTATAAGTATCCAGTAAAATGGAGCATAACCGATATTTTGGGGTTGCAGCAGAACATAGAGAAAGCAACCCATACTCCCAATACCAATAATAATCATCGCCCTTAGGGTGAGCAGTTCGCTGCGTGAAGGTGGTTTTACGGGCGTTTTTTCTGGCATAAATTATTCTATTACATAAATGGGAGTATTGGCCGTGGCATAGTTTCCCTGATTATCAACAACTTCCACAAATATCCGGTAAGGCCCCTCCTGTGCAGGTGCCCTGAATTGCAACTGCCGTCCTTCTTCTGCCATAATCGTCGATGCAACAGATACAGGTTTGGAGCGGGAATCATCATTTATTTTGTACCAGTCTTCAGGCAAAACTTCCCACTTTACCTGCACCGGGTCCCCATCTGGTTCATGCATCAATACTTCAGCAGTCTGAGTAGTATGCGGCGATACCATGATATTATCATACGCACCTTTTTTTCCTACCAGCATGTATTCAATCTGCGGGGCTTGGTTTACAGGTTTTGTCCCTCTCCAAATATTTTGCATAGCATGTACGGCTTCTGAAGTATATCCTTCCTCTGAAAAAATGCTGAACCAGGTGTGCGTTGTTTCCTGTTTTTGCCCCCAGAAAAATATACAGGCGCCCAAAAACCTTGGGTCTTGCACAGGCATATACTGTTCATGAATTCCCAAAATTTGCTCACCCTTTTTTGTACTGGTATTTTCTATCGGGGCTTTCCAGGCTGTAGTTTGCTCCT
This sequence comes from Cyclobacteriaceae bacterium, assembly GCA_965230065.1. Classification (GTDB taxonomy): domain Bacteria; phylum Bacteroidota; class Bacteroidia; order Cytophagales; family Cyclobacteriaceae. Next base: position 3,781,754 of record OZ245942.1, on the reverse strand, counting down.
CCCAGGGACCATTGATACCCCATTCGCTGATGAAGTAAGGCCCATTCCAAAACCAGGCGAAATTATCTAATTCCTTTCTGAACGTTGCCAGCCTGCCAAAAGTATTGAATGAGAGCACATCCAGGTCCGGAATTTTTAAGCGCACATTGATGATATTTTTTTCCTGAAAATTAAGCAGGGCTGTGGTTACCGGATGGTGTGGGTCTGTGGTATGTATCATATCCAACAGATTGTTAAACGCCTGGTAAAAAGGGCGGTAGTTGGGCTTGAAAGGAAAATGGAGTTCATTGCCCAAGCACCACATCAATACTGCTGGATGGTCTTTATATCTTTCTACAATCGCTTTGAAAGCATGAAACTGACCGGCTACTTTGGCTGAGTCTTCATAATAGAAAAGGTACCTGCTTTCCGGCATGGGAAACCCTACAATTACGGCAATATCATGGGCCAGTGCTTCGTCCAAAATGGCGGCAATATTTACAGTGTCCCAGGTACGGATGGTATTGCCCCCAGCTTGTTTCAGGGCAGGGATGTGCGAAAATCCGGCTGCCCCTTTTATGCGGAAAGGTTCATTATTCCGGTACAATACGTACCTGTCCTCCTCTTTTTTGATGTATACCTTGCGTTGTTGAAACTCCGACTCAGCCTTTGTGCAACCGGTACACACAAAAAAGGCAATAAAAAAATATTGAGAGGCAAATACTAAAAATGCCTTGTACAGTGCCCTTCCCATTATTGCAGGTAGTTTATCCGATATTACCAGCACGAATACCGCTCGTGGTATTACTGCAAATTTACACCTGTACTTAATAATAGAAATTACTTAGGGATTTGCCAATAATTAAGAAGGTTTTTTGAAAAAAATCAGCAATGCAATGATTACTGATTATCATATTGGTTGAAGAGGGAATGTGTTTCCAAGTGGCCTGTGCTGGAAAGTATACTGGTAAAACCTTGTGCATGATGCCAAACAACACCCGCCCCCCACCTGAAATTTGTACCGTTTTCTCTTTCAAACTTTTTCGTGGCTACCTTCTCAAAGTGCCAGGTTTTCATACCTTTTTCTTCAACCCGGAATAAGTCTGCAACATCTTCCTCGACTTTATTGGCACCCAGACCCACCAGGTATAAATTGCCCTCGTGATGGATGAGGTTGATATTTTGGTAAGCCAGCCAGGAAGGGGTAACCCAATCATCTTTGGGCAGGGTAGCTGTGCTGACGGAAGCCAGGAGTTCGAACTGCGCTTCATCATTTTTCCACCCTTGTTGCGCACAGGCATATATGTCCAGGTGCCGGGTACTCCAGTCGCCCACCATCACCAATATTTGTCCCTGGTAGGTGGTGATGGCTACACATCCGGCGGTGGCTCGCTCGTAAGGGCCGGAACGTTCAATCATCTTTACAGGTTTTTCGGGAGGGTGCAGCGGATCGTTGAGTTCATAAATATACACCTTAGAAACATCCCTGGCTTCGTTGTCTTCAATGCCAATGGCCATGAGGTTTTGGTGTATCTGAAACCCGCCCGCATGTTTCAGGGGTTTCTGTAATATTGGGTTAACCGAAACAACTTCATGGGTTTCCCCGGTTTTCACAACAGCATAATATGCCTCTGTACTCGAACTGCCCGACATAAATATGTACTGAGTACCCTGATATGTATAAGCCTGTATTCCCTGAATATGCCCGCCCTCATTATTGACAGGCAGGTTGTTCTGAAAATGCACAGTCTCAGGATCAGCATTCAGGTTTTGGAATGATGTAATCACCAAATCTTGCTCCCCCGGATTAGCCGTAGTTTTTTCACTTTGTGGATGACAACCCACACTCAGTAAAAAGAGGGAAAGGATGAGAAAATAATGTCTGGTGTCGTGTATAAAAAAACAATAGTACCTATCGGTCAGACCGCTCTTGTGCTTCTGAAAATAGCGGTCAGACCGATTCCTAGATATATTATGCATGACACTGCCCATTATTGTGTACAGAGGAAACTGCCATGGCGTCGGACATCCGGTTCGGTTTACTTAATTACTGCCTCGTGCGAAGCCTCTTCATTATAAGGCAGGGCGGCGTCTCCTTCCAAAGAAAGGTTTTCATTGATGCGCCGTAAATGATGGTCAACCCCAATTTCAGAGCCAGGAACAAAGCCCGGCACGGTAATGACCTGTGCTAGTACTCCGTCTAACCCACGGTGTACAACCCCACGGGGCAAATAGATAAGATCGCCTACCTCCAGGGGAGTACTTTGCAGTAATCCTTTTGCCTGTTCTTCAGTAACTGATTCGGGATGTTCTATCAAATCGGTTTGTTCGGAAGTAATGAGGCGGGCATTGGGCTGCACCATTTGCACCAGATAAAACTCATCAAACCCTCCATCAAGGGGGTGGTAGTGAGAAAATGAGTCTGTAATACGCACCCGGTGGGCATTCAGGGCATGGTAGGTATAAGGCCCTACCTGGTCTTTCCAGGTGAGCAAAATGCGGCGGTAGGCATTGGTGGCCGTAGCGCACCCGCCCGGCGTATCGGTAATGTTCTCATCCCAGTCGGGACGAATGAAATTGGGAATATTGCCGGGCAACGGTTCGGGCACGGTAAATACCACGATGTCGAGCAGGCTGTCGGTCTCCATGGCCTGCCCCTTGTTCAGGTACACAATATCGCCTACTGAAACTTTGGAGGCAACCTCTTCGGCAATACTCGCCGTGCCCCCACCCTTTTGGATAAAGGCCAGCCGGAAAGCCTGCTTTGGCGGCAACGACCTGGTTTGGTGATAAAAATGCAGGTCATACCCCGGATTTCGTTGGGCAAAAGCCTGGCGAATACCCCCAAGCCCGGTGGTATCCCCATCGCCCAGGTGGGCAATCTTTATCTTTTCGGTACTGTTTTCATTTTGTTCTTTTTGTGGTGGCATTTCTGCATCACCCGAAAAAGTGAATGCGATCACACCAGCCAGTAATAATATGCTTGCAAGAATGATGGTAATTTTCATATGTATAAAACTAAGCAAAATTTTGATAAACTCGAAGGTAACACTTCTCTTCTTAAGATGAAAAAATGTCCAATACCTTCCTTATTAAAAATGCTTGTTATACATAGTTGTACTTTGTCAGTTTAATAAACAAAGGTCATTTTCCCCGGATGAGCGATAGCGCCCGGCGCCCGGCGAATTCCGGGGTCTCCCGCTTCTATGCAAAAGATGCCGCGCCACGGTGGCCGGAATTTCGCCGGGCGCGGTCGCTCATCCGGCAAGACGCACTCGTTTTTTTATTTTTATACTAATCTGACAATGTAAATTTCGGTACGAACAAATAAGTCCTGTCGGATATGGTAAGGCGGTTCACCGAACCGCCCTACGGAGACCCCATTTTTCCAGAAATTTATCCAACATTTTTTATTTGTCTGCACTTCAGTACGAACAAAAAGTTCTGACGGTTTGGAGCTCAGACCGGGCTCAGGCGGCTTCCAGACCACAAGCACATGCGTATGCACGGACAGGGATGTCCGTGCTCCGACGCTGCATCTTTTAAAGCAAACAGGTATTATGGCTACTTCACCGTAAGCTGCCCGGCCAGGGTGCCGGTGCGGAGGCTTTTGGTGTTGTGGAAGACTGAACGAACCTCTACCCGGTAGTTGCCTTTCGCCAGGCCGTTGGGTATCATAAAGATGAGTTCGCCGGGCTTGTTGCGGGCAATGGAAGCCACCTGGGTTTCTACACTGTTTTTATCAATAAAGAATACGCCCTGCTGTGCATCGGTAGTATCCAGCTTCAGGAAATCACCTTTGATGTGGCCGATGCCGCCGGGGGTGAGTTCGGCATTCTGGGTTTCGCTCACAATATCGGTAAAGCTTTTGAGTACGGGCAGGCGGAGGTCTGCATCTACCTTTTCTAAAGGAATGAGGGCGGCTATTTTGCCCAGGCGTCCACCCGGATTGATGTTGATATTGACCTCATGCCTGCTTTTGTCAAATTTCTCTTCCAGGGTATCAAACGTGCCCGTAATGCTGGGGGAAATGTTGAACATGGGGGTGTTGACACTCACCCCGCTCAGCAAAATTTGCTCTATGGCATAGTTGAACTCTTCTATCACCGAATACGCCTCGGCCCGGGTAACCGTAGACCCTTTGCCAATCATCATATCAATAATATCATCTATCGACTTGGAGGCATCGCGTTGTGGGGAGGCGATGTAGTTTTTTACACCCGATTTGTTCAGAGGGTTTTCCCGCAGACCATACTTAAAGCTCATAGCAATCAATTTTAGTTTTTATACTTAAATACTTTTACGAAACCAAAATTGATGCTTGTTAAGGAATATTACTACTGCTTTTTTGGGGAAAGCTGAGGGGTGTAAGGAATAGGTTGATATGACTTATTTTTAGGAAAGTAAGATAAATAGAAAATGGTCAGTTTTAGCCAATTTGTGATTAATTATCATTCCATTAGATATGGACTCCAATCTTAAGTTCTCAAACCTTGATATATGGGGGATTTATCACTCACTCTGAATAATGTAGATATAAGACAGCAATAATCAAGAGTAGTTATTATTCAGTTACATTCAATATAACCATCTCGGACAATCGGGTTGTGGCACCAATTACTCAGTTTCACCAGATAAGCTTCCGAATTTACACTCTTCTTAATAATAGGAATAGCCTCTGAAGCTTGCTCTTTTCTAAAAAAAGGGCCTACCACTGTCCTAAACATATTTCCTTTTTTGTAGATAGAAGCAGTATAATTTACGCTCTTTGCTTTTGATACCTCAAAATTAGCTTCTTCCTGGGTTTCATCTCCACCTGCAATAATTACCCATTCGTCAATAGCTGCACTTAATCCATTAACGTCACTTATCTGCACGAAGCTTTGTTCTAGTGCAGCATTTTTTTCTTGTAATATGGCTAATCTCTGTTTTTGGTCAAAGGTAGGATTTACCGTATTTGTAATTTCAACAATCTCTTCTTGATCATTTCTATATTCATCGTATCGTGGCTGAAGAATTTTCTGATAATTCTTCCAGGCTTTTTGTAAAGGTCCATCGGGGGAGACAGCAGCAAAATATTCACATAAAAGCCATCTTTGTTCTATACCACCAGCCATAGTTATGGTACTGATATACTTATCAAACACATCCATTTCCTTAATATCCTGCTCTCTTTCCCTAAACCCATCATTTACAATAGCTGCTGCTAATACAATGGCTACTGAAACAATATACCACTTCCCTAAATCAATGAGCTTATCAAGTTTCTCTCCTTCCACCGTACCTTTTTTTATCAAAATGTAGGTAATGATTAAACCGACAAGTGATAGCACTATAAAAGTGATTCCCAGATAAAATGATAAATTTCCTGTATTTGAGAACATTGCAAATAGGATTATTAAGTTTTAACAATTAAAATTCTTCTGGCATCTCTAATTCTAAAATAACTGAAATGTGACCACTTTTTTTGGCCCCCTTATCTATATTATCATTAATAAACCATTCTTGTATTTTGTTTCCAAGTGGATCCATACCGATATAGATTTTTTTACCAATAAACATAAGTGCTTCTGCTGAACCGTGTTCTTGTTTCCCATTGTACATCTGTTTATCTTCTTTCATAGTAATATGGCGGAACGAAAAACTTATTATGAATTTACCATTATCATCTAGTTTAGTAATGGCATGTTTTTTTCTTTCGAGTATGTATAGGAAATTATTAAAAAATACTAAATCACTAATATCAGTATCAGATGAGAAATTTGTTTCAAGTGTAGAGATTTTACCATTTTCAAATTTAAATAAGGCGGGCATGTCCCTTTCTTTTGCTAAATAAAGGATGTTATCATTGCAATTAATAGCAATGCCTTCTAGTCCTGCATTACCCCAAGCGGTATTATTATCTGGTAAAAACATAGATTTTCTGGTAAGGGCTTTTACGGACTTATTCGCAAATTCATAAGCATTATTATCTGGCCTTTCATTAATAAAATAAATCTCTTCTCCGCAGTTACATATACCTTCCAAATCTTTTCCTTTTTCTACTGAATAAATTGTATTTTGGATTCTCCATACGCTATCGAATATAGAAATACTAAATATCTCTTCATTATTATCAGTAACAGCATAGATATTATTTCCGTCCGAAGTAGAAAAGCCACTCAACTCGAATTTCCCACGATAGTCTTCCAGATGCAGTACTTGCTTAAGTTTTAACTCTAATGAATCTGCTTTGTAGATAAAAGTATCTGAATTATAATATTCACTGTGGTTTGATATAGGATTGCTGATTATTGGTAAATATTCAGAAGTTAATCTCCTTTTAGATTGAGTATCTGAATAAAACAATATCAGAGAATTAATATAAAAGCATAGGATTGGGATCAAAACGATTCTATTCATAGCATATATGTTTTCATCAATTTAAGTTGACGGTTAGTATCTTATTCTCCAGTATCTTTAAGCAATTATTAGAATGGATAGCCTTGACATCAAAATTTAGATGTAAATAAACTTTATCTTTTTTTCTTCGGAACTGTATATAAGTTGAATATAGGAATATCTACAGCTAAGAAAATTGAAAATCTTGTATATTTGTCAACGCTTATGTCAATGCCATCAGCAGTAACTTTTCTAAGATTTGGGTTGATTTGTGCTCCGAAACCCAAGGAAAGAGGCATGTAGGGCAATCCAATTATCAAATAGCCGCCTGGAGAAATTATATTTTCTAAGGTTATTTCCGCATTAATATTAGTATCACTGCTATCAAGACGGTAGGTTGTTACAGCACTAATATCAATAATTGAACCTAGTAAACTGATTGAAGTAGAATAGTTTTTATTTCTAAATAATCCAGTACTAAACGTGATACCAACAGGTGTAAATATACCTGCTGAATTTATTCCGTCGCTTAATATAATTTCTTGAGATCCCTCAACGTTTTCATGGCCTGCATGCCCACCTATATATGCGTTGAGTGCTATGTTAAAGGGGGTTTTCTTTTTAATAGAAGAACTACCGGTGGGAAGTGCTACTGCCTCAATGGCACTTTTAACTTCATCGGCGCTTTGGGCTTGAGCTACAGTGCCTATAAAATTGCCATACTTTGTTAAATTATTTATTAGCAAATGATAACTTTCATTATTTTCTATTGTTTCTTCAAGTTGTTTCTTTTCATTTTTAGTCAAACTATCCCTATTTAAGGAAGATTTAGCTTCCCTGATTAATGGAGAAAAAATGTCGGAAGTTTCTTCTTCTAAAAGTGAAATAGAATTTATAAGAGCTGAACTATAATTCCTGTTGCTTATATCATAATAAACTTGTCCTAATAATCTTGCATTGGATAAATAATGAGTTATTTTAGCTGTGCTAATATCAATAGAAGCATTTATCTGGTTAAAACTGATTATGTTTTCTGCAAGATTAATAAGAGAATTATAGTAATTCGTGTAGTTGGTATATTTAAATGTTCCTCCGTTACCAACAATTGTTTTAATTTCTTTTACATTTTGATTTATTTCTGCGATGCTTACAGAAACATTCTCGAAGTATTGAATAGGATTATTAAGAGAATCGCTATTAGCATAATTCTTTAATGTTTGTTTAAACCTGATTGTATCAGAGCCAATGGTAAAGAAAATATCAAGTTTCTCGTTTTGCTCATAAAGTAGTCCTAAGTAAATTTTAAATGTTATTTCATCTGTTAATACCTTCTTTATATCTAATTGTGAAGCAAACACTTCCTCTCTATTCTTGCTCCTAATGCTTTCGAATATCAGTTTAATTAATCTTAAACTATGCACATAATTAGATGGGAAATTTAAATTTAAGTTTTCATTTCTATAATCGATAGAGTCAGAAAGTATTACTACAATATCAATAGGATTTTTTCCTTTAATCAATCCATCTGTAACGAATAATAAAGATAAGAAAGACAAACCTTCCGGAGTGCTGAACATTTTTTTATATCCATCAATTCTAGTATTAATTTCCTTACACGTATTCTTGCATTTTTTTAATTTTTTATTACATTTTTCGTTACAATTCTTTCCATTTCTTTCTTCGCAATCATTAATACAATCATTTTCACATTTTGTATCACAATCTCTTTTTGTTAACAATTGGAGTTTAGTTAAATTATAACTTAATTCTATGCAGTCCTTTTTAAAAGCCTCTTGTAATGCCTGAAGAATTGAGGCATACATACTTGCTTCTATTTTTGCAAGAAACTTGAAAGTGTTGGGAAATAGTATCTCAAATTCTGGATACTGATCAAACTGTTTTTTGAGACGATTAAAAAAAGCCACATTAAGTTCTTCTGTTGCCCGTTCAATAATAAACTGAGCTATACCATCAACAAAGGTAGTTACATTAGTACCGCCAACCTGTGAAACTAATTTACTAAACGTAGATCCAATAAAACTATTTGCTTCTACTTTATTAAAAGGAATTAATCCTGCTTTTATAAATAATGGATTATCATTGTATTTCTCTTCATTAGAGTAAAAATTCAAAATCTTTTTTACGGTTGTAGTATCACCTAAATCCATTAATCTTTTGAGTTCAAAAGCATCATAGATTGGTATACCTGTGATCTCAACATCTATTTCGGTAGACTGGGAAAGATTAGGTGTTTTTTTGTTTTCTCCATTTGTAGTTAATACTATAATAGTTTTTAGTTGATCAGTCTTATCCTTAATTGAAATTGAGGAAGCTTGAGTGTTAATGTTTTTTATTTTAAAAGTAATGGTATTATTGGTCTCTTCAGTAATTTCATTTTCTATTTCTTGAGAATTGTCTCCTTTGTGTTGAAAAAACACATAGTTGCGAACGTTCATCTTTTCACTTTCCGGTTCAATATTATGTATCATAATATTAAAACCTTCTTCAGTTAATGCTTGTGTCTCAATCGAATCTCGAAAATCTTGAAAGTCTATCTTAATTTCAATCTGAGCAAGGCATATGCGATTAAAAAAGATAACAATGACAGAAAAAAGTATAATTTTGTTTTTCATTATTTTGGTTCTTAGTTGAAAATGTTTTTATACACTTACAAATAATCTATTCAATATACTTTTAATAGGAATGATATAACTATACTCTTGCGACCCCCCAACAATGATTCCTACTACTTTGCCATCTTCTGTAAAGACAGGACCGCCAGAGTCCCCTTTTTCAGATATTTTCTCTGTCTGTATTAATTCTTTCATATTAATAGTCGTTTTTCGAATAACTCTTTTACCATCTTTTGAAATGAACTTATAGTCAATGGGTGGATCACTAGAAATATGCTTGATTTTACCTTTGTTAGCAGAAGATACTCTCCCCCGCATTTGTAATACTTTCTTATCCATGTCGCCAGCCTTGACCTCATATATCTCAGTGGGATTTTTTAGATCATCTAAGTCCAGGATAGAACCTCTTCTTTTAAGCTTGGCAATTGCAGCATCCACATAAGGAGTGATTACGCCTTCTGTAATATTTGCTATCACATTTGTACTGACATTATTTTCATCATCGTATAAACAAGGGCAAACTACTTCAGGGCTTCCCAGATAATTCGTATCTGAAACATCTGTCCAATTATTTCTCATTTCCTGATTACATAAAACATGAAAACAGCTTAGTATGAAGTATTCTCTTGTTTCTTCTTTTCTACCCCTGTATACAATCAATCCAATTGATCCAAACTCTATGGAGTCTCGGCGAGATATTCCACTCCCTGGTCTTCTATTGTAAAGTTCACTTGGGTCTAAAGGACGGATTGAAAATTGACTCTCCGGAGTATCATCTTGTTGCTGGACATCAGTAGGGATTAAATATCCTTTGTACTCAACATAGTCAGGAATAGAATCAATTTGTGCTAATTCATAATTATCTGTTATTTTTTCTTTTACATAGAAAACAATACACTTGATTTCTGTCTTTTTTCCTTCATTTTCTATGTATTTATTCCCGATAGCAAGATAAGCTACATTGGAATAAATGGTTTTCCATTTCTCTTCATTTTCTCTTTTTGCTTCTACCAAGATTTTATGTTGCTCATTCTCATTCAAACCCTCAAACTTTTTTGCAGAAGAAGTTGTATCTTCAACTGTATCTTCCGATCTATTGTGAGGCAAGATCAAATCTTTTATCCGATTCAGTAGTTCAATGGTTCTTCCGGAAAAGAAGCCTAATACGAAAGATAGAATGATGAGTCCGTGACGTAAACTGTTTAAATTGACCTCACCATTTGAAATTAAAGCGTTTAAACTGAAATACACCACTAAAGTGGTAAGTGGAGCGTAGAACAATTTGGCAGCATGAATGAATTCGTGTTTTGGATTATATTCATTTTTAACAATGGCTTCGGAGATGTAATAGAAAAGACTACATAATACTCCAAATAAGCTCCAGAACACAATTTCAAGAAAAATTAAGTCTTCTGTCAGCCAAAAGTAGGAATGAACCTCGAGGCGGTAATCCGTTAAAAAACTAGGTGGGAAATTGGCATTGGCGTATTGGCTTAAAAATAGATTAAATTCTCGTTCACCGTTTATGTTTCTTGAGCTATCTTTTGCTAAATGATACCTTGAAATTACATATGCTTTAATATGAGCCTTCAGAGAATCTATTTTTTCTGATTTTAGTGAATCAGTTATCGTATCTAGGTCAACGGTATTAACAATTGTCTGAATATTAGCGATCTCCTGGTCAGTAAAATTTATATTCTCTTCGCCTTTCCATTGTTGATGCAGAACAACATATAAATACACTAGAAGGATAAATATTCCGCCAAACCATAAAAACCATCTTGTAAACTTATTGGTAAAAATATTGGTGATATAATTGCTCATTTCAGTGTGGTTTCAATAATTTTTGGATAGAATGTAATATGGTTGTAGAAAGAAGATTTATCCTGACTCGAAGTCATTCTGGTGGAGTAGAGTATAGGTAAATGAATTCCCAAAAATGTTGGCACCTTTCTCACATGCATTTAATAAATGGTGGAATTGAAACGGATCGCAAATCACCTGACAACCAGCACTCCATTTATCTACATTTATTGAATTTCCTAAAAGCGAAGCCCGATGGAGATTAATACCAAATATGCCTGTATCTTCTAATCCCGATGACAAATCAAGTTGATCATTCCGGTTAAAGTCACGAATTACAGTTACTGGTGACTTTTGTACCAGCGCTTTATAACCCCGATGTTTTCCCAATGCAAACATTCCAGGATACTGACCTTCTTTTAGAATAGCTGTACCCAATGGGTTTTCTGGTTTCCCTAAATAGAACAGGCCGGGGTCAGTAGTAGCCAGGAATACATTGAATATCCACTGCCCATGCATCATGTAGAATAAGGTAATCCAGTCGTCAAAAGTATAAGGGATGAGGCTGTTACTTCGGACACCAACAATGTTAACATCAAAGGGTTTTTCCAAATGATGGTAGATTCTGTATCCCTTTCTACTCATTACTTCCAGTATTTTATTTAAGGCAGGGTAAAAAGGCACATCTTTAATATTTGATTAAACTATTCTTCAGAAAATTATTAAAGTAGAGGTGTCCATATACTACTTTGAGACTTTTTAGACCATTCCATGCAAGCCGGGTAAAATCAATTTTAGAGGTTTGACAAAGGTCATCAATAGTGGCCCAGTCTATCCTGAAACTATGGTCTGTGGCACTCAGACCGGGGGACCGGGTATAGTGCAACAGGCATCCTGTCCAGGGCATGTAGCCAGTTAAGCTTTGTACAGGCGAAACGCCTATACCACAGAATGTACTTAGGGTCGTAAACCCAAAGGCATTGGGGCTGAAATGAGATGGGTCTTAACTTAGGGTAAAAAGCTTTAACAAATTGTCTTTCACATCTCTTAAATAGACATTTGCTAAGATAAACTTAGAATATTCCCTGCACAATACCCAAGCTTGGGTATATTCATACCGAGTATATCCATACCGGGCACTTTCATGCCGAGAATATCCATTCCGGGAATATTCACACCAAATCAAAAGCCTGGGCGAAGCGCACCAGTTGGTAATAGGAGTGCAAGTCTAATTTGCGGTTGATATTTTTTCGGTGGGTTTCTACCGTATACCGGGAGATGCACAACATATCAGCAATCTTCGGGTTGTTGTGTCCATACACCACCAAACTGATGATTTCTTTTTCTCTACTCGTCAGCGTTTGAAAAAGTTCAAAGTACCTGATAACCATCTCATCCTCTTCTATGATACGGCTTAGTTTCCTGTTGCTGATACCCAACTGTTCCGGGCCCATGCCAACAATCAAAGCACGGTAACTATCCTTGTTTGGGATAATCGTAAAGGCCTGATAAACTAATTGGTCGTTGGTTTTATGCGGCCTTCTGACGGGAATAAATGTAGATAGCACCTGCCCTTTGCGCAGGTTGCTTATCTGGCTCAAGGCCCGGCAATTTAGGGCGATTACATCCTCTAAGTAAAAACAGGTATCAAAATAACTTTCCTTCATTTCTTTAATTTCACTACGGTCTCTTCTGAATATATCCTCCCCCACTACATTCATAAATTGGTTGCCTGTGAAATCATTCATACAAACTCCTACAGGCAGTAAATCCCCAATCTCACCAATTGCTACTTTATCTTTTACAATAGTTTTTCTCAGGCTGAAAAGTTGGCGGTTTGAGTTTGCTAAGTTGTCTTCCAGGGTGATGTAGTGGCTTTTTTCCATAAGAAGTGCTTGAATTGCAGGCTAAAAAAAGAAACGAATATGCCGTATTGGTTGAAAGGCTGAAATCACATTTCAGGCACATTGAAGATGTGTATCAAGCCTGAAAATAATGTAGGCAAAAATTGGCTGAGCTTTAATGAAGGTATTAAATTTTAGGCACAATGTCAATACTTAACGTTAGGTATTTTCTCCTTTTTTACTCTGGTATTTGAAAGTAATTTTAGCACAAGCAACCCTACATGAGCGAAAAGGTAAGTACTGCAAGAAGCCTGGGAGGCGTATCTACATACATCTTGGGAACACTACTACAAGTTGCTTGGGATAAGTATTGCAAGCACCATTCGATACCTATTACAAGGTGCTTGCAGTACGTACTCAAGCTTCTTGAAACGACTATCTACATACTCCCTGAGAGGGGGTATGCAAAAAGCATGAAATTATCCCACAGGCGCAAGGCGTCCGTTTCTGTGTAACCTAACCATTGTGGCCCAGCCTATGTGGCCCAACCCTGTTCTGAAGATGTATTCCTGGACTTCGTCCGTCTTCTTCCCGATTGGTGTTTGGACAGCGTCCTTTATTCATCTTCAACACAGGACGGGACGTCCTGCATTAGCCTAGGTGAATAAGTGGTAATGAGTTATTGTAAAAGGAGAAATCCATTGAATATCCATTTCTATTTGGAAATTTGATACTCACTCTGCATTTTGTACTTAAGAGATGATTTATCTAGATTTATAAATCATTAAAAATGTATTTCTTAGTTTAGTGTAGATGAGAACATTTCAATACAATTTATACCATATAAAATGGCGCTAACTCAAGAAGAAATTGATCAATTATTTTCAATTAAAAAATTTCCGGTTGAAAGCATTACTATTGACTTCCCCTTACAAGGAGACAGTATTTCTATAGAATTACAAAATGAAACGAAAAGAATAAGATTTGATGCTGACATAAATAGAGCCAACAGCATTGTAGATAAGGTAACTTACCAATTGCGGCATAAAAAGATATATAGTATCAGAAGACTAGATTTAAAGGGTAACCACACAAACCCTCCAGCACCTGTACCAGACGCAATATTTGAAGGGTTTGAGGAATACGTCTTTAAAAGAGAAGATCATATTCACTTTTACATGGAAGGTTATGGTGAAAGATGGGCTTTACCATTATCTGCCATTCCAGCTATTGGCATCACACAGTCTGATAATCTGTATGAACGAATGACAAAATTCTTCAAGTATTGTAATGTTGAATATCTAAACATTAATAAAGTGCCTCTTTTTTAATACATTTGTTTTGATGGAAGCTTTGATAAATTCATATGTTGATTGGATTAAAAAAGGCCTATCTCACAGAGAGGTTGGCAACGGATGGCATGAAATAGTTACACCATTTTTGAATCATAAAAATGATATGATAGAGTTATATTTAAAACTCAAGCCAGATGGTGATATTATAATTTCAGATGGTGGGAATACAATCAATGAATTGAACCTAAGTGGATTAAACCTTAATAGAAGTCCTAAGAGAAAAGAAGAGCTAAATAGCATTATTAGATCTTTTGGTATTAATCTTAAGAATAATGCAAGCGATGAATTGTTTGTAACTGCTGATAAAAAAAACTTTCCTGCTGTTAAGCATCGTATAATACAAGCTATTCTAGCAATTGATGACCTATTCATGTTATCTGAACCAAAAGTAAAAAACTTCTTTATTGATGATATAACCGATTTTTTTGACCTTAATGAAATTATTTTCATTCAAGACACCTTCTTTACAGGTAAAAGTGGGTTTAGCCATAAATTTGACTTTACTTTACCTAAAATTAAAAAAAGACAAGAAATTGTAGTAAAAGCAATAAATAATCCAAGGAAAGACTCTATTGGAGGAGTGTTATGGATGATTGAAGACACAAAAAGAGCCAGGCATCAAACAGAAGGACTGGTAATATTGAACGATGAGAACAATATTACTCCTGAAATAACAGAAGCATTAAAAAAATATGAAGTACCTTATTTTACATGGTCTGAAAGACAAAAATCTCTTTCTAATTTGAAAGCCGCATAAGCTATTTCTTGGCTACGCACATAGTTCTCATGTGGGTTTGCAATAGCTCATCTACCTTCTCGGGCGTCCAGCTTTCTTCATCCCATTTTTGGTTAGCCCCTGCAATAGCTTTTTGTGCAAAATAATGGGTGAGCAATCGTTTGATTTCTTTTACATTTTCATCAGGCACTTCCCTTGAAAATGTCTTTAATAACTCGATTTGAACATTTTAGAGTGTATTCGTCATTCTTATTCATTTTCTATAAATAGACGATCATTGCTTTATTTAGGTTTTAAGCCAGCATATCTTTTACTTACATCCTACGCTTTTTTTTCAGTCCTAGCGGGGTTACTCGTAGAGAACCCGGCGTGGAGCGCCCCGCGTCACAACCTCCTATCAGTTTTTTTCACGCGGGGTCGCTTGCAGCAGACCCCGAATGGAATGCCCCGCTGAGACTGGGGTAGAATAGTTTTACATCCTGCCCTGGAAGGAGGAGACCCCGGAACTAGCGTCCGGGGAGTTCGTTCTTTTCTATTTTGATATTAGGCCAACACATCTTTCACCACATGCCCATGCACGTCGGTCAGTCTGTATCTTCTTCCCTGGTGTTTGAAGGTGAGGCGTTCGTGGTCTACGCCCAGCAGGTGGAGCATGGTGGCCTGGAAGTCGTGTACGTGTACGGGGTTTTGGGTGATGTTGTAGCCAAACTCATCAGTGGCGCCGTATACCATGCCTTGCTTTACGCCCGCCCCGGCCATCATTACAGTAAAGCAGCGGGGGTGGTGGTCGCGGCCGTAGTTGGTTTTGGTGAGCTTGCCTTGTGAGTAGTTGGTGCGTCCAAATTCCCCTCCCCAAATCACGAGTGTATCTTCCAGCAGCCCTCTTTGCTTTAAGTCAAGTATAAGGGCGGCTGAGGGCTGGTCTACGCTTTTGGCCATGGTTTGTATGTTCCTGGGCAGGTTGCTGTGCTGGTCCCAGCCCTGGTGGTAGAGCTGGATAAACTTCACATTCCTTTCGGCCAGGCGGCGGGCAAGCAAACAGTTGGCTGCATACGTGCCGGGGGTGCGGGCTTCGGGGCCGTACATATCATAAATGTAATCGGGCTCGCTGGCAATGTCCATGGTTTCGGGCACAGAAGTTTGCATGCGGTAGGCCATTTCGTACTGGGCTATTTTGGCGTTAATTTCAGGGTCGCCCATGCGCTCGTATTGCAGTTTGTGCATCTTTTCAAGGTAAGCCAGTTGCCTGCCCCGGTCTTTTTTCCCAATGCTGGGCGGGTTGCCCAGGTACAACACCGGGTCTTTGCCCGAACGAAACTGCACCCCCTGGTGGATGGAAGGCAAAAACCCATTCGCCCACAGGCGTGAGTACAAAGGCTGCCCGCCCGAACGCCCTTCTGAAAGCAATACGCAAAAAGCAGGAAGGTTTTCATTATCGCTGCCCAGCCCATAGCTGAGCCAGGAACCCATGCAGGGCCTGCCTGGTTGTTGCGAACCTGTCTGGAAAAAAGTAATGGCCGGGTCGTGGTTGATGGCCTCGGTGTACATAGATTTGATGAAGCATACCTCATCGGAAATTTGCCCCATGTGGGGCATGAGTTCCGATACCCAGGCACCACTTTCCCCATGTTGGGCAAACGAAAACTGCGAACCCGCCAATGGAAACGACTTTTGCCCCGCTGTCATTCCGGTGAGGCGTTGTCCCTTCCTTATGGATTCGGGAAGTTCTTCTCCGTTCATTTTTTCCAGCAGGGGCTTGTAGTCAAATAGTTCCATTTGAGAAGGCCCGCCACTCTGGAAAAGGTAGATGACCCGCTTGGCTTTGGGGGCAAAGTGGGGAGAGCCTAGCACGCCTTTGGAAGGATCGGTTTTCAGGGATTTGCCAAACAAATCCATGGGCTGTAGTAAGGAAGATAAGGCAGCAGCGCCCATGCCCATGGTGGTTTTGGTGAGGAAATCCCGACGGCTGTAGTTGGAAGTGTATTGGTTGCAATCGCTCATGGTTAAATTTTTATCAGTTTTCGTAAAAACCTTTTACAAAGCTATATTTCGTGTATAAGTAATTTGTCACTTTAATTACCATGAATCATAACATGGTTTGATACAACGAATATTGTATAAATTTGATTTTCAGTTGCTTGTCCTCAAGCCGGACGGGCTCTTACTTTTTTCAATCGATAAAAAAGTAAGCAAAAAATCTAGGAAAGTTTGAAACTCGCTGTGCTCAAACAGCAAACTTTCCATTTCTAGTCAACACAGGACTGGAAGTCCTGCGTTAGCTGTGTTCATTTTATTTACCTTTTGGTATACACTTCATCATAGTTCATCATAATGTTGGCTACCACGGTGAGGGCGGCTACTTTGGGGAGTTCCAGGGAAGTATCCCGGGGGTAGTCGCCCACCTCCAGCAGTTCCTTTGCCCCTGCCTTGTCGCTTTGGTATTTGTCATATTCGTCCCGGTACAGCTCCAGCATCAGGGGCATTTCCCCTTCGTTGAGTTCCCGGCTGCTCAACAGGCGGAATGCGTAATTTAACTGCTCTTCTGTTTTTTCCCCTCCTTCTTTCAATACCCGCTCGGCCAATAGGCGGGAGGCTTCTATCATTTGTGGTTCATTCAGCAATAACAAAGACTGCAAAGGCGTGCTGGTAGCCTGCCTGCGCACAATGCACATGCTGCGGTCGGGCGCATCCATGATGGTCATGGTGGGCGGAGGGGCCGTACGGCGGATGAAGGTGTACAGGCTCCGGCGGTACAGTTTTTCCCCTTTGTCCGCCTCGTAGTTTACCAGCAACCGGGAGAAGTGGGTTTTGCTCCACAAGCCTTCGGGCTGGTAGGTTTTTACGCTGGGGCCGCCAATTTTATCTACCATCAGCCCACTGGCTACCAGCGCGTTATCCCGTATCATCTCAGCGGGCAGGCGGTGGCGGGGGCCACGGGCCAGTAATTCATTATTCGGGTCTTTTTCCTGCAATTCTTTTCCGGCAACGGAAGATTGGCGATACGTAGCCGAAGTTACCATCAGGCGCATCAAAGCTTTTAAGTCCCAACCCGATTCCATGAATTCTACCGCCAGCCAGTCCAGCAGCTCAGGGTGGGTAGGCAAATCGCCCTGGTTGCCGAAGTCTTCCAAAGTACCCACAATGCCCCGCCCAAACAGCAAGTGCCAGTAGCGGTTCACGGTTACCCTGGCCGTCAGGGGGTTCTCCTCATTCAGCATCCAGCGGGACAATCCCAAACGGTTGGGAGGCAGCTCTTCGGAAAAGGGCAATACATCAGAGAGCGTTCCGGGCTGTACTTCTTCTGTGGGCGCGTCGTATACGCCCCGGTCCAGGATAAATGTTTTGCGGGGCGGGTCCATTTCCCGCATCACCATAATTTCAGGCACGGTATCTAACATAGCATGTTCTTCCTTTCTAAGGGCGGTTAATTCATTGGAAAGTTGCTGATATTCCGCATCCTTTTGTTGTAAATGATAAGCTGCCAACAGGGCTCTCTCTTCCTGGTTTAATGCCTCATAAGCTTTGTTTTCCCAAAAGCGGTTGTCCACAATGCCGGCTATTTCAAGCCCGGTAAGCATGCGGTTATACACCCGTATTTCGTCTATGGTGCCATCAAAAAGGCCAACATCCACCGCTCCCCTGTAACTTCGCCCTACCCGGATGGGGCTGGGCTTTGTGTTCAAATAATTATCAATGGTGCGGATACTTTTATAGAGGTGATCCTGATGCGTTTTTGCTGTAGCCTGCTTTCCATTGATATACACTTTGATGCCAGCCGCCTTGCTGGAACCATCGTAGGTAAACATCAGGTGGCTCCACTTTTTCACAGGAATGCTATCCGAGGTGGTTACATACAGGCAGTGGCCGGGCAGGTCGTGGGTAAGGCGTACACTCACCCGGTTATCGGCATCTAAAAACATTTCATACCCCCGCCAGTGCGGGTTTTTAGACCCTGCATTACCAATAATCACTGTATATTCTTCTTTCACATCCGGGTGTACCCACACGCCAATAGAGAATGGTTCGGTCCGCTCAAAATCACCTACGTCTTCCAGGGATAAGAAATCGTATTCACTGCTGAACCGTACCGCCCCACCCTGATGTCCATCTTCCACGGCAACGTCACCACTCACCGTAGCCTGGGTGCGTGAGCCAGCCTTGTTAGGCGTTTTGTTATCCGTTATATTATCCAGCGGATAATGCCCGACCAGTCCTTGTTGGAGGAAATTGGGGTTCACCTTTACATTTTGCACATTTTGTTGCTGCAATACTTTCTGTGCATATTGTTCCAGCTTTTCTTCTTTGGTAGCAATGTTATTTCGGATGTAGTCTACTTTGTCTGCCACTTCCTCACTCATCAGCGGCATGGTGGGTGCTGCGTTCCCATCGTTGGAAATCATGCCCAGCTCGTCTACATTGTTAAAGAAAGCAGAAAACTGGAAGTATTCTTTCTGGGAAATAGGATCATATTTGTGGTCATGGCAACGGGCGCATTCAAGCGTAAGGCCAAGGAAGGCTTTGGCTGTGGTGTTAGTCCTGTCAAAAACATTCTCCAACCTGTATTCTTCCGGTACAATGCCCGACTCCGAACTGGCTGGGTGGTTACGGTGAAACCCTGTCGCCAATATTTGTTCCTGCGTAGCATCAGGCAATAAGTCGCCCGCCATTTGCCAGGTAACAAATTTATCGTAAGGCAGGTTTTCGTTAAACGCTTTGATTACCCAGTCGCGCCAGGGCCACATGCGGCGGTATCCATCGGCATGGTAACCGTGCGAATCGGCATACCGGGCTACGTCCATCCATTCCAGCGCCATACGTTCTCCATATTGGGAAGAAGCCAGCAGGCGGTCTACCACTTTTTCGTAAGCGTTGGGCGAAGTATCGGCCAGAAAAGCGTCAATTTCTTCCAGCGTAGGCGGCAACCCGGTAAGGTCAAAGGTTACTCTGCGGAGCAGTTGTACTTTGTTGGCTTCGGGGGCAGGAGAAAGGTTTTCTCTTTCTAACCGTACCAGCACAAAATTATCAATAGAATTTTTCGGCCAATCTTGCTCAGTAACTTCAGGCACTTCAACTTTTTCTGGTGCAATGAAAGACCAGTGCGGTTTGTATTCCGCCCCCTGTTCTATCCACCTCGTCAGCATGGCCACTTCCAGTTCAGAAAGGGTAAGGTTAGATTCGGTCGGGGGCATCTTTACTTCGGCATCGTCTGAAGTAATGCGGTGAAAGAGTTCACTTTTGGCTGTATTGCCCGGCACAATGGCATAATGGTCTTTCTCTTCCCCCAATGCCACAAATGCACTATCAGGTATATCCAGGCGCAGGCCACCTTCTATTTTGTTTTCATCCGGCCCGTGGCAGGCAAAGCAGCGGTCAGAAAGAATGGGTTTGATGTGGTAGTTGAAGTCTATCTTTTCAGGGAGTTTTGCTTCTACTTCAGAGGGGAATTCTACTTTTTTTGGAGAACATGCCCCGAGCAGCAGCATAGCTATCCAAAGTATTAGGGCGCATTGAAGTAAAAACCTACTTATAACCAAGGGCTGTGTCGCCGAGAAGCCGGTCCGCACAGACCTTTGCTGATGTCTTGTGAGGACACAAGCCATGGGTATAGACATACACAAGGCGAGGGTGTAAATGATAGGTAGCTTAGTTTTTATTATGTTTCTGTTTTGCATTTGCAACTTTAGTTTATCACCAAGCAAGTTTCTAATTTGAGTGAAACTTTGACTTGCGGGTAATTATTAGCATGCTGTGTTTATTGAGGAGGCCCCGGAACAAGTCCGGGGACAACGTAATTTTCTAAGCCAATACATCCTTCACCACATGCCCATGTACATCCGTAAGCCGGAAGTCGCGGCCCTGGAAGTGGTAGATTAGCTTTTCGTGGTCCATGCCCATCAGATGTAAAATAGTTGCCTGCAAGTCGTGCACATGGGTGCGGTCTTTTACGCCGTAGTAGCCAAATTCATCGGTCTCGCCGTAGGTAACGCCTGGTTTTACGCCTCCCCCGGCCATCCACATGGAGAATGCTTCGGCGTGGTGGTCGCGGCCTTTGAAGGGCATTTTCACCCCTCCGCGGTTTTCCTGCATGGGGGTACGGCCAAATTCACCACCCCACACTACCAGTGTTTCTTCCAGCAAGCCCCTTTGTTTCAGGTCTTTCAATAAGGCTGTCATGGGCTTGTCTACCCGGGCTACATAATCGCCAAACCCGGCATCCAGTGAATTATAAGCATTGGTACCATGCGAATCCCACCCCCAGTCAAAGAGTTGTACAAAACGCACATCATTTTCAATAAGCCTTCGAGCCAGCAGGCAGTTATTGGCAAAAGATGACTTACCTGGCTCGGTACCGTACATTTCATGAATGTATTCAGGCTCCTCAGAAATATCCATCACTTCCGGCACGGAAACCTGCATACGGAAAGCCATTTCATACTGCGATATACGGGACAGAATTTCCGGGTCTTTCACCTCATTGAACTGTTCCTGATTGATTTTGTTGATAGACTCAATCGTACGTTTCCGAATATCACGGTTCATGCCCTCGGGATTGGATACATACAACACAGGGTCACCTTTGGAGCGGCATTGCACACCCTGATACACCGTGGGCAGGAAACCAGAACCCCATACACTTTTTCCGGCAGAGGGCGTTTTTCCACCTGAAACCAATACGATGTAGCCCGGCAGATTATCATTTTCTGTACCCAAACCATACGTAACCCATGAACCCATACTTGGGCGTCCCAAACGTGGCCCTCCTGTATGTAACAATAGCTGGGCCGGGGCATGATTAAACTCATCGGTATGCATGGCCTTCAAGATAGCAACCTCATCTGCCATTTCTGAGAAATGTGGCAGGTGCTCGGAAAGCCAGGTACCTGATTGTCCGTACTGCTTGAAAGAAGCCTGGGGGCCGAGCATTTGGGGCACGCCCTGGATGAAAGCAAAACGTTTTCCTTTCAGGAAAGAATCGGGGCAGTCTTTGCCGTCCAGCTTCATCAGTTCGGGCTTGTAATCAAAAAGCTCCAACTGGGAAGGCGCCCCTGCCATGTGCAGATAAATAATCCGCTTGGCCTTGGGTGCAAAATGGGATGACTTGGGAGCCATGGGATTGACCAGTTCGGGTAGTTTGGCGGTTTCCTTTTGGGAAAAAGGGTCGCAGCCGATGAGTGAAGCCAGGGCGATGGTGCCCATGCCGGTGGTACACTCCCGCAAAAAGTGTCGGCGGGTTACTTGGCTTAAGTGGGCTTCTTGTAGTTCTTTTAAGAGTTTCATTATTCTTTGGTAATAAATTCATCTAAATTCATGATGGCGTTGGCTACTACGGTGAAGGAGGCCAGTTCCTGGCAATCTTTTCCTTCACAAGGCCATCGCTGTTCAGCTTCTTCGGTTTCCGGTACTTCCATATCTATTTCTTCTTCCATGCCTTCGCCTTCATCCGTTTCATCTTCTTCTGGTATGTTAAAGGCGGCTGCCGGGTCGGCCAGCATTTTATCTATTTCTTCAGGATTTTCTTCAAAGTATTGGTCTACATCATTATATAAGCTGAGCAGTTCATTCAGTTTATTATCAGCTATTTCCTGAAACATGGCCCGTTTATATCCAAACTTTATTTGTTCTTCCACATCACCGGTTGTCCTTTTCATTTGTGCGCCCAGGCCTTGTGCGGCTTCCACATACACCGGGTCATTCAAAGTAACCAATGCCTGTAGAGGCGTATTTGTCCTTATCCGACGGGTGCTGCAAAATTCACGGCTGGGGGCATCAAAGGAAACCATGGAAGGGTACGGGCTTGTTCTTCGCCAGTACGTATACACGGCACGACGGTAGCGGTCTTCGCCTTCGCTTTGTACCCATTTGCCCCCGTTATATACTACCTGCCACACACCCGGTGGCTGGGGCGGCATTACACTCTCTCCATACATTTTATCAGAAAGCAGATTGCCTACGACCAGTGCCTGGTCGCGCACCTGCTCGGCAGATAAGCGCACCCGGGGGCCTCTTGCCAGCATGCGGTTGGCCGGGTCAAGGGCCAGCAGTTCGGCAGAGGCTTCGGAAGACTGGCGGTAAGTGGCTGACATCACCATGGTTTTCAATAATTGTTTCATGCTCCAATCGTACTCTTGCATAAATTGCACAGCCAGCCAATCAAGTAACTGCGGGTGGGAAGGCGGCGCCCCCTGAGAACCAAAATCTTCTACGGTTTCGACAATACCAATACCAAACAACTGTTCCCAGAAGCGGTTGACCATTACCCTGGCTGTTAGTGGGTTTTCTTTACTTACCAGCCATTGGGCAAAGCCAAGGCGGTTGCGGGGTGCATCTTCAGGAAAATTATGCAGTGTGGCAGGCACGCCTGGCTGTACTTCTTTGCCATGTACCAGCCAGTTGCCCCGTACGAACATGTAGGATTCCCGATGATAATCTTCAGGATTTTCTGCCAAAATGGGTGTTTGCTGCGGATTGGCATTTAATATTTCCAAAAAAGTATTTTGAACAGATGCATATCCCTTTTGGCCTTCTCCGGGGAGCGGTTCATGGAACAAGAGCCAACTCAACTGGCATACGTCTCTTTCTCCTTTATCATTACGGAATGTGAAATACAAATCGTGTGGTGCATTTACCACCGGCAAATCATAAGCGATGATTCCCTTTTCTTTTCCACTCAGCCGTATCTCTTTAACCACTTCCCCCTCAGTACCACCTTTTCTAATCTGGATTTGACCTGGTTTTGCCCAACTGTAATTGATGAGCAACTGCGTTTTGTTGCCGATGACAAAGTTATCCAGATAACAATACCCCTTATCGTACATTTTGAGGAATTTGGTATCAGCGTGCGTACCCTTGGTAAGGGAGTCAAAGTTATGGGCAAATATTTTTGGTTCGGTGATGTGGATCAACTGCTCAAAATCTTTCATCGTCCTGGTTTTTTCCACCTCATTCCCCTCAGCTTTTGCGGTTATCCAGTTTTTGACTTCTTTTATTTTTTGTTCATCTTCTTCCTGCTCATAAATTTTATAATTGGGTGCGTCTGTATAAGTATCTTCATCCCGTGTATTGTTGAAGAAGGCATAAGATTCGTAGTAATCTTCATGGGTAAAAGGATCATACGGGTGACTATGGCATTGCACGCAGGAAAACGTTGTGCCCTGCCACACTTCCCAGGTAGTGTTCACCCTGTCGATAACGGCCGCTACACGGAACTCTTCGTTATCTGTTCCTCCTTCATCATTGTTCATGGTATTTCGGTGAAAGGCGGTGGCGATGTACTGGTCAGGAGTAGGATTGGGCAGCAAATCTCCAGCCAGTTGCTCAATCGTAAATTCGTCAAAAGGTTTGTCTTCATTAAATGCTTTGATAAGCCAGTCACGGTACTTCCAGATTTCCCTATGCGGGTCGCGCTCATACCCTTTGGTATCGGCATAGCGGGCCATGTCCATCCACATAGATGCCCAGCGTTCTCCATAGGCAGGAGAATCCAGCAGCCGGTCTACCAGTTTTTCATAGGTTTCCAAAGAGTAATTACTGCAAAACGCTTCTACTTCTTCAGGCGTGGGAGGCAGGCCTGTTAAGTCTAATGACACCCGGCGGATAAGGGTTGCACAATCGGCCTGTGGTGATGGTTTAAAGCCTTCATCCTGCAGCTTTGTCAAAATAAATTTATCAATAACATTCTTTTTCCAAACTTCTGTTATAGCATCGCCAGTGCTGGCCTGGGCGGTTTCTACGGTGGGCGGGGTTACTTTTTCTGGTTTTACATACGCCCAGTGCTCACCCCATTTCGCACCCTGGTTGATCCAGCGTTTGAGCAAATCTATTTCCTCTTTGGGCAGGGGTTCACTTTCCAGCGGCATGCGCTCTTCGGGGTCATGGTGGACCAGGCGACGGATCATTTCACTTTCTTCGGCATTGCCCGGGATGATGGCATATTTGCCAGACTCCGTGGTATCCATGGCTTCCTTTTCAAACAACAGGCTAAAGCCCCCGCTTTTCTTCACCCCCCCGTGACAAGCCAGGCATTCCCTGTTCAGGATGGGTTTGATTTGGGTGCTGTAATCAACTTGTTCGTTAGCTGAGAAATGATAAATGCCATAGCCAACGATCAACAATGCTAATGTTATGATAAACCCTATTTGCTTTTTTAATCTCATGTATGCCTAAATATTCGTTAATTGTAAATGGTTATACGTTTTGAGTATGAGCCAATAACATTAATCAATAACACTACAACCACTTGATACCTCAATATAGCAGATATCAGGCGCTTTCGTAAGTTAAAAACTGTTTTTTAACAGTTAAAAGCCTGATGAAATAGTGATTTATTTGCATTTTTGCCTATATGCCTCAATATCCGTCATCCCTGTATCGTTCAACTGCCCTGAAAGTTGGTGAGAGTGAGACTTTCAGCAATTCTAAAGTGTATCAGCACCTCTTGCTGTACCTGACAGATTGTGCTTTGAAAGGAGAAGTTCCCAAAGAAACCACCATTGCCATAGAGGTATTTGGAAAAGATGAATCTTTTAATCCGGCCGAGAGTACTTTGGTACGGGTGAATATTTACAACCTTCGAAAAAAGTTGCAGGAGTACTACCTGACGGAAGGGAAAAAAGATGATATCCGGCTGAGAATTCCCAAAGGGAGTTACAAAGTTGAGTTTTCGGCAAGGCAAAAGGTCAAAGCTTTTACCTTGCAGCATTTTTATTCGCCCCAGGTAATAGCAAGCTTGTTCATACTGCTACTGCTCGCTTTGGGTGGGAACTATTTTTTATGGCAACAAAAAGAAGCTGTGGTGAAAACTTATCAGCCTGTAGCTCCTGACAATGCCCTATGGGGTGATATACTTTCTTCCCCAAAACCTGTGCTGATTGTGTTAGGTGGTTTGTTTGTATTTCAGGAATACTCAGAAGAATTGAAAAAAAACAGGGTTATCCGAGATGTTTCTATCAATTCGGCATCAGACCTGGCATCTTTTTTTAGTGAGCACCCAGATTTCGAGTCAAAAATCAGTAATACAAACTATACACACCTTATTAAAAATAATGCATACAGCCTGAAAGATATCATACCGGTATTGATAGGAGCACAAAAAACATTTGACATGCGTGTGATGTCACGATTAACTTCAGAAGATTTGCAGCAATACAATATTATTTTTATCGGCCTGTTCAAAACGATGGGCGTATTAGAGCAATATTTTGAAACAACACCTATTACATATACTGAAGCACCAGCCCCCATACTAAGCATTACCGATGAAAATGGTAATACAAAAGAATTTATTCAAACAGGATCGGCAAATGCGTACCATACGGACTATGGACTGGTAGCCAAGTTTCCGGGGCCAAAAAACAACTTTATTTTTATTTTTTCAGGATTTCAGGATACAGGTGTGCTACAATCGGTTAAAAACCTGACCGACCCTGAATGGCTGCAAAGGATAGAAAATCAAATGTTGGCACAGTATGACAGCCTTCCTTCTTGTTTTGAGATACTGTTCAGGGCACAGGGGATTGACCGCACAGAGTTTGATACGGAAATTGTACACCTCCGTGCGCTTTCGCCTGATTTGAATATTTGGCAAGTTGGGAGTGAGGAAGAGTAAGGCGGACAGGGATGTCCGCTCTCCGGTGTATCTTTTTTAAGCAGACCAACACACCATAATATCTCGCGGGCCTATGTAGGGCATGCGGCCGTGAGAAGTACTGAAATTGTCAATGGCGAGTACATCCCCTTTTTGCCATTGGAAAAACTGCATATTGTCCCAAATTACATCGCCCAGGTGGCGCAGGTATGCCACCGGAATTTCTGCACCATCACCAAACGTAGAGTGCATAGCCAGGTTTTCTGATTTATTCGTCAACTTTTTAATGAATGTCATTACCGAAAGTGCATGACGAATCAGATGGGTTCGCAAGGTTTTTTGCCGTTGTGCAATCTTCTTGTATTCCAGCCGGGCAGCATCCACATGAAAAACCTGTAAGTGATTGAACCAAACATGCTCCCCGGTTTCGGGGTGTTTGCGCATGGCGGGCTGCTCATTGATTAAAGCCAGCCTGTCATTGGGTTTCCACTGGAATTGCATTTGGTGCGCCTGGCAAATTTTTTCTACTTCTTCCTTATTGTCCGATGAAAACATTTGATCCCATCGCTTCAGTTTCCAGATGTCAAACAGTGAGCGGGTGCGGGGGCCGTCATAATTACGGATGCTACGGATGCCTTTGGTGAGAAACGCCTCCCTGATTTTTGGGTCAAGCTGCTGATATACCTTGCGGAAGTCTACCAGGGGTGTTTCCCCTCCCCTTTCTGGAGCTTCAGCACAGTAAAAGAACAAGCGGCGAGGCGGATTGTCCATGAAGCTCATTTCACAATGCTGGGGAATTGGGTAGAAGTTGGGCAGTTCACTGGCCGAGAAAACGTATTCCGTGCGTTTGTTGCGGGGCGAGGTACCCAGGTAGTCGTTTTTCAGGTTTGGGTTAATGGCCTTGGCAACAGCCTCAAATGCTGTGGGCGTATTTACGTTAAAATTTCTGAATAGGATGGCACCATACGTTTTCAACTGGTTTTTGATAAATGTATGTTCATTCTGTATCCAGGTATTCAGCGACCGAATATCAGCAAATTGCTTTGAAAAAGGCTCGGCTATCAAAGGGAGTTGCTTCCTCGGCTGGTTAGACAGATAAGTTAGTACAGTTTGCCTGTCAGTTTTGTGTGTGGTAGCTATCTCGTTCATGGCTTTTCTTATTTAGAGTAGATAATTTTAGAGCCGGCAATTAGCAACGTCAGTAGGCAGTTTTTATTCACTGCCAACAGCTCCGGCCGCCCGGTGCTGCTGCGGACTGCCACTAAAAAATTTCACATTTGTAGTAATTTACATAAATCGGGAAAGCGGGGAAATAGGGATTAGCTCTTATTATGATAGGGGTTAACCTTCATTTTTGATCAGGATAAACAGGCTTGATTTGGGATAGACAGGATGGTTGCGCAATATGAAAAGTGATAATGATGAAAATATTTGTTAATTTACTAAATAACTTCTTAAAATTTACACCTATGCATCCTCTCTATAATCGCAGAAAGTTTATCAAAAATGCCAGTGCTATTGCCCTTGTTCCTGCCTTTGGATTTACAAAGCAGAAAGCACATGTTGCTAAATTGGCCCATATCAAATTAAGCTGCAATTTGTATTCTTTCAACGAACCCCTGCGCAATGGCAGCATGACGCTGGAAGAGGTAATCGATTTCTGTGCTGACCTGGGTTTTGATGCTATTGACCCAACAGGGTATTACTTCACAGGATACCCCAATGTGCCGGATGATGAATACATCTACCGTGTTAAACGAAAGGCTTTTTTGCAGGGGCTGGACATCAGCGGTACGGGTGTGCGTAACGATTTTACTGTGCCCGACAAAACTAAGCGTGAAAAAGATATTGAACTGATCCGGAAGTGGATTGGTGTGGCTGCCAAACTGGATGCCCCGGTACTGCGCATTTTTGCCGGACATGATGTGCCCGCAGATTATCCGGATGAAGAAATTTTTGCATGGATGCTAGCGGATATCAAAACCTGCGTGGAATATGGGGAACAAGCAGGAGTGATGACTGTATTGCAAAATCACAATGGGTTTTTAAAGACTGCCAATCAGGTAGAAGACGTCATCAAAGCAGTAAATTCCGATTGGTTTGGGCTGAACCTGGACATCGGCAGCCTGCGCACGGGTGACCCTTACGAGGAAATTGCCCAACTGGCCCCCTATGCCTGCACCTGGCAAATAAAAGAAAATATCTACCGCAACCAGCAGGAAGAAAAAACAGATATGAACCGCATGGTACAAATTCTCAAAGAAAGCGGTTACCGGGGATACATTCCGCTGGAAACCCTCGGGCCGGGCGATCCTAAAGAAAAGCTACCCCGTTTTTTGGAAGAAGTCAGGCTGGCATTGGGGAGAGGTATTTAGCATCTTTTTCCTGATTTTAATCAATTTCAGATTCTCTAAATCTTTCAGCAGTTTCCTGGCTTTGGGTTCCAAGACTTCTATCTTATAAGTCTCTGTAATTTCTGGCTTCTATTTTATGCAACTAAATTTTGAGATAAAACAAATACTTATTATTAAAAATTACCAGGGTAATTTCACTTTCTAGCTGTAATACAAGATAGAGATAGTAAAATATAACAGTCTGTATGCGTATCCACCTTGGATGTATTTAATTTATTTCGATACAAAAATATTATGAGTCAAACCAACCCTAGCAAATTAAGAAATACTTTCCTTTTGGAAGTTTATAATGTCTGTAAAGGGTCAACTTCTAAATTCACAAAAACATATAAAATTGGTGAAATTCTAGGCTTAAATGAAGAAAATGCTTGGGATATTGCTAGTTACTGGAATGATTCAGGTTGTATAGAAATACTGGATCAGGATGGAAACATGAGATTAACTTCTCTTGGTATAGATAAAGTAGAACAAGAATTAACAAATGAGCCGATACTTGAGGATGAAGAGTTTACAAATGAAGAGATAATTGAGTTACATAGAAAGATTGATGAAATACTTAATATCCTTGAAAGGTTAGGTAAAGGACAAGAAATAATTTTTGATGAAATTGAGGGGCTTAAACAAAAAGGAAAGGTTCTTTCTAAGAAAGATTTTCAACTATTACTCATTGGAAAGCTGAT
The DNA here is from genome assembly GCA_965230065.1 of Cyclobacteriaceae bacterium. Taxonomy (GTDB): domain Bacteria; phylum Bacteroidota; class Bacteroidia; order Cytophagales; family Cyclobacteriaceae. The sequence goes on along the minus strand of OZ245942.1, from coordinate 3,752,345 downwards.
AGTATATGGCATTAACAAGACTCTTGACAACTCAACAGTAAAAGAAATCTACCAAACTCTTGTAGGTGGAGACATAAATAATTTATTAAGATAACGTGAACTATGGGTTAAATTAAGGAAACGATCCTTTATATCTAATTGATTTTCAATTGCTTGTCCTCAAGCCGGACAGGCTTCTACTTTTTTCAATCGATAAAAAAGTAGACAAAAAATCTAGGAAAGTTTGAAACTCGCTGCGCTCAGACAACAAACTTTCCATTTTTACATAAAAGAACGTGAGTTATGGGTTTAAATAATTGATAATTAGCCTTTTATAAGGGAAAAGGTTACAAAATTTAAGAAATTAGAAGCGCTAACATCTAAAACTTAATTCTGTAACCTATGCTACACGAAGATAAAGAAAATAAACTCATAGAACTATTCATTACCGTGGACGATTTTTGTATTGCTCTGGAAAACTGGAAAAGCCAACATCCAAAGTTTTGTACCTCAGTGACAAACCAACCTTTCATGAGTGATAGCGAAATGCTCACTATCCTGGTTTATTATCAGTATTCAGGTTATAAATGCTTTCAATACTATTATGAGGATTTTGTAGCAACTATTTTGAAGAGTTATTTTCCTCAACAAGTAAGCTACCCACGCTTTGTAGCCCTGATCCCCCGACTTTTGCCTGGGTTGTATCTATTGCTGAAGTGGTGTACTCTGCTGAGCCGACGCAGCAATTGTTATTTTATTGACTCCAAAAAGCTTCCTGTGTGCGATAACCGCCGGATTCATAACCATAAAGTATTTGATGGCTATGCGACTCGGGGTAAGTCCTCCACAGGCTGGTTTTTCGGCTTTAAAATACATTTGGTCATCAATAATTATGGGGAGATTATCAATTTTCTCTTTACAAGGGGCAATGTAGCAGATAATAATCAAGAAGTGCTCCGAGAGTTACTTACTGGCTTGAAAGGCCAGTGCTTTGGGGATAAAGGGTATATAACTAAGCTTTTTGAGGAATTCTATCAGCAAGGACTTCATCTCATTACCAAAGTGCGAAGCAATATGAAAAATCGCCTGATCCCCTTAGCAGACTATCTGAAATTACGCAAACGAGCTGTAATTGAATCGGTCAATGATATACTAACCAGTGTTTTTGATTTAGAACATACCCGGCACAGAAGTCCCATGAATGCATTAGCCCATATGATGGCTTCTCTGATTGCTTATTGTTTTTATCAGGATAAGCCTTCAGTATTTATAGCTCATCAAGAAAAACTATTGATTGCTTAACCCATAATTCACGTTAAAAGAGTATGCTTAATCCGTAGTTCACGTTAAAATTAATAATTGAAAATCATTTCTTTACAAAACTAGAGGGGGCAGATTAGTGCATCGTTTAATATTAATTTTCAATATTCGTACCTATAAAATAGGTGAACCCAACAGCAATGATTAAGGAAATTAAAGATATTATTGAAGGAATAATTAAAGGGGCAGGGATTTTCATTACAGGACAGGAAGCCCAAAAGAAAAAAAAGTTGGGTAATCTCTCAAAAGACCTGAACAGGATTGCTCTTTTGCTTGATAAGGCTAATGCAAAACTTAAGAAAAGAGAAATCCCAAAAGAGGAAGCCGTACGCCTTGATATTTTGATTAGCTATGCCGCAGAGTTGGCTACCCCATTTTACAAAAAATATCCTAAACTTGCTGAGGTATTCAACGCATTACTTCCTGAAATTGCAACTCAAATGCAACTTGCCGATTATGTTATTGATGGGAAACTGCGGAGAGATGCTCCTCTTAGTGGTGATAAGGAAAATATTCAGCTTTCCTTCACCCCTGAAGACCAGCTCAAAAAAGCATACCAGGAGTTAAAAAATGCATCGAATGCCATTAAAGAACACAGTAGAAAGTTTGGACAGATGAGCAAATAAACGATTCAAATTTATGAAGAAATGGAGCAGGAATGCTTTTGTAAAAGTTCCTGGTTTCATAAGCATAGAAAGCCTTTGTGCAAGGGGAGTAATTTTCTGGTCAGGAATATTCAATGTGCTCCGGTACAGATTTGTATTTACTACCAACGGCCCAACATATAAATTCTGCACTATTCTTGCAACTTTCCTTCTACACTTTACAAAACCATTTGATACGTAAACCGTTTTAGGAAATGTGAAAGAATTAGCTCACCTGAATAAATACCTGCTAAAGTATAAGTACCGCCTCTTGCTGGGGCTGCTTTTTATCATTCTCTCCAATTTTTTTAAGATTGTTCCTGCTGTAATTGTACGGAGGGCCATCAACCTGGTAGAGGATAATATTGCACTGTACAAATTGTTCGAGGGCCTGGAACTGCAAGATAAAATTTATGATGTTTTTTCCAGCAGCATTTTGGTATATGGCGTAGCAATTCTGGTGCTTGCCCTCATCAGCGGTTTCTTTACCTTCCTTACTCGCCAAACGATTATTGTTGTTTCCCGCTTTATTGAGTTTGACCTCAAAAACGAAGTATACGAGCATTATCAGTCACTGCCATTGAGCTTTTACAGGCGCAACAATACGGGTGACTTAATGGCCCGCATATCAGAAGATGTAAGCAAAACACGCATGTACCTGGGGCCGGGCATCATGTATGGGCTTAACTTATCGGTGCTCTTCCTGATGCTCATTCCTTATATGTTTTCGGTAGATGTGAGGCTTACCCTATATACTTTAATTCCGCTGCCTTTGCTTTCACTCAGCATTTATTATGTAAATAACATCATCAACCGCAGGTCTGAAGAGATACAGCGCAGCCTTTCAGACCTTTCCACCTATGTGCAGGAGGCATTTTCAGGCATACGGGTACTGAAGGCTTTTGTACAGGAGAAAAACTCAGTGAAAGACTTCAGACATGCCAGCAACGATTATAAAGACAAGTCTATCAAGCTGGTGGTTGTCAATGCTTTATTTATCCCCCTGATTGTGGCACTGATTGGCCTGAGCTCAGTCATTGTGGTATTTATTGGAGGCGTTGAGGTAATCAGGGGCACGGTTTCGCCAGGAAACATCGCTGAGTTTATCATTTATGTAAACATGCTGACCTGGCCGGTGGCTTCACTGGGATGGATCACCAGTATTATTCAACGTGCAGCCGCTTCCCAGAAACGGATCAATGAGTTTTTGCAAACGAAAAACGATATTATTTCAGAAGAAAACCTGACGAAAAAAATAGACGGCAGTGTGGTGTTTGATGAGGTAAGCTTTGTATATCCTGACTCTGGTATCAAAGCTTTGGATAAAGTATCATTTGCTGTACAACCGGGCGAATCTATCGCCATCGTCGGCACCACAGGGTCGGGTAAAAGCACCATTGCCAACCTGATTCCGCGCATGTATGACACTACTTCCGGCAACATATATATCGATGATACTCCTATCCGGCAGTACCATTTGCAAAACCTGCGCAGTCAGATTGGGTACGTGCCCCAGGATGTGTTTTTATTTTCTGATACCATCGCTAACAATATTGCTTTTGGCAGCAATGGCATTGATGAAGAACGTATCCATCAGGCAGCTATGGATGCCGACCTGAAAAACTCTATTAATGATTTTCCCAAGGGTTTTGAGACCCGGCTGGGTGAGCGGGGAATTACCCTTTCGGGGGGGCAGAAACAACGGGTATCTATTGCCAGGGCTTTGGTGCGGGACCCTAAAATATTGATTCTGGACGATAGCCTCTCAGCAGTAGATACCAAAACTGAAAATACCATTCTGAACAGCCTGCAAGGCATCATGGAAAAACGTACCACCATCATCATATCCCACCGGGTATCATCAGCCAAACTGGCCGATAAAATTATTGTGCTGGATGACGGGAAAATTGTAGAACAAGGCACCAATGAATCCCTTTTGGCCACCAATGGTGTCTATAAAGAACTATATGAAAAACAACTCCAGGCCGATGAGGTGGAAGGTTAATTAAGTTTTGCTACTTTTGTGCGGACCGGTTATTTTTAATGATAAACTACCGACCGCCATTGGAATATATAACACTCACGCAGTCTCTTCCTGTAAATACCACTGTTTTTTTATCATTGGTGGTACTCTGCCTGCCTTTTTTCAGTTTTTTGCTATTGCTGCTATTTGCACACGCTAACCGTACAGCTTTAGCTTGGGCAGGCACGGGTCTACTCTTATTTGCTACAATCGTTGCTACCATTACTTTTGGATTGGTTTGGAATGGAGAAACCGCACACAGCCGGGCAGTATGGTTTGAAATACCGATCAATGATATTTCTTATCGGTTTACCATTGGTGTGCTGCTGAACAACCTATCAGCCCTGATGACGGTTGTGGTTTGTTTTGTGTCTTTTTTAGTGCATTTATTTTCTATTGAATACATGCGCGGCGATACAGGTTATATACGGTATTTTGCTTTCCTGGGCCTTTTCACCTTTGCCATGCTGGGCATTGTGCTCATGGATAACCTGCTTTTTATCTTTATGTTTTGGGAACTGGTGGGCGTATCTTCTTACGCGCTCATTGGGTTTTGGTACAAAAAAACAGAAGCAGCGTATGCCGCAAAAAAAGCTTTTATTGTTAACAGAATCGGGGACTTGGGTTTTCTGATTGCATTGTGCATCCTCTGGTCGCAATTCGCTACGTTGGACCTGGAAGCCATTACTTCATTAATGTCTATTTCGTCCATAGACGGGAATGGGAACTGGATCAGTTTCTTAAAATTTGGACAGGAACCTGTTACCCATACTATGAGCGGCATTTGGCTCACAGTAGCCGGTATCGGCTTGTTTTGCGGGGCGATTGGTAAATCTGCACAATTTCCTTTGCAAGTATGGCTGCCCGATGCCATGCAAGGTCCTACCCCGGTATCGGCACTTATCCATGCCGCAACAATGGTAGCAGCCGGGGTTTTCTTACTGGCCAGGGTGTTTCCTTTGCTCAATGTAGATGCCTTAATGCTGATTGCCTTTATTGGTGCTATTACTGCATTCATGGGAGCCGTGGCAGCCATTGCCCAACACGACATTAAAAAAGTACTGGCTTTCTCTACCATATCCCAATTAGGTTTTATGGTCATGGGCATGGGCGTGGGTGCCTACAATGCCGCAATTTTTCACCTGGTTACCCATGCCTCTTTTAAAGCCTGCCTCTTTTTAGGAGCAGGCACCATTATTCATGCTATGCATGAAGCAGGGCATACACCCGGGGGAAAAAAAGATTTTGACGAACAAGATATGCGTTTTATGGGAGGCTTGCGTAAAAAACTACCCATTACTTTTATCTCGTTTATGGTGGCAGGGTGTTCGCTAGCAGGCTTACCCTTCTTCTCCGGATTTTTATCCAAAGATGCTATCCTGACAGGCACCCTTGCCTGGACCGCTTTGTTTTCTGAAGGGCAACTTTCTTTCCACTTTTTAGTGCCTGCGCTGGGGTTTGCTGCTGCATTGCTTACGCCTTTCTATATCGGACGACAAATATTACTTGTCTTTTTTGGCCCCTGCCGTTTGGATAACTACCTAAAACTCCCTGATACAGTAAATAGGCAAGAGCCCTTGCTCATGAAAGTCCCATTGATCGTTTTGAGTGCCTTGTCATTTTGGCTTTTTTATGCCATCAATCCCTTTGACGGCAGCCAGGGATGGCTCATGCAATCGTTGAAAGTTCCCGGGGCTGTCGTTCCTGTCAATATGGATATATATGCAACCATACAGGAAACCTGGCACGATTGGCATGGCGTAACAGCCTTGCTTTCATTATGCCTGGTCATTACCGGTTTTGGGCTTGCTTTTCTGATGTACAGGCCCGTTAGCAGGTATGCCCAAAATTACCTGGAATTTGATGCTGTTACCCACAGTGTATTTACAAGGATATCCCGCCATAACTGGTACCTCGATAGTATTTATAAAAGCGTGCTTTTGCGCCCAGTGCATGCCTTATCTGCATTTCTGGCCTGGTTTGACAATAATTTTGTAGACAGGATAGTGGATATGATAGGCATTTTAAATGTTATCATCGCTAAACTCACCGGTTGGTTTGATCGCACTTTTGTAGATGGTCTGGTGAACTTCATGGCTTTTATCACCATGCAGTTAGGTTCATTTTTCCGTATGAACAGGTCTGGGAAAATTCAAACTTATTTTATCTGGACGCTGGTGGGCGTTTTGTTTTTTGTGCTTTGGTTTAGCTTGTATTGATATGCGGTTAAAGATAAATAACCACTGGATTAGCTGGGAAGAAATAGCCAATTCTCCTTCAATTACAAGTATTTCCGAATGGCAAAACCTGGATGATTATGCGCAAAATACCCTCGTTTTTTGCCGGGAATGGCTCACCGGAAAAAACACTTTTAAAATCTATACTTCAGGCTCAACCGGCTTACCCAAACCAATCATCATTACACGATCGCAAATGCAGGCCAGTGCCCGCATGACCGCCCGGGCTTTATCTTTGGCAAAAAGAGATAAGGCTTTGGTGTGCCTGAACACTGGCTATATTGCCGGAAAAATGATGCTGGTAAGAGGTTTTGAAACAGGAATGGAAATGACTGTAATTACTCCCCGAGCCAATCCGCTTGCAGATTTCTCACGCACAGAGCTTTTCCACTTCACTGCCTTTGTTCCCTTGCAGTTAAAAACGATTCTTGCAGAAACTCCTGAAAAACTTTCTATTCTACACCGAATGAAAAGTATACTGGTAGGTGGGGCGCCTGTAGACAGCTCATTAGAAAAGGCACTTAAAAATATACAAGCACCCATTTACAGTACGTATGGTATGACCGAAACCGTATCCCATATCGCCCTGCGTCGTTTGAATGGCCCCGCAACTTCCCAAACATATAAAGTATTGGAAGGTGTTGAAATAAGCAGCGACACAAGAGGATGCCTGAAAATAAAAGGGAGTGTTACCAATAATCGTGAAATTATTACCAATGATGTGGTCACCATTACTGACGCTAAGCATTTCCACTGGCTGGGCCGTATCGATCATGTCATCAATTCGGGAGGTATTAAAGTACACCCTGAAGCAATAGAAGCCCTGATTGAAAAGATACTCCAAAAGATACAAATGCAGTGCAGGTTTTTCGTAGCAGGTTTGCCTGACAAGCGCCTGGGTGAAAAAGTAGTGTTGGTAGTAGAGGGTGAAAAGTGGGAACAGGCTACTGAAAAAGAAATCATGCATTTATTGGCTAAAGATATAAAAGGGTATGCCCTTCCGAAATCCATACATTATCACCCTGAATTTTACCTGACGCCAACCGGGAAAATAGCCAGGAAGGCCATATTAGAAAAATTATCTATCCAAGCAGCTGAAAATCAATAAGTTTAATTGATAATACGCCAAATATTACACAAGTGTAACTGCACCTGATTCTGGAGATTTTCTTTCAATATTTTAGGTTTATTTCCAGATTATGATTCAGCCAGAAGTCAAAAATTTTTCAGCCAGATTGCAAGTACCAAATTTACATTATCAAAACCCGGAAACAGCTTATGAAGTTCGTATTGAAAAGGAGGAAGAAGGAGTTTATGTGATATTTCCGGCAGGCCGGATAAATCATGAATCTGCCAAAGAAACGCTAGATCTGCTAACAGATATTCGCCAGCAGTTTCCCGATAAAAAAAATAAGCGTGTTTGCTTTATACTAGATACTACCCAACTGGTATTTGTTTCTCAAAAAGTAAAAAAGTACTTCTCCGAGGAGCTTTATCAATATTGCTTGGCGGGAAGTAATATTCATTTGGCCATTGTCACTTCTAATTCTTTTGTAAGAATATGGGCAAGATGGAAATATCTTTTATCTAAAAATACAAACCCCACGTTTCATTCCACATACCCCGATGCCCTGAAGCAAGTGAGGGCAATATTGTATAAAGGCAATGGGTTTGAATCTCAAAAAGAAGCCCAATTAACAAAAGCCCGAAAGGCCTCTCACAGTGAACTTTTTCGCATGTATGAACAATTGTTGGAAGAAAATCACTGTATTAAAGCCAATCAAAAGCAACGGATCGGCGAACTGTATGAAATCATTGGACGGCTTACTTGGAATGAATCATTCAGGCCACAACAAATTGTTGTTGAAGAAAATGACCCGTTCAACGAGATTTTTCAGGCATTTTCACTATTGCAGGAAGATGTGCATGAAATAATGCGAGAGCAAAAAACCCTTACCCTTGACTTAGAAACCCAAATTGCAGAACGCACACGCGAACTGGCCGCAAAAGAAGCCAAGTTATCTTCTCTGATAGAAAACACTTCTGATTTACTTTTGTCTATAGACAGATGGGGAAATGTTTTGGTTATTAACTCTCCATGCAAGCATTATTTCTCAAATGTATTTCAAATAGAAGTAAGCCCCGGAACGAATTTACGGGGAATACTCCCCCCCGAAGTTGTTGCCTACTGGATGACAAGGTTTGAGCAGGTTTTTGAGGGTAAAGCTATTAAAGAAACAAAAGAAGAATGGGTCAATGATTATGCTGTTACCTGGGAAATTTCGTTCAACCCCATCAGAGACAGAAAGAAAAAAGTGATTGGGGCTTCTGTATTTTGCAAAGACATTACAAAACAGAAGAAAATTGCCGATAAAATTGCTGAAAATGAGCAGTTATTAGATAAGGTTTATAATACTGCTGCCATTGGTATTGCGCTCATTGAGGAAAACGGGGATTTTTTGAGAGTAAATAAAACCTATTGCCAGATGTACGGCTATGAAGAGGAAGAGCTTGTAGGGCAACCCATAACCCTTGTTGTATCTCCAGCCCAACAGTCATCTGTAAAAGAAAATTACAAAAACTTTATGCGCACCGGAAAATATGCTCCGGCGATTCGGAAGGATATTTGTAAAAACGGAATGCCTGTAGATGTATTGGTAACAGCTTCCCAATATACTGGAGAAGGGGGGAAAGTATTCGGTGTGTTTACCATCGTGGATATTACCGAAAAATTACAAGCCGAAAAAGCCATTAAAGAAAATCAGAAAGCGCTGTCAGATGCACATAAAATTGCCAAATTGGGAGGATGGGAATTCAACATCCATACCGGAGCGCTGATTTTCAGTCCTGAAAGCCTGAATATTATCGGTATCGAGACCAAGGATAAAGAAGAGCTACATACCACAATAGATGAGTTTTTGGCATACGTTGTTCATCCTGAAGATGTAGCCCTGATGAAAAAACATATATCAAAAGCTATACAACATCAAAATCACCCCAATTACCGGGATAGTTTTGAATACAGGCTGGTAAGTAATGACGGAAAAGTATATAATATTATTTCGTATCTCCGCTTTAAAGACAGAAATAGAGGGGTTATTTATGGTATATCGCAGGATATTACTGACCGAAAAAAAGTAGTTGAAAAACTAAAAAAACAAAACCTGGAACTTAAGAAAGTAAATGGTGAGCTCGATCGCTTTGTGTACAGCGTTTCACATGACCTTCGCTCCCCTTTAACATCTGTATTGGGACTAATCCAGGTGATTAAGCAGGAAACAGACCTGGGTAAGATTATGCATTTTCTGGATTTACAGGAAAAAAGTATTCATAAGCTGGATAATTTCATCAAAGACATAATTGACCTCTCTAAAAACGCCCGCATAGAAATACATAAAGAAGATATTCACTTTCAGCAAGTGATTGAAAATATTTTTGAAGAACAAAGTTTCAACAAGAATGCTGATAAAATAAAACGAAGCATCAGCATACAACAAAACACTCCCTTTATCTCAGATTCCCGTCGCATCAGTGTAATTTTTAATAACCTGATTTCCAACGCCATCCGGTATGCCAACCCTCAACAGAAACAGCCTTTTGTTGAGGTATATATCAATGTAAAAGAGCATTGCGCTGAAATTATGGTAAAAGACAACGGACTGGGCATCACAAATGAGCATCATGATAAAATTTTTGACATGTTCTACCGGGCCAGCGATACCATTTCCGGCTCCGGCCTGGGGCTTTATATTGTGAAAGAAACCCTGGAGAAATTGAATGGTACGATACGGGTAAAGTCAGAAAGCAGAAAAGGTACTGAGTTTTTCCTCACCATTCCCAATTTACATCAATAGTTTTTTTAGTCTACGGTTATTTAGTCGATAGTTCACTGTCAGCACATCTGTGGACTATCGACTATAAGACTATGTACTGAAAAAGTATCCTAAAATTTTATTCTCCGTAAACCGTCATTAGATAAAACGGAGGATAATGTATGACTTTTTGGTCATTTCTGAAAAACAGACAAAGCAATAACAATGTACCAGATCAGCTAACCACCCGCGAAAGGTTTCAGGCACTCAAAAACCTGCCTGCCTTTTTTAAGCTGATTTGGGAAAGCAGTCCAAAAATGTTTATCACCAACATGGTGCTGCGCCTGGTTCGTTCGGCCTTTCCGGTTACCATGCTTTACATTGGCAAGCTCATCATTGACGAGGTAATCCGGCTGGCACAGGCAGGAGGTGAAGACAGCCTGAATTATGTATTCATGCTGGTAGCCCTTGAGTTTTCCCTGGCAATTCTGTCAGATGTGTTCAACCGCATACTTACATTGCTGGATAGCCTGATTGGTGACCTGGTAGCTAACGAAAGCTCGGTAAGGCTAATGCAACATGCTGGCAACCTTGATTTAGACCAGTTTGAAGATGCAACTTTTTATGACAAACTGGAACGGGCCCGTCAGCAAACCGTAAGGCGTACGGTACTGATGACGCAGGTAATGTCCCAGCTACAAAGCTTGATTACCATCGCTTTTCTGATGGCCGGCTTGATTGCTTTCGCCCCCTGGCTGATTATTTTACTGATCATCGCCATTATTCCTGCCTTTTTAGGAGAAACCCATTTTAATGAACGCTCTTACTCACTAAGTCGCCAGTGGACACCCCAGCGTCGTGAGCTGGATTATTACCGATACATCGGTGCAAGCGACGAAACCGCCAAAGAAGTAAAAATGTTTGGGCTTTCTGATTTTCTTACACAGAACTTCAAAACCCTGGCCGACAAATATTACCTGGAAAACCAAAAGATAGCCCGCGGCCGCGCCCTTTGAGGAAGCGTGTTTGCCACCATAGGCAGTGCCGGATATTATGTGGCTTACCTGCTCATTATCATGCAAGCGGTGAAAGGAGACATCAGTGTAGGTGACCTTACTTTCCTGGCAGGCTCATTCTCGCGCCTGCGTACGTTGCTGGAAAACATGCTCAACAGTTTTTCAACCATTTCGGAAGGGGCTCTGTATTTACAAGACTTTTTCGATTTCTTTGCCATCAAACCTAAAATTGTAAGCAATAAAAACCTGAAAGTTGTCCCCGACCCAATCCGCCAGGGCTTTGTGTTTGACAAAGTTGGCTTTAAATACAGAAATACCGAGAACTGGGCGGTACATAACCTGAGCTTTACATTACCTGCTGGAGAGAAACTGGCACTGGTGGGTGAAAATGGTGCCGGAAAAACTACCATTGCCAAGCTGCTTGCCCGGCTGTACGACCCCGTAGAAGGTAAAATTTTACTGGACGGTACAGATTTACGGGATTACGACCCGGCCAGCGTGCGCAAAGCTATTGGCGTGATTTTCCAGGATTTTGTGCGCTACCAAATGACCGCCTCCAGAAATATCGCTGTAGGAAAAATAGACGACCTGGAAAACCAGGAACGGATCAGCAAAGCAGCCTCCCAAAGCCTGGCCAATACGGTGATTGACAAATTACCGCATCGCTTCAATCAGATGATTGGCCGCCGGTTTACCGATGGTGTAGAACTTTCGAGAGGGGAATGGCAAAAAATGGCCATTGGCCGTGCTTACATGCGGGATGCACAGGTATTGGTACTGGACGAACCCACCGCCGCCCTGGATGCCCGTGCCGAATATGAAGTATTTCAACGTTTTACTGATCTTACCAAGGGCAAATCGGCCATTCTGATTTCGCACCGTTTCTCTACTGTACGTATGGCCGACCGCATACTGGTGCTCGAAAAAGGACAACTGAAAGAAATTGGCACGCACGAGGAGCTGCTGGACAAACAAGGCCACTATGCCGAACTTTTTGAGTTGCAGGCGCAGGGATATCGGTAGCCTTCTCAATCACATATTATAGCAAAAAAGTACCAAAGTAGGCAGTAGCAGTAGGCAGGAAAACTACTATTTCCTTTATCTACTCTACTCCCTTGAAAGAACAACGAAGAATACTTACATTGCCTTTCTATAAACCTTCAGTAGTAGTAATCACTATTTTTTATGAGACATCTAATCCAGATTATCTTTTTATGCACTTGCTTTTTTACCATTCTTGCCTGTTCCCAAAAAACCGAAAAGCAGCAGGCTGATACAAAAGACACCGTAGCACAAACCGTAAGCACAAACGGGGAAAAACCAAAAAATGAATTAAATCCTGTATTATCCCCTCAAGACCTTTTGGGAAAAATGGAACCTGCGCAACACGAGGGTTTTGTAAAAATAGCCGCGAAATATACCAATAAACCCAATATTTATTTACGAAAAGGCACCTACGAAGCTTTTGAGCGGATGTATGCAGCCGCCGAAAAGGAAGGAATTCAACTCAAAATAATCTCTGCCACCCGGAATTTTGCTTCACAAAAAAGCATCTGGGAAAATAAATGGAACGGCAACACCAAAGTAGGAGGAGAAAATTTGAGCAAAACCATCAATGATCCGGCGCAGCGTGCTTTGAAAATTTTGGAATACAGTTCTATGCCCGGCACCTCCCGCCACCACTGGGGAACTGATATTGATTTGAACCAACTCAACAATGCCTGGTTTGCATCCGGCGAAGGAAAAAAGCTCTATGATTGGCTACAAGCCCATGCCGCTGAATATGGCTTTTGCCAGCCTTATTCTGAAAAAGGCCCTGAGCGCCCTGATGGGTACAATGAAGAAAAATGGCATTGGAGCTACATGCCCCTGGCCCATCAGTTTTTACAGCAGTATGCTAACAAAATAACTCATGAAGATATTGGTGGGTTTGCCGGGTCAGAAGTTGCTGAAGAAATAAAAGTTATTGATAAATATGTGGAAGGAATCGCCCCTGCCTGCAAGCAGTGGAATGTGAAAAAATAACACCCTGAACTTTAATTTCTGGCAAAAAGTTTGGGTAAGAACTTCCCGGTATTCAAATTGCCTTTTTAATTTAAATGTTTCATATATTCTTACCAGAAACGTGTTATGCGCATTACTTTTTATTTTGCCATCGTTCTTATCACAACTATTGCTGCTTGCAATCAACTCAGTGGAAATTATGGCCGTATGGAAGGAGAATCATTCAATGTAATGTCGTACAATATCCGCTACGCTACTGAAGCAGATAGCTTAAACGCATGGGATTACCGGAAAGAAAGAGTGGTGAACCTGGTTCAGTTTCATGAAGCTGATATCATTGGCATGCAGGAAGCGCTGCTGTCTCAAATACAATATGTAGCTGAGCAACTTCCAGATTACAAGTGGTGTGGTGTAGGCAGGGATGATGGCAAAGAATCGGGGGAGTTTTCACCCATATTTTACAATACAAAACTATTCACTCTATTGGAAGATAGCACCTTCTGGCTTTCGGAAACACCCGAAGAGCCTAGCAAAGCCTGGGATGCCGCACTGAACCGTATCGTTTCCTGGGCAAAATTTACCCACAAGCCTACCGGGGATGATTTTTATTTTTTCAATACCCACTTTGACCACCGGGGGCAAATAGCCAGGGAAGAAAGTGCCAAGCTTTTGGTATTAAAAATTACAGAAATTGTAGGAAGCGACCCGGTAATTCTGACAGGCGATTTTAACAGTACGCCCGATTCATTTCCCTATACGGTAATTGCCGGCACCAGCGAAAGTAAGGCTGTGGTTCCACTCAAAGATGCTTTTCATCACTCCGAACTTCCACATCATGGGGCTTTGCGTACCTTCAGTGGTTTTGCTGTAAATGATTCACTGCCCGGTGACCGGATTGACTATATCTTTGTAAGAAATAATATTAATGTATTGAAACACGGAATTCTTACTGATTTTCGTGAAGGCAGTTATCCTTCTGATCACTTGCCGGTGATTGCGAGGGTGGTACTCCCCTAGTTTGTAGCAAAAATACTATTCACGTTCATTGCCAGGTCGGGCAAAACCGGCCGGGCCGAACATTCATCTTTCCCTGTACAAACCTTTATTTCTTTCGGGGAAACTGAAACCCTTACAATTTGAAGTTCAGGGAAAATATGCCAGATGGTTTGTACTCCCGCTTCAAAATATTCTAACACTTTTTTCTCTACCTCAGAAATTTTATCGTTGGCAGAAATGATTTCAATGACGAATTGGGGAACAGGTTGCCCTCCTTGTTCTGAAGCTTCAATTTGTTTTTTGGTAAAGTATGATAAATCCGGGATCCTGACTTGTAATTCATTTAATTTCACCTTGGTTTCGGCAAATATTTCACCCCCTTGTTGAAACCCTTTCGTTTGATAAAAAGCACGCAATATCCGGCTGGCAATACCCCGCTCGGTATTTTTCATCATGTATTCTGTTTTTTCCAGATTGCCATTTACCCACTCATATTTATAAGGGCTGGATTCAGGCTGTTCCCATATCAGAAAATCTTCCAGGGTTTTGGGTTTACTTATTGCCTTCCGTCGGCTTTTTCCCGTTTTTGTTACTTGCACCATAAGCGTTCTTCAAATAATAAAAAGCCCCGACCAGCTCACCTTATCAGGCTGCGTGCAATCTGTTGAATTTTGATTTCTCAAATTTATCCTGAGCGTAATCGCGGGATATTTCCAGGGTTTTCACTCCTTTTTTAGAAGGAAGTTCAAACATAGCGTCGGTTATGATGGTCTCACAAATAGAACGAAGCCCCCGGGCACCCAGGCTAAACTCTACGGCTTTCTCTACAATATAATCGATGGCCCCATCTTCAAAAACCACATCAATGTTCTCCATTTTGAAGAGCTTGGTATATTGCTTTATCAGGGCATTTTTTGGCTCGGTCAGGATCATTTTGAGTGTTTCCTTACTCAAGGGATCTAAGTACGTGAGCACAGGCACACGGCCTACCAGCTCAGGAATCAATCCGAAAGTTTTTAAATCCTGGGCTGTTACATATTGCAGCAGATTGTCTTTGTCTACATGAAACCCTGAAGCCGTTGACTTATTAGAAAACCCAAGCGGTTGGGTATTGAGGCGCTTGGCAATGTTTTTGGCAATTCCGTCAAAAGCGCCACCACAAATGAACAGAATATTTTCAGTATTGATATTGATCATTTTCTGGTCGGGGTGCTTCCTGCCTCCTTGTGGAGGAACATTCACAGAAGTTCCTTCTAATAACTTCAACAATGCCTGCTGCACGCCTTCCCCACTTACATCCCGGGTAATGGATGGATTATCAGATTTACGGGCAATTTTATCAATTTCATCGATATACACGATTCCCCGCTCGGCGGCCTCAACCTCATAATCAGCAGACTGTAATAAACGTGTCAGGATACTTTCCACATCTTCACCAACATAACCTGCTTCAGTGAGTACGGTTGCATCAGCGATACAGAAGGGCACTTGCAAAATTTTGGCAAGGGTACGGGCCAGGTACGTTTTACCCGTACCTGTTTCGCCTACCATAATAATGTTAGATTTTTCAATGGTTACCTCTTCATCGTCCTGCTTTTGCATCAGGCGTTTGTAGTGGTTATATACTGCAACAGACACCACTTTTTTGGCTTCCTCCTGCCCTACTACAAACTGATCCAGGAAGGATTTGATATCAACCGGTTTGATGAGCTTAAACTCAGGCGAACTATCTTTTTCCTTGGTTTTAAGTTCTTCTTCCAAAATCTGCTGTGCTTGCTCCACACAGAAATTACATATATGCGCGCTGATACCAGAGATCATCAGGTCTACATCTTTCTTGTTTCTTCCGCAAAAAGAACATGTGATTTGGTGAGCCATACTTTCTTAAATCCTAAATTCTAATTTACAAACGCTAATCCCGGCCTCCCGAACAGGTTCCGGGGCCGGGACTAATGCTTTGCTATCATTAATTTTTACGCACTTTGTTTCTTTTTGTTAGCTGAACCTTTGTCCAATACCTCATCTATCAAACCATATTCGGCAGCTTCTTTTGGACGCATCCAAAAGTCACGGTCAGAATCCCGCTCAATTTCTTCAAAGGTTTTACCGCTATGCTGAGCTAAAATGTTATACAAATCCCTACGCAATTCAAGCGTTTGCCGTAAGGTGATTTCCATGTCTTTCGACTGTCCCTGCATGCCTCCGCTGGGCTGGTGGATCATTATTCTGGCATGAGGAAGTGCAGCTCTTTTTCCTGGAGCACCTCCGGCCAGTAATACAGCCCCCATAGAAGCAGCAAGACCAGTACAGATCGTTGAAACATCAGGATCTACAAACTGCATGGTATCATACATACCCAGGCCGGCATACACAGAACCTCCCGGGCTGTTGATATACAGCATAATATCTTTCTTGGCATCTACCGATTGCAGAAATAACAACTGAGCCGTAATAATATTGGCAATATTTTCTTCAACCTGCATGCCCAGGAAAATAATCCGGTCCATGATAAGGCGTGAAAAAACATCAATTTCCCGGAAATTGGTGGGGCGTTCTTCAATTACGGCCCGGGTCATGCTTTCTACATGGTGTACATACCTGTCAAAATTAGAGCCGCTGATATTTTGATCGTAAACGGCATATTTTCTGAATTCATCTTTGTTTATCATACGAATGTGCTTTGGTATTCATGCAATGTTATAAAAAAAGAGCCCTTTGCACAAGGACTCTTTTTAATAACGGTTTGTTAATCACTTGGTTTTTCAAAAACTTTTTTAGTTTTTTATTAATTCCTTGAATTCATCTATGCTTACTTTCTTATCCTTTACCGATACTTTTTCTTTCATTAAATCAAGGACTTTTTGATCGTGTACCTGATTATATACTTGCACATAATTTTTTTCAAGAAAGTTTTTCAGAATTGATTCCCCATTTTCTCCCAATTGTGCCAGAATACCGGGTTGTCCGAATTGTGACTCAATGCTTCTTACTGCCTGCATTCTTACTTCTTGGGGTTCTACCTGTACCTCAAGTTCTTTGGCTACTTTGTTCCTGATCAGATCCCATTTAATTTCTTTGGCAAATTGCTCATAATCCTTTTCCAACTCTTCTTCCGTAAGCTTTTCGTTAGTTGCCAGCAACCATCTCTTCAGAAAATCATCAGGCATTTCAAACGAAGTATTCTCGATGTAGTAATCCTTAATATCACGTTGCAACAGAAACCCGGTTTCATTGGCCAGATTTTCAGCCAAAGTCTCTTCTACTTTCTTCCGAAATTCTTCTTCTGAATTAACTACAGGTTTTCCTTCTTCATCTTTACCATAAAGTTTATCGAAAAAATCCTGATTAATTTCAGCAGGCTTCAGACGGGTAATGTTATTGACTGTGAGGGTAAAATCCCCTTTTATATCTTTTACTTCTTCTACATCTTTATAAAACACATTAGCCAGTTGCTCATCTTCAGGAAACAATTTGCGGATGTCTAAAGTAACCTGTTCTTCTTTTTTTAAGCCTGTCAACTGTTTGATAACGCCTTTATCGAGGTCTTCTTCCAGTTTAAAATAAACTTCTTGATTGGTATCCGTTTCAGCCTGCTCTAAGGTTCCACTGATGTTATCACCTGCTTCCACTGTTTCAGGAGAATCCGTTTCACCAAACCGCTCCTTGTAATACTTTATTTCTTCATCTATCTCCTTGTCAGTTACCTGAATTTCATAGCGGGTGAGCTTCACTTGATCAAACGCTTCGTAATCAAACTCATTGACAAAGCCAATATCATACGTGAATTCAAATTCTTTTTGGGCATCCCAATCAATATCTTCGGTAGTATTGGTATCTGGCAAAGGCTCTCCCAATACGTTAAAGTCCTGTTCCTTAATATACTTGGGCAGCGATTCTGAAATAAGCTGGTTAATCTCCTCTACCAGGATCGCTTTTCCATACATCTTTTTGATAAGCCCCGCCGGCACTTTCCCGGGCCTAAAACCCTTGATCTGGGCTTTTTTTCTATATTCTTTTACTTTTTCTTCAACCTTAGGTTGGTAATCATCCTCTTTTAGCTTAATTTTAATAGAGGCTTCTGTATTGCCCTTTTTATCAAGTGTAATATCCAAAGCGAAGTATTTTGAGTTTTAATATTTCATTGAAAGTAAAAACCCTCAGTCCGGTAATGCAAACGAAATGCAACCGGGATGAGGGTATTTGTATTAATAGTGCGGATGGAGGGACTCGAACCCCCATGCCTTAGCGGCGCTAGATCCTAAGTCTAGTGCGTCTACCAATTTCGCCACATCCGCCAAAAATGGAGTGCAAAGTTAGTGGTTATCAATAGTTATTCAATACATAATCGATTTTTTTTGGCAAATTTTCAAATTTTGTCCTTGAAGCGTTATTTTACTCCACAACGCACAATCATTCAACGTATATTCATCCTGAACCGTAAAATCATAATATATGGCAACAGAAATTGCTGATTCGAAAAATATGATTAAGCTGGATACTGAAATTGAGAAAAAGCAAATCTTAAAAAGGTACAGGACGCTGCTAAGGCATGCCAAGCCTAACCTGAAAGAAGACGATATCAAGCTTATCCGAAAAGCTTTTAATATATCCATGGAGGCACATAAGGAAATGCGGAGGAAATCGGGCGAACCATATATTTTTCATCCGCTGGCAGTTGCCGACATTGCTGTTACCGAAATCGGGTTGGGCCCTACCTCTATCGTAGCAGCTTTGCTCCACGATGTTGTAGAAGATACTGAATGGGAGCTTGAAGATATTGAGCGTGAGTTTGGGAAAAAGGTAGCCCGCATCATTGATGGACTCACCAAAATTTCGGGGGTTTTTGAGTATGGCACTTCCGAGCAGGCCGAAAACTTCAGAAAAATGTTACTCACCTTATCAGACGATGTGCGCGTCATCCTGATTAAAATAGCAGACAGGCTTCATAATATGCGTACGCTTGACAGCATGCCGATTAACAAGCAACTAAAAATTGCCTCTGAAACGATCTATTTATATGCACCATTAGCACATCGTTTGGGTTTGTATGCGATTAAATCGGAATTGGAAGATTTGTATTTAAAACATACCCAACCAAGCACTTATAGGGAAATTGCAAATGCCATCAGTACTTCTAAAGATGCCAGAAACAAATTCATCAAAAAATTTATTGACCCCATTCAGCTTAAGCTGAAAAAAGAGGGCTTCAAATTTGTAATCAAGGGCAGGCCAAAATCTATCCACTCTATTTGGAAAAAGATGTGCAAAAAGGAAATTCCTTTTGATGAAGTTTACGACCTTTTTGCAATCCGAATTATTCTGGATGTCCCCATCAGTGAAGAAAAAGCGTCCTGCTGGAAAGTATATTCTATCATTACTGATTATTATAGTCCAAATCCGGAAAGATTACGCGATTGGATAAGTACTCCCAAGGCCAATGGGTATGAATCTTTACATACCACTGTGATGAGCAACACAGGCCAGTGGGTAGAAGTACAAATCAGGAATAAACGAATGGACGAGATTGCCGAAAAAGGATATGCGGCTCACTGGAAATACAAAGACAGCCCACCATCTGCCCAAAGGCAATCTGGGCTGGAAGAATGGCTAAACCGGGTACGCGACCTTTTAGAGCAAAATCAAAAAAACTCTGCTTCTGCCATTGAATTCCTGGACGATTTCCGTTCTAACCTCTTCAATGATGAAGTTTTTGTATTTACCCCAAAAGGCGAATTACGAATATTGCCCCACGGAGCCACTGCCCTTGATTTTGCTTTTGATATCCATACAGAAATTGGTGGGAAATGCATTGGTGCAAAAGTGAATCAAAAACTCGTACCCATCAATTATATATTATCCAATGGCGATCAGGTAGAAATTATTACCTCCGGCAAACAAAAAGCTAATGAAGATTGGTTAAGGTTTGTTGTGAGCTCTAAAGCTAAATCCAAGATAAAAGACCTCCTCAAAGAAGACAAAAAAGCTGCTGCAGCCGAGGGAAGGGCTATCATTCAACGAAAATTGAAGCAATTGAAAATGAATTTTTCAAGTGAGGTAGTAGAACAACTCAGGGCATTTTTTGATGCAAAAACTCCACTTGACCTATATTATCAGGTAGGAAAAGGTACAATTCCTGCCACCGCTATCAAAAAATTTAAAGAGGCCAGGGTTCATCTCGAGAAAAACCATCAGGAACGTGTTTCTGACGCCAAATCTTTTGCGAAGGCAGTATCGAAGGTAAGAGACAAAGAGCAAAACCTCTTGCTGATTGGGGAAGACATGGATGTCTTGGACTATAAACTGGCAAAATGTTGTAATCCGATTCCCGGAGATGATGTTTTTGGGTTTATTACAGTAAATGAGGGTGTAAAAATCCACAGGACTGACTGCCCCAATGCTGCCGAACTTTTATCCAATTATGGGTATCGTGTAATTCAGGCAAAATGGACTTCCCACAATGAAAATGATTTTCTGACCGGGCTGAAAATAATTGGGACTGACCGCATGGGCCTGATCAACGATGTTTCAGGAATAATATCTGCTGAGTTAAAAGTAAATATGCGATCATTAACAATGGAAACAAATGATGGTATTTTTGAAGGGAATATTATGCTATATGTAAGTGACAAATCACATTTAGATGTACTTATCAACAAAATAAGACAGGTAAACGGCGTAGAAAAAGTAACCCGGTACGACTACAATTCCGTAAGAAAAGTGTAACGTGTTGATTGGCAGTAGCACCATTGCAAGGCCTGCTAAAAATAACACCATATACATGGGTTTAGACGTTATTATTTTATATTTGTAACAGAGCTGCGTTGAATTATGGCATTGAATAAAGAAATATTTGAAAAAGTAAAGAAGATATTTGTTTCTTATCTTGAAAATAAGGGATATAGAAAAACTCCTGAGCGTTTTGCTATATTGGAGGAAATTTACACCCGGGAAGGCCATTTTGATGTAGAGTCACTTTACATCAGCATGAAAAATAAAAACTACCGTGTAAGCCGGGCTACCGTGTATAACACCCTCGATATTTTGGTAGAATGCGACCTGGTGAGTAAGCATCAGTTTGGAAAAAACCTGGCCCAGTATGAAAAGAATTATGGGTATAAACAGCACGATCACCTGATCTGCACGGATTGTAACAAAGTAGTTGAGTTTTGTGACCCCCGGATTTACAATATCCAAAAAATGGTAGGTGAGCTTTTAGATTATGAAATCCAACATCATTCTCTAATATTGTATGGGGCTTGCAATAAGCTCCTCTGTGAAAACAAGAAAGAAAGCACCCTGAGTGAGGCTTAAGAATATCTCATGAGATTTATTACCTAAACCTAATTAATTATAGCTTCTGATGTCGAGGTGTTGGTTACATCATACTGACACCTTTTTATTATGTATATTCAGCTTATCCCTGACTTTTTAATTAAAAATTTAACATATAATGAGTAAGGTAGACGTTTTACTAGGGCTCCAATGGGGAGACGAAGGAAAAGGAAAAATTGTAGATTATCTAGCACCAAAATATAATGTGGTAGCACGCTTTCAGGGAGGCCCAAATGCCGGGCACACTTTGGAATTTGACAATATAAAGCATGTGCTGCACCAAATTCCTTCCGGTATCTTCAGGGCGGATATTCAAAATGTTATCGGAAACGGCGTAGTACTTGACCCTGTAATTTTCAAAAAAGAGATAGAAAACCTTGCCGTTTACCAAACAGATGTATTTAAGAACCTCTACATTTCTAAAAAAACCCAGTTGATCCTTCCAACCCACCGGCTGCTGGATGATGCGCAGGAAAAAGCCAAAGGAGAAAATAAAATTGGTTCTACCTTACGGGGAATCGGCCCCACATACCAGGATAAAATTGGTCGGCAGGGGTTACGAGTGGGCGATATATTGAGTGCCGATTTCAAAGAAAAATACGAAGAATTACTGGCATCTCACGAAGCTAAACTTGCTTTTTATAATTACGCTTATGATTTGCAAAGCCTGGAACCTTCTTTTTTTGAGGCTATTGAATTTATTAAAAAATTCAACCTCGTAGACAGCGAATACTTTATCAATGATAAGTTAAAAGAAGGCGCACACGTTTTGGCAGAAGGGGCACAAGGCTCTCTCCTGGATATAGATTTTGGCAGTTATCCTTTTGTAACCAGCTCCAATACCGTAACAAGCGGTGCCTGTACCGGCTTGGGAATATCCCCAAAAAATATTGGTGAGGTATTTGGCATTTTTAAAGCCTATTGCACCCGTGTAGGCTCAGGGCCATTTCCTACTGAATTATCAGATGCTACCGGAGAACGCCTACGGGAAATGGGCAGCGAATTTGGAGCCACTACCCAGCGTCCCCGCCGATGCGGCTGGCTGGATATTCCGGCTTTAAAATATTCAGCAATGCTCAACGGGGTTACCCAACTGTTTATGATGAAGGCTGATGTACTCAACGATTTTGAAGAGATCAAAGTGTGTACCCATTATAAACTGGAAAACGGTAAAGAAACAGACCAGCTTCCTTATGATATCACAACAAACAAGTTGACCCCAGTTTATAAAACATTCAAAGGGTGGAATTGTGCGTTAGATAACAACCAGGATTTTGACCATTTACCTCAAGAGCTACTTGCCTATATAAGCTATCTTGAAACTACCCTGGAAGTACCTGTAAGCCTCGTTTCAATTGGCCCGGGACGTCACCAAACCCTCACCCGCAGTGAAGTAGTGGCATAAAAAACAGTTAAATGTTAATGGTTATTAGTATTCAAGGATAACAATAACCATTAACGTTTAACGCATATCAAAAATAAGCATGGCAGGGATCTTTCCCGATGTTTATCCGGTAGTTGAGCATAAGTTCATGCGTACCGTCAGTGTAATTCTGGATATTAGAAAGGGTATAATCATACGAATACCCAAAGCGGAAATTACTGTTGAGAATAATCTCAAACAGAAAGGTTACAGCATCTCCACTTCTATAAGAGGCTCCTACATTGAGTACATCGGCAATAAATACATTAGAGTTAATATCTACACCAGCTGGCTGGCCTTCCTGTACCCTGAACAATACAGAAGGAACTAACTGGAACATTTCATTGATAGGAAATACATGGCCTCCTGTTAGGAAATAGTAACGAGCTTCTCTTGCTTCACTGACTACATTTTCAACGGTGAAAATCTTATTGTTCAATAAAAAAGGAATGGAGAAGCCAATATATGTATTATTGGTGCTGAAATAAGCCCCAGTACCGAAATTGGGTTTAAATTTTCTTGCAGAGCCGTTAAAAAATGGGTCTGATGGATCTAGCAAGCTAAGTTTGGTAAAATCAGAAACTGTATAGTTAAACCCACCTTGTAGCCCCAAGGCCAGCGTTCCTACAGGTAGCTTTATTTTGTAAGCATAACTACCATATAAGCTCAAATCGTCATGTACACCAATGCGGTCACGTGAGATAAGTACCCCCATTCCTACCGGCCATTTTTTGAGTGCAGAGTGCACTGTAAGCGTTTGTGTTTTGGGGGCACCTTCAATATTTACCCACTGGTCGCGATGCATGACTGTAGCACTCAACTGTTTTTGATTACCTGCATACGCCGGGTTCAGTACCAACCCATTGAACATGTATTGAGAATAAATAGGGCGTTGCTGACAAAACGCATTGTGTGTCAGTATAAAAAACATACATGATATAAAAAAAATAAGCCTTTTATACATTTTTATGCTATATTTTGCTGAATAATACAACAAATTATATTTAAACGCTAATTAAGTACTATTACCCCTCTTAAAAAAATGCTTGTTTCTTAAAATATTACAACGATGAGATAATGGTGATAAGCGAGACAAGCCCGCTTATCACTATGTTGTACTATTCTATCATCTCAATAGCTCCAGATACCCTGATTCAGGTTTATCACCATTTCGCTTATCAATAATATAGTAGTATGTACCATCTGGCAATTCTTGCCCTCCGATATATAAACCGCGGTTACCGATACCATCAAAATAGACCATTTCGTTATCGTAATTATTATTTTCATATACCAAAGCACCCGCCCTATTGAAGATTTTAACCAGGTTATTGTCAAAGTTTTCAATACAACTGATAATGAAAGTATCGTTTTTTCCATCACTATTCGGTGATACTCCATTAAACACCCTGATATTTGTTTCTATTATGGCCGACTTGGTGGTGCTACAACCATTACCATCTGTCAAAGTTACTTCATACTCACCTGCGGGATAACTTTGTAAACTGAACCCATCATCATATCCAATCGGGGTGCGCCACTCTATTGCTGCTACATCTACTTGTTCAACAAATACTATATTTGCAGTACCGTTCGATTCAGCACAGGTGGCGGGAGTGGTCGTAATCTCAAAATCCGGATACGTTAATATTTCTTCCACTGTAAAAGGCGCAGGCTCTGATACACAGCCGGTAAGTACATTGGTTACCGTTACACTAAACTCACCTTCATCCAGCCCAAAAACCTCATTGCTCCGGCTGCTGGCATAAAACGGCTGACCGTTGACACTTGAACCTGCATACCACGAATAAATATAATCCACATTCGGGTCCGTAGATGATTCGTCAAGCAATGCCATGGCTACACCATTGGGATCAATACAGTGGGTTTGTTGGGCGGTAACCGTTACATCCGCCAGGGGAGGAAGCACCATTTCCCCTTCCTCAACGGTGGCAGAAAATGTATTGCTCAAACATCCTGTAATACGATCACGCACTACTACAGTATATTCTTGTGCTGATACATTTGCCAGTATTGGCCCTTGCCCCAGTGGATTGGTTCCGGTATTGGTGCCTTCGTACCAGAAGAAACTATATTGTGACATAGGCCCGTCAATGCTGGCTGATAATTGCCCATTCGGATTGTTTATATCACAATTAGTAACAGGAAAATCAGTAGCAATATTGACCATAATATCACGTCCCCTTTCATCTTCTACAACCACCGCGGCAGAAGCAACCTGGCATGTGGGTTCATTTCTGTCAGAAACTACTACGGTATAGGTGCCATTTATCAGTTCATCTACCATGCTTTGGGTATTGGGTACTTGCATGGGAGCAATGGTAGTATCTTCACCTACATACCAAGCATAATTATAGACCCCACTACCCCCGTTTGCGTTCGCAGCAATGATACCATTGGGTGCAATACAACTTGTATATGGCGACGCAGAAGTAGCTACGGTTACCGGAACGGGAATTCCGACAATTTCATAAGTTCGCGTAGTTTCGCAGCCTGTGGCGGCTTCTCCTACCTGCACTGTATAGAAGCCTGGTACCAAGTCTTCTATCTCTTCCATATCATCAAAGGCGACGAACTGATCGGCCGGATTTGCTGAGCTTCCGTTAAACCATCTTATGGAATAACTACCACCATTTCTCACCTCAATTTCTATTTCACCCTCGGCTTTATTTGAAGGGTCACAGGCTGTAATAGGGTCAGAGATGTCATCCAGCGTTACAATAATTGGAACAGAATTATCTTCAATGATTATCTGGTACGGTTCTGTAGTACAACCAGCCATGCCAGCGGGGTTTACTTTGGTAGCCGTAACAAAGAACACATCGGCTGACAAATCTACCAGTTCAAGGCTGTCAGTGGTGGTGAAAGTATGGGCATTTGCTGTAAAATTACTTTCCCCACTGGCATCCAGGCTGCCCTGGTACCAGGTGTAATCATAATCGTTGAAGTTTTCTGCATTTCCGCCCAGGGAAATTGCATCTATGCTAATACTTCCATTGGGCATACAAATCGTCTGGTCGCTGATTTTTGAAGCTACCAGGATAGGTTTACGTATGTTTTGGTTAATCGTAAAGGAAGCACTATCAACACATTGGCTGGCATCATCCTGAATCCATACGGTGTAAACACCATCCTGCAAATCATCAATCCTGCTGGTAGTGGCAGTGTTAGAAATACTGGCCGTTCCGGTAATGTCATTGGTAGTACCAGCACCTTCATACCAGTTGATGGTGTAAGGAGGTGCAGTAGTATTGCCTACGCTAACTTCAATCAAACCTTCATTTACGCCCGTACAGGTAATGAAATCTTCTTTGTCTGTGAGATAAATTTCCACTTCTGGGGTATCATCTTCTACTTCCCCTTCTTCAGGGAAAGACAAACACCCCGTAGTTGCATGCTCGGCCACTACAAAATAAAACCCAGGGTTAAGGTTGGTACGCTCTGTATTTCCAGCCGCACCTGCCGAACCTAGCACTACCCTTCCACTGGCTAAATTATCCTTATCAAAGTCACCAGCATCATCGTACCAGTGGAAGTTGTAATCGGCAGCCATGGAAGCAGAAACATCCGTGCCACCTGCTTGCAAATTGGTAACCTCTACACTACCACCCGGTGCTATACAATCTAATTGAGGATCGGTAGCCATAGCCGTGATGATGGGCAACTGGGTGTTGTTGGCTACGGTGAAGGTTTCAGTAGTTTCACAGTTGGTTTCATCATCAGTTACGGTTACTGTATAATTTCCATGTAAGAGGTTTGTTCTGGTATCTCCCGCAGGGCCGTCATTCCAGGCAAAAGTATAGCCATTGTCGGGCGTTGTATCACCTGGATAACTGCCATTAGCCGGGGCTTTATTCGCTTCAATTTCCAGGGTACCTGTACCAGGCAACACACAATTCGTATTCGGATCACTGTTAATAAGTGAAACCACAGGAGATTGGGCTACATTGATTACTTTTACGGTCTGAGGAATAGATTGGCAACCATCAGGTTCATAATAAGCAACAATGGTATACTCTCCCTGAGGACGGTCATCCCAAACTCTTCCAGCATCTCCCGTACCTGAATGGTCGGCTGCTGAGAAATCAATATCTCCGACGCCACCACCCGCTAAGGGCGTAGCACTACTCCCAGCATACCAGTAAAATTCATAATCATCCTGAGAAGAACCGGCTCCCACAGCCAAATCTACTTCTGCTTCAACCAATCCATTGGGACGGTCATCACAACTTAAAGATGGTTCAGCCAGGGCTGCGGTAAATACAGGCAGGATATTTCCGGCAGCATTCAGGTCAAAGTAATCCCAAGTCTTACATTCTGTGTTCGGATCTTTTACTACTACTGTGTACCGGGCTGCACGGGCATCTTCTACTACGCGCCCTTCCTGGATAAAATTGGCAGAAGTCGTATCATTACCTATATACCAGAAATATTCATACTCGTCTACATCCACCGTTCCGGTAGGGTCAACGGCTTCCACACTGAACTTACCATCGGGGTCAATACAGTTTGCCATGAGTTCCTCCGGCTGCACATCAATGTTGGGTTCAACCGCATCATTACCAATAGTAGCCGCATACGAAGCTGATTCACAGTCGGTGCTTTTATTTACTGCCCACACTGAATATAATCCTATATCCCTTCCGGTAATACTTGGTCCGGTTTCCCCCACAAGTTCGGTAGAATCTATGCCGGGGTCATCTACACGGTACCAGGTGTAATTAAAGTCATTGATATTGTACGTAGTATCATTGGTATCTTTGATTTCGGTTACGGTCATTTCGCCATTGAATGGTGCGCAAAAATCCCGGTTTGTAGGCGTAAGGGTAATTTCCAGGTCGGGGCCTTGCATAATTACTTCATCTACAACCTGAGTAGCGTCATTTGTACATTTATCAGTTTGGTTGGTAACGGTAAGCCTGTAAAGCCCCCTACTCAAATTATCAATAGAACTGGTGCTATACGTAGTACCATCTTCCTGATATTCCCATGCAAAATCATAACCGGTGGTTTGCCCGTCGGCAGTAGCCGAAAGCTCACCGTTTGGATCAGTATCATCACAAGAGGTTTGGTTATTTATGACGGTAATATCGATTTCAGGAGCCACTGTACTATCTGTAACCGTTACTGTTAGGGGAATTACGGTTGCACAACCTGTTCCGGTAGAAATGGCTTCAATGGTATATTTCTGGTCAGAAAGGCCGGTGAATATACCGTCAGCAGCTTCTACATAGGCCGGAGGTGTGGAAGTGTTAGTACCCTCATACAGACGGAAAAGGTAATTCGCTTTATCACCTCCCACACTCACATCAATGCCTCCGTTGGGTGCAGCAGGGGCGCAGTTGGTAAGTGGGGTAATAACCGCATCATCAACTGCAAATACAGGAGGGGTAATATCTTCATCCAATGTTGTTGATTGGGTAAGAGTACAACCAGTATTGTTATCAGTAATCACTACGGTATACTGATCTGTGATGTATGTACTTAAAGTGTCAGGGGTGGTTTGAGAGTTACCTACAACCCTTGAGGGATCAGAAGTTACCGTTCCTTTGTACCACACATAAGAATATAACCCAGCTATCGTAGGGTTCGCTGTGAGTTGCCCATTATAAGGTGCCGTACAGGCAGATTGGGGAACCATATCAAAGTCTACATCTGTAATGCCTGATTGGTCTTCAACCTCTACGTCTTCACCCTCAGCGTACATTCCACACTGATTGGTATCATCAATAGCAGTTACATTGTACAAGCCTGCATTTAACCCCTGAAAATCGCCATCGCTTCTGAAAGTGGTATCCTGCGTATCCTGATTAATAAGACGGAATGTATACCCAGTTGTGGTTCCAGACGGAGAGCCATCATCTACTGTAACACTGACGCTGCCATTGTAGGGAGAGCAATTGGTAAGGTGTGTTACATCCGGAGTATTTAATTCAGGAATGGGCAATGACATATCCACCGGAATACTTTCAGAGCAACCGGTAAGGCGGTCTATCACTTCCACAAGATAATTAATGGGTGCCAAACCAGTGGCTGTATCCCCTACTACAATCGGATCTGCATTTTGTGCCTGCTCTTCCCTCCAGTTGATCAGGTAATCGGTTTCATCAATAGGTGCGCCGTTGAGAAGCACCCTGGCTACTCCGTCAGCAGTTCCGGGAGTACAACTGGATACTTCACTGATAATTTCAGCAGATACCACATCTGCACCAGCCCAACCTTCAATTTTGTCAATATGGACCGTGTCAGCATTGGAAGCACAACCGTATGCATTATGCGTAACAATCACGTAATAATCCCCCTCGTTCAGGTTAAAAGCCCCGGGGGAGCTACTATTACTGCTTACCACGCTATCTGCGGGAGATTTAACTTTATACCAGGAAAAATTGTAATCGCTGCTGGAAATTGTGCTGCCATCCAGGGCCACAACATTTACTTCACCATTGTCATCAGGATCAACCGGACCATCATCGGCAACGATACACCTTCTGTTGTCAGAAATCATTTCTGCCTGTACATCAAAAGGTAAAGGAATTACATCCACAGCAATGATGGTGGGATCAGCATCGCATTCCCGCACTGTGCCATTCAATGAATCTAAAGGGTAAAATTCCTGATTGGTCAAAGGGTTCAGGGTAGCCTTATCAAAGGGGCCAATATCATTTAATGAGATGTACAATGTATGCGCACCTCTTGCCCCGGTAATAGTGAGAGTGGTATCCAGGGTTTGACCTACCTGCAAACCTCCCGGCACACTTACATACACCGTATCCAGCCAGGGGTTAGGATCGGAATTGAGATAAGCCACTTCAGGATCATCTCTATAAAAAGCAATGGGAATGGGTTTGTTCACAGGCTCATCTCCTTCATTCCTAAACTGGATGGTAACTTCAAATTCATTATCCGGGCATACCGGAGGGGCTACCGTAGGCGCATTTCCAAAGTTTAACAAGGGAGAAGGAAATACCAACTGTCCACAATAACTAATGCGTGGCGACTGATTCAGGAATTTATTCAATGCAAAGCTCTTGGGCAGGCTTGGGTCGCTACAGATTTGTGCAAAGTTCAAATGATGTGGTTGCTGAAACCGGGGAATTGTGAGATTATCGTTTACATTTACATTGAAATAAGTAAACTGATTCCACACTTCCCGAGCCGGAACCCAATAATTATCATTGGCTGCTTTATAGGTCCGAATGAATCCATATCGACGTGTTCCACTGGTATTGGTAGATTCTCCATATAAGTTCTCATCCCGTCCGCACGATACAATAATTTCAGTTTCTCCGTCACCATCTACATCCGCTATGATTGGATACTCGGCCTGGGTTTGTGAGCTACAAAAACCATTGGCAAAATTCAGGGGAGTTCCCGTAGTACCATCTACAATATAAAGATTGATTTCATCACGGTATACAATCTCTGATGAGCCATCTCCATCAAAATCAAATACGGCTGTTCCGGTAAATCCTGAGGAAGATTCCCAGTAGTCAGAATGGTTGGCCCATAGTTCATTAAAACTCTCATCTATAGCATATAAGCTGGAACCTGACATAAAAGTACAATCTAAAAAACCATCGTTATCAATATCCGCGATGTTGATGGTGCCTGTGCCTCTTTTCCATGTACAGGTTTCTCCGTTATCACAACTACCACCTGTTAAATCCTGAAAATTATTTCTTACGTTTGGGTTGTTGGTTTGAATAGTACCTGCCGGACGGGTAACCACATAAGATTTTACTTCACTGGTTTGCAAGTTCCACCAGAATATGGTAGAAGGCCCGTCTTGTGGATCTCCTGTGGTACCACTCATGATCACATCCAAAAAGCCATCCTGGTCATAATCGACCACAGAGGTAGAGCTGAATATCTGATTGCCAAATCTAGAGTCTTTGGGTACGTATCCACCATAACCTGCCGGAAGCGTAGTAGCATCATCCATATTCTCTTCCTCTGTCAAGCTGTTTCCGGCAGTACCGGTAGTATTTGTAATATTTACTGAATAAACAATATGTCCGAGTACCAGTTCAAGCCCGGGCTCTGAGGGCAAAATGTCAACTGCTACCGGAACAGCATTTAGTTCCTCTTGCCAATTATTGGCTGAAGGGTATGTTGCATTGCCGTGGCTTCCTTGTATTAACAGGTCACCCGTAGCAGCATTATAAATTTCGTTAACCGAATAAAGCTCTGGGACTCCATCCTGATTAAAGTCGGCTAAACTTAATTGGCGGGCCCATCCAGTGAAAGTACTGGTGGCTGTCCATTTGGGAGTGCCAAGAGTATGCTCATAGACCCGAATATTTCCAGCCAAGTCTATCGTAAAAATTTCTCCAAAACCATCCCCATCTACATCTCCAACCGTAGGGTGGGCAAATACTTGTCCGCTTTTTATTCGCACACTGCTGATTTCAGTACCATCGGTACCATCCAATATATACATCCACCCGCTTTCTCCATTGATGGTAATTACTTCTGGAATTCCATCCTGGTCAAGGTCTGCAACACTGGGCATACCCATTGCTGCACTAGTTTCCATGGGTGAGTCCCAGGCGGGTTCTATATCAAACTGGTTGCCTTGTGGCATGGCCTGGCAACCCGGCTCTACAACAATGTAATCATTGGGATTATCAGGGTCATCAAAGCAATCGCCGTCGTAATAGTCGATGAAGCCATCTCCGTCGTCGTCTACGCCGTTGGTGCAATCAAATTCTCCTCCGCAATCGCCAATAACTGGCCCTCCAAGGCCCCCATTACATTCAGGGTCATTACAATCGACCATGCCATCTCCATCATCGTCCGATCCATTATCACAAATTTCTCCAAACTGATTTTGTGCATACGCAACATCCACCACCATCAGTGAGAGGCTGCCTGCTAATAATATGTATAACCAAATTCGCATCATAGCTCTTTATTTTTTGGTTCATCAAAGCCCCAAAAGGCCTTTTGCTGAAAGTTTTCGTGGTTTTATTCGTAAAATAAGCCAATGGTAACCGAAAAACGGACGCGTCCTTCCTTGAAATATTACAGTAGTAGGACAGCAAAAAATGAGTGTATGAAGATTTGTTATTTATTGCACTAAAAATGGTTTACCTTTTCTAAAAAATACACCAGCATTCAGTATTATAAGGTATTTTTTAGTATAAAAATATTTTTTGTCTACGAATTTATCAATATCATAAAAAGTTGTTTTTGCATTATTTTTATACAAAAACCCTAATATTTTCATGAAATTTTATCCCTGATTTGTACATTTTTTCAGGGTTTCACCTTGAAATATTACAATAGTATTGATAATTATTACATTTAGAATAATTAGTTGCACTATAATAATATATTTGAAAGGTGAATTTCTAAACCCTAATCTCTAATTCTTAAATAAGCACAAAGGAGAAAATATTAAATTCAAAACGAATGGGGGTTAATTATGAATGGAAAGGAAAGAAACGGTAAAAAGTATGACCTGGAAGAAAGGACATTTTTATTTGCCAGCAAAGTGAGGGCATTAACAAAACAATTACACCGGAGTATTGAAAACATCGAGGATATCAAACAGGTGGTACGCTCATCTGGTTCTGTGGGTGCTAATTACATAGAAGCAAATGAAGCTTTGAGCAAGAAAGACTTTTTAATGCGCATAAAAATTTGCCGGAAAGAAGCCAAAGAAAGTGGATATTTTTTACGCCTTATTGATACAGGCAATAAAAGTGAATTGGAAAAAGCACGGGCTTGGCTGGTAAATGAATCCATGGAGCTAACAAAAATATTCGGCGCAATCATTAGTAAATCCTAAACAATATTAAATATCAAATTCTCCAATACCCAAAGGTTTTGAGCATTTGGGTTTGAAAATTGGGATTTGTTTAGAATTTAAAAATTATTACTTAGTATTTAATACCACGATCATGAAACAGTATATATTATTATTATCATTACTTTTAGTTTGCCACCTGGCAAGTAGCCAGCAAATGATTGTGGGGCCAAAAATTGGAGGCGGTGCTTCCAGGGCCTCTTTTCAGGACTGGCAGTTTAAAGATGATTTTCGCAGCCAGTATACCTATGCCTATCAGGGAGGCATTGTGGTAAACTATAAAGTGAATAATGTATTTTCATTGCATACCGAGTACCTATTTGCCCAAATTGGCAAAAACGTGAAAGGAAAAGAAACAGAGGAAAAACAAACAGAACGCCACAATTATATCAATGTTCCCCTTTTGCTGCGCACATCTTTTCGGAAAGGGTATACTGATTTTTATTTTAACGTAGGGCCTAACCTACAATACTGGCTGGGAGGCCACGGTAACATATTAATCAACGAGTTGATAGAACCTGGTTATGAACAGGGTGTGGAATACGATGTTTACTTCAGTGAAGGCAATACATCCCTGAATGAAGTTTACCCTACCCAACCGAATCGCCTGCAAGTAGGTTTAGATATTGGCGTAGGCGCCATGCTTCCTATGAAAAAAGAGTTTTTGATGCTGGATTTACGCTATACCTGGGGCCATACCCACATGGGCAAAGAAGACAACAGGTACCTAAACTTTGTTTTTTATGAGGATAATTTGCAACATGCCAACCACGTCATTACATTTTCGGTAGCTTATCTTTTTGAATTTGACTTCCTGGAAATGAGAAGAGGGAAAAGTGATGAAAAGTAAATCCTAAATACTAATTTCTAATTCCAAAACAATTTCAAATTTCTCAAATTCAAAAGCCCAAAACCAAGCTGGTCATCCTTGCATTGACCATTTTGGGTTTTGAATATTTTTTAAATTTAGAATTTAATGCTTTAGTATTGTTTAGAATTTGAGATTTAGGATTTTGTGCTTATTTATTACTGTTCTCCTTATTTTTTCGCCTATTCATCCGTAATATCAGGGCATTCAACTTATTTTTATTTCAAAACGGTTTCCCCTCTCCTACTTTCGCTATCATATTTTGCATGAAAAAGTTTACAAACAATTGACATCAATTGTCTGTTGATAATTTCAAATTTGTCACAAATATTAGTTCAGCCACACAATTTATTGATCTGAAAATCGTCTGCAAGCATTATTGGTGCTCTTTCGTATTGATGCTTACGGTAATGAAAAGTATTGATTTTTGAACATCGCTAATCATCTTTTTGGAATGATAGAAATTTCACAAAAAATTAACCGGTATTTTAAAACCTTCTTACAAAAATAGCCGTAAAGTGCAGAAGGAAACTTTGAAAAATATTATAGTTTCCAAAGTGGACTTTTTAAACAAACCAAATTGGAAATCAGAGAGCATATACTGGCAACAGCCTATCATCTATTTAAAACATACGGGATCAGAAGTGTTACGATGGACGATCTTTCCAAAGAGTTATCAATATCTAAAAAAACCATTTATCAGCATTTTAAAGATAAAGATGAAATTGTTTTTATCACTACCCAAATGGCCATGGAACATGAAAAGGAATGTATTAACGCCATTCAGCAGCAATCTAAAAACTCTATTGATGAACTGATTATGCTCACTAAATTCATGCGGGAACATATTGGCAATATCAATCCTTCAGCGCTTTTTGACATCAAAAAATATTATCGAGAAGCCTGGCAGTTATATCTCAAGTTTAAAGAAGAAGTATTTACAGAAGGCGTAAAGACTTCATTGAAAAGAGGCATTGCCGAAGGATATTTCAGGGAAAATATTAACCCGGATATACTGGCTGTATTCATGGTGGAAATGCTGCAACTTACTTTTGATGATGCCATATTTCCCAGAAGTAAGTTTGACTTCAGGGAAGTACAAATACAAATTTTTGAACATTTCATTTATGGGATTCTTACACCCAAAGGATTAAAAGCTTTTGAACAACAAATTGTGGTAAACAAATAGAAAAATGAATTTACATAAAAATATCATCATACTTATTTGCCTGCTTACAGCTACTCATCTCAAGGCACAAGATGAAGAAAATGCTTATTCATTGCAAGAGTGCCTGGAATATGCTTATGAAAATAGCGTAAACACGAAAAATGCGTTGCTAGACCAGGAAATAGCCCAGGCAGACGTAAAAATTACCAAAGCGGACGGGCTGCCTCAGGCTAATGCGCAAATCGGTTATGATAATAACTTTGCTATTCAACGGGTATTCATTCCTGATTTTATTTCTCCTTCAGTATATCAGGTGCTTAAACAAGAAAATTTGCTGGCACAAGACAAACCAGTGCCTAACCCAGGTGTATTCCCGGCTGCTTTTGGTACTACCCACTCTGGTACAGCAGCCCTCACTGTTTCGCAAATGATTTTCGACGGGGCTTACTTTGTAGGGTTAGAGGCTGCACGCGTTTTTGCCGACCTGAAAACCAAAGATTATGAGCTCACAAAAATCAACGTAGCTGAAGCAGTAACCAAAGCATATTATACAGTGCTGGTAAATAAAGAGAGAATTTCTTTTATCCGCGAAGAAGTAGGCCGTCTTGATACACTGTTATACGAAACCCGCATTATGTACGAAAACGGGTTTGCCGAAAAAATTGATGCCGACCGAATTGAGGTGCAATACAACAATGCCAAAACCCAGCTCAAACGGGTTGAACGCAGCGTAGACTTGGGTTACCAGCTTTTGAAATTTCAAATGGGTATGCCCATCAACACCCCCATTGCGCTTTCTGATAAAATTGAAGATATTGATCTGGAGCCTACCCTGGCAGGGCTTGATAATTTTAAATACGTAGACCGCCCCGAATTTGCACAATTACAAACCAATATGAAGCTTACCGAATTACAGAAAAAGCGGTATCACATGGACCGTATTCCTAAAATAAACCTTTCGTTCTCGGCAGGGTACAATGCTGGTACAAACGAGTTTAGCAACCTTACCAATTTTAGCGAAAACTGGTTTGAGTTCGGCGTAGTAGGTGCAAGCCTGAGCTTTCCGGTTTTTGATGGCTTCCGGCGTACCAATCAAATACAGAAGCAAGAGCTGCAGTTCCGGCAACTTGCCAACCAGGAAGAAAATTTAAGAAACAATATTGACCTGGAAATTTCGGAAGCACACTTTAACCTGCAAAACAACCTGGAGGCTTTTGAGGCTCAGAAAAAAAACCTGGAACTTGCTCAGGAAGTATTTGATGTAACCAAAATCAAATATCAGGAAGGTATAGGTGCTAACCTGGATGTGGTAGAAGCCGAAACATCCCTGAAAGAGGCTGAAACTAATTATTACAGCGCTTTATATGATGCTATTATTGCTAAAGTAGAGCTGGATAAAGCCCTTGGAATTCTTATTGAGTAAATAAAAATACCCCTCATAAATATAATATTTTGAACATAATCTTTAATTCACATACAATGAAATCATCTCTTTTACTTAGCCTGAGCATCTTATTGCTCGCTGCCTGTGGTGGAAACACCGATAACATTGAAGCCAAAAAAGAACAATTGGCCACGTATAAAAAGGAAATGAATGAGCTAAGCCAGAAAATCAGCAGTCTGGAAAAGGAAATTGCTGAGATGGACCCTTCATTTACCCAAAACACACGAAAAACCACCCTCATAACTACCACTCCGGTGCAAACCAAAACTTTCAAGCACTTTGTGGAAGTCCGTGGTTCGGTAGCTTCACGGAACAATGTTACCATAAGTACGGAAGTGCCTGGCAGAATTGTGTCAGTAAAAGTAAAAGAAGGACAGCGTGTACGTAAAGGAGAAGTATTGGTAACTCTGGATGCTGAAACCATCAGGAATTCAATCAAAGAACTCCAAACTTCTTTGGAATTGGCCACTACCCGTTTTGAGCGCCAGGCCAATCTTTGGGAAAAGAAGATAGGTACAGAAATCCAGTACCTGGAAGCCAAAAACCGTAAAGAATCGCTGGAAAGGAACCTGGAAACGACCCGTTCGCAACTGGCGCAAACCATCATCAGGGCACCATTCAGCGGTAATATCGACAAAGTAATGGCACGTATTGGTGAAATGGCACAGCCCGGTGTTCCCGTGGTACGTATTGTGAGCCTGACGGATATGTATATTGAAGCAGACCTGTCTGAGTCCCTGCTGGGTAAGTTTCATGAAGGTGATTCGGTAGAAGTAACCTTCCCTTCCCTCAACAAAAAAATGAGGACCACCATCAGTGCCATCGGGCAGGTAATCAACCCCAATAACCGCACGTTTACCATTGAAATCCGTCTGCCGGAAAGTGGCGATTTGCTCAAGCCAAACTTGCTGGCTGTGGTAAAAATTAAAGACTTTGAAGCCAAAGATGCCGTAGTCATACCCACCAACCTGATACAGACAGACAACAGTGGAGACTTTGTATACATTACCAGACAAGAAGATGAAGTAACGGAAGCAGAAAAAGTACGTGTAGAGCGTGGCCTTACTTATGATAATGAAACATTGATTACTTCCGGCTTGCAGGGAAATGAAAAACTCATCAAGGAAGGGTTCAGGGAGGTAGCAGAAGGTGTGGCCGTAAAAGAAGCCGAACAAAATATTTAAAAAGTTAACGATAGGGTACAAACAATTTGTACAACGAACATCGAAAAAATATGGAACATCATAACCAGGAACCAAAGGTAAAAAGAGAATTCGGGCTAAGCTCCCTTTCGGTTAATAACCGCACCAGTGTTATTATCCTTACCTTTATGATCGCCGTTTTGGGAATCACTTCCTATATTACTATGCCCAAGGAAACCTTTCCGGAAGTGGTCATTCCTACCATTTATGTAGGAACGCCTTATCCGGGAAACTCTCCGATAGATATGGAAAACCTGATTACCCGCCCAATAGAAAAAGAAATCAAGGGAATCAGTGGCATCAAAGATATCAAGTCCACTTCTATTCAGGACTATTCTACCATCATCATTGAGTTTGTACCAGAGGTGGAAATTCCCAAAGCCCTGCAAGATGTAAAAGATGCGGTAGATAAAGCGAAAAGCGAGCTCCCTACCGACCTGGACCAGGACCCGAATGTATTTGAGGTTAATCTTTCGGAGCTCCCCATCATGTACATCAATATTTCAGGGGATTATAGTATAGATGAATTAAAGCTATATGCTGAATATTTACAGGATGAAATAGAGGCCATGTCTGAAATTCAGGAGGCCAATATCAGTGGTGCCCTAGAGCGGGAAATACGCATAGATGCCGACCCTTACAAAATGGATGCAATGGAAGTTACCTTTTCTGATATTTCCAGTGCGGTTTCTGCCGAAAATGTAACAATTTCAGGCGGTAATATCCTGGCCAATGATTTCCGCAGGTCATTGCGGGTAGATGGTGAGTTTACCGATGCAAAGCAAATAGAAGAAGTAATCGTAAAAAATGAAGAACAGAAAATCGTTTACGTTAAAGACGTAGCCGAAGTACAAGATACTTACGAAGAACGATCCTCTTATGCACGCAATTCAGGCCTGCCGGTAGTGACCCTGGATGTGGTAAAAAGAAGTGGGGAAAACCTGCTGGAAGCTTCTGATAAAATCAAGGAAATCGTAGCACAGGCTCAGGAAAACCGTTTTCCAGAGGGCTTGGATATCACCATCACGGCTGACCAGTCCAAACAAACCCGCATGCAGTTAGACAACCTGGAAAACAGCATTATTTCCGGTGTGATTCTGGTGATTTTGGTTCTGATGTTCTTCCTCAACCTGCGGAATGCCCTGTTTGTAGGCATTGCAATCCCCATGTCTATGTTCATGTCATTCATGCTGCTCAACTTTTTGGGGGTTACCGTCAACCTGATGGTGCTCTTTTCGCTTATCCTTGCGCTGGGTATGCTGGTAGATAACGGTATTGTGGTTGTAGAAAACATTTACCGGCTTATGCAGGAAGGCTACTCCCCCATCAGGGCGGCCAAAGAAGGTGTGGGCGAAGTGGCCTGGCCTATTATTACCTCCACAGCAACTACGCTGGCGGCTTTCCTGCCTTTGGCCTTCTGGAGCGGTATTATCGGGGAATTCATGCGGTATTTGCCCATTACGCTCATTATTGTGCTTTCATCCTCTTTGTTTGTGGCCCTGGTCATCAATCCGGTACTTACTTCCATGTTTATGAAGTTACAAACAAAACGATCGGCCCGGAAGAAGCGCAATTTAATGATTGTTGCTGTCGTGCTGGCCGTCATTGCTATCATCTTATACTTTACGGGAAGTCCGTATACCATTGCCAATTTACTGATGATATTTGCCTTGCTGATTCCTTTCAATGTGTATTTGCTCACTCCGGCTATTGAATGGTTCCAGGACAAGTTTCTTGTATGGCTTGAAAAAGTGTATACCAAAACGGTTACTTTCAGCTTGAATGGCAAAAAACCGTATTTTATTTTTCTTGGTACATTTTTTTTACTGATATTTTCTATTTTTCTGGTAGCCACCCAGGCACCTAAGGTAGATTTGTTTCCCAATACGGAGCCTACTTATATTAATATTTTTATTCAAAAGCCCATTGGAACGGATATATCCACCACCAATGAACTCACCAAGCGCATTGAGGATGATTTATTAGAGTTACTAAAGCCTTATGAAGGTATATTAGAAGCTGTAATTGCCCGGGTAGGTGAAGGCACCAGCGATCCCATTGAAGGGCCCAGTCAGGGAGCCACCCCCAATAAGGCCATGATTACTGTATCCTTTGTAGATTATCAGTACCGTACTGAATACTCTACGGCCAAAATCATGGAAGACATTCGTGACTTAATGGAAAAATATCCCGGGGCGCAAATTACTGTGGACAAGGATGCCGTAGGTCCTCCGGTGGGTAAGCCTATCAATATTGAAGTAAGTGGGGAAAATTATGAACGCCTGATCAGCCTTACTGAAAATATAGTAAACACCATTGAGAACCAAAACATTCCGGGTATTGAAGAGTTGAAAACAGACCTGGAAACCGGAAAACCAGAGCTGTTGGTACAAATAGACCGGGATAAAGCCCAGCGTTTTGGACTTTCTACTTCTACCATTGCCAATGAATTGCGGACCGCGCTGTTTGGCTATGAAGTATCCAAATATAAAGATGGGGAAGACGAATATCCGATACAACTGCGCCTGGCAGATAAGTATCGGTATGATGTAGAAACCCTGATTAACCAGAAAATTACTTTCCGGGATAAGTTTGGGAATCTGCGGCAAATTCCGATTTCTTCGGTTGTAGATATTGAATACTCGTCTACCTATGGATCGGTGAAGCGTAAAGACCTGGATCGTGTAATTTCTGTATTCTCCAACGTACTGGAAGGTTATAATGCCAACGAAATTCTGGGCCAGATAAAGCCGGTTATTGATGACATGGATATTCCTGAAGGTTATGAAGTTAAATTTACCGGAGAACAGGAGGAACAGGCAGCCTCCAGTGCTTTCTTGTTCCAGGCACTCATGATTGCCGTCATGACTATTTTCCTCATTATTGTGGCACAATTTAACTCTATTACAACACCTTTCATCATCATTGCTTCGGTAATGTTCAGTACCATCGGTGTTTTTCTGGGGCTGGTCGTTTTTAAGATGGACTTTATCATTATCATGACGGGTATTGGGATTATTTCACTGGCCGGGGTTGTAGTAAATAATGCCATCGTATTGATTGACTACACCAACCTGATTCGTCAACGGAAACGTGCCGAACTAGGACTATCTGAAGGGGAATACCTGCCATATAATGAATTACTTAACAGTATCATCGATGGTGGAAGGGTACGTTTACGCCCCGTATTGCTTACGGCTATTACTACCGTGCTTGGGCTTATTCCGCTGGCCATTGGACTGAATATCAACTTCTTCAGACTATTTTCAGACTTTGACCCTGAAATTTATTACGGAGGCACCAATGCTACTTTCTGGGGTCCCATGGCCTGGACGGTAATTTTTGGGTTAGTATTTGCTACTTTTCTTACGCTGGTGGTGGTGCCGGTAATGTACTTATTGGCAGATAAGCTTAAGACTAAGTCTACCAAAAAAATCAAAAAAGTAGCTTCTTAATTTTTGTTAAACATGCAATCCCGATGAGAGAATTCTTTCCTTTCCGGGATTGCATTTGGTTATAATTGTAATGAGCAGGGTTATTTTTTTCTCAATGCTATTTATCGTTCTTATCCTGATAGATTTATACATTTTTCAGGCTATCAAAACGGTTACCCAAAACCTGGTGCCCAACATCAGAAAGACAATTCATATTGTTTTCTGGTTGGTAACGGTGGTTTCCCTGCTCAGTATTTTGATCTACCAAATCGTAGGCCGTGAAGGTTTGCCACCTGCCTTCAGGTCGGTTTTCTTCTCAATGGTGGTGATTGTGTATGTTTCCAAAGTTTTTGGGGTTTTGGCCCTAATGATTGATGATGTAGTCCGTTTTGGACAGTGGGCATGGGCGCAATTCAAAGGAAGTTCGCCAGATGTAGCACCAATTGCGGAAGAAACAGGAGAGAAGATCAGCCGCTCAGAATTTTTGGCAAAAACCTCTTTGATTGCGTCGGCTGTTCCGGCCATTACTATGGGCTACGGAATATTGTCCGGAGCACACGATTACCGGGTTAGGCGCGTAAAAGTAGCATTACCAAATTTACCCAAATCGTTTGACGGTCTTCGCATTGCCCAGCTTTCAGATATTCACAGTGGCAGTTTTTTCAACAAAACCGCTGTACAGGGAGGGGTTGATATGCTACTAGCTGAAAAACCGGATGTTGTGTTTTTTACGGGTGATTTGGTAAATAATGAAACTACCGAAGTAAAAGAATACTTTGATACTTTTAGCAAAGTAAATGCCCCCCTCGGCGTATTCTCCACCACTGGCAACCACGATTATGGAGACTATCGCAACTGGCCATCACAGCAAGCTCGCCAGCAAAACTTTCAAGACCTGATAGAAGCCCATAAACTTTTGGGTTGGAACCTGCTCATGAATGAGCACCGCTTCTTACAGGAAGGCAATGATAAAATTGCCATCATTGGCATAGAAAACTGGGGTGCCGGGCGATTTTCAAAATATGGCAAACTAGACAAAGCCTATAAAGGAACTGAAGAAGCCCAGGTAAAATTGTTACTATCTCATGACCCCAGCCACTGGGATGCCCAGGTAAGGCCCCATTATAAAGATATTGATATTGCATTTGCAGGACATACACATGGTTTCCAGTTTGGGGTGGAAATCGGGGATTTTAAGTGGAGTCCTTCGCAATACCTTTACAAACAATGGGCAGGGTTGTACCAGGAAAATGAGCAATATTTGTATGTAAACCGGGGGTTTGGTTATATCGGC
Source organism: Cyclobacteriaceae bacterium (assembly GCA_965230065.1). Taxonomy (GTDB): domain Bacteria; phylum Bacteroidota; class Bacteroidia; order Cytophagales; family Cyclobacteriaceae. The sequence goes on along the minus strand of OZ245942.1, from coordinate 3,710,317 downwards.
TATCCAGGTCGGGTTGGCATTTTACCTGAAATTACTGTTTTAGAACTTGTCTGTGCATAATTGACGGACCCCGAACTTCCCTGTCTGGATAAATAAAAAGAGAGGCAATGTCTTTTGAATGCATTAAACCTCTCTTTGTGCTGGCTGAACAAAATGATTTTAAAAAAGACTTCCGAAATTTTGAAAACTTCGGAAGTCTAAATCTAAAATATACTTATAACTTACTCGCCCAAATTTGGGTTCGCCAGGGTTTCACTCGCTGGCAAAGGAACATAATATTGAATATCACCAAGTGGTTGCAAGTCGGCCGGGTCTTTTTTAGCAACTACTTCTTCTACCATTTCAAGGCGCACCAGGTCAAACCATCGGCTATACTCTCCGGCAAATTCCCAGGCTTTTTCCTGCACAATTTGCTCTTGTGTAGCCGATGTCCAGTCTACAGATGCATTCGGTGTATTAGGGGGCAATCCTTCTCCTCTGCGAACAATTTTATTCACAGCTTCCAGCGCGTCAGGGTCTGAGTTATTCCCGGTAGACATTATCTGAGCTTCTGCAAAAACAAAGTACACTTCGGCCATTCTTTCCAAAGGCAATGAGATCGCATTTTGCCAGTTTTTACTGTCGCCCTGTAGTTTTTGATAATACGGCCTTCCGGTAGAAAATTCCTGCCAGGGAGTTCCATCTTCCAATTCTGTCATGAAGGTAGCTTCTTTTCTTGGGCTTTCAGGAAATTCTTCAAAGAAAGTAATTTCAGTGAAATAGTCATCCCACCCACCGATATCACTAGGAATGGCAGGCAGGCCATATACCGCATTGCCATTGTACCAGGCTCCTGCCCAAAAGTTAAGGGCAAAAACCTCTTCCGGATTTCCATCATTTTCAGGGTTCCACAAGTCAGCAAAATTTTCCATTAAGCCAAAGCCATAGGTTCCTGCATTATCTATCACTTCTTTGGCTTTACTGGCTGCCATGGCATATTTTGATGCATCTTTCAGGGGCCATCCGGCCATTTGCAGATAAACTTCGGCTAACACTGCTTTGGCTGTACCTTTATTAACCCGGCCTGGTTTGGGTTTTGTATCGCCCAGCAGGTTTTCAGCCATGGTAAGGTCATCAATAATTTGTGCATAAATATCACTCACAGAGCTTTTATCCACTGACAAAATAGCCTCATCAAAAACATGGGTCTCTAGTACGAGCGGTGCCTCGCCCCACAAGCGAACTATCCAGAAATAATTGTAAGCCCTCAGAAAGAACGCTTCTCCAGCAATTTGCTGGATAACAGCCTGATCTCCGGTAGCACTTTCGTAATTAGCAATTATATTATTGGCACCTTGAATAGACTTGTAAGCACCACTCCATACAAAAGGTAACCTGCCATTTTGCTGGGCTACTCTATACTGATCAAATTCCCGAAAGTCTGCTTTGTTACTAGCTTTGTGGGTAGTAAGGTCATCACCTCCCATTAAAATGGCTTGCGTAGAGGCATTACCAAGTCCTGAGTTCCAGGTGTATGTCAAAGGTTTGTAAGTACCTGCCAGGGCAGCAGTAAGTCCTTTTTCATTGCTCAAAGCGCCACTGTCTGATGTAATCTGGGCAGATAAATCTTCCTCCAAAAAATCAGAACATGCCGTAGTGCTGAAAATAAATGCTATTAATAATATTATGTTTTTCATTGTAGTCTTATTTTAGTTATTAAAATGTGACGTTAATCCCGAAAGTCCATGTTTTAGCATTAGGATACGAACCAGCATCTGCTGCAATGGCCTCACCTGAACCAACATTAGAGTAAGATTCAGGGTCAATACCTTTATAATTTGTAATGGTCCAAAGGTTATTGGCACCCACCATAAAAGAAGCATCTATGCCCGGGATTAAATCTTTGGGAAGATTATAGGTCAAGCTAATATTTTTTAACCTGATAAAATCTCCTGACTCGATAAAACGAGAAGATTGGATTTCAGATACGTCAGTCTCACTAAAAGCAGGTATATCGGTGTCTTCGTTTACATCGGCAATCCATCGGTTAGCAATGTCTACATGGGTTACTTCCCGTGCATCAGCATTGGCCATTACCGCCTGAGCATAGGTAAAGTTCCATTTATCATATCCCATCATAGACTGAAAGAAAACATTAAGGGTTAGGTTTTTATAAGTAACCGTATTATTCCACCCCATCAATGTGGTAGGAATACCGCTACCGATAATTTGATAGTCATCACCACCAATGCTGCCATCACCATTGAGGTCTTCATACTTAGAATCACCCGGTACGTTGTCATACGAAGCGGCTTCTGCTGCTTCATCAGCTTGCCATACACCAAGGTATTTGAGTCCCCAGTAGTTTGATAATGGATTGCCTGGTATAATCACCAATTCTGGCAAATTGGTTAGGCCTGCCCCTGCATCTCCACTCTGAAAAATCTTTTCCCTGTCTCCAATGCTGGTTACTTCATTGGTAAGAAATGAAGCATTGAAACTGGAGTACCAATTGAAACTACCGTTATCAATTATTGTACTGTTTATCCCAAATTCAAAACCAGTATTATCCACTTCGCCCAGGTTTCGGAATATTGCTCCTCCACCTGAATACTGTGGTAAGGGTTCACTAAGTAGCAGGTCAGTTGTGCTTTTTTGGAAATAGTCGGCAGTGAAGCCCAATCTTCCGTTCAGTACCTGCATATCAATTCCCACATTAATTTGCTCGGTAGTTTCCCATTTCAAATTAGGGTTACCGGGATTACCAATGATGATACCGGAAGTAAGCACGCCATTTTCAAAAGAAGTACCGGCACGCTGGTCATCGGTGTAAAAAGTGGTAACCGTACCAAATACAGGGATGGCCTGGCTACCGGTTTCACCCCAGCTGGCCCTCAGCTTCAGGTCATCAAAAAAGCTTCCTTCCATAAAGCCTTCTTCAGAAATTCTCCATCCTAACCCTACAGAAGGGAAAGTACTGTATTTGTTATCGCCCCTGAACTTGGAAGAACCGTCAGTTCTTACAGAAGCAGTAATCAGGTACCTATCCAGGAGTGAATAGTTAATTCTTCCGATGTAAGACCGAATGGTTTGCTTTTCTTGGTTAGCTTGTGAGTTTACAGAACTGGCAAGGGTAACATTTTCGTACTTAAGTTCTGGAAATTGCAAGCCTGAGGCCGTAGTGCTAAACCCTTCTGACTGCAACAATTGTTGCTCAAAAACCCCAGTTACCGTAAGGGTATGAATTTCATTAAAAGTTTTTGTGTAATTCAGGGTATTGGTGTTTTGCAGAAAAACATTTTCATATGAGCCTCTGCTGGCATTAGGGTTATCATTAATAGAGTTGGCCGAATAGTTTTTAGTTTGCCTGTTGCTATAACTTACGCCAAAGCCTACATCTAAGGTTAGTCCGTCAATAATCTCATAATTAAACCCACCGTTGGCATTGAAAGTATTGACTTCATCAATATCATCGTTTTCTGCCAGCTCGATAGGGTTTCCTTTGATAGAAGAAATGGGATCACGCACTGTAAGTGCACCATTTGCATCACGTGCCGGCGTAGTAGGTGCCCAGGCCAACGCACCCGCCAATGGGCCAGATGTATTACCATTTCCACTTGTATTATTAGTTTCTCTTCTCACAAAGTTCATCTTCAGGTTGGCATTGAGCTTTTCCGATAAGTTTGCTTTTACGTTGGTTCGCAATGAATACCTTTTGAAGTTTGAGTTAATGAGAATTCCTTCCTGGTCCAGATAGTTACCAGAAACAAAATAAGTGATATTATCTTTTCCACCTGAATAGTCTAACTGGTATTCCTGTCCTCCAGCACGTCTTAATAATTCATCCTGCCAGTCAGTGCCACCATTTTGCCTAAACCCTGCAATTTCTGCATCGGTAAAAGGCAAATTAGGGATATTTAAAGCAGTAGCTCTTTGGTTGGCGGTTTCTGCAAATGTAGCCGCATCCATCAGGTCCCAGGTGTTCAATATTTCGGAGGTCATATAGCGGGCGGTGAATGATAGTTTGGGTTCACCCTGGGTTCCCGTTTTAGTTGTAACCAGTACAACTCCATTGGCTCCCCTGCTTCCGTAAATGGCCGTAGCCGATGCATCTTTCAATACCTGAATACTTTCAATATCACTGGGGTTGATGTCTCTGAAATTTCCACCCACAAACCCGTCAATTACATACAACGGCTCATTGTTGCCATTGATAGAGTTAGCTCCCCTGATGCGGATAGAAACTGCTCCGCCCGGAGCTCCTGAGCTATTGGTTACATTCACGCCAGGAGTGCGGCCTTGCAATATCTGGTCGAAACGGGTAACAGGCTGGTTTTCAAAATCTTTTTCGCCAACGGTGGCTATGGAACCGGTTACGTCTTTCTTTTCCTGGGAGCCGTAGCCCACTACCACAATTTCGCCCAGTTGGGTAATGTCGGGTTCTAATGTCAGGTTAATAGTAGATTGGTTGCCCACAATCACTTCTTCGGCCGAATAGCCTATTGAACTGAACAGAAGGACGGCATCAGGTCCGGGCACCTGAATTTGGTATTCACCTTCTATGTCTGTAACTGTACCTGTGGTGGTGCCTTTTATCACAATATTTACTCCAGGTAAAGCCTCATTATTGTCTCCGGCTAATATTTTTCCGGAAACCGTCTTTTGCGCAAAACTTTGCTGAAGCCCCAGGGACATCAGCAGCATAAAAGCCAGTAACCAAACCGGCTTTCTTGGATAGTTGTTGAATTTTCTCATAAAGTTTGGGTGTTAAGTTGGATGATGAATTAAGAAAATTTTTAAGTTATATGTTTTATACTATCAACATTAGAAATACCACCAGCGCTATGAGCATGGAAACGATTAATGTAATTCTCAAAGAATACGATTTATACCAGGCAGACTGTCGCTTTTTCATAAGTAGTTGCGTTTTTATTGAAATAAGCAGCTCTTTTCAAATCGCTAATGTGGGATTTTCACCTTAAATGAAGGTGGAATATTTAAGTTGAAAGGGTAGGTAAATTTAATGCAGGTGTAAATTTTCGTTATTCGAGTGGGGTATTTTCGTTATTTCTCTGGTAATCAGTCACTAATGAACAGGCAAAAACTCAAATATTACCTACCTAATTCCTCTACGTTTTTCATATCAGAAGCATATGTGCTGGGCGTAGCCCCAAAAAACTTCTGGAAACACTTGCTGAAGTACTTTGGATCGGTAAAACCTACTTCATAGCTGGCCTGCCCTACTGTCATGTTAGGTTGTGTGAGCAAAAAAGCTGCTTTTTTGAGGCGGATAGTGCGTACAAACTCTACAACAGTAAGGTCGGTGAGCGCCATTATTTTTTTGTACAGCACCGAATGCGACATGCCCATTTCTTTGGCAATGCGTTCTACCTTCAGGTGATGATCGCTTATGTTTTCCTCAATAATTTTTATCACCTTGTCCAGGAATTTTTCATCGGGTTGGGTAATGGTAAGGTCTTTGGGCTGAAGGGTAATTTCTTTAATATATCTTTTCCTGAGCTTTTTGCGGGAGGCAATCAGGTTTTTCACCCGGGTGTGCAGCACCTTTTCGTCAAAAGGCTTTGAGATATAATCATCGGCCCCGGTTTCATAGCCTTCTACCCTGAACACGTTGGACGTGCGGGCTGTTAGTAAAATAACAGGAATATGGCTGGTGCTAACGTTACTCTTAATTTTGTAGCAAAACTCAAGCCCATCTATTTCCGGCATCATCACATCGCTGATAATAATGTCGGGCACAAGGGCAAAAGCTTTTTTCAGTCCCTCGTTTCCACTAAGGGCTGTTTCAACCTGATAACCATGATGAAAGCTCTCTTGCAAAAAGAAAATAATATCCGGGTTATCATCTACAATCAATAAAAGCGGTTTGTTTCCATTATCACTTTCATGTTGTTGCACAGATAAAACATCGGCATATTTTTCCTTTACCGACAACTTACCCAACTGGTAATGGTCTTTGTGCTCGCTGGGTTTGAAAGCCTGAATGATTTCATCTGGCTGAAGATGCTCCCTACCTATGGGTAACCAAATAAAAAAAGTAGTTCCCTCCCCTTCTTCGCTGCTTACCATGATGCTGCCACGATGCAACTCCACGTAGTTTTTGGTAATTTCCAACCCTATGCCACTGCCGCCCATTGAAATGGTTTGGATATTACTTGCTTGGAAATAACGGTCAAAAATATGGGTTAGCTGGTCGGAAGAAATACCACATCCCGAGTCTTTCACTTCTATTTGCAGTACTTTGCTTGCCTGCCCGGGCAGCGTTCCATAAGAAGCATAAGCTGTTCCGTTTAGTTTCTGCAGTATAAGGTTTACGCCGTCTGACGTAGTTGTTGAAATAGTAAGTTGCACATGCCCGTGAGGAGGAGTGAACTTGAAAGCATTGGATAGCAGGTTTACCAAAATAATTTCAAATTTATCGCGGTCATACCATACCTGTATGTCGGGTTTGGCTGCTTTGAAGTCAAAATTAATTTCTTTCATTTTGGCATGCTGCCGGAAGGCGATGGTTATTTCTTTGACAAAGCCCACAATGTTACCAGAGGCCGCTTTCAACCTGAGGTTGTCTGTTTCATATTTCCTGAAATTCATCAATTGATTGGTCAGCTTTTGCAACCGCCGAGCCTGTTTCTGGATGAGAACCAGGTTTTGCTGCACCCGATTGTTCCCTTCATTGTTACGAATCATTCGCTCGAGGGGTCCCAGAATGAGCGTGAGCGGAGTACGGAGTTCGTGCGATAAATTGGTAAAAAAAGTAAGCTTTTCCCGGTTAAGCTCATTGTCTTTTTCATGCTTAACCTGTTCCAGTTGTAAGTTATGTTTCAAAGCCGACCTTTGTAACAGTTGCTGTTGGAACAGATAAAGTAAAAGCAAAAAAACCAGGAAATAAATACCAAATGCCCACCACGTTTTCCACCAGGGGGGAATTACTATTATTTCGAGCACGGCAGGGTCGGCTGCACGGTCTCCAAAACTATTTGAAGCACGCACTTTAAATACATAATTCCCTTTTTGCAGGTTAGTATATGTGGCTATTCTGTTACTGGCATTGGCATGAATCCACTCTTCGTCAAAACCTTCCAGCTTATATTCAAATAAAACTTCGTGGGGATTGGTGATATTCAAAGCTGCAAATTCCAGTGAAAACACTACATCTTCATGCGTAAGGGTGATCGCGTCTGTAAAACGTATACTTCTTTCGAGAACCGTTCTTCCATTAATTTCTTCGCCTATATTTACCTCTTTGTGATTGATGATCAACTTTGAAAGATAAGCCCGGGATGGTGCTTTATTATCGCTGATGCTGTCAGGGTAAAATGTATTCAAGCCATTGGTACCCCCGAAAAAAATTTCCCCATCGGTATGCTGGTAGGCTGCATCCCAAATAAAATAATTAGATTGCAGCCCATCACTTTCATAATAATTAGTAAAGTGCTTGGTAGCAGGATCAAACTTACCAATACCGAATTTCGTACTGATCCACAGGTTTCCGTGGGTATCTTCAGCAATGCCATACACCGTATTGGCCGGAGCTCCCGAAGAGTTATCGTACTTTGTAAACTTTACCCCTTCACGTGTTTCAGTCATTTTTACCAATCCATTCACAATGCTACCGAGCCAAAAATCACCTTGCCTGCCCTTATGAATAGTAATAAAACGATTATCAAGGGCAGTACCTTTTACATCTGTAGTTTGGTCATAAATTACCAGGCTGTCTTTTGAAACAGAAGAAGATAGCAGACTGTCTGAATTGACTACTAATTTACATATTCCCCGGTTCCAGGTAGCCAGCCAGAAAGTGTTGGGGGCTTCCATCCATACAGACTGCACATTGATTTTTTTCAGTTCAGGTATTTGGTTGTGCGCATCTCCGTAATGAGTAACTGTCTCTTTTCTTTTGTCATAAATATAAAAACCACGCTCTGTACTGATCCATATTCTTCCTGCCTGGTCTTCGGTAAACTCATGCACCTCTACCCTGTGCGGAAATGAAGAAGGTCTGAATTGCAGTTTGTCCGTGTCATAAATATTTTCAGCATAACAAAACCCGTTCTCAAAAGTACCCACCCAAAGGCGGTCGCCACTATCAATATACAAAGCAGTGATATAATCTGAATTTATGGAATTAGCATCATCAGGATCGTGACGGTACGCCACAACATTTTCAGGATCACCATCTACCAGCCTGTTCAAACCATGATTGTATGTACCTATCCATAAATTATTTTTTTGGTCTTTCAAAATTGACCTTATGGTGTTGCTGCTCAGGGTATTGGGATGATTGGGCTTTTTTCTGATATAGTTAAACCCATTAGAGTTGATGTTGATCTTAGTAATACCCTGGCTGGTGTAGGTAATGAGCACTGTACCCTGGTGATTGCCATAAATTCCGGTTACGGTTTCGTCTAAAATGCTGTTTTCATTTTCTGTTTCGTGTTTAAAAATATTGTAGCTGCCATCTTTGGGGTTGACTACATAAACAGACTTTTCCACGCTCAACCATATATGCCCCCGGTAATCTTCATAAATAGCCCTGACGGGATCTTGTGCCCACGGGTAGCTCTTTTTTTGTGTTTGCTTCGACAAAAAATCAGACAAACTCAAAAATGCATTTTCATTATTATCAAAGATGGACAGCCCTTTGTCAGTACCCAGCCAGATAAGCCCGTTTTCATCCATCACCATGGAGTGAATGGCTTTGATGTTATGTTGGGTTTCAAAGGTTTTGAGCGCCAGGTTATCAATGGTGAGTTTTTTCAGGGTGGTATCGGCTATCCATAAGGCATGTGCTGTTTCGTCATAAATAATATGCCCCTGATAATTGCCATAGAATCGCTCAACTTTATGAGTAGTAGTGTCAATTCTGTTCAATCCGTTTCCTGTATTCACCCATATAAATCCTTCCTTATCTTCGACTATTACTTTTTTGCCCTTAGGAATATTATTGGTACTGAGGGAGTAAACATCAGAAGGATCGTGCTTAATTCTGAGAAACGCGTTTTTTTCTTTATCAAACACGTTGATGCCATTGCTGGCAGTACCTACCCAGATTTTTCCCTGTGAATCTTCAAATACAGTAGTTGTGAAAATATCAGAAATGGTGGTGGAGTCGTTGGCGTCGTAGTTGTAAGATGTAAAATTATACCCATCAAATCGCTGAAGCCCTGCCTGTATGGCAAGCCAGATAAACCCGTCCCGGTCCATGAGGATATACTCAATCTGGTCGTAGTTCAATCCACTTTCCACATTGGTATGGTTGTAAATCACCCTGGGCTGCTGTGCATAAAGAGGATGAAAAATAACCGACAGAAAGAAAAAAATTGTAAAATAGACTTTCATGGCATAAGTTAACAAACCGTCTTTGCGAATGTCAAACCGCACTTTTTCTAATATACCCAACAAATAACGGAAAATACCATGAAAATTGTAGGAATGCTAATTTAACCAGCCGCAATAAGCAGTGGCAGTGGCAGTAGCAGTTAAGAAAGTGCTGCTGCTGAACAAATACCTTTTGCTTATAATATCTATGCCTTTCCATCAATATTTACTTACTTTGCCCCCCAAAAAACAAGCCATGCAAGAACCTACTCCACTCAACAGTGTAGCCGAATTTCATAAAACCTTCAAACACCCAATAGAAGAAAAACCTGTAATCCCTGCTGAAAACCGTTGCGGGCTCAGGGTGGCTTTGCTGGCCGAAGAATTGAAAGAATTGGAGGCCGCTATTCAGGACAAAAATATTGTGGAAGTGGCCGATGCCCTTTGCGACCTGCAATATGTATTATCTGGTGCGATTCTGGAATTTGGCCTGGGCGAAAAATTCAAGGCATTGTTTGATGAAGTGCAACGCTCCAACATGAGCAAGTCTTGCAAAACCCGGGAAGAAGCTGAAGCTACGGTAAAATACTATAAAGAACAGAAAGATACCGACTGCTACTACGAAGAAAGCGACGGACATTTTTTGGTGTACCGTACTGCTGATAAGAAAACATTAAAATCTGTTGAATACTCTCCCGCCGACTTAAAGAAAATCTTAGAAAGACGGAACCGGGCCGCCGGGCGGACCGAAGACGGGAGACCGAAGTAAAGATTACTTCCGCCTCCTGCCTACTTTAACGTGAGTTATGGATTAAAAATGCCCTGATTCGTGCAAATAGAAAGTTTGCTGTCTGAGCGAAGCGAGTTTCAAACTTTCTGAGATTTTTTGCATACTTTTTTATCGATTGAAAAAAGTATGAGCCCGTCCGGCTTGAGGACAAGCGTTTGAAAATCAATTAGATATAAATATTCGTTTGTTGAATCAAATCCATAATTCACGTTACTTTACAAACAAACAAAAGAAAACAACCCGGACTCAATGCGTTTGTAAATAGGGGAGTTTTTTCTTATTTCCTTTTCCCGCATTGTTCGAGCCTCGGCCAGTATCGTTTCTACTTCGTGGTTATAGTCTTTGATGATGATGCCTGCCGAAAGTAAACTCGCCAGGGCATCTGTTTGCGGGGAGGGTTTATCAGTAGACAGAAAGGAACAGTTGCTGGTACGGTATACTTTTACATCAATAGCTGTTTCTCTGAAATTAAATTTTTTGTGGTAATGAGTATTGATGTTGTGGTAAAAAATAATGATTTCAATATGGGTTGCCTTATTTTTTTCTGGGTGTACCACCATTGCCCCGTCACAATCAGGAAAGTATATATTGAGGAACTCTTTGGCTGTAGTTTTAGAATCCATAATCTTTATTTGTGGTAGTTTCATCAGTTTTATTTTCTTTCAGTATTTGGTAACAACAGATAAGAGTTTTGTAACCTTGAAAAAGTACTTTTTATGGAAGCAAATTTTTTAGGTTTTTCCTGGGCTGTCTGGGGCGGATTGTGCTGGGCAATTGCCCTGACTTTTACTTTCATTTGGCCAAAACATAAAATTGCCTCACAAAAAACATCCCCAATCCAGCATTTCATTTTGCGTTGGTTTCATGCTTTATTTTGGGTTTTGCTGGGTATTTCCTGTTTTGTACGCATGTTTTCTGTTCCCGAAAATTTCTCCAACTTTATAGCCATCAGTGCTTTTGGAGTATATGTCGTATTTTTGGTGGTGATGAGTAACAGAAAGGGATAAAAAAATGCAGTTCAACTTTGTAAAGCGAAATTGCAATGACTGCTTCGGCATCGCAGTGGCGAACCACTCCGATTCGGGCATTCGATTCGCCTTACAAAGTGCCTGCACTAAAATTTACTGACCTATTGGGGCATAGCTTATTCTTTCTTACCCAACATCAGCAAGTCTTGAATGACCACTTCGGTAACGTAACGCTTGTTGCCTTCTTTGTCGGTATAATTTCGGGTAGTCAATTTACCTTCAATGGCAATTTCACTTCCTTTTTTGAGGTATTGCTCAATAATTTCGGCTTGTTTGCCCCAGGCAATGAGTTGGTGCCACTGGGTTTCCTGTACTTTTTCTCCTTTATCATTGCGGTAGGTTTCGTTCGTAGCCAGTGAAAACTTCGCCAGCTTTCCACTTTTTCCTACTTCCTTCACTTCCGGGTTCATGCCCAGGTTACCAATCAAACGCACAGAGTTTCTCAAATTTTTCATAACAATAACATTTAAATGAAATAATGATAAATAAACTGCCTGCAAGTACAGGCTGGTATTCCAGATTTACCGATTTGGTGAATACCTGATGCAAAGATGAGAAGGCGTGCAAAAAAGAGTCGGTAGTTAAACATTTGTAGTCGTTTATTACCCGTTTGTAGTCGTTTACAAACGGATAATCGCTCATATGAGCAAACTGGGAGTCATTTTTTAAAATCAGGAAATATTCTTATTGAATTAAAACTTAACCTAATTAAGTACGTATATTTGTACGTATATAAAATAATTCAAATAATGATTGCTGCTAATTATTCGGAATTTCGAGCTGGACTGAAACAGTATCTGGACAGTGTTGAAGATGACAATGAAACACTCATCATTAAAAGGAAAAGCGGAAAAGGAACTGTTATGATTTCATTGGATGAGTATAACTCCATGATGGAGACTTTGCATTTGCTAAGTTCCAGAAAAAATGCTGACAGACTTTATGAGTCTATTCAGCAGATGAAATCAGGAAAGACCGTCAGGCCAAAATTAGACGAGTAATATGGTGCTGACCTTTACCGAAAATGCCTGGGAGGACTATGTGTATTGGCAAAAAACAGATAAGAAAATGCTCAAAAAGATCAATGATCTTATCAAAGTGATTAAGCGCACTCCGTTTGAGGGAATTGGCAAACCAGAGCCTCTGAAATATGACTTAGCCGGGTTTTGGTCCAGACGGATTAACCAGGAACACCGCCTTGTTTATCAAGTTATAGATAATGAATTACTGATATATGCCTGTAGATATCATTATGATTCTTAAGAAAAAACTGAAGCCGAATATTGATACAAAAAATAGCCTCGTAAAATCCTTTCCATTACAAATAGTTACTCAATTGTAAGCCCGCCAGTTCCATAACATTTTTTAGCCCAGAAAAGAGAATTCCAACACAGGTTGTTTTTTAGCCATTTGTAAACGTTTACAAACGGATAATTGTTTATATTTGGGTGTTTTAAGTAATTGAAAATGAGACTGACTGCAAACATAAAGCAAAGTGATTCGGAGGTCAAAAGATTGATGATTTATGACTCTGATGATGGTGTATATCTTTTCGGATATGAAAAATATGAAGACTCAGGTTCTCTTTGGGATTCTTGGTTCGAAAACATAGAAGATGCGATTGAATCATGTGAAGAAGATTATGGAATTGCAAAATCAGATTGGAAAAAAATTTCTGACCCATTGGAGAATTGCCAACATGACTGGATTGAACCTGTAAGAGTAAAAGGACGAAACATAGGGAAACCAGAATGGGGTAAACTTGAAAAACTGATAGACGGAAAATGGATTCAAATAAATTCTTGATGAAAATGAAAAAGAATTTTAAACTAAAAGCCAACCAGATTCAAAAATTGATTCCAAATCTTGGAGCGTGCATTGCGACTGATAAAATTACAGTTGATGGATTAAAAGTAGGGTATATGTATCGAGAGGAATCCGATAGGGAAAGTGATAGTGGTTGGCGTTTTTTTTCAGGTACGGAGACTCAAGATTATGTTGACAATTCCGAAAACTCAGTATTTTATGATTTAAACACAATTACGAATTATGATAATGCAATAATTCCGTATTTGGAATTACGAATTGGAACAGGGTAAGAAAGAATACCTGAAACAAATAGATTTGAAGTAGTAGAAGAACAAACAACATACCCACAACAATTTATAAAAATAATAGCCGAGACAGTTGAAAATTCAAGGGTTATAGCCTACTTCAACCTTTTGAAACTTGACAGGAAAAATACACGCTGTCGGCTACTATTCTTACAACTAAACGTTGTAGGTCATTAAGAAAATATAAAAAAATGCCAAAACTCTATGAATATTTCGGCCTAATAATTTTGTTTTACTCCCGTGAACATGAGCCAATACATGTTCATTGCAAATATCAGGGTAAGGAGAGCAAAGCTGAGATAATCTTTGAGAATGGGGAGTTTATAGAAGTAAGAATTCTAGAAGTCAAAGGCAAAGCACCCCTTAATGCAAAAAATTTAAAGAAGTTTAAAAAACTGGTTGAAATTTATCGGGATGATATTGTTAAAAAATGGGTAGACTTTTTTGTTTACAATAAGGCCATTGAATCTGAAAAAATAACTAAAAAGCTATAAGAGATGGTAATAAATATAGAAAAAGCAGAATACAGAGGCGATTATAAAATCTATTTCCAATTCTCGGACGGGGTGGAGCAAACCATAGATTTTGGTGACTTTCTAAAAAATGCAAAAAACCCAATGACAAAAAAATACTTGGATAAAAGCCTCTTCCAATCATTCACGCTTGAATATGGGGATATCATGTGGAATGATTTTGAGATGTGTTTCCCAATATGGGATTTGCATGAAGGTAAAATATAAAATTCCTACTCTTGTAATAGGGAAAAATAGTTGTTTTACATTTCTCTAATAAAGAATAAAGATTATGGAAAAAACATGCCCCGAATGCGGCACCAAAATTATGGGCCGGGTAGACAAAAAGTTTTGCAGCGATGCCTGCCGCAATGCGTACAATAATAAGCTGAAACGGTACGAAAACAATGTGGTCAGGAATGTAAATAATACGCTGAAGAAAAATCGCCGCATCATAGAAGAACTCACTCCCGAAGGCAAATCCAAAGTGCATAAAGACCAACTGGTAAAAAAAGGCTTTGACTTCGATTACTTTACCAATATTTACACCACCAAAGCCGGCACGGTTTACTATTTCTGTTACGAATACGGCTACCTCCCCCTGGGGAACGATTTTTATGCGCTGGTCAAAAGGGAAGAAAGGTAAATTATAGTAGCAGTTGGCAGTGGCAGTACTTTGACCACTGCTGACTGCTGTAACTCATGTTTATATAGGGGCAATTTCTTGTGTTTTCTGCCCAAAATGCGGAAATTGATTACTAAATGAGCAAAGACATCATCAAAGCCCTGCCCGAACTGGTAGATGCGCATATCATTTCGGAAGAAACAGCCCGGAACATACACGCTTATTATCAGCAGAAAAGTGATGATGCTCCCAATCGCCTCGTCATTTTATTTGGCGTGCTGGGTGCCATCCTCATCGGCCTGGGTATCATCCTCATCATTGCCCACAATTGGGATGAGCTGGGCCGTACTACCAAAACCATCTTTTCTTTTTTGCCTTTGGTCATCGGGCAGGCATTGTGTGCCTTTGCGCTCATCAAAAAACAAAAGCAGGCAGTTTGGCTGGAAAGTACGGCTGTTTTCCTCTTTTTTGCCGTAGGCGCCAGCATTTCGCTCATCAGCCAGGTGTACAATATCCCCGGAAACCTGAGCTCCTTTCTCCTCACCTGGATGCTTCTTTGCTTTCCTTTGATCTACATCATGCGCTCTTCGGTAACTTCATTATTGTACCTCGTTGGCATCACTTATTATGCCTGCGAAACAGGTTACTGGACTTATCCAACTGCTACGCCCTACTTCTACTGGTTGCTTTTAACAATGGCCCTTCCCCATTATTACCTTTTGTGGAAAAACAAACCGGAAAGTAATTTTACCACATGGCATCATTGGCTCATGCCTTTGTCGCTCATCATTGTTTTAGGAGCCTGGGCAGCCTCTCATGAAGAACTCATGGTAATTGCTTATCTGAGTTTATTCGGGCTTTTGTACCTCATTGGCAATAGGGAAAGTTTTAAGCAGCAAAAAATAATCAACAATGGTTACCGGATTTTAGGAGCAGCCGGCACCTTGTGCTTACTACTATTTTTGAGTTTTGATGAATTTTGGAATGGTTTATACGAAGAAGGGCTTTCTTTTTCGGAGGTTATTGCCGCACCTGAATTTTTTGTAGCAATTGCTACTTCTTCAGCAGCTATTGTATTGCTTTTCATGACTTATAAGAACAAATCCTGGAGAAATATTCAATTGATGGAAGTCGTTTTCCTGATCTTTATTTTCACATTTCTGATTGGTTTGTTCACACCTATTATCTCCATTGTAATGATAAACCTGCTGATTTTGGCAGTGGGGATTATTACCGTCCACCGGGGAGCACAAAAACATCATTTGGGCATGCTCAATTATGGCCTGCTCATCATCACAGCCCTGATTATTTGCAGATTTTTTGATGTAAACCTGAGCTTTGTATTACGGGGCATTTTGTTTGTAATGGTGGGTGTTGGTTTTTTTGTAGCTAACTATCGGTTATTGCAAAAGAAAAAGATATTGAAAGAAAGAAAACAATGAATGTAGTAATAGCTTGGTTAAAAATTTTATTCGTTTTAGTACTTCAAATATGAAATATTATTTCAAACTGTTAGTTTTATTTCTCTGTCCTTTTTGGCATTGCCCCAAAAAGGACCAAAAAACTCTAGGAAATTCAATGCTTCCACACACAATGCCAACGCACTAAAGACCAAGTACTTTTAATAAAAAAAACATACTTTATTCTTTTTGAGGGAAAGAAATGATTTAAATGAAAAATTACACCATCATAGCATTCGTCGTATTGGCATTGGTTCAACTTTTTGTGCCCTTGAAAATGATTTTGGACAGGGAGGATGTGCTGGAATTGGGACAAGCCTTTAAGTTCAAAACTGCCCCGGTAGACCCCAACGACCCTTTCCGGGGAAAATACATCAATTTACGGTTTGAGGCCAACCAGTTTCCTATCACACAAACTGATGAGTGGATCATGAACCAGGAAGTTTTTGTACACCTGGCCACCAACGCCGAAGGGTATGCTCAAATTGAAGATGTTACCAAAACGCCTCCTGAAACTTCAGTACCTTATGTACAAGCTCGCATAAGCAGCATAGCTCCGAATGTCCTTTTTCTGGAATATCCTTTTGACCGCTACTACATGGAAGAATCCAAAGCTTACGATGCAGAACAACTGTATCGTGAATCGCTAAGCGACACGCTCAATACCACGTATGCACTCGTCCATATCAAAGAAGGGGAAGCCGTACTTGCCGATGTAATGGTAAATGAAACCCCCATCAAGGAAGCTGTAAAAAAGCAACTACAGCCCGGTAGTTGAAAGCAAAGCTCAAGTTTATTTGTGCAATGCCAATGGGGTGATTAATATTGCAATATATTCCACCCCGTGACGAAAAGAGTGTATCCAAACCTATCCGCATGAAAATTTATATTGCTTTATTTTTGAGTATTTCAATATTTATGGGCTTGTCTGTCATGGCCCAATCCCCAAAAAATAAAATCAAACTTACAGGCACTTTGGTAGATGCTGATACCAAAACGCCTATGGAATACGCCACTGTAAGCCTACTAAACCGAACTGATAGCTCATTGGTAACGGGTAATATTACGGATGCAAAAGGCTCCTTTTCTATAGAAGCCAAAGCCGGCAATTATTTGCTTAATATTGAATATGTAGGATATGCCCCTAAAATGATGGATGACATCGCACTTTCATCCAAACAGCCTACGGTAGATTTGGGCATTATCCCTTTTCAATCTGAAACGACCAATCTGGAAGAGGTGATTGTACAAGGAGAAAAAAGTACCATGGAATTATCGCTGGACAAAAAAATATTCAACGTAGGACAGGATTTGGGCAATGCAGGCAGAAACGCGGTGGATATTCTGGGCAATATCCCCTCTGTTATGGTAGGCCCTGAAGGGGATGTAAGCCTGCGGGGCAGTGAAAATGTGCGCATTTTGGTAGACGGAAGGCCATCAAGTCTGGTTAGTTTTAAGGGTGCAGCCGGGTTGCGGCAACTTCAGGGCAGTATGATTGAAAAGGTAGAGGTAATTACCAACCCATCGGCCCGGTACGAAGCGGAAGGCACCGCCGGGATTATCAACATTGTGTTGAAGAAAGAACAAAGGCAAGGACTGAACGGGTCTTTTGATTTTACCACGGGCTATCCCAACAACCACGGCATTGCACTCAACCTGAATTACAGACGGGAAAAGTTTAATTTTTTCATCAATTACGGTATTTTTTATCAATCTAACCCAAGAAAAAGTGCACAATACCAGGAAGTGTACGGAGAAGATACAACGGCCATCACCCGCCAGACCAATGAAAGTACGTATGATAGTTTTTCTAATAACGTCCGTTTTGGATCCGATTACTTTTTTAACCTGAACAATATTCTTACTGCTTCCCTCACCTATCGGCACATCAAGGGCTGGCGCACGGCTGATATTGAGTACCGTGATTACCTTTTTTCAACAGACAACCTCACAGGGATCACCACCCGCAAACAAGACGAAACTGAAACAGAACCCAAACTGGAATATGCCCTGAATTACAAAAAACTCTTTGAAAGGGAGGGGCATGAACTAAATGCTTCCATCAATGTGCTGGACAACTGGGAAGAGTCTGACCAGGATTTTACTGAAGCGTTTTTTACGCCTGATTACACGCCGACGGACGAGCCTGTTTCATTACAAAATTCTTATAATTACGAAACCGAAAAACAGTTTTTGCTACAGGTAGACTACGTGCATCCGTTTGGCGATGATGGAAAATTTGAGGCCGGGCTACGTAGCAGTTTCCGGGATATTACCAACGACTATCAGGTAGATGAAATCACCGACGAAGGGCGCATACCCATTGAGGGCCTGGACAACAGTTTTGTTTATGACGAAAACATCATGGCTGCTTACCTCATTGCCGGAGATAAAATGAATAAATTTTCTTACCAACTGGGCCTGCGAGTAGAATACAGCGATGTGCGGACTGAACTGTTGGAAACGGATGAAGTAAACCAGCGGAATTATACCAACCTGTTCCCTTCAGCCCACATTACCTACGACCTGCCCGCGCAAAATGCTATTCAGCTCAGCTACAGCAGGCGCATACGGCGACCTACCTATTTTGACCTTACGCCCTACTTTACTTTTCTGGATAACCGAAATTTCATGACCGGAAACCCCGACCTGGAACCGGAATATACACATGCCCTGGAAATTGGCCATATCAAAGACATGGACAAGGCTTCCATCACTTCTTCTTTGTATTACCGGTACACCACTGGTAAAATAATGCGCATCAGAAGAGTAGACGAAGACGGAATTGCCAGAATAAAACCTGAAAACCTGGCGACCGAAGATGCGTATGGGCTGGAGTTTACGGCCAATTATGACCCTTTTTCCTGGTGGAAACTGGACGGGAATTTTAATTTTTTCAGGGCCATTACCGATGGTGAAAACCTGGATGCATCTTTCGAAAGTGATACCTATAGCTGGTTTGCACGCGTTACGTCAAAATTTACACTTTGGAAAACCACCGACCTACAGCTCAGAGGACATTACGAAGGCCCGCAGCAAACACCACAAGGAAGCCGAAAAGCCAATTATTACCTCGACTTCTCCCTGAGCCGGGATGTATTTAAAGAAAAAGGCACACTTACGCTGAATGTATCTGACCTTTTTTACACGTACCAGATACGAACAATTACAGAAGGAGACACATTTTATACATCGAGTACATCCCAACGAATTTCCCCCTTGGTTTATCTCACATTGAATTACCGTTTGAACCAAAATAAGGGAGAGCAGCACAATGTTTTTGATGAATAAGGGGTGTTACTCGGAAAGTGGTGTTGGCTGATTTTGGGGCTTTGTTTTGGTCAGGCCTTCAGGAATATTATCTATACCCACCGAAGGAATAACCCCGGAGAGCAAGGCACGCACCCAATAGCCAAAAATGGCTTTTTCGGAGTTTCGTTCGTGGGCAATGGGGCCTTCACGCAGTTCGTCCTTATTGCCATTGGGATTGTCTGTTTTAAGAACGAGAAGGTTTGCCAAAAAAGAACCTATTTTCTCTTTTAATTTTGGGTCGTCTTGCCCTTTCCCAAGCAGTTCTATTTTCAAATCGTTATAGGCAAAATGCATCATGCCGGTAGCCTTGTTTTGGTCAAGCTCCATGGTAAATTCCAGGCTGTTCAGTTGCCCGCTTTTTACCGAAGTATTTACTGCAGCTTCCAGTATTTTATTCAACTCGGTAAGGGGCATGGCTGCCATAGAAACTTTAATGGTGTGGAAAAGGTCTTCCCTGTACATAGGAAAATTAATATTCACATGTAGCTTTCCTTTGTTCATAAACAGGGTTTGCACGTCAGCTACCATGGTGGTTTCTTCCCCTTCTTCTACAATATTTGTGGCATGGTAGAGAGTGGCATACACATCATCAAAAGTCACATAACCTGTTTCCTCCGAATCTTCAGGGCGTTCAACATATTTAATATTGCCCTTAGCTACCCGAATCGTATCAAGGCGAAAAGAAAGGGGAATTGCCTTTAACATTTCAGGGATCATCTTGCGGTAGCGCTTCCACTCTTCCATGTGTTTATCCGAAAAAATTTCTAAAGAAAGGGCATCTACGCTTACATTTTCACTGACAAAAGCACGGTCGGCCACCAACTTGTGAAAATCTATGCCGGCAAAAGTGAGGGTAGGCATTTCCAGGGTAATCCTGCCTTTTCGGTAGCCTGCCTTTTGGGCAAATTCATACCTTTCGTACATAGGAACCAGCCGTACGCCATCCAGTTGGAGGGTAGCCGACTTTTTATCTACTTTCAGGTCTTTTACTTCTATTCTGTATAAACTATCGGGTAACACCCTTTTGTAACCCTTAATTTCAACACTAAAGTCTTCAATATTTTCTATGATATTTTTGTCGACAAATGCCGCAGAGTCAAGGGCCAGGTATGTAAAGCTGGCATTAATACTATCGAGGGCAAATAGGGGAATGGTGTCATTTTCTCGTAATTCAAAAGACTGAAAAGAAGCATTTTGGATAGAAAAGCTATTGATGTTCAATGATTGCAAATAATCTGAAATAAACTGATATGCCTGCAACCAACTTTCAAAATTTTTCTCTTTTTTCTGCACATGAGGGTCACGGTACAGGTTTATCTTTGGGGACTCAAGTATGGCATGCTCTACCGTTAGGGTATTGTCATACGCAATTTCTTTAAGGCTGTTCACATTCAGGTTGAGTCTGCCTACATTCAGGTCAAAAAAGAGGCGGGTGGAGTCATCTTCGGCAAACTGTGTGGAATCATAACTTACCCGGATATTATTAACATCAATTTCATTTTTTAATGTGTTTAATTCCAGGTCGTCATACTCAATAATATACTTTTTACTGCTGGATTTTATCAGCTTTTTGACCACCTCACTGGCCATAGGAGTAACCCTAAGTATATTTGAAAAATAAAATACACCTCCCCCCAGGGCTAAGACACAAAGTACCCCAATGATCCAGTATTTTTTCTCTTTTGCCGTCATTACAATAGTAACACATCAGTTGTGTCTAAAGTTAATGCGGCGGTGGTTAGCAAACAATTTATTTCTTCTATATAAACAGCAGTAGGCAATGGCGCGCTATTGACCGCTGCTACCTAAAGCTACTGCCTAGACTGCTTGCTTATCTTCATCTACTACAAAGTGCATGGGATTTTTAACTTTATCGGGCAATAATGCCAACTCCAGCACTTCGTCTACGGTATCTACATAGTGCAGGGTAAGACCGGTGATATAGCGTTCGTCTATGTCTTCTATATCTTTTTTGTTCTTGCTGCACATGATGATTTCTTTTATACCGGCTCGCCGTGCTGCCAGGATTTTCTCTTTAATACCGCCCACAGGCATTACTTTTCCACGCAGGGTAATTTCACCCGTCATGGCCAGCTTGTCTTTCACCTTTCTTTGGGTGTAAATGGAAGCTATGGCAGTAAGCATGGTAATTCCTGCCGATGGCCCGTCTTTGGGCACAGCCCCAGCCGGAACGTGTACGTGCAGGTCGTAATTTTCAAAGGTTTTGTAATGAATATCCAACTGCCCTGCCCTGGCTTTCAGGTAGGATAATGCAGCCATGGCCGATTCTTTCATTACATCGCCCAACTGTCCGGAGAGGGTGAGTTTACCTTTACCCCGGTTCAGACTTGATTCCACAAAAAGTATTTCGCCTCCCACGGGCGTCCAGGCTAGTCCGGTAACTACACCGGGCGTATTATTATCCTGGTAAGCCTCACTATCAAATTTGGGACTTCCGAGGATACGCTCCACATCCGCCTCTTTGATTTTTTTGTTGTACTCTTCCTCCAGCGCAATAGATTTGGCCACATTCCGGATCAGTTTCCCAATTTGCCGCTCCAAACTACGCACGCCCGATTCGCGGGTGTAAGCATCAATTATTTTCTCAATAGAGCGTTTATCAAAACTTACATCTTTTGCCTTCAGACCGTGTTCTTTCCGTTGTTTGGGAATGAGGTGTTTCTTGGCAATTTCCACTTTTTCTTCCAGCGTATACCCATTGATTTCAATAATTTCCATCCTGTCGCGCAAGGCCGGGTGTATGGTATCCAAAGCATTGGCAGTGGCAATAAAGAGCACTTTTGACAAGTCGTACTCCACTTCCAGGTAATTATCAACGAAAGTACTGTTTTGCTCGGGGTCTAACACTTCCAACAAAGCAGAAGACGGATCGCCCCGGAAATCGGAGTGTAACTTATCAATTTCATCCAGCACAAAAATCGGGTTGGAATACTTTACCTTTTTCAGGTTTTGTATGATTTTGCCGGGCATGGCACCTACATAGGTTTTCCGGTGCCCGCGTATTTCGGCTTCATCACTCACCCCGCCCAATGAAAGGCGAATGTACTTGCGGTGCAAGGCTTTGGCAATGGACTTACCCAGCGACGTTTTTCCTACACCCGGAGGGCCATACAAACACAAAATAGGGCCTTTCAGGTCATTTTTTAATTTCAGCACCGCCAGGTATTCAATAATCCGCTGCTTTACCTTTTCCAGTCCGTAGTGGTCTTTATCCAGTATCTTTTGGGCTTCTTTCAGGTCAAAACTGTCCTTGGTGATTTCATCCCAGGGCAAATCAAGCATAAATTCCACATAATTGACAGCTACCGGATACTCAGCTGCCGCAGGGTTGATGCGGGAAAGCTTGTCCAATTCTTTGTTAAAATGCTCAGCTACTTCTTTAGACCACTTCTTTTTATCTCCTTTTCGCCTGAGTGCCTCAATCTCCTGATCGGTATCGCCCAACTCATCCTGTAGCACTTTCATTTGCTGGCGGAGGAAATAATCGCGCTGCTGCTGGTCGATATCCGAATGGACTTTGCTTTGTATTTCGTGCTTTAGCTGAAGCATTTGCAGGTCTTTCAGCATATATTCCAGCAACAGCTTTGCACGGGCCATGCCGTCTTCGGTTTCAAGTATTTTCTGCTTGTCGGCTACATCAGCACTGATATTGGAAGAAAGAAAGTGGATCAGAAAGCTGGTGCTTTCAATATTATCCAAAGCCATTTGGGCTTCCTGCGGTATTTCAGGGTTTAGCCGCAACATTTTGGAAGCAGCTTCCTTGAGGCTTTGTACCACCGCCTTTATTTCCTTGTTTCTTTTGCCCGGAAACTTTTCCTTTAATAGCTCTATTTTGGCAACAAGATGCGGGTCTTCTTCCACAAAAGAAGTCATCCTAAATCTTTTTTTGCCCTGAATAATGATGGTGGTACTTCCATCGGGCAATACCAGCAGTTTGATGATTTTTGCAATGGTACCCACGTGGTACACATCATCGGCACCCGGGTTTTCCGCATTTTTATCTATTTGCGCCGTAACCCCTAAAATGCGATTATCATTATAAACACTTTTTACAAGCTTGATAGATTTTTTCCGGCCTACCGTGATGGGAATGACCACACCGGGGAAAAGCACGGTGTTGCGTAAAGGTAAAATCGGTAGTTCATCCGGCACATTATCATCGATATCTGAAGTATCATCTGTAGTGATGAGTTGGATTAATTCTCCACTTTCATCACCTTCGTCGTATTCTGGAATAAATAAGTTATTGAATAATTTCATACGTCTCAATCCAATTCTGCCAATTTGGCATAATTTCCGCTTATATGTAAGCAACCTGGTTTCCCTGATATAGGGGGCAAGTGCTATGCCAACTGTATTCTCAGTACTTTTGACATGTTTTTTATGCGAATTGCGTACGAAAGAAAGACAAATACGTCAGGTACGGCAATACTTTTTGCTAAAGCATACCAGGCTAAGAAATGAAAACATCCATGGCCAGGATTATATTTTTTGTAAGCATCATCAGCACATGGCTGCCGGGGCTTATCCATCCGTCTTATTGCCAGGGGCCTGTAAGCGAAAAACTCACTTTACAGGGCAACGAGCGCATTAGCGAAGCGGGCAACAGCCTGTTTCATTTCCCTAATGTAAATACTGTACCGTATTACTACAACAAAAATGAGCTGGAAAAAATAGAAAAATTCTATTCCCAGCAAAATTGGGACAACCTCTATCCAATTCTTGACTCATATGTCAAAAAGTTCGGTATTGAAAACTTTGACCGGAACAATGTCTTATTGTGGTATTTAGCCCAGCTAACAGAAGCCAGGGGCGATACGATAGCAGCCAGGAACCTGTATCGCCTGGTACTAAAGCATTTCAGGGAAGGTCTTGACCTTAAAAAGGTACAGCTCAAGTTGAATGAAATTGAAGACCTGAAGAAAGACGACTATGTGGCGCTTGATTATTATTATGAACTGGTAGAATACCGAAAATCGGTAGATACTCTGCGCCCCCCACGGGGTGTGCTGCTCAACATGGGCACCAGTGTTAACTCAAAAGATAATGATTACGGCCCTGCCATGAGTGCCAATAATGATATTTTGCTCTTCACCTCCAAACGGAATAAAATCAAAAGAGGCCTGGAACAAAGTAGTAATGAAGATTTATTTTTGACCAGAAATTACTCCGGCTATTGGGGCGATGCCGAACCACTCACCGGCATTAACTCTCCTTACAACGAAGGTTCTGCCTGCCTCAGCCCCGACAACCAAACGCTCTTTTTTGTACGGTGCAACTCCCCCGGCTCCATCGGCAACTGTGACATCTTTGTAGCCACCTTGCAGCCCGATAGCACCTGGAGCACTCCTGAAAACCTGGGGGCCAGGGTAAACAGTCAATACTGGGACTCACACCCTGCCCTGTCGCACACAGGAGATACGCTGTATTTTGCCTCTGACCGCATTGGTGGGTTTGGGTTATCTGACATTTATTTTACTTATAAAACTGCTAATGGGGAATGGGCAGCCCCCAAAAATATGGGGCCGGTGATCAATACCCGCAACAGCGAAGTAAGCCCGTTTTATCATCCGGCACACGACATCCTCTATTTTAGCTCGGATGGACAACTGCTTAATTTTGGGGAGTTTGATATTTATAAATCGTACAAGCATGGCAACCTTTGGGGCGAACCGCTCAACATTGGCCCTTTGGTAAACGGACAGGGTGCTGAGTTTTATTTTACCATTGATGCCCAATCGAAAAACCTGTATTATGCCCGATCCGAGGAAAATAATATGCACAACCTGGATTTGTTTTCCTTCCCCCTGCCCATGGAAGCACAGCCTACGGCCACCACGGTGCTCCGGGGCTCTATCCGCGACGAAGATACGGGCAAGCCATTTTCAAAAGGTATTGTTTCTATCATTGATTTGGACAATGGCATAGAGGTAGCCCCTAAATTTTTACGGCCCGACGGCTCCTTCGCTTTTCAGCTGATCAATGAAAACAATTATCTTATCATCATCCAGGGAGAAGAGTTTTTCAGGCTGGAGGAAATATTCTATCTGGATGGAGAAACTGACTTTCACCGGAAAACAGCCTCCATTTCCAGTCGGATTAAGTTTGAGAGCCTGAACTTTGACAATGGTAAAGCAGAACTCAAACCCGAAATGTTTGCCGACTTGGACAAAGTAATTGACTTTTTACTGGACAACCCTGACTTTAAACTCAAAATTGAGGGTCATACTGACTCAGATGGTAATCCTGAAGCCAATCTTAGGCTATCCCAGGCAAGGGCCGATGCCATTAAGGAATACATCATCGGCTTTGGCAATATTGATGACGACCGCATACAGGCCATTGGACATGGCAGCAACAAGCCGATTGTAGAGGAAAAAACAGACCAGGACAAAAAGCTCAACCGCCGGGTGGAGTTTAATATTTACAAGTAGAAAAAATTTTTAAGCCATTAAAATAACTTCATCATCACCTTGATCACACCAGTATGCAATCCTTCATGGTAATTATTGAAACTGATAGCCTCTTCTATACTCGTTAAGGCTACTCCGGTAGAAGTTGTAAAAGCCGAGTATTCCTTAAATTTACCAGTACGGTAATCCTCTGCCAATTTATTGGGTAATTCAGTAATTAAGGGGAAAAGCTCCGAAATATCTGGTGCTGTTTTCCAATCGGCCGGAGCGGTTCCATTCCTAAATTGGTTTACCAAATCATCAGGAATATACATTTCATTTCCAGTACGCTTGTAATGCAATAACTGCTGCGTAACAATGATATGCCCCAGGTTCCACAAAATATTGTTCCTGAACCCGGTTGGAATGGAAAGGAGTTGTTCTTCTGATAAACTGCCTGCGCTTTTGGCAAGATTTGCCCGGGTTTGTTGTAATATGGTTATGTTGTTCATTGAATTTTCGGTGAATTCTGATAAGCGAATTTGTGTAGAAGAAAGGGTATTTGCAAATAGATGATTTCCCATGTAGTAGCCTGTAAATTGATATTATGCTTAACATCGCCTTTTTTAGATTCATTACTATGCAAAAGAAATCCTGGCAAAGTATTTTGCCCAAAAGGCCACTGAAGAAATGGATAATTTATGGGAAGAACAGCAATGGGACGAGGAAACCATGAAAAAATGGGCAAATGAGCATCTTACACTATAATCGGTCAATGAGGGTAGCATGGAATATTAACTTTAGCTTCGTATCATTGCCAGCATGTCATTTCAATCTGTTTTTAAGCCGTTCTGGGTTTTTACTTGTATGCCAAAATGGCAACTTCTTGTGTTTGCTCTTCAATTCCATAATAAACAGCATACGGATACTTCTTCAACAATACCCTCCGATACGTTTTGTAAACTTCCTGATACAGATAAGGATTATCTTTAAGGTAAGCAATCTGGTTGAAAAAGTGGTTCAAAAAGGTAATACCTAATCCAGATTTTTCTTTTTCATACCAACCCATCACTTCGTCCAATTCATCTTCTGCAAGTTGGGTAACTCTAATTTTATACGCCATGTTTCTTTTCTAATCGCTTTTTTACCTCCTCCAGGGTACTTGCTTGTGAAGTTTCTTGCTGATAGGCTTCCCAACGATCATCTAATTCACTCTTTTCATCAGCAGTCAATGCTGGTTGGCTGTCGCCATATCTGTATAACAGAAAGTCAACATAATCCGATACTTGCTCTTTCAGGTTTGCAGGCAGGCCGTCTATTTTTTCTTTGAGTGCTGTATCTTTCATCGTTCAATAATTTTATTTTAATATACGCATATTTATTCAGACCGATACATACTTTAAGGCATGGGAGTAACTTTCCTGCCAGTATGGCTCCTTACTGCGAGAGGGATAGGAGAACAAAATGCTTATCCGCTATTCTGGTTTAGAATATTAAGTAGCTCTTCATTTCCCATAGTTTCTGCGAGAATTACAGGGCTTCTATTAGCATTATTATAAGAGTTTGGGTTGGCATTATTGTCAATTAATAACTTAACCAATTCATAATTACCTCTGGAATTGAAAGTCGCCTTCCACAATGCTGTGTTGCCGTAAGAATCCTTAGCATCAATATCTATTCCTAATTCAATTAGCTTTGTAGCCATTGATACTCTTCCATATTCAGCAGCAAAATGAAGAAGAGTCATCCCGTTTTTGTCAGGTTGATTTATATCATTTTGAAGGTTAAGAAGTTTCAAAAACAGATCTTCGTCTCCATCTACAATCGAATAAAATAATTCCGTTCTTCTAAATTCGTCCATCCAGATAATATCCTCATATATAATCAATACATTAACTCACTCTCATTCCCCTTACCAATGCCCCCAATCCTGCTGGTCAATAGTTTCCAGCGAAGCCGTTAATAAATCAATGCAATTATCAATATCCCCTTTGTGCGCCATTTCTATGACCTGGTGCAAGTGCCGCGTAGGAATGGAAATGGCACCAGCAATAGCACCTTGCTTACCCATTCGTTGCACACCGGCCGTATCGGTACCTCCGGCGGTAAGCACTTCGGGTTGCCAGGGAATGTTGTTTTGATCGGCGGTTTGCTTCAGAAAGCTGACCATGCGGTAATCGCAAATAGCCGAGGCATCCATGATTTTGATGGCGGCGCCTTTGCCCAGTTGGGTTACTTTTTCGTGGGCTTGCGCGCCGGGCACGTCATAGGCGATGGTTGTATCCAAAGCTATACCAAAATCGGGATTGATGAGGTGGGAAGCCACATTGGCACCCCGCAGCCCTACTTCTTCCTGCACGGTAAATACACCGTATACATCGTAAGGCACATCCGATAACTTGCGCAGGGTTTCTATTAAAATAAAAACAGATACGCGGTTGTCAATGGATTTACAGTTGACACATTCGCCCATTTCTATGAGTTCCCGCTCCCGTGTAATGGGGTCGCCTACACTAATAATTTTCTCCACCTCTTCTTTGGGCAGCCCCAGGTCAATGAAAAAATCGGTGGTTTTTGGCAGTTTTTTCCTTTCTTCGGCACTCATCACATGAATGGGTTTGGTGCCCATCACGCCTACCACATCTTCTTTTCCATGTACAATAACACGCTGGGCTGTCAGGGTTTTTGGGTCAAATCCGCCCAGGGTATGAAAACGCAAAAAGCCGTTGTCGTCGATATGCGTAACCATAAAGCCAATCTCATCCATATGGGCGGCCACCATCACCCGTTTATTTTCGGGGTTATTTTTTCCTTCTTTGAAGGTAATCACACTGCCCATGTTGTCAATTTCTACGGTATCTACCAGCGGGCTTACTTCTTTGATCACCAGGTTACGGATGCGTTCTTCAAACCCGGGTGCTCCTGCGATTTCACATATTTCTTTGAGTAATGCTACGTTGACTGTCATAAATTTCTGCTGTTTTTTTCCTGAAATAAAAAGTACTTATTAAACCTAAACGGCACAAAAATAGCAGGATTAGGTGTATCCTTATTTTTTTTGCGGCTTTATTTTATCAATTTTGCCATTTTTATAACAAACAAAATTACTTTTCAGTAATGAGACAACGCTTGTTAAGTGAAGGTGCCAAAGAACTTTCGTATGAAATACGGGGCATCGTGAAAAAAGCCCACCAGGTGCAATCCCTGGGCAAGGAAATTATTTGGGAAAATATAGGCGACCCTATTCAAAAACATGCCCAAATGCCTGCGTGGATGCGAGCGATCATTGCTGATTTGTTGGAAGATCACAATACCTACGGCTATTGCGATTCTAAAGGTGTGCCGGCTACCCGCCAGTTCCTGGCCGAAAAAACGAACCGACTGGGTGGGGTGCAAATCACTGAGGAAGACATCCTGTTTTTTAACGGGCTGGGCGATGCCATTTCCAAGGTGTACCAGTACCTTACCCATACGTCGCGCATCATCGGGCCTTCTCCCTCCTACTCTACCCATTCGTCGGCGGAAGCTTCGCATGCCAACCACCATCCGATCACTTATCAGCTGAACCCGGACAACAACTGGTACCCTGACCTGGATGACCTTTACATGAAAGTCAAATACAACCCCAATGTGGTGGGTATTCTGGTGATTAACCCCGACAATCCCACCGGCGTGGTGTACCCGCTGGAAATTTTGCAGAGAATCGTGGATATTGCCCGGGAGTTTGACCTGATCTTGATTGCTGATGAAATATATATCAACATCACCTATAACGGGGCGCGCGCCTATTCCCTGGCCGAACTGATTGGGGATGTGCCGGGCATTTCCATGAAAGGGATTTCCAAGGAATTTCCCTGGCCGGGTTCCCGCTGTGGGTGGATTGAGTTTTATAACCGGGGCAAATCAGCCGAATTTGATAAGTACTGCGCTGCCCTGGAAAATGCCAAAATGATAGAAGTATGCTCTACCAAACTTCCGCAAATGGCCATTCCCCGGATTATGTCAGATTCGCGGTATGTAGATTATCAAAAAGAGCGGAACGAAGCGATCGGTAAAAGAAGCAAAATCATCACAGACATTCTGGATGATACGCCCACCATTACGTTTAACGAAACATTTGGAGCTTTTTACAATACCATAATCTTTAACAAAGGGGCACTCAAACCCGGACAAAAATTGCAAATTGATGACCCTGAAATTGAAGCTGTGCTTAACCAATGGATGGACGATGAGCCAGACATGGCGTTGGACAAGCGGTTTGTATACTATTTGCTGGCAGCCAAAGGGGTTTGTGTGGTACCTATTTCTTCTTTCTGTTCTGAATTGCAGGGCTTCCGGGTAACATTGCTGGAAGAAAACGAAGAGCTGCTAACAGAAACTTTTACACTCATCAAAGAGGCTGTGCTGGAATATACTGAGGCAAATGTTGTTGTGTAATATGAAGTTTTTAGTTTCTGGTTTAAGGTTTATAGTTAAACTTCAAACCAGAAACTTTAAAACTCCAAACCAGCTTTATTGAATATCCACAATTTCTAATTCAAAAACCAAAGTTTTAAAAGGGGCGATATCACGTAACTCAACCGCTGTTAAGTAATCTTCCCTGATTTGTTCTGGAATTACCTGTATGCCTCCGCCATATGCCAGGCTGGAAGGGATAATCAAAATACCTTCTTCCCCGTCTTTCATTTCGGCCAATCCGTCTTCAAATCCTTCTATCAACCCGCCATTGCCAAAATTTGTAACTTCTAATGGATCTCCGTCTGTAGATTTATCAAACTCAGTACCGTCCAGGTAAGTACCTACATAATGGACTTTCACGGTTTGCCCACGGGCAGGGTTGTTGCCGCTGCCTTCTTTGGTCCTTTTGTAATACAAACCGGAAGAAAACTCTTTGTAATCCTCAATTTCCTTTGCCGCCAGGTATTCTTCTATGGCTTCCCTTTCTATTTCCAGTAAATCAGCTTCTGTCTGAATATCGGCCAGGGTAATTTCCACTTTTAAAATTTCACGGACGTCTATCACATCAGGTTCGCTATAACTGCCATACGCAAAATAAGAAGGAATGAAAAAACGGTACGTATCCCCTTTTTGCATATTGGCCACTGCCAGGTCAATACCTTTGGGTATCATATTATATTGTGCACGTGGCCCATGCAGAAACCGAACCGGGTCATCCGTACTTTCCACTGCGCTGTCGATACTATCTCCTCCAAGGGTAGTCATTTTATAAAAAATTGAGACAATTTCGTTTTCTTTTGGAGCATCCCCACTACCGCTGTCATCCATCACTTCATAATACAAGTCATAAGTACCTTTAGTTGCCTCAATATTGTTTTGGTCAAGGTAGTCAGTTATAATTTGTTCTTCTTCTCTTTGTCTTTTTTCAAATTCTGATTCTTCTTTTTCCAGGCAGGCTGTGAAGGCTGTACATACCAGCCCTATCAAAAAATAATTTCTCATCTTCTTCATTAAATTGTTTTCTTTTCAATTTTTAAAACATAACACTAACGCCTCTATGACACCAAGTTGGTATAAAAGGTTGGAAATAAATTCCGCAAAACGCAAAAATATATAAAATCACGCTTCTTTTTGCTGGTCAGACAAGTTCCAGATTTGTTCGGCCTTTCGCCCAATGAGCCAGAAAGACAGAGCCAGGATAGAGAAAAACAACACTTTGTGCAGGTTGTCCCAGAAATACTCAAAATAGCGGGTATATAAATTCAGTAGAAGAAAGGCAATACCAATGTCTTTGGTTTTGGTGTCGTTGTAACGCAACCCGTACCAAATGGCAAGGCCTCCAGCCAACCCAAATAACAAGCCCCAAAATATCATATCTATCTGAGAGGTTTTATACCACACTTCCCAATCCCCATGATTGCCAAAAATGGACAAAAGCCACAATGCAAAGAAAAGCCCGATAAGCCCGGTAAAATACGTCATGGGGGAAAACTCTCTCAAATGGGGCTGCTTTTTGAATACCTGACTTATTCCAATAAAGCCAATTCCAAAAATAACATACCGCAGCGGATAATTCATCCCCCAGAAGTAGGGTTCCCAGCTCGAGCGGTAGGAAGTTTCCGTGCCAAACCATACAGCCAGCGTAAGCAAAGCAAGCAACCAGGTAAGCTTAGAGTCGAATACCACACCGAGCAATCCGTAACTGATGGACGTGAGCAGGATTACCATCGGAAAATAACCGCTGCCGGTATAGAGCGCAAACCCGATGTACATCCAGGTAAAAGACAGGGCTATGGCACCAAACAAAAACAAGGCTTCGTTGCTGTATACCTTTTCCGGATACTTCTTCCGTTTTTGTAAAGCCAAATAATAAAGTGCTGTAGCGATGATGGCAAACAGTAAGGCCTTGAATGCATCGTGAACACCCAGTAAAGTGTTAAGCAAATCCATCAGCCACTCATCGGCCAGCAACAAAATAACCGATAAAATGATACAGATAGCTGCAAAAAAGAAAGCGATGAAAGCCAGATTTTGCCAATCGAAACTTTCTTTAACGGTGTACTGCTGATAATTTTCTTTCAACAAATCAGCCTGTTCACTGTTAATCAACTGCCTATTTTCCCATTCTGCTATTAGCCTTTCAACGATTACCGCTTGTTTTTTGTCAATTTTCATCTGCTTCTGGCTGTTAGTGGTTAAACGATATTTGAATAAATGGGATTACAAATAACGTTTAGCTATTGGCCAATAACCAACTGCCCGGGGCCCACTGGGTTTTTCTGCTGGCATACTTTCCAGATATTCCAGTAGCTCTCCAGGCGGTTAAGAAATGACTTGGGCTTTTCAGCAAAAAGGCGGGCACCCAGGGGACGGGCTTCTTCCTCTAAAATACGCTTACGCTCATGGATCAAAGCCAGCAAAACCTCCAAAGCCTCTGTGTTTTTGATGTTGATAGCAGCAATTTCATCTTCTAACACAGCCAGGTCGTGGTGTTCACCCAGCAAATCGGTAAGGTTATTCAGTTCTTTCTCTTGCAAAGATAAAACTGAGGGCCAGGAAGGACTTAGCAGGTCTATCTGATACCGTAAATATTTTGCACGTTTCCGCCAATCATGAAAAGCTTCGACTGATCGCTCAGCATATGCCTTTACCAGCCCTTTTCTTGCTCTTTTGTAAACCCGGTGTAAACCACCCTCAAATGCTGAAAAACTTTCGTGCTGAATGCTTATAGATGGCAAATACACATCGGTTTCTTCCAGACGTCCAAATATCTTTTGCAAAATCTTCTTCCTGTATAATAATTTTTTACTCAGTGCATGTTTTTTTCTTATTAATTTAGCCCGAATGCCTGTGAATACTTCTTCGGATAGCTCATGCTGGTATGCTTTATTGATGTCGTCGAGTGTCTCTATAAGCACATTTACATCACGCAGGTCTGAAATTTTACGGCCTTCATCCCTGAAAAAAATATTGTAAGCTTTGCAAGTATCTTCTCCAATTTCATCCCTTACCAACCTGATCAAGGCCCGTATTTTTTTAAAACATTTACGGGTTTCGTGTACTGCCGAATGCGACCTGCCATAAGAATGCGTGAGTTCGTATATACTCTGATTCAGCAGTTCGGAATAAACACTGCGAACGTTCTCTTCAATTGACGGTTTTTGTTGAAAACTATAGCTCATGATTAAATCATACGATGAATAAAAATTTGTGTTGATTTCATCTTACATCTTCGTATAGCTTTTTCAAATATACAGGCGAAATGCCAAAAGCCCACATGATGATAATGCCCAAATAAATGGCATGCGATTTCAGAAAACCAAGTTTGGCTACCCTCCGGTCTGAAGATTCTACAATTCTGTTAATTTGTTTAATACGCCCATACTGCACAATTCGCTTACAAAAATCAACCTCTTCCATGATTGGTAAGTTTTCATTAAACCCTCCACATTGCCAAAAAACACGCTTACGGCAAAAAATGACCTGATCGCCAAAAAGCACTCGAAACCCTTTGCTAAAAAAAAGACGCGGCTGATAAAGAAGTGCCAAACCGTAGGTTTTTACATAATTAAGCAATGAGGTAAACCATCGAACTCTTCGCTTCCCCCGCATCACCGACACAAAACCTCCACAAGCAATATTTGAGCTATTGAGCGTTTGAACAACCACCGATACCAGGTCAGTAGGCACAGAGGTATCTGCATGCAAAAAACACAGATAATCGCCAGTGGCTACCTTGGCTCCCTCGTTCATTTGTAATGCCCTGCCTGCTTTTTTGCTTTTTACAATAATGACTTCAGTATTTTGTATATGTACTAAGGTGCTATCGGTACTGCCTCCATCCACCACAATTATTTCGTGAACGGGCGAAGACAACACTTTCAAATTGTGAAGGGTATCGCCCAGGTAATAAGCTTCATTGAGTACAGGAATGATTACTGATATTTTGTGTAAAATCATGCCAATGAGATTTTCTAAAAAAACTAAGTGGGTTTGTATGCCTTTGGGTTAATTTACAAAGAAGATTGATAAAATATAAAGAAGTGCAATCTATATTCTGTTGTAGATTTTTATGCCCAGTTCGGGGGAAATGCATACTGTTTTTTTACCCCTTCTGGTACAATTCACGCATTTTTCCATAAATTCAAGAATAGTATACAATTTGCGAAAAAAAATGTGCAGTAACAACTATCAACCTTAAAACAAACTAACTATGAAATGGCGTGGCAGATCACAAAGTGGCAATGTACAAGACCGCCGGAGTAGCCGTGGCAAAGTAGCCATAGGCGGGGGCCTGGGGGGCATCATCGTTATTGTTATTGTAACGCTCCTGGGTGGTAACCCCATGGATTACATCAACATGGGTACGGGGCCTCAGTCTAATGTATCATCCAGCACAACTGAAGCCCAGGACGAACATGCCCAATTTGTTTCAGTAGTTCTGAAAGATACAGAAGACGTATGGAACAAAATTTTTGCAGAACAACTCAATGCGGATTATAAAGAGCCTACCCTGGTACTTTTTTCAGGAACCAATCAATCAGGTTGTGGCTTTGCCTCAGCAGCTACAGGCCCTTTTTATTGTCCACAAGACCAAAGTATTTATATTGATCTTACCTTTTATGATGACCTCAAAAACCGTTTCGGTGCTCCAGGCGATTTTGCAATGGCTTACGTAATCGCCCACGAAGTGGGACATCATATACAAAACCTCCAGGGCACATTAGAGAAAGTACATGATTTTCAAAGGCAGTCTGGCGAAAAACAAGCCAATGCCGCCTCGGTAAAACTAGAGTTACAAGCCGATTTTCTGGCAGGTATGTGGGCGCATCATGCCGACCAGATGAAAGGCATTTTGGAAGATGGCGACATTCAGGAAGCTTTAGGAGCAGCCAATGCCATTGGTGATGATCGCCTGCAACAACAATCACAGGGACGTGTGGTACCCGATGCCTTCACGCATGGTACTTCGGAACAACGTATGTACTGGTTCAAAAAAGGATACGAAACAGGAGCGCTTTCTGAAGGTAATACTTTTGAGGAAGTTCAATAGGCTGGGTACTGGTTTCTGGATACTTACAGGGTGATCCGGTTACCAGTAGCTATGATCTAGCACCCATAAAATAAGCTTTCGTATTCTCATGCACTTCAGGGCTGTTGAGCAGGTCTCTTACTTTCCACCATTTTGCGTCTGAGTGTTGATCATCCAGTTTGATGCGCATGCTCTCTTCCAGGGAATACTCATACGCTAACACTACGTAATGTGTATTTATGCCCTCCTCTCCAAAAAAATTATCCTCATAAATGTGCTCGTAATTGCCTAATAGTTTAACCGGGTCAATCGTCAAGGTAACGCCCAATTCAGTTTTTGAAATACGTTGCATAGCTTCAGCAAGCTTTTCGTTTTTGCGTATGCGCCCGCCTGGCACAAACCAGTAATTTTTGGCAGGCCTGTTCACCCGTTTGCCCAGCAATACCCTTCCTTCCGCATTTCTTACAATCAGATCGATGGATACGAGCGGAGTGGCTGCGATGATATCCAGGAAATTTTTATCACTTATTTTTTTCACTTTCTCTACATTCGTTTCCCAGTAATGAGTTGTTTAGTTAATATGCAAAATAAAAAACATTCGCAAGAAAATAGATTTTCCGTAACTGTCATCGAAACCATATATTTTTTATCTATTTAAGATTGGGTATTTGCTCTTAACCATTCAATTACTTAAATTAATCTAATGAATAAAAATTATTTTTTCAAGTAGTTAACCACAAGCCGTTAGCAACACCTATGAAATTTTTACTTGTATTTACTTTGGTACTTCATTTTTTTTCATTTGGTACAAAAGCACAATCCCAAAATCCTGGTATTGTGCACCTTGCCGAGGCCAGCAACACCTGCCATATAGATACTACTGCCAATGCATGCACACCTACTTTGATGGCAACTTCAGTCCAACCCATGCCTGTGGGTTTACAAATGAAAAGTTTTTTCACAACATTATTAGAAACAGGCAGTTGGCCCCCCCGATGGCAATGTGGCGAATGGACTTCCTTTCATGGTTGGCTGTACATCGGGTCTGACTTGCTCATATGGCTGGCTTATTTCGCTATTCCGTCCATCCTTGCGTTTTTTGTTTATCAAAGAAAAAGTTATATTCCATTCAGGTTCGTATTTATTCTATTCATAGGCTTTATTTTGGCCTGTGGGCTTACACACTTGATTGATGCCCTAATTTTTTGGTGGCCTGCATACCGGTTTAGTGCCCTGATTCGGTTTATTACAGCCAGTGTCTCATTAGCTACTGTATTTGCTTTGGTTAAGATAGTGCCTAAAGCCCTTGAGTTAAAAAGTCCGGATACGCTCGAAAAAATTATTGCAGAAAGGACCAGGCAGCTTGTTGATGCGAATGAGAAACTCGAAAACGAAATTCTTCAGCGGCAAAAAGCAGAACTAGAGTTGAAACAGCTCAACGAAGCTTTGGAAGAAAAAGTGAGAGAAAAAACCCAAAATTTAGCGTCCATTAATGAAGAGCTTTATCAGGCTAATCAGTTGATGGAGTCTTTACAAAAACATATTCAGATTGGTGTGTGGCAACTGGAACTGAGTACAAAAAAAATATTTTGGTCAGATGAAGTATTTGCCATCCACGAATTACCCATACAAGACTCTGTAAATATAGAAGAAGGTATCAATTTTTTTCACCCCGACCATCAGGAGTTGATACAGGAAGCTGTAGAGGATGCCATTGCAAAGGGAAAGAGTTACGACCTCGAGTTAAAATTAATTACCCACAAAAAAAATGAAATCTGGGTGCGTGCCATTGGCATTCCCATTATAAATGAAGGAAAAACCATCGGCATAAAAGGAGTATTCCAAAATATAGATAGCTCAAAGAGGACAGAAGAAGAATTAAGGACCAATATTGCAAAGCATAAAGCACTTGAAACAACTTTGCGGGAAAGCGAAGAACGGTTCAGGTTAGCTTTAGAGTATTCGCCCATTGGCATTGCCCTGGTAAATGTAGATGGTCAATTTTTGAAGGTAAACAAAGCATTAGGAGAAATTGTAGGCTACTCAGAAGAAGAGTTGCTAAACCTTGACTTCCAAACCATTACCCACCCGGACGATTTGGAACCTGACATAACTTATGTGCAGCAGTTACTCTCCGGCACCCTTGATACCTACCAGATAGAAAAAAGGTATTTTCATAAAAACGGACAATCTGTATGGATACAATTAAATGGTTCTATCGTAAGAAATGAGGCAAAAGAGTCGCTATACTTCATTGCGCAAATACAGGATATTACCCGGCGAAAATACGCCGAGATGGAGATCACACGCATGAATAAAATGCTGAAAACCCGGTCTGAAAAATTGGAAGCACTCAATAAAGAGCTTGAAAGTTTTAGTTATTCTGTGTCTCATGACCTCAGGGCACCGCTACGCTCTATTGCCGGTTATGCGCAAATACTGCAGGAAGATTATTCCCCAAAATTGGATGATGAAGGTAACAAAACCCTGAGGACAATCATCAAGAATGCCCGAAAGATGGGGCAGTTAATTGACGATTTGCTGGAATTTTCCAGGCTGGGCCGAAAAGGCATTGAGAAAAGAAAGATTAACATGAATACGATTGTGGAAAGTGTTGTGCAGGAACTTTTGACACACGAGCAAAACAGAGTCATCAATATAAAAACGCATCCTTTGGAAGAGGTTACAGTAGATGTACAAATGATTAAGCAGGTTTGGGTAAACCTGATCTCTAATGCAATAAAATACAGTCGAAAAACAGAAATAGCAGAAATTGAAATCGGTGGCAATACCGAAGCACATCAGGTTTGTTTTTTTATCCGTGATAATGGTGTAGGATTTAATATGGACTACAAAGACAAACTTTTCAATGTATTCCAGCGGTTACACAGTGCTGAAGAGTTTGAAGGAACAGGCGTAGGCCTAGCACTGGTCAAGCGTATAGTAGAGCGCCACAGTGGGAAACTATGGGCTGAAGCTAAAGAAAACGAAGGTGCAACTTTTTATTTTACCATACCTAAATAACTAAAATAATGGATAACAAACCCATAGAAATCTTATTGGTAGAAGACAGTTTGGATGACGCGGGCCTCGCCATTCGTGCATTAAAAAAGCATAACATGGCCAACAACCTGCTTCACCTCAAAGACGGAGAAGAGGCATTGAATTTTATTTTTTCTGAAAACTTTACCAGCTTACCCAAACTTATTTTGTTGGATATAAAAATGCCCAAAATCAGTGGTATTGAAGTATTGCAAAAAATAAAATCGGACCCTAAGCGAAAAAAAATACCTGTGGTCATCCTTACCAGTTCCAAAGAAGAGCGAGATATTGTTGAATCATATAACCTGGGAGTGAATGCATACATTGTAAAGCCGGTAGATTTTGATAAGTTCATGCATGCAGTATCTGAAATCGGACTTTTTTGGCTGGTAATGAATCAACCTCCAAATTAAAAACTATGCAATCTCCTCTTAAAATACTTTTGCTAGAAGATATTCCTGAAGATGCCGGGTTGTTAGAAAGAGCCTTGCGGAAAGAGGAGCTTTATTTCGATATACATCGTGTAGATACCAAGGACGAGTTCATTTCTGAATTAAAACAGTTTGAACCTGACATCATTTTATCCGATCATTCCTTACCCCAGTTTAACTCCCAGGAAGCCCTAAAACTATGTAAAAAGTATTCTTCTGATATTCCTTTTATCCTTGTTACTGGTGCTGTTTCAGAAGAGTTTGCTGTAAAAGTGCTTAAACAAGGAGCTGATGATTATATTCTAAAATCTAATCTGTCCAGGTTAGGGCCTGCCATATCACAGGCCTTAAAACAAAGAAAATTGAAATTTCAAAAGATGAAGGCTGAGGGAGCGATCCGCCAACAAAATTTGGAATTGAAAAGGCTTAATAAAGAGCTGGATAAATTTGTTTACAGTGCTTCCCATGATTTGCGCTCTCCTCTTACTTCTTTGCTGGGGTTAATCAATATTGCTTTTACAGATACCGCTAATCCTAAAGCCATTGAAACTTATCTGCAAAAAATGCGGTACACTGTCAATAAATTAGACAATGTTTTGAAAGAAATACTGTCATACTCATACAATGCCAGGCTCGCAGTTAAGGCAGAAAAAATTGAAATAGAGAACCTGATCAATGAATGCTTTGAAAAGTGGAAGCATTTGCCCGACTATGACAAAATAGACAAAAAGCTCACCATACACCAGGAACGTGCGTTGTTTTCAGACCCGTATCGCCTGGCACTTATTTTAAATAATATCATCTCCAATGCTATCAAATACCGGGATATTGAAAAGCCGCAAAGCATCATTGAAATCGATGTTAAAGTTTCAGACATGTTTTATGTTGCTATCAAAGACAATGGTATGGGCATTCGTCAAAACTATCTCCCAAAAGTATTTGAAATGTTTTATCGGGGTTCTAATAAAAGTGAGGGAGCCGGACTTGGGTTATACATTACCAGGGAAGCAGTAGAAAAGCTCAACGGAAAAATATCGCTAGCATCTGTATATGGCAAAGGATCCAAGTTTATTGTCACAATACCCAACCAGCCTCCCCCCCAACCTGAAAAGGCTAAATAACGCCTTAACGCTAATAATCACTCATCCCGCAACGTATCCACCGGATTGGCCATGGCCGCTTTGAGGGATTGAACGCTTACCGTAAATAACGCGATGAAAAGCACGGCCAACATAGGCAGCACAAACAACCACCAGTTAAGGTTGATATGAAAAGCGTAGTTATTCAGCCAGTTTTGCAAAACCAGATAGGCCAGAGGAACAGCAATCACCCCGGCTATCAATATCAGCTTTACAAAATCTTTGGAGAGCAAAGCCAGGATGCTGGCAATAGAAGCCCCCAGCACTTTTCGTACCCCAATCTCCTTAGTGCGCTGGGCAGCCATAAATGATGATAAGCCAAACAACCCCAGGCAGGCTACAAAAATGGCCAGGGCTGCAAAAAAGCCAAAAACTTTTCCGAAGCGAAGATCAGCCTGGTATTGATTGTTAAAATGATCGTCAAGAAAGAAGTACTCGAAAGGGTTGCCCGGAAAAATATCATTCCATACTGCCTGTGCATGCTGCATGGTTTCAGAAACATTATTGGTTGCTACTTTTAGAGAATAGTAACTTCTACTGGCAGGCAAACACCGGAAAATGAGCGGGTCAAAATTGGCTTTTAAAGACTCCTGATGGTAGTCTTTTACCACTCCTACAATTTTAAAGGTATCTCCCCAGAAAAATATGTCCTCATCTAATGCTGCCTGTAAGTCTTCAAATCCCATCATTGCTACGGCCGATTCATTGAAAAGTACTGAACCCTCATCGTTGGTAAAACTTTCGGAGAAATTCCTACCTTCCAGTATTTCCAACTGAAAAGCATCCACAAAGTCATAATCTATGCCAATTACCCTGTACTGTTTACTTTCACTATCATCCTGATGAACCAACCTGATTCCTCCGGCATTCCAACCGGGCTTGTTCCCCGGCACAGCTGTAGAAGCCGCTACTGCTTTCACTGAAGATGACCTGAGTAATTCTGTCTTAAATGTACGTACCCGGTCGGCATAAATGGAATCATTGACGATGTTGGGAGCTTCAATTACCAACGTCTGCGCGATGTTTACTCCCAATTCCTGGTTTTGCATATAAGAAATTTGCTGATACACCGTGAGCGTACCTGCAATCAAAAAAACAGAGGCAGTAAATTGTAACACTACCAGAAATTTTCTTAAAAATACGCCCCTTGAGGAAGTACTCATCTTTCCTTTCAATACGCTTACCGGCTTAAAAGAAGAAAGAACAAAAGCTGGATAAAGTCCTGAGAAAAAAGCGCCTACCACAAAGAAGCCCAGCACTGCCCACCAGAAAGCTGCCGTACCAAAAAGGGAAAGTGTAAGTTCTTTTCCTGTAAGCAAATCAAAGTGACGATAGGTAATCAGTACAATCACAAAAGCCAGCAGTACTGCCAGGGCATTGAGTAAAACAGACTCAAAAAGAAATTGCCTGACCAACTGCGAACGGAAGGAGCCCATCACCTTTCTTACGCCGACTTCTTTGGCTCTGTCAATGGATTTTGCCGTTGAAAGATTGATATAGTTGACCCAGGCTATGATGATGATAAAAAAAGCGATGATCAGTAAAGAATAAACGGCATCTCCATCTCCATTTACCTCAGCTTCCATCATGTAGTTGGAATACAAATGAATACTGGTGAGGGGTTGCAGAAAAAACTCCATGCCCGCATCATACTTTCTCAACTCTTCCCCTGCTTTTTCTTCTATCAAAGCAGGTATTTTAGCTTCCAGAGCCTGGGGGTCGGTGCCCTGAAGCAGTGAAACATAATTATAAAAACCATCCCATTGCCAGGCATTATTGGCG
Source organism: Cyclobacteriaceae bacterium (assembly GCA_965230065.1). Taxonomy (GTDB): domain Bacteria; phylum Bacteroidota; class Bacteroidia; order Cytophagales; family Cyclobacteriaceae. The sequence continues at coordinate 3,668,861 of OZ245942.1, read as the reverse complement.
CCCTCCCCTGCCCATTGTACGAAAGTTTCGTAGGAAAACAGAAAATCAAATTTCAGGTGTGAGTTTTCCGGAATGTCTTTCATAATACCGGTAATTTCAAACTCATTTCGGTCGTCCACACTGATCCTTTTGCCCATGGAATCTTCCTCTTTGAAGTAACGCCTGGCAGCCGATTCGGAAATAACCACTTTGTAAGGTTCTTTCAAAGCCGTGGCTTCATCACCAGCTATCAAATCAAATGAAAACATAGGCAGTACGGAAGCCGTACCCAAATACATTTTCTCTTCCTTAAACCTGACAGGGCCGCCTGGTGCATCTTTATAAATAACAACACCTCCGTAAGGCCTGATTTTGGCATATTCTTCCACCTCCGGAAATGCATCATTCATGGCAGGACCGATCGCCGCACAACCCGCCGCCCATTCGGTTGAAAGCACCCCCTTATCGTATCGATCTTGTTTCAGCCGATAAATATTTTCTTTGTTGGTATGAAAATCATCATAACTCAGCTCAAAGGTTACATACTGCAAAATGAGCAAGCAGGCCGCCATGCCGATAGCCAGGCCAAAGATGTTGATTAAAGAAAATACTTTATTTTTCAGCAGATTTCTGAGGGCGATTTTAAGGTAGTTTAACAGCATTTTGCTTAAAGATGGAGGTTGACGAATGTATTATTTTACTCAAGTTCTGCTTATAAACCTCATGATTCTTCAAAGGTTACAACCAAAAAATGAAAGGGAAATAAGAAATCTTAAAAAGTGGTATTACATGTAATAAAAGGCAGTATTTACAATAATAATCAGAAAAAGCCTAGCATAGTAAATCAATTCCTTTATCTTAAAGACTTGAACACTAATACTACCTCTTACTGTTTGTGCGTTAAGCATGCGGCTGCCAACCATGTACCCTTACAGTAAAAAATGAAGTTAAAAATAAGCCAAAACAAAATAACACTGGTTCAATTATTGGTAAATATTAAGGAACCATTTCCAAAAAAATGAAGATAATATGTTTGTGAAATTCCTCTTGGCCCCATTGCTTGCCTTACATTTTTTGCCCTCCTTAGGTCAGGAATATTCTTACACTGAGACTACCAATAACGAAACAACAAACTTCCAAATAAAGAAAAGTCATGCGAATGAAGGTGTTTATATGATTGAGATGAAGGATGAAAACCGTCTCTCTCATCACTATATCATGCCCCAGGGCACTACGGTACGGTGGCAGCACAAAGACACCAAACTGGCTCATGATTTTAATGTGGAACGCAAAGGTAACGACATTGCCATTCGTGGAACTTTTAATGGCAATGAGATCAATAAAGTTGTTGAAATTGACGATGCGCATTGGCACAGCAAAGTAGACCATGCCCTGACCGACTGGGTAAGGTCTGAAGAGGACGAACTGGATTTTTGGATACTCAAACTATCTTCTGATCTTGATCCGTTAAAAATCAGTGCAGAAAAAGTAGGCACAGAAATGATAAAGCTGGATAACAACACATTTCAAGCTACCAAAGTAAAGCTTACGCTTTGTGGCTTTTTCATGTCAAAGCTTTGGTCATCTTATTACTGGTACCGAAAAGAAGACGGCCTTTTCCTGAAGTTCAAAGGAGCTATGGGCTTACCGGGCACCCCTACCACCACCATTGAGCTTACCCATAATGCAGGACAGTAATCGCTGCTAATTAAGCTGGTGAAATAAAATATTTCAGATTATTCTGCTTAGTTTTAGGGTAATGTTTAAACTAACTCTAATTCTTGGTTTTTGTATTCCTTTTTTTGTGGATGCACAAGCTCCCCAAACGCCTTTTGCCCTAAGCATTATGTTTGTTACCGTACTCCCGCTCCCCTCCAAATTGATGGCGTTCTTGATGAAAACGCATGGAAACACGCCACCTGGAGCGATACATTTGTTGATATTGAAGGAGATATAAAACCCTTACCCCAACACGATACCCGGATAAAGATGTTGTGGGATGACACCTACCTGTATATTGGGGCAACTTTAGAAGAACCGCACGTTTGGGCCACGCTGACTGAACACGAATCCGTGATTTTTTATGACAATGACTTTGAGGTTTTCATAGATCCGGATGGAGACACACACCAATATTATGAATTTGAAATCAATGCCCTGGCCACCACCTGGGATTTATTGCTTGCAAAACCTTACCGTGACGGCGGCCCTGCTATTACCAGTTGGGATATGGATGCCCTGAATGCAGCAGTATCCGTTCAGGGTTCGATGAATGATCCCTTTTCAGCAGATACCAGTTGGACAGTGGAAATTGCCCTTCCCATGGAAGCCCTGGCAGAATGCGCTACCCCAAAAAGGCCGCCTCTTCCGGGTGAACAATGGCGTATCAACTTCTCCAGGGTGCAATGGCAGGTTGAAATTGTAGATGGAAAATATAAAAAGAAGCACAATCCGGATACCGGCAAACCATATCCTGAAGATAACTGGGTATGGTCGCCCCAGGGTGTAATCAATATGCATTATCCTGAAATGTGGGGGTTTCTGCAATTTTCCGGAAATGATGTGTCCCAGGCAGGTGACTCCTTTGCTTATCAGGAAGAAGAAAACATAAAGTGGGTGCTCCGCCTTATCTATTACCGCCAGCGGGCATATAAACAGCAATATGGGAAATATGCTGACCATCTTGATAAGTTGTCATCAGAAATTGTTGAATTCAATGGACAATCCTATAAACTCTCTCTTGAAGCTACATTCTCTATGTATGAAGCTTATTATTCCAACCTCTCCTCGGGTACGGTTTGGCATATCAACCATGAAGGAAATGTATGGAAAACAAACCTGCAATAAACTTAAAATAATTCAACCTAAATTATACCAAGTGATGGGCATGCATAATAAGTTGCAGCCTGATACCCAGGCGCACTAGTACTTGGTGCCGTTCTTATCACTTCTTAGTTAGAATATGTATTTTATATTAAATATAAATATAATACAATTTAATATACTCTCTTATACATGTAACATTTGTACCAAATCGGGGATGGATTGCTACATAGGCACGTTTACCTTTATCCTTTAAAAAGGTCAAGCTATGTGTATGAAAGCGATATTTACAACTTTGCTTTGTAGTTTTATATGTTATTTGGGAGGGGCTCAGCAGTTGAAAGACCAGGTAGAATTTGAACTGGTAAACCTGGGCAGGGGCGTCAACAGCATTTACCACGATACGTCACCGGTGCTCTCACCCGATGGAAATACCCTGTATTTTATGGTGACCAACCACCCGGAAAACAACAAAGGCAAAAACGGTAGCCAGGACATTTGGTACTCAGAACTAGATACGGTTACCGGAGAATGGTCAGATGCCATCCACATGCCTTCCCCCTTCAATAAAAATCGTTTAAACCAGGTATTGAGTGTTTCTATGGATGGCAACAAATTGCTGGTACGGGGTGGCAATGGAAAAGATGACCTGGGTTTTTCTATTAGCCAGAAAATTAACGGGGAATGGCAGAAGCCGGAGCCTTTGGATATTCCCGGTTTTGAAAGTATGTGCCGGGGCAGATTCAATGGGGCTTTTCTTTCTTACGATGAAAAGGCCTTGCTTATGTACTTTCACGAAAGGCCCGACAGCAAATACAGCGACCTGTACGTGAGCTATCATCAGGGTGGCACCCAATGGACCCAGCCCAAGCCCATTGCCTGTCTGAATACACATATGGACGAATTTGGCCCTTATCTCTCACCCGATAACAAAACACTTTATTTTGCCAGCAACCGGGGCGGCGGCTTTGGCAGCACTGATGTGTACCGTTCTACCCGCCTGGACGATACCTGGCTGCGGTGGTCAGAACCCGAAAATGCCGGGAAACCGGTAAACACGAAAGGTTTTGATGCCTATTATGCTGTTGGCATAGCTGATACCACGGTTTTTACCACAAGGGCACACATGTCTGCAGATGGCGGGCATGTTGATATTTTTACTTTCAAAAAGGTAATCATCAAAGCTCCCAAGCTCACATTGGCCGGTACTGTAATGAACAACAATACTTTGGACCCGGTTTGCGCTACATTAAGGATAGAACAAGAGGGTGAAGTTATTGACATAACGAAAACAGACCCTGCTACCGGTATGTATGAAGTTGCCATGAGCCGTGAAGGAAAACTCATCCTTACTGCACAGGCCGAAGGTTATTTGCAGGCCATTGATAGCGTGGAGATATACAATATTACGGCAGACACTGCCATTTACAAAGATTTTTACCTCCAACCCCTGGAAGTGGGCTTATCAGTACGGCTAAACAACATTTTCTTTGATTACAATAAGGCTACATTACGCCCTGAATCCTTCCCGGAATTAGATAAAGTAGTGGAAATGCTGGATCAAAACCCCAGCCTGCAAATTGAGATAGGCGGCCACACCGACAGCCGGGGTTCTGACAGCTACAATCAGGAACTATCACAAGGGAGGGCGAATGCAGTTCGTGCGTACCTTATCAAAAACTGGGTTGAACCTGACAGGGTAAGTGCCATGGGTTATGGTGAAGAAAAGCCCGAAGTACCTAATGATTCTGACGAAAACATGCAAATTAACCGAAGGGTAGAATTTACTATCCTGAAAAACTAATGAAGTGGCAGTGAGCAACAGCAGTAGGTAGTCTTTTTTTACTGCCTACTGCTACTCTTTTGTGCTACTGCCAACTAATTCTCCAACAGTTCCTTCACAATATCTTCCCACTCCTGCTCCAATGACCCATCGGGCATAATTTTACCCGCCCGGGTGTACCAGTAATTGGCATTCCATCGGTCACCCTCTTTGCGGTGCAGATATGCATGTACCCATGCACCTTCATTATCATTTTGCTCCTGCGCCAAATCATGGGCTTTGTCCCAATCGCCATTGGCATCATACCAAAGGGCTTGTAGCACAATGCTTACTTCCCTGGGCGGAGTTTGGGTGGATAAGGTTTTAGAAAATTCTTCAAAGTTCATGATACACATTAGCTTATTTATGGCAATCTTTTACTTAGCCGCATTTCCAGGTGCTTATGAGAAAAACCCAGTTTTTCAAATAAGGCTACTGCCGGGCTGTCAGGGGGTACTCTCAGTGAAATACCTCCTTTTGCCAGGCGAATAGCCTTTTTCATAAGTTTGGTAGCAATACCTTGCTGACGATAATCTTTATGCACAGCCAGATAAACCATGGCATTAGCAGGAATATATCCTTCCATACCCGTATGGGTCACTACCACCGCTCCGACAATCTCATTCTTGTCTTTCGCCAACACTACATAGCCACCCTGATGTGGAAAATAGCTTAACGCATAATCCAAACACTTCATCACTACTGTTTTTTTGTCGGCATACTCCTCCAGATATATATGCAGAAAATCTGCAATTTGTTTTTTTACAAGATAAGTAGCGTGGTCTATAGATGTTAACACCTGATATTTCATAAAGGTAGTATATAATAAGAATTGAAAATATCAAATTCCTTTCATTAATATTCAAACATTTGTATTTCTGTTCGTTGTAAAAGTATCTTTACCATCTTTAAATACCAATAGAAAGCATGCAGGTTTTACCTGATTTCAACTACATTCCTCCATATTATTTGCCCAACGGGCATTTGCAAACCATATATCCGGCCATTTTCCGGAAAGTTAAAAACGTACAATACCAACGGGAACGCATCAACACACCTGATGGCGACTTTCTCGACCTGGACTGGTCGCGGGTAAAAGCAGATAAATTAATCATTCTTTCGCATGGGCTGGAAGGGGACAGCCATCGTCCATATATCAAAGGGATGGTGCATTCATTTAACCAAAAAGGTTATGATGCCCTGGCCTGGAATTTCAGGGGATGCAGTGGGGAAATAAATAAGACACTGCGTTTTTACCACAGTGGTGCCACTGACGACCTGCATCTGGTAGTAGAGCATGTCATCAACAAAAATAGATACAGCCAAATTGTACTGATCGGTTTCAGCCTGGGTGGCAACCTTACTTTAAAATATTTGGGAGAACAAGGCCGGTCATTACCTTCCCCCCTAAAAAAAGCCGTTACTTTTTCTGTTCCGCTGGATTTATATGGCTCATCCCGCCAGATTGAAAAGCCTTCCAACTACATTTATAAGTTGCGTTTTCTGAAAAGCCTGAAAAATAAGGTTAAAACAAAAGCAGCCCTGATGCCCGGTCAGTTAAGCACAAAAGGCATTGATAAAATCCGCACTATCTTTGATTTTGACGACCAATATACCGCACCCCTGCACGGATTTGGCAATGCCCGTAATTATTACAAAAAATGCAGTGCGATTCACTTTTTACAGGATATTCGAGTTCCCACCCTGATTGTGAATGCACAGAATGATTCCTTTTTGTCAAAATCCTGCTTCCCTGATAGAAGCCAGCTGAAAAATAATCACATTATATTTGAATCTCCTATAAGCGGGGGGCATTGTGGGTTTAAACCCCGGCTTTCATCTCCTGACGGCTGGTATTGGTCAGAGCACCGGGCAATTGCGTTTGTGAAATAGCAGTGGCAGTAGGCAATAGCAGTAGGAAGTGGCAGCAGCAGTAGGCAGTTACTAAAGACTGCCTACAGCCGCTGCCTACTGCGCCACTATCATCTGATAAAGTGTCTGCCACTTCTTGTAAGGTGGCACAAGAAGTGGCGGACACTTACGAATAATTATTCCACCCCCTTATTGGGCTGCAAAGGCCGTACTTCCAGGTCGGTATAATGAAAGTTTTGTGGGCACTTTAGCGTATGCACCACCGAAGCGGCCAGGTCTTCGGGCATTAGGCTGTTCTTTTTAGAAGGCGGCCGCCCTGAGTTTTGCGCAAAACGCGTTTGTACCGAGCCGGGCGAAAGGCAGGTAACCTTGATGCCAAAATCCCGCACTTCCTGGTGCAAGGCATGGGAAATGCCCACCACGGCGTGTTTGGTGGCGCAATAACATGTCATGCCTGCGATACCATTGGTGCCTGCCCCGGAAGACACATTAATGATGTGTCCTTCTTCCTTAGTTTTCATTTGCGGAAGTACGAGGCGGGTTGCATAAAAAAGGCCATGTACGTTCAGGTCAAACAGGTATTTCCATTTTTCAGTGGGTGTATCTTCCAGGTTGCCCCGGTAGCCTAATCCTGCATTGTTGATGAGGATGGCAATGTCCTGCCCCAGTTCGTTCACTGTTTGCTCATATGCCTGCTGTACCGACGACTCTTTCGTGAGGTCTACTTCAACATGATGAAAATGCCCGTGGGTCAATTCTTCCGGTGCGTTCCGGCTCCATCCGGCTACTTTCACGCCTTCTTGCAGCAATGCCTGGGTAATCGCAAGTCCAATGCCCCGGCTGGCTCCTGTTACAATGGCTACTTTATTTTCTAAATTCATGGTTTTGATAAGGTTGATGGGTTATAGTTATTTTCCTTATAATTTACAGAATGAAGAGGGAAAGTTTTTTAGAAATTTGATTTTTTTCACTGCGCAATCTTCCTGACAGCTTCTTTTTTCCCGGCTTTCACCACCCCCACCACATCCTCCAATATCATATACAAACAAGGCACAATCAGCAGGATGATAGAAGTGGCAAAAACAATCCCGAAACCCAGGGAAATAGCCATAGGAATAAGGTAATAGGCCTGGCGGGAGGTTTCCAGAATGATAGGGGTAAGTCCGCCAAAAGTGGTAAAAGTGGTCAGAATAATGGGCCTGAAACGCCGGATACCTGCCTCATGAATGGAGGCAAAAACAGGTTGATCCTTCCTTTTTTTATTGGCATAATCAATCATAATCAGCGAATCATTCACCACCACGCCCGAAAGTGCAATCACACCCATTAGGCTGATGAGCGATAAGTCGTAGCCTAAAATAATATGCCCGATCACGGCGCCTACAATACCGAAAGGAATGGCTGTCATCACAATCAGGGGCTGAATGTAATTGTTAAAAGCAATGGCGAGCAGGGCGTAGATAATCATCATAGCCAGGGCAAAACCTCCCCAAAGCGCCTGGGTAGATTCCCGCATTTCGGCCTGACTTCCCTCAAAACTCCAGGTGATGCCAGGAAAATCAGCCCGCAGTTGCGGAAGCGTTTCCTGCGCTATTGATTCCCGCACCCGGGAAACCGCGTTGGCCGGTTCCACATCCAAACCCACTGATACCACTCGCCTGCCATCACGGCGGTTGATAGAGGTGAAGGCTTCTCCCTGCTCAATGTTTACCACATCCAGCAAGGGCACTTCCATACCACTGGGTGTGCGGATAATAAATTCCTCCAGGTTATTTAAATCTTTGCGCTCTTCCAGCGGGAGTTTTACGCGTACTTCTATTTCATTGGTGCCCCGGAGGTAACGCATGGCAAGCGCACCGTAAAAAGCATCACGGACTTGCTGCCCTACTGCTGAAGCAGTGAGCCCCAGGTTCCGCCCTTCAGGGAGGAGTTTAAAATCAAACTGGGTTTTTCCCCGATTGTAATTATCGTTTACATCCCGGCTGGCTTCAAAAGATTCTACCCGCTCAAGGAATGCCTGGCTGGCTTTTTCAAGCACTTCAATATCCGAATGGCTCAAATCTACGCTGATGTCCTGGGCATAGCCGCCCGGCCCCCGCTCTGCCTCAAAAGTAATCTGGTCTACCCCTTCAATGTCGCCGATTTCATCCCGCCAGAGTTCTATTACGTCCTGGGCGGTCATGTCACGCTCGTCGGGCGGTTTCATCACAATTTCCACATCTATAAAGCTTTGCCCCCGTACGTTGGATTTGATGCCTTCTGCCACTTCGTACAGGTTGTGCTCTTCAAACATTCTTTGTGTGGAATTGGTAATTTCGGTGGCAACCTTCGCTGCCTGATCGGGTGTAGTGCCCACGGGAAGTCTTACCCCGGCTTCAATTTCATCGGCCGATACTTCGGGCATCATGATCATACCCATGTGGTCGCTGTAACCAAAACCGCCTACAACCACCAAAAGCGATACGGCCGCGCTTAATGTGATGTAGCGGTGGCGCAGACAAAGTTCAAGAAAGGGACGGTAATATTTATCTACAAACCGATCAAAACGGCGGGCAAAAGCCTGCTGCCAACGCTCCAGGTAATCGCCAATTTTAAAATAATTCTTTTTGGAACTGTGCCCGAGGTGGGCAGGAAGGATAAACAGGGCTTCCAGCAAAGAAACTGCCAGCACCACAATTACTACTGCAGGCAACGGCCACCAAAACTTGCCCGTAGTGCCGGGAATGAACAGAAGCGGCACAAAAGCGATAATATTGGTAAGAATACTAAAAGTGACCGGCTTGCCAATATCCCGGGTACCAGCAATGGCAGCTTCCAGAAAGCCCATGCCCTGTTGCCGGTATTCGTACACATTTTCGCCCACCACAATGGCATCGTCTACCACAATGCCCAGCACCACCAAAAAACCAAACATGGAAATCATATTGATGCTGATGCCGAGCAATGGCAAAAACAGTAATCCGCCGATGAAAGAAATGACCATCCCCATCATCACCCAAAAAGCCAGCTTGTATTCCAGAAAAAGCCCGAGAATGACCAACACAATGATGATGGCAAGCACACCATTTTCGGTAAGTAAGGACAGACGTTCCCGGTAATCATCGGCACTGTTGCTATCGATACGGGTTTGCACCCCCGGAGGCAATGAAGTTGCAAAATCGCTGAGGACATGCTGCACGGTCTCTGCAATCTCAAGGGGCGACTGGTCACCTACCCGGAAAATTTCTACTTCTACGGAAGGCTGGCGGTTGAATTGTCCGTGAAAACCTGTTTCTTCAAAACCATCGGTAATTTCAGCGATTTCTGCCAGGGTAACCGCAGCACCGGAAGGGGAAGTAACGATGCTGATATTGCCAAATTCTTCGGCCCATTGTTTTCTTTCCTGCATGCGCAACAAGATTTCCCCGGCAGCAGTTTCTACAGCCCCGGCCGGAATATCCATGCTGGACTGCACGAGAATATCAGCCACTGCATCCAACGTAAGGTTATATTCCCGCAGGCGATGGCGGGGAATCTCTACGTGGGTCATGTATTCAGGCACATTCCCGATTTCCACCTGTGTAATCCCCTCAGTACCCAGCAGTCGATCGCGGAGGCGTTCGGCCAGTTTGCGCAGCACCCAGATGTCTACCTCTCCATAAATTCCGATCTCCATTACACTCTGTTGTTGGGCCAGCAGGCGCACTTCTGGCTGCTCAATATCGTCGGGGAAAGTGCGAATGCGGTTTACGGCCTGGTCTATGTCCTGAAACACTTTCATGCGGTCGGCCCCGGCTACCAGTTCAATCGAGATTTCCCCTGCCCCTTCATAGGCCGTAGAAGTTATTTCTTTGATGCCCTGCACGCCCCTCACGGCTTCCTCTACCGGGAGCAAAATACCCTGTTCCACTTCTGCCGGGGCTGATCCCGGATACACCACGCTCACCTCCACCATATCCAGTTGAAACTGGGGGAAAACTTCTTTTTGCATGTTAAATGCAGTATAGATGCCCCCACCGATGAGGATAAGCATTAATAAATTAGCTGCAATGGAATTACGGGCCATGTAGGCAATGGGGCCTTTTTTAAAGTTGGTTTTTGAAGATGAGTCTTTCATATAATGTGTTTATTTAGAGCAGGTTTAAAAATGATATTTGGCATTTTTGATCAATAATGAAATATTGATTCAAAATGTAGGTTTTACTGCTCTGTCCTTTTTGGCATGGGATGCCCCGCATTGCCCCAAAAAGAACGGCAGCGGCCGACCGTCAAAAAGGTCTAGGAAATTCAATGCTTCCACCCACAAGCCAAACGCACGATCAATATTTAACATAAAAAACTATTTATTATAAATATTATAATATAAAGTTTAAACATACCAATATAAAATACACCTTATTCAGTATTTGCTAGCGAATCCTGTACGGAAGTGGTATCAGCGGATGCCAGGCGGAGTTTGGCATCCTCCACCACCGTGCTCAGGTTGGTGGTAACTACCTGCTCGTTTTCGTTTAAACCCTTTGAAATGTAGGTGTATTTTGCATCAGAAAAGACGATGTCTACATCCCTGATTTGTAGCTTTCCTTCTTCCATCACCCACACCGTTTCGTTTTGGCGCACATAATCGCGGTTAAGCCGGATAACGCCAGAAATTTCATCTCCCTGAATATAGGTTTCCATAAATGCACCGATCATCAAAGGGGGTACATGCACAGAATCGGCCTGGTAAGCCAGCGGATCGGGCACTGATACCAACACCCTGGCCAGGCGGGTTTGGTCTTCCAGTGCGCCCACCAGCTTGTAAAGATGGCCTTCCCGGTATTCCCCTTCCTGCCAGGCATTCCGGTCCCTTACCCTGACCATCGATCCTGGAGTATCTGCTTCCGGAAAAGAAAGCCAACGCAATTTGGAGAGGGGCACCGTAGCTACCACCCAGTAAGCATCCACTCCTACCAAACGCCCAAGTTGATCGCCCTGTGCTACCTGCGAACCCACATTGGCATTGCGTGCAAGGATATGGGCGTCAAAAGGTGCCCGGATGGTAGTTCTTCGCAATGCCAGTTCCGCCTGCTCCACAGCTGCACGGGCTGCTTCCACACTTGCCCTCACGGCATTGAGCTGAGGTTCGCGGAGTACCAGTGCTTCATTTTCCTGAGAAAGTGTATCCCCACCAATTAGCTGAAAATCCTTCCGGGCTACGTCCTGCCTTCCTTTTTCAATTTCTAAATCGGCCAGGGCCTGGTGCAATTCACTTTTTCTCAGTTCCAGTGTATTCCTGTAATCGGCCGGGTCTATTTGCAGTAAAACCTCCCCTTTTTTTACAAAACCGCCGGGTACAAATGAGGGTGAACGCCGGATAATTTCACCACTCACCCGGGGGCTTAGCATGATATCTTGTGCCGGTTGCACAGTACCTGTTGCCACAATGGTGGGTTGAAAGGTTCCATGCTGCACTTCGGTAACTTCCACAAGCATGGCCGTTTCTTTGGTGGCTCCTGCCCGCATGGCTGTGGGTTCTGTAGAGAATATGAGGGCAGTAACAATAGCTCCCACAACCAGAATGATTATGCAAATAAGCAACGTTTTTTTCCAGTTGACAGGCTTTTCACTTGATGTATTTTGGTTTTCTGACATGGTTAGTATTAAACATTATTAAATCCTTCAAAATATCCCTTAAATTGTGGAAAGTGCCAGGTTTATCCCCTACCACAGTTGCACGGAATATTCCCAGAACTTATGTGTCCGCCACTTCTTATGCTACCTCACAAGAAGTGGCAGACACGTGTATAATTTATTCCCCGTTTTCCCTTTCTGTTTCAAAACCTCCGGCCAGGGCACGGTATAGGGCAATCCGGTATTCCAGTAAAGTAAGTTTTGCAGTAAGCAAGTCACGACGGAGCTGCTGTTCCTGATCCAGAGCGGTGAGTACATCGAGGTATTCACTCAACCCGTTGAGGTACTCGAGGCGAAGCTGGTCAATGGTTTGCCTGGCAAGCCGTATCTGTTCCTCAATAATCTGAATACTTTCCAGTTGTTTTTCTTCCTGTATCAGGGCATCTTCCACTTCCTGAAAGGCGAGCAGCACGGTTTGTCCATATTCATAAATACGCTGCTGTTTTACAGCTTCTGCTCGATTCATTTCCGCCTTCAGTTCCCCCCCATAAAAAATGGGAGCCAGCAGGTTACCTGCCAGGGAATAGGCCCAGTCCCGGAAAAGCTCATCCGTATCATTTACGGCTGTAGAATAAGAGAGCGAGAGCGATACCCGCGGATATCGATTGCTGATGGCAGCGGCCAGTTCCTGATCTGCTGCCTGTAAAAGATTAAAAGCTGTTTGTACATCGGGCCGTCTCTGAATCAACTCCACAGGAATGCCTGTTTCCGGTAAGGGAGGAAGACTGGGTAATTGGCGATCCGGATAGTCAATTTCTTCCTGGGGTACACGCCCCCTCAACACGGCCAACTGATGTTCCAGCACCTGAATCCTGGATTCCACATACGTTTTTTGCTCACGGGTAGATTCCAGCAACTGCCTCTGGCGTAAAATATCCACTCCCCTGATTTGCCCGCTCCCAAAGCGGTTTCTGATAAGGACGAGTACTTGCTGGTTGGTTTCAATCTGTTCTTCTACCAAAGCCAGTTGACTTTTCGCTTCTGCAAGTTGGTACCAGGTGCGGACAATTTCTGCCGAGAGGGTAATGGCTGCAGCCTGGTAGTCAGTGCGGGAAGCATGCATGCGGAAGCGTTCAGCCTGCACACTGGAACGAATGCGTCCCCAAAGGTCCAGCTCATACCCTGAGGATAAACCTATCTGAAAACTTCGGTTTTGCTGAAAATCTTCAAAGGCTCTTTGCGGCTGGCTGATTTCCCCCTGCAGGTTAGCTTCTACCGTTGGGAAAAAGGAAGATGATTCACGATCGACAACTGCCTGCGCTGCCATGAGCCGGTGCCAGGCTACTTCCAAATTAAAGTTGGATTGCAGGGCAGTATCTACCAATATATTTAACTGAGGGTCTTCAAAGGCAGTCCACCATCTTGCAGGAGCTTCTTCTGTGCCTGTTTTTGAGAAAGGTTCCGATACTTCTACAGGCAAAGTGGCCTGCGTTACTTTCGGGGAGCAACCTGTCAGGAAGGTTACAACATATCCGAAAAGAACCAGCCCCCAGCCTGAATGTTTTATGGCAATTTTCATGGTTGTTTTTAAATGATGTCCGGGTAATTAAATAAAATTGTGCGATAGAAGAGCTTAAGCAAGGTCTGCCATCAATGTTAAGAGTTGTGAACAAATAAATTCTGCCGTGCCGGAGTGCCGAAACTACAATTCCGGAATACATTATCCAGCCAGACATTTTTGTCCGCACTTAGGCTTCTATGTCATATCTTCTATGATAACTTTTTTATTTAATTTTCAAACTTTATCGAGGTGGGCTTCATCATTTATAACGATTTGGATGGCAGGAAGTTTATTTGAAAGAAAATAGTGCAGCCTATTTCATCCCACAAAGGCAGGAGTTTTTCTACCTCCTTACCAGCTTGTACTTTTTACCAGGTAGGGCTTTTACCAGTCCCTTACACTCCAGGTTGAGCAGGCAGGAAGCCATTTGGTGGATGGGGGTTTGCACTTTCCAGCTGATTTCATCCATCAGGATTCCCTGCTCCTGGGTGAGTAGTAACTCAACAATTTTTCTTTCCGCTTCTGGTAACTTTTCCATATCGGGCAAAGAAAAAAGAGAAGGTTGGGAAGGCGCTTCGCCTAAATCCCAGTTCATAATATATTCCAGATGTTCTATGCCGGTAAGGATGTGGGCTTTGTGGTTACGGATAAGTTTGTTGCAGCCTTGTGAATAATTTTGATAAAGGTTGCCTGGCACGGCAAAAACTTCCCGATCGTAATCGTTGGCAAGGTTGGCGGTGATGAGGGCACCCCCGGTAACAGCTGCTTCTACCACGATGGTGGCATCGGCCATGCCGGCAATGATGCGGTTGCGAGCTGGAAAATAATGTGCTTCAGGAGCCACACCAGGTTTGATTTCACTCACCAAACCTCCCTGATTAAGCATTTCTGTGACTGTTTTTTTATGGACAGCCGGGTAAACAATATCCAGGCCATTGGCAAGCACGCCTACTGTATCTAACTTGTGCTGCAAGGCTGTCCGGTGGGCATAAATATCAATACCATACGCCAGGCCACTTACAATTAAAGGATTATGTTTTGCCAGGCCTTTCATAAATTCTTCCAATACTTCCCGCCCATACGAAGTGGCATTGCGCGTGCCTACAATGCTGATGATTTTTTGGGCATTCAGGTCGGTATTTCCTTTGTAATACAAGACGGCCGGGGCATCATAAATTTGTTTGAGGCGGTGGGGATAGGCGGCATCGGTATAGCTGAGTACCAGAATGCCTTTTTGCTGACAGCGGGAAATTTCTTCCTCGGCAGTTGCCAGCAATTGATGATTGCGGATGGCGTTTGCAATCTTTTGCCCAATGCCCGGAATTTTAAGGAGCTGGTGCGATTTGCTTTGAAAAACGGCCTCGGCAGAACCGCAATAACTGACCAGTGTTTTGGCCAATGCATTGCCCACGCCAGGCACCAGGCTGAGGGCTACCTGATAAACTTTCGCTTCATAATTTCCCTGCTCCACTTTCTGCATGTATTATCCCAGTTTTTGCTTCATATCTACCAAGAAGGCCCTTACTTTTTTTAAAGACTCAATCATCTCAGCATTGTCATGTACGGCTTTACTTCGGTTTTTTAATGACCTGCGGGCACCGGCCAGTGTAAGCCCTTTTTCTTCTACCAAAAAACGCACCGACTTGATACTTTCAATATCATCACGGGTAAATTGTCTTTTTCCATTTTTGTTTTTCTGCGGACGTATCAGGTCAAATTCAGATTCCCAAAAACGGATTTTTGAGGGTGAAATTTCCAGTTCTTCGGCTACTTCACCAATGGAAAAATAGCGTTTTACAATTTCTTTTTCTTTGTAGGCCATAGGTCGATAACAATTAGCAATTAACAATTTGGATGCTGGATACTAGTCACTAGCTACTGGTTTATGGATGCTGGATACTTGCAGATTTATCCAGCGACCAGTATCCAGTATCTAGTTTCAAGCATCAATTTTCAGTCTTCATTAAAAGCCCGGTCAAGCAAAATTGGATGAATGGTTTTAGATGTATTTGCTCCGAGTTTACGGATTTTTTCTACTTTTTTCACCAGGCTGCCCCGCCCGTCTGTGAGCTTGTTCATAGCCCCGTCATACGATTTTTGGGCAGCGTCCAGTTGTTTGCCCACACTTTGTAAATCTTCCACGAAGTTGACAAATTTATCATATAACTTCCCACTTTCCTGGGCTATTTTTACCACATTTTTTTTCTGGTTTTCCTGCTTCCAGATATAGGAAATCGTCCTGAGTGTAGCCAGCAGTGTGGATGTGGAAACCAGGACAATATTTTTTTCCAGACACTTTTCAAATATATTTTTCTCTTCCTGCATCACTACCGAAAGGGCAGGCTCTATGGGCACAAACATAATTACATAGTCAGGCTGGGTAATCTGGTATAAATGCTGGTAATTCTTTTCACTCAGGGTTTTAATATGCTGGCGTACACTTTCTACATGTTCTCTCAAAAAGCGGTTTTGCAATGCCGTTTCTTCCGCATTAAAATAATTATTATAAGCAGTTAATGAAACTTTGGCATCCAAAATCAGGTGCTTTTCTTCCGGCAGGTGAATGATATAATCGGGCCTTTTCTGCCTTCCGCTTTCGTCAGTGAAACTGCTTTGGCAAGTGTAATGAATATCTTTATTCAGCCCGGCTTTTGTCAGAATCATTTCCAGTTGCACTTCGCCCCAGTCGCCCTGTACTTTGCTGTCGCCTTTGAGGGCATTGGCAAGGCGGATGGCATCGTCGCTTACCTGCTGGTTTAGCTTTAGTAATTGTTCTATTTCCTTTTTCAAAGAAGTTCGTTCCCGCACTTCCTGGGTGTAAGTTTCTTCTATTTTTGCTCTAAAATCGGTGATTTTCTCTTTCAGTGGATTCAATAGTAAACCTACTTTTTCTTCGTTCAGGGCGGTGAATTTCCTGCTTTTTTCTTCCAAAAGCTCATTTGCCAGGTTTTTAAACTCTATTTTGAACTTTTCCTGCAAAGAGGAAATTTCCTGCTTTTGGTTCAGGAGTTTTTCTTCATACCCGGAAATCTGCTGGTTTTGGGTAGCTACCTGTTTGCTCAAATGAAGCAGCTTCTGCTGGTGGTCGTACAGTTCCCGTTTGGCATCAGAATACAGCTCTTTGGAAATGTATTTGCTTTCTACTTCCTCCATAGGAATGCCACGCTTGGCCTGGATTTTTGCCATTGCAAACAGCCAGGCCACAATAGCCCCCAAAACAATACCTCCTACAAAAATCAGGACATCCATGCAAGCTATTTTTATACATCCAAAGCCTGGGTGATGGCCTTTATTTTGGCATCCAGCTGACTGCCTACTTTATGGTAATCGGCTTTGTTTTCCATTACTTCGTTTACACTCACATAAAACTTTATTTTTGGTTCGGTACCCGAAGGACGGGCCGAAACTTTGGTGCCTTTTTCTGTAATAAACTGCAATACATCAGATTTGGGGTAATCTATGGGTTCCTGGTTGTCGGTAACCATATCATGCTCAATTCCTTCTTTGTAATCAATAACTTTCACCACTTCTTCCCCGGCCAGGTCGGAAGGAGGGTTTTCCCGAAGCTCGAGCATCATCTTCTGAATTTCTTCTACACCGCTTTTTCCTTTTTTGGTAAGGGAAATGAGATGCTCTTTGTACAAGCCAAACTCCTGGTACATTTCCAGCAAAAAGTCAAATACTTCCATGCCCTGGTCTTTGATGTAGGCTACCATTTCGGCAATCATGATACAGGAAGCCACAGCATCTTTGTCACGCACATCGTCGCCAATGAGGTAACCATAGCTTTCTTCCCCGCCACCAATGAATTGTTCTTTTCCTTCTTTCTCGCGGATTACGCCCGCAATGTACTTGAAGCCGGTGAGGGTTTCGTAGCATTTTACATCAAAATGCTCGGCAATGTTGGTTATCAAGTCAGTAGTTACGATGGTTTTAGCCACGAACTGCTTCCCATCAATTTTGCCATTTTCTTTCCACTTTTTCAGCAGGTAATACACCAGCATGCTTCCGGTTTGGTTACCGTTGAGCAACTGAAATTCACCCTTCTCATTTTTTACGGCAATACCCACCCGGTCGGCATCGGGATCAGTGCCCAGCACCAGGTCGGCATCCAGGTCTTTTGCTTTGTTCAGGGCAATACTCAGGGCTTCGGCTTCTTCGGGGTTGGGATACACCACGGTTGGAAAATTGCCATCGGGCTTGGCCTGTTCTTCCACAATGGTTACGTTGGTAAAGCCCATGCGCTCAAGGGCGGTAGGCACCAGCGTGATGGAAGTACCGTGAATAGGCGTAAAAACAATTTTCAGGTCATGCTGGTTTTTTATAGCTTGTGGCGAAAGTGATAGGCCCAGAATGGCTTTCAAATACTTTTCATCAATCTCTTTTCCAATTTGTTCAATTTTGCTATCATCTTTGTCAAACTTTACGTCATCAATACTTTTGATGGCGCTTACTTCATTGATGATATTTTTGTCGTGCGGGGGCACCACCTGGGCACCATCGTTCCAGTAAACTTTGTAGCCGTTGTATTCTTTGGGGTTGTGCGAGGCCGTAACCACCACGCCACTGTGGCAACCCAGTTCGCGTACGGCAAAAGAAAGCTCGGGCGTAGGCCGCAAATCTTCAAACAAATACACATAAATGCCATTGGCCGACAACACCGCCGCGGTGATTTCAGAAAAATACCGGCTGTTGTTGCGGCTGTCGTGGGCAATGGCCAGTTTAATTTGTTCATTGGGATAGGTTTTGAGCAGATAATTGGCAAGCCCCTGCGTAGCCATACCGATGGTGTATTTGTTGATACGGTTGGTGCCCACACCCATTTCGCCCCGCAAGCCGCCAGTACCAAACTCAAGGTCTTTATAAAATGAGTCGGTAAATTCGGTTGAATCCGGGTTGTTCATCAGTTTTTCTATTGCAGCTTTGGTGTCTGCATCTACGGCCTGGCTTTGCAACCATTTTTGGGCTTTTTCTTTTACGCTTGCTTCCATGTTATTTTCAGGTATTTTATTGATTGTTCATTTCATGTCCCGGCAATTTACAAAATACTGCTTTTGGTAGGTACTTTTATTGAGTGAAAATAATTCTTATGGATGAAATCATGATAGAATTTATTGAGGTTTGCAAAAATGAAAACTATAATTTATTATTGTATTACCTTATTGGTATACAGAATAATAATGGGGATAATAAGTCGTAAACAATTAAGGAACTGTTGGATACAACACCCAAAAAGCGAGGCTTCCCTCAAAGAATGGTATAATATTACCAGCAGGGCAAATTGGCAGAAACCACATGATGTTACCGACACATTCAAAAGATCAAGATATGTTGGTGATGACCGATTTATTTTCAACATTAAGCGAAATGCATTTCGCCTAGTTGTACATATAAACTTTACGACACAGATCGTTTATATAAGATTTGTCGGTACTCATGCTGAGTATGATAAGATAAGTGCCAAAACCGTATAATTACATATGAATACTTTCAAAATTAAGCATATTGCATCTGAAACAGAATACGAAGCCGCATTGGGCCGTATTAATGAAATTATTGGTGCGAAACCAGGAACAGCACAGTACGAAGAATTGCTTACAATTAGCGATTTGGTGTATGTGTATGAAGAAAAAAACTATCCAATCAACCCACCAGACCCCATAGCTTTGCTTGAAAGTAAATTAGAAGATGGCGATATTTTGGAAGAAGAAATTAAACAACTGCTTCCTAATAAATCAGTTCGATCTTTGGTATTTGCCCGAAAGAGACGAATACCTTTGGATGCCATGTACCAGATGATTCAAAAAGGGTGGGTTCCGGCAGATTCTTTTTTCTCTCCCGATTATTATGAAATGGCTCACTGACCAGATTCACAGCCCTCGCTTGAGCCGATTAGCATTATTATTCGGCTCATTTTTTTGGTATATTTGAGCCGAATAAATGCTTTTATTTCTTTTGAAAGCGGACCTAGTACGCAGAATGCAGGGGATATTGGGTAAAGAATTCAATTGTATTTCTTTTTCAGAAAAAACCCTATCTCTTTTTCAAGTTTTTTCCATTCCACACCAAAAAGTAAATCCTGAACTGCCCACCCCATAAGTCCAAAAAACAGACTATCTGCAAAAAGTATAACCCGACTAATTGTTGATGGAGATACCCCTTCAATGGAAATTTCATTGCTTCTTTTTGAAATTTGAACCCCAATGAAAGTGGATTTCTGAACAATGATGCTTTTCTCTGCACCCAGGCCAAACAGGTCAAAGGTATAACGATCAGAAAATTCCCAGTTTAGAATTCCGACTAACTCGTTACTTGAGGGCAGCAGCTTGGTTGTTGAAACTTTCATGGCTTGATGTATTCGTGAAAAAAGCTTTCCTTAAAATAACCAATAATAAACTAAGAATGAAGGCATTAATGTGTTATAAAGGCCGTTCCAACAAAAAATGACGACTTCCAATAATCTCTATCAAAAATTCACCTCATTAAACCTATTGCGAATATGAAAAGAGAAGTGTATTTTACTACTGCAAATCTTTAAAGCCGGGAGTACATGCTGGATTATTATGAAATATTGGAAGTACCCAGGGAAGCCAATGCGGATGCTATCAAAAAAGCATACCGGCAACTGGTATTACTGTATCATCCTGACCGCAATCCGGCCCCTGAGGCGCAGCAGGTTTTTCTGTTAATTTATGAAGCTTACCAGGTGCTGGGCAACCCGGAAAGAAGAGCCAGCTATAATTACTTGTACGACATTCATTTTTTGCAAAAAGAACTGAACGCCCTTCCCAAACAAACAGTGCCTACCCCTGGGAAAAGACCAAAATTACGGTCCAACGTAGATTTTGCCTATTACGCTAAGTATGCCCGCTACATTTCCATTTTTACGCTGATATTCTGCCTTTCTTTGGTGTTTGACTATTTCAGCGCCCGCACTTATGTGAATGAGGTGGTGAGGCAAATGTCCATAGGGCAACTGATAGGAGCCAGTGCCAGCGCCAATCCAGTGCTGACGGTGCGTACGGCCCAGTGTGAATTTCTGCTGGATAGCGAAAAGTACAATTACATTGCGCCCGGCGATACGGTGAATGCGTCTATCACACCAATTTTTAACATTGCCACGAAAGTGGAATTGCAACGGAAAGGGAATACCCGCACCTTTCCGCCCCATTACAGTGTGTACAACCTTTTTTCCTTTGTGCTTATTGCCCTGCTGCTATCTTCCGTGGCGGGTTCGTTTTTCACCAACCGCTACCCCGAATTTGTGTTCAATGCCGGGGTTACCAGCGGCGCTTTGTTTCCATTGGTGCTATATTTTGTGATGATTTCGTAGTTTTGAATTGGTCAAACCGCTCTTGTACATCTTGAGAAAGCGGTCAGACCATTGGTTTCTACATTGAGAGTTTCTCCACAAGTTTCTCCAAAGTAAGCCCTTCAAAATTGTCGATGATGTAATCGGTGTATTCCAGTTCTTCCCGTTGGTGGGTGGTGGCAAGCCCTACGACTTTCATTCCGGCGTTTTTCCCAGCCTGGATGCCCAAAATAGCGTCTTCAAACACAATGCAACGTTCGGGCGGTGTGTGCAGCTGCTCAGCCGATTTTAAGTACACTTCCGGATCAGGTTTCCCTTTGGTAATCATGGAGTCATCGGTGATGATGGGAAAGTACTTTTTCAGTCCGGTGCTTCCTAAAGTGAACTCAACATTGCTGGGAGGGGCCGAGGTAGCGATGGCTTTGGGTATATTTTTTTCTTCCAGCATTTCCAGAAATGCTACCAGTCCGGGCGTGGGCACAATATCATCTTTGTATATCTCCCGGTAAGCTGTCTCTTTTTCTTCTCCCAGCTTTTGCGACATCTCAGGGGTATATTCTTTTCCAAAATATCTGGGAATGATGTCGGCCAAAGGGCGTCCGTTGATTTGTTGTTTGTATTCTTCTTCCGTCATGGGAATGTCATGATCAGCAAAAAATTGTAACCAGGCTTTCATGTGGAAAGGGTGATTATCTACAATCACGCCATCCATATCAAAAATTATTGCTATGTTCAAAGGTTTTTGATTTATATTTTCTACGATAAAACCCTCCAGATTTCAGCAATAATAATGCATATTATGCGGAATTTTTGCGTAAAATCTGGAGGGTTTCGATGGTATTATTCAATTATATAATTGAGTAAAATTATACTTTATCTCTGGTAAATTCCCCATTCACCAAACGCCAGATTTCCAAAGGGTTTTCATTTTTCAATTCTTCGGGTAAAAGTGATTGAGGGAAATCCTGATAACACAGTGGCCTAGCAAAACGTACAATGGCAGCCGTACCTACTGAAGTGGTCCGGGAATCAGTAGTAGCCGGGTATGGCCCGCCATGCACCATAGAATGACACACTTCTACGCCTGTGGGGAAACCATTGAAAAGCAGGCGTCCTACCTTTCTTTCCAAAACAGCAACAAGCTCAGAAAATTCTTCCAAATCCTCTTCTGTGCCATGGATGGTGGCGGTGAGGTGTCCGTCCAGGTTTTGGGCAACTTTCAGCAATTCTTCTTTGCTATTGGCCGAAACTGCCAGCGTAGACGGCCCGAATACTTCCTCA
The DNA here is from genome assembly GCA_965230065.1 of Cyclobacteriaceae bacterium. Lineage (GTDB taxonomy): Bacteria > Bacteroidota > Bacteroidia > Cytophagales > Cyclobacteriaceae. Next base: position 3,646,619 of record OZ245942.1, on the reverse strand, counting down.
GAAAGCTCGGGGTGTTGCAAAAAATTGGTGGCCGTTGTCCGCAAAATGTGAGCCTGCCCTTTGCTTTCTCCTTCTTCACCTTTGCCATTGGCTACCACAGCTACTTCACTTACGCCTTTGAATTTTTCTACGCCGGAAGTATATGCTTTTTTGATACCGGCGGTAAGCATGGTACCCGCCGCTGCTTCTGATAAATGTTTGCCCGTTTCTGATATCAGGCTTTCTGCTTCATCGGATTGTAGTGCCATCACTACGCCCGGGTTGGTACAAAACTGTCCCACACCCAGGGTTACCGAACCGGCCAGCCCTTGCGCGATTTTTTCACCTCTTTCTTTCAAAGCGCCGGGCAATACAAATACGGGGTTGATGCTGCCCATTTCGGCATAAACCGGGATAGGTTCTTCCCGCTTAACGGCTGCATCGTACAATGCTTTGCCACCCCGGAATGAACCTGTAAACCCAACAGCCTTAATCAACGGATGCTGCACAATGGCCATGCCTACTTCATGAGAAGCCCCATGAACCAAAGAAAACACCCCTTCGGGCATGCCTTCTGCCTCCGCGGCCATGACGATGGCCCGGCCTATCATTTCTGAAGTTCCCGGGTGGGCCGGGTGGGCTTTTACAACAATGCTACAACCTGCTGCCAGTGCCGAAGCTGTATCACCTCCCGCTACAGAAAAAGCCAGGGGGAAATTGCTTGCCCCAAAAATACCTACCGGCCCCAGGGCAATGTGCATTTGGCGTACATCGGGCTTGGGCAAAGGCTGGCGATCGGGCTGGGCGGTATCGATGCGGGCATCTACCCAGGAGCCTTCGCGCAGGAGTTGGGCAAAAAGCTTAAGTTGGTTCACCGTACGGCCTCTTTCGCCTTGCAGGCGGGCTTCGGGCAGGCCGGTTTCCTGCATGCAACGCTGAATGAGCGCATCACCCAGGTTCATAATTTCCTCTCCGATTTTATCCAGAAACCCGGCTTTTTCCACTCCACTTTTTTTGCGGTAAACCTGAAAAGCTTTTTCAGCTTTTTGCACAGCTTCATCTACTTCTCCTGTGGTGGCTTCATGAAAATTAGTTTCCAGGCTTTCTCCTGTGCTAGGGTTCACTGCCTGAAAGGTTTTGCTATTCTGATTAGATTGTTGATTGCCTATGAATTGTTGTCCGGTTAGTTCCATGTTTAAAGTTGATGGTTGATTGTTTATTTATGACCGAAGACGGAAGACTGAAGACCAGAGTAAAATACTTCGGTCTTCCGTCTCCGGTCTTCGGACTTCTCACTATTCTACGTAATTTACCAGTGTTCCGATATGGTCTACTGATATTTTGATTTCATCGCCCGACTGAAGGGTGAATTCATTCTCTGGAATGATGCCCGTTCCTGTCATCAGAAAGCATCCTTCTTTGAAAGTACATTCCCTGAATAAAAAGCTGACCAGTTCTTCATGCGCCCGCTTCATTTCGCTGATGGGAATACTTTCCTGAAACATTTGTTGTCCATTTCTGTTAATTTCCAGGCTAATTTGTGTTTCGGGCGGTAAAGGATTTTCTGGTACATACAGGCAGGGGCCAAGGCCAGTACTGCCATCATAAGACTTGGCTTGTGGCAAATACAGGGGGTTTTCCCCTTCAATGCTGCGGGAACTCATATCGTTGCCAATGGTATAAGCCACGATTTTTTCTTTGGCAGTAATGAACAGGGTAAGCTCAGGTTCAGGCACATCCCAGGTGGAATCTTTGCGGATGCGTACTTTACCGCCCGTACCTACTACCCGCCCCGGGGTAGATTTAAAGAAAAGCTCAGGACGTTCGGCATCGTACACCCGGTCGTAAAAATCGCCACCACCAGCATCTTTTGATTCTTCCATACGGGCAGAACGGCTGCGGTAATAGGTAACCCCCGAGCCCCACACTTCCTGCTGGCCAATGGGTGGAAGCAGGTTGTTTTGTATGAGCTCCTGCGCCCTTTCGGTAGGTGCCAGGGTTTTTACTGTATTGGCTATCTCCTGGTACAATCCGTCGCGGTTGACGAACGCGTCCCAGCTCATATCGGTTAAAATATACTGTCGCTGTCCGTCATCTATCAGGATGCCTTCGGTTGTTTTGTAAAGTTTATAGGCTGCGGCCATGGTTTTATGGTTAGGTTCTGGTTTCTGGATACTGGGTTCTGGTTTCAGTATCCAATTTCTAGTATCTAGTTCTAGTATCTAGCTATGTTTATAAGCGGAAAATTATCCAAAAAAATGGTGAGTATCAAAAGAAGGGAAGAGAAACAGAAAATGGAAACAAATATTATTATGTCGATTTTTTACAATCATGCTTATTTCTCATGAAATACCTTTGGTTTAATCTTCATCATTAAAAATATGAAAAGTTATGCTTAATGTGTCAGAAATAGCTCCGGACGTTTATCGGATTTCGGTCTTTGTTCAAGAATTTAATTTGCAATTCAATCATTTTTTAATCAAAGATGATGAACCCATGCTGTACCACGCAGGCATGAAACAAATGTTTCCTATGGTGTCAGAAGCTGTAAGTAAAATCCTGCCTCCTTCTCAGCTTAGGTGGATTGGGTTTAGTCATTTTGAGGTAGATGAGTGCGGGGCACTCAACGAATGGCTACAAATAGCTCCCAATGCTAAGGCAGTTTGCAGCGAAGTAGGGGCCCTTATTAATATGAGTGACTTTGCAATAAGACCTGTCCATGCCATGGCAAGTAATGATGTATTACATACAGGAAAGCACCATTATCGTTTTATAAGAACGCCTCACCTACCCCATGGTTGGGATGCAGGCGTAATGTATGAGGAAATAAATGGCACCCTTCTATGCTCTGATTTATTCCATCAAAATGGCAATGTAAAGGATGTAACAGATAAAGATATTTTAGCGTCACACAAAGATTCAATGCTTGAATATGAACAGGGGCCACTGATGGGATATACGCCTTATACCCACCAAAGCGAAAAATTACTGAATGCATTGGCAGACCTTCAACCAAGAACACTGGCTACCATGCATGGTTCTTCATTCACGGGCAACTGTAGCCAGGCATTAAAAGACCTGAACCTGGTTATGCAAGAAATCTGGGATGGAAACAGATAAACGGTCTCCTATTGATAAAATACATTTCCTGCTCAAATAGTTTTGAAAGAGTCGTTTGGGATAGCATTTTGGTTTTATCACGATGAACCCCTAACTTATCTTCAGATTATTACAGTTCAGTTTATCGTATGAGCATCCTGATAAAAGAATACAAGCCAAGCCGGAGCCTGGGCCCATTTGTAGATTTGTACTGGGAAGGTAGCTTTAATGCCCATGCTTCCGAAAGTTTTTCTATGCAAATAATTCCGAATGGCTGCCTTGAGTTGATTTTTCATCTCAACAACCTGCATTGTGAACTTTACAATGGCCACGAATGGTCACAAAGCCCTAATTATTTAATTATTGGCCTCTATACCCAACCATACGAAGTGCATTTTCATGGACTTGTAAAAACATTTTCTATTCGTTTTAAGCCAGAGGGATTTTATAACATATTTGGCGTACCTGCATCCGTATTGAAGGGACGTTACGAAGACATAACGGCTGTGCTAGGCCATGAATTTCATGATTTCTGCAATAGGTTAAGAGAAGAAAAGAACATTTCCGGAATGGTTAGGCACACAGAAAGCCATTTGCTAAAAAACCTGGCAAAACGTAAGCATAACAAAAACTATGTTAACCTGGCTGCTGAAATCATAAGAAACACCAATGGCATAAAGATGGAAGAGCTTTCTGACAAAGTGTGTATCAGCCAGCGCCACCTGGAGCGGGAGTTTAAAGATAAGGTAGGGATTAGCCCAAAACACTACCTGCGCATCACAAGGATAAACGAGGTGCTGCAACTGCTTAATAATAACCAAACCATGGATTTATTAAGCGTTACCCATCAGTGTGGCTATTTTGATCAGGCACATTTTATCAATGATTTCAAAAAAATAACTGGAAAAAACCCAACCATCTTTATCAAAGAAGGAGGACAGGTAATTGGCAATATAGGACTGACCTATTCCCCTGTCTTGTAAATTGAAAACCAAAACTTTAATTCCTACCTCATCACAATTGGCTCCAGTTTCTTTAATAAGTAACCTTTCAAGCTAAAGTTTAGAAATTATTGTACTTTTAACCTTTGGTAAGTCAACTAAATATACAATCCTTTACCTGAAAAAAACTACCCCAGGTTTGATGCTGCTATGAAAAACCAAAAGACCCGCCGGCTCGCTGCCATCATGTTTACTGACATTGTTGGGTATACCGCTTTGATGCAACAGGATGAACATGCTGCAGCAAACTTAAGAGCACACCACCGGCAAGAATTTCAACGGTACCATGCAGTGTACCATGGAGAAATATTGCAATATTTTGGAGATGGCACGCTCAGTGTTTTTCAAAGTGGTGTGGAGGCGGTAGAATGTGCCATTGCTATTCAAAAGGCATTAGACAAAGCAGCATCTGTCCCCTTACGCATTGGTTTGCATATGGGAGATATCGTGTTTGATGGAACAGAAATATACGGTGATGGGGTAAACTTAGCTTCCCGTATTGAAAGCATGGGTGTTGCCGGAGCAATTCTGCTTTCTGGTAAGTTAAACGATGAACTCAAAAACCAGCACCAAATTTCGACACTCTCGCTAGGGTATTTTGAGTTTAAAAACGTTTCACATCCTGTTGAAATCTTTTCGGTAACCAATGAGGGGATAAAAGTTCCGGCACGTGCAGAGCTTAAAGGGAAACAAAAAAAGCAAACGAAATCTATTGCTGTTCTTCCTTTTGTTAATATGAGTGCCAATCAGGATAATGAATACTTTAGTGATGGCATGACCGAAGAAATCATCAACGCTTTATCAAAAATCAATAACCTGAAAGTTACCTCCAGGTCATCTTCTTTCTTTTTCAAAAATAAAAATATTCCCATACCAAAAATTGGTCTGGAGCTCAATGTTTCCACCATTTTGGAAGGTAGTATTCGCTTAGCCGGCAACAAAATGCGGATAACGGCTCAGCTGATTGATGTTATGGATGATTTTCATTTTTGGTCCGAGACTTTTGACCGGTCTGTAGATGATATTTTTGCAGTTCAGGATGAGATCAGCCTTTTGATTGCCGACAAACTGCGGGAGCATATCGGACATATCGAGATAGATGACCACCTGGTAGATGCACCAGAAGTGCCTGTTGAAACCTATAAAAGCTATTTAAAAAGCAGGTATCATTTACTGAAGATGACCAAGCCTGATATTGAAAAAGGGCTTTCAATACTACAGGAAGTCATTAAAGTCCAGCCCGATTTTCCTTTAGCCCATTTAGGAATACATCTGGGTTACACTTTACTCGGCACAATTGGGCTGATACCGGCCGGCGAGGCTTTTGCCAAAGGGAAACCCTTTCTGGATAAAGCCATCGAGTTAAACGAAGAGTTACCGGAATGCCAACTTCACCTGGCCTGGATCTGTTTTTTACAAAAATGGGACTTAGCCGGTGCCTACCGGCATTTGAACAAAGCCCTGGAAGCACGGCCTGTTGTTGATTTTTACCAAACCATGGCGTGCACACTGGTAGCTGAAGGAAAATTTGAAGCATCTATCAATTATATAGAAACAGCACTTCAAATCGACCCTTTTTCTGAAATCAATTATCACCTGAAGGGTTTTATATTTTATGTTGAGGAAAAGTATGAAAAAGCAATTGCCTGTTTTGAAAAAAGTATAGCCTTGAAGGCTAACTTTTCTATCTCCTCTTTATACTTGGGGCAAGCTTTGTTGTTATCAGGGCGTACCGATGAAGGCATGGCCTTCTTTCAAAAACTACCTCCTGATGAGCCGGGCGACCTGTTAAAATTAGGAGGTACAACACTGGCCTACGCAGCTTTGGGCGATACCGTGCGGGCCGAAGCGGGCATCTCAAAACTGGAAGCGTTTTTACATACTGATTTGATGGAAAGAGCAATGAACCTGCTGATTTCGTGCCAGACAATGCTGGGCAAACAAGAAGCAGTTTTCAAATTAATAGAACAAGGCATTGCTTACCGCTTACCCATGATGGTATACCTGAACATTGAGCCTATCCTTAAACCACTCCGCCCAAGCCATCGCTTTCAGGACCTGATGCTACAGATACTGGGCAAAAAAACCACGTTTGAGGCATCTAAAAGAAAATACAAAAAATCATTATTCAGCAAAGAGCTTTTAGCAAAATACCGCCAACAGCTGGAGCAGCTGATGCAGGAGGAAAAACCATATCTTGATGCTAATTTGACGCTCCGTAGTTTGGCCCAACTCATGCATATCCCACCCAATCATTTGTCGCAATTACTCAATGAAGGCTTCAATAAAAACTTTGCAGAATATGTCAACGCTTTCCGCCTGGAAGCTTTTAAATTAAAAGCTGCTGATCCGGCCCAGCAGCACCTTACCATTCTGGCGCTTGCCTATGAGAGTGGTTTTAATTCTAAAACCGTTTTCAATACTTTTTTTAAGAAAACGACGGGAAAAACACCCCGGGCCTATTGGAAAGAAGTAGGCAACACAGATAATTAGTCCGATTTTACAAACCCAAACGATTCCTGCTTCCCATGCCACAACCTTCGAAGAGGCAGCGCCACTCTGCGACGGAGCATTAACATCAGTAGCCAATAATCTCAAATACCTTTCGCCCAATCAGGTCATTGTTGCCATTGTATAAACGGACTTCATTTGCTTTGCCAATGCGTTCGCGGGTATAGGTTTGCTGGTGCCGGATGCGATAGCCCCGTTCCGTAGTATTGGGCACGTCAATAATAATTTCATCAGAATTTAGTGGCCGCTTGTCAGAATACCATTTTACGGTTAATATTTCCTCCTTGGGGGCATTTACCCTGGCCCACAAGTAAATAGTACCCGGTTGGAAAATATTGGTGGTAACCGTGGGCATGCTCATATCCCCCGGAATGCTTTTGGTGGTAATGAAGTCTTCCATATCCAAAATAGTGGCATTTTGGGCAGCATAAGCCTCCACGGTAGCCTCCATGGCCATAGCCGAGTCTGCTTGAGGGGTTTTTCTCTTGTAAGACACAAACTCTTTCCAATTGTTTATCAGCTCTCCAAAGGGAACTATATTGCTGTTTTTCTGTTCCAATAAACTATTAAAACTGCCAAGTAGCCTGATTTTTTTATTGATGGCAGGAAGGGAATCCTTGAGGTATTCTGCATAATTATCGCGGAGGTTTTGGTACATGCCCAGCAAGGCTGCATCGGTAGTGCCGTTTGTTTCCATTTGCCGAATGCTATCTTGTAATGAGCTTACCATGATGATCTTGTCCAAATCTACCGAGCCTCCAAAATACTGTTTGATTTTATTCTCGTTTTCTATCAGTTTGTCGCTGTAAGCTTTGGCATCTTTTGCGGCTTGTTCTGCATTTGCTTTCTGTATGTAACCCCAAATGGCCAACCCCGCCGAAACGAGAAACGCCACGCCTACAATAAGGGCCAGTTGCCGTGCCCTTCGGGTTTTTTTTCGCTGTTCTTCTTCTTTTCTTTTTTGTTCCTCTTCTTTCCTGCGCTGCTCCAGCATTTCCTTGGTCTTTCTTTCCTCCTCTTCTTTCAGCCAGTTTTCTTTACTTTTTTGTAGAAAATTGAGTACCTCATCAAAGTTGTCATCGTAGCGGGACGCCCAGGCAGCATTGGGCTTTTGTGTTTTTTTCCAGTTCAGGGCAAACTGTAAATATGGATCGCCCAGCAAAGAAGATTTCCCCTGCTTGTACAACATGGCCGCGTCTGACAAACGCTGGTAGGTACGCACCGATTCCTGCTCTTCCTCTGTCCATTTGATCAGTCTTTTCCAGATGCGCATAAAGCTCTCATGCGAAATATCAATGATGGTTTCTTTGTCCAGCGGGCGGCCTGCAGGGGGCATGAGGAAAGAACGGCTGGGTTTTCTGAAAACATCAATCACCGCTACTACCTCTTCTTCTTTGGCTTCAATAATTTCACAAAGCTTGCCCAATTTGGTAGGGCGGCGCACGCCCCGGCTGTCCAACCCCACATCAGTGAGGGCTTTGAACATCTTTTCACATATTTTCTTGGCCCGGGCAGTTTCCAGTTCTTTATACGCCCTGTTGGCATGCTGATCCAGGGCGGCGGACATGGTGCCAATTTTATTATAATGCTCCAGATCAATAGGTTGGTCTGGCTTCCCTTCTTGTTCCCACTCGGCCCAGGTACGGTTCAATGCGTGTTGTAAAATGGAAAGCTGATCAGGATTATCCCCCACATCGTTCACAAGCCGCATGAGCAGCCTGTCTGTAAGGCCGGCACCGGCTACTTCTATAGGCCCGGCAATGGCTTTTTTTCGCTCGCTCCGTTTCATGCGGGGCACCAAATACTGCCCCTGGTTGATGGCCTCCGGCAATCCCCTAAAGGCTGAGCAATCACCCAGAAAGTCAGACCGCATGGTAATGACCACATAAATAGGCACTTCTGTTTGCTGTGCTGCTGACAAAAGCAGGTTTACAAAAGCCGAGGCATTGTCCAGGTGGCCGCTTCCGTTTGCCTGATAATCTTTTCTTAATTTCCTGAACCGGAACAATTCTTCAAACTGATCGGCTACAACGAGCAAGTTTTCATTGGGTGCAAGGCGAGCCTGTTTGTAGGTTTCTGTCAGGCCCAGCTTGCTTCTTTGCAGGTTGGTCATGATGATAGAAGATAATGGAATTGCCCCCATCTTATCTTTATTAAAAAGCACGCCTTTTTCCGCCAAAGCCAGGGCCATTTCCCGTACCGGATCATGGCCGGGCCTGAACTTGGCAATGCGCCAGCTTGAGCCGGCCGATGGCATGTACCCCCCGTGCAAAGCAGGAAACAACCCACAATTAACCAGGGAAGATTTTCCGCTGCCTGAAGTGCCTACTACGGCCAAAAATTTGTTGGCACTCAATTTATGGATGAGTTCATCCACCTGCGACTCCCTTCCAAAAAAGAGGTAATTTTCATCCTCATTAAATGGGCGAAGGCCTGGAAACGGATTGGTGTTAACTTCAGTGTGGATCATATTAAAATGAGGTATAGCAAATTGTTAGCGGAAGCTTATCAAATCAGACTTTTGAACGAAGTCTTTTCATATTAATTAACTATAGCAGCTTATAAAGCCACCTTATGATAAAATTACATATTAAGCGGGCTGGGCCAGTTTTTTCATAAAATCTTGCATAATATCCGCTGAAAAACCTGCTATGCCGTTAATGACATTAGGTGTATCCAGTTCTACAAGCTCTACTTTGTCAATCGTGCTGGGTTCGGCCAGGTAGAGGTAGTTGGCCAACAGTGGCTTCGTCCTTTTATAAGCATTGATCTTTTTTAACTCGTTCAGCTTGCTTCTTTTCCAGGCTTCGTCTCCTTTTCCATAAAAAACAATCACCGCATCGCAGGTACGCAAATTTTCCTCCTGGTCTTCCCGTATGGCAGCAGGATCGCCCTCAAACAATGGGATAGTCACTTCAAAATGTTGAGAAATAAGGTGTTTCCGCAATGGGAGGGTGAGTTCGCGGTCACGGGCATCGCAAATCAGGTAGATTTTTCTCTCCGTATCATCCAGGGTGTCTGCTTTATTATCTGCCGGGTTTTCAAGCTGCTCTATTTTATCATGTAATGCCGCTTTCAAATCTTCTATAGACCCTTCTATTACATCTGCGCCAAACTGGGCAGTTTCGTCTTCATTGATTTGGGTAACAAACTGCTGTTGTCTTTCATCATTATACTGCAAATGTTGGGGCATCCAAATGATGCGGGGCAGGCCGGTTTCTTTGCTTTTTACTGCTGCTATTTCATTTTGCAATGCATTGGCCGATTTTTGTGCCGGGCCGTCCGGAATACCTCCATACGATTTCCCTATAAGGTGTATAGCCAGTTGGCATTGGTCAAGATATTGGGCCACTTCCTGCGTAAATTCATCTTCAACAATGGACAGGTTTTTATCTGGAAATACCTCATAACCGTGGTCTTTGAGTTCCCGGATAATCAGATCCCTTTCCGAAGCAAGATCGTAGCTGGTTTGTGCAACATACACGGAAGTAACATTTTGTGTGGCAGGCAAAGATGGCTGCGCATCGCCTTTTGCAGCTTCCTTAGCTTCACTTTTGACTAAGAGATTGATAATTTCCTGAATGTCATAGGCAAGGTCGTCTACCCGGTTCAGATAAGCTTGTTCCGCATCTCCTCCAAATAATTTGTTGAATTCTTTTGGGCGCCCGTTTTCATCCAGCTTATAAAACTCATAACCCAGCGAGCCTTCCATTTCAGGCGGAATTTTATCCCTTTCCACAGGCGTTTTCAGTACTTTTAAAATCCTGGATTTGTTGCCTATTCTTACACCCAAATTCTGGGAAGCAGAATTATAAAACTCCCTGATTTCTTTCACACACCATTCGGAGTTGATATACCGGGGCGTGATCACTGAAATGAGCAAGGCTGTTTTGGGAAACTGCTGTACGATTTCATCAGAGAAAATGTCAGCACCCTTCAATTTGTTATCTCTCCAAATCCTGACATTTTCTCCCAGTTTCATGCTCACCAAAGACTCGAGAGAAGCGTGAAAGTCGGAAATCCAGCCTTCGTCATCTTCGCTGATAGGCTTGTTGTCGATGTGCGCATAGCTGATGAATGCGTGCTTTTCAAAATTCATGGCAGTTGAGGTAGGTTGAAAGCAAAAAAATTATGACCTAATTTTATAAATAATATTGAATATTACAATTTTACAAAGAGATTATACTATCATATCCCTGTTTTTTTCTGTTTTATTAGCCTTTTCATTCTGACAACCCATTTGAGTTCCCTGAAATGAGTGCCTCAATCTGCTTATAAATACATTGCCTCTTCCTCTAAGTGTGCTCCCGGAACGGATGTATCCGGAAATATATTTGAGCGTGTACTAATTGGTTTTCACATCTGACAATTTGGTATTCTCGTCTTTAATCTCAAATACCTTCCGGCCAATCAGATCATTATTGCCATTGTACAGGCGGACTTCATTATGCTTACCAATGCGGGAACTGTTATAGGTTTGGGGGTATCGGATGCGGAAGCCCCGATCCGTCGTATTGGGTACATCAATGACAACATCGCCCGTATTCAATACCTGCCCGTCTGAGTACCATTTGACAGTTAGTTTTTCCTCTTTGGGAGCATTGACCCTGACCCACATATAAACAGTACCGGGGTTGAAAATATCGGTATTAACTATAGGCATACTCATATCACTCTGGATGCTGCTGGCAGTAACGAAGTCCTCCTCATTCAAGATCGTAGCATTTTCGGCAATGTAGTTTTCATAGTAAGGTATTTTATTAATTAAGGCCGAGTCTCTCTGGGGTGTATTTCTTGGATAAGCAACAAATTCTTTCCAGTTGCTTAATTTCCGACTGATAGGTACAGTACCACTTTCATCTTGCGATAAAAAACTTTCAAAACTACCTAATAAACGAATTTTGTTATTGTAAGAACGAATAGAGTCTTCACTCAGGTAATCCTGATAACCATTGACGAGATTTTCGTACCTACTGCGCAATGCAGCATCGGTTGTACCTGCAATTTCCATCTGTTGAATGGTGTCTAGCAGCGAGCTTACCAGAATGATCTGGTCTAAATCTACCGAGTTGCCAAAGTACTGGATGATTTTTTTCTCGTTTTCCTCCAGTTGTTTACTATAATCTTCGGCATTATTTTTTTGTTTAAAGCCATAAATAGCAAACCCCAGGGAAATGACGGCTGCCAGGCTTACAATCACAATCAGTTGCCGGGTCCGTTTAATCTCGTTTTTTCTTCGCTCTTCTTCCGCTTTCCGTTTTTGTTCTTCTTCTTTGCGTTGCTGTTCCAGCATTTCCCGGTTTTTCTTCTCTTCCTCTTCTTTCAGCCAGTTTTCTTTGCTTTTATGCAGAAAACCGAGGACTTCTTCAAAGTTGTTATCATAACGGGATGCCCAGGCCGCATTGGGCTTTTGTGTTTTTTTCCAGTTCAGGGCATATTGCAGATAAGGATTGCCCAGCAGGGAAGATTTTTCCTCCTTATACAATAGGGCAGCATCTGATATGTACCGATAGGTGCGCACCGATCCCTGTTCTTCTTCCGTCCATTGCACCAGCCTTTTCCAGATTCGCATAAAACTTTCATGCGAAATATCAATGATGGTTTCTTCATCTAAAGTACGATCGGCGGGAGGCATAAGAAAAGAGCGGCTGGGTTTTCTGAAAACATCAATCACTGCTTTTACCTCTTCTTCCTTGGCTTCAATGATTTCACACAGCTTACCCAATTTTGTGGGGCGGCGCACCCCCCGGCTGTCCATGCCTACTTCGGTAAGGGCTTTGAACATTTTTTCACAGATCTTCTTGGCCCGGGCGGTTTTTAATTCATGATAGGTACATTCGGCATGCTGATCCAGGGCCGCCGCCATGGTACCAATCTTGTCATAATGTTCCAGGTCTATTGATTGATCAGTTTCACCTTCTTTTTCCCACTCCGCCCAGGTTCGGTTCAACGCATGCTGGAGGATGGACAGCTGGTCCGGATAATCCCCCACATCATTGACAAGCCGCATGAGCAGCCTGTCGGTAAGACGGACACCCGCCACTTCTATGGGACCGGCAATAGCTCTTTTTCTTTCACTTCGCTTCATACGGGGTACTAAATACTGCCCCTGATTGATCGCTTCGGGCAATCCTCTGAAGGCAGAACAATCCCCGAGAAAATCGGACCGCATGGTGATGACCACATAAATAGGTACTTCTGTTTGTTGGGAGGCGGTTAAAAACAGATTGACAAAAGCCGTGGCATCGTCTGAATTGTCGCTTTGGGGCTGCTGAAAATCATTTCTTAATTTTCGAAACCTGAACAGCTCTTCAAACTGGTCAACCACTACCAATAGATTTTCATTGGGACGTAACCTGGCTTGGTGATAGGTTTCCACCAGACCCAGCTCGCTTCTTTCCAGATTAGTAAGGATGATAGAAGAAAGGGGAATCTCACCGATCATTTCCTGCTGGAAGAGAACCCCTTTTTTGGTCAGGGCATAAGCCATTTCCCGAATAGGATCATTGCCGGGCCTGCATACGGCAACCCTCCAGGCTGAGCCGGCCGAGGTCATATATCCCCCATGCAGGGCTGGAAAAAGGCCGCAATTGACCAGGGAAGATTTTCCACTGCCAGAGGTGCCTACCACCGCCAGAAATTTATTCGTACTTAATTTATTGATCAGTTCATCCACCTGCGATTCCCTTCCGAAAAACAGGTGGTTTTCATCTTCATGAAAAGGGCGAAGACCAGGATAAGGATTGGTATTAACTTCAGTGTGGATCATGTTAAGCAGGTTGCGCTACTTTTTTCATAAAATCCCGCATAATATCGGGGGAAAACCCTTCAAGACCATTAATGACATTGGGCATGTCCAGTTCCACAAGTTCTCTCTTATCCATCGTGCCGGGTTCGGCCAAATAAGTGTAATTGCCCAGCAGGGGTTTGTCTCTTTTATAAGCGTTCATCTTTTTGAGTTCGTTGACTTTACTCCTTTTCCAGGCCTCATCCCCTTTTCCATAAAAGATGATCAAAGCATCGCAACTCCGCAGGTTTTCTTCATGGTCTTCCCGTATAGCGGAAGGGTCTCCTTCAAACAATGGAATGGTAACTTCAAAATTTTGGGAGATCAGGTATTTCCGGAGCGGCAAAGTAAGTTCACGGTCCTGGGCATCGCAGATGAGGTAAACTTTTTTCTCATCATCTGTAGGCTCCTTCTTTTCCACCGGATTTTCCAACTGTTTGATTTTATCTTTCAATGCTGCTTTCAAATCTTCTATGGAGCCTTTTATTACATCCGCTCCATAATGGGTGGTTTCATCCTCATTCAACAGGGTCACAAATTCTTGCTGTCTTTCATCATTAAATTGTAACCCGTGTGGCATCCAAATGATGCGGGGCAGGCCGGTTGCTTTGCTCTTCAATGCCGCTATTTCATTTTGCAGCACGTTGACAGACTTTTGGGTAGGCCCATCCGGAATCCCTCCATACAATTTACCCACCAAATGCACAGAAAGTTGGCAATGATCAAGATATTGCGCCACTTCCTGACCCAACTCTTCTTCTTCAGAAGATAAGTTTTTATCGGGAAACACATTATATCCATAGGCTTTGAGTTCCCGGATGATCAGGTCTCTTTCTGAATTAAGGTCATAACTGGTTTGCGCAACATATATGGAAGTGACTTTTTGCTTAGTCAGTGAAGAAGATGCTGTGTTTTTTACTGGCTCGTCAGCTTCACTTGTGTCCAAGAGTTTAATAATTCCCGTAATTTCATGGGCCAGATCATCTACCTTCTTCAAAAATTCCTTTTCGGCATCTTCACCAAAACATTTATTGAATTGAATGGGCGGACCATTTTCATCCAGCTTGTAAAACTCATAGCCTAGTGTGCCTTCCATTTCAGGCGGGATCTTATTCCTTTCCACCGGGGTCTTCAGTACTTTTAAAATTCGAGATTTGTTCCCTATTCGTATTCCAATGTTATGGGCAGCAGAATTACAAAATTCTTTGATTTCTCTGGTACACCATTCAGAGTTGATATAACAGGGAGTAACCACTGAGATGAGCAAGGCTGTTTTGGGAAACTGTTGCACAATTTCATCAGAAAAAATATCCGAACCCTGTAATTTTTGGTCTCTCCAAATACGTGGCTTTTTACCCAATTTCCAGGTTATAAAGATTTCAAGAGAAGCATGAAAATTAGATATCCACCCTTTGTCATTTTTGCTTAATGGCTTATTGTCGTCATGTGCATAGCTGATGAATGCATGCTTTTCAAATTCCATGGCAGTTGAGGTAGGTTGAAAGCAATAAAAAATTATACCCTTAATTTATTAATAATATCATATATTTCAATTGTATAACAGAATATTAGTGTTCTTTCAAGTATAAAATGAGGAGTAGGCAGTAGCAGTAGCAGCGGCAGGTGGCAGTAAAAAAAACTGCTGCTGCCACTGCATTAGGTCATAACATTGCTATTTTTTCATTTCTACCGGCTTTTTCATGTGTTGCGACCAGGTTGAGTTCTCTTTGGAGATGAGCGTCTCCACCTGCTGTACCAATATGTTGAAAGCATTTTCTTCATGATAGGGATCTGTACCCGTAAGGTAAAGATACTTCTGATGTTTGAGCGATTCGGAGGTAGTGCGGTAATTCAACCAGTTTTCCTGGTATTTGTTCAGGCTCATCGTAGCAGCGATGGCAGCGATGAGCACTCCTATCACTCCTATCATTATATTAATAGACGGATGAAAATCGGAATAGCCTGAGAGAAAGGGAATAGAAACGGAGGTAATAATGGTAATCATCTGCAACCTTTTAAACATCTTTTGATTGCTGGCGCTTTTTTTAGAATACCAGTTGATTTGATTGTCCAGACGGTTTTTCAGGTAGTCTTCAGGGTTGATGGTCATGGCTTGGGTTCGGTCAGGTTGTAGTTGAGGGAAAAGGGTTAGCTTGCATCAATATACAATCAAAATTTGTAACTTAGGTAATCCGGCTAAAAAAAACAGGTTTTACGTATCACATCAATAAAAAGAATGATGATAATTTCAAAAATTTCACACACCCGTTTGTTGCTCATAATCCTGCCAATATTCGTTCACTTTGCAAGTATTGGGCAGCAACAACCAGTAGAAATACGAGGTATTTATGGAAGCCCCAATGCTTTTTGGGAAAAGGGAATGACACTGGACCAACTGGGCGTAAATGCCATTTTTGTACGTGGCCACTCTATTGACAAAGCAATGATGGTACGCGCCCGGAAAGAAGGGCAGAAAGTGTATGCCGAGTTTGCCACCCTGAACGGAAAAAATTATGTAAAAGAACACCCAGAAGCCTGGGCAATCAATGAGCAGGGAGAAAAAGTACAGGCTGCTTCCTGGTTTATGGGCGTGTGCCCAACTGAACCAGGCTTCAGGCACTACCGCATGAAACAGCTGAGAACGCTTTTGCAAAAATTTGAGTTAGATGGCGTTTGGATGGATTATGTACACTGGCATGCACAGTTTGAAGAGCCTGAGCCCATTCTTCCTGAAACTTGCTTTTGTGAACATTGCCTCACCACTTTTCAGGCTGCCACTGGTATTGGGATACCGGAGGGAAGCACATCCGAAAAAGCAAGCTGGATACTGAAAAATCACGATCAACCCTGGCAGGACTGGAGATGCCGTATCATTGCCGGATGGGCCAGGGATATGAAAGTGATCGTCCAGGAGGAACGCCCCGGTGCACTCCTGGGCATTTATCATTGCCCGTGGGAAGACGAAGCATTCAACGGTGCCCGTCGTCGAATTTTAGGACTTGACTATGATATGCTTAAAGAAATTGCAGATGTTTTCTCGCCTATGGTATACCACGGCAGGATGGGAAAAACTCCTGAATGGGTGAAAGATAATATCACCTGGTTTTGTGAACGTATCGGCAGCACGGCGGGAAAAACACCCAAAGTATGGCCCATTGTACAAGCCCATGACGACCCGTCTGTAATTTCACCTGCCGAATTTGAGCATGTACTAAATTATGGTTTGGCTGCCGAAGCCACGGGTGTCATGATGTTTACCAGCCACTCCGTGGCAAATGATCCTGATAAAACGGCGGTTATGAAAAAAGTGTATGAAGGGTTGAAGTAAAAATGGGATGCCTCCTGAAAAAGCATCCCATTTTTATTTTTTATGAGACTTAGCAACAACTTTCCATATCTGGCGAGGCAGACAAGGATGCCTCTGCTGCCCGGCCCACCTTCGGCATATTTATTAAAACTCAAAACTCGCGCCCACCAGGAAAGATGGCTCAACAGTATCGGTAAAGAAGTACTCCTTACTTTGATTTACCGACAGGTTGCGGGCCGAAATGAACATCAGGAACGGCTTGGTGAGACGATAGCCCAGCTTGGCATTTACTAACAACTTGCCAGGTATGTCTATACTTCCGGTGCCTTCGGGCAGGCTGCCATCCGACAGCGGCGGGTCTAGCTGGGTAAAGTCATGCGTCAGGGTGTTTTCGGTAAAGAAATACGGGTTTACATTGAAGTTAAGCTTCGGGCTAATCCGCCAGTTGACATACCCTCCCCCAAACCAGGAAGGCGTACCATAATGTTTCACATTATCATTTATCCTTTCTGCTACTTCTTCGGGATGGTCTTTTATCAGTACATATGAGTCGGGGTCGGCCATGTAATTGTCTTTTCTGGTTTGCTGGTAAGTTACAAAAGGCTTGATTTGTACATTGCCCAGCACGATATTGGCCGATACGGTTACCCCGGTTTGCCGTACTTTCAGTGGAATGTTATCATTCAGGTTTTCTACCACCAGGGCTGCTTCCAGGGCAGGCTGAGTTCCAACACCCGGAATATTCACCGTTCCCACTACATTGGTTACAGGAATTTGCTCATCTTCTGGCGTCATGATAAGCGGGTACACAAAATCGCTGGTGATGGAATGAAAAGCTTCTATATCCAACGTAAAGTTTGTCCCCAGCTTGGTCCGGTAGCCAAATTCAAACATATCGGCTTTCATCAAATCCAGGTCGCGGTTACCAGAAAACTGAAAATCGTAATAGCCCCGCTGCCACATGTTTGAGGCAATGTAATAAGCCTGGTCATAAGTAATTTGGGAATTGCCATCATTTTCACTGGCCGACTGGGCCATTAGTTGCTGGGCCAGGGCGGGGTTCATCACGTTGGTAAAGAAAAAGTGTTGTGTGCCAAACTCAGGGCGGATGTTAAAATTACTGTACGTATCAAATATCTGAACACCCCGGTAAGCCCTTGAGAAAGCCCCACGAATGATGTTATTTTCATTAAAATGATACTTAATCGCCGTAATGTTGGAAACATAATTTTTGTCCTTGGGGAAGTTGTTGCGGTCTACCCGGAAAGCCGTTGAAAAACGAAACTTGCTTTTGATGTCGTAATCCAGCTTGGCCGAAACAGCAAAGGTATTCAGCTCTCCCCGTGCATTGATAAAACCTTCCCCCTCCTGCCAGTAATCGGTGTCATCGTACACAGCCTTGCGGAAGTTGATACCGGGGCGCAAACTAATGCTATGCCCGCCGGGCAAAAAGTTCACATCAAATTCGCCGAAGTTTTTGGCGCTTTCCGAACCGGTTTCTTTTCCTCCCCACACAAAATCATATTCAATGAAAGCATCCAATGTGCTGAGGTCATAGGTAAGCCCGTAGGTACTCAAAGCAGGCGATTGTTTTCCGCTAAGGTACGAGAACTGTGCGGAGAGATTATGCACAGAAGCCCGCAAATCGGTATAATACGTATTGGACTCGGCCGTGCTGAATGGTGTTGAGGTATTTTCAGAATATACCCGCTGCGCCCAGGAGTTCTGATGCCCGGCAGAAAGCGAAAAGCTCACCTTATCTACCGGCTGGTAATTCATAAATGCATTGATACCATATTTGTCCATTGCCCGTTTTGGGTTCGGAAATTTCGCATCGGTATCGGTGAGTAAAGAACCGAACACCGAACGTAAGGAATCGTCCTCGAAACGGTCGCCTACATACTGGTAATAATCAGTTTGGTAGCGGTCGCGCCCCTGGTAATTGCCGCTTATCGTGAGGTCGATTTTCCGGTTCCATTTGTACCCTACCGAGGCATTGGCAACCAATGTATTGTACGAACCATACTGTGCATTCGCTACCGAATACAAGGTGTAGTTTTTCGGTTTTCGGGTAATAATATTGATAACCCCGGATAAGGCATTGGGCCCGTAAGAAGCGGTCATCGCGCCCCGCACTACTTCAATGCGTTCTACGTCGTTTAGGTCAATGGGCAGGGTTTCCCAAAAAGTACCGCCTTGCAGGTAATTATATACCGGACGGCTATCAATCATCACCAGTGTGGTGCTATTGGAAAAATAGGGAACGAACGAATTTCCAACCTGGTTTTCCCCGCCCCTGATAAAAATTTCATAATACCCGTTGGTATGTTCCCGCACAATCACCCCGGGCACCAAACGTAGGGCTTCCATGATAGAAGTTGCTCCCGCGTTCATGATTTCCTGCCGTGAAACCACAGAAGCCGACAATGGGGTTTCAAACAAGCTTTCAGACCGTTTTGAAACAGAGCTGATGTCTGTACTCATGAGTTCTTCCAAACTCAGGTCATAAATACTTTCGCCTTCCCCAAGGTCAAAATCTGAGAAAGCATCATCTTCTTGCCCATAACCGGCTGTATAAGAAAATACACATAGTGCCAGAAAAAGGGTTCTTATGGTTAATTTATTCATTGTGAAAAGCATTAAAGTCAAAAAAATTACACAAGTATAGCCAGGCCAAGTAGGTTGGAAGACACTTTCAAATCGGCCTTTTTGAGGGTAGAGCGGTTCAGTTCAAAACGCAACTTGCCATCTACCACAATAAAGTTGATGCCACTGCCTTTTTTGATAAGCCCGTCCGATTCGGTAACAATAAGGGTGGGCTTTCCTGTTAGCTTTGCTGATACTTCAGAAAGTGTATTACTTTGGTTATCAGGAATAAACAGTAACTGACAATTTCCAGCCGCAGCGGCCGAACTGTAGTTTTCCAGCACCAACTGATGCCCTTCCCCAGACTTTTTCTCAATCATCTTTTTAAAAGAGGCCATTAACTCAGGCGTACCGTTTAATACACCTATTTTAAAAGTTTGCTCATTGGAAGGCCATTCAATGTACTTGATAAAGTTGTACACGAAAATAGCTTTGTAGGTGTAGTCCCTGTCCTGCGCCTGCACATTGACAGAAAATAGCAGTGCCAGCCCCATTAGCAGCAGCGGCTTCAAAAATTGTTTCATATTGATGAAGAGTTTTCGGAGATTTGAATAAAAAAATGTATTGAATAAAAAAATAGAAAGTGATTTCTGGTACAGGAAGGCGGTATAGCGGGGGTAAAATTAACAGAAATTCTTCAAGGGAAATGGAAGTTCAAATAGCAAACATTACATACGTTTTTTATCAGGATAAAGCAAAGATATGATGGGTTTAGGAGGTTGGCAGTGGCTGTCAATACCTTGGGGTGTGGCAAACAGCCGTCGTGGCAATGAGCCAATTAAAAATATCGTATTTAACCGTTCTGTGTGTCACAGACCGGGGATTTAGATTTGTATAAATACAGTAGGTGGCACACAGAACAGAAAGAATCAGGCAAAGGCAGTAGCTGGGCAATGACTGCCTATTGCCACTGCCGGCTGAAAACTATTTAGCTGTCCACCCACCATCAACAGTAAGCATAGAGCCTACCATGTACGTAGCAGCATCGCTGGAGAGGAAAAGGGCGGCGCCTTGTATTTCGGCCAACGTACCCCAGCGTGCAAGGGCTGTAGCACCCACAATAAACTTTTTGGCTTCTTCTGTGTCTGCTATGGGAATGTTCATTTCGGTTAAAAAAGGCCCCGGACAAATGGCATTCACATTGATTTTGAAAGGAGCCAGTTCAAGTCCTAACGCACGGGTCATTTGTACAACTGCCCCTTTGCTGGCTGTGTAAGGCGTTCGGTTGGCCAAGCCTACCAAACCCAATGTACTGGCCAAATTGATAATGCGGCCATTTTCAGCTTTTTTCATATAAGGAATTACCGCCCGGGAAGCCAGCCAGGTACCGTTCACATTTACGTCCATCACCTGATTGAATTGCTCCGGCGTAAGCTCATCAATAGCCCCTCGGATGTTAATGCCTGCACTGTTGATTAGAATATCAATACGGCCAAAAGCATCCATTGCAGCTTTGGCCATTGCTTCCGTTTGCTCCTGATTGGTAACATCAGCACTGAAAGCTATTGCTTTTGTGCCGTATTCTTCCGACAGCTTTTTGGCAGCTTCTTCACCTTCTTCGGCATTTCTGTTGACCAACATCACATTGGCCCCGGCAGAGGCCAGTCCGGAGGCCATCGCAAGCCCAAGCCCTTTAGAGCCTCCTGTGATAATCGCTGCTTTTTCGGTGAGGTCAAAAAGTTTAATTCCTGGCAAATTTTGTTCGCTCATAATTTGATAGTTTGTTATTTGGTTGATTTATTTTCTGGATTCTGGTAGCTAGTATCTAGTATCCATATGATTTACGACCCGCTTTCTGGTTTTTCTTCTGCGGTAATTCCTTTTAGTTCTTCCGCACTCCAGGGCACTACCCTTCCTTGCGACCTGTGCCTGATGTGGCCTACGGTTCCCGGTACAATTGCACCCGCTCCATGTCCCCATTCGTTGCGAATATAGGTTAAAATAGCTGCAATTTCTTTGTCTTCCATCACAGAATGGGAAGGCATTACAGGCAAGATATCCGGAGCGTTGTATTGCTGTCCGTTTACCTCAATGGGGCCTTCTACCCCATGCAACAGGATAAGTGCCAGCCGTTTTTCATCGCCCAATACCCATTCTGAATTGATAAGCGGAGGTGCAAACCGCTTGATGCCCTCTCCATCGGAGCCGTGGCAACCTGCACAAACTGTAAGGTAATGCTGCCGCCCCAAAGCAAACAATGCCTGGCCTTTTTCGTCCAAAACATTTTGGTTTTCTTGACGAGTAGTAGATGGTACATGTCCGGGCCACTCAAACATGGCGGTAAGTGTTCCGAGGCGGTTTTGCACACCTTCATCAAAGTTTTTTGTATGTGAAAAAATGGCCGGTGCCGAAGCAAGCTGAATTGGATTTTTCTGATAATTTTTACTTTGCATGGCTATTCCGGTGAGCACGGCTTTTTGTTGCCATCCAAAATTTTCCGGTTTTACATTAAGCTTTGCCAATGTGGCGGAGAGTTCATCAACATCCCCTTTGCGGGCTATGGCCGTTGCCACCATTTCAAAGAAAATTTCTTTATCTGGATTGGCTTCCTGCCACTGTCCTGACTGCATAAGTTGTTCTAAAAAAGCGAATTCCCTGTCTTCCAAACTGGAAAGCACCGCATCCCGAATTAAGGGGGAAGCACCATGTTGTTCTGCAATATTAGCAAGCAGTAGCAGTGCGTTCTTTTGCTCAAGGCTGCCTGCTGTGAGTGCCATCTGGAGCACTACTTCAGGACTGGCATTTTCCCAATTATTTTGGAGTGCTTTGGCAAGTTTTGTTCGTACTTCTTCATCTTTTTCAGCCATTTTTTCTAACAGCCGCAACGCGGTAGTTTGCACCTGGTGGTGTGGGTCTTCCAATGCACTAAAGCAAAGGGAGGGCGTAATATGGTTTAACCCTTCCAGCGTCCAAAGGGCATGGAAACGGCCCAGATGATTGTTCCCTTCCAAGACTAAAGATTCAAGCGCAGGAATAATGGTTATGTCCTGCCGTTCCACAAGCAGGCGTTGCGCCATGTCCCGATGCCAGCCGTCAGGGTGCGAAAGTTGATTTACCAATTTTTCAGAAGATGCCTCCGAAAGTTTTACAGCTTCTTTTGACGGCTCCCAGTTTTCCGGTACAATCCGCCAAACTCTTCCTTTGCTGATAGGCAACTCAAGATTCCGTTCCAGGATTTGTTCCCTGAGGTAAGGTGTAATGTAAGGCCCGTGCTCCACAATGCCCCGGTACATATCGGCTACATACAGCGCCCCATCAGGCCCTGAGGTGATGAATACCGGACGAAACCGCTCATCAGTAGCTGTCAGAAATTCTTTTCCCGGATAAGCATTGTACGCTGATAAAAGAGGCCCATCTGATTCTACAATATTGCGTTTGATGAGATTCCCAGCCGGCTCACACACAAAAGCATTGCCTTTGAATTCGGCAGGCAAGGCCGTTCCTCTGTATACAAATGGAGAACAGGCCGACGTGAATTCCAGCAATTTGCCTTCCGCATCGAGCGTACCGGGAATGTAGCCCCGGTTTACGGCAGGGTTTGGGCGGGCCGGGAATACTTTCCGATCAATCGTCAGGCCATGGTCTATGCCGGTGGTAGGCGTGTGGTTTGCATTTCGTGAAAGATAATTGGGCGGTACCAAATCGGCATGCAGTTGCGACCAGTTGTAGTTGTAATACAAACGGCCCGCGTCATCATGGCTAATGCCCCATTGCCCCCGAAATTCTGTTTCGTCTTTGATCCATTCCCCATCTGCATAGCGATAGCGAAAGCTGGCTTTGGCATTGTAGTACCAATTGTCTATGCCCCGCCAAAGCCCGTTGGGAGAATGTTCGGGCATGCCGTTTCCGCCATATTCAGGGTCAATCAGTGTTTTGGTATCGGCTTTCAAATCACCATCGGTATCCTGCACAAACCAAAGGGGAATTCTTTCAGCTACCAGAATGCCCCCATCCACAACGGCAATGGCCCTGGGCAACACCAAACTATCCAGAAAAACCGTACGCTCGTCCATCTGTCCATCCCCGTCATTATCTGTCAGTACCGATACCCTGCCTACTGGTTCGTCCTCCCCTTCTCCATCCACATTGGGCATGAAGCCCCGCATTTCTACTACCCACAGCCTTCCGTCTTCGTCAAAAGTGATGACCACGGGCGTTTCTACCAATGGCTCGGCAGCCACAAGCTCTATTCTTAACCCTTCTGCCAGTTGGAAAGTGGCTTTTTCTGCTTCAGGAGAAAACTCTGAGGGTGGCTCTTTGGCTGAGCACGAAAACAGAAAGAGTATTAGGGAACATTGAAATAATAACCTTTGAAATTGGCTTGTGGAGCCCGGTTCCCCGGCGGCACAAGCTACTGGCATATTTATTCTCCATAAAAGAAAAGGTAGCAACTTAATGTGGTTCATTTATTTGACAGGGTTGTGTTTTTCAATATCCCAATTACATATAAACTGAAATATATGGTTTTTTCGGTATACTGAAAAATCACCTTTTACTCCTTCACAAACCTGAGCGTAAAAAGATTCTGGCCTTTGCGGATGAGTATTAAATACAATCCGGCACTTTGCCCGCTCAGGTCTATGGTCAGTTTTTCAGTTTTTAATGGATATTGCGCAACCTCTTTTCCTATGGCATCCCTGATATACACGTGGCTATTGTGCCATCGGGAAAGGTCAGCTTCAATGAACAACTGGCTTTGGGCCGGATTGGGAAATATGTTCAAACCTGCTTTAGTTATTTCATCCTCAATACCTGTAACTTCTTCTACTTCAAAACTTTGCTGTACTTCCGGGGCTGGTTCAAAATGCTCGTTGCCAGCTTGAGACGCTTTGACGGTAACCTCTCCTCCATCTCCGGTAAGTGACAGCATATCTTCAGCAACTGTAGCTGGGCCGGATACAACAGAAAAACTTACAGGTAAACCCGAACTGGCCGTTGCATTCAGGGCAAAGGGGGTATCTTCTGAAGTTTTATCTTCTATTGGCTCAAAACTGATGGTTTGTGCTGCCCTGGCTATGCTGAAGTTTTGCTCTACCGGACCGGCTGCCTCATAATTTTCATCGCCAGATTGCTCAGCTTTTATTGTAGCTGTGCCCGTACCTGTAACGGTAACAGTACTTTCGTCTAACGCAACAGGCCCGGAAATTACGGTAAAACTCACAGGCAAACCTGAACTGGCCGTTGCATCCAAAACGAATGGGTCATCACCAAAAATTTTATCGGAAATTGAAGAAAAAGTAATGGTTTGCGTTCCTTTGGTTACAACAAAGCTTTGTACTAAAGAATCAGAAGGACGGTAGTTTTCACTGCCCGGCTGTGTGGCCAGCACTGTTACTTCTCCGGTTCCGGTGAGTTCAATAAGGTTTTTTTCTACCAAAGCAGGGCCTGATATTATGGAAAAGGTTACGGGCAAACCAGAACTTGCCAAAGCAGTAGGTTCAAAAGGTTCATCGCTAACCATTTTATCAGAAATTTCTTCAAAAGAAAGCAGTTCCTGAAAACCCTTTGCCACTTCAAAACTTTGCTCAACCGGTTCGGCAGGCTCAAACTCATCGTTGCCGTTTTGCTCGGCACGCACAGTTACCATTCCCGCACCTGTGAGGGTAAGCTCATTGCCATCTAAAGTAGCCGGGCCGGAAACCACTGTATATTGTATGGGTAAATCAGAGCTGGCGGTAGCAGTTAGGTCAAATGGTTCGTCACCAAAAATTCGGTCAGAAATTGAATTAAATATAATTTGCTGAAAACCTTTGAGCACCACAAATGTTTGTGAAACCGGATTGGCTGCTAAAAAATTGTCATTACCTTCCTGTTCAGCCCGCACCATAACTTCACCAGGGCCTGTGAGGGTGAGGGTTTTGTCATCAAGCGTAGCCGGGCCAGATAATAATACAAAATTGACTGCTAATCCTGAAGTAGCCAGGGCTTCCAGGTCAAAAGGTGGGTCATCAGGGGATTTATTGTCAATTTCTTGAAAATCAATAGTTTGTGCAGCTTTATTTACCGTAAATGATTGAAGTACAGGTTCGGCAGCCTTGTAATTTTCATTGCCCGCCTGCTCAGCGCGAATGGTTACTTTGCCCGCGCCTATCAGGCGGATGGTTGTCCGGCTCACATCCAGTGTGTCAAACACAGCCCGGGCATCACTATCAATGATGTTATAGCTAACGGGCAGGCCAGCACTTGAACTGGCTTCTAAAGAAAATGGGGCATCAAGATATGTTTTATCATCTATTTTGCTAAAGGTAATAGTTTGTGTGGCTTTTTCTACCTGAAAGCTTCGCTCAACCGGTTCGGCAGCCTTGTGGTTATCGTTGCCTAGCTGCATGGCGCGCACTGTAATTTCTCCGGCCCCTGCAATGGTGAGTAAATTATTTTCAATGGTAGCCGGGCCGGAAACTACGTTAAAGTCCACCGGCAATCCCGAAGCGGCCGTAGCAGCAAGTTCAAAAGGGGCATCACCAAAAGTTTTATCGGCCAATGCTTCAAAAGTAATGAGCTGCGGGGCTTTCAATACCAAAAAGCTTTTCTCTACCGGATTGGCAGGCGTAAAGTCATCATTTCCTTTTTGTTCTACCCGCACTATCACTTTCCCTGCCCCGGTAATGGTAAGGGTTTTTCCATCCAAGGTAGCCGGGCCTGATACAAGGACAAAACTAACGGGCAAGCCAGAGCTGGCGGTTGCTGTAAGTTCAAAAGGTTCATCCCCAAAAGTTTTGTCGGGAATATCTTCTATCGTGATGAATTGTGAGCGGTTGTCTATTGTAAGGGTTACCGGCTTACTCTTGATGGTAAGCCCTTTTACCTTTTTATTGGTGATGGCACAGGTATACACACCCGCATCTTCACTTTCCACTTCTTCTATCACAAACTCGTTCTTACCTGTTTGCTCAATTTCATCGCCATCTTTAAACCAGGTGTATTTATTATTTTTTTCTTTTTGGTCAACGTTCAGATTAATAACGAACCGGTCGCCTTCGCTGGCTGCAATATTCTTGGCTTCCCCAATTTCACGCTGAGGCTCATAGGTGAAATCTTTAATGTCTATATTGGGAGAAATATCTTCAAAAGTAAGTGCGTTGTGTGTAACGTTCAGCTTACCCCCAACCTTACCCTTGAGCGGTGGAATCCCTGTAAAGTTATTGTGACTAATATCAAGCAGGCTTTCAATACTATGATCGAGTTCGGGAAAATTTCCTTCCAAAAAATTATGGCTCAGGTTCACATGGGATAGTTTTGAAAGGCTTCCCAGGCTTTCAGGGACATTGCCTGTAAATAAATTATTTTGAAAATATATTTCCCGTATTTTATCAAAACTTCCGATATTATCAGAAATGGCGCCCGTCAGTTTATTTTCGGATATGTCGAGCAGGCGAAGTTCACTTAGCTGGGTAATTTGGGAAGGTAGTGTACCATCCAGTTGATTTTTTCGCAAAACCAACTCTTTCAATTGCTGCATGCCACCTATTTCAGCGGGTATTTCACCAGTAAACTGATTATTGCTAAGAAAAAGAAGTTGAAGGTTTTTCAAACTTCCTAATTCAAGGGGAATGTTTCCGCTTATTTGGTTGTCATTTAATGATAATACCGTTAATTGCTCCAAATCGCCAATTCCCGGCGGAATCGTACCTTTCAGGTTATTGCTATTCAATGAGATTTCTTTTACCCGGTCGCCTTCTACGGAAATGCCTTCCCATTCCCTGACGGGTTTGGCAAGCCAGCCTTCTTTCTTTTTCCAGTTTTTACCATTGGTACTGTTATACAAAGCCACCAAAGCCAGTGAGTCATTTTCCTGTATGGGTATGAAAGGGTCACCGGGCAGGATGTCTGTTTGCCACAGCCCCCGCCCAAAGGTGGCAGCCCGCAATTTTCCGGCACTGTATTGTATTTCCAGTTCTGTCACAATCACATTGGGCAAGCCTTCGCTGAATACTTCCCAGTCGTCCATGTACTGGTTTCTGTAAAATACGCCCACGTCCGTACCAACATACAGGTTCCCGGCACTTTCTTTCTGATATACAATACAGTTGACAGGCAGATTGGGCAGCGTTCCGGAGATATTTTCCCAGTTTTTGCCCCCGTCTTCTGATAAATACACTTTTTTACCATCTGCATAACCCGAATAGGTAACCCATAAGGTTTCAGGCTTTTCGGGGTGCACGGTTATGTAGGTTAACGCATAAGGGTGGTTGGGCAGTTTGTCGGACAGAGATTGCCATTTTCCTCCCCCGTTATGGGTAGCAAACAAATTGTAACTGTTACCGGCATAAATGGTTTGGGGATCAGAAGGAGCCACGGCCAGCGATTGCAACAGAAACCCATCCAGTTCATCTGAAATGGCTGTCCAGGAATTACCCCGGTCTGTAGTTTTAAATACTTTCCGGTAACCGGCATATAAAGTTTTAGGGTCTTCGGGGTCCATCACATAAGGCGTAACCCAGGCTCCTGAAGGATTACCAGGAATATTCTGCGTTATATTGACATTGGCCCCTCCCATTGATCGGAAAATCCTGCCACTTTGTTGAGAGTAATACCTGATATTCGCATTTTCATAATCCACAATGCACTCCATGCCATCCCCTCCTAATGTTTCAACCCAGGTATCTTTTTCCAATCGTTTGGTGCCATTGTCCTGCGCTCCTGCCACGGTAAATCCTGCATCTGTAGCGGATGTTCCTAACCGATAAAACTGTGTGATTTGCAGTCCGTTGGAGAGGTCTGTCCAATTATTTCCGCCGTTGGTTGTTTTGTACAGGCCACCGTCATTACCTTCAAAGAGCGTATTTGGCTGTGCCGGATGAAAGGCCAGAAAATGTTTATCAGCATGTACTGTTGGAAATGCCGAAGTATTGAACCAAACATTATTTACATTCCAGTTCTCTCCTCCATCAGTAGATTTCCAGGTGTTGACCCCACCTACGTACACTGTGTTTTGTTCTGCGGGAGAAGCCGCCACGGCTAAGTCATACCACCCTTGTCCGCCTTTATCACTTCCTGCTGAACTCCAGCCCAGCAGATTTTTCTTTTCTTTGGCAAACACAAGCGTAAAGGTATTGCCGCTGTTATCAGATTGATAAAACCCGCCAAAGCCCCTGTCGGCAGTATTGGCACACAAGGCATACACAAATTTATCATTGGCTTCGGTTACGGCCAGGGCAATTCTAAGCAGCCCTGAAAACTGGGTCTTCTGGCTCCAGGATGAACCCGTGTCTGAAGATTTGTAAACCTGTGCATTTCCACCCCAGCTAAAAGTGGAGGCATACAATACAGAAGGCTCACCAGGCTTAAATTCCATATCCTGAAAATGCCCCGACTGTGTTTTCTGCCAGGTATTCCCACTATTTTCTGTTTTATAAATGCCATCTGATGTGGCAGCAATCAAAACATTAGGATAAACCGGGTGCATCAGCAATGTGCCAATTAAGTTGACTTCCTCTGCTTCCCAATGCAAGCCGGTAGGATTCCAGGTAGCCCCACCATCGGTAGACTTCAAAATGCCCACACTCTGTGTATAACCAGCCGAAGGTTGCCCCGGAATTCCGTAGGCATTATCTGCATCGCCGGTAGCAATGTAAATAATATCAGGATTGGTATAATCTACAGCAATGGAAGATACGCCCAAAACCGGTAAATTATCGGTATTGGATGTCCAGGATTGTCCGCCATCAGTGGTTTTCCAAAGCCCCCCTGCCGGACTGCCCACCCAGAAAGTGTTGGATTTGGAAGGGTGAAAGCCAATGCAATTAATGCGGCCAATGCCATTATATCCGCCCGGTGAAGTATCGGGTCCCATAGGTTCCCAATTGCCTTTCGGCAATGAAAGCGGGATTTCTGCTGTTTGTTGTAAACGCTGAAAAGCGGGCAATTGGCGATTGAGCAAAGTAACATCAGGGTGCGCCTGGCAATATTTATCCCACTCCTTACAGGTTACAGCATGTTGCGGAAACTGCCCTGATTTACCTACTCTTTGTTCCCAAAACCACTCCCATCTTTTGAATTGCTTGTACCCTTTTCCTTTTTCACTGGATCGTACTGCCCATTCCTGCTCGAATGCCCGTTGTATTTGAAAAAAATCAGTACGGGGTTGGCGGGCAATTTCCTGTTGCCAGTTTTGTGCCCACAGATAACATGGCATTAATAGCAACAACCCCAAAACTGTAAAACACCACTTCATCTCTTCGTCAAATTGTTATTTTTGCTTATTCCCAAGCATTAAGGAGCATACACAGGCTCCAATGCAACAAATTCCTGCACAACCATAAACTTCGGTTTCCCTTCCTGATAGTATCGTAACAAAGCTGCCCCATCATATGATATGGGTGGGGAAACTCTTCCGTACACAGACATACGGCCTACCTTATGTTCAGAAAATACTAATACCAGTGAATCCCCGGCCGCAATAGCAGAAGATGGATGCTTTGCTTCTTCATGTAACGTACTTATGGGGAATTTTTCCCTGTTCATCCAAACACTATCAAATCGCAAAGCCTGTCCTTTTGGGGTTATTAATGAAATATTATACTCGGTAATCACGCCCCCGCCTTTGCTTCCTGTATAAAGTTTTTGCTGCGTAGCCTTGACAAGTGTCAATTCATTTTCACCCATGATCACCGACGTTTTGCAGCCTATTAAAAAAATAACTACCAATAGTGCCTTGAGCATTTTAAAAATTATTGTAAACCCCTCAATCTGATGTTACATAAGCATGCGCTGTGTTGACTAAATTACGTGATTCTTTTTTACCAAAATACAGGCCAAAGATGTCATGTGTACTAATTTTATCATAAACCTTATGCCTTTGTCAACACAAAAAGCAAAAATGCACCCTAATCTGCTGAATAATTTTAATAAAAAAAAGCATTTTTTTGATATTTTTTATATATTGCTATTTCTCAGTCCGAACAAACAAAACGTATTTGCATGTAATATTATTTAAACGGCCTGCGAAAAATTTATACATATGAGTGGATACCTTCAGGAACATTACGTGTTGCCACCTCATTTCACTTATTGTTTTTAGGATACTGGCCCTGCAGCATCCAAAAAAAGCCCGGCAAATAAATGATACTTAGGTTTTTTATATTTTCATGGCTATTACTCAGTTACCTGGGAAGCCCGGCACAAGACCAGGTACATTTGCAAACCGGAAAAAAGATAGAGGGCAAGGTTACGGAAATTGATATTGATACGGTGAGCATGCGCATCCGCGAGGGCAAAAACGCTACTGAAAACCTGAAAGTACCCATTTATAAGATAGCCTATATAAACTTTGAAAATGGTAAACAGCAGTTTATCGCCCCGGACCTCATCCGGCTCATCAATGAGAAAGTTATTTTGGCAAAAGTGGTGCAGGTGGGTGAAGAGGAAATAGAATATTTAGATGCACAAGCCGAGTCTTCTGATGTGGAATCTGTTCCCATAAAAAAAGTTTTAAATATTCAATATGGCAAAACAGGGGACATTCAGGGGTTTTACGACCAAATTATCCTGGCCAGCGGCAAGCCAGTTTTGGGCGAGGTGCTGGAAGTAGGCATCGACACGCTTTCATACAAAGAAAAGCCTGATGATAAAAAAGTTACCCAAACCCCTTTAACCGAGGTAGAAAAAGTCATTTTCAAAAACGGATACGAGCAGGTTTTTGCCCATACAGATAGTGCAAAACAAGAAAAAAAGAAACCATGGTGGAAACTTTGGTGAAATATTAATTATAAGACGAAAAGCAAATTCACAATGAATATGAATATTCACACAATTCAGGCGTATATTTTTTTCAGCTTTTTATGGCTGTTTTGTGGGCAGGTGCATGCCCAGGACGAATACCAGGCCGATGTACTCTATAAAAACGATGGGGAAATACTTTCCTGTGTTATTTCCGGGGTGATGGACAACAAAATTCAGTACAAGGTACTCGACAACGTAGATGGGCCTGTATATAATATCCTGAAAGAAGATGTAGTCCTGGCTTTTAAAAATAATGGTTCTTACCTCATCCCTTCTAACCCTACTGCCCAGTGGGTGCAGGCGGCCAGTGCCGACATTCATAAAATCATCACCAAAGAAAACCAGGTTATACCGGCTACTTTTATAGATATACAGGCCGATGAAGTCACTTTTCAGGAAAACAACAGCGGAGAAAATTCATCTTTGAGCAAAGATGAATTACTGGCCGTTATCCAGAAAGATGGCAGCCATACCTTATTTGCCGAGCCTGCGAAAGTAGTGGCAGCCTTTAGCCAGTTGGGTGACATGAATACGTTTTCCAGTACCGAAGTGCGGGAAAAGCTGAATATGGATGAGATTGACTATGAAATGTTTACCCAAAAAGCCCTGCAAAAAGCCGAAGACCTGGGCTGGTACCTGAGTGAGTTGTGTAATAAAAAAGTTGATGCTTTCGACAAAAAGAAAGCGGAAGAAAACGCAATCAAATTATTTATCCATGACTCTACCTGGGTTGAGGTTTCTTCTTTGAACAGAAAAGAAAAAGACAGATACCGCATCCGCCAATATTTGCAACGCATCCGCCTGCTGGAATACGATCAGGTGGAGCTTACCTGGCGTAATATCAACTACATTACCAAACTAAGGCTGGCCCCCGATGGCAATTATTATGGAACCATTACTGTGCAGCAGCTATTCAGGGGAATTATAGACGGAAAAGTGCAATACCAGGACGTTACCCAGAAAGATATTGAAGTAGTGCTTACTGCTTATAAGCTGGAAAAAGAAGGAAAAACAGAAACAGCCTGGGATGTTTTCCTGTCCGATATTGGCGTACAACAAACGAAAGCTGAATGAGGCCTATAACCTTCCGAAACCATGAAAACAACCCACCTGCTTACCCTATTCCTATTTTGTATCTGCCATTGCGTACATGCGCAAACAGGGTCATTTTCCGGTGAAGAAAATTTTGTGTATCAGGTAAAGCAGGTAGATGAGTTTATCGAGCGCTTCAACAATTCTGATTTCACCCTGATTAAGCAATACCTGAAAGATAAATATAACCTTGAAGAAGTAAGCCGCTCCGAGCTGATCAAAAGCCTGTTCAACCATGCGGATACTACATGGAAAAAAGATGAGGTTGTACAGTTTCTGGCCGATGTCACCGAAAACAACCCTCCCCCCTACCTTGACTTTTACGATGATAACTGGTTCGCCGAACTCGATTGTATGGGAACGTATAAAGGCAACACAGAAAACTTCACACTGATACTAAAAGTAGAAACCATAGAATCTAACGGAAGCTCAAAATGGGTCATTGAAAGTGTATCTGCCGACTTTCTGAACCTGCCACAAAGTAAAGATTACCGGAAAGCCCTGAACCCGGCCAGCTATGGCACCGATTTCCTGGGCTTGATTGATGCCCTGGCCGATACGGCTAATTACCAAAATTATATCAGTTCTACCGCTCAGCCTTCCCAGTTATTACTGTTTTTCAACGAACTGTACCAAAAGAACCTCACCTTTAAACAGGTAAATGACATTACTTATCATTTTCTGCAAATTGATAACTGGGCATTCCAGGTAAGGGAATTTAACCGGGACACAAAAAACTCCGGTTGGCTCATTAGCAGCCTTTTGCAAGTGGATGAAGCACAAAAACAAGAGTATAAGGAGAAAGTACTCTTCTTAAAATAAGATACTACCATGAAAAAAAAACTACTCATAATATCCTGCCTGTTTTTCGCTGCCACGGTAGCCTATTGCCAGGAACTCACAAAAGGCGATAGCCTTGAGATTAAGCGACAGGCAAGGTTTTGTATCATACAATTCGGGGACATTCTGAACCAGCTTGCCAAGCCCGACGAGTATTTCCGTAAATACAATGTAGATAACTTCATCAGCAAGTTTTACGAAGACGATGCCCGGGACCAGATTTTCCGCGACTCCATAGTATTGGTAGAAGATGACCTGAACCCCAATTCCCGCCCCCCTACTTTTGAGGAAGAAAAACCAATACAGCGCTATTTGAATGACTTTTTCCAGTTTTACGAAAAAAGTGTAGGCACCTCTGTGGTGTTTTCTGATATACAGGTTTCGGATATTCATCAAGGAGAGTATTTATATGTGAACGTTACTTATGAGAATGAATTCCTCAACAGGCATAAGTATATTGATGAACCCTACCAAAAATACAAAAGAGTAGCCACAGTAAAAGCTGAACGATCCAATACCGGATGGAAGGTACTGATAACCTATATTGGATTTTACAGAACGCCTACGATTGACCCAAAAGAAGCCACAAACCCACCTCCTTCCGTAACAACAGAGGAGGTCATTCCTGTTGAAGACACACTGGAAACCGAAGCAGAGGAACCAGCTACTATCATAAAAAAAGGAAGTTTCTCAAATGTAAAAGATGCCTACAAACGTGGCGAAAGCATCAATATCTCCTGGAGTCAGGAATTTGATAATCCGGTAAACCTGAGTTTATACCAGGGCAACATTCATAAAGAGAGCCTGAACCCGGGCCTTACGAGCAGTGAGTTTACCGGGGCAATTCCCAAAAAAATCAAACCTGGTGAAACCTATAATTTTCAGTTGTACGACCCTGTCTCAAAATTGAGCCTCCAAAGCGGAACCTTCAGCGTGCGAAGGAAAATTCCTTTAGGCATACAAATACCGGTGTACATAGGCGTAGGGGTTGCAGCATATTTAATTATTGATGCACTGGGTGGTGGAAACGGAGGTGGCGGGGAAACCCAACCTTTTCCTGAGCCTCCGGCCCCTGTTGATAACTGATTTGATGTTGGAAGCGATAACTCAAGCACAAACCATGAAAAAAATTCTAAAAATAAAATTTTACCTCATCATTTCAATGACTTTGCTATGCTACAATAGTACGGCCCAGCACTTGGAATGGCTCCAGTCTTTTGGTGCCGAAAATGAGGATGTTGTTACCCGCATAACCCTGGATGATGAAAGAAACATTTACATTACAGGAAGGTTTACCAACACAGTAACTTTTGGGACAATCGAGGGCGACCCCATAACCCGCACAAGTACCAGTGACTCTAAAGACGCTTTTTTCGCAAAATATTCACCCGCCGGGGAACTCAGGTTTGTACGGGTGATATCCAGTGTGCAGGATGATAACGGTGAAGATATAAAAGTAGACAGAGCTGGTAATATCTATGTGAGTGGCGTTTACAGGGAAGAACTATCGTTTGAGACTTCTAAAGAGCAACTACCTTTTATAAAGAATAATGAAATTTTTCTTGTTAAGTATGACCCAAGGGGTAATTATTTATTCTCATGCAGGGTTGCCGGAATAGGCACTAACAGAATTCCCCGACTTGATGTGGACGATAGTGAAAATATCTACCTCACCGGCGAATTTGATGTGCAAACAATTTTGTTTTCAGCCGACGGGAGCGAAAGTAAAAAACTAGAGGCCAAGGGGAAAAGGGATGTTTTTTTGGCAAAATTTGATAAAACCGGGCAATTAGTTCTCCAAAACAGAATTGGAGGTTCGGAAAACGACAGCCCCAGGGAACTGCTGCTAAGCAGCCAAAATGTTATTTATCTTACCGGCACCACCAGAAGTGAAAATTTTGATCCTGATTCTACCACAACCGCTGATAAAATATTATCAACTTTTGGTAATAATGATGTTTTTTTGGCAAAGTATACTGATGATCTTGAATACATAGATGCCAAAAACATGGGAGGGGAAAACAACGAATTTCCCAATGGGATGTACCTGGATAATGATGATAATGTGTATCTGGCTGGGCGTACCGATAAAGAGGCAGACTTTGACCCTGATGAAGACGCACAAAAAATAATAGGTACTAACGAATTCAACATTTTTTTCGCGAAATACACTTCTGATTTAAAATTTATCCTTGCCGAAAGCTTTGGCGGCGGTGATTCAGACAAAGCAAATGATGTTGTAGCTGATACCGATGGTAATATTTACCTTGTTGGGGAGTTTACCAGCGCAGAAATAATCCTGGATCCCCAGAATATTGTGCGCTTCAAGAATAACGGTAATGAGGATGGTTTTTTTGCAAAATACTCCCCAGATGGCCAACAACTTTTATTTTCCCGCCAAATAGGGGCTGAGGGCAGTGACAGAGTAAAAGATATTACCATTGATGCCTTGGATAATTTTTATATTACCGGTGACTTCCAAAGCACTATCAGGCTTGAAAACACCGGCCTGAAATCAAGGGGAGACGATGATTTTTTTATTGCCAAATACACTCCCGGCCTTTCTGAAATAAGACCCGTGGCTTCTGTTGCTGAGCCTACCCACCTGCACGCTGCCGACCTGGACGGAGACGGATTGCTGGACATCATCTCAGCCAATGGCACGGGAGACAACTCTTCTTCCGTCACCTGGCATAAGAATAACGGACAGGGAAGCTTTGGGGAACCGCAAGTAGTGGGGGATAATTTTCAGCAAGCGAAAGCCGTGTATGGCATAGATATTAATAATGACGGACAACGCGACATTGTGGCTGCTATTTTTGAAGGCGACCGCATCGTATGGTATGAAAACAAAAATGGCAGTTTTGAAAAAAACGTCCCCAGCGCTATTCCCATTTATGATGGGGATGATGAAAACAGCTTTCCCCTGGCCATCTTCCCGGCTGACCTCGACAACGATGGCGACCTGGATGTACTGGCTGCCCATAATAACCAGGGAGGCAAAATTACCTGGCACGAAAACAGGCTTAGTGAAGAAAGTAACGACTTTAATACTGTTACCATTGACGAACAAACCCCGAACGCGCAATCGGTGTTTGCCATTGATATCAATGGGGATAATTTTTTGGACGTACTGGCAGCGCACAAACAGGAAGGGAAGATAAGTTTATATATGAACCAGCCCGCCAATAACGAAGCGTCACGTACTTTGGCCGACCCACGCCAATTTACAATGCAACAAGAGATTAACCTGGAAAATGCGGAGTTTGTGACGGCTGCTAACCTGGATGCAGACAGTCAGGTAGAAATCATAGCTTTGTCCAACACAAATATCCAAATATTTAATGTGAAAGAAGGGCAGATAGATCCTACTCCCATTCAAACCATTGGAGGGCTTATTGATGCCCAAGCCTTATCCACGGCAGATTTGGACGGTGATGGCGACCTGGACGTTGTTTCATCTTCGGAAGGCGATAACCTGATTGCCTGGTATGAAAATACGAACGGCACTTTAGGAAGCCGACAGGTCATCACCAACAGTGCTGATGGTACGCGCATAGTACTCACCTCCGACCTGGACAGTGACGGACGCTCTGATATACTTTGGGCGAGTTTGGGAAACAACGAAATTGCCTGGGCAAAAAACCAGCTGTTTACCCCTGTTAATCCTTCCATCACTACCTTCAATCCGGCGTCCACGTCTCCCGGTAATACTTTTACCATCTTTGGTGCTAATTTTAGTGATGCAGCGAAAGTTTTTTTCGAGAACAGTGGGTCGTCAGTAGAAGCGCCTTCCGTTACACCTGACAATTCCGGAGGCATAGAAAAGCTTATTGTTACAATCCCGGGCAGCCTTTCTATCGGTTCTTACAAAATTAAAATAACGGATGGGGGTAAAACAGTGGTTTCTATTGATGACCTGATGATACCAACCCTGCCCATTCCGGAAATTACCGAACTCTCTCCAACTTCAGGCCCTGTGGGCATTGACCTTACCATCAATGGTAAAAACTTTGGGGCTGATGCCAGTAAAGTACAGGTAAAATTTGGCACTGCTGCTACTTATGCCGTCAGCGCCGAAGAACTGAAAAGCAGCAATGAGATTGGGATTACCGTACCCAATATACCAGAAGGTTCTCATCCGGTATCGGTTGTGGTAGGCAGTCTTGAATCTAATAAAGACAACGCTTTTACCGTTACACCTCCGGGCACACCTGTTATCAGTTCACTGTCAACAAATTCTGCACCTGCAGGTGTAAACATTACAATCACAGGCGATTTGTTTGGCACAGACAAAAGTCTGGTAAAAGTGTTTTTTGATGAAACTGAAATTGCTGCCGCCGACTTTACCCTGAACAGCGAAAAAGAAATTGGGGTGAAAGTGCCGGATATTACACCCGGCCCTTACGACATTAAAGTAACTGTAGATGGGAAGTCATCCAATGAAATAGCGTTTACCATTGCTAACCCCAATACCAATACTCCTTCACTCAGTACGATTGACCCTGCAAGTATTACAGTAGGCAACACGCCCACTGTAACTATCACAGGTGCTAACTTTGGGAATAATGCGGGTGATATTACGGTTAGTTTTAAAGATACTGACAATGTAGCCACCGATGTAACCACGGGCATTAATGTAAATGGGGGAACTGAAATCACATTCACTGCGCCTGCCCTGTCTGCTAAAGCATATACAGTTTCTGTAACAGTAAACGGCACCGTTTCTGACAACACATTAAACTTTTCGGTACAGCCTGATACGGGTGGTGGTAATGACCCGGTAATTTCAACCATTCCTTCTTATGGCAATGTTGATGCTCAAATTGTGATTACCGGAAGTAATTTTGGTACTGATGCCAGCGCTGTTGCGGTTACCTTCAAAGATAACGGCACATCAGCAACCGGGAATATCGTAAGCATTACCAATAATGAAATTGTGGTAGAAGTTCCTGATAACCTGCCAGAGAGTAACTATTCTATTTTGGTGGATGCCAATGGAAAACAAGCTACTTCGGCAAAACAACTTGTGATTGACAATACACCACCTGCCATTTCAGCCGATAACATTTCTGTGTTTGATTATTTCGCGCCGGGTAATACTAAAGAGTTAACCGCAACCGCTTCCGATACAAGATCAGGAATTTTTGAAGTAAATTTGGTATACTCCGGCATCAGGGATGACAACACCAATACGCAAACCGCACCATTTAATGATAATGGGGACAATACCTATAGCATTGACTTGCAAAACCTCACCACTACTGATGAATTGGGCATAGCATATCATGTAATAGCCACTGATAGTGCTGGCAACGCTTCGCGTTTTCCGGAAACAAGCACCCATTTCCTGCATAAAGACCTGCAAAGTATGAGCATTGCGGCTACAAAAGCCAGTGACCCGGATACACCTACCGCTAATGACTACAATTTGGTGGCTGTTCCTTTGGATGGTATTACCCGGGACGAAGTTTTCAACAGTTTGGGAGCTTTCGGCGGAAGTAAAGATGCCAACTGGTGGCTCTTTGAACATGATGCAGAAAGTGGATATTCACAGGTTTCTTCTCCTTCTGCTTCCCTTGATCCGAGAAAAGGCTATATGCTCATTTTTAGAAATGCTGCCACTATTCAGCCACAAGGCAGGGTACTTCCCGCAGCCCCTTCCCAGCCTGTATCTATTACCCTGGCACCCGGCGCTAACCTTATCGGCAACCCGTTTCCCTTTGATGTTGATTGGAGTACTGTGCTAAATGATGATGCAAATAAAGATGTGCCTGGTTTAGCATCATTAGGGCCACTCAGAAGCTTTAACCGGGGTAACTGGCCGGAAAGCTCCCAATTAACCCGGTTCAAGGGTGCCCTGGTATTCAATGCACACTCAGACCCGGTTACCATAGAAATACCCCATAAAAAGAATACAGGCGGACGGTTTGCAAAAGAAGAAAAAAATAAAAAACTTACTCCATTAGATGCCCCCGCCTGGGAAGTACCTTTGGAGATTTCTACAGGTGAGCGGTATGTTAGTGGCGGTATTGGCATGCAGCCAGATGCGGCAGAAAGCTACGACCCTTCCGATGATTTTACCGTACCCCGGTTTATCGACTATCTGGAGATGAACTTCCACCATCCGGAATTCTTCCTCTCAAAATTCGCGAAAGACATTGCACCAACAAAAGGTGCTTATAACTGGGAATTTGAAGTTGCTTCTAACCTCGCCTCTCCGGAAGTTACCATAGATTGGGAAAACCATTACTTTGGAAATAACCGGCAAGCACTCATGTTGCTGGACTTACACAACCACCACATTGTAAATATGCGGGAAGCTACTTCTTACACTTTCTCAGTAGTTGAAGGCACCCGGAAGTTCAAAATTTTCTTCGGTGATGAAGATGAGGTGTGGGAAAATATGCTGCCTGAACGAATCACCGTACAAGAGGCTTATCCGAACCCCATGCAACATCAGTTTACCGTGCCGGTTTCTTTACCCAGATCTGGCAAACAATACACGCTTACGGTAGAAATATATAATATCACCGGACAGTTAGTGAAAAGGGTTCAACAAAAACACTTACCTGCCGGATATCACCGCTTAGAATGGGACAGGACCAACACCGATGGTGAGCAAGTGAAGCGTGGCTTGTATTTCTATAAATTGCAGGTAGATGATTACTCTTATGAAGGGCGCGTCATCGCATGGTAACTGAAATTTACAACAGATGAATATAATATGGTTTTAAGAACACTTTTCTTCAGCTGCTGTTTCACATTTGTCTTTGCCTTTTCCCCGGGGCAATCCCTTACCAGGGGAGATACGCTTGAGATAAAAAACAAAGCCCGGTTTTGTATCCGTCAGTTTGAAGATATTCTCAACCAACTGGCCAAGCCAGATGATGTTTTCAGGACCTATAATGTAGATAATTTCATCAGTAAATTTTACGAAACTACTTCCAATGACCAGATTTTCCGCGATTCTTCGGTTCTCATTGAGGATGATCTGCACCCCGGTTCCCGTCCCCCTACTTTTGAAAAAGAAAAGCCCATCAAGCGTTATTTGCTTGATTTTTACCAGTTTTATGAAAAAAGCCCTGGTGTCTCGGTCATCTTTTCCAATATCCAGGTATCGGATGTACAGCAGGGAGATTATATCTATGTGAATGTTACTTATGAAAGCGAGTTTCTCAACAAACATAAATACATTGACATACCCTACACCCAACACAAAAAAATAGCTACCATAAAAGCTGAATCAGGTAGCAATGGCTGGAAAGCACTGATTACTTTTAACGGGTTTTACAAAACGCCTGTTATTGAAAAGGACGAAGCGATTGTTCTTGATGATCGTGATAAAATTCAAATATCAACACCTCCATCCTTACCTGAAGATTCTATACCTGCCATTGAGACAAATGCTAAAAATACAGCGGGCATCATCAATGTAAACGACGCTTATAAAAGAGGTAAGTCATTCAGCATTGAGTGGAATGATAATTTTGAGAACCCCACATCGCTCAGGCTTTATCAGGGAGGCACTTTTAAGCAAGACCTGGCATCTTCCATTACCAATAGCAGTTACACTGGCGTTATTCCAAAAAAAATTAAGCCGGGGAGCGGGTACAACTTCCAACTATACGATCCGGCTACAAAAGCTACTTTGGAAAGTGGCAATTTTAAAATACAAAGAAAGATTCCCCTGGGGTTGCAAATTCCTGTGTATGTAGGCGCCGGTGTTTTGATATATTTCTTAATCAATGGCGGAGGAGACGATGGCGGGGGCAATAATGACTGTCCGCCCAATTGCCCGGAAACCGATTTGCCCGATCCGGTAAACCCTTATGGAAATTGATATGCA
Organism: Cyclobacteriaceae bacterium; assembly: GCA_965230065.1. Taxonomy (GTDB): domain Bacteria; phylum Bacteroidota; class Bacteroidia; order Cytophagales; family Cyclobacteriaceae. Next base: position 3,605,787 of record OZ245942.1, on the reverse strand, counting down.
TAGCTTATGAATTACCCTAAATATAAAATATTATGTTCAGGCTTATTATTAATAGCATTGCTTGGTTGCTTTTCTGTGTGCCCCGGCCAAGGGTTGTCATTGTCAGATGATATCCACCTGAAACTAAAAGGAAATATTCACCTGGTAATAAGCGGGGAACAAGGGCATATTTCGCTGGACAGTGAAAGTGTGCTCACAGATGTGTCAGAAAGTACCATCAAACTCTCTGGTAATTTTATGAGCGACCGCCCGGGAATCGGCCTGGCAGGCAATATGATTTTTGATGGCACCAACGCTCAAAGCCTCAATGCAGGTACCGATCTGATAACCATTGGAAATTTAGAAATTGACAATACTGCCGGACTTACTATCCAAACTCCTGTGTTGATAAATGGTGATATTACTTTTTCCAACGGCAATATCACCACTTCAGCTACCAATCTGCTTACCCTGGAAAGCAGAAGCACTTACGCGGCAGGTAATGCCAATAGCTTTGTAGACGGGCCTGTTGCCATCAAAACCCTGGCTTCGGCAGGGGATAGTTACGATTTTGTATTTCCTACCGGAAAAGGAACAGCCTACAAACCCATACACTTAAAATTTGATCAGACCAACACCAATGTTACTGCGTATCAGGCAGCATTAACTACCGAACCTCCCCCTACCCTCACGCCAACTGAACCTGTTACGTCCGTTTCCGCAGTCCGTTATTGGGAACTGAACAATGGAGAGTCCGACAATTTTGAAAATGCAGAAATCATCCTTCCTGTGAGTGAAGATGACGGTGTTTCTGATATCAATGAGGTGGTTATTGCAAAAAGTGAGGACAATACCTCCTGGAACAGTGTAGGAGGTAAAGAAGTAACCATCCCCGGTACGGTTACTTCCGAAAGTGCGTTTACCTCCCTCGGTTTCTTCATCATCGGCAATACGGGTGGGGTTACATTTCCTGCACCTCCTGCTGTGCCAATTTCTATGCAAGATACATGGCTGCCTGTTGCTGATTCTGAAAACCCCTTGCCTCGTGATTACCAAATTATAGCCTTGCCCTTTACGTCACAGCCCATGCCTTCCACCCTGAGCGACCTGGGCATGCAAACGAATACAAAGTGGAAGATTTATGAGTACGGGGAAGATGCAACCCAGGATTGGAACAATTCAGAACGGGCCCGGTTTGCCAAGCCTACCCAGCTTACACCCGGCAAAGGCTACATGTTTATATTCAGGGACCCTACCGATATACAGGTATCCGGGGATTTTGTAACACCCAATAATGTTTCCATTACGCTAACACCTGGTTTTAACCTGATTGGCAACCCTTACTGGTTTCCGTTAGACTGGGATGCTGTGCTCGATTTCAACAGTGGAAAAGCGGGTATTGAGGAAGTTGCCAGCACCTTAAAAGCATTCAGAAAGGGTACAGGCTATACCGATGCCACCGTGCTGGAGCCTTACAAAGGCACTTTTGTATTTAACAGCAACCAATCTTCTTCGGTTACCCTGGATATTCCTGCGGCTGCTATATGTACCAGTTGCGGACGTTATTCAAGTGAGGTAGATCGCCCCAAACCACAACCTTTAGATGCCGATGCCTGGACCGTACCCCTTCACCTGGAGGGAAAGGGTTTGCAATACACACTCAGCGGGATTGGCATGCACCCCAAAGCCAATAAAAGTGCCGACCGTTTTGATGATTTTACTGTACCCCGTTTTCTCGATTATCTGGAACTGAACTTTCTGCATCCTGAGTTTTTTATGCCCAAATTTACCAAAGATATTGTGCCCACTCAGGAAGAATATACCTGGGAATTTGAAGTAGCTTCTAACCTTCAGTCTCCAGAAGTAACCCTAAAGTGGGAAAATAGCTATTTTGGTAATAACGACCAGGTACTGATGCTACTGGACTTACAAAACCACCAGACCGTAAATATGCAGGAAGATACAGCCTACACTTTTTCTGTGACAGAGGACAGTCGTAAGTTTAAAATCTTTTATGGCCCCACAGAAGTGGTACGAAAAAACATGCTGCCGGAAAACATTGTAGTAGGCAATGCCTATCCAAACCCGGTGACTGATCAATTCAAAATTCCTGTGATATTGCCAGATGGTTATCAACATGCACATATTCAATTAGAAATTTATGATGCAACCGGTTCCCTGGTAAAAACTTCACGCTGGCATAACCTGCCAACAGGCTACAATTCGGTGGGATGGAACATAGAAAATAATGAATATACTGGTATTCAACCAGGGTTGTACTTTTATCGACTGACCATAAGCGGGCAGACCGATGCGTACAATGGAAGAATTTTGATTCGATAAATTTCAGATGAAACTACATGCAAAAATGAAACATATTACTGCAATACTTTTCTTTATGACCCTGATAACATACCAGGGAATGGCACAAAATGTAGGCATCAATGAAGATGGTAGCGATGCAGATGCCTCAGCAATTCTGGACGTAAAATCCACAACCAAAGGCATGTTAATTCCCCGCATGACAGAAGCGCAGCGTACAGCCATTGCCAGTCCGGCTACCGGATTGCTTGTGTACCAGACTGACGGAGAAGAAGGTTTTTGGTTCAAAGAAAGTGGCGGGTGGGTACCACTCAATAGTGAAGCAAAGGAAATGGAGTTTTTGACCACTTCTTCCACTGATAATTTCAATATTACTACAAATACTGCAACCGAGATTGCCAGCCTGGCTATTACTGAAACCGGAACAGTTGACGCACATATCACAGGATCGGTTACCATCGAGATCAGTGGGGATGGTACCGGGCGGTATGAAGTATCCATAAGAAGGGGAGCCATAGATGGACCCATCATCGGGCAAAAGGGGTGGTGGCGTCCTCCATCTTCGACAAGCTTGCAGGCGATTACCATTCCAGTGAGTGCCATAGATACCGATGTAGCCGGACCGGTTACTTATTATTTGGTAGCCCGAAAATTTGATGCTGGGGCAAAAGACGCGTTGATCTTTATATCAGGCATGAATATGAACTACACCGTGGAATAGCTATGCTAAGCAACACACTTCTGAACTCTTATCAGGGTAAACCCATTGACGATATTTGCATGAATGGTTATACCGACCATGATGGGAACCACTGCGCGCATTTTGTAAGCCACGTTTTGAATTTAGATTTTGGTGCAACTTGCCGAAACCTGGTAGTAAGCAACAAAAGAGTGGCTGAGGGAGCCAATGTCAGGGTGCATGAAATCTTTGGAAGATGTTCCAGGGTGCACGAATTTATCAGTTGCCCTACGCTTGTGAGTGGTTTGATATTCGTAAGCGAACATATCAATTTCAGGGGAACGCCTACCAGATTAAGAAATATTCCCAAAAAACATATTGGCCTCATCTATAATGGATCAATTTGGCATTACAGCAACACCAGGAACCAGGTAATCGTGCAAAATATGGCTCAATTTATAGATCATTACCAAAACCAGAGAAACTCTCTGTGGTTTGGGGAAATACCACCAGGTGCACGTCCACACCCCTGGGGAATTTCTATATAAAGCTTGTAAAGTTTTTAACTATGATACCCTGTACCTATGGACATCATTGACCGTACCCAACACACATCCTCCATTGCCCAAAGCAGGCAAAGAAGTCGGACAACAGGCAGGTTTCTGCCTATCTTTTCCAGACGATCCCGTACGCGTAATGTGAGAAATATTGATTCTATTGTATTGCATGCTACAGGTTTTAGCAGACTGGATACACCGGGCACAGACAGGAGTGGTAGCGAAGACGATGATTTTGACCATACAATCGCCCATTTCGTAGTGCGCCAAAATGGAGACGTAATCAGGCTGAGAACTTACGATGTTTTCCTGAATAATGCATTGGCTTTATATTCTGTTTCCATTGAAGTAGAGGGAAGTTTTCCTTCTTCTGACGAAATCCGAATAAACAGATGGAACCAGGGAAGGCACCACATGCCACTGGCAGAAATATTTGCCTGCAGGGCGTTGGTGCAACATATTCGGAATGAACTGAACAATATACAATACATTTTTGGGCATGCACAAATCACCAATATGGGCGCCAGGAGAGCCAACTGCCCCGGGCCTCATGTATGGTACAATGTAGGAGAATGGGCTGTAAGAACGTTGGGTATGCATAGCGCTGGGCACGGTGCCCGGGTAATCTCTCCCGATTGGCAAGATCCTTCCTTAGATTTGGTATGGCCTGCCGGTTATGCCCCTGATGAATTAAGCGATGCAGCATTCAGGAACATGATCGGAAACCTGCGAAACGGAGTGGAATGATAGAGTGTTTACAGTTTATTGTTCAAAGTTTGTAGTTAACCAAACTAAAAACTACAAACTCTAAACATTAAACTTGTCCTTAAAAAATCGCCTTGAAAATATCATTAAAGATGACAAATACCATGAGGCTGAGGAGGAGAACCATACCTACTTTTTGTGCTCCCTCCAGGAATTGATCGGAAGGTTTGCGACCAGAAACCATTTCATAGAGCAGGAACATCACATGCCCGCCATCCAGTGCAGGAATCGGCAGGAAGTTCATAAAAGCCAGTACCATAGAGAGCAGGGCGGTCAGTCCCCAGAAACGCACCCAGTTCCAGGTGCCCCCGAAAATTTGTGCAATACCAATAGGTCCGCTTAATGACTTAGAAGCGGAAAGTTCCCCTTTAAAGATTTTGCCAAAAGCAAGAATGTTAACCCAAACCGCTTCAAAAGCTTGTTCTGTCCCAAGTGGGATAGACTGTGCAAAAGTGTAATCTATATGGGCTTCATCAATAATGGGGATAGAATAAAAGCCCATTAACCCTTCTTCATCCGGAGTAGCTGTGAGTTGCATGGTTTGATACACAGGATTCTCTACGGTAGCATCCGCAGGACGGGCTACTTCCAGGTTCAGCTGCTTGCCCGGGTTTTCCTTCAATATGGTTTGAAACTCATCAAAATAGGTGATAGGCTGCCCATTCACAGCAGTAATTTTATCTCCTTCCTGCAAACCAGCTTGGTCTGCGGGGCTTCCCTCTTTTATCTCAACAATTTTAAAAGGCGTTCTTATATCAATAAATTGCCGGGCAGAGCTTTTATCAGAAAAGTTTTCAATAAAGTTACCGGGGATAGACACCTCCAGGGTTTCAGCCCCTCTTTGTACGGTATAGTAGGTGTTATCAGCCAGAAATACATCCGGGCCGGCAAGGTCTTCAAACTTTTCATAATCCTGCCCATTTACCTTAACTATCTTATCACCAGTTTGCAAACCTATCTCCTGCGCAAGGTCGTAGGCCACAATGCCGTGCTCCATTACTTCTTCTTTCGGAATGTAGGTTTCGCCCAGGTTATAAGTCATGATTACGAAGATGACGATACCGGTGATTACATTCACGATAATGCCACCCATCATCACAATCAGGCGTTGCCAGGCCGGCTTGGCGCGGAATTCCCAGGGTTCAGGTTCTTCACTCATGCTGGCCGTATCCAGCGATTCGTCAATCATTCCGGATATTTTAACGAAACCACCCAACGGAATGGCCCCGATAGAGTATTCGGTTTCTCCCCATTGAACTCCAAATATTTTGGGCGGGAAACCAATTGAAAATTTCTCTACCCGCATGCCAAAAAACTTGGCTGCCAGCAGGTGGCCCATTTCGTGTAAGCCCACCAATATAGAAAGGGCCAGTAATATCTGGGCGGTCATCACTAATGCTTCCATCAACGTATAAGTTCTTGTGCTTTAATTCTTGTCTGTTGGTCTGTTGTTACGTAATCTTCGTACGAAGGATTGCGAATATAGTTCACTTTTGCCATACATGCCTCCACAACCTCTGATATTTGTAAAAAACGAAGCCTTTCCTTTAAAAATTCCGCAACGGCTACTTCATTAGCGGCATTGAGGATACAAGGCATGTTCCCGGCTTTTTGGAGTGCATCAAAAGCCAAGCCAAGATTACGAAAAGTATCGATATCGGGTTGTTCAAATGTCAAAGCAGGATAATCGGCAAAATTAAAACGGGGGAAGTCGGCATGGATGCGTTCCGGGTAACTCAGGGCAAACTGAATGGGCAGGCGCATATCGGGCAGGCCCATCTGGGCTTTGATGGAGCCATCTTCAAACTGCACCATAGAGTGAATGATAGATTGCGGATGCACCACCACTTCTATTTGTTTAGCATCTACGCCAAACAGCCATTTAGCTTCCATCACTTCCAGCCCCTTATTCATCAGTGTAGCCGAATCAATGGTTACTTTCGCGCCCATATCCCAATTGGGATGGTTCAAGGCATCAGCTTTGGTAACGTTTTGCAGAAAACCCCGGTCTTTGCCACGAAAAGGCCCGCCGGATGCAGTAAGGATGATTTTCTCAATTTTATTATGGAACTCTCCTACCAGGCACTGGAAAATGGCCGAGTGCTCGGAATCTACCGGGTAAATGTTCACACCTTTTTCAGCAGCAAGTGAAGTGATGAGTTCGCCTGCTACAACCAATGTTTCTTTATTGGCCAGGGCAATGGGTTTGCCCGCTTCAATGGCTTTGATGGTAGGCAACAGCCCGGCATAACCTACCGTAGCCGTCAGTACCAAATCAATGGTATCCATCTCTACTACCGAAGTAAGGGCTTTGGTGCCTGTATATACCTTGATATCGTGTGGGTCAAGGGCCGCAAATACTTTATCGTACAGGCTTTCTTCCACAATCACCACAGCATTGGGTTGAAACTGTATGCTTTGCGCTATTAATAAATCGGCATTGCGATGGGCAGTGAGTACTTCAACAACAAACTTTTCTGGATGTGCTGCTATTACTTCTAAAGCCTGTGTGCCAATGGAGCCGGTGGAACCGAGGATGGCAATGTGTTTTTTACTCGAGGATGTCTCCAAATCTTGGAAATTATAGACTTTCAGTTATTGAAAATTTCGTAAGTCCTTCTGCAATCTTCCGGTCATTGGCCAGGCGGGGCACTTTGTTTTGTCCTCCCAGTTTGCCTTCACTTTTCATATACTCCCTGAAAGCATCTTTTTGCAAAGGAATCACTTTTAATGTACGCAAAATGTTACCACTGAGCAGGTCGTCGTAATACGAATTGAGCTGCTGCAAGTGCAAGTTAATGGCTTTGGCAAAACTGTCCAAATCGGAAGGCATTTGGGTAAACTCTACGTACCATTCGTGCAGGGGCAAACCTTCCTGCGGGTTTATCTGCGGTGCTACGGTAAACTCTACAATTTCGGTTTCAGGGAACTGCCTGAGGGCTTCTTTCATGGCTTTTTCCACTTCCTCTCCTATCACATGCTCCCCAAAAGCGGATATAAAATGTTTGATACGCCCGCTCACCACCAGCCGGTAAGGGTTTTTGGATACAAACTTTACGGTATCACCAATAGAATACCCCCACAACCCGGCGTTGCTGTTCATGATGAGCGCGTAATTTACGCCCAATTCCACTTCTTCAATACTGAGGCGGGTAGGATTTTCAGAAAAATATTCATCGGCCGGAACAAACTCATAGAAAATACCGCTATCTAACAGCAACAGCAGCCCTTCTTCCGTTTGAGAATCCTGGTAAGCGATAAAACCCTCCGAGGCCGGGTAGGTTTCTATGGAATCAATTTCTTTGCCTATGGTTTCAAACAGTTTATTGCGGTAAGGCCCAAAGTTGACCCCTCCGTATACCAGCAGGGAAAAGTTCGGAAAAACATCCTTGATTTTTTTTCCCGTCCTTTCCTGTATCCAGTCAAAGTACATTTGCACCCAGGGTGGAATGCCCGAGATGAGTGTCATATTTTGGAACAGGGTTTCCTCCACAATTTTGTCCAGTTTTTCTTCCCAGTCTTCTATGCAATTGGTTTCGTAAGAAGGCATTTGATTGGTGCGCAAATAGCCCGGCACATGATGGTTTACAATCCCCGACAACCGCCCCGTGTGAATGCCTCCTTTTTGATCCAGCACCGGGCTGCCCGACAAAAAGATGAGCTTGCCATCCAAAAATTTTGAGTTGCCCGTTTCATGCACATAACTCAGCAAGGCATTGCGCGCCGAGTTGATATGGTTGGGCACCGAATCTTTGGTGATGGGGATGTACTTTACCCCGGAAGTAGTGCCCGACGTTTTGGCAAAGTACTGTGGCTTTCCTTGCCACAAAACATCTGACTTTCCATCAATAACCTGCTGTATGTAAGGCGCCAATTCCTCGTAATCCCTGATGGGAACCCTGGCTTTAAAATCTTTGTAAGTTTGAATACCTGCAAAATCATGTTCTTTTCCAAAAACAGTATCTTTTGCCCTGCTAATCAAATAGTTAAAAACCTTTTGTTGAGAAGCCTCCGGGTGTAAACTCCAGTGGTTCTGCTGTCTGGCAATGTAGGCTGCCAGGGGCTTGCTCAAAACTGCTCGTATTCCCATTGGGCAAAGGTAATAAAACCAGCGTTGAATATTTTCATCGAGAATTGTATAGAATAAAAAGTATACTTTCTAAATTTGTAATATTAAAGCAGAAAAAAGCATGTTTATTGAACTATTCTAATATTTTTTTCTGTTTATCCGCAAACTTTTTTGTTTGAGAAGAAAATTTTTGTGTTATGAACACCATGAAACCTAGCTTATTAATATTTTTCCTGCTTTGCTTCCTCTCTTTCGGAACCATTGCACAGGATACCAATACAGAATCACAACCTGCTGCCACTACGCTGGAAGAGCAATTTACACAGCTCAAAGAATCATCCAATACACATGGAAATTACAAGATTATCCGGGAAACTAAATTGAATGCTTTTTGGGCTGGTGTAATAGAGTCTATTGCAGGCACTAAAGAGCAGTTACAAACTACCCAGGCCAAAGTAAACGAGCTGCAAACAGAACTGGAAGGCATTAAAAAAGACATGGCAGCCAAAGACAAAGAACTGTCAGCCCACCAGCATGCCACCACCCATATCAATGTACTGGGTATTGATGTTCTGAAAGAAACGTTTCTGTATGTCTTCTGGGGCGTCATTTCCTTTTTGGTACTGGCCTTACTCATCATCGGGTATCGGTTTAAAGAAAACAACCGGGTAACTTCCACCACGCGTAAAGAGAACAATTCCCTGAAAGAAGAAATGGAAGAGTTTAAGAAGCGTTCGCTGGAAAAAGAACAGAAATTGCGCCGGGAACTGCAAACCGAACGCAATACGGTAGAGGAGCTCAAAATGATGGCTTCTCAGAGAAGGTAAGCAGTAAATTTCCGCTTTAGCAACGCTTTGCCCGGCTGAAAAAAACTATTGAAGAATAAGAAAATTAGTTGTACTTTTATCGTTTAGCAACGACTGATACAACTGCCTTCTTCAATGCTTCAATTTACCGAAAATAACCTTTCCTACCGGATTATCCTCCCTCTTCCCTTACTTCAAAAACACATTGAGTGTTTCTTTGAAATTAAAGGATATCCATCATTTGCTTTCGAGCGGCTTGTGCCCAATGGCATGCCTGAGATGGTAATTAACCTGGGGGACTCCTGTGTGGGCAATGCCCCTTACCTGCAAGAGGCCATCGTTCTGAAGAAAGCCTGTGTGAGTGGTATAAAAACACAACATTTTAACTGCAATCATACAGGGTTATTCCATTTGCTGGGTGTTCGGTTTAAGCCTGCCGGACTATGCAAGTTCTTCAACTTTGAGGGCAGTGATATACAAAACAATATCTTTTCCATTGAAGATATTATGGGCACCGGGTTTGATATCACTTACGAAGAAATATATGCTTCAAACACCATTGAGGAAAAAGTAAGAATTTTGGAATCATGGTTTTTAAAAAGAATGAAGCAACAAAAACAATGGGATAACCAAATTGAAGACGCTATCGCTAAAATTAAGAGCTTATCCCATACCCTTGAAGATATCGTTGGCCATTATCAGTGTAGCCAAAAACAATTCATTTATCAATTTAAAAAAGCCACCGGTATTTTACCCAGCCAGTTAGAGCAAATTATCCGTTTTCAACAGTTGATTGGAACCATACAAAACAGCCGTCGCAGTATTCATCCTAACTGGCAGGATATGGTATACGCGAATGGTTATTATGACCAAAGCCACCTGATACGGTCTTTTAAAAAATTCACAGGCCTCACTCCTTCGGCCTATCACAAAGTATCACACCTCAGCCAGCAAAATATTCCCTTTTTTGACTAAGGTAAAATTTTTACAATACTATCTGATTTGTACATATTATTTTAGGGCAAAAAGTTAGACCACCCATGAAAAAAGTATTAAAAATTGCAGGCATCGTTTTATCCGTTTTTGTTTTATTAATTGCCGGGGCCATTGCCTATGCTACAATGGGCTTACCCAATGTTGAAGCCCCTGAGCTCACCATTGAGCCTACTCCCGAACGGCTGGTAAGGGGTGAGTATCTGGCCAATAACGTGATGGGTTGCCTCGATTGCCATGCCCAGCGGGACTGGAGCAAATTTACCGGGCCAACCATTACAACTTCAAAAGGAGCCGGAGGTGAAAAGTGGTTGCGTGAAACCGGATTTCCCGGCAATTTAATAGCACCCAATATTACGCCTCATGCTTTAAAAGACTGGACCGACGGGGAAATTTACCGTGCTATCACGGCAGGGGTGAGTAAAGACGGGCGGCCCTTGTTTCCAATTATGCCATATCAAAGTTACGGTCAGCTTGACAAAGAAGATATATATGCAGTGATTGCGTATATCAAAACCCTAAAGCCCATAGAAAGTACTACTCCCGGGCGGGAGTTAGACTTTCCTTTGAATATTATTGTACATACTATGCCGCAGGCGGGAACACATACCCTTAAGCCTGATAAAAGTAATACCATAGCGTATGGAAAATATTTGATTACGGCTGCTGCCTGCTACGATTGCCATACTATACAGGAAAACGGACAATATGTTGATGAAATGGCATTTGCCGGAGGTTTTGAGTTTGTTTTGGAAACCGGTGGTGTAGTACGCTCTTCTAACATAACACCCGACCCTACAACAGGCATTGGGAAATGGACGCAAGAAGAATTTATTTCGGCTTTTAAGAAGTATCAGGATTCTACGTATATTCCCGGACATGTAGCCCCTAACTCCTTTAACTCATATATGCCGTGGACCTACTACGCTGGTTTGGAGGAAGAAAATTTGGGTGCCATATATGATTACCTTATGTCGTTAAAACCCATAGAAAATAAAGTGATGAAATTCACACCAGATGCTTAACTGTAACAAAGCACAGTTAATTCCTAACAAATTATTTATATGTGTGCTTTGCAGGATAAGCAGAAGATGATGCGGCTACGACTTCAGAAGAAGCAGACAAACTGGCATGGTTTGCCAGGTGTATTGTAAGCAGCAGCTCCGACGTTAATACACTCACTTCCATACTCCCTTTCAAAGCGCCTATGGCATTTTTTACAGTTGCTATCCCAAAATTATACTTTCTACCATAAACAAAGCTTCTGAAAAAATGTTCATATACATTTTTTTTACTGGTGGGTATTATTTGAGGCATTGTCTTTTTTACTTCTATATGTGCAAAATTTTCATCCACCCACATGGCGATATCCAACAATGGCACTTCATGCTCCTCTTTGTTATGGATAGCAGTAAACACGATATTATCTATCAAGCTCCGGATCAACAGCCGGTCAGAAGTAAAAGTAACAGGCTGGCTCACTTTAGAATAAACCTGCAACTGGGATGTGTCTGTCAACTTACATAGCCTGTTCACTGAACGGTTAAGCTCTACAAACAAGTTAATAGGTTTCCACGGCTGGGAGGCCGCACCATGTTTGATTATAACAGGCTGGTTGTCCACAAGATTTATAGGCTGGGTTCCTTAATTACAGACAGTAAGCAAATTGGTTATTTAATTTTAAAAAGTATTATTTTTAAAAACCAATAAACTTAATCGCTATTTTACTAAAAAATAATATAAAAGTACAATATATACCAATAATTATTTTAAGTAAACACCGAAATGGCCTGTTTCCAGCACTACTTCAATATGTTCTTGCAATGTTGTAGACAATTCGTAGCCCGTATAATCTGCAGAAATAGGGAAAAGCGTATGACTGCGGTTTACCAATACTGCTATTTCTAATTTTTTAACTTTTGCTTGCAAAAATGGCTTCAGGCTGTGCGCCAGGGTTTTACCGGTATTCAGTACATCATCTGCCAGCACAATACAAGCCTCTTCCAGCAAGTCAAGGGAACAATCCAGCGCAACTTCTGTCTGTGAAGGGGTAAATTTTTCCAAAGACACTTCCGTAAGTACCAAAGAGCGGTTTTCTGCTTTAAAATGCGAAATTTGCTCTAATTCATGCATTATCATTTTTGCCAATTCGTATCCCCGGCCGGTGATGCCCGCGATTACAAGTTTGTCTTCCTGATAGTTCCGTTCATAAATTTCGAAGGCAATGCGGCGTACTTTTTTCCGTATTTGGTCGGCATTTAAGATCAATCGGGCTTTTTCTTCTGTCATGGTATTATTTCCATAATTTTATTTTCAGGAAGTGCCTATATTTCCCCCTTCCGGCCTCTCCCAGGGGAGGAAAGCGCAGGACAGTTGGAAAAAACACTCGATAAACTTTTGCAGTTTATTATGAATATCTGCCTAAAATTACAGAAAAGGGAGAAGCCTTGTAAAAGATAATGGAAAAATTTCGAAGAAAATACCAAAGTTACTCGCTCGGTACTTTCATCTTTTCTGCGTCTGTAGGTATCGGAAGTGTTTTACTGTCTTTGAAAGAAGAAAGGATCACCAACGACTGTAAGCTATCCACTTCTGGTATCTCATTCACTTTGTCAAGCATCAACTTTTGATAAGAAGAAATGTCTTTGGCAATCACGCGCAAAATAAAATCGCTGGAACCGGTTACATGGTGGCACTCGATAATTTCATCTATCCCGTTAATGGCTTCAATAAATGAATTGATACTGTTTTTATCATGCCCTGTTAGTGTGATTTGCACAAAAGTGCTGATACCAAGCCCTACCTTGGATGTGTTCAACTTTGCGTGATAACTGCTAATCACCCCCGAGGTTTCCAGTTTTTTCACACGCTCCAGGGTAGGGGCCGGAGAAAGCCCTATTTCCTTAGAAAGTTGAGCATTGGTTATTTTGGCATTCTTTTGCAAAATATCCAGAATTTTCCGGTCAATTTTATCCAACTTATAATATGATGTCATTATTTGTGTTTTTTGAAATATTATTTACGCAAAAATAAAGCAATAGCAATCATTCTACTAAAAAACATGCGATTTTATGGAATAAATTTAAGACTTTTTTAATTTTTCCTTAATAATATTTGTACGTGTTATCAATGCTTATTAAGTAACTACTGTATTGTAAGTAATCGCAAGGTCTTTGTGGTTTAGGGTTTATTGTATAAAATTAATGCACACCTCAAACCTAAAGGGCGTCCGGTAAGTAATTAACTGTTTCTTATAGTAAAACTGTAAAAAATAAAATATGTAGGTGAAAGGGAAAAGATTACCGCTAACTACTGCTGTAATAACTTTGTCATATAACTTGATGCTTTTGCCTGGGCAATAGTAGCTATTAATTTAGGGGCCAGTTCCAGTATACTTTCATATAATACTTTTATTTGCTCCATGAAATACTCATAAGCGAATAGCATCTTCCATGATAAGCTCTTTAAAAACAGAAGGTTCATTATGGGTATAGTTAATCAAATCAATTTTTCTTTCCCCAAAACGCTGATAAAAACGGGCTTTTATTATAGCCAGTTTTAAGGGGTTCAGTTTCTTCCCCGAAAGGATGAAAATATCAATATCCCCCCCTTTTTTTCTGTCATTAACCCTTGAGCCGAAAAGGTATACTTCAGCAGATTTATTTACTTTCTTAATTTCCCTTTTCAGAAAATCTATGTACTCTTTTTCAACCCGCATTTTATTAATATTACTTTCTCAGTTTCCAGCTTAACAAAGATAACCATAGCTTACGATTTCTACTCAATGTTTCATTCAATATAACTATGGGTTGATCACGAGCCGGTAGATATTTAAGTGCCCCTGGTAACTAACTTGCAAAAGATACAGTCCTGTGCGAAAAGTACTTACGTCAAGCTGAATGGTGTTCAATCCTTTTTGAAGGTCAGAAAATGTATAGTTTTGCAATATCTTCCCTTCCGTTGTAGAAACAGCAATGTTGACCGGATCTGCTTCAGGCAAGATCATTGAAATTTCTGCCATTCCCTGCACGGGATTGGGAAAAGGGGGCAGGCTGTAGAACGTATCATCCAGGTTTAGACAGAAGACATTATCGGCTAATGCAACTTCATTAAAACCCTGTGGCAGCGGTGCCAGCGTAGCGCATATATACCGTGTGGTTTCCTGTGGGTTTTTAGGATTGGAAAATGCCACGCCCATGGTAAAATTCATAGTAGCCCCCGGTTCCAAAGTACCTGAAAAAGCCCTTTCCAGGCTAAGCTGGTCGTCAATTTCTACCAGGGCAGTAAAGCCTTCTATGGGTAATGTGCCGGGGTTACTTACCGTCAGGATGATATTTTTACCTGATTTTCCATTGGCTGTTTCCTGCACCGTGAGGTTGTTCAATGAAACATCAAACACGGGTTGTACTACAGTAAACACCCGTTCCAGGGTATCGGCACAGCCAATGGCATTGGCTACCGAAAGTTGCACCGGATATGTACCTGTTTCTTCAAAAGTAAAATCAGGGGCAAATACCAGGGAAGTATCCAGCCCTGCAAAATCCCATTGGTAGTAGGTGGCATCTTCAGAAGTATTTTCAAAATTCACTGTAAAAGGGGCAGCGCCCGTGGTATTTTCTACCGTGAAACCTGCCACAGGCCGGGGCAGTATTTCTATGGTTTGGGTGAGGGTATCGGTACAGCCGTGGATATCTTCAATCAGCAATTGCACCGGGTAGCTGCCTGCCTCGGCAAAAGCGAATGAGGGATTGGCCACGGAAGAAACCTCTTCACCTCCAAAATCCCAATGGTAATTATCGATGTATTCAGGGTTTGCACTTGTATTGGTAAAACTTACCGCATCATTGGCGCAGGCCTGTGTAAAAGAAAAACCTGCCTCGGGCAAAGGCAATACCTCAATGGTACGCGTAACTGACGCATTACAAAGGGAAGAAGCCGTAGCTGTGAGTGAAACCGTATACTCCCCTGGCGCAGGAAAAGTATGTACCGGGTTTTGGGTTTGATAAAAGGCATCAGGGCGGCTCTCCGCATCTACCTGCCACAGCCATTGGGATATATCTTCACCTCCGCTCACCAGGGACGTGTCATTCAACTGCACATCCAGGCCGTCGGAAGGGCAAATTTTGATTGTTTCAAAACCTGGCTGTACGGGCGTTTCTACAACAATTTGCTGCATGGCGGAGTCAGCACACCCTTCATTGGTTTCGGCAATCAACTGTACATTGTAGCTTCCGGGGCTGGCAAAAGTATATTCCGGGTTTTTGGTAGCAGCAGCGGCATCCCCGAAATCCCAGTTCCACAGCACCACGTTGGCAGAAGCGTCTATTTGGGTTTCGTCGGTAAACCGGGTAGGCGTACCAGCACAGGAAAGCTCGGCGTTGAAGGAGGCCTCAGGTTTGGCAAAACTGGTAAAGGTTTGCATGACTTCGTTCTCACACCCTTGCGCATCGTTCACTGTCAAAGACACATTGTAATTGCCTACACTGTCAAACACATGCTCAGGCGAAGTGAGGGTAGCTGAAGCAAAGGTGTTTCCATCCCCGAAATCCCAGTTATATTGGGTAATGTTGCTGCCTGACGTTTGGTTTAAAAACTGTACTCCCTCCCCAGCACACTCATTTTCAAAAACAAATTCTACCGCAGGCCCTTCAAATACCGCAAATGTAGTATCCGCACTGGCTTCACAGCCGGGAATGGCTGCAGTGAGGGTAACTGTTTTGTTTCCACCAGTAGCAAAGACATACTCCGGACTGGTGGTGGTACTGCTATCTTCCCCACTGAAATTCCAGTTATACGTAATGAGTGAATCGGCGCCCTGGGTGTTGGTTTGGTTGTTGAAGTTCACAATGCCATTTGAGCAAATAGCTCCCGGTGCTTCCACCAAAAAATCAGGTTCGGGAGGATTGTAGATGGTGATGGGTTGGGTGATTCTTTGGGAGCAGCCATTGGTGGCTTCTACCTCCAGGGTAACATTGTAGGTGCCTGCTGTGTCGTATTGGTGGGTTGCTTCTTGGCCTGTGGTTGTGGTGCTGTCTCCGAAATTCCAGAGCCAGGAAGTGATACTTTCAATACTTTCACCCGAAATCGACGTATTTGTATTTTCACATACATGTTCCAAGTGAATAGATGCATTTGGAGCGATAAGGTGGCTAATATTGATTTTTTTTACAATTCTTGAGAAACGACTGGTAAGGGTATCAAGTGCTTTTAACACAATACCATATTCACCTGGGAAAAAAAATAAAGTATCCCCTAGAACAGGTTGAGTACTTATTACTTTACTAGAATCACAAACATCTGGAAAATCTAAGCGTAATAACGCGCCAGAAGTAAAGTCTATTGTAAACCCTGACCATGATACACTGTCCCTGGCTATGGCAAAACTAAATGCAGCATTACCAATACCTTCATTACCCAATTCAGTGACAATTGGGTTATCAGACATGACACCACCAAATTCTAAACGATATATAAATCCATTTCTTGATTGAATAAACCCAAAAAGTTCTCCATTTTCATATACCAATGAAGTCCTAGCAGGTCTTGTAAAGTTCACACCATTTCCAGTTATTCGACTTATCCCAGGTGTATTAGTTAAGTCGTCACCAAAATTTAAAAAAAATAATTTATTATTATCATATGAGGATACTAAACCTTTGTAACCTATAGAATCTTTAATAATTGAAACCCCTCTTAATTTATCTGAGCCTTGAATTTTGAATGCCTTCTCAGTTGGAGTAATTAAAATATTATTTCCATAATTTAACTGTACAATTTCACCAACGCCATTTTTACCATTCACTACTAAGACCTGAATTGAATCCCCAACATTAACGACAACATTATTTGGTTCATTAAGCAATGATATGCCTGGTAAAACTTGAGCGGTCGGAGTACTTGAAATATTTTCGGAAAAATCGAGGAGTATTAGTTCATTGGAATTACTATTAGTTAATACCCCATACCAAGTGCTCTCATAATTAAAAATATCGATATCTGATGGGCCATTAAAAACCCCATCAATATTTTCCAGAATTGTTAATACTGGAGTGTTTCGGAGACTCTTCCCAAAATCTAAACGTATTATGCTATTTGTACTTTGGACAGGTAAAAAGCCAAACCAATTACCCTCTTCCTCAAGCAGTTTCATTGAAAATACTTGTTTTAAAAGTGAAGAGTCTTTGGCAACCCCCACAACAGGCTCTTGCACTAACGAACCTAAGCAAACTGACCATTCAAATTTGTTGGCATGAGTTGACAAGTTTTCAATGAATATACTTTCATTGAGGCAACCATCTGATGGAAAACTAAAGTTAGCTATCGGGTTTTGTGCTATTAAATTATTTGTAATGAGTAATAGCAATATGCAATGAAAGAATTTCAAATTTCGTATCAACTAATGCAAATTGTATTTTAAACTATTTTCTTGTAAACTTCATGATAATCATTTACTCCATTTGTCAAAGAATAGTATTTTTTTGCCTCTTCTCTTATTTCTTCTGGATTTAATGAAAGTAATTTATCTATTTGCTCACAAGTACTATTATAATTTTGCACTGTAAAACCTGCAATTACTACGCCAGCCCCCGCTTTTTGTATTATTTCCCCTGTATCCCCAACTCCATCATTACAGATAATAGGAACTCCCATACCCATTAACTCTCCCTGCTTGGTAGGGGAAGATGCTTTCTTTGAAAATACAGGTTTAATAAAAAATATTGAAAGGTGGGCCAAAGCCAGGTAATCTGGAAGTACTGCCCGTTCTGCGGAAGTAATAATTATATGACTATCATGAATACCTTTTTTTACTGCCTTAGCTAAAATTGCAGAAGCATCATCTTTAGTAAGAATTAAGAACTTTGCACTCTCTTTATACTGAAGCAACACTTTAAAAAAATCAAGCATTTCATCCAGCATATACCAAGTGCCGATTGACCCAAGATATAATAAAATAAAGTCTGTATCCTTTAATGAATGGACATTCCGAAGATGGTACAATTGTTCTGGGTGTACTGTACGTTTATCAAAATGAGCCAAGTCAGCACAACAAGGAATCACTTGTATAGGTATCGGGTTATTCTTAATATGCTTCCAATTATGGATTTCATTTTTAGCGTTTTTAGTCAAAC
Organism: Cyclobacteriaceae bacterium; assembly: GCA_965230065.1. Classification (GTDB taxonomy): domain Bacteria; phylum Bacteroidota; class Bacteroidia; order Cytophagales; family Cyclobacteriaceae. The sequence goes on along the minus strand of OZ245942.1, from coordinate 3,587,488 downwards.
TAATTGTAAAATCTGACTTTTCCAGAAAATGTTTTTCTTGTTTTTTGAAAAACTTATATATTATCCTAAAAATAGGATTTTTAATATCCCAAATCCCTCCTTCTACTCGTTCATCAGCCCAAAACCCCCTCATATCAAAAATAAACTTTAAACCATATTTTTTTTTAAGATATAAGCCAACAAGCGCCGAAATATAACTTCGACAGTGGACTATCTTATAGTCATTTTTTTTGTGTAGTTTTTTTGTGTGTCGCTTTAGCTGCCATAAATCATACAAAGTGGATAAAACAGGTGGTTTTTTGTGATAAGTTAAAGGGAACCATTGTATGCCACCCTTGAACAACTGCTCATGAATCCCTTTTCCAAATGTGGCATAATGGTCTGGTTTTTCAAAGCTTAGTATCGTAAATTCATACCCTTTATCAGTAAGCCCCTTAATGTAGGGAAGCACTTGTGACTGGCCTAAAGGATCTGTCATTCCATCATATGATAGATATAAAACTCTTTTCATTACAAAATTATTGGATAATCAGGCTTTCAACTTCTTTTTCAAAATGTTCAAAGTCGAATTCTCTGTCAAACAAGCGTTTCTTTTGCCCCTTTTTCTGGTTTGTTTTTAAAGGATATATCTTTCTATATAGATATTTCATATATCCAACACTTGATAATCCAGGTAGTTGTAATTCTTTAACTATTTTAAAAACTCCTTTCCCGCTGATTAACTCTTCCAAATCAATTTTAGAAACCCTTCCGGCATTTTGTAAAATTAACCGCTCATAATAATCTTGTCTGCGCTTTATTTCTAAGCAATACCAATAACATAACTGATAATCATTCAGTTTTTCCCACTCTCGTATTTTTAATACGCCTGGGTCTATTGGCGATAGATAAGCATTAGTGTTCTTGCCAGGTATAGTATTGAGTTGATACAAACTTTTAGCTGTAGCCCTAATATCCCTGCGAAGGATGATAAGAGCAGGAATGATATTCCCATATATTAAAGGTTCAAGAAACCCTTTGCATGTATAATGGCTCGTCTCAATATAAATTTGTTCAGCACATGCATTAATAAATGGGAGCTTTTTTTCTTTCCAAAAAGCAACCGCAATTGAAGGATCGGATTGGGCTTTTCGCATCACTTCATAAAAATGGGGAGTTGCTTCATGAAACACGTTAACCTTTTTTAACAAGCTTAATTGATAGGCCAGTAGCGATGTACCACTTCTCCCAGAAGTAACAGTAAAAACCAGCTTTTTATTAGTTTTCATATTAATTAAAATACTTACTTTGAACCGTACAATTTAGAGTAAATCCCTAATAATTTTGAAACATAAGTTTCCACTGAGTATAAGCTTGACCTTTCCACAGCTTTTTCACTAAGCTTCTCTAGTATATTTTTGTTTTTTAATATATGATCAATCATTTCAATTAAGCCTTTTTCCCATTTAAAGTATAATGCAGCATCGCCACAGGTTTCCCTTAACATTGGTAAATCCTTGAGCAAAGAAGGCATCCCAGTTGCTAAAGCTTCAATAAGTGAAACTGGCATTCCCTCATTATGTGAAGTCATCAAAAAAGCATCATACTTTGCCAATAGCCCTGAACTAATTACTTGGTTCCCTTTTAAAATTACATTTGCTCCTAGCAGATTAATCATATTTTGTAATTTATCCCTACGGTCACCTTCACCATATATATCTAGTGAAACTGGTAAATCCTTTAGTTTACCCATCACATTGATTGCCAACTCATGATTTTTATTGGGTTTCAGGTTTCCTACATTTACTAATTTCAAGGTTGTTCCTGGATGAAATGTATAAGAGGGCTTAAAGGCTGGAGAAGCAAAGTTTACAATTGTATCATGGTTATTTTTAACATTTATAGCCCTCTTTATGTTTTTTGCAACTTCTTCAGACACGAAAATTGAATAGTATGAAGGAGAGTATGTTGCCTTATCTAGCAAGAGTCTCCATTTGGAAAAATGAACTTGTTTTGAATCATAAACAACATTGTGATATGTACTTGCTAATTTAATATTACTAGGGAGGATTAGCCTGCAAGCTAGTGTAGAGTCTAGCAGGTGGGTATGAACAATATCTGCCTTAAAGTTTTTTAATATTTTCCTGAGTTTTAGAATATGGTTTAGTTTGGTTAGTTTAAAACCCAAATTGTAATATGGAACTTTATTCTCAATAGTTTTTATCAACTCACCTGGACTTTTTAGAGTTACAATCATATTTGTATGCTCAGGATACTTTCTTTCCAGTTCCATTATACTATTTACTAATAGCACTTCAGCTCCTCCAACAGCTAGTGAATCTATGATATGAACAATCCTCATTTTAAGAATATTTGCCTATACTTTTAAATCCCTGGTCATCTTAATAAACTCTTTCCTAAACTTTAAAGCAGCCACAGAAGCCCTATACGGTTTTGACATTTTTTTGCATTTATTAGAAAGCTCCATTTTTTTGGCCACATTGAGGTTTTGATACCATTTTATCCTCTCGATAAATTCGTCCTTATCCAACTGTGAAATAAGTGCTTTATCCACTTTTTCTACAATTTCCCTCGAACCAGTCCATTCAGAAATAATAGGTGGCACTCCTGCTGCCATGGCTTCAATAACTGTAATGCCATAGGACTCACCCCTCGCACAATGTAGGTAAAATGAAGACTTTTCAAAATAGGGGGCAAGGTTTTGCTGAGGGCCTTCAAATTTGATTTTTTCATGTATATCTGGGCTAAGATCACTTATATACTTCTGGAACTCTGAATCTATTACATTCCCAACTATGGTCAAGGTATACGTGCTATCATATTGTAATAACGCATCAAATACTTCAAACATAAGGTCGATGCCTTTATACCATGACCTCCAACCAGAATATATATTCCCTATGAATAATATATTTTTGTTATTTAAATTGGGGGTTATATTTTGCAAGCTGTCCATTCGTTCATCTTGCACTCCATTAAATGCCGTATATACCAATGTTTTTTCAAGGTCAACAAACCGCTTTAATAAACCGGTAGTCATTTTTCCAATACATATATGTGCATCGTATTGAGGGATAAGCCATTTTAGTGCAAAAGAAGTCAAGCGGGAATACCTGTTATTAAGCAAGAAGAACAGGGTTTCATTATCATGAAAACACACAACTTTTTGTTTTGAGCGTAAAAGCCCCATTTTTTTCATTATAACGGGCATAAAATGCTGACCACCAGATAAAAAAACATGGTATTTCTTCTTATTTGGAAAAGTAAATGCAGAAACGAACCAACTTATGTATCTACGCCACCAAGGTGCATTTATGTCTTGCCAACGTATTTTATGATCTACAAACTGAAAATCTGCACCCACGCTTTGGGCATGCATCCTGTGCATTGGGTGAGTTCCCCCTTGACTTGTTATAAAAACAACTTTTGCGTTCATTTAATAGGTATTGTTTTTATGTACTTTCCCCATTAAGTTCATTAAATGCTTACCATAATGGTAAAGTGTAAATTCTGACTCTATTTTCTTTCTAGCTTGCTTTCCTTTCTCTAACCCTAGCTCGGGTTTTTCATAGTATTTCATTAGTATTTGCTTTAACTGTACCTCATCAAATGGGTTAAACAAACTACCTTCTTTTTCATTTTGTATTATATCTGGCGCACCACTATAAATACTAGCTGCTATCGGCACTCCACAGGCCATGGCCTCTAGTAATACCAGCCCAAAGGACTCTTGAATTGATGGCAGACATACTAAATCAGAAGAATTATAAAGCTCCACAAGCTTGGATTTACTTTGCACCCCCAAACATTTCACGCCCTCTCCATATTGTTTTAGAAATGGTACCATTTCAGGTAAAACATTCCCTACTAACCAAAGCTCGGCATTTTTTAACTTTAACTCACTAAATACCTTTAACAAACGGTGCGTGCCTTTTAGCAATTCAAGTCTACCCACACATAAGATGACAAACTTTTCTTTAGCATTCAATTTTTGATGTGGTTTAAAAAAATCATGATCAACACCCAGTGGTGAAACTACTATCTTTTCTTTCGGAACCCCTTTTTCTATAAACGAATGTTCCGCATAACTTGATAACAGATGGATATAGTCAGCAAGTTCATATTCTTGCAGCATACGGTCTATCATTGAACTTGTAAACAAACCATATTGAAGGTTATTTTTATCACCATAGGTTTTATACTCTTCTTTAACTATTTCAGTCCAGGCCTTTACATGAACCATCGGGTGCTCAAGTATGGACGTACCTCCATTCTTCTTCACTTTTCGCATAGTACACAATGACATCTGAGACCATGCCATCAGCACCTCTGAATTATTGAGTATAAATGAAGAAATCCTGTCAAATATTGAGTAGTTATAGAAAAGGTGGTATTTCTTTCTGTTGATGATGGGTATTCGATGCCATAAAGCTGTAATAATGAAAGTAGATATATCATAAATATAGGATCCTGCAACTTTTTTTCTTCCCTTTTGGGAAATCACATGCTCAAACCTAGGCCAGTAATTTGTATATTCATAGTCTAGTTTATAATGATCTAATTGCGAAAATATACCGGGAGCATGGCTGCCGGGACCTACCATGATACCTATTTTCATCTTACTTATAACTGATTTCTCCTTTGTACTTATGTCGTAAATGATCTGAACTGAAATTAAAACGCTTCAAGAGGACTTTCCTCAACCGATAAAAGCCTTTTACCTGATGAAGTTTTATTTTATAGCACACAATTAATAACCTTACCGCATATAATTCATAGAATCTAGTAAAAACCTTATTTTTTACAGCTTCATTAAAAACAATCCATGCCTGGGAAATATGTTGTCCGTGGCAATAACCAATGATCACCTTTAAAGGTATCATTTTAAAATTTTTCTTCACATTACTATTCTTGCACCCTTTTAATAGATTGAATATTTTCCAACATAAATAATGTTGTGACTTAGTATGGGCTAGGCTTTTCATGCTTGATTTCCCAATGCTTACCCCTTGGTGATGACGTACAAAACAATCCACTTCATGGTCTAAAAACTTCTCATACTCAAAACCCTTAATCAGAGCCCTTATATGAAGGTCATACTCTTGCCAGCAGCTAAGCTGCTCATCAAACACCCCTAGTAATTTAATACTTTTATTTCTCCAAAACAGATTACTTATACCCCAAACTACATCCCCTCTTAAAAACCGGGAAAGGTCATCTTCTTTTGTGTCAATATTACCTAATGTGCGGCAGTCATCTGGCTCTTTATTAAAAATGATCATTGGGAAAACCAAAAACTGACATTTTGGGTATTCAGCCATTTTCTTAATCCGGTTCTCAAAGCAGTTTTTTGCTAATAGATCATCGGAATCCAAAAAGATAATATATTTTCCATTTGCCTGTTCTATTCCAATATTTCTACATGTATTTGCACCCTTAGGTTCCCTGTTGCGTTGGATTAGTTTTATCCGGTTATCTTTCATTGAATACCGTCTTACTACTTCATTACTATTATCAGTTGAGCCATCATCTACTACTATAGCTTCCCAATACTGGTATCCTTGGTTAATAACAGAGTCTAATGTATCCCCAATTAATGTTTCTCTATTGTAATTTGGTATGACAACAGAAATCATAGGGTCAGTCATTTGATTATATGCTATTTAAAATTTTAATGTAATAATCAGATTGATGCAAGTCATGTTGGCTCTTTACTTTATCCTTTCCCTCCGCCACTAAACTTTTCCATCCCTGATAAATAACAGCTTCCAATATTTTACTTTGTAAGCTTTCAATGTCTCCTTCTTGGCTCAAGAATTTATCATACCCCATTACATACGGGATATCGGCATGGCTTGAAGCAAGTACAGGTATGCCTACAGCTTGGGCTTCAATGATAATAGTAGGCGCCCCCCCCTCCGAATCACCATTTTTAGCTGTTAGGGAGGGGTGCACAAAAAAATCATGACACTGAAGTTGTTTTATTACCTCATTATGAGGTTGACCACCACAAAAATTCACTTTTTCACTATAACCATAATTGTGGATTATATTTTTATATATGCCTTCCATTTCACCAAACCCAATTACAGTAACTGTAAACCCAGGGACTTTATCTTGAATTTTCCCTAATGCCTCAAAAAACAAATGAAAACCTTTCTTTTCCGTGAAACGGCCTATTAACAAAAATCTAATAGGGGCGGTTATACTACGGAAATGCTTTTTTAGCTTATACTCAGTAATAGGAATCAATAAAGGGTTTATTTTTACTTTTGCGTCAGGAGCACCTAATTCTATTAATTTACCAGCCATGCATGGTCCTTCTGCAAGGAAAAACTTTCCCTTTTTCCACAATGTTTGAAGACCTTGCCTATACAAAGGGTCAGATTTTGGCAAAGAACTCGCATCAAAACCATAAAATGTAGTAACAAATGGGATATCCAGGTTCATTTGCTGCTGAAACTTGAGAAACTTCAGCCCTGCCGGACCAAAATGGCAATGTACAACATCAGGTTTATTATCCTTTATCACCAAATGCAGGTTTCTTTGCCAATTTGGAATTCCTGTTAGACATTGCCTCAAAAATTTTGATATACCTTTAATGGATCTTCTTGAAAAATAGTGCCCCAAATCACTTATTTGCTCTTTACCACTTTTGGGGTTCTCGGGAGTTACTTGAAGTGCAGCTACCATTGCCTCACCAGCATTTAATGTTTTCTCAACAAACCTTTGTACAAAGGTTTCAGATAAAGAAGGATAAGTACGTACAAAGTGTAGAACTTTCATTTTTGTAAAGTTAAGTTTAGTAGTTGCAACTATCATTTTAAGAATAAAAATACTTCTCTAAAACTGTGCCTTTGAAATAATTAATAACCTCTTCATAATTAAGGATATTTTCAGATAAGTCATCAGAGGCCTTGCGTATTTCCTTCGTTTTAACAGTTGTTGCCTCAAGGCCAAGAAATGCCATGATGCGGTTGCACGTATTTTGATGCTTGGTGTTGTCCTTTAAATCTTTTTCATAAGAAATTTCTAATCCTGGAATAGCCTGTTTGATTTTGTTTTCTTCTTTCTTATAATTGAGCCTGGCATTCGCCATTTGCTCCAGCCTGTTGTAATCTACTTTCACCTTGGTACCCTTTGCTTTTTCCGTGCTCTGAAAACCTTTTTTCATATATTCTTCGGCAAGTAAGTTTGATAACGCATGCCTGATTACGTTTTCCCTTTCCAAATAAATAAATTTCCACCCTTTACCATATAGCTTTTTTAGTAATACCTCATACTCATTAAAATTTTGATCTTTACTGAGTTGATATATTTTCACCTTAAAGCCATAACATGTTTTTTGCTCTAAAAACGACCTTCTAGAACGATTAAAAACCCATAAAAATGGAAAAAACACTTTCCCCACATCTTGACGGTTAAAAATTTCCCCATCACAAAAGATGCCTGAATGTGTGTTTAATAAATCAACCAGCAAGGTACTCCCAGTCCTTCCTTGTGCAAATATTAAAAACTTTACATGATGTTGTTTATTGTAATATGGAAGTAAGCTTAGGTACGATTGAAATTGCCGTATGGCTCTTCGCTGGTATGGATTGAATATCCCTCTGCCTATTTGTTTCAACTGTGCCTTGACTTGCACTAAATTTAAAACGAGCATTACCCTATCACTGTTTTTCGTTTGTTGATTTGTTCCTGTAGTAAACCTACCGCTTCCTGGTAAGCTTTCACTTTAAATATATGCAGGCAGCCCCAATACATCAATATTCCTGTGAGTATCTGTATGCCCAGTGCCAACGGCTTTTCCCATTCATACATAAGAAAGTTAATAGACCATACTGCCAATCCCATCAAGCATGAAATTGAAAATATCCCTACCAAATTTTCAATATATTCTAAAAAATTTAAGTTAATCAATTTTCCAGGTATGGATACCCCCCAGTACCAAACCCCATAAGTTCTAACTGTATATGCTATTGCTATACCAGTAATTCCATAGGGAAGGCCAATAAAAAAAGAAATTATTGCTGTTACACTTGAAATAATGTTCCAATATAGTTGAATATCTGTTCTACCTTGGCTCAAATATATCCAACCATGTGTACTCCCAATCGGCTGCTTAATACCAACTATAGCCAATATTTGAATAATTGGCACAACCTCTGCCCACTTATTCCCAAGTAAAGTTATTATTAAATTATCGGCTGTTGCAATGAGGCCTACCATCATGGGCATAGATAATAGAGCAATAAGCCGGTTTGACTGCAAGAATATTTTTTTGACCCTTACCACATCATCCTGAATGCTCGAAAGCACAGGAAACATAACGGAAGAAAACACACTAGTAACTTGATTGATGGGCATTAACATAAGTCCATATGCTTTACTATAAATTCCCAAGTCATAACTGCCTAAATATTTACCTATTAACAAGTTATCAGAATTTCGTGTAAAGAAATTAAGTGTACTAGATAAAGAAAGATTAGTACTATACCGCCATACATCCCTAATAGCTGAAAACTTAAAAGAAAAAGCTGGCTTCCAGGGTGAATAATACCAGAGTAAAATTAACCTGATAACACTTGCACTGATTTGTTGCCAAACCAAACTATATACCCCAAATCCATAATAGGCCAAAGAAACTGCCAATATGCTAGAAAGTAAAGAAGACAATAAGCCTATAAAAGCAATAGATTTAAATTTCAAATTTTTCCTTAATAATGCATTATGATTGATAGAAAGTGATGTGATGAAAAACAATATTGAGAATAGCTTTACAACTTCATTTAGCCTTTCATTTTCATAAAACTTTGAAATTATGGGAGCAAAAAAATACAAAATTAACGATAAAATTATCCCAATAATTATATTTAAAATAAATACAGTATCGTACAATTCTCGAGAGACATTTTTTTTGTGAATAATTGCTTGAGACAACCCTGAATTTGAAAATATGCGAAAAAAAGCAACAAATACCATAGCCATTCCCAATAACCCGAAGTCCTCTGGGGTAAGTAATCTTGCCAGCACTATGGAAACTATAAACTGGAAGAACTGCATCACTATATTACCAGCAGCACTCCATGATATCCCGGATATTGTTTTATCTCTTAAACTCAAGGTATGTATTTTTATTCCTTTTTTTACCTGCCTTACCATATATTTTCTGTAAGGCAGTTTTTCTTTCTATCCGTCCCTCTTCTTTTAATAAGATTTGTTGTTGCCTCATTGTAAAGGCTTTGTTTAGCAAATAATACTTTAGCCTTTCAAATATTGAAAGCTCATATTCTTTCGGGTTTGTTGTCAATTCATACCCTAAAAACTTCATCTCTTTATGTGCAACTTTCTCAAATACTTTGATTTCCTTTTTTGTAAGCTCTTTCAGGAATTTCTTTTTATTATCTGCCATGATTGGTTTGGAAAGGTTTTTCCAATAACCAGTTTTATTTGACTCTTTTTCAGCATCACCTTTCTGGTAATAGCTGAACATATCCTCTTCAATAGAAACATCTATCAGATTACATATTCGCTCTATCTCTTCCCTTGGATTAGAAATTAAATCCTCATACCGTAGCAATACAGTAGAATTTTTATTATATAGCTCTAAAAAAACTTGCAATGCTTTTTCTTGCTCAATTTTCCATTCATTGGCTATAAAATAAACTATCTGGTCATGGGTCGGTATTTTTTTCACTGAACATGCTACATCCCTTCCATCACGACACAGGTATATAAATTTGGCATTGCTTGCTGCAAGTTTTATTTGAAATGCAAAGTCAAATAAGCGGTTTTCTTTACATATCCACCCTTTCGCCCTTTTCCTAGCTGCATATGCATCATACACTCCTACCAATATCCCTGACAAGCTAGTAGAATTAATAAAAGGCCTGATTTCTTCCATACTGAGCTCCACATCCCATTGTAAGTGAGAATTTTTTACAAATGTTAAAGAGATTATTTCATCAAGTAATTGATGGAGGTTATCTTGAGTAATAGGACTATAGGCATCAAAAACATTATTGAAATGGGTCCACAGGTGGGGCGGTGGTGGTGCCACCAACTCGCTATGGTTTCCCAAAATTTTTCTTAGCAAGTTACTTCCAGACCTTTCTGAAGACATAATAAAGATTCTCTTCATATATAAACCAGCTTAAAAAGCAAAAAACATTGTAATGAAAAAACTGAAGCGATAACCTATTTCCACCATGCTCTTTTCACAAATCCGCTTAATGACTTCTAAATTGGACTTCCCAAAAAATTCCAAGAAATTGATATTTGAATTCCCCTTTGGCTGATATTGTAAATTCACCTTTTTCCCAATGTCTTGTAGAACTGGTAAATGAAGATCATATGCCATTTTCTCAATATACCCCTTCTTATTTTTTACAAAGTCTTCATATCTCACCAGATAAAATTTATCCTTGTTTTTTAGAAAGTTATCAATAGCGAGTTTCCAACGGTATGACATAACACCAATATAATTCTCATTTTTACCCCCCCACAAATCCTCATCACATAAAATACTGCCCATATTGTACACTTCTTCTTCATAGTTTCCCAAATGAGATAAATTTCCTGGTATGTTTTTTCTATTTAACAAACTTCTAATATTGCTCCTGGGGTCTCTGACGATAAAAATAAACTTGCCCTGTGGAAATTGCTCTAATACCTGTTCACTAACAAAAGTAAGGTTAGGTTCTTTTATTACTTTCCTTGAAAAGTAAATAGGGTGTTTTTTTACCAAATCTTGCAGCTTTTCTTCACCGGTTATCAATTTTTGTGCATATGGTGGCCATGAAGGAGGTATATCAACCGTTTTGGAAAAACCACTACAATCTGCCAATAGATGAGTTATCGCAGATGTACCTGATTTCTGATTTCCTAAAATGATGATCGGCTCCTCTTCTATTCTGATAAACCAGTTTTTTAATGACCTTAGCATTAAATATTAAATTGTTTTAGAGCTTTTTCCAATGCAAGTTCAACCGTATGTTGAACTTTTTCTATGCTTTCATCTATTTCAAACTGACGTTGCACCTTTCCCTTCTTTTTGATCACATTGTTTCCTTCAATTCCTTTTCTTGCCTTTAGGCTGACTTTAGGATATACTCTTTCCAGGTTCCAATTAAGATTTTGAGGGTATTCACAAAATAAATTATAATCTATATCAACAAAGTTGATACTTAACTTGTCACATACCTTCTTGACAAATTTTTTACAAAAAAGGTACTGAAAAACGACCACATCCAGTTCACTTTCAAAGTTGGTGTCAAGTAAACTAAGATCAGGAGCTACTCCCCAAAATTTATCTATAGGAACACCATGCTTCTTTCTTGCTTTAATTACAGAAGTAATGTTACTATAAATTTCCCTATGCACATAAATAAACACTGCGTTGGGAAATGTCTTGCTAAGTTCAATGAGCCGAAGAGTATTAGAATTGTTTTTATTGAGAAATGGAGCTTGATAAAGCTTTTCAAATGCTGTTACTAATTTCTTTAACTCAACCAAATCTCGTGTAGTTCCTGGCTTCATATTATAACAAAACCAACGATGGAATATTTCCCAACCATCACTAGGCGCACACTTTCCTTCTATATGTCCATATTCATTATCAAAACTAGAAGTATACTGTTTATGACAGCTATGCAACCACGTTGATAAGAAGGGGTGTTTATGGTTTTGATGTCGGGCAACATTTGGGAAATAAGCAAATTTGTAACAAGCATTTAAATATTGATACACGATGGTGGTCCCTGATCGGATAAAGCCTACGATAAATATAGGAGGATAAGGATACTTATCGGTCTGATAATGCATAAAATAGTCTTCCCCAAACTGAAAAACTCCCTCCTTAATTCTGTTTAGCATGCAACTTTTCTTTTACACGATCCAGCACCCAATTTACTCTTTTGATATTTTTAGTGAATTGATTGTTATGAAAGATTACCGGGCTTTCTCTTTCTACTGTAGCAAACCCTCGTTTAAATTTTCTTACTCCTTCATGGCTACCACTTGGATTAAAATCAAACCACTTGTATCCATTCACGCATGCATGTTGAATACATTCATAAAATAATATCTGAGTAGGTCTGAATTGAAAATATTCTTCATCAGCAGCTCCATGCCAGTATACAACATGCTTTTGGGCATAGAAGCATAATGCCCCAGCTACAACATTATTATTGTAATAAGACAACCACAGTTTTATACTATTTTCTGGTAACTGGCTTAATAAAGAAAAGAGTTTCCAATCGTAAGAAGAAGTGGTTTTCTCACCCCATCTTTTTATAGACTTTTGATAAATATTAAAATACAGCCTCCACTCCTCATCCTCCTGAGCAACTTTTACTATTACTCCTTCCTTTAATCCTTTTTTCACAGCACGTTTATGATTGGATGACCATTGTTTAAATATTGTATCGAAATCTTCATAAAGAGGTAAAACATTCGTTACATCTTTTCTGCTATCTGCCGTATCTACTACCTCTGTATAGGGAGCATAAGGGTTAACCCTCCATATTGTGCTTTTTCCTTTCAGGAATTTAAACAGCAGTATAGCATGCGTTTTTGTTAATATATTTTTACTAATCCATCCACCAAATGTACCAGCCGGTGACAAAAGTAATCGTTTATCAAAACCTTTGTATTTACTCTGGTATACATAAGGTATAACTGCATTTTTCCCATCAGAAAAGTGAATAAGATAAGCCTCAGCAATATTCTTACGTTCTGAATAAACCTCCCAGACTTCATTCCATGTTCTGGAATGAAAATAAGTGGCATATTCGCAATTTTCCCAATGCTCATCCCACTCTTCAGCTGAAGCTGTTCGAACATTTGTGATTTTAATAGAACTCATGAAGGTACAAAAGTCATTTTATCAACCAGTTGAGTTATTTCACTGCTTACCCTAGCAATTAATGGTGCTGTAAGGGTGTAATACATCGGCAGTCTCAATAAACGTTCACTTTCTATCGTAGTAAATTGGTCTTCTCCGAAAAACGCTCCATAAATCTTTCCTGCCATTGCCGTATGTAAAGGCACATAATGGAAAACAGAATAAATATCCTGCTGCTTCAAATGTTCTATTACCTCCTGCCGCTGCTCAATGTCCCTGAGCTTGATATAAAAAATATGTCCGTTATGATGGCAGTTTTCCGGCACCTGAGGCAGTTCTAACAGCCCTTGCCGGACCAGTGGTTGCAAAAGCTCATAATAGGCTTGCCAGAGGGAACGGCGCTTTTCAGTTACGCCTTCCACTTGCTCTAACTGAGCCAGTAAAAAGGCCGCATTCAGCTCACTGGGCAGGTAACTGGAGCCGCTGTCTACCCAGGTGTACTTATCCACTTCTCCCCGCAAAAAAGCAGCCCGGTTGGTGCCTTTTTCCCGGATAATTTCGGCCCGCTTCATCAGGGCAGGATCATTGATCAATAAGGCCCCTCCTTCCCCACACTGAATATTTTTAGTATCGTGAAAGCTGAGACACCCCAGGTGGCCAATGCTTCCTAAATGTTTTCCCTGATAGTAAGCGCCAACACACTGGGCGGCATCCTCTACTACCCAAAGCTGGTGCCTGTGGGCAATATCCATAATTACATCCATCGCGCACCCCACTCCCGCATAATGTACAGGCACAATGGCTTTGGTTTTTTCGGTAATGGCTGCTTCAATCAAACGCTCATCCATATTCATGGTATCGGAACGCACATCCACAAACACAATTTTTGCCCCTCTGAGCACAAAGGGGTTGGCGGTAGATACAAACGTAAACGAAGGCATAATAACCTCATCGCCGGGCTGGATGTCTATCAAGAGAGAGGCCATCTCCATGGCATGGGTGCAAGAAGTAGTCAGCAATGCCTTGTGTGTTTTTGTAAACTGCTGAAGCCAGGCATTGCACCGCTTAGTAAAGCTGCCATCTCCCGAAAATTTTTTAGAATGCATAACCTCGGCTATATAGGCTTCTTCCTTGCCTGTAACCAATGGGACATTAAATGGTATCATCTTCTTGCGTTATTTCAAAAAGTAAATTCTTTAAAAATAAGATTTGTGTTTTACGTACCCGCGGGCCGGGGCAGGCAAGTGTATAATAGAGCGCTTTGTAGTGGAAAAGCCCTTCAGGGCCGAGCGGTTTGCCCGGTTTATCTGCATCAACTACCGCATGCATAAGTATAGGTTGTATGTTAAAAAAATTTATACCCAGTTTAAAAAATTAACCGGCCTGTAAATATCAGGTCACAAAACTACAAAATTATTATTGTTTGTAAACAAAGCATCGTTTTTATAACACATTGAATGCCATTGCTTTGCTACTTCGCAAATAATCAAAATCTGTTCCTTACTTCAAAATTTAGAGTATTTATCAACAAAGTACCACTTATTCTTTCCTGGTTTATAAAGAGCATCCAACTACTATAAAGTAATGCCCAACCAACAAGCACATAACTTTTACATTTATCGGCTTTTATTTCTCCCGTAACATTACTCAATTATCACGATTTATTATCCCTGCCTGTCTGCTTATCTTGCGGTGTATATTTAATATTAAAACTTAAAAATTGACGAGTATGAGCAATAATTTAAACAATTTGGTATCGGTGAAGGTACCCGAAAAAGATATGGCTACGGCCATTGAGAAGTTGAATGAGGCTTACAGCATCTTGCAGCCGTACCTGGTAGCCCTTACGCCGGATGAAAAACGAGAGCTGCCTAAGATGAGTGACGGAAATGCACCTTTTGCTGATAAAGCCCTGCAATATGCCCGCACTAACCCTGAACTTACCCCAGCTTTTGTAAACGTTGATGAACTGGAAGTTGACCTGAAGGCCGTAAACCAGCTTTCGCAACTTTACAGGCAGGCAGAGAAAATGTGTACCGGCCTGAACGATACCATTATGCTGTCAGGCTCTGAAGCGTATGTAGCTGCTTTGGCTTTTTACAAATCGGTAAAAGTAGCTGCCAGTATGAATGTAGCCGGCGCCCAGCCCATTTATGAAGATTTAAAGAAACGTTTTGAAGGACAGGGCCGCAGCAGCGGAACAAATTCCGAAACAACTGTATAAATTTTCTCTAAACTCTCAGGGGGTTGTTTTCCTACCCCTATATGGAAAGGTAAATATATCCGACGCCCTGAGGGTTTTGAACTTACTCCCCCATATTCCTCCTACTCCAGCCTTTCATCTGCACCCGCTGTATTTTTTGCATGATAAATTACATTTCGCAGCCAGCCTATTATACTGCAAGCACAAGCAGTTTATCTCCTGACATAAGTGCTTCGTTTCAAAGTATAGTTAGTTTGTATCCAAGACTAATTAGTTCATCTCCGGATAGAATTCGTTAGTATCTGAGTATAACTGGTTCGTATCAGCATATAATTCGTTTGTATCCGGAAATAACCGGTTCATCCCCAGGTATAATTAGTTCGGCCCGGCGCCTAATTAGTTCAGCAAAAAGCCTAACCTACTCAGGCGCTGAGGTGGGTAGGGGTACTTCGGAGGCACCCCCTCTTATCAATTTGACCCTTCCTTAAATTATTGAACTACCAGAAGCGGGCGGGTTTCCCCCCTTGGGGGTCAGGGGGCGCGATGAGAATGCTTTACCTGCACCCCTTTTCCCTAAAGTGGACCACCGCTCTTTTAATATTACTTACTGCCCAAATACTAAATCAGCAAATTACAACTTAGGTGCGCGGGTTCCCCCTTTGGGGGCCAGGGGGCGTGTTGGGGATGCCACCACCGTACCCCCTTCCCTAAAGGGAGTCATCGCTCAATCCCTTAATAATAAGCAGTATTTATTAAACTAAACCAAGCGTGTGGGCACCCCCTTGGGGGCCAGGGGGTGCGATGGCCTACCCAAGATATTCCGAAATTCTTTCCAGTACCTTTTCTATCTCATAAAAAACTTCTGCATTGGTGAAACGGATAACGGTGATACCCAATTCTTCCAATTCATAAGTCCTTCCCGCATCATATTCTTTTTGAAACTTGTGTATGTTCCCATCTACTTCAACAACCAATCTTGCCCTGTGGCAATAGAAATCGGCGATAAAATATTTGATAGGATGCTGCCTTCTGAATTTATATCCCTTCAATTGCTTATTACTCAGGCAACCCCACAGCCTTTGCTCAGCTTCCGTCATTTGATCCCTTAGCTTTCTTGCCCTGATAAATAGCAAAGGAGAAGCCCCATAAAACATATTTCTCATACAAGTGAAGTAAATCTTTTGAAGTTATCAGTAGGGCAAATTCTTTACCATATTTCTGGCCACCGCACTCCTGTATCCCTGAAGGGAGGGCCACGCACATTGTTTGGTCTATTTATCGAATTAATTAACCTAACCCATATGCGTGGGCACCCCCATGGGGGGCAGGAGGCGCGTAGGGTATGTCTACCACACCCTTTATCCCTGAATGAATATCAAAGCACATTATATGGAACATCTATCAAAATAAAGAAAAATTACAACTTAGGTGCGAAGGCTTTCCCCCTTGGGGGCCAGGGGGCGCGAAGGGATACCCTCCACTTTAATCCCTAAACTAAAGGGAGCTTACGCTCTGCATGTTGTTGAACCCAATGTATACACCAAACCCCAGTGCGAAGGCACCCCCCTGGGGGCCAGGGGGCACGGGGTATACACCCCCACCCTCACCTTCTTCCCACATACCTGATGATAAACAAAGCTGATAAATAGAAGGGGAACATAGGAATTTTGTAGCGAACCAGTGAGCCAAAGTTGTACGTAGACACACCAATGGCAAAGCTAAACATGATGGCAAACACCAGACAAAAGGTAACAACCGGCTCTGAGGCAAGGCTTTTAAATACTTTGCCCAGTCCTGTTTTAAACAGAACCACCAAGGTGAGCATAAGGGTAAAAAAACTCTCAAGGGCCGAAAGCAGCATCACCGGATTGTAGGCTTCCCACAAATATGGACGAAATAAAGTAACGTTTACAGCAAAGGGGAATTTACGGGCCAAAGCTGCCGGGCTAAAGTCATAATCATCGCCTAAGGTATAGATAGAACCTTGTTGTGATTCACTTACCCGTGCCAGGTAAGTAGCGGTTATTTCTGCCGTCTGAATCATTTTATCCAACGAATACCGGGCATTGTCTTCCCCAATTTCCACCATAGCATAGTAACCCAGCAAACCGCTTAGCCCCAACAATACCGGTAAAGTCAATATTCTTAAAATAGGTGATGGTATCTTTTTAGCATTTCCTATAAATACCCATAAAATAGCTGCTGGCACAAAGCATAGCAGAATGTATATTTTAATAGAATAAATGGTATAGAGGGATATTAATAAAAAAATTATGGCTACATTGATACCTTTTCTTTCGAAAAATATGCGCACAATAGCCCAGGTGGCCCATCCCAGTGCCCCCAGGGTGATGGTATCTTTCAGAATACCTGAGCCCCAAAAGAACACCGATGGCACAAACAATATGGCCAGGGCAAACTCTTTATACAAGCGGGGGTACAGCTTACAAAAAGAACGGTACAAAGCCCAAATGCCACTAAAGCTAAGGGCTGCAAATAATACGGCTATAGCCGAATAGGTATGAAAAGTAAATAAACTTAATATGGCAATCACCCGAATTACAAAATACTCGGTAGGTGAGCGGAACCAATACATTTTGGTAGCGTAGTTGAATATGTCTGCTGTGTACTCCCCATTGGCCAGGAAGAGCTTGATGCCTATCTCCGGAGATTCATAAAAAGCATCATATATCACTTTTGCTTCCCTGAAATAGGCAAAGGTATCCCCACTGGGCCTGCCACCTCCGTAATAAAACTGATAAATCATCCCTACGGCGATGGCGCCAATGATTTTCACCGTAAGGGCAGGGATGAAGTAAGGCCTGGTTTGGTTATTGGAATAAAAAGACTGTACCTGGAAGGCGATTATGTAAATAATAATCAGATAGATCGGCGTAATTAAAAAATCTTGTAAACCCACTTATTTCAAATCCTAAATTTTAAATCCTAAATCGCCCGGCGGCCCGGCCCAAACAATTTCAAATGAAAAAACTTAAAACCGCAGCAGCGGACTGCATTAACCCCCAAACCCTATTTTACTTTCTTTTCAACACCAAAATAGCTGGTTTACGGTAATTTCTAAATCGGGTATCGCAAGCTTCGCACTACAAACATCATTCCCAAAGTATTAAGTTTTTAGTTTGATAAACATGAAGCTTCAAACACCAAACTTTAAACAATAAACAAAAAACGCACGCTAGGCCGGTTTCCCAAAGGTACCATTCTTTTTAATTTTTGTATCCTCCTCTACACCTGATACTACTTCAATATTGATGCCGTCTGAAATGCCTGTTTCAATGGCTTTCCGTTCAAATTGCTGGGGGGCTGTTTCTATATCTACATAAATTTTATCCTGCTCAAAAATCAAATTGCTTTCCTGAATGGCCAGTACGCTGTCTTTCTTTTCCAGTACAATGTCGGCATTGGCACTGTAGCCGGCACGTAGCCCTACGTTTTCTTTTAGGGCAATGGCTGCCCTGATTTCAAACTGTATGGCACCTTCTTCTTCCACCCCTTTGGGAGAGATGAATTCAAGCGTGGCATCAAAGGCTTCGGTATCTATGGCACCTACTTTCAGCACCAGGGGCATGCCTTCGCTGATTTTCCCTACTTCCGATTCGTCTACTTTTCCTTCAAAAATCATATCGCTCATGTCGGCAATGAAAGCGATGGTGGTACCTTCGTTAAAGGTATTGCTTTCTATCACCCGGTTGCCTGTTTCTACGGGCATGTCCAGCACCGTACCGCTTACGGTAGCCCGCACAATATTGGAAACCGCCCCTGAGTTTTTGGAGTATCCTTCTTTCAAAATTTGCAGGTTGTCTTCGGCGGCTACCAGTTCTTGTTGGCTGAGTTTAAAGTCCAACAAAAAGCGGTTGTATTCTACTTCTGAAATTACTTTTTGGTTGTACAACCCCTGCTGCCGTTTGAGTTCTTTCTGGGCGTTATCCAGGTTGATTTTGGCGGTTTCAAGGCTGGCTTCCGCCCGGGCTACGGCGGTGAGATCGGGCACAATTTTTATTTTGGCCAGGGTTTGCCCTTCGGTTACTTTTTCCCCGGCTTCCACATACAGCTTTTCTACAATTCCGGGCACCTGCGATTTGATTTCAATTTCGCGCCGGGGCACGATGGTTCCGGTGGCTACGGTTTTCTTTACAATATCTGTGTAGAAGGGAGTGGTGGTTTCATGCACTACCGGAGGTTCTACCGATTTCTGGTACAGGAAGTAGCCGGTGCCTACAAAGCTGGCGATGAGGATGATTATTAACAGTGTTATGAATACTTTTTTCATTTTTTTAAACTTGTTTCTTTTCAATTTTTTTGTACGGACAAGGATGTCCGCACTCCATTAAATTTTATTCTTCTCTAATGGCTTCTATCGGGCTTACGGATACTGCTTTTTGTGCCGGAAGCCATCCGGCCAGTATGCCGCCGATGAGCAATACGCCCAGGGAGGCCATGGCTACTGACATATCTACTTCCGGACGGCTGAACATGCCCGTATTGGCTCCGGAGGTTTCCATCCACGTACCAATCAGTTCCATCAGTCCTAATCCTCCCAGTAATCCAAAGTACCCGGCCACAATGGTCAATACGACCGACTCTTGTAAAATAAGGCTGACGATGGACCAGGGTGTGGCGCCAATGGCTTTTCGAATACCTATTTCTTTGGTGCGTTCTTTTACTATAATCAACATGATGTTGCTCACACCAATCATCCCGGCAGCCAGGGTGCCAATGCCCACCACCCACATAAACATGCGGATGCCTACAAACAGGGAGTTCACCTTCATGAATTGTTCTTCTACGTTGGCGCTTTGTATGGCGGCATGGTCATCGGGGTGTACTTTTTGTTGCCGTGCCAGTATTTGTTTCATCTCATCTTCGGCCCGCTTGGCAGGAACTCCCGCCACAGAAATCGCTGAGAAAGACCCTACACTATTCCCAAAGTTAAAAGCCTGCTGAAATGTGGAAAAAGGGGTATAAATAGAGCGGTTGTCCTGATCGGCCTGGTCGCCGGTTTCTACGGACTGGGTGACGCCCACTACTTTAAAATATACCCCACTGAGTTTTACATAATCACCAATGGGTTCTTCGCCTTTTTCAAACAGTTCTTCCACCACCTGCTTTCCAATCACGGCTACTTTTCGCTTTTCCTGCATATCCAGTTGGTTGAGCCAGCGGCCGCCTACGATGGGAATGGCTTTGATACGGGCATATTCAGGATAATCACCCGACACGGTAAAGCCTCCCGATTTGTTATTTCTTGTAACGCTAAAGGTTCCTCGCCAACCCCCAAGGCGGTTCCGGGGTACTACGATTTCTACATATTGCGCCCTTTGTGCTACGGCTTCCAGATCCTGGGTGGTGTAGTTTATCCAACGCCCGGGCTTCAGCCCTTTGTAGGGCATGGTGGTGCGGCCCGACCATACAAAAAAACTGTTGGTGGCCCATTTGGAAAACTCTTTTGTTACACCATTTTCCAATCCAGCCCCTGAGCCTAACAAAAGCAACAACATAAATATCCCCCAAAATACCCCAAACATGGTGAGGAATGTCCGGAGCTTATTGTTCCGGATGGTGTGCCATATTTCCTGCCATTTGTCTATGTCGAACATGTTTCTTTTTAGTCAGAAGACTGGAGACCGAAGTTGTTTTTCTTCGGTCTTCCGTCTTATTTAATATTTCTCCTAAATGCTTCCAGCATATTCATTAAGTTAAAAGAAAACTCATAGTGCAGTGAGAAATCTTCCGCTGTTATATATTATCTTCTGTTTGCTTTGTGCAAGCACGTTATCACTTCTGCCAGGGAGCGAATGGAATACCCTGTGAATTTTTTAAATTCGGGATTAGACTGCCCGATGGAACCTTCTGATATATTTAGTGCCAAGGAATCAGCAGCCCTGCAAATTTGCGTTGAAAGATTATACATTTCCCGCTTTGGTAAATTTTGAGATAAGTTATCTATTTCTTCCCCAAAGCCCATTGCCTTTTGCCAGATTATCAACTTTTCAAACTTAAACTTCATAAGCAACATCATTTATTTTTTCATTTCCATCAATCTTTGCTTCGGTCTGCCCGACGGCCCGGTCCGGTCTTCCGACTTCGGTCTTCCGTCCTCTAAAAAGCCAATGGTTTTCCTTTATAAAAATCCAGCACCTTCAAACTAAATATATAATCATATTTGGCGCGGATGAGGTCAGACTGGGCGGCGTTGAGGTTGTTTTGTGCCTGGCTGTATTCCAGGGCATTCACGGCCCCCAGGTTGAAACTGGTTTCTGTATTTTTGAAGGACAGTTGCAAAGCTTCTACCTGTCGCTCCCTGGCAAAATAAGTAGTGGCAGCGGCTTTGGCATTGGCATAAGCTTGCTCTATGGCCTGCCTGAGTTGTATTTTCTCATTAATAGCGACCAAACGGGCGTTTTCCAACCCAATTTCCGCATTGCTTACCGAAGATTTTACCTGAAGGTTATTAAAAATAGGGATGGACAAACTCACACCTACAAAGCGGTTAAGGTTAAAATTCAACTGATTAAAGTAGGTGTTGTCCTGAAACTCTGTTGGAACGGTTTGCTCTTCTACGACTAACATTTGTGGGTTGTTGATAATGTAAGCACCGGTAGGCACCACCCTGGTTACATTTTCTGCCCCTCCCCTGGGTATCACGTCGGGTGCAACGCTGGAATAAGCCGTGCCCAATGAACCCCGCAAAAACAAAGAAGGATAAAAACCAGAGCGGGCAATGGACACGTTGTATTCGGCACTTGTAATTTGGGCTTCCACGCTTTTGATGGCAGGTTGGGTTTCCAGGGCAGCTTCGTATACATCTTCTGATGACATCACCAAGGTTTCTGTGGCAGGCACTTCTACTTCGGGCACTACAATTTCCACAATATTGGAAGCCGGCATTTGCATCATTTGTTTTAGTTGCAGTTTGGCTAATGCTACATTATTTTCGGCATTGATGATTTCCGCTTCCCGGCTGGCCTGCTGCGCTTCCAGTTCCAGTTCATTAGCGATGGGCAATGAGCCTGCCTCTACCAGTTTTTGGGTACGTTCCAGTTGTAAGTTGGTGTTTTCTAGCTGAAACCGGGCGTTTTCCAGCAATTCCCTGTTGAACAATATCTGGGTATAAGCGGAAATCACATCCAGGGTAATGTTGTTTTTCACCGCCTCCAAATCGTACTGACTGGCCTCCAGGTCAACCTGGTTTCTTTGTACGGTATTATGGATGCGCATGCCGTTGAAGAGGGTTACATTGGCATTTAAGCCATAATTTTGAGAGCTTACCGGGTTCTCTTCATATAAGTTGGTAAACGGGTTGATAGAACGGCCTATGTTGTAACTGTACCCTACACTTCCATTTACCGAAGGCCAGCGCTCTGCCTTGGCCTGCTCTACGGCCACCTGGCTGCCAATCACCTGTAACCCACTTTGTTTTACCTGTACGTTGTTTTTGATGGCTGTTTCAATGCACTCTTGCAGTGTCATCCGGTAGGAATTATCTTCATTTTGCTGCCCAAATGCAGTGAATGTGCAAAACAGGGCCATGAGCAATAAGTTGGTTTTAGTGATGTTTTTCATGTGGTGATGTTTGTTTTTTATGCTACTTGGCTTTTATCGTAAAAAAATGGAAGAGTGGGATATTGGAGTAATGGAGTGATGGAAAGTTGGAATATTGGAGTAATGGGTTGCCTATGTTCCACTCTTCCAATTTTCCATTTTTACTCTTCACCGAAACGTATCCTCCCAGTCTCCACCCTTCATTTTCTTTTGTAAGGATTTTATCAGTTGAATTGATCCATTTTCAGTTTTATAATGAAGTTTATCCAACTCTTCATATTCTTCCTGGGTTAACTGATTTGCTTTATAAAAGATGTAAATACTTGAATGATATTCTCCGCTTGACCCTAAAGCTATATTTAGAAATTGCAGATATTCCTTAATGCTTTTCCTGCAATATCCCTCAGCAACATTTCTACTAATACTGTGGCAGCAATCAATACAATTCCCGAATGTTTTCTTTAGCTCAAAAGGTGCTTTTGACAACAGACTACAAGTGAGAACATACAACTCCACCGCATCATTCCAAACACGTAATTGCCTAAACCCCCTATTTATATTCCTTCTTTCCATAACCCCATTATTCAATCCAATACTCCAACCTTCCATCATTCCAACCTTCCATCATTCCAACTTTCCATCATTCCAGCCTTCCATTTTACTCATCCCTCAGCGCTTCCACCGGCTTTACCTTTGCAGCTTTGCGGGCAGGGAAAAACCCGGCCAATGCACCCGCCAGCACCAGCAGGGCGGTAGCCGTAAGAGCAGTACCAAAGTCAATTTCGGGATTGCGGAAGTATCCGGCATCTATCTGGAATTCCTGCATTACCCACCGTAAGCCTTCTACCAGCCCTACCCCGGCAAGTAGTCCGAAATAACCCGCCAGTAATGTAATGATGATGGCTTCCTGCAATATCAGGCTGATGATGGAGCCCGGCGTTGCGCCCAGGGCTTTCCGTACGCCTATTTCTTTGGTGCGTTCTTTTACAACAATCAGCATAATATTGCTTACGCCCACAATGCCTGCGATGATGGTGCCGATACCCACCACCCAAACAAAAGCTTCTATGCCCACAAACAGGTTCATGATGCGCTGGTAGCTTTCATAAAAGTTGAACATGCGTAACGCCCGCTTGTCTTCCGGTGCAATGTTGTACCGCTCATACAGCAAATCTTTAATTTCGGCAAACATGGTCTGGGATTCTTCCAGGGTGGCGTCGCCGGTGGTGAGGGCCAGGGCGTGTACCCGTTCGCCACCTCCGTAAGCCGTTTGTGCCGTGCTAATCGGAATGTAAATGGAGCGCGCCTCTCCTTCATTACCTTCGTCTTCAAATACGCCCACTATTTTGTAGGGAATATTCATTACATCTACCCATTTGCCGATGGGGTCTTCATCTGGAGGGAAAAGCATGCGGGTTACTTCTGTGCCTACGGCCAATACTTTCCGGTTTTCTTCCACATCCATATTGTTGAGGAAGCGGCCCTGCACCATGGTGGTTTTCTCCAAATACATGTGCTCGGGATGACAACCTCGTATGTTGAAAGAAGCATATTTTTTTCCGTACCGCACGGTCTTTTCTCCATACAGGTAATACCGGGCTGTCATATATTCAACACCGGGAATATTGGCTTTTATCAGCTCAAAATCGTCATTGGTCAACTGAATTGAGCGGCCGGGCTTCATGCCTTTGTAGGGCAGGCTGGTAGTCCCGGCGTGTATCCAAATACTGTTGGTGGCATCGTCCCTGAACATGTGTTTGGCACCATTGAGCAAACCGGAACCGGCCCCCAGCAGCAGAATCAGGATAAAAATCCCCCAGGACACACTGAACGCAGTGAGGAATGTCCGCAGCTTGTTCTGCCGGATGGTGTACCATATTTCCTGCCATTTGTCTATATCAAACATGTTCTTTGAGTCAGAAGACGGAAGTCAGAAGACCGAAGAAAAAACTTCCGTCTTCCATCTCCGGTCTTACTTTATATTTCTCCTAAATGCTACCAGCATATTCATTAAGTTAAAGGAAAACTCATAGTGCAGTGAGAATTCTTGTTGCCAGATAATCAACTTCTCAAACTTAAACTTCATTACACCAATTGTTTTTCTAATCCCAAAACTTCCGTCTTATCAAACCGCCATCGTTTCATCGTTTACAATCAACCCGTCTTTCAGGCGGATAACACGGTCGGTGCTATCGGCAATATCTTGCTCGTGGGTAACAATCACGATGGTTTTGCCACGGGCGTTTACCTGTTTAAATATTTCCATTACCTCGTGAGAGGTCTTGCTATCCAACGCACCGGTAGGTTCATCGGCCAAAATCACGCCCGGGTCGGTAATAAGGGCACGGGCAAGGGCTACCCTTTGCTTTTGTCCACCCGAAAGCTCGGAAGGCATGTGCTCGGCCCATTCTTTCAGTCCTACCTGCTCCAGGTATTCCAGGGCCATTTTGTTCCGTTTTTTACGGTTTACTTTTTGGTAGTATAGCGGCAGGGCCACATTTTCCATGGCATTTTTGAAGGATAATAAATTAAATGACTGAAACACAAAACCAATGAGGCGGTTGCGGTAATGCGCTGCTTTTTTTTCGGTAAGGTTGTGAATCAGGTTGCCAGCCAGGAAATAGTTTCCGGTATCCAGTGAATCCAAAATCCCAAGGATATTCAACAAAGTAGATTTACCCGAACCGGAAGAGCCCATGATAGATACCAGCTCCCCTTCTTTGATGTGCATATCAATACCTTTGAGTACATGCAGTTGGTGCTTTCCTACCGGGTAGGATTTGTGGATACTTTCTAGTTTTATCATGCGATTATGGTGGCCTTTTACAGCATAGGCAAAGTAAATGGTTTCCGTATTTTTTCTTACGAGAAAGAAAGGGAAAAAGTATATAAAAATTATTTTATGAACGAAAGAAATGGTACGAAACCTAAAATTCCGGGGATGAACTGTCTATTCAGGCCAATAGAGTGATAGGGTATGACAAAAAACTCTTTTTTCACGGACAGGGATGCCATCGTGGCCGGTCCGTGCTCCGGGTGCACAGCGAAATACAATGGCTTCGGCCATCCGATTCGCTATACATTTTTTTGCATGATAACAATGCGCTTTTTATCAGTATATTTTATGGTAAACCCGTATTTTTTGGCAATAAAGTCAAAGGTACGGGCATGGTAAAAACACACGTGTGTGAGGTCACGACGGTAAAACCAATTGGTAAATCGATTGATATCTGTCCAGAATAACGTCATCACAAATAAAAAACCATTTGGAGCCAACAGGTTTGTTAACGTTTCTATTTCTTTTTGTGGGTTAAAAAAGTGTTCCATGGTTTCCACACAAAAAACGCCATCATATTGGCCAGAAGGTAGTTTATTGGCAAAAAAAGGGTCATAATTATCGCA
The DNA here is from genome assembly GCA_965230065.1 of Cyclobacteriaceae bacterium. Lineage (GTDB taxonomy): Bacteria > Bacteroidota > Bacteroidia > Cytophagales > Cyclobacteriaceae. The sequence goes on along the minus strand of OZ245942.1, from coordinate 3,561,476 downwards.
GCAGAAACTTTTCTTTTTTAGCAACTGTGAGAGTACCGGGTTGGGGCCACTGCCATAATCCAGCAGTTTCATGTCTTTCAGAAAATACGGTATGGCCGGGTCAATCATCCGGTGAAGGAAATCAACGTACCCCTGATTATCCAGCGTATTGTTGTGGGTTTCATACCGGGCTTTTTCATCGTCAGACGAAGGGAAAAATTCCTTATCCATATAAATAAGCCAACATTGGGGGCATTTGTAGTACTTTTTATCAGGGGTTGCCAAAAGCTGTGGCTCGATATGTTGGCATAAAGGGCAGGGCATGTAATTCAGTGTTTTAATAATAATTGGCATTTACCCATTTCACCAGCTTTTTCGTAAACAGGTTACTTTGTTCTAACTGTGGCGTATGGCCACTTTTTTCAAAAAGCACAAAGGTAAAGTCAGGGATACTTGGATATTCAGTTTCCCACAGCGTATACGGGATGACGTAATCATACTTTCCCATGCCTACAAATACCGGAGCTGATATTTTTTGTGGTGGGTCAAACATGTCATAATTTGAAAAAACCTTAGTAAACAAATGCTGCGTAACTTCCGAGTGCACTGTCATTCCATCCCACAGCCAGTTGGCATCGTAATGCGGATCGTACCAGTATTGGGGTGAAGTGTTGTTATACCTGGCAGCAGCCTCTTCTTTACCCGTAAGACGGTCCAGTTCTTTTAATTTCCCCCAGTTTTCTTCCTGTATTGCTTTTCGCTCAGGAGAGGCTGTTTCCCAAAGTTCTGCTGCTTTTTTATCGTAAGTTGCATTGCCCCATTGGGTAGGCGAACCGATGACAATAAGGCCTGAAACTTTGTTGCCATATTTTTTCACATATTCGGTCGCAATCGTTCCATGAATGCTGTGCCCCATTACCAAAGGTTTTTCCAGCCCAAGTTTGTCTCTTATTTCCTCTACATCTTCTACTATGGATTGGATATTTACTGAATCAAAATTTTCAGACGCATAATCTTTGGCAAACCACTTCATATCCACAAAATACATCTTTAGATGATTGCGTAACGCTGGTGAAAATGTTTTTGGGTAGTAAATAGAAGAACCAATGACCAGACAGGGTTTTCCTTCTCCTTCTATCACATAATTCAAATGCGAGCCATCTACTTCAACATAACCACTGGTAGCACCATTGTTTTGAGTACCAGGGAGTTGGCCCAGAAGAAAAGAGTCGGGACATAGAAAAAGCACACAGCAAATTAAAGCCCGCATTTCAATAAGCATCTTTCGGTGGGGAATAGAATTCTTGTTTATCATAAAAAAATCCCCCGAACGTTCTTTTGTAAAAAGAAACAATTCAGGGGATTCTTCCGGTTACTTACCCATAGAACCTTTTTCAGGGAGTAATTGTTCCAACAACCAGGCATTTGTTTTTTCGTGCTGTTCAGGGTACGTCCAATGGCCTGTATCTTGTATGAGCAATAGTTGCTTGGGAGCAGTTATCACATTATAAGCAGCATACATGGAAGTAGGCGGACACACATTATCGTTGTAGCCCCAGGAGTAATAGCCGGGTACTTTTACATGCCGGGCAAAGTTAACCACATCGTAATATTTTGAGGTTTCAATTTTATCATCTCTTACATTGAAATCCTTGTTATGTTCGGCAAAAAGGTGCGGCCATCCACCAGCCCGCCCTTCCAGGTAACCGGTGAGGTCACTTAGGGCTGGGTAATAGGGCACCAGCCATTTTATTCGTTCATCCAATCCGGCAGTTACAATAGAAAGTGCACCTCCCTGGCTACCCCCTTTCACGGCAATATTTTCTCCGTCAAACTGGGGCAGACTGAAAATGTAGTCAACAGCCCGCACACATCCCAAATACACCCTTTTGTAGTAATAGCGGTCACGGTCTTCCAGGTTGTATTCCCAATATCCGGCAATAGAGCCACGCATCATGTTATTGTAAACTTCCGGCTCCATGGTAACAGGCACCCCATGAATGCCAATTTGAAAGGTAATTACCCCCTTTTCTGCTAAATTCACATCTCCGTAATACGGACGAGCGCCTGCTCCCGGCACTTGTAAAATGGCCGGGTATTTTCCTTCCTTTTTGGGTACACACAAAATGCCATACATACGCGTGCCGGGCCGGTAGTTTTGCACATTTACATGGTATACATTTACGGTTTCTGTACAGCGTTCGGGCAGCAGCGTAAGTTCTGCATCCAACGGTACTTTGGCAGCTTCAGCTTTCGCTTTCTCCCAAAACTCAGTAAAATCGTCAGGCTCATTGGTAGTGGGCTGAATGTTCTGGGGATCGAAACCAGCCGTTGCATATCCTGAATATTCTTTTCCGTCGACAGTGGCATAAGCCCGGCAACGCAAAAAGCCCGGCTTTTCCATGGTATATCCTTTCAAAGTAGTTTTTCCATCTTTCAACACCTGTGTCTCTGATTTTACAGGCTGCATTTTCTCGGGCTTCACTTCGTAGCGTACTTCTACATCTTTGAGTGGGTTTCCATACTGCAGCACAGTGATGGTAAATTTAGCATCCTCTCCTACTTTGTAGGTCCAGTCATTGTGATCGGGGGCTACGATCACTTTTACAATTTCTTCACGAGGCTGGGCCAGCACGACAAATGAACTTCCCAAAAAGAAAAGAAAAAGAAAATAGCTAAGATAATGGAGAGTGTTGGTGTTTTTCATAGTTGCTTTAAGTTTAGATGAGGATATTCAAAATTAAGATTTTTACGGAAATACCCTGATTATTTGTATATTATATCCATCATCACAAAGCAAAACTACTTGCCCATGGAGCAGATACAACTTTCATTTCTTAAAGAATTTGTCAATAAACCCAATGGTATTCCTGAAGAAAAGTTTGGATTGGTGTGGGAGAAGAGTAATACTGAAGAGGAAGTAGTGGCGCAATGTCATAAGCAATTACCCATTCTGGAACCTGTGAAAAGTTATACCATGGCCCACAACTCACTGGGTCCGCAGCATACGATCATAGAAGGAGAAAATTATGAGGCTTTGTCTGTACTTCAGTATACTTATGCAGGCCAGATTGACATTATTTATATTGACCCTCCTTATAATACGGGCAAAAAAACTTACAAATACCGTGATAATTTCCGGGAAAAGCGGCACGATTACCGGCACAGCCAATGGCTGGCATTCATGTTTAACCGGTTACACTTATGTGTAGATTTGCTCACCGATGATGGTGTCATTTTCATTTCCATAGATGAGCATGAAATGGCACATTTAAAGCTCCTGTGCGATGAGTTGTTCGGGGAAAAGAACTTCCTGGGCAATTTCGTATGGATTAACCGCACTACACCGAATGATGCTGCCAACAAATTTGCCACAGACCATGAGTACATTCTAATGTATGCCAAAAATATCAAAAAGTTTAAGTTCAGGGGCACTACCAAAGACCTGTCCAGGTACGTAAACCGTGATAAAGACCCCAAAGGCCCCTGGATAGCCGATAACCCATCGGCTGCATCGGGTTCTGAGAAGGAAAGGTTTCCTATCGAAAACCCCTATACAAAAGAAATATATTATCCACCCAAAGGCAGGTACTGGGCTTTTTCAGAAAAAAGAGTACAGGAATGGACAGCATCAGGAAAACTGGTGTTCCCCAAAGAAAAGAGGAAGAAGTTTCTACTTAAAAAGTATCTCTCCGAACTGAAAACAGATACCATTCCCGTTTCTTCAATTATTGATGGTATTCATACGTCATATGGCACCAAAGAGTTAAAACAGATGTTTGGCGAAGGAAGTCCGCTCAAATACCCCAAACCTACCGCCCTGATGAAACATATCTTTGGCTTACTGGATAAAAAAGAGGGTAATTTTCTGGATTTTTTCGCAGGCTCCGGCACTAGCGGGCAGGCTGTATTAGAGCTCAACAAACAAGACGGCGGTCAAAGAAGGTTCATATTGTGCAATAGCAATGAAAACAACCTGTGCCGGAAAGTATTATTTCCACGGATTAAAAAAGTAGTAAAAGGGTATAGTGCCAGTGGCAAACAAACTGAGATTCTCTTCCAGCAAAAAATTGACCTGCACGGACTAAAAAAAGCCAATACTTACCTGGAACAGATGGAAACGATGGCACAGCAGATGAAAGAGCAGTATGACCGCATCAAAAAATCTTTTAAAGATAATACACTTGTGCTCACCGGCATTAAGCAGCGCAATCTCCGTGTGACCGGCACCGGGGGGAATGTGCGGTACTTTAAGACTGCTTATGCCAGGCCAAAATTCAAACATACCCTCAAAGACACATACACCATTTGCAAAAATATTCTCTGCTTTCGGGAAAGCACCTACGAACACCTCGAAAGTGGTAAAGGCTTTGATATTTTTGAGGGGAAGGATGCCGTAATGGCGATTTACTTTGAACTGCCTAATAGCAATAATCGTGTGCTTTTTAAAACACTGCAACAAATACAATTGCCTAAAAAGTTGTACTATTTTTCCAACTCCTCTCCGGAAGAAAAACAAATTAAGCCAGTAAAAAACTGTACGTTGATGCCCATTCCTGAGCGGTTACTAAAGTACTACAAAGAATTATATATTTAAGCAACTTTCACAAAACCCTCCCCGGGTGCTCGTCCACAAAGGCCTTCCAGCTTTGCTTACCTCTTTGCTGAGGCTGTCCCTGGTGGTAATGATGGCATATTGCCACGGCGAGTGCATCAGTAGCATCAGTTAACTGGGAAGCCTTATCTAAAGCTTCTTTTTGAAAAACGAGGAGGTTTTTCAACATTTCAGCCACTTGTTCTTTAGAGGCATTGCCATTGCCGGTAACAGATTGTTTTACCTTTTTGGGGGCGTACTCTGAAATGGGAATTTCACGGGAAAGCGCCGCAGACATGGCCACTCCCTGTGCCCTTCCCAATTTTAACATAGATTGCACATTTTTTCCATAAAACGGGGCTTCCAGGGCTACTTCGTCAGGATGAAACTCATCAATTAACGCCAGCATACGCTCAAAAATTTTCTTGAGTTTCAGGGCATGGCTGCTGTACTTACTCAAATGAATAACGCCGTGGCGCAACAACTGCGGAACAGCACTTTTGCTTTGCGTGCTTGTTTGTATTACCCCATAACCCATTACCCTTGTGCCAGGGTCAATGCCCAGGATGATTTTATCATACTTATGCTTAGTTTTGCTCCGGTTCATTATCGCAATTTAAGTTTTGCCTGATAAATATCTTCTATGTTCATTTATTTTTCTGCACTCATCGTCATGTATTGTTCCTGGGTGCTGTGGCTATTCTTTCACTGGAAAAGTCTTCCGCAAAGGAGCGCGCTGAAAAACATTAATACACAACACATTTTTTTTTCCATCATTATCCCGGTGCGGAATGAAGCCAAAAATATTCAAAAATTACTGCATGATATAGGCGGGCAAAACTTTCCGTTCCGGCAATTTGAGGTAATTGTTGTGGACGACTCTTCAACAGACAATACCTCACAACTTGTAAAGTCGCGAAAATATAACTACAACCTCAAGCTACTTTCCCTGGGTATACCGGATACCTTCTCCGGTTCTCATAAAAAGCTGGCAATTACACAGGGTATTGATAACGCTCAGAATAAGCCTTTATGCCAGCATATTATCATTACGACTGATGGAGATTGCCGGGTGGATAAAAACTGGCTACAAGCCTATGCTGAAATATTTTCCAAAGAAAAGCCTGAGCTGGTAGCCGGGCCTGTTACATTCTATAAGGAAAAAACGTGGTTTGAAAAATTACAGACCGTGGAGTTTAGCAGCCTGATAGGCACCGGGGCCGCCAGTATGCAGGCCGGAAGCCCGAATATGTGTAATGGAGCCAACCTGGCATTTACAAAAGATGTTTTCGAGGAAGTAAATGGATACGAAGGCAATATGCAACAGCCTTCAGGTGATGATGAGTTTTTGATGCGTAAAGTGTTTCAGTACTACCCTGAAAAAGTCACTTTTCTGAAAGACAAAAGAGCAATTGTATGCACCTTTCCGCAGAAAAACTTTGCAGCGTTTTATCAGCAAAGGCGCCGGTGGGCTGGTAAATGGCGGAGCCATACAGACGGGAAAGCCACTGCATTAGCATCGTTTCTATTCATATTTTACCTGAGTTTACTGGGCATCACTACCCTAGTAGTATTGGGTTTGTACCCTGTAGAAATTTTTTTTTTACAAGTAGGCATCAAACTTTTATGCGATTGGCTTTTTCTCAGAGCGGTTATTCAATTTTCAGGAAAAAGCCTACATCTTCGGTGGTTTTTATTATCTGCTGTGTTTTACCCTTTTTATGTTGTGTTTTTTGGAATTGCGGCTAACGTAGGCCGGTATACATGGAAAGGCAGGCAATATGCATAAAAAAACAGGCCTGTGCCGGCCTGTTAAACCACTAAACCTAACCTATGAAAATATTTTAACTATGGGTATCCGCCTTGTCAGCGCTTGAAACCCAGTACGGCTCCCCCACAATGGTTTTGTGAACCTTCGAAAGTGAAGGTAATGTAGTAAATGCCTGTAGCATTACAAGGGTAAATCATTCCTTTATTGAAACTACCATTGGCATAAGTAGTACCCACTTTTTTCCTGTTTGAGTCGTACAGGCTTAGTACAATCCCATCGGTATTCTCTCCCGGATTACAAATATTCACAAAGTATTGCGTGCCTTTCGCAAACACATACGAATACTCGATTTTATCTTTAGCCCCACCCTCTCCGTTTACTTCATAACTCTTTACAAAGTTGAAACCATCGGCCAGTTGTGGGATACAGTCTTCTGCGAGTCCACCGGCATTGCATTGGGCATATGTATCGGGTATAGCTAGCAGAAAAAATGAAGCAATGCCTAAAAGAATTACTATGCTCTTCATGATCAATAGTTGTAAAAATTTTTAATTAATAATACTTTCCCTGATAGACGTTGTTGTGGCTATGATAGCCTTTACATCTTCATCTGTAATATTGACAGTACTGGTACTATTATTTTCAATAGTCACAATACCATTTACTTCCTTAAGGGTTGACTCTTCGTAAGTTTGTGTAATTTGAATCGCATCAAACTTTTCCTGAAGCGTCAGCATCTTTTCTCTTAAATCGTTGATGTACGGATTGCCCTCGCTATAAAAAGAAAGTAACAGCATAATACTTTCTAAAATAATCTTTTGTTCTCCAATTCGTTCTCTCAGCTCCATATTGCCTGGATTTTTTTCAGACACTTTGCACATGATATGCAGTGCCTCAACCCATCCACCAGATAATAAGAGAACGCTTAGGTTTGCCCGCTGCTGTTCTTGCAAGTAAGAATTAATATTATTGAAATTAATAGTTGTAATCAATAGCAAAGAATCCAGGTTCCGGCTATTGGTAGCCAATCTTTTGATAACACCAAAATTGAAAAACTGCCCGATGCTTAGCCCATCTGCCAAATCTTTGATAGCATTCAGGTAAAAGATAGCATCCTGGTTTTGCTCGTAAATGTTAGTATATCCCAAATCAGTGCCATACACGCCCAGGTTCAGGGCTTTCTCATAATTACTGTTATATTTTGAAATATTGTCAGTAGAGTTCAGGATACTGGCATCGTACTGAGTTCCTGCTTCCTTAAGCAAAACCGAAACTTCTAAAGGAGAAGGAATCTGTTGAACTATGCTTTCCAGCACTTCATTGGAAATGGTAGGACCTGCTTCTTCCTGTTTTTCCAGGCTTTCTAAAAATGCCTGCTCGTCTGGTTTTTTATCAGCACTGCAAGCAAACATCGCTACCGAAAGTATACCTAATAGTATTCGTTTCATGGGCATCCAAATTAGCATATTGATCGTAAAAAATTAAGTTCTATTTATACTCTGTCTTACTATGTAACTTTTTTAATTATTTCTGCTGTTTTATTCCGGCTTCTTGAGCCCTGGCATTTTCAGACTGCTAAATATCTGAATGGCCCTTCGAAGCAACTCCAAATACAGGCAGAGGTAGAGAATGATGCACATTAGCCATATGACAATGATGTTGAAATAAAAAGTATCAAATAATTGTCCTCCAAATTGCTTTGTAGGCGCAAAAAAATGTGTACGGTAGTTGAAGAAACCGGCAGTAGCAGCAGGTTCGTTAAATACCGGGTCTACCCTTTGCAGTAATTTCCCTTTATACTCTATAATTCTGTCTGTGGCATTGATATTCCTTACAAGATCGGCCAGGCTTTCGTTGTAATATTTATTTTTGAAATCATTCAAATCATACGCATACCCTTCCTGGTTCTCAAGAAAGTATACCAGTTTTTCTTTTTTATCTACCGCATTGTTGAAAATTTGCAGATAATACTTGTTCAATTGTTTGAAGTATGCCTCCAGTTTTGTTCCAGTTTCTTTATTGATATTTTCTATGGTAATATCTTCCTGTATATTGATTTCTTCTAACCCTTCCCTAAAAGTTTCCTTTTCCAATTCATCCCGGATAATCTTCAGGTTTTTCTGAATCGTGCTTAGTTTTTCTTCATCTTCTGTACCCTGGTTATCCATTACAAACTGTAACTTTGACTCCAGTTTAGGAATGAGATAGGCGGATTTATAATCAGTTTGCCTTTCTGTTTTCTCCAACTCATAATAAGAGCTCTGATAATCATTGCTCTTGAATTGGTGCACGGCCATTGCCTCAAAAGCCCAGCGGGATACCATCATATCAGCAATAATTGGCACTTCACCCTTCGTACTGATCAGGCTGTTGAGTTTATCAAAGTTGAACAAAAGGCCACTCAAAATCATTTGCGGCACCAGCAATAAAGGAATTAGAATATAAACTGTAACCGCTGAGTTAAAAGCTGATGAAATATTTAGCCCCAGCACATTGGCAAAGCAGGATACTGAAAATAGTGCCAGCCAAAAGCTAAATGTCATTCCCTGAATTTCCAGGATAAAATGGCCAATTAATACAAAACTCAGCGTTTGGATAGCAGATAAGGCAAAGAGAATGGCTACCTTGGAAGTCAGATAACTGTTCCAACTCAGGTTCAGAAACGATTCCCTTTTCAGAATTTTTCTATCTCTGATAATTTCTTCCGCACTTACGGTGAGGCCCATGAATAAAGCTACCAACACGCTCATCATAATAAAGGCCGGAATATTTTCATTAAACCGAAAAATATACTCTTCCTGCCCGGCATCTTTATACTTGATAATAAAAGCCAGGAATATGGCCAGGATTGGTGCTTCCAGTAAGTTTATTAGTAAATATTGTTTGTTGCTGATTTTTGCTAGTGTATCGCGTGTAGTGAAAATGATGGTTTGTTTCAGCAACGATGGCAGACTGAGCGACTTTGGTGGGGTTTCTTTTACGTCTTTTACCTTTTCTAACTGAAAGTTTTCCCGGTATTTTTCGTGCCATTGTATGGGGTTTACTTTCCGTTTGTTAGTAAACTGCCCGTACTCGTCAACTACTTTTGCTTCTACAATATTGAATAGCTGCTCGGGGTTTACATTGCCACATTCAGGACACTGCCCCCTTTCGGCATCTACCTGGTTTGATGCATGTTTGAAGTATGTTACGCCTTCTACCGGATTGCCATAGAAAATTGGATAACCACCCGTATCCATGATAATCATCTTGTCAAACATTTTGTAGATGTCTGACGATGGCTGGTGAATCACTACAAAAATCAATTTGCCCTTGAGGGAAAGTTCTTTGAGCAGGTCAATCACATTCTCCGAGTCACGGGAAGACAAGCCCGACGTAGGTTCATCCACAAAAAGTACTGCCGGCTCACGAATGAGTTCCAGGGCAATATTCAAACGCTTTCTTTGGCCTCCACTGATGGTTTTGTCCAATACGCTTCCTACTTTCAAATCTTTTCGCTGCTCCAGTCCCAGGCTCTCGAGCGTGTCCAATACCAACTTCTTGATTTCTTCCTCGCTTTTATCGGCAAAGCAAAGTTTGGCGTTGTAGTATAGGTTTTGGTAAACAGTGAGCTCCTCAATCAGCAAATCATCCTGGGAAACATAACCAATTACTCCCTGAATTTGCTCTTTTTGCAAGTGGATATTGTAACCGTTAATCAGCACTTCCCCATCTGAGGGAATTTCAATACCGGCCAATACATTCAATAACGTGGTTTTACCAGCCCCACTGGCCCCCATAATACCCATGAGTTTGCCGGGGCCTTCTGAAATATTGATATTTCGCAACCCAATTGCATTGTTGGGGAAGCGGTATTCCAGGTCATTAGCATTAAAGGATATATTATTAACACTTACATCCGATAAGAAGTGCCGTATCAGGTCACTATAATATAATGCGGCCCCCGACGGGGTTTTAATGGTACTTCCATTTGAGAACAAATATGACTGGGTAGGCTTCATGATGAAACCATTCAGTACAATCTCTTCGTGCCCTAGGTATTTTACAAAATAGAGGTCAACACTTTGTACTTTCAAAAACAGGATTTCCCCTTCAATATCTGCATGCACATGTTTATGGGCTGTATTACCAGCGTCTTCTGCCTTACTGACAGTGAGGATATCACTAAACTGCTGTGCTTCTTCCTGCTTATTTAATACAAAGCTCTCGATGAGTTTAAACTCATCTTCTACGATGTTAAAAACCCGGGAAACAGTATCAATAATACTTAAACGCTGCTCGGTGAAATTACCATCAGAAGCTACCAACTCCAGAATTTTGACCAATGCAACAACTTTCTGCTTTTGCGTAAGCGTTTTATTGATCTTTTTGCAAATGGCAAGCGTCTTTACTGAGTCTTTTACTGAAGTGAGTTTTTTCTTCTTTACTTCCACCCCACCTTCTTCCTCTTCATCTTTTTTACCATAATCAGCAAACTGATCGTAAAGCTCGAGGTATTCCTTTACAGAATCCAGGTCAAGCTCCTGTTTGAAAAAACTGATCACGAAATTACGCTCCTTTTCTGTTACGCCACCGTCCTGTTTGGTGATGATAGCAAATAACTGGGTAAGCGCTTTAAGTATTTCCTCACTCATCTGATTGTTGGTTTATAGCATAGCTTTCCCGTCTACCTCTTTGTCATATTTTGAAAAGAGGCACAAAGCATGCTTTGAAATAATCAGGAATAGGTTAAAGTAAAAGACCGTTTTCCTTCGGGGAAAACCTACAATGGATTAATAAGTTTTAAACTCAAATGGTATCTCAACAAGCTCTGAGAACTCTTCGCCTGCTTCCTGCATGTCTTCATCGTCTTCGTGAAAGTACCAGTCTACTGTAGCTCCCTCTATATCTTCCAATTTGGAAAGTACGTCCAAAATAAGCTTGGAAGAGGCTGTATTAAAATATTCCAGTTTGAATACAAAAGTAGAGCTATCATTAGGGCTACCCGCATACTCATCCAGCCAATCTAAAACAGGCTGGTAAAACTCTGCTGAATCCTCGGGGAGCGATCGCCCTGAAATCTCGTAAATACCGTTGTTTTTGTCCAGTATAATTTTTGGAGTATCTTCTGTTCCTTCTAAATTTAATATTTCCATGACTGAGTGTGTTCTTCTGAGTTATTATTAATTTCCTGCAACTGTTGTTCTTAAAGAGAAAAAAGAATATTCTCCACCCATAGGTTCAAAACCATATTCCAGCTTTTTACCTGATTTTCTGGCCATGTCTACAAAACCCAGCCCAGCGCCTCCTTTTTCAGAAATGCTGGTGGTTTTGATAATGTCTTTATAAAGTGCCTTCAAGCCATCTTTATCAAGGCTATTGATTTCATCCAGCCTGCCTTTCAGTTTATCTATGTCACTGTTTAGCAGCGGATTACCAGAAGTAATGATATAATCATTGCCTCTTTTTCCAATCATGAAGATAGCATTATATTTACCTTCAATAGGAGTTGCTTCCTGGCTTTCACCATGTTTTACAACATTTTGTAGACACTCAACCATGACATTGAACACTTTGCGCTTAATATTAGACTCTTCACCCATTGAGTCCATATTGCGCTCGGCCATAGCCAATACTGATTTGGTGATTTCCTGGGTGAACTCCCCCTCATACACCAAGATCAGGTTTTGTTCAAGCATCGTCTTATGTAAGTCATACACATACTTCATCGAGCTCATTGCATTAAGGTTAAAACTATGTTAAAAAAAATATTACTTTAAAATTTTATGCCAATCATCAATACATCATCCGTTTGCTTCTCCTCTCCTTTCCAGGCCTCCCATGCATCTTCAATTACTTTACCAATATCTGCCATAGGCTTCTTATGGTTTTCAGCAATTATTTCACGTGTACGTTTAGGTCCGAACTTCCTGTTATCTGGCCCTCCGAACTGATCGGGGAAGCCATCAGAGCAGAAGAATACTGAATCCCCTTTTCGTAACTGAATGGTAGTGGTAGTGAAGTTAGTCTGATTCTTATAAATACCTCCGCCAATCGGCCATTTATCTCCTTTTACCTCATTCATCTCCCCTTTGTCCATGTGATACAACGGACGGTGCGCCCCTGCATATTGTAACTGGTTATCTTTCAGGTTTACACGACAAAGGGCTATGTCCATGCCGTCTTTGGTTTTGGAGTCGTCTGAATCTTGCCGTAAGGTTTGGGTTACGCCCTCGTCCAGTAAATCGAGAATTTCTCCGGGTTCGGTAATTTTTCTACTCCGTACAATATCATTCAGCAGGAAGTAACCGATCAGTGAAATTAATGCCCCCGGCACACCATGTCCGGTACAGTCAACAGCCGCTATGTAGATATCTTCGCCTCTTTGCAAAAACCAGGGGAAGTCACCACTTACAACATCTTTTGCCTTATAGAAAATAAACGATTCGGGGAATACTTTATTGACAATCTTGGTATTAGGCAAAATTGCACCCTGAATACGCTGGGCATAATTGATACTCTCTGTAATCTTTTTATTCTTGGTCTGGATTTCCAGTTCTATCAGTTTCCGGTCGGTAATATCGTGCGAAACTACAAGCACTGACTCCAGTTTTTCTTCTTCATCAAATTCAGGAATGGCATTTACCTGCATCACCCGGTCGCCCATTACAGAAGGGAAGTCAATTTCACGGTCTACCTTATCATTCTTTTCTTTTACTTCACCTAAAATACCCATCCATTCCTCAACAATGCCTGGTTCCACGCCCGATTCCTTGATGTCTTTCATCAGGAAATGCTCGGGTTTAAACCCAGTGTAGGATTCAATAACCGGGTTGATATAGAAAGTAGTACCTTCCTGGTCTAAACGAGTGATGAGGTCAGGGGAGTTTTCAGAAAGTGCCTGCATTTTACTACGCATCCGCTCTTCCTGTTCGGCCCTTCTCCTTTCGGTAATATCCCTTGAATTGAGAATAATACCCTGCACCGCCGGATCTTCCAATAAGTTAGTTCCGGTGGCTTCTATCCAGATTTCACCCCCATTTTTGATTTGATACACGTACTGCACCGTTACAGACTCATCAGGCTTTTCCAGCAGGGTTTTGAACATATTTTCAAAAACCTCTGCCCCTTCGCCCGGGATATGCTGCAAGTCATTCTGTCCTATCATTTCATCCTGAGAATAGCCCAGAATCCGCTCTACAGAAGGACTGATGTATCGGATTTGTCCGTCTTGTTCATAAATTGTGATTACCTCAGAAGCATTTTCCAATAACGAAGCCATACGGTTTTGCGTCCGTTCCACCTCTGCTACCTGGTCCTCTAACTGGTAATTGGTCCGTTTCAGTTCTTCCTGCGTGGCCTGCATCTCCTCGGCGTTTTGTCGCAAAACTTCCTGTTGTTCCTGCAACTCATTACTCATCTGCTGAGATTCTTCTAAAAGGCGGCGTGTACGCTCGTTTACTTTAATATTAAAAACAGTACGGGCAGTAATTACACTGATTTCTTCTACAAACTTTACTTCCCTGGAACTGAACTTTTCAAAACCTGCAAACTCTAAAACACCATATACTTTTTCATCGGTAATTAACGGAACCACCAGCAGGCATTCGGGACGGCGGTCGCCCAACAAGCCCGAAGTAATGGTTACATAATCGTAAGGAACTTCTGTACGCAGGAGCGTATCTTGTTCTATGGCCGATTGGCCCACCAGGCCTTCGGCAAACTTAAACTCTGCCTGTAAATGCTTCTTCTTATTGTAAGCATAGCTGGACACCATCTCGATGAACGTATTGTCTTTATCGTCATCGTTTACTACATAGAAAGCGCCCTGCACTGCGTTGATTTTGTTAGTAACGTAAGCGGATACAGCGTCTCCCAGTTCTTGTAGTTTATCGTGCTCCCTAAGGATTGCGCCAATTTCAGCGACACCGGTTACAATCCAGTTGCGTTCGTTATCACGTTTTTCAGCCTCTTGTATACTTTTTCTCATATTTACAAGGGCATTTCCCAGGGCATCATCTTTACTTGAGGGCTGAAAGTCAGTAGTAAAATCACCTTCCCCAATATCATGGGCAAACTGTGCGGTCTTTTTAAGCGATTGCACCAGTTGGTCGGTGGTTTCAGCCATCTGCCCAATTTCATCATTGCTGAACTTCTCAACCCTGGAGGGTAAAATTCCCTGCTGTAAAAGCTCAAGGGTATACTTGAGGGCTGCCAGCGGTTCGGCCAAAAACCTGGAAAAGATAATGCTAATCATCAATGAAAGCATAACAATAACGCCTCCTGCAATCAGGAATCTTATCATCAAGCCTCTACCTTCCTGAAATACTTCCTTTGTATCTATTTTGGAAATAATACCCCAGTTTACCATAGGAATGTGGTCCCATACGGCCAAAACTTCTTCTCCCCGGTAATCGGTGCTGATATAAGCCCCTGCAATTCCCTGAACAGCTTCCTGCGCCGGCCCGCCTGTAGAGTCACCCATTACCAGGCTCTTTTTAAAATCGGTATGCCGGAGATTATTCAGGAAAGCAACCCGGTCGTTATGCTGCTTTGCCAATAAAGTTTCGCCAGTTTCCCCCAGGCCGGTCGTATCCTGAATCAGGGTATATACAGGCATGAGATCTACTTCAGTAATTATTATGCCCGCATTTGCAACATCTTCGCTCAGGGGCATACCAATGGCTATTCGGTCTTCGTCATTAATTTGGTATAAGTCGCTCAAAGAAATACCTTCGCCGGCTTTACTCAAAATATTTTTATCAGGACTAACAAACGAGCTTCCGGCCTGCTGATTACTTCCGGCCGTATATAATACCTCTCCGGCAGTAGTAATAATGGTAATACTTTTGAAAACATCTTGCTGGATATAATTGCCGGCTTTTCCACTCAATTTTTCGTCAAGCAGCATGGTTATTTCACTTATCTCCTCCCACTCCTGAGCGGCAAGTTCCAAAAGGTCTTCATCTGAAAATAACATCTCCCTGGCCAGTGCTACATTTTCCTGTTTTTCCTCAAAATATGTAGTGACTTCATTACTTTTCAGTTGGGTAATGGCATTGAGGTTATCAAGGTACTTATCCTCAATAGAATTCTTTACAAGGGTATATGCCGTAAAGCTGATAGCAATTACTGTGATAAAAACCACGGTAAGTACTAGAGAAGTTATTTTGCTGCCGATACTTAATTTCTTAAACATTTCAAAAAATTTCATTCTTAGAAAAATGCGATATTAGGGGCATATCAATCTACACGACACTGTTAAAAAATATTGATGCTGCAAAATGCAGGATAAATTATTTTTATCCATTACTTAGCCGTCTTTAAACTTACATTGTCATTATTTGCCAGTTTTAGCGCTAATTTGTCGAAAGTAGCCTGCAATAACACTTCGTGTTTTTTGGTAAACTCTTTAAAAGAAGCTATTTCTACCACACCTTTTACCTGGTTTTCAGAACGTACAGGAATGATAATCAAATTGGTAGGACTTGAATTCCCCAATCCGGACAGGATTTGGATGTACCCTTCGGGAACAGATTGCAAGTTTACCAGTTTACCTTCTTTGGCTACCTGTCCGGCCAATCCTTCTCCAAATTTGAAAGTTACCGTTTCACCCTCGGGCACATGATAGGCAAAAGATGCAAATAGCTCAATGTAACGGCCATTGCCTTTTTTCTTTACCAAATAAGCTGCTGCCTGGCTGGCCTCTAATTCCTTACATATGAGTGAAAGAGCTTCTTCATATATTTTATCTACCTTTTTCTTTGAAGCAATTAATTCTTCTATGCCTACCAGGCTGGCTTCTTCCTGCTGGCTTTCTTCACCTTCCTGCTGTTCTTCCTTCTTTTCTCTGTTTTTGTGAAAAGACTCCACATACACAAGGTTAGAGCCGCTGCCATTGCGGTTATTCAGGATATGAAAAACGATGGCCAATAGCCCGCAGGCAAGCACGGTTCCGGTTACTAAGTTGAGTTCTAAAAGAACAGGCTTTACTTTTACCAGCTTTATCATGTCAATCACCTGGGTTCGATGCAAGAGTGCATCCGGAAGTTGGTAAAGCCAATAGGCGGTTAGCATAATTCCACCGATGAACACCAAGGTAAAAATGGTACTGAGCTTTTTATAATTCCACTGCATATTATTTGTACTGTTTATGAAGTTCCTGAAAAAATTCTATTATCTCATCTATTTTCAAAATGTGATCAATAGTCGTTAGTTTTAAGGCGGCTGTGGGCATGGTATCTATCATGCATTCTTGCGGTTCTTGTACTATGGTCAACCCTCCTTTGTCTTTAATTCTTTTCATGCCCAATGCCCCGTCTTTATTGGCCCCTGAAAGCAATATGCCAATGAGTTTATCCCTGTATACATAAGCCGAAGTTTCCAGGGTAATGTCAATAGCAGGGCGGGAGTTGTTAACCATCCCTTCTGTTGAAAGAGAAAATGTATTGCCCAGCTCTACCGACATATGATAGTTGGATGGTGCCAGGTATACTTTGCCTTTTCTGATATTTTCTTTATCAAAAGGTTCTTCCACTGGTTTTATACTTTTGATGGAAAGCGCCTCTACAAACCCGTTACGGACGTGTTTCAGCCTGTGCAAGCATAAAATGATGGGTAGATCAAAATTATCAGGCAAGTTTGACAGTATTTTTACAATACCCTGGAAACTACCAGCTGACCCTCCAATCACTACAGCTTTGTATCTGTTATGCAAGTTAAAACGGCTCATTATTCAATGTAGAAGGTATCGGACCGCCGATGCGTCGGACCGCCGATGCGGTGACTTAACTGCTTAGTCTTTAATCTTTTTGTATATTTTTTCTTCGTTGTTTACCACGATGAATTTATTAGCAATTTCGCACCAAATCAGTGATTCCTTGGAGCCTACTGCCAAATAGCCATATTTGAACAGGCTTTCATGTAGCTTTTTTAACACAGCATTTTGCAGGCTTTGGTTAAAATAAATCATTACATTCCTGCACAATACCAAGTCAAACTTATTGAAAACTACCCCTTGCACCAGATCGTGCTTCCGAAAGGATACTTTTTCTAATAAGGCCGGATCTATGACTGCCTTTCCATTCTTTTCTTCATAATAATCTTTCAGCGATCCTATGCCCTGATAACGGATATAGTTTTTTTCATTAAGCTCCATGTTTTTTATGGGAAAGAGGGGCTTTTGTGCCCTTTCCAAAATAGGCTTATCGATATCAGTAGCAATGATATTGGCTTTGTCTAAGAGTTCCATTTCTTTCAACACAATGGCCATAGAAAGCACTTCTTCTCCCGATGAGCACCCTGCATGCCAAATATTGATTTTATCATGGTTCAGGAATACATTCGGAATAATATGATCTCGTACAACACGCCAGAAAGAAGGGTCGCGAAACATTTCTGTTACATTCACCGTGATTTCGGCAATAAACTCCTCAAAAAATTGGGCATCAGATTCAACACGTTTGATTAAATCTGTAACCGAGGAAAATTTATACATTTCCAAAATCCGTTGAATCCTTCGCTTAAACGAAGAAATAGCGTAATTTGTAAAGTCGTAGTCATACTTGGCTTTAACCACCTCTGCAAGCCGCCGAATGTCAGCAATTTCTATGTCTTG
The DNA here is from genome assembly GCA_965230065.1 of Cyclobacteriaceae bacterium. Taxonomy (GTDB): domain Bacteria; phylum Bacteroidota; class Bacteroidia; order Cytophagales; family Cyclobacteriaceae. Next base: position 3,543,536 of record OZ245942.1, on the reverse strand, counting down.
CTTGGCCTGGGGCGTCAGATTATTTCCATCGCGCGGCGAACCGTCGCGCGGCGAACCGTCGGGTATTTGAAAAGCTGTGCCTGTCACAATCCTATTCTTAATGATTAATTGAAAACTTCTATATTGCTACATTTGGATAGCCAGAAAAATAATATCGTAAAAAAAGTGCTCAAACTGGGCGCTGTCAGAAGCGATATTGGCTATCAAATCAGAGCAGAATAATTACAAAATAAAGTAAAATTTTGAATGTGAAGCTATAACAGGTTGTGCAGCACCCGGTTGGGTATGTAATATAAAATTTCAAAAGTTCACAAAAGCTGCCCCCGGCAGTCAATCTTTTGCTTTTTCTACCATAAAAAAACAGGGCAATATCCCTGAATATTAGCAAATATGGGAAGTATACCCTAATTCAGCCCGCCTACGATTACTTCTTTCATCGTATCCGTTTGCAGGTACTTTTTGGCAATATCTTGTATGGTGTCCGCATCTATCTGATTGATGGTTTGCAGATAGCGGGTATAATATTCGTAGTCTAACCCGTAGAGATAAACGTTTTTAAATTTGTCGGCCAAAGCAAAAGGTGTATCTACTGAAGAGAGCAAGCGCCCGGCCATATAATTTTTCAGTGTATGTAATTCTTCTTTTCCTACCGGCTCACGCTGGAGTTTGTCAATTTCTTTATAAATTTCTTCCAGTGTTTGCAATGTAAATTCTTTTTTCACATCAGTTCCAATGACAAGATACCCCGTTTCCTGCAAGGTTGCAATGCCCGAGCTGATACCATAAGTAAATCCCTTGTCTTCCCTGATATTTCGCATTAGACGGGAACCAAAATAACCACCCAGCAGGGTATTAACCACCTTCATTTTGGCAAAATCAGGATGTTTTTTGAGAATAAGAGCCTTTCCTACCCGAATAGAAGACTGAAGGTTTTGGGGCTTATCTATCACAATTCTATGCCGTTGGTCAGGAGTGGTTTCCCCTGCAAGTTTGGTATCTTGTCCATCAGCAGGCTGTTCAATATTTCCAAAATATTTTTCCAGTAAACTGACAGTTTGAGGTGCCACCTGCCCGGAAAGAATTATCTCAAAGTCATACTGATAGTGCTGTGTAAAGTAATGGTGCAACATCCCCCTGTCTATCTTGACAATGGCTTCCTCTGTAAGCGATTTTCCATAAGGATGGTTTGTACCAAACAAGGCAGCTTTTAGTTTTTTTGAAGCCAATACATTAGACTTTTCATTATTGACCCGAAGCTGTTGTTGCTGTATGTTTTTGAAGCTGTTGAGTTCTGTCTCAGGAAAAACAGAAGTTGTGATAAGTTCGCTTGCCAGTTTAATGATAGGGGCAGCATGCTTTGCCATTGTGTACACCTCCAATGTAGAAAAATCCGGGGCAGCATTTAATTGCAAATATGCACCAAACTGATCAATATAACTGGATATTTGGGCGGCATTCCGGGTTTTCGTTCCTTCAGACAGCATTTTGGTTGTAAAAAAAGCCACCCCATTTTCAGGTTCATATTTAGTACCCGACTTAAAAATAAACTCTATGCCCAACACCGGCTGTTTGCCTGCATTGATCACATGGACAGGTATTCCGTTAGAAAGATATTCTGTATTGGCTTTGATGTATGCTACTTCCTGAATGGTCTGATATGATGGAGGGGTAATTCTGTTGAGCATATACTGCTTTTATTATTTTTTTGGAAAGAAACACTGTAGCTGATTTAAAAAAAAACTGCTTTACTAAACATGGCCATTATGCGCCAATAAACCTTCTTTGCTTGCCAGATAATGATAATTCATAAATTGGCTGCCAAGGTTTATTGCTTCCGGGGCAAGTTCATCGTCACGCCCCCGAAAACATTTGAGCCATCCCTTGTCCAGCAAATTTTGCAATACTTTACGTAACGTTTCGGTATCCAGTTCAGTTGCGTTTTTTAGCTCTTCAAATGATATTACGAAATACAACTCATCCAATACGTCAAATTCCAGTTCGGTCATTTCCTTTTGCTTTTCAAGATAATAATTCAAAGGTAGGGAACCTGAAGGGGAGCACAATGCTAAAAAAAAGGATTTTTTACAGGGGTTTTATTAATGGTGGGAATTGTTTGGGCGGACAAGAATATCCACCCTCCTGGCTATTTATTTCAAGGCGAAAATAATAGGGATGACCATGCGCACTTTTACAGGTTTGCCCCTTTGTTTGCCGGGGTTCCACTTGGGAGCGTTTTGCAGTACCCGCACGGCCTCTTCGTCACAGCCCGCCCCAATGCCTTTTACAACTTCAACATCCGAAATGCTGCCATCTTTGTCAATCACAAAAGACAGGAAAACCTTCCCTTCTACCCCCCGGTTCCTGGCCAGGTTAGGGTAGGTTAGGTTTTTGGAAACATAGCGATAAAAAGCTTCAATACCACCGGGAAAAGAAGGTTTTTCCTCTACAACCACATGAATGACCTCCGGTTCTTCATCATCCGGCTCGTCAAACTCAATAATTTCATTTACCGGGTCTTCAAAGTCAGGAAGTTCAAATTCAATATCGACATCAGGCTCTTCTTCATCATTCGGTACTTCCACAATGCTAACTTTTTTGGGAGGTGGGGGTGGCGGGGGAATCCTTGTGGGAGGAATAATTTCGGGTATGTCGTTTTCAGCAATTACAACAGACTCCAGGTCAACAGCATACCAATCATATGTTTTCCATTCAAAGGCGGTGGTTACCACTGCCAGGCTTATCAACAAGCCAATGCTCAGAAATAAAGAATATTTTCTTCTCAAATCAACAGAAGGGTGTTTTTTCGGTTCCATAGCAAATAAGGTTTGGTGTGAATAACATATTTTTAAGGCAAAGGGGCGGAAAATCTTCACTACATCTACCCAGTACAGCCAGTGGGCTTTCAGTGTACTCATTTGTGAAGCTCTTTCCTGATAAAGTTCCTGCATATCCCCTTCTATTTCTTCCAGCAGGTGTGGAGCGCAAAACCAATGCAGAAAGCAGGTAGCCCAGCGTGGTGGTTCATGTTGCTTTTTCATAGGCCAGGTAGTTATTTTCATAAATGTATATAAAATAGAAATGAGAAGCAAGTGCTTTGGTTATATTTTTCATAAATGTATATAAAATATAGCAACAAGCTCTTCTATGACATAATCTTTCAATAAAAATTAAGAGCATTCCTATAATTACGGAGAACTACATATCCCCCACATCCATATCCAAATCCTGCTTTATCTTTTCTTTCCAGGCTTTGTCGTCCAGGTTACTCATTTGTATCCACGCTTCGTCTGAAAAGGAATTTCGCCAGTCTATCAGCAGCTGGGCATCGGGGCCAACCGGATGCCTTAATTGGGTAGTGTTGCCTTCAATGATTTCCTTGATTTTTTCTCCAACCACATCTGCCGAAGTATGAAATTTTCGTAAAGAAGCCATCAATAAGGCGACCAAGCGTTGCTGGTGAAAATAATGGGATGTTCTAGAAGATGGCTTTCCTTTGCTAAAAATAGGTGTTTCTATGACCCCTGGCTCAACCATAGCAACTTTTATTATTGTATGGTTGGACTTCAGCGGCCAACCCTTCACTCATTGCTTCTACGGCAAACTTAGACGCAGCATAGGGCGAATGTCCCCCGAAAGAAATTTTCCCGGCAATGGAAGTTACATTGATAATGCAGCCCGATTTCCTTTCCCTCATTTTTGGCAAAACGGCCTGAATACACCGGAGCGTTCCAAAAAAATTGGTTTCCATTACTTTTGCAAAGTCTTCATAGGGAACTTCTTCAACAGTGCCCCTGGCTGCAATGCCTGCATTGTTTACCAGTACGTCAATCTTTTTTTCTTTGGATAAAATGTGCGCTACCGCCTGATTCACAGATTCCTGATTGTTTACATCCAAAGATAAAATGGTGATGGGCAAATTTTCTTCATGGGCCAGCTCGTGTAATTGGGGGGCACGGGCTGGAGAGCGCATGGTGGCATATACCTGGTGCCCTGCCCTACCCAGAATTTTAGCCGTAGCAAATCCAATCCCGGTACTGGTTCCTGTAATTAAGATGGTGGCCATAGTGTGTCTTTTTTTTCAATATAAACACATTTAGTCAAATACTTATAAAGCCCACAAAAAAAGCCTCATTTATAACGAGGCTTTAATCTCAATTAAGACTTCTGAAATTTCGGAAGTCTAAGAAATGCTAAGGAAACTTAGGGAATTTAGAAAAATCAGGCTTTCTCTTCTCCATAAAAGCGTTTTTACCTTCTTTGGCTTCTTCAGAAAGATAATACAAAAGCGTAGAATTTCCTGCCAGTTCCTGTATGCCTGCCTGTCCATCCAGCTCTGCATTGAAAGATGATTTGAGCATACGGATCGCAATCGGGCTTTTTTCCATGATTTTTTCGCACCAGGCCACGTAGGTTTCTTCCAGTTTATCTAAAGGAACTACTTTGTTAACCAACCCCATGTCAAGTGCTTCCTGTGCATTGTATTGGTCGCAAAGGAACCAGATTTCCCGGGCTTTTTTCTGCCCTACAATGCGGGCCAGGTAAGAAGCACCGAAACCGCCGTCAAAACTACCCACTTTCGGGCCTGTTTGTCCGAAACGGGCATTATCCGCAGCAATGGTAAGGTCGCAAACTACATGTAGCACGTGTCCACCCCCAATGGCCCAGCCTGGCACAGCGGCAATCACTGCTTTGGGGATTGAACGGATCATTTTCTGCAAATCCAGCACATTGAGGCGGGGCACCTGATCTTCTCCTACGTAGCCTCCGTGGCCGCGCACGCTTTGGTCGCCACCACTACAAAAAGCTTTGTCTCCTTCTCCGGTGAACACAATCGCCTGTATGTCCGGGTTGTCCCGGCAGTGGTTCATGGCATCTATCATTTCCTGTACGGTAAGGGGTGTAAAAGCATTATGTACCTCTGGCCTGTTAATGCTGATGCGGGCAATGCCTTTGTAAAAATGAAACAGAATTTCTTCGTAGTCTTTTATCTTTTCCCAAGAATATTTAAGCTCCATAACCTTGTTTAATTAAGTGTTTGAATTGATTAAAAATTTGTTGATTTGTTTTACTGTCAGTAGTAATCTCCAGCAATTTAGCCTGTTCACTTTTATTATAGAAAACTTCCAAAACTGAATTTAGTTTATCCATCCCTTGGGATTTTGTTAAATCGCAATGGTGGTACTCTATGTTAAAGTCACGGGCGGTGTTTTCGGCATTCAGCATTTGCCGGGTTTCAAAGTATTCTTCCAGTTCGGGCTGTCGGTTAGGGCCATCAATAATGCGGAAAATTCCTCCGGCATGATTGTTCAGCACCACAATACGTAAATTAGGCAGTGGATAATTGTGCCAGAAGGCATTCCTGTCATAAAAAAACGCCATGTCCCCAGTGAGCAAAACCGTGAGTTTGTCTGAGGCCAAAGCTGAACCAACAGCAGTGCTGTTGCTGCCATCAATACCGCTCGTACCCCGGTTGGCAAATACTTCTAAGTTTTTTTGATGAGGATACAGCCCAATTAAATTGGCATACCGTACGGCCATGCTGTTGGCCAGGTGAAGATTTGCTTCGTCTGGCAGAAGTTCCATTACTTTTCGTGTAGCCAAAAACTCACCGGAGGTTTTCAGTATTTCAGGCTTACGGAAAAACTCCCGCACAAAGTTTTTTGCCCTATTTCCTTCCTGTTGCCAGGCTCGAAAATAATTTGCTTGCGCAGCATTTTGTGGAAAATGGAGGGTTTCCTCAAAAAACTCATTTGGTTCAGCATAAAAGATATCGGTAAGCGCCTGAAAAGTATCGGCTGCTTCCCCGGCCAGCTGGATATGCCAATGTGCCTTGGGACGGTACTTCCGTAAAAACAATTTTAGGTTCTTGGAAATGACCGATAACCCAAAAGTAATGAGCAAATCAGGTTGTAAATTTTGCAAAAGCACTTCATCTTTTTGGGCAAAAATAACATCGGCATGCTGGATGGCAGCCTTTACCGAATGCTGGTTAGAAATCACATCGACTACTACCGGAATTTGCTGTTTTTCAGCAAGTTGCCCCAACAAGTTACTCACTTCTGGTTGCAAGGGATTTTGCCCGCAAACAATAGTTTTTTTGTCAGAACCACTCCATGCCTGCCTTAATTGTGCCAGCGTTTCGTTAGAAAACTTTCTTTTTCCTTCCTTTTTCCGAATTACTTTCACCTGCTTATCAAAAGTAACCACCTCATCTTTTTCGGGATAAAAAGGCTCACGGACGGGCACATTGATATGCACAGGCCCCTGCGGAAAGGTAGTGCTGAGATTGATAGCTTCGGAAACCATGCGCCCGGCATGCCAAAGCGCGCCATCCTGATTTTGTTCTACCGGAAAATTAAAACTTTTTTTTACATGCTGCCCGTAAATATTTTGCTGACGGATGGTTTGCCCATCCAGTTGGTCAACCCACTCGGACGGACGATCAGCCGTGAAAACAATGAGTGGGATTTGCTGAAAATATGCTTCAGCAATTGCCGGTGCATAATTGTAGGCTGCAGAGCCAGATGTACAAACCAGGCCAACCGGTTGACGTAACTGCCGGGCCATGCCCAAAGCGATGAAGGCGGCCGACCGCTCATCAGGTACCGAGCGGGTTATAATTTCAGGATGGCGCACAAAAGCCAACGTAAGTGGGGCGCACCTCGAACCCGGCGAAAGCACTATTTGTTTTACCGAAAGGGCGGCACAAATCTGGGCAATATTTACAGTAGAAGGTAGTATCAAAAGTATTTATGTTGCGCTATTTCCAGTACAAGTTTATGAAAAGCACAGGAATAACTAAAATTATTGCTTTGACTGTTGAACTCTTCCGATAGCCAGTTTGTTGTTGGAAATGCTTTACCTGCCTTTTATTTGGCGGTGTAATTGTTAATTTTACGCCAAAGAAGATTTTTAAGCACAAAAAAACTATTGTGCAATAGCCCACTGTGGGCTCCGGCAGGCAAGATGCCCGGGACGCGTAGCTTGTCCAGCAATTTGGCAAAGCTTAAATAAGCAGCAATACCTGACTTAAAAACCGATGAAAAACACCCAGTTATTTACATTATTATGTACATTCAGTCTTTTGGTAAGTTGTAACAAAACTTCTTCCCCTGAGCAAAATACGGATACGCCACCTGCACAATCCACCAAACCAGAAACATCCGAAACAGCCCCTGCCCCACCTCCGGAAAATGGCCCCGATGGCATGGTTTGGATTCCCGGCGGCACTTTTACGATGGGCTCTAACGATGAAGATGCCACACAGGCGGAAGGTCCTTTGCACCAGGTAAAAGTAGATGGTTTTTGGATGGATGAAACAGAAGTTACCAATGCCGACTTCCGCAAATTTGTAGAAGCCACCGGATACAAAACCATTGCCGAGCGTCCTATAGATTGGGAAGAGATGAAAAAGCAACTCCCTCCCAACACACCCAAGCCTTCAGATGATGTGCTGGTGCCCGGCTCATTGGTTTTTTCCCCACCCGATCATGCCGTGGCCCTGAACGATTACTCCCAATGGTGGCAATGGGTGAATGGTGCTGACTGGCAACATCCAAAAGGGCCAGGCAGTTCTATCGAAGGCAAAGACAACCACCCGGTTGTACACATTGCTTACGAAGATGCCGTAGCCTATGCCGAATGGGTCGGAAAACGCCTGCCCACCGAAGCCGAATGGGAGTTTGCCGCCCGGGGTGGCGTGTATGAAAAAGCCTTTGCCTGGGGCGATGAGCTTACGCCCGACGGAAAATACCTGGCAAACTTCTTCCAGGGTGACTTCCCGCATAACAATGCCATCATGGACGGATTCAATGCTTCAGCACCAGTTAAATCTTACCCGCCTAATGGATACGGTTTGTACGAAATTATTGGCAATGTGTGGGAATGGTCATCAGATTGGTACAGATATGATGCCTATCAGTCAAGAACAGGAAAGCTTACTGTGAACCCCGAAGGCCCTACCATGTGCTACGATCCATCAGACCCTTATGGTTTGAAAAGGGTAATCAAAGGTGGCTCTTTCTTGTGCAGCAGGGATTATTGCTCCAATTACCGGCCCTCTGCCCGAATGGCCACATCTATTGACAGTGGTCAGGAGCACCTGGGCTTTCGGTGTGTTGTAACACCAGAAGCTTGGGAAGCAATGGCCCAAACAGGAGAAAATACAAAACTTTGATAAAAATGCTGTAGAAACTGAAAAAGCAGCTCCTTACCGGAAGCTGCTTTTTTTTAATCAGATCATTTTTTTTGTTACAACGACTGGTTCTCAATGGATGCCAGTTGAACCAATACTTCGTATTCATCAGGCGTAATATCCTGGTAGAAGTAGTGAATGGGATTCACTTTTTTGCCGTTTTTGATTACTTCGTAGTGCAGGTGCGGTGCTGTTGAGGTTCCGGTGCTACCCACATAACCAATAATCTCTCCCCTTTTTACCGTTTGTCCCTGCTTCACATTAAACTCCGACATATGGGCATATTTGGTTTTGTGCCCAAAGCCATGGTCAATTTCTATTTGTTTGCCATATCCTGAAAAAGTTGTTTTTAACCTGGATATTTTTCCCGCTCCGGTGGCATAAATGGGTGTGCCCTGTGGTGCTGAGAAGTCAATACCTGTATGCATCATCCGTACTTTATAAATAGGGTGGATACGCATACCAAAACCAGAGGCCAATCTTCTCAACTCCTTGTTAGAAATGGGCTGGATGGCCGGGAGTGATGCCCACATCTGTTCTTTATTTTTAGCAAGCTTCAAAATTTCATCATACGACTTGGTTTGAATATACATCTGCCGCTTTAGCTTGTCAATCTTCTCAAATGCACCTACAACCAACTTTTCTTCTTCTATATCGTCTTCCAATAAGTCCTGATATCGATCTACGCCCCCTATGCCTGCATTTCGAACTGTATTTGGGATAGGCTCTGCTTCAAAAATGGTACGGTACACATGGTCATCGCGCTGCTGTAAATTGCCCATCATATTATTTACCCGCTCCATGTCTTTTTGGATGATTTCATAATAAAACTTGAGCTCTTCGTTCTCTTTCTTCAGCATTGCCAGCTTCGGAGACTCAAAATATGAGTCGTATACGATTACCATACAAATGGCTGCGACCAGTACCAAAGACACAAATCCCAACAGGTTGAGAAACACATCCCAACGGCTTACCTTCACACGTTCGTACTTGCAGGTTTCTGTATCGTAATAATATTTTATTCTTGACATTGCTAAAGCTTAGTTATATAATCTTAATTTTGTATGAATTACGAAAAAATAGGTGTTTGGTTAAAAAACAGGGATAACGCATGTTTTACCATTACAAAATTAACAATAATTGCACCTATTTGATGAGTTGACATGATTCTATTCCTTAGTAAAAATTACATTCCTAATGAAATCTACAAAAATAAGATCAAATTTTATAGATTTTTTCAAGAAAAAACAGCATTATTTTGTTAAATCTGCTCCATTAGTAGTTAAGAATGATCCTACATTGATGTTTACCAATGCCGGGATGAACCAGTTTAAAGATTACTTCCTGGGCAATAAAACTTCACCACACAACCGTATTGCTAACAGCCAAAAGTGCCTGAGAGTTTCAGGAAAGCACAATGATTTGGAAGAAGTGGGCATGGATACCTACCATCATACCATGTTTGAGATGTTGGGCAACTGGTCGTTTGGTGATTATTTTAAAAAAGAAGCCATCGCCTGGGCCTGGGAATTGCTCACCGAAGTGTACCAATTACCCAAAGACCGTATGTATGCCTCTGTATTTGGTGGTGATAAAGAGGATAACCTTGCACTTGACCAGGAAGCTTACGACCTGTGGAAGGCAATCATTGATGAAGACCGCATCATACTGGGGTCAAAAAAAGATAATTTCTGGGAAATGGGCGATACCGGCCCCTGCGGCCCCTGTTCTGAAATTCACATAGACCTGCGCCCTCAGGAAGAAGTGGATAAAAAACCCGGAAAAGAGTTAGTAAACCAGGACCATCCGCTGGTGGTTGAAATATGGAACCTTGTGTTTATGCAATATAACCGCCTGGGATCGGGCAAACTGGAACCCCTCCCGGCCAAGCATGTAGACACCGGGATGGGACTCGAGCGACTGGCCATGGCCATTCAGGGTAAAACATCCAATTACGATACAGATCTTTTTCAGCCTTTGATTGCTTTTGTCAGCAAAAAATCAGGCGTGCAGTATGGAACTGCAAAAGATACGGATATTGCCATGCGGGTAATTGTAGACCACATCCGCGCCATTGCTTTTGCCATTGCCGACGGGCAGTTGCCATCTAATGTTAAAGCCGGATATGTAATCCGCCGTATTTTGAGACGGGCGGTGCGGTACGGTTACACCTTCCTCAACTTTAAAGAACCTTTCCTTTACGAATTACTGCCTTCGCTCACCGAACAGTTTGGTGAAGTATACCCTGAAATTGCGGCACAACAGGAGTTTATTGCCAAGGTGATACAGGAAGAAGAGGCCGCTTTTTTGCGGACACTGGAAGTTGGACTGAAGAAACTGGAAGACATCAAAAAAGAAATTAAAGGAACATCCAAAGTAATTCCGGGTGAGATAGCTTTTGAATTGTATGATACTTTTGGCTTTCCATTTGACCTCACCTCCCTGATTGCTCGTGAAAGTGGATTCTCTGTAGATGAAGCTGGTTTCAATCGGGAAATGGCCAAGCAGAAAGAACGTTCAAAAGGAGCCTCTACCCTCACTGCCGACGATTGGACGGTGTTAAAAGAAGGTGCCGAAGCCACTGAGTTTGTAGGATACGATGCTTTGGAGGCCGAAGCGCAAATTACCAAATACCGCAAGGTAGAAGAGAAAAAGAAAACATATTACCAGCTCGTTCTGGACAAAACCCCTTTTTACCCTGAAGGAGGCGGGCAGGTAGGAGACACAGGCTATCTGGAAGCTGGCGGACAAAAAGTTGCTGTGTTTGATACAAAAAAAGAAAATGACCTTATTATTCATTTTACCAAAGAGTTACCGAAAGATGTAAGTACCACTTTTCATTGTGTAGTAAACCAGAAAAAGCGGTTGCTTACCCAAAATAACCATACAGCCACCCACCTGATGCATGCCGCATTGCGGGAAGTATTGGGCAACCATGTACAGCAAAAGGGTTCTTTGGTAAGTGATCAGGTGTTGCGGTTTGACTTCTCCCATTTTGCCAAAATGAGTGAAGAAGAACTAAAACGGGTTGAAGATATAGTGAACCAAAAAATAAGGGAAAATATCCAGCGTGAAGAAATGCGTAATATTCCCATTGAAAAAGCCAAAGACATGGGAGCTACTGCTTTGTTTGGCGAAAAGTACGGTGACTTTGTCCGCGTAATTGCTTTTGACAGGGGCTATTCCCTGGAATTATGTGGGGGCACGCACGTACCCGCTACCGGTAACATTGGTTACTTCAAAATCATTGCTGAAAGTTCAGTAGCTGCAGGGGTTCGCCGTATCGAGGCCATCACCGCCGAGGCAGCCGAAGCTTATGTAGATGAGCAGCTGGCATTGATAGAGGAATTAAAAGAAGTCCTGAAACAGCCCAAAGACCTGAAAAAGGCTATAGAAAATTTGGTAAACGAACGGAGCCAGCTGAGCAAAGCTGTAGAATCCCTGCAAACTAAAGAGGCCGCCAGCCTGAAAGAAAACTTACTGGGCAAAGTAGAATCTGTGAATGGGGTGAATGTAATCATTGATAAGGTCAAAATGCCCAATGCAGATGCGCTCAAAAAGCTTGCGTTCGAGATACGCAACGAACAGGAAAATATATTCCTGGTACTGGCTGCCGATGTAAATGGCAAACCCCAGATTTCCGTTATCTTTTCTGACAACCTCGTCAAAGATTATAACCTCAATGCAGGCACATTGGTGAGGGAGCTGGCCAAAGAAATCAAAGGAGGCGGTGGCGGACAGCCTTTCTTTGCCACAGCCGGAGGCAGTGATTTAAGCGGACTGGATAAGGTAGTGGAAAAGGCCAAAGCATTAGCTTTTGAAAACCTGAAAGGATAGCCAGATTGAGTTTTAGGGTTTAGTCTACTATTTAAAAAAAAATACCGCATCGCCCCGATACAAAAAAACAACTTGATTGGATGAATACTTATTCTTTTGAGCCATTAGCCTCAAGCTGCAAGCAAGTCACCCCTAAACTTGGGGCTTGTGGCTCATAGCTTAAGTCATATGAGAGGTTTTAAGATTGGGCAGGGTAATCTTAAATGTAGTCCCCTGATTGACTTCTGATGTTATGCTGATATCGCCCTTGAGTTTGTTCACCGTATCTTTTACAATAAAAAGCCCCAGGCCGGACCCTTTGCTTTCGGTATCTCCCCGGTAAAACATATCAAATATTTTGGGGAGGTGCTTTTGGGCAATGCCCATTCCGTTATCACTGATTTCAATCAATGCCTTTTGGGCATCAGTAAGTATACTAACCCTCAAGTACGGGTTATGCTGATAAGGATTGGTATATCGTATAGCATTTGAGATTAGGTTATTTAATATTACAGAAATCCGCTTTGGGTCGCTTATGAAACTATTTTGTTGCTTTACTTCTATTATTTTTTCAATTTTTTCGTATTTTCCCAGGTGGCTATGTAATTGCAGGGTATCTTCCAGCAGATGAGTAAAAACGACCTTTTCCTGCGCTACTTCAATGCGTGTATTCCTGGAATAAATGAGCAAATCATTCACAAAGTTTTCTAACTTCCATAGTGTTTTTTCCTGCAGTTCAAAATAGTAATCCAGCTTTGCCCGGTCATCTTCTACCTTTGCTAAATTGATAAGCCCCAGTACTGAAGCTATGGGTGCACGCAGGTCGTGAGATGTTCTGTATACAAAAATATCCAGTTCATCGTTCAGGCGTTTTAAATTACTATTTTGCTCTTCTATCTTCTTGTTCTTCCCTGTAAGCGTTACATTGATATTCTCAAAATTGTTAAATGTACTAGAAATGCGCTGTGAAAGTGAAAAAGTTTGTGCGAGCATAAACCCAAATAGCCCTAAAGGTAAATAGTAACCCGTATTGATAAGTTCGTTTGCATACAAGACATCGTTGACAATAGCAACGAACAATGCCGTAAAGCCCACTAAAAAAGAATAGCTTCCATCCAGCCGGCTTCTAATCGCAACTCCCAGTAAGTAAATACCATAGAGAGAAAAAAGTAAGGTAATGATTTCATAGGGTACGGCTGTGTAAGTAAATAACTGAGGCGAAAGTATGATAACAGCCAGGCAAAATATTCCCCCGATAATATAGCTAAGATGAACAACCTTTTTGGAAATTACAGATGGAAACATGTTGTAAAAGAAGGCTGCGAACAAGGGAACCCCGGCATAAAAACTAAGATACTCCATCCTGATAACTGTTGTCCAGGAAAAATCCCATAAGATATTCGCTGCATACTCTCCCGTAAAGAAAATTCGTATAACGACCAACAAGCTAAAAAGCCCGAAATAAAGCGCATAACGCTCTTTCTTCCGCTTAAAAAACAAAAACAAATGGTAAATTGCCATTACCAAAATGCTACCGGCCAGGAAAAACTCTATCCCAAGGGATTGGAAACGCGATTGCATGACATTTTTTTCGCTACCCAACAGCATACTGTCCCAAACCCCTCCTTTTCTATGAAAATAGTTGGAAACATGCAGGATAACCTCAAGCTCATCATCGGTAATGGGTATAGTCGCCACTGATGGTTTATAGGCGGGTTTCATATCTTCTTTTTCTTTTCCCACCTTTCCTGTTTTTTCTAATAAATGACCATCCACGTAAATGCTCGCTGCAGTTTCTATCGTATTAATTTTTAATGCCAAAGGCAAGCTGGCATCATTCAACAAAATTTTCAGGCGATAGGTAGCATAGCCTTCTCCGACAATTTTGTGGTTGTTAACTTTAAAACCATTCCAGGCTGAAGGGACATCAATATAGCCCGAAGGTGAGGGCACATTTTCAACAAAGTCTTCGAATGCATAAAGTGCTTTCCAATAGAATTCCCACTCACCATTTAACTTAACTGAACCATCATTTTGTAAATCCCAATTTCTTAAATCCAACACTCCCTTTACCACCTTAGGCGGAGGATTTCGCTTAATTATGGTTTGGCATGAGGCAAAAACAATAATAAATATTAAGCAATAGTAATTCATAACCCAGGCATATCAATAAAAAAGATAAACGTGCATTTTCCCTATAAAACAGGGCAGGGATATTATTCGCACAAATAAGATAAGAAAAAATACTTAACTTAAACAAATACTATTGACTAATATATATTCAGTCCAAATTGATAATATTATTGGGCAATTTCGGTGGGTAAAATGGCAGATTCCAGGTATGAAATCACTGGATCGATATTATTATCAAAATGCCAAATTGTTCAACTCTACCTTTCTACCTGTATCCACAGACTCAAGAATAGCTTCTATGATTTGCACATCGCGCATGCCCATTTCGCCAGGTACTTTCGTAGGCTTGTCATTTTGGATACAATAGGCAAAATCATCCATCTGCAATGCTTGTTGGTTCACTGGCTTGAATTCTATTGGGCCTTCATGGGTTCTGCCCTGCAACCCACCATAAGAGGAAAAAGGCTGCAACTCAAACCATCCTTCATAGGCGGCAGCATACAGCCTGTTCATGCGTGCATTGTGGCTGGTTTGCAGATTGGCTACCGTACCTCCCGGAAACTCAAACTGAAAAGTTACTGTTTCATCTACTTCCGCAAATTTATCCGGCATGGTTTTGAACTCCTGGGCTGAAACGCTGAGGGGGTTCTTTCCTACTGCATAAATAGCTCCTTGTATGGCGTATACACCCATATTACCCAAAGCCCCGGTACCTGCAAGTGATTTTTTCAACCGCCACTGGTCCCAGTTACTTTTGATTTGATACCCGGCCGATACATTCAGGTACATCAACCTACCGAAAACTTCTTCCTGCCCCAGGCGCATAATCTCTAAATTGTAGGGATCAAAATGCAGGCGATAACCGATAGATAACATTACATTGGCTTTTGTACAGGCATCTATCATCTGCTGGCACTCTTCCACGCTCACAGCCATTGGCTTTTCACATATTACATGCTTCCCGGCCTGGGCAGCACGTATACTGTACTCGGCATGCATTGCGTTTGGCAACACTACGTACACAATATCTATATCCGGATTATCGGAAATGGTATCGAAGTTTTCATAGTTATAAATATTCTTTTGCGGAATATTGTATTTATCTGCCCATATCTTTTCTTTTTCAGGAGTACCGGTCACAATTCCTGTTAGCTGACAGTACTGGGTTTCTTGCAGTGCAGGTGCCAGTTGGCGGGTACTGTAACTGCCAAGGCCTACCAAGGCTACACCCAGTTTTTTTGGTGGTCTTTGTTGCAACACTGCTGGGAAAGGAAGTGTAAGTAAACCGGCACTTGCTGTCGTAATGCTTTTGGTAAACGCACGGCGGTTTATCTCAAGATTTTTTTTTTCATTAGGAGCTATCTTATGCATAATAAAGGTTGGTTATGATATTATCAGTACAATGAATTGAGGTGGCGCAATGGTTTTATTTATTGAAAAATTTCAAAAATAAACCTTATTATCGTAGGGAATATCGCATAAAAAATTGATTTATTAGAAAATTTTTACAGGAAAAACAAAGTAATTTTCTTAAATACCTTTTTATATGTATTACCGCTATACGATAAATTTTTGATAAAAAAATGCATCAATCACGAGAATAAATTTAATAATAGACATTTTTTTTACTTATCTTCGCAGACTATCATTTAAAAAATATCAAATATGCTTCGGAAATTTTGTATGCTGGTAAGCGCCTTGTTAGTTTCAGGAAGTTTACTGGCAATTGCTCCTACCGGCCCTGTCAAAGACTCTACCGATACTTCTCTCACTAATTGGTTTAATCTGGATCCCATAGATGACCATATTTTAGGAATCAGCACTGAAAAAGCATACGCAGCTTTCCTGAAAGACAAACCATCTACTGCCATTACTGTAGCAGTGATAGATTCGGGCATTGATGTTGAACATGAAGACCTTAACGGAAAAATTTGGTTCAATGAAGATGAGATTGCCGGCAATGGTATTGATGATGACAAGAACGGATATGTAGACGATCTTCATGGTTGGAATTTTATTGGAGGCAAGTCAGGCGAAAACGTTAACCATGATACTTATGAGCTTACCCGTTTGTATATACGGTTAAGCGAAAAATATAAAGATAAAGACAAAAATACGCTTTCAAAGCAAGACAAAAAACAATACGAATTTTACCTTACCATCAAGGAAAAGTACGAAACAGAACTGGCTGAAATTCAAGAGCAGTACAATTGGTTCACCACCTTGCATTCTATGTATGTAAAGGCAAACCGGTTGATGGAGGCGTACTTTGAGGTAGAAGAAGTACCTTTAGACAGCCTGGAAAGCCTTGACTCCCCCGATACCAAAATTACCCAGGCTGCCCGTATTTTGACTTATGCTTACGAAAACGACCTGAATGAAGACTACTTTGAAGAGGGTGAGGAATATTTCAGGACAAGCCTTGAGTATGGCTACAATACCGAATTTAACCCAAGAACCATCATCGGTGATGAGTATGAAGACATGTGGGAAAAACATTATGGAAATAATGATGTAATCGGCCCATTTTCTCGTCATGGCACCCATGTGGCCGGTATTATTGGTGCTAACCGCTACAACGAACTAGGTATTAAGGGCATTGCTGATAATGTTAAAATTATGGTATTGCGTGCTGTTCCTGATGGCGATGAGCGAGATAAAGACATTGCAAATGCCATTTATTATGCAGTGGATAATGGTGCTAAAGTTATCAACATGAGCTTTGGTAAAGCTTACTCCCCCTATAAAGAAGTAGTAGATGCTGCTGTAAAGTACGCCGAAGAAAAAGACGTACTCATCGTACATGCCGCCGGCAATGATAGCGAAAACATAGATGAAGAAGACAATTACCCCAGCAGGCAATATTTAAATTCAAAGAAAAAAGCTAAAAACTGGCTGGAAGTAGGGGCCTCTTCCTGGAAGGAAACTGCCGAGCTGACAGCAAAGTTCTCTAATTATGGCAAAAAAACGGTAGATGTATTCGCCCCGGGTGTTGAGATATACTCTACCACTCCCAACCAAAGCTACGAAAGCCTGGATGGCACCAGTATGGCGGCCCCTGTGGTGAGTGGTTTGGCTGCACTGCTGATGTCTTATTACTCAGACCTAAGTGTTATTGAAATTAAAGATATTATCCTGAAGTCAGTCATTACTTTTGATAAATTAAAAGTATATGAACCGGGCAGTATGAAACTCACAGATTTTTCTGATCTCTCGTCTACAGGAGGTATTGTAAACGCTTATGAAGCAATAAAGCTGGCTGAAGAAGCAGCCCAAAAAAAATAAGCAACCTGTAAGCGACAGTGGGTAGGCTCTTTTACTGCTCACTGTCGTTGCATCTGCTTACGGTTACCCCCTTCCCTCTCCATTAATATATCCGTCTTTAATTTCCAGCTTGGTATCAGCCATATCGGCTAATTCTTCGTTGTGGGTAACAATCACAAAGGTTTGCCCCAGTTCTTCTCGCAATTGAAAAAACAATTTGTGTAGTTCCTCAGCATTGTGAGAGTCCAGGTTACCGCTGGGTTCATCAGCAAAAACAATGGAAGGGTTGTTCACCAAAGCACGGGCTACTGCCGTACGCTGTTGCTCTCCCCCCGACATTTGTGAAGGCTTATGGCTTTTCCGCTCACCAATACCCAATAATTTTAATAATTCCTCTCCCCTCTCCATTACTTCCTTTTCACTTATATTATTAGAAAAAAATGCTGGAATACAAACATTTTCTAAAGCGGTGAATTCGGGCAACAAATTATGAAACTGGAAAACAAAACCAATATTCTTATTCCTGAAAGCAGCCAGCTCATTGCCTTTAAAGTTTGTAAGATCAAGTCCATTGATAAAAACATGTCCGTCGTCAGGCTTGTCAAGCGTACCCAGTATATGCAACAAAGTGCTTTTCCCAGCCCCGGAGGCCCCCACGATAGAAACAATACTCCCCTTTTCCACGGTCAGGTTTATTGACTTGAGCACTGTGAGGTTATTGTACGCTTTCACAATATTTTGGGCTTCGAGCATATCATTTTTTTTGTTGGAATTTAATTGAAGGCTTAAATTTAAAAGTAAAATTTGATACCTTCGTGCAAAAATCAGAAAAGGATGAACATTCACGAGTATCAGGCAAAAAATTTATTAAAAAGTTACGGTGTCCGTATCCAAGAAGGTATCGTAGCTCATTCACAGGAAGAAGCTGTAGAAGCAGCACGCAAATTAAATGCCGAAACAGGCACAGAGTGGTATGTAGTAAAAGCCCAGATTCATGCCGGAGGCCGGGGAAAAGGCGGAGGTGTGAAACTGGCCAAAAGCCGGGAAGATGTGAAAGAACTTTCAAAGCAAATCCTTGGCATGCAACTGGTAACCCACCAAACTGGCCCGGAAGGCAAAAAAGTAAACAAAGTACTCATTGCTGAAGATGTATACTATCCTGGTGAAAATGAACCCAAAGAGTATTATCTGAGTATTTTGCTCGATCGTGCCAAAAGCTGCAATGTGATCATGGCCTCTACTGAAGGGGGTATGGATATAGAAGAAGTAGCCGAGAAAACCCCGGAAAAAATTATCAAAGAGTGGATTGATCCTACCGTAGGACTTCAGGGCTTTCAGGCCAGAAAAATTGCCTTTGCCCTGGGATTGGAAGGAAAAGCATTTAAAGAAATGGTGAAGTTCATCATGGCTTTATACAAGGCTTATATAGGATCTGATTCCTCTCAGTTTGAAATCAACCCGGTACTGAAAACTTCAGATGACAAGATTTTGGCCGTAGATGCCAAAGTAAACCTGGATGACAATGCTTTGTACCGCCACTCCGACCTGGCAGAACTCAGGGATATTACTGAGGAAGATCCTTTAGAAGTGGAAGCTGGAAAGTCAGGTTTAAACTATGTAAAACTGGATGGCAATGTAGGCTGTATGGTGAACGGTGCCGGACTGGCTATGGCAACCATGGACATCATCAAACTATCGGGTGGTGAGCCAGCCAACTTCCTGGACGTGGGAGGCTCTGCCAGCGCACAAACTGTTGAAGCTGGTTTCAGGATTATCCTGAAAGACCCTAACGTAAAAGCCATCCTTATCAATATCTTTGGGGGTATCGTGCGGGGCGACCGCGTAGCCAAAGGAGTGGTAGAAGCTTATAAAAATATTGGTGATATTGAAGTACCCATCATCGTGCGCCTGCAAGGCACCAATGCAGAAGAAGGGGCTAAAATTATTGAAGAGTCTGGCTTAAAAGTTTACTCTGCTATTCTCCTGAAAGATGCTGCCGATAGGGTAGAAGAAGTATTAGGATAATTATTTATTGATCATACCAGTGCAATGCTAAACTGCACTGGCTATACATCCGTAGCTCAACTGGATAGAGCGTCTGACTTCGGATCAGAAGGTTGAGGGTTCGAGTCCTTCCGGGTGTACTCATAATATCTTGTAATACTTTGATAGTCAACAACTTACAAGATGTTTGAAAATGGCTATCTAAATAGCACTTAAACTTTTTGATTTGATATTTTGCTTCTTTGGTATTTACAAAGCATAAAATTTCTCCTCTCTTTGAATTGATTACTATCTTTTTTGCGCCATTTCTAAATAATTATTAGGTCACCTTAAATTTGCAATTACCTGGTTAATAACATTACACTCATCACTATCATCGTTAATGCAATCTAGATTTTTTTGTAGACCTACAAATATATCCTTTAAATTACTGGGAGTAGAATTCAGTTTATCGTGGATATATTTTTTTAGAGTTTCATTAGTACTATTACTATCAATAGTTTTAATAAGTAGCGTAATTTCTTCACATGTCATATCACCTACTACATGTAGCATGTGAGAAATTCCATTAATGGGATTTTCACTGCAAGAATATCCGTTATTAGCTGGCCAATCTTGTAAATATTTAATGCATGATACGCCTCCTTTTTCCCAAGGATCAACGTCTTTTTTATTATGGGCTTGTGGCGTTGATATATCAAAATTCAATGCTCCATCAATAAAGCCACACGCCCTTGGGGAAACCTTATCAGGAGACCCTGCTGCTATTCCTGAAGTAATTAAATTACCATCAATATCGTACGTGCATTGCTGGCCAGGTTTTCCAGCTTCAGAAGGTGCCCAACGAATTTCGTAGGTTGCGCCATAGTGATAATCTTGGCTTGCCTCACCACAATCCAACCATTCTCCTTTAGGGTTACTTCTCTCTTTTAGTTTTTTGGCCTCATCATATGAGCATGGACAGTTTGGTAAATTGTCATACCAATTGCTATAAGATGATATGCCCATAGTACCCTGTTCACTCATCATTAAAGCTAATTGGTAGTTCTTATCTTGACCGTTAATGTTATAAGAATAAAATCTATTCTCATAGATTGTAAAAAGCACCAGGTAAGGCAACAAAAACGCACAAGCAATATTCATATAATGACTATACATACGCATATAAAGGGTAACAAAGAAGAATTTATTATATTTTTTACTTTAAAATAATATATACAGGCTATGTTAAGCTACTCATAAAATGGGTTTTATCAAGAACCATCTGGTATAGAACTTTTTAAGAATATTTCTGTAAAAGATGCTACCAACATTGATCAAACCTCAAATATATACTAATCTATTATTGGGTAAATTCAATATTAGATGCTAAGTAGGCAAGTTATGTTGCTATATAATATAAGCAGAAGATGATAAACCATGGTGCAGAAAATTTTAGCCAAAAAGGCTATAATTACATCTTGAAATTAAAAAGTTTTCTATTAAAAAAACATTTCTACATTGAAATTGAATGCTACTCTTGAATTCCGTAAGGAGTTGTATAGCATAATCTGTTTCCAAATCATACTTTCTAGCCCTATCCTCAGCAATGGCAACCCTGCCCTTCAATCAAAAATCACCGTCTTGTTTCCATGCACAAAAACCCTGTCTTCCAGTACGAGTTTTAAGGCTTTGGCAAGCACAATCTTTTCCACGTCCCGGCCGGCCCGTGCCATGTCTTTCACACTGTGCGAATGGTCTACCCGGGTAACGTCCTGCATAATGATGGGGCCTTCGTCCAGGTCGTTGCTCACGAAATGGGCAGTTGCACCAATGATTTTTACGCCCCGTTCAAAAGCTTGTCGGTAAGGATTGGCTCCGATAAAGGCCGGCAAAAACGAATGGTGGATATTGATGATTTGTTGCTCAAAATTAGTCACAAAAGCAGGAGAAAGAATGCGCATATATTTCGCCAGCACCAGGTACTCGGGCCGGTAGCTTTGGACTACTTCCAGCACCTGCTGCTCGTGTTCTTCCCTGCTCAGATTTTCATGTGAAAGATAATGGTAAGAAATACCAAATTTTTCTGTAAAACCTTTTAGGGAATTATGATTACTGATAACGGCTTTGATGTTGGCATTCAGGTCGCCAAACTGGTGGCGTACGAGCAAATCGCCCAGGCAGTGGTATTCTTTGGTAGCCAGTACTACAATGTCTTTCTTCGCTTCTTCTGCTACTTTAATGGTGCTTTTGGCAGGTAATATGGTTTGTAACTCTTTTACAACTTCCTCTATGGGGTAAGTACCAATTACTTCCGTGCGCATGAAAAAATGTTGAGCATCCCGGTCTACAAACTCGCTATTGCCCACCATATTAAAGCCATGCCCAAAAAGCAAGCCTGATATTTTATGTACCAGCCCTTTTTCATCCTGACAGTCTATGAGTAAAGTAGATTTATTATTCATAGCCAAAGTTTGAAGTTTAATGTTACAAGTTTATTATTCAAACTAAAAACAACAAACCACAAACTTCAAACTTAATTATTCTCATATTCTACTTCATACGCCTCAAGAATGCCCCCGGTAAGGCGGATGAGTTCAATTTCAGAATCCAGCAGATTGTATTTGGCCTGTACATTATTCAGGGCGGTGTTGAGATAATTTACCTGTATGGTACGGAAGTCGAAAGAGTTGATAGTGCCGTTTTTGAACCGCTCGGTGGCCAGTGCCAGGTTCAGATCCCCGGTTTCTAAATTCAGGCCGGTAATATCCAATAGTTTTTTACGGGAATTGTACAGGTCATACACCGAAACCAGCTCATTTTTTAAGGAAAGCTTAAGTTGCTCTATCTGCACCTGGGCAATGTTTTCATTTACATAGGCGTTTTGTATGTTGCGCTTGATGCGCCCCCCGTCAAACAAAGTATAGCTGAGTGTAAAATTGGCGAAGTAATTCAGCGTTTTGGTATTGGTAATGGGATCGTCAATGGGCCGTAACAGTTCTGCATTAGACAAATCCTGCCGACTCACGTTATAGGACGCTCCTAGCCCCAGGTTAATACTTGGATATAACTCTGTCTTTGCCAGGCGCACATCCTGTCTGAAAATGGCCTGGTTCAAATACTGGTTTCTGAGGTTTGTATTGTTAGAAACCATGCGTTCGTACA
Source organism: Cyclobacteriaceae bacterium (assembly GCA_965230065.1). Classification (GTDB taxonomy): domain Bacteria; phylum Bacteroidota; class Bacteroidia; order Cytophagales; family Cyclobacteriaceae. The sequence goes on along the minus strand of OZ245942.1, from coordinate 3,520,981 downwards.
ATTCTTCAATTTCAAATTCGGCGGGTACCACGTCCAGGTTATCGGTGAGCCCATACTCATTCAGCACATCCACCCCCATCAATAAATTCAGGTTTCGGCGGGCGTTTCTGAAGTTGACTACCTGCACTACGTAATTGGTAGAATCTGTGAGGTAGTTATTTTTTTCCTGTAAAATATCAAAGGTAACCGCAGAACCCAGTTCACCTTTAATTTGTAAATACCGGTACCTGTCCCTGGAAAGCACCAGCAACTTTTCCAGGACATCCAGCCTTTCTTTTTCCAGCAAGGTGGTATAATAGGCCAGCATAATGGCTTGTATGGTATTTTCTACAACTATTTGAGCATTCCCCATACTTTGCTCTTCCAACAGCTGTAACCGCTCCTTGGTAATATCTACCCTGAACCCGTCGAACAAAATCCAGTTTACCGACAATGATGGGGATAAATCATTGTTGATGCTCAAACCTTGCAAAAAGCTGGCAGGGTTGTCTACATCGCGGAAGTTGTTTCCCTGTGACAAATTAAACGTAACAGTAGGCCACCTTCCAGCTGCGCCTAGTGTATTGTTATTTTGGGCAATTTCTGTATCTAAGGTACTAATACGGATGTCAAAATTATTTTCAAGCCCTATTTGTATAGCATCAGAAAGTGAGAGGGAATCGGGTAAATCCTGAACATCTTGTGCATAGGTTACATTATGCAAAACGATGCTTAAGAAGAATGATAGGGTATAAGTTAGGAAACGCATTGACGATGAATTAAAATTTTGATTTTTTATAGTGGCGGACATCTCTTCTATAAGCGGCGGACAACTTTTTCCGAGCACAGATAGTTGTCCGCCACTTACTTAATTCATGTTAAATTAAAACTCCAACAATCTTTTCTTCTCCATGATAGCAGGTTCTACTTCCTCGTGGGTTGGCTTGTAAATGGAGGTATCGGGATTCATAAATTTTATCAGCTTCAGATAAAGCCACTTCACATATAGTTTAACATCATTAAATACCAGGATAAATACCGGAAAGAAAAGCAGGATTAACATCGTTCCGAACATGACACCATAGGCTACCGAAAGTGCCATGGGAATAAGGAACTGTGCCTGGAAACTTTTCTCTAAAATCAGCGGATACAAACCTGCCACTGTCGTAATAGAAGTAAGTATTATCGCCCTGAATCGGGATATGCCTGCATCATGTGCCGCAGCCTCTACCTGCATACCATCTTTCAGGTTACGGTTGTATTTATCCAACATCACCACCGCATCGTTGATAATCACACCGGATAAGGCAATCATTCCATATACACTCAAAATTGAGATAGGCTGTGCGTGAATCCAGTGGCCAATGGCAGCGCACATCAGGCCTAATGGAATCAACATTAAAACAAGAATAGACTGGTAAAGCGACCTGAAAGATAGAGCGATGGTGAGAATCATCATGATAAAGGCCACGGGGAAAATTTTCATAAAAGAGTCCGCTGTACGGGCCGAACGCCGCTGCTGCCCTTCAAAGGAATAGGTAAGCCCTGGGTATTTATCCAAAATTGGTGGCAGTATTTCCTGCTCTACTTTTTGTATGATAGGCGGTACCGGCTCATAAGGGTCTACCAGGTCGGCCTCAAGGCGTACTTCCCGTTTCCCGTTAAAGTGATTGATGTTGGTTACGCCCCTTTCCATGGAATACTCGGCAAGTTCCTGTAAAGGGTATTCGTTGCCGGCCGGGTCTTTTATTTTCATAGATTCCAACTGGGAAATGGTGAGGCGGTCTTCTTCGGGGTAGCGCACCCACACCCGTACTTCATCATTTCCAATTTGTAAACGCTGGGCTTCTTCCCCAAAAAAGCCCTGGCGGATTTGTTGCGTAATGTCTGCCTGTGAAAAACCCAGGAAATAAGCTTTGGGTCTTAAGGTAAGTTGTAATTCACGCTGTCCGGTGGCTGAATTATCTTTAAGGTCTTTTAATGAAGAAAGGTTTGCCAATTCAGCTTTTAATTCTTCTTTGGCAGCGGTTAGCCTGTCCAGGTCTTTGCTGAGCAGGGCCAGTGAAAATGGAGTACCAAAGCGGTTTTGCCCGCCAACCGAAAACTTCTCAGCTTCGGGAACATCACCAATTTTGCGGCGTACCATGGCCGCAATTTCAAAGCTGGAAATATCCTCGACGCCTTCCAGGTCTACAAAGTCAATCTGAAGGTTGCCTGTATGACTTCCCCGTTCCGCACTTCCTCCCCTGCCACCTGAACTGCCCACTGAAAGGGTTACCGTTTCTATCAAAGACTCGTCCTTTCCCCTTTTCTTTTTCACATCCTCATTTACTTCCCATACTTTTTCCTGGAATTCACGCAGATAACTCTCGGTGATGGCTTCCCGTGTGCCCGGTTTGAGCACCAGGGTTACATTGAAATTGTCAAAAGGAATAGATGGGAAAAATGTGGTTTTGATGATACCGCCCTGAATCATCCCTAGTACAATCAGAAAAAGAAAAACCGGAATGGAAAAGGCTACCCAACGCCATTTTACCAACTTTTTCAATACTACACCATAAATATTATCCCGTACATATTTGATTCCGGAATCAAGCCCACCCCTGATGGGGTCACGCTTCATTTTGCCTTTCTTTTTCATCAGTGCCTGCCCGGTAGAAAGGTGTGAAGGCAATACAAAAAATGCCTCTACCAACGAAAACGCCAAACACGCAATTACCACGATTGACATCTCTGTGGTAAACCCATCATTATCAAGCAACATGAGTGGGATAAAGGCAATGATGGTGGTAGTAACTGATGTAAAAACCGAAGGCAACATTTCCAAAGTTCCATCAACGGCTGCCTGCCTGGGGTTTTTGCCTTTTTCGGCATGGGTATAAATATTTTCGGCAATCACAATACCGTCATCTACCAGGATACCCACTACCAGTATCATTCCAAAAAGGGATAACATATTGATGGTAATGCCTGCCATATCGCCCACGATGAACATTCCCAAGAACGAAATGGGTATGCCAATAGCTACCCAAAAAGACAGGCGCAAACTCAAAAACAAACCCAAACCAATCAATACCAGCAGTAAGCCAAAGCCTCCGTTATTTACCAAAAGGCTTACCCTTTGCTGGAGCAAGGTATTAAAATCAAAACTGGCGAACAGTTCAAAGTTTTCGTTTTGGGCATTAAACTCTTCTATGTATTTGGTGGTATATTCAGAAATTTTTTGCAAATCTTCCTCGGGAAGCTTTTCTACACTAAAAGAAATGGAACGCTGACCGTTAGAATATACCTTGTTGGGTGTATCGGCAAATTGCATTTTGAGGTTAGCAATATCCCGCAAAAGCAGGTTGCTCCCATCAGGGTTGGCCCGCAAAATAATTCTTCCAATGGCTTCTGGGGCAAATTCTTTGGCATTGGCCCGGATTCGGATTTCCTCTTCGGCGGTTTTTATGGTTCCGCCTGAAATGTCGCGATTATTAAAACGAATGGCATTGGCTACCTGCGAAAAAGTGAGGTTATACCGTGAAAGGTCATCTTCGGAAACTTCCACAGAAATCTCAAGGTCAGGATAACCGAAAATGGAAACCTGGGAAACGATACCAGAGTTAAGGAATTCATCTTCAATCAGTTCAGCTTTTTCTTTCATGGCACGCAAGTCGGCATCAGAACGGAGGGTGATAGTAGCCACCCGGGTGCTGCCAAAAGAACGCTCTTTTACGACTATCGGTTTTTCTGCATTTTCAGGGTAAGAATTGATGCCATCCACCGCGTTTTTCACTTCCATCAGTACTTCATCAATATCGTGGTCATCTCGGGTGCGTACATTGATGGAGGCTGTATTTTCTGAGGAAACGGAAGTAACTTCTTCAATGCCAATAATGCCCTTCAGGGCTTCTTCTACCTTGATGGTAACCCCTTCTTCCATTTCTTCGGGGGAAGCCCCAGGATACACTACCCGTATATTAATTTCCCTGGGAGCTACTTCAGGAAAAAAAGACATGGGAATATTCAGCATACTGAGCGTACCAAAAATGATAATCAGAAATAAAATGGCATTGGCCCAGATGGGATATTTTACGAAAAACTCAATGATACTTCTCATAAGATGATGGCTAGTATTTGGTATGGTTTTTTCAAAATATTTGTAAACGGGGCTATTCGCTATCGGCTATGGGTTCAGTAGTACCTGCTGGTTTTTGGCCTGGTTTACCTTGTCCTTCGTTCTCAATCGCTTCAAAAACTTTTACTTTCATATTTTCAGAAGCATTTACCGGGGCTTCCAGCACCAGGCTGTCCCCTTCGCTCAGGCCGTTTATCAATACATTGTCATTGTTAATTTTCTGAATATTTACCTTTTTGCTCCTCAGCATGCCCTGCTCTACCACAAATACCTTATCCTCACTTTGCAAAATTCTGCGGGGCACTTCCAATGCACTTTCCAAAGTGCTGCCCGGAATCACGGCTTTTAAGTACAACCCATCATAAAGGCCGCTGTTTGGCCCGGCCTCAACGCTGATGTACACGTTAATAGATTGTGTATTGGGGTCTACCCGGTCGGCTTTTCTGATGACAAACCCTTCCCAGGACATTCCTTCATCTTCAGACATCACCTGCACGGGTGTGCCTTCCCCTATCCACCGAATGTCTTTTACCTCTACCGGAATTTCAAGCTCCAGCTTGTCGGTACGGATGATGCTGGCAATGGTAGCCCCCGGGTTTACTATGGTTCCGGTTTCCAGGTTTACCTCGGAAATACTTCCGTTGTACGGGGCATAAATCGTATATTTTCTCAGGTTTTCTTCCGCACTTCTGATGGAATAGTATTCCCGCAGAATATTTTTGGTGGCTAAAAAGGTTTTGAGTTTCAGGTTTTGAATTTCTGGCAAGTCGGGCAACGACTTATCAATATCAATACCTTCAAAGTATTCAATCCAGGCGTCGTACCGGTCGGGATAATCAATCTTTACATCAGGTAAGGTAGAGGCGATGAGGTTCAGGTACTCACTTTTTCTCGATTGCAAATTGAGGCGGGCTTCTACATTGTAAATACGACAGAGTACCTGGCCTTGCCTAAAGTTTTCCCCAGGCTTTAGCGAGATGCTTCCCGGAAGCAAACGCCCACCAACTTCCGCAATAATGTTGAGTGACTGGGAAGAAGTAATGCGGCCATAGGCTACAATTTCCGTATCAATCTCTTCATACTTTACGGTGTTTACCTTTACATAATTGGTAGCTTCTGACCTTGGTCTCTCAGGTGGTAATTCTTTCTGATTAGCAAAGTAATCCTTCAGGAAATAACCTGAAGCCAAAATGGCGAGTACAACAAGGCCAACAATGACTTTCCTTATATTCATAGCAGTGGGGATAATACAATAAGAATTGGGTGCCCTTGTTTATTTAACAACACATAGCACACATAACTACATCCAAATTTACATGATTCAACGGTGTAATCATACGCCAGTTAATCAATGAACTCAATAATCTACCAATATGTTAGATGAACCGATGAAAAAGCAGAATAAATCGACAGAATAACGGTTACAGTATTTGAGCAACTGGCATTCATTATTCTTTCTTTTGCAACCAAAGTACCCAGTCACCGGAAGCGGAGATGTAACTATCGGCAAAGGTTCTTTTGGTGGGCGATGTGGTAAGGGTTTGGGTTCCGCCCTTTGTGTCATTATCTTCTTTCCATTTTCCTGTGGTGGGGTCAAACCATTTTACAGTGTAGTTGCCTTCGGGAAATTGTAAAGTAACAGTAGGCTCATCAGGGCTGGGGTTGTCGGTGCCAATTTCTGTACCAGAGGGGTTGGCAAGGTAAACGATATAGTTATCGTCATCATGTATGCATTTCCATTTTTGGGGATTGTTTCCGGCAAGCCTATCGTTTGGGGTCATCCCTCCCAGGGTAAGCCCAGTTTCGTTAAAAAACTGATGAATAAACTGGAAGTCATGTGCTCCCTGGAACAACTTGCCTTCCCGGTTGGCATCGTAATACCCACCTACGCCCGACACATATTCGTCATAAGGCTCGTAGGTTTTCAGCCCGCCGTAAGTCACATGCCCGCCTGATAGTAAAGAACCCCACATCAGCCTCCTGAAATAGTAACGATTGTTGCCCGGGTATCGGTAAAGTTCGTAACGGTCTTCGTCCAGCACTACGGGTTGTGCCCGTTTTTTCCAGTATTTCTTTAACTTGTTTCAGTACTTCAATATTTTGTTCTTGCAACAGTCGCTCAATAAGATTGAGTTTTTCCTAAAGTTACAGTTTTTCTATCAGTTTCGATAACAATCAAACCTCCAAACTCACCAAATAACCGCTGTGGCTGCGGATGTTGATGACGGAGCCATCTTCAAACAACCAGTATTGCCCTTTGATGCCCATGAGCTTCTTTTGGATGAGGGGTACTTTGTCCAGCTTCAGGCTTTTTACTTTTTCAGGATAGGCAAGTACGGGGTAGTGGATTTCGGTAATGGTATCGTTATCACTGATATAGGTTTGCAGGTCGGCAGGTACTTTCTCTTTTATGGCGTTTTTCTCTGTCAGCAAGTCTACCTCATGGTTTTGTTCATTGCATAACATTTTGCGCCAGTTGGTTTTGTCACTCATATGGTCTTTAAGGGCTACTTCTATCAGCCCGGCTGCCTGTCGGTAAGGGGTTTCGGCCAGGATGATGGTTTTCCAGGCACCCTGGTCTATCCAGCGGGAAGGGATGTGGGGGGCACGGGTTACGCCCACTTTCACAGCGGAAGTAAGGGCCAGGTACACAAAATGCGTTTGCACATCATGCGCCACTTCCCATTCCAGATCGCGCAGGGCAATGCCCAGGTGCGCTTGTGACAGCTCGGGGCGCAGGATACTCTCTACCGCCTGAGGGGATTTGATAAACGCATCGTAACTCATCCCTTCCCCATAAGCTTTTTTAATTTTTTTGCCCGTTACCACACAGTTAATTTGCTGTTCAAAAGTAAGGGTGATGGGCCGGCCCACAAACTCGTTCAATGGCACGGCTTCTTTCTCTTCCAATACATTATACAATGGCAGGGCATATTGTACGGGGTTGTCTAACTGGGTGCGCATCTTTCGGATATTGCCACTTACTTTCATAACTGTCTATCGATTTTTTTATATTGAATATTTCTTAAGTATAAAACAGGTGGGTATAAAATTAAATTTCACTACAATACTAACCAAACAACCATAACATTTGTGTATCTTTTGGGTTGATTAGCTTAATTTTTTTGCTGTAAAAGCCAAATATCATCCATCTAAATAGTAGGTATGCACTCTGAATTTGAGTTTTTCCCTTTGTTTCTGGTTATGGTGATTGCGCTGCTCTCGCCCATGTTTACTGCGCAGCTCAGGGCTATAAAAATCCCATCGGTAGCTGTTGAGATCATTGCCGGTATGATTTTGGGCAAGCATGTCCTTAATTTATTACCCTCCTCACCCAATTTAGATTTTCTGGGGCTGATGGGCTTTATTTTTCTCATGTTTTTGAGCGGACTGGAAGTAGACGTTCACAAAATTATTGCTTCATTGCCTCGCAGGAAACTTACTTGGGCGCGTGCCATGGACAATCCTTTGCTGGTAGGCATCATGGTATATATAGGCACCCTGATTATTGCGCTACTGGGCGCCTGGATGATTTCATCTGTGGTAACAATCCGTAATATTTGGTTTTTCGCAGTAATTATTTCCACAACTTCCCTCGGGGTTATCATCCCTATATTGAAAGAAAGGGGCGAAATACATAAAACATTTGGGCAAATGCTGATTTTGGCAGCCGCCGTAGCCGATGTTTTGGGGATTTTACTCTTCACATTTACCACCGCCATTCTCAAAAATGGGTTTGAAGTAGAAATTTTGCTCATCTTGCTTTTATTCATTGCTTTTTACCTGGCCTATCGGGTGGGTAATAACCTGGTGCGCAACCGCTTTTTGAAACGCATTATGTTTCAGCTTTCCCATTCGGCATCGCAACTCAAGGTACGAGGCACGCTTTTGCTGCTTACTGTCTTTCTGATTATTGCCCAGTTTATCCATGTAGAAACTATTCTGGGGGCCTTCCTGGCTGGTGTGCTTATGTCTTTCTTTCTTGCCAAAGAAAGGTCAAGCTTAGTAATGAAATTGGATGCGATGGGCTATGGCTTTTTCATTCCCATTTTCTTCATTTTGGTAGGGGCGTCTATTGACCTGAGTGTGATTGGCGATTTTGAAAACTCTTATTTATTCCTGGGGGCTTTGGTACTGCTGTTCTTTGGTATGAAAGTACTTCCTTCACTCATTTGGGTGCCTCCCTTTGGGTTGAAAAAAGCGCTGGCCGGTGGGTTTTTACTATCCTCACAGCTTAGCCTGATCATTGCTGCTGCGCAGATTGGTATGCAATTGGGCGTCATCAGTGCTGCTACCAATGCTGCTTTTGTTATTATGGCAGTGATTACCTGTATTGTTTCTCCCATTATGTACAACCTGCTAAGCGAAAAGAAAGCCGTGCCCGAAGATAAAGTAATCATTGTGGGAGGCAGCACGGCCAGTGAGTTGCTTGCCCAAAGCCTACATTTGCACGGTAAACAGGTTATCATTATTGAAACTGACCAGCACCGTGTTGAACACTTGCGCGACGAAGGGCTGAAAGTTATCCATGGCAATGGTGCCGATACTTTTTTGTTTGGGTACTTGCGGTTACAACCAGAAAACCATGTGATTATCCTTACCGAATCGGATGAAAAAAACCTGACGATAGCCCAAATCCTGCGCAATGATTTGCATCATGAAAAAATTATTAGCTATGCTAAAAATGCCAAGTATGTAGATCTGTTTAAAGATATGGAGGTGGAAGCCCTTATGCTGAGCCAAACACTGGCTACTTCTATAGAGAACCTGATTTTCCGCCCGGCTACCTACCACACCTTGTTCGAGAGTTTTGAAAATTTCAGTGTAGAGGAAATCCCTATATTGAACAATGCCCTGGATGGGGTGCTGGTTAAGGACATTCCTTTTCACCAGGATGGGTTTCTGATGCTGATCAAACGTAAAAATGACATGCGCGTGCCCCATGGTAATGATTACCTGATTAAAGGCGACATAGCCGTAGTATTTGGTAACGATACAGCCCTCAATGATTTCAGAAGTAAATTTGCTGACCCATCCTTGAAAAACAACAAGAAAAAATCCCCTTCTATTCACACGAGTACTTAGTTCGCCAATACTTTTATTATCTTAAATTTAGAGAGAATCAAGGCTTTGGCTCAGGGTTTTCTTCTCTTGATGCGCCTTCTTACAACGAAAAATTTAATAGTGCCTGTTACAATTAGAAGCAAGCTGATACAAAGGGCGGCATAACCAAAGAAAGCAGTACTTTCAAAGTCTTTCAGATTGATGAACGCGAACCCTCCAAGCAGGAAATAAAGGCTGGTCCGCACATAAGCCAGGAAAGTACGCTCATTCGCTAATTTTGTCCGTTCTAAAGCCAGTAAATCGTTCAACCCAAGTTCTTTATTAAATTCTGCCATGATTTTGACATTTATTAGATTGGGTGAGACTGCCTTTAAAAAATGATCAATTTCACCCCTTACCCTAACGTTTACTCATACAGTAGTTAATCATTGATAAATAAAAGCACGCACCTGCCGGTTAAATTTTTGGCAACTTCCAGGGCTTGCGATATTCTGGTTCGATAAGGTGATTGGCAGTTTTGGCATTGGTGAATTTATTTTTATGGTCATCCCATTTCAGTTGGTAATTCCCGGTACGTACAGCAATGTTGGCAAAATGAGCCGCCAGTGCTACCGTTCGGCCTATTTCGGGAGAACAAGCCGGCGTGCCCCGCTCTTTCACACATTTCACAAAATCACGGATGTGCAAATCATGCCCGGGGTTACCCTTTTGAAACTCTACCTTTTCAATTTTATTAGCTTCTTTCCCGTTATCCCACTCCGGAAATACTTCCCACCCACCCCGGTGGGCTACCAATGTACCATCATCACCCGTAAAAGCTATGCCATACAGGTGATCGTAAGGGCCGTTTTGGGTACCGGCGGTATGCTCCCATACTATGATATAGTCTTCTTCCGGATAAGTAACCGACATGGTATCGAAGGTTTCTCGGTCGCGGTCGTGGTAAGAGGAGTTGTTGCCATATGACAGCGTGATGGATGGAGGACGAGTAATATCTTTGGCCCATAATGCCATATCTATCATGTGGACGCCCCAATCAGTCATGAGCCCTCCCCCATAGTCCCAGAAAAAACGCCAGCTTCCGTGGAAACGGGATGGATTAAAGGCCCGTTTGGGGGCAGGCCCCAGCCAAAAGTCATAATCAACACCAGCAGGGGCTGAGGTATCAGGGCGTTTTTCAGGGCCTATGCCATAATTGAAATTGGCCCAAATGGTAGCTCTCCTGAGTTTGCCCAACTTTCCGGCTTTGATATAAGCCATTACATCGTTCCACACCTGCCCGCTTCGCTGCTGTTGTCCTACCTGCATCACCCGTCCGTAATGCCGGGCAGCCTCGGCCATCACATTACACTCAGCGATGGTGTTGGCCATGGGTTTTTCCACATATACATCCTTGCCAGCCTGGCAGGCATATACTGCAGGAAGGCAGTGCCAGTGATCGGGTGTCCCGATGATAACAGCATCTACGTCCTTATCTTCCAGCAGCTTCCTAAAATCAGTATATTGCCTGGCTTTTTGCCCATATTTGTCTGTCAATACAGCCGATTTTTCCCGAAGAATATTTTCATCCACATCGCAAATGCCTACACAGTTTACTTCCGGGAGGCCCAAATGCTGCTCCAGCACCCGAAACCCCCTGCCTCTTGCCCCAATGAGAGCTACATTCAACTGATCAGACGGAGCCGGTTTCCAGTTTTTGGCAATGGAGAAATGTGGTAAAGCAGGAACAAGGGTAGCCCCGACCATGGCAGTGGCTGATTGTTGGATAAATTTTCTTCGGTTTGTCGACATTTTTTGATGATTGCTGTTAATGATTACTATTTCAAATGAGAAAGATGTTTGTAGCTAACAGTGGCACAATGCATCCCGTCCGTTGAACGCTCATGCTCCACAATGCGGTATTTGATACCGGCCAGTGCAGTATATTCAAATATTTCCTTAAAGTCAATAATCCCCTCCCCCACACAGGTAATATTTCTTTCTGCCGTGTTGTCCATATCTTTGACGTGTACCAACTCAAAACGCCCTGGGTATTTTTTGAAAAATTCTATTGGGTTTTGGCCTCCTTTCCGTACCCAGTACAAGTCCATTTCTACGGTTACCAATTCAGGGTCGGTATTTTGCAGCAGGATATCAAAAGGCATTTCCCCGCCCATATCCCGGAACTCCTTATCATGATTATGCCAGGCCAGGCGCATCCCCTCCCTTTTTATTTTTTCGCCCAGGTTATTCAGCCTTTCTGCAGTTTGCAGACACTCATCTTTGGTAAGGTTTTCGACCGACGACAGCCAGGGCCAATAGCAGCAAATGTATTCATAACCCAATGCATGCCCCCTTTCAATGTGTTCATCCAGTGATTCCTGTAAATTTCCCATAGCACTCCCCCCGGCCACTGCTTTAAGGTTCAGTTTTTTTAACAGCTTTCCATAATCTTTTACCGAACCGCCATACGAATTTCCTTCTACATAGGTGTAGCCCAGGGCTGCCAGTTTTTCCAGGGTGCCTGCATAATCTTCTTTCATCTCATTCCGCACTGTATTCAGGATTATACCAATGTCAGTTTTTTTGGCAGAAAATGAATTATCAAACATACTGTTGCTTGTGATAGATATACCTGCTGCACAATAAGCCGACTTTTTTAGAAAATTCCTTCTACTTGTATTGTTCATTACTTTATTGGTTGTTCTTAGCCACGGGCTGGCCCGGCTTCGGCCACTTCACACCATATTATATATAATGCAGGCAGGGAACATGAAAAGCAGAGAGTAGAACATAGGAATAATGAATTCAATCCCACATTATTCCATCTTTCCAATGTTCCACCATTCCATCCCGTTACTTCCCACCCTTCTGCACCTTCGCCCAGGTGTCGCGAAGGGTAACGGTTTGGTTGAAGACCAACTTATCCTCCGTAGCATCCTTATCCACACAATAATAACCTTTGCGCATAAACTGAAAACGGTCTTGCTCTTTGGCCGTAGCCAGGCTGGGTTCTATATACGCCTTTTCAATAATTTGCAGTGAATCCGGATTAAGAAACTCCTTAAAGTCCCGGTCTTTGTGCCCGGCCGGGTCGGGGTCATTGAACAGGCGGTCGTATACCCGTACTTCAGCCTCTTTTGCATGTGGGGCTGATACCCAGTGAATCGTACCCTTTATCCTCCGGCCGCTGGTATCTTGTCCGCTGCGGGTTTCGGGGTCATAAGTGCAGTGGATTTCAGTAATTTCACCACTTTCGTCTTTTATAAAATCATGACATTTGATGGCATACGCCCCTTTCAGCCGTACTTCCCTGTCAGGCCCAAGGCGGAAGAATTTTTTGGGAGAGGGCGGGTTTTCCATAAAATCGGCCCGCTCTATGTACAAATCCCTGGAGAAGGGAACCATCCGAGTGCCTCCGTTGGGGTCTTCGGGGTTGTTTTCCACTTCCATTTCTTCGGTTTTTCCTTCAGGATAATTGGTAACCACTACTTTCACCGGATCCAGCACAGCCATTACCCGGGGAGCGGTTTTGTTCAGGTCTTCACGAATACAAAACTCCAGCAAAGAGAGGTCAATTACATTGTCACGCTTGGCAACCCCCACTTTTTCGGCAAAGAGGCGGATACTGGCGGGGGTGTACCCTCTCCGGCGCAAGCCCAGGATAGTGGGCATGCGGGGATCGTCCCAACCGCTTACGTACCCTTCTTTTACCAGTTCCAGCAGGCGGCGCTTACTCATCACCGTATAGCTCATATTGAGGCGGGCAAATTCGTACTGACGGGGGCGTGGGTCAAACCCTCCGATCTGGTCCAGAAACCATTCATACAACGGCCTGTGTACCTCAAATTCCAGCGTACAAATAGAATGGGTAATGCCTTCAATGGCATCACTTTGCCCGTGCGCCCAGTCGTACATGGGGTAAATGCACCATGTGTCACCGGTGCGGTGGTGGGGTTTGTGCAAAATACGGTACATCACCGGGTCACGCATGTGCATGTTGGGCGAAGCCATGTCAATTTTGGCGCGCAGCACCCGGCTGCCTTCCGGAAAATCACCGTTTTTCATGCCTTCAAACAAATCCAGGTTTTCTTTAGCCGACCGGTTGCGGAAAGGGCTTTCTTCCCCCGGCTCGGTAGGCACGCCCCGCATACGCCGGATTTCCTCAAGGGGCGAATCATCCACATACGCCTTCCCGTCTTTGATGAGCTGCACGGCAAAGTCATAGAGTTGCCCAAAGTAGTCAGATGCATAAAACTCCCGGTCTTCCCAGTCGAACCCCAGCCAGCGCACATCCGCTTTGATAGAATCTACATATTCCACATCTTCGGCCACCGGGTTGGTGTCGTCAAAGCGGAGGTTGGTTTTTCCTCCATACTTTTGTGCCAAACCGAAATTCAGGCAGATAGATTTGGCATGCCCAATGTGCAAATAACCGTTTGGCTCAGGCGGAAAGCGGGTATGCACAACGCCATTGTTCTTATTATTCCGTAAATCTTCTTCAATAATCTCTTCTAAAAAATTCAGGGAAGTATTGGTTTCTTTCGTATGCTCACTCATAAATTTCTACGTTTGAGGCAAATTTAATAAGCCATCTTTAATATCATGACTCCAACCTTATTTATTTCGGACAGGCATCGTAATTGGTTTGCCGTACAAAAAAACTAAGAGTGGGGTATTGGCTTACCTCAAAACATAAAAGTCACAACTGTAACTGCCAGGGTGGCGGCTATGCTGAATGAATCCTAAATATTTTCTTTCGCCAAAGTCATTTCAAAAAACTGGTTCCAGGCTTGTCCGTCGGGAGAATACTCTCCAATCTCATACCACTGTTCTTTTTCACTGATAGTGATGGTATAACGTATTTTTCCGTGAGGCACCGATAGTTCCCACTGAAAAGTATGCTCATCCAGCACTTTACCAACAGCAGTGCCACTTCCCCTGCCTGCCACATACGATTGAAAATCATAATTACCTGTTTGTGGATTGTAAGATATGGTCGCCAACGCATTATGGATTACTTTTTCCTCTTGAACTGAAGCATCATAGCTTTTTCCCAACCCTTCAATAAGCATGAGTTCTCCATCCATTTTCCAGTTTATATCTTCCGTTTGGGTAAAAGCGTTCTTATTTCCTTCCCGGTCCATCATCCATCCTTCCCCTTTCCACTGCCCGGCCATGAAGTCCAGTTTTTTCATGGCTTCTTTTCTGTTTTCAGAAGAAGATTGTGCAGTGAGGGCAAAAAAAAGCAAACAGCAGGCATACGTCAAGATTATTTTTTTCATAGTCAAATGTGGTTATAAATGTCAGCGACAAAAATAAAATAAAGCAGGAATGCAAAATTGGAAAAAACCGTCATTTTTCATGTTGGGCCTTTACGCCAATGTGCTCAATGCTTTTGATATACTTCTTAAAGGCAGGTAAGGAAACATTGGAAAGCCTGGAAAAATCACGGATAAAGTGCGCCTGGTCAAAATACCCCGAATTATAAATAGTACTTTGGTAGTTTTCCTTATCCACTTCAACCTGTATCATCGCAGCCCTGATACGGATGATGGTGGCAAATTCTTTGAGTGTAAGCCCGGCAGCCTCTTTAAACCGCTTTTGTAACTGCCGTTCACTCAGCGGTAGTTGTTCAATAAGACTGGCAATTTTCAGGTTGCCTTTGCTGCTGATAATCAGGTCGGTGGCTTGTGCTACCAGCTCGTCCTGTTTGGGTTGTAATTTCTTGAAAAACTTTAACAAAGCGGTATCCAGGGTAGTGAAAATACTGTTTTCCCCATGGATGTTTTTATAAATATCTTCAGTCTCAAAACCGGGTAACTCAGGAGCCGGCATCAGATTTTGGTCCCGGAGTTGTACGCCAGATAAACCAAAGACTTCCCGGGTGGTGCCGGGTCTGAACCGTATTCCTACAAATACTGACTTTGCAAACACATCCGTTTCCACTACATTTTTAGTAGGGCCTGTCAATGCAGAAAAGCAAGCATCAGCCATAGGATGGTACAGAAATACCAAAGAGGCACAACCGTCGGGTATGATGTAATGGTGAATGCTGGGAGCCCCGGAGGCAATGGAGAGTACTTCAAACTTCCAGTAACACAGGATATATTTTTGTAACTCCGGATGTGCTTTTATTTCCTGGTAGGTCATCATTGCTCATAAAGATACATTTTTTGGAAAGGGGGCGCAAGTATGGGTATTCATAAAAAATTATACCGTTTTTTGTAACTTGGGCTGTTCACAGCGTTTCCTTTTAAGGATTCAAATAATGAACCAGATGGAAGTATTTAAAAAAGTAGAAAAGTTAAAAAAAGAGCTGGATGCCCTCAGGCCCATTGGTAAAGAGGAAGAAGGCCGCATTATGCAAAAATTCCGCCTGGACTGGAACTTTCACTCCAATCACCTGGAAGGAAATACGCTGACGTATGGAGAAACAAAAGCCCTGCTTCTTTTCGGCATTACTGCACAAGGAAAACCCCTGAAAGACCATGTGGAAATGACGGGGCACAATGAAGCCATTGAGTGGGTAATAGATATTTTGAAAGAAGACCGTCCTTTGACAGAAAATTTCATTCGTCAACTGCATACTTTATTGTTAAAAGAGTCTTATGAGGTAGATGCACTTACCCCGGATGGCAAACCGACCAAAAAAAGAATAGAAGTAGGAAAATATAAAACTACACCCAACCATGTAAAGACTGTCACTGGAGAAATCTTCTACTTTGCCACCCCGGAAGAGACACCTGCTAAAATGGATGATCTGCTAAAGTGGTACAAAGGTAAAAGCAAGGATAAGGATACAAACCCTGTTTTATTGGCGGCTGAATTCCATTA
The DNA here is from genome assembly GCA_965230065.1 of Cyclobacteriaceae bacterium. Taxonomy (GTDB): domain Bacteria; phylum Bacteroidota; class Bacteroidia; order Cytophagales; family Cyclobacteriaceae. Next base: position 3,505,002 of record OZ245942.1, on the reverse strand, counting down.
CAAATTTATCCGCATACACCCTTTTGACGATGGCAATGGCAGGATGGCAAGAATCCTCATGAACCTTATCCTGATGCAGCAGGGATACCCGCCCGTTATTATCAAAACCGATGATAAGGAAAATTATTTCGCCGTACTCCGGCAGGCCGATGCAGGAATGCTGGAGCCGTTTGTTGAATATATAGCCCAAAACTTACTACGTTCCCTTGAACTCATGATCAAAGGGGCCAAAGGGGAAAGCATTGAAGAACCCGACGACCTGGATAAGGAAATCGCCTTGCTTGAACAAAAAATCAAAGGCGCAGGAAAACAAATTGAGGTTACAAAATCAAAAGAAGCTGTACTGGAGATTTATGATGATACAATTGTTAGGTTAGCAGAAGCTTTTGTCGCAAATAGCAAAAAATTTGATAAGTTTTATTTAGAAGTGCAGTTCCATTTTTCTGTTAACAATAGAGCAAAAAAGTTTAAAAACAAATATGAGGCTTTTAAAACAAGCAGGCATAGAATTGACGAAAACACTTCCAATATTAAACTTAATTATGAATATCATACTTTTAATTGGGCAGGTTTTCAAGAATTTAGTCACAATAGTAGAATTGTGTTTTATTTTCTAAAAACAAGGTATCGCGTTAGTAATACTCAGATTTCTATTTCCTTTGAGAAATTTTATGATGAACAATTAAACGATGAAGAAATCAATGCATTAATAAAAGCTGAAATGAAAGCACATAAGGAAATGATTGAAAAAAGGTTAAAAAGGTAAAAAAACATAATAAATAGCAACGTAAACTCAAATCTCTTGTATCTTAGCTTATCAACATCAACCACTAAAACTACAACAACATGCTACAATGGATTGTCCAAATTTTAGCCACGGCGGGAACACTGGTGCTGGCCGCCAAAGCCATGCCCAAAGTACACGTCAGGAATTTTACCACCGCCCTCATCGTGGCCCTGCTCGTTGGCTTACTCAGTTTTTTGATAGGCTGGCTGCTTACGTTTGTTTTACACGTAGCCACGCTGGGACTCTTTTACCTGTTTGGCCTGAGCTTTATCATCCGCGTCATCGTTTATGCCATTGTCATTGAAATTGTAGACCAAATGATGGATGGGTTTGACACTGTTGGGTTTTTGCCTTCCCTCTGGCTGGCCATCATCCTTTCTATCGTTGGCGCCATAATAGATGGAGTTATTTTCTAAATAAATGCCCAATTTTTCTATCATCGGCGGTGGCATCGCGGGCCTTACCGCTGCCATCGCCCTTCGCAAAGTTGGCATAGAAGCCAGTATTTTTGAAGCAGCCCCTGCTATGCAACCCCTCGGGGCCGGACTGGCCCTCGCCGGAAATGCCATGCAGGCTTACCAACACCTGGACATCGCTGAAGCGGTGAAAAATGCAGGGTATGTACTCCCCACTTTCGCTATTCTCGATCAGAAAGGAAAGTTGATTTCCGGCTTTAATACGGCTGAAATTAACCGTAAATTCAACACATGCAGCGTAGCCATTCACCGGGCGGCTTTGCATGAGGTTTTGCTGTCAGAAATAGACGAAAGCCAGCTTATTCTTAACAAAAGAGCGACAGGGTTTGAAAGGAAAGATAATGGGTTAACGGTTCAGTTTCAGGATGGAAGTACCCATGATACCGATTACCTCATTGTGGCCGATGGCATACATTCGCAAATACGCCAGCAATTGCTGCCCAATGTGCAAACCCGGTATGCCGGATACACCTGCTGGCGGGCCGTTATAGATAATTTCGGTTTGTCAATCGAAGGCTCAACCGAAAGCTGGGGGCCGGGCAAAAGGTTCGGTATCGTACCGGTTGGGAACAACAAAATCTACTGGTTTGCCTGTGCAAACGCCCCTGCCCAGGATGAACAAATGAAAAACTTTACCACCAGGGATTTATCGCAGTATTTTCAGGATTTTCACGACCCGATACCAGATATTCTGCAACATACTCCAGACGAAGCCCTTCTCTGGAACGACATCATAGACATCAAACCTGTTGATAACTACGCATTTGACAATATCGTCCTGATTGGGGATGCTGCCCATGCCACCACACCCAACATGGGGCAAGGGGCTTGTATGGCTATTGAAGATGGCATGATACTGGCCCATGAAATAAAGAAAAACGGCAATGCGAAGGATGCATTCAAAAGTTTTGAAAGAAAACGAATAAAGAAAACCCGTTTTATTGTCAATAACTCATGGATCCTGGGAAAAATAGCCCAGTTGGAAAACAAACTCCTGGGTGCGCTCCGCAATGCTGCTTTTCGTCTGACACCTGCTGCTGTCAATAAACGACAAATGCAAAAACTGTATGCGTTGGATGTTTAAATTACCCCATACCTGAATCAACCCTTCTCTAAAAATACCGTCTTTTGGGTAAGTGTCCCAAAAAGCCCATTTTTGCAAACATTCTAAAGCTTCAGTAACCTGCTGGGGCTTTTTTTTCATTTTCAGAAAATTGACTGATGGACATAGCAGCAGCACTTCAACAGAAAATTGATACAAAAACCAAACCTGTGGGCTCCCTGGGCCGGCTGGAAGAATTAGCCCTTCAGCTGGGTAGGGTGCAAAATACCCTGAGCCCCCGCTTACGAAAACCCCATATTCTGGTATTTGCCGCCGACCATGGCATTGCCGGGGCGGGTGTAAGCCTTTACCCCAAAGAAGTAACCTTTCAGATGGTAAACAACTTCCTGAACGGGGGCGCGGCCATCAATGTGTTTGCCCGGCAAAATAATATTACTCTTAAAATTATTGATGCCGGGATAGACCACAACTTCCCATCCCACCCAAAGTTGATTGACCACAAAGTAGCCCACGGTACCCGGAACATGTTGGAAGAAGCAGCTATGACGCAAGCCCAACTGGAAAAGTGCCTGGAATTTGGTAAAGAAATAATTAATAACCACCTGCATAAAAAGACAAACATTGTCGGTTTTGGCGAAATGGGTATCGGTAACACTTCCTCAGCCGCCTTGCTGATGAGCAAGCTTTGTGGCTTACCCATTGACGAATGTGTTGGTCGGGGTACGGGATTGGGCCAGCCCCAGCTCCAAAAGAAAATAGAAATACTGGAACAAGTCCTTCAAAAGCATCCTAAAGCCAAACTTCCGATGGAGGTTCTGGCAACGTTTGGCGGGTTTGAAATCGCCCAAATGGCAGGCGCTATGCTTGAAGCTTTTGAAAAAAACATGCTTCTGATGATAGATGGGTTTATCGCTACGGCTGCCTTTTTGGTAGTGTACCACCTCCAACCCACTGCCCTCAACAATGTCATCTTTTGCCATGTATCTGACGAACAGGGGCATGCTAAAATGCTGGATTACCTTAATGCCCAACCCATCCTGGATCTGCAAATGCGGCTGGGTGAGGGCACAGGTTGTGCGGTTGCTTATCCCATCATCCAGAGTGCGACAACCTTTCTGAATGAAATGGCCAGTTTTGAAGATGCGGGCGTGAGTACTTAAGCTAATATGATACAAAAAGAAATACAATACTTTTTCACCGCCCTCATGTTTTTCACCCGCATTCCCTGTCCGGCCTGGGTAGGGCATAGTGATGAAAACTTAAACAAATCCCGCAAATACTTCCCGCTAATGGGGTGGATTGTGGGTGGGGTGGCCGCGGCTATTCTGGTGGGTGCTTCTTTTCTTTTTCCGCCAGCCATTGGGGTACTGCTATCGATGGCTGCCACGGTGTTGCTTACCGGGGCCTTCCATGAAGATGGTTTTGCCGATGTGTGTGATGCTTTTGGCGGGGGTTGGACTCAAGAGCAAATCCTTACCATTATGAAAGACAGCCGCATTGGGGCGTATGGCACGGTAGGCATTGTGCTCTTGCTGCTACTAAAGTTTTTGGTAATTACAGAACTAGCGCACATTTCTTACGGACTGGCAGCCGTTGCACTCATCAATGCCCACACCGGCAGCCGTTTTATTGCTTCTACCTTTGTGCAAACCCACGAATATGTGCAAGACCCGGACAAAAGCAAAGCCCGGCCCATTGCCCAAAAGCGGTTGTCGGTATACGAAATGTTGTACAGCTTTGTATTCGCGCTTTTGCCCTTTTTTTTGTTTGAAAACTGGCCTTTTCTTCTGGCTTTTCCGCTCGCTTACTTCTCTAAAATGTACCTGGGGTATTATTTCAAGAAACACCTAGGCGGGTACACCGGCGATGCCCTGGGGGCGACCCAGCAGGTGAGCGAAGTGGTGTTTTATCTTTCAATTTTAGGAATATGGAAGTTTATATAATCAGGCACACCCGTTTAAATGCACCGCCCGATACCTGCTATGGGCAATCAGAAGTGCCCCTTTGCGAAAGCTTCGCGGAGGAAGTGGCTGAGTACAAAGCTACGTTGCCTTATAAATTTGATTATATATTCTCCAGTCCGCTGGGCCGCTGCTATCAGTTAGCAAAACAATTTACAGAAGATGTTTATACGCACCCTGCCTTGCTGGAACTGAATTTTGGCGATTGGGAAATGCTACCATGGAATGATATAGACCAGGCGTTGCTATCGGCCTGGATGGAGGATTTTGTAAATACTGCCCCGCCCGACGGCGAAAGCCTCGCTTCCATGTATAGAAGAGTTGCTCATTTTTATGATAACCTGCGCAGGCAAGCATACCAAAGGGTGCTGATTGTTACCCACGCCGGAGTAATCAGGTGTACCTGGGCTTATTTGCTCCAAATTCCCCTGCACAACATTTTCAAAATTCCGGTGGGGTACGGAGAGGTATTTTGTGCAACAATGCAGGAAAGCCCGGAGAATGATAGAATTGTGCGGGTGACGTAGCAGCGGAAGTCTTTCCTGGAATACTACAAGGTGGAATATTACTTCACCCATACCCAGCTCAACCTCAAAAAGTGTTTAGAAAATCATTTTCAAGTGCCTATATTACTAATAAAGTGCATTTCCTGCTAATGAAGCAAAACCTGTACTGAACGGATAAAAATGAATATGATTAACCACGCTCCCACCCAAAGATGCACTTTGTTATCCCCAATAACACAAGATATATTGCAAGCTGAAAATAATATCCCTATGATAAAACTAATAACCATAACCTTCTTTTCCATACTCTTTACGTTCTCGGCCTTCGGACAAACTCCCAGAAACTTATTAGCCGGTGATTTTCCATTCAATGAAATCAGACAAGCACTTATCTATGACAAATCGTGGGTGCCTTACCCTGATTATCAGAACCGTGAAGGGTGGAACAAAATCCCTGAGGATTTAAGAATAGCCTACATCAGGGAAGGGGAAGAGTATCTGGAATATCAATGGCAGTATATTCCTGCCACCCGCTACCTTGATTTTGTCAGAAATGGTAACCGCAGTGAAATGGAACGCCCACAGCGTGAAAACCAGGCTGCCTTCCAGAGCCTTGTGATGGCCGAACTTATGGAGGGCAAAGGCAGGTTTTTGGATGATATTGTAAATGGGGCCATCTTCTATTGTGACCAAACTTACTGGGGCTCCTCGGCTCATTTATCATTACAAAAGATTGGCCCTGGATTACCTGATAAAAACGACCCTACCATTGACCTCGCCACAGGCAGGGTGGCCGCCAACCTGGCATGGGCCTACTACTTTTTCCATGAAGCTTTTGATCAGGTTCACCCTTTAATTTCAGAAAGGATAAAGGAAGAAATTTATTACAAGGTGTTATCCCCTTATTATACCAGGGTAGATATGTGGTGGATGGGGTACACCCGTGATCTGGTAAATAACTGGAATCCCTGGTGTAATTATAACGTACTGAATTGCATATTGCTACTGGAAGATGACCCCCACACACTGGCAGTAAATGTGCAAAAAACCATGCGGTCGGTAGATCAGTTTATCAATTATTACAACGAGGACGGAGGGTGTGAAGAAGGCCCCGGTTACTGGAGCCATGCCGGGGGAAAACTCTTTGACTATCTGGAACTGCTCTATAAAAGCAGCGGGGAAAAAATTAATATTTACAACCAGCCCGTTGTACAAAACATGGGCAGGTATATCTACCGCGCTTATATTGATGGGGAATATTTCATTAATTTTGCAGATGCTTCTGCCAAAATACACTCGAGACCGGGTGTAATCTTTCGGTACGGTAAGCGCATCAACGACTCCATGATGAGCGGGTTTGGGGCTTACCTGGCCGAACAGTATGGTTTTGGAAAAGAGCCAATTCATGGAAAGATAGAACTTGCCTTAGAAAACCTGTTTAACCTTAATGTCTTGAATAGTGAACCCCCGAAACAGCCCCTTTTGGGCGAGTTCTATCTCCCACAAACCCAAATCATGGGCGCAAGGGATAAGGAAGGTTCTTCCGAAGGCTTTTATTTCGCAGCCAAAGGCGGGCATAATGCGGAAAGCCACAACCACAATGATGTTGGCTCATTCATTCTTTACTACGATGGCCTACCCGCCCTGATTGATGTGGGCGTGGGCACCTACACCGCCAAAACCTTCAGTGCCGACCGGTATGACATCTGGACAATGCGCTCAAAATACCACAACCTCCCGTTCATCAACGGATATGAACAGCAGGCAGGGGCTATCTTTAAGGCAGGGGAAGCTGCTTTTTCAAGTTCATCTGCTAAAGTGCGTTTTACGGTTGATATTGCAGGATCATATCCTGAAGCTGCCTTGATTGACACCTGGAAACGCACCTATACCCTTGTGCGCGGGAAGAAATTTGAAATTGCAGATACCTACACCCTCTCTGAAATAAAGGGAGACACTCGCTGGAATTTCATGACAGCACTGCGTTGTGAAATCATCAAACCCGGTATCATACAACTCTCATCAGATGCCTTCACCTTATTATTACATTATGATGATGCAGTCCTGCAACCGCAAATTGAGAAAATAGATATAGATGATGCCCGCCTGCAAAGGGCCTGGGGTAATGAAGTATACAGAATCGTATTTGGGCTGAACAACCCGGGCACCCGGGGCAACATCAAATTTGAAGTGAGCCATTAGATATTCTCAGTACATAGGCCCTTCTGAGAAAGACTCCGCTGAGACTTTAGCTTTTCCCAGTGGGGTCTTCGGCACGAGCCCCGGTATGGGATACCCCACGAATGCAAAGTTTAGGGGGTTAGGCATCTACCGCCTCATCACCCAAAGGCTCAGTTGCTTCGGTTACTCCTGTCTTTTTCCTTCTTTCTACTATATGGTTGAAATGTTCAATGTTTTCATTCAGGTGATTGATGAGGGAGGTGTACTCCGCTGATGGGGCCAGGGTGGCATGGGCTTCTACATGCTGCGCCAGCGTGCGGTAGGCTTCTGTAACAGAGCGGATAAGCTCTTTGGTACTCTTTGTTTCATCTTTGCTGAAATTTTCCAACCGCTCAATAAACAACTTCTCAAACTTTTCATTGGCCTGTTGTATCTCCTTCACCACGGCCTCCAGGTGCATTTCCTGAATGGCGCTTGTGCAAGCAGGGTCTGTTTGCAGGTCATGCACAAGGTTTTTCAGGGCGGCTGTTTCTGCACTGTAATTGAGGTGGTACAGTTTGCTGCCATACTTGTCAATACAGGCTACCACCTGCCTGCCCGCCGCGTTCAATGCTTTATCGTGATGATGCGCGTACCCATCGCAAATCTTCCGCAGGCAAATAACAGCCTGGTCACGGCGGTTATCCAAATGCGTTAACTGACGGGTAGTCTCATTGTTACCATCCCGCTTGTATGTTGACTGCAACTGTTCAAAACTTTGAAAGAGCATCGTATACAGGGCCTTTACCTTTAGTTTGTCTGCCCCGTGCTGCTTTACAATCATAAGCACATTGCTGGTGAATTGGATAAACTCCTGAATTCTGTAATTTTTAAATGAAGGGGATTTCATCATTGCCTTGATGTTTGATTAAAAAATAAGGTTAAAAAAAAAGTAGGATATGAAATTCGCTGAAATACAGGAATGAAAAAAGTGAACGAGCATAGAAAGGGTACACAGGTAGGTTAATTGGACTTCCTCAACTACGGCGGATACCTTGCCGTTGAATTTAGAGCATTATGTGTGCCACAGGCCGAGGATTTAGAAAAAAATGTGCGCTGGCCTGGATATTCAGCGGGGGTGCGTAGGCTTTGTGCGGGGAAGCATGGGATGCCCCGCATTGAATATCCTAGAGTTTTTTGACGGTCGGCCGCTGCCGTCCTTTTTGGGGCAATGCGGGGCATCCCATGCCAAAAAGTACAGAGAAGCAATACATGCAACTTGAAATAATCTTTCATAGTTGATAATAATTTTCAGTCTGAGTGTTATAGTCCTATATAATACATTTAATCAATCAGTTAATAAATATTCTTAAGATACATGCTTTACTAAAATAGCTGTAAATGGTTACCTGTCATTGCTGACGCCTTGCCAACGAAGTGGAGAAGATATCCGCCATTGCGGACAGCTTACTGACAAAGTGGAGAAACTTTCCGCACCTGCGGACACCCTGCCAACGAAGTGGAGAAGCCTTCCGCACCTGCGGATTCCTCCCCCACGAAGGAGGGAAGCAATGACACACTGGTGGCGGGCGCATACGATGGATATGCTGTTATTCATGAAAGAAATTAAGCTGATATTAAGAGAAATTAACATCATACACTTTGCAAGTTCTCCCAAAACAATTTAGCTTTCCATTAGTTTGAGATATTTTACCTATCACTAAAAACTAACCCCTTGATAAACCAGGAGCCTATCGTGAAAGTGAACATGGATGTGAATCCGGGGGAAGGGGTGTAAAAAGAAAACATGTCTCTGTCTCAGTGGGGTCTTCGGAACGAGTCCCGGTGTGGAACACCCCACGTCATCTAAAGAGACGCGGGATCCTCTGCGAGAGAGACCCCGCTGAGACCTGAGTTTACCTGAGGTAAAAAATATTGTTTAATTTGAAACGTCAACCAAACAAACGCACAATATGTACAGACCTAATCTATTTTTCTTAAGCACACTTTGTGCTATCTTTCTTTTCTCCTGTGCAAATCAGGGTGGGGAAGAGTCGGCCACGGACACCACAAACGTAGCGGACCAAAATGAAGGGGACATCACCCGCAATCCTTTGAAAGAAGCGTATTTCGGGGATTCCCACGTACACACCGGCTGGTCATTTGATGCGGGGCTTGACGGAGCTACATTATCCCCTACCGATGCCTATCGTTTTGCCATTGGAGAAGAAATTACCTCAAATACCGGTATCAAAACCAAACTGAAAAGACCTTTTGACTGGTTCCTGATCTCTGACCATTCCGATGCCATGGGTACCATCAATGAAGTGATCGCCGGGAACGCGGAAATGATGGAAAGTGAAATCCTTCAGGGGTGGAACGAGGCATTTGCTTCGGGGGAGGAATCTGCCGCTGCAGCCGCAAAAAGTGAAGTAATCAATTTGCAGTCAACGGGAAAGCTTCCTCAACAACTTATGGATCCTAAATGGATGAACACGGCCTGGAATAAGACGATTGATGCCGCAGAGCAATTTTATCGGCCGGGTGAATTCACCACCTTTACGGCTTACGAATGGACTGTAAATGCCGATGGCGGTGATAACCTTCACCGAAATATCATATATAAAGAAGGTGGCGACCAGGCAAGGGATATCTTACCACTTACTACTTTTGAAACCGAAGACACCAAAAAGCTTTGGGAATGGATGGCGAATTATGAAGCGAAAACCGGCGACAAGCTGCTGGCTATTCCACACAACGGCAATATGTCTAACGGGCGCATGTACGAAGAGCAGCAATTTGACGGCTCTCCCATGACCAAAGAGTGGGCAGAAATGCGTGTGAAATACGAACGCCTGATGGAGCTTTTCCAGTACAAAGGACAAAGTGAAGCCCACCCCTTCCTTTCACCCAACGACGAATTTGCAGATTATGAGCTTTGGGACAGGGGCAACCTTGTGCTTAAACCTAAAGAATCAAAAGAGGACTGGAAATATGAATATTGGCGGGAAGGCCTGAAATCCGGAATGAGAATAGAGCAGGAACTTGGGGTGAACCCTTTTATGTATGGCTCCAACAGTGGTACCGATACACATACAGGCATTTCTTCAACCGATGAATCGGAATTTTACGGGAAGTTTAAAACCGTAGAGCCCAGCAACCATGAACGATGGAATTTCCCGCTAGTCACAGGAAATAATGACGCCTATCGGGGATGGGAAATGGCCGCTTCCGGTATCATGGGCGTATGGGCAGAGTCCAATACCCGGGAAGATATCTGGGAGGCTATGTACCGCCGGGAAACCTTTTCTACTACCGGGCCGAGAATGAAAATGAGGTTTTTCGGAGGTTTTGATTTTGCAGAATCCAACCTGGATAATAACATGGTGAAAACCGGCTATGACAATGGCGTGGCCATGGGTAGCATACTGCAAGGTGGACAAGCCAATCAATCTATTGGTTTCCTGATTCAGGCTGCCAAAGACCCCGACGGAGCAAACCTGGACAGGCTGCAGGTAATAAAAGGATGGGTAGATGCCAACGGAGAAACCCAGGAAAAAATATTTGAAGTGGCATGGGCTGGAGACCGTGAACTCAATGCCGACGGAAAGCTACCCGCAGTAGGAAACACCGTAAACATGGAAACCGCTGAATATACCAATGATATTGGTAGCAGTGAATTTACCACCTACTGGACCGACCCTGAATTTGACCCTGCATTGCCGGCCTTCTACTATGTACGCGTGCTGGAGATACCCACCCCACGCTGGACTTTATTTGATAAGATTAGGCATAATCTGGATTTGCCGGACGAAGTTCCGCTTACCCACCAGGAACGAGGCGTTTCTTCTCCTATTTGGTATAAGCCTAACTAAGCTCTGTACAGCTGTTTATTCAAGAAAAATAAAGTAAAGCGATCTTCTTTTTTAAATTATTATGCATACTTATTTTCAGGGGAACTGTAATAATGATAAAATTATTATATCAACCAAATACCCACACCATGCGCAGACCCAATCCATTTTCTATAAGCACACTCATCGCTTTTTTTCTTTTCTCTTGTGGAAATCAGGGTGGGGAAGAAACTGCTACTGAAAACACTACTGTTACTGCCCAACATGAAGCAAATATTTCACGTAATCCGTTAAAGGATGCTTATTTTGGGGAAACCCATATCCACACTATGTTCTCTATGGATGCGTTTATCGGTGGTGCCCGACTGAGTCCGGAAGATGCCTACCGCTTTGCGCGGGGGGAAGAGGTAAGCGTTCGCGGCCTTCCGATGAAGCTGAAAAGGCCGCTTGATTTCTGTGCAGTGACCGATCATGCTGAGTACTTAGGCGAGGTATATACGCTTACTACCCCTGAAAGTCCCGGTTATGATAATCCAGTGGCCCGATCTATGCGAGAAGCAGATAATTTGGAAGAGGCGCTCACCTTATTTGTTAAGTATGTAGCCAGCAACAACCGTAGTGGTAGTCCACAGCATCCTGAATTCTACCAAGGTATTGAATCCACCAAGTCAGCGTGGAAAACGAACCAGGATGCTACTGAGAAATACTACGAGCCGGGTATTTTCACAACCCTGCGTGGCTTTGAATGGACAGCCGCTCCCCAGGCCGGTAACTTGCATCGGAATGTTATTTTTAGAGACTCCCAACTGCCGGAAGTGCCCTTCAGTGCTATCGATAGCTCGGACCCTCGTAAACTTTGGGCGTGGATGGATTCGGTTACTGCACAGGGGGCTACCTTATTGGCTATTCCACATAACTCAAATGGCAGCAAAGGATTGATGTTTCCCGAAACTGACTTGGAGGGAAACATCATTGGTGAAGATTATGCCGAAACTCGCCAGCGAATGGAACCCTTGATTGAGATAATGCAAATCAAGGGAAATTCCGAGGTATACCCTAAGTTCTGGTCTAACGATGAATTTGCCAATTTTGAAAATGCCCCTAGTATTCAAGACTATAGCGGACGCACCTTTGAAGAGAGAAATTTCGTCCGCTACGGATTAAAAAAAGGATTGGAGCATCAGGAGGAGATGGGAGTCAATCCTTTTAAGTACGGCTTTACCGGGGGCACGGACAATCATAACGGCTTGCCAGGTAATGTAGAAGAAGACAATTATTTGGTTGGTAGTCACGGGCTAGTCGACAACCTCGCCGAAGCACGGCGCAACAACACCATAGACGGTTGGGCTGAAGCCTATGATATTAACCCCGGAGCGATCACCGGAGTGTGGGCCAAAGCCAATACCCGGGAAGATATTTGGGATGCAATGAAAGCCAAAGAAACTTTCGCTACCAGTGGACCCCGCATCAAAGTTCGGTTTTTCGGTGGTTATAGTTTTGAAGATAGTTACGAAGGAAAGACTCTGGTAGAGGCTGGATACAGACTAGGAGTGCCGATGGGCTCGGATTTACCGATTAGCGAATCGGCCAGTCCGAAATTTATCATCTGGGCTATGAAAGACCCGATAGGGCCTAATCTTGATCGAATTCAGATCATCAAAGGTTGGCTGGAAAACGGTGAGATGCGGGAGCAAATTTATAATGTAGCCGTATCTGACCAACGGGAGATCGCAGCCGATGGCTCCGTAGAGCCACTGAATGCCCCCGTTGACTCGGAAACTGGTGGGTTTACTACCGACAAAGGTAGTCCAGAGTTATCGGTAGTGTGGGAAGACCCGGAATTTAATCCTGCTCAACAAGCCTTCTACTATGTGCGGGTGCTGCAACTACCCACCGCTCGCTGGACGCTTTGGGACGAAATTCGGGAAGGTGTAGAATATCCGGAAGAGGTACCGGAAACGATTGTAGAACGCGCCTGGTCTTCGCCTATTTGGTATAACCCCGAATAACCTGAAAAATATGCAATCATTTTCTTTACTGAAAAAACCTCTCGTCCGCATCCTCAGTTTGGAGCTTTGCTGGCTGTGGTGCTTCTCAAGCCTTAATACATAAAACCACTTGTAATACACCATCTATGGAAACTCTGACGAAATTAATCATCATGATGTTAGTCCTCACCCTGGGTGTACCTTCCCTGGCGCAGGATACACCTACGCCTACCACCAAGGAGATCAAATACTCTCCCTACCCGGAGGAAGACTATCCGAATCAGGTATTTTACGGTGACACCCACCTGCACACCAGTTACTCGGCCGACGCCGGGATGATTGGCTGTATCATCGGGCCGGAAGACGCCTACCGCTTCGCCCAGGGTGAAACTGTAACATCCAGTACCGGGCTGGAGGTCCGGCTAAAGCGGCCGCTCGATTTCCTGGTGGTGGCCGACCATTCGGAAAACCTTGGCCTGGCACCGGCGATAGTAAGTTCGAACCCTACCTTGCTCGCTAACGAATGGGGGAAGATGGAACACGACCTGGTGAAGTATGGCGGCCTGGATGGGCTGACGAAAGCTTATGATAACTGGATGATGAAAAACGTCTCCCAGGACGATCCCCTGGCCGAGCTGACCGATCTGAAAGCGGAGATGTGGGGCAATATTACGAGTGCCGCTGAAAAATTTAACAACCCCGGTCACTTTACCGCTTTCATCGGCTACGAATGGACTTCCATGCCTAATGGTAATAACCTGCATCGCAACGTGATCTACCGCGATGGCAAGGATAAGGCCGACCAGGTGATTCCTTTCTCGCAGTACGACAGCTTTGATCCGGAAGATCTCTGGAAATGGATGCAGAATTACGAAGAGAAAACGGGCGGTAAGCTGCTGGCCATTCCGCACAATGGCAATCTGTCTAATGGCCTTATGTTCGATGATATCACCATCAATGGTGATCCGCTCACGGAGGCCTACGCTCAACAACGGCAGCGATGGGAGCCCCTTTACGAGGTCACTCAGCAGAAGGGAGATGGCGAGGCCCACCCCTTACTTTCACCCGACGATGAGTTCGCCGACTTTGAAACCTGGGACTTGGCTAGCTTCGGAACCGAGCCCAAGAACGAAGATATGTTACCCCGTGAATATGCCCGGGAGGCCCTTAAGCGCGGAATGGCTTACGAACAGGAACTCGGTACCAATCCTTTCAAATTCGGTATGGTCGGTTCTACCGATGCCCACACCGGGCTGGCCACCACGCGGGAAGACAACTATTTCGGCAAGGTGGTGACCCTTGAGCCATCAGCCGATCCGATCCGTTTTGAGGAGGTGATTGCCGGACGTCCGGCCCCGAAAGGGTATCAGCATTATGCCCGTCAGCTAAGTGCTTCCGGCCTGGCGGGAGTCTGGGCGCGGAACAACACCCGTGAGGCACTCTGGGATGCGATGAAGCGCAAAGAGGTGTTTGCCACCACGGGTACCCGACTCAGGGTGCGGCTTTTTGGCGGGTTTGGTTTTGAGGAAGCTGACCTGGGTCGATCAGATTTTGCCAAACACGGGTACGATAAGGGCGTTCCTATGGGTGGCGAACTGGATAAGGCATCCTCTGGAGAAGCTCCTGTGTTTTTGATTCGGGCTATACGCGACCCTGACGGAGCCAACCAGAACCGTATTCAGATGATCAAAGGATGGTTGGACAATGAAGGAGAACTGCACGAGATGGTTTACGACGTAGCTTTGTCCGATGAGCGGAAGGTAAACAACGGGGCCGCTGCTGAGCCGGTAGGCAATACCGTAAACGTAGAAGAAGCCACGTACACCAACGCTATCGGTGCCCTCTTCCTTCAGGCTTATTGGAAAGACCCCGACTTTGACCCGGCCGAGCGTGCCTTCTATTACGTGCGCGTTCTGGAAATTCCCACTCCCCGCTGGACCACCATTGATGCCAAAGTGTTCGGAGTGGAACGGCCGGAAGATGTACCAGCCTCCATACAGGAACGGGCATATACCTCTCCAATCTGGTATAAGCCTAACTGATGAATACGGTGATAAAGGACCTTTGGCTATTTTTCTCTTGATGGATTAAGGCATGACTAATATATTTATTGATCGCTATGGAATATTTAATTAACTGTCGCTTGAGCAAGCTCCTTATAAGTTTCTGCCCTATCTGGGCAGAAGCATCAACTACTGAAGAGTTTATTGAGTGATAATAACGCTATATCCGAAATGATTCGGCTGAGTGTCGCTTTCACTTACATTAATACGAATAACTATTAATCGATGAAAAAACTTTTTCAATTTGTGGGCACAGCCTTTCTCCTAGGTTCACTTTCCCATTGCACAAGTGTAGAACAAACGGCCGAGGAGTCATCAGCAGGTGCTGTATCTGAGAAAGCTACGGATGAGGTTCCGACTAATCCCAATCGGGAAGTTTATTGGGGTGACACACACTTTCATACCGCCATCTCGGCTGATGCCTTTGGGGCAGGTACTCGCTTAAATCCAGAAGATGCCTATCGGTTGGCTATTGGCGAGCAGATAGAATCCAATACTGGTCAGCCGGTACAACTGCAACGTCCCTATGACTTTTTAGCTATTACCGATCACGCCGAAGGCTTCGGAGTCTTCTCTGAAATTGCGAAAGGTAATGAAGTACTAATGCAAGATCCTATCGCTAAGCGCTGGTACGATCTATTGCAAGGGGGAGAAGAAGAAGCGCGTCAATTGCAAGTTGAGATTCCGGCAGCTTTGGCCAATAATGAATTGCCCGAGCCTATCACCAACCCGGAAACAGCTATTCCAATCCTTCGCTCCAGCTGGCAAGGCTATACTGCCACTGCTGAGAAGTACAATAAACCCGGCGAATTTACGACACTGATCGGCTACGAATGGACTTCCGTACCTACTGGTAACAACTTACATCGGGTGGTGCTCTTTCGGGACGACAAAGATAAAGTTGATCAGATTCTTCCATTTTCTGCCTTGCAAAGTGAAGACCCTGAGAGATTGTGGGAATTTTTGACGAACTACGAGCAAAAAACCGGCGGCAAGGTGCTGGCAATTCCACATAACGGAAATATATCCGGTGGCCTCATGTTTTCGCCTACTACTTTTGCCAACAACCCTATCGATGCAGCCTACGCAGAAGAGCGTGCCAAGTGGGAACCCTTGTATGAGATCATGCAGATAAAAGGTGTAGGAGAAACTCACCCTACGCTATCCCCAGAAGATGAGTTTGCGGACTACGGTATTGCTGGGTGGGACAATGGTAACCTTACATTAGATATTTTACAAACCCATGAGCAGCGACAGTACCAGTATGTTCGTAAAGGGTTATTAGATGGGATGTTACATGAAAAAGAACTGGGAACCAACCCTTTCAAAATTGGCCTAGTAGGAGCTACCGATACACACGTAGGTATCCCGAGCGTAGATGAAAACAACTGGTGGGGCAAACATACTACCTCTGAGCCTTCTCCCAAACGGGTTGAAGAAGTTACAAAAAAACTTAATGGTGAAACCCGCTACGGATGGCACTATTTATCGGGGGGGTACTCAGCAGTATGGGCCGAAGCCAACACCCGGGAAGCACTTTGGGATGCCCTGAGACGAAAAGAAACCTATGGCACCAGCGGTACTCGAATCAAACTGCGTATGTTTGCCGGCTTTGACTTTACTGAAGATGACTTAAATAGCAGCGATTACGTAACGAAAGGTTATCAGAAAGGGGTGCCCATGGGAGGTGACCTAGCTGCTAATCAGAACCCACCTACTTTTATGATTCACGCCATGAAAGATCCGGAATGGGCAAACCTGGATCGTATTCAGATTATCAAAGGTTGGATAGAAGACGGGGAGGCTCAGGAGAAAATTTACAATGTTGCCTGGTCTGATGATCGTAAGTTAAGTGCCAATGGTACGTTACCAGCAGTAGGTAGTACCGTTAACGAAGAAGATGCTACTTTCACGAATGATATTGGGGCTGCTGAGCTAAGAGCCATCTGGCAGGACCCTGATTTTGAACCATCTGAACAGGCATTTTATTACGCCCGGGTTTTAGAGATACCTTCACCTACCTGGCGTTTGTATGATAAAGTAAAATACGGACTGACCGGTATCTCGGAGGAGGTGCCGATGACCCATCAGGAGCGTGCCTGGTCTTCACCTATTTGGTATAATCCCGAATAACCTAAAAAAGATATGCAGTCATTTTCTTCTTTACTGAAAAAACCTATCATCCGCATCCTCGGCTTTGGTACGCTGCTGGCCGTGGTGCTGTTGATTGTTTTAGGGCCAAAGATGAATTCCTCAACGGAGCGGCGGCTGGTTATTGGGGAAGATGACTTTGCCCATGTACTGGCCACCTGGCAGAAAACCTGGCAACGTCCGCCTTCCCGGCAGGAGCTGAACCAAATACTCAACAGTTATGTGCGGGACGAGGTGCTTTATCAGGAAGCAATCAAGCAGGAGCTGGACAAGAACAACGCCATGGTGAAACGCTCGCTGATCATGCAGATGACCATGCTGGCCGAAAGCCAGGCAGAGCAGCAGGCCATTACCGAAGAAGATATACAAGCATACTATGCGCTGCGACAGGATCAGTACCAGCAGGAAGCCCGAATCTCTTTTGTGCAGCTATACTTTAGCAAAGAAAAACGGGGCGAAAGTGCAGAGGCTGATGTTAAAAAAGCGATACGGGAATTAAATCGCCGGGAGGATGATCCCACTACAGTGAGTGGCAGCGGAGATATTATCATGCTGGAAAGTAAATATGAGCAGCAATTGGAAAGCCAGATTGACAAGCATTTTGGAGAAGGTTTCGCTAAACAACTTGTAGCATTACCTGAAGGCACCTGGAGTGGCCCGGTGGCTTCTTCCTATGGCTGGCATGCCGTGTACATCACAGATAAGCAGGAAGGCCAGGCCAGGCCACTGGAAGCGGTAAAAGCTGAAATCATACGGGAGATGGAGTATGAAGAAAAAGAAGCTGCAAAAGAGCAGTTTTTTACCGAACTGATGCAGCAATACAATATTGTGTATGAAGGGGAAGTCAAAAAGTTTATGGATGCGCAGTAGTTTCAATAAATCTTTGCTGTTTTTCCTTCTGCTTGGCTGCCTGTTCGCATCGGTTCCAGCAAAGGGAGATATCATATACCCTGCCCGCCTGCAAATGACCGAAACGGAGCCGGGCATTTTTGAAGTTACCTTTGTGCTACCGGTTGTGAATGGTAAAGTGCTGAAAGCCCGTCCGCTATTACCGGAAGCCTGCCAGCTTCTTGTAGAACCGATAGTAGATGGGGATGCATATACCAAGCAGATAAGCATGCGGGTAGCTTGTGACCCGCAAGCGCTGGCCGGACAGAAGGTGGGTATTGAAGGGCTGCTGGGCAGTCAGGTGGATATTTTCCTCAGCATCCGTACCCTGGAAGGCAGGAAGTACGAAAGTACCCTTAGCCCGGTCAATGCTTTTTATGTCATCCCCCAGCCTCCCTCCTGGAGCAATTTGTTACAGGACGCTTCCTTAAAAGGTATGCGCTTGCTGTTGTCGGAATGGCCTTTGTACATCTTATTGGTAGTGCTGGTTTTGTATTATCATAACCGCCAATGGGTGTGGAGTAGCTTACTTTTTGTGTTAGCACATGCGTTGGGAATGTGGCTTACCCGCCAGTGGACGGTAATGCCTTCTTCTACTGCAACAGTTATCTCCCAGCCGGTAGTGATGGTGCCCGAATACCTGCCCATTATCGCCAGCTTAATTGTTGTCTTACTGCTGGCTGTGCCTTTGGTTAATAGGAAAAATGCACTTACACTTTCCAACGGAAAAAGCCTGTTGCTGGCTTTTTTGCTGGGTATCAGCTTTGGTGCTGCTGCTCCTACGGATATGCTGCCCGAAGGGCTTTCCCAACAGGAAGCCAATGGCTTTCAGGGGTTGTTAAGTATTGGCACGGCACTGGGAGCCGTATTGGCGGTATTACTTGTGAGGGAATTTGTGTATTTGCTCAAAATATTGACTGAAAAATATAGCAGATACTCACTAATACAGTGGGTGGGCTATGGGGTGGGCGTTATTGCTGTTACCGGCTTATTGTATGAAAGCAGCCAGTTTTGGATATTTCCTTCGCTGCTGCCAGACATTCCTGTGGTTTTATTGCTTTATACCCTGGTACTGGGCGTTTGGCTTGCTTATCTGAATATGAAAAGGGCATGGTTGTTAGGTACAGTGTTGCTTTTACCATTGGCAATGGGCATGCTGCTGGTTTTTCAGGCATATACTTTTCCATACAGCCTTCAAATTTTGTTGGCATCCCTATGTTTTATGCTGATCCATTATACTTTCAGAAGCAGGCCACCAGCCTGGCTGAACCTGGGTGTTTTAGGAGTAGCCAACCTGGCAGCAGGCTTTCATCTGGCTCATTTTGCTACTGAAAACCTCTCTTTTTCTGGAGCACAGGCAGTAAGCTATTTGCTAATGCTTAGCCTCTTGTTGGCGTTAGTTGTGTATTTAGCTGGACAATATAATATTGAAAGGCCAGGCAAGTCGGTAGTACATTATGGCTTTTGTGGCCTTCTGGCTATCGCTGGCCTATTCATCTGGTTTGATTATTACGCTACAACCTACTTTCCGCAGTTGACCAGCAATCTGGCGATGGGGTTCATCCAAATTCCTTTTCTCTCATTATTACTATTGATAGCCGCCTGGATGGTCTGGCCCCGCTACCGAAGCATCCACAAAAAGATGCAGGTGCGAAGGAGGTATCCAGTTTTAAGTCTCACCCTGATGAGCGTGGCACTCTTGCTGTTGCCTTATGGACTGAAAGCGGAAAACCCCTGGTACAGCCCACACGCACCGGGCAAAGAAGAAGCCTCCAAAATTATGCATCAGTTATTATCGCATACCTACACTGCTTTTAACCTGAAAGATGAAAATGAACTGTTTACCCAGCTATCGCAAAGCGTAAGTGGTGAACTGATAGATGATCTCTACCTGGACAGCCGACGACGGCTCAACGTAGGCCTGCGTGAGGGCGCTGAGGTGAAGGTAGAAGAGGTAGAAGTGATCAACATCGGCAATCAACCTGAAGGAAACTTTGCAGAAGTAGGGTATATTTATCCTGCCGAATGGATAGTAACCGCAAGGGTGAAGCATTTACAACATATCCACTTTCGGCAAAACCGTTATACAGGAAGTATCAATATCAAGCGTGAAAAAGAACAATGGAAAATATCCGGCATCATACTAAAGTCAGAAGACCGGAGCATTCTGGCAGCATCCGCAAGATGATTCGTTGCGAATCGGTCAGGTTCTCTTATCCGAATGACCCTTTCGGTATAGCTGTTCCTGAATTGTCTGTAGAGGAAGGGGAACAGATAGCGATTGTTGGTCCCAGCGGATGCGGAAAAACGACGCTCATTAATCTGCTGGCAGGCATACGCACACCCCAGCAAGGCAGTATTGTGGTAGATGACATCGATCTTACACAATTTGGGGAAAGAGACCGGCAGGATTTCAGGATTGTAAAGATGGGGCTGATCTTCCAGGAGTTTGAACTGTTGGAATATCTCAATGTGCTGGATAACATTCTGCTGCCCTATCGCATCAATCCGGTGCTAGCCTTGAATGCCAAAGTGAAAGCAAGGGCAGAGGAATTATGCATGCAGGTGGGGTTGAAAGATAAGCTACGTAAACTACCCAAAAAACTTTCACAGGGCGAGCGACAGCGGGTAGCGGTATGCAGGGCTTTGGTTACAAATCCACAGCTTTTGCTCTGTGACGAACCCACAGCCAACCTGGATCCGGTGAACCGGGATAACATACTGGATATCCTTTTTCAGTATTGTAAAACCAATAACAAAACACTCATTGTGGTAACCCACGACCAAGAGATTTTGCATCGTTTTAGCCGGAGTATTGACATCAGAGAATATCGCTTATGAAACCGAACAGGAGCATAAATTCTCACATATGTGAAGATTGTTTAGTGAGGTTCCATCTGTCAAATGAAATCAAAATTATAAACAGATGAATAATACTTTATACATCGCCGGGCAGTACCTGCGCTACCACTGGGTCAAGACGCTTATTTTGGTGGTATCAGTGAGCCTGGTGCTTTTCATTCCCTTAGGGCTCAACTATTTGGCAAAGCAGGGAGCACAGCAAATGACTGCCCGGGCAGAGGCTACCCCTTTGCTGGTAGGAGCCAAAGGAAGCCAGACCGAGCTGAGCCTTTCTGCTCTTTATTTGAAAGAACCGAAAGTTGAACCCATTGCTTATCAGGAAGTAGATCAGTTATCTGCTGAAGGTTTGGCGGTAGCCATCCCCATGCACCTGCGTTATAAAGTTAGGTCACAACCCATTGTGGGCACTATTGCCGAGTATTTTGATTTTCGCCAACTTACCATACAAGAAGGGAGAAAAATGGCGATGCTGGGCGAATGTGTGCTGGGCGCTGAAGCGGCTAAGCTTTTACAAGCGGGAGTTGGTGAGTCTGTCATTTCTTCCCCGGCCGGGGCTTTTGACATAGCCGGTAGCTTTCCCCTGAAAATGCCGGTGGTTGGCGTGCTGGCGCCCACAGGCACGCCCGATGATCAGGCAGTATTTGTGGACATTAAAACCTCCTGGGTAATCTCCGGGCTGGCGCATGGCCATCAGGATATTACTTCCAATACCGCGGATAGCCTGTTGCTGTCTAAAGATAGTACGCGGGCGGTAGCCAGTGCGGCCGTGCTTGCCTATACAGAAATCACCCCGGAAAACCGCGACTCTTTTCACTTTCATGGCGACCCGGCGCAATATCCTGTAGATGCCATCATCGCCATCCCTGAAGACAAGCGGGCTTCGCTCATGCTGCGGGGGCGGTACGAAAACAGTGCGGAAAACCTTCAAATGGTTGTGCCGGAAGAGGTGATAGCAGATTTAATGGGCACTTTGTTCAGTGTGCGTGACTTGCTGATGCTGGCGGCTATCAGTATCGGACTGGCTACGCTGGTTATAGTAGCCCTGGTATTTGCCTTATCCATCCGCCTACGGGCAGGAGAGATCAGCACCATGCGGAGGATAGGAGGAGCCGAAAGCCGTATTCGACAGATGTTGGGCTTGGAAATCGGCATCATCGCAGGCTTCAGCATATTGCTGGCCGGCACTTATACTTTTTTATTAAGCAATTTTGGACTTCGTTTTATTGAACAATTTATTATTTAAATTATGAGAACATCTTTTTTCATTATTATTTCTATTGTATTAGGATTAAGCGCCTGTAATGCACCCGCTGAGCAGGCTTCTTCCGCTGAAGAAAGCAAGAAGGGCGTGGTATATGTTTCCAACTATCCACTCTACTTTTTTGCACAACGCATAGGCGGGGAAAAGATAGATATTCATTTCCCAACAGCTTCGGCAGGTGACCCGGCTTACTGGAAGCCGATGGCCGATACCATTGCTGCCATGCAGCAGGCAGACCTGGTTTTTCTCAATGGTGCTACTTATGAGCAATGGCTGATGAATGTTTCTTTGCCCAACTCTATTTCGGTAAATACTTCCCAGTCATTTGAAGAACACCTGCTGGAAAGCGGAGAGGTTTTCACCCACAGCCATGGGGATGAAGGAGAACATGAGCATAAGGGTACGGCTTTTACCACCTGGCTGGACCTTTCACTGGCAGCGGAGCAGGCCAAAGCTATCACAGAAGCACTGGTGCAAAAATGGCCGGAACAAAAAGAAAGTTTTGAAGCTAATTACCAATCACTCTCTGAGGAGCTGATGGCTTTGCATGAAGACTTTCAGCAGGTAAGCACTTCCAATACCGAACTACATGTAGCTTTTTCCCACCCGGTATACCAGTATTTTCAGGAAGCATACAATGTAAAAGGGGAAAGCCTGCACTGGGAACCCGGCCAGGAGCTGGACCATGATATGCTACACGAACTGGAACATTTGGCAGAAGACTACGGCATAAAATATATGGTGTGGGAAGGTGTGCCCCTGGAAAGTTCTGTAGAAAAACTCAAAGCAATGAACATTGGCAGTGTGGTCATTTTCCCAGCTGGAAACCAGCCAGAGGCAGGGGATTTTATGACCGTCATGCAATCTAACCTGGAGGCATTGAAAGAAGTATATGGGGTAGAAAGTATTAAGACAGCCTATACTTTGTCAGATTAAAAACACAGAGGGGGAAAGCAAGAAATTATTATTTGTGGTAAACCCCATTTCTGGAGGGGTAGACAAAGAGCCTTTTCTAAAAAGTGCCGAGAAAATATGTGACAAATATGGAATTCAATATCATATTTTTAGAACAACCGGCAAAGATGATCAAAAGCACCTGAAAGAAATTTTACAGAAGTTTAAGCCCAACAAGGTAGCTTCGGTAGGCGGCGACGGTACCACGCTGTTTACAGCAATTGCTTTGTTGCAATCTTCTATTCCTATGGGCATTGTTCCCCTGGGTTCGGCCAATGGCATGGCAACAGAGCTTTTTGTAAACCCCAGGCCTGTTGAAGCTTTGAAAGACATTATCATGTCTGAAATTACCGGCCCCCTGGATATGATATTGGTAAATGACAAACATTACTCCATACATATCGGTGATGTGGGTGTGAACGCGCGCATTGTAGAGGCATACGAAAAAGATGCTGAAAGGGGAATGGTAACTTATGCGAAGTATTTTATTGAAGAACTGAAAAACATTGCTCCTTTCCAGGTAAAGGTTAAAGCCAATGGCCAATTAATAGAAGATAGTGGGGTAATGCTGGGCATCTCACCTGCAACGCCAGAAAGTATGGCACGGGGGTTCCCTTAAATATTACGGGAAACCCCATGGACGGGAAATTCGAGATTGTACTCATTAAAAAAATGGATGCCAATTCCTTGTTGAAGGCCGGATTATCCCGGTTTGATGAAAAATTCCATGATGCCCAGAATGGCATTGTTATCAGTACCGAACAGGCAGAAATAAGCTTTGACAAACCCAGGCTTTTGCAACTGGATGGAGAGGTGATAGGGAAATATGAGCATTTACATATTAAGATTGTAAAAGGAGCCATCAACCTGATTACCCACAAGGATAATTTATATTACAGAAACAAATCAACCTAAAGAACAACTATGATAAAACTAACCGCATTTTTTTGTACTACCCTTTTGATTTTTTGTTTTGGAGACATCGCGTTTGCACAAGTGGATGAAGAAAACGATGATGACAAGCTCATCCGTGAGTTTTCGTTTATTCCCATGCCCGTGCTGGCGGCCAACCCGGCGAACGGTTTAATGTATGGGGTAGCCCCTTCGGCCAGTTGGCTGATGGGTGACGCGGCCACTACCCACCGTTCTTCTATGGTATCTTCCATTATTTATACTACAAAAAAACAGTTGATCCTCACTTTTAAAACCAATGCTTTCTTAAAAGATGATAAATGGAACCTGCTGGGCGACTGGCGGTATTTTGCAACCTCCCAGCCTACCTACGGCCTGGGTACGGGCCCGCAATCTGCCCGGCTGGTTTCTTCTGGCTTTGAATACGATGATGGCAGTTACTCAGAAGGTATTGATGAGGCGCAAATGATGGCGTTTAACTTCTTCCGTTTTCACGAAACCTTCCTGAAGCGGATCA
Source organism: Cyclobacteriaceae bacterium (assembly GCA_965230065.1). Taxonomy (GTDB): domain Bacteria; phylum Bacteroidota; class Bacteroidia; order Cytophagales; family Cyclobacteriaceae. The sequence goes on along the minus strand of OZ245942.1, from coordinate 3,480,599 downwards.
ATGATACTCGTTTTTTTGCAGGATTAGGCTATCACCTTGACATCCATTCCAAAATTAACGACCAATTGCTTAAGCTGGATACGGTACCGCCTTCCATCACCTCCCATTACGCTTACTCTGAAAAATACGGCTTTGATCCGGAAGGATATACCCTTTCAGGCATTTCCCTCAACGGTTTGTTTGACAGCCGTGATAACCCGATCAACCCTTACGGGGGCAGGTATGCTTTTGCTTCACTACGAATCAATCCGAAGTTTTTGGGAAGTGATAAAAGCTCTACCCTACTTTGGCTGGAATACAGGGATTATTTTAACCTGAGTGAAGATCGTCCCCGCCACCTGATTGGCATCTGGACGTACGGTAGTTTTGTTACCAGCGGGGATGTACCTTATCTTGACCTTCCTGCTTTAGGCTGGGACCAGTTCGGGCGCTCGGGCAGGGCTTATCCCCAGGGCAGGTTCAGGGGGCAAACCGTGATGTATGCCGAAGCCGAATACCGTTTTCCATTACAAAAAGAAAAGGACACATTTGGGGCGGTAATTTTTACCAACGCTACGTCTGCCACCAACCGGGACGCCGATATTAATCTGTTTGAGTATGTAGACCCGGGCGTAGGGCTTGGGCTCCGTGTGATGATCAATAAAAACTCAAGAACCAACCTGGCATTGGATTACGCCTGGGGCAAGTATGGTGCCCAGGGCTTCTATTTAAGTGTGAATGAGGCTTTTTGACGGTTAGCATCCGGCTTTCCTTTAAATGGTGATATTGTGATAAAAGAGTACGAAGGAACAGCAGCAGTTGGCAGTAAATACAAGTGTGCTGCTGCCTACTGCCGCTGCTGTTTACATATTATCTATTCTTTTCCGCTTCTACCTGAGCAAAGAAATCATCTCCCACTTCCTGAGATACTGCCTGGTACAAAGCAGCAAAAGAGGCTTTAACCCACATAATGGCGGGCAGTATACCCACGATGAAAAGTAGTAAACCACCGATACATATAAAGATGGAAATAAAACCCAGGCCAAAGATTTTCCATCCGTGTCCCCGTGTCATTTTCCAACTGGTTTCCACGGCGGTGATGGGGTCGTAATTTTTGTCCATCACCAAATACGAGACAAATACCAGCCGACACGCCACAATAATACCCGGAATAATCAGGGCGATGGTGGCGATGCCTGTCAATGCCAAAACCAGTAAATTTGCCAAAACCACATTCAGGTAATTATTGAATCCGGCAATGATATTTTTCACATCTATACGGATATTCCGTACTGCCTGAAGAAATAATAAGTCTGCGCTGTATTCAATCACCGGTACAAACAAAAACCAGTAGGCCATGCCTATAATTTCTAACCAGGTAGGAAAGTGTATACCATCCTCATCAGTATATTCTTTGGCTGATTGCATGGGGGCATCAACAATGGCCAGTACAATGACTATTAAAAACAGGGGTAGAAAATATTTCTTCATAACTTCCCATCCATAAGCAAGGCTTCCCTTCCAGGTGGGTATGGGCATTGGGTAATTTTGATCTGTGTTATCCATTTTTCTTTTGTTTTATTAATGATAGCAAGACGGCCTGAAAAGCCCCCCTACAAAAATTTATTGATGCCCAAAAGAAGACATAATAATGAATAGATAACAGCTACTTTAGTAGGGTTTTAGGAATCACTACTTTAGTATTGATGCCAAAATTGAGGGTATTCGTACTTTTAAGCAATCAATTTGATTTGCATTAAATGGAACTAAACCGACTGTATATCTGGATTTGCTTTTTCTTTTGCCTGGGCCTCACGGCGGCCGGGGTACTGTTTTTTTTTCAAAAAAAAGGGAAACGCTCATTTCTTTCCTTCCGCCTGTTGCAGTACTTCCTCATCATGATGTACATGTTTGGGTTTTATGGAGTATGGAGTAAAATTCTTTTCCGCCTTTTTTTCCATTCCGAAGCTACAGACGGCACCCTTTCCGTTATATCTGATTTTCTGGCGATTATCGGCACACCATTTTTATTAATGGGCCTGGGGGTTTTTATGGCCTGGGCTATCAGTTTATTAAAGAAAAAAAGATGGTTTGTGCTGGCAGGCATGGGCCTGGCAATCGGGTTAACTATAGCCGGGCTGGGCTACTGGAAGTTTGGCCTCCAAATTCATATTGAGCAGGTGCTTGGCTTGTTGGTACTATCGGTCCTGCTGTTTGGCGTTTGTTGTTTGGTATTTTTACCAGTGCAATACCTGGAAAAAAGAACAAAATATGCACTGCTGTTATTGATATTTCTTTCCGGGGCCATGCATGTGCCACTAATCTATAATGTACTTTCAAACCCACTTACCGAACTCGTATACATCTTTTTCTTTTTCCTCATTAATACGGCTATTGGAGTTTACTTTGTATACCATGCAAAATTCCCGGAAAAGCAGGCAGTCAAAGAACAGACGCTCTCCTTTGATGAGTTTTTACAACAATACGAAATCACCCCCAGGGAATCGGAGGTGATTATGGAAATTTATAAAGGAAAAACCAACCGGGAAATTGCCGATACTTTATTTGTCACCCTGCAAACCATCAAAGACCACACTCACCGGATTTACCAGAAAACCCAGGTGAAAAACCGAGGACAACTGACCTCATTGTTGCGGAGGTATGAGCGGTAAATGAAAGCCATGCTCAGGGAGCATACCCTTCTACAAAAACAGCTTTTCCGTTTGCATTTCCCGCTATGGCATTCAGGTAGGTGCCTGCTACTTTTGCTGCAGCAGGCCACGGACTGGCATCCATCCCCATTGCTTCTGCCGTTTCTTTCACAAAGGGGGGATGCACAACAAGGATTCTGCGCCCCTCATCCAATTCCAATGCAGTAGCTTTAACAAAGCCTTCAATTCCAGCATTAACAGTAGCTATATTCGTGGTTTCAGGCCAGGGTGTATATGCGAGTATACCCCCGGTAAGGATGATTATGCCATTGGCTTTTAATTTGGAGATTCCTTTTCGCACCACGTTTATCTGCCCCAATAACTTACTCTTCAACCCTACTTCTATTTGCTCATCTGTCAAATCTTTGAGTGCGCCAAAGCTGGCATTACCCGCTGCGCAGATGATTGCGTCTACATCTTCTATTTCAGCAAAAAAGCCATCAATAGAAGCAGGGTTATCAATATCAATACTATTTGCAGAAGAGCGGGAAGCGCCCACAACTTCATACCCTTTATCAGAGAGTAAACCGGCAACAGCCTTTCCAATGGTGCCTGTGGCCCCGATTACGATCGTTTTCATGTTTTTCCTGTTTATTATTTTGATTCAACACCTACTATATTCATATCATTTTCAGCGGCATTGGCAACCAGCTTTTGGATCAGGGCTACTGACTGGGAGGCCGCTTTGGCATTTTCGGTGGTGTCTGCAACGCCCAAAGATTCCAGAAAGCTGCCAAATCCTTTAGGGGTATGGATGTTAAACCAGCGGGCGGGTTTATCAGATTTATTCGCAAAAGTATGTACGGTATTTTTAGGAATAACAACGTAATCGCCCTCCCGTTTGATGCCCTTTTCCTCTCCCACCCAAAATTCCATTTCACCTTCCAGCACCATAAAAAACTCATCGTAACGGGCATGATAATGCGGTGGCGGCCCGTCGGTATGTGGGGGTGATTCTACGGTAATCATATCCATGCTTTCAGAAAAGGGAATAAGTGTGATTTTTTGTCCGGTAACCCAGAAGGAATGGTTTTTCATGATAAAAATATTTTTTTATGAGAATTTTTTCTCACAATGATAGAAAAAGGCAGAGTAAATCAGAAATTACGTACGCGGGAAGCCCTGATCAATGCGGCCAACCGCTTATTAACGCAGGGCAATACAGCGTTTTCTATTGAAGAAGTAGCCAAAGAAGCCCGGGTTTCCACCGCCACAGCCTACCGGTATTTTTCCAATGCCGAAACCCTTCGGGTGGAAGCCCCTTTACAATACAAAACCCAAACGCCCGCCTCATTATTTGAGCATATTGATGAAAAGGACTGGCCCCAAAGGCTAAAGCGGCTGCTGGATTATAACGAAAAATTATACCTGGAAAATGAAGTGGAGTTCAGGTTATTTTTAAGTTCGGTATTGCGGGAATCTGTGAAAAACCAGGGCGATACCCTGCGGGGGGCAAGAAGGGTTCCCATGATTGAGGAAGCTTTGGAAACATTAAAGGAAAATATGAGCGAAGAAGATTTCAGGATGCTAACCTACGCATTAAGCATTTTTTTTGGCATTGAGTCTGTTATTGTGCTCAAAGACGTGTGTCAGCTTAAAAATGATGATATCCCAAATGTATGGAATTGGGCCATCAGGAATATTATAGAAAACCTTATCTCGAGTAAGTAACTCTGGAAGTAATTGGATTTCAGCACATATTTACCTCTTTTTTCTTTTTCCTAACCAAACAATAAACCCGGTAATGGGCAATGAGGCCATAATAAGGGAAGCGAAAAATACCAGCAACCTGCCCGGAAGTCCCAGAATGCTGCCGAAATGCACGTCATACACCAGGCCATGGAGCGTATGGTAAGTACTGGCTTCTGCATACAATCCATGCTCAAAGTTTCCGCTGAGGGGCTTTCCTGTGTACCGGTCGAAGTAATAATGGTCTGTAGAGTAAACCAACATATCCGGTTCAATTAAAACAACTCGAATTGACTCGGTTTCTTTATGCGGGTTGCTTACGCTGACAAACTTAGCCGGGTATTTTTTGCGAAATGCCTGCGCCAGGCTATCCATGAGGACAAATTTATCAATCTGGGCTGTTGCGGTTGTATCAGATACAGGTTCTTCGTATTCTATCGCATTTTCCCCTGTGCTGGCTTTAAGGGTGTCTCTTACCACTTCAAACCCCCAGAACAGTCCGGTAATGATGATGAAAATAGCAATCCAGGTGGCGTAAAAGCCCAGGACATTGTGCAAATCGTAATTGAGTCTTTTGGGGGAAGCTTTCCATTTGATGACCAACCGTTGTTTTCTTCCTTTTTTATTGGCAGGCCACCAGAGTACCAGTCCGGTGACCAATATTACCAAAGATAAGAGCGTGACCCAATGCACCACCTGCCTGCCAAAGTCGCCCAATAACAGGTTTCTGTGCAAAGGTACCAGCATATTCAACCACCCTTTTTTCATATCCTGCAAATGCACCAATTCCCCTGAATACGGGTTAAGATAGGCGTAATAATAAGTGCCCGGGGCGTATAGCAGCACTTCAATGGTGCTTTCCTTGTCTTTGTAAAGAGCTGTCCTGAAATCGCCTTCAGGAAATTCCCTGCTTAAAGTACTTTTTAGAGTGGGTACAGAAACGAAGGGTTTTTCTTCAGGTTGAACGGCTTGTTTGTAAAGAACCCTTCTGAATTCAGGTGCCCAGGTATAAATAGCCCCTGAAAGTGCAATTACAAAAAAAAGTAAGCCAATGATTAGGCCAAGCCATAAATGGACCTGGCCCAGTAACTTTTTAATTTTCATTTTTAATACACTAAAAATTTTATTTCGCAGCCCTTTTCCTTCGGCGGATTTTGGTTGTTTTCCAGTATTGTTTAAATATCATATTCATAACCACACCCACTACTACCAACACCATGCCCAGGTACGACAAGAGCGAAAAGGTTTCGTGGAAAAATACATACCCATAGCCCAGGGCATAAATCAGGCTGAGGTAACGGAGAATGGCTACATTGGAAATTTCTTCGGTTTGGTACGATTTGGTCATGAAATACTGGGCAAACTGGGTAAGTACGCCAATGCCCAGCAATATGAGCCAGTCCCACCCAAGGGGTTGTACCCAATCAAATATGGAATATAAACCGGTGAACGGCAAAGTAACCAAAGGAAAGTAAAGTACGATGACCAAAGGATGCTCCCGGGTATTCATCATGCGGATGCTGATGAATGCCACGGCTGAAGCCACAGCAGCGGCCAATCCCATGAGCAAATGGATGGTTTCCACGCGTACATCAAATCCGTTGATCATCAACACACCCACAAACGAAATGAGAAAAAACAACCATTGTACAGGCTTTACCGATTCGCGCAGTAACAACATACCCAAAATTGCCCCAAAAACAGGTGCCAGGTATTGCAGGGTTACAGCCGCAGCCAGTGGAATTTGCTGCAACATGGTAAAATACAAGGTAAGGGAAATGGCACCGGCCACGCCCCGGGTAATCAACAGTTTTTTGTTATTGCCCCAGGCAGGCACCCTGGCTGAGCGAAGCAATCCTAAGCTGATGACCAATGAAATAAGTGAGCGAAAGAAGACAATCTCTATGGCTGGAATATGGGGCAGCAGCTTTACCAGGGCGTTCATAGAAGCGAACAAAAAAGTAGCCAACAACATAAACCCCACGCCCTTTGAAAAATGCATATTTTAAGTGCCTGCTATTTTAGAACCCTCATTAATGAAAACTGGCTCAGGCTCAAGGGTAGTTTCCACAGGAATTTTGAAGAAAAACCGGCTTCCTCTACCTACTTCACTTTCTACACCTATTTCACCGCCGTGTACTTCTACAACTTCTTTAGAGATAGCCAACCCAAGGCCAAGCCCGTGTTTATTTTTCTCTCCCTTTCTTTTCAGTTGCACAAACTTATTGAAAATCTTATCCAGGTTTTCTTTTTCAATACCATACCCATTGTCTGTTACCGAAAACTCAATATAATGGTTGAATTGGTGTACCTGCAACACTACACTGCTGCCAGAAGGGGAGTAACGGATAGCATTGGTTAATAAATTAATCAATACCCAGGATATTTTTTCTGCGTCTACACACATTTGCGGAAGGAAATGGTCAACCTCGCACTGAAAACTAACATTTTTCTGTTCGAACTTTGATTCTACCGGGGCAATGGCATAATCTACCAGGTCTTTGGGGGCAATAAAGCTTTTGTTGATACTGACGGTTCCCCGCTCCACTTTAGAAAGATCGAGCAACTCTGTTACCATATTCACCAGGCGTTGTACTTCCTGCTGCATCGATCCCAGGATTTTCCCCTGTTCATCAGTAAGTGATCCAAAACGGTCGTCGGTGAGCAACATCAGGCTCATTTTAAGGGCCGACAGCGGTGTTTTCAGCTCATGGGAAACTACGGCAATAAACTTCGTCTTCGCCTCGTCCGATTCTTTAAAACTGGTAATGTCTTTCAGGGTGATGATGTAACCAAGGAATTTGCGACGGTCGCCCCTGCCGTACACTTTTACAATTTCTTTGGTATAAAACGTTTGCCTTCCTTCCTCATCGGTAATTTTCAGGAAGTTATGCTTTTGATCGGGCTGGGTTCCCTGCTGCACATAATTAGGATCACTGATGGAAAGGGAAAGTTCTTTCATCACCTCATTTTGCCCGGCCAGGTTTTCCGTTTTCTTTCCTATCAAATCTTCTTCATTCAGCCCTACAATTTGTGTAACCACAGAATTAACCAGGATAATTTCTTTGTTTTCATCCAGAATTATCAGGCCGTCTTTCAAACTTTTGATGATTGATTCCATCCGGCTTTTCTGGGCTTTTACTTCTGCAATGTTCATTTGCTCAAACTCCAGCAGCTTGATAGACATAATGTTGAAAGACTTGGCCAACTGGGCCAGCTCGCTGGTAGAATCCACCTCAATTTTCTGGTCATAATCGCCCCGGGCTATGCGCCTGATCTTATCCGTAACATCCGAAATAGGCTTGACAATTTCTTGTGGTATACGGTAAATAGCCCCTCCCGCAATGAGCAATACCAGCACCGTGATAAGGAAAACATAAATTTTAGACTGGAAATATAGCCGTTGGGCAGCTTTGTCTTTTTGGCTGAGGGCCGTATGGTTTAGGTTGGCAAGGCTCACACAGCTTTCACGGATAATTTCATTTTGCCTTTGCAACACCGTAAAATACAGGCCAACCCTATCTACGGTTGTACGAAATTGCCCAAGGTTTTCTTCGTACTTATTGTATTCTTCTTCCAGCTTATCCAGAATTTCTTTTTCGCCGGGCTCAGAAATGAATTTTTTCCCAATAGCCAGGTTAGAGCGTGCAATTTTCTCTTCGTTTTCTAAAATCTTCAGCAGTGCTTCTTCATCGTAGTTTTGTCCCAGGCAAATTTTAGCAAGGATCTGATCCATTTTTGCCAGTGAAATTACTAACTCCTCCGAAGCTTTTACTGAACTGTAGTTTTCTTCCAGAATTTCGGTAGAAGCATCCCCAATCTTGCTCAGGTATAAAATAGTTACCCCGGCTAAAATAAAAGTTAGCACCAGGATAAACAGAAACCCTGACAGTATTTGTGTTTTTATTGACATGTATTTAATACTTACGATTTTGGCCAGCCTGGCTTTTACTCTACTCAAAAATCCGGAAAGTTGCCGGATCGGCCTACTTGAATTTACGGATGAATGTTGCATTTTGCAAAGCAATTACCAGACTATTTGGGGGGATTTTCTACACACAACAAAAGTATATATGCATGCTATATGAGAAAAATACAATGTATAAGTAAACCAGAACAGATAATTAATACTGCAAACAAGAAAAATATAATATTATCAAATATGTAATAATTGTTTTTCTAAATTTGCTTTTTTTATTAAAATGAAAATTTTTACCAAAATTTTCTCAATAAGAAAATTTTGGCAGGTATTTTCTCAGTTTAAATTATATTCTTTCAATTTGCGATACAGGGTGGCTAATCCGATATCCAGCCTTTTGGCCGCTTCAGATTTATTACCATTTACCATGTTGAGCACCCGTATGATATGCTCTTGCTCTACTGATTTTAAATCTACCGCATCACCTGTAGGTTCTTCTGTAAAAGATGCCTGATGAGGATACGTTTCTGAAGCCGGCATCGAAGTTTGCACTTCGTTAACTACTTGCTGCGAGCTTTCCTGGGGCTGCTCAGTAGTATTGGCATGCAAAATTTCATTAGGCAGCAGGTCCGGGGTAAGTTCAGAGCGGTCGGCCAGAATAACAGCTCTTTCAATTACATTTTTTAACTCTCTGATATTACCCGGCCAGTGATACGCTTTCAATAAGTGCAAAAACTCCTGATCTATGCTATTGATCGACTTGTTGTTTTTTTCGGCATTGTCATGCAGAAAGTGTAAAACCAACAGGTCAATATCATCGGGCCGCTCACGTAAAGCCGGCAATTCTATAGAGAACGTACTAAGCCGGTAATATAAATCTTTCCTGAAATTATTCTCTTCTTCAATCAGGCTGCGGTTGGTAGCAGCGATAATCCGGATATCTACAGGAATGGGATCAGTATCCCCCACCCTGTTGAAAGTGCGGTTCTCGAGTGCTCTAAGCAATTTCGCCTGCAATTCAGGGCTCATCTCTCCCAACTCGTCCAGAAAGATAGTGCCCCGGTCAGCTACTTCCAGGTATCCTTTTTTGTCAGCAATAGCTCCGGTAAATGCTCCTTTCCGGTGCCCGAACAATTCAGACTCCTGTAATTCTTTAGGAATAGCAGCACAATTAATCGTAATGAATGGGCCTTTTCGCCTTCGGCTTGCCAGGTGAATGGCTTCGGCCAGCAGTTCCTTGCCGGTACCGGTTTCACCCAACAAAAGCACCGTAGTATCTGTTACGGCTACCTTTTTGGCCAGTTCTATGGTGCGGTTAATCGCTCCGGATTTACCAATGATTTTCTTAAAACTGGATTTAGAATCCAGCCGATATTCCATTTCCTGCACTTGCCTGCTGAGGATAGCTTTTTCCATTGCCTTGGTAGTGATCAGCGGTAATTTCTCATCACCATCTCCTTTCATGATGTAATCAAAAGCTCCCAGTTTCATAGCCCGCACACCATCTTTCACATTTCCAAAGGCTGTAAGGACAATCACCTCTATGAGTGGAAATTCCTTTTTTACCTGTTTGGTAAATTCAATGCCATTGGTATCAGGCAGCATTACATCAGTTACGATCAAATATATATTTTCTTTTCTGAGGATTTCCGTTGCTGAAGCTACATCACCTGCTTCAAATACTTTGAATCCTTCTAAGGTTAATATCTTGGAAATGAGGCCCCGCAGGCTTTCTTCGTCTTCTATCAGTAGTATTGATTTTCCCTTAGTGTCCATGTATAAGTTATTTTAACTTGGCAAAATTAAGGTTTATGGAGGTGATGTAAAAATTACAATGGGTTTAAAGCAGTACAACTGCGCATTTTATCCCCTAATTTCACTATATTGATAAAATCGCACAGATAAAGACAAAATAATATGAAAATAACAATATACTAAGAAAGTCATTCTGATAAATACCGGGCATACACAGGCATTGATTTTTATAACTATGCACCTGCTAATGATAAAGTTACATCAAAAAAACTTAACTTTTGATGCCCTAACGGTAGGCACATTTGCTTCCGGGTTTATGCTTAACTTCAAAGGCAAACCATTGCTTTGTATCAAGCCAAAATATAAGAGATGAGATGAAAGCCTGACCATGGAAGTTAGGCACACTCCTGAAGCATTTGTTCACTTAAGGTAGCCTCACCAACACACCCACATTTAGTGGAAAGAAGGTTCTCGTTATATCATCTGAAAATACAAAATTGAATTTCAGGTTGGTATTAATATCTATCTGATCATTCAAGGGGTATAATGCACCGATGGTAGGAGCAATACCGAAATCGGTAAAAGAAGTTGTAGCATTGATACCAAACCCTTCAAATTTACTGGCAATTCTGTAAAATCCCAGCCCCAACCCCACGTAAGGAGTAAAGCCCGAAGTCTGTGGAATAAGGTATTCGGCCGACAATAAAAATGGGGTCACATTTACGTTTACATCGTCGAAATCGGTACCAAAGCTATACCAGCTAATGTCAAACCCAAAAGCCACGTTTTCATTAAACAAATATTTAACTTCACCGCCCAGGCCAAACCCCAAATCGGCAACATCAGAAAATTCGCCCAAGGGAAAAGCAGGCGCCAAATGGCCTCCTACCAAAAATTGAGCTTGGGCATGAAAGATAAAGCCGGAAAACAGAACTAAAGTCAAACAAAAATTTTTCATGATGCTTAAAAAGTTAGGATTACAATACTCAAATTAACTTTGCCCCATATTATTTTCAAACATAATTAAACTTTTCTTGCCCGCACCATCTCAGCTTTTCCAGGCGGGCCGGGTAAGGTTTCTACCTGCAAATGAAGGTTTTTTAAATCTCTTTTCATTTGTCCTTTAGCGGCATACGTTACCCATATTCCATTTGGCTTTAGTAAGGAGGTAACTTTTTCAAGCATTTCGTATGTCCACATTCCAGCTTGCTTATTAGGTGCAAAGGCGTCATAATAAATCACATCAAAAGATGATGGCGGCATTTCAGCTTTTTGCAGTGTATTGTTAACTTTATTGAAAGTAAAATGCGCATGCAATTGTATGTCCTGCTCCCAGGGACAGGCATGTACTTTTTCAAAAAACGGCTGCAGGCGCGCATCTTTTATACACTCAGGATAGTTTAGCTTTGAGAGGATGTCAGGTGAAAGCGGAAAAGGCTCCAGGGTAGTATAATAAAAAACACGGTTGGCTGCCAAAGCTTCCTGCAAGGTCAGGAGCGTATTAAGTCCGGTACCCATGCCTACTTCAAAAACTTTAACCTCCTGACTATCACACTGGGCCAGCCAGGCATGCAATCCGTTCTCTATAAAAACATGCTTTGATTCCTGCACTGCCCCATGGCGGGAATGATAGGTTTCATCCATTCCCAGGTTAACGAGAGAATGTGAACCATCTTTGGTAGTGATGAGCTGGATACCTTCTGTGTTATTTGTCTGCTCCATTACGATAAATCAGTGCTACGGCATAGGCCTTTATGCCTTCTTTTTTCCCTACAAACCCCATTTTCTCAGAAGTTGTCGCTTTCAAAGATATATCTTCTTCCGAAATTGCCATTACTTCTGCCAGGCATGCCTTCATTTGAGGAATGTAAGGGTTGATTTTGGGTACTTCCAGGCAAATGGTAGCATCAATATTACCCACCTCATACTGTTTTTTCCGCAACAGTTGCATCACTTCCGCCAGTAATATTTTACTGTCGATATTCTTGTATTTCGGGTCTTTATCTGAAAAGTGATAACCGATGTCGCGCAGGTTAGCTGCACCCAGCAATGCATCGCAAATGGCATGGATAAGTACATCGGCATCAGAATGCCCGGTAGCACCATGGGTATGTTCTATTTGTATGCCGCCCAGCCAAAATGCACGTCCTTCTGCCAACTGGTGTACGTCATATCCTAAGCCTACTTTTATGTTCATGTAAGTAGTTTTGGGTTTATTGTCTAAAGTTTTTTGTTGGGATTTGAGTTTAAGCCACTGCCTTTAGCAATAAAAGCAGCACCAATCAGGGCCACTAATAATAATATAGCTGCCAGTTCAAAAGGGAAAATATATCGGCTCATGAGCAATACGCCTAGTTGTTGCACCGTACTTTCCCGGATTACCTGCCCTGATGCTACCGCCGACTTTATCCAGGGAAGATGATCTAAATTAGCTTGCAGGATACCATAGGTTATCACCACAAACAAGGTAAGGCCGATCAGCACCCCAATCAAACGATGGTGTACCTGCGTAATGACCGCCTCCCCCGAAATACGATGGGTGAGCATAATTCCGAAAATAATCAGTACAAGGATACCTCCTATGTACACCAAAATCTGCGTAACAGCTATGAAATCAGCACCGGCAAAAAGGTACAGTACCGCAACACCAAAAAAGGTGGCAATAAGGGAAAAAGCTGCATACAGCACATTATTGGTAAAAAGGATCACCATCGCTGACAACACCGTCAGCACTGAAAAGCTGTAGAAAATAACCTGAATAAAGCTCATTCTTCAGTACCGGAGTTTTGTTGTGGGTTATTGCCTTCTTCTTTCTTCCGTTGTGCTTTGGCCTTCTTCTGCTCCATTATTTTTTTGGCCATCGCTTGTGGATCTTCTTCTTGTTGTCCTTCTTTTTTGCTTTTAATAACGGGTTTGGGCTTACCGCTGGCTTTAGGCTTGATGACCGGCTTGCTGCCTCCTGCTTTCGGCTTCATAACGGGTTTGGTTCCGCTGCTCTTTGCTTTCGGTTTAAAAACGGGCTTACTGCCTCCGCTACCCATTTTGGGTTTGATCGCGGGTTTTGGTTTACCAGGCTTTGCCGCATCAGGCTTTTTCGCTGCCTTAGCCTCTTCTTTGGCTTTCATGTATGCTTCCAATTCCTGCTTTTTCTCCAGAATTTCTATGGGTGTCATGTCTGAAAAAGAAAAATTATGATCGGCCACATCAAACTCACTGAAATCGTAGTCACTGGTCATGGTGAGGCATTCGGTAGGGCACACGGTAGTGCAAAGGCCACAGAAACAGCATTTGCCCATATCGATATCAAATTTGGCCGCATGAATCCTTTTGGATGAACCATCGGAAGTTTTGCCAATTTCTTCCACAGCCCGCACAGGCTCAATATCGATGCAATTCACCGGACAAATTTTCGCGCATTTATCGCACACAATGCAGTCGTCTATCTCGTTGTGCAATTGGTAGCGCCCATGATCAGGAACTGGTAATTTCTCTTTGGGGTATTGTAGGGTCACCACCCCTGTATCATAAGTAAAGTATTGTTTATCAGACACATAGATAGGCGGCCTTTGTTTACGGGCCGCCCGCAAATGCGAAAAAGTAATACGCAAACCCTGCCACAAAGTGTCAAAGGCTTCTTTGACGTTTCCCCAATAAGAATTATTTGCTCCAAGTGATGCCATATCGTATTTTCAATTCACCTTTACAAAGGCAGGTAAAACTAAAGATTAAATGAAGGAAATACAATTTTGCGAAGGCCACTATATTGCTTACTTTTGCGCCAATAACAACCGGCCCTGTAGTTCAATGGATAGAATAGGAGTTTCCTAAACTCTAGATCTAGGTTCGATTCCTAGCGGGGCTATATCTTATTTTTGCAAGTATTTGATTATCAGATAAACACACTCGTTTTTACCCTCCTTACTAAAACAAAATCATTTTAGTTTTAGTAATTTCTCCATGTTTTAGTTTAGTATATTCCTGAAATTTCTTTCATCAATTGAAGGAAATTCAACTAAAGAGTTTCTTATAAAAGACTCTTTTGCAGACCAATTCAAAAACTGACTATGTAATAGTTTACCCCCCTATTACCGGTTTAATATGAACTCTGGCCAAATAGCTCCTTATATGTAAAGAATAGAAAGACAACAATCGTGACGAGTCACCGGACAGTTTCAAACTTACCGATATTTTTTGCTTGTTTGCCCGTACAGTTACTTTTTTAACGACTGGACTTACTCTTAATTCAATGTCTACTTTAATGGGGAATGCAAATCCACAACCTCAATAAGGCCAAACTTTACTAACTGTTCGCTAGTACATCCACTATATGCAAAGTTTTGATGGGAATGTCATGCTTTCGGATATAACCACTGAGTTGCAAAAGGCAGGAGGAGTCGGTAGAAATGATGTATTCAGCTCCTTGTTCTAAAGCGTTAAGTACTTTTTGCTCAGCCATTCCGATAGAGATGGGCTCAAACTTAACGGCAAAGGTACCTCCAAAGCCACAACAAACTTCATGGTCATCTGTTTCTCTGAGTTCTAATCCTTTAACCTTTGATAAAAGCTGCCTCGGAGCCTCCCGGATACCACATTCCCGCAAAGCACCGCAGGCATCATGGTAAACGGCCACTCCTTCCAGGGTAGCCCCTACATCCACCACAGTAAGTACTTCCGTCAGGAATTCCGTGAATTCATAAAAATTTTCCAGTCGTGGCATTCCATTAGCGGGGAGGGGGTCTTCTTCATACAATTTGTGATAATAGTTGCGAATGTATCCAATGCAAGAACCCCCTGGAGCTACAACAGGCGCAAGACCATCAAATTCTGCATGGAATTTTTCCGTAACCGACCTGCATTCATCCCAATAACCTGCATTGAATGCAGGCTGGCCACAGCAAGTCTGCTTCGAGTTATAGCTTATCTGGCATCCCAGCTTTTCCAATATTTTTACCATATTGAACGCTGTTTCGGGAAATAGCTGGTCAATAAAACAGGGAATAAAGAGCTGCACTTTCATACATTTACATTAAGTGAAATTTTCAGGATATACTTTCTTCATCATTTAACAACAACACATACACTTCTACCGGACCATGTACGCCAATGACCAATGTTCTTTCAATATCTCCGGTACGGCTGGGCCCGGAAACAAAGAAAAGTGCAGAGGGTAAATTTCTTCCGTATTTCTTTTGAACATAGTCTATTGCATCGCCGATATCAAATACCAGTTGACTGACCTTGGCAATGACCAAATGTACAGGTGCAGAAACTGCCAATGTTCGTCCGGAGCTTTGTACGGCGCTAAGCAATATACTACCGGTACGTGCCACCAAACACTCACAGTCAGTTATTCCGACTTTTGCTTCATTTCCATTCACTTTATTAATAAAAGGCAAGGAGGATAGTTGCAGGTCATTGAGCATCGTGGGATGTTGGCAACTTACATTTTTCCATTTATTGGATGCTGCCAATGATTGCAGATTCTCGAGCAGGTCTTTCTTCCCGTTACACACAATTAATTTACCCTGATGCATGGTAAACTCCTTTGAAAACCTTGCAGAAAGATCATCCTGCTCTCCAGCAAAATCCAGGGAAAAACCCTCTTCCTGGCGAAAGGGCAAGTCCACCCGCTCATGCAATGCTTCGGTTATTTTATGTAAAATATTTTTCCTTGAACTCATATGACCTTCCCTTTATACCCTTAGTTATCTAAAACAATGCTTTTCATCCCAATCTCCAGAGCCTAAACTTATTTTTGTCGTTCGGACCACATCTGGTTGAAAGATTTGGAAGGAAATACTGGTAGCTCTCTATCACTCCCCCATGCCTGTTTAAATATTTTTCGGAAAACGAAATTTTTAGTGTCTCCCCCTACCCTATTCATCATCCGACGGCTCATACTCGCCTTTTTCCAGGCATACCAGGCTAGTTTTTCTGAGCGAGATGTATGCTTTGTTGCAACACTCTTACGACGATTGTGCAGTAACAACTCATGCAAGTTGATTCGAACAGGACATACTTCCGTACAACTACCACACAGTGAGGAAGCATAGCTCAGATGCTTGTATTCGTCAATACCGCTCAGATAGGGGGTAATGACTGATCCGATGGGGCCGCTGTAGGTAGCCTTGTAGGTATGACCACCAATATTCTGATATACAGGGCACACATTTAAACAAGCCCCGCACCGGATACAGTACAAGCTTTCCCGGGAAGTCTTGTCAGCAAGAATATTTGTACGGCCATTGTCCAGCAGTATTACATACATTTCTTCCGGCCCATCTGTTTCATTCTCCTGTTTGGGGCCTGTAAAAATGCTGTTGTACACCGTGATGTGCTGCCCTGAACCATGAGTAGCCAGCAGGGGCCAAAACAACCCCAGGTCATGCACAGAAGGCAGTACTTTTTCTATGCCAGTAATAGCAATGTGGGTTTTAGGGAAACTACCTGAGAGCCAGGCATTGCCTTCATTTTCTGTGACGGCAATGCCTCCGATGTCTGACAAAATAAAATTGGCCCCGGTAATACCGATTTCTGCCTCCCGGAATTTTTGCCTTAACTTTTGCCGGGCCACCAGCGTGAGTTGTTCAGGAGTGAGATTAGGTGCCACCTGAAGCTTCTCATGAAATAAATGAGCTACATCTTCTTTACTTTTATGCATAGCCGGGGATACGATATGATAGGGCGGTTCACCGTCTAACTGTTGAATATATTCTCCAAGGTCTGTTTCTACTATTTCAATATCATGCCTGGTCAAAAATTCATTGAGATGAATTTCCTCAGTGACCATTGATTTGCTTTTTACAATAGATTTTGCCTTCCTGGTCTGGCATATTTTTAGAATTTCATTCAGCGCTTGCTGGGAATTTTCAGCCCAGATTACCTTCCCTCCGTTTTTGATAAAATTAGCTTCAAAGGATTCCAGGTATTTATCAAGATGTTCTATGGCCTCCCATTTAATATTTTTTGCTCTTTTCCGGACCAGCTCCAAATTGGAAAACTGTTCTTTACCCTTTCTAAAGGCATCTTCAGATTGTCTGAGGGTAAAGTTGATCTTATTTCTATGGGCCAGGTCAGCAGTTTTCACCTTGCTGTCTGTCAAAAAAGTTCTTTGGCGATTATGCATATTGTATTTGCTTTATTGAACCACCTCAATAATTGAGTGCACCTCAACAGATGGTATAATAAGTTCGATGCTATTGTTACGGTACTCGAAATCCAGTTCTTTACCCATTGGCTGTAGCTTTATGGCTTTCGGTTTCTCACTTACTTTTAAGTTTACTGTCAAAGGGGGTGTAGGTCGCACTTCGTTATATGCGAGCACATTTCTGTTAAAGTGTTCACCCGACGAATTGATCAGGTGAATCAGCAGATTTCCACTTTTCTTTCCGAGTACAACATGTACCTGTTCTGAACCCTTTACTTTAAGGGTAGCATCAGGGATAAGCTGTGCAATGAGCTGATTAATCAGTTGATTGAAAACAGGATTTCTGTAGGTGTTGTAGGCTGCAGACATATCTACATACATAGCTACAATTTTGCCCTTTCCGTAATTATTGACAGTAGCCACCGGATAGTCAGTAGCATAACGATAATCACGCTGACTGTAAACATGCCCTATTTCTTCTATTCCTGCCTTTGAAATCACAGGTTGCCATTGGGTCCTCATACCGGCAATGCCACCCAAACTTTTATCACCGATATTCATTTGGGTAGTAGAATCGCTTCCCTTGAAAGTCACAGCCAAAAGCTGTTCAAATTCCTTGACGGCTTTAGCTCCAATCACCAATGCATTTCCCCCGGTTTCCACATAATCCAACAGTTGTTCTTTTATTTCTTCATCGAAAGCATCCCACTCAGGAATTACGATCAACGAATATTCTTGCATTTGCTTCTTCATTTGATGATCCATCAATATCTCAAATGAATGCTGACCATCCAACAGCATATTTGCAATCCCTTCCATATTGGCATACCCTCCACCTCCATATACTCCGTTGAAATGTTGCTTCCAGCCTTCCTGAGAATACCACATGCCTATCTGCGGAACAATTTCGCTGTACTGGCAAAAAGGCTGTCGTTCCCGGCAAAAGTTTGCCAGTTTCACCATAGCCTCCGTATCAAGGGTTCTGAAAGAAGCATCCCTGTTTTGTTGGAAATATACCTGGAATCCCCCTCCCATTGCCATTACCTCAGCAGCTTCCTGTTGCAATTGCACCAGCGACTTAGGGCTATGAATCCCTCCCATAAAGTCGATAGGCACAAATCCCCATGCCATCAAATCCCATGGTTTTCCCTGCAAGGCCAAACACCTCGCCTGAAATGCCGCACTATAGACTCCGTTCTGACCGGATACATCACCAGAAAGAAAATCAACATCCACATCCACTTTTTCCGGCATTATGGAAGAGTAGGCCCAGTTGCTGGCGATTTGAAACTCAGGTTTATACTGATGCAACTTATCAATGTAATTTTTCAGGTACCTTCTGTAAACCAGGCGATTGTAGTCAAGCCAATGCTTATAATTTTTATCATTGGGATTGCGCGGAACTTTTTTGATGTCTGTTTCCTGTATAAATCCCTGCATTACGGCTGGAGAATAATCGGGGGCAGTGGCCCAGCAATCCCCATCTACCCAGGCTCCGTCTATGCCATATACATCAATCATTTCTTTTAGTTGAGGAATTAAAAGTGTTGTTGCATAATCGCTGAGATAAGCTGCTTTGGTTGAATCTATTGAGCCGTCGGAGTTAATCCGGGCCCATTCGGGGTGCTCACCGATGGCCTTGGCATCCCATAAGCCTGAATAATGTACATACAGCGGAATATTATGTTTGGCCGTAATATCCCTCCAGATTCTCATAGGATCTTTCATAAAACTATTCGCTGAATATCCCACCTGGGTCGGATAACTGGAGAAGCCGGGATGCCCTTTGCTATCAATCTGTATGTAATCGGGCTGCGTGCGCAACAGAAAAGTGTCTAACAGACTTTCATCAAAGTATTTTCCAAGTTCCTGGTCCTTTGCCGTTGCATGAAAATCAAAGTGGAAACCAAAGAAACTTTCCGCTCTCTTGAGCCTTTCCTGGCTTTTTGATAGTAAGGGGGTAACCATCAACAGGGCAAACATGAAATATGTAGTTCTCTTTTTCATGATTGATTTTAGTCAGTGTGAAACACCTCTTCCATTGTGGTCCATACCTGGTTTTGGGCTGCGGCTTCCGGAAGTGGAAGCTGACAAGGATCGGTTTCCTGCCACCAGCGTTGGGTGGTAGTATCTGCAGCAATTTTTTCCATATCTTCCTCATAATCATTGCCTACATATTCATAGTAGCTGAACAGAAAGTATTTGTCCCCTAATTTTTGGAGATAGATAGAATAATTCTCTATGTTGCATTCTTTTATTTTCTTCAATACCCCTTCCCAGGTATTGGCGTGCAGCTCTTTATAATAGGCTATTTTCTCAGGTTTGATACCAGTGACCATACCAAAACGCAATGGTTTTTTCTTGAATGAATCGAGGAAGAAACTTTCCAGTAATTCCTGAATTGTGCCATTGAATATTGCCCTCTGCAAATCAGCACCCTCTTGTTGGATTCCACCGGTAAAATAAACGACAGTCTGTCCATTGTAAAAAGTCAGACCAGGATCTGACACATTTATTTCGTGTACTTCAGGATCTCTATATGGAAGATTCTTATGATTCACATTGTACGCCAGGAAAGGTCGATCTTCCAACGCATCATGCCATTTAATCAGATCCTGTGAACGGGTTATTCGAGTCTCCCAACCTACCTCTAATGATTCCAAATAAAGAAGATAATACCAACCATTTGCATAAATCACCTTTGGGCCACCGGTATACTTATTCTCACCATATGTCGCATCTTTAATGATATGATCGTTCCAATTATCCGTAAGGCTATTAAGGCGGCCAAAACACATAGTGAAGGGTTTACCCAGGCCATCTGTTTCCCATAGAAAAACAAATCCTTTATCATCCCGTGTCAGTGATACATTAAATATCTTACCTGCAGGACTGTCAAAAACTTTTACGGGTTCCGACCAATTTTTCAAATCCTCAGACCAGGTCATTTCCACATATTTCCGGTTATTTGTTCCATTGACGCCAAACACATAAACCCTGTCTTCCCACACAATAGCAGTCCCTAAACTATTCTCTTTCAGAGGAGTAGATAAGTATGTACGACCTTCGTAATCTCCCAGACCATTAGGCAGGTGAGCTATCCATATTTCCTCACTTTTAACATCTTTTCTCGGACCTGGCAGGTAACTAGTACGCCAGTTTTCAAGTAAATAGAATTCATTGTTAAAAACAAAAGGTTCAGGCTCTGTTATTAAGGAGTTAAGCCTTTCCACTTTAGTTAATGGATGGTTCCAATTTTCATGAACCCCAGACTTCTTCTCTTCTATTCCAGATTGGCTGGATTCAGCTATATTATTGTTTTCCAGGTTGCAAGAGATAGCAATCAGTCCCATAAAAAGGACTATCAACTTACCTTTTAACTTCATAGTATTATTATATGTCATAGTTAATCCTCGTGAAAGAGAACTTGAGCTTCAACAGGTTGCTTTGTGAAATTTGGCCCAGACCAAAACAGACCCAAAACAGCATGATCAATTCGCTGAAAATAATCAACAGTAATTGGATGGAATCCCTCTTCCAGAACAATTGGAGTACCAATGGCCTGCCGTTTGATTTCAGAATCTACAACACCACGCCCTGAATTAAGTATTTGCTGCTCTCCAATACTAATACTACATCCATCATTGTATTTTGCATAAAATTTGTAAACTCCGGTTTCTGGTATTTTGATATAGCCAGAAAAACGCATACCGAATAGTTCATTTTTCATACCTTTACTGACATCGCAGAAATACACAATTCCTTCACGCAGAGGTTTAAGCATATCAAAGTCTGGTACTTTGCTCCACAATCCCTCAAAATATTGATATTTCAACCCCCTACTTACGTTTTCTACTTGAATAGCCGCTTTTGGATTTTCTTTGATAAATTGTCTCTCTCGCACATCACTTACTCGAACCCCATCCTGAAAAAAGGCTGCCTTAATTGTGGTATTATCTGTTAATAGAATCGGATTATCTTCTTCATAAAGTGAAGAGTGTTTACCAGGCATACTTCCATTTCTGGTATAACGAATATCTACATTAGGATCACTAGTTCGAAGGAACACTTTCATTTGGTCGTACAGAACACCCGCCTCCGCATGTATTATGGGTGGATTCATTACTTCCGGATAACCGTCAATATTCATCCTGATAACCGGGCTTATTTGGTCATCGGGTTTATCTGGTAAAGTTATTTCAAGCTCATGTCCAAGGACTTTTATTGAACATTGGACTTTATTTTTGTCTCCGAGTAAGTAAACTTCCCTAATTTGATTATTAATTCTGGGCACACGTAATTTACCATCATCAGGCCAATTAAAAATATGGAAATATAGTTGTGTACCATTACTCCCAACCTTTTTAGTACATCGCCCCCATGGCAATTTTTCGAAAGGACTGGCTGTTGTACCATAAATACTCTCTGAATTAACAGACATCCATTTTCCAATCCCCTTAAGTCTATCAATGCTAGCCTCTGGTATCGTTCCATCAGCCCTGGGACCAATATTGAGTAAAAAGTTTCCTCCCTTACTCACAATATCAACAAGATTATAAATTAGAGTTTCTGTACTCTTCCAATTATGATCCCAGCTTCTGTAACCCCATGTATCGTTCATTGTCATACAGGTTTCCCAATCATAATCAAGTCCTGTAGCTGGAATATATTGCTCTGGTGTTTTCCAATCTCCTGAATAGTCACCTCCCAACCTATTATTCATAATTAGATTGGGATATTTATTTGTGACTTGCAAAATCATATCAGCTCTCTCCCTGTTGACATTATACCAACCACCACCATCCCACCACAAAATATCTATCTCACCATATTTTGTAAGAATTTCATCAACCTGAGGCACAACAATATCTTTAAAATATGAGTCCATATCCTTGGTCTTCTGAATAGGATCCCAATGCCCCCCCGGTTTAAAATCTAATGATTGTACTTCCCCACCTGGATGTACATAATCAACTGAATGTGAGTAATACAATCCAACCTTTATATTTTTTTTTCGACAACTTTCAATTAGTGGCTCCAGAAGATCTTTACCGTAAGGAGTGGCATCAACCACATCCCATTCCGATACTTTTGAATCGTATAATGAAAAACCTTCATGATGTTTAGCAGTAATTACCAAATACTTCATTCCTGCTTCAACTGCCAAATCAACCCACTCCTCTGGTCTATACTCAATAGGGTTAAATTGGTCCGCATATTCCATATATTCCTTGACTGGTATATGTTCATGTTGCATAATCCACGAACTAACTCTATCGACCTTTTTCCCCTTATACATTCCGGCAGGTACAGCATAAACTCCCCAGTGAATAAACAGTCCGAATTTAGCTTCCCGCCACCATTTCATTTTTTGGTCACGGTTCTCATTCTGGTTAGTTGGAAGAACCTCTTTATTATTGTCCGATGTTTGGGAGATACAAGAAGGTGCAAGTACTATGTAAATAAGAATTAAAATAACTAGATTTTTGAATTTTGTCTTCATTAAGAAGTTACTATTTATGTTATTAACAGGTATACCTTTCTATCAATTGGTTTGAGGAAAAAAACCACTCATTAAACTGTGAATGGACCCATTAAATTTTGCCCATTGCAGGTCACCACCACGCTTCTGTATGCCTCCTGTAAAATAGATGATGACTTGCCCCTTATAGGTAGTTACACCAGGGTCAGATGCATTAATTTCCTGCACTTCCGGATCGTGTAAGGGTAAATTTCTTTGATCCCTGTTAAATGGGATAAATGGACGATCCAATGGAGCATCCTCCCAACTAATCAAATCCTTTGAACGTGTTATTCGTGTCTCGTATCCGGGATTTAAAGCCTCCAGATAGAGTAAATAGTACCAACCATTAGCATAAATGACTTCAGGGCCTCCAGTATATTTATGTTGCCCATAAATTGCATTTTCAATAATATGCTCGTTCCAATTATCAGTAAGATTATTGATGCGACCAAAACACATGGTGAATGCTTTACCCACTGCATTTGTTTCCCATAAGAATACAAAGCCCTGATCATCTCTAGTTAGTGATACATTGAATATTTTACCCTTGGGACTATCCAAAACCTTAACCGGATCCGACCAGGTTTTCAAATCTTCAGACCAGGTCATCTCCACATATTGGCGGTCACTTCCCTCATTTACACCAAAAACATACACTTTGTCTTCCCACACGATAGCCGTACCCAATGTATTTCCTTTTAGTGCTGCTGAAATATATTGCCTACCCTCATAGTCCTCAGGGCCGTTTGGAAGGTGGGCAATCCACATTTCGTCATTCTTTCCAGCAGCTATACTTGGTTGTCCTGGCCAATCCCAACGCGATCGCCAGTTCTCCAGCAAATAAAACTCACCGTTCAGAATGAAGGGTTGCACCTCCACCAGGGGTGAATTTAGCCTTCCCATTTTAGTCAAAGGATGAGTCCATTCAGCGGTTGTTGATCCTTCATCTTTTTGATTTGTCAGCTTTGCTGATTCAACCTTATTTTCTTGGATAGCTTTATTACTACATGCAGTAATCCACATAATCAGAAGAAGGAATGTCACATAATTAATCACATTTTTCATAGTTCTTGTATTTGTATTTATATTTCATCTGCTAGTTTACAAGGCTGCCCTGTTTCTTTTACCAATGGCAAAGCGGCACCAACTTTTCTTAGATAATCACTTAATTTTTTGCTCATTTCCCTGGTTTTCGAGTTCTCTATAGAAGCCAAATCCCTGCTTTCACTGATGTCTTCATGGATATTATATAATTCCACTGTGGAATCAGCATATCGGTAAATCAGTTTCCAATCACCCTCTCGAATAGCGCTATAGGGTTCATTACTGTAATAATGTGGGAAATGCCAGATAAATTGACGTTGATTGCCAGTAGGACTCCTTGTCCCTTTTAATACATGAATAAAGCTTCTGCCGTCGATTGAGTATTCCGGTTTCTGAGAACTTGAAATGCCTGCCATTTCGAGAAATGTAGGGAAGATATCCTCAACAATAAGCGGGAGGTGACTAGTGGAACCCGGGTTGACGATACCGGGCCACTTAACTATAAACGGAATCCTAATTCCCCCTTCATATGGATCTAACTTATGACCTCTCAATGGATAATTTATTGTAGCCTGTTGTGGAGCTCCATTATCAGTCATAAACACAATAATGGTGTTATCTTCAATCCCTAGTTCAATTAATTTATCCATGATATCCCCCAATGATTTATCCATTCCTTCAATCATTGAAGCATAAATAGCATCGAACATATTTAAACCTGTATTTTCATAATTATGAAAATATCTCTCATCCTTCATCCAGGGGCCGTGAATAGCATAATGAGACATGTATAAGAAAAATGGTTTATTAACTGCTGCAGCATTTTCCATTGCTCTAATAGCTTCCATAGTGAGTACCTCTGTCAGATTCAGGTCTTTACCATGATATTTCTCTAGCCCCGGAACACCCCAAACTTCTCCATGCTCAGGGTGATCATTTCCGAAGTTATCTCTTGCATAATATGACTGGGGTGCCCCTGCCGCATGGCCCGCCACATTGATGCCAAATCCCAGGTTAACCGGATCCTCACCCGCTGTTCCTTTTGCTGCAAAGTGTGCTTTACCCACATGAATAGATATATATCCTGCTTCTTTCAGGAACATGGGTAATGTTTTAGCATGATATGTGTTCTCAGTATGAGAATGAGGATCTGGATTTAAGCCATTCACATTCCATTCGGGCATTTCCAAGGTAGGATGATCCTTATCCGGAGATTTGTCTTTTAACAGGGTCCAGTTGGTTACCTTATGGCGAGCTGCATTCATACCTGTCATCCAACTTACTCTTGTTGGTGAACATAAAGAATTTGCATAGGCCTGCGTAAATTTCATCCCCTGTTGTGCCAGTCTCTCCATATTGGTTGTTTTATACCGCTTATTCAAATCTGTTTTATGTTTCCAAAAGGGAACAGATGTATCCTGCCATCCCATATCATCAACCAAAAAATAAATGATATTGGGTCTTGTTTTTTGGGTGCAAAAAGCCTCAAAGCAGTGTAAAAATGATATCGCGGAGACAAATAATATGGCTATCTGCAGTCTCATGTTTCTCACCATATGAAATGGATTGGAATTCATTAGTTTAAAATTTCACTTTTGTAAACTGTAAAACTTTTGATTGTCATCTTATCCTCTTGACCTGTGAGAGAAAGTTTGATTTTATCCGTTTCTATAACTTTAAAAACCTGGATTCTTTTCCTTCCAATACTTTGCCCTTCAGCTATTATATTCCATTCTCCAGCTGAAAATGCTTCAACTTTATATTGCTTGATGTATTGACCATGTTGGATAGCCTCTTCTATCACCAGAAGATTGATGAGCTGCTTTTTTGGAAGGTCGATGAAATACTTACTTGATGATTTTCCTGTATTTGCACTTCCTACAGGTTTGCCAAATGTGCTTTCAAGCGCCTCTCCGAATTCTGATAGCCGATTTACCTCGGCTTTGGGGATCAGCCCGGTGGTATCTGGGGTCATATTGACTAAAAGATTGCTCCCCCGGCCGATGGATTCAAAATACACATTCATCAGGAAAGGAATATCCCTTAATGTTTTGTCCGAGTCAGGAGTCCAAAACCAGGTTTTTCTGGTATGCAGGTTGGCCTCGGCAGGGATCCAGCCTGCATTTTGAGGACCTACCCAATGTTCGAGCCCCTCCCCGGGTTTCACCACATTCCACAGGGGATAAGCAGCCCACCCCTGTTCGCTCCCTGACCACCGCACATCCGGTTTTGTACCCCCCATCACCACCGCATTGGGTTGTAAATGCTTCACCATAGAACGAATAGCATCTCCATAGGCGGTGCCCAGCGGCTGCATGGTTTCAGTATCCATTACATCCCATCCAAATGGGTCATAAGCTCCATCGAACCAGACATAGGAAATCTCCCCATAGCCGGTCAGCAATTCTCTCAATTGTTCCATAAATACAGGGAAATATTGGTGAATATCTCCCACAAGCTTTCTCTCTCCCTGGGGGTCGGGCGTACTGGTACAGCCAAAATGCTTATCTCCTCCCGACACATACAATCCGATTTTCATGTCATATTTTCGGCAGGCTTTTACAAATTCAGCAACCACATCTCCTTTG
The DNA here is from genome assembly GCA_965230065.1 of Cyclobacteriaceae bacterium. GTDB lineage: Bacteria > Bacteroidota > Bacteroidia > Cytophagales > Cyclobacteriaceae. The sequence continues at coordinate 3,454,243 of OZ245942.1, read as the reverse complement.
CCGTCTTTCCAGGGAGAATTTTTTACCGAATAATCTGTTGTCCTGGTTGGCCACAGGCAGTAGCCATTGTTGGTCTTCCCCCGTTAAAGTAGACACTGAAAAAAGAGTAAATTAGTAACCAAATCAGTGTCAAATATGAGAACTAGAAGAAAGTATACCAAAGAATTTAAAGAGGAGGCAGTTCGCCTCTCAGAGAGTAATGGTAGTAAGAGCCAAGTAGCTCGTGATCTAGGAATTCACATGAGTATGTTACGCCGCTGGAAACTGGAATTACAAGAAGAGGGAAAGAAAGCGTTTTCGGGTAAAAACCCTCGGGATGAGGAAATGACTCAATTGAAGAGAGAGAACAGACGTCTTCAAGAGGAGGTGGAGATACTAAAAAAGGCGGTTGGTATCTTCAGTATTCACCCACGCTAAGATACCAATTTGTTCAAGAATATGATGGGTGTTTTTCCATTACTGCTATGTGCAGAGTACTACAAATTTCAAGGAGTGGTTATTACGCATGGTTAACACGACCTGAGAGCAATCGTAGCCGAGAAAACAGACAATTAGTGGAACAGATCAGAGATATACATCAGCAAAGTCGTCAAAGCTACGGTAGTCCCAGGGTACATGCTGAATTACAAACTATGGGAGTAGTATGTGGTAAGAACCGCATTGCCCGCTTAATGCGGCTCAATGGTATTGCGGTGGAAAAGAAAAGGAAGTTTACCAAGACGACAGACTCAAATCATCATCTTCCTGTAGCCCCTAATCTACTAGATCAGCAATTTGAAGCAAGCAGACCTGATGCGGTATGGACCACTGATATTACGTATATCTGGACAAAAGAAGGTTGGCTGTACTTGGCTATTGTACTTGATTTGTTTTCTCGACGTATTATCGGCTGGTCTATGGCGTCCACTTTAGAGCGAACGCTGGTCATAACGGCATTGCGGATGGCAATCATGGTACGAAATCCAGTGAAAGGATTGATACATCACAGCGATAGAGGAAGCCAATATGCGAGCTATGACTACCAACGGATTCTTGAACAAAAGGGAATAAGGTGTAGCATGAGCCGTAGAGGAAACTGTTACGATAATGCCCCAACAGAGAGTTACTTTGCCACTTTGAAACGGGAGTTGGTTTACCGTAGAAATTACTCGAGCCATACTGAGGCTAAACAAGATATCTTCGAGTATATTGAGGTATGGTATAACCGAAAGAGGAAACATTCTGCAATTGAATATATGAGTCCGATAGAATATGAGCATCAGTGGAAAAAATCAATATCTACTGCTGCTTAACTGAATGTCTACTAAATTAGGGGAAACCCACCTTGAATTAAGCCTAAGCTTAGCTAAAATTGCAAAGAGACTGGAAACTTTTTCGAAATTGTCTTTGTTTAAATATTCCTCATACTTTGATTCATCACTTCTTGTAATTGATAAGAAAATTATTTGTCCTTCTGTCTCTTTACCAGCTCTTCCCGCTCTTCCTATAATATTCCAAAAGTCACGTACTCCAACCTTCAAACCTTTTTGAGGGTCTATATCTAATGAATGTATTATTAAATTCTTAATCGGGAAATTTAGCCCTTGCCCTATTGTATTGGTGCTGATAAGAACTTTTATAACCCCAGATTTATAATCTTGCTCAATGGCTTTTCTTAGAGGCTCAGGTAAGTCTCCATAATGGATTCCTATATTTCTTTTCAAACATTTAGTTATCAAATGTTCATTACCTAACCATTTTATCGAAAGATAACATGATAGGGACTCATGATTTTCAGAGAATATTTCTTTGATCTCCTCATCTGCCTTGTTCAATGACTCAAATAAGTATAAGAAGGTTTTTAAGACAGATAGTGCCCAATCAGGTCTTGAGCAAAATACTAATACATTTCCTGCGTCACTCAGTTTATAAGCTAATGCAACAGCTGCATGAGATTTATTACCCTTTTTAGGAAATTTTCGTCTACCTATTTTATCAACTTTAATTAAATTGGTTACAAAAGCCTCCACATTTGAACCCTCTTCTGTATTTATTTCATTATATGTAATCGTACTTGAAGTTTCACCTACCCATTTAAATTTTCCAATGATTTTTCGAGTAGGTTGCCATTCAGTTTCATCAATATAACTCGGAGATGAAATGATATGGTCCTCATTTCTGCTTACCCATTTTGAAAAACTCACTCCATCATCAATAGGCATTACAGCTGAAATGAATAGTGTTTTTAGGTTTTCAATTTTTGATTTCAACCTAATGATTAAGAATTCAAGCAAAGATGATCGTTCATCTAAATTTCCGATAATATGACCTTCGTCAATCACTAAAACAGAAACAGCGTCAAAGTATGAAGGATCTAATCTGTATAGAAGGTCTAATTTTTCAGGAGTAGCTATGAGTACATCTGTGGACTCTAATATGAAATTTTGATACTCATCTATTTCATAAGACCCTGATAATGAAGAAACATTGTATCCAAGTTTAGAAAGATTATGTGATAATTCTACTTCCTTTTCATTAGTGAGTGCTCTAAATGGAGCTACATAAATACATTTTTTCCCTTCATTATTAATTAAGGAGCTTAGTATGGCTATTTCGGCTATAAAGGTTTTGCCAGCACTTGTAGGCATCTGCAAAACAAAACTTTGGTCACTTGTCAAAACTCCTTGCTGTACAGCTTGTAACTGAGATATCCAAAATTCAAAAATGGAGTTTCTATCCTCTGGATCTTTGATCTTAAATTTTTTGTAAAAGTCATTGGCAAGTAAGCGAATATACTTTGACCAAATATTACTATATGAAGAGCCAGGAGGAAATAAATTATTCCAAATAGATCTCTTAGAATACCTATCAAATCTACATATCAACAAATACAATAAATGAGATATAAAGGCATTGCCTTTGTTTAAATAATATAAGTAAGCATTTTGAAGATATGCAATCGAAGAATTTAAACCACCCCTTAAAATGTGTTGATACCAATTATAGATAGCTTGATCAAATAAAGAAATTCCAATTTGATCTTCACAAGCTTCAGGATTCTCAGATTTCCGATTTATTTGAAATCCAAAAGGAATCTTTTTTAAGAGTATAAGTTGAATGTGTTTGAGTATGTAATTTTCATCAGATAAATCTGAATTGAAATCCTCTGTACGAACAACATTATAGAATTCTCCATTAGATTCATTTATTAAATTTACAAGCAAGCAAAAGGCGTTTGCTTGATAACCAGCTATATCATAACATAACGCTGATAATATTTTGCAAAATGGTTTATCAAGCTGTTCAGATATTTCTCCCAAATATTCATATGCTTCTGCAGAAACTTTAAATGCTTTTAAAGCTATATTATTTTCTGAGTCTTCTCTAATAAGTTTTGCAGCATTGGTAGATAGAAATAATGCCCTTCTCCAAACATATAACTCATCATATGTCCTATTAAACTCAGCCCCAATTCTCCAAGCGAATATTTGTTTGATATCATTCTTAAATTTATAGACATCCATTGAAGAGGATAAGCTACTTTCGATTTCACTAAAATATTCTTCTCGGGTCATATAGGCAAAATTTAAAATTAAGAGTAGACAAACTTGATAGCTTCATGCTCAGCACCTTGATATACATCTGAGACTAGGTGCTTTAAATTATCAACCAAAAAGATTGAAACCTCAATAGGACTGAGTAGAATTGACATTCCATTTAATTCATTTATCATTTCTTCATTGAATACATTTTTTTCAATTATTAAAACAATTTCAAAACTGCGATTGAACTTAGTTGGGTCTCTTACTATTTCTCCGAATTGTTTCGAAATTTTGTAAAAAGTTTCCGCCTCTTCAGAATTACCTGCTTGATTAAGAACTTCTGCCTGTTCGAAGTATAATCTGTCTAAAAAGTCAGCTATCGTTTCGTCTAGTTTAGCTTCATCTTTAGCTAAACCTTCATATGCTTTTTTAGCTGTGTCTTTTGCATATGTGATTCTTGTTTTTACCTCATAGTATTTAATATCAGTAATTACCTCTCCTTGATTTATTGAAACTAAATCTGTACAAAAAACAGATCTGTCTTTGTTGAATTTATATCTTAGCTTAGAGATCGGCACTTTTAGATTTTGAAATTTTTCTACTATTAGAGTTGATAGAATTTCTCCAAAATCGCCCTGTCTAACATTTTTATTTATTTGATTTGTAGTAGAAGGGAAAACTGAATCATATAAATATTTAATTAACTCACTTTTGTCCTCTGTTTTGTATCTTTCTTTTATCCATTTAAGACTCCTGTATTGTACAAGAGTTTCCTTAGATAAGTATTCGAGAATGTTTGAATCAATAGGGTTTGATTCACTCAAATCATATATTTCAAATTTATTTGGATTTGGGTTTCGTTTATTTCTATTTATCCATTGATCTATCACTAGTATTAGTCGAGTTTGATGTTTTCGTAATTTTCTTCCTTTTTACCTAAGGGTGGTGTTATAATTAAAGAGAAATTTCATATTTGTTAATTATGTCTAACGAATGTATAGACGCATAGCGTCTATTTCTATTATAATAAGTAGCGCCTATACCCCTATTCCGGAAAAAACACGCTATTCATAACAGATAAACTGCCTACAGGTGGTCATTATTCTTTATTGGGTATTACTTCCTATCTTTTATGGGCTGAATATACGAAAAAAGTGGGTTTTGAAAAGGGAAAAAGGCAGCCAACCTAAGCGTTCCAGTAGGCTGACTGGCCCGGGCAGGTATTTTTTACCAAATCATGACAACTTACCTTAAATGCACACAAACCAACGGTCGGCAGAGGCAAATTACTTCTATTTTACTACTGCCGACCGTCGGCGGAGGCAAACTTATTTTTTGTGATCAAAGTAACTTTCATAAAAGCAACCTGCTTCATTTTTTAAAAAACATTGATACTTTTTGCCCCTCCTAAGCCGTCACCATTACCTCTTCCTTCTTCTTCTCCCTGGTAAATAATTTGTACAACACAGGCACAACCAGCAAAGTAAGGAAAGTGGAAGAGACCATTCCGCCAATAATAGTCCAGCCCAAGGGTGGCCACAAATCTCCTGATGAAAGGGTGAGTGGCAACAAGCCCAAAATGGTGGTCAGTGTAGTGAGTACGATGGGCTTGAAGCGGGTTTCGGCAGCTTTCTTGATGGCATGCACCATGCTCATGCCGCTTTCCCGCAACTGATTGGTATAGTCTATCAGGATGATGGAGGTGTTGATGACAATACCTACCAGACTGGTAAACCCAACAAAAGCGAAGAAAGAGAACGTCCAGCCTGTGATGAACAAGGCTACAATGGAGCCTGTAAAAGCCAGCGGAATGGCCGAAAATACGATCATCGGCTGGGAGAAGGAACGGAACTGCATCACCAGCACGGCAAAGATGGCGACCAGGGCCATGAGCAGGCTCTGCCCGGTATTGCCAAACGACTGCTGTTGCTCTTCATACTCACCCGCCGGATGGTAACCATAACCTTCCGGGAAATCATAGGCTTCCAGTTGGGTCAGGATTAGCTGGGTAACTTCCATTACGTTGTAGCCATCTAAAATATCAGCCGTGATGGTGGCCGTCCTTTCGGTATTGTAATGGTCAATCTGGGAAGTGCTGCGCTGAAATTGCAGGCTGGCTACCTGGTTGAGGGGCACTTTATCCCCGGAAATATTGGTGGTATATATTTTATTGAAATCGTCCAGCGTCAGTTGTTTGTCAAAAGGCAGGCGCACTACGATGTCAAAATTATCCCCATTATCCATCGTCATTTCATCTACCGAAAGCCCGGTGAGACTGGTACGCACGGCCAGGTCAATATCGTACAATGACAACCCAATCAATCCAGCTTTGTCCCGATTGATGTCTACTTTGATGTCAGTTTTATCAATTTCCAGCGGATTGTAGCTGTTGATGGTGCCTTCGGTATTTTTGACCATGGCTTCTACATCCGCAGCAATAGTTTTGATTGTATTCAAATCTTTTCCTAAAACTTTGATGGCGATGGGGGCTTCAATGGGCACGCCCTGTTTCAGTTCAGAAATGGTAATCCGGGCTTCCGGGTACTGGCTAAAAACATCCCGCAAATGATGGAGGGTGGTGTAAAACTTATCCTCCCGGTATTCTTCCAAATTTACCAGCACCTGCGCATAGTTGCGGGTAAAGCTTTTTGAGAAACGGTTGTAGTAAATCTGCGGATTGCCATGCCCCACATTGCTCGCATACCCGGTTACAAAATTCATCGTATCCACTACGCTTTCCACATATCTTGCAGCCTCGTTGGTTTTGTCCAGGTTGCTGCCTTTGGGTGTTTCAATATCTACCAGCAACAAAGGTTTGTCAGCTACCGGAAAAAGGCTTACGCCCACCAACGGAAACAAAGCGATTCCCCCCACAAAAGTAAGCACGGCAATGGTTAGGGTAATGGCCGGCCTGCGCAAACCAAAGTTGAGGGCTTTTTTATAAACCCCGCCAATCATCCGGTTGATGAGCCGGTCGGTCCACCGCACTTTGGCAGCACTTTTGGCTTTCAACAGGCTTCCGGATAATATGGGCGTGAAAGTAAGCGCCAGCAGCAAAGAAATTACCAGGGCAAAAATCACCACAAGGGGCATGGCCCGCAAAAACTCCCCCACACTGTCGTTCATGATGGCAAGGGGCATGAAAGAAAGTACGGTGGTGATGGTAGAGCTGACAACGGCCGTGCCCACTTCCTGGGTGCCTTTCACCGCTGCTTCTTTGAGTGGAAAACCTTCTTTGATAAAGCGATTGATATTTTCTACCACCACAATGGCATTATCTACCAAAAGCCCGAGAGCGATGACCAGCCCCACGATGGAAATCTGGTGCAAACCGAAGTCGGAAAGGTTGAGCAATCCGGTAGCAATGATGATGGTAGCAGGAATCACCGTCATGATGACAATGGAAGAACGCAAGCCCAAAAACAGCAATACAATAAAGCCGATGAGGGCCACGCCCTGCCCCAGGTTTGCCACAAAGCCATTGATGCGTTTATCCACCGATGGAGCCTGCTCAAATACCTTGTGTACACTCATGCCTTCGGGCAGCTCGGCATTAAACCGGGCAATGGTCGTATTCAGAGCTTCCGATACATCCAGGATATTGACATTCTCCTTCTGCGTTACCGAGAGGAAAACAGATGGATTGCCATTGAAGCGTCCGTAGTACTGCTGGTCTTCGTAATCAAAAGATACATCGGCAATGTCTTTCAGGTAAACCAGTTTGCCATTGCTGGCGGTGACGGCTGTTTTTTCCAGTTCTTCCAGGGTTTTGTACCCTCCGCTGGTTTCTACGGAAAAGGCGCGGCCTCCGGCTTTTATGCTGCCACCAGGCAAATTGGCATTATTACCACGCAATGTGTTAATGACCTGACTGAGCGCCACATGCTGATTGGCCATTTTCTGGAAATCAAGCGCCACCCGCACTTCTTCATCAGGATAAGCCTCTACATCTACAGTGCGCACGCCGGATACTTTTTCCAGCTCGTCTTCCAGGGCTTCGGCCACTTCCTGCATGCGTTTGTAAGAAGCTGTTTCGGAGCTTAAGGCCAGTTGTAAAATGGCTACTTCCTGTGGCGATTGTTTTTCTACTTCTATTTTGAAAATATCCTGTGGTAAGGAAGGTTTCAGGGTATTGACCTCGGCCACAATTTCGTCAAATTTATCGTCTACATCAATGCCCCATTCCCCCTCTACCTGGATGTGTACCAGCCCTTCTTCCACCACGGTGTTTATTTTCTTTATTTCTTCAAGCTCATTGATGGCCTCTTCAATGGGGTCTACGATAAGCTCTTCCATATCCTGCGGGGCTGTGCCCGGATAGATGACAAGGATATTGTACCAGGGCCCTTTCACCATTGGGTCTTCCGAACGCTTCATAGAGAAGTAGGAAGAAAGTCCGTAGAAAAATACCAACGCTACCAGAATGATAATGAACTGGTAATTTTTTATTGCAAATGCGGGAAGTTTCATGCCAATTAGTTTTTAGTATTGGGTTTAAAGTTTTATGTTTTTTTGCAAAGGGCATGGGGCAAAATATTAGCGTACCGCTTACTCCTTTGCCACATGCTCTATGCCCTTATTTTTGAACTCTGATTTTATCTCCTTCTTTCAGGTAAGCCACTCCGGAAGTAATAATCGTCTTGCTGGATTCTGTGCCGATGGCGGGCGTGGTGAAGTAATTGTTGCCTATTTGCAGGGGTTTTACGTGCTCCATTTTGGCGGTATTTTCTTCAGCTACATAGATGGAAACCTGGTCATGGTCGGCCTCTACCAGGGCATCCATGGGGATTTTGAAGTATTTTTGCTGGGGCGAAGTGAAGATTTTTACCTTACCGATAAATCCATTTTTAAGGACATACTTTCCCACAGGTTTCACCGTGAGTTCAATTTCAAATACGCCGGTGCGTTCATCTGCACTTTCTGCTATTTCAGATATGTAAGCAGGAAATGCTACCGAAGGATAAGCATCAAAAGAAACCCGGGCCGAATCGTTCATCTGCACACGCACGATATTTTTATCAGATACCCCAATCCGGATGACATGGTCCTGGTTGGTGCTGGCAAATTCAAGAATGGACGTACCGGGAAATACCAGTTCGTTGGCATTCACGTGTTTGCGTAATATTTTGCCATTAGCAGGCGCATAAATGGTGGCATGTTTTTGGTCAAAAAGTGCTACTTCCAAAGTGGCCTTTGATACTTCGTAGGCAGTGAGGGCGTCTTGTCTTTGCTCCAGCGTAGCCACACTGTCTTGATAAAGATTTTCTATGCGTTCTAAATCCCTGGCCGTTTTATCCAAAGAGGTTTTGGCTTGCTTTACTTTCGCGTTAATTTCGGCCTGGTTCAGTTTGGCAAGCAATTGTCCGGCTTTTACTTTATGCCCTTCATCCACATAAATTCCTGCCACGATGCCCCCAATTTTGAACGAAAGGTTCATTTCCGTTTTGGAAGCCAATACACCGCTGGATTCTATGGTGATGGGTTCATCGGTAGCAGTTATTTCAGCTACTTTTACAGGGATTACTTTCTCTTCTACCTGCGCCGAGAAAGCGTCTTGTTGCGCTTCAGAAGTTTGGCAACTATTCAGGGTTATTCCAGTCAAAAGGGCCAATATGCCTAAGTTTATGTATTTGTTCATGGTGTTTAGATTTTAGGGTAAATGATTAATTGATTAGAGTGCGTAACATATTGGGGACATTCTTAAAAACAAAAAAGAAAAGGCGTGTTGCCGGATTTATTCCGCGCCACGGTGGCCGGCATCTCCCACTTGCGATGCAGGAGGCCCCGCGCCACGGTGGCCGGAATTCGCCGGGCGCCGGGCGCTGCGCTCATCCGGGGAGAACGTTCTTTGTTTTTTTTCTTTGTACCCCCATTTCGTTATACACTCAATTGATTATTGTTATTGTAGATTTAGGTTCGGAGCACGGACTTCTAGTCCGTGTATGCTGAATTAAGTTCAGTCTCGAAGTTTGCGGGCTGGGAAGCCCGCCCTCCAAAACCTTCCGTCTTCATTTAAGTGCCGTTTCCCCACCCACACTTCCTTCCAGCATCGCCAGTTTTTTCAAATAATCGTAATGAGCGATGGTGGCATTTATTTGTGATTGGGTAAAGGTGTTGCGGGCATCCAGCAGTTCCAGCATCGTAGCCTGTTGCTGTCGGTATTTTTTCTGGATAATGTCAAAATTGTGGTATGCACTTTCAGTACCTTTCCGGGCTGCCAGCACAGAGCGACGGGCGGCTTCCAGCTGGTTCTGGTTATCTGCCACTTCCAACTGAATTTGTCTTTCCAGTTCAGTATAGTTTTGCTGAATTATCTCTTCCTGCACAGTCAATTGCTGCACTTTCGCATCATTTTGAAAGCCTTTGAACAGGTTCCATTGCAAAGACAGTGCGCCCATCCAGTAGTCTTGGTCATCGTTAAATTCATAGCCAAACCCCTGATATCCGGCATCTAACATGGCAGAAAGCCTGGGCAGTCGGGTGTGCCGGTACAATTGAATGGCTTCATGATTAGCAGAAAGAGCATGGGTAAGCTGGCGCAATTCTTTCCGGTTTTGCAGCGCCACGGCATCCAGGTCAGCAGGAAAAGGCCCAACAAAGGAACTTTCCTTCAGGTTTTCATCAAGTGCAATAGGTGCTGTGAGTTCACGGTTGAGCAGAAAATTAAAATAATTACGGGCCGCTTCCCGCTCGCGCAAGGCTTGTGCTTGCTGCTGGGCCAGTTCACTAAGCTCAAACTCCGAACGGTACACCACATCTTTGGTAGCTTTGTGGTTTTCTACCAGTTTTTGATTTACCCGCAAAACTTCTTTGAGCACTTCTTCCGTTTTATCATAAATGCTAACTACTTCTTCGGTTTGCAGATAGTTGAAATATGCTACCCTGATTTCTTCCACCAACTGGTTTTCAAAAGCATCCCGGCTTGCTTCCTGCATGGCCAGTTCAGAACGCTTTGCCTTCAGTGAATGGTGCAAATCAGTATTAATGATGGGCTGCACCACCCTGAGCCGGGTATCATGAAAGTTGTTGGGTAAAAACTGCACTTCCTCATTGGGCAGGTTAGAGGGAAAATCGGAAGCCCCGCCCAACTGATTCAGGCGATTGTAGATAGGATTGAGCAAATCGCCAATGGGAAACTGAATGGCGCGCCCACCCCCTGCCACAGTATAATCAGCATTGAATGACACATTGGGTAGAAACCTACCCTTAGCTTCTTTAATTGCCAGCATTTGTTGCTTTACGGCCAGTTCTTCTCTGCTTAATGCCAGGTTATTAGCAATGCCTTCCTGTACATAATTTTCTAACACCGAACTTTTGGCAAAAGGTACCTGCGCATAGGAAATTGATACAAAAAGTATCAATGAGCATATGATAAGTATTAGTCTATGTTTCATGGTTAATTATATTTATTATAATTTAAATACTGACTATTAGTCATATACAGATAAAATTTTTTTAGCCCTGCAGAAGGCCAACTAACCGTATACTTTCCAGTGTAAATATGTCCTTTCTGAATAAATAACTTCTTCCATTTTTAAGTGAACCTTCCCATTTTTTGGGTGAACTGTTGAAAATGCAAGATGAATGAATGCTGTAAAATTGAGGAAAAAGGCCAGTGATTTGTTTTTTTTCGGAAGTACAAAAGGTGTTCATGATTTATATATTTTATTTACTCAATTATGAGTCGTATCAATCAAAAGAAAATTTTAACTTATCTGTATATTTTTTGCTATACTTAAATAACTGACTGACAGTCATAAAAATATAAAAAAATATTAAGGTTCTAAAGCATGCCGTATTGTTACGAAAAACGCTTCAATCATATCTTCCTGCCTGATGTCAAGGTTTTCTTCAAGAAAGCATCCTTTGAAAGCCAGGATTTGGATTACGCCCATGGCCTGACCCCAGATTAGCAATGCCTGAATGTATCCATCTACATCGTTTCGGATGCTGCCATCTTGCTTTCCCTGTTCAATAATTTCTACCAGCAATGTTAACACGCCTTCACTCCGTTGAAAAGCCTCGTGCCGTTCGTGCATCATCTCTGGTGTAAGCTCTTTGCTATCCATATAATTCAGGGCATCAAAGTAGTTGCGGTGTTTCTCATACATTTCAAAATAAGCTTTTCCAGTCGCAATTACTTTGTCTATTCCTGTTGCTTCTTTCTCAATGGCTTTGGTGGTACTATCCCGCAAAATCCGGTTGCCTCGCAGGGCAATGGCCAGGTATAATTCTTCTTTGGTCTTGAAATACAAATATAGGGTTCCCTTGCTCAGCTCAGCTGCTTCGGCAATTTCATCCATGGTGGCATTTTCGTACCCTTTGGCAAAAATCACTTTTTCCGCCGCATCTACAATATCGTTGCCACGCTGCTCTTTCTCCCTTTGTCTTCTTTCTGCTATTCCCATATTTCAAGTTTTCACTGACTGCCAGTCATTTTATTGACAAATATATAGTGGTTAAACATGAATTTCAAAATAAAGTTGCGAAAAGGGCATAAAAAAAGCCAGCAGGACGCTGGCATTTGCAATAAGAAGCAGCTCAATAAGCAGATGAGCAATATGTTTCAAAGGTGATATTTCTTTTACTCAGAAACAATCCACTAAGGTTATCATTAATTGACCAAATTGTTAAGAAAACTTCATTTGCAATCGCACATCACAACCCATACGTTTGCACAGAATATCTACCTTATTCAGACGCATCTATGCTTGGAAAGCCAGTTTTAATAGCTGGCTTTTTTCTTAAACCTGTTTCCTCCCCCACCGCTCCATTTCTTCTTTCCTTTATTGAAAGATTTGCCCTTATTGCCGGGCCTTCTGTTACCATTATCCTTTGCTTGAGCAGGTACCGCTGAATGATCCATGGGAAAAGGATGGTCGTCAATGGCTGGGATGGGTTTGTCAATGAGTTTGTTGATGTCCCTGATGAATTCCTTTTCTTCCACATCACAAAAAGAAAAAGCCACGCCTTCAGCCCCTGCCCTACCTGTACGGCCAATGCGGTGTACATAGGTTTCGGGCACGTTGGGAATTTCAAAATTGATAACATGCGACAGTTCGTCTACATCAATCCCCCTGGCAGCAATGTCAGTAGCTACCAACACCCTCGTTTTGCCCGCTTTAAAGTTATTCAGTGCGTTTTGCCGGGCGTTTTGTGATTTATTGCCGTGAATGGCCGCCGCACTGATGCCTGCTTTATCAAGGTCACGGGCTACTTTGTTAGCGCCGTGCTTGGTGCGGGTAAAAACCAGCGCATTGTCAATATCCTCCCCTTTTAGCAGGTGGATGAGCAGGGATTTTTTGTTTTTCTTGTTCACGTAATAAACACCCTGCTGCACTGTTTCGGCAGTGGATGAAACCGGGGTTACTTGTACTTTTTCTGGGTTTACCAAAATGGTATTGGCCAGCTTGATGATAGGTGGCGACATGGTAGCAGAAAAGAACAACGATTGCCTTCTGCTTGGTAACTTGGCAATGATTTTCTTTACATCATGCACAAAGCCCATGTCCAACATGCGGTCGGCCTCGTCCAGCACAAAAATTTTGATAGAATGCAGGTCAATATAGCCTTGCTGCATCAGGTCAAGCAATCGGCCGGGGGTAGCCACCAATATATCTACACCTTTTTTCAGTGCTGCTGTCTGTGGGTTTTGGGATACGCCTCCAAAAATTACTACAGAACTAAGCCCGGTATACCTGCCATACGCCTTGAAACTATCGCCAATTTGAAGGGCAAGTTCGCGGGTAGGCGTTAATATCAACGATTTGATACGTTTACGCCCTTGTTCATGGCTTTTCTCTTTATGCAAAGTTTGCAGTATAGGGATGGCAAAAGCCGCTGTTTTTCCTGTACCCGTTTGGGCACAACCAATCAGGTCTTTCTTTTCAAGCACTACAGGAATGGCCTGTGCCTGAATAGGTGTGGGTTTTTCATACCCTTCTTTTTGTAACGCGTCCTGAATAGGATCGATGAGATCTAAATCTTTAAATGTCATTATAATATTTTTGATAAATTAATAAATTCAATGATGGGGATAATTTGTCAGGTACTGAAGCGATAATATCAGGAGTTAATGGAAGTGTTGGTTTGTTGCCTTCTTGCAAGAATGGTGATATACATGAAAAAAAGTGCCTTCAATAACTGAAATGCAATAAGATTAAGTAAACGAATAAGGTAAAAGAAAGTTGTATTTTTTATCTTAGCGCCCAACCTAAAACTTAATTATTTATGCATCACTTTTCCCAAATTATATTTGCCTTACTCCTTACTACCCTCGCCATGTCATGCTCTCAACCAAACGAATCACAAAACTACGTACCCGTGAAATCTGAGAATTTTCAGGTAACACACGATGGAAAACCCGTTAGGCTTTACACCCTGAAAAATGACAAAGACATGGTGGTGCAAATCACCAACTATGGCGGTAAAATCGTTTCTATTTTAGTGCCCGACAAACATGGTAACCTGGGCGATGTAAACCTGGGTTACGAATCAGCAGACGCTTACATCAACGGCATCGCCTCGCTGGGGGCTACCATGGGCCGGTATGCCAACCGCATTGCCAACGCGCAATTCACACTGAATGACAGCACCTACCAACTGGCCAAAAACAACGGGGAACATTCTATCCACGGGGGCAACAAAGGCTTTCGCTTTCGGGTATGGGATGCCAACCAGATTGACGGGCAAACATTAGAACTGAGTTACCTATCGGAAGACGGGGAAGAAGGTTACCCGGGCAACTTGCAGGTGAAAGTAGTGTTTACGGTAACCAATGAGAACGAACTGAAGCTGGAATATACGGCTAGTACGGACAAGCCCACGGTGATGAACCTTACCAACCATGCCTTTTTTAACCTGGCCGGAGAGGGCAACGAAAGTGTACATGACCATATTTTGTATGTAAATGCTGATAAATTTACCGTAGTAGACGAAGATGCCATTCCCACTGGGGAAATCAGAAGTGTGGAGGGTACACCCCTGGATTTTACCGAGCCTACCCGCATTGGCGACCGCATCGATGCCGATTACCAACAGCTTGAGTTTGTAGGCGGATATGACCATAACTATGTGATAGACAAAGCTGAAGGCGAACTAGCCCTGGCTGCCCGCCTCTCTGAACCCACCAGTGGGCGGGTAATGGAAGTATACACCACCGAGCCGGGCATTCAGGTTTACACCGCCAATTCCCTGAAAAGTACCGATACGGGCAAGGGAGGCAAAGTATATGGGTCTCAATCTTCCGTTTGCCTGGAAACCCAGCATTTCCCCGATTCCCCACATCACGACAATTTTCCGTCTACGGTGCTCAACCCGGACGAAACCTATCAATCTACTACGGTTTATAAGTTTTCGGTGGAAGAGTAGTGGGTAGGCTTTTAAACTTCTGTCTCAGCAGGGTTTCTCGACTTGCCTCATCACTTCCTCCCTAGTGCATAGAGAGCGGTCTTTTGTGCATTAAAAAAATTCCTAACCCCGGTCTGTCTTGGCGACCCCGTGGCACACAGAACGGAACAAATTTGCTGAAAGGTCTGTGCTTGGAAAAGATTACACGGGGTCGCTTGCCCCAGACCCCACTAGGACTAATGGGGCTAACTTTGACAAAGCAAAACATGCAGAGCATAGAAAGCTTTGTCAAAGTTCACTAAATTATTCATTTAGCCACTCGAGTATCCGGTTGTTCATAGCCTGAATGTCATCAAAAGATTCATCAGGTTGGATTTGGCTGCCATACGCATTCATGTTTCGGTCGGCCATGGTAGAGACGGTAAGTACCAGTGTACCTCCACTATTGAGGGAAAAAGATCGGTTGGCTGTAGAAAGACCGCAGGTATCCTCGCCAAAGAAACGGGTATTGGGCCTGCCAATGAAAGAAACAGCAGTTGCCTCACCACTGCTTGCGGTTTGGTTGCTGAGAATGACAGCTACTTTCACATTAGTATTCATAAGTGCGTATGGTTCACTGACGGTAGTAACCGAATTGCTACTTGATAACGCATATGAACTCCCATTGTCATAGCCCCACGCTATTTTTTCATTATCAGGGTCAATAAAGTAGCCCAGCACATTATCGCCCAGTATTGGACCCAATCCGGCAACCATGGGATACATATTACCTCCGGTGTTTCTATTCAGATCAACGATCCAGCCGATGAGGTTTTCACTGTCCTGATTTTTGATGATGTTTTGAATATTATTGGCAAAAGCAATTCCTTCTACGGATGATCCGCTAAAGCCAGTTACCTGCACATACCCCACATTATCCGGAATATTTGAAATATTGGAATTCGGAGAGCCACACCTTATCTGGGACGAACTAATGCCCTTGCCATTTTCAGCAATATAATAGCTGTGATTGTCGCCCAATATTGCCAGGAATTTTCGTATGGCCTGATCTTCACCAACATCTTTATAAACCGCATACACTTGTTCTTTCGTATCTTCCCAATCAATGGTATAGCGGTTGATAGAATTATTTTCACCTAATTTCAGTAGTTCGTCTAAAACGGGCGAAGGCTGAATTTCCTCATCATGAGTACATTGGAAAAAGAAAATAGTTAACCCGAAGAAGAGAAAAGCTTTTTTCATGTTACCTGTAATTGACAATAATCTTTGCTTCACAATTTAGGAAAATTTCGTGGTTACTTCCAATCGGTTGTTATCCGGGTCCAGGGTTTCAAATTCGTAATACCCATCTCCGGTTTTGCGAGGGCCTCTCAGAATGATGAAACCATCATTTTGTAATTGTCTGGCTTTTTCATCTACTTCCTGCATGGTATCTACCCCAAACGCCAGGTGAATAATGCCCTGATGCTGGGCTTCAACCGTGTCATTTATATTTTCAGGAATGCCGGGTTTTCGCATAATCTCGAGGCGGGCACCCGAAGCAAAACGCAGAAAGTAACTTTCAAAGTTATTGGTAGCATTGATGTACTTTTTATTAGGTGCTCCTCCAAAGTATTTCACATAGTAATCTTTCAAAGCCTCAAGCTGATTTGTCCATATGGCCACATGTTCCAATATCATAGTTTTTCTTTTTTCATGCGGAAATTAACAATCTCTAAGCCTTTCATCACTTTTCTGTTTTTTTTCACTACTACAAAGCCTTTTTTTTCAAAGAAGGGACGGGCTGTTTTGCTGACATCAGACGTGAGGTATGTGCACCCCAGGCGACGGGCTTCTTGTTCCAGGGAATTCAAAAGCACGTTGGCAATACCCTGCCGCTGATGGTCTTTGTGTACATACATAAAATCAACATATCCCGCTTCGGTAAGCGAACCAAAACCAACTATTTTATGACCAATTTCTGCTACCAAAAAGTATTGAGAAGCTACCGCTTGTTGCCAACGTACTGTATTTTCAATATTTGAAACCCACACTGCTATCTGTTCCTGCGTGTAGTCGTTTTTGCAGGTATTTTGTATGGTATCCACATAAAGGGTATGCAGGACAGGCAGGTCGGTGGGGGTAGCTGATCTTGTATTTATCATTATTCATAGTTCTTACTCTAGAGACCCAAATCATCGTTTTCCATGACTTCTAAATGCTGCAATGGTTTGATAGATTAAGATTCCAAGAAAAATACGAGAAATCATATCTACGGTAATTGCCCAACCTGAAGGGTTTTCAAACATAAAATCCACTTTGTGAATTGGAAGAATAAATTCCCAAAATTTACCAAAAAAATAAGGTAGTTCTTTTTGGTCAAATGAAAAAGAATACATTCCTGTAGCCCATACATATGTCCAAAAAAATATCAACCCGACAAGCAAAGTAAATATGGCAGCTTTAAACCAATTTCTTCCGTATTCCGAAGTATGTTTATTTAAACATAATACAAAACGGGTATACTTTTGTTGTTTACTCTCTTTCAAAGCAATTCGATAAGCCTCCATATGACTAGCATAATAAGCTAACTCCATATGTCTATTGCCCTGAGACTTCATAGCAAGTTGGAGTTGGCTATATATTTCGGAGGCCTTTGAAAAATCAGTTTCCAGAGTCAAAGAAGTTTTTGATTCATATTTCTCATTTTCAGTAACTTTCGCAGATGTCTTTATAGATTTACTCTCAAGGATAGGAAAATAGTTTCCATAAGTGGTGATTTCTGATACATTTGAACTATCAATTAGAATATGGCCAAATGAATTAAATTTTATATCTGTAAAAAGCGAACTACCTAAAACTGATCCTTTTATTCTAAAAATACTTTCTTTATCATCCAATTTAACTCCTTCTATATCTCTTAGTATTAGCTGTCCTTTTCTTTCCATATCTTCAATAATTAACTCATTCACACTTATCCCATTTACTGAAAATGTAGAAGCAGCCTTTCCTAAGCCTTTGATTCGTAAAGTTTCTAAATGAAAAATGTTATCAATATAAGTTTCAAAAATATTGGATGGAGAAATGTCTATTTTTTTTACCTCAAGGCTACGATTACTAGCCTCACCTGACAAAATTTTTAATTTTTTCATTTCCGTAGGCTCAATATATATTGACTCAAAGTCCCCCCCCTGAATAAAGGTTTCATATATATAACCTCCTCTTATTTTAAATCCTTTTTTTACAGTTAGTTCTGTACTGCGATTGTCTAAGTTAAACTTTGAATCAAAGTAAGTAATGAAATCACAAGTTATTTTATGGGTAGAAAATATTTGTTCAAATATGGACTCCTCTATTTCTAAGCCACTTAAGTGTAAATTTGTAACCAAACATATCCACTAAAATGAGAATATTCGAGAATCAAAGAACCATCAAGGGTACAGCTGCTAAAACGGATTTCATTATGAAAAGTAGAACTGCTTATAATAAGATTTCCCTTAACTGAGCAACCACCAATATTTAACTTGCCTTTAGAATCGATTCTTTTGATATTGAATGTTTTTTCAAAAATACATGAGTAAAATGATATGTTAGCTTCTTCCAAATTCCATTCATCAATTGTTATATTCTCACTTACACGAATGCATGAAATTCTATATTCATTGTCAACTTTTGTAATACCATAATCTTCAAGATTCTTTATATCTTCCCCTTTAAAGAATTTCTTTAAATCTTCAACAGATACTTCTTTTGTCTCGATGCAGTTATCACTCATAAGTTTCGTCCTTAAAAAAGTTGTTGAAACTCCAATCTTTCTCACAATATACACAAAACCCTTACAAAAAATACTTACAAAAGCATAAGTATTTATGAGAGTTTTGAAACAGGATACATTACAATAATTCATGAATAACTCCAGTCTACAAAATTTCGGTTTTTTTGTGTTTTTGCAGCTTCAATAAAATTTCACTTCATGAATTGACAACTTTACCTGAACTTTATTCTGGCTTTACTTGTGCTTATTAATCCGATTACCTGTCTTCCATTATGGAAAGAAATGACGAGGGATGGAGATCAGACAACGCAGAAAAATGTAGCAGTCCTTGTAACCATCACCGCCACAGTTATACTGCTCGTTTTTTTATTGATAGGAAAACCTATGCTGAATTTCTTTAGCGTAGATCTTTCTGTATTTAAAATTGGTGAAGGCATTTTATTGTTAATCAGTAGTATTTCCATGATAAGCGGTGATAGTGCTTATTATATCCATAATTTTAATATTCTTTAGTGTATCCAACCTGGCCGAAAAGAGAATGCATGATTTATTTTTTACTGTACTCACACGGGTTTAAGGAAAAATATGTATCAAACCTATCTCTGTGCAGGCGTAGTAAGCAATAAAGAAAATCTCAAAAGAAAAGGGCAAAACCTCAACGACAATGGTCCAGAATTTCCCTTTTTACACGGGATGTATTGTTGATGATTTCATAAAAATCGTCCAGGTAATCCAGCATGCCCTTTTTAAACTTTTCATCCAAAAGGTCAAATTCCTCATAAACCTGGTAGATGGCATCCTTTTTTTCCGTAAATACCTGAAAGGCTTGTGCATACTCTTCCTCAGAATGGCACATGCCCCTGAATAGCCGCTCTCTTACACTTTCAATCGGCAACGATTCGTGCGGTATGGCATAAGAGGTATTGATGATGCCCGAGTAGTCAAAATCGTAAGGAATGGGGTAAGGATTCGGTTCTGAAAAATCGTTCAGCTTAACCAGCTTCATATTGTGTAAAGCAGGTATTGACCAGTCGGTATTGCCAATCATATACTGGAACACATCGTTGAGTACCACCGCTTCGGGTTTCATCATATTGGGCGACAGTTTGGTTCTGTCCATTTCTACACCTCCCATGCGTTGGGCAAGTTGATCTATGTCTTCGATCAAAAAAGCATAACCCGAACTGGATTTTCTTTTTCCACTGCTATCTATATAGGTCACCTTTATCAGCCGCACGCGAAAGCTGTTAGGCGTCAGGATATTATATGTTTTGTATACCAGATATTCGGCCAGCACATATTGTTCGTAGGTTTTATAACCCTTACAATTTACTACCATTTTCATCTTATCGAACTCCTGTAACTGTTTGAGTTTTGCCTTCTTTTTGGGAAAGTTCAGCTTGAGTGGGGGGTTGCTACAGTTTTCCATACGAAAGTTGCCCCGGGCTTTCACTTCTATTTCCCGGGTTACCACCACCGTATCGTTGTACTGATAAGTAAGCACAGCATCCTGATATTCTCTTTTTTGTTTATTTCTGCCCAGATACCTGAAGTCGGTTTCCAGGGTGATTGCTAATACGCTGTTGTGATTAAAAATGTCCAGCGTGTCCTGGGTAGCTTTAATATGTTCCTTAAAAACTTTGGAGGCTTTGTACAGGGAATCAAAATCATGCTGGGCATGCAAGTGTTGAGCAAATAGAACAAGCAAGGCAGCAAAGGCTACTGCATTTTTGAAATTGTGAGGCGTTGAAAACATGGCAGGCAGGTTTATGGGTAAGGTGCTGATTGCCCAATATTTGACGTTGAGCAATCAGCATTTTTTTGCTCCTTTTATAACAAAGGAATGGATTCGGCAAGCTCGTAATCTACCAATGCAGCGATTTTATTTTCTGTCTGAAAATACCGGATTACCTTCTGCGGAGGCAGCACTTTCATAAACTTTTTCATATACTGCTTTTGCAGTTTTAAGAGGGATGTCCGGTCGCCGAAGTTTTGTTTTAACAAAGCGGTTGCTTTTTCGGCGGACATGTTATCATAATTTTCAGCAAAATCTTTGATAAGGTTGAGTTTCTTGGTGTTTTCTTTGTACAACTTCTCCTGAAATTCATTGTATACGGGCCAGAAAGCCTGTTCTTCCTGTGGGGATAATTCCATTACATCAGCAACGGCAGCTTTCTTTTCGGTTTGTAAAGCTGATCTTACCAGTTCGGCATAAGTATCGGCCTGGGCATACGTACTGAGAGAAGCCATCATAACGACAGCAGTAATGAGTAGTTTTTTCATGGTTAAAAAGTTATAAGGTGAATAGTTTAGTAAAGGCTTAAAGATAGCCTAAAAAAGCATTTTTCCACAGCATGTAAAAAGAATATTGCCTATGATTATCTCATGTTTTCCACTAAAAACTTTTCCAATTCAACCGACCTCAGGTCTTTACTGATAATTTTCCCAACCTCATCCAGCATGAAGTTAGTGGGGAACTTAGGTGAACCTGAGACGGCATGCTGGACGCAGAAAATGAAAGCCAACTGGTTACTTTACCATTTTGGTATACACCAAAATATGAGCGCATTAACAGCATTTGTGTGAGCCAAAACAGAACTTATGGAAAAGATATTGATCATTACTGCTTTTATTATCAGTTGCCAATCCTCTTATAGTCAGCATGCTGCGTCAGACAGTACACAGGCAGGTTTGCGAAAGAATGCCGTCCATGCGTTAATCGGCTATTTACCCGCCCCATATTTTGCATATGATGTTAGTTATGAAAGAATGCTTTTTGATATTCGTAAGGGTATTCTCAATAGTATTTGGGCAAAAGCAAGCTGGGGTGGATGGGGCACCTGGGGAGAAGGAGGCAATTTCCAAAGGCTGGGTATGAGCATGTTGAGCGGAGCAGGCGCAGGACATATTGAAATAAACCTCGGCATGGTACGCCGCTATGACCGGGTAGGGTATGATGATGCGTCTTACATTTACGATCCACAAAATGGGCGTATCCCAACATCGGTAGAGAAATCTGACTATGTTTCTTTTGCGCCCTCAGGGGCAATAGGCTTCAGGTTTCAGCAGCCGGGTGGCCACTTTTTATTTCGTTTTGGCATTGGGTATCCAGAAATGATTTATCTTGGTTTGGGAGTGGCATTTTAAAGGTTATCATTTTACTCGTACCCGAAAATACGCAGTAGGTATCGCGAAGTGAGATTGCTCCAATTTCATCGGGAATACTTCAGTAGCTTTTACCACTAAATTTACTGACCCATCAGGGTTGAGTGATTCATATTTCAGGGCAATGCCACCCAGCGACCCGTCTTTGAAAAGCGTATTCCGGTAGCCAAAAATTTCGCCCAAAAGTGGCAAATTCATCACCTCTAGGCTTTCAGCCACCCACAAATAACTTATCAAATCCCTTCCGGAGTAAAAGTCTTTTTGAAGCACTTTATATTTTTTGCAGGGATAACCCAAAATTGTATCTTCTGCATGAACAAAGGTTATTTCTTTGGGAAAATACGATGCATCATGAGGTTCTGGCCCTAATGGCGTAACCATTTTTTTATAGTGATTGACATTAAAACGGGTGGTATCCTGGGTATTGACGACTATTTCGCCCAATTGCATATACCTTCCCTCTATAATTTCAAACTTGACCAGAACGTCTTTAAAATAATATTCTTGTCTGCCCACCTCTTTAGAGGGAGTAAGTCTGCCACTCTTTTCTGTGCCAAACATTTCGTATACAATTTTTCCCTCGAAATAGTTAGGTGTTTGTCGCTGGGCATGAGCTGAAAATAGAGAGAGGCATGTAAACAATACAACTTGGAAGGTATGCATATAATTAGCAATTTAATGAACAATCACCAATTACTGAACAGATATTCATCCATGTTATTGTTAATTTCAATATTCAATATTTTAAACTCTTCATACTTCTCTCCCCTTTTATAAGAAGAAAAATTGTGGGGTACCTTAACTTTTCCCACAGAACGATAATCAGAGTATAGTTTATATTTTTCAGGCTCATTTACATTTGAGCTGGCGTGTATCAAGTAGGTTTCAGCATCGAGGTACACGATAAATTTTCCTGTAAGCCCATTTGCAGTAAACATCAACTTATGGCAGTTTTTTCCATAAATCTGGACCAAACCGTCGTATTCAATGCTACCTGCCTCTGATGCAGACATAATAAGAGGTGTTGGGCCTAAGGTATAAAGTTGATTTATATCCATCATCAGTCTACACATTTTATCAGAATAGCTTTCCTCATATCTTCCCTTATGATTATACCCTTTTGCTCCTTCAGCATTCATTAAAAAAGTACCTGTCAATTCACCATTTTCATAAATTTCAATCCGGTAATTATCGGGGTGCTGATAATAAGTGTTTTTCAGTTTTGCGGTCAAAAGGTCTTGTATGGCAGGGTTATCAGATTGCAAGTAATCAGGGTTGGAAAAAAAGGAACTCGATACGTAGAAAGACTTAATCATTTGCCAGTTACTCTTTCCTCCTACTACTTCGAGGTGACGGATTAATATGGAGTCTGCCTCCATCTCTTGGGCGTTGGCAAAAAAGGCTACCAGTGTAAATGGTATAGCAAAAAGTGTTTTCACCATAACTACAAGGTGTTTGGGTCAATTTTCACTCAAAATCCTCATACAACAAATACTTTTTCCGCATCAGTTTGTATGCATCCAAACCCGCCTGCCAGCTTTGCTTGATTTCCGCTTCGGTTTTTCCAGCTTTGATTTGTGCCAACAGTTCGTCATTACCTGCCAGCTTGTTGAAAAAGCTTTCGCTGGTGAAGAATTTATCATCCGCTTCCTCTGCTTCTTTGTAAAAAGTGAGCAAATAATCCAGCCTAATTTGACCGAGTTCGGGAGACCTCCGCAAGTCCAGCCCATAACACATTTCGTTTTCATGCTTGGGGTGGGGTGCGGCATTGGGCATGCTCACGGGGGTGAACTTTATCGTATCTGTTTCAGGATATTTTTCCAGCACTTTTCGCGCGATTGACACTTCAGGATGGCCCATCACCTGAAAGGGAAAGGTTGTACCCCGGCCCAGGCTTACCAGGGTCGGCTCAAAAAAGCAAAGGGAAGGATACAAATTTATCGCAACGTCGGTAGGTAAATTGGGCGAAGGCCTCACGGGCAGGCTGTACTTATCTTTATGGGTATAATTTTTTACCGGAATCACCTGCACATCACATTGCGCGCCGTTTTTCAGCCATTTTTCACCGTTAATCATCTGCGCCAGCTCACCAACGGTAAGGCCGTGTACCGTGGGAATGGGGTGCATGCCTACGAAAGACTGGAATTTTGTATTTAAAACAGGCCCGTCTACATAAAACCCATTGGGGTTGGGGCGGTCCAAAATCATCAGTTGCACGTCTTCCTCGGCACAGGCTTCCATCACATAATGCATGGTGCTGATGTAGGTGTAAAACCGTGCACCCACGTCCTGAATGTCAAAGATAACCAAATCAACACCTTCCAGTTGGTCGGGTTTGGGCTTTTTGTTATCCCCGTACAAAGAGATGATGGGCAGCCCTGTTTGGGTATCTGTAGAATTCTGAATGGTTTCTCCGGCCCCGGCTTCACCCCGGAAGCCGTGCTCGGGGGCAAAAATATGCTTGATTTGTACGCCCGTTGCGAGCAGGGAATCTACCAGGTGCGTCTCCCCAATACGGGAAGTGTGGTTGACTACCAAAGCTATTTGCTTATCTTTCAAAATAGGCAGGTAAGCATCGGTTTGTGCTGCACCCACCATAATTTCAGCCGGGGCAGGTTCATTCACAGGCTCTTCCTGTGCTTCCTGTTTTGGCTGACAGGCAAAGGCAGAACAGGTAATCAGCAAATTTAGTAGGACAATGCGCATAAAGTTGTTATTCTTGCGTTTAACTTTTTAAATCCTAAATTTAAATCTCTAAATCCTAAACAAATCCAAATTAACAAAATATTAAATTCAAAACGCCTGGTTTGTTTTGAAATTTGGATTTTAGGCTTGGGGATTGTCGCTTCGGCGATCCGATTAGGATTTCTGATTTAGAAATTAGAATTTTTCAGTTTGAACCTGCCTTATTTCATATCCAAAAGAATCAGCAGTGCTGAAAGTAAATCATTTTCAGCTACTATCAACAAAATCGCTATTGCCAGCGTGGGCTTGGGGTTGGGCATTATGATCGTTTCCTTTCTGATTTTGGGCGGGTTCAGGCAAACGATACAGGATAAAATTTTCAGTTTTGGGGCGCATATTCAAATCACAAAGTATTCCCTCAATAATTCTTATCAGGAAGACCCGATTAGCATCCAATCGCTACTGACTACTTTACAAGCGTATGATTTTGTGGAAAATGCCCATGCCTTCAGCCATAAGGCCGGATTGCTACGCACTGATGACGAAATTTTTGGCGCTTTGCTGAAAGGGGTTGACCGGAATTTTGATACGTTGCATTTTGCTGATAACATGGTAGAAGGTAATTTTATCAACTTTTCTGATTCCACGGCATCGGGTTATTCTACCAATGTGGTCATCAGCCGTAAAATTGCCAACACGCTGGTGCTGGGTGTGGGCGATGATGTGATTATGGATTTTATCCAGGATCCCGTCCGCACCCGGAAACTGCACATTACCGGTATTTATGACACGGGCCTGGAAGAATTTGACGAAAAAATCATCATTGGCGACCTGGGCATGATCCAACGCCTCAACCAATGGGGCGATTCCCTGGCCGGCGGGGTTGAAGTTTACCTGAAAGGCTTTAACCGCATTGACGAAGCTGCCGAAACCCTGAACGATGAGGTAGATTACACTTTGTATGTAGAGAAAGTAAGTGACAAATACATACAAATGTTTGAATGGCTGGGGCTTTTAAAAAACAATGTAGTCATCTTTTTGGTACTCATCCTGTTTGTGGCCTGTTTCAACATGGTAAGCATACTGTTGATTTTAATAATGGAGCGTACCCAAATGATTGGTGTATTGAAAGCCCTGGGGGCATCCAACAGGCTCATTCGTAAGATATTTTCGTACAATGGTTTCATACTGGTGCTGAAAGGCATGCTGCTGGGCAATATCATCGGCATTGGCTTTGGCTTATTGCAATATTATTTCCAAATCATCCCCCTCGATCCTGAAAACTATTACATGGATTTTGTACCTATTCAGTGGGATTTTCTTACCATTATTGGCCTCAACCTTCTCACTTTTGCCATTATTGCTTTGGTGCTGAATATTCCTACCACGCTTATTTTGCGCATCCAGCCGATCAGGGCCATACGGTTTGATTAATTCCTAAATTATAATTTCTAAACTCAAAACAAGCTACAATAGAAAAACTCAAAGTCTAAAACTTTTGGTCATTTGAAATTTGGGTTTTGAGATTATTTAGGGTTTCGGAATTAGTGCTTAGAGTTTGAAACAAAGTGTTTGCGCAAATTGAAGGTAATTATGCGCAATACACGCAGTTTTCTTTCCCAAATTTTGATTCCTTTACTTACAAATTCTTAGTATTTTGCCTGATAATATTCTAAAGGCTCTTAACAACTAACCATCGCCATGTTGAAAACCGCATCTGTTTCATTGCTCACAATGATATTCGCCATCGCTTTTGCCTGTAATTCATCTAAAGAAAAGCAAACCGAGGAAGAAAAAACTACCCCTGCCATGGAAACCCAACTACCCAAAAAAGACTTCGTATTTGGTGATGACCGTCCCTTTCCGCAATGCCATGCTTCTACCGTTGCCAGCCTTCCCGGCGGACAGTTTTTGGTATCCTGGTTTGGTGGCACCCGCGAAAAAGACGATGATGTAGGTATTTGGATTGTAAAAGGAAAACCCGGGAATTGGTCTGACCCGCTGGAAATTGCCAAAATCAGGGAAGACCCGCACTGGAACCCGGTGCTGTTCCGCTCTTCCGAAGGAAAAATATTTCTTTATTTCAAAGTAGGAAAAACCATAGATGAATGGGAAACCTGGGTGAAAACCTCCACCGACGAAGGCGAAACCTGGAGCGAAGCCGAAGAGTTGGTAAAAGGTGATAAAGGCGGACGCGGGCCGGTGCGCAATAAGCCCATCGTATTATCCAACGGTACCTGGCTGGCCGGGGCATCCAATGAAGCCAATAGGGTTTGGAATGTTTTTGTAGACCGGAGCGAAGACGAAGGCAAAACCTGGGAAGCCACCGAATATTTTGAACTGAACCGGGATGAAATTACCGGAGAAGGCGTGATTCAGCCTACCTTATGGGAATCATCTCCCGGGAATGTGCACATGCTTATACGCAGCTCGGCAGGCGTCATTTGCCGGAGCGACTCAGAAGATTATGGCAAAACCTGGTCAACCATTTACAAAACCGATTTGCCCAACCCCAATTCGGGTATTGACCTTACCCAGTTGCCAGACGGCACGCTCGCCCTTGCCTACAACCCGGACGGTGAAAACTGGGGAGCCCGTGCCCCCCTCACCATCGCCCTTTCTTACGATAACGGACAAACCTGGCCTGACAAACTGGACGTAGAGACTGGCGGCAATGACGCGGACCGCCGCGCGGATGAATTTTCCTACCCAGCCATTATCAGCTTTGGTGATACCATAGCTTTAACTTACACCTGGCAGCGGGAAAAAATCGCGTTTTGGTTAGGGACAAAGAATGATGTTCAATCTCAAAGCACAAAACCCTAAATTGCCCGGCGTCGGATGGCCGATGCCACCCGGCCTAAATAATTCTAAAGGCTCAAAGCTTCCAATTTCAAATAACCATAACAACCCAAAGCTTTTGATATTTAAATTTTGGGTTTCTGATTTGTTTAGTTTTTAGGAATTAGTGCTTTGAGCTTAGGGATGATTGAATACTACATTTTTAACATATACACCTAGCTAAAAACAACAAACAAAAAACTTACACTCATGCCTAAAAAAATCATTTTCAACATCATTGTCGCAGGGATGGCGCTGGGTACGGCCTGGGCGGTGCGGGGGCAGTTTGGGCACGAACACGGAGCTGCCTGGGCGGGTGCTATTGGCGTACTCACCATTTTAGCCATTGCCCGCCGTGCCGACTGGTTTAAGCGCATGCCTGCCATTACAGCCATGGGCGCTATCGGCTGGGGTGTGGGCGGCATGATGAGCTACGGCCGCGTGGTTGGTTTTGGCCGGGGCACCGATTTTGGCAATGTGTATTACGGCCTGCTCATGCTGTTTGTAATTGGGGCTTTGTACGGATTTATCGGCGGCGGTGCTTTTGGGCTTACGCTGGAATCATCAGAAGAAAAAAAGCCAAAGTGGGGTTCATTGGTTGCCCAAATGGTAGCCGGAGGATATTTGCTCTGGGGTATCTTAATTTATCAGTTGGAATGGCTCATGACACCTCCCCGGTCTGAACTATGGGCGGCCGGCCTTGGTATTGCCCTGGCAATGGGCTGGTATTTGTACCGGAATGGTTTTCATAAAGCACTTCGGGTGGCACTGTTTTCAGCTTTGGGCGCAGGCTTTGGTTTTGCTTTTGGCAATTTCTTACAGGTTTTAGGAAACACCACCGATATCACTTTTAATTGGTGGAATGTGATGGAATACTCACTAGGCTTTTTCGGGGGCGTGGGCATGGCTTATGCCGTATTTACCCGAAAGTGGCCTGTGTCGGTTACTCCAGATAAATGGGCAAACCAGCTTGGTTTCCTGTTTCTTATACTCTTTCTGCCCATTACCAACGTAATCCAGCCTTTTGATACCGAACGGATTATCCGCATGGCAGAAAGTGCCGGGATTGCGCAACCGGAGGTTTTTGCTCCCCAGCTTTTCTGGGGCAGTATGATTTTATGTGCCCTGTATTTCATGGTTAATTACGTCATTTACCGCAAAAAAGTAAGCATACCTTTCAACCTGGATGGTGCCGCAACTGCCACTTTTTTATTGACTTATTTTGCATTATATATAATTTTAAGCAACCTGATTACGGGTACTTTTTTCGGTGTTTATCATCCCAATCAGTACCTTTATTGGGTCAACCTGGTTTTGGTGATGGGGCACATAAAATACAGTAAACAGGCAGGAATTTTTTATGAAATGAAAACAGATACACCGGAAACCTGGGGAAAGCTTACCGGAGCAGTTATAATTATTTTAGCCCTGCTTGCTATCATCGCTATCAATAGTCATGGTGAAATGGGGGGGGCTCAGGAGAGGTTTTAAGCGGATAGGTAGCAGCGGCAGTTAGCAGGCTTTTTTCCTTTCTACTGCTGCTGTCATCTGCCAACTGCCACTATATACAGCTTATCCACCAATAAAAACTTGAAGAAACAATAGTTTATGAAACATAACAGAGTACCAGATAATTTATCACCCTTACGGGGCATCGTGCCGCCTATGGTTACGCCCCTGAATGTAGACCATTCTTTAGATATAGCGGGTTTGGAAAAACTCATTAACCACATGCTGGAAGGTGGGGTAAAAGGATTATTCATTTTGGGCACTACGGGTGAAGGGCCAAGTTTGCCGTATCCACTTCGCCATCAAATCATTGATGAAACATGCCGTATTGTGGCATCGCGTGTACCAGTACTGGTTTGTATTACCGATACTATTTTTTCGGAATCAGTCCGGTTGGCAAAGAAAGCGCATGAAGCCGGGGCCGCTGCTGTGGTGGCTGCTCCCCCTTATTATTTCCCCTTGAATGACACTGACCTTTATCAGTATATAGAGCAGCTTTCGGCAGCCCTTCCCCTGCCCTTGTTAATGTACAACATTCCAGGTTGCACCAAAACTGCTTTTTCTCACGAAACCATCCTGAAAGCAGCCCAACTGCCCAATGTGATTGGCTATAAAGACAGTACCTGCGATATGCTGGCCTTTCACCGCCTGCATCCATTATTAGAAACCAGCTTTACACAACTGATTGGCCCGGAAGAATTGATGGGGGAATTTGTGCTCATGGGCGGGCACGGAGGCGTAAACGGGGGTGCCAATGTTTTTCCAAAATTATACACTGCACTTTACCAGGCTGCTGTGCAAAAAGATGTGGATCAAGTAGTTGGGCTGCAAAACAAAGTAGGAGAAGTGAGCGAAGGCCTATATGGCTTAAACGGACAACCCGGCAGCTCCGTGATTCACGGTATCAAACTCGCTTTGTCTGCACTGGACATTTGCCAGGAACACATGGCGCCCCCGTTGCAACAGCTTGGACAAGAGGCGAAGCGTAAAGTGAAAGAATTTTTAGATGGATTTAACTTTAATGTTTTATAATGTGCCGGTTGCCTGTTAAACCAGTAACTGGCAACTGGTAACAGTTTAACTTAAATAAAATAGCTTCAATTTCTAACTTTATGGAAAAACAAAAAACATACACATTACCCGAACTATTACCCTTACTGGAAGCCGACCGCAAGGCCGGGAAAAAACTGGTTTTTACCAATGGGTGCTTCGATATTTTGCACCGTGGCCATGCCACTTACCTGAGAAAAGCCCGCTCTCTGGGAGATAAACTTATCATTGGCCTGAATACCGATGCTTCAGTGAAACGGCTGAAAGGCGAAAGCCGACCCATCAACCATGAAGACGACCGCGCTTATATTTTGGAAAGCCTGGAGTGTGTAGATTATGTGGTGAAATTTGGAGAAGAGACCCCCCACGAACTGTTGTCGCAAGTAAAACCAAATGTGCTTGTAAAAGGGGGTGATTATAAAATTGAAGAAGTGGTAGGCCGGGAGTTTGCCGACGAGGTCACGTTGATTGACTTTGTCAACGGATATTCTACTACGAAAACTATTGAAAAAATGAAAACAACATGAGCCAAACAGATTTTAACACTATTTTTTCTTCTATAGCCCAACTTAAAGTAGGTGTAATTGGTGATTTTGCAGTTGATACCTACTACGATCTCAACAAAACTACCGGGGAAATATCCATTGAGACTGGTAAGCCGGTGCACCGGGGCAGCACAATGCGTACTGCTTTGGGAGGGGCAGGCAATATCGTACATAACCTAAAAACACTGGGCGTGGGCACGGTGTATGCTTTCAGTATGATAGGCGATGACCTGTTTGGCCGGGAAATGTTGCATCTTTTGCAACAAATTGGAGTACATACCAATTTTGTAAAGCAAGTGCCTGCCCTGGATACCTGCACCTACATAAAACCCATGATGGGCAAAGAAGAAGATTCCCGCATTGATTTTGGCACCTCAAATCAAATATTGGCTGAAAGTAGAAAGGCTGTCATAGAGTCTTTGGCTGAAGTGATATCTGCATTGGATGTGGTTATCATCAACCGCCAGCTTCCCGCCCCCCTTATTGGTGAAGATGAAATTTCATGGCTGAATCAACTGGCAAAAGCAAACCCTCAATGTCAGTTTTTTGCAGATATGCGCTCTGGAGGAGAACAACTGCAAGGCATCACCCTAAAGGTGAATACGGATGAAGCGGCCCATATTCTTCAACAGCCTGCCATCGATAAACAAGATACCGAGGAATGTATTGTGCAAGCCAGGGCTGTGGCTGAAAATACGCAAAGTGCCGTTCTCATGACCCGGGGAGAAAACGGGATGATTTATGTGAAAAATGGTGAAGTTGAGCAGGTAAAAGGCATATGGGTAACCGGAGAAGTAGATACTGTAGGGGCTGGCGATACAGCAGTGAGTACTTTTTCTGCCTGCATGGGGGCTCATGCTTCAGTGGCAAGTGCCCTTGAAATAGCGAATTTGGCAGCGGCCGTAACGGTAAAAAAACTCTACCAAACCGGAAAAGCCACCCCCAAGGAAATCACAGAGATACAAAAAAACTGCAATTACATTCATAATAACCACCTGGCCAATGCCCTCAGAAAGGCAGAGTATGTGGATAACTCAGATATAGAACTGGTAGAAGCTGTTGATTTTCAGCAATTTTCCATCGATCATATCATTCTGGACCATGATGGCACCATTTCAACCCTGCGTGAAGGTTGGGAAGCCGTGATGCATCCGGTGATGATGGAATGCATTTGTGGGAATCAGCTACCTCAAATTTCGCAGAAGGAATACGAGCGCATTGCTGCCAAAGCTGAGCGGTTTATTGATGAAACCACAGGCATACAAACCATTGTGCAGATGCACGGGCTGGTAGATATGATTAAGGAAGAAGGCCTGGTGCCGGAAAATGAAATTAAAACGGCAGCCGAATACAAAGCCCTTTACCTTGACCGCCTGATGGAAAGCGTAGATGACCGCCTGGCCCGCTTCAAAAAAGGGGAAAGGTCTTTGGCAGACTTTACCATGCTGGGTGCTGTTGGCTTTCTGGAAACCCTGCACAACCAGGGTAAACACCAGTACCTGGCCAGTGGTACCGACGAAGAAAATGTGAAAATTGAAGCCCATGCATTAGGCTATGGTTCGCTGATCAGCGGAGGTATTTTTGGCTCAAAAGGCAATGAAATTGGGGATGCCAAGCGACAGGTAATCCAGCGGATTCTGACAGAAAGCCAGTGCAAAGGCGAAAACTTATTGGTGATTGGGGACGGGCCGGTAGAAATACAGGAAGGCCGCCGGGCCGGTGCCCTCTGCATCGGTATTGCCTCTGATGAAGTGCGGCGATACGGATTAAATTCGTCAAAGCGCACCCGCCTCATCCGGGCCGGTGCCCATCTCGTCATCCCCGATTTTGCACAGGCAGAACGATTGATTAATTTGATATTTGGTAAAAAGTAGGCAGTAGAAGTGGCAGCAGGCAGTCATTTGTACTGCTGTTGCCTACTGCCACCTTGTTAAAAAATGCTATTATGATGAAAATAAATGCACTTTTATCACTACTTCTACTTTCCGCAAACCTCCAGGCGCAAACCTATGCAGAAAAGCTAGGCTGGGAAAAAGACGACAAAGTCATCATCATGCACATAGATGATGCGGGGATGTCCTACGACTCTAACCAGGGCACGATCAAAGCGATTGAAGAGGGCATTGCCAATTCGGTGAGTATCATGATGCCATGCCCCTGGGCAGCCAGCTTTGTGCGCTATGTACAGGAAAACCCGGAGATAGATGCCGGATTACATTTAACGCTTACTTCCGAATGGAAAGACTACCGCTGGGAACCTCTGTCTGGACAGGAAGTAGTGCCCGGCCTCATTGATGAAGAAGGTGCTTTTTGGCGCAGCGTACCACAGGTAGTACAAAACGCCTCTGCCGATGAAGTGGAAAAAGAAATCAGGATGCAGGTAGAACGCGCCTTGCGCATGGGCTACCGCCCCACGCACCTGGACTCACACATGGGAACCCTCTTTGCCACGCCTGCTTTTATTGAACGGTATATCAAAGTGGGTATTGCCTACGATATTCCGGTAATGCTGCCCGGAGGGCACAATACTTTACTGAAACTAGGCTATCGGGAAGAAAGTATTCGTGAACTGAAAGCAGCCGGAAAATATAAAGAAGGCATGGACGTGCCCCTACCCGATGCTGTCTCCGAGGCAAAGAAAGTAGGAAAAATGGTATGGAATGCCGGACTACCCGTTCTGGATGACCTGCACCTGGTAAGTGGCGACTGGAAATTACCGGATGGTGTAGCAAAAACAGCCGAAAATATGCGGGATTTGAAAGTGGAAAAATTCATTGAAGCCTTTGAAAACATGCAGCCTGGTGTTGCCATGTTTATTGTTCACTGTACGGACATTACCGAAGTTTTTCCGCACATTTCAGGCTCCGGCCTCTCCCGCATTGGCGACATGCTGGCCATGATGGATCCCCGGCTGAAAGACTATATTGAGAAAAACGATATTAAAATGACAACATGGAGGGAATTGAAGGAGAGAAGGGATAGCCTTAAAAAGTAGGCAGGTTTTCAGTGGCAGTAGGCAGTATTAAAAGACTGCTTACTGCCGCTGCCCACTGCCTACTCAAATCTCAATATCATACAACCGCAGCTTATTGTACAGAGTCTTCCGGTCGATGTTCAGCATTTTAGCGGCTTTAGATTTGTTGTACCGTACTTTTTTCAGGGTTTCCTCTATCAAAGCCCTTTCGGTGCGTTCCTGGGCGGCTTTCAGGTCGGGGTTGGCTACTTTGGGGCGGTCTTCAAAAATGCTTTGGGTAACCGGGGCAACGATTTCAGCCGGAAGTGTGTCTTGGGTAATGTGTTCGGAAGTAGCCAGCAGTACTGCCCTTCTGATTACATTTTTCAGCTCCCTGATATTGCCCGGCCAGTAGTAATCCATCAATCTTTCCATCACTTCATGGGCATAGCCGGTTACATTTTTTCGTAACTCTTTATTAGATTGTTCCAGAAAATATTCAGCAAAAAGCGGAATATCTTCCCGTCTTTCCCTGAGGGCCGGTACCCTGATCTGGAATTCGTTGAGGCGGTGGTACAGGTCTTCCCTGAAATGACCATTACGGGCCGCCACGTCCAGGTGCTCGTTGGTAGCTACAATAAGGCGAACGTCCACAGGAATGTCCTGGGTGCTTCCTACTTTGCGTATCATGCTTTCCTGAATGGCCCGCAGTAGCTTTACCTGGATTTCGTAAGAAAGATTCCCGATTTCGTCCAAAAACAAAGTGCCCCCATCAGCCGCTTCAAACACGCCGATTTTGTCATGCAAAGCGCCCGTAAATGCGCCTTTTACATGTCCAAACAGTTCGCTACCGGCCAACTCGTCGGACAAAGCACCACAGTCCAGGGCTACGAAAGGTTTATCTTTTCGCAAACTTTTCTGGTGGATCATGCGGGAAACATACTCTTTTCCAGTACCACTTTCTCCCTGAATAATCACCGCGATGTTGGTAGGTGCCACCAATTCTATGTGCTTTTGCACAGATACTGCCCCAAGGCTTTTTCCCTGTACAAAAGTGAAAGATGTTTCTTTGGGCTGGGGCTTTTCAGTGTCGGTCGTGGTTTTTCCATTTTGCCTTTCTTCCAGCGCGTCATTGATAGAAATCAAAATCTCATCAGGGTTGATGGGTTTGGTTACATACTCAAACGCGCCCAGTTGCATGGCTTTTACGGCCGTGCGTATGTTGGCATAGCTGGTCATGATGATAACCGGCATATGGAAAAATTTCTTTTTGATATTTTTCAGCAACTCTATACCATCCAGGTCGGGCAGGCGGAAGTCGGTAAGTACAATGTCGTATTTATCTTCATAAATAGCTTTGATGCACTCTTTACCCGAGTATACTTCTTTGGTTTCAAAACTGTTTTTTTGTAAAAAAGTACGTAATAATGAGCAAAAAGCCGGGTCGTCGTCTACGATTAATATTTTAGGCATATGTTGTTATGATATTGATCCAGTAGAATAGATATACGATTTATTGGCGCCGGTGTATAAAAAGAAAGCAGGTTTTATGGCGACCTGCTTTCAAATATTCTAATATTCCTATGAAAACCTGCTTATTTTACCATCATTACCAGGTATTTTGACGATTCCCAGAATTTATCAGGATTTGAAATTACCAGGTTTACTTTTTCACTGTCTTCTGCTTTTTCAATTGTGTATGAGTCAGAAGGATGGGCGGTTACCAGCTTTACTTCTTCTCCATCTACGGGTAAGAATGCAGTTTCCCTGATGTCAATTTTTGTGAATTTATCCTGATTAAAGTCCTCATTCAGCACTTTGGTTTTGCCGAGGCCAAGGAATCCACCTTCTTTATCCACAATTTCTTCTTCTTCCAGTTTTTTGAAAGAACCAGCCACAAAATAAGCGGTGTTCAGTTCGTTTACCTTTTCGGTAATGGTTTCTTCCTTTTCCTCGTTGGTCTCTTCCAGGCTGGCAATGTTTGTATTAAGCTCTTCTACCTTCACTTCCATTTGCTTCAAATTGTCATTCAGGGTAGCAATTTGGCCTTCTCTTTCTTCAATCTGGGCGGTAAGCTCGGTTTGCAATTGCTCCATCATGTTGTTGAGTTTTACATTCTCATTGCTGGAGTTTTTCAGTTTTGCACCCAGGCTCTGAATAGTTTGGCGGTTTTCAGCCAATAAACGGTTAATTTCCTGAATGTCTTCGTTGATTTTATTTTTCAAATCTTCAGAAGACAAATCGCTTTCGCGGTTCAGTTCAATGTTCATTTCCCTTTCCCTGATTTCACGCAGGTTTTTCTCAATTTCGGCAAACGACTGCATGAACTCCATCAGGCTTTCGTCCCTATTTTCCACTTCACTTTTTATTTCCTGCTTCTCTTGCTCGAGGGTAGCGATTTTTTGTTCCAATTCTTTGGTGTTACAAGAAGATAGGGCAACACCAGCACCTGCAATTAATATTAATATGTTCCTTTTCATAAGTGTTTTGATTTTTATTTTTCAGACTATTTTGACTGTTATAGTAGAAAAGGCGTGCCAAATCGTACTGTATCATGAAAAAGTCCATTTTTGGCGTTATTAGGGCATATTGATAAAAAAAACTTTGAGAATATTCAAGGAAAGTATCCACAATGTGGAGAAAAATTCTACATTTTGTAGATTATTTTGGCATGTGTTTTCTTGGTATAATGATAAAAAAAGCCCCCCGGTTTTGCCGGAAGGCCTCTATGAATGAATGAAAATTAAAGTATGCTGAGCACAATATTTACTCTACTATTTTACCTTCTTCATCATAAATCAGGGTAGTAGGTTGGGTGCCGTCAGTTACCGTAAGTTCATAAGAAATTTGCTCAGGCTGGTCGTCAGGAGATACTTTAAATACTGACTGTACTTCCCACTCACTGTAATCAGACTCCTGGAAAGATGTTTTTACAGCCTCGGGCAATTCTTCAAAAGTCATTTGTGTTCTGCCGTCTTCGCTCATTACGATTTCTACGGCAGGGTTGTCAGCAGTCAAAACGTTAGCGTTGGCTGCGAATGAAAATGTTCCTAATGCTATGGCAAATGCAATAATACGTTTCATAGTTTTAAATGGGTTTTAGGTTAAAAATTAAGGTTTTGTTTGTTAATACTGTTAACTCCTATTAGAATAATGATGCCAACAATATTTTATCACTATAAGTGACTGACAATCATAATCTTAATTGTTTTTGTGAAATATTTTTCCCGGAAAAAAATGTGTAAAACCACCCCATTCTTACACATTTTGTTTCATAGTTCAACAGTTTGAGGTATTTGCAAAAAAACTGCTTGTATAAGTGAGGGTGCTTTCTGAAAAAATTAATTAGTATATTTAACAATTCCAGCCGATAGTCTAAAATTGCATTTGTATGATTAACAACTATGAATATAGTGTTTCCAATCCTGATACGATTCAACAACTGGCTGTAAAAGAAGTGTTATTTTTATATTACAGATGTCCTCAGGTTGAAAAACATTTAAAACTTTTTTCGCATTATAACGAAATTATGTTTACCCTGGGTGGTACACGCACCATGCATCATGGGGGAAAATCGTGGAAGCTTTCAAAGCATTCATGCCTTTTTTCCCGAAAAACCGCTTATACCCAGGAAATGCCTGAATTCGTAGGCTGGGAAGTACTAGCCTTTTACTTTCAGGATGATTTTTTAAGGCAGGTGTTCAAAGAATATCGTCAATATTTGCCCCTGAAAAACCTGCCCGAAATCCCTACAGATATGTTGCTGGAAATAAATGTAAACAAAACCACCCATGCGTTTTTTTACAGTATCCTGCCTTATTTCACACAAAATTTACCTCCTGCTGAAGGGCTGCTCGAACTCAAATTCAAAGAGCTACTGTTCAATATTTTTTTAGATTCTGAAAATGCCGGGTTCCTGTCGTATGTCAACAGTATAATCGATCAGGATAAACCACCCCTATGGCAGGTTATGGAAGCAAATTATATGTTTAACTTAACCGTTGCCCAGTATGCCCGCATGGCCCAACGCAGCGTTTCTGTTTTCAAAAAGGATTTTTATGAATATTATCACACCACGCCCGGAAAATGGCTAACGTATAAAAGGCTGGAACATGCAAAACTGCTATTAGAAACCAGTCAAAAAAACATCAGCGAAGTCGCCTTTGACAGTGGCTTTGAAAACCCGGCCCATTTCAGCCGAATATTTAAAGAAAAATATGGGGCTTCACCGGTTCAATACCGGAGTAAATGAATTAAGATTTTACCCCTCTTTCTTGAATTTACCCTTCCCAACCAAATAGTAAAGAAGTTAGACGTTTGAGTAAAATTGGTTTTGGTTGTACAAATTACTTTTGAGCCAACATTTGTTTAATTCTATTACTGTCGAGAAAACCACAAACCATGAAAACTTATTTCATTCCTGTTATTTTCAGCTTTATTGTAAGCTGTTTACTTTTTTCTTCCTGCCAGAAAAAGCAAGAAGAACCAAATTTACAAGCCCCTTTGTTTGATAACCTGGGCGATTACAAGATAGAAATTACTACCAACTCAGAGCTTTCGCAGCGGCTGTTCAACCAGGGCATCAACCTAACCTATGGGTTCAATCACAACGAAGCTGCCCGGGCTTTTCGGGAAGCCGCCCGCCTGGATTCTACCTGCGCCATGTGCTACTGGGGCAATGCCTATGTGCTGGGGCCCAACTACAACGCAGGTATGGAAGAAGACGTGGAACAGGAAGCCTACGAAGCTTCTCACAAAGCCCTGGCCCTGACTGGAAATACAAAACCCTGGGAAAAGGCGTTGATTGAGGCCATGGCTGCCCGCTACAACTATAACAAAACCAAAGACCGGGCTGTGCTTGACCAGGATTATGCCAAGGCTATGAAAAAAGCCTATACCCAGTTTCCTGAGAATGACGACATTACAGCCATTTATGCCGAATCTTTGATGAATTTACACCCCTGGGATTTGTACACCCGCGCCGGAGAAGCCAAACCCTGGACACCGGAAATAGTGGCCCTGCTGGATAAAGTAATCAGCCGCTCACCCAAGCATCCAGGGGCCAATCACTTTTACATCCACGCTGTAGAGGCTTCTGACAATCCGGGCAAAGGACTTGAAGCAGCCAGCACACTCACTGACCTGGTGCCGGGTTCTGGTCATCTGGTGCATATGCCTTCACACATTTATATCCGCACAGGGCATTATCATGAAGGAACGGAGGTGAATATAAGGGCATCATTGGCTGATAGCCTGTATATTGTAAACTGTAACGCGCAAGGCGCTTATCCACTCGTTTATTACCCACATAACCTGCACTTTCTGGCTGCTTGTGCTGCATTAGAAGGCCGGGGTGAAATGGCCATTAATGCGGCTTTCCGGGTAGCCGCCAATTCAGATACTACGCTGATGCGGGAGCCAGGCTTAGAAACCCTGCAACATTACACCATCATTCCCTACTACGTGATGGCGAAGTTTGCCCAGTGGGATGAAATCCTGAGCTTGCCCAAACCAGACAATGACCTCATCTATCCGCTGGCCATCTGGCACTATGCCCGGGGTATGGCCTTCTCAGCCAAAGGAGACTTGCAGGGAGCCAAAGAAGCGTTGGCAGCCATCAAAGAAATCAAACAAAACCCTAAACTCCCCCAGATCACCATCTGGGACCTGAACTCAGTAGACAATCTGGTAATTATTGCTTCTAATATTCTGGAAGCAGAACTGCTGGTAAAAGAAGGAAACTTTGAGCCGGCCATTGCCTTACTGAAAGAAGCGGTGGCCATAGAAGACGGGCTGACTTACAACGAGCCACCCGACTGGTTTTTCTCGGTGCGCCATAGCCTGGGGGCTGCTTTGTTGCGGGCAGGCCGGTTTTCCGAAGCAGAAAAGGTATATGAAGAAGATTTGAACTTTTACCCGGAAAACGGTTTTGCCCTGAACGGACTGTACCTGAGCCTTGTAGAACAAGGCAGAGCGGCAGAAGCCGAAGCGGTAAAAACCCGCTTTGAAAAAGCCTGGCAATATGCCGATATTGAGCTGGAAGACTCAAGGGTAAAAGCCTTTGCCTACCAAAATATTCAGCAGAAACACACTTTTGGATCATTCATGGCTGAAGTGCCGAAAGCCACCCTTTGTGGACCTTTGGCAAATTAAATTAGTCAGAAGGCCGGAGACGGAAGTGTAAAACTTCGGTCTCTCGTCTTCGGTCTTCAAAACAAAAAAACCATGCCCACACCCATTGCAATATTACTCGACCCGGTATCTCTTTTTGTGATTGCCATGTATTCAGGACTGATGATTTGGGAAGCGTTGTTTCCTGCCCGGCAACTGCCAAAGGTGAAATACTGGAAGCTGAAAGGATGGATACTTATGGAGCGTTTTTCTTTAGCCCTATGGATATGATAGGATTTACTTTGCTCGGAAGCATATGTTTTGCCCTGTTAATTGGTATTACGCCCCAGGCCATCACGATAGTACTTTTGGTGACCAATTTCTTCGCTATTTTTCAGCATGCCAATATAAAAACACCACAATGGGTGGGTTATATTATCCAGCGTCCCGAAGCCCATACGGTACATCATGCCAAAGGTATCCATAAGTACAACTATTCTGATGTGTCTATCTTTGACATTATATTCGGTACTTTTAATAACCCGAAGAGCCATGAATATGACACAGGTTTTTATCAAGGGGCTACCGGTAAAATAAAAGACATGCTCTTGTTTAGGGATATTAACAAACAGGATATGGAAAATGCAGGGACAATCCCCGAGCCTATGCAAAAACGTGCATATCAGCAGTAAAAGAAAACTCTTATGCCTTGTCAAAAATTTTATTTAAAAATGACGACATCAATTATTAATGACATAGCCACCCCTCTGGAATACAGCGAAGTGGCTTACTGGAGCAAGTTGTACGGCAGCCACTCTCCCTTGCCCTGTTATGCCAGCGTGATTGCCGGGGCATTTTCCGGGGCTGTTCCCAAACTGGATATTCTGGCCCTGAACAGGGTTATTGGTTTAGGGGTAGAATGTCCGGTAAAGGCAGATGACATAGACAGTATCATCCATTTTTACAAGGCAGTCGGCACCAAAAGGTTTTTTGTACAGCTAAGCCCGTTGGCACAACAAAAAAATCTGTCAGTATTGCTGGAGGAGAAAGGTTTCAGGCATTACAACAACTGGGTAAAGCTTCTGAGAACGTCAAAGCCCCTTTTGGCCAGAAGCAACTCCCAATTAGAAGTGGTACACATTGATACTGCTGCACAGGCCAATGTATATGGGCAAATCATCTGTACCAGCTTCGGCTGGAAAGAAGATCAACTGGCCCATTGGCTGGCCGCTTCGGTGGGCAAACCGGGATACCGGCATTACCTGGTAATGTCGGGTGATAAAGCCATTGCTGCCGGAGCCCTGCATATAATGAATCACTATGCTTCTATGGCCTTTGCAGGCACTTTGCCTGCTTACCGAGGTCTTGGTGCACAAAGCCTGCTGCTGGAAACCCGAATTTCGGAAGCCATGGCCTTGGAATGTGATTATTTCATCTCAGAAACAGCCGAGGAAAAGCCTGATAAGCCTGTAAGCAGTTTTAGAAATATGCGACGGTATGGTTTTGATATAGCTTATTTGCGTCAGAATTGGATATTTGAGTTTTAAAAGAAGATAGGGAATGATATAAAACCAAAAAACCCCGGCAGAGGCCGGGGTTTCTTGAATAAGCGTACTGATAACAGTACTTATACATCTATGAGCTTAAAGCTTGTTACTCTATGATATTTCCTTCTTCGTCAAAAGCAAGGATACCTGATTGCGAACCGTCAGAAAGCGTAAGTTCATAACTTACTTCTTCGGGGTTCTCGTCAGGGGTAACCTTTTCTACTTTTTGTACTTCCCAGCTAGAAAAGTCAGACTCCTGGAAAGCAGTTTTTACAGTTTCGGGCAGTTCTTCAAAAGTCATTTCAGTCCTGCCTTCTTCGTTCATTACTACTTCTACGGCTACGTTTTCATCAGCAGTATTGATGGCAAGCGGTGAAGCGTTTACAGCTGCAAAAGAAAAGGTTCCTACGGCGATAGCTAATACTATGTTCTTTTTCATAATTTCAAAAATTTAGATTAGGTTGAAAAATTTAATTATTTGATTAACCTAATTGTAAGAACAATGCCAAAATCGGAAATATTTTGTAAATATTTGAAAACCAAGTAGTTATGAAATAAATAGAGGTTTCTGTGAATCTTTGTAATTGGGGAATAGTACAACAGTCTGATGCATAATGTTGCGTGCTTCTACAATTTGGTATGAAACAATTTCAGATATGGGCCTGGTAAGTTCCTCTTCTGGATGGTGAGCAGATAGCTTTGGGCTATCATAAAATTGATTACTCGCACAACCTCAGCAAAAATAGCTTTGTCATAATGCAGATAAAGTTTAATTTGCGCTTGCTTAACTTTTCTGTATGAATGATTTAATGTACATGAAATTTTCACACCTTACAACTATGAAACGGACTACCACACTTATTGCTACACTACTGCTAATGGCCTCTTTTTTTTATAACTCGGCATTTGCCCAATCATTATTTTTCGTAGCTGCCAATGGGGAAAACAACCCGGCGGGCATTCGCATCTTTTCTTTAAATGAAGAAGACGGCAGCATTACACAAGTTGACCAAAACGAACATTTAAAAGGTGCTTCATACCTCAACCTCAGTCCTGATAACAAATTCCTTTATGCCGTGGGCAACAACCAGGTTTCTGCCTTTTCGGTTGGGGAGCAAGGCAAACTCACCTGGCTCAATTCCCAGTCCAGTGAAGGCAATGGGCCCTGTTTCGTGTCTACAGACCAAACAGGGAAATTTGTGTTTGTAGCCAACTATGGCGGAGGTACCATCAGTATGTTTGCAGTAAATGAAGATGGAAGTTTACAACCAGCCAGCCAGACGATCCACCATGAAGGCTCCAGTGTAAACGAAAACCGCCAGCAAGGCCCACATCCGCATATGATAGCTGTTAGCCCCAACAACCAATATGTGTATGTACCCGACCTGGGCACTGATAAGGTGATGGCTTACGCACTGGATGCAAATGCCGGCAAACTAAGCCCGGCGGCCGTACCTTTTGTAAAAATGGAACCCGGCTCAGGCCCCCGCCACTTTGAAATACACCCCAACCAAAAAACCATGTTCGTTCTGAATGAATTGGTAGGCAGCGTTTCTTCCGTGAGTTTAGACAAGGATTATGGCCTGAAAAAAGTAGCCCAAACCTACAGCCTTTTGCCGGAAGGGTTTACCGATTACAACAAATCAGCTGATATTCATACCACACCCAATGGGAAATTTCTTTACGGAACCAACAGGGGGCCGAACACACTGGCCATGTTTAAGGTGCAAAAAAATGGAAAGCTGGAGTTTATCGGCCATGAACCCACCAGGGGCGAAACGCCACGCAATTTTATCATTGACCCCACGGGCAACTTTCTGCTGCTGGCCAATCGTGAATCTGACAACATCATCGTGTTCAGCATTCATCAAAGCTCCGGTAAATTGCAGTTCCTGCACGAATACAAAAATATTCCGGGCGCGATGTGTATTAAGTTTGTTGATTGGCCCTAAACTGGAATTGCCGGATATTATCCTTTACTGAATACGAAAGCTGGCCCTTACCTCGTATTGTAATTTGATCGTCTGGAAGTCAATATCTTCGGCTACCGCCATATCTTCCTGTGCTTCTGACATCATCATTACTTTCGCATTGCGTGCATACGGCATGGGCGGTTGGTAGCCGTCGCCTATCTCCTGGATTTCCAGCACGCCTCCCAGTTGCTCACCTATGCTTTCTACCATGTAGGTGGCCTTTTCTTTGGCTGCCTGCAATGCTTTGATTTTCAAGTCTTTCCGGTATTTTTCAATTTCAGAGTGTGAGTACTCGGCAATGTTGGTGCTTTGGATACCTTTGGGGTCTAAATATTCCAGCAACTGATTAATCATACCAAGTTCGGAAAGCTTGATGCGGTACTGCTTGCTGGCCAGAAAATCTTTGGCTTTTTTCTGTTTCCAGTACCAGTAGTTGTAGCTGCTGATATTTTGAATTTGCAGGTTTTCCGCTTCAATGCCTACCTTTTTTACCGCATTTTGCAATTCCCTTTCCAGTTTGTCTATACCCACTTTTTCTTTGTTATCGGCCAGGTATTCTTTCAGGGTGATGTTGAAGTAAATTTCATCCGGCACGATTTCCTGCTCGGCCCGCCCGGTCACTTCAATTTTTTTAACAGTTTTATCTTCGGTTTGCGCCCAGGCCGCCGTACTGGCAGCACAAAGGCTAATGATTGTGATGATGAGGTATTTCATAGTTTTATTGGTTTCATGTGATTAATGATACCAATAACATTGCAAAATATGTGCCTGTGAGTGTACACCGAATCGGATGCGGTGGCTTCGGCCTCGCAACGGCGAACCGCTCCGATCCCCGCCGGGACCGAAGCCATTGCAATCGCTTC
Organism: Cyclobacteriaceae bacterium; assembly: GCA_965230065.1. Classification (GTDB taxonomy): domain Bacteria; phylum Bacteroidota; class Bacteroidia; order Cytophagales; family Cyclobacteriaceae. The sequence continues at coordinate 3,410,377 of OZ245942.1, read as the reverse complement.
GATTCGCTGTACATTCACATACTATTGAAACCAAGTTTGGTCAGTCCATCTTGCACTTCGGGGCACGACATGAACAAATCCCAGAGCAAACCGGTGCGGTGGTTTTCAATCATCACAGGAACAGGGCCCTGGTCAATAGCCAAATAACGAGGCAAATACCAATTGTGTTCAAAACTGAAAGCATCGTAAGGACCGTATTTGCCCACCAGGCTGTCGGCATCCTGATACAGAAATTTCAACATATTCATGCTTTTTTCAGGCGTATAGGGGAATGAAGAAAGGGCGGCTGTGGGGGAAATTACCCCTAAATCCTTACCCACAGGATGGTGCCCTGCATAACCCCGCATGGAATAACTGGAAGTGAGGCCCCAGCAGTTTTCACCGTAACCTTCATGGTTTTCAGGATTTTCCACGCAATAGGTATAGTGTATCAAAGCCTGGTTCCGGGTCAGCTTCCAGTAATCGGCATACCGGTCACTGAGGTTGCGGGGGTCTAACCCCAGGTAAGAATAATGTGCCCAGAACAGCGGGCCTACGGGGTCATCGTTGTGTTCGTAATAATCCAACACCAAATCATAACCAAGGTATTCCCGTTCTGTTTTGATAGCTCCGTTACGGGCCCACCCTTCATGATATACCGCAGGCTCAACACCATGCGTAGGAGAAGAGGCTGCCAAAATGTACATAATGAGGCATTCGTTGTAGCCACCAACCGGAAAATCCATTTCCCACCCGTAATTGGGCGACCAGTGCCAATAAAGCACATTTTCACCTTTAGTATACCAATCCCATTCCACAGCATGCCACAAAGAATCAATTTTAGCAGCCATTTGTCTTTCCGCTTCATTGCCTTCTGCAAAATACTGCCGAACGGTCAGCAATCCCTGAATCATAAAGGCGGTTTCTACCAGGTCGCCCCCGTCATCTTTTTTGCTGAATGGTTTTACTTTTCCGGTTTCCCCTTGCAGCCAGTGCGGCCAGGCTCCATGAAAGCGGTCAGCCTCTGCCAGGTAATTTACGATTTTGTTCAATCGCTCAAAGCCTTCTTCACGGGTAATGAAATTTCTTTCTATACCCACTAAAATAGCCATTACGCCAAAACCGGAGCCTCCCAGGGTTACTACATTTTGGTCGTTTTGCGGATAAATGTTATCCGTATGAATGCGCTCCCGGGCCATACCGGAAGTAGGTTCGGCACCTTCCCAGAAATACTGGAACGTCTGGTATTGCAACGTATCCAGCAAAGCTTCGTCAGACAATGGTGCAGGCTGTAGGGAGTTACTACTGGCCTGGTATTCCTGTTGTTTTGGGGTACATTGCATCAAAAAACACAGAGAGGCAAATAAGGCGGTTAATATGTGTTGGGGTTTCATATTATTTGAATGTTAAGAGGTTAATGCTCAAGGTCGGAATAATCGTCAAGTTTAGAACCCACACCATGGCTTGTGGCACACAAGCTGTGATAATGTCCTGTGTACCACAATCAATGGAAAAGGTGCAGAAATAATAAAAAAACAGATAAATTCCCCGGATTTATTCCGGGGCCTCCTACATAGAAGCGAGAGACCCCGGAATAAATCCGGGGAGATAATTTGCACTTTTTGTGCCTTTTTATCTACCAATTCGGATCCTGAACGAGTACCCCCTCGGTAATATCAATCTGTGACTGGGGCACCGGGAAAGTGGCGTGCTTGTCGATATCGAAGTTGGTTTTTCCGTTTGCATGAAAAATTTGTTCGGCCCTGCCGGGTTGTACATCATTTTGGCGGATGATGTCAAAAAAACGGTGGCCTTCCATTGCCAGTTCTACCCTCCGCTCATGCCAGATGATTTCCTGCAAAGCTGCCTGGTCTGTAGTGGTAATATCGGGCAATACGGTTGGATTGTCACCCCGTGCTCTTGCTCTTACCATGTTCAGGTATTCCAGGGCTTCAGCAGGCTGGCCAAGTTCGTTGGCAGCTTCAGCGTAAATCAGCAATACATCGGCATACCGGAGAAAGATATAGTTGGTAGGCGAATTACCCGGATACCCCGCAGGCTGCATGCCCAGGGGAAGCATGGTTTTTTTATTGGCCCTAGGCATAGCCCCCTGGTCTACCGGAAGAAAATAAGGTTCAGATGCCCCTTCCAGGGTATCGCCACTGTAAAAGATGGTGGCTGTACGGCGCGGATCTCCATCTTCGTAGGTTTCGGACAAATCTTCTGTAGGCGCGTTAAATCCCCAGCCAAATTGCCCACGTACACCCTGCCATTTGGTGTATTCGTTGGAAATGGCCCGGTCTTCCCGGTCAATAATTTGCGACTCAAACAGGGAACCTACCCCATTTTCCTGTGGGGGCAGGAACATTTCACGATAATTCGGGAACAAACTATATTCGTCGGATTGTATCACAGCCTGCGCATTGCTGAGCGCGTTTTCATAATCTTGCCGGAACAGATATACTTTTGCCAGTAGTCCCTGGGCAGCACCTTTGGTGGCCCGTCCCAACTCTGAACCGGGGTATTCGCTCTTTAGCGGAAGGGCATCAACGGCTGCATTCAGGTCGGCAATGATAAAGTTATAGATGTCCTCTTCTGAAGATTTGGGAACGCCTTCCCGGGCTGTTTCCGGATCGGTGTAGGCACTTTCTATGAGCGGTACTTCTCCAAAAGCCCGTACCAAATCGAAATAGTAAAGTGCCCTTAAAAACCGTGCTTCCCCTACCAGTCTGGTTTTCAGGTTTTCATCCATATCAATACCCGGCACATTGTCAATCACCTGGTTGGTACGGTTAATGCCCCGGTAAGTGCCTACCCAATAGCCGTTCAGTTCGCCAGTGGTAGGGTCATAGGTAAAGGTATTGATAAGTTCCAGTCTTGGGAAACTACCATCACCGGGCGTACTGCCTACATCGGCATCATCCGAAGGTAATTCTTTGATACCAAAATAAGGGAACCCGAGTACGTCCCAGTTCCGCAGGTGCGCGTAAATGCCATTCGTGGCCCTGATGGCTCCTTCCTCATCGGCAAAAAGGGTGGCAGAAGAAGGTTCACCCAGGGGCTCTTCGTCCAAAAAATCTTCTGAACAGGCAGCAGCGGCCAGCATAAAAAAGCCAGCCAAAATAAGTTGATATATGAATCTATAATTTTTCATGATGTTATTCTTTTGTTGGTGTGAATTATGGCTTTAATAAAGAAAACAAGCTTTTATATCTAATTGATTTTTAATTGCGTGTCCTCAAGCCGGACAGGCTCTTACCGCTACGGCGGACCGTTTTTTTCAGTCGATAAAAAAGTAATCGCACCGGCGAACCGGCAAAAAATCTCGGAAAGATTGAAAATGCTCCGGCATCCCGCCGCGTCCACGGTGGATCGCTACGCTCAGACAGCAATCTTTCCATGTAAAAGCATTTTAACCCAAATTCACGTATTATTAATTCAATTAAAAAGTAACATTCAGTCCGATTTTGTAAACCGCCGTTACTGGATAGATGACCCGGTCAATACCGGCACCTAATGTACGGCTTGTGGGGTTATTGTCTCTTTGATACAGAAAACTACTTTCTATTTCAGGGGTGAAACCATTGTAATTGGTGAAATAGGCGATGTTATTCCCACTAATATAGAACCTGACATTTTGCAGGGATAAACTTTCTGAAATATTGGTCGGCAAATTATACCCCAGTTGCACGTTTCTGATTTTCACAAAATCACCATCTTCTACAAAACGGGAAGAAACGTTGTAATTCGGACCACCACCCAGCGTAATCCTCGGCTGGGTGTTGCTGGTGCCTTCCCCTGTCCAACGGCCCAGATAAGAAGCATCAAAATTATCCAGCCCGGAGTAGCGTTCCTGTTGCTTGGCATTGTATATCTGGTGCCCAAACATTCCGGCAAAATCTATGGAAAGGTCAAAGTTTTTATAACCAAATCCCAGATTTAATCCTCCGGTAAATTTTGGAATGGGCGAGCCAATAAATGTTCGGTCGTCGGCATTGATTATCCCATCGGGCTGTCCGGTTAAGTTGCCTTCTGCATCGGTACCGTTGGTATCTCGGAAAATAAGGTCACCGGGTTGGGCATTGTTTTGGGCAGGCGCATTGTCAATTTGTGCCTGGTTTTGGAATACGCCAACCACGTCATAGCCAAAAAAGTAACCGATGGGTTCTCCCTCACGCGCGCGGGATACATTATTGCCGGCACCGATATTACCGCCTACAATTTCTTCCCTGCCGCCCAGGTCGAGTACTTCATTGTAAATGGTAGTTCCTACCAGGCCAACATTGAAGCTGAAGTCGCCGATATTTTTTTGGTAATCTACTGAAAAATCAAAACCTCTGTTCAAAACGGTACCTACATTGGCATCGGTAGGTGAAAGGCCCACCGAACCGGGAATTTCTACGGTAACTAAAATATCCTCGGTTTCGCGGTGGTAATAATCTACTTCTACATTCAGCGCACCTTGTAACAAACTTAGCTCCAGGCCAATGTCTGTTTGGGTAGCCGTTTCCCAGGTGATATTGGCATTGCTCAGTTCGGTAATGGTACTTCCCGGAGCCAGTTGTCCGCCAAAGATAGCATCATAAGCAATGCCTGTTTGGGCTTTGGCATAATATTGATAATCGGCAATGCGCTGGTTACCAATTTGCCCCCAACTTGCCCTTAGCTTCAGGTTGTCTAACCAATTTGCATTGGCCAGGAAGGGTTCTTCAGAAATTCTCCACCCCAGGGCAAAAGAGGGAAAGTAGCCCCATCGTTTATCGGGTGGAAACTTGGAAGACCCATCGGCCCTGAATGTACCCGTAAACAGGTATCGGTCCATGAGGGTGTAATTGGCCCTGAATAAGTAAGAAGTAATAGAAGACTGCCAGGCAGAATTTTGGTTGGTTGCCCCTTCCACTTCCCCGGCATTCAGATACCAGAGGTTTTCGTCTTCAGAAGGAATATTGTTTCTTTTTCCGCCCAGGCGTTCGTATGAATTGCGCTGGGCGGTAATTCCGGCCAGGATGTTGAAGTGGTGAACACCCACATATTTATCGTAAGTCAGGGTATTTTCCCACAGCCAGTCAAACCATCTTTCCCAGTTTTTTTCAATATTGTTTACTTCATTTCTCTGGGCAGGCGAAACGAAGTACACTGGATTGAATATGGTGGACTGTGCATTCTGATAATCAATACCGATGCTGCTCCTGAAGGTGAAATCTTCAAAGAGTGTTACATCCCCGTAAATATTCCCGACTACGCGCTGCCCATTGGTTTCATTATTGAAATAGGTAATGCCCGCTACCGGATTTCCGGCCCCTGCGTTTTCAGAAGGGGCAAAATCCCCATTTGGCAGCCTCACCGGAACAATAGGGCTGATGCGGTAGGCATGTTGTAAAGCCCCGTTGTTAGGATTGGCCCTGGAGAACCAGGAAGCAGAGAGATTGTGCCCGATTTTAATAAAATCTGTCAGGTTATAGCTATTGTTCAGGCGGATGGTATACCGCTCAAAATCTGTTTTTTCCAGCACGCCTTCCTGCCTGAAATAGCCTGCACTCACAAAATAACTGGCTTTGTCTGTTTTCTGATTGAAAGACAACTGATAATCACGCATGGGGGCATTGGCGAGGATTTGGTCGAACCAGTCGGTGCCTGTCCCAATGGTATCGGGGTTATAAATGGGCATGTTTCCCGTGTTGACCAATCCTTCGTTGATAAGCTGCGCATATTGGTTGGCATTCACCATCTCAAAGTCATTGTACAGCACATTTTGCACACCTTCGTACCCGTTAAAGCTGAAAGAGGGTTCGGCCGATTGTCCTTCTTTGGTGGTAATAATGATGACACCATTGGCGCCCCGCGAACCATAAATAGCTGTAGCGGAAGCATCTTTCAGTATTTCCATAGACTGAATGTCGTTGTTATTCAGGAAAGAGATATCATCCAGGAACACGCCGTCTACCACATATAAAGGGTTGCTGTTCCCCAATGTGCCCACGCCCCGGATATTCACGCTGGGGGCCTGCCCCGGAATACCGGAAGTAATCACATTCACACCGGATACTTTTCCCTGCAAGGCATCGGAAGCATTGGCCCCGCCAATCTTCGCGATCTCTTCGGCCTTAATGCTGGAAACCGATCCGGTAAGGTCGCTTTTACGCTGGGTACCGTATCCGATAACGACTACTTCTCCCAGGGTTTCAATTTCCTCAGTCATACTCAGGTTAATTTGGGTACGGCCGTTTACGGGAACTTCCTGCGTTTGATAACCGATAAAAGAAAACACCAGGGTATCGCTGGCTTCCGCATTGATCCGGTAGTTTCCTTCAATATCAGTTACCGTACCGGCACCTGTATTTTTTCGCAAAATATTGACACCCGGCAAGGGTTCATCGTCTGTTACATCAGTCACATTTCCCGAAACAGTAATTTGCTGTGCCAATAACGTTTCAGTGCTCATTAGCAATGCCAGTAATATCCCTGCCCATTGCAGGCAAAAACACATGACATTTGATTTTGGGCAGTTTGTCCCAGAGTGGATGCTCCCGGAGTGAATATCCACATCTTTGTTCGTGTTGTTTTTCATAGGGGTAAATGTTTAAAAATTGGTCAATAATCATTTAAAAAAATCCTCTATAAAAAATACGAACTGATTAAAATAACTCCAATAAATTAGGAGCAAATCAACAGGGTTGGGGAAAAATACAGCAGTTTTATAAATTTCATATTATTGAAAGGCGGTATGAAACCTAGCATTAATCCATTGGGGTAAAGTGTAAGGTGGGATCGCGGACTTCCTAATCCGCATAGTCTAAAGCTAATTATCCGATAAATGCAATAGCTTTATGGTACTGAGGAATAGGGAGCCTTCCGAATCGGGGCGGAGTACGGGGCGGGCTAAGAAGCCCGCTCTCCGAAATTATTTTTACCTTTTGCAGTACAATCAGGGCAGTTTATCCTCTATCCCCTGCACTACAATTTCTTTTCCTTCTAGTTTCAATTCAGCCCCGCCTTCGTTCACAGATTGTAAATAGCCGAACAGTTCCCTCCCTTTGCCTTCGGTGGGGTCGTACATTCTTACAAAATTGTCATCTTCCAGCCAGGAGGGCACCAGTGAAACAGAGTGGAGTTTTTTGTCTTTTACGGTTACACGGGTCAGCAATCCTTCTTTAAAACGCTTGTAACGGTCTTGCTGCCGATCGTCGAAGGCAAACTGGGCAACGCTGTACAGAATGGGTTTGCCTTCGTAGATTTCTATTTTTTGGTAACGGTGCGGGCCATGCCCAAAAACCACATCGGCCCCGGCATCAATTACCGCATGGCTGATGTCCGTTTGGTAAGAAACCGGCTCTTTGGTATCAGAAACGCCCCAGTGATAAGAAACAATCACAACATCGGCCTGCGCTTTGAGTTGACGTATGTCTTCTGTCATCAGGGCTTTGGAATCTTCGTCCAGCCAGGTTTTTACAATGGGGGGCTGGCCGGGCTTGTCCAGGTTTTTTGGGGGCATGTAAGCCGTATATACCTTAATTTCAGCAATACCCGGTTGTATTTCGGTAGCTGCGTGGTTGTAAGGAAAAACCGTGGCAGCATATTGCATAAAACCAACACGTACCCCGTCTTTTTCTAAAATAACAGGCTTGTGGGCTGCTTTTATGTTCTCTCCCCCATCCGCATACGGAATATTATTTTTATCCAGTACCTCCAGACTGCGCATCAGGGCTTGCCAGGGGTAGGTTACGTTGTTGGCCACACCCACCGCGTCTATGTTAGCGGCGGTGAGGGCAGCTACCTGGTCGGGTTCAGAATGCAGCCAGTCTTTGTGCGGAATGTCAGGGTGCAGCGGATCGGTAGAGGCCCCGGCAAATGGGCCTTCCAGGTTCAGGATGCGCAGGTCGGCCGCATTCAGTGTGGGCATTACATATTGAAAGGCATCTTCCGGTTTATCCCGAAACTGAATATTGGTATCCCCCATCAGCAGGATAGACAGGGCGTCCGGGTCATCTTCTACCCACGGCCAGGCTTTGGTTTGTGCCTGCAGTTGGCCGGTTAGCAGTAAACTAAAGAAAAGGGCAAACAGTATTTTCATTTTTGCCATTTGATTGTAAATTAAGTTGCAATTAGTGATATTCATATTTGTAGCTTCATACGAATACATTCTGGAAAAAGTAAGCACCCAATTTCTATGTAAAACACTTTATTGACAAACATTTTGAAGAAATTATCTAACCCAGATTAAATGGCAATTCAGATCATCATTGTCATCGTCCTTACTTTTATTATTCATCTTATCAGTACCTTATCGTATTCTGTCAGAATTGTGGGCACCAGGACACGGAAAATCGCTATTTCATTTGCATTGTTTAACATCATGGTGCTTGTTTCCAGGACTTCCAATTCTTTTCAGGCCCCTTTGCTGGCAAAGTGGATTGAAGAGAACATCAACCTGGGGATACATCCTGGCACTTTTGAAATACGGCTTATCATTCTGTCCACGTCATTTGCTACCCTTTTCGGAGCATTGTTGATCCCTACTTTTCAGAGAGTTTTGTCCAAAGCGGTGCTGAATTTCAGCATTCATAAATCAGTACCCAAACTGCTGTTATATAGCTTTACAAAATCAGGACTTAAGCAAATAAGACAAGAAATCAAAATTCCTGATAAAGGAAATTTCAAGCTATTGTCTGGAAAAGCCAAAAACTTTCCGGTCAAGATATTTATTTATAACAGCATAGCCGTAGCTATTCTGACGGTTGGTGTTTTGTCCTCATTGTATGCCGGGTTTATCACGCCCGAATTAAGAACCACAGCCAGCACCCTGTCTTCCATCGTGAATGGATTTGCAACCATTCTTTTATTTGTCTTTATTGACCCATATTTGTCTGCCTTAACTGACGAAGTAATTGAAGGAAAATATACAGAAACTGAATTTAGAAAGATTATCCGTGTTATGGTATCCAGCAGGTTTGCAGGCACGTTGTTGGCCCAATTTCTTCTGGTACCGTTCTCCTGGTTCATCGCTGAAATAGCCAGGCTTTTGTGAGAAAATATCCAGACTTCGGAAGTTTCGTAGTGCCGTACATTAAAAAATAATATTGCCCATCGGTCTGACCGCTCTTGTACATCTGAAAATAGCGGTCTGACCGATTCTGAATAAATAACCAAAACTTAAACCATGGAAATTAAAACGATTGCTGTCTTTGGAGGCTCCGGGAGGATGGCAAAACCCCTTATCTTTTTGCGAAAATTACTGAGCGATAAACTGCTCGATAAAATCATCATGAGCCAGGTGTAATCCAATAGAAAAGTTGACAGGATTTGGAATTATGAATTTTTATTCTACATTTGTAGAATATACTCTATTATTGTAGAAAATGGGATTATCAAAAACCGAGGAACAACTGATGCAGCATCTGTGGAAGCTGGAGAAAGCCTTTATGAAAGATTTGCTGGCCGCTTTCCCCGAACCCCGTCCGGCTACCACTACGGTAGCTACACTTCTCAAGCGCATGATTGACAAAGGATTTGTGGGTTATCATCAGCACGGTGCTGTACGGGAATATTATCCATTGGTGAAAAAGTCAGCCTATTTTTCAAAGCACATCAACGGGCTTATCCAAAACTTTTTTAATAACTCGGCGGCGCAATTTGCTTCGTTTTTTACGGCCGAAACCGATTTGACGGAAAAAGAGCTGGAGGAACTGAAAAAAATTGTAGACCAACAACTGCAAAAAAAGAAAAAATGATACTCTTTCTGATAAAATCAATGGTATGCATGGGTTTGCTGCTGGCAGCATACCATCTGTTGCTTGCAGGTGAAAAGATGCATGGGTTTAACAGGTTTTACTTATTGGGCAGCCTATTCGTTTCCTTTATCATTCCTTTGATAACCATAGAAATTCCGGCAGAAATGCTTCCGGTTTCCGGTATTTCTACCTTTCAGGAAACAGCCCGGCAGCCAGATGTTTTCTTTTCAGGAAAAACTTCTGCCACAGAAACGTATGATTATTTTCCCCTCCTTGTCTTTTTTATCTATGGTGCCATAAGCCTGGCATTTTTATGCAGGTTTTTGAAGAATTTAACGAGGCTGATTACGCTCATTACAAAAAACTCTCAAGAAAACTACAAAAAGGCAACGCTGGTGTTGCTCCAGGAAAAAGTGCTTCCGCATACCTTTCTACACTATATTTTTATCAACAAAAAAGAGTATGAACACCAGCTTATTGAGGAAGAACTGCTGGCCCATGAACGCACACATGTGCAGCAAAAGCACACGTATGATATTCTTTTTGTGGAGTTATTGAAAATATTGCTGTGGTTCAATCCGCTGGTTTATCTCTATGAAAAAGCCATCAGACTCAACCACGAATTTTTGGCAGACGAAGCCGTGCTCAAAACCAACAAAAATGTATTGGCTTACCAGCAACTGCTTTTACAAAAAGCCTCTTGCCAACCTGATGCAGTACTTGCAAGCAGTATCAATTTTTCCTTAACCAAAAAACGACTCATCATGATGACCCAACAAGCATCCACCAGAAAAATTGCACTTAAAAAAGTAGCCTTACTACCGTTGTTACTGGCACTTGTGATTTCTTTCAGTATCAAAACAACCGCACAACAATCCAATAAAGAACAGAAACCCGCTGGTAAAGCAGTAGCAGACAACAAGCAAGACACTCCTGTAAAAAAAGACCTTACCCGGGAAGACAGTTTGAAGATTATTGAAAATTATTGGAAAAACTCTACCATCAAAGCACCGAGAAAAAAAGCTGATGGCACTAAAGTTTTTGTTCCTTATGATGAAATGACGGAAGAAGAAAAGTTGCGCATACCACTCCCTACAGTTTCTGAAAAAAATCCCCCTACCCAGGAGCAACTCAATGAGTGGACTGACTCCACTAAATACGGCGTTTGGATTGATAGCGAACGTATTGCCAATGCAGATTTAAGAAAATACGCTCCTACTGACTTTGGAAACTATGGCGTGAGCCGCCTTGCAAAAAATGCCAAGAACTACGGAAAACATGAGTTTCAGGTCAACCTTTTGACCTTGTCTAATTTTGAGAAATGGCAAGACTACAGGCGCAAAGCCTGGGATATTGATTAAACGCATATTTTTTCGCACCAGTCAGGAAGACTGGCACAAGGAAGACACTCCTCAGGAGAGGAAGGCGGTGAAGATTAAATGTTGTAAAGCTTTGGTAGGTTTGTATATACTTTTTATATTGAAAAGCATAGACTACTTATGCATATGAAACTTTTGCTCCCCTCTGTATTCGTACTTATCTTTTGTTTTGGACAACTTCACGCACAATCCAAAATTTCGGCTGTAAAAGTAGGTTCACGGGTAGATGTTACCATCGATAATTTATTTTTTACCAGCTATCATTTTTCTGAAGATGAAAAGTACCCGTATTTTTTTCCGGTCAATGGCCCATCCGGAGAAAGTGTAACATCCATGCGCAATGGCACTTACCCCCACCACAGTTCACTATTTTTTGGTTGCGATTTTTTGAACGGGGGCAATTACTGGCAAGAAGGCTTGGATCGTGGGCAAATTGTTTCATTACGTGAAGATATTCTTGAAAACGATGGCCCACGTGTAGTTATTGAAAATGAGTGTATATGGAAGCGTCCGGAAGCGGTTTCCCCCATAAGGGATATTCGAAAAATCACAATTTCAGCGCCTTCCAAAGATGTGTACCAGATTGATTTTGAAATATCTATGCAAATGTTGACAGATGTTAGCATTCAACGGACCAATCATTCCCTCTTTTCTGGAAGAATGGATCCTTCATTATCCGTAAACAGCGGGGGCACCATGATTAATGCAGAAGGAGAACAAGGAGAAAAGGAAACCTTTGGCAAAGCATCGGCTTGGATGGATTGTTATGGCAAACGTGGTGATAAAATTGAAGGAATGGCCATTTTGCAACATCCGTCCAATAAGTGGTACCCATCACCCTGGTTTACCCGTGACTATGGGTTCTTTTCACCCACGCCCATGTACTGGCCGGCAAATAATGAATCGACATTTTTAAAAAAGGATGAAGTTATTACCCTGAAATACAGAGTACTGGTACATTCGGGATCGAATGAAACAGCAAAAATCGCCGAAGCGTTTAAAAAGTATCAAGAAGAATAATAGAAGGTTTTCTCAAATACTTCTACACCCAATTTCCGGCATATTGCAGGTTTTCCCCGGATATTGTTTTCAGGTAATCGTATTTTAAACGGGTGATTTGCCGTATGTGCAGATAGTCATGGGCCAGCCAGTTGGTCAGGTACATGTGTGCCGAACGTGGGCCCAGCTCAGGATGCTGATAAGCATTGTCCCACTGAGGGTTGGTAAGCGAGCGGAGCCAGATTACAGAAGAGTCACGTTCGTGCAGGAACTTTTTTAGCATCTCCTGAAAGTCTTTTTCCAGATAGTTGCGTTCCTGCACCCAGGCTTCCGGGTCAATAGGTGGAGGCGCTTTTTCGGGCGTATCCAGTGTACATTTGACACGGGTGCGGAAGTCTTCCTTTTCTTCATCATACAAATGACATATAATTTCCAGCATACTCCATTTACCGGGTTGCAGCTTCCACAAATATTCTTCTTCTGTTACCGGGTTGAGCAGGTCATGGAATACTTTCCGGTGCTCGTGCAGTTGGTCTATGATGCGGTTGTAGTCCATATTAACTCTTAAATCAATTTTCGTAAAACTCTATGGGCAAATCATCCGGGTCGGCAATGAAGGTGAATTTTTTATGGGTAAATTCGTCTACCCTGATAGGTTCGGCCTTTATTCCTTTTTCGCTTAACCCGGCAACCGTAGCTTCCACATTGGCTACTTCAAAAGCCAGGTGCCGTAGCCCTGCTGCCTCCGGACGGGAAGGGCGGGATGGCGGGTTGGGGAAGGAAAAAAGCTCAATAACATATGCTCCATTGAGTGCCAGGTCCAGCTTATAGGAATCCCTTTGTGCACGGTAGGTTTCCCGGATAATTTCCAAACCCAATACTTCGGTGTAAAAAGCTTTTGAACGAGCATAATCTGTACAAATGATGGCAATATGATGTACTTTATTGAGTGCTATCATGCAGGAACGAATTTTTTATACTGTTCATACAAATTAAATATTTCTTTCACATAATTATACGGTTCTTCTCCCCTTACATATCCAAAGTCCACCACTTCATCCTGATAATATTGAGGATAGGTAAGTTTTACAATCATGTCTTCCACATGATTATCCCACACGCCGGGGTCTTTGTCTTGTTTCCGGGCAAGGTTTTGGGCATCTACCACATGATAATAACCACAGTTGTAAGACGCCAGGGTGAATTTTATACGTTGTACCGAATCGGGTATACTTTCCCACCGTTCCCAAAGCTCCTCCAGGTACCTCGTACCCGCCTTTATATTCTGTTCAGGGTTCATAATGTTGGTTATTCCCATTTCCCGGGCAGTAGGCCCCAGCATTTGCATCAATCCTTTCGCCCCCATCCACGACTCAGCCTTTGGGTCAAATTCTGATTCCTGATAAATGAGTGCGCTAAGCAGGCGCCAATCCCAATCCAGGGAGTCTGCATATTTTTTTACAATACCATCATATTCACTGATTTTATCCGCGTTGGTGCTGAGCAATTCACTATTAGACCTTTTCTGGAAAAAATCATTATTTTCAAAGTATTTATTATAGATCACATAATAGTCGGTATCATCTTTCATTTTATCTATCCATGCATTGATGGCACCCAGCAAATCAGGAGAGTTTTTGCGTACTGCCCAGGCAATTCGCTGAGAAAAGCTGACGTCGGTATCAATATCCAGATTGTCGTAATATGCGCTGTTGATGGCTGCAATATTATTATCTGCTACTGTATATTTGATTTTGCCTTCGGCTACCATTTCAATAATCTCTCCGGTAGATAAACTGCCGGGCAGGGTGTCAATTAGAATCTCACCTCCAATTTCCTCCATCAAATTATTGAGGCGGTCGTGGTAGGACGAATTATTTCTGATCGATACAGTCTCCCCAATCAGCTCTATAGGGTCAGAGATAAGGGTAGCCTGTATCTCGTGCAGTTTCATACTGCGCCAATTATCCGGTTTCTTTTGTACCAGTACCTGCCGGGTAAGAAAGTGATACTCTGTAAATTCCACTTTTTCTTTCCGCTCGCCCGTAATGGTCATGCCGTGGGCAATCATATCTCCTTCTCCCCGGTTTAGCATATCAAACAGCTCATCAAGGTTTTTAGCAACTACAATTTCCAGTTCCAACCCCAGGTGCTCAGTAAGACGCTGTAACAACTCATATTCAAACCCCATGGGTTTTCCCCGGTAAAGAAAATATCCGGTGGCACTGTATATAGTAATGGCTTTGAATACGCCTTCTTTTTTGATGTCTTCTAAATCCCTCTCAATGGGCGGGGTAATTTCTTCAATCACTATGCTGTCATTATCAGCAGGTTTCACATTGCTTTGCTGCTGCTGGCAACTAGTAAAGATTAAAATGATATACACATATATTATACTTCTCAGCATAACATGTTTAATATAATTGTTAAGTTATCTGATGTTTAGCATAATAAACCGGCTTGCGCTTTTAATGTTTATCATCTGGTAAGTCCGAGACTTAGTATGATATTTTCACACCAGTCAGGAGACTGGCGCGAGAGGATTTTCATTCGTTTACAAAGGAATATTCCCATGCTTTTTCCGGGGTAGTTTGTCTACTTTGTTTTCCAGCATTTTGAAGGCAGCCATGAGTTTTTGGCGGGTGGCTTCGGGCATGATTACCTCGTCAATATATCCCCGGTTGGCAGCCCGGTAAGGATGGGCGAATTTCTCAGTATATTCTGCTACCTTTTCGTCCAGTTTGGCTTCGGGGTCATCGGCTTTGGCAATTTCATTCCGGAAGATAATTTCGGCAGCGCCTTTGGCACCCATCACGGCAATTTCAGCGGTGGGCCAGGCGTAGTTCATATCTGCCCCAATGTGTTTGGAGTTCATCACATCATAAGCCCCTCCATAAGCTTTGCGGGTAATGACCGTTACCCTGGGTACCGTAGCCTCACTAAAGGCATACAGTAATTTGGCCCCGTTGGTAATGATGGCATTCCATTCCTGATCGGTACCCGGCAAAAAGCCCGGCACGTCTTCAAATACCAATAAAGGGATATTAAAAGCATCGCAAAACCGTACGAACCGGGCACCTTTTACGCTGGCATCAATATCCAGCACTCCCGCAAGTGTAGCGGGCTGATTGGCTACAATGCCAATGCTCCTGCCTCCCAGGCGGGCAAACCCTACCAGGATATTCCCGGCAAAGTTTTCATGCACTTCCATAAAGCTGCCTTCATCTACTACGCCCTCAATCACCGCATGCATATCATAAGGCTGGTTGGGGTTATCAGGTACAATTTCATTCAAAGCAGGGCGCAGTTCATCCTCAGCCGCATAAGCCAGCATGGGTGGTT
This sequence comes from Cyclobacteriaceae bacterium, assembly GCA_965230065.1. Taxonomy (GTDB): domain Bacteria; phylum Bacteroidota; class Bacteroidia; order Cytophagales; family Cyclobacteriaceae. Next base: position 3,394,950 of record OZ245942.1, on the reverse strand, counting down.
CGTCTTCACAATTTTGGGGAATATAGCCCACCAGCCTTTTCACAGCATTGAGACACTCCACTTCATTGGCACAGGCAAAATGCGTTACCCCACTTTTGGTGCTGTGGGTAGAAGCTCCACCCAGTTCTTCGGCGGTTACATCTTCCTGGGTAACCGTTTTTACCACATTAGGCCCTGTTACAAACATATAGGAGGTTTTCTCAACCATAAACACAAAATCTGTAATGGCGGGGGAATACACAGCCCCTCCGGCACAAGGCCCCATTACGGCTGAAATTTGGGGAACAACCCCGGAGGCCAGGGTATTGCGATAAAAAATATCGGCATAACCGCCCAGTGATACCACACCTTCCTGTATGCGTGCCCCTCCCGAGTCGTTCAGGCCAATGATGGGCGCACCGTTTTTCATGGCAAGCTCCATGATACGCACAATTTTCTCGGCATGGGCTTCTGATAGGGATCCACCAAATACTGTAAAATCCTGTGAATAAACATAGATCAACCGTCCATCAATAGTGCCATAGCCTGTAACTACGCCATCACCCAGGTATTGTTCTTTGTCGAGGCCAAACTCCCGGCTGCGATGTACCACAAACTTTCCGGTTTCTTCAAAAGACCCTTTATCCAGCAAAAGGGCAATGCGTTCCCTGGCCGTGAGTTTTCCCTTTTCGTGTTGCTTTTCAATTCGGGCTTTGCCTCCGCCCTGCGATGCTTCTTCATTTTTTTGCCGCAGCCATTCAAATTTTTCGTGTTTGGTATGCGTTGGTATTTTACCGGCATCATTTCGGTTGTTTTTAGTCATAGTATGCTGAGCTTTATGAAGGTAAGGTTTACGGGTATCAAAAGAGGAAGCCCCCCCGGTCAATAATACAATCAATTGCGTGCTTTCCAAATGATTATTGTTTTATATTTACAAAATTTTCAGCATGAGCAGTAAAAAGATAGCAATAGTAGACCTGGGCACCAACACTTTTCATGTGCTGCTGGCCAGGGTTACAGAGGAAGAAACAGTAATTTTCTATAAGGAAAGGGTTGCTGTAATGATTGGCAAAGGAGGCATTACCCAGGGGAAAATTAATGCAGAAGCCCAAAAAAGAGCTTTGGATGCATTACAACATTTCCGTACGATCATTGATAAGGAAAATATCAGGGAGATACATGCCACGGCCACATCTGCTTTCCGCAATGCAAGTAACGGCATGGCATTGGTGAAAAAAATTAAAGAGGCAACCGGCATTGATATACAGGTTATTGATGGAAATACTGAAGCAGAATATATTTATTTTGGTGTGAAAGAAGCCCTGGATATTGGCACTGACAATGTGATGGTGATGGACATTGGTGGAGGCAGCGTTGAGTTTATTATATGCAACCGCAACCACATCCACTGGAAACAGAGCTTTGAGATCGGTGCGCAAAGATTACTCGATTTGTTCCAACTGTCAGATCCTATTCTGCCTGATGAAGCCAGCCGGTTAAGTGCCTACCTGACTAATGAGCTGCCCGCACTGAAACAGGCAGTGGCAAAGTATGCCCCCATTACCCTGATTGGTTCTTCAGGTACTTTTGATACCCTTAGTGAAATCTACCAACATCGTATTAATCAAATAACTGCTGCCGAAGCTACCGAATTACCCATCACGTACGAGGGGTATTTTAGCATTGCCCGGGAAATTATCAGTAAAAGCAGGGAAGAAAGGTTAAAAATACCCGGTATGATAGAGATGCGGGTAGATATGATTGTGGTAGCCTGCATTCTGCTTAACTTTGTAATTCAACAATACAAACTACAAAATATTCGAATCTCTGCGTATGCATTAAAGGAAGGTGTACTTTACCACACCATCCGTTCATTGCAAAAAACCATGCAAGACCGCTGATGACTACATTTACACACCAACAACTCAAAGATTTTTGCCGGGATGTTTTTCTGAAAATAGGCTGCCCTACTGAAGATGCCCTCATTGCTGCGGAAGTGCTACTTTCGGCTGATTTGCGCGGTGTTGACTCTCACGGCGTAGCCCGCTTATCAGGTTATGTGCGGCTTTGGGAAGCAGGGCGTATCAATGCAAAACCCAACATAAAAGTGGTACACGAAACCCCCAGCACAGCCGTAGTAGATGGGGACGGAGGCTTGGGGCTGGTAGTAGCCCCGCGTGCAATGGAAATTACTATTGAAAAGGCTAAAAATGCTGGCACCGGATGGGTATCTGTACGCAACTCAAACCATTTTGGCATCGCGGGTTATTATGCTATGGAAGCTTTGCAGCATGATATGGTAGGCATGGCCATGACCAACGCCTCTCCGCTGGTTGCCCCTACCTTTTCTACCGACCGTATGCTGGGCACCAACCCCATTGCCGTAGCGGTGCCAACTGATAAGCAACCTCCTTTTGTGGCCGATTTTGCTACGACCACCGCAGCCAATGGTAAACTGGAAATATTGCAGCGCAAAGAAATGGAAGCCCCTTTGGGCTGGGTACAAGACAAAACGGGCAAACCCTCACAAAACCCCCATGAACTCAAAGATGGGGGTGCATTATTGCCATTGGGCAGCGACCGTGACCACGGCAGCCACAAGGGGTATTGCCTGGGAGCCATTGTTGATATTTTTTCCGCTGTGTTTTCCGGAGCCAATTACGGGCCCTGGGTTCCACCTTTTGTTAGCTTTTTGGCACCCTCGGCCGATCCGGTAGGGAAAGGAATTGGGCACTTTTTCGGGGCTATGCGTATTGATGCCTTTCGTCCAAAAGAAGAATTTAAAGAGCACATGGATCGCTGGATTACCCGGTTCAGGGAAGCTACACCCATAGAAGGACAAGAAAAAGTATTGGTTCCCGGCGATCCGGAGCGGGAACTAACAGCTTTACGGAAAGAGAATGGTATTCCTTTACTGCCTGCTGTGGTTGAAGACTTGCAAGGGCTGGCCGGGAAATTTGACCTTAAGTTTTAGAGGGTAAACCCTACGTTAAACACCCAGGCACTGGGATAGGGCGACCTGTATTCATCGTAAAGGAAATTATACATACCAGAAATGATGATCGCCCCCTTTCTTCCTAAAGGCTGGGCAATCCCGCCTCCAATAAATGCTCCTTGTACCCACTCTCTCACCAAATAGTACTCGACCTGACTTACATAATTTGGAACCTCGGTGCTTAAACTTTCATATTGGCCTTGCACAAAAAACTGCTGAAAAACAGTGTGGCGTGCAAAAAGCCTTCCGCCATACGTATTGGATTCATAGGCAGGGCTGAACCTTTTATCTTTATAATATTGATAAACAATGCCCGGCCCGGCTGAAAATTTATCGGTAAACCGATAGCCTACCATCGGCGAAACATCTATATATGTTACATTGCCAAACTGCATCCAAAAGCTACCACCAAAATATACCCTTTCCCAAAAATTTTCTTCTATTCCCTGTCTTTGCGGTTCACGTTCACGATTGGTATCTTCATTTTCCTGAGCGTAAAGATTATGCATCACCCCAAAGCCCAGCAGGAGTATAATTAGGTATTTTATTTTCATGGTCTATTAAAATCAAATGGTCTTACAGTTATTCTTCTTCAATAACGTATACATCTTCGGTTTTCTTTTTCATCAGGTATTTTTCCCTTGCAAATTTTTCCAGAAGTTCATCATTGCCCATCAGCTCTTTTCTGTCCTGTTCTACTTCCTCTACCTTTTTTTCATAGTAGGCTTTTTCTTCTTCCAATTCCTGTAACCTTTTAGTGGATTTGTATTGAGAAATGAAATCGTTAGAATCGAGGAATAGCATCCAAAGCAAAAAAATCACCGTACCAATAAAGTAGAAGTTCTTGGTAAAGCGAGGCAATTTGTTAAAAAATTTAATATTCATAACAACCGGCTATTCATCTGTAATGAGAACGCTTACATTCAATAATAAGTATTTTTTATAAAAAAAATGCAACTCAAAAATATGAATTGCATTTATTATAAGAAATAATTTTCCGAATACCTACATACTAGAAGTTTTTTCCAGGAAAATAAGCTGATTTTCCCAAAGCTTCTTCAATGCGAAGTAATTGGTTATACTTTGCCATGCGGTCTGAACGGGAAGCCGATCCGGTTTTGATTTGTCCGGTATTCAATGCTACCGCCAAATCAGCAATCGTGCTGTCTTCAGTTTCACCCGAGCGATGCGACATTACGCTTTTGTATCCGTTGCGCTTACCCAGTTCAACGGCATTGATCGTTTCAGTGAGTGTACCAATTTGGTTTACTTTAATCAGGATAGAGTTGGCAACACCTTGTTCAATCCCATTCTGCAACCTTTTCACATTAGTCACAAACAAGTCATCTCCCACCAACTGGGTTTTATCGCCAATTGACTCAGTCAGTGATTTCCAACCGGCCCAATCGTCTTCTTCCATTCCATCTTCAATAGAAATAATCGGATATTTGGATACCCAATCTGCCCAATAGCCTACCATATCGGCAGAGTTTAGATTATCTCCTGTAGATGCAAACTCATATACTTTCTTGTCTGCATTGTAAAACTCAGAGCTGGCAGCGTCCATCGCAATAAATATATCTTCCCCGGGCTTGTATCCTGCCTTTTCAATAGCCTGAAGAACAACCTCAATGGCCTCAACATTGGAAGAAAGATTGGGAGCAAATCCACCTTCATCACCCACGTTGGTGGAAAGTTTTTTACTGCTCAATACTTTTTTCAGATGATGAAAAACCTCGGTACCCATGCGCAATGCTTCAGAAAAAGTAGGAGCACTTACAGGCATTACCATAAACTCCTGAAAGTCAATGGCATTATCGGCATGGCTACCTCCGTTCAGGATGTTCATCATCGGAACAGGCAAAGTGTTGGCATTTACCCCGCCTATGTACCGGAACAGGGGTTGATTAGCCACCTGGGCAGCTGCTTTGGCTACAGCCAGGGAAACACCCAACGTAGCATTGGCACCCAAATTTGACTTATTCTCAGTACCGTCCAAATCAATCATGGTTTGGTCAACGAGATTTTGCTCAAATACTGAAAGTCCTGTAACCGCGTCTGCTATGTCTTTATTTACATTTTTTACCGCTTTTAATACGCCTTTGCCCATAAACTGGCTGTCACCATCCCTAAGTTCTACGGCTTCAAATTTACCAGTAGAAGCCCCAGAGGGCACAGCCGCCCGTCCTATATGACCGCTTTCGGTAGTTACATCTACCTCAACAGTAGGATTGCCTCTTGAATCCAGGATTTGTCTTGCGTGAATTTTCTTGATCGCGCTCATTTCTAGGTTGAAATTTAATGAAAAGATATATTCAAACTTTATTAAAATAATTAAACTTAACTCTGCTTCATCAAAGCGATAAAATCTTCGAAAAGGTAGCGGGAGTCGTGCGGGCCGGGAGATGACTCAGGATGGTACTGTACCGAAAAGGCTTTTTTGTTTTTCAACTTCATCCCGGCCACTGATTTATCGTTTAAATTGACATGCGTAATCTCAACCGCATCCGATTTTTCGGCAGATTCCCACTCTACACCAAACCCATGATTTTGCGAAGTTACTTCGCATTTTCCGGTTATCATATTTTTGACAGGGTGATTGAGCCCTCGGTGTCCGTGGTGCATTTTATAGGTGGAAATTCCTACGGCCAACCCCAACACCTGATGGCCAAGACAGATACCGAACAGCGGTTTATCAGCTTCTAAAATTTCTTTTACCGTTTGAACCGCATAATGCATAGGCTCCGGATCACCGGGACCATTTGAGATAAAATATCCATCAGGGTTCCATTTTTCTATCTCGGCAAAAGGCGTTTTGGCAGGAAATACCCTGCACACACATCCCCTTTGTACCAGATTCTTCAATATGCTGGTTTTGATACCCAGGTCTAGCGCAGCTACCCTATAAGTGGCAGTATTTTCATCCCCAAGCTGGTAAGGTTCTTCCGTACTCACCTGCGAAGCCAGTTCTAGCCCTGCCATGGAAGGCACTTCATTTAGCATATTTCGAAGTGATTCTACATCAGTAACTTCCGATGAAACGATGGCATTCATTGCACCTTTAGAGCGGATGTGCCGAACCAGTTTGCGGGTATCAATATCTGCAATACCAACAATATCATTATTCTCTAAATAGGACTGTAGGGCATCCCTGGCTATTTTTCTGCTATAATCTTCTGAAAAATTATTAACCACCAGAGCACTTATTTTTGGGTTTTTGGATTCTTGCTCTTCATCAATCACCCCATAATTACCAATATGGGAGGTAGTATTTACCACGATTTGACCATAGTAAGAAGGATCGGTGTAAATTTCCTGATAACCGGTCATACCTGTATTAAAACATATCTCACCGCCTTTTGTACCTAATTTTCCGATGGCCGTACCGGTAAACACTGTACCATCCTCTAACAATAGTTTTGCTTGTTTTCTGCTGTTGTTAGTTATCATTTTTTTTGTTCTTTAGGTAGATTATTCTCAGTTTTCAGCTTATAAAAAAAGGGATTAAACTTCTGTAATACAACAAAGTCTAATCCCTTTTATGGAAAAATTTATAAATATTATTTACTTTTTTCTTCGTCAGAATCTTTTTCCTTTTCTTCTGTTTCTTCACTTTTTTCCTCTGCGGTTTCATCAGGTGCTTCGGCTTTCGCTTCTACCTTTTCCTCAGTATCTTCTGCTTTCTTTTCCTCAACAGGGGTTTCTGTTGTTTCAGTTTTAGCTTCAGCAGCTTGTGCATTTTCTGTGCTTTCTTCTTTTACTTCCGCTTCAGTCACTTCCTCATCAGAAGCTTCAACTTTAGAAGTATCAGCTGCTTTTGTAACAGCAGCAGTGTCACTGGCAGAAGATTTTTTACCGCCCCTACGGCTTCTTCTTGTTTTCTTGCCGTCTGACTTCTCTTTAACAAGCAGTTCATTAAAATCAACCAGCTCGATGATACAGGTTTCTGCATTGTCACCCAAGCGGGCACCTGTTTTAATGATTCTGGTATATCCTCCGGGCCTGTCGCCTACTTTAGAAGCAACCTCATCAAAGAGAATACTAGAAGATTCCTTGTTTTGCAAATAAGAAAAAACAATCCTCCTTGAATGGGTAGTATCCGTTTTTGATTTGGTAATCAACGGCTCTACATATTTTCTCAGAGCTTTTGCTTTAGCTACTGTTGTGCTTACTCTCTTATGCAGGATTAGCGAAGAAGCCATGTTAGACAACATCGCCTTTCTATGAGAAGCAGTTCTTCCTAAATGGTTAAATTTTTTTCCGTGTCTCATCGGTGTTTGGCTAAACGCTCTTTTATTAAATTAATTAATCCTCATCTAGTTTGTACTTGGACAGATCCATGCCAAACGACAGGTTTTTGTCAGCTACAAGTTGTTCCAGTTCTGCCAACGACTTTTTACCAAAGTTTCTGAATTTCATCATATCAGATACCTCCAGCCTTACCAAGTCTCCCAAAGTCTTTACATCAGCAGCCTTCAGGCAATTGTAAGCTCTGACGGAAAGATCCAGGTCGTTCAATGGCGTTTTCAAAAGCTTCCGCATGTGAAGCATTTCCTCGTCTACTGTGTCAGGCTCAGATTGGTCTTGAGATTCAAGGATCATCGTCTGGTCAGAGAACAGCATGAAGTGCTTAATCAAAATATTAGCAGCTCCTTTCAATGCAGCTTCCGGATGAATGGATCCGTCAGTTTGGACTTCTATGGTAAGCTGCTCGTAGTCAGTTTTTTGCTCAACCCTTGTATTTTCAACATCATATTTCACATTGGTAATTGGCGTGAAAATTGAATCTATCGGGATATATCCTAAACCTTGGTCGCCGGGCATATTTTCCTCTGCAGGCACATACCCTCTACCTTTTTCAACGAACAACTCAATTTCGATATCTACAGATTCGTCAAGGTTACAAATTGGCAAATCAGCATTGAGTATTTCAAAAGAAGAAGTATGTTTGGCAATATCACCTGCCTTAAAAACTTTCTGTCCTTTGATAGGGACTACAATTTTATTGTCTGCATCATCAGAGACTTTTTTAAAGCGTACCATCTTCAAGTTCAGTACAACCTCTGAAAGGTCTTCTACAATTCCTTCCACTGTAGAAAATTCGTGCAACACTCCCGGCATTTTAATACCAGTAATCGCATAACCTTCAAGAGAGGAAAGCAAAATTCTTCTTAAGGCATTACCAATGGTAACGCCATAGCCTCTTTCGAGTGGCTTAAATGTAAACAGACCGTGAAAGTCGTCTGCTTTTTCCATAACCACTTTTTCAGGCATTTGAAAGGCAAGTATTGACATACTTCTATTCTATTTTTTTTGACTCTAAGTGTACGAAAACAGAGGGAATAAGTTTCCCCCTAATAAGTGATGGTATAGTGCTTATTTAGAATAAAGCTCTACGATCAATTGTTCTTGTATATTTTCAGGAATTTCTTCCCTGGCTGGGTAGTTAATATACTTCCCGGACATTTCTGTGTTATCCCATTCTAACCAACCATACTTTGTATTTCCACCTCTTCCAGCCAGACTATTAACAATGGCCTCCAGCGATTTAGATTTTTCACGTACAGTTACGATATCACCGGGTTTTACCAAAAATGAGGGAACGTTTACTACAGTTCCATTCACAGTAATGTGCTTGTGTAATACCAGCTGACGGGCTCCTCTTCGGGTAGGGGAAATGCCTAAACGAAAAACGATATTATCGAGACGCGATTCCAGCATCTGCAAGAGTACTTCACCCGTAATTCCTTCTGCCCGGTGGGCTTTCTCAAAGAAATTAGCAAACTGACGTTCGAGCACACCATAGGTATACTTGGCTTTTTGCTTCGCCATCAACTGTACAGCATATTCTGACTGCTTCCGCCTTCTGCCTCTACCATGCTGCCCGGGAGGATAGGGCTTCTTTTGAACCGCCTTACTGGGGCCAAAAATAGGGTCATTAAACTTTCTGGCAACTTTTGCTTTGGGGCCTTTAAATCTCGCCATTGTATAGTTAATATTCAGTAATTCGAAATAAATTTATACTCTCCGTCTTTTGGGTGGACGGCATCCATTGTGAGGAAGAGGGGTAACATCTTTGATCATTGTTATCTCAATACCTACATTTTGAATGGTTCTGATAGCTGACTCACGCCCTGCTCCAGGGCCTTTAATATATACTTCTACCTTACGCAGTCCTAGATCATATGCAGCTTGTGCACAATTAGATGCTGCCATTTGGGCCGCATAGGGTGTATTTTTCTTTGACCCTTTGAAACCCATTTTTCCAGCAGACGCCCAAGAGATAACCTGTCCTGATGAGTTAGTCATCGAGATAATAATATTATTAAAAGAAGCTTTGATGTGGACTTGTCCTTCGGACTCAACCACTACTACTCTTTTCTTAGCTTTATCTTTCCTTTTCTGCGCCATTTTTTTTAGTTATTTCTTAATAGTTATCAGGGATCAATGGTTAAACTATTAACTATTTCTTATTTAGTAGCCTTTTTCTTATTAGCAACAGTTTTTCTTCTTCCTTTACGGGTACGGGCATTGTTTTTGGTGCTTTGGCCTCTTACAGGCAAGCCTCTTCTATGCCTTAGCCCACGATAGCAGCCTATGTCTAGTAAGCGCTTGATACTCAGTTGCACCTCAGACTTCAATACTCCTTCTACTTTAAATTCTTCAGCAATGATGGAGCGTATGGCATTTGCATTCTCGTCAGTCCAATCTGATACTTTTATGTTTACGTCAACGTTTGCTTTTTCCAGAATTTTCTGTGCCGAACTTTTGCCAATACCAAAAATGTAGGTAAGTGCAATTTCGCCTCTTTTATTTTCAGGAATATCTACACCTGCGATTCTAGCCATGGGTCAAATACTTTAAATATTGAACTAACGAATTATCCTTGTCTTTGTTTAAACTTAGGGTTTTTTTTGTTGATAACGTACAGTTTCCCTTTTCTACGAACTATTTTGCAGTCCGAACTGCGTTTTTTTATAGATGCTTTTACTTTCATGATCCTATTATTTATACCTATACACTATTCTGCCTTTGGTAAGGTCATAAGGAGACATCTCTAATTTCACTTTATCTCCAGGCAATATCTTGATATAATTCATTCTCATTTTACCCGAAATGTGAGCGATTACCTCATGACCATTTTCCAGCTCTACTCTGAACATAGCATTCGATAATGCTTCGGTAATAGTACCGTCTTGCTCTATAGATGCTTGTTTTGCCATATTGCTGTTTAGTTTATCTTTTTCTTGTTATGAAAACCTGTTATGCCACTGCTTGTGACGACCGGCCTTTCACCCTTCCAGACTTCATCATTCCTTCGTAATGCCGCATCAACAGGTAGCTCTCAATTTGCTGAAGGGTATCAAGAATAACCCCTACCATGATTAACAAAGAGGTGCCACCATAAAAATAAGAAAAATCAGTGGTTACCCCTGCTAGCATTGCAAAGGCCGGCATGATGGCTACTATTCCCAGAAATACTGATCCGGGCAAAGTGATTCTGGACAATACTGTATCTATAAACTCTGCGGTAGGTTTTCCAGGCTTGATCCCAGGCACAAATCCACCGTTTCGCTTCATATCATCAGCGATCTGGCTAGAGTTAATAGTAATAGCAGTATAGAAAAACGTGAACAAAATAATCATCACGAAAAACAATAAGTTATACTGCCATGAAGTAATATCAGAAAAAGCCTGTCCTACTGATGCTGCCATATCACTTGTATCTGCCCACAGGCCTGCCAACAATCCAGGTAAGAACATCAGAGCCTGTGCAAAGATAATGGGCATTACACCGGCAGCATTCACACGCAAAGGTATGTATTGGCGTTGCCCTCCATACACTTTATTCCCTACCACCTGCTTGGCATATTGCACCGGGATTCTTCTCACGGCCTGGGTAAGTAAAACCACACCCAGTACTACAAAGAACAGTGCCACCATTTCCAGAACAAAAAGCAATGCGCTATCCATTCCTTTAGCCAGGGCTTCACTTACCAAAGATCCCGGAAAGCGGGATATAATTCCTATCATGATGAGCATAGATATACCATTGCCTATGCCTTTATCAGTAATTTTTTCACCCAGCCACATGCAAAAGATAGTACCGGAAGAAAGAATTATTAATGATGATATATTAAAAAACCACTGATCTATCATGATTGCCTCAGCAGGCACAGTTGCGGCCAGGTACGACCCACCTTGTAATAAGGTGATACCAATGGTTAGTATTCTGGTAATTTGTGTTAATTTTTTTCTTCCTGAATCACCTTCTTTTTGCAATTTTTGGAAATAGGGTACCGCCACTGTTAATAATTGAATAACAATAGATGCCGATATGTAGGGCATGATACCCAGTGCAAAAATAGATGCCCTGGAAAACGCACCACCTAAAAATGTATCTAAAAGGCCGAAGATTCCTGTAGCTTGCCCGCCAACTTCCTGCAATATTTCAGGGTCAATGCCGGGCAATACGACCCAGGAACCCAAGCGAAATATTATCAGGAATCCTAATGTATTAAGAATCCTGGTTCTTAGCTCCTCAATGGAGAAGATATTATGGATGGTGGTGAAAAATTTTTTCATATATTATAGTGTATTGGCTTTACCTCCTGCATCTTCAATTGCCTTAACAGCTGCCTTGGAAAAGGCATGTGCTTCGACATCTACTTTCGTTTTCAGCTCACCATTACCTAATATTTTTACCTTATCGTTTTTTCCTGCCAGTCCTAATGAAACAAAATCAGATATACTGAAAGTGTCTTTACTATTTTGTTCAGCAAGCTCTTGCAAACGATCTATGTTCACAACCGCATAAGAAACCCTGTTTGGATTCTTGAAGCCAAACTTAGGAACCCTGCGTTGCAATGGCATTTGCCCTCCTTCAAACCCGAACTTTCTTTTATATCCTGACCTGGATTTAGCGCCTTTATGACCACGTCCGGCTGTACCTCCTCCACCTGAGCCTTGTCCTCTGCCTAATCGCTTATTTTTGCGAACTGATCCTTCTGCAGGTTTTAATGTACTTAAATTCATCTTTACAATTCCGTTGTAGTAACCAAATGTGCTACTTTCCGCACCATACCAGTAATCTGAGGCGTAGCTTCTACCTCTACACTTTTATTGATCTTACCCAGCCCCAATGCTTTGATAGTATCTTTTTGCTTTTTGGGCCTGTCGATGGTGCTTCTCACCTGGGTTATTTTGATCTTAGCCATGTATAAATTAACCGTTAAAAACTTTTTCCAAAGTAATCCCACGCCGTTCAGCAACAGCAAAAGGATCTCTGATATTACTTAATGCCTTAAATGTTGCCTTTACAACGTTATGAGGGTTTGACGAACCTTTTGATTTTGCCAGTACGTCTGTAACACCCGCACTTTCCAACACTGCCCGCATAGCTCCACCGGCAATCACACCCGTACCTGGTGCAGCAGGCTTGATCAATACAAAGCCTCCTCCGTATTTACCTGTCGCTGTATGAGGAATCGTTCCTTTGAGTACGGGTACTTTTACCAAGTTTTTCTTTGCATCATCTACACCTTTGGTAATAGCATCTGTTACTTCATTGGCTTTTCCCAAGCCATACCCCACAACACCATCTCCGTTTCCTACTACTACGATAGCCGAAAAACTAAATCTCCGTCCACCCTTTACTACCTTGGCTACACGCTTGATGGCCACGACCCGCTCTTTCAGGTCTATTTCACTTGCTTTTACTGATTTAATGTTTGCTTGAGACATACCTTAAAATTTTAAACCACCTTCTCTGGCACCTTCTGCCAATGCTTTTACCTTACCGTGGTAGAGATAACCGTTTCTATCAAAAATAACTGTGGAAACACCGTTTTCTGCTGCTTTCTCAGCAAGCTTTTTGCCTACATTCTTTGATATATCCAGGGAAGCATTATTCTCATTCCCAAGTTCAAATGAAGACGCATGGGCTAAAGTATGCCCAGACATATCATCAATGACCTGTGCATAAATCCCTTTGTTACTTTTGAAAACAGAAAGGCGAGGTCGTTCTGGTGTACCTTGTACCTTTTTGCGGATTCCCCGCCTGATTCTTAACCTTCTTGCAAATTTGTTAACAGCCATTGTAAATATACTATTTTTTATTTGGCAGCAGCTTTTCCGGCTTTCCGTCTGATCCTCTCTCCCACAAACCGGATACCTTTGCCTTTGTAAGGTTCTACCGGTCGCAACGATTTGATTTTAGCAGCAACCTGTCCTATTAATTGTTTATCGTATCCTTCTAAAGTTATCGTAGGGTTTTGGCCTCTCGCTGTTTCAGTCTGAACGCTGATTCCTTCCGGCAATGCCATGAAAATACTGTGAGAATATCCCAGCCCGAGCTCAAGCACATTATTTTGCGCACTCGCCTTGTAACCAACACCTACCAGCTCCAACTTTTTTGTATACCCTTTGCTTACGCCTTCAACCATATTATTGATCAAAGAGCGATACAATCCATGCATTGCCTTGTGGCGCTTCTGATTAGTGGGGCGTTTCACTTCAAGGGATCCATCTTCTACCTCAATGATCATGTCACTATTCAGCACTTGCGTAAGTTCGCCTTTTGGTCCTTTCACCTTCACTTCATTCCCCGTCACATTCACGGACACACCTTCTGGAATACTAACCGGTTGATTTCCTATTCTAGACATATCTTTCAAACATTAATAAACATAACAAAGTACCTCACCACCTACATTCAGGTTCCTGGCCTCTTTGTCAGTTATAATTCCTTTGGGGGTAGATAATATGGCAACCCCTAAACCATTCAGCACTCTGGGTAAGCTATCAACACCCACGTATTTTCTAAGCCCCGGCTTGCTTACTCGCTCAAGGCTAACAATAGCCGAAGCTTTGGTAGATGGATGAAATTTTAGCGCAATTTTGATTGTACCCTGAGCGCCTTCTTCTTCAAACTTATAATTCTGTATGTATCCTTTATCGTGAAGAATCTTAGTGATTTCTTTCTTCACTTTAGAAGCCGGAACCTCTACAATACGATGGTTCGCCTTGATTGCGTTCCTCAGCCTGGTTAAATAATCTGCAATAGGATCCGTTATCATATTTTATTAAACATATAAGCTCCGAAAAAGGGAGCGCAAAGTTATGTAAGATTTTATACTAATAAAAGGGAAGGTATTTTTTTATGTATATATATTACCGAATATTTTCAGACGGCAAACATACCTTCATATTACCAACTGGCTTTTGTAATGCCTGGAATTTTTCCTTCGTTGGCCATGTCACGAAAGACAACCCTGCAAATTCCGAACTTTCGCATATACCCCTTGGGGCGCCCGGTAAGTTTGCACCTGTTATGCAAGCGTACTGGAGATGCATTTCTTGGCAGTTTGTCCAAAGCTTCATAATCTCCTGCAGCTTTTAACTCAGCACGCTTTTTTGCATACTTGGCTACTAATCGCTCTCTTTTTCTTTCTCTGGCTATGATAGATTTTTTTGCCATAATATATTCTAATTATTTTTTGTGTCAGAAAATGGTAAACCAAATGCCTTCAACAACTCATAACATTCTTCATCAGTCGTGGCCGTAGTAACAAAGGTGATGTCCATCCCTGAAATTCTGTTCACTTTGTCGATACTTATTTCAGGAAATATGATTTGTTCTTTCACACCCAGTGTATAATTGCCCCTGCCATCGAAGCTTTTGTCGTTTATGCCACGAAAGTCACGTACCCTGGGCAATGCTACCGTCATGAGCCTATCCATAAACTCATACATTTTACTTCCCCGAAGCGTTACCTTCGCCCCTATAGGCATCTCTTCGCGCAACTTAAAGTTGGAAATCGCGTGCTTAGCTATAGTGGGCACCGCTCGCTGGCCCGCAATCATTGTCAGTTCTTCTACACCTACATCTACCAATTTCTTATCGGCAACAGCAGCTCCAATCCCTTTATTGATACAAATTTTTGTCAATTTGGGTACCTGCATCACCGACTTATATTGAAATTTTTCTTTAAGTGCCGGAATGACTTCTTTGTGATATTTTTCTTTTAACCTAGGGTTATCCATTGCTTATGAACTTTCCTGTCTTTTTCGAGTATCTTTGTAACTTTCCATGATCGTCCTGCTTACGGCCTACGCGAGTAGGTTCTCCGGTAGCAGGGTCTACCAACATCAAATTACTGATGTAGATAGGTGCTTCTTGCTGTGTGCGTCCGCCTTGGGTATTTTCTGCAGAAGGTTTTACATGTTTTGTAACCATGTTGATGCCTTCTACAATTGCCTTGTTCCGGGCAGGGTATACAGTTAAAACTTTACCTTGTTTCCCTTTAGAATTTCCGGAAATCACCATAACGGTATCACCCGTTTTGATATGGAGCTTTGATTTGTTTTTCATTTTCTCTGACATATTTACAATACTTCCGGAGCCAATGAAACAATTTTCATAAACTGCTTTTCCCGCAACTCACGTGCTACCGGACCAAAAATCCTTGTGCCGCGGGGCTCGTTAGTAGGAGTAAGCAGTACGGCAGCATTTTCTTCAAATCGAATATATGATCCGTCTTTTCTGCGGGTTTCCTTTTTGGTCCTTACTACCACAGCTTTAGAAACAGTACCTTTTTTCAACGTACTGGAAGAAAGTGCAGATTTTACTGTAACGACAATAGTATCACCTACAGAAGCATATTTTTTTCTGGTACCACCCAGTACTCTTATACAGAGTACTTCTCTGGCTCCGCTGTTATCCGCAACATTCAAACGGGATTCTTGCTGTATCATTTTCTTGTTTACTTAGCTCTTTCAATAATTTCTACCAGACGCCATCGCTTTCTTTTACTCAGCGGGCGTGTTTCCATAATTTTAACCGTATCACCAATGCCACAATCATTGTTTGAATCGTGTGCCATAAACCTGGTTGTTTTTCTGATAAACTTCTTATAGATCGGATGCTTTACCCTGCGCTGTACCGATACTACAATAGATTTATCCATTTTGTTGCTTACAACCTGCCCGATACGTTCTTTTCTTAAATTTCTTGTTTCCATAGATAGCGATAGCTGTTAGTTAGCCTTTTCTTTAGTACTCAACTCGGTTTTTAAGCGGGCTATCAATTTCCGGGTCACCCGAAGTCTCATAGGATTCTCTATGGGTGATATAGCATGTGCGAATTTAAGTTTTCGCAGGTTTTCCTCTTCAAGCTTTATCTTCTCCCGTATTTCTTCAACCGACAGTGCCTTAATATCAGCGTTTTTCATAGTTATTGACCAACGTAATCTTTTCTTACTACAAATTTTGTTTTTATTGGCAGTTTTTGAGCAGCCAGTCGCATTGCCTCTTCGGCATCAGCCTGATTTACACCAGCACACTCAAAGAGAATCCTCCCAGGCCTCACAACAGCCACCCAATATTCAGGCGCACCTTTTCCTTTACCCATACGTACCTCTGCAGGTTTTTTCGTTACAGGCTTATCGGGAAATATCCTGATCCATACCTGTCCTTCTCTTTTAAGATAACGCGTCATGGCAATACGGGCAGCCTCAATTTGCCGACCTGTGATCCAGGCTGGCTCTAAAGTTTTGAGTCCGAATGTACCAAAGGTAACAGTATGACCTCTTTGGGCAATACCTTTGACCCTACCTTTTTGTTGTTTTCTAAATTTGGTTCTTTTTGGCTGTAACATTACAATTACAATTTCTATTCTCTATAATACAGCTAACTATTTATCCTTTTCGCCTTCTGCGTCCACCACCATCTCTGCCTCGGCCTCGGCCTCTTTCCCTGTCTCCTGAGCCACCGCCCTGTTGCTGGGTTCCAATATTTGGTGACAAATCTCTTTTTCCGAAAACTTCACCTTTAAAAATCCATACCTTCACACCAATTTTACCATATACCGTATTGGCTTCAACCAGGGCATAGTCAATATCTGCGCGCAGTGTATGCAGTGGGATTCTTCCTTCTTTGTAAGTTTCGGAGCGTGCCATCTCAGCACCTCCCAGTCGCCCAGCCACATGCACTTTTATCCCATCAGCCCCAACACGCATTGAAGAACTGATCGCCTGCTTCATGGCTCTCCGGTATGAAATCCTGGCCTCTAACTGTTGGGCAATGGAAGCAGCTACTAACTTGGCATCTACTTCTGGGCGCTTTATCTCAAAAATATTGATTTGTACTTCTTTACCAGTTAGCTTTTTGAGCTCTTCTTTGATTTTATCTACTTCTGAACCGCCTTTACCGATCACTACCCCCGGACGGGCTGTATGGATGGTGAGGGTTATCCGCTTAAGCGTCCTTTCTATAATTACTTTTGACACCCCACCCCTGGGCAATCTGGCATCAATGTATTGCCTGATCTTTTGGTCTTCCACTAATTTTTCGGAAAAATCCTTTCCTCCATACCAGTTGGAATCCCAACC
Organism: Cyclobacteriaceae bacterium; assembly: GCA_965230065.1. Taxonomy (GTDB): domain Bacteria; phylum Bacteroidota; class Bacteroidia; order Cytophagales; family Cyclobacteriaceae. The sequence goes on along the minus strand of OZ245942.1, from coordinate 3,377,586 downwards.
ATTAATGATGCCCAGTCTCAGGCCAATTGGATTAACTTTTTGTCCCATTATCTATTCCTTGTTTTCTTTTTCTTCGGCTAAGGTAGCTTCTGCTTCCTGTACTGCCCCTTCCAGGTCCATATCAAATACCCCCTCATCAAGGCTGTCTATCACCAAAGTTACATGGTTAGAACGCTTGCGAATACGGTGAGCCCTTCCCTGGGGAGCGGGGCGAAGACGTTTTAATATACGCCCGCCATCTACAAATATTTCTTTTACATACAGGTCGGCATCTTCCAACCGTACATCCTCATTTTTATTTTGCCAGTTAGCGATTGCCGAAAACAGTAATTTCTCCAGGCTTTCTGCACCACTTTTTGGCTCAAATTTCAGGATATTGAGTGCTTCACTTACTTTTCTTCCCCTAATCAAATCAGCCACCAGCCTCATTTTCCTGGGTGAAGTACGCACATTTCTCAATTTTGCTACTGCTTCCATGATTATCTTTTTCCTTTATCCTTTTTCGATGTATGACCGCGAAAGTTCCTGGTAGGCGCAAATTCACCCAACTTATGTCCCACCATATTTTCGGTTACATAGACCGGGATAAATTTATTTCCATTGTGAACGGCAATTGTATGCCCTACAAAATCAGGGGAAATCATCGATCGCCTTGACCAGGTCTTTATTACCGACTTCTTTCCAGACTCACTCATAGTATCTACCTTCTTTTGGAGTCGATAATCAATGTAAGGGCCTTTTTTTAGTGAACGAGCCATTATTTTCCTTTTCTGCTAATTATTAAACGATTAGAATATTTCTTAGGATGACGTGTTTTCATGCCTTTAGCTTTCAAGCCATTACGCGAGCGAGGATGTCCACCGGATGCCCTGCCTTCACCACCGCCCATCGGGTGATCTACCGGGTTCATGGCCACACCTCTTACTCTGGGCCTCTTTCCTTTCCAACGATTCCTACCTGCCTTACCGAGTGTCACGTTCATATGGTCAGCATTTGAAACCGCCCCTACAGTTGCCATACACTGGACTAACACCATTCGCATTTCTCCTGAAGGCATTTTAAGTGTAGCGTGTTTTCCTTCACGAGCCAGTAACTGAGCATAAGCTCCTGCACTTCGCACCATTTGCCCGCCTTTGCCAGGATGCAATTCAATGTTATGGAGAATAGTACCTAAAGGTATAGCAGAAAGCGGCAATGCATTACCTACTTCGGGAGGAACGCCTTCTCCACTTACTACTTGTTGGCCTACTTTCAGTCCTGCAGGAGCCAAAATATATGATTTAGCACCATCAGCATAATACAAAAGCGCAATACGCGCTGAACGCATAGGATCATACTCTATAGCTTTGACTATAGCAGGTATATCAGCCTTATTGCGTTTAAAATCAACCAAGCGCATCTTTCTCTTATGTCCCCCGCCTTTGTAACGCGTGGTCATACGCCCCTGGTTATTCCTTCCGCCACTTTTGCTAACACTTACCACCAAAGACTTTTCGGGGGTAGATTTAGTAACTTCTGAAAAATCAGGTGCTATCCTGTATCGTTGTCCGGGAGTAACCGGTTTTAGTTTCTTCAATCCCATAATTGATAAACTTTATACGCTACCATAAAAATCAATCACATCGCCTTCTCCTACCGTGATGATAGCTTTTTTATAGTCAGGCTTTTTACCACTGACAATTTTGGTTTTAGTATATCTTTGTTTCTGTTTTCCGCGGTAGCTCATGGTATTTACATCTACTACCTTCACATCAAACATTTGCTCTACTTCCTGCTTGATCTGTATTTTATTGGCTTTTTTATCTACGAGAAACCCATACTTACCATTTTCATTCTGGGCTGAGGCCTTCTCTGTAACCAAAGGTTTTTTTAGCACGCTCATTATAATGCAATTACTTTAGTTAAAAAAACTTTCTATTTGCGCTATCGCTCCTTCACTCAAAACCAGATGACTGGCATTAAGAATATCATGTGTATTTAGCTGCTGCGCCGTTACAACCTTTGTATTCTGCAAGTTGCGGCTAGACAAGTATATATTCGAATTATGCTCAGCTAACACTATCAACGATTTCGCATCGCTAATAGAAAGATTATTCAGGATTTGCAGATACTCTTTGGTTTTGGGTGCTGATAGTGAAAAATCTTCCAACACCAGGATCTTTTCCTCCTTAGCCTTGTATGTGAGCGCCGATTTACGCGCTAGCTTTTTCACTTTCTTATTCACTTTAAACCCATAGTCCCGAGGGCGCGGACCGAATGTACGCCCACCTCCCCTGAAAATAGGGGATTTTATACTACCTGCCCGTGCTGTTCCCGTACCTTTTTGCTTCTTTATTTTTCGGGTAGACCCTACAATTTCGGCACGCTCTTTCGCTTTATGAGTACCCTGCCGCTGATTAGCCAGGTATTGCTTCACATCTAAATACACAACGTGGTCATTAGGCTCAACACCATAAATAGCATCAGCCAACTCAACACTTTTACCTGTATCTTCTCCTTTGATATTAACTACAGAAACTTTCATGATTATTTCTCAAGAATTACAGTTGAATTTTTGGCACCGGGTACTGCCCCACTAACAAGCACAAGATTTTTGCCGGGTATAATTTTAACAATTCTCAAGTTCAGAACTTTTACCCTATCCCCTCCTTTGCGCCCGGCCATTTTCATGCCTTTAAAAACCCGAGAAGGATATGAGCTGGCACCAATAGATCCTGGAGCACGCTGCCTGTTGTGCTGCCCGTGTGTAGCTTGCCCGACGCCTCCAAACCCATGACGCTTAACTACGCCCTGAAACCCTTTACCTTTTGAAGTGCCAATCACATCTACAAAATCACCCTCACCAAACACTTCGTCTATTGTAATAGTGTTTCCATGCACAACCTTTTCCTCAAACTCAGAGCGAAAATCCCTAAACTCCACTACAGTTTTCTTAGGCGTCGTATTCGCTTTCTCAAAATGTCCTTTCAATGCCGAAGTTATGTGCTTCTCTTTTTTCTCTCCATAGGCTAACTGCACAGCCTTGTATCCATCGGTTTCTTCATTTTTAACTTGCGTAACCACACAAGGCCCGGCCTCAATCAGTGTACAGGCAACGCTTTTGCCTTCTTCGTTAAATACACTGGTCATTCCAATTTTCCTTCCTATAATACCTGGCATTTTTTTATTTGTTAGAGTTTAGTACCCCGCTTTTTTCAGAAAGACTGCAAATTTAGTCAAGTTAATACATGTTGCCAAAGAATATGGCAAATAAATTGCAAGCGACAGATACCTATTTTATTACATTGTTTTGTTTCTTACTCTTTAGGCTTTTATCTCATATTTCACACAAAAAAGAACCAACCTCAGCAATGCAAGATTGGCTCTTTTCCTGTACTTTATTGGTGAATCACACCTTGATCTCAACGTCTACACCACTGGGCAATTCAAGCTTCATGAGTGCATCTACAGTTTTAGTGCTATTAGAGTAAATATCCACTAAACGTTTATATGTACAAAGCTGAAACTGCTCTCTGGATTTTTTGTTAACATGTGGAGACCTGAGAACCGTATAAATCTGCTTGTTGGTAGGCAAGGGAATAGGCCCACTCACAACTGCTCCTGTGGTTTTTACAGCACGCACAATCTTTTCGGCAGATTTATCCACCAAATTATGATCGTATGATTTTAATTTAATTCTAATCTTTTGGTTCATAATTCTATTGATTATCCTACTGTTGCCCCGCTTACTTTAGATATAATTGTTTCGGCAATGCTAGTAGGTACTGGGTCATAATGTGAAAACGTTAGGGTCGCAGATGCTCTACCAGAGGAAATTGTTCGCAAGTCTGTAATATAACCAAACAGTTCAGACAAGGGTACATCTGCTTTGATAATCTGGGCTCCACCTTTTACATCCATTCCCTTCATAATCCCTCTTCTCTTATTCAGGTCACCTGTAACAGGCCCTGTATACTCATCAGGACATACCACTTCTACAGCCATTATAGGCTCGAGAAGTTGAGGTTTAGCTTTCCGCCCTGCTACTTTATACCCGAGGCGTGCAGCCAATTCGAAGGAAAGTGCATCAGAGTCTACATCGTGGAATGAGCCATGAAATAATTTCACCCGCATGCTGTCAACAGGGTAACCTGCCAGCGGGCCGTTAGCCATAGCTGACTCAAACCCTTTTTGTACAGAAGGAATAAACTCTTTAGGAATAACCCCTCCAACAATGGCATTCTCAAACTCAAGCCCAGGCTTATCATCTTCACGGGGACCAATTTCAAATACGATATCAGCGAATTTACCCCGGCCTCCGGTTTGTTTCTTATATACTTCTTTGTGCTCAACAGTAGCTGTAAGTGCTTCTTTATAAGCTACCTGAGGGGCACCCTGGTTAATTTCAACTTTAAACTCCCGCTTCAACCGATCTATGATAATCTCCAGGTGAAGTTCACCCATACCTCTCAGTACTGTCTGTCCCGTTTCATGATCAGTGTTTACGCGCAAAGTAGGATCTTCCTCAATCAACTTCGCAATTGCCATTCCCAGTTTATCTACATCATCTTGCTTTTTAGGCTCAATGGCATACCCAATCACAGGCTCGGGAAAAGTCATTGACTCGAGCACAATTTGATGCTTTTCGTCGGTTAATGTATCTCCTGTTTTGATATCTTTAAAACCAACACCTGCAGCAATATCCCCCGCCTCAACTGCATCAATCGGATTCTGCTTGTTGGAATGCATTTGCATCAACCGTGAAATACGTTCTTTTTTATCAGTACGCATGTTGTGCACATACGACCCCGCTTCCAGCTTCCCTGAATATGCCCTGAAAAAAGCCAAGCGCCCTACATAAGGGTCGGTAGCAATTTTAAAAGCCAACGCAGAAAAAGGCTCGTCTATATCTGGCTTTCGCGTAATTTTTTCTTCTGTATCCGGATCTAAGCCTATCACTGGAGGCATGTCCAAAGGTGAAGGCAGCAGCTCACAAACACTATCTAATAAGGCTTGTACACCTTTATTTTTAAAAGCAGAACCACACAATACCGGAGTACAGGAAAGGTTAACCACTGCCTTGCGCAATGCACTCATTATCTCTTGCTCTGTAATAGCATCTGCATCTTCGAAAAACTTCTCTAAAAGTTCGTCATCAAATTCTGCTACCGTTTCAATAAGGTTCTGACGCCATTCAGCCGCTGTCTCCTCTAAATCGTCTGGAATATCCACAAGCTTGTATGTCATTCCAAAATTCTCTTCATCCCAGATAACCGCTTTATTAGCAATCAAATCTACAACTCCTTTAAAGGTGTCTTCACTCCCTATCGGGATCTGAAGAGGGACAGGCTTGGCGTTTAATTTATCTTTAATTTCATTAACTACATTAAAGAAGTCAGCACCGGCCCTGTCCATTTTATTTACAAAACCAATCCGGGGCACTTTGTATTTATCAGCCTGCCGCCACACTGTTTCTGACTGGGGCTCTACACCCGACACAGCACAAAACAATGCTATGGCACCATCTAACACCCGTAACGAACGTTCTACTTCTACTGTAAAATCCACGTGCCCGGGAGTATCGATAATATTTATCCTATACTCTTTGGTTTCGGGAAGTGCCTGCCCTTGCTGGGTAGGATATTTCCAGAAAGTAGTGGTTGCAGCTGAGGTAATAGTAATCCCTCTTTCCTGCTCCTGCTCCATCCAATCCATTACAGCACCACCTTCATGCACCTCACCGATTTTGTAGGTAAGTCCGGTATAATACAGAATACGTTCTGTGGTAGTTGTTTTTCCGGCATCAATGTGCGCCATGATGCCTATATTTCTCAAATATTTAAGATCTTTCTTAGCCATTTTTTAGATTTTTTTAGAATCTGAAGTGAGAGAATGCCCTGTTTGCATCTGCCATTCTGTGCGTATCATCTTTTTTCTTAACTGCTGCACCTTCACCTTTCGAGGCAGCTACAATTTCACCTGCCAGCCGCTCAGTCATGGTTTTTTCACCCCTGAGTTTTGCATAACGGATCATCCATTTGATCCCCAGAGAAACTTTGCGGGAAGGCCTTACTTCTATCGGTACCTGAAAAGTGGCACCACCTACTCTCCTGCTCTTTACTTCAACTGAAGGCATCACATTATTAAGTGCTTTCTTCCAGGTCTCCAACCCATTCTCCTTGGTTCTTTCAGCCACAAGGTCAACCGCATCGTAAAACATGCGATACGCTGCACTTTTATTCCCCTGCAACATCAGGCAATTCACAAACTGGGTTACCAAAGTATCTTTGTACTTTGGATCAGGGAGTACATATCTTTTACTGGGAGTTCCTTTTCTCATCTTTGTTATTTCTTAGGTTTCTTAGCTCCATATTTTGACCTTGATTGCAGCCTTCCATTTACTCCAGCCGTGTCAAGTGCACCTCTGATAATGTGGTATCTTACCCCGGGCAAATCTTTCACCCTGCCACCGCGGATGAGTACGATAGAGTGTTCCTGCAAATTATGTCCTTCGCCGGGAATGTAAGCATTTACCTCCCTGCCATTGGTTAAACGCACCCTTGCTACCTTCCGCATAGCCGAATTAGGCTTTTTAGGGGTAGTAGTATATACTCTTGTGCATACGCCTCTTCTTTGCGGACAAGAATCCAATGCCGGCGACTTAGACTTTGAAGTTAATTTCTTTCTTCCTTTTCTTACTAATTGTTGAATAGTAGGCATCTAAAGTTTCATTAAAATTGTAATGAGTTTACCTCGTGCTCAAAATTGAGGTGCAAAAATAGAGAAATTTACCCAATTTAACCAAGCACTTATTGAAAAATGAAGCAGTATTATCAAACTATGACAATACTGCTATAATACATGTTCAATTAAATCAAGCTTCTCCTACAGTTCCCCCAAAATTAATAGGGATTTTAGCGCCTGTATCAGCTTGCTTAATTGGACCAAAAGATGCTTCAAATTTTGTAATATTATCTTGCAATGCATGCAACAATCTTTTGGCGTGTTCGGGCGTGATGATTACCCGGGATTTCACTTTAGCTTTTGGCGTTCCAGGCATAAGCCTGATGAAGTCGATAACAAACTCACTGTTAGAATGGGCAATGGTAGCCAGATTTGCATATTCTCCTTCTGCCAATTCTTCTGGCAACTCTATGCTAATCTGATTGGTAATGCGCCCTGTATTCTCCTGACTGCTATCTTCTTTATGTTCTGCCATGTTAATTATTTGTTTCTAAAGTTCGTTTACTTTCCTTGAACTCCTCTTTGGCAGCCTTAAGCGCATCGTACTCTTCCTGAGAGCCTACAATAATATTACTATAGTCTCTAAGTCCGGTACCAGAAGGAATCAGGTGCCCTACAATTACGTTCTCTTTTAATCCTGCCAGTAAATCAGCCTTACCTTTGATAGCCGCTTCACTCAGTACTTTGGTAGTTTCCTGGAAGGAAGCCGCTGAAATAAAGCTTTCAGTATCCAAAGAAGCTTGCGTAATACCCTGTAAGGTAGGTTTAGCCAATGCAGGCTGGGCATCCCTCACTTGTACAGTCTTTTTATCCTGTCTTTTCAAAGTAGAGTTTTCATCCCTGAGCTGGCGTGGCGTAATGATCATTCCGGGCTTCAGTTTTGTAGAATCCCCGGCATCCAACACTACTCTTTTGTCCATCACTTTATCGTTTTCCTCACGGAAAGCAAACTTATCTACTACCTGCCGCATCAGGAAGCTGGTATCGCCTGAGTCAATGATTTCTACCTTCTGCATCATTTGGCGTACAATTACTTCAATGTGCTTATCATTGATTTTTACACCTTGCAAACGGTATACTTCCTGAATTTCATTTACCAGGTACTCCTGAACCTCAGTGGGTCCCTGGATTGAAAGGATATCTGCTGGCGTGATGGCACCATCAGAAAGAGGCATACCTGCCCTCATGAAGTCATTATCCTGTACTAAAATATGCTTAGATAAAGGCACGAGATAACGCATTTTCACACCGTCTTTCGACTCTATGAATATCTCACGGTTACCACGCTTGATACCGCCATAGCTCACCACTCCGTTGATCTCACTTACCACAGCCGGATTGGAAGGGTTACGGGCTTCAAACAGCTCAGTTACCCTTGGCAAACCACCTGTAATATCCCGGGATTTGGTCATTGTTCTGGGTATTTTAGCCAAAACCTGCCCTGCCTTGATGGTATCACCTATTTCAACAGCCAGGTGAGACCCAACCGGTATGTTATATGATTTGGTATCATCCTCTTTCTTGGCATTTACAACAATGGCCGGGTTCTTGGCCTTATCCTTGGTTTCGGTAATTACTTTCTCCCGGTGGCCTGTCTGCTCATCATATTCTTCCTTATAAGTAATACCCTGCTCAATAGCATCAAAGCTAATTTTACCATCTATTTCTGAAAGAATTACAGCATTGTAAGGATCCCAGAAACACAATTCTTGTCCTTTGGTTACCTTATCTCCCTCTTTCACTTTAAGGAAAGAGCCATAAGGCGCGTAGTTACTGGACAGCACCTTTCCGGATTTTTTATCTACAATTTTCACTTCCCCAGACCTTCCCATCACTACTTCCAGTTTCTTACCTTCATCATTTTTTGTAGTGATTGTGCGAAGTTCCTCAAACTCTATCACTCCATCAAATTTGGCTTTGATGTTTGCATCTACAGCAATGTTTGAAGCTGTACCTCCTACGTGGAATGTACGTAAGGTTAACTGGGTACCCGGCTCTCCGATAGATTGCGCGGCAATTACGCCGATAGATTCTCCTTTTTGCACCAGCCTTCCGGTAGAAAGGTTCCTTCCATAGCATGAAGTACACACGCCATTTCTGGTTTCGCAAGTAAGGGGTGAACGAATTTCTATTTCCTCAATGCCAGAAGCATCAATTTTTGCAGCGATTTCTTCGGTAATTTCGTCTCCTGATTTTACGATAGGAACACCAGAGTCAGAAATAGGGTCATAGATATCATCTACCGAAACACGTCCTAACACTCGTTCAGACAGCGGCTCCACAATATCCTCATTATCTTTCAGGGCAGCTACCCTGATTCCCCTTACAGTACCACAATCCTTTTCCCGCACAACTACATCCTGTGCCACGTCTACCAAGCGCCTTGTTAAATAACCGGCATCAGCAGTTTTAAGAGCGGTATCTGCCAAACCTTTACGGGCACCGTGGGTAGAAATGAAGTATTCAATTACATCCAACCCTTCCTTAAAGTTAGATATAATAGGGTTTTCAATAATTTCTCCAACTGATCCCTGCAAGTTTTTCTGAGGCTTCGCCATCAATCCACGCATACCACCCAGCTGACGGATTTGCTCGCGTGATCCCCGTGCTCCTGAGTGCATCATCATGTAAATAGAATTAAACCCTTGCTGGTCTTCTTCCATTTGCTTCATGAGCGAGTTGGTAATTTGAGAGTTCACCCTCGTCCAGATATCAATTACCTGATTATAACGCTCGTTATCCGTAATCAATCCCATGAAGTAGTTATTCCGCACACCTTCTACTTCTTCTTTCGCCTGATCTATCAACTTCAGCTTGGCCTGGGGAATAGTTACATCATTCAATCCAATTGACAATCCACCTCTGTAGGCCGACTGGAATCCCAACTCCTTAATATCATCCAGAAAGTGGGCTGTTCTGTCCATTCCGGATGCTTTATAGACCATTGATATAATTTGCTGAAGTTTCTTTTTGGTTAGCAGTTCATTTACATAACCTACTTCCTCCGGCACAAACTGGTTAAACAGTACCCTTCCGGCAACTGTTTCTATTAATTTAGATTCCAGCTCATTATTTTCATTCACCACTTTTGTCCTTACTTTGATATAAGCATGCTGGGAAACAGCACGCTCGTTCAAGGCAATAATGACTTCCTCCGCACTTGAAAATACCAGCCCTTCACCTTTCACCGGATGGTTTTCTGTACTTTTACGGCCTTTAGTCACATAATAAAGTCCTAATACCATGTCCTGCGAAGGCACGGCAATAGGTGCCCCATTGGCCGGGTTCAGAATATTATGCGAAGAAAGCATCAGAATAGAAGCTTCCAATATGGCTTCTTGCCCAAGCGGCACATGTACAGCCATTTGGTCACCATCAAAGTCAGCATTAAATGCCGTACATACCAGCGGGTGTAACTGAATAGCTTTTCCTTCAATCAGTTTAGGCTGAAATGCCTGGATACCCAGCCTGTGCAGTGTTGGGGCCCGGTTGAGCAAAACAGGGTGGCCTTTCAGCACGTTTTCCAAAATGTCCCATACAACGGGGTCTTTCCGATCTACAATCTTTTTGGCAGATTTCACCGTTTTTACAATCCCTCTTTCAATCAGCTTTCTGATGATGAACGGCTTGAACAGCTCAGCGGCCATGTCTTTGGGCAATCCGCATTCATGCAATTTCAGCTCAGGTCCCACTACAATTACAGAGCGTCCCGAGTAATCCACCCTTTTTCCAAGTAGATTTTGGCGGAAACGCCCTTGTTTCCCTTTGAGCATATCACTCAAAGACTTCAGGGCCCGGTTGCCATCTGCCCGTACGGCATTCACTTTTCTGGAGTTATCGAAAAGGGAATCTACCGCTTCCTGCAGCATTCTCTTCTCGTTACGAAGAATTACTTCAGGCGCTTTGATATCTATCAAACGCTTAAGGCGATTATTCCTAATAATCACCCTGCGATAAAGGTCATTCAAATCGGAAGTAGCAAACCTGCCACCATCCAGTGGAACCAGCGGCCTGAGTTCAGGTGGAATAACCGGCACCATTTTGATGACCATCCATTCCGGACGGTTTTCAATACGGGTACGTGCATCCCTGAATGACTCAACTACTTTCAGGCGTTTTAATGCTTCAGCTTTTCGCTGCTGCGATGTATCTGTAGCCGCCTGATGCCGTAAGCTGTATGACAAGTCATCCAAATCAATGCGTGACAAAAGCATCTCCAGGCCTTCGGCACCCATTTTTGCAATAAACTTATCAGGATGGGTATCTTCCAGCTTTTGATTTTCCTGAGGAAGTTTATCGATGATATCTAAATATTCATCTTCCGTGAGAAAATCTAAATAATTGATGCCGTCTTCGGCTTTAACACCAGGGTTAATTACCACATAACGTTCGTAATAGATAATCTGGTCGAGCTTCTTGGTAGGTAAGCCCAACAGGTACCCAATTTTGTTGGGCAAGGTTTTAAAATACCAGATATGAGCCACAGGAACCACCAGCTCTATGTGCCCCATCCGCTCTCTTCTTACTTTCTTTTCAGTAACTTCAACTCCGCAGCGGTCACAAATAATTCCTTTATATCTAATTCGCTTATATTTCCCACAATGACACTCCCAATCTTTCACCGGGCCAAAAATACGCTCACAGAAAAGCCCTCCCATTTCGGGCTTGTACGTTCTGTAATTTATGGTTTCAGGTTGGGTTACTTCCCCATGCGAGCTTTCCAAGATCGACTCAGGAGAAGCCAGGCTAATGGTAATTGAGGAAAAATCACTATTTAACTTTTTATTTTTCTTGAACGCCATATTGTGTGTATTATTTTTTTAAAGGTAAATGTGATAGGGCAAGCACCTGGCCTGCCCTATGGTTTATCATTTCCATGCTTTAATCGAGCGTTATTTCAAGGGCCAGGCCTCTCAGTTCATGCACAAGAACGTTAAACGACTCAGGAATATTTGGTTTCGGCATATTTTCACCTTTTACGATAGCTTCATACGCTTTTGCCCTACCTACTACGTCATCTGATTTTACAGTGAGTATTTCCTGCAGTACGTGGGAAGCACCGAAAGCTTCGAGTGCCCAAACTTCCATTTCACCAAATCGCTGACCACCAAACTGTGCTTTACCACCCAATGGCTGCTGGGTAATAAGTGAATAAGGACCAATAGAACGGGCATGCATTTTATCATCAACCAGGTGCCCCAACTTGAGCATGTAAATGATACCTACAGTAACCGGTTGGTCAAACATCTCACCTGTTAAGCCATCATACAGGTATGTGCGGCCAAAATCAGGCAATTTCGCCTTTTTCAGTTCGCTAGATACCTCTTGCACGGTAGCTCCGTCAAATATGGGCGTAGCATACTTTTTACCAAGTTTTTTACCGGCCCATCCAAGTACTGTTTCGTATATCTGCCCAAGGTTCATCCTGGACGGCACACCCAATGGGTTGAGTACGATATCTACGGGAGTACCATCTTCCAGGAATGGCATATCTTCTTCCCGCACAATCTTAGCTACCACACCTTTGTTACCATGCCGCCCGGCCATCTTATCTCCCACTTTCATTTTCCGCTTCTTGGCAACGTACACTTTTGCAAGGCTCATGATACCTGCCGGCAATTCATCTCCTACCTCCAGGGTGAATTTATCCCGCTTAAATGTACCCATGATGTCATTTCTTTTCTGACTATAATTTTTGACGAGCCTTACTACCAACTCATTCGTATGATCATCTTCAGCCCAGTTTTCAATTATCAGGTCAGAAAGCAAATTGGTTTCTTCCGGGATATTGAGGTTACTCTCATCTCGGTAGATATTTTTCTCAGGGAATAAGTTTTTATCAATATTCTGATGATTAAACTTAACCCCTTTGCTCAGAAGTTCATCACCAAACTTATGCTTTACACCCTGACTGGTTTTTCCTTCCAGCAAAGTGGTAAGTTTGTCTACAATTTCAGCCCTCAGGTCGAGCAGCTGTTTGCGGTACTTACTTTTGAGCATTTCCAACTCTTTTTTTGCTTTTGCCCGCAAGTCTTTGTCTTTCTTAGGACGTGAGAAAAGCTTGGTATCAATCACCACTCCCTTCAGAGAAGGAGGCGCTTTCATACTGGCATCTTTTACATCCCCTGCTTTATCACCAAAAATTGCCCGCAAAAGCTTTTCTTCAGGGGTAGGGTCTGTTTCCCCTTTTGGAGTGATTTTTCCTATCATGATATCACCCTCTTTCACTTCAGCACCTACACGCACAATACCATTTTCATCCAGATTCCTTACTGCTTCCTCACTAACATTAGGAATCTCAGATGTAAGTTCTTCTTCCCCTCGTTTGGTATCCCTTACCTCAAGTTCAAACTCCTCGATGTGGATAGAGGTGAAAACATCCCGTCGCACAACGTTCTCAGAGATTACAATCGCGTCTTCAAAGTTATATCCTTGCCAGGGCATAAAAGCTACCATAAGGTTTCTTCCCAACGCAAGCTCCCCTCCTTTGGTTGCATAACCTTCACACAATACCTGTCCTTTGGTTACCTTGTCGCCCTTAAATACAATAGGTTTCAGGTTAACGCAAGTGTCTTGGTTTGTCCTTCTGAATTTTATCAATTCGTATTCTTTCAGTTCATCGCTAAAGCTTGTCAACCTTTGCTCTTCAGAAAGATCATATTTGATTACAATTTTGCTGGAATCCACAAATTCCACTACACCCTCTCCCTCAGCAATGATGAGCGAGCGGGAGTCTGTAGCCACTCTTTTTTCAAGGCCTGTGCCCACGATTGGTGCTTCGGGTTGCAATAAAGGCACTGCTTGCCGCTGCATGTTTGAGCCCATCAAAGCACGGTTTGCATCGTCATGTTCCAGGAAAGGGATCATCGAAGCCGCTACCGATACAATCTGGTTAGGTGCTACGTCCATGTAGGATACTTGCTCGGGACCTACCAGCGGGAAATCTCCCTCAAACCGGGCTTTGATCGTATCATTTTGAAATTTACCATCGTCCAGAAGCGGTGCGTTGGCCTGGGCAATATTATGCGTATCTTCCTCCTCAGCCGTCAGGTATATCACATTGCTGGTCATGTTAACAATACCTTCGTCTACTTTGCGATAAGGGGTTTCTATAAAACCCATGTGGTTTACTTTTGCATGCACGCAAAGTGATGAAATCAACCCAATGTTAGGCCCTTCAGGCGTTTCAATGGTACATAAACGCCCGTAATGCGTATAATGCACATCACGCACTTCAAAGCCTGCCCTTTCCCTGGACAAACCTCCCGGCCCTAATGCCGACATCCTTCTTTTATGGGTTACCTCCGCCAGCGGATTGGTTTGATCCATAAATTGAGACAACTGGTTAGTACCGAAGAAAGAATTGATTACTGATGACAAAGTACGGGCATTAATCAGGTCAACAGGCTTGAAATCTTCATTATCCCGCACATTCATTCTTTCTTTGATGGTACGTGCCATGCGTGCCAACCCCACACTGAACTGGCTGTAAAGCTGTTCGCCCACCGTTCTCACCCTCCGGTTGCTCAGGTGGTCAATATCATCAACCACTGCCTTAGAGTTAATCAACCCAATCAGGTATTTAACGATGTGGACAATATCTTCGGTAGTAAGCACCCTTACATCTGAGGTTATGTCCAGGTTCAGTTTTTTATTTATTCTGTACCTGCCCACTTCACCCAAATCGTACCGTTTGTCACTAAAGAACAAACTCTGAATAATTTCACGGGCAGTTTGTTCATCAGGAGCTTCGGTGTTGCGCAACTGCCTGTAAATCTGCTCTACTGCCTCTTTTTCTGAGTTAGAGTTATCCTTTTGAAGCGTATTATATATGATGGAGTAATCGGTAATATTCACATCCTCACGGTGAAGGATAATAGACTCCGTTCCGGACTCCAGAATGGTCTCTATATCTTCTTCATTAAGGATAGAATCCCTTTCCATCAATATTTCATTCCTATCGATAGAAACTACTTCTCCTGTATCTTCATCCACAAAGTCTTCCGTCCAGGTCCTGAGCACCCGGGCAGCCAACTTTCTGCCTACTATTTTTTTCAGATTCTTTTCAGTAGCCTCTACCTCTTCTGACAATCCGAACAAGTCAAGGATATCTTTATCGGTACCATAGCCAATGGCGCGCAGCAAAGTTGTAACCGGAAATTTCTTTTTCCGGTCGATGTATGCAAACATGACATTGTTCACATCGGTAGCAAACTCTATCCAGGAACCTTTAAAAGGGATAATTCTGGCAGAATAAAGCTTGGTACCATTGGTATGTTTACTTTGTGCAAAGAATACCCCTGGAGAACGGTGCAATTGTGACACTATTACCCGCTCTGCACCATTGATCACAAATGACCCTTTGGGAGTCATATAGGGAATATTTCCCAAAAATACCTCTTGCTCAATGGTTTCAAATTCTTCATTATCTTCGTCATTACATAACAGACGAAGTTTTGCCTTCAATGGCACTGAGTAAGTCAGCCCCCGATCGATACATTCACCCACGTTATATTTAGGCGGATCGATGGTATAATCTACAAACTCCAGCACAAAATTTTCCCTAGAATCAGAGATTGGAAAGTTTTCTGCAAAAACTTTATACAATCCCTCTTTGGTTCTTTTTTCTGCCGGGGTATCTATTTGAATAAAATCACTGAATGATTTTAACTGAACTCCCAAAAAATCCGGATAATCGATAACAGACTTAATGGAAGAAAAGCTTACTCTTTCCTTGGAATTGTGCTTAGTCAAAACCTTAAAAATTTTAGTTAGAGAAGAAATAACCTAAATACAGGTCAAATATATATGGAACATTCAGCCCATATTTTGTTGTATATATAAACAGGAAAAGACCTGACTGATATTGCCAGGCCTACCCAATGCGTACCACAGTTTCTGTGTCAGTTGTGATGTTATTTTAGTTCTACTTCTGCACCTGCTTCTTCTAATTGCTTTTTCATGGCTTCCGCTTCATCTTTAGCCACACCTTCTTTTACGGCCTTGGGAGCAGCATCTACCATTTCTTTAGCTTCTTTCAGTCCTAATCCCGTAAGTTCTTTTACGAGTTTCACAACAGCAAGTTTAGAACCACCGGGTGATTTCAGCAATACATCGAAAGAAGTTTGTTCTTCCTCGGCCCCGGCTCCGTCGCCTCCACCTGCTCCAGGCGCAACAGCAACGGCAGCAGCTGCGGCCGGTTCAATTCCATACTCTTCTTTCAAAATGTTGGCCAGTTCGTTAACCTCCTTCACAGTTAAACTTACTAACTGCTCTGCGAATTCTTTTAAATCTGCCATTTTTACACTTTTTAAAATTGATTGTTTAACTTATTTTTCTTCTTTATCAGACAAAGTTTTAATAATACCAGCCAGTTTGTTTTTGCTACTTTGCAAAGCAGAAACAACATTTTTGGCAGGTGATTGCAATAGGGTAATAATTTCTCCAAGCAACTCGTCTTTAGACTTAAGCTCAGACAGTGCATCGAGGTGCTCATCGCCAATAAACAGGCTGGTTTCAATAGAAGCACCTTTCAACAAAGGTTTTTGTAAATTTTTATCTTTTTTTCTGTACTCCTTGATGGCTTTCGCAGGTGCATTGCCTACTTCAGGAGAAAATAAGATGCCCGAAGTTCCCTTCAATGCGCTTTCATTGAAAGGGGAATAATCGGTTTCCATATTTTCTAACGCCTTTCTAATGAGCGTATTTTTTACGATCCTGTACTCCAGCCCTTTTTTAAAGCAGATACGACGAAAATCATTAATTTCACTTACAGACATCCCAGACGTATCAGCAATATAGAAATACGGAGTGTTTTTTAATTTCTCGGTAAGGTTCTCAATGAGTATACCTTTTTCTTCTCTGGTCATAATTATATTCCTGATATAGTACTTTTATCAATATCAATACCCGGGCTCATGGTACTTGAAAGGTGAATACTTTTGAAGTAAGTACCTTTTGCCGAGGATGGCTTTAATTTACTGAGCGTATGAATCATCTCATGCGCATTATCATAAATTTTCTTAGCATCAAAAGAAACCTTTCCGATGCTTGTATGGATAATGCCATGCTTATCTACTTTGAAATCAATCTTACCTGCCTTCACTTCATTCACCGCTTTGGCAATATCAAGTGTAACAGTACCGGCTTTTGGATTGGGCATGAGACCGCGTGGACCTAAAACCCTTCCCAGTTTACCAACTTTGGCCATTACTGTAGGCATGGTAATGATTACATCTACATCCGTCCATCCACCCTCGATTTTAGTTATATACTCATCGAGCCCTACATGGTCAGCCCCGGCATCTTTGGCTTCCTGTTCCTTATCAGGAGTACATAGTACCAGTACACGTACATCTTTACCTGTACCATGTGGAAGCGTAACAACGCCCCGAACCATTTGGTCGGCTTTTTTAGGGTCAACCCCCAAATTTACATCAAGGTCTACAGATGCATCAAACTTGGTAGAGGAAATATCCTTTACCAAAGCAGAGGCCTCCTCCAGAGAGTATTTTTTCTGGAGATCGTGTTTCTTAAGAATATCTTGTTTTTTCTTGGATAACTTTACCATTACACTATATCTATTAATTATTATCCCAAGGTGCTTTTCCTGTTACCCGCAACCCCATACTTCTGGCTGTTCCAGCTACCATTTTCATAGCAGACTCAACCTCAAAGGCATTTAAATCGGGCATTTTGGTTTCAGCAATTGCTTTCACCTGATCCCAGCTTACTCCTCCTACTTTGCTACGGTTAGGCTCGGCAGAACCTTTTTTAACTTTTGAAGCTTCAATCAGCAATGCAGCAGCAGGCGGAGTTTTTACAACAAATTCAAACGACTTGTCACTAAAAATCGTCACCAATACCGGCAAAAGCTGCCCTTGCTTATCTTGCGTTCTTGCATTGAACTGCTTACAGAACTCCATGATATTGAGTCCTTTACTACCCAATGCGGGCCCTACCGGAGGGGAAGGGTTGGCCTGTCCGCCCCGTACTTGCAACTTCAAGTAACCACTAATTTCTTTAGCCATTGCGCTTAACTATTTGCTATTGTCTTGTTTTTCAACCTGCATGTAATTCAACTCTACAGGGGTATTCCTACCAAAAATCTTTACCATTACTTTGAGCTTTTTCCGCTCCTCAAATACTTCTTCTATATTACCCACAAACCCACTGAACGGACCGTCCATCACTTTCACTTCCTCTCCTACCACATAAGGTGTTTCCAGGGTCTCCTCTGCCTCTTCTGCTTCATCAACCTTCCCTAAAATCCTGTTTACTTCACTTTGCCTGAGCGGAACCGGGTCTTTTGAAGCCCCTGAACCTCCCGTACCTAAAAACCCTATGATTCCGGGAATGTTATTGATAATATGATAAACTTCACCATGCGACAAATCAGCCGAAACAAGTACATATCCTGGAAAAAAATTCCTTTCTCTCACACGTTTCTTGCCATTCCGCATCTCATAAACCTTCTCAGAAGGAATCAATACCTGCGGAATATATTCTTCCAACTTCTGGCGTAAAATCTCGCTCTCAAGGTAGTTTTTCACCTTTTTTTCCTGACCGCTTATGGCCCGAAGCACATACCATTTCAACTCGCCCATTACATTCTCTTTTTTGTATTAAAATGCACCGTAAAACCAATCCATGGCATTTTGAAAGCCCAAATCCATAACACCTATGACCAAGGCAAAAATGAGCGAAGCAATTAATACCAAAAAAGCACTTCTTTGTAAAGAGCTGTATTTTGGCCACGTAACCTTCTCACGCATCTCTTCATACGAAGCTTTCACAAAATCAAGAACCTTGTTCATATACCTTATTGGTGATTAGCACGGGAGGTAGGACTCGAACCCACAGCCTACGGTTTTGGAGACCGTCGCTCTACCAGTTGAGCTACACCCGTATGTGGTCTTTATTGAAATTATTGAAAGGAAACCAGAAAATATTCTCTTCTGATTTCCCATTAAATTCACTTTTCTTAATCGGTAATTTCAGTTACCTGACCAGCACCTACTGTTCTACCACCTTCACGGATAGCAAAACGCAGCCCTTTTTCCATAGCCACAGGGTTGATTAGCTCAACCGTAATGGTTACATTATCACCAGGCATTACCATCTCCACATTATCCGGTAAGGTAATTTCACCAGTTACATCAGTAGTTCTGAAATAAAACTGAGGACGGTATTTTTTAAAGAAAGGAGTATGTCTTCCGCCCTCTTCTTTTGAGAGCACATAAACCTCAGCTTTGAATTGCTTGTGCGGAGTTACAGTACCCGGCTTGGCAATTACCATTCCTCTGCGGATTTGCTCCTTTTCAATACCTCTCAACAGCAGACCTACGTTATCTCCCGCTTCACCTCTGTCCAGAATCTTACGGAACATTTCAACACCAGTTACGGTAGACTTGAGATTTTCTGCGCCCATACCCATAATATCCACAGCCTCACCACTGTTAATCACACCTCTTTCAATCCTTCCGGTAGCTACCGTTCCACGACCTGTGATAGAAAACACATCCTCAACAGGCATCAAAAAGTCTTTGTCCACCAAACGCTCGGGTACAGGAATATACTCATCCACAGTACTCATCAGCTCTTCTACTTTCTCAACCCACTGTGCCTCGCCATTCAATGCGCCCAGGGCCGAACCCTGAATCACAGGAATGTCATCACCATCAAATTCGTAGAAACTCAACAATTCCCTGATTTCCATCTCAACAAGCTCGAGCAACTCAGGATCGTCTACCAAATCTACCTTGTTCATAAAAACAACCAGAGCAGGAACCCCTACCTGGCGGGCAAGAAGAATGTGCTCGCGTGTTTGAGGCATTGGCCCATCAGTAGCAGCCACTACCAGGATAGCCCCGTCCATCTGCGCAGCACCCGTAACCATGTTTTTCACATAGTCAGCGTGACCAGGACAGTCAACGTGTGCATAGTGACGGTTTTCAGTTTCATACTCTACATGCGCTGTATTGATCGTAATACCCCTTTCTTTTTCTTCAGGCGCATTATCAATAGATGTAAAGTCCCTGAGGCTTGCCAGCCCCTTTTCAGCCAACACTTTTGTGATCGCAGCAGTTAATGTAGTTTTTCCGTGGTCAACGTGACCAATCGTACCGATGTTCAAGTGCGGTTTCGAACGATTAAAGGTTTCCTTAGCCATCGAGAATTATCAGTTTAGGTTATAATAATTTATTCAGTTTCTATTAAAAAATTTGAGCCAATGAGGGGATTTGAACCCCTGACCTCTTCCTTACCAAGGAAGCGCTCTACCCCTGAGCTACATCGGCTGATAAGTCCAATGTTTAAAGTAGAGTTCTTTATTTGAACTTATCAACTTTAAACTCAAGTATTGAGCGGGCGACGAGGCTCGAACCCGCGACCTGCAGCTTGGAAGGCTGCCGCTCTACCAACTGAGCTACGCCCGCAATAAGATTTAATTTAATTCTTCAACACAAATATCTTCTTTCTCTTTCTCTTCATCAAGTGGGGAGAGCAGGATTCGAACCTACGAAGTCATAAGACAGCAGATTTACAGTCTGCCCCAGTTGGCCACTTTGGTATCTCCCCATGATAGAAAAAACAGGAATGGAAGCTTCTGCTAACAATCCTGTTTTCAAATAGAAGTGCAAAAGTAAATGCTTTTTTTATTTATTCAAACATCTTGGGAAAAAGATATTTATTAGATGTTTTTACACTTCAAACTTATGGGTTGGTTTGGTAAAACAATTGCAAGCGTTCATCTTTTTCTGTACTCCTGATTTCATTACGCTTTTGCGCTATACCGGGCAGGTCTGAAAAGAACCCCAATGTCCGGTAGGCCGTCAATCGCACATAATAAGTAGGGTGGTATTGGGCGTATTTTGCCAGTATAGCCGCCCCTTTCTGCTGCGTATCCATATCCTGGTCTAGTAAATACCTTCCAAAATAATTGAGCAGGTAATAAAGGGTTTGGCCATCTACGCGGGTAAAGTTTTCTGTAAACCAAGTGTATTTCCCAAAAACCTGGGATTCCACATAGTAATCAGCCAACGATATAATCACATTAAAGTTTTTGTACCGGGTATATGGGGCAAACACTTCGGCTTTGTCGGTTGCATTCGTTTGGGCGTAGGCCATGATGGAGGCACCTACTACGGCATAGGAAGAATCTGCAAGCCCGGCAATGAATATTTCTTTGTCGCCTCCTCCCAGGGTAGCCAAAGCTGTAATAGCATCGGCCCGGACTAACGATTTTGGGTCATTTGTGCTCAAATCCTTCAATTTCTCTATTACTTTTGAAGAAAGCATGCCGGTGTATTCCTCCACTGTGTTGACTGCCAATTGACGGATTACCCAAAAAGAATCGTTGAGTGCATCTTCAATAATTTGAAAGTTTTCTCCCAGGCTATCGTACTGCGAAAAATGGGCAATGGCCTCGAAACGAGGAGCAAATTGCCTGCTGTGGTAATATTGATAGGCCAGTTCCTCTTCAGATTTCACATGGGTAACTTCTGCGAGCAGTTGGCTTTCACTATCGAACAAAATGCCATCAGGTTGTTGGGATACCGGGAAAGAAAACACTTCATTTTCTTTAGTGATATTAATGGCATGCTGTTGTTTTTGATCATTTACCCATATATCCAGATACAATGGTAATTTGTATATGGGTGTGGAATCCTGATCCTGCAACTGCCACACTTCCAGTTTGAGGGAATCCTGCTCATAAGTATGTTTTACCCGCAACTGCGGATGCCCCGATGCTAAAAACCACTGATTGAAAAACCAGTTCAGGTCTTCGCCTGTGATTTTTTCAAAAGACAGGCGCAGGTCGTGCACTTCTACTGATTCATAAGCGTTGGTTTTGAGATAATGGTTTAAAGACGCAAAAAAAGCCTCATCACCTATATATTTGCGCAGCATATGCAAAATGCTTCCTCCTTTGGCATAAGAGTGGTTATCGAACATATCTTCCTTATCGTCGTAGCGAAAGCGGATCAGGTCTACCTGCTTTTGTTCAGCTTCTTCCAGGTAACTGCTGATTTGTTGCATCAAGAAATAATCAGCTTCCTCCCGTCCATATTTATGCTCTGACCACAGGTATTCGGCATAAGTGGCAAAGGCTTCGTTCAGGGTAAGGTTAGACCATGACTCACAGGTTACGTAATCGCCAAACCACTGGTGAAAAAGCTCGTGGGCAATGATGCCATCCCAGTTGTAATCCAACAGCTCCCGGTCATCTACCTGCAAATCTTCCATAAAAACCGAAGCTGTTGTATTCTCCATGGCACCCGACACATAATCCCGCACTACCACCTGGGAGTATTTTGGCCAGGGATAGGGCATATTCAACTGCTTTGAGAAAAGATCGAGCATTTCCAGGGTATTGCCAAAAATATCTTTAGCGTAAGGCTCATAAGCAGGCTCCACATAATAGTTGACCGGAATATCATTCCACGTGTCTTCTACTACAGCATACTCACCTATTGCCATCATAAATAAATAAGGTGCATGTGGCTGATCCATTTTCCAGTAATCGGTACGGGTACTGTCATTCTCAAATTCCGAATACATCAGCACGCCATTAGAAAGTGTAGAAAAACGATTGTCTACCGTAATAAATATCTCTTGTGTGGTGCGCTCATTGGGGGCGTCAATGGTAGGAAACCAGCAGGAACTGGCTTCGGTTTCGCCCTGTGTCCATATTTGTACCGGTTTATTTTTGTCAAACGCTGATGAATCGGTGCCAATAAAATACAAACCTTTATCTGAGGTAATGGCTTCGCTTCCCCCCTCAGGTAGTTCATCTGGCTTGGCCGTATAACGGATTTCAACAAAATAGTGCTCGCCTTTTGTGTAGGTTCTATCCAGGTTAATGCTGAGCTTCGCTTCATCATAAGCATAAGTAAGTGGTAGTTTTTCACTATCGGCCAGCAAAGAAACCGCATGAATATCAAAGCCTTTTGCATCCAGCACTAATTTCTCTTGCGGATAAAAGTAGGGCGTCAGTTCAAGGATTGCCGTGCCATGCAGCCAATGCTTTTCCATGTCAAAATGCACCTCCAGCTTTGTGTGAATAAGGTCATGTTTACGTGTACGGCTTGCCCGGTACGGCAATTGTGGTTTTTCTACTTCTACTTGCTCCTCATACAGGGTTGTAGTATCTTCCCATTGTAATGAATCCTCAACAACCAATGTGTCGGCAGGCAAAGTTTGTGGTAAGGTTGTTTGGTTCGCAGTTGTTTTGCAGCCAAAAGCAATTAGCAGCAAGAAGCAAAAAACAAATATATTGGGTTCTTTATTCCTCATTTATCAATTATTTAAAAAATCAAACTTCCGTCTTTAAAGAAAAAAATATCTTTAACCCTTATAATTTTCCCCGAAATCTATGATTAAAGCAACGGTCAACCAAGGAAAAACTTACACTATTACGCAAGAAAAGCACCAAACGTTGGTAAATGAACAGCCTTTTTCATGGGATTTGGTCAAAACCGGTACGGATACATTTCATATTATCCACCAACACCAATCGTATTCTATAGAAGTGCTTGAAGCTGATTATGCGCAGAAAAAGTTTTTGTTGAAAATCAATCATACAGAAATTACAGTGGACCTGCAGGATGAACTGGATGTGCTGATAAAAAAACTGGGCATAGAAGAACAGACAGCTACTGGAAACCAAAGCATTAAGGCGCCCATGCCCGGACTGATATTGGATATAAATGTATCTGCCGGAGACAATGTGGAAGAAGGATCCCCACTTCTCACTTTAGAAGCCATGAAAATGGAAAATGTCATAAAAGCGCCACATACAGGCAAAGTGAAGGTAATAAATGTGAATCAAGGCGAAAGTGTAACAAAAAATCAGGTTTTGATCGAGATGGTGTAACAGTTGCCAGTTGCGTATTAAAATTTCAAACCGGAACAGGCACCCGGAATAAAAAAATAAAAGGTTACAACTTCAAGAATGGGAATTCACAAAACCGAATTGTTATATTTGCCGGGGAAACTTCTAACTTTATGACAATCAAATACAAACGCGTTTTACTTAAACTCAGCGGAGAAGCCCTGATGGGGCAACAACAATACGGAATTGACTCAGAACGATTGCAGCAATATGCCCTGGAAATCAAAAAAGCAAAAGAATTAGGCATTGAAATAGCGATTGTAATCGGTGGTGGGAACATATTCCGGGGTGTGCAGGCCGAAAAGTCGGGCATCGATCGTGTACAAGGTGATTATATGGGAATGCTGGCCACAGTCATCAATGGCATGGCCCTGCAGGGAGCCCTTGAAAGCCAGGGCATGTTTACCCGGTTGATGTCGGGCATCAAAATGGAACAGGTATGCGAGCCGTTTATCCGTCGCCGTGCTGTACGCCACCTGGAAAAAGGCCGGATCGTCATTTTTGGTGCCGGTATTGGCAACCCTTATTTTACTACTGATACTACGGCGAGCCTGCGGGCCATCGAGGTAGAAGCTGAAGTAGTATTGAAAGGAACCCGTGTGGATGGTGTGTATACGGCCGACCCCGAAAAAGACCCCTCAGCCAAGCGATTTAGCAAAATAACCTTTGGCGAGGTATACCAAAAAGGACTGAATGTGATGGATATGACAGCCTTTACACTTTGTAAAGAAAATAATTTACCTATCATTGTGTTTGATATGAACAAACCGGGTAATTTATATAATTTGATTTCGGGTAACGATGATATAGGTACGCTGGTTACCTGATAATTTGGTATATTTTTATGCTGAATAACAAACCAATGTTCAAACCAAAAGACCCAGAAAAATGACCGAAGAAATAGAACTATTCCTTCAGGACGCTGAAGAACACATGAAAAAAGCGGTAGACCATACCGCCAGTGAATTCAACAAAATCAGGGCTGGTAAAGCCAGTGCCAATATGCTGGACGGACTAATGGTGGAGTATTACGGCAACCCTACCCCCATCAACCAGGTGGCTACCATCAATACGCCTGATGCCAGGACGATCGCCATCAAACCCTGGGAGAAAAATATGATTGGTGAAATTGAAAAAGCCATCACCAACTCTGACCTGGGCTTGAACCCACAAAACGATGGCGAGCTGGTGCGCCTGAATATTCCGCCCCTCACAGAAGAGCGAAGACTCACTCTGGTAAAACAGGCCAAACATGAAGCCGAAAACGGGAAAATCAGCATCCGTAACATCCGTAAAGATGCCAATGAGTCTATCAAAAGCCTGCTGAAAGAACATGTATCAGAAGATGAAGTAAAAGCCGGGGAAGACGAAGTGCAAACCCTTACCGACAAATACACCCACAAAATTGATGAGTTGCTGGAGAGGAAGGAAAAAGATATTATGACGGTGTGAGTTGGTTATTCGTTAAGCGTTATTTGGAGGTTAACAAATAACGCTTAACGAATAATGCCTCCGGTATTACAAAAAAAGCTTATTCCCCCGAATGTAATCCGCCACGTGGTCGTGTACCAGGTATTTGATAGAAATATCATTCCTGACGCAATCCCTGATGAACGTTGCTGAAATGTCTATCATAGGGGCATCCACCATTTTTACCGAAGCATGGCTTTTCAAGGCTTTTATTTTCTCGGTCTGCTTCGTAGCTGGGCGGGGGTAAATATACAATCCGTAACTATTCAGGATTTCCTCATGGTTTTTCCATTTATGGAAATGTGTGAGGTTATCTTCCCCTAAAATCACTTTGAAATGGTATTTCGGATGCCTGTCAGTAAGGTATGCCAGCGTGTCCACAGTGTAACTGGGCTTGGGCATGTCAAATTCTACATTGCTGGCCATAAGGTCGTAATTATCGGCAATGGCGAGTTCTACCATCCGCAGGCGGTCAATATCTGGCAGCAAAGACTTACTGCTTTTGAACGGACTGAGAGGCGAAACCACAAACCAGACCTGGTCCAGGTCGGTCAACTCTTTCATAGAATTGGCAATAATCAGGTGCCCTACGTGGATGGGATTGAATGAACCGAAGAAGAGGCCTATTTTCACTGGTTTGTTTGAAGTTGAACAGAATCAGCGGCAGTAGGCAGTAGCAGTAGGCTGTTAATTATTTGCCTGCCTACTGCCACTGCTGACTGCCTACTGGAAACAAAGCACAAAGATGCAAACCAAGTGCGTTAATTCAAACTTCCGTCCTCTTCCGGTACAATCTGGTTCTCCTGCTCTAGTTTGAGGCTGTCTTCTTTTCTGAGTTCTTCTTCTTGCTTCTGTTCTTCCGACTCCAATTTAGCAAGTTTTGCCCGCGCCTGGTCAATAATTACTTTCATGGGTGAATTTTCTATAAGGGAGTTGAGTGTAGCTTTGGCCTGAAAGTTTTCTTCCAGGGCAATGTAATTATCGGCAATCAAAAGAAAAGACTTACCCAGCCAATATTCGTAAATAGGGAAGTTTTTGTTCAAATCATACAAAGTTTCTATCGACTGCTTGTATTGCTCTTTTTTGTACTGGATTTCAGCCATCAGGTACTGGGCTTCGGCACCACTTTCATCTTTGGCGGCATTCAGGGTCTTCAGAAAGTTGTCGATGGCTTGTTCATTGTCACCCCGCTGATAAGCCGCTTTTCCCAAATACAACTGTGCCTGATTGGTGGCATTGGCAGCCACAGCCCCCCGGTCAAGAATGAGACGGGCATATTTTTCGGTAGAATCTAAAAGGGAAGACTGTTTTTTGCCCAATTCATAATAAGCTTCCATTTGTCCGGCCCAGGCGTCGTACTGTTCCCTTTTGTTACGGGCGATTTTTTCCAGTTTTTTGTAATAGTCAATGGCAGAGCGGTAATTCAATAATTGAAATTCAATTTCTGCAATGCGGTTGGTAGCCCGGCTGAGGCGGTCAGAAGTGCCTGCTTCCACGATTTCTTCGTAATATTCTTTGGCCTGTCCCCAATCTTCTTTCCGGTAAAATGATTCAGCGATATAATATTTAGCTTCATCAGCGGTGGGGCTTTCCGGATAATTTTCTACATACGATTGCAAGCTGACAATAGCTGCATCATATTTCTGACTAAAATACAGGTTCTTTGCCGATTCAAACTCAATGCCCGCCAGGTTATTATCATCGGGGTGCGCCTGCTTGTAACGGGCCAGATAACCTGAAAAGCTGTTAGATGACACATCGGGCTGGGCTTCTACCTGCTGTAACCCCAGCAAAGCAGAATTTGCTACCTCGTGGGTGATGTATTCATCCAATATCTGCTGATAATCGCTCACCGTTTGGGAATAATTATTCAGGTTAGAATTGGACAAAGCCCGGCGCAGCAAAGCATAAGGAAGCAGGTTACTCTCCGGGTTTTTTTCTATCAAATTACTAAAACCACCGATGGCTGCCTGGTAATTTCCCTGCTCAAAATCTAACTGGGCTTTCTGAAAAATAGCATCGTCATAATACCGGGATTCGCCATATCTATCAATTACCACATCCAAACTTGCTTTTCCTTCGGCATAATTGCCCTGAATACCTAAAACCACTCCTTTTTGGTAATAGGCATACGCTTTATCCGGATTATTTTCTTTAATAGCCTGATCGTACAGACTGATAGATTGAGCATATAGTTTATTTACATAATAGCAATCGGCCAGGCGAATAAGTGCATCTTCGTAATAAAGCTGCCCCTTCCGGTCGTTGAGTTGGTCTACATAATTTTTGAAATGCGTTTGGGCGGGTACATATTGTTTGGTATTATAATAAGCATAGCCTATGCCATAATGTGCCTTCAGGGCATAAGTAGCATTTTTCCCTTCAGCATAGCGTTGGGCGGCACTCCGCTCGTTTATATTGTTAAAAACCCCATTGTACGCCTCAATAGCTTCTTCATATTTTTTGCCCACAGAATAAGCTTCGCCCCTCCAAAAATTGGCAGTCACCACCAAATCTTTATCATAAGGATATTGCAAAGACTTTTCAAAAAGTTGCACGGACTGGAAAAAACGGGAATTGTTAAATTCCTCTGTACCTTTGTAATACGTTACTTTCTGGTAAGCCCGCTTTACTTTTTCGCTTTTGTTGGGCAGGTTTTCAATAAAAGCCAGAGCCTGGTCATAATTGCGGGTGTTCAGGTAAGCTTCGCTCAATAAATCGTGCGTTTCCTCAGAAAATTTGCTATTCGGGTAAGTTTTAGAAAACCTTGAAAGCACTTCAATGGCCCGGGCATGGTCGCCTGCTTCAAAATGCACTTTGCCCAAATTGAACAACGCCTGCTCTTTGATAACCATGTCATAATCCTGCTTGCTTGCTTTTTCCAAGGCTGTGGCAGCGAAGGGGAAATTTTCCTGCTCTACATACAAAACGCCCAGATAATAAGAAGCAAATTGTCCAATCGTGTCAGGCTTGGCAGCTATTTGTTTGAAGTTTTCAATGGCTTTATCATGCGCCCCCGATTTATACTGGGCATAAGCCAAACGATACCACACCCCATTGTCAGGAATGCGATTGCTGGCATATTCTTCCAGATAAACGGCTGCCTGAGCATAGTTTTCCCGCTGGTAATATGCCTCGCCCACCAGCAACATAATGTCGGGCTCGTTTTTCACCCTCGCATCAGATTTCCGGATATTTTCCCCGTAAGTAATCAGTTCATTGTATTGCTTTTGTTCGTAATAAATGTTGGCAATCATGTAGGGCACAATGCTGGCATAATCCGCATCTTTTTCTGCATTTTTCAGGTCTGTGATGGCTTCGTCGTAGTCCTGGCTGCGGTAAGCGATGTACCCTGCATAATAGCTGGCAGCACTAGCGTAGGCATTGTTTCCGCCTTTTATCCGGTTAAAATGAGGAAGGGCTTCCTGGAACTTCTGGTCAGAAAAGTAGGCGTAGCCCAGCTTAAAATTCAGGGTGTTTTGCTGTTCGCGGCTTAGGTTTTTGGTATCTACCTTTTCGAAATATTCAATGGCTTTTTCGTATTTCTGATCCCTGAAAAAAAAGTTTCCCAGTTCGTAAAAGGCCAACATAGATTTGGGATGGTATTCATACTTTTGGGTAAAATCTTCCAGCATGGCCTCCCCATCGCCATTATACAACCGCAGAGCAGAAAAAGCGATGTAATATTCAGCGTCAATGGTTTTCAGGTTATCATCAGCCACGGACAAGTAGCGCTCAAAAGTTTCGCGGGCGGCACTGTACTTTTGCTTTTCCATCAGCTCAATGCCTTCACGGAAATATTGGTCTGGCCCGGCATCAGCCACATAGTTTTGCCCTTTTGCCGGGGAAAGAAAGGTTAAGTAAACTATTAAAATCAACAGGTGGTTTCGCATGAAAGGTTATAATTTATTCTTGTTAGGTTAACGTGTGGTTGTAGAACGAAATTGCAATTTCGTTCTACAACTAATGCATCAATTTAAAAACCAATTCCTTCAAAATTTGCCCGTCGGTGGTGCTTCCGCTGTCTACGCCTTTGGAACGTAAATCGGCTTCGCGCAGGAAGTGGATGTTTTGTGCCACTTTTTGCAACGGGAAATTCCGGGCGGCAATCAGGTATTCCTTTGCAAAGAAAGGGTTTATTTTCAGTAATGTGGCCAGTCCGCGCTCGGTTTTATCGGATGAACTGTGTACCAACAGCAATTTACTATAAAACGTAAAAAGAGCCGCGATAATCGGGATGATGGGGTTGGCTTTGGGGTTGGCTTCAAAATAATTCACAATGTGATTGGCCTTCACCACATCCAGCACGCCCAGGGCTTTTTGCAGTTCAAACACATTGTACTCTTTGCTGATGCCCACATATTTCTGTACAATCTCTGGGGAAATGAGTATTTGTTCGCCTTCTTTCCCTTTGAAATTAATCAGCACTTTTTCTATTTCGTTGGCAAGACGTTCCAGATTGTTGCCCACAAAATCGGCCAGCATTTGTACAGCTTTATCATCAATACGGAAACCTTGGGAAGAAACGTATTGGGAAATCCAGCCGGGCAGTTGGTTGTCGTATAGCTTTTTTGTGGTGACCAGTACAGAAAATTTGTCCAGCATATTGGTGAGCTTTTTCCCCACCACTTTGTATTTGTAGCAAAAAACCAGAATGGTAGAAGGCAGCGGATTGGTAATGTATTTTTCCAGCAGTTGTTGCCCGTGCTGGTTGCCGATGTCCTGTACATCCTGAGCTTCCCGCACAATCACCACCTGCCGATCGGCCATCATCGGAAAGCGGCGGGCGTTGGTAATGACGGTGTTTACGTCCACATCTTTGCCGTACATCACCACCTGGTTAAAGCCTTTTTGCTCTTCGGGCAGGGCATGTTCTTCAATGTATTCGGCAATTTTATCAATATAAAAAGGTTCGTCCCCCTGCAAAAAATAAATGGGGGCATATTGCTTTTTTTTGAGGTCTTTGAAAACTTGTTCGGGTGATTGGGGCATACTGAGAGCTATACTTTATTTAATTGGACAAAGTTAAGAAAACTATTTATTTTGCTGAGCTAGTGCAACGGCTAACTTCCCGCCTTCCTGCGCATTATGACAAACCAGCGCAATATTAGTAGCCAGACTTTTACCCCCGGTTTGCTGCTCAATATATTCCAGCAAAAATGGGGTGAGGGCTTTGCCGGAAATATGGTGGCGACGGGCTTCTTCCAGGGCGTTTTCTATGGCTACCTGAACCTCCCGTTCTTCCATGGCAGCTTCGGCAGGCACGGGATTCGCCACTACCACGCCCCCCTGCAGGCCCATCCCCCATTTTGCCTGGAGCAAAGCAGCCAGTTCTGCGTGTGAATCAACCCGGTAATCGGTGGGAAAACCGCTTGTCTGTGTATAAAAGGCAGGGAAATCATCGGTTTTAAGGCCAATGACGGGTACGCCATGTGTTTCCAGATATTCTAAGGTGCGTCCGGTATCCAGCACGGCTTTGGCCCCGGCGCAGACTACCGCTACATTGGTTCGGGCCAGCTCAGGTAGGTCAGCAGAAATGTCCATTGTTTTTTCTCCTTCCCGGTGTACGCCCCCGATGCCGCCCGTAACAAACACGCGGATGCCTGCCATGGCTGCAATAATCATGGTGGCTGCTACGGTGGTGGCCCCGCTTTTTTGGTGGGAAATGGCATAGGGAAAATCGCGGCGGCTTACTTTTAAAATATGCTCACCCTGCGCAATAAATTCCATTTCGGCAGAAGTTAACCCTACTTTTATTTTCCCGTTGATGATGGCAATGGTTGCAGGCACGGCACCATTTTCCCGTACAATTTTCTCTACCTTTTGGGCTGTTTCAAGATTTTGCGGATAGGGCATGCCGTGTGCAATAATGGTAGATTCAAGGGCTACTACGGGGCGATGGTTTTGTAAAGCTTCGTTTACTTCTTCTTTGATTTCCAGGTATGGTTTCATGGCTGTATGGATTTGTGCTTTCGCTTTCTGTTTCGTTTTACAGAAGGTAACAAAACCATGAGTTTTTTCAAACTTTCCAGGTTGTGTACCGAAGCAAAAATATCTATAAAAGGCATAGCCGCCTGCATGCCTCGCACAGTGGGCGTAAAATTATTGCTTCCGGCCAGCGGATTGAGCCAAATCACATGGCCGGCCTGCTTGTGAATTTGTTCCATGCTTTCGGCCAATTGCTCTACATTTCCGGTATCCCACCCATCACTCATAATCAAAACGATGGTACGGTCATCCAGCATTTTATTAGCATAATTCTGACAAAACTCATGGAAAGATGCACCAATGCGTGTGCCCCCCGACCATTCCGGTACTTCTTCAGAGAGTTCTTGCAATGCGTCTTCAAAGTTTTTTTCTTTCAATGCGTCCGTTATATGATGCAAAGCTGTACTGAATACGAAAGTTTCAATATGACGATAAGCATGCTGAAAGGCATAAATAAACTGCACCAGAAAACGGCTATACAAATCCATAGATTTGCTCACATCACACAGCATCACCAGCTTGAGGCGACGGATTTTGTGCTTTTTGTAGGCAATGTCCAGAATATCCCCTCCCCTTCGCATGTTCTGCCGCAAGGTACGCCTGAAGTCAAAATACACCTGTTGCTGTATGGCCTGATAACGGCGCTGGTAACGGGTAGCCAGCGATTTGGCAATTTTCGTAACCAGCTGTATTACCTCAGGCAGTTCATCTTTTGTAAGTTCACCAAAATCTTTCTGCATTAAAGCTTTGGCATGGCTGAAAGTGGCGGTGGTAATTTCCTCGTTTTCCTTATTCCCATGCAGCCAGTTTTTCAATGACTGAAAAGAAGGCTGGTTATTTTTTCTGTTTTCAGACTTACTTTTCTTCTCACTCTGTTGGTCATCTTCCTTTATTTTTGAGTCTACAGCTTTGGAAAGCTGCTCCCAATATTCATTGTAAAGCGCGTCAAACTGTTGTAAATTTTTCTGGTTTTTAGCAAGTACGGCTTTCAGGATAAGGCGAAGGGTTTCGGGATTGTGCAGGGGCAAAACTTCCAGGGCACTGAGGGCATCGGCTTGCTCGGCCGGGCCAATGGGAAACCCTTGCTGCCGGAGGTAACGGCAAAAGGCCACGATGTTGGCACTTAACTCGGTTTTTCTTGTGATGAGTTGTTGTTCCTGCACTGCCTAAATATCATTTAATATTTTTCTTTTACGCATTTTGCATTGCTTTCCTGGCAAAGATGTTTCCGCCCCAAATAGCTGCAAACCCTGTAAAAAACATAATCAGGCTGTAAATGGCACCGGCGATGGCCAACTGGCTGTTTTCCAGAGTAATGGAAGCAATGGCAATGGCCAGGGTACCGTTTTGAATGCCCGATTCTATGGAAATACTAATGGCCTGCCGGGCAGATAGTTTAAACAAATATGCCGTAAAATAACCCGCAAGCATGGTGAGTACATTCAAACACAGCGCAATGATACCCGCTTGCTGAAAGTAACCCACAATGTGTTCTCTCTCTTTCAATACAATACCGATGATGACCAGGGTTAGTACAATGGCGGAGGCTATTTTTACTGGTTTATCCATACGCCGGGCAAACTGAGGTGCTTTGGCTTTGATAACCATGCCCAGACACACAGGTATAATAATGATAACAAACAACTGCCCGATAATCTGGGGAATGTTCAGCACAACTTCCTGGTTTTCGCCCATAAACTGTATCAAGGCAAATTGTACGATAAAAGGAATGGTGATGATGGTGATGGTACTACTCAAAGCTGTTAGTGTTACCGACAAAGCCGTATCCCCCTTAGCCAGGTGTGCAATGAGGTTAGAAGTTGCACCACCCGGACAAGCAGCCAAAATCATGATACCAATGGCAATGACTGGTGCAACCCCAAAAACCAAAACAAGCAAATAGGCAATCAGGGGCAAAAGTATAATTTGGTTCACCAACCCCAGCAGCACCGCTTTGGGGTATTTGAGAATTCGCTGGAAGTCGGCCAGGGTTAAAGACAAGCCCATGCCCAGCATAATGATGAATAAGGCAATGGCCAGCACAATGGCTCCCGTTGAATCCATGGTAGTGTGGTTTTGTTTGTGTGATCAAAAAAGAGGTCTGTCAAACAAATATAGGGAAATATTCTACTTGCGGGGGAATAGTTTTTAGGGAGGTGCTTACTTAGCAGGCAAAACCTGCGTGCGTACTTCCCCAAAGCCTATCCGCATACCATCCTTTTCAGCAAAGGCCCTCATGATAACCGTATCGTGATCTTGGAGGTAGGTACGTTCTGCCCCATCTTTTAATGTGAGAGGCTGCTTGCCCGCCCAGGTGAGTTCCAACAATGAACCAAAAGCATTTTTGTCTTTCCCGCTGATGGTGCCGGAAGCCATCATATCGCCTACGTTTACATTGCATCCGTTTACGGTGTGGTGGGCGAGTTGCTGGGTCATGTTCCAGTACAAATATTTGGTGTTGGAACGGGTAATTATTTCTTCTTCTCCGCCTTCTGGCTGAATAGCTACTTCCAGTTGGATATCAAAATTTCTTTTGCCTTCAAATTCCAGATAAGGCAATACTTTGGGGTTTTGCTCAGGGCTGGCCACGCGGAAAGGTTCCAATGCTTCTAAGGGTACAATCCAGGGAGAAATAGAAGAAGCGAAATTTTTGCCTAAAAAAGGCCCTAATGGCACATATTCCCACTTCTGAATATCCCGGGCCGACCAGTCATTGAAGAGACATAGCCCAAAAATATGATCTTCCGCTTCGGCGGTAGTGATGGACGCACCCAATTCTGTAGTTTTTCCTATGACAAAAGTCATTTCCAGTTCAAAATCTAATGCCTTTGAAAAGCCAAAAACAGGATTTTCCGCATCATTCGGCTTGGTTTGTCCTTTGGGGCGGTGGATGGGCATACCGGATACGATGATGGAAGAAGCCCTGCCGTGATAAGCCACAGGCAGGTGTTTCCAGTTGGGCATGAGCGCATTTTCGGGCCCGCGGAACATGGTGCCTACATTGGTGGCGTGTTCTTCACTGGAATAAAAATCAGTATAATCGCCCACTTGCACGGGCATTTGTAGTTTTACGGAATTCATGGGCAGCAAAACCCGGTCTACATGGGGTTTTAATGTTTCATTTTTTTCATCCAAAAGTTGCTGTATGCGCTGCCGCACCTGCTGCCAGGTGTGCTTGCCCAGGCTGATAAAATTATTCAGGAAATTGCTTCGAAACACTTCTTTATCTATTCCAAAATCCTGAAAATGTCCCAGTTCTGCCAGCGCATACAAATCCAGCACATATTCACTTATGCCTACGCCTACACGGGCTGTACTTCCATTTCTAAAAAAAATGCAGTAAGGTAAATTGTGAATACTAAAGTTTGAATCAGGTTTGATATCAATCCAGGTAGTTAACATCCTTATTATTTTTAAGTTATTTTCTTTACTAATACAGGCAAAAAACGGCCTTTGGGTTCGCTTTCCTGCTTGCCTATGCATACAAACCTTTCTTTTTCATAGAAACCCTGCGCATTGGGATCAGCAATGCAGTATAGTTGGTTGATGCCTTTTTTCTGTGCAAAATTGATTAACGCTTTGATTAACTGATGGCCAACTCCACACCCAATGTGAGAGGGACTTACCCAAAGGTGCCCGATTTCGTAAGCATTAAACGTTTTACTGAACGCGATAGCTCCCACGCCCATAATATCTCCTCGTTCGTTAACCGCTTTTAATACAGTATTCTCCTGAATATAAGCAGGCGTAATGGTCAGGTCATCTGCCCAAAGGTTCAAGTATTCTTCGGGGTAATTCCAATAACTTTTGGCAGCAATGGCAATTTGTGTAAGCCCTTCCGCATCGCTTTCGGTTGCTTGTACAATATTGATTTTCATACACCATTGAAGTTTGCATAAATGGTATCCAATATTCTAATCATCGTAGAATAATCATCATCCGAGAGGTTTTGCCAGCCTTTTTCCCGCATATCCTGCACAATAGGCAGTACTTCTTTCACTTTTTGTTTGCCTTTGGCGGTGAGACTTATTCTCAACCTTCTGCGGTCGCCATTGTCCTGCACTCTTTCTACCAGTCCTTTCTTGCACAGCAAATCGATGATGCGGGTGACTGTGGGCGCATCCTTCAATGTGGTTTCGGCAATTTCACGCTGGCTCAGCCCGTTGTTCCGGTTCAGGCGGTCCAAAATAATCCACTGGTCTACCGTAATGCCGGTATTGTTGACCAAAAGCGCTTTCTGAAAATGCTGACGCACCTTTTTCTGGGTCCGTTCCAGCAGGTAGCCATAGGCTTTGCGGTTGGTGTATTTTATTCCCAATGTTTGATAATTGAAGTTATATCACTTACTGAAAAAGTAGGCAGTTGGCAGTAATAAAAAGACTGCCAACTGCTATTGCCTACTGCCAACTAACTAAAGCGTTCCCCGCAACTCCTGCTCCCGCTCAATGGCTTCAAATAAAGCTTTGAAATTACCTTTTCCAAATGATTTGGCGCCTTTCCGCTGGATTATCTCGAAGAATACTGTGGGGCGCGGGCCTACGGGCTTGGTAAATATCTGTAACAGATACCCTTCATCGTCCCGGTCTACCAGGATGCCCAATTTTTTCAAAGGCTCCAGATCTTCATCAATTTTGCCTACCCTGTCCAGCAAATCATCGTAATAGGAGGTGGGTACATGCAGGAAATCTACGCCACGGCTTTGAAGGGCACTTACCGTTTCAATGATATTGTTGGTAGCCACGGCAATGTGCTGCACACCTGCCCCACCATAAAAACGGATATATTCCTCAATCTGCGATTTTTTCTTGCCCTCGGCAGGCTCATTGATAGGAAATTTGATACGCCCGTTTCCATTGCTCATTACTTTGCTCATGAGGGCAGTGTATTCGGTAGAAATATCTTTATCGTCAAAAGAAACGAGTTGGGAAAAGCCCATTACTTTGGCATAAAAATTAACCCATTGGTTCATTTCGCCCCAGCCTACGTTGCCTACCATGTGGTCGATGTATTCCAGGCCGATAGGTTCAGGATTATAATCTGATTGCCAGGGCTGGTATCCGGGCAAGAAAACGCCTTTGTATTGTTTGCGTTCCACAAAAATATGCACCGTATCCCCATACGTATGGATGCCCGAAATTACGACTTTGCCATGTTCATCCTGTTTTTCGTGAGGCTCCAGGTAGGGTTTAGCGCCCCTTTCGGTGGTTTCTTCATACGCCTTTTCGGCATCGTCTACCCAGAGGGCAATTACTTTCACACCATCCCCGTGTTTGCTAATATGGTCGGTAATGTCCGAGTTTGCAGTCAATGGGCTGGTCAGTACCAACCTGATTTTCCCCTGTACCAGCACATAAGATTCCCGGTCTTTGAGGCCGGTGGACAGCCCTGCATACGCCAGTGATTTGAAACCAAAAGCGGTTTTGTAAAAGTGAGCGGCCTGCTTGGCGTTGCCTACATACATTTCAATGTAATCAGTGCCATTGATGGGCAAAAAATCTTTTTCTTCTGTTGTTTTCCGGTCAATGGCCGGTCTTATTTTTGTGTTTTCCATTTTCTTACAGGTTAATGAAAGTAGAGCGGCTCACCGAGCCGCCTTACAAAATGATTCGTAGATACTAATGTTCTAGCCAGGAGCGGTAATATTTTCCATCATCAATTTCCATGGCGGCATCAGTCAGTTGCAGGGGGCGGAACGGGTCAACCATCACAGCTAGTTCTTCGGTTTTGGTTTTACCAATACTGCGTTCGGCAGCCCCCGGATGCGGCCCGTGCGGAATGCCACCCGGGTGCAGGGTGATGTAACCTTGTCCGATATCGTTGCGGCTCATAAAATCCCCGTCTACATAATACAATACTTCATCCGAATCGATATTGCTGTGGTTGTACGGTGCGGGTATAGAAAGCGGATGGTAATCGTACAGGCGCGGACAGAAGGAGCACACCACAAAGTTGTTTCCTTCAAACGTTTGGTGCACCGGGGGTGGCTGATGGACCCGCCCGGTAATGGGTTCGAAATTATGGATAGAAAAACCGAACGGAAAGTTATAGCCATCCCAGCCCACCACATCAAAAGGATGAGAAGCATACACCAACTGATGCAATAAACCTTGTTTCTTTACTTTTATCAGAAATTCTCCCTGTTCATCTTGGGGCTGGAGTTCGGCAGGAAGTTTTAAATCGCGTTCGCAATAAGGCGCGTGCTCCAGCAACTGCCCAAAGTTATTTCTGTATTTCTTGGGAATGCGGATGGGGCTGAAGGATTCAACATAAAATATACGGTTTTCCTCTTCGTCAAACTCCATTTGGTAAATCATGCCCCTCGGAATAATGAGATAATCGCCATACTCAAAGCGGATATTGCCCACCAAAGTTTTCAGCGTGCCCGAACCCCGGTGGATAAACAGCAGTTCGTCAGCTTCGGCATTTTTATAAAAGTAGTCCTGCATAGATTCCCGGGGGGCTGCCACCCCAATGTGCAAATCGTTGTTCACCATCAGGGGCATGCGGCTTTCCAGGAAATCATCCTTGGGCGGAACATTAAAGCCCAGCAGTTTGCGGGCCGTCATATTTTCTTCTACAGCAATCTTGGGGGATACCTCCACAGGCTGCAAAACCTCCTTCACCATTGTTGGACGTTGCAGGTGGTAAAGCAATGATGACATTCCGCTAAACCCTTCTGTACCGAAAAGCTGCTCGTAATACAAATTGCCATTGGGCTTGCGAAACTGCGTGTGCCGTTTGGGTGGAATTTTACCGAGTGTGTGATAAAGGGGCATAGCTTATTGGGTTAAAGCAAAATATACTTGTTATACTAACCATTAGTATGCTTAATATACGAAGCTAACAAAGTTATGGTTGAAATAAAAGTGGAATTATATATGTTACCTGGCTAAAAGTTAGTACAACAAGTAAAAAAATGTTAATCAGGCCAAGAGGCTTTCCTACACCTTTGTTTCATCTTCTCAAATGAATAATCATCTAAATGGCGTAGTTCGTAGCGAATGTGGTCTTTCCAAACCTGTTGTACACTTTCATTTTGCCCGTAATACGTTTCCAGGTCATAGGTTTCCTGAAATTGCTTACCGGCAGCAAATAAGCTGTCAATTTTATTAGTGTATGCTGTGTGGTTTTTAATTTGCTTCCTGTATAAGGAAAATAACGCTTTTCTCAACTTTCGGGCATACAATTCAGCGATGTCAAAATGCACCCTTTCATGTTCTAAAATTGCATGGTCGATGGTGTCTTCTACCCATGAGCTTCCGAAGACAAAGAGCGTGGCCACGTTGATGCAATCATACTCCCGCCAGTTTCCGGGGAAAAACCTGTATTGGTAAGAGGTGGTAGCATCTACCATAAACCCGTTCTTGAGTATTTTCTTTTTATGCGTTACTTTGTAATCTTCCCATTGTAAGGAATCATTTTCATGCCATAATTTAAAAATAACCACCGTGTCTTCCTGCCCATAAACCAATGGATGGATGCTGACAAAAAGGAATAGCAGTAATATTTTATACATACACCTACCGTAAAATTCTATGCTAAAAATACACTTTTTCAGCTTAGATTGGAAAGTGAGGGGCTATTCAACAATTTTCAGTTCTTTCAGGATATGGAGAGAAATATCTTTCCGGGCCTTTGCAAAAGAATTCTGTACATTCTCTGTGCTGATATTGGTGGCAAAAAAGTATACGTTTTCCTCTTTTTCTATGTAACCAACAAACCAGCCGTAATCTATTTCATCAATAGTAGCCCATCCGGTTTTTCCACGCAGGGTATAGGCGTTTTCCTGCTCCATTACCATCATTTCTTTCACAATATGCATGGTTCTTTCAGAAAATGCCAGTTCGTTGTGATACAGCTTTTTTAACATTGCTACCTGCTCGTTGGGTGAAATGCGCAGGTTACCGGTGAGCCAAAACATATCTATACCACCCGAAATATCCTGGTTGCCGTACTGGTTTTGGTCAATGTAAAATTGCATGCGCTCTTCCCCCACCTTCCGGGCCAGTTGCTGGTAGCAGGGCACGCATGAACTATGGAAGGCCGACTGCAACGTATGGTCGCGGTTCCAGTTTTCATTCCAGCTTTCCACGCTGTCCCATTTAATGATAGAGCTGGCATCTTCAATCACGCCTGTTTCCAGACAAACCATAGAGTTGAAAATTTTGAAAGTAGAAGCGGGAATGGTGGGCTGGTTGCAACGGTCAGGATTATACCGGATATATTCGTCTTGTTGCAAATCGTACAGTACAAAACCGCCTGTTACGTTGTATTCATCAAAATAATGCTTAAAGCCCATGGTTGTTTCTTTGCTTTGGAGTTGGCAACTATTCAGGAAAAACAAGAGTATTAATAGAGCGATTGATGCCTGACTGTGGAATAAAATGAATCTGTTCAATTTCATAGAATGGTAAGGTTATTATATGATCACTTGTAAATCAAAACTAAAACCCGGAAGCACATCTTCTCCAGAAAGTGTATTGTCAAAACCTGCTTCTTTTTCCTCTTCTCTACCAGGTTTGTAAATAAACACCTGTTCATTTTCAGGATCAATCAGCCAGGCAAGCTGACAGCCATTTTGTATCCAGGCGGTCATTTTCTTTTGCAACTCAGTAAGGTTATCTGTCTTTGAACGTAATTCTATTACAAAATCAGGGCACAAAGGGGGGAACTTTTCCTGTTGTTCTATTGACAATGCCTCCCATCTTTCTTTGCTCATCCAGGAAGCATCGGGAGAAAGCACCGATGTGTCGGGCAGGGTAAAGCCGGCGGAAGAGTCAAAGGTTACGCCTTTTTTATATTGGACATTCCAATTGGCTAATTGCCTGGATATTTCACTGTTTCTATTGCCTGTAATTCCTCCAGTTGGTGTCATGATAATAATTTGTCCATCAGCCGTTCTTTCCATGCGCAAATCACGGTTTTGCTGACAGAAGTCAAAAAACTGCTCGTCGGTTAATTGTCCGAAGGCTGAGGTATTTATTACAAAGGTTTCCATATCATAAGTAAATCCCATATTCTGAATTTGTTTTACTAAAATACGAGAAAGTGAACTACATTCATAAAAAAAGCAGCCCCGAAGGCTGCTCTCTTTTATAAAATATACTGGCTCAAATCTTTGTTTTTGACCAGGTCGGCGAGGCGCTCCTGCACCATTTCCCGGTTTACGCTCAGTTTGGCGTTAGGCTCAATGAGGTCGGGCACATCGTACAGGAAATCGTTGAGCAAATGGCTCATGACGGTGTGCAACCGACGTGCGCCTATGTTTTCCACCTCAGTATTTACCTGAAAAGCGATGTCGGCAATTTCTTCCAGGGCATCTTCCTGGAAAATGATGGACACGTTTTCCGCGGCAAACAGGGCTTCGTACTGCTTGGTGAGGGCGTTTTTGGGCTCTTTCAAAATCTGCAGGAAATCTTCCTTGGTCAGGTTGTCCAACTCCACACGAATGGGGAAACGCCCCTGCAACTCAGGAATCATATCGGAAGGCTTGGATACATGAAAAGCCCCGGCTGCGATAAACAACACATGGTCGGTGTGCATGATGCCGTATTTGGTATTCACGGCACTGCCTTCCACAATGGGAAGCAGGTCGCGCTGTACGCCTTCGCGGCTTACATCGGGGCCACCGCCACTGCCTCCACCGCCTTGCCGGCCTGCGCCAGAGGCTACTTTGTCAATCTCATCAATAAAGATGATGCCTGTGTTTTCAGCTTTTTGAATGGCTTCTTCTTTCACCTCATCCATATCGATGAGCTTGGCGGCTTCTTCTTCCAGCAATATTTTCTTGGCCTCGCCAATGGTTACCTTGCGTTTTTTGTCCCGCTTGGGCATCATGCCCGAAATCATTTCCTGCAGGTTCATCATGGTTACTTCGTCCATCATGCCCCCGCCTACCATGCCCACATTGGGGCCGGCGTTTTGCCGTATATTGATTTCTATTTTTCGGTCGTCCAGGTCGCCATTCCTGATTTTCTCGCGGAACCTTTCCCGGGTCCTTTCGTTCAGTTCGGCATCATTTTCCGGCGTTTTGTCAGCATCTTCCGCATATTCAGTGGTAGACCGAGTTTGAATAGACTTATTCCGCACCGGGGGGATGAGGGCATCCAGGATAATAT
The DNA here is from genome assembly GCA_965230065.1 of Cyclobacteriaceae bacterium. GTDB lineage: Bacteria > Bacteroidota > Bacteroidia > Cytophagales > Cyclobacteriaceae. The sequence goes on along the minus strand of OZ245942.1, from coordinate 3,336,393 downwards.
CTTCTACAATCACGGCGGCCTTTTCCTTTACCTCTTCCTGCTTGCGTTCTTTCACCATGTTTACTGATTGCTCTACCAGGTCGCGCACCATGCTTTCCACATCGCGGCCTACATAGCCCACTTCGGTAAATTTAGAAGCCTCTACTTTGGTAAAAGGGGCATCAGCCACCCTGGCCAGGCGGCGGGCAATTTCGGTTTTTCCCACACCGGTAGAGCCGATCATCAGGATATTGTTGGGAATGATTTCATTCTGCATTTCTTCGGGCACACTCATCCGCCTCCAGCGATTACGCAGTGCGATGGCTACGTTCTTTTTCGCATCCTTCTGCCCAACAATGTACTTGTCAAGTTCGGTTACTATTTGCCGTGGTGTTAAATATTTGTTTTCTTCCAACATATAATTTTCTAGTTTCGCTTTTTTATCAATCGTTCTATATCTGTTGTTAATGTAAAATGGCTAAAACCTCCGCTCACGTGGTGGGAAGTCCTGGCAAATTCAAACATAAACATTTTTATACGCACCATAAAACCGTAGGAAAGTCCAGCCCCCCCGGCGGTTTGTGGTATGCGCAACCCGCTCCGGATCAAATTATTATATCCTGCCCTGAGATGAAAATTCTCTCCCAACAAAATTTCCCCGCCAAAAGTAAGATGCCGGAAAATTTTGTCAAGTGTACTTACTTCCCCGATATTTTCTCCTTGTCCGCCACTGCCATCATTCACAAAATAATCATCCCGGTCCCTGAGCAGTTTGTGCCCTGTGATGGAGAAACGAAAAGGCATGTGTTGGGGTTTAAAAGACAGCCCCAGGCGCACATCCATGGGCAGGCGGCTATTGCTGCTTTCTGTAAAATCTTGCATATAAAAACCCAAATTGCTGATAACCAGCCCTACCGTAAAATCCTGGGTGGGATGCCGGAATGTGCCGCCCAGATCCATCAGTATGGCTGAAGCAGTATACCCACTGATACTGGAAACAGCCACTTTCAGGTTTGCACCCATGTGGAAGTTCCCCTGCTGGTGTACGTGGTTCAGTACGAAGGCATACGATTGGGCAGTAAACTCTCCGGCCGGCAAACCTGAGGCATCAAATCCGTCAAAATCTCCGTAGTCCAGGTATTGTAAACCTGCCGCCCAGGTTCCATATTTCTGATGATGGTGTACATAACTCAGGCTGGCCTGGTTGATACCGGCATAATAAGGCATATAGCTCATGGACAGGTTACCCGAAGCCCCCGGGCCTATCAGTGCCGGGTTGTACATAAACATTTGTGGGTCTGAACCTGCCGAATCTATCATGGAAGAAACATTCACACTGCCCAGGGCCGTAAGCTTGGCATGCGTACTCATGTTTACAAAATCCAGTGAATGATTACTGCCTGTTTGTGCTTTTGCCTGTAAAAAACAAATGCCCCAACAAAAAGTTATCAGAAAAAAGTATTTTTGTGTATTCATCCACTGGAGAATATGTGAAACGGGGTTTGAGATATCCCTTACTATATGGTCTTACAAGAATGTAACCATACTACAAGGTTATACAAATAACGTTCATATTGGCATGTTTTTATGCGGAACACCTGACAATTGTGCAACAAAAATGTATTTTTCCTGAATGATCGTCATCGTAGTAGGCACTAATAAAAAGAAATCAACCTCCCGGGTAATTGCCGAATATTACCAGGGCATTATTGAAGAAAAGCAGGAACAAACCCAAATCCTCGACCTCTCGGAGCTTCCCACTGACTTTACAAACTCTGCTTTGTATAACCTGGCCGGGAAAAACGAAGGTTTTAACAGATTCAGGGAGGTAATAGAAACACATAAAAAATTTATCTTCGTTATTCCCGAATACAATGGTTCTTTTCCGGGCGTGCTGAAGGCTTTTATCGATGGGCTGAAATATCCCGACAGTTTCAAGAATAAAAAGTGCGCTTTGGTAGGGCATTCTGCTGGTGTGCAGGGCGGTGGCCTGGCCCTGAGCCACCTTACCGACATTTTCAATTATCTGGGCATGCATGTGCTGGCCCTCAAGCCCAAACTATCACGCATCCAGAACCACCTGAAAAATGGCACCATTACCGAGCCTTTCTACAACCAGCTCATAGAAGATCAGGTGCAGCAGTTTTTAGATTTTTAAAACAATGGTTTAAAGCGCTTTAACTGCTAAATGCTCATTAAACACATATGGCTACCAAAGCATTGATCTGCCGTAGTAGCCATGTGCTGGAATTCTCTCAGTGTAAATGAGAAAGTTAAAACATCACCTTTTGCATACCCTGAGAGTTAACAGGGCTTATCATGCAAAAATCGGTTTTGGTTAGAGATAATACTTCCAGTTTCACTATCCAGGGTATACCTGGAAATGTGATGTTCATCTGAAGTAACAATCTCCTGTAACTGTACTTTTCTGCGTTTGTAAGCAGGGCTTTCTATTTTTTCGCGCAATACTTCTTCTTCCACATTGTTTTCATATTGATAGGAAGATTTTACGCCTTTGAGCATTTTTATCCGCTCCTGGGCTGCCTTGCGCAATGCTTCCCTTTTTTGCTGCAATGCTTCCGTGGTATCGTAATAAGGCTCTTCATCTTCACTCGATGTTTCGTAAGGGCCTTCCAGGTCAAAACGTATGTCTTTATCACCAATGTTGTAGCATTCGTCAGCCTCATATGGCTCCTCATCGGCAGGGGAATTTGCTGCAAAACCCGACGCAGGTTGCTCATCAGACTCCTCTTTTCTTACTACCTTGTTGGAGTTCAGGTCATATACTTTTTTGGTATTGGTACTGTCTTCTTCTTCAGCGCCTTCCACATCAAAGCCGGTGGCAATTACGGTTACACTTACGCCTTGGCCCAGGGTTTCGTCAATACCATGGCCAAAGATCACCTCGGCATTATCACCGGCCCGTTGCTGAATGTAATTGGTGATTTCATCCAGTTCTTCCATAGAAAGCTCATTTTCAATGCCCGAACGAATAGAAAGCAATATCTTTTCCGCGCCATGAATGTTCACATTGTTGAGCAGGGGCGATGACAAAGATTCTTCTGCAGCCCTTCTGGCCCTGTGTTCTCCTTCTGAAGTAGAAGAACCCATTACGGCCGTGCCCGACTTGGCCATTACCGTTCTCACATCTTCAAAGTCAACGTTGATGTAACCGGGAACAGTAATGATTTCGGCAATACTTTTGGCAGCCGTCGTGAGTACATTGTCAGCTTGCGAAAAGGCATTACTCATGGTGAGGTTACTGAAGACTTCCCGCAGCTTGTCATTCAGGATGACCAGCACGGTATCACAGTATTGCTTTAATTCCTTGATGCCGGCTTCAGCCCTGGCATACTTGGGTTTTCCTTCAAAGCCAAACGGCATAGTGACGATACCCACCGTGAGGATGTCCAGTTCCCGGGCGATTTTGGCAATTTCGGGAGCTGCCCCGGTACCGGTACCACCACCCATACCAGCTGTGATGAACAGCATTTTGGTATTTTGACAAAGTAATTCCTTGATTTCCTCCCGGCTCTCGATAGCGGCATCCCTGCCTTGTTCGGGATTGGCACCTGCCCCCAAACCGTTCTCGCCAATTTGCAGTTTGATTTGCACTGGACTGGTCTCCAGGGCTTGTGCGTCAGTATTACACACGATGAACTCTACATCTTTGATACCCTGGTGAAACATGTGGTTAACCGCATTATTTCCTCCCCCACCTACGCCAATTACCTTGATGATGGACTTTTTTTGTGGGGGAAGCTCAAACTTATATTTACCTGTAGCCATAATGTTTTAATTTTTTTAGTGAAAACTCATTTACGCATCTTTATCGTCAAGATCTTCATCTATAAATAAATTGCGGGTTTTCTCCATGATTGTGGAGAAGAAAGTGCCTTCGCCTTTTCTCGGATGTTTGCGCGTATTCTCACCCGCAGAAGGAGACACATGGTTTTGTAATTTCATGTACCTGTTACGCTCGTCAATGGCTTTGTAACCAGCCAGCACCAACCCTACAGAAGTAGCAAACATAGGGCTTTTCATGGTTTCTGTCCGGCTCTTGCCCAGGTGCTCGTTCGGGTAACCAATGCGGGCATCAATGCCGGTCATGTATTCGCACAATTGGCGAACGCCTTGCAGTTGTGCCCCGCCCCCGGTGATTACGATACCAGCCGAAAGCTTGTCGTCGTATCCAGAAGTGATGATTTCGGCATGCACCATTTCAAAAATATCCTGCATACGGGCCTCTATGATAGAAGCCAGGTTTTTGAGGGATATTTCTGTTGGCGGACGGTCGCGCAACCCGGGAATAGAAACAATCTCGTTGTGGTTGGCTTCTTCGGCAATGGCTTTTCCAAATTTGGTTTTCAGCAATTCGGCCTGGCCGTACAATACCGAGCATCCATCTTTGATGTCTTTGGTAATGATGTTTCCGCCCAAAGGAATCACTTTGGTATGCCGTATGATATTTTCGTGGAAGATGGCCAGGTCGGTGGTTCCGCCCCCAATATCTATCAAACACACACCGGCTTCTTTTTCTTCCTTGCTCAACGAAGCCAGGCTGGAGGCCAGAGGTTCCAAAATGAGGTCTTCTATTTCCAGCCCGGCCCGCTCTACACATTTCTTTACATTGCGGATGGCATTGGTTTTGGCAGTGATTACATGAAAATCAGCTTCCAGGCGTACCCCAGACATGCCTACGGGATCCACAATATCTTCTTCGTAGTCAACCGTATACAGTTGGGGCATTACATGGATGATTTCATTGCCCGGAGGGGTAACGATGCGGTACATGTCATTGGTGAGACGGTTTACATCCTGTACTGTGATTTCATCGTGGTTGGTATCCCGGGTAATACTTCCGTGGTGCACGGCACTTTTGATGTGCTGCCCGGCAATACCCACATTCACCACCCGGATATCGATACCGGATTGTCTTTCAGCTTCATGCACAGCTTTTCTGATAGCATGCACTGTTTTTTCAATGTTGGATACAATGCCCCGGGTAACACCATCAGAAACCGTGTTCCCCATGCCAAGTACCTCGAGTTTACCAAACTCATTTTTACGACCTACCACCACACATATTTTTGTGGTACCAATGTCGAGTCCGACTACAATTTTGTCTTCTTGTTGCATGTCTTAATAGTTATTCACAAACAATTTGATTAAGGTATTTTAGGTTGACCCTGTTGTATGTATTCCATCCCTTGAAGGGTAATATTTTTTGATAAAATACAGATAGTTTTGACAACTTCTTCTCAATATCTGTCGCCTGTCCAAATTCAATTTGTTGTTTCCCTACCTGTGGGTACATAATAATATCCCCTTTACGGTCAATGGCTAATTGGGTAATTTGTGCTTTCCAGAATTCATCATTGTTAATAAACTTTAGTAATTCAAATATTTGTTGGTTTTTTTCATCTTTAAGCATACCCTCCCTCACCAGCCGGTCGGCAAACGGCCCACTGACCAACATCACCCTGGCCGTGTACTTCTCGGATAGTGGTAAAATCTCGCCTTCTGAACTGATATAAGCTTCGGGTGCGTTTTGCCGCATAATGCGGGCAATGGGCGTGCTTTGCTGTACTTTTGCCATCAGGTTGCCTTGTAAATCCCGGTACACTTCGGCCTGCTGCACATACTTATGCGATTCCAGCCTTTGTTCCAGCTTTTTTAAAGGAATATCGGCAAAGTCCTGGCCTATGATGTATTCGTTGCCGTTGGCAGTTACCAATGCCCGCACTTCATTCTCGTCAATGAAGTAATTGCCATACCGGTTGTCTATTTCAACCACAATCTGGTTACACACCCGGCTGTCCTGCTTTTTTTCTACCAGGCCAATCACAATGGCGACCAGCAGTAGCAGAAACAATATTTTAGCACTTGTTTTTATTCTCATTTTGCACGCTCTTTAGATGTACAAAGCTTGATTACTTCTTCGGCAATGGTTTCGGCAGCCTTAGGCCTGGCCAGCAATCCTATATTTGCCTGCAAATCTTTTTGTTTTTCTTCATCTTCCAAAAGTTCAATTGCCCTTTTTATCATTTTTTCCGACGCTTCTTTGTCCAGCACCATCAATGCCGCATCTTTATAGACCAGTGCCTCGGCGTTTTTCCGCTGATGGTCTTCGGCTACATTGGGTGAAGGCACAAAAATAACGGGCTTTTTCACCAAACTTAGTTCGGCAATGGCCAATGCACCTGCACGGGAAATGACCACATCGGCGGCGGCATACGCCAAATCCATTTGTTGCAAAAATTCTTTCAGCACAATTCCGTCTTTTTGGGGTATGGCACCCAGTTTTGCCTGCATTTCTTCGTAATAAAACTTGCCACATTGCCAAATCACCTGCACATCGGCGGCCACCAACTGCTCAATGCCTGCAATCATGCTGTTGTTGATGGTACGTGCCCCCAGGCTGCCTCCCACCACCAACAAGGTTTTCTTTTCTGGTGATAACCCAAAAAACTTTAGGGCTTCAGCCCTTTTTTCGTCAGTAAATGTTTGGGAAGCAGCTACAATTTCTTTCCGCACCGGGTTGCCTGTTTTGACGAGCTTTGCTTCAGGGAAAAACCTGTCCATTCCCTCATAGGCCACACATATTTTTTGCACATTGCCCGCCAGCCACTTATTGGTAAGGCCGGGGTAAGAATTTTGCTCTTGTAAGAGTGCCGGAATTTTGCGTATACTGGCAGCATATAACAATGGGCCGCTGGCATAGCCACCCACACCCACCACGGCATCGGGCTTAAAATCTGAAAGTATACGAAACGCCTTGGCAATACTGGACGCTAATTTGAGCGGAAACGCCAGGTTATCCAGGGTAAGCCGACGCTGAATACCGCTGATCCACAGGCCAATGATGGGGTATCCGGCCTCTGGTACTTTTTGCATTTCCATACGCCCTTTGGCACCCACAAAAAGAATTTCTATATTTTCATGCGCAGCCTGCAAAGCCCGGGCAATGGCAATGGCCGGAAATATATGGCCTCCGGTGCCCCCTCCGCTTACAATGACACGATATGTTTTTTCACTTTTTTGCAAAATATTTTTTTAGGCCATTACGGCATCTTTTGGTGTATTCACAGATAATTTTTCTTCCTCCGTTTTTTTATCTCCTTTGCTCACACTCAGGATCATTCCTATGGCAATACCTGTAAAGAGCAAAGAAGAACCTCCCAGGCTTACCAATGGCAGGGGCAACCCCGTGATGGGAATTACCCCGGTGGCTACTCCCATGTTGACAATAGCCTGTAAAATCAGTGCGAAGCTCAGCCCGGCCGAAAGCAAACTGCCAAATAAATGTTTGCTTGTTTGTACCGCCCGCATGCCCCTGAAAAGTAAAATCAGGTACAAAAACAAAACGATAAAACCACCTACTAAACCGTATTCTTCAATAATAATGGCATAAATAAAGTCGGAATATGCCAGCGGCAAAAAGTTGCGCTGCTCGCTTTGTCCCCAGCCTTTGCCCATCAGGCCACCGGTGGCAATGGCAATGTTGGAGTATTTAGACTGGTCGGGCAGGGTGGTTTCACTGCTTTCCCAATAGCTTTCAATACGGCTCATTACGGTTTTGCCCCTTTGGCCTGTAAAAAGTGCAAGCCCTCCTACCATCGCACCAATCAGCACATACAGCATCAAATATTTGATGGGCATGCGCCCGATAAACATCACCAGCAGACAGGTAAAAAATAAAAGTCCTGCCGTAGAGAAATTGGTCATGGCGATGATACCGCAAACCGCTCCACACCACAGCAAAATAGGCAAAAAGGCCGATTTAAAATCTCCCTGATGCTTAGCAAGCATAGCTGCCAGGCTGGCAATCAGTGCCAGTTTGGCAAGGTCTGATGGTTGAAATGATTGATTGATACCGGGTATGTAAAGCCAACGGGTGGCTTCGTTCACGCTTACACCAAATTTCCAGGTAAATATCATCAAGCCAATGGAAATCCACAAAGCCAGGCGGGCAAATTTACCATAATAGCGATAATCTATTTTATGTACTACCCACATGATGGCCAGGCTTAGTACCACCAAAGCCACATGCTTGAAGAGGTAATGTTCTGTATTGCCCTCCATCAACCGATAGGCAAGCGAGCCGGTAGCACTGTATACCACCAATATACCCAGCGCCGATAAGGCAAACACTACGAACCATATCACCCGGTCGCCTTCCATATGTCTTTTAGCCCATTCTCGTACCATAGTTTTTTTGTTTCTAGTTGCTGGATGCTAGATACTAGTATCCAGTGACCAGTATCCGGATTCATTATCTAAGTTTCAAAGTTGCCAATGTTAAAATCGCCAACAGCACCCCTACCAGCCAGAAGCGGGTTACAATTTTCGCTTCGTGCCAGCCTTTTTTCTGATAATGGTGGTGCAGGGGCGACATCTTAAAAACCCGCCTCCCTTCCCCGTATTTCTTTTTAGTATATTTAAAATATGACACCTGTATAATCACCGAAAGATTCTCTATCAGGAAAATACCGCACATCACCGGAATTAACAGCTCTTTTCTTACCGCCAGTGCCAGTACGGCGATGATGCCACCGAGCGAAAGGCTGCCTGTATCTCCCATAAACACCTGTGCCGGATAGGAATTGTACCACAAAAATCCAATGCAGGCCCCAACAAAAGCCGTTGCAAAAATCACCAACTCGGCCGTATTGGGGATGTACATAATGTTCAGATACTGCGAAAAATTAATGTTACCCGAAACATAGGCGAAAATAGCCAGCGTAAGCCCGATAATGGCCGAACTTCCGGCAGCCAACCCGTCCAGCCCGTCGGTGATATTGGCCCCGTTAGATACGGCCGTTACCACGAAAATCACGATGAGCACGTAAATAATCCAGGTCAGCTGGTCGGGCAGGATATAAGAAGCAAGTTCGTCATAATTCAATTCGTTGTTTTTGAAAAACGGGATGGTTGTCCGGGTAGCCTTTTCGTCATGGTGTGTAATGTTGGGAATATCAGAACCCAGGTTTTCAAATGTCTCGATGGTGATGGGGGAAACATCGTCAAACTCCCGCACCACCACATCTTCGTGAAAATAAAGGGTAAGCCCCACGATTAACCCCAAACCAACCTGCCCTACAATCTTAAACTTTCCGGCCAGCCCTTCCTTATTCTTTCTGAATACTTTGATGTAATCATCCAAAAAACCAATGCAGCCCAACCAAACCGTAGAGATAAGGAGCAATATGACATAAACATTGGTAAGTTCTCCAAACAGTAAAGTAGGAATTACGATGGCTGCCAAAATGATAAGCCCGCCCATGGTAGGCGTGCCTTGCTTAGACAACTGTCCTTCCAAACCCAAATCGCGCACACTTTCACCCACCTGTTTTCTTCTCAGCATATCAATCAGCTGGCGGCCAAAAATGATGGTGATGAGCAGGGAGAGCAAGGTAGCCATGCCAGCCCTGAAGGAGATGTACTGGAATACACCCGCCCCGGGGAAGTCAAATTGTTTGTCTAAGTAATCAAATAAATAATAGAGCATTCGGTTATAGGTTGTTGTTACATTAAAAAATTACCTTGCCCCTGCTTAATTTTAACCTCCGGCTTTCCACACTAAGAAGTGCGGACTCCGAAGATTTTGGCAATTACTTTCTTATCATCAAAGTCGTGTTTCACGCCTTTGACCTCCTGGTAAGTTTCATGTCCTTTACCAGCTACCAGAATTATATCACTTTTCCCTGCCATCATGCAAGCCGTCTTAATGGCTTCCTCCCGATTGGCAATACTCAACACTTTTTTGGTTTGCGAAGCCCCCACGCCCTGCTGCATATCTTTAATGATTTGCTCCGGGTCTTCACTTCTCGGATTATCAGAAGTAAGGATTACCTTATCGCTGTATTGGGCTGCAATGGCTGCCATCTTCGGCCGCTTGGCTTTGTCACGGTCGCCCCCGCACCCTACCACACAAATGACCTGCTCGTTTTTGGTGCGCACATTCTGGATGGTTGCCAGCACATTTTTCAGGGCATCGGGCGTGTGTGCATAATCTACAATGGCCACGGTACCGTCCGGCGAAATAATTTGCTCGAAACGGCCGGTAGCCGTTTGCACGTCCGAAAGCTGCATCAGCACTTCTTCTTCCGCTTCATCCAGTAACACCGCCACGCCATACGCTGCCAGCAGGTTGTAGGCATTAAAATCACCAATCAGCTTAAACCAGGCCTGGGTAGCGGGCTTTTCCATACTTCCCAACTCCAGTTCCAGTCCCTGCAAAGAATTGGTGAGTACTTTGCCCTTGAAATCTGCCACACTTTTTAAAGCAAAAGTCTTTTTTGCAGCCTTTGTGTTTTGCAGCATTATCCTGCCCCGCTTGTCATCCACATTTACCAAAGCAAAAGCCGAAGACGGCAAATCGTCAAACAACATTTTCTTGGCCTTGATGTATTCCTCAAAGGTTTTGTGATAATCCAGGTGGTCGTGCGAAATATTAGTGAACACTGCGCCGGCAAATTGCAGCCCTGTGGTGCGGTGTTGTACAATGGCATGCGAGCTGGCTTCCATAAAACAATGCGTACACCCGGCTTCCAGCATTTTTGCCAGCAGGCTGTTCAGCTGCAAGGCATCCGGCGTGGTGTGAGTAGCCGCAATGGGTGTGTCATTGATTTTGTTGACTACCGTAGAAAGCAACCCGGTATTGTAGCCCAGTTTCATAAAAAGCTGGTGCAACAAAGTAACTACCGTGGTTTTTCCATTTGTACCCGTAATGGCCACTATTTTCATTTTGGCCGACGGATTGTCATAGAAGTTGGCCGCGGCAATACCCAATGCACCGGCAGCATTTTCAACCTGCACATAGGTGATTCCCTCCAGGGTTTCGTCCGGCATTTGCTCACAAACGATGCTTTTCGCACCTTTCTCTATAGCTTGCGAGATGAACTGGTGCCCATCTACTTGTGTGCCGCGTACGGCAAAAAATAAGCTATCTTTTTCTACTTTTCGGGAATCGAAAGACATAGACTGCACAGGTACAGCGGTGCTGCCCACTACTGTTTGTAAGGGTACTTTGTACAATATGTCTTTTAATTCCTTCATTCTGTCTTCATGTATTTTAAATTAAGGAATCGGAAGGTTTCCGGTTCCTTAATTTAGCTCAATTCCAAATAAATCCTGTCACCGCGAATAATCCGCTTACCCGGTATTTGCGATTGTTTTGTTACCCGCCCTGTACCTTTATGGACAACCTTCAGCCCCCGGTTTTCGAGAAGGTATAAGGCATCCCTCAATGTCATTCCCCGCACATCGGGTACTTGCTTGGTCACATTTTGTCCGGAAGATCGGTTGCTTACCCACTGTATGGTATTCTGGTTTACGTTTGTCCTTACCCAATCTTCTCCTTCCGCTTCCAGGCTGGCTACGCCCATCACATCACACACCTGCTTTAAATCCTGGTAATACCCAGCCTGTATCAGCGGAAACACGCCCTCTGAAGGCAGAGGGTTTGCCGGTACGCTCCGGTGCATTTCCGGGTCCTGTGAATATATTTTGTCAGCCACCGTACGGAAAACCGGAGCCGCCACATCACTGCCATATTGATTGTACCCTTTGGGATTGTCAATAATCACAATACAACTATACTTGGGCCGGTGAGCCGGGAAATAACCCGCAAAGGAAGTATAATATGTGTTGGTATACCTGCCATCTTTAATCTTTTTTGCTGTACCTGTTTTTCCGGCTATTTTATAATGTGGGTTCCTGATGTTGCTGGCAGTGCCTTCTTCCACCACATTCTCCAACAACAGCCTGACTTTCCGCAGCGTTTCAGTAGAACAAATCCTCTTATTGAGCACAGCGGGACGATACGTATCCACCACCCTATCCGCTTTTTTTACACTTTTCACAATAACAGGCTGCACCATCTTTCCATCATTGGCAACGGCGTTGTAAAAAGTAAGCGTTTGCAAAGGCGTAAGTGCCAGCTCATATCCTATGGACATCCAGGGGAGCGAAATGCCGCTCCAGGTGGGGTCGTCCGTTTGTTTGATAAGCGGGTTTTTCTCTCCTGCCAGTTGAAACCCTACCGGAGTGCCCAGCCCCATATCGTAAAGCTGGTCTACATACTTTTGGGGCTTTAATCCAAAATGCTTATCTACCAGGCGGGAAATGCCGATGTTGGACGATTTAGAAAAAGCTTCTTCCAGCGTAAGCGTACCGTACCCACCTGGCCTGTGGTCGGTCATCACCCTATCGTAAAAATAGTGTCTGCCATTGCCTGTTTCTATGGTATCATCCAGATTGAGGTTGGTATTTTCCAGCAGGGCTATGACAGAAGCCAGTTTAAATGTAGAGCCTGGCTCGGTAAGTCCGCCTACTGCATAGTTGAAAGTTTCCCCATACCCTCCACTTTTTAACTTAGACAAGTTACACATGGCTTTGATTTCCCCGGTCTTTACTTCCATTATCACGGCTGAGCCATGGTCGGCATCGTGGGCCAGCAGGGCTTTCAGCAGGGCGGCTTGTGTTACATCCTGCAAATTGATATTGATGGTAGTGGCGATATCCAGTCCTTTTTGGGGCTTTACTTCCGAACCATCGTACACGGGTTTCCAGTTATTTCCGGCCATTTTCTGGTACAAACCCTTGCCATCGCGGCCGGCCAGTGTTTTGTTAAAACTATATTCTAATCCAGGCCCTCTTCCGTTTTCATTTACATAACCGATGGTACGCTCGGCCAAAAAGCCAAATGGCCTGAAACGCTGGGGCGATTTTTCAAAAATGATTCCTCCCCGCATTCTTCCTTTTCGAAAGATGGGCCACTGCATCATTTCTTTTTTCTGTGCATGTGAAATTTTCTTACTGCTCAACACCACATATTGCATCCCATGCTGGCGGGCATAATCAATCCGGTTGCGGTAATCCAGGTAACTTTTGTTTTTAAAAAAAACAGAAAGATTACGGCACAACGAATCGATGCCGCTCATATAAACTTCTTCGGAAGCCACGGTGGGGTCAAATGCAACCCGGTAAAATGGCAAAGAGGTAGCCAGCAGGCTTCCGTCATCGGCATATATGTTGCCCCGCACTGCCTTTACCGTAATTTCTTTCAAGGCAATTTCTTTGGATTGCTGCTTCCAGTGCTCCCCTTCCACAAACTGAATTTCCACCACACGGAATACGATGACCAGTGCAAACAGGAACACGAACAGGAAGGCAATCCTGACGCGTAGCAATATAGTAACCCTGTTATCCATTTTTATCATCGGTTGGCTAGTGTTGTAATTTCTTCAGCATCCATATCTATTTTATAAGGAGGCACAATGCTTTCCTCCAACCCCAGCCGCTTCACCTTTTCGGCTACTTCCGACTGCTTGCTGTCTTTCATGAAGTTGGCTTTGAGGGTGGTGTAATCAGCCCTCAGTTCTTCCACTTCATTTTGCACATTGTTAATCTTCCGGGAGGTCTTTTCGGCATAGTGTGTATTGCCAATGTAAAAGACCCCTACCATCGTAATGTATATAATATAAGGCATGAACTTTACGGGCAACCCGTCTTCAAAAGCAGGGTCCAAACGCGTAAAATTTTCCAGTTTTGAAAACAGGCTTTTCCGCTCTTTTTTCTCTTGGTTTTGATATGTGTTCGTAGCCATAATTTTATAACTTTTCTGAGATTCTAAGTTTGGCACTTCTTGCCCTGCTGTTCTGCTTTAACTCCTCTTCCGAAGGCAGCAAAGGCTTTCTGTTAATCGCCTTTAACGGCTTGTTGGAGTTACCATAAAAATCCTTTTCTTCTACCCCTTCCACATTGCCTTTCATGATGAGGTTTTTCACCAGACGGTCTTCCAGAGAGTGGTAAGAAATTGCCACAAACCTGCCTCCTGGTTTGAGCACTTCGGCTGCCTGCAGCAGCATTTCTTTTAAGGCTTCCATCTCCTGGTTCACCTCAATCCGCAACGCCTGAAACACCTGCGCCAGGTACCTGTTTTCTTTTCGCTTCGGGGCATATTTTATTACCACATCTTTCAGTTCGTTCACCGTTTTGATGGGCTTACCTACCCGGGCGGATACGATGGCATTCGCCAGGGTGCGGGCGTTTCTTACTTCTCCATACATACCCAAAATCCGGTGCAGCTCCTGCTCGTTATATTCGTTCACTACCTGCCGTGCCGTACGGGTCGCTGACTGGTTCATCCGCATATCCAGTTCGGCATCAAGGCGCGTAGAGAAGCCCCGCCCGGCTTCATCAAACTGATGGGAAGAAACCCCCAGGTCAGCGATGATGCCGTCTACTTCTTTGATGCCATACATTTTAAGATACCGTTTCAAATGTCTGAAGTTTGCTTCTATAAAAATCAAGTCAAGCCCTTCTGTATTTTGCCGGGCGTCAGCGTCCTGGTCAAAGGCAAAAAGCCGTCCACCCTCGAGGCGGTTCAGTATTTTACGGGCATGCCCGCCTCCCCCGAAGGTGAGGTCAACATAGGTTCCGTCTTTTGCTGTAACCAACCCCTCAACGCTCTCCCTGAGCATAACCGGGTTGTGATAAATACATGGGCACATTGCTCTTTTTCTCTATAAAGATTTCTTCTTCCAGCGCATCCAGTTCGGCAGCGCTTGGCATATTTTGTTCGTATATACTGGGGTTCCACATCTCAAACCAATCACCCACCCCCACTATCAAAACTTCACCTTTCAGACGGGCATGTTCCACCGTGGGCTTTGGCACCAAAAATCTCCCCATACTATCCAGGTCTACATCTGCAATGCCACTAAAAAATGCCCGTCGGTACCGAAGATTATTCTTGCCATACCTGGCCAGTTTCTTTATAGCCTCGCTGGCTACCTCTTCATATACATCCGGTGTATAAATCATCACGTAAGGATCGTTGCCCGACCGCAGGTAAATTTTACCACCTCCATTCCCGGGCAACATGCTCTTAATCTTGGCAGGCAAGACCAGCCTGTTTTTAGCATCCATTTTGCATGTATATTTACCGGTGAAAAGTTCCATCTTACATGGTTTGCGCGCGATCTTATATTACAAATATAAAAACTTGTTCCATTCACTCCCACTTTTTACCACGTTTTTTTACAAAAAAATCACCGTTTTAAGCGATTTTTTTGACGCATTACTAAAAAAAGTACAATTTAATGAAATTTTGATAATGAATATTATTTTATGTTATTTTATGTTATTCTCCATCTGTGCTTTTTATAGCATTTATTAGTTGCGCTGCATGACATTCTTTTTGGTATTGTAAACAAAAACGCCAATTTGGCAGGATTATTCGAAAATAAAAAAGCTTAACTTTTTGAAATCACAGGCAATTAGGGGCAAAGTGGAAATTTGTGGAAGATGCGGGGGAGTCAGAAGACCGAAGACCGAAGTCCGAATATGAAAGGCTGGAGAGGCAAATTAACCATGCTGTCTTGCGTGTGAAGTAGAGCTGTTTAAACAAGTCGGGGATAGCACCGGGCTCCGTCTCAGCGGGGTTACTCGCAGAGAACCCCGCGTGGAGCGCCCAGCATGAATGTTCGGCAAGGAAGTTCGGCATGGGTTGCTCTGCGTCATCGCATCGTATCTGGGTCTATCATGCAGGGGCACTTGTAGCTTCCTGTGTAAAAGCCGGATCGTGGTGGCCTCGAGCAGATGGACAGCAGTGCCCACCACCCAATGAATTTTATAAACATCGACTTCGGTAGTGTTTTACCTATCAGCCATTCTTTCTTGTACCTCGACTGATGCCGTCGGAGTGATGGCTACTACTATCGGTTTTCACAAGCTACTAGTTTACCTATTTAAGCTTTTACTTTACGACAGAGTGCTGACTGAATATTTGTCTCGAAAATCTGCAAAAACAAAAAAAGATTTGTCCGCCACTCCTTGTACAGCCCTACAAGAAATGGCGGACAAAAGCGAGCAACTATGTGATGACGCTGGCCAATGGCTACAGGCTTGGCTGATACAAGTCAACAAACAGCTTCGCTCAGATGAAATTATGCTGATGGAATATCTTGAGTTCTCATTTTGAAGCGCCCCCTTTAAAATCCGGATTGACCGAGATAAAATTAAAAGAGTAAGCAGTAAAAAAAATCTCTGGAAACCAACTCATTTTTTCTCAAGCCAGGCATGGAAGCACGTACAAACTTACCGAAACTTCACAGTTCGATGCCACTATAAATTTTCACAAAAAATAAAAGTGACTTTTAGAAATAGCGGACAAACCGTTATCACTTTTGTAAAGATTTTTTTCGCAAGCTAAATGCAAGATTATAGTTACGGAATTTGTCTTAATTGATAATTATTCCTACCAGAAAAATGAGTTATAATTTAGCGTGCAGAACCTCATCATTTTTGTTTATGAACATACTTAATTTCTCCTGTGCACAGTACGATAAAACGATACGCTTTCAAACAATTTTTGATATGGAAATTGTAGCGTATTTATTAAATGATTAAAAAAAATAAGCTGAAAATTTCTTACTTAACTGTCTCAAAAATAGAGCTTTCAAAAATTGCACTTTTTCAATATGTTTTCCGCTTCTGCGTATTCCAAAAAATCCAGTAAATTTGCAGATGTATTCATTACCCTAATCTACTGGTAAGCCATGCAAAATATTCATCGTTTTTTGGAGCATACAGTTTTATCTCCTACCCTTACTTCACAGGATGTAGACCGGGTGGTTGAAGAAGCAAAACAGCATCAATTCATCGGACTGTGTGTACCACCGTTCTGGATAAAAAAAGCGAAGCGTGACCTGGGCGGCGCTGATGTGCAGGTGGTGGCGCCCATCGGTTTTCCACTGGGTTACAATATGACAGAAACCAAAATTGTGGAAATACAAAAAGCGCTGGATGATGGGGCGGATGAACTGGACATTGTGATGAATATTTCCGCTTTTAAATCGGGCATGCCCTGGGTAAAAATTGAACTGGCCAAGTGCGCCACGCTCATTCACGAACACCATGCCCTGATGAAAGTAATTATTGAAACCGCTTACCTGACCGAAGAAGAAATAAAAAAAGCCAGCCTGTTGTGTAAAGATGCGGGCACCGATTTCGTAAAAACTTCTACCGGCTTTGCCCCGGCAGGTGCGCAAGTGGAGCACATCCGCCTGATGCGTGAAATTTTGCCTTCCAATGTAGGCATCAAAGCCTCGGGCGGTATCAAAACGTACGAGCAAGCCGTTGCTATGATTGAAGCCGGGGCCGACCGCATTGGCACTTCCTCAGCAGTGGTGATTGTGGAGGCTGCTGCTAAGCAGTAAGGAAATTTTGGTTAGGTATCAATGATAAATGAAAAAGTAGTGATATAATTAACTCAAGTTGCTACCTATGAGAAAAAGTGTTATCGTATTGCAGAATATAGTAGTTTTGAGGTTACCACACATCAAAACATATATTTTTATGCTCAACGACAACACCATTGCAATATACGTGATTTTGGACGATATTCTTCAAGCTATTGGCCATCAAGAAGATCAACAACGCCGTGTAAACGATGCGCTTATACTAACTACTGCTTTAATAGCCGCTTGGTATTTTGGGGGGAACTGGACCACTGCCTTGCATTATATGCGTTCCCATCACTGCTCCAAGATGTTAAGCTCTTCCCGTTTTAATCGGCGATTACATAGCATTGCCGTGTTAGCCGAATATTGTTTCCGTTTGTTAGGGTGGGCTTTTAAGGTCACCAACTTTAGGCAACGTTATCTATTAGATACCTTTCCAGTACGGGTCTGTCACAACATTCGTATCGCTCGTTGCCGGATGCTGCAAGGAGAGGATTATCGGGGTAAAAATACCTCTAAGCGAGAATATTTCTATGGCTATAAAGTGGCTTTAGTACTCAGTGAAGAGGGATTACCCGTAGAACTAGCTTTTATACCCGGCTCTTACAGCGATCATTCAGCTTTAGCCCGCTTAGACTTTGATCTACCCAAAGGTAGTATTGTCTGGCAAGACAGTGGATTTACCGATTACCAATGGGAAGATTTTTATCAACAAGAAGAACATATTGAGTTTGCTACACAGCGCAAGAAGAACTCTCGGCGGGGGGATAGTTTTATAGATGCTATTGCCAAAAAGTACAATCGGAAAAAGATAGAAACCGTGTTTAGTGAAATTACGGCCCGGTTTGCCAAAAACCTGCATGCCGTGACAATAGCAGGTTTTCAGTATAAAGTCTTTTTAACGATCATGGCTTACAGCCTGATCAAATATATTCAGGTATAAGTAGCAACTTAGATTAATTAAAAAATACTATTACGCACCCATTCCCTATAACTTCCCTGATAAATGAATAATTTCTATACCTTCCTTCTGGTTTTTACAATATCAGTTTTCAATATATGTTGGGGTAGCGTAAAAGAAAACCTGAAAAGTGATCCGGAAATTGATAACAAATTTGAAATATTAACATCAAACATTGAGAACGTCCTCAAACGATATGATGGACTTTGTGTAGGTATCGCCTTGGTAAATGCCGATGGGAAAATAGATGTAACAGGACTTGGCACCTCTAATGCTGCACTTAAACAAGCAGCAAATTCAAACACAATGTTCAGAATCGCTTCCATTTCAAAAATGTTTGTTGCCCTGGCAATATTGAAACTGCAAGAAGAAGGAAAATTGAAGTTGAGTGATAAAATTAAAGATATAGTCCCTGAAGTAGCATATAAAAATCCTTGGGAAGATACTGACCCGGTGCGCATTGTCCATTTATTAGAACATACCACAGGATGGGATGAAATACATTTGGCAGAAATTGCATATAACACCCCTACTCCCATTACATTGAAAAAAGCGCTTGAATTTCACCCTCATTCACGCAAATCACGCTGGATGCCCGGATCGCGCAAAGCTTACTGCAATTCTGGATACGCCGTGGCAGCCTATATCGTAGAAAAGATATCCGGCCAGGAATATGAAGAATATGTTAAAGAGACATTCTTCAAACCCCTGAAAATGCCTAATACTACATTCTTTAATGATGAATTGTTTCATGAATGGGGAGCGACAACCTTCAATTGGGCAATGAAGCAAATCGATTACAAACCCAGCCTGTACCGGCCTTCAGCCTCTCTCAATTCATCACCCGGCGATATGGCAAAACTGCTGCAACTTTTGCTCAACAGGGGAAGTATTGACACTTTGAAGCTTCTTGAAGAAAAATCTATCAAAAGAATGGAAAAACCAAAAAGTACCCCCGGAGCCAAAGCTGGTTTAGCACTAGGGTATGGTTTAGGCAGTTTCACCAGTACCAATAATGGATTCGTTTATCATGGGCATGAAGGAGTCATTGATGGGGGGCTTTCAGAACTTGCTTATATACCAAAAAGTGGGGTAGGCCATGTATTATTGTTGAATGCGAATAACGGTCAGGCAATGTCTGAAATTTCCACATTGATAAGAGAATATGAAACAGCATTATTAGAAACTAATACCGCAAAGACTGCCTTTGCTGGCGAAATTGATATTGCAGAAGGCTATTATGTTGCCATCAATCCGAGAAGCCAGGACCGCTTTTATCAGGATTTAATCTTTGATATTCATAAAATCGAGGTTTTTGATAATCATATAACGAAGTCCTGGATTTTGCCTGGTGCAGGAACAAAATATTACCCTGTGTCACCTTCCGCATTTTTGTTTAACAATACCAATAAAATCGGTTTGGTAAAAGCAACAGACCCGTTGGCTGGAGAGGTTTTATATACCCACGACCTCGTACTGAAACCAATTTCAAGTGTAAGGGTATTTGGTCAATTTTCAATATTAATGCTGTGGATAATCTTCATGGTGATAGGCTGCATTCTTGTATTGATTCTTTTCACTCTTTTTCTGATGAACAGCAAAAAATACAGGAAAGCATTTCATGCTTTCATATTTCCAACCCTTGCTACCATATCGGTGATCCTTCTCATTATTTTGCCCCGATTGGGTATCAACCATATTGATATTTTGTTATCAAAACCCGGTATTTGGTCAATTAGCCTTATGGTTTTATCTGTATTATTTGTATTAAGCTCGTTGGGTTCAGTAATAACTGTTTATAAATTGAGAAACCGTAAAATAAATAAAATCATTTTCTGGCCTTCTATTATTCTATCCTGTTTACACTTGATGGTTACTGCTTATTTGATTTTGTTTGGTGTAGTCCCAATGATGACATGGACATAACATTTACTATGTGTTTGAGATAATTAGCAATAAACCTGTCAAATTATGATACACTACAACATCCGGGTAACAGGCAAAGTACAAGGCGTATTTTTCAGGGCAAGCACCAAAGAAACGGCTGAAAAACTGGGCGTTAAAGGCTGGGTACGCAATGAACCAGACGGATCGGTATGTATAGGAGCGGAAGGTCCCGAATCCAAAATGAAGGAGTTTTTAGAATGGTGCCGCCAAGGGCCACGGTTTGCCAAAGTACAATATGTGCATTATGATACCGCTCCGGTAGAAGAATATGAGCAATTTACCATAGAAAGGTAATTTATGGCGCCGCCCGTATTTATTCATGGATTTTTGGGGAACTGCCACAGATAACTGTAAATTTGAACGTGGAACGAAATATTTAAACCGGAAATTTATCGTTCTACCTTTTTCATTATGGAGCGAAGTGTTTATCGAAAACTCATTAAGAAACTGCGGAAATATGAAATTTTTATCCGCAAAGCCATTACAACCCAAATGCAGGGCGATTTCCACTCTGTATTCAAAGGGTCGGGCATCACCTTTGACGATGTGCGGTCTTACCAGTATGGGGATGATATCCGCACGATAGACTGGAATGCCAGCGCCAAAGGGCATGGGACTTTTGTAAAAACTTATAAAGAAGAGCGGGAACAGGTGGTATATTTTTTACTGGATGTAAGCGCCTCCCAGGAAATTGGGGATGCCGGGCATCAGAAGGTAGACATTGGCAAAGAAATATGTGGCGTGCTTACCCTGGCCGCCATCAAAGAGGCCAGCCAGGTGGGGCTGCTGTGCTTTTCTGACCAGAAAGAAAAGTATGTGAAGCCAGGCAAAGGGCAACGGCACGCTTACCATATCCTTTCCGGCATGTATGAACTGGAACCTACTTCCCGAAAAACAGATCTGAATGCCGGTATACGCTACCTGATTAATATTGTGCGGCGGCGGAGTATGGTCATTTTAATTTCCGATTTTATTGACGAGGATTATATCCACAACCTCAAAGCCCTGGCCCGCAAACATGATCTGGTAGTCATCCACCTTTCTGATAAACGGGAAACCCGCATGCCCGACCTGGGCATTTTGCCCGTATATGACAAAGAAAGTGGCAAAACCAAATGGGTTAACTCTTCTTCACTTTCTTTCAGGAAAAGGGTAAAAAATACGTATGCGAATAATAAAGCTGCCCTGGAAGAATTTTGCCGGAAGCAACAAGCCAATTACCTTTCTATTGACACCAGTGATGATTACGTGCCCAAGCTCATTGAATTGTTTAAAATCAGAAACCTGCGCAGGGGCAGAAAAAGTGCATGACCCAACACAAAGTATGAATTTACCAATGCAAAAAATTTTCACATCCTTTCTTTTGGTTATTGCTGTGCTTTGGGCAACATTGCCAGGCACATTTGCGCAGGAACTGAAGCCGAAAGGTACTTTTCAGGCCGACAGTTTGAAGATTGGAGAACCCATTACCTATACCCTTACTTTTCAATACCCCCGTGGTTTTGAGGTGGTGTTTCCCGGGGAAGAGGATGATTATTTGCCTTTTGAGTACATAGACAGGACATTTGCCCCCACCCGCTCTGACAGCCTGCTCAGCTTTGACAGTGTGGTGTACCAACTTACCACTTTTGAGCTTGACCTGGTACAACGCCTGGCTTTGCCGGTATATGTGATAGAAAACGGGGACAGCACAGCCATTTATGCCCGGCCCGACTCGGTTTATTTAAAAGAATTACTACCCGAAGTGCCCGACACTGTAAATGTGAAAGAAAACGTGGCTTATCGCTCCATTGAGCTGGCTTTTAACTATCCCTATTTGTTGGTGGGCATTGGTGCTTTTTTGCTCGTTGTAGTGCTGGTTTATATTTTCTTTGGCAAAACCATTCAAAAGCGCTGGCGATTGTATAGACTACAGAAAGCATACCAGCAATTCCAGGAAAGTTTTTCAAAAGAACTGGAAGCATTGCGTACTGCACCTGACCGAAGACGTACCGAAAAAGTATTGATTGCGTGGAAAAAATATATGGAAAAGCTGGAAGGCCAGCCTTATATGAAAATGACCACCAAAGAAATTTTAAAACTACCCTCGGCCGAAGCCGTAACACAAGATTTACGCGCCATCGACCGTAATATATATGGAAATATGCAAAACGGAGAAGTCGTAGGTTATTTTGAAAAACTGCAAACCTTTTCCAACCAACGCTACCA
The DNA here is from genome assembly GCA_965230065.1 of Cyclobacteriaceae bacterium. Taxonomy (GTDB): domain Bacteria; phylum Bacteroidota; class Bacteroidia; order Cytophagales; family Cyclobacteriaceae. Next base: position 3,314,046 of record OZ245942.1, on the reverse strand, counting down.
CCATAAGGTAGAGGCGATTAAGAAGGGATGAGTATTGAGTTTGGGGTTTAAAGTTTTGAGTTTATCGCTTCGGCCTTTAGATTAGGATTTAGAAATTAGGATTTAGGATTTTAAAAGTCATGTCCAGCATTAACGAAAATTGGTATTCAGCATCGTGGTTTTCACCCACTACTTTTGAAGGATATAGCTTTCAGCATCCGCTCTTTTTGTATTTGTTGCTGCTGATCCCCATCATTTTTTTAATACGGTGGCTATGGGGGCTGAGGGGCCGGCAAAAACTGGCCATTGCTTTTCCTAAAAATGTACCCCAGTGGGACCCTACTGTATTATTGCGTTACATTCCCCACATCCTGATTTCGCTTACCCTGGCCTTACTGATTGTAGCGTTGGCTCGTCCGCAACGTACCAATGAGCAGGTAGAACAATGGTCTGAAGGGATTGACATTATGCTGGTGGTGGATATTTCAGAATCGATGCGGATTGAAGATTTCGAGCCCAACCGCCTGGAAGCCGCCAAAAACGTAGCCCGGGATTTCATCAGCGGGCGCATGCAAGACCGCATTGGCCTGGTGGTTTTTTCCGGAGATGCCTATTCCCTTTCCCCCCTCACTACCGATTATGAGCTGTTGTATGACTTCATTGAAGAAATTGACTTTAGCCTGATTGAAAGCCGGGGCACTGCCATTGGGAGTGCGCTGGCTGTGGCTACCAACCGCATGCGCGATGCCGAAGGGGCTGGGGAACGCTCTGCCTCCAAAGTAATGATTTTGCTGAGCGATGGTGACAACACAGCAGGAAACCTTGACCCGATTACAGCCGCCGAACTGGCGCATGCGTATGGCATTAAAATGTACTCCATTGCCATTGGGCGTGAAGGCCGGGTGCCTTTTGGTAAAGACTTTTTTGGGAATACCCGGTATGTAGATAATTCTTTGGATGAAACCACCCTCCGCGAAATTGCCCGCATTGGGGAAGGGGAATTTTACCGCGTATCCAACAACGAAGCCCTGCAAGAAGTGTTTGCACTCATAGACAAGTACGAAAAAGCTGAAATCAAAGAAACCCGCTACAAAGACACCACCGATTTTTACCATATCTACCTCCGCTGGGCCATCGCCTTCTTCCTGCTATGGATGCTGCTCAAATCTACTTTTCTGAGTAATGTGTTGGCGGATTAGAATAAAGTAATATTTAGAGTTTCGTCAATGTAGTACATATTCTTCCACCAAAATGCAAGGCATAAAAAAATCTATATCAGCTTTAATATTCCTTATATTGATTCTCGGAAGTATTTTATTAATCATACATGGCAGATGGTTAGGCACACTACCCCAGAAATATACTGTTGGAAAAGTTTTAGATATTTATAAGCCAGCTAAAGGAGGTATCATGGCAAAATATGAATATCAGTTTTACGGAAACAAGTATGAACAGCACATACCACTTGGAAGTTACCGAAATAAAATAAAGGAACGAGAAAGATACCTAGTTGAAGTACCAAGTGGATATTCAAATCAAGGCCTTATACTTTTTGATAAGCCTGTTCCTGATAGTGTAGAAGTCCCTTTGAATGGATGGGACAAACTACCGAAGTTTTGGTAGCTGCTAAATTTAAAACTTTGACCCACCTAGCAGGGAACTAAGTTCCTCTCAAAGGTGCTCTAACTTTGTCAAAGTTCGGAGCTTTGACAAAGTACAGAAGCCTGCAACTGACAAGTGTTTAAATGCATGGCATCCTATTCTCCATATAAAAAACACCTTCTCAATTCTTCAAATACCTATTCAAATAATCGGTATACTGGCTATAAAGCAATATAAAACTGGGGGTATTGTAAGCCACGCCGTGGGCACCCGGTGGGTAAATGCGCAGGTCGGCATCTTTGCCCTGGTCTGTCAGGGCTTTTACCAATTGGAGGGTGTTTTGCACATGCACGTTTTCGTCCATCATTGAATGGGCAATGAACATTTTTCCTTCCAGTTGTCCGGCAAAGGTAATAGGTGAACTCTGGATGTATTTTTCGTTGTTTTCGGGCAGCAATCCCATGTAACGCTCAGTGTAAATGGTATCGTACAGGCGGTAGTCTGTCACCGGGGCACCCACCAAAGCCACTTTAAAAATGCCAGGATGGGTAAGCATGGTGTAGCTGGCCATGTAACCACCGTAGCTGTGGCCACGAATAGCCATATTTTCCCCGTCAATCCAGGCATATTTGCTCAAATGTTGTACGGTTTCCACAAAATCATGGCTTTCCCATTTGCCCAGCTGCTCGTACACTACTTTCTCAAATTCACTGCCGTAGCCTCCGCTGCCCCGGTTGTTTACGCTGGCAATCACGTATCCTTCCTGCGCCAGGTATTGTTCCCAACCGTTGGTAGCAAACTCATTGTACACCGATTGCGCCCCCGGCCCCCCATAAATATTGAGTACCAGCGGATACTTTTTGTTTTCATCAAAGTTCGCGGGCTTGATAATGTAGCCATCCAGTTTTTGCCCATCTGAAGTGGTAAAGCTGAACAGTTCTTTGGGGGCGTACACATTTTGGCTGATAAATGCATTGACCTCTTTGTTTTCTTCCAACTTCTCCAGGATTTTACCTTTGGTGCTCCAAAGCTCTACCTGTTTGGGCGTACTCAGATTGGAGTACTCGTCAATATAATATTTTCCATTGGGCGAGAAGTCAATGTGGTGCCGCCCTTCTGTCTGGGTTAGCTTGTTTTTTTTCTTGCCATCAAAGCGAACGGAATAAAGATGCCGCTCCAGGGGTGATGCTTCGGTAGAGGAATAATAGATGGTTTTGTCTTTCGCATCCACAGCATGCACAAAAACCACTTCCCACTCGCCCTGCGTAACCTGGTTGAGCAGTTCCCCTTCGTAGTTGTAGCGGTAAATGTGGCTATATCCGTCCCGGTCCGAAATCCAGAAAAACTCATCGGTATCTTCGGGAAAGAAAAAGTAATGGTAAATACCGGCAAAAAAGTCAAACACATCAATCCATGCATCAGACTGTTCTTCCATCACCAGCCTGCCTTTTCCGGAAGTTGCTTCATAAAAATAGAGTTTCAGGTGATTTTGCAGGCGGTTAAGGTGTACTACAGCCAGTTGTCCGGGTACGGAAGTCCAGTACAAACGGGGAATGTATCCGCCATTCAAAGGTACATCCATCCATTTTTGGGATTTATTCTGCACATCAATCACCCCGATTTTGACCACCGGATTGGTATCCCCCACTTTCGGATATGGAATTTTTACGTAATCGGGGTGTTGCCCTGAAAAGTCGGTGATTTGATATATAGGCACCTCACGTTCGTCGCTTTGCCAAAAAGCAATGTAGCGACTATCAGGAGACCACTCCCAGGCTTGTGCAATGCCAAATTCTTCTTCGTATACCCAACCGAAACGGCCATTGTACAAATTTTCCTGTGCATCTTCGGTGAGTTGGGTTTCTTTTTGTAATTCAAAATCATATACAAACAGGTTGCCTTCCCTTTCGTAGCCCACCATTTTTCCGTTGGGCGAAAGCTCAGCCGTGCGCGCATCTTTTGCCACCAGTTGCAGGGTTTTGTTTTCAATGCTGTAAAAGTAGTAGTCTGAAGTGCCGGAGTTGCGCCATACTGGACGAAAGTTGGTTTGAAAAAGCAAATACTTTGAATCTTCGGACCACTGAAAACTACGATATTGAAAGGGTTCATTGCTATCGGGGAAGCTTAACCCTGCAGCACTGAAAATAAACAACGCTTCTCCGGTTTCTGGGTCGTATGACTTGATTTCAGCCTGTTCGGTTTCCGGGTTATTTTCCATAAAGGAAAAGTGATTGCCTTCATTAATCCAGTTTACACTTTGTGGGCCGCCATTTCCACTAAGTTTACCACTCGCAAAAAGGGCTTCCCGAAGATTTTGGTAAGCCTGCTTTTGAGAGATTACCGGATGATACAGGAAAAGACTGAAAAAAAGTAAGAAAACGTATGAATGAAGATTTTGGCGCATAGCAAACAGAAGTTTATGAAAACTACGAAGATAAGCCAAAATTAGTATGGTTGAGGGAAAAAATCACCAAATCTATTGGCAGCCAATGGCTAAAGCACGAAAAGTCAGCTGTGCTTAAAGTCCCTCCTGTGCACAATTTTATAGAAGCTAACTATTTATTAAACCCAAAGCATTCTGATTTCAGGGCTGAAATCGTTGACAAGCAATGGTATTTGTATGATAACAGGTTGCAAAAAATGTAAATTAATCAGGCCAAAAACTTTTCTATATCTTTCAACTTGATGTTGCCTTCATAATAAGCCCTGCCAAATACAACGCCGTAAACCCCCAAATCGCGCAACCGTTCTATATCTTCAATTTTATGCACCCCTCCGCTGGCAATCAGGTGGATGCCTGGAAATTTCTGGATCAGGTCATGGTACAGTTGAAAAGAAGGGCCTTCCAGGATACCATCTTTAGACACATCGCTGGTTTTGAGGTATTTCAGGCTGCGGGTATAAAAGTATTCTACATGCTCGAAAAGGTCAATCTTTGAGTCAGTTTGCCAGCCTTTGATGGCTACTTTTCGCCCCTCGGGTGTATCGCTTATGGCATCAGCGCCCAGGGCAATTTTTTCGCGTCCATAGGTTACAATCCAGGAAGCAAATTCTTCCCGGTTATTCACGGCCAGGGTGGCCGCCGTTACAGATTGTGCCCCGTATTCAAAGGCTTTGCTTACATCCCCATCGGTATGCAGTCCCCCGGCAAAATCTACCTGTAAACTGGTATGTCCGGCAATGGCTTCCAGTATATGATAGTGAACAGGCTTGCCATTTCTTGTCCCGTCCAAATCAACCAATTGGAGCTTGGTAATTCCGTGGTCTTCAAATTTACGGGCAAGGTCTACCGGAGATTCGTCATACACCTGATCGAGCGAAAAATCACCTCGTTTCAAACGGGTTATTTTCTTGTCTATGATTGAGATAGAAGGAATGATCTCAATTTTCTTCGTTTGCATATACAGTTATCCAAATTGATATTACTCACTATTTAAGTAGTATTGCAATATAACCACTAAAGCGATACTTTATAAGTAAATGTTACATAAAATAGCTTTTCCTTATAAAAATTTCAAACATATTTAAAATTTCTTGAAAAATTTTTATATTTATTATATTCAATGCTCCCTTTAAGTTCTATTTTCATTTTGTACCTATAAGCACTGTTCATTATCAAACTTCATTCAATACTGCCCTCAATTGCGCAGTCATCTCCTTACTGTTTTCCGGGTACTATAGCAACGATACGAAGTGGAGCACCACTTCCCTTCCCGATTTTCATAGGCAGGGCAATGATAAGGAATCCTTGTGGGGGCAACTGATCCAGATGTGCAACATTCTCAAAAGCCGGAATATTTTCTTTAAAAAGCGCCTGATGTGTTCCAAAAAGTTGTGATTGCCCATAATCTATACTGGGTGTGTCCAGTCCGATGGCTTTTACAGATCGGTTCTCTATGAGCCATCGGGCTGCATCAGGGTGCAAGCCGGGAAAGTGAAGTTTAGCAACAGCTTCCGCACCTTGTTCATCTGTACCCAGATAACGCATACGATCAGGCCAATATTTACCAAAACCGGTACGTAACAGAATAATGGTGCCCGCCGGAATCTGCCCATATTGTGTTTCCCATTGCTCCAAGTCACTCACCGACACCTGATAGTCTGGGTTATCCGCTGCCTTACCACGCACATCGATCACAATTCCCGGGGCAATCAGATTGCGTAACGGGATGGCATCAACGGTCTGCCGGCCTTCAGCAAAGTGGATGGGGGCATCTAGGTGCGTTCCTCCATGTTCTGCCGCACAAAAGGCATTGGCAGTGTAATAGTAGCCTTTTTCTGTATAACCCTTGGCAGCCTGCTCAAACACAAACCCGGTTTCTGTAGGCCAGTAAATCGTACTGCTATCAAAGGCATACGTCAGGTCTATAATTTTACCAGAAAGAAAAGAAGAGCTCGTCAGCGGGATTGCGTCAGGAGTATCCTGCTTCTGCGGCTGAGAACACATCCCAAATAGGATAAATGCGAACGGTAAAAGTATTACTCTCATAATTACTTTATTTAAGGTTGAGCGCCTTTGTAAAAATTCGAATTAATGCATACATAACACCAACCCACCCACTCTTTAAATATCAGGATATTATTTGAAGCATACAATATTCCCTGTAACTCAAAACAGTTTTTATCTTTTTTAAGCTAATATCCTCATGCCAACCTGCCCACTACTTGCAGTTTTTGGTTTATCTGCGTAACTTTCTTACCGAAAGCTAAAATCCTTACAGATGTAGGGTTCTGGCAATCGGCCTACCTAACAACCTGCCTTCTATTTTCTTACTTTTCAGCTGCCTTTTATATAAGTAGCTGAAAATCAGAATATTATCTATTAAAATAACAGAGAATATATTTTATACTATATATATATACTATTGATATTTTAGGTTTTTATTCATTGATATATGTAAATATTTATTAGATAAATATAATTTTTTTATAAAAAGTTATGTTTTTTATAAAAAAAATTACATACCTTTGTTGTGAGAGTTACCCAAAATATATACAACAGCAAAAACAGAATTAAATATGAAATCAGTAGTAGTTTTATTTAGCCTGGCCCTTTTAAACCTTACAGCCATTGCCCAGCCTGCCCGCTGGGGAAAAGTATATTTATCCAACCAAATGTCAATGGAAGGTGTTGTGGATATTGACTTCGGCACCGACCGCATCGTAGTAGAGCGCGACAGTGTAATGCTTTCTTTTCACTCCTCTATGATAGATAAAATTATTACTGTAGATGAATGTGACAATAAAAGGCTATACCAAAGCTTTGAATATCGTTCTGATAAATTTGGAGACCGCAAAAGCAAAAAACTGTTTCAGGTAGTAGCTACTGGAAAAATAGGTTTGCTGCGCAGGGTCACCGAATTTGACGTGTTCTATGCTGATGATGCCTATACCATAGATGAATGGTACCGTGTAGTGGATGGAAAAGTAAAAGAAATCAAGCGATTTAAAAAAGATGTGCTTCCTCTGATGAATGACTTTGAAGCCGAAGTACATGACTTCAAGAAAAAGAACAAAATTAAAAGCTATAATGATGGTGCCAATATGTACCTGATCATTAGCTACTACAACCGCGTGAGTGAGATGTTCAGTTATAATGACCAATAGCTGGCATTACTGAATTAAAAATTTCATCACCCTGGGGAAGTGGAGTCATGAGCTCGCTTCCCTTTTTTTATTTTTTGGTATTTCATTCACCTTGTAATTCAGACCAAAATTACCTTTATTTCGTTTACCAAAGTAAGACCTCAAAGTTGCGCATAATGGATACGATCTTATTAAAGCCCAAAAGCAAACAGGAACTGGAACTGCTGAAAGCCATGGCAAAAAAAATGGGCATCAAGTTTTCTACACTTTCCAAAAAAGAACAGGAAAAAATCGGTTTGGTAAAAGGCAGAAATCCAGCGCCCCCCCCTCAAAAACTCAAGAAAAAAGTAAGCAAGAAGGCTGAAAATGAATCCTCTTTTGTGCCCGGGAACCCGGAAAAAGCAAAAGAAGCGATGCAGGCAGTCTTCGGGATGTGGGCTGATAGAAAAGATATGGAAGATATAAATGAGTGGAGAAGAAAATTATGGGAAAGAGAATCCTGATTGATACAAATATTTTAATTCTCGCAATCCGAGGAAAGGAAAATTACAGAAAAGAAATTGAGGATGCTATTACCTACCAAAATGGTGTTATTAGTGTAGTTACTTACGCAGAAATAATAAAAGGATTAAGAAAGGATGAAAGACAAACTACTTTGAAATTGCTACATAATCTCAATTTACAGCACATAGACCAAACCATCAGCAAAAAGTTTTATCAATTGGTAAGAGGGCTACCTCAAAGGATCTTTATTGCAGACCGCTTGATTGCCGCTACTGCCCTCATGAACAAGTATGAAATTTTCACCACCAATAAGAAAGATTTTGAAGATGTGCCAGGTATCAAACTGTACCAGCCAAAGTTTGTTTCTTTAAAAGACTTATAAGCTCTCCTTCAAAAACCTGGAAATCTTCGTAAACAAGTGAAGCTGCGTATTCCCTCCGGAAATCCGGTGGTTCCGGTTAGCGTACAGCATCATTTCAAACTGTTTGTTTTTTGCCTGCAACGCATTAATCATCTGTAAGGCATTTTGGTAGTGGACATTATCGTCGCCCGTACCGTGCACAATTAGTAGATCACCTTCCAGCAACCCGGCATAGTTTAAGGCATTGGCATCTTTGTATCCATCTTCATTTTCGCCGGGCAGGCCCATGTATCTTTCTGTCCATATCGTGTCATACAGCCGGAAATCTGAAACAGGGGCTACAGAAACCCCGGCTTTGAAATAATCGGCACCCCGGGTGAGCATCATCAGGGTGAGATATCCGCCTCCGCTCCAACCCCAAAAGCCAAGGCGGTCAGCATCTACATAAGGCAGTGTTGCCAAGTACTTGGCACCTTCTATCTGGTCATGCACGGCCCACTTGCTGAGGTCGCCATACGCCAGGTTTTTGAAGGCTTTGCCCCGACCTCCGGTGCCCCGATTGTCTACACAAAAAACAATATATCCCTGTTCTGTCATGTACTGATGCCACAAAGTGCGATTACCACCCCAGCGGTTGAGCACAATTTGGGAAGCCGGCCCGCCGTACCCGTACACCAGCACCGGATATTTTTTTGCAGGGTCAAAATCATGGGGTTTCATCATGTAACCGTGCAATTCGGTACCATCTGTAGTAGTAAAGGTTAAAAATTCAGGAAAAACCATATTATACTCTTTCATGGCTGCAATGGCGTTCTCTTCCAACATGCGCACAAATGTTCCGTCAGATTTGCGCAGGCTGATTTGTGTGGGCGTAGAAACGTTAGAATAAGAACCTACAAAATATTCGTAATCAGGGGAAAACTTGGCTGTATGCCACCCCCCTTGGCCAGAAATGTTTTCCAGCTTTTTGCCGTTTAACTTTACCCGGTAGAGGTTTTGCTCCAGGTGTGAATCTTTTTTTCCATAAAAGTAAACAAAGTCTTTCTTTTCATCTATGCCCACAATATCAGAAACTTCCCAATCCCCATCGGTAATTTGGTTTATCTGATTACCGTCATAATCTTGGATGTAAATATGGCGAAAACCACTCTTTTCGGAAGTCCACACAATTTGCTCTTTTTGCTGTAAAAAGGCCATTTTATGGTCTACGTCCAGCCAGGCTTCGTCTTCGTCAGCTATCACTACATTTCCCTCACCGGTTTCGGGGTTTATCATCAGCAGCTCCATGAAATTCTGATGGCGATTGAGGCGCATCACGGCCAACTGTCCGCCGTCATTGGTCCAGAATATCCGGGGGATATACATATTGGTTTCTTCCCCCAGGTCTGCCCACACGGTGTTTCCCGAATTTACATCCGCCATCCCAATTTGTACAATGGCGTTTTTTTCTCCTGCTTTGGGATATTTCAAAGGTGAAATTTCATTGTACTGATGCAACTCATCTACCAGGTAAAAATTCTTTACCCGCCCCTGATCGGTACGCCAAAAAGCGATTTTACTACCATCGGGTGACCAGTGCCAGGCATCAGCCAGGGAAAATTCTTCTTCATATACCCAGTCAGGTTCCCCATTGAGAATATTTTCGTTCCCGTCTTTTGTAATGGCCTTTTTCTTTCCGCTTGCCAAATCAACCACATAAATATTATATTCCTGCACATAACCCACTTTTTCCCCATCGGGCGAAAGCTTGACATTGCGTAGGTTATCGTCACCGTTTGCAAGGGCAGTTAGTTTTTTTGTGGCAACTTCATACAAATAATATGGCGCCTGGGAAGAGCGGCGGTAAATTTGGGTAACCGGGCCGGCCAGCAGAATATATTTTCCCCCTTCGGTCCACTGGTAACTGCTCATTTGAATCAGTTCGCCATTGTATTGCAAATCATTGCCAGCAATCATCAACGTATTTTCTCCCGTAACTACACTGTGTTCATAAATATCCAATAAACCGGAATCTTCATTCCTTTTTGTAAAAGTGAAAGCTTCCCCATCGGGCCGCCATTGAATGCTGCTGATAGTTTTTCCGTTAAACTTATCAGAACCGAAAATATCTTCCAGCGTGAGTTGGTTTTGGCCGAAAATGGGTTGAAAACCTAAAAGTATAAGCAGAAAAAGTGATAGTTTTATCAGGTGCATAGGCTTTAATATTTATTAGATTTTTATCGGGCTGAGAAGCCCGATCTCCGGGAGGCTATCCGGAGACCGGACTTCCCAGTCCGGCAAATATTTTTTTAACAAAGTCTGAATCAAGACAAAAGTTAGGCAAAGAAATCCTTACTTTCTCAAAAATGTATAATTTGTTGACATCTATGAAATTACGAAATTTTTTATCCGGTGTTTTCTTCTTTTTTGTATTTTCCTTTGCAGCTTTTGCACAAGATACTGAAGCACCTGTAATAAAAAACGGGTTTAACGTTACCAATGCACTGGTGCCCCCAGAAAAAATATTGAGTGGTGGCCCTCCCCGCGATGGTATTCCTTCCATAGACCAGCCCAAGTTTGTAAAAGCAACAGAAGCTGATTTTTTATCAGAAAACGATAAAATATTGGGTATTACGGTAAATGGAGAAGCCAGGGCTTATCCTATTAAAATCCTCAACTGGCACGAGATTGTGAACGATCAGGTTAGAGGGCAGGCGGTTGTAATCACTTACTGCCCCTTATGCGGAAGTGGGATGGCTTTTTCTGCCGAAGTGGGCGATGGCTCCAAAACATTTGGGGTGTCGGGCTTGCTGTATAACAGCGATGTGCTGCTGTACGACCGGCAAACAGAATCCCTCTGGTCGCAAATTATGGGGCAAGCCGTAGCTGGTAAGCTCAGGGGAAAAGATTTAACTTTGATTCCTACCGATAATACCACTTGGGCGCAATGGAAAGAAGCCCACCCGGACACCTGGGTGCTTTCTGAAGACACAGGGTTTTCCCGCAATTATGATACTTCCCCTTATGCGAACTATGATAAAGATCCTTCTGTTTGGTTTCCGGTTACCGCCAAAAATAAAGACTATCATGCCAAAACCCTGGTAATCGGTATTGAGGTAGATGGGAAGTTTAAGGCTTACCCTTTTCCCGAATTAAAAAAGACCAAACAAGCTGTAATCAAGGATACGTTTCAGGGGAAATCACTGAAAATATACTTTGACAAGAAAGCCGTTTCGGCCTATATTACCAATGGTGAAAGCAAAAAGCTCAGCGGCACTACATTGTACTGGTTTGCCTGGTATGCGTTTCATCCTGAAACTGAGGTTTTTATCAGGAACAGTAGGCAGCGGCAGTAACAATAATGCAAAGGCTGCCTACTGCTGCTGCTAATGCCTACTTTTCAAACATTAATGCCCTAAACTTCCGAAGTCTCAGGCTGTCACACTTAAAAAGTTAAATAGTTCCGTGAGGCAGTCCATCTATTATCTGCAAAGCCCTTTCCTTATCTTTTTCCATTACTTTTACCAGTACGCCCAGGTTGCTGGAGAAAATGGGCAGATACGGTACCACATTACCATCCGCAACCATACAGAAAACACCTTCGGCAGCCAGTTTGCTTTTCAGAACATGGGCCCGGGTAGCTTCAGTGAATGTGGCAATCGTTACAAGTTTATCCGCTTTATTCATACCTAATGTCAACGCCTGGCTGAGGTGTAAAGTTTGATATGCCATTAAAAATGTCGGAATAGCATTACACTTCTTATGCATCTTATAGCAGAATTACTGCCTAATCGCCTAACTTTGAGTATTATGGATAACTTTATGTGAGCACTAAGTTTATCTGGTTCTGTTACCATTTTATGAATCGCCATGCAAATTCCACTACTTACTGATATTGTAATCATTCTCGGGCTTTCCGTGATTGTCCTATACTTATTTCAACGCCTGAAAATGCCCACTATTCTGGGTTTTCTTATCACAGGGATCATTGCCGGACCGTATGGGCTACAACTGGTACATGCCTCCCACGAAGTAGAAGTGCTCGCAGAAATCGGTGTGATACTACTGCTGTTTATTATCGGGATGGAGTTTTCACTAAAAAGCCTTGTGGCTATTAAAAATACTGTGTTTATCGGCGGGCTTGTGCAGGTAGGGCTTACCATTTTACTGGTAGCAGCCATTGCCTCCTTTACCGGGTTTTCTGTAAGTGAAGCTGTTTTTTTAGGGTTTATATTTTCTCTGAGCAGTACTGCCATTGTGCTGAAAGTATTGCAGGAAAAAAATGAGATGGGAAGCCCGCACGGAAAAATCGCCCTGGCTATCCTCATCTTTCAGGACATTATTGTAGTGCCCATGATGTTATTTACGCCCCTAATTGCTGGAGAGGCTGAAAATGTTACCACTGCCCTGCTGATGCTTTTGTTAAAAGCCGTGGTGGTGATTGTGGCTGTAATCGTGAGCGCCCGTTACCTGGTACCCAGGGTTTTATATGAAATTGCCAAAACCAAAAGCCGTGAATTATTCATCTTATTTGTGATCGTTGTTTGCTTTGCTGTCGCCTGGGCTACTTCTTCTATTGGGTTGTCTTTGGCTTTGGGGGCATTTTTGGCAGGTTTGATTATTTCAGAATCAGAATACAGCCATCAGGCCACCGGGTTTGTTATTCCTTTCAGAGAAACATTCACCAGTTTCTTTTTTGTATCCATTGGCATGTTACTGGATTTATCTTTTTTCTTTTCTCATCTGGGTATGATTCTGCTGCTTACGGTAGCGGCTGTTATTGCAAAAGGGTTGATCGCTTTTTGTGCGGCTATTGCCTTGAAGTATCCCTTGCGGACGGCCTTGCTTACCGGGCTTTCCCTATTCCAGATTGGAGAATTTGCTTTCATTCTTTCTAAAGTGGGCATGGAATACGGCCTGCTGGGGGATGAAGTTTATCAGTACTTCCTGGCTATTTCTATCCTTTCTATGGGCATGACTCCTTTTGTGATGTCAAGTTCAGATAAGATTATTGGTTTATTGCAGAAGACATCCCTTCGCCAGAAGCTGAGCCAGATGGAATCGCAAAATACCATGCATGGGTCTGAAGAATACCTGAAAGATTTGAAAGACCATGTGATCATCATTGGTTATGGCATCAATGGCAGAAATGTAGCCCGGGCCGCCAAATTTGCCAATATTCCTTATGTGATTATTGAAATGAATGCGGAAACGGTACGCATAGAAAGGGCCAAAGGAGAACCGATTTATTATGGTGATGCCGCTAATGAATTTTTGTTGGAACATTTCAAAGTATATACAGCGAGGGTAGCCGTGGTGGCCATATCAGACCCCGCGGCCACCAGGCGCATCATCACCAATATCCGGGCCATTTGCCAAACGGTTTATATTATTGTGCGCACCCGTTATGTTAAAGAAATAGATGAATTTCACCGGCTGGGGGCCGAGGAGGTAATTCCCGAAGAATTTGAAACCTCTATTGAAATATTTACCCGTTTGCTCAGAAGATACCTGGTTCCTCAGGATAATATTGAAAAATTTGTGCTGGATATCCGCTCAGATAGCTACGAAATGTTGCGTCCTTACAGTGCGGGTACCGCCCGGGCTATGGGGCTTAATATACCGGATATCAACATTACCTGCATCAGAACCCAGCAGGGTGATAACGAAATTGTAGGCAAAACCATCTCCGAATCACAACTCCGGTCAAAGTATGGGGTAAATTTACTTTCTATCCAAAGGGATGGTAATTTTATAACAGAAATTTACCCGGATACAAAAATTTTAAAAGGGGATATGCTGTACATCATGGGCAACCCCGCTTCCATTTCTGATTTAAACAATAAAGTTAAGGTTTAGCGTGTCGAGTTTAATGTTTTTAGTTAAAGTTTAGCGTTGAACTTCAAACAAAAAACTTAAAACCTGAAACTTTTACAACTATTCCTTAAACCCTTCTTCCAGTTTTTGCGCCAGCTCTGGTATTGCCAGTGATAGTATTTTCGTGAGTTCTTCAATCTTGCCCGGCAGTTCTCCCAGGTTATTGGAATGAAAAGCATCAGACTCTATGGCTTTTACCGTAGCTTCTACGGAATGTATTCCCATGAATTGCACAGAAGGCTTCAGTTTGTGGGCTAACTTACCAACAAGTTTCCATCTTCTTTTGCTTTTATGCTCCTGCATCTCTTTCAAAATATGAGGGGCATCGGCCACAAAACTGCTTACCATATCCACGATAAACCCCTCGTCTCCGTCACACACACTTTTAAGGTAAGATAAGTCGGTGAATGCTGCTGTTGTAGGGGTATCAACGGATGCAGCTTCCTCAATAACACGCTGAGGTTCTATTGTTTCGGCAGTTTTCACATACCTGCGCAGTACATTGTATAAGTCACGGGGTGCAAACGGCTTGGAAATATAATCATTCATGCCCGCCTCAATACACTTTTCATTATCTCCCTTGATGGCATTGGCAGTAAGGGCAATGATAGGCACATTGGCTTTTGGCCCTTCAAACTTATTCCTGATAGATTTTGTGGCCTCAAATCCATCCATTACCGGCATTTGTATGTCCATCAGGATAATGTCGTAATTATTGCGCCGCACCTTTTCTACAGCAATGAGGCCATTTTCAGCAATATCCACTCTGCAGCCCCACTTCTGGGCTGTATTTTTAGCATAAATACGATTGATATCATTATCTTCTACCAATAATACACAAAGGCCCGTCAATTGTTCATAACCCGTCCCAGTCTTGCTACCGCTGGGTTCATTATTTTTTACACTTACCAAATCGGCATTGGTGCCTGTTTCATAAGGTATCACAAATTTAAAAGTAGTGCCTTTGCCGTCTTCACTTTCTACAGCAATGGTGCCCCCCTGCATTTCGGTTAACTGCTTGCAAATGGTAAGCCCCAGGCCGGTGCCTCCAAAGCGGCGGGTAACGCTTTCATCGGCCTGACGGAAGCTTTCAAAGATCACATCCAGTTTTTCTTTTGGTATGCCGATACCCGAATCTTTTACTGAAAATGCTACAAATAGTTTGTTTTTCTGCTTTTTAGCAACTTTTACATCCACTACTATTTCTCCGGCAAAAGTAAATTTCAGGGCATTACCGATGAGGTTCATCAATATCTGGTTCAGGCGAACGGGGTCCCCTAACAACACAATTCTGGCTTCATCGCTTATTTCGTGCCGGATGGTTATGCCTTTTTCTTTGGCCTGCATCTCAAACGACTGCACTACGTTCACCACCTGGTAGTCAATTTTGAACCCAATTTGCTCAAACTTCAGCTTACCTGATTCTATAGCCGAAACATCCAAAATATCATTGATAATTACCTTCAGGTTATCAGCAGCATTCCTGATGGCATTGATGTATTTCTTCTGGTCATCAGACACCTCTGTATCAGCCAGCAGGTTGAGCATACCGGCAATTCCGTTGATGGGGGTACGTATTTCATGGCTCATATTAGCCAGAAACTGTTCTTTGGCTTTTTTGGCCATCAGCAGTTCTTCTGCATTTTTCTTTTCGGAAGTATCCAGGGCCACCGCAATGATAAACTCACAACCACCGCATTGAAAATAGCTTAGTTTGGTTTCAGTAGGAAAACACGGTTTTTCTGCATTCTTTTCTAAAACCACCTTCTTTTGGGCACGTAATTGCCTGAGCATGTTTTCCCAGGAAGTATTGAACCTGATATCCAGCTCCTTGATATTCTTTTGCATTAACGCTGCCTTGCCCATCCCTATGTTTTCGCACGCTTTTTCATTTACATGCAGTAGGCGCCCTTTATCATCAGCCACGTAAAAAGCATCGTTGGTAAGATTGAGCAGGTGCTCAAGTAATGTCGAGTTGTGTTCGGATTCTTGTTGCATCAAAATGAGTTTTCTGTTTTTTCTAATTGTTGATTTTCACCCTCTTCCATCTCTTTTAGATAACGATATATGGTTGATTTACCAATGTCCAGTTTTTTGGCTACATGCAATACGTTATCGTCATATTTATTCAAAAAATGCCGGATAATCTTAAATACATATTCCCGCAGGGTCAGCTCTTCCATCACAAAATTTTCTTCCCGCTTAATGCTGTTAAAATTGATATCCTCTTCTTCAATTTGATTGCCTTCAGCCATTACCGCTCCCAACTCAATGATAGACTTCAATTCGCGCACATTGCCCGGAAAATGGTATTTTAACAGTTTTTGCTGGGCTGTATTGCTCAAAATCAGTGGTTGCATATTGTTATCTTCACAGAATTGTTTGAGCAGGTATTTAGCCAGGATAATGATGTCGTTGCTCCTATCGCGAAGGGGGGGAAGGTGCACGGGCAAGCCCAGGAGGCGGTAGTATAAATCTTCCCTGAAATTGCCATTTTTTACCTCCTCGGCCAGGTCGCGGTGGGTGGCCACAATCATGCGCGCGTTTAATTTTACCGTGTTATTACCGCCAATCCGGGTTACTTCCCGTTCCTGGATTACGCGCAGCAGTTTGGCCTGTAATGCCGGGGCCATTTCTCCAATTTCATCCAGGAAAATAGTACCTTCTTCAGCTTCTTCAAACTTACCGATGCGGCGGGTAACAGCTCCCGTAAACGCCCCTTTTTCGTAACCGAACAGTTCACTTTCCAAAAGTTCTGAGGGAATAGCGGCAATGTTTACAGCTACAAAGGGTTTTTTCTTTCTGTCAGAATTGTAATGAACAGCCTTGGCAACCACCTCTTTCCCTGTTCCGGTTTCGCCGGTAATAGAAACTGTAATATTGGTTTTCACCGCTTTTTCCAGCATAGAAAACACTTTTTTCATAGGCTGGCTATTACCGATGATGCTTTTACTGAACTGGTATTTTTCAGAAATTTCCTGGCGCAGTTCGTCTATTTCATGAATCAGCGAAATATTTCTACGGGCATTGTTGATGGTATTGAGCAGGCGGTTTTTGGTTTCTTTGTCTTTGGTGATATAGTCGTAAGCACCCAGTTTTAACAACTGAACGGCTGTACCAATATCTTCCTGCCCTGAAATAATGATGACAAAAGCATCGGGTGCCTGCTGTTTGATCTTTGCGATTACTTCCTCCCCGGTCATATCCGGAAGGGAATAATCCAGCGTTACGATATTGGGTTTTTGGTGCAGGTTATCGAGGCAAGACTTACCATCGTTAAACACCACTACTTCAAAATCGGGGTTCAGCCCTAATACATATTGCAGAAACTTCACATAAGACGGGTCGTCTTCCACAACAAAAATCTTCACTGTTTCTTCCTGATGCATGCCTGAAAGCTTTTATGCTTAAAAAATATTTCTGGTTTCTGTAAGGCATGGCCTAAAAATAAAAAAGCCAAAACCGATTGGACGGCTTTGGCTTTTGAAGTGTTTTACGCGTTGTGTTACACTGCGAAACTTTCTCCGCATCCGCAGGTGCGGGTAGCGTTGGGGTTCACAAAATGGAAACCTTTTCCATTGAGCCCGTCTGAGAAATCCAGTGTGGTGCCCAGCAGATATAACATACTTTTTTTATCTACCAGCACCTTTACGCCCTTATCTTCAAAAACTTCATCAGAATCGTTGGTATGATCGTCAAAATGGAGATCGTACATCAGACCTGAGCAGCCGCCGCCTTTTACAGAAACTCTTAAATTATGATTTTCAGAATAGCCTTCTTCTGCTCTTAAAACAGAAATTCTATCCTTGGCTTTATCTGTTATATTAATCATGTAAATAAACTTTTAAATTGTGTAACAAGCTGTTGAAGTTTATATTCAACCTTACTTATGTTGACTGTAAATATTTTTAGCAAAAATAAGCAACTTTTAATTTATTCGCTTTGCTTAAACTGTATTACTTATTGAGTATAAAAACCCAGCTACTGTTCAATAAAACTGTGTTAAAAGGGTTTATAGATAATATAGTTTCATTTATCCTTTGCTAACCTACATTGTTTTTAAGGAGAAAAAACTTTTTTGTGGAAAAAATCAACAAAATTTGCCAGAAATTTAGCTTCAATTTTCAGCAAAACAGTTTACCCTTCAACAAAGTATACTAACTTACTATTAATTTGAAAAGTTTCAAAATTCGCAGCAAATGAAGTTAGAACATATTGGCATTGCAGTAAGTAACATTAAAGAAGCCAATCAATTATTTGGACAATTATTGGGTAAAGATCATTATAAAATTGAACAAGTGGGTTCTGAATCCGTAAATACTTCTTTTTTTGAAGCCGGTGATGTAAAAGTAGAGTTATTGGAGGCTACATCCCCGGAAAGCCCTATTGCCCGTTTTATTGAGAAAAGAGGAGAGGGTATTCACCACATAGCCTTTGAAGTGGAAGACATTGAAGCTGAAATGCAGCGATTAAAGGGATTGGGGGTTCAAGTACTCAATGAAGCCCCAAAGCCCGGTGCCGATAATAAATTAGTCTGTTTTCTGCACCCTAAATCGGCCAATGGCGTATTGATAGAATTATGTCAGGAAAGAAAGTAAAATGAACAACTATGAGCGATAAGCCCAAAAGAACAGAAATTAGCAGTATTGGTGAATTTGGATTGATAGACCGGATTAGTAAAAACTTTTTGGCCAGACACCCAAGCACTAAGATAGGCATTGGTGATGACACCGCCGTTATTGGCACTGACAAGCAATATCAATTGGTAACTACTGATATGCTGGTTGAAGGCATTCACTTTGACCTTTCTTATGCTCCTGTCCAGCATTTAGGATACAAGGCTGTAGCTGTGAACGTTTCCGACATTGCCGCTATGAATGGTATTCCGAAGCAAATTATTGTGAGCCTGGGCCTGAGCAACCGCTTCTCGGTAGAAGCCGTGGATGTTTTGTATGAAGGCATCCGCTTCGCCTGCGATGACTATAATGTAGACCTGGTGGGGGGGGATACTACTTCTTCCCGCTCGGGGTTGGTTATATCGGTTACTGCCATAGGCAATGTTTCTCCTGAGGCCCTGGCATTACGGTCAACAGCCCAGAAGAGCGATATTGTTTGCGTTACCGGAGATTTGGGAGCGGCCTACCTGGGCTTGCAGGTACTGGAGCGCGAAAAGCAGGAATTTCTGCAAAACCCAGATATGCAGCCCAAACTGGAAGAGTACGACTACATGGTACGCAGACAACTGAAGCCCGGTGCACGCACTGATATTATCCATGAATTGAAAGATCTTAATATCGTGCCTACCTCCATGATTGATGTATCGGACGGACTGGCCTCCGAAATTATGCACATCTGCACCCAGTCGGGCATGGGCATGAATATTTATGAAGACAAAATTCCGATTGACAAGCGTGCATACGAAACGGCCGTTGAGTTTAAAATTGACCCCATCACCTGTGCCATGAATGGAGGGGAAGATTACGAACTCTTATTTACCATACGGCAGGAAGATTTTGAAAAACTGGAAAAACACCCCGACATTCATTTTATCGGGTATGTACAGGAAAAGGAAAAAGGGATTAACCTGGTAACCAAAGCCGGACAGGCAGTTCCTATCAAGGCGCAGGGGTGGACACATTTTAAGGGGTGATTTTCTGTTAAGCGTTAATTGTTATACGTTATTAATAAAACGAATAACGTATAACCGCTAATAATGAATTGGCACTCACAATTCAGATTGTCAAAGCTTCGTCACTTTCATACTAATCCGATAATCTTCTTTTTCAATAACTTCCCCCTCTTTAGGTGCAGGTGATACTTTGGTTATTGCTATGCGAAAACCGTCACATGCTCGGCTGTTTACATCTGCCGAAGCACCTTCCTGATAAACCAGTTCCAGCGAATCGTTCTGTTCATTTTGGGTGGTTATTGAAGCTACCAGGCGTACCTGCCCCTGCCAAACGCAGGTTACTCCCACCGGACACCGTGAGTCTTCTGCTACACCGGCTACCTGCACAATTAGTTCATTTTTTCTGAAAAAGGCCGTCTGCCCGGTGCCCAGGGTAAAGGGTTTGTTATATTCGGGTTTTACCTTATGGTTTGGGTCTATGCGCATGGCAACAGTTTCTTCTTCGCAACTTGCTGCAAACACCACCAGGGCCAGAAAAGTGAAAAATATGATATTTTCAAGCAGTGAAGTTTTCATGATTCTTTTAAAAAAATTATGACCGCAGGGCGGCTTGACAAGCCGCTTTACAAATTAAAGACACACCTGCATCAAAAATCGTTGGAACTACCTTAAAAACTTTTCAATCAATATAAAACATGGCAGCACGCAGACAAATGTATAACTGTCAGTCTGAAAAAAAGTCATTTTTCTGCCAATTTTTCACTTTTCAGGACGAGTGGTATGCAGTTTGAAAATCAGGAAGATGTTATTTTATTTGCAGTTTTGAAAAACTACTCATAACCAGCCTTAGCCTTGTATGGATATTAAAATTCAGAACCTGACCAAGAAATACGGGGTACAAAAAGCGGTGGATGATATTTCTTTTTCGGTTAACACCGGGGAAATATTGGGTTTTTTGGGCCCCAACGGTGCAGGAAAAACTACTACCATGAAAATGATCACCAACTACATTGCCATTGGTGAAGGTGATATTTTCATCGGCGGGAAATCGGTGAAAGAAGAACCGGATGAAATAAAAAAACACATCGGCTACCTGCCCGAAAACAACCCGCTTTACCTGGACATGCCCGTGATTGACTACCTGGAATTTTGCGCGGCTTTGCAGGGCGTACCCAAACAAACCATTCCGGAACGCATCAAAGAAATGGTGATAAAGTGTGGCCTGAATGCCGAAAAACACAAGAAAATCGGCGAGCTTTCCAAAGGTTACCGCCAGCGGGTAGGTTTGGCACAAGCCATGATTCACAATCCGCCTATCCTCATTTTAGATGAACCGACCACGGGCCTTGACCCTAACCAGATTGTGGAAATCAGAAAGCTCATCCGGGATTTGGGGAAAGAGAAAACCGTAATCCTAAGCACCCACATCCTGCCCGAGGTGGAAGCTACCTGCGACCGCATCCTGATTATCAACCAAGGCAAAATTGTGGCAGATGGCACTTCCGATACATTGCGCAAACAGGCTCAGGGACAGGAAATCATCAAAGTAAAAATTGAAGACGGAGCACCGGAAGCCATTTTAAGTGCGCTGCATAAACTTTCTACGGTGGCATCGGTAGACCAATTGAATGGAAACCTGCATCATTTTGAAATCCAAAGCAAAGCTGAAGCTTCTTCTCCCCGGGAAATTTTCAAACTTTGTGTGGAAAAGGGTTGGGTGATTACAGAAATGACACCCATTGAAACCAAGCTGGAGGACATCTTCCGTAATTTGACTACGAATTAAACGATTTACCGCACTTGTTGCTGGGGCGCATAGTCGGTACCCCTCTCTTTAGTGCAGGGAGTTTTATTGAGCACCCTCCTCCAAAGAGGAAGACCCCACAACAAGTGCGGGGAGGTCGTTACTACTTTTGTTTACAAAACTGAAAAATATGAGTGCAGTCTGGACAATTACCAAAAAAGAACTACAAACGTATTTTGACTCGCTAATTGCCTACATCATGCTGGTGGCCTTTTTGGGCTTCAGCGGTTTTTTCACCTGGCTGTATGGCTCCGATGTTTTTTTTGTGGGCCAGGCGAGTTTGCAATCTTTCTTTAGCATTGCTTACTGGACACTTTTTTTCTTTATCCCGGCCCTCACCATGCGCATGCTGGCTGAAGAAAAGAACACGGGAACCATCGAGCTATTGCTCACAAAAGCCATTACCGACCGACAGGTGGTACTGGGCAAATTCTCAGCCTGTATGCTGCTCATCATCATTGCGCTGGCATTTACATTGCCGTATTACATCACGGTAGCCTACCTGGGCAATGTAGACCACGGGGCCGTTTGGTGTGGTTACCTGGGCCTCATTTTGATGAGTGCGGCTTACACCAGTATCGGCTTATTTACGAGCAGTATTACCAACAACCAGATTGTAGCCTTTCTGCTGGCCATTTTTATCGGGCTATTTTTTCATATTATTTTTGATGTACTGGCCAGCAGTTTTACTGGCTTTTTGGGACAGTTTTTTGATACCCTTAGCCTTTCGGTGCATTATGACTCCCTCACCCGGGGCGTGGTAGATACCAAAGACCTAATTTATTTCTTCTCTATCATCTTTCTGGGCATTTTCCTGGCAGAAATAAGCCTGGCAAAACGCAACATAACCGGATAAAAGCCATGATTAACAAAAACTCACTATACATTACCATTATCCTGATTGTGGGCATCATCATTACCGTGAATGTACTGGCACAAGAGCATTTTCTGCGCCTTGACTTAACGCAGGACAAACGATATACCCTGAGCGATGCCACCGAAAATATTCTTGATGATTTGCAGGCACCCGTAACGATTACCGCCTATTTTTCTGAAGATTTGCCGCCGAATATTGCCAAAACCCGGCAGGATTTTCAGGATATGCTCATTGAATATGCCAGCCTGGCCGATGGTATGCTGGTGTATGAGTTCATCAACCCAAATGAAGATGAGGAAGCAGAGCAACAGGCAGCCCAAAATGGCGTGCAGCCTGTATTGGTAAACGTACGGGAAAAAGACCAAATGAAGCAACAAAGAGCCTTTTTGGGAGCTGTAGTACAAATGGGTGATGACAAGGAAGTTATCCCGTTCATCCAGCCTGGTGCCGCTATGGAATACGCCTTGTCTACCAGCATCAAAAAGCTTTCGGTAACCGAAAAGCCGTATGTGGGCTTGTTGCAGGGCCACGGAGAGCCCGGCATTGCCCAATTGCCACAAATTGCTAATTCATTGGGTATTCTTTATAATTTTGAAAACCTAACCCTGAATGACTCAACACCCATTCCGGCCCGGTACAAAACGGTTGCCATTGTAGCGCCTACTGATTCTTTCCCACAAAATCACCTGAGCCAACTGGATGACTTTCTGGCGCAGGGTGGCAGTGTTTTTATTGCTATGAACCGGGTAGATGGCAACCTGCAAAATGCGATGGGCATGCCTGTGAATACCGGACTGGAAAGCTGGCTGCAAAACAAAGGCGTTCAGGTAGAAAACAGTTTTGTTACCGATGCCAATTGCGGGGCTGTTACGGTGCAGCAACAGCAAGGCTTTTTCACCATCAATAGCAACGTTTCTTTTCCCTTTTTGCCTATCGTCAGTACTTTTGCCGAGCATCCGGTTACCCAGGGACTGGAGGCGGTGATTTTGCCATTTGCCAGCCCGCTTACGTATACAGGGAAGGATACGACCGGAGCCGTTTCGTATACTCCCCTGGCCCAGACTTCAGAGAATTCGGGCAGCGTAAATGCACCTACCCGTTTTGACGTATCCCGGGAATGGACAGAAAATGATTTTCCAATGGCAAACCTTACCGTAGGTGCCGCGCTGGAAGGAAATATTGTGGGTGAAACCCCTGCGAAGTTGGTGGTTTTTGGAGATGGTGATTTCCCCAGCAGCGGGGGCGGACAAGGCGGGCAGTCAGACAACACCAGCCTGATGGTGAATAGCATCGACTGGCTATCGGATGATACGGGGCTGATAGAGCTGCGCACGAAAGGTGTTACGTCCCGGCCTATAAAACAACTGGAAGATACCACCAAAACTTCGCTCAAATATTTGAACTTTTTGTTACCTATTTTGCTGGTAATCATTTACGGAGTGTTCCGTATGCAGGTAAAAAGAAATATCAGGGCTAAACGAATGGAGGAAACTTATGTCTAGCAGATTCGATAACCGTATTTTATTCGTCATTTTCATTTTATTGTTCGCCTTTTTTCTGGTAAGCCGTGTGCTGTTTTCTGACCGGAAAGAGCGGAATTTCCGCACAGATTTGGTAACGCTGGATACTGCCCAGGTAACCAGCATCCAGATTCACCCGAAGGAAGAAGAAAAAATCACATTGCAAAAAGAAGGCAGTGCATGGACGGTTGAACAAGGTAACATCAGCGGCAGGGCTGACCAAAGTGCCGTGATTAATTTACTGGCCACGTTGGAAGGTTTGAAGCCTCAGCGCCTGGCTGCTACTTCCGAAGACCAGTGGGAGGAACTGGGTGTGACCGATTCGGCAGCTACAAGGGTGGTAGTTTCGGCCAATGGGAAAGAAGTGGCGAATGTATACATTGGGAAATTCAACATCAATACCACCCAGCAACCCCCAGCCAACCCTATGCAACAGCAACGCCAAATGCCCGATGCCACTTCCTTTGTGCGAGTGGGCAATGAAGAGGAGGTGTATGCCATTGACGGCTACCAAACCATGGCCATCAACCGGGGCTTCGGCAGTTGGCGCGACCGCACGTTTGTGAAAGTGGAGCGGAATAATATTTCACAACTGGCTTTCACCTACCCGGGCGACAGCAGCTTTACTGCCTCCAAAACCGCCGATAATAATTGGGTGATTGATGGCATTCAGGCAGATTCAGCCAAAATGATCAGTTACCTGCAAACCATTTCCAACCTGAGCAATGCCAATTTTGCCGACGACTTCTCAGCAGAAGGCCAAAACCCGCTTAGCCAGTTGGCGATTAATGGGGATAATATGGAGCAGGTTACGATTGATTGCTATCGCAGGAATGAAGGGTTTGTATTGTCTTCCAGCCAACGTGAGGGCGTTTATTTTAGCAGTGATAGCACTGGCGTGTTTTCAAGGGTTTTTGTGGGGAAAGATGAGTTGTTGCCTGAAGCGGAGGAGGAAGTAAATGTTACGCAGAGATAAAAGCTAATCTTAGCATTGAGAGAGACCCCGGAATTCGCAATGCTCATCCGGGGAAACTAACAAGTAACTTTCTGTTATTTATTCCTTCCAAATACTTTGAACCCCAGCTCTATTACCAGGTAGTTTCTTGAGATTTCTTTAGTGTCACCGGAAGACATCGTTACCATATCTTTGCCCATTAAAGCATGATACATGCCGGAAATACGGAAATTATTGAATGTAATCCCTACCTGGGGTGAAAGTCCGAAATGCCTTCCTGCTGAAATGGAGGCTCCTGAAGTAGAAGCCGTGTTGCTTGCAACGGTATAATAACCCAAACCAAACCCAAAGAAAGGACGGGTTCCCTGGTCGCGGGTATAATATTCACCTTTGGCAATATAAGCGGCCCTGGCAGACACCGAAGCCGACACATCCTGCCCTGAATCATCAATGTTTCCGCCAAATAATGCAGTTCCTTCCATGCGTGCACCGGCACTAATTTTGGGTGTAATGAATACCTTTGGCTCAAGACTTCCACCGATACCATACGTTTTAATATCTCCAAAAGTAAACCCTCCATGAAAACCAGCATCTACCTTAAAGTTTATATTTTGTGCATAGGATACGCTACCAATGGAAAGCAGGAATAATAGTAAAAATAAATTTTTCATAATAATTGAATTAAGTTCCTAAAACCAGGACTAAAATTATTATGAAAGTAAGCGGATAAAAAGGAGAGTAATATCAGGTTATTACAGATGTTGTTTATCTGGGATATACGCTACAATCAGGGTGTTACGATGTATGGTATGCCCTACAAATAAACCTAAGCCAACTCATCCAACTCCATCCATCGTAAGGTTTTTTCATCAATCAACTCAATGACTTCACTTACGCGGTTAGAGAGTTTTTGGAGTTCTTCAAAATCTTTATCACCCTGGCTGAGCGCGGTTTCTATCTCTTGTTTTTCTTTTTCAAGATCTTCTATTTCCTGTTCCAGGATGGCATATTCCCGCTGCTCTTTGTAAGAGAGTTTTTTCTTTTCCTGGGGTTTTTCAGGCGCTGGCTGCTGAGAAGTAACTGGTTTTTCAGCAGCTTTGTTTTCCTTTTGCTGCTGTTTTTCCTCCTGTTCTTTTTCTATGCGGTATTCGGTGTATTTCCCGTTAAAATCGCGGATTATGCCATCCCCTTCAAATACAAAGAGATGGTCTACCAGCTTGTCCATAAAGTAACGGTCGTGGGTAACTACCATGAGGCAGCCGCCAAATTCGGAAAGAAACTCTTCCAGCTTATTGAGCGTAAGCAGGTCAAGGTCGTTGGTAGGCTCATCCAGAATGAGGAAGTTGGGGTTTTTGATAAGGACGGTGAGAAGGTACAACCGCCGTTTTTCCCCACCGCTTAGTTTGGAAACATAGGTGTATTGCATTTCGGGCGAAAACATAAATTGCTGCAATAGCTGGGAGGCCGAGAGCTTGGTGCCATTGCTCATTTCAATCACATCGGCAATGTCGCGCAGTACTTCAATCACCCGCTTGTCTTCATTAAGATTGATGCCTTTCTGGGAGTAATAGCCAAAAATAATGGTTTCCCCTGTATTTACTTTCCCGGAATCAGCTTCCTCTTTGCCGGTGATGATATTGAGAAAGGTAGACTTGCCCACTCCATTTTTTCCGATAATGCCAATGCGTTCGCCTTTCTTGAAAGTATACGTGAAGCCGTCCAGAATGAGCGTTTCCCCGTAGCTTTTGCGGAGTTTTTTCAATTCCAGAATCTTTCCGCCTATACGCGACATTTTTACGTCCAGCTTCAGTTCTTCCCGCACTTTTCCGCTTTTGGCCTTTTCTTCCGTGGCATAAAAGGCATCTATGCGGGATTTGGATTTGGTGCCCCGGGCTTTAGGCATGCGCCGCATCCATTCCAGTTCCTGCTTCATCAGCTTGCCTGCTTTGCCAATTTCGGTGCGCTCCACTTCTTCCCTTTCAGCCCTTTTTTGCAGAAAATAACTGTAATTGCCCGAATGATGATACAAGTTGCCATCCGATAACTCCAAAATGTGATTACACACTCGCTCCAGGAAATACCGGTCGTGCGTAACCATCAGCAGGGTTAAGGCCGATTGTGAAATATATTCTTCCAACCATTCTATCATATCAATGTCCAGATGGTTGGTAGGTTCGTCCAGTATCAGCAAATCGGGATGGTCCAGCAAAACCATTGCCAGGGCCATCCGCTTTTTTTGTCCGCCTGAAAGGTCTCCGATATTTTGTTGCAAATCGGTGATACCAAAACGGGTAAGCATTTCTTCAATCTGTCGCTCATAATCCCAGGCCTGGTATCGGTCCATAGCGGCTGAAGCTTCTTCAAAAGCTTTGTGGGTAATATCATTATAATCTTCCGTTTGTTTGGCCAGGGCCTGCTCATAATTCCTGATTACTTTCAGCACCTCCGAGTGGGAAGTATGCATCAGTTCTTTGACGGTGAGGGCCTCGTCAAATTCGGGGTCCTGGTCCAGGTAGCCAATCCGCACTCCCTCACGAATGGCCACTTCCCCGGAATCGGGGGCATCTTTGCCTACCAGTATTTTTAACATGCTGGATTTTCCCGTACCGTTGTTGGCAATGAGTGCGGTTTTGTCACCTTTGTTAAGTCCGAAACTCAGGTTTTCAAATAGGATTCGCTCTCCGTAATTTTTGGATATATTTTCTGCTGATAGATAGTTCATGCTCCTTACATCTTATACAATGGGTATAACGCCCATTTCGATGCAATGTTAAGGTTTCTGAACAGCGATTCAAATGTTGCAGCGCTTTAATCTTCGAGCATAGCAATAGTCAGGGCAACGCATTTTTCAGGTTGATCCAACCAGGGGCAATGGCCTGCATTTTCTACTACTTCAAATTTATTATCCTGAATGGCTGATGCCTTCGGCAAACCGGTTTCGGGCTTTTCAAAAGCATCTTTATCACCCCAGATAAATCGTACAGGCACTTTTAAATGATGCAGTTGGTCGCCAATGTACAGGTCTTTTCTCCAGCCCCTTAAGGTCAACACATTTTCTAACAAGGACAAAAATCCTTTTTCATAGCCTGGTAACAATTGGCCGAAATAACAGTGCTTAAGGTAATCATGCGTTATTTTTTTTATATCGGCAACCAATAATTGTTTGTGTACATTTTTCACGTTTTGGATACTCGGTTTGCCCACAGTATTGGCTAGAAAACGATTCAATCCTTTTGTGCCCAGGAGGCGAAGTATGTAAGGAATCCATAAGTGCATGCCGGCAGGAGCACCTATGAGCAACAGTTTTTCTATCCTTTCAGGATGTTGCATGGCAAAGCAAATGCTGAAATATCCTCCCATTGACTGTCCCATCAAAAATGCTTTTTTCAACCCTAGTACATCCATAAACGAAAGGACAAAGTCAATTGCACTTTCCCTGAAATCAATACCCCGATAATCAATATTATCTGTGAGGCCACAGCCAGGGCGATCCACCACAAACAAATGATAATGTTGGGATAAAGGCTGTAAAATGTTAATCCATTCGCTGGAATGGCTGCCCCCGCCATGAATCATAATCAGTGGTTTTCCTGCCCCTAACTCAAGGAAATGCACGTTTTTTACCGGGCCATTGGTGGCCACAATTTTTGATTGGGGTTCAACGCCCATCTCTTTAAAAAGTTTATCTCTGGTGCGCTTGTACTCCTCTGTAACATCCATATCGATTGAATTTTAATTGGTTTCAGCAAATACCAGTTTTCACCGCACTCTTTTCTGTAATTCAGTGGTTAGGTCTTTATACCCCCACTGCATTACCACGTCATGGTTCCACTGAAAGAGGGGTTTAAGCAGAAATGCAAAAGTGTTCATCCAGGCTTTGTTGGTATGCACCTGCCAGTCATATTGCACGATGGTCTTTCCTTCAGTTTCCCGAAAAGCCCACCGGCCTAATCCCTCTAACTCTCCCATAGCTGCTCCTTCCAGAAGTTGATGGTCTACTACTTTTATGGTTTTAAAGTCAAAGGTGAGTGTGTAGGGCAAAGCCGTTTTCCAATGGGTACGTATGACCTTGCCCACTCCTCCGGGTTGTCCATTTTCTATTATTTCAGACTGGATAATGGCCCGCCACCAACGGTCATAATCTTCCCCTGCTTTGATAACTTCCCAGACCTCCGGCAGTGGAAAGTCCAGCGCCCAGATTGTAGTGAATTTATAGGATTTCATAGGAATAAGTTATAATCCCCATTTTTGTCTTAATAAAACCGGAACTTGGAAAGGCACACCTTTATATGCATTAAAATAACCAACCATTGCCCTTACCATCCGCCCGGAGAACTTGTTAATAAAAGGTTGGAGCGGGCCAACCCGGTCTTCCAGTTTTTCTCCAACCTGAAATGACTTTTTGAGAAAGGCTGGTAATATCCAGTACAGCCACCACCAGGGAGAGCGGTTTACACCTATCCGCCCGGCGATGGCTGTGCCTGCCAGATAACGGATCAATATCCGGGGACTGACCTTGCCCATCGCTGTTTTGAAATGCCCTTCCACAAAACTGATTAACGCATCGGCAAGAATTTTTCCTTCCTCAGAAGATGCTGATTCTCTTTCTATGATTCTGCTCAGTAGCATCTTTCCTTCCGGTACATTTTCGGGCAAAAGGTCAGCATCAATACCCAGCAAATGCCCAATTACTTTCCATGAATGTAAATAAGCTTCTTGTTTTTCAGTGTTTTCGTATATTCCAAATTGTTTCAATCCATCCAACAAGGCCACGCTGAAGGTCATCAGGGTAAGTGCCATATCTTCCTGGTTGATGGGTTTGCCCAAAGTGTTTTCATCCCAACGGTCAGCAGGAATGAAAGAGCGAATAGCGGCATGAATCAACCTTACTTTCAGGATAGTATGCAATGCTCCACCATTTTCCCGGAGTCCTTGGGGTGCCATCACTTCCAACAAAAATTGTCCGGTTTCTGCAATTCTCCGGCTGAAGATAAGCGGCTCCTGCTGGTTATAAGCCAGGCGGCCCGTTTGTACCAACACCTGCGCCCCGTTTTTACAAGAGTAAAGGATGGGCAAAGATTTGAAATACAGGATAATCAGCAGCTTAGGGCCGTGGTCTATGAAAAAATCCTGCGCCAGGCCAATTTGCCCTGCATCTGCCCAGGAAGGCAATCGGCTATGGGTTTGGACAAATGTTCTGATTTGTGGGGGTAATTGACCCAGCGGTAATTCGATATTCCGGATCAGCAAATCAAACACCTTTTTTGCTTCTGCCGGCCCGTGCGTGGCAACGACTTGTTCAATAACGGCATCAGCCGGAGGATCGGCCCTGAGGCGTTTCTGAGCTAAAAGTAGATCGGTAAAATGGTGGTCGTCAGGCATCGGGGTGTTTTCGTAAATGTACGAAATTTCCCCGTTTTATCCCTGCTGTTTAGGCGTTAGGTAAGTTTTGACAGTTGAATCATACACCGCCAGGCTATTGGCATTGTACAAAAAAGAAAAAATGATTTCATCAGCCTTGCTGAGCTTATAGACAGTGTTTTTCATATAAACCCTCAAAATATAGTGGATGAACAACGACAGGGCAATGAGCAAAAACAAGATACTTACCCCCAAATTAGTAGCGAAAAAGTAGATGGCCCCACCCAGCAAAACCACACCTAAAACAGGGGCCGCCTTCGCCGCTTTGGTAGTACAAATGTATTGTGAAAAAAAAGGTACCAGCAAGGCCGCCAGCAATATGTTCAAATCAGAGAAAAAGCCCCAAAACAATACCCCTACCGATAAAACAAAAGGCAGGTACATCAAAATATCTTTGGTTGTTTTCTCCTTATCGGGGGCGATGGTGCTGAAAGCCACGCTCATCTTTCCGTTGGGCGGAATATGCAGGGCATATGTTTTATCATCAACTTTTTTCAATAAATCATCAAAAGACGTCACATCAAGTTCGGGGTATGCCCGGACAGAAGCCGGAATCTCAATTCCCTTTTTTTCTTTCAGTGATTGTCTTTCTTTCTGTACTTTGGTGATAGCTTCCTGGATACGCATGGTTGCAAATAAGGACAAAAAAATCTGAATTGCCAACCTACGAAAAATGTGGTTGCTCTCCAGATTTATTGTGCAAGAAAATATAGGTCTCAAAAACAAAACCCGGATGAAAGAAACAGCCAGGTTACATATACATTCGTATCCTGTTTTAAATATCTGCGCCTGGAAAGCTTAATTATTATAATATTAAAGGAAACACCAAAATGGATTGGAATAAAGTTGATGTTTTGCTTGATGTTAAACCCAGCAATTGGGATAATTTGATTGGTCTGTATAGGAAAAAGTAATTTATAATGTTAATAATGAATACTTTTCCAGTTCTAATTTCAAATTGGGAAAAAGCTAAATCTATTTTATCAACTTAGGAGGCCCAACAATAAATTCAAAAACATCAGATTTTTTGTTGTTTGGCCTTACAATGACCTGCTGCTTATATAAATTTTCGTATCCATCCCTAAATTGTAAATTGAAAAAATACTTTTCCTGTTTTTTAATCACAAAAAACTTTAATATAATGTCATTATTTGAACCAACGATAGCGGATTTTTCATACTGGTCAATTCCATACCCTTTCTCATCATTTTCTTTAGGAAATGAGTCAAAATAAAAGCATGCTTCCCCAACATTTCGGAAAGTAATATCAAATCTATATTCAAGCCTAGTCTCTCTAGCAGAATCATTATCAAGTGTATCCTTTTTACCACCATCAACATATTGGAAAATTGGTCTGGCTTGAATTAATCTGGTTTTTTCCTGAAATTCTTTTCTCCAACAATAGAATATAATTCCCAAAATTGCTCCCAATAAACCAATCGCTAAATTAATGAAATCAAACAAACTCACTTTATCCATGATTAAAGGTTTCCATGTTTGCAACATATATATTTGTAACCTCTCATATTACTCTGTCTTTAACTTTTTTTTAACAAAACGGTCATCATACAAGTAATACTCCTGATCCACAATCTTGATGTCCAATTCAGGATGTTGTGGGTTGATCAGAAAATTGTATTCCCAGGGAGAATGTACGGAGGGCACCCTTAAAATAGGTGAAATTTGTTCTTCTATCCATTGTTTTCCGTATTGCCTGCAAATTTCCAAATCGTCCTTCCACCCTGAGGGTAGTGCAGGAAAATAATCTTCTAAAAAACTAATAGGAGTTTTATAAGTTTCTATCAGGATAAGTTGAAAAGTCAGCCCCAAATCAGAACGCCCCAGGTGGGTAAGATGTTCCAGAATGGCAAGGGCACTGGAACCTGCTGTATATACAACGGCTTTACCCTCCGGGTTCCAACGCCCTCCCGCCAGTTTGGCGCCTGTTCCAGATAAATCATGGGCATATTTGGGTTTGGTAATGCGAAAAAGGTTCAAGGCAGCGTATCTTTATACCACACCGTATTCCAACCGAATCAGTTCAGCTTTTACTTCGGCACAACCGACATAGGTATCCAGTACCTCAAAGGGAACCCGTTTGAGATAGGCATGATACGTATGCATCCATTTATGGATATTTTCTATATTTTCAAGGGTTTCCAATGCCTGTTCATACACTGATTTGATCGCGAAAAACCGTTCGGTTTGCTGTCGGTTCAGCTTTTTTTGTGTCAAAAGGTTGTAATATCCTTTTCTGCTTACCACCATCAGAAAAGCCATATCAGTAGCAGTAAGCTTATATTTTTTCTGAAATTGGCGCAACGCATCAACTTCAATTCCTTCTTCAATGTAAGATAATACAGTCATGGGTAAAGTTTTACATAAAAATGAAAAAAAATACACACACTTCCAAACGAAAAATTTGTTAAAGAGATTTTTATTCCTTGCTTAATGAAAAGGATAAAAAGAGAAGGAGCCACAAAAAAGCCATTCACAAAAATAATTGCAAATGGCCTGTGATGAATGTGATCCCGCCAGGACTCGAACCTGGAACCTACTGCTTAGAAGGCAGTTGCTCTATCCAGTTGAGCTACGGGACCAGTGGAAAATCAGTAATAATAGTATGTATGCTGGAAGTTAGAAATTGATATTCTAATTTCTAACTTCCAGCCTCTAATTTTTTAGAGGTGCAAACTTACCACTTTTTCCCTGAATTTTCCAGCAGCCTCTCGGCTTTTTATGCTCGATTTGAATAACATCAAACATTTTTGCAGGAAATACAGATAATCCTTGTATAACTCTTTATTTTGCAAATAACAAAAACAAATCCTAAACCCTAAAAGCTAAGCTCAAAACATCCACTAAATCCTAAACTCAAATACTTCAAACACTAAACATAAAACTACCCCCATGAAAATAGGAATCGCTGCTGACCACGGAGGCTATTTGCTGAAGGAAGAAATCAAAGGCCTGCTCAAAAACGCTGGGCATGAAGTGAAAGATTTTGGTGCGTTTGAATTTGATGCCCAGGACGATTATCCTGATTTTGTGGCGCCCCTGGCCGAAGCTGTAGCCAATGGAGAAATGGATAGAGGCATTGCCTTGTGTGGCAGTGGTGTAGGCGCTTCTATCGTAGCCAACAAAATACCCGGGGTGCGGGCGGCCCTTATCAGCGAGCATTACTCGGCCCACCAGGGTGTAGAACACGACGATATGAATATCATTTGCATAGGCGGCCGCGTTTTCTCATCCGTTTATGTATGGGAAATGATACAGGCATTTTTAGAAGCGAATTACACCGGGGAAGAAAGGCACGAACGCCGACTGAAAAAATTACAAGAACTGGAAAAAAAACATACCTCATGAATCAAACACAATACGACTTTGGCATGATTGGCCTGGGCGTGATGGGCCGCAATTTTTTACTGAATATTGCCGACCACGGCTTTTCGGTACTGGGCTACGACAAAGACCCGGAAAAAGGCAAGGCACTCGAAAAAGAAGCCACTGCCGATAGAAAAGTAAAAGGTACGGCTACCCTGGAAGAATTTATTGATTTACTCGGAAAGCCTCGCAAATTCATGTTGCTGGTGCCTGCCGGAGGGCCGGTAGATGCTGTGATTGAAGAAGTGCTCCCCCACCTGGATAAAGGGGATACCATCATTGACGGCGGTAATTCCTATTTTGCAGATACCGACCGCCGTGCTGAAGCTTTGGAGGCAAAAGGCATCAACTACCTGGGCATTGGCGTTTCGGGAGGGGAAAAGGGCGCCCGCTTTGGCCCCAGCCTCATGCCGGGAGGGCACGAAGCAGCTTACGATAAAGTGAAATCCATTTTTGAAGCTGCGGCTGCCAAAGTAAACGGCGAACCTTGTGTAACCTATCTGGGCCCCAAGTCAGCCGGGAATTATGTAAAAATGGTGCACAACGGTATTGAATATGGTATGATGCAACTCATCTCCGAAGCCTACGATATCATGAAAAGAGGCTTAGGATTAGACAATGACCGCATCCACCAAATATTTTCGCAATGGAATGAGGGTGAACTTCAGTCTTTTTTGATAGAAATAACGGCTGCCATTTTTGCCCAAAAAGATGAACATTCGGAGGGCATGCTGGTAGACAGTATTCTGGACAAAGCCAAGCAAAAAGGTACGGGTAAGTGGACTTCCCAACATGCTTTTGACCTGGGTATTCCCTTATCGGTGATTGATTCCGCCGTTACCATGCGCTACCTTTCGGCCCTGAAAGACGAGCGGGTAAAAGCCGCTGACAAGTTCCCTGCTGAAAGGAGCACACTCGTTGGCGATAAAGAAAAACTGATACAGGAATTGGAAAACGCCCTGTATTTCGGGTTTATCACGGCTTACGCGCAGGGACTGGCCTTACTGCAAGAAGCCTCTGATGAAATGAATTATGACCTGAACCTGAGCGATGTAGCCCGCATCTGGCGCGGAGGCTGCATCATCCGAGCGGCCTGCCTGGAACCCATCCGGGCAGCATATGACAAGCAGCCTGATTTGTCCAACTTACTGATAGATGATTATTTCTCAAAAGAAATTTCAACGAGACAGGAAGATATGCGTACGGTGGTAAAATTTGCCATTGAACAGGGCATTCCCGCGGCAGGGCTGATGGCTTCCCTGGCGTATTTTGATGCGTACCGCTCCGGGCGTTTGCCTTCCAACCTCATTCAGGCGCAACGGGATAATTTTGGGGCGCACACCTATGAACGCATTGATAAAAAAGGCATTTTCCATACGGAATGGAATGGTTGATAATCTTTTTTTAAGACTTCTGAAGTTTCCAAAACTTCGGAAGTCTTTTACTCTCTTACAGGCTTACAAAATTTTGAGATTCTCACTTTCATAACATCCCCAATAAAAAAATGCCTGTCCACAGGAATGTTCTGAGCCAGTTTACCCTGTTCAAAGCAGCCACATTTGTTGATAAGCGCTGGCCCCGTGCGATTTTTCCATGCAAAGGGGCTGCCTGGGTAAAGGTAGAAACCCAAATGATGAGTACCATCACGGCAACAATTACCAGCAACCAGGAAAATTCATAGATCAGCGCATAGCCCACCAACCCTAATTGTGCAAACATAAGCGGGATTACAATATAACTAATCCGTTGGGTGTACAGCCTGTGCCAACTCAATAAGTCTTCCTTACGATAATAGCGAAAACCGGGATAAACAATGAGCTGCGTCATCCAGATCAATACGACCAACCCAAAATCTATGATAGAATGAATACTTTGCATACCATACAGGTTCATTGATTTTATATAAGGACAAAACCATATGCCTGCAAAAGTGTTTTTATGGCATGTTAAAAAGGAAAACTTTACACCATCGTATATATGTCCAAAACGAAACACATCCCTGGTTGGTATTTTTGCATGGAGCTGGTGGTAGCATGAAAACCTGGAAGTACCAATTGCAGGCTTTTCGTCCTTATTTCAATTTGTTGCTGATGGACCTCAGAGATCATGGTGAGTCAAAAGAAATAGACCCGGATTACGAAAAGTATTCCTTTGAGATGATTACAGAAGATATTATGAAAGTACTGAAACAATCAGGCATTCAGAAAGCTTCATTCATCACACTTTCTTTTGGCAGCGTACTGTTGCAAGACCTCAGCATACGATACCCGGGTTTGGTACAAAAAGCAGTAATTGCAGGAGGTATTTTTAAAGGTAATTTTATGATCAAAGCATTTGTGCATCTGGCCCGGTTTTTCAACCTTTTTCTCTCATATTCACAAATGTACCGGCTCTTTTCTTACTTACTCATGCCCCAGGCAAGCCATCGGGTATCCCGGCGGATTTACCAAATGCAGTCAAGAAGGCTCTCGCGCAAAGCTTACCTCAAATGGATTGGCTTGTATGCACAGTTTTTCAAACTTTTAAGAAGGTTTTACCATCAGCAAATGCATTACAAAACACTGGTGCTGATGGGGACAGGAGACTATGTATTCCTGAAAGCAGCCCGAAATTTTGTAAAACAACAGTCCCAAGCCCGGCTAAAGGTAATTTCCGGTGCAGGTCATATTTGTAATATCGATCAGCCTGAAATTTTCAACAACCTGGCCTTACAGTTTCTTAAAGAACTGCATGCCACTTCCCCTACAACATCATTACACACACCCGGCCAAAAAAGATAATACATTTTCATTTTGAGAAATCTCCCAAAAGAAATAGATTATTTCAGGGAGTTATATACCTTGCTATCGGCATTGGTACTAAAGTAGCTGATAAAAATACATGTCTTTATGTTCTATTTACACAAAGGGTTACGCTTTATGCTAGGTATATTTTTGCTGGTGGCAGGTGCCAATCATTTTTTGAAACCGGATTTTTATCTTCCAATTCTCCCGGAGATCGTCCCTTTCAAAACTTTTTTGATTGCTTCCTCGGGTTGGGTTGAAGTAATTTTAGGTTTTGGATTGCTCATACCCCGTTTTTGGAGAAAAGCTGCCTGGGGGGTATTCATATTATTTATTCTTTTTCTGCCCCTTCATATGATCGATTTCTTCAGGGAAGACCCGGCCATTGGCACACACCAGGTAGCTTTTTTGCGTCTGCTGATACAGGGCGTATTCATTGCATGGGCCTGGTTTGTAGCGCATTTTTCACTGGCCTAGTTATCAAACCACAGAAACTTGTTAAATTTATATCGGATAAACTTGTCCTACTTAATAAATTTTGCTTCATTTGTCCTAAAATAAAAACAGATGTTTTCAAAAACCTGTGAATATGCCATCAGGGCCACGATATATGTGGCAGTTAAATCGCTTGAAGATAAGCGCGTAAGCCTGAAAGATATTGCCAAAAAGATTGACTCCCCGGTGGCTTTTACCGCTAAAATATTGCAGCAATTGGCAAAGCACGATATTTTGAAATCGGTAATGGGGCCAACAGGAGGGTTTGAAATAGAAAAAGAGAAAATTGATAAAATTAAACTAAGCCAGATTGTAGATGCAATGGATGGCAACGCTATTTACAAGGGCTGTGGGTTAGGATTGAAAGCATGCAATGCAGCAAAGCCCTGCCCGGTCCATGATAAGTTTGCAAAAATACGGGATGATTTGAAAGACATGCTGGAAAGCACCAGCCTGTACGAACTGGCTACCGGCCTGGAAGTGGGGTTGACTTTTTTGAAGAGATAAAAAAATTTGATTATAAGTAGGATAAAAAGGTCTTAATATCATAAATAATGAATGTTAAACAACTCATACTTTTATTGCTTTTGATAAACCCAATGCAATTGCTGGCACAAACGGATACTGCCATCAACACAGAAAATTGGGCCATGAGCCCCGGTGTGATTGGTACGCTTGTGTTGGTTGCCATTGTCATTGTTATCGCTATTTTAATCCTCATTGCCAGGCTGAACGGCTACGTAAGCAGGCTGAGGAAAAAGCAACAGCAAAAACAAAGATGGCAACTGAATGAAGAGTTAGTAAACCTGGAACAGGACGGGATAGATGATCTCCTGGAAAAAAGAAAAAAAGCGCTTACCTATCAGCTTACAGGAAATGAACTTGGGGGCGGCCTCGAAGCTTTGGACGAAAAAGGACTGGTCCATAAAGTAACCCATAACCCTGAAAACCCACTGGCAGATGAAAAGAAAAGGGCTGCCATCGCCATTGAAACGTCTGCGCCACTGAAAAAACTTGTCATTTTCTATTTGGGGGCGGCGGTTTTCTGGCTGGTATTCGGCACATTGGTAGGGCAATATTTAGGCATGAAGTTTATCTGGCCCGAACTGGACAGTGTTTCCTGGCTTTCTTTTGGCAGGTTGCGGCCGGTACATACCAATACTGTCTTTTGGGGATGGGCTTCGCTTGCCATGTTCGGGTTGGGATACTTTGTAGTAACCCGCACTTCCAATACAAAAATCTTCAACCCCAAATTGGGGTGGATCGCTTTTTGGTTGATCAACCTTTCCGTACTGATTGGGAATATTTGCCTGATGGCAGGCGTCAATAACGGAGGTGGAGAATACCGGGAGTACATCTGGCCGGTGATGTCTCTCTTTGCTCTAGGATTAGCTATTAACTTCTGGAACTACTACAAAACGGTCGCCAACCGTAATATCCCTGAAATTTACGTTTCCAACTGGTACCTCCTTGGTGCAATGGTTTGGACAATTGTGCTAGTTACGATTGGTTACCTGCCATTTTTCCAGGGCGGCCTGGGCGAAACGGTCATCCAGGGCTATTATATGCACCAAGGGGTGGGCATGTGGTTCATGACGTTTACGCTGGGGCTTATTTACTATTACCTGCCTGCTGCGCTCAACAAGCCTATTTATTCCTATTCTTTGGGCGTACTGGCCTTCTGGACCCAGATGCTGTTCTATACCATGATCGGTACCCACCACTTTGTGTTCAGCCCGCTGCCCTGGTGGTTGCAGACTACAGCCATTGTTTTCAGTGCGGGCATGTTCATTCCGGTAATAGCGGGGACTACCAACTTCCTGATGACGATGAAAGGAAGCTTTGGCCAAATCTCCAAGAGTTATGTACTCCCCTTCTTTCTGGTAGGCGTGGTATTTTACTTTGTGGGTTCTGCCCAGGGCAGCTTTCAGGCATTTCGTTTTACCAACTACATCTGGCATTTTACAGATTTTAACGTTGCCCACTCGCACATGACCATGTATGGCATCATCACCATGATCCTCTGGGCTTGTGTTTATGCCATTGTGCCCAGGATAACTGCAAAAGAACCTCCGCAGCTTTTGGTAGGGGCGCATTTCTGGTTGGCATTCATCGGTTTGTTTGCCTACATGATCTCCCTGATGGCCGGGGGCACGCTCAAAGGGTTGAGCTGGGTGGAGGGTTTACCCTTCATTGAATCAGTAACCATGATGAAATCATATTGGGTTTCTCGCGCTATCGGGGGCTCGCTCATGTTTGTGTCGCACCTGATCTTTGCCTACAATTTCTATTATATGGTAAAAAACAGGAAGGTGACTGTAGACCAGCCTGTTTTGCAAAAAGATATAGCTTAAACTGAACCAAAGAATATGTTGAATTTTCATAAAAACCATAGACTTTTAGTGTTTGTATCTTTTCTGGGCTTTCTGGTCCTCAGTCTTGGAGTAGCCGTATTTCCTGCTTTTCAGATGCAGGAAAATACCCAGCCCCTGCCTGAGATGCCAGCCATGACAGAGGCAGAAATTAATGGACTTCACATATTCATCAATGAGGGATGTGTGGCCTGCCATACCCAGCAGGTACGGAGTATTGAAATGGACAAAACCTGGGGCAGCCGCCCCTCAATTCCATCCGATTATTATTACAGCAAACAGCGCATGAACATTTGGCGGCAGTCGCCCTCTGTCTTGGGGAGTGAAAGAACGGGGCCAGATCTTACCAACATCGGAAAACGCCAGCCCAGTGAAGACTGGCACCTGCTGCACCTGTACAATCCGCGCATAGTCGTAAAGGAATCCATCATGCCCTCTTATCCCTGGATGTTTGAAGAAAAAACTGAAGTTACGGAAGGGGATAAAGTGCTGGCGGTGCCTGAAGGGTATACAAAGAAAAATGTAAAGATAGTACCCACTCAGGTTGCCCTTGATTTGGTAGCATACCTGCAATCGCTCAAACAAGCACCCTTAACGGCTGAGCAGTCTGTGGAATTTATCCCTTCTACCAGAAAAAAGCTGGAAGATGTGGATGCGGGTAGCCAACAAAATAAACAGGGTAGCCAGTTACCCGACGGACAGGCTTTATATACCTCAACCTGTGCAGCCTGCCACCAGGCGGATGGCACTGGTCTGCCAGGTGCTTTTCCCCCATTAGCAGGAAGTGAGGTGGTAAATGATGAGGATCCTGATCTGCTGGTGCGTATCATGCTACAAGGTTATGATGCCCGACCCGAGTTTGCACAAATGCCCGGCTTTGCCGATCAACTGAGCGATGAGGAGATTGCCGCCATCGCCAACCACGAGCGTTCAAGTTGGGGCAATGATGCACCAACTTTAACTGCAGATGAGGTAAAAAAAATCAGAGATTTAGTAATGAACCAAATACAATAAAATTATGGAAAACCCAGAAAACTATTTGCCAAGCTTAATGACCAACACACCCATGGAAGGCCGCCAACTGGCGATCAAACTGGCCAGAAAATCCATTGCAGCCATACAAACAGATGCAGAGGTAAGAAAGAAACTCAGGCCGGAGTATGCGAATGATACTGCCCAACTGATTGCTTCTGCCCAGGTGATAGCTACCGAATTTCAAACCATTGCTGCGGCAAATAATTACTGGAAAAAATGAAGAAACTAAGTTTGATAGTTTTGTCTATTTTAACAATGTCAGTTCAATCTGTACTTGCCTGTACGGTATGCGGGCAAAACCAGCCCAAAGCCCTGCAGGGTATTACACACGGGACGGGGCCACAAGGTAACCTGGACTTTGTCATCATTACTGTAGGGGTCATCATTGTTTCAATTACGCTTATTTATAGCCTTAAATTTCTTATCAGGCCGGGCGAAAAACAACTGGACCATATCAAAAATATAGTAGTAGATGAAAGATACTGAACCCAAAGGGGATAACCGCATCATTAAGGTATTTCTGGATGATGAAACCAAGCCATTCGCAGAGTTTCGCCCTCCGGTAAAATTTGTAATGGACTCCACGAAAATTCCTGACGGCAAACACCGGTTAAAAATAGTGGCCAAATCTTCCAGTAATGTGGAAGGGATAAAAATAATACCTTTCGAAGTGCGCAATGGCCCTGAGATAGCGGTAGTTGGGTTAAAATCCAATGAGGTGGTGGATGACCAGGTTGCCATTACCATCAATGCCTACGGAAGTGAGCGCAAAGACGAATTTGTGGTAACCGGCTCCGAAACCCCCAAAGGCATACCAGCCTGGGTGTGGGCCATTGTGATTGGGTTCATCGGTTTTGCCCTGTTTTATTTCATTATGTACTCAACCCCTGAATTTTATAAATCATTTTTCTGATGGAAACAAAAAAGAACATACTTCAGCTAGAAGATATTAAACTGTTGGTTGACCGCTTTTATGGCAAAGTGCGGGAGAATGAATTGCTGGCACCCATTTTTAACAAACGCATTGGTGACCGATGGGCGGAGCACCTGGAAAAAATGTATAAGTTCTGGCAAACCGTTCTGCTAAAGGAGCATACCTACTTCGGCAGCCCGTTTACACCCCACGCCTTGCTACCAGTGGGCAAAGAACATTTCGACCAATGGATCACTCTCTTTTATGAAACGGTAGACGAAAATTTTACAGGTGAAAAAGCCGAAGAAGCCAAATGGCGCGCTGCCCGTATGGCCGAAATGTTCCTGTATAAAATTGAGTATTACAGAAATAATCCCGCTAAGCCCTTACTATGAATACAGAAGTTAAATATCCTGTTGCGGTAGTTGCCGTGTTTCTCTGGATTGGCTTTGTATGCGCCATCAGCTTTATGGAAGCATGGCTAAAATTCAGGGCACCGGGTGTTACCCTCCCTGTTGGCCTGGCTATTGGCCGCCTGGTATTCAATGTATTGAATAAAGTGGAGTGGGTTTTTGCAATCGCCCTCTGCATTAACCTGATAGGATCGGGTAATTTAACTTCGGCCAATGCGGTACTTGTTTATATCCCGGTTGCCCTGTTGTTACTGCAAACATTCTGGCTCCTGCCAGCTTTGGATGCCAGGGTAGAAATGCATATACAGGGACAACCGCCGGCCTCATCGGGTTTGCACATTTATTATGTGGCAGCCGAAATCGTTAAAGTAAGTTGTCTTTTCATTTTTGGGCTTAGGCTGCTTAAATAATGTACTATGGTTTTTGAAAACGGAATAGGGAAAAAATTAAATGAAAAATACCAGCAATTGGGAGAAGACCTTTCTACCCATCTGGAAGGGCTCTATCATGCAAAACCCATTACCTACTGGGATTACATAGAAGTAGAAACACTGTTGTCACTGCAAAGGCCCCGCACTGGTTTTGAAGATGAGATGATCTTTATCTTATATCATCAGGTGACAGAACTGGTCATGAAAATGATGTTGCACGAGATAAAACAGGTTGCTGGCAATGCTGCCGTGGGTGCCAGCCTCCTTGAAGATAAAGTAAACCGGCTCAATCGTTATACAGGTTTGCTGATCAACTCTTTTGACATCATGCGAGAGGGAATGAATTATGATGATTATGTACAATTCAGAAAGACACTAACTCCAGCCTCTGGTTTTCAGTGCGCCCAGTTCCGGTTCTTAGAATTACATTGTACCCGTCTGGAAAACCTACTTGGAAAGGAAAGTAAAAAGTTATTGTCCGGCAATCCGACGGTGGAAGAACTCTTCGAACATATTTATTGGAAGAGTGCAGGTACTGACAGAGAAACCGGAGAGAAAACATATACCCTTAGGCAGTTTGAAGAAAAATACCAGGACCAGTTCATAAACCTGGGCAAAAGCATAAAAGGAAAAACCCTTGAAGATAAAGTGTTGGACATGGACTGTCAGCTTCCAGGGGCTTTGAAAAAAGCTTTACGCCAATTTGACTACTTATATAATGTGAAATGGCCATTGGTACATTTGGACACGGCCAAATATTATCTGGATGCCCGCGGAAAAGAAAAAACCGCCACCGGAGGTAGCCAGTGGAAGAAATATTTACACCCCAAATATCAGCAGCGTAAGTTCTTTCCCCACTTATGGTCTGCAGATGAATTGGCAAACTGGGGAGAAGAAACAATTCACAATACAAAGACATGATGAATAAATCAGATAAACCGCAGATGACCGCTCTGAATGCAGGGGATTCGTTCAAAGTATTACAAATAACCGGAAAAGCAGGTATGAAAATGCCTTTGCACCGCACCACTAAGGAAACTGTAGTAATTGTGCAGGAAGGCGCAGCCATTCTCTATATGCATGAGCGGGAGTATAAACTTTCAAAAGGGGATTATTTCATTATACCTGCCCAAGAAAATCACAGCCTTTTGCTAAAAACAGATTTTCAGGCCATCGGGGTAATGACACTGGACTCAAAAATTGAATTTGAACAATAAACAAAACAAATAAAAATTATGAAAACCATAGCCAATAACATCATAGGAGAAATTGTAGCCGATGATTACCGTGCAGCGGCTGTCTTTCAAAAATACAGTATTGATTTTTGCTGCCAGGGCAACCGCACCATAGAGGAAGCCTGCGAAAAAAAAGGCATAGACCCTGAAAAAGTGTGGAATGAGCTGGAAGCTATCCAGGAAGATTCCAATGACAATGCCCCTGATTATAACCAATGGGAGCTGGACCGCCTGGCCGATCACATCCAGGAAAAACATCATGGATATGTGGAAGCAGCCATTGGGCAACTCAAGCCTTATATCGATAAAATCTGCAAAGTACATGGCGACCGCCACCCCGAATTATTTGAAGTGCAGCACGAATTCAATGAAAGTGCAGGGGAACTGGCCGCCCACATGAAGAAAGAAGAATTTATCCTTTTCCCGTATATCAAAAAAATGGTGAAAACCGGGGAAAAGGGAAATCCCCATTTTGGCACGGCCCAAAACCCCATTGCCATGATGGAAGAGGAACATGATGCAGAGGGTGAGCGGTTTCGCAAAATCAGCGCATTAACCAACCAGTATACTCCCCCTGCCGATGCCTGCAATACCTATCGGGTTACTTTTGGTCTCCTGAAAGAGTTTGAGGAAGATTTGCACTTGCATATCCATTTGGAAAACAATATTTTGTTTCCGAAAGCCATTGCACTGGAGCAGGCGCTTGTTGATTAAAAATATACAGACCATGAAAACGAAGCCTATCAAGAGAAATAAATCGTTGCAGCCCATAAGCCGTGAGCATCACCAAAGCCTGCTTTTATGTTGGAAAATAAGGACAGGTTTTAGCAAAGGGGTTGAAGCAGAAAGGATGAAAAAATATACCGACTGGTTTTTTGAAAACCACATCCAGCCTCATTTTGAGGTAGAAGAAAAGTATATTTTCCCCATACTTGGCAATGAACATGAATTGGTAAAGAAAGCCCTCTCAGAGCACCGGAGGTTAACAAGGCTTTTTGAAAATGAGGAAGAAATTGAAAAATCGCTGAGCCTGATTGAAGAAGAACTGGAAAAGCATATCCGGTTTGAAGAGCGGGTTTTGTTCAACGAAATTCAGGAAATTGCCACGGAAGGACAATTAAAACTGGTTAGCGAAAAGCATACCGAAGAAAAATTTCAGGAAAATACGGAAGATGAGTTTTGGAAATAGATATGACCGATCTGGCTACATTGCGTGGTCAGATCGGTATATGCCTATAACTGAAATTCACCGGCGGCCTCGGGTTGGTACAAGATGTCTTCCACCTTGATTTTGACCTTCCCACCGGGAATCCGCCAATTGATAATATCCCCTTTTTTGTACCCCAGCAAAGCCGTGGCAATGGGGGCGAAAATAGAAACTTTATTTTCCTGAATGTTGGCTTCTTCCGGGTATACAAGCTGTAA
The DNA here is from genome assembly GCA_965230065.1 of Cyclobacteriaceae bacterium. Taxonomy (GTDB): domain Bacteria; phylum Bacteroidota; class Bacteroidia; order Cytophagales; family Cyclobacteriaceae. The sequence goes on along the minus strand of OZ245942.1, from coordinate 3,269,466 downwards.
AGTAACAGACTTGTCATTATTCACATATTTCACTTTCACCACAGAGTGCATGGTGATGATATCAGATGGCATTTCTTCTGGCGCCATCACGGTTGCGCGATTGAGCTCTTCAACCAACCTTTCAATATCACTCACAGAATAAGGTTTTCCACTTTTGAACTTGGAAATATTTTGCATGATGCGCTCGGCATCCAGCCTATTTATTATTAGTTCTTTCATAATTTTATAATTAAAGATTAACTCTTATGTTTCAACCCACTGCCATGCCTGGTCTTTTTCAGAATAATGAAAGCTTTTCACCTGTGTTTCCTGCAGTTCATGTGCCAGTTGGTCAGCCTGCTCAAGCCATTCGCTGAACGTAATGATGGCCGTTTTTTCAAAGTTGTTCCAATGTCCAAAATTGTATTTCAGGTCTTCTAAAAACGTATCTATAGAAAAACCATCAGGGTCAGCGTATTCTACCAATAGCCTGAGTTTTTTATACTGCCTGAGTTTTTCAGTCAAATAAACCAGCAAGGGTTGTATATCGACAGCAGAGGTAGTGCCGTCAATACGAAAACCTACCACATCTTCTCTTTGGGTTTTAATAGGCTCTATCATAATATACTGTTGTTTTTCGTGAATGAATTTTTTTGGGTGTATTTCTTAAATATTCCTGCATTTTCCCCAGCCTTACAAAAGCATAAGTTGTACAACTTCCGGTAAGCAGGGAAAATATGGCCACTTCATAAGTGAAGGGAACAAGCCCTGCCTGAAGGTTGATGAGCACAAATGCCCCGAAAACCACTGAAATGATACCCGTTGCAACCATGATGCCCCGGACAAACTGTTTGTTTTTTAGCTTACGAAAACGGTTTATGTATATGCTTCCGGTAAAAATTGCCCAAATGGCTATCAATTCCATAAAAACAGGTATGGATAAAACCAGGCACAAAATAGCAGTTGCGCCAATTAGCATTTCTATCATACCATTTCTTATCAATGATCTTTTCCATCGGCTGCCACTTTTACTAAACCATAAACCATTGAAAATAATAGCCAAACCGTTAAATGTAGCCAGAATGCCAAAAGCAGGCATCATGGTATAAATTTCTTCTCCCGGATAGCACAAAGCCACCAGGCCAAAAGCAACGATGCTTACTCCTTTCAGCACCATGCTATCCCTGCTTTTTATAAGTTGCCTTTCTACTGTCATAACTTTATTATTTGTCCTAAAAATATTTGTAAGCCGGCTGTACCGACAGCGCGGTCGGTGAACCGGCCTACATTATTTAGCAAGACTAATGAAGCTGCACAGTGTAATTGTGCATGCTTTTCAAAGTTAGCCAGGCAACAACAAAAGAAGTACGACCTGCATCATTCAGGTTTGTTGATCTTCGTCATCTAAATGCCGATATATTTTTGATAAGTTGAGTTACTTTAATTCCTTTGGTAGGAAAGATATTGAGCCTGAACTTTGACAAAGCTAATTGAAGTGGCAAGCCACTTGGACACTAAAACAGCTTTGTCAAAGTTTTCTTCTTAAATAGAACCACAATCAAAAAAGAATGCCCGGTATGAAACAGCCTAAAAATATAGATACACAGGTTCAGAAAAACCACGCCCTATATGTGGCCATTGCAAAATACTTCCCAAATGTGATGATTGCCGTGGTGGATGCAGATTTGAGAATCGTATTCATGGAAGGAGAAGAACTAGAAAAGATTGGCCTGGGCACTGAAACGATGGAAGGAAAGCTTATCGGTGAAATGGAGCATTTTTCTGCCCAATGGAAAAAACATATGGCGACCTATGCAAAAAACACTTTTGAAGGAAAAAACTTTTCGTATGAAATAAGCCACCAAAGCCAGATTTACCGGGTGAATACCATGCCATTGCACGATGAACACCAACACATCAACCTGGTGCTGTTTGTATTCACTAACATTACAGAACAGAAACACACGGAAATGGAGATGTTCAAAGCGCTCAAAAAAGAAAGAGAGCTGGGAGAACTGAAATCCCGCTTCGTATCTATGGCTTCCCACGAATTCAGAACGCCCCTCAGTACCATTTTATCAGCCGCCAACCTGATAGCCAGACAAAATGAACCCGGCCATGAAAACGAAAGGATCAAAAATGTAGAAAGGATAAGGTCGAGCGTAAGAAACCTGACGGATATTTTGAATGAATTCCTCTCTTTGGGCCGCCTGGAAGAAGGAAAGGTTACCGTAAATAATGAAGTGTTTGACCTGGTTGAGTTTATGAGAACCATTGTACAGGAGTTGCAACATGCCCAAAAGCCTGGACAACAGGTAAATATTACTTCCCGTCAGCAGGTAATCCAGGTGAACCTCGACAAACAGTTTGTCCGGAATATTTTCCTGAACTTACTCTCCAATGCACTGAAATATTCTCCGGAAGGCAAACCGGTTGATATTATTTTCGCAACACAGGCAAAGGCTGTTAGCGTAAAAGTAGCAGACAAGGGCGTGGGCATTCCTGAAGATGAACATAAGCACCTGTTTGACCTCTTCTTCAGGGCACGCAATGCCACCAATATTCAGGGCACGGGACTGGGGCTGCCCATCGTTAAAAAATACATAGACCTCATGCAGGGTGAGATTACTGTAGAAAGCCAGTTAGACAAAGGCACTGTCTTCACCATTACTTTACCCCTGGAGCAAACGAACCACACACAAGCATGAAAAAAATCTTGTTAATTGAAGATAATCGCGATGTGAGAGAGACGACCGCCGACATACTGGCATTAGCTGGATATGAAGTACTTACGGCTGAAAGTGGTAAGGAAGGCATACAAGAAGCATTATCTTCCCTGCCCGATCTGATTATCTGCGATATCATGATGCCAGGCCTGGATGGTTACGGCGTACTGCACATCCTGAGCAAAAGGCCTGAAACTGCCAGTATTCCCTTTATTTTCCTCACGGCCAAATCTGAAAAAACAGACATACGCAAAGGAATGAACCTGGGGGCCGATGATTATCTCACCAAGCCCTTTGAAGAAATGGAACTCCTGGATGCGGTGGAGTCCCGCCTACGCAAAAGTGAAGTAATAAGGAAAGAATTCTCTCAAGATATTGATGGCCTCAATCAGTTTTATCAGGAAGCCAGGGCTTTTAAAGAGTTAAAAGACCTTTCAAAACAGAGAAAACTGAAAACTTTCAGAAAATATGTTGATATTTTTTTGGAAGGAAGTGTATGCCAAATGCTCTATTTTATTAACCGGGGCAGGGTAAAAACCTACAAAACCACCAAAGACGGGAAAGATTTTGTAACTGATATCCTGGGACCAGGCGACTTTTTAGGGTATATGGCATTATTTGAAAAATCAGGAACTTATACAGAAAGCGCCACTGCTTTGGAAGAAGTAGAAGTATACCTTATTCCCCGGGAAGATTTTTTCAGATTGCTCTATGGAAACCCTGATGTAGCCGGAAAGTTTATCAAAATGCTCTCCCATAACCTGGTGGAGAGAGAACAACAGTTATTGAAAGTTGCTTATCATTCGGTGCGGCAACGCGTAGCAGAAGCCCTGCTGAAACTGGCCACTCAGGATGCGGAAACAGGACCACCCCATATTATTACCATGTCCCAAAAGGATCTGGCAAGTATTACGGGTACTGTAAAAGAGACTGTGAGCCGTACTTTAGCAGATTTCAAAGAAGAAGGCCTGATAGATATCGACAGAATGAAAATCACCCTTTTGGATAAAAAAAGGCTGTATCAGGCTACTTTGTGATGCATATTTTTAATGTTGTTTTCACAAAGAGTAGCATAGGCAGTGGTGAGGCTTTACTGCCTAATAACGCTTACCCAAAGTTGTGGACTGTTTTGTATTATTTTCAATTTCTCAATATTTACTGCCTTTTTCTGGTAATTATTAATATTATTTTTTTTATTGGACTTATTATTTGTAACAATTCATTCTGCACAACCACCTGACCCGGAAGAATTGAAAGCACAAAGTAAAAACCTCGTTGAGCATTTTGCCCGTACTGTGGCAGATCGCCAGGAAAGTTTAGTTGCACTTTCAAAAGAAGCCAATACTTATCCGTTCCGTGCAGACAAATATATTTTGTCGGATGCAAAACACTGTGGTACAGGCGTCTCGCCTGTACAGGCCGGGCCTCGACAGGCAAGATGCCTGTACCACAATTCGTCAAGACTTTTTTGTTCACACTTCCCGCCCAGGTTCAAAAGAAAAATCAATATAACCACCACGGAGATAAAGCTCCGAACAGCTTTTTCACTGGTAGATATCAAGACTTTATATTTCAATTGCATGGGGAATCCCGCCGCGTCACGGTGACGGGGAGCCGCGTGAACTAATACTCAATTAATTATTAACTTAACCACCTCTATGATGAAAAAGCTACTTAGGAAATCCTGGGCAGTTTGTGCTATTGCAGTTGGCTTTGCAACTGTGGTGCATGCCCAGGAATTGGCAACCCTAAAACGGAATGCCAATTCTGAAAATCAACCAGACAATGCGAAGCAAACAATTACTGAAACAGTTCAGGAAAAGAAAGTAACCGGTACAGTCTTAGCCGGCGACACAGAAGAAGGACTCCCCGGCGTCAATGTTATTGTGAAAGGCACCAATACCGGGGGAATTACCGACGTGGATGGCAATTACGCCGTTACAGTACCCGATGAAGGCGCCACCCTTGTTTTCAGTTCAGTGGGTTACATTACCCAGGAAATAGCCGTGGGAAACCAATCGGTTATCAATCTCACCTTAGACCCCGACATCACCTCCCTGGAAGAAATTGTGGTGATTGGTTACGGTACCTCCAAGAAAAAGGATGTTACCGGGGCTATAGTAAACGTGCAAGCCGATGAAGTAGCAAAATATAAGCCCGGATCTGTTTCAGAAATACTGAGGACTACCGTGCCAGGTATGCAGGTTGGATATGCTACAGACGCAAGGGGTGTTGCAGACTTTGAAGTCCGTGGGGATGCCTCCATTAAAGCTGACAATAACGACGAAAATGCAGCCAACCGACCACTTATTGTGTTGGATGGTGTGATCTTTCAGGGAGACCTGGCAGAGATTAACCCCAATGACATAGAGAGTGTAGACGTACTGAAAGACGCCAGTGCTGCCGCCATTTACGGATCACAGGCCACCAACGGTGTGGTGATTTTTACCACAAAAAAAGGGCAATTTGGAAAGCCTCGCATCAGTGTTAGCTCAAGGATTGGTCTGGTAACCGGTGCAAGACGTATTGAGACCTTCAAAGGTGGGGATGAAGTACTGAACTGGCTGACCGATATGAATGAATCAATCACCAGTACCTCCACGGATCCCTGGTCTAAATTCGACAGGTACTCAAATGTACCCGCTGAATTCCAGAATGATTGGCTGGATGCAAACGGTATTCCGGGGGAAACAGACCCCGCGGTAATCGATGGTGTTTGGGTAGATAATTTTGGTTTCTGGGAGATTGAAAAAGAAAACTTTAATGCCGGTGTTACCTACGACTGGCAGGATTTCCTTTTCCAAACCGGCGTGAGGCAGGACTATGACGTGAGTGTATCAGGACGTAACGAAAAAGTATCGTATTACTATTCCCTGGGATATAGCGACAGGGAATCGGTGCAAAAGTGGGAGAGTTTTAAAACCATCACCTCCCGCCTGAACCTGGATATGGAAGTGGCTAACTTCCTGAATGTGGGTGTAAATGCCAACTTCGCTTACCAGAATGAAGGACGGGACCCCATTGAAAGTGGGGGGTACCGCACAGCTTCACCGTATGACCAGCCCTGGGCCAATGGCGAACCCCGCACCCCGGAAAACCTGAATGACCAAAGTGCCGGGTCAAACCGTAGCAATCCCTATATCGTTCCATCCTTCAACGACCGCCTCTATGACAGGTACATGATCAACCCTACCATCTATGCCAAGGCGCACCTTCCGGCGGGTTTTTCCTTCCGTATCGACTATACGCCTAGAATTGACATCAGAAAAAGGTTTGATTTCAATAGCAGTGATAACCCCCAACAAGCGGTTGGAAACGCAACCAGACGGCACAATCAGGAATTTTCCTGGCAGCTTAATAATATCCTGAGCTGGGATAAAACTTTTGGAAACCACCAGTTTTCAGTAACCGCCCTGTACAATGCCGAGAAAAATTCAAGATGGGAAACGTATGTAACCACCAACGATTTCTCTCCTACGGAGGCTCTTGGGTATCATGGGCTGGCATTCGGTCTAAACCCTTCTATACCTTTTGAGGCTGATGACATTCCTGTGAATATAGATGAAGTGAATTCACGTACAGCGGTGATGGGCCGAATCAACTATGCCTTTGCCGACCGTTATAACTTTTCCGCATCCATCCGGCGGGACGGTTTCTCCCGGTTTGGAGCGGAAAATTTGTATGGTAATTTTCCATCCCTGTCAGCCGCCTGGACTCTCACCAATGAAAGCTTTATGGCTGGTGGTCCCAGTTGGCTCAATTACCTGAAACTACGCGCCAGTTGGGGTATAAACGGCAACAGCAGCGGTTTGGAACAGTACAATGCTTATGCCCGCCTGAGCAACAACCTGTACCTTAACTATGATGGCGGTTATTTCCCGGCTCCTTATGTGGAAATAACCCGCATAGCCAACCCTAATTTGTCATGGGAAAGGAACGAGGCTTATAATTTAGGCATTGACTTTAGTTTATTTGACCGTAGACTAAGCGGTTCTTTTGATGTGTATACTTCAGAAACGAAAGATTTGCTCCTGGACCAAAAACTACCTGACCTTACCGGATTGCCTTCAGCCAAAACAAACATAGGGAATTTACGCAATCATGGGTTTGAGCTTGGTTTGAACAGTACCAATATCAGTTCTGGTGATTTTATATGGACCAGCACCTTCAATGTTACCTACGCTGTGAACGAAATTACCACATTGGGCAACGACCCTATTCCGGTTACCGATGCGGATGGAAACCCAGTAACAGACAGCAATGGCAACCCCGTGCTTAGAGAACCTGATGACCTGCAAAACGGATGGTTTATTGGTGAAAACAAAGACATAATCTGGGACTGGGAGCTTGACGGGGTTTATCAATTAGGTGAAGAAGCGGAAGCCGCGGAATACGGCTTGTTCCCGGGCGATTTCAGGATTGTTGACCAGGATCAGGATGGTAATATCGACGTAGATGATAAAGTATTTCTGGGTTTAGACAACAACCCCTGGTACATTACCTTCCGGAATGATATAGAATTTAAAGGTTTTGATTTAGGCATTGTATTCCTGGCCAAATTGGGATATAAAGACGGAACAAACTATCCATTTAACAACCGGCAGGAATATATCAAAAACCACAACTGGTTTGACATTCCTTACTGGACACCCAACAACCCGATCAACGATGCTGCCAGGATTAACTCCATCAGCTTTGGCAACGAAGTATATGTGTCAAAATCTTACCTGCGCTTACAAAATGTATCTCTGGGTTACAGCCTGCCACCCAGCTTATTAGAGACGATTAAATTCGAGCGGGTACGGTTTGCTTTTAATATCGAAAATGCAGCGGTACTGACAGACTGGATCATGGGTGACCCTGAATCAGAAAGGGAAATGCCCCGGACCTATTCCTTCAGCCTGGATTTTACCTTCTAGAAAATAAGTTGTCAAAAAAACAGATGCGGACTGGGAAGTCCGCACTCCGGAGCACGGACTTCTCAGTCCGTGTAAAATGCAACAACTTATTTTTAAACGCTATATAAAATGTTTAACAAGAAAATAATTTAGTGATGAAAAATATAAAAATATTAAAAGGGGTAATCGTAGCAGTGTGCCTGATGTTTTCGGTTTCCTGTGGAGATGAATTCCTGGAAGAAGAGCCATTGTCTTTCTTAAGCCCTGAAAACACTTTTATAGATGCTGCCGGGCTACAAACTGCTTTGGAACGGGCATTGAAAGGCGTTTTTGATCAGTGGAATGGTGACAACCGAGAGCTGTTGTTTAACCATAACATGAGCGATGCCTCAGTAGTGAGTGCCACCGATAAGCCCGATGCATTTGTAGATTTGAGAACGTATGCCACCCCTATCAATGCTCGGGATAATGATGCGGGACGTGCCAGGTCATTCTATGCAAGAAACTATCAGTACATCAAGAGTTGTAATACGGTGATTGATTACATCGATAACCCGGAATGGGAAGGAGGGCAAAATGACCCGGAAAGGAACCACCTGTTGGGAAGTGCCTACTTTTTGCGTGCCTTTTTCTACCTCCAGCTTACCATGGAATTTGGCAATGTGGCCTTTCCGCTCAATGTAGTTTCCGAAGCGAGGAGGGATTACAAGGTTTTCCACATGCAGGGTATCTGGGATCAGATGATCACCGACCTTGAATATGCGGTGCAACATGTAAAGCCTAAAAGCGAATTACCGATTGGCCAGGCACCAAAATCAGCCGTAAGGATTTTGCTCGCCAAGTATTACATGCTGAACGAAAGGTTTGCCGACGCGGAAGAGCAAATGAACCAATTGCTGAACAGTGGAGAAGTGAGGCTATGGACCGATGGTGATGTAACCATGGATTCGGTAGAAGTGGCCAATACGTTCAGCCCGTTTACCGGGGAAAGATACCCGGGCAAGAGCGGTTTTGTATCTGCCGATGCCATCAACTCCCTGCACATGAACAAAGGCGCGCAAAAGACCGGCAACCCGGAAGGCATCTGGCTCATTGTAAACGAGCCGTTTGTATTAGGCTCACAGGGAAGATCGGCCAGGATACGTGCCTGGGGACCCAACTTTGTGAGTACCAACCTGGGCGTGCAGGCACCACCCACTGGCTCTATTATTGGCACCAATGTACAGCAGGGAACCGGGCCAAGTGGAGGAAAAATGATGCAAAAGTGGGGACGGGGACAAGGCTTTGGCCGCCTCACCGATTATTCACAATACGATGTGTGGAACTTTAAAGGGGAAGTAGACGAGCAGGACTACCGCCACAAAGATGGCAACTGGTTTGAAATGGAAGATGTATTGTACGATAACCCATCTTTATTAGAAAGTGAAGCCACCGCAGAATTTTATTTGCAACCCCTGCGTTTGTACCATAATGGAGTGCTGTTGTGCAAAGATACCATCCGTTGCTGGTATGGCTATCCGAGGTACAAATTCTATGCACCCAATGTAGAACAACGCCCTGACAGGCAGGATGGAGGAAAGCAGGACATGTACATCATGCGGGTAGCGGAAGCCTACCTTGTGCGGGCTGAAGCCCGGTTTTGGCAAGACAATTTCGCCGGGGCAACACAGGACATAAATACCATTCGGGAGCGTGCCAATGCCATCCATATGTATACTCCGGGAGACGTACAAATGGAGGGAATTGGTGCTGTTCTGGATGAACGCAACCGGGAGTTATTTGGCGAAGAATACCGGCACGATGAGCTTGTGCGTATTTCGGTAATACTGGCCAAAACCGGAAAAGCCGCTTACAATGGCAAAACCTACTCATTGACTGGTAATGATATTGAAAAGTCGTTGTCGGCGAGTAGTTTCTATTATGACAGGATGATGGAAAAAAACTCCTTTTTCAGGAATGAGGTTCCTTGGGCGACTTACCCAACCACAAAATACACCATGGACCCGATGCATATTTTCTGGCCTGTGTACCAGGATTACATTGTGGGTAATGTGGAAAATGTGTTGAACCAAACCACGGGCTACAATGGTTCTGAAAATAATGTAGAACCCTTAACCCACCAGGTACAACCTGCGGGCGTTCCCAATGTAGACCCTATGGAAGCTATTGGGGAGAGAGATAAGTAATAATTGTATTTGTAAGGCGGCTGTATCGACAGCCCGGTCGCTGAGCCGCCCTACTTTAGAAAATCATAAAAAAGTAACTTAAGGCCGGCTGATTTTTAACAAATATCAACCGGCCTTTTGTATTTTAAAAACAGTAAAACTATTTTGCCCTTTCTTTCCTCCACAAGTGGACAGGGGTCAAACATAAAACTCAAAACATAAAACAAATTACATGGAACCATCAAGAAGAACCTTTTTAAAAAAATCGGCCGCAGCGGGATCCGCTGCAATTGTAGCACCCACCATCATTTCATCCACAGCTTTTGGGGCGAATGACCGCATCAATGCCGCTGTATTGGGTATCAATGGGCGGGGCAAAAGCCACATCAGTGGGCTGATGAATCAGGATAATGTCAATGTGGCTATTTTATGCGATCCGGACATGAACCTGCTCAAAGAACGTCAAACCCAGTTTAAAGAAACATACAATAAGGATGTGGAGCTTGAGCAGGACTTGCGCCGCGTTATTGAAAATAAAGATATTGATGTAATCAGCATTGCCTCACCCAACCACTGGCATGCCCTTACTACCATATGGGCTTGCCAGGCCGGTAAGGATGTATATGTTGAAAAACCGGGCTCGCATAATATTTGGGAAGGCCGCAAAATGGTGGAAGCTGCACACAAGTACGACAGAATAGTGCAGCACGGGGTACAGTTAAGAAGCTCACCCGCTATTAATGAGGCCATCGGGTTATTGCGTGATGGATATATAGGGAACGTTTACATGGCACGCGGCCTGGTTTTCCGTTGGAGAGCGGATATTGGCGACAAAGGATTTTCCCCGGTGCCTGATGGTATCGATTATGACCTATGGACCGGCCCTGCACCAAAACGCCCTTTTACCGAAAACCTTGTGCACTATAACTGGCACTGGCACTGGGACTACGGCAATGGCGATGTGGGTAATCAGGGAATCCATGAAACCGACCTTTGTATGTGGGGACTGGATGTGGGCCTCCCAACGCAAATCACTTCCATGGGTGGCAAATTTTTGTGGGATGACTGCAAAGAAGTGCCGGAAGTGCTGACTTCTGTCTATAAATATCCCGATGAAGGTAAGATTATCCAGTTTGAAGTGCGCCCCTGGTGTACCAACACCGAAGAAGGAGTGACAGTGGGTAATATATTTTATGGTGACAAAGGCATACTCGTTGTAGATGGCTATGATAAGTATAAGACGTATTTGGGCAGGGACAGGACCCCGGGGCAATCAGGCGAAGATGGCGGAGAGTCGGGAACAGGTATGGACCGGGGTATCGGCGGTACTGACGGCCACTTTGCCAACTTTATCGAGGCTGTTCGCAAACATGATGCATCTATACTGAACGGCCCGGTAGAAACCGCGCACCTTGCCTCAGGATTGGCGCACCTTGGCAATATCGCGTACAGGCTGGACCGTGTGTTGACCTTCAATCCGCAGTCTGAAACATTTGTGAACGATCCCGAAGCAGACGAAATGCTAACCCGGAATTACCGGGAAGGCTTTGTTGTTCCGGACCAGGTTTAATTGAACCTTTTTATCCGGGGAAACCTTATGTGCAGGCAACAGTATTATGAAAATATTCACTGTATGTAAGGTTTCCCTATCGTTATATTTTTATTTTCTTCTCTGGCCGGGCATCTTGGCAATAACGAAACAATGCATATGGCACTGAAGTACTCAATATACGAAAACCCTTTCCGCAAGAAGGAATACATGGCCACTACCCGCCCCAGGCAAATCTATACTCTGGAAGACCTGGCCAACCGTATGGAACGTTCTTCAAGGGGACGGTATTCCCACTCAGATTTACTGGCTTTCTTTGAATACTTTGCAGATGAACTTGAGCGTATCCTTCATGAAGGCAGCAACCTGCACACCCCTTACTTCAAAATATCGACAAGCATTGGTGGTAAGTTTTCGGGAATGGATGACCGCTTTCATAAAAGCAGGCATAAGATAGAATTGAAACTAAACCCAGGCAAACGACTGAAAAGTTTAGTAAGGGGCATGAAAACCCAGAAAGTAAGTCCAAGTAATCCGCACCCTGCCATCAAAAGGGTGTATGATTTGGTGGAGGAATGCCAAAATACGGGGCTTAGCATAGGCAAGCCTGCCAAAATAGAAGGCGTTCACCTCAAGTTAGACGAAGCGGATATCAGGCAGGGTATCTTTCTCGTTGATGAAAAGGGGAAGGAAACCCGCATTACACAAGTCTTTCAAAACACGCCTACCCGCCTTATGTTCCAGGTTCCGGATGAGTTGAAGCCCGGCACTTACAGACTGGAAGTAAGGGCCAAAGTAGGCAACAGCACTGCTTTGCGAAAGGGACAATTCAACACCCCCATTCTCCTTTCCACATTGCGTTAGAAAATTTCGCAGGCTGCGCAATTCTCTTATGCAACCTGCGTCCTTCTTTTTCTTACAGTGCGTATCAGTTAACACATTAGCTTTATTGGTGTAAAACAAACCGTCTATTGGTCTAATACACGGTTTGTATTGCTCAAGGCTTCAAGAAGGTTTTTATCACTGATAAGGCTATCAAAGCCATAGCCGTTGTTTAGAGGTGATCATGTGGGCGTAACAATCTCGGCTAAGAAACGTAGGGCTTTCGAAGCGATTACCTGTCCACCGAAACTGAAGTTTGTTAAATGAACGAACCTTTCTGAAAGCCTTATCTGCCCCATGTTTTCTTAGCCATTGTTGTGCCCCGTTTTTTTTATTTTTCTATCCGTGAATTTAGCCATACTTATTGACAATTTTTGGATTGTGTGTTGGGAGTGTGGGAATTGGCAATGTGTATGGCGGATACTTGGAAGATTGAAAATTTGTCATTAAGTTTGCATACTATAATTAGCAGCATGCAAGATCAAAAGTCCACAATAAAACCCCAAAAGAAAAACTTTAATGTTCTGAGTTTCTTTAGCGGTGCTATGGGGTTAGATATCGGTTTGCACAATGCTGGATTCGAAACTCTTTTGGCTTGTGAGATTGATAAGGCAAGTCGTCAGACTATTCTTGCGAATAATCCTGAAATAGGATTAATTGGAGATATTAGAGCTTACACTACTGAGGAAATTCTTGAATACGCTGGTCTTAAGTCAAAAGAAGACGTTGATTTGATTGTTGGTGGGCCACCATGTCAGGCGTTCAGTTCAGCAGGGAAGAGAATGGGATTAGCTGACGATAGGGGAAATGTCTTTCTAAAGTTCATAGAGGTAATTGAAAATATCAATCCAAAGTTCGCTGTAATTGAGAATGTCAGAGGTCTTTTGTCTGCTGCCTACGATATTGACTTAAAGCCTGAGGAAGAGGAGTATTTACCATTTGAGCTAAAAGAGCTTAAAGGTGCAACCATGTTTTATGTTTACAATAGGTTGCAAGCGGCAGGATATCAGCTTTCATTTAATCTCTATAATTCAGCAAACTATGGAACACCGCAAGTTAGAGAAAGAGTAATAATTATTTGCTCAAGAGTAAATGAAAGGGTTCCGTATTTGAAACCGACTCATTCTCAAAATGGAGATTTTGGGCTTCCTGAATGGAAAACGCTAAAACATGCTATTAGCAACCTTAATGGCAGTAATACGGAGTTCATCAAATTTCCTGAAAAACGTCTAAAATATTATCGAATGCTCAAAGCAGGACAAAACTGGAGGAATCTAAGTGAGGAAATGCAGAAAGAAGCTTTGGGTAAATCCTACCATTTAGGAGGTGGAAAAACAGGTTTTTTCAGAAGGTTAGATTGGGATAAACCTTCACCGACTTTAGTAACTCATCCTGCAATGCCTGCCACGGATTTGGGCCACCCTGAGCAAGACAGACCGCTAAGTGTTCAAGAATATAAACGAATTCAAGAATTTCCTGATAATTGGGAAATTAAAGGTAGCCTTGTCAACAAGTACAAGCAAATAGGGAATGCAGTTCCTGTGAGTGTTGGTGAAGCTATTGGACGATTGATTTTGGAACTTGAAAAAGGTAAAGTCTCAGAGAATTTACCAAATTTCAAATATTCGAGATATTTAAAGACTGCCGACCAAGAATTTATTCGAGACTTCTTAAATAGAAGTCGAAAACTCATTGAGGAAAAAGAAGTGAATCAACTTTCTTTATTTTCTTGATCTTCTCCGTACCAAGGACTCTCTTCTTCAAGAAAGACCGAACCTGGGTTATTGGATACAGCTTCCCTAACGAATTTGCGGAAAGAGTCTTCGGACAGCTTTACTGAATCTTTTGTAATTCCTACCAAGTCATTAAGTGCTGGCCAATTCGTGTCGCCTGTCCTTGAAAACCTTCTAAACCAATGTTGAATTTCGGTGCCATCACGTACCGTTTTGCTAGAACTGTTTTCGCTATTGTCGCTATTTTTAACTTGTAGTAGCTGTCCATCTGAATTGCAAAAGTCGATACTTTTCATTGTTTCACCCCAACAGCAATGCCAATCATACTTTATCAACACAGTCGCAATGTACTCTTCAAGAAGAGATCCTGTAATGTTTTCCGCTGACATGGAAAGTCTGTGTCCATATTTTATGGCTTCAAGGTCTTCAGTAGTATTCTTAATACGGGCTGAGATAATTTCGTCCAAAATTGGATCGTGCTGCGTTCCAATGGGATTGCTTGTTCTTTGGGACGGTCTATTTTTGTAACCATTGATAAACTTTATCGTCCATTTGGTCATAAAGTCTGTTACATCTTCTCCTTTTCTGATATTTATTGAACAGGAATATTCTGGTATATCAATAATCCTGTCAGCTACTACCATTAGGGATTTACTCTTTTCTTTACCTGCCTGTTCTTCAACAATCTTTAGTAGGTCTGCTTTTTTATAGTCTTTAAAATCTGAGAGTCGCTTTCTTGGCATATTACACTTTTAAAAGGTCACTAATTGGAACATCTAGTGCAACAGCGATTTTTTCGATATTCAGAAGTGTAATGTTCTTTTCAGCACGTTCTATCATGCCGATATACGTTCTGTGCAAATCCGCTCTATGAGCAAGTTCTTCTTGTGAAATGTCCTTTTGCTTTCTTAATTGGCGGACTCTTTCACCAAACTTTTTTAATATTTCTGATTCGGTAATCACTGCTAATTTTAGTATGCACAAAGCTATCTTTAGTCTTCATTTTACACCACATACTATAGTTAGCATTCAGGTCGTGTGGGAGGCAAAAAGCAATGTGTGCGACAGCACTCTTTGCTTGTGCGTTGGCTTTTTTTCAAATGGGGCACAACAACTGAATAAAGTGCACTATGCATTTTATCTGCAATGCATCTTGAATGCTAATCTAATGGCTTTTTTTAAATAAACATAAAACGCACCGATGCTTAAAAAACAGCCCCACTTTTACCCGTATAATCTACGCTTACCCTAATATCAATCATCCTGCTTTGGATAATGAAGATTATCCCTTAATTTCAGCACCGAAGGATTTTTTCACAACCCAACCTTTTTTGTAGCATGCCAACTGCGAATAATCACCATGAACCGCCTTTTGAAGACGATAAAGAAATTCATAGTTTTTCTCGCCGTTCTTTCCTGAAACTATCCGGAGGTGCTGCTGCCGTAGCCGGACTGGCCGGTGGCGGGTGGGCGCTTACGGAATTTGTGGTAGATGAAGGCCCCGTAGCCTCCTGGCACAATACCGTTTGCCGTTACTGCGGCACGGGGTGTAGTGTGCAGTTGGGGCTGGACAAAGCCAAAAACCTGGTGCGCATCCGGGGCAATCAGGAAGGACACAACAAAGGCGTAATCTGCATCAAAGGCTCAACGCTGGATTTCCTGATGAAAAACAGGGAAGGCCGGGTAACCACGCCCATGATCCGCAAAAATGGCCAACTGGTAGAAGCTGAGTGGGAGGAAGCCATGGATCTGGTAGCACAAAAGTTCCGGGAAGCCATTAATGAACATGGCCCGGAAAGTGTGGCGTTTTACGGTTCGGGGCAGTTGCTGATAGAAGAATCGTATACTGCCAATAAGTTATTCAAAGCGGGTATTGGCTCTAATAACGTGGATGGCAA
The DNA here is from genome assembly GCA_965230065.1 of Cyclobacteriaceae bacterium. Lineage (GTDB taxonomy): Bacteria > Bacteroidota > Bacteroidia > Cytophagales > Cyclobacteriaceae. The sequence goes on along the minus strand of OZ245942.1, from coordinate 3,253,636 downwards.
CCCTCGCCTGTGCATGGCTTCGGCGGCATTTGGGTATACCCAGACTTTTGGCAAAGACGAACCGCCCGGCGCTTATGAAGACATTGACCATGCCGATGTTTTCTTTCTGATGGGCAGCAATACGTATGAATGCCACCCGCCCATATGGGAGCGCATCATGATCCGCAAAAAGGTGAACCCGAATGTAAAAATCATTGTGGTAGACCCCCGGAAAACCAAGACGGCCGAACATGCTGACCTTTACCTGCCCGTAATCCCCGGCACCGATATGCTCCTGCTCAATGCCATGATGTACACCATTTTGGAAGATGGGCTGCATGATGAAGACTTCATTGCGAAGCACGTCAATTTTTCTGACGGAAAAGAACGGGTATCGTTTGAAGATTACCAGAATTTCCTGCAAGATTATTCGCCGGAAAAAGTAGCGCCTGAGCTGGGCATTTCCCCCAAGCAAATAAGGGAAGCCGCATTCTGGTTTGCCAGTTCAAAAGCTTCCATGTCTATGTGGACGATGGGCGTAAACCAGCGGATACAGGGCACTTTTCTGAACAACAACCTGAATAGCCTGCACCTGATCACAGGACAGATTGGCCGGCCGGGTGCCACGCCCCTTTCCCTTACCGGACAAAGCAATGCCTGCGGGGGCGTACGTGACACGGGTTCTCTCGCCCACCTGTTGCCCAATGGGCGGAAGATCGTAAAGGAAAAAGATCGCAAAGAAGTAGAAGAATTGTGGGGCGTTCCTCCCGGCACCATCAGTCCAAAACCCGGCTACGATGCGCTTTCCCTTTTCAATGCCATGAATGAAGGAAAGGTGAAAGTGATGCTGAATATGTGTACCAATCCGGCCCAGAGCCTGCCCAATGCCGATGTGTACATTCCGGGAATGGAAAAAACTTTTCTGGTAGTTTCGGAAGTTTATAAAGATACACTTACGGCACAATATGCCGATGTTTTGCTCCCGGCAGCCCTGTACATTGAGAAAGAGGGTGTTTACGGACAAACGGAAAGGCGGTACCAACTCATACAAAAATTACAGGAACCCTACGCCCAATCGCGGTCAGATCTGCAAATACTGGTAGACCTGGCCGAACGCCTGGGCCACGGCGATTTGATTGCTGCCAAAACCCCACAGGAAGTATGGGAAGAATACCGGCATTTTTCTGCCCACAGCAAATACAATTTTGAAGGCATTACGTACGAGCGCCTCAAACAGCAACCCGGTATTCAATGGCCCTGCCCCGATACCAACCATCCCGGCACCGTACGCCGTTATGTATCCGGCGACCCTTTTGTGCCGGAAGGAAAAGACCACCACTTTTATGGGTATCCGGACGGAAAAGCCATTGTTTTTTTGCGTCCGTATGTGCGTTCCAACGAAGCACTCAGCACAGAACACTCTCTGTTTTTAACAACAGGCCGGGTAATTTCACAGTGGCATACCGGCACCATGACGGGCCGGATTGAACCCCTGGCGCACTCCAGCGGGCCGGGCACGTTCCGAATGCACCCACAGGATGCCGCACGTCTCAGGCTACAACATGGTGACAAAATACGGGTGAGCAGCAGCCGGGGCGAAATGGAAGGTCTCATGGAAATTAGCGAACATGAAACACCCGGAGTTATCTTCGCTCCTTTTTACGATGCCAATTTCAAAATCAACCGCATCGTTTCGGATGATTTTGACTCAATTTCAAAACAACCGGATTATAAAACTACAGCCGTAGCGGTAAGCAAAGTAGAAACCCTAAGCAATCAATAACTATGGATGTACTAAGCATTGTTGCTATCCTGATCCTCATCGCCGAACTGCTTATCTTTTACCAGTTACGGAAAAACCGCCATCATCTGGACAGACGGGTAAAATTACTGGCATTGGGAGGCATCATTATCATTCCCGTTTTCGCGGTGATTTTTGGCAACTATCATGTGTTTGTAAGTACTAAAAAATCGGAAGCCTGTGTGGCCTGCCACATGATGGCACCCATGGGCAACGACATGGTCAGTGATACCAGTACTACCCTGGCCGCACGCCACTTTCAGAACGGGTGGATACGGAAAGATGCCTGCTATGCCTGCCACAAAGATTACGGTTTTCAGGGAGCCATGAAGGCCAAAATGGACGGTTACCGTCACTTGATGCGGTATGTAACCGATACCTCTCACGAGCCTATTCGGTACCGGGGGGAGTTTAACAGCCAAAACTGCCTGAGTTGCCATGAGGGTACGCAAAAGTTTCATGCAGTGGAAGAGCACCAGCCTGTGCTGGAAATTATGGCTACTACACAATCCATTGCCTGCACCAATTGCCATGGGCGGGCGCACCCCGAACCTTCCAGGCGCACACCCGGGCACCCCGACTATGAGATGCTATCGGCCACACCTGAGGAAATCAGTCGCCTGAAAAAGACTATTGAAAAACTGGAATCTTACGAAGAAAAGCCATGAGAAAAATATTTATAGAAAGCATATTCACCATCATAGGGCTGCTTATTACCATTCCTTTTTTGATAAGCCCCACGCCCGTGCTGATGTTCCTGTTTACTTTTGTGGCCCAGCCCTGTTTTCTGGTGGCTATTGTGCTCGCTACTATTGAAATTATGAAGGATTTGAGAAAGCAGGAAGTTATTTAATAACTCTCTTCATCATTCGGAAAATCCCGGGCTTTCACATCGGTAATATAGCTTCCCACAGCCTGAGTGATGTTGTCGTGCAGGTTGGCATACCGCCGCAAAAAACGGGGCTTAAAATCATGGGTTAAGCCCAGTAAATCGTGCATTACCAAAACCTGTCCGTCGCAACCCTTACCGGCCCCAATGCCGATGGTGGGAATGCTCAGGCTTTCGGAAACCCTTTTGGCCAGGGTTGCCGGAATTTTTTCCAATACAACGCCAAAACAACCGCTTTCTTCCAGCAGCTTGGCATCTTCCATTAATTTTTCAGCTTCTTCTTCTTCTTTGGCCCGTACGGTATAGGTACCAAATTTATAGATAGACTGGGGTGTAAGGCCTAAATGCCCCATCACCGGCACGCCGGCATTCACTATCCGCACAACCGATTCTATGATTTCTTTCCCGCCTTCCAGCTTAATCGCATGCGCGCCCGATTCTTTCATAATACGAATGGCCGAACGCAAAGCTTCGGATGAGTTGCCCTGATAAGAGCCGAAGGGAATGTCCACAATTACCAAAGCCCTGTTCACGCCCCGAACTACCGAGGTAGCATGATAAATCATCTGGTCCAGGGTAATAGGCAGGGTAGTTTCGTGCCCGGCCATTACGTTGGAAGCCGAATCACCTACCAGTAACACATCAATATCGGCTGTGTCCAGAATGCGGGCCATGGTGTAATCATAAGCAGTGAGCATGGCTATCTTCTCACCTCTTTTTTTCATGGTTTGTAACTGGTGTGTGGTAATTCTTTTGACAGACTTACTACCTTCAGATGGGTGGTGAACTGACATTTTCTGGTAAATTTGTGGGTTAATGATACTTTCACTGTTAAGTATCTGTAAATGTACAATTTTTTTATAGGTTTATGCATATCCTTTTCCTGGTTCCCTATCCGCAGGGGCAAGCCCCTTCGCAACGTTTCCGCTTTGAGCAATACCTTAACTATTTACAGGAAAAAGGAACCCCCTATGACTTCAAGCATTTTTGGACGAAAAAACCTGGGAAATTCTGTACAAACCGGGGCGTACATTTCAGAAAGCCTTCGGTATTTTTAAGGGTTTTTTAAGAAGGATCAAGTCTCTTTTCCTGATGCACCGTTACGATTATGTATTTATTCACCGGGAAGCCACGCCCATTGGCCCACCGCTGATAGAATGGATGATTGCTAAAGTATTCAGAAAAAAAATTATCTACGATTTTGATGATGCCATATGGCTGCCCAATACTTCTGCCTCCAACCGCATGGCTGCTACGCTGAAGTGGCATCAAAAGGTAGAGGGCATTTGCCGGTGGAGTTATAAGGTTAGCTGTGGTAATGAGTATTTGTGTAATTACGCCCGTCAGTTTAATGAAAATGTGGTGCTTAACCCTACCACGATTGACACAAGAGAGCAACACAACCGCCTGAAAAACCAAAATACAGATAAATTAGTGATCGGCTGGACAGGCACACATTCTACACTACCCTACCTGAAGCCTTTGTTGCCTGTACTTGAAAAACTGTACCAGCATTATGATTTTGAGTTACGGGTAATTGCCAATGCCCCGCCCGATGAACAGGCTGATTTTATTACCTTTATTCCCTGGCAAAAAGCGTCAGAAATTGATGATTTACTGGCCTTCAATGTTGGACTAATGCCCCTGACCAACGACCCCTGGGCAAAAGGAAAATGTGGGTTCAAAGCTTTACAATACATGGCCTTGGGTATTCCGGCTTTGGTTTCCCCGGTTGGGGTGAATACCGAAATTGTAGATGATGGAACCAATGGGTTTATTTGTACCAATGACAATGATTGGTACGAAGCCCTGGAAAAACTGATTGCCGACCCGGCTTTGAGAGAAAACATGGGAAAAGCCGGAAGAAAGAAAGTAGAGGAAAGGTATTCAGTGCTTTCAAATACAAACAAATTTTTGGAGCTATTTTCATGAAAAAGGGGTAAAAATACGATGGGGCCGCCTGATGAAAATTTTATCTATAAACTGTATGATAATGAGTAAAGCAAACCCGAAAAAAAGTATCCATTTGGCTTCGTTCATCATTTGTAGAAACTGTGTCCCCAAATCTGTATTAACATAATAGATGGCACCAATGCTTATGCCGATACCACCTACTACACAAGCAGCTACCAGCAAAAATTGATTGACAAATACCCTGATGCTTTGACGCCAACTAATTTTTTGTACTATTTTATCAGCAAAGTCAGCAGAAAGGGCAAAGTCAGGGTCTGTTTCTAAAGCATTAAATATATGCTCATAAGCCTGAAAATCAGGATTAGCTTTATCTGATGCATCATTTTTTCTGGAACCCATGCCTTCTTCAATCAGTCGCTGTAATTCTTCGTCGCTCATATGTTTCATAACAATGCTTCTTTGGGTAGCTGTTTTAATAACTGATCTTTCAATAACTTCCTGGCCCTAAACAGGTAATTCTTAACAGTGCCTTCTGGCATACCTGTAATTTCTTCAATTTCAGCATAATTCATACCTTCCAAATGATACAGGGTAAGTACAATACTGTACTGCGGAGGCAGTTTATCTATCTGCTGATGAATAAATTTATGGATATCTTTTCGTTCAAACAAATGCGCTGGGGTGTCATTTTCCGTTTTCATTTGGCCCGCAACACTTTTGTCATCTATATCCTGCATCACCATCCTGTTTCTCTTTTTTAAGTAGTTTACAGCTGTGCGGTAAGCAATGGTGGCTATCCAGGTAGAAAGCCTTGATTGGAACGAAAAACCAGGTAGTTTTTGATGTACCTTGATAAAAACCTCCTGACAAACATCTTCCACATCCTGTTGGTTATTGATAAGCCGCCCTACCATATGCAATACCAGACGCTGGTGTAGATGCACCAATGCCTTAAAAGCTTGCATATCACCTTTCAGTATGTTCGATACAAGGAGGGAATCTTCATTCATTTTTCCGTTAGACAGTCCTACAATATAAAATGTTGCAATCTTTTTTGAAATTATTTTGTGTACAGTTGCAACATTTTGCCAAGAGTGGTTGTCAAACGAGAAAAATTCATCAACATAAAATTAAGAAACCATGCATGACGCAGTTGGCGGAGCCATTGTACTCGCAGTAATTTTCGCAGGAATTTTCAGTATCATCAGGGCTATTCTCAATTACAAACTGAAAAGAAAGCTCATTGACTCAGGACAGGTAGATGAGAAATCGGTAAACATTTTGAGCGAACAGGAAGAAGGAAGATTTACTGCCCTAAAATGGGGCCTTGTGATATTATTCGGGGGGTTGGGTTTGGTCCTTTTAGAGTTTATCCCGCATCATGTTAACTCCCCATTTCCATATGGACTGGTAGCCAGTTTTGTAGCTGTCGGATTCCTGATTTATTATTTCCTTGTGAGGAAGGAAATTTCCGGATAGTAAGTTCCGTCCCCTCTCTTTCCCTCAAAATCACCCGGTTCATTAAAATAACAGGAAAATTATTTGCAATTAACATACAAAACCCACTACTTTGCATTACATAGTACATAACATTGATAAGTACTTTAGATAAATATAGTCTAAAACATGCAGCTTGCCCTTGTAAATCGTCGGTTTACCTATTTTCTGTTATCAACACAATAAGTAAATCGTTTATTTGATTAATAAAATAGCAGGGCAAGCAACCATTTGATTATAAAATGCATCATTAGAAAGAAAGGGGGAACGACTTATGAAACTTAAACCTAAAATAGTAATACTTTTTGCACCCATTGCGCTCTCTTTTGGACTATGGGTAGATCACATAGCTGACTGGCAGGCACATGCCCCGGCTACCCAACAGGAAGTTAGGATAGAAATGGTAAATCAGTCTGAAGCTGATGATAGTGAGGTTAAAACATTACCGCTGAAGAAAATCGCTATTTTGTAAAATGGTTACAACCTGTTCCGATATGTTGGCTAGCCATTTTGAAAAAAAAACAGGTGGATATTGTTACTTTTCCGGATTTGCCAGGTTCATACTGAAAATTATTATCCTCGGATAACTTATGAGGACAGTCAAATCGATATTTTATGTGGGAAGATACATTATTAACGCAAAATGATATGGCAGAACTGATAGATTTTCCTATCTGCGAACAGGGTGTTTTGTCTGCCAAACTGCTTGATGCAGGTATCTCTACCTTTCATCAGGCAACACAACATATTCGTCAATTACCTTACGGACGCATATCTGATAATAAAGACCTTTCACTTGTACTTACCGAAAAAACAGGAACCTATACTGCCAAACATGCTTTTTTGATAAAACTTGCCAGGGAACAAAATGTTCATAACCTGCAACTCACACTTACAGTTATCCGCTTACATGAAAGCAACACGGCAGGTATACAATCAATATTAGACCGCTACGGTCTGCAAACTTTTCCGGAAGCACGTTGCTACATCAAATATGATGGATATTTGTTTGATGCCTGTAGCGGAAACGCCCTGGATGAGTCTTTTGCCGATTACCTGATTGCTGAGATTGACATTGAACCCCAACAGATTGGCCGGTTTAAGGCCAAATACCACCAAAACTTCATCAAAACCTGGCTGCAAATAGAAAAGCTGCACCACCGCTGGACCGTTGAGCAGGTATTGAAAGCCCGGGAAGAGTGTATACAGGAGATGAGCCGGCAAAATAGTTTTTAGTGTAATCAAATTAAAAACACTTCCTTTATTTCGCTTTTTGCAAAATTCCCCAGAAAAGTAGAATTTCACCTTTTAGAATACGAATAAATGGAGGACACCTATCTTGTGCATGAAGATAGCTGGCCATTATTTATGAAAAAAACCATTTTCACTTTAGTTCTTTAGGTAATGACTCAAATCAAAACCACTGCTTTTCTTCTTGTGTTAGGGTTAATTTTAACCCACTGCAACCAACCACAGTCCACGGCAGAAGAGGCCAGTAAGGAAGACACTTTTCAAAATATTGTTTTCATCATCGGGGATGACCACTCGGCCAATGTGCTGGGGTGTTATGGTAATGACCTTATTCGTACGCCTAACCTGGATCGTATGGCAGCACGGGGCGTGCGATTTACCCAGGCTTATGCCAATGCGCCATTGTGCAGTGCTTCCCGACAATCTATGCTGACGGGGCGGTATCCGCATGCTGCCGGTGTTACTTTGTTGCGCACTTCATTTCCTGAAGAACAGATTACCCTGGCCGACCATCTCAAAAACCATGGTTTTGCCACGGGACTGGTAGGAAAAAACCATTTTAACAATAACCTGAACCACGGTTTCGATTACAAAATAGAACGCAACGATTACCGGGCACAGCTGGAAGCTAATCCGCCCCGGACTGTTCCTGAAAGCATCCAAACCCGGCCTCCCTGGAAACCCTTTCGCGACCCGGCCCGCATTTGGCTAAATGCCGACAATTTGCCGGGTGGATTTTATGATAAAGATGATATAGGAACCTATTATGCGAATACGGCGGTTGATTTTATTAACCAGCATAAAGAAAATCGTTTTTTGTTATGGGTGGGCTTTCACGAACCACATTCCCCCTTCAACTTTCCGGTAGAATATGCCGGAAAATACAACCCGGAAGAAATGCCTTTGCCCACTGGAAGCCCGGAAGATGACCGGTGGATTCCTGAAGAATTCAAAGACCTGACCGATGAAGAAAGAAGAGGCATCATTGCCGCTTATTATGCATCTGTTGAATATCTGGATAAAAACGTAGGGCTGATTCTGGATGGGTTAGAAGCTGCCGGGCTGGATGAAAATACCCTGGTGGTTTACGTGGGCGATCATGGCTACCTCCTCAACGACCACAAACGCTTTGAAAAACACATGATGTGGGAACCTGCCGTACAAGCGCCTCTGATTATTCAGGCCGGAGGTAAATATGGTGAAGGCCGTGCCATTGATAACCTTACCGAATTTGTAGATCTGGTACCTACGCTTACCGAAGCCGTGGGTATTGCCCCTATTGAAGCAGTTCAGGGCAAAAGCCTGATGCCTTTGCTTAGCGGAAAAACCGATGAGCATAAAGAATACGTTTTTTCAGAATTTCTGGCAGATAACAAAGCCATGGTACGCAGCAAGGAGTGGAAATATATTTTTACCACCGGCCAGCGCGACTTAGGACAGGGCTATGCTACGGGCAACCCTCATCCAGGCATCACCCACCGCCTGTATGACCAGATAAACGACCCTGACGAAACAAGAAACCTGGCCAGCCACCCTGAATACCTGGATATTGTAGAAAATATGCAACAGAAAATGATAACCTGGTTTGAAGCCACCCACCCCAAAGCTGATGTCGTAGCCGATACACTTACGGTAGAAGAAAAACTGGTCTTATATTGTGAGCCTCCGGAAGGGAATGAAGGGATTGGTGCGCAGTAGTTTGTGTTAAACAACAATGCCACGGTATATTCAACTATGATTTTATTACTTTTTTGTCAATTATATTCGATTCAAGGTCTTTGAGTAGGTTTTTACCTGCTAAATAATAAAAAAAACTGCTTATAAGCCCGGCCAGGGTTACGGTTAATAAAGCATATCTCAAAGCCTGATCCCCATAGGTCAGTGCCAAATAATCACTCATGGCACCTACAATTAAGGGGCCTCCGCCTAAACCTATGACGGTTCCTATGAATAAGAGAATGGAGGAGGCTACCGCGCGCATATTGGCCAATGCAAGATTTTGCGTAACTGCCAGCGAAGGTGCTAAATACATGGAAATGAATATTACAGAAGGAAAAAAGAGCCCCAAAACGAGTATCTTCAGTGATAGAAAAAGTGCTCCGATGAAAAAGGGTATCGATAATATCCCAGTGATCATTGGCACCCACACGTACCACCGCTTTGACTTTTTTCCAAAAAAATCACCCAAATACCCCCCGCCAAAGGTGCCAATGGCACCTCCGATACCTACAATGAGTGCCATAGCGATTCCAATTTCCTGGCTCGACATGCCATGATACCTTGACAGAAAAGGAGGTGCCCAATTGCCAACGCCATATTGCACAAAGGAGGCGAACCCTGCTCCCAGAACTAAATAGATAAAAGTCTTTTTTGTAAAAAGAAAACTGGCAACATCCCAAAATGAATTTTTTGTTTCCCCTTCTATATGAACATCAAAAGTGCCTCTTTTGGGCTCTTTTGCATACCTATAAAGTACGCCGGCAAAAAGAACACCAGGAATGCCCAGGACAAAAAAGGCAACCCGCCACCCGTAATACTGATCAAGGATGCCACCTCCCAGAAACCCCAGGAAAATGCCTAGATAAATCCCTAATGAGTAGATAGAAAGTGCTACACCTCTTTTTTCAACAGGATAATAATCGGAAATAAGGGAATGAGCGGGAGGACTGCAACCTGCCTCTCCAACACCGACCCCTATGCGGGCGATTAGGAGTTGGGCAAAGTTGTTTACCAGTCCGGTTAGTGCAGTAATACCACTCCAGACCGTAAGACAAATAGCAATAATATTGATCCGGCTATACTTATCTGCCAGGCGGGCTATGGGAATGCCAAGCGTTCCATAAAACATGGCAAAGGCAAAGCCTGTTAACAGTCCTAATTGTGTATCTGATAGCTTTAGTTCTTCTTTCATCGACTCTTGCAGAATCACAAGCAGTTGGCGGTCAATGAAGTTGAAGGCGTATACCCCCATAAGCATCAGGAGCACATGCCTTCTGTAACGGTTTGAATTTGACATTTATGGATATATTCATTGTAAAAAATTGTAAAGATACACAACTCCTTTATTCTTGCCCTTTTCATTACTCAGGTGCTCCAGTGATTATAAAATCATTGTTTAGGTCAAAAGTGGCCCCAAAGTTATCTTTATTATTATCATCATTTTCAAATGAATTAAATTCAACCCAATTGCTATCTTTTTTATATAAAGACACCTTTCTGGAAATTCTCCATTGAGGAATACTTACCACTTGTGAGTATATCTTTTGTACTATTATTTGTACCTACATTATCAATTACTTCACAAGATATGAGACAACTAAACAATATTAGAAGCACAATAAAGTTTTTTATTGGTTTCATGGATTTAATTGTTTGGGTTAAACTTTATTTCTGCGGCACAGCAGACTTCTGAAATTTTTTAAATTTCGGAAGTCTGAAGTTCTTACAGGAAAGTGCCAGACAATAAGTTTATTATTGCTTCACCACCCGCCGGGTCACCCGGTAATCTTCCTGGGTTATTTCCAGAAAATACACCCCTTGGGGTAAGTGGCTTGTATCCAGGGTAAAGGCAGCCAATGACGCAGACTTTACTACTTCTGTAGCCAGTTTTTCCTGCCCTAGTTGGTTCAACAGGCGGATTTGCAAGGTGCCGTTTACTTCCGCGTCTTCCAGACTGAGGTGGAGCGTGCTTTCTGCCGGGTTGGGGTAGAGTTTTAAGGCACCGGAAAGCACTTCATCTTCAAAACCGAGGGGCCCAAGCGGGGTGCTTGCAGATGCTTCCTGGCTTGGTTCACTATTACCCCCACTGTTAAATGCTTCTACTTTATAAAAATACGTTTTATCAAACAAAATTCCCTGGTCAGAAAAGGTAGTAACATCGGCGGCTACTTCTGTTACCAGCGAGAATGCGCCGTCTGCTGCATCGGAGCGGTAAATTTTGTAACCATCTTCTTCTGCAACATCTGTCCAGGTTAATGTGATTTTGGCTTCCGTTTCTTCTGAAGCTGTCGCGGTTAAGCCTTCGGGGGTAGCCGGGGCCGTAGGCGAAGATTTCGTAGTAGCATTGGCTTCAATGGCATCAGAGGCGACCCCATTATTGTCAGCACTTATCTGGTAAAAATATTGGGTACCCGAGGTAAGGCCAACGTCCTTGTAAGTAGTTTGATCGGCAGGTACAATTAAGAGCTGGGCAAACGTAGTGCCATCGGTAGAGCGCTTGATTGAAAACCCCGTTTCATCATCAGAATTGTCTGTCCACTCTAGCATGATTTCGTTTTGGGAGAGGGCGGAGGCTTTAGGGGCGGTAGGGGCAGTTGGTGAAGTAGGTATTATAATAGGACCCTCTATGGCTTTTGCTTGTGCCTCATTGCTATAATCGGAGTTTCCCAAAGTATTAAAGGATCGAACGCGGTACTTATAGATTTTGTCTTTTTCTACATTAGCATCTCCAAATGTCGTAACATTAAGTGACAAGATTGCAATTTGCATAAATACACTTCCCTCGCTATCCTCTTTCCTCTCTACAAAAAATCCAGTTTCATTTTTGGCAGTATCCTCCCATAGTAGTTTGATATTTCCCTGTAATGCCTGAGCCTTGAGGTTGAAAGGAGCGCTGATAGCCTCAGAAGAGACAATAAACTCATTTTCACTGCTTACCGTGCCACCTGTATTGGTTACATTAATCTTTCCGGTTTCTGCTCCTGTCGGTACTTTTGCAATAATTGTAGCAGCATCAATTACATTAAAATCATTTGCTTTTACGCCATTAAATTGCACCTCAGAAGCATCTCCGAAATTAACTCCACTAATAGTTACTTCTCTGTCTACTGGCCCAATTCCAGGACTGAATGAAGTAATGAAAGGAAGTTTGGAGTTTTTCACGGATATATCATCAATGTAGAGACCATCCCCATCATTGCCATTAGAAATATTAAAATCAGAATCACCATATTGTTGAAACCGGATGATGAACTTATCAGTTAATACCAGACCGTTATCAAATGCTAATTGTAGGATATTTATTGATACTTCTGAATAAATATAGTCTGCCCAGTCTTCCGCACGGAAATCATAAACTTTAGTAAAACTTTCACCTCCATCATCACTAAAATATAATCCATCTTCAAAATCGGTTGCATCATTAAAATCCAGGATTTTGAAACTCATTTCTGTCTGGCTTTGTCCTGATAAATCTAAGTGTAAATCTAAAGCATTAGTAGTATAGCCACCACCATCAGCAAGCTTGCCCATGCGAAGAGCAAATTTTGAACCTTCGGCACCAATGCCATCCAATATTTCAACTAATCCTGTTGGCTTCACTGTATTTTCCTGGGGCAAGGCGGTGCTGTCTCCATGTGACCACGCCCATTTATTATCGAGTTGACCTGATTCAAAATCCTCCTCAAAGCCCGGTTTAACATATTCAATGGAAGGCACTCTTACAACCACATCATCAATGTAAAAACCATCGCCATCATTGCCATTAGAAATATTAAAATCAGAATCACCATATTGTTGAAACCGGATGACGAACTTATCAGTAAGTTCCAATCCATAAATTTCAGCAAGTTTATCTACATCAAAAGGGGGAAATTGGCCATAAATATAATCTGCCCAATCTTCCGCACGGAAATCATAAACTTTAGTAAAACTTTCACCTCCATCATCACTAAAATATAATCCATCTTCAAAATCGGTTGCATCATTAAAATCCAGGATTTTGAAACTGAGTTCTACCTGGTCTTGTCCGGATAAATCTAAGTGTAAATCTAAAGCATTAGTAGTATAGCCACCACCATCAGCAAGCTTGCCCATGCGAAGAGCAAATTTTGAACCTTCGGCACCAATGCCATCCAATATTTCAACTAACCCTGTTGGCTTCACTGTATTTTCCTGGGGCAAGGCGGTGCTGTCTCCATGTGACCACGCCCAGGCACTACCTAATGTACCAGATTCAAAACCATCCCTGAAAGGAAATTCATTAACATACTTGGTGGGTGGCACTCTTACAACCACATCATCAATGTAAAAACCATCGCCATCATTGCCATTAGAAATATTAAAATCAGAATCACCATATTGTTGAAACCGGATGACGAACTTATCAGTAAGTTCCAATCCATAAATTTCAGCAAGTTTATCTACATCAAAAGGGGGAAATTGGCCATAAATATAATCTGCCCAATCTTCTGCTCGAAAATCATAAACTTTAGTAAAACTTTCACCTCCATCATCACTAAAATATAACCCATCTTCAAAATCGGTTGCATCATTAAAATCCAGGATTTTGAAACTGAGTTCTACCTGGTCTTGTCCGGATAGGTCCAAGTGTAAATCTAAAGCATTAGTGGCCACTCCTCCATCCAAACTTTTTCCGATTTTTGCAGCAAACTGTGATTCATCCGCTCCAATCAAATCGTCTATTTCTACCACACCATCCGCACCAGTTAGGTTGGGTTTTTCCTCCCATTCAGCCTTAAAAGTAGTCCCAGCTTCAAAATCATCCTCAAAAATAATATCCTGGGCGAAGAGGTGGGTGGAGCAAAGCATTATTGCAATCAGTAGTAAATTTTTCATTTTATTTGTTGGTTTATGAATTGTGTTTTTTTAATAATATGTTTTTAGGATAGGGCAGTTTTTGGCTTGCCTTTCCTGATCATGTTACAAGCTGGAAGCCAGCATTGCCCAGCCGGCCTGACATTTTATTATTGTACCAAATCGAAGGTGAAGTCCCCGCTTTTCTTGTCCCCGTCAATCTCAAAATTCAGGGTGAGTGTGGAGCCATCGGTTTTGAGTGAATAGCTTACGCGACGGTCTTGTCCGTCCACAGTCAAAACCATCACTTTGTTATTGCCACTTAGGGTGCTAGTATCAAAAGACCATTTTCCCGAGGCAGGAAAAACATCTTTCCCGTTGGTGGTTGTAAAATCACCACTTACGTTACTTTTATCACTATTAAGTGTACAGTCAAACTTGATAGTAAAGTCTTCCATTTCAGCGGTAATATCCACACTGCTTTTAATAACTGTGCCCGGTTTCCAGTTTTTGCCGTTTAGTTTCTCACATTCCACTTCTGCAAGTGTAGGGTCGGGCTCATCATCATTGCAGGAGGTTAAAAAGACCATCAGTAGGCATAAGCCATAAAGGGTTAGTTGGTGTTTCATTTGTTTTGTGGTTTATTTTTGGTAAAAAAGGAACATGCTGGTATTGCGACAGTGGCTTCATAAAAGATGACACTCAAACAAGCTGATCTTCCCGATAAAAAAGAAAGGTTTTTTCAAATAGCGTGAAAGATGCAAGTGAAAGCGAATGGGTGGTAGTTTTTCCATGGCAATAGCAATTTTGATAAGAATATAATCCAAAAAAATATTGCTCTGGCTATACTAAAATTTATTTATCACAAATTTTGCTTTTTGTTTTGCAAAAATTTTGCAAATTTCAGGTGCAGATAACTAAGTACTATCTCTACCACATTACTTATTCAGCCCAAATATGCAGTTGGCTCCCTGCTTAAAGTCCTTTATTGATACTTAGTACAAGCTGATTAATTTTTTATATTATTTACTATTCGCGTTTTTATGGAATTATTTGCCTCAACTAAGATTTTCGATATCAAAACACTTTTGCTCTTAAGGGAAGAAACTAAAAATAAACTTTCAGTGCAGGAAGGATATCCAATAAGGAAGCTGAACAGCTCGTTCCTCAACCTTTTGGCTGAAAATATTGTGGAAATAGCAAAGAAAGATGGGATAAACAGGGTTGCAGAAAGAACACTTCGGCTTTATTTGGCCGATAATATTTCTGAGGAATTAGAACTTCCAAGGATTAAGAGCGGTAAGTCCATACTCGATTTGGTTTGTATGTATTTAGGCTATTCAAATCTAGCGGAATATCAGAAAGTTAAAACCAGGGAGATTGAAGGTATTAAATACCAAATTAAAAAGTTGTATGCTTTAGCAGAGTTAGAAAATAATCAGACGAACAACCATGTTCCCCACCTGGAATATTTTGCCGGCTATTATTATGCTTATTTTGGATATGTACATCCGGCAGTAATTGTTCTGAACCACCAAACAGGCATTATGGAGTTACATCTGAGCAAAATTGAACCTTACTCAGAAGGGTTTTTATATTTAGGGCCTTTTGAAATTTCTAAGGAGGGTTATTTAACATACTTTGGAACGTTACAAAATTTTGACCGGTCGGTAACTATTTGTGTGCGTGTATATTATGATGATGTCCGCAAAAATTATAAATACCATGTTGGTACCTATGTGGGAACCAGCCTCCAGGACTATGATAATATTGCGGGCATAAACCTATTTGAAAAGGCCAACAGCCTTGAAGACGCCAAAGAAAAGGGCAGCCATATTGATGAGAGAATTATCAAATACCTGGACGGTACAAGGGTGGAAACCAAAAGGAAAGGATTCTATTCCCTTGATGAGTTGCTTGCTTCAAAGTAATCCCCCCTAATAATTTAACGCCTCTTCAAAACAGCCGCTGAAACCAGCGAAATTACGGTCCCTATCAAAAACACAGTAACAAACATGATAAAGCCATTGAAAAAGGTATTGTAAGTGAGGTCGCCCCACGCTTGCAGTTCGGCCAGTTGTTCGTCAATTACTTCCTGTGGCTGGCCGCTTTCCCTGATTTGCTGCTCGTAGTAGGTATAATATTCATGCAGGAAATCAGGGGTAATGTATTCGTACAGCACATAACTATAAATACCAAAACAAAAGGAGGCAATGAAGGTAATGTAAAGGCCCAGCTTACATGCCTGCCAAAAGCTGATGATACCATTCCGGTGTTTGTCACGGTAAGTGCGGATACCCAAAAAAACCGCCAGCAAACACAAAATCATGGTGGTGTACCCAACAATTTCCCCGAAAGTGTAATTCTCAGGGCTATTGTCACCCAGGGCAAAAAACAAACTGAATAACCCGACCATCACCAGTCCGGAAGAAAAACCGTAAATGAGAGCGATCTTTTTCATGAGTAAATATGGGCAATATTCTTTTATTATATACAGCACCAGACACCTATGCCACAATATACCTTGTAACGTACTTCGAGACTCAAAAGAGACTTCCTCCTTTCCAGAATGCGATCCTTATCCATCCTGGCTATCCAGACCAATCCTGATCATCCTGATCTTATTTAACTCAAGTTGCTACCTATGAGAAAAAGTGTTATCGTATTGCAGAATATAGTAGTTTTGAGGTTACCACACATCAAAACATATATTTTTATGCTCAACGACAACACCATTGCAATATACGTGATTTTGGACGATATTCTTCAAGCTATTGGCCATCAAGAAGATCAACAACGCCGTGTAAACGATGCGCTTATACTAACTACTGCTTTAATAGCCGCTTGGTATTTTGGGGGGAACTGGACCACTGCCTTGCATTATATGCGTTCCCATCACTGCTCCAAGATGTTAAGCTCTTCCCGTTTTAATCGGCGATTACATAGCATTGCCGTGTTAGCCGAATATTGTTTCCGTTTGTTAGGGTGGGCTTTTAAGGTCACCAACTTTAGGCAACGTTATCTATTAGATACCTTTCCAGTACGGGTCTGTCACAACATTCGTATCGCTCGTTGCCGGATGCTGCAAGGAGAGGATTATCGGGGTAAAAATACCTCTAAGCGAGAATATTTCTATGGCTATAAAGTGGCTTTAGTACTCAGTGAAGAGGGATTACCCGTAGAACTAGCTTTTATACCCGGCTCTTACAGCGATCATTCAGCTTTAGCCCGCTTAGACTTTGATCTACCCAAAGGTAGTATTGTCTGGCAAGACAGTGGATTTACCGATTACCAATGGGAAGATTTTTATCAACAAGAAGAACATATTGAGTTTGCTACACAGCGCAAGAAGAACTCTCGGCGGGGGGATAGTTTTATAGATGCTATTGCCAAAAAGTACAATCGGAAAAAGATAGAAACCGTGTTTAGTGAAATTACGGCCCGGTTTGCCAAAAACCTGCATGCCGTGACAATAGCAGGTTTTCAGTATAAAGTCTTTTTAACGATCATGGCTTACAGCCTGATCAAATATATTCAGGTATAAGTAGCAACTTAGATTATTTAGTAGTTTCCCCACCCATTTGGGTAAAAAAGCTGTCGATGGGTTCCCATAGCTCAATTTTGTTGCCTTCCGGATCCATGATATGGACAAACTTGCCATATTCATACGTTGCAATATCATCTATGATGGTTACGCCATTTTCCTTCAACTTTGTTACCAGTCCTTCTATATGCTGCACCCGGTAATTAATCATAAACTCCTTTTCCGAAGGTTTGAAGTAATCGGTATTTTCTTCAAACGGGCTCCATCTGAGGTAATTGATTTGATCGGGGTGGTTGGCATTTCTGAACTCGAAAGCAGAGCCGTAATCATCTATGGCCAGTCCTAAGTTTTTGCCATACCATTCCCGGGTTACCTTTGGGTTTTTCGTTCGGAAGAAAATGCCACCAATGCCGGTTACTTTTGGGGTTGATTCACTCATGATCGTTGTATTTTATAAGTATCTGTGTTATAATTTCACTCATTATGCTGGTCTATCAACACCGGGTTGCCATCAGGATCGACCAGGGCAAAATGGCAGGGGCCACTGGCCTTGTCCAGATTGCCTTCCTGCATGGTTTCAAGGCCCTGGCTTTTCACATGTTTGTACACAGCACGGGCATCGGTGGGATTGAAGGTGAGCACATTTTCCGGAAACATATCCTGAAACAGCCCAATCATCGTATCGCCCTGCAGCATCATGATCCATTTTTCTTCCACAGAACCACAGCCTGGGTCTTGTGTGAAGCCCAGCTTTTCATAAAATGCTTTGGATGCCCTGATGTCTTTCACTGAAAGTGCGATGTAGTGTTTGCCTAAGTTCATTTGGTTTTTGCTTTTCGTTTGTAAATTTTATCAAGATACTCTTCAATAATGAAAGTTTTACAGGAAGTTTCCCCATGGTCAATTTCAACCTCGCCAATTTGTTTGGCAGCTTCCAATACCCGCTCACGCAAAACCTGGTTGCGGGCACCAATGGCAATCAGGCAGTTGTTCATGGCCTCTTTGGCCCGGTTGGGTGATTGTTGCAATTCGTTTTCTATTTTTCGGATATAAGGCGCAAAAAAGTCATTCGTTAATGTTTCTTTTTCTCTCGCCATCAGGCTTAAAATACCATATCCCACCCGGCGCACAAACTCTTTATCAGATAGTATCCATACTTCCATTTTTTGTTGGGCAACAGGAGAACTGCCCGCCAGTTGGGTAAATGCATCGGCCAGGGCATAGTAGTGAATATCCTGTACCCAGGCATCCAGTTCTGCTTCTGTTACCTGTTGCGGATCGGCAATCATGGTGGCAAAAGTTTGTGCATCAATATTCCCGGTTTTCCATAGCTTCCGGGCAATTTCATGATGAATGCCTTTTTTTCCATCAGGAGAAAACACTTTCTTTTTCAGTGCCCGCAGGTTACCAAAGCTTACGCCAAATAGATTATCTCCGGCACCATGCCGTTTGTAAATCTTCCGGTTTTGCGCCGTGCCGAGCTTTTCCAGCTCCTGATAAATTTCCTGATAATCCATAACAATTCAGTTGGGTCAAAAGTAAGCTAATATGGAATATGTCGCCTTCACCCAAAAGGGTGATTTTTGAAATAGGCATGTTAAGTTTTGATAATATGCAGCGCCCTGGCCTTAGAAACAGCCTGTGTGCGCCGTTTTACTTCCAGCTTCTGGTAAATATTGTTGATATGCGTTTTTACAGTATTGACCGACACAAAAAGCCGGCCTGCGATTTCGCGATTAGAACACCCCTTTGCAATTAGCAGCAGCACTTCTTTTTCCCGCTGGCTCAACAGTATGCCATTAGAAGAAGCTTCGGGCATGGGCAAAGGAGAAGGCATCAGCTTTTCCCTTACCCTTTCTTTAGCATGAAAGTTCAGCCCCATCCAGGTGCCAATGCCGAGGAAACACAACGCCACAATGCCCAAATAAACATCCAGGGTAATTTTATAAGAAAAAAGAGTATACTCAATCGTTTTAAAGCACATCAGTAGGGCGGCCAGTACAAAGCCGTACTTCATGGCGATTTTTTGCATGTAAATGTCAGGCATGGTTTTATAATGGTTTAAGGGGTTGTCCGAAACTAAGGATGTAGCCGTTATTATCACGAATGCCAAACTCACGCATACCGTACGCAAAGTTTTTGATGGGCCACTCCACAGATACTTTATTTTTCACTTCATCCCACATTTCATCCACATCGTCGGGATAGAAATACAACACTCCGGTGAAAGTAGGCAACTGTATGGCTGAACGCACATTTCTGTCAGTAAACATAATTTCTACCCCATCCCGCCTGAGGCAAAGCCAGTAGGGTTGTCTTTTACCGGGCGCAATTCCTGTGAGTGCAAAGCCGAGCTTATCACGATAAAACTTCAGTGTTTCCCTCAAATTGTCTGATTCCAGCATGGGAACCAACCCATTCAGTTTCATAAAAAAATAAGTTTTAAACGACATTTTCTTTCACAGGATGAATTAATACAATGGTATTAAAACACATTGTCATTTTGTGTCGCAGCTTATTTCTATCCGAAGGGCAAGGGCACGCCTTCTTTGGCCGTTAATTCAGCAAAACTGGCTTGAATAGATTTTAACAAGCTATTTTCTGATTTACTTTCAATACGCCTTCCATCAATTTCGTACACCGGGGTAAGTTCTCCCATCGTGCCGGTAGTGAACACTTCGTCGGCATTGTAAAACTCGGTAATGGAGATATTTCTTTCTACCATCGGGATGTTTTGTTCACGGGCAATGCGGAGTACTGTGCTGCGTGTGATACCGGGCAGGCAACTATCGGCATGAGGCGTATGCAACACACCCTCTTTGCACATAAAAATGTTGGTAGCATTGGTTTCTGATACAAAACCGCCGTTATCCAGCATAATGGCATCGTCTGCATTTGACAGGTTAGCTTCAATTTTAGCCAAAATGTTATTAATCAGGTTGTTGTGGTGAATTTTGGAGTCCAGAAACTGAGGGGAGTTTCTCCGAATGTGTGATGTAATAAGTTTGATACCATCTGGCGGATAGATGGGGTTTTTCCACTCAGCCAGCACAATGAGCGTGGGGCCTGCCTGGTTCAATTGCGGATCCATGCCAGAAGTGGTTTTTTCTCCCCTTGTGAGGGTAAGGCGGATGTGGGTTTTGTCCCGCATGTTATTAGCTTCCAGCGTTCTGAAGATGGCTGCTTTAATGTCATCAATGGTCGGAATTTCTGCAAAAGCCATGGATTTGGCCGATTCCTGCAAACGTTGAAGGTGTTTGTCAAGGCAGAAAATTTTGCCATCGTACACCCGCAAGCCTTCCCAAACGGCATCACCGCCCTGCACTACACTGTCAAAAACGGAAACTTTGGCTTCGTTACGTGGATATAATTTATTGCCTACATAAATGAAAATATCCTGGTTTTTTGGGTTAAATTGTTGCATGCTTTATTGATTAAGCTTTCAGGCTGTGTTGAAATAAAAATTCATAATAGGGCACACACTCAGCAATCAGGGCTTCAAGATGTGGTGCTAAAGTTACGCGTTCATTGGGTTTATAAGGTTGAAAACCCGTAGAGTGGTGTACATTGTGGTACCAGTATTTTGCCCACACACCATCTTCAGGACGAGCGCCGGCAGGCCACGAAAGCATTTGCTCATCAAAAGGTATTCCCAGTTTTAGGCAAAGTTGTTCCAATATTTTGCCTGGCTTTTTTAATACTTCGTTGGTATCTACCACTGCTGCCAGTTTACCCTTCTTTTCCAAATCAAGATACAATTCATATTGTTGCTTTACACCAACATCTGTCATTTCAGGGTGTGCGATTACTTTGCTGTAAGACCGGATGATTTCGTAAGGATGGCGAATCAGGAGTACATTGTCTGTTTTGTCCATAAAACTGGTATCGATGCTAACCAGGTGGTGTGTCATATGTTTCACGAATAATACCGGAGTAGAACAAGGGCCAAGAATTACTTCCTCAACCACCTTTTGCCCGTTATTTTCCATGCTTATCAAAGTCTCTTGTCGCCCCGGATGTTGTATGCCCGATTGCAGCAAATAATGGGCATACAAAGGCTCGTCTATTACTGTAGTATCACTCCTTTGGGCAAAGGAATACATCGTGGCCGTAGAAATATTGCGGGGACTCGACCATAGGCAAATACGCTTTACGGACATAGCATTTATTTTTCCGTAAGTTAAAATGAGAAGCTAAATTATACAACCTATGCAAAACTGGAATGTAAACCCCAAAAAAGCTGTACAAATACAGCAGGAACTCCGGCATAAAATTGTATTAAAGAAATTAGGGAAAAAGATACAATTTATTGCAGGCACTTCCTTCCGTGGCCTGTGGCACACAGGATAGTCAAAAAGGAAAAGGATACATCTAATTCCCTAATGATATACATCAAAGCTTTTCATTAAAAGCATTAGTTCCCCAGGGTTAAATAAATTTAGTTTTGCAAAAGAATAACAACAAAATGGAAATACGGTACCTGAGATTAATAAAGGCAATTGTAGAGGAAGGGGGTATTACCCGTGCCATGGATAAGCTGCACCTTTCGCAAAGTGCCCTGAGTTACCAGCTTAAGGAGGCCGAGCTTCAACTGGGCACACCTATCTTTTACCGAAGAAATAAAAAACTGATTTTAACGCCCGTTGGTAAAAAACTGTATGCAACGGCCAACCGGGTGCTGAAAGAACTGGATACCACCGAATCGGAAATCAAGCAGTTGATTGATGGGGAAAATGGCACCATCCGTATCAGTACCGAATGCTATACCAGCTACCATTGGTTGCCCTCCGTACTGAAGAAATTCAGGAGCGAATTCCCCAATGTAGATGTATCCATTGCCTTTGAAGCCACGCACCACCCCATAGAAAAGCTGGTGGAAGGGGAACTGGACCTGGCGATTACGAGCAACCCCGAAGTGGGTAACCAAATAGAATACATCGACCTTTTTACCGATGAAATGTTTGCCGTCGTCTCACCCAACCACCCCTGGGCAGAAAAGCCTTACGTGGAGGCCAAAGATTTTGAAGATGTGGAGCTTATTATCCATTCCCTGCCCCTGGAAACTGTATCTATATTCAGGAATTTGCTGGCACCCAAAGGTGTGCAGCCTAAAAAACTGATTACACTCCCTCTTACCGAAGCTTCTATAGAATTGGTAAAGGCCAATATGGGCGTAATAGTGATGGCAAACTGGGCACTGAAACCTTACCTCAATGATGATATCAAGGCTATAAAAGTAACACAAACGGGCTTTTTCAGGCAGCAATATGCCGCCCGCATTCAAGACAGGGAGTATCCTGTTTATTTTGACTATTTCTTAAAATTTCTTCGGCATGAACTGGAATTCTATGCCGAGCAAAGTTAACCAAGTGTTTTACCAAAAACCATAAAAACAATGAGTTTAAAAATAGGCGACGAAGCACCGAATTTTACTGTTCAAACCACAGAAGGCGAAATCAATTTTCACGAATGGCTGGGCGAAAGCTGGGGCATTCTTTACTCACACCCCGCTGATTTTACCCCGGTTTGCACCACCGAACTGGGCCGCACTGCCAAACTGAAAGATGCATTTGCCAAAAGAAACACCAAAGTAGCCGCCGTGAGCGTAGACGATCTGGACTCGCACAACGGCTGGGTAAAAGATATTAATCAAACCCAGCAGTGCACCGTCGAATTTCCCATCATTGCCGACCCCGACAGGAAAGTAGCCAACTTGTATGACATGATTCATGAAAATGCTTCGGCAACGGCTACTGTGCGTTCGGTATTTTTCATCGGCTCGGATAAAAAGATTAAAGCTACCATTACTTATCCGGCTTCTACGGGACGCAATTTTAATGAAATTCTGCGGGTAATTGACTCTTTGCAACTGACGGCCTACCACAGCGTAGCCACCCCGGCCGATTGGGAAGACGGACAGGATGTGGTAATCGTTCCGGCTGTAAAAGATGAAGAAATCCCTACTAAATTCCCAAAAGGCCACATTGCCGTAAAACCGTACTTGCGGATTACGCCCCAGCCGAATAAGTAACAGAAATAAACCTGTACGACGAATTTGCAAATTCGTCGTACAATCCGTAAAAAAATACGATTCAATGAATTGGAACAAAGGCTTGAAAGGCGGGCCATTTTCAGAACAGCAAAGCAGCCAATTAACAGAAGTGCTCTCCGGCCTGGATGCAGGGCAGTTGCAGTGGTTGCACGGCTTCATGGCAGGTGTTAACAGTGCAGCTTTGCCGGAAAGCCTGGTTGGGCAAAATAATCAGGCATTGGCTGCTACATCCGAACCCATTTGGATTTTGTTTGGCACCCATACCGGAAACAGCGAGCGGCTCGCCCATGAGTTGGCAAAAAAAGCTGAAGGACTTGGGCTGAAGACCAAGGTTACTGACATGGGAAGTTTTAAAGTGCGGGAGCTGAAAAAAATCAAAAACCTCTTGGTGATTGTAAGCACGCATGGTATTGGCGAACCGCCCGTGCAGGCAGAAACCCTGCATACTTTACTGCATGGCAAGAAAGCCCCGAAGCTGAGCTATCTCAAATTTTCAGTCCTTGCTTTGGGCGATACCAGCTATGTCGATTTTTGCCAAACCGGAAAAGATTTTGACCAGGCACTCGAAAAGCAGGGAGGTGATAGAATTTACAAGCGGGTAGATTGTGACGTGGATTTTGAAGAAGAAGCTGTCCAATGGATGGACGAAGTGCTGAAAAAATTCCAATCACAAGAAATCCAACAGCCCAGCACTCAGGTAAATGGGTTTGCCTCACCTGCCAGCCAAAGCATTAACGGAAAGCGTTACAGCCGTAAGCACCCTTTTGAAGCTACTGTTATTGATAAAATCAACCTGAACGGAAGAGGTTCCCGGAAAGAAACCCTGCATATTGAGCTTTCTCTGGAAAGTTCCGGGCTGCAATACCAACCAGGGGATGCGCTGGGCGTGTATGCCAACAACCCGCCCCGGCTAATAGAAAAAGTACTAACAGCCACCCAACTTTCCGGTACGGAAGAGGTGGAAACCTATCAGGGACGAAAGCCCCTCAAAGAAGCCCTCACTTCTGACTATGAGCTTACGGTACTTTCGCCCGTTACCCTGAACCGTTATACCGAACTTTCTGGCAGCAAAAAACTTCTGAAAATTCTGGAAGACAACCAGGATGTGCAGGCTTATTTGTATGGACGGGATATGGTGGATTTGCTCAGGGAAGTGCCTTATAAGCTTACGCCAGAGCAGCTTATTGGTGTGTTGAGAAAAAATATGCCCCGCATGTACTCCATTGCCTCAAGTCAGGAAGCTTTTGAAGATGAAGTACATTTGCTGGTATCGGTAGTGCGGTACGAAGCCTTTGGCCGTTCTAAGGAGGGTTTGTGCTCTTCCTTCCTGGCTGACCAGGTTACGGAAGATGAAAAAGTAAAAGTGTTTGTAGACCAAAACACCCGTTTTAAGCTGCCCAAAGATAAGGAAACCCCACTCATTATGGTAGGGCCAGGCACGGGCGTTGCCCCTTTTCGGGCTTTTATGCAGCAAAGGGAAGTGCAGGAAAGCCGGGGCAAATCATGGTTGTTTTTTGGCGACCAGCATTTCACCACAGATTTTCTGTACCAGACCGAGTGGCAGCAATATTTAAAAGATGGCATCCTTACCCGAGCCGATTTGGCCTTTTCCAGAGACCAGCAAGACAAACAGTATGTGCAGCACCGCCTGCTGGATAACAGCCGGGAGGTATATCAATGGCTGGAAGAAGGTGCGCACTTTTATGTGTGCGGTGATGCCCAACGTATGGCAAAAGATGTAGACAACGCACTACAGGAAATTGTAAAGGTACAAGGCGGCATGACCCGGGAGAAAGCTGCCGAATATGTAAAGTATCTGCAAGTGTCAGATAGGTATCAGACGGATGTGTATTGATAAAACAGCAGGGCGGTTCGGTGAACCGCCAACAAATATCCTCTTAAACCTAACATGTGGTATAGGCATCTTGCCTGTACAGGCCACATAAGCCCAGGCCTCAACAGGCGAGACGCCTGTTGAACAGAACCGAAATTTAAACTAAAAAAACAATGTTAGACGAAGAAGCACTCCTGGAAGCTGAAAAGCTTTCGCAGGAAGAACATATCAAAGAAAATTCTGATTTTTTGCGGGGCACCATTGCCAAAAGCCTGCGCAATCCGCTCACCGGGGCATTGGCACCGGATGATATCAAGCTCATCAAATTTCACGGCTCTTACCAGCAGTACGATCGCGACCTGGAAAGCGAACGCAGACGACAAAAGCTGGAGCCTTTGTACCAGTTTATGGTGCGGGTACGCGTACCAGGCGGCATTACCACTTCACAGCAATGGCTGGTGCTTGATGAGCTTTCTGACGATTATGGCAATGGCACCATGAAGCTCACTACCCGGCAATCGTTTCAGTTTCACGGCATTCTGAAAAGAAATCTCAGGCCAGCCATACAGACCATCAATGAAACGCTCCTGACTACCATTGCCACCTGTGGGGATGTGAACCGGAATGTGATGTGCAACCCCAATCCTTATCAGTCTCACGTGCATGAGGAAGTGTATGCTTTTGCCCAACAACTCAGCGAACACCTCAAGCCCAAAACCCGGGCTTACCACGAAATATGGTTGGGGGAAAAAAAGGTGGCTGGCAACCCGATGGCCGGCACCTCGGATACAGAACCCTTATACAAAAACCGGTATTTGCCTCGAAAATTTAAAATAGCCCTTACCATTCCTCCACACAATGATATTGATGTTTTTGCCAATGATCTGGGCTTCATTGCCATAGAAAAAGAAGGGAGGCTGCTCGGTTTCAATGTATGTGTGGGTGGTGGCCTGGGCAATACCCTGGAAGATGATACAACTTACCCCCGCCTGGCCGATATTATTGGCTTTGTGAAGAAAGAACAAATCATAGAAGTGGCAGAAACGGTAATTGGCATACAGCGGGATTATGGCAACCGGGAAAATCGGAAAAATGCCCGCCTTAAATATACTCTTGACCATAGAGGACTGGATTGGTTTGTAAATGAACTCAACCAACGGCTGGGCCGGGAACTGAAAAAACAAGCCCCTTTTACCTTCAAAACCAACGGAGATGTCTACGGCTGGCACAAAGGCACAAACGGGAAATGGTTTCTTACACTTTTTATAGAAAACGGCAGGGTAAAAAATACCAAAGGCTATACCCTGAAAGACGGACTGCGGGAAGTAGCCGCTCTACATACAAGCGACTTCCGGCTTACAGGCAACCAAAACCTCATCATCGGGAATGTACCGGAAAAAGCCAAAATCAAAATTGAATCAATTTTAGAAAAACACGGCATTCTTGGTAACCAAAAGCAAAGCGGTTTGCGGCTGCACTCTATGGCCTGTGTGGCTTTGAATACCTGCGGCCTGGCCTTTGCCGAAGCTGAGCGCTACCTTCCTTCCCTTATTGATAAGCTGGATAAAATCATGGAAGCCAACGGCCTGGAAAAAGAAGCCATCAACATCCGCATGACGGGTTGCCCCAATGGATGCGCCCGCTCTTATTTGGGAGAAATTGGTTTGGTAGGTCGGGCTGTTGGGCGTTACAACCTTTACCTGGGTGCCAGCCACGAGGGAGACCGCCTCAATGTATTGTACAAAGAAATGCTGTCTGAAGAAGAAATACTGGCTGCACTAACGCCCGTTATTGAAGCATACAGCCAGGAAAGGAACGATGGAGAGCATTTTGGGGATTTTGTGTTACGGAAACAATATATCAGGTTAAGCTCAAAATCCTAAACTCAAAAAAAGATATACTTATGCCCGCCACTTCTTGTGCATACTCATAAGAAGTGGCGGGCGTTTTTTGCCCTTCTCCTGGCGAGATAGGGCAAAAACTAAGATTTTAGAAACAAAAAAAGATAAAAAGACCTTTTTATCTTTTATTAAGCTGCTATATTTGAAATTCTGAAGAGTTCAAAAGAGAATATCGCTGTAATATTGAGAAGAAAGCCAAAGATTTATGGGGTTCAAAAATAACAAGTATGTACTTTTAAAAAGTATTCAAATACTGCCTTTTCTAGGGGCTGCTTTGCTATTAATACTGATACCTGCCTGCAGCGACAAAAAAGAAGAACAAAAAGCGAGGAAAAAAAAGAGAAAATCAGCCCTCACCATCATCCGTACAGACGACTGCCTGAATTGCCACAGCATTGAAGATAAATCGGTAGGGCCATCTTACCTGCAGGTTGCCCAAAGATATGAAGCAGATTTTACCACCGTAAACCGCCTGGCTGATAAAATCATTGAAGGCGGGGGTGGCATTTGGGGCAGCGACCAAATGTCTAAACACCCTTTTCTTAAAAAAGCAGATGCCAGAAAAGTAGTGCAGTGGATCCTTTCGTTAAAAGACTCAACGGTCAACAAAAAACCTACGATACATACTCCCAGCGTTGTTCTTTCTGAAGTTTTTCAACGCACAACCAAGGCAGCAACTGGCCTGCAAATCGCTGCCTATTCCCCTGAACAGCTGGGGGATAATTACACAGAAGATTTTCCAGTAATTCCTAAAAATACTTCTCCTTCTTATTCAGGTTTGGCAGATTTTATTCATTTTGCCCAACAAGTACCTTTTCAACCTTTGCAAGAAGGCTATTTATTTCAGGCTGCTGGTTTTATCCAAATCAAACAAAAGGGTAAATACTTTTTTAAGCTGGTGAAGGCTGGCAAAGGCAGGGTTGTACTGAACGGAGAAGTTATGATTAATGAAAATGCCTGGGACACCGAAATTGCGGTTGACCTTGAACCTGGCACCTATCCTATTGCAATTGAATACCTCGCAGCCGAAAAAAACAATGAGTTGTCGTTGCAGTGGATTCCTCCCCATAAAGAATATTATCAAGTAGTGCCCGGAGATGTATTTTTGCCAAGTAAAAGCTAATCAGCAGCATGGATACATATCCACCCATTTAGAGTTCAGGGTAATTGAAAGAAAACTAAACGAACTGCCCCAACTCACGGGCCTGTCGTTTCAGTTGTCTTCGGTACATAGAGAATATCTTTGATTTTGACAGGAAACCCGCATACTTACCATTTTCTAACACTGGCAAATTCCAGGCATTGGTGCGGTCAAACTTTTCCATGACCGACTCCATAGGCTCATTGATATCAACAACATCAGGTGGGGCATGCATAATGTATTTTATTTCTTCTTCATCATACAGCTCAGGCTTAAAAATAACTTTTCGGACGTCATTCAGTAAAATGATCCCTTTCAGCTCACCTTCATCATTTACAACTGGAAACAAATTACGCTCTGAACGTGAGATAGCTTCTACCAATTCCCTCAATTTTCCTGATTCATTGATCGCTGCGAAGTTACGCTCAATTACTTTAGTGATGTTCATGTCTTGCAACACAGTTTTATCCCGGTCGTGCACGATGTAATCACCACGCTTGGCCAGTTCTTTGGTAAAGTAAGAATGAGGTTCAAAATAGAGCTTCACGGCATAAGCTACAGCCGCTACAATCATCAGGGGAACAAAAAGTTCATAACCTTTCGTAATTTCGGCAATCAGGAATATATTGGTAAGAGGGGAGTGCATAATGCCCGCTGCCACGCCAGCCATACCAACCAGTGTAAAATTAATCTCAGACAGAACATATCCGGTATCCAGTAAGTTAAAGATGCTGGCGAATAAATATCCGCTAATTCCTCCTACAAACATAGAAGGGGCAAAAACCCCACCTACTCCACCGGCTGCGGTGGTAAGTCCGGTGGCAAAAACTTTCAGCATCATAGAGGCAAACAAAAACAGCAGAATAAACCATTCGGTATTTTCCCATCGGCTGAATAAGCTTCCTTCTAAAAGCTCATTGGGTTTTCCGGTAATCAATTTGGTAATAGACCAGTAGCCTTCTCCATATAAAGTAGGAAAAAGCCAAATCAGAATTCCGAGGCATACGCCTGCCACCATGATCTTCTGCTTATTACCTTTCAGGGATTTCAGTTTATTTTCCACTACGTAGATAGCGCGTGTAAAATAGACCGACAAAAAACCACATACCAACCCCAGTCCTACAAAAAAAAGTAAATCGGGGGTCCTGACCTCGCCCAAGTCGCTAAAATGAAAAAGGGCCTGCTCTCCCATAAGCAGCTGAGATGCCATTGTACCGCTCACCGATGCGATAAGCAAAGGAATGATGAACGTAATATTCACATTCACTAACAAAACTTCCAGGGCAAAAATAACTCCGGCAATGGGTGCATTGAAGAGAGAAGCAATGGCTGCCGCAGCCCCACAACCCAGCAAAATGGTAGTTTGCCTGCTGTTCAGGTGAAAAAAACGTCCATAATTAGAGCCCCATGCGGCCCCTGTTACCACGCCTGGTGATTCCAACCCTACCGATCCCCCAAAACCAATGGTAATGGCCGCGGTTAGGGTTTGCATGTACATGTGCCCTGTACGCATCACGCTGGCATTGCGCCCAATCACGTACAATACAAAGGGAATGCCCCGGTTCAGTTTTCCTCCGGCCAGCCATTTTACAAGTAGTACAGTCAGTGCTACCCCCAGAATCGGTAAAATAAAGTTGAAATAATTCACAAGATTGCTGAGGGGTTCAGTATTGATCAGGTCTTTGATAAAATAAACCAGCGATTTGAGAATGGCTACGATAATGCCAATTTGAATACCCAGAAAGATGCTTAGAAAAATGATAAACCTGTGTTCGTTAACGTGCCTTACACGCCATTTTAAAAAATTACTGATCAGTTTTTTGAGAGCCATGATGGAGTGCCTCAACTTCTCTTTCTGGTGAAAAGCAAAAGTAACATTATTCTTTAGAAGATTTACCCTGTTTTGTTATCATTCTCTTAATAAATGTGATATTTTGATATATAAATGGCAATATTTTTGCTTAAACACAAACAGGTAAACACTCATTCGACGAAAAAGTTTCTTGTGTAAGAAGTATTTACAAATAAAATTTTTTCCAGGTAACCTTGACTTTCTGTTTTTTATTTGTAAATAGTATCTGCATTACATGTTCAGTCATCTCAGCCATTTTCACATTTTTTTTATTTCAAGCGAAACTAATTTTTATTTCATTCGTTTTAATAGTTCGTGTCTGTTTTTGAAAAACAATCAAACAAATAAGGTGCTAAAAGTAAAACTGTCAAAAAATTTTCCCGAATTTTGAACGAGTTTTCACCAGTTGTGGTTATTTATTTTGTATAGTGTAATAAATATTGTTGTTTCATAAAATTATCTGCAGTAGTACCAATATAATAACAAAATGCGTCAATTAAAGATCACTCAAACTTTTACCAACAGGGATAGTCAATCCCTGGAAATGTATTTCAACGAAATTAGCAAAGTTGACTTGCTGACAACCGAAGAGGAGGTATCACTTGCTAAAAGAATCAAGCAAGGAGATAAAGCCGCTCTTGATAAGCTTACAAAAGCGAATCTTCGGTTTGTTGTATCTGTAGCTAAACAATATCAAAACCGTAGTCTCTCACTTAATGACTTGATTAATGAGGGAAATCTCGGGTTGGTAAAAGCTGCGCAACGCTTTGACGAAACCCGGGGCTTCAAATTTATTTCTTATGCCGTATGGTGGATTCGCCAATCTATCATGCAAGCACTGGCCGAACAATCTCGAATCGTCAGGTTGCCCCTAAACAGGACAGGCGCCTTGAACCGTATAAAAACGGTAGCCTCCGAACTGGAGCAGAAATATGAGCGCGAGCCAACTTCTGAAGAATTGGCGGATATTCTGGAAATGGATTCCAAAGATGTAACCAATACGTTGCTTGCCGGTTCAAAACAGCTTTCTGTAGATGCGCCATTCACGGAAGGAGAAAGTAACTCCTTGCTGGACGTGCTTGAAAACAACGATGCTGATGAAACTGACCAGGACCTTGCTTACACTTCTTCTTTGAAAATTGAAATGGAGCGTGCGCTTTCAACACTTACTGAGCGTGAAAGGCAAGTCATCAGAATGTTTTTCGGAATTGGCACTGAAGAGCCTCTTTCCCTTGAGCAAATTGGGGAAATTCTTGATCTTACCCGTGAAAGAGTAAGACAGATTAAGGAAAAAGCCCTTAAGAAGTTGCGTTCTTCAGCCAAACAACGAAATCTGTTAGCAGAATATTTGGGATAAATTATTCCTTTATGCAATGCAAAAGCCCACGCTACCCAAATAGCGTGGGCTTTTTTGTTATCACAAATATAATCTTCTACTAAGTAATATTAATTGTATTATTTTAATATTTAATTGTATTTTAAGTATGTATTTTGCTCTTTTCTTTCTATCACAAACTCCCTTTATTATGGAAAGAAATACCAACATACGAAGAAGTGCCTCTGTATTGAGCAGCTTTTTTAATATCTTTATTATGTTTGCCAGAGACACAACTAAGAACAAACAACTTCTGGATTGCATTTATGAATGGGGCCTGCAACTGAGTATCAGTAAACAAAAACTCAATTCAATTCTTAAACACCCAGATCAGTTTACATATCGCAAACCTGGCAATAAGCATGCTGCATTAGAGCATCTTTATGACTTGGTATATATGATCTACCTTGATAGCCATGTTGAAGATATGGAACTGGATATTTTAATGAAATATGCAAAAAAACTAGGGTTACCGCCGTATATAGTAGGAGATCTGGTAAAAGCTATTGTCACGGCTCCCTACGATGGTGTAGAGCGTTGGCAAGTAAAAAATGAGTTAAAAGATTTGTTAGAAACAAGCCTTGAATAATTTTTATGACCGTAATGAGACACTTAATTATTTTTTTACCTGTAATTTTTCTTTGTTGCGATCCCTTGCATCTCAATACAGAAGCAATCAATAATACAGCATCCTCATATTACGATGTGAAAGGGCTGATAAGCCGGCAGGTTGAATACCTGAGCACCCTCTCTCCAGAAGTACATGTGCTTGCCACTATCAATGGCACAAAAGAAGAGCATCTGATAGGGAAAAGCGATAGTATATATTGGGCCAGAACCTTAAGCTTGGTGAATAAAGCCAATATCAACCAGCCTGCTTTGCAAGGGGTTTATACCATAAAGGATAGTTCAAGTAACACGCCTCCTTATTTAGAAGTAAAATCATTTTATCCGAAAAATAAAGAAAATACTGATGTTCTGTACCTGAAAGTATTTTATGATAGCACGCTGGCAAGTATCCATCATTTGGAGGCACTTGTGCGGAATAAAAACTTATTATATGTTACAGAAAGAAAAATGAAACTTTCATTTGAGGAAGAGCATGGCAATACAAGGCTGTCCCGGTATGAAGTGATTGGTAAACAAAAAATAATATTTGGAGATACTGTACACTTCACTACTACCGTGGTGCCTGCTTTTCAGGATTAGTTGCTGCGTATCATGCTTTTGAAGCGCTCAATCATATTTTTATTTTCTTCTTCGCTTTCTTCATAATACCCAAAGCCGTACTTACCATAACCATAGTTTCTGTCAGTTGACAGGCTTACTGCATTGAGTATAACTGACAAACTCTTAAAGTTTTTGTTGCCTTCCAGTTGGTTGAGTGTTTTCACGAAAACTCTTCGGGAATAATCTGACCGCATCACATATACTGGCAAATCGGCTTTTTCCATCACCAACATACCATCTGTAACCAGCCCTACCGGAGGAGTATCCACTATGATAACATCATAAAGTGTCTTCAGGTAGTTCAGCAATTCATCAAAACGCTTGTTAATGATAAGTTCGGATGGGTTGGGTGGTATAGGGCCTGCCGGAATAAAATCTAATCCGTCAACCTCGGTTTTCAGAATACAATCTTCTACAGTATATTCTCCAATCAGAATAGTGCTGACCCCTTTCACATTATTTTCTTCAGAAAACACATGATGCACCTTAGGTTTGCGTAAATCCACATCCAAAATCACTACCTTTTGATTGGACAATGCCATTACATTACCAAGGTTAGTGGCAATAAATGTTTTTCCTTCTGAACCAATGGTAGAGGTAACTGAAATTATTTTCTTATCCTTTTTAGCACCCATAAATTGCATGTTCGTCCGGATGGCACGAAATGCTTCACTGATAGAAGACTTGGGTGACTGGCTTACCACCAGTTTTACGTCAGCAGATTTTCCTTTTCTGTAGAAAGGTATTGTACCCAAAACAGGCACATTGGTATATCTTTCCAACTCTTGTTGGCTACTAATCTTGTTATTTAAAAGATACCCAATGGCAATAAACAGAAAACTAAGTATAACACCCACAGCCATTCCGATACCATGCACTGCTATTTTTTCCGGGGAAACCGGTTCAGAGGGGTAATTGGCCGGAGCCAATATGACAAAATCTGTAACTGTTCCTGCTTTGGCTATTTCCAGCTCATTTTTTTTCTCCATGAGCGACAAATACAGATTTTCGTAAAGAGAATAAAAACGCTCATTTTTACCATACTCTGTATTTTTTGAGGGGAGCTTAACAAAAGCTTCTTCAATTTCTTGTTTCTGCTCCTCCAAAACAGCTATTTCCTTTTTCAGCTTTTGGTCATACCTTACCAACAAATCCATTACTTCCTGCTTCATATGGGCAATGCGCTGATTGTGTTTCTGTAAAACAAAAGATGGAGTTTTATATGAAAGCAAGAGCTGATCCCGATCAATTAAAGATTGATTTAAATTTGTAATGTACCCTTGTAATTCACTGGGGTACTCACCCTTAACAGGCGGCTCAGCTAATGTTACACTATCACTTTCCTGGAACTGCATAGCCTGTAAATCTGCTCCACTGTATTTCAATGCGGCCGTATCTTCATCAATAACCTGTTGGCGCAAGTTTTGAACTGCATTTAGCATAGATTGCATCTCAAACTTTTGTTGGTCTGTCTGGTTCATCAATTGTATGGCTCTCCCAATTTCAGACTGGAGGTTGGTGGTTTTGTGGGTGATGGTAAAGTCTTCAAAATAATTTTCAAACTTCTCCAGTTTTTGCTCAGTTACTACCAATTGCTCATTCAGGAAAGCTATTTTTTGGTCAGTAGCCTGGTTCTTTTTTTCCTGGGTATAATCCAGATACACCGAATCTATAGCCACCACCATATCCCTGACCTTTTTTCGGTCATATCCTTTGAAGCCTACCCTAATCGTCTTGGCATTGAAATTCACAGGCTCTACCTCCATATTACTTTGCAAATAACCAACCAATGCCCGATCGCTGTTGATCGTAAAATAATAATTTGTGTTGCTGGCCTCCGGCAGGGTATAAAAGTAGTTAAACAGTTCACCCCAAATTGATTGTTTTTTAGTATTGCTGACCTCGTGTCCGTAATGGTCTGTTAAGAAAATTGTAAACTCGTAATCCTCAGTTTTAATACGCTCACCAAAATAATGAGCACTGGAAATTACATTTCCATGCACTGTGTAACTCAATACAAACTGCTCATCATTCAGAATTTCTACATCAATCGGACGGTCATAAAACCCATCATTTAAGAGCTTATATTCTACCCTGAAAGGGGAATTGCCATAGCGTTCATTGTCAAGCACCCTGCCATAAGCATAGTAGCTTACGCCAACATCCATTACCTCTATTACTTTCGTAGAAAAAAGATTTGACCTGAGCAACTCTATTTCCCCTGAAAGGTTATCCAGACTTTGCATGGGGTTAATCCCTAACCCTAACACACTGGCTTCACTTTTGATATCAAGTTTAATGACAGAATTAGATTGATATACAGGCTTGGTATACCTTAGATAGAGATAGGCTGCTGTATTTGTGGCAATCATGATGAGCAATATCCACAGCAGGCTTTTCTTAGCTACAAGAAAGAGTTTACCCCAGTCGATGCTCTCTACAAACCTCTTCTCTTTATCCTGATCGTGTATGTGATAATCGTTCTGCATCAGTTATAAATTATTTACCAGCACAAAAAGTGTCAGTAAACTGGTTATCAAGCTTAAAATAGGTGTTATATCCCTAATAGCGTCGTTCGTAACCCGCTGCACGGGTTCTACATAAATAATATCATTTGGCTGTATATTCAGTGATGCATTTTTCATACCATCTATGGTAGAAAGGTCAATAATTCTTACCAACGGGTCATCAAGATCGCCCCGGATCAGCCTGATCTTATCTGCCCTGGATTGATTTCCCAGGCCAGCCAATGCCAATACTTCTATCAGACTGATGTTTTCATTCTCAAGCGGAATCACTTTTCCTCCGGTAGAGCCTAATACTATCACTCTTTTATTAACATACCTTGTTAAAACGAATACACCTTCATAATAAGCACTGTACTCAATAGCCAGCAGGCTATCTGCCTGGTTTAACGTTAAACCAGCGAGTTCGATATCTCCAATAACAGGTAATTTTACCATGCCATCTGCCCTCACTAAAAATTGTGGGTTCAGTTCCTGCTGGTTCTGGGAGTTTTGTCCACCCCGGCCCCCGAACTCACTGAGAATTTCCCGGTTTGGGTCAATAATCACTTCCCCTCCATTGGTGTACACGTTCAGTTCTAAATAATCATTTTCCTGAATGGTGTAGTTTCTTTTGGCATCTTCAACAGCCATTGCAAGCGCTTCAGGCACAACATCCGTATCAGTCCTGAACATAATACGGTTCCTGTATGCTTTACAGGCAGACAGACATGAAATTAATAAAAAAAGCAGGGCAAATCTATAAATGAGGTTCTTCATTCATGAAAAAAATAAAAAACGATTAGGATAATTGCTGTTAAATAGCTTCAGCATTTTCTTTCCTGAATTCTCCAAAAGTCATCAAAGCCTGATCTTTATCAGAGATTACAGGGTTCGTGATACCATACTTGTCCAAATCCCAATTGATATTCAAGGTATCATCATTCCACAAAATGCCTGTTTCTGCCGGTTTATTATAAAAATCAGAACATTTGTAGACAAAAATTGTTTCCTCTATGGCCAGTAACCCATGCGCAAAACCTTCCGGTATATACAACATGTTATGAAGTGCAGCGTCCAGCACATATTTTCCGTGTTGGCCATACGTGGGTGAATCAGGGCGTAAGTCTACTACTACATCCAAAGCTTTACCCTTCATTACCATCACCAATTTAGCTTGGTGGTAAGGTGGGAGTTGTAAATGCAGTCCACGAATAACTCCCTTTTGGGAATATGAAAAATTATCCTGAACGAAAGTGTGGGGAATACCCAGAGACTGGAATTTATTTTTATGAAAAGACTCTATAAAATACCCTCTCTGGTCTTTGTATATCTCCGGATATATTTGCAATAATCCCTCAAATTCTGTTTCCAACACTTGCATATTGAATAATTTCTATAAAAGTACGACTACAATAAATTTTTTATCTCTCAAACAAAGATAGTTGAATTCATATTGTAATGACAACGATTTCAGGAAGAGAGCGGAGACGGCTTGCCTTTCTTAAGGGTATCTATACTGTGTAGATATTTGTTAATTACAATCTTTTCGTCGTACTCTTCTTTTACCAGCAACCTTCCTGCTTTGCCCATATTAGTACGTTCATCATCACTTTTATGATACATTTTGTACATTTTATCAGCCAGGTCATGGGCATCTCTCACTTCACACAAATAACCATTAAGCTGGTTTTTTACAACATGCCGACATCCGGGAGTATTGGTAGTGACAATAGGCTTTTCAAAACTTGCAGCCTCAAGCAGGGTTCTGGGTAGTCCTTCCCTGTAAGAAGGCAATACTACGCAATCAGAATTATTAACGATCGGGCGCACATCATCTGCTGTACCCAAATATTCAATTAAACCATCGCTGATCCACTTGTCTATTAACTCAAGAGGTATTCCTCTTTTATGGGAAGGATCTTTGGCACCTAGTAATTGAAATCGGGCGTCTACCCCTTTTGCTTTCAACAGGTTGATCGCCTCAATATATTCCAAAATCCCCTTATCGTAAATAAGGCGGGAAATCACCAAAAATGTAAACGGTTTGGCATTGTTCGCTTCCCCTTCCCAGGAAACACACGGTTTAAATTTTTCAAGGTCAATACCTGAGCCTGGTATCAAATCAGTGATTTGGCGCTTGATCAGTTTTTTTCTGATAAACAAAGAGAGGTCGTCTTCATTTTGGAAAAACACCTTATTGGGATACCGAAAAGCAATTTTATAGAGTGAAGTGGCAATCAAAGAAACCAGTCCACTTTTGAGAAATACAGTGCCTAAGCCACACACATTATTAATCATGGGAATGCCCGCCATACTGGCAGCAATAGTACCATATATGTTAGGCTTTACGGTATAATGTAAGATAACATCCGGACGAACTCTTTTATACATCCGGTACAGTGCCCAGGTAAGTACCAAATCCTTGACCGGATTGATACCACGGCTATCCATGGGAACATCCTCAAAGGCACACCCCTGCGCTACCAGCTTTTCGCTGTATGCATCCTTGGGAGCTATTACTGTAATATGATATCCCTTTTTCTGAAGAGAAGTGATTAAACTCAGTCGGAAGTTATAAACATTCCATGAAGAATTTAACACAATGGCTACTCTCATGGGCGGTGGGTAATTATTTCTGATAACAAAAAATATAAAAAAGTGAACTCTTGATAACTCAAGAAAAAATATGTTTCTATAAACTTCATTGCCATGTCTAGCAATTAACTTGCCATACGGGCCAAAACTATTCTAATTAAAATGAATGAGCAATCATTGCAGAAAATGATTCAGAGTGACTCATGTAATATTTAGTACATAAAAGCTGGTTTTTAAATATAATTTAAAAAAAATATTATTAGTCAGCAAAGTTAATACGTAGATAATATCAAATAATTGATTAATATACTAATACAAAAGTACTTTATCGAACTTTTATAGTCCTAACAACAACATGTACAAAAATAAGGATATTTAGCAGAAACGGCTAAAAATTTGACTTTTATCAAAGCAGGAATTGATGCACAACAGGCTTAAATATACAGGTCTGGGAATTTTTCAGGGTCAAACTCTACCATCATTGCATAAGCCATATCAAATACTTCTTCTACATTTGGCTTAGAGAAATAATCACCATCAGAAGCATATGCAGGTCGGTGGTCTTTACTGGTAATAGTTACAGGTTTAGAATCAAGATAACGATAAGCACCTTGTTCTTCCAATACTTTGTGCATCATATAGGCAGAGGCACCTCCCGGTACATCTTCATCAGCAAAAATGATACGATTGGTTTTTTGAACAGATTCAAGAATGCTATGGCCCATATCGAAAGGCAACAGGGTCTGTACATCAATTACCTCACATGAAATCCCAAATTCAGCCAATTGTTCGGCTGCCTCCAGCACAATCCTGCACATCGATCCGTACGTTACAATGGTTATATCTTCCCCTTCACGCAAAACCTCTGGCTTACCCAGGGGAACTGTAAATTCCCCTATGTTTTCCGGTATTTTCTCTTTCAGCCTGTATCCATTCAAAGACTCTACAATAATAGCGGTATCATCAGACTGTAACATGGTATTGTACAAGCCAGCTGCCTGTACCATGTTGCGGGGAACCAATAAATATATACCCCGCAAACTGTGTAATATCGCACCCATAGGTGAGCCGGAATGCCAGATACCCTCCAGCCGGTGTCCACGTGTACGTACAATCACAGGTGCCGCCTGTTTTCCCTTAGTACGATAACGAAGGCAAGCCAGGTCATCGGTGAGGGTAGCCAGTGGGTAATATATATAATCCAGGTATTGTATCTCTACAATGGGCCGCAAGCCACGAATAGCCGCTCCTATCCCCTGTCCGATAATGGTAGACTCCCGGATGCCTGTATCAGTAACCCGCAGTGCCCCATGTTTTTCCTGCAGCCCTGCCATTCCCTGATTTACATCACCAATTTTGCCTACATCTTCTCCTATGGCAAAAATCCTCGGGTCTCTTGCCAATGCATTATCAAAACAAGCCTGGAGCACTTCCCTGCCATCTACCAAAGGTGAGTTTTCATCATACTTTGGTGGTATTTCTTTTACTTTCAGTGCCGAAAGCGGGGTTTCGCTGTAAAGGTGGGAACTGTACCTTTCCGCACCCAACTCCATCGATTCCTTTACCCATTCACGAAGCCTTGTCCTTGCTTCAGAGGGTTCTTCCCGCAAATACCTTAAGGTTTTTTTGGCAGCCCTTACCCCATCCATCCGAATAGGAAACCGCTCTTGGTTGAGCGCAGAAAACGTCTCAAGAATCTCTGCTTTATGTTTACTTTGTGCAGCGGCTGCACGGATAAGCGCCTTTAAGCCTTTAATTTCCTGGTCAATATCTTCTCTAACAGCCCTCCATGCATCATTTTTTGCGTTTTTAGCTGTTTCTTCAGCTTCAGCTTCAATTTGGTTTAATTGCTCTTCAGAAGCAATACCATTTTCCAGTATCCACTCCCGCATCTTCTTATTACAGTCATGGGCCCTCTCCCAGGCCAATCTTTCTTTCGGCTTATAGCGTTCGTGCGACCCTGAGGTAGAATGCCCCTGGGGTTGGGTAAGTTCCTCTACATGAATGAGTACCGGCACGTGCTCTTCGCGGGCGAGCCTTCCTGCTGCACGAAAGGTTTCGCAGAGTTTTTCATAATCCCAGCCTTTTACCCTGAAAATTTCTACTCCGGGCTTGCTTTCAGTTCTTTGAAATCCTTCCAAAGCCTCTGAAATACTCTCTTTGGTGGTATGAAAAGGCTTAGGCACTGAAATGCCATAATCATCATCCCATACGGCAAGCACCATAGGAATTTGCAACACCCCGGCAGCATTGATGGTTTCCAAAAACATTCCTTCAGAAGTGGCTGCATCCCCAATAGTGCCCCAGGCTACTTCGTTACCATTGATGGAAAAATCACTCATGCCTTCCAAAAGCGGGTTCTCCCTGTATAATTTAGATGCATAGCCAAGCCCTGTCAACCGGGGAATTTGCCCGGCAGTGGGCGAAATATCTGAAATTGTGTGCTTCGATTGTGTTTGAGGCAGCAGGCCCCCATTCTTTTCATCCACGAGTTGCGTGGCAAAATGGGCATTCATCTGCCTTCCTGAAGAAAAAGGCTCGGCTTCAGTATCGGTATTAGCATAAAGCTGGGCGAAAAATTGTTGCAAAGTAACCTCACCAATGGCCAGCATAAACGTTTGGTCGCGGTAATATCCTGAGCGAAAATCGCCAGGCTGAAAGGCTTTGGTCATCGCAATTTGTGCTACTTCTTTCCCATCACCAAAAACACCAAACTTGGCTTTACCCATGAATACTTCCTTTCTGCCTATCAAACTGGCAAAACGGCTTTCGCAGGCCAACCGGTAGTCGCTGATGATTTCATCTACCGACAAGGTATAGTCATACGTATCTGATTCCGATGGCAACACTCTAGTATACTCCACTTTTATAAAATTTTGGACTTGGGAAATGTTGTCTTCACTATGCAAGATAAACCTCGGGCACGGCCTCGCCGGAAGATCGCTTTCTTTTTGCACGAAAAAAAATTGGGTTTTGTTGCTTGCAATGCTTTCAAAAATAAAGAAAAAACAAAGTTTTTCAAAAAAAAACAATCCCCTCTGTTTACGCTTTTGCAATAATAAGCTGATTTTTTGAGTTTATTATGCAATATAGCTAACTTTGCATTTCTTTGTAAAAAATCTATAGCTGCTGATGAAGGGTAAGCGATTATTTTTTGTATTTGTGTTGACAGCGGTTGTAATCAGCGGCCAGGTGCTCCCCTATACTGTATTTTCTGTTGCTGAACTTCAACAACAAGTTGTACAAACAGAGGTATCAGATACAGAAGAAAATGAGCCGACCACACATACTACCACCCTTGGCGCAGCCTGCGAAGCAGTCCTCCCAATTCTCAAACTTCAGGTAGCAGCTTATTTTTACCTTGTCCGGGAACTGGTTTTATTGTGTGAAATTGAACAGAAATCAGAGTTTCCATTACCTGCTTATACCAATGATTTTTTCAGGACCTTGTTCAGGCATATTATCGCACCCAATGCTCCCTAGGTAATACCTACACTTCTATATTTACATTTATTGGAAGACAGTCCATTTTCTACTGTTCAAAAAATTTATACCAACCAAAATATCAATGTTATGCAAAATAAAATTGGAGTTATCGTACTGACGGTGATTGTTTCGCTGTTGTGCATTTACTATTTATCTTTCACTTTTGTATCGAACAGGGTGCAAAAAAAGGCAGAAACCTATGCAACCAATGCCGATGGCACCATTGACTTTGCTAAGAAGCAGTCATACCTGGACTCTATCTGGACCGAACCCGTTTATAACCTGGTAGGACTGGAGTATACTTTTGAAGAAGTAAAAGAAACCGAGCTAAACTTAGGGCTCGACCTGCGGGGAGGAATGCATGTGATTCTTGAAGTATCACCCGTGGATATTATCAAAGGTTTGTCTGGCAACAATGAAGACCCTGATTTTCTAAGGGCCCTGGAGCTTGCCCGGGAAAGGCAACGCTCCAGCCAGGAAAGGTTCACTACTTTATTTTACCAGGCTTTTCAGGAAGTTGCCCCCAACAAAAAGCTAAGCACCATATTTGCCAATGCAGCCAACCGTGGCCGTATCAGCTACGATTCTTCGGATGACGATGTATTGAGCATCGTGACAGACGAAGTAGATGCCGCCATTGACCGGGCTTTCCAAATTCTCAGGACAAGGGTGGACCGCTTTGGAACTTCCCAGCCCAATATCCAAAAGCTGCAATCTGGAAGGATTCAAATAGAACTGCCCGGCGTTGATAATCCTGAAAGGGTAAGAAAATTATTGTCAGGAGTAGCCAAGCTGGAATTTTTGGAGGTTTTCCAACTTCAGGAATTTGGTAACTCACTGGAAGCCATTAATGCCATGCTGGTTGAAGAGCAAAAAGCCAGTGAGGAACCGCTGGCCACGGATACTGATTCAGGTGAAACGACCGATGTAACCGATGATTTGGCAAGCCTTACCACAGAGCCTGCTAATGAGGAAGATACCGTTACCGAAAGTGGCGACGACCTTGAATCACAATTAGCGGGAAGTGACTCTACCGCTCTCGATTCTTTAGGTAATTTAAACAATCAGGTTTCACCACTTTTTAGCTTATTACAATATTCGCCCCAATATGGTCTGGTATATCAATTAGAAGATACTTCTCAAATTAACAGCATCCTGAAACGCGAAGATGTGCAGGGCCTGTTACCTTCCAATTTGGATTTTGCCTGGGATGTGAAGCCCCGCATTGCCGAAGATGGCTCTGAGCTTCTGGAATTATACCCCCTGAAGCGTGGGCGCGGTGGGGAAGCACCACTTACTGGTGAAGTAATTGTAGATGCCCGACAGGACTATGACGAAAGTACACGCCCTGCTGTTAGCATGCAAATGAATGCAGAAGGAGCCAGAAAATGGCGAAAACTGACGGCTGATAATATCAACAGGCGGGTGGCCGTAGTATTGGACGGATATGTTTATACAGCGCCTAACGTAATCAGCGAAATACCCAACGGGAACTCTGAAATTACCGGTAATTTTACCATAGAAGAAGCCCAGGACCTGGCGAATATCCTAAAAGCCGGGGCCTTGCCTGCCCCTACCCGTATCGTAGAAGAAGCAATTATTGGTCCTACCCTGGGGAAAGAAGCCCAACGTCAGGGAATTGTATCTATCATATCCGGTTTGGCCATCGTGGTATTATTCATGATCGCCTACTATGCCAAAGGAGGGTTTATTGCTAACCTGGCACTGGTTTTCAATATCTTTTTCATTCTTGGTATTTTGGCACAGCTTAATGCAGCCCTTACCCTGCCCGGTATTGCCGGTATTGTACTTACCATCGGTATGTCTATAGATGCCAATGTGCTTATTTTTGAGAGGATACGGGAAGAGCTAAGGCATGGCGTAAAACTTAAAGCAGCCATTGAAGCTGGGTACAGCAAAGCCTATAGCTCTATTATTGACTCTAACGCTACTACTTTTCTCACGGGTATTATCCTGTATACTTTCGGACAAGGCCCCGTGAAAGGTTTTGCCGTTACCCTGATGATCGGTATTGCCTGCTCTTTCTTCTCTGCAGTATTTATCAGTAGGGTATTTGTAGAATGGATGTCAAAAAGAGGAGACGAAAGCAAAATATCTTTTGCCACACCATTTTCAAATAATTTACTGGCCAATTTGAACATAAACTTTCTCACCAAGCGCAAAGTTGCCTACATGATTTCTGCTGGCTTCATTGCTTTTGGTATTGTACTGATTGTTATGCAGGGTGGATTAAACCTGGGGGTTGACTTCACCGGTGGACGCTCTTATGTACTTTCTTTCAATGATCCGGTAGTAGCCTCTGAACTGAAGACTGAACTGGCCGATGATTTCGAGGAAGCTGGCGTTGAAGTAAAAACTTTTGGCGCCAATAACATACTAAAGGTTACCACCAGCTATTTGGTGAATGACGAATCAGAAGAAGCCGATGCGCAGGTGCGTCAGTCGTTGATCACCGGGGTGGAGGATTTTACAGGTTTAAGCTATACTGATAACGACAGTGGGGTTGATGCGTCTAACTTTGCTATTTCCAGTTCTACCAAAGTGGGCGCCACCATTGCCGATGATATCAGGAATGCATCCTGGCGGGCTATCATCTTCTCACTCATTGTCATCTTCTTATACATACTGATCCGCTTCCGTA
The DNA here is from genome assembly GCA_965230065.1 of Cyclobacteriaceae bacterium. Taxonomy (GTDB): domain Bacteria; phylum Bacteroidota; class Bacteroidia; order Cytophagales; family Cyclobacteriaceae. The sequence continues at coordinate 3,209,592 of OZ245942.1, read as the reverse complement.
AATGGCAATACAGCTTAGGTGCCGTTATAGCCCTTGCCCACGATACGCTGGCCGTATTAGGTGCATTTGCCGTCATGAGAATGCTGGGAATAAGCTATGAAGTAGACCAGGTATTTATTGCAGCCATGCTTACCATCATTGGTTACTCTATCAACGATACCGTGATTGTATTTGACCGTATTCGTGAAAACATGTCGGAAAAGCCAAGCGGAGATATCGTTCAGGTGTTCAACACGGCCATCAATAATGTGATGACACGGACGTTGGTTACTTCTTTCACCACCCTGGTAGTGGTAATCGTTTTGTTCCTATTTGGGGGGGAAGTGTTGCGAGGCTTTTCTTTCGCCTTGTTAATGGGTATCTTAATTGGTACTTATTCTTCCATTTACATTGCAACACCAGTTGTAATTGATTTAGGGCGCAAAGTGAAGGCTGCAGCAACCAAGCCAGCCAAAGCGTAACACTGAGTAGGCAGTCAGCAGTGGCAGCAGGCAGTCAGATACTGCCAGCTGCTGCTGCCAACTGCCTACTTATACTTTATAGTAATTCCTCTGAAGGATCCCAAAAAAGTTTCTTAAAATCCTGCACTTGATCGTTCTTCACCACAATTCCTTCTGCTGCCAACCGTTGTTCCATAGCGTCAGATGTTGGGAAGTGATGTTTGCCAGTAAGTAAGCCATTGCGGTTCACTACCCGGTGGGCAGGTACGCCTTCATGAACATGGGAAGAATTTAAGGCCCAGCCTACCATGCGGGCGTTTTGCTTTGTACCTAAATAAGCAGCAATGGCCCCATAGCTGGTTACCCTGCCCGTTGGTACCAGTTTTGTTACTTCATATACCTGCTCGAAAAAGCTAATGTTGTCTGATGGCATCATTCATTTTTTTGATTAAAATGTTTTCAAAATAAAAAATGCTTACTTATTCACTCGAAATGACAAAAAAAAACAAAAAAAATTTGCTCTTTCTTACTCTCTTTCTTGCGCTTGTTGGATGCAAAGCAAGTAAGAAAATCAGTGAAAGTGAATATCAAGTTACTAAAATCATACAAACAGCACGTTCTTATATGGGTACACCTTACAAATGGGGCGGTACTTCACGTGCAGGAATGGATTGTTCAGGCCTGTTGGTCATGTCTTTCCGATCGGCAGGTATGGAAATTCCACGTATCTCGCGTGACCAGAGCAAAATAGGAAAAGAAATTAGCATAAGGGAGCTTAAGCCCGGAGACTTAGTATTTTTTGCAGCTAAAAAATTTAACAGAAGAAAAATCACGCATGTGGGCTTGGTTACAACTGTAAAAGACAGGCATAATGTACAATTTATTCATGCCTCCACTAAGCTGGGCGTAGTGGAAAATAACATCTATAGTGATTATTATAGACGAATCTTTGTAAAAGCACGCAGAGTCTTTTAAGTTAAAAAATTTTTAAATACTTTTGCCTGGCAATTAAGCGGGGGATTAGCTCAGCTGGCTAGAGCGCTTGCATGGCATGCAAGAGGTCACCGGTTCGAATCCGGTATTCTCCACACCAAGCCAATGTTTCAGCAACATTGGCTTTTTTTATAAAAAATTTTATTTATTGATTTTTTTTTGCTTTTTTAAAACCTCATTTTTTAGGCGAAGGCGCAAACCTACTATCTTGAAAATCATTTTTTTTAGTGTAGCTTTACCGCAAAAGATGCTTTTTTATACAAAAACCTTACATGCCTCTGTTAATGCAGGTTATTCAAATTATTATCTGCCCAAAGTACTCCATATTCACACTTCAACGCAAAAACACTACACATGGCAAAATTAAAGAATATCATTAAACAATTATCAGATGCCGATTACATGGCCATCCATGAATCGCTTATTGAGAACTCCGCTGAGAAATCAGCACACCTGTTAAAGGCAATGCGGGAGCGCTCCTTGTCTGACACCAAAATTATGGATGAATTGGGAGTGAATACGAATGCTTATTATACGCTTCGGTCCCGGCTGAACCAAAAGATCGAGGAGTATTTGCTGCAACAAATGGAAAATCCCCGTACCGATCTTATCAAAAAGGTGGCGAATATCAATGAGGTGATTTTCACTAAAAAGAAGGCAATAGCAGTAGCTACGCTTAAGAAAATTGAAAAGGAATTGCTTGATTATGACCTTCCCAGTGAACTCACAGTCATTTATAAAACCTTAAGAAAGCTACATATTAATACGCCCGAGCACTTCAATTATTCGCAGGTATACAATAAGCATGTGGCGTACATGCTGGCTATTGATAAGGCAGAAGAGCTGCTGGCCCAATATTTCAAGAAATATGGAGAGTATTCTTTATCAAGGGATGAAACCAACAAATTGGAACTCACCCTGCTCATAAAAGAAATGAACAATTTGTGCAGTCTTTACGATTCCCATAGGCTTTACATCTACCAAAGCTGCATGAATGTATACCACCGTTTGTTTGTGGAAGAAGAAAGCTTCGAGGATGCACTGGAACCCATTGAAGATATTCTTGACAGAATGCAGGAGATATTAAGCTCTTACCATTTGGATTCTATCTACCACCACCTCCAACTGGTGTATGAGTTGCTCCGCTTAGAATACTACAACCACTACAAAGTATACAGAAAAGCAGAAGACTACTACGAGGAAGTTAACGATGCAGTAGCTACTCTTTTGACAAACTACAGCTTACATACGTACCCCGGACAGTTTTTATTCAGTAAAATTGAAAGGGGCTTACGCATAGGCAATGAAAACAGCCTGCACGAGGAAAATGAAATGCTATTCCATGATTTTGAGTGTGATATAGATGACGTACCTAAGTATGTTACTTACGTTACATACCGCGCATTGAGCTGCCATTATGCCGGCAACTACAATGAAGCTGCCCGCTGGATCAATAATCTGCTCAATGAGTTGAGCCTCAAAAAATATCCTTATGCACAGCTTGAAGTAAAAGCCATCCTGGCTTTGCAATATTGTCTGATGAATGATTACGATCTTTTCAATCAGTTGACCAACAGCATACAACGGCAGGTAAGAATTTTAGGGAAAGAAAATTGCGAATCTATCGTGGTTTTTACTAAAATTTTAAAAATATCCGTATCTGACGTAAAACGCGATAAGTATAATAAAATTGAAGCCCTTGCGCATAAGTTTAGCAGGTTTGAATCTAAAGACTTCTCTCCTACTACTTTAATTAAAATGGACGAAGCGTTTATCAATAAACTCACATAATCTGAAATACTATTACATATATGTGCTTGTGTAGTAAAAGGGCGTATTGGTCTGTTATCATGAATGATTAGACGAAAGCCCACAGGCAATTTCAAATGAAAAGCCTGCATCTTAATTGGTGCAGGCTTTTTTTAATGTTTTGTTTAAGTTAAGAAAGGGGTTTTATCAGGCATTACATTTAAATGTACTACATATTTTTGTAATTTGTTCTCCAATGCCTCTGGAATATTCTTTTACTTTGCCTGAAAATTCAATAATCTCTTCCATAACCATGAACACCACAAAATACCTCCTCTCAGTTTTATTACTTTTCCAAATTTCACTCAGCCCTGCCCAGGAAATCAGCGACGCATCTTTGATAAACCCTGATATACTTTCTAAAAGATGGGAAGCCGGGTGGATTACCCACCCCACGGCGCCACTGAATGCCTTTGGGGTATTTTACTTTCGCAATGTTTTTGTTGGAGGTAGTGCCAATAAACTTCATCGTGCATGTATCAGCTGATAACCGGTATGAACTGTATGTAAACGGCCAGCGGGTAACCCTGGGCCCGGCCTGGGGCGTGGCGGTTTGCCAGCATTGACCTTGCTTCCTATCTGAAGCCGGGAGAAAACATCATTGCGGCCCAAGTGGTTAATTTCGGGCACTCCCGGGCCATCTCCCAGTTTTCTCACAAAACAGCCTTTATTTTGCAGGGAAATTCCGAACAAGAAGTCTTTCTGAATACCCAGAGCGGTAGCTGGGAAGTGATTCAGAACGAAGCTTACCAGCCCATGCTGGGATGAAAACAAAGCCCTGTCGGGAGACACGCCCGAAATTCAAACCCAAACCATGGAAAAGATGATGAATGATACTTCCCTTGTACCGGGGTTTTTGTTTTTCCATTTCTGGATTTTTCAGGCATTGGAAAAAAGCGGGCGGGGCAATGAGTTTCTGGACAATATTGAATTCTGGGAAGACCTGCCCAAACACGGCTTCACCACCATGCCTGAATTTAACGTAGAATCCCGCTCCGATTGCCACCCCTGGAGTACGCATGTAAATTATTTCTTTTTGCGGACCGTGGCTGGTATTCAGCCGGATGGTTTTGGATTCAGCAAAGTCATCATCAAACCGCACCCCGGAGACCAAAAATACATTGAAGCCAAAGTACCGCACCACAAAGGAATAATCAGCGTAAAATATAACCTTGACAAAGCGAAAAAGTATGCTGAAATTGTGTTACCAAAAGGCTTATCCGGTACTTTTGAATGGAAGGGGAAAATTATAGACTTACAACCGGGGAGGCAGGAGTTTGTGCTTGAATAGTGCAAAAAGAGCAGAAAGCTGGCGTTCTTTGCAGTAATTATTTTACCGCAAATTATCGCAAAGCCCGCAAGGGTTTTCACAAAGTGCGCAAATTGTGCCATATTTCTATACCCGGCGACCCTTGCGCTTTCCATTGCGGACTTCGCTGTAAAAACTCTGTCGCACACAAATCTATCCCGAAGTCTGTGGCACACAGACATCCATATTTTATAATAAAAACTAAAACAAAAATTGAAAAAAATACGCCTGTTCCCCATTCTGCTTTTACTATTTTCCCATTGCCAGCCTGCTTCAGAAGAAAAGAAAACAGAAGCAACAGAAAGTGCCTTCAAAAACGTGGTCGTCATCGTGGGCGACGACCATGCCAGCACCGTATTGGGGGCGTATGGCAATGATATTATCCGCACACCCAATCTCGATAAATTGGCAGCCGGAGGGTCGCTATTTACCAATGCGTATTCCAACTCTCCCTTGTGCAGTGCCTCCCGTCAATCGTTGCTTACCGGAAAGTACCCGCACGCTACGGGCGTGAACCTTTTATTTACACCATTCAATGACAAGACCAACACCACCCTGGCCGAGCACCTTCAACAGGAAAATTTTGCCACCGCCTTGATTGGCAAACAGCACCTGAACACCTGGATTTGGCAAAGTTTGTATAAAGACGGACTGCCCTCTTTTGGTTTCGATACCATGATTGACAAACGGGAGTACCGGCAATGGCTAAGCCAAAAACGGACGACGCCAATTCCTGAAAATGTAAAAACGTTTTCCCGTGAAAGCGATGAATTGCCTGCAAATGTCGCCCGCATGAACCCTGAAACATTGCCTCATCCGTACCACGATGAAGATGCGGAGGGCACATTTTTTGCTAATTCGGCCATCCAGTTCGTAGAAAATAATAAAGACGGCCGTTTTATGCTTTGGCTGGCCTTTCACGAGCCCCATGCCCCTTTTGCTTTTCCGGTAGAATTTGCTGGAAAATACAAAGCCGAAGACATGCCACTGCCTACGGGCAGCCCCGAAGACGACCGCTGGGTGCCCGAACGTTTCAAAGGCTTTACCAATGAACAGAAAAAAGGAGTAATCGCTTCTTATTATTCTTCGGTTGAGTTTATGGACAAAAACGTCGGCCTGGTAATTGATGCGCTCAAAGAAAAAGGCATTTATGAAGAAACCCTGATTGTTTATCTGGGCGACCAGGGCTATTTGCTCAACGAGCACAAGCGTTTTGAGAAACATACCATGTGGAAAGAGTCCATCAAAGCCCCGTTAATTATTGGCGGCGGAAAAGTATTGCCCAAAGGAGAAAAATATGACGAACTGGTTGAGTTCATTGATGTAGCCCCTTTCGTTTGCGATGCTTTGGGCATTGCCCCTATGGAAGAAGTACAGGGAAAAAGCTTTTATCCTTTACTAACCGGAAAAGAATATAAGGAAAAAGATTACGTTTTTGCCGAATTTCTGGAAGACAACAAAGCCATGGTAGCCAACCAGCAATGGAAATATATTTTCACTACAGGTAAGCGCGATTTGGGGCAGGGCTATACTACCGGACTTGGTGCACCCGGCATTACACACCGTTTGTACAACCTGGAAACAGACCCTGGTGAAACAACGAATGTGGCATACAAAGAAGAAAATACCAATTTGGTGGATTCCCTGAAAAATGTCATGTTCAACCGCTTCAAACAAACCCATCCTTACGCGGATGAAGTGCCAGAAAGCCTGACTTTAAACGGAAAACTGGTGTGGTTTTGCGAACCCCGGGATGTAGGTGCTGAGTATGGTGGCGAACCCCTCAGGACTTTTTATCCTGACTAATTAAAACAAAAAGCAGCCCGGCAGTACTTTGAGCAACTGATGCGCTCCACTGCATGGGAACACGACGAAGTTATTATTTTTGGCAAGCGAATCGTTACAAAGCGAAAAATTGCCTGGTATGGGGACAATAATTACGCCTACACTTATTCTAACACTATTAGGCAAGCCTTACCCTGGACAAAAGCATTGAAGGAGTTAAAAACTGAAGTTGAAGCCGTCTCTGGGTTTACTTTCAATTCCTGTTTACTGAACTTATACCATAACGGCAATGAGGGTATGGGTTGGCACAGCGATAATGAAAGCACATACCCAAATACACTGGCTTTACAGCCTGCCCAAAACCTAGAAAGTCGATACTTCAAGAATTAACCTTACCTTTAGGGCGATGGTGAAGTAAACATCAGGTATATTTACTTTCTCCTTTTGCCATACTTTAGATAATGTATCCAAATAACCACGGACTTAGAAATACAGACATATACTATATTTGACATGTCAAAAGACCGTATAATAATTGATAGTAGTAATAAGAAAGGACCTTTTGAGATATTCTGCTATTTTCATTACCATAAAAATTCTTGTTTTTATTATAACACTGAGTAGCATTTATCTCATACTTATTTATAACGCATATCGGATACGTATTTGGCAACAACTTATTAAGTAATAAAAGAATGACATTCATATATGGATATATAATTAATGAGACTGTGCATATCATGGCTGATTCAGCTGAAACATCAATTAACTATAATTCTATCAGGAAAATTGAAGGGCGAAATTCATTAGGAGAAATACCTTATATTGATGATAAGAAAGTTGTTAAAGAAGGTGCTCAAAAAATATATAATTTAAAAGATAAGTTACTTCTTACTTTTGCTGGAAATGAAAAAGAAGGAGTTAGTGTAGTTGAAGAGATAAATTATGAACTTGATAGACCTTCCATGAACTATAATATTGGAGATAAACTGCTACATTATTTTGAGGGCAAAAGCTTCAGTAATCATTTTATTATAGGCTTTTATGAAAATAACAAACCCTATCTTTTTTTCTATCACGATAAAGATCATTATAAATTAGCAAATGAGAAACAAGTTATAACATCGGGGGGAGAAGATATTCCAGAAATAAGAACAGTTTTAGGTAGAGGCTTGCAACAGTGTGTTACTTGGCCTGATAATTATACCCTAACAGCTTTAATATCCATGGCTCAGGCTCAAAATATTTCTCATCTTACCCTAGGTAAAGGTGTAGGTGGATTTTTTAATGGAGCTTATATTGGTCGCAACGGTATTCGCTGGGCAGATGATTGTTTTCTAATTCTTTATTCTGCAAAAAATTATGATAAAGGAGAGGTGTTTTTCTCAGGCCGCTTCAATCGTGGTAATGCAGCTTTTATAATTTGTGAGGCCTTTAAAAGAGTATTTATAAATGAACTAGATAATATACAATTTGATAAATTGATAGAAACATGGGGTAATAAGCTCGATAACCAGATAAATAATGGGATAGCTAAATTTTACGTCATGATAAGTTATGATACAGGAAAAGTTGTAATCATAAGTGATGATTTTAATAAACGCAATGGATTATTGAAATTTCAAAAAGAGAAAAATAATATAAAACTTTTCATTCATCCGAATCTACAGCAAGAAATGAAAACAATTCGACATCAAATAATATACAAAGAAGGAGGATGTCAAGCATATACCTATTTTTAGAAAAAGTTAGTCGTATCCTCCTCCAGATGAATCTTACTTCAACTATGAGTTAATATGTGTCAAGCCTTTAAATTCAGCTAGGCCTAGGAGACGAAATGGATAATACACCCTCTTTGGATATTTGAGTAGGGCCTGAGGCTATTGCTGAATAAACCCACATCTCGCTCATAGGATAGCCATAATAGAAAGTTGTTGTAGTACTAATTATCCACAAAATCATAGTGATTTATGAATTCCCGGATAATATTTTTCTGCATTATCACGATATATTTTATCTACAACCGTTCGAGGTAATTTTAACCCCTTAAATGCCCCGCTCACTTTTGGCACTTGCATCATTTCACCGGAAGTAAAAAACTGCCAGTGCCGCAGCCTGATGTCATGGGCATGTTTTTCCATTTCTTCCAGGGTTTTGGAGCCATCGTCAATAATATCAGTGCCATAGATAATCCTGTCCTGATATTTTATGCAGAAATCGTGTACTTTTTGCCAATTATCTACAGCCTGTAGCTGTAGGTGTGAAATACGTTCGGCCAAATCTACCGCCATGTTCGGGAAACGGTCAAGTCGCTTTGCTACCTCATCCACACTCCATTCAAGGCTGGCCAGGTGGGCGCCAATGAATGTTAGGTCAGGGTGTTTTTCCAGCATCCGGTCCCGGGCATCCATCTGCTCTTCATAAGAAGGATATTCAGGGTGCAGGTACATGTGGTATTGGGGGTGTGCACTGAAATACTTCCGGTCACCGGCTACAGTCATTTCCTCTACCGGCAGCCAGCAATTACGAGGCTCGCCCAGGTGGCCGATTACCGGAATATTATTTGCTGCCAGATATTGAAAGATGGGGGCAAAACGGGCATCATCAACCATCACAAAAGCACCTCGTTCATCTTTCAGTTCCATACCAATGTTTTTCCACACCTTTACGCCAATAGCGCCCCGGGCCAATGAACCTTCCAGATAGGTAAGTGCTTCTTTTTGCCAGTGGGGATGATGCCAGTTGTTGGTAGCAAAAGTGGTGGTATAACTGATACCTGGGTGAGCAAGCGCAATCTTTTGCTGCTCTTGTATTGCAGGAAAGAAAGGAACTTCTGTATTGATTGATAGTAATTGAAACTTCTCTTTTTCAGATGCCTTCACAAATGCTGAGTTTTGCGTGTTCACATGTACATGGGCATCTATTTTTTGGACAGACAGAAAATCATCAGTGGAGTAGTATTGCTTGTGTTTTTCCATGCACCAAAAATAAAAAAGCACCTGAGAAATAAATCATCTCAAGTGCTTAATTTTCAAGCTCCTCCTCTTGGACTCGAACCAAGGACCTACTGATTAACAGTCAGCCGCTCTAACCAACTGAGCTAAGGAGGAGTGTATCCATATCAAATTGGAAATGCGAAATTAGAGGGTTGCTTTTAATTATGCAAAACCAAACAGGATATTTTTTGCCATATCTTGCATAATTAATTACTGTAAACGTTTTGTAAAAAAGAGGGTTATATATAAAAACATTTGTAATTGTAGAATATCTAAAACGAGATGGGGTTATATTTCGTTTTCGTATATAAATTATTTTAAATTATCAGCTTCAATTCTGGTAGTTAATCACTAAATTAGTTAGAATTAAGTAAATATTTATTAAGCTGTAATTATGGTGAGTAAAAGGTATTTTATTGTTGGAATTATGATAGCTTCTATCATTGGAGGATTGATAGCTGTTTTTTTTGCAAAACTCTTAGTAGGAACTCAGGAGCCTTATCAGGCAATGGGAGATAAACAAACCGGGAAATTTTCTAATTTCCTTACCGACTCTTCATTTATAGTGCCGGCAGGGATTAACTTCGTATTCGCTGCCAAAAACGCAACGCCGGGCGTGGTTTTCGTACGATCTACTTATTACGGTACAGGCGAGAGTCGTTCTTTCCGGAACCCCTTTGATGAGTTGTATGATTATTTCAGGGACGGCGACCGCCCTCGCAATCGGGGAGAAGGAGCTTCTTCTGGTTCGGGCGTCATTATTTCCGAAGATGGATATATTGTAACCAATAACCACGTGATTGAAGACGCCGACGACATAGAAGTAACCCTGAACGATAACCGGGTGTATGATGCACAATTAATAGGTACTGACCCAACAACAGATTTGGCACTGCTGAAAGTAGAAGAAGAAAATCTGCCCTTTGTTGAATTTGGCGATTCAGATGCCATACAGATTGGGGAATGGGTGCTGGCCGTGGGCAATCCTTTCGGAACCCTTACTTCTACCGTTACTGCAGGCATTGTAAGCGCAAAAGCCCGGAATATCAATATTTTATATGACCGAAACGGACATCAAATTGAGGCTTTCATCCAAACTGATGCCGCAGTGAACCAGGGCAATAGTGGTGGGGCATTGGTTAATTTGAAAGGTGAATTGGTAGGAATTAATACTGCTATAGCTACCCAATCAGGCGTATTCAGTGGCTACTCATTTGCCGTACCGGCGACATTGGTAAAGAAAGTAATGGAAGACTTACTGGAGTTTGGCGTAGTACAAAGGGCGCTGCTTGGCGTAAGTATCCGGGCGGTAACTGCAGAGTTGGTAGAGGAAGAAGGATTAGCAGATATTGGTGGCGTGTATGTGGCCGGTGTAGGTAATAGAAGCGCAGCGTCTGACGCGGGTATTAAGCAGGGAGATGTGATTTTGAACATTAATGGGGTTGAGGTAAATAGTGTTGCCAAGTTGCAAGAACTGGTGGCGCGTAACCGCCCCGGTGATGAAGTTTCTGTTACCTACAGGCGTGGTGAGGAAATTAGCAAAGTAACGGTGATCTTGAAAAATACAATGGGCGATACTGAAGTTGTTCGCAGGGTTGTTGAAATAGAAATAGAGGGCAGTATTTTTACCCAGCCTGCTCCCAATGTCCAAAATGAGTTGGGCATTGAGGGAGGAGCACAAATATCAGAGATAGGAGCCGGGAAATGGGCAGATGAGGGATTTCGGGAAGGTTTTATCATTACATCAATAGATAAAGAAAATGTGGACAGCCCCGAAAAGTTGGAAGAGATACTATTAGACAAGAAAGGTGGCGTTCTTGTTGAAGGATATAATCAGGATGGTGTTAAAGAGTACTTCGGATTATCCTGGAATTAGTTGCAGGTAAGGTAATTGTACAAATTAAACTTGTGTTACAATCCATTCATTCTATTTTAGCCAATAATATGAATTTGTAAATTTCTTTATTTATTTTGCCTTCATGGTATTTTTCATTTTATATGGTATATTTAGCAAAATTTAATTTTTTAATAAAAGCTGGTAACTATGTCTGAAACAGATAAGAATAAACATCATGCTGTAATGCTTATTGATGATAATGAGATTGATAATCTCATCAACCAAAAAATGATAGAAGCTGCTAACATCAGTGAGCACATTTTTACGCATTCGGGTGCAAAAAGTGCTATTGAATTTTTACGTAATATTGAAAAATTAGGAAAAGAAGCAGAGCATGTGTTGCCAGATGTTATTTTTCTAGATATTGACATGCCTCTGATGGACGGATTTCAGTTCTTAGATGAGTTTGACAAATTGTCTGAGGTAACAAAAGAAAAGTGTAGCATCGTTATGCTAACCTCATCTATCAACCCTCAGGATGTGAACCAATCACATAAGTATTCTTGTGTGAAGCAGTACATCAACAAGCCTCTTACTCAGAAAAACCTTGAGAAGCTCGTTGTGTAACTAATTTACAGCATTAAGTATAAGATATTAGCCCCTGAGTTTTTAGGGGCTTTTTTTATTTTTCTGATACCCAGTGCCGAAAATGGTTATAAGGACTGCTGACTGCTTCCGTCTTTTGCTCAAAACTGCTTTTTTGCATTTGATGGACAGTTTCCTTTTTCTCATTATTATAGTGTTAGGCACTCTTGCATTTATTTTTTATTCATTCTCTTTACTACTTCTGTCGCCAAAGCTTCAACAGTCGTTCTAAATGTTTCAATTTTATAGCCCGTGGCAATAACTTCTAAAATTTCGTCATGAAAAAGGAGCATATAATGTTTCAAATTCGTCCAGTGATTCTCATTATAACGGGGATGGAATTTGTGAATATTTTTAAGTTCATCTATCCACATTGAGTTTTCAATAATATGTGCCTCATAACCTTGAAGCCCTTTATTCCAAAGCGGTAGTCCACCAAACACTTCATCATTAGCTATCCCGAATTTAAAGTCTCCTCCATCAAACTCCACTAGAGCTAATAGATATACCTTCTCGCTTGTGTTGTCCATCAGCCTCACATAAGTTCCATCCCAATTAGGATCTGGCTCGTTAATAAGATAAATTAAGTAAACTCTATTTCCATCAGAAAATACTTGAGGTATTGGTGCTCCTGCACTCCATTGAGGTTTCCATTCAATTACCTTTGCATACTCTTCAGTTGGCCTATCTGTTTGTTTGGGTTTGATAGAGTCTTTTTCCTTCTTTCTGAATAGTCCCAAATTATTTTATTTTTTTCATAGCTCTCAACTTACGGATAAAGTGCATTTACATATACTTTATTCACAATACATCTTCCAATCATCCAGATTTCCTCTCACTCTATTCAGCGAAACTACAATCACCCCGCCGGGCTACTATTATCCCCTCTCTTGGCATCCACCACTTTCCACAGCACACCATCGGCTTTGGTGAAGATGTAGAGTTCGCCCTGGCTGTCCTGGCCCAGGCGGAGGTCTACCCGGCGGTTTTGGGTAAGTGTTTCCAGGTCGGTTTGCTGGCCTTCTGCTTCAACGTTTAATCCAAATACGGGGGCTTGTTGTCCCAGTTCCATTTTGTCTGCTTCGGAATAAAACAGCTTGCCACGGGGAATATCGCCAAAAATATACTTGCCTTTGAGTAAAGGGATTTTATCTCCGGCATACACAAAACCGCCCGAAATGGCATTGCCGTCATCGTGGTCATACTGGGCTACGGGGTAGGTATAAGGAATGGAGTCTTTTTCGGGCAGTGGGTATACTACTTCCGTATTGGCATACACGTCAAAAAGGAAAATACCTTCCCTTTCAGGCCAGCCGTAATTGGCACCGGGTACACCCAGGTTCACTTCTTCTACACTGTGCTGGCCAATGTTGGAAATAAACATTTTCCCGGAACCTGTTTGGTCCCACGAAATGCGGTGAGGGTTGCGGAAACCATAAGCCCATACTTCTCCCTGGGCATCCGGGTCGTTGGCAAAAGGATTGTCTTTGGGGATGCCATATTGTCCATTGGCACTGTTATTTCCAGCAGGGTCAATGCGCAACACAGCCCCCCACACTTTGTCTTTTCTACAACACAATGTAGGATACCTGATGCCCCCGCTTCCATCTCCCACACCCAGATAGAGCAAACCATAATCTGCATCGCCCGGCTTGGCAAGGGGGTTAAAAGTTAGCTCCTGGCAGCCGTGCGCATTGCCATACATATCTATCCGCATCAACTCGCGGTGCGTGCCCGAAAATTTTTTGGCTCTTACATCATCTATTTTCCACTCCATCAGTACCCACTGTAAATTGACCCGCACAGAATCAGGATTGGCAAAGTCTGCTGGAACAGTTCTGGCAGAGTCTGTATGTGTGGTGTAGAACAACCCATTCTTTTCAAATTCAGGGTGGAAGGCAAAACTACCAAAGCCTGTGCCATAACCCGGCACGTGGATAAAGCTTCCAAATTGTTCGGCTATGTCCAGATAAACATTGGGCTGGTTGTTGTTAATTTCATACAATTTGCCGCGGAGGTCGTGGATAAAAAGGCGCTCGCCCCAGCTTCCTTCTACGGCCAAAAATTTGTTGATACGGGCCAAAGGAGGGTTTTCGGCACTGGCCGGGAGGGTTGTCATTTTCTCGAGCACCAGTGAAATACCGGAAGCACTGACCCGCTCAGGAATGGGGTTGATGATGCCGCCAGGGCGGTTGTTTTTACTACGCTCGATACCCCGTGAAAATCGGTGAATGAAAGCCAGTAAATGCTCAATATCATCGTCAGAAAGCATGGTAAAGGCGGGCATGTATTGCTTGTATTTTTCAAACAATTCTACAGCCCTTTCGTCCCCGCTTTCTATCATTTTGGGCGCATTTTTGATGAAAGACATCAGCCATTCCTTATTGCGTTCTGAAGTAACCCCGCTCAGGTTGGGGCCTATTTCGGCCGATTCAAAATTATGGCAGGCGGCACAATGTTGGTTGAAAAGTTGCTGCCCAGACTGGATAGAAAGTTCATCTGTGAGGATTTTGTCTTCTGCTTTCGCTTCAACTGCTATTTCTTCTGCTTCTTTTTCCTCAGGCTTGTTTTGTGTGCACTCTGTAAAAAGGAGCTGACCTAGTATAATCAGAATAGAAAATGAAAATGTTTTAAATTTATTTGACATAATAATGAAGTGTGGAGTTTTTAGTTTTTGAGTTTAAAATAGTTGTTAAAAGTACCAGGCAGATTGTATGTGTTACTTTACCAGCAATGTAATATTCGGATAAGTTTCTTCTTCAAACAGCTTATAATTTTTTCAGCACAATCGCTTTACTTACAGTTTTTCCAGCCCTTACAGAGTTTGCTAATATGCTTAATGCTTGGTCTTCTGATATTGGTTGATTGATTGATGTAAACTTTTAAACTTCTAAAGTAAAAAAACACACCAACAAAAACTAAAACTTTAACTACCGCAACCACTTCTCTAAATTTTCTCGCACAAAAGCATCGTCATTCAAATCAGGATAATCTGCATATACCCTGCTAATTTCTTCGCTTTGTCCTGACGACATACTTTCTTCGGGGTTCAGGCACCAGGTGCCTTCCAGCAAGCCCTGCCTGTGCAACACTTCATGGATGCCAGCAATGCAGCCTGCAAATTGATTGGCAGCATCAAAAAAAGCGGCATTGGTATCGGTAACGGCAATACCTTTGGTAAGCATCTTTTCAGGAACAACTTTTCCACTTTTCCTGATTTCTTTAATTTCATTTAACAATTCAACGGCTTTCTGTGTCCATACCGCCCAGTGACCGAGGAGGCCACCCACGATGGGTTTTTCCCGTATTTCACCATTTACATTGAAGCGATAAGTAGTAAGCAAATCGGCCACAATGTTATCGTCATTGCCGGTGTACAAAGCAATATCATCGTTGCGGTCTGAGTAACAAACAGCCCTGACCACATCCAAGGTTTGGTAGCGGTTAAAAGGTGCCATTTTGATCCCAACCACATTGGGGATGTCGGCAAAATCTTTCCAGAAATCAAAACTCAGTACCTTCCCTCCTACCGCGGGTTGCAGATAAAAGCCAAATATCGGAATGATTTCGGCAATTTTCTCTGTGCGTTTAATCAATTCGGCTTCTGATAATTCGGCCAAGCCACCATTGCTTACCAAGCCGAGGTCATACCCCAGTTCCACAGCAAGCTCCGCCTCTTTTAAGGCTTGTTCTGTAGGGCCAACAATGCCTGCCACTTTGATGAATGGACGGGCAAGCTGTGCCTTTTCTACTTCTTCGGCAGCCAGTTTCAAAACCGGTTCAAACAAGTTGAATTCCTTTTTCCTGATTTCAAATTGGGTGGTATGCACGCCCACGGCAATGCCTCCGGCACCACTGTCTATGTAATAGCGGGTAAGCGCACGTTGTCGGCGTTCGTCCATTTTTCGCTGGCTGTTCAAGGCCAGTGGATGGGCAGGAATGACAGTTCCTTCAAATAACAGGTCTTTGGTTTTTGGTTTCATATTAAAATGCCCCTTTTCTTTCCTGAAAATAGGTGGGTTTGTTGATGGTTTTTCCGCCTTCGGTGAGCCATGTGGCCAGTATTTCTATCATTTGTTTTAACGTTACTTTTGGGTAGCCAAATGCCTGATGTGCCGCGGTGGCATTGTTGAGCAAAGCGGTTGGCTGTTCTTCGTTCACAAAAACCGGGGTTTTATCAAACATTTTCCCAAACTCCTGCGCTGCCCATCGTACCGATACGGTTTCAGGCCCGGTTACATTAAGGATGCGGGGAGGCGTATCACACAACTTTAATGCACGCAAAGCATATTCGTTGGCATCGCCCTGCCAGATTACATTCACATGCCCGGTCGAAAGGTCTATTTCCCGCTCTTCCAATACCGACTTGGCAATTTCCAGCAGTACACCGTACCGAAAATCTACCGCATAATTCAGTCGGTAAATTAACGTCGGAATCTGGTATTTTTTGGAAAAATACTCAAACATGCGTTCCCTGCCCAGGCACGATTGGGCATATTCTCCTACCGGACCAGGAGACACGCTTTCATCAGCCCCACCGGAAAATACGGGTACGAAAGGATATACATTCCCTGTAGAGAAAGCGACAATCCTTGAGTTTTTAAACTTTTCGGCTACCATTCCCGGCAAGTAGGCATTCATGGCCCAGGTAAAAGATTCATTACCTGAAGTACCAAACTTGGTGCCTGCCATGAAAATGATATTTTTCGCATCGGGCAAATTGTGCAACTGCTGATGATCCAGCAAATCGGCTTTAATCGTTTCGATGCCCTGCTGTTCCAGTTGTTTCTGGAGCGTATCTTCCGAGAAGCGGGAAACGCCGATCACTTTGTTTTGTTTACCAGCTTTTTCCAATGCTTGGTTTGCCAGTGCTGCCAGACTAGGCCCCATTTTTCCACCTACGCCCAAAAGCATAATATCCCCTTCCAGGTCGCGCATATCCTTGACCAAACCGACAGAAGGTTGTAATATTTCCTGTTCCAGTTGTTTTAAATTTTTCATTATTCTGGTTTTTTTACGGCTCGGAGAGCCGTTCTACATTAGAAATTGTAAATTTATGTGGGTGATTGCCAGAAAAAGCAAGATCAATAACCCGATGATTGCTCCGATATTTTTCCAGCGATTATTTTTTGCCGCACCCATAATTTCCTTGTCGTTGGCTATCACTAATAAAGCAATGCCCACCAGCGGCGCAATAATGATGGTAATGGCCTGTGCAAATACAATCAACTCCAGTGGCAGCCTTCCAAATATCAGGGCTACGGTAGCACCTATCAACATCACCAGCATAATCATCATCCGCACGGCTTTGGATTGCAGTTGGTTGCCCAAAGAAAAAGCATCTGCAAGCAAAGAGCCGCCAATGGTAGCATTACCGATGAGAGACGAAAAAGAAGCCCCAAACAACCCCATCATAAAGATAACCGTAGCCGTGTTGCCATACAAAGGCTCCAACGCCAGGCCCATATCGGTAGCCGAATTCACCTGGATGCCCTGTGGGTAAAGTATGGCTGCGGCATTGATTAAGATGAAAGAAGAAATGATGCCTAAAATCAGGATACCTACCATACTTTCCTGTTTGCCCTGCTTCATTTCTGTGGGTTTCCACCCTTTTTCCTTCACCAAATACGACTGGTAAAAAGCACCGGCCATAGAAAAGCTAGAAGCAATGAGCGCGATGGACAACATCTCTGACCCTTGCGGAATGCCAGGTATAAAGCCCCCAAAAAGATTGGGCAATTGTGGGCGGGCAAGCACCAGGGTAATGATAAAAGAAAGCAACATCAATCCCACCAGGGCAATCATCACTTTTTCCAGAATTTTATAAAACGAGCGAAAAAAAAGCAGCGACATGGCTATAAAAGTAAAAGCAATGACCCAGGGCACTGTATCCGTATGAAACAGCTCTGCAAAAGCCAGGCTTGCCCCAATCGTATTACCTGCCTGAAACGAAGCTGTTATCAGGAAAATACTCAGCCCGATAAGGATGGAAGCTGCTTTTCCCCATTTATTTTTAATAATCGTTAACAAAGAAGCGTTGGTTACAATGCCTACCCGAGCGCCCATTTCCGTAAAAATGAGCATAAAAAAAATGGCAATAACAATGAGCCACAACAGTTGATAGCCAAACAAAGCCCCCAATTTTGAGGTAACCGTGAGGCTACCCGGCCCAAATACCAATGCGGCTGTGATGATACCGGGGCCCAGCAAAGACCACCATTTTTTTGGAGAAGGTTGAAGACTTGACAGGTTATGCGTGTTTTGAGGTTGGGTAACTTTCTCTTTTTTGTGCATGCAGGCAATTTATAAACTTCCTTTGAATTTGTAATATTTGTTTACTCCACCTCCTCTGTTAATCCCGAAAAATCAAGCTGATTATTTCATTCTGTTTAAGAAAAAAACAACTGTTTACTTACTCAATCTCTATAATATAGGTAAAATTATAAAATCTTTCGTTACCTTTCAATCAACTTAACAAATAACAAATTAAAAAGTAAACAAATGATTTATTACTTACGCAATTTAATTATATTGCTAAAAAATCCTTCATAGCTCAAAAAGTGATAAATCATGAATGACAACCCGTTAAATGCTGATTTTTCTTCCCGTCGTAACTTTATCAAAAATTCTTCTTTAGTCGTGAGTGGGGCTTTGCTTTCTCAACTCCCTGTACACGCCAGTGCATTTGTAGCCGGTAATGATGTATTGAAAGTAGCTTTGATAGGATGTGGAGGACGAGGCGCAGGCGCAGCATCCCAGGCCCTCAGTACCTCTGAAAGTGTGAAGTTGGTGGCTATGGCTGATGCCTTCCGTGACCGCCTGGACGAAACTTATGAAAACCTCCTGAAAATAGACAGTATCAAGGACAGAGTAGCGGTGCCTGAAGACCACAAATTTACAGGTTTTGATGCCTATAAAGATGCCATTGCATTGGCAGATGTAGTTTTGCTCGCTACCCCTCCTGCTTTTCGTCCCCGGCATTTTGAGGAAGCGGTACGTGCAGGAAAGCATGTATTTATGGAAAAACCCCTGGCATCCGATGCGCCTGGTATCCGGCAGGTGCTGGCTGCCGGGGAAGAGGCAAAGAAGAAAAGCCTGAGTGTAGTGGTTGGCTTACAAAACCGATACGACCCTGTGTACAAAGAATTTGTAGGCCATTTGCAAGACGGCATGATTGGGGATATTGTTTCTTCTACCTGTTATTATATGATCGGAAACGTCAGATTGCATCCCCGCAAGCCTGGACAAACGGAAATGGAGTATCAAATGCGCAACTGGCGGTATTTCAACTGGTTATGGGCCGGCTCCCCGGCAGGGTTGCAGATCCACAATACCGATATCGTAAATTGGCTAAAAGGAGATTATCCCGTAAGGGCACAGGGCATGGGTGGCCGGGCTGTATATCATGGGCCTGATAATGGTGACATTTTCGACCACTTTTACATAGAATATGAATATGCCGATGGCAGTAAACTGAATAGCCAGATTCGCACGATTGACGGTACTTACAATAAAGGAGGATCATTTTTTCAGGGAACAAAAGGAACAGGGGATTTAAGAGTAGGCATCAGGGATTTTTCAGGAAAACCATTATGGAGGACAAGAGGTATTAAAGAGGAAAATCCTTATCAGATAGAGCATGATGAATTGTTTGCGGCTATCCGCAATGGCACTCCCATCAATGATACAGAATGGGGGGCCAAGAGTACCATGACTACCCTCATGGGGCGAATGGCTGTACACTCCGGACAAATGCTTGAGTGGAATGATGCGCTAAACTCTGAAGTAAGTTTGTTGCCGGAAAAATTTGCCTGGGATGCCGACCCGCCCGTACTCCCCGGCCCGGATGGCAACTATCCTGCTCCTGTTCCCGGACAAACCAAAGTTTTGTGATTTATTAATACAAAAACATTGCGCCCTTTGCGAAACCTTGGCGCTCCTTGCGGTCGCCGTGACACGGTTGAACTTTTTTTTACCGTAAGAAACGCAATAGATTGGGTCGCCGAGCGGGCGCACAAATCGCTATCAATTTCTTGTTCGTTATGCCACAACATTCTTCTACCCTATTATTGATTTTTATCACAAGTATTTACCTATTAGGTTGCCAACAAAAAGAAGCGTTCAAACCCCTATTCAACGGAAAAGACCTTTCAGGATGGGTGAACGTAAACTGTGATACCAGCACTTGGACAGTTCGCGACAATATGATCGTATGCTCCGGCATTCCCACAGGGGTATTACGCACCACCCAACAATACGAAAACTTTATCCTGGAACTGGAGTGGAAACATTTGTACAAAGATGGAAATGCCGGTTTGTTCATTCATTCTGATGCCTTACCCTCACCTGGAAAACCTTTCACCCGCTCCATTGAATGCCAAATTATGGAAGGCAATCATGGGGATGTATTTGCCATACACGGCGCCACCATGAAACCCGACCGTCCTCACCCACAAGGCTGGATGCGTTCATTACCGTCGGAAGAAAGGGCACACCCAGCCGGAAAATGGAACCACTACCGGGTAGAAAGCCGGGATGGAAAAGTCACATTGGCCGTAAATGGGAAAGTAGTATCCGGAGGCACAGCCGTTAACCCCAGGAAAGGTTATCTCTGTCTGGAATCGGAGGGTTCAGAGGTACACTTTCGCAATATCCGCATCCATGAATTGCCTTCCACACATCCTGATCCTGATGAAACTGCCACCCTGGAACAAGGCTTTACATCCCTTTACAATGGCATTGATTTATCCGAACACTGGAAAATGAAACCCGGCCATCAGGGGCATTGGACAGCGCAGAACTGGACGTTAAATTATGATGGGAAAAGTGAAGAAAAAGATAAAAGCCTGTGGTCTAAGGAATCTTTCAAAGATTTTATCCTCATGGCCGATGTACGCTTTACCCGGGAAGCAGAAATGACGATGACACCTGTGGTTTTGCCCAATGGAGAGAATGCTACCAATGAAGATGGTAGTGTCCGGGAAACACCCGTGGCCTATGCGGGAGATACAGGTATTTATCTGCGGGGCAGTTCTAAAAGTCAAATCAACATCGGTGGCAGAAATATTGGCTCCGGGGAAATTTATGGATACCGGGTTGATAAAAGTTTGCCACCTGAAGTGCGGGCTGCCATGGTGCCAAAAGTAAAAGCTGACAAACCAGCCGGGGAATGGAACCGCTTTATCATCACCTTGCAAGGAGAACGAATTACGGTTGAACTGAATGGGAAGACAGTCATTGAAGATGCTTTACTCCCGGGCATACCAGCCGAAGGCCCGATTGCCCTGCAGGATGATCATGGGCAGAACAATACCTTTCAGTTTGCCAATTTGTTCATAAAAGAATTTAAGTGATCCAACATATTATCATCTTGATTGAGATGGTTTTATGCTGATAAATTTTCTTTAACTGCTGCAATCATCCAGTCGGTAATTTTCTCATAATTATAAGTAGGGTTTGGCTTCCCCCATTGCTCGAGGGAATAAATACCTTGATAACCTGCATCTTCAAAGAGACGCACACATTTTCCGAAATCATAAGAGGTGTGGTTCATCTGATCGTCAAAGGCCGTGGTTTTGGCAGAAACCAGTTTTGTATAGGGAGCTATTTTTTGTAAAGCCTTATACTGGTCAACGGTCTGGGGATAGTTGCCAAAATCCGCCAATAACCCCAGGCTTTCATTCCGGACGTCTTTGATGATATTTACATGGTATGTAGAGTCAGAAAAAAGATCAAAATGATTTTCTACCAGGGCCTGCATGCCTTTGGATTGAGCATAGGCTGTAACCTCCTTTACCGATTCTACACTCTTTTCATAAGATTTTTTCATGGCAGAAATCCGGATAAACCGGCTGCCCAAATCAGCACCCACATCTATCCAGGCTTTCATATCGGCAATCCCTTGCTGCCGATTCTCTTCATTTGGGTCCGAAAGGTCATGAGCCGATTCGGCCTGTATATCAATCAATGTACTCCCGGCTTTTTTTAATGCCTTTTTGATATCTTTCAAGTATGCCGGATTTGTAGACTCAAAGTGATTTGCCCAGAATTCTACATTGTGGATATCAAACCTGTCGGCAAAATATTCGGGAATAACTGGCAATGAAAGTTTATCTTTGATCATGCCATCCTTTGGGGCCGTGGCCCTGAATCGGTCTCGGAATAAAACCGTAGTTAGCCCAATCCGGCTCATAACATCTTTCTTTGAGGATTTAATGGTCAGGAATGGAGTGGTGGCTAGGGCTGCACCTGAAAAGGTAGTTTTTTGTAAAAATTGTCGTCGGTTCATAACTTACTTTTTGGAAGATTGCATTAGATTTTCGTAATACCAGGGTTTCGAAGCATTGGAATAGGTATCTTCTCCCACTATATCGAGATCTCCATCTTGGTCAATATCTTTGATAGCTCCTGAATAGATTCCTTTGCCCTCCATCACGGTATAGCTTTCTGAAAAGTCGGCCTGATTGTTAAAGAAAATAGTGATTTTTTTGGGTGGCCAGGCCTGTCCGCTTACCACATCCAGGTCATCATCATTGTCAATATCCACCAGCTTTACCATATGGGCATTGTTGTAGGGCCCTTTGATAATATGCTGAACCCATCCTTTTCCATTTTCCGGATTTTCAGGGGCTTCGTACCAGGCCAACACATGGTCTTTTCCATTCCCATAAGCCTCTGCTGGAGAAATTATGATATCATTGAATCCATCCCCATTGATATCTCCAATATCTTCTTTGGTATTCGGATTAATTTTGGTGTAAGCAGTGTCAATGGAAAACAAAGTATAATCTTCATTTTTGAGGTCGGCAGGGGCTTTGAACCAGTATCCGTTGGTGGAAATATCCAACATTTCATCTCCATTCAGTTGGCCTACTGCAAAGCCTTCCGTACCTAGTTTTTCTGTAGAAAGAGATAATACATGCCAGTCCTGTTTATTATATTGCAATAGAACCCGGATGGTATTAGGGCTTTTATGACGAATGATTACATCCAGATTGCCATCATTATCCATATCGGCAATTTTCATATCATTGGCATGGAATCCCTCGATGGTGGTGATTAAATAAGGTTTCCAGGGTTGATAAACGGCCGAACCTCCAGGGTTTTCAAATAAAAATACATTAATCGGGCCCACTGAATGATTATCAGAAGTTACCACCAGGTCAATATCCTGATCTCCATCCATATCAGCACATGTGGCCGAACCCAGGAAACTGCCCAACTGCTCCTGATGACCTAGTTCGTGCCGTATCCACTGGTGAGCCGATTTTTGTTCAAACCAGGCAAAAGTAGGTTTTTCAGCATGTTTCCCTCCTTCCATCACTATTACATCCAACAACCCATCCTGATTAAAATCTGCGGCATCCAGGGAAGTAACACCGGCCACACTGCCCTGGCTGACATCCACTGGATCGGCAAAGGGAACTGTCTGGCCTCTTAAATCAAAGTTGATGTTAAGTATTACCAAAAAGACAAAGAAAGCTTTTTTCATGCCGACCAAAGTTTAATTGAATTTGGGTTATCTTATTATGAAAATCAATAATTCGCCGTTACTTTGTAAGAAGGCCAAATTTTTCTATAAATGAAATAAAAACAAGCTCATAATATAGTAAAACCATTGAAAATCACATCAGAATGTATTACTACTTGTTCATAATATTTCCATTTTTGCTGTTGCCCAACGTGTATGCTCAAGAGGTGCCTCAGGATAAAATCCAACAGCTTATTGATAAAGAATATGGAGAACTGGAAAATTTGTACCAACATCTCCATGCACATCCGGAATTGTCTTTTGCAGAAGAAAAAACATCTACACAACTGGCAGATGAATTGCGCCAGATCGGGTTTGATGTTACCGAAAACTTTGGCGGACATGGCGTAGTGGCTGTGCTGGAAAACGGGGCTGGCCCCACTATCCTCGTACGCGCCGATATGGATGCCCTGCCCATCAAAGAGGAAACGGGTGTGCCTTATGCCAGCAAAGTTACCACCACCGATGATGCCGGAAACGAAGTGCCCGTAATGCACGCCTGCGGACATGACATCCACATGACAGTATGGACAGGCACGGCCAAAATTTTAAACCAGCTAAAAGACAGTTGGAAGGGTACGCTGGTATTCATTGCCCAGCCTGCCGAAGAACGAAGCGGAGGAGCCAAAGCCATGCTGGCTGACGGACTTTTTACCAAATTCCCCCGTCCCGATTACGGCCTCGCCTTGCATGTGAATGCTACAATGGGTGTCGGAAAAGTAGGTTACTGCCCGGGCTATGCCATGGCCAATGTAGATATGGCAGATATTACCATCAAAGGCAAAGGTGGCCACGGAGCCAGTCCGCACACGGCGCTTGACCCGGTGGTACTGGCCAGCCGGATTGTCCTTGATTTACAAACCATTGTGAGCCGTGAGGTTGATCCATTGGCACCAGCGGTAGTCACTGTAGGCTCAATTCATGGAGGCACCAAAGGCAATGTAATTCCCAATGAAGTGAAGCTGGAACTGACCATGCGTTCTTTCACCGATGAGGTGCGTAACCAATTGATTGAAAAAATAAAACGAATATGCAATGGGGTAGCCATGTCAGCTGGAGTAAGTGAAGAAGATTACCCTGTAGTAAAGGTACGGGATGAGTATACGCCTTCTTTGTACAACGATCCTGAACTGGCTGAGCGAATTGCTGACGTATTTGGCCAAGTTTTGGGTGAGAATAATGTCGTACAATTACCCCCGGCCATGATCGGAGAAGATTTTGGCAGATATGGCAGGCAGGATCCTCCCATTCCTACGCTGATGTTTTCGCTGGGAACAATTCCTGAAGCCAAAATAGAAGCAGCCCAAAAAGGAACGATGGATTTGCCATCCCTGCATTCCAGCAAATACATACCTGAAGCCGAGCCCAGTATAAAAACAGGCCTTTTAACCATGACTTCTGCTATCTTAGACCTGTTGAATAATTAGCTCATAATAAAACCAAACTATATAATTTAAAACTAAACCGTAAACCAAAATGAATCACAAGTATGTTAAAAACAGGCCATTCGGCACCGGATGGGATGATAGTCTTTTGCCCATTTCTTTCTTTTCAAAGCCACTGGTAAAGTGGGTATTCAGCACATTATTATTTTTGTTTTCAATCCATCCAATACTGGCAGCAGATGAGCCATCTGCCTTATCCCAGGTGGGTATTCAACTCATTCCTTATCCGCAGGAGGTGACGCTCCGTGGGGAGGGTTTGATGCTGGGCAACCAGGTAACTATTATTTTGGACAAAAACGCTTCTGAAGCAGACAAATTTGCAGCCTCCGAATTGGCAAATAACCTGAAAAGTACCTGGAACATCACAGCGAATATTGGAAATGCCCCATCTGCTATTGCTATATTCCTGAGCAGAAAAGACGCAGACAAAAAATTGGGGGAACAAGGGTATACATTGACTGTGGACAAAGAGCAGGTAAACGTACAGGCGAATGGAGAACCCGGGCTTTTTTACGGAGTACAAACGCTACTTCAAATTATTCAGCAAACCGACGCAGGCCCTTTCATAAAGAGTATGGAAATTACCGACTGGCCAGATACACCGCAGCGGGCGGCCCATTATGATACCAAACATCATCAGGACAAAACAGAATATGTAAAAAGCTTTATCCGTGACCTTGCCCGGTACAAGATCAACATGCTGGTGTGGGAATGGGAAGATAAGCTGGCGTATCCCAGCCACCCTGAAATTGGAGCGCCCGGTGCCTTTACGATGGAAGAAATGCAGGAGTTTACCCGATATGCCCATAAATATCATGTTCAAATTGTACCCCTCGTACAAGGGTTGGGTCATGTAAGCTTCATCCTCAAATGGCCGCAGTATGCACATCTGAGAGAAATCCCTGCTTCAAACTGGGAGTTTTGCCCCCTGAAAGACGGTTCCTATGAGCTGCTCTTTGATCTGTGGGAAGATGCGATGGAGGCCACTCCCGGCTCAGAGTTCATTCACATTGGTTCTGATGAGACTTTTGAATTGGGAAAGTGTGCCCAATGCAAAGCCAAAGCCCAGGAAATAGGCAATAGTGGGGTATATCATCTGTTTGTGAACAAAGCGGCTAAACATTTGCAAAAAAAAGGGCGGGAAGTGATGGTTTGGGAAAGGCCCATGGGATGGGCAATGAGCGATTCTCCGGCCAAAGGAATCGTTCCCCAAAAAGATGTAATTCTTACAGAGAGTTACCGGTACGAAACACCTGATTTCAAATATGCCAAACAGGCCAAAGACCTGGGTTATACCTTATACGCTTATGATCCTAACCCTGGCATAGAACAAATGTTTCTTCCTTATTATTTTCGAAAACACAGAGGTGAAAAGGTGATGGGAAGCCTGGAAAACTCTTACCGGTTTTTGACCTCCAACATCGGTTCCGGTCTGTTTGACGGCATGATCAACACTTCCTGGGACGATGCAGGTTTGCACAATCAGGTATGGATGCTCAGCTTTGCCACTTCGGCAGAATATGCATGGAGTGCTGATAGCCCCGGGCTGGAAGAGTTCAGGGAAAAGTTTTTCCTTAATTACTATGGTGATGAAGTAAAAGATATGCAGGAGCTCTTCCTATTGCTGAACGAAGGGGCTTTTTACTACATGGAAACTTTTGAAAGGAAAGTATGGCATCATGGCTATATCAGCAAAACGCATTTGCCCGACTTACCCCGGGGCGATGCCCTCGAGTACGATCCCTTCTGGAATCAGGAATACGGGGAGATGGTAGCCATGTCAGAAGAGATGCATGAAAAAATGAACAGGGCCCTTGCCATCTGTCAGGAAAATAAAAATAGTGCATCGGGAAATACGTATGATTTTGAAGTGTTTGCTTCCATTGCCCGTCTCATTCAGCACACGGCCCACACTTATATGGATTTATCAGAATTAGAACATGCCATCACGAAAGCACACCAACAGCGGTTTCTGAACCTGGATACTGCCTATGCGAGCTTGGAACATGCAGAAGAGATTGTAGTAGAGAGCCTGGCACGAAGAGAAAAAGTTTTTAACGACCTGGTAGTTACCTGGGGAAAAACCAGGCTGCCCAAAGGTATGTCCACTGCTGATAAAACTTATTTTTTCCGACAAGACCGGGCACGCCACTTTGCCAACCGCACACCGGATATGACCTATCTGATCTATGATGAGCAATTGCTTGATCTTGAAGGGTATCTTCAGAAACTAGAGGCCTACAAGAGATATTTCAAAGAGACTTTTCTAGAGGAAAGCAGCTTGCAATATCTGGTTCCTTCCCCAAAATAAATGTTATATATTTTGTTTAAGCACAAAGTACATACAAATAAAAAACGTCCGAAACCCTCCAGGTTTTAAGCGAATTTTTTGCTGCATATGCATCAATACCGCTGAAACATGGAGGGTTTTAGTACCAAACATCTGACATAATTTACTTGTTTGCACTAATGAAACCAGTTCTCCGACAAAACTGCCGCGGCAACCCGTTAGTGAACTTAAACTTTGACGAAGCTATCGGTAAGGCGTAAGATAGCTTTGTCAAAGTTTTCTACCAAAATTGTGTGAAAACTTTAGAAACATCTTCAAGGCTTCCATTCTGACAAACTTTGAATTTTTGTAAGCGATTTCCCCTCATTTAAGTTTTTATAAAGTGCTTCCGCCCATTGGTATGTATCCGGTAAATCCCCTACGGCAACGAATGGTGTTGGATAAAGCAAACCGGCTACCAGTGGCAAGTCTGTTATGCGCAAACAATTGAGCATCTCAATAGCTTCGCCTCTGCCATTGGGTTGAGAAGGAGCATTTTGTGTAGAAGGCGGGTCTTTTACGATAAGGGCATTTACATTATCATCGAGCAAGGCCGCATAGAGGGCAGTAGCTGCCATTTCTCCCTGTGCCGCCAAATTAATTTTTTCCGGATCAATACCCGGCAATGTACGCAATGCTTCCATGCATCTGAGTACATCATATACCCGCATGGAAGCAATGGTGCGGCCCGTCCAGGCTGCCGAGCGGCGGATATGCCATTGCAGGTTAGGTGCCCATCCTGTTTCGCCTATGCCACGTGCTTCAAAATAAGCAACACTCATTTTATCCCGGGCCCCCGAGGCAAAACCCGCTGAAGCCCATCGCCCTTCATCCGGATTGCGCAAAACCAGCAAAACCGGTTGGGACTGGTCAGGTGGCCGGTGCCATTGGACAGATACCTTCAACCGCCAGCCTTCTTCCGATACAAAACTGTAAATATGCTTTCCATATTCTCCAAAATCCTGTGTTTTGAATTCCAGCTTTATATCCAGTGGCGCAGGTGCTGAGGGAAAAGCACCGAAAGTTTTATTTTCCAAAAAGTCTACTACTTCAGTCCGGTGTTCATCAAGCGCTTCTATACTGTTGATTTGAGGGGGAGGGGCTACTTTAATAAAAGAATCCTGTATGGTGGTGGTTCTGTCATCTTTCGGCACTCCTTCAACGTAAACTTTGAGTTCTTCTTCAGAAAGCTGCCGCGCCAGGGAATCATCCAGATCACCAATTTCTTCTGGTGATAGGTTCTTATTCATCAACTCCCTGACAAAAAAAGAAAATATGGGCGGGCGCAACTCTCCATTTTCTCCATAGCTATGCCCACCGGATGCCTCAATCATCTGAAGGTTATCCGGCTGATCATAATAGTCATAAATCTTTTTTGTGCCCTCATAAAGTTCCCGTACGGCTTCTATAGAATAATAACCATCACCGGTGGTTTGTGCAATCATGAAGGCCCTTGGTGCTATTAAGGCGCCTATATCAGTAAAGTCCTGTGAATAAGTGTTGATGGGCATCATACAATCGCAATGGTCATCAATGGTGCGTTGGGCTATTTGTCCTTCCAGTGAGCCTGCACCCGCCACCGCCACTGAGGCTTTCACACGGGGATCGGCCGCTGCCAGATACCAGGTTTGAGAACCTCCCCCGGATATGCCTGTAACGCCTAATTTATCCTGATCCACTTCCGGTAACCCGCTCAGCAAGTCCAGTCCGCGGATACCATTCCAAAGCTCAACGCCGCCTGGTGTGTATCCCCGGCTGTACCAATGGAACCACCCCCTCGACTCTTCCCCCCAATGTTCTCCCCGAACTTCCCCGTATTGTATGGTTTCAATAATCAGGCAGACAAAACCCAATTGGGCAAATTTCCGGGCATGTGCCTGATAGTGGTGCTTTTGGGTATGTGCGTGCCCACAAACATACAGAATAGCCGGCACTGGCGCTGTGATGCCATCAGGAATATACAGGTTGGCTGGCACGTACAAACCAGGTAATGATTCGTAATAAAGCTTTTCTATGCGGAAACCTTGTTCCTGGATAGTTCCGGCTTTCTCAATGTTTAACGGGGGCCGCTCACCCTTGAAAGGAACATCGTTCAGCCCCATCATTTCCAGAAACTCAGCATAACGCCGTTCGCGGACACTTTGCCAATCCTGAAGATTATGGATGCTGTCTAAAGAATGATGGGTAATGCGGCTGGCAGCTTTGCTCAAATAGCAGCGAATGTCATTCGGCTGGTCAAAATTGGAAGCGACTGAGTACTCGAATTGTTGGGCGTTAGCTTGCAGGGAACAAATTACAAGCATGAACAAACAATAAAAGAGGGTATGCTTTTTCATCTTTTACCTGATTTGTAAGGTTGCGTTAGTATTCTTGTCTAAGAAGATTTCCTGTCTTGTCTCATTACAAACAACTGTATAGGGGGTCAGCGATATTTTTTCTGAACCATCCAGGGAATATGCCAACAACTCTACAGATAACCTTCCTTCTGCATTTGTTTTTTTGCGGACAACTTCATTCCCCTTCTTATCCAGCATGAATACTTCTGCATCTTTAACTTTCTTCCCCTGGCTATTCACTACCGTTACCGTAAGCGTCCAATATACCTCATAACTTATTGGAGCCTCCCCTTCTGTATTGATGGCAAACTCCATATTTTCAAATTCGTTGGAGCGGAACTGAATGTTCTTTGCAAAGCAATCATTCCGTTGAGCATAGCCGAGCCGCACTGGAAAAAAGGCACGGGTCGTATTAGGTGGTTTGATAAACTGATTATGAGAAAGATTGATATTGGCGGCACTACCATAGGCAGAGGCTACCCAGATAGGGGATATATTGGAGGTAATGTGATTATTGTATATTTCTCCTCCATCTGCATTTCCGATATAAAAAGCATAGGCTTCTGCCTTGGTATCAGGGTCTTTTTGTTCCAGCCATACTTCATTACCAAAAATCTCATTTTCTCCGGCGCTGGCACTGTAGAAAATAGCTGAGGCCAAAGGTACAAAATCAGGATACTGCGGATAATCCTTTCCTGTAATGTGAAATTCATTGTTATACACCCTGTTTCCATAAGCGCCTCGGGGGGAATCTTTTTCTGCTCCATAATCAGCAATTCTGATGGCATTGGTGCTGTAGAAATCATTATATTCACAGGAGGGAGGGGCAGCTTCTATTTTCAGTACGTTGTTGAATATCTCAATCCCTTTATGCCGGAATATTTCAATGCCCGAACCAATTTCAGGCTCGATCCGATTTTCAAAAATTTGAGAGCTGTCCCCCATCGCCATGATGCTGTAATGGTTAGTAACCAGCTGATGATTGACAAAATAGTTATGATGAACACTGGAATGATTCCCTTTAAATACCAGACAGCCCTGCCCCCCGTAAAACTCAGAATAAGAAACCTCAGAAGCCCTTTTCCCTCTTAAATCTACTGCATAAAACTGAGAGCCATGCCGATTGATGATGAAGGGGTTATCAATGTCAAACGTACAGTTAGTAATGGTAGCATGTGGAACATCTACGGCGGTGGTATTGATGCCTGAAGAAACAATTTTCACATTGTCTAATATGATTTTTACATTTTCAGCCGTAGATTGAACGCCCCAGGACATTACTCCGATCGTACCACTTTT
Organism: Cyclobacteriaceae bacterium; assembly: GCA_965230065.1. Taxonomy (GTDB): domain Bacteria; phylum Bacteroidota; class Bacteroidia; order Cytophagales; family Cyclobacteriaceae. The sequence continues at coordinate 3,178,839 of OZ245942.1, read as the reverse complement.
TATTATACCATTTTTGATGGTAACAGTGCCTTCCCCTTCCACTTTTGGGATGCCCGGCAAAGGGATAGCTCGGGAAACATCCTTCGTATAATCAAAGAAGGCTGCATGTTTTATTTCATACAGGTGGTCGTAGTGTCCGAAAGGATGGGTTTTATCCACAATACCAATCCCTACATCCATAGCCGGACGAATATCTATCTCATCCACAAGGCAATCGGTATCGGCTTTCACCCGGACACGGTATTTTCCTGCCGGAAGGTTGTTGAGATGTGCCGTAATGAAACCACCGCCCAAACGCGGTGATCTTTTTTCTACCGGACAACTCACCAAAGTTGTGTCACCATATTGGGTAAGGCAACGAACGTCATCACCTTTTTCATCTTCCACATAAATGCTTACCTTCATATCGTTGCTCAAATCCCCTTCCATATCCTGGTAATACCTGCCCGTAACACCACAAATAGCAAAATAAGAACGATGGGCTACAGGTAAGTTAATGTAGGGTGAAACAATTTCGTCCCCTGCTTCCAAACTCATCAGCTTTTCTCCAATAAAGGCATGCACATCGGCAGTTTTCACTACTTTGGCGCCTGGTGCTTTGGAAATATCCCACCCTTTGAGCCCTTCTTCAAATCCGTAATTGGGAATATGCTCATAATCCCCATCCGCATAGGTAAGGGTATACCCATTAAGGTCCAGGGTAACATCTTTGCCTAGGAAGATGGCACTTTTGGCACTTGAAATGTCATTTGTCAACACATAAGTAGCTCCTGCTTTTTCATAGTTTCCAGGCTTACTGACAGGTATTTCTTCTTCAGACAGGGACTTATGCGGTGGCTGATTGTATTGTGCCATCACTGGCAGGGAAAAGGAGCAGACTATAAAAGAAACAAAAATAGCTTTAGCAAATAATGACAGATTCTTCAACATAAATTTCACTTTATTTATGATACAATTTTGCTCCGTAAAGCACATTAGACTCCGGAATTTTGATGATGTTCTCGTTGCCTGAAAAATCAGACACTATGATGCTCAACTGATATAAGCCAAATTTTGGCACCTTGATTTTCTGACCAAAAACCTGATCTCCCGCTACGCTGTCTCCCTCCATTCCCTGGTCATTCAAATCTACCTGGAAGGCAGCATTCGGATCATTCTCAAAATGAAGGGTAGCTTTGGCTTGTGATACCTCATCGCCATCATAAAATTTTACCTGAAGGATATTATCATCTGCGATATTGATCCATGAGATCTGTGGAGGGGTTCGATCTTTGCCCACCACCTGTACAGAAATTTTGCCCTTTTTAATGTGATGGTCAGGATACTCGGGAAGCCAGTACTCAGCCAGCAAATCAATCGATTTACCTGCACTATGAGACGACAGGATTGGTACATCAAACTTAAAAGTGCCTCCTACATGGTCAAACCCCGTCCAGCTGTCGGATATTCTGGTAGAAGTGCCCTGAAGGTTGACAGACTGATTTAACGAGTACAAAGAAGCAGGCCAAAGCTGCCCCCCGTCTTCCACCAAGATGGCAATAGATTCACCGGGATTGGCTATTCCATCTCCATTCCCCTTTCCAATCATTGCTCTGACAGTGTCTTTCCCTCCCCGAATAAAGGTCAATTTTCTTCCATCGGCGATCTCATAATTTTCAATAGTAGTATTTTCCGATTTTATATCCACTACCAAAGATTGTTGCCACTGATGACCGGCCTGGTCTGTCACATTCAGCTTGAATTTTACCACCTGAACACTGTCCGAAATCACACGAAAAACAAAAGGAGAGGTGGATGTTTTGATTTCATTGACATCAATGTTGCCAAAGTCAGATACATCCTTTTTAATACTGACATGATCGCGAAAAGGCAGCAAACTGGCCGTTGCCCCCTCAACGTGGCTGCCTCCTTTGTTCAGCAAACCAACGAAAACGGAAATGTCTTTTTCTGGTGCTGCCCAGGTTTCGGAGTCAATTTTAACGGAAGCTATTGAAATATTGGGCAATCCTTGTGGTTCGCTAATCCCTACTTCCTGAAGTCCGCCATTCAATGCAATTTTTAATCTTCCTTTAGCGTCCGATCGCAGGGTGTCATGGACTTTGTGCCCGGTAGAAAGATTAACAATATTGATGATATATTCAGTATTTCCTTCATACAAAGGAGCAGTGAACACCGATAAGTTCACCATAGGAAGGGTTTCGCCTTCTGGCAAAAATTTGCGTACGCTAACCCGGAATCCATTTTTATCCACGTTTTCCAATACCGTAAAGCCAGGAACATTCCGGTCAGAACGGACCTGATAATCCCAAACCGAAAATTCAGGATACACATCGATATGGTGCCATTGCTGAGGTTGAGCGGGAGGTTCATTGAATACTTCTGCATAAAACCTGAACATATCTTCTATGCCACAAACTGAATGGGCGGCATCGTACACCTGGCTTTCATAATTATCTATCAAGGGTTTCCATACACGGTCGATGTCGCGATGATAGGCACGGATAAAATCGTCTTTCCCGTAGTTGAGTCTCAGTTTCAACCCTTTATAGTTTTTATACATATACAGATGATGATACTCTACCGGAAAATCTTTCGGGCCTACCACAAATTCAGCAGAACCACAAAAACTTCCGGCAGCAGCCAGAAGATGAGGGTATTTTCCGGCAATCCAGAAACTCATAAAACCACCCATAGAAAAACCCGAAATAGCCCTGTGGTTTCTGTCTGGGAGCGTTCTGTAATTGGCATCTATCTCATCCACCAACTCCGGGAAATAAAGGGGAAACTGCCTGTGCGTTTCGACAGGGCCTATATTGTAAGGACGCAGGTAATAAGGGGCATCAGGTTCGGCATTGTATCCATCCGGTTTTACCACAATCAAAGAGTGTTGAGCCACCAGTGCTACCAAATCATCATCAATGGTTCGTTTGGATTGATCTTTTTCATTTCTGACCAAACTACCGAAGTACCGCTGTGACCAACCGTGATAGAAATACACAACAGGGTACTTTTTATCAGGGTTTTCGTCATAATCTGGAGGTAAAAGGATACGGTATTTCCTCATCTCCCCCAATACATGACTGTAATGTTGGGCATCTATAATGACCACTTCGCCTGCATACATCTTCAGAGAACTAAGGGAAAGGCAGGCTATTAAAATTAACTTTACAGATATAATTAGGGTAACCTTTAAAGCAAACAGATGCCAAATCCTCACTAATATTGGTTTCATTGGTTTTGGTAGTTTCCAGATAGTCTTAATATTCTAAAGTTAGTCGCTGATATTCTGAAAACCTTCCAAAAATCAGATAATTTCCTGGTTTTGTTCAGAGTAGTACGGCAAGTAAGAGCAGAACCTGTGTCTCCTTAAAAAAGATCATGAGACTGGATGCTAGTCCCTACAAAAGGCCTCAAATAGACTGTACGATCAAATTTCTTAACATAGGATATCCTGCTTTGTACCTGCTCCGGTGAATATTGACTTTTGTAACAAGTAAGCGCATCCATTGCTTTGTTAAAATCTTCTTCAGAGTAATTAATGCGCATGGTCATATATTTCTCGTCCACTCCCCGTAGCACCTTTCCCTCATTACCCTCGATCAAGTTGGCGGGAGTTCCGTAATAATAAAGGGCAGAAGGTTTTTCCCATGTTTTCCTTGCAAAGACTTGGGTAACGGTAGCACCAACCAAACGGTGGTCCATGTGGTTAGACCCACCGTCAGGCCCCCAGGTAATTAGCACATCTGGCTTAAGAACGGTTACCAAGCTATCCACTTCTTTGATAAGCTCTTGAGCCAAAGGAACATGCCCGAAAAAACCCTCTTTTAGCCTGAGTTGATCATGATATCCCAGCCAAATCGGTTCAATGCCCATCTTTTCAGAAGCACATGCCAGTTCATCTTTACGCAATGCCACCAAGTCCTCACCCGGAGAAAGCCCAGAGTGCCCTGTGCCATATCGCCCGTCCGTAACAATCACTAAATATACTTTCACGCCTTCTCGGGCATACTTTGCCAATATAGGCCCTACGGATATCTCATCATCCGGGTGAGCAAAAATTCCCATGATAATTTTGTCTTCCTTCACTGATCCTTGTGAGTTGCAAGAAAAAAACATAAAACAGCTTAGACAGAAAATAATGAGCATGTTTATCTCCCTAAGGTTTTGATCAGTAAGGAAGTGCTTTTGTTTTGAATAAGGGTATTTCATGGTCAAAGACAGAAAACGTATGAAAATAATTTAAGAAAATATTAACAGTTTGTGTTCAACACATTAAGTTGAGAAAAAAATGCGGTTGAAATTTCCGCACTTTTCTCCTCAATACCCGTGGTATTTACCGGGAAACCCGATAACCGGGAATAGTTAATGTATTATTTGATTTTTTCTACTCCATTTCAGGAGGAAACTGCCCTTGCCTAGGGTGCGAAAACGGAAGCCCCGGTTTTGGAGCGGCCTTTGAAGATAATATTATCCAATCAGAATTTTACTCTCCGGTTGAAATCCAGGGGGAATCCCTCCATTCTACCTCTCCGGGATATTCGTAAGGAACATTAGGGTTGGCATCCCACCATATTCTGATAAGCATACCATCTTCACCCCCTACCCTGGACACCGCTTCGTTATAGCTTACACTATTGATGGACATTTCAGAATCAGGCCACCGCATTTTTCTTGGGGTTACTCCCTGTAAATCGTCATGGTCGTCTCCCACCAATACTTTGGGGTATCCTGTTCTTCTCCACTCGGCCCACCCCTGGTATTCCAAAGGATATAAAGTAACCAGTTTTTGGTTGATAATTTGTTCCAGTTGTTCTTCTTTAGAACCAGACAATACCACAGCCGGGGATGCCATAAAAGCATCAATCTCATCCTGGGTAATTTCTTTATGGGCCAATAATTCATTCACATCCCCATCTGTCCAATCCGGATACAATATATTTAGTACATCAGGCATTTGACCTTTTCCTTTTTCATAAAATTCCTGCGCCCATGTAAGCCCTGCTTCAATTCCCTTTTTATAATAAGCATTGGCATCTCCGCTCCTTAACTCAAACAAAGCCGCCTCGGCCAGGGCAAAATAAACTTCAGAACTTCGCATTACTGGCCGTTCTATCACAGGCACATACCAAAAGTCGCTTAGCCTTGAAGTAGATCCGAATTGATAGGGATATTTTTCTTCTACAGGAACCAGCCCTAATAGCGGATGTCCCCGATAACCAAAATAATTTACATCCGGCATATCTTTTGGAAACTCAGCTTTGGCTGTATCCGCATAAATTTTGGTTCGGGGGTCATTGTTATCATGCAAAATATCCAAGAGGGTTTTGCCAATAAAGTCCTTTGTAAAAGAAGCCCCACTGTTCACCAATGAATTATATCTTGCACTTTGGTTGTCTGCTATATCTGTGGTTGTAAAAATATAGGCGTCATCTTCCCGGCTGAGTATCAGGTCAGTTTCCTGCAAATCGCTGATATTTTCCCTTGCCAATTGCTCATCAGCATAACGAACGCGTAGGGCAAGCCTGAGCCTGAGGGAATTGGCCAGTTTCTTCCACTTCACAGGGTCTCCTCCATAAATTAAATCAGCACTACCGTAGCTATCTTCAGCGGGGTCAAGTTCTGCAGCAGCTTCTTTCAGTTCATTAAAAAAATCTTTGTAGATACTTTCCTGCGTATCGTAGGCAGGCGTATAAATCGCCTCATTTTGCGGAAGGTTGGACTCAAAATAAGGAATATCACCATACGTATCAGTCGCTTTGGCAAAGGCCCACACTTTCATGATTCTTGCAATGGCCTTTTTATTAACCATCGCAGGATCATCCTGGGTAAGCCGGATGATATAAGATAAATTATTCGTATAAATTGTATAATTTTCATTCCATACACCTGGTGCGTTCCCATCCAGAAATGGCCTGTTGGCATTAGATACTGACATGCCGGAATAGTTACCAATGGTACCCCTGCCGTAAGGCGTATTCATCACAACAGCCTGTTGCTGCACCCTTGTTAATAAAAGGTTCACATCAATAAGGTCTTCAGTAATCAGGTCGGTAGGGGTATTCAGTTCTTTAAAGTCATCTGTGCAGGCATTGGATATCAAAATCACCCAGGTGAACGCAGTAATAATTTTTATATATCTTTTCATTTTTTCTTTCAGTTTGATTTCAAAAATTACTTAAAAGGTAAGGTTTACATTCACACCGAAGCTTCTGGTGGTTGGCATAGACAAGGCTTCCACTCCCTGGGCAGGGGCTGAGGTACTCACGGCTGACTCGGGCGAAATACCCATGTCCTGCATATGCTCTTCCAGGTACCACAAATTTCTTCCCACCAGGGATACCCTGATGCCTGTAAATGGTGTTTTGTTCAGGAGTGTAGGTTGAAAACTGTACTCCAAAATTACCTCTCTTAACATGATATAGCTGGCATCCAGTACAAACTCCTCACCGATGTCGCTCCAGGCCCTGTTGGCCCAATATGTTTGTCCGTCTACTGCCTTGGTGTTCTCTTCATAGCCAACCACATTGCCGTTTTCATCCTTCATTTCCACAACCCCATCCAATACGCCTACATAAGGCAATTGATTGCCATTGTCATCGGTATCTTGTGGCCTTCTGCCTTCTGTGGTAAACGCGCCGGTTCCCTTGGCTATCATCTGGTATTTTGTAGAGGAAGTCAGTTCCCCACCTTGTACAAAATCAATCAACACATTCAGGCGCACGCCTTTAAAAGAAAAGGTATTGTTCAAGCCACCGGTCCATTCGGGAGTAATATTGCCCAATACACTTCTTTCAGCTTCCCTCACGTACCCGCCATTTTCGTTTACAATCTTTCTGCCATCGGGGCTTCGTTTGTATTTGTAGCCAATGATATTCCCAAACGGCTCCCCGGGCCTGGCTTCTATGTCATTTGGGTAAGAGTCGTACAGGAAATATGTTTCAATACCGGGGGCCAGTTCAATAATTTCTGAATTATTTTTAGCATAGTTGAAGGCCAGGTCCCATCGGAAACCATTGTTCAACCGGATAGGGTTTGTATTTAAGGTTATTTCCAATCCGGAGTTTCGGATTTCCCCGGCATTGACCACCACTGTTGAATAACCACTGGCATTTGAAATGGCTACCGGCAGGATTTGGTTTTTGGTCCTTCCATCATAATACGTAGCATCCAATCCGAACCTGTTGTCAAATAACCGAATATCAGTACCGAATTCTATGGATTCTGTAAGTTCATTTTTTAGGTCAAACAAAGGGATGCGGCTACTCATAGATGCATAGCTTTGCCCATTAAAAGTAGAAGTGTAGGACGTAAAGCCGGCTTGTGTTAAGTACGGACCAGAATCGTTCCCCACCTGTGCGTAAGAAGCCCTGACTTTACCAAATGTCAAGACTTTTGAGTTGATCTCAAAGGCATCTGTGAATACAAAACTGGTACTCACGGAAGGATAAAAGAAAGAGTAATTATTCTCACCCAGTGCAGAAGACCAGTCATTTCGGCCGGTTACATCCAGGAATAAATAATTCTTAAATCCTACTTGTCCCATAAAATAAACAGATTGCATTTCTTTTTGCCATAGGTTATAGGTAGGGCGAATGTCCTGGGCATTGCTTACATCGTACACTCCTTCGGCTTTAAAATTCCGGGCATCCCATCCATAATGCTCCCGTTTTTGGATTAAAAGATTGGCACCAACAGAAAAGGAGGCGCTGAAGTTATCGGAAAGATCGCCGGCAGCTGTTAACAGTACATCGCTGTTGCTTTCCTTCACATTGTAGGTGTCATCCATCACCCTTCCCTGTGCATTACTACTGCCTCTTGCACCCACGGGCCAAATCTTTTTCCGGGTTTCTGTGTAATAATCTATCCCACTTCTTCCTACTACGTTCAGCCAGTCGGTAAACTGATATTTTACAGAGGCGAACCCAATTATCCGATTCCTTTCATTGGTATTGGTCAGTTCATTGACCACGTAATAGGGGTTGTAGAACACACCTGGCCACCTGCCCCAATCACCTGTTTCATTATAATATTCTTCCAGAAAATTGAGGGGAACATACCTGCCCAGGGTTGCCAGGGTATAAGCTACATTATCTACAGTTGAACCTAATTCCGGGGCATTCTCTCCTTTTTTATGGATATAGTTCACTTTCGCGTCAAATGATAACTTATCGGTCAGTTGGGTACTTCCCCGAAAGTTGATGGTTTGTTGGTTCACATGGTGGTTTGGGGTAATACCTTTAATGGTATTGTTGGTAAAAGAAAGCCTTCCATTTGCTTTTTCATTGCCCCCCGTGAGGGAAATGGCGTTATTCGTTACCAATCCCGTTTGCCAAAAATCCCTGATATTATCTTTGGGCTGAGGCAGCAGGGTAAGTGTTCTGGGGTCTGTTCCCGGGTATACAAACGGATCTACAATGACCCTTCTGCCGTCTAAAGGAGGCCCCCAGCTATCGCCATGCCAGGTATCCATGGTTTCATAAAATGTCCCGTCTATTTCTACTAACGACCCATACAGGTTGGTGCCCTCATATCCTGTAGCAAATTGATTTTGCACATTGGGCACCAAATTTATTTTCTCAAAAGTAACATTGGAGTTAATTTCCACCCCAATGCCTTTTTTGCCCTTGCCCGATTTGGTAGTAATCAATATCACGCCATTTGCTCCCCTCGAACCATACAAGGCCGAAGCATTTGGGCCTTTCAATACCGAAACGGATGCTATATCCTGCGGACTGATGTTGCCAATGCCATCCCCAAAATCATTCCCGCCAAATACACCTGCTTCCTGAAGATGAGAATTGTCTATTGGAACCCCATCCACTACATACAACGGTTGATTGTCTCCTGTAAGGGAGCTATTGCCCCGAATGGTAACAATGCTGGACCCGCCTGTGCCTGATGCTGTATTAGATACCTGCACACCGGCTACTTTACCCGTAAGATAATTGGCAACACTCACTTCCCTGGCACCTGATAAATCTTTTGACTCTAATTCCTGGGCGGCATATCCCAATGCCTTCTTTTCTCTTTCTATACCAAAAGCTGTAACCACAATTTCAGAAAGCTGTTGAATATCCGGCGACATTTGCATATTAATAACAGTACGTCCTTCAATAGCAACTTCTTCAGAAAGATAACCTACAGAAGAAAAGACAAGGATACTGGCATTGTCGGGTACGCTCAACTGGTAATTACCATCCACATCGCTAATGGTGCCATAAGTAGAATTTTTCACTAAAATATTAACTCCAGGTAATGGTTCGTTATTTTCGTCGGTTACTTTACCCGTAATATTGAAGGATGAAATGATGATTTCCACTTCGTTGGACAGCTTATTTTTCTCTTTGGGCTTTACGTTGATATGATCGTTATACTGTCGGAATTTCACATCCAACTGGCGGGAAAAGTCTACCAGAATTTCATACAAGGATTGGTTTTGATAAGCCCCTTTCACTTTCTTATTGTAGTGTAGGTCAGGCTCATTATATGAAAAGGTAAAACCAGTAGCCTTTTCTATTTTTTTCAATGCCTTCATGATGTCTTCACTATCAAATTCAATAGTGATATAGACGTCTTTTACATTTTTCACATTTTGTGCATTCCCGCCGGAAGCTGAAAGCATACTGATGCTGACGATCTTCACGAGCAGAATAAGGAGAAAGTAACGAGAGCACATTTTTAGTTGTAGTAGAATTACATTTTTCATAGATTTACATAGTTTTATTATATAGTTATTTATGAGCAAATGGTAATGTCTCGTCACAGGCATTGCCATTTTTTTTACTAAAAATCAATAATCTACCTCAACCTATTCGTACCGGATCGTCACATCCGTATCTTCAATCGAAAATGAAAAGTTCATGGTGTAACTCATTGACTTTAAAATATATTCCAGACTTTTATTGTCAAAAGTTCCGGAATATTGCCACGAGCGTTTAGGCTCCCCTTCTATGGTGATTGTTACGCCAAACCACTGCTCCAATTTATAGATCACTTCATGTTCATTGGCTCTTTCCAGCAAAAGGATACCGTCTTTCCATGCTATTACTTTTTCAGGGTTAAAATGAGATTTTTCTAATTTTTTCTGCACATCTAATACAACCTTTTCGCCTGGCAACAAGATGATATCGGCACTCGTTCCTTCCTTCTCAATGCTACTTACCAGCACCTTCCCCTCTACCAGGGCTATCTCTACTTCGTTTTCTCCATCATGTCTGACATTGAAAGCAGTTCCCAGAGCTTGTGTCATCAGGTCGCCGGTTTTTACCCGGAAGGGCCGCAAGGAATCTTTGGCTACCTCCAAAAAAGCTTCTCCACTTATTTCAATACTGCGCAGGGTATCTGAAAAATAGGCCGGATATTTTACGGCACTGCCTGCGTTGAGTACTATGAAAGTACCGTCAGGCAAATGAAACTGCTCTTTTTTGCCCAAAGGTATTTCTCTATTGATGAAAGTCACATCCCTGTTTTCAGAGTCTTTTTGAAAATATTGCGTACCAAAATAAAAGGCCATTCCGGCACTCAGCACAAATAAAATAGCAGCTGCTACTTTGCCTGTTTGGTGATAATGCCATTTTCTGTTGTTCTTCTGAAGGGAATGATGCTGAAGGGTGGCCGATGAATGCAAAGAAATTACTTTGGTATCAGACTTTTGAGTAGCAGAGTGTATGTCCTGTTTAATTGTTTGCCACAATGCATCCTCTTTCTCATGATTCCACCCATAATTAACCTTCGGAAACTTAAGCACAATGATTTTCGCCTCCTGTAGCGTTTTTAATTTATGGGGATGCTTTTCCACCCACTCATCCCAAAACACATTGGTTTCCGTATCAGGTGTAAGTACCCACTTCCTGAATTTCTTATCCAAGACAAAATCTTCAACCGTAAACCTGCTATAATCCATTCTTGATCTTACCTATTTATTATAACAGTGACATGGAACAGATAAAGTTATCCTTCAGGTAAGAAAAAAAATAGAAAAATATTTTAGGAATGCACTCAGAAGGTAAGAATCAAGAAAAGAATATAATGGAAAGTCCTGGAAAAACCAGATAATTGATAAGGTGGTTTTTTAAGGATGAAATACCTTTCCAGGCCAGTGTATACACAGACCTCACATTAATACCCATAATTTCTGATATTTCTTCATAGCTAAAACCATCATCGAAAAGTAAATGCAATACCTCCCTTTGGCGGGCGGGGAGCTTTTCCATAGATTTCAATACATTCAGTTTATTTTCCCGGGTGGTTTGGTGGTCAATGAGGTGGTTTTCTAAAGGAAATTCAATTCCTGCTTGGTGTGCGTCTCTGAACTCAACTTTATTAATCCAATGTTTCTCCTTACTATACTGCCGGTGCAATTTGTATTTCAGCGATTTGAACAGATACGTTTTTACAGATGTAATCGAAGATAACTGCTTGTGCCGATTCCATATATCTACAAAAAGCTCATGCAAAACATCCTGCACAAACTCGTTCTTGCCATAGAGCTTCATACCAAAACTGAAAAGCCCTTGTGCGTAGGTACGGTAAAAGTATTCCAATGCCTGGTCATTGCCCTGCCTGAGTTGTTCCCAAATCTCCTGCTCAGGTTGTTCTGCAAATAATGTCTTTGCATTGTCCGGTAGTTGCATTGGTTGGTAGTTTTAGCAAACACTTTCATTTCGTTATGATGCTAATATTATTAATTTATTTTTCCTTTTCAAAAAATATTGAATAGAATTGAAACGAAATTCACAAAAACCTCCAGGCAGTAGCAATTGAAGTTAATCAGAAACTCTAAAACAGTTTCTTTTATTCTGTAAGCACCAACTCCTGCCCCGGACGGATGGTGTTGCTTTGCAGGTTATTCAGCTCTTTTATGTCAGCAATGGTTAAATCCCTGAATTTCCGGCTGATTTCCCACAAAGATTCGCCAGACTTTACGCGGTACACCTCTGCTTCTGAAGGTAGGGTAGACTTAGGTTCGTCAGGTACGGTAAAAGCAGTATAATTGTCAATTACAGCATCCAAAAGGTCAGCAGGAATCACCAGCTCGGTACCTGCCCTGCTTTCGGGTACATAAGCAGCCTGGATATGCGGGTTGATTTCTTTCAGGTCTCCATAACAATAATTGATGCTACCTGCCAGCTTTTTCAGGTTTACATAATCTTTTACTTCAATTACCTCAGTTAGTACGGGGGTCTCTGTCAATTCATAAAAGTTATGCGCTTCCTGGTTATTCATCAGATAAGTAAATGCGACAAACTGAGGCAAATAGGAACGGGTTTCCCGTGGCAAATATCTGTAAAGTGTCCAGAAATCTTTGCTGCCGCTCCTGCGAATGGCCCTTTTCACGTTGCCATATCCGGTATTATAAGCAGCCAGGGCCAGTTCCCAATTGCCAAAGCTTTTGTACAGCCATTTCAACAATTTACAGGCTGCTTCGGTAGATTTAGCCGGGTGCATCCTTTCATCTATGTGTTGGTTGCTGACCAACCCGTACTGCCGGGCGGTAGGTTTCATCAACTGCCACAACCCGGCGGCGCCCATAGGGCTATGGTTTGAGGGATTCAGGGCAGATTCCACAATTGCCAGGTATTTTAGTTCATCGGGCAGGTTATGCCTTTCAAGAGCCTCCTCAATCATAGGAAAATACAGGCTGCTTCTTCTGATTATTTTGCGTGTATATTCCCGTTCTTGTATCGCAAAAAAATTCACAAAATCCCGCACAATCAGGTTAAAGTGCAGCGGAACTTCATTTTGTAGTTCCTGCACACGTTCCTCCATCGCTTCATAAGGTACGTCGGGAATATGATCATAACTTTCTTCCCGCTGTGCTTCCACATCAATTAGGGAGTCCCGGGAAGAAGTGTGCGAGAATATAGGATCGGTGCATGTACATAGACCAATAAGGATGAAAAAGTATAAAACTTTCATATTTTGAAGAATTTAGAAAAAATAGCGTGGTATTGTTCAAAAAGTGTGGCTTCCCTAGGTTATACGAACATACCGGAAATACTGGTTCAGTTATGAGCTGTAATTTCAAATTTGTTGAATTTCCTGTCCTTACATTTTGCCTTATTGCAAAATCATCCGGTATCATTATCTTCGTATTCTTCTTGAAAACAAGCCCATGTATCACAACCAGTTTTACTTCATGAAACCACATTTCCTTATCCTGATTATTATTTTTTTTATACAAGGAATAATAAAGGCACCTGCGCAAGCACTACAAAAACCCCGCCTGCTTATCCTTACCGATATTGGGGGCGACCCCGACGACCAGCAGTCTTTAATCCGCTTATGTTTGTATGCCAATGAGTTTGATATGGAAGGCTTTATCGCCTCTGCCTCGGGCACACCCGGCGAACTGAAAGAAGCCATTGTACAGCCCCAATTAATTCAGGAGATTATTGAGGCTTATGGGAAAGTAAGAGACAATTTACTTTTACACCATCCTGATTATCCTGGGGAAGCATATTTACAGGAGCGTATCAAAAGTGGGAATCCCCAGCGGGGGTTAGGCCACATTGGCGAAGGGCACGACACGGAAGGCTCAGAATGGGTTATTCAAACAACAGATAAAAATGATACCCGTCCGTTAAACATTGCAATCTGGGGCGGGCAAACTGACCTGGCACAAGCCCTGTGGAAAGTCAAAAACACCCGCAGCCAGGCAGCCTATGAAAAATTTATTGCAAAGCTGAGGATTTATGACATTGCCGACCAGGATGGCATTTATGCATGGATGATGGAAGAGTTTCCCGGACTTTTCTATATTTTGAACAAAGTACCTGAAGGCACAGACAAAAGAAACGCGGCATTCAGGGGTATGTATCTGGGCGGAGATGAAAGCCTTACTTCCCTGGAATGGATTAATGCCCATGTGCGGGAGAAACATGGGCCGCTGGGGGCACTGTACCCTCCCAAAACCTGGACAGCGCCTAATCCGCACGGAGTCATGAAAGAGGGGGATACTCCTTCCTGGTTTTATTTTTTGCCCAACGGGCTGAGCAACCCTGCTCACCCTGAATGGGGCAGTTGGGGAGGCCGGTTTACCCAGGCCACTGACCAATTGTTCCGTGATGCCATAGACCAGGTAGATGAAACACAAAACCACCGGACTACTGTTTGGCGTTGGCGGCCTGATTTTCAAAACGATTTTCAGGCGCGTATGGATTGGTGTGTACTGCCATACGAACAGGCTAACCATGCACCCCAGGCCATTATAAGTGGTTATAAAAAAGAAAATACGATGATCCGGATAGTTTCTCCGGGTGAAAAAATAACTTTTGATGCTTCTTCCTCTACAGACCCGGACGGTGATGCACTTACTTACAAGTGGTTTACCTATCCCGAGCCTGGTGCTTATCAGGGGAAATTGAGCATACCTGCCAACGCTTCTTCCATACAATTTACAGTTCCTGAAGATTTCGGAGAAGGCTCCACATTACATATTCTACTCCTTGTTAAAGACGATAATACACCCCGTTTATGCACTTACAAAAGAATAATTCTCAAACATCCAAAATAAGTTACAGTTCCCAAAATCTAATTCTTAAACCCCTATCCCTAAACAATTCGCTTCGGCCGATCAAATCACTAAAACTCAAAACTTCCGTCTTCCGTCTTTCCTCCACTTTTATCGCCTTTTCACCTATTCTTTACATAAGTGTACTTTCCATAAATCTATATTGTAATTTCTCCAATTCTTGTGATTCTTGCTGCTTGTTACCAAGAGGGTTACTTCAGCTATGAAAAACATTGGATTGATTATTTTCTCATTATTTTTTTCCTTTACGGCATCTGCCCAGTCGTTCAATAAACTGGTGAAAACGGGTGATAAATACTATAAAGAAGGTTTTTACACGGAAGCCGTAAACACCTATCTGGAAGCCGATGAAAAAGAACCCGGCGACTTAGGCCTGGCTTACAAAATCGGATTGGCATATTTAAAAAGTAAGTATAAAGACCGGGCATTGCCTTATTTGCAAAAAGTATACGAACAGGCCGAAAACCCCACACCCACCATACAGTATAACCTGGGCCTGGCCTATCAGTACAATCACAAGTTTATGGAGGCTCTGGATTATTTTTCACAATACCGGGAAATAGCCGAAAACACATTTATGGCCGACCAGCACATTATGCAGTGTGCCATTGGTATTGAGTATATTAACAATCCCAAAGATGTAAAAATAAACAATATTAAAACCATTAATTCTGATAATCAGGATTATGCCCCGCTAATTACGGCCGATGGCAACTCCCTTATTTTCACTTCCCGCCGCGAAGGCTCAACAGGGGGCGAAATGGCGTATGACAACAATTATTTTGAAGATATATATATTGCCCACAGAGATGGCAATGTTTGGGAAGCTCCCGAAAAAATTCCAGGGAAGGTAAATACCGGTTACCATGAATGTGGGGCAGCCATTTCGCCAGACGGCACACAGTTATTCATTTACTCGGATGAGGGGAATGGTGATTTTTATATTTCTACTTTTGAAGATGGCACATGGGGAGAACCTGTGCCTGTTGGTGGTGTAAATTCACCTTCACGCGAACTTTCCATTTCTATCAATGGGGAGGGCAATAAAATTTATTTTTCCAGCGATCGACCTGGGGGGTATGGAGGGTTTGATATTTACGTTTCAACCCTCGACCGATTGGGAAGGTGGGGCAAGCCAATGAACCTGGGGCCAAAAATTAATACTGAAGGAGACGAAGATGCTCCTTTTATCCACCCGAATGGAGAAGTGTTGTATTTCAGCTCAACCGGGCACCTGGGCATGGGGGGGTTTGATATTTTCAGAAGTAAATGGCATCGCGAAAAGTGGTCAACGCCTATTAATTTGGGCTACCCTGTCAACACCGCTCAGGATGATAATTACTTCGTGATTGCCAAAAACAATATATACGGCTACTATGCCACTGCCCGGGAAGATGGGCTGGGCGGAAACGATATTTATGCCATTCTGATGGACCAGAAAGATTACCAGGAGGCACCCGATGCCGCCCCCAATATGACGCTTGTGCGGAATAACAGTCAAAATAAATCAACCACCTATTTTGTGGGTAAAATCACAGATGCTGCTACAAACCTGCCTTTGGATGCAGAAATTATTCTTTCGGATAACCGCAAAAATATTGTAATCACCAGGGTATATTCTGATCCGGAGACCGGTACATTCCGCATTCCCATTCCGGAAGGAAATAACTTCGGCCTATCGGTAGAGCGGGATGGATACCTTTTTTATTCTCAAAACTTCAAGCAATCAGAGCTGAAGCCCCTACAGGAAATAAACAAAGAAATTGCCTTACAGCCTGCCAAAGTAGGGACAAAAGGCATTTTGAAAAATATCTTTTTTGATACCAATAAATCAACCATCCGCACAGAATCGCTGGTGGAATTAAACCAGATTTATGCCTTGTTAAAAGCGAATCCCAACCTGGTCATCCGAATCAACGGGCATTCTGATAATGTAGGAAATGCAGCTTACAACCAGCAATTATCCGAACAAAGGGCGCAGGCTGTTGCCAGTTATTTGCTCAACTTTGGCCTTGCCACCGACCGCATTTCATCCAAAGGATTTGGCGAAACCCAACCCATTGCCTCTAATGATTATGAAGAAGGAGGGCGTGCCCTGAATCGGAGGACAGAGATTGAAATTGTGAAAATTCTGGAAGACTAATTATTACTTCTTAAGTTACCTTTTTATGATCCTGACTGCTTTTGAAACGGTATTTTGTTGGCTCAGGCGTAAGAGGTAAACCCCTTTTTCTAGCCCGCGGTCATCGTTAAAGGTATATCTATTACTTCCTTCATTACCCTCAATCACATCTGAAGCAACTATCGCCCCATTCAGATTCATCAAACTCACTTCAACAGGGCCCGGCACAGATGTTTCAAAATCCACAGTAAACATATCCTGAAAAGGGTTTGGGCCTACAGTAACAATTGATATGCTGTTATTCTGAGTATCTAAACCTGAAGAATTTGATACTGAAACAATTTTAGAGTAATCGAACTGCCCGTCAAAATCTGTCTGTTTGATACGGTAATATTGAGTACCATTCTGATCCCCTGTATCTACAAATACATATTTTAGCAGGGTATTGCTGTTGCCTGCTCCGCCTACCGTACCTATTGCTTCAAAGTTTTTTCCATCCCGGGCTTTTTCCACAGTAAAGAAATCGTTGTTCAATTCACTGGCTGTAGCCCAGGAAACCTTTATGGTACTTCCACTTTTTTCTGCTTTCACAAAATGAAATTCTACAGGCAGAGAACCTCCCCCGCCCAAGGCAAAATTATATAAACCGCCATCGTCAGCAGCCAAATCTTCATCTCCACCAATATTGGAGTTACTCGGATTATTTTTAGAACCATTAAATTTTGTACCTCCTGTAGCCGTGGAAGTGCCAAATACATAAAAGTCATTATTATTCGTAAATTTTGCTCCTCCTGAAGCATTCAGGTCACCTAACACTACAACCCGTCCATTATTTTTTGTTTTGGCTCCTCCATCTGTAATAAAATCCCCTTCTACAATCAATACACCGTTCGGCTCAATATTGAGGGCTTTATCACTGAAAGTAAGACTCCCTTTTATCCAAAGCGTATCATTAATGTTAATGGTAGTGCCGTTGGCAATGGTCAAATCCCCTTCCCGGCTAATAAGTCCATACACATCTATGTATTGGCTGTATCCTCCGGTGTAACTGGGCACATCGTTCATCCAGGATTTATCTTTTGTCCATGATGAAGCATCATCCCAAACACTTATATAGTTATTATGAGAAGTATAACCCTGTCCACCTGCTGCCAAAGTATCAGTTCCTGTACCTAAATTCATATAAAAAAACACGCCAATACCCACAAAAACCCCAATGGCTACCCCGGCAGCCACATAATACCAGGTTAGTTTTTGTTTTTGCTTCTGTTTTGTGCTTTGCTTAAACGACCGCTTTGTTTTCATCCCAATAAATTTTCTGAATTTTGACTATACAATGGTTTCTGAAAAAACAAGGTCTTCAGCCCCTATTCTGTCACTTTCACTCATTAAAGCTGCTCTTTCTACAAAAGACTTCAACTCCCTGATATTCCCGGGCCAGGTATGATTGAACATTAACTCGAGTGCCTCTTTGGTGAATGTTTTATTTTCAAATTTGTTTTGCTTACAAAACTCCTGGAGGAAGTGCTTTCCCAACAGTATTACATCATTACCCCGATCCCGCAAGGGAGGAAGGTGTATCAAAAACCCCTGCAAACGATAATAAAGATCTTCTCTAAATTTTCCTTCTTTTACCCTCATTCCTAAATTCTGATTGGTAGCTGCCAATACTCGCACATCCAGGCTTATTTCTTTATTGCTACCCACCCGGCAGATTTTTTTCTCTTGCAGCACTCTTAATAATTTGGTCTGAAGGTTGATATCCATTTCACCGATCTCGTCTAATAAAATGGTGCCATGATTGGCCTCTTCAAACTTTCCAATTCTTCGTCCATCGGCTCCGGTAAATGCCCCTTTTTCATGTCCAAATATTTCACTCTCGATCAAGTCTTCCGGAATGGCGGCTACATTTACCGCAACAAACGGTTTTTTCCTTCGGGAAGAATTATAGTGAATAGAACGGGCTACCACTTCTTTGCCTGTGCCACTCTCACCGGTTATTAAAGTAAGTACATTGCTGTTTTCCACCTTCTGTATCAATTTGATCACTTTCAAGGTAGCAGTGTTTTCACCAATAATAGCATCGTATTTATGACGATCTATAATTTTTTCCCTGAGTACCTCTACTTCTTTTTTCAGGCTAACTTTTTGGCTCAGATTACCCACACAGAATGTTAATTCGGTAAGGGCATTCTCGTTTTTTATGATATAATATTTCGCGCCATTTTTATAAGCCTCTACAGCCACTTCCACGTCTTTTTGCCCTGACAAAATGATAACATCAATGTTTTCATTATAACTGTTAATCCGCTTGAGGATTTCCAGCCCTGTCATACCAGGCAAATTATAATCTATGGTTACAATATCAGGATTGAGATGAATATGTTTCAAACACTCTTCTCCATTCCGAAAAAGTGTAACATCATAGTTAGATTCATTTTCCAGCGTATGCCTAATCATTTCCCCGTACATCAGGTTATCTTCAATAGTGAAGATTTTTATCATGTGTTCCATGTAAAAGCTTTAAAAAATCTAATTAAACATCTGATCCGCATAGCGGATTTTTGCTATCACAAATTACAAGAAAACTATGTACTTAAACCTACTCATATCCTTAGATACCCCTTCTAAGTAAGGTTTCCAGAATAATTAAATTTGTCCTTCTTTTTATTTCACTTAACCAGCCAGACTATGTCCTTATTTTTATTAAATTACCGTAAAAAACTATGTCTGTGCTTAAATCCTCTGTCTTCATCATTATAATTACGCTCTCATTCAATGCCTGTCAGCAAGGGCAACAGGGTCAGGAAGCACGTAATGATCATGAAAATGCAATGATGTTATTACATACCCGGAGCCAGGCAACCCTTGACGAGGGCACTTTGGAAGAACAACAAGCAACCCAAAGCTGGAATGCCTCTGAAACTGCTATCATTATCTGTGATATGTGGGACAAACATTGGTGTGACAGTGCTACCCAAAGGGTGGCAGCCATGGCTCCCAAACTCAATGAAATGATACGAGCTGCCAGAAGTAAAGGCGTTACCATTGTACATGCCCCTAGCGGGACCATAGATTTTTATAAAGACCACCCGGCCCGGAAACGGGTTTTGGCAGCCCCTCATGCCAAGCCGCCTGAACCTATTAAACCCTGGTATCACCTGGATAGCTTATATGAAGGTTCATTGCCCATCGACGATTCAGACGAAGGGTGTGATGCTCCGGGTTGTGTACCTGAATCAGTTTGGACCCGGCAAATTGCCAGTATTGAAATTGAAAACCAGGATATTATTTCGGATGATGGGCAGGAAATTTTCAACTATTTTGCCCAAGAGGGAATTCGCAATGTGGCTATATGTGGAGTACATACCAATATGTGTGTACTTGGCCGCTCATTTGGGATAAGAGGGCAAACCAAAGCAGGCAAGAATGTAGTGCTGATCCGGGACCTTACTGACAGCATGTACAATCCAAAAATGCCCCCTTATGTAAGTCATGCAGAAGGCACAAAAAAAATCATTACACATATTGAAACATACTGGTGTCCAAGTATTATCAGCAAAGATTTCATGAAAGTATCCACTTTGAGTCTTGAATAAGAAATATTTTTTTCACAAACCCAAAGAGGTAAAACACATTTGTCGGTTAACTAAAATAATACTACTGTTCAATAACATGTTGCTACATCTTTTTTATACCTGTACTACTTTCTTCTTAATTATAGGCTTATCGGGGTGCCTCACTGATAAGGCGCATGATACGTCACAGCTGCAAAAAGTAGCTGAAAGTGAAGAAATAGCTCGCTATATGCAATCTTTTGAAGGTCGAGGAGCTCTTTCTGATGATTCTCAACCTACCCCGCCCCAAGAAGCCCTGACTGGTTTCCGGCATCCTGACGACTTAGCTATTGATTTGCTATTGTCTGAGCCTGATGTGTACCAACCAGTTGAAATCAACTTTGACCACCGTGGCAGGCTTTGGGTAGTGCAATACAACCAATATCCTTATCCCGAAGGCCTGAAAGTAGCCAGCATTGACCATCATTTGCGCATAAAATTTGACAAAGTACCTGAGCCACCACCCGCAGGCACCAAAGGAGCTGATAAAATCACCTTTTTTGAAGATACCAATGGAGATGGAACTTACGATAAAGCGACTGATGCCATTACCGGACTCAATATTGCCACCAGTGTAACTTTAGGACGAGGACATATATGGGTACTAAACCCTCCCTATCTTCTGGCCTACCCTGATCCGGATGGAGACGGGCTGCCCGATGGCTCGCCGGCAGTGCATCTGGATGGTTTTGGGCTGGAAGATACCCACGCTGTAGCCAATAGCTTACGCTGGGGACCCGATGGCTGGCTCTATGGTGCCCAGGGAAGCACCACTACAGCCAACATTAACACTGCTGTTTCCAAAAATGTGTCTTTCCTGGGGCAAGCCATCTGGAGATACCACCCTGAAAGTCAAATATTTGAAATTTTTGCTGAAGGGGGAGGCAATACCTTTCATGTAGAAATAGATGCCAAAGGCCGCATTTATTCGGGAGATAACGGTGTGGCCCGTGGACAATATTACAAACAGGGAGGATATTATGTAAAAAACTGGGGCAAACACGGGCAGCATACCAATTCGTATAGTTTTGGTTTCCTGCCCAATATGACGCTGGAAGGAGATAAAAAACGGTTTACCCACGCCTGGGTTAAATATGAGGGCGGAAGCTTGCCCAAACAATACCATGATGACATGATTGCCATCAATCCCCTCCAAAGCTATGTGCAACTTACCCGCTTCGAAGCGGGCGGATCTACTTTTAAAACTATAGACGAAAAAAGAATCCTGGAAACCGAAGACCACTGGTTCCGTCCGGTAGACATCAAAGCAGGCCCGGATGGGGGCGTTTACTTGGCCGACTGGTACGACAGCCGCCTCTCTCATGTTGATCCCCGTGACACCTGGCACAAAGCTACTGGCCGTATTTACCGGCTACGGAACAAACAACAGGCAAACACCCTCCCACCCTTTGATCTAAGTACCTATGCCAATGAGCAACTTATCGATTTGCTCTCACATCCCAATAAATGGTTCCGGCAGCAGGCACTCCGGCAGTTTGGCGACAGGAAAGACCCGTCTGTTGTTCCTCAATTATTGCCTTTATTTGAAAGTGATAACGGGCAAACCGCCCTGGAAGCACTTTGGGCCATCAATCTCAGTGGAGGTTTTGATGATGCCCTCGCTACAAAATCTCTTCGTCACACCGACCCGTTTGTGCGCATGTGGGGAGTGCGGTTGCTGGGAGATGCCCAAAAAGTTTCCCCTACTCTTTCAGCCCAACTTGCCCAACTGTCTGCCATAGAGCCTCATCCTGAAGTAAGGAGCCAGCTGGCTTCCACAGCCAAACGATTGCCTGCTCCCGATGCGCTTCCAATTATTGAAAACCTCCTGAAATACGATGAAGATGCCAGCGATCCCGACAACCCGCTGCTGATTTGGTGGGCGCTGGAGGCCAAAGCTGAAACGGACAGGGAAGCAGTGCTTGCCCTTTTTGAAAATGCTGATCTGTGGAGCTATCCAATAGTTCAGCAAACGGTATTGCCACGTCTTATGCAACGTTATGTTATGGCAGGGGGTGCTGAAAACTATGCAGCCTGCACCCGCCTGCTTACATTGGCACCTGCTGCCCGGAAAGCCAAACCATTACTCACTGGATTGCAGGAAGGACTTCGGGGGCGGGATATTACCTCTTTACCTCCGGACTTGGCACAGGCGCTCCAGCCCTTTAAAGCCGAATTTGGAGAAGGAGCATTGGCCCTGGAATTACGACAGGGTCAGCTTCAGGCCGTTACCCAAACCCTCAAAATAATTGAAGATGAACAGGCTAATTTCAGTGAGCGATTGTCTTACATCCGGATTATGGGAGAAATTGACGAACCGGAGTCGGTGCCAGTTCTGCTTAATATTGCAGAAAGCAATCAAACTTCAGGAGCACTTAAACAAGCTGCGCTTCAGGCATTACAAAGGTATGACAGAGCAGAAATAGGCAGCCAAATTGAAGAGGTTTACCCTGACAGGCTCAGGGCCGACCCGGATGTGCAAATGGCTGCCTTGTCTTTATTTGCGAGCCGGACTTCCTGGGCGCAACAACTTTTGGTTTCTATTAATAAGAAAAAGCGTATCAACAAAGGCGACGTGCCGGTACAAATTGTGCGTCAGCTCAAATTATTAAATGACCCCAAAATTACGGAAACCGCAGACAGGCTGTGGCCTGATGTAGCCCTGGCTTCATCTGCCGAAAAAGATGAAGATATTATGAAAACTGCCCAAGTGGTACAATCCGGAAACGGCAACCCTGCTGCCGGACAGGTTATTTACCAAAGCCGGTGTGGGAGTTGTCATATATTGTTCGATGAAGGCGGAACCCTGGGCCCTGAACTCACCGGATATGACCGCAGTAATCTTAATGATTTATTATTAAACATTATCGATCCTAATGCCGACGTTAGGGAAGGTTATGTAAATTATCATATTCGTACGGTTGATGGCAGAACGCTTGTAGGTACTATATCCGCACGTTCTGGAGAAACCATTACGCTTCAACCCCAGGCCGGGGACCCCATCACACTCCACACCAATCAGCTCAAGGAAATGCAGGCACAATCCACTTCCTTGATGCCTGAAAGGCTACTGGATGGTTTAACTGACCAGCAAATTCGTGATCTTTTTGCTTATCTTATGCAGAAGTAAAGATATTCCCCGATAGATGATCTATTCAAAATTTTCAAATAGATGCCAAAGTTTTTGCGCAAATATTTCAGAGTTAGTAAAAAAAGCACTTATTTTCTAAGTTGAAACAAATACGCATAAATGTATGCACATTTCATGTTTTTTACTGACTAATTGAATTATGCAAATTATAGAATCTCAAAAAGAGTATGATGCCATCATCGTCGGCTCCGGGGCTGGTGGTGGCATGGCTGCTAAAATCCTGGCCGAATCGGGCCTCAATGTAGCTATTGTTGAAGCTGGCCCATTTTTTGACCCTACCGATCCCGCACAAATGACCCAGCTCAAGTGGCCCTGGGAATCGCCCCGCCGTGGCGCCAGTACCACCCGTGCTTTTGGCGATTTTGACGCTGCTTACGGCGGTTGGGAAATAGAAGGGGAACCCTATACCCGGGCCGAAGGCACTGAGTTTGACTGGTTTCGTTCACACATGCTCGGCGGACGTACCAACCACTGGGGGCGTATTTCACTTCGCTTTGGCCCCCTCGACTTTAAAAGAAAAGACGTTGACGGCCTGGGTGATAACTGGCCCATTGGTTACGAAGATGTAGCACCTTATTACGACAGGGTGGATAAATTACTGGGCGTTTTTGGCAGTAAAGAAAACCTGCCCAACGAACCGGATGGATTCTTTTTACCCCCTCCCAAACCACGGCTGCATGAATTATATTACATCAATGCTGCCCGGAAAGCTGGCGTAACGGTTATTCCTTCCCGATTATCTATTCTTACCAAACGCATCAACGATGACAGGGGCGTATGCTTTTATTGTAGTCAATGCAGCCGGGCTTGTTCTGTGAAAGCTGACTTCTCATCTGGTACAGCCCTTGTTTTTCCAGCCCAAAAAACAGGCAATGTTGACCTTTTCGTGAACTCCATTGTAAGAGAGGTTACCACCAATGATGAAGGAGTAGCTACCGGGGTTTCTTACATCAACAAAGAAGACCGGCAGGAATACCAACTCAAAGGGCGCACGGTGGTGCTGGCTGCCTCTGCCTGTAGTTCTGCTCGTATTTTATTAAACTCAAAAAGTACCCAGCATCCCAATGGACTGGGCAACGGCTCTGGTGTGGTTGGCAAATATTTGCACGACTCAACTGGTAGTAGCCGTGCTGCCTTTGTGCCGGAACTAATGAACCGAAAAATTTACAATGAAGATGGTGTTGGCGGCATGCATGTATACAGCCCATGGTGGCTGAACGACCAAAAACTGGATTTCCCCAGAGGTTACCATATTGAAGTGTGGGGCGGCATGGGCATGCCTTCTTACGGATTTGGCTTCGGGGCTTCTGGTATGAACAAATTCATTGGAGAGCAAGTAGGTGGGTATGGCAACAAACTACGAGATGATGCAAAGCGGTTTTATGGTGCTATTATGGGCATCTCTGGCCGTGGTGAATGCATTGCCCGGGAAGATAATTATTGTGAAATCGATCCCAATGTAGTGGATGAATGGGGCATTCCTGTCTTGCGCTTCAACTACACCTGGTCTGACCATGAACGATTGCAGGCCAAGCACATGCACGAAACTTTTGAGGAAGTTTTTGATGCCATGGGCGCGCAGGTTTTAGGCGATACCCCGAAAGCTGAAGATGATTATGGATTGTTGGCCCCCGGCCGCATCATCCATGAAGTGGGCACTACCCGCATGGGCAATGACCCCAAAAAATCAGTAGTGAACAAACACCAGCAACTGCATGAAGCCAAAAATGTGTTTGTGGTAGATGGAGGCCCTTTTGTCTCCCAAGCCGATAAAAACCCTACCTGGACCATCCTGGCCCTTTCCTGGAAAACTTCTGATTTTATCATCGACCAATTGAAGAAACAAAACATTTAATCTCTACAACTATCTTACTATGGACAGAAGAGAATCTATGAAATCAATGCTGATCGGTACGCTGGCAGGCGGACTGGTCATCAATGGGTGCAAACCTGAAGATAAAGTTGAAATCACAACCCCTGAAGAAACAACTGCCTATGGGCGTACCGAGGAAGAAAAGGCCCGGGATCAAAAACTCATGGAAGCTGAGTTCTTCACAACCGATGAATTGGCTACCATTGCTGTACTCTGCGATTTGATATTGCCTGCCAGTGATACGGCCGGCTCGGCCACCGATGCCGAAGTACCCGCCTTTATCGCATTCATTGCCAAGGACATTCCCAACCACCAACTGCCCCTGAGGGGTGGACTGATGTGGCTGGACAACCGGGCCAACAAAAATTTCAATAAAAAGTTTGTGGATTGCAACGATGGCCAACAAAAGGAGTTGCTCGATGAAATTGCTTATCCCGACAGGGCTACACCGGAAGTAGGGCAAGGGGTAGCATTTTTCAACCTGATGCGCAACCTCACCCTCACAGGTTATTACACCACCAAAATGGGCATAGAAGACCTGGGCTACCAGGGCAACCGCCCCAACGTATGGGATGGGGTGCCTGAGGATGTATTGAAAGAGCATGGCATGGCATACGATGAAGAATGGCTGGCCAAGTGCGTCAACCAGGAAACCCGCAACGAACTTGCCCAATGGGATGATGAAGGGAATTTGCTCACTTAACATTGAGTCTATAGTCTTTTAGCGGTCCGCCGCTGCGGTCCACAGTCCACAGCGTAAATGATAAGTGGACTATGGACTACTCGACTATAGACTAAAAACCCACTTCCAAATCAATAAAAGTTAACCCAAAAAGATAAAACCCGCCAAGTACCTTGCAAAACATAGTACTATATTATATATTTACTCCATAGTTCTACAAAACCACTGCACAACTATGGACATTCACAGAAGAATTCTCGGTATTCTTTATTTGATATTTGGCTTATTAGAAGTTTTTTTATTGCTAATTGCTTCAATCGTTCTTTCGGTAGGAATTATCGCAGAAGCAGATGGCATAGAAGAGTTTTTTGCCCTACCCGAAGCCCTGCAACTCATTATCGCCATTACAATTATAAGTGTAGTATTGATTGTAAGCATTCCTTCGATTATTATAGGATTGGGTTTGCTGTACAATAAAAAGTGGGCAGAAAATGCCTCTTTGGTATTAGGATGTCTTTATCTGTTCTTCCCTACCCTGGGCACGCTGCTTGGCATTTACACCATCATTATCGCCTTTATACGGTCTGAAGAAAAAAAGAAGGACAGAGCCTTGGTCACTACCTGATAACAAAACTCTATCCTGGATTTATATAAGCATGGGTTATTAACCAGACTTAACCTAAATAGTTAATCCAACATTTAGTCATTACCCGGAAATCCACCCCTCCACTTCTTCTTTGCTTGGGTTTTTCACATCCTTCAGCTTCAGTTTCTTCCGCATGCCACAAACGTCATTAAACAACTTGTTTGGTGTGGATTCTTTCAGTTGTGCGATGGTCTGTATACCCATTTTTTGTAAAATGGGCACTAATTCGGGGCGCACGCCCTGTTCTACAAAATCCTCCTCAGTTGCCAGTTTCACTTTCTTCTCCGGCCGCATTTGCGGAAAAAACAACACATCTTGAATAGAAGGACTATTGGTCATGATCATGGCGAGGCGGTCAATGCCAACTCCCAAACCAGCCGTAGGAGGCATGCCGTATTCCAGGGCACGAAGGAAGTCTTCGTCCAGCACCATCGCTTCTTCATCGCCCCGCTGGCCAAGTTTAAGCTGTTCTTCAAAACGCTGGCGCTGGTCAACGGGGTCGTTCAGTTCAGAGAAGGCATTGGCTATTTCTTTTCCGTTACAAATGGCTTCAAAACGCTCAACCAAACCCTCTTTGCTTTGGTGCTTCTTTGCAAGGGGCGACATTTCTATCGGATAATCAGTGATATAAGTGGGCTGTATCAGGTTAGGCTCACATTTTTCCCCGAAAATCTCATCTATAATTTTTCCTTTGCCCATGGTTTCATCTATCGGCACATTCAGTTCTTTGGCCGTAGCTTTCAGGGCGGCTTCATCCATGTTGCTGATGTCTTTTCCGGTAAAATGCTCTATGGCTTCAAACATGGTGTATCTTTTCCAGGGCCGCTGAAAATCTATGGTATGTTCTCCTACTTTCACAGCAGTAGTCCCGTGCAGGTCAATGGCTACTTTTTCTATCATTTCCTCTACCAAATCCATCATCCAGTTGTAGTCTTTGTAAGCCACATACAACTCTACCTGCGTAAACTCCGGGTTATGAAAGCGCGACATGCCCTCGTTACGAAAGTCTTTGGCAAACTCAAAAACCCCATCGTACCCGCCTACAATCAGCCGTTTCAGGTACAGCTCGTTGGCAATCCGCAGGTACAACGTCATATCCAGCGTATTGTGGTGGGTTTTGAAAGGGCGGGCGGCGGCTCCTCCGTACAAAGGCTGCAAAATGGGGGTTTCCACTTCCAGGTAGCCTTTATCTCCCAGGAAATTGCGCATAGATTGCACCAGTTGTGTACGTTTCCTAAAGGTTTCCCGCACTTCGGGGTTCACAATCAGGTCAACATACCGCTGCCGGTAACGTTGCTCCGAATCAGAGAAGGCATCGTAGGTTTTTTTATTACCTTGCTCATCTTCCACTTCTTTTACAATGGGCAGGGGACGCAACGATTTAGTAAGCACTTTCAGGTCGGTTACATGAATAGAAATTTCCCCGGTTTGGGTGGTAAACACATAACCTTTTATCCCGATAATATCTCCAATATCCAGCATTTTTTTGAATACTGTATTGTACATGGTTTTATCTTCATCGGGGCAGATATCATCACGGCGCACATAAATTTGGATACGCCCGGTGCTGTCTTGTATTTCGGCAAAAGAAGCAGACCCCATGATGCGCCTGCTCATGAGCCTGCCGGCAATGCTGATATTTTTATAATCTGTTTTTCTTTGTTCGTAATGTTCCAGAATATCTTTTATCGTAACATTTACTTCAAAAGTATCCGAAGGGTATGGATTGATACCTAAATTCAGTAATGCTTCCCGTTCTTCCCTTCTTCTGATCTGTTGTTCGCTTAATTGCATGGACTCTTTCTGTTTTTTGGGGCAAAAATAGGGATTCACCATAATATAAACCACGAATCAGAGGATTTGCACGATTTATGATAGATTTACACTCCTATTCGTTCAAATATTGCATAAAAACACAGTGGTAATAAAAATCTTACATGGGTTTATGCCGGTATAGGCATTATCCTGTATTAGAAGGTATAGGCAGAGTGTCTAAAATTCGTTAACATTGTAAGTATGCAATACGTAGGATAGGTGATATTCTAACCTAACATTTTTTTGTTAAACCTTCCCTGTTTAAAGGGAACGGTCAGAAAGTAGATTTTTATAAAATGACCCAGCATATAACTTACCGGGCTGTTACCAGCCACCCAATCATTGCTTATTTATTGAATGCGCATTTGGCGGTATTGCTTTCCATATTGGTAGCAGCTTGTTCTATTACCCCTACCACAAAAACCTCAAAAAGTAGCACAACCTATACCAAGCCCGATGCAAAAGAGGTACTGCTTACCATTGATGACACTCCGGTGCACGTAGAAGAGTTTTTGTACGTATACAATAAAAACAACAACGATTCTCTACAAAATGCTTCGCCCGAAGAAAAAGAAAAAGCATTACGGGAATACCTCGATCTTTTCACCAATTTCAAGCTGAAAGTAAAGGCTGCCGAAGCTGAAAAACTAGACCAAACCCAGGGTTTTCAAAAAGAACTGGCCCGTTATCAAAAACAGTTGGCCAAACCCTATTTGATAGAAAACCGGGTTACCGAGCAATTAATCCAGGAGGCTTATGCACGCCTGCAGGAAGAAGTGCATGCCTCTCATATTCTCATTGAAGTAGCTGAAGATGCCAGCCCGGCAGACACTTTAAAAGCATACAATACCATAGATAGTTTGCGCAATGCTGCCCAGCAGGGCGTGCCTTTTGATAAATTAGCCCGTGAATACTCTGATGACCCTTCTGCCTCTACCAATGGTGGGGACCTCGGGTATTTTACTGCCTTGCAAATGGTATATCCTTTTGAAAATGCAGCCTACCGCACGCCGGTAGGTGAAATATCCCGCCCTGTCAGAAGCCAGTTTGGATATCATATTGTAAAAGTGCAGGACAGGCGACCGGCCAGGGGCAAAGTAAAAGTTGCGCATATCATGCTGCGGGTTCCTCCGAACGCCAATACTGAACAGACTACAAAAACCCGTGAAAAAGCTTTTGATATTTACCAACAACTTGAGCAGGGGGCCAACTGGAATGAATTATGTGAGCGATTTTCTGAAGATGTATCTTCCAAATCGAATGGCGGTTCTTTGCCTTATTTTGGTACCGGAAGCGGATTAGGGGCTTTTGAAGAAGCTGCTTTTGCCCTTGAAAAAGAGGGAGAAATAACTGAACCTGTCAGAACCCGGTTTGGCTGGCATATCTTAAAGCTGGAAGATAAACAACCCGTAGATTCATTAGAAAAACTTCGGCCGGAGCTGGAGCGAAAAATCGGGCAATCGGTACGCTCTGAGGTGCTGCGCGAAGATATGGTGGGCAAGCTCAAAAAAGAGAATAATTTCCGTGCAGATCAGCAACTGGTACAAAGTATCATACAAAATCCCGCAGGAAATGAAATAAATACGGCTACTTCAAATCCGGAAGCTACATTATTTACGATTAATGATACTGCTTACACTGTGGGTAGTTTTTACCAGTATGCAGAAGAACAAGAAGGTGCTGCCGACATGCGTGCGTTGTACAAGGCATTTGTGGAAGAGAAAGTGCTTGCCTATGAAGAAGCACATCTGGCTGAAAAGTATGATGACTACCGCTTGCTACTGAACGAATACCATGACGGTATCCTACTCTTTGAGATGATGGAAAAAGAAGTGTGGGCAAAAGCAGCCAAAGACAGCGCAGGCCTTCAACAGTTTTTTGAAACCAATAAAGACCAGTACCGCTGGAAAGAACGTGCAGAAGCCACCATTTTTGAAGTACCCAACGAGGGAATTGTGAAACAGCTACAGCAATCCCTTGCCGGTAAAAAGTTCCCGATGACAGGAGAAGCAATATCTGCCATTGAAGAAGAATTCAGTGAAAAAGAAATGCCCATCCATATTTTTTCCGGCAAATATGAGAAATCACAGCCTCGGTTTACGACTGCCGAAAAGGTTATAGATGAGGTACAATGGACAAAAGGGGAGAAACAAATTACTGCCAGCGGTAAAGTTTATCTGGTAAAAATTCACAATATATTACCACCTGCACCCAAAAAATTAAATGAGATACGTGGCATCGTAATTGCCGACTATCAGAACCACCTCGAGAAGGTGTGGATCAATTCATTAAAACAAGTGTATGCCATTAACGTGAATGAAGATGTTTTGCAAAAAGTTATTTACAGTCTCCAATAAAAGTTTACGCCAGACTTTTACACTCTTAAGCTGTGTTTTATTATTTAGCACCGGCTGTGACAAAGCCAGCCTGCCACAGTTTCTTTCTTTTAAGGAAAAAGAAGTTGTACAACCGTCTGACAGCCAACCCATAGCAAGGGTGTACAATGCTTATCTGTACCCGGAAGACCTGGAAGGAATTGTAGTTGCTAATACATCAACAGCCGACAGCATCAGCATTGTAAACCGATATATTGACTCCTGGGTAAGGAAACAATTGCTGATTGCTGAAGCCGCCTCACAAATTGACTTTGATGAAGCGGAAATGGAAAGAAAAGTGCTGGACTACAGGTATGCGCTTATGACATATGAGTTTGAAAAATATTACGTGAATGAAAGAGTGGGTCGGGATGTAAGCGAAGATGAAATCCAGGGTTACTATAACCAAAATAAAGATAATTTTCAACTGAAGCAGAATATCATCAAAGGCATTTTTGTGAAAATACCTCAGGAAGCTCCCCGCATTGGCAGCTTCCGCAAATTGTTCAAAGAAGCCTCTGATGAAAAAGATACTGAACAAATTAAGTCGTATTGTTATAGTTTTGCTACTACTTATTCGTTAGAAGACTCTGTTTGGCTTAACTTTGAAGATATTATCCAAAATACACCTTTGGCAAGTATCCCAAACAAAGTACAGTTTTTACAGGAAAATAAATTTATTGAAACTTCTGACCAGGATTACGTGTATTTCCTAAAGGTGAGTGATTATAAAATTTCTGACCAGATATCTCCGTTAGAGTTTGTAAGGGATGACATAATCAATATTATTATCAATAAAAGAAAAATTGAGCTGGCAGATAAGCTCGAAGAAACCATTTATAAGGAAGCACAAAACAATGAGGATTTTGAAATATACTACCCACCTGCGCAAGCTAATGCAGAAAAAAATTAGCCTGCTTGCTTTGCTGCTTATGGCAGTTGCTTATCTTCCTGCCCTTGCCCAGGGAGAAGGAAAAATAGTGGATGAAATTATTGCGAAGGTAGATAATTACATCGTTCTGAAATCAGAGATGGAAAATACCTACAGAGACATGCTCTCTTCCCAGCAATTTGCACAGGGGGCCACCCGATGCCGGGTGTTGGAACGCCTGGTAATTGATAAACTCATGCTGGCCAAAGCCGAAATTGACTCGGTTATTGTGCCCGACGAGCGCGTTGCTGCCGAACTTAACCAACGCATGCAGTACATGATCAGCCAGCTAGGCTCCAGAGAAGCCATAGAAGATCATTTTGGCAAATCTATAGAACAATTTGAAGCCGAACTGCACGATCAGATGAAAGAACAGCTCACCGTGCAGGAAATGCAAAAAACCATTACCCAGGATGTGAAGGTTACACCAGCCGAAGTAAAACGCTTTTTCCACCGATTGCCGCAAGACAGCCTGCCCTATTATTCGGCAGAAGCCTCAGTAGCACAAATTGTGAAATTGCCTACCGTAAGTAAAGAACAAGAGTCTTCTGTAAGGAAACGGCTTTTGGTCATTAAAGACAGCATCATGAATGGGGCTGACTTCGCCGAATTGGCAAAAGAATACTCAGAAGACCCGGGATCGGCAGCCCGTGGCGGTGACCTGGGATGGACAGAAAGAGGCATGATGGTACCTGAGTTTGAAGCCGCTGCCCTCCAACTAAAACCAGGGCAAATGTCTGAACCGATAAAAACTGATTTTGGGTTCCATCTTATAGAATTGCTGGAACGCCGTGGCAACCGCTATCATGCCCGCCATATTCTGATCCGGCCCATTTCTTCCCAATTAGATATTTTGAATGCCGAACGATACCTGGACAGCCTGCGGACAGAAATTTTAAAGGATACCATTTCTTTTGAGAAGGCTGCCAAAGAGTATTCCGATGACCGGTTAACCTCTTCAAGCGGTGGTTTTTTCCTCGGCCCGGAAGGCACCAACCGGGTACCAACGCAAGATTTGGACCCTATCGTTTTTTTTACCATCGATACCATGCAGGTTGGCGACATTACCAAACCCATGCAATACCGTATGGATGATGGAAAGCAGGCCGTGCGCATCATTTATTACGAATCAAGCACAAAGCCACACGTGGCCAATTTAGATGACGACTATCAAAAAATTTACAATGCTGCGCTCAATGAAAAAAAAGCCCGTATCCTGAGTGAATGGTTTGAAGATGCCAAAGAACAGGTTTTTATAGATATTGACAAGGAATACGAATATTGTAGTATAATGTATTGATGACGACCTCCTTAAACAAATAGCTAAATGGAACAAAATAACCAGGAAATTGCCATTGCCAATAGTTTGAATGAAGATTATCAAAAACTCCGTAATGAAATTGGAAAAGTAATTATCGGGCAAGATGAAGTAGTTAAGCTCTTGCTCATCTCTATTTTCTGTCAGGGGCATAGCTTGCTGGTGGGTGTGCCCGGCCTGGCGAAAACTTTGCTTATCCATACCATTGCATCGGCTGTTAACCTAAAGTTCAGCCGGATACAATTTACTCCTGACCTCATGCCCTCTGACATCCTGGGCGCTGAAACCCTGGATAAAGACCGAAATTTTAAGTTTGTGCAAGGCCCTATCTTTGCCAATATTATTTTGGCAGATGAAATCAACCGTACGCCCCCAAAAACACAGGCTGCCTTGCTGGAATCTATGCAGGAATATAAAGTTACCATTGCCGGAGCTGATTATATACTGGATCGCCCATTCTTTGTACTGGCTACCCAAAACCCCATTGAACAGGAAGGAACTTATCCTTTGCCCGAAGCCCAGCTCGACCGCTTTATGTTCAATATTTACCTGGATTACCCGGAATATGCATCTGAAGTAGATATTGTCAAAAATACCACCACGGATAACGAATATCAGGTACAGGAAGTTCTGAATGGTGAACAAATCATTCAATACCAACACTTGGTAAGAAGGGTACCCATTGCCGATAATGTAGTGGAATATGCCGTGAATCTGGTACACCAAACCCGCCCTTTTACCGCCAAAGCCAATCAACTGGCCAACGACTATCTGGAGTGGGGAGCAGGCCCCAGGGCATCTCAATATTTGGTGTTAGCTGCCAAATGCCATGCTTTGCTCAATGGCAAATACTCTCCTGATATTGAGGATATTCAGGCAGTAGCCAAGCCTATTCTCCGGCACAGGATTGTACGTAACTTTAAGGCAGAGGCCGAAAATGTTACCCTGGACCACATCATAGAAAAGCTACTCTGAAGCTGCTCTGAAATTTACTGGTTGGTGATGTGGAGGAAATTCCCTTCCAGCCGTGTAGCATATTGCCGCAGGTAGAAGGGCGCGCCATCCAGGGGAGTACCGTTAAAGTCAAATGAAAGTCCATCGCAGGATTCAGCCATAAAAAGACCGGAAGGATGAACATCAACAATGGCACAAATTTCTTCACTTCGGTGCGGGCTGTGCTTGTCAAAAGCCTTATAACGGGTAGCATCTTCCCGGTAGATAATAATACCTCGTGATCCTCCCAGAATATCCACATGCCCTTTGTCTAGTCGCAAAGGGGCAAACTGCTGGTTGTTCAGGTTAATGGTAATATCTACCAGCACGTAAGGCACCGGGTCAAAAATATCGTCATTTTGGCAACTTGTTACCATGAATACCCCTATCGCCCAAACAAATGACTTCCAATTTTTCAAATACTTCATACAATCTTTCTTTCTGCTAGTTGCTAACGAACACCAACAATACTTATTGTCAATAATTGAAAGCCGTAAATTGCCTGAGAAAGCGTACGTCGTTTTCGGTAAACAGTCGGATGTCTTTGATCTGGTATTTCAACATAGCAATACGTTCTATACCCATGCCAAAGGCAAAGCCGGTATACTCTTCCGGATCAATATCGCAGTTTTTCAATACATTGGGATCTACCATGCCACAGCCTAAAATTTCAAGCCAGCCTGTGTACTTGCACACATTGCAACCTTTACCACTGCAAATGAAACAGGAAACATCCATTTCGGCACTGGGTTCGGTAAAGGGGAAATAAGAAGGACGCAGCCTGATTTGGGTACCTTCCCCGAACATTTCCCGGGCAAAATAAAGCAAGGTCTGTTTCAGGTCGGCAAAGCTCACATTTTTATCAATATACAACCCTTCTACCTGATGAAACAGGCAATGTGCCCTGGCCGAGATGGCCTCGTTGCGGTATACCCGCCCCGGCATAATAGAGCGAAAAGGCGGCTTCTCGTTTTCCATCAACCTGATTTGCACGTTAGACGTATGCGTCCGCAGCACAATATCCGGATTTTTCTCAATGAAAAAAGTATCCTGCATTTCCCTGGCCGGATGGTTTTCGGGGAAATTGAGGGCTGTAAAGTTATGCCAGTCGTCTTCCACCTCCGGGCCATCTTCAACATTGAAACCAATTCTTTCAAAGATTTCAATGATACGGTGCCTGATTTGCGTCAGCGGATGAATGGAACCCAATTGGTCAGGGATAGGCGGTAAAGTGAGATCAATATTTTCGCCCTCATCTTTTGACTTTTGGTGATTTAATTCATCTATCAGCTCTTTGAACTTACTTTGTGCCGCGTTTTTCAGCTCGTTCACGGCCATCCCGTAGTTTTTTTTCTCTTCTGCGGGTACATTTTTCACCTCGGCAAACAGATCGGTCAGTTCACCTTTGCGACTGATGAAGCGCATGCGGTATTGTTCTAACTCATCTTCTGTAGCTACCTGATACTGGGCGATTTCTTTTTTAAGTGCTTCTATTTTTTCGTACATACTCATGCCTTGTTAAGTTTACAAATTTAGAACGCTTAACAGATAACACCAAAGAAAAGATTTCAGGCTTGAGTTTTTGTAACTTGCAGTATGAAAAATAAGTACCATATCTCATTTATTGGCGCAGGCAACCTGGCCTGGCACCTGGCCCAAGCCCTGGAAACTGCCGGGCATACGGTATTAGAAATTTACAGCCGAAATCCTGTCCATGCACAAGCGTTGGCAAGTAAGCTCTCTCAGGCCAGGGCAGTTGCTATACCTGAGTTTAGTAAGAGTAAAGCACAGGTTATTTTTTTGGCTGTACCAGACGATGCCATTGGCGAGTTAGCTCAACAAGTTCAGTTACCCGCCAACAGTATATTAGTACATACCTCAGGCAGCCAGCCATTACAATCACTCTCACAAGCCCACACGAATCGTATTGGCGTTTTTTATCCATTGCAGACTTTTACCAAAGGAAAAAGCATTGATTTCCAGCAAATTCCTATTTGTATAGAAGCAGCACAGCAAAAAGACCTTGAAATATTGAAGGGATTGGCAGAAAGCATAAGCCGGGATGTACAGGAAGTTAACTCAGATGAGCGGGCAGTGTTGCATGTAGCCGCAGTGTTTGCCTGCAATTTTACCAATCATTTATGGAGTATTGCCGAAAAAATACTTTCCGGAAAAAAAATACACCTGGATATTTTACAACCTTTGGTTTCTGAAACCCTGGAAAAAGCATGGAAAACAGGGCCGGAAAAAGCCCAAACAGGCCCTGCCAAACGAGGCGATAATGCTACCCTTCACTGCCATTTGGCATTCCTGGAAAAAGACTACCCGGAATATACGGAAATCTATAAACGCTTAAGCAGTAGTATTGCTGAAAAGGAATAAACAAAGCACAAGTACAATTAAGCTTCTACAAAAATATTTCCTGCAAACATTTCCACAGTTGCTGCTTCCTTGACCTGTCAGCAGCTATATCGAGAAGCGCATCGGCTTGCAGATAAATCCGGTCTTGTTCGTCGGAAAGGTATTCATACTTCGTTAGGTATTTTTTGAGGTTTATATCTTCCGGGGCATCACCAAAACAAATCAGAATTTTGTAAGAAACCTGTACAAGTGCATCAGCAATGGTCGTTTCGGATAAATTATGTCCATTTATCAAAGCTACATCATTGAAAGAAAGGTTAACCGCCTGTAAAATTTTCAGGAGGAAAGTTTCATCTTTTTCAGATAAGAATTCAGCCTCTGCATCACTTACTAAAATGCATATTTGCTTATTATTTTGTCCCATATAGGTTACTGGCACTTCCTCTTCTTCCTCCTGATGCGTGGGGGGGGCAGCTTCTGCTATTACATATACCGGATCGGTTAAAAAAAGGGAAAGAAAACGTCGATCGCGCTCTATCATGGTATGAGATTTTTGTTTTTAGTTTCGAGTTTTTAGTTTAAACGACAAACAACAAACTTCAAACATAAGACTACAAACTACTTTCCTTTTATATCAAAAATAGATTTCAATTCCTGGGCTTCTTCAGGTTTCATTCTACCACCCAGAATCAATCTGAGCTGCCTGCGGCGCAAAGCCCCATCGTACAAAGTCTTTTCTTTTTCTGTTTCAGGTTCCACTTCAGGTACACTCACTTTATTTCCCCGCAAATCCATGGCTACCATTGTGAAGAATGCCTGATGGCTTTCCACAATCTGGTTGTTGGGCACATCGGTCGCCTGCACCTCAATGTGAACTTCCATAGAGGTATTAAAGGCCCGGGTAACCTGCGCTTTCAGGGTAACTACATGCCCCAAACGAATAGGGTGCGAAAATGAAACGTTATCTACCGAGGCCGTAACTACCAGGCTGTTGCTATGTTTCTGAGCGGCAATGGCTGCAATCACGTCCATCCAATAGAGCAGTTTTCCCCCCATCAACCCATTAAACCCGTTGGTATTGTTCGGCAATACCATTTCGGTCATGGTAGTAAACGAATCCCTGGGATATTTTTTCTTTCTCTCCATAAAATTTGTTTTAAGTTTTAGGTTTCTGGTTTAAAGTTTAAATGACAAACAATAAACCACAAACATTAAACTTTAAACCGCCGGTTAGTCCGGCAGAAACTATCAGCTGCTATTGCTTCCACCCATGTTTGCCCAATAGTGGCACAAAGCTAAAGGCGGCAAATTCCTGCCAATCTACTTCTTTATCTGTTATTTTTTCTACCAACACCATTTTCTGTGTTTTGTTATCCCCTATCGGAATTACCAGTTTGCCTCCAATGTTCAACTGTGCGATCAGGGCATCGGGCATGGTGGGCGCCCCGGCTGTTACTATGATCTTATCATAAGGAGCAAAAGTAGGTGCTCCTTTGGATCCATCTCCCTGCAAAAAATACGCTTTGTACCCAATAGAAGGTAAAAACCTGGCGGTTTTCTCATACAGCTTTTGGTTATATTCAATTGTATATACCTTGGCACCTAACTCAAGCAATACACAACACTGATAACCCGAACCTGTTCCTACCTCCAGCACCTTATCGCCCGGCTGCACATTCAGCAGTTCAGTTTGGAAAGCCACGGTATAGGGTTGGGAAATAGTTTGCCCTTCCTCAATAGGCATGGCTTTGTCTTTGTAAGCATGTTCTGCAAAAGCACTATCCAGAAAAAGATGGCGGGGAATTTTTCCAATGGCGGACAACACTTTTTCGTCTTTTATCCCTTTATTCCTTAATTTTTTCACCAAGGTACGGCGCATTCCCTGGTGTTTATAACTATCTTCCTGCATACCAATTCGTTTCGTTCCTATTAAAATAACCGTAAATTGACAGGTTCAACCTGTCTTCTATCTTATACATTCACTTGCTGTATTCAAAGAGTTCGCCTAAATTTAATTTATGGCACACACTGAGGCCACATAATTATTGAATATATGAATAGAAACATAATAGATGAACTGAAAAATGTTCCGGCATTCAGTGAAGTGCCTGAAGAACACCTGCAATGGCTGGCCGGCAAAGGCGAAATACGCAACCTGGATACAGATGAATACCTCTTCAAAAAAGGTGATTCGGCCGATCATTTATACATAATTCTCAAAGGGCGTCTGCTGCTTAAGTTTTTACAAGCCAACCAAATGCGCGACGTAGGCGAACTCACCGACGGTGCCATTTCCGGTTTGCTTCCTTTTTCCAGAATGAAGCAGGCAGGTGCTTTTGGCGTTGCTGCCCGCCCTACCACTTATTTCGCCCTACACAAAGATTATCTGCGTGAACTAACACAAATTAGTTATGAACTCACCGCTGCCCTGGTACACGAAATGACCAGCCGTACCCGGAACTTTACCAGGCAGCAGCAGCAAAATGATAAAATGATGGCCCTGGGTAAGCTTTCAGCCGGGCTTGCGCATGAAATGAACAACCCGGCGGCGGCCATCGTCAGAAGTGCGGTTGAACTGAAAAAACAACTACACCACACGCCCGACCGATTTAAACAGGTGATGAACATGCACGTTACCCCCGGGCAGGTAGATGCTGTGAACGAGCTTATGTATGCTAAAATCCAGCAAAAAGATAAACCCAAACTATCGCTCATGGAAAGAAATGCCCAGGAAGATGAAATTGCCGACTGGCTGGATGAAAAAGGAGTAGGAGATAATTACGACCTGGCCGAAACCTTTGTAGACTTTGGCCTTTCTTTAGAGGAAATAGAAAAAATCAACAAAACCGTTCCGGATGAGTTTTTATCGCCGGTATTGGCCTGGGTAGCCAACAATTTTAATACAGAAAGGTTGGTAAATGATATAGAGGAAGCGGCTACCCGGATTTCTGGGCTGGTAAAGGCTGTAAAAACTTATTCACATATGGATAGGGCACAAGACAAAGAGCTCCTGAATATCCACGAAGGTATTAGCAATACACTAACCATACTGAATCATAAATTAAAGTATAAAAACATAAAAGTGATAGAGAATTTTCAGGAGGATATTCCTAAAATTAAGGCTTTTGCCGGAGAACTGAATCAGGTATGGACCAATATTATTGACAACGCCATTGATGCTATGGATAACGGAGGTACATTGGCACTGAATTCCCGACAAGATCGTGATTTTGTGCTGGTAGAGGTGATAGACAACGGCAGTGGCATACCCGTTGACATCATTGATAGCATTTTTGACCCTTTTTTTACTACAAAACCTATTGGCCAGGGAACCGGATTGGGACTGGATGTGGTCAAAAAAATTATTGACCAGCACAACGGACAAATCAAAGTAACCTCTAAGCCCGGAAAAACAGAATTTCAGGTGTGCTTACCTATTCACGACGTATAAATATTAATGAAAAATATTTTCCTCTGCTACCAAATATGAAACCACCCATAATTTTTGCTATTGATGACGACCCTCAGGTCTTGAGGGCAATTGTACGCGACCTGAGAAGCAGGTATAAGAACAACTACCGGGTAATCAGCACCGACTCCGCTAATGAAGCACTGGCTTCTTTAGAAGACATCAAGAAAAAAGCAGATGCCATTGCCCTCTTCGTTTCAGACCAGCGCATGCCCGAAATGCTGGGTGTTGAATTTCTGGAGAAAAGCAAACAACTATTTCCTGATACCAAACGGGTGCTCCTTACTGCCTACTCTGATATTGATGCAGCCATCAAAGCCATTAACGATGTACAACTAGATTATTACTTGACAAAACCCTGGGATCCGCCCGAGGAAAAACTATATCCTGTTATTGACGATTTGCTGGGAGAATGGCAAAATGTGTTTACTCCTGATTACCAGGGAATTCGGGTTGTGGGGTATCAATACTCTCCCAAATCACACGAGATCAAAGATTTTTTGGCAGGCAATCTGGTTCCTTACCAGTGGCTAGATATTGAAACTAACTCAAAAGGTCAGGAACTGCTTACCCTCAACAAAATCGAGCCCAAAGACCTACCGGCCATTTTCTTTGAGGACTCCTCATTTTTAGTAAGCCCTTCTATTAATGAACTTGCTGCCAAAATCGGTATGAAAATACAAGCCACCGAAACCTTATACGATGTGGTGATTATTGGAGCTGGCCCTGCCGGACTGGCAGCGGCTGTGTATGGGGCGTCAGAGGGA
Source organism: Cyclobacteriaceae bacterium (assembly GCA_965230065.1). GTDB lineage: Bacteria > Bacteroidota > Bacteroidia > Cytophagales > Cyclobacteriaceae. The sequence goes on along the minus strand of OZ245942.1, from coordinate 3,138,186 downwards.
TTAAAAACCCTGATGGTGGAAAAGAGAGCGCCAGGAGGACAGGCAGGCACCAGTTCGCGCATTGAGAACTACCTGGGATTTCCCAATGGATTAAGCGGAGCCGATCTTTCCCGCAGGGCTATTTCACAGGCAAAGAGGTTGGGCGCCGAGTTTTTATCACCCCTGGAAGTTACTGAAATCAAATTACAAGATAATTATAAAATACTTGCCCTGTCGGATGGCAGTGAGGTTAAAACCCGGAGCCTGGTAATTGCCACGGGAGTAAACTACCGCAAGCTGGAAGGAGAGGGTATTCATGACTTTACCGGTGCCGGGGTATACTATGGTGCTGCCAATACTGAAGCTAATGCCTGTGCCAGCAAAGATGTTTATATTGTGGGTGGTGGCAATTCTGCTGGTCAGGCGGCTATGTATCTGTCTAATTTTGCCAAAAATGTGTACATTATCATCAGAAAGAAAGACCTTGCTTCTTCCATGTCACAATACCTTATCGATCAAATTAACAGAACCGATAATATTACGGTAATGGGAGGCAAACAGGTAACAGCCGCCAATGGAAATAGTTATCTTGAACAACTTACTATCAAAAATATTGAAACTGAAGCAACTGAAACAGTAGGTGCCGCTGCACTTTTTATTTTTATTGGTAACAGGCCATTCACTGATTGGGTAGCGTTAGATGTCATCAAAAATAAAAAAGGTTTTATTGAGACCGGGCGTGATTTGTATCGATACAAAAACTTTAAGCAACTTTGGAAGTTGGAAAGAGAGCCTTTGCTCTTGGAAACCTGCATTCCCGGTATTTTTGCTGCTGGTGATGTACGGGCAGGGGCGATGAACCGTGTAGCTTCTGCGGTAGGTGAGGGTGCTATGACCATCAAGTTTGTACACGAATACCTATCTACCGTTTAACCAAACCATCATGATCCGATACAATTCTAAAGAGTGGTTCAGAAATCTATTTAATTTTTACAGAAGTTATGTATTACAAACGCTTTTCCGATATGTACTTTTTAACGGTTTCCTGACTGCCCTGATATGTTTTTTGATAATTGAAGTAATACAACCAGAAATGAAATTGTCTTCAGGCTTTTTTTCTTTGTTGGGAATTGTGCTCAGCATCTTACTGGTGTTCAGAACCAACACAGCTTATGACCGCTGGTGGGAAGGCAGAAAACAATGGGGCGCTTTGGTAAATAACACCCGCACACTGGCTGTGCTTTTACAAGCTATGCTCCCTGGAGATAATACACAAGACAGAAACTTTTTTGCCAAACACATCTCAAACTTTTGCATTGCACTGAAAGAACATTTAAGAAATGGCGTAAAGCTGGAAGAGCTTTTGCACCTCACAGAAGAAGAAAAAAAGTTTTATACCAATCGTACCCATATCCCAAACATGATTTCGCTACAAATATTTAACCGGGCTGAATTGATATACCGGAGCGGAATATTCTCAGAAGCTGATATGATAAACTTGCGCCCTCACATATCTGCTTTACTGGATATTATGGGAGCTTGCGAACGCATCAAGAAAACGCCCATTCCTTTTTCTTACAATGTGTATATCAAAGTCTTTATACTGGCTTATTGCCTTATCCTTCCCTTTGGGCTTATTGATGAATTTCAGTATTATACCATTCCACTCGTCATGTTTGTATTCTTTGCCATGGCTGGTATGGAGCTGATTGGTGAAGAGATAGAAGACCCTTTCGGATTAGACTGCAATGATCTTCCTACCGGGACAATTGCAAATACCATTAAAAACAATGTATATGAAATTCTCTGTATGTATAGCGAGGTAGAAAAAACAGATCGAGAAATCCCTTTTGAGAAGATTTTCTGACCTAAAGTTTAACTATTACCTCGAGAACATATTATATTTCAGTATACAATAGATGGCTCTGAAACCGTCTTTCCAGTTGATTTTTTTACCTTCAGCATAGGTCCGCCCGTGGTATGATATGCCTACTTCATAAATTTTTATCTCGGGTATTTTGGCGATTTTCGCGGTAACCTCCGGCTCAAAACCAAATCGTTTTTCTTTTAATTCAATAGACTGAATAATCTCCGTTTTGAACAATTTATAACAGGTTTCCATATCGGTCAGGTTCAGGTCGGTAAACATATTCGACATCAATGTGAGAAATCCGTTACCGATAGAGTGCCAAAAGAACAGTACCCTGTGGGCACTGCCCCCCAAAAAACGGGAACCATAAACCACATCTGCCTGGTCTTCCATGATTGGCTTTAACAAAATATTATATTCACTGGGCGTATACTCCAAATCAGCATCCTGAATGATGACACAATCCCCTTTTGCCTTTTTTATGCCGGTGTGTAAGGCAGCTCCTTTTCCCTGATTTACTTCGTGGCTGTAATACTGTATATTCAAATCTTTGTTTTGCTCAATATATTCCTGCACAACTTCCTCTGTGTTATCAGCAGAACAGTCGTTCACGATAATCACTTCTTTTTGGATATCATTTACCAGTTTTACTTCCTTAACCTTATTTAAAATAATATGAATTGTTTTTGCTTCATTATAAGCTGGAATTACAATAGACAGTACTTTTACATTCATTTTTTTAAATTTCTTTGAAAGAGTTATCAGTTTCAAAAGACCGCAGGAGTTTTTCTCCTACGATCTTTGATGTAGAATACATCACTAGGTTAGGTTGTATACTGTGGTTTTGCAGAAAAGCGGTAAGGCTTATTTCTATTGGTTTTTCTAGTGTAAAATAAATCTTTTAATAATCACTTCATCTTCATTAAATACTTTCACCAAGTAACTGCCACTTTGGTAGCCACTAAAATTGAAATCATATGTAGCAGCCGACGGCACATTTTTCTCGATGATTAGGCTCCCGATCATATCGTATACCTGCAAAGTGGCCCCGGAATTCAAATTAACCTCAAAGTTTACAATCTTATCAACTGATGGGTTGGGATATACAATTAACTTATCATTCTCTAATTCATCCTCAACTCCGGTAGGGCACTCAATTACTTGAGAGAAGCTGGTTGTATTACCAGCAGCATCGGTGGCTGTCCAGGTCCTGATGGTTTTACCGGCTTTTACTACCTCGGCCAATTCCACCGCTACATCAGCATCACAATCATCCGTTGCCGTAACTTCAGGAGCAGCAGGAATATCATTGCCACAAGCAGTAATGAGGGCTTCAGCAGGAATGCCTACCAGCGTAGGTGCTACCGTATCAATCGGTGACAATACAACGCTCGGATTGGTTGAACAGCCTGAAGCATTATCAGTTACTTTTAAGTAATAAGTGCCTGCGGGTAAGCTCATGGGTTTACTCATTTCCAAAGGATCTCCCTGTTCATCTGTCCACTCTTCGGTGTAATCGGTAGTACCGCTTACTTCCCAGGTCACTTCCCCGTTGGTAGTACAGGTAGGCGCCATGGTTTGGGTAAATGAAAGTACAATTTCAGCCGGTTGGTCAATCACTACCTCCTCGATGATTTTATAACCACTGGCATCTGAAATTTCTACGAGATAAGTTCCTCCGGTGAGGTTTTCAGGATCTACACCCTCGCCCCAGTCAACTGTGTGTGGAGCGATACCTCCTGAAACTTCCACTGAAGCAGTTCCAAACTTACCGGCGCATTCAGCATCGGTTTTGGTCACAACCACCCCCATCGGTGTTTTCACATCAAATACATCCCATCTGGTAGAGAAAGGGTTTGAATTATCCACACTACCACCGGTAGAAGTGGAAATGATTCCCAAAGCTACTACCTCTTCTATCCATGCTTCGGGTATGCTGATCGGAGCAAATGTGCTTTCAACGGGCACGCCATCTACAGAATATGAGGGAGTCGCTGTTTTATTAATTGGATCAACTTCAAGGAAAAGATCTACAAATTGAGCTGCCTTAAATGCAGCATTCACTTCTTTCTGCTCGTCACTGTCTCCTACTTCTCCACCCACTTCTTTCAATACCTGAATTTGCACATCCTTGTCCGGGGTTGCACCAATCACTATCTTGATGTAATTATCCTGGTCACCATTGCCAACATACATCCCCATTGACCTGAACTTAACAGGCTCTACTTCAATGAATGGTTCTAATATCCGCGTATGTACAATGAAGTTAGTGTCGGGCACCTGCATACCAAACTGGAAAGCATTTTTCTGGGTATTAATGGCCTTGAAAGCATCTCCCCCGGGTATGTTATTAATGATAAGCTGTCCATTTTCTCCGTTTACAATAACATCAGCCGGAGTATGCATGGTTGTAAAGTCAGCTTCACCGGCAGGATCGAGCATCATTCCATTGAATCCATTGGCAAAAACACTCGATGAATTCGAGAAATCAATGTTTACGGGTAATGTTGTAGTTGTACCATTATCAGGATCAAAAGCGAAAGCATCGGCTGCATCATTCACGCCATCTTCATCTGCATCACCAGCTACCGTAGAAGTTACTGTCCATACAAATTGTATGCTTGCAGTATTATCCTGCTCGTCTTCTACCGAAACATTCACATTGAAGGAACCGCCTGCCAATGCCGACCCGGCAACAGTACCGATAATCATACCATTGGTGGGTTCTATTTCCAGCCCATCGGGCAGATTAGTAGCTGAAAAGGTTAAATTTCCTACGCCTCCGTTGGCAATTACTGTCAGCTGAGGTTCATCTCCTACCTTACTGTTTTGATCGGCAATTTGCTCAATGGAAAGGCCTTCCCCACCCGTATTAGGATAAACTTCAATCGCGCTGATTTTTGCATTATCCTGAATTTTAGTGAGTACAATACTCAAATTACCATCCTCCACGGTTATACCTGTAAAGGTTTTAACTACCGCAGTTGCCGGGCCTACATCAGCTATAATATCGTAGTTGGGCAGGCTTCGCTGTCCGTTTTCAATATCTACATTGAATACCCTTTTGCCAACATCCGTACTTTCCTTGAAAAATATTTCAGCAAAGTGCAGGGATATGTCATATATGCCTGCCTCTACAGGGATTTCGTAGGCAAACTGATTTTCTTTATTATTAGTATACCGTTCACTTTGGTATAGTTTATCATCTTCGGTACCGTCGATCGGAAGGGCAGTATCTTCAAATTTTTTACCTCCTTCAAAGTTCTTATCGGCGCTCCAATCTTTCCCTTCACTGTCCGTGTAGGTTCCACCGCCCACGTTGATCAGCGCTATCGGCCCGGTAGGTTCAGGCTCACCACCACTGCCTACCACAACCGGAATGGTGAGTGGGGTACCGGAAGTACTGTACTGAATGCTTATTGAAGCATTTTTTCCTTCCTCGTTTGCCTGCTCCAGTGCAACCGACAAATCAAGCTTAGCACCAGGGCGTAAATTAAGCGGGAAAGTTGTGGGCACCCCGTTTAATGTAAAGGCCGGGTCACCCGTTATGGATATGCTTTCAATATAAATGCCCAACCCACTGCCGCCGTTGGTAACGGAAAAGTCTTCCGTAACAGATTGCCCTACTTCCACTGTACCAAAATCAATATTTTCAGCAGAAGGTTCTAAAGTACTATTCGGTACAGGCTCGCCCGCAGGGTCTTTTTGCCCGAACAAGAAAAATGCTTCGTGCGAATCCATATCTTTAGCCCCCTGTTTACTGGAGCCTGCTGCTACGAAAATACCTCCGTTATTCACGATTGCCTGTGTAGCATGCCGTGGCGAAAGCATGTCCTTTGCCTGCCGCCAGAAAAAAGTTTGCAAGTCAAGGGCTTCTGTCTGGGGATGCGCATCTTTCTGTGTGCCTTCCCCACCCATCACAAACAATTCACCTCCCAGAATACCCACCGGTGCTCCTGCCCTTTGGGTAGGAATATTATTGGGTAGGGTTGTCCACTGATCGGTTTCTATATCATAAACATCCACTTCAGCGATGGTTTGGGAAAAATCAAAATTTTTCCCGTCATAAAATGATTTTCTTCCTCCGGCAACATAAATTTTTCCATTTTTTTCAGCCACCATGAAGTGATCCCTTTCACGGGGGGCATCAGTCAGTGTTTTCCATTCTCCGGTAACAGGGTCAAACTCGTCTGCCCATTTAACCCACCCATCGATATGACCGTTCTGAATTCCGGCTATTACATAGATTTTATCATTGTAAACTACCACTCCGGATGAGCCCCTCCGCCTGTCTTCTGGTATTTCCGGTCCTGTAATGAGTTTATCATTTACCGGGTCATAAATCAATACATTGGGCAAAGGAGTTTCATCAGGGAAACCGCCTGTCATGCCATTGATGATATAAATCAGCCCGTCATAAACCACTGCCTGGAAGTGATGAATGTTATTCAGGGAAGTGTTGGTGGCCGACCAGGTTTTGGTGGTTAGGTTGTATTTTTCAATTTTCTTGTCGCCCCTTCCGCCAAGTATATAAAAGTGGTCACCAACCTGAACAAAGGCATTTTCATGACGGGGAGTAGGTACTGTTCCATCAATGGCAAACCACTCGCCTTCTTCTGTTACAGGATCAAACTCAGCGGCAAACTTATCCCAACTGCCTTTGAAAGGGGCAGCACTTCCTTTAGACGTACCGATGATGCCTACTGCCAGGGGATTTCCTTCCTGCTGGATTACATCTAACAATTTTCCGGTAAATGGAATAGGATCACCCAAATCAATGATATTATTACTGGCGCCTTCCTCCTCATTGTAATCTATCGCATACCGGGGCTGTATCGTATTGTTTAGCGGATTGATAGAGAAAAACACAGTAATATTTCCATCGGATGTTCCTCCTGACAATGCTTCCTGTACCAATGTTTCGGGAGTGCCGGCATCTTCTTTTACCACAGCAATCCCCCCGGCATTGAGTACTATTTTAATATAGTTATCCTGATCTCCCGTACCAATAAATGCCCCCTGTGATTCATCACCGGTAAAATTATGAAAAGGCTTTAACATGGCAGAGCGGATCGTGAAAGGAAAAGTACTACCATCCACATGTACACCCATTTGGAAAGCTTTTTCCTGGGTATTGGTTGCACCCAAAGCATCCCCCTCTGTCATCTTTACAGTAATGACCCCGGTAGCCCCTCCATACACATCATCTTCTTCAGGGTTTTCAACATTAGGAACATCCAGCCAGTTAATATAATTATCATTCGGGTCTAAGTTGGTCATAATGCCAATCAGACCAAGGCCGTAAAACCCGGTTTTATCGTTGAATAACTCATAGTCAAAAGGTATGGCAGCTACTTCTTCAACTCCTCCCAGTTGGAATACATCCAGGTGATCTTCAATACCATCATTATCATCATCAGGGTCGTTCAGATCAGATATAAAATCCTGATCGGCATCATCGGGAGTATCCAGCCCGTTACAAGGATCAGAACCGGCATCAATTTCATCGGCATTATCAAACCCATCAAAATCTTCATCCAGGTTAGGGTCATCTGCCCCGGTACAGTTAGGCACACTGTTTCCATCATAGTCAGCTGGCTCAAGAATCTTAATGCCTCCTTCTTTTTTATCGTATGTGGTCAACCATACTGTTCCCCCAAATATATCATCGTCTCCCTGGCAGGTGATACCCAATACGAAACTCTTGGCTACATTGGCAAATTCTATATCCAATGCTTTTTCAGAACCATCTGGGTTCAGCTCAAGCCGAAATAACCGGCCCTGCTTAAACGAGCTTCCGGCAATCAGGTTGCCTGTGTATTTTCCTTCTAAATTAGAGGCTGTGTATTCATCAATGGCGTTACAGTTTTTAGGCCAGATGGTTACGGCATTATCATCTACTCCAGGGTTTTGGAAATCACCTTCCACAGGGTTAGCAAGGTCAAGTGGAACAGGAGGCCAGTCGGCTGGTAAAGGAAATTCCGGATCATCTTTACTTGTCCTGAAGGCACCATCACTACTGCCATTAGCACCATAATGGGTATAAAGCCCCGCCCCTTCAGGGTTTGCCCGGATAGGGTTGGGATGCCCTCCGTAAAAACTACCCGCTACATAATCGTCAATGGTACCAGCACCGGTTACCAGCTCTAAATGGTCTTCGTTATTTACCCATTCTTCTCCATCCTCTCCTACAAAAGGATTTGCTTCATTCGTACCAGGCTCATTAGTACTCCAATAATTATTCGTGACATTTGAAGTTCCTTCGTTCTCAGGATACCCTCCCCAATCAGGATTTGCCCCATTATCAGTAACATACATGCGGCGGTTTTGGGTGATTACCAAATCGTAGGTATTCCTGAAACCGGGAGCATATACTTTTACAGGCCCATCCACAACTACCTTAGCCTGGTTCAATCCATCATTTCCACCAAAGGGGTCACCCAGGTCAATGGTTTCGTTATACATTGGGTGGTTAGAAGGGTAAGGAAAATCGGCATGGGTGTTATCTATATTTTCCCTGTCAGGATCATCCAGGGTAGGAAGGTCATAAATAAATTTATCACCCGTGCGGGCGTCAGTATATACAGGCATGGCTTCCAAAGCGGTAAGGTCAATGGAAAGGACCGCTGCGGCCAGTGCGTATTCTGTGATTTTTACAAAGTTTTGTGAAGGGGCACCAGCATTGGTGAGCCCACCCACACTCAAAAACATATATTTCGTTTCACCGATGGTAGCAATTTCCATCCCGTTGGTAGCATGGTTTTCCTCAGAACGGGGCAGCCCGCGTACTAAATCAACTTTTTCCCATAAATCTTCATTATTCAAACTGCTAAAATCTGTCTGTAACGGAGGCTGGTCATGAATCCAGGTGAGGCGGGAAACCGTACCGGAGTTGGTATCCTGATTGGTATCACCTTTACTGGGGCCACCTATGCGAGAGTCACTGCTGCTTACATACAATATGGGCTGCTCCGGTGTTCCTTTAACCAATATGCCTGTAACCTGGCGTGCACCCAGGGTGGTATTGAGTGTGCCATCATCATTATGGTTGGGCATATTTTTAATAATCGTAATCTCTTCTGCTTTAACAGCTTCATAATCGTTGGCACCATTGCGTTGAACTACAAATGCCTTGAGCAAACCATCCTGCTGCGATACATACAATCTGCCATCAGGGCCAAACTTGAGAGATGTAGAATTCTCTACTTCAGCTCCTTTTAAATTACTTTTATTAAAATCCTGCCCCAACACCGGGTGGAAATAAACCAAAAGCAGCAACATAGAAAAGACAGCTACAATTGAATTGGAAGCCTTAAATATTAAAGGTATTTGGTTGGCTATAGTGATGTAATTTTTTTTCATAACAGCTATATGATTCAGCAATATGCAAGTATGTGCTTTATTAATTTTATTATTCTTTCAGCACCAAGGAACAATCCCGGTTCCAAAAGCGTAGCTAACAAAGTTATTTATTACAGATGTAACTTTTTCATCAAGAATCAAAAATAAGTTATATTTTTCTATTTCAAAAATAAATATGATTTTTTTTAGAATGTTATTCCCATATAATGAATATTTCTTAGTATATAAATATTTTTATTCATAAAATTCGATAAAAAATACCCTTCCTGCTGTAATGCGGCCACCTGGCCTGGTTTATCAATTTTGAAGCAATGAAATCCGGTTTTCTCATAATGGCGATGTTCGCTTTTCTTGTTTCGCTATATTTCGCAATCGTTTTAATGTGCAAAAGCTGAACATATTATTAGATTTGCGCATTATCTTGTATTTCATTAAACAAAAGCTTACATATCATGGGTCATAATCTGTTAGAAGGAAAAAAAGGTATCATATTCGGCGCACTGGATGAAAACTCCATTGCCTGGAAAGTTGCACTCAAAGCCAGGGAAGAGGGCGCCACTTTTACATTATCCAATGCACCAATTGCCCTGCGCATGGGCAAAATCAATGAACTGGCCGAAGCATGCGAAACGCAAGTTATTCCGGCAGATGCCACGGTGATTGAAGATATTGAGGGCTTGTACACCAAATCATTGGACATACTGGGTGGGAAAATAGACTTTGTACTGCACTCTATCGGTATGAGTCCCAATGTGCGGAAAGGCCGAGACTATGGCAACCTGAATTATGACTGGTACCAAAAAACCCTGGACATTTCGGGCTTGTCTTTCCACAAAGTATTGCAGACAGCTGAAAAAATGGAGATCATGAACGAGTGGGGTTCTGTGCTGGCGCTTTCTTACATTGCTGCCCAACGTACATTTCCTGATTATAACGATATGGCCGAAGCCAAAGCTTTGCTGGAATCTATTGCCCGCAGCTACGGGTACCGCTTTGCCAAGCAAAATAAAGTGCGGGTGAACACCATTTCCCAGTCTCCCACCAAAACCACGGCCGGCACCGGTATTGAAGGGTTTGACGCCTTTTTTGCCTACTCAGATAAGATGTCACCGTTGGGCAACGCCAGCGCCGAAGACTGCGCCAATTATATCGTCATGATGTTTTCAGATTACACCCGCATGGTAACCATGCAAAACCTGATGCACGATGGTGGCTTTTCTTCTACCGGCATTTCAGAGGAAATTATTCAGGAGTTGAGTAAGTAATCTAAGCCATCAGCTTCCAGCCACTAGCTACAAGTTGGCTTGGCTTGTAGCTTCCTATTATTATATCACGGCTTTTGGAAGAAAAACGGAAAGCCATTTAGCCGCGAATCCCCTGAACATATGATCGTTTTCCCTAATGCCAAAATCAACATTGGCCTGCAAATAACTGAGAAGCGGGAGGATGGGTACCACAATATCCACTCCTGCTTTTATCCGGTGCCCTGGTGCGATGTGCTGGAAATTGTTGAGAGCAAAAAGTTTCGTTTTGAAAGCTCTGGCATTGTCATTCCCGGAAAAGCGGAAGAAAACCTTTGTGTAAAGGCTTATCAGATGCTCAAAAAGGATTTTCAGCTTCCGCCGGTAGATATCCATCTGCACAAACAAATTCCTATTGGCGCCGGCTTGGGAGGCGGTTCGGCTGATGCTTCTTTTGCCCTGAAATGCCTGAATGATCTTTTTCATCTTTTTTTAGCAGATAGCCTGCTGGAAGACTATGCCGCCCAACTGGGCAGCGATTGCCCGTTTTTTATACAAAATCGGCCTGTGCTGGCTGCTGGCAGGGGCGACGAGCTCGAACCAATTCAGATTGACCTGAAGGGGAAATACCTGGTCTTGATTGCCCCGCCCATTCATGTGGCTACGGCTACCGCTTATGCAGGGGTACAGCCCAAACAACCTGATATTAACCTGAAAGAATGGATAGAGAAACAACCCATCCAGCACTGGAAAGAAAAAGTCAGCAATGATTTTGATGCTTCTGTTTTTCAGCAATACCCGCAAATTGCCGAAATCAAAGACAAGCTATACGAAAAGGGTGCTTTATATGCCAGTATGAGCGGGTCGGGGGCTTGTGTGTATGGAATTTTTGAGGAGGAAACAGATTTTAAAAACTCTTTTCCTGAAGAATACACACTATGGGAGGAACAAATATGATTATGTAAGGTGACTATGTCTTTACTTTAGGCTGTCTTGCCTTACTTAAACAGGCTGGTAAGCTTTTCAGAAAAAAGAAATGTGTGCGTGGAACTTGCCCGGAAGGTTCGCAGCGATTACAAACCCTACTTGTTATTTCTTTTCAAAGTGGGAGTTATTTAATCAAAAGCCAGCTCTGAGCTTTGTAAGAGATATTGGGAAGATGGTGGCTTGTGACAAGCCACGGAAATAAAATTTCTACCCAACCCTTGGCCTGTGATACACAGGACAGTTAAAGATCATATGAATAATACCCAACCCTACACCGCCACTGGCGCTTTAATACGTGAATGGGACTCGTAATTTTCCAACGTAAAATCCTCGTATTTAAAAGAAAATATATCCTTTACTTCGGAGTTAATTTTCATTTGTGGTAAAGCACGGGGTGTTCTGGAAAGTTGCAGTTCTGCCTGCTCCAGGTGGTTGAGGTACAAATGGGCATCACCAAATGTATGCACAAAATCACCGGGTTGTAAGCCGCAAACCTGGGCTACCATCATGGTGAGCAATGCGTAAGAGGCAATGTTAAAGGGCACACCCAGAAAAACATCAGCACTGCGCTGATAAAGCTGGCAGGACAATTTGCCTTCCGCTACATAGAACTGGAAAAATGCATGGCAGGGGGGCAGTTTCATTTGCTCAATATCCGCCACATTCCAGGCCGATACGATCAGCCTTCTGGAGTCGGGGTTATTTTTAATTTGACTTATCAGGTTGGTAATCTGGTCTATATGCTTTCCGTCAGGGGTGGGCCAGTTTCTCCACTGATAACCATACACAGGCCCCAGGTTTCCGTCTTCGTCTGCCCACTCATCCCAGATGCTTACGCCATTTTCTTTCAGGTATTGAATGTTGGTATCTCCTTGCAAAAACCACAAAAGTTCGTGAATAATGGAACGCAAATGCACTTTTTTGGTAGTAACCAACGGAAATCCTTCAGCCAGGTTAAACCGCATTTGGTAGCCAAACACACTGATTGTACCCGTTCCGGTACGATCATCTTTTTTTATCCCGTTTTCTAAAATATGGCGCATGAGCGCATGGTACTGTTGCATAGTATGTAAAAAAAACTGTTGATGAATTCAAAGTTTAAAGTTAGTACATATTCGAGGAATTTCTATTGTTTCTTCTTCTTTTCCTCAAGGCTTTCCCCGGCCCGGGCCTCTTCTTTTCTAATGATCTTTACAGCACTTTTCTTGGGCAATATTTTCCTTCCCATTTTATGCGAAAAAGCTTTGGTAAACTCAGCACCTAACAGTAAGATGATAGAAGAATAATAAATCCATATCAACACCAGCACCAGCGAACCCGCTACGCCATACGTACTGGCAATATCGCTATTGCTCAAATACAAACTGATGAGATACCTGCCGATACTGAACAATCCTGTGGTTACCAATGCCCCTACCCATACATCTTTCCATTTCACCTTTGCATCGGGTAAAACTTTAAAAATCAGTGCAAATACCAAAGTTACGGTAGCAAGACTGATAGAATAACTCAATAATTGGATGAGATATACAGTGGCTTCTGATAACAATCTTTCCAGAAAATCATTGAAAATAGTGAGCAGGAAATCTATCACCAATGAAACCAGCAGAATAAAACCCAAACTGGTAACCATCGCAAAAGAAAAGACCCTGTCTTTGAGGAACTTAACAAAGCCTCTTTTCGGTTTTGCCTTCACATGCCAGATATGATTTAAGGCTTCCTGCACATTTACAAAAACAGTGGTTGCACTAAACATCAATGTACCAATACCAATGACCTTTGCTATTAACTGCGATTCGGAAGTTCTGGCATTTTCCATGATTCTTTGTAACTGTTCGGCGCTGTTTTCCCCTACTAAGTTTCTGATTTGGTTGAACAGTTCCCCCTGTACAAGTTGTTCTTCCGCAAAAGTACTGCCTATATAAATAATGAGCACCAGAGTAGCCGGCAGGGAGAAAATAGTATAGAAAGCAATAGATGCGCCATACGTCATGGGCGAATCTTCCTGAAAATGCTTGAAAGTATCCTTAATAATTTCCCATAAGTTGATAAAAAATGTTTTGTACATGATATCAAAAACCAGGGTATAATGAAAAGCTTGTCTAAAGTCTTAAATTACTACCTATAAAAAAAGTGCTGCAAAGTTAATTGCAACACTTTTTTAATTTTAAACTAAAATTTATTTTAACGAGAAATCATAATTTTTTGTGAGGAAACGCCCTCTTTTGTCGCTATTTTAAGATAATACACGCCTGAAGGCAGTGAAGACACATTGATGTAAGTTGCATCTCCGCCTGAGATTTTCCCTGACCTCGTCATCCTGCCATGCAATCCGTACAGAGAATATGTACCAGAACCACTGGCAGCTATATGCAACACATCGCTCACCGGATTAGGATAAACCACTACTTTCCAGGTTTCCTTTTCTATGAAAGAATCGATGTTGTCAGTAGCAACTGCAACCTCTTCGTTTTTGCTTTCACCCTTTTTCTTGGTATCTGTACCGGCTACCCTAAGCGAAGCTCCTTGTTTGATGGTGATGGTGACTGTCATCGCCTCTCCTTTTTCACCGGAAGCTTTTTTCTCCTTATAAGGAATAGCGGTCACCGTATTTTTGCCGGTGGAGAAGTTCCAGGGGCCAAAATTTCCGTCAATGTCCCCGTTCAATGCATAAGGAGCCACATTTTCTGTACGGAAGCTTTTTCCGTTTACTAAAAACTTCACACTACCTACAGTTTGGGGTTCCGTAATCGCTTCCATGCTGATTTCGTCCACTCCCAATGCATCCAGGTCAATGATCGCTCCGTCCTGAACAGGGTCATGCACTCCGATGATCTCGTCAGTTTTCGTATTGTACAATACCAGTTTTGTAACTGCAAACGCAGGCTCTGGCTCCGGAGTAGGCACTGGCGGAGGAACCGTAGCAGGCGGTTCTTGTCCTTCTTCAGTGTAGGTAATTTTTAATATGGGCTTGAAGCTCACGTTTTCATGCTCTTTGGAAGCATACTTGATGTGGGGCTTCACATTCTGGATCGCCCGTACTAAAAATGATACCCGATCGCCTAACTCTTCCTGCACCTTGGAGGTTACATCAAACGTAACGGCTCCTGTGCCTGTAACCCGCGCCATATCCAGGTAGCCACTTGCCGAAGCTGGCTTGTTGCTCCAGGTAATACCATGCTCTGTCCAACTGTCATCACTTACATACGATACCGTGTGGTCCACTGCTTCCGTAGATTCTGTAACATGCAAAATCAACTCTGCCCGTTCTATCACCCCACTCTCATTGCCCAGGTCAAACCGTAAATATGATTCTTTTGTCCAGTCTCCATTGGCATACCGCACTTTGAACTCACTCTGTGCACCATAGTTATCACCCGGCTTCGCACCAATCACCCATGAGTCTGCTTCTGGCAGTAAACTCACTGCATCCGTATTGCTGCCACCACTGCCACCATCTGCCTGGGTTGTGGCTGTAACTACATTGCTGTAAGATGAGTTACCTGCACTGTTGAATGCCCGAACACGGTACTGATAGGTAGTGTTGCCTGACAGGTTTTTGCTGGAATATGTAGTCGTATTCTTTCCTACTGTGGCTACATTGGTGAATGTATCCCCACCGTTAGTTGAACGCTCTACTTTAAACCCTTCTTCATCACCTGAATTGTCTTTCCATGCTAAATCTATCTGGCTCGCCGATACAGCATTAGCCGCTAAATTATTGGCTGCAGCAGGAATGGTTACAGATGGTTGCTCATCAGTGTAAGTAATTTTCAGCACAGGCTTGAAGCTCACATTTTCATGCTCTTTGGAAGCATACTTGATATGAGGCTTCACATTCTGCAAGGCTTGGAGCAAAAAGGATATTTTGCTACCCAATTCTTCCTGTACCTTCGAAGTTACATCAAATGTTACTGCTCCTGTGCCTGTAACCCGCGCCATATCCAGGTAGCCACTTGCCGAAGCTGGCTTGTTGCTCCAGGTAATGCCATGCTCTGTCCAACTGTCATCACTTACATGCGATACCGTGTGATCCACTGCTTCCGTAGATTCTGTAACATGCAAAATCAACTCTGCCCGTTCTATCACCCCACTCTCATTGCCCAGGTCAAACCGTAAATATGATTCTTTTGTCCAGTCTCCATTAGCATACCGCACTTTGAACTCACTCTGTGCACCATAGTTATCACCCGGCTTCGCACCAATCACCCATGAGTCTGCTTCTGGCAGTAAACTCACTGCATCCGTATTGCTGCCACCACTGCCGCCATCTGCCTGGGTTGTGGCTGTAACTACATTGCTGTAAGATGAGTTACCTGCACTGTTGAATGCCCGAACACGGTACTGATAGGTAGTGTTGCCTGACAGGTTTTTGCTGGAATATGTAGTCGTATTCTTTCCTACTGTGGCTACATTGGTGAATGTATCCCCACCGTTAGTTGAACGCTCTACTTTAAACCCTTCTTCATCACCTGCATTGTCTTTCCATGCTAAATCTATCTGGCTCGCCGATACAGCATTAGCTACTAAATTGTTAGGCGTTGAAGGTGGAATGTTTGTATTATTTCCATCTACAACATTGACACTGATACTTATACCTTTGCCAGCAGTTCCATCAGCATTTTTTCCGGTAAAAGGAGTAGCGGTGATGGAGTGTGTGCCTATTGTTAAGGGCCAGGCATGCAGTACCTGCTCCCCACCCACCTGCTTTGAGTTGGGCAGCCCGTCAAACTTATCTTCACTGAAGTTCACTTCTTCATACCTGAACAAAGCGATGCGGTCTATGGCATGTCCATGGCTCCTGCCCGAGAGCAACACCTCATGCACCCCTGCCTCCAAATACACCCGGATCGGACGGTCTACATGGTCTACCGTTCGCGCCTGCCAACTCCACTTCCGGTGCTGGGACTGGAACACCTTCACCCAATCTTTGTTCAAGGGTTCTTCACCAGCCACATTCTCCCCGCTGGGCAACTGCACCCAGGAGTCATTATGCTCACCGCTGATCTCAAACGTGTTTTTCGTACGGAACAAAAACTGATAATTACCCGCCTTACTTACCTTCACCTTATAGCGCAATATGCCATTGCCCGGCTTCTTGAAGTAATCAGCTCCCTTCCAGTTGTAATACCCATTCCCACTGTAGCCTTTCACCTGCTGCTCTAACTTCCACTCCCCCTGCACCGGAATGCTTTCTGCCTCCCATAGTGCTATGCCATCTTCTTCTTCAACAGCTCCCGCAGCACTGCCACCTCCACTGTGTCCGGCTATGGCATACGGCATGCTATTACTCACATGGGCCTCCTGCCCGTTTACTTTGAACTGCACACTGCCCACTACTGTGGGCTCACTCACTGCTACCACACTCACTTTCTCATCTGCCTGTATCACTGCCCCATCTTCCAGGGGGTCGGCCAGGATGCTGTTGCTTTCTGTATCATACAATACAAACTTGCTGATGTTCATCTCTACATCACCACTGCGCTCCAGCAAGGCTACCCAGTCCTGGTTTGCTTCTGTGGGGGGCGTACCAATATTGACCCCACTGCCTGTGATGGTTTTTACACTTCCTTCTACCAATTGACCTCCCTTGCGGGGGTTGTACCACTTCACTGTATAGCTGCCTTCCTGCAGGTCTATGCTTGTACTGCCACCATTGGACAGGTACACCACATATACTTCCCCCTCTTTGGCCAGGCAGTATTTCTCATTGCTGTTGCCTCCGCCGCCTACCAGCCCGTCTGCTCCTGCCATCTCCCAGTAGGGTACATGATCCCTGAAAAACGACAAAGCATGCCCTACATAACCCCAGAAGCCCGAACGGCTCCGCCAGTCTTCACAACTCAGGTCCGACTGGGCATGCTCATAACCAAAATAAAACTCACACCCACTGCCCCCGGCCATCAGGTTGCCCCACAATACATTCTTGCGGATGGCATCGTAATTATTCCCCGGACCGTCGGGCAACAGACCGTCCCCGGCAGGGCCCTGCTCGTCATTGCTCGTTACCCATACACGCCCTGCCTTCTCTGACTCTGACAGCCAATAACGTGTATCGGCATGTACGTTGCTGTAATAACTCTGCAAGGAAAATCCTGTCAGCTTTGACTGATCTCCCAGTAAATACGGGTATACCTTGTATTTCCTGTCAGGACGGGTATGTACCACCAGGTGGTGGTGGTAGGGGTCTTGCTCATAAAAGTATTCCCCGTATTGCTGTAAATACTTGTTCTCTTTGTCCCCTATCTTGAAGTACAGCATGTGCTCTTCGCCCAGGTTCCAGTTCAGTGCCAGGTGATGGCCAAAACGGGCGATCATCTCCCGGTAGTAGAGTTTGCGCTCCACACCCAGCTTGCCCCCGTCCAGCAGCTCGTCCACTTCTGTTTCCTGTAACTTGATATGCAGGAACATGCCCAGCGTCTCGGCATACTCAAATACTGCCTCCCACTGGGCCAGCTTGCTCACATCAAACCGCAACCGGTCTTCTACAGGGCTGCCCGATAACTTACCATTGTACTTCACATAAGGAAACACATTCTTGTCATCACCCAGGATGTTCAGGGTCAAAAACGAAAATACATTCAGCCCCTGACCGGCCAGGTAGTTCAATGCACCGATCATCCCTTTGCCTTTGCCTCCCTGCCAGCTGGCATCCCCGCTGCGCCAGTCTTGCTTGTGCGCTGACCAGCTTTTGATCAACTCATCGGATATCCCATCATTGTTTTGCGTGCCATCAAAATCAGCATATGCCAAAAAGTTCTCAGGCGCATCTGGGCCTCCTTTGATAAAGTATTCCCCCGTTTCTGCATATCGAAGGTAACGCTCACCTACATACTCCAAACGACCACGGGCACGGTTGTCGGGAGCTTGTTTGTTGCTCTCACCCACCGTGAAGCTACCGCTGGCACCATCCCCTGACAGGGAAGTGCCCGAAGCTCCGTTCACCGCAATGCCCGATCCTTTGCGAAAGGATACACTGTATTCCCACCTGCCCGTGGCATCAGGGGCAAAATGTACTTTCCATACATTCCCATCACTGGCACTGCTCTCACCTGCTTTGCCATCAGCTGCATAGTATCCCGGTACTACATACTCCTTCTGCCCCTGACGGAATGTCACATCCAGGCGGATGTCTAAAAACGGGTTTAATGTCCCGCCCTCACTTGCTTCAGGGCCCGCTACCTCAAGCGTTACCTTGTGCCACTTCCGTAATTCGCCTTTTATGCTAACTACTTCTGATGATAAGGCATTTTCACCAGCATTAACGGGGAATACATTCCCTAAAACAATTAGAAAAGATAATGCTGAAGTTAATAGATAATTCAGCAACTTAATTCGTACCAATAACACCATAGTAAATAATTTTAGTAATCAAACACACATATGTCTACAAAGCTTAAGCTGGCTGAGTCACCGGTAAGCTTTATGAAACCGAACTGTTTCAGTCAGCTCAAACTGTGCGTGTATGAAAGCAAAGACGTGAACATTTTTAAGATGAGGAATTAATCAACATGTAATGATCTGAAGGCAGGCGATCAGGAAGAACAGCATATTGTATAATATCCAAATAATAATGCTTTCCTGCTTTTTTGAATGTTTTACTATATTGGTGAAAACTTTTTGTATTATTTAAGGAAAATACAGAAATAAAGCATTTACTCAGGAATGAATCTTAAATTGGTAAGAATTTTTTGAAGGATGCCCTCCCCTACATCAAAATAACACCCTGGCATCTTTTGTATTATTTTCAGATAGTTCTACATCTTGTAACTTTTAAAAGAATTAGCTACCAAACTCCGGGAGGCGTATCTGATATGGCCTTTGCTTTTTATAGAATTGATAAAACTTAGCTTTACCATTTTGAAAAATACTTTCAAAGTGAAAAGCAAAATCAGCATAGGCAGATAACTTTCTCGATAAAAAAACTGCAAATCACCCGGCAGCAGATTCGTTGCTATGAATACCCTCAAAATATTTTGCTTCCTATCCGCCACTTTTTTTCACCTTTTCCGTAATAGTCTGCACTGTTTATTAGATATATGGAAAATATTGACTCGAATGGTGCTATTTTAAAAGTTAACATCAAAGCCCAACCCGATGATGTTACCTGTGGCCCAACATGCCTGCACGCCGTTTATAATTATTATCACGAGACCATTGGTATTGATGATGTTATCCGGCAGGTACAACAGCTCAAGGGTGGAGGCACCTTGGGCGTGATGCTGGGCATGCATGCTTTAAAAAAAGGGTATGACGTAACACTCTATACCTATAACCTGCATATTTTCGATCCTTCCTGGTTCAGCCAGCCAAACGTTGACCTTTCCGAGAAGTTGAAGCAGCAAATCCAGTACAAAAGCAGCAAAAAAATACGGTATGCTTCAAAAGCTTATTTACAGTACCTGAGTATGGGAGGCAAAATAAAGTTTGAAGAACTCACTGTAAAATTGCTGAAAAAATACCTTACCAAAAAAATACCTGTCCTTACAGGCCTGAGTGCTACTTATTTGTACCAAAGCCAGCGGGAAATTGGCGAGACCAACCAATATGATGATATAAAAGGAGAACCAGCCGGGCATTTTGTAGTAATCAACGGATATTCCAGGGCTAACAAGGAAGTATATATTGCCGATCCGCTGCACGCCAACCCCATGTCTGACTCGCAGCATTACAAAGTGGGTATTGACAGGCTATTGAATGCCATCATGCTTGGCATTGTTACTTATGACGCCAATTTGCTAATTATTCAACCTAATCATTCTAAAACACAACATGCCAAAACTAATCATAACCGAAAACCCGAATAACTGGAATATTCACCTGGAGGGAGTAACTGTAATTTCACCAGCCGAATATATTTCGAGTGATAAATACCAAACTGCCAGTAATATTAAAATTATTAATCTGTGCAAATCGTACCAGTACCAAAGCGCAGGGTATTATGTTTCGCTTTTGTCAGAGGCAAGGGGGCATAAGGCAATTCCGAGTATTTCAACCGTACAGGATTTTCGCTTTCCATCCCTCATCCGGGAAGATGCGCAGGATTTTGACGACCTGATACAGCAGACTTTTAAAAATGAAAAAGCTGACAATCTGGAGTTTTGCGTACACCTGGGCAAAACCAAAAACGAGCAGTACAACCGCCTGGCTACTACTTTGTTCAACCTGATGCAGGCACCTATTTTGAAAGCCAGCTTTGTGAAAAAGAACAAATGGGCACTGCAATCGCTCAAGCCTTTGGGTTTTCCGGAAATCCCTTCAGAAGATAAACCCGTGCTCACAGCAGCATTGGAAAACTATTTTTCAGGAAAAAACACACTCAAAAAGGGCTATCAGCGAAAAAAGTATGATTTGGCCATTTTAGTGAATCCCGAAGAGCAAATGCCTCCTTCCGATGCCAAAGCCATTCAGAAATTTACCAAAGCTGCTGATAAAGTAGGGTTTGGTGTGGATGTTATTACAAAAAACGATTTTGGCAAGCTTATTCAATACGATGCTTTGTTTATCAGGGAAACTACCAACGTCAACCATCATACTTTTCGCTTTGCCAAAAAGGCTGAAGCCGACGGACTGGTGGTGATAGACGACCCGGAATCTATCCTGAAATGTACCAACAAAGTATACCTGAACGAACTGCTCACAACCAATAAAATATTGACCCCAAAATCGACCATCGTTCAGAAGGAAAGCGCGAAAGACGATTTGAAGGATTTTCAGTTTCCTTTTATCCTCAAGCAACCCGACAGTGCATTTTCAAAAGGGGTGGTAAAAGTAAAAGATGAAGCCTCGCTCAAACGGTCGCTGACTGAATTGTTTCAAACTTCTGACCTGCTCATAGCCCAGGAGTTTTTGCCCACCGATTTTGACTGGCGGGTGGGTATCCTGAACCATCAACCGCTTTATATCTGCAAATATTTTATGGCGCGCAACCATTGGCAAATTGTAAACTGGGAAAAGACAAAAGTCGGGGAAGGAAAAACCGGAACTATTCCCCTGAGTGAAGCACCCGGCCAGCTTATCAAAACAGCCCTGGAAGCTACCCGGCTTATTGGAGACGGTTTATATGGGGTTGATGTGAAGGAAGCTAACGGTAAATTTTACGTGATTGAAGTGAATGACAACCCCAGCATTGATGCGGGCATAGAAGACAAGGTAGAAAAAGATAACTTATACCTCCGCATTATGGAGATTTTTATGCAAAGAGTGAAAGTGTATTAGGGAGTAGCAGTAGGCAGCGGCAGCAGGCAGTTTGACTGCTGCTGAAATTAGTATTGAAAAATATGGAAAAACGAGAACATATACGAATATTTCAGCGGTACGGTGTAGAGCTGGAATACATGATTGTGGATAAAGACACATTGTCCGTAAAACCCATTGCCGATGAAGTGCTGAAAAAAGTACTGGGGCATTATGGCAACGATGTGAAAAGAGGCCTAATCACCTGGTCAAACGAGCTGGTGTTGCATGTACTGGAACTAAAATGTGACCCGCCCGCGGCTGACTTTGTAGCCCTCAACAAGCATTTTCAGGAAAATATAGCAGAAGTGAACAACCTATTGGCTTCCTTTGGTGCAAAGCTGATGCCCACAGCCGCCCATCCCTGGATGAACCCATACGAGGAAACTCGCCTGTGGCCTCATGACAACGGGGACGTTTATGCGGCGTATAACCGGATTTTTAATTGCAGCGGGCACGGATGGGCCAATTTACAAAGCACCCACATTAACCTGCCTTTTCAAGGTGATGAGGAATTTGCCCGCTTACATGCAGCTATCCGTTTGCTTTTGCCTATTTTACCTGCTTTGGCAGCCAGCTCTCCCATTCTGGACAAACAACTGACAGGATACACTGATAAGCGATTGGATTATTACCAATCCAACCAGCGAAATGTACCCTGCCTCACCGGAAAGGTAATTCCCGAGCAGGTATTTTCTAAAGAAGATTATTACCAAAAAATTTACGATACCATTCGCAGGGAAATTGCACCACATGACCCCGATAATATTTTAGAACCTGTATGGCTCAATTCCCGTGGCGCCATTGCACGTTTTGACCGGGGTGCTATTGAAATCAGGGTACTGGATATACAGGAATGCCCGGCAGCCGACCTGGCCATTCTTTCTTTGATTATCAGCACATTAAAGATGCTGGTAGAAGAAAAAAACGTTTCACTAAAAAAACAACAAGCCTGTGAAATACCCCCACTTTTCGACATATTCAGCCATGTAATACGCAATGGTGAACAAACCGTTATCAATAATGCAACATACCTGCAATGTTTTGGATTGCAGGGTAAGGAGATTTGCACAGCCGGGGATTTGTGGCAGCACATCTGGGAGCAAGCCCTGGGGGCATATCCGGATACCCTGAAACCCTGGAAAACACCAATGGAAATAATTTTACAAAAAGGCCCTTTGTCCCGGCGGATTGTACAGGCTTTGCAAGGCGATTATTCACAGCAAGCCCTGAAAAGTGTTTATGGCCGGCTTTGTGATTGCCTCCAACAAAACATTATGTTCATGCCATGAGCACGAAAGTAGTCATCAGTTGCGAGCATGCCGGGAATCAGGTTCCTGAAGCATTTCAGTACCTGTTTTCCGAACATCAGCAAATACTAGAAAGTCACCGGGGCTGGGACCCCGGCGCCCTGGAAATTGCAGAGTATTTGGCAAAACAACTAAAAGCACCTTTGTATTACCGCATCTTTACCCGTTTGCTGATAGAGCTGAACCGTTCTTTGCACCATCCAGCTCTGTATTCTGAATATTCTATTTCCCTTGCCAGGGAAATTAAAGCACAACTAATACGCGATTATTATGATTATTACAGAAATGAGGTTGAAAAACACATTGCTGCATACATCCGGGAAAATCAAAATACGTTTCATTTGTCAGTGCATACGTTTACACCTGTATATAATGGTATTCATAGAGCAGTTGATATCGGCTTGTTATTTGACCCCGAAAGACCAGAAGAACTGGCTTTTTGTATCCAATGGAAAAAAAAGTTAGAGGCTTTACTGCCACAAATGAAAATCCGGTTTAATGAACCTTACCTGGGTACAGACGATGGTTTTACCACTTACCTGAGAACAAAATTCCCTTCCTCTTTCTATGTAGGCATTGAAATAGAGGTAAACCAACTGTATATTGAGCGAGCAGAATGGAAAAGCATACAACAAACACTATCGGTTACTTGTGCGGAGCTTATATGATGGGGTGAAATATGTACAATTAAAGTAAAAAATGTTGGAATGTTGGAATGTTGGAATGTTGGAATGTTGGAATGTTGGAATAAAAAAACATTATTCCATTATTCCATTATTCCATTATTCCATTATTCCATTATTCCATTATTCCATTAAAGTTAACACCAAAAAATTATAACTGACTACTGTGAAAGAAAATTTACCATCCATATTTTCAAAGTTTACAGAAGACTTTCTGCTGCGTTACATTGGCAAATGGAATGTTTCTGATGACAAAGATATTATTACTTCCATTACCATCAATGCCGGGAAAGAGCAGGTGTGGGAAATACTGACCAGCTACCGGGAATATTCAACATGGAACCCTTTTATCATCCAGATTGCAGGGAAACTCAACACTGAAGATTTTACCAAAGTAATTGTGCAGGTGCCTCAGGTACCCGAAGACTTTTTCTACTATGCATTTATCAAGAAAGAAGAAGCTTACCAAAAATTAGTGTGGAAAAGCAGGTTATATGTAGACGAACTCTTTTCTGGCAGGCATATTTTTACCATCACCGAACAGGCTGAAAATAAAGTGCTTTTCACCCACCAGGGAAAATATTCCGGCCTGTTGGTGTTTCTGATTGACCCCGCCTTTTTTGGTAAGGTAAAACGAGGCATGAATTCCATGAACAATGCCTTAAAAAAAAGGGCCGAAAACCTTTACAATAAATACGTGCTTTCTGAGAACTGATGATTCAGTAGCAGTAGGCAGCGGCAGTAGCAGACTAAATACTGCCAACTGCCGCTGCCTATAAAATTATTCATGATAAATCACATGCAGCAGTGTTTCCCCCACGGCATCTAAAGTAGCCGTGCTGATAATGTCCATATCATCGGCATGGGTATGGTGGTAAGCCCCGAAGGTGGTGGCCGGATTGTATTCTATTATATCAATCATCGGGATATTGGCTTTATAATTCACATAAATGTGGTCATCCACAATTTCATCTCCCTTGTCGTATACAAAAAAGCGCTGATAGCCCAGTTCGTGCGCTTTTTCCCACACCCTGTTTACCACAGAGGGGGCATTGTTCATGGAGACACCTTCCCGAAAAAAACGTGCATTCTCAGCCGCCACCATGTCTAACAAAATTCCGTAATAAGCCGAATAGTTGCTTTTGTGTTTATTTTCAGACCAGTATTGCGAGCCCAGGCACCACCATACTTTGTTCCCTACCTCATCCAAAGATGCTTTATGGCCTTCGGGTTCGCCGTAATCCTCTCCATCAAAAAAGATAATATCTATTCCTACATCGGGCATCGTATCGGCAAAACTTAATACGCGGGCAGTTTCCAGCAACACGGCAACACCACTACCACCATCATTGGCACCTAAAATAGGTTCATCTGTATTAACGGTATCTTTGTCGGCAAAAGGGCGCGTATCCCAATGGGCCGCCAGCAAAATGCGCTTCTGCTGCTTAGGCCGATACGTTCCTATAATATTCCGCAGGTTAAGCATGGTTCCGTCAAAGGCTTCTGCTTCAAAAGTTTGCTCTTCTACTTTTGCGCCGTATTCTTGTAATTTTTCTGCCAAGTAATCGCCACACTGGCGGTGTGCTTCCGTATTAGGCACCCGAGGCCCGAATGAAACCTGTTTTTCTATGAAATGATAAGCAGAATCGGCATTAAAATCAGGCACAAACACTTTCTTTTCTTTTGCTTGTGGCGTTTCCTGTGTATTGCGCGCCTCCTGCCCACACCCTTGTAACAGAGCAAACAAAGCAAATAAAAAGTAGTAATACGAAACAAAAGCATTACCTAATGAAAGCAAAGGCTGCTTTGGCGATATACATTGCATAAAAAACCCTAACGTATTTTTCCACATGATGGTAAAAAAAGTATTGAACGGCAAAGTTAGTGAATAACACATGTAATATGTTTGTAGTGTACGTTCAAATTGTAGTATTATTATACCATGTTTTGATTTGGTAATTATATTAACTAATTTTGAACCGTAATCGAAAAAATTCTGTAAGAGGGGACAAAATGTCCCCTTTTTACGTAATAAATCGGCCGATTTTATATGGATGTGCAAGATGAGATAAAAGCGTGGGTTGAGGAGATCATCCGTGACAACGAGCGCTTATTTATCGTTGATATTTTGGTCTCTGACCACAGAAACAATGCTAAAGTTACCGTGTATATAGACGGGGACGAAGGCGTTTCTATAGATACCTGTGCGCACATCAGCCGTACGCTTTCCGGAAAGCTGGAGGAAAGGGAACTATTCGATGGTAAATACACGTTAGAAGTGTCTTCCCCGGGGTTGGGCTTCCCCCTCAAGCTAAAAAGACAATATGTGAATAACATAGGAAGACAAGTAAAAATATTATTAAATAATAACCAGGAAAAAACCGGAACATTGGTAAAAGTGGAAGGTGAACATATTCTGGTGAGCATGCTGCAAAAAAATAAAAAAAAGAAACAGCAGCCTGCTGAAGAAATTATGATTCCCTTTGCGGAAATAAATAAAACAAATGTGATGGCTTCTTTTAACTAATTGTTATGGTAGTAGAATATAAGATTGATACCAGTACGCTGATAGAATCTTTTGCTGAATTTGCGCGGTTCAAAAATATAGACCGCCCCACAATGATTCGCATTTTAGAAGACGTATTTCGTACCATGATCCGCAAAAAATATGGTGTGGATGATAACTTTGACGTAATCATCAATGTGGACAAAGGAGACCTGGAGATTTGGAGGTTTAGGGAAATTGTAGACGACAACTCAGAAGATATTTGGGATCATGACAAAATTAGTCTTTCCGATGCCCGGAAGATAGAACCTGATTTTGAAATTGGGGAAGAAGTAGCCGAAGAGGTAAAGCTGGCTGATTTTGGCCGCAGGGCAGTAATGACAGCCCGGCAAACACTGATACAAAAGGTGAAAGACCTGGAAAAAGACTGGTTGTTTCAAAAATACAAAGACCTGGTGGGTGAAATGATTACCGGAGAGGTATACCAGATATTGAATCGGGAAATTTTACTGATTGACGCGGAAGGCAACGAATTGATTTTGCCCCGTTCAGAACAAATCCCAAAAGATAAATACCGCAAAGGCGAATCTGTGAGGTCTATTGTTCACCGGGTAGAAATGGTGAACGGAAATCCCAGGATCATCATGTCCAGGACTTCACCCGTATTTTTGGAAAGGCTTTTTGAAAATGAAGTGCCTGAAGTATACGACGGACTGATTACGATTAAAAAAATTGTCAGAGAACCCGGAGAACGGGCCAAAGTAGCGGTAGAATCTTACGACGACCGCATCGATCCGGTAGGCGCTTGCGTAGGTATGAAAGGGTCACGTATTCACAGTATTGTAAGGGAATTACAAAATGAAAATATCGACGTAATTAACTTCACAGATAACCTGGACCTTTACATTGCCCGGGCACTAAGCCCCGCCAAAATTGGTTCTATCAATATT
Organism: Cyclobacteriaceae bacterium; assembly: GCA_965230065.1. Taxonomy (GTDB): domain Bacteria; phylum Bacteroidota; class Bacteroidia; order Cytophagales; family Cyclobacteriaceae. The sequence goes on along the minus strand of OZ245942.1, from coordinate 3,111,062 downwards.
GACGAAGAGAGAAAAAGGGTTTCTGTCTTCTTAAAGCCCGACCAGGTTTCACTGGCCATCGGAAGGGGCGGACAAAATATCAAGCTTGCCAGCAAGCTCGTTGACTATGAGATAGATGTATTCAGGGAATTAGGGCTGAATGAAGAAGAGGAAGATGTAGATTTGGAAGAATTTGCTGATGAAATTGATAGCTGGATTATCAATGAACTCAAAAAAATTGGGTTAGACACAGCGAGAAGTGTATTGACACTTACAAGAGATGACTTGATCAGAAGAACTGACCTGGAAGAGGAAACCGTAGATCATGTCATGAAAGTGATTAAACAAGAGTTTGAATAAGTACTAAATAAACAGACGTATATAATAGCGTATGGTAGAAGAAAAAATGATGAGGCTGAGCCAGGCTGCAAGAAAGCTGAACGTGGGCATATCCACCATCACAGCACACCTTACCAACAAAGGTTATGAGGTGGAAAGCAGCCCTAATGCAAAGATTACTCCCGAGCAGTTCAATCTGCTATCGAAGGAGTTTGCGTCTTCTGCATTGGAGAAAGAAGAAGCCTCTGGTCTCACCATTGGCACCAAACATACAGAAAACCTGGTAATAGATACCGAGTCCGATAAAGGGAAAAAAGAGGATAAAGAGGAAGAAGAATTTTTCATCAAAGGCATCTCGGGAGAGCCTGCTGTAAAACCTTCGGAAACAGACGAATCAGAAACTGCCGAAACTGAAAAAGTACAGCAAAATGAAGATGTTGATCAGGAAAAAGAAGAGGAAAAGAAAGATGATTCTTCAGTAGAAACCCCCAGGCTCCAAGGCATTAAAGTAGTAGGCAAAATTGACCTCGATAGTAAACCTGCCAAGAAAAAGCCTGAGCCTAAAGAGGAGAAAGTAGAAGAAAAGAAAGAAGCACCTCAGAAAGTAGAAGAAAAGGCGGAAAAAACAGAAAAAGTAGAAGCGGAGAAAAAAGAAGCTGAAAAGGAAGCTGTTGAAGCCCCCCCTCAAACAGAAGCTCCCAAAAAAGAAGAAGTAGCGAAAGAAGAAATACCCCAGGAAACACAAGAAGAAGAAGTAAAAGAAGTGGAGGCCAAAGAGGAAACGACAGAAAAACCGCAAGAAGAAGCCCCCAAAAAAGAAGAAGCTACACAAGAAGAGCTAAGCGAAACGCAAGAAGAAGAAGAGAAACCTAAAGATAAAAAAGGAAAAATTATAGAAGCCAGGGCTGAGCAACTGAAAGGACTGACCGTAGTAGGGAAAATTGACCTACCTACCGAATCTAAAAAACAAACTGAAAAACCCGTAGCTTCTTCTGATGAGAAAAAGAAGAAGAGAAAGCGCAGAAGGCGCATTAAAGTTAAAGACGAGAACAAATCCGTAGCCGCAAGAGGTAATAAAAAAGAAGATAAAAAAGGCAGTAAAGGAGGTAAGAAAAGGAAAGGCGCACAAAGGGAAGAAGTTTCTGAACAAGAAGTGCAAGCCCAGCTTAAAGAAACACTTGCCAAAATCAGCACAGGCGGCAAAAGGTCTACCAAAGGTGCCCGCAGCCGTTATGAAAGGCGGAAAGCAGATGCCCGTGAAAGGGAAGAACAGCGCCTGGCAGAAGAATCTTCAAAAGTATTACAAGTTACAGAGTTTATCTCTGCCAACGACCTCGCTTCGATGATGGATGTTTCTGTAAATGAAGTAATTTCCATCTGTATGTCGCTGGGCATGTTCGTGTCTATCAACCAACGCCTCGATGCCGAGTCAATCACCGTCATTGCCGATGAATTTGGGTATGAAGTTGAGTTTGTGGATGCGGAAGATGAAATTACGGTAAAAGAAGAAAAAGATACGGCAGAAGAGTTGACAGACCGGGCACCCATTGTAACCATCATGGGCCACGTTGACCACGGTAAAACCTCGCTGCTCGACTATATCCGGAAAGCAAAAGTTACCGAAGGGGAAGCCGGGGGCATCACCCAGCACATTGGTGCTTACGATGTAATGACCAACAGCGGAAAACGCATTGCCTTTTTAGATACACCCGGGCACGAAGCCTTTACCGCTATGCGGGCCAGGGGTGCTAAGGTAACTGATGTTGTCATCGTAGTGGTGGCAGCAGACGACAGTGTAATGCCCCAAACCAAAGAGGCACTTAATCACGCCCAGGTGGCAGGTGTTCCCATTGTAATCGCTATCAATAAAGTTGATAAGCCCAATGCCGATGTCAATAAAATCAAAGAACAGCTTTCTAATATTAATATTTTGGTAGAAGACTGGGGTGGTAAGTACCAATGCCAGGAGATTTCGGCCAAAACCGGACAAGGTATTGATGACCTGCTGGAAAAAGTATTACTCGAAGCTGAACTACTTGAGCTCAAGGCCAATGCTGAAAAGTATGCCGTAGGAACTGTGATAGAAGCTACGCTGGACCGGGGCAGGGGATATGTAACTACGCTTCTGGTACAGGGAGGAACACTTACGGTTGGAGATGTGGTATTGGCTGGCGCACATTATGGTAAAGTAAAAGCCATGTTTGACCATCGCGGAAAACGCCTCGAAAAAGCCGAACCTTCTACGCCTGTGCAGATGCTCGGATTGGATGGTGCTCCACAGGCCGGGGATAAGTTCAATGTGATGGAGACAGACAGGGAAGCCCGGGAAATTGCCAACAAAAGAGAGCAAATTATCCGGGAGCAAAGCCTGCGTGTCAAAAAGCACATTACACTTGATGAAATCGGAAGAAGACTCGCCATTGGTTCTTTCCGAGAACTAAATATTATTGTAAAAGGTGATGTGGACGGATCTATTGAAGCCCTTTCTGATTCCTTACTGAAATTATCTACTGAGGAAGTACAGGTAAATATCATCCACAAAGCCGTAGGGCAAATCTCTGAATCGGATGTATTGCTGGCTTCAGCTTCTGATGCAGTAATCGTTGGTTTCCAGGTACGTCCTTCTGGCAGTGCCCGTAATTTGGCCGAAAAAGAAGAAATTGAAATCAGGCTGTACTCTGTTATTTACGATGCCATCAACGACGTAAAAGACGCGATGGAAGGCATGCTGGCCCCTTCTGTTGAGGAAGTAATTACCGGTAATGCCGAAGTGCGACAGGTATTCAAAATCACTAAAATAGGAACAGTGGCCGGATGCTACATGACCGACGGAAGTATCAAGCGTTCTGCGCAAGTGAGGGTAGTTCGTGACGGTATCGTAGCTTACACCGGTGAAATCAACCAGCTTAAGCGGGAAAAAGACGATGTGGCCGAAGTACGTTCCGGCTTTGAATGTGGTATCAGCATCAAAAACTTCAATGACCTCAAAGTAGGCGATGTGATAGAAGGCTTTGAGCAGAAAGAAGTAAAACGTACGCTGTAATGCACTAAGCATTTTCTGTGTACCTTTTCACCTATTAAATTTTCAAGTGTTTCTGGTTGGTGGTCACTGGATACTAGATGCTGGATAATCTGGTATCCAGTGACTAGCATCCAGACCCCAGTATCTAGTAACCAGATGCAACATTTTCTTTTCTGGCTGGCTTGTCTATTTACATTCCTTACCCTCGTTGGCCTCCACAAACCCTGGGTCGTTTTCTGGTGGTCTGATTTTTCTAACCGCATTAAAGTGCTGAAAATTTACGGTATTTTAATGATAATTTTCTGGATATTGTTTGGTCTAAGCACTGCCTGATTTTTAATTGGATTTGACTTTTCTTTTTATACTCCAGTCCCGAGCCTATTTTCTTTTTTTCAGCAGAGCATATGCAATATTACAGAGTGGGTCAGCAGAATAACTGAACTCTTCTATTCGTTTGGGGTTAATACCCGAAAATAAATCGATAATTTCCACATCGGTACGGTACACCAAAAACCAGTGCATAAAAGCTTCCATATAGGTTCTGTAAAGCGTATTTGGTACGTCTTCGCGAAAATTGGAGACCAATATATACCCGCCCTCATTTAAAGCATCAAACATCCTCTGTACGAGTTGGGTGCCAGCATACTGGTCGAGGTAATCAAAAAGGCCCGATGCATAAATAAAGTCAAATTTGCCCAGTGAAAATTGAGGTTGGAATAAAGCTTTGATCTTGCCCTGCACCGGGATAATATTGAAACAGCCATATTGATTTCTAACCACTTCTAAACTTTCCTCATCCTGGTCATATGCTACCAGCTTTGTTATTTTTTTGCTTTGGATGGCTTTAGAAAGTTCAGCTTCCCGCACATGTCCGGCAGCCAGGGATAAAACTGATATTGGAGTGGATGATTTTTTGGCAATGTCATCGAGGAGTTGTGCAATATATTTTCTCCGGTGCCTCACCGCTTCTCCCGGGTCACTGTGTGTTGTAAAATAAAATATGCTTTTGCCTATTGGGTTTTCTATGGTATCAATCAGGAGGTTGTATTTGTAAAGGAAATCTAACATAACGGCATCCCCGGCATAACCTCTTGGTTTTTCAAAAGCCCGGCGGGTATAAGGGTCGTGGAGTAATAATTTGTGCAAAGGGCGATGTGTAGCCTGGGTTTTACAAAAGTGTTTCCATTCATCGGGTGGGAGGGTACGCCGGAGGTTGTCCAACCCGTATAATGTGATGAGGAGTTCTTGTTCTATGGATTGCAGGTTTGTCATGGAGTCTGTAGATTGATAGGCAACGTAATCCATACGTATAATTATTTTGGCTAGAATGAATTATGGGGTAAAAAGGCTTTCTTCCCAGAGCAAAGGCAAAGCGCCCGACACCTCCTTGCACAACTTATAAAGGCATCGGACACTTAAGGGGAAAGATTTACAACAAATAGATAAAATTGGGTTATCCCTCAATATTTGATTACCTTTTCAATTACCCTTTCACCCTGTGCTGATTGCAGTTGCAACACATAATACCCTTTGGGCAAAGCAGCTACATCTACTTTCATTCGGTTCAATCCGGGTTGGAAAGTAATGGCTTTTTCAAGCCCTGCTTTTCCCGTGATATCCACAAGACGTAAGACCCCATTGCCACTGTTTTCTGAAACATATTCCAGGTTCAGCGTCTGATTGGTTATAGGATTGGGATAAAGATTTACTGTAAAATCCGCTTCCTCATTAGGAGCTTTGTTGATAAAAGCAGGATCAAAAGCTGTGAATTTTTCCGATTTGACAGATCCCTCTGCCAGGGTACGGGCATTGGTGAGGCGGTCAAAAGCAGCCAGCACTTCTTCCCGGCAGGTGATGATACCATCTACATCGTACCCATCGGCATTCCCTCCAAACCAGCTTTTGTTGGAGGCATCGGTAATGCGAAGGTAACGGACGAAGGCCAGCCCCTCCTCCACGGCCGGACTGATGTCTACAAATGAAGTACGGCAATAGGCATTGGGTAGGCTGTACCAGGTATTGTCATCTTCCGATACTTCCAGAAAAGCCATTTCAGGATAGTTGCGTTCCCCACTGGAGTAGCACATTTCATCGGCTCGGCCAAAGCTGGTTTCTACCAGAATAAAGTCGGGAGCGTAGGTGCCATCATCATACAACGCTTGCCCTAGCTTGAGGGTAATGCTGCCTCCAAAACCCAGGGCCACGAAGTTGTAGGTATCATTTTCCTGAGGAGTATCCAGGGCTTGTTCGGGATTGCTACGCTGATCGGAGATGGTGCCTCCGTTTTTCTTTTTGGCTTGGTTGAAACTGATTACTTCGGAGGCGAAGCAACTTCCCACTGGCTCTTCTAGAGTGATTTGTCCTTGGGCGGTGCAACCATTGGCATCAGTTACTTCAACTGAATAAGTGCTTGCAGACAGGCCACTGATATCTTCTGTGGTAGCTCCGTTGCTCCAGAGGTATGAATAAGGGAGAGTTCCACCCGATACCGTAAGGTCAATGGCTCCATCTGAAGCTCCGGGAGTAGAGATTTCTTGTGAGATAGCAAGCGATAATTTTGGTTGAGGATTTACATTGATTACTTCGCTAAAGATAGCTGAGCAGTTACCCTGCGAAATTGTTAGAATTATATTATACTCTCCGCTATTTTCATAGATATGAGTTACATCTCCTGAAATAGTGCTGGTTGTCCCATCGCCAAACTCCCAGAGGTAGGTAGCATCAGAAGATAAATTGGTAGATATGTCTGTAAATGTAACAAGCTCGTTAGCACATTGCCCTGAAATTGAAAAATTAGGTTCGGGGGTAACACAAACAGCCTCAGGCTCGTATTTCCAGAGCTCAATACCATTTACTCCGTCATTTGCATGGAAGTATAACGTTTGTCCAATGTTTGCGAATTGGGATGGATTACTACTTCCAGGGCCAGGGTTTATATCAGCCGCTAGATAAGTCCCTGCCCCAGTACCATCAGTGCGCCATAACTCTTTACCTTCCTGATCTGTTGAACCCGAAAAATATAGTATATCTCCTATGGCGAAAAGATTTGTAATTCCCTTCACTTTATTATTTACTTCTTCTAGTTGAATTGTGCCTCCTTCAGTGCCATCACTCTTCCATAGCTGCAAAACGTTTATGCCATCATTAGCCGTAAAAAAGAGTGTTCCATTCACATTGCTAAAACTGTGAGGGTTAAGATTGATATTACCTTCATCTAGTGCAGGGTCATAAGGTATTCCATTTCCATTTGGGTTAATATCTTTAACTAGTATTGTTCCTTCCTCAGTACCATCACTTTTCCATAATTCAAATCCATGTATTCCATCATTAGACGAAAAAAACAGTTTGTTATCTACAAGTGTAATGTAGGCTGGGAAACTGCTGGCAGAACCAGGAAAAATATCCTTAACAATCTTAGTTCCTCCAAGAGATACAAATGGGTTCCCATCACTCACCCATAGTTCTTTTCCCCCATATTGCAATTCAGGATTATTTATGGTGGAAGAAAAATACATCATCCCATTCCTGGAAGTGAGGCCAGCGGGAAAAGAACTGGCAAAAAGGTTTACAAGAATTTCTACAGTACCCTCATCAGTACCATCACTTTTCCACAACTGAGTACCAAATACACTTTCTCCTCTGAAATATAAGACCCCACCATTATTGGTTAATTCCCTTATACCTTCAACCTTATCTGTGACAAGTACTGTGCCTTGCGTGGTTCCATCAGATTTCCAAATTCTCGTTCCGTCGAGCGGTGAAAAAAATAAGGTACCATTCACATTAGCAGCCGACATCAAAAATGTACCATTTCCCGCTCCAGGATTAATGTCTTTCACTAAAACTGTGCCTTGGTCGGTGCCATCCGTTTTCCAAAGCTCAAATCCATTTATTCCATTATTTGCTGAAAAATATAGTTCCCCGTTAACTTCCGTCAATTCTTGAGGGTTACTATTTCCATCTTGGAAAATGTCTTTTATTAGGGAAGCTTGTGTATAAGCTACTTCGGATATTAGGCAAAATCCAGTTATAATTATGATATGTAAATTAAGTATTCTCATGATAATTTCATTTGAGTTGCTAAATTAGAAAAGAATATTAGGGACACAGCCTGAAAATGGCTGCCTAATTCCGACTGTGGCTATTGGTTCCTGCTAAGGTTGGGGTTCCACTCAATTTCGGAGGTCTTAGGGTCGCTAAGCACATCCTAGGCCGTGCCCCTTTAATCTCTTAAGGAAGATATTCCGAATGGTGCGCTAACAACCACCTGCGAAGAGGCTCCCATACTTCTTTGGGGGCATTATCGGCCATAAAAAGGTCCGCGTGGCCGAAATCCAGATAGCGGTTTTCTGCACAGGGGTGTTCCAGAAGGCTCACATTATAGCTGCTTACATCTGTGCTGGCCGTGAGAGAGGGGGCATACTCTCCATACGTACCCAGTCCTCCTCCGGCGCCCAGATAAAAGATGGGCACGGCAATTTGGTTCAAATAATCATCCATGCTTACGTCCGTTTCATTACAAACACAGGAGGCGGCATCAAAAGTGGTCTGATACGGCTGGTAGGGTGCCAATGACCTGAAGAGTTCTGCCCATCGTACCGGGTCGGTGTATTTCAATTCGGTAGCCGGGGTAGCAGGAGTTGCCCCATTACCGGCTGCAAAATGCCAGAAGGGTGCCTGGGGAGGATTCAATAAGTAAATGTTTGCACCAAGAAAAATAGGTACCTGACTATTTGTAAACCCTGGAAAAATGGGTGACATCTGAGCGGGCTGCTCTATGGCCAGATTACCAATGAGGATAGAGCCTATCCCTCCGTCGTTATGGTATTTCCCAACATTGATGCTGTCCAATACGGCCTGGGCATTTTCACAAGCAGCATCGATGAAAGGTTTGTTTTCATCAGTAGGTTCTAATTTCATGGTGCCGTCTGCAGGAATAATGCCCTTGATATTCCGCATCCATTCTTGTTTTTGGGTTTCATGTCCTGCAGCCGTATAGGTAACAAAAGCCCCGTAGCTAAAGCCAAGCAGGTTCAGTTTCCCAAAGCCCTGTCCGGTCAGTCCCCTTATCAATCGGGCCAGTGACATGGCGGCTAAGGTGTGGTCAGAGTCCTTTTCTACCCCCCAGTCTTTCATGAAAGCAAAGTCAGCTGTTTCTATGGGTACCAAAGTCCAACCCAGGTCAATGCCCCAAACATCTATGCCTTTGGAGGCCAGGTAAACGGGGGAGGAGGTTTGCGGATTGATATTATTTACAGCACCGGCAGTATAGAAGATGTCATCAAAATTCTGGGAGGCTCCATGAATCATAAAAACTTCCCCTTTGGCACGAGAGGGACGATAAGCCCGGTTCTCTTTCACCACCCGGTGGATGCGCACCACATCAAACGCACCTTCACCCAATCTTACGTCAAACTGGTAATGGGCAATGTTGCTGCCTACCTGCTCCCGGTTCATGTTGAAGTAATGGTTGCGCCTGTCTGTTGATGGTTCAGCAGCCACAAAGGAAGTATTATCAGAAAAATTTTGGGGCTGGATGTTGCGCACTTCTACACCGGAAAGTTGTTTGCCCACCTGTAAGCCTCTTTCCGCATTGCCGGGGTTATCCAAGACCACCTGCTCCCCATTTGCACCCAAGATGCCAATGAGCTTGATGCCGGGCTTGTTGATGGTAAGTACTTCTTTGTAGGTTCCGGGTTCAATGTAAATAGCTGTCCAGGGCGAAGCCGCGTCAATGGCTTCCTGGATAGAACCTCTTTGCTGTACAATCATGCTTTTTTCATGTACGATGTTGGGCAGCAGGTCTTGCCAGAGTTCTACACCTAGATAGGCATCATCCCCATTGGGGGTGAGTCCTTCCTCCAGGTTATCTTTACAACTTAGAGGAAAAAGGAATAGCAAACCCAGAAAGATTTTACTGAGAAAGCGTACGGGAAATACAAGAAAAGTTTTCATGGTAGTGAAGTTTTTTCAGATCAATAAGATCTGGTTGAACAAAGAATGTTAAAGAGGAAAGTGGCCACTAACCATGTAAAAAGCTTTGACCAAAGATGGGGGAAAAAGTCGGTAGGGAGGTATCAACTATGTTGCGGAAAAGGGAAAGTTTTTGAACACTTATGTTGCATGGGTAAATTATGTTGCATTTGCCGGCTAAAAACGTGTTTTTTGCCCATTCCGGTATTTTATTGCGGATATGCCAGACGAAGCCTTAGCTTTCATTATTTGGCACCAGACCTGAGTCTGTCGCCAGTTCTTTGAAGTGGATGCAATACTATTTACAGACTGGCCTCGGCCGGCATGGTAACAGGAGGCAGGTTCATTTTAGCCATGAGTGTATGAAACCGGGGATCTTTGCGCAGGGAATCATTGAATAGGTCTACCCGTAACCAGGGGATGAAGGCATGATGTGGCTTGTACCGTAGCCATTCCAGGGCTTTGTCGTTTTCGCCCAGGGCAGCATATAACCGTGATAACCCATATGCATTCCAGGGAGAAGGAGGGGGTGCTTCAAGTGCTGCCAGTATTTTTCTGGCCTCCGAAGTTTTGCCTGCCCAGGCATAAGCACAGCCTAGTAACCACTTGAAATTAGGATGCCTGTGTGTCAATTGGTTGTATATTTTTATGGTTTCTTCATACTTTCCCTCTTTTTCTTTGATAAGGCCTTGTGCCCAAAACCCGACGTGATAAGTAGAATCCAGTTCAAAGGTTTTCTCTATCTCTCTTGCTGCCTGCTGGAAATTCCCGTAATAGGCATATAGCCAAGCCAGCCAGCCCGTGTTTTTTACGCCCAATGGATCGAACACCTGGGCAAGCTCATGCTCGTGAATGGCCTCTTCCATCCGACCCATGAGGTGCAGGTACCAGGCATAATGGTAATGGTTGGTAGCCATGCTGGGGTTTGCCTTGTTTACGTATCTAAAAGTTTTTTCCGCCCCTTCCCAATCCCACTCGTAATAAAGCTGAATCCTGCCCAGGGCTGCATGGGCTTCCAGCAGCGTAGAGTCCAGCTTGAGGGCCTGCATAGCAGCCGCTTTGGCTCGTAGGAAAGCATCGTCGGAAGCCGTGGAGCTATGCCCCTCTTCAATGTACCCCAGTGCCAGCCCGGTCCAGGCCAGTGGGTCGGCAGGGTCATTATCTACGGCTTGGTGCAGGTAGGCCAATCCTTTTTTCCGGTCTTCCCGGGTAGACTTTTGCAAATAGTACATTCCCCGTACATAATTTCTATACGTTTCAGGGTTTACGGTGCGGGCTTTTGCCAGGTAAACTTTTTCTTCGTGGGTTACCTCAATATCAATGGCACGGGCAATATCCCGGACAATTTCGTTTTGTACAGACAATACCTGGCGGATGTGCCTTCGGTAATCCTGTGACCATAAATGACGCTCTACAGGAAATGGCTCAATCAACTGAATGCGGATATGTAAGCTATCATCCGTCACGAAAACAGAACCTTCTACAATGGCATCCACATTTAATTCCTCCGCAATTTCCTGAATGAGCATATTTTTTTCAGGAAAGTGCATCACTGAGGTTTTGGAAATAACGCGCAAAGCAGCAATTTTGCCCAATTCGCCAATGAGGGCTTCGTGCAGGCCGGCAGCCTGATATTCCTGTCCTTTTTCCCCTGTCAAATTATCCAAAGGTAGTACGGCGATGGATTTCTGCGGAAAGACTTTGAGATCAGATTGCCTGGTAAAAATGAAATAACCTGCCATAAGGGCAAAGACTACAACCAGCAAAGCGGGCACAAGTTTTTTAATTAGGAAGTTCTTTTGCTTCCTAGCATTTGCAGGCTGGGCAGCAGCTTCTTTTTCAGGCGAATGGTTAATGTCATTTGTTATGTTATCACTAAGGTTCCCTTTTTTAATATCACCGGGAGAATACCCATAGTGCTCATGGAAACATTTATGAAAATAGGAAGTACTGTTGAAGCCCACCCGGTATGCAATTTCAGCTGCAGTAGCCGCATCATTTTGCAAAAGTTTCATGGCTTCATCTAGCCGGATTTCCCGAATGAACTGGCTCACCGACTTGCCTTTGAGCAATTTAAGCTTACGGTGCAGATGAGAGCGGCTCATGCCCACCTGCTCGGAAAGATCTTCAACCCCAAATTGTTCGTTCTCCAGGTTTTGTAACACAGTTTGTACCAATTGTTGAAGCAGGGCATCGTCTTGGGAGAGTTCGTTGGGAGGTTTCATGATACGGGCAAGTAGTAGTTAGGATATTCTATGGCCTTTCTAAAGGTACAAATTTACGTTCATTATTTCAATGGGAATCAGCTAAAGCAGACTGGCACTCAAAGCTATATATTGTCTATTCATTTTTCATACGTGTTAATTTTCAGCAGGTATTTCCCCAAAACCATCAAAATATTCAAAATACGGGTTTAAAATAGAATCGTATGCGTATTCAGCATGCGGGTTTTGATTGTATTCCCTGGTAAGAGCTTTCTGAATGAACACCCAATCACAAAAGTCATACAGTGCCTTCCAGTCTTCAATATTCTGATTATGTTTCCCATCTCTCCAGTGAAGGGCAAGGTTTCCTGATTTTCCGTAAGCATCAAAAATAGGCTGGGCAGCAAGGTGGGTGAGATACGTGCCATACGGGTTGGCCCAGAAATCATGACGAGCATGGGTATTCAACAAAGCCCTGGGGGCAATCAGCATCTTATTGAAATGTGCATCAAATGGCATATATTCAGCGGAATCGGTAAAAACAAACAAATTATCATGCCACCAGTAAGGAAAAGTCTCTTCGTGATAAGCGATGGTTTGCGGACGGTGTTCATCATCAAAATACCGCCAACTACCTGTGCCCCCACTGCCAGAAGAGTTGGGAACTGTAACTGTTATCCTTTCATCATAAATGCCTGCACATAAGGCTGTTTTCCCACCCCTGGAGTGCCCGGTTACCGCAATTTTATCAGTATCGGCATAAGGCTGTTCTTCCAGCCAATCGATAATGACACTTTTTGCCCATGCCCAGGCAGCAATGGTGCCCCACGAATATTCAGGATATAAGGGAAAAACACCGGTATTTCTGTTATCCTTATGATCTGCCGCCACATCGGTACGGATAAATTTACACAATACATACCCCCGTTTTATGGCCTCATTTACAGAAAACTCCAGGATAGCATCCCGCCCAATCTTCCGGTATCGTTCCCGTCTGTCCGGGTCTTCGATATCCTCCAGGTCAAACAAAAAAGCATCATTTTTTATGATTACCGGAAACGTTCCTTCCCGTTGAGGCACAACCACTCCTACCCGAAAAGAAAAGCTTTTGCCATTTTTAGTAACTGTAAAGGATAACTTTTGCTGCAAAGCCGCACTGTCCAATATATATTCTGACGCGATGGGTTCTACTTCAAGCTGGTCAATATCAGCATGGTGTGGCACTTCCCCGTACTGATAATCGGTAAGCAACTTTTTAAGATATTCCCGCTGATCTTCCCATGCTGCACTGGAAACCACCTTATTTCCCGCTTTCAAAGGGTTGGGTAATGTAGGGTGTTTTGTAAAACTTTCCTGGTCTGTTTGTTGGGGTGAAGTACATTGTATGATGAGAAAAAGCAGGGTTGCATAGGAAAAGGCCCTGATGGTGATGTTTAACATATATCTATTGCTCTAAAAACTTTACCAAAGGCTCAATAAATCTATTAAAAGCTTCAATATGGGGCAAATGTCCGATATTATCAATTTCAACCAGGGTAGCATTTGGAATTTTTTCAGCCGTGGCTTTGCCCAGTTCCGGGTAATTGCCCATTGTTTTCCGTACTTCTTCACTTACCAGGTTTTTTCCCAAAGCGGTTCGATCCCTTTGCCCGATAATCAGCAAGGTTGGCACTTCTATTTGGCCAAATTCATACACCACGGGCTGGGTAAAAACCATATCATAGGTTAAAGCCGAATTCCAGGCAATGGTTGGATAATCAATGTTCAATGTCCAGCCTGCCAGGATATTCACCCATTCATTGTATTCGGATTTCCATTGGCCGTCATAATAACTTTCCAACTGGTATTTTTTAATAGATGCGTAATTCTTTTTCAGTTCATTCTGGTACCACCAATCTACAGGCTTATAAGGCACTTTCAGTTTCCAGTCTTCCAGCCCAATGGGGTTTTCCAGGATAAACTTTTCTACAATTTCAGGATACATCAGCGTGAAGCGTGTAGCCACCATGCCGCCCATAGAATGCCCCAGCACGGCGATTTTTTCAATCCCCAGCGAATCCAATACCGCTTTGGTATTTTGCGCCAATAGCTGAAAAGTATACTGCAAATCATTGGGCTTAGACGATTTACCAAAACCAATCTGGTCGGGGATCACCACCCGGAAACCTTCTTCTGAAAGGGCATTGGCAGTTTCTTCCCAGTAAGCACCGCAGAAGTTTTTACCATGCATCAGCATTACCGCCTTGCCGTTGGGGTTGGCAGGCTGCACGTCCATGTACGCCATCTGGTAGGTTTTTTTCTGAATATCCAACTCAATGTAATGTACCGGAAAAGGATACTCATAATTCTCCAGATTGATGCCCAGCACCCGTACGTTTTCGTTTTGGGCAAAACCGGAAAAGATGAAAAATTGAGCAATAACAGATAAAAAAATAAACTTTTTCATAAATGAGCAGTTCAGTGGTTTCTATACATAAGTATACCCGCTGCATGGGAAAAAGTTATTGTTGTTTTAGTCGCGCGGCGAACCGTCAGGATATTCTGTATGTTCAAGATGTCCAGGATTCTTGCATCCCGGCTATCCATTTCATCCTGAAAATCCTGATTAAGACAATTTTCACTCATACTGCAGCGAATCTACCGGAATTTTCCGGGCCACTTTCATAGTTTTTCCTCCAATAGAAAACAGGGCCACAAAAAGTACGGCCAGGCCAGGCACGGCAAACATCCACCATTCCAAAGGTATTTTATAAGCAAAACTCTTCAGCCAGTCGGTAATGAAATAATTAGCCACCGGAATGGCAATTACAATGGAGATGATGAGTAATTGCAAATAATCTTTTGACAACAAAAACAGAATTTGATGCATAGAAGCCCCCATCACTTTGCGGATACCGATTTCTTTGGTGCGCTGTCCAGCCGTGAAGGTAGCCAAACCAAACAAACCCAAACAAGCAATAAAAATAATGATGCCGGAAAAGATAGCGAAAAGCCGCCCCCGCTTTTCATCGGCTTCATACTGCTGCTGAAAATGCTGGTCGAGGAAAGTGTAGGCTACTTCTGAAGTTCCCGTAATTTCATTCCAGGTATTTTGTATGAACTCCAGGGTTTCAGGGACATGATTTCCACTAATTTTAATGAGCATAAAATCACCGTATGGTTCGTAACGAACCATCATGGGTTCAATTACATCGTGCAGGGAGGTAATGTGAAAATCTTTGAGGACGCCAATGATTTCTTCTTTCCACTGACCTTCTATAGTTACTTTTTTGCCTATAGCATTTTCATTATCCCATCCCATTTGTTTTACCAAACTTTCATTGACCAAGACACCGGCATGTTCACGTACCAAATCAACCTCTTTTCTGATATTGTCCCTGAAATTGCGCCCTGACAGGAGTGGAATATTTAGAGCAGAAATATACCCGAAATCTGCCCAAACATCGGTCACTACTATTCTTGTCTTTTCATCGGTATCAACAACAGTTGAAAAAGGTTTGCTTCCCGGAGGGTTTTCGGTGGTACAAATGCGGGTGATGTTAGGATGTTGGAGTAGCGCGTCTTTGAGGGTATGTGTAAATTTATAGGCTTGCCCCACGCTGATTTTTACCACCTGTTCTTTATCAAACCCAAGTTCCTGGGTATTCCAATACTTTAGTTGGGCAAATACTATGAGCGTACTGGTAATCAGTACCAGCGAGATGGTAAACTGCACCACCACCAGCATTTTTCTATAAACCACATTTTCCTGTCCGTACGCAGTCATGCTTCCCTTTAGTACCCGCACTGGTCGGAAGCGGGAAAGGAAAAACGCCGGATAGCCCCCGGAAAGCAGGGTTAAAAAGAGCAATAATACTGTGAGCCAGAGAAAGTGAACAGGTTCTGCAAACGCATAAAGGTCATAATTTTTTCCGGTGAAATAATTGAAAACCGGAGAAAGCAGGAAAAGCAATAAAATACTACCCAAAACCGCCAGCAGAACAAACATAAACGATTCGGCCAGAAATTGCCCCATCAACTGACCACGGGCTGCACCCAGTGATTTCCTGACACCCACTTCCTTCGCCCTTTGCAGCCCGCGGGCCGTAGCCAGGTTGATATAATTGATGGCAGCCAGCAAAATCAGGAAAAAAGCGATGACAGAAAAGGTGTAAATATAATTCATATTGCCACTATTGGCCTGTATTTCCCCATCCCGTTTTGAGTAGAAATGAATGTCTGCGAGTGGTTGCAATATTAATTTTATCGTTCCCCCGCCTACTTCTTCCAATAAGAAGGTGAGTTTCTCGCTAACAACTTCCTGTATTTTTTCTTCAAACTGACCGGGTATAGTGCCAGGTTGTACCCGCACATAGGCGTAGCTGCTAAAATACCAGTTAGGATTTCCCCGTTTGGCAAAAGACAGAAAAGCAGCGGGCGTGAAGTGTGAATTTTGGGTAACATCTTCAATAAGCCCGGTAACCTGGTACACCGAATCATTTTCGGCGGTAACTGTTTTACCAATTACATTGCCCACATCCCCACCAAAATATTTCTCTGCCATACTTTGCGTCATCACGATGCTGTTGGGGCGGGTAAGGGCAGTAGAAGGATCGCCTTGCAGGAAATGGAATGAGAAAACATCAAAAACACCAGAGGAAGCAATAAAAACATTAGGTTGTTCAATAAAATTATCCCTCTTTTTTATTTTAAAAGGCTCCCAATAATATCGGCGAAGGCGAGCATAACTTTCTACCTCTGGATAATTTTGATGCAGATACTCTCCCAGGGCATTTGGTGACATCGCCATTTCCATGTCATTTTCTCCCAACTTCACATCCGAAACAATTCTATACACCCGGTCGGCATGCTCATGATGCTTATCATAGCTCAGTTCATCAGTTACGTACAGCAACAAAAAGAGCGCACCCGTGAGTGCCGCCATAAGTCCCAGAATATTAATAATTGAATACAGGCGATGCCTTTTGGCATTGCGAATGGCGATTTTCAGGTAGTTTTTAAGCATGGTTGTTTTAATCAGGATGTACTGAATGTTGCCGGATAGTCAAGATTCTTTTATCCTGGCTATCTTTTTTCATCCCGAAAATCTTGATTCCGACAATATTCCCCAAACATTTTGCAGTGAACGCACAGTATTTTGCAGTAACTGGTAAAATTCCAAGCTCTAAATGCTAAACTCCAAATAAATCAAAACTTCTAAAACCCAAGCTCCAAACCAATGTTTTGAGTTTTGTATTTGACGCATTAAAATTTATTTTGAGTTTTGACCGGGCCACGGCGGATTAGGATTTAGAGTTTCACTAGTGTGCAGTATTCTCCCGCGTTTTCCGATATTCCATCGGAGACTTGTCCATAATCTTCTTAAACTGTCGGTTGAAATTAGAAAGGTTGTTAAACCCGCTTTCATAACAAATTTCAGCAATGGAAAAATGGCCTTCCTGCAACAGTTTACAGGCAAAGCCAATCCGTATTTCATTGAGGAAGCGGGAAAAAGTTTTGCGCGTACAAGCTTTGAAAAAACGGCAAAAAGAAGGCGTTGCCATGTTGGCGATTTCGGCCACATCTTCGAGGCGAATATCTTCTTTGAAATGGTTCATGATGTAATCATACACCCGGGTCATCCGTTCTGTGCCTGAACTGTTATATTTTTGCACAAAACCGGGGCTGGCTAGCAGGCGATACTCTTTCGTAGTAGCCAGCATTTCTAACAAGGAAAGCAACTCAATCAGGCGGGAAGCCCCCTGCATTTTTAGCATCCCCTGCATTTTATCCGCTATTATTTTCCGGGTTTTACCTGTAATTTTCATTCCGCATTGCGATTGCGCAAAAAGCCGCTTCACAGGCATCATTTCCGGAACCTTGAAAAAATCCCTGCCCAGAAAATCTTCGTTGAAATGAATGACAATCGCTTCTGCTTTCAATTCATCAACGCCTTCATAATAACTGCTGTCGTTGTTATACACATGGGGTAAGTTAGGCCCCATAAATACCAAGTCCCCATCCGAAAAATTTTCAATACTATCGCCCACAATGCGCTGCCCGGTGCTTTTTACCACCAATACCAGTTCGTACTCCGGATGATAATGCCAGGGCGTAGGATAATACGACAACACATCTTTTTGCAGCACAAAAGAATTTTTTGGCTCCAGCGTCAGTTTCTCCAATAAGGGTTTCATAAATGGTATTGTAACTTAAAAATATTTAATCTTTATCTATGCATCAGAACAAGCCAAGGAGTTAGAAATCCTAAGTTCTAAATCCTAAATCCAAAACAATCTTAAAATTCAAAAAATAAATCACAAAACATTGTATTAAGCCTTCTATGATCCATGGAAAATCATTATATAAGTTTTGAATTTTAGATTTAAATCATTCGGACTTGTTTAGGATTTAGAGATTAGGATTTCGGATTTCATATACATCGGTTTACGACACAACAATTACAGCTAAATTTCAATACTACATCAAAAACTAATACTTTAATATTATGCTACCTTAATTTTTGCTAAAAAATTTGAACTATCAGTTAAAATAGTATCATAAATTTCTATTTGAAATCATGAAATTTGTCTTCCTATGAAAAAATTACTTTACATTTTTCCGTTCTGCTACCTCCTGCTCACTGCCTGCACCGAACCCCGGCAGGCCACGGTTGAGTCCAAAAAACTTGGCTTTGAGGTAGATTCAAGTAACAACTTTTTTCTTCCCGCCGAATGGGAAGCCACCCTCTGGGCCGAATCACCCCAGTTTTATAATCCCACCAACATGGATGTGGACGCCAAAGGCAGAATCTGGATTACCGAAGCCGTCAACTACCGGGATTTCAGGAACAAACCCGATAACCACCTTCATTTTGAACAGGGCGACCGGGTCATGATTCTGGAAGATACGGACGGGGATGGCGTGGCCGATAGCTCCAAAGTGTTTGTACAGGACAAAGATTTGCGCGCTCCCCTGGGAATTGCTGTCATTGGTAACAAAGTCATCGTTTCCTGTGCGCCTTCTGTATTTATTTATACCGATGAAAACGGGGACGACAAACCTGACAAAAAAGAAGTTTTCCTCACCGGATTCGGTGGCTACGACCACGACCACAGCCTCCACTCTTTCGTAGCAGGACCTGATGGGAAATGGTATTTCAACTCAGGCAATGCCGGCCCGCACGTGGTAACCGACAAAAGCGGATGGACATTGCGCTCGGGAAGCATTTACACCGGAGGCACGCCCTACAACAAAGAAAACCAGGGCAATATGGTGAGCGATGACGGGCGCGTGTGGACAGGCGGCCTCGCCCTACGCATTGGTAGCGATGGCAGCGGACTGGAAGTACTCGCCCATAATTTCCGCAATGCTTATGAACTGGCCGTGGACTCTTATGGCAATATGTGGCAAAACGACAATGATGATGAAGTAGAAGCCTGCCGCACTTCCTTTGTAATGGAAGGAGGCAATGCCGGGTATTTTAGCAAAGATGGCACCCGCACCTGGAAAGCCGACCGCCGGCCCAACCAGCCCATTTTTACGGCTCACTGGCACCAGGATGACCCGGGTGTTACTCCGGTGGGTGACCAAACAGGGGCTGGCTCTCCCACAGGCGTAGTAGTGTACGAAGGAGATGCTTTTGGCCAGCAATACCAGGGCATGCTGCTGAGTGCCGATGCCGGACGTAACGTGATTTTTGCATACCAACCCACCATGCAGGGTGCCGGATTTGCTTTTGACCGGAAAGATTTGATTACCACCATGGACGTATCTACCGAAGGCTACGTTTGGAACGATGTGGACAACGACACCCGCAAGTGGTTCCGTCCCAGCGATGTTGCCGTAGGTACTGATGGCGCCATCTACATTGCCGACTGGTACGACCCCGTAGTGGGCGGTCACCGCATGGATGACAGCATTGGTTACGGCCGTATTTATCGTATCACGCCCAAAGACAAAAAATTAACTGCCCCAAAAATTGACTTATCTAACACCGAAGGGCAAATTAAGGCGCTGCTAAACCCTGCCATCAATGTGCGGAATTTGGGTTTCCAAAAACTGCTGGAACAGGGAGAGGCTGTAGTGCCTGAGGTAAAAGAAATTTTAAATAGTGAGAACCCTTCTCACCGTGCAAGAGCCGTATGGTTGCTGGCACAATTAGGCGAACAGGGAAAATCCATCGTAGAAAATATTTTAAAAGAAGAACCCGACCCACGCCTTCGGGTTACGGCTTACCGGGCACTGAAAAATGACAAAGAAAATCTGCTCAACTATGCAAAAACAGCAGCTTCTGACCCATCTCCTGCTGTTCGCCGTGAAGTAGCCATTTCTTTACGCGATGTTCCTTTGGCCGAATCCCAGCCCATCATCATGAATTTGATTGATGGCTATGATGAAAAAGACCCTTATTACCTGACAGCATTAGGCATCGCCTTAGATGGTAAAGAAGACGAAATCTACCCGGAGTTGATAGCCGGGGAAAGCGATGCCCCGGCCCAATGGCCTGAAAAGCTGGCCAACCTGGTTTGGGAACTGCACCCCACCACGGCGGTAGAAGCACTAAAAGCCCGAGCCATTAGCAAAAGCCTATCGGAAGAACAAAGGGAAAAAGCCCTGACGGCACTCGCATTTATTCAGGATAAAGCAGCCGTGCAAGCCATGATGGATGTAAGCTATACCAAAGACGAAATCGCGAAAATGGCCGATTGGTGGCTCAACTTCCGGCAATCCAACACCTGGTATGCCATTTGGGACTGGGAAGGAAATACCGCCACTACTTCTCAGGTACCTGCCGAGCTCGCCGGGTATCAGCAGCAAATCACAAACGATGCTTTATCCATGAATGACAGGATTAAAGCTGCCGAAATGATGGCCACTGATGCATCCGGAGGCAGTATGCTGCTCAGTTTGGCTGCTGAAAACAAATTACCGAAAGAAGTTACCGCTGCCGTTTCCAAAAACATTTTCAATAATCCGAGCCAGCAGGTGCGCACCCTGGCCAGTGAATATTTTGTGCGGCCCGGTGGCAAAACACTTGCTATGAAAAATGTAACTGCCTTGCAAGGGGATAAAACCAAAGGCAGGGCATTATTCATTGCCAATTGCAGTATGTGCCATCAGGTAGGCGAAATGGGCAACGACATAGGCCCGAAACTTGGCGCTATCGGCGGCAAGTTTGACAAAGAAGGTTTGCTGGATGCTATTATTCACCCTTCTGCAGGAGTCGCATTTGGGTACGAAGCCCGCCTGGTCAGGACTAAGGATGGACAAGTATTATTGGGTTTCCTGCTTTCAGAAGGGGAAACCACCATTTTGAAAGATGCCACCGGGAAACAACACGTCATCAAAACAAATGAAATAGAAAGTCAGAAAGTTCTGCAAACCAGCATCATGCCCGACCCCATCACGTTGGGCCTAAACGAGCAAGGCCTGGCCGATATTGCTAATTATTTACTGACGCTTAATTAAAATCCGGAGCCCGGACTTCCTAGTCCGGGCAACTTGTGCGGGCTGAGAAGCCGGAGGCGCCCAGCCCGCCCTCCGAACACCCAAACATATAGTAAAACAAAACAACATACCATGAAATCACACAAAATAACCCTATTAGGCACCGGACTCATCGGTAATTTCTACACCCAAAGCCTGCATGAACAACGCGGCAGGGACCGGGTACATGTGGTGTATTCCCGCACTGAAGAACGTGCCCAAAAATTTGCCAATGACTGGGACATTCCCCACTGGGAAACCGATATGGAAAAAGCCATCAACCACTCGGAAACGGATGTGGTGCTCATTGGCCTGCCCAATAATTTACACCTGGAAGCTGTGAAAAAAGCTGCTGCTGCCGGAAAAGCCATCTTGTGTACCAAACCCCTGGCACGCACCGCTGTGGAGGCTAAAGAAATCCTGGAAATTGTGGAAAAAGCCGGAGTTTATCACGGTTACCTGGAAGATTTGGTATATCCACCCAAAACCCTGAAAGCACTAACATCGGTCAAAAATGGGGCTTTGGGCAAAGTATTATGGACACGCTCAAGGGAAGCACACCCCGGCCCGCACTCCGACTGGTTCTGGAATCCCGAAATGTCGGGTGGTGGTGCTATCATTGATATGGGCTGCCATTGTATTGAGATTGGCAGGAATTTTATCGGCAAAGACATCAAGCCCGTGGAAGCCATGTGCTGGGCAGCCACACAGGTGAAACCGATTGAAGCCGAAGACCATGCCATCGGTTTGGTGAAATACGAAAACGGGGCCATCGGGCAGTTTGAAGTAAGCTGGAACTACCGGGGTGGCATGGACATCCGCGATGAAGTTTCCGGCACCGAAGGCACCATCCGGCTGGACCATTTCCTGCGCACGGGTTTTGAAATGTTTACCGCTGTTGGGCAGGAAGGTTATGTGGCCGAAAAAGCAGAAAGCGAAACCGGCTGGCTCTTTCCCGTAGGCGACGAAGCCCACGCCCTGGGTTACAAGCACATGTTTGCTGATATGTTTGAAACAATGGACAACGGAAGCGAACCCATGGAAAACTTTTATGACGGATATGTGGTAAATGCCATTATGGACGCCTGCTACCGTTCGGCCAAAACAAAAAAATGGGAACCCATAGAATTGGAAATCTGGCGCGGAAAAATCGGGCTATCCGAAGAAAAAATGGAGATAGATTACGATGAGCACCACCTGCTCATTAAAGAAGAAAAACTACCTGACGGCCGTTCCAAAGTAATTCTGAAAAACAAAAACACCGGAGAGATTACCCAGAAAATTAAGTAAAGCGAAACTGCAGTGGCTTCGGTCCCGGCGGGGAACCGCATCCGATTCGCTCTACAATTGCTATTATGAAAAAGCACAAAAAAACCTCAAGAAGAAGTTTCATTAAGAAACTGGGCGCTTCCACTCCTTTGCTGGCAAGTGCCCCTGCCTTACTTACTGCTAAAAAGCCAGAGAATTTTTACATTCTTAAGCCCAAAAGTAAGGTGGCTGCCAACGACCGCATCCAAATTGCCAGCCTGGGCATGGGCATTATCGGATTTGCCGATGTAAAATCTGCCCTGGCTACAGAAGGCGTAGAGCTCGTCTCAGTAGCTGATTGCTATGAAGGACGCTTGGTACGCACCAAAGAAGTTTTTGGTAATCAGGTAAAAGCCACCCGGGATTATCGGGAAATTTTGGATGACCCAAGTATTGACGCCGTAATTGTTGCCACTACCGACCACTGGCACAACCGCATGGCCATAGAAGCAATGCAAAAAGGAAAGGCAGTGTACTGCGAAAAACCTGTGGTACAACATATTGAAGAAGGTGCGGAGGTGATAAAAGTGCAGCAGGAAACGGGCGCTCCTTTTCAGGTAGGTAGCCAGTTTGCCAGCTCGCTTGTACACCGCAAGGCCAAAGAGCTGTACGAAGCCGGGGAAATTGGCCAATTGGTGGTAGCCGAAGCTACTTTCGACCGCTTCGATGCTTTGGGTGCCTGGCAATACTCCATTCCACCTGATGCTTCTCCCCAAACCATTGATTGGAATATGTTCCTGGGCGATGCACCCAAAGTGCCTTTTGACCCGGTACGTTTCTTCCGTTGGCGCAATTACCGGGATTATGGCACAGGTATTCCCGGCGATCTGTTTGTGCATTTATTTACCATGCTGCATATCATTACCAGTTCCACTGGCCCCAATAAAATTTACGCCACTGGTGGCTTGCGCTATTGGGATGACGGACGGGACGTAGCCGATGTGATGATGGGGCTTTTTGACTATCCTGACACACAAAACCACCCGGCGTTCAATTTGGCACTGCGCGTGAATTTTGTGGATGGCTCCGGAGGGAAAACCGGAATACGTCTGGTAGGCTCGGAAGGGGAAATGGAACTGGGCTGGACGTCCATCACACTGAGAAAGAACAAAATGCCTAAAGCCCCCGGTTATGGCGGATGGGATTCCTTTGGTACATTCCCCAAGAAAACACAGGAAGCATTTGTGAAGGAATATGAAGAGAAATACAGTGGCATCCGCCCTGAACTTATCCCTCCCGGAGAAATGACCTACGCCACACCCGAAGGTTACGATATGCGAAACGACCATTTTGCCGACTGGTTCAATGTAATTCGCAACGGTGGTGAAACGGTAGAAGGAGCCGTCTTCGGCATGCGTGCAGCCGGTCCCGCCCTGGCTTCCAATGTAAGCCATTACGATAACAAAATCGTGTACTGGGACCCTGAAAATATGCAGATGACACAGGCATAGCATTTGAAATTCTAAATCCTAAACTTAAAACCCCAAACAAATTCAAAACATAAAACACTAAACTTAAAACCAAAGACTTCGGAGAAAACTTCCGAAGTCTGGATTCAACTTAATATAAATGCTACAAAACAAATCAATCGTCATCATCGGTGGCACTACCGGGCTAGGGCTTTCCTCGGCTAAAGCTTTTGTTCAGGCAGGGGCGAAAGTGGTGGTAGTGGGGCGCAGTGAAGAATCCTGTACCCAGGCTGGGCAGGAACTCGCCTCCAATGGCATAGCCATCGCCGGAGATGCTACCCATGAAACAACGGCCGAAAAAGCCATTCAACAGTGTACCCAAAAATTTGGCACATTTGACGGATTGTACCATGTAGCTGGTGGAAGTGGCCGAAAATACGGAGATGGCCCTTTGCATGAAATGACGCTGGAAGGGTGGAACAAAACCCTGGAACTGAACCTTACTTCACTCATGCTGTCTAACCGGGCTGCTGTAAAGGCTTTTTTGGAAAATAACACCAAAGGCAGCATTTTGAACATGGGCTCGGTGTTGGGTTACTCTCCTTCGCCCCAGTATTTTGTAACCCACGCTTATGCTGCCACCAAGTCGGCCATTATTGGCTTTACCAAATCCATAGCAGCTTATTATGCCAAAAGCAATATCCGCATTAATGTGATTGCCCCGGCCCTTGTAGAAACCCCCATGGCACAAAGGGCCGCTCAGGACGAAACGATTATCTCATTTGTCAAAACCAAGCAACCCTTAGATGGAGGACGCATCGGAAAACCTGATGATTTAGACGGAGCCGCCTGCTATTTTATGTCAGACCAATCTGCCTTCACCACCGGACAAGTACTGGCCGTAGACGGCGGTTGGACGATTAGCGAAGGACAATATTAACGCCAAAACCGGTCTGACCGCTCTTGTAATTATGAAAATAGCGGTCAGACCGATGGGCAAAATTGAAAAAATTAAATGAAACAAGAACTAGCCATTGGCATTGACCTGGGTGCTACCAATATCAAAGGCGTACTCATCAGCCGGGAGGGAAAAGTATTACAAAAAGAAACCTGCATTACCGACGATAAGGCGGAAGATGACCGGATATGGAAAGAAGCAGTAGCCAGCATGGTAAGCAAGTTACAAGCAAAAAGCGAACAAGCTGTCAATACCATCGGCCTCTCCGCCCCGGGCATTCCCAATGATGACAATACGTGCATCGCTTACATGCCGGGAAGGCTGGCTGGCATTGAAAACTTTAACTGGTCCGATTTTCTACAACAGGAAACAAAGGTGGTGAACGATGCCAACGCTGCCCTGATGGCTGAAGCTTTTTTTGGTGCAGGAAAAGGGGCTAAAAATATGGTGATGCTCACCCTGGGCACAGGTGTAGGCGGCAGTATTTTTATCAATGGCAATTTATATCAGGGTTTTCACCAAATGGCTGGGCACATGGGGCACATTACCGTAGATGCCAAAGACAAAGATAAAGACATTACCGGCACCCCGGGCAGCCTGGAAGACGCCATTGGGGATGCTACTGTTTCCCGCCGGTCTTACGGGCGCTTTACTTCCACAAGGTCATTGGTAAAAGCTTACCGCGAAGGTGATACGGTTGCTACCTATCTTTGGCTGGATTCAATTCAAAAACTTGCGGTAGGCATTACTACCATTTGCAATGCCCTTTCTCCGGAGCGTATCATTCTGGGGGGAGGTGTAGTGAGAGCAGAAGAAGCATTAATGCAACCTTTGGCCGATTTTATGGACTTGTACGAATGGCGACCCGGTGGTAAAAAAACACCCATCGTCATTGCCCAATATCAGGATTTTGCCGGAGCCATTGGGGCAGGAGTCTTTGCTTTTAAAAATAAACTCATTTTAAAATGAAATCCTAAGCACTAAGCTCAAAATCGCCCGGCGACCCGGCCTAAATAAATCCAAAAAACAAATTTTCAAATTTCTGAAAACATGTCCAATCCGTTGGTTTTAAAATTTGTATTTAGAGTATTTGAGCTTATTTAGAATTTAGATATTGGGATTTAGGATTTTTAATTGCCATTAAGAACTAAAATTTTACAAACAAAAAATGAACATAATCAAAACCTACATCGATAAGTGCAGAAAAATCACTGACACCGTAGAGCAACAAACAGAACAAATACAAAAAGCCGCTTCCTGGTTTGCCGAATCTATTTTGGCGGGCCGCATGGTGCATGTATTTGGCTCGGGCCATAGCCGCATAATGGTAGAAGAAATGTGGCCCCGCTACGGTTCTTTTCCCGGCTTCAACCCCATTGTTGAACTTTCGCTCACCTTTCACAACCTGGTGGTGGGTGCCAATGGACAACGGCAGGCCATGTTCCTGGAAAATGTACCCGGACTGGCCGACAGAATCCTGAGGAACTTCGACCTGAGCGAAAAAGATACTGCCCTGGTCATTTCTTCCAGCGGTTGCAATGTAGTGCCCATAGAAATGGCGGAAAATTTCCAGAAAAAAGGGGTAAAAGTAGTAGCCCTCATTACCAAAGACCATTCTGAAAAAAGTACCTCCAAGCGGCAGGATGGCAAAAAACTTAGTGACTTTGCCGACCTCATCCTCGACTCAGGCGCACCTGTAGGCGATGCCATGGTGTACGTGCCGGGGCTGGACACGCCTGTTGCTCCCGGTTCTACTGTAGGCGGGGTACTGCTCATCAATTCCATAAAAGCGGAAGTAGCCCGCCTGCTCACTGAAGCCGGACAGCCACCCAAAGTCTTGTCCGGAGCAGCCGTAGTGGGGGCAGAAAAAGCGGTTTCCCTTTTCGAAAGTGCGTATGACGAACATGCCCACCGATTGGCTGAATTGTATAAAAACGTGGGGAAAGATTAAAGGGCAAGTTCTGGTTTTACGTAGGGCGGCTCGGTGAGCCGCTTTACAAAAAATTAGAATATGTATTAATATTTAATACTGAAAAACAGATGCAGGAAATATTCAATCATCAGAAAGTACCTTTGCTTGCTGAAACCGATATTCTGGTTATAGGCGCAGGTTCGGCAGGTTGTATTGCAGCTTTGGCGGCCAGCACTTCTGGGAAACATAAAGTAATGCTGGTAGAAAGGTATGGCTTTCCGGGAGGCACTTCCACCCAAATGCTGGATACCTTTTACGGTTTTTTTACGCCCGGGGAAGACCCAAAAAAAATTGTAGGCGGTCTGCCCGATACCATTGTGAATGAGCTTTGCAAAACAGATGATGTTTTCCTGCGCCCCAATACGTATGGTGCCGGCACCGGGGTAAATTACAATCCTGAAAGGCTGAAATATGTGTGGGATCAGCAGATTTTGCAGGCAGGTATCCAGTATCTTTTGCATACTTCATTGGTAGATGTGGTTGCCGAAGAAAAGGAAAAAACCACCTGCGTCTTCTGGAACCGAAGAGGTTTCTTTAAAGTAAAAGCCCGGCGGGTGATTGATGCTTCTGGTGATGCCGACTTTTGCCACTGGGCCGGGTTTGCATACGAAACCGCCGGAGAACAGGAACCCGCCCAAAGCATGACCACCACCTTCCGCATGAGCAATGTGGATTTGGAACAGTATGAAAAAGCGGGTGGCAAGAAAATGCTCAAAGAAAAAATGCAGGAAGCCGTAGAAAAAAGCACCCATCCCCTACCCCGCAAAGAAGGCTCGGCGCACGAAATGGTGCAGAAAAAATGCATCGCCACCGTAGCCGTAAAAGTAGCCGACCTGAAGGCTTTAGACCCCGAAGAACTGACGCAAGCCGAGATAGAAGGCAGGAGACAAGCTTTTATTTACGAAGATTTTTTCAGGGCGGAAGTGCCGGGTTACGCGGAAGCCAAAATCATTGGTTTGTCCCACCACATCGGCGTACGGGAAACGCGGCGTGTGTACGGGGAACACCGCCTCACCAAAGAAGATTGTATGCAGGGAAAAATCCTGAAAGACAGCATTTTGCTTTGTGGTGCCCCCATTGAAGACCACCGCAAAGGCGAAAGTGGAGAAGACGAAACCTACTGGCAGTACATCCCCAACAATGGCGTATATGGTGTGCCTTACGGAACCATTGTGCCCAAAGGAAGCCATACCGCCTGGGTAGTTGGCCGCTGCTTCTCCGCTACCCACGATGCCCACGCCTCCTGCCGCTCCATGGCCCAAACCATGAGCATGGGACAAGCCGCAGGTTTGGCCGCTGCCCTTTCGCTGGAAAAAGATACAAGTGCCCGGCAGTTGGAAGTAAGCTTGTTACAAGATAAGTTGATTGAAGTGGGCGCTTGTTTGGAAGCACCCGAAAAGATTGCTGATACAAGCCGGGAGGGGTGGGGGAATAATTTTTAGTTTTGGGAAGACCCGATCACAGATTCTAAATGGAAATGGCATGCGGATTGCAAATCCGCATGATCGTATTAGAGGAAATTAAATATGAATAAAAATGTTAAGAGTTTTTTAGTGGTAGTCTTTTCAACTTTAGTTGTCATTCTAGTGTATAATTATCATACTAATAGAGTTGACATTATAAAGGAAAGTGGCTCTATTACACTTGGGAAGATAGTCAAAGTTGATGATGGAGGAGAGGCTTTTGATATGAGTGCAATATATGAGTACAAAGTTAAGAATAAGCTTTACAGTAGGAAAGTAGAAATCGCCCATAGTGATAAACATAATTTTAAAGGATGTTTATGGTCAATTGAAGACTGTTCAGGAGGCTTAGTATGGGTTTTATATTCTGAAAAAGAACCTAAAGAAAGTCTAGTTAATTTGGATTATGTGTTTTCAGGTACTGATACCTCCAATTTGATTAGACCAACAAGTCTCGAGGGATTCTATTAGCCGCCACTGTTTCTGATTTGTAATCCGAAACCAATAACAAATAGGATTTGAAATCTGGGCATCATGTAACCTGCGGAACAAAAAATAAAATATTCCCCGGCCACCTGTATTTTCTCACGCTTACGGTGGTAGACTGGGTAGATATGTTTACCTGCCCTGTTTATAAACACATCATCGTAAATTCCCTGAAATATTATAAGTTCTGGAAAGATGGCAATGAAGCCAAAGAATTAATCAGCAATGCTTTTACTGAACAAAAACTAAACTATACTCACCAAAATCCAGTAGTTGGTGAAATTGTAGAAGAACCTGAGCATTATTTTCTGATAAGATCGCTTTATATCAAAAAATTGAACAAATCAAACCGCTCATTCAGGTGTTCATAAGCAATATTTTTCTCTTCCATTCGGGCAATAAGATGTTCAAAATCTTCGGGTGATTGCAATTCTATGCCCACCATGGCCGGGCCTTTTTCCCGGTTAATTTTTTTGGTGTATTCAAAGTGGGTTATGTCATCGGTAGGCCCCAGCACTTCGGCCACAAATTCTTTGAGCGCACCCGCCCGCTGCGGAAACCGGATGATGAAATAATGCTTCAGCCCCTGGTTGAGCAATGCCCTTTCCTTGATTTCTTCCATGCGGGTAATGTCATTATTCCCTCCGCTGATGATGCAAACCACCGTTTTGTCTTTGATTTGCGGTGCATACTGATCCAAAGCGGCTATTGCCAAAGCCCCGGCCGGTTCTACCACAATGGCATCTTCGTCATACAATTTCAGGATAATTTCACAGATTTTTCCTTCCGAAACGGTAATAATGTCATCCAGCACTTCTTTACAGATAGAAAAATTGAGGTCACCCACGCGTTTCACAGCAGCGCCGTCTACGAATTTATCAATCTTTGCAAGTGTGGTGTTTTCCCCTTTTTCCAGGGAAGTTTTCATAGCCGCCGCCCCGGCCGGTTCTACGCCTATGATTTTGGTTTGCGGGCTAATCTGCCTGAAGTAACTACCCAGGCCACTGGCCAAGCCACCACCACCCACAGGGACAAAGATATAGTCAATCTTTTGCTCAAGGTCGTGGAAAATTTCATGGCCTACCGTGCCCTGTCCTTCAATTACTTTTTCGTCATCAAAAGGATGAATGAACAGGCTGTGGTTTTTGTTGCAAAAAGTCATGGCTTCCTGGTAGGCATCATCAAACGTATCCCCCTTGATTTCAACCTGCACAAATTCTTTCCCAAACATTTTCACCTGTTTGATCTTCTGCTTAGGCGTTGGGTTGGGCATAAAAATGGTAGCCTGAATGCCGAGCTGCTGGCAAGCGTAAGCCACTCCCTGCGCATGATTACCCGCACTGGCACATACTACCCCATTTTCCAACGATTTCTTATCTGCACTTCTGATTTTGTGATAAGCACCCCTGATTTTGTAAGAACGCACCACCTGTAAGTCTTCCCTTTTCAGGTAAATATTCGCCTGATAAGCCTCTGACAAATTGAGGTTGTGCATCAGGGGCGTATGCAAAGCCACTTTCTTGAGCTTTTGTGCTGCCCTGATGATGTTACCAACAGGAATTAAAGTGGTAGTTTTTTCGTCTGCTTTCATGAGTTTTACCTCTTTTTTCTGTACAAAATCTCTAAACCATGGTTTGTGCCGACGCGGCGCGGGCACACAAAACATTTATAATGACTGTTTTTATGCTGGACTGTGTGCCACAGTCCAGGGGTACGTTTTCTTGCTTCCTTTTCTATACATCCTTATCCGTGGTCTATATCCCCACAGGACGCTGGTCAAATGAAGACTTCCGAAGTTTCAAAAACTTCGGAAGTCTAGTATATAAAACAAAACACCGGAGCAAAGGGCCCCGGTGTTTATTAAAAGAACGAAAAATTTCGCTTAGGGGCGAAGCTTACGCACTTGTGCGCCTGCCTGCCACATTTCAGAGTTCTTGATCTCGTCCAGTTCTACCTGTAATTTTTCACGGTAGTCGGGCTTGCTGTTGGCTTCAATGGTGATGCGGGCTTCGTTGCCGGTTTTTACACTTTCGTACAAGTCTTCAAACACAGGCTTCACAGCATCACGGAAACGGTTTTTCCAGTCCAACGCACCTCTTTGTGCTGTGGTAGAGCAGTTGGCATACATCCAGTCCATACCGTTTTCGCCTACCAGTTTGATAAGGCTTTCGGTAAGCTCCTCCACAGTTTCGTTGAAAGCTTCGCTGGGTGAGTGGCCATTACTGCGCAATAAGTTGTATTGTGCTTCCATCATGCCTGCCAGGGCACCCATGAGCACACCACGTTCTCCGGTAAGGTCACTCGATACTTCTTTCTCAAAAGTAGTCTCAAACAAATAACCTGCACCTACGCCAATGCCTACTGCCAAAATTTTCTCTTTGGCTTTACCGGTAGCATCCTGAAAGATGGCATAGCTTGAGTTGATACCATGTCCTTGCAGGAACAACCTTCTTACAGAAGTACCAGAGCCTTTAGGGGCTACCAACACTACGTCTACATCTTCAGGGGGAATAATGCCTGTCTGCTCATGATAAGTAACACCAAAACCATGAGAGAAAACCAGGGTTTTTCCGGCAGAAAGATAAGACTTTATGGTAGGCCAGGTAGCAATTTGTCCGGCATCAGAAAGCAGGTCCAAAATAATAGTGGCTTTTTCGCAGGCTTCTTCAATAGAGAAGAGCGTTTTTCCTTCTTCCCATCCGTCCTGAATCGCTTTTTCATACGAAGCGGAAGATTTTCTTTGTCCTACGATTACGTTAAATCCGTTGTCGCGCAGGTTGAGGCTTTGGGCAGGGCCTTGCACGCCATATCCCAAAACAGCAATCGTTTCATCTTTGAGTACGTCTTTGGCTTTTGTAAGCGGGAATTCTTCCCTGGTAACTACATCTTCTGTAACACCGCCGAAGTTTATTTTCGCCATAGTTTTAGTAATTTGAAATTAAAATGTTAAGAAATATATACTATTATAAATTATGAATGTGCACCGTTGATATGTGGATCCAGATGATGGAATTCCGCATGGTCATACCATCCTTCTGGTTCTATATTTTTAGCATATTTACTGTACCGTGCC
Source organism: Cyclobacteriaceae bacterium (assembly GCA_965230065.1). GTDB lineage: Bacteria > Bacteroidota > Bacteroidia > Cytophagales > Cyclobacteriaceae. The sequence continues at coordinate 3,079,408 of OZ245942.1, read as the reverse complement.
TGGTCTTTTACCACGGCAATCCTGCCTGACTTTACAAACTCAAGGATACCATGTGGTTCCAGCACATGCAGGGTTGTCAGGATTTCATCTTCATTTCCTGTTTTTTCTACCACTACGTAATCGTCTGTGGAGTAAGCCACCCGCGCCTGGTGCAGGTGAGCAACTTCCAGGATTTTTGCCCTTTCTTCCATGCTGGAGGTAGCCACTTTAAAGAAAGCAATCTGATGAAAAAATACTTCTTTATCTTCATTATGAAAGACGATCAGGACACCAATAATCTTCCTGATTTGCTTAATAAGTTTTGCAATCTTATCCTCTTCATACTCTATCACAATGGTAAAACGGGAAATGCCTTTCCGCTCGGTTTCTGAGACGGTAAGGCTTTCAATATTGATCCTCCTTCGGGAAAAGATGATGGTGATCCGGTTTAATAACCCGAAATTATTCTCCGTAAATACGATAATGGTGTAACGCCTTTTCATGATTCTTTTTTTTTAGTCCGAAGACGGAAGACCGAAGTTAAATAACTTCCGTCTCCGGTCTTCTGTCTTCCGGCTTATACTTACTTTTTCGTTGCGATGATGATGCCGGTTGCCCAGCTTTGCTTAGTCATCGTTATGTCACTTCTTTTTTCTAAATCTTCAGCCAGCTTTATTGCTTTTTCTTCATGCCCTTCCGGCCAGTTGGGTTGGGGCAGCATGTCATCAATGATGTACAGCCCTCCCTTGTTGAGCATGCCCAATGTCTCTTCTAACAGAAAATATTTACCGGGCCAGGCATCGGCAAAGATATAATCAAATTTTTGTTTTTTATGCGCTTCAATCCAGGCATGCCCGTCTGTACAAATCAGGCTAAGCCTTTCGTCTGTCTCTAAATGCTTCCGGGCAATATTTAAATACTTTTCTTCATTGTCAATAGAAACCAGTTCAGAAGAAGCATCCATACCATCCAACATCCAGGCTGTAGACAATCCCGTGCCTGTGCCCAGTTCAAGAAACTTACCAGATGGTTTGGTACCTGCCAGCGTTTTTAACAGTGAACAGGTCAATACATCAGATGCCATGGAAAATCCGGCTTCTATTGTTGCCTTATCAATGCTATGATACTTTTCAGGATACGCCTGTCTGATTTCTTCTGTCATTTTTTATTATGTAAGACGAATCGGATGCGGTGGCTTCGGCCATCCGATCCCCGCCGGGACCGAAGCCATTGCTATTTCGTCAGGTACCTGTAGGGCGGTTCGGTGAACCGCCTTACCAATTATATTATTTCGTTGATACCGAGGACTGTGTCGCACAGCCCGATTCCACTTATTTCCGGCCTGTGTGCCACAGACCAGGGGTGAAGGGGAGTTGTAGCCGAAACTGCAGTTTCGGTTTACATCTACTCCAACCTAATAGCATCCACACTACTACCCGCCGGAACCATGGGAAAGATATTGGCTTCTTTTTCTACCACTACTTCCAGTACGAATGCCTCTTCAGATTTGAGCAGTTTATCCAGACCTTCACTCAGTTCATCATAATGCGAAACCCGTTCTGCTTCTACCCCAAAGCCTTTGGTTACGGCAATGAAATCTGGGTTGGTCATATTTACGAAAGAGTAGCGGGTATCAAAAAACAACTGCTGCCACTGCCGTACCATGCCCAGGTAACTGTTGTTCAATACAATAGCTTTTACTGGAATTTTGCTTTGTGCGATGGTGCCCAACTCCTGAATGGTCATTTGAAAACACCCATCACCGATAATAGCAACTACCTGCCGATCAGGGGCAGCTACCTTGGCCCCCATAGCTGAAGGCAGTGCATAACCCATCGTACCCAGTCCGCCCGAAGTAAGCCAGCTATCGGTTTGTGCAAATTTGGAGTAGCGGGCGGCTGCCATCTGGTGTTGCCCTACATCGGCCACAACCACGGCTTCCCCTTTGGTTTTTTCAGAAAGCATCCGAATAACCTCCCCCATTTTAATACTGTCTTCTTTTACAGTAAAGTCATGTTTGATGACCTTTTCGTACTCTTCTTCATAAAAAGCATCAAACCGGGCTTTCCAATCGGGGTGCTCGTTTTTCTTTAATAATGGAAGCAATGCCTGCAATGCCTGCTTGGCATCGGCAATCATGCCTACGGCAGGTATTACATTTTTACCAATTTCAGCCTGGTCAATATCAATATGGATTACTTCGGCATTTTTGGCATACGTGCTCAAATCGCCCGTTACCCGGTCGTCAAACCGCATCCCTACCGCGATGATTACATCGGCCTGGTTGGTCAGTTTATTAGGCCCGAAATTGCCATGCATGCCCAGCATACCCACATACTGTGGGTGGTCAGAAGGAAAGGCTGAAAGCCCCAGCAAAGTGCTGGCTACCGGCGTTCCGGTTTTCTCAGCAAACTCTTTTACTTCTTCCTGAGCCTTAGAAATCAAAATACCATGCCCTACAAACATAAATGGCTTTTTGGCATTATTGATTAGCTCAGCTGCCTTTTGCAAATCTTTATCCCTGGGCTGTCCGGCTGGCTTGTACCCTTTAATTTGCCTGCGATACTCATATTGGAAAGGTTTTTCACACATCTTAATTTGAGCATCTTTGGTAATATCTACCAATACGGGCCCCGGCCTTCCAGAGCGGGCAATATAAAATGCCTTGGCCATAATCAAAGGAATTTCGTCAGGATCGGCCACCTGGTAGCACCATTTTGTGATGGGCATGGCCAAACTCATTACATCGGTTTCCTGAAAAGCATCCGTGCCCAGCATCGGTTCGGCCACCTGTCCGGTAACACAAACAATGGGTACAGAATCCAGCATGGCATCGGCTATACCTGTTACAAGATTGGTAGCACCAGGGCCGGAAGTAGCAAAACATACGCCTGGTTTTCCGGCCAGTTGGGCATAACCTTCCGCAGCATGTGCCGCCCCTTGTTCGTGCCTTACAAGAATATGATTGATTTGGTCGCGGTAGTGGTACAAAGCATCATAAATGGGCATGATGGCCCCGCCCGGATACCCAAAAATGGTGTCCACTCCTTCTGCCAGCAAAGAAAGGATGACGGCCTCCGAACCATTCACCGCTTTTTGTTCCGGTTTGGTGGTTTGGGTAGGGTCCTCAGCAAGAATCTTTGCATTGGCTTTTTTATCACGTGTTGATGCAGTTGCCATATTCTTAAATGTTAATCGTGTCTTTTTAAATTATTGAGTAAAAGGAAGTTTGCAGGTTGCTAGTCCATAGTCGCTAGTCCACAGTTTTTTTACTGTTGAACTGTGAACTATCGACAATATGACTGTGGACTAAAAAACTCATAAACTGTCTATTTTACTATATCGCTACACATCCGTAACACATCCTTCTGAAGCGGAGGTTACTGATTTCATGTATTTGTATAGAATTCCGCTTTTCGCTTTGGGGGCTGGCTGTTGCCACTGATTTCTTCTTTGTGCCAGTTCCTCATCGGTAATGTCTACATTGATGGCATTGTTTTTCACATCAATGGTGATGGGGTCACCGTCTTTCAAAAGAGCAATGTTACCACCTACGAAAGCTTCGGGCGTAATGTGGCCTACCACAAAACCGTGTGTGCCGCCAGAAAAGCGTCCGTCGGTAATGAGGGCTACATTGTTGCCCAAACCCAGGCCCATGATGGCAGAGGTGGGTTTTAGCATTTCGCGCATGCCGGGGCCACCTTTGGGGCCTTCGTACCGGATGACGACCACATCGCCTGCCTGTATTTTTTTATCTACAATGGCCTTGTTGGCATCATCTTCACTTTCAAATACACGGGCCGTACCTTCAAACATCTCCCCTTCTTTGCCCGTAATTTTTGCTACTGAACCTTCCGGGGCCAGGTTTCCATACAAAATCTGTAAATGCCCGCTGGGTTTGATAGGATTGGAAACAGGGTAGATGATTTTCTGCCCCTCAGACAAGCCCGGCAATTCTTCCAGGTTTTCGGCCAGGGTTTTGCCCGTTACGGTGAGGCAATCGCCATGTATATATCCTTCTTTCAATAAGAGTTTTAGCACGGCAGGAATCCCTCCGATTTCGTGCAAATCTTCCATCAGGTATTTGCCACTAGGCTTCAGGTCAGCAATGAAAGGTGTACGGTCACTGATTTCTTGAAAATCTTTAATCGTAATCTCAAGGCCTACAGCTTTTGCCATGGCAATGAGGTGCAAAACAGCATTGGTAGAGCCACCCAGTGCCATCACAACCGTTATGGCGTTTTCAAATGCCTTCCGGGTCATGATGTCGCGGGGCTTGAGGTCTTTTTCAAGCAAATTAAGCATAGCGGCACCTACTTTGTCCAATTCTTCTTTCTTTTGCGGACTGTTGGCCGGATTGGAAGAACTGTAAGGCAAGCTCATGCCCATGGTTTCAATGGCCGAAGCAATGGTATTGGCAGTATACATCCCTCCACAAGCACCAGCACTCGGACATGCATTGCGAATGACTCCTTTAAAATCTTCTGGTGTTATATCACCCGATATTTTTTTGCCCAAAGCCTCAAAAGCGGAAACGATATTGAGGTCTTCCCCTTTGTATTTTCCGGGGCTGATAGTACCACCGTATACCAAAATTGCAGGGCGGTTGAGTCTTCCGAGGGCAATCATGGCACCGGGCATGTTTTTATCACAACCGGGAATGGCCACGACGGCATCATACCACTGGGCACCTACCACGGTTTCTATAGAGTCTGCAATGAGGTCGCGGGAAGGCAGTGAATAAGACATGCCGGCTGTGCCCATAGACATGCCATCACTCACACCGATGGTATTGAACATCAGCCCTACGAGTTCTTTTTCGTTAACCGATTTCTTTACTGCCTCGGCCAGTACGTTCAGGTGCATGTTGCAGGTATTGCCTTCGTACCATGTGCTTACGATACCAACCTGTGGCTTTGAAAAATCTTCTTCTTTTAAACCTACGCCATAGAGCATGGCCTGGGCGGCAGGGAGGGTTTCATCCTGCGTGAGGGTAGCGCTGTACTTGTTGAGTTTTGACGACATTGTTTTCAATTAACAGTTTGTAAAGATTCAATAAACAATTAGCAGGTTTGATTGCATATAAAACAAAAAAGCCCTTCCCAGAGTGAGAAGAGCCTTTAAATATTGCAATAGTATCCCTTTCTCACCCCGTTGTTGGCGAAACCACCACGATAATCACTACGGCAAGAAGAGAAACTAATAACATCATGCGTCTTGTTTTGAATCGCAAACATATCTATTAAATATTTATGATACAAATACAATGGCGAGAAGTTTTTTCTTCCCGCCAATTGTGCTTGTTTTAAGCGTGAATTTTCCTTTGTGACCAAACCAAAGAGGCAATTTTATCACCTACTTCTTCTGTAGAATACGATTTATCGGCATTCAGGTCTTCTGTTACAAAACCTTCTTGCAAGGCTATATTAACGGCTTCTTTGATGGCGTCGCTTTCTTCAATCAGTTTGAAAGAATACCGAAGCAACATGGCCGCAGAAAGAATGGAAGCCATGGGGTTGGCCCGCATTTGTCCGGCCACCTCGGGGTAAGAACCGTGAATAGGTTCGTACAATCCAATGTCTTCTCCCAATGAAGCTGAAGGCAACATGCCCAAAGAACCCGTAATTACAGAAGCGGCATCAGTCAAAATATCACCAAACATATTTTCGGTAACCACCACATCAAAATAACCGGGGTTCTGGATAAGTTTCATGGCAGCACTATCAATAAACATATAGTCCAGCTTAATGTCAGGGAACTGACGGCTGTATTCCTGCACGGTTTCTCTCCAAAGGCGGGAAGTGGCCAGTACGTTGGCTTTGTCTACCAGGGTCACTTTTTTTCCACGCAGTGCAGCGGCCTCAAAAGCCAGCTTGGTAATACGCTTAATTTCAGCTTCGGTATATATACAGGTATCAAAAGCTGTTTTTCCGTCTTCACTACGTCCCCGGGGTTCGCCAAAGTAAATACCGCCTGTCAGTTCACGGAATACCACAAAATCAACATCTTTGATGATTTTCTCTTTTAAAGGAGAAATATGGCTGATGGTATCGTAACTACGTACAGGACGCACGTTGCCAAACAAACCCAGCTTTTTGCGCATGGCAAGTAAGCCTTGTTCGGGACGTACCTTGGCTTGCGGGTCATTGTCGTATTTTGGGTCACCAATGGCACCAAAAAGTACGGCGTCTGATTTCTTGCAGAGCTTTTCAGTTTCTTCCGGAAAAGGGTCACCGGTTTCGTCAATGGCTGCAGCACCTACCAGACCTGGCTCAAATTCAAATTCATGACCATAGGCTTTTTCAATGGCCCTGAGTACTTTGAGGGCTTGTTTGGTTACTTCGGGGCCAATACCATCCCCGGCTAAAACGGCTATTTTTTTCTTCATGAGACTGTAATCAGTTGAGTATTAGGTAATTAAAGTTGGTAAACAGATTCTTCTTTTTCGTATTTTTCTATTTCTTCTTTTTGGCTGAACAGATAGTCAATATCATCGTAGCCATTTTCAAGGCAATATTTTTTGTAAGAATTGATGTCAAAACTCTCGCTTTGCCCGGTACTTACTATGGTGATGGTTTGCTCAGATAAGTTTACCTCAACTTGCACATCACTATTTTCCTCGTATTGCTTGAAAATTTCCTGTAAAAACGGTTCAGATACCTGCACGGGCAACAAGCCGTTGTTGAGCGCGTTGTTCTTAAAAATATCAGCAAAGAAGCTGGAAACAACTACCTTGAAGCCATGGTCATAAATGGCCCAGGCAGCATGCTCACGGCTGGAACCACTGCCAAAGTTTTTGCCTGCAACCAGAATTTCCCCTTTCACATCGGGCTGGTTTAAAATAAAATCTGGCTTAGGGTTATTGTCTTTGTCGTACCGCCAGTCGCGAAACAGGTTATCGCCAAAGCCTTCCCGGGTAGTGGCTTTCAGAAAACGGGCCGGAATGATTTGGTCTGTATCCACATTTTGCATGGGCACAGGTACGATGGTTGATTTTAATGTTGTGAATTTGTCCATTTTTTTAATATTTATTGCCGCATCCCTTCGTGAATGAACGGAATTTCGTTTCTTAATTAGGAGGCCCCGCAGTTCCACTGGGGCAACAAATGCGGGGACAGTATTTTTTAATTTATTTAAACCAATTCAGGTTCTTCCAGTATTTCACGTACATCGGTTACGTGGCCGGTGATGGCGGCAGCAGCAGCAGTAAGCGGACTCACAAGAAATGTGCGTGCGCCAGGCCCCTGACGGCCTTCAAAATTCCGGTTAGAGGTAGAAACGCAATATTTACCCGCCGGAATTTTATCTTCGTTCATACCCAAACAAGCCGAGCAACCGGGCTGGCGGAACTCAAAACCTACTTCTTCCAGCAGCTGGTGCAAACCTTCTTCTTTGGCTTGCTGCTCCACCTGCTTGGAACCAGGAATCACCCATACCGTTACATCGGGTGCTTTTTTCTTCCCTTTTACCATATCGGCCACCATGCGCAGGTCTTCTATGCGGGAGTTGGTACAGCTTCCGATGAATACATAATCTATTTTCTTTCCTTTCATCGGCATACCAGGTTCTAAGCCCATATACTCCAAAGATTTCAGGAAAGACTTTCTTTCGCTTTCTTCTACCTCATTTTCGGTTGGCACGTTACCGATAATTTTTACACCCATGCCCGGATTGGTCCCATAAGTAATCATGGGCGTAATGTCCGCGGCATCGTATGTGTACACCAGATCATATTCCGCGCCCTCATCGCTGGGGAGGGTGCGCCAGTAGTCTACCAGTTTGTCAAATTTTTCTCCCTTGGGGGCAAACTCACGGCCTTTGATGTATTCAAAAGTGGTTTCGTCCGGGGCAATCATACCGCCACGGGCACCCATTTCAATGCTCATGTTGCAAATGGTCATGCGGGCTTCCATAGAAAGGTTGCGGATGGTAGAGCCCGCAAACTCTACAAAATACCCTGTGCCACCACTGGCCGAAATCTGGGAAATGATGTAGAGAATGACATCTTTGGAAACCACGCCTTTCTGCAATTCCCCATTGATTTCAATTTTCATTTTCTTGGGCTTGGTCTGCAAAATACACTGGGTAGACAGTACCTGCTCTACCTCGCTGGTACCAATACCGAAAGCGATGTTGCCAAATGCCCCGTGGGTAGAAGTATGGCTGTCGCCACACACGATGGTCATGCCGGGGAGGGTGATGCCCAACTCTGGCCCGAGCACGTGTACAATACCCTGGTAGGGATGACCCAAACCATAAAGCTCCACACCGTGGTTGGCACAGTTTTCCGTCAGCTTGTTTACCTGAAGCCTTGATAAGGATTCTTTGATGGGCAAATGCTGGTCTTTGGTAGGCACGTTGTGGTCGGCCGTAGCAATGGTTTGCTTGGGTCTGCGTACTTTAATACCACGCTTATCAAGCCCGGCAAATGCCTGCGGGCTGGTAACTTCGTGAATGAAATGGCGGTCGATGTACAGTACATCCGGGCCGTTTTCTATACTGTTTACCACGTGGCTGTCCCAGATCTTGTCAAATAATGTTTTTGCACTCATGTTAAATAAATTCCGATGATTAGTGTTGAAGCAAAATTAAACTCCTGAAGACAGGAAACCCTTTCTTCAGGAAAATTTTATCAAATAAATAATAGTGTTTTTATACTGTTTTGAAAGGAAGCTTTTCCAGCATTTTTTTTAGGTCGTTGTCTTGTACTACCTTTAGTTCATCTGCAAGTTCCAGAAACTTTTCATACGCCTCGTCCAACTCCTCTTTAGATAGCTCAACGCCGATTTTTTTCAGGTTGTAATGAAGGGCAGCCCTGCCTGAGCGGGCGGTAAGGATAATAGAGGATTCACTTACCCCTACTTCTATCGGGTCAATGATTTCATAATTTTCGCGGAACTTAATCACGCCATCCTGGTGGATACCGGAAGAGTGTGAGAAAGCGTTTTGCCCTACCACCGCTTTGTTGGGCTGGATGGGCATGTTCATCATTTTAGATACCAACTGGCTGATGGGATAAATTTGTTTGGTATTGATACCGGTTTTGAAACCTAATGAAGGGTGTTTTTTCATAATCATTACCACTTCTTCCATGGAGGTGTTACCAGCCCGCTCGCCAATACCATTGATGGTGCATTCTATCTGGCGGGCGCCATTGCGGATGGCCGCAATGGAATTGGCAGTAGCCATGCCCAAATCGTTGTGGCAATGGGTAGAAATAGTAGCCTTTTCAATATTTTTTACATTATCCTTCAAATATTTTATCTTTTCACCGTATTCTTCGGGCAAACAAAAACCGGTAGTATCCGGAATGTTCAGTACTGTAGCCCCTGCTTTTACCACGGCCTCGCAAACACGGGCCAGGTATTCGTTGTCGGTACGTCCGGCATCTTCTGCATAAAACTCCACATCTTCCACAAACTTTTTGGCATGGGCCACAGCCGCTACGGCTTTCTCAATAATTTTGTCGGGTGTGGAGTTGAGTTTATAAAAAATATGCTGCTTGGAAGTACCAATGCCTGTATGGATTCGGGGACGCTTGGCATATTGCAGCGCTTCGGCTGCCCTGTCAATATCTTTTTCTACGGCCCTTGACAAAGCGGTGATTACCGGATGGCTCACAGCCTTGGAAATTTCAACTACAGAATTAAAGTCGCCCGGACTGGAAATAGGAAAACCAGCTTCGATAATATCTACGCCCAGTCTTTCCAGTGCCTTGGCAATGATTACTTTTTCTTCGGTATTCAACTGACACCCCGGCACCTGCTCACCATCCCTCAAAGTGGTGTCGAAAATATCCACGTGTTCTTCCATATTAGCGGGTCTTTTTAATTATTGAATTATTTCAACGGCTGAAATTATATGTTAGTCTTGGCCTAAAAAAGCCAAAATGATTTATATTTACGATTTCTAACTGCAGAAAAAACAATTTAATTTACCAATTAGTGCGATAATATTCAAATTTCATAAAACATAAATACGATGCCTAAGGAAAGATCAGACTATTTATTTTTGTTAATTAAATCACTAAGCAAGGGTGAAAAGCGGTATTTCAAGTTACAAGTAGGCAAACAGGCATCTTCTGCAAAAATTATCCTCCTGTTTGATTTGATTGATAAACAGCCTGATTTTGATGAAGAAATCATTTTGCAACAAGCCCCCGACATCAAAGCCTCCCAACTTTCTAACCTGAAAGCCCATTTGTATGAGCGCATCCTGCACAGCCTTCGTTTGTACCACCTTTCAAACAGTGCGGATATCCAAATCAGGGAATATATTGACTATGCGCGCATACTATTTGACAGAAGTATGTACAAACAATGCCTGAAAGTTTTGAAAAAGGCTAAGAAGCTGGCCGTGAAAAACGACAACCTGGAGCAGGTGCTTGAAATACTAAAATGGGAAAAACAAGTAGTAGCACAGGGTATTGATACCGACGACCAGGAGAAGGTGAACGCAATCATTGGGGAAGTGAAAGATGTGAACAACCGCATTAATAATATCAATTTGCTATCCAACATACAGGTAAAACTGAACAACTGGTACATCAAAACGGGGCTGGTGCGGAAGGCGCATGATTATGAAGAAGTGCGGGAATTTATTGAACGCAACCTGCCTGAATTTAACGAAGATGATCTGACATTCAATGAAAAACTGAACCTGTTCAGCGTATATGTTTCTTATTATTTATTTGTATACGATTTTCATAACGCCCATCATTTTGCCAAAAAGTGGGTGAACTTGTTTGATGACTCCCCGGAGTTTATCCCCATCAAAACGGAAATGTACATACGTGGTATTCATAAACTGATGCTTACCCAAAGCCGCTTGCAGAAGTATCAGGAGTATGTGGCCTCGGGCAATAAGCTGAAGGCAATTTATAAGATGCAGGGCATTACCCTAAATGAAAACATCCGCCTGATGTTGTTTAAATCCATCACCATTTACGACATCAACCGGCATTTTCTCACAGGCGATTTCAGCAGGGGCATTTCAGTCATATCACATATCAAACACGGGCTGGACCAGTTCATTGATAAACTGGGCAAGCACTCGGCCATTATTTTTTACTACAAATTTGCCTGTATGTATATTGGCGACAGCAATTACCGCATGTCGGCCTATTGGCTGCAAAAAATCATCAATGAACAAAATGTGGATGTGCGGGAAGATATTCACTGCTTTGCCCGCATCCTGAACCTCATCAATCATTACGAAATGGGCAATTCCGACATTGTGGATTATTATATCAAGTCTACTTATCGTTTTTTGCTGAAAAAAGACGACTTGGGCAATTACCAGAAATACATCCTGAAATTCTTGAGAAACCTGAACAAAGACACCACCGAGGGGGAACTGATTGCCCGTTTCAAACAACTGAGGTCGCAATTACTCACCCTGGTAGACCCTTATGAAAAGCGGGCTTTCATTTACTTTGATATTATTTCCTGGCTGGAAAGCAAAATTCATAAACGCACCGTGCAGGAAGTAATCCAGGAGAAAGCCATGCGGGTGATTGAAAGGGGAAAAGTGGCGAAGTTGTCTGCTTAAGGGATTCGCAGTAGGCAGCGGCAGTTGGCAGTATAAAACGACTGCCAGCTGCCACTGCCTACTTTCATTCTCCACTGGAGAGGAATTTTGCTCCGAAGTCTTCATGCTTTTTAGCCTTACCAATTTAACTGATGCATTTTCTGGCCTATATCACCTCACCGAAGTAACTTCCGCAGTAATTAGAACTATTACAGAGAGTAAATCATGAAATATGGCTGAGAAACAAAAATACGTAGCCCTGCTCCGTGGCATCAACGTAGGCGGGCACCATAAAGTGCCCATGGCAACATTGCGGGAAACCCTGGAAAAGAGGGGGTTTCAAAATGTAAAAACCCTACTGAACACGGGCAATGTGGTGTTTGAAGCAGAGCAGGAAGATGAAAATGCACTGGCAGAAAAGCTGGCAGCCCATTTACAAAGCACTTTTGGTTTTCCCGTGCCTGTTATCATACGCACAGCCGATGAAATTGGAAAACTGGTGGCAGCCAACCCGTTTGAGAAAATAAATGTAACAAAGAAAACACGGCTTTATGCTACCTTCCTCCCCGATGTGCCTGAAAGCAATCTTTCTATTCCCTATACTTCACTCGATGGGGCTTATCAGATCATTTCAATACTTAAAAACACTGTTTTCTCTGTACTTGACCTCGATAAGTCCGGCTCGGTAGATGCCATGAAAATATTGGAAAAAGAATTTGGAAAAAACATCACTACGCGGAATTGGAATACGGTGTTGAAAATTGGGCAGATGTGAAACAAACTTTGACAAAGCTATCATGCTACGAACCGCCGCACGGAGAACTCTTTTAAGCTTTGTCAAAGTTCAGTGGTTATTTTAACCTGCAAGCATCTCACTGAAACTTAACCTGCAAGCATCTCACTGAAACTATTCCGGTACTCCAGGGGGGTAACACCGGTTACTTTCTTAAAAACTTCCCTGAAGGCTTTGGGGTCATTATATCCCACTTCAAACATAACCTCGGTAACGGTTAACCTATCAGACTCTAACAGCTTTTTGGCTGCTTCCGCTTTCACCTTTTGCATATATTCTACAATCGTAAAATGTGTTGCTTTTTTAAACCTTCTGTGAAAAGTCCTCCGTCCGAGACAGGACATTTGCACTAGTTGGTCAACAGTTATCTTGTCTTGATAATGCGTCTCGATGTACTTTTGGGCCTGCTGCACAGTTTCATCATCGTGCATTTTGCAACCTTCAAAAATCATAAAAGGAGATTGATTAACCCTGTCCATTTCAACGCCAAAGTATTTTGAAGTACGTACGGCCATGTCATGATCTACATATTTTTCGATCAGGTATACCAACAAGTTCCAGTAAGAGTTAGCGCCCCCGCTGGTATACAAACCATCATCATCGGTAATGACTTTATCTTCTACCAACCGCACCTCCGGAAACCTTCTCCTGAACTCATTGGCTGTTAGCCAATGGGTAGAACAAGGCTTTCCATTCAACAAACCGGTGGCGGCCAATATAAAAGCCCCCACACAAAGGCTGGCCACTTCAGCCCCTTTTTGATACTGCTGTTTTACCCAAGATATATATTCTTTATTTAACCGAACCCCGGTTTGCATATCCCCACCCATGGGTGGGATGATGATCAGATCGGTTTCTTCTACCTCTTCCAGGGTATCATCGGCCTGGATGGTAAACAAGCCCCGGTTTAAACCAATCTTTTTGGTTTTCCCAACCAGCTTTACATCAAACAGAGGCTCCCTTTCAGCTTCTTGCAGAAAGCCGTTCACCATATGGAACATATACCGGGCATTGCCAATGGCCGCGATAAGTGCCTCGTGGGTAATTAATATACTGATCCGAATTTGTCGCATACTTCCAGGTTAAGAATGAAAAATGGCATAATCGTCCATTCATATTGTCATAATCCCCCATTTTATGCCGCTCTTAATACCCATACCTTTGCACTGTTTAAATACGTGAAAATCCCAGACGGGATGTCTGGAATTGTTTATCTAAACAACATGCCTCATGCGAAAATGTGCTTTATTATTAATATCGCTCTTTTTGGTGAATGTAAATTTATATGCACAACAGCCCGATCCATCTATATTCAAAGGTGGCGGGGCATACCTTACTTACGGGTTACATTTTCCAGATATTTCAGCTTTAAATGACGATCTGAAAAAATATGACCTTCCTGCATTTAGCTCTTCTCAAATGAGTATAGGTATCGGGGGTGGGGCATTTTTGAATAAATTTTATTTCGGGGGCCAAGGGGTTTTGCAATTCGGCACCTCTGCATCCAATGAAATATATGAAACCAATCTTTTTGGCGGGTACGGCATGGTACAGGGCGGGTACACACTGGTTCAAACCCCTTCTATTGCTTTTTACCCAACTTTGGGACTGGGCGGGGGCGGTACGCTGATCCGAATAGATGAAGGGCAAAACTATGCGCAAAACGGTGAAACCCTGCTACAACCTGATAAAATTCATGCTGGCTATATGCTCATGGACCTCGGCGTAAACGCTGATTTCTTTATCAGTACGGGAAAAGGCAAAACCAGAAAGCCGTTCATAGGGGTTTCGGCAGGCTATCAGTTACATCCTTTCATTACAGACTGGGATTTTGAAAAGCAGGAATTATCAGGTTTGGAAAAATTCGCACCCGATGGGTTTTATGTAAAAGTAAAATTAGGGTGGGGATCTTTTATGTAGAAAAAATGAAGCGGAGATATGGGCACTGGTATCACCAAGTCTTTTGCAAATCAGTTCCCCGATAGGGATTTCGGCTATTCATCCGCTGTACGCAAGCAGAAAAAAAAAGAAAAAATGAAACCATTAATCGTTTTACTAAGTGTTTTCATAATTGGGTTAATTGTAATTAAACTATGGACGAAAAAGTCTAATTGGCAATTGGCAGGACAAATAGCAATGAGTGCAATGTTAATATTTACAGCCATCGGACACTTTGTTTTTACAGAAGGTATGATGGCAATGATTCCTGACATGTTTCCCTTTAAGAGAGCACTTGTATATTTTACTGGAATCTTGGAAATATTATTTGCAATAGGATTATTAACTCCGAAAATTAAAATGCAAACAGGCTGGACATTAATATTATTCTTTATTGGGATTTTACCAGCAAATATTAAAGCTTCTATGGAAAATATTAATTACCAAACGGGAGAATTAGATGGTAACGGACTTGACTATTTATGGTTTAGAATTCCGCTACAATTATTATTTATTTTCTGGGTATATTTTACTACTATTAAAAGTTATAATTCAGCAAAAACATCCAATAAATGAAAATAAAGCCTGCCCACAACAAAAGTCTCAAGCCTCGGTCGATGCTCAATTTGATTGTTTCATGCGCCATGTCGCTTGCAGAGCAGAAATTCGGACAGTTTATCCAACACTGGTTTTATACAGAAAGTGTATTATTTGAGTAAATAATCTTGAACATTAACATTGAAAGACCCCTAATAATGAGACGTATAATCTTGGATTTAGCAATAACACTTGACGGATTTATCGAAGGGTTAAATGGGGAAGTTGATTGGTGTATGCTGGACGATGATATGGGCTTTGACAACTTCCTTGACAGTATTGATAGTATTTTTTATGGACGGGTAAGCTATGATATGTGGGGAAATTTTCAACCTGACCCAAAAGCGACAGATACTGAAAAGAAAATTTGGACAACAGTTCATTCAAAACAAAAATATGTATTCTCTTTTCAACCACGACAATATGACAACGCTACCCTTATAACATCAGACATACCAAAGAAGGTTGAAGAAATCAAAAATTCTAAAGGAAAAGACATTTGGCTATATGGTGGGGCCAGCCTTATTTCTACTTTTATTAATCTTGAACTAATTGATATTTATAGACTGGCTGTTCATCCGACTGTTTTAGGTGCCGGGAAACCATTATTTAGAAATTTAAGTGGAAGGCTTGATCTTAACCTGATTGAAACGAGACAATTCAAATCAGGTGTAGTTCAACTTATTTATGAACCTGAAAAATAACAACTATGAATCCTAAAGTTGATTGGTTTTTTAATAAAGCCACAAAATGGCAGGAAGCATACGGGCAATTAAGAACGATTGTTCTTGACTGCGGACTGACTGAAGAATTGAAGTGGGGTGTTCCTTGTTACACGTTTCGGAAAAGTAACATCGTATTAATACATGGGTTTAAAGAATACTGCGCCCTGCTATTTCACAAAGGTGCCTTGTTAAAGGATGAGGAAGGTATCCTGATCCAACAAACGGAGCATGTGCAGGCAGCACGCCAACTGCGGTTCACCAACCTTCAGGAAATAATTAAGCTGGCACCTACTATCAAAGCCTATATTTACGAAGCCATTGAAGTGGAGAAAGCCGGATTGCAAGTCAGTTTAAAAAAGACTGAGGAATTCAACATTCCTGAAGAGTTTCAAAAAAAATTAGATGAAATTCCTGCCTTAAAGACTGCTTTTGAGGCATTAACACCCGGACGGCAAAGAGGATACCTTTTGTATTTTTCAGGAGCCAAGCTATCCAAAACCCGGGCATCAAGGGTTGAAAAATGTATACCCCAAATTCTCGATGGAAAGGGGTTAAATGAAAGATTTGTTTGAAAACGCACTTGTTTAAAGTTAGGGTAAGATGAAAAATGCACTCCGGTTTACAACGATTCTATTTGTAGCGATAACACTATCGGCATTAATGGCTCATTTGCTCGAGATGCCCAACAAATTGCCTTTGTCAAAAGACGATTATCTCACCGTTCAAAATATATACCGCGGATGGTCGTTGTTGGGAATTTTTGAAATAGGGGCAATCGTCTTAACAGGTATCTGGGCTTTTATGGAGCGAAAAAAGAAATTCGTTTTACCATATTTAATTGTTGCACTTTCAACTTTTGTGATAAGCCTGTGCATTTTTTTCATTTATACTTTTCCTGCAAACCAGGCGACATTAAACTGGACCGAATTGCCAGCCAACTGGGAACTTCTCAGGAAGCATTGGGAATGCTCCCATTCGGCCCGGGCGCTCTTGAATCTTGTCGGGTTCAGTAGCCTGATTTGGGCGATTTTAAAACAGAAATAATAAAAAATCAGACTTTAACGAACGGAAAAAAACAAGAATCTAAAGCAGAGAAAAGAAAAAACAATTTAAATGGCCATGTACCGGGAAGAAAATAACTTTGAGAAATCAAGGAAACCGAAAACCCCTCCTGCCCCACCTTTTGAAATGAAAAAGAGGATATCAGGCCTTATCCGCAACCTGGGCTTTCCCATACTGTTCAGCATAGTTTATCCCCTTGCCGTATACTATGGGCTTCGGGCGTTGGGGGTAAATGCCTTTTCTGCGTTACTGATAGGTGCGCTGCCCATTCTGGGCTTTCAATTATATCAGATGATAAAGAAGCGGAAAATTGATTTTCTGGTAATATTCACGCTGGCGATTTTGGGCTTTAGTGTGGCCATGACTTTTATTACGGGTAATGCACGCTTTATGCTGGCCAAAGGTGGTTTTTTTACCGCAGTCATCGGGAGTGGTTTCTTGGCATCCCTGCTTTTTAAAAGGCCCTTAGTCTTTACCATAGCAGCTTACCTGCTCCAACAGATGAAAGTCTCCAAAAACCATTTGAACGCACTTTGGACAAGTGTGCCTAACTTTCGCCATGTGTGGAGAATATCCACTGTTATCTGGGGAGTGGGCATTTTGCTGAACGCTGTGATTGTGGTACTTATGGCCTACTTTCTTCCTATTGACACGGTGCCGGTATTAAACGCTGTAGTCAATTTCATGATATTCATACTGTTACAGGTAATCACGAGTGTATATTACAAAAGACAGGGCATTTGGAAATTGGTGTTTAATGAGAATAAAATGAGGTTTTAATCTTGAAAAGCTCCCTAAGAACTGATTTGAGGTTTTCTGAGCAAAACTAAAAAAATTAATAAAAATGATACGAAACTATTATTATCTGATTTTTGGTAGCACATTATTAAAAAATAAAAGCGGCCTTACAGATACATTGCTTGATTCAATAGCAATAATTATTGTCGTAGGGTTGATAATTTTAGGAACAAGGAAAAAAGAAAAGATTTTGTATTAACATATGACGCAGATATGAAATTGATGGAATTTAATCAGGTAGCAGTAAAAAGCTGTCAAATACTGGTATTCAGGTCTAATATTGACAATGCACAAAGTGCCGCTCTGGTATGCCGTGAGTTAACAAAAACGAAGGGTGTGTACCACGTCAATGTAGACCTGGAAGATTGGGAAAAGGTATTGCGTGTGGAATGTGATGAGGATATTCACACAGTCCAGATTGAAAAGCAAATAGCTGGGCTAGGATTTGAATGTGCTGAACTTGAAGATAATGCGAAGGTTAACTAAACATGGACTTATACGGTAAAAGGAAAGTGTAAAAGGACCAACCCGTTCGGCTCGTTCAAACATTTGAGTAAATTTCCAACGATCATCACTTTGGCAATTGCCATGTTCTTTATCGCTATTGCCGGCCATAGTATGCCAAGTGTTTGGGCTTATTTCACCATGGAAAAATTCAATTGGGATACCGCATTTATTGGATATTCATTGGCCTTTCTTGGATTCTTATCAATAATTGTGCAGTCCTGGCTCGTAGGTGTTTTAGCAAAGCAACTTGGGGATAAATCCATGACTTTGCTCGGGCTTGTGTTATCCATTACAGGGCTTATCTTTATTGCTTTTACCCCGTGGCAGTGGCTGCTTGTTCCTGCATTGATATTGTATGTAACAGGCAGTGTGCAAAGGACTGGGTTTCAAAGCATGGCAGCAGCCTTAGTGCCAAAAAATGAACAAGGTGAATTACAAGGCAGCCTGAGCAGTTTAATGGGGCTGGCTACGATTATCGCACCACCTTTGATGACCATGAGCTTTTCATATTTTACTTCGGATAATACATCCGGATTTTATTTTCCGGGAATACCTTATATCATTGCTGCTTTTTTGACATTTACCAGCTTGCTATTATTAGTAAAAAAACTCAACATTAAAAGAAAAAAGCAGGCAACGGCCAAAGTTTAAATAAACATGGAAAAGGTTAAGAAAACTATCACAGTCCCAATTACAAAAGAAAAAGCCTTTAATGCATTCGTAAACCAATTTAATGCGTGGTGGCCTAAGGAATATACCTGGTCGCAGCACCATTTGAAGGAGATAAAAATAGATGCTAAAAAAAACGGCCTTTGCACCGAAATTGGCCCTTTTGGCTTTCGTTGTGACTGGGGACGGGTAACAGAAGTTGAGGAAAACAAAAAAATCACCTTTAAATGGCAAATCAGCCCACAACGGGTTCCCGAACCCAATCCGGATAAAGCCAGCGAAATTACCGTGAGTTTTCAGGAAAATTCAGGAACAACAAGTATTGAATTAGAACATGCCCATTTTGAAAACCACGGAGAGGGTGCTGAGGAGTATCAACAAGCGATGAATTCGGAATATGGATGGGATTATATTTTGCAACGGTATACTGTGTTTTGTGAAAAATAATACTATTGTGACTTAAAAGGAAAAGAAAAGAGGTGCGTTATACACCTCTTAAAATAAATTCAAATATTAAACCCTCCATCCATTGTCAGGGTAGTTCCGGTAACCATCTGGCTTTCATCACTGGCCAGGTAAGCTACCAGGCCTGCAATTTCATCGGGCTGTGCAAACCGTTGGATAGCCATCATGCTTTTTTGTGCGGGTGCAATTTCACCATCCTCCGGGTTCATGTCTGTATTGGTGGAACCTGGCTGAAGCAAGTTCACAGAAATATGCCTGCTTCCCAGATCACGGGCTAGCCCTTTGGTTAATCCTATCAAGGCTGTTTTACTCATGGCGTATAAACTCATGCCTGGCATCGGAAGACGTTCTGCCAGATTACTGCCTATATTAATAATCCGCCCACCATCTTTCATGTGTTGGGCTGCATATTTTGACGCAATGAAAACTGCCCGAACGTTTACTGCCATGATACGATCGAAATCTTCCAGGGTGTGGTCCAAAAATGGCCCTGTTGTAACAATCGCAGCATTGTTGACAAGAATATCAACCTTTCCAAATTCATTGAAAGTCGTATCAATTGCGGCTATCAGTTCTTCAGCATTTTCGTTGCCGGCTACAATTTCCATTACCCTGCCTCCCTCTTTTTTTACCCGTTCCATTACAGCATCAGCCTTTTCCTGATGATTTCCTGAATGTGTAAAAACGATATCAGCACCTTCCTGTGCCAGGCGTAAAGCAATGGCCGCACCCATGCCCCGGCTACCGCCTGTGATGAATGCAACTTTGTTTTTTAATCGGTTCATGTTATTTGTTTTTAGTTTTACTGTATGAGGTTGTAAAACTATGGCCCCTACTTTAAATTTGTAAGTACTGACAAAATTGTTAAGTACTAACAAAAAAGTAAGAAATGAGAAAAAAAAACTCTACGAACTCATTGAATGAAAAAAAGATTAATACAACCTGTGGAATGGGCTTTGCTCTTTCGCTCATCGGCGGCAGATGGAAGTCAAATATTCTATGGAGGCTGATAGCAAATGGAAAATTGAGGTACAGTCAGCTCCGCAAGCAAATTCCGGATGTTTCGGAGAGAATGCTCGTTGCACAGTTAAGGGAATTGGAAAATGACCAACTGGTGAACCGTATCGTGTATCCTGAAGTGCCCCCAAGGGTAGAATATGAACTTACCGAACTGGGCTTAACCATGCGCCCAATGCTCCAGAGCATTGCAGATTGGGGTGAAAAATACAGAAAAATATCAAAGGGTATGAAAGCTGAGAAATCCGATGTTGAATGATTGTCAATTCATCAATAAAATTCAATCTTTCATCGAAAACCTCACCTTCACCGTAATATTTTGAGAAACTGCTTCGCCACCGGAAGTGGCAGCCTTCCAGCCCGGCCCTTCTTTAATGAGGCGGATGGCTTCTTCATCGCAGCCGTAGCCCAGTGATTTTTGAATAGAAAAATCCTGTAGCTTTCCAGTGGGACTTACTTCAAAAGCAACTTTTACCACGCCTTCGATATTATTTTCCCTGGCAGCTTGGGGATATTGCAGATTTTCTTTGAGGTAGCTTTTGTAAGCAGCATACCCAGCCGAGGGTTGTGCCCTGGTGATTCCGGTCACATCTTCTTTTTTCTGTGCACCGTAACCAATCACTACCACTTCGCTCAGTGCCTCCACATCCGGTTCCAAAACGACAGTCAGGTTAGAGTCGGCCGCTGTTATCTTTTTTTCTTTCGTCTGATAACCAATAGAACTGAACACCACTTCATTCTGGTTTTCCGGCACTTCCAGTTGAAAGTTCCCATCCACGTCGGTAGTGATGGCCGTACTGGTATTTTTTATGATTACATTCGTACCTGGGACAGCCGATTTGTCCTCGCTGGAAATCACCCTGCCCTTTAATGTATAAAGCGGGCGTCCTTCTCCTTCCACATCAGCACCAATATCCGCACTTTTCAGTAAGCGGGAACTCCGGTAAGCCTGTGCTGCATTTTCCTGAGGAACTTTAGAAATAGCGAGCGGTTGCTCATCAGGTACTTCTTCCGCCATTGTTTCCGGTGGCTGGGCAGCCAAAGGCGATAAAGTTTCCGGTTCTGCCAAATCGGTGTAGGCAATTTCCTCTTCAGGCACAACTTTCTCTTCCGCATTACCCGCAGGTGCTTCTTCTTCTGGCTTTACTGAAATGATTTCGTCTTTTAGCTGTTCTGCTACTTTTTCCTCCTCTAAGTCTTGGGTGCTTTCTTCTGTAATTACAGGGGCTGGAGCAGGTTCAATGCTTTCAGCAGGCTCATTTTGCATAGAAAGCATTCGCTCTTCTTCATTGTTTTGTGTATTGGTAAAATAAAAATACCCTACCCAGGAAAATATGGCCAGCAATGCCACCGCTGCTGCTATTTGCCAGGAACGGCGGTACATAAGAATGCTTTTTTGCATATTGCCTGCCCGTTGTTGCAACCGGCTTTTCAAATCGCCCATGGGTACATCCAAAGAAGCATTCTCACCCATCTCGTCCATCCCTTCCATGGCTTCGGCATAGAAAGGGTTTTCCAGAAGCAGGCGTTCTACCCGGTGCATTTCCCGGGGCGAAAGCTTGCCTTCCCTGTACTTTTGCATCAGTTCGGCACTCAGGGGGGTGTTATGTTCCTGTTTGTTACTCATTGTATTCCTGAACGAATATTTTCAAGTTTCTTTTTCCATTTTGGATATAACTTTTCACCTTTTTCAGTTCATACCCGGTGATTTCCACAATTTCTTTATAGCACTTTTGTTGCAGATAAAACAACTCCACACATTCTTTTTGTTCACCCGACAAGGTTGCCAGGCCTTTTTCTATAAGCAACAGTTGCGCTTCTTCCGTATCTTCACCATTAGGATGCAGAAACACTTCTGATTCCATATTTGTAAGGTCAGCAGCCGTACCATTTTCAGCAAATCGTTTGGCGGTCCGCAGTTGCATAAGGCAGTGGTTTTTGGCTACCACATGCAGCCAGCTTTTGAAGTTTTGCACTTCATGGGTTTTCAGGCTGGTAACCAGTTTTTCAAAAATATCCATGGTAGCATCTTTGGCGGCTTCTTCCTCTTTCAAATACTTCATACAAACGCCAAAAACCAGATGCATGTAGCGGTCATATAGTTCTCCCAGCACCGCCAGGTCACCCGTAGCTTTGTATTGCCGGATGAGTGCGTCGTCATCTTTTTCTGGTTTTTGAAAGATTTTTTTGAAGAACATAAACCGTTATATCCAATGTTTTTCAAGTTAAGGAAAAACTGAAGTTTGACAAAGTTTTCCTAAGTGTCCCCTAAGCCCCGGTCTGTGGCACACAGAACGGTTAAAAACAGCATTTTCAGCATTTTCAAAATGTTCTGTGTGCCACAGACCATGGTTCTAGGTGTTATAAATAAATGAGTTTATACTCTAGGTAAAGACACAAACCTGGGGAACGGTAGCGGACACTTTCTATATTTTTTTCAAAAAAGTTTATGGAATTCTGCGAGTGCCTGCATCATACAAGAAAAAACAAAAAAGTTATGAGCAAGTACATCTTTATTATCGCAACATTTATGTTAACGGCCCTTACTTTTCGTACGGTGCCCGAAAGAACAATTACAGGAAAAGTTACCGATGCCGATGATGGCAGCCCGCTGCCCGGCGTAAATATCACTGAGAAAGGCACAAAAAACGGTACAGTTACAGACGTAAACGGGGAATACCAAATCCAAATTTCATCTGAAAAAACAGTGTTGATTTTTTCTTTTATCGGTTATGAACCCCAGGAAGTGAAAGTAAAAGAACAGCAAGAAATCAATGTGAAAATGCATGCCGATGTGCAGCAGCTGAGTGAAGTGGTGGAGGTAGTTTTTGCCGAGGAAAAAAGGAGTTCTGTAACAGGTGCTGTTTCAAAATCAGTTCCTGCCCAGGCACCGGGCTATTACATGGCTGAAGATGAAGCCCTGCCCAATTTCAATACGGAAGAATATGAGGCCATCCATGAAAATATTTTTCTGGAAGCTACCAAAAACCCGCTTTCTACCTTTTCTATTGATGTGGATGCGGCTTCGTACAGCAACATCCGCCGGTTTATCAACCAGGGGCAAATGCCTCCCAAAGACGCGGTGCGCATTGAAGAAATGGTCAATTATTTTGATTATGACTATACCGGGCCAAAAGATGACGTTCCCTTTGCCGTGCATACCGAAGTTTCAGATTGCCCCTGGGACGAAAAGCACCAGCTCGTACATATTGGGTTGCAGGGAAAAAAAATTCCTACGGAAAACCTGCCCCCTTCCAACCTGGTGTTCCTGATTGATGTGTCTGGTTCTATGAGCTCGCCTAACAAACTGCCTTTGCTCAAAGCTGGTTTCAGGATGCTTATTGACCAAATCCGTCCTATTGACCGCGTGGCTATTGTAGTATATGCCGGGGCTGCAGGCTTGGTGTTGCCCTCTACCAGCGGGCAAGAAAAGGAAAAGATTTTACAAGCCCTTGACAACTTACAGGCAGGTGGCTCCACAGCGGGGGGTGAAGGCATTCGTCTGGCGTACGAGGTAGCAAAAGAAAACTTTCAGAAAGAAGGAAACAACAGGGTGATTTTGGCTACCGATGGGGATTTTAACACCGGAGTTTCCAGCAATGCAGCCATGGAAAGATTGATTGAACAGAAAAGGGAAGAAGGGGTTTTCCTTACCGTTTTGGGTTTCGGTATGAGCAATTATAAAGATTCTAAAATGGAACTCCTGGCCGATAAAGGCAACGGAAATTATGCTTATATCGACAATATACAGGAAGCCAAAAAAGTGCTGGTCAGTGAGTTTGGCGGTACTTTGTTTACCATCGCCAAAGATGTGAAGTTCCAGATAGAATTCAACCCGGCCAAAGTGCAGGCCTACCGATTGATTGGGTACGAAAACCGGGCTTTGAAAAACGAAGATTTTAATAACGACAAAAAAGACGCGGGGGAACTGGGTTCGGGCCATACCGTAACCGCCATGTACGAAATTATTCCGGCTGGTGCTGAAACCACTGAAGAACCTTTGCATCTGGTAGACCCGCTCAAATACCAAAAGCAGCAAATTGACCCTTCGGCTTACAACTCAGCAGAGTTGATGACGCTCAAGCTGCGCTATAAAGCCCCGGATGCTAACAAAAGCCAGCTTATTGTACAAGCGGTGAAAGACCGTAAAGTTTCCCTGAAAAACACCTCCGATAATTTCCGGTTCGCAGCCTCTGTAGCAGGTTTCGGTATGTTGCTGCGTGATTCTGAATTCAAGGGAGACCTTACTTACGATGGAGTAATTCAGTTAGCCAAAGCAGCGAAAGGGGAAGACACAGAAGGCTATCGTATGGAGTTTATCCGTATGGTGGAGTCTTGTAATTTGATGGCGAGGAAGTAGGCAGCGGCAGTTGCAGTGGGCAGTCTTTTAGTCCACAGTCCATAGTCGACAGTCTTAAAAAAGCTATGGGCTGTGGACTATGGACTAAAAGTCAATTGCTTGCCTACTGCTTGTCTTTTTTCAGAAAATCAAACACACCTCCCCTTTCTTCCCTGCGTTGTTCGCGGGCTTTTTGGCGGCGGCGTTTCTTTCTTTTTTTCTCACCATTTTTATACTTTACCAAAACGTACCGAACAGAAAAAGCGGTAGAGAAATCGGCCCAGTCTTCGTGGGCAAAATGGTAGGCGGGCTTAAAGTCCAGGGAAACTACTACAGGCAGAATGAGAATTTTGTATTCAATCCCCATGATGGCATCTACGCCGGAAGTCATGCCATAGTCTTTAAGATTGCCCACATGCCCGCCGGCACCCAGATACATGTTTAATGCCTTGCCAATGAGGGGGAAATGTTGTTTGATCAGAAAATTAGCTTCTACCTCTCGGTTAGCAGCAGCCAGAATTCCTTCCAAACTGGTATGCTCCAAAATACGCTGCTGGGCACTCAGGCCAATCTTATCACCTTTTTCCAACCGCAAACCCAATGTTGTATTGAACCGCTGGGCATACAGTACACCACTCAGCAGCAGGGCACTGCATAACACTATTAACTTTTTCATACACCTGTTTTATGCTTATTCCAAACGCAGAACCGTAGAATTTATTATGATAGCTACGAGCTGCAAGCTACAATCGGAGGCCGAAGCAATCATAAGTAAAAGCTTGATGCTTGCAGCTCAGGACTGGTAGCTATAAATTAGCAGTAGCAAAAGTTATGCGATATGGAAGAACCTGTGATGAAACAATTATTGAACAGCCTGCCACAAAGAGGCTCCGTAGCCTGGATCAGCATCCGTCCTGAACGAAGGGGGGCGGTGCAGGTGGTAGAAGAAGTGAATGTAATTCCCGGCAAAGGGCTGGAAGGCGACCATTACCAGGGCAAAGCCACCAACAAGCGGCAGGTAACGCTCATCCAGCACGAACACCTGTTGGGCGTAGCCTCTATGCTAAATAGGGAAAAAATAGACCCCGCCCTGGTTCGCCGTAATATTGTGGTGAAGGGCATCAACCTGCTGGCCCTTAAAGATAAAAAATTTCGCATTGGGGAAGTACTGCTGGAAACCACCGGGCAATGCCATCCCTGCTCACGGATGGAGGAAAACCTCGGCCCGGGAGGATATAACGCCATGCGTGGACATGGCGGCATCACGGCAAGGGTACTGGAAGGCGGAAAAATCCGGTTGGGGGATGCCGTGTTTGTAGAGTTTTAACCCGGGCTGTGGTAAAACGAACAACCGTTATGTGTGCCACGGGGTCGCCCAGACAAGCCGGGGTATTAGTATATGCGGTAAATTACCTTTACTGCATATTACTCCAGTACATAGCGCCAAAAATAGCCCCAAAGATCATATACAATACAATGACGATGGCAGCCATGATCAATCCGGCTTTGGCCCAGTTTTGCTTGCTGGGGTGTGTATCAGAGCCAAAAGCCCATACAAACAACATAATGATGCCTACAAGGGGTATGGCAGTTATAATGAGCGTGATGAGCCAGTCTTTGACCGACATGGGCTCGGCATAGGAAGCGGCAGGGCTTACTTGTTCCATAGTTGATAAAGGTTGTTGGTTTAGCAATCCCTATTTAAGAAATTTTTGCACACGAAGCAATGAAAGCAAGGTACATTTCCCTGAAAATCTACTTAATTGTGAGGATAATTCCTTAGCGTTCCTCAAACACAACGCTTTTATAAAGCCTTTTCAGCGATATTTTACAATCTATAGATTGGAGGCAAATACTATTTTCCAGGTTATCTGCTACGGTATCAATCCAGGTGTTGGGCTTCTCACGGTAGAAGGCATTTACCCAGGGCTGTTCCTGGTTCGCTAATACATATTCCTGCAAGGAAGGAAGGGTGCGATATTTATAAAATTTTTCTCCCTTATCATATATCTGAGAAGATGGGGACATGACTTCCACAATCAAAATAGGATTCGTAATTATATCTTTATGACCTTCATAAAACTCAGGCTTTTCGCAAACTACCACAGTATCAGGGTACACAAAGTGATTGAATGCCGGAATTTGAATTTTCGTATCACTGTTAAGCACCAAATACTCTTTTTCTTTATTCTCTAGTGCAGTGCTTATGGCTACCGCAAAATTAGTGGCAATTAGATTATGATAAAGGGTTCCTCCGGGCGTTTCTATGATGTTACCATTATAAAACTCGTGTTTTACCGCTGCCTTTCTTTCCAGAGCCAGGTATTCTTCTATCGAATATTTTTTATCAAGAACTTCCGTCATGGGTAAAAATGTTTCCGTTAAATATAACGAAATTATGTCGTTATCAATACGCTATTACATACATTTTCAGCAGTCAGGCCACCCTAAGGCAGCCTGATTTATGCTGCTTAAAATCAATCCTTTCCGTATATCATGTGTGTAGAAACGGCTATTCTGTTCCAGCCATTGATAGCTACAATTTGCATGATAATTTGTGCCAGCGTATTTGCATCAAAATATTGTGAAGCACGCGCATAGGTTTCCTCAGATACGCCTCCCTTACTGATCAATGTGACTTCATCTGTGAGGGCCAGCAAGGCTTTTTCTTCATCAGAAAATAAGGGCGATTCCCACCAGGCACTGAGGGCATAAATGCGTTGTTCACTTTCGCCGGCTTTCCGGGCTTCTGTGGTGTGCATCTGAATGCAGTAGGCACATCCATTGAGTTGTGATGCCCGTATTTTTATCAGTTTCCGGAAGAGGGGGTTAAGCTCAGTACTGCGCACGTACTCTTCCAATACCAGCATTCCTTCATAGGCTTTGGGCTCCAGTGTTTTGATTTTTATTCTTTCTTGCATGATTATTATACTTAATGGTTAATTATTAACGGTTATACTTTACCAGAAAAGAGCAACAAATGTATTAACTGATAACGCCGGCGCTTTTCCCCTGCAACCTGCACAACCCGTCCGACTCAATATTGAATGAAATATTCATCAGGTTGTACACATGTTCGCTGGTAACTACCCAGGCCAGTTCTGCCATTTGTTTTTCGGAAAAAAACTGTTGTGCTTCTTGAAAAATGCCATCAGGTACTTTTCGGTGCCGGGTCAGCTCTTCTGCAAATCGTAAGGCAGCCTTTTCGGAATTGGAAAAAAGACCTGATTGCTGGTAATCAGCTATGGCAAAAATTTTTTCTTCATTCCCGAATTTTTGCATTGCCTTCGCCTTGCCAATATCAATACAAAAGTTACAGGTATTGAGTTGGGCTACGTATATTTTGATCAGCAACACAAGGTCGGCTGGGAGGGTTAGTTTTGCCGACAAGTTTTCAACCTGCCCCATCCACCGGGCAAAGCCGAATGGCAAGCGGGCATAAATCACTTTCAAAGGGGAAATTACCTTTCCCAACCTCCTTTTAGTGAGCCAGTAGGCCAGCTTCATCAAAAGGTTTTTCGGATGTTCTATGGGTTGTAATCTGGGTTGTTTCATCATCGTCTTTGGTTTTTACCCATATGACGGCAACCCTCCTGTTTTGTGACAGGTTTTTACAAAGAAATTTTATCGGGATTACGGATAAAGTAAAGACGGCTGATTTTCTCCCCATCACCATCAAAAGCAATCAATGTGTCTTTTTTCCCGTCTAATAGCAAAAGTGCCCCGGGCAAACCGTTGATAACTACCGAGCGATAGGTAAGGGCAGCCTGTTGTTTTTTCCGGATAACCCCTATTAAAAATTTGCTGACAACCGACACGCCAAATAACGGATGCATGGCAGCCACAGCCTTCCCGCCTCCATCCGAATACAGGGCTATGTCTTCTTTGAGCAAAGAGGCCAGTTCATCAACAGCTTCATCTTTGGATGCCTGTAAAAATTTTTCTATTAATAATTGATGTTGCTGAGGGTCAACGACAGATTGGCGTTTAGCATTTTGTATTTTTTTCCTGGCCCTGCTAAAAATTTTTCGGCAGTTTTCCTGAGAAGTTTCACACAGATCTGCTAAAGCAGCATACTCAAACGCAAAAGACTCCCGTAAAATAAACACTGCACGCTCTACCGGGTTCAATTTTTCCAACGTGCACAGCAATGCATACGGCAAAATATCTTTTTGTGCCTGGCTCCCGGGTTGGTATTCCACCCAAGGTTCGGGCAACCATTGCCCCGGATAGTGTTCCCGCTGTTTTTTTAATATTTTCAGCCGGTCTAAGGCCTGATGTGCCGTTATTTTAGAAAGATAGGCTTTCGGGTATTTTACGTCGGTGTAGTTGACTTTCAGCCAGCGCTCAAAACTATCCTGCACGATATCTTCGGCTTCCTCAATTTCACCGAGAATATCATAAGCAATAGAAAAAAGCAGGGGCCTGTGCTGAAGAAACGCCTGCTCTTGCATAGATTTAACGTGCATACTTAAACTGACAAATTAATGATTCCATTTCCCGGAACAAAGATCATAAAATTCAAGTAACCACATAAAAAAGCCAAGCAAATCTTACATCCTACGCATGTAAGCAATTGCTATAAACGCCATAAAATTTCACGAAATATTTATATAATTAAGGTGGATTCCCCGGATGAACAGTAGCGAATTCCGGGGTCTCCCGCTTCCTAGCAGGAGATGCCGCGCCACGGTGGCCGCAATAAATGCGGCAAGGTTCAGTATTTTTTTTTTGTTTTTTAGAACTATTTTAATACCACAAAGTACAGTTAAAAAACTTACGTAATTTTGTGCTTAAATTACACGAAATCAGTTAATTGTTACCCGGGAAATGTTTTCTTTCTAATAAGAAAATATTTACCTTTAGCCGCAATAGTTTGCCTGTTTTCTGCCCTATTGGCAGGAATTCATGCCTTATTGTGTGAGGAAGGCCTGTTTTCGTAACAGAAAAGCGGCCAGTGATTATTATTTACAACAATGCATATACAGCCAATACAACCTAAATTTTTTAAAAGGGCGGCATTTTTTGTTTTAAGCCTGATAATGATGGCTATTTCTGCCCGGGAATCTTTTGCTCAAACAGATTATTACTACGACCCGCCCGGTAGTTTGACCAACGTAAATAATTGGGGAGATAACCCTGACGGCAGTGGAAATCCTCCTCCTGATTTTACCAGTGCCGATCAAATCTTCAATATAACAGAATCTTCAGTTACCTTAGATGCTGCCTGGACTGTTTCAGGCACCGGCAGCAAAGTAGTTGTTGGAGATGGTATTGGCAGTACTACACTTACTTTACCGGAAGATTATACCATTACAGGTACCGTAGATGTAAGCAATGGTTCAACCCTGGAGGTTACCAATAATACGGCCCCCACCATGGGCACCCTGGGAACTACCAGTACTGTCATCTATAACGAAAATGTAGGAGCCAGTAATCAGGTGGTTGCCGCAGGCTCATATGGCGACCTTATTCTCAGGCAAGCCAGCCCATCTAAAGAAATTGATACTGATATTACGGTACGCGGAGATTTCCAAATGGAAAGCGATGCTGCTTTGGCGGTGGAGCAAGATGCTACCCTTACACTGGAAGGTGATTTTATTCTTACGGGAGCCGTCTCTTTTACCGCTGATGTGAAAGACCATTTAACGATTACCACCGCTGCCACCGGAGGACAAACATTTACGGCGAGTAGCAGCACCGGCACCATTCCCTGTCAAAACCTCACTTCTACAAAAACAAGTGGTTTCCTTACCCTGGCGGCTTCTCCGGCTACCAGCCTGGATATTGGTAATAATCTCACCATTAGTTATGTAGCAGGAGCCAGTTTTAATGACAATGGCAATAGTATTACCGTAGGGGGCACTTTTACGGTAGGCTCTGATGGCGATAAAAACATACCCGAAGGCACTTATGAAAACCTCACCGTGAACCTTTCCACGGGTAATGGTATATTGCAGGGGGGGGTTACGGTGAATGGAACATTAACGCTGACGAATGGAAGCGTGGAATTGGGGAATAATGATCTTACTATAGGCAGTGGGGGAAGCATCGCAAGTGCTACTTCATCTAAGTATATTATTACGAATGGAAGTGGTGTGCTAATTCGTTCCACTGTTAGATTTTCTGGAGTTATTTTTCCAATAGGTACTTTTATAAGCTATACTCCTTGTACCATTACAAGAAATTCCTCTACTGATGTAAGTTTTGCTATCAGATCGTTTGATGGAGTATTGAATAACGGTACATCAGGTGACGAGGTAGCTCAAATTCAGGATTTAGTAGATAGAACTTGGGTAATTGACCCGACCACCACTCCTGCCGGTTTGAATGTTAATTTACTCTTACAATGGAATGAATCAGACGAAGGCCTTACCTTTGATAGGTCAATGGTCAGAGTATTTAAGTATGATACTGAATGGGTGCAGGTTGTGGAGGATACACCTGCGGGCTCTGATCCATTCGATGTTTTTGTGGTTGGCATCACTTCCTTCTCCGAATTCTCCGTAGGCGATGCCGGCTCCACCCTCCCCGTTACCTGGCTTAGTTTTGCGGGTGAAGAGGTAACGCCCGGTATAGCATCCCTGGAGTGGAAAACCGCTTCAGAACTGAACAACAAAGGTTTTGAAGTGCAGAAGTCACTGGACGGCAAAAACTACGAACCCATGGGTTTTGTAGACGGGGCCGGCACCACCAATGAAATCCAGACGTATGGCTTTGCTGACGAACAGCTCCGGCAAAACACCTACTACCGCCTCAAGCAAATTGACTTTGACGGGCAGTTTGATTACAGCCGCATTGTCTTCGTACAAAGCAGCCAGCACATTGCCCACCCTTTTAGTGTATATCCGAACCCGGTTGGCAATAATACCGATGTTCAACTTGTTTACCAGCTGGCTGAGTCTGATAAAAAGCAGCCGTTACAATTAGAGTTGCATGATATGCATGGGCGGTTATTGCTCTCTGTTAATGGAAATATAAACGAGTTGAATGAGCTGCTGAATACCCGCATCTCGCATATTCCCCAAGGTGTATATTTACTCACTTTAACAGATTTTGCCACACGCACCCACCTAAAAATGTTGAAGCAATAATATACATTGTGTCGACAATTGCGGTATTGCTTATCATTTTGTGGCGAAATGATATAAACGAATTACTATATGAGGTACTGGATCCTTTTAACAATTGTATTCTTTTTTTTTCAACCGGCATTTGCACAAAATAAATTACCCAATCATGGGGTTTGTGCACATCGTGGGGCTATGGACACCCACCCTGAAAATACAATTGCCGCATTTAAAGAAGCTATCCGGCAACAGGCCGAAATGATAGAGTTTGATGTGCGTATGACAAAGGATAAGCACCTTGTAATACTCCACGATGAAACAGTGGACAGGACAACAAATGGCAAAGGAAAAATTGACGACTATACCCTCAAACAAATCAAAGCACTGGATGCGGGCAGTTGGAAATCAAGAAAGTTTAAAAATGAAAGAATTCCGACCCTTACAGAGGCTTTGGCTGTAATGCCCGAAAATATCTGGCTCAATGTACACCTCAAGGGAGGCAGGGAACTGGGAAAGAAAGTAGCGGAGGTTTTAGTCAAAGAAAACAGGCAACACCAGGCTTTTCTTGCTTGTGGAGCAGAAGCAGCCCGGGGAGCGTACGAAGTAAGTGCTGAATTATTCATTTGTAATATGGAGAGGCAGCCCAATACTGAGGATTATATGAAATTAACCCTAGACAGCGATAGCGAGTTCATCCAACTGTATAAAGTGCCTGTTAACCCTGAAATTAAATCTTTTACAAAAGTACTGAAAGCCAATAATGTAAAGATTAATTACTGTTGTACTGACTCGCCCGAGGAAGTGCTACAACTTTTTGAATATGGCGTTGATTTCGTTTTGGTAAATGAATTAGGGAAAATTAAGAAAGCCGTTGAAGGCCAAGGTACCCTTGAGCACAATGATCAATAAAATGCAGTAAAAATTAATTCCCTGCCAGAAGAGGTATATATGCTCAACTATACAGGTTTTGCCACACTCACCCATCTTAAAATACTGAAACAATATCCTTGCGTTAAAAATGCCATCGCATCCTCGCCAGGACGCCGGTCGTCTGGAGATGAGGACGATAGAATAGGCCTCGTTTGCAACGAGGCTTAAATGGGTTAGTCTTTTTAACGCTAAAAGACAAACTTTGACCAAACCTATTTTTGTAGAAATAACTCTACAAAACCGAATCAAAACAACCTCATTTTCTTTCATTCTTTGACCCAATTTCCCCATTTGTAGCGATTTAAGGCAATGGCATAGTTATTACGTACTAAAAAGGTAATTAAATCAACTATCAACCTTAAACAATAAAATCATGTTACGCTGGACAATCATTTTCCTCGTTATCGCAATTATTGCAGCAATCTTTGGTTTTGGAGGTATTGCCGCCGGAGCCGCATCCATTGCTAAAATTATATTCTTCATCTTTTTGGTATTGCTCGTTATCTCCTTGATTATGGGACTTGTCAGAAGATGACCATAACACCATAATAACATCTATATATCACAGAAGCCAGAACGTTACAGGCGTTGCCTTTGTATAGGGTTTGCCTTGTATCCAAATAGTTCTGGCTTCTGCTATATTGTACCTGCCCATGAAAGATACTGTACTAAAACTATTGAGTGGTATTGAAACTGCCTATGATAAAAGTTTATTTATTGTCAAAAAAAAGCTAAACAAGCTTGGTCCCTTTACTATATTACCTTACCGGGGATTTGGCAATCATACTTCTGTGTATATATCAGGCAGGCTGCTGGAAGACGAAGGAATTGCACACCCGGAAGAAAGCGCCTCCATGTGGAGCAATATGATTACAATGCTGAAACGATACGAAAGCGACGAAATTCCCAATACCAATATCCAGGCTGTTTTTCAGGGACAGGAGAAAATCCTGACAACTGACAGCGAAGGATACTTTGAAGTGAGTTTTCCAGTAAAAGAACCCATCGCCCCGAAACGCATCTGGAATGACATAAAATTTACGCTTCAGGATCAAATCACAGACAACCAGGGCGATGTACATGCCACAGGTAATATCATGATTCCTCCGTCAAGCGCACAATTTGGCGTTATTTCGGATGTGGACGATACCATTCTGGTTTCCCGGTCTACCGACCTTATTCAAAAAGGAAAGCTAATATTTCTCAACAATGCCAAGACCCGAAAACCCTTTGAGGGCGTAGCTGCCTTGTATCAGGCTTTACAAAAAGGAAGTGATGAAAAACAACACAACCCCGTCTTTTATGTATCCAGCAGCCCCTGGAACCTGTATGACTTGCTTGTTCACTTTTGTACAATAAATGAAATTCCAAAAGGCCCTTTTTTGTTGAGGGATATGGGACTTAATAAAGATAAATTCATCAAATCAGGCCATACAAGCCATAAGAAGGAGAAAATTGATAGAATATTTGAAGCATATCCCGATTTGCCCTTTATACTCATTGGAGATAGCGGGCAAAAAGATGCGGAAATCTATGAAGAAATTGCCCATGAACATACTGATAAAGTGCTGGCCATTTATATACGTGATGTGAGTAAAAATGAGCGTGATACAAACGTTAGAAAAATAGCCAATAAACTGGAAAAATTGAATATTCCCCTGCTTTCCTGCCAGCATTCAGAAGATGCTGCACAACATGCGGCAAGCAAGGGATGGATTCATCCTAAACAGGTAGAAAAAGTTCGTCAGGATAGGGTAAGGGAAGAAGCCCGTTGATTCCTGAGGAGTTTTTGGGTAAATTTTTTCGGAATCAAGAGCCAGTTTTTATTACTGTAACCATACTTTCTTTCCAACTCATCATTATCCATTTCTAAAACAACCGTTGGTTCCTGGTCCTGAAACAAATCATAATGAAAAGCTTCCCAGGGCACAATATAATAACTGTTTTTCATCCCCATAAACCCGGTATTTATCTGGAGAATAACGTATATAACCTGGCCGGCAGCATCTAACACTACCTCCTCAATTTCACCTATTTTTTTGTCCAATATATTCCTCACAATAGTACCTTTTAAGGATGAAGCAGATGCGAATAATTCGTTTCCTGAGTTGTTCATAATGAGCTGAGTTAATGTGTTTTATATGATACTGAATAGATAAGTTTGGTAGGTATTTACACAATTGTGCCAAAAAAAGTAATATTACCAACATATTGATAATCAAATACTTATAAACAAGCACTTAATGTAAACCCACAAACCAAATGGGTAAGAATGAGACAAATTGTGGAAAAAAATACATACCCAAACAAGATTTGGCAGAAAGCCCATCAGGAATAACCCCCGAAAGACTTGTGCAGGCGTAGCACGCTTACCAAGCAGGTGTGGTATGTTGGCTTTTATTGGGAATTGTGCGAAAAAATGAGGAACTTTAGTAAGCACCCTTAACCGAGAAAGCTTATGTGTAGATTTGTGGTTACCCTCCTGCTTATTTTCTCCATTACAGTCAACCATGCGGCTTCTATCCTGATTCCTATGGATGAAACCCAGAAAAATCATTTAAAGGCTTATGGGATTGCTTATTTTACCTTACAGCAAGGCATGGTTGTAGACTGGCTGCTGAATTACCGGGGAGGAAGTTTTCTGATTACCTATTCACCCACCGTAATGAACGAGTGTGGCATACGGGGTGTTTCCCTGGAGTTCCTGACCGACGAACAAACACAGGCACTTTTGCATCAGATTGCCTCCCCAAGCATTAACATGAATGCGGTGAAGATGGAAACAGCTCCGAAAATTGCCGTCTATTCCCCAAAAAACGAGTTAATTCTGGATGAAACAGATGCGGTAATTGCCGTACTCGATTTTGCCGAAATCCCCTATACGTTGATTTACGATGAAGAAGTATTGCTGAACGAGCTGGATAATTTTGACTGGCTGCACCTGCACCACGAAGATTTCACCGGGCAAATTCATCGTTTTCGCTGGAGGGCATCGGCCATTTTAGAAGCAGAAATGCAGGAAGCTACGGCCATGCGGTACGGGTATGCATCAGTACCTGCCATGAAGTTTGACGTAACCAAAAAAATCAGAAGCTTCTGTGCCACAGGCGGGTATTTGTTTGCCATGTGTTCGGGTGCCGAAACCTTTGACATTGCCCTGGCAGCCAATGGTATGGACCTCAGTAATAGCTATTCTGATGATGGTGATGTAGACATGAACATACAGGAAAAACTGGATTTCAGCAAATCATTTGCCTTTGAGAACTTCACCCTGGAATCGGGCCGGAGGTTTTCTGATATCAACACCGGCCGGCTTAGTTATTATGAGCCTATTGACGATTACTTCACCCTGTTTGAGTTTTCGGCCAAGTGGGATATTGTGCCCGCCCTGCTTACGCAAAACCATGAGCACGTCATCAGGGAGTTTTTCGGGCAAACGACCGCTTTTGAGAAAGTACTGGTAAAACCCGGGGCACTCATACTGGGAGAAAATGCTGAGGCCAACAGGGTACGGTACATTTATGGTGAATTTGGAAAAGGGCACTGGACGTATTACAGCGGGCATGACCCGGAGCGCATACCCGGCCGTGGGCGCGGAAGATACCCTAATCTGGAATTACATCCCCATTCTCCCGGCTACCGGCTTATTTTGAATAATGTGTTGTTTCCTTCGGCAAAGAAGAAGAAGCAGAAAACGTAATGTAGTAGTAGCTGCAGGCAGTGGCAGGAGGCAGTCTGTGTCTTTTATTCCCATGACTGCCTCCTGCTACTGCTGCTGCCTACTTTTAGCTTTGGAGAAAGTCTCCGCAGAGGCTAACTACCTTACGGCAGCAGCCCCGCGGAAACACCACCTCGTATTCATTATTTTTTTACCTGATTAAAACTCATCGCCTCCACCATCAAAGGAGCCACCGTCTTCCCGTTCCCGGCGTTTTTCCTGGTTGAGGCGGAACGTAAAGCCTAATGTTACCTGCCTTACCGACCGCCGGTATTCTCTTTCTATATAAAAGTCCTCACCTTCAGAGGTGCCGCTGTATATCCGTGAATTGAATACATCACTCACTTTCAAAGATAAAGTGCCTTTATCCCCAAATACCTCACGGGTAAAAGCTATATCTGTGTAGCTGTAAGCGTCGCGCCTTCCCTGTGTAGTTTTGGCCGGGGCACGGTAGTTAAACATAAGCTGAAAATTAACCACTTTCAGGTCCATGCGTGAGTTTACGCGGGCAAACCAGCTATACGTATCCGCATAAAAGTTTTCCCCCAGGTTTTCCCCATCTACAATGCTGCGGAAAAAGTTGGCACTACCGTTCATCCGCCACCACTCAAAAATATCGGAAGAAACGACAAACTCAAGGCCCATAGAATTTTCTGTAGAAAGGTTTTCGGGTCGGCTAATGGTAACCCCATCATCAGTCACATACTGGATACGTTCAACTACGCCATCGGTATGCCTGTAATACACTGCCGAACTTAAAGAAGTCTTTTCCCAGTTTTTCATGTGGCTCAGTTCAAGGGAATGCGTAAACTCAGGATCAAGGTCTGGATTGCCCGTGCGTATATAGTAGGGGTTGGTGTAATTGTAAAACGGGCTTAACGAACGGTAATAGGGCCTGTCGATACGGCGGCTGTAACTGATTTGAGCGGTATTGTTATCTTTGAAGTTATAGGCAAAATGCCCTGTAGGGAACAGGTTAACATATTCCTTATTCGTGCGCTCATCAGACTCCAGCAAGCGGGTGCCAATTTGCGTGGCCTCCAGGCGTACACCCAACTGATAAGTGAACTTCTCTTGTTTATCGCCCAGGGTGGTATAAAGGGCATGAATATTTTCATCATAATCAAACTGATTGCTCACTTCAGGAATTTCAACCCATTCGCCATCTTGTAGTTCTTCTACATAATAATCATTGTTGATATTACGGATACTGCCTTTATACCCAGCCTCCAACTGCCCTTTTCCAAAAATGGGTTGTATATAATCAGCCTGTATTACCAGGTTGTCCTGCGTTTCTTTTATACTTGAATATTGCGTAAGCAGGTCTCCATCTACCGGAACATCATCTGCATAAGAAGATTCTACAATATCGGCGACTTCTTCTTCATAGCCGTAGGTGTAGTTCACATCGGCGGTAAGAGTATGGTTCTTTTTGCCAAAATCGTGTTTGTATGAAAGGTTATAATCCAGGTTTGGCTCGGTTTCTTTTTCTTCAAAATTCCTCACTTTTCCACCAATCAGCTTATCGTCACCGTCATAAGTCAACTGGTTGATTTCATTGATATTGGTACCATGCCCGGTTTGGTAGAAAAAAGCCCCGGTGAGTGTGTTTTTTTCGTTAAACATATAGTCCAGCCCTATCCTGAAATTATGGGAATATTCAGAGCGGGTAAAGTCCTCGTCTTGTACCAATACGTTTATTGAGTCACCCTGTGTGTGTGTACGCCGCTGGTAAGCATTGCCGGGACGGCTGCGGTACTGATAACCATAGCTGCCAAAAAAGTTGAATTTATTGTGCCGGTAATTAACATTGGCCGTAGCACTGTAATTGTGCGGATACCCGGCATACAGATCAAAAGACCCGTTTAGTCCTTTGGCCTGGTCTTCTTTCAGTACAATGTTAATCACACCCGCCATGCCCTCAGCATCGTACCTGGCCGAAGGGTTGGTTATCACTTCTACGTTTTCAATCATATTGGAAGGCAACTGCCGCAGGGCATCGGCACCGCTGATACCCACAAGACCTGACTGCTTCCCATTGATCAAAATACGCACATTGTCGCTACCCCGCAGGCTCACGTTTCCGTCTACATCTACAGTTACTGATGGAATGTTATCCAACACGTCCTGTGCATTGCCACCAAAGCGTGAAATATCTTCGCTTACATTGAAAATCTTCTTGTCCAGGGCAATCTGTACCTGTTCGCGCTTCCCTCTGATTTTTACTTCTTCCAATATTTTATCGGAAGGCGTAAGAAATATGTCATTGAGCTGTACAACACCGTTTTTTTGTCGTGAAAAATCTGAAAAATACTTAGACTCGTACGACAAAAACTCAACCCGTACCATAAAATCTTTCCGGGCAGTTTCCAACATAAACCCTCCTTTTTCATCGGTAACAACGCCGTCTATGAGCGTGCTGTCTTGTTTGTTAAGAATGGCTACTGAGGCATAAGCCAGGGGCTCTTTGTTTTCATTATCATACACTGTTCCGGTAACTTTAACAGTTGCCGTATCTGCCATCGCACTATTTTGGTTATGTGCCAGGATTTTACCGGGTACGAAAAATAATGCAGATAGCATTAAAAGCATAAGTGCCTTTGTGTACAATGTTTTCATTCAGGATTTTTTTAAGATTCAAGCTGTTAGCCGTAAGCTAAATTGGCATGTGGCTTGTAACTTGCTGCTATTTTTTATCAAATATAGGAACAGACTCTGATTCAATTTTGTAAGAATTCTGAAGCAATTCTGAATTTATTATTTTTCGCATGATTACCGTAATATGATGCCATCCATTTTGGTAATTGTAGCGAATATGATAACCGCTCACGTCGCATATTTTTTTTACAATAGCCAGTCCCAATCCCATTGACTCGCTTGACTGGTTATCTTTCTTAAAGCGCTCAAACAACGCTTCCGGCGCTTCTTTCAGTGGTTCGCCCGTATTATAAATTTCCAGCTTGTCACCATGAAGCACTATCTTGATGTTACCACCGTGGGTATTGTGCTTTATCGCATTATTGAAAAGATTATTTATCAATATTTTTGATAACATCACATGGTTTGAAATATAAAAATCAGATTCTATTTCACTATCCAGATTGATATTTTTCAACACAATCAATTCATCAAATTCAACCAGCGTATCATTGAGTTGCGCAGAAAAGTTGATCTGTTGAAAATCAGAAAATTCCTGGTTCTCTATTTTTGTAAGCAACATCAACGACTTACTCAACTTTGAAATATAATCTATCGACTGGTATGCCGTCTCTATCATGTGCAGATGCTCTTCAGATAGATTATTCGATTGCAGCAGTAATTCCAGTTTACCTTTAGCAATAGCCAGGGGTGTTTGCAATTCGTGGGAAGCATTTTCAGAAAACTCTTTTAAGTTGCCATAATCACGGCTCATCTTTTCGGTCATTTGCTCAATAAACCTGTTCAGGGAGTTAAACTCTTTCGTATTCGTCTTTTCCAGGGAAAGGGGCTTCAGGTCTTTGATGTTAAATTTTTTAATCTCACTCAGCGTTTTATTAAATGGTTTGAGCAAAAAGTGGGAAATCAGGAAACTACTGATGATGACCACGATGCCCAGAAAAACAAAAAGCCGGATGAGCGATTGCACCACTCCATCCATAATATCGTCCTTTTCTACGATAACATCATACAGCGTTAGTTGCAGATAGGTGTCGTTCACCTGGGCATAACCCACCAGTTTGCGGTGGTCTTCCATCCTTTTCAAATACTTGTGCATGGCCAGGGTATCACTAAACTGAAAAGACGCGCGCCCAGTTGTCTCAGGCTGGTAATTTACCGTATCTATAATGAGCTTCTCTCCCGGATATGGATGGGCAGGTTCGCCGGCCAGCAGGCTTTCGTGTAGCATATAGAAGCGTTCTTTCAGAAACTTATCTGTTTCAGTCTGGATTTCTTCATCAAAAATATCGAAGGTAATGATGCTTCCAATGCTAAACACCACCATGATGATGAGCAGGTAAAGCAGCGATGTTTTTAATAATAATCTCATACCGTAGTCGAAATAAATTTATAACCTAGTCCGTACACCGTCTGTATATAGTCTGAGCCACCGGCCTGCAAAATCTTTTTCCGCAGGTTTTTGATGTGCTGGTATACAAAATCAAAAGAATCCAGAGCATCTACATAATCGCCCCACAGGTATTCGGCAATAGACTGCTTGGTAATCACCCGGTTTTTATTGGTTAGCAGAAAAAGCAAAAGGTCAAATTCTTTTTGCGTCAACTCTACCGGGTTTTTACATACCTCCAACGTGCGGGCATCGGTGTCAAGCTTCAGTTCATTAAAAATGACCGCCGAATTATTGTTGAGGTTTTTTCTTCTGTAAATCGCCTTGATGCGCGCGTTTAGTTCAGAAAGGTGAAAGGGCTTGGTAAGGTAATCATCTGCTCCCAGGTTGAGTCCTTCAATTTTATCATCCAAAGAGTCTTTGGCCGAAACAATCAGCACGCCTGCCTCGGAGTTGATATTGCGAAGCGCCTTGATTACATCCAGCCCATTGCCATCGGGCAGCATAATGTCCAGGATCAAAACTTCATACCCAAAAGACACAATCTTATCAATAGCTTCCTGATAAGTATAAGCACATTCGCAGATATTTCCTTCCCCTTTGAGGTAGTCTTCTATATTTTGTGCCAGATGCCTGTTATCCTCAACAATGAGTAACTTCATAACAACGTAAAGTTAGCTCCAAATTCTGAAGAGATTTTGTAGTCTTTATTTGAAATATTTTGATTTAATTTAAATATTGTAAATTAAAGCCTTCATTTCCACCTCAATTCATGGAAGATATAAGCAATAATGAAGATAACCGCTTGATAAAAGCCTTACAACAAGGCAATGCACATGCATTCGAGGAAGTCTTCAAAAAATACCACGAACCCCTTTATTTCCATGCCCTGAATTTTGTCAAATCTGAGCCCCTGGCAAAGGATATAGTGCAGGAAGTTTTTGTAAAAGTGTGGGAAAACAGAAAGCGTATCAAACGCGAAGGTTCTTTCAAAGCTTACCTTTTCACCATAGGAAAACACTGCATCATCAACTTGCTGAAAAGGGCTACCAAGGAGTCGGATATCAAGCAGGAAATCAGGATGCACGCTTTACAGGAACAAAGCCACCCCGAAGACCCGACAGTGTGGGCCGATTATAAAAACCTGGCCGATGAAGCCCTCAACCAACTGCCTTTTAAACGAAAAATGGTATTTATGATGTTTTACAAAGAAGGCAAAAAGTATGATGAAATTGCCCAAACCCTTGAAATATCAAAGCATACCGTTCGCGACCACATTGTGAAAGCAGAAAAAACCATAAAAAAATACCTTGAACTCCATGCAGGCGTAAGCTTTGTACTACTTTTGGGACTGTTACTTTATTAAAATTTTAGCAAAAAAACGCTAATAAAATGATTGTTTTTAACAAAATTAATATTATTTATTAAAAACAATGTAAATTTTATTACCTCTAACCCTCATTTTCGCTTTTTCATTTGTGATAGTATATAAAAAGCGAAAAAAGTGAGCCTCTCCAAAAAACAGCTATTCTTAAAATATTTACGCAACCAGTGTTCTGAAGAAGAGTTGGTACAAGTGTTTGCCCATTTGGAAAGTTCTGGTTTTCCTGAAGAATTCGTGGAGATCATGGATGAAGATGCACTTCGACAACTGGCATCGCAGCAAAAGTTACCTCCCGGAACTTCTGAAGAAATGTTAAAAGGTACCTGGGCGGAAATCTACAAAAAAGTGCCTGTTCAGAAAAGCCAGCCAACACTGCGCTTCCCGGTGTTGCGTATGGCTGCCGCCATTACAGGAATTTTGTGTATAGCTGCTGCTGCTTATTTCCTCTATTTTAATTCTACTGATACATTTTATGCCACCGGCTTTGGGGAAACACAGCAAATTGTATTGCCCGATAGCTCAGTAGTGATATTAAATGCAAATTCCAGGCTTACGCTCTCCCCTGCATGGGAAGATTGGCAGCATACGAAGAAAACTGAAACGCTCCGGGAGGTTTGGCTGGAAGGGGAAGCCTTCTTTGAAGTGTATCATTTGGCACACCCTGCACCTTCAAAATTTATTGTACATACCAATAACCTGCAGGTAGAGGTGCTGGGTACAAAGTTTAATGTGAATACACGCCGTAACAAAACCCAGGTGGTATTGAATACCGGAAAAGTAAAAGTAACAGACCCTCAAAAAGAAGCAATGATTATGCAACCGGGCGACCTGGTAGCCTACTCAGTATCGGACAAAAAGTTCCATAAAAAGATTGTTGACCCGGCACAGCTTACCGCCTGGAAAGAGGGGCGGTTTGCTTTTGACAGCACACCCATTAAAAGCATTGCACAAATGCTGGAAGACACCTATGGATACTCAGTAAATATTGAAGGTGAAATACTCGCTAACAGAAAATTCACAGCCAATATACCTTCTCATAATGTAGAAACCCTGCTGGTGCTGATTGCCGAGTCACTCGATGTGGAAATAGAGCGAACAGAAAATGAAATCAATATTAAAAACTAAGCCAAGCCATGAAAAAAATTTTTACCCCTCCCTAAGCCGAACAAACCGGAAAGCACAAAATGCGAATACCCAAAACCAAATATGAAAAGATTTGCGATGCTTATTCCGGGCAATTTAAAAAAGAAAAAACCGCCAACTCTCTTTTTTGCCATCGAGAAGCTGGCGGCTGACTCACATTTCAAATTTTAAATTTATCAATTATGCGAATTACTATACAACTTTTCGGCAAAATAATGGCCATACTATTCGTTTGCCTGGTAGGTTTTGCCTCCTACGCACAGGAGTTAGCAACCAATTACGTGAAGACACCCAACTACAACGAGGCCAGCCAACCCGGACAAGGCAACAATATTGCACTGGACAAAGTGCTGCAAGAACTGGAAGCACAATACAAAATCCGGTTTGCCTACGAAGACAAAACCATTGAAAACAAATTTGTAGATTCTTCCAAGGCCTCTTCCCTCAAACGTCAGTCTGATAACGCCCTGGAAAAGGTGTTGAAAGAAATTTTACAACCCCTGGCGCTGAGCGTTAAAAAAGTAGGCGACTATTATGTGGTGAAAGAGATGAAACCTTCTAATGGCCAGTTCAAGAAAATAAAATCGACAATCCCCCACCATACCGGAGAGGAAAGTGGCAATAACTTTTCGAGGTTAGAAAAATTTTCTACCCAGTCTGGTGCCCTTACTTTATTTGCACAGGAGAAAACCATACAAGGGCAGGTAATAGATGCTGACAGCGAAACCGGATTACCCGGAGTAAACATTCTGGTGAAAGGCACATCACTTGGTACAGTAACGGATATTGATGGCAACTACAGGATTACTGCACCCGATAATGCTACTACCCTTGTGTATTCTTCAGTAGGCTATGAGACAGAAGAAATTGAAATTGCTGGCCGTACGGTAATCAATATTGCTCTATCCGCCGACGTACAGGCCCTGAGCGAAGTAGTAGTAACGGCACTGGGTATTAAAAAAGAAACCAAAAGTTTAGGATTCGCTACCGCTAAAGTGGAACCTGAGGAAGTAACGGTGAACCGTACCACCAACTTTATTCAGTCGTTACAAGGCAAGGTAGCTGGAGTAAATATTTCTGGTATGGCTACCGGTGCGGGGGGGTCAAGCACCATACGGATTCGGGGGCAGTCTGCTTTTGCCGGAGCCAACCAACCCCTGATTGTGGTAGATGGTGTACCTATTAGCAATGACCGGCAGTATGGAGGTACCCAGGAGGGGGGCAATAATTCAGATGCAGGTGACGGGTTGCTCAGTATCAACCCTGACATCATTGAGTCAATGACAGTATTGAAAGGAGGGGCAGCCGCGGCTTTATATGGTTCTCGCGCCAAAGATGGCGTCATCATGATTACTACCAAAACCCGCGGACAGAAAAAGGGCATAGGCGTAACCTGGAATTCTAACTTCACCATTGACAAGCCTGTTGACGATACGGATTTTCAATATGTATATGGGCAAGGTGAAAAGGGCAGTAGGCCAACTACCCCCTTCCCCGATTCTGGTGTGTGGAGCTTTGGGGAAAAATTTGAGCCTGGAATGACTCAGATATTATATGATAATGAAGAAGTGCCGTATGTGCCCCAAAAAAATCAGATCACTGATTTTTATGAAGGTGGATATACTTTTACCAACACGCTTTCCGTAGCGGGAAGTGGCGAAAATGGAGGTTTCAACCTTTCATTATCACAGTTGGACAATGATGGCATTACGCCAAACTCAGGTTTCGACAGGTACAATGTCAGCCTTGGATTTACCCAAAGTATTACCAATAAATTTACGGTTTCAGGAAACATTAATTACAGCAGGGAAATCCACCACAATCCACCCCAGATTGTAGCTCAGAATATGACTTCTACCAAAACCATCTACACCCTGGCCAACTCCATGCCTTTGGATGTTTTGGAAAGAAACCAAAGGGATGAAAATGGGAATGAGATCATTTTCTCCCGCTTTAGAAACCGGACGAATCCCTATCTTTCTGTCAACGATCACTTCAATGAAGTG
Source organism: Cyclobacteriaceae bacterium (assembly GCA_965230065.1). Taxonomy (GTDB): domain Bacteria; phylum Bacteroidota; class Bacteroidia; order Cytophagales; family Cyclobacteriaceae. Next base: position 3,034,694 of record OZ245942.1, on the reverse strand, counting down.
GACCGCGACCGTATTTATGGTAACATCACCATGCGGTATAATTTCACCGACTGGCTTTACTTGCAAGGCAGGGTTGGACAGGATTTTTACTCACAGGACCAGACACTGAATTTCCCCTCCCTGATGGCTGGTATTGCCCCGGCTCCTCCAGGGTTTGTGAATGGTGCCGTTACCCAGGACGAGCGAACGTTCAGGGAAATTAACTCCGATTTTTTAATTGGGGCTGAAAAGGATTTTAATGAAAAATTCAAGGTTAGCCTGACACTTGGTGGAAATACGATGTATCGCCGATTTGACCGGAACAGTATTCGGGGACAGGATTTTATTGTTCCCTTTTTGTATACAGTAGCGAATACACGTGTAAGGGATCCTCTTTATGAATACTCAGAACGCAAGGTCAATTCCATATACGGGGCTGCTGAATTTTCTTACAATGATTACCTGTTTTTGAACGTTACGGCCCGCAACGACTGGTTTTCTACCCTCTCACCTGAAGAAAGAAGTGTGCTATATCCATCAGTTTCCGGTAGCTTTGTATTCTCACAAGCTTTTGCAGGCTTGCCTAACTGGCTCAACTTTGGGCAAATAAGGGCTGCCTACGCTGAAGTAGGGAGCGATACGGATGTGGATCCATTCTCACAGACCCTGGGTTATAATATTAATAGTAATTTATTCCTAGGGCCTAATTCCGTTCAACCTTTAGGAACCATCAGTACTACTACTATTCCTAACCCAAGCCTGCGCCCCATGCGGGTAAAAGAGTTCGAAATAGGCTTTAATGTAAATATGTTTGACCGGGTTAGCCTGGATTTTGCCTATTACAACAAACTCAGTATAGATCAAATTTTAGCGGCCGCCGTTTCTAATACTTCAGGCTACACTTCACAATTGATCAATGTGGGTGAAGGCGTGAACAGAGGATTTGAAATGCTCTTGAATATTACCCCTATCCGCAACGAAGCCTTCTCCTGGGATATTTCCTTCAATGGTGCTTATAATGAATCTGAAGTATTGAAACTGGGTTTAGATGATAGTGATATTTCTATCGGGGGCACCATCCGGCAGGTAGTCGGTGGTCCACTGGGGCAAATCTACAACCGAGGTTACTTACGGGATGAGCAAGGCCGGAAAATATTCAATGCCAACAGTGGGTTGCCTGAACAAACGGCTGAAGAAATCCCGTTGGGCAGCGCCATTCCCAAATGGATAGGTGGCATTACCAACTCTTTCAATTACAAAGGGCTGACGGCCTCATTCCTGATTGACTTCAAATTAGGGCATGACCTCATCTCCTCTGCTGAATTTGATTTTGTGCGCCATGGAAAACATCAGAAAACCCTGATTGGCCGTGAGCAAGGGTATGTAGTTGGGGATGGTGTAACGCCCGACGGTTCGATCAACGAGACGCAGGTGGAATTACAAACCTTCTATGAAGCAGATGCCCGCATTCGTGAAGACTTTGTGTACAATGCCGGTTTCTGGAAATTCCGTCAGATTACCATTGGGTATGATTTTATTCGCATCCCTGGTATAGCTAACTTCCTGCCATTGCAAGGGCTTACCCTGAGCGCGGTGGCCAACAATGTGTATACCTTCAAAAGATGGACGGAAAATATGGACCCGGAGCAGGTACATCAGATTGACGGTACGCAAGACATTGCGCTCCCAATGGTGCGTAGCTATGGCTTTAACCTGAATGTGAAGTTTTAAGGGGAATTTTCCTGTTGATCCTATTATTGACATTAAATACCGATTAAGATGAAAAAATTAAATATTTTAATACTACTCTCTGTCTTCAGCTTATGTATGATAAATACAAGCTGTGATGAAGGATTTGATGAACTGAATACCAGCGATATTGCCATTAATGAGTTAGACCCTGTGTATGTACTAAACCATGCAGTCTATAGGACTTCCTCTCATTGGGACAGACATACCCTGAACTATGAAATTTCCATTGTACAACAAATGGTCACCCCTTTTGGGGTTTCTTTGGCGGGAGCCAACTACAATCAGGAAAACTTTACTTATATGGATAACCACTGGGATATGAATTATGAGAATGTGATCCGGAATACCGTGGATGTTATCTCAAAAACTAAAGATGACCCCAGCCGGTCTAACGTCTATAACATGGCAAGGATCCTTCGGGCATTTAGTGGCATGGTTCTGACAGATACCTATGGGGATGTTCCATTCATCAATGCCGGATTGGGGTATATAGAAGGTGAGGGCCAGCCCGTTTATGATACGCAGGAGGCAATTTATGACTATATTTTAAGCGAATTGGAAGCTGCCACAGCGGCTTTGGATGCAAGTGGCCGCATTGAGGCCGGTGATGTTCTATATGCAGGGGACATAACCAAATGGAAACGATTTGGCTATTCGCTCATGCTGCGGGCAGCCATGCGTCTTACCAAGGTAAAGCCTGCCAAAGCGGAGGAATTTGTTAAAAAAGCCGTAGCCGGGGGCGTGATGCAGTCTAATGATGACATTGCGATGGTGCGCCATTCGTCCAACTTCCCCAATATAGTGGGAGCCCAGCTCAATGGGTCAGAAGCTGCCAACTATTATATGGCCAAACCTTTGATGGATTATTTTCATGCCAATGATGATCCCCGCTTAGATGTGTTGGCCGTCAGGTATGTGGGTGCAATTAATGGGGGTACCCAAACCGAAGCGGTGGCTACCCGAGACCCGGCAGACCAGATAGGATTTCCAATGGGCTATGATAACAACTCTATTGTTCCCAGGGCTGAAGCCGACGGAGTGGGTAGCTTTTATGGATATACCCAGTTTGACAGAAACACGATAGGCAAGCAAACCGCACCCTTTTTCATGCTTACCTATGCCCAAACTCAGTTGCTGCTGGCAGAAGGTGTGGTAAGGGGCTGGGTACAGGGGACTGCCTCCATGTATTATGAAAATGGTATCCGCGCCCACATGGAGCAACTGGCCATTCATGATGCCAATATGAGCATTCCTGAGTCAGAGATTTCCAATTACATCGGGGCGCAATCTTTGGTAGCCGGAAAGGAAATGGAACAAATCAATGTCCAATACTGGGTTGCCTCTCTTTTTAATGCAGAAGAGGCATTTGCCAACTGGCGCCGGAGCGGATATCCGGTTTTAACCCCCAATCCATACCCTCAAAGTGGAATTGACGGTGATTTCATCCGCCGAATGGATTATAGTGTAAGTGAGTATACAAACAACCTGGAAAATATCAATGCAGCCATCAGCCGGCAAGGGCCAGATAAGCTGGATACCCGGGTTTGGTGGGATGTTGAGTAGTCCCTTTGATTAATTAATTGTTCCTTTATTACCCGACTTGGCTGTACCTAGCAGTCAGGTCGGTTCTTTCCCAATTCTTAATGCCTGTTGGCTGTATCACACAGCTGATGATCACCATCCTTTTCATCATAATACAAACCTGTTCTTCAACAAGTACAGCCTTATTTTATAGCGTCTTTACAACTACGTAACTAATGTATTACAAACGAACGAAAAGTTACAGCTTCATTCTATTACTGGCATTATCTATAGCTTGCCATACTGAAAAGCAAGGTGAAACAACCCAAAACCCTCCCAATGTGCTGTTCATCATGGTAGATGACCTTAACGATGCCGTGCAAGCACTCGGCGGACATCCGCAGGCAATAACACCCAACATTGACCGGCTCATGAACATGGGGGTTACTTTTACTAATGCCCATTCCAACGCCCCTTTGTGCGCCCCCAGCCGGGCCAGCATGACCACCGGACTGTATCCGCATACTTCCGGGTATTTCGGCGGATTGGGTTATGATTTTAGGAAAAACCCGGTTTTAAAAGACGCAAAAACTTTTGTAGAACATTTTCGCGACAATGGTTACCAGGTATATGGCACCGGAAAAATTCAGCATCATGGCTCGCCTGATACCACCGTATGGATTAACAAAGATGGAGAATATGGCTACGGCTACCCTTCCAGCTTTGGCCCCTACCCCTGGGATGGCAAAGACGCGTCAAAAACAGGCCATAACGTACCCCACCCCGGCTTACCCGCAGCGCTGATGGAAGGCAGCCAGCCGGGAAATTACACGGACCTAACCATCACCCCCCTCTCCAATGTACCCGAATACGCGCCCGACCCTGACAATGGAATTCCCGGCTTCAAAGGCTGGCGGCTGTACAAAAAGCCATTTTACTACAAAAACGCGGAAGAACGGGATTTAATGCCTGACGAATTGTATGCCAACTGGGCAAGCGAAAAATTACAAAAATCTTATGATAAGCCCTTCTTAATGTGTGTAGGCTTTGTTCGCCCGCACGTGCCCCACGTGGCTCCACAAAAGTATTTTGATATGTTTCCACTGGAATCAGTCCTACTGGCAGAGATTTTACCCAACGATACAGCCGACTGCGCCGAAACCCTGGTGCGCGATTACAATTATGGCAACGGCCGGCTCGATGGTATTGATAATTACACCCAGCTCCATAAAATAGATAACGGCCTGAAACGATGGACACAGGCCTACCTTGCCTGCGTAGCCTTTGTAGATGACCAAATTGGCAAAGTACTGGATGCCCTGGAAAATAGTGAGTATGCTGATAACACCATTATTGTGCTGGGTAGCGATCATGGTTACCACATGGGGCAAAAAAACTGGGTGTACAAACACTCTTTATGGGAAGAGTCTACCCGTATCCCGTTCGTATGGGCTGGCCCCGGCATTGTAAAAGGGGCAAAAACCAACCAGCCTACTTCACTCATTGATATTTACCCTACCCTGGTAGACTTGTGCAGTTTACCGCCCGAACCCAATGCTGCTACCAACCGGAAAAAGCTGGACGGAAACAGCCTGCGCCCCTTCCTGGAAAACCCTGAAAGTGCCACCTGGTCAGGTCCCGATTTTGCCCTTACTTATGTTTCCAGCCAATCCGGGATGGTAAAAGAAGCAAGCATGACCAGCCGCCCACAAGACCATCACGCCACCCTTCGCACCGATCGTTACCGCTATATCTTATGCACCAATGGTGAAGAAGAACTGTATGACCATCAGGCTGACCCAAATGAATGGCACAACCTGGCCGATAGCACTACTTTTCTTGAAATAAAAGAAGAGCTGAAAGGAAAACTCATTGATTTTACCAGAAAGAATTAAGCCTGACATTCTCTTTTGCAAGGACCTTATAACATTTTTCAAATTTTTAAATAAACTAAACACATGAACAGAAGAAATTTATTGAAGAATTTAGGATTAGGACTGGCCGGAGGAACAATGGGTACTTTGGGTATAAGTGAGGAAGCTATGGCAAAAGGCAACACTGCCAAAAAATACAAGCAAGCTACCAAAGGGCTTCCTCCTTTGAAAATAACCAATGTAAAAGCTATTGCCACCCGCCCTGGCGGCTCCGGAGCCAATCTGGTAGTCGTAAAAGTAGAAACCAGCGAACCCGGATTGTACGGCTTAGGATGCGCCACCTTCACACAACGTGCCCATGCCGTGGTAACCGCCATCAATAAGTACCTAACTGATTTTTGTATTGGAAAAAGCGCTGATAATATTGAAGATATGTGGCAGGCCGCCTACCAAAGTTCTTACTGGCGTAATGGCCCCGTACTCAACAATGCCCTCAGCGGACTGGACCAGGCACTTTGGGACATCAAAGGAAAGCGGGCGAATATGCCTGTATATGACCTGCTGGGCGGGAAAGTGCGCTTTGCCCCTCCTACTTACACACATGCGAATGGCCGCAGCCCGGAAGCGGTAGCTGAAAATGTACAGGAGTATATGGAAATGGGTTATAAACACGTGCGCATACAAATGGGTGGTTACGGCGGCGTGAGCGATATGGAGCCTGATTTTAAAGAGGCTGGCTTTGGAAGCGAGACCGATGGTTTTATGGACCAGCATGCCTACCTCAAAGGGGTTCCCAAAATGTTTGAAACAGTGCGAAAAGTATGTGGAGACCGTATTGAGCTTTGCCATGACATCCACGAACGCATCCAGCCCAATGATGCCATTAACCTTTGCAGAGAACTGGAGGAATATCGCCCCTTCTTCATAGAAGACCCTTTCTCTCCTGAAAACATGGGCTATTTTGAGCTATTACGAAAGCAGACCAGTGTACCTATTGCCATGGGGGAGTTATTAAACAACCCACACGAATGGGTAGGCCCAATGACAAACAGGTGGTATGACTTCATCAGAATTCATATTTCGCAAATAGGCGGCATTTCCCCTGCCATGAAAGTAGCCCGGTTGGGCGAGTGGTTCAATGTAAAAACGGCCTGGCACGGCCCGGGTGATACCTCTCCGGTCGGGCATGCGGCCAATACACATATTGCGCTGGCTGTATGGAATTTCGGTATTCAGGAAATGCACAGAACCGTGAAAGAAGAATTGCAGGAAGTGTTTCCGGGTGCGCCTTACAGCGGTGATGGATACGCCCACATCAACGAAGCCCCCGGCCTGGGTGTGGATATCAACGAAAAAGCAGCAGCCAAATGGCCCATCGCCGAATCGTTTCCAGGATACGGCCGCGTTCGCAAATACGATGGCACCGTGATAAGGCCATAAGCACAAACAAATTCGGAGTGCGGACTTCCCACTCCGCTTATTTCAAAAAGATGAAACCCTTCATGTGGAAGCAAAATACTGCTGAAAATTTGAAGGGTTTCTGTTTTTTTATTCGTCTGAATTAGACAAAACTCTTGTAGTAAGAGCATGTTTAACAATTTTATTTGCTATACTCTTTCAAATATGAAATATTATTTCAGTTTGTCAGTTTTACTGCCCTGTTCTTTTTGGCATTGCCCCAAAAAGAACCAAAAAACTCTAGGATATTCAATGCTTCCACGCACAATGCCTACGCACGCCCGCTGAATTTCCTGGCCAACGCACTGAATATCAGAGATTTTTAAAAATTTAACCATGCTCTAATCAACATAAGCTCAGGAAAATTTCACTCGTTCATTTTTTTCATACCTTTATGCCATAAAAAAACCGCAAATGAATATCAGCAACCTGGCACTGTATCTTTTACTCCTTCTGTTAACAGGAATTTCCACTACGAACCTATGGGCACAAAACGCCACCGAAGATTGTGTCGGTTATGTAGACCGCATCGTTTCCCATTACAACAAACAGCTTAGCAAAGGACTGGATGTGTATGGAACAGATACCACCCATTTCTGGATGGCGAGCCTTTCTACGTATACAGGCCGTTATCCCAAAGATGCTTCCCGCCTGCCCCATATTCCCCAAAGGGCTTACCTGGACCGATTTGTGGATGCACCCCGCGGGGCAACTCTTTACTGGGACATGCCTTCTATTGTAACCGCACATGCACTAACAAAGCTGACTGGAAATGCAAACTACCAACAAGCTGCCAGTAATTACATCAAAGATTTTTTGGCAAATTGTGTAGCCAAAAACGGGGTTTTCCTTTGGGGCAATCATTACTATTATGATGCCTTTCAGGATACCACCATGAAATTTGGCAGTCAGCCCACACCAGTTGACTTTAGTACAGAAACAGGAGATTTGCACGAAATCCGACCACTGGCCCCGGCCTGGGAGGCTATCTGGCAGGTAGGCGCGGAAGCTACAGAAGGGGAAATCCGGCAAAGTGTAAAACAACACGTATCCGATGCCAATACCGGAGAGTTTAACCGCCATGCCGATGGAGAACGAGGGCATGCATTTCTGGAAGCCGGAGGTATTTCGATGTACTCCCTGGCTTGGTTATATGAAAAAACAGCAGATAAAACCTTGCTGGAGCAGGCTGATAAAATTGCCAACTTCAGTTACCAGCACCGGGATGCCACTACGGGACTACTCACCAACGACCCCACCAGCAACCGATGGGATAATTATACTTCTACCACCGAAGTGGGACTTTGGGCCGGATGCCTGCTGACTGCTGCTAAAATGGTTGATATCTCCCACGCCAAAAAGTGGAGAATTATGGCTGATGAAGTAGTATCCCAATGGTTATCTCACGGATACGATGCCGCGGCAGGGCAGTACTACGGCATGTTGCACAAAGAAACAGGGAAACCTATTTTTCGGGAAGAGGGAGACGATTACCCTTACAAGCCTGGCAATTATTCTGATATTTGGAACCCGCTGTTTCCTACCCACAATTATCCCATATCCCTGGCCGAAAGCTGCCTGAAATTATATCAGCTTACCCAAAAAGAAGTGTACCTTCAGGCAGTGAAGCGATGGGTTGAAATCATTGAAATATCTTTACCAGCAAGGCAGGGCAAAGGTGCTTATGCCGAGCATTACGGACGGGTAATTCATTTTCTGTTGAGCTGTTCTGAAACGCTGCAAGAGGATTCATACAAACAACTGGCAGAAAAAGTTGCCAAAGAATCCGTAGATGTGCTCTTTGCTTTTGATATGTTTCGCTCCCATTCGGGCGAATACAGATACGATGCTGTAGACGGTGTGGGCATTTTGTCATTATCCCTCATCTGGCTGGAAACCGGAAATAAGCCGGATAATATGGGGCTGTTTTTCTAATGTATACCAAACTTCAAATTATGTTGCAAACAAGTGTTTATGAAAACTCCATTTCTCTTTTTCTTCTTATTATTGTTTGTATCCTGCCAACACGATGCGGATACTGAAGAGAAATCCCTTTTACCCAATATCATCATTATCCTGGCCGATGACCTGGGGTATGGCGATCCGGAGGTTTACAATCCTACTTCAAAAATACCCACGCCCCACATCAACCAACTGGCAGGCTCAGGCATGCGGTTTACCGATGCCCATACGCCCAGCAGCGTTTGTACACCCACCCGCTATGGTTTGCTCACAGGACGATACGCCTGGCGCACTGCCCTGAAAAAAAGTGTGCTGTGGGCATGGGATCCGCCACTGATTGCTCCCGATCGGCTTACCCTGCCTAAAATGCTGCGACAAAACGGCTATAGTACGGCCTGCATCGGCAAATGGCACCTGGGCTGGCGGTGGCCTGCAAAAACAACAGGATATGCCAACGACAGCATTGCCATCGGCGATTATGGTCTGGAAGGACGAAAAGAATGGTGGCAAAAAATAGATTTTACCAAACCCCTGGGAGGCGGCCCCTTGGCTGCCGGGTTTGACTATTATTTTGGGGACGATGTGCCAAACTTTCCTCCTTATACTTTTATTGAAAATGACCACCTGCAACAGATTCCTGCCCTGCAAAAACCAGACAGTCTATTCGGCTACCCTGGCCCTATGACAGCCGATTGGGAGCTACAAAATGTAATGCCTTCCATTACCCAAAAAGCTGTGAATTATATTAATACAGCAGCAAAAAAAGAACAACCCTTCTTCCTCTATTTTGCCTTAACAGCACCCCACACGCCCATTGCACCTACTGATGATTTTAAGGGTAAAAGCCAGGCTGGATTGTATGGTGATTTCGTTTATGAAGTAGACTGGTCGGTTGGACAAATTGTAAGCACACTCAAGCAGGCTGGAGTTTATGACAATACTTTTATCGTTTTTACATCAGACAACGGTTCTCCCCAGCGTGATGGCACCAACATGAACGGTGCTATTGGTTCGGTAAAACAATACGGGCACGATCCCAGCCAGCCCTGGAGAGGGATGAAAGCGGACATTTGGGAAGGTGGGCACCGGGTGCCTTTCATTGCTTCCTGGCCAGGGCATATTCCTGCAAATACGGTAAATGATCAGCTCATTTGTTTAACTGACCTTATGGCTACCTTTTCTTCCATATTGGATATTCCTTTACAAAGCGCTGAGGCAGAAGATAGTTACGATATTTCTCCTTACTTACTTGGAAAATCAATAAACAACCCTATCCGCAAAACAGTAGTGCATCATTCTATTGATGGAACTTTTGCCATTCGGGAAGGAGCATGGAAACTGATTTTAGGAAAAGATTCTGGTGGGTTTAGTAAAAACTTACCTTCAGAAAACCAACCCGTAGAAACGGAAGGCCAACTGTACCAACTGGATGATGACCCCTCAGAACAAAACAATGTATATGTACAATATCCCGATGTGGTTAGGAAACTTTCCACTTTGCTGTACCAATACCAAACAGAAGGGTATAGCAATACTGAGCAATGAAAAATTAAATATATTGCACATTTAACACTGTGCAAATAATCCTACTCATGAACATCAAAAAGTCCCCTTTGAAATTTATTCTCTCTTTATTCCTTATCATGCCGGGCCTTGCCTGTCAGTCATTCAAAGAAGAAGCAACTGCATCCTCTGCCAAACCAACTAACATTATCCTCATCGTATCAGACGACCAGGGTTATCACGACCTGGGATGTTACGGGGCTGAGGATATTCAAACGCCCCATTTGGACCAACTGGCGGCAGAAGGGGTGCGGCTGACCAGCTTTTATGTAACCAGTTCGGTGTGTACGCCTTCCCGCAGCGGATTGCTCACAGGGCGGTATCCCCAACGCAACGGCACATACGAACTCTTTCGCAACGAAATGGTGGATGTAGGCCATGAATACTCGCCCATAGAATACAGCACTTCCCCCGAAAGGGTTTTGGGCACCGACTTGCGGGAAGTTTTTATATCCGAAATTTTGAAAGAAGCAGGTTATACCAACGGCATCTTCGGCAAGTGGGATTTCGGGCAGTTGAAACGCTACCTCCCTTTACAACAGGGTTTTGATGCGTTTTACGGTTTTGTCAACACAGGCATCGATTATTTCACGCACGAGCGTTACGGTGTGCCATCCATGTTCCACAATAATGAACCCACCAAAGCGGATAGTGGCACCTACACCACCGATTTGTTTGAAAGGGAAGCCCTGCGGTTTTTGCAGGAAAACCATGAAAAGCCTTTTTTCCTTTATTTGCCTTTCAATGCGCCGCATTCTGCCTCCAATTTGCAACCTGAAATACGAAGATCGGTACAGGCACCAGAGGAATACCTGCAAAAATACCCCGAAGCTACTTCACAACAAGAAGAATTTAGGAGAGGCTATATGGCTGCCGTTACCCGCATGGACGATGCCATCGGAAATGTGCTGCAATCGGTGCAAGATTATGGACTGGAAGAAAATACCATCGTCATTTTCCTCTCAGACAATGGCGGGGGCATTGGCTCAGACAACTCGCCTTTGCGCGGAAGAAAAGGAGGATTTTTGGAAGGGGGCGTGCGCGTGCCCTGTATTATCAAATGGCCGGGCATGATTGAAAGTGGGCGAGAAAGTGATGAATTTTTAACTGCATTGGAAATTTTCCCTACCCTGCTCAATGCTTCGGACATTCAAAAACCCGATTCCCTCGTACTGGATGGTTTTGATATGCTGCCTGTTTTGCAGGAAAAAAAAGCTTCGGCCCGCCAAGAAATGTACTGGGAATTGCGGGGCGATGAAGCAGCCCGCGTTGGTCAGTGGAAATGGGTAAATACCCAAAGAAACCAAGGTTTGTTTGATCTTTCTACCGATATAGGGGAAGAAAACGACTTATCAGCTGACAAACCTGAAATTTTGCAAATGATGCAAGATAAGTTTGCCCAATGGCAGCAGGAAATGGCAGCCGCCGAATCCCGCGGGCCTTTTAAGGATTTTTAGTATTTTCTAAAAAAGTGTCAGCCATCTATTTGCAGCGTGAAGATAGATGGCTGACACTTGACAATCCACAAATTATTGCGCCCTTTGCGGTAGAAAGTAAATGAGACTTGCTTCCCAAACCACATAATACTAATATTGAGTTTAAAAAGAAATCAACACAGCACATGAAACCATCTCGACGAAACTTTTTGAAATCAGCCTCCGCCACCGCTTTTGGTAGCACTTTGGCCCTGGGGGCCTGTGCCACACCTGAAGCTTCCGGCAGTCAGGCTGAACCACAAACCGACTATACAGAACTGGATAACATCTTAGGCCAGCCCGTGCTTAAAAAAGAGCTTTTTCCCGACCCCGTTATGATAGACCGCCTGGAATTGTTGCGGTTGGACAACAATTTCATCTGCCGTGTTACTTCCTCCGACGGAGCGGAGGGCATTTCGGTAGGCAATAATATGCAGATGATTTCCCTTTATCCCATTTTTACGCACCGTTTGCAGCCTTTTTTCATCGGGAAAGATGCCCGGGAATGGGAACATCTCCTGGAAGAAGTGTATGTGTACAAAAGTAACTACAAACTCCAAAACCTGGCGCTGTGGGTGCCCCTGGCTACCATTGAGTTTGCCGTGCTGGATATGCTGGGCAAAATTGCCGGGAAACCCATTGGCGAACTCATCGGAGACATTCACCATCCCGAAATAGCCGTGTACCAGGCCAACAACTTCCGGGGCAAAACCGCCGAAGAATCCATTGAAGGGATTAAAAAGCAGGTGGAAGAAACCCAGGCAAAAGCCCTGAAATTTAAGGTAGGCGGTCGCATGAGCCACAATGCCGATTACCCTCCGGGCAGAACCGAGAAACTCATCCCCCTCGTACGCGAAACTTTTGGGGACGACATGACCATCTATGCCGACTCCAACGGTTCTTACACGCCCGATGAAGCCATCCGCATTGGCAAAATAATGGAGCAATACAAGTATGACTTTTACGAAGAACCAGTACCCTTCGACTGGTATGAAGAAACCCTGGAAGTAACGAAAGCCTTGCAGGTTCCGATTGCCGGAGGAGAGCAGGAACCCAGCATGCACGGTTTCCGCTGGCTGGTTGGCAACGATGCCCTGGACATTGTACAGCCCGACATCTTTTACTTTGGCGGCATGATTCGTTCCATGAAAGTAGCCCGGATGGGTGCTGCCAGAGGCAAAACCTGCACGCCCCACATTTCCGGCTCAGGTTTGGGGTATTTGTACATGATGCACTTCGTATCGGCCGTACCCAATGCCGGCCCTTATCATGAGTTTAAGGGGTTCAATAATGCGTTACCCCTCGAGTCGCCTACTTCCAGCCTAACCAGCAATGAAGGAACCGTAAAAGTACCCACCGCCCCCGGCCTGGGTGTTACCATTGACCCGGCGTTTATTGAGAAACACAAACCTGTTGAGGCATAATGAAACCTGTAAGTCCTCCTATATTCACCGCCCCATCACCCCAAGCAACAATGAAAGCCACCACTTCAAGACGGCTTCTTTCTCTGGATGCCCTGCGGGGATTTGATATGTTTTTGATTATTGGGGGTACGCATTTGCTGGAAACCTTCATCATTGCTTTTGACCTCAAATCGTTGGATTGGCTAGCCCGGCAAATGCATCATGTACCCTGGCATGGTTTGTCTTTTGAGGATTTGATTTTTCCACTTTTCCTTTATATGGTGGGTGTTTCCCTGGGGTTCTCAACAACCTCGTCGCTCAATAAAGGCATGAGCAAAAAAGAAATTTACTGGAAAGCTTTCAAAAGAATGTTGTTGCTAAGTCTTTTGGGTATTATTTACAAAAACAGGCCCCTGCATTTTGATTGGGATCAGATCCGGTATGTGAGTGTGTTGAGGAGACTTGGCGTAACTGGTTTTTTTGCTACGCTCATTATATTGAACACGAAACTGAAGGGCAAATCTTATGGATTATCGGACTCTTGGTTTCCTATTGGGCTGCCATGATGTTTATCCCGGTACCAGGGTACGGGGCAGGCAACCTGACCGTAGAGGGTAACTTGGCAGGCTTTATCGACAGAATTATCGTCCCAGGCCGCCTGAAAGACGGAATCTTTGACGAGTTGGGCTACTTTGAACACATTCCCTCAACAGCATTGGTCATCATGGGAGCCATCACAGCCTACATACTCAAAATGAATGGTACAGAAAACAAAAAGGTGATGATCTTATCCATTACAGGGTTTGCATCAATCCTACTGGGTGTAGTGTGGGGCTTGCATTTTCCCATCAACAAACACCTATGGTCCAGCTCATTTATCCTGACTACCGGGGGCATCAGCTTCTTATTTATGGCTTTGTTTTATCTCATCATTGATGTATGGGAATACAAAAAGTGGAGCATCCCTTTTATGATCATTGGCGTAAACTCTATATTTATCTATCTGGCCTCCAGCCTGATTGACTTCCGGTACACAGCCAATTATCTGTTCAATGGTTTCTTTCAAATGGTAAATGAACCGGAACAGGCCTTTCTACTACAATTTTTCGTATTAGGTCTGGAGTTTTTACTGCTCTATTTCCTGTACAAGAAAAAGGTATTTTTCAAGGTATAATTTACCAACCTGTGAGCTTTACCAAAGGGGTAAAATAACAGTTAAATAAGTTAACGAAATGTTAAATATTTTGCGTGCCATGTATCATTTACATAAATAGCAAGGATACCTAATGTAAACCTTCTTGAAATTCCTTTACATATGAAACCAAGCTATCAAGCACAGCTTTCCGTTGTTCTATTGATATTAATCGTAAGCTGCACCCAGCCCAATGAAAAACCAGGCTTTTACCCAAAAGTACTGGACGACCGCCTTTCCCTGGAGCTTATCCTTGAAAACCCTGATATTGTAACGCCCATCGGCCTCACGATTGACAGTGAAGACAACCTCTATGTGCTGGAATCACACACCCACACCCCGCCGAGCAATTATGCAGGCCCCAAATACGACCGTATTAAAAAAGGCGTGGATAAGAACAAAGATGGCAAGCCCGAGTCCTGGGTTATTTTTGCCGACAGCATCAACGACGGGATGAACCTGGCTTGTGGGCCTGATGATATCATCTATCTGGTAGAGAAAGATTCTGTGTTTTCTTTTCATGATACGAATGGAGATGGTGTGAGCGATGAGCGCAAAGTGCTGTTGCAAATGCGCGCGTCTTCCGGTGTGTATGACCATGCAGCCTTGTTGGGCGTAACCTATGGCCCTGACGGATGGCTGTACATTTCCAGGGGCAACACAGGCGGACTGGCCTGGCAACTGGAAGGCACCGATGGCTCTGTGGTAGCAGGTTACGGCGATGGAGGTAATGTAATTCGCTGCCGCCCCGATGGCTCCCAACTTGAAGAGGTTTCCACCGGCTTCTGGAACCCTTTTGACATCAAATTTTCTCAGGAAGGAAGGTTGCTATTGGTAGACAATGACCCTGACAGTCGTGGCCCCAACCGCCTGATAGACGTAGTACCCGGAGGGGATTACGGCTACCAGTCGCTTTACGGAGGCAGTGGTATTCATCCTTTTCTGGCATGGAATGGAGAACTGCCGGGTACCTTGCCCTATGCAGCCGCCTTAGGCGAAGCACCTTCCGGCCTGATAGATGCCAGTTATTCCAATTTTCCTGATAAATATGCCGGAAATATTTTGGCTACCATTTGGGAAGAAAATAGCATCGTACATGTTCCGTTGCAGCGGAGTGGCAGCACCGTAACAGGAGAAGCCGAAGTTCTGGTACAGGGCGACAGTACTTTTCACCCCGTGGCCCTGGCTGCCAACAGCAAAGGAGATATTTACATCACCGACTGGGTAGTGCGCCAGTATCCCAATCATGGAAAGGGCAGAATATGGCGGTTAACTTCAGGAGAAACCCAACCCATGCAAACCGCTGGGGCAGATGCGAATACCGTAGCCTATGAAACTTCAGGAGAAGCGGATAAATTCTTTTCAATGTATGAAGACACCAAGGATTTTGAACAGCTTTTACATGCTTTGGAATCAGGAGATGCTTTTGAACAGGCCGTTGCCCGGAAAGTCCTTACTCATCCGTCTTATCATCAGGAAATGCTGCCTTTGTTAGAAAGCGGAGAAGCAGGCGTGCGTTTGCAGGCATTGCTTACTTTATGGAAAACGAATGAAATAATCAGCAAACCTACACTGCAAAAGTTGCTTTCTGATGATAATGAAGATGTGCGGAGAATGACCCTGATTTATTTGGCCACCCATTCCCGTGAAGATATGTATGAGGATGTATCCCAATCATTATATTCCGGAGAAATTACTCCTGCCTTGTTTGAAACGTATCTGGCTACCATCCGGCATTTACAACCTAACTTTATCCAGGATTATCAGACAAAAGCCGAAAAGTCTTCCAAGCAGTTGAAAAGGGAACTGCCACCTGCTTACATCATTTCTATCATAAAAAATAAAAACCTGTCACCGGAAATCAGGGCAGCGGCACTTCCGTATTTGGAAAACCCGGATGAAAACGTTGCTGAACTCACAGCCCTGCTCAAATCATCCCCAAAATCTATGCAAGAAGGATTGTTGCAGGTGTTCAAACAAGTAATTGACAAAAACGCGTCGGAAGCTATTTTGCAAATCGCATTAACTCCTGAAACAGAACCTGCCACCAGGGCACAGGCGTTGGTAGCGTTATCGCACCAGTCTGCCAGGTATTGCGATGAAGTGGCTACCCTTCTTGAAGAAGAAAACGAAGTTTTGTTGGAAACGGCTGTCAGGTACCTCTGCCGATGCGGTAGCAGCGAAGTGGTGAAAGCAACAGCCAGTCAGCATTTAAAACAAGGAGAAGCCTTAGCCATCTGGCAGCTATGCAACGGACAGCCAACTGCAAACAGGCCGCAAACTGATGAACAATGGAGAACAATCGCCAACGGCACAGGCAACGCAGAAAAAGGCAGGCTCGTATTCCAGTCAATGAAAGCCCAATGCCAAAACTGCCACACGGTAGACGGATGGGGCGGGCATTTTGGCCCTGATTTATCCAACATCGGAAGCAGTAAATCAAAAGAACAGTTGGTGACGGCCATTCTGGAACCTTCCCTGGAAATATCTCCCGAGTGGCAGGGTTGGTTTGTAACTACCCGGGAAGGCCAAACCCATTACGGGCGGCAAATAGATGTAGGTTACGATGAGGTGGAAATCATGTTGCCTTCAGGGGAGTTTGTTACCTACGACGAACCTAAAAACTACGGCATGGCCCCCACGTCTTTGATGCCCGAAGGTTTGGAAATGCAACTGTCCGAAGCTGAGTTTAATGATTTGATTACCTATTTAATGTCTTTGAGATGAAGTTATAAGTTATTTGTTAAACGTTATGAGTTGAGCGTATACAAATAACTTTTAACGAATAACCAATAACGATTAATGAGAAAACCATGAAAAAAACCATCAACCGCCGTTTTTTTGTAAAAAGCTCATCGGCCCTGCTGGCCGGATTAAGCCTGGGGGTAAAAGCTTCTGCTAACCCTATCCCAAACATTGACGAACGCAAAGGTGTGGAGCTGGCCATTGCTACCATCTGCCTGGATGGCTTTGGTGATGAATACTTTGATCCAGCATTTGAAATCATTCCCAAAACAGGAATCAAAAACGTGGAATTCAATGTGTGGTATCCGCGCACCATTACCCCTTCTGGCATCGCCAGCATCCGGGACCGATGTTATGAAAATGGCCTTCGCCCCATCTCATTGCAGGGCACTTCCTTTGGTGATAATGTACTGAAAGATGTAACCCACAAGCTGTGGCTCATGGAAAAGGCCAAAGAACTGGGCTGCCGCCGGGTGAAGTTTACCGGAGCAGGAAGGGGTAAGGCCGGAGGGCTGGAAAATGTAATTGAAGTGCTCAAAGAACTGGCTCCCGCCGCCGAAGAAATGGATGTACTGATTGCTGTGGAAAACCATGCGAACAACAACATAGAGAATATGGAAGATTATGATAAAATATTCGCGGCCGTAGATTCATCCCACGTAGGTATGTGCCTGGATATGGGCCATTTTGACGGGGCAGGCGTGAGTAATTTTGATGTGGTTGAACGTTTTCACGAAAAAGTAAACCATGTAGACATCAAAGATGTGGTTGAATTTGGCACCTACAAAACCGTTCCATACGGAGAGGGCATCACAAAAGGAGAAGACATTATCAAAACATTGATAGATAAAGGCTACAACGGTTACCTTGTAATAGAACAAGCCCCACCCAAAGAAGGTTTGGATTTGGTGAAAGAAATGCGTAGGATTAGGGAGCGGTTTGCCCGCTTTGTAAAGTAGTAATATCAGTGGCAGTTGGCAGCAGCAGTAAGCAATCAAAAATGCTGCTTACTGCTGCTGGAAGAACAAAGCCAATTAAAAACCAAAACCTTATGAAACCTATCTTATCATTTCTGTTTTTAACCCTATTCACCACTTTCCTTCATGCCCAATCTACCTCCAACATCACCGATGAAGAAATCCTCGAGCTTTATGAAGGGCTTCGGGTGGCCGATGTATCGGACGGACTGGACATGGTGGGCTTGCAGGACGTTTGCATCATGGACCAGAAAATAGAGGCTTTGTGGAAAGATATTGATGATATGTCGCATATTTTCCGTGGTATTGCCATCACCGCCCGGTATGTGCCCACCAACAAAGTGGTGGAGCGGCCCATGGAAAAAGAGGCTTTTCAAAAATGGGAAGGCGCATGGTACGGCCAAATTTCCAGCGAACCTTTTGTGGAATTCATCAAGGAAGGCTCGGCCATCGTACTGGACGTGAGCGGTGATGGGGATACCGGTTCGGTAGGCTCGTTCAATTCTTTAGACTGGGTAAGCAAAGGGGCCCGGGGCATCATTTCCAACGGGGGCGTGCGCGATACCGACGAAATTATCAAACAACAAATTCCCGTTTACATAGACCTCATGAACCGGGGGCGGGGCATCCGTCCGGGCCGCAACGAACTGGAATCGGTAAATGAGCCCGTTTCCATCGGCGGTGTGCTGGTAAGGCCGGGCGACGTGATTGTGGCCGATGGGGATGGTGTGGCGGTAGTGCCCCGCGAACATGCCCGACAAGTTGCCGAATTTGCCCATGAAATTTTGGTAAAAGATAAAGCTGCCAGAAAAAGCCTTTATGAAAAACTGGGCATTCCTTTGGATAAAACGGTGGAAGACTGAGGTTGAAAGTGCATAATCTTAACGTGAGTTCGGGATAGAGAGAACCCACAATAATCAGACTAAAACCAATAAAAACCACCTACGTGACTCGGTCATTCTGAGGCATTAGGGGTGATTTGGCAGGTTAGAAGCCGATCGGATCGGTGGATGCTTTCCCTTTTTTTTAAAGTCTTTGATTGTAGATTTTTGTTGCCTGAAGATGGCACAGGCTGCTTGTCTATCTGGTTTTATGTGCCAGCTTCCGGGCAGATTTCCTCAATTCCCTGATGGTTACCTGGAATATTACAACCTGCTACCCATACCTGAAAGTGAGCTTTCACTCAATGATAACCTTGAGCAGAATCCGGGATGGTAAACAGGAGACATAATGAATATTAATTCAAATTAATTAGTTTTGTATGAGTAGGCCGGTTCGGTGAACCGGCCTACAAACAAATTATAGTAACTTTTCTCAAAAACCCACACCCTGTTCCGTGGCACACAGAACGGTTAAAAACAAACGCTATCAAATGGCTGATGCCACTGTGGCTTCTTAGCCTGTATAATTTTATGCCATGTCATTTTTTACTAAAATTGTAAAAGAACCCGTTGTTTAAAATTCAGCCTGCCTATGAACACCATCCATAAAACTATCATCATCTGCTGTTTAATAGCCGGACATGTGTTCGCTGCTTTCGGACAGGAGAACAAAGTACCAAACATTGTCCTGATTATGGCTGATGATATGGGGTATGAAAGCCTGGGCTGTAACGGAAGCACTGAATACCAAACCCCCAACCTCGACCGCTTAGCCACACAAGGCATCCGCTTTGAGCAAGCTTATTCACAACCCTTGTGTACTCCTTCCCGGGTGAAAATCATGACCGGGAAATACAATTTTAGGAATTATGAAGATTTTGGCTACCTCAACCCCAATCAGCAAACCTTCGGCAACCTGCTGAAAGCGGCCGGTTATGCAACCTGTATTGCCGGGAAATGGCAACTCAATGGATTGAACCGCGACAACGCCAACAACCAGGATGTAACCCGCCCTTACCACTTTGGTTTTGATGAATACTGCCTGTGGCAACTGCACCACGCCCGCTCAGAAGGTGAAAGGTTTGCCAATCCGCTCATAACCCAAAATGGGAAAGACCTTCCCCGCGACAAAGATATTTACGGGCCACAGGTTTTTGCCGATTATATTAGCGATTTCATTGAAAGGAAGGCCGGGCAGCCCTTCTTTATTTACTATCCCATGGTGCTGGTGCATGACCCGTTCGTGCCCACTCCCGATTCACCAGCGTGGGCCGACCCATCACGGCGGTATGAAAATGATACGGCATATTATGCCGACATGATGGCCTATACCGATAAAATTGTGGGCCAGATTGAAGCCAAACTTAAAGAAAAAGGAGTTTGGGAAAATACCATTTTGATATTCACGGCCGACAACGGCACGCACCCTACTGTTTTTTCCTCAACTGTAAACGGAGAAGTGCAGGGCGGAAAAGGCAAAACCATCAATACAGGAAACCACGTGCCCATGATTGTAAGCTGGCCTCAGCAAATAAAAAAAGGAAGGGTATACGAAGGAATTTTTGGTTTTGAAGATATACTTCCCACCCTTGCCGATGCTGCGAATGTGAACCCTGCAAAATACCAAACAGACGGGCAAAGCTTTTTACCTGCTTTCAGGGGCAGCCGCAAGCCCGTTCAATCTGAAGTTTTTATTCACTATACTCCCCGGTGGGGCCGGTTCAATGAGCTCCACAACCGTTGGGTAATGGATGGAACGTACAAACTTTACCAGGATGGAAGGTTTTACAATACCCGGAAAACTCCGGATGAAAAAAGCACTTTATCAAACCTGACCAAAAATGAGCAAAAAATAAAGAAAAAATTCAATACCATTTTACAAGCGAAAGAAAAAGAGTTTCCTTATGCCTGGAATAAGGATAAATTTATGCCGGGAGGCAGGGAATGATGGTATTACCATATGCTACACCCTGTTTTGTATAGTCCGCTTTAGAATAAGACGAAGTGCCTTTGCCATAAAAACAGCAAAATAATTACAAACAAATCATAGCAACCTTACAATGAAAAAGCTCTCAATGCAACAACCTAACACTTTACCTTTTACCACTATTCCTGCTATATTAATTTTTCTTGTTACCATTACTCTCTGGGGCTGTAACCAGCAAAACCAGACAGAAGAAGCAACAGCCGAAACCGAAACACGGGAAGGCCCTCCCAACTTCGTCGTCATTTTTGCCGATGACCTGGGCTATGGCGACCTGAGTGTGTACGGCCACCCCACCATCCGCACGCCCCATCTGGACCAAATGGCTGTGGAAGGTCAGCGATGGACCAATTTCTATGTGGCTGCCAGCGTGTGTACACCCAGCCGGGCAGCTTTGCTCACCGGCCGCCTGCCTGTTCGTTCAGGTATGACCAGTAACAAAAGCCGGGTACTCTTTCCTAATTCAGTAAATGGCCTGCCCCAAAGTGAAATTACCCTGGCCGAGCAGCTCAAAAAAGCAGGGTACGCCACCGCGGCTGTGGGGAAATGGCACCTGGGCCATCGGGAACAATTCCTGCCTACCAACCAGGGTTTTGATACTTATTTCGGCATTCCTTACTCCAACGATATGGACAAGGTAGCCAAGAATAACTATAAAGAGCTATCTGAAGATTCTATCCGCTATGAAGATTACAATGTGCCCCTGATACAGGATACTGAAATTATTGAACGGCCTGCCAACCAAAATACCATCACCAAACGCTTTAGCGAAAAGGCGGTGGATTTTATCAAAACCCATAAAGACGAACCATTTTTTGTTTACCTGGCGCATAACCTTCCCCACATCCCGCTGTTTACTTCCGATGAATTCAGAGGCACCAGTGAGCGGGGTTTGTACGGGGATGTACTGGAAGAAATTGACCACGGCGTAGGCCAAATCATCGCTACGCTGAAAGAAGAAGGCTTGGATAAAAATACCATCGTTGTGTTTACCTCAGACAATGGCCCCTGGCTGCCATTCAAAACCCACGGAGGCAGTGCCGGATTGCTGCGGGCAGGCAAAGGCTCCACTTGGGAAGGCGGTATGCGTGAGCCTTGCATCTTCTGGGGCCCCGGGCAAATTGAACCCGCTGTAATAACCGGCCTCGGTTCTACCATGGACTTGTTCACTACCTTCAGCAAAATGGCGGGCGTTCCCATTCCGGATGATCGCATTATTGATGGAGTAGACCTGACGCCTACCTTACTTGAAGGAAAATCCAGTCCGCGGGAAGGCATTTTATATTACCGTGGTCCCGAAATATATGCTGCCCGCCTGGGCGATTACAAAGCACATTACATTACCCAGGGCGTGTACGGACAGTTTGGCGGAAGAGAAGAACATGCCACACCCATGCTCTACAACCTGAGCCATGACCCTTCGGAGCAATACAACATAGCTGAAGACCACCCGGAAGTGATTGAGCAAATCAATGAGTTTGTAGAAAAACACCAGGCTGATTTGGTAGTGGGTGAAGACCAGCTTGCAGAGAGGGAATAATATTTTCTGTCGAACTAAATTCTGCCTTAGTGGGGTCTTCGGCACGAAACCCCACACTTTCAGGCGCAGGACGTCCTCGTCCCCAACAAATTTTCGTACTCACAAAAATTTCATTTTGCTATGCAATGCAAAAATTTTCAAGTGCAGGGCGTCCTCGCCCTGTGCCAACAATGTATCTACCTTTGCTTTTCTGTTTTATTGTTAGGAAGCTGTAACAACAACCAGCCGGAAGCCACTGCTCCGAAACCTAACATAGTCCTCATCATGGCCGACGACCTGGGCTATGGGGGGATGAGCTGTTATGGAAACACTGAGCTGTCTACCCCCGCCCTGGATTCCCTGGCAAAAAACGGCCTCAAATTCACCGATTTTCATTCCAATGGCTCGGTGTGCTCACCTACCCGGGCAGCCCTGCTTACGGGCAATTATCAACAACGGGCGGGGCTGGAAGGCGTGATTTACGTGCGGGGAGAAACCCGGGAAGTAGGCTTGGACACCACTGAAGTTACTATTGCTAAACTGCTGAAAAACAACGGCTATGCCACGGGCATCATGGGTAAATGGCATTTGGGTTACAATAAAGAATATAACCCCGTACACCATGGTTTTGATGAGTTTTACGGTTACCTCAGCGGCAATGTTGATTTCCATTCACACTACGACAATGCGGCTATTTACGACTGGTGGCACAACCTGGATTCTCTTTATGAAGAAGGATACGTAACCGATTTGATTACCGAGCATTCAGTAGATTTTATCAACCAGCACAAAGAGGAGCCTTTCTTTCTGTATGTTCCCCACGAAGCCCCGCACGTGCCTTTTCAGGGCCGGAACGACCCGGCTTACCGCTTTCCCGGGGAAGAGTTTACTTATCACGGGCCGGTAGAAGATACCGAAAGGGCGTACAATGAAATGGTGGAAGTAATGGACGAAGGCATTGGAAAAATTATGGAAACACTGGAGAAGAATGATCTGTTGGAAAACACGCTGGTCATTTTTATTTCAGACAATGGTGCGGAAAAGTTTGGCCATAACGGAACACTGAACGGACAAAAAATAAGCCTGCTGGAAGGGGGGCACCGCGTACCGGGCATTGCCTACTGGAAAGGAAAAATTAGTCCGGGCGTTTCTTCTGAAACCATCATCACCATGGATTTGCTGCCTACCATCTTATCCATTACAAAAACCCCCGCTGGTGGTGATTTTGATGGGATAGACATTTCCAATGTGTTATTTGAAAACGGAAAGCTGGATGAAAGATCCTTGTTCTGGAAATACCGCAAACAAAAAGCTGCCCGCCAAAATCAGTGGAAACTCTGGGTTACCGAAACTGATACCGCACTGTTCAATCTGGAACAAGACCTTCAGGAGACCAACAACCTGGCCGACAAGCATCCGGACATTACCGAAGACTTAGTACAACAACTGGAAGCCTGGGAACAGGATGTAAACCAGAACGTGGAGATGAAGACTATATAAATATATCTTCTGGCATTATTTCCCAAGGAACTTTTTTGTTAAATTTCGATATTCAAAAAAGTAATTTATGGAAGCCATTACTTTTAAACCCAAAGACAAAAAAGAATTAGAGTTACTCAAAACACTGGGTAGAAAAATGAATATCAAATTTTCAATTGCCCAACAACCTGGCTCAAAAGTAGAGCAGGAAGATGAATCTCTGGTGAAACTTACCTTAGAAGGAAGAACAGGCAAACGCGTTTCTAAAGATGAAGTTATGAAATTTCTGAAAACATGAAGCTTAGTTTTGACAGTAGTTTCCTTAAAGACCTAAAAAAGATTAAAGTACTCTTGTATGAGATTTTTATTAAATATCGGCCTTTTTCTTTTTTACCTCAGTGCGTACGCTTACCCGCCCCAACAAGAAAATACCCCACCAAATATTATCCTGATTTTAGCCGATGATTTAGGCTTATGTGATATCAACAGTTTCGATCCCTTGCAGCGCAGTTATTATGAAACGCCTAATATCGACAAGCTGGCGGCAGAGGGGATGAAGTTTACCCAGGCGTATACCAATGCGGCCAACTGCTCTCCCACCCGGGCAGCCCTGCTCAGCGGGCAGTATTATCCGCACCAGCCGGTATACCATGTTGGAGACCCACACGAGGGCAGGATGATTCCGGCACCCAATGCACACGCTTTGCCAGCAGAAAAAATTACCATAGCAGAAGCGCTAAAAACAGCAGGTTACGCTACGGCCCTCATTGGCAAATGGCACATTGGCGAACCTCCGGCCACCAATCCTGAGCAACAGGGTTTTGACGTTAATATTGGCGGATACAACGCCGGGAATCCGGGCAATTGGGAAGGTGGCTATTTCCAGCCCAACAATAACCCGCATATCCGCGATGCCGAAGAAGGGGAGTACCTTACAGACTACCTCACCCGCAAAGCCATTGGTTTTGTGGAAGCCCATCAGGAAATGCCTTTTTATCTGCATCTTTCTTACTACACGCCTCACAGTCCGTTTCAGGCACCCGAACATTTGGTGGAGAAATACAAGCAGAAACAAGGCGAAAACGGACACAGCCATCCAACGTACGCAGCAATGCTCGAGTCACTGGATACCAACGTTGGGCTGCTCATGCAAAAACTGGATGAATTAGACATGGCTGAAAATACCCTCCTCATTTTTTATTCTGACAATGGCGGACGGGGTGGCTATGATTACCTGGGCCGTGCCGACAACAATATCACCGATAACAAGCCCTTGAAAGGAGGAAAAACAACCTTTTATGAAGGAGGCATTCGGGTGCCCCTGGCCTTGCGCTGGCCAGCAGTCATTGAACCCGGCGCACATAGCAATGAGCCTGTAACCAGCATTGATTTTTACCCTACTTTTCTGGAAATGGCGGGCCTTGAAAAACCGAAAGGTTATGTACTGGATGGCCTGAGTTTAGTGCCTCTGTTTAAAAACCCCGATGCTTCGCTTACCCATCGCCCGCTATACTGGCATTTTCCGGGGTATCCCAATAATCCCTGGCGCACAGGGCCGGTGAGTGTAATCCGGGATGGTGACTGGAAGCTTTTAAAATTTTACGAAACCAATCAGATTGAATTGTACAACCTGAGCCAGGACATGAGTGAATCAGAAAATCTTGCTTTAAAAAAACCTAAAACTTGCGCCACACTTCGAGATGAACTAGAAGCCTGGTTAATTGAAACCAATGCGCCTATGCCAAAAATCAGACAAAACAATACCCATGACTGACAAAATAAGATAGTTTTTACATCAGAATGATGAGTATTTATTTTTGAAGAAATATTTCCGGCAACGTTTCTTGTTATATTAATGCGAGGGTAATTGATAATATCTCAAAATTTGACTATTATGCTCTCATAGCAGTTCCATTATGCCGGAAGACCTTCATCCCAAAAAACCCGATCCATTATGGATGGCTTTCAAAAACGGAAGTACAGAAGCTTTCGATGCCCTTTACCGAAAGTATGTGCAAATCCTGTACAATTATGGGCGAAAGTTCACAGCGGATGATGGTTTGGTCAGGGATTGCATCCACAACTTATTTCTGGATCTTTGGAACAGCCGCAAAACGTTGGGCGATGTGAATGCTGTTAAATTTTACCTCTTCAGTGGCATGAGAAGAAAGCTGATACGGGCACTGGCTCAAAAAAACACCACACAATCTTCCCCCTACCAGGAAGTTTTTGAAATCACCTTACCTTATGAAACACAACAAATAAACGCACAATCGGAAAAAGAACATAAGCTACATTTGCTGGATACTGTCAATCAACTTTCTAAACGCCAACGAGAAGCTATTTTTCTGAAATATTATGAAAACCTTTCGTATGAGGAAGTAGCCGAAGTAATGGCTGTGAATATTCATACCGTCTACAATTTAATTTCTTTGGCTATAGGCCAACTAAGAAAAAAAGTAAGTAAAACAACATTTATGCTTGTGTTACTCTGTATTTTTTTGCTTATCTGACTTTTTACCAATTACGAATATCATAATATTTCACCAGATAAACCCCTCTTAACACAACCATCCTTCATTATTAATAAATGAAATGTAATTTTAAAAAATTACACAAAAAAAGCCGTGAAAAATTGAAGAAAGCGACCACTTAAAAAGAAAGCACTTAACACAAAACTTTCTGAAAGTGGAGCACAAGCTTTATCAAAACTACACCGTAGAAGATTTTATTACCGATACAACTTTCATCGATTGGGTAAAGAATCCCGACAGCATCCATAAGGCTTTTTGGGAAGCATGGGTTGCCCGGTACGCCTATCGAAAAAAAGATATTGAAGAAGCACGGCAATTTATTCTCAATATCAATTTTGACCATCACCAACTTACGGCAGAAGCCATAACCCACGACCACCTAAAACTGAAAGCCGCTATACAGCCCGCCACTCCTGTAAAGCCACATCCTGCACAACATTTTCGCTTCCGTAGCTGGTACAGCATAGCTGCTGTGTTTATTGGACTCCTTATCCTTGCTTTTGCCTATTTTTATACAGAGCCTAACGAAATAATCACACATACCACCGCTTATGGTGAAACCAAAACCATTACCCTACCCGACAGCTCAATGATAATCCTCAATGCAAACTCATCCATACAATATCCGGCAAGATGGGATGAAAGAGAGGTTTGGTTACAGGGGGAAGCCTTCTTTGAGGTGCAGGAGCTTCTTTCCCCTCATACGTCTGAAAAAGTAAAATTCAGGGTAAAAACTGAAGATGTAATGGTAGAAGTACTGGGTACTGAATTTAATGTGCACCACCGGCAGGGCAAAACCGCTGTAGTGCTACAATCTGGCAAAGTAAAACTCACGGCCAATGCCCTGGCCGATACAGGCATTGAAATGCTACCGGGCGATTATGCCTCTTTTTCAGAAACACAACACACGTTTGAAAGAAAACAGGTACACGCCGAAGATTATTCTGCCTGGAGAGAAAACCGGCTGGTATTCAGGAATGCTTCCCTCGAGGAAATCGCCCTTTTACTAAAAGAAAATTACGGCTTGGACGCAAAGTTTAAAGCTCCCGGGATTGCAGCCTTTCGCTATACCGGCACTACACCGGCCGATAATATTGACGAACTTTTTACCAAGTTATCCCTTTTATTCCCCATTGAAGTCAGGCAAAAGGATAATCAGATCATTTTTGATAAGCAATAAGAAAAACCCGGTGTTGTACCACCAACACACGGGCTGTTATAATTAATAGTTGTACAACCAAAATTAACCGTTATGAAGAACTATACCCAACATTTTTGTAATTGGTTTTTGAGAGCAAGCTGTAGCATAATGCTTTTTGCATTGGTTTGCTTTCCAAACCATGTAAGTGCCCAAGCCCTGGCATCCCTTTCGGGTGTGCCCAACAAACCAGACCAGGAAGAAAAGAACATGCAACCGCTCACCGAAGCGCTTTCCGACCTGGAAACGGCTTTTCAGGTGAGCTTTGACTATAACCATACACTGCTGGCAGGCAAGCAGGTTGATCGAAAACAATGGAAGCAAAAACTGGAAGGAACTCCATCAGATGTTTCTCTGGAAAAAATCCTTTCTTCCTTGCTTTTACCCTTGCAACTGAACTTTGAAAAATTTAACCAGGGGAGCTATCTTATTTATCAGAAAGAAAAGGGTAATATCCAAAAAATAGAAAGAAAATCGAGCAGTCTACCCGGCGAAAGTTTTAATGATTCGCCCATGACTGACCTTCCTAAATTCAAACATGAATTACTCGATAAACTGGAAACCCTGGAAAAAACCATCACCGGAACAGTAACGGACGAAAACGACGAAGGCCTGCCGGGAGTAAATATCCTGGTAAAGGGTACCACTACCGGTACGGTAACCGACCTGAATGGCAACTACCGTCTCAGCGTACCCGATGATGTCACAACCCTGGTGTTTTCATCTGTAGGCTATGTGTCTGAAGAAATCAGTATTAGCGGGCGCTCAGTCATTGATATTCAGATGTCGCCCGATATTCAGGCACTCTCCGAGATTGTAGTGATCGGTTATGGTACGCAGGAAAAGTCAGATTTGACCGGGGCGGTCAGCAAAGTGGAAGGTGAAAACCTGGAAAACATTCCTACGGCCAGGGTAGACCAGATTTTGCAGGGCCGAGCACCCGGTGTGCAGGTTACGCAGGTGAGTGGGGAACCCGGGGCAGCTACCTCTATTCGAATTCGCGGGGGTAACTCCATTCAGGGAAATAATGAACCTCTGTGGGTAATAGATGGAGTGATTGTAGGACAAAATTTTGACCTGAACAATATCAATACCAATGATATTCAGTCTATTGACATCCTGAAAGACGCTACGGCAGTTTCCATTTACGGTACACGGGGTGCCAATGGGGTCATTTTGGTAACCACAAAAAGCGGAAAGGGCATCAGTGCCGGAAAACCTCAGGTGTCTTTTAATCTGTATTCCGGCGTACAGTCTATGATAGAAACGGTTGATTTCCTGAATGGGCCCCAGCATGCCGACTATGCCAATGAAGATGCAGCTTTTAGAAGTGCAGCCCTGCCCTTTCCCGACTTAAATGATGTACCCAATGTAGACTGGATTGACCAGACAACCCGCACCGCGCCCATCACAAATGTAGATTTGTCGGTTTCAGGTGCGTCCGAAGATCAGGACATTAATTATTACGTTTCCGGTAATTATTTCAACCAGCAGGGAATTATCCGTAATTCCGGCATCGAGAAATATATTTTCCGTGCCAATCTTGATTATGACTTATCAGATAAGGTGCGGACGGGGTTTCGTCTCAATGTATCCAGGCTAAGAAGGGAAAACAATAAAACCGGCATTTCACAGATCTTCCGTGACCACCTGGCAGCCCGGGCCATATATGATGACGAAGGCCAGTTTACGGCAGAAAATCCCGTATCGGCTTCTATCCAAACCAACCCCGAAGCCGATATTGAGTTAAGGGACGACCACAGTTATACTACCAATTTACTGGGAAACTTGTACCTGGAAATAGAACCTGTTCAAGATTTAATTATCCGTTCTACTTTCAGTCCTGAAATCAACGGTTTTAAAAGAAACCGCTTTAACCCCGGGGCTTTGCCACAAAATTTCGTCATCAATGACGGAGGCGATGCCCGGATTGATACCCGAACGGGCATAGGCTGGATTAATGAAAATACCATCTCTTACGACACAGATTTGGGCGATGGGCACGAACTGAGCCTGTTGGGTGGGTTTACCCTTCAAAAATTTCAACAGGAAACCAGCTTGTCACAGGCTTTTCAGCTTTCTAATGACGTTACGGGTTATAACAACCTGGCGTTCGGCTCCAACCCAAACCGAAACGTGGTGGGTTCTGACTATGGAGCTTTCCAGTTGGCATCCTGGCTGGGTAGGGTTAATTACGTGTTGAAAGATAGATTCCTCTTCACATTGGTAGGCCGGGTAGACGGTTCTTCCCGTTTTGCCCCCGGTAACAAATACGGCTTTTTCCCATCCGGTGCCGCTGCCTGGCGGTTGTCAGAAGAACCCTTCATCCAAAACCTGAATGTTTTTGATCAACTCAAGCTCCGCGCCAGTTACGGCTTATCAGGAAGCCAGGCCATAGAATCATTCAGAACACTGGCTTTACTGGATAATGCCAATACCTCTTTCAGCGGGGCAGAGCAGGCTGGGGTAACCCTGGGCAGGCCCGCCAACCCGGATTTGACCTGGGAAACAACCCGCCAGCTTGACATTGGACTGGAAGCTGCTTTCTTTGAAGGCAGGCTGTCTTTTGAGTTGGATTATTATCACAAAACCACCGAAGACTTATTGCTGAACGTGCAAATTCCCCGGCAAACAGGCTTCGTAAGCCGCTTACAAAACCTGGGCGAAATAAAAAATACCGGGCTTGAACTCCTGGTTAATACTGTAAATGTTTCCAAAGAGAACTTTCGGTGGTCTACCATGCTTACGGTTTCGGGAAACAGAAATGAGGTAATTGGCCTGGGAGGTGTTGATTTCATAGATGTGGTGGATCCTTCCGCCACGGGACAAGGTGGGCCCGGCGGACGATTGATTGTAGGAGAGCCTGCCCCGGTTTTTGTAGGTGTAAATTACCTGGGCACCTGGAAGTCGCAGGAAGAAATTGATGCCTCCGGCCAAACCGGGCACGATGTAGGTGGCCCCCGCTTTGGGGATACCAATGGCGACCAGCAAATTACCGAAGATGACTTCATCGTACTCGGAAGTCCACAGCCTGATTTTATTTATGGCCTGCAAAACTCTATTTCCTTCAAAAACTGGACGCTCGATTTCTTTTTTCAGGGAACCGTAGGCAATGAAGTGTTCAACAGCCTTACGCAAACGGCCTTTTTTGGCAGGGCAGAACGCACAAAATATGCCGAAACCCTGAACCGATGGACACCCGAAAACCCTACCTCGGATATCCCCCGCGCCGGAGCGGTAGCCGCTTTATCAGAAATAAAAAACAACTCTAAAATGGTAGAAGACGGCACGCACCTCCGCCTTAAAAGCCTGAAGCTGGCTTATAACCTGCCTGTGCAACAATGGGGGCTGAATGCCTTCAACAGCCTGAGCATTTATTTTACAGGAAGTAACTTGTTTGTGTGGTCTGACTATACCCTGAATGACCCCGAAAGCAGCATGTTTGGCGGAAGTGGTAATGCTTTAGAAAGAAATGTAGCCTTAGGGTTTGCACAAGGCGAATACCCCAGTGCAAGAATATTGTCTTTCGGGATAAAAGCAGTTCTATAATTTGTAAAACATTAAAGATATAGTGATGAAAAATCTATTATATAACTCACTCTTAGGCTTATTGATGACATTTACGTTGATAAGCTGCGAAGACTTTTTAGCAGAAGAACCCCGGCAGATTGTATCACCCTCCAACTTTTTTAATTCGGATGCAGAGGTACAATCGGCTGTGAATGGCTTGTACAATATCTATAAAAACAATTCCCTGCATGCCAAAATCGGCCTGGACCGCTTTTACGAGAACGGAGCTGATGTGATTGGCCCCAACCGGGAATTTGGTCAGGTGGAACCTATCCAAAACTATACCCTGAACGAGGGGAATGTAGGCGACATATCACAGGGCGGGGGCGCCCCCATCACCTGGCAGGATTTGTACAGAGTCATTCAAAATGCCAATATTATTCTGGAGAGTTTGGAAGATAATGAAAATATTACCCAAGATGGCAAAAACCAGTTTTCTGGTGAAGCCTTGTTCATGCGTGCTTACTCCTATTATCATTTGACCAACCTCTGGGGCGATGTGCCTTACTACCAGGAGGTGTTACCCATAGAGGAGGTTAGCACACTTGGGCGCACCAATGTTGAGCAAATCCGCTCAGATATTTTAGGAGATTTACAGCGTGCACAAGACTTACTGCCCGATAGTTACAGCAACAGCGAACTGGGTAGGGTAACCAAATGGGCAGCCGCTACCGTGATG
The DNA here is from genome assembly GCA_965230065.1 of Cyclobacteriaceae bacterium. Lineage (GTDB taxonomy): Bacteria > Bacteroidota > Bacteroidia > Cytophagales > Cyclobacteriaceae. The sequence continues at coordinate 3,002,949 of OZ245942.1, read as the reverse complement.
GTGAAAGTTTTCCTGATTCAGCAAAACTGGGAAGAAGCCAGGGACAAAGCCGTTGAAATCATCAACAACTCCCCACACCAGTTGCTGGATGATTACGCTGCCGTTTTTGACCCCAACAACGAGTACAATGCCGAAGTCATTTGGGCCATAGATTTTGTAAAGGATATCAACCAGGACGACTGGCCCGACCACTTTACGCCCCGCATCCGGGATGAACCCAAAAACGCTGATGAAAGGCCTGCCCTGAGCGATGCCTTAAGTACAAGAAACGAAGGTTTCACCGGATACGGCCTGGCCATTCCCCTGCCCGATTATGTGAATAATTTCCCGATGGATGATTTGCGAAGGCCCACAAATATCATGGATACTTATTTGGGGTTTGATCTCAATTTCCCCTACATGCCCAAAATGTGGAACCTGGACCAGATCAACTCCCCACGAGGTAACCACGGCGACAACAAAATTATTTTCCGCCTGGCCGATGTTTACCTTATGGCTGCCGAAGCGGAAAATGAGCTGAACGGCCCTGCCAATGCTTACCAGTATATCAATGCAGTACGGGAGCGTGCTTATGATCCTGCCCAGCCTTTCTCAGGTTTATCGCAACAACAATTCCGGGAAGCCATCTATGATGAGCGGCGATGGGAACTGGGTGGCGAAGGCCACCGAAGACTCGACCTGATCCGCTGGGGCATTTTGCTGGATGTGGTAAAAAACACCGAGTACCGGGTGTACAATCCGGCACCCAATATTCAGCCGCGCCATGTATTGCTCCCCATTCCGGTAGAAGAATTACAGTTGAACCCTGCCCTGCTGGAATCTGACCCCACGAACAACGGGTACAGGTAATAAGTTGTATTAACGTGTCCGGCACTTACCCCTGAAAAACACAAGTGCCGGGCACATTTACCCATATTTGCCCTCCAATGGTTAAGTTTGTTTTATGAAAAATAAATTCTTTCCCTTAATTGGAAGTTACTTTCGCTTTATTTTCCCTTTCCCATGGCCTGTGTCACCCAGGACATTACCCTGCCCCCAAGGTTTATGTCCTCACAAACCTTATCACTTTCGTTTGGGCTGTGCGTACACAGCCCTAGGGGAAGCATTTCTCCTTTCTATACTCCACATAAGCAGAAGTTACTTCCGTCCTCTATTCACAGGAATTCTTTTAGTAGCCATATTCTGCCCCTTCTCAATTCCTTCATTTGCCCAATCGCCCAACGTCATTTACATCAACGTGGATGATTTGGGGTACAAAGACCTGGGGTACATGGGCAGCACATATTACGAAACACCGAACATAGATCAACTGGCAAAAGAAGGTATGGTATTTACACAGGCGTATGCCGGGGCAGCCAATTGCGCCCCCAGCCGGGCCTGCCTTATGTCGGGTATGAACACACCCCGCCACGGCATTTATACCGTTGCCAATGCTGACCGGGGTGATGCCCGTACCCGCAAAATCATCCCCATTCCCAACCAAACCGTACTGGCCGATTCTATTTATACCCTGGCAGAAATGTTCCGCGACCAGGGCTATGCAACAGGCACATTCGGTAAGTGGCATCTGGGCGATGACCCCACCACGCAGGGTTTTCTGATAAACGCAGGCGGAAACCATCGGGGAAACCCCGGCAAAGATGGGTATTTCAGTCCTTATAATTTAGAATACCTGGAAGACGGGCCAGAAGGCGAATACCTGACTGACCGACTTACTGCGGAAGCCATTTCATTTTTACACACCCATCAAAACACCCCCTTTTTCCTTTATTTGCCGTATTACACCGTGCACACGCCCATCATGGGCAAAGACTCCCTGGTGGCTAAGTTTGCAAAAAAGGAAGGAAATAACGGACAAGACAATCCTGAATATGCTGCCATGATTGCCTCACTGGATGAAAACGTTGGGAGGTTGCTGGCAGAAGTTGAACGGATTGGGATTGCAGAAAATACCATCGTTGTTTTCACTTCTGATAATGGGGGCATTCGGGATATTTCATACCAAAACCCATTGCGGGCCGGAAAAGGCTCGTATTATGAAGGGGGCATCCGTGTTCCTATGATTGTCCGCTGGCCGGGCAGGGTTGCTGCAAACAGCCTTTGCGAAACGCCCGTCACCAATCTTGATTTTTACCCTACCTTTCAGGCGATTTTAGGTGAAAAATCCAGCAGTCCTTTACAGGATGGAAACGATATTTTGCCCCTTTTGGAAGGGAAAAAGATACCCGAACGAGCTTTGTACTGGCATTTTCCCATTTACCTGCAAGCGTATAGTCCAAAGGAAGACGGAGGCCGCGACCCTTTATTCCGCACCCGCCCCGGCGCTGTGATGCGACAGGGTGACTGGAAACTGCATATCTATTATGAAGACAATGCAGTTGAGCTTTACAACCTGAAAAAAAATATAGGAGAGACAAACAACCTTGCAGAAAAGCACCCTAAAAAAGCCCAATCTATGTTACAGCAGCTACAAAGCTGGCAAGAAAAAGTACAGGCACCTAGCCCCCAATCACCCAATCCGAAGTATGATGCTGCTTACGAAAAAGCACAGTTTAGTAAAGTAGGCAGTGGCAGTACGCAGTAGCAGACAAGTTGACTGCCAACTGCTAGAGCCGCTGTCTACTGCTGTAGAATCATCCATTCATAAAAATAGAAAGTTATTTCTGGATAAAATTAATATTTTTTGATTATTAAGGAATATTATTGAAAATTGTATTTTATTTTAGGATAAATACACATGCCGAATATTTTCTTATGGTTGACCAGTTTCCTCATGATGACAGTACATTGGTTTTACTCCTTAGGCAGGGAGACGAGGAAGCTTTTGAGTTTTTGTACAACCGGTATTGGGAAAAGCTGCTTACCGTGGCCTACCACCGCATTGGCTCCATGGATGTAGCCAAAGAACTGGTACAGGATGTATTTGCCAACCTCTGGCGCAGAAGGCAACAGCTCACCATCAAAACTACTTTTGCTGCGTACATTTTTTCTGCCATGAAGTATACCATTCTGGATTACATACGAGCGCAGGCTGTGAAAGAAAAATATGTGGATGCCATTAAAAAATCTGCACGGCAAACAGATAATACAACCCTTGATATTCTTGCTTATGAAGAACTGAACCGAACCCTTGAGCAGGAAATAAGCAAACTTCCTGAAAAATGCCAGCGGGTATTTCGTCTCAGCCGCATAGAACATTTTTCTAACAAAGAAATTGCCCAAAAGCTGCAAATTTCCCCAAAAACGGTAGAAAACCAAATTACCAAAGCCCTGAAGTTTCTGCGTGTGAATATGCGGGAGTTCACCACGTTTTTTATTCTGCTTTTTACTTTTTCTTTGTGAATCAATAATTTGTCTTGGTTCATATAAACATCATGGATAAATATTTGGAATTAAAGCAGGCAGTCCATCAACATTGCCGGGAAGTTGTTCAAAAACGGATAAATACGGCAAAAGCTGATATTGAGGACGTGCTGGAATTCCTACATGATGATAATAAAAGCAGTGCCGGGGATAAACATGAAACCAGCCGGGCCATGGCGCATCTGGAAGTAGAGAACCGGCAAGGGGCCTTGCAGAACCTGACAAAAATGAATGCTGCCTTAAAGCAGTTTGATCCTGCCAAATCGTATAACCAAATAGTACCTGGTGCCTTGGTGGTAACCGACAATGGTATTTTTTACGTCACCATTAGCTTGGGAAAATTCGTTGTGAATGCAGAGGAAATCATGGTCATCTCTTACCAGGCTCCTATCATTTCAGCCCTTAAAAATATTCCTGTAGGAAGTGTCGCCACTTTTCATGACAATCAATATAAATTGCTGCATATTGTTTAGGAACGATACGTTTTTTTAATCATTCCTAGCCCTATTTATTAAGAACGAAAGGTTTTTTGATTACCGTTTCAGGCATATGCCGATAAACGATAAAGGCACTTAACAAAGCGATTGCCCCAATCACCCAAAAAGGCAATTCAAAAAAGCTACCGACCAGCACACTCGCTATCAAAGGCCCAATGGCAATACCTAATCCGAAGCCCATGGTGATAACGCTCATTTGTCTGCCTTCCCCTCCGCTTTGAGAAAGGTCGGCAGCCAGGGCAAATGCCGGGGCAGCAATCCCTGCGGCAGCTACTCCTTGCAGCAAGCGCAACACAACCAACTGGCCCATGGAAGTTACTTCACCCATCAAAACGGTAGAAAGTGCCATGAGGATCAAGCCCCAGAAAATAAAAGGCTTGCGGCCAAACCTATCGGAGTAGTGCCCCAGGGGTATCTGAAAGATAAGCCTGCCTATCATTACCATGCTGAAAGCGATGCTAAAACCAATGGCCGTCATATCCAGTATGCGATTGAACATATTTTCCAGGGAAGAAACAGAAAAACAACAGGCCATCGTAAAAGTGGCCAGGGCAGCCGTGAGTATGCCATTGTTGTATAAGGAAAAATCAAAAACATGGAACCTTTTCTTTCCTGGCTTATTGGTAGCGATCCTTAACTCTTTTACCCAGAGATATACCATGAGCATGGATAAATAGATGAGGCCCGCCCCCACATAAAAAGCCGCATTAAAACCGTAATGCACCTGTAAATACCCGCCAATCAATGGCCCAGTGGCAAAGCCCACCATGCGGGAAGTACTGAACACGCCCATGGAACCGCCCCTTGTTTCGTGTTGGCTTACTTCCGTGATGATAGACAATGAAGCGGGAATGGTAAGGGCAACCCCCATGCCCTGAAGCGTTCTGAACAACAACAACTCCACAAAATTATCAGCAACTGTAAAACAAAGCGTACTGGTTCCTATCAGTCCCAGACCAATAATAATCAGCAATTTGCGCCTGTTAAGTTTATCGCTCAGTGCCCCCATGAAAGGCTGGGAAAAGAGTTGACAAGCCCATACGCGGAAATCAATATGCCAATCAGTACCGGCACAGAAAAATGAAGGTATTCTTTGGGCAGTTCGGCTACATAGAGGGGGATGAGGATAAACAAAATACTATTTCCCATGGCATCGGCCATGCGGGCAAAAGACAATACCAGGATAGTCCTGTTCAGCCCCAGCACTTGTTGTAGTTTATGGGTTAGTTTCAAAATTGACGTTTATTTTTCAGAGATTCTAGTCCCTGTCAGGATAGACAGACGTGGCATACAGTACCACTGTTATTCAACTTATGAGGGAAAATAAGGTTTCGTGGGAAAAATATCATTTCACTTTAATGACTAAATCTTTACCATAAAAACTATCCAGCAGGTTAATGGGCTTTTCTCCTCCCAGAGCTACAGAAGGCGTGTAAAGCCAAATCTTAAAGTTTTCGGGTGTGTCACCATGTTTCCCATACTTACAACTTCGGCCAGTTCAAAAATCCGTTCGCTTTACAGAGGCTTATAAACGTAATCCCTCGAGGCTTTGTAACGTTGCAGGGTTCGGATGTTAATATCTAGAAAGTGAGACCACTGCATATCATCAAAAGGTGAATTGGTTTTTATTTCTTTAAATAAGGGGTTTGTAACTCCCTTACCGCCTTGGCGGTTAACAGTTTGTCTTTTAAAATTTCCGGATAAGTAATTTCGTTTTCCCGCGTGGCAATGTTTTGATAAAAGCCTTCAACGCCTCATTGGTTTTTGGCTTTATTTTTACTGAGTGTTGTTTCATTTCCATTCAGAATCGACAAGCGACAATTATACAATATTAGTTCAATTCTCTTTCTGAAACATTTTTGTTTTCCTAATTTTTTCTACTCCCACGTAGGGGAAGTCCCCGCTTTGTACGGCTATATAAATAGAACGCACTCTAAACAAAGAGCATGAACCAAAAAGATATTGACAAAATCATCCATGATTACCTTGCCGGGAAAGACTCTCCCGAGGGGGAAGCCCTCTTTAATGCATGGTACGCCTCGCACAACGATGAAGCCTCGCCCCTCAAAAACATGAGCAAGGCACAGAAAGAGAAGATCAGGCAGGAAATTTTTTCTAAAGCAAAAGCCGGCAACTCCGTACCGTTACAGAAAACCCCAAAGTTACCAGCACGAAAAGCGTTCCATGGCTGGTACCGCATAGCTGCCATGTGGATTGGATTGCTCATGCTCGGTGCAGCCTATTTTGTGTACCAGACGCAGCAGCCTAATTGGATTACTTATCAAACAGATTATGGTGAAGTAAAAAATATCATCCTGCCCGATGGCTCTGGCGTTACGCTGAATGCCAATTCTCAGCTTAAATATGCCGCATCTAATAAAAGTACAAGCAGGGAAGTTTGGCTGGACGGCGAGGCTTACTTCTCGGTAGTACATACAGCGGATGACCAAAAGTTTAAGGTGCAAACCACCAACCTCAACGTGGAAGTGCTGGGAACCGAATTTAATGTAAACAACCGCCGGGGCGATACCGAAGTGGTGCTGCACACCGGAAAAGTAAAACTTGGCCTCCATGATAATAAAGAAACGCCGGAATTAATGATGGAACCGGGCGAACTAGTAGCTTATTCAGCCAACAACAAACATCTTACAAAAAAACTGGTAAACACTGAAAATTACACCCACTGGCGCAATCAGGAGCTGATTTTAAACAATACGTCCCTGGCTGAAATTGCCCGGGTGCTGGAAGATTATTACGGATTTGAAGTAAGCATGCAGGACAAACTGAAAGATATTCAGCTCACAGCCACAGCCACCCTTTCTTTAAAAGATACTGAAATTATTCTAACGGCTATTTCAGAAATATACGGTATTGAAGTGGAGAAGGAAGGTAAACAAATCAGTTTTAGTAATCCATAAAAAAACCTGCCCTATGGTGTTCGCAGCACCAATAAGGCAGGATGTAGTAAATAAATACGTCTAACCCCAAAATTAACAGACTATGCGAAACTTTACACTTAAAGGCAGTAAATATTGGGCCATAGCCCTGATTTGCTGTTTTCAGACCTACAGTTTTGCCCAGGAGCTGGCTTCGGCAAATAACAGCTTCCCGGCAAAAACGCACGAAAAGATTGTACGAACAGGCCAAAACCAGCAACAACTCAAGCAGGTACTGGAAGAAATAGGCAACCGCTACAAGGTCAACTTTATGTTTGACCAGAAGATTGTAGAAGAAAAAATGGTAGACAAAGCCTCCCTCGACTTTGACAATTTTGAAAAATTACTGAATGCGTTGCTTCCTCCTTTAGGCCTCACCTATAAAAAAATTGATGATACCCACTACATCATCAAACGGGCTGAAAAAAAGGAGCAAACCGTACAGAAAATTGAGAAGCAATGGGTAAAAGCCCAAGGGTCTAAAAAGCAGGAAGTCTTGCTGTCTAAGGTTCCGGATCAGGGTTTTTCAGCGTACAAAATGCTGGAAAAAACCATCACCGGAAAAGTTACCGATGAAAATAATGAAGGGTTACCAGGGGTTAATATTCTGGTAAAAAACACCACCACCGGCACCGTTACCGACATTAATGGCAACTACCGCCTCAGTGTTGCCGATGATGCCACTACCCTGGTTTTTTCTTCTGTTGGATATGTTTCAGAGGAAGTGAGCATCAACGGACGCTCGGTGATTGATATGCAAATGGTGCCCGATATTCAGGCGTTAAGTGAAATTGTGGTGGTGGGTTATGGAACGCAAAAGAAAAGTGATATTGTAGGTGCTGTGGCATCCATTCCAAATGAAAGGCTGGAACAAAATGCCAACCCCAACCTGTTTCAGGCGTTGCAGGGGGCTGCGCCGGGCCTGACCATAACACGCTCTTCAGGAAATCCGGGAGAAAGTGGTAACATACAAATCAGGGGCATCAATTCCATTTCAGCGTCCAGTTCACCGCTGATTGTAGTAGATGGTATTCCTTATGCTGGAAATATCCGGGACATCAATCCCAACGACATTGCCTCGGTAGAGGTACTAAAAGATGCTTCGGCTTCTGCCATTTATGGTTCCAGGGCAGCCAGTGGGGTTATCCTAATCTCTACCAAAAGGGGAGCTACCACCGGAACAACTATCGACTTTAACGCTTCCTGGTCTATACAAAACGAAGCTGTAGAGTATGAAATGATGAATTCCGACCAGTTTTTTGCCTTCCGGAAAGAAGCACACCGCAGGGAAGGCACCATCACTGGCAACGAGCCTGATGATGAAATTGTGCCCCTCATCTTTGAAGCCAACGAAATAAAAAGCTACGAAAGGGGCGAATCGGTAGACTGGATGGGCGAAATGCTAAACAGAAATGCCCTGCGGCAAGATTATCAGATTAGTGTAAACTCAGGCAATGAAAAAATCAGGAATTACTTTTCGTTATCGTATGTTGATGAAGAAGGGCTTCAAAAAAACACAGGCTTTAGCCGGGTTACCCTTAAAAATAACCTGGAACTCCTTTCCATCGCGCCCTGGCTCAAAATAGGCGATAATCTACTGTTCAGTTACAACGATTATGAAAGAATGGTATGGGGTATCAACAATCAGCCGGCTTTTTACCGCCTCAGCCCTTTTTCCCGCATTTATGAAGATGATGGTTCATTTACCCGATTTCCGCAGGCCAATGACGAACTATTGGTCAATCCCATAGCAGAAATGAACCTTTCATCGCAGGAAAATAGTTTCACCAACTTTTTCAATAATTTATACTTTGAAATTGACCCTGAGTTTGCAGAAGGGTTTTCGTACCGCATGAATTTCGGGACAACGCTCAGGTATACTAAAGAAGCCCTCTACTGGCCCCGGGGTACCTGGCTGGGCGATGCCAACAACGGATTGGGAGAAGTAGAAAACGCAAGGCTGTGGGAGTATACCTGGGAAAATATCCTGAAATACGATAAGTCTTTTGGCGACCATAATGTGCAGTTCACAGGACTGTACAGCCGGCAATCACATGATTTTGAGCGAACTACGTCTGGTGCAGCCGGTTTTGTAACTGACGATTTGCTCTGGTACAACTTAAATGCAGGAGAAACCCCTCTTTTACCTCCAAATGGAGCCGTGCCCAAAAACGAGTGGGACCTGGTTTCGTATATGGTTCGTTTGAATTATAACTATAAAGAGAAATACTACCTTACTGCTACTGGCCGTCGGGATGGGTATTCTGGCTTTGCCGCCAACAGAAAGTACGGTGATTTCCCCTCAGCAGCCATTGCCTGGCGCATTTCAGCTGAACCTTTTATGAATGACATTGGCTGGCTGGATGACCTCAAAATCAGGGCTTCGTATGGTACGGTTGGTAACCAGGCCGTGGGTACGTACCGTTCGCTGGCCCAATTGCGGAATGCCCCTTATGTTTTTGGTGAAACCGTAGTAGGAGGGGTAAAAATAAATTCATTGCCTAATCAAGATTTAGGCTGGGAAAGGGCTACTACCCTGAACATTGGAGCGGATTTTTCAGTATTTGGAGGCAGGCTTTCCGGGGCTTTAGATTATTACAATACATATACCGATGACCTTCTACTTCGTCGTGAAATTCCGAAAATCACCGGGCAAGACGATATTCTCTTTAATATAGGCGAATTGAAAAATACCGGGTTTGAGGTGGCTTTGAACGCCATTCCTGTAAGCAAGCAGGATTTTACCTGGAGACTGGGGCTTAACTTCTCTTCCAACCGCAATGAAATTGTAGAGTTGTACGGGGATACACAAGACGACATACAAAACAACTGGTTCATTGGCGAGCCCCTCAATGTGATTTATGATTTTGAGTTTGACGGCATCTGGCAAACAGGTCAGGAAGCTGAGATTGCCGAATCGGCCACACCCACCCGTGAGCCCGGGGAGGTAAGGATAGTTGACCAAAACGATGATGGTGTATTGGATGCCGATGACCGGGTAATTGTAGGAGTGGAGCAGCCCAAGTGGATTGGCGGATTGAGCAGTACCTTTACTTACAAGGGATTAAGCCTCAATATTTTTGTGCAGACCGTACAGGGGATAGACAAGCGGTACAGGGAAGAAGGCACCTCTGCCCGTTTCAACAAAGCACCGTATGATTACTGGACGCCCGAAAATCCTTCTAATACATGGATGCGTCCGCACATCACCAATACACCAACGCCCCTGGGCTCTATTGATGTGTACGATGCCAGCTTTACCCGCATCAAAGACATCACGCTGTCTTACAACTTGCCAGCATCTATCACCAATAGGGTTGGGCTGGAAAAAACAAGGGTGATTGTCAATTTTCACGATTATTTCACCTTTACCGACTTCCCTTTTGTGGACCCGGAGTCAGCGGCTTATGCCCAAATTTCTATTCCCAAGTATGTATTATTCGGTTTGAACATATCTTTCTAAAGACCTGAATTATGAACACGATAAAAAACAAATTACTCATAACCTTTGCCCTCGTTGTTGGCATGGTAGCCTGCAACGACGATTTTCTGGAAGAACAACCCAAAAGCTTCCTCAGTCCCAACGTTACTTATAATACTGATGCCGGACTGGCAGCAGGCACCGTTGGAATGTATGACGAAATAAGTTCACTGTATTTTAACAGTGCCCTCATGCGCGATTATCAGTCGCTGGCCAATGCAGGTACTGACTACATGCGCAACGGCCGACAGCCCAGCCGGGAAGACATCGTTGCCCTAACAGACAGCTATGGGCCTACCACCTCTGATGGTAATCTTGCTGCTTTGTGGTCGCATTATTATCGGTTGGCAAACAACGCCATGGTAATTTTAGAAGCAAGCGCCGAACATGAATGGGAAAATGAAAACCTGAAAGCGATTACAGAAGGAGAATCCTACTTTTTTCGAGGTTGGGGTCATTTATGGCTCACCATGCTGTGGGGCGATATTCCTCCTATCCGTGAATCGGTTAGGGGCGTAAAAGATGATTTTGTGCAGGAACCCAGTGCCGATGTGCTTCAATATGCCATTGAAGATTTTACCAGTGCCGTGGCTTCATTGCCCGATGAAGCCTCACAACCAGGCCGACTGAACAAAGCTGCTGCCAACCACATGCTGGCGTATGCTTACCTTTGTGCCCAGGACTATGCAAAAGCAGAAGCCGCTGCCCTGGCCGCTATCAATTCGCCCAACCACAGCCTGGTAACCGAACGCTTTGGCAGCAAGGCCGATAATCCTATGGGTAATCCATTCTGGGACCTTTTCCAACTGGATAACCATAACGAAAACCCGGAAGGCTTGTGGGTATTGCAAAATGGGAATGGGGATGCGGTGCCTGCTTATCGCCCTTCAGAAAGAGGTGGGCCGGCAGCCCGGTTTGTACGAATCTTCCATTCCCGCATAGAACTTATTTCCGGACTGAAGGCAGGGCCTGAATACGGAGGCAGGGGATTTACCCGCTTTTCGGCCACCATGCCCTATTACGACTTATTTGAACCCAATGACCAACGGGGGCAAATGCCCAACCTGCAAAAACGATTCACCGCCATTGAAGAAGGGAATATTGACGGCACACCCGTAGCCCTGGGCGACCTCATTTTTGATTTTGACAACCCAGAAGCCGGATTGATTACCGACATCACCGACTTGAGGCTAAGGCCCTGGCCCAACAAATGGCTCAAAGAACATGACCCTTCAGATTCTACTGAGTATCATCCCAACGAAGTGGGCTACACCGGGGGCACCATTCGCGACCATTACATTTTGCGCCTGGCAGAAACCTATTTGGTATTGGCCGAAGCACAGCACATGCAGGGCAAAAATGATGAAGCCGCTGCCAGTATCAACGCGGTGCGCACCCGTGTAGGGGCCACACCCATCACGGCAGCCGATGTTTCCATTGACTTTATTTTAGATGAAAAAGCCCGGGAACTTTATGGGGAACAATATTGCAGAAAAGTAGATTTATTCAGAACGGGTAAATACGTAGAGCGTGTTCAGCTATACAACCCCGAAGCAGGGCCAAATGTGAAAGAAAAACATACCTTGCTACCCATTCCCCAGTCTGAAATAGACCTGAACTCAGGAGCGGAGTTAAAGCAAAATACGGGGTGGGATTAGCCTATTAATGCAAATAAAGAATATCCCTTGCACCTCCAGGTTTTTTGAGCGTTTTGGCTGGTTAAGCTGTAGCGCTCCTAAAACCTGAAGGTGCTTAACAAAAGGATATCCTGCAAAAGTTTCTTTTCTAATATATTTTACTGTTTTTAGTTGGTTAATGAAAACCAAAATAGAAGATCAACGCTCATCATGCAAAGAAGAAATTTTATCATTAAAAGTTCACTCGCGAGCTTCGGCATGGCTACAGCACCGGCTTGGGTGGCACCCCGCTGGGCTAAATTTCATCCTGGCGAACTACCAGTAAAAAAACTTACTTCCGGAGAAAAACAGCAATGGTTTGGCTATTACGACAAATGGCAGGTTGATGTCAGTGGACAGTACGTTTTGGGTAATGAAGTAGACTTGTTTTTTCGTTCTCCAAAGCCGGACGATGTGCTAAAAGTTGGGTTGATAGACCTGGAAAACGACAACCAGTGGCAGGAAATTGGGCAAAGCTCGGCCTGGGGCTGGCAGCAGGGATGTATGTTGCAATGGGTTCCGGGAAGTAAGGAAGAAGTCATCTGGAATGCAAGGCTGGAAGACCAGTTCGTAAGCATTATTCATAACATCCGCACCGGAAAACGCCGTATTTTGCCCAATCCGGTTTATACACTCAGCCCTGACGGAAAATTTGGGTTCGGGGTCGATTTCGGCCGTTTGCAGTTTTTCCGTCCCGGCTACGGCTATGCCACTAAAATGAGCAGTGTGCCAGAGAAAGCCCCAGACGACACAGGCATTTACCGTATGGATTTGCAATCCGGGGATACCGATTTGATTTTATCGTATGCTGATGTGGCGGCCATTGACCGACCGCTTGGCTCGGTAGCTGATAATTATCATTGGATTAACCACTTGCTGGTAAGCCCTTCCGGTAAGAAACTGATTTTCCTTAACCGCTCACGTCCTTACCCCACACCGGAAGAATATGCAAAAGCCGTAGGGCGAAAGTTGCGGGGTGATGAAAAATACGTAACCCGCGCCATCACCGTAGACACTGATGGTAGCAACTTGTATCCCCTCAATGATTCGGGCATATTCTCACATTTTATCTGGGAAGGGGATGAAAAAATAACTGCCTGGGCAAAGCCGGAAGATAAAGACCAGGCTGCCTTCTATGTTTTTCAAGATAAAAGCAAAAAGTATGAAATTATTGGCGAAAAAGAGATGGCGCGTAACGGCCATAACACCTACGTGCCCAATACCAATTACGAATGGATATTGAACGATTCGTATCCGGTAGGAAAGGAAAGGATCCAGGAATTGTACCTGTTTCATGTCCCTACAAAAAGGAAAGTTGTTTTAGGCAAATTCCATGAACCCGCCAAATTCACCGGGGAATGGCGGTGTGACTTACACCCACGCTGCAACCAGCAGGGCACCATGGTCTTTTTTGACTCTACCCACGAAGGTGGAAAACGGCAAATGTATGCCATTGATATTGCAGAGTTGATCGCTTAGATTAACGTTTCTTAGTTTGGCACTAACCTGCGAAATGGATAAGAAATGCCTGACCGGAGCACGGACATCCCTGTCCGTGCATGCACTTATACTAAAAACCAAGAATTAACAAAATGACCACAAACCGAAAGCTACTTAACTTCACCGTCATCCTCATTTTCAGCCTAATTTCTGCCTTCACTCCTCCGGAAAAAACAGAAAATAAAGTGGAAAAACCCAACATATTACTCATCCTGTCTGACGACCACAGTACGCCTTATTTGGGCTGTTATGGCAACCCCGATTTAAAAACGCCTAACCTAGACCAGCTGGCGCAAAGGGGCGTGCAATTTAACCGGGCTTATACCGCCGCTCCCCAATGTGTACCTTCCCGGGCTACCATCCTCACAGGCCGCAACGTGATTGATATTGAAATGAGCCGCTTTTCAGCCCCTTTGCCAAGGGAAATTCCGACCATTCCTGAGTTTTTGGCTCCGGCTAATTATTATACCGGCATCTGCGGCAGGCATTATCACCTGGACGGTTCGGGCAGGATGCCACCCGAAACCGCGGAAGCTTTTGAAAAATATGACCTGGTTACCTTTCCCGACAGGGTTGATTACCTCAAAACCGGAAGCGATGATGAAGTGCTGGGCCAGTTCAAAACTTTCTTAGACGAAGCACCAGAAAACAATCCCTTTTTTATGTGGATGAACTTCAGCGACCCGCATCGGAGGTTTACGGCCGATGCCTACGAGCCTGCCCCCCAAAGCCTCACCGTACCCGAAAGCATGCCCGATACCGAAGAAGTACGCAAAGACCTGGCACAACATTACGGGGAAATCATGCGGCTGGACATGCATGTGGGCGAAATACTGGAAGAACTAAAAAACCGGGGTATGGCAGAAAATACCATCGTCATTTTTATGGGTGATAACGGTGCTGCCTTGCTAAGAGGCAAAGGCACTTTGTATGATTTGGGTATCCATGTACCCCTCACCGTAGCCGGGCCGGGCATAGAAAAAGGCATTACAACTGATGCGATGGTTTCAGGCATCGACATCGCCCCAACAATTTTAGACCTGGCCGATGTGGACATACCTGCCGAAATAACAGGCCAAAGCTTTTTACCAGCCTTAAAAGGTGACAATTTTTCCGGGCATGAATACATTTTTGCTTCCCGCGTGCCCCACAGCTCGGGTTTACCCCTGAACACCCAGTATTTTGACCTGGGGCGCACAGTATTTGACAAACGCTACAAACTCATTTACAACGCATTATGGCAGCTCCCTTACGACCCGGTAGACTTCATGAACCACCCCATGTGGAAAGATTTGGAAGCAAGAAATGATGCCAATAATTTAGACCAAAAACATGCTAATGCCCTCTTTGCCGAACCCCGCCCCATGTTTCAGTTGTTTGACCTGGAAAAAGACCCGAACGAATTTAACAATGTTAGCGGAGATGAGGAATACGCTGAAATAGAACATCAGCTCAAAGCAAAGCTGCACGAGTGGATGATTGTGAACCAGGATTATCTGCCTTTGCCCATACCACCACCTAAACGAAAATAATGCACAGAAGAAATACCTTAAAAGTATTAAGCAAAAGCGCCCTGCTTTCTTTCGCTCCCTTTTCGTTCAGTTTTCAGGTAAAAAACCCTGTAATTGATTTGAAGGAAGTGAGAGGGAAAGTAAATGATTGCTTTGGGCAAATGCAGGTGGCCCACGCACCTTACGGGGCATATCATATGGGCTTACAAACCCAGGCAACCGACCTGTATGCTTCCTGCGATGTGGCCATTGCCCGGCATATTATGGGCGAAAATTTGACAGAAACGCTTTCTTCTACCCAGAAAGAGGAGTGGTGCGCTTACATCAATTCGTTTCAACAGGCAGAATACGGAAGTTATACCGACCGCTTCAACCATTCTAAACTACATGCCAATGGCATGACCATCGGGGCGCTGGGTGTATTTGGAGGGAAACAGAAGTATCCGGTAAAACTTTATGATGATTTTAACACTATTGAGAAAGCAGGCCCCTGGCTGGAGCAGATTAACTGGAAAAAACAATGGAGTGCTTCCCACCTGTTTTGGGGTGGCATTCACTGCTACAGCCTCAGCAAAGCATGCGACAAAGCCTGGCTGGATTATGTCTTTGCCTGGCTCAATGAAAACCTGGACAAAAGCACCGGCTGGTGGCGCATAGGCACGCAATATACTGACCACCACCAACCCCTGGGCGGAAGTGTACACATCATTCCCATTTACCAGCATCACAACCTGGTTTTTCCCTATCCCAAGCAAGTGATTGACAGCGTATTGGCCTTGCAACTGCCCAACGGAAGGTGGCTTGACAGGAAAAAAGACCAGGCCCATGTAATGCATTATTTGGAACTGGATGCTTTGTATGCTTTAAGTTACATGGGTACACTCGCCCCAGGCTATAGAAAAGATGATATTATGAAATCCGTAAACAAATATGCCGATTTGGTGTGTGCTTACTGGAGCGATGATAATTCAGCTTGGCAAAACCAGCACCCACACCGACTTTTGTCTATGGTGGGCACCTTCGGTTTGTTACAAAAAATGCTACCTAACCGTTTTATTGACACCGTGCAGTGGACAGATATATTCAGTGATATTCAACTATACAATACAGCAGAAGTAGAGCGGCTTTCAAAGTCGCTAAACGTTATAACAAATTAAATAATACATAAATAAAACTATTTACAATGAAAAAATACATCTCCATATACTTTCTACTAACAATCTTAAGCCATACACTTCTGGCGCAAAACTCCAAAGATAACTACCTCCAATATGTACAAGACTTTGCCAATACATTGCTGGAAAAAGGTACTGACCAATATGGCCCGTTGAAAACCCCCATGTGGGCAGGCGTGATGGATACGCGCGACCTATCCGTTCCCATCCGGGGTGTACCACCTACCAAAGGCGTAAGACCCCACGACCGTGCTGTGGGTGGCGCCAATTATTACCACGATGTGCTCACGCTCAAGGTGTTTGACCAGCTAAGCGAGGTTACAGGCGATTCAAAATACAAAGAAGCAGCCGCGGCCTATTCAAAAACCTTTTTGGAACGTGCACAAAATCCTGAAACCGGACTGCTGGGCTGGGGCGAACATTTGTACTATAACTTTTACACCGACACCGTTTCCATTGCCGAAAGCCGTATTTTAGA
Source organism: Cyclobacteriaceae bacterium (assembly GCA_965230065.1). Lineage (GTDB taxonomy): Bacteria > Bacteroidota > Bacteroidia > Cytophagales > Cyclobacteriaceae. The sequence goes on along the minus strand of OZ245942.1, from coordinate 2,986,332 downwards.
CCAAAGGGCCTACTTCCTGATGCCCCACGAACTCATTGCCTGGACACCCCCATGGGAACGCTTGTGGAAAGCGGATGAAGAAAGGGTGCAGAAAGCCATTGACGGTCTGCAATACCATTTTAACGGTCCCGATCCCCAAACGTATTTGTTCAACCGCCATGCTGCCTGGAACAAAACCGAGTACCAACAGGTAATCATGCCATGGATTAAACACGCCGCACTGTACGCCTACTCGTACGGTTTTCTGTACCAGCAAACAGGAGAGGAGCATTGGAAAGAAAAAAGTCGACAAATTGGCACCCTTTACTGGAAACTCCGTGATTACAGGACAGATTTGGTTTTTGGCTGTTTCTATCATGCCACTGAAACAGATGCCGGGAAAAATGCCAGTTTGAGCAATACACTTTTGTATACTTACTGGCTTTACAAAGCCGGGGTACTTTGCCAATCAGAGGATATGAAAAACTTTGCCGTTACCTTACTGGAAGCTTATGGCAAATATGGTTGGAATGAGGAAGAAAAAAAATATTACGACGAACTGAACCTGGACGGCTCACTACCAGAAAAGCCAAAATGGGCCACGCCCTGGAAAATTGGCTACGGTTCTTCCAGCCTACTGGCGTTGGGAAGGGTAGCTTCTTACATTGCCGAACGCGAACAATCAGAAACAATGACCCGCATGGCAGAGCATGCTATGTCTATTGCTAACAGCGAACCCCTGTTGGATATTTATACAGCCCAAAACCTGGGAGAGGCCATCAATGCCAACCTGGATTTATATGAACTGACACAAAATAAGGAATATATCACCCATGCAGAGCGTTATGCTGAGGTATCCATTCAGGAATTGTGGAAAAACGGATTATTTGTTCGTCAAAAAGGTGACCCTTACTACGAAGCCAAACTGGGCACGGGCGACCTCCTTTCCGGCTTGCTGCGTTTACATTTGGTTTTGAATGATAAAAAAATGGATAGTAATTACGATTGGAGTTTTTAAAAAAAACGCTACAAACCCTTTAGGTTTTAGTCGTTTTCTCGCTTTCGCATCGGAGTTGTGATAGCGTATTGCCTCGATTTTGCGTCATTATCGCTGGAACCTGAAGGGTTTTACCACCGCAACTTCCAAAAAAATTATTATGAAAAGAAGAAAATTTTTATACACCACATCGGCCGGATTGGTGGCTTCTGCCATTGCTCCGGGCGTATGGGCATGTCAAAACCGATTTGGTGACACCTACCATTATAAATTCAAAAAATACCGCCCGGGAAAAACCTTAGGGCCTGTTTTGCAAGTCACTCCTGAAGATGGCTTTTATACCAACACCTATTATGACGTATGTCCCTGGAGCCCGTCAGGCCGCTTCCTGGCGGTAACCCGCATGCCGTACCAGGACAGGGCTACGGTCATGGGCGATACCGCCGAGGTTTGTATTATTGACTTAGAAGCCCAAAGCATCCGCACGGTATATACCACCAAGAGTTGGGGGTATCAGTTGGGTGCTAATCTGTTTTGGGGAGAAAGTGACCGCTACATTTACACCAACGATGTGCTGAACGAAGGCCGGGCCGTAGGCGTGCGCATTGACCTGGAAACAGGAGAAACCCTGGCTTTGGCGGGTCCCCTGTACGATTTGAATGCTGCCGGGAAAACAATGATTGGCCCTACGCTGGAGTACATGAACATTACCCAATATTCGTATGGGCCACCCGCCCCTGAGGCCGACGAGAAAAGTTTTGCAAGGCTGCCACCTGGCGCAGCAAAAGACGATGGCGTATGGGAAACCAATATCAATACCAACGAACGCAGGTTGTTGGTGAGCATGGCCGAAGCGGCCTCTCACCTTTCTGACCCTGATTTTTACCAGAAGGGTACGTTCTACTTTTGGCATACAAAATACAGCCCCGACGGAAAGCACATCATGCTGGTACTGAGGTATCCCTTCCTGCCCGAAACAGGGAAAGGTGGGCGAAACCCGTCCCTGCTTACCTGTAGGCGTGATGGAAGCGATATCAATGAGGTGATTACCCGCCACCAGTGGACGCAGGGAGGAAACCATCCTTCCTGGCATCCTGATGGAAAACATATCACCATGAACCTTACGCCTACGTGGCTGGGTGAAGATACCATGCGCTTCTGTCAGTTCAGGTATGATGGCAGTGATTTCAAAATATTAAGTGATAAGTTTAAAGGCAGCGGCCATCCCAGCATTACACCGGATAGCCGATATATTCTAAGTGATACTTACCCGATGGAAAAGGAATTTGTAAACTCCGAGGGTGAAATTCCCATTCGGCTGATAGACCTTGAAGCACAGCAAGAACAAACCGTTTGTACCATCTTTACCGATTTAGGCCAAAAATACAACATACGCCGCTATTGGGGCCCTGCCAAGCTGGATGCCCATCCGGTGTGGAACCGTGATTACCAGCAAGTATGTTTCAATGGCGCGCCCCGGGGCAACCGACAAGTACTAATCGCTGATTTGTCTGATATTTTATAAAAGAAATGAGAAATGAGTAATATGAAACGAAGAACATTCTTAAAAACACAACTCACCGCAGGCATGGGGGGCTTATTACTTCCTTCTGCTTTCCATCATTTATCTGCCAAAAACCCAGATGTAGAGATAGCTGACCTTCCGGTGCAAACGCTCACCAAAGGCCCGAAATACCACTGGTTTGGCTATTACGACAAACAGCAGGTAGATGCCAGTGGCCGATATGCCCTGTGCATGGAAGTGGACTTTCAGCACCGTTCGCCCACGGCCGATGATGTATTGAAAATAGGCATGGTAGACTTGCAGGATAACAACAAATGGACAGAACTGGGCGAAAGCAAAGCCTGGGGCTGGCAGCAAGGCTGCATGTTGCAATGGGTTCCGGGTTCATCTGAAGAAGTTTTGTGGAACGATCGGGAAGGGGAGCAGTACGTAACCCGTATGGTCAACGTAAAAACAGGGGAGAAGCGCACTTTGCCACACGCGACCTACACCGTTAGCCCTGATGGAAAATTTGCCATGTGTGCTGATTTTGCCCGGATTGACAATATGCGCCTGGGCTATGGCTACAAAGGCGGTCAAGACCCTTATGAAGCCCAAAAAGCCCCCAAAAAAGAAGGTATTCACCGCATGAACCTGAAAACAGGCAAAAGCAAATTGGTAGTTTCACTGCACGATATTGCACAGATGCCGCACAACGGCCAATCCATAGCCGACAAATGGCATTATTTCAACCATTTGCTGGTAAGCCCTGATAGCGAGCGGTTTATCTTCCTGAACCGTTACCGCGATTTTTATCTTACGCCCGAGATGAAAGCGGAAGAAGATGCTTACGCAAAATATGTACGCGGCAACTACACCACCCGCATGTTTACGGCCGATGTAAATGGAAAAAATATTTATGAACTGGATCGCTCAGGCAGGACCTCTCACTTCATCTGGCGCGATCCTGAGCATGTGCTGGCCTGGACAAAGTACGAAAGGCAAAACGGTTTTTTCCTTTTCAAAGACCAATCTCAACAAGTGGAATGGGTAGGAAAAGGCATCATGACAGAAAATGGCCACCAAACCTACCTGCCAAATACCAACAATGAGTGGATATTGAACGATACTTATCCCGATAAAAAAGACCGGAAACAAACCTTGTATCTATTCCATGTTCCTACCGGGAAAAAAGTGATTTTAGGCCGTTTTTACCAGCCTCCTGCATCGCATGGAGAATGGCGTTGTGATTTGCACCCACGCTTTTCTGTAGACGGCCGTAAGATAATATTTGACTCTACCCACAAAGGAAACGGCAGGCAGATGTATATGATGGATATTTCAGAAGTGATTGCTTAATTGACTCGCCAAAAATCCGCAAACAAGTTTTCTGTCCTGTTTGCGGATTTTTAGTATAGAAGCCAACAACGGATATTATCTTGCAGGAACAGTACTATTCGTTGCTGATGCAGGCCGTCCCCCCAGCTCTATGGAGTCATCTTCACAACTAAACAAAAACATAGAAGGAATTAACAATACGAAAAAAATTTTTGCAGCTTTTACAGTTAACTTTTTCATAGGTAAAAAATTTAGAAGTTGTACAGTTATTTTAAGAAATTTAAATTCAGCTTATTTTTTTCAGTTTTTTTTGCAGTTGCCTTCGTTCGGCAAATAGCACCCGCATCCTATCCATAATTCGATGGTGGTCTTCCCGCTCACCGTTCACTACTTTCCTTACTAATATTTTTGAAACCCCGGCAGCTTTAGCTACCATTTCATAATCTCCCCGTTTCAATAAACTCTTAACGGATTTCTTATTTTTCATAAAATATTTGTATCATTTATGTGATACAATAATAAAACAGAAACTTACCATTGTCAAGTTTTTTGTTAATTTTTTTTTCATATTCAATGGACAAACCGGGCTGAATTCAAGGTTGTTTGAAATGGGTCTAATAATTAACAATTACAAATTGTAATATCTTACATGGTGATTAAAAGTCCATTTGGATTATGCTCATGTGTTAATGTTTAAGGCCTACGATCCCTAATTCACAAGAGTGAGAAACATAGCAATTGAAACAAAAATATATTGACTTGAATTATTCAGACAATGCACTCGGATAAAATACTAATAGGTGATAAAAAAGTGCTTTATATATCTGATAATTTTTTTTTATAGAGGAATATAATTATTTTAGTGCAGAGTGGTAAATATACCATAAATACCTTACATTGGAAAATATTTGTTAGGCAATACAATAAACACATAAAACCTTTCAGCAAGTAAAACTACAACAGAATGCCTCACACTAGTAATATTGAATTTTCTCCAAGTATTACCCGGCGTAATATAGTCGCTACTACTACCAATGATCAATCCACCAGTGGATATATAGAAAAGAGCTTTCAATACTTATTGCAAGATCGTCGCAAATTAATCAGCTTGTTAGTTGTAATTTTATTGCCTGTCATTACTAATGTATGGAGATTCATTCCTGAAGATATAGGGTTTCCTCTGTGGGGCACTTTAGAATCTTTTATCTATCATTTTTTTTTAAACTTTGTTACAGTAGTTATTGCGATTGCCTGGTATTTTACTTTACACCGTAAAGATTACGTACAACAGAGTATCGTGCTGAGTGTTATTTTTTATGGTACTTACATGACTCTCACTGTATTACCCCTCACTGACTACACACCTCTTTGGATGGAGTTTGTAGCTACTCCTGTGATTTTCTTTTTTATTTTTCTTAGTATCCGCCACATCCGCAATCATTACCTGAACCGCCCTGTAGACTATAAAATGTTGCATGATGGCATAGTACACGATTTGCACCACCAGCGTTTTATGGGAAGTATTACCCGCATTGAGGGGTTAATCCATGTAGCCAAAATGGAAGAGCCTTACAAAGACCTCTGTGAAAAGGAATTGGAAGAGCTAAAAAGTTCTGTAGCCTATATCGCCGATAAGTACAGTGAGCTTAACTAAGCCGGCTCGCTGACAGGTTGTCCGACATCCCTATCCTCTTGCCAATTTAATGAGCTTTTGCAACTGACCGGGAAGAAGTTTTTCCGGCATATACCTGAGATTGTATAAAGTATATATACTTCCCCAAAATTGCTGTTTACTATCCAACAATGTGAAAATGTAATAAAATTTATAAGATTTCGTGCTAAACCTGCATGTTTCGCATTAAATTAGTTGCTTTGTGGTTTCATATTTTTTAGGTTTCGATTATATGTATAAAAAATTTTTTACAATCATTTGCACCCTTGCGGTGTGCTTATTTTCTTCAGCTTTTTCGGTAGTTTTTTCCCTTGCAAATAACAATACTGCAATAGCATTCAGTGCCCCCTCTTTAGGAAGTATCAAAGAGTTTACCATTGTAGAGAAAAACAATAAAAAAGGGTTATTTGACAAAGAGGGGAATATGATTCTTCCTATCGCCTTTGATGACCTGGGATGGAGCAAAGGCATGCCCAACGTAATGGACGAAAAGGTGATCGGTTACCGGGAGGGAAACCTTTGGGGATTGATTAGCTTAAAGAATAAAAAAATCACCCCCCCTCTTTACACAAGTATGGAGCCCCTGGAAGAAGAATACATCATTGCCTCTAAACGCTCTTCAACATCTGTGGGGCTGGTATATGGCATTATTGATGCTAAAGGCAAGGAAATATTAGATTTTCGGTATCATTCCCTCCTGCACACGGGTGAGCAGTTTGTAGCCTCTGTACTCCACAATGTATCACCTGTATTTGGTGTGATAGATGAAAGTGGCGCAGCAGTGATTGGTTTTAATTATGTTTCTATTGTTCCACTTTCTTCCAAAGTATATGCTATTAAAGATGAAACCGGAAAAGTAGCTTTATTCAGGCATACTGGTACCCCACTTACAACTTTTGCTTACGATAGCATTTCAAAGTTTCAAAACGGTATTGCGATATTGTTAGTTAACGGCAAAAAGGGGGTAATTCGTGAAGATGGCGTAATACTGGTACAGCCTGAGTATGGAAAGATTAAAATTAATGCCGACCACACGGTAAACGCGCTGCCTTTCGATACCTGGCACATGCTAAATGGAGAGAATGAAGAAATGCGCACGCTACAATATGACAGTATTGCACCGGCAGGCAAAAATATTCTCAAAGTATTTATCGATGATGATGTAGAAACCTATGTAAATACAAGAGGAGAACTCTTAATATCTGATCAGTGGAAAATCCATGCCCTTACAGGTGAGTATGCCATTCTTAAAAACCAGGGTAAATATGGCGTAATGGCATTGCGAAGTGCTGGTACACACGATGTAATTCTGGAACCCGTTTACGACTCTGTATGCATAGACCAGAGTTTTATCATTACTTCAAAAAGAATTGGCAAATCTTCAGGGCAAATTTGGTCGCTGTTTGACCAGGAAGGGCGCAAACTTACTTATAATAGCTATCAGGATATCAGGCGGAATAAGGAAGGGTTGTTTGCTGTAAAAAGAAAAAATCATTGGGGGTATATCAACACAGAAGGGGAAGAAATTATTCCCTGCCAATATGTTGCAGCTTCTGATTTCAAGCAGGGAAAAGCCCGGGTAGATTTTATAGACGGGCAGGGGATTATCGACACTGAGGGGCGTTGGCTGGTAAAACCTTTCAAACACAGAAGGGAAAAGTTACAACTGGAATATATTCACGACGACCTGTACATTTTCCAAACAGAAGGGCAGTACAGCCCCACCATGTACGGACTGATTGATAGCAGTGGAAAAGAGGTTTACAATTCACATGCCCAGCTAATTGATAATGGCAACAGCGTATGGGAAAAAGATAGCTTTGGACGCTATGGCCTCATCGCCTACGACGGACAGCGCATGTTGCCCACCCAGTATGATACTATTTCAGCATTACATGAAGATACTGTTTATACGTTTTTTGGGGAAGGTAAATATGGTATACTCGGAAAAAGCGGAAATAAACTGATAGGCCACGAAAATGATTTTCAGGAATTACACCCCATGTACGATGAATACCTGGGTGTGAAAATTAACGATAAATTTGGTTTTGTTGATGCGCTGGGGCGATTGCGCATCGCCAACCGATACGATTCAATAACCCGGTATAACAATGGCCTGGCTGCCATAAAGTTAATTGGGAAATGGGGTTATATTGATAAGCACGAACGGCTTATTGTGCAACCTCACTTTGAAAAAGCTTTTCCTTTTAATAGCAAACTGGCCATTGTCAGGAAAGACAGTAAATATGGTTTGGTGAACAGGTCTGGTGAAACCGTATTACCTTTAGAATATGACACTGTGTACAGGGCCCGAAACCATCGCTATGCAGTTACAAAGTCACGAACTCCCGGAACACGCCCCAGTGTGGGGCTGGTAGATGAAAAAGGCTATTTGCTCATTTACCCAAAATATGATGCCATAGAAGATTTGGGCAATGGGTATGTAATTATCCACAGGGGAGATGAATATGGACTGGTAACCATCCAGGGAGAAAATACCATCCCCCTCAAATATGATTATCTGCAATACGACCCGTATAACGATGTTTACCTGGCCCTGGAAAAAGCCAGTTGGGAAACCATAGACCTGTCTAAATACCTATCTGACCAGAATTAGTTTTATGTTGAAGGTTTTAAGTTTAATGTTAGGTGTTCCAAGTTTCTTGAAAACAAGAAACTCAAAACAACAAACTCAAAACTAGCCGCTATCAATCCTTGCTTTCGTCTTCTTCGCCTGAGATAGATTCTCGCATATCAGTATCTGCCTGGATATTTTGGAGGCGGTAGTAGTCCATTACCCCCAGGTTACCTGCCTGGAATGCTTCGGCAATGGCTTTGGGGATTTCGGCTTCAGCCTGAATTACGGTAGCCCGGGCTTCCTGGGCTTTGGCTTTCATTTCCTGCTCAGTAGCTACGGCCATGGCCCGTCGCTCTTCCGCTTTGGCTTCCGCCACTTTCAGATCGGCATTGGCCTGGTCAATTTGCAGTTTTGCACCGATGTTACTGCCTACATTCACATCTGCAATATCAATGGAAAGTATAGTGAAAGCCGTACCGGCATCCAATCCGCGTTCTAATACCAACTTGGATATTTTATCGGGATTTTCCAGTACATCTGAGTGTGTTTTGGCCGAACCGATGGACGTTACAATCCCTTCGCCTACCCGGGCCAGAATGGTATCTTCCCCGGCGCCACCTACCAACTGCTGTATATTGGCCCGCACGGTTACCCGTGCTTTAGCAGTGAGCTGAATACCATCCTGCGCTACCCCGGAAATTTCGGGGGTGTTGATGACCTTCGGGTTTACAGAAATCTGCACCGCTTCAAATACATCACGCCCTGCCAAATCAATGGCTGTAGCCTGCTGAAAAGAAAGCTGAATATTAGCCTTATCTGCTGAAATAAGGGCTTTAATTACATTGGGTACGTTTCCTCCAGCCAGATAATGCGTTTCCAGTTCGGTGGAGGTTACTTGCAGCCCGGCTTTGTTGGCCGTAATCATTTCCCGCACAATAATGCTGGGCGGTACTTTCCGGATGCGCATAAACACCAGCTCCAGCAAACCAATCCTTACCCCCGAAAAGATAGCGGTAACCCATAGATTGATAGGAATAAAATAAAGAAAAATGAAGAAGAGGATAATCGATCCAACGATGATCGCGATGAGCAGAATTCCGTCCATAATGTGTTATCTAAGCGTTTTTTTGATATTTATCTAAGGTTTCTACGTAAATTGTTTTTCCCTGAATTTCCTTGATGCGCACTTTTGTGCCAGCAGCCACATACTCGCCAAACGTGCTGGCTTCCATCAACTGCTCTTTAAACTCCACTGTGCCAGACGGCCTCATGGCAGAAATGGCTTTCCCAATATCCCCTTCTTCTAAATTATACAAAATAGTATCATTTACCCGGCTCGTACTGGTTCCTTTTAAGCCCAACTTTTCCCAGGTTCCCGTTTGTAAGGAAATGATGATGGCAATAATATTCGCTACAACGGTAATACCTATCGCCAGCCACCCTGCACCAGTTCCAAAGTCCTGAAAAGCGAAGAAAATGCCGATAATAGTGAGCACCACACCGATAATACCGACAATGGTTGTGCCCGGCACAAAAATGAGCTCAAGCACAACAAACAGTACTCCTAAAAAGAGCAAAAGAGCAATTGTAAACCAAGTCATCCCAAATAAGTGTTTTATGGCATCAGATGCAAATTATATGAATACAAAAGGCCGCTTTAAAAAAACAATTAAAGTAAAAATTTCTAAACCCTAAGCACTAAATCCAAAAAAAAATTCCAATACTTACCTTTCAAATTCAAAAACACTGATACTAAAGCAGGCTCAGCATTACTTTAATAAATTTCCATTTACTACCACTAAAGCGTAAAAGTTTTGGATTTAGAGCTTAGAATTTGGGCATTTACCTTAATAAGCCCTGGCAAAAAGCACCCTTTGGGTGGAAAGCTTGCCACTGTAAATACACTTCCCTTCTTCTCTTTCGTTATTAAGCGGAATACAGCGGATAGTAGCCTTGGTTTCTTCTTTAATTTTTTCCTCTGTTTCGGGGGAACCATCCCAATGGGCACTTACGAAACCTCCTTTTTCATCCAAAATCTTTTTAAAATCATCATAATCATCTGCTTTTCGGATGTTTTGGGTAAGGTTCTGTTGGGCCTTATTATAAATATTTTGTTGAATGTCATCCAATAATTCCTTGATGGTGCCGGGCAACTGCTCGTTCATTTCGTATACCTGCTTTTCTTTGGTATCGCGCCGGGCTATTTCTACCGTATTGTTTTCCAAATCGCGGGGGCCGATGGCAATACGGACAGGAACTCCTTTCAGTTCATATTCGGCAAACTTCCACCCGGGCTTGTAGGTATCACGGTTGTCAAACTTTACAGAAATACCCAATGCTTTAAGTTTATTGGCGATATTTTCAACTTTTTCTGAAATAGCAGCCAGTTCTTCATCCCGCTTGAAAATGGGCACAATCACTACCTGAATCGGTGCCAGTGTGGGTGGCAGCACCAGTCCGCTGTCATCAGAATGGGCCATGATGAGGGCGCCCATCAGCCGGGTACTCACGCCCCAGGAAGTGCCCCAAACATATTCCAATTTTCCTTCTTTATTGAGAAATTTTACATCAAAGGCATGGGCAAAATTCTGCCCTAAAAAGTGGGAAGTGCCAGCCTGCAGGGCTTTTCCATCTTGCATCAACGCTTCAATACAATAGGTTTCCAATGCACCCGCAAAACGCTCACTTTCTGTTTTTATACCCTGGATAACAGGGAGCGCCATGTGGTTTTCGGCAAAATCGGCATATACTTTCAGCATTTGCTCAGCTTCTGCCACGGCTTCATCACGGGTGGCATGGGCCGTGTGGCCTTCCTGCCAGAGAAATTCTGTCGTGCGCAAAAACAGGCGGGTACGCATTTCCCACCGTACTACATTGGCCCACTGGTTTACCAAAATGGGCAAATCGCGGTACGATTGCACCCAATTTTTATAAGCCCCCCAAATTACTGTTTCTGAAGTAGGGCGAACAATCAATTCTTCTTCCAGCTTTGCTTCCGGGTCTACTACCACGCCTTTGCCATCTTCTGAGGTTTTAAGGCGGTGGTGCGTTACTACGGCACATTCTTTGGCAAAGCCTTCTACGTGCTGTGCCTCTTTGCTGAGGTAAGATTTTGGCACAAAAAGAGGAAAATAGGCATTGGAATGCCCGGTTTCTTTAAACATACGATCCAGCTCTGCCTGCATCTTTTCCCATATAGAAAAACCATAGGGTTTAATAACCATGCAGCCTCGTACAGGGGAAATTTCGGCCAGGTCTGCTTTCTTTACTAATTCGTTGTACCACGCAGAATAATCTTCGCTACGCTTGGGTAAGCCTTTGCTCATGTAAGTTTTTTGTTTATCTGGTATAAAATTTGTACCTTTTTAATCGTTAACAATAAAAGCACAAAGTAGGTAATTGAATAGCACAAAGATATTTATTCAGAATCTATTTTGTTAACTTGCCGTATAATTTAACAGACAAAACACCCAAAGGAGGTATATTATGAAACTTTACATTGCTTCTACTTTACTGAGTATTGCGGTTGTATTTGGTGCTGTGGCACCTTCCCTTGCACAAAGCAAGGAATACGATGACTTGTATTTTAATGCAAGCGACCGCAAAACCATCTCTTATGAGAAAATTAACGAGCCCGCAAAAGCTGCTTATGACTCGAAAGGAAGTTATGCGTATGAAGAAGAAAGTCTTTCGGCCAAAAACGTGAACCCTGAGTACGTTGCCAAGTACCAGGCACCACAAAAGAAAGCTAAGAAAAACGATAAGTATAGTAGCGAAGAATATTATGTAGAAGAAGCAGATAGGGCTGAGTATGCTGATAATAGAAATACCAGCTACGCCAGTAACTATTATGGTTCGCCCGCTTCTTTCCGTACTACTACTGCTTTCGGTAGTTCTTTCTACAGCCCGTTTGGGTATGATCCTTTCTATGATCCATTTTATGGCCCGGCAGCGTTTACTCCGTATAGTTCCCGCTTTACCATGAGCTTCGGATTTGGCTTCGGCACAGGCTGGGGATATAGCCCATATGGATATAACCCTTATCGGTATGGTGCTGGATTTTACGATCCTTTTTATAGCCCATACAGCGGCTATGCTTATAACAGAGGGTTTTATGATGGTTTTTATGCCGGACGCTATGGATATTATAGCAACAGGTATTATTGCCCTACCCCTTACGGAGGAAACAACGTAGTTATTGTAAATAATGAAGGAGTAAATAATGGGCGTACCCGTTACACTTACGGCCCTTCTTACAGTAACAGAAGCCGATTGAATAATTCTTCTTCTACTGTGAGCAACAGAAGCAGGGATGTAGAGGCTGCCCGGCAAGGCCGCACGCTTAGCAACCAATCGGCAGTATCTGGTTCCAAAAGCACGAATACACGCAGCGGACGGGTGAGTACACAAGGCCGTACTTTTGACAGTAACCGAGACTTTAGTGCTACACAAAATGAGTATTACAAAAGGTCTCGCACCAATATAAGTAATAGTAACACTACCACCAGAAGCAGAAGTACGTATTCGTCTCCGGCAACACGCAATGACCGTTCTGTAACAAGAGATTACAGTAACAGGAGTTATAATGCCCGTCCTGCTCCTAATACCAATTCAAATACAAGGACGCGACAGTATTCATCTCCTTCCAGGAGCAATAACCGTTCTTCTGACTATTCCAGAAGCAGAAGTTCTAGCCCTAGCAGGAGCTATTCTTCTCCTAGCAGAAGCTCAAGCCCCAGCAGGAGCTACTCTTCTCCAAGCAGAAGCTCAAGCTCTAACTCTGGCAGGAGCTATTCTACCCCAAGTAGAAGTTCATCAAGCCCTAGCAGAAGCAGTGGAAGAAGATAGTAATAAGTTTTAAGAAAATGACGTTAATAGTGTAGCGAACCCTGGAGGTTTGTTACACTATTTTTTTGTCCAAATTACTCGCTTCCGGCTTTTCTGAGATTAATTTCAGGCAAGCGAAAGTGACGAAAGTTTCAAAACCATGATTGAAAAAACCTTATATACTATTCTGTTTATTTTCATTGGATTCAATGCACAGGCACAGTATGCTGCCAATGCGTTGCGTTTCAGCCAAACATATATTGGCGGGAGTGCCCGCATGAATGGCCTGGGTGGGGCGCAAACTTCACTGGGTGGCGACATCAGCGCAGCTTCGGGCAATCCGGCTGGGTTGGGCTTTTATAACCGGTCAGAATTCAGCATCAGCCCCTCTTTATTGTTTGGCAATGCTTCTTCTACTTATTTGGGGAATTCTTCTGAAATCGATAATACCCACTTTGGTATCGGAAACCTGGGCATTGTTTTCAATAATACAAAAGATGACATTATTCCCGGAAAATGGAGGGGCGGCTCTTTCGCCATCAGTATGAACCGGATCAATAATTTCAATAGCAAAATTTTGTACCGGGGCGAAAATGGAACCGATGATTTTATAGATTATGCCATAGAAAACGGAAACCTGGAACTTGATGAAGGCATTTACCCAAATGATGATAATATCAGCCCTATTTCACAACTATTTTGGGAGGCCTATCTTATCGATTTATTTCCCTGGTTCGATGAAAATGGAAATCCTATTACAGATCCCAATACAGGGGATACGCTGGATATTTACGATACTATTTTAAACCCGGTAAGCCCTGACGACCCTGCTACACAACGGGAAACCATTACCCGAAAGGGAAGCCAATTGCAATGGAACTTTGCCTATGGGGGTAATTTTGGGGATAAACTCTACCTTGGAGCGAAGCTTGGCTTTACTACTATTGATTTTGAAGAAACCAGGGAATATAATGAAATCCGCCCCAGGGCTGACCAGGATATGATCAGCGACTATACCTATACCGAAATCAGAGACATAAGCGGGGCTGGTTTCTTTGCCTCATTGGGCATTATCTACCGCCCAATCAACATGGTAACGCTGGGCCTTTCCTACACCACTCCTACACTTTACAGTCTGAATGAGCGGCTCATCAACGAAATGGTAGCCAACTGGAACAACTACGTATATGTTGATGGAGAAGATCCTCTAAACACAGAAATTCCCCGTCCTTTTGAGAACAGCTTCAACTTCAGGCTGCAAACCCCACAGCGGTTAAACGGTGGGGCTACCGTATTTTTTGGTAAATCAGGGTTTATCACAGCTGATGTAGAGTGGGTAGATTATGGGGCCAATAAATTGCGGGATGACCTCAATGAACTTTCACCTGAAAATGATGTCATCAACAGTGCCTTTACTTCCGCGGTGAATTTGCGGGTAGGCGGTGAATTCCGGTACGATGTGGCCCGGTTCAGGGCCGGGTTTGCCCACTATGGCAATCCTTACCTCAATAATAATTTTGACGATGGCACTATCACCTTCATCACCGGAGGGGCCGGATTGCGTTTTCAAAAATTCTATACCGACCTGAGTGTGGTATACTCCACTTCCCAGGAAAGCTTCAGCCCTTATATATTCGGTGACGGCACCGGGCCAGTGGCAGATGTAGATGAAAGCAGTGTGGACGTAATGCTAACGATTGGGTTTACTTTTTAAGGAATTTTGAATTGTATTTATGGCCAACTCAACTTGATGTAGCCTCTCATCTAATACAACATCCGCCTGCCTGTACAAAGGCATCCGCTGCTCAAATTTGGTTTTGAAAGATTCGACAAACTTTTGTAAATCTATATCTTTCATCAGGGGGCGTTTGGTGATTTCCTGTCCGGCCAGGCGGGCCTGAATGGTTTGGAGGGACGTATTTATAAACACAACAATCCCTGCTTTTTTCATCGCATCCATATTATCAAAAAAGCAGGGCGTGCCTCCGCCGGTAGCCATTACAAAGCCGGGATACGCGTCAATGCTCTGATGTAAGGCATCACGTTCCAGTTCCCGGAAATGCGCTTCCCCTTCCTGCTCAAATACTTCTTTAATGCTTTTCCTGACAGCTTTTACAATTTCATCATCCAGATCAACGAAGGACAATTGTAAGTGGGTAGCCAGTTTTTTGCCCAAAGTTGTTTTACCAGAGCCGGGCATGCCGATGAGGAAGATTTTCATGGGTATAAAACTTAATTCTCCTGCAAAGGAGCTGAAACTGAAGAAGAAAGCAAAGCTTCAATACGGTCCGCTTCCGGCACATCATTCCCATGCCATTTCCCCAGCACCGTTCCGTTTTGCACCAGCATCAGCCCCGGGTTTGAGCGGATCATGGCCTTGAGCACGGTAGCATCAGAAAAATAATAAGGGGCAGCCAGCTGCACTTCATGGCGAAAAGCATCAAATACTTTTTCTCCGGATGAAGTCAGTATCATAGGCTGTACATTAGTAGGCAAAGCTTCCTGTAGTTGGGTAATTTCCTTAACATTTTCCACATCCGCCTTGTTGGCGTCATGAATGATAATCAAAAGCTTGTTGCCTTCAAAAGTTTGCTCTGTATAATCTTCCCCTTCTACATTGGTTACCTGGTAATCCGATATTTTCGGGATGGTTTTTTCCTCATTAATAACCTCGGCCTCTACATATTCATATCCCTCATCCGCAGATAAAAAATCTTTGGAGCGGACTTTCTCTCCATCTTTCATAAAAATGTATTCCATCACCGGGGCTTCCTCGGGCATCATTTGCTCGGGAATGTTGTTGCCTACTTTGTAGGGCCTGAAATCAATATAAGGCAAGTGCTGAATGGCATAAACTGCCAGAAAAACATTGATAGCCGTAACTACCCCAATGCTAATGTCATTGACCCTGGCAGATAAAACGGGTTGTAACGTTTTTCTGTAAATAAAAATCAGCACAATCAGCACTAATAAAATAATGTCTTTGATGAACGATTGCCAGGGCGTAAGGTTGATGGCATCGCCAAAACAACCACAGTCAGTAACTTTGTTGAAATAGGCCGAATAAAAAGTAAGGAAAGTAAAAAATACGATAAGCCCAAGCAATATCCAGGCAGTAACTTTCATCCGGTAGTTGAGTAAAACAGCTACGCCCAACACCACTTCCAACACACTCAGCAGCACAGATAAAAACAAAGCAAAAGGCACAAAAGCAGTAAAAAAAGGCGCAAAATCGGCAGCAAACACGGTAAAGTATTCTTCCAGCTTGATGGCCGTGCCCATGGGGTCGTTGATTTTGATAAGCCCTGAAAAAATGAATAGCCCCCCTACCAAAAAGCGGGCGATTTGAACAGCAATATTCATGATTAAAAAATTTATTTATCCGGTAAATACACACAAGCTATGCCAAACTGGCTTTATGCTTTCTCAGGTGCAAAGTTCAATTTGATTAACGAAAAAACCGAGTAATTGATCATATCCTGATAATTGGCACGCACTCCTTCCGAAATCAGCGTTTTCCCCTGGTTATCTTCAATTTGCTTCACCCGCAACAGTTTCATCAGGATAATGTCGGTAATAGAACTCACCCGCATATCGCGCCAGGCTTCTCCATAATCATGATTTTTTTGGGTGAGCAGTTGCAAAGTATCTTCCACAATTTTATCATACACAGGTTCCAGTGTTTCGTAGGGCATTTCCATTTGATCAGAGGCAGTCAGTTCTATTTGCATAATGGCAATGATACAGTAATTGATAATGCCTACAAACTCATCGGTAATGCCATCCTGCACCTGTTGCGATCCCTTTTCCTGAATAGACCGGATACGCTGGGCTTTGATAAAAATTTGGTCGGTAACAGAAGGTAAGCGCAAAATACGCCAGGCAGTGCCGTAATCCCGGGTTTTTTTTCTAAAAATATCCTTACATGTACCGATAATTCGCTTATAGTCTTGTTGGGTTTGTGTATTCAAAGTATATTTATTAATATTTTAAAAACAGGTGCAAAATTGACTTGAAAATTACAGAAAAGAGCGGTTACGAAAAACAATTTCTCAATTTAAAAGGAAATTTAGTAGACATAAGTACACCCATTGTGATGGGGGTATTGAATGTAACACCAGATTCATTCTATGATGGCGGAAAGCACACAACAGGGCAGGCTATTTTACAGCAGGTGGAACAAATGCTCGCTGAGGGTGCTACCATCATTGATATTGGCGGATACTCTTCACGGCCCGGTGCAGAAGATATTAGTACAGAAGAAGAGAAAAAACGTGTAGTAGAAAGCATAAAATTAGTATCCAAAACCTTTCCTGAGGCGTATATATCAGTAGATACGTTCAGGGCTTCAGTAGCGCAAGAGGCTGTAGCAGCAGGTGCCTGCATTATCAATGATATTTCGGGAGGAACGCTGGATGAAAGGATGTTTGATACGGTGGCGGCATTGCAGGTGCCTTATGTACTCATGCATATGCAGGGCACACCGCAAACTATGGTGCAACAAACCGCTTACGAAAATTTATTACTTGATATTCTGGATTATTTTCAGCGAAAAGTTGCTAAATTACGCTCATTGGGCATTGCTGATATTATTATTGACCCAGGCTTTGGTTTTGCCAAAAAAGCCTCACAGAGCTATGAGTTGCTCCGGCACCTTGACATTTTCAAAGTATTAAACCTTCCTGTTTTGGTTGGGTTATCACGCAAGTCAATGATTTACCGGAATTTGGATGTTACTCCCCAAGAAGCACTGAACGGCACTACAGTACTGAATACCATTGCCCTGATGAATGGTGCGCATATTTTAAGAGTACACGATGTAAAAGAAGCAATAGAATCCATAAAACTTTATAAACTTACGTTCAATTGATTTTTTTATTTGAGATAGGATTTCTGAAAATTAGCTGGGTAGATGTAATCGACATTCTGCTGGTGAGCATCTTGCTTTATCAGGTATACAAACTGATGAAAGGAAGCGTGGCACTGAGCATCTTCCTGGGTTTTCTTTCGCTCTATCTTTTTTACCTGGTCGTAAAAGCTGCCCAAATGGAACTGCTCAGCGGTATTTTGGGACAGTTTATGGGCGTTGGTGTGCTGGCAGCCATTATTTTGTTCCAGCAGGAAATCCGTAAGTTTTTGCTATTGGTAGGTAAAACCACTTCTTTCAACCGTGAGAATTTTCTGCGAAATTTCTGGAAAAAGAATGGCAAAGACAACCAACTGAACCTGACCCCCATCATGGATGCGGCCAAAAGCATGAGTGGCTCCAACACCGGGGCACTGGTTGTTTTCTCCAGAAATTCGCCTTTAAAGTTTTATGCTGAATCAGGTGATTTGGTAGATGCCGTTGTTTCTAAAAGAATCATCCTTTCTATATTTAACAAGTACAGCCCTTTGCACGACGGGGCGGTTATCATCCACGGTAACAGGATCAAAGCCGCCCGCTGTATTTTGCCTGTTACTGAGCGCGACGACCTCCCCGCCGAATTTGGCCTGAGGCACCGTGCTGCCATTGGCATGACCGAATCTACCGATACACTGGTGCTGGTAGTATCTGAAGAAACAGGACAGATGTCGGTAGTACGCAATGGTACTATATTTCATAACCTGTCAGTAAAGGAAATCAGGGCAAAAATAAACGAGTACCTGTACGAAGAAGGAGAACGCTCGGAAGATATACCCGAGAAAGATGAAGAAGCTCTTCCCTCCAAAGTGAAGGAAAAGGAAAAAGAAGAATTAAGCAAAGGCAAAAGCAAAAGCATGAGCACCAGCTAGCACACTACTCTTTCTTTCTGATTTTCGGCTTTATTTTAACTTTAGGGGCTATTTTAGGTTTGGGCTTTCCTGTAGCGGTGTTTTTTACGGCAACTTTTGGCTTAGGCTTTGCTTTTCCTGCTGTGTCAGTTGTTGCGCTTTCTTTCTCAACTTCTTCAGGCAGCGGATATTTTCTCCTGATTTTATTAATTAGAAAAAGCTTTTGTGCTGTAAAACTATCGGGATGGACCTGGTCAAAAACTTCCTTCAACTCTTGCCAAACCGTAGCTTCCTCTTTCTGAAATGTTACCGGATCTATTTTTTTACTTTTTAAAAACGCTTCAAAATCCATAGGTCTTGCTAAGGGTTATTGATTAATAGTAATAAGTTTGCAATTTATTAACTTTTAACCGCACGGTGGTCGCCAATAATAATTAACGATAACTTAGGAAACATTTTTGCTTATGTACACGTCAAATGTACTTTTTCATCTATGCACATACAAGAAAACATTTCACTCAAATCTTTTAATACTTTTGGCATTCAGGCCAAAGCGACTTATTTCTGCGAAGTAAATACTTTGGAAGAACTAACCACTTTTCTGCAGGAAAAAAATAATAGCACCGATAAACCCCTGCTCATATTGGGAGGAGGAAGCAACCTATTGTTTACCAAAGACTTTCCAGGCATTGTATTGAAAAATAGCATAAAAGGTATTGAAATTATCAGGGAAGACGAAAGCCATGCGTGGGTACGTGCAGGGGCCGGGGAAAACTGGCACAACTTTGTGCTCCAATGCATAGAAATGGGATATGGCGGCATTGAAAACCTTTCCCTGATTCCGGGTACGGTAGGGGCAGCTCCCATGCAAAACATCGGCGCGTATGGTGTGGAAATAAAAGATGTATTTGAACAACTGGAAGCTGTGGAAATTGAAACAGGAAAAACTCACCATTTTAACAATGCCGACTGCCGTTTTGGATACCGGGAATCTGTGTTCAAAAATATTTATAAAGGCAAATTTATCATTGCTACTGTAACTTTGAAGCTTTCAAAAAAACCTGTTGTCAACACTTCTTATGGTGCCATTGAAGAAACCTTGCAAAACGAAGGGATTACCGCCCCTACCATCCGCGATGTGAGTAATGCCGTCATTAAAATTCGCCAAAGTAAATTGCCCGACCCGGCTGACATTGGCAATGCGGGAAGCTTTTTTAAAAACCCCGTGATAGCCCTGAAAGTGTACGAAACCCTCAAAGCTGAAAACCCCGAAATGCCCGGCTATAAAGTTGCTGAACAGGAAATGAAAGTGCCCGCCGGATGGCTGATAGAACAATGTGGATGGAAAGGGAAGCGGTTTGGCGAAGTAGGCGTACATAAAAACCAGGCCCTGGTGCTGGTGAATTACGGAGATGCCAAAGGCAATGAAGTAAAAGAACTTGCTTTCAAAATTCAGGCATCTGTTAGCGAACGCTTTGGCATTGAACTTACTCCTGAAGTAAATATGGTTTAAAAATAACCACCTTGTAAAGTATGAGACATTTAGAAGAATTAGTTCTAATCTGACTTACACCACATTGCAAACCCGAGGCGGATGGATTATATTTACTTAAGTTTCATTTTAACAGTATACCACTTAAACCGAATATCATGAAAAAACAAATCATTTACTTCACTTTAGTATTTGTAATGGGCTTTATAACTCAATACGCTGTGCAGGCCCAGGTAACCGTTACCCCCAAGCCCGAAAGAGTTTCAGGTAAGGCCTTGGAACCCCGTCCCAGCCCAATGGCCGTAGCTACGCTCAAAGATGGGGATACATATGTGAAGGTTGTGTACAACCAGCCCCATTTGCGTGGCAGAACGATGCTTGGCGACAAAGAACCTTATGGCAAAGTTTGGCGTTTGGGAGCCAATGAAGCTACTGAAATCACCCTTACCGAGGGCATTACTGTAGGAGGCAAAGAACTGGCAGCTGGCACGTACTCTATGTTTGCCATCCCTGAAGAAGACAAATGGACTATCATCTTCAACAGTGGGCTAGGGCAATGGGGAGCCTACAGCTATAATGAAAGCATGGATGTATTGCGGGTTGATGCCCCTGTAAAAAAAGCTGACAAAACTTATGAGCCTTTCACCATCTGGTTTTCAGAAGATGGCTCATCCATGAACATGGCCTGGGGCGACACAATGGTGAGTGTGCCTGTCAAAATCCAGTCTACATAATTATATGCTCATAAGACTTCCGAAATTTTGAAAATTTCGGAAGTCTCGTATAGATGTCCGCCACTTCTTCTACATCATCACAAGAAGTGGCGGACATTTTTTATATCAACCAAGCACCTGGTCTGCTGTTATCGATAGTTGGGAAAAAGCAGAAGTAACGAGGCGTTCATCAGCCTTAAAAAGTTCTAATTTCCGATAAATTCCGGTTTGGGGTGTGGTGTAAATTTCAACCGTCTTTTCCGGCAAATTGATAATCCATGCCTCGGAAATGCCAGCTTTGGCATATAAAGGAAGTTTTACCTCTTTGTCAAAATCCAGGGTAGAATCCGATACTTCAATTACAATCAGTACATCAGCAGGCTGTGGATGACTTTCGGAATAAAAATCGGAGCGGGGCTTCAACATAGCCAGGTCAGGTTCCGGCTCAGAATAATCGTCTGCCTGAATGGGATTTTGGATGCTTACAATCGCTTGTTTTTGCAGCATTGTACTTAACAATGCCGAAAGTCGGTTTACACAACCGGCATGTATGCTTCCAACAGGGCTCATGGTAATAATTTCACCGTTAATTAGTTCTATTTTGTCATTTTCAGTAAGAATACCTGCCTCTACCATTTGATGGTACTCCGTCACACTGAAAACACGTTTGCCTATTGCTACTGTCATTGTTACGTAAATTAATAGTGTCAGTACTTATCAAATATACAAAACTCGTAAATGCCATGAAATAATTTCTTGCCATCACTGCTGAATGGGAAAGCCACTGCGTTTCTGATATTGTAAAGGTTTTTAATAACTTTACCAACTCAAGAAATGCAGTTACCGGGCACGACCTCAAAATTTGATAAATATTAAATGGCCTCAAAAATTTCAGATGAGTTAAAAAAAGCCATCAAAAATTTACCTGAGTCGGAAAAAGATAAACTATTGCTCCGTCTCATTGCCAAAGACCGTATGCTGGTTGCCAAACTCAACCACCAGTTGCTGGAAGATGAAGTGGACGCTGAGGAACAGCGTGACAAATTGGCTCGGCAGGTAGAAACACATTTCGATTCTGAGAATTTCAGAGCATGGAACCATACACCGGGTTTGGTAATGATGGAGCTAAGAAGCTTTAGCGGGGCCATTGGCCGCCACGTGAAAATCACAAAAGACAAATACGGTGAAATTCAGCTTACCCTCTTGCTGGTGAATATTCCCTTTCGCACACAATCTGAAATTTTATTTGATAACCAACACCGGGCTGATACTTTTGCCCCTTATGTATGCAAAAAAACCCAGGATATATTCAAAAAACTGAAAAGGCTAAACCGGGATTATTATATAGATTTTGAGAAAGACGTAAACGAAATGCTGGAGCACCTGCACAAGTATCCACCTACCCGGGCACTGATGGATGCGCATCAGTTACCCAAAACCTTGGAGTTCTAACAAAAAAACCACAAACTAAAGACTAAAAACATTAAGTACGCATTGAAATAAAAATCTACCCATAACCAAGGTCTGTGTCCTCACAGACCTTTGCTGGTGTCTTGTGAGGACCGGCAGCCGCCGCTGCGGGCCACGGCGGCACAAGCCACAGGTATGTTTATTCTTCTATGCTCCCTAAACTAAATACAAAAAACTATAAACAAACAACAACCACTCATGAAAGAACAACCCATCCGCACCACCGTTATTGGCAGTTATCCTTTTCCTGGATGGCTGGAATTTGCTTCGGAAAACCTGGACAAATTTGGCCCTTCTGATATGGAAGAAATGATTGAAGATGCCGTAACCACCGCCGTACAAGACCAGGTACGCGCAGGACTGGACGTAATCACCGATGGCGAGCAAACCCGTCTTGATTTCAACCTTTCTTTCTATGGTTTTTTAAATGGTATCAAGCAAAACGCCGAAGTGCCCCGCCAGTGGGGTCCACCTGCCCATGACCAGCGTGGCAAACATGCCATTGTAGAAGAATTGACAGCACCCAACGGCCTGGGTGTGGTAGAAGAATTTAAGCGGCTGCAACGCCTGGCGCCCGAAGGGCCTACCCTGAAAGCCAGCATTCCCGGCCCTTTTACCATGAGTGGGCGGCTGATGCCCAATGAGCAATACCCCGACCGCTATGCCATTACCGAAGCATTGCTGCCTTTCGTAAGAAAAGAATTGGAAGATTTGGTGGCAGCAGGCTGCACGGAACTCACCGTGGACGAGCCTTCTATGAGCTGCTATGCCTACAAAGAAGATACAAAGCGTTTTGTAGATATTTTTAACCGGACCATAGAACCCATTGTGGGAAAAGCCCGGCTATCTACCCACCTCTGCTTTGGCAACTTTAAAGGCCACCCGGTAGGCTACCGCCGCATTGCCCCCATGTTGCCCGATTTTCTGGATTTTAAAGTAGATGAAATTCATGTAGAAATGGCCAATCGGGAATTTGCCGAAATAGAACTCATTGCCGAGTTTGCGAAAAAAGTTGACATCGCCGTGGGTATTGTAGATGTGAAAAGCTATTACATAGAAACAGTAGATGACATTGTGGAAAGAATCAACCTCTGTCTCCAGCACGTGCCCGCTGATAAACTCGCGGTAGCCCCCGACTGCGGACTGAGCCAAACCGCCCGCTGGGCCGCCAAAAAGAAAATGACAAACATGGTAGCCGGTGCTAAAAAGGTAAGAGAAAAACTGTAACAAATGAACCTTATCAAACCCAAACAAAAAGACGATGCCCTCCTGGAAGACATCCGGCAGGCAAAAACTGATAATGACACATTCCACATCTGGTGGCTTGGGCAAAGTGGTTATCTGGTGAAATGGGCAGACAAACACCTCCTGATTGACCCATATCTCTCCGATTCGCTCACGAAAAAGTATGCCGATACCGAAAAGCCCCACACCCGGATGACCAAACTGGTAATTGATCCTGCCCGGCTGGATTTTATCGACGTAGTAACTTCCAGTCACAACCATACCGACCATCTGGATGGGGAAACACTCATTCCTTTGATGAAAGTAAACCCCGAAATGCAGATGATTATTCCGGAAGCCAACCGGGAGTTTGTGGCCAACCGCATAAAAGCCGATGCAGAATTTCCCATTGGGTTAAATGATGGGGAAAGCGTTGAAGTGGCAGGTTTTCGCTTTACGGCCATTCCGGCTGCCCATGAAGAAATTGAGCGGGATGAAGCAGGACGTTGCAAGTTTTTAGGGTACGTCATCCAGTTTGGTAACTGGGCCATCTATCACAGCGGCGATACACTTTGGTTTGATGGCATGGTAGAAAAACTCAAACCTTTTGGTGTAGATATCGCCATTTTGCCCATTAACGGACGCGACCCCAAAAGAAAAGTAGCAGGAAACTTAAATGCCGAACAAGCTGTGGACTTAGGCAAACAGATTGGCGCAAAGCTGGTCATCCCCTGCCATTACGATATGTTCACCTTCAATACAGCTGACCCTGATGAATTTGCCCAAATAGCCGAAGCAAAAGGGCAGCCTTATAAAGTACTGGAAAGTGGAGAACGATTAAGCAGTAATTCCTTATAAAAATGAGTTTTGTTAGAACCGTATTAGGCGATATTTCCCCGGATGCAATGGGGCTTACTTATTCGCACGAGCATATTATTATTGAAGAAAGCTACCCAACGGCTGAAAACCCGCTTTTTCTCCTCAATAATGTGGAGAAAGTTTCGACAGAGTTGAAAAGTTTTTACAAGCATGGTGGTCGCACTGTGGTAGACACCATGCCCGCCAACTGTGGGAGAAATGTGCGCAAACTGGCCGAAGTTTCAAAGCGTTCCGGCGTACACATCGTTGCTCCTACGGGCATTCACCTGGAAATGTATTACCCGTCCCACCACTGGCGGTACAATTATTCTGAAGATCAGCTTGCCCAACTTTTTATAGATGATATAGAAAGCGGAATTGACCAATACGATTACAACGGCCCGTTGGTAGAGCGTACTTCACACAAAGCCGGGCTTATCAAACTGGCGACCGGGGATGAATCCATCACAGCACATCAGGAAAAGATTTTCAGTGCGGTAGTGCATGCACACCGGGCTACGGGCGCGCCCATTCTCACCCACACCAATTATGGGAAACACGCCATCGCCCAGGCAGAAATGTTTGAAAAACTCGGGGCTGACCTCTCGCACGTTGTGCTCTCACACGTAGACCGTTATAAAGATATTGGCTATAACAGGGAACTTTTGCAAACGGGAGTGAAAGTAGAGTACGACAGTGCCTTCCGCTGGAAACAAGGCGATGAAAACTGGACGTATAAACTGCTGGAAGCGTTGCTGCCCGAATTTCCAAATCAAATTACCATGGGCATGGACGCGGCCAAGCATACTTACTGGAAATCGTACGGTGGCAAGCCCGGGCTTAATTTTTTGCTCACTACTTTTAAAGAAGACCTGGAGAACATGGGATTGGGCGCGTATTATGATAAAATATTCTATCATAATCCGGCAAAGCTCTACACATTTAAGCTTACATAAAGCCAGTGCTATTTTGGAGAAGATTATTGGGCAATGTATGTTTTTATGCGATTATTATGTTTTCCGGGTTGTATCCTACATTCAGAAAACCTATCTTTTCTTTTTAATCAAAGAACATCATTGCTGAATGAAAATAGAGAAACCCATATTTATTATCGGCTCCGGCAGGTCGGGCACTTCCGTGTTTTATAACCTGCTTTCTTTGCATCCTGAAGTATGTTGGTTTTCAAACCTTTCTAATAAATTTCCGGAGTTTCCGCAAATTTCTCTGGCCCACAGAATTCTCGATACTTCTGTTGTAGGAAAAACGTACAAACAAAAAATTGTTGCCAATACATCTAAGCTGAAAATAAGGCCCGACGAGGCAGAAAAAATTTATCATCAATACTGCGGATTCAGGGATGACATCAAGTCTACAGAAAAAGATTATGACAGTGAAACTGTTGAAAAGTTTAACAATATTGTAAAAGCACATTTAAAATATACCGGAAAAAGACGGTTCCTGAATAAGCAGACAGCCAACAATCAGCGCATACGCCTGATAAACGAAATGTACAAAGACGCTTATTTTATCCATATTATCAGAGATGGCAGGGCTGTGGCCAACTCACTGTTGCATGTAGATTTCTGGAATAACATTATTATTTGGTGGCTGGGGCAAAAACCACCCCAGTGGGCTGCGGAAGGCAAAGAGCCGATAGCGTTGTGTGCCTTACAATGGAAACACGATGTTGAAGAAATATTACAAAACAAGCCTTTGTACCAAGATCGGTACATCGAACTAAAATACGAAGATTTTATTAAGGATGTAAGAGGCTCAATGGCAAAAATTACCAATTTTTGTGAGCTTTCCCGATCTAATGAGTTTCTCGAAATTTTACCGGAAAAACTTCCCGACAAAAACGAAAAATGGAAAAACCTTTCCGAGCACCAGAAGAAAGTACTACACGATACCATTTCAGGTTTTTTAGGTGAGTTAGAATATGCGGTTTGACCAAATCCCTTCTATCATTGGGTAAGAACAATAAAACCACATGCAACCAAAAACTTGTAACAAACTTTTTGTGTACGGAACATTACGCAGCAAGCATAAAAATTCCTACTCTCTTTTTTTACGTAGAAACAGCGAGTTTGTGGGCAAAGGCTACTTTTTTGGGCAACTTTATGATGTTGGGTACTATCCAGGGGCCGTATACGAACCAGGTTGTGATGAGAAAGTTTTTGGAGATATATTGTTTTTAAAGGAACCAGCAAAGATTTTAGAAAAACTGGACGCCTACGAGGGCTTGGGCACCTCAAATCCTTTCCCGTATGAGTACAGGCGAGAAGTTATTAGCGTTTGTCATAATGACCAAACAATGTGGTGCTGGGCTTATCTTTACAATCATCCGGTAGAACGTTTAATGAAGATTGCATCAGGCAATTACATGCAGTACATTCGGAATAATGCTTAAACTTCCTTTGTAAGAATTTGTAAAATTTATTGTGATCGTGAACTCAATTTCTAAATATGGAGAAGAAAGCACTATCTGTCTTTAAAAACACGCTCTACCCTGATTTTACTTTTTTGTATTCACAAATTTATAATGTTAATTTCCCAATACTTTTTTACATAACTGGCAAATATCATTTAGCAAAATGAGAAACTTTGTTGTTTTTTTTGACGGGCGGGAAGGAACCACGGCCCTTATGCAGCAGTTAAGCAATTTTTCACAACTTACTGTCCTTCATCACGACGTTAAATCTGGATGGGAGCCTTTTGATTATAACAAATGCGGTTCCATTTCCATGGACGATTTAAAAGCTTGCTTCAATATTCTATTTGGTGAAAAACCCGTAGATGTAGCCCGCCTGAATCAAATTTATACTAAAACTGCCAATAAACCGCTTACCCTTTCAAATCCACATGGTGCTGTAGGCTTTAAAATTCGGTTTGAACCACCCAGCAAAATGGCGGTAAACCTCCGCAGAATTGCCGTTTGGTACCGGGTAGGGGGCAACTGGCTCAGAAATTTATATAACGGTCAGTTCAAAAGAATGATGTTTGATGTACTCCAGAAAAATGATGTGGCCGTTTTTTTTGCCATCCGGCAAGATGTGCTCCGCTGGGCACTTTCTATATATCACGGTGATGGCACCGGAAAAAGAGGCAATTTACAATGGAAAGTTGCAAGTGGGGAAATCAGCAAAAAAGACCTGGGTAAAATGCATGTAGACTGTAACAAACTCGAGAAAATAATTCGTAGATGTGAAGAAAGTTTAAGTATCAGGCGCGATTTACAACGAGAATTTGAGCAGGCTGGCATCAGTGTACATCCATTGTTGTACGAAGATTTTGTAAATGACAAACACAACTACTTCGTCCGGGTTTTCGATATATTAAACATACCCATCACCAATGAGGAAATTGAGACAGCCATCAGCAAAACTTATTTCAAAAAAGTACATTCCAATCATATTTCAGATTTTGTAGAAAATCACGAAGAAGTGATGGAGAAGTTCGGAGATCGATTTGTTAACTGGCAGTAAGTACCAGTTACACATGGTAGTGCAAACCTATCGGTAAAGCACGTAGTTCAAGGCCCTGCTCAACTGGTCGATACCCGAGTTTGACTTTTGAGGATTTACTGTTTTTCGCTTTAATTTGATGTTTTTATTGAGCCTGATCCGGTTGCCATCGAAAAGCAGCCCAATGTCAAGAGAAGCATCATTTTCTATTTTATGAATGGCAGGCGATAAATCTATCCCAATTTTTTCCTGTATATGCAACAGTGCCTGCCTGGGGTTAGCCAGCAGGTCATCGTATTTTATTTCAACTACCTGATGACGCCTGGCTATTTTTTTCAACACCAGTTTGCAAAGTGCATTTACCAGAAAGTAATACAAATTGGCTGCCACCCAGTTTTTTGAAGGCTGTTCCACATCTTTTTTCGCAAACGAACGCACAACTGCTGCAGGATCTCTTTTGAGATAAACAAAGCAAACTTCATAAGGCAAAACCTTCGTTAAATGGTAACCTCGCAGCGGATATTTAGAGGAATCGGTGATGATATTTTCTTCAACATTCTGAAAGATGGAAGCGTACATATCTTTCAAATAAGTAGCATAAGCAGAAAAATCCTGAGTTTTGTCGGCAACAAATAATGAACGGATACCTTTATGGTATTCAAATTTTTTGTGAAGCTGCTCTTGCTGCTTCAGATTATGCCTGGGAAGAAGCGAGCGCTTAATGCTGCTCCAGAAATCATACACAGAATTACCGCTATTGCTCAATTTCGGTATGCCATCGTACTCAGGAAAGCGGTTGAGTTCACCGCAGTTAAAAACACCCTGCCCATTTCCAAGGATAATTTCCAGCAGAGTGGTGCCGCTTCTGCCCGCCCCCATCAGATAAATTATTTTTTTCTGCTCCATCTAAACGAAGTTCCTTATTCAGATACGTAGTACTTGCTGATACACATTTTGTAATACGTGCACTACATGATCGGGAAAATATTTTTGTGATACAATTTCATAGGATTTGCAACCATAGCTATTGATGAGTTGGGGCTTTGCCACAAACCGTGCAATGGCTTTGTACAAACCCTCCAGATCCGCAGGCGTTACAAGCACACCATTTTCACCGTTTTTAACTATTTCGGGAATCCCCCCGACGGTTGTTGAAATTACCGGCATACTGTAGGCCATCGCCTCTAAGATAGAAATGGGCAACCCTTCATTATGAGAGGGCAAAATATATACATGGGAAGTGCTCAATAAATTCTGTTTTCGCTCACCACTTACAAAACCAAGATATTGCACTAAATTTTGTAAATGCATTTCCTGTATTTTAGCGAGTAGTTTTTCTACCTCCCCGTCACCCCCAATTTTGAAAATACACTTTCCTTCCAGCTCTTCCTTGTGTGCTGCTATGGCCTCCAGCAGGTCATAAATACCTTTTCGTTTGCCAATGGCCCCCAAGAATAAAAAAACCAATGGGTAATTATGTTCGTTCTCTTCTGACCGACGTGGGGAAACACTGGCCACGATGTTAGGCACTACAGTAAGATTGGCATCATGGAAAGTATCAGCAAAATATTTTTTCCAGGAAGCCGATAATACAATCACATTATCTGCCTTATTGATGAAGTGCCGGATTAATCGCTTTATAGGGGTAGCAGCATTTTCATAAAACAAATGGACCTCTGCCCCATGGGTATGATAAATAATTTTTTTACCGAACAAATATTTACTAATGAGGAAAAGGATGTATTTTCTGTAAAAACTTCCGTGTACGGCTACATGCAGGTGTACAATTTTAATTGCTTTATTAAACAGGAGGGTATATATAAAATGGAAGATTACATACGGGTAAACCAAAACATTCAGCAGCTTATGCTTTGGCCCGGTGCTCGGGTGGTACTGAAAATCTGGAATGTTTTCCTGATATTGTGATACTACAGATATAATTCCACCATTCCAGTATTTTATATCGGGCGATACATGCAAAACGTTTTTATAATCTATACTCATACACAACACGATCAGTTAGCCTTGTTTTTAATTTTCTGCCAAAGAGCAAAAAAAGCTGTGCAAGCCCTGCGATATGGCTTTCCAGGTAAATCTTTTTTCCACTATTTTTCTCCCCGATTTCCCCCTTTCAGGAAAGCTTTCCTTATCAGATAAGGCATTTACCACGCCCTCAGCAATATTTTCCGGCTGATTATCTTTCACAAAAAAGGCACAACGGCCCGACTCAGTGATATTTCTGAACACTTTGAGTTCGCTGCATAATACTACCTTTTCCATGGCCATGTATTCCAGTATTTTGATAGGCACATTGCCCTCCCAATAGTCAATGATGGGATAAGTAAGCATGCACAAATCAGCCTGACTGATGAAAGCAGGCATATCGGCAAATTTTTGCAGCCCCATAAACCGGACACAATCTTCCAGGTTTAAATCCCTGGTTCTTTCTTTTAAATATTCCTCATACTTCCCAATTCCTACAATCGTAAACTTCACCACTAAACCACGTTGCCTGAGAAGAGCCATGGCCTCTATCATTTGGGCCAGTCCACGGTTGGGTGTGAGCCCACCATGAAAAAACAATGAAAATGTCTGGTCCGGGTCTGTTTTTGGTAAAGGGCTGAACATTTTTTCGTCAACGCCAGAGGGCCAAATATGGTAAACGGGATGCAGCTTGACCTTGAGATCATTCTGAAATTGCCGGTATAAACCCTCTGAAATATATGTCGCCCCATCATGAAATTTACGGTTATAATAAAGGGCAAATTTGGTAAGCATCCGCAAACCCAGGTTCAGGTATTTATATTTTCCGCCTATTTTTTCATTGTAAATAGCGGTTCTATGATCCAGGATAACTTTCGGCTTGTTCTTCCTGAAAAGGAAAATAATTGAATAGAAAAAAGACCAAATATCCAAAACCACCACTTCAGCCTTAACGTTGCGGTTTAGGGTAATAAACTTCCTGAAAGCACCAATAATGTACAGCAGGCGCTTCATGTAAGGAACATTCACCGAGGGCACATAACTGATGTTATTGGTAAAGCCTTTTTTTTCCTTTTCATAGGGAAAAATATAATGAATATCGTGGTGCTCCTGCAAGTATTTATGGGTCTCCCGCCAGGTGGTGATGTGTGTACCACCATCCACTTCTACCCTGTATATCCAGATAATTTTCATAGAAATACCCTACTTATTTGGCCTTGAAGAAAGTGGAAAACTTAAATGAAAGCCGGTCATAAAAACGTTTTGCCTTCCTGACTGCTATTTCCCAGGCATTCATTTTTATTTTGTCTGTAGCTGCCTTACCTGGTGTAGCATCAGAAAATACTTCTGTAGAAGTGAGTACGTTCCATATCGATTGCAATACAGGCTCTCTGGAAATAAGCGCATCCACTTTTTTTACAATACTTTCATCCTGGCAGGGTAAATAGTAAATTGTTTGAAATTTATTCTCTTGTGCTACTTCCACCTGGCTCTTTCCGGAAAGCTGAACGTTTTGGAGATGAAACCGGGTGCGATCATTTCCGAAAAAAGTATAGTGCTCTTTATTCCAAAATTCATGCTTTCCCTCAAAAAAAGGAAGGTTTATCTCTTCGCAAACCATTCGAAGTGATTCCTGTGGCCTGGATGTCAGGTTTTTATAAGAAATAACCACCGGATCTTTTATCAACGAAAAATAAAGGCGGTAATAGTTTTTCCAGTTTCTTTCCCAATCGTCACCCCTGTTGCGCTTGGTAAAAGACTGGGCAATATCAGCAGGTTCTTTATAGATGAGCACGTGAGATGTTTCATAACCCAGTAATTCCACAGCGGCTGCCTGTTGCTGTATCCAGAAAGCATCTTTACTTGAATCAACAAAAAAGCTTATTTCAGGATGGGCCTCAAACAAATTTTTATAAAGCTGACCAGCCCCATCTTTCAGGATTTTCTGCCATGTTTTGCTTGCCTTGGCCAATTGTACTTTTTCTTCAAGATAATGTTCCCTGTGCGGGTGCATCAGCCTTACAATCTCCCCCATTGACATTCCTCTCGGGTCGTTGGCCAACATCATATCCAGCATGGTAGAACCACTAAATGCAGGGCTTCCTATAAATATTACTTTCTTTCTCATGATTTACTGTAAGTATTCACATTATGCAGCTTATGAAATATCCCGGTGACTTTGTCGATATTCTCAAGGCTAAAATGTTCCCGGGCAAATGCTTTGGCATGTTTTCCTATTTGCTGCCGCAGTGCATCATCTTCACTCAACTGTTTTACATCTTTCACCATTTGTTCAAAACTGCCCGACACAAACCCTAATTCGTTTTGGGTAATAATATTATCTGAATCAAAAGTCAGACTTACTACCGGCACTTCCCGCATCCAGGCTTGTACAAATGTATTAGGAAAGCCTTCAGAAGTGCTTGTGTTTACAAAAATGTGTGCGCTTTCCAGTTCTTCATTTACTTTCTCAATGGGCATCGCACCTTTGTAGGCCAGGTTATTTACTTGCCCAACGACCCTGGGCATTTGCTCTTGCCAGTTTTGGCTATGGATAGCTCCGATCATGATGAATTGTACCTTCTCATTATCAGCAAAAGACTTTGCCAGCTCAATAAATTTTTCAGGACGCTTTTTGTCCTTAATATTGGCTATCCAGTATACTTTAATGGGAGATGGCGCTTTCTCAATCGTTTTGTCTGGAAAAGGGTGAAAATTAGGAATGATGGCATCACAGGAGCGGCCGTAGTTTTGTTGCAGTAAGTCATTCTGATAATGTGCCTGTCCGATGATAGCATCGGCATGTTTTATACCATAATGGTACATCTTCCGGTCAATATATTTTATCAAAAAACTTACACCTGAAGTATTGTATCTTTCTACGTCATCCTGATGAGCGATATGATACACCAGCTTACAATTATTCTTTTGTGCATAGGTGGCGACTATCCCCACATAAGCCGATGATACCCTTGTGTAAATAATATCGGGCTTGATTGTATTCAGAAAATCCTGTATTTGGCGGGAATCAATGGCATGGGAATATTTTCCCAATACCTTGTTGTGCTTCACCTGGTATATTTTCACACCATTATCTTCAGTAAGTTTTGTTTTACGGCAGATATAGTAAACCTCAAAAGACGGGTCTTTCCTCAGATGGTCGATAATATATTTTACCTGCAACTCGGCGCCTCCAAGGTTGCCACTCCAATGTGAAATTAAAAGAAAGCATATTTTCATTCTCAAGCCAATTGGTTTTCACCGGGATTATGTAGCAAATACTTTTCTTGTGGAAGGGTACGGTCTATTGTATAAAAATCTATCCCAAAAACATCCAGTATCTCGAAGGTCTTTTCCTGCTGGGCATCACTTACTTTATCTTTCCATTTTTCTACCAGCCACTGTTTATTCTGGCTGATTTTCTCGGGGTCGTTCAGTATTTTTTGCGTTTCGGCGTTTGACTGTATCGTAGACCCCGAAGCTTTGATGAGCCTTTTATACATCAGGTCAGGTTGCTCAAACTGAAATTTGTGCAAAAGATTATTGATAACAATTTCCGGAAACAATACCGTTTGTTCATAAGAAAAAACCTGCCAGTTCTCCTTCCTGTTCCGCAAGGGGACTGCATTTTGAAAGCACCAATCCACCACAGCTTTTTCAAAATGACTGCCTTTGTCAATAATTTTTTTTGCGTAATTAATTTGTTCATCCGTAAAATGCCTGCGGTAATCTGAAGTAATAAATGATTGCAGGCGGGGCAGCTTTTTCCTGGATATTGATACAGGAATCGGATGGCGAATTAAGAATATAATGTCTCCGTTAAAAGTTTCTTCAAACCAGGAAATTTGATCTTCACAAGCATGTAATACCTTAAAAATGATACGATTTGTGAACATGTGCCAGGTATCGCCCAGTAAGCGTTCCCTTTTGAACCGGTAATCCCTGTCTTTATCGTTAATAAACTTTTGAGTATAAGCTTCTATTTTCGGCAGTGCCTGGGCAGAATATAACTCCTCGAAATCATTAATCTTTAAATTATCCCTCACCACTGCCTGTCTGATGTCAAAGGGTTCTCTCACCAGTTTGAAGCCTGGTTGCGTACCAATGAGCTGCATCAACCAGGTAGAACCGCTTCGGGGTGAGGAAAACAAGAATATATTTTTACTACCATCACTATTATGAAAAGTAGTGTGCCTTTTGATAACCTGGCCTATTTTTTTCCTCATGTGCATGATCCTCATTATATCACATTCCAATGGCTAATATCCTTGCCAATAAGGGTCTGCAATTGGGTGTTTTTTTCACCATAAATATCTTGTACCAACCACTTCTTGGTGTCCGCGTTCATTGGTGGATATTCTACCATATTGGTCTTTTCCATCTGATAAGCCAACCCCTTCAATCCTAATTTTTTGATAACTTTAGAAGAGTAATACTTCATGGGGTTTTTTCCGGTAGATGGCCTTGATTTGGCAGAATTTATTTTGGCATCAAGCAATGGGGATTCATAGGCGGTATCCACTTCTAAAAAAGCATAGATACTTTTCAGTAAGTTTTTAGGGCTTTTCTTTATATCATCATGGAGCAGGAATAAAAACTGATCTTTGTCATAGTACTGCAAGTAGCGGTTGATATGATCAATGTAATAACCTTCTTCAATAAACTGTGGTTTTTGTTTTATCTTTTCTTCAAATGAAACCCCTTTATTTGTTTTAAACCGGGTTTTGGCATTCCAAAAACGGGAATAAAGCCTTTCTACCGGGTTCCTGAGCGAAATAATAAATTTAATATTTTGATCCAGTTGTTGATGAATGCGCTCTGTAACTTCCGGCTTGTGTAAGTATGCAGGTGTTGCTTCTCCTACTGCCTTCTCCTGATCTGCCTCACGGAAATACCGTTCATAATAATCCATTCCCTTGTGATAGTCTTTATCAAAAAAATGAATTTCTTTCCGTGAAGGCATAAATATTTCAGGATGAGGACGGACGTTATTGTAAAGCCACCCGGTTCCTCCCCTTGCCACTCCTATAATTAGAAAAGTTGGTAACATGCTCAAATTATTGAATAATGCGAAATTGAAGTGTAAAGCTACAATAAAAATAAAAATATTACAATATATTTTTATACTTTGCTTATTTTTTTGATAAAAAAATCACAATGAAAGTTTCTTTTATAAATAACTTTGTATTTATGAAAATTACTGAAATAGCTGTGAGTTCCTACGCGCGCTTCATTCAGTGCAGTGAAAAATAATGAACCTTCTTTTCTTCGGTTTTTTCTTGCCTCACTTTTCTGTTTTGAGATACAATACGTTCATAATTAGGAAAGATAATCATTGAAATAATCAGTCCGTTTACGAGCATCATCACCGTATTTTCGTAAGGGGCATATAAAAGCAGCAACATCACGATTGTATTCTTTATTATTTTATGCTCCTTTCTTCCATTGGGTATGCGCCAATATAAAATAGCTAAAAGCATTAATATGTAGAGTCCCAGGCCGAGTGTTCCTGTTTCTGCCAACAACCATGAAATAGTACTTTTATCAATATTGTAACCCGGGTACCTGTCATCCAGATAGCCCCCGCCCCCGCCCTGGCTGGCAGAAGTGGAACCCGGCCCCATACCTAAGAGGAAGTTGAACATATCTTTTTTTATCAGCCCATAAGCAAATTTTACGGCCGCCCCTCTTCTTAACCTTCCGCTGCTATTGAACATAGCATCTTCTTCACCATCTTCACCAAACAAATATCGGTTCATAAAATCAGGGTCAGTGATATATGCATAAGACCCATATTTACTGGCAGAATTTTTATAGAAAGCCTGATACAGATAATCGAAAGTAAAAGCACCGATAAAAATAAATACAAACAAATAGATCATTTTTCCCATGTGCTGGAACAGGATTTTATAACCCACCTGAAGAGTAAAAAAACCTAAAACAGCAATTACAAAGAGCACCCCGGCCTTGTTATTGGCAATAGCGATAGAACCTATCAAAATAAGGAGGGTATTTTTCGGAGAAAGGGAAATTAATTTTTTGCCCGTAAGCCAATAGGCTATTACAATAATTGTACACACGAGCTGGAACAACAAATATTGGGCATCAGACCCAAATGTACCCGTAATCATATCACCTGAATTAATCCGCAACAGGGTCACGAATACAACCCGCTCAAACAGTGCAAGCCCGGCCATGAGCAGGCCGATTTTTACAATAAAGGTGTACAGGTCATCCAGCGTATATTTCGTATATATAGTCTTAAAAACTATAATTAGGCAAATGATGAAAATAAACCCTCTTTGTGCGTAAATGAGTTCTCCTAACGAGGTTTCATTATAAAACATAGAAAAAAGGGAAACTATCAAAAATAGGACATATGCCCACAACAGGTTCGGAGGCATACGCAACCCGCCTTTCCTGAAAAATATAACCGTCAGTCCTGTACAACTAAGCAGTATGAGCAGTGGCGACCACTTGATGGGAGTGGGTAATGATACAAAAAACCTGTGTATGTAATCGGCAGGCAAAAATACAGCAGCAAACGCAAACCAGAATATTGCTACTTTATTTCTGGTAACAAACCACAAAAAAATGATTGAAACCGCACCAAGGCCTACCAATAATAAAGCGTCCATACGTATGAAATGTAAATGTTTGAGAAAAATTAAGTTGACAACCCCTGATTGCTATTTTTTATAGCTGTTAGTGTACCAGTTGGTAAGGCACCATCGCTTGTTCATAACTTTCTATGTATTTTTGGGCAATGTTTTTCCAATCATATTTTTTTGCTTCCTCCAGCCCATTGGCAATTAGCTGGTTTTTAAACCCTTCGTCTTCTAAAACTTCCAGTATATTATCTGCCATAGCCTGGTTATCACCAATCGGCGAAAGCAAGCCATTGTACCGGTGAGACACCAATTCATTGCAACCCGGGGCGTCAGTTACTACCACAGGTAACCCTGCTGCCATTGCTTCAATATTTACCAACCCAAAACTTTCTATTAAAGTAGGGAATGCAAAAATGTCAGCGGCCTTATACAAGGCAATCAGCCCGGTTGAAGGAATAGT
This sequence comes from Cyclobacteriaceae bacterium, assembly GCA_965230065.1. Taxonomy (GTDB): domain Bacteria; phylum Bacteroidota; class Bacteroidia; order Cytophagales; family Cyclobacteriaceae. The sequence goes on along the minus strand of OZ245942.1, from coordinate 2,949,408 downwards.
ATACATATCACCTTTCCCTTCTTTATCTATACCGATTACGGGCACAACTTTGATATATTGTCCGAGTTGTTTTGCCTCGGCTTCCCGTGCAATTTTTTCATTGCCTTTACCTACCATTACCCAAAGAAAGTCCTGCCGTTGTTTGGCAAGGAGGTGAATTATTTCCGGAATATGCTTGTATCCTTTTTTGGGGTGGTTCCTTCCTACGGTTATAATTATTTTTTTATCCAATGGCAGGTTGAGCCTTTTTCTTAACACAGTTTTGTCTGCCGTATAATCGTTGATATGGGCGAAATTAATACCATTGGGCACAGACATGATTTTTTCTGAGGGGATTCCCAAAGATTGATAATCTTCTTTTACAGTATCACTGATGGCCGTAATGACATCGCTCTCAAATAAAACTTTGCACAATGCCTTTTCAAACTTTGGGTTCAGCCGCCTGCCGTAGTTGATAGAAGGGATTTTTTGTATATCAACACCATGACATGTGGCCACGATTGGCACGCCCATTTTTTTGATATATGGAAAGGCCATCAATACAAAAGGGCCGATCATATTGAGGTGCCAAACATCAAAATTATGCTCCTTTTGAAAATTCATCAGTTGTTTGCCCAATATCCAACCCAAGTCAATATTAATTTTTTTTAGCTGTTTTATCACTGGCAGGGTCATGGGTTTAATGGGCAGTAATGAATAAGGCAAATTATTTTTTAAACTCTCCAAAGCCTTTTTATTACGGATAGCCCTTGTAATAAGGTGTACCTCATGGCCAGCCTCATGCTGCTGCTGGGCAACATTATGTGCTACAACCTGTGCTCCTCCTATGGTAGGCAGGAAATTACTTGGTAAATGAGCTATTTTCATTCCTTATTAATTTTCAGTTTTTTATACAACAAAAAGTCTGCCCGGAAGCGCCCTGGCACATTCGCCGGCCGGGTAGAACCGTTAAGTGGTAGCCGAATGGGCTGCCTGGGATTTCTCTTTGAGAAACTTTTTATAAATCACAAAATCGGAAAATACTTTATTGGTAATAGCACCTAACAAAAAGGCTATGGCTAACGAAACGGCATCAAGCCCCACAAAACAGGCAACACCGATATAAACCAGGGAAGCCCCTTTTACGATGTTCATCCTTTTTATTTCATTCATGCTTACCGTTAAGGGAAACAGCAGAATGAAAGGGAATATGACAAAAGCGGTAGCCAGCTGAAGGTAAAAATTGGGCAGGGCATCTAAATATTCGGGTTTTGCAAACATTACAATGAATGGCTCTATTAAGAAAATAATGCCCAGGAAAAATCCTACTACCACCACTGCACTTATTCGAACATAGCGCCTGATGAGCTGGTCTAACTGCTTATATTTTTGGTAAGCGTACAAGTTGTGTACCTCAGGTGTAACAGCCACCTGTATGTTTCTTTTCAACTTTTCAAGAGGTTTGAGCAGCTTTTGCGAAAGACCGAAAAGGGCTACCTGGGTAGGACTGGCCAATACCCCCAGTAAAAAAACACCCCCACCCTCAGTCAGCTTCATGTACCCTGCCAGGTTAGAGTGAAAAAACATATGCTTTATTTCTTTAGCCATAGGTTGCAGCGTGCGGATATCATCCTTTATTCTGCTGAATGACGGCTTTAAGCGCCTGATAATGCCAAACGCCATAATTAAAGGAGGTGCCTGGCTAATGATGGCATTGATCGTAACAATGTAAATTACGATTTCGGGAGTAAGATACCCAAACCCAAACCAGAAAACAGCGATGAGGGCAAGGTCAACAGCTGTTCCGGTAATTTGCGGAATGATAATGCTCGAAAACCGGTTATTTATTCTAAGAATGGCGGCGTAAAAGCTGCTAAATGCAGTAAAAAAAGCCGAAACAGAATAAATCTGTATCAGTTTACCCAGGCTCTTATCTTCGTAAAATGTTTGGGCTATCCAGTCGGCAAAAATAAAAACACTACCTCCCACAAAAACACCCAAGACAATACAGGCGGCTATACAAATCCAGATAATTCCTACCAATTCCCGCTCTTTCCCTTCTTTTCTGAATTGAGGATAGTATTTGAACAATATATCCTGCACCCTGATTTCCAGAAAATTGATCAAAAATTGAAACAAGCCAATGATGATTAGGATGCGCCCGTAATCGGCTACACTTAGCCCCTTTGTAAGCAAACTGACCCTACCCAAATTCAGCAAAACCCCTGTAGCCATACCTGTAAGGCTGAGCGACAGATTCTTAAAAATCCTGCGGTACAGTTTCGACTGTTTCAGGCGCTCTAAATATTGCTTAATTATTTTCATCTATCCTTATTAATGCAAGAACCGTCTTCCTTTGGTAACATTATTTTTACTCAAATTTATTACACCAGAGTTATAAAAAATAAATAATATTGTAAAAATAGAATAATTTATATGAAAAAATAAATAATTTAACTTATTAATTATTATAACTACTTATAATATGTTTATTCATCCGTTTTCTTAAATTACCTGCCAGTATGCATTATTACTGCACATACAACTTTCTGAATACAATGAGCATAAACGTTTCCACTTTCAGCAAATATCAAATAATAACATCAAATTATGCTACTAGCGAGTGTAGAAATAATGTTCAGCAAATTGGTAAAAATATAAGATCAAATTTTATTATTGTATATAAAATTGTATTTTTACAATGTTTTATGTTACTATACCTAATAAATATTACAAATAAATGAAATTCTCTGAGGGCCCCATATTTTTAGGAGGCATGAATGGTTCTGGAACGACCATGCTGCTGGATTGTTTGAATAACCATTCCATGATTTATGGCTTCAAGAAAGAAACCAAGGTAATTCCTTATGAAATTTCGAATGCGGCCAAATTTGGTAACCTGGAAAATGATGAAAATTTTCGTCAGTTATGGGAGCACCTCTGTGGGTTATTTCCTTTTCAAAGAGTAAATGACAACAAACCTTTGCCAGTCCCTGAAGAGTGGGTAACTGTTGAAAGAAATGCGGCAGCCATATTCAACCATATATTTCTCACATTTGCTGCATCAGAAGGAAAGCAACGGTGGTGTGAAAAATCACCAAGGAATATTCTCAACATAACCCTGCTTGCTGAGGCATTTCCCCAGGCTAAGTTCATTCATGTAATCAGGGATGGTCGGGATTGTGCCGCTTCTTTTCACAGACGGTGGAATTACCAACCCGAACGAAGTGTTCAGCGATGGAAAAAAATTATTCGGCAAGGCCGGCAGCAAGGGGTACAAATTGGCAAAGACCGTTACCTGGAAGTTTTTTATGAAGACATTACCCAAAAACCGGAAGAAAATATTAAGAAAATCACTGACTTCCTGGGCATCCCCTTTGAAAAAAACATTATTGTGCCAAGCAGGGTTCGGAAAATGACCGGAAGCAATGCCACTAAAATAAGTGTAAATAAGCGAAACTATGAGTCTTATTTTTCGCCTAAACAACTTAATAAACTAGAAAAGATTGGCGGAAAAATGCTGAACGACCTGGGCTATTACACTTCTGTGCCCGATGGCGATCAGCAACTGCCAAAATTCCAGGATAAATTTTATAAATGGAAAGAAATGCTTTGGATTACATTTTTTGAGCTGCAAAGAAAATTCAGGAAAAAAGGAGATCACCCCTGGAGGATCGTTTTTGCCCGCCTGAACAATTCGCTCAAGCAAAATGCCATGAACAAGGCAAAAGAATGATCTTTTCTCTTTACTTTGTAATCCAAATGGGCTTGGTAACCGGTGTGTTGGTCGCGCCAATAATATCTTTATACAATTCGGGCCGCCTGGCCTGTCTGTAACGATACCCTCCTGCCTGGGTTAGCTTTTCAGGAGTACACACTGCGGTAGCAAAAGTGTTATCAAAACTGCGGGTTTCACACAAGACCTCACCAAATGGATCCAGCACAAGTGCATTTCCGTTTTTAAGCTGGTCGTGGTCCATACCAATGGGATTGCTGAAAACAATGTAAATACCATTATCATAAGCCCGGGCGGGCAGCCAGCGCATCAACCAACGCCTCCCTTTAGGCCCATCAAATTCCATTCTCAAAGATACGGGGTCGCGCTCCCGGTTATCCCAAAGCTTTTTATCTACAAAGCCTCTGCCCGGCATGGTGGAGGGCGTACACATGGTTACATGCGGTGCAAAAAGGATTTGGGTACCCAATAGGGTAACTGCCCGTACATTTTCTATGATATTATTATCATAGCAAATCAGAATGCTGCACTTCCAACCTAAAATATCGAAAGTTACATACGCATTGCCCGAAGATAAATGCTTGCTGATGAAGGGATGTAGTTTCCGGTGCCTGGCAATCACACCATTTTGGTCCACACAAACGTAGGTGTTATAAAATTTCCCGTTTGCTTTTTCTACCAGCCCCGCCAATATAACGATTTGGTGCCTTTTTGCTATCGATATTAAATGTTGGGTGCTATTCCCGGAAGGAACTTCTTCAGCCAGTTCATTTAATGCCTCAAGGGAAAGGCCTTGCAAAAAAGTGTAGCCTGTTACAGATAATTCGTGAAAGCTTATTACATCAGCGCCTTGCGCTTTAGCTTGTGCCGCCAGCGTTTCTATTTGTTGGAGATTATGCGCTTTGTTTCCACTTTTGTTTTCAAATTGCGCTGTAGCTATGGTTATATCTTTCATGCTGAAAAAAATTAAATCTTTCTGATTTTTATAGAAAATGCCCGGGCAGGGTTTTCTATCGTAAGCTGTTGTATTTCACTTTGGGTAAACTCTTCATTTTTCATGGCCGGGATCATTTTTGTAAACAATGCCTCATAAGGCCGAATATTACCCCCGCGCGGGAAAGAATTACCATCATGCGAAAGTAATAGCTGCGGCAAATATCCTTCTTTTTTAAATACTTTCAGTATTTCTAAATGCTTCTGGAGTGAAGCTTCCTCACGCAGGCCATCCAGTGATATCCAGGCACCTTTTTCAGCCAAAGGCAGCAATGCTTCTGCATTTTCTGCTTTGTTGGCATGTACCCAAATCCATGCTGAAGGGTGTACTTTTTCTTCTTCCAATATTTTTAATTGGGCCAACGCTGCCTGTTGGTTATTTCCCGTATGCACCGCCATGGTAAGCCCTGTATGGCGGTGGGTAATAGCACCAGCCCTGATTAGTTTCGCATCAATTTCAGACAAAGGCCCGCTATCTACCGCCAATTTGATAAAACCCGGACGGATGCCCGTACCATCAATGCCCTGCTCCCATTCTTTAATCCATCGGTTGGCCAGTTGTCCGGCCGTTTCTTGGTAGGCGTGCTCTGGAATGTAGCGGTCATCGGCAGCTCCGTAATATCCGGTATTGGTAAGTATCTGCACACCGCTTGCCTCTGATAACTTTTTTAACAATTGAGGTGCCCGCCCAAAGTATGCACCTGTGCAATCTACAATGGTTTCACATCCGAGCGATTTTATATGTTTCAGGTAAGGCAATACCTGGGCCATGAGCTTTTCTTCATCAAACGCTGGCGTATCAGTGATGGGTGCACCAAAATTGGAAAACACATGCTCATGTGGCAGGGTAAGCCCCAACTGTGCAGCAGTAATTTTTCCAGTAACCGTCATGATTTCATTTCCCGATGAGATTACCGGAAAACTAAAATTCCCAAGTGCCAGAAAGGCAAGGCTTGATTTTAAAAAGTATCGTCTGTTTTGCAAGTGTATGTAGTTACAGTTGTAAAAGTGTTTTCAAATATCAACATTTTGGTACCCTAAAATGTTAAGAAGCATCTAAATATTAGGTTTTCACATATTTACTGGTGAGGAAAACGGCAATAAAAATAAATGTTAATCCTCCTAATATCCAGAAATGGGGCAATTTTTGATTTTTATTTTCAGCTTCTCCTAAATATACAAAAGCCCCCCAGTAAAATGGTGCGGAGGTATTGGCATCCGCTTCCTGTAAATAGCGTAATTTGGCTTGCCGTAAGGCTTCAGTTTTGGTAAGCCCTGACTGCAATTCTTCGTAAAAATATTGCATAATCTGGGAAGTAGAACGATCGGGCACTGACCACAGGCTCATGAGCACATTGGGCACGCCGGCATACATAAAACCACGCGCCAGGCTCATCACACCTTCTCCCTGGTAAATTTTCCCCATACCCGTGTTGCACGCACTCAACGTAACCAAATCGGCATTGAGACGCATGTTGTATAGTTCGTAAGTGTGCAGCAGCCCATCTTCCAAAGTATCCTGATTGGGGGAAAACACCAGTTTGGAATACAGCGGGTTTTCATCATTGATGATGGTATGGGAAGCTAAATGAAGAATGTTGGCATTTTTGGCTGTTTTTTTAAAGTTTTCTTCTGTTGCTTTTGTGCCTATGAGAAAACTTCCATTTAACAAACCCGCAATAGAGCGGACCTCGGCCGCAGCGTAGGGCAATTGGGATAATTCACCGGCAATACGTTTATCTTCCGCAGAACGGGTAGCCAGCAGGGGATTTGCATTGTTGCTGAATGAGGGGGCAAACCCCTGAAAGGATTCAGCCACTTGTGGCGAAGATGTGGCATCCGTATGTAACATCAGAAGGTTGGCCGAGTAATGGTAACGTATATTAAAGGTTTTTAACAGATAATCTAAATCTGCATAAGTACCTGCCGGGTTAGGAGAGGATTGCAATAAAACTTCAAAAGGAATATAGCTCAATTTTCCATCAGGAATGATGAGCAAATGCTCCGTTTGAGGGTGGAGCATTGGTTGCAGTAGAGAAGCGTACAAACCGTGGGCAGTACGCCCATAAAGTTGAAAGTCTTTTTGCTCCATGCTTTCACGCAAGTGACTCGATTTTTCTAAAATTTCAGCCTTGTTGCCCAGGGTGTATAAGTCGGCTTGGTGCCTGGTTACAGCCAATGCATAAACAGAAGTATCTCCTGTAAAATATTCAATCAGCATTTCATTTTTACCAAGCACTTCCCCCTGCATTTGCCTGAGCCCAATAGCAGTAGGCTTGTACCGCACAGAAAAATAATTAGGATAATTGGCTGCCAATTGATTTTCAAGGGTTTCCTGCGTTCTTTTCAAGTCAAAAACTTTGTTCTTCCACCTAATCAGTTTGGCAGAATCAGCTTCATTTCCTTTGCGGCCTTCATCAAACACCAGCTTCTCGAGCAGCGCAATTTCAATCTTCAGGCTGTCTTCCTTTTGTATTAATGCGTCTGGAAGGTAACTGGCCCGAACCTGTGCCTCTTCTAAAGATTCCAGCAATAATCCTGATTTGTTCTTTTCCATGAGGGAAAATATATCTTCTATATACCGTTCGTCTTTTTCCCGTTCATAAAGGCGCAAAGCCGTATTGATGGCATTTTCGTATAGCGTTGTGGCGTTTTCTGCCAGAAAGGTTTTGGAGCTGGCCTCAAACATGCCGCGCCTGATTTGGGCTGCTACATCTACACCCAGCAGATAAGTTTCGTAAGCCCGGTGTAAATCATTCGGGTCATGGGTTTGGTTTTCATAGTACGCCAGCAGGGTTTTGGCTTTTTCCATAAGTATTTCAAGGAAATGCATTTCTATGACGATGCTGTTTTCCAGGCTGGGGTTGGCATAAATGTTTGCATCCGAAAAATCATAAACAATGGCAGTAAGCGCTTTCTGCATGTATGCCAATGATTCTTCATAATTTTCCTGATCAGAATATACGCCACCCAGACCCAGGAATAAACCTGCAACCCGGGCGCTTTTTTTTCCAAAAGTAACAGTATCAATAGCAATTGATTTCTCGAAGTAATACACCGCACTGTCATATTGGGCAGTAAGCCGGTATAGCTTAGCCAGGTTGCCCCACACCGAGCTGATAGAGTTGTGTCCCGGGCCAAACAATTGTTGATTGTATTGAACAGCTTTGAAATAATGCCTCCGGGCTTCCTCATAATTTCCCATATCCATGTAGGTAAGCCCTAACATATTATGGGCAACAAATGAGCCTCTGTCGTGTGTAGCACCAGTGCTAATACGGTTTTCCATTCCTTTTTTCAAATAGTACAATGCCTGCTCGTACTCTTTCATGCCGTAATGTACAAGCCCCAAATTGGCATAAAGGGAAGGATAATCGATATGCTCAATGTCATGTTGGTAAATGGCCTTGATTTTATCATAATACTGAAGGGCGATTTCGTACTCTCCCAAATGATAGTAAACAAGGGCAATGAGGTTATAAGCTGCGGCAGTGCGCCAATGGTTTTCTCCAAATACATTCAGGTTAATGGCGAGGCATTTTTGCTGAAACTCCAGCGATTTGTGCATTTGTGCCAGGTGCCCGTACACCATCCCCAGGTGCCAGTAAGTAGTAGCCAGGGAAAGGTTGTTGCTGTCGGCAAACTTCTCATATACTTTTTGGGAAAGGGAAAAGTACTCCAAAGCGTCTACATACTGCGAACGAAAATAGTATGCATTGCCTACATTATAATAAAACTCGCCCAATGCCGGGTAGTCCGTACTCCATTGTTGCTGATATTGAGCAAGCAGGTCATTAAAAAATTGAAAAGCTTCCGGCATTTTGCGCTGTCCTGTCAGGAGCTTCACTACTTTGGCATTAGCAGCGATAAATCTGTTGATAGCCTCGGCATTTTGATAAAGCCCGGCAGCCCTTTGGTAATGAAACACGGCACTGTCGGCTTGTTGCTGGTTTGCAAATGCACTGGCTTTTTCAAAATGGGTATGGGCCTGCGTGGTGTCTTGTTGTAATACTTTTCCCAAACCTCTCGAGCTAATTGCAATGAATGCCAGGAAAAGTAAAAAAAAGAGTATTTGTCTTTTTATTGAGCTGCTGATTTCACAATGCATATATCAAGAACATGTTTCAACTTAGATTATACTTTTTTCTCAATTGGCGATATACGAGTGCCATCACCGTAATAACTATTAGTATTATTCCTCCTACCATCCAATATGCATTGAAAAAATTAGATTTTTCTTTTGTTCCCAAATACACAAAAGCCCCCCAGTAAAAAGGAGCAGCCGTATTGGCATCTGCCTCCTGTAAATATTTTAACTTTGCCAGTCGCAAAGCTTCGGCCTTTGTATGCCCTGCTTGCACTTCTTCGTAAAAATATTGCATAATTTGGGAAGTAGAACGATCGGGTACTGACCATAGGCTCATCAACACATTGGGCACGCCTGCATACATAAACCCTCGGGCCAGGCTCATCACGCCTTCTCCTTCATAAATTTTACCAATACCTGTATTGCACGCACTCAACGTAACCAGGTCGGCATTGAGGCGCATGTTGTATAGTTCGTAAGTATGTAACAGTCCATCTTCCAAAGTATCCTGACCGGGTGCAAACACCAGTTTGGAATACATGGGATTTTCGTCATTGATGATGGTGTGGGAAGCTACGTGTATAATGCGCGCACTTTCGGCCTGTTGTTTGAAATGTTCTTCGGTGGCAGCATTACCTATGGTGAAATTTCCTTCAAGCATTTCGGCAATATTCCTCACTTCTTCTTCTGCCTGGGGAAGGCGTTCCAATTCATCCACAAGCAAACTATCTGAAGACGAGCGGGTAGCAAGCAGTGGGTTGGCTGTTTTACTAAATTGGGGAGCATAACCAATAAACGTTTGTTGATTCAGGTTATTAACATGCTTTGTCGCTTGTAATGATAAAAGCTCTACCGAATACTGATAGCTGATTGCATATTTTTTAAGCAAATAGTCCAATTGGTTGTAGGATTGTTGGTCATTAATAGGCTTATTTATTAATACTTCAAATGGCAAATAGGAAAGCACTCCGTCTGGGACAATAATCAGATGGTTGATATTACCTGAAGCATGATTGTTTAAGGCTTTTTCTACCAACATTTGATATAAGCTATAAGCTTGACTGAAGTACCCGGTAGAATCATTATTGTTTAAGCGGTGAATAAAAGTTTCAATCTTTGTCAAAAGGTCATTTTCCAGGGAAATAGCCTCCACATGAAAATCATCTTTATCTACGGAAAGTACATAAATGGCACTGTCGCCTGCAAAAAAGTTTAAAAGCATTTCATCTTCAGCTAATAATGTGTTTTGCAGCGCATCCGCATCAATATCATTTTTTTGATACATTGCCTGATAATATTGTGGGTAAGCTGATTTAATTTTTACTACCACATCCTCAAGGGACTGGTTCAAAGAAAAAATTTCTGTGTTCCATTTCTCTATCTGCCCTTGGTCAGTTTGCCCTTCTTTTGCTTTTTCTTCAAACAATTTACTTTCTAAATAAGCAATTTCTGCTTTATACGTATTTTCTTGTTCAAGCAGAGAGTCGCCAGGGTTGAACTGTTCGCGTACCCGAGCCCGGGCCAGTGATTCCACCAAATTATTGGCTTTGTTTTGTTCAATAAAATCAAGAATGAGCAACAGGTACTTTTCATTTTGTTGAAGTTGATAAAGCTGATAAGCTGTTTTGATGGCATTCTCAAAGAAATCGGAATAATTTGCCGCAAATAGTAGCTTAGCATCTTCGTTACTCATGTGTTTCCGGGTATTATCCTGCAAGAATGCACACAGCTTGTAGGTATCGAGCGCATGCAGTAAGTGGGTGGTATCTTGGGTTTGGGTATATAATTTTGCCAGCGTATTGGCTTTTTTCGTAAGGGTTTCCAGCAAAATAAATTTATCAGCCACATCCTTGATGGTTATTGGATTACCATTTTCGATGTTGATGGCAGTATCTGATAAAACTAAAGCATCAATAGACTTTTGGTATAGGGATAATGCACGGGCATAGTTGTGTTTGGCTTCATAAACGTTCCCCAATCCCTGATACGTCTCCGCTGGATAAGCATGCACTTTTCCATAAAAAGTAGTATCTATTTGAAGGGCTTTGCCGTACGATTTTTCTGCCTGGGCATAATTTTTCATAACCAAATGCACCTTACCAATGTTGAAATAAGGCTTATTGAGCGAGGGGTGCATTGTTCCAAACATACCCTGCAGCTTTTCCAACGCGAGCTGATTGCTCTCCAGGGCTTTTTCATATTCTTCAAAAGTAAGGTATGCATTACCTAAGTTGCTGTAAGCAGCCGCAGCAAAATAATCATTACCCATTTGCCTGGCACCAGACAAGGCTTCTTCCAGATAATAAATACTGCTTTCAAAATCTTCCAGATAAATATAGGAAGTGCCCAGGTTTACATACGTTCTCACCAGCGAAGGAAGGCTGGGCCTTTCCATACCCTTGATTATCGATATTGACTTGGTAAAATAAGAAACAGCCCGCTCGTACTCTCGCATCTGATGATAAATATTACCGATAAAGTGATGTGCCTGTGAAAGTAGCATAGGATCACCCGACCCTTCAACAGCTGATAAATTCTTTTTCCCATACTCCAGGGCCTTTCCAGGTTGGCTTAGGCTGCTATATAAAAAACTCAGGGATGCATATTGCCGGGCAAGACCGGGATATCCTTCTCCCTCAATCTGTTCGACCATGTTTGTCGATTGAAGGCAATACGATAATGCTTCATAATACTGCCCCGTAGAGGAATAAGCCTGACTTAATAAAAAATAATAATCAGATACCTGCTTACTGGCTCCTGAAAAAGCTTCGGGATAACCATCCTTAATTTTTTCCAAGAAAGGAATAACCTCATTGAACTTTTGTGCCCTAAGTAGCCGAAGATTTACATCAATCGCACACCCAAGCAAAGATGACCATAACTGGTTTTTGGCATATAACTCCGCAGCCTGCTCGAGATGGGAAGAAATACTATCAGGATTATCAGTATTTTGTGCCATTATACAAAACCTGGCAGCCAGCACACTATCAGCTGGCATAGGGGTCTTGGCAATAGTAAATGCCGTTTTAGGATGCGCCAACGTGGAGACGGCACATATACATTGCAACATGGAAAACATGCACAATATGCAATACTTAAACAAAAAGTTATGGTAAAGCGCATGATTTTCAATGCCTTTGCAAGAAGGAAATTGCTGCATGATCACTAGTAGTGTAAGTAGCGTTTTACTTAAATCTAAGAAGGTTTTGTTAAAAAAAAACGAACTTACAATCAGAATTTCAATAACGAGTGAACCTACTTACGCATGCTTACCCCTTCCCCAAGCAGGGATTCTTCCCGAATAGACTTAAACTCCGAGCCTTCTTTCCATTCAGGAAAAGTACTTTCATTGCTCAGTTCATAGCCGATGTTAAATAACAAGCGGGCATCCTGCACAATGCCTTCAAAGTTCCATTCGCTCTCTACAAACTCATCGGAAGGCTGATGGTAATTTTCAGAAATCCAGGCATCGCTTTGTTGTTTGGTCCATTCCACGCCTTTTTCGGCATGTTCGTATTCTCCACTGGCATACAGGGCAGGCACGCCTTTTTTGGCAAAGTTGAAGTGATCTGATCGGAAAAAGTAGCCTTTTTCGGCATTGGGGTCAGGATAAATATAACGGCCCTGCACAGCTGCGGCTGCTTTGGCATACTCGTCCAGCTCAGATTGTCCATAGCCTACAATGGTGAGGTCTTTCATTTTACCCCTGAACTGAAGGGCATCCATGTTAATATTCGCCACCGTTTTAGTCAACGGATAGATAGGATTCTCTACATAATAGGCCGAACCCAGTAACCCTTGTTCTTCGGCCGTTACGGCCAGGAAAACCACGGTTCTTTCCGGTTTTTGGGGCAATTTGCTAAAAGCATCGGCAATCTCAAGCAGGCAGGCTGTGCCGGAAGCATTATCGAGGGCGCCATTGTAAATGCTGTCGCCTTCAATAGGGTCGGCAATGCCCAGGTGGTCCCAGTGGGCGGTGTAAATGATGGTTTCATCAGAGCGTTCACTACCACTCACTTTGGCAATTACATTTTGGGAAACAGAAGACTCGTACGTATTTTCCAATGTCATGGACAATCTCATGTTTAGGGGAATGGGTTGGAAACCGGGCTTCCGCGCCTGGCCTAAAGCATTTTCCACGCCTGTCATTTCAAAAAGCTTTTGTGCAACAGATTGGGAAACCCACCCTTCAAAAGCGCAACGGTCCATGTTGTTGTTTTCGCTTTGCAGGTACAGGTTTGCTCCTGTCCATCCGTTTTGCACTACGCCCCAGGGGTAGCCGGCGGGGGCGGTATTGTGTACAATCAAGATGCCGTCTGCTCCCTGCCGGGCGGCTTCTTCGTATTTGTAGGTCCAGCGACCGTAATACGTCATGGTATTACCTTTGAAAAAGGTACTGTCGTCGGTACCAAAACCGGGGTCGTTGACCAGCACTACGGCTGTTTTGCCCTCCCAATCGATACCTTCGTAATCGTTCCATTCATATTCAGGAGCTACAATGCCAAAGCCGGCAAATACCAGTTCCGAACCGTTCACTTCCACTTTGTCAGTTACGCGGCGGGTGAGGGCTACGTAATCTTTTGCAAATTCCATGTTCAGCGATTGCCCATTGCCTTCAATCATTACCGCTTCATCCGGCTGTGATGCTATTTCTACCAAAGGCACTTCCTGAAAGTAACTATCCCCATTCCCGGGTTCCAACCCCATTTCCTGAAAAGCATTTTTTAAATAATTAATGGTTTTTTCTTCCCCTTCGGTAAAGGGCATGCGGCCCTGAAATTCGTCGGAAGCCAGGGTGGATACATGTTGTTTCAATTCTTCCGCCGTGATGCTTTCTTCCGTAGTAGCAGCTACTTCCGGTTTTTCTGAAGTGCAGGCCATCCATGTTATTACCAAAAGAAAAAATGTGAGGAAAGATACAGGTAAGTTCATAGTACAGATTTCAGGTTGACGATATACAAATATGTCTAACTTCTCTATGAGAAGCAAAATTGCACCCTTATATTCATGAAGCTGACAAGCCTGTACTCAAAACCGAAATTTGCGAAAAAACACAGCACTGAAGATTTTTATAACGAACCTGCCTGTAAACCTTTTGAAAAAAAAGGCCATTCCGGCAAAAAGTACCGATGAGGTTAAAGGGTAAATGAAGGCAATATCTGAAGTAGTGATGAATTCAACGAGATAAGGAAGTGTGAACGACCCTCCGACAGCCACACCCCTGCTTTGGTTGATAAACACTTGTAATGCCTGCACTTTTTGCTGTAACTGTGCTATGTGGTTTTGGTAAAGTTCGGGGTATTGTTCAATGCGGGGTACGTTGTTTTCGGTGAAAACACTGCAAAGCACATCTCCGTCTATGTACAATGTGCTCAAAATTACGGCCTGTTCTTCTGCGTCTTTGGCAAGCACACGGTATTCTCCCTTCTTCAGCAACACTTTTAACAAATCGAAGTAGCCGAAATACTTTTTTTTACTTTCTTTTAAATATGCCTGAAACGACATCTACAACGATGGTCACGAGTTTATCCCAATATTGGAGTGAAAGGTTGGTATGTTTGTCATGTACATCCAGAATAGTTTGCCGGGGGCGGGCTGCAAAGTTTTGCTCAATACGCGTAACCACATCCCCGTCAATACCGAAGCGGGTTTGTAAGATGACGGTTTCGGTGCCCAGGTCGTACATGCGCTTGAGCTTTGCCCGTTCCCGAACGGTTAAGTCAAAGACATATTCTTCGTGCTTAGGCAAACTAACTGTATACAGCGTTTCATTAAGAGGTGTATCTGTAGCTCTGTCTTTAATAACTACCTTATCTTTGGATTCAATATACACGCAAAACGACTTCATACGCAGGAAAATGATATAATCATCTTCCGCCATTCTAAGGTTGTTGTCATCCATGTGGTCACATATCGCATTGATATGCGCATGAAATTGTTGGATAGTAGTAAATGTTTCCACGATGGTAGGAAAACCAATCTCATTCCTATCCAGGATGATGTTCAGCTTGATGGTATACCGCTCTACCAGCCTGTAAAAAACTTCTTCTATGTAGTCGGGGGGCTGGGCAGCCGTCATGCCCTCTTTCAACAAGGTATTGATTTCCAGGTGCGTGAGGTCATCGAGCAATTCGCTGATGATGCTGTCCTTGTCATTCGCGTTCTTCTTACTTGCCATGCTTTATGTATTATCGCTATCGAACAGTTGCCTCAGCGTAATAGTGATCGTTTTAAGGGCCATGATATTTCCCTCAATAATTTCATTGCCTTGTGCCTCCCGCGATTGATGAAACTGCACCAGCTCAGGGTAGGCTTTATAGAATGTTTCGGTCATTTGGGTGGTGATATCACCATCTACCAAATTGATTTTGCTTACGATGCCATCAACCGACTGTTCATTTTTTAAATTAACATTCCCTTCCGAGTCAATTTCCATATTGCCCATCAGGGTTTGTATCTTCAGCTCTGTCAGGTCTTGTATGCTGTTTTCAATGCGTTGTAATACTTCTTTCGCTTTGCTCATAATGGTTAGATATTTATGATAATGATGTTATTGCTTCAGCAGCCGATGCAACAGATTGATAGGCTGCCATAATTTTCCGGAATACTTTTACAATGGCAATGAGTAGAAAGGGCAGGGAAATCAGAATGAGGGCGCGCAGCACAATTTTTAGTATGCCCCCTACCACTGCCATAGAAAATTGCAAACTGCCAAACTGATACCGTGTTTGAGATACATGCTTTGGAATGAGCGGAGTGGATGATTGAAAACAAATATTCACCACGTCCCCATCCAGCCGAAAGCGGGATACAATCAATTGGTTGCTTTCTTGTGTTACGATATACTTTTTGCCTATCAGCAACTTCATGCCGTCAATAAACACCCTAAGCCCGGTAGCAAGGTTATCAAAAAAGGTGTTGAATAGTTTTTTTAGGAAGTTCCAGGCTTTGGCTGCTTGCGTGACAATCCAGTTGAATATTTTTCGAATAAAGCGCAGGGCTTTCTTAATAATCTTCTTGATGCCACAATAAATGCGTTTCAGCAGCCCCATCTTTTCATGCGGTGGTCGGTTTGTATCTGCATAAACGTCTGCTTTTAGCTTATCCAGATTTTGCTGAAAAGTTTGTTGGGTAGCATCATCGGCATTTTGTACCTGTACTGATAGTTGCTCCCAAAGGGTTTCTTCCTGCCCTGTTTCTTCGGCCTCTTCCAGCATGTATTCCTGCAAAAAGAAGAGGGCATTGAACATATAAAAGTTTTTGCCCAGGTAGGTAAGCACCCGGTGCGTTTTGATGTCTTTCTTGTCGGCTTCGTTATAAAAGTCAATGGATTGCAACACGCCTTCCAGGGTCACTGCACCAATCTTGGTATCCAGCACGCCATCATAAAAGCCGTCCTGCCACTGGTGTACCTGTATCAGCCGTAGTATGAACCGCTTAAAACTGTTTCTGCTTTCTTCGTGCAGAAAGGGGTAATCTATTTTCTTTTCATTGTTCCTGAGCACGTTTTGGTTTACGTGCCGGAAGAAGGCATTTTTTTCCTCAAAATCTCTTAGCAACTGGTTTTTGAAGTTGCGCCTGCGGTCCAGTTTGTTTTGCAGCGCTTCGTTTACCTGTATGGTTTGAAAGGTAAGGATGAATTGTGCCTCTTCGTGCGTAGCCAACAGGTGGCGGGTGAGCTGCTCTACATCGGCCATGAGGTTAAAAGCCTGCAGGGCATCGGTTTTTGTGTAAGCAGCCATTTCTTCTAACTGCACGGCTGTGGTTTGTGCATACGGCAAATGCACGGGGTGCAGCCATAGCCCGAAAAGGTCGAGGCGGTAATGGATGATGCGGCTTAATAGGTTTTGTGTACCAAATGATGGTAAATGCTGCACCACAACGCCTTCGTCTATGTTGGTGGCTTTGCGTAAAAAGTGTAGTACAAAATGTTCTTCACCTACCTTTTGATGAACGGCAATTTCCTGTTCAGTGAACAGGGCTGATTGTTCCAGTTCCTCAAGAAAAGCTTCTTTTGCACGGGTAACCTGGGCGGGCAGCATCGCGTTGGCTGAGGCCAGGGGTAAATACCCCAGCTCTACCAAATGCTGTAGCACTTCGCTTTGCCTGTGTGGGTGTGTGGCCAGTTCCTGTTCCAGCCGGGTTACCAGGAATGCTTCGTTCATGACTTCTTGATAAGGTCTGTTACCAAAGAGATGACAGCCTGCCGCGATTCTTTTGACGATTGCAGCATTTCCATGTGCAGCTTTAGCAGTTCGGCATCTGCTTCAGAAAGGTCGCTTTTTACGATGGTAGATATGTCAGAATCTATTTTTACATTGGTGTAGGCTACCAGGCGCAGGTTGGCGTTGTTGGTAATGGTAAGTTGCTTCAGCACCTTTTCTATCTCCACTTTGTCTACGCCATTGCGGATAATTTCGGAAGCTTTGTACTCAAAGTTTCCGGTAAAGGTGGTTACTTCCAGGGAGGCGGCATCGCCTATCACCCTGCCGATGTTGGAGAGAAGTTTCTTAAAGCCTCCCCTTAGTTTTTGTTGTCCCTCGTCGGGTTGTATCTCTGCCATAGGTTTTGTGGGTTATCTTTGGAAAATATTTTCAAGCAAGGTCTTCATTTTTTCATCAAATATGCCGTTGTCTATATGTTGTTCGTGCCGTTGCAGGGCTTTCAGTTGCCTTTCGGTACGGGGGCCAAATGCTCCGTCTTTGGCGCCACAGTCGTATCCTAATTCTATGAGAATAATTTGGAGTTTGATAACTTCCTCATTGGTATCGCCCAGTTGTAGGGTAGGCTTGGGCATTTCCAGGTTACCTACTGTGGTGAGCCTGCGGAAACCCAATACTTTGTTGGCATCGTACCCCTGAATGGACACGCTGTTGCGTTGGTTGCCTCCCAGGGTGAATACCTGCGACATGTCTTTGGAATAGCCCATAAAGATACCCACGTGCCCCTTCCAAGACTGGGGGTGATCCCGCCAAAAGATGACAATATCACCGGGGGCAGGGTTGTCTATGGGCAGGCCAATGTACAGCCAACTGCGGGCATTGGCTTTGTGGGTGCGTTGCAGTTCAGCCTCTTTACAACACCAGTTAACAAAAATGCTGCACCAGGGTGTTTCGTCGTCGGTAATTTCTTTGAAGCCTGCTTCCTGGGCAAACTTTACAACGACGGGGTTGTCTTCATCTCCGGCCACTTCTGTAACACCAAGATGTTCAGCAGCAATTTGGACAAGGTTCTTCATGGTATGAGGGTTGATATAAAAAGTTTATACAAATTCCATGTTCAAATAAAACCGCTTTAATTGGCTGAGGGAAGAGCGGTTTATGCACTTAGTATACAGTGGGCTGAAAGGTATAACCGATAGATAAAAATATATTCGGGTTTTCCTTGTTTTGTCAAATAGGCATCTTTCAGGGCACGCAGCCCGGGGCACGCAGCCTGTTAAACTCTTGCTTTAATATGCTGTCCTAAATGTAATGTATCAAAAGCAGAATGCGAACATATTTCTTTGATTTTTGGTGTTATGGGTAAGAGCAATGGAAAAGATGCATCTGGTTTTGCGTAGGGGCTAATACCTTGGTCGGGCGACGGAGTCGCATTTTATTCGTGAGGCACCGGACAGCGTCCGACACCAGAGTGTGGGTGACGGGTTCGCCAGCAGTAAATTCTTCTACTTAACACTATGCATTGCCTGTTTTATCAAACTTTGGGTAAGCTGCTGCCCATTCACCAGGTTTTCATAATACATAATATCTTCAGTTTCTTTAGACCAAACAGACGTAATGCTTACGGTACGCAGCTCTGGCCCCCGCCGCATTACCAGGTCATTTTCAGCGTCACCTTCTCCTGCCGACTTGTGAAAGTTTACGATGTTTTCCTGCGTAAACTCAGGATCCTGCGCCAGCCATTCAGCAAACCATTGCTTGCGTTTGACTATCATCTCGGGCGTGTAGAGTGTGGCTGATGCCCATAAATGGGGCGTGTCAGTATCCATGGCCTGTACGTATTTACGCTGGCCGTTCCACCGCAACTCCATTAAGCGCAGGTGTTGTTTGGTATCCAGCAAAACCAGTGTAAAAGGTTCTATGCCCTCAAAGTTGTACTCATTTACAAAAGTGTCTGTGTCTTCGAAGTCAAAGATTTCCATAACCACCTGCCCCCGGCTCATGCGGTAGTTGCCGGTATGCTGGTGTTTTTCAAAAGCACCATTGAGCAGGCAGGCTGTTACGCCCACATCGGAGGTGGCTATCCAGGTGCCTTTGGCTTTACCGTCAACAGGGCACAATATTTTACCGCTTTCCCTTTGCAATACCTGTGGCGGCAAGGCGGGGGCGCGCAGTACGCTTTCATCACGGTTGGTCGTGATGATGAACTGGTTGTTTTCTAGTGGTAAGTAGGTAAGGGTACACATAAACTATAATTATATTTGTGTCTCCTGTTCCTGGTATTTCACAGTAGAGTAAGCCACACCAAAGTTTTCATCTACACGCACCTCCGGAAACTCCGTATTCAGGGCAATGCGCATGATGGCCATGTGGTGCACAGCGTGTTCTATATTATAGGCCATCTCTCGGAAAATATTAGTGTGTATTTCATACTTTTCATTGCCATAACTACCTTCCATGCGCAAGGGCTTGTCCTCACTGATTTCACCCAGGTGTGAGATTAAGCCCTGCATTTTGCCAATGGCTGCATCCTTATCGTTTTCCAGTTTGGCATCATGCTTTCTGCCGTCGTAATTGATGGTTCCCTGCTGGTACCCGTTGACCATAATCTCGTAAAACTCAAGTACATGGCGCAAATGTTTGCCAAAGGTATTGCCCGATAAAAGTGTAATAGGACGGGCAAACTGCTCAGGGGTAAGCTGTTGGGAAACTTCCTTCAACTGGTCAAGAATTTGAATGGAAAAGTCTTTAAGCTGCATTTGTAGGATTTTAGTTCTGGTTTGTATGCTGTATGTTTTGTTAAAGTAAAAGGAAATATTAAAAAGAACCAAAATCATTGTATAATTTGCTGCCAGTATCGGTCAGCTTTTGTCTTTAGCGCGGCTTCATCCTCGTTCCAGTCAGTAAGGGTGTTGTTGAAAAACTGGTTATAAAAGAGGTAAAGTTTACCATCCACTATTTTAAAGGTTTCCGGGTTGATCTTTACTTTTTCACCATCCAATCCCATGGCATAGGCACACCATCCGCCATATTGGGGTTCATATTTTTCCGGATTTTCTTTAAACTTCTGTCGGTTATCTGCCGAAGAAAAATGGTAGGTAATGCCATCATGAGCGTAGGTGTATTTTTTTGATCCTTCTACTGCCTGATCTTGGGTAAAATAAGCCACCGGGTCGTAGCCCTCGATAGCAACATTATCTTCCATATTAAAATGTTCTTGGCGTACATCTACTTCTTTTTGTGCTTTGCCTTCAAGGCTAGCAGTTAAGATGAGAAAAGTTATTACAGTCAGATATTTCATATACATAATTGTTGATACCTTTGACAGGTAATGTTAACGTCATTTGTACAACCCTGTATCGCCCAAAGTTTGTCAACTTAATGACAAATGCTTTTGAAAAGTGTAGTATTGTACAGGCTAAACAAAGCTGCAAAAAACAGTAATGGATTTATGTAATTCATATTACATTTCAATAGCAGAAGACATATCAGTAGCAGTAAACACCGGCAGTAGTAGTGGGCACTGGTTCCTGCAACTAGCCAACTGCTGCTGCCACTAATACTTGCTACTGCCACTTTGTAATTAACTATGAGCCACAAGACCCAATCTTACTTCTTCACCAAGTTGCTCAATTATGAATACTGGCCTTTCTGGGTGTTTTACATTCCTTTGTATTTTTATGGAATTTACCTGGCTCTTCGGTCACGTTCTGCTTCATATTTTACTGCGGCCAATCCCGGTATGCAATTTGGCGGTGCCTTTGGCCAATCCAAGATTGATATATTACAATTGATTCCGGAGGCATACTTGCCCAAAACGCTCTTTTTTCGGCAAGGAACTTCCGTAGCCACAATCACTGAAAGCATGGTAAAAGAAGGAATTGCGTTCCCGTGCATTGCCAAGCCCAATGTGGGAGAGCGGGGCGTGGGTGTAGAAAAGATAGATGACAGCCCAGCCCTGGCTGATTATCTTGCCAAACATTCATGCGATTTGCTGATACAGGAATATATTGCGTATCCCGTAGAACTGGGGGTATTTTATCACCGCTTTCCCAATCAGGAAACAGGCCAGATAACTTCTGTGGTGAAGAAAGAATTCCTGACCGTAACCGGGGATGGTAAAAGCACTTTGGATGAATTGATAAACAGCAATATCCGGGCTGCGGGAAGACTAGATTATCTGCGAAAAAAGTTCAAACTAGAACTAAAAACTGTGTTACCCAAAGGTGAAACCATGCATCTGGAGCCTATTGGCAACCACAACCGGGGCACCAAGTTCCTCAACGCTAATCATCTGATCAGCCCGCAACTAACCACCGTATTTGACCGCCTTGCCAAAAGTATCCCTGATTATTACTATGGGCGTTTTGACCTGAAAGTACCCAGCCTGGACGAGCTGTACGCAGGCAAGAACATCAAAATCATGGAACTGAACGGGGTCAACTCAGAACCTGCCCACATTTACGACCCTAGTATGCACATTTGGCAGGCGTACAAGTCAGTATTTCGTCATGCCAAAATCATCCGGCAAATTGCCGTTTACAACCACAAGCACCGGGGAGTAGCTTATGCCCCATTTTGGCCCATGGTGAAAGCTTTGAAAGCGCATGTATTGGGTAAGTGAGGGTAGTTCTTGTAACTTTACTATTTCTTGAACACAACATTACACATCATGGAAGAATATCAAAAAAACGCATTGGTACTGATGAGTGATTTTGGTTTGAAAGAACGGTTTGTCGGCAGCATGAAAGGAGTGGCTTTCGGGGTGGATAAAGATATCAAACTGTTTGACCTCACGCATCAGATAACTCCTTTCAACATTTTGGAGGCTAGCGAAACCCTGGCAGGCACCATGCCCTACTGGCCGGAGGCTACTGTGTTTGTGGCGGTTGTTGATCCGGGCGTGGGCACAGCAAGAAAATCTATTGTGGCAAAAACCCGATCGGGACATTTTGTAGTTGCCCCCGACAACGGAACCCTCACGTATGTGGCTGCCCAGCAGGGCATAGAAGCCGTACGGGAAATTGACGAGGCCCTGAACCGCCTGCCCCACTCCGAAAACAGCCATACTTTTCACGGGCGGGATGTGTATGTGTATACCGGGACAAGGCTGGCATCAGGCATCATTACTTTTGAGGAAACAGGCCCTCTATTATCCGGGGAAATAGTACAGATTTCCTACCCTGAACCTGCCAGTGAAAACAAAACAGTTTCCGGTGTTATTACCAAAGTTGAGTGGCCTTATGGCAATTTGACAACCAACATTCCCCGTTCCTTGCTTGAGGAAGCCGGAGTAAACGCCGAAGATACCCCTGAAGTTGAGGTCAGTATTTTGCATAAGGGCAAGGTTATCTTTCATCAGCTTTTGCCTTACACTTTTAGCTTCGGTTATGTAAAGCAGGGGAAAGCTTTGATATATCCCGATTCAGTGCAACATATTGGACTGGCCCTGAACGGAGGAAGTTTTGCCGAAAAATATGGGATAAATGCCGTAGGTGAATGGAGCGTTACGATTGTTTGTACCTGATTGGATTAAGACGGAAAAAAAGTTGTAGAACGGTTCAGTGAACCGCGCTACGAAGACCTGCTTTTTATATATCACCATGCAAGAAATATGATAATATGCGTTGAAAAGTATTCCGTTTTCTTCGTTTTATAGCAAAATGGGTACAAGCTGTTTTACAGAAACCTTTATCAAGCGAAAAAAAACATTATTCCTTTTTCAAATACTGGCATACTTCCTCCAACTGATTATTCAGGCGAAACAACTTCCTTAATATCAGTGATTTGTATATTTATTTTCTCATAAACGATCACTGAAAAAAGAATGAAAGGTATGCTTCACCACCTCAAAAGTGAAAGAGACCAAAAAAGAAAAGGCCTTAAAGTGAATTGAAATACTGACGCAAAGCCTTCTTTTCTTACAGGTGCAGGAAAAACATGGGTATCGGATAATTCTCCGGCAAAACTAGCCTCATTATTGCAATTGGTAGGTCATTGAGGTAGTTTTATTTGTGGTTTTTTTCATGGTTTCAGCGGTGTAGTTGCTACACCGCTTTTTTCTTTTTATACCCCCTTCATCACAACACCTCAATTTGTCTTTAATTTATTCCATACCCAGAACAAGAAACTTCCCCCCCCGATAGCAACAAGGGTGAGCACAGTAGCTGTTAGCAAATCTCCGTAAATCCAATTTCCCATGGCAAACAGCACGCTGTAAACTGTGATGCACCCTACTACAACGCACAGTATTTCAAGGGGCAATTGTCCGGTTTCTTTTTCTATAGTATCTCCTTCTGCATTGGCTTTTTCAATAACAGCATCCCAGCCGTTGCCCCCAGGCTTTATCTTGCGGTAAAAGTTCCGCAACGTAGCATCATCGGTTTTTGGAGTGAAATATGTAGCTACTACCCAAATCAGTGTGGTTAATACAGTTCCAATCACAATGGTTTGCCAGGGTACAAAGTCATGGTCGGTAAAAGTGAAGTACCCGGCAATGAGCAAAGAAGCAACCATTGCCACAATTTCTGTGGATGCATTGATGCGCCACCAAAACCAGCGGAGGATGTAAATTAGCCCGGTTCCGGCACCGAGCAAAAGCAATAAGCGAAAAGCCTGCCCGGCATCTTTGAGCAGCAAACCAAGCCCCAACCCTAAAACCGCGGAAATTATCGTAAACAAACGCCCTGCCCACACCAACTGTTTTTGTGAAGCATCGGGCTTGAAAAACCGCTGATAAAAGTCGTTTACCAAATAAGACGCCCCCAGGTTCAACTGTGTTGAGATAGTGGACATAAAAGCAGCGATTAAAGATGCTGCTACCATGCCCAGCAAGCCGGAAGGCAATAAGGTAAGCATGGCAGGATAGGCTACATCATGGCCAAGTTTGTCTTCAGAAAGTGTGGGAAAAACAGATTGTATGTCAGTTAATTCCGGGAAAATAACCAGAGAAGTAAGGGCAATCAGAATCCAGGGCCAGGGACGCAAGGCGTAATGCGCTATGTTGAAAAGCAGGGTAGCCCCAATGGCATTTCTTTCGTTTTTGGCCGAGAACATCCTTTGTGCAATGTAGCCGCCTCCACCGGGCTCTGAACCGGGATAGTAAGAAGCCCACCACTGCACAGCCAGCGGAATTAGTAAAATGGGCACCCAAAGCGAAGGGTCTGAAAAATCGGGCAGCAACCGGGCTTTTTCCATGACTCTTTCGTTGGACAGCAGGGAATTCAGGCCACCTACTTCTTCAAGGTTGAGCAGGTAAATACAAGCCCAAACAGAGCCAATCATCGCCACAATAAACTGGATAAAATCTGTGATAACAACAGCCTTTAAACCACCGAAAGTGCTGTAAGCCAGCGTAATAGACCCGGCAATCAGCAAGGTCATCCAGCCGGGCAGACCCAGTACAATTTCACCGAATTTAATGGCTGCCAGTGAAACGGAACCCATCACCACCACATTGAATATCAGCCCCAGGTATAGTGCCCTGAATCCCCGCAGGAAGGCAGCGGCCTTGCCACTGTAACGAAGTTCGTAAAACTCCACATCGGTAAGCACCATAGAACGGCGCCAGAGCTTGGCATATACAAAAACGGTGAGCATACCTGTGAGCAAAAATGCCCACCAGGCCCAGTTGCCGGCTACGCCATCTTCACGCACCAGGCCCGTTACCAGGTTGGGCGTATCGGCCGAGAAGGTAGTGGCTACCATAGATACCCCCAACAACCACCAGGGCATGTTTCGCCCCGAAAGGAAAAAGTCGGTAGTGCTCTTGTTGGCTGTTTTTGCAGTGATAAAACCAACCATCAGGTAAATCACAAAGAAGAGCGCGATAATGGCCCAATCGGTAAAGCTTAAAATCATAGTAGTTTGAGGGTGTAGTTTAGGTTTTCTTGCGTTTAGGTGGAAAGATACCAGTTATTGGTAATGATAAGCAAGTTTTTGAAATACAATTTTACTTTCGGTATGCAGGAGGCCCCGGAATTCGCTTTGCTCATCCGGGGAGTCGATGGGTTGTAATTACCAGCTAATTGTAACACTTTTTCCGGCAAACTCACCATCAGGTAATTGCAGGGTTTCTGTTTTAGGTTTTCCATCTTTTCCGGGCATCGTAATTTTCAATTTTTTCACGCCTGCCGTAGGGTCACTTACGGTAACTTCATTTTTAGCATGGCTGATCAAAACAAGACAGGGACGGTTTACTTTTATGATAAAATTGTCATTGAGGGGAAAACTTCCGGCTTCGTGAAAAGCAATGCCAGTAATTTGTAATTTATGGTGGGTTACTGCCTGAATTTGAGGTGTGTTGGAAAGTACGGTTAAAGGCATATCCTGTGCATACGCTGTGATGTCAGCAGCACCACAACCCGGCACCACAATATATTCATAAGTAGCATTTTTCGGCTGCAATCCATGTTCAAACCAGAGAGAAAACACATCGGCCCGATACACCCTGTCATCAGCCAGGCCGTAAATTCGCTGCAATGTACCACTTTGTTCGTCGGCTTTTAAGGTTACAGTTTGTTGCTTTGGGAAAACATAAGCCACACTGTCGTGCCAAACCCAGCCTGGGTTTTTAAGTATTTTTTCGCCTCGGCCCGGCGTATTGCCACCTACAACCACTTTTCCATTTAAAAGTGTTTGGTTAATGCCTGTAACGACAGCATTTTCATTTGTTGACTGAATACCCGCGCCCAGGGCTACCCATTCCTTATCAAACCAAAACCATGATTTTTTGGCCTGGGTTTCTTTTACACCCAAATCCATTGCCGAAACACCATATGTGCCATCGCTTACGCCACCTACAAAAGAGGTTTCCTGTGAAGACCGTCCGCTACTACTAAAGGCACGGTGCGGACTGGTTACACCCGGCAACCTGGCCCAGTCCCATACCGGAAAAATGCCCTGGTACTCATCGCCCCGGCGGTAGATATAGGTTAAGCCAAAAGGCAGGTAATAGCCCAATAAATTTTCTGTATTTACATCCATTTCCATACCCACGGTGCGTTCCGAACACATTTTCAGGGAAGTGAAGTAAGCAGGCCGATGATGAGCCGTATAATCAGACCGCCAGAAATGTTTATTCCCACTGATTTCCTGCGGTTCACCTTTCAAAATATGCTGTTTGGAAGCTACGTATTGGTTGGCATGGGCAGGGTCGGCTTTGATAAAATAATTTAGTTGGGGAACAATCTCAACCGCTTTCAGTTCAAACCCGGTAGGTCTTCCTACCTCCCGTCCTCTTACATTGTAATCAAACACCCTGCTCCGGAGCATCCACCGCGTGCCCTTTAGGTAATAACTTCTTAATATTTCAAGATGTTCAGGGGTAAAGGAAAATTGTGTACCCTGCACAATGGAAGCCAGCCAGATGGTGTCCCGTAAAAAGTTGCTGCCATAATTCCCATTGTACAAAAACGCGCCATGCTGATGAAAACTGTAGTCGGGCTGAATGCCTTCTTTTGTGGTAACCTCCACCTGTTGCATTACGCCTTTCACACCGCTGGCAATGCGGCCGGGGTTTTTCTCCAGCACACCCCGGTACAATACAGCTATAGACAACAAAGTCCGGTTGGAGCCGGTCATGGTAGGCTTTTCAGTAAGGTCCGCTATCATGTTGCCGAGCAATTCATCCGGGATAAAGTCTTGCAAGAGCAAAGCGATGTTACTGAAATAGAATTGCTTGGCAATCTGATTTTTATACCAGTTTTTGCAGGTAGGATTTACGGCATACCAATATTGAAGTGAGCTTTTAATCCCCGAAAGCAGGCGGTCATTTTTGTACATTGGGTCAGATGCATTCCGGAAGGCAAACGTCATTACCAGTATCCTGTCCAGGGCCACCAGCGGGTGCCAGTCGTTATCCTGGTCGGCATAATCTACATCCGTCCAACTGCCATCAGTTTGCAGGCTGTTCAAATACGCTTCCGTTTTTGTGAAATCTGAGTGAATGTACCGGCTTGTTCTTGGCAAAAATCCTTTTTCTTCCAAAGCATCATCTATCAGGCGCTGCCTTATTACTTCTATTTCATCGTTGAACGCAAAAGCGGTATTTGTAAGGAAAAGAAAAATGAAGGTACTGCTGAGTGCTTTTGCAAAATGAAGTAATGCCATGATTTGGATAAATATTGCCGCAAATAATATAAACTGGAAAGATACCCGTTATTGGCAATGATTACCAAACTTTTGCTTTGCTAAAGACACATTTTGATGACAAATAGTTGGAAGCGGTCAATGCTCTTTCAATTCGCACACTTCCCCTTCATATTCGCACTGGATGGTGGCATGCTCTATATGATTTTTCTTCAGTACACCGTGGGCAGCAGCCCGGATGGCGGCAATTTCGTGCAGGGATTTATCTTCTTTCATTACCAGGTGCGTAGTAAGGATATGATAATTGCCATCCATAGACCACACATGGGTATCGTGTACACTCGTTACTCCTGTAATATTTTGCAATTCTCCGTTTATTTCTTCAATATCTACATTTTCTGGTGTGGCTTGTAAAAATACCTTCAAGATAGATTTTAAGTTGCGCACAGTATTCCACAAAATATAAGCGGCAATGCCCAGCGAAAGAATGGGGTCGACGATGGGAACATTCCAAAAAAGCATGATAATACTGCCAATAAGCACTGCTACCCAGCCCAGGGCATCTTCCATCAAGTGCAGCATAACGGTACGCTGGTTGAGAGAATTACCCCCTTTTTTCAAGCGGAGAACAGCGGCTCCATTCATTAAAACGCCCAGGATGGATAGGTAGAGCATACCCTCTGCATTTACAGTTTCCGGTTGCATTAGGCGGGGTACCGTTTCGTAAATGATGATGATAGAGCCTGCCAAAAGTATCACAGAATTGATTAATGCAGCCAGGGGCGAAAAGCGTTTGTAGCCGAAGGTGAATTGCTTGCTTCTGCCTTTTTCCGAATAATTTTCCAGAAACAAAGAAGAGCCAATGGCAAACGTATCGCCCAGGTCGTGGATAGCATCGGAAAGGATGGCCATGGAGTTGGTAAAAATACCTCCTACAAACTCTATGATGGTAAAGAGCAGGTTCAGGACAAAAGCTACTTTCAGATTACTGCTTACCCCATGCGTGTGGGCGTGGGTATGCTCATGTTCGTGATTATGCTCGTGTGTATGGCCCATATCCTCTAAGTTAGAAAATTCGATACAAAGTTATCCGTCTTAGTACTGTTTTTAGCAGCCTTCATCAATTTTAGTATATTTGACCTCATTATCAAGATGATGGTATTATTAGATTCAAATGAACTGGATATTATTGGTAATTGCCGGACTGTTTGAGGTGGGTTTTGCCACCTGTCTGGGAAAAGCAAAAGAAACCACCGGGGCAACGGCCAACTGGTGGTTATTCGGGTTTTTGGTGAGTTTATCCATCAGCATGTTTTTGCTGTACAAAGCAACCCAAACCCTGCCTATTGGCACAGCTTATGCCGTGTGGACGGGCATTGGTGCTGTGGGAACGGTATTGGTTGGCATCTTTTTTTTTAAAGAACCTGCTGACTTTTGGCGGTTATTTTTCATCACTACCTTGATTGCCTCCATCATCGGCCTTAAATTCGTTGCTCATTAGAAGTTGTTTATTTCTGCACTTTATCTTCTCAGATAGAAACAAGCTATTAATATAATAGCACAAAACGTCGGCCCTACTCTAAAATGACCAATATCGAGTTGAAATACCCAGCAATGTTAATAAGAGAAAATGACAAAAACATTTATGGGTTTGTTAAAGGGTTAGGGCTTATCTCAAAAGGTGGGCATACTTTTTATAAGCGGAAAATGATTTTAATTGACTCGAAAGGGAATCAGTATAATTTGGTCAAGGCCAGTTTGCAGGGAAGAGCAAAGTTAATTGATTCTATTAAATATTTTCAGCCTATGTTCCAAATGGAATTGGTTTTTGAGTTCACCAAAACTCTGGAATTAGATGATTTGAAAAACATGATAATAGAACACACTAATAAGAATTCAAAACATTGGTTATCACTTGACACAAAAGATGAAATAAAACAGT
This sequence comes from Cyclobacteriaceae bacterium, assembly GCA_965230065.1. Classification (GTDB taxonomy): domain Bacteria; phylum Bacteroidota; class Bacteroidia; order Cytophagales; family Cyclobacteriaceae. Next base: position 2,920,420 of record OZ245942.1, on the reverse strand, counting down.
CTGTCTGTCAAAAAAGTACTTTTAAAGAAGTAATAAAAATATTCATATAAACTTCATATGCTTTGTCATAATTTGAGCATGTTTGAATGTTGTAAATCAAGAAAATAAATGAGCGATGGCCTGGAAATTCAGCGGGGGTGCGTAGGTTTTGTGCGGGGAAGCATGGGATGCCCCGCATTGAATTTCCTAGACCTTTTTGACGGTCGGCCGCTGCCGTTCTTTTTGGGGCAATGCCAAAAAGAACATAGAATCAAGTCGTCATTTTGATATGACATTTCATTATTGCTAGAAAAGCCGAATAAAATTTTTCAATATATTCTTAAGTATCTCACATGCAAACACCACAACAACAAATAAAAATACTCGTAACCCGGCAAATCCCGGACAAAGGCATCGAAATGCTCAAAAATGAAGGGTTTACCGTAAATGTTTGGCCCCATGACCGTCCCATGAACAATGACGAATTGAGAACGGAAGCCCTACAAAACGATGCCATGCTCAGCCTGAGTGAAAATAAAATAAATGCTACTTTCCTCAATGAATGCAAACACCTGGATATCATTTCCCAGTTTGCTGCCGGGTATGATAATATTGACATTGATGAAGCCACCCGCCTGGATATACCCATTGGCAACGCGCCCGGGGCCATGAGCGATGCCACGGCTGATGTAGCCTTTGGTTTGATGATCAATGTTTCCCGGAAAATGTTTCACAGGCACAAATCCATCGCTAAAGGGGAATGGGGATTTTTCCGCCCCAAAGCCCACCTGGGGTTTGAACTCAAAAACAAAACCCTGGGCATTTTTGGCCTGGGCAGCATTGGCCTGGAAATGGCAAAACGCTGCAAAGGGGCATACAACATGGAAATTATTTACTGCAACCGCAGCCACAACGAAAAAGCCGAAAAGCTTTTGGATGCCAAAAAAGTAAGCTTCGACGAATTGTTGCAGCAAAGTGATGTATTATCTGCCCACAGCGTTCTGAGTGAAGAAACCAAAGGAATATTCAACCGGGCAGCTTTTGAAAAAATGAAACCAACCGCTGTTTTCATCAATACAGCCAGGGGTGGGGTGCACAACGAGCAAGACCTGATAGCAGCCCTTAAAGATGGAACTATCTGGGGCGCCGGACTGGACGTAACCAACCCGGAGCCCATGCAGCCAGACAATCCTTTATTATCTATGCCTAATGTAGCCATTTTGCCCCACATTGGCTCGGCAACGGTAGAAGCCCGGGATGAAATGTCGTTTCGTGCCGCGGTTAATATTATTGAATATTACAAACGCAAAAAAGTGCCCTACCTCGTTAACCCCGAAACCATGGAGCAGGCATGACAAACATTACACAGCAACAAACTCTTTTTACAGCCCTTAAAGATATTTTGGGCGACCGGGCCGTGCAGGATGATGCAGCCAGAAAAGAACATGGTGCCGGGTACAGTTACCACGATTGTATGCCGCCAGATGCTGTGGTGTACCCACAATCTACCGAAGAAGTGGCAGCCATTGTAAAAGTTTGCAGCAAATACAAAGCCCCCATCATTCCCTTTGGGGCAGGCACTTCGCTGGAAGGACACGTAGTAGCTTTAAAAGGTGGCGTTTGCATAGACTTAAAATTGATGGCGCAGGTACATGAAATAAACGTTGCCGATATGCATGCTACCGTACAGGCAGGCGTTACCCGAAACCAGTTGGACAAAGCCTTGGAAGGAAGCGGGTTCTTTTTTCCCATCGGCCCCGGCATCAATGCCTCTCTGGGTGGTATGGCCAGTACCCGGGCTTCCGGTACCAATGCCGTACGGTATGGCACCATGAAAGACAATGTGCTTGCGATGAAAGTGGTTTTGCCTAACGGGGAAATCATTAAAACAGGCAGCAAAGCCAAAAAATCTGCTACGGGTTATGACCTCACCCGCCTGTTCATCGGCTCGGAAGGCACCCTGGGCATCGTTACGGAACTTACCCTCAAACTGCATGCTGTTCCCGAAGAAATTTACGCTGCTGTTTGTTCCTTTCCTTCGGTAGAAGCCGCCGTCAACACCACCATCAAAACCATACAAAAAGGCGTACCCATTGCCCGGATAGAACTGCTGGATGCTACTTTGATGCAGGCCATCAACCGATACTCAAAACTCAATTATGAAGAAAAGCCCACCCTTTTTCTGGAATTTCATGGCACAGAAGCAGAACTCAATGAGCAAATCGGGAAAGTGCAGCACTTTGCCCGGGAATTTGGCGGGGCAGGTTTTATCTGGGAGAAAGATGCAGCCAGCCGGGAAAAACTCTGGCAGGCCCGCACCGATGCCACCTATGCGGTAGTTGACATGATGCCGGGTGCTCATAACATGAGTACTGATGTGTGCGTGCCCATTTCAAAATTAGCCCAATGTATTGTAGAAACTCAGGCTGACATTGAAGCTACAGGACTTTTTGCCCCTATTCTGGGGCATTTGGGCGATGGCAACTTTCACCTGGTCATTCCCATGCTCCCCGGCGATACTTCTACCTTTGAAAAAGCAAAAGCCCTTAACAAGCGGCTGGTGCAGCGCGCTTTGGCGATGGAAGGTACTTGCTCCGGCGAGCATGGCATCGGCATTGGCAAGTTACAATATATGCAGGCCGAACATCATGAAGCACTGGATGCCATGCGTACGATCAAACAAGCTTTTGACCCTGATAATTTAATGAATCCAGGGAAGTTGTTGCCTGTAGATGATTCACTCTAATGCGTTCTATTAATGCTATTTTTAATTTCATTATCTTTGGTATCATGATGACAAAAGCGGAAGTATTCAGCAAGTTAAAAGAATTAAAACCTGTTTTACTCAAGGAGTATGCAGTAAAAGAAATCGGTATATTTGGTTCCTTTTCCGACAACTTACACACAAAAGATAGTGATATCGATATACTTGTTGAATTGGAAAGGCCAATAGGCTGGAAATTCTTTTCATTAGAAATTTATCTCGAGAAAATATTTGGCCGCAAGATTGATCTGGTGACCAAGAATGCATTGAAAGAGCAAATAAAAGAGAAAATTTTAAATCAGGTAAAATACGTGTAAATTGAAAAAAGAAAACCGTACATATCAAATGTATTTAGCAGATATTCTACTAGCTATGGATAGAATTGCTGAGTATATTGATGGATACGATTTTATCAGTTTTAAGAGAGATTATAAAACAGTAGATGCCGTCATCAGAAATTTTGAAATAATTGGCGAAGCATCAAAGAACTTACCCATAGAAATCAAAGAGAAATACCCTGACGTTCCCTGGCAAGAAATGTATTATTTGAGAAACAAAGTATCACATGAATACTTTGGCATTGACTACGAAATAATTTGGGACGTTGCAATCAATTACCTTCCTGAAAATCGACAACAAATAGAAAAGATTATAGAAAGTGAGAAATGAGCAGTATACTGTTTAAAAAGCTATGAATGATAAACTTATTTTTTTACTTTATTTCTGTTTCTACTAAGCTGCCAAACACCCAAAATTAACGTGAATTATGGATTTGATTCAACAAACGAATATTTATATCTAATTGATTTTCAAACGCTTGCCCTCAAGCCGGACGGGCTCATACTTTTTTCAATCGATAAAAAAGTATGCAAAAAATCTCAGAAAGTTTGAAACTCGCTTCGCTCAGACAGCAAACTTTCTATTTGCACGAATCAGGGCATTTTTAATCCATAACTCACGTAAAATTAATAACAATTCTTCATCTGACGCAGGAGAGGCTATAAGTACCTATTTAAACCCTTGGCTTATATCAATTCAACAGATGACAGTAGAGGAAAATACAGATATATGGTTTGACCATCCGGATGAAGGGAAAATGACTTTTAAAAAACTAAATGATTCCACTTTTTTTATTATTCATCAATTTAATGCAGGAATAGCCAAAACTAAGATGATAAGGAAATGAAAAATCCTCTCTATATAAAGGGGTTGTGGTGTTATTATGGTTAAATGACGGACAGAGTGCTGCTTTCCATAATTAAGGCATAGGACGGGAAGTAAATTCGTAATCAAAGAAAGTAGTCGGTATCTTTATCATAAAAATCAACGCTATCATGGAAAGAAGAAGCTTTATGAAGCATGGGGCATTATTCGGTATGGTACCTATTTCCGGTTACAATATCAAAGCAATGAATAATGAGTCCGAAGAAGTCATCATCGAGCATGCACAAAACGGGCAGCCCCACAAGGGCAAGGTGCTGGCTGCTATCCAGCCTCATTGCGATGACATCCCTCTTTTTGCCGGAGGCACGGTGGCAAAACTTATCAAAGAAGGTTATACCGGATATTTGATCAGGACCTCTAACGACGACCATGCCGGCAGGGGAGCAACGATTGGAGATGTAGTGAGAAACAATGAGGCAGATAATGAAAATGTAGCCAAAACATTAGGGTTACAAAAGGTGTACAATCTCAATTACACCAACCACCGCATGGACAATGTCAGTATACAAGAGTTGAAAGCCCGGCTCATTTTCCTGTTCAGGTTATTAAAAGTAGACACGGTTATTACCTACGACCCCTGGGGCCATTATGAAGAAAACCCGGATCATTATGTTACCGCCCGTGTTGTAGAAGCTGCCGCCTGGATGGCGGGCGGGCGATTAGACTACCCCGAGCATTTTGATGCCGGGCTAAAACCGCATGCTGTTAAAGAAAAGTATTATTTCGCCCGTGGCCCTCAGCTCGTCAATCGTATTGTAGATATATCCGGAGTGATTGACGAGAAGGTGAAAGCAAACCGCGTTAATGTTACCCAAGGCCCAGGCGGAGAAAGCGGTGCAAATTTGAAAAAGAGGCTGGCTGGTGAAAACAAATACCTGCCTGTGCTGGGCATCGATGATGAATCAGCAAACCTGAACTACATCGAACATTTTGTCCTGGATATCGACTCTGAAAGGTTGAGAGGTGTACCTTCTGACCGTAAACTCGGGGAACAATATGACCTGGAATGGGCAGAACGCTTCCATTATATAGGCCCCAAAGACTCTGAATTAGAAAAGTACATAAAAGTGCATGCAGTAGAAAAGTAAACTGAAAGCCATAATGCCAATAAAAGCCTGTCACTGAACATATTTCCGCTTATATTCCAAAGGCGTTTGCTGGGTAAATTTCTTAAAAATATGATTAAAGGTAGATTTGGAATTAAAGCCTGAATCAAGAGCAACGCCCAACAGCGTATACCTTTCATATGCTGGGTCGGTGAGTTTTGCTTTTACTTCCTCTACCCTGTGGCTGTTGATAAAGTCATAAAAACTGGTTTCCAGCCCTTTATTCAGCAAATGAGATAAAGTTTTAGGGTGTAAACCCATGAGAGATGCCAGTTTGTCAAGCTTGAGCTCCGGGTCCAGATAGGGCTTTTGCTGTATTACCAATGCCTCTAAACGGGCAATTTCATCCCGTAAATCCTCCGGGTTTTCTTCCGGCATGATTTGGTTTTTGGTATTCTCAACCACCGTTTGAGCGGGTACGGGCTGCCTGAGCATCATCAGTTTTTTCAGGCCCATCCAGTAAATAAGCACTGAAACGTAAAGCAATAAAGGGTAGTAAGCAGAAGGGGGTAAATGAAAATCGTGAAAAACCAGATCAAAACAAGTGAAACCCAGCAATAATACCCACCCAATGAGCAATGCAATGAGCAGACTGCGCAGCCAGGCAAGTGTTATATATTCATGGTTGGAATACTCCTGCGCAATCCATCGTTGATAATTCCTCACTTTTTGCAGCCCCAAAAAGCCATACACAAAGAAAGAAGCCAGCCCCGCTACTTGTTCGGACAGTTGCAAAGTACCCGAAATTCCGTTAATCCTGGCATTTGGGATGGCCGTTTTTGAGAGGAAAATCCCCAACTGCAGCATTAAAAAAACAAAAGCCGGAACAAAATGCAGCCAATCTTTCCCTTTTATCTGAAAATGAGATGAAACCGTGCTTTTAATATAAAAATAAAGCAATGGTCCCATCAGCAAAAAAAAGGAGAGTGGGAGTATCAGTGGCGATAACCAGGGATTTTGTTCCTGCAAATCTATCACAAGGTGCTTGCCGGTGGTAAGGGCAAAACTGATAATGAGGGCCGCCAGGAAAACAGCAGCCCGGTCTTCTTCTTTCCGCAAGAAAAAAATTACCAGCCCCAGGATAATTCCCTGCCCTACACCAAAGAAAATGAGTAAGTTGTAAAGATTGAAATACAAGTTTATCGCATCTGTTGGATGAAACAGATGGAAAATTAGTGGATTTAGAGAGCTTTGTAAAACGAAATTGCAATTGTTTCGGCATCCCGATTCGTTTTACATTCGTCTTACAACTGGTTAATCCATTCACGAATTAGGGCTACGCCTTCTTCATGAATAAGGGTACGGCCCAGTTCGGGCATCATTACTTCAGGGTCGGTACTGTTCATGCGGTGTAGGAGTATGGACGCTTCGGGCTTGCCGGGCACAATGTCGTGCAGCAAATTGCCCGAGGCTTTTCCGGCAGCCACTGGTGGTTTCATAAAACCTAGTTTGTAAGGGTCAGTTTCAAAAACGGTGAGGTTCAGCCCCGAAGTTTTGGCCGGCCCTTCCGGGTTGTGGCAAGGGCCACAGTTAATATCCAAATACGCGATGGCCCGCTCGTCAAGCGTTCCCGAACCTGGATCTTCCCATAGTGGTAAAGATGGACGTTCTTTTGCTGCGGGCAAGCCTGAAAGATAGCCATGTACCGCCAGGTAATCCAATTGGTTTACTTCCCCTGATGTAAATGTGTTTTTCCGGTTGAGCTGTCGGGCTGTGGGGCCAATAGGCATAAGCGTCTTATCTTTTACATGGCAGCTTTTGCACTGGTTCAGGTTGGGCACGATGTAGTTGGTTTGTTTTATTGCACCATCTTTATGCGTCCATTTTACGGGAATAGTCTCCCCTAAAATCTCGAAATAAGCATCGGTTTGTTCTTCGTTCCAGATGTATGACAATGGCTGCCACCCTTTTGCTTCATGCACCAGCAGGCGTGTTTCCAATATCTTTTTTCCCTTCGCGGATTGCCGCCCAGACGCATCACGAAAATCATTTGGGTAATAAAAGTTTTTGATAAGCACTGTGCCCACTGGAAAGTCCAATACTTCTTTTTCCTCATAGTTGGCAGGTGCCCCTTCCGGAAAATAGATAAATCGCTTTTTGTGAGCATAATCAGAAAACAGGGGCGTATTCAGTTCGTAAGGAATCACATTGGCAGCAGGTTGCAACTCAGCCGGGTTTCCTTCAAAAAAACCATATTCTGACAACCAGGCATTGCCCATGCCATAGGTGTTAATTTCTTTTGGCTCTGACGCGGTTGTGGTTAGTTTTACCTCTTTTTGTTTTTGTTCTGTGTTACATGCAGCCAAAAAATACACTGCCAGCACAATCATTCCAAGCTTCCCCATCTTATTGGCATTTAAACTTCGTAACATCCGTACTCAGGTTTTCAAAATCATTGGCAGCGTCCAGGTCCACAAAACTGATGGGTTGCGGTTCATCAATACACACTTTGTACTTCTGGTTGACAATACCGTCGGCCAGGTAATAATCATCCGGCTTGATACCATCTAACGCAACATCAGGAATATTAAAGCCCAATTTGAATAAAAAAAGTTTTCCAAAGTCAGAGCCGAGGTAAGGGAGCCAGTGTTCGTTTTCAAACTGATTGTTGTAGATGCTAATTTGCCCGGAATACGGGTCATATTTTTTATCGCTGCGGAAGTCGGCCTGAATACCCCGCACACCCGTTTCCGGGTCGGGCTGGTCCGCTTCACTATCTTCCATCGCACTCATCAGTTCATAACTGATTACCGACACACCAACCGTTTTGTGGTCTTTTATTTCATTATTGAATACATCTACATTTTTGGTAGCCAAAACGATGATGCCACTGCCTGCCGGGATGGTACCCACAATGGCACCCGGCACAGCAAAATTTTCCCGGTTATTTTCATACACCACATTGTCATACACTTTGATATTTCTCCCGTAACGGGTAAGGCCGGGCAGGTTAAACACCAAAATGCCCCCGGTGTTGTCCCAGCATTCGTTCCCGTAGATTTCTACCCGGTCGCTGTTTTCGCTTTCAATCCCGGCCACGTTTTGGTACACTTTGTTGTTGCGGATAATCACATCTTCCGATTGCCCCACATACAGGCCCGCATCCGAGGCACCCATGGATTCACATTCTTCAATCAGCACATTTTTACAGATGACGGGGTAAAAACCATATGCCCCGTTTTCTTCATTGATAGCTCCGGTCCAGGCTACTTTTACCCGGCGAAAGGTGATGCCATCGGTGTCCATCACTTTGATGTTATCGCCAGAGGCATCTTCTACGGTAAAATCTTCCAGGGTGATATTATTACTGTTGGTAATGCGGATACCTTCGGCGCCTTCCTGCTGCCCTTTAAAGCTGAGCACCGTTTTGTCAATACCCTTGCCCCGGATGGTGATGTGATTTTTGCCATCCATAATGAGGCTGCGCGAAAACAGAAAATGCCCTTCTGGCAACTCAATCACGCTACTATCTTCGGCGATGATAAATTGGGTAAGAATTTCTTTTTCTTTGTCCTGGTAATTCCGTTCCGGGTCGTAGCTGTCATTGTTTGTGCCACACCTCCAGAGAAGTACAAAAATTAGGGAAGCGATAACGCCGTGATATATCTTCATTGCTATGATTTTTTAGCAATAGTACCCAATATATATGCAGCAAACGTCCGAATTCCGGAGTTCGGACAGGTTTGTATGAAGAAAAAAATTTAGTATCAACTAGACTGCCATCTGTAAGTACATAAAATGAGAATTACTGTTTTTTTATATTCAGCTAAAATCTCATTCGTAACAAAAATATCAAACTTGTTTTCAATCAGACTCCGATATAACCAATGGTATTTTGATTTTTGAGAAATAGATACCAGAAGAATGTTAGTATCCAGGACTACTTTTAATTTAGTCTTCATTAAGCCAGTTATCCATATCTTCGTTAGTTAACCCTTTCTCTTCCCATATTTGGTCAGCTAATTGAATGGACTTCTTTGCATAGAAATTAGCCAAAGTATCTTTTAGCTCCTGTAAATCTTCTTCTGATAAACCTGTTGAATAAAGTCTAAGGAGTTCTAATTGTACATTAGTAAGTGGGGTTTGTAAATTTTCCATTTCTGTATCCCGTTATTTCTCTCTATTACTTATTCTAATATACTAAAGTTACAAAAAACATTCTAAAAATCATGCTTTTACGAGTATCCAAATACTTAGCTTGTTTAAAAAGAGGACGATAAATTTCTACTTCACAGAAAACCTATACACCGTCGTCGTCTCATACGTTTCTCCAGGGTTCAGCTCTACCGAGGGAAAGTCGGGCTGGTTGGGCGAATCGGGAAAATGCTGGGTCTCCAGGCAAAAGCCGGTGCGATGGCCGTACACAGCTTCTCCTTTTCCGGTGTGATTACCACTCAGAAAGTTTCCGGTATAAAACTGCACACCAGGTTCGGTAGTAAGCATTTCCATAAAACGCCCGCTACTGGGTTCGTATACGGTGGCACCCAGTCTCAATTCCCCCGGCGTTCCATTGATAACCCAGGTGTGGTCATATCCCTTACCAAACTGAGTCTGCTCATGGTCTGCGTCAATGCGTGCCCCTATGGCCGTAGGTTCTGTAAAATCCATGGGCGTACCTTCCACGTCTTGTAGCTCTCCGGTAGGAATCAAGGTTTCATCCACAGGCACAAACTGGTCGGCATTGAGCATCATTTCATGATTTACAATCTGAGTACCAGGCTCATTGCTTAAATTGAAATAAGAATGATTGGTGAGGTTGACGATGGTTTTCTGGTCGGTGGTGGCTTTGTAATCAATACGCACTGCATCATCGTTGGTGAGGGTGTAGGTTACTTCTACATCCAGATTGCCCGGATAGCCTTCTTCCATGTGCTCGCTCAGGTAAGAAAGTTTCAGTTGTGGGCCTTCCTCCGTTTCGCTTGGCTCGGCTTTCCACACCACTTTGTCAAAACCTTTGGTGCCTCCGTGCAGGTGATTGGGGCCGTTGTTTTGTACAAGGGCATATTCCTCTCCGTCTAAAGTAAACTTCCCCTGAGCAATGCGGTTGCCATACCGGCCTACCAATGCGCCAAAGAAAGGATTAGATGTATAATAGTCATTGAAGTTATCAAACCCCAATACCACATCGCCCATCTTTCCATTTTTGTCTGGCACTTTTAGTTCGGTAATGATGCCACCGTAGTTAGTGACTTTCATTTCAACACCGTTATTATTTACCAATGTAAAAAGGGCAACGGGCGTGCCGTCTTCGGTAGTTCCGTAATCTGTTTGGGTAATTTGCATAGCAGCAGTTTCAGGTTCCTGGTTTTCTTGTGTTTGTTGGGTAGCAGTACCGCAGGCCCCGGCAATCAGCAGCCCGACAGTGAGGATGATTGTGTTTTTCATGGTGGTAAAAATATTCAAAAAACTATTTTTTTTCCAAGTTAGGGATTAAATTCAAAACAAGAGGCAGAGCAGGCTTTTTTTGTACCCCTAAAATTTCCTATTTTTAGGAAAAACATTTTTAGCGATGACAGAGGTTCTTGACAAAAAATATACGGTAGAAGAGTACCTGGCTTTTGAAAGGAAAGCCGCGGTAAAACATGAATTTTATAACGGAAATATTGTGAAATTACCCTAAAAAGAATTTATAAAAATATTGAATTTTAATGAAAAATACACTCATTCTATTTGCTGCCCTCTTTCTTTTTTCAGCTTGTACAAAGGAAAATACTTTTTCACTTCAGTATGATGCCAACCTGCCCCAGGCACAGCATGCCGCCCAAAAACTATCCGAAGCCCTGCAAGCTACCGGACTTGCACAAACAAGCGAAGATGCTGCCCATGAAATCCTTTTTGTTACCGATGCTGCTTTAGGCGCTGAAGCTTTTAACATCAGCAAAGAGGGAAATGCAATTACCATAACCGGTGGGGATGCCGCCGGGTTGCTTTACGGTGGGCTGGAAGTAGCCGAACAAATCAGGAACACGGGAAGTATTGAAAAAGTGGTAGAAAAATCGGAAAAACCCCATCTTGCTTTCCGCGCCATCAAGTTCAACCTGCCCTGGGATTCGTACCGCCGCTCTGAGGCTTTGCAACTACATACGGAAACCTGCCGGGATACGGTTTTTTGGGAAAGCTATCTGGACATGATGGCCGAAAACCGCTTCAATACGCTTACGCTCTGGAATTTGCATCCTTTCAATTATCTGATTCGCCCCACCAATTTTCCGGAAGCCAGTGGTTTTTCAGATGAAGAACTGGCCGAATGGCAGGAGTTCTGGCATACTTTATTTCGCATGGCCAAAGAACGCAGCATAGAAACCTACCTGCTCAACTGGAATATTTTCGTTTCCCCCGAATTTGCTGAGGCACACAATGCGGCCACGTACAGCATTGGGGACGCGCACTTTACCGATGGCGATACTTCTGAGCTGGTGAAAAGATATACGCGGGAAAGTGTAACGCAGGTCATCAACGAATACCCCAACCTCACCGGCATGGGCGTTACCCTGGGCGAAGGCATGGGCGGTATGAGTCCGGCAGAAAGGGAGCAGTGGATTTTGGATACGTTTGTGGCTGGCATGCAGGAGGCCGACCGGGAAATCAAGTTCATCCACCGTATGCCATTGTCGGCCAATACGGGCAGTGGCGGGTCTACCGACCAATCGGTGGAGCAACTTACGCGGGCGGCGATGGATACCCTCACAGGTGTGCAGAAACCTATTTATACCGAGTTGAAATTCAACTGGTCGCACGGGCACTCCACGCCTCACTTGGTAAAAGTGCATGGTGGACCGCTTACTGATGCGTATTGGAACCCCAAGCCCACGAGCTACCAACTCTGCTGGATGATCCGCAACGAAGACTTTTTTACGTTGCGGTGGGGACAAGCCGGGTTTATCCGGGAACATATTGCCCGGAATGCCCACGATTATGTGGCGGGCTATTATGTGGGTTCGGAATGCTACATTCCGGCCAAAGATTATTTTACGGTGAAAAAACCTGTGGATTGGCAATACGCCTTTGAACGGCAGTGGCTTTTTTACAAACTCTGGGGCAGGCTGCTCTACAACCCGGAAACGCCCGATGCTGTGTTTTCCCAGGCTTTTGCCCACAAATATGGAGAAGCCGCCCAACCGCTTTTTGAGGCTTACCAGGAAGCCAGTAAAGTGCAGTTGCAAATCGCATCTTTTTACAACGGCACCTGGGATTTTACGCTGTATAGCGAAGGTTTTCTGGCCCTCACCTCAGAAGGCGTTACCCTTATTTCAGTAGACCAACTGATAGACCGCAACCCGCTTGACCCGGCTTATTTGTCCATACCAGATTTTGTGGAAATGCAGCAAAAAGGCCTGGCACTTCCCGAAGGAAAAGTTTCCCCCCTGGCATTGGCCGATCGTTTGGAAGATGAAGCAAATAAAGCTTTGTCCTTGGTAGAAAATATCAACGTTGCCGACAATAACAGTTTATTGTATGAGGTATCAGACGTAAAAGCCTGGGCACATTTGGGACAATATTTTGCTGAAAAACTGCGAGGGGCCACCGCATTGCACCGTTTCCGCCAAACGAAAGAAACCGCAGATCAGGAAAATGCCATTGCTCATTTAGAAAAAGCCGCTGACCATTGGAAAACACTGGTGGAGGTTACAGAAGCAGTTTATGAACCCATGCCCCTCACTCATTTGAACGATGCGGAAGAGGACTACTTTCACTGGGCAAATTATTTGGATGAGGTGGAGGCGGATGTTGAGGTGGCGAAGAGGGGACAGTGAGGCAATATTCATAAATGAGGCACAGGACAGGGACATCCTGTGCCTGTGGGGGAGATATACAAACAAGTATAGATAAGTATCTTTAACCAGAGGAAAATCAAAATGTTGATGATTTAAGCACTATAACCAATATTGTTCTGTTTGGTGGAAATGGTAATGAGCCTAAAAACCTTCAGAAAATTGGTAACAAAATTATTGATGATGTTTGAAATGCCGAAGAGATGAGAGTTCAGAAAAAAATAACTAACTGTTTGATCATTACAACATGCCTATTGCTCTTTTCTTGAGATGACCACGGTAGTGATGAATTGTATGGTAGTTGGGCAGTTTTAGATGTTTTTTATAAAGATGAAGATATTTCTGGAATAAATAGAAACTCTAAAGTTACCCTCTCCACATCTATGGAAATAGATGACTCAAAAAATATAATATTTTTGCCTGTAAGTTCTGATAAAATAGAATATGCCCACTTTGAACATTACCGAAAGGGCGAAAAGGAGTGGTTAAGAATTTATGATAGCACCGACCCTCGATTTGAAGGAAAGTATCTATTACACCTAAAACTTGAAAGTTCTTCGAAGAATGGGAAGAATAGCCGTTACAGTTTAGAATTGGAATCAGAAGAAGTGTATATCTATGCATTAAAGATAACAGCCTCTCTGTAAATTTTATTGAAGCCTCTGCCCTCACAGGGCTTTTTTGCTGCTTAACCAATGGAATGCAGGACTCCGTCCGTTTTATGTGAAAAGAATTCATTTTTGCGAGCGACGAACTGAGTCCTATTTATCATTAGTTAAGTACTGAACAGAGTCCAGCACCAGTCAAGAGTAATCATCATCAGTAATTTTCTACACAACTTTATTGGGCCATTTTTACTTCTTCCCCCACCAACTCCATCCCAAACAAACTGGCAATATGCGTTTTCAACCTGGCTTCTACTTCAGCAATTGGTAAAGTTTTGCCTAGTTCCTGCGCCAAGGAGGTTACGGCTTTATCCGCAATGCCACAAGGCACAATGTAGTCAAAGTACGAAAGGTCGGTATTTACATTGAAAGCAAAGCCGTGCATAGTAACCCACCGGCTTGATTTTACGCCAATGGCGCATATTTTCCGGGGATTCTTCTGGTGTATGTGGTCAATCCAAACACCGGTTAAACCATCTATCCTACCGGCTTCCACGCCATAATCGGCCAGGGTGAGGATCACAGCTTCTTCCAGGTAGCGGAGGTATTTATGAATGTCAGTAAAAAAATTGTCCAGGTCCAGAATGGGGTAACCTACAATTTGACCGGGGCCGTGGTAGGTAATATCGCCCCCCCGGTTGATGCGGTAGTAAGTAGCTTTTTTCTCTTTCAATCCGTTTTCATCCAGCAGCAGGTTTTCGGGCAGGCCGCTTTTGCCCAGGGTAAACACATGGGGATGCTGGCAAAACAGTAAATAATTGGGCGTGGGTTTTTGCTGTGCTGCGTCCACATTCCGGTTGGCCACTTTTTGGGCAATTACTTCTGCAAAAACTTTTTCCTGATAGTCCCAGGCTTTTTGGTAATCTGCCAGCCCCAAATGCCTGAAAACTACTTTTTTATTGAGCAGGTGGTTCATAGTCATTCAATCCTTTCTTTCCCTCACTTTTTACTAAATACGTATCTTTACAAAGATAAGCGATAATTATGGACAAAAAGGAAAGCGGTGATTACGGGGAAGCCCTGGCACTGGAGTTTCTCACGAAGAAAGGATACACCTTATTGGAAAAAAACTACCGCTACAAAAGGGCCGAAATTGACCTGATTATGCGCCAGGCCAACACCCTGGTGTTTGTAGAAGTAAAAGCCCGCAGCAGTGTGAGCTATGGTTTCCCCGAGGAAGCCGTAGACGAAAAAAAAGCCGCCCTGATTATTGAGGCAGCCGATCATTATATTTATGAAGCCAATTGGGAAAAGGCCATTCGGTTTGATATTGTATCCGTTATTTTACAACCCCATGTGGCTATCCGGCACTTTGAAGATGCATTTTGGTAAATTGAAGGGTTTTTATGTCTTTTTTCGTAAACCTTTCAATCGCTCCCGGGCACGTTTATGCACATCATCTTTACGGTCGGCATAATCTTTCACCATTTTGTAATAGGTTTCGGCCAGCTCATAATCACCTTCACTTTCCAAAATTTCAGCCAGGTTCAGCAAAGAATATAAAAAGTACCCTGATTCGGTAGCGTTGATTTTGATACCAAAATGCACAGCTTTCTCATAATAATACCGGGCACTGTCCCTGTCACCACGGGCCTCGTTGATTTGCGCCAGGAAGAAGGCCGCATACCTGCCGCTGGTAGCTTCGTACCCGGGCATTTTCTTGTCAATTTTTTCTAAGATACTCAGCGATACCTTTTCGGCCTGGTTGTACCTGCCCCGCCCATACAGCATACGGGCATAGTAGCGGTGGAAATAAGCATTGTCAGGAAAAGTAGAAGCCAGGTATTCTGAAATGTGCAGGGCTTCCGTACGGTCTTCATTTTCTTCATACAAAATCCGCATCAGAAAATACTGGGCTTCGGTGCGGGTATAAAACGCATTATTGGCCACGGTGCGGAGTTGCTCCATGCCTTCCTCCTTATCGCCCTCCGGAAAAAACATCAGGACAGGTTTCAGGATCGGATAATTTTCAGGTACCCATTCGGCATAATAATTATACAGGGCATCACCAAAAAGCAGTTCAGGGCTGAAATCTTCTTTATTCTTACATATCTCCAGGTATTTCAAGGCGTTTTTCCCGGTAACAGTAGCTTTGCTCCAGTCTCTCCTTTCAGAATGCAACCTTGCTTTGAAAGCATACCCGGCTGCCAGAAAAAAAGCAGCTTCAGGGTCTTCTTCATTTCTTTCGTACATGCTTTCAGCCATCATTACGGCCGTGTCCATATAATGGATAAATTTTTCGTCGTATTCGGCATTATCTATATTGGGCACAATTTTCCACCACTGGCTCAGGCCCAGCAAAAAATAGGGCAAGGGATGCCACGCATATTTTTGTTTGATCCACCGGAATTGCTGCTCAGCTTT
Organism: Cyclobacteriaceae bacterium; assembly: GCA_965230065.1. Lineage (GTDB taxonomy): Bacteria > Bacteroidota > Bacteroidia > Cytophagales > Cyclobacteriaceae. Next base: position 2,904,546 of record OZ245942.1, on the reverse strand, counting down.
GGCAAACTTAAAGTTGTACATATCATTCACAGCCTGGGTAGTTTCTACCTGCATGGTCATATCCAGCAAAAGCGGACGGGAACCATCATATTGGTAAAAAAGCTCAGTCTGTGAAGTTGCCGTAGTTTGCCCTAAGGCAGCAGCCATCGCGGTTGATATGAAAAATATAGTGATACAAACACTTCTCATAATATACTCTATATGCATAAACAACAGAGTAAACGGGAAAAAAAACTTTTAGTATACATTATATCCATCCTATATAGTAAATTTTCCAATAAAATCCAGCACTTGCAAGATTTTACTTCATAAAGTAGTATTATACCCGACAAAAGGGGATAATAAAACACAGTAATTCCGAATACCGTCAGATTCTTTTAATTATTGAAATTATATCTTTAAATTTGCAAACTCAAAAAAATAAGACTGAGGCCGTGAAGCAATTACGAGCGTTTGATATTGATATATATAAACTAAGTGATAAAACACACCAATATCAGTTTGCCGTTGATGCCGACTTTTTTGAACATTTTGAGCACAGTCTTATAGATAAAGGGAATTTGCAGGTTACGGTAACTTTAGACAAGCAACCACGCCTGATTAAAGTTGATTTTGAAATTACGGGTACGGTCACTCTGGTGTGTGACAGAAGTCTGGAAGAATTTGAACATCCTTTACATATTCAGGAAGTTATGTTATACCAGTATGGGGAGGAAGAAAAAGAACTGACCGATGAAATTGTCATCATTACCAGAAATACCCAAAAAATTAATGTGGCACAATATATTTATGAGTTTATTGGCCTGGCAATACCCATGAAAAAGATTCATCCGAAATTTCGTACGGATGAAGATGATTTGCCTTTTACTAAAGGAAGTGTTGTTTTTTCTACTACAAAAGATACCGAACAACAAAACAAGCCGGAGGAAACAGATCCCCGGTGGGAAGCATTAAAAAAGTTAAGAGATAATTAAAATTTTAAATATTTAACAAGCAATGGCGCATCCTAAGAGAAAAATTTCCAGAACACGGCGTGACAAAAGAAGGACACATTATAAACTGAAGGCGAAAAACATAGCTACTTGCCCTACCACCGGTGAACCTCACCTGTATCATCGTGCACACTGGTACGATGGAAAACTTTACTACAAAGGCCAGGTAGTTATGGAGAAAGAAGCCTTAGCAGAATAATATGAGAATTGCACTGGATGCAATGGGTGGGGACTTTGCGCCCCAGTCTACAATTGAAGGAGTGAAGTTGGTTATTGACGATCTTACAGAAGATGATAAAATCGTTCTGGTAGGAGATCAAAAGATAATCAGTGAGCTTTTGGACGAGCATGAGGTTGACCGCGCTTTCGTAGAAATCATACATGCCGGTGAGGTCATAGGCATGGACGAACACCCTACAAAGGCTTTTTCCCAAAAACCGGATTCAAGTATTTCTGTTGGGTACAAATTATTGAAAGGCCAGCAGGTAAATGCTTTTTGCAGTGCGGGGAATACCGGTGCAATGCATGTAGGTGCAATGTTCAGTATCAAGCCTTTTGAAGGAATCATTCGCCCTGCCCTGGCAAGCTTTGCCCCCCGGGAAAACGGGGATTTCGGCGTCATCCTGGATGTGGGTGCCAATGCCGATTGCAAACCCGAGGTGCTGGTGCAGTTTGGAGAAATAGGTTCTATTTATGCCAAACATGTGCTGGGCTATGAAAACCCCAAGGTCGCCCTCATTAACCTGGGGGAAGAAGAACAAAAAGGTACGGTAAATACCCAGGCTGCTTACCAACTTTTTAAGGAAGATAAGAAAATCAACTTTATCGGCAATATTGAAGGACGTGACCTTTTCAGTGATAAATCAGATGTAATGGTTTGCAACGGCTACATTGGAAATGTAGTGTTAAAAATGGCTGAAAGTATTTATGACCTCTTGAAAAAGAGAGGTTTTTCCGATCCGTTTTTTGATAACTTCAATTACGAAGCCATTGGCGGCAGTCCTATTCTCGGCGTTAATGGCAACGTGGTCATTGGACATGGCGTATCCAGCGGACAGGCCATCAGGAGTATGTTGTTACTAGCGAAAAAAATGGCAGAGACCAACGTACACCTTAAAATCAAGGATGTATTGGACAGTAACTGATAAAAAAGTCCAACGCGTTTCTTTCCAAAACATAATAAAATGGACAAAAAATTCAGAGCAGTGATAAAGGGCGTGCATGGTTATGTGCCAGAATATGTCCTTACAAATAAAGAACTGGAAACCATGGTGGATACCAACGACGAGTGGATCACCACCCGTACCGGTATCAAAGAGCGGCGCATCTTAAAGGGAAAAGAACAGGGTACTTCAGTAATGGCTACCGAGGCGGTAAAAACCTTACTTGAGAAAACCAACACCGATCCCTCAGATATTGACCTGATCATCTGTGCTACCAGCACGCCTGATATGATTTTTCCTTCCACGGCCACCATTATTGGTCATAATGTTGGCGCAAAAAATGCTTACGGGTTCGATTTGCAGGCAGCCTGCTCAGGCTTTTTGTATGCACTTACTACAGGCGCTCAGTTCATAGAATCGGGCATTCACAAAAAAGTACTCATAATAGGGGCCGACAAAATGTCGTCTATCGTTGATTATCAGGATCGTTCTACCTGCATCATATTTGGCGATGGTGCAGGGGCTGTACTGTTAGAACCTACCTCTGAACCGGTGGGCATCGTAGATTCTTTCTTGCGGTCTGATGGCGCAGGAGCCCAGTATTTGAACCTGAAGGCAGGTGGAAGCCGCCGGCCTGCTTCACCCGAAACTATTGAAGCCAAGGAGCATTTTATTTACCAGGAAGGAGCGTCTGTATTTAAGTTTGCGGTTACTTACATGGCCGATGTGGCTGCCAAAATCATGGAACGCAATAACCTGACTGCCGATGATATCGACTGGCTCGCACCCCATCAGGCAAATAAACGCATCATAGATGCTACTGCCGAAAGAATGGGCATCAGCAAAGACAAGGTGATGATAAATATTCATAAATATGGTAATACCACCAGCGGTACCATTCCGCTTTGCTTGTGGGAGTACGAACCACAACTAAAAAAAGGCGATAACCTCGTGCTGGCAGCTTTTGGTGGAGGATTTACCTGGGGTGCCGTATACCTCAAATGGGGGTACGACGGAAAATAATATTTTAGCATTTTTCTAACGTAGAAATGAATGGCAACTACAGCAGATTTTAGAAATGGATTGTGCATGGAATATAACAATGATATTTACACCATTGTTGAGTTCCAGCATGTAAAGCCCGGTAAAGGCGGTGCTTTTGTAAGAACAAAATTAAAAAGCCTTACTTCTGGAAAAGTAGTAGAAAACACGTTTAATGCAGGCGTAAAAATCACCACAGCCCGGGTAGAGCGCAGGCCCCATCAGTATCTTTATAAAGACGACCTGGGCTACCACTTTATGGATAGTAATACCTTCGAGCAGGTAAATATTCCGGAAAATCAAATAGATGCACCTGAGTTTTTGAAAGACGGGCAGGAAGTTGAGGTTATTGTGCATGACGAAACCGAAACAATCCTGGGATGCGAATTGCCGCAGTTTGTAGAAATGGTCGTAACTTATACAGAACCAGGTGTAAAAGGCGATACAGCTACCAATGCTACCAAACCCGCTACGCTGGAGTCCGGGGCTGTTGTTCAAGTTCCCCTGTTTGTAGACCAGGATACCAAAATCAAAGTAGATACGGGCACAAAGTCTTATGTGGAACGCGTGAAATAAACAAAACACCCACAATCAATTGGCCGTACTGGTTATTTTTTAGATAATTTTACTATTTTGTGGCTGCTTTATTCTAGTAAGAAAATTGAAAGGGCAACTACATAAAAACCACAATTCACCCATGAAAGCAAAAGATATTCAGGAGCTTTTAGACTTTATTGCCAAATCAGGTCTGGAAGCAGTAAGCATAGAAACCGAAGAAATCAAGCTGAAAGTAAAGAAAAGGGTAGGTGACAAAATTGTTACCTCTGGCAAAGTACATTCTACGCTTGCTATGCCACACGACTCCACAGGTATGATCAATGCCGTTGGTTACCCTTCTAAGCAAGACGCCCCCAATGCAGATCCTACACAACAGGGTAATCAGGGCAGCAACCAAAGCCAGGATAATGAACCCAAGGGAGTGCCTATCAAATCGCCTATGATTGGTACTTTTTACCGCTCCTCTAATCCTGATGCAAAACCTTTTGTAGAAGTAGGCGACAAAGTAAGTGCAGGCCAAACCGTGTGCATGGTAGAAGCCATGAAGCTTTTCAACGAAATTGAATCTGAAGTTTCTGGCACTGTGATTAAAGTACTGGCAGAAGATGCCTCACCGGTAGAGTTTGACCAGCCTTTGTTTATGGTAGACCCATCATAATTGCCAATATTGCAATTAAATAGCATAAATACGCTATATATTCTTGTTCACTTTCAACCACCAAAGCTTTGTTTAAAAAAATCCTTATCGCTAACCGGGGCGAGATTGCATTGCGCGTAATTCGTACTTGTAAGGAAATGGGTATTCCTACTGTGTCCGTGTATTCTACCGCCGATCGTGACAGTTTACACGTGCGATTTGCCGACGAGGCCGTATGCATTGGCCCTCCGCCCAGCCGGTCTTCTTACCTGAATATCCCAAATATTATTGCCGCGGCTGAAATTACCAATGCCGATGCCATCCATCCGGGGTACGGCTTTCTGTCAGAAAATGCAGAGTTTTCCAGAATTTGCCAGGAGTCTAACATCAAATTCATCGGGGCATCCCCGGAGATGATTGCCAAAATGGGTGACAAAGCCACCGCCAAAGCCACCATGAAAGAGGCCGGCGTACCCACTGTTCCGGGATCTGAAGGGCTGCTTGAGAGCGTGGAGGAAGGCATGACCCTGGCGAAAGAAATAAAATATCCTGTGATTTTGAAGGCTACTTCGGGAGGTGGTGGCAAAGGGATGCGCATCGTGAAAAACGAGGGTGAATTTAAAAAAGCCTGGGACAGCGCCCGGCAGGAGGCAGAAGCGGCATTCAACGACGGGCGTTTGTACATGGAAAAATACATAGAAGAGCCCCGGCATATAGAAATTCAGGTAGTGGGTGACCAGCACGGAAAGGTATGCCACCTCTCTGAACGGGATTGTAGTATTCAGCGCCGCCACCAAAAGCTGGTAGAAGAAACCCCTTCCCCGTTTATGGATAAAACATTGCGTGAAAAAATGGGCAATGCTGCCATCAAAGGGGCTTCTTACATCAATTATGAAGGTGCAGGCACTATTGAGTTTTTGGTTGATAAACACAAAAACTTCTACTTTATGGAGATGAACACCCGCATTCAGGTAGAGCATCCCATTACCGAAGAAGTTACCAAATACGACCTCATCAAAGAACAGATTAAAGTGGCGGCCGGTGTAAAAATATCTGGTAAGAATTATTATCCGGAAAAGCATGCCATAGAATGCCGTATCAATGCCGAAGACCCGGCCAAAGACTTTCGCCCCAGCCCCGGCAAAATCACCAACCTGCACATTCCCGGCGGACATGGCGTGCGGGTAGATACCCACGTGTACGGTGGCTATACCATCCCCCCAAACTACGACTCAATGATTGCCAAGGTAATTGTGAGCGGACAAACCCGGGAAGAAGCCCTCGTGCGTATGAAACGTGCCCTGGAAGAGTTTGTGATAGAAGGTATAAAAACTACCATCCCTTTTCACATCAAGCTGATGGACGACAAACAATTCCGTGCCGGTAAGTTTACTACTGCCTTTATGAATACTTTTGATCTTTCGGGGTTGGAGTAGGCAACAGCTATTAGTGATAATTGCAAAAGTTTGCATGGAGCTTTGCCTTCCCATAAAGCATGAAAGAGCTATACCTAGTTTTTGTTTGCTGTATTCTTTTTCTCCCTCAGGTACAAAAATAAGGGTAAACCACTTGCAATACCAAAGGCAAAAGTAAACAACCATATCAGCCATATGTTGTTCATTTTGTGCTTTTTAGCTTCTCGAAATGACCAACCCATGAACAAAACAACGATAAACAGCAGATCGATGATAAATGCCGTTGCTACATCATTTGCAAACATTTGCTGCAACGTTGTCGCCAAATCTGTATAGAGCAAAATATTTCCTGTTTCAACCGATACTTTTGCAACAAAAATATTGGGCAGAATAAAGCCAACAATCATCAATATTAAGTAGAGCCTTTTCATATTTTTGCTTTTCGTATTTTTTCTGTAAGTTCTTGATGAAGTATCAAGTTTAGCTTTTCAAAAATAAGATTGAGGCATTGTACAATACGTTGACTTAAGTTAAGAAAGCACTCATTTTGCCAGCCTTTTTCGAATTCTGCTCAATGATTCTGGTCGCACTCCCAAAAAAGAAGCCAAATGATATTGAGGAATTCTTTGTAATAATGCTGGTTTTTTTTCGCATAATTTCAAATACCGTTGCGATGGGGTTAGGGTAATAAAAGAGGCAATGATATCCTGATAAACCATTAATTCCTCTTCCATCATCATCCGGGCTAAAAACTCAAATTTTGGATAACGCTTGAGCAGAAGATGCGCATTTTCAAATGAAATGACGGCGAGCTCACAAGTTTCTATACATTGTAAATTATGGCTGGCAGGAACTTGCCTGGTAAAGCTCTCATAAGAACTGACAAACTCATTTTCCATATAGAAAAAGGCTGTTTTTTCCTCCCCATCCACAACATAATATAACCGTACACAACCTTTAATGATGAAATAGAACGCTTTAGAAACCTCTCCTTGTTTTAATAGGAATGCATCTTTTCCCATCTTTTGAACCGGAATATTATCTCTGATAAAGCCTGTTTCTTCTGGAGTCAGGCTTACAAACTTGCTAAAATAGTCTGTTAGGTTATGGTTCAAAGCTTTGTTTTCAACTTTTAATGTCTACTAAAATACCAGTATTGTCCTGCACCTTTAAGTAACAACATAACATCATAATTGGCTAGCCACAAAATTTTATCCCTCAACTGTCCTAATTCCTTCTTTTAATTTGACAATAAGTTAAGAAGAGAAAATTATGATTAAAAAACTCTTTTTATCAAGTATCATTTTTAAAAGCCTGCATGTATATGAATAAGGAAGTGAAAATAACCTCAAGTAATGGAATTACCACGCTGACATCGGATATTGGGATTGAAGCCACTCAAAATGAGGTGTGGGAAGTATTAAAGTTTCCGGGAAAAGTTCGGGAGTTCCATCCACTCATAAAAAACTCGTTTATGACTACGCCCAACCAGAATGGAATTGGTGCAAAACGCCATTGTGACTTACTGCCTATGGGTGCTATGGACGAGGTAATAACTGAATGGGAAGAGGGTAAATCTATTACAATCGAAGTGACAGGAGGGAAAATGCTCCCGCCACATCATTTTATGAAAGGGCGCTTTGTGCTGGAAAGCAGAGGACAATATACATTGGTCACCTTTTCATTTTCTTACAAATTAAAGTTTGGGCCATTGGGAAAAATAATGGATGTACTTTTCATTCGCTCACAGTTTAAAAAGGCACCACCACAATATGTAGAAGGACTGAAGGCTTACGTGGAAGAACGGTAATTTTCACCGATTAATTTTACAATCAGTTTTTTTTCCTTTTTTGATCTCGATAGTTGCAAAGCAGTTTCAAAATACGAAATTGCTTTTTTTGATAGTTGCAGTTCAGCATAAAACACTCCTACAGCTATATAAAAATGTGGGTTTGCATTAAGGGAGGGTTCATTCTCCAGGAGTAGTATTGCAGACAGGGCTTCTTCTTTCTTATGGGCGTAAAATTGAGCAATACACTTATTGAACCGTACAACTTCATTATGGGCCAGTTTATCCAAAATAATATATTGCCTATATATGCTTTCCCAATTTGTTGCCTCAAAACTCCTGGCCAGGCAGTGTTCTGCGGCTATCCCGGCTTGCAATTGATAGGTATTTATATTTTTGCCTGTTGCGGTTTGATGTAGCAGATTTATTCCCTCGGAGATCAGGTTTTTATCCCAAAGAGATCTATCCTGCTCAGCAAGAATGATGAGTGCTCCGTTATCGTCAAGCCGACTCTCGAAGCGGGCAACAGATAATAGCATCAGCGATAGAAGCCCTCTGCCTTTTGCTGAATCAGGGAATGATTCGAGGATTTGTTTCAAGAGGCGTATGGCTTCAAAGCAGAAATCCATTCGAATGGTATTGCGATGATGCGATGAATAATAACCTTCATTAAATAGCAGGTAGAGTATGGTAAATACATTGTCTAACCGCTCTGGCTGTTCATGATTTTGAGGAAGATCGAATCGGATCATCCCCTCTCTAAATCTTTTTCTTGCCCGATAGAGCCGTTTGTTTATGGTTGCTTCATTCGTCAATAAACCATCGGCGATTTCAGCTACGCTAAGCCCACACAGGGTTTTTAAGGCCAGAGCTATTTGTGATTCAGTGGGTAGCGCTGGATGGCAACAGGCAAAAATCATCCGCAACGCGCTGTCTTGCTCGATCTCATTATTGAACAATAATTCATCTTGAAGATTGGGCGATACTTTTAATTGAAATGTTTGGTTTCGTCTCAACAGGTTGATGGTTTTTTTCTTCGCCACATCCATGAGCCAGGCTTCCGGATGATCCGGGATTGACGAAACACTCCATTTTTCCATGGCCTCCACCAGGGTATCCTGGATGATATCTTCTGCAGTTTCTACTTGCTTCAATCCGAAGTAGCGTACCAGCACTGCGACCATTTTGACATAACTGTGCCTGAAAAAATGGTCGGCCAATTGGTTCGTATTTACCGTTTTATCTTTCAATCAGGTGAAACTATGGGCCTCACAATCATTTCAAAGTATTGGAGCAAAGGCGATGTGTTGGATATTGCTATTGCTTGCTCGATGTTTTCAGCAGTAATGATGATAAACCCTGCAATAATCTCCTTGGCTTCTAAAAAAGGCCCATCCATTTTGATGCTTCCTTTTTTGTCAATGTATGCACCAGAATGCTCCAGACGATTATCTGTAACATAATGCTCTGCTATCGACGAAACCCATTCACGGTACTCCTCAAGTCTTTTCTGTAGTGCTTCAGGAGCGTAATCAAGCCCTTTATTACCCTTTAAAAGTATTAAGTACTGCTTCATAAAATGATTTCTTAAAATACTTATTCAATGAGGCTTTGGAAAGCTCTTCATTAGGTTAAGGGCTTTTTTGCCATTTGCCTCTTTAACTACAAGTCAAATGAAGATTTTCAATTAGGACAATATTCCCAATTTTTCTGTGTGGTCAATTGCCGGCCTAAAATATACTTTGCCTTCCTTAAAGAGTTTTTACAAAATATCAGAGGTTTACATCAAAATTATCCCAAACCATCAAGATACCCCAGTGATTGCAGTTTGGAATAAATCTCCAAACACACCCAGGCATCGGTAGCGGCGTAGCGGAGCTGGGCTTCGGTAAGTCCGAGATTCTCCCAATTGGATGTTTGCTGCGATTTGGATACCCGGAAGCCCAGAAAAATGGCCGTAAGCCGCCGTACCCCGGCATGTGGTATTTCCAACTGATGGGCAATTTCATTCAGCTCTACAATGGCCGAGGCCTGAAAATTATCCGGGTTATTGCCAGCCAAAGCCCAGGTTTTTCTCAGGTCTTTGATATCATCCCGTATGCTGATGCCTACCTTTTTAATATGCTCATTGGCAAAAAAGTCACGAATCATCGGGTGAACAGAGGTATGCGAAACGCGAATGAGAAAAACTTTGCCGGGAATGGCAATTTGTAACAGGGCAATGGGATTCCATACCCCCCGCCGGAAAGCTGGTTTAGATTCTGTATCAAAACCCACGGCCGGGTGTCGCTTTATTTCTTCAAAGGCATTTTCCAGTTGTTCCACTTTAGTGATGAGGAAAATTTTACCTTCATACTTGTCCAGCGGCAAGGCGTTAATTTCTTCTTTGGTAATATCTTTGGCAAACATAAGCTGTAAAGTCTCCAGTAGGCAGCGGCAGTAGGCAGTCAGAAAAATACTGCCAACTGCTACTGCCTACATTTCTATTTCAATAAACATTTAAACTACTTCTTCTTTTGGTTCTTCATAAGCAATCTTAATTCCCAAATACCCATACAACAGGGTCATAAACGGGCTAATGATACAAAAAAAGGCAAAGGGCGCATACGTCATGGTAGCTACGCCCAGCACCGAAGCCTGGGTAGCCCCACAGGTATTCCAGGGAATCAATACCGAAGTTACCGTGCCTGAGTCTTCCAACGTACGGCTCAGGTTTTTTGGTTTGAGACCCCGCTCCCGGTAGGTGTTGGCATACATCCTGCCCGGCACAACGATCGCCAAATATTGATCGGAAGCCGTGAGGTTAAAGAAAATACAAGTACCCACCGTAGACGCAATGAGCGACCCGGTAGAATGGGCCAGCCGGATGATAGAGCGGGTAATGCGTTCCAGCATGCCTGTGGCTTCCATCACGCCACCAAAAACCATAGCAGAGAGAATCAGCCATACTGTGTACAACATCCCGGCCATACCACCAGTAGAAAGTAAGTCACTTACTATTGCGTTAGAAGAAGGAATACTAATATCTGTATAAATGGCTTTCATCACAGCCACGTAAGTTGCTATGGGCCCGGTGCTGCCTGCTACTATCGCAATGGCCTGGGGCTGAAAGATAATGGCAAACAAGCCGCCCAACAAAGTACCAGCCAATAAAGCAGGCAAGGCAGGCACTTTCCGCACAATCATAAAAATTACCACCACAGGTACGATAAATAACCAGCCCGAAATATTAAAGCTGCTTTTGATGGCAGCCTGCACTTCTGCTGCTCCTCCAATGGGTGTGGATGTTTCATTAAAAAAACCGATGCCTATGAACAAAATCAACGTGATGGTGATAGAGGGAATGGTGGTCAAAGCCATATAACGAATGTGGGTAAATAAATCGGTACCCACCATGGCAGGGGCCAGGTTCGTAGTATCAGACAAAGGTGACATTTTATCGCCAAAATATGCGCCCGAAATGATGGCGCCCCCAATAAGCCCTTCTGAAATTCCCAGGGTTTTGCCAATACCCAGCAGGGCGATACCAATAGTAGCCACGGTAGACCAACTACTACCCGTAGCTACTGAAACAATGGCACATACTACGCAGGCTGCAAACAGAAAAATGGTAGGGTTGAGCACATACAACCCATAGTAAATCATGGCTGGCACAATACCACTCAGCAGCCAGGTGCCCGCCAGCGAACCAATGAGCAAAAGAATAAGAATGGAAGGCATGGCGGCATTGATACTTTTGGTCATCCCCTTGCTCAATGTGTCCCACGTTACCCCCAGGCGCATGCCTACCAGCCCTGCCACCGCAGCCGAAAGCATCAGAATAACCTGGTTGGAACCATCCAGGGCGGCATCTTTAAATACAACGAACACATTGAAAAAAAGCAGGATAATCAGGAACAGAATAGGAATCAGTGCTTCCCAAAGGGTAGGTTCTCTTGTGGTTTTACGCATATTAATAAAGAAGGTAAACTTCAGATAAGTAGGCAGCGGCAGTAGCAGCAGCAGTAGGCAGTCATTAGAGTCAATTCCTGCCTACTGCTTCCTGCTACTGCCAACTAAAGCAAACTGCCTACTTAAAACAGCTCAACTTTACAGAATAATTTTGATTAATCCGTAAGTTAAGAATTATTTCCAATTAATTCTTTACTTTGCAGTAATGGAAAAGTTCGTCGTATCAGCCCGGAAATATCGCCCCCACGGTTTTGAGGAAGTGGTAGGGCAAGCGCACATTACCACCACCCTGCAAAATGCCATTGACAAAGACCAACTGGCCCAGGCGCTGCTTTTCTGTGGGCCCCGGGGTGTGGGCAAAACCACCTGTGCACGCATTGTGGCCCGGTTGGTGAACGCTGCCGGACAGGAACAGACCATAGACCCGGGACTTTCGGGCAGCACACCCATGAACATTTACGAGCTGGATGCCGCCTCAAATAATTCGGTAGATGATATTCGTAACCTCATCGACCAGGTACGCTATCCACCCCAACAGGGGAAGTATAAAGTGTACATCATTGACGAGGTACACATGCTTTCAAACCAGGCTTTCAATGCCTTTCTGAAAACGCTGGAAGAACCGCCTCCCTATGCCATTTTTATCCTGGCTACCACCGAAAAACATAAGGTGATTCCCACTATCCTGTCGCGCTGCCAGATTTTTGACTTTAATCGAATTCAGGTAAGTGATATCGCACAACATTTGCAGAAAATCGCCGAGCGGGAAGGCATAGAAGCCGAAGAAGAAGCCCTGAACCTCATCAGCCAGAAAGCCGATGGCGCGCTGCGGGACGCCTTGTCTATTTTTGACCTCATCGTTACCTTTTCCACTGATAAAAAAATCACCTACCAGAATACCATAGACCACCTGCACATTCTGGATTACGATTATTATTTCAAGGTAACCGACCATCTCAGGGAAGAAAATCTGGCGCAGGTACTGCTCATTTTTGATGAAATTTTGAACAAAGGGTTTGACGGCCATAACTTTATCGTAGGCCTGAGCGAACATTTTCGTAATTTGCTGGTGTGCAAAGACAAAGCTACGGTGAAACTGCTGGAGGTTTCTGAAGGAATCCGGGAAAAATACCTGACCCAGGCACAACAAGCTTCTGCTTCATTTCTGCTTACCGCCCTCAACATTGCCAGCCAATGTGATATCAACTACAAAGGCAGCAAAAACCAGCGCCTGCATGTAGAACTGGCCCTGATGAAGATGGCGCACGTTAATGCGGCCTTGCACATGGCCAATCTGAAAGAAAGCAGTCCTACCGAACCGGTCAAAAAAAAAACGGATGACTCTTCTGAACAAAACTTAGACAGCACCGCACCTGCTGAAACCAATGAGCAAACAGATCAGGCTTCTTCTGATAGCAACGGCACCACAAGTGCAAGCACGAAAATGAAAGCGCAATTGTCGGGGCTGAAAGCGAAAAGCACTACCAAAATCCCAAAAATTCAGGATATTGCCAACCCTTCCTATCAAAGCCAGGAAAAAGAAGAGGTGGAAGTAGCGGAAGAAGAACAGCCCATGCAGGCAGAAAGTAATGAACCAGTAACAGAAGAAGACCTGCGTAAAGCTTGGAAAGCCTTTGCACAAAAAAAGAAACAAGTCGGGAAAGACTCTGAGTTTACAATTCTGAACCAGGAAATCCACCTAAAAGAAGATGGTATTACCATTCCCCTTACCCTCACAAATCCTTTGCAGGAAGATTTGCTCAATGGTTTTAGGCACGAGCTTTTACAATTTTTAAGAGCTGAACTGAAAAATTTTCAATTGCGTTTAGATGTGCAAATAGTAAAAGAAACTACCCAAAAAAAACTTTATACACCCCGGGAAAAGTTTAATTATTTGCTGGAAAAGAATCCTGCTTTGCAGGAGCTTAAAGACCGCCTCGGCTTGGATCCTGACTACTAAAATGTGTAAGAAAAAAGTATTTTGAGCAAGATATACCTCCTCGCTTCCGAATAATGTCATAAATTTTACATAATAAAGCCGGAAATATGCGGGGTATTATGAAAGTACCTTACTATTCTTTGACATCCGTCGTCATGATTTCAGTAAGTGTAGCTTCAGTAAGCGGTTTGGTAATAAACTTGATAACATGGTCATTATTCACAATTTTATCAATGTCGCGTTTATTATCCGAGCTTGATAAAATCACAATTTTGCACTTATCTTTCACTTCAGGCGGGAAGTTTTCAAACTCGTACAAAAAAACAAAGCCATCTACAATGGGCATGTTAATGTCAAGAAATATCAGTTCTGGAAGCTTTTCAGGCTCACTTTTGTATTGCTCAATATAATTGAGGGCACTTTGTCCTGAGTTCTTGATTACTACTTCCCCGGCAAACTCTGCGATCTCTATGATACGCTTACTGATGAAATTATCTGTTTCATTATCATCAATAAGCATGACCAAATCAATTTTCCTTTGCATCAGCGTATTTTTCCTGGATTTACCTTGTTAATGATTCTAACCTATAAGTTGTTTATAAATAGCAGCAAATTTGTCGACAGCCAAATTCATGGTATTTCTTCTCAAAAACAAAGTGTATTCTGCAAATAAGGTACAGGCAATATTTTTTGAAAAAACTGAGGGGTGGTAGGGAAGCAGTGGCAGTAGGCAGTAGGCAGTAGGCAGTTTCAGTCGACTGTCGACTATAAAGCAGCATACTACTGCTTACTGCTGCTGCCTACTGCTATTGGTCTACGTGTACTTTAAGCTCTTCTCCCACATTCAAATCAAAAGTTTCTTTCTGGTTCCAGTCCATCAATTCTTTCACTGTTACTCCATAATGACGGGAAATGCTATACATAGTTTCGCCCGGCTTTACCTGGTGACCTGTGGCTTTTCCGGGTTTTACAGCTTGTTTTTCTTCAATTTCGGGATGATTGCTTGCAAATCGTGCCCCAGATGGGATTTGCAATTGCTGACCTATGCTGAGCTTGTCTTCTACATGCATGTGGTTGGCTTTTGTGAGGTCGGTAATACTCACTTCATAGTGGCGGGCTATGCCATACCATGTATCGCCGGACTGCACCGTATGGGAAGTTGCCCCTTTCTGATGCGAATCGGTAAAAGCAAAATCATTTTCCACTTCAAATTCTTCCTCATCAGGAGTAGGCTTGGTTTTCTCCGGTTGCTCTTTGGGTGCTGCTTTTTCTTCCTCATAAGAAGCCTGCACTTCTTTCGGCGTGTCATTCTGTCCGGAAGGTGTTTCTTCCCGTACAGCACGGGGCTGAGGTTCTGCCACGGGCTTCTCCTCCGGTTCAACTCTGGTTGCAACGGGCTTCACTTCCGGGGTTTGTTTTCTTGAGACAGGAGCCTTCCCAGAAGATGGTTGTTCTGCCAATACGGGCTTTGCTTCCTGTTTGGGTAATTCTTTATACTCAACCGGATAACCTCGTGGACGGATGAAGCGCAGCCAGAGCACCCGGCCGGGTTTTACGGTTTCTGCCTTTTTCATGCGGTTGTTGCGCATCAGCTTTTTCTGCTTCATGCCAAACCGCTGGGAAATACTCCAAAGTGTTTCGCCAGGTTCTACCACATGGTAATGAGTTTTGGCCTTATTACGTTTCTTTTTCAAATAATAAGGTTTGCCCCCTGCAATACGCGCTCCTTTTCGATCCAGGTCGTTATATTTTTGCAGTTTTTTGGCACGTACATCCGTGCGGGCAGCAAGTTTATTCAGGTTTTCTCCATTCAGCGCAATGGTGCCCGGTATGCCATTGATTAAAATAGTGGTTCCTTTGCGTGAAGTATGTTTTTCAATCTCAGGAAAACGATGACTTTCCGATTCAATTTTTGTGGTTGAACGAGCTGTTGAAGGGGATATTTTTTCTGGCTCAGTCTCATTAGGTTTTGTAGCAGAAGCCAGTAACTCTTCATGAACTGCATCTGTTTTGAGTGGCAATACCACGTAATACGCTTTATCTGTTGGAACGTGCTTTTTTTTCAGCCACTTGTTGTAAGGTTCCAGATCAGCTTCGGTAAGGTCAAATTCGGCGGCGATTTCGCCCAGGGTTTTGCCGCCTCCCTGTGCGTAGGCGATGAGTTCGGTGTGAGGGTTGGAGTCTTTGCTAATTTCATTTTCAAAAGCAATTTTATGTGCCAGAAATTTGAGCACATACCAGTGGGTGCGCCCGTCCAGCTTCATGCGTTTTGCGCCATACTGTGATTTATCGGTGATTTTTAGGGCACCACCCGGGCCAGTATTATATGCTAGCAAAGCATACAGCCAGTTATCAAAAAAAGCCGTATTATTTTTCTTTAAATACTTTGCCGCCCCGTGCGAAGCGTTCACAATGTTCATCCGTTCATCCACGGCATTGTTGATGGTGAGGCCCACTTCCAGGGCGGCTGGCACTTTAAACTGCCAGTAACCGATGGCATTGGCCGATGAAACCGCGTCCCCGATGAGCGCACTCTCCTGAATCACAAGGTATTTAAAATCATCCGGCACGTTTTCTTCCCGGAAGGCTTTTTCTATGAGGGGCATGTACAAATCTACCCGCTCCAGTTTCATTCGGAAATACCGCTCACTGCGCCGGAGAGCATCCACATCAGCCTGAATTTTTTTCTGTGCCGTAGTAGTAAGGTCCAGTTGCATACCGGCAAACCGGATTTTATCAGGCACAGCAGGACCTTGTGCAAAAGCAAAAGAAGTAATAAATATGAAGCAGAAAAGAATTCCAAGTTTTTGCATACACTAAAGTTTTCTGATTACCATCAGGCCATCTCTTATTGGAAAAAGAACGTTCTCTACCCGCTTGTCATTATGCACATGCGCATTAAAATCAAGAATAGTTTGGGTGGCTTTGTCCTTATAATCATTAGGCGAAATCACTTTTCCATGCCACAAAACGTTATCGGCCACTATTAGCCCGCCTTTTCTGATTTTATCAATTACCATTTCATAATAATTAAGGTAATTTTCTTTATCGGCATCAACGTATACCAAATCAAAAGTTTCGTTCAGTGTAGGAATTACTTCCAGGGCATCGCCCACATGCAGTGTAATTTTATCGGTTAGTCCGGCCTTTTCAAAATACCGCCGTGCCATTTCTTCCAGTTCTTCATTGTTATCAATGGTGTGGAGTTTTCCGCCTTCTGGCATGGCGTTTCCCATCCATATTGCTGAGTAACCGGTAAATGTGCCGATTTCCAAAATGCTTTTTGCCTGCAGCAATTTAACGAACAACGCCAGCGTACTGCCCTGCAACTGTCCCGAAAGCATGCGTGCCCTCACCACTTTCAAGTTGGTTTCCCGGTTTAGCTCCTGCAATACGGCTGATTCGGGTTGGGTGTGTTTCTCTGTGTATTCTTGTATTTCCCGGTCAATTTGGCTCATGATATTTTTTAGCTGTTAGCCATTAGCTGCAAGCGACAAGCCCCTTTAACTTGTGGCTTGAGGCTCGCAGCTTGTAGCTATAATTTCAATACAATTTTCGTAAATCTGATAAAATCATCCATAAATATTGCCTCTTTTCTTTATTTCATCCAAAATAGGTTTCCGGTCGTCGTTCAGGGTAAGGTAAAGCTGAAAAACTTTGTCTTCAAACCGCTCACAATACGAAAAATTGGCCGTAAACAACCGCTTTCCTTTGCGCACAACCTGAAATTGCATCACCGTGGAAGTATTTTGCAAATCAACTAAGTCTACTTCCTTTTTCAAGCTTGCTGCCAGTTGCTGCGATAGTTTCCAGCGATGAATATTTTCCATCGGCTCAGGCAAAAGCACGGCAATATCCAAATCACTTTCCTGGTTTTGCTGCCCGCTCACATGGCTTCCAAACAGGTAAATTCCCTGCACTTCCGGCAATGCTTTTTTAATTTCTTTTACGATATTTTCCTGCAAAAAGTCCATCACTGTTAGCCATAAGCAGTTAGCTACAAGCCACAAGTTAAAAATGGCTTGTGGCTCACAGCTAATAGCTTGTTGCTCAAGATGGCAAATTACATCAATTTTCTGCTCTTATCGCAATCGGAAAATCAGTAATTTTGTATGCATGCATAATAAAATTCTATATATTTGCTGCCCCATGAAGAAAGAAGAAACCGTAGACTACGTAATTAAAACGGCCTGGCATGCCATTTATCGCATGTATAACCAAACGGCTGCAAAAAATGACATCACAACATCTATTGGTTTCGTATTACTAAATATAGATGCAGAGGAGGGCACACCAGCCACCAAAATCGCCCCCCTCATCGGGCTGGAATCGCGCAGCCTCACCCGCATGCTCAAAAGCATGGAAGAAAAGGGGCTGATTAAGAAAGTACCCGACCCCAACGACAGGCGCTCGGTACGGATTTGCCTCACCCCTTTGGGTAAAGAAAAAAAAGAAGGGTCGCGCAAAGTGGTAAAAGCTTTTAATTATCTGGTCCAGGATATTGTTCCGGCAGAAAAGCTGGAAGTATTTTTTGAAGTGATTAATGAAATCAACAAAATCGCAGAAGAAGATTTCCAATTTTTAACCCCCCTTGAAAAATGAAGAAAAGAACCATCAAAAAAGTAGCTGTTTTAGGCTCGGGCATCATGGGCTCCCGCATTGCCTGCCATTTTGCCAACATCGGTGCAGAGGTACTGTTGCTCGACATTGTGCCCAAAGAACTCACCGAAGAAGAAAAAAAGAAAGACTTATCAATGGAACACCCGGCGGTGCGCAACCGCATCGTTACCCAATCGTTCCAAACTGCCGTAAAATCCAAACCATCACCTTTGTACCATCCCGATTTTGCTGAAAGGGTGAGCCTGGGCAACTTTGACGACGACCTCCCAAAAATTGCAGAATATGATTGGGTGCTGGAAGCCGTGGTTGAAAAGCTGGACATCAAGAAAAGCCTTTTCGAGAAAGTAGAAAAATACCGCAAACCGGGTACGCTTATCAGTTCCAACACTTCGGGCATTCCTATTCACCTCATGCTGGATGGACGAAGTGAAGATTTTCAAAAACATTTTTGCGGTACCCACTTTTTCAACCCGCCCCGTTACCTGAAACTGCTGGAAATTATTCCGACCGAAAAAACAGACCCCGAAATTGTAGATTTCCACATGCATTACGGGGATTTGTATTTGGGAAAAGACACAGTTTTGTGTAAAGACACGCCTGCTTTTATTGCCAACCGCATCGGCGTATACGGCCTGATGTCTACCATGCACACTGTAGAAAAAATGGGGCTGACCGTGGGCGAAGTAGACCGCCTCACCGGCCCGCTCATTGGCCGCCCTAAATCGGCCACATTCCGTACCATGGACGTGGTGGGACTGGACACTTCCGTACACGTAGCCAATAACCTGTACGAAGCCCTGGACCATGACGAATCCAAGGAAACTTTCAAACTGCCTAAAATTGTGCAGGAACTTTACGATCGCAAGTGGTGGGGCGAAAAAACAAAACAGGGTTATTACAAAAAGACCAAAAATGACAAGGGCGAAACTGAAATCCTGGAGCTGAATTTTGATACGTACGAATACCAGCCAAAGACCCGTGCTAAGTTTGATTCCCTGGATGCCGCTAAGTCGATAGAGAATTTAAAAGAACGTTTGCCTGCCCTGGTGAATGCTGAAGACAAGGCCGGGGAGTTTTACCGGGCAACGTTCTACGATGTATTTCAATACTGTTCCAATCGCATCCCGGAAATTGCTGACGAATTGTTTAGGATTGACAAAGCCGTGAAAGCCGGGTTTGGATGGAAGTTAGGTCCTTTTGAAACCTGGGATATTTTGGGGGTAAAACAAACCGCCGAAAAAATGAAAGCGGCCGGTTATACGCCCAATGACTGGGTATACGAAATGCTGGACAGCGGGGCTTCTTCTTTCTACAAAATAGAAAATGGCACGCAATATTATTACGATATTCCCACCAAAGACTACAAACCTGTTCCGGGCTTGGAAGAATTTATTTTGCTGGACAATCTCCGCGAAAATAAAGTGCTGTGGGGCAACGCCGGTGCCAGTGTGTTTGACCTGGGCGATGGCATTTTGAACCTTGAATTCCACTCCAAAATGAATACCATGGGTGCCGAAGTGATAGAAGGCATCAACCGGGCGATTGACATGGCAGAGAAAGACTACCGCGGTCTGGTAATAGCCAACGAGGGCGATAACTTTTCGGCAGGTGCCAACCTGGGCATGATTTTCATGTATGCCATAGAGCAGGAATATGATGAGATTGATACCATGATTCACCGGTTTCAGCAAACGATGATGCGTGCCCGTTATTCTTCCATCCCTGTTGTGGTAGCCCCACATGGTATGGCCCTGGGTGGAGGTTGCGAATTGACGCTTCATGCCGACCGGGCACAACCCACTGCCGAAACATATATTGGTTTGGTAGAATTTGGGGTAGGCGTAATTCCTGCCGGGGGTGGTAGTAAAGAAATGACCTTGCGCGTATCAGACAACCTGGAAGAAGGGGACATTGAATTGAATAGCCTGCAAAACGCGTTCATGAATATTGCCACGGCCAAAGTAGCTACCTCGGCCCACGAAGCTTTTGATATGCATTACTTTCGACCAGGCGATAAAATTACGGTAAACAAAAACCGGCAAATCGCGGAAGCCAAAGCCACAGCTTTATTGCTGGCCGAAGAAGGATATGTGCAGCCCCCCCAACGAAAAGATATTAAAGTGCAGGGAAAAACCGGAATTGCCATGTTCAAAGCCGGTATTTATGGCATGCGACAGGGCTATTACATTTCTGACCATGACAAGAAAATAGCCGAAAAGCTGGCCTACGTGATGTGCGGAGGCGACCTCTCTTATCCGCAGGAAGTCTCTGAGCAATACCTGCTTGACCTGGAAAGGGAAGCCTTTTTGTCGCTCACAGGGGAAAAGAAGACACTGGAAAGAATACAATCCATATTGCAAGGGGGCAAGCCTTTGCGCAATTAGAAGACAGTAAGTTGTGAGTTCATCAAGAGGCTGTCATGAAAGTTTGATGGCCTCTTTTTTTATCAGGATGGACCGGATGATGAGAGAGTTGTAGGTTTTAAAGAAGAAAGTATTTGTCTGCTACGTAACAAGTTCTGCTATAAAACAATTACTTATGGGCAAGTAAGGGCATTAAAAATTAAAAAAGGCAGATCAGTTAATAATTGGGGACTGGTTTTAGTAATTGGCATAACCCTAATCATATCCAGTTTGGCAATATTTTTTATGACAATTAGATATTTAATCATTTCGGAGGTGTCTTTTAGATATGCTAATTTTGCTGGATATATGTTTATTGCTGGTTTTATTTTAGGTGGTATGGGTTTCTATTCAATTTATGGTGCAATGAAGAAAGTACCAGTAATCATAATATCTGATGGATCAAAATACTATGAAATTCCTCTTGAGAAAATGGAGAAAGAGGTAAACCAGTTAGTACATTTTTTGAAAGAGAATCATCTAAATGTAAGCACAGAAATCAGCTTACATTCCTCCTAGCTCGGAGCTTAATCCGGGCTTTCATTATTACACAGAAGTAACTTCCGCGCTAATATTGTCAGAAGGTGAGAAATGTACACCGAAACTGCAGTTTCGGTTTACTTACTTCAGGGCAATTCCGCAGAATATGCCTGGTTTCGCTTTTCTCCATTCCTATTAAAAATCTCAACAGTAGCAGCATTTTTAGGAACCCACAATGTGCGGGAAGATTGGGACAAATAGGTGTCGCCCCAATAAAATTCCTGCTTTCTTTGCTCTCCATCTTCCAAAGTAATCAACGCATACGCATCTTCCGGTTGCAGGCGGATGGCTTGTTGGGGTGATTCGTTCAGGGCAAATGTTTGCAAGCTATCGGCATTATTGGTTATCATAAGCAACGGCCGGCCATCTACCTGCTGGAGACGCGCCAGCCCTTTGGCATCTTTTCCGGCATAAAAGCCCAGGGTATTTACATTTACAGATGTAAAATCGCCATTGCCATCCCCTTTCAGGAAAGTGCCGATGGAGGCATCGTACCAGCCCATCATGGTTTCAGCCCCATAAAAGTTGCCTACGGCCAGTAAGTCTACATGCCCATCCTGGTCAAAATCCCCGGGAAGCATGCCATAGATGGGGGCAAACTGAGCACGCCCGGGCAATTCTTTCAGGGAAAACTTTCCGTTGCCCAGGTTTTCAATATAGCTGCTGGCAAAAGTTTGCGCCTCCCGTATGTAGGCATTTTCTAACTCATCCTGGCGGAACGAGCTTTCAAAATCAGCTTCTGCATAATCGATAAACCTTTTGAACCGCCCTTTCATGGCGATGATTTGGCTAATCAAAGCATCACGGGAATGCACAATCTGCTTTTCTCCCTGAATGTAATGTACCAATACGGGGTCAATGCTGCCATTTTCATCAAAATCTTTGGAATATACCATGAATGGCTCTTCGGGAGAAGCTTTGTAATAGGCATTCAGGCCCAGGTTACCAGCCATGTAATCTGTGTCGCCGTCACTGTCAAAATCAGCGGCGGCCAGGCTGTTCCACCAACCGTGGGTATTGTTCAACCCGGTGTTTTCAGTAACATTTGCTAATTTTCCCTGTTCATTTTTGAAAAATGTCAGAGGCATCCATTCTCCTACCAAAAGCAGGTCTGTTTGCTGGTCGTTATCAAAATCTGTCCAGAGGGCATCAGTTACCAAACCAATTTCGGTCAGTTCGGGGGCTATTTCTTTGGTAACATCAGTGAATGATTCCCCCCCCTGTCCCCCCCCGGGGGGGGAATCATTGCGTAATATGTAGCTTCGGGCTGGGAAAGGGTATTTATCAGGCACGATACGTCCTCCAACAAACAGGTCTAAATCCCCGTCATTGTCAAAGTCGGCTGCTTTCACGCAGGAACCGCTGGTCTGGATTTCGGGCAGGGCCGATTCATGCAAGGCAAATTTTCCGTTTCCGTCATTAATGTACAGCCTGTCCTGATAAAAACGGGAAAGGGAAGAAAACCCGCTGCCACCGCTCACCACGTACAAATCCAAATCCCCATCATTATCGGCATCAAAAAATAGCATGCCCATGTCTTCATAATCTTCGGAAGCGGGAAAATCTGTTTCGGCAAAACTACCGCCTGCCTGTTGCACAAAGAGCTTACCTGAGTGCTGGTAATCGCCTCCTACATAAAAATCATCCCGTCCATCACCGTTTACATCACCCACAGCAATGCCCGGGCCATTTTGCGAATGCTTGTGTGGCAAAAGCGGGGTTTGTTTAAAATCTACCACCTCATGTTCCTGATGTTGGTATGATAATCCATTTTTACCGCTAATTTCAGAGAAAGCTGGCTCTTTTTCGGCAAAAACCAGTTCAGATACCGGGGTTTTTTCCAGGGCGTTCTGGTAATCTAAAGTGATGGCCTGATCGGCGGGAATATCTTGCAATAACTGATATTTGCCATCGGGCCAAACTACCTCCAAAGAGTCTACAGTAGCAGCTTCTCCCAACCCAAAATGCATCACCGGCTCTACCGCGGATTTATATCCCCGGTATACCGAAAAATTTTCGTACTGGGAATGATTACCGTACTTTATCTTTACTTTAGTACCGAAAGCACCTTGGTTTTGCGCTGCCCCGGTGAGCTGAATACGCAAATAATGGTTCTGCTGCTTTTCTTGTCCCATTTCCACGGCGTTATTCTGGAACACAAAAGCAGGCTCATCAATATTGTTTACTACCAAATCCAGGTCGCCGTCCTGGTCAAAATCAGCATAGGCAGCCCCGTTAGAGAAAGATGGCACATCTATGCCCCACTCACTGGATTTATTACTAAAAGTGAGGTCTCTGTTATTTTGGTAAATGTAATTATGGATTTTCACCTCTGGCAATTCTTTGGTCAATGCCTGCAACTGGCTGTCTTGTGCTGCCTCCGTGCCCATCATGGTTACCTGCCTGCTGTAAAAAATATAATCAAGGTTGGTAACGTCTTTCCGGTAACCATTAGAAATGAAAAGGTCGCGGTAGCCATCATTATCAAAATCAGCAAAGAGAGGCGCCCAGCTCCAGTCGGTAGCATTTACGCCTGCTATCTGGCCTACTTCGCTGAAAGAGGGCGTACCATCGGGGCGGAAGCCATTGTGCAACTGCAGGGTATTGCGCATGTACTGAGGTTCATAGCCCTGGTCAAGGGCCAGGTGAAAACGATCGTAATTGGTTCCCGGCAGCATCATCTTCTGGCGTTCATTTCCTTCGGGCAACATATCCAGCACCATAATGTCAACCAACCCGTCATTATTATAGTCAGAAATGTCTACACCCATGCCATTGTGGGTTTGGTGCTGCATGTATGCAGCTGCCTGGTTAGAAAACGTACCATCCTGGTTGTTGATCCACACCAGATCGTTGGAGAGGAAATCATTGGCACAATACACGTCGGGCCACCCGTCGTAGTTGAGGTCATTGATGGTGATGCCCAGGCCGTACCCTTCTATGGTGATGCCCGCTTCATCAGAAACATTGGTAAATACCGGATGCCCCTTTTCATCGGTACCATCGTTACGGTACAGACGGTCAGTACTGGACGCTTCCCCGGCAACCCGCTTAGGACGCACAGAATTCCGGTTGTGTCTTTCCAGGGCATTGGTCAGTACATACACGTCCAGGTCACCATCTTTGTCATAATCAAAAAAAGCCGCTTGCGTGCTGTACCCATCATCGGCCAGGCCATACGCTGCGGCCATTTCTGTGAAAACCGGAATGCCTTCTGCATTATTCCCCTGGTTGACAAACAACAAATTAACTCTTTTTCCTTCTTCTCCTTCTGGCACAAATCCGGCTACACTTACATAAATATCCAGCCACCCATCCTGGTTAATGTCTACGGTAGCCACGCCGGTACACCACACATCAGTAGCCGTGCCTGAAGTTTCCGTAATATCTTCAAACTGCATCCCTCCCTTATTTAAATAGAGTTGGCTGGAAACCATATTTCCTGTGAAGTAAACATCTGTAAGCCCATCATTGTTGACGTCTCCCACAGCCACTCCCCCTCCATTGTAGATATACTCAAATGCTATGGCATTAAAAGTATCATTCACTACAAGGTTATTAGAAAAATCAATACCTGTTTCCCCGGGTGAAAGCAGGGTAAACAAGTTTTTTTCCTGCTTACAACTACTTGCCAGCAAAGCGATGGGAAGAATAAAGATGAAGAGTTGTTTTGCTGAAATTTTCATGAAATTAATGTCCTGTTGAAGTATTGCAAACAAAATTGCATTCAAAATTAGCATTTTTACGGTTGGGCATACAAGGTAGTAATACTTTTTGCATCCAACAAAATAGCTTCATCGGCAGTTACGTCCCCCATGTTTTCAAAACTCTTGCTGTTTGAAGAAGTAAAAACTTCAAATGTGGAAGGCAAACCCTCTCCCGAAAGATGCACGGCCTGCCTATCAGATGTCAGATTAATTAGTATGATGGTTTGGCTGCCTTCATTTTTGAAAGAAAGTACCAGAATATTTTCATTGTCGGCACTGCTTTCAGTCATCACATATCCGGGGCGTATGTATTTGTAGTATTGCTTGGAAGTATAATACCTTTTGGTGGGTTGGTTGTTTTGTATCAGTGCCTTATCGCCCCCATCGCTCATTTGCCAGTAAACCCAGGCATTTACTTTCCCGAATTTCAGGGCATTGTAAATAGAAAGCCCCAGGTCAAACGCTCCGTCCCAGCCATCTTCGAAACCCGAAGTTTCAGTCATCCAGAGTTGTTTATCGCCCGCGGTTGCCAGTTGGTAGGTATCGCGCCAGTTAGTAGGGCCCACATTGTTAGCTTGCACACCGTCGAGCTCGTAGTTGTGGGTGGCAATAATATCTACATACTGCTTGGCTTCTTGATCGTCCAGCATGGTTTGGACAAATTCTTCCACCCTGGGGTAATAAAATACGTCTTCCGGCGCAAAGATTTTGGTTACAAGACCTTCTTGTTCAAAACGTGCCCCTATCGCTTTAATAACATCTCGCAGGGCTTCGGGACTATACACGCTTGAGGCATAAAACTGAGAGAAGACGGGTTCATTTTGCGGACTGACAGCATATACATCCAGTCCGGTTTCCTGCTCAATATATTGGATATAGGCTACCAGAAATTCGGCAAATTCGTCATAGTTTTCAACTTTCAACTGATTCGTATTTTCATCCGGGCTGGTGGAATAGGGCGGGGCTGAATTTTCATCGGTTCCGTTGTTGAGCGACTGGTTGTGTTTCATCCAGGCCGGGGGGCTCCACACCGATAAGATTAGTTTTTGCAATCCGGCCTCCTGCATGGCCTTAAGGTAGCCAATGTGTTGCCCGATATTGCTGTCATGATCTGGAAAATCTCCATTGATATTGAAGCCCTCCCAGTTGGTCACCATGGGGTCGTCGTTGTCATTTTCTATTTCAAAACTGGGTACCACGTTATCTCTCAGGATAGTGATGCCCAGGTCGTTGATGAGCATATCTACAAATGCGGCATCATGAAAAGGCACATCCCCTTCCCACCAGGGGCGTTGCGATCCAAAACCGCCAAAACCTTCTATGGTTTGGTAAGTAGTATTATTATCTATCGTAACGGCAGAAATATTGGTACTCACCGTTACTGAGGCTTCCGCGCTTCCCCCTTTTCCATCAGCGATTGTAACTGTAACTATGAAGTTTTTATGCTCTTCTGCATAAGAAAACGTCTCCCGGGCCGCACCCTCTTTTTCAGTGCCTTCTCCAAAATCCCAGGTATATGAAAGTAGGTCAAATTCAGGATCGGTGGCCTGTGCCGTAAATTCATAAGTAAACGGATTGACAGAAAGTAATGTGGCCGTTACTGCCGGGTTCGTTGGAGGGCGGTTTTCAGTTTCACCTTTTTCACAAGCACCAAAGAGGATTGAAAGGCAAATAATAAACGTCATAAGGTATTTCATGAATTCTTATTTTTCATTTCTCTACACAATTTTATCCCTAACCCAGAACGATTCCATCCTGTGGCATGCTGATTTTCCATGGGTTGGTTAATAGTTATAAGTTAAACGTTATTAGTTTTTATTATCTCAGACAAATAACTAATAACGTTTAGCATTTAAAGTAAAAAAATGCATCGATAACCAGCATGCTAACAAAACCAACACCGCTCGGAGAATTCAAAGAAAAAATGGATTTGCATTAAAAAAATTGTAAATTTTCTGAAAAATACCACTCCCATGAAAAATACTGCTATCAACCTGATTTTCATCACCTTCCTAGCTTTCAGTTGCAACAGACCTGCTGAACAGGCTTCCGAAGCCCGCAGTGGCCCCGTGCTTGCCTTTTCCCGGGTGAATGTGATCCCAATGACCTCTGAAGAAGTTTTGCCCAACCAGACGGTGATTGTAGAAGGCAAAAAAATAAAAGCCATCGGTGCAGATTTGGAAGTTCCTGAAGGCGCAACCGTTATTGACGGACAGGGAAAATTCCTCATGCCCGGCATGGCGGAAATGCACGCGCACATTCCTACCAATCCTGATGAACCCGAGAAAGCGGAAGAAACCTTATTCCTTTACCTTTCTAACGGTATCACCACCATCCGGGGCATGCTGGGCTCGGCTTATCACCTGGAACTGCGGGAAAATGTAGCCAATGGAGCAATAGCAGGCCCCCGCATTTATGCAGCCGGCCCGGCCTTCAGTGGCAATACCGTAAGTTCGGCCGACACCGCCCGCCAAATGGTACGGGCACAAAAAGAAGCCGGGTACGATTTTCTGAAAATATTGCCCGGCCTTACTTTAGAAAATTTCAATGCCCTTGCGGAAACGGCCAATGAGGTGGGCATTTCTTTTGCCGGCCATGTGCCTACTGCTGTGGGCATCCGCCGTGCCCTGGAAGCCGAATATGCTTCTATCGATCATGTAGACGGTTTTGTGGAAGGCCTGGTGCCTCCTGAAGCTGAAGTTGCCCCAGACCAAAATGGTTTTTTCGGATTGAACTTTACTGATTTGGTGGATACTACCCGTATTCAAGAACTCGCACAGGCCACTGAAGAAGCTGGCGTTTGGATAGTGCCCACCCAAAGCTTACTGGAACGGTGGGTTGGCCCCACGCCCCCCGAAGCGCTGGCACAACAGCCGGAAATGAAATATATGCCTGGCAAAACGGTGGGTGACTGGGTAACCCGCAAAAAGCAATTTATGAGTAACGATAATTATTCTACCGACAAGGCCGAACGGTTCAATGCAATCCGCAGGCAAATAATCAAAGCCCTGCATGATGAAGGCGCTGGCTTGCTACTGGGCTCAGATGCGCCACAGGTTTTCAATGTGCCGGGTTTTTCTATTCACCATGAACTGGACGCCATGATACAAAGCGGGCTCACTCCTTATGAAGCGCTAAAAATTGGCACGGCCAACCCGGCCATTTACTTTGAAGCAGCAGGCGAATTTGGCACCCTTGTACCCGGTGCTTCGGCGGATATGATTTTGCTGAACAACAACCCACTCGAAAACGTAAAAAATGTGCAGAACAGGGCAGGGGTAATGATGTTTGGGAAGTGGTTGCCAGAAGAAGAAATGCAGGAGCGGTTGAAAAATATTGCGGAGAAGTATAAGAGGTAGTTTTTTGTTTCAGGTCTTAAGTTTTTAGTTTGGGCATTGAGCTGTCTGCACCCAGCAGCCATCGAATATTAACAAATCAATAAAATTAGCTTCTTTCACTGATTAGTGTTATATTATTCATAATTTACAAGGCATTTTGCTTATTAACTAATCACAGCCAATATTATGTCATTATTAGAGTTTCCGGATTTTGAAACGGATACCAAAACTCCCAAATACCGGCAGGTGATGGACATCATCAAGTCGGATATTGAGCATGGTATTTTCAAGAAAGGAGAACGCATTCCTTCCATCAACGAAACCAGCGAAGAATTTTACCTTTCCCGCGATACGGTAGAAAAAGCCTACAACAGGCTCAGGGAACTGGGCATCATTGCCTCCGTGCCGGGCAAAGGCTATTACGTAAATTGCGACCACCCTACGGAAAAGCTGAGGATATTATTGATTATCAATAAAATATCTGCCCATAAAAAGCAGATTGTGAATGCGTTTGTAGACCGCCTGGGCGAAGAGGCCATTGCAGAAACCGTGGTGCATAATTACTCAACTGATGCGCTGGAACGGATCCTCAACGAAAACCTGGGCAATTACAGCTATTATGCCCTTATTCCCTGTTTTACTGACTTTTCGGATAAAACCGTAGAAATTATCAAAAGAATTCCCACTGAAAAGCTGCTGCTGCTTGACAAAGACGTGCAGGGGCTGGAGGGAGATTACAAGGCAGTATGTGAAGACTTTGAGCACGACACTTACCACGCACTGCAATCAGGACTGGACTTACTGAAAAAATATAGGCGTATTAACTTCATATTTCCCGATGGCAACCAGTACCAGCCCGGCCTCATTACGGGGTTTAAAAAATTCTGTGTAGCGCATTCTTTTGCCTATTGTGTTACCAATGTTTTCAACCCTGAACACATGCAGGCAGGCGATATTTACATTATGATAGAAGAAAGCGACCTGGCTGATGTAATCAAAGCAGCCCGCAATAAAGGCTTGAAAATCGGGAAAGAAATCGGTATTCTTTCTTACAACGACACGCCCCTGAAAGAAATCCTGGAAGAAGGTATTTCTGTAATTTCTACCGATTTTAAGAAAATGGGGGAAACCGCGGCTGAACTGATTCTGGAGAAAAAGAACGAGAAGGTTAATAATCCCTTTTATTTGATACGGAGAGGGTCTTTGTAAAAAGAGCAATAGCCCAAACCCAATTATTACTTTAATCCAGCCTGATAATTTCCTACAACCTCGGAAGTTAGCAATGCACGGTTATAAATTCTGAGTTGGTTGATTTTTCCATCGTGGTAAAGCTCAGGAGCAATTACTGCTTTTTTAGCGCCATTAATTTCTTTAAAATTTACCGGAAACCTGCCCCATCCGTACTGCCGAATATCTCCTCCGTCGTTTAATTGTCCGTTGATGATAAAAGAAATGATGTTTGGCCCCCCATCCACTACCACGGCAATATGTTGTAACCGATTCGCTTTGAGTGTGCCGGGATGTGTACCCGGGTCAGACTCCCAGGTTACAGTAGTATCTCCATCACCCATAAGTAATCTTAAATTCCATTTTTCTCCGGTAGTGAGGGCAATACCTTTGCCGTTTTCATCCTGGGTATCCAGGAGTATTTGTCCGGCTGTAAGGTGTTCAAGTTGTATCCATCCTTCAATGGTAAATCCACCCAAAGTAAGGTCAGGCAGAGAGGGCATGCTCGCTTTACTACCCGCCTGGCACTGTTCATTTGAAAGCTCTACAACTAATCCTTCCCGGGTAAGTGTGCGGTTGTCAGACTGATTCCAGACAGCTTCCAGTAGTTTTGGGTCAATTTCGTGGATACGGGCTACGGTTTTCTGTGTTTCGGTCACGTAGTATTTCCCATGCTCTTCTATAAAATCAGGATAGCTGACCCGCACGTTGGGGTCTTCATCGTACAACAAAATTTCGGGCTGCGACCAGTGGATATATCCGTCTTTTTCAACCCCTCCACTGATCCAGACCGGGTTCCTTCCCTGATAGTAATAGCTGGTTTTGGTCCAAATGGTGTCGCGATGTACACTTTCCCCTCCGTGATTGTGGAACCACAGCAAATATTTATCATTGCTAAATTTCCGTACCGGATTATAGGCCCGGGGGTGATTGATTTTTCGTCCACCGGGGGTGTAGGTAGCGTAAGCAGGAGGCGTCCAGGTGTGCCCTCCGTCCCGGCTGTAGGCATGGCAGTTGAAGCCGTCAATTGTGCGGTAAGTGCAGTAAAGGGAACCATCACCCAAGGATACCAGATTGGCTTCATCGGCTACCGGGCCTTTGGGGGCACGCAGCCCGTGGTCTCCATCAGGCAGGGTTTCCCAGTGGATTTTCTCCGGGTCTTTTTCAGTGAGAATATTATCGCTTTTCATAAAGCAGCCTTCTGAGGTAATCATGGTGCCGGGATTGCCCCACTTACCCACTTTAGCAAAACCAAAATACATCACGTCTCCTACAATGATAGGTTTGCCTACACCCCAAAACTGTTTTTCTGCTCCTTTAAAATTATTGCGACGGTCAATCGCCATCTCCCGTACCGGAATTTCATACCGCTTTTCCGACCAGGTTTTACCATTGTCGTCCGAATATTTAAAGGCATAAGCGCCTTGTGTATCTACTCTGTTGGCAGCCCCGCCTGTAGTATTGGGCGTTTCTGTAATGCCACTTTTGTTATAAGTATAAAAAATATAAATGCGCCCATAAGGGGTTTTCAGTGGCATTCCCCAGGAAGCTTCCGGCCCGTCAGCTGGCTCAATATCAATCATATCAGACCAGGTTTTGCCCTGATCTTTGGTGAGCACGGCCACCAGGTGCTGCCCCCGGTCGCCCTCATGCCCCGAGCCGGTAGTCATTATGCAAGTCCAGCTGCCATCTTCATTTTTTACCACGTAGGGCTGGTCACAATACCCCTCGTCGGGAATCACCGTGCCATGTTTGATGTTACGCCAGTCGGTTTTGGGTTGGGCGCTTAGGCAGAAAGAAGTGAAGAGAATAAGTATAAAAACAAGAGATGTTTTTTTCATTTTCATATAAAGGTTTATGATAAATACTCAGCAATCATCCCTTTCAGTTTATCCACATCCCTTTTAATTACAGCTACGTACTTTTCCATTTTTTCTGCTTCCGGCAATTGTTCTTCTTCTTCAGAGAGCAAATCGTATTCAAAGTGGATAGAGAACGGCACCTGAAGATTGAGTTCCTTCACAATTTTGAAGAAAGCGACAAAATCGACCATACCTTCACCTAAGGGTACAGTTTTGGGCTTATATTGCCCGTTTTTCTGCTTTTTCCAGAGAAAATCTTTGATAACTATGCTTTTGATATAAAGGGTAATCAGTCTCAGGGGCACAGGCCAGGCTTCTCCCCCTTCTGCTACGGCATGGCGGATGTCGTATTGGCAACCGATGTATTCAGGCTTCACCTTATTGAAAAGATACCACAAATCCCATATTTGCCCGCCTACCCGGGTGCCTACATGGTTTTGGTAGCCCGCATGCAGTCCGTATTTTTTGTTCAGGGCTTCCAGTTTGGCAAGCTGGGGTTTAAATGCATCCAGGCTTTCCACAATGCCTTTATCAAAGTCGTACTTTATGTAGCCCATGCGGTAATCTTTTATCCCAACGTCAGCAGCCGTTTTTAAAATAACCTCGGTAGCCGGGTCATCGGCATTGTTGATGCGTGTGGCCATGAGTTTAATTTCCAGCCCATGTGCCTCGGCTTCTTTTACCACCCCGGGCAGTTCTTTTTCCACATTTTCGGGCAGCACATGCCCGCCAGACCTTACGGTGAGGTCGGGACCATCCAAGCCTGCCTGTTTTAGTACCTGCATGAGCTGGGGTGTTTCCAGCTTGTCCAGCGGCTTGGTAAAACAGTAAATTTTATAGGGATTTTGTTTAGGTGTAAACAGGCTGGCAGAAGATGCCCATAGGGGTGAAGTTATTCCTGCCAAGGCTAAAGTGCCTGTAAATTTTCTTCGGCTCCAGTGGTTGTGGTCATTGTGCATAAGTGGTAGTTTTACTGTGGGTTGTAATGTATGACGAATCGGATCGCCGAAGCGACTGCAGTTTCGTCGTACAAACGCCCAATTTATAAAACTACTCACAATTTACATATTCAGGGCTTTAAATCTTATCTTTACAAAAACACACACCCATGATCCTCAAGGCATTTCCAGACTACCACTGGCTGAAAAAGCAGGCAGAAACGGCTTTCCAAAATCGCCGGGGATGGAACCGTGCTGCTTTAGTACAACAGGGGTGGCCTACGGTTATCCTGAATACACAAACAGCCCAATCGTACCGCCCTGATATCAAAGGTACGTTTTCCCTTTTCTGTAATATCTCTGGAGAAAGCTATGTGAAAGCCGATAAATATCAGGTAAAGCTCGATAACCGACATTTTTTTATCACCAACGAAAGCCAGTATTACTCTCTGATTGTAGAAAGCGAAAAGCCTACCGAAACGTTCAATATACATTTCGGTTCAGCTTTTTTTGCAGACTTAGTACACGATTATCTCTCGGGCCATGAAAAGCTGCTGGATAATCCTGAATCTCCTGAAGCAACTTTTAGTTTTTTCAACCAGATTACGCCCTTCAATGCCAATATCAAAAACCTGTTGCAACAACTCCATCGCCATGCACAAAAGAGTACCGAACATTCCCTGTTTGTGCATGAATTGCTTGCAAAGCTAGGGTATCAACTAATGGAAGTTGAAACAGACAAACACAGAAAATCAGAAAGCATAAAAAGTGCGAAAGCCGCTACCCGCCAGGAAATTTTCAAAAGGATTGGGCAGGCTGCCGATTACATTTATTCCCATGCTGAAAAAAATATTTCGCTGGAAGAACTTGCAGCGACAGCTACAATGTCAAAGTTTCATTTCCTGCGTGCTTTCAAGGCGTATTACCGGGTAACGCCCCATCAATTTATATTGCAAACAAAGCTGGAAAAAGCCCGGGAGTTGTTGAAAGGTTCTTCACTGCCTATACAAGAAGTTGGATTAATGGTAGGTTTGGAAGACAAAAGCAGCTTTAGCCGAATGTTCAAAAAACACTTCAACTGTCCTCCTTCTGCCCTGCGTAAAAATTAGCAATTTTTGTCAACCTACTCTTTTGCCTCTTTGCTTATTTTCGTCCCAACAATAAAAATCATGAAATATGGGTACAATCACATTCACATGGATAAGCGCAGGTTTTATACTGCTCACTTTGGTTTGCCTGGCACTCCTGATCTGGGCTATTCATAAAAAAAGAGGAAATCCAATACCTGCTTTGGTAGCCATCGGTTTGTGGCTAACGGTGATCAGCCTGGCAGCCTGGCAGGGGTTTTTCGCAAATTTCAGCCATGTGCCACCCCGGATGTTTTTGGTTTTGGCGGTGCCCATCATCGGTTTGGTTCTTCTTTTTCGAAACAAAAAGTTTAACAGTTTATTGGAAAAAGTACCACTCTCCTGGCCGGTGTGGATACAATCGTTCCGGGTAGTGGTAGAAATCTTTTTGTGGCAACTTTTTGTAATTGGGCTACTGCCAGAACAAATGACCTTTGAAGGCCGGAACTGGGATATTTTGGTGGGCCTTACGGCTCCGTTCTTTGCTTATTTTTTTGCCAACAAACCTAAAATACTATTGGCCTGGAACATTGTCGGACTGGCCTTATTGGCAAACATTGTGATTACGGCGATTCTTTCCATGCCCACACCGTTCAGGGTATTTATGAACGAACCTGCCAATACCATTGTCGCCTATTTCCCCATCATTTGGCTGCCAGCCTTTCTGGTGCCTCTCGCCTATTACATGCATTTCATTTCTATCAAGCAAATTATGATGCAGTTGAGGGAAAAAGAGAAAATACCCAGTGTTCAAAACCGGAATAAAAGTGTCCGGTAACGGGCACTCACCTTTTATTCTATGGCCTTAATTTATTAAATAAGTGAGTTTTATTATTTGGCATATAGCTTGATGTGGCAGATCGCATTAATTGTTTTTTTAATGCAATAAAACCATTTCAAGCATGTAATTAATACTTATTTAATGAAGAAGAGAATCTATGAAAAAGTATATATTATACTTCCTGATCATCCTGATCGGATGTTCGGAAGATGAGGTGCTACCTCCAATTGATACGACCACCAAATTGCTTCAAAAGATAGAATATTCTGCTACAGATTATACGGAATTCAATTATGATAACCAACATCGCCTGACCCGTTACTTCCAATCCTGGAACAATGTGATTGGAGACCCAAACTCAGTGGGTCTTTTGGAACATATAATCATGTATGACAGCGATGGCAGGGCTGCCTCAGATGAAGTACGGATGAATGATCACCTGATCTTTACGGTTACCTATCATTATCAGGGTAATCAGTTGCATAGAACAGAGAAACACTCGCCCCAGCATGGACTGCTCGGAAAAAGTTATTTCCTGTTCAATGCAGGCCGACTGATATCGGTGACTGATTCGGTTGTGCAAAATGACCAAACTTATGCAGTGCTTAAATCTGATTTGGCATATTATCCGGATGGAAATATTAAAGCCATGACCGAACGAACCAAAACTTCTGCAAACAATTTTGAAATTACCTACCAGGTAGAATACCAGGATTATGATACCCATAAAAATCTAAAGCCGTTTTTCTGGAGCGATATGTATATTCCAAACATTAACCCACAACCCAACAACTCTATGAAAATAATGAAAGGAAATCCCCTCAACATTTACTATAGCTACAGTTACGAATATGATACAGAAGGGTTTCCGCTAAAAGCAACTGAGTCGGTAAATGGAAAGCCCGGCATCACAGGACAATTTAAGTATAAGAAAAAAAAATAAATCCACAGAAGGCCGGTACTTAATCGGTCTTCTTTCTTTTATTATTCCAACTGCGAATACTTCTATAAGGTATCATACCTGCTATTCCCTCTGAGATAATTTCTCTAACATAATCTGTTTTGCTTTTATTTACCAAAAAATTAGTATCTCTATGTACATTGCTCAGAAGGGTTGTTTCTTGGAAAAAAGACAAGTTTCAGTGTTCAGAAGTGAAGCGTGTGTGTCCGAAAACGAACAGGAGCCATTTTCAAAAACAGCTTATATCGCTCAAAAACGCATATTTTCCAGTTGGCACAGGCTTGGCATAATGTATTACAGCAACAATTTTGTAAAACTTTTAAATACATTGACCATGATACCGACATTCAACAACACCCTGCAATATTTACTGATTGACAAAGAAAATGCACACATTGCTCTCAGTGAAGCTTCAAAAAAATTAAACGAAGAACCTGTTTACAAAAGCAGTACCTTCCGCACAGTTGGCGATATGGAATGTGGAAAATTCAGAAGGTTGTTTAACCGGCATAAAGTGGCTTACAGGTATTAGCTTGCTAAAGCCTATAGCTGTGAGCCTCAAGCTACAAGCTAGAATAAATTGCTTGTAGCTTGCAGCTAGAATGAGTTTGCAATTTCATCTAATACTATCCTGAAAATCATAAGCATACCCCCAACGTTCCATATAAACATCACCGGGTAAAAATTCATCATTGGTGGCTGCCAGCTTTTTTTCCAATTCGTTGTCCAGCACTGATTGGATTTGGGCATATTCCGGCTGGTTGATGAGGTTATTTAGCTGGAAAGGGTCTTGGTGGTTGTCGTATAGCAACCAGGGACCCTGCAAATCGCGGGCATAGGTATAACGGGGGGTGCGTACGCCCCGGTATTCCCGGCCGCCTTTCTGGTAATTCCACTGATGGAAAGGTACTGGGCATTGGATCAACGCTGCCGAATCCTGTAGGTTTTGCGTATCATTGCTGCTTATCAGGGCAGAAAAATCTTTCCCTTCTACGGTTTCCGGAATGCTAACATCGCTCAGCCCCAAAAGGGTAGGCATGATGTCCGGGGTATTGATGGGCGTTTCTATTTTTTTGCCTACTGTACCCAGTTTGGCCGGGTAATGCACCAAAAAGGGCACCATGATGGACTCGTCCCAGGGTTTTTGCTTCTTCACCATCCCGTGCGACCACAGCATATCCCCATGATCGGAGGTAAACACCAGGATGGTATTTTCTTCCAGGTTATTCTCTTTTAATGCTTGTAAAATATCACCGATGGCTTTGTCCAGGGCTGCAATGTGGGCATAATATCCGGCGATTTGCTCACGGGCTTTATCGGCTGCTTCTTCAGGCACATTTTCCCGCAAAGTAACTTTCTCCGGATTGGCGTACAATTGTTGATATTCTTCAGGAGCCGTTTGATAGGGTGCATGCGGTGGCCCCCAGGAAAGGAAGAGCAGAAAAGGATCATTTTCGGCCTTTGTTCGCATGTATTGGATGGCCGTGTCAGTCTGTACAAAAGCATCGTACCCTTCCCAGAAATGTTTTTTGTTTTGTTCGTCGTAATAAAACCCATCTACATAATTGTGGGTACATTCATTCACTTTCCAGAAATCGAAACCCTGCCGCCGGTCCTCAGTCACGGGAGCATTCCGGCTTTCCCGGTAGGTTTCGCCTTTGGTATGTCCGTTTACATGCCACTTGCCAATGTACCCTGTTTGGTAACCTTCATCTTTTAATACTTCAGCGATGGTAAGGGCTTCATTTTTAAGCGGTTTGTCATTGTAAAACACCCCATGCGTGAGGGGGTACTGCCCGGTGAGCAAACTCGCCCGGTGTGGGGAGCATACCGGACAGCCCGAAACAGCATTGGTAAACACCACACTTTGTTGCGCCAGCTTATCCAGATTGGGCGTAATCACCTCAGGGTTTCCGGCATAGCCAATGTCTTGCGCCCGCCACTGGTCAGCCAGGATGTAGATGATGTTGGGACGGGCAGGCCGGTTTTCCTCTTTGGGTTGGCAGGAAAATAAGGCAGCGAGGAGGATGATGAGGGTTAGGTTGCGCATGGGTTCTTGTTCTTATCCGATTGTCAGGTTAACTCGTTTGCCGAGTCCCATTTCTATAAGTTTATACAGGGTTGAGAGTTGAATGTCGCTTTGTCCATTTTCAATTCTTGAAATGAAGCTCTTTTTTGTTCCTGTTCGGTCGGCAAGTTGCTGTTGTGTCAATTTAGCTTCTTTACGGGCTTCCCGAATGATTTCACCAATGGCAAAAGCTTTCGCTTTAAGTTCAAAGTTTGTGCGTTCAGTAGTGCCAATGGGGCCGTATCGGTTGTTTAAATGTTCGTCAAATGTTGTTATGTGCTGGGTCATTTTGATTTACGTTTGAGTTCAAAATATTCATCCATAATTTTTAAGGCTCGGTGAATTTCTTTCTTCGGAGTTTTTTGCGATTTTTTCTGAAATCCATTGAAAAGTACCACGAGGTTACCTTCATCAAAACAGCAAAAAACCCGATAGATGTTACCTTGATATTCGACTCGAATTTCGAACAATCCATCAGTTCCTGACAGGTGTTTAAAGAACTTAGACGGAATCCGGTCGACAATTCGAATCATGTACAAGACTTGATCAATCTTATTCTTCAATTTGTCATTTAATGGTTCAAAAAAATCATTAAAATAGTTCTTGAAAAACAAGATTTGTCGCCTTTGCTCCATTTAACAAAGTTAACTAATAATGGAACAAAACAAAAGAATACTAAGTTTCAGGTATTACATTCTCCCTGAAGGTTTGCTGCAAGCGAACCTGCGTAAAAAACCCCAATAGGAGATGGTAACGCGGGGTTGTTCGGCCCAGGACGAGGACGTCCTGAGCCTGTTTGGGCTAAGATGGGAGAAAGGTTCTTTCTTTACTTCCTTTGTTTTGCTTCGTATTCAGGTAATTTCTTTTTGTATTCTTCCACATCCCAGGAAACTTTTCGGCACAGGACGAGGACGCCCTGCGCCTGCTTCGGGTTTTATTACCTGGGCACGGGCTGGGAAGCCCGTTCTCCGGATGAGCCATCAACTCTCCACTTCTTCTACCCTACCAGGCTCACGCACTTCGGAGCCTTCTATGTCTTTGAGGCTGTCGCCCAGTTTTTCGCGCATTTGGTCGGCCACTTTTTGCATTTTGGCTACTACTTCGGGGTGCTGTTCGGCTACGTTGGAGGTTTCGCTGATGTCATTTTCCAGGTCGTACAGCTCCAGCCCCATTTTCATGTGGTTGTTGTAGGGGATGGGCATACCGTCACTCCGACCTTCCCGCCCTTCAATGGAGCGGTATTCGTGGGGGAAATACAGTTTCCATTTGCCCATGCGCATGCCATGCAGCTCGTTGCGTTTGTAGTAAAAATAGTAGGCTTCGTGCGGGTTTTCGGCACCCGGTTCATTGGCCATCAACGGCCAGATATTTTTTCCATCTATCTTTTTCTCCGGCAAATCTGCGTCTATCAGTTTGGCTACGGTGGGTAAAATATCGATGGTCATGGCTGGTTTTTCCTGTACCGCACCTGCCGGGATGTGGCCGGGCCAACGCATGATGCAGGGCACACGCACGCCTCCTTCCAACGCCGTGCCTTTTCCTTCCCGCAGGGGCAAGGCCGAACCGGAATGGGTGCCATACGACAGCCAAGGCCCGTTATCAGAAGTAAAGATTACGAGTGTATTTTCATCCAACCCATGCTTTTCAAGGGTTTCCAGTATTTGGCCTACCGACCAGTCTATTTCCATAATCACATCCCCATACAGGCCGTTTTCAGATTTCCCCCTGAATTTATCAGAAACGTACAGGGGTACGTGCGGCATGCTGTGGGCCATGTAGAGGAAGAAAGGCTGGTCTTTGTTTTCTTCAATAAACTGCACGGCACGCTCTGCATACTCGGTGGTGAGCCTATTCTGATCCTCATCCAGGTAGCCTACGATGGAGTCGTTTTGATAAACGGGCAGGCGGGGAAAGTCAAAGTTTTCGTTATTGGGGTGCTTGGGCCACATATCGTTGGAATAGGGCAGCCCATAGTACTGATCAAAACCCTGATCGGTTGGGAAGAGGCCCGGGCGATGCCCCAGGTGCCATTTGCCATACATGGCGGTGGCATATCCCTGCGATTTGCAGATTTCAGCCAGGGTGGTTTCATCAGGGTGCAGGCCAACCTGTGCCGGTGGCATGAGGGCACCGTGAATGCTTACCCGGTTGGCATAACAACCCGTGAGCAAAGATGAACGGGAAGCCGAGCAAACGCCCTGGGATACATAAAAATCGGTAAAGCGAATGCCTTCGGCGGCCATTTGGTCCAGGTGGGGTGTTTCAAAATCAGGGGCGCCGTATACACCCACGTCCCGGTAGCCCTGGTCGTCGGTAAATACGACCACGATGTTGGGTTTTTGGGGTATTTCCTCCGTTGTGGCCGTTTCTTCTTTTTTACTTTGGCAGGATATACAAATGAGGATAGCGAAAAAGTAAATAGGTAATTTCATAAGGTGATAAAGCGTTGTTGACTGAAAAAGTTAAGATTCGGGTTTTCAGCCTTTAAGTTTCCGCTTATTCCTGAATAATCCAAATACTGTTTGTAGTATTTTGATTAACAATAGTTTTTGATTGGAGAAAGTCAACATAGTCATCTACCTCTTTTTTCATATCATCAGGCAGGAGGTGTCAGTTTGATATGAACGGATATTGTATGAAATCGTAAAGGAATTTGAAACACAAACCTGTCAATTTACTTAGTAGCCAAAGTTACGATCTACAAAAATTTAATATTTTTCTGATAATTCATTATTCTCAATGTCAAACCATTGATAGTAAATTGGTATTCCTAGTTTTTCTCTCAAATGTTTGAAGTAACATTTAACATCTTCTATATCACTGTGTTTTTGCGTTAAAATGATAAGTTGATTTGCATTATTAACATTTGGCCAAAAAGAATATTCAAATAACTGTCCAATAGCTTCCCGAATGCTTGATTTTACAGAATTATATGTTTTTATCTCATAAAATATAAGTCCTTCAGTTTCTGAATTTACAACAATATCAACCTTATTTGCTCCAATTCCACTTGGATGTTCTGCTTTTACATTTGACTTACCATATATTTGCTTAAGTACTATAGTCAATTTCTTGCTTATTGCTTTGTGTAAGTATGTTATCTCAATTGTTTTGAGTTCTCTTTTGTGTTGGGTTCTTTTTACTCCATCTGATCCTTCTGAGTTTGTATCATTTTCATCAGGACTAAACGAAAAAGGTTCCTTGCTTTCATTACCTAATGCAATAGCAAATTCATCCTTGAAGTGTGCAAACGTATATCTTGACAAGTCTACAATCGGGTGATTTGGAGAAAGTTCAGCATAAGGATCATTTACAATTAAATTCTTTGGTTTGAATCGCACATTATACAAATCAACTCCTTCCCAATCAGAAAAGCCTTGATTGTTTGCACCTGATTCAATTATTTGCTCTTCCATTTCTTTTAGCCAACCTTTCTTTTTGTATATAGCTTTTATTGAATTCGCTTCACTCTGAGTTATAACTTCAAGATTTAATATTTCTCCAACCCAATATCTGCTTTTACTTACACTATCAATTGTATAAAGCCATACATTAAAAGTTCTTCCCACATATGCATCCTGCTGCTTTCTTATAGGCTCTAAGAATCCATAATGATACCCTTCAATAAGTTTACTAGTATCAAACAACCACTCTTCATGACCATATCCATATTTTGCTTCATGTGAATCTTTATGATTACTTTTTCCATATGGTCCTGAAGGCTTAACCCATCCATTCATCAAGTTGAAAGCTAATCTGGAAACTCTTTTCTCATTGGTATTCTCCTTGCTAAAATTTGTCTTTTCAGTTTTGCTGTTAGGCAGTATATAGTTAGTGATTTGATTAAGCAGTTTATCTAATATTTTCTCATTATTACTATTTACCCATGCAGGAGCATTGTCGTGCGTATCGCTGCGGTTTGCATTTATAAAGTTTCCATCACTTTGTAAGCTACTTGTTTTACCGTTTACTAATCCAATTTCACTATTTACATCATCTGAAATAGGTTTGATGTAGAATTTTATGGCTCCGATAGCCCTCCCTTTCTTACTCAACTTTTCAATAAGTCTAGGATGAACATACTTTAGTTCTTTTGCTCTATTTTGATAATTTGGTTTTTGTTCTTTTTCGAATTGAAAACCAGCTTTAATCATCTTTAAATGTAAATCAGAAAAAATAGCTTGTTTATCTTCCATCCTCTTAAAATATTAAAGAATCATAACGTTGCTCTTTGCTTGCCCCTAACGGGGGTATTGACGCACATTCTATTTTTCTATTTCTATTTTGTGTATTTAAAAGCCATACATTATCAGAAAAACTGCTATACATGCTTGTGTAAATATACTGTTTTGCAACAAATAATTAATCAAAATACTATTTACAGGTGTTTTTTAACCTTTTGCATATAGGTGTTTGTAAACGTTTGTAAGTAATAATAATCGTTTACAAATGGATAAATAACCCAAG
Source organism: Cyclobacteriaceae bacterium (assembly GCA_965230065.1). Taxonomy (GTDB): domain Bacteria; phylum Bacteroidota; class Bacteroidia; order Cytophagales; family Cyclobacteriaceae. The sequence continues at coordinate 2,863,023 of OZ245942.1, read as the reverse complement.
CGTATGAACTTTTATACCACTGAATACTTTAAGGCTTAGTGCCGCAGGTTGAAAATAATTTGATAATCGGTCTGACCGCTATTTTCAGAAACACAAGAGCGGTCAGACCGATGAGGTTACTCTGCAGTATTTGGGTCGATGATCGCGGAGACCTGGCTAATTGAATTTGCTGGTGCCCCTGCCTTCCTGGCATGATCTACTATTAAAGATTTATCCCTTGCTTTGTAAACACAATAGGTTTTATTGCCAACAATATAACTGTGTTGCCACTGTATATCAGGCCCCAGTTCTTTTAGTGCTGCATTAGATTCCCGCGCAATAACCTTCAATTCTTCAGGGGTTGAATTTCCCACATTTTCTACTTCTCTTTCAATAACGAAGGTAGGCATCTCTTTAGTTTCTTTCATCATTTCTTCAGTTTTTTGGTTACTATTAGAATAATTACACGAAGCCAAAACCACTGATAAAATACACAAAACCAGTGGGCTTCCTTTTGAAATGCTTTTTTTCAAATTTTCCATAATTAAAATGGGTTTAATTATCATTTGCATCACTACAAATTTACATAGGGAGGGCCTTAACCATTTTTCTGAAACGTTCAATGTTTTTGCTTTACAGGGCAAATTCGTTCTTAAAGGATTATTTTATTACCCCTTGCTCTTTTTCCGGTATGCGCTGGGAGTAAGCCCATAGTTTTCCTTAAAAACCCTGCTGAAATGGGATAAATTTTCAAATCCGCTATCGTAGGCAATCTCGCTCACAAGGCTATTACTGGTTTCTATCATCAGTTTGGCATGTTCCAGTCTTTTTTGGGTCAGCCATTTACCCGGAGTGGTGTGGTAATATTCGCGGAATTCCCTTTTGAAGGTTGCTGTACTGCGTTCAGCAATTTTAGCAAATTGATCGATGGTTAAATTAAATGTATAATTGGCTTCCATTACCTCCCATAGCGGTGTTTTGTATTGATTTTGTATACTGTTGACATAAGCCAGTAAATCCTTATTGGAAGGGTCTGATAAAATGGTAAAAAGCAATTCTTTGAACTTTAGCTCAAGCAGGCTTGCGGGTGGGGGGTGTTTATGGCTGAAATACGGTAAAATACTGAAAAAAAATGCACGGGCAGTTTCGTTCACTTTTATTTCAATGAACATTTCTTTGGGTGGCTTGGGCAGGTTTTTCAGGGGCAAATGGAATTTATACTCATGGAAAACTTTCCGTAAAAAATTATCCTTAAAATAAAAGGCAAGCACTTCCCAACCGGCAGTTTCGTCCAATTCCTGTTTATACGCTGCCTTGCGAAAGAAAAGGGATTTATTTTCAGTAAGCACCCATGATTTACCCCCCTGGTAGATTGTTTTTTTGCCAGACAGTGTAAAGGCGATTTCATTAAAATGGGTGAAAAGTTTTAATTGTTTTTCCACCTGCGGACAATGATAGTACACAAAAAGCATATCCTTTACAGCAAGCTGCTTAAAATTATCCGGTTGGCTGATTTTCAAGTCATAGGTATTGATCATAACTGAAAACAATTTAATAAAAATATACTGCTCATCCGTATATTTAGCCAACCTTATGCTACAAATCAAAGGCAAGGCTGCATTGAAGTGTACTCCGTCTAAGGTTTCATAAAACCAATCCATGGGAGGTTCCCCCCCGGACTGACGGCTATCTTCACTGAGCCGATAGCCATCAGTCCGGTTCTATCATGGTAGAACGAATCGGATGGCTCGGGCAACCTGATATCGAAGCAGCTATCCTCCTCATAATCAACAAAATGCTGCTTCGGAAGTCCGACTCACACGTACCTCGTAGCTTCGGCAATCCGATTGCAATGATGCGAAATTAATATGGCTGGGTACTTACTTTGCCGAATAACTGAGCCTTTGCTGGTCTGCTTCCAATTTTTCTTTCAATGGGGCATAGGGCAGGTCTTGTACAGCTACTCCTTTATCAATAGCCATAACAGCAGCAGTGGCAGCCGATTGCCCCAGTACCATAAAAACCGGCTCCATACGGATAGAACCGAAGGCAATATGAGAAGCAGAAAGACAAACGGGCACCAACAGGTTAGTCGCCTGCGCTTTTTTGGGCGTGATGGATTTGTAAGAAATAGGATAAGGAGGGAAACCACCTATTTCTACGTTTCCTTCGTTCTTCACTTGCCCGTCTACGACTATACGCTGGCAATTGTGCGAGTCCATGGTGTAAGCAGCCAGCCCAATAGGATCTTGTACTTCTTCTTCCCCCACGCAATTGGCCTGGGTCATCACATATTCCCCAATCAAACGGCGGGCTTCCCGTACATACAACTGGGGCGACCAATTACCATTATCTACATACTCATCTTTAGGGTATCCCCATTGGCTCACTTCTTCCTGAAGCACTTTGGGTACCCGCGGGTCGGTGGCATAAAAATACAGCAAGCCTTTGGTATAGTCTACATGCTCCTGGATGATGGCTGCCCGCTCTTCGTAAGAAGCCTCGGGGTAGGCATGGTTCATGTTGATCATATCGGTAGAGAAGCCCCCCCGGTTGTTGATGTCGGTTTTGGCATTGGGCATGTGGCTCCAGATAAAGTATTGGTTGATTTTGCGCATATCGGGCTGTGCATCAAAAAGGCGGGCCATGAGTTCGTACCGGGAAACATCGTAATTTTCCGGCTCGGTAATGGGCACCATGTTTTCCTGATTATTGGTGAGGCAAATGCGAAAATTATACGCCTGCACCAGTGTATCGCCGCTGCCTTGCTCTTCCAGTTCTCCGGTACTGATGCCCCATAACAAACCACTGTTTGGGTCGCCGGGAGTTACGTAAGGGTCTACCCCATCAGGAAACTGGTGGCCTTCCAGCAATTGCACGCCGTTGTAGGTTTCACCGTACACGCTGTTGGCTTCACGGCCTACGTGGTAGTCTACCCCGGCAGCTGCCAGCAGGTCGCCCTCGTAGGAGGCATCCATGAACATCTTGCCCTGGTAGGTTTTGCCATTTTCCATGGTGATTTGGGTAATGGTAGCCCCTTCTTTCATCACTCCACTTTTCCGGTTGAGTTTTTCGCCCATTACCAGTTCAATGTTTTCTGCCGCAATCATGTCTTTGTATACCTGAAGGGCGGTGGAAGGCTCAAAAGTCCACATGGCATTCTCTCCTTCTTCAGTGCGGGTTTGTCCACCGTCAATGTAAGCATCTCTGTCTTGCCATTCCCAGTGGGCCGGGTCGTCGTAATATTCGCGGATATTTTGGTAAAACTCCCTGGATATACCACCAATGGCCACTTTGTTGCCAATATCGGTTTGTCCCAGCCCACCTGTGGTGAGTCCGCCAATGCGCTGCGACGGCTCTATTAATACTACCGATTTGCCCATACGGGCTGCTTGTATGGCCGCGGCTATTCCGCCAGAAGTGCCTCCGTAAATTACGATATCGTAGGCATTTTCTTCCGTGTTTTGGGATTCCTGCTGAGTGGGGGAACAGGCGAATAGTATTGTGCTGAATAGGAAGAAGATGAGTTTTTTCATGGGTTAAGTTATTGTTTTGGTTGTTTAGTTACTCTCTAGAAAACTTGCACCAGACGCTGTCTGCCGTCTTGGTCAGTTATTGCTTATTTCAAACTTTATATTTACCTCTAAGATATGAGTCCGGCGCCAGAGACCCTGCTCTGTAATTTGTTGGAGGCCCCCGAATAAATCGGGGGACACGGTATTTTTATTCTGTATCTTCCAATGTCAGGCGTTGTTTGTCTTCGTGTAGTTGGGCCTTGAGTTTTTGGTAGTCAATATCCTGCACAGGAATGCCTTCTTCCATGGCCATTACGGCAGCGGTAGCAGCAGATTGCCCCAAAATCATAAACACGGGTTCCATGCGGATAGAACCAAAAGCAATGTGGGAGCTGGATACGCACACAGGGACCAAAAGATTTTCACACTCCTCTTTTTTAGGTACTAAGGAGCTGTAAGCGATTTCATAAGGTTCGGGTACTTTGGCACCTATATCCCCTTCATTTTGCACATATCCATCAGGTTTTATATACCGCTGTACATTGTGCGAGTCCATGGTATAAGAACCCATACCGACCGAGTTGGGCGTTTCCCTTTTGTCCAGCACATCGTTTTCTGTCATTACATAATCACCGATCATGCGGCGGGCTTCCCGCACATAGATTTGGTGGGGCCAGTTGCCATTGTCGGTAAATTCATCTTTGGCCAGTCCCCAGGATTGCATTTCTTTTTGTACATCTTCGGGTACCCGCGGGTCGTTGGCGATGAAATACATTAACCCTTTCTGATACGTTTCATGCTCTTTGATGATTTCTTTCCGACGCTCATAGGAAGCTTCCGGATAATCGTAATTCATGCCGATATTGTCAGTGCTGAAGGGGCCGTGATTGTTGGTATCGGTTTTTCGGTTGGGGATGGGATCAAACTTATTGAAAGTTTGTCGCCACCCGCTGTCAAATACGCGAGCAAGAAGTTCGTACTGGGTAGAATCGTATCCTTCGGGACGGGGAAAAGGCACCCGGTTGTCGGGATGGTTGCTCAGGCACATGCGGAAGCAATACGCCTGTATTTTGTCATCGCCTTCCCCATATTCTCCAGGGTCTTCTCCTGAAACACGGGGTAGCAATCCGCTGGAAGGATCGCCCGGCACTACGTATGGAGAAATATCAGCTTTAAACCAATGCTGGTGGTGCAAAACTCCGGTTTGTATTCCATTCCACTCTTCATCATACACACTGTTGGCTTCCCGGCCTACGTGGTAGCTCACCCCGGCAGTGGCCATGAGGTCGCCTTCGTAAGTGGCATCCATGAACATTTTGCCTTTGAAAACTTTACCACTCAGGGTTTCTATGGAAGTGATGCGGCCTTCCTCTACAATTACGCCTCCATCCCTATTCAGCCATTCGTCCCGGTAGATTTCAATCTCATTTTCTTTTACAAAATCTTCAAAAACCATTTCGGCGGCATGAGGCTCAAATATCCACATGGTACGGGCATCGCCATCCATGGCAGGTGTGCCCTGCCCTTTGTTGCCATATTCTGATTGTTGCTGCCATTGCCAGGATTCAGGCTTCTGATAGTGCAGGTACAGCCGATGGTAAAATTCCCGGGCCAGCCCGCCAATTACTGATTTGTTACCCGTATCAGTAAAACCCAGTCCTCCGGAAGAAAGTCCGCCCAAGTGCACATCGGGTGAGACCACAATCACAGATTTTCCCATTTTTTTGGTTTGTACCGCAGCAGTTACGGCAGCGGCTGTGCCACCGTAAATGATGACATCGGCCTGGTAGGCATTTTCGGTTTCAACTGGTTTGTTTTCTGTACAGTGAAACAGTCCTAGCAGGAAAAATAGTAGAATAAAAAGGTTCGTAATTTTCATTTGTTTTAGGTTTTAGCAGTTGCCTCTGCACTCTTTGCGTTTTTAATCTTTGCGACCTTTGCGTGAAACATTTTTTTATCACGCAAAGGCCACAAAGAGGAAATCACGCAGAGGGCGCGAAGGGATTATTTTATAAGTTATTTACGATTCTATGGATGCCACTTTTTAGTACTTTTGTGTTAAAGTTAATCAATAAGGCTAATTTCTTATTGGATAACTTCAGATAAGTCAGGGTCTGCGCGAAATGTACAGGTGCCAGGTTTTCTAAAGATTTTATCTCTATGATTACTTTGTTTTCCACCAGCAAATCTATTCTGTAACCTATCTCCATTTTTACTTCTTTATAAATAAATGGCATCGGAAACTGCTGCCTTACGTCCAATCCTAATTCCCTTAAATCGAATGCCAATGCGTTTTCAAAAGTTGATTCTAAAAGTCCCGGGCCTACATTTTTATGTAATTCTATGGCAGCCCCGATGATTTGATAAGATATTTCGTTTTCTGTCATTGCTTTCACTTTTTTAAAGTTTAAAGTGAAAAAAAATATGCAAAAAACAAGCTAACCTATCCCACCAGGATTAATCAACAATATTAGAGTTATTTATCATTTGTTGGTTGTAACTGTAGTAATTTCTCCTCTAAAGCTTCTAACTTTTTCTTTAGGGACGGGTACAAATTGTCCTTGTCCACGGTAACAGCATCATAGGGATAAGGCTGTACCTTTTTATATTCCCCTTTATCAGTTACTATCCACTCTTTTGTTCTAAGATATCGTCCTTCCTGCTTCTGAATATGTACCCATTCCTTTGACTCGATTATCCCATCGCCGGAAAGGCTTTTCGCAAAACTCTGCCCGTCAATAAACTGCCCGGGTAAAGGCGCTCCGGCAATTTCGCAAAATGTTGGCAAAAAATCCGCTGCTTCAATCATATTACTGTTGATGCTTCCTGGTTTTATATGACCAGGCCAACGCATTAATAGTGGTACATGACTTCCCCTGTCAGTCAAGGTGGCTTTCCCTCCATACAAAGTTTGCCCATGTATTCTTGAGTACAACCGTTGGTCGGTACCGTTATCAGTAAGAAAAATCACCAGCGTATTGTCAGCAATCCCCAACTTTTCCAGTGTATTCAACAACCGCCCCACATTGTGGTCGAGTCGCCGAATCATATCGGGGTAAAACTTAGGTGTACCCTGTCCATGAAGATTGTCGTCAGGCACAGTATGCTCTTTGCTATCGGGCGTTGGCACCCATGGATAATGTGGTAACAAAGCGGTATAATACGCCATAAATGGCTGGCCTTCCGCATGCGTATTTTCCATAAAATCGACCAGAAAGTCTACATGCACATCCGGCCCATACCGATCTTTGGTATCTGAATATATTACCTCACCATCACGGCGATAATAAGGATTGTGGTACCGGGTGGTACGTTCATTATCCGCATTCATGAGCTGCCAAAACTGATAGGTATCGAACCCGAAGTCATGCACCCAGTCTTGGGTCGATAAAAACGAAAGCTGCCATTTACCGGCAATAGCGGTTTTGTAATTGGCTTTTTTCAATTGCCGCGCAAAGCTGGGCTGTGACCTGTCCAGCACATTTTCCTTATGTCGTTCGTAATCCCAAATAGGAAATAAAGTATTCGTTCTGAAAGGATACCTTCCGGTGAGCAATTCAGACCGGGTTGGTGTACAATAGGGATTTACAAACATATTGGTAAATTTCATCCCTTCCTCAGCCAGGCGGTCTATATTCGGTGTATTTACTAATTCACCTCCATAAGCACTGATACCTTCCTGCCCAAGATCGTCGGCCAGGACAAACAGTATGTTTGGTTTGGTTTGCTGTTGTGCAAAAGCAGAATGAATAAAAAGGAACCCCAAAAAAAGTGGGATTCCAATTTTTTTATGAAAAAATATAAGATGTTTATTCATCAGTATCCGGGATTTTGATCTGCCTGTGTTAAAGCTTCGTTGTTGTCTATTTCTTCCTGAGGAATAGGCCAGAGCAAAACTGAAGGGGAATACGTAAACCCCGAAGCGGTTAACAGTTCTTCTACCCTATCGTACCGTAACATATCAAACCACCGCTTGTCTTCCAGCAAAAACTCTTTTCCTCTTTCTTCAAAGATAATATCCAGGTATTCATCTGCTGATAATCCGGCAGCAAAATCTACAGAAGGGTCTGGGGTATTGATGTCTTTACCATAGGCCCTGCGACGGATCATATTGATATATTCCAGCCCCTGTGCCGATAAACTGCCATCGGTGCGCACATCGGCTTCTGCATACATGTACAGGGCATCTGGCAATCGGTACACCGGAAAGTCGTTGCCGTGATTGCCTTGTGCCTCACTATCAATATATTTTTTGTATAAAATAGGCTCACTTGCTGTCAGGAACATAGAATCAAAGGGCGTATTGTATAAATTCAGGTTTCTGCGCAAATCTTCTGCATCCCAGGTAGAGAGGAATGAATCAGTATTACCCAAAATAGTCCTGAATCCAGATGAGGAATAGCCTGCATTTACATTATGGATATACACAGGAAGCGAACTGCCCAAACCATCTATTCTGGCAAATTTAATGGAAAACACATCTTCTGAATTGGTTTCCCGGTTCACATCGTAAATATCCAAAAGCTCAGCTTCCAGGGAATATTCACCGGAAGTGATCACTTCTTCGGCTTTTTGCATGGCTTCATCATACCGTTCTAATGTCAGGTATACATGCGCTAATAAGGTCTGAGCTGCCCCTACGGTAGCCCTGAAAAGTTCGGAAGGATCGTTTTGTTCAGACTTCATTTTCAATCCCTGTTCGGCCTGTTGCAAATCTTCAATGATCAACGCATAAATATCGTCTACCGGGGTTCTGGGAAAAGAAAAGGGAACAATTTCATCCACTTCTTCTTCCTGCAATGGTACAGGTCCCCAAAGGCGTACCAAATTGAAATAATTCAGGGCACGTACAAAATGAGCTTCAGCAAGCAGCCTGGTTTTCAGGTCCCCGCCAATTTCCATGTCAGGAATCCGGCCCATCACCGCATTGGCCCGATTGATAGATAAATAGGCCAACCGCCAGATCCCGGCAATGCGGCCTATATTGGTTTGGTCCAATTGATAAACACCGGAGGGCTGGTGAGAACCCCGGCCCAGGCAGTATTCGGCTTTCATTTCTACCTGCACAAAAAACTGTTGTCCGTAATAGCCATTGGTGGCAAAGGGTTGATACGCTGCATTGACGGCAGCAATGGCATCGTTTTCAGTTTGGTAGAATTGGTCATCGGATAAAAACGAGACCGGTTCCTCATCCAGGTATCCTTCGCAACCCATCAGCAGGGATAGCATACATAGTAATAATATCTTTTTCATCTTTATATCTTTTTTATGGATAATAGTTGTCATGATTATAATCCGAGGTTTATGCCGAAAGTAAAGGTGCGGGCAGAAGGGTAACTGCCTAAATCAACTCCCAATCGCAAATCCGCATTACCTCCTACCCTATTATTGCCAAAGTTGTTAATCTCAGGATCATATCCTTCATACTTGGTAATGGTCAGTAAATTTTGGGCAGAGGCATATACTTTTACTGAGCGTAACCATTCTACTCCCATGTTAGAGATAGGAAGGTTATAGCCTATTTGAAGGTTTTTTAACCTAAGGTAAGAAGCGTCTTCTACCCATTCGTCAGAACCTCTGAAATTGATGCCTGAGCGGGGGCGGGGGTATTTTGCATCCGTATTTTCAGGAGTCCAGTAATCTGTTACTTCTACAAACTGATTATAACCGCGTGTGAGGGAATTGGCATTTCTGAAATTATCCAGGCGCACCAGTTCTGCTCCCTGTACTCCCTGAAAAAATATATTCATTTCTATACCTTTCCAGGAAAAATTGGAATTAAGGCCATAGATAAAATCGGGAAAAAAATCGCCTAGGATGGTCCGGTCTTCTGTGTTAATCATGCCATTGTCATCCAGGTCCTGATACGTTATATCACCGGCTTCATCCAATCCCCCCCACAGGTATCCATAATACGAAGCCAGGGGTTCTCCTTCACGCATAATGTGAAAAGATCCGGAGGTTGCACCACCCGGCAAGCTTGCCGCGAATACATCATTCCCATCTTTAAGTTTGGTTACTTCATTGGAGTTGGCAGAAAAGTTGGCCTCCAGGGTCCAGGTAAACTCATTCACCAACAGGTCGGCACCTATTCCCAGCTCAATTCCGGTATTTTTGAGTTCTCCAATGTTCTGCGTTACATTACTATAGCCTACCGAAAGCGGTAATTGGATTTGGGCCAATAAATTGGTGGTTTTTTTATGATAATAATCTGCCGTAACCCGGATTCTTTCCTCCATGAAACCCAAATCCAGCCCTACATCGAACTGACTGGTTACTTCCCAATCCAGTTCAGAGCTTGGTAAATTCACAGGAGCCAAACCCACAACAATCTGTTCGCCGGAAGAAAGGGTGTTGGCGCTGAGGCGCTGCTGCGACAAATAGGAAGGAATGCGATCGTTACCGGTTTGCCCCCAGCTTACTCTTAGCTTAAGGTTAGAAATACTGCTCATATCTGCCATAAACGCTTCTTCATTCACCCGCCATCCCACGGCAAAGGAAGGGAAGAAAGTCCAACGGTTTTGTTCCGCTACCCGGGATGACCCGTCGTACCGGCCCGTTACCGTAAACAGATATTTATCCTGTAACACATAATTGATCCTTCCCAACACAGACTGCTGGCTCCATATAGTTCCTCCCGATTCCGGCACATCTATCACAGCGCCCGAAGAAAGGTCCCCGGTTTCCAGCACATCGGTTACAAAATCCCTGGACCCGGCACTGAAAAACTTGTTTTCGTTCCGCTGAGAGGTAAATCCAGCCACTGCATTGATGGAGTGTGAACCAAAAATTTTGCTATAACTAAGGGTGTTCTCATTCAGAATATCAATGGTTTCTGAACTCGAGATAGAAGCCACTCCATTTACATTTGTGCCGGGGATGGTCCTTTTCGTATAACCATCGTACCTACTGTTGGAGTAATTCACGCCCAGGGAAACTTTAGCCTTCAACCCTTCTATAATCTCATATTCTCCATATAGCATATCAAACAAGCGGGTGGTTTTGCGCTCGCGAAGCCGTTGCGTGATTTCCGCTACCCCATTTCCAATAGGATCGCTAAACCCGCCATATTCCTGAATATCCATTTGTGCAAAGGAACCATCTTCCTCCATCACCGGCCGGGTAGGATAATCAGTAATTACCAGTGAAACAGGCCCCTGATCTACTCCTTCAGGAAGGCCATTTTCTACAATACGACTGGCCTGAAAACTGTTGGAAACCTTGAAGCGGCCAATTTGTTTGTCGAGATTGGCCCGGATGGTGCCCCGGGTAAAGTCTGTATTCAACACAATACCACCCTGGTCAAAATAATTGGCAGAAACCAGGTATTGGGTACTTTCATTCCCCCCGTTAAAAGAAAGGGAATAATTCTGAATAGGGGCTGTTCGGAAAATCTCATCTTTCCAATCGGTATCATAAGGTAAATTATTCAGGTCGGAAAAAGGCACCTCAGTACCCCCATCGTTCAGTACCCGGGCATTGGCAATCTCTGCAAACTGGCGGGCATTCATTACGTCTATGGTGTTGGCTACCTGCTGTACACCGTAATAAGCATCAAAACTGATGTTATCGGTGTCTTTTTTCCCTCTTTTGGTAGTAATAATCACCACACCATTGGCTCCCCGGGATCCGTAAATGGCCGTGGCCGAAGCATCTTTCAATATTTCAATAGATTCGATATCATTCGGGTTAATGGCATCCAGTCCAATACCGCCAATAAAACCATCTACCACATAAAGCGGATCGTTGCCGCCCAAAATAGAGTTGGCCCCCCGGATGCGCACGCTGATGCCGCCCCCGGGCGCATAAGAATTCTGGATCACCTGTACCCCCGGTGCCCGTCCCTGCATGATCTGCTGCACATTATTGACAGGCAGTGCCGTAATGTCTTCTTGAGAAATGGAAGATACAGAGCCCGTCAGGTCACTTTTTTTCACAGCCCCGTATCCTACTACCACAATCTCGGAGAGGGATGTAATATCGGGCGACATCTCCAAATTGATCACTGCCCGGTTGCTTATGGCTACTTCTTCAGTAATGTACCCCACTGAAGAAAACACCAGAGTCGCTGCATCATCAGGCACACTCAACCGAAAATTCCCATCTATATCAGTAACGGTACCTGTGGTAGTGGCTTTCACCAGGATATTTACGCCTGGCAGCCCTTCCCCATTTTCATCAGTAACTTTGCCGGTAATGGTTTTTTCCTGGGACAATCTGAATGATAAGCTTTTTTTCTCTAAGGTCTGGATGCCCGATTGTTTGCGCCCACCATGTTCTGCCGGAAAAAGCGGTTTTTTTTGGAGTTTTTGGGGTAATTTATCGCTGTCAGTAGAAAAGATGAAATAATAGCCATTTTCTACCTTTTTAAAACCCAGGGAATGTTTTTCCAGTACTTCTTTCAATGATTCATTAAGGTTTTTTGCCGTTGTGACTTTAAAGTCGGGAGAAACATACTTTTCTTCCACGTCATACACATTGTAGTAGAAGTTTATGTCATAGGTTTTTTCCATGTCTGACAAAACCGAGGATAGCATCCTGCCTTCTTTCTGCAGAGGCCGGTCTGATAACATGGCTACCTCTTGGGCATAACTACCATTGGAAAAATATCCGACGATAACCAGCCAAAGCAGTAACTGACTAAAATGAGATAAAATAATTTTCATACTTTTGTGGTTTGAGTTAAACATTAGTTTGACAATGGCCCGTCTGTTATCCAATGTGCCGACCGGATGCAGGCGGGCTTACTCTATTTATTGATAAAAAACTTTATTTTCTTTTTTCGTTATTTCAGTTTGTGTGGTATTGGCAAGTGCCTGTAATAAAATGGTTAGGTCATTTGTTGGGAACATACCCCGTAAGGCTACTCCTTCTGTTTTTTTCTCATCTTCAAAAATTATCTCTACCCCATAATTATCTGCCAGGGTTTGTTTGACCTCGGCTACCGTGGCACCGTCAAAGTAAAGTTGTCCGTTTTTCCAGGCAATGTAGTCTTCAGGATTAATTACTTTTTTTGTGATTGACTTTTGCTGGGAAGAAAAAGCTATGTAATCCCCCGGCTGCATCAGCAACGCCTGCTCATTCAGTTGTAGTTTCACACTGCCCGAGTTGAGCACTACCTCTGTATTTTCATGACGGTTGTTTACGTTGAACTTTGTGCCCAAAACTTCTACCACCAGGTTATCAGTAAAAACCTTAAACTTTTGATAGGCCCGGGCATTGTTTTCATCATCAAGTATTCTTTTTTCTACTTCAAAAAATGCTTCTCCTTTCAGCCAAACCTGACGAGCTGCCTGTGCATTCCAATCTTCTGAAAAAGAGAGTGCCGAATTGGCATTCAGCGTAACCTGGGAGCCATCGGGCAATTGCACTTCTTTAATTTCCCCAAAAGCGGTGCGGTATTCTACCCTGTCGTTATTTTGTAGAAGCCAGGTATAAAGCAAGCCAGAGAGGGTAAGCAAAACCAGAATAGCCGCAGCTACCCGGGACCAGTACGCATACCATCGGACAGGCTGTTGCTTTTTGGTATGCATGTATTTCCGTTGGCTTGAAGGCTGATTTTGGGCAATGGCAGCTATCTTTTGCCGTAAACTTTCCTTTCTGTCATTCGGCAGCTCATAAGTGTCCATTTCAAATACTGAAAGTACCTGCCTGGCTTCTTCTACCAAATGGGTTTTATGGGGGTGTTTTTCCATCCATGCCAACCAGCGTTGATTATCTTCCTGACCTTTTGAGGCGACCCATGCCCGAAATGAATCATCCATGAGCAGGTCTGTCAGGGTATATGAAGCGTCGTTTTGCAAGAGTGTAAAGTTTATGTTTCGTTATTGGAAGTAGTAGGCGTATAATTGCGTGTCAACTGCCATTGCCTACTGCTACTCTCTAAGAATACAAAGCAGCACCTTGCAAATTCTACTGAAAAAAGGGGAGGTATTTTTTAAAGTTTACACTTTGTTTAATAAAATGAATTTATTTTTAGCAAAATGACAACTCATTCGCTTTTCCATTGAAAATTATTTCTACTTTTTTTCTTACTAAGGCCGCGAAGGCTTGTGCACTGAGGTATACTTCACGCGCTTTTCGTGGACTATCCTGCAAGTTTGCTTTGCAGTATACCGCCCAGTGTTCCTGGCGAGAAAGTTTCTTCTCAATATTGCCAATATACCTGATACTCAAAAACTGAAAACAAGTAAGAAAAGAAAAGCCGAAAATGTGATAATTGGGGAAGGCTCGGCAAGGTACGACTGCCTCAGCGATTTGATGGCTGAATGGATAAGGTTGTATAAGGACTGTATTGAAATATCCATGATGTTGGCAATCTCTTCATTGCTGAGGTTTTCATAAAATTTCAGTACAATGGCTTCTTTTTGGCGAACAGACAGTTTTTTCAGGCAAGATTTGAGCTTTTGCTGTTGCTCTTTGGTAAGTTCACTTTCAATCATCCACTTTTCATAAGATTGTTCTATCTCCAGCGAATGCTGCACAATCGCAGGGTCGGCATGTGTATATTTGCCGTCATTTTTCAGTGCCCTCAACACTTTTCTTCTTACCGATTTGAAGAGGTAGGCTTTGATGGAGGTGGTATCGCCCAACTTTTCCCGCTTTTCCCAAATTTCGGCGAACAGGTCTTGCAGACAATCTTCTATCAGGTTTGTGTTTTGTGTAAAACGGCGGGCATAATTGTACAGGGCATCTATGTGAAGGTCATAAATCATTACCAAAGCTGCGGCCTCTCCCTGCTTCAATTGCTGCCAAAGTGGGGTATCATCTGGTTGTATGGTGCGCAAGCTCATGTTCTGTATCTGTGTCCTGAACAAACAATCTTACGAATCCCTGATGAGATTGTCAAATTTTATGTCAGGATGAGTGGGATAATTGTGGGGAACCACCTATGGATAACTAGGAGATAAGCAACTAATTTAGCAGATATGGGCTTTCCGCTGGCGTATTATTATTGAGCACTGCCTTTTAAAACCACAAACCACCCATGTTCATCAGGCGTTTCCAGATCGATGGTATGTCCTCCTTTGATTTGTTGTTCCTTTTCCCAATTTGCTGTTTCAACACTGAGCCACTGGGTATCAAAAGTTTGATTATGCTGCGCTAAATCCAGCTTTACCTTGCCTCCTTTGGGAAAATAAAGGACGTAAGTATCACCATCTTTCGCACTTACATAAGCTTCGTTCTCTTCCCGGTCAGACAGCAATGCCATGTTGGGCTTTATTTCCCAGAATTTAACCAATGTCTCTATTTTCCTGATCGTTTTTATGCTATTCTGTGCTTTTTCATTCAACCCATTGCCTGAAGGTGGACGGTGGTGTCGCACTGCGGCGCACCCGCCTATTACATCCCTGAAAAATCTTTCTACCCCATCTTCATTGGTACCAGAGCCCCAGGATGATTCTCCACCTCCATACACTTTGGTGCAATTGACAGGTCGTAACTGATGCGCTTCCCGTTGGGCCATAATCCATGTCAGGGTATCCCAATGGTTTTGCCCGAAATTTCTGCTGTTTATCTGTGAAATATCAAGAAACTCGTATACTGCCGGGTTTTTAATAACATCAAGGCATGAAGGACATCGGTGGGGCCTGTAAAACCCATCAAACATATCTGTGGTAAATACTTCTTGTGCCCCCGCCTTTTCCTCAATATAATGCATCCAATATTTTCCCCAGGCAGGCGGAGTATGCGTTTCATTATTCATGCAATAAAGAATATTGCCATAGTCCAGGGAGTATGATAATAATTTATCCACGAATTTTTCCTGATAATTTCTGACGATCTCTAATTTAGGATCATACTTTTCCATACCCCTGATAGCGTAAAAAAAAGGTTGCTCATTTGCCTGTGGATGTTTCAAATACGCTGTTTCCAGTCCGGATTGTTCCGTAGTGTAATTGATATTATTAGCAGGGTTGAATGGATTGAGCAGCCAGGGTTCCCTTGAAAAATCAAACCGGTCCCAGACTTCTATTTGCACGAAAATATCCCGTTCGCTGGTCAGTTGTAACAGACTATCAAATTTTTCCCAATAAGTTGTATTCCACTGCTCAAGGTCATATTTTCCATCAGGCCGCTGATAAAATGGCCAGGGATTGCCCTCGTCTCGGGAACTCATGGTGTTTCTTATGAAATTACCGCCTGTGCTGGCCAGCAAATCCAGGTGTGCTTCAAGGTTTGGCAACAGAAACAGGTTATCATCATCGGATGCCCCGAGAAGCAGTACAGGCTGTCCTTTATACTGCCAGTAGCGTTGGTTTTCCTGCCAGGGTTTGATACGATCTGCATTTTGATCTTCGGATAGATTACAGAATGCCACTAATACAAAAAGCAGAATTAAATATTTCATGATAACATTGTTTTTACAATTATTAAGCTTCATCCCTCTTAGTGCCAATTAATAAAAAACGTCGGAGACCCTCGAGGTTTTTCGGCTATTTATCGTCCTTAAGCAATATAATTACTGAAACCTCGAGGGTCTTCAGATAAGTCCCCGGCCTGTCTCGGGAAGGGTTGAAAAACACACATTAAAGTCCTTTATTCCTTAATGGCAAACGCCACATATTTATCACCTGATTCAGTTTTAAACTTACCACCACCACAAGCGATAACTACATACTGCTTGTTATTTACAGCATAGGTGGAGGGTGAGGCATACCCGGCAGCCGGCAATGTTGTTTCCCAAAGAATATCTCCATTTTGCGTATCAAAGGCCCTGAATTTTTTATCCGTCGTAGCAGCTATGAAAACAAGGCCGCTTGCAGTAACCAATGGACCGCCATGATTGTCAGTACCTGTAGGTGCAATTCCTTTCTCTTTGAGGGACGGAAACTCTCCCAATGGAACTTGCCACAGTTGTTCTCCCGCTTGCAAATCAATGGCAGTGAGTGTTCCCCAGGGGGGCGCGTTTACCGGATAGCCATTGCTGTCATACCAACGCTCATATCCTGAATGTATATATGGCGATACAGCCACAGGGGCTGATGCATCAGCTACGTCAATTGTGGCGTCTTCTTTATCCAATAAGAAAGAGATAATGCCATTTCTTTCTTCCTGCGATATGTGTGAAAAAGCAGGCATCATGCCTCTTCCTTTTTTTAGTAATTGCTGAAGCTCATCTTCACTCATCCGGTTCCTGATCTCTACCAATGAAGGAAAGGTGCCGCTATGGTCTCCTCTGCGGTCAGTACCATGACAGGAGGAGCAATACAGTTGATAGGCTTGCTTGCCCGAGGTTAAAGCTTTTGGCCGGGGCGCGTCAATCAAAGAGGTAACGACCGGAATTTCCGAAGCAGGCACATACATTATCCCTTCCTGATCTACGGCAGCACCGCCCCAATGGGCACCACCGGATGTTGCAGGAAATATAACTGTTCTTTGTCGGGTAACAGGGATATACGGCCCACCCGTTCTGCTTTCGCTCAATAATTTTAGCACTTCCTCCCTTTCGGCAACTGTTGGGTTTAAATCTTCAGCTGTAAAAGATTGTCGGGTAAAAGGAGGGGGTTTGGTGGGTATGGGTTGGGTTTCAGAGGTTCGTTCCCCGGGCATATCCGAAGCTGGAAATTTACGCTCTTCAATGGGAAACACCGACTCTCCTGTCAGCCTGTTGAAAATAAAGACATGTCCTTGTTTTGTAACCTGGGCAATGGCTTCTATTTGTTCACCATTTTTATTGAGGGTAAATAAATTAGGAGGTGCAGGCAGGTCCCGGTCCCAAATGTCATGGTGTACCATCTGGTAATGCCAGATACGCTCGCCTGTTTTGGCGTTTAGGGCCAGCAGGCAATTGGCAAACAGGTTATCGCCCGGGCGGTCGCCTCCATAAAAATCAAAAGCCGCAGAGCCGGTAGGCACATATACAATTTCATTTTCACGGTCAATGGCCATCCCCATCCAGGAGTTGGCACCACCGTTATTTTGCCTTGCGTTTTCCGGCCAGGTGTCGCTACCGAAATCCCCTGGTTCCGGAATCGTTTTAAACGTCCAGGCAAGTGCCCCGGTATGTACATCAAAGGCACGAATATCGCCGGGGAGGGCCGTAGCACCTTCTGATACCCTTACGCTTGTGATGAGTAAATTTTCAAATATGGCCCCCGGCGTATTGTACACCACATAATCATCAGCTCCCGGCCTTTGAAGCCCTTCCTGCAAATCAATTTTTCCGTTGTCCCCAAAGCCGGAGGTAAGTTGCCCTGTCTTCGCGTTGAGCGAGTATAGTAAATGCCCAAATCCAAATAAGATGATGCCCTCTTTTCCATCATCGTAATAGGTTACCCCACGGCTTGTCATGGAATAGGTATCATCTGTAAAGTTGGTTTTCCAAAGCTCAGTACCATCGGCAGCATCAATGGCAAATGCCTGAGAAGATGCAGACACACCGTAAAGCACGCCATCTATAATAATAGGGTTGCATTGGATTTGCGTTCGGTTGTTAGCAGTATCTGCCCCACCAGAGCTATATTCCCATACTTTCTCGAGTTTGTTAACATTTCCGGGATTTATCTCGTTAAGCGATGAATAGTGATTGCCATCTGAGCCACCATGATATTCAGGCCAGTCTTGTATAGCAGAAGCATTGTTGTTTTCAGTTTCATTGCAACTTAACAGTAAGAGGCCCAGTGTAATTATTGAAAAGGCTGAGGTCAAAGCAGAAATGGGGAAGG
Organism: Cyclobacteriaceae bacterium; assembly: GCA_965230065.1. Classification (GTDB taxonomy): domain Bacteria; phylum Bacteroidota; class Bacteroidia; order Cytophagales; family Cyclobacteriaceae. The sequence continues at coordinate 2,844,860 of OZ245942.1, read as the reverse complement.
GTTTCAATTTACTATTGAATTTGGTTTTCTAAATGATTATGCACTCCCCAATATTAATCATTTTTCATAAACTCCCGTATTCCCTTTCTTCCAAACTTTTGTTAAGGACTTCACAACATCAGGCTGCTCGTCAGCAATATTATGGTTTTCATAAGGGTCGGTTTGGTGGTCATACAACTCAATAACAGGTTCTTTTTCCCTGAAATATTTTGTGAGGCGGTATCTTTCGGTACGTGCTGTGATACCATTTCTGAAGTAGCCATAAGCTACATTTTTCCATTGATCATTTTCTGGATTGTCTAACAATTTCACAAAACTTTTTCCGTCTGTTTTGTGGGGCATTTTTACGTTGCACAATTCCATCAGGGTAGGGTACAAATCTATCGTGCTCACAATTTCATCCTGAGTGCCGCCTTGCTTTTCATCGGGCGTTTTTACAATCAGGGCAGAACGCAAGGCCCATTCAAAAATGGTATGCTTGCCCCAAACCCGATCGTCGCCCAGATGCCAGCCGTGGTCGCCCCAAACGACTATGATGGTGTTTTTGTCAAGGCCTGTACGCTTTAGTTCGGCCAGCACTTTTCCTACCTGTGCATCTATATAGCTGATACAGGCGTAATAGGCGTGTTTTAATTTTCTTTCGTAGGCATCAGAAACAGGATCAGTTAAAGAAGCTTTTTCTTCGCCCAGTTTATATTGGTTAAACTCACCGCTTCCATGTAAGCTGGACAGATTTACATTTTCCGGAATATCCGGAGAAGGCGTTAATGGAATTTCAGACGCATCGTACAAATCCCAGTATTTTTGGGGCGCATTGAAAGGCAGATGGGGCTTGAAAAAACCAACGCCCAGGAAAAAGGGTTGGTCTTTTTCGGCCAGTTCCTGTAATTTCTTTATAGCCAAATTCGCAGTCAACCCATCAGGATAACCCTCATCTTCTACCGGGGCACTTTCGTAGGGCTTTACCATTTTATCCATGCTTTGGCGGTTAGAGCCATCGGCATATCCGAAGAAGGCATTCCAGCCTGTTTCCCATTTTCCGGCATCAAACAGCATTTCATCCCAGCTATTGGGCAGTTCCCATTCGGTACCAACCGGATCGGTATAGCCATAAAGCAGGCCATCCACATAATGGCTTATTTTACCAATGCCCACAGTGTAATATCCATTTTGCCGCAAATTGGCAATGAATGTTTCCGGTTTGTCGGTTTGGGGTTGCTCAGCAATCAGTTTCCGTATGGCATTGTTCGATATGGCCGTTTTGGTGCGGGGCAGCATGCCGGTAAGTAAGGCATACCTTGATGCCCCGCAGGTGGGCACGGCCACAAAGTGGTTGTTGAAAAGCGTACCTTCTCCTGCAAGCTTATCCAGGTTGGGTGAATGAATCAGTTCATTGCCATAGCAGCCCAGCTCTGCACGTAAATCGTCAATGCAAATGAATAACACGTTGGGTTGCCGGGCTTGGGAGATTGCCAGGGTTGTTTGTAGCAGCAGTAATATTCCGAAGGCGATTTTGAATAATTTCATTAATACTTTTTTGTATGTGTGTAATTTTACTTTGGCAGATTAATAATGTAAAACAAAATAAAATAAAGGATATTCTCCCCGGGTGAGCAAATCGGACAGCCGAAGCTGCGAATTCCGGGGTCTCTCGCTTCTATGCAGGAGATGCCGACCACCGTGGCGCGGAATAAATCCGGCAAGACGTGCATATTTTTTTGTGCTAAATTAAAATCTGACAAAGTACATTAAATATTTGTCCGACACTTATTGCGTTTTTTACAGATAAGTGCCGGACAAATGTTATTAATATCCCGGGTTTTGCGTGAATACGTCCGGATTTGAGACTCTGTCGATTTGGGTTTGGGGAATGGGCCGCACCAGATGCATTTCCTGTATATTGGGGGCTGCATCCAGGTTATACATCCGTACGCGTTCCAGGAGTTTTCCGGTACGCTTCAGGTCATACCACCGGTGTTTTTCTCCTACCAGTTCACGGGCGCGTTCATCCAGTATAAAATCCAAATTAATATCGGCGGAAGACACCTGCATTTCCGTTTCTTTTCCGGGCATGGCGGCCCTTGTCCTGATTACATTGATGTAATTGGCTGCCTCGTCATTTTTACCCTGTTGCATGGCAGCCTCGGCAGCAACCAGATACATTTCAGCCAGGCGAATGACGGGAAAATCCCTTCGGCCTTCAGTTGCATTAACACTCGGCCTTAACGGATCCATATATTTCAGCAAAGAAGGGTAGTTTCTTCTCTGGTTCGTACCTATTTCCTGATAACTGCTTACGTCTCCTATCCAGTTATCCTTGAAATCGAACAGCCAGTACGGTTTTGACATTTTTTCTTCATCAGATACCGGGTACATCACAATTTTGATGGCAGTATCTCCGGGATTTACGGTAAATCCATTGATTTCTGCCGTTTTATCGGCAAACCATACCGTACGGAAAGAGCCGTCCCAGCGGGCATCCATAGAGCGATCGTACATTTTCAACAAGTGGTTGGTAGGTAAAAAACGCTGCCAGGGCCTTCCGTACGTCAGGTTCCGCGTCATGGCCGGATTGAACGTATAATCAAAGATAAAAAACAGGTGGCCCCAATTCCCGCCATCATTGGTGAGGGGGTCATCGGTATACTGCACCGCCCAAATTATTTCATTGTTTACGTCATTTTCAATATCCCATAAATTGGCGAAAGGCGTAACCAGCCCAAAATCATAATTGTTAATGACTCCGGCAGCCAGGGATTCAGCTTCGGCCCAGTTGCCTAATACCAAATGTACTTTGGCCAGCAAAGCCTCCGCGGCAGGTTTGGTAACTTGCCCGTATTCAGCGGGAGTGGGGGGCAGGTTATCTGTGGCATATTCTAAGTCAGGCACGATACCCTCAGCATAAATAGTAGCTACATCGGTGCGGTTGGCTTCTGTTTCTACGCCAATCGTTTCTTCCAGGGTAAAATGCACTGCCCCAAACTGTTGCACCAGATGAAAGTAATACAAAGCCCTGAGAAAACGGGCTTCCCCAATTACTCTGGCCCTTTCTGTTTCATCTATATCTTCTACGTCGGGTGCTCTTCCTATCACGGTATTGGCCTGGTTGATACCAGTATAGAATTGGTCCCAGATGGTGGTAATCATGCCATTGGTTCCCAGTAAATTGGGTGAATAATTGTTAATATCCGGTGCATTGGCCACACCACCAAAACCGTTGGTGAAAATATCGGTACCGGTTACCGTCATAAAAAAACCTTCCTGCCTGCCGTAAAACCTTCTGAATGGTGCATAAGTAGCTTTCAGGCCGTCGTTAATCCCTTTTTCGGTGGTGTAATAGCCATCGGCCGTGGCCAGGCTCACGGGGTCTTCTACCAGGGTTTCCTCACAAGAGAAGCTGAGAAAAGCACTGAGGATGCAAAATGTTTTTACTATATTTTTCATAATAATAATGTGTTGGAAACTTAAAATTTAAGATTGATACCAAAAATGTACGTAGCAGCTGTAAGCGGGCTGCCTGATCCCACAATACCATTAGAGGTTTCGGGATCTACCGTATCGTATTTTGAAAAGGTAATGGCATTGTTGGCCGTAGCATACAACCGCAATGTTGATAATCCGATGCTGCTGATCCATTCACTCTTAAAGTTATACCCCAGGGATATGTTCTTTATTTTTACAAATGAACCATCATAAAAACGTACCGCATTGGAGTAAAGCGGGGCTTCTCCGGCATCGGGCAGCGGGTAGGCGTTGGTAAGGTTATTGGGTGTCCAGTAATCCAGGTTCAAACTGTTGTACCTGCCCTGCCAGTTGTTGCCGCCCAGGTTGTGGTAATCGGAACGTAAATACTGACCCTGGCGGGCATAGACCAGGAACGAGAGATCAAACCCTTTGTAGCTGAACCTGTTGGTGATTCCTCCACTCCAGTTGGGTACTGTTGAGCCTAACACTGTTCTGTCATCCGAATTAATTTGCCCGTCGGGCTGTTTGGTAAGCTCCCCGTCTTCACCTCGGCCATTCACATCGGCAATTTTGATGTCGCCGGGAAACTGTCCGAGGGCTTCAGCCTCTGTGGCCTCTCCTTCCTGCCAGATGCCTGTTTGCTGGAAACTGTAGAACACGTCAATAGGCTCCCCAATAAACCAGTCGTTGCCTACATCATCTTTTTGTCCGTCAAAAAGCTCTGTAATCTCCTCATTATTAGAGAAAATATTGAAATTCACATCCCAGTTAAAGCCCTGTGTGCTTTTGATCACATTGGCCGAAATACTCAGTTCAATACCGCTGTTGCGGGTAGAGCCAATATTTTGGAGAATAGAAGAGTAACCGGAAGTAATGGGAATGAATCTTTCTAAGAGCAGGTCTTCAGTATTGGTAATGTAATATTCAAACGTACCGGAAATCCTGTCTTCCAAAAAGCCAAAATCTAATCCGATATTGGTTGTCGTTGAAATTTCCCATCCCAGGTCCGGATTAGGAATCAGGCTTTGTCCGTACCCAAAGGCTTCATTATTGCCATAGGCATAGATGGTACGGCTAAGCCCGCCCAATGTTTGGAAAGGATCAATGGAAGTGTTACCTACCTGCCCGTAGCTGGCCCGCAGTTTTAGAAACGAAACAGAGGGTACATCAAAAAAACTTTCTTCAGAAAGTATCCACCCGGCTGAAGCCGCAGGGAAGAAAGCCCATTTTTTGCCATCGGCCAGGCGGGAAGAACCATCAGCCCGGCCTGTTAGGGTGAACAGATAACGATCTTTAAAACTGTAGTTTACCCGGCCCATGTATGAGAGCAGTCCCCAGTCTTCCAGTTTACTATCAATTTCGGTAATGGTGGCAGCACTGCCCAGGTCATGGAATGTAGATTTTTCTATAGGAATATCCTGAGCTTCCAGGAAAGAAGATTCATAATTACTTTTCTGGGTACTGAACAGGCCTACTATGTTCAATCCATGATCGCCGAAGTTTTGATCGTAGGTCAGAATATTTTCCAAGGTATAAACAAATTCACTTTCATTTTCTTTAGAACCGGTATTGATGCTTTCATCAAGGGAACCGGTGTACCTGCCCCGACGTGATTCACTGTAATCTGGCCCAAAATTCAGGCGATAAGTCAGGTTTTCAGTAATGTCAAATTCCCCGTAAATATTAGCAAATACCCGAAGGTTTTTGGTTTCATCAATATACTGGTTGGGCTGAAAATTCAGGAGCGGATTGGTAAGCAGCCCTTCCCGGGGGTTCGGATAAGGTAAAAACTCCCCGTTTTCATCATAAGGGGTAATCAGAGGCGAAAACTGAATAGCACCACCAAAAGGGCTGTTGTTCATCTGATTTCTGGTAGAGTTAGATACAGTTGAACTTAAACCAATCCTGAGTTTTTCAGAAAGGTCAGCCTGAAGATTGGCCCGCACGGCATACCGCGTAAAATCAGTATTTGGGACAATCCCTTCTTCGTCAAAATAAGAACCGGACACATAGTAGGTAATATCTTTGCTACCCCCGCTCACCGATAGCTGATGGTTTTGCTGGGAGCCATTTTGCAGTACCTGGTCCAGCCAGTCGGTATCTACGCCATTTTGCAAATTTTCTATCTCTACATCAGAGAAAAAAGTATCGTCCTGGCTGGCATCATCGGCCGCGATTCCCCTTGATATTCTGGAATATTCGGCAAATTCCTGCGCATCCATCAGGTCGAGGTTTTCAACGGGTTGTTTTACGCCATAATAGCCGTCATAACTGATTACCGGCTTGCCTTCTTTTCCTTTTTTGGTGGTAATCAGGATGACCCCATTGGCTCCTCTTGAGCCATAAATAGCCACAGCAGACGCATCTTTCAGCACCTCCATGGAGACGATATCATTGGGGTTAAAATCATTGATATTGGCAGAAGTAGGAATGCCATCTATCACAAACAGCGGCTCGTTGCTGGCATTGATTGAGCGGTTGCCCCGTATCCTGATTTGTACATCAGCGCCTGGCGACCCGTTTGCCCTCACAATATCAACCCCGGCTAATCTGCCCTGCGATTGTTCCATCACGTTGGCCGCAGGGGTTTCTTCCAGTGTTTCGCTGGAAATGGAGGAAATGGCCCCTGTCAAATCGCTTCTCTTTTGCGTTCCGTATCCTACCACTATTACTTCTGAAAGGGATTGGATATCGGGGAGCATTTCCAGGTTGATTACCGTACGATTGTTGACCTCAACTTCTTCGGAGACATATCCTACTGACGAAAAAACAAGCGTAGTAACATCATCAGGAACAGAGAGGCGGTAATTGCCATTTACATCACTTACCGTTCCCGTAGTGGTGTTTTTTACCAGAATATTTACGCCGGGCAACCCTTCCCCGTTTTCATCGGTTACTTTTCCGGTAATGGTTTTTTCATAAAACTTTACCAGGCTGTTTAAACCTTTATTTTGCAGTATACCTACCGCCTGGGTTCCGGCAGCGCTACCTGTTTGTAATCCATTGTCAGATGGCTTCTTTTCCAGTTTTTCCAGAGACTCTTTCGCTTCACTTGCCGGGCGGATTACATACGCGTTCTTGGCAATTTTTTCGCATTTGAGTTGGAATGATGCAAGAATATCTGTCAGGGATTTTTCAACGTCCTGCACATTTTTACCTGCCTTTTCATCAATTTGCAACCCTTTTAGCAATTCGCTGTCATAATAAAAATTGACATTGAATTCTTTTTCCCAATCTGAAAGCATTTGGGTGAGGGCAAACTGTTGGTCTGTTTGCCGGGCTTTTTTCCCATCTTCATGGTGCCAGTGGGAGGCCAGTTGCTGCGCAAAGACTGGGCTTAGCATAAAGCAGCAAAGCATGGCTGCCAGCCACCATTTGTAAGTTTTCTTGTTTCGTACTAATTTTCTCATAATTTTAACTTTTTAAGTTAGGAATCTATTTCCGTTGTCTGTTCCACTGCCTGGTCGTGCAAAAATCAGCGTGGGCAGGCAACTTAGTTTATTGGTATTGCAGGGTAATTTGATTACCATTCCGGGTTACTTTCAGGTTAAAGGAAGAAGCTATTGCTTTGAACAATAAATCAATTTCTTTGGTAGAAACTGTTCCGGTAAATTTTCTAGCACCAATTTCTTTCTCTTTCAACTGCACTTCCAACCCATATCGGTCTTCTAAAACCTGGGTAATCTCGCTTACAGGTGTATCTTCAAACATCAACTGACGGTCTTTCCAGGAAGAGTATAAGACAGGATTCACCAGTCTTTGTTGTACCCGGTTTTCTATGACATTAAATTCAACCATATCTCCGGGTTCCATGAAAATTTCTTGTCGCTTTTCTTCCTGGCGAAGGGCTAACTTCACTTTGCCTTCACTTAGCACTACCTGGGTTTTGTCGGTTTGATTGGTTACGTTAAAGGCTGTGCCCAACACTTCTACATTCAAATGCGCAGTATGTACGGTGAATTTTACTTTACCTTCACGCATCATTTCACGCACCTCAAAATAACCTTCCCCTTCCAGCCACACTTCCCGCCCATCTTTGGCTTCTGTTTTTTCTTCCCATCCGGCATGATAAGTAAGCGAAGAATTGCCGTTCAGCGTTACCTTAGAGCTGTCGGGTAGCCAAAACTCCCGGGTTTCGCCATAAGCTGTTTGATAGGTAATGTTATCGGGTTTGCTCAGGTATTGATAAGCAAAAACTGAAACGATAAGCAATCCAATAAAAACAGCGGCAATTCTTTGCCACTTTACAGGCTTCAACAAACGGGGGAGTGATTTTTTTACTGTTGGAACTTTTGGCTGGCTGACAATTTCATTAAATATTTTATCTGCTCTGACAGGGCTCATGGGCTGCCCGGCATTTAACCTTTTCCATAATTCTTCTAATATTTCCTCGTACACCTGTTGATCGGGTGATTGTCGGAGGTAGGCAAACAGTTGAGTCAGTTCCTCCTGCGTACACTCGTTGTTCAGGTACTTCCTGAATAATGCTTTTTGGTGGGGATTAAAATTTTCTTGCATGGTTTAGCTTAGGCTTATACATATAGTACAACCCAAACCCGGGGGGAGGCACAACGGAGGGATAAAAAAAAATGAAAATATTTTTTTTATCCGCTAAAGCACAAAGTTCTAAATCCTAAATAATTCCCCAATATCAACTTCTCAAATAGAGTTCAGTGTTTTGAATTTATGGATTTGGAAATTAGAATTTGTTTAGGAATTAGAAATTCGGATTTAGGATTTCAAAAAGAAATAGGAGCAAATAAAAAAACGTAAGATCAGTATGGGTATGGAGGTATTTCCTCAAAAATTTAAGGGAAAGGATCATGTGGTTTTTTACCGTGCCTTTTGAAAGATGCAGGGCTTCGGCAATTTCTTTGTAGCTCATGCCCTGCATTTTGTGCATCCTGAAAATTTTTTGCCGCTGCGGTGGCATCAGCTTTACGGCTTCTTCTATCAGTTGGGTATAATCCTCGTAAATCACTTCGTCTTCAGTGACATTGTGCTGACGGTCAAAGTAATGATACAGTTCCTGCTGCAAGGCAGCCGAGCGGGAGGCTTTTTGCAGAAAGTTCAGTGCAAAATTTTTGGTGATTTTATACAGCAGGGCATTGAAAGAGAGGTCAGGATCCAGGTTTTCCCGGTGCGTCCATATTTTCAGGAACACCTGGTGTACAATCTCTTCAGCAGCTTCTTCAGATTTGGTAATTTTCAGTCCGTAGGTAAATAACTTGTCTTTGTACCGGTCATACATCACCCTGAAAGCCGATGTATTGCCGGCAATAATTTCTTTTACAAGGGGCTTATCTGCTGTTACAACTTTCATGAGCAATATATAGAGGAAGGAACAAAGTTCAGGAAAAAATCACCCTTTATGGCCCTCTTTATGAGAAAGTTGTTAATGTAAATAAAATTATATTTTGTTCAAAATTGGCATATACCTACTTGAATTGATTAAAGTACTTTAAAGAGGTTTTCGCGGTTTTATCTAAATTTTCTATGGAGCCGCCCCCTTCAAGTACTTCACACATTTCATACACCATCCAGCCCTGGTAACCGATGTCTTTGAGCGTTTCTATCCATATTTTATAATCAATGATTCCCTCGCCCATGGGTACGGCACGCATTACCGGTTGCTCGGCACGGTAATTTGTGAGGGGGTGTTCATAGGAATACCGCGGGAGCGTTACATAATCGGCAGCAATTGTATTCACAATGAAGGGCTGCATCTTGAGAATAGATTCTCTTAATTGCTCCGAATTTAATCCTTCCAGTGTGGGTGACCAGGCATCCCAGCCGGCCATTACATTGGGGAGGTTTACTTCTTTCAATAGCCAGTACATGGCATCATGATGCAAGGCAATATCATGGTGGTTTTGAACAGCAAGCGTAACGCCATGTTCAGCAGCTAATTTGCCAGCTAACTTCAGTCCTTTTACTACTTCTGCATATTGTTTGTCATAAGGAATGCCCGGCCGTTCGTATCCGGTAAAAATACGAATCATACTGGTTCCCAGGTCTTTGGCCATCTCAGCAACTTGCCCGATATAGGCTGCTTGTATTTCAACATGCGGAATGCCTGGCTTATCTATTCCTGCGGTAAAATCAGAGTATGCTGCCAGTCCCACCAGGGTTAACCCCAAATCTTCAATCTTCTTTTTGAGTTTAGCCCTTGCCGCTTTATCATAGTCAATCACAGAGAGGTGTGGCCTTTTTGCCATTAACATGACCCCGTCATATCCCAATTCTTTGCTCTTTTCTAAAAACTCATCCACCGTAAGTTGTGCCTGTCCGCGCCATACGCCGGCATATCCAATAGAGTGCAGGCATGTCTTTAGGGTGAAATCCTCAGGGTTTCCGGATGGGGTTTTCTGTGCCTGAGAAGAGAGGGCCAACAGAAAAAAGATAGCAGAAAGGATTAAATACTTTTTCATGGTTATTGAGTTTAAAGCATGGGTTGAAACTCATTTCTTATTGAGCTTCAATAGTAAAATTGTTTAGTACTGTTTATTGTCCCTATTTTTCCCAATCATCTGTACGGAAGGAAGAAGCTGGCAGGCCTTCGGTATTGAAAAGCTCGCCTATTACAAAATCATCAAAAGCATAACGCACTGCCACAGGCTTTTCAACGGATGGTGAAAACAAGGTAATTCCTTCTCTTGTGAGAAAAGCCTCTGCCGGATAAAAACGTTGGTTTTCTCCGGCTACTTTAAAATGCTCCAACTCCTTCCCAAATGTGGTTAATCCATTATTGGCATGGTCAAAGGTCAGCTTCACTACATTTCCCTCTACCGTCATGTCCTTTAAAACAGGGCCAGAATATGCGACACCATTTTTACCGTAGGTTTGTGCCAGTGCTAAATAAGCTAATCTTTCCCCTGCCGCTTCTTTATTAGCAGGATGAATACAAGCTTTCTCACCCGCATCCATTACACAAGCCATGCCCACATGGGGAAGGGCCGTTGATGCTTTTAATTGGGCTTCCCGTAAGAAAGCCGAATTTGTTTCAGGAGAACCATAATCGTAGGGAGCAATTTGCACATAATAGAAAGGGAAATCACCGATACCCCACTCGTTTCTCCAATTTTCAATCAGCCCGGGCATCAATTGACGATAATGGTCAGGCTCTCTTCGGTTGGCTTCTCCCTGATACCATAACCCTCCCTTAATGGCATATCCCACCATAGGGTGAATCATGGCGTTATAAAGAGCGGTGGGAGTTTGTTGAGAAACTTCTTCATTCTGTGTTTTTTCAGGCAATTCCACCCAATCAAAGTTTTTAAAACCGTTTTCGCTGATCCAGGGTTCAATGCGGGTGCCACCCCAGCTAGAGCAAATCAATCCCACCGGAACATCCAGCGCTTGCTGTATCATCCGCCCAAAAAAGTAGGCTGTTGCAGAAAAGTCCACTACATTCTCAGGTTCGCATTCTTTCCATGCACCAGCAAAATCTTCAAGGGGTTCAAGGCTGGTATTTCGTTCAATAGTAATCAAGCGTATAGACGCGTTACGGGAAGTGGCGATTGCCTCATTAGACCCGAGAATGGGTTGGTTGCGATATCCTTTCATGGGCATTTGCATGTTTGATTGTCCGGAGCAAACCCACACTTCCCCAATTAATACATTGCTCAGTTTTAATGTTGTACCATCCGAGATGGTCAGCTCGTAAGGCCCTCCTGCGATCGGGGTTTTCATTTTTATTTTCCACTTTCCATTGCCATCCGATTGGGTATCATATGTTTTGTTATCCCAGGAAGTGGTAACCTTTACGGTTGTATTAGGCGTAGCTTTTCCCCAAATGGCAGCATCGGTTTGTTGCTGTAATACCATATGGTCTCCAAAAATGGCTGGTAGCGTGATTTCTGCCCGAAGCCCGCAGGAAATCGCCAGGGATATAATTAACAGACTGATTGACTTTAGGTTCATTGTATTCATGGTGTGCATTAATGTATGGGTTTCGTTAATTTAATTTATTCTCGTCATGGTTTCCAGGTTCCATTCATTGGCTTTGAATTTTCTGTAAACAGGCTCCATTTCGGGGTACCCTCCGGCCTGTTCTTCACTGTCAATGATCTGTCCGCTATTCGATTTAATTTCATCAATGATTTGTTGGTCAATGGCATCCCGGTCCCATGGGAAAGCCCCGGCATGCTCTAATACACGCATCTTGACTTCAGAAGCAGGTAATGGCTTTAATCCTTTGGGCCACACTGCCGGGCTATTCAGGAAAGTAGGATTTCCATTAAATTCCCTTACCCTGGTTTTAGATATGATCTTGTTGTCTTTCCAGTAAACTTCAAGTGGGCCTCCCTTGAAATTACCGGCATATATCTGGTCAGCCGTATTGGGGCCATACTCAATATAGTTTCCTTCCACACTCATTTTCCCGGTAACCGGGTCATGTCCTTTCCATTCATTTGGAACAAGATGATAACTAATTACATTTCTTCCCGGATTATAAATAAAATTATTCACGATGACAGTCTGAGAGCCTCCTTTACAGTGCGGATGCCTGTCAACATTGTTTGCATATAAGTTTCCATATACCAGTATTTCTGTGGCATTGTCGTGCACCAATGTACCTTTAGAATGCTCTCCCTTGGCATGGGTGGACTGGCTCAGTCCAGAAGCAATGATGCAATTGCTGATGATAACTTTATGAGAAGTGTTTTTCCGCCATTCGTCAGGATTTTCACCCTCAAAACGTGGCCCAGAAGCAGACAGGTTCTCGTCAGTAGCCCAGGTGGCTGAACAATGATCTATGATTACATTGTATGCACCCTGGCTTGTGGCAATCCCATCTACCTCCCATCCACTTTTTTTGGCCTGCCCGGCTTCCCCAGGCCTCACTTTAATATGTTGTATGATCACTTCATGTGTTTGAATGCCCAAGCCGCCTTTTATAAGTGTAATGCCAGGGGAAGGAGCTGTTTGTCCGGCAATGGTGATGAATGGATTCTTAATTTGCAGTGACTCCATTTCCAGGTCAATCAGACCGGCCACCTCAAAAACTATAATCCGGGGGCCTTCAGCTGCTATGGCCTCTGCCAGGGAGCCTTTACCTTCCCGGTTTAGGTTTTTTACTATAATGATTTTTCCTCCTTTGCCTCCTACTGTTTCCTGTCCAAACCCAGCCACTTCCGGTAATACAGGCAGCCCATAGTGCATGCCAGTCCCGGCACTTTCTCCTACAGCCTGGGCATAAGTAACGTTGAATGAAATGGTGAAGAAAATGATAAGGCAGACGGTAATTGCATGTAGTGATTTCATTGTTTAAAAGTAAATACTGAATTTAAATAAATAACACAATATCGAATCAGAATATCAAAATTTTTCCATCACCATAAGAAGCGTAGGCGATAAAAGTACTTCAAAGTTTAGCGAGTGGGTTGCAAACGCCTGCGCCTCATACTTTTGTGTATGACAAACATGATGATAAGCACATAAATTAACCTGAACACAACAATTATCCAAAAACTGGTACCCATCAGTAAAATAAGGATAGTATCCTCAATAATGCTGTGAAACATGCTGATGAAGCACATGGATAAAAAGATATCTTTCTTACTCATCGCCTCATTTTTTGATTCCTGTATGAGCAATCCTCCACCAAAAGACAGGCCAATGGTCATGCCTATTAAAGTTAAAGAAGTAGCCGCTTTGCCAATGCCGATGGCACCCAGGACGGGTGCTAGTAGCTTCTGGATAAATTTATTGATACCCACTTTATCCATACCTTCCAGCAAAAGAATGAGCACAGCGATGATAAGGTAAATAATGACGAAGCTGTATAATTGTTCTATTATCCAATCGGTTAAACTGCTTCCGGCTTCAATGGCAGGGATATAGTCAAACCTTACTTTTTCCTGAAACAGGTTAAAATAATTACAGGTTTTGTGAACCAGCAAACCGAAAATAAAAGCCCCGCCAATTCTCAACAAGAAAGTGAGTAGCCAGTCAACGCCTACTTTTTTGGCGATGGCCCCTTCCACAATTAAGGCGTGGCCAAACAGCATGAGACTGCCTAAGATGCTGGCTTGCATGATGCTGAATGTGCTGAATTCTATTTGTGTGAAGAACACAATTAAGCCTGTATAAAGGCCTGTAAGCAGCGTAGTAGCCCAAACCAGCCCTGCTTCTCCCGGCAGCCCAATGAACCCCATGACCGGCCCTAAAATTTTACTGAGCCAGGTAACAAACCCTAATTCTTCTAAAATTTTTATCAAAATCAGGGCAGGTACCATGATTTTCATCAAGGAGATATAAGTGATGTTGGTTTTTGAAAACCACTTTTTGAGGAAAAGAACAGTGGGGTTTTCCATTGTGCCTGTGTTGAATAAGCGGCTAAGATAATAAATGCAAAGATACATGCATTAACGAAGTAAGCGACAAAAGCCTAAAACACCTTATTCCGGTTTGTGTGCCACAAACCAGGGTGGGGTAAATATTCGGTCTTCCGTCTCCGGTCTCTTTTACTTTCACTAAAAAATGGCAAGGCCGTATTTTATTCCTTGCCCGGAAACCATTCTTTATCAAAAGCTAATTGTAACTCCCTGAGTTTATCAGCATATCCTATGCTATCGGTAAAATGTGTTGTCTCATAAGGGTCTTTGTTGTTATCTAATAATTGTTCTTCTATTCCTGCAACATTATACCTGATATATTTGTAGCCTTCTTCGTCCACCACCATGTTGCCAATCTGGCTTTCAACCCCCAGGTTTTTTCGCCATGCTATGTTTTCATCCTCAAACAGGGGACGCAGGCTTTTTCCTCTTGAGTCGGCCACGCCTTCTATTCCGGCATAATCGCAAACGGTAGGCAACAGGTCAAGACCAGTGGAAACCAGGTGGGTGCTGTCTACCTGTCCGGCTGGAATTTGGCCTTTCCACATCGCCAAAAAAGGCACATTGGCAGATTCCTCATACAAGGTGCTTTTATGCTCCATGCGGTGGGCACCATCCATATCCCCATGGTCTGAAGAAAACAGGATGAGTGTATTTTCTTCCTGCCCGCTTTCTTTCAATGCATCTAAGATTACCTGTATTTGCTGGTCCACAACTTCCGTCAGTCGGCAATAGGCCCATCGGTGCATTCGCCAATCTTTTTCTCCGTAATGGTCCCTGGCATTATTACGAAAATTGCTTCTTTCAAGCATGATACGCAATGCTTCCGGTTCACCTTCCTGGGGCGCATAATTTGGGGGCAGCGGAGGGCAATACTGCTCATAAAACTCCTCCTCTGTAACGCCTTCCGGTATTTTCAAAGCTTCGTCCAGGGTGGCAAGTTCTACCTCCCCTATTTCCAACAGCCTCTTTTCCCTATCTGTTTCGGCAAAATCACGGATGGCCATATAACAAATATCATGTGGGTTGATGAGGGAAACAACCATGAAATATGGCTTTTCGTGTTCGGTTTTGATATAATCAGCCGCTTTTTTTGCCAATACATCCCGCTCGTCATCGGTAATGTCATTGAACCCCAAAGTAGTGGGCTGGAGTGGTGACGGTAAATGCTCTTTGCCTCCATAAACCAGTTCGTACCCGGCTTTTTTGAGGAAGGCAGGGAGGGTAGACCGTTGTACCTCTTCGGGGATTTCAGGTATTCTCATGGCCCCCGGGTTTCCTATTACCGGATTTCCTTTATTGTCATTAAAATAACTTGGGAACCTTCCGGTCATTAAACTGACCCTTGCCGGGGAGCAAACCGGGTTGGGTGTGTAGGCACGGGTAAACCGAATGCCGTTATTCGCAATGTAGTCCATGGCAGGCGTTTTTAGCCATTGGTTGCCAGCGCAACTCATCATGGAGGCAGATTGCTGGTCAGTATAAATATAAATGATGTTTGGGGTTTCAGTAGTTTGCTGCGCTTTATTTTCACAACTAATTATCGATAGCAGAAAAAAAGCCGCACAGATGGAAGTTCGAAGGCGGAAGCCCGACGGAAGACAGGAGACCGAAGTCATTTTTTGGTTTGTTATGGCAAAAAGCATCTTGGTTTTTGAAAACAGTTTCTTTAGGAAAAGCAGGGTAGGGTTTTGCATAGTACTAAAATGAAATTATTTATTGAAGGAAGTACGCTCATTCCGGTTTGTGTGCCATAAACCGGGGTGTTGAGAAGAGAGCTTTGGCAAAGGTTATTCGAAAACTGTAAATACCAAAATTATTTTGAGTGTGTAACATATACCAAATCGGTCAGACCGCTCTTGCGCTTCTATAGATAACGGTCTGACCGATGGGCAATATTGTTTTTTAGGGAGCATAGAAGAATAAATATACCCGTGGCTTGTGCCGCCGTGGCCCGCAGCGGCGGCTGCCGGTCCTCACAAGACACCAGCAAAGGTCTGTGAGGATCGGGCCACGGAGGCACAGACCTTTGTTATGGGTAGGTTTTTATTTCAATGCCCCCTTAAGCACGGCACTAGAAGCCCCGTTCTCCAGGAACTTCATCGAGAATTTTTAGCTATGAAAGCCCCCGGTTCGCTTATCATTCTTCCCCTGACAGGCGTACGCGGATTGTTCCTTCCTTATTTTCAAACACATAAGCCGGGATGCGGATTTCCAGACGTTTCAGGTTTTCAATTTGTCTGTCCAGTTCCAAAGGTGCCGGGTCTAACGAAATGACGGAAACTGTTAACGCGGGATGTGAAAGGTTTTCCAGTTTCAGTTGTTTGCCATCTTGTTTGAGGATCGCCCCTCCGTCTACAATTTCCACATCGGCGGTGGTCATGAGTTGCCAGGTGATGTTTTGGGTAGCATCATTCAGTTCAAGCTGGTCTTCTATCAGGATGGAGTGGCCGTCTTCTTTCACAAACCTGCGGGTGGCACTTGCCAGGGTTCCTTCAAAAGCCTTGGTCATGTCAATGGTAGCTTCGGGTTGTGTCCCGTCTTGAAAGTCTTCAATAGAAGCGAAGCCATCTACCACGTGCAGGGCATCGTTTACAGTGAGGGTGCTGTGTCCGTAATTGTTTTTGGTGAGCAGCGTCCAGCGTTCACATTCCTGGCAACGGCCCCATAGGTCAAACCCTGTCTTTTCCAGCTCATGATAACTTTGGTTGCCGGGGTCTACCACCCAGCGTACGCCGTCCAGTTCAAAAATGAACGAACCTGCATCCATGTTCCCATGATTGACGGTACCACGCCCGCCTTTTCCTCCAAAATAATATTGACGCCCCTCTTCTCCCCTGAAAAACACGATAGGGTTAGCACCTTCCCCTTTCCAGGCCAAAGGCAATTCGCCTTCAGTTTCATCTTCAAACTGTGATAGCCACACCAGGCCACCTCCGGCATACCGGGCCAGTTCGCCCATTTCCTGAGGATTTCTCAAAAACCTCTCTTTCTCGTAGTATATTTCGTTACCTGTTTTGGCAGCGAACCAGGCGAGGGCGAGATCGCCATTTTCTTTTCTTTGGTCGCCACAGTCGGCAAAGTTGTAATACCAGCCGGAAGGGGCTACGCTTAACAGTTTGAAATCGGCACTTTCCATAAAAGCGGGGTATTCGGCCAAACCGAAATCGGTACCGAAAGCACTTTCGAACATAGAGGCCGTTAATACTGTAAAGCTGGTGCCATACGTCCAGTAGGTAGAGCCTTCGGGATACACCCCATCAGGCCCATACTCTTCCAAAGCATGAGGCATGCCTTCCAATGCCCGGCTGATGGTTTTGGCGGCCAGTTCCGGGTCTTTTTCCGCAATAACGATGGAGGCGGCTATCATGCCTCCGTGGCATACCTGGTTCCAGTTATTTGTACCACTGATCCACCCTACATTTCCCTCTTTGTTGTAGCTGGGCTTGATGCCTTTTTCAATGAGGGCATTTTTGGCAAGCTCTACCGTAGCAGCAGGTAAATCTTTCCCTACCCAATCTACAGCCAGGGCCACGGCCATCGACATTTCGGCCACATCCAGGTAGTGCGAAGGGTTCCAGTCTGAAAAGTTGCACACGGCCGTCACTTCTTCGTCAATGCGCTGTAACACGGCCGGATCTTTGTCGATCAGGTACACCATGCCGAGGATGTTCATTCGGTAAAGCATATCGCGGGAAGTTCTCAGCAATCTTCGCCCAATCACGTTACGTGTAAGCAAAGGCTGTGTCTGAATTTCTTTTGCATTTAGCTGAAATGCTTTATACACGTTTTGCACTACCGGGTCGTTTTTCAAATCTTTTTTAAGTTCCCTTTCAATAGAAGGCGTAAGGATCAGGCGGGGGCTTTTCTTCCGGAGGTTCTTCTTGAGGTATTGTACACTTATGGGGTTCTCAAGCTTTACCGGATCATTATTCTGAATGGACATATTATTATTGCCAGAATCAGCATACGAGAGCCTCACCAGAGTGAACGAAATGAGCAAGAATAAGCTGAAAAGATAATTGGTTTTGGGTTTCATGGGGTTTGTATTTTTTTTATAGAAAAGATATTACTTTAATTTATATGTAATTTGTTGTGTATTTTCTCCGGATGTCACTTCCAAATCAATACGTTCGGCTCCAATCTCCTGCTCCCCGATGATTTGAGCACTAATTGCCGGTAGTGATTTTTCATAAGGAGCTACTACCGTAACAAATCGTACACCGGACGCTTCACTATCTTTGCGGATGCGATAGCGAAAAGCAGGACGTGGTTCTTTTTTGGTATACACGAATGACACCTGTCCTTCCTCTTCTGCTAACGATAATCCCGACTGGGGCATCGTTTGAACAAACACATTCCAGCCATCCGCAAAATCAGTCTGCACTGATAAGTTTTTATGGTCAAAATTAGCTTTTCCGGGCGCCAATTGAAAATGGATATCTACATCACCCAGGCCTTCTCCCAAAGCTTCGTCTATGATAACAAAGAACTTCTTTTCCACGAATAATACCGCCCGCCTGTGCGTGAGGTTTGGATAGCTCTCGTTTTCTACCACCAATACATCCAGGTCTTCTCCCGGCTGCCATAAGAGAAGTTTTGAGGCATAGGTTGAGTTTTCTCCATTCAGGGTGAGGGTTTGGTGTACTTTTGTTTGCCGAAACCACGCACGGTTTTCCGGGTCTCCACTGTAAATATAACTGCCTGCATCGGGCATCAGGTGCCGCCCGCCGGCATATAGCTCAAAAGTTCCGTTGTCTGGCTGGCAATGTCCTCCTCCATCAGGGCCACACTTCAGTACCAGACAAATGGCATCTGTCTTCCAACCACTGCGCATAGAATACAAACCACTCACCGGAAAGGCAAAGGCCGTTGAATCGGGGGGAGTACCTTCCTTGCCTTCGGTGGCCATATAAAGGAAATCTTCCCGATTGAATAAGGCTGCCCACTTCCTGAAATGTTCATTATACTGCCCTGGTTTCCCCGACCAGGAATCTCCAAACTGCGTGGTAGTGCCATCAGGAAAGCCGAGTTTCATAGGCACTTCACACATTTTCTCAATGATAGTGAGATAAGATGCCGGGAATGCACCTTGCTGTCCGTTTATACTTGCCAGCTCAAAGGTACGCTGGAACCACCGGATAGACCCTATGTGGTACCCCATGGCCAGTTCCCGCTGATGCCCATCGGCATATACCTGATTGTGCATCTCCTGCGCAAACCTGCTGATGGCTTCATCACGCCATTTATCAGAATCTTTAAATTCAGGAAAAGTAATGGCGATAAAAGCCATGCCTTCCGCTTCCATCAATGCCCAGTTACTCCCCTGGCTGTATTTGGTCATCAGATAACTCGCGTGGTCGTAGCAGCTATTGAGAAAAGTTACGAGTACTTCCGGGGTAAAGGCAGGCGCATCGAGAAAGTACTGAAAGAGGCCGGTCCACCGGTAACCCCGAATGCCTGCTTCAATAGACCGCCAGGCATAATCGTGCTCGTTATCACGCGGGTTCTTTTGAACCCAATCTACCAATTGCGCACACCATTCTTGTGCATACTTTTCATTACCGGTATGCCAGTAGGCTCGTCCCATAGCATCCCAAAAACTCATCCGGTTTAGTTGCCACACCCATTCATTATCCGGAACAGGCCTGGTAGACCAGTCAATATCATCACCGCAAAAATGAGAAGGATAGGCTGGTTGCCCTACAAATATATGCTCCAGGGCATCATTGGCAACTTTCATATCTTTTTCAGAGGCTGCCATGCCCAACATATCAGCCCTGTCCGAGCGGTCTACAAAATGTTTTACAGCATACCGGGAGCGGTAATAACTCAAAAGTGCTTGTGCTGCTTTTGCAGGATCATTCACGGAAGCCTTTACCTTTTCCAGTCCGGGGCTATTGAGGTCAAGACGGGATAGTAATTGGGTAATTTCAGTAGCAGTGTTTTCTTTTTTCTGAATGCTTTCAGCGTGAACGGTTTGTATACATCCGTTTGCAAAAAACAAAAACACTATGCCAAGGATGAAATAGAACTGCGTACAGACGCTGTTTTGGGAGCCTCTGCCTGGAACCCGGATAAATGATGGCATTTTCATTTCAATCAAAATGGCCTTACAAAGCACTGACATTAAAACTAAATTTTTCATTCGTTTTTGGGGCATTTACCTTAAAATTAATTCTGTAAATTCTGTCTCCCCATTTTTGTTCAACACCTCTGTCTTCTGCTGTTGTTAGCTCCACTTTTTCTATTACAGGTTGCATCTGGTCGGCATTGTATTTAATCATAAAATCCTGTGCATTTCCACCTTGGTCTTTGTAATGAATGATCAGTTCGCCGGGCTTTATCACCTCAGAAGGATAGCAAGTCATGAAATGCTGGGTGATTTCGCTGGCCTTATTCAGGCTAACCACATCATTTATTTCCACACGCTTTCCCCTGTTCAAACGTATGGTGCGTTGCCAGCTGTTTACACCCGCCTGCTCAGGATAAGACTTTGCCATATCCAGTGTAAATTGTGCAAAGCCATTCTTTAGCTTATACGAAGCATCCGTGGCTTTAAAATTACTACCGGGTTGCTGGGTTTCCCCATTGATGGTTGGCACATTATGATAATCGGATCGGTTGTACCAGATTTCGTACCGTTGATCACTAAACGTTTTGCGGGTGTAAGTGCCTCTTCCCACATCTATCAGCAGGGGAAGTCCGTTATAATACACTACATAATTGCCAATATCATTGTGGTTATGGCTTTCGGCATTATGTCCGCCTTTGGCCGCTACAAAAAACCCGTCGGTAGTGCCTTCCTGGTCACGAGCCACCATCACTTGTAAGTCAGGCAGCCACACATCCCTGAGAAGCGGAAGGCCTTGCGGGGCATTTTGGTATTCCTCCTGAATAAATAAAGCATATAAGTTTCTAAAATAATGGAACCTGGCAATTGTTCCATCTTCTGGTTTGCGGTAATAAGCCCCAAACCGCATCATATCAGCATCATCAATGGCTTTGCCATAACGATAAATCATGCTGGCAGCCATTTTGGGCTGGGGGTCGGCATCGGCAAAATTTAAAAAGTAGTCTTCAGAGATTTGCACCCTGTAAATGAATTTTCCCATATTCCTGACCTTTTCATCTTCAAATACATATTGAAATGCATCATTACTGGCTTGATTGAGCATGGCAATGTTATCGTACAAAGAAGCAGCAG
Source organism: Cyclobacteriaceae bacterium (assembly GCA_965230065.1). Classification (GTDB taxonomy): domain Bacteria; phylum Bacteroidota; class Bacteroidia; order Cytophagales; family Cyclobacteriaceae. Next base: position 2,823,848 of record OZ245942.1, on the reverse strand, counting down.
CAGCCCCCCAGTAGCTCGGGCCTTCATCACACCCACCATCCTGTGGATAGGGATTCAGAAATTCGTCAAGCACATCCAGAATTTTATAAACCATTTCGGTACGTTTGGCTTCATCTTGCTCGAGTAAAAGAGCGGTATTCAACCAGTTTGAGCAAATCCAGGGGTTCCAGTTATTGGGAGGACGCCCACTGGCATTCGGCCCCATAAAACCATGATGCTTGGTCATCAAGGGTTCAAAAATGCGGTTATTGGTTTCAAAGTAGATCCTTTTCCGGATTTGGGGAGAAACCGCATCCAGTTTTTCTCCCAGAAAATAGTCTACCCAGGCTAAAAAGGTGGCCGTTTCTGCTGCAAATAAATCTACAAAAGGACGGGATACATCCATCAGTCCAGAATATTCTTCAGATTTTGGAAGATGGGCAGGCACGCCCCAGAAAGATTCTTCGCAAATAGACCATACCCCATTGATAATAGGATCAATAAACCGGCCTTCATTTTCGTATATTTCTGCCAATAGCATTGTACCCAATACCTGTCGCTTTTCAAAGCTTACTTGCTGGTATTCATCCCGGTCGCCGGTACGGTGTATGAGCAATGATTTGGTAGCTGGAATGTAAGGCCATTCGTAATCCAAATAAGATGCTGCTTCCTTTACATAAGCCTTCATCATTTGCTGGTCGGCTTTTGTCCACCCTTCCCGGTCATCCAATGCCGGAAAAGGCATCCACTCAGGCTGGGGGATCAACACCTTTGCCAACTCATCTCTTGAATATTTGCCACTTAGCAGGTCCTGCCCCTGCACAGGTGGGTTGAAGTAAATCATCAATAATGCGAATACAAATAGTAGTTGTTTCATGGTTTTTATTATCAGGTTTCTCTTCAAAAAAGTTTAAAATTCAATAATGACACTCTCTCCTGCAAGCTCATCCTGTGGCAATTCAATCATAATATCACATATGAAGTCATTAACAAACCAGAAATCAAGGGCAGCAAAAAGGGTATTTTTAACTTTCCGGTTTTTATAAAAAGCTGTTCCGGATTTTTTATAAGCCCAGCCCAGGTCTACCATATTGTCGAGGTGCCGGGCATGCTCAAAACCTGTACGGGAGGTATCTTCATAATTGATGCCCGGCCAGCTTCCATCCTGACGGATTGTGTTTACCAAGCGCTCAATATGTGCTTCATCAACTTCCGGTGCCATCATGTCAGCAATAACTCTGTTTCTGAGGGTTTCTAAATCGTCTACTTTGTAAGTACCAGAATTTGGGGCCTCGGTACGTGGGGTCTCGTGCCGAAGACCCCACTGGGACAAAGGGCGCTGTGCGGACACTGCCCAGGGGTAAGGGGACACTACGGAGGGCGGACTTCCTTGTCCGCCTGGCCATGGGAGAGAAACGCGGTTTTTTTCCGTTCTGTGTGCCACAGACCGGGGTAGGGGATGTTGCCACGTAGTGGTGTGCTGTGCGGACACAGCCCACAAGGAGGGTTCCGCATCAGCAAGCACGGAGAGCGTTCTTGCCCGTTTGTCAAATGCCAATGCATGGTTGATATTAATGCTTAAAAAGAAGAGAAAAAAGGTGAGTAAATGGCTGAGTTGCATACTCTGTTTCTATTTGGGTTCAGTTTGGTTTCTGGTTTTGGCCTGTGGGCACAGACCAGAGTAGTAGTCTGTGAGAACACACAATTATATGTATTTAAAATCTGAAAAAAGCATATAGACAACAAAGCCGTAATTATCAAATTACGGCTTTGTTAATTTTAATCCAATAACTTTAATAAGCACAGGGCTGAACACCCTGTGCCTGGTAATATTATCAAATGTTAATTATTCACCACTACCCCAACCAGGATTCTGCCCAAGGTTCGGATTTTGAGAAGTAGCATCAATGGGTATGGGCCACAGATAATGCTTGTTTTCGTCAAATTCCGGGGTTTCAAAATCTGTTCCTTTGTATACATCAAGGTATTCCACACCATCAACCACTGATGTCAGCACAGTGGCTTCACCATTGGGGTCAATTTGGTTTCTGGTGGCTTCATCCCAACGCATGCCATAATCTTTCTCTGTAAGCTTCTTGCCTTGTTTCCACCGCCTCAGGTCATCATAACGGAAGCCTTCCATGAACAACTCAACACGGCGTTCGCGACGGATTTCCACAATGAGGGAAGAAACACCATCGTTGGCATACCGGGGGTCCATAGGGGGATCCATCATTAAGTGTGGCATAGCCACCCTGTCACGCAGGAGGTTGATGCTCATATCCAGATCAGCCTGGGTGATGGTACCCAACTCAGCTTTGGCCTCGGCATAGTTTAACAATGCTTCTGCAAACCGCAGGGTAATACCCGGGGTAGAAGAAGTATTGTAAGTTGCATAGGATGCATTTACATCAAATACTTTGATGATATGATAACCGGTATATATTTTTTGTCCGGGGTTGGTCATTCCCTGAATCAAAGGATACCTGGAAACATCAGGATCGTGGTTGCCATATCGGTAAATCGCCTGGTCGTCCGGATGAAGGACAGTTTGCCGCAACCTGGGGTCACGGTTTTCAAAGATATTTTCATACACTTCATCCCCAAGATAATTTGGGTTGGTTGACCCGTCTTCAAGGATAATGGGCCGGCCGTCGGTACACAGATAATCTTCTACCATGCTCTTGGTAGCCCCACCATTGTAACCCCTGTGGTAGCTTTGCACGTGGTTGGTATAAATTCCCAACTCATACCTTTTCCAGTGCAACACTTCAGGATTGCCCGAAACGTCGGTCATGCGGTGAATAGCATTGTAATCCATCGTAGGGTCACCGGTAGTATACAGGGAATAAGGGCCATTCTGCATAAGTTCCAGGGCAGCATCGGCAGCTTCCTGCAACCACATGTCGGCATCAGCCCCACCGTGGTATTTGCGCCAGGTACCCTCAAAAAGACATACCCTTGACTTTACCAGTAAGGCACCCCAGCGGTTGATTCTTCCCGGGGCATTCCCATCACCCCAGTCGTCTGGCATGTGGGTAGTCGCAAAATTGAGGTCTTCCAGCACCTTACCCATCACAAACTCCCGGTCGTCCCTTTCTCCGTACAGTATGTCCTCATCATCGATGTTCAGCTCGGTATCTACCCACTGTACATCCCCATACTTAGACACTTTGTCTGCCATAAACCAACCCCTGAACAGGCGGGCTTCTCCTACATATTTGTTTCTCACTTCTTCAGAAACATCCGCTCTACCATAGTTATCCATCCCCACATTAACAGCTCTGAGAAAATTCCACCCATCATAGCCATATAAGTAAGGGCTTTCAACATTATGCTTTCCCGCCCGAATTCTTTGGTATTCAATATGCCTGGAATGGCGGGGAGCTATATTATCTGAAAAATGATCAATATACCAGATTCCGATTCTCCGGCTATCGAAACCATCGTCATGCCCCATCAGGATAGGAACCCTTTCGTCGTCCCTGGCTATATGGTACAGGCTGTTGTTATACACCAGCAAATCATTTTCCGTATTCCAGAAAATCTCATTGCTGATCTCATCCAGCGGAGCCTTTTCCAGAAAATCATCGTTACAACTGAAAGATAAAACAGTTGCAACTGCTAATAAACTAATTCTTCTTATATAATTATTTTTCATTGCTTCTTTCTTTATAGGATTAGAATGAAACTCTCAGTCCCAGTGAGTAAATACGTTGCTTGTAGTATTCCTGTGTCAAAGTAGGCCTTACTTCAGGATCAAGCGGCTTGCGCATGTTGGCCACTTCCCACAGGTTCATACCTGCAAAATATACCTGTGCGTTGGTCATCCCTATTTTGCTAATCCATGCTTCCGGCAGGTTATAGTTTAATGTCAGGTTTTTCAGACGAATATAAGCGCCCTGCTGCACGTATCGGCTTTGGGGTTGCACATTCTGCTTGGTATTGGTAGAAATATGGGGAGCCGGGAAATAAGCATCCGGGTTCTCTTCACTCCAGGTATCTGTGAGGTAATAGTTCTCAACATGACCCGCATTGTAGGGATAGAAGGCTACCCAGTTACCGTTTGGCGGCCAGTATTCATGTTGCATCACACCCTGGAAGAACACATTCAAAGAAAGGTTTTTCCAACCCACATTACCTGTAAGTCCAAAACTCCCCCTGGGGGCTTCAATAGCGATGATTTTCTGATCTCCGGGATCATCCAGGGTATTTTCCCCTCTGGAAATCTCCCCATCCCCGTTCAGGTCAGCATACCGGATATCACCAGGCCTCCAGTTGGCACCATCAGGCACTTTACTTTGATCGGGCGCATTGTCTACTTCGTCCTGTGACTGGAAAATACCCACAGTCTCAAAACCCCATCTTTCGCCTATCGTTTGGCCTACATAGTATTCATCCAGTGAACCGGTAGGGTTATCGTATCTGGTGATTTCAGCGGTGTTGTCTGCCAGGGCCAGGGTAATACTGTAGTTCCAGTCTTGATTGATCCTGTTCTGCCAGGTGGCTGCCAACTCCCATCCTTTGGTTCTTAAGTCAGCAGAGTTTTGCTTAGGAGCTGCAGTACCCAAAATTTCAGGAAACTCTACATCAGCCAGCATGTCTTTGGTATCCCTGGTATACAAGTCAAAAGATACATCCAGCCTGCTGCCAAACATGGTGAAGTCTAAACCTAAATTTTGTGTAACCACTGTCTCCCAGGTAAGGGTAGGGCTTACCAATCCTGCTGCTGAAACATAAGGGGTACGGGAACCCGCAGACATCATGTAAGGGGAATTGCCAGAACCCATGGTAGCAATAGCAGGATAATAAACAGGATTGTTATTATCATCAAAGATTAGCTGGTTACCCAGTTGGCCATAAGAAGCCCGCACTTTGAGGTTATCCAGCCAACTGCTGGTGCCTGCCATGAACCCTTCTTCTGAAATTCTCCATCCTACAGAAAATGAGGGGAAGAACCCAAACCGATCTTCTTCCGGGAACCTGGAAGTTCCATCATACCGCCCATTGGCTTCAATCAGGTACCTGTCCTTAAATATATAGTTTAACCGGTAAAATACCCCTCTCAGTGAAGTATCTTCTTTCCCTCCATAGGTTTCCTGGTTACCCGTAGCGGCATTCAGGTCGGTGATAGAAGGGGTAATCAGGCTAAATGCACGTGCCCTGATGTACTCAAAACGACCCCATTCCTGGTTGAAACCCACCATCGCTTTGAAAAAGTGGTCATTGTTATTATCAATGGTGTAATCAGCAAAAGTGTTGATCACATAGTACTCATCATTGTCTGTCCTGTTGTTGATCCAGTCGTTACCACTAAACCCATTACCGATGATCAGTCCGCTTGCCAGGTCCTGGTTTTCTATCACATTAATCTTACTGGCCACATCCTGGTAATTCCGGTTTCTTAAGTTAGCCGAAAATTCCCCCCTGATATTCAACCCTTTGATGGGGTTGAGGCTTATTCCCTGGGTAAGCACTAAATCATTGCGGGTCCAGGTTTCACGTCCGCCCTGCTCCAGATAAGGCAGGAAGTTAACACTGCTAAAATGCATTCCCTGATATTGTGCAAACTCATCACGGTCACCCGGTTGCAGATAATAGGGAAGGTCAGGAAAGGAGATGGGGTTTATTGGGTTTACCCTGGCTGTTGTGTTGATATTCACATCCCAGTTGTAAAAGTGCGGCTTATCACTATCCTCTTTGGTAAACAAAGCGCGACTGTCCAGGCTTAACCACTCATTCACTTTAAAATCCCCTTTCAATAGTACATTGTACCGCTTGAAGTTTTCGTTCTTATCCTTATTCTTCAGATACCCGTCTTTGTTCAGGTGCCCGAAAGAAACATAATACGATGCTTTATCAGAAGCTCCCGAAACACTAAAGTCGTACTTCTGCTGGGGTGCGAAATCAGTAAGCAGGCGCTCCTGATAGTTGTTAAACCCATAAAAACGAAGGCTTCCATTGAATACGTCCCAGGCATTTTCCTCAGTGGGGTTTTCACTCCAGGCCCTGGTGCCGTCTATGTAGTTCTGGTCATAAGAAGGCGCCCCATTGGTACGTATACTGGCATCATTTCTTGCCAGTACAAACTGATAAGGATCGGTGATGGGGTCTATGAACATGATTGGTTTGGCCCAGGCAAACTCTGAACCGAAAGTCACATCAATTTTTTCACCCCTTCCTTTTTTGGTTGTTACCAGTACCACACCAAAAGCAGCCCTTGCACCATACACTGCTGCTGCCGCCGCATCTTTCAATACGCTCACGCTTTCAATGTCATTTGGATTAATCTTATTCAAATCCATCGGTACTCCATCTACCAGTACTAAGGGGTTCCCTCCGTTGATAGACTCATACCCTCTTACATTAAAATCAATGGGTTCGGCAGGGTCACCATTTCTAATATCTACATTGAGGTTGGGAATAACTCCTTGCAATCCTTCACCCACATTGGGGATCGGCCTGTTTTGCAGTACTTCTCCGTCGGCTACTCCCACAGCACCCGTCAGGTTTACTTTTTCCTGGGTACCATAGCCCACTACTACCACTTCAGAAAGCGACTGTATGTCGGGTACCATTTCCAGGTTGATCACAGACCTGCCGCCAATCTCAATCTCCTCGGCCGTATAACCTACCGAAGAAAACACCAATGTAGTAGCATCATCGGGAGCATTCAGGCGATAGTTTCCGTTTACATCGGAAACCGTACCAATGGTAGTGCCTTTTACCACAATGTTCACGCCCGGCAAACCTTCCTGGTTTTCGTCAGTTACCTTACCGCTGATGGTTTTCTCCACAAGCGTAACCAGGTTCATCATGGCCGAGCGGCTGGATAATTTTGCAAGCGTTTCCAGCCTTTCGTCGTTACTATCCAATGAATTGCCGTTCAGCACTTTTCGCTTAACAGGCTTTACCTTATTCTCATCCTCATGCAACACATACACCTTATTTACTTTGGTGTATTTTATGTCTAAAGGCTTCAGAATCTGTTTCAAAGCTTCTTCTACTTCTTCTCCTTTGGCTTCTTCAAGGCTTCCTGCTGATACATACTTATCATTCAGCAACTGCCCGTCATAAGCGAAATTAATACTGTAATCGGTTTCCATTTCTTTCAAAACCGACGCTAGCTGAACCGCTTCACCCGGTTCCTGTCTGTCGTCTTCATGCGCATAGGTCATCAGTGCTGCATGACTGTCTCCGTAACCCGCAGAGACCAAAGATTGCCCATACAGGTTGATACTACCGGCACACAGTACTGCCAATAATAACACCTTACTGAGCTTTTGTAAATTGTTCCTCATAATGGTATAGTTTTAAATTAGACAAGTTTACTACTGCCTCTTTTATTCCGGTGACGGTCAAAAAGACAGTTTTTATTAAAGAAAAGTTATTATTCAATTATTATCCGGTTTCCTTCTTTGGTAATTTTAACTCCCTTCATTGACTCCTCCAGAATAGTCAGCAATACATCTACCTGTATGGTAGGAATCGTAGCTGTAAATATTCTGTCTTTTAATTCTTCATATTTAAAGGTAACATCCAGGCCATAGTTATCTTCCAGCAACCGGGCGATCTCGGGCAGTGGCGTACGTTCAAAAACCAGCTTGTTTTTTGTCCAGGAAGAGTAAAGCTCAGGATCTACCGCTTTTGTTACAAGGCCATCACTTTCTGAGGAAACAGCCACCCGGTCGCCTGGCTTCATTTCAATATCATTGCTTTTAGTTTTCTTTTGTAACCGTACCTTCCCAGAATTCAACACTACACTGGCGCGGTCGCCCCGGTCTTTTACATTAAAGGAAGTACCTAATACTTCCACATTAAAATTGGAAGTAAATACCACGAACTTCAGCCCTTCAGCGGCTTCATTTTGCTGGTTTGCTTCATCTTTCTTTCTCACTTCAAAAAAGGCTTCCCCTTCGAGCCATACTTTTCGAGTGGCAGAGGGCTCCCAGCTAGGCACATAACTTATTTGAGAGTTACCATTCAAGGTAACTACCGAACTATCAGGCAATACTATTTCCATAGTTTCCCCATAAGCTGTTTGATGGGTAATGGTTGAAGTGGATTGGTTACTAAAAAAGTAAACACCTCCTAAAATCATGATTAATGCGGTAAAAGTAGCAGCAACTAAGAAGTGTGGGAGTAATAACAAACTCCGGTTACGCGATGAGTTTTTTTGGTTTATTTGTGCTGAAACATTGTTCGTAATTTGAGCAATAGTACTTTGCCCCAGTGGAGCATATGACTGCAATTCTTCCCACACCTGATGCAATAAGGAATTATATTCTCTTTCTTTACCATTTTCTAAATAGGTAAGCAACTCTATCAATTCCTCCCGGCTGCATTGGTCATGGAGAAACTTTTCTAACAAATATTGCCTACGTTCTTTCATGAATATCAGGTTTGTACAGCACGCTGTTTTATAACTTTCAATATCATAACCGCTTTATTTAGTAATACTTTCAGAAAGTATGAGAATACTAGTGGGAAGGTAAAAATTTTTCAAGAATTGCTACATTTTTAATAAACACCCCTAAAAGTTAATATTATTTCAACAATATGATTGGTATTTGATTTTCACAAATAGGATTCACCCGATAAATTTGTGATTTCTTTTACAAGCCTGTATGATGGGCCGCCTGCTGGTAAAAAGCTGTTAGTTTTAGGGCAACAGCGGTGTGGCTGATGGCAGATTGCTTATCAGGCATGGCTTGGTTTCTGAGAGGTAGCCTTTTAAACACACAGGCAAATAAACGAGAGCACTATTGCAATATCGCTATGCACATAAAGGTACTCTTTGATTGATTTGATGGCCTGGCTTATTTGTTCTTTCACCGTGTTTTTAGAAATGCCCAGTTGCAGGGCAATTTCATCGTAAGTCATGCCCTCTTCACGGCTGAGCTTGTAAATAAGCTGACGTTTCGGTGAAAGGTTTTCGATGGCCCGGAATGCTGCCTGTTCATATTCCCCATAGGTATACTGGGATTCTGTAGGATTAGCCGGTGGCGAATAGTTTTCCAGCAGGGCTGTTTTGAGTTCTTCTTCCCGGGCAGTTTTTTTCAAAAAGTCAAATGCTAAATGTTTGACGATGGTAAAAAGGTAGGCATTGAAAGATAATGCTTCGTTCAGGCCTTTGCGGTGTGTCCATACTTTTACAAAAGCTTCCTGTACCAGTTCCTCTGCACATTCCCTCGATTTGGTGAATTTTATGGCGTAAGCAAAAAGTTTTGAACTATAAAGCTGAATTAATTCTCCCAATGCAACTTCATCATCATTGGAGATTCTGAAAATCAAATGCCTTATTTTTTCTTCACATGTCATAGGTTGTATGTTCGGCAGTTTACCGAGTTACCGTAAATTATGGCTTTTTTTTATTATGTTTCAAATTTTTTGTGAAAATTATGCTTTTTATTTTCATTCTACTATCAAACACTTTCGTTTTTGACAATTTTTACTTAAAAACAGTTATCATCTTTTGATAAGTAATCCAGCATTTTCTTATGGAACAACTTCGTTTGGTTTTTTCACTTTTAAAAAAGAATATCATTTATATATTGCAGTCTGCCATCTTCAAAAGCTTTGGCATTGCCCGTTTACCAGTACGGGTCACTCATTCAATTCCGGATTTGGAATTAATAATTCGCATTTAATTATGGCAGAAAAAACTGAAGGAAAAATCCTAATAATTGACGATGACCAGGCCGTATTATATACTGCCAAAATGATTCTGAAACAACGATTTGAAAATGTGATTACCGAAAGCTCACCCGCCGGAATTATACCACTGCTCCAAAAGCACCACTTCGACGTAATCTTGCTGGACATGAACTTTGCGCATGGCATGACGAGCGGACAGGAAGGCATGCGGCTGCTCAAAGAAATAATGCAAACCGATCCGGAAGTACACGTCATCGTCAATACAGCGTATGGGGATATTGAACTGGCCGTAGAAGCCATGAAAGAAGGGGCTGCCGATTTTTTGGTAAAACCCTGGGAAAAAGAGAAGCTGCTTTCTACCGTGCTTTCTGTTTTTAAACTAAGCCAGTCAAAAAAAGAGCTGACCCGCCTGAAAAATAAAGAAAATGTGCTGCGTCAGGAACTGGACAGCCCGTATGCAGAAATCATCAGCGCATCTGCAGCCATGCAGAAAATTTTTGGTACGATAAAAAAAGTAGCCGCTACCGATGCCAGTATGCTGATTTTGGGAGAAAACGGCACGGGAAAAGAGCTGATAGCCCGGGCCATACACCGCCAGTCTGATCGGGCGCACGAAGCCTTTATTAAAGTGGACCTGGGAGCAATTTCCGACAGTTTGTTCGAAGCCGAATTGTTTGGTCATGTAAAAGGGGCGTTTACCGATGCCAAAGAAGACCGGGCCGGGCGGTTTGAAATTGCTTCGGGGGGCACGCTCTTTCTGGATGAAATCGGAAACCTTTCGCTGCCCCTGCAAGCCAAACTGCTCACCGTTTTGCAAAGCCGGGAAGTAACCCGCATCGGGGCCAACCAGCCTGTTCCGATAGATGTACGCATCATCAGTGCTACCAACCTGCCCCTGCATGATTTGCTGATTGAGCCGGAAGGTATGCCTGCTGATACGGGAGGGAAGCGGTATTTTCGCCAGGATTTGTTTTACCGCCTCAACACAGTGGAGATTAGCCTGCCCCCTTTACGTGAAAGAAAAGAAGATATTCCGGTACTGATCGAACACTATCTTGATCTTTACAAGAAAAAATACCAAAAGCCGACCTTAAAAATCAATAAAAACACCCTGGATAAGCTGCAACAATACCGCTGGCCGGGCAACGTGCGAGAACTGCGTCATGCTACCGAAAGGGCAGTGATCCTCTGCGAAACCAATAAGCTAAAAAGCACTGACTTCCTGCCCGATATGCGTACGCCTGTCGATACCGCAAAAACGAGTGATTCTTACAACATTCAGGATGTGGAAAAAACTGCCATTGACCAGGCCATCCGAAAACACAATGGCAACCTCTCACAAGCTGCCCAGGAGCTGGGCATGGGGCGCAGTACACTGTATAGGAAAATGAAGAAGTATGGGTTGTAAATTCATCACTTCACCCCCACTTCCCCAGCCCATTGCTGATATGCAGCAGAAAGTTTATCTACTTTATCAGGGTTATTGGCAGCGAGGTTGTTCAGTTCTGTCGGGTCTTCAGCTATATTGTATAATTCCCATTGGTTTTCGGGCTGGGCTGCTACCAGTTTCCAATCGCCCTGCCGTACCGCTTTGTGCCCAAAATGTTCCCAAAACAGCGTTGGTGTTTCTGTTCTGTTTTTACCTTCCAACGCCCAGCGGAGGCTTTTCCCACGCTTCGGTCTGATGGTATTCTCTCCGAAAGTAGCAGGATATTGTGCCCCGGCCAGGTCTTCGCAGGTTGCCATAATATCTACAATATGGGCATAATCTGTTTCCAATGCTCCTTTTCGCTCAGTGCCTTCCGGCCAGTGCATGATAAATGGCGTGGCAATACCGCCCTCATGTGTCCATTTTTTATACCTTCGGTAAGGTGTGTTTGAAACATTGGCCCAGGGTTCCCGATAAGCTACGTACGAACCCCGCTCCCCAATGGGCACATCAGGGTTATTGAGCTTTCTTCCGGTAATATTTTCATCACTGCCCCCATTGTCGGAAAGGAAAACGATCAACGTATTTTCATCAGCGCCATATTCTTCCAGTGTCCCTACCACTTTTCCAATGCCCTGGTCCATGCGGTCAACCATGGCGGCGTACACTTCCATGCGGCGTGCCCACTCGTCCTGGTTTCCTACATCTTCCCACTGCGGAATACCTACGGTTTGGGGTGAAAGCTGGTATGTGCTGTCAAGCAGACCACTTGCCATCATTTTCTCATATCTTTTCTGGCGCAGGGCTTCCCACCCTTCATCATATTTTCCTTCATATTTTTGTATGTCTTCGCGTAAGGCATGTAACGGCCAGTGCGGGGCGGTGTAGGCCAAATACATAAAGAAAGGCTGCTTTTCTTCTTTGGTGGTAAAATGTTCATCCAGAAAGCTTACGGCAAAATCGGAAATGGCATCGGTCAAGTAAAAACCTTCAGCGGGCGGATCCCAGGGCTGGCCGTCCAGTGCCATCTGCCGTACACGAGGCTGGTCTTTGATGATTTCGTAATAACTGCTACCCCCGCTGATCAACCCAAAGTAACGGTCAAATCCCCGCTTTGTAGGCCAGTATTCGGGCTTTTCGCCCACGTGCCACTTGCCCGACATATAAGTGCTGTACCCGGATTCTTTCAATACTTCGGCAATGGTTACACAATTATTGTTCAGAAAGCCCTGATACGGCCCTGATTCGGGGTTTGCGTCCACACTGCTTACCATACCGCCCATGCCTGCCTCGTGCGGGTACAGCCCCGTGAGCAAAGATGCCCGGGTGGGGCAACAGCGTGCCGCATTGTAAAAATTTCGGAAACGGATGCCATTGTTTGCCAGCTTGTCCAGGTTGGGCGTAGCAATTTCACTTCCGTAACAGCCCAGATCAGAGTATCCCATATCATCTGCCATGATGAGGAGAATGTTGGGCGGGGCTGCCTCAGCCGTTTGGGTGGTTTCAGGTTTCTTTTCGGTATTACAGGCAGCCAATAATAACAGGCAAATGAATAAACAGGTGCGATGCATTTGTTCGATTGGGTTAACGGTGATAAATCCTGATTTCTAAAATCAAAAATCTAAATAAACGCAAATTAGCTAAAATGAAAAATTTCAAATCTTTTGATAAGATGTGAAAGCTATTTAGGGGTTAAAAGCCTGGATTTAACATTTGATGTTTCTTTTTGCCCCCTTTTTCGCAAGCTTCATTGTTTTTAAATAGATTAATTATAAACTTCGAGCGCAATTTACAGATATGAAGACATTAGACAAGTTGAAGCCAGGAGAAACCGGGGTAATCAGTGGTTTACGAAACTCTGAACTTACCCTCAAATTGTTGGAAATGGGGCTTTTACCAGGCAAACCCATCCGGTTAAGTTATAAAGCACCCTTTGGTGACCCCATTGCCGTAGAGTTGCCGGATTACAATTTGTCCCTCCGCCTTGATGAAGCTTGTTTTGTAGAAATTTCCTGAACGTGTGGCTATGCTGGTAGAAAATAAATCGGAAATCACAACCCTGAAAGTAGCCCTGGTAGGCAACCCCAACTCAGGAAAAAGTTCATTGTTCAACCTGCTCACCGGACTGAACCAGAAAGTGGGCAACTTCCCAGGCGTTACGGTTGATAAACGTACAGGTTCTTGTCGCATTCACAAGGACCTGACTGCCACCATTGTTGACCTGCCCGGAACGTACAGCATTTACCCCCGCTCAGCCGATGAGCAGGTGGTATTTGAAGTACTGGACAATGAGCAGGGCAAAGACCATCCGGATGTGGTGGTGGTGGTGGTAGATACAACGAACCTGGAGCGAAGCCTGCTGCTTTTTACCCAAATCAAAGACCTGGGGCTGCCCGTAGTTTTGGTATTGAACATGGCCGACGTAGCCCATAAACGCGGCATTCAGGTGGATGTTTGGGCCTTGCGCAAAGCTTTCAGCGATATTCCGGTGGTTACCATGAATGCCCGCTCGGGAGAAGGGCTGGACCAGCTCAAAGCTGTGTTGCAGGAGCCTGTTTCGTCTGGCAGTGGTTCTTTTTTTAATACGAAAGAAGTAGTTTCAGAAGAAATCCTTGAAAAAATAAAGGCCCAGTTCAATTTAAACAATGATTACCGGGCCTACCAACGTTTGCTCCAGGGTGCGCAGGCCAGTCACCTTTCGGAAGAAGCCGCAGCGTTCCTCGCCGAAATAAAAGCCCAAAATGGATTTGACCCGCATGCCATCCGTACTGCCGAAACTACAGAGCGGTACCGGGCAATACAGCAAATTTTGCAGTCGAGTGTAAAAAAAGAATTGCCTTCTGCCAAAAAAAGCGAGTTTGGTCAAAAGCTGGACAAAATATTTACCCATAAAGTATTCGGCTACCTGATTTTCCTCGGTATACTTTTCCTTATCTTTCAGGCCATATTCGCCTGGGCCACCATCCCGATGGACCTCATAGATTACGGTTTTACAGAAATATCAATTTTCATTAAAAATAACCTGCCGGAAGGGGTACTCACCAATTTGCTGGCCGAAGGAGTAGTACCTGGCATTGGGGGTGTGGTCATTTTTATTCCACAAATTGCCATCCTGTTTGCTTTTATTGCCATTTTGGAAGAAACCGGCTACATGGCCCGCGTAGTGTTTCTCATGGACAAAGTGATGCGCAAATTTGGGTTAAACGGGCGCAGCGTAGTTCCCCTCATTTCGGGCGTGGCCTGCGCCATTCCGGCCATCATGGCTACCCGTAGCATTGAAAACTGGAAAGACCGGCTGATTACGATTTTTGTAACGCCCCTCATGAGCTGCTCGGCCCGTTTGCCCGTGTATACCATTTTGATTGCACTGGTTGTGCCGAACGAAAAGATTTGGGGCTTCATCAACCTGCAAGGAGTCACACTCATGGGTATGTATTTGCTGGGCTTTTTTGCTGCCATGCTTTCTGCCCTGGCCATGAAATTTATCATCCAAGCTAAAGAGCGCAGTTTCCTGATTATGGAATTGCCCGCCTACAAATCGCCCCGGTGGAAAAACGTGGGGCTGACGGTGGTAGAAAAATCCAAGACCTTTGTGATGGAAGCCGGACGAGTCATCCTGGCTATTTCTGTCATCCTCTGGGTACTGGCCTCATACGGGCCGGGCGACCGCATGGAAGAAGCCGCTGCCAACGTGCCCGTACCTACCGAACAAACCGAAGCCGCCATGGAAGCTTATGAAAATGAAGTGGCTTCCAGCAAACTGGAAAATTCATTTGCCGGCATGTTTGGAAAAATGATAGAACCTGCCATTAAACCACTGGGGTACGATTGGAAAATTGGCATTGCCCTCATCACCTCTTTCGCGGCACGGGAAGTTTTTGTAGCTACCATCGCTACCCTGTACAGCGTGGGTGACGATTTTGAAAATGAAGATACCATCAAAAGCCGGATGAAAGCCGAAATCAATCCGGCTACGGGTGGGCCACGGTATACATTGGCCGTTTCCTTTTCGTTGCTGGTATTTTATGCTTTTGCCATGCAGTGCATGAGTACGCTGGCCGTGGTGTACCGTGAAACCAAAGGATGGAAATGGCCGGTCATCCAGACCATTTACATGACTGCCCTGGCGTATGTTGCTGCTTTGATTGTTTACCAGTTGCTTTCGTAACGCAAGGCCTTTAGGGTTCGTACAACAAAGTAAGATGATACAAGAACTAATCGTAGGTTTACTTTTTGCCGGGGCTCTCGCCTACCTGGGTCGCTTCCTCTACCGAAGCTGGAAAAGTAACCGTGCCTGCTCCAAAGGATGCGGTTGTGATGCGGCTGTGCCTGCTCATTTGCGGAAGAAGGAGGAGCGGGAGGAAGTAACTCAATAAATCCGTTCTCGTCTCAGTTTTCCCATCTTTTTCAATATTAATCTAATTTCCCAATCCCAGGAGATGAAGCTTCAGAAGAACAGTAACAAATAAGGGTAAACGATTTGACTTTTGTAACCAAATAGGTTACATTAGCGTATGATTAAAACCATCAAGCACAAAGGCTTACGGCTGCTCTTTGAAAAGGGTGATGCTTCAAAACTTCCGGCTTCACAAATTGAAAAGATTGAAGATATTTTATCTGCTCTCAACATCGCAACTGTGAAAGAAGATATGAACTTTCCTGGCTCCGGTTTTCATGAGTTGAAAGGCGATTTAAAAGGCTTTTGTTCGGTTAAAGTAACGGGAAATTACCGGATAATTTTCCGGCTTGAGAGCCGCCATGTGTATGATGTGAATTAGTTAGATTATCACTAACAAAAGGAAATATTATGCTGACAATGGGAATGAAACCTTCGCATCCCGGACGGATACTCAAAAACATGTATCTTGATCCGCTTGGCCTCACGATTACTGAAACCGCCGAGGGACTGGGCGTGTCCCGCAAACACTTATCGGGCATTCTTAATCAAAAAGCAAGCATATCGCCAGAAATGGCTGTACGCCTTTCAGAAGCCTTCGGCACAAGCGTTGAACTCTGGATTGGCCTGCAAAGCCAGTTTGATACGTGGCATGCACAAAAGACTGTTTCGCGGGAAGGTATTAAGCATTTCTATCCGCAGGAAACCCCAGCATAATCTACAAAGATCAAAATTTAAAGATCACACGAAGAAACAATTTTTTAATAATTCGGCTATTTTGCTGGTATCCAGGTTTGGTTCAGTTCCATACTCTTTCAGGTCAAAATAGCGATGCCCCATCATTCCTCCTTTAGAGTTTTTTGTAAAATTTGTATCATAAAAATGTTCAACAAAATAGTATCGGTGTGGCTTATCTCTTTGTGAGGGAAAATAAACTGAGTTTTCATCATGCATTAAAGTTTGAATTTTCCTTAATTCATCATCTGACACTGAACCCCATTCTTCTTCATCATCAATAATATTCACTTCACCTGATTGATCAGAAATACAGCGTAAGACGCATTTAATCTCCCCTACATAAGAGACTCTTTTATCTGCGTATAAGCCCAAGAATTTAGCGTGCCACTTAGCGGGACGATGGGCTGGTTCATAATAAAAGTTATATTTAAGGTTTTCTTCTAAAGATTGACCCGCTAACACCGTCAGCAACAAATTATCATCTACGGGCTTAAGCTCTTCCGTTAGTAGAAAATCATTGTAATCGTCAATGATCTCTAGTAAGTCTGTTTCAAAATTTTGTACAAGGTTATAAGCTGTTTCTACAATTGCTGAATACGTAGTAGCAAAAAATTTGATGTTTTTCTGAGAAGCTATTTTTTTCAGTTCATCAATATTCCCTTTTGAAAGTGGGTATATGGTCAATCCTAACAGGTAAACATTATCACCTTCTTTCGGTATATGTCTGCTTGTAATTGTCTCTAAATGAGCTTTGATCTGCAAATGATCTAATTCAGAGCCAAGTTTGCTTTCAAGATAGATATAAAAAGGTTTTTGTGATATCAAGCCATCTGGAACACTACTGCTTCCTTTAACCTGTTGGTCAAAATGTATTCCCACATCAAAGGAATCATCTTCAGATAAACTTTCCAGCATGTCAGAAAAACGTTTAAGCGATCTTTGATAAATATGCTTAAATAGATAAAGAGTATTATTTGTAGCATGATTTTCTTTCTGAGAGTAGCGCTGAAAATATGATATACCAGACATTTTATCTATTAGGTTTATCGTTTCTTAGATGAGTTAAATTGATATTGAGCTAATTATTATAGCATAAAAATTACAGTTAATAATTTGTGTGCCGAATTATTATCTTTGCCCTTGTCTTTCTACTTACCAACCCCCTGTATCTTCCGAAACATATCCCCAAAAACCCTATCCCGGTTTAGGGCGGTAGCTACCCGGTAAAAGTGGCGGGTGTTGTCAAAGCTGTACGTTATCTGATCGGTTAAAATAGGGGCATGGCGGATTTCGGTGGAAAACCAGGAGGGGTTGATCACATAAGCCACGGCCGAAATATCCCAGATTACTTTAGACCAGGCATAATGGTCGTGGTGGTAGTCCTTGAAAATTTCTAACAGATAATCGCCAATCGCGCCTTGTCCTTGCAAATAATGCTCTACCTCCGGCACGGTAGTGAGCAAATGGGAAGTAACCGGGTTGGTGGGCAGTTGAATGAGAGGCACACCGGAATCAAAAAGTACCTGGGAAGACAACACATCCTGCTGTAAATTGAACTCCCGGGCAGTGCGCCAGTGCAAATCTTTGCCACCCAGCCACACTACCACAATTTTGTTGATAATTTCCGGTTCCATCAAAATGGCCGAGGCTACGTTGGTGGGTGCACCTACCGTTAGCACGTACAAAGGCGTTTCTGAAGCATTCGCCTTTTTTATCAGGTCTTTGGCTGCGTCGCTCGCAATGGGCTGGTCGTAGCTTTCCAAAAAAGCGTCTGAGCCACGGAACACAAAATTTTCGGGTGACTTGTCTAGTTTATCCAGCAAACGCAAAATTTCTTCATAGCTTTTCTCCATGCCATCTCCCGGACTGGTAGAACGCTTATTCAAATATGGGGCTGCATAAATAGCCTGAACGTTCATTTGCTCAGGGGAAAGCAGGGCGTATACTACGGCAAACTGGTCGTCAATTTCATTGTAAGTGTCCGTATCCAGTACCACATTTACTTTGCCCTTAGGCGGTTGCAAGCGCTCTAATTGTTCTTCTATGGGAATTTCAGGATAATCCTGAGCAAAAGATTCGGTAACGAGTGTGAATAAGAAAACAAAAATAATCAGGCAGTATTTCGTCATTTTGTAAGGCGGTTTATGTGTCTTAAAAAGTCGTTAAGTTAATCATTTTTTAGTAACTTACTTATTGGCAATTCAGGTTACTAAAAGAAAAAACAACACGATGTTTAACTTTTATGAATTTGTTGACGGCAACCCTACTTTTAAGCAGTTTAATGTAAATGAACTGCTTTTCACGGCATACGATTGTATTATTGAAGAACCTGAACTCGACTATTGGACGCAAAAAAACTACTTTGTGTATACGGTGCGCGGGCACCTGAAATGGAAAACCCCAAGCGATGAGTATGTGCTTGGCGTGGGCGAAGGGGCTTTTATCAAAAAAGGGGCACACCGGGTGTATAAATTATTGGATGACGATTACTGCGCCCTGCTCATTTTTATGCCCGACGAGTTTATCAAATCAGTAATCAAAAAGCATTTGCCGGAAATAAGAAGCAAACAGGCAGCATCTACTACCGATTCGGTTATTCCTCTGGAATTGGACGAAGTACTTTCCACCTATTTTTCATCCGTGCTCAATTACTTTTCACAACCTGCCCCACCTTCCAAAAGCCTGCTCAAAATCAGGTTTGAAGAACTGGTCATCAATATCCTCACCTCCAGGCCTAACCCCTTGCTGACCGATTATTTCAAAGAGTTGTGCTGCGACCAGAAACGGTCTGTGAAAGCGGTGATGGAAGCCAACTTTTTCTACAACCTGAAACTGCACGAGTACGCCAGCCTCTGTGGCCGGAGCCTTGCCGCGTTCAAAAGGGATTTTGCAAAAATTTATGGCACCTCTCCTGGCAAATGGTTAAAAACCAAAAGATTGGAATATGCCAGATATTTGCTGGAAACCACCGATATGAATATTAATGAAATTACCCTGGAAAGTGGTTTTGAAAATACCTCCCATTTTATCAAAGCTTTCAAGGAAACCTACAAACACCCGCCTTTGCATTATAAAAAAATGTTGGAAGTGAATTGAATTGAACAGTAGGCAATGGCAGTAGGCAGCAGCAGTTTTTTAGTCCACAGTCCATAGTCGACAGTCTTAATAATAATTCCGTGGACTATGGACTACTCGACTGTGGACTAATTCCCAAGTGCCTGACTGCCTACTGCAACTGCCAACTCTTCACCTGAGCTTTTTAACACATTTTTTGATTTTATTAACAAATCCAACCTCTTTTCGGGTCATTACATTTGTATAGAATCATGAACAAAACCCTTTTGGTTTTGGGAGTAATATAGCCTCCATCTAATTAATCTACTGAAACCTAAAGGGTTGAGTACTAAAACAAATGCGATATGAGCGGAAAAGAAAAATCCTACCCAACCTTTTGTAAAGAATTCATTTTTATGCTTTTACTAATTCCTTTGCTACTTGCCTGCAAGCAGGATAATATAAAAGGAGGAAAAGGCGATAAAAGCGTTTTTGAAAACCTGGATAATGAAGCTGTGATTGACTTAAACCACCTGGCTTATACCATTGCCAATGAGCACGACCAGTTTTATTCTTTCATTGGCGTGCGGGCACTGGCCATGACACACCTGGCCATTCATGATGCCTTCAACGCTATTGATCCGAAATACGAACAATATGCTTATAAAGAAAAATATGAGGATGCCAATCCTATAGCTGCCGCGGCACAAGCTGCTAAAGTGGTCTTAGAAACTGCCTATCCTAACAGAAAAGATACGATTGATGAAGTATGCAACAAATGGCTTACGGGGGTTGAAGAAGGGGAAGCAAAAAACAATGGCATTTCCCTGGGAAGGTTGTCCGCAGAAAAAATCATTGCCATGCGTGAGGGTGACGGCCATGAAAAAAATGGGGATTATACGCCCATGACCAAGCCCGGCGATTACCAATACACCCCCGGCTTCGATTGGGTATGGATACCTGACTTTTCGTATGCCCGCCCGTTTACTTTAGACTCCCTCACACAATTCAGGTCACCACCATCTCCGGAGCTGGATAGTAAAGAGTACGCTGCTTCTTACAATGAAGTGAAAGAATATGGATGCAAAAACAGCAACGTAAGAACAGCAGACCAAACCCAATATGCCCACTGGTGGGCTGAGTTTGGCGAACACGGGTGGAACCGGATTGGCCGCATCACTGCTGAGGAAAGAAACCTTCCCATCAGGGAAACAGCCCGTATGTTTGCCCTCATCAACATGAATTTGTATGACCTGTACCTGGTTTCTTTTGATAGCAAATATCATTACGATACCTGGCGGCCTTACACTGCTATAAGGGAAGGTGATGGAGATAACAACCCTGCGACCATGCCCGACCCTGGGTGGGAGCCTGAAATGGTGACACCCCCCTGGCCTGAGTATCCATCGGCCCATGCTGCCGTAGGAGCGGGTGGGGCTGAAATTGTAACCCATGTATACGGCACTCCTGAAATATCTTTTACCATGGAATCTGTAACCGCACTACCTACTGCTAAAACCAGAGCGTACAACCACCTGGATTCGGCGGCCAGCCACTGTGCCGATTCAAGGATCATGAATGGCTTTCATTTTCGCTTTGCTACGGAAGAAGGGAAAATACAGGGCAGAAAAGTCGCCAAACATGTTTTTAACAATTATTTGCGCCCTCTCAATGCAGTGGAGTAAATACAAAAATCTGTGTTTATTTGTTACTTCTTAGTTCATCTCTTCCTTCGGTCAGCCAGGCCAGGTTGAATTTGGCTACGGTCAGGTATTTGATTTGGTATTGACTGCCATCAATGCCTTCCCGCTTAAATAGCAAATAAATACTTTTATCAGGCCCCACGGCCATGTCAGAATAGGCTGATATGCCGGGTTCTATCAATTTAGATACTTCCCAGGTTTCCCCTTCATCGTAACTCAGGCGGACAGTGAGTTTTTCACGGGCACGGGCCACTTTGCCAAATCTTTTAGGGTCATCCGGCGTGTTGGGCAGGGCAAATAAAATGCGGTTTTGTCGTATTCAGGCTTTTCAGTAAGCCTTGCTATACTCTACGCAGTACACAAAATGAACCGTTCCGTCCTCATCGGCAATCATCACCGGGTTGTTGGCTGTGCCGCCTTCGGTATTACCGCCGATAGAAGAAACATTTTCCGTAACAGCGGTATTTTCTTCTACTCCTTGCGCATCTACAAGTACCGTAGCTCGCTCCAGGTTTTACCGCCGTCAGTGCTTCTGCGCATCAGGATATCTATATCGTCCCAATCCCCCCCTGATTTGCGGGCTTCGCACCAAGCCAACATGCTGCCTTTGGTGGTAACGATAATGCCAGGAATGCGATACGTAGCATACCCGCCTTTTCCGCCTTCAAACAAGTCGGTTCGTTGTATGGATGCCTGGGCCAGCATAGTGGTTGGTAGCAGGCAAATAAGCAGGGAATTGAATAATATCTTCATGGATTGTTAAATTTTGTGCTTAAAATGCAGATGAGTGGTTTGTATAAAATGCATCTTGTCCAATGTCGTTAACTTTAGCCCCGCACACCCCTGAAATCCCTGAAGGGACCCACCGCACAATGCAGTTATGGGCTGGGGGAGCGAAGGGTAGTTTCCTTAAGTTGACAGCATTAGGCATCTTGCCTGTTGTACTTAAACAGTTACTTCCTTACTCCACTCAAAAAAACCAATAGCTTCCAGTTCCTGCTGAAAGGTTTCTTCCTGGGCTTTGCTTAACGTTTGCAAAGGCAAGCGTACAGGCCCACAATCTAGGCCAATCATTTTCATAATGACTTTTTGAGATGGTACTACACCATATTTTACAAGGAGCCGCACCAATGCGATTATCTTGTCCTGATGCTGGCGGGCAGTTGCAATATTTCCTGTTTCAAAAGCTTCCCTGATTTTGTGATAAACGGGAGCAGCAAAGTTATAGGTACTTCCTATGAACCCTTTGGCTCCTACAGCCAAAGCGGGCAGAAACATTTCATCCGTGCCATACAGCATATCAAACTGCTGTTCGTTTTCGGCCAGGCATGCCTGAAAATCGTGCAGCAGCGGACTGGTAAATTTGATGCCTGCCAGGTTGGGAATGGCAGCATGACTCCGCTCCAAGAACGACACCATATCAATTTGCACTCCGGTGAGTATGGGAATGTTGTAGTAATAAAATGGTAATTCAGGTGCCGCCCCGGCAATTTCCTGTAAGCATTGAATCAATACTTCTTCATTGGGAATTTTGAAATAAGTAGGCAAGGTAGCCGAAATGGCATTCGCCCCAATTTCCTGAGCATGGGCAGCCAGCTTACGGGCTTCCGCCAGGCTGCTGTGTCCTACGTGTACAAACACAAACAGGCGTCCGGCGGCGGCTTCCATAAAAGCTTCGGCTACCTGCATGCGCTCTTCGGTTTGCATGGAAGGGCCTTCCCCGGTGCTGCCACATACGAATATGCCAGCAAGCTGATGGTTTACATAATGCTCAACCAGGTTTTTAATTTGTGGTAAATTTATACTCCCATCTTCGTGCATGGGGGTAAAAGGTGCTGCTACAAGCCCTTCTAACTTATTTTGCATAGTAATTATATTTATAGTTTATATATTGATTTTATCATCAGAAGAAGCGTCTTTTTCTCCCAGCATTTTTTTGATTTGACTAATTTCGGTTTGTATCGTTTGCCGGAAAGCAATGGCATCGGCACTGTGCACCACCAGGTTAGCCCCTTGCTTGATCCAGTCCACTTCCTGAGCTATAGCCGGAAAAACCATGTGAATTCCACTTCCTTTTCCGGCATCACGGGCTTTTCCAATAATTTCTTCTACCGCAGCGATAAACTTAGGATGATCATACTGTTCGGGAATATCCATGCTACAGCTCAGGTCATGCGGGCCAACCAGTACTCCATCCAGTTCTTCTATGGTCAGAATTTCGTCCAGGGCTTCCATGGCAGGCACACTTTCTATATTGACAATCAATACATTTTTGGCGTTATGCTGTTGAATATAGTCGGATAGTTCAGGAACCATTTCATCTCTATTTTTCAGTATTTTTTGAAGTTTTTCACCTTTTAATGGCCTGTATTTAACAGCACCTACCAACTGTGCCACCTGTTCTGGCGACTCAACATACGGAGCAATTACGCCTTCAGCCCCTCCATCCAACACCATTGTGGCCAAATAGGGATCAGGTGAAAGCGTACGTACTATAGGTGCCAATTTCATGGCCCGGTAGGTCTGGCACATCCAACTTAATTCACTGCGGTTCAGCGGAATATGTTCTGTATCTATGAATACAAAGTCCAGATCAAGGGTAGCCACTACTTTAGGCCAGAAAGGGGAGGATGAAGTAAGGAGCGTGCCGTAAGCCCGGTTTCCTGTTCGTAGGGTTTCTATTAAGGTTTTACCATTCATGTCAGTTATGATTAGGGTTGTAGTTTTACCTCTTCTCCATCGCTGGACAAAAGCTTGCACCTTTCTTCCATCGGCAGGGGGGCTGCTTCTACTTCCATCCAGGGCTCTTCGGGTCGTACGCCCCAAATGTAGGCTTTGGATATATTATAGTTGGGGTTGGGCGTAGGCATGCCTGCTTTTACGGATGCCTGCCATTGGTGCAATTTTTCCTGCATTTTTTCAGCCAGCCCGGGATGCTCGTTTATCAAGTTGTTTAGCTCACCTATGTCGTTTTCAAGGTTGTACAGTTCAAGTTCTCCGGTTTCATAATATTTAATGAGTTTATAATTTCCTTCCCGCATGGCGGCAGCTGGTGTGGAGTGATGATAGGTAGGGTAGTGCCAGTACAACGCCTCCCGGTTGATATTGCCGGATTGCCGCAATACAGGCAGCAGCGATATCCCATCGGGCGAAGGCGCAGGATTTTCGGCTGCGGCCATTTCCATCATGGTGGGGAAAAAATCATTACTGATAACAGGCACATTGCTCACGGTGCCGGGTGCTACTTTGCCCGGCCACTTTACAATCATGGGCACTCGGATTCCGCCTTCATACACCGTTCCTTTTTCTGAGCGAAGTGGCGTATTGATGCTAACAATCGGCCCTGAATTATGATAAACCTGAATGAGTCCGCCATTGTCTGAAAACAGAAATATGACAGTATTATCGGCAATATTGAGGGTTTCCAGCACTTCTTCCAAAAGCCCTACCGATTCATCCACATGCTCTACCATGGCGGCATATTTGGGGTGAATGTCTGTTTCGAATTTTGTTTTTTTAGCAGCGTATTTCTGCACCAATTCCTCCCGGGCTTCCATAGGAATGTGTACAGAGTAGTAAGAAACCATGCAGAGGAAGGGTTCGTCTTTGTTTTCCTCCATGAATTGCACCGCCTGTTCGGTAATGCTGCCAATACCTTTATCAGGATTGTTTTTGGTAAACGTGTTTATCTTATCATGATATGCGGGGTTTAAGGCATCTTTTTCCATTTTATGGATATATCCCCGGTCATGGGCCAGGTTCGGGCTTTCGTAGCCCAGGTTCCATTTTCCAAAAATACCGGAAGTATAGCCCGCTTTTTTCAGGGCTTCGGCCAGTGTGGGTTGGTTTTCGGGTAAATTCCACCGGTTGGCAGGTGGTGTAAGCTTGGCCCAGGGCCTGCGATGTGGATTGATAATCATGTTCATGCCTACCCTGGCCGGGTACTGCCCTGTCTGGATGCTGGCACGGGTGGGCGAGCATACCGGGGAAGCAGCATAAGCATTGGTAAACCTCATGCCTTCTTTGGCTAACTGGTCAATGTTAGGCGTTTCATTGAACGCATTACCGTAACATCCCAGATCAGGCCACCCCATGTCGTCTACCAAAATGAACAGGAAGTTGGGCTTTTCGGCTGGCTGTGCTAAACCCTGAGTTGGTGGCCAACATATACATAAAAAGGTAAGTATTAGGAGTGGTTTTATTTGTACCGGGTGTACTACGAATTTGCAAATTCGTAGTACAAACTCAGTCCGGCCCGGAAAGAGCAGCCCCCGGAATGCCGGGAACTGCTGCTGAGTCAGTAAACCACTAATTAAAAAATTGAAATTTACTTCAACGGCGTTGAAAATTTTTGTCAGGTAGAAGTAATAGCGCATATCCACTGCTGATTTTATTTCACGTTTATTGGGCTGTTGGAATTTCTTTATGTTCAGTCTGAAATTTTTTGCTGCGAATGGTATAAATCGTAAGTCCGTCTATGTTTTTAGTGGGACCTCCAAATACCAGGCTTGCCAAATATCCTATGACGAAACAAGATACAGTGCCTGAAACTGCATATACAAAGAAATGAGCTGCCGTGTATTCCTTTACAGCAAACTGTATCAGCCCACTCACTACCAAGCCAATGACGGCTCCTGTGCCATTGGCCCTTTTTGTGCAAATGCCCAGCAAGAATATCCCTCCAAGCCCTCCTGCGAACAAACCGATGAAAGTATTGAGCTGATCCCAAAGCGACTTGATGTCCCAGGTAGCCATAAAAAGGGCAAAAATAGTTCCGCTTATCCCCACAATGGCCGTAGCCCATTTGGCAAGTTTTAACCTTGCCTGTTCATCCGACTCAGGGCGAAAACGCTGATAAAAGTCTGTGGTAATTACAGTTGCCACCGAGTTCATGCTGCTATCCAAACTAGACATGGCCGCGGCAAAAATTCCGGCAATCAACAGCCCGGCCACACCCTGCGGTAACTGCGTTACAATAAATTGCGGAAAGATAGCATCCGAAATTTCAAGGGTAGCATCCAGCAATTGGGGTTGTTCCCTGTAAAAAACATACAAAGCCGTACCCAGCCCGAAGAAAATAATAGAAGCAGGCACCGTCATGATAGCAGAAATCCATACGCTGTTTTTGGCGCTATTTTCGTCTTTTGTGGTCATATATCGCTGCACCACCACCTGGTCGCTTCCGTAGCTAATCAGGTTGGCTCCTATGCCACCGAAAAGTACGACCCAAAAAGTAGCCGTAGTCCAGTCGAACCGGAAATCTAAAATATTGAATTTATGGTCTGTACCGGCCATTGTTATCATATCGCCCAGTCCACCTTCCAGCCTGAAAGTAATCAGTATCAGACATAAAAGAGCTCCTCCAAGTAACACTACTACTTGTAAAACATCTGTCCACACAACAGCCTCGATGCCTCCCAGCACTGTATAAATAATGCTCAGTACGCCCATGACTAAAATACAAGTTGTTACGTCAATTCCTGTTACCACCGATAGGGCGATGGATGGGAGAAATAGCACGATGCCAATACGCCCAAACTGAAAGAATATGAGCATCATGCTGCCAATAAGGCGGGCTGCCAGGTTGAAGCGCATTTCCAGGTATTCATAAGCGGTAGTAATATTGAGCCTGCGGTAAAAGGGCAAAAACACCAGCACAATAACTGGAGCTACCATAATGATGGTCATATTGTGCATAAAATAAGCCCAGTCGGTAGCGTAGGTTTTGGCCGGAATGGCCATAAAAGTGATAGCAGAAAGCTGCGTACCGAAAATACTCAGCCCGGCGGCCCACCAGGGAATACGCCCTCCGGCTTTAAAGTAATCGTTGGTGGTATTTTCAGAGCGGGAGAAGTAAATGCCCATACCTACCAGCACAAGCAGATAAGCACCTACAACTGTATAGTTTACCCAACCGAATGCCGGGGCGGCTATGACACTGCCTTTCCACACCTTAGGAGTCCGCCTCCCCGGTTTCACTTCACCTGAGGGAATTACGATGTCGTCATTCCAGCGGATGGCATTGGTGGTAACATGGCTGCCAAAAGGGAGTTCCCCCACTTTGGTCCAGCTATCGGTAATGGTGTGGTAGGCCAAAATGTCGCGGCTAAAACCGGGATGTTCTGAAAGTATTTGCAGCTTTTCCTGTTCGGCAGATTTCCGGACTATGGTATCTTCTTCCGTATTTATTTGATTGTCTAATGCTTCAAGCTTTGTAAAGCGCTTTCCGTCTGCGCCACCAAAAAGCAGGATATGATTCGCACCTGAGGCAACGGCTGTTCCGGCCATGACGGCAACAGGGGAATTATTTCCAGTACTGACCGGGCTAATTTCAAACCATTTATTCAGAGCAGGGTTGTACCGATAGGCATCTGATAATATTTCTGTTTTTGCATCTGATACCGTTTTACGGCCTGAAAACAGGAAAAAACAATCTGTATTGCCATCACTTTGGGATGCCGTTACGGCCACAATCCGCTCTGGCCCTGGCCATGATGCCAACTTTTTCCATTGATAATTTTCAAGACCAAGCTCATAGAAGTTATTAGTGGCAGCGCCAGTAAGCGTTTCTTGCCCGCCTGCCACATATACTTTGTTGTTCACTTGGGCACCTCCCATAAAAGCCAGGGGAACTGGCATAGGGGGTAAATCTTTTACCGTAACTTGTGTGGCTACCGGATCCCATTGCAGTAGAAAAACCTTATCAGAAACAAGATTTTCATTTGCACCGCCTATGCACAACACGCCCTCCGGAGTGTTTATTGAAACGCCATAAGCCAGCGGTTCCGGGAGGTGAGTATCTTCAATTACTTGCCATTGGGCATCACCATTTTCATTTTTTTCCAGTACATAAATATCATCCCAATACACTTTTTCACCACCTTCCCAGGGCAGCAATTCAGGAAAATTAGCTCCTCCGGCTACAATAAGTGCGTCGTTGTGTACCCCGGAAAAAGGCCCGGCCAGTCCGGCTTGTGTTTGCTCCCCGGCAGCAGGGGGCAGTGGGGGCAGTTCTTCCCATGCTAATATGGGTGGGGTAGCAGATTGTCCCAATGCTAAAAGCGGGAAGGTAAAAAAAGAAATGAGGAGTAGGATTTTTGGGTTCATGTATAATCAATTGTTCAACGGAAACCTGAAACGCAATATACATAATATATGCTTATGTCCTACATATAATGTGGAAAATTAAGCAATTATTCAAAATACAAGTGCTTTTTTAATCCATACCATAACCCGCATTACTTTTTAGTATCAGCAGATGTTCGTACCTTGATTGCGTTATCTCTTTGATTCAAACTGGCAAACCCTCAAAAAATGGAAGCACAAACCCAATCTTCCCTCCCAACGACAGGGACAACGACCACCACTATCCGTTCACAGAAAAGTTACAGAATTGAATCCATTGATTTGTTGCGGGGTATAGTGATGGTCATCATGGCACTCGACCATGTGCGGGTTTATTTCCATTACGGTTCATTTTTTGGAAACCCAACTGACCTTTCTACTACTACACCTTTCATCTTTTTCACTCGGTGGATTACCCATTTTTGTGCCCCGGTATTTGTTTTCCTGGCTGGGACTTCAGCTTTTTTGTATGCACAACGGAAAGAAAGTACCCGGGAAGTAGCAAAGTTTCTGTTTATGCGGGGCATTTGGCTCATCATCTTAGAGTTCACCATTATTAGTTTTGCCTGGAACTTTGATATTACATTTAGCCTGCAGTTTTTACAGGTAATCTGGGCTATTGGCATTAGTATGGTGTGCATGGCGGGATTAGTTTTTCTGCCTAAAAAGTGGCTGCTTTTTGCAGGTATCGTTTTGGTGTGTGGTCATAATTTGCTAGATGGTATTATGATGGAAGGCACGAGCCTAATAGCCATTTTATGGTATGTATTGCATCAGCAAAATTTTATTCCGATTGGTTCCGAATCGGCTATTTTCATACTTTATCCCGTAATTCCCTGGATTGGCCTGATGGTTTTAGGATACAGTTTTGGTATGCTTTACCAGAAAGGTTTTGATGCAGAAAAGCGCAAAAATTGGTTGATAAAGATGGGAAGCGGTGCTATTGTACTTTTTTTGCTACTGCGGGCTTTCAACGTTTATGGCGACCCCAGCCCCTGGAGTACACAAAACAGTTTTACCTACTCCGTACTCTCTTTTCTGAATACTACCAAATATCCTCCCTCACTCTTGTACCTGCTAATGACCCTGGGGCCTTCTCTGCTCTTTTTGTATTGGGCAGAAAAAAAACGCAATTCGCTCACCAATTTCTTTGTCATCATTGGCAGGGTGCCTTTGTTTTATTATGTCCTCCACATATTCCTGATCCACCTATTGGCTATTGGTGGGGTAATGTTTGCAGGCCATCCCTGGACAGACATGATTTTAACCACCGATGCATTCATGAGTGGTAACCTGGCTACTTATGGGTACAGCTTGGGGGTGGTGTATGGCGTATGGGTTTTGGTCATTGCATTACTGTTTCCGGTAAGCAAATGGTACCAACATTACAAAATGCAAAACAAGGATAAATGGTGGTTGAGTTATTTGTAGATATTGCACTTTCTTATTGAGTTATTTATTTGTACATTTCAGTTGTACAACCATGAATAAATTAGTATATGAAAACAATCCCAGTCAGTGAGTTAAGGGCAAATTTAATGCAGGTACTTAAGATTATTGAGCAAGGTTCTTCCCTTCTGATTACTTCAAGGGGAAAAGTGGTAGCACAACTTGTTCCGCCTGCTGATGTTGTAAAGTCATCTGAAGAAAAACTGGCCCAAATAAGAAAAACTGCAAAAGTCAACGATGTCCTTTCACCCATTTCAGAAAAGTGGGAGGCCAGTAGCTAATGGTAGTGGCTGATACCCATATCATTATCTGGGAAGCATTGACTCCAGAAAAGCTCAGTAAAAAGGCGAGGATGTCGTTCGATGAAGCCAATGCATCCGATGGGGTTGTATTTTGTGATATTTCTCTTTGGGAAATTTCCATGCTGATAGCAAAAAAACGAATGGAAATTGAGGTGTCATACCTTGAGTTTATCGATGTATTAAGAACCAGTCGAAATTATATTTTTCAAGAAATCACGCCAAACATAGCCGATATTTCAACCAATTTGTCATCAGAAATAAATGCAGACCCGGCAGACAGAATAATAGCTGCCACTTCAATCTACGCAAAGTTGCCCTTGATTACGGCAGATAAAAACCTGCGTAAATCAAAGTTGATTGATACAGTTTGGTAGAGGATAGTCTTTGCTGTGACCATAAAAAAACAGCCTTTGGATAATTTTTAATTATTATATTGCCTTTTCAAATCACAAAATAAACACCTATGAACAAGCATAAGCTCAGTCAAATTTCCCGTCGCCACTTTTTGGGCACTGCTGCCCTTGCCGCAGCGGGTGCCCTTATCCCTGTTGGGTTAAAAGCAAATCCATTTCGTTTTCAGAAAGATGTGCAAATCGGAGCCATTTCGTATTGCTTTCGCTCCCTGCCTGGGGATGCTGAAGACGTCCTCGGGTACTTGGTGCAAAGTGGGCTTACTACCGTAGAACTCATGGGCAACCATGCCGAAGCTTTTGCCGGTGCCCCTGAAGCACCACCCCGCCTTCCGCGTAATAAGCAAGTGACCGATGCGGAAAAGGCCAAATATGAGGCTGATAAAAAGGCGTACGATGAAGAAATCCGCAAGTGGCGTTTATCCTCCCCCACAAAAAAATACAAAGCCCTTCGTAAGATGTACGATAAAGAAGGCATAAGCATTGACATTCTCAAACTAGGAAGCCCCGAATGGGCAGACGAAGAAATTGACTATGCGTTTGATACTGCCAAGATATTAGGGGCGCGTGGCATTTCCCTGGAAATTTCTGATGAATCCGCCAAACGCATGGGGCCTTTTGCCACCCAACACAAAATGCTGGTGGGCATGCACAACCATACCCAGGTGGGCAAGCCGGATTTTAGTTTTGATAAGCCCTTGTCTTATTCCCCTTACAACATGCTAAACCTGGATGTAGGGCACTATGTGGCCGGCACGGATGAATCGCCCATTCCGGTAATGAAAAAATACCACGACCGCATTTCGCACCTGCACCTCAAAGACCGGAAAAAGGGCAGTAACGGAGGCGAAAACATGCCCTGGGGCGAAGGTGACACCCCCTTGCCGGAAGTGCTCCAGCTCCTGAAAAAAGAACAATACCCCATCACCGCCATGATTGAACTGGAATATAAAATCCCGGAAGGTTCGGATGTGTTGACTGAAATGGCGAAGTGTGCAGCGTATTGCAAGGATGCGCTTGCTTGATTTCCAGCAAATGGGCTGCACGGATTTTATTGGGACTATTTTTAATGAAAATCTATAAATCGGGGTTAGTTTGTATTGCGAATAAATGGCAAAGTTGTGAAAGGAAATGAAGAAACTATAACCCGATTAGCCGGAATAAAACCGGAAGATATCAGAAAAGTAAAAACCATTGACCCTGATAATCTCGCGTGCCAGAGCCACGGCGTGTTAAAAATAAAAATTAGGGAATAAGTCAACTTTCCTATTCCTGGTGAGGAAGTTACTTTCATGGTTTGATACATAGCATAGAAGTAACCTCTCCGCCAGGGAAGAAATAGTCAGCATTGTAAATTACTCACCAATAATTGTTCATTGACGTTATCCCCGCATCTCCTTATAAGCATTAATCAACCCGTTGGTAGAAGCATCGTGGGTGGTGATTTCTTTTTCATCTTCCAGTTCGGGTAAAATTTTCTTGGCCAGTTGCTTGCCCAGTTCTACACCCCATTGGTCAAAGCTGAAAATGTTCCAGATCACGCCCTGTACAAATATTTTGTGTTCATACATAGCAATCAGGCTGCCCAGGGTTTTGGGGGTAAGCTCTTTGAACAGAATAGAATTGGTAGGCTTGTTGCCCTGAAATACCTTGAAAGGCAGCAATTCCTTTATTTCTTCTTCGGTTTTGCCGGCATCTTTCAATTCTTTCCGCACTTCTTCCTCTGTTTTTCCCATCATCAATGCTTCGGTTTGGGCAAAGAAGTTAGACAACAACTTAGGATGATGGTCACCAATAGGGTTTTGGCTGATGGCCGGGGCCAGAAAATCACAGGGAATGAGCTTGGTACCCTGGTGAATAAGCTGGTAAAAAGCGTGCTGCCCATTGGTGCCCGGCTCTCCCCAGATGACAGGGCCCGTCTGATGTTTGACAACATAGCCATTTCTTCCCACATACTTCCCGTTACTTTCCATATTGCCCTGCTGAAAATAAGCGGCAAAGCGGTGCATGTACTGGTCGTAAGGTAAAACAGCTTCCGTTTCTGCTTCAAAAAAGTTGTTATACCAAATGCCGATCAGTGCCAAAACCACGGGAATATTTTCCTCAAAATCTGTATTGCGGAAATGCTGATCCATTTCGTGCGCACCTTCCAGCAAAGCTTCAAAATTTTCAAAACCAATGGTGCAGGCAATGGACAACCCAATGGCCGACCAAAGGGAATAACGGCCACCTACCCAGTCCCAAAACTCAAACATATTGTCCGGGTCAATGCCAAATTCGGTTACGCCCTTTTCGTTGGTAGACAAGGCCACAAAATGCTTTTTGATTTCCTCTTCATCATTTGC
This sequence comes from Cyclobacteriaceae bacterium, assembly GCA_965230065.1. Lineage (GTDB taxonomy): Bacteria > Bacteroidota > Bacteroidia > Cytophagales > Cyclobacteriaceae. The sequence continues at coordinate 2,791,261 of OZ245942.1, read as the reverse complement.
AGCTTTCAGGAACCAATCCCGTGCGGTGTGGGCGTTGGTCATGGTTTCCTGGGTGGTAAACGTTTTAGAAGCCACCATGAAAAGCGTGGTTTCAGGGTTTACCTTTTTCAAAGTTTCGGCAATGTGCGTGCCATCTACATTAGATACAAAATGCACCTGAATGTTTTGTTTTTGGTAAGGCTTCAAAGCTTCGGTAACCATAAGTGGCCCCAGGTCGGACCCACCGATGCCGATGTTTACAATATCGGTGATGGCCTTGCCTGTATATCCTTTCCATGTTCCCCCGGTAATTTTATCCGAAAAACTTTTCATTTTATCCAGCACGGCGTTCACCTCCGGCATTACATCTTTTCCCTCTACCTTGATGGGTGTGTTGGAGCGGTTACGCAATGCTACATGCAGCACCGCACGGTTTTCAGTTTGGTTAATGGCCTCGCCCGAAAACATGCTTTCTATGGCATCTTTCACTTTTGTTTCCTGTGCCAGTTTCAATAAAAGTTGAAGGGATTCTTCGGTAATCCGGTTTTTAGAAAAATCAACCAGGATGTCATTAAACTGAAGGGAAAATTTGGAAAAACGTTGAGAGTCATCAGCAAAAGCATCACGCATTTGCCAGTCTTTCATGGATTGGAAGTGGCCCTCAAGGTTTTCCCAGGCGGTGGTTTCGGTTGGGTTGGTAGTCGGTAGCATTTATTTGCACTTAGTTGGTTCGAATTTGGTTTATTGTTCGAAGGTAATACAAAAGATGGCAAGTGCGGAAAAATCATCTGTAAAATAAGGACTGAAAGAGTATTTGAGCCAAACTTATAAGCTATTTCTCAACCGTATTTTGACCTTTCCGTTCCTGTTTTCTGCTACAATGATGAACGGAGGTTGTATATCTAATTTGGCTTGCAGTAGCTTGGTAAAAGTGATTTTGTGGAATTCTGGATTGAAATGGCCTGGACGGAGGTAAATGATGCCAACAAAATCTACTTTATCAGTGAATATCATTTTGCCAAAATCAGAGTCTTGGGTAAGCACAACTAACTTTTCCTGATGCGATATTGACAATAATTTACGGTCGGATGAACCAATCAGCTTTTCTTCTTTTACATCCTTTACAGTAAACCCTTCATTGCGCAAATAATCCACAAGGACATGATGTATGTTTTCATCAGTAAGTAAGGCGAATGAGGAAATGGTCATTAGATAGAAACTTCAATCACAATTTCATTGTGTAAATACCGGGCAGCGTACCGCACAGCCTCCCGCACAGCCTCTACGGTAAGGTGTGGATAATTTTTGACAATATCAGCTTCGGTGGCCCCTGAACCAATCCATTCCAATATCATATCTACGCTGATACGGGTTCCTTTTACACAGGGCTTACCACCCAAAATTTTCGGGTTTGATACAATAAGTGTCATTGGTGATCTATTAATCGTATTACCAAAGTATATACGCATGGAAAATAATACCGTTATTTTTCTAAATCAAACTCATGGATACCCACATTGGATTTGGTGTGCTGGTTTTCAAAACCCTCGTGCAGGGCTGGTTTGGATAAAACCATCGCCACGCAAAAAGCATCAACAGGTCGATAACGAAAAGGTATTTTGCTTCCATATTAATAATTATGCCCGTTCCAGTCGGAAAGGCAAGCTTCGGATGCGCTTTCCTGATTCATTGAATACGGCATTGGCCAGAGCCGGCGCTAAGGGTGGCAGGCCCGGTTCGCCTACACCGCCCGACTTTTCGGTGTTTTCCATAATATGCACTTCAATGGTGGGCGTTTCGTTAACCCGAATCATATCATAATTATGGAAATTGCTTTGGATAGCACGCCCCCGTTTGAACAGGATTTGGTCTTTTACAGCAGCTGTCAGCCCCATCACTATATTGCCTTCGGTTTGGGCTACGATGGTATCAGGGTTTACGGTCATGCCACAATCGATAACCGCTACTACTTTGTCTATTTGCAGGCGGTCGTCTGCCCGTTTTACATACACTACCTGCCCGCAAATGCTGCCAAAGCACTCGGCTACCGCTACGCCTTTTCCCATGCCTTCTGCCAGTGGTTCGTTCCAGCCAGAAGTTTCCTCCAGTTTTTCCAGCAGCTTTACAAACCTGGGCTGTTCTCGCAGCATTTCTTTGCGAAATTGCAACGGGTCTTTGCCTGCTGCCTCTGCCACTTCATCTATAAAACACTCATGAGCAAAAGCGTTGGTAGAAGAATAAACCGACCGCCACCACAGTACCGGAATTTGGGATTCATAGGCTACATAATTGGTTTTCCAGTTGGGGAACTTGTAGTGCAGGTTGATGGCTTCCATCACGCCACCGGGTATTTTTGATTTATCTGCACCGGGCCATTGGAACCCAAGTGCCTGCCCAATCATTTTGTGTTGCAAGGCTATGGGCTTTCCTTCAGCATTAAAACCTGCTTTCAACTGATGGAAAGTTCCCGGGCGGAACGGCCCTTGCTGGGTGTCGTCTTCCCGCGTCCACACTACTTTTACGGGAGCGTTTACCGCCTTAGAAATAGAGGCGGCTTCTATCACAAAATCGTTAAACGCCCGGCGGCCAAACCCACCTCCCAAAAATGTAACATTAATTTTTATCTTTTCCTCAGGAATGTTCAGGTATTTGGCCAGGTCGCCCATGGCCCATTGGGGAGATTGGGTGGCGCCCCAAATTTCACAACCATCACTGGTTACATGAGCGGTCATATTCATGGGCTCCATGGGTGAATGTGCCAGATAGGGCAGGTCGTAATCGGCTTCTATGGTTTTGTCGGCCCCGGTGAATGCTTCTTCAAAGTTTCCTTCACTTTTGTGCAAAAAGCCCTCTTCAGCTTTTAATGCTTCCAAACCGCTTTTGATTTTTCGGGAATCGGTATCTTCAAACCCTGACAAATCCCACTGCACGTTGAGGGCCTTCCGCCCTTGCAAAGCTGCCCAGTAGGAATCTGCTACTACAGCAACCCCTTCAAAATTGTAGCTAAAAACCGGCCGTTCTGATTTTACCACATGCTTTACACCGGACACAGCCTTGGCGGCGGCTTCATCAAAGCTTGCTACTTTTCCGTGCATGGCCGGGGAGCGTTCTACGGAAGCATACAACATGCCGGGCACTTCCACATCCAGGCCAAAGGTAGCTATTCCATTTACTTTTGCCGGAGTGTCTTTCCGGGGCAGGGGTTTTCCTAATATTTTAAAGTCTTCAGGGTTTTTCAGCTTAGGATTTTCCGGCACTTTTAGCCTGGCGGCATCTTCTACCAGTTCGCCATACGTAAAACTTTTGTTTTTGAAAAATACTTTACCGTCCCGGGCATAGCACTTTTCAGGTTTCTTTCCCCATTTATTGGCAGCGGCCTGAATGAGCATTTCCCGTGCGGCAGCGCCTACCTTACGCAAAGGCTCCCATTGTCCGCGCACACTGTTGCTGCCGCCTACCAGTTGGTTGCCAAACCTTTTATTCCCCTGCCCTTGCACTACATGCACAGTTTCCATGTCTACTTCCAGTTCTTCGGCAATCAGCATGGGCATGGATTGGAATACCCCCTGCCCCATTTCAGGTTTATGGTTAATGAGGGTAATTTGTCCTGCTTTATCAATCACGATGAAATCGGTTAATTCCGCACCAAATACTCCTTCATTGGTAAGCTTAAAAATTTCAGTTTCTTTGCCTGTGGCAGCAGTAGTGAAACCCAGGGCGAGCATGGCACCAGAGGCACCGGTGATTTTTAAAAACTTTCTTCGATCTATCGTGTTATTTTCCATGTTCCATACCTTTTGCAGCTTCATGAATTGCTTTTCTTATGCGGGGGTAAGTTCCACAACGGCAGATGTTGCCATGCATGGCCCGGTCTATATCTTCGTCAGTTGGTGTGGCATTTTTATTCAACAGTGCCACTGCTGACATAATTTGCCCCGACTGGCAGTAACCGCACTGGGGCACTTGTGCGTCAACCCAGGCTTTTTGTACCGGATGGTCATTGTTTTCGGAAAGCCCTTCAATGGTGGTGATGTTTTTATCAGCCACAGCAACCACAGGTGTGACACAGGAACGAATGGCATTGCCTTCCATATGCACAGTGCAGGCACCACATTGTGCCATGCCGCAGCCAAACTTGGTGCCTTTCAGTCCGACAAAATCGCGGATAGCCCAGAGCAAAGGCATTTGAGGATCGACATCCAGCGTATAATCTTTTTGGTTAATTTTCAGAGTGATTTCAGCCATGATTTTTTGGTTGATAGCAAAATAAAATCAGGTGTGTAATTTATTAAATTATCCTGTTGGGGCAAAGCATACTAAAAATTCAAACCCTAAATTCTAAGCCCAAAAACCAAAATAGTTTTTTATTTATGGTTTTGTCATTTAGAATTATTTAGAGTTTAAGATTTTAATATTAGGTATTAATTTGAGTTTATTGCCCCAGCATTTGCTGTATTCTTTGATAATCTTCCATGGTGTCAATATCATACTTTCCTTTTTCAAAGGGTACTGTGGCAACCAGTTCAGCATGTTTTTTAATGATCTTCCTGGCTCCTTCATCGCCTTGTAAGGAAGAAAGTTGGGCGAAAAACTGACGGTCAAATAGAGCAGGAACGCCATTTGTTTCCCCGTATTTTGAAGCAATAACGGGCTTTCCGGAAGTTTGGTATTCCAGGACTAAGCTGTGCAGCAGGGCAATATCTACGAAAGGCTGATCACACAACATCAAAATCACCGCCTTCGTTTGGGGGTAGCCAGCTTGTAGCTTTTGCATACCAGCTTTGACAGAAGTGCCCATGCCCTCCTGCCAATTTTCGTTTTCAACTATTGTTATGGGTAAATCATTAATTGAGGAATATATTTTATTTTTATGTGCCCCAAGAACCACAACTACCGGAGAGAAATTAGCACTCATAGCAACCAACACCGATTTCCTGATTAACGTTGTACGATTGACAGGTAAGAGTTGCTTTGGCTTTCCCATACGGGAAGAAGAGCCGGCTGCCAGTAATATTATGCCAATACCAGAAAGATTTGCAGAAAATTGCTCATGCATTTACAAAAATATTCGAGCCAAAAGTCTATTCATGCGCATAATTTACAGGTTGGCCATTATGCTGCCTGCTGTGATTATGCTTAATATCATTATGTCCGGAAGAATAGTTTTGAGAATCTGTCATTTTTCTTACCACCCAATAACCCAGCATGCCTCCTACGATGAAGTTAACAAAGTTGCCCATAACAGATAGTATTTGTGAATTGTAAAGATTTAAATATGCTGATATTCTTCCCATTTTGCAAACATTCTTCCCACAAAAAAAAACGGCGCCCTGGAGGCGCCGTTGCCATGAATGAAAAGATTGCACAGGTGGTGCGTGATCAGAAACGTTGGTGGTTTCAGTATGAATGATTGGCACTTAACGGTTTAGGTTAGGCTGTTCCAAACCACACATCCTCCTGTTACTATCTGCATATTCGCACACCATAAATGACAAAAGGGTTGCCAGACCGTAAAAACTTGGCAATAAGCCAAAAAAAACAAAAAATCAGCCACTTTGTTTATCATATTGAGAAATAAAGCCGGGTGTATGAAAACCCATTCTGATAATAATATGTGTAAAGTCACCACAATTCTTTACAGCCAGCGTATCTTTTCCCAACTTCTCATAGATGTATGATTTTACTACCAAATGAAAAAAATAATTTTCGGGCAGGTCTCAACTTTGCATATATGCTCTCCTGCAATTTTGATCTTTATTAGTATGGTTCATGAAATTATCGGTCGTTATGGAAAAGTAATCAGGGCTTATTTATCAGGCCCCGCCTATGACATAAGTAATATGTATTTGGTTTTTCAGAACGGCAATTGCTTTAAAATAGGTTTAAAAGGATTTTTTTATCTGAATGAAAGTTCAGAGCCTAACTTTTGGGCCGATGATTCCCTACAACTGGCCAATCCTGAACATGCATATCTGAAACTTGTGTATTGCGATTATTCAGACCCCAACTATCAGACTTCTGTGGTAAAGGCTTGCAATTCAACCCTGCAGGTAGCCCTGAACATTTTATTAGAAAGTGTTTAAAGTAAATCCAATTTTATAAAAATTCATCCGTTCTGCCTTTCCCTCCATCCTTTCTTACATAAAACAGGTATCCGCCTTCATTGCTTTTTCTTCTTCGCAGATTCTTAACATTTTCGCCTTACCTATTTTTATATGTAGTTGTTAATATAATTTTTTATTCTTCAGGTAACAGAAGGTAAACATGAAATGTAACAAGATTCATTATCTGCCAAAGTATGTAAACCAGTTCGGGGAACTGGTAGTGTACACCAAAGACATATCCGTACTCATGGATATTCATGAGAAAGAGTTAGAAGTGAAAAGGGTATGGTTATTATATGGTCTTTTCATCGAAAATGAAGAACGGGTACACGTACCTGAAACCATTCCTTTTGAAGATGCCGTTACCATTGTGGAAGAAATCATATCTGAAAGTGACAGCTAATCTAAGAAAACCTTTTATCGTACAGATTTAAAGATTTCTTACAAATGCCAGCTTTTCATATTTTTGGCTTTTTATCTTTAGGGATATAAGTGCAAATTTGAATCAAGAAATTAAAGACAGTTCCAAAGTAAAATTTGGGCAATTCTCATAGTTTTAGGTTAGGTTGTATAGTGTAAAGCGGTGTGTTGAACGCCGCTTTTTTTTGTCGATATTTTCAACCTTCCGCATTAAAACTTCTTAACATTCCCTACTTTTCCTTAACAATTTCATAACCGGTCAGAATAGGTGAAAGCTCACCATAGGATATAAATTTAGGCTCACTTTAACCAAACCTAAATTTTTATGAAAAACTCTTTCACTAACCTAAAACTACTGCTATCGTTTTTTCTATGCATAGCAAGCACAGCCCTGATTGCCCAAACCCCTAACCAGCTAAGCCTGTTGGGTACCTACCAAACCGGTATCTTTGACGATGGAGGCGCGGAAATCCCTGCCTATGACGCAGGTACACAGCGTCTTTTTGTTACAAATGGAAGCACCGGCAAAATCGATGTTATCAGTATCAGCAACCCGTCAAACCCTACCCTGCTGTTTTCATTCGACATTGCGAACCTATTGCCTAACGTTGGTATTACCAGCATTGCCGCAAATGATGGGCTGATAGGAGTAACAGCGGAAGATGAAAACGGGAATGGAAAAGTCATATTTTTTAGTGCTGATATATCAGAAACGACTACCAATGCCAAAGCGATTGTGGATGTAGGTAGCCTCCCCGATATGCTCATCTTCACTCCGGATGGCTCAAAAGTGCTGGTTGCCAATGAAGGGGAACCTGCTGACGATGGCGCCGAAGACCCCGAAGGTTCGGTTAGTATTATCAATGTAAACGATTTTTCGGTAATTACTGCTGATTTTACAGCCTTTAATGGAAAAGCGGCCGAACTGCGCGCCAAAGGGGTAAGAATTTTTAACTACAGCAGCTCTGTAGCCCAGGACCTGGAACCCGAAGGGATTGCCATTTCACCCGATGGCACTACCGCCTTTGTAGCTTTGCAGGAAAATAATGCTTTTGCCGTACTGGATATCATGAGTGCCACCATCAAAGATATTCTTCCGCTGGGGTACAAAAACCATAACACAAACCAGCCAGTGCTAAGCCAGTTTGAAATCAACGAGCCTCCCCTGGATGCCGATCAAAATATATTATTCGGTGGCCTCTCCGGTTTGTTTTATGAGGGAATGACTGCTGATGGCAAGTATAAATTTGCCACCGTGCCTGACCGTGGCCCTAATGGAAACCCAACTGATGTAATTAAAGCAGGAACCCCTGCCCAAAATATGACCGTGCGCCCTTTTCTGATTCCGGATTATCAGGCACAAATCATCAAATTTGAACTGGATAAAAATACAGGAACGATTGAAGTTACAGAAAAGATTGACTTGTACAGAAAAGAAGGGGCAATGACATATCCTATCAGTGGCTTGCCCAACATCCCAGGTATAGACGAAATCCCTGCCCAGCCTGTGATGGAAACTACTGAATATGCTGATGCAGATGGAAACTACTATAAGTTATTGGACTACGACCCTTACGGTGCCGATTTGGAAGGGATTGTAATGAACCCGGCCGATGGCACTTACTGGATGGTTGATGAGTACCGTCCGGCTATTTACCACTTTATGCCCAATGGTATGCTTGCCCAACGGTATGTGCCGAAAAGAACGGCTGCTTTAGGTGGTGAGTCCCCAGGTACTTTTGGTACTGAAACCTTGCCTGAAGAATATAATTACCGACGGGCCAACCGGGGGTTTGAAGCAATGGCTTTGGATACCGATGCTGGCATTTTGTACGCGTTCATCCAAACTCCCCTGGCAAACCCTGACCGGGCAGCCAGCGATAACTCCAGCATTATCCGCATTCTGGGTATTGATCCTGCCAACGGAATGCCAGTGGCCGAATATGTGTATTTGCTGGAAAAACCCACTTTTCGTAGCTCTAATGTTGATAAGATGGGGGACGCAGTGTATGACTCTGAAACAGGAAAATTTTATGTAATAGAAAGAGATTCCGGGGCCGACCCTGCTAACAAGAAATTTATTTATGAAATTGATTTTAAAGGGGCAACCAACATCTTAGGTATGAATATTATGGGCATGACGGGCAAAACTTTGGAGCAGCACACACCCGATGAACTGGCGGCATTAAATATCCATCCGGTTTACAAACACAAAGTATTGAACCTCCCTTCTTTGGGATACCTGCCCAGTGATAAGCCGGAAGGGCTGGCCCTGCTGCCCGATGGCTCCCTGGCCGTTTTGAATGATAATGATTTTGGATTAGAACCAGGTTTGGAAAAAACAGCATTAGGTATTATTGATTTCGCTGGTATGCCGAATGCTTTGGATGCCAGTAACGATGACGGCATGATTAATATTACAAACTGGCCTGTGTTGGGTATGTATCAGCCTGATGGTGTAACTTCTTTTGAAGCTAATGGCAATACTTACTATATCACCGCCAACGAAGGGGACGCCCGTGACTATGATTTTTTCTCTGAAGAAGGGGAAGTAGGGGATGATGATTACATGCTGGATCCAATGGCCTTCCCAAATGCAGAGGCTTTAAAAGCCGATGAAGCTTTAGGGAAACTGGGCATAACCCTCGAAAACGGGGATATTGACGGAGATGGGGATTATGACAGGATTTTTGCCTACGGTGCCCGCTCTTTTACTATCTGGGATGAGTTTGGCAACCTGGTGTACGACAGCGGTGATGAATTTGAGCAAATTACCGCCAGCCTTTTTCCCGATTTTTTCAATACCACTAACGATGAAAACGAGTTTGACGACCGAAGCGATAACAAAGGCCCCGAGCCGGAAGGCGTTGCCATCGGGATGATTGACGGGCGTACCTTTGCCTTCATCGGCCTGGAAAGGATCAGTGGAATCATGGTGTATGATGTTACCAATCCGGCTGATGTAAAATATGTTACTTACTACAACAACCGCGATTTTACGGCTGATGTAGAAACCCCTGAAGCCGGAGATTTGGGCCCTGAAGGGTTGCTTTTCATTAATGCTGAAGAAAGCCCGGTTGGTATGCCATTGGTAGTGGCAGCTAACGAAATAAGTGGTTCTACCTCCATTTATGGCGTAGGGCAAGTTCCTGCCATTACTGGGTTTACTTTAGTAAATGCAGCTACCAACGAAGACATTATGAAGCTTGCTTACGGTGCTGAAATTGATTTATTTGATTATCCATATCCATTGAATATCAGGGCTGATGTATATCCTGAAATGGTAGGCAGGGTACGATTTGGGCTCAATGGTAAGGAGTATTTCCGTCGGGAAAAAACGGCCCCTTATGCGCTTTTTGGCGATGATAATGGAGATTATTTGGACGGAAAGCTCATTCCTGGTGAATATCACGTAACTGCCACTTCTTTTCCTTCCGAATACGGAGACAAGGCAGGCCAGGCCAAAAGTATTCATTTTACAGTGGTTAATTCATCAGGGGTTTCAGGTTTTACTTTGGTTGATGCAGTTACAAATCAAGAAATACAGCCTTTGGCCGATGGGGATGTGATAGATTTGGCTGCATTACTCAATAAATCCATCAATATAAGGGCAAATGTGAAAGGGGAAATAAAGCAGGTAGGTTTTGCCTTGAATGATAATCAATTTTTCAGAGTAGAAAAATTTGCTCCATATGCGTTATTTGGTGATGATATGAGCGACTACTTTGGTAAAACACCTAAACCGGGCATGTACACCATTACAGCCAAACCTAAGTTAAAAGGTAATGCAGAAGGAAAATCGCAAACCATTACCGTGGAAATCATAGATAGCGAAGCTGCCCCTGACCGTAATTCACGTTTGCAGGTAGCAGCCTTTCCTAACCCTCTGGAAAATGAACTGCAAATAATAATTAACCATGCCACCAAAGGAAGTACATTGAATTACTTTTTGGTGGATATGTATGGGAAAGTTTATTGGCAGAAATTACATAAGATAGCGAAAGAAGCTGAAACCTTGCCCGTTGACTTAAACCACTTGCCGTTAGAAAAAGGGTTTTATTTATTACGGATTGAAACCTCAGATGCCGCACCGAAAGTAATAAGGCTGATGAAAGATTAAAGAAGTTTTTTTTGGAAGCATTCAATGATGCCCTCAGTATTAAAAAAATACCGGGGGCATTTTTTTAGTAAAAAAACAAACGCTAATTATTATCAGGATACCAATCCCGCAACCTTACTTCTATGGCCGGGTCTTGTTGATTGACCAGCTTTTTAAACTCCTTTACATCACTGAATATTCCTCCGCCGCCCCGAAAGTGAAAGGGGTAAACTATTTCCGGCTTAAAAGCCAATACAGCATTCGCGGCTTGTTCCACATCCATTGTATAAGGCATGTTCATGCACACAAAAGCGACATCAATGTCCTGTAAGTTTCGCATTTCCTCGATATCTTCCGTATCCCCTGAAATATACAACCGCTTATCACCAAAACTAAGCACATATCCATTACCTCTGCCTTTCGGGTGGCGTGAGTCTGAAGTTTCAGGAAGGTTATACATTGGAATGGCTTCTACTCCAACAGCATGCCAGTCTGTATCCTCCCCATTGGAAAGGGCTATCATATTCTTGAACGGCATTTCTTTCCCTAGAATATCTAATGCGGCCTGGGGAGCAACCAGGTCTGTGTTTTCCAGTGCAAGTTCCTTAAGCGTTTCCTGGTTCAGGTGGTCGCCGTGTACATCGGTAATCAATACCAGATCGGGTGCAGAAAAGCTGGAGTACATTTGTCCACCACCGTACGGATCTATATAAATTGTTTTATCATCCCACTCCAAAACCATGCTGCTATGGAGGATGGGGGAAATGGACAAATCGCCCTGGGTTGTAGAAATAATATCAGATTGAGCAAATAAACCAAAGCTGGTGCACAATAGAAAAGGTAGTAGTAGGTTTTTCATGGCTATTAGGTTTGGAACAGGAAGTATATTGTTTCACGTAATTTATGGAAAATTTTGATAAAACATGCCATAAGAAAAGCCAAAACCTTCTATTTTGAAAGCTTTTCCCTACGCTCCTTCACTTTTCCGATCTGAGTGCCCCAGGCTTTTCTCAGGTGCTATCTCATCACGCACTCGTTGTTTGAGTTCTTTCATTTCAGGAAAACGGCCCTCCTGTTTGCGGGACCATATTAATTTATCATTCGCCCAAACTTCAAATACACCTCCGGTAGCAGGCACCATTGATGCTTTGCCCAACTCTTGTTCAAAAGTAGTGAGCAGTTCCTGGGCCATCCAGGCAGCCCGCAGCAACCAGCGGCACTGGGTGCAGTAATGAATTTCAACGATGTTTTTCTTTTTCATAAAAGTCTGTGGCTCAATCAGATTGATAATAATGAATTTCCCCCCATTGCTGCATCAATGATTTAGTTTCTTCAGACAATGTATTGAATTCGTTTTCTGTCAGTAATCCTTCACGCAGCCATCCCATTAATGTCATGTGCACAGTACTTCTTCGCCAGTCATCAAACAAACCTGTTAATACTTTGTCTTCTTCATGAATATGTTTGAAGATTTTCAGATAGGTTTCATGGGCATTGTCTAATGCCCCATCTTTTTGCAAATGTTCTTTCAAGCCTAATAAAGTTTTCTGGCAAAACCGCTGCAATGCCAATGGCCTGATGTCTCGTAATTTTTTCCAGTCGCTTTCGGGGATGTGTTGGGTCATGGTCTTGATATTTGAAATTTTGTACAGCGAATTTTCAAATTCGCCCTACTAAACTGCAATCGGTGCTGCCAAACACGAATCAGGAATGTCAAACGCATCTACCAAAGCTACAGCATCCCGGCGGACGTTGGCGCAAAGTTGGTTTACCTGGTTGCGGATGGCCTTGGTTTTTACGCCTTCCAGGTAGCCCTGTTCCAAATACCAGCCTTTGTTTTTCTCTATCTGCCAAAGGGCAAATAAATCGCATAACTGTTTCAAAACGGGTTTTAGATTTTTATCCTGACAGTTTTCAACGGCTTCTACAAACTGCTCCAATACTACCCGCTCTATGTAGGCAAAAGCTACTTGTACAAAATGATACTGGGTATCATTGAAAGCATCATAGGAGTCCATGCCGTTATCAATTCGGTGCTTGAAACGGCGGGCGGCAGAGGTGAGAATATTGCGTTCGCGATACCGGAAGGCACTCAGGTGAAACTCAGGGTCACGCAGATGTTCTTCGTCCGTTTTGCGTACAATAATTGGGTTCAGCTCGGTGATTTTGGTCTTGGCCTGGCTAGAGATAAACTTGATGATGGTGAAGAAGTTGATGTCTTGCAACTCCTGCTTAAATTCTGTCAGCCGGCTTTTGGCTACCAACTGCATAAGTACGGTATTATCGCCTTCAAAAGTAGTATACACATCCGTATCCGCTTTCAAGGCCGGAATGCGGTTTTCAGAGAGGTAGGCTTTGCCCCCACAAGCTTCCCGGCAGGTTTGCAGGGTATCGGTGGTGTTCCAGGTGGTAAATGCTTTCAGCCCGGCAGCCAGGGCTTCTATTTCCCGGCTGTCTTCTTCTGTGCGGTCCATAAACCGCTGCGTAAGATATTGCAAACCAAAGTGCAAGGCATAAGCATTGGCCAACAGTGGCATGAGCCTTCGCTGATGGGTTTTATAATCCAGAATAGGCATTTCGGGCTTACCCGGAGGGCCAAACTGCCTGCGTTTATCACCATACCGAATGGCAATGGTCAACCCTGATTTAGCTGCACTGAGTCCTGAACGGGGGATACCGATGCGCCCGCCCACCAATGTGCCCAGCATGGTAAAAAACCGCTTGGAATCGCTGTTGATGGGGCTTTCATAAACGCCATCTTCGCTTACGCTGGCAAAACGGTCCAGCAGGTTATTGCGGGGTATGCGCACCTGGTCAAACCAAAGGCGGCCATTGTCTACGCCATTTAGTCCCATTTTCTCCCCACAGTCTTCAATGCGCACATTGGGGAGTGAATTTCCCTGTTCATCGCGGATAGGCACCAGCAACGCACTTACGCCGTAGTTTGCGTCATCTACGATCAGCTGTGCAAAAACCGTAGCCATGCGCCCGTGTACGGCAGCATTGCCAATGTATTCTTTTCCTGCTTTTTCATTGGGCGTATGAATCACAAATTCTTTCGTTTCTTTATCGTATGTGGCGGTGGTTTCAATATCCCGTACGTTGGAGCCGTGCCCGGTTTCGGTCATGGCAAAGCAGCCGGGCAAAGCAAGGGAACCAATGTCTTTCAGGTATTTTTTATGATGTTTTTCTGTGCCCAAATAGAATACACTCATACCGAAGAGGCCAAATTGCACACCAAATTTGATCACCAGGCTGAGGTCGTGATAGCTGAGGGTTTCCATCACGGCAAAGTATTTTCGCATGTCATCTTCTCCACCATATTCCTTTTGGTAAGCAATGGCGCCCAGCCCTTCACCGGCCAGTATTTTGGCCCACTCCAACACCTTTTCCCGCTGTATATCCTTATCCGTACTTTGAATGTAAGCAAACTCAGAACGGGTAATTACTTCCTTTACTCTCCTGATAATGTCGGCATCTTTCCCATCCAGCAAGGTTGTCATAGCCTGAATATCAAAACTGTCTTCTCTTTCGGGGGCAGTGGCTACCTCCTGTTCATCACCGGCAAAGAGGTTTTCCAGGGATTCGGAACTGATGATGCCCAACACATTTTCTATATCACGCAATGACGCATGCACTTTATCTTCAGCGGTTTTATCTCCGTTGGTAGCAGTGTTCTTTGCTATTTTAATGCCTACTTCCGAAAGGGAAGCATCCGGTGAAATGGCAGCATCTTTGGCAGCTTGTTTGATAATATGAAGCCAGCTTTTCAGCTGTTGTGGCGTGGGAGGGTCAGAAGGATTCAGCCATTGGTTCATCAATATTTTTTCTTCATCAGTAAGCCAGTCTTGTTTGGCCGCTAATTGACGAATATTGGCTATTTCTATGGGGGTAAGCACGGCGTCGGCCCAGGCAATGTAAATAATGGGCAATAAGCGGAGCAAGCCGGATTTGGCTTTGAATGTTTCGTAATCCTGGTTTACTAAAATATTCTCAGAAGAAGGTATCATAAATTTTTTGGATTAATGTTGTTGTTTATTCAATTAACGGATGAATGAGGGCAAAATGTTTTTTATATAAGATAATTACTTTACTTCAAAAAAATATTCACCCACTATCGGTATGCCGTTCCGGGTAAGACCTTCAACTGCTACCCGGTATGTGCCCGCATCATCTGAGGTATAAAATGAAAAATTCGCATTTCCCTGTTCATCCGTTATCAGGTCTGGTTTCCAGAAAAGGGTGGTGCGGTAATCGGGACGAACGTGTTCATCTCGTTTAACATTGTAAGCAGGTGCATAAAACTCCCGCTCTGGATAATACCCCGGATGTTTGAAACTAAGGATGCCTTTTGTCTCTTTTTCAGGTTCGTTCCAGTAAAATCCGCTTCGGGTATATACGGCTATTACACCTTCTGCTCTAAAAATAGCGGCAGCAGCTCCTATTATCACATCAATATAAGCGATTTGACTGGGAAACAGGGCATTAATCATGTTGGCACTCGCAGGCACATTATCCAACAAATAAACAGCTCCAGTGCCGCGTATCTCTACCCTTTGCTCAAGAGGTGGGCCGTACACCTGTACTCCGGGAACCCTTCTTACCAAATCAAATACAGACAATACTGATTCCGCTCCTGAGAGGGAATCTATGATGAGCCGGTGAGTAGGTTTAACATACAACATATTGGCAGATTCAAATGGATCAAACGGGCGTGAAGCTTTTACTTCTATGTTTTCCAGTACAATCACACTGTCAAAGTCATAGGCTTCTTCTACCTGCCTGATGCGGTTGCGTTGCACCAAAAAGTTTTTGAGTTCATCTACTGAATTAAGGCTTGATGAAAATTTATGTTGCAAAGGAGGGGGCGAATTTTGGTGAAGCGTAATGAAAACATCTTTATTGGTTTTTCCATTCTTTTTGATTTTTTCTCCCTGAACAATCACCTGTACGGAATCTTGAAAATTGAACCCGGGGAACACAAACTGCCCATCATCTTCGGTGGTAAGTGTATCCATATAAAAAGTGTTACCCACCATGGTCAATGACACTTTACCCCGAATTGGTTTTTCCCTTTTATAATAATCAGTCAATTGTCCGCTAAAAGCCAAACCATTTTCTAATGGGTGGGAAAAGTCGGGCAAACTGTCGTTGAGTAAAGCCTCCCACCGAAACCTCCGCCACCCCTGGGTAAGCAGGAGGTCATCCAGGGCTTTTCGGTTTTCCCAACTATCATCTTCAAAATAATATTCCGGGTTTTCAATTTCCCCTTTTACTTCTGAAGACAGCAACAGATATGTGTAAATATTGTCCTGATCCAAATCAGGCACTTTCAGCGTATCAGTAATTGAAACCGATAGACTGGCAAAGAGGGAATCGTACGCAGCGGCTTGCAAATCGATATTAAATGTGGCTTTACTGCGACGATCATATTCAGACTGGTCAGATGATATGGATATGTTCACTTCTTTGGCGGGATTTCGCACAAAAACCAGCCGTTCGCACCTGGGATGCTGGCGGGCATCAAAAAATGTAATCCGAAGTACACCGGAGGGCAGGTTTTCTTTAGAAAGCAATACTTTCCATCCTGGATCGCTCGACTCATTTTCAATAGAAAACACCAGGTTTCCGCCCATTTGCCCTACAAGCGTTCCATCTTGCAAATGGTGGGTATTACTACGAACCATCACCTGTATGCGGTCTTCTTTGGCATTTTCCACATACATCCCAAATCCCTCAGGTTGCGCTACAGGCAAGCGAAATTTTTGTGTTTTTCCGCGGACGGTTACGTGTGCAAAGTATTTTTTGCCAGGCAATGGTGTAAGTAGTAATGACCCCATACCCAAATGGTTGGTTTTGAAAAAAGAGGCGGGCTGCCCATCCTGGTCAAATACACTTCCTTCAACTTTCACGCCTTCTCCCCGGGCATTAACAACCTTTACGCCAACCACCGTACTGATATTTTCTACCAAATCACCTCCTTCCGGAAAAAACTGAATACCAAGTTCATCAAGGTTTCCCAAATTTTCAAAACTGTTCCCTGCGCTTCCCACGCTTTCCAACGAACCTGCTTCTGTAAAATCAGCTTCTTCGGCATTGATAATGGATATTTCTTTTTGGAAAAAATACCCTTGCCCTAAATTCCTCATAAAACTTGTATATGCCCTAATGAGGTATTGCCCGGAAGACAGTGAATCAGATAAAGCGAAGTCACCATACGCCCCTTGTTCTGTTACTTTGAGGCGGCGCGTACCCAGTACTTTCTTTTTTCGATCGCTCAACTCCACGTACATTACCCGGCTGCTGGTAGCAGGCACATTGGAACGGGCCGAGGCCAGATACGCTTTGAACCAAATGGTTTCACCGGCAGCGTAGAAAGGCTTGTCCAAATGCAGGTATATTTTTTCCTGCGGAATAGCGGTATAAAACTTATAAAGTTGTTGTTTGATTTTTGGGACAAGCGGGTCAGTATCAATAAAAAAAGAAGAAAGGCTAATAGCAATGAGTATTCCAAAAAGAGTTAACGCATTTTTCATGGATAGCAAAGGGTTTTGCTAAAGATAATGCTTTCTCAGAAAAACAGTGAGGGTTTCTCAAGGAAATTTACTTGTTTTTTTAAATACCAATCCATTTACTCCGCCTGCATCTAAGATAAATCCATCAATGGTATTTTGTGCATTGCGCTGAAATTGAAAAGTATGATAAGGCGTTTCAAATCGGTCAGGCTCCACGGGTTTTATGGTTTGGAATGGCTCTCCGAAAATGCTCACCTGCAAAACCGAATCATCTGCTACAATTTCATAAGCTGTTGCCAGTTCTTTACTGAAATATTCCCCAACATATTCATTTGGGTTAAACGCTGGCATTTCGACAGCTTCTGTGAAGGGCGATTTTTTAGGATTAGCACGCAATGTTGTTTCCTGGTTGGGTGCCAACTGGTCTTTCAAATAAATATCCGCTACCTGATATGCCAGGTTTAGCGGTTGCAATTGCGCCAGATTTCCGAGAATGATAACAGAAAACTTTTGTGCGGGAAACCTGAGGTAAACTGCCCGGTACCCGCCCATAGTCCCTGTATGGTAAACCAGTGGTACACCCCGGTAGTTACTCATATTCAGGGCAAAGGCATAGTCCAGCTCCTTTCCATTGTTCAGTTTGCCTTTTTGGTACATTTTCTCAATCAGGCCCTGCCCGCCCCTACCAAGCTGGTTGTCATAAAAATTCCGGTCCCAATACAGCAAATCATTTACACTGGAGTACAAACCGCCGGAGCCTACCAAATCGAAGCGCATGAGCATATTGCCAATTTGCCCGTTTTCCAATTCGGTGTAGGCAAAAGCCCGGTTTTCTATAATATTATGGTTATCATCATTAAACACGGAATGCTCCATGCCCAGAGGCGTTAAAATATTTTCCCGGGCAAACTCACTCAATGGTTTTCCTGAAACCCGCTCGATGATTACCGAAAGCAAAAAGTACCCCGAATTGCTGTACGCATACTGCCCGCCCGGGGAAAAGTTAAGTTTTTTTTGCCGGCAAATCAGCGCAAGGGCAGCCTGTTCGGGAATATCGTCAATCATGCTGCGGCCGGTCAGCTCCCACAATGTGAGGTTATCGCGCAGTCCGCTGGTATGGTGAATCAAATGGCGAATGCGGATGGGCTGCCCGTAGTCTGGTAGTTCGGGTACATACATTTGCACTTCATCATCTATAGAAAGTTTGCCCTGTTCTTCCAGCAATAGCATGCACATCGTTACAAACTGCTTGGAAACAGAACCTACATAAAAAACACTTTCGGGCGTAATGGGAATATTATGTTCCAGATCTGCCTGACCGTAGCCCTTGGAGTAAATGATTTCCCCATCCCGAATGACAGCCAACGCACAGCCGGGAGAGTTTGGTTGATTCCACTTTGCAAAAATTTGGTCAATGGCAGTGGGGCTGGCTCCTTGCTCTTCGGGGTTGGCATTACAGGCAGACAGCAGGAAAAGCATTCCATAAATTATAGGTTTCATGGGTAGTATTTTGATAGTTTGGGTGTATGACCACGAGCTGTAAGCTGCAAGCCTTGGAAATCGCTTGTAGCAGGTAGCCTGAAAAGTGAAAATACGATGGGGGAGGGGAAAAACAAAAAAACAATAATGAATAACTTTGCCCCATGAATTACGCTGAAGACCTGGAAGCAGGGAAGAAGAATTACACGAAGCACAAAAAATTACTCAAAAAGCTGAAACGGCAGAAGCCCAAAGACCTGGACGATCGGTTTCACGAACAACACGAAGCTGTATTTCAGGAAATAGATTGCCTGGAATGTGCCAATTGTTGCAAAACAACTTCACCGCTGTTTATGATGAGCGATATTGAAAGGCTGGCAAAATCTCTGAAAATGAAGCCCCGGGCGTTTATCGAAACCTACCTGAGAATTGATGAAGAAGGGGATTATGTGCTGCAATTGTCCCCCTGTCCGTTTTTGGGTGACGATAACAAATGCTTTGTGTATGAAAACCGCCCCAAAGCCTGCCGGGAATACCCACACACCAACCGGAAACGAATGTACCAGATTATGGATATTACTTTGAAAAATACATTGATTTGTCCCGCGGTGGCAAGGGTTGTAGAGCGAATTGGGAATAATTCGGCTTAAGCGTTAAGGGGAATAAATTCTAAATCAGAAACGCTAAATCCTAAATAATTCCCAAATCTAAAATACAAATTTCAAAACGTTTTGCTGGTATGCTACATGGTCATTTAGGTTTGTAAATTGGAATTTATTTGGGGTTTAGGATTTAGAAATTGATATTTGTCTGTCTATTCTTAAAAATAAAACCATGAAAAAAAATGTAATTTTTACCATTTCCGCAGCAGCCTTATTGGCTGTTTTTGCACTAACCAGTTTCTATATGGCAAAAAAAGACCAGGTACGGCATGTAGTAGTTTTTAAATACAAGCCCGATGCTACCGAAGCACAAATCCAAAAAGTTACCGATGCGTTCAGGGATTTGCAAGACAAAATTCCCGGCATTGTGGCTTTTGAGCATGGCGTGAATGACAGTCCGGAAGGTAAAAACCTCGGCTTCACCCATGTATACTTGCTCACCTTTAAAGATGCCCAGGCCCGGGACGCGTATTTGCCACACCCCGAACACAAGAAGTTTGGAGAATTGCTGAGGAGTACGGGTATTTTTGAGGATGCTTTTGTAGTGGATTATTCTCCAATGAAATAATAACTTTTAGTAAGGCTGAAACCTGGTGTATGTCTGCCAGGTTTCTTTATTTTCTTCCCTCAGCCCAAGTTGCTTTTATAAACCTCTCCGATATTGTTGTGTTAAATCACCGCCTGGGTTATAAAGTTTCTTCCAGCCACTTGTAAAACTCCCGCTGCCACACCAGGGCATTTTGCGGACTGAGCACCCAGTGGTTTTCGTTGGGGAAATACAGCAAACGGCTTTTGATACCCCGAAGTTGGGCCGCCTGAAAAGCTTCCAAACTCTGCCCAATGGGCACCCGGTAATCTTTCCCTCCCTGGATGATGAGGATGGGCGTATCCCATTTATCAACAAAATTGCTGGGGTCATACTGGGTGTAGCTTTTCATGGCAGCGGCATTGTCTTCTTCCCAGTAAGCACCGCCAATATCCCAGTTGACGAACCAAAGTTCTTCGGTGGTTCCGTACATACTTTTCAGGTTAAAGACCCCGTCGTGGGCAATGAAAGTTTTGAAGCGGTTGTCATGAATGCCGGAAAGGTAAAAGGCGGAGTATCCTCCGAAGCTCGCACCCACACAGCCCAGCCGGTCGTTGTCTACAAAGCTTTCCTGAGCTACTTCATCAATGGCCGAGAGATAATCCTGCATGGCCTGCCCACCCCAGTCTTTGCTGATTTCTTCGTTCCAGGATACGCCGTGGCCCGGCATACCCCGACGGTTGGGTGCTACCACAATATAGCCCTGCCCGGCCATCAGTTGAAAATTCCACCGAAACGAATAAAACTGACTCAATGCCCCCTGTGGTCCTCCCTGGCAGTAGAGCAAAGTAGGATACTTTTGTGTCGGGTCAAAGTTGGGCGGATAAATGACCCACACCAGCATTTCTTCACCATCAGTCGTGGTCACCATGCGTTTTTCTATTTTGCTAAGCCCAATGCGGTTATAAATAGCATCGTTTACATGCGTAAGCTGTTGCATTTGCCCATTGGTAATATCCACCGTATATAATTCGGCAGCATGGTTCATGTCGGTACGTGTTACGATGAGTGTATTGCCCTTTTGCCCTACAATGCCCGTAATATCAAACATGCCTTCTGTAATTTGCCTCACTACGGGAAGTTTTCGTGTAATGCCTGGGTCATCTACCGTAAATAATTGAACAGTGCCATCTACCGGGGCTGTAAAAAACAGGTTCCGGCCATCTTCAGCCCACTCAAAACCATTCACCGTCCCATCCCACCGCTGGGTAAGGTTGATGTCAACATTATTATGCCTGACGATGAGGTCGTTTTTGTCTGATTCGTACCCTTCCCGGTTCATACTGAGCCATGCCAGGGTACCGGTTGCAGAAAAGGCAGGTTGGGTATCGTAGCCCAGTCTGCCCTCGGTAAGGTTGGTGGTAGTGCCGCTTTCAAGGTCGTAAGCATAAATATCGGTGTTGGTACTGATGGCGTATGCTTTGCCGTATTTCTTTTTGGTAACATACAGCACCTGCTTGCTGTCGGGGCTCCACACAAAATCCTCATCACCCCCAAAAGGTTTTTGCGGACAATCATGCGGTTCTCCTTCCATAATGTCTTTGCCTTCACCGGCTTCACCGTTGGTTACCGGGTGCAGGAAAAGGTGATTGTAAGCCCCGTCTTCCCACTCATCCCAGTGGCGATAGTTGAGTTCGTCATAAATCATCACTTCCGATTTATCCAGGGCAGGGTAAAAATCTTTACCATACACTTTATGGACTTTTACTTCCTCTACGCTGAGCAGGTACTGTCCATTGGGCGACAAGCGGTGATTAGAAACCAGTTCATCCGCATTTTCTATTTCCTGTGGGTTTCCTCCTTGCAGGGGAATGCTAAATGTTTGGCTCCTGCTGTTGTTTTTGTCAATGTCATAATGGGTTACCCGATAAACTACACTGTTGCCATCTTGGGTAAGCCCGATGGCACTTACCCTGCCCAATTCCCAAAGTAGTTCGGGGGTCATTGTATTTTGGGCAAATGCAGGAAAAACAATGATAAGCAGTAGGAGGGAAGTGAGTAGGTTTTTCATGGTTCTAATATATTTCCAAAATACCATAGTCATCGGAATGCCATAAAGATTCAAGTTTGCTTTTGTGATGAATAAGTATCTCAGCTATTTGTCTGGTGCTTTGGTTTCCTATTCGTAAAAGAACTATTTTGGGAGGAAACCCTTTTTGCATGAGCAAGTTCATGTTATGCTGCTATAATTTTACTGATATTCCCGCGATGGGCAGCGAAGGCCAGGGCGGCCCGGATATGTTCATTGCTTATTTGAGGAAAATCTTCCGTAATTTCTTCAAAACTCATCCCCGCGGCTAACCATTGTAAAATATCTACCACAGCAATGCGGGTTCCTTTGATACAAGGTTTTCCGAACCGGATATTTGGATTAATGCTAATGTAGTGCAAAAAGTCATTCATAATTGCTAAAAACCTGTTTACTTCTAATAAAGTTACTAATAACATTTTAATACTTCTCACAGATAGGGATAAAATTATATTAAACTGTCCTATATCGGATACCAATTGTCCATTTTCGCACAACATCAGAAATTGCAAAAAGCTGAATCCCCTCTTTCCTGCCCATAAACATTATATTTCTTTCCTGGCAACGCATTTGTTATACCGAAATAGAAGTAATCAGAATATTCTTATGAGAAGAAGTGATTTGGGTGAATTTGAAGAAGTAGTGCTGCTCACCGTAGCCGTACTCACCCCCGAAGCCTACAGCGTGGTAATTGCCGAAGAACTGGAACAACAAACAGGCAAAACCGTAACCACCGGGGCCGTGCATACTGCTCTTCAAAGGCTGGAAAAGAAAGGCTTTGTAAAATCAGCAATGGGGGAAGCTACGCCGGAAAGAGGGGGTAGAAGAAAGCGCATTTTTACGGTAACTGTGGCCGGTAGCAGCATTTTACATAAGGTTCGGGAAGTGAGGAATAGTTTGTGGGAGCGGATTGCACCTCAGACATTACCACCATTGTCTGAATCAGGATGGGCTGGATGGGTTTGATGAACAGGATGGGAGTCAGAATAGCCAGGAAATTCTTGATGTACAGGATGAATAAATTTAATGATTAGCAGATGGAACAGAAGATTGATGATGCGTTGACTTACAAAATTATTGGGTGTGCTATGAAGGTGCATAATACGTTGGGGTGTGGGTTTCAGCCGGGCCGCCGGAGCGGAAGTAATATATCAGCGTTGTCTGGCTTTAGAATTTGAGAAAGAAGGGTTAGGTTTTGCCCGGGAGTTGGAGATGCCGATTTATTATGAAGAAGTGGAAGTGGGGAGCCGAAGGGTGGATTTTTTGGTGGAAGAGAAGGTGCTTGTGGAGATTAAAGCAATGGTGAAACTCGAGGATGTTCATTTAGCGCAAGGCTTGAACTATTTGAGGGTGTATAATCTGGAGAAGGGCCTGTTATTGAATTTTGGGGGTACGCGGTTGGAGGTGAAAAGGTTGTTTAGGAAGTAGTTGTCAGATTGTCAGAATCAGGATGGGCAGGATTCTGGCCGCCGTGGAACGGATGAACAGGATGAATTGAGGAGGATAAATAGATGAAAAACAGAGATAATAAACTGAATCACCAACTAAATGATAATGATATGATCGTACTACTTGCACCAATACGCGAGCCACAAAAGATATTCGCAAAGCAAATATCCTGTTCATCCAACCCATCCAGTAAATCCTGACGGTTCGCCGCGCGATGCTGACAACAATGAATAACTACAAACCACCCCGCTGGCCCACCAAACTCCTCGAACGCTTCTGCGCCCCTCACCTGCTGGAAGAGGTGATGGGAGATTTGCACGAAAGGTACTATTTGCGGGTACAAAAAGTGGGAGAAACAAAGGCCAGAAGACAATACTGGCGGGAAGTGCTGGCGTATGTGCGGCCTTCTGTTTTAAAACGACAACACAATACTAAATCTATTCCTATGGATATGTTCAAAAATTATTTCAAGATCGCTTTTCGGAACTTGCTAAGGCATCAATCATTTTCTTTCATCAACATCGGCGGACTGGCCGTGGGTATGGCAGTGACGATGCTGATTGGCTTGTGGGTATGGGATGAACTTTCTTTTAACAAATACCATGATAACTATGACCGCATTGCCATGGTACTGCAAAATCAAAGCTATGAGGGGGAGGTTAGTACATCCTTCAGCCAGTCTATGCAACTGGGAGCAGAACTTCGCAATAATTACCAAAGTTACTTTGAGCATGTGGCCATGTCTTCCTTTACACAAAACCCCATTTTATCTTATGAAAAAAAGGCCATCACGAAATCTGGTTCTTTTATGGAGGAAGCAGCACCGGAAATATTAACACTCAAAATGCTGAAAGGCACCCGGACTGGTTTGCAAGATATTTATTCTATTTTACTTTCTGAATCAACGGCTTATGCGCTTTTTGGCGAGGAAGAACCCATGGGTAAAACCCTGAAAATTGACAATCAGTTTGACGTTGAGGTAACCGGAGTATACGAAGATTTACCAGACAATTCTTCTATGAATGATCTCCATTTTATTGCTCATTTAGATTTGTTAGCAAATAATGGAAACAGAAATGTAGGCTGGATTAACAACTGGTTAATGGTAATGGTGCAGTTGGCAGAAAATGCAGATATACAAAAGGCATCAATGGCCATTAAAGATGCTAAATTAAAGAATGTAGACCAAAACCTGGCCAAGTACAATCCCGAACTCTTCCTGCACCCTATGTCAAGGTGGCGGCTGTATTCTGATTTTAAAAACGGAGTAAATACCGGAGGTTATATCGAGTTTGTCTGGCTTTTTGGCATCATCGGCATTTTCGTAATCCTACTTGCCTGTATCAACTTCATGAATCTGAGCACCGCCCGTTCCGAAAAGCGGGCGAAAGAAGTAGGGATTCGTAAAGTGGTTGGTTCCCTTCGCAGCCAACTTATCAGCCAGTTCTTTAGTGAGTCTTTCTTAATGGTATTTCTGGCTTTTCTGGTTGCTATGGTGCTTGCACAATTGGCTTTGCCCTGGTTCAATGAGGTTGCTAATAAAGACATAAACATGATATGGACAAACGTTGGTTTATGGATATTCGGCTTGGGCATTATCCTGGTTACTGCCCTGATTGCCGGGAGCTATCCTGCCTTTTATTTGTCTGCCTTCAGGCCAAGCAAAGTACTGAAAGGCACCTTTCGGGCAGGGCGCCATGCCTCCCTTCCACGGAAAATACTGGTTGTGCTTCAGTTTACAGTTTCTGTAACCCTCATTATTGGCACCACCATCGTCTATCAACAAATTCAATTTGCCAAGGACCGCCCATTAGGGTACGATAAAAATGGTTTGCTTTTCATACCCTTGAAAACAGATGAAGCAAAGAAAGATTATAATGCCTTGCGGAATGAGCTGCTTGCTTCAGGGACTATTGCCCAATTATCCCGATCAGAATGTGCAGTTACAGATATGTGGTGGTCTGATTATGGACTGGAATGGCAAGGAAAAGATCCAAACATGCAGGTGAATGTGCACCGGGGTGCTGTGGATTTCGAATTTGGTGAAACAGTGGAGTGGAAAATAAAAGAAGGGCGCGACTTTTCAAGGGAATTTGCTTCCGATTCTGCTGCCATGATCCTGAATGAAGCTGCGGTAGATTATATGAATTTGGAAGATCCCATCGGCGAAGTCGTTAAACTTTACGGCAGGGAATATACCGTCATAGGAGTGGTAGAAGATATGGTATCCCAATCGCTCTTTGACCCAGTGCAACAAACCTTTTATATCATTGAGCCTTTCAACCGATTTGAGTTTATCAATGTAAGAATCAACCCTCAGGCCAGTGCCGGCAAAGCGGTGGAAGCCATAGCGCAGACTTTCAAAAAATACAACCCTGCCACTCCCTTTGAATATACGTTTGCTGATGAGCAATTTGCCAACAAATATGCCTTTGAAGAACGCATTGGAAAATTGGCTGGTATTTTTACCGTCCTCGCTGTGTTCATCTCTTGCTTAGGACTATTCGGTTTGGCCGCTTTTGTAGCCGAACAGCGCACCAAAGAAATGGGGATTCGCAAAGTACTGGGTGCTTCTGTGGGCCAACTCTGGCAATTGTTGTCCAAAGATTTTGTGGTGCTGGTGCTGGTTTCCTGCTTCATTGCTATTCCCATTGCCTGGTATTTCCTGCATGCCTGGTTGCAGAACTATGAATACCACACTGAAATATCGGGATGGGTTTTGGCAGTAGCAGGATTGGGGGCATTGCTCATTACTATATTGACCGTAAGTTTTCAAACGGTCAAAGCCGCACTGGCCAACCCGGTGGATTCATTACGTTCAGAATAATCTTTCATACTTTAACCAATTTCTAACCTTTTAAAACAACCTAATTCTATGAAAACCCTGAATATCATTTTCCTATTAATCCTTGTACAAATTTACTATGTACATGCCCAATCAAAAACCACTTCTCCTGATATGCAGGATGCAAAACAATGGTCTGTGCATAACCGCAACGCAACTTATGAAAAGGAGACAATTATGCTGGATGCACAACCAGGGGATGGCGTAGCAAAGTTGAAAGGTTTGAGTTTTAAGAATGGCACCATTGAGGTAGATATTAAGGGCAAAAACGCACCCGGACAAAGCTTCGTAGGCGTAGCTTTTCATGGGGCAGATGATGATACATACGATGCCGTATATTTTCGCCCCTTTAACTTCAAAAACTCTGAGAGGAACGGGCATTCCGTTCAGTACATATCGCATCCTGCATACACATGGTCAAAATTAAGAAAGGCGCATCCAGAGAAATATGAAAACCCGGTAAGCCCTGTGCCCAATCCGGATGAATGGTTTCATGCCACCATTGTGGTAGCGTACCCTTCCGTAAAAGTATATGTGAACCATGCTGATACACCTTCCCTGGAAATTGAACAATTAAGTGCCCGGCAAGAGGGTTGGGTAGGGCTATGGACAGGTAACAATTCGGAAGGCGGTTTTAAAAACCTGAAAATAATTTCTGAGAAGTAAAATGTGCAATGTTTTCCTTAGTGGATAAAATACTTTACGGCACACGCTCATACAGCACCTTACCCCCCACAATGGTCATTTCAATCTTTGTATCCAAAATTTGATCTTCTGGCACGGTCATAAGGTCTTGGGAATACACCGTAAAGTCAGCCAGTTTTCCTACTTCTACAGAGCCTTTGATGTTTTCTTCAAAAGCAGCATAGGCAGGGAAAATAGTGTAGGATTGCAGGGCCTCTTCCCGGGTCATTTTCTGAGAGGGTTCGTATCCACCTTCTGGTGTGCCTGCTAATGTTTTCCGGCTTACTGAGGCATAAAAGCTCGCTATGGGATTGATCGGCTCTACCGGAGCGTCGGTGCCATTGGCGATGATTGCCCCCGAGTCTAACAGCTTTCTCCACACATACGCCCCTTCTTCAATGCGGGCCTGCCCCAAACGCTCAATCGCCCACGGACGGTCAGATGACATGTGGATGGCCTGCATGGCCGGAATCACACCCAACTCACCAAAGCGGGGAATATCCGCAGCACTGATGTGTTGCGCATGTTCAATACGAAATCGAACATCCTTAGCCTTATCGGGCATTTGGGTAAAAGCTTTTTCATACTGGTCCAGCACCTCCCGGTTAGTCCGGTCGCCAATGGCATGGGTGCATACCTGAAAACCGTGTTCAAGTCCTTGTAAAGAAACTTCATACACATATTCCATGGGTGTGGTAACATGTCCGTACTGCCCGGGCATATCCGAGTACGCTTCCAATAGCCAGGCTCCCCGCGAGCCCAGGGCACCATCTGCATATAACTTGATACTGCGGATTGTCAGAAAATTGTTACCAAGCCCAACCTCCGGCCCTTTTTCATAGTAGCTTTTGAGCAAGGTAGTATCCCCACCGCTCAGCATGGCATATAACCTGACTTTGAGCTTTGCTTCGTTGGCCAGTTGCTTATAGAGGTCAATAGTTTTTTGGGTGATACCGGCATCATGAAAAGAGGTAATGCCATTTGCCAGACATTCTTCCATAGCCAGTTCTGCCGCCTTCAGGCTACGTTCCGGGCTGTCTTCAGGAATGTGCTGTACAACCAGCCCCATCGCGTTCTCATTAAAAATACCTGTAGGGTTTCCCAAATCATCTTTAATAACTTCTCCCCCTTCTACTTCTTCAATGGGCATTCCTTCTTTGGTGATATTCATCACCCCGGCTATCTCCATGGCCTTGGCATTGGCCAGTGCAGCATGACCGCTGGCATGCCCTAAATACACCGGGTGGTTGGGTGAAACTGCACTCAAGGCCTCGTGTACCGGAAAGCCGTTGACCATAGTGGGCAGGGAATCCCATTTATCCTGGTGCCAGCCCCGGCCTAAAATCCACGTGCCTGGCTCAGCTTCCGCAGTGGCTGCTGCTACTTTCTCTACCATTTCTTCATAACTTTTCACTTGCAGCAGGTCAATGTTCAGTTGGTTTTCTCCTACGCCCATAAAATGGGCATGTCCTTCTATTAGTCCCGGTGTGACTGTTTTTCCTTCCAAATCCAATACCTGAGTTTCCTCACCAATCCAGGTGGATACCGCTTCGTTACTGCCCACAAAAGCGATGGTATCGCCTATGATAGCGATGGCTTCAGCCTTGGGCTGGTTTTCATTGACGGTGTAAATGTTACCATGCAGAAGTACCAACTCGGCTTTTGGTGGGGCGTCACAGGCTGCAAGCATGCAAGAGAAAAAGACTATAATCAAGAAAGGTATGCGAAAAATCATCTTTAGTATTGGTTGCTGATAAACCAATAAATCTATGATTAACTTATATAGTTCGCAACAAATTTGGATATATTATATGATAAGTGAAGTGTGAGGTAAAAAAATAAGGCCAAAACTTCTTTAAAGAAGATGGCCTCATTCTGATCATTATTATAGTTTCAAATATTAAACTAAGCAATCATACCATGCGGGTCTATCACAAACTTTGTAGCAGCCCCTTTGTCAAAATCTTTATACCCTCCGGGCGCATCATCCAGGGTAATGGTTTGTACATTTACAGCTTTGGCAATTTGTATTTTATCATACAAAATTGCCTGCATGAGTTGCCGGTGGTACCGCATCACCGGGCATTGTCCGGTATGGAATGAGTGCGATTTGGCCCAACCCAAACCGATCCTGATCACCAGATTTCCTTCTTTGGCGGCTTCTGTAGAAGCTCCCGGATCACCCGTTACATACAGTCCCGGAATACCGATAGACCCACCGGCCCGGGTTACTTGCATGGCTGCATTTAAAACCGTGGCCGGGTGTTCTTCTTTCGCATCACTCCCATGCCCCCTGGCCTCAAAGCCTACGCAGTCTACAGCCGAATCCACTTCATTAACACCCAGAATATCAGCAATTTGCTCTTCCAGGGTTGCGTCTTTTCTCAAATCAATAGTTTCGCATCCAAAACTTCTGGCTTGTTCTAAACGCTCGGGGATCATGTCTCCCACAATCACAACAGCTGCTCCTAATAAATGGGCAGAGGCCGCACTTGCCAAACCTACTGGCCCGGCACCGGCAATATACACCGTAGAGCCAGGGCCAACCCCTGCTGTTACTGCCCCATGGAAGCCGGTAGGAAAAATATCAGACAAGAGCGTAAGGTCTTTGATTTTTTCCATTGCCTGGTCTTTGTCCGGAAATTTGAGCAAATTAAAATCTGCATAAGGCACCATCACATACTCGGCTTGTCCACCTACCCATCCGCCCATGTCCACATAGCCGTAGGCCGCTCCCGGACGAGCTGGGTTGACATTCAGGCAAATACCTGTTTTGCCCTCTTTACAATTTCTGCAACGGCCACAGGCAATGTTGAAAGGCACCGATACAATATCCCCTACTTTGATGAATTCTACGTCCCGCCCTGCTTCTATTACTTCACCTGTAATCTCGTGCCCCAATACCAAGCCCTCCGGAGCAGTGGTACGCCCACGTACCATGTGCTGGTCGCTTCCACAAATGTTGGTAGATACGATTTTCAGAATTACCCCATGATCACATTTTCTGGTACCAAGTGCCAATTTTGGGAAGTCAATATTCTGTACTTCTACCACACCTGGTTTAATATAAGCTACTCCTCGGTTGTCTGCCATTGTTTTAACAAGTTTAAAGGTTGGTATTGATTTTTATCAATTTAATAAAACCATCTGTTTTTTTAGATGTTTTTTCGCAAAACATTAAAACATTCATGAAAAAACAGGAAATAAAAGCCCGCAAACCCCAAAAACGCATTTCAGAAACTGCCTGGCGCAGGATAATAACCGTGCTAATCAGTAGCGGGCATAAGTACAAACAAAAAGTCTTGTCTGATGTAAATTTCGGCGTACACGGATTAGGAAATCCGTGCTCCGGGCCGACAGAACTAATTAATCTAAGTTGCTACTTATACCTGAATATATTTGATCAGGCTGTAAGCCATGATCGTTAAAAAGACTTTATACTGAAAACCTGCTATTGTCACGGCATGCAGGTTTTTGGCAAACCGGGCCGTAATTTCACTAAACACGGTTTCTATCTTTTTCCGATTGTACTTTTTGGCAATAGCATCTATAAAACTATCCCCCCGCCGAGAGTTCTTCTTGCGCTGTGTAGCAAACTCAATATGTTCTTCTTGTTGATAAAAATCTTCCCATTGGTAATCGGTAAATCCACTGTCTTGCCAGACAATACTACCTTTGGGTAGATCAAAGTCTAAGCGGGCTAAAGCTGAATGATCGCTGTAAGAGCCGGGTATAAAAGCTAGTTCTACGGGTAATCCCTCTTCACTGAGTACTAAAGCCACTTTATAGCCATAGAAATATTCTCGCTTAGAGGTATTTTTACCCCGATAATCCTCTCCTTGCAGCATCCGGCAACGAGCGATACGAATGTTGTGACAGACCCGTACTGGAAAGGTATCTAATAGATAACGTTGCCTAAAGTTGGTGACCTTAAAAGCCCACCCTAACAAACGGAAACAATATTCGGCTAACACGGCAATGCTATGTAATCGCCGATTAAAACGGGAAGAGCTTAACATCTTGGAGCAGTGATGGGAACGCATATAATGCAAGGCAGTGGTCCAGTTCCCCCCAAAATACCAAGCGGCTATTAAAGCAGTAGTTAGTATAAGCGCATCGTTTACACGGCGTTGTTGATCTTCTTGATGGCCAATAGCTTGAAGAATATCGTCCAAAATCACGTATATTGCAATGGTGTTGTCGTTGAGCATAAAAATATATGTTTTGATGTGTGGTAACCTCAAAACTACTATATTCTGCAATACGATAACACTTTTTCTCATAGGTAGCAACTTGAGTTAATTATGTCCGCACCAATCAAAATTGCTGGACATACCTAACCATTTTTTCCCGTAGCACTTCATCGGGCAACTTTCCATATCCGGCCAACATATTCTCTACCACATGTTCAGGATCGGAGGTGCCGGGGATGGCACAGGTAACCGACGGATGCGAAAGGATAAACTTGAGAAAAAACTGCGCCCAACTATTAATGCCATATTCCTTCGCCCAGGCAGGAAGCCTTTTATTACGAACCAAACCGAACAAACCTCCTCCTTCAAAAGGACGGTTGATGATGACGGCTACTCCATGTTTTCGGGCGGTTTCCAGCAGACTTTGCCCGGCATGGCGGCTGCGGATAGAATAGTTGAACTGTGCAAAGTCAATATTTTCCGTTTTGATAATTTCTTCCACTTGGGCATGGGCGCTATCCAGGTAATGCGTAATACCGATATAACGAATTTTTCCTTCCTCCTTCCATTTGTGCAGGGTTTTGATATGCGTTTTCCAGTCTGTCAGGTTATGGATTTGCATCAAATCCATGGTAGTGCGCTGCATTTTCTGCATGGAAGCTTCCATCTGCCGTATGCCAGCCTGTTGCCCACTGGTCCACACCTTCGTTGCATAGAAAAAATGCTCGTCGATGCCCAACTGTTGTGTAAGGTCACCGATAACAGTTTCCGAGTTCCCATACATAGGCGAAGAATCAATTACTTTTCCTCCATATTTTTTCATTTGGGTGAGCACCTTTCGCAAAGGAGTCCTCTCGGCACCTGAGCTTCCTACATCAAACTGAATCCAGGTACCCAGGCCAACAATGGGTATTGCCTCGCCGGAGGAAGGGATGCCTCTTTTTATGATCGTTTCGGGTTGATAAAGAGGTTTTATCATCATACCAAAACCCGCACTTGTAGTAAGTTTCAGCATGGCACGGCGGGAAATATAATTTCTACGCATCACATATCTTTCTTTTATGCAGAAAACTGATTATTTCTTCAGTGGAATGAAAAAACCGGACTGTCCTCACTGGCGTAGAATGGGAGCTAAAATTAATAATGATACCTACATTGCAGAACAATAACGGCATCTCCTTCCACCTTGTATACGATACGGTGCTCAAGATTTATTCTTCGGGACCACCATCCGGCAAGGTTATGCTTTATGAGCTCTGGCTTACCCGTTCCCTCAAAAGGTGTTCGTTCAATCTCTCTGATCAGCACATTAATCTTTTTAAGTGCTTTCTGAAATTTATGTATGTTGTAATTTCCATTGCTCTGTATTTTCTAAATTAATTAATATAATATTCATGTACATATATCGTACATGAAAGTATGTTATTATCTTAAATCATTGCGTTCCAGACTAAATGGAAAAATACATTGCTATCGATATTCTGCCCGCCATCTTAGAAGGCCACAGAAAGAAATAATCAACACAATACTTCGTAAACTCCAACAAACATTGTAATTTTTTAACCTTAAGATTTTAACCTGTTATAAATAAGCTACGATGGCCTCCCCAATTACCCTTCAAGTAAACGGAAAAACCCACACCATTCAGGTTGAGCCGGAAACTCCATTACTGTATGTATTGCGCAATCAACTCAGCCTCAATGGGCCTAAGTTTGGCTGTGGCCTGCAACAATGCGGTTCCTGCATAGTGCTTTTGAATGGAAAAGCAGTCACCAGTTGCCGAACACCAGTATCTGCTGTTTCAGGTAAAGAAATTACTACGCTGGAAGGTCTTGCACAAGAAAACGGTGCCTTACACCCCGTACAGCAAGCTTTTATACAGGAACAAGCCGCACAATGCGGATATTGTACCAATGGTATGATCATGTCCGTTGTGTCGCTTTTACAGGAAAACTCCAATCCGGATGAAGCAGCAATCCGAACTGGACTGCAACGCAATCTTTGTCGTTGTGGCGTGCAGGCCAGGGTAATCCGTGCTGTCCAAACTGCTGCCAAAAACTTATAATCCAACTTCAGCATTTCCATGAAAAAAACCACATCATATTCCCGAAGAAATTTTCTGAAAAGTGCCGGATGCCTCACCATTGGTTTTCCTTTGCTGGGTGGAAATTGGACGGCTTCTGAAAAAACAGTACTAGACGAAAAATTGCCGGGCAGCCTCAGAAGGCACCCCCGCATCAATGCCTGGCTGGAAGTGCTGGAAGACGGACATGTAAGCATCTTCACCGGAAAAGTAGAACTCGGGCAGGGCATCCGCACTGCCATCGCCCAGGTAGCTGCTGAAGAACTGAATATGAACATGGACCGGGTAGAAGTGGTCATGGCAGAGACGGGACGTACACCCAATGAGGGGTATACCGCCGGAAGCGGTTCCATCAAAAACTCGGCAATGGCCGTCCGTTACGCGGCAGCTTCGGCCCGGCAGAAGTTGCTCGAGTTGGCTGCCTCTAAACTAAATACAAAGGCTACACAACTCAACATAGATAATGGCATAGTAACTACACAGAATGGGTCAAAATCTCTCACATTTTTAGAACTTTTGGATGGCACACAGATTGAGGATGAAGTCACGCTGCCCATACCCCTCAAACCTAAAAACAAATACAACTATGTAGGCAAAGCCATTCCCCGCTCCGATATTGAAAAAATGGTAAGAGGAGAACCTGTATACGTACAAGACCTGCGTTTTCCCGGCATGGTGCATGCCCGCGTACTTCGCCCCAAAGGCTACCAATCTACATTAAAAAAATTTGACGAAGGCGGATTAAAAAAAGCCGTACCGGGCGTACTCAAAACAGTAGTCAATGGCAGCTTTTTGGGCGTGATTACCGAAGAAGAATACCAGGCAGTGCAAGCCCATGAATTTTTGCAGAACAATACGGACTGGTCGGTTTCAGCCTCCTTACCCGCCGAAATGTCTCTTTCAGAACATCTCAAATCAATAACCGACGCGGACGAAAATGTGCTGGAAAAAGGCAATGTGAATGTGGAGGGTGCGGTACACAAAGCCAGCTACTCAAAACCTTACATTATGCATGGCGCCATTGGCCCTGCCTGTGGCGTGGCCTTGTATGATAAAGATATGTTACATATCTGGACGCACAGCCAGGGTATTTATCCCTTCAGAGAAGGTTTACAAAATATGCTGGGCATGGAGGCTGACAAAATCCACATTACGGGTGTGCCGGGGGCAGGCTGCTTCGGCCATAATGCTGCCGATGATGCTGCTACTGATGCTGCTTTGCTGGCAATGTCCTATCCGGGCAGGCATGTACGGGTGCAATGGTCACGGCAGGATGAACACGGATGGGAACCCTACGGCACCGCCATGTTGATGGAGCTGCAAGCCAGCCTGAGCAGTGAGGGAAAAATTACTTCCTGGCAGTCTGACGTTTGGTCCGATTCCCACTCTAACCGGCCGAATAGGGATGCAGGCACTTTATTAACAGCCAATTACCTGGAAAACCCTTTCCACATGCAATCGCTGGGATACCGGGGAGGAGGCCACCGGAATGCTGAACCTTACTATGCCATTCCCAATCAGAAAATTAATGCCCATTTTTTCAAAGGCCCCCTCCGGGTGTCTTC
Organism: Cyclobacteriaceae bacterium; assembly: GCA_965230065.1. Classification (GTDB taxonomy): domain Bacteria; phylum Bacteroidota; class Bacteroidia; order Cytophagales; family Cyclobacteriaceae. Next base: position 2,756,569 of record OZ245942.1, on the reverse strand, counting down.
TTTGCGCAGTTTGGGGGCTTATGCCAACATCTTCGCCATTGAGTCATTTATGGATGAGCTGGCCGAAAAGGCTGAAAAAGACCCGCTTACCTTCCGGCTGGAACATTCGGAAGATGAAAGAGCCATCGCTGTTATCCGGAAAATAAAAGAGATGGTGCAAAATCAGTCAACAGGCCAAAATGAAGGCATGGGGTATGCTTTTTCCCGCTACAAAAATTCAGATGCCTATTGCGCTGTGGCTGCCAAAGTAACTGTAAATCCCAAATCAGGAGCCATACAAGTGAAAAATATGTGGGCAGCCATAGATGCCGGGGAGGTAATTAACCTGGACGGCCTCACCAACCAGACAGAGGGCGGTATGATACAAGCCGCCAGTTGGACTTTGATGGAAGAAGTGAAATTTAACGAGCAGCACGTAAACAGCCTCGATTGGGGCACCTACCCTATTTTCCGCTTTTCTGATGTGCCCCAGGTAGCGGTAGCCATTATCAACCGTCCTGATATGCCCGTATTGGGAGGAGGAGAAGTTTCCCAGGCTCCGAGCAGCGCCGCTATCGCCAATGCGGTGTATCAGGCCTGTGGGAAACGGGTACGGGATTTACCTATCCGGGCGGAGAAGGTTATGGGCTAAAACTCAATCCACTACTTATACTGAGAATAATACAGCCCTTAATTATTCCACTCGCTCAATATGCGCACCCAAAGCACGCAGGCGGGTATCAATGTGCTGGTAGCCCCGGTCAATTTGTTCTCCATTGTAAATACGGCTGGTGCCGTTGGCCGACATGGCAGCAATCAGAAGCGATACCCCTGCCCGTATATCTGGGGAAGTCATGGAAATGCCTTTCAGCGGGTATTTGCGATCCAGGCCAATAATGGTAGCCCGGTGCGGATCACACAAGATGATTTGGGCGCCCATATCAATGAGTTTATCCACAAAAAACAACCGACTTTCAAACATTTTCTGATGGACAAGTACTGTTCCCTTAGCCTGGGTAGCCACCACCAGAATGATACTGAGCAGGTCGGGGGTAAGGCCCGGCCAGATAGCATCAGCAATGGTCATGATAGAACCGTCAATGAAAGTATCTATTTCGTAATTTTTGTTGTCAAATACCCGGATATTGTCATCTTCTATGGTAAAGTTGATCCCCAGCTTTCTGAAAGTTTCCGGAATCAACCCCAGTTGGTCTACCCGGGCATCGCGAATGGTAATGTCAGAATCGGTCATCGCTGCCATACCGATAAAACTGCCAATTTCTATCATATCGGGCAGCATGGTATGTTCGGTTCCTTTGAGTGACCCCACTCCTTCAATGTGCAATAAGTTGGAACCTACTCCGCTGATTTTGGCTCCCATGCGGTTGAGCATTCCACAAAGCTGCTGAATGTAAGGCTCACAAGCAGCATTATAAATCGTAGTAGTACCTTCGGCCAGGGTAGCTGCCATGATGATATTGGCCGTACCGGTTACGCTGGCTTCGTCCAGCAACATATAACATCCCTTCAGCTTTTCGGCTTCTACCCTAAAAAAACCATTTTCTTCCTCATAAGTAAATGTTGCACCCAGCTTTTGCATACCGATGAAGTGTGTATCCATACGGCGGCGGCCTATCTTATCACCTCCGGGGCGGGGCACTTTTCCCTGACCAAACCGTGCCAATAATGGACCAAGTATCATGATAGAGCCCCGCAGCGATCCAGCCTGTGCCTTGAACTCCGAGGAACTTAAGTAAGCAAGGTCTATTTTGTTGGCGGTAAAGGTGTAAGATTCCGGGCCAGTTTTCTCTACTTTTACGCCCAAAGAGCCTAACAATTCTATGAGTTTGAGTACATCACGAATGGCTGGCACCTTGTGCAGGGTTACTGTTTCGGAAGTAAGCAGTACGGCACACAAAATCTGAAGTGCTTCGTTTTTTGCGCCTTGCGGAATAATTTCACCTTTCAATGGGTATCCACCCTCTACTACAAATGAGGTCATACTAAAAAATCAACGATTAAGATTAAAAAATAATATGCTAACTATCTCTTCTTTTTGCCAGAACCGCGCCGGCCTTTTCCGCCAGAGCGTCCTTTATTACTACTATCAAAAAGGTTGCCTTTTTTTACTTCTTCAATAGGTATGTCAAGCTGCTTTCTTGATAGCTCACGTATGTTTTTGTGTATAACTTCATCTTCTACGGTTTCCCTGTTCCACGAAGCGTAAAAGCCTTTCATCAATTTGCCAATTGCGATGATGGCCGCCTTCTGCTCTTCCGGATCTTCCAGGGTGGCTGCCTTTTCAATAAGCATTTCTATGTTTTTGCCATAATGCTTGTATTTAATGCCCCCCTGATGATAAGGAACGTTATCAGGTTTTTTATGAAGGATTTCTTCTTCCGGTACCGGATAAGGAGAGTCTACTTCCAGGGTGAAGTTAGACATGATGTAAAGGTCGTCCCACAGTTTTTGTGTACTTTCAGTTCCTTCTTTTACATCCGGATTCAACTGTCGCATCAGTTCTATGAGCGTATGGGCATACTGGTTTCTCTTTTCCTTATCTTCAATGGTTGAGAGGTATTCTACCAGTTTTTGGATGTTTCTGCCATATTCGGCCAAAACAAGCCTGGGTTTACTTGTGTTGTACTCGTACATATTTGGTTGTGAATTTGATATCAAAATGTATTTAGAAAAAATAATTATGTATGGATTTTCAATTTGGCAAAGCTGAGCAGCAAAGTCTTTTCCCCAAAATTATTAAAATCGACCTTCGCTTTCCGGTTAGCTCCCTGAATATCAAGCCCTTTTACGGTACCAAAGCCAAATTTGGGATGCTCAACTTTCATGCCTACTTCCAACCCTGAGGTATCACTCGGGGCAAAATCGGCAGATGGTTTATAGGCTGCCGGGGGTGGCGTCTTTTTTACATGCCTGTTTGTATTATTTAACCCCAAACCATTGTATTGGGTTGTATCCTGCTTTCTTTTTGTATTGGCCCACCCTGATGTGCCCCCGCCAATAACAGGTTCAAAACTACCCATCTTCTTATTAATCATCACAAAAGTCGGGTCTATTTCTTCCATAAAGCGGCTGGGTTCGCAACTTTTGAGGCGGCCAAAACGGTAACGCGTGAGTGCAAAGGAAAGGGATACTTTCTGCTTGGCGCGGGTAATGGCTACATAAAATAACCGCCTTTCTTCTTCCAGTTCGCGCCTGCTGCTCAGCATCATTTGGGAAGGGAACAAGTCTTCCTCCATGCCTACAATGTATACATACGGAAATTCAAGCCCTTTGGCCGAGTGAATGGTCATCATCGTAACCAAATCCTGGTCGCCATTTTTGTCTTCGTCAACTGTGGTGAGCAGCGCAATTTCCTGCAAAAATGCATTCAGGCTTTTGTCTTCATTTTCAGGGTTGTCTACAAACTCTTTGATGGCATTCAGCAATTCCTGTACGTTTTCGTACCGGTTGAGGCCTTCAATGGTTTTGTCATCGTATAAGTCTTTGAGTAAACCCGATACTTTGGCAATATGGGCGGCTGTTTCAAAGGCATCTTTCTGCTCGGCCTGCATCATGAACGCCTTGATGAGGTCAGCAAATTGCAACACCGCATTGGCAGCACGGTTGGGCAAATATTGTCCGGCTTGTGTAACAACATCCCATAGTGGAATTTCCTGTTCGTAAGCCGATAGCATGATTTTGTCTACACTGGTAGGGCCAATACCCCGCTTGGGCAAGTTGATAATGCGACGAAAAGCCTGCTCGTCATTCTGGTTTACCACAAACCGCAGATATGCCACAATGTCTTTGATTTCTTTGCGCTGGTAGAACGAAAGTCCACCCACTACTTTGTATTTGATGTTGTGCCGCCGCAGGGCTTCTTCCATTGCCCGTGACTGGCTGTTGGTGCGGTACAGGATGGCAAAATCTTTATAATGCAGGTGGTTATTAGATTTTTCTTCAAAAATAGAAGTGGCCACCAGTTTGCCCTCTTCATGGTCTGATGAGGCTTTCATCACTTCTATCAGGTTGCCTTCATCGTTGGCCGTCCATACCTTTTTCTGCAACTGCGCCTTGTTCTTGCTAATAACTGAGTTGGCCGCATTCACAATATTTTGGGTAGAGCGGTAATTTTGCTCCAGTTTAAAAACCTTCAGGTTAGGAAAATCTTTCTCGAAATTGAGAATATTTTCTATATCGGCTCCCCGGAAGGCATAAATGCTTTGGGCATCGTCGCCCACCACACAGATGTTTTGGCGAACCGACGACAACTTTTTGGTAATCAGGTACTGCGAAAGGTTGGTATCCTGAAACTCATCTACCAGCACATATTGAAAACGCTGCTGGTATTTGTTCAGTACGTCGATGTGTTCGCGAAATAACACGTTGGTATTGAACAACAAGTCGTCAAAATCCATGGCATCGGCCTTAAAGCAACGCTCTACATAGGTTTTGTAAATTTTGCCCATGTGCGGCTTTCCGGCATTTTCATCATCCGAACGGTAGGCGGAGTTTTCAAGGTATTGGCGCCATGAAACCAGGCGGTTTTTAGCACCCGATATGCGGTTCAGCACCACATTGGGCTTGTAAACTTTGTCATCCAGGCCCAGTTCCTTTACAATGTTTTTGATGAGCGACTTGGAGTCGTCCGTATCATAAATAGTAAAGTTGCTAGGGTAGCCCAAACGACCTCCTTCAGCCCGGAGGATGCGGGCAAATACAGAGTGAAACGTACCCATCCACAAGTTGCGGGCTTCGGTGCCTACCACACTCTCAATGCGCAGCCGCATTTCGTTAGCGGCTTTGTTGGTAAAAGTAAGGGATAAAATATTAAAAGGGTCAACGCCTTTTGCGCCCATAAGGTGGGCAATACGGTAGGTAAGTACCCGGGTTTTGCCAGAGCCAGCCCCGGCAATTATCATAGACGGCCCCTCGGTATTCACTACGGCTTCACGCTGCGCCTCGTTGAGTTGTTCCAGGTAATTCATAATTTTGAAATTTGGGTATGCAAGTTACAATATGTGGCGGTAAATTACAGAACAAAACTGAAACTAATAACCAAACGATAAGGTTCACGTTATGTAACCTTTTATCAGAAACACTTACCATGATTATAGTAGACAACGCGGTGATTAGCGACGATATTAAAGAAAACTTCTTCGTGTGCGACCTGCAAAAATGCAAAGGGGCCTGCTGTGTAGAAGGCGATGCGGGGGCGCCCCTGGCAAAAGATGAGCTGGAAAAACTGGAGGAAGTGTACGAAGAGGTAAAGCCCTACCTTACCGAAAAAGGTATCAAAACCATTGAAGAAAAAGGAACATACGTAAAAGACAGGGACAATGATTATGCTACGCCCACTTTGGAAGGCAACCAGGAGTGCGCATATGCCATTTATGATAAAAAAGGCATCCTAAAGTGTGGCATAGAACAAGCCTGGAATGATGGAAAAACCGATTTCAGAAAACCCATCTCCTGCCATTTGTACCCTTTAAGAATAGAGCAATACGACCATTACGATGCCATCAACTATCACCGTTGGCACATATGCAGCCCTGCCTGCTCGCTGGGTGAATCGTTACAGGTGCCACTTTACAAATTTTTGAAAGAACCCCTGACCCGTAAATATGGTGAGGCCTGGTATGAGAAGTTGGTAAAGGAGATTGAGGAATAATTTTTACTATTTGTAAATTAGATTGATTTCAGCCAACTCTTGTCCTATTTGATGGATGCCTGTCAATATTTTTTCTGTTTGCTTATCCGATGGTTTTTTATGCCCCTGAACATATTGGGATAACAAGGTGGGGTTCATGCCTATTTTATCAGCCAAAAACTTTGCATTGATAACTTTATTGTATTGGAAGAACTGCTGAAAATCAATTTCAAATTTGATATTCTCATCTTCAAAATAAAGGTTCGTTGCTTCAAGGGCATTATCCATTAACTCAGAAATGGTTTTCCCTGTGGTAAATATGGGATAGTCTTCAGAGAAAGCTGAAAAACCAGTATCGGTTTTTTTCCACAATCATTTTTATTTTCTTCTTTAATGTCTTCATTCCTGTCTACTATTTAGAAATTCCTGCTGCCTTGTGAATCTTTTTTTCTAACCCTTTACACAACAGGTGCTCTTCTCCTTTTTATAAAAAACCAAAATCTCAACTTAAAGTAATCCTTTGATTAAAAGGAGTAAACCCTGTTAAATAAACAGATTGCGCCTCCATTTTGGGTTGTGCTCCCCGAAGTTGCGTCCAGTTGTGTTCTGCATGGCCGGGACCGAAAGTAATCACATCATTTCCTTTACGGTACTGTCCATTTTCTTCTTTTAGCATAAAGGCGGAAGGAATGTTTTTTACCGTATCCACATTAGATAATATTCCCCCTTCCCGGAAAGCCAGTTCTACCGCCACCGGAACATTTTCAGTGCCTTTGATGTCAATTTCCAACTGAAAACTGCCATTCTCTTCGGAAATCATGACCTGGGCTTCCAGCTTTTGCACCTCGCTTTGAGGGCGGTTTTTCCTTGGCATTTTTTCCCAGTCACCATCACCAGATAACTCTTCTGTGGGATACAACTGGTAATACGGGCCTTCCAAAGATTGGCGTAAAATATAGCGATTTCCTTCCTTTTCAATTGAGGCAGTTGAAAACTGTCCTTTACCGAAAAAAGCCGTGGCAAAACGCACTGCTTCCAGCGCGGCTTCTCCTTTGTGCATGGTAAAAAAAGTGGCATTTTCGCCAATCAGCGTAGCATCTACCTCGCCCCTTCTGATACGCACCAGGTTGGAATGGGGAAATACCCTTTCATAATTGTCGGACAAAGGAGCAGGTTGAGGTAAATCACCCCACAAGCTTTCATCTTCCAGCAAATAATGCAAGTCACCCGTGATTGAACGCAGAGAGGTCTTTTCTATCAGTTGGCAAGCAGCAGCAAATTGGGCATTATTATCTTTTTGCGCCATATAACGGTACGGATAATAATACCGGATGAGGTAACCGATTTGGTTTTGGTCCTGCCGACCGGAAGCCTCGGTCACCACTTCCCCATTGGGATGGATATAATAAAAGGTCATTTCCAGGTTTTTCCGTACATATTCCAGCAGTTCAGGGCGGTTCAGCAGGCGGGCCATGGTGACGAACATTTTATCACAAACGGCGGAATAGATACTTGTACTTTTTTCATTAAACTGTCCGTCAGCGTCCATATCAACGCCTTCGTTGAGCCATTGGTCGATGCGGCGAACATATTTTTCATTGGGAAAAAGATGGTTTAGCCAGGCGAGAGCGGCACTCACTACCCAGCGATGGTTGGGTGTGTGAATGCCTCCTATGGATAGGGCTTCTCCTGCCTGTAACAAAAATTGTTGGAGCTTTTCCTGTAAACCATTGAGTTCCGTCCAGTTTTCCCTTTTTATCAACGCATACACCGGAGCCAAATCGTTCACCACAAAGCCGGTATCGGGGGTAGAGTGAAAATTGGTAGAAAGTAAATCAATAGTGCCGTCCTTGTGCTGTATTTTCAACAAATAATCCGCGGCATTTTCTAATGGTTTGACAAACGATACTGCCTTGTAATATTGGGAATAGGGCGTGACCAAAGAGCATACTATATTCTTTATAAAAGAAGCGGTATTGTGTGGAGTATAAATCTGATATTCATTCGGCACACCCCCAAACCAGGGCTTTGAAGCATCGGTAACCTGCTGGGCTAAGCGGGTGGGCAATGTCCTGTCATTTTGGAATATCAGCCACTTTAATAATTCCGGTTCAGTTTCTCCTGTTTTCTTAAAATTATGGGCAAAAGCCGGAAGGGCAGCCTGTCCAAAAATTCCTAATGCGCTGTATTTAGTGAAAGTTCTGCGATTCATGTAGGTTTTATAATTAAAGGGTTCGAATTTGTCCGCCACCTCTTGTACTTCTCAGAAAGGTGGGGAACACATATTTATTTGCAGGTATGTGCTCAAGACAATAAAAAAACAGTCAGGCTAATCGGCCCGTGCGCCCCCAGCACCAGCGATTGCTCAATATCCGCCGTTTTGGATGGGCCGGCAATGAAAACGCCGAAACCGGGTAAATCACTGCCCAGCTTTTCATACGCCTGGTGCATGTTCCAGACAAGCTGGTCTTTTTTGAGTAGCAATACCAAATGCTGGGTAATGAAAGGGGCTGCCCTGTGGGCTAGGTTTGTTTCGCTTACCCACATTGCACCGTTTTCAGCTACGCCAATGCTGCTTTCAAAAATCGCCAGTTCCAGTTGCTCCAGTTCATGTGGATCATTTATGGCTGCAAACCGGGATTTTCTCTCCATAATTTCAGCCGGCCCTATGCAATATTCAGGATTCATCGAAGAAAATTTTTCCTGAATTACTTTTTTTAGAGCATCGTAATTTTCCACCGGAAAAACTTCCCCACCTCCTTTTTTTACCGATTCTTCAAAAAGCGGGAGCAAGTTTTCTTTGGGTGCGTCAAACGCCGGTAAAGGTGTAATTTCAGCCTTTGCTGGTTTATTTTTTCGGATGGCGTTTAATATGTCTTCTCTGCTATTTCCCATGCTTTTTGTTTTTCAGGTACCAGTCTCGAAAACTTTCTTTCGGCGGTGCAGGCAATTCCCGTGATTTTCCCCAGGCGTTCAATTTATGATAAATCATCCAACGGGGCAAAATTTTCAATAAGGTGCGTCCCATCTTTCCTGCTAACCGATAAAGCCCCGGATGGCCAAATAACCACCCGGCAGTTTGCATGCCCAATTTTTTAGAAGTATCTGCCTCACCATCTTGGGTAATCAGTTGCCGCCACTTGTAGAGCTGATCGTGAATGTCAATTTTCACCGGACACACATCGCTGCACGAGCCGCAAAGCGTGGAAGCAAAAGGCAGGGTGCTGTATTTTTTCAAATCTTTGCCCGGGGAAAGGATGGAGCCGATGGGCCCGGGAATAGTGTACCCATAACTGTGCCCCCCCGAGCGGCGGTAAATAGGGCAGGTATTCATGCAAGCCCCACAGCGGATGCAGTACAACGATTTGCGAAAGTCTTCCCTTCCCAATTGCTCGGTGCGTCCGTTATCTACCAATACTAAATGCATTTGTTGCCCGGGCCGAGGCTTGCGAAAATGAGAAGAGTAAACCGTAATCGGCTGTCCGGTAGCAGAGCGGGCCAGCAGGCGCAAAAACACACCCAAGTGGGCTGCTTTCGGAATCAGCTTTTCAATGCCCATACAGGCGATGTGCACAGGGGCCAGGTGTACGCCCATATCAGCATTCCCTTCGTTGGTGCATACCACAAAGCCTCCGGTTTCGGCAACGGCAAAATTGACGCCGGTGATGGCAGCATCGGCATCCAGGAACTTTTTGCGCAAATGGGTTCGGGCTGCTTTGGTGAGGTAAATGGGATCGGCATTCCCTGCCTCGGTGCCCAGCTTTTCATGAAAAAGAGCACCTACTTCTTCTTTTTTCTTATGGATGGCGGGTAAAACAATATGGCTGGGCGGTTCTTCGGCCAGTTGAACAATTCTTTCGCCCAAATCAGTATCTACCACTTCCAATCCTTTTTCCTGCAAAAAATCGTTCAGGTGGCATTCTTCGGTAAGCATTGATTTGCTTTTTACAATCTTCTTAGCTTCTACCGACTGTAGTATTTCGTGTACAATTTGATTATGTTCTTCGGCATCTTTGGCCCAGTGTACGGTGATGCCGTTGGCGGTGGCATTCTTTTCAAATTCTACCAAATATTCATCCAGTTGGGAAAGTACATTGGCTTTGATGGAGGAAGCGGTACTGCGCAATTCTTCCCATTCCGGCACGGTGCCCGATGAAAGGTCGCGCTTGTGCCGCACAAACCACAGGGTTTCGTCGTGCCAGTTTACTTTTTGCTCATCGGTATTAAATACTTCCGCTGCTTTGGGGTGGTTTATCATTTTTGATGTTTATTTACCGGAGTCCGGGCTTCTCAGCCCAGCCAAGTTATTTTTATGAATATGAACGGACTAGGAAGTCAACGTGACCCGGTCTGCTCTCCTTCTGCGGTTAAAATTTCTGCAATATGCATCACTTTGATGGGTGATTTTTGTCGCTTTAGCAAACCTTCCATGTGCATGAGGCATGACATATCCCCTCCGGTAATTACTTCGGCTTCGTGCTTTTGGTGGTCATCAATGCGGTCTTTGCCCATTTTTACCGAAATGGCTTCTTCGGCTACGGCAAAAGTGCCGCCGAAGCCACAGCATTCATCCCTTCTGTCCAGCTCTACCAATTCAATATTTTTTACCAATTTTAATAATTGATGGGCTTTTGAAAAAGGAGGAATCCGCCGTTCAGACGGGCTACCCAAATGCAAACCCCGCAAACCGTGGCAGGAAGCATGGTAGCCTACTTTGTATGGAAAATTTGCTTCCAATTGCTCTACTTTTACAATATCTGTCAGAAACTCTACCAGTTCGTAGATAGAAGCCCGCACTTTTTGTACCGCTGGCGTTTGTTCCAAATGGGCAAAATGTTCTTTTACATGCAGGGCACAGCTGCCCGATGGGGTAACAATGTAATCAAAATCCTGAAAATTGCTGACGAATAATTTTTCCGCTTCCGTACCATAATTGGCATATCCTGAATTGGCCATGGGCTGCCCGCAACAGGTTTGATTCAGGGGATATACTACCTCAACACCTAATTTTTCAAGGAGTTCTAAAGTGGCAACAGCTACTTTCGGATAAAACTGGTCTATATAACAGGGAATGAACAGGCCTACTTTCATGCATTGTGGTTTTCTCAAAGCAAAGATAAAAATTCAAGAGTGTGAAAAAAATCATTATTTTACACATTAAGACATGCAAAATTTATGATATTCGAGAGATCAGACCTGCTTGTAAGCCGTGTTGATACCTGGTTCAGGCGATATTTATATACGCGAATCAATTGGTCAAACCGGTTGATAGGCATAAAAGGAGCAAGAGGGGTAGGAAAAACAACTCTAATACTTCAGCGATTATATGAATTGGGCAAAAGCGCACAAGAGGCCGTATATTTTTCCCTTGATGACCTCTATTTTTCTACCCATTCATTTATGGATACGGTGGATAAATATTATAAGCAGGGCGGAAAGTATTTATTTCTCGATGAAGTCCATAAGTTTCCGGGATGGAGCCAGGCAATAAAAAATTTGTATGATTTTTATCCTGAGCTACAAATCGTATTCACGGGTTCATCCATCATAGATATTTCCAGGGAAGAGGGAGACTTGAGTAGACGGGCAATTATGTATGAACTGCATGGGTTATCATATCGTGAATATCTGATGTATAATACAGAGAAGGTGTACCCTGTCATTGAACTAAACAAGCTGATTAATTCCCCAACCTCAGTACGAAAATCATTTGACCCTGCATTTCGGCCTTTACAACATTTTGAAAAATATCTTTCGTCAGGTTATTACCCTTTTTTCAGGAAAGATATTGAAGGATACCATCAGCGTATCCAGCAGTTGATCAGGCTCATTGTAGAATATGATATGGCTGAATTGAAAGATTTTGATATTAGAAATGCTAAAAAATTGTTACAGTTGCTGGGTATTCTAGCCGAAAATGTTCCGTTCAAACCTAACATATCCAAACTGGCAGAAAAAAGTAAAATACACAGAAACTCTATAACTTCTTATCTGCATTATCTGGAGCAGGCAAGGCTCATTCACCAATTATACCCGGCAGGTATCAGCATAGCGACGCTGCAAAAGCCCGAGAACATTTATCTCAACAACCCTAATCTTGCTTTTGCTTTATCTGCATCACAGCCCAACAGGGGTAATCTCCGAGAAACATTTTTCCTCAACCAATTGCAGGTATCCCATAAAGTTAATTATCCGAAAAATGGGGATTTTGAGGTAAATCAAAAGTATATTTTTGAAATAGGAGGGACAGGAAAAGATACGCATCAAATTAAGGGCTTGACCAATGCATTTATCATAAAAGATGATTTGGAATATCCCAGCATGGGGACACTTCCGCTTTGGGTATTTGGGTTTCTTTATTAAAAACTTTGACAAAGCTATAAATCATTACGACGATAGCTTTGCCAAAGCTCAGGGCCAGCTTTTTTACTTCACCACAAAATCCGAAGGCTTCAGCCCCTTTTGCTGGTCGCCGAAGCCAAACATAGTGGGGCTGTAATTTCCTTCAATTTCCACGTTGCTATTTTCGGGAATTTGCGCTTCCATCTCCATGCCCCAATAGCAGGCATTCACGATAAGGCGGCGCAAATCTTCATTTTTTAAATCTACGGCAGCCCCCATGGTGGTGGTAAATATCCGGGCGGTTTTTCCGCTTTCGGCCGTATAGCTTTTGGTCCAGGCTACGGGCATGATAGATTTGTCATAACTCATGGGTGCTTCCGGGGTCATGCCGTGGGTTGATTGTCCGTAAACCAGCACGGTAGCATCTTCTCTCAGGTCGCGAATGGTGTATACATCGGTAGGCCCCCAAATATCTTTTACGCCTTGCAAAATGGGGTGGTCTTCTACCAAACCGTTAATCAGTCCACGGGTGCCTTCATGGGCATGGTGGCCGTGGTGCGATACCCAGGTTTCACCCAGGGCCTGCCGTCCGTAACCACCTTCCCAGCCCTCTACTTTGCTATTGTAGCTGTACTTGGCATACGGGCTGTTTTTGTCGCGTGAATAATGGAAAGCATGGGTGGAGGTACGTAAAGCTACCACTGGTTTACCCGATTGTACGTATTCATCAAAATACTTCATTTCTTCATCGGGCAGTTCCCTGAAGCGTGTAAACAATACCATGAGGTCGGCCGTTCGCAAATGTTCCAAACCTGTGATGTTGGTTTGATTCTCGGGGTCAACCTCCCCCGTTTGTGGGTCAAGGGAAAATAACACGGTACACTTGAAGCCATGATGATTGGAAAGGATTTGTGCCAGCATGGGAAGGGCTTCTTCCGAGCGATATTCTTCATCCCCACTTACGAGTACAATGTGTTTGCCCTGGCCGGCTCCTGATTTTCCTTCAAAAGCGAGCCACTTTTCGCCTTCCTGGGCTTCTGTGCATTGTATGTTTAAAAACATGAATATTGCTGCGAGGATAATACTCAATCTAAATGTGGTTTTCATTTTTATTGTTCATGTAAAAGTTATATAATATTGTGGCTGGCTGTTAAATAAAGTTCTGTGTGCCACGGGGCCACCAAGGCAGACCTTGGGTTTGCTACTAATAATTTTCTTCAATTATACATTAATCCTGTTCAAAATAAAACACGCCTTTCTTATTGGCAATTACAATATCAGGTTTTTCATCTCCGTTCATATCTTCTGTGATTACTTGCAAGCCTACACCGGAATTGTCATCAATCAGGTGCTTTGTCCATACAGGATTGTTGTCGGCATCCCTTTTCAATTCAAACCAATAGATGAAGGGGGCTTCGTGTCCGCCGGGGTCTTTGCCGTTGTGGGCAAAAAAGCGTTTGCCTGTAACCAAATCAGGCAGCCCGTCATCATTCATATCAGTTAAAGCCATACCGTGTGTTTGGGAAAAAGAATCTTCAATCAGATGGGTAGTAAATACGGGTTGTCCGTCTTCTCCTTCAGCTTGTTCATGCCACCAAATACCATAATCATGGGCTGAGGCGGAAATGATATCGTTATCTCCATCTGCGTCAAAATCATAAGCGTACATTTGTGAGCAGGGTTCTCCCAAAGCAGTTTCGTGGAATTTCCAGGGCAATGTTTCAGGGTTTTCCGGGGCTTCCCACCAACCTTCCCGGATGATTACGTCTTTACGGTCATCTCCGTTCACATCGCCAAAGCCCAGACCGTGGGAGAATTTTTCGGTGCCGGGCATATTTTGGGTGCTGATGGGGATGCGTTCCCAGTTTTTTTCGCCTTTTTTCTGCGGGGGACGAAACCACACCATCTCTCCCGGTTTTTCATTGCCAAAAACCAATCCTTTTCTGCCATTTCCATCCATATCTACCAACATGGGTGATTCGTTGCAGGCGTTGGTATCTATCATATGCTCTGCCCAATGCATGTCTTTTCCCTGCGGGTTTTCATACCAATAGACTCCTTTTCCCGGAAAGTCGATACGGATAAAATCCAGCCAGCCGTTTTGGTTTACGTCCATGGCAAAATTCAGGAAAGAATCACTCCAACCTTTGGTGTAGTCAAATGTTCTGGGAGTACGTATTTCGTGGGGCGTCCAGTCGGGGGCTTCAAACCAGTATGGCCCCGACAAAATATCTTTTTTCCCGTCATTGTTTACATCGCCTAAAGCTACACCTTCGGAGATAAATTCCTGGAATAGGTGGTGTTTGGTGAATTTTATTTTTTGTGGTACTTGTTCTTCTTTTATGATAGAAAAACTAAATATGGCTACTACCAATAGGCCCATAAATCCAGTCAAAATTGCAATTGGTTTTTTCATGGCTAGTATTTTTTTTATTGTACCGTACAGTGACTTGGAAAGTCGCAATACTCCAAACCCTGGCCTGTGGTACACAGGACAGCAACTGCTTTTGGAATGTTCTGTGTGCCACAGACCATGGATTAGGAAATTAGACAGTCGCTTTACATTTATTTCTGGTTTAATAAATACCCTAAAAGTGCATAATAATCATTTTCGGGAATTACTTCGCCGAAATGGTCGGGCATGAGGGTGTAGGGTACAGGTTTTCGTTCTGCCACCTCGCTTTTGGGTACAGAAAATTCCTGTCCGGCTGCATTGGCAAAAACGAATAACTGCCCTTCTTCCCGCCTGAACAATCCGGTGCGCACATTCCCGTCTTTCATTGTAATGGTATAGTTAATAAAAGCTTTGGAAATATTCCTGTTTGGATCTAATATTTTTTCGGTAAGTGCCTGGGCACCCCAACTGCCAATACCATCCAGTTGAGGGCCAATGTTACCGCCTTCGCCCCTGATTTGGTGGCAGGGAGCGCACTGCTGCACAAATACCTGCTCGCCTTTTTCTATGGATGCTTCAGCAGGATTAAAGTTGGCCAGGCGTTCGTCTATCAATTCCTGGGTTTCTTCATCCAGAGGTTTTACAGAAGCTGATATTTCTTCAAATTTAGCCATTTGCTTTTTGCTCATGCTGGATTGCAGGCGTTCATTGACCTGCCTGTCAAACAAAACACGGGGGGATATTTGCATTGTTTCGGCCGAAGCGAGGAGTTTATCAATGCCCATTGGCGTATTTGTAAAAGCCAGGGCAATTTCCCGCTGGGTTTTATAGGAAGCTTCCTGCAAGGCTTCGTCCAAAATATTTAAGGCTTTGGGAGTAGAAACCTCTCCTACCGTTATCAACATTTGTTCCCGTAATAAGGTCGGTTCCGTATCGTCTTTCAGGGCGGCGGTCAGCAAAGGAAGATTTTTATCCGCATCAATACGCAGCAAAGCCCGGGCAGCCTCCACCCTTGATTGTACATCGGCGGTTTCAGATTGCAGGAGTTTTTGCAGGGCGGGCACCAGTTGGTGTACGCTGTATTCTGCTACAATTTTACTGGCGAAAATTTGTCGCTCCGTCATTTGTGCAGGGCTTTGTGCAGGAAGAGTGATTACATTTGGTTCAAAATTTCCTACAGCGACATATTCGCCCCAGACATCGGAGGCATCTATCACAGCCAAATAGGCTTGCTTGCCCTCATAGGCTGAAAGGTTCCAGGTGTTAGCTTTTGCTGTGGTGTCATTTTCTACCAATGCTTCGGCAATCACTTCGTGGGTATCAATCAGGCGCAATTGCACCCTGTTTTTAGAAAGTGCAGGTTCCTGCCCGGTTTCTGCCCGGTTTTTCCGGCCATACAGATGAAAAGAAAAGGAAACGGGTATTTCAAAAGTAGGTGAATAAATGGTGCTGGCCTGCCGACCTGCGCCTGTAGCAGCACTGGTAAGTATATTTGTAGCTTCCAGTCCTTGCTGAGCAGAGGCTTCTTCCACTACCCAGGTGTTCCCGCTGTAAGCAAGATTTTCGTCAGGGATTACTTTCCATTGTTGGGTATCATCTCCCCGGTTATTCAGGAAAAGGGAAGCAAGTTGCGTGCCCCATTTTTTGCCTTTGGCACTCATTTCCCCACCCCTTTGGGCAATGCCTTCCTGTATGGTTTGGAAGAGGACATATTGAAGGTCCGGGTCGTCGCCTACTTTTTGTTGGGCCACCGCCACCAGATTATCCAACTGCTGTTCAGGAAGGTAGCGGGCAATGTGACGGGTGTAGTTGATGAAATTTTCCTGAGGTTCTTCATACTGCTGCACATGCTTTAATAGAAAGCGCGCGGCATCGGCATTGTTCACGCCCACCATCACATCGGCTATGGCACGGGCATCTGTTTCCTCCCATTCGGTAGAACCCACTGCCTGCATTACATTTTCATTCCGAAGATGGTCGCGCAAGCCTTGCCGTAATGCATAGAAAAAGTGGGAATCATCTTCCGAAGTGGATTCTCGCAAAGCGAGTAAGGCAGGCATGTATTCCATATCCGGATACTTTGCCACAATCATGGTGGAGGCTCGCTGAATGTGCGGATTGGGATCTTCAAGCCCTTCTTTTGCGAGAGAAAGCAAAGACTCGTTAAGTTCGTCAATTTCAAACATAATGCGGAGGGCATGCACGCGCACCCTGAGGTCTTTGTTCCGGTAAGCTGTTGCTAGCAACTCATCTGACAAGTCATCTAAACGATATAAAATCCATAAAGCGTGAATATGTTGCTCGGGAGAAACTTCGGCAGATTGTACTAAATTTTTTATTGGCTCTATGGCTTCCTTTCCAAAACGGTCTACAATCTGATCGGCCACTATCATCCGTACAGTTATGCTTTCGTTGTTCAGGCCAATGAGCAACTCGTCAAGGCTGGCTGCTGACCAGTCTATTGCTGCAAATTCTTCATTATGGTCATCGCCTTCGTAGGTAACACGCCAAATCCTGCCACGCTGTCGGTCGCGACCCGGGTGGTCCAGGGGTACTTCGTAATGCCCGATGATGCGATTATAAAAATCGGCGATGTAGAGCGCACCATCTGGCCCCAACTTTACATCTACCGGACGAAACCATGGGTCGGCACTTACGATAAAATCAGGCTCCTGCTTTACTTTGGGGGTTGTGCCCTGCATATCAATCGTTGCACGATACACCCGGCACTTCACCACATCCCCATAAAAAAAACTATTCTGATATGCTTCGGGAAACTGCGGGCCTGTGTAATATTCCAACCCGGCCAGGGCAGTGGAGCCATATTCATGGCGCATCATAAAAGGGGCGAAACCAATGCCGGTGGGTTTCTTGCCAAAATGCGGGTAATCACCACCCCGGATGAGCTGGTAAATAGGACTGGTGTGGCAGTCTACAGAATATAAATATCCCATTTCATCATAAGCATAACCAAAAGGATTGACACGGCCAGTGGTGGTAAACTGCACATCGCTCCCATCCATTCGGAAACGAAAGGTATTGCCTGACTGCATGGTGAGCGTATCCCCATCGGTGCCTACTACGTGGGAAGTGTTGGCAAAGCCGTGGTCGGCATGCATCCAGCCGTCCAATCCCCGCATAAAGTTGTTAATCATGCCGTGGGTATCTTTGTATTCAAAGCCTTTTAACAAAACTTTGCGCTCATCTGCTTTGTCATCCCCGTCATTGTCTATCAGGTGGTACACATACGGAATGCTGTAGGCAATAGCGCCCTCTTCTACGGGCATAATGCCGATGGGAATATTGAGGGAATCGGCGAAGGTGGTGATTACATCTGCTTTGCCGTCCTGGTCGGTATCTTCCAGAATGGTGATTTTGTCTTTTCCGGCTCCTGTAGTGTCGGGAAATGGATATTCATTGGATTGGGTAACCCACAGTCTCCCTTTGGCATCAAAAGCTATGTTCATGGGTTTCCCAATATCTGGCTCTGATGCGAACAGTTCTATTTTAAAACCGGGAGGTAAAGTGAAACCTGCCTGCTCTTCAGCGGGGGTGCGGGCTTCGGTGGTTCGGATGTTTTTACTGAATTCTTCTTCGGGTACTTCTGCTATACGAGATTTCTCGGGGCTGCATCCAGCCAGTAAAATCAGAAAAAATACAGCAAGGGTGGAATAGTTTTGTTTAGAAACCGGGGATAGGAACATGAGTTGCATTTTGTAACAGGTGTATAGTTGTTAATGCTAATATTGAATGGTGCATCACAAGTTTCTTCAAAAAACACCAGAAAAGCTATCTTTATTTTAGCAAAAAGCACCTGTTTTCTATCAGTTGTTTTGAGGTAATTACAAATTATAGGATAAATAAATGTTGTTTTTTGGTTAATAAGTATCCTGGACAGCCCTATCTCAGACACACTCTAAGCAAGGCTCACTAAAGCAGAATCTTTACTTTTATTATTCGCCCCTGCGATATTCCCTATAAATACTAAACCCTGCCTTGAGCGTATAAAATCTTTGTTTTTGCTCATAACAGATTTTACAAACATGGCAGTCATAGTTTATATAAATTCCTCTTTTGATAAGTTGAAAGTAATGCCGTATGACTTTAGACTCCCTAACTAGGGCTGCTTTGCATGCATCACAATGGAGGTTAGGTAAAATGCGTAATTGTTCCATGATTTTACAAGTTTAGAAACCATAAAAACATAGATTGCTTTCGCCTGCACTAGGATTTTTTAGCACTCTGATATACGGTCTGTGCCTGGCTTTGTTACTTTTCATCACATTGAAACCAAGATTATTTTACATTTTGCACAGTCCATTCAAAAAAATCCAGGAATAGTTCTGTTTAAAACAGCGTTTTTTAAAAAAATATGTCAGGGCAATTCCTTCATTACAATATCTTTGTACCAAACTTCACCCGGCCCGCCACTATGAATTTGCAGGCCAATCAAGCCGGTTTGCGGTATGGTATCCAGGGGCTCGGTATAATCTACGGTTTGTACGCCGTTAATGAATAGTTGAATATGTTTATCTTCTGCCTGTATTTTGTAGGTATTCCAACTGTCACGTTTCAGGGCTTTGGCAATGGTGGTGGAATCGGGGCCGGCAAGTATTTTTCGCCTTCTTGATTCATCATACAGGCAGCCCCAGTATTGTTGCCCCAAATCGGCCTGATAGCCAATCATTTCATGGTGGTTGGGAATGCGCACTGAGCGAAACTGAATGCCCGCGTTGGTGTTTTCGCCAAGCACTTTGAATTGCAGTGTTAGCACAAAATTGTCGTAAGCTTTTTCAGTACATAAAAAGGCATTGTGCGGAATATTTTCTTCCAGGCTGCCGCCTATGATAACCCCGTTTTCAATGCGGAAGAAGTTGGCTGTGTCCCCTTCCCAACCTTCAAAAGTTTCACCATCAAATAATATTTTACCATCAGGTTTCTCGAGACCATCATTGGCGTCAGCAGTTTGCTTTTCAGAGGGACTTGCACAACCGAAAAAGAGCAAAACCTGGCTGAGCAAAAGAAATTGTATGACAGGTAGTTTTTTCATAGCTATTCCGAATTTTTGTAAAGCGACTAAGAAAGTCGCCCTACTTTTTCTTCCTTCTCAAAACTATCAATTTCCTTCAAAAAACCCATTGCTTTGACTACTTGCTTACCCCCGGAGCCGTAAATAAAACTTCTCACCCAGGGAATGTGTATGTTTTTCCAGTTTAATTTTCGGTATATCCACACGGCCAGGGGAATGAGCAACAGGCTTACAAGGATATTGACCACCCACCATTGTGGGGCTCCTACTGCAACAATATCTATCCCGGCAACTAATTTGAATCCCAGGATGACATAAGCCAGATAAAAAGGAATAGAAAGCAGGAGCAGCCGGGTGATTTGCACCATGTGCGTTTTCACCTGTTCCAGTTTTTTCTGCATGACAGTGATGGGGGCAGCGTAATCAATTTGTACAATCAAAGCAATTTGTCCGATGCTGCCCGATAGGCCAATAATGGCAAAAATATCCAGAATAATTGCGGGTACTACAAACTGCCAACTACCCCAATGGTTACCGATAAAACCACCTAAAGCTATGACAGCAGCTAAGAAAATTAATGTTTCCAGCATTCTAAAAATTAAAACATTACGTAGGCTTGAACGGGTTTTATTCAGGTTCATTTCTTTAAAGATTCGTTGGTTTATTTTAAGGCTCTGATCTAGTTTTTTATCGTATTGTTCCCATGTATTTTTTAATGCTTCCAGTTCCATAGTTATCATGATTTGTGTGTTTCAAATTTTTGTTTCAATTGTTTTTTAATCCGGCTGATTTTGGTAGCCACATTGGTTTCGGTAATGCCCAGTATGTCAGCCATTTCCCGGTAGTTGTGGTCATCAAGGTACAGGATCATCAACGCTTTGTTCAAGGCATTCAACTGGCCGATAAATTTATGAAGCAATTTCAGGTTTTCTTCTAAGGCTACATCTGTATTTTCTTCCTCCAAGTCTATAAGGTTTTCCGAAAAAGGGGCAACAGTATTTTGCCTCCTGTTTTCCTTTCTGTATAAGGAGATGGCCGTATTCAGTGCTATGCGGTAAAGCCAGGTGGTTAACTTGTAATGCTCATCATAAGTGTGCCATGACTTCCATATTTGCAGAATAATTTCCTGCTCCAGATCTTTCCGGTCTTCAGGATTTTTGCAGTAAGTGTTACTCACTTTATAAATAAGCTTTTTGTGCTTATCTATCAGCGCTATAAATCTTTCCTGATTAGTCTCTATAGGCATAACTGACAGATTTTGACGTGAGATACTAAAGTAATTCCAGAACGGGCCGGTGTTTTCTTTTTCATATGATTATCAGATGGTTTTACTTCATGATTCGCCCGGATGCCTAAAAAATCACACAGCAATGAAAAAAAATTAACAAATGGCCTTTTTCTTTTGATAATATGGCTAAAAAAAAGAATTTAGCACAATTCTTACCTCAACCCATGAAGAGATTCAGAGAATTTTTCAAAACCCTCTATCAGTATAGATTCACATTCCTGTTAATAGCATTGCTCCTTGATTTAGTGTTGCCGAGCCTTTTGGAAGAATCTGCCAACAACGCCTTACTACTGCAAGCTGCCCGTACACTGCTGTTGATTGCCTGCCTTAACATTCTTCAAAAAAGGAGGCACCTTCTAGTTATTATTGGAATCATTGGCTTTTTGGCAACATCGGCTGATTGGATATCACAAGACCTCATTGGCTTTTTACTATTCACACTTTTTATCGGTATCATAACTTATGACCTTTTCAGCCAAATCATGAAAGTTAAGGAGATTACCCTCCAGATCATCATTGCAGCACTGAACGGGTATTTACTGCTGGGTTTTATTGGTTCTACTATGTTCTTCGTCATCCACATCATCTATCCCGAATCTTTCACCCATGTAGCCGAAGGAGAAGCAGGCTTTAAAGATCTCGTATATTTCAGTTACATTACCCTTACTACCATCGGATACGGTGATATTATTCCACTGCACGATGGCGCAAAAAGAGTTGCTGTATTATTAGGGTTATTAGGGCAGTTCTACCTTGCGGTGGTAATGGCTGTGCTGGTAGGTAAATACCTTTCCCGTCCTGAGCATCGATAACCCTCGCATTTCCAAATTATCGGCCTTTCAAACCTTTTCATGCCAAGGTTTGTTTGTAATTCTATGGGCTATTTTCTACCTTAAAACCCAGGCAATCAAATTCTACCTCTCATGAACACAATCGCTCGAAGAGAAGCTTTAAAACGCACCGCCATGCTGATGGGAGGAGCAGTTTCAGCCTCTGCCCTTGCAGGAATTCTGAAAGGTTGTTCTCCTTCCCGAACGGTGAACTGGGTTCCTAAATTTCTTTCTAAAGACCAGGCTGTGCTAACTGGAGAACTTGCCAACTGCATCATTCCTCCTACTGAAACGCCAGGCGCATTGGATGTGGGCGTAGATACATTCATTGACCTTATCCTGGCCGAAGCCTATCCGGAAACTGACCAAAAGGTATTTCTTGATGGACTGGCTGCCATAGAAACAGAAAGCGACGCATTGGCAGGGAAATCATTCATTAAACTATCTGCTGAGCAAAAGCATGAAATATTGCAAAACCTAGAAAATGAAGCCTTTGAAATACAAACGATGGGCAGGGGGGGCAAACATTTTTTCTACATGCTCAAAGAACTCACCTTGTTGGGCTACTTTACTTCAGAAGAAGGCATGAAGCAAAACTTCGATTATAATCCGGTACCCGGAAATTATGAAACATGTACGCCCCTAAATCCGGAAGACAAATTACAGGCAGGCAACCACATTTAGCACAGAAAACTATGGCAAACAATACTTTTGACGCGATTGTAGTAGGTTCTGGCATCACCGGCGGATGGGCTGCCAAAGAATTATGTGAAAAAGGATTGAAAACACTGGTGCTGGAGCGAGGTCGCAACGTAGAGCATGTAAAAGATTACCCTACCACCAATACCCCTCCCTGGGAGTTTGCCCACAGGGGTATCGATACCCGAAAGATTAAGGAAGAATATCCCATCCAAAGTACTAATTATGCCTTTAGTGAAGATACCCATCAATTTTTCGTCAATGACAAAGAAAACCCCTATACCACGCCCGAAAATCAGCCTTTCCGTTGGATCAGGGGCTATCAGGTAGGTGGCCGTTCGCTGCTTTGGGGACGGCAGTGTTACCGGTGGAGCGATTTGGATTTTGAAGCCAACCAGAAAGAAGGCGTTGCCATAGACTGGCCCATCCGTTACAAAGACCTGGCGCCCTGGTACGAATATGTGGAAAAATTCATTGGGATAAGCGGACAAGCCGAAGGATTACCCCAACTGCCCGACAGCGCTTTTCAGCCTCCGATGAAAATGAACTGTGTGGAGCAACATGTGAAAAAAGCCATAGAGAAAAACTGGAATGACCGGACAATGACCATTGCACGGGCAGCCAACCTGACCCAGCCTTTGCTAGGCCGCTCTGCCTGCCAGTACCGCAACCTCTGCCAGCGGGGTTGTCCGTATGGTGCGTATTTCAGCAGCAACAGTGCTACCATTCCGGCAGCGATGAATACCGGCAACCTTATGCTACAGCCACACGCCATTGTTGAATCAGTGATCTATGACGAGCAAAAAGGTAAGGCTACAGGAGTGCGTGTAATCAATTCAGAAGATAATTCTACTACAGAATATTTTGCGAAAGTCATTTTCCTTTGCGCATCCACATTAGGTACAACCTGGCTTTTATTACATTCTACTTCCAGCCGTTTTCCTAATGGACTGGGCAATGACAATGGCGTAGTGGGGCATTACCTTATGGACCATCACAAGGAAATATTTTCCCGAGCCACTTTTGAAGGTTTTGACGATAAATACTACTCCGGTTTTCGGCCTACCGGTATTTACGTGCCCCGTTTCCGAAATGTAAAAGACAAACACTCTGATTTCCTGAGAGGTTACGGCGTACAAGGAGGGGCAGGCCGTGCAGGCTGGAGCCGGGGAACAAGGGAAAAAGGTTTTGGGGCTGACTTTAAAAAACAACTTACCCAACCCGGCCCCTGGCAAATGGGATTTGCCGCTTACGGGGAAACGCTTCCTCATTTTGACAATAAAGCTGAACTAAACCCAAATGTAGTTGATAAATGGGGACTACCTACGCTTACCATCAGTGCTAAGTTCAGGGAGAACGAATACGCCATGCGTAAAGATATGGCACAAACCGGGGCAGAAATGCTGGAGGCTGCCGGGGGCAAAAACATACAATCTGTAGACGGTGCTGATATTCCGGGATTTGCCGTGCATGAAATGGGCACCGCCCGCATGGGAAAAAACCCTAAGGAATCAGTAGTAAATCGTTGGAACCAAATGCATGCCGTACCCAATGTTTTTATTACTGATGGCTCCTGCATGACTTCCTCTGCTTGTCAAAACCCCTCCCTTACTTATATGGCCCTTACTGCCCGGGCTGTAGACTATGCGGTGGGAGAGTTAAAAAAGCAGAATATTACCTGACTTTAAACTTCAAGTAAATCAAGCAAAATAAAGACAAGCCCTACAACTAGCACAATGGCACCAATTCCTACCAATACACCAATGCCCGCTGCCCCAAAAATAATCATCATAATGAGGCCCACAGCTCCTAAAATAATGCCATTGCGCAGGTTTTTAGTCAGCCCTTGTTGCGCTTGCTTTTGCTGTTTTTTGACTTGTTTTATTTGAGCTTTTACTGCCTTTTTGCGGGCTTTTATTACCTTCTTCAGTTCTTTTTTGGATAATTCGGTGTGAGGTTCCTGTTGGATATTGATTGCAACTTCTTTTGGAACCGGCTTGGTCAGTTGACTGATATGCAATTGGGCTTTCTCTATTTTGGTAGCAACAGAAGGCTTGATGGATGCCACTTTTTCCAAAGAAACGTGAAGCCGGGCAGGTTCAATATCCTTTTGTGCCGAAGTGGTTTTAGGCTCCAGCGGAAAATAATAAGTACTCCCGTAAGGGATTTTTGAGCTGCATGCGCTTAAAAAAATGCTAAAAGCAAAAATAAAAATCTGGTAACGAAGAATGTACTGGCTCATCGGTTGATAGGCTACTGTATTTGTTGTGCCAAAAATATAATAAATGAAGAAAAAAAAGGCATTTCATCTGATCTGAAATGCCTTTGTGTATTTTTTACAGAACATCAATTAAAATCATGATCAACCCCACCACCAAACCGATAGTTCCTAATATATAGCCTACATATCCAATAGGCAGGATAAGTAATATCAAACCTACCGCAGCTAGAATGATACCGATTTTCATATTCTTGGATAACTCTTTCTGCGCCTTGTCTTTCTTTAACTCTTTGATGTCATGCTTGTACTCTTTTACGGCTTGCTTCAGCGCCTTCCGTGCTTCTTTGCGTTCTTGCCTGAGTTCTTTTTTACTGAGGCTTTTTTCAACTTTTTTATCAGACAGCATGGCCTTCGCTGCTTCTACAGGAGTAATGCCGGTAATTTCAGCCATGTTTTGATTGGCGTTTTTCAGCAAAAATTCAGCAGATGGAGCAATTGATGCTACTTTCTCTACAGATACAACTGCTTTTTGAGATTGTGAAGCCTGATCTGCTCCTGCAGGCTTCATAGATTTTTCTTTCTTTGCTACAGGCTCCAGCGGAAAATAATAAGTACTTCCATAAGGAACCTTTGAACTGCATGAAAAAAGTAAGCTACCAAGAACTGTAATAATAAGTAGGCGAGTAGATAAAATTGTTACTTTCATTGGACTTTGATTATGTAGTTTAAACGATTAAGAAATTTCGCTATAAAATTAGGCAATTCTTCATAACGAGAACCCCATCAACTGTTCAAATATTTATGAAAGTAATAAATAACGTGTTTTTTATGCTACAGCGCAAGTGTCAACTTTTTATAGATGATAAAAAGCAGGAATTGGCATGTTGTTTTGTTTAATTTGTGCGTACATCTTATATTGGTTTTTATCATTGTATCCTGTAATATTTCGCATTATATTAAACGCTCTTATACCTTTGATGGTAATACTTTCACCTTTTTCTGTTTTCTGAATATCTAATAACTCGCTAAGTTCGTCACCCAATAAAAAGCGCATATAGGCAGGGGGCAGTTTGTCCATAGGCTTGCCAGCTTGCTCCCCTACATAATTCAGCAAAGATGCTGTCAGGGCTTTTCCCGCCTCTGAACTTTCAAACTGCCGGTTGGCAATTTTTTTATCCAGCAAAAAGGCTTCTTTTCCGTTATCAGGAAGCAAACGTTCATCAATGCCCATGATAAACCCCGCTACTTTCCATAAATGCATATAGTCCATGGCCTCATCATACGACACATCTGTTCCCATTTTACGCAATCCGCGTAGGGCAATTAAAGAAATGGCCAGGTGGGTGCCAACCATATCTTCCTGATTTACAGGCTTGCCCCAGGCTATGTTGTTCCATTGTCTGCTCTTTTGTATGTGATACCTGACGGCAGCATGCATCAACCGCACTTTTTGTGTACTACAGATGGCTTTACCTTTCGGAGAAAACGCGTTTTTTTCAGTTACATCAAAAATATATTGTCCGGTTTCGGCCAATCGCTTGCCCGGATCGTTGCGCAAACGCTCAGAAAAATAAAGTACACGAGCACCGTTTGCTGCAGCATAACAATATGGCAAAGAATACATGCCAAGCATAGCCATCAGGCCGGCAGCATGCCTGGCAAAAAGCGCACTCCCTTTTTTCATCCTACTTAGATTGGCAAAAGCAGGTACGCTCCGGGTTTTCTCAAGAAACTCAATAGTTGCAGCAGGTAAGTGCTGAGGAATAGCATAATCATTTTGACGAAGCGCCGCAAATAATTTCCTAAAATGAGAAGGTTTTTTTTGCTCGTACAAACTTACGATTGCCTGGTCAGCCAAGGGGTCTGTTTGCTGACGCATCTTAGAAAGGAATTGATTAGTATAGAAACTGATTTTGCTCATATTTACTTACTTGGTTACAGTTGGTAAACAAAGTAAGCCATTACTTGGTTTTGGATTTTGTACTTTTTAGCCAGGACATCCATGCATGAGTTCTTTCAAACACCTAATTTATAGTGAGAAGACAATATCCCTTCTGTAACCTTTGCCGGTAAAATATGCATCAGCCTGGCAAATACTATTTCGGCAAGGCTACCTACCATGTAATTAGTTTTAGGGTTTCTTTTCCATATTATTTTCTCAATTAATCGGGCTATTTTTTCAGGATTACCGCCATTCTGTTCATCTTTATTAATAGTTGCTAATGTACGGGAAAATTGCGCCGGGGGGGCATCAAGGTACTTTCTGATAATACTTCTGTTCGCTGAAAATGAAGTTTGAAAATCTCCGGGATTTATCAGTACCACTTTAATATTGTACGATGTCAATTCCATACGCATTGCCCGGCTCGCTCCTTCTAAAGCAAACTTACTGGCACAATAAAGCCCTTGATATGGCAGCCCTATCAGTCCGCCAATTGAGCTCATATTAATAATCATGCCTTGTCCCTGGGTTTTCATCTGCGGAACAACTTCCTGACAAACACGCAGCACGCCAAAAAAGTTAGTATCGAATTGTTGCTGCGCCTCTTCCACAGAGGTATCGGCTACAGATCCGGCAATACCCGTTCCCGCATTATTAATCAAAAGATCAATACGGCCTGCCTTATCATAAATACATTGTACAGCAGCACGAATAGATGCCTGATTTGTTACATCCATTTGTACATGATGGTATGGAACTTGCTGCTTATTTTTTGTTCTACCTGAACCAAAAACCACATATCCCTGCTCTGATAAATACCTGGCGCAAGCCAAGCCTATACCCGAGCTTGCGCCTGTTATAAATATGATTTTTTGAGATTTGTTTTTCAAGGTTTTTTTCTAAGTTTTTTTTGTTATTTCAGTAAAAAATCTATAATATCAAAACAACACATAATATTTATATATAATGAATGGTTTTTCTATAAATTAGTATTTTTTTAATGAAAAATTGTTATATTGCCCTTTCTCTCTTGAATTTATTATGATAATATTTGATTCATCATGATGCCATTATATCTGTTAACAGAAGGTTTCACTTCTGATTAGCTTCCTGTTTTTTACCTAAGATTTAAATTATTCAGCCACTTTACAACCTAAAATCTATGGAAGATTATTCATCTACCAGTACAACTTTAAAAAAAAGTTTTTCTACTAACAACCCTCTCCATTCTTTAGAATTTGAGCTTTCCGAAAATCAGACAATCGACGCTAATAAGTATTCTTTTTACAATGTATTTGCAGATAAAAGAATAGATTATGCTTCTTTTGAAGACCGAATGGGCATGCTCAACAGTTGGATAGAGGACTTATCTTATAATCAGCATAATTTATACCGCCGCCCTTTACAAACCGGTTGTCAACCACTCATAGAAGTACACGACCCTGCTGATGACACCACCAAACGCATGGTAAATCTGGCTTCTAATGACTATCTGAACTTGAGCCAGCACCCAGATGTGATAGAGGCTGCCGTTCGCAGTATGGTTGACTATGGAGCAGGGCCGGGAGGCGCACCATTATTAAGTGGAACTACCCATGTTTTATTGCAATTGGAGGAAAAATTAGCAGCCATGAAGCAATGCGAGGCTTCATTGGTATTTACTTCCGGTTACACTGCAAATATAGGAGTCATATCTACACTGATGCGTTCTTGCGATTTGGTCATTTATGATATGTATGCCCATGCCAGTCTCTTGGATGGAGGAATGCACGCCAAAAAGAAATTTTTTAAGCACAATGATATATCATCATTAGAACACACCCTGTCACAGGCCAAAGATACTTATGTTAACAAACTGGTTGTGATAGATGGTGTGTACTCAATGGATGGGGATATTGCCCACCTGGATGAAATTGTGAAACTTGCCCACCAATATGGTGCCTGGGTATTGGTAGATGAAGCACATGCAACCGGGGTAATTGGTGAAAGAGGCGGAGGAACTGTAGAATATTTTAAGCTGAAAAATAAAGTAGACATAGTTACTGGTACACTAAGTAAAGCAATTGGCAGTACCGGTGGGTTTGTGGCAGGCAGCAAAGAATTGATTAACTATATTAAATATGCCAGCCGACCTTATATGTTTTCCACTGCACCGTTTGTACCTGCATGTGCCGCAGCATTAAAATCTATTCAAATCATAGAAGAGGATATAAATTTAAGGGCAAAATTATGGCAAAATATTGAGTATATGCGCGAAGAGCTACTGGCCATGGGATTCAACATAGGAGATTCTGAAACTGCTATATTTCCATTAATTATTGGAGATGACTATA
Source organism: Cyclobacteriaceae bacterium (assembly GCA_965230065.1). Lineage (GTDB taxonomy): Bacteria > Bacteroidota > Bacteroidia > Cytophagales > Cyclobacteriaceae. The sequence continues at coordinate 2,727,861 of OZ245942.1, read as the reverse complement.
AAGTTAAGCAAATGGCCTATTTATTGCATAAAGAGGATATCTTTGTTAACTCTGTCCCTTACCCAGCTGTGCCTCGAAAAATAACCCGGGTGCGACTTTCTGTAACTGCGGGTCATACCGAAGCACAATTGAGTAAATCTATTGATGCTATCAAAAAAACAGGTAAAAGCCTGGGGATAATTTAGTAAAGTTATATGATTTCTTACATCACATTACTTTCATGAATATTCTTCTTTTGCAAATGAAGGTATATCTTTAACTTGTGATGTTTTAACTGTAAAATTGGGCAATAATACAACAAATGAAAATATGGCTGGCCAAATTCGCCCGGCTCTGGAAAATCCTTTCTTATCAAGGGTTAAAACAAGATGAACAGGTAGGCCCTGAGGAATACCGTATCATTCTTGTTAACAGGCTAGCTTTTGCCGGAGCAATTATTTCATTCGTATATGTCTTTTATTTTTACAGTGTTCCCTCTTCTTATCTTTATCTCATTGAAGGCATACTGATTTTCAGCTATCTTAGCTGTATTTTCTTTAACCGAATCGGGTATCACAGAATTGCAAAATTCCTCATCATTTTACTGCCTTTAATCAATGTGTTTATCAATGCTTCTTCCTTTGGCAGAGATGGGGGTGATCATCTTATTTTTATCCCTACACTTTTTGCCACTCCACTGATTCATGGCATTAAAAATAAGATTGATATTACCTTATCCGTTGTCCTTATTTTTCTTGCTTACGGGCTGCTTGAATTCACCAATTATTCTCTCTTTGCCTTATATGGCATTAGCCAGGAAGAATTATTCTGGAACTACCGGGCCAATATGCTGCTTACCTTCATTTTATCAATGATGGTAAATTATTATTACTTCTTAGTCAAAAATAAACAGCACCAGGAACTCGTTAATACAGAAAAAAAACTATCAGCTGTTTTTAACCAAGCCTACGATGCCATTTTTCTGGTAGAAAGAAAAGAACTTAAAATTATTGACTGCAGCGTAAAAGCGGTCTTACTTTTTAAGGTAAAAAGTAAACAAGAGCTGTTCGGTAACCCTGTCCAAACATTATTCAAAAAAAACTTGAGTGCTCAAACCCTTTCCAGAATCAGAAAGAGGTTGCATCAGGGTGGGAAATGGCATAAAGAACTGGAATGTATTACTGTTAATAATGATGAATTTTGGGGCAATGTAGCTGTAACTCCCATTGATATTAGAGAAGAGAATCTTTTGCAGGTTAGAATTACTGATATCACTTACAAAAAACGTATAGAGCAGCAATTACGCAAAGCCAAAGAGCAGGCAGAGCAGGCCAGTATAGCTAAAAGCAACTTTTTGGCCAATATGAGCCACGAAATTCGTACTCCCATGCATGCCATTATTGGGATTACGCGTTTCCTGCTAGAAGAGTCTCCCCGTACCGACCAGAAAAAACATTTGAACATTCTTCAGTTTTCCAGCGAAGGGTTACTAACACTCATCAACGACATTCTTGACTTTAGCAAAATAGAAGCTGGTAAAGTGGAACTTGAAGCTACCGGTTTCAGATTAAAAGATTTGATCGAGAGCTTCCGACAAGCATTTACCTTTCAGGCTAAAGCAAAGCATATAGATTTTATTATTGGTTATGATGAAAATATTCCTTCAGCGCTGATTGGCGACCCGGTGAGGGTGAATCAAATATTGAGCAATTTGGTAAGTAATGCTTTAAAGTTTACCAAAGAAGGAAACGTAAAATTGGAAGTTAATCTCTCACAGGAAACAGACTCGCAGGCAACGGTCAACTTTAAAATTAAAGACACAGGCATAGGAATTCCCAAAGAAAAAATTCCTATCATATTCGAGGGTTTTACCCAGGCCAATACTGATACTACCCGTAAGTTTGGCGGAACAGGATTAGGATTAGCTATTGTAAAAAACCTGCTAGAGCTACACAATAGCCACCTCAAGGTAAAAAGCACACCAGATGTGGGTTCAGTATTTTCTTTCTCCATACAGTTTGACAAAAGTAAAGCCCATATAATGAATCCTAATACTTTGAACATAGCTAATGACAGTGTAAAAGATTTGCAAGGAGCTAATATTTTACTAGCAGAAGATAACGAAATTAACCAGTTGGTTGCGACAAAGCTCATTGAGCCCTGGAATGTTGAGCTGGATTTCGCTGAAAATGGACAAGTAGCTTTGGAAAAAGCCCAAAGCAAAGACTTTGACTTAATTTTGATGGACTTGCAAATGCCCGTAATGGATGGCTATGAAGCTACGCGCATGATAAGAGCCCTGGATAAATATTCCGAAAAACCTATTGCCATTATTGCCCTCACTGCTTCGGCGATGCTGGAAACCCGCCAAAAGGTTGAAGAAGCCGGTTTTAATGATTATGTAGCCAAACCATTCAAACCAGATGAGCTTTATTTCAAAATAAAATCCTTCATTAAGGATAGTAGCCCGGACATACTTCAAAAAAAAGAAGCTGAAAAAGAACTAGAACAAGCACAACAGGCTGAGCTTTATGTTGGCTTTGATAAAATTCATCAGTTGTTTAGCAATGATATTCAACAAATTGAAGGCTTTTTACAAAAGTGCACAGAACAGGTAAATGCCTTGAAGGTAAACTATAGAAAATACATGCTAAACCAGGAAATTACTGCCCTGGGAAGTGCCGTGCACAAAGTAACATCATTTTTAACTTTTCTGGAAGCATCTTTTCTCGTAGACGCAATACAAAAGGGTAAAGAACTATTGGAAAATCAGGAATACGACAATGACATTATTGAAAAATCTATCATAGAGGTAGAAAATAGCTGCGATCAGTTTATCAAAATCTTGCAAAGCGAGATGGAATCCCTCACCAGCAATATTGAGAAGAAGTAAACATTGCCCTAATGTTTTGCAATCCACACCGAATGGCGTAATTTTGCGCTCTGTAATTTATCTCTCATATTCATGGTTAAAATCAAATCAGTTGATTTAGCCATATAAAATCTATTCAAACACTAATTCAATAAATAATGGCAAATATCGGAAAAGTAGTACAGGTAATTGGTCCGGTAGTAGACGTAAGCTTCGCAGGGGAAAACTCCAAATTACCCAATATTTTGGATGCGCTTTCTATCAACCGTGAAGATGGTTCCAAACTCGTACTGGAATGTCAGCAGCACCTGGGTGAAGACAGGGTGCGTACCATCGCAATGGAAAGTACCGAAGGCTTGGTGCGGGGTACAGAGGTGGTTGACACCGGAAAACCTATTGCCATGCCCATTGGTGAAGAAATCAGAGGGAGACTGTTCAATGTAGTAGGTGAACCCATCGATGGCATGGAGCCTCCAAAAGTCAGCAAAAGCCGTCCTATCCACAGCCCTCCTCCAAGATATGAAGACCTTACTACTTCAACCGAAGTTTTATTCACCGGAATCAAAGTAATTGACCTGCTGGAACCTTACTCTAAAGGGGGAAAAGTAGGGTTGTTTGGTGGTGCCGGAGTAGGTAAAACCGTATTGATCCAGGAGCTTATCAATAACATCGCCATTGCTTATGAAGGCTTTTCGGTATTTGCCGGAGTAGGTGAACGGACCCGTGAAGGGAATGACCTGCTGCGAGAGATGATTGAGGCCGGTATTATGAAATATGGAGATGATTTCAAAGAATCTATGGAAGAAGGTGGCTGGGACCTTTCCAAGGTAGATAAAGAAGGCTTGCAAAGTTCCCAGGCTACTTTCGTTTTCGGACAAATGAACGAACCTCCCGGAGCCCGAGCCCGTGTGGCCTTATCTGGTTTGACCATTGCCGAGTATTTCCGTGATGGAGATGGAGAAGGCAAAGGAAAAGACATCCTCTTCTTTATTGATAACATTTTCCGCTTTACACAAGCTGGTTCAGAAGTATCTGCACTGCTGGGGCGGATGCCTTCTGCTGTTGGTTACCAACCTACCCTGGCTACCGAAATGGGACTGATGCAGGAAAGGATTACTTCTACCAAAAGAGGATCCATTACTTCAGTACAGGCGGTATATGTGCCTGCTGATGACCTGACTGACCCTGCTCCGGCTACTACCTTTAGCCACCTGGATGCTACCACAGTACTTTCCCGTAAAATTTCAGAGCTGGGTATTTATCCGGCAGTAGATCCTTTGGATTCTACCTCTCGTATCCTTACAGCCGAAATACTAGGTGATGAACACTATGGCTGTGCCCAACGTGTAAAAGAAATCCTGCAACGCTACAAAGAGCTTCAGGATATTATCGCAATTTTGGGTATGGATGAGCTTTCTGACGAAGATAAGCAGGTAGTACACAGGGCCAGAAGGGTACAACGTTTCCTTTCGCAGCCTTTCCACGTTGCCGAACAGTTTACCGGACTTTCTGGAGTACTGGTAGACATCAAAGAAACCATCAAAGGCTTTAATATGATTATGGATGGAGAACTGGACCATTTGCCAGAGATGGCCTTTAACCTTGTTGGTTCTATTGAGCAAGCAATAGAAAAAGGCGAAAAGATGCTAGCCGAAGCTGAGTAATTTAACACTAAAAAAATAACAAATAAATGTTTTTAGAAATTATTACACCCGACCGCCATGTCTTTGACGGTGAAGTTACATCAGCCACTTTTCCCGGAAGCAGTGGGTCGTTTCAGGTATTGCGTAACCACGCGCCCATCATCAGTGCTCTTGATCAAGGTGATGTTTCGTACCGTACTGACAATGATGAGCATACCATTACTATTGCAGGCGGGGTTGTAGAGGTTTTGAACAATAAAATTACTGTGCTGGCAGAAAGTGTGCTGGAAGAAGAATAAAGTTTATTATGATAAAAATAAAAAAAGCGAACCTCTGCTGGTTCGCTTTTTTTATTTAAGGGCAATTAGTTTTTATATTCAAAAATATCAGCTTTTACATTCGCCTTTTTTACCTGCCTTTCTTCACCAGGCTCGTCATACACTACCAGCAAGTGCTTGTTATCCAAAAGTGTGATTCCTTCTGCTTTTGTATTTGTGTTTGTGGCTGAGGGTTACATCAAACATTTTATCAAGCTGCTCGTGCGCTATCAGCGATTCTTTTTGATCTTCAAAACCACCATTTAAACGGTACAGGGTCATGATGCCGTCACAGTCCATAGTGGGGCCGGCCAGGATGAGGAGGTTATTATTGGCTACAGCCAGTTCACGGATGCCCATACCTTTCAGGTCAATAAAATGCTTACGGTATTTTTGTTTGTGGCGGCCTATTTTTTTTAGTTTGAGCTTATCTTTTTTCTCTTTTACAGCTATTTCTATGATAACTGCCCATCCACGCAAAACTGGCCCGCGTAACCCCAGGAAAACCCGGTCATCCATCACGGCAATACCTTCTATGTCAAAGCCATTGTCTTTGCTGGGCAATTTCATAAACTTTTTCAGGTGCTTGTCTTTTTTCAGCACTTTTGATAACTGGCTCTTTTTTTTGCCCGATTTTAGCTTGGCTGCTTTTAATTCTTCACCTTGTTCCTCAGGATGATCACAAGATTTGTGAAGTGAATACGCTCCCTTTTTCGTCTTTTTTGTGAGTGGAATGCGGGCAATGGTATAGCGGTTTGGGTCATTCTTTACTTTTGCCAGCGATTTTACGCTTTTCTTTAGCTTTTTTTAATCATCATCCGGTTTATCCCGCTTGAGACTATGTGAACCCGCTATCCACAGGTAATGGTCAGAGTAAGCCAGCCCTTCAATATCAATTTCTTCCGAAGCATCGGCAGGCAGGTCAATGTAATTGGTGAGGGAAAAGTGTTTATGATGGCAATAGTCATCTCCATCTTTTTGTAGCCTTTCTACCCCTGCACTTTCGTCAAAAGCCAGCCATAAACAATTATCTGTATTTACAACTGTTGACAAATCACCGCGAATACTATCATCAACCGGGTTTTTCTCTTGATCAAATTTCAACAGGGACTTTGTAATGGGTTTCAGGTGTAATACTTTCATAAAAAATATATAAAGATTATCCTGTAAACTTCCAAAAAACCCTTATCTCAAATTACAACGGAGCAATGAATGTATAATTTCCTGAAACTAATTTATATACTGCTTTTCCGTTTTCATATTTTACAAATTGCACGCCTTCTGCATTTGAAACATTGTCTGTTCCCTCTTTCACTAGCGCGTGATTGGAAGTGGGCAAATATACAGTAGCTGTTGTATTAGCAGGAATAGTGAGTTTAAGTTGGAGTTGGCCTTCATTTTTTGTCCATGAGCTTTTTATAGTGCCATACGGAGAAGTATGCTCACCATTCGCCCAGTCCAGTTCGTCTAGGGCAACAGGTTTAATGATTACATTTTTAAAACCGGGTTGCTCGGGGTCTACGTTAATCCCAGCAACCGCTTTGAAAAACCACTCGCTCACCGTGCCAAACATAATGTGGTTTAAAGACATGGAGCCGTCCCAATCCTGCCAAAGCGTGTTGGCTCCTTGCTCCACCCAATAGCCTAAACTTGGGAAATCGCGCTGGTTTAATAGGTCATATACAATATCTGCCCTTCCGGCATCTGTGAGTGCGTTGAGCAGGTATTTTACACCTACCACGCCCGCATCAAAGTGATAATTTTGGCTTACAATATCGGCAATCAGGTTTTGCAATACATTTTCCCTCTCTTGCTCTGGTACCAAATCGTGAAATAAAGCAAGTCCCAATGAAGTTTGCCCCCCATTGCCGTAGGTTCCTTCTTCCTGATGGAAATACTTTTTATTAAATGCCTTTCGGGTTTTTTCTGAAAGCCTGGCGTATTGTTTCGCATCATTCTCATTGCCCAGCAAGGTTGCCATTTCTGAAAAAAGTTGGGAAAATTTAAAGAAATAGCCCGAGGCCAGAATATCCCCTTCGGTATGGGTGGTTACAGGTTTATGGTCATCAATGCCAAAATCAAGCGTATACTTATCCGCGTTTTGCGCCAGAAAATCAATATACTTCTTGATAGGTGCATAATAACGGGCAAGTATGCTGGTATCGCCTGTGTACTGGTACAAATACCAGGGAATGAGTACGAAAGCCCCTTCCCACTGAGGTCCATAGCCCAGATGCCGCTTGCTTTCATCCTTGCCATATGTGTAACCCCACCCACTGGTGGGGATTACGCCGGGTAGGTCGCCGCTTTCTTGTTGCTCATCCACAAAGTCGTCCAGCCACTTCAGGTAAGACGTTACCACATCAAAATTAAACAGCCCGGCTTCTGCTACCAAATGCCCATCGCCTGTCCAGCCAATTTTTTCACGGTGCGGGCAATCTGTGGGAATACCGTGATAATTGCCCACATACGACCAAAGCGTATTTTCCTGCAATTGATTAAATAGTGGGTTAGAACAGGCAAAGCCTCCTGCTTTATCGAAAGAGGTATAAATTACAATGCCTGTCAGCGTTTCTTTGGTAGGTTTCGCAGGCAATCCGGTTACTTCCACATACTGAAATCCATGATAAACAAAATGAGGTTTCCAGGTTTCTATGCCCTCCCCTTTCAGGATGTAGCGGTCGGTTTGGGCATCGCCTGTTTTCAAAAAACGCAGGATTTGTTTTTGCTCTACCGTACCGTCTTCGTACAGTTTTTCACCATGCTTCATTTTGATTTCAGTACCTGTAGGCCCAGCAATTTGCAATTGGCTGTACCCTGCAATATTTTGTCCTAAATCAAATACATACACACCTGGCTTCACTTCTTTGATGGATACCGGGGTGATTTCCTGCATTTCCTTGATAGGTGGTAATTTCTGGGAAGAAAGTTTGCCTGCAGGTCCTTTTACTTCCACTGCCTGTTGCCAGTTTTCATCTTCAAAACCCGCTTCGTTCCAACCCGGAATTTCAAGCCGCGCATCATACGTCTCTCCATTGCGAATGCCGTCAAATACTACCGGGCCTGTAGCTGTTGTTTTCCAGGAATTATCGCTGGCGATTATTTGCCTTGAATCATCTTCATAAGTGATTTCAATTTGGCAAAGTAGGGTAGGGTAATCGCGCCAGGAAGCTTCGGAAAAACCCCACACCGCCTTGGCAAAGTGGTTGTACCAGCCAGTTCCCAGCATCATTCCTATGGCATTGCCACCTTCTGTAAGCATCTTGGTAATATCATACGTGGCATATTTCACAGTTTTATCGTAACGGGTTTTCACAGGATCCAGGATATGGTCACCTACTTGTTTGCCGTTTAAAGACATGATGTAATAGCCCAATCCGGTTACATAAGCTCGAGCTTGTTTAACAGGTTTATTTACAGAAAACTCTTTTCGGAACATAGGCGCAGGTTTGGCTTCATGCAGCGTATCCTGAAAATCGGGATGACGCAACCAGCGGGCTTGCCAATCGGGGGCAGAAAGCAAGGCCATTTCCCAAAAAGCGGGTTCGCTATATTCTGTAGGTTCTCCGTTTTTATCCCATACCCTGACCTTCCAATAATATCTTTGCCGGGAAGACAGGGGTTTTCCATCATAAATAATGTGGGCGCTTTGGCCGGATGATATTTTGCCGCTATCCCAAAGGTCGGCTTTTCCATCTTCCAGTTTATCGGGTGTGCTGGCTACTAAAATACGGTAAGCAGTTTGCAATTGCCCCCGCTCAACGGTTTCCATCACCCAGCTCAGGCGGGGTTGTTTTGCTTCAATGCCCAGTGGGTTTTGCTGGTATTCGCAGGTGAGGAATTTTACTTTTGGAGAAGCAGCCTGCGCATTCGTGAAAATGCTCAATACTATCCCTAAAACGATGGTATAACTGATAAAATGTATAGGTTTCATTATGCCTTTTTCCTGTTAGTTTTCAAAGGCATAAAACTACATTGGATTGTTGGAAAATCTATACCGGGGTATCCTGTTTATTTGGGAGGAACCAGAAAGAAACCACTTATCTGGTCATCACTGTTAAAAGCTAACCGCAAACCAATAGTTGACTTTTCAAACTCAAGGTTATTGGTAACTACCTGGTTGCCCTGAACTTCTTCTGCGGTAATGCCTTTGGATTCCTGAAAAGCACCCACACGCTGGCCCATGCCTTCCCACACCTGTTTGAGTTGTTCAGTATTGAGGGAGGCTTTTACCTTATCATCAAAAAGGGCGGTTACCTCTTCGTATTCGCCTGCCAGCAAATGATTTAAAACTTTTGTTGATGTTTCAATACATTCCGCTTCAGAAGCAACGGTTTGTGCATTGGCCATAGAAAAGCTGCAAAGCGCAATAGAAAATATAATAATGGTGCTGAATAATTTCATGTGTAGACTAAGTTATTGTGAATATTAGCAATTATACAATTATTGCACCAAAGAAATTTACACTTTTTTAGGTGTTTTACCAATATAGAATAAACGCACAACATGGTTTAGGTTGATAAAAGCATATCGGATGCATTTGGAGAGCTGATTTCCTAATCCGCTTAAAAGACGGGCTGGGAAGCCCGCCCTCCAATGTTGAATTTAACTCCAAATTCTGTCCCACGAGCGGAGTTCGTCCCACTCGGGCGTAGGGGCAAAGTACTTCTCACCATCCCGTAAATGTTCTTTCACCACGTCTTCGTTGATGTCAATGCCAAAACCAGGCTTTTCGGGCACTTTTACATACCCATCTTTTACGAATGGTTTCTCAATACCTTCTACCATATCTTCCCACCAGGGGTTATCTACCGAGTGGTGCTCCAGGGCGATGAAGTTTTGGGTAGCTGCCGCCGCATGTACGGTTCCCAGGAATGAAAAGGGAGAAGCGGCATGGTGTACAGCCATGGCAATACCATGTTCTTCTGCCAAATCACCTGTTTTCTTGGTTTCAAGCAAACCACCCACACTGCCCGGGTCGGGGTGTACAATGTCTACCGCCCGCTTATGTATCAGGTCCCTGAAATTTGAATGCAGGTAAATGTCTTCGCCCGTCATGGTAGGCGTGTCCAGTGAATCGGAAATGGTTCGCCACATATCGGTGTATTCCCAGGGCACCATGTCTTCCAGCCAGCTGAGGTTGTAGGGTTCAAGCGCTTTACCGAGGCGGATTACGCTATTGAGTCCCATGTGCCCGAAGTGGTCAATACCCAGCGGGATTTCATAACCTATTTTTTCACGGGTACGCGCCACATACTCTGTGAGGAGGTCAAGCCCTTTTTGTGTTATTTGTACGCGGGTAAAAGGGTGTTTGGTTTGCGTATAGCTGGTTACTTCCCTGTCAGACCATCCTCTCATTTCACCCCAGGGTTCGGTATTCACCAATGTACCTGGAATGTCTTTGATCAACCCAATGCCTACATCCATTTTCAGGATGGTAAAACCTTTGTCCACCCGGTCTTTCATTTTCAGGGCAAACTCCTCAGGGTCTCTCACGGTAGGCGTATCTACATAAATCCGCACTTTATCGCGGTATTTGCCACCGAAGAGTTGGTAAGTGGGCACACCATAGGCTTTTCCTACCAAATCCCACAGGGCCATTTCCACGCCTGAAACGCCTCCACCCTGCCGACCATGGTGACCAAATTGCTTAATCTTCTTAAAGATCATTTCCACGTTACAGGGGTTTTCTCCCAAAATCCTGCTTTTCAGGAACAAAGCATATCGTTTGTCAGCACCATCCCTTACATCGGCAATGCCGGAAATGCCCTGGTTGGTATCAATCCGCAAGATGGGAACATTACCGTACTGTGCGATTCGCATGTCGGTAATTTTTAGTTCGGAAGGTGCTGAGCTGCGGTTTACCTTCTGCGTCATGTGTGAGATTTGGTCTTCCAGGGGATGAAACGCCATGCCACTCAGGGCTACCCCACCCAACCCGGCTTTTTTCATAAACGCTCGCCGCTCATTGCCAGTCGGTTTGTTTACATTGTTAGAAAAGCTAAATAGATTACTTAACTTGTTTTTTTTTGATTCATTCATCGCTTTAGTTGTTTTATTATTGAGGAAAGTGGTTTTAATAACGATCTGGCTCAATTCCAGATAATGCATTTTTTTTTGTGAGTTGTCTGTTGCCAGTTATTTAGATGAGCATGCCTGAATAAGATTGCTTTTTTCTGGTTAATAATTCAGTTGCAGCGAGGCGCTCCACGCGGAGCATTCCATGCAGGGCATTCCCAGCGGGGTTCTCTGCGAGTAACCCCGCTGGGACAGAAAAAAAGCAACAGGCAACCGTCTTCTACCAGGTCCGCCCCTTCAAATACTCATCTAACTGAGCGCGCGTCATAGGCACTTTATCCTCATTAGAAGAAACCCACTCGAGAAATGCTTGTTTGATTTCATCGCTCCAACGGCCGTCTATTTGTCCGGGGGTATATTTTCCATCCCTCAGCATCTGATGGCCAAACTGGTCGCGCATGGCAATAAATTCGGCATTGTTTACCACTTTCTCTGCCAGATGGGCAGGGATAAAGATTACCCCTTCTTTTTTGGCAAGTACCACATCGCCGGGCAATACAATGGCACGTCCAATGCGAATAGGCGTATTTAGCCCCATCAGCATCATATTCTGGATAAAAGAAGGATCCCAGCCTTTTACGTAAGCATTGAAACCTTCAATCTTTTCTAAGCCTTCCAAATCACGGGATGAGCCATAAAAGATAACCCCGTTTTTAGAGTTGGCATAAATGGCATTGCCCAGGTTATCACCAATGAGGGTTCCGTCAACAATTTTTCCAAAGCCGTCAGCAATGTAAATATCACCTTCTTGCAGCATGTCAATAGGCCAGGAGTTAGCGGCGCCAATCCGGCCGTTTTCGTGTCCTCTGTCCAATATTTTTTTCTGTACATCGGGTCGGCTGGGCATGTACATGGCCGTAAGGGCGCGGCCTACCATGGGCGCATCATTATGGAGCATTTGCCAGTCGCCTTCAAACTGGGTATGATAGCCTTCGTTGCGCAATACGCCCCAGGCTTCCTCAATAGATATGTTTTTAGCCCTTTTCAGAATATCGTCTGGTACTTTGGGGCGGCCGTCTTCAAAGCGTTCTCCTTCCCACTCAGAGGTGAGGAAGATCATTTCTTCTTTGGAAATGGTTTGGGCCTGTGCGACGGTGAACAAAAACAGGGCACATAAAGACAAACAAAGGGTAGCATAGTTGTTTTTTTTCATAGCAGGTTGATTATGAATGGTTTGTGTTACAAAAATTTTAGAGGGATAAAGCTAATGATTTTCAGGGCGATGGTGAAATTATTTTTTCTTTTTAGCATTCTTTTCATAAAAAGAAAAATACTGGTTTTTGAGCCTGTGTATCAAAAAGCAACATTTGGTTTTGAGATGATGCAGGAAATAATAAAAGGAGGGGTGCCACTAATAAAAACTAACATGGCTAAAATATCTTTACGAAAATGTGTCCGCCACTTCTTGTAAGACGTGCAAGAAGTGGCGGACATGGTTAGGAAATTACTTTATTTTCCTATCTAATAACCCGTGTTTTGAGGCTTCAGGTTATCATTTCTGTCAATCTCATCCTGAGGTAGCGGAAACAGGTAATCGCGGCTGGGGTCAAAATTTTCGTGAGGCTCCAGTGAGCTTGGGCTTGTGAAAGCTTCCTGCCCCAGTTGCCGCCGCTTGATGTCGTACCAGCGTTTGAACTCAAATGCCAGTTCCAGTCGGCGTTCTTCCAGTACCAGGTCAATAAACTCTGATTTGCTCATACCAGAAGTTACATTTGCCGGGAAATCAGTGGGCATGCCTGCCCAGTTTCTGGCACGTGCCCTTATCTCGTTTACATACCCTTCGGCTTCGGCAGTGGAACCACCATTGATTTCTGTGAGGGCTTCGGCGGCAATCAGCAGCACTTCTGCATATCGAAAGGCCACATAGTTGTTGTCAGAATTACCGCAATCGCCCTGGTGGTCTCCGCAATTGAGAAAAAACTTGGCCATGTGTGGCCTTGAGGAGCCATGATTGGGTGCAAACTTTTCGTACCCGGACCACACGCCATCTACATAGGCAGAGTCTATGAAGCTCACTTTCCGGCGGTAGTCACGGGCATCCCAGGTTTCGTAAACCTTGAAGGCAGGCACGCTCACGCTCCATCCTTCTTTGGGTTCTAAATCATTGGTTACGTAGCCCCTGATGCCGGTAATTGGCCCCATCCAGTCCAGGTTTTGGCCGCTGCCGCCTGTTACGTTAGAAAGAAAATCTACCGCAAAAATATGTTCCTGCAGGCCGGTAGCCATGCTGGCATCATATAAGTCCTGAAAATCTTCCATCAGGTCATAGCCAAATTGTGCTTTATTGTCAATCACCCACTTGGCTTCATCATAAGCCTGTTGCCAGTTTTCCAGCGTAAGGTGTACCGAAGCCAAATAGGCTGCAGCCGTACCCTTTGTAGGCCGCGTCCTGAGGTCGGCATCATAGTTGTCAGGCAGGTTTTGCTTGGCAAACTCAAGGTCAGCAATGATATTGTCATATACCTCTGATTCCGGGGTTTTAGAAATTTCCTTAATAGCTTCCGGGTCATCAATAAAAAAATAGATATACGGAATGTCTCCGAATAACCTGACCAGGTGATAATAGGTAAAAGCCCTGATAAACCGGGCCTCAGCAACAAGTGGATTGATTTTATCAGCAGATTCATCTACCAATTCAGCTCCGGCAATCGCAGCATTGGCTGCCCCAATAATTTGGTAAGCCCTGGGCCAAAAAGCGGTAATCATGCCATTGTTTGAATCCATATTGAAATCGTTAACCTGCTGTCTGCGGCCGGGTGTATTCCGGTCTCCAATGTCACACATATCGCCACGCAATTGCAGGCTTAACGTCAGCTTTCTGCCATAAAAGGCTTCGCTGGCAATGTTGGCATATGTACCTAAAACGGCTGTTTCCACTTCCTGTGCCGTCTTAAAAAAACCTTCAGGCGCTAATAACCCTACTGGTTCTTCTTCCAAATCAGTACAACTGAAAACGCCCGTAATTAATACGAGTATTGAAATTTTATTGATTAAATTCTTCATTTTCTTATTCATTTTAGTTCAACAAACTAAAGCTTAGAAACTCACATTTAAGCCGAAAGTAAAGGATTTGGCATTCGGGTAGCTGGCGTAATCCAGTCCCAGGTTCCGGTTTCCATTCGTACTACCACTTGACCTGTAGTTAACTTCAGGATCATACCCTGGATAATCAGTAAATGTCAGCAAATTCTGTCCACTTACATAAACTCTCAGTTTCTGAATACCTATCCGCTCAATAAGGGATGTAGGCAGGCTGTAGCCGATTGAAAGGTTTTTAAGCCTGATAAAGCTTCCGTCATAAATAAACCGGGTAGAAGCCCTGCGGGTGCGTCCTGTTGTAGCCTTGGGCACATCGGTATTGGTATTGGAAGGTGTCCATCGGTCCAGGGCAACGGTGGTGGCATTGTTCAGTCCGGCCAGCAGGTCAAGTTCCATCAAAGTATAGCTAAACATATCGTTGCCCTGTGAAGCCTGGAAGAAAATGTTCATATCAAAACCACGCCACTTAAAATCGTTATTAAAGCCCCAAATGAAATCGGGGTTAGGATCACCAATGATCATGCGGTCGTCGTTGTTCAACTGTCCATCGGGTTGTCCGGTCAGTTCCCCTTCTTCATCTTTGATGCCATCAATATCCCTGAACTTCTCCCCTCCGGCTTCCTGTTCAAATCCACCGCCCGGCAGGAAATCATCGCCTTCCTGGTACACGCCGTCGTAAATCCATCCATAGAAACTTCCTACAGGCTCGCCCTCACTCAGTATTTGGGTGTTGCCCAAACCTACCATATGTCCGGGGCCTGAGCTATATTGTATATCATCACCATCAGGCAATTCAAGAATCTCGTTTTTGTTGGTTGAGATATTGAAAGCCATATCCCACTTAAATTCTCCGACAAGGTTGCGCGAGTTCAGGGTAAACTCAAAACCTTTATTCTCTACCGACCCAATATTTTTCAACTGTGTGCCATATCCTGAATATTCAGGTAAGGGAACACTAAACAGCAAGTCTTCGGTTACCATGTGGTAGTAGTCCATAACCAGGTTGAGCCTGCCATTGAAAAAGCCAATGTCTGCACCAATGTCTAACTGCTTCGTGGTTTCCCAGGTCAGGTTATTATTGGCTACGGCAGAGGGGGCTACGGCATTTACCGGCATCCCGTTTTGTATAGTCAATACATTGGAAAACCTCGCCAGTGTTTGGTATGGATCAATAGCCCGATTTCCGGTAAGTCCATAACTAACCCGCCATTTCCACTGGGTGATGAGCCCTACATCTTCCAGAAAAGCTTCGTCTTTCATGTTCCAGGCAACAGCCCCTGAAGGGAAGAATGCCCATTTGTGGTTTTTGCTAAAAGTGGAAGAACCATCGTACCGCGCATTGAAAGTGATTAAGTATTTATCCAACAAAGAATAATTGGCCCTGCCATACCAGGAGGCCAATTCCCATTCATTCAGGTTGGAATTAGGGGCCAGCCAAACGGAAGAACCATCCAGGTCCCAATAAAGGCCGGCATCAGATACATAACCGGTACCTCTTCCGCCCCAGCTTTCACTTCTGGATTTTTGGTAGGAATATCCGCCCATTACGGTCAACTCACTAACGCCAAAGGTTTTGGAGTAGGTGAGGTAGTTTTCATTCAGGATCAGCGTGTTTTTACTTCCACTCATCCGGCCATCGCCACCCACGGCAGCGCCACCTATCAACACAGACGGAGTGTATTGGCCGTTTCTGCTATTATCTGTACTTACGCCCAGTGTGGTACGAAAGCTGAGGTCTTCAAATATTTCATAATCTATGTACAGGTTACCCTGAAGCCTGTCGGCCACAGTTTCATTGGTTCTTTCCCTGGCTACGGCTACGGGGTTGTCATGCCTGTCGTTCAACCGGGCCAGGGTATAGTTGCCATTTTCGTCAAAAATGCCCTGGTCCGGTTCAAATTTAAAGGCAGAAGAAATCACTCCTGTGCCATTGGAACCGCCTGAGTTTTCCTGCGTCAGCACACCTTCCTTAGAAGTACGGCGGGCAAACAGGTTGAGGCCTACATTTAATTTATTCGAAGCCTGTACGTCAATATTAGAGGTTACAGAATACCGCTTGAAACCAGAATTTATGAGGATTCCTTTCTGGTCATAATAAGTCCCTGACAAATAATAGCTTACATTATCAGTACCTCCGGAAACACCTAATTGATAATTTTGAATACCTCCTGTGGTGAAAATTTCATCCTGCCAGTCGGTATCAGCTCCAGCCGCAGTAAAACCCGGGTTGGTTTCCTGAATGTAATCGATAAACTGGTTGCCGTTTAGTAAGTCGAGACGATTGATTTCGTTCTGTACTGAGTAAGAAGAATTAAAAAATATATTAGACTCCCCGGCTTTCCCTCTTTTTGTGGTAACCATAATTACCCCATTGGCACCCCTCGAACCGTAGATAGCAGTAGCCGAAGCATCTTTGAGCACTTCAATGGAGGCGATGTCTTCCGGGGGAGGCAAAGCAGCGCCCACAAAGCCATCTACCACATAGATGGGGTCGCTGCTGGCATTGATAGAGGTTCCGCCCCTTACGCGTACCTTGTAAGAAGAACCGGGTTCACCATTGTTAGACTGCACCTGCACCCCGGCAGCCCGGCCCTGTAAGGCTTGTACCGCTCCGGCAGCCGGATAGGCCGTCAGCTCTTCGGAGCTTACAGATGATACGGCTCCCGTAAGGTCACTTTTCTTCACTTCACCATAGCCAATTACTACAATTTCCTGCAGGCGGCTCAGGTCAGGTGCCATTACAATACTGATTTCAGAACGTCCGTTTACCGATACCTCTTGTGTTTCGTAGCCTAAATAGCTGAAAACCAAAGTACCATCTTCCGGCGCATTAATGCGGTAGTTACCATCAATATCGGTAGTAGTGCCCCGGGTTGTTCCCTTTATCAGGATGTTTACACCGGGCAGGCCGCTACCATCTTCCTCTGTAGTAACCTTTCCCTGTACTGAAATATCTGCTAATACCTCTTCTTCCTGTATCTCTTCCTGCACGGCTGCCTGTAAAGCCTTTTTCTTGCTCACGTAAATCTTGTCGTCAATACGGAGAAAGCTTAATCGGGCTTCTTTGGAAATATGCCGCAGCACATCGCCCAGCGACTGGTTTTGCATATTGGCAGAAACACGTTCGTTGGTATTTACAATGCCTTTATTGTAAGAAAAACTAAAATCAGTCTCGCTTTCAATTTTGGCGAAGACTTCTGACAGCCGGGTGTTTTCCAGGCTGACAGAAAGGTATACATCCTCCACGCTCACCCGCTGGCTTATGCCTGTGTTGGCGAGCAACATGGAGGCAAAAAAACATTGCAGTACGAGCGCATAAAACGCAAATTTTGACATGACCACAACTTGTCTAAGTATTTTTAAAAACATAACTTTAAGTGGTTTAGTTGAACATAAGTTTGACTATTCTCAGATGAATGGCTTCGCTGAACAAAAGCGCCAACCTTGTTCTGCTTGGCCGATTTACTTGAAGACCAGTGGCGGTTGCACGCCCTGGTCTTTTTTTAGTTTTTTAACTTGTATTGGGCTGCTTCATATCAGTTCAGGTTATTTGATAATGACTGTATTGCCTTGAATTTTGTACTTGAAATCAGAAGTATAGCTAATCCCTTCCAACACATATTCCAGCGACTGGCTTTCAAATGTCCCGCTGAATCCTTTTTTGATAGGAGCCTTTCGGTTAATTATAAATTCTACCCCGTACCATCGCTCTAGTTGGTCTACTACTTCGGAAAACCTGGCATTGTTGAAAATCAAAATATCTTTGTTCCAGGCAATGATTTTGTCAATATCTATTGGGTTTACATTTGCAGTCAATTTCTTTTTGTCATAAGTAACCATCTCAGAGGGTAGAAGGTAAATAGGTTGAAGGGAAGGTTTTCCCTTAGATTCGGTTTTACTTTCCACCATCACCTTTCCTGTAACTACAGCCACCTTTACTGCTTCATCTTCAGGGTATGTTCGTACGTTAAATGAAGTGCCTAAAACCCTGGTTGAGATGTTCCCGGTATGCACAATAAAGGGTCGGACGGGGTTGGGAGCTACATCAAAAAAAGCTTCGCCCTCCAGGTATACTTCCCGTGTATCTGCTGCAAAAGTGCGGGGGTATGTCAGGCGGCTATCAGCATTTAGTTTTACGCGGGTGCCATCTGTAAAGGTAATTTGGAGCTTTTGTCCCTTTTGGGTGCGTTTTTCCAGTTGCTCGGCAACAGGCTGCGGCTCAGGCTTTGGTTCACTTTGGTTATATAAAGCGAAAATAGCACCTGCCACAAAAGGTATAATGATGGCTGCCGCCCTGTACAGAAATGTCCAGTTCCAATTAGTTCTCTTTGATTTTATGCCAATCTGCTTTTTTCCGAAAGTATCATTTCTTATTTGCTCCCACAGGGCTTGGGTTTCATCAGCTTCAAAATCCAAATCTTTATACTGACCAGATTGGATGATATTTTTCGCTGTCTCGGCCAGGTATTTTTTTTCCGGATGGGCATCCAGGATGGTTTGCCATAAGTTTCCTTCCCGGGAATTGGGGTTTTCTGCCCATTTTCTGAAAGAATCATCGGTTAGGAAATCGTACAATTCGTATTGCTCAATGCTCATTTACTCAGCAGGTTTAGCGTGCACCTTTATTATTAAAGGAAGGCTGTTTTGCTGATCTACTCACAAAGGGGAATATTTATTGAAAAAAAATTAATTCCCCCTCCTGGCCTCCTCCAAGGGAGGAAATACAGTGTCCTCCCCTGGGGGAGGTTTGGAGGGGGACACCTATTAAAGTTTTGTGATTTAAACTGAATAATTGCTTAACACATCCCAAAAAGGAGAAAAAGAAGCGGGGTAATGGCCGAGTAATCCATATTCTCCCTTAGTACAGCCAGGCTGCGGTGGATGAGGTTGTAGGCAGACTGGGGATTAACTCCCAAAATTTCGGCAATCTCGCTGGAGGTAAAGCCACCAAAAAAACGTAAAAAAAGCACTTCTTTCTGACGAGAGGAAAGTTTTTCTAACTCACTATAAAGCCTGTTAACCTGCTCTTGTTGCAGTTCCGATTGTGTGATTTTCAATTCATGCGAAAACTCAAAAAGCAGGTGGTCGCCAAATGTGGTGATGTCTTCGCAGGCTTTTTTCCGGTTGTCTGTTAATTTTTTAAGCAGGTTTCGCCTAAGTGCTTTGAGTAAGTAAAACCTGATGGCTTCAGTATGCCCTAAATGCATGCGGTTTCGCCACAAATCCACAAACATATCGTGAATTGCGTCTTTTACCACTTCTTTGTCTGCACAAATACGCAGCCCATAGTTTGTCAGTATGCTGATGTTTTTCTCATAAATGCACTGAAAAACATGCTGGTTTCCCATTTTGAAGGAATTCCACAAAGCGGTATCGGTAGTATCGTCTATACCCGGGCTTTTCATTGTTTTATTTCACTATGGCGAATCTGCTTAACCGGACAAAGGTCATCTTTTAATCTCGTGGTATTCTGGTAAAAACACAAGGTGTAATTTGCAAATTATATAAAACTATCTGTAAATAAAGATTATTTTTCTTAAAATTTAATCAGACCCTCTCGTTTATCCCTGCTTTGTAAAATCAGAGAAATTCATGGCAGATTGCCCTTTTGCACTGTAGCTTTGCATTCGTTAGATTATGAATGGTTTGAATAATTTGGAAGAAACACAGACAAAAACAGAAGCACTGCCCCTGATGGAATCGTTCTACACCATTCAGGGAGAGGGTTTTCATCAGGGAAAAGCCGCCTATTTTATCCGCTTGGGCGGGTGCGATGTAGGCTGTGTGTGGTGCGATGTAAAAGAATCGTGGGATGCCTCTAAATTTCCGATGATTGCAGTAGAAGAAATTGCCACCATGGCTGCTGCACACCCCGGCAGGCTTGCCGTAATTACGGGGGGCGAACCCCTGATGTACGACTTAGGTACGCTTTGCAACGCCCTGCATGCACGCGGATTTATCATCAATATTGAAACTTCCGGTGCATATCCACTCACGGGTAATATAGATTGGGTATGCCTTTCGCCCAAACGGTTTAATAACAAAAAGCCCGTACCGGAAATTTACACCCAGGCCCATGAGCTCAAAGTAGTGATTGCCCATAAAGGTGATTTCAAATGGGCCGAACAAAATGCCGAAAAGGTAAACCCCAACTGCAAACTTTACCTGCAACCCGAGTGGGATGCTTCCGAAAAAATGCTACCGCTCCTTATAGATTATGTGAAAGACCGCCCGCAATGGGGCATTTCTTTGCAAACCCACAAATACATGGATGTACCTTAATAATACCTAATTTCTAAATACAAAACTCTAAACAAATTCCAATAATTAAAGTATCAAATTAAAAACGATGATGCTAGAATAAATTGGAGCATTGGAAATTTGAAAATTATTTAGGTCGGGGCGGTTGACATCGGCCATCCGACGCCCCTGCAACACCGGGCAATTTGGAGGTTAGTGCTTTGGTTTTGCCTGATAACAGTTATACGATAGATCTGGGCCGGTTTTCAAAAATTTCTTTAATGGTATCAATCAGATCCTGGGTAAAAGGGAAAATGGCCTTACTTTTTTCTATCACCATAGGCGCAAAAGCTTTTAACTGATGATAAACTGTGCTATCGGTAGGGATTTTTACTTCGGCCATGTCTAACAACCATAATAACACACTCAGCCCAAAAGCCCACTTTAACAAACCGAGGGCTGCACCACCCAGGCTGTCGAACATACCCAGGGGGGTAAGCCGCATGGTGAACCTGAGCGCCCTTCCTAAAAAATGTACCCCCACCACAATAAGCAGAAAGATAAGCAGGAATGACACAAAAGGCAGGATTTTGCTATCCAAAGCAACATGGTCATCCAGGTACGCTACGCCCTGGTGCATCAGCTGAAACCCACCAATGATACCCAAAACGAGGGCGGCAATGGAAACCAGTTCCATGATTAACCCCTTACGAAAACCCTGGGCTACACCAATAACCAGCGGAACCAGCAACAGTAAATCCCAAATAGAAAAGGTCATCCGTTTGAGAGTAGTTTCTTTACAGTGGCTGCAATGGTTTTTCCGTCGGCTTTGCCGGCAAGTTCCTGCGAGGCTTTGCCCATTACTTTACCCATATCCTGCGGCCCGCTGGCCCCCACACTGGCAATAATATCTTTTAATTTTGATTCCAGCTCTTCCTGCGAAAGTTGCTGGGGCAGGTAACGGTTGATTACCTCCAACTCAGAGGCTTCGGTAGCAGCCAAATCTTCGCGCCCCTGCTGCTGGTATACTTCCAAAGAATCTTTTCGCTGCTTGGCCGCCTTGGTGAGTAGCTTAATCTCAGCATCTTCGGTAAGCTCACTGCCTTTACTGGTTTCGGTTTCTGCCAGCAATATCTGTGATTTGATGGCCCTGAGTGCCCGAAGGGTATCTTTATCTTTGGCCAGCATGGCTTTTTTTATATCGGCTTCTATTTGCTGTTTCAGGCTCATGGTTATGATAATGTTTAGCGAAGTTGTAATTTCGTGTAAAATTAGGCAAAAGCACGCACAAATGACCAAGCTCAGTGTAAATATCAACAAAATTGCTACCCTTCGGAACGCCCGGGGTGGCAATAACCCGGATGTAATCAGGGTGGCCCTTGATGCCGAACGCTTTGGTGCACAAGGCATTACGGTACACCCCCGCCCCGACGAACGCCATATTCGCTACAATGATGTGATGGAACTCAAACAAGTGGTCACTACCGAATTTAATATTGAAGGCTATCCTGACGACCGCTATATGGACATTATTAAGAAAGTTAAGCCTGCACAGGCCACCTTGGTACCCGACTCGCCCGATGTGCTTACCTCTAATGCCGGATGGAATACGATTGAAAAAAAAGAGTTTTTGCAAGAAGTTATTGATGAAATCAAAAGCTACGGCGTACGCACTTCCATTTTTGTAGACCCCGACAAAAAGATGGTGGAAGGTGCTGCCAACGTAGGCACTGACCGCATTGAGTTATACACGGAAAGCTATGCCAGAAACTATCACACTGACCGCGAAAAATCCATCCACGCTTATGTAGAAAGTGCTGAATTAGCCCACCAACTGGGCTTGGGCATCAACGCCGGACATGATTTAGATTTGGATAATTTAAAATACCTGAAAGAAAGGATTCCTTATCTTGAAGAAGTATCCATTGGCCACGCCCTCATTTGCGATGCGCTTTATTTCGGATTGGAAAATACGATACAGATGTATTTGCGGCAGCTTAAATGAAGTTTGGAGTTTGTTATTTTTAGTTTGAAGTTAAACTCCAAACATTAAACTTTAAACTAAAAACTAACTGATCGCCTCCTGCCACCGCCAGGCATCGCGGAGGGATTGTTCAAGATTTCGTTCGGCTTTCCAGTTTAGCTGGTTTTCGGCTTTGGAAACATCGGCATATACCTGCTCTACATCACCAGAGCGGCGGGGGCCAATGGTATAATTGAGTTCGAGGTTATTCACTTCCTCAAAAGTTTTTACTACCTCCATTACTGAGTTTCCTTTGCCCGTACCAATATTAAAAACATCGTAAAATTGGTCTTCAGGTTGTTTGTCAAGGTATTCCAATGCTTTTACGTGGGCAATGGCCAGGTCTACCACATGGATGTAATCGCGAATGCAGGTGCCATCTGCTGTATTGTAATCATCGCCAAAAACAGTGATTTTTTCACGAAGCCCGGCAGCCGTTTGGGTAACAAAAGGCACCAAATTATTGGGAACCCCTAAAGGTAATTCTCCAATAGCTGCGGAGGGATGGGCACCGATGGGATTAAAATATCGCAAGGGAATGGCTTTAATAGAAGCCCCACTTTTTACGGTATCCTCAATTATTTCTTCGCAAACCTGTTTGGTATTGCCATATGGCGATTCAGCAGGTTTTTTTGGAGTAGCTTCCGTTACGGGCAGCTTGTCGGGTTCGCCATATACCGTGCATGAAGATGAGAACACGAAGTTTTTGATACCGAAACGAGGCATAAGCTCCAGCAAAGCCAGGGTAGAAACCAAATTATTACGATAATATTTAAGGGGTTCCCGTACAGACTCTCCTACGGCTTTGTAGGCTGCAAAATGAATTATTCCCTCTACCGAATTTTCTTTCTCGAGCACAGAGGTTAAGAAATTCACATCATTACAGTCGCCTTCGTATAATTTCACCTGTTTTCCGGTAATCTGAAGAATACCGTCAATAGTGCGCTTCTCAGCATTGGCAAAATTATCGATCACAATGGGTTCGTATCCTGAGTTAAAAAGTTCAACAACAGTATGCGAACCTATATAGCCAGCCCCGCCGGTTACAATGATTTTCTTACCCATAATGATGAGGAAATCTTATTTTGTGCAGATTACTTATTTTGCTCTTCCGCTACTTTTTTCTTGAAATACTCCAGCGTCAACTTTAAGCCTTCAGCACGGGAGTATTTTGGTTCCCATCCCAGTACTTCTTTGGCACGGCTAATGTCGGGTTGCCGTTGCATGGGATCATCCTGGGGAAGCGGCTTATAAATCACTGTCTGGTCGGTGCCTGTGAGTTTGATAATTTCATCGGCAAATTCTTTAATGGTAATTTCATCGGGGTTGCCAATGTTGACAGGTTCTGTAAAGTCACTTAACAACAAACGGTATATCCCCTCTACCAAATCGTCTACATAGCAGAAAGAGCGGGTTTGTGAGCCATCGCCAAATACGGAGAGGTCTTCGCCCCGCAATGCCTGCCCAATGAAAGTAGGAAGTACCCGACCATCGTTCAACCGCATCCGTGGGCCATAAGTGTTGAATATCCTGATAATCCGGGTTTCCAGTCCATGCACTTTGTGATAAGCCATCGTAATAGCCTCCTGAAACCGCTTGGCCTCATCATACACACCGCGGGGACCAATGGGGTTTACGTTGCCCCAATAAGATTCATTTTGCGGGTGTACCGTAGGGTCGCCATATACTTCAGAGGTAGAAGCCACCAAAATACGGGCTTTTTTGGCCCGGGCAAGCCCCAGCATATTGTGCGTTCCCAGAGAGCCTACTTTCAGGGTCTGGATGGGCATGCGCAAATAATCAATAGGACTGGCCGGTGAAGCAAAATGGAGAATATAATCCAGCTCGCCGGGTACATGCACAAAATTGGATATATCTTTATGATAATATTCAAAATCAGCCCGGTGCATCAGATGCTCGATGTTCTTCAGGTCGCCGGTAATAAGGTTATCCATTGCTACAACAGAATAACCTTCTTTCAGAAAGCGTTCGCAAAGGTGAGAGCCAAGAAAACCGGCTCCTCCGGTGATGAGTATTCTTTTTTTAGTCATGAATGCTTGTTCGTCCTATACTGTAATAAGTATAACCTAATTCTTTCATTCTTTCGGGCGAATATAAGTTTCTTCCATCAAAAATTACCTTATTCTTCAAAATAGATGAAAGTTTTTCAAAATCCGGAGTACGGAAAATAGGCCATTCTGTAACAATAAAAATAGCATCAGCGTTTTCTGCCGCATGATATTCATCAACACAATAGTCTACTTCGTCTCCTATCAGGTTGCGTACATTTTTCATAGCTTCAGGATCGTACACCTTCAAGTTGGCGCCTTCCTGCAATAAAAGTTTAATATTAGCCAACGAGGGGGCTTCCCGGATGTCATCGGTATAAGGCTTGAATGCCAACCCCCAAATGGCAATGGTTTTATCCTTCAAATCGCCATTGAAATAACCTTTAATCGTTTCAAAAAGCTTCGTTTTCTGATCGCTGTTGATATCCATTACAGCGTTCAGGATTTTGAAGTCGTATTTTGCATCCCTGGCCGATTTTGCCAATGCCTGCACATCTTTCGGGAAACAGCTTCCGCCATAGCCGATACCTGCAAACAGAAACCGTTTGCCAATCCGGGTATCAGTACCCATTCCTTTACGCACCTGGTCCACATCAGCACCCAGCAGTTCGCAAAGATTCGCTATTTCATTCATGAAAGTAATTTTGGTAGCCAGGAAGGAGTTAGCTGCATATTTGGTGAGTTCAGCTGACTTTTCATCCATAAAAATAACAGGATTGCCTTGCCTTACCAGGGGTTCATACAGCCTGCCCATCACATCCTGTGCTTTTTGTGATGAAGTACCGATTACCACCCGGTCAGGTTTCATAAAATCTTCTACCGCTACACCTTCCCGCAAAAACTCAGGGTTAGAAACCACATCAAATTCTACTTTTGCATTGGCAGCAATTTTTGCATGTACTTTATCGGCAGTGCCTACCGGAACAGTACTTTTATCAACGATAATAGTATAATCATCCAGTAGTGGCCCCAGATCATCGGCTACCTTCAAAACATATTGCAAATCGGCAGAACCATCTTCACCCGGAGGAGTGGGCAGAGCCAGGAAAATGATTTTTGCCTCTTTAATCCCTTCTGCCAAGCTTGTTGTAAAATGCAGCCTGCCTTGATTTACATTTCTCTCAAATAAAGCATCTAACCCCGGTTCGTAAATGGGCATTTGCCCCGAATTAAGCTTCGCAACTTTTTCTATATCAATATCCACACAGGTAACAGTATTACCTGTTTCTGCAAAACATGTTCCTGTAACCAGCCCAACATAACCGGTTCCGACGACTGCTATTTTCATATTATAACAATTTGTATTTTATTATTAAAAACTTGCAATTATGTAATAAGCACAAAAGTAATTGATTCTTGCAGAAATACTAAAAAAAACAATTATTTCTTACCAAGATCGTACCACATAAAGGAAATTATTGAGAGGATTACTGTTTATTTTTGGTGCTCATTATGCAAGGAACTTACTTTTGCGTAAATTTTGTTAAATTATTGGGCATAATATATTGCTTACAAATAGCAATTGTATATTTTTGCAAGCCAAAAATAAAATGACGATATGATTATTGTAAACGTAAAAGAAAACGAATCTATTGACAAAGCGCTGAAGCGTTTTAAGAAAAAGTTTGAAAAAGCTGGTGTACTGAGAGAATTACGGTCAAGAACTCATTTTGAGAAACCTTCTATCAAGAAGAGAAATGTAAAACTGAAAGCTGCTTACAGACAGAAAAAGTACGCCGAAGAAAATTATTAGGCGTTGTATTAACATTTTTCACCAGTTTTCATTATGTTGGTCTTGTAATAATTTGCAACGCCAGCATGGTTGATTCTTTCCTCAGATTCCTGACTTACGAAAAAAGAGCGAGTGAATATACGATCACCTCGTATAAGAACGATTTAAAACAGTTCACCGCTTTTCTCCGGTATCATGCTCCCAACACTAATATCATACATGTCAATCATGAAGATATCCGGGCATGGATTGTAGATTTGATCAGCCGGAAAAATACAGCCAGAACAGTGAACCGTAAGGTGAGTACACTCCGGTCTTTTTTTAAGTTTCTTCATCAACGGGGCCATATCAAAAAAAATCCAACACATAAAGTAAAAGCACTAAAGGCAAAGTACCCTCTCCCTTCTTTTGTGCAGGTAAAAGAAATATTTAACTTGTTGGATGCGCATGAATTTCCTACTGATTTTCCCGGATTACGCGACCGCCTACTCATAGAGCTATTTTATGGTACAGGTATGCGGCTTTCTGAAATGACGCATTTGCGCACGTCTCAGGTGTATCTTGAAGAGAAAAACATGAAGGTTGAAGGGAAAGGAAATAAAGAAAGGATCATTCCATGCTATGACTCTTTGCTGTTGTTGATAGAAAATTATATTAATGAAAAACGTAAATGCTTTGGCAAAACGTCAGACTATTACCTACTGGTAACTAACAAAGGTGAGCAATGCTATCCAATGATGGTATACCGCACTGTAAGAAAATATCTTGACGAATTCACAAATATTGATAAACGCAGCCCGCACGTTTTAAGGCATACGTTTGCCACGCATTTACTGGACAACGGGGCAGACCTTAATGCGATAAAAGACTTGTTGGGGCATGCAAGCCTGGCAGCTACACAAATTTATACACATAATTCGCTTGACCAGCTGAAACAGGTTTTTGAGAAAGCACATCCTAAAGCCTAGGATGTGGGCATATTTTTTTTAATCCTAAAAATGATAGACATATGAAATTGCAAATGCATTCCATTCATTTCGATGCTGACCAAAAGCTCATCGATTTCATTCAGAAAAAAGCCAATAAACTGGATACCTTTTATGACCGAATTGTAGACGGAGAGGTTTTTCTGCGCGTGCTGAAAAAAGAAGCCAGGGAAAATAAGATAGTAGAAATTAAAATAAATATTCCGGGAACGCAACTATTTGCAAAAGAACAGTCTGACACGTTTGAAGCTGCTACTGACATGGCTGTAGAAGCTTTGAGAAGACAGATAAAGAAATATAAAGAAAAACAAAAAGCCGTGCGTTAAATGCATGGCTTTTTCAAAGTAAAAAAAAGGACTCATTATCAAAATGAGTCCTTTCTGTTTTTACAGGCCAAAGGCACTTTTTATTTTATCTACATAATCGAGTTTTTCCCAGGTAAAGAACTCCAACTCTTTGTTCGTTTTCCGATGAATCGTTTCCCTCACACCTTGATCTTCTTTTACCTGTATTTCCTCAACATCTACTTTTTGATGGTAAGCTTCTCTACCCATATGCCCATAAGCCGCTGTAGGTGAAAAAATCGGGTTTTTCAACCCCAGCCTTTCAATAATGGCTTTGGGGCGCATATCAAACAACTCGCTGGTAAGACGGGCAATTTCCACATCATTTTTATTGACTTTTGCCGTACCATATGTATTCACATTGAGAGAAACAGGCTGCGCCACACCAATTGCATAGGCAACTTGCACCAATACTTCGTCGGCTACGCCGGCAGCTACCAGGTTTTTAGCAATGTGGCGGGTAGCATATGCAGCACTGCGGTCTACTTTGCTAGGATCTTTTCCTGAAAAAGCTCCTCCGCCATGAGCACCTTTTCCACCGTAGGTATCCACAATAATTTTCCGGCCAGTGAGTCCAGCATCCCCATGAGGTCCGCCAATAACGAAATTACCAGTAGGATTGATATGAAAAATTGAGTCTTGAAGCAACTCCTCAGGAATCACTTTCCGCACCACGTGCTCTATCACGTCCTTTTTTATGACAGAAAGCATTTCCTGTTCTGCTTTGTTTTTGGCAGCTTTGCTATCATCAGCGGGTTTGATAAAATCATCGTGTTGGGTTGATATTACTACAGTATGCACACGTTGGGGTACATTGTCATCATTATACTCAATGGTTACCTGTGCTTTGGAATCGGGCCGTAAGTAGGGCAACAATTCAGGCTGCTCTTTTCGGATACGGGCAAGCTCTTTTACCAAACGGTGTGAATAGGCCAGGGCCATCGGCATGTATTCCGGGGTTTCTTTGGTGGCATAGCCAAACATCATTCCCTGGTCGCCGGCTCCTTGCTCTTTTCCTTCGCCTTCATCTACACCCATCGCAATATCGGGTGATTGGCTGTGCAGGGTAACCATGATTCCGCAAGAATTGGAATCAAACATATAGTTATCCTTATTATAGCCTATATCGCGGATAGTTCGCCGTACAATATCCGGAATTTCAACGTAAGCATTGGTGGTCACTTCACCGCCCACCACTACCAAGCCGGTAGTTACGAAAGTCTCACAGGCTACTCTTGAGTTGGGGTCTTGCGCTAACATAGCATCCAACACAGCGTCCGAAATTTGATCGGCAATTTTGTCTGGATGGCCTTCTGATACAGATTCTGAAGTGAATAAATAAGACATGTTTTGTAATTATGATTTATTTAAAAATGAAAAAATTTCGAGTTTCAGTAATAAATTAGCTTCAAATTTAGTGAATTGGATTCAAACATAAAGGTTAAGAGCTTACTAAAAAAATAACCGGCACTTTATGCATATCATGAACCGCCCTTTTCCATGCCTTCACTGTCTTTGTTTCAATGTACTCATCACTTCCCGTAATATTTTTGGCAATGCACAGGCGGGTGTCAGGTCGACAATGTTTGAGCAGGTCTTCAAGTAGTTTATTATTTCGGTAAGGTGTTTCCATAAAAATTTGTGTTTGTTGGCGTTGATAAGCCTCATTTTCAATTCTTTTTATGGCTTTTCCTCTTTCTGCTGACGAAATGGGAAGATAGCCGTGAAACACAAAAGACTGCCCACTCATGCCCGAACCCATCAGGGCTAAAAAAATGGAAGAAGGACCTGGCAGCGGTATTACTTTCAATTGTTGTTCGTGTGCATAAGCGATTGCCCTGGCCCCGGGGTCGGCAATGCCCGGGCACCCGGCTTCAGACATAATGCCTACATCTTTTCCTTTTAAAACAGCAGTGAATAATCCTGGAATAGCCTCTTGTGGTGTTTTCTTGCTCAATTCTGCAAATTGCATATTCTCAATTTTTTTTCCTGTTTTCAAGGAGCTGATAAACCGGCGGGCTGTTCGAATATTTTCTACCAGAAAATAAGATAATTCTGACACAACGGCTTTTATTTGCGGGCTTAGCACCCTGTCAACGGTGTTTTCGGCAATGGGCGTAGGAATTAAATATACAACACCCTTGTTTTTATCGTATTCAGGCATTTACTATGGATTCATTTTTTGTCAAAAATATGGGAAAATTTATCATCATCCTCGGCCTTATCCTCGTAATAGCAGGAGTAATTATACACTTTGCTGATAAAATTCCGTGGATTGGACGATTGCCAGGCGATATTCTTATCAAGAAAGAAAACTTCACTTTCTATTTCCCCCTCGCTACCAGCATTATTCTCAGCATTGTGATTACACTGGTTATTTATTTGATCCGTAAATTGGGCTAAATTCAGTACGCTGATAAAATATGCACCCTTCAAGCGAAACTTTTGAACTGGATCACATTCTCATTCTTGTTTCGGAGGGTGCCCCTGAAGCTGATGCGCTTATTGACTTCGGGCTTACAGAAGGAAGTGCTAACACACACCCCGGACAAGGCACCGCAAATCGCCGCTTTTTCTTCCACAATTCCATGTTGGAGCTGGCGTATGTGAGCAATCCTAATGAAGCCAAAAGCCCTCTTACCCGCCCTACCGGTTTGTGGGATCACTGGAAAAACAGAAACAAAAATGCCTCCCCATTTGGTATTATTTTACGGCCCGCCACAGTACAACCGCCTAAAACATACCCTTTTAAAGGATGGCATTATAAACCACCCTATCTGCCGGAAGGCTTATCTTTCTTAGTGGGGGAAAATGCAAATAAGCCAGAAGAACCTTTGGTGTTTTATTTTACTTTTGGCGGGCAGCCTGCTCCAAAAAAACCGCTCCAACCACTTCACCATTTATCTGGTTTTCAGGAAATAACTTCCATAAATATAGAAATGCCGGGGTTGAATACCGTTTCCGATACCATACAATCAGTAAGAAAAATAAGCGGGATTACCTTCACTGAAGGAACCCGACATGTGATGGAAATAAGCTTTGATAAAGAAGAATCTGGAAAACACAAAGACTTCCGCCCTCACTTGCCTTTGATATTTAAATGGTAAAGGAAGGGCGCTACAACTATCCGTTTTTCAGAAAGCCTGTAACCGCATCATGCAAAGGCCCGGGTTGCTCAGCATGCACCCAGTGGCCTGCATTGGAAACAGTGACGGTTTTTGCATTTGGAAATTGCTTTTTTATAACCTGCTCATCCTCATCATTGATATAATCTGACTTCCCGCCCCTTACAAAAAGAATAGGTTTGTCTGTGGTTTTATCAGCGGGCAGCCCCTCCATAATATTGTTCAGGTTATCTCGAATTGCCGATAAGTTGAGCTTCCAGGCGAACCCACTGTCTGTTCTCTTCAGGTTTTTTAGCAAAAACTGACGGATTCCCATTTCTGCAATATAGGGCTGCATTTGTTCATCGGCTTCGTTCCGGCTTTGAATATTCTCAATATCAACCGCCGAAAAGGCCTTGATGATGGTATCGTGCCGGTTGGGATAAGCTTTGGGGGCAATGTCTACCACTATCAACTTCTCGAATAGTTCAGGATATGTTACGGCAAAAAACAAAGCTGCTTTCCCGCCCATTGAGTGCCCCAAAATCACCGGGTTCCTGAGGTTATGACGATCAATAAAGTTTTTAATATCTTCGGCCATTGCCGGATATGAAAATTCATCGCTATGCGGGGAATTTCCATGATTGCGTTGGTCTACCAAAAAAACTTTGTAACCGTCGTCAGCCAGCTTTTTCCCAAAAGTTTGCCAGTTGTCTAACGTACCAAAAACCCCGTGCAATATGATGATGGGCTGTCCTTCGCCCAGTTTTTTATAATTCAGTTCCATAGGTTGTTTATAGTTTAGTATTTTTTGTTTGTAGTTTCTGGTTTGTCAACTCCAAACATTAAACTTCAAACTCATAACTTTAAACACCAAACTCTTTTACGGCTTGTTAATATACCCAACATTGGTATTTGCATTGGTATTGATAAACACCCGCACCCGTTTGATGCGTTTGTTGTCAACGGCTACTACCGTGAATACAAATTTATCATATGAGATTTTTTCACCTGCACGGGGCAGTTTTGCATGAATCTCGAGCAGCAGGCCACCCAGCGATTCACTCTCTCCTTTTATTTCTTCAAAAACTGAAGCATCTTCCTGTACTATTTTACAGAAATCGTTCAGCGATGTTTTTCCTTCAAATACGAAAGTATTATCGTCCAGTTTGTTATAATGTATATCTTCATCGTCAAATTCATCATTAATTTCTCCTACAATTTCCTCGATCACATCCTCCAGGGTAATAAGGCCCGAAGTACCACCATATTCATCTACCACAATGGCCATATGTACCCGTTTTTCCTGAAAATCTTTAAGAAGAGCATCAATTTTTTTGCTTTCAGGAATATAAAAACCTGTATGCAACAACTCCTGCCACTTGAAGCTCTCATCATTTTCAACAAAAGGCAAAAGGTCTTTCACATACAAAATACCTTCAATATTGTCTATAGTTTCTTTGTAAATAGGAATACGTGAAAACCCCGACTTGTTGATACGGTCCATCAATTCATGAAAATCAGCTTCATAATCGATGGCCGTTATGTCAAGGCGTGAGCGCATTACCTGGGTTACCGAAAGGGTACCAAAATTCACAATGCCTTTTAAAATGCCCTTTTCCTCCTCGGTTGTATTTTCGCCCGTTGTGATTTCCAGGGCCTGGTGCAATTCATCTACTGATACACCATAGCCCTTTTTTTCGAGCCGCTTTTCGAGGAATTGGCTCATTGACATCAGCAACCAGGCTATCGGTTTAAAAATACCATTGGCCAGTGTAAGTGTACCCACGGTTGTTTTGGCAAAATTGAGGCTGCTTTTGGTAGCGTATACCTTGGGTACTACTTCACCAAAAAATACAATGGCAAAAGTTGTTACAAAAGTGAGGCCGCCTACCAGCAAACCCTCGGTGCTTTTTCCAAAAATAGACCAGGCCAAATAGGTAGAAAGCATTACAATAGCGACATTTACCAGGTTATTCAATATCAGAATGGTGGCCAACAGGTTTTTTGGCTTTTCCAGCAGTTTGATAATCTTTTGGTGCGCCGGGTGATTGCTTTTACGGCAATAAGCGATTTCATCGGTTGACAAAGAGAAAAAAGCAACTTCAGAGCCGGAAATCATAGCTGAAGAAAAAAGCAGCACGGCTAAGGCGCCAAATGTGAATACATAATATAAAGTAGAGGGAGTGAGAAAATCCGCTAAGAAAATAAATAAAAAAAGTTCCGGGAATGGGTCGCCAGTGGATGCTTCCAATGTATTAAAGTTTGGTCCTATAAATCAGAACGGTAAATCATCCGTTTCAGGTTCATTACCGCTGTCATTTGCCTGCGGAGGCGGAGACGGTTGCTTTTGAGAGGATTCCGCAGGGTTTCCCGTGCTTGTATTAGAACTTCCACCGCCCGTATTAGAAGTGGAAGTATTGGTATTTGAACCATCAGAAGCAGAACCCACAAATGTCATATTGGTAGCCCTGATTCTTTTATCATACCGGGTTATGCCCTCTTTGTCCTGATATGTATTAGTCCTGATTTTTCCTTCTATGTATACCGTTCTTCCTTTTGATAGGTATTTTTCAGCAAGGTCGGCCAGTTTGTCCCAAAGCTCTACTCTGTGCCACTCGGTGTGCTCAATCCGCTCACCATTTCTGTTGGCATAAGCCTCTGAAGTTGCAATACTGATATTAGCAACCTTAGTGCCGCTTTCAAGATGACGTACTTCCGGGTCTGCTCCTAAATTTCCTAATAAAATTACTTTGTTTACTCCTGACATTCTTCTTCTTGGGATTTTGTGTTTAAGAAATCAGCTTTATTCAAGCTATTTCTTATCAATTTAGTTAAAAATACTTATCAGTCAAAAACTTATTGATCAAAACTGGTTTGGGTAAATCTTTGACTTCGTTTATGCTGAAAGTTGCAAAGTTAAATTTTTGCAGCAAAGAAGCCATGATTTTTTCGTCTATGATATCCGCCTCAAAAAATTTTACAAATAACCGTTGGTGGGTAAGCTGGTGTTTATAAACTTTGGATGTTTCATGAATAATAACTTTGCTGTGTAATAATTTCTCAAAAACGGGGTCATTCAGCCCTTCAACAGAGTGGAGCTGATTTGCATGCTCAACCAGATAAAACTCATATAACCCACTCCATATATCCCTGGCCGTACGTTGCTGCATCATTAACATATTATTGTACCTGAGCACCAAATAGTGAAAATACCTTTGTTTAATTTTAACTTTTTTCTCTTTTACCGGCAAGGTATGTTGTTGCCCATGTTGAAAGGCATAACATTCATTGTGCAGCGGACAAAGCAGGCAAGCAGGTTTTTGGGGCGTACATTGTAATGCACCAAACTCCATAATAGCCTGGTTATACACATAAGCTTTTCCTTCAGGCACCAGTTGGCGGGCTATTTCTTTTATTTCTTTCTGTCCTTTGGCACTGGTAATGTCATCTGTAACGCCAAATACACGTGACAACACCCGGTACACATTGCCGTCTACCACCGGAACTGTTTCATTATAAGCAAAAGAAGCAATAGCTGCCGCTGTATATTCCCCGACACCTTTTAATTTTTTCAACGCTTGAAAATTGCCTGGAAAAACCCCTGCATGTTCATTTACCACTATTTTGGCGCAAGCGTGCAGGTTTCGGGCACGGGAATAATACCCCAATCCCTGCCAAAGTCGTAATACTTCTTGTTCAGAAGCATTGGCCAGATCATGTACGGTAGGGTATTTGCTAATAAATTTTTGGTAATATGGCATCCCCTGCGCTACGCGGGTTTGCTGTAAAATGATTTCAGAAAGCCAGATTTGATACGGGTCGGTAGTAGCCCGCCAGGGCAAATCCCGCTGATGTGCCTGGTACCAATTTATTATTTGTTTTGAGAAATTCGTATTTTCCAAAGTTTTTATATATTAACTGACGTATTTTTCAAATACTGAAAAGGTATGAATAACGTCTTTATTTTATATGAGGATGAATTAAACAACGATAATAACTTTTTTGGGCATGTCGGTTTCAATTTAATTCCTAAGCATATAAATTTACGATTCTTTCACATCCATAAAATTTTAAATTAAAAAACAGTGACCAAAGCTGAAATTGTAGCAAAAATCGCCGAAAAAACAGGAATTGACAAAGCGGATGTCTATACCACCGTAGAAGCCTTTTTTACGGTTGTCAAAAACTCTATGGCAGACGGAGAAAACATTTATGTAAGGGGTTTTGGAAGTTTTGTCAATAAGAAAAGGGCGAAAAAGGTAGGAAGAAACATCTCCAAAAATACAGCCATGATCATTGACGAGCATTATATCCCCAGCTTCAAGCCTTCCAAAATATTTGTTGAGAAAATCAAAAACAGCGAAAAACTAAAAGCTGATATAGAAAGTTGAACTTTTTGTTGCTAGTTATCGTTCCTCTTTTCGGTAACAATTTTCCTGTATGTTGAAAAAGAAAGTTCTGGTAAGCATTTTAGCTTTGGTTGCAGTAATTTTACTGTTTAACTTGCCAAAAGTAGTTGTAAAAGATGAAGAAAGGGATGATAACCTGGCCGCCACTCCTGAAGCAGCTGTCGATGACCCTCCGGCTGAAGCCCCGGCCCATGATGAACCAATGCCCCCTGAATGGGAAGAAAAGGTTGTACAACTAAGAGAAAGCTACAACAGTAGTATAAATACAGAAAAAAATATTAACTTTGCAGACTCTTTAACCAATGCCTTCCTGAGCGTAAACAGGTATGACAGTGCTGCCAAATATGCTGAGGAAGCAGCCATTCAGGGATCAGATCCTGAGCGGTGGTTAAAAGCTGCTGATCTTTACTACGAAGCTTACACGTATGCTATGGATGCCGGAAAACAGCAGGCATTAGGCAAAAAAGCCCGGCAGTTGTACGAACGTATATTAGAACAACAGCCTGAGCATTACGATGCACAAGTAAAGATTGCCATGACTTATATGACCACCAATCAACCCATGGAGGGTATTCAAAGGTTGAGGGAAGTATTAGAAAAGGATGAAAATAATGAATTAGCACTGTTTAATCTGGGGATTTTGTCTATGCAATCCAACCAGTATCCATTGGCAGAAGAGCGTTTTAGAAAATTAGTAACACTCAACCCTGAACACTTACAAGCCCAGTTTTTTCTGGGTGTTTCGTATTTTGAACAGGGGAAAAAACAAGAAGCCAAAACACAGTTTGAACTGGTAAAGGAAATGGACAATGATCCGGAATTGGCAGCTACCATAGATAATTATTTAAATCAGATATAGTAAAATATTATTCACATTAAAAAATTTTAAGATATGCCTTGTGGTAAGAAAAGAAAGCGACATAAGATTGCTACACACAAAAGAAAAAAGCGGCTAAGAAAAAACCGGCATAAGAAGAAGTAACAGTACCGTTGCTTATTTATATATGTAAGCTTTACAGGTACATTTTTTCAGTGTTACTTGAATTTCCCGCCTTTAACGTGGGATTGCTATTCAAATAACAACACCCCATGTTTTAAGTATGGGATCCCGCAACATGTGCGGGGCTTCGTTTTTAAGTTTCATTTTAAACTGGTAACCATTGAGTAATGAATTAATAGTCAATTCAACTCAGGATGGATGTCGGATAGCCCTATTAAAAGATAAAAGTCTTGTTGAATTTCATCATGAACGTGATACCAACAAATTCACCGTTGGTGATATTTATCTGGGTACGGTAAAGAAAGTAGTTCCCGGGCTCAATGCAGCCTTTATTGACATTGGTTATGAGAAAGATGCATTTCTGCATTATCTTGACCTGGGGCCACAGATAAGGTCGCTTAATAGATTCTCTCGAAACGTTCAAACCAAAAAAGGTGCACCTTATTTGCTGGCCAATGCCAAACTTGAGCCTGATATTAACAAGCTCGGGAAAATTAATGATGTATTGAGCAAGAACCAGCAAATTCTGGTACAAATTGTAAAAGAACCTATCTCTACCAAAGGGCCCCGGCTTTCATGTGAGTTGTCTATAGCCGGACGATACCTGATACTTGTGCCATTCTCGAGTGTTGTCAATATATCGAAAAAGATTACTGACAAAAACGAAAGGAAACGCCTCACCAGGCTAATTACATCTATCAAACCTGAGAATTTTGGTGTCATTATCCGTACGGTAGCCGCCGGAAAAGAGGTGGCTGAGTTAGATAAAGACCTGCGCAACCTGCTGAAAGGTTGGAAAGACGGCATGCACAAACTGAAGTCTGCCAAGCCACGTGATAAAATCATCGGGGAAGTAGGCAGGGTGTCGGCCATCTTGCGCGATGTGCTGAACGAAACTTTTGACAGTGTAACGATAGATGACCCTGAAATCTTTAATGAAGTCAGGACGTTCATCAAAAATATTGCGCCAGATAGGCTCAATATCGTAAAGAAGTACAATGGCAAAGTAAAGTTGTTTGAGTCTGTTGGCATCGAAAAGCAACTTAAAACCTTATTTGGGCAATCAGTAAGCCTGAAAGGTGGAGGTTATCTCATCATTGAGCACACCGAAGCCCTGCACGTAATTGACGTAAATAGCGGGAACAAGTCTAATTCGGAGACCGATCAGGAAACCACTGCCCTGAATGTAAACCTGCAGGCAGTTACTGAAGTTGCACGACAGCTTCGCCTGCGCGATATGGGGGGCATCATCATCATTGATTTTATTGATATGCGCAAGCCTGATAACAAAAAGGCTGTATATCAGAAAATGAAGCAGGAAATGAGTGATGAACGAGCCAAACATACGATACTTCCACTTACCAAATTCGGGCTGATGCAAATTACCCGACAGCGGGTACGCCCAGAGTTGAATATCGTTACGAAAGAAATTTGTCCCTCCTGTGGTGGCACAGGCAAAATTGCCCCCACCATTTTAATATCGGATCAAATTGAAACCAGTATAGAACATCTGCTGGTAAAGCAAAATGAAAAAAAGCTTACCATCTCGCTGCACCCGTTCCTGCATGCGTATTTTACCAAAGGGATCATCTCCCGGCAAGTAAAATGGTATTTTAAGTACAAAAAGTGGGTACGCCTGGTAAAAGATTCCTCACTGGCTCTGCTGGAGTATCAATTCAGAAATAACGTAGGGGAAAAAATAGAATTAGGCTAGGGGCAGGTGGGCGAAGCAAAGGGCAATGTACATGCTACACTGCCCTTTGCCCCATGCTCTTTGCTGCTCGTTATCTTATGCCTTTTGCCCCCTCCCTCTTCACCGTACAATCCTCAGCCCAAGATTAAACGTTTGCCCTGCGCCCTCACCTTCACTCCCCAACCAGAAATAAGTATAGAGTAGTTCGGCTTCCAATACACCCTGGATGATTTGATATTTCAACCCAAGTCCCGATTGGGCAAAAAAAGTACTGAATGCTTTGAAAGTATTGTTACTGATGCCCCCGGCCTGAAAATCATCTTTGGTATGCCTTGGCCAAAACTCCGTCATGCCATAAACAGTAAATCGCCGATTGGGCAAATAACTCAGAAAGGCACTCACGGGAGTCTCTACAAAATTATTGATACGGAAAGATTTTCTCACAAAAGAAGTCCAAACTGAAAATTGTAAAAACAATTGCCAATTATTTTTCAATGTGCGGTCGTAAAAAAACTGGTTGATCCAAAGATAACGGTCAAACTCCAGAAAAAGGCCGGTGTGCTCAGCATCTGGAGCCCTGCTTTCCAGGTCATTATCTAAGGGAAAAAGAAAAGTGCTTTGTACAGAGAAATAGGGGATTTTTTTGAGAGGAGCCAGCTTAATTTTTGGGCCTATGCCGGTAACAGCCGTTCGTGTACGCCCTGCACCATCATTTACATATTTCACCCAAATATCTCCTCCCACATTGATGCGTTTGTTAATACCGTACAAAAACTGATTAATGACCGTAAGATATGTTTCCCTGCCCCGCATGGTAGGCACCCGTTTCCCAACCTCCTCGAAGGCTTTAGTTTGCGTATATACATTGTAAAAATTTTTAAACTCCCAATGGCCTTTTCCAAATAATTTGGAAGGTGTGTAAGCCTGCACATTGCTGATAGGAGCATCTTGTGCTTTTGCCAATACGGGCGACAAGGTTAACAGAAAAACGGTCAGAAATTTTTTCACTTGCTTAGATTTAGGAAGCAAATCTCAGCAATTTACAAACAGAATGCGTGTCAGGGAAATGACTAAAAAGGATATTGCTAGGTAAACAGGTTGCTAATATTGCTTATACCGACCATGAAAATTTCATATAATCTTTCTGCGTACAGGTCATCGTAGGAGAGCAGTATGAGAAAACAGGAAAAGTTTAAACCAGCATTTCATCAGGTTCGTCTTTCCTTATCCTCCTAGTGGGCCTATCATCAGGCAAGGTTACTCCCGGAGGTAAATCCAGGTCAGGCGTAGAATCTATGGATACGCCACCTTCGTCATCATCATCTTCATCATCGCGAAAACGAAAATTTTTCTTTTTCATCAACACCACCATGAAGTAAACCATGATGAGATAGGCAGCCCCCATTAATAACATATCGATCATCCCTATCTATGAGTTTATTAAAATAAATCTACAAAAAATCAAGGAATAAGCCTATACTTCAACTGACATATCGGAAAGGTTTATCGCTTATCATCTAATATAATGAAGAAATTGTTTTTTTTCCAATTTATTCTTATATGCCTATTAAAAAGAATGGCTTTTGTATATACTACATTAATAAATCGAAAAAAGTTTATCTCATTACCATATATTCAGTTCAGCACAAATAATAGCGATAAATTTCCTTAAAAAGTGAAAAAACATATGACATATGACTCAACTTCCAATTAAGGAGGCAAAAGAAAAGGCTGCCCGTTATTGCGCTTACCAGGAGCGAACGCGCCGGGAGGTATTTACCAAACTGGAAGGCTACGGGCTTTCACCTACCGATATCGAGGCTATTTTAGACGAATTGGAGGCTGAAGGTTTTTACAACGAAGAGCGGTATGCCCGGGCATTTTGCCGTGGCAAATTTAATAATAATAAATGGGGAAAATTTAAAATCGTGCAAGCCCTGCGGCAAAAAGAAGTACCCGAACAGCACATACAAACCGGCCTGGCTGAAATTGAAGACGCAGCTTATCGGGATATTCTTTCAGGCCTGATAAAAAAAAAGCTAAAATCTATTCGTGACGAAGACCCTTTTACCCGTAAGCACAAAGCGGCACGCTATGCCATTGGCAAAGGGTATGAACCGGATTTGGTGTGGGAAATACTGGATAAGTAAAAACAAAAACACCTTCTTTTTACGAAGGTGTTTACGTTATACTTACCAGTGCAATCAATATTATTTCAATGCCTGTACCATGGTTTCACCAATATCTGCCGGAGAAGCTACTACTTCTAAACCACATTCGCGCATAATTTTCATTTTAGCTTCAGCGGTATCGTCGGCCCCACCAATGATAGCACCGGCATGCCCCATTCTGCGGCCGGGAGGTGCAGTTTGTCCGGCAATAAACCCTACTACCGGCTTGGTACCATTTTCTTTGATCCAACGGGCGGCATCGGCTTCCATGTTCCCGCCAATTTCTCCAATCATGATAATGCCTTCGGTGCCAGGATCGCTCATTAGCAACTCTACTGCTTCTTTTGTAGATGTTCCGATAATGGGATCCCCGCCGATACCAATGGCAGTGGTAATGCCTAATCCTGCTTTTACCACCTGGTCAGCTGCTTCATAGGTAAGGGTACCCGATTTTGATACAATGCCTATACTGCCTTTCTTAAACACAAAACCCGGCATAATACCAACTTTGGCTTCGCCTGGCGTAATCACTCCCGGGCAGTTTGGCCCTACCAGGGTAGCACCTTTCTTTTTAACGTAATGCTTGGCATCCATCATATCCTGGGTAGGAATGCCTTCTGTAATGGCGATAATTACTTTAATACCGGCATCGGCAGCTTCCATAATGGCATCGGCTGCAAAGGCCGGAGGCACAAAAATAACAGAAACATTGGCTCCTTCAGCTTTTACAGCTTCCTCCACCGTGTTATATACATTGCGATCGAGGTGGGTCTGCCCGCCCTTGCCCGGTGTTACACCTCCTACTACATTGGTACCGTATTCAATCATTTGCTCAGCATGAAAAGTACCTTCAGAGCCTGTAAAACCTTGTACAATAACGCGGGAATCTTTGTTGACTAATACACTCATTTTGTTTTTTTTAGCGTGGGTACAAAAATAGGACAAATCGGCTGTTTGGCAAACCTTATATGTAAGTGAAAAAATAAATTTCATATATTTTTGGGTCTATACCTGAAATATTGTTGTTTATTAGACCAATACTAAAAAATTAAATATTGAGCACCATCACACGATTAAGCAAAAAATTTGATCTCTTCAAGTTGTCTGGTTTTGTCCTGGGTCCGTTTATCTTTTTATTTCTCCTTAATTTTTTTACTCCTCCTGCCGCACTATCTTCCAATGCTGGTGCCGTAATCGCTATTGGGG
This sequence comes from Cyclobacteriaceae bacterium, assembly GCA_965230065.1. Taxonomy (GTDB): domain Bacteria; phylum Bacteroidota; class Bacteroidia; order Cytophagales; family Cyclobacteriaceae. The sequence goes on along the minus strand of OZ245942.1, from coordinate 2,686,953 downwards.
CATGGATGGTAATATGGTGGATTACAGAAGCGATCCCGCTTTTTGTTACTGCTTTGTTGCCTTTGGTGCTTTTTCCACTATTAGGGATATTTGATATGGCAACCACAACTGCCCCTTATGCCAGTCCGATTATCTTTCTTTTCATGGGGGGCTTTCTCATTGCACTGGCTATGGAAAAGAGAAACCTGCATACACGTATTGCCCTTAGCCTGATACGCATTACGGGTACGCACGCCAACGGAATAATTCTGGGCTTCATGCTGGCCACCGCTTTTCTGAGTATGTGGATTTCCAACACGGCCACTACTGTGATGATGCTGCCCATTGCCCTTTCGGTGATAAACTTGCTAGGAGAAAACAACCAACATGCCAAAGGATACAACAGGTTTGCCCTGGGCTTAATGCTTTGTATCGCCTATTCTGCCAATATTGGTGGCACTGCTACTATCATTGGCACGCCCCCCAATGTGGTCTTTTTAGGGTATATCAAGCAGTTTTATGAGCAGGACATCGCTTTTGGGAAATGGCTCCTGATTGGCATTCCTTTTTCAGTGATTATGCTTACAGCCACTTATTTTCTGACGACAAGGGTGTTGTTCCGCCACGGGTTGGGCAGGCTGGTGGGTTCAGCACAATTGGTCAGAGAGAAGCTACTTGCGCTGGGAGCCATGTCTATAGCTGAAAAGCTGGTGGGCGCAATATTTATTCTCACTGCACTTTCCTGGATTTTCCAGCAAAATATCAACGAGATTTTGTGTACGCTCTTAAACACGCAAACAACGGAAGGATGCAGAAGCTACCTGAACAATACCAATATTGCGATGGCAGGAGGCATTTTGATGTTTATTACGCCCGTAAACCTGAAAAAGCATGAGTTCGTACTGGACTGGAAAAGTACAGAAAAGCTACCCTGGGGTATTTTACTCCTTTTTGGTGGCGGGCTTAGCCTCGCTAAAGGCATGGAAGAAACGGGTATTATACAGTTTGTGGGCGACCAGATAGCCCAAAGCACTTCCATCAGCTTTGTATTGCTGGTATTATTACTAACCTCATTTATGCTGTTTATGACAGAAATTATGAGTAACGTAGCCCTGGTGGTAATTTTTGTACCTGTGGTACTTGGTATCGCAGATGGCCTAAACGTTGAGCCTACATATTTGGCCATTCCGGTTACGCTGGCCTCCAGTTGTGCTTTTATGATGCCGGTATCAACACCTCCCAATGCGGTTGTGTTCTCCAGTGGTTTTATCAAGATTACAGATATGATCAAAGCGGGTTTTTTGCTCAACATCCTTTCTATTCTTTTATTACTACTTTTAGGAATGACACTATTACCGCTTGTTTTTTAAGATTTAGCACGAAATATGTTAAAGTATCAGGAGGATATATATTCATGTACTGCCTGGCATTTTTAGGTTTATGAGCGCTAATTATTTTTTTTTATTATTTGCAGGGAGTGTATTCACTGCCACCTTACTTATTCTTTCACCAGTAAAAGCACAACAAATACTGGAAAACAGGGCAGGAATTGCATTGAGTACAACCGCCAACGCTTACCGGGGCGACCTGGGCGACGGATATGAAAAATGGACCGCAGCTTTCTCTCTGAGTTACTATTTTAAGCATCAGCGGCGGTTGCATGGGAGTTTGCATGCAGGGTTCGGTACCATAACCGGACAAGCATCTTCTGAACAAAATACTGATATTATTACCCCTTCTCCCACGCCCAACCGTTTTTTCACAACCAATTTCATTACAGTAAATTATGCTTTGCAGTACGATTTTATCCGCGGCAAACATTGGGCAGTATATGTAAGTCAGGGCTTCGGAGTTATCCGTTTCAACCCCCAGGATCAGTTTTATAACAATCTGCAAGACAACCTCCAAAGCAGGGCCCTCAACGAAAATTATACAAATGTTGCGGTTATTTTACCAACGCAACTAGGATTTACTTACGCATTTCAAAATCAATTTGGCCTTGGGCTACGCACGGGTTTTACCAATCCGGTTACTGATTATCTGGACAATATTTCGCAGCTTGGCACTAAGGACGGTAATGACAATATCCTGAGCTTTTCTTTTTCATTTTTTGTACCTGTAGGAAAGCAGCAGGATGAATGACTTATATGTTTAATGAATATTATATTTTATTGTTTGGTATTTCAAGCATAAAACGAGTTCCTTCCCCAATAGCAGAAGTTACCTTAATCTGACCATTGAGTTTTTTTACAGCTTCGTGCACGATATACAACCCCAACCCTGAGCCCGGGCTGGTGTCTGTGGCCCGGTAAAACATATCAAAAACTTTATCTAAATGCTGCTGGTGAATCCCTATGCCATTATCTTCTACCCGTATATTGGTGTGCTGCAACCCTGCCACTATCTTTATTTCCACAAAAGAATCAGCGCGTTTTGGGTTTGCATACCGAATTGCGTTGGATAGCAGGTTACTCAGAATAATTTTCAGCCGATCCTTATCAGAATAAAACGTACTTTTCTGACTGATTTTAACTTCTTGTTTTATTTTTTTATCATTGTTGATAAACCTTAGTTGCTCCAGTATTTCCTCAATGAGTTCCTCGAAGTTAATTTCTGTTATTTGTGGGGTGAGCCGCGCATTTCGGGAGTAATCCAGAATATCTTGTATAAACTTATCCTGCTTTTGAAGCATATCATGCATTAGCTTTAAATAGGCATCTTTATTTTCCTCATCGTGCTCATTACGAATTACTTCAATAAGTCCTAAAGAAGAGGACAAAGGAGCACGTAAGTCATGCGAAACCCTGTATACAAAATTATCCATTTCCAGATTTGCTTTTTTCAGTTGTTCATTCTGCCGTTTAATTTTCCTTTCTATATTCTTTTTATCAGTAATATCCAGCACAATACCATCCAGGAATTTCACTTTACCCTGTTTACCTAACACCCCCTGCCCTCTCCCCATCACCCACCGGATAGAACCATTCCGATGAAGTATCCTATATTCCATTTGAAAAGACTGCTTTTCTTCTAAAGCATGGTTTACTACTTGCCGTACATACTGACGGTCATCCGGATGAATGATGCTGTTGTATGACCTCAGCTGATTATTGGCTAAATCTTCTATGGGGTATCCGCTTATGTTCTGAATTTCCTTACTAATAAAATCTATCGTCCAGGCTTCATCGTTAGCACATCGATAAACAACCGCTGGCGTGTTTGCTATTAAGGTTTTCATCCTGCGCTCACTTTCCCGCAGGGCTTGTTCAGCTTTTGTTTGTGTTGTTATGTCGGTAAAAGAAGCTACTACAGCCTGAATGTTTTTTTTATCTTCCGTAAAGATAGGTTGTGAGTTTACTGTTATCCATGTCAGCTCCCCGTCAGGCTTATGTACTCCCATTATTACGTTGCGTTGGGCTTTTCCCGTTTTGAGCGTAACCATTGCCGGATGGGTTTCTCCAGGGAAAGGAGTTCTATCTGCATGAACAGCCTTCCACCGGGGGTCTAGTGAAGATCGCCCGGTCATTTGATCAAAACTTAAACCCAAAATTTCTTCGGCAGCTATGTTACACGTAGTAATTTCACCTGAAGCTGCATGCACTACAATTCCTTCGCTGAGAGCTTTCACCACTGATCGGTACTTTTCTTCACTTTCCCGCAATGCTTTTTCCGTATGTTTCCGGCTTGAGATATCCCTGGAAGCAGTTTGAATGCCTATGGGAACATTATCTTCATTTACAATAGGCCTTGATACAGTCTCGAACCAAATATATTGACCATTCTTTTTTTTGATCTTGTATTCTATCCTGTTCTCTTCAGCAATATCTATAACAGGATCGTGCGAAGCTTCTTTGATCCTCTTAATATCATCAGCATGAAACAAATCATAAGGACTACTTCCGATAAGTTCTTGTGGCTGGTAACCAAGCAGCCATTCTACTGATGGGGATATGTATGTATAAGTACCATCCAGATCATGCGTACACACCATATCGGCTGAATTTTCAGAGATGAGCCGGAATTTATTCTCACTGGTTTTTAAAACTTCTTCCATCACAACCCGATCTGTAATATCCCGGGCAATGCTATATATTTTCCCGTGTTTTACAGAAGATTTCGCGTTCCAGGAAATCCAACGGTAAGTACCATCCTTACAGCGGTAACGGTTAATAAATTCCACATACTCGGTATCAGACGCTCCCAGTTTTTGGGCTGCTCTTAATGTTTCTTTCCGGTCTTCAGGATGTACAAAATCCAGGAATGGTTTATTGAGGAGTTCCTGAATGGTATAACCGAGTGTGTATTTCCAGGCAGGGTTGAGTTGTAAGAAATATCCATTGAAATCGGCAATAGCTACCAAGTCCTGCGTAAGATTAAAAAGAATGGCATATTCTGAAACCTCATCTACTTTCTTCCTGAGTTCACCCTCATTTTTCAGTAACTTTTCGTTCAGGGATTGATATTCTTCCGTTAAGGCCTGTTCACGCCTTAAGCCTTCTACCAGTTTTTTATTAGTAGTCTTCAAGCGCTTTTCATTCTCAATACTGGAAGTAATATCCTGAAGTGACCCGGTAATAAGCATTTCCTGGCCCGGAATGCGTTTTAGTGATAATTCAGCCCAAATAACTTTTCCGGATTTGCTGATAAACCTAGCTACAGTTTGTTCATCAAGGGTGTTATGGCTTTTGATTTTTCTGAATAATGCAACTACTTCTTTTCGGTCTTCAGGCAGTATGTATCCCTGAAAGTGTGAGCCAATGGCTTCTTTCCTGCTAAAACCAGTAATCTTTTCCCATGCAGGATTCAGATATACCCAGCAACCTTCTTCGTCAACCTGAAAGACAACATCTTTCAAGTTATCTACTACCAAATAGAAAGTATTATTGTCCACTATGTATGGGATTACCGTTTGCCCATAATTATCCTGCTTATTTTAGAAAGTTATTCCAAATACCAATAGTTTAGTTTGCCCAGAAATAAACGTACTGATTTTGAATAGGTGGCAGGAAAATACAATACTATAATTTAAACTAAGATAAACTATAAAGCAACATTCAATACAAAATAATCTTGCTTTCAATGCATATCCTTTAATTTTTTATCAGCCTATTGTTTACCTTTACATTCATCATGTTACAAAACCATTAAGCGTTTATTCAAATAATTTTATATTAACCCTAATCTTAAAAACCATGGAACTAAGACTTGGAGACACAGCTCCTAACTTTACAGCCCAAACTACCGAGGGCGAAATTGATTTTTACGAATGGCTTGGCGACAGCTGGGGCGTATTGTTTTCACATCCTGCTGATTTCACCCCTGTTTGTACTACTGAACTGGGAAGAACTGCCCAGTTGAAAGATGAGTTTGCGAAGCGCAATACCAAAGTAATGGCAGTTAGCGTAGACGACCTGGACTCGCACAATAACTGGATTCCTGACATTAATGAAACCCAAAATACTACTGTCAACTTTCCAATTATTGCTGACTCTGACAGAAAAGTGGCCTTATTGTATGGCATGATCCACCCGAATGCTTCAGCCACCGCAACGGTACGTTCGGTATTCGTAATCGGGCCTGATAAAACCATCAAGCTCATACTCACCTATCCGGCATCTACCGGAAGGAATTTTAATGAAATTTTACGGGTAATTGACTCATTGCAGCTTACGGCCGACCACAGTGTGGCCACGCCTGTAGACTGGCAGCATGGGGAAGATTGCATTATTGTGCCTTCTGTAAGTAATGAGGACATTCCTTCAAAATTTCCAAAAGGCCATAAAGTGATCAAGCCGTACTTACGGACAACGCCTCAGCCTAATTTGTAGTGCAAAAAAATAAGGCTGTCGGTTCTCGACAGCCTTACTTATCGTATAAAAGTTATTTTCTATACATTTACATGCCGCTCTGCATGGTATGAAGAACGTACCAGCGGTCCCGATTCCACGTATTTTAATCCTCGCTTCAAGCCTTCTTCTTTGTAACGGGCAAATTTATCGGGATGAATAAACTCAATTACTTCATGGTGCATTTTGGTAGGCTGTAAATACTGCCCTAACGTAAGCACATCCAGTCCGTGCGCTACCAAATCATCCATAGCTTTATATACTTCCTCTTCAGTTTCGCCCAGTCCCAGCATCATACCTGATTTAGAGCGCTTGCCATATTCTTTGATGTGCTTGAGTTGTTCCAAACTGCGGTAATATTTGGCTTGGGGCCGCACAGCCCTGTACAACCGCTCTACTGTTTCTACATTATGTGATACCACTTCCTGCCCGGCATCTATCATACGGTAAAGGGCTTCCCAATTACCTTTCACATCAGGAATTAAAGTCTCAACCGTAGTTTCCGGACTTAAGTTTTTTACTTCTTTTACCGTCTGGTACCAGATTTCCGCCCCACGGTCTTTGAGTTCATCCCGGTTTACCGATGTAATTACGGCATGTTTTACACCCATCAACTGAATAGCTTCGGCTACCCTGCGGGGTTCGTCAGCATCGTATTCGGGAGGCCTTCCGGTAGCCACAGCACAGAAAGAACAACTGCGTGTACATACATTTCCCAATATCATAAAAGTAGCTGTACCATTGCCCCAGCATTCTCCCATGTTGGGGCAATTGCCACTTTGGCAAATAGTATGTAATTTATACTCATCTACAATTGTTCTTACTTTTGCATATTCTTTTCCTGTAGGCAGTTTCACACGTAACCAGTCTGGCTTGCGCGTTCTTGTGGTAGCATCTTCAGATATTACTGGTAATTCTATCATGAAAAGTTTTTTCTTGTGTTTGTACTAATCCTGCACATCTAACGGTGCAGAAAAGTTTTGGGTTCATTCTCTTGCTTTATAGCGCAAAACAACAAAATTATTTTCGCTTACCATAAAACAACATGATAAAAGCAGAAGGAAAGATAGCCCGGTTTTCGGCTCCCGGTACAATAATCACTTCATTGGGAAATGCCTCTAACTGAAAACCTGCTTCAAAGCCGGTCACATCGTTTTTAAAAGTACCGAACTCAAAGCTGAGGGAGGCTTTTACGTTCAACCCTAAGAGGATATCCGACTCTCCCAATCCTTTGAGAAAAGGCCCACTACCCAGTATGTCGGTGGTTGAGGTATGCACTTCAGGGTCAAAGGGTTCTAGTGTACTACCACCGGGGTCTCCATCTACACGCACATAATAGGGCGTAAGCAAACCAATGGTGGGTCCACCCGCCAGGATGGCGTTAATCTGAACACCCTGTTGGGGAGCTTTCTTAAAAAGAACCCATTCTCTTCCGTATTGTGGCCTTATGGAAAATAAATAGTTTTGTTTGCCCCAAATGTAAGTGTTACCACTGAACGAATGGTAACGGGCTTCTTTGGGATGCTTTACATTTACAATTTCTAAACCGAATGACTGAAAATGATCTTTTCGCAGACTGCGGCTAAACTTCAAGGCCATACCGGCTATCAATCCGGAATTTGTATTTTTGCTAATGCCCCAAATAAATTCACGGCTATACGAGTATCCTTCCCTTTCCTGAGCTTTCAGCGTAAAAGCCGATAAAAACAGGCACATACAAATGATACCCGTTCGCATATATTTCTTGTTAGAGTCTTTTATCATTGGATGTATTAAATTACATTACTAATTTAACAATAAAAACGGAAATTTGGTTTATGGCCACTATTAAATCTAACTATTTGGGTAATTTAAGGACCAAAGGCATTCACCTCAAATCTGGGGAAACTATCATTACTGATGCCCCAACCGACAATAACGGCAAAGGCGAAGCTTTTTCACCCACTGACCTCACCTGTGCTTCATTGTACAGTTGCATGATGACCATTATGGGCATCGAGGCTAATAAAATGCATGTAACCTTAGACGGACTGGAAGCGGATGTAACTAAATTTATGGCTAATACTCCCCGTAAAATATCAAAAATACGAATAGATTTTAGACTGAAGTACACAAATGCTTCACCAGAACAACTCGAGCACCTGAAAGATTCAGCCCTGGCATGCCCTGTGGCATTGAGCCTTCACCCAGATATAAAGCAGGAAGTCATCTTTCAATTTTGATAACGAAACAGGCAAAGGTTTCTTTCCTGATTTCAAGAATTTTTTTCCATTTGGCTTTTTAATGCCTGATACGAAATGGCCATGTGTGAAGTGTGGAAAGTGCATTTTCCATCTTTGATGAGCAACACTTGTGGGGATTCATGCCGCACGTCAAAAGCATCGGCTATTGCCTGTGATATGTCCCTGTAACTGAGCAGGTTCAGGAAATAAGTTTGCACACTTTCCATTTCTTGTTCATTCCATCCCCGTTCCAGTCTGCTGAGTGCCATGCTACTGATGCTGCAACGTGTACTATGTTTATAAATAATAACTGGCTGACTCACTGAGTTTTTTACAATGGCATCAATTTGTTCTAAAGATGTAATTTCTTCCCACTTCATATATTTTCTCTATTGTTAACTTAGGACAGATTACAATAATACAAATTAATTAATACTGATAACAATCGTTTTTGTTTCAAAGGGTACTTAGTTCTTTCTGAAAAAAGTGTTTTCATTAATTTAAAAATTAATAGTAAGTAGTATGTTCTTTTCTTTATTCTAGAATATTCTTATTTTTATATTACTCATCCTATTTTCACTTAAACTACTACGTCTATGGTTAATTCTTTACCAGAACAATGGAGAAAATTGATTGGCCCAAATCCAAAACTGTTGTTGATAATTTTATTATCCTTTTTGTGCCTGCAAACCTATGGTCAAGGGTGTGTAGCCATCAGGTCCTTTGGAGGATGTATGGGTGGCACAGGAGGAGGTGCCATCCTCATACCCGGTGAGTCTATGGTTAGTGCCAATTATCGGTACTTCAAATCTTTTAGGCACTTTAGGGGAAACCATGAAGAACCCGACCGCATAGAAAACGGTACGCAAGTGATCAATCACTCAAATTTTCTGGATTTATCTTTCACTTACTCCTTTGCCAAAAGATTTTATGCTACTTTAACAGTGCCCTTTGTGTATCACGATCGTTCTTCTATGTATGAACATGGAGGAAACAGTTTAGGAGATCGCCATACTACTTCTTCTCAAGGACTTGCTGATCTACGCCTAAGTGCTGGTTATTGGTTACTCAATCAGGAAAAGCATGCTAAGGGCAACTTTGCGCTTGCCCTAGGAATGAAGTTTCCTACCGGTAATTATAAAGCAACAGATACTTTTTACAATGTGGGCGAAAATGGAGAGCCTGAAACCCGCCCTGTTGATCAATCAATTCAACCAGGTGATGGAGGTTTTGGTATAACCGTCGAGTTGCAAGGGTACCAACAATTAGGAAATGCATTTATATTGACCGGAAACGCATACTACCTGGTCAATCCGAGAGAAATTAATGGAGTTTCCCGAAGTAACTCATCCTCATCCATCATGTCTGTGCCTGACCAATTTGCAGTCCGCCTGGGATTTAACTACATGACTCCTGTTCATGGCTTAGATTTTTACCTGGGAGGCAGACTGGAAGGAATTCCAGTATATGATTTAATAGGAGGAAGCGAGGGTTTTAGAAGACCAGGATATGTGATTTCCCTTGAGCCTGGTTTTAATTATGGTTTCAGAAATTTGTTTTTTAATGTGAGCGTACCCATCGCCCTGGCCCGTAATCGTACCCAGAGCTATACTGATAAACAAAGAGAAATGGCAACAGGCACCCCCCGCCATGGAGATGCTGCCTTTGCTGACTATCTGATCAATGTTGGTGTCACTTGGAGATTTAGCGGCAAACATAAAACCCCGGAAATTAATTTGGACCATACTATGGATATGGAATAAAAACAGGTAATGGAGAGGTGTGAAATATAATTAATAATACCAAATTTCACTTTCTCCTTTATCGTATCTGGGCTTACGAGGTTTTTCATCCAGATGTTTTGGCTGGTCATTTTTTCTGAATATGCGCGACCAAAACATTTTTCTTTTTCTATGATTTTCCCGCTGCTGGTAGGAGTTTTTCGTCTTTCCACCCAAATACTCTACGCTTGGGTGCATGTCTTTTCCGGGCTTCCTCACCTTGGTGAACCCATTGAATTGATGTATATCTTCCGATAATTTCTTGTAGTACCTGGCTTCAGCCCGCTGGGTAGGACGCTTCATATCGCCAATAACACCACTTTTCTTGTCCGATAGTTTTTTATAGTATCTATCTTGTCCTTTTTCGGTTAAACCTTTTATTTCTCCCTGATATCCTCCTATGTTTTTGGCCTGTTTTTCATGATACCGTTCTTCAGCCTTTTGTCCTTTGGTTTTAATATTTCCCTGGAACGAAGATTCCGGCCCTGCTTTGTCTTTCTTTTTCTTATATTTTGCAAATTTATAAAACACGGAAGGGGAATTTTTTCCTACCAGTGGCTTCACTACCTTGCCTAAACCTTCTTCAAGCGGTGGAGAGCTGTACACATTAGCTTCATTCACCTTTACCCGCTCGTCATTTGATATGGTTTTGGGCCGCTTGTACGTATCCCGCACCACTCCGGATGGGCTGACGGTGGGCGGTGGCACATACGTATCTTTTCCTTTGGTGGATATGGATTTACTGCGGGGTCTTTTATAGTTATCCCGCACTATTCCCGATTTTCGCAGGGTAGGGGGAGGAATGTAGGTGTCCCGTCCTTTTGTAGAAATATTTTTAGATCGGGGACGCGTGTAATTGTCTTTGGCTATTCCTGATTTCTGCAGGGTAGGAGGGGGAATGAAAGTATCCTTCCCTTTTGTAGAAATATTTTTAGACCGGGGGCGCCTGTAATTATCTTTTGCTATTCCCGATTTTGTTTTTGTTTTCGGGGAAGTATAATTGTCTACTGCCTGCTTAGAAGAGGACTTAGAGCGGGGTCTTTTGTACTTATTTTTTGCCCCTTTTCGTGCTTTGTTATTTTTAGGCAGCTTTGCTTTTCTTTGTTTACGATCTTTTTTGATCGAGAATATTTTCTTCTTATCCTGCGCATGTGCATGTGGTGAAGCCACTGACAAGCTCAGAAAACAAATAAAAAGGAGTATATATAAGCGAAAAAATTGCAATAGGATGGGAGTTTTTTTTCGTCCACAATGCTTTGATGGCTATCTTTTGATCCGGCCATGTTTGTCGTATTTTACTTTCGGGCTGCCTTTCAGCTCATAGCTCTGTGCTTTGCCACCTACGCCCGGACAGGAAATTCCCGCACTGCGACATCCTGATGCGGCAATTATAAAAAGTATTGTCATTACCCAATATATCTTTATCCGGAGTTCTCTTTTCATAACAACATGGCCTGGCAACTACAACTTTACTTTTGTAATTACTCAACGCATTCCGGTACTTATTATTTTCGGAACTGAAAGTTAGAAGATACAAGGGGTTTATTATAACCACAAATCACTTTATTATTACATTAATTGGAATTTGTGGATATTTTCATTGGAATCACTGCCTGGGAGAGGCTGAGGGCATTTGTAGGGAAGGCTAAGTTGAAGAAACTTGAGAAAAAAAAGCGCTGCCTGTTGGAAGGTAGCGCTTTAAACACTAGTAATTAATACCCAGCTTATCTGAATATTCCGCTTGCAACTTTTCAATGTTTCTAAGGTCATCACCTATTATCTTTAATTGTGTTCTCACAATTTTTTGATCGCTTTCCGGTATACCTTCTTCAGCAAGTACTTCTTCTATGTTTTTTTTCAGGGAAGTTTCTGCTTTCCGGATTTCGGATAAGATATCGTATTCGTTACGGTATACCATCAATGTGCGTATGTCTAACCACACTTTGCGGGCCAGCACTTTCAGGTTAAACTCTTCTTCAACTTCACCACCTTGCTCTTCTACTATCCTTTCTAATATGTTTTCAAAATACAGCCTTTGCTGACGCATTCGGTCAAAAAGCATGGCCATAGGCTCATTATTCACGACACTGGCTGCTTTATCATATACTTCAATACTTCGGCGGTTTTTTTCCACCAAAGTTTCCAAATAATTTTCTAAGGTTTCACTAACAGTTTCCATATCTTCAAATATTTTAATTCAACATTTATTTGAGCACAATCTGTGTGCTCTCTCATACACCCTCTATATATTTTCACGTGTTTGGAAAGAAATTGTTTGTAAAACGAAAGGAAACTCATAAAAAAAGCTTTCGGAAAACAATTTACCGAAAGCCTGATATACTAAAGTTCTTCGTTGCTATCGGGACGAAGCACTGCCAAAATAATCGAGCGTAACAGAGCCTCCGGAAGTATGCATGGTAACGGGAATCCCTCCTCCATTGGTGCTCCCTTTGATCCTGTTTTTTTCTGAAGTACCACTGAAGTTATTCAGTACCGTATTCACCCGGTTACCGTGCAAATCCAGGTCCAGGCCTAATCCTTCGGGTATGGTAGCCCTGATGCTGCCGCCGCTGGTTTTCAGCGTGAGTAAATCTTTCAACACCTTCACTTCAGCTTCTATACTTCCCCCACTGGTACGGGCTTCTATGCTTCCTACAACATCGTACAGGCGGATACTTCCTCCGGATGTGCTTACACGTAAATCCCCTTCTGATTCTTTCATGTTGATAGAACCACCGCTGGTATGTGCGCTCAACATGCCAGTGAAGTCATTAATTTTGATACCTCCACCACTGGTATGCGCTTCCATATCTCCGGTAATCTTTTCCAAATTGAGGCTGCCGCCACTGGTTTTTACACTTTGCTGGCCTTCCACACCAGATAAACTGATGGAACCACCGCTGGTTTTCAAATTACAGGATATGGCCGAAGGCACCTTCACTTTAAACGCGATGCTCAGGCTGTTAGAATTCCAGCGCTTACTTTTCCTGTCGGCGGTAGCACTCACTGCATTCCCAACTTTGGAGATATCGATACTGTATTCTTCTTCCAGTATTTCTTGTATATCATCGTCACTGCTAAACCATCCTCCACCTGATTTTTTTACATACATCTCAACCCGTACCTCATTACCTCCATGTGCCTCCACGCTGATACTCCCTCCGGAAGTTTTCACATTCAGGTTACCCTGTCCGTTCAGTTGGAAAGTTTTCACCAGATAAGGGTCATCATAATGCTTTTTGATTACGGATTTTACTGTGTTTTCTTCGCTGTCGAGAAAACCAAGTACTGTAGAAGTCATTGAAAAAAGTGCTATCAAAAGCACCGGAATGCTAAGCGAAAGAATGAGCTTGTTTGTTTTCATGGGAATGAGGTTATGGTTTGAAGTTTTTTGCGGTCGGCATCGGCCGTCCGACGCCGCTGCGGTTTGGAGTTTAGTGTCTCGTGTTTAGTGTCTGGAGTTTGACGTTATTTATTGAGGTAGTTTTCAATTTGTGTGCCACTGGGTTAACCATCTCATTTTCAATTATTTACAAATAATAACAAGTGCATATTTGTTCGGCAGCGTACAGTTTTGTTCGCTTTCGGACACACATTCAACGTTTTGTAAATTGATATTTGAGGATTAAGTATTGTATAGGACTTGCCCGTTGGTGCTTTGTGCCTTCCCTAAAACTGATCGTAGAAAGCATTGCGTTTTTGCAGCTTGAGGTCGCTTAATAAAGAAGATTTTACATTTACCTGAAAGTGGAAAGAGGTGAAGCGGCCGAAGGGCACCCAGTTGAAACTCATCTCAAAACAGCCCAAATCGCGACGGATGTCGATGCTGGTCATGGTAAATTCCTGCCGTTTCAGGTCATAACCTGAGGTAAAATTGACTTTCCATTTTTCTGTCAGGCTCAAATCCCCGTTAAACTGAAGTGAGTTACTGGTAATCCTGTCAAAGAAATTCTCTTCCTCATCCGATACCCTGGGGTTCCGGCTATAGCTGATGCGGTATGTCAGGCGGACGTTCCAGGGAATGCTCCAGTCCACGTACTGGTCGCGGTGGGTATTGACATATTCCAGCTCTTCTTCTGTCAAATTATCACTTTCCTTGTCTTCATTCGCCTTGGGGTTCAGGTTGGTGCTGATATTCAGGTTGGCCGAAGTAATTTGCCCAATGCCCTGCCCCGCCTGCCATGCATACTGGTCTATTTTGACGTTGGTGTCTGAAGGCTCCTCGCTTCCGGTAAATTCATTTTCAGGAATATAGGCATAAGGGTCTAAAGTAGCGCTGGCCGCAATATTAATTTTATTGTTAAACAAGCGGGTACGGGCCGACATACTGATGGGTGCCAGCTTGAACGAATCAGCAATAAAGTTGTAACTACTGTTGAACGAAAGGTTTTCCAAAATGGGCACTTTTTTAGTAGGGTCGGCATTCTCCGTGGTATCATTCTCATTACTCACTTTCATCTCAAGCTGGTTGTTCAGACTGAACCCGAGCGAGCCACTCTCACCCGCCGAAGGAGCACCATAGGCAAACCCATTGTATTTAGAAAGCAACTTTACGTTCTGGTCATTACCAAAGCGTGGGTCTTCTACCACAGCCGTATCAATTCGCACCTCTTCATAATAGCCATATTTAGGATCGCCAAAATCAGGACGGTAACCAAAACTGATGGTAGGCACTACGGTGTGCCGCATGGCCTGCACCTTAGGCCCTTTAAAAAAATAAGTGCCGTACAAACGGGTAGACACCCCTGCCCCCATGCTGTAGTTATACACCCGATTAAACCCGCTCACTTCTTTTATGGCTACTTTGTTGCTATCGGGTACAAAAGTGTAGTCCAATTGCTTGGAGTACCATATTTCTTCATAATTAAAGTTGGGCGAAACCGTAAAATACCGCAAAAGGTTGAAGTTGGTGGAAATAGGGATAGAATGCCGTATTCCATTTTGCGCACGTCCCAAAAGCGTAGGCAGGTTCTCAAAGTTAAAGGCAAGCGTATCCGGCTCCGCATCAGCACCAATAATTTTATCGCGGCTAATCCCTCCGGGCGTGGTTTGTGGTGCATTGGTAATACGATTTGTACCTACCATGTTCCACCCCAAACGGATGCGTTGAAATACATTGCCCCTGCCCGAGCTGTTTTTTCCCTGAAATGGCGTAATGCTGTTCATGTTCAATGAAAAATCGGGCAAATTCACGCTCACAATGTTCGTAATCAGGTTTTGGTTGTGCCGGGCACTCATCGATAAATTAAACGGGGACCCCGGAAAGTTCACACTGTACGAAGCATTGGAACTCAACGTAGTGCGAAGGTTATCATCCACATTGCCTGTAGGGTTGTTTTGGTTATACGTTTGGGTCGCAATATTCACTGAAGCCGAAAACCGGCTGTTTTTTCCTACGCTGGCCGGAGTATGACTGTATGCAAGGCTAAAATCTTTTGAAATTTCCGGGTCATTGCTATCAGGGTCCAATATCTGCTGATTAAACCGAAAGTTTAAATTACCACTATAGGCATATCTTTTGGTATAATTTGAACGCACCGTAAACCCAAAACTTCCTTTGGTATAGATTTCACCCAATAGCGTAAGATTTACGTACTCATTGATGTCAAAATAATAACCGCCATCCCGCAGGAAAAACCCCCTCCGCCGCTCTTCACCATACGCCGGCACAATGATGCCCGAATTTTGCTTGCGGGGCTTGGGGAAAATCCCAAACGGCAAACCCAAAGGCGTAGGCACATCGGTAAGCACCAGATGGAAAGGACCTGTTACTACTACATCTTTGGTGAGCTTCATTTTATCCGATTTTATGTACAGGTCAGGCACTTCCCCCGGTTCGCACTCGCAGGGGGTAAACCACCCATCGCTGATAAAAACCTCGTCTTTTTCGTTTTTCTTTACGGTTTTTCCATACACCAGCCCTTCTTCCTGCTCGGTAGTAACCCCGGTGATAAAAGCTTTCCGGGTTTTGAAATTATAGCGAATGCCCTGGGTATCAAACTTCTCGGGGCCGTCGGTAAATATGGGCTGGCCTATGGGGTTTCCGGCAGAATCAATGCCACCCTGGGCCGTGAGCATGTTGTTGACCCAGTCTATTTCAATTTGCGCGGCTTCCAGGAGAATTTCCCCGTACGTGATTTTTGCGTTTCCGTACAAGTATACTTTTTGGTTTACCACATCAAAATGGATGGAGTCTTCAGCGTCGTAATCAATGGTAGTTTGCACATCGCCTGTAGGTTCTTCAACGAGGGTGGTATCAGAGGGAATGGTATCGGAAGGAGTGGCAGGAAGGGTATCGGCTTGTGGAAGGGGAACCACGCCTGTAGTATCAGGAATTTGCCCGGATACCTTAATTTCCTGGGCTGTACCCGGAAAATGTGCCATTATGAAGAAAATGGCAAAAAATATGTAGGTAAGATAATACAAACGTGGTTTTTTCAGTTTTACAGAAAAAGTAACATTTTTGTGCAAAATTATACTTCTGTTCTTACTAACTACTGGAGTAACGTGAAAAATATCATTTTCATTTCATGTTTTTTATTACTCTTGCTGTCAGATGCCTTCAATCCTGCCGGTATGGCGCAGTACAAAGTGCGGAAAGTCGTAATTGACGCCGGACACGGTGGCAAAGACCCGGGTACGCATGGCAAAGTTTCTAATGAAAAAGATGTTACCCTGGCCATCGCACTCGAGTTGGGCCGCACCATCAATAAATATCTCCCCGATGTAGAGGTAATACAAACCCGCACTACCGATGAGTATAGTCCACCACACGTTAAGGCTGAAATAGCGAACAAAAATGATGCAGATTTGTTCATTTCCATACATGCCAACGCATCTGCCCACAGTGGCAGCGTACACGGCACCGAAACGTATGTGATGGGTACACATACTTTTAAAGAAAACCTGGCGGTAGCCAAACGCGAAAACTCGGTGATTTTGATGGAAGAAAATTATGAAGAACATTATGAAGGGTTTGACCCGGCTTCGTCTGAATCACACATACTTTTTTCGCTTTATCAAAATGCTTATCAGGAAAACAGCCTGCGCCTGGCCGAAAAGATTGAAAAACAATTTGCCCAAAGAGTGGGAAGGCGCAGCCGGGGTGTTCGCCAGGCAGGCTTTTGGGTGCTTTATCTCACCAGCATGCCCAGCGTTTTGGTAGAAGTGGGCTACCTTACCAATGAAGAAGAAGAAAAATTTTTGAACTCTGAGCGTGGACAAGTATATATAGCATCGGCTATCTTTAGGGCTTTTCGGGATTATAAGCAGGAAATTGAGGGGATGAACTGACAATTCATTAATTTACGCCCTCGTTATGGGCCTGAACTTTGACAAAACTATTTTTTTTGTAAGGTGGCTCAGTGAGCTGCTCTACTGTGCATGAAACCAACATTTTGTCAAAGTTTGTATGTTCGTCTAATAACGGAAAATTTTAATGTGAACCTAATTAAAACTACTCATACGTGAAAATTTCTAAAGAAGTAAAAGTGGCATTACTTGCCATCGTGGCAGTAGTGGTTCTTTATTTTGGTGTTCAATTTTTAAAAGGTATCGATTTTTTCAACCCTACCAATACTTTTCATGTGGTATATGACAATGTAGAGGGTCTGGCAGAATCTAACCAGGTTACGCTGAGCGGTTACCCGGTGGGGCGCGTAAGCAACATCATGGTTTTACAAGACAGGAATAACCAAATCCTGGTCAGTTTTGAGTTAAACGAAGATATTGCGGTAGGAGCCGATGCCGAAGCCATCTTGCGCAGCAGCGATTTACTAGGAAACAAGGTAATTGAACTCAATCCTGGCAATGTATCGGTGCCCTCTTATGCAGGAGATACACTCATCGGTATACATGCACAGGATATTACCAGTGAACTGAAAGAAACAGCCCTCCCGATGGTAGACAGCGTCAAATCTACCATACATATTGTAAATACTACCCTGAGTAGCTTTGAAACTACTAAATTCAAAATTGATAGTATTCTTACCAGCATTGCCCTTGTGATTGAAAGTAACCGACGTGATATTTCTCAAATCACCAATAACCTGAAATCCCTTTCGGCTTCTCTCACCGATGAAGATGATGGCGTAGCCCCCCTGCTTGCCAAAATGAACGTGTTGGCCGACAGCCTAAACGAACTGGAGCTGAACCAAACCGTATTGCAAGCTAACGCTACCCTGAAAAGTCTGCAAACCACCGTAGACAAACTGAAACAAGAAGACGGCACTTTGGGTAAACTGATGAATGACGACTCAGTTTATAATAATCTGAACAAAACGCTTGTTGATTTGGATAGTTTATTCATTGATTTGCAGGATAACCCCCGCAGGTATGTCCACTTTTCGCTGTTTGGAGGAAAGGATAAGAGTAAATAACAGTTGGCAGTAGGCAGCGGCAGTAGCAGCCTGGTAAACTGCCGCTGCCTGCTGCCACTAAATTGTGCATATTTAAATTTGAATTACCCCTTATACGGATGAATGATAAAGAACTGAAAGCATTATTATCTTTATTAGACGACGAGGATCCGGAAGTGCTGGAGCACGTGGAAGAGAAGATTATTTCTTACGGGAATGCTGTCATACCACATTTGGAAAAAGAGTGGGAAAGTAGTTTAAACCCACACGTACAACGCCGTATTGAAGATATTATCCATACTTTGCAGTTTGATGGTCTTAGAGAGAAATTAGCAGCCTGGTATCAAAATAGTCAACAAGATTTGCTGGAAGGCGCATGGCTGATTTCTACTTATCAATACCCCGATTTATCACTGGAAAGTATTAAAAGATCACTGGAGCAAATTTATTACGAAGTTTGGCTGGAATTTAAAACTGACGCGCACCCGCTGGACCAGATTAAAATCCTGAACTCTATTTTTTTCAGTAAGCTTAAGTTTGGAGCCAATGCAAAAAACTTCCACACACCGGGCAATTCTATGATTAATGTAGTGCTCGAAACCAAAAAAGGGAACCCCATCTCGCTCTGCATCATTTACATGCTCGTGGCCCAGCGACTCAAACTGCCTGTGTATGGTGTAAACCTTCCCAACCTTTTCATTCTAACTTATAAATCTAAGGCCACACAATTTTATATCAATGTCTTTAACCGGGGGCTGATCTTTTCCAAATCTGATATCGATAATTACATTGCACAACTAAAACTTGCGCCTACAGAAATGTTTTATCAGCCCTGTGAAAGTCCTGACATTATCCGGCGGGTACTTCGAAATTTAATCGTTTCTTTTGAAAAACTTGGAGATCCCTACAAAGTAGAAGAAGTAAAAGCCTTGCTCGACGTAGTAGGAGGGGAAGAAATTGTCTAAGTACAAACAAAAAGTCTTGCCGGAGTGCTGCGTCCCCGACTTCCCAGTTCGCATACACCAAAAAAGGGCTTAATTCTCCACTGACATGGAGGTTTGGTGTTACGGCTTCGGTATACGTGTCCGGCACTTCTTGTGCTTATCACGGGTAAGTACCAGACACAAGTGTGCATTAACTATTGGGATTGCCCGCTCAAATTTTCATTCATCCTATCGGCTACCCTGCGGGTGAAATTGTAGGGGTTTTCCTGTGCTTCCTGAATAAACGGCAATATTTTGCCTGCTACAGGCTCGCCCAAATCTTCAATAAACAGGGCTGCGTACAAACCCACAATCAGGTTATCATTGTTCAGGTTGTCTGTCATAATTTGCAGGGCCGGTTCGGTGCGGTCCATCAGGCACAAGGCCCGGGCAGCTGCAATTTTTACGGCATCTGATTCATCCTGAAGGGCAGTACTCAAAGAAGGAACCGCACCGGCTGCTTCACTTCCCAGGTTGCCCAGGCCATAAGCTGCCCAAAACCTTATGGAGGCTTTTGCATGGTTCAGCCTCTCCTGTAAGTCTTTTACATCTTTTTGCCCATCTAACCTCAATGCTTGTATAGATTCGCTGATGAGGTTTTGGTACTCAGGTTGCTGTAAAATGAAGTATTTATTGCCATATTTTTTGCCCAATACTTCAGCGATGGGTTCAGGCACAAAACCTAAATCATGGGTGGCTTTTACTGTGGCAAGCAGGGTTGCCCGCATTTGCTGCAAAGTATCCTGAAAAGCAGGGTCTTCTGCCAGGTTATTCATTTCAAAAGGATCGCTTTCCAAATCATACAGCTCTTCTGCCGGGCGGGTAGGCTCAAAATATTGAGCCGTTTCAGGCTTAAGGTTACCTTCTGCATACATTGCCCGCATGTGCTGCATGATTTCTTTGCCGTCTTTGTATTGGTTGGGCTGGGCATGTGGCTTGTTTGGCAAAAAATTGCGAATATATTTAAAACGATTGGTACGTACGGCCCGCATCAGGTCTACGGTTTCGTCGCAACGGTCGCGGGCAGCAAATACGTGCTCGCGAGGCTGGAAATTTTCCCCGTAAAAAGCCTGTCCCTGCATTACTTCGGGGATAGGAATACCGGCCATGTGCAAAGAAGTAGCCGCGATATCAATATGGCTTACCAAATCGTTGCGGCGGGTACCAGGTTGGGTTACGCCGGGCCACTTCACAATCAGGGGGATTTTCATCCCTTCTTCATACAAATACTGCTTGCCCCGCAGGTGGCTGATACCGTGGTCGGTAAAGAGGAAAACGGCCGTACTGTCGGCAATGCCTTCGGCTTCCAGGCGGGCCATAATTTCCTGTACCTGCCCGTCCAGGTGGATGATGGTATTCAGGTACTCCGCCCAGTCTTTGCGCAATACTTCATCATCCGGGTAATAAGGCGGTAATGTTACTTTTGAAGGATCCACCGGGTTTTCTACCTGCACGCTTCTGTTTTTCCCTCCCTTAAGCTGTATTTGCGCGAAAAACGGCTGGCCGGGTTGACGGTTTTCCCAGTCGTTGGCATCATACCAGTCAAAATTCCAGGTAAAGTTGTAATCAGATTTACCCAGTTTTTGAGAGCCACCTTCGGTTTTTCCCGACTTTTGCTCTCCTCCCAGCACCGTGTAATATCCAGCTTCCTGAAAAAGCTCGGGAAGGAAGGGCACTTCATCGGGCAGTTGGTAACTATCGTAATACGCTTCATTGCCTCCAGCTTTTCCTTTCACATTCTGGCTGCGGTGGTTGTGCGCGCCAATGGTAGTCTGATACATTCCCGTAACCATGGCTGAGCGGCTGGGCGAGCAAACCGGGGCCGTTACAAAAGCCTTTTCAAACAGTTCACCTTCTGCCGCCAGTTGGTCAATATGGGGCGTTTGTATGGTGGTTTCTCCATAACACCCCCAGTGGTCCGACATATCTTCTACCACAATCCAGAGGATATTTGGGCGGAAATTGGCAGCATTTGTTTCCCGGCCTTTTTCTGCTGATGAAGGACAGCCGGTGTAAATAATCGCCAGAAAAAGAAGTAAAATCGTGTTTTGTAAATGTTTCATAATCGACTGAATGAAGGGAGAGTTTACAGTTTTATGTTTGGAGTTTGACGTGCTTGAAAAGTGTTTAACAAGCCAAAACCATATTTCTTTAACTCAAAAAGTTTAGGGTTTAGATGTACTGACAAATTATCATAGGGTTAAAAAATAGGGATCCTTGCCGGATTTATTCTGGCACCTCCTGCTTTGAAGTGGGAGATCCCGGAATTCGCTCCCGCTCATCCGAGAAGAACGAAGAACGCTATTATTTTTTACCCTAGGTTGCAATAATTAGCAATTAGGATTTTAAACCAAATATGTCTTATATATATAACAAAAAACCTTGTACTTTAATAATTTCTTTGGGAAACTTTGACAAAGCTATGGCATCAAGATGTCTTTATCACCGTATCCCGCTGTAGAACCGCAACGCATCATTTACGCTTTACCTCAGCTTTTTCAAAGTTGAAAAAGGCACTAAAACGACCAATGGGTGAGTGTGGCTTCTTCCTCCTGATTACTTTCTGTCAAATGCAAACGCAAAATCCCTGTTACGAATTCATTGGTGCCCAGTTTGGCTTCATAATACGGATCGCCTGGCTGGCGGACGAAGAGTTTACCGCTCCAAAGCTTGTCTATACCAATAGCTGCATAATTTTTGGCCGATTGTAACATGCGTTTATCATCCAAAACTTCATAAGCATCCAAAGAAAATTGCAGGGCTGCTGCCAGGCTGTTCACCACAAAATCATCGGGCCAGGTGGTGGTGAGGAGCATATCGGCTACTTTTTGTACCATTTCTTTATACGCCTCATCGCCAGTAGTTTGATAAAAATAGGCGGCAATGCGGCCAAAAGCAATGATATCAGAGCCTCCGTAGCCTGTGTAAATCACCGGGATTAATTCATTGTCGAAAACGGTTCCGTCCAGGTTCAGCCCGCTGTAATACCCTTTTCTTTCCGCATCCCAGGAGTATTTTTCGGCAGATTTCAGCATAACTTCGGCCCTTGCCCTGAAATGAGAAAACTCCGGATGCAACTGCCAGGATTTCAGCAAATAATAGCTCAATATGCTCATAGAATTCAAGGAAGCATGGGCAGCATTAGGCCGGGGATCATCAATACAGGAGACGGTAAGGTTGGTTACCGGATTGCGATAGTTCCAATACAAAGAACCAGCCCCTTCTGCCCACCGCCTCCATTCTGGAGTTTGAGAATTATCATGAAGAAATGTGAATGAGTAACATTGCAGCCCGCTGTGTTTAATCCAGGGTTGCCCGCCATCCTGATGCTGGGCCAGCCCCCGGTATTCTCTTTTATTTTGTTTGTAATAATAGGCATGGCGGTTAAAAAGAAAGCTTTGGGTAACAGGGCTTCGGAAGTGGTAACGCACCCCGGCAATGGCTTTTCTTACGGCTGCCGTATCTATGTCCCATAGAAATGCCCAGGGCGGGGTTTCTTTCAAAAATTCATGGTATTTATCATCTCTGGGGTTTTCAATATCACCCACCATTACCGAATCTGCATAGAAGTTATAGTAAAGGTGCTCGCCCCAGCCCAGCAATCCGGAGTATTCATTTTGGCAGTTTGCTAAAAAGTCACGGGCATAATCCACCGTAAAATTTTGGTATTTATCATTGCCTGTTAATTCACTCAGAGTTTTAAACAGCTTGATGGTTTCCACATCATGATAGAAGTTACTGCCTCCCACGGCCCTGTCGTGCGAACGGGTGCCTTCCGTAGCCGGCACGCCCGATCGGGGCACGCTCATATCCCGGGTGTCAATCACAGAAGCGAGCATATTGGTTTTTACGGTTCCGTATTCATCTTTTCCGTGAGCCATCAGATTATCGGCATGGGTTTGTATGTAAAAGAGATAGTCTTTTTGCTGTGCTGGTGCAGCAAAGGAGACAAAGATTAAGATGACACAAATGGTATTTTTTATCATGGCATGTATTTTTGGGTAAAATACGAAAATTTGGTTTCTATTAACAAAAGAAAAAGACTTCTGAAGTTTCAGAAACTTCAGAAGTCTTCAAAGGTATTGGGGTTTTAACATACAATATCACTCACCTGTAACATATCCATCGTTCTGGTCTAGGTTGGGGTTGGCGTCCACTTCATTTTGAGGAATGGGGAAAAAGCGGTGCTTGGGCCAGCTCACAGTTACACCGGGCCTTATGGCCTCTACCCGTTCTTTAAGCATGCCCCAGCGTACAAGGTCGTACCAGCGTACACCTTCCCCGTGAAATTCCATATACCGCTCATTGCGGATGGCCTGTCGCAGGGCATCCTGGCTTAGCCCTCTTGGCAGCATGCTCGCGTTTGACCTTTCCCTTACCATATCAATGCCCATGTATGCCTTAGCGGTGGGCCCCTGCGATTCGTTCACAGCTTCTGCGTACATCAAGAGTACGTCAGCATAGCGGATTAAAGGCAGATTGGTACCGTGGTTATTATGAGAATACTTGCTCCATTCGGGGTCCTGGTATTTCTGGGTAAAGGCCATCCCATCCGGGGTTTCATGCATAGAAGAGTCTACCAGTGTTCCGGATTCGTTGTAATGGTATACCGTATATTCTCCTTTGATCATCAACTGCCGCCTTTCATCCTGGGGTTCAAACATATCATACAAAGCAGGTTCTATATGAAAGTTATTGTACCCCCGCTGGTTGTATACGTCCGGGTTTGGACTAAAATCAGCCATGATGCTGTTATTATTCCGGGTATTGGGCTCAAACTGGTAAGAGAAAATATCTTCCGGGCCTCCTTCATTCTCAGGCCAGAAAACCGGAGCATAATCTTCAATCAAACCATAACCTTCGGTGTCAATCACCTCTTTCAGTTTGGCCGCGGCCATATCGAAATATTGAGCATCGGCCGTTTCGGGTGTGGTGGCCATGGTCAGGTAAACCTGCCCCAGCAACGATTTGGCAGCACCACGGGTAGCCCTGCCGGTTTCCCCGCTGATTTCCTGCCAGCCAGGTAAGTGTTGTTCAGCTTCCTGTAAATCGGCTATGATTTGTTCATAAATCTGAGGAATGCCCGATGCCGGAGGGAACAGATCCGCGTTTTCATACTCGGTAATCAGGGGTACAGCACCATAGGCACGCACCTGCCCGAAATAATACCAGGCCCTTAAAAATTTGGCTTCAGCAATAATCCGGTTGGCAAATTCTTCATCAGGAAAACCCTGCACGCCTTCAATTATTTGGTTGGCACGGGCTATGCCGAAAGTGTTGGTTTGCCAAAAACGCCCCAGGTTACCGTTGGTAGGGGTAAACACAAAATTCTGCATTTCTATCCGGCTGGTATTGGAGTTTCTGTAATAAATTTCATCGGAAGTAATGCCGAACATCATTACATAATAACGCCCTCTGTATACGTTACGTCCGGCTTCATAAACCCCATGCAACACCTGGGTGATGCCATTGGTTGAATTAAACAGGTTTTCGGAAGAAGCAAATGCTTTTGGGTTTTCTTCCAAATACTCTTCACAACCCTGTGCCGTAATCATCAGCAGGGCCACTATCGGAATCAGAATATATCGTTTCATTGTATGCTTTATTTTTCGGTTGTAAAATAGCTTAGAACGTCAGGTTCAATCCCAGAATGAATGACTTGGCCCGGGGGTAACTACCATTGTCGGTATTGATAACAGAAATACTGCCTCCCGCAATATTTACTTCGGGGTCATAACCAGTGTATTCTGTAAAGGTGAGCAAATTGGTGCCGGTTACATAAAACCGCAACGTATTGATATTCAACCGCTCCAGCAGGTTGTCGGGCAAGGTATAACCCAATGTGATTTCCCGCATTCTTATGAAAGAGGCATTTTCCACATACATATCGTAGATTACCTTGGGCATGAGTGTACCGGCTCGCGGAATGTCCGTATCCTGATTTTCGGGCGTCCAGGCATCTTTCAGGCCTTCATGTTTACTACTGGTATTGCCCGGGTCCCAAATATTGTAACTGGTAGCATTGAACACATTGTTGCCGGCTGTCCACTGGAAAAATATGGAAAGGTCAATATTCTTATAGCTGAAATTATTATTGATCCCTCCGTAGAACTTGGGTTGGGCGTATCCAATAATCTGCCTGTCCTCTTCGTTTACATCCCCATCCTGGTTAAAATCAACCAACTTTACATCCCCTGCTTCTACACCGTTGCCAAACTGGGTGTAAGCTTCCAGGTCGTCGGTGGTGTTCCAGGTTCCGGCCGTTTCGTACCCGAAGAAAGAACCGAGTGGCTCACCCACCCGCATTACTTGCATATTGCCTACTTTGAGGCTACCGCCAAAATTACCGGTAATGATTTCTTCTTCGTCACCCAAATCCAGGATTTCAGACTGCTGATACGTACCGTTGAGCGATACATTCCATGAGAAATTCCCGTCTACCGGAACGGCATCAATGCCAAATTCAAACCCGGAGTTGCTGAGGCTGCCGATGTTTTGACGAATGGTGCTTACGCCTGAAGTTTGGGGTACCGGGCGGTTCAGGAACAGGTCTTCGGTAGTTTTATCAAAATAATCCATTACGAAGTTCAACCTCCCATTCAGTACCCCAAAATCAAGGCCGATGTCCAGTTGTGTGGTTTGTTCCCAACGCAGGGCAGGGTTTGGCAGGCGGTTTGGCCAAAAGCCTACCACGGGTGATCCGCCAATGATATATGCCTCACTATTAGAGGCCATGGCCGAAAGGGAATTGTAAGGCCCCAGGGCTTCACTACCGGAAACCCCATAGCTGGCACGCAGTTTCAAATCGGTAAACACGCCCAGGTCCTGGATAAAATCTTCATCCGATAATCTCCAGGCCACAGCCCCTGACGGGAAAAAGCCCCATTTATGGTCTTTACCAAATTTAGAATTGCCATCGTAACGGCCGTTGATGGTAAACAGGTATTTATCATTCAACACATAATGCAAGCGCCCAAAAAATGACACCTGCGTCCACTCGCTCATATCGGTATTGTAGGTATTGATGGTAGAGCCTGCGCTGATGTTGTGGTATTCGAAATCATCTACGGCAAAGTCGTACACCACTGTGTTCAGCCTCTCGTAGTAATTGCCTTGCAAAGTGATTCCTCCCACTGCCTCCAGCTCATGTATGCCCATTCTTTTTTCAAAAGTAAGGTAGTTCTCATTCAGCCAGCCAGTATTAAAGCGTGTATCCACGTCGGCCCGGTTCCGGTTACCATCATTAGACTCGAACACATGGGAAGGCTTGTAGCGGTTCAGTTTTTGGTCAGAAATATTGAAACCCAGCGAAGTCCTGAATTTTAAAGGGTTCAGCAGTTGAAACTCTGCGTACAAGTTACCGGTAAAATTGGTAGCAAAAACCTCATTGGTCACATTCTCAAGGTGGTAGGGCGGGTTCTCACGGGAACTTCCATTATCGTCTATCACTTCAGGAAGCAGGTTGCCGTCTTCATCGCGGGGCGAACGGGTAGGAGGCAGCAACAGTGCCTGGGAAACCGGGTGGAAAACATTGGAAATACCGCCAAATTCTTCTCCCTGCTGCCGGGTACGGTTTATTCTGGCCAGCCCCAGGCGGGCGCCCATTTTGATTTTATCAGAAATACGGGCATCAAAATTTGCCCGAATATTAAAGCGGTCGTACCCGGTTTCTTTTACAATCCCCTGCTGGTTTACGTATCCGCCCGAAACATAATAATTCAATTTATCGCTACCTCCGCTGGCCGCAAGGCTGTAGTTTTGCCAGGGCGCAGTGCGTAAAATTTCATCCTGCCAGTCGGTATCAGCAGACAGGTTGTCCAGATTGGGGTAGGTGAGGGGGTCGCCCCGGTCTTCATTGATGCGGTTTATGAAAGATGCATAATCCCGCGCCCCCATCAGGTCAACTTTTTTTCTGGGTGTCTGCCACCCATAAAACATATTGAATGAAAGGTTATTCTGGCCCTTGGTTCCACTTTTTGTAGTGACAATGACCACCCCATTGGCTCCCCTGGCACCGTAAATAGCCGTTGAGGAAGCATCTTTCAGTACTTCCATCGATGCTATATCATTGGGGTCTACGGTATTGATGTTTCCGCCAATGTATCCGTCTATGATGTAAAGCGGTTCGTTATACCCCTGAACAGAGTTAGTGCCTCTGATACGGATGTTTACCTCTCCTCCGGGATTGGCGTTGTTGTTGGTAACGTACACCCCCGAGGCACGCCCTTGTAAAGCCTGGTCTAAACCGAGCACGGGTACTCTTTTTATGTCCTCGCTGCTCACTGAAGAAACCGACCCGGTGAGGTCGCGTTTTTGCACGCTGCCGTAACCAATTACTACTACTTCAGAAAGCGACTGTATATCCGGCACCATTTCCAGGTTAATTACAGAACGCCCTCCAATTGATACTTCCTCCGTGGCATACCCTACAGAAGAAAACAAAAGGATTGTGGTTTCATCGGGCACAGAGAGGCGGTAGTTTCCATTCACATCCGTTACCGTTCCAACTGTAGTGCCTTTTACTACGATATTTACACCGGGCAATCCATCCTGGTTTTCATCGGTTACTTTGCCGGAAATGGTTTTATCAAGCTGTACTGTAGTTTCAATACTCCTGACCTGAAGGCTTGGCAAAAGCTCCGGGGCGCTGGCGCCTCCGTTATTAAAATGCTGGAACAGCCTTTTTTCTGTTTTTTCCAGGGTTTTGGGTGCTTCCTCAGCATAGATGACGTAGGTTTCTTCGTCAAATTTTTCATACCTGAGGCGGAAAGGCTTCAACAATTTGGTGAGAGTGGCTGCCAAATCCCCTTCCGCGACTTTTACCAACTTTGTATTTACTATCTTGTTTTGCAGCAAACCCTGATCGTAACTAAAAGTGGTTTGGTACTTAATTTCCAAATCTGACAATACTTCAATGAGTGAAGTGGCCTGTCGAGGCTCATACTTATGACCCTGTAGACCGAGGGAGGCCAGGGGTGCCTGTGCATAGGTGCTCATGCCACTACTTGACAGGATGGCGATCAGCAACCAATAATAGAATGGTTGTATTGATTTCTTCATAACATATAGGTTTAGGGTAATGAAAAATTTTATTATTAATTATCGCTCTCGGGGTTTCATTAGTATTTTCTGGTCATTTTGTTCAATATCAATCTGAAACACTTTACTCATTTGCCCTAAAAGGCTCTGGATATCGTGAACATCTACGGCCCCTTTGAACTTTTTGGTAGCCAGGGTAGTATCGTTAATCACTACTTCAAAACCATAATTATCTTCCAGTAGCTGGGCTATTTCGGCCACCGGGGTTCCGTCAAAAATGAGCTTATTGTCTGTCCAGGAGGTATATAGTTCGGTATTCACCTTTTTTTTGGCATATTCCGTCCGGCCTTGGGTTACTTCCACCAGTTCACCGGGTTTCATGATTACGTTTTCGGTAACCTCCTCCTGGTTTTTGCTGAGTTTCACTTTCCCTTCATTCAGCACAACACGGGCTTTACCCCTTCGCTGGCGCACGTTAAACTTTGTGCCCAGCACTTCTACATTTACCAGGTCGGTATGCACCAAAAATTTACTATCGTTCACGGTATGCTCTACAGTGAAGAAAGCTTCCCCTTCAAGCCAAACCTGCCGGGAAGAACTTTCCCAAGTAGCAGCGTACTTTAAAGTAGAATTGGCATTCAGGGTTACCGTGGAGCTATCGGGAAGGGTAATGGTTTGTGTTTCACCATAAGCAGTACGATAGGTGACCATGTCACCACTCGCATTTTTGAAGAGGAGAAAAGTGATAACTGACAAGAAAATGATACCGGCCAGGGCAGCCGCCATTTTTTGCCAGTACTTGATATTTTGTATGGGCAGTTTCCTGGTAGGAACAGTATGTACCGGACGGGAAGCCGCTTCGTTTTTCATCTGCACCTGGTGCCACATGGCTTGTACTTCCTGCTCACTCAGGGGTGTATCTTCAAACCTTACCGATGATACGATGAGCTTTGCTTTTTCTATCAATAGCTTCTTTTCGGGATGATTTTCTATCCACTTTTGCCAAAAATCATCAGTGGAGGGGTCGGGGTTTTTCACCCACTTTATAAAGAAGTCATCTAGCAAAAAATCCTGTAAACTGTAATCCTCATATTTCATTAGTATATTTTTTTAAAGCTTGGCCACCCAAACACTGCTGGTTTTTATTTATGCTGCATGAGCAGGCCCGATATACTAATCAAAGGGAATAAACAGGATTTGTGCCCCTCCTTATTTCAAGTGCTTTTTCATTTTTATATTTTGTTCAATTAATTTTCATTTATTATGAAAATATAGCAATGAAATTAGGAATATATTAACGAATTTTCTATAATAATAGAATGATTATTAATAGATAAAAAGATAGTTTGTAAGTACGGACAAATATATTTTGCTAGTTTAAAACCCTGTGGAACAGGCTTGCCTGTACAGGCAAGATGCTGGTGGCATCGGCCGTCCGACCCCCTGTACCACAATTCACCAAGACTTTTTTCTCAGCACTTACTGTATTGAGAGGAAAATAATGAGTAATAAAGAAATTAAAACGCCCATGAGGTGCTTTTGCAGGTTGTGCAGGGCTTTGTGGATGAGTTTGTAGATAGACCGTTTGTTTACTGCCATGATAGTGGCAATTTCTTCAAAGCTGAGGTTATGATAAAATTTCAGGTAAATGGCTTCTTTTTGCCGGCCGGGCAGTTTACCCAATGCATCTGTCAGTTTTTTACGGTCATCTTCCCAGGTTTGATTTTCTACCAACTCATTTTCATGTGACGGAATTACCTTGAAATGATAATCAATGGAAATATTTTTGCTGTCAGATGATTTGCTGATTTTTTCTACCAAACTCCTTCTCAGCGATTTGAATAAATAAAAGCTGATTCGGTTGGTATTTCCCAGGTTTTGTCGGCGTTGCCACAAGTGATAAAAAAGGTCTTGAATGCAATCTTTGACCAGGTCACGGTCATCAGAGATTTTACTGCCATAATTGAACAAAAGGCGGACGTGCCTTTCATAAATTAATGCATATGCCCTGGAATTACCACTTTTGAAGGCTGCCCAGAGTTGGCCATCACTCAAAGTTTCTAATCCGGAATATGCGCTATGTTCCACCATTGACTGCTAAAAGTGCTGTTATTATGCTTGTTGTGATGCATTATAGCAAATTTATTTGCACAAATCAATCGTGTAAAATATAGGTCGTATAAATTAATGCCTTTAATCCTGACTTACCAGTTGAGTAATTGCCTGAGATTTTCTCCTTTTACTTTATTAATATCTGTTTCAGAAAAACCCTGCATATGGGCATCCACAATGTTGGGTGTTCCACTGCCCCACACCATCCGGTCGGGGCCAAAAGTTTCAATGACAAGGCTGGTAAAAGTTTTGGCACTTTCATAAAGGGGCGCGTCCTCTGCAAAATGGTTCAGCCCCGAAAGCTTCATGTATACATCGGGAAGCTCAGCCAGGGCAAGAACTTCAGCAAATTCAACAGCGTTGCCCATATGTGGCTCGGCCAGGTGGTCTATCAACACTTTACAACCCGGAAATGCCCGGATAGCTTCCCCAGCCTGCCTGGCATAACTGGGGCCAATGTGCAATTCTATGACCAGCCCGAGGTCTGCGGCCTGTTTCCACAAAGCACGCACCCCGGCATCGGCGAAGGTATCCAGATAAGTCTCTTTTCCTCTATGTGCATGAAAGCGGGTAGATACGATACGGGGTTCCTGCTTTACAAGGGCAGCCAGTTTCTTTGGGGCTTCCGGGTCTTTGGGGTAAAACAGGCTGGTTCCACGCAGGCGGTCTGGTTCCCGCTGCAAACAATCGAGAATGAGGGAGTGGTCATCACCATAAGGTTCAGGATGCACAATCACTGCCCGGTCAATACCTTCATCACCCATCCGTTGCAGGTAGGCAGCCAGGGGGTCGGCAGGATGTACCGATACATCAGGCTGATAGGTAGCTTTGGGGTGGAAAGGATATTTTTTCACATCCGGGCTGAAGATATGGGCATTCCATTCTATGACTATTTCTTTTGCCATATTATTCCTTGTTTTCAATTCTTTACTCTTTGCTTGTCCAGTCCCAAAAGCCCCCCCACTCACAACCCCTAAAGAGCCTGCCACCATGGCTTTCATAAACTTTCTTCGTTGCTTCATTTTATATTGTTTACCAACTGACTTTGCGTTCATTGCGCACTTTGCGGTCATCGTACCCCCGGTTAATTTTTTACTGCAATAAACGCTAAAGGTTTTTGCAAGGGGCGCAATGTTATTTTGTACTTTAAGTCTCGGAAGCAACAGCCTGTATGAGGGCAATGTTGTAACCGAAAGAAAAAGCATGCCCCTGTAAGCTACTTGCCGGATCAGGATGTTGAGGCGTGTGGTCAGGCATTACCATGCCATCATATCCCACATCCCGCAAAGCCCGAACCACCTGTACAAAATCCATATCTCCATTGTCAGGATACACTTCCTGGAAGTTGTTCCATCCACCTTTAATGTTACGCATGTGAATGTTGAAAATCTGCTTCCGCTCACCTATCCATTTGATAATAGGCAAAATTTCGGTTTTTGGGTCTTTCAGCCCTTCTGCTGTAGAACCTAGGCAAAGGTTAAAGCCATGCGAGGGACTGTCGTATAACTGAGCAAAACGCTTGATGCCTGCAAAAACATCAGGACTGTTCCACCGGGTAATTCCTCTATAGCCCACGGGCGCAGGCGGATCTGCAATATGATTACCTAATTTTACATTGAATTCTTCGGCTACGGGCAACACTCTGTCGAGGAAGTAGGTAATGCGCTCATACAATTCGTCAATAGAAACGTCTCCTGCAATGGTTTTTTCTTTATCCAAACCCTGCTTTATGGCTTCTTCGTAGTTCCAGGTACTGTAAGATGCATTGCCACGGGTGGGGTCTACCGTTCGTCCGGTGCGAAGTATGGGAAGAATAATCGTATTGTACAGGAGCACACGCACATCAGTTTTAGCGGCCACTTCAATCATTTGCTGAATCATTTCAATTTCCCGGTCGCGCTCCGGGTCTTTGGCCAGCATAATATTGGGCGTACTTACCCTGGAAATGCCTGCCGAAGATAAAGGCAAATGATACGCATCCAGACTGATGCCGTACTTTTCGCAGGCTTCTTTTTTCTTCAGCGAATCTTCCAGATCCCAGCCTACGCCTTCAATAAATTTGGGCGAGCCGCCATCAATATTGAAAACGCCATGACGTGCCAGATACTCCAGGTTTTCCTTTCCGGTGCCTCCATGCTGACATCCCACTTTCATCAATACTGGTTTCTTAGGGGCAGGAGCAGCCGTGGCAGTATTTTCAGCTTCGGTTGGGTTACAGGCGGTAGCCAAAGCTCCCACTGAGCCGGCACCCGCTACTTTAAAAAAGTTTCTTCGTTTCATAGTTTTTGTTATTAGTTTCCTATTTTTAGTTTTTTGTTAAGCTACAAGCTGTTAGCCGTAAGCTACAAGCTTAACTTATTCTTAGGCTTATGGCTTGTAGCTAAAAGCTTGAGGCTGTCATATTAATGGAAAAAGCTGGGCTGCAATTACAATCACAACCAGCCCGGCAATACCCATAATAGTGAGCATGGGAGAAAAGGTTTTTAAGGCTTCTTCTTCTGTTAAGTTACTCATTTTGGTTACAATCCAGAAGCCGCTGTCATTCATCCAGGGAATTAATTTTGAACCGCAGGCAATGGCTAACCCTAAATACAACTGGTGATATTCCAGTTGAGCATTATCTGCCATGCCGGCCAATATACCCGAAGCGGTAATCATGGCAACGGTGGCAGAGCCTTGTGCCGTACGAACCACCGCGGTAATCAAAAAAGCCAGGGGAATCAATGCTATTTGGTAACCCTGGGTGAGTTCCGCGATACGGGCACTAATGCCGGTTTGCTGCAACATGCCGCCAAAAGCCCCGCCCGCAGCCGTTATTAAAATAATGATGCCCCCACTCATCAGGGCAGTTTGCATCGCAGATTTCATTACTTTTTTGTCATCTTTCTTTTGCATAGCCAACAGAATAAGGGCAGCAAAGCCCCCGGCAATCAGGGCCAGGTTTTTTTCCCCCAGAAAATGCACTACGTTGATCAATATTTGTAGTAAAAAAGGTTGGTTTTCTGTTGCATCGGACAGGAAAGTATTCAATCCTGCATCTACACTGATAAACACCACCGGGATTAAAACCGGCAGTGTAGAAAGCCATAAAGCAGGAAGAGCCGCATCACTTTTTTCAGCCAGTTTTTTAATTTTTTCTAAAGGTGCATCTACTGAATCCCGCAAAGGAACCGGCCATTTCCGGTTGGCCCAGCGGGCATAAGCATACCCCGCTACAATGGTGACCAATCCTACCAAAATACCACCTACCATCATCATCCCTATTGGGATATTCATTTCGCTTATCAGAAACAATGGGCCAGGGGTAGGAGGAACGAGGGAATTGGCCATCGCTGCCCCGGCCGCCACCGAAAGCACCAGGAGCAAATAATTTTTTCCGATGCGCATAGCCATAGCTTTGGCCAGGGGAATCATGAGGTAAAAAACCGTATCGAAAAACACGGGAATACCCAGAAAAAAACTACTCCCTACAAATGCAGCAGGCGCCCGTGAAACGCCTGTTACTTTCAATACCGACCTGACAATCCTTTCGGCTGCCCCGCTATCGAGCATGCATTTCCCGATGATGGAGGCCATTGCAATGAGGATACCTATCTTCCCCGTAGTGCTGCCAAACTCAGCGGCAATCCGTTTTCCGATACTGCTTTCTGATAACTGACGGGCGGCTTCCTGGGTGGCTCCTTTGGTAAGGGCATATTGTTCAATAGCAGCAGCCGGGGTCAGAAAGGCCACCGCCAATGCCCCAAGTAACAAAGCCAGAAAAGGATGCAGACGCAACCCGATTATACCACCAACAACGATAATGATTCCAATAAGTAAAATAAAAAGAGGGTCGGTCATGCTTGATTCTTGCAGTTTTGAGGTTGTGTGTTTTAGTTTAAAGTAGGCAGCAGCAGTTGGCAGGTTTAACTGATTACTGCTACTGCCAACTGACGTTATTGCTCAACGTCCCACCAAATCCTGGTATCCAGAATATCAGGCCCCTGGCGGCTAGTAGCTTCATCTACATGTTCTTTGTTCACAGTAAGTTCTGAATCCGGGTATGTCAGTCTACGAATAAAGTCTTCTGTTCTCAGGTCACTTCCCGGATAAGGGTTAGGAGCCACTATGGGATAACCGGAGCGACGGAAATTAGCCCATGCTTCCGGCCCATTTAACAGTGATGCCACCCAGTATTGGGTATTGATCTGCTCTAACTCACTACCAGCTTCCAAAGGATGTGCCGCAAGATACGCATCAATTTCAGATTGAGGAATAGCAGTTTCTCCGGGCCATAAAGCCATCTGGTTCATGTGGGCTTCTATGCCTTTGGCAAAAGCTTCTGATGCATCGCCCGTTGCCCAGCCTCTGTGTATGGCTTCTGCAAGCAACAATTGGGTTTGCGAATGTGTTAACAGAAAACAGGGTGCTTCCGGATTGCCCAGCCTGCTTCTGTCGAGCTGGCTATAAGCATAAAAACTGGCAATGCCATCGGCTTCAGCTACCGGAGGAATGGTGGTGTTGTCATATCCCTGGGGCATGCCAATTTGAGCATCAAAAGAGGTATCCCCATTCTCAGGAACCTGCTCACCCCCACTTTCTGCTCCTACATACCTTACTGCTATTGAAGGCAGACGGGGGTCATTATTGGCTTTGAGGTAATCCACAAACTCTTTATCGAGATAATAGAAAGGGGCCTGCCCTCCGTTTAAGTTGGTGCCTACACCATTTCTGAAGTTGGCGGTATGTCGGACCACCGCATTGCCAAGATTAGACTCTATCAACCCACCAGCCACGGCTTTGCCCACATACTCCTGGGCTAGTGTCGGATTCACTTTTGTAAGCCGCATGGCTGCACGCAATAAAAGAGAGTATCCAAGTTTCTTCCACCGATCAGGGTTTCCATTGTACAAAATATCCTGGGCAGCAATGGGCTTGGAAGCATCCAGGGCGGCCGAGGCTGTTTCCAGTTCGTTCAAAATATCCTCATAAATGGCTTGCTGAGGATCATAGCCAGGGAAAACCGTGCCTTCCAGGAAACCAAGCCCTGCTTCTGAATAAGGAATATCCCCATAGCTATCGGTAAGTACCATAAAAGCATAAGCCCGCCATATCCTGGCCATATTGTATAAGTTAGAACGCTCAGGGTCGTCTTTGGTTTGCTCTACGGCATCGGTCAGGTTTTTAATAATATTCCTGAAATACTTTTGCCAATTAGCCTGCGTGGCCGAGCGGTTATCCTGATTAAGGTTTCCCCCGGTTCCTACACCTGTAAAAGGCGTAATCATTTGCCTTACAATGGTGGTTTCGTAGGTAAGGTTGCCATACTCCAGCGAGCTTTCAATAATGGCATAGTTTAACTGAAAAGTAGGGTCAATGGAAGTCAGACGGACCGGATTGGTGTTCAGTTCATCAAACCCCTCATCACAGGATGTCACAAAGAAGACAGTGACCAACAAGGTTAAGATATATTTATTGATATTTTTCATTTTTCTTTTTCTTATAAGTTGAGAAAAGATTAACAACAGATTAAAATTTAACATTCAGGTTAAATCCCATGCTGCGGGTTATGGGCAATCCGGTAGCCTCAAGGCCAACTACAGTAT
Organism: Cyclobacteriaceae bacterium; assembly: GCA_965230065.1. GTDB lineage: Bacteria > Bacteroidota > Bacteroidia > Cytophagales > Cyclobacteriaceae. The sequence continues at coordinate 2,651,049 of OZ245942.1, read as the reverse complement.
CAGAGATTAACCCGTTTTGGTCAGGATGGATATGGGGTACCCATTTTTTAATCACAGCTACGTTATTGGCCACAAAACTCAGATTCAATCCCTGGATCCAATTCACAGAAGACAGCATCCTGGTAAAATTGTAGGTAAGGGTAATCTGACGCAACTGCCAGGAGCCTGCGTTGAACACAGATTGTTCAGACATTCTGCCACCACGGATGGTTTCATAGTACGGCTGAATTTCTGCACGGGCTGTATTGGGCACGTAGTTCCCTTCATCATCTAGCATCACTCCTTCACCAATTACATACCCTTGCTCCCTTCCTACCAGCGTGGCTTTGTCCAGTCCGTGGCGGTAGGCGTTGGTGTGGGTACCTGAAATCAGGCTGTGGCCCAGCTTATAATCTATCAAAAATGACAGGCTGGCCTCTTTATAACGGAAGGTATTGGTAAAACCACCAATCCAGCGGGGAAGGGCAGTGCCAAAATTCAATTGTTCCTCAGACCGTAAAGGCCGGCCGCTTTCTGAATCAAAAACCTGATTGCCGTTAGGGTCTCTCAACCAACCCCAGCCGTACAACTGCGCCATAGGCTTTCCTACTTCCTGACGGAGTTCCCCATGAAACTCAGCATTGCCTACGGTAATGAAGGTACCGTCCACATCATCGCCCAGGCTAAGTACTTCTGATGTATTAAAGGAAGCATTCGCCGAGGTGTTCCACTCAAAATTATTGGTGCGGATGGGAGAAATAGAAGCAAACATTTCTACCCCTTTATTTACACTTTCCCCTACGTTAATCAACTGGGTCTGATAACCTGAGCCGTCAGATATTTGCGCACTCAATATTTGATCTGAAGAGAGTTTATCATAGAAAGACACTTCAAACCTTAAGTTATCAAATAACAGCATTTCCAAACCAATTTCCTTTTCATGAACCCGCATTGGCTTCAAATTAGGATTCGGCACCTGCGACCCGCTGATATTGCCTACGGGCTGAGGTGTGCCAGTTTCGTTGGGAAACTGCTGCGGATTGATGCTATAGAAAAGGTTGTTAGAATAGGGCGAAACATCCGTATCACTACCCACTTCAGCATAGGCAGCCCTTATCTTTCCAAAGGTTAGCCAATTGGGAAGGTTTTGGAAGGCTTGTGAAAACACAAAGCTACCAGTGATGGATGGGTATAGAATACTTCTGTTCTCTGTCGACAGCGTAGAAAACCAGTCGTTACGAACAGTAGCATTCAGGTAAGCAAATCCTTTATAAGAAAATTCACCGGCAGCATACAATGAGTTTACTTTTCTTTCAGAGATAGTATACTGTGGGCTTACCTGGCTGGCATTTTCTATGGTATATTTATCCCTGGTATAGAAAAGTTCAGCCAGGTTACTGTTCCTGTCAGAACGTCTGTACATGGTGTTGCCTCCCATGGTGAGGTTGACCCCAAAGTCGCCAAATTCCTGGTTAGCGCCTATCAGAAAGTCAGCATTTATTTCCCTGAAGCGCAAAATGTCTTGCACATATTGTCCGTTTACGAGGCCCGGGGGAGGGGAAGACTGCCTTCGGGAACCCGTAGGGAGGTTATACTCCTGATCGCGGGTAAAATAGTCCTGTCCTACCCTACCCTGCAAATACAACCAGTCTGTAAAGTTGTACTTGGCGGTAAGGTTACCATAAATCCTGTCCCTGATATTATTTTCAAAGCGGGAAAGGGCAAAATAGGGGTTGGTACGGTTGGTAAACCTTGAATATGGAAATTCATCCCCATTTTCGTCAAAAGCATATTCTTCCAGCAAGTCTAAAGGCATTGAAGAAGCCAGGGTATAGATCACTACCGGGCTATAATCCTGCTCAGCGATATTGGGCGGGTTTTTCCGGTCTTCATGGGAATAGTTGATATTACCGGATACGGTCAACTTATCTGCCAACGTTTGGGTAAAACCCAGGTTCACCGTTTTCCGGTTATAATCAGAGCCTGGTAAAATGGCCTTGCTGTCCATATTGGAAAGGGAAAGGCTGAACCCGCCATGTTCACCGCCGGAAGAAAGGGTCAAGGTATTGGAAAAGGTAGAGCCGTTCCGGTAATAATCCCTCACTTTGTTGGGCTGAGGGGTATAAGGCACTTCAATCCCGTCAAATAAAATCTGGGTCATGCCCGGTTCCATTTTTTCACCAAAACTCCATACGCCTGAAACCGGACGGGGTGCGTTGGGGCGCTGGCCTCCTTCACCCTGCCCATATACGTATTGGTAGTCGGTATAATCAAGGGGGGTATCAAAGGTATAATTTGTATTATATTCCAGTTGTATTCCCTTACCTTCCCCCCTGTTTCGGGTAGTAATCATAATAACCCCATCTTTGGCACGGGAACCGTACAGAGCTGAGGCCGCAGCCCCTTTCAATACGGTCATTGATGTAACATCATCCGGGTTAATACTGCTGAGGCCGTCGCCACTGTCTGAAGTACGGTTAGAGCCCCGCTCAGAAATCTGGCCGTTGGCTCCTGCGTTGGTATTATCTATGGGTACACCATTCACTACAATCAGCGGAGAGTTATTGCCCCCAAAAGAAGAAATACCCCGAATACGAATTTTGCTACTTCCCTGCGGGCCCGATCCCAGACCGGTTATATTCACCCCGGCTACCTTACCCTGTAACGAATTCATAAAGTTAGGCGTGCGGTTTACATTAAATTCTTCGGGTTCTACTTTAGCTGTGGCATAGCCCAGCGTTTTGGCTTCCTTTTCTATACCCAGTGCCGTAACCACTACTTCGCTCAGTGCCTGTATATCAGGTACCAATTCTAGATTAATTACCGTACGCCCACTTATTTCTACTTCTTCTGTGGCGTACCCTACCGAAGAAAAAACCAGGGTAGTAGCATCATCCGGGGCAGAAATTCTATAGTTTCCGTCTATATCGGTAACCGTACCCACGGTAGTGCCTTTCACGAGCACGTTTACCCCCGGAAGTCCGGATTCATCAGAGGCGTCGGTTACACGCCCCGTAATGCTAACTTCCTGCACTTCAATGAATGCAGGTGACATTCTTTCCAGCATGTCAACCACTTCGTTTTGCCGGTCTCCCTGCTGAAACATTTGCAGGGAACGGTTTTCTACTTTCTTTACTCCCTGCTTCTCTTTTTTACTATAAATGATGTAATAATCTTTTCGTAGCTTTTCATGTTTTAGCTCTAAAGGAGAAAGGTAGGAGTTGAGTAATTGCTCCAGTTCTTTGGTAGAAAGGTCAGAGCGGCTTACTTCTACCATTTTGTCTTTCAACACTTTAGGGTCATAATTAAAATGGACCTGATGTTTGGTACCCAGTTCGTTGAGTACACTTTTGAGCGATCTGAGTTGTTTATCCTGTACAGGATCGTCCGTGGTTTTTACAATGCTTCCTTTGTGATAAGCGGCCAGGCTTTGTGCCCACACCGGACTCACTAGCAGGAAACACAACATAACAGGTAAGAATACCTTGTGTAAATGTGGTAAGTTGTACTTCATAACGGTTAATTTTAGGGTGAAATGAGATGGTTTCCAGTGAGCCTTTATAAACAAAAGCCCAACCGGACTATTATTGTGAATAAAAAGTAATTGTATCCTGTTCTTTGGCTACCTGTATGCCGTATAGCTTGGTAAAAGCTTCCAGCAGCACTGCCAGGTCATCAGATGGCACCAGCCCTGTAAATTGCTCTTGGGCAAGTTGAGGGTCTTCAAATGCTACTGTAACGCCATATACATCTTCCAGCATGCGGGCAATCTCCCCAAGCGAAGCTTCTTCAAAACTAAGCTGATGGTCTTTCCATGAGGCGTGGATGTCAGGATCCACCACCTTTTTGGTGAGGGCTTTGCTCACTTCATTGTAAGCTACCATATCACCCGGTTTCATAAATATTTCCTCTATTTTTTCTCCTGCCTTCACGTTGAGCTTCACTTTTCCTGATTTCAACACCACTTTGGTTTCATCGCGGCGGTTATTCACGTTAAATTGGGTACCCAGCACTTCTACCTCCAGCGGGCTTGTATGCACGATAAATTTAACTGGCACTTCCCCTTCCACTTGATTCTGGTTCTCTGCAAACATCTTTTCTACTTCAAAAAAAGCTTCCCCTTCCAGCCAAACTTCCCTTAAACTTTCCTGCTTCCATGTTTCTGAAAACCGAAGCGTAGAGTTGGCATTCAGTGTTACTTTAGATCCATCGGGTAATGTAAGGGAACGGGTTTCCCCAAATTCGGTGGAATATGTAACCGTTGATGACAGTTGCCATAACCACAGTGCAAGCATCGCTGTAAGCAAACCTCCCACAAAAACGGCTGCTACCCTGGTAAACGGCTTCAGAAAAGCTGTTTTGGAAGATTGGGCAGGCATATTGCCAACCCGTTTTTGCACAGTTTCCCAAACATTCAGAAAATCTTCGTTGGCGTGATAATTTTGCTGGAAACCGAGCAGCAATATCATCTCTCTGGCTTGCGCTATTTCTTCGGATTTATGCGGGTGCTCTTTCAGCCAGGCGTGCCAAAAACGGCCTGCTTCTGCATCAGCGGTGAGTATCCATTGCTGGAAATAAGCATCACGTACAAAATCTTTAGCAGTAAACTGAATATAATCCATTCGGGTAAAACTTAATGCTTTTACCCCCTAATGAAAGATATTAGAAAAACCTCATCATTATTTATCAGGTATTTTTAAATAAATACATTTTCATCATTAAATAAGAATTATTTTTATTAATTTTATAACAAATTAGCCTAATTAATAATAAATATTCAATATAAAACAACCATCAAAAATGAGCGACTTTGTCTACGAGCTATCTGACTACTTCTTTTTGTAAAACCTTATAGCCAGCTGTTAGTCACATATTAATTCCTCTGGAAATACTTTATGAAAGGGAGATGAAAAGCGCTTTAAGAAAATAGAATAAAATAAACCAACAGGTAGGCTTTGCCCATATTTTCTTTCAATGCTACCAACGCTTTGGAAACCAGATTGTATACAGCAGGCAATGAAATGGACATGCGCTTGGCTATTTCTTCATTTTTCAAGTTCTGAAAAAACTTTAACTGAATGGCTTCCTGCTGCCGCCGGGTGAGTAGTTTTAATGCTTCCAACACCTTTTTTTTATGGTGAGAAAGGGTTTGCTCTTCTATCAGTTCTTCTTCTACGGAAAGCATGTTCAAGGCAATCGTATCTGGCTGTGGCGTAGCTAAAGCAGGAGCATGATGACTGAGTTTGTACCTGATCGATTTGAGTAGATAATAGCCGATATTATCTGTATTTTTTAGGTTTTCCCTGTACTTCCAAAGTTCAACAAACAAATCCTGAATACAGTCTTTGACGGTTTCTTGCGCATATCCCCGCCTGATGCCATAGTGGTATAAAGAGAAAAAGTGATTTTTATAGATAAGGGCAAACGTTTCCTGGCAGCCTCCCTTGAAATCACGCCATAGTGTTTCATCGGTGGACGAACCAGCAACATTTTTTTCTTCGCTGGAAGTAGGTGGCAATATATTATGTGTGGTATTTGCCTGCATAGGAATGCAAATCCATCAGAAAATCAACAATATATTAATTGTTTTTTAAAACAAATACTAATTATTGCCCTACAATTATGTAAATAATAATATCAAATTCAAGTGTGAATACAAATTTTACATAAAATACTATATTGATACCCTGGTTATCAACTGTTTGCATGCTCGAAATGAGGAGACAAGTGAGAACGCATACCTTCGCGAAACGCTTCAGGTGTACCATTACGCAGGATATTTATCAGGTCTTTGTGGGTTACTTTTCCCCGGGCAAGGTGGCCGTGGTTGGCTTCATATTCCATTACATGGTCAAACACAGGACGCAGCATTTTCTGAAAACGGGAAATAGTTGAATTACCGGCAATGTTGTACAGCGTAGCATGAAACGCTATATCACTCTCTATTCTTTCTTTTTCATTTTTGGCTTTTTGTTCTTTCTCCACTATTTTTTCCAGCGTCTGTAAATCTTTTTCAGTTTTTCTTGAGAATAAAAAGTCAGCCATACCTACTTCCAGTATAAGTCGCAGTTCGTACAATTCCTGTCTGAGCTCACTTGTAAGAATATGAGGATCCAGCACCCTGTCGAGTGCCCCTAAAATATCAGGAGTTGCCAAAACCATTCCTCTCCGCTTCCTCGACTCTATCATACCCAGCATACGCAGACGGCTCAGGGCTTCCCGCACAATGTTCCGGCTCACACCCAGGGCTTCAGCAATTTCCAGTTCTTTTGGCAACAGGTCACCCGGTTTAAACCCTTTTTTTCGGATATATTCCCGAAGGTGGTTTTCTACCCGGTCGGCCATGGTTTCAGTAACCAGGGGCTCCAGGTCGAGATTACTTTTGTCAGCGTTGTTTAGGTCTTTCATAACATATTGAACTTTGGCTTCTGTATACCCAATGTTAACTTACTGTTCTTGGTAAGAAAAAATAATATTCTGATTTTTCGTAATGTGAATGACCAAGCCACTCTACACAAACATAAAATCAGAATAAACAATAATATGTTCTACAAATTAACAAAAAATATGTTAAGAAAGATAGAAAAGGCAATGAATACGTTCAGGTTAGCATTTGGAAGGTTTCTGAGAGGAGGGCTTTCTTATTTATTTTTTTCATGAGCGCTTTTTCATCCAGGGCACCGCCAAAAGCTTCCGAAGCCGCTTTGGCAATGGCGATTGGAAACGCTTCTTCCAAACTTTCCCTTAACTCAGTATCTGAGAAGTAAACGCCACCCGCTTTTCTTCTCGCGTTAATTCTCTTGATTTGTATACTGGCTTCTTTAATAGAAGCTTCCCATGAATTAGTAGTCCTGTTTTCAGCTTTCTTGTTTATGATATGTTGCAGCAGAATGATAGAAAAGCTGAATATTTTATTAATCTTATCTTCTTTGCTCATTTCCTCTAATTCATTTACAATGGCTAAAGCAGCCTCGTAATTTCTGGCTTCAAGGTGCTGGCGCAATGTGAGTAACTCTTCCATATCAAACCTTAGTTATATTTCTCTTATCAAGTTAATAAATCCCCTACAATTAACAGAGTGCTTCATACAAAATCTCCGCCGTATGCAATGCCTTCCTTCCCACGCCATCTTTGATTTGGTGACGGCAACTGGTACCAGAAGCGGCAATGATGACATCATCTGCCTGTTTGCGCACGGTTGGGAACAATATCAGTTCCCCCACTTTCATTGAAACTTCGTAATGCTCTTTTTCATACCCAAAAGAACCGGCCATACCACAGCATCCTGAGCGGATGAGGTGTACTTCGTAATTTTCGGGCAGTGAAAGTGCTTTTTTGGTAGGCACCAGGCCCACCAGCGATTTTTGATGGCAATGCCCGTGCAATTTGATGATGCGCTTTTCCTGCGTAAAAACATCTTTTGAAATTCTTCCTTTGTCTATCTCACGGGCAATGAATTCATCCAACAAAAAAGTGTTTTCGGCAATTTTTTGGGCGGCTTCCTGTGTTTCCCCTTTGGTCAAATCAACATACTCGTCACGGAAAGTGAGTATGGCGGAAGGCTCTATGCCCACCAGTGGGGCTTCCTTGGTAATTAGCCCTTTTAGGGAATTAATATTCCTTTTGGCCAGCTTCAGCGCTTCTTTCAGCATTCCTTTAGAAAGATAGCTACGCCCGCTTTCCGTATGTTTTGGTATTTCTACTTCATAACCCAGCTTTTCCAGCAAAAGCACTGTTTTAATGCCAACATCGGTATCGTTATAGTTGGTAAACTCATCGCAAAAAAGGTATACTTTCCCTTTTTTTTCACCCGTACCCATCTGCGGTTTATGTTTGGAAAACCATTTACGCAGGGTGCTGCTGTGCAAAGGAGGCAGCGAACGATTCGGGGCAAACCCGATGGTGCTTTTAATGAGTGAAGAAATGGCTTTGTTTTTAGCTGCCCAGTTATACAACCCCGGCGTAAGCGCACCCAACGCCATCATTTTCGAGAAATTACCAATCATACGTGTACGCAAAGGAATGCCATTGGCTTCATGATAATGATGCAAAAACTCAGCTTTCATTTTCCCCACATCCACATTGGAAGGACATTCTGATTTACACCCTTTGCAAGAAAGGCACAAATCCATCACATCTTTGATTTCGTCGTGGTCAAAGCGGTTTTCTTTGGTAGAGTGAGTCAAAAATTCGCGCAAAATATTGGCCCTGGCCCGGGTGGTGTCTTTTTCATTGCGGGTAGCCATGTAACTCGGGCACATAGTGCCTCCGGTAAGTTCTGTTTTTCGGCAATCACCGGAACCGTTGCACTGCTCAGCAGCCCGCAAAATACCGTTAAACTGGCTGAAATCCAGCATGGTATCAAACTGAGGCGTATCTTGCCCGGGCGTATACCGCAACTGGGTATTCATAGAAGGCGTATCTACAATTTTGCCAGGATTGAAAATATTGTTTGGGTCCCACGCCTTTTTGACCTCTTTGAGCAATGCGTAATTTTTTTCCCCCACCATAAAAGCAATAAACTCACCCCGTAGTCGGCCATCGCCATGTTCTCCACTGAGGGAACCCCGGTATTTTTTCACCAGTTGGGCAATTTCTTCGGCAATGGTGCGGAACATTTTGTTGCCTTCTTCGGTCTTGAGGTTAATCATGGGGCGCAGGTGCAACTCACCCGAACCGGCGTGGGCGTAGTGTACGCAATGCATGTCATATTTATCCAGGATTTTGTTGAAATCCCTGATATATTCGGGCAGGTCTTGTACATCTACGGCCGTATCTTCAATCACCGGGGCAGCTTTGGCATCGCCGGGGATATTACTCAACAGGCCCAGGCCAGCTTTGCGCAATGCCCATACTTTTTTAATATCATCCCCGCTCACCAAAGGGAAGTGATAACCCAGGTTGTTGGCTTTCATTTCTTCAATGAGGGCAGCCGACTGCTGTGCCACTTCCTCCATTGAGTTTTCAGTAAGTTCTACCACCAAAATAGCTCCGGGATCTCCCTGTACAAAAAAGCGGTTGGCACGCTGCTCAATGTTGGCTTTGGTACATTCCAGCACATGGTGGTCCATGAGCTCGCAGGCAGAAGGGTTGTATTTCAGCGCAATCAGGTTGGCACGTAACGACTCGTCTACGGTATTGAAATGCGCACACACCAGCCCTTTGGTGGGCGGGGGCACGGGTAACAGGCTAAGTTTTATTTCTGTGATAAAAGCCAGCGTTCCTTCCGAGCCGGCAATGAGTTTGCACATATTAAAATCATCGGCTCCGGGCGTAAAAGGCCTTGTATTCAGCAGCATGTCTACGGCATAACCGGTATTCCGGCGCGGAATGCTGGGTTTGGGAAACTGGCTTCGTATTTCTTCCTGATGGGCTGGTTCGCCTAATATTTTTTGTACGTCCTGGTAAATTTTTGTTTCCAGCGAATCATCGGTGGCATTGCATTTTGCTTCAAATTCTTCTGTAGATAAAGTTTTAAAAACAGCTTCAGAACCATCGGCCAAAATAGCTTTTACTTCGCGCAGGTGCTCCCGGGTACTGCCATAAACTACAGAGTTGGAACCGCATGAGTTGTTGCCCACCATACCACCGATCATGGCCCGGTTGGCAGTAGAGGTTTCAGGGCCAAACAAAAGGCCATATTCAGCCAGGTGATAATTCAGGTCATCGCGAATTACCCCCGGTTGTACACATACCCATTTTTCTTCTTCATTTACTTCCAATATTTTGGTAAAATGCCGGGAAACATCTACCACAATGCCATGCCCCACCACCTGCCCGGCCAGAGAAGTGCCGGCTGTACGCGGAATAAGGGAAGTTTTGTGTTCATTGGCAAAGCGTACCAGGGTTTTGATGTCCTCTACAGTCTTCGGAATAGCCACCGCCTGGGGCAATTCCTGATAAGCCGAGGCATCGGTAGCGTACAGGGTACGCATGGTTTTATCGTAATGCAATGCGCCCTGCAGGCGGGTAGCTAATTGTTCTAGGTATTTGGTATCCATGTTGGTTTTCTCTTCTCTGGCGATGTTTATGGCAAAGGTAATATAATCTCAAACCCTAAGCCCTAAACACAAAGTTCTAAATCCTAAATTCTAAACAATTTCAAAGGTCAAATGAGCAAATTCAAAACTTGTCCATAAGGGTTTATTAATTTGGGGCTTAGTGCTTGCTTTTAGCTTGTTTTTCCCCATTGAATCAGGAAAGAGCCGCCAATGAGCATAAGTACGCCCAGCAATTTTTTGATATTAATAGGTTGCTCTGTAAAGCCTAACAGCCCGAAGTGGTCTACAACCACAGAAAATATGAGTTGACTGGCGATGATTAAGCCGAACAGCTTGGTAGGGCCAACTTTGGGCGCCATAAAAATGACAGAACAAATAAAGAACACCCCCAACATACCACCCGTCCACATCCACCAGCTCGAGCGTTGTATATTTTGTAAAGACAGCCCCTGAGACTGAAATCCGGTAAAGAGGTTAATCAGGATCAACACCACTGTGCCAGAAGCAAAAGAAATGAGGGCGGCCATAAACGGATTACCTACAATTTCGCGCAACTGCGTATTTGCCCCGGATTGTATAATTACCCCCATGCCAATGAGCAGGGGCAATAACAAAATAAGATATTGCATTCGGGAATTTTTAAAAAAACTACAAAAAAGGGTTTACGATGCCCTGTCCCATTTGGATGCGCCACGGAAAATTAAATTTATTTTCTTTCCCCGGGTACATTTCCCCTGGTGGGGAAAATCCTCCGAATAAGGTGCAAAAGTAATACTTTCCGCCACTTCTTGTGGAGCTGCACAAAAAGTGGCGGTCACTTGTACCGCATTTTAAACTTTCAGTAAAGCCTCTAAAAAGCCAATATTTTTACTTTTATCTTTAACCATAAATACGGGGATATGGTAGTTAAAATGCAGCAGCTTTTCAGCAGTACTGCCGAGTAGCAAATGGGCTGCCGATGTTTTTCCACGGGAGCCAATCAGAATAGCATCAGCCTCGATATCTTGTGCAAACTGATATATTTCTTCGTCTATGTCTTTGCTGCCTTCGTTCAGCACAAAGTGGCCGGAAATATTTTCAGTATCAAATTCTTTGACGGAAGCCATGAACTTTTTATGATCTTTTTTGGCATTTTCTTCCATAATGGCCGCAAACTCTTCCCGGCTTTTGCCACTGTAATGGTAGCCTGTGGGCACGTTGTATACATTCAGGCAGATAACCTCAGCGTTTTCGCTTTTTTCAGCCATTGTTTTTGCCACGGCCAAAGCGAGTTTGGCATCTTCTGAAAAATCTATGGGAACCACAATCTTTTTGGGTGGGCGGGGAAGTGCTTCCGGCACAAACACCACCGAGCAGTGCGAAAGCTTGGCTATTTTTTGCGCTCTCACCCCTGATCCTTTTAAATCTGATTTTTTTCCCAACACAATCAGGTCTACCTCTTTTACCTTAGCCCATTTCAGGATTTTTTCAGAAGCATTGCCCTCTACCACATCAATTTCGTAAGTGGCGGTAATATCTTTCGGATAATGTTTATCCAGGGTTTGTTGCATTTCACGCTCACAGGTTTCATCAACCGGGGCGAGCAGTTCAGGATATTTTTTTTGTATCTCTTCTGAAAGCTCAAGGTTCTTTACTACATGCACAAAATAAATTTTCTCAATGCTGAGCTGGCGCGAAAGATCAGCTACATATTGAACCATTACCTCATCCATTTCGGTGAGGTCTAGGGCTACCAGCAAACGTGTAATTTGGATCATGGTTTATAAAAATTTTAGCCAAAATAGTTTGGCAATTTAATATATTTATTAACGAATCCTTTCCAAAAAAGCTGAAAAGTTACCCTGACGGATGGATAGATTTTTTCATTTACAGGCATTCTTTTTCAAATATTATGGCATAAACAAAAAACTTATTAATTTGCCTGCTTCCATATTTGATTCCCTCATCGTTTTGACCCTAATCTAAGTTCAGTGCTTATGGACAAAGAAAAAATGAAAGCTTACTGGAAGCGTAACCTGCGTTACCTCCTCATCCTCTTATCTGTCTGGTTCCTGGTATCATACGGGTGCGGCATTCTGTTCGCAGACCAGCTCAACCAAATCCGTATCGGAGGGTTTAAACTAGGCTTCTGGTTTGCCCAGCAAGGGGCTATTTATGTATTCCTGATTTTGATTTTTGTATACGTTTGGCTGATGAACCGGCTGGACAAGGAATTTGAGGTGGGGGAAGATTGAGATAAGCCAATAGCTTCTAGCCACAAGCTACAAGCAAAAAAAGCTTGTGGCTTGCAGCTAATAGCTATTAGTTTTTATACTAACCAACAACCTAAACTACTAACATAGTATGGATTTGCAATTAATGATTTACCTGGTAGTGGGGCTGAGCTTTGCCTTATACATTGGCATTGCTTTTTGGTCAAGGGCCGGTTCTACCAAAGATTTTTATGTAGCAGGGGGAGGCGTGCATCCTTTAGCCAATGGCATGGCTACGGCAGCAGACTGGATGTCTGCAGCTTCTTTTATTTCAATGGCCGGGCTCATTGCTTTCAGTGGGTACGACGCCTCAGTGTATCTGATGGGATGGACAGGAGGTTATGTGTTGCTGGCACTTTTGCTTGCCCCTTACCTTCGTAAATTCGGAAAGTTCACTGTGCCTGATTTTGTAGGCGATCGGTATTACTCTAACACGGCCCGTACAGTGGCTGTTTTTTGTGCTATTTTTGTTTCCTTCACTTACGTGGCCGGGCAAATGCGGGGCGTAGGTGTGGTATTTTCCCGTTTTCTGGAAACTGAAGTGGAAACCGGCGTCCTCATCGGTATGCTGATTGTTTTCATATACGCCGTACTTGGTGGCATGAAGGGTATTACTTACACCCAGGTAGCCCAATATTGTGTGCTCATCTTTGCTTATATGGTGCCTGCCATTTTTATTTCTATCCTTATCACAGATAATCCTATTCCGCAGTTAGGGTTTGGCGGTACGGTAGCAGATGGCTCCTATTTGTTGGACAAACTGGATGGCTTGCACCAGGAGCTTGGCTTTCATATTTACACCGAAGGTAGCAAACCTGTCATTGATGTGTTTTTCATCACGGCATCACTGATGGTGGGCACGGCAGGCCTGCCGCATGTAATTGTTCGTTTTTTTACAGTGCCTAAAGTAAAGGATGCACGGATTTCAGCCGGTTATGCCTTACTTTTTATTGCTATTTTGTACACTACAGCTCCGGCAGTAGCCGTGTTTTCACGCGTAAACCTGATAGAAACAGTAAATAATGCTGATTATGACAACCTTCCCGGATGGTTTAACACCTGGGAGCAAACGGGGCTTATCTCATTTGAGGACAAGAACAATGATGGGAACATACAATATACCGGCAATGAAACCACCAATGAACTTACCATAGACCGGGATATTATGGTGCTGGCCAACCCAGAAATTGCCCAACTGCCTAACTGGGTAATTGCCCTGGTGGCAGCAGGCGGTTTGGCAGCAGCCCTTTCTACAGCCGCCGGGTTGTTGCTGGTAATTTCCACTGCCATCTCCCACGATTTACTCAAGAAACAGTATATCCCTGATATTTCTGACAAAGGCGAGCTCATCGCTGCACGCATTGCAGCCGCTGTGGCCGTCATCATTGCCGGATACTTCGGCATCAACCCGCCCGGTTTTGTGGCGCAGGTGGTGGCGCTGGCTTTCGGGCTGGCTGCCTCTTCGTTTTTTCCTGCCATTATTCTGGGAATCTTCAGCAAGCGCATGAACAAGCAGGGCGCTATTGCAGGTATGGTGAGTGGCATCACCTTTACAGCAGCTTACATTATTTATTTTAAATTTATTAGTCCGGAAACCAACGATGCTACCCACTGGTGGTTTGGTATTTCGCCCGAAGGCATTGGTACGCTGGGCATGCTCATCAATTTTGCAGTAGCCCTGGCAGTTTCCAGGTTTTCTCCGCCCCCGCCTGATGACGTACAGGATTTGGTAGAGAGAATCCGATATCCCAAAGCAGATGCCGAAAAAATTAATGTTTAGGCTTTATCAAATCCGGTGATACCAGAATTGTCGTAAATCAGACAGATAAGCTTGAGTTATCTATTGAGATTGCAACGCAAAGCCAAAATATTTTGGCTTTCTGAAAACGATTTGAAAGGTTATTTGTTATAAAACAAAAGGAGAAAATGAAGTTTTCTTGAAAAAATTAACACTTCATCCTTAGCTAAAACCTAAAATATCATTATATTTATTTTCTTATTATACAATTCTAGCCTGTATAGCTTATGAAAAGATTTCTTTCCCTTTCTCTCCTGGGGCTAATTTTCTTAGTCGGTTGTTTTGGTTACAAAGAGTTTCCCGTAGAGTCAGATTACAGTTATTACGGGGATTTCAGGAAATACAAAACGTTCAACTTTCTGGATACCAAAAGCTCTGGCGAAGATTCCAGCCTGCAAAATCAAATTATAGAGGATGCGATTCGTGCACGGATGGAATTACAAGGATACCAGCTTTCATCCAACAATCCCCGCCTACTGCTTTCTTACAAGATTTTCTACGATAGCCTCAACTTTACCGGGTATAACCAGCCCGAACTTGAGCTTTTCATAGAATATGAAGAAAGTATTGACAAAGAGATGGATCCTGTAAAATACAACCTCCGGCAAGGCACTTTGCTGGTGTTGTTTTATGACAGGGAACGCAAAAAGTCAATTTGGCAGGGATATGCGTCCGGCGTATTTGGCAACCAGTATTTCAACGACAAGCGGTACCTGCAAGGGGCTGTGCGTTCTATCTTTGACCAATACCGCGTATTTGCCGAAGGCTTTATGGTTGAGAAAAAAGGACGGTAAGTATTCTCTACTGTATTTACTGTATAATTGACAAGGCCCGATCAGGGTAGTCTGTAATGATACCGTCTACCCCCATCGACAAAATCCTTTTAATTTCTTCAGGCTCATTCACAGTCCAGGGAATCACCCGCATGTTTTGTCCATCTGCATAGGTTAAAAGTTTTTCGTTCACCAACAGGTAATACGGACTGTAAATGTCTGGCGTAAACCCCAGCTTTTCTATATTTTTCCGGGGTTGGTCCTTGTTTGCAATTAACAGGGCAAGTTTTATATCAGGATAAGCTTCTTTTGCATATTGCAATGTACGCATGTCAAAAGATTGAATAATAGCCCTCTCCTCAATGCTTTTTTCTTCCAAAACGCCCATCAGTAAATCTACAAATGCGCGGGGCTCGGGATGAAAAACATTATCTCCTTCTGGCAAAGATTTAGTCTCAATATTAAAATGGACAGGAGGCAGTGCATGTTTACGGAGATAAAACTCAACTGAGTCGATAACATCCGTTAGCAAAGGTTTCGCAACTACCATCTTTTTTTGATTAGGAAACCCCATCAGCTCTTTTGAACCACAATCACACCGGCTGATTTCTTCATATGTCATTTCATACAGATTGTAACCTTTTTCCTCTTCTTCGGTAATTTCTTCTCCATCAGGGCCAAAACAGATTTTGTGGGAAAGGAACGGTTCATGAGAAACCAACACTTGCTGGTCCCGGGTGATGACTACATCCATTTCCAGGGTAGTAACACCAATTTCCAAAGCTTTAAGAAAAGCAGGTATCGTGTTTTCGGGCATGAGGCCCCGGCATCCCCTATGTCCTTGTATGTCAACATTCAGATTGGCTTTCTGCAAGCCAATTTCCGGCCGGGTAGGGGTAGCACAACCCAGTAAAACAATCAACAAAGAAAGATAGCCTGATTGCTTCATTTAATTGAAACAAATAATCTTGTGATGCATACTTGTTTATTTAATAACGAAATCGGCTGTACCGATCACATAATCATCTGCATATATCTCGATTTTATGTTTTCCTTCAGTGTAATCGCTTCCTTTTTCGTATAAAAACGAGATTTCTTGCATGGTATTATCGAACAAAATTTCATGCCTGGAAGTAAAAAACTCTTCTTTGCCATCGATCATAAAGGTACCTGAACCTTTGGCAACATCAAAAATCACCTCACCGGCAGGGTCAATTACGCGCATCATAATATCTCTCCCTCCGATAGGTGCTACATCATTTTTGGCAATATTAAACTGTACCTGTAACTTTTCTATCTGATTATTCCTGTACTGATCGCGTTCTTTACCCCTATCACGCGCATTCAGCCCCACAACCTGAATATTTTCTGCTTTCAGGCGAGAGGCAACCTCTACGGTTTCTTTTAACTCCTCTGATTGCCGTTCCACCTGGCTTAGCGATTGGTTTAGTTGCTGTTTTTCTTGTTTCAGGGAAGTGTTTTGGTCCATCAGTTCATCATTGAGCGACTGCAAATGGGCAATTTCTTCATCTTTTTTTAGGAGCAGTTCACGATAGCCTTCTACCCTCGCATTGATCTGGGCAATGCGGCGTTGATCTACACCGCGGGCATCTAATAATTGTTCTTTTTCCAGTTCCAATGCCTCTCTGATCTGGCGCAATGTATCTACATCTCCCCCCAGCTTTTGAATTTCCTCAATTTTCAGGTCCAATTCATTACTGACAGACTCCAGTTTATTCCGGGTTTCTTCGAGCTCTGTATTACTGGCTTTTAGTTCTGTTCCCAGGGCTTGTCGGTTCTGTAAGAAAAGAAATAAGGTGACACCATTAAGCACCAATAATAGCACAATTATGCCAATTAAGAACTTCTTGTTATCAAGGATGTTTTTAGGCTGTGTGTCTTTTTCGAATTCTGACATAGTTTATAGATGGATTTTGTAATTTCCCAATGTTGTAAAATTAGATTTTTTTCGCAAAACTCACATTAAATCTTTAAAATTTAAGCATTTGACGATTATGCATCCGCAAAACATCTTACGAAAAAATTGAACAATATGAACTTAATATGAAAGTATGTAATGCTGCTTGGTATACATTGGCTTGAAAAATACAAGTCCTGCATCAAAAAGGTCTATCGTAAGCGTTACACTTTCATGTTGCTTGATTTGCTGCCAGGCATTTTCCATTTCGCATGACCAGTGGATATCGTCCAGCACCAATACACTTTCAGGTGTAATGTGCCCCAGTAATTCATTAAAATAATTTAATGTAGGTGTATACCGATGATTGGCATCTATATAAGCCATATCTATAGTAATATTTTGAGACAGATATTCGGGCAAGGTATTATCAATATTACCCGAAACAAGGTCAATATTATTTTTTCCCCATCTTGAAAACAAAGATTGCGCTTGTGCAATGGATGCATTACACCCTTCAAAAGTAACTACCCTGCATGCAGTGTGGTAGGCAGAGAGGTACAACGTGTTGATACCCAGCGAAGTACCGAGTTCTATGATGGTAGCGGGTTGCAAATGACTGGCTAACCTGAACAAAAAGCGGGAAAACTTTGCTGTACTCAAACTATGACGGGCAATGCTGCCTACTTTTCGGGTAATCCCGCTTTGCACAGCAGAAGAAGCGCCCAAATCAGAAACTTTTACAATATGGTTATCAATTAACTTTTCCTTTCTGTAAGTTTCTATTTCCCTGAAAACAGGAAGTTGTTTGTCAGGTTTTACAATTTGGGTATAAAAATTAAAAACAAAAGGGGAGTGTAGCGAGTGCTCATCTATGGCATGAAGCCAATAATGCAGATAACGAAATGCAGGGAAAAAGTGCTGTGGAAACAAAACGAATGCAGTAGGTTTGGCAGAAAAATGATGAAATATCAATTAAACCTGTTAGGAACTTCCAGCATAAACTCAGGAATAACCACTTCTATTTTTTTTCCGTCGGCCACACGTTCCATCAGGTAAGTACCGTACATTTTTCCAATGCCCGATTTAAGGTTACAACCCGAAACATACTGATGCACCTCCCCGGGTTCTAACACAGGCTGCTGGCCCACCACTCCTTCACCATCTACCTCTCTGGTACGGTATGAAGCATCGTAAATATGCCAATGCCTGCGGAGCAACTTAACGGTAGACGGGCTATTGTTTTCTATTGTAATGTGGTAGGTAAAGACAAAATGAAACTGGCCGGGGCTGGAATACTCAGGCTGATACTCAGTTTCTACACTTACTTTTACTCCTTGGGTGATTTCAGTAACCATATTACATCGGGCTGACTTTTATAAGAAACGATTAAATTGATATATTAGTTTTAAGTTTAGCCGATCTTTTACAACTTGGCCTGCCAAGTCAAAAACGAATTAGTAAGCAGCAAAATAATTACCGGAAATATAGATAATTTCTTTGAATTTTAAACATTTAATGCATGGATGTAAAAATTGCCCCTTCCTGGAAAGAACAACTCTCCGCAGAATTCAGTAAGCCCTATTTCCTAAATTTGGTAGAATTTGTAAAATCAGAATATAAAAATCACACCGTTTACCCCCCGGGCAAAGAAATTTTCCGGGCATTTGATGCATGCAGCTTTGATGATGTTAAAGTAGTAATTTTAGGGCAAGACCCCTACCACGGTCCGGGCCAGGCCAACGGGCTGGCCTTTTCGGTGCGTGATGGCGTTCGGATGCCACCTTCGCTGGTCAATATTTTTAAAGAAATTCAAAATGAGCTGGGAAAAGAAATACCGCCCTCAGGCAACCTGGAAAGATGGGCCGAACAAGGCGTATTATTGCTCAACGCCACGCTCACGGTGCAAGCCCGCAATGCAGGTTCTCATCAAAAGAAAGGGTGGGAAGAGTTTACCGATGCTGTCATTCGTAAAATTTCTGACCAAAAATCAGAGGTAGTGTTTATGTTGTGGGGAGCTTATGCCCAGAAAAAGGGCGAGATCATCGATAGTGCTAAACATTTGGTACTGAAGTCACCCCACCCTTCCCCTTTTTCGGCCGACAGGGGCTTTTTTGGCAATGGGCATTTCATCAAAGCCAATGAATATTTGAAAGGGCAGGGAAAAGAACCTATTGATTGGTAAAATGATGTTCTATTTCAACTGCACGTACAGTTCTTTAATTTGCTTTTCCAATAAGGCTACGCGTTCTTCGAGAAGGGCAGGAGGCTTAAGCACTGTACTGAAAAACCCTTCTACTTTCCATAGTTCCAGAATTTCACCTGGTTGAATAGATAATACATCATAAGCCACGTTATCAGCTTTGAAATCGAGCGCGGCACGTTTGCCTGTGAAGCGGCGCACAAGAATATCTTTTTCAGTAACCAGCACATATACTGCATCAACCGGTAATTTTTTTAGGTTTTTCAAATCAGCCGGAGTGCATGAAAGTATATCACCCGGCAGCAATCCTTTTTCATTGAATTCCATCGCCTGGTCAGGCACCTCAAAAGCCCTCGACTTTTTATGCTGTGTGCCGGGCAGTTGGATGCTGGGCAGGTCGTTGATGTAATCTTTATTTTGTAAATTAACTATGTATTCCAAAAATGTATCTTTCTTTATCAAAGGCGTTTCTGCCTGTGTATCGTCTTTATCTAAAGCAACTGCGCTTTTCTTTTTTTTAGTTGCCAGTTTCTCTTTGCTAAAAATATCAAATTTGTAAAGCTCATTTACTGTCAGCTCTTTGGTAAGCAGCACATCTATGGATAAGCCAAAATGATGAGCCATTTTGATAATGGTATCCAGTTTGGGTTCGGCCCGGCCTTCTTCATACGCTCCAACGCTTGGGCGGCCCAGGCCAAACATTTCGGCAAAATCGGCCTGTGAAATCTTCTTCACGGTTCTTATTTTTCTGATATTTTTACCAATGTATGACATTTTATAAAATATTTTTTGCTAAAAATTTGAGCATTACTAACATTTTTAGTAAAATTACGTTATTAATAATTATTCAGGAAATAAAATACGAAAAACTACCATCACCATGAACAACTCTTTCGCTAAGGTAAAGGATTATCTGCTAACCCTGGACTACACCATTGTGCAGGAAAGCGAGGAAGACGGCATGCTGGTCATTGAAAATGAGGAGATGGGTATTAAAGATATGGTCATTGGCTGTGCCGATCCGCTCCTGATTATGGAGCAGTACATTTTTGAAGTAAAACACAAGTCGGTAGACATGTATGAAAAGCTGCTGCAAAAAAACCGCGACATCATACACGGTGCTTTTGTATTGGACGATTCCGGCACCAAAGTCATCTTCCGGGATACGCTTCAACTTGAAAACCTGGACCTTAACGAACTGGAAGCATCTTTTAATTCCCTCGGCCTTTTGCTAAGCGAGTATTCGGAGGAGATCATCCGGTTTAGTAAACAGTAGGCTGGTCACTGGATACTAGTTTCTGGATGCTGGCTCAACCTAGCATCTAGTATCCAGCATCCAGTAGCAAACTTTAAACATAAAACTAAAAACAATAAACTAAATTCATCATGAACATTTTCAGTAGATTATTCAAAATAGGACAGTCGGAAGCACATGCTACCATTAATAATTTGGAAAACCCAATCAAGATGACCGAGCAGGGGATTCGCGATATGAAAGTAGATTTGGACAAAAGCCTGCACGCTTTGGCCGAGGTAAAAGCCATGGCTATCCGTACCAAAAATGAACTAAAAAACAACAAGGAGCAAGCCAAAGATTACGAACAGAAAGCCATGCTGTTGCTAAAAAAGGCGCAGTCGGGCGAACTGGAAGCTGCCGAAGCCGACCGCCTGGCCACCGAAGCTTTGAA
Organism: Cyclobacteriaceae bacterium; assembly: GCA_965230065.1. Taxonomy (GTDB): domain Bacteria; phylum Bacteroidota; class Bacteroidia; order Cytophagales; family Cyclobacteriaceae. The sequence goes on along the minus strand of OZ245942.1, from coordinate 2,630,437 downwards.
TAAAAAAGAACAGGCCGAGGGCCATGTAACCCGGCTCACACAGGAGCACGAAAAATATGAAACTTCGGTACAGCAACTGGAAGTAAACATCAACAAACTGAAGTCCAATATCAGCCAGTGGGAAAATGAAGTGCGTACGCTGAAAGCCCGGATGAAGGTGAGTACGGCTACCAAAAATATCAACAAACAAATGACACAAATAGACTCTTCCAGCACGGTGGCCATGCTGGAGCGGATGAAAGAAAAAGTAGCCGTGGAAGAATCCCTGGCCGAGTCGTACGGGCAAATTGCCAATGAATCCAAATCTTTGGATGACGAAATTGACAAAGCCCTGGAAACCAGTCCCGGACAAACCTCTGAAAAGCTGGCTGAGCTGAAAAGAAAGATGAGTATGACACAAGGTGGAGGGCAAGCTGGTAGCGACGCATAACAATTTACCAGGCTGTAAGACTTCCGAAATTTCTAAAATTTCGGAAGTCTAAATGCATCTTTGATGCTTACTTTTCAATCTCAGCGGGGCATTCCATACTGGGTTACTCGCAGAGAATCCCGCGTTCCTGATAACCACCACCTAACTACAACAATATGCTCTGGCTACCCATTATTTTAGGAACACTATTCACAGGCATCGGCATCGTGGTAAAGCACGGAAAGGCACACAACCTCATCGCAGGCTATAACACCATGAGCCGGGAAGAGCAGGCCAGGTTTGATATTGAGGGATATGCTACTTTTTTTAGAAATTTCTTTGTGGGGTTGGGGCTGTCCATCATTTTTGGCTATTTTATTTTCTATAGCACAGGATGGGAAAAAGCAGCTATTATTTGGCTGATTGCCTCCCTTTTTCTTTCCTTTCCCTACCTGCTGATAAAAGGGCAGCAATACAACCACAATGAAAACAAGCAAACAACAACAAAACTAAGCTGGATTGTTAGCATTTTTCTGGTGCTTGTTTTTGCAGGAATCATGATTATGCTGGGCAAAAGCATGGTGCCCCCCACCATCAGCGTTCAGGATAACTCCATAGAAATTTCCGGGATATACGGCGTAGAAATCCCTGCCAACAAAATTGAATCCATACAACTGATTGACAAACTGCCCGATGTGCTGGCAAAAACCAACGGGTTTAATTTTGCCAATACGCTCAAAGGCAATTTTCGCCTGAAAGAACTCGGCAAAGGCAAACTTTTTATTGAAAAAGACAAACCTCCCTTTGTGAAAATTGACCTGGATGAAAGTGGCTTTCTGATTGTCAATTATGAAGATATTAAAAAGACGAGGGAATTATACCGTGATTTACAGAAGTTAAAACCCTAAAATGTCCATGAATGCCAGAAAATTCCAATCGGAGAAAGATTTGTTTTTTGGTGCTGTTATTTGGGGAACAATTATCATGTGTATTGGCATGACATTATTTACGGTGAGTGGCATCCATCAACCGTAATGGTGTTTTGCTAACCATCCTTGTTTTAATTCCGATACTTGCTTGTGTGCTATTATTGGTATCAGTTTGGTTCAACACAAACTATACGGTTGAAAACACTTCCCTTTATTGTAAAGGCGGCCCTTTTCACAGAACATTGGATATTAAGAAAATCACTAAAATCATAAAAGGCAAAAATTTACTGATGGGTTTCAAACCCGTCCTTGCCCAAAACGGCCTCATCATCCAATATGGAAAATGGCATGAAATCTACATTTCCCCTGAAGAAAAAGATGCTTTTATTGACCACTTAAAACAGATAAATGAAAGCATAGACGTTGTAGGGTAATAGGCAAAACAGCATAAACCGCCAACTTTCTCCCCCAAACCAACGTTTTTCTACTTTTGAATTGAAAATGAAAGTAAGATGAAAATAGAAATTTGGTCTGATATTAATTGCCCGTTTTGCTACATGGGCAAGCGAAATCTGGAAAATGCTTTACAGGAATTTCCTCAGAAAGATGAAGTAGAAGTGGTTTGGAAAAGCTTTGAACTGGACCCGTATGCCGAAGTAGACCCACAGGAAGATTTGTACGAAAAACTTTCTTCAAAATATGGAAAATCCCGGGAATGGGCCGTGGAAATGAGCCAAAACGTAACGGAACGTGCCGCCGAACTGGGCCTCCAATATGAGCTGGACCGCACCATCCCCACCAACTCTTTGGATGCCCACCGACTGTTGCATCTGGCAGCCAAAAATGGCTTACAAGACGAAGCCAAAGAGCGGCTGCTCGCTGCCTATTTCACAGAAGGAAAACACATTGGCAAACAGGAAACGTTGCAACAAATAGGCGAAGCAATTGGGCTGGAAGCAACCGAAGTAAGCAACATGCTGGCCGGTGATAAGTTTAAAGAGGAAGTGCGAAAAGATGAAGCGGAAGCACAAAAGCTGGGCATACGGGGCGTTCCGTTTTTTGTAATTAACAGGAAATATGGCATTTCCGGCGCACAACCCACCGAGGTACTTTTGCAGGCATTGCAACAGGCAAAAGAAGAAGAAAGCCCGCTGGTGGAAGTGAGTGGTTCCGGAAAAAACCAGGATGGATGCAACGATGATGCCTGTGCGGTTTAAAAAAAGTCACTTAGACTTCGGAAGTTATTGGAAACTTCCGAAGTCTTTTTAAATGTAACACACCTCATTCATGCCGGATACGACAGACAAAACTACTCTTTTACTAAGTATTGAAAATATCACCCTCCGTTTTCCTGACAAAACACTTTGTGAAAATCTTTCTTTTCAAATCTATCCCAACCAACATTGGGCAATAGTGGGCGAAAGTGGCTCGGGCAAAACCACATTGCTCAACGCCATTGCCGGAAAGCACCAGGTTATGAACGGGAGTATCCACTATCATTTTTTTGAGGATTTTATCGCCCATCATCAGATAGACGACCCATTGTATAGTTTTCGTCAACAAATAAGCCTGGTTACTTTCCACCACAATTTCACGAACCGGGCCAATACCCGTGATTTTTTCTATCAGCAACGCTACCAGTCAGCCTATGCCGATGAAGCTGTTTCGGTACAGGAGTATTTAGAAAATATAGTTACTGAAGAACAGGCTTATCACCTGCCCGAAAAGTTTACGATGGAATGGGTCATTAAGCAATTGCATTTACAACCTCTGCTGGACCGTTCCCTTATCAAATTATCGAGTGGCGAAACCCGCAGGCTGCTTATTGGAGCGGCCCTGCTCAAGCAACCCCGTCTGTTGCTTTTGGATAATCCGCTGATGGGGCTTGACAAAGAAACCCGCTCCTTCTTTCATCAGCTAATCCATGAAATCAGCCTTCATGACATTACCCTCATCATGGTTACTGCTCCTGATGAAATTCCCCAAAACTTCACGCACGTTTTGGCTTTGGGAGAAAAAGAAAAGCACCAAAAAATTTACTTGAGAGAAGCTTTTGAAAATCAGCAGCCTGAAAACATACAACAACCCCAGACTGACATTGATTATGCACTTCTTCGCAAACTAAGTAATCAGAATGCCCAAAACTATAACTTTCAATCGGCATTCAGCTTAAAAAATATTTGTGTGCGCTACAGTGGTGAAATGATTCTGGATGGGGTAAACTGGGAAGTAAAAAAAGGCGAAAAATGGGCGCTATCCGGCCCAAATGGGGCAGGTAAAACCACGCTGCTCAGCCTGCTCAATGGCGACAATCCGCAGGCCTACTCCAATGAAATTTATTTATTTGACCGAAAGAAAGGAAGTGGCGAAAGCATTTGGGACATTAAGCAAAAAATCGGGTTTATGTCGTCAGAAATGCACCAATACCTGTATGGAGGGGATACTTGCCTGGCCGTAGTAGTATCCGGGTTTTTTGATATTCTGGGCGTAGAACGTAAAGCCACAGAGGCACAGAAAACGTTTGCCTTGCAGTGGATGCAGGTATTGTCTGTTGATAATCTGGCAAATATTTCATTCAAGCAAATTGCTGCCGGAAAGCAACGCCTCGTTTTATTGGCCAGGGCTTTGGTAAAAAACCCTCCTTTATTGATTTTGGACGAACCATGCGTAGGGTTAGACCAGGCACAAAAGCAGCAGTTTTTGCACGTTATTGAGCAAATTTGCCATTCTTCTGAAAAAACACTCATCTACGTTTCGCACTATCAGGAAGAAATTCCGCCCTGTGTTACCAATACATTGAGGCTGGAAGAGGGAAGAGTGGTGTGATTCCTGTTGCAGGTTGCCTGTTATCCGGTTACTGGCAACTGGCAACTGGCAACTGGCAACTGGCAACTAAATTCAACGCCAAAATATTTTAACAAAAGAAAGAATATCGCTATACTGAGGCGCAAAAGATAATGACCAATGATAATATTCAGGGCAACTTTACTTTTACTTTTGATAACTTCTGCCTGCGCAGGCACCACATTTTTTAATACATCTGCTATGAAAATACAGCAGGGCATTGCCGGAAAAGTAATTTGGCTGGAAGGCGACCAAATGCCCAAAATTGTGGAAGAAGATGATACCACGCAATCTATGGTCAGGGGCAAACCTGTAGAACGCTACGTTTGTGTGTATGAGCTTACCCATCGGGATCAGACTACGCTCAAAGACGGGTTTTATCGAGAAATAAACACAAAGTTGGTAAAAAAAATATCCTCAGACAGAGAGGGAGATTTTGCTATCCCCCTGGATACCGGGCAATATTCTCTATTTGTAGAAGAACCCCAGGGGCTTTTTGCAAACCGCTACGATGGGGAAGGCCATATTCATCCGGTGACGGTAAAAGCCAATAAAGTATCCCGGGTAACCCTGAAAATTGATTATAAAGCGGCTTACTGACTGGAATTCCTGCTGTACAGTGAAATTATAATTTCGCTCTACTGAATACACCAACAATTATTGTTATTTTTGCTATTCTATTGGGTTGCGTATTTGCAGTATGCCCGTAGAAGAACCGGAAAGGAGAGCATTTATTTTTATGAAGAATATCAGAAACTTTTGCATCATAGCCCATATTGACCACGGGAAAAGTACCCTGGCCGACCGGCTGCTGGAAACCACCCAAACCATTACCGATCGGGAAAGGCAAGACCAGTTATTGGACAGCATGGATTTGGAAAGGGAGCGGGGCATCACCATCAAGAGCCACGCTATACAAATGAATTACCTCTATCAAAAAGAAGGTGGTGAACCAAAGCCATACATTCTGAATTTGATAGACACGCCAGGACACGTTGACTTTTCGTACGAGGTTTCCCGATCTATCGCTGCCTGCGAGGGCGCCTTGCTGATTGTAGATGCAGCCCAGGGCATTGAGGCGCAAACCATTTCTAACCTGTACCTGGCCCTGAACCACGACCTGGAGATTATTCCGGTACTCAATAAAATAGACCTGCCGGGTGCCATGCCCGAAGAGGTAACCGACGAAATTGTAGACCTCATCGGCTGTGCCCGCGAAGAGGTAATCCACGCCAGCGCCAAAGAAGGCATTGGCATCACCGATATTCTGGATGCCATTGTAGAGCGTATCCCTCCGCCAAAAGGTAACCCCGATGAACCTTTGCAAGCCATGATTTTTGATTCGGTGTATAACACTTACCGTGGCGTAGAAGTATTGTTCCGTATTTTCAATGGCACGATCAACAAAGGTGATGAAGTGAAATTTTTCAATACCGGCCGCACCTACGACGTGGAAGAAGTGGGGGTGCTGAAATTGAACAAGCAACCCAAAGACAGCCTGTATGCCGGTACGGTGGGCTACCTGATTTCGGGCATCAAAGAAGCCCGGGAGGTAAAAGTGGGGGATACCATAACCCATACCAAACGCTCTTGCGAAAAGGCCATTACCGGTTTTGAAGATGTAAAACCCATGGTTTTTGCCGGAATTTATCCGGTAGATACTTCAGAGTTTGAAGAGCTGCGGGCTTCTATGGAAAAACTGCAATTGAACGATGCTTCCCTGGTGTGGGAGCCTGAGACTTCTGCGGCTTTGGGTTTTGGTTTTCGTTGTGGCTTCCTGGGCATGTTACACCTGGAAATTGTGCAGGAACGCCTGGAAAGGGAGTTTGATATGACGGTAATTACCACAGTGCCATCGGTGCGCTTTCATGCCATTAAAACCGATGAAAGCATTGTGAAAGTAAGTGCGCCTTCCGAAATGCCCGAACCCAATACCATTTCGCATGTAGAAGAACCTTTCATCAGGGCGCAAATCATCACCAAGGCTGAGTTCATTGGCGGTGTAATATCGCTTTGTATGGACAAGCGGGGTGTCATCAAAAACCAGTATTACCTCACGGCCGACCGGGTAGAGCTTACTTTTGAACTGCCCTTAGCTGAAATCGTTTTCGACTTTTTTGATAAGCTCAAAACCATTTCCCGCGGCTATGCTTCCCTGGATTATGAACTCATCGGCTTCCGCCAATCCAACATGGTGAAGCTGGATATTATGCTGAATGGTGAAAAAGTAGACGCCCTTTCGGCCATTGTACACCGAGACAAAGCCTACGAATGGGGCAAACGCCTGTGCGAAAAACTTCGAGAGCTTATTCCCCGGCAAATGTTTGAAATTGCCGTGCAGGCATCTATCGGGACTAAAGTAATTGCCCGGGAAACGGTGCGTGCCCTGCGAAAAAACGTACTCGCCAAATGTTATGGAGGAGACATCACCCGGAAGCGCAAGCTGCTTGAGAAGCAGAAAAAAGGAAAGAAACGCATGCGGCAGGTAGGCAGCGTAGAAATTCCCCAGGAAGCCTTCATGGCCGTACTAAAGTTGGATTAAAAGACTTATAGAAAAATACAACACAAATGAAACTGATTGACGGAAAACAAACCGCTGCCGACATCCGGGCAGAACTCACCGAAAAAGTAAGTGCCATCAAAGAAAAAGGCGGAAAAGTACCCCACCTGGCCATCATGCTGATTGGAGATGACCCCGCCAGTGATATTTACGTGCGCAATAAAATCAAAGCTTGTGAAGCAGCCGGCTTTGGGGCTACGCTTATCCGATACGGTGCCGATGTTTCTGAAAAAGAAGTGCTGGATAAAATAAATGCTGTCAATCAGAATGCCGACATAGACGGGCTGATTGTGCAGTCTCCGTTTCCCGATCATATTTCACCCGAAAAAGTAACTTTTGCCATTGACCCCAAAAAAGATGTGGACGGTTTTCATCCGGTAAATATCGGGCGCATGGCGAAAGGATTGCCCGCCTATGTCGCAGCTACGCCGTATGGCATTGTAGAATTGCTCAAACGGTACGAAATAAAAACTTCGGGCAAGCATTGCGTGGTCATTGGCCGTTCTGATATAGTAGGTACGCCCATGGCCCTGCTCATGAGCCGGAAAGCCTACCCCGGCAACTGCACCGTTACCATCTGTCACAGCCGCACCAAAGACCTTCCTTCCATCACCCGCCAGGCTGATATTCTGATTGCCGCCCTGGGCAGGCCGGAAGTTGTTACGGCGGATATGGTAAAAGAAGGCGTAGTCATCATTGACGTGGGCACTTCCCGGGTAGAAGACGCCAGCAAAAAATCAGGCTATGCCCTGAAAGGTGACGTAAAATTTGACGAAGTAAGTGAAAAAGCCAGCTACATCACCCCCGTTCCCGGAGGCGTAGGCCCCATGACCATTGCCTCGCTCATGTACAATACCTGGCTGGCTTCGCAAGACGAAGTTTATTAAAAACAAACCCTAAATCCTAAATAACAATCTATAATGACCAAATCTTCAAACTTTTTAGAACATTTGTATTTGGTAATTTGGGTTTTTTATTTAGGATTTAGAAATTAGTGCGATTAGAGTTTTTATATGGTGGCCAATTTTCTCAGAAAACATCAAGCTATCCTTTAGAGTCATACACCTTCACCTTTTCCCAAAGGTGGGCACAGGCTTTGATAAAATCAACGTGGATTTGATGCGTTTGGTAGAAATCATGGCCGGCCTGGTCGTCAAACTTCACCATAAGGTGTAAGGCATAATCGCTGTCCACCACTTCACGATCGCTGGGCACGCACTTGCCTACATAAAAATCGCGCACGGTATCAATAGTGCCTAAAGTTTTAATGCCTTTTTCCAGTTGGTCGGCTTCTTCTTTATTATCGGGGTTGGTCAGGTAAAAATATACGTTATGAAGGAACATGTTAGTTTTGAGTTTATAGTTTTATCCCGGCCTTGTGCCGGGATCTGATTTTGAGTTTAGAAATTGAACCGCAAAGTTTATATTTCCCTGAATATAATCAAGGGAAAATCTTCTCCCTTTTTAAATTGCTTCCTATCGGGCGGAAGTTCAATAAAGCCGTCACATGCCATAAGGTTGGCAAAATCGCCCGAGCCATGTCCTTTGAAGGGTTTGGCCAATAATTTTCCTCCTTCATTTTTTATTTTCACCTGCAAAAAGTAAGTAAGGGAAGGCTCAAATTCCACATCTTCCTGAAGAATAGCTGATACCGTAGCTGGTTGCGAAAGTCCTGATGAACGCAAGAGCCAGGGGCGCACATACCGATAAAAACACATAAAAGTAGATACCGGATTGCCAGGCAGTGCAAAAACAGTTTTTCCGTCATTACGGGTACCAAACCAAAACGGCTTGCCTGGCCGCTGTTCTACCCGGTGAAAATGCTTGGTTACCCCGGCCGTTTCCAGGGCTTCCGGCACATAGTCGCGCTTTCCTTTGGAAACGCCACCGCTCAGTATCAATACATCATTTTCTGCCAATGTCTGCTGTATGCCTTTTAAGGTAGCATCTTTGTTATCCGGAAAGTGGAGCAGGTCAGACGGTATGTTCAACGTATCCAGGGCAGCTTGCAAGGCATACACATTAGATTGCCTGATTTGATAAGGCTGGGGTTTTTCAGATATAGCCACAAGTTCATCGCCTGTGGTAATCAATGCAATGCGGGGCCAGGCACTGACCTTTAACAAAGTTTTTCCTACAGTAGCGGCTACGGCAATCTCTGCCGGTCCCAACTTTTGACCAGGTGACAACAAAACCTCTCCTTTTTTCCGGTCTATTCCCTGCTGGTGAATATCCTGTCCTTGTTTTGGGGGAGTGATGATTTTTGCTACTTTATGCCCGTTTTCTTCTAAAAACTCAACATCTTCATACCGGGTTACGGTATCGGTGTTTTCAGGCAGCATGGCACCTGTCATCACTTCCAGGCAGGCTTCGTTATTATTAAGAGATAACTTAGGGGCACCTGCAATTTGTACTCCGGCAACAGGCATTGCGCCTTTTGTTTTTTCCCAGGTTTTGTACTGATAGGCGATACCGTCCATTGTTACCCGGTCGAAGGGGGGGAAATCACGGTCGGCCCGCACTTCTTCCTGTAATATCCTTCCGCAGGCATCTACCAGCTTTACAGCAGCGATGCCCGGGTCAAAGCGGTTATTCAAGACAATTTCCGTAGCTTTACTGACACTAATCATAGCAAAAAAATTTCGGACAAAAATAACATATTCAGGATGAGTGAGGAAGATATAAAAAAGCAGGCTACCTCCCAAAAAGAAAAGCCGGAACTTACACACATTGATGCGCAGGGCAATCCCACGATGGTGGATGTAGGTGATAAGAGCATCACCACCCGCCTGGCACGAGCACAGACCAAAGTAATTTTGGGTGAAAAAATACTGAAAGCCCTGGGGCATCAGGAAAGCACCGATGAAATTTATACCAAAAAAGGCCCGGTATTTCAGACGGCCGTCATTGCAGGTACGATGGCCGCAAAGAAAACATCCGAACTGATACCTTTTTGCCATCCTTTGGCTATTGAAAACTGTAAAATCCATATTCAATTGAATGAGGCAAAAGAGGTAGAGATTGACTGCACCGTTCGTGTTACTGGCAAAACAGGAGTAGAAATGGAAGCCCTCACCGGGGCCACCGTTGCCGCCCTCACCATTTACGATATGTGCAAGGCCATGTCGCATGATATCATTATCCGGGAAACCCGTTTGATGGAGAAATCTGGAGGGAAAATGGACTTTAAGCGATGAGCAATGAGCTTCAAGCTGTTAGCCACAAGCTACAAGCCAAAAAAAGTTTAAAAGCTTGTGGCTTGTGGCTTAAAAATAACTTTTCCCCCCTATATTCGTAATACAAAAAGCGAGGTTAGTAAATTTGCCAAGAAACAAAAAATCACCTGGGGCCGACTGGATTTGACAGTAAGTGCGAATTGGGTGTAAGCATGCCGGGATTTGTTGGTATTTCCCGTAAAAGAAGCCTTCAACAACAATAATTGGCGAATCTAACTACGCCATGGCAGCCTAATCAGATAGTCTGATAGGAGCCATTGTCCCGCTGGTTCTCTGTCTTGTTGGACTGGCATAGGGGCATCGACAAACAGGACTAGTCGTTGCAGGGGCGTGATGCAAAGGCGAAATTAACCGCGCCTAAGGATGCATGTAGGTGAGTTGCGTATCTGGTGCATTCCGACAATCAAACGTAACTAAGCATGTAGAAAGCACACTGGTTTCCTTATCTGGACGAGGGTTCGACTCCCTCCGGCTCCACAAAATCTTTTCAGACATCATCAAACCCCTTCTCCATATTTTGTGAAGGGGTTTTTGTTTTTCAGGCTGTTGGTTTACTTTAATTTCTTTACTAAGTTTATTTCCCTAATTTCGGCAAATTTAGTGGGTAAAACAAAGGCGGAAATTAGAGGAAAGAGAACGACCTTAAATTAACTGTTATAACAGAATTGGATTTTGATGAAATTAAAAAGAAAGCTTTTGCCTCACTTGATAACTTCCTAAAAATGATCTACAATGAAGAATTGGAAGATGACAATCACAGTAGGTCTCTTGTGTTTAATGCTTGGAAAAAAAAGTGACAGTGAAAAATCGATACTGTCTTTAATAACTGATTTGGGGAACGGCTATCACTGCCTTACAGTTCTTTCCCTGAAAAGGTTTCTAAATAAATTATGTAGAAAGATGCCAGATGTTCACTCTCCAGAGGTAAGAAGTTACAATATGAGCAAGATAAAAGGCAAAGATACCAAGCCTGAATTGCTCGTGAGAAAATATCTTTTCTCAGAAGGGTTTAGATACAGAATACATGATAAAAGATTACCGGGGAAACCTGACATTATACTTAAAAAGTACAAAACTGTGATCTTTGTACACGGTTGTTTCTGGCATTCGCACGAAAACTGTAAATATCATGTTATACCAAAAACTCGCAGAGATTGGTGGATTGAAAAGTTGGAAAAGACTAAGGCCAAAGATAAGGATGATATCTCTTTATTAATTGAAATGGGATGGAATGTAATTGTAATATGGGAGTGTGAGTTGAAAAAGGATAATTTGCAAGGTACACTCAGAAATTTAAAGGCTACCATCAAAGAAAATGAGTAACGAAGTAAATACTAACCAAATACCAGTTGTTGATATCTTCGCAGGACCTGGAGGGTTAAGCGAAGGTTTTTCTTCCTTTCATTATGGTGATTTCAACAGAAAGTTTAAGGTTGTTCTATCAGTTGAAAAAGAAGAGTTTGCCCACAAAACACTGAGACTCAGGAGCTTTCTGAGGCAATTTCCTATAAACGATCTGCCTGATAAATATTATGATTTTTTAAGAGGTGAAATTACCATTGACGATCTGTATAATGCCTTTCCGAAGCATGCAAAATATGCTTTTAATGAAGCGTGGAAAGCAACATTAGGAGAAGTTTCCAATGATGATGTTGATGTCAAAATAAGAGCCTCTCTTAAGGACAAAAAAAACTGGATATTAATAGGAGGACCTCCATGTCAAGCTTATTCCATAGTTGGTCGTTCAAGAAGGAAGCAACAGATACTTGATTCTAAAAATGACGAAAGAGTTTACCTGTACAGGCAATACTATAGAATTCTAGCGGTTCACAATCCTCCTGTTTTTATTATGGAAAATGTCAAAGGAATGCTTTCTTCAAAAACCGGAGTTAATTCATTCATATTTGAAGAAATAATATCTGACCTTGAAAATCCTGTAAAAGCATATGAAAAGTTAAATGGAGAAAGTAGAGATGACTTACCCTGTAAGGGTTACAACATTTATTCACTAACTGTAAAAACCTCAACTTTCTCCATGTTTGGAAAGCCTGAGTTTAACGTAAATGATTTTATTATAAAATCTGAAGAGTATGGAATTCCTCAGGCCAGACATAGAGTAATATTGCTGGGAATCAGGAAAGATCTGGATGGAGTAATACCTGATGTTATCCCCCCTCAGGATAAAGTGCCTCTTGATAAGATTTTGCAAGGCCTCCCCCCTTTAAGAAGTGGTCTGTCAAAAGGAGAAGATAGCTATTCCCACTGGGTAGATGCTGTTAAATCTTTTCTCAAAAGTAACGTAATCAGCAAAATAGACAATGCTGTGGCTGAGGAGATCAGGAAGGTTTTGACTGATCTGGATACAATTGAATACAACAGAGGACAGAGTTTCATTCATAAAAAAGCCGATATTGCTTATGAAAAAGAATGGTTTCTGGATGAAAAAATGGGAGGAGTATGTAATCATGAAACCAGAAGTCATATTGTTGAGGACCTTTACAGATATCTATTCGCTGCCGCTTTTTCAAAAGTAAAAAAGACTAGCCCGAGGCTGAGAGATTATCCTGAGGAACTACTTCCAAATCACAGAAACGTTAGAAAAGAAAAAAAACTAAATGATTTTGCTGACAGGTTTAGAGTCCAGCTTTATGATCAGCCAGCAAAAACTGTCACCAGCCATATTTCAAAAGACGGCCATTATTATATTCATCCAGATCCCTCTCAATGCCGAAGCCTTACAGTAAGGGAAGCGGCTAGAGTACAAACCTTTCCTGATAATTATTTCTTCTGTGGTAACCGTACATCTCAGTATCATCAGGTAGGGAATGCAGTACCTCCTTTATTAGCCAGAAAGATTGCAGGTGTGGTTGCAAAGATATTTGAGGAAGATAAAGTTAAGAATATAGATTTGCCAAAAATTAATGTTGCCCTTATTTAATGAGTTATAAAATAGAGTGGAAGCTGTAAAATCAAACTCAATATAACTGATTTAATCTTCGAATTAAGCTATTGATGATAGATTATCTAAGGAATATACCATCAGAAGAAATCCCGCCAAAAGCTGGTGCAATGATAAATACATTCAGGGCTTTTGGTTATAATCTACAGACTGCAATTGCTGATATTATTGATAATAGTATTTCTGCCAGAGCCGAGAATGTATGGGTTCATTACGAATGGAAGGGAGAGAAATCTTGGGTTACTATAACAGATGATGGTGAAGGAATGGACAAAGAGACACTAGTGGAAGCTATGACACCTGGCAGTAAGGATCCAAAAAATGATCGTGAAGAACACGATCTGGGCCGGTTTGGGCTTGGGTTAAAAACATCTTCTTTTTCTCAGTGTAAAGCATTGACAGTGATTTCAAAGAAAAGAGAGTACAGTATTATTAAAAGGCATTGGGATCTGGATTATGTTAATGAAACAGGAAGATGGAACCTGCTTGATTATTTGTCGAACCCAGTATTTCAGAATAGAATTGAGGGTTTGGAAAATGGCACCACAGTTCTATGGGAAAAGATGGATCGCCTAGTAGGAAATTCAAATGAAAAAGATGTTGCGGCTAGATCTGTATTTCTTGAAGAGTTTGAGCGCGTAGAAGAACATCTGAGCTTGGTTTTTCATCGATATCTTGACAGAAAAAGGTTAAGTATTTGGGTGAATGAAAATAAATTGGAAGCATGGGATCCATTTATGAAAGAGTCGGGTAGTAGTCAAAAGATAGCCAGTGAAAACTTAGATAATGGAAACGTAAAGATAAAATGCTATGTCCTGCCACATATTTCCAAGCTAACAATTGAGGAAAGAAAGAACGCTAAAATAGATCAGTGGTACAGCTTGCAGGGATTTTACATTTATCGGAATAACAGACTACTCCTACATGGTAGCTGGCTTGGCCTGTTTCCTAAAAACGAGCATTTTAAAAATGCCAGAATTCTTATTGATATTCCTAATAAGCTTGACCATGAATGGAAGATTGATATTAAAAAAGCTACCGCTACTCCATCTATTATTGTTAGAAAAGACCTACAGCGTCTCGGAAAACTAACCCGTAAAGCTGCCGGAGCAGTTCATCGCTTCAGAGGGAACCAGATTATGCTGGATGATTCAATAAAAAGTTTCTCTTTTCAACCTGTTTGGAAAGCGAGAAAGACCAGAGATGAAGTGAGGCATTATTATGTCAACACTGAGCATCCTGTCATTAAGCAGATGCTTGAGCAGGAATACATTTGCAGGTCAGATTTTAAAAAAGTGCTCAACATTATTGGAGAAACTACTCCTGTGGAGTCAATAATTCAGTACCACAGTGAAGAACCAGAAAGCCATGAGTTAAGAGACAAAATTAAAGAACCAGATTCAGTCTCGATAGAGCTTGCAAAAAAAATGTATGAATCACTAAGATCGTCTGGTGTCGTAAGAGAAATTGCTATTAAACAAATTTTCAATATTGAGCCCTTCAATCAATATCCACAACTAGAAGAATATTTTAACTAATGGATTCAAATACATTTGAGAGCGCTCGAAACGTTTGTCATATTTTAATTAATGACATTAAACGTCAGCGAAAAGTAACTCCCGAAGACATTCAAGATGTAGTACATAATCCTCTGCTACAGCACCAATATCCCACCATAGATACTGAAGAACTTATAACTCAACTCGAGGCAGACTTAGAGGTGTGGACAGGAAAAGTTACTGAGTTAGTCGAAGCTGAAGTAAATCCATGGCTTCCTGATAGTAAAGCATCCATTGAATGGGAATTATGGAATCGTTATCGCGCTTGGATAAAGGTTAAAGATGGTTCTTTCCCTATTGACAACTTGGATGATCTCACTGACCGTATTCTAGATAAATGTATCAATCCAAAAATTTCTGGGATCTGGGATCGTAGAGGAATGGTGGTTGGGAATGTCCAATCTGGCAAAACTGCAAATTATACTGGCCTTATCAACAAAGCCACTGATGCAGGATACAAATTGATAATTGTGATTGCCGGAATTCATAATGCACTGCGGTCACAAACGCAGGCACGTATTGATGAAGGCTATATTGGTCGTAATAGTGCAGACTTTATTAGACGTCATCGGAATACTAGGATTGGTGTTGGAAACTATACTACAAAAACCGAAATATATTCTTACACCTCTTCTGAAGAACGGGGAGATTTCAACAGGAGTATTGCCACCCGGATTAATGTTCCTATTGGGGGTAACAGCCCTACAGTATTGGTAATCAAGAAAAACAAAAGTATTCTTGAGAATCTAATCTTTTGGCTTAATCAATTTGCTACAGACACATCTGATAGAAAAAGAAAAATATCCAATGTTCCAGTGCTGGTTATAGATGATGAAGCTGATAACGCTTCTGTCAACTCGGGGACTCAGCTTGATGTTAGAACTATTAATCGACTTATCCGAACACTTCTTAATCTTTTCAATCAGAATACCTATATAGGTTACACTGCTACTCCTTATGCTAATCTATTCATTCCTTCCCAATGGAATGAAGACCTTCAAACTATAGTAAGAGATACTCTGTTTGATATTGGAGAAGACCTTTTCCCTCGTGACTTCATTATTAACATCCCCCCCCCCATCTAACTATATTGGAGCTGCCCGTGTATTCGGGTTTGAAAATGACCAAACAGGAGAAACCAGTGAAGGTCTTGACATAGTTCGCACAGCAGATGATCAGGAACCACATTTTCCTGTTCGTATCAATCGTGAGAACCGAGATCAATTGCCAGAGGAAGTACCAAGATCGCTAAGTGAAGCTTTGAAAGCCTTCATTTTGACTTGTGCCATTCGTAGAGTGCGTGGCCAGTCAAATAAGCATAACTCTATGCTTGTACATGTAGCCTTACGTGTAGCTTGGATTGATCGTATTGCATGGCTTGTAAATGAAATTTTACGTGATTACCAGCGTCAAATACGTTCTGGTCAAGGTCCTTTAATTACCGAATTAGAAAACCTGTTTGAAAAAGATTTTAAGCCAACCACTTTAGAAGTGGTTGAAAATCTTGGATACAACGATCCAAAAATTAGACAGCACACATGGGAGGAAGTCCGAGCAGAGTTACATAACGGAAGTGCTAAAATTGAGGTAAGAGCAGTTCATGGAACCCGAAATACCAGTAATCTTGAGTACCACAATATTGAAGAGATTGATTATCGCAGATATGAAGATGCAGGAACGGCATTATCAGTTGTTGCAGTTGGAGGTAATAAGCTAGCTAGAGGAATAACTTTAGAAGGCCTCTCAGTTAGTTACTACTTACGTACGACACGAATGTACGATTCACTTATGCAAATGGGAAGATGGTTTGGTTACCGTCCCGGATATGTGGATCTCTGTCGCTTATACACTACTGAGCAATTAGTTAACTGGTACAGACACGTAACTATGGCCACAGAGGAGATGCGAGCAGATTTTGACGAAATGGCGGCTCAAAATCTACGTCCTGCAGACTTTCAGCTCAAAGTAAGAACTCATCCCGGAATGCTTAGCATAACATCAGTTTCTAAAATGCGTGAGCACGAACGCATACAGGTGGGCTTTTCTGGAAAGCTTATTCAAACCTATGTGTTTAACAAAGAGCAAAGTATAGTAGAAGGTAATTATCAGGCCCTTACTAATCTTCTTAGCCGATTATCAGGTGGAGAGAAATTAACTTCTGCAAGAGGAGGAGTCAATGGTTTGTTGTGGGAAGGTGTAGAAGCTGAAATCATAACTGATTTTGTTATTTCCTGCCGATATGGATATATACGAAGTGATGTAGTCAAAGCATATATTGAGAGGCAAAATCGACATGGAAAATTAACAGAATGGTCTGTCGCCGTAATACTCAACAGTGGAAATACTATTACTACACAAGGTCCACTTAGGGGAAAACAGATTAAAGAACATCATTTTACTTGGAAAGATGGAAATTATAAAGGAGGATTACCTGCACGGAACTTAGTAGATGGGGGTAAAGAATTAAGAGTAAAGGGTAATAAGAATGCAATCTTAGATAAACGAGCTCGGATGATAGATTTGGGTTTTGCTGACAATCCATCTGAACAGGAGATTAAAAGTAGAAGAAATGAAAAAGCTCAACCTTTGCTTGTGATTATGCCACTTGACCCTAGAATTTCCGATCAGCTTAATCAAAACATTCCATTAGTGGGATTTGGTCTTATATTTCCTGAGTTCATGGGGGAAGAAACTTATGAATATGCAGCAAGGCCAGTTCAGGAAGATTTCGAAGAGGAATTGCAAGAGGATGATGATATAGCAGAAAATGAAGATTAACTTAAAAGAAATTTGGTCTAAGCAGGAATCTGAATCTAATAAACAGGTCTCACGGGAAAGAATCTCAAACATTACCTTCCTTCGTTGTTATATTGGATTCATTGGATTTACTGGAGGTAGAATGTTCCAATTAGAAATGGATTCTTCAGTTGATGTTCATAAAAACTATTTGCGAAAATTCAGGGGAGTTGAAATCCAAGTTTTACCGAACGAGGATGGTACGCTAAAGCGACTTACTATAATTCTGATTGATAAAGAGCTTAGTGATATTTTCACACTTTTTATAGAAGATATTATTGATAAGCTTATAACTGAATCTAATCCAAAGGAAGCTCTCTTGACAATTAACCAGAGAGTTAATTATTGGAGAAAATTATTTACAAAAGCTACAGGTGAAATTTTATCACCCGAACAACAAAGGGGCCTGTTTGGGGAATTATTCCTTTTACAATTATTACTTAACAACGGGAAGGACAAAAAGAAAATACTAAGCTCATGGTATGGATCTGAAGGAGCAAATCAGGACTTTTCCCTAGATAAGACTGCTATTGAGGTTAAAACTTCAAAGTCAGGTAGCTTATCAGTGTATATTTCAAATGAATACCAATTAGAATACGAGGCATGGTCTCAACTTTATCTTTGTATAATAACCGTTAATGAGTCATCAGGAAAGCATAACACTTTGTATGGGTTATCCTGTAAAATCAAGGATATGCTCAATTATGAGAGCAGTTTGATAGATGAGTTTGAGTACAAACTAAATCTTGCTGGTATCCGCGGTGATATGATTGATGAGTACAATGAAGTAAGTTATACTGTAAGTAATTATAGGTTTTATGAGATTATAGAGGATTTTCCAGTAATTACCAGATCTAAATTAGATAATGAAGCTATTTACAACGTCAAGTATCAAATAGACATTAATGCCTGTAGACCTTTTGAAATCTCTGAAGAAGAAGTGTTAAATAATATCTTATGAATAGGTCTCTTAGTATGCCACATACTGACTTCGAACTGGAACAGTATCTCCAAGAGCTTTACTATGAAGTTGATTCACTTGCTTTTGCCGAGGAAGATGGTGCGACAAAAGAAGATAAGTTTACAGAATATATAATGGAGGTACTTTCAGAAGCGGGAGAAACAGAAGGAGTAAGATTATGCCATTATGAAAAGGAGAACCGGTGGGAAAATATTCAGCTCAAAATAAATGGGTATGCTATTGAAGAAGGTTATGAAACTCTTGACATATTTATATCTTCGTTCAAAGATACTAACCAGATTTACAGAATAGGCAAGCCCGAATTTGATAAACTCATTAAGTGGCCAACAGCATTTTTGAACCTGGCATTTAAAGGGCATTTGGAAGATATTGAACCATCAGCTGAAGCTTATGGCCTTGCAAAATTGATGAGAGATAACCGTGACGATTTTATCAGAGTCAATGTATTTGTTATTTCAAATGGTAATATACCACACGATCCTCCTAAAAATTTTAGGTTAAAGGGACTGGAAACTATTACCATCAATTTCCATGTTTGGGATGCTGAACGGTTGCATAGACTTTCCCAATCCAAATATAATCAGGAACCCATAGAAATTGATTTTGAAGAAACAATGGGAGAAGTGATACCATGTCTGGCAATGCCTACAAAAAATGAATTATATGAATGTTATCTGGCAATTGTACCCGGTAGAATTCTAGCAACCCTGTATCGTAACTATGGGACGAGGTTATTAGAGAGCAATGTAAGAGCATTTCTTCAACAAACAGGCAAAGTTAATAAGGGAATCAGAGATACTATAAGACAAGAACCTCACATGTTTTTACCGTTTAATAATGGATTGGCAACCACTGCCCAAGAGGTAAAAACGGTAATTTTGAGGGACGGTCAGCTGGCACTTTCAAGTGTGAAAGACTTCCAGATTGTTAATGGGGGGCAAACAACTGCTTCACTATTTCATACTGAAAAGAAGTTTAAAGATGTAGATCTTTCCCAGGTATTTGTTCAAATGAAACTTACTGTTATCAAAGATGAGGACAAAAAAAATGAAACCGTTCCTTATATATCAAGATATGCTAATAGCCAGAATAAAGTATCTGAACTTGACCTGACATCTAATAATCCAATTTTGCAAAGACTCGAGGAATTATCCAGAACTACCTTTGCTATAGACCTAGAGGATCCTAACAAACAAACTATATGGTTTTTTGAGAGAGTCAAAGGTCAATATAGAGAAGCCTTAAATAAAGAGCCAACAAAGAGCAAACAGGCTGCTTTCAAGCTAAAATATCCTAGAAACCAGGTAATATTAAAATCATCACTTGCTAAATATCTTAATATCTGGAAGCAATTACCGCATCATGTTGCAAAGGGAGGCCAAAAAAACTATAATTTTTTTCTAAAAGATGTTGAAAAAGAATTTAGTACTAAAAAAAAGCCCGGGCGTATCTACTGGCAGGACGCTGTAGCAAATGCTATTCTTTTCAATACTGTAGATAAATTATTTGGAAGAAAGAACCAGAATCCTATAGGGGATACAAACATTAAATCATACACTGTAGCCTATACACTTTCCTATTTTCACCATTTGACTAACAGCAGAATTAATTTGGGTAGTATCTGGGAGAAACAGATGATAGATAAGGAACTGGAATTTGAATTGAAGAAAGGATTAAAATTTGTTTATGATTTTCTTACTTCTCTTGAGGTTGCTTTAATAAGTGAAGCTGCTAAATCAGAGAAAACCTGGGAGAGGCTAAAAGAAAAAAAAGACCACCCAATGAATATGCTGGTGATTAGCGAATATCTCATCAGTGAAAAAGACCTTAAAGCACGTTATCAATCTGATACATCAGATACTGAAGAAGCAGAAAAATATGATAAGCTTCAAAAAATCACCTCTCAGGGGCTAAAGTTTTGGGATGGACTATTTAAATATAATTTAGGTACTAGCGTTTTAAGTAACTATCAGAGTAGTTTTGCCAGCTCTATTAGCAAAAAACTTATCAGATCCACTTCATTAACAGAGCGTGAGATTGACAAAGGAAATGAGATTATTGAGTATCTTATTCAAAAAAAGGTTCCTTTTGAAAAGGTCTCTGCCCTTAGCAAACTAGATGACACAGAAGTAATTGATCCTTCCGCCATTTATAATCGTCTATCAAGGTTAGGTGATAGTGACTGGAAACGCATAATTGACCTTGGTGAACAAACAAATACTTTGAGCTTTAATGAGATTAGCGTTTTAAAAACTGTCATCCAGAAATTAAAGAGAAAAGAAGATATTGACCTGAAAAGAATGCAGATAACTGATCAGGCGATCGGTAAATTAAAAAAATTTGGAGTAAAATATTAGAATCACTTTAGTTTAAAGAGAAGCATTATCATTTAATGTCTTACTCAAAAAGACGTCTTCATTACATCAGCTTTCCACACTCCTTGCCCCCTGAAAATCAGCACCCATTTCGAATCCCAGCGGGGTCATAATGCTGAACCATAAAATTTCTATAAGGCGTGCATCGAAATACTACTGCTACCTATTTGAATGAATTGAGCAACAAAAATTTTTTAGCAAAAGTAAAGCTTGGTAAGAGCAACTATTACATCAACAGCGATCTGTTTCAGCTTATTCGCAAAGGACATGCACAATAAGGAAGGAATTTTGTGCATATCACGGTTAACCTGCACAAATATGAACTTTTTCAGTGCAAATAATCAATCAAAGAGCCTTATTACCTCAAATATCCAATTAGTGTGACGCTGTCTCACCAATTGAATTAGCCATATTAAGCGGTGTACAATGCAATCAACATACCTTATGATAATTGAACATTAGATTTTTAATATCGTTTGGCTATATTGAAAGTTAAAATAATATTGGTATTGAAATAAGGAGCTTTTATTACAAAAAAATGAAAAGAGAAAAAATGCAAAGCCCTGAGCGAAAAAAAAGGTCAAGAGATAAGCAGACCTCACAAATTACCCCTATGCAACTGGAGTTGTTGGATATGTTTGCCCACAAGCAACTAAACGACCAGGAAATGGAGGAGATTAAAGACCTGATTTCCGACTATTTCTTAGAAAAAGCACAGGATGAATTGGAAGCTTTGGCCGAACAAAAAAATTGGGATTTAAAAGAAAAGAGCAAAGAATGGGGGCAAGAAAAATTAAGAACTCCGTACCGTCATGATCGTAATTCTTGACACTAACGCCCTGTTGGAAACTTTCTCCAGAAAATCAGAACACCACTGGGTATTCCAATACTTCCAGGAAAAGAAATACCAGTTGGCCGTAAGTACCGACATCATCTTAGAATACCACGAAATTATTGCCCGTAAAACCAATATTCCTATTGCTGAAAATGTAGTCAACGGGATTTTGCGAAGGAGTAATGTCATCAGAGTTGAACCCTCCTTTTTCTGGAACCTAATCACCCGCGATCCGGATGACAACAAATATGTAGATGCTTATGTAGCTGCCCAGGCAGACTTGCTGATTAGCAACAATTCCAAAGATTTTAATGTGCTGAAAAATATTGATTTCCCTCCTATAAATTGGAAGACTGTTCGTCAGGTAAAAAAATCTATGTTCAAATAGATACCAAGATATTTACATAAGCCCTGATCCATCGCAATTACATGGGAGCCATGATTCAAATCCGGATGTATGATGACAAGTTCAGTATTTGGAATGAAGGCTTACTGCCGGAAGGGCTTACTGTTGAATCGTTAAAGAAACAGCATGCTTCTCGTCCCCGCAATCCTATCATTGCAAATGTATGCTTTATGGGAGGCTACATAGATCATTGGGGCCGGGGCACGCTCAAGATCATAGAAGCCTGCCGGGAAGCATACCTTCCCGAACCTGAAATGAAAGAACAGGATGGTGGTTTTTCAATCACATTTTTCAAGAATAAGTTCACCGAAGACCAACTTAAAAAATCAGGGCTGAGTGACAGACAACTCAAAGCGGTGTTATTCGTCAAAGAACATGGCTCTATCAATAACTCTCAATACCAGGAACTCAACGAGATCGGCAAAACAGTAACCACCGAAGAACTTAGGGAGCTTGTTGACAAAGAAGTGTTTGTACAAGCTGGTACAAAGGGGAGAGGCTCCAAATTCGAACTGGCAAAATAATTGGCCGGTAATTGGCCGGAAATAGGTTCAAAATACTGAACCACGAAATTATCAATTCATAAAGATTGGCGTCATGTTTCACTCTGGTTTCACCTGCAAAATTATTATCATCATAATGAATTGATATTCAGCTACTTACATCAATAAGTTCTAGTCCCTCCGGCTCCACAAAATCTTTTCATACATCTTCAAACCTCTTCTCAATATTTTGTGAAGGGGTTTTTGTTTGTTCAGGCTGTTGATTTACTTTAATTTCTTTACTAAAGTTTATTTCCCTAATTTCGGCAATTATAGTGGGTAAAATAAAGATGGAAATGCCCCTCTAGTATGCGAGTTTACTGAAAGTCACGCAATTAGTATTCAAGTAAGTAATATTTTCAAACACATGAAATACATGACGCTCAAGAAATAAATTGGTTTACTAAAAGGGCAGCATATCGTTGAGTTTGAGCAAGCCGAGAATACCAAAGCCGAATATAATATGGCAAAGCCCTGCTGGAAACCCTTTCTAAAGACCTGGGCGCTTTGCTTGAAAAGGGTTTCAGCCGTAGCAATTTGGTATAAATGTGGCTTTTTTATCTCAAACATCCAATTAGTGAGACGGCGTCTCACCAATTGAGATTGTCACATTTTGTAGAACTCCTCAAGATAGAAGATGACCCGGAACGCTCATTTTATCGCAAAGAACTACTGGAGAACCTGTTTAGGCATCCATATGCCAAAATTTAGTTTATAGAGAAAGACTTAGGCGTGCATCGTAATACTGCGGGGCTACCTATTCTGAAGGATATGGAACCGAACTTCCAGTTTCCTTATCTATGCTCATCCCTGCATTAACCTCCTTCAGGAAATTGGACAGTATTGTGGCTAATTCATTGCGTATTTTTGGTTCTTCTAATGATAAATCATTTTCTTCCCCAATATCCTCTTCCAAATTGAAAAGCTCCAGATGCTGGTCGATATGATGATATACCAATTTCCAATCTCCTTTTCTGATGGCACTGTAGGGAAATTGATCATAAGTATGCGGAAAATGCCAGAAAATAGGGCGATCTGCCCCATCACTAATTTCTCCTTTTACCAGGGGCACCCAACTGATGCCGTCGAGAGATGTACTGCGGTATTGTACTTCCGGTACTCCGGCCATCTCCAGAAAGGAAGGAAATACATCTTCTATCATCACGTATTCGTTACATACCGTTCCCGCCTGGGATACTCCCGGCCATTTCACGATCATGGGCACACGCACCCCTCCTTCATAGGGTGTGAGTTTATGGCCACGCAACGGTTTATTCAAAGCCACTTGTTTGGGAGCCCCGTTGTCCGACATAAACACTACAATGGTATTCTCTTCTATACCTAGTTCATCGATTTTTGCCATGATATCCCCCAACGACTTATCCATGCTTTCTATCATGGAGGCACGCATGGCCGAGAATTCATCCAAACCCTGGTCCAGATACTTCTGATAAAACCGCCGGTCTTCTTCCCAGGGAGCGTGCACGGCATAGTGCGACATATAAAGGTAAAAAGGCTTCTGCTCGTTTACGGCTACTTTTATGGCTTGCTTGGCTTCCCGGGTCAATGCTTCGGTAAGGTTGATTTTTTGCCCGTGGTATTTCTCCAGTCCGGGTACATCCCAGACCTTATCTCCATCTCGCCATACGGCACTGAAATTTTTATCGCCATGATAGCTGCCCGGCCCGCCGGCAGCATGACCAGCAATATTGACATCAAAACCCAGGTTCAGCGGATTATCACCTGGGGTTTCTTTCGCTCCAAAGTGCGCTTTGCCCACATGGATGGTTGTATATCCGACTTCCTTCAAATACATGGGTAGGGTTTTGGCCACGATGGTATGCTCTACTCCGGCCGTGTTGCTCAATCCATTTACATTCCATAAAGGAGGCATAATCGCAGGATGTTCCGGGTCAGGTGATGTATCTTTCCGGAGGGTCCAGTTAGTGACCTGATGACGGGCCGCATTCATGCCGGTCATGAGGCTCACTCGGGAAGGGGAGCAAAGGGCGTAGGCGTAGGCCCGGGTAAATTTCATACCTTCCCGTGCCAGTACCTCCATGTTGGGGGTGTGGTAGCGCTGATTTAACTCCGTTACCTCCTCATAGAATGGAACAGAGGATTCCTGCCAACCCATATCATCTACAAAGAAGAAGACAATGTTGGGCTTGTTGGTTAGTTCATCAGCTGTAGATACCTCTTTCTGCTGAGCTGAGCAGGCGAACAGGAAACAAATGCACGGTACCAGGCTGGCACTTTTGCCTATTCTTAATAGATTTTTCAGTTGCATAGGTACAACTGAGCAAGCAAAGCCCTTATCAAACTTTTTCATTATTCTATTTATTTTGCCAACGACTTTTTTGCCGGCATCATTACTAAAAAAGAACTATCCCCCTTTTTAGTTGTCACCGAAAGCACCTTAGCAAGACCATCTTCTGTATATACAAAAGGACGTTCCATCCGGTCGGGTGTGACTGTGCTTCCATCTTTCAGAAAAATCTTTTTTGGAGCCAGGAAGTAGGGAGATTACTTCAAACCTCCAACTTCCGGTCTGAAATATAAGGAACTATGGGGTAAATTGCATCTCTCATATTCACCCCCGTTTCTTTAGGTGAAGAGCCAACAAAGCTTGAGGTTCGCCCTTGAATCATGATTTCACTTTTTTTTGAGATTTCTATAACTGCCCAAAGTGGTTCCTGGTAGGGCCCCGTGTATTTTATATTGCAAAAATCTCCAGTCGGATGATAAAATCAGGATTTGTATGGCTCATTTCCTTAATAAAAGCTGACAGCCGCTCAATACCGTCATGCATGATATCCTGATGGAGATCGGCAATAATACCCAGCTTTACACTTTTATTATCAGAAAGTTGAGCCGATGGAAATAATAAGACAGACCCGGCATAAGCTCCAGAAAATTTCAAGAATTTTTTCTATTCATTTGACCTTCTTTTAGCAACCGTTCATTATTTATATGAGTTTATGCCAGGAAAAAATATATTTTGCTACTCAGCTATCTCCATTTAATATCCTGAATTTTGTTCAAGCATCGGATTCCGTTGCAGCTCATTATCAGAAATAGGAAACAGCAGATGGAACTCCTGGTAGGTGGCTCCCCACGGATTGGTATGACCGATTACATTCACAAAGTCTACATTGCTTTCTGATGCTACAGGATATAAACGCGTTCGCTGAATGTCGGACCATACTTTATAATCCAAAGCCAGTTCGCGGTATCGTTCTTTCCAGACTTCTTCTACAAAGGCTTGCTCAGACAATCCGCTTAGTTCTGCCTCAACTTCACTTTGGTCAGTTTGCCAGTAGGCTCTGCTTCTTACTTCAGACAAGTAAGCAATGGCTTCAGGGGTAACACCTTCTGAGCGGGCAATGGCTTCGGTGGCAATCAACAGTATTTCTGCATATCTGTAAATGTTTACATCCTGGTCTCCTCTTCCGGTTTCATACAAAGCCGTTTCGTCATAAAAAAGAAAGGGGGCATATTCGCCAAAATTAAAAAATTCACCTCCCACTTCAATGGAGTTAAAGAATAACTGCTGGTTCTGAATTCTTAAATCTCTGTCAGCATCATAAATTTGCACATATTCATCCAATGGGCGGTAAGCATTTAAGGTTCTTGAATATTTAAGATTAGGCGTTCTTATATCGCCAGGAAGAGAAATTCCGGGAGCAGGATTTGGATCAATCTCCGCATCATACTCAATGGAGTAAATGTATTCCCGTTCCACATCCGAATTGCGCATTACGTTATAAGCACTCTCCGCAAACGATACCCCATTTTCAATCAGTGCATATTCTCCGCTGTTGATAACTATTCTGGCGGCCTCGGCTGCATTGGCATAACTGCCATCGTCTTGTACCGGATAGCCCGCCATCTGGAGATGTACATCTGACAGCAGGGCTGCGGCCGCTCCTTCGGTAATTCTAAAACCATTCATGGGAAATGGCATGGTTGCAAGATTCCCCTGGCTGATTACCCAATTGAGGTCTTCAACAATCTGATTGTATACCGTTTCGGTGTCTGTCCTTTCTACCAGGATACCTTCTAGGCTGTTGTACGGTTCAGTAATTAAGGGAACGTCACCATAGTTTTTGACCAGAAAAAAATAATTGAATGCTCTGAAAAACCTGGCTTCTGCCAATAATTGCTGAGCATCGGTTTCAGACAGGCCTTCTGTTTCCGGAATATATTTAATAGCCGTATTCGCAGTTGAAATGGCATTATAGGTGCTCGACCACCAGGCGTCTAAATATTCAGCCATATTTTTTGCAGTAAATGTAAGTTCCTGAGCACGTAAAGGTTCTATGCGTTCTCCTTTCGCTTCGTTGTCGAATAACCCGGATATGTATCCTCCCATCATAGCCACACTTCCTCTGAAGCCGCCTGTGTTATAGAAACTGGGAGCGCCACTGCGATAAAGTGTGTTTACCAAACTTCTCGTCTCATCTGGTGATTCAAAGAACTGATTCAATGATTTTTCAGTCATGGGGTTTTCTACAAGAAAATCCTCGCAGGAAACCAGTGCCACACATCCAATAAATATTGATATTAACTTTTTCATAGTAGAATTTCGTATTATTTGAGATGACAATTTTTTAGAAACGGGCATTTACTCCCAAAGTAAATGTTCGGGGTTTGGGATACTCATAGAAGAAAATATTTTGCCCGAAATTACTATCATTCCATGTAGATGATTCCGGGTCAAATCCTTTGAAATCTTTGGAGAAAATAACAAAAGCATTTTGTACGCTGGCATTGATCCGGAACTGATCAAGCCCAAGGGAAGAAAGGATGTTCTGGTCAAAGGTATAGCCGAGGGCTATTAAATTTCCTCTGAGGTAAGATCCATCTGCTATCCAATGGCTGTCGGGTTGGAGATTTTGACCAGAAAGTACGGTATGCCGAATCTGCTGAATCATGGTGTTCTGGTTATCTGGAGTCCAGGCATCATACAATTGGGTGGCAATACCGCTGGTGAGCCCTTGCCTGTCTTCTGCGGTTGCCAAAGTTTGTTGCATAATATCGGCGCCATAAGAGAATTGCAGGTCAATGGTGGCATCAAAATTTCTGAAATTGAAGCGATTGATAAAGCTACCGGTTAGGTCAGGCAATCCGTTCCCAATGATCGTTTTTTGTACCGACCGTTTAGCCTCTCCGGGAATGGCTCCCACTTCAGCTGCCCCTGCCTCTTCGTCCGTACTCCAGGTACCTAATCGTTCGTATCCCCAAAAAGAGCTGACGGGTTCTCCCACGCGAAGGATTGTCTGGCTGCCGGCCACCCAGTTAGGGCCAGGAAAAATGTCCTCATCATTAGCTCCCAGGCTCTCGACTTTGTTTTTGTTATAATTGAAATTAAGCGTGGTGGTCCACAAAAAATTTTCAGAACTCATATTTCTGGTAGTCAGCATAAAATCTATTCCCTTGTTGGAAACGGAGCCAATATTATCAGTGATTGTACCAAAGCCAGTGGATGTGGGGATGGGACGTCCCAGGATCAGATCCTCTGTTAGCTTATAGTAGTAATCCAGTTCTAAAGAGATAATTTCATTGAACAAACCGACTTCAACGCCTACATCAAACTGCTTGGTTTTTTCCCATTCCAGATCAGGATTTGGGATTCGCTGGACAAAGCTGTTTGACACCCGTTGCCCGCCTAACAGAATAGTACCTGAGCCAATCGTAGCCAATGACTGAAACAACCCGATCTCAGTATTACCTGTAATTCCATAGGAAGTACGGAGCCTGAGATGACTAATAGCATCCGCCCCTCCCATGAATTCTTCATTGGAAATTAGCCATGAAATTCCTCCTGAGGGAAAAAACCCATATTTGTTGTTTTCCCCGAAGCGGGAAGAACCATCGGTCCTTCCGGTAAATGTTGCAGTGTAAGTGTCTTTAAACGTATAACTGACGCGGGTGAAGTAAGAATTCATCGTCCAGTCATTGGCATAGGAGGAAGAAGGGTTATGGGTAGAGGCGGCGCCAATGTTGTTGAAATTGAAAAAATCGTTGGAAAAGCCACGCGCGCTCATCCCATTTCCTTTTTCAATTTGTTGCTGCCAACTGGCTCCCAATATGGCGTTTATTCTGTGCGGTCCAAAATCATTGATGTAGGTCAGGAAGTTTTCATTTTGCCAATACATGGTTTCTGCGTTAGAAATGCCTGCATTCCCATCCGGAAATCCTACCGTAATCATATCAGTGGGAGCATAGTATCTCTCTTCTTCCAGGAGATTATCGATACCAAACTGCGTTCTCAGGGTAAGATGAGGAGCCAGGTTGAACTCCAGATAAGTATTCCCAAAGATCCGAGTACCGTTATTCAGTCTTTCTTCTTCCAATAATCGATGTACGGGATTGGGTTGACCTTCAAAGGTAAAACCATCAATCTGTGTACTGTTGGTCCAGGAACCATCAGGCCATTTTACTGGAAAAATAGAAGGTACTTCCAGCATGGCCCGGCTGGCATGAAATCCTCCACCCGTTTCAGTAACATTATTGGCCCAGGTTTTATACGTTGTCAGGTTCGCACCCACATTGAGCCATTCTGTTGGATTTGCATCGTACACAAGTTTAATACTGGCCCGCTTCATATAAGAATTGAGAAATACCCCTTCCCTGTCTGTATAATTCAGAAAAGCACCAAAAGATGAGTTTTCGCTACTACTTCGAATACTCAACTGATGGTTGTTAGAGATGGCTGTGCGGGTGGCTTCGTCCTGCCAGTCGGTATCATAAATCGGGTTGCCCTGTTCATCAAAAATGCGGCGGTCGCTCAGGTCCATCTGGGGTTCTTCACCGGGAGGATATTCATTGAAAAGTGGTGCATTTTCGTAACCAATCCTTTGTACTTCCATAAACTCCTGTGCATCCATGGCATCTATTTTTCTGGCTATTCTGCTGATGCTGATGTCTCCTGTATATTCAACAACTACACCGGGTTGCGCACTTCCCCTTTTAGTGGTAACCAAAATCACCCCATTTGCACCCCTCGATCCATAAATAGCTGCGGAAGAAGCGTCTTTGAGCACTTCAATACTTTCGATATCATTAGGGTTCATCGTTTCAATATCGGTCATCACAACACCATCTACTACATATAAAGGTTCAGATGATGCATTGATGGTTCCAATACCTCGAATGATAACACGATTACTTCCGGTGGGGGAACCTGAATTTGTATATACGTTTACCCCGGAAATTTTACCTCTTAAGCTCTGCAATGCATTAAAGCTTGGCTGTGCCTCTAAAACTTCACCAGAAACAACACCTACTGATCCTGTAACTTCGCTTTTTCTTTGTACTCCATATCCTACTACTACAACTTCTTTCAAGCTTTGTACATCTTCATTCAAAACGATATTGATAACGGTTCTTCCATTCACGGCCACTTCCTGTGTAATATATCCTATGGATGAAAAGACCAAAGTATTAACTTCGTCAGAAACAATGATACTGTAGTTTCCATCCATATCAGTAACTGTACCTGTGGTAGTCCCTTTCACCACCACATTCACACCTGGCAATCCATCCCCACTTTCCTGTTCTGTAACTTTTCCAGTGATATTTTGCTCATATTGCCGTACAGGCCCCATAAAATTGAGGGAGGCTGTCATTTTCCCACTCTTAGCTAGCGAAGGATAGCTGCTCCCATTTTGAGGTTTTACATTGTTGATCTTTTTAACCTCTTTCGCATCTGCTACTTTCGGAAAAATCACATAATAATTTTCCTTCACCCGCCTGTAATCCAGGTTTAAGGGTTTTAAGAACGTATCCAACACTTCTTCCAGGTTGCTCTTATTTTCAGCTTCCTCCACTTTGCGGGCATCCACCAGTTTATCCCCTACTACTTCCAGGTCATAACTGAGAAACACCTTGTATTTTTCCTCAAAAGAGGCCAATACTGACTGTAACGACCTGCTTTGCTGCAACAAACCATCGCTGTCATCTTCAGCAACGACATGTAAAGCTGCATAAGCAGAAGTCGGTTTCACTGCCACACTTTGGGAAAAACAGTGAAAGCCGAAACCCATTACTGTCAAAAGGAGTAATAGATAACGAGTAAATGGTTTTTTCTTACTCATAATTTTACTTATTTTGGTTGAACATTTGATTAGCAAAACCCTGTCAAGCCCACGTAATTTGCACAGAACGAAGCTTGGTGGGGTTTTTTTATTTAGAGAAAATCAGTTGCTTTTCATTTTTTTCAATGGTTACCCCAAACGCGTTTTCCAACACCGCTACCGACACTTCAATATCATCTGAAGGCACGGTTCCTCTGAATATATATTGACTAATTTCTTCTTGAATGAACGAGACTTTATAACCAAAAATCTCTTCTAATCTTTGGGCTACTTGTGACAAGGGAACGCCATCAAAGATCAACTGATGGGTTTGCCAGGAGCTGAACAATTCTGGGTTCACGATTTCCCTGGCAATGCTGCGCCGGGAGGGCATATACTCCAGCAACTCCCCGGGTTCCATCATAACTTTTTCCTTTTCTTGATCAATCTGCACTTCCACTTTGCCTTCTGTCAACACCACTTGTGTCTTTTCCTGGCGATGGTTCACATTAAAGGATGTACCCAATACTACCACATCCAAATTCTGGGTATGCACAATAAATTTTTGATATTTCGATGTCTCATGGAGCGCATTATGAGCCGAAGTATTTTCTATCGCTACTTTTGATACTTTAAAATAGGCTTCCCCTTCCAGCAACACTTCCCTTTCGGATACATCGTCCCAATCAGTAGAAAATTCCAGATATGAATTCGCATTGAGGGTGACTAAAGAACCATCTGGCAACACTACCTCCCGGGTTTCCCCATAGGCGGTTTGTATTTGCCGACTGGCAGGATTAGAAAAAATGAAATATAACGCAAATGAGAAACTGAGGATCAAAGTCAGGCTTGCTGCCACTTTTTGCCAGCCTCGAGAACGTACAATTCGTGCCTGTTTAGTAGCATGAACTTGCGAGCGGGCTTGCCCCAAAACTTTTTCCCGCTCTTGATAAATTCTATCAAGAATACCTTCCAGGAGCCTTTCTTCGGGAATTTCCGTTGCGGATATGGGTTTGAACTTCAACGACTGAAGTATCTTGGTAGCTTTATCAATGGCTGCTTGTTGATTGGGATACAACAAAAGAACTTCTTGCCAGTAAGTAGTACTATTTTCATCAGGATTCTGGATCCATTCCTGAAATTCCTTATCCAGGACGAAATCAATGGTTGTATAGGTACCGTAATCTTTCATTGTGGTAAACTTTCTACTATTAAGACTGAAGAAGATTTGATTTTACCTCAATGAAGATGAGTGATTTTTTAAAATTTACATTATAAATAAAAAAATGAGGATAATATTGAATATATATCAATAATATACCTTTATATCCATAAATAAAATAAGAAGTATGAGAAGTATTATTACTAAACCAACTACTGAAGAAAGCTTATTAGTACCACAGGTACGATATCCAGGTGGGATTTGATGGTATACAGTGCCCGGTAGACAAGATTATAGGTAGATTTGGTTCTCATCGACAACAATTCGGCGATTTCCTCATAAGACAGATTATCATAGAACCTGAGGATGATCGCCTCTTTTTGCCTGGAGGTAAGATGGGTATTGATTACTCGTTGGACTTCAAACTTCTTCCTGTCTGCACTTTCCTGATCCATCAGAGAATTTTCGTGTGGCAACCCTATTTTAAAGAAAAGATCATGGTTATTATTCGTGTGTAGTGCCTGCTTATTCTTTTTTTTGATATTATCGAGAATGTTGGTCTTCAGCCCTTTATACAAATAAAATTTAACCTGGCTTACATCACTCAGGGATGCCCTTTTTTTCCAAAGCTTAAAGAATAAGTCCTGAATACTATCTTCCAGAAGATCTTTGTCGGTCGTTATGCGCGCGCCATAGTTGTAAAGGGCGTAAATATATTTTTTGTAAATTGTGACCAGTGCAGCTTCACTCCCATTTTTGAGGGCATACCATGCTTCCCGATCAGTCAGGTTAGGGTGGCTCTTTATTTCTTCCTGGAAGATCAACACTATTCCACGTTAGTTATATTAGTTTTATTTTGCAAAGTAAATATATATAGAATAATGATTCTTGGCAAAAAATGAAAGGAAGTGAAAGATTTTTAAAAGAGGTTTTTTATTTAGGAAACTGTAATGTAAATACTGACCCTTTGCCTACTTCAGACTGTACGTTGATGCTGATTTGATGGAGGTTGGCAATAGAACGGACAATGTGCAGGCCGAGGCGGTTGCTTTCGCCTTCGCTGGTCTTTAACTTTTTGAAGCCTTCAAAAATGTGGGGCAACTCTTTTTCCGAAATACCGACCCCTGTATCTCGAATATGCAACGCAAAATGCCCGTGTTCATCAGTACTTCTGATATGGATTTCTCCCCCTTCCCGGTTATACTTGATGGCATTGCTCACCAGGTTGAGCAACATGGTAAACAAAAGGGAGCGGTTACAGTGGTCAAAAGCAAAATTTGCATCTACTTCTACTTTTGCTGTAATATCCCTGGCGGCAATCCGGTCTTCTGAATACTCCATAACTTCCTCTACCAATTCGCGAATATTTACTGTGTCTTCCTTTAAATAATAGTTATATTCTACTTTTGAAATCAGCAGGAGGGATTTGATAATTTTATTAAGCCTGAGCAGTACATTTTGGGAATCTACCAGTTTTTCAGAAATGATTTCAGGCGTTTCCCCATCCGCTATCATGTTCTCAAACCGTGAATTCAGTACGGCAATGGGCGTGAGCATTTCATGGGATGCAGAGCCTACAAACTCTTTCTCTTTCAAAAACGCCTCATTGATTTTTTGCATCATTTCGTTGATGCTTTCATCCAGGTACCGGAACTCCTGGGTAGTGGTTTTTACCGGGGAAAAGTCAAAATTCTCAGGTTTTTTCACCTTTTGCAGCTTCCTGATGATACTTCGAAGGGGATTGAGTACCATGTGGGTAAACCCCATATCAATGGCCAGTACAATGCCAGAAATCACCAGCATGAGGTACACGGCAAACCGGCTGATAGATTGTTCCAGTTGTTCTATGGCATCCAGGCTTTGCCCCACTTCTATCTGGTAAGGGCGGCCTCCGATGTTCACTACCTGAGAAAGTACCCGGTAATCTTTGATCTTGCTTTCGTCCTCCCGGCGTACGTTTCCGGGAGGTACCTGCTCTGGCAACAGCACCTGCTGGCGTTCCATAGGCACCACCGACAAGAAATGGGTAAAGTCGTCCTGGTATATTTGCCGGCTGATGCCTTCCGGCCCAATGTACGGGCCAACGCCGTTTTCTTCAATATAAGCCACAATCTGATCCCGGGTAGTATTCAGCTGCTCATCGGTATGCCGGTATACAAAATACTCAATCAGGCGGGGCAGGAATAGTATGATGACCCCGAGGATGATCAGCTTGGGCAATGTGCTGTAAAATGTAAATTTGGTCCTTAATCTCATCTTTCGTAATCGTTATATGTTATACGTTATTAGTTATTGGTACACAAAGCGCCAATAACTAATAACGTATAACCTTTAACATTCAGAAGTTCGCTTTATATCCTATTCCCCGCACGGTTTCCAACCAGTCAATATCCGTGTACTGTGAGATTTTTTTGCGCAAATTTTTGATATGGACATCAATATGATTGGAGTCCAGGTCGTCTTCGATATTGGTGCCCCAGATGTGTTCTAACAATTGATAACGGGTAACTACACGGTTTTTGTGTAGCACCAGGTACCAAAGCACGTCAAACTCCTTTTTGGTCAGGTTAATTTCCTGGTCTTCAAATATTACCTTCCGGGTGGTGGCGTTCACTTCCACATCTTTCACCTGCACCACGTTTTCTTTCAGTCCGTGCTTACGGCGGGTAATGGCCTGCATGCGGGAGTTCAGCTCCAGTAAAGAAAAAGGCTTGGGCAGGTAGTCATCGGCCCCCAGGTCAAGCCCTTTTACTTTATCTTCAATTTCGCCACGGGCCGTAATGATGATAAAGGCGGTGTCTTTTTTCTCCTGCATGGCTTCCTGCAAAATATCAAGTCCTTCGTAGTCTGGCAGGCCCAAATCGAGCAATACAAAATCGTAATCGTTCACATAAATTTTCCGGGAAGCTTCCCGGCCTGTGTGTGATACCTCGCATAAATATCCTTCTTTAGCCAGGAAGGTCTGGATTTCTTCCGCCAGCTTTTTTTCGTCTTCTACAATGAGTACGTTCATGATAAGTAATATAAAAAGTCAACATGAATTTTTCATGAAGCATTGCTACTTGATAAACCCATAAAACACAGAAAAAGATTCGGATTTAGAGGGTTGCAAAGGATTGCCAGCATTCGTACAAGGCACGAGGCAGATGGTAGCACCCTTTCCATTTGCTCCCTTTTAAAGTGATAAAAGGCTGGCCCTGCCGGTTTAGGTAGCCATACCACTCCCCATGCGCAGGATCGGGAAAGTGGCGCCAGGTATACTGATGTACTTTTTCGTACCACTCCCAAACATCTTGTCTTTGGGTAGCTGTGTATGCTTTAGACAAACCCACCAGGGCTTCCAGGTGTACCCACCATAATTTCTGATCCCATTCCAGTTGCAGTGGAGGTGCGCCTTTGGCATCCATGAAGTAAAAAATCCCACCAAATTCTGCATCCCACCCATATTCTAATAAGCGGATCAACGTATCTGTGGTACGGTCAATTAATTGTTTATCATTTTTCTGCCGGGCAATATCCATGATAAACCACATGGCTTCAATGCCATGCCCCGGGTTGATTAAGCGCCCTTCATACGTATCAAGCCGGGAACCATCTAAGCCCACCTGCTCGAAAACCAGCCCGGTATGCGGATCAAGAAAAACTTCCATTACTTCATGCACACACTGATCAGTGATAGCAGTTACTGCTGAAGCAGGTAAAATATCCTTCATTTCCAGCACCATATTAGACAAAATCATGGGCAGGGCAAAGCTTTTCAACGGGCGGTTGCCGGTGGTTTTCTCGTATTTCCCTTTGGGGTTGTGCTGTCGTGACTGAATGTTCTGAAAGGTAGAGAGTGCCATCTCCTTTGCCTCTTCATCACCTGCTGCCAAAGCGTATTGGCTAAAGGCCAGGGCTGCAAAACAATCTGAGAAAATATTATAAGGTTGTACCAGGGGTATTCCTTTCCGGTCAACAGAAAAATAAAAGTTGCCGGTATCATCACTGCCAAATTTTTTCAGAAAATCTATACCATTTTTAGCTATTTGCAGCCATTCTTCTTTCGGTTCCACCCGGTTATACAACATGGCGAATGTCCACACTTGCCTGCCCTGCAACCACATGAACTTGTCTGTATCAAATACTTTTCCTTCCCGGTCCAGGCAAGTAAAATACCCACCATATTTCCGGTCAAAAGAGTGCCTTTCCCAAAAAGGGACCACGTCTTCCAGCAAGGCGTTTTTGTACTGATTTTTGTATTCTTGTAACAAATGATTCATATTTTGGCAGTTTTACAGTTGGGCGTATTGCTCTTAAGGATTATTCTCTATCCAATCCAGGTCAAAAGCAGTGAACGTTATGTAGCGGTAATCATCCCGCTCAAAAAGTAGCCCTATGTTGTCATCGGGCAATTTGGTGAGGCAGGAATAAGCATAACCACCTGCATATACTGTTTTGCGAACAGGCCAGGTCTTTCCCTCATCATAACTAATCCAAACGGTTCCGTTTTTTCTATGTTCCCTGGAGGCAGGATTGGCAAACAGAATGCGCGATTTTTTTCCGTCATCAGGAAAAGAGTAACGCAATATCGTTGCCTGGCATTGAGGTTCCACCAAAGTGGAATCATTTATAAGGCCGGTCCAGTTTTCACCCCCATCATAACTCACAGCTATTTTCCGGCATTGGTTTCCTTCATAACTTCTGGAGTTCAGCATCACGGCTCCATCGCCCAACTCTACCATTTGCACTTCATTGCCTATCCCTTCCGAATCGTTGAAGGCAACTTCTCCGTACTGCCAACTGTTGCCCTGGTCATCACTATACACAGCATACACTTTCCACTTACCAAAAGGCCCCTGGTTGAAAGGCATGACAACTCTTCCCTTATGCACTCCTTTTTTAAGTTGAATACCAATGCCAGGCCCACTGGCTACACTGGTTACAAACGTAGGGCGTTTCACCTGAGTTGTAATTTCCCTGGGTGCTGACCAGGTTTTTCCTTCATCATCGCTGTACATAATATAAGACCGGCATATATTGTCGCCTTCATAGCCAGGCACCACATCATGTTCGTGTATACCCCTTGGAAATCGCTGGTACATGAGCAGGATACGTCCGGTTTCCTGTACTTCTACTACCTGCGGATTGTTCAGGCTGTTTTTCCCTTCTTCAGCTATTACCTGCAAGGCACCCCAGGTTTTACCTCCATCCGTGCTACGCTTGAGCACAATATCATTTTGGGCATGATCAGAGGCAATTTCCCGTCCTTCGCAAAAAGCCAGTATGGTTCCTTTATTCGTAGTGAGAATAGCCGGAATCCGAAAAGAAGCATACCCTTCTTCCCCGCTGACAAACACATCTACCATCGGGGGTTTTCCAGGGTTTTTAGGAATAAAACCAGCCATAATAAACAGGCATGAGCATGTTAATGAGAACAAAAAAATGTGTCTGTAGAGCGTTTGCATAGTTATGATAATTTAACAACCAAGAGCTTGTTAGCAAGAAAAACTTAATAACAGAAACTCATTCATGGTTTGTTTTCTTTATAAATTCATGTGTAAAATCAGGGCTTTCAGTGTGCATCCATTTGTCCCAGAAAGTAAAATACAACCCAAAGTTGAAACGAAACTGCTTGTGGTGCAGGTCGTGATGAGTGGCACCAATCAGCCACTTACCAAAAAAGTGACTGTGAAAACTTTTCGGATACACTTCTACTCCCGCATGGTTGATGGTGCCTGAGAAAGTCATGAGTACCAGTAAAAAAAGTAGTAT
Organism: Cyclobacteriaceae bacterium; assembly: GCA_965230065.1. Taxonomy (GTDB): domain Bacteria; phylum Bacteroidota; class Bacteroidia; order Cytophagales; family Cyclobacteriaceae. The sequence goes on along the minus strand of OZ245942.1, from coordinate 2,593,008 downwards.
ATAAATGTGCATGGGCAGGAACAATACGATCGCAGGAATAATTACCGCTTGCAGCACCGACTCAACCGGATGAAACGAGAAAGCGGTAAGCGAGGAGGTTTTAATACTCTCATGATGCACTTTATGGATGTTCCGAAATACTTTTGGCCGGTGCATCCACCGGTGTAGCCAATAATAGTACGTTTCGTGGAGGAACAATGTGATGCCCAGGCTCACAGGTATGTACCATAAGGGATACGCTGAGTAATCAGTATAAATCCGGGTATATCCTTTTTGCCATAATATGACCATGCCTGTGCCAGAAAGCGCAAAAATCAGGGAAGTTAGGGCCGACCAGTAAACTTCTTTACGCAACTGCTTCTTTTGTTTTGGAGAAGCATTGATGATACGTTGGTGTATTTTTTTGCGAAACAGGGTATAAAAAATATAATGATACAGGCCGGAAACCACCAGGTACCTGACAAAGACAATGATGAACAAGATAAATGTAAGCTTTAAGAAATTGGTGGGTTGCAAATAGTCTGGCGCCAAAAATGCTTCCATAGGCTCGATACTTTACGGTAAAAGTATCATAATTATGAGAAAGTAGAAAAGCTTTAGTGTAATGAGAGTTTGCCAGCCGATTTTTTCTTGTACAAATTTGGTATCTCCAGGGTGAAAGCAGTACCCTCTCCATATGTAGTTTCAATATGGATGGTCCCGTTTAGTTTGTCAAGTGTTTCTTTTACGATATACAGCCCTAAACCGGCACCATTGGAGCGGTCGGTTGCCCTGTGGAACATATCGAAAATTTTATCCTGCTGGTCAGCCCTGATACCTATACCGTTATCCTGGACCTTGATAATGGCCTTATTTCCTTTTTGTGTTACGAGAATATTAATTTCGGGCCTTTCTATCTTTAAGTTTTGGTATTTGATGGCGTTGGACAGAAGATTATTAAAAATCACTTTCAGGCGCCTTGCATCAGAGTAAAAGTTATGACATTCCTTTACTTCACATCGGATGCGTATTTTGTTGGCTCCTTCCAGAAATTTCAAACTATCAATGATATCTGTAATAATTTTCTTAAAATTAACCGGCTCGAGAAGTATCTCAATGCGATTGTTACGGGCATAATCGGTAATTTCCTGGATAGTAGCATCCAGTTGGTGTACACTTTTCTCTATCAGCTCTACCATCTCTACATGTGCCCCAAGTTCTTTTTCTGACTTGAGGATATGCACAACGCCCATTATGGAAGTGAGCGGTGCCCGAAGATTGTGCGAAGTACTGTACACAAACTGATCTAACTCTGTATTGGTTTTTTTGAGCGATTCGTTGAGTGACTTTTCTCTTTGCAGGGCTTGTTTTTGTGTTTGTTCGGCAAGTTTACGATCGGTGATTTCCCTGAAACTGGCCACAATGGCTCCCACGCTGGGTTCATCAAACATATTGGTAATGCTCACTTCAATCCACAGATAATGCCCGTCTTTGTGTCTGACACGCTCCTGCCGCAAAACATTTTTTTCTTTCCCTTTTACTACATTCTTAATATGCTGGTACCTTTCCTCCAGGTCATCCGGGTGAATAAACTCAACACCTTTCCTGCCCAAAAGCTCTTCTTCTTTGTAGCCAAATGTCTTTAAGACAGTAGCACTGACATATGTCATTTCCCCAGCTTCATTATAAAGTACAATACAATCGAAACCATTCTCTATGATAGCCCGAAACCGTCTTTCACTGTCTTTCACTTTTTGTTCAGCTTTTTTACGGTTTGTGATGTCCCTGACCATTACCAGGGTACCCATGATTTCTCCCTGTATTTTAATGGGGCTAAAACTAAACTCGCCCCAATGAAAAGTACCATCTAAATTAGGCACTTTGTTTTCTACGATAAAGCATTCTCCCTCCAAAGCCCTGTTGAATAAAGGCGCATACTCTTCTATCAAAGCCGGGTTGGTAATGATCAGTTCACCCTCCTTTAATTCCCACCCATGAATTTCGTGATGACGCCGGGCATGGTAATCATTGAAGAATATGGCCCGCAAATTTTTATCAATAGCAAAAATCCCTATTTCCCCACTATTGAATATAGCCTTTAAATAAGCTTCAGAACGGGCTATCTCCAGGGCTGTTTGCTTTTGTTCAGTAATATCAACCGCTACCATCAATAATTGATCAATGGCTCCACGCTCTGAAATCACCGGGGTTTTTACTGATTTAAACCAATATGCTGTACCATTTGGCGCACATACTTTTTCCTCTTGCACAATTCTATTTTGTTTGCCCTCAAATATCAGCCTGTCCTCGGTATCAAACTTTTCTATAGTTTCCTCATCGTGAAAGCCAAGCTTCTGATTGGTATTACCGGTGAGTTGCTCTGGGGTAGTACCATAAAAATCAGCAAATGCTTTATTTACCAGTACCAGCTTTCCTTCCCTGTCTTTTACCAAAATCTGATTGGGCGTTGTGTCGATTAGCTGCCTTAAGAAATCGTGTTGCTTTTCCAACAATTGCTTATCCTTATGCTTTTCGGTGATATCCTGTATAGTGCCATAAAGCCGTACAGTTTGGCCTTTTACCATATAAGGATTACAAGTAACTTTTACCCATTTGTGTTTTCCCTGAGCTGAAATAATCTGTAATTCTAAATTAAAAGGCTGGCCTTTTTTTCTGGCATTTTCCAGGGCCTGCTCGAGCCGGGAGCGGCACTCAGGCAGGAAAAAGCGTAAACTTTTCTCAATAGTGAACTGGGTATCGTGTGGAAGGTCATAAATGTCTTTCATAGCATCAGTACCCAATGGCTGCATAGAAATCAGGTCTATTTCCCATCCACCAATTTTTGCTGCTTTTTCAGTTTCTTTGAATAAATTGAGGTATCGATTGCTGGTATCTATGGTTTTAAATGAACTTATGAAAAAATGATCTTCACCTTCCTGTAGGTACTGTATGGACAGTGATAATACGAATGGGCGGCCATTTTTAGAAAAAACCTTGATTATTCTTTCAGGATGCGTAATGCCTTCAGCAATATCCTGATACATAGAAGACACTTTTGGGCGGGTTTTCGGAGAAAGCAAATCGAGAAGAGACCGCCCCTCTAAAACTTCCTTATCGTATCCGGTGATTTCGCAAAAGTGCGCGTTTGCTGTTAGCAGGAGATGCTGCTGGTCTGTAACCACAATGCCATAAGAGGCAGTATTAAAAATAAGTTCACTAAACTTTCCCAATGTCTTCATTACTACCGAGAGATTAAAAAAAATCTGGCCTAATATTCAAATTACGATTTATTTTACCTATTTAATAAGCCTATTTCGTCTTTTTTTATACATGACTGCCTGATCACGAATATATAAACACATGTTTTTTCAAAGAATATGCTATTAATTGGCCCTAATATGAAATTCACATGTTTTTGTTGATAAATTTCACCAATACTGATAACTTGAATAATCTCCCAGCGTGAGTTACCCTGCTGAAAAGACGAATCCATGATTTACTCAATTGTATTGATGCTGCTGATATTTCCGGGTTTGAAAGAACCAAAGCAGCATGCTGTCGATACATTACCTGAAAATACAGATTACCAGAAAGCCTTTCACTTAAAAAGAGCAGCCCAATACGATAGTGCTTTTTACTATTTTGACAAAGCAGAAGCTGGTTTTAGGGCAGCGGCCAATTGGGGGGGGATAGTGCGTTGCCGGTATGGTATCGGTGGAATTTACACCGACATGGGGAACTACCGAAAGGCTGAAGAAGTGCTCTTAAATGCCTTGCAAACAGGCTATGCCCATTTGGATACCCTGCATATCGCCATTGCCGATGCCCATACCATTCTGGCCTATAACTACTCTCAAATGCCCAAACTTCGGGAAGCTGAAAAGCATTACCTGGCAGGGTTAGCTATCCTGGTTCGAATCCTGGGTGAAGAAAGTGTACCTGCTGCCAATGCCTATGCAGGCTTGGGGGCTGTATATTTCCTGATGAAAGACGCCAACCACAAAGCCATTGAGGCTTTGACGAAAAGTATAGAAATTTTTGAAAAAACAGGCAATGAAAAAAGCATTGAGATCGCCAAGTCTTATAATGACCTGGCAAATATTTACGACCAGGAAGAGCAGTTGGATAAGGCCATAGCGTTCCATCAAAAGAGCCTTGCCATCAAACATGAAGTGCTAAGGGAAAAGCATCCTGAAATAGGCGTGAGTTATTACAACCTGGCACAAGCCTACCTGGACAAAGGGGATTTGGAAAAAGCCATCACTTTCTATAAAAAAACACTATCTATTGACATTACCACTTTTGGCGAAGAACACCGGTGGGTAGCCGAAGATTATTCCAACATAAGTCAGTGTTATCATATCAAAGGAAGCTATGAACTGGCCATGCAATATGCCCGGAAAGCAGCAGATATTTTACACACAGCTTATGGCGAACATGATTTCAGGGTAGCCCGCAGCTACAATACCATCGGTGTTAATCATTATGCCATGGAACAATACGAACAGGCCATCAGTATTTATCAAAAAGCTTTAAATATCCTCGGCCAACTTCCGGAAAAAAATATATCAAAAGATATAGGCGATGTTACTGCTTTGGGGAATAACCGAATAGGGATGTCATTTACCCGGTTGGGGAATTATAGCGCAGCTGTTCAACATCATCAAAAAGCCCTGGCTATTTATACAAACCTTTTTCATGAAAACCATTCTGATGTGGGGCGCACTTATATGCATACGGGTGACAGTTATGCATATGCCCAACAATATGATCGGGCGCTCTCTTATTACCAGCAGGCTTTATCCGTTTTGCAGCAGAGCCTGGGAGACAACCATCCTGAAGTAGCCGAGTGCCTTGGGAAAATTGGGGAAACTTATTTGAACGAAAAACTGTATACACAGGCCCTCTCGTACTATCAACGGGCATTAAAGGGATTCGACGCTGATTATAAGGTTACTGACATTTATAAGCACGCCGCCATCCCGAATGCTACACTTACTCCTGTAGTATTGAGCATCATTAATGGTAAAGCCCGGGCACTTAAAGGCAAATATCAAATTACACAAGACCTTGGGGATCTTGAATTTTCCTTTCAAAGCAGCCAGTTTGCGGCTAACATGTTAGACTCCATGCGCATCAGTTTTCTTGAGACAGGAACACGGCAAAACCTGGCAGCCACCCATATGAATATTTATGAAACAGGTATTGCAACTGCTTATGCGCTCTATCAGGTTACCCATCAGCAGCAGTACCTGGCCGATGCTTTTGCATTAGCTGAACGCAGCAAATCTTTTTTACTCTTGGCCGCTTTGCAGGATTCAGAAGCCAAACAGTTTGTCGGCATACCTGACACGGTGCTTCAAAAAGAAAAAGACCTTAAAGTTACCCGGGCTTTTTATGAAAAAAAAACCCATGAATCTGAGGGCACCGAAAAGGAAAATTACTGGAGAAATCAGGCTTTTGATGTCAACCTCTCCTACGACTCTCTTTTAAGGGCATTGGCCAAAAACTACCCCCGGTATCACCAGCTGAAATACAATACGGCTGCACTACCGCTCACTACTTTACAAACAAAAGTGCTGAACAAAAACGAAGTGTTATTGGAGTATTTTTGGGGAGAAGAAAATATTTTTATGTTCGTGATAAGCAAGCAGCGGGCACATCTTTTTAAGCTTGCTAATGCCAGGGAGTTATCTCAAAAAATTGATACCGTCAGAAATATTCTTGTACAAAGAAAAGAAGAGCCTGGCAACTTTAGTGAGCACGCCTACCAGCTTTATCAGTGGTTGGTAAGCCCAGCCGACAGCCTGATACAAGATAAAGATTTGCTCATCATTCCAGACGGAGCATTGAGTTACCTGCCATTTGAAGTATTGCCAAACCACCAGCCCATGGCAACCTCGAGTTTCTTTGGCTTACCTTATATGATCAAAAGTCATAATATACATTACACGTTTTCAGCCACAATACTTGCCCAATATGCCTCTACCCCGAGAAAAAGCGCTGAAATCCGTTATTTAGCATTTGCTCCGGAATTCAATAATCAGAATGATGATTTACTCCAAAATAGCACTTATCCGGCTGTCTTCTCCACCTCAGACACCGTCCGGGGAGGATTGGTTCCATTAAAGGGAGCTGCACGGGAAATAGCCACGATCAGCCAAATGATGGAGGGGGATTTGTATGAAGGAGAAACAGCCCATGAGGCCGCTTTTAAACAATATGCTGAAAATTATGATATTCTTCACCTGGCCACTCATGCTATCGTAGATGACCGGCATCCGCTGAATTCACGCATGCTGTTCACTGTTACTGACGACACCACCGAGGATGGGAGTTTATATGTGTGGGAACTCTATAATATGCAAATCAAAGCCCGGATGGCTGTACTTTCAGCCTGTAATACCGGATTTGGCAAATTACAAAGAGGAGAAGGCGTAATGAGCCTGGGCCGGGCTTTTGCTTATGCGGGCTGCCCCAGTGTCATCATGAGCCTGTGGCCCGCTCAGGATCAGGCTACGGCTGATTTGATGAATTTTTTCTATCAGGCCCTGCACGAAGGAATGCCTAAAAATGAAGCCCTCCGCCAGGCCAAGCTGCAATACCTGGCTACTACCGACGAACTATTTGCGCACCCATTTTACTGGGCCGGATTCGTGGCACAAGGAAATCCAGAGCCTATAAATCCTGGAAGCTCTTTTCCTGTCCCATGGTTGTTGGGCAGCATAATCGCCCTGTTTGTTTTATTTCTATTCTTTTGGTTAAAAAAACGCTGATTCCTACAAAGTGCAACATTCCTGTTTTAATTCTGATAAAATACCTCTAAATTGATAGCAGTAGCCTGTTCATATCTCATAATTACGACAAATATTCATGTTTCGGCCATTACAATTCGTGCATATTATTTTGATATTAATTTTTGTTAATCCTTGTATGGCACAAAATGAAGTGCAAACTGATACTACCCTGGCGAAGCGCTACTATGAAAAAGCTGATACGTTTGCCGCGGCCCAGGAATACGACAGCGCACTGCTATATCTTAAAAAGGCGGAACAAATTTATGAAGCGGGCCTTCATCATGCGCAGTATGTAGATTGTTTGCAGCGGAAAGGAAATATACTGAACACCACCGGCCAATATGAGGCGGGTGACCAAGTTCTCCAACACGCCCTGGCTTTAAGTTTACAACACCTTGGGAAAAGTCATTTGCAAACGGCCCATGTTTATCACCAGTTGGGGTGGAATCGGTTTTATATCCAAAAATATGACGAAGCCCTGCAAAATTATTCCGAAGCACTACGCCTTTTTTCACAGCTCAATGGTGAAATTGATTTGGAAGTAGCAAAACAATATATCAATATAGGCAATGTATACCGGCGTAAGTACATGCCCGAAAAAGCGATTGAGCATACCTTGAAGGGGATAGATTTGCTCACAACCCTGGGGCAAGACACCAGCAGCTATGCGGCTTCTGCTTATAACGGGCTTGGTGCTACCTATGCTTCTATGGAAGCGTTCGACAAGGCGTTGGCATATCATCACAAAGCCTTGCCGTTGTACCTGAAAGCATTTGGAGAAAATCATTCTAACGTAGCCGGAAGTTATTTCAACATCGGTAATATTTATGCCGACCGGGGCGATAACGCCACTGCCCTGGACTATTACCACAAAGCCCTTGACATAGATATTTCCCTGTTTGGAGAAAATCACGTATATGTGGCCGGCGATTACGAAAGCATTGGCATATGTAATATCCAAAAAGGAGATGCCGAACTGGCCCGGTCTTTCTTTCAAAAATCCCTGGAAATCGCTATTACATCTTTTGGCGAAAAGGACGTTAATGTAGCCTCACTTTATGGTAGTATCGGTTCTACATACAATCATCAGAAAGACTATGCACAAGCGTTGGCCTATTATCAAAAATCATTGAATATTTTTATAGAGGCGGACGAATACAACTCTCCCCACATTGCTTCGGTGTACAACAACCTGGGCAATACCAGCCTGAAGTTAGGCCATGTTAACAAGGCGCTGGATTATCAACAAAAAGCCCTGAGGATTTACCGCAAATTAGCAGATGTATGGCAATCGCGATTGGGCGAAACGTATGGGTTTATGGGCAATTGTTACGAGGAAGTGCATAATTATCCCAAAGCCCTGGAATACTATAAAAAAGACCTGGAAATACGGTTTCGTACCGTAGGTAAGCATCATCCGGAGGTAGCTTATGTATATGGTAATATTGGAAATATTTATAAAAAAGCAGGGCGTTTTAGGGAGAGTTTGTTCGCTTATCAACAGGGCCTGCAAGTCCTCTTTACGCCACTTAGTACTGAGGATATTTATCAGAATCCACCCATTGCCCAAACCCTAAACCCTTACATTTTGTATGAAATACTGAACGGTAAAGCCCGGGCATTACAAGCTTATGCTGAACATGGTGAGGGAAACCTGAACGACCTCCGTTTTTCCCTGGAAACTTATGGCTTGGCGGCAAATACTTTGTATGAAACCCGCAAGAGCTTGCAAACAACAGCCTCTAAAAGTTTGCTGGCTGAAAAAAGCTTTCAGTACTTTGAAGAGGGCATGAAAACCGCCTGGCTGCTGTATGAAAAAACCGGCGAAAAAGCATATATCAACCAGGCTTTTATGCTTTCAGAAAAAAGTAAAGCAGCAGCCCTGCTGGAAGCTATCAAAGAGTCAGAAGCCCGGGAGTTTGCCCACATACCTCCGGCGGTATTGGATCAGGAAAGGACACTCAAGCTGGACCTGGCTTTTTATAGAAGGAAGCTCTTTGAGGAAAAGCAAGAACAGCCGGATAGCCTACAGATGTTATCGTACCAAAACAGAATTTTTTCGCTCAAAAACAGCTATGACTCACTCGTTAATGTAATGGAAAAGGAATTTCCGGATTATTACCAGTTGAAATATAATACAGAAGTAGCTTCATTAATGCAGGTGCAACAAAATATGTTGAACGAAAACCAGGCTTTGCTAACCTATTTTATGGGAGATAGCAGCATTTTTACCTTTGCTATCAATAATAATGACGCTGCGTTTTTCAGGATACAAAAAGACAGTACTTATGTGCAAGACATTGCTGTTGCAAGAACGGTAGTTGCCGACAAAACAGATGATATAGCAGGGTTTGCAAAAAGCGCACATGCATTGTACAATACGCTGGTAGCCCCTGCCGAACCTTTGATACGGAAAAAAAACCTCATCGTAATACCAGATGGCCTGCTGGGTTATCTGCCTTTTGAAATACTCCTGACCTCCCGGGCCGAAGACACTCCTTCAAGCTTTTATCAATTACCTTATCTCATCAAAGATTACCAAATCACGTATGCTTATTCTGCTACCTTATCAGAAGCATCTCTAAAACCTCACCCACAAAATAGCTCCACCCGTTATCTGGCATTCGCCCCTGATTTTAACCAGGGAAATTCTTCACCACCTGCTTCTTCCTCATTGCTGGCTGTGGCCGACAGGGAGCGTGGAGCCCTGGCCAAACTGGAAGGCACCGCTGATGAAGTAAATGCGATTGACAAGTTCTTCAAAGGGCAGTTCTATGAAGGTCCCACTGCCAGTGAGTATGCCTTTAAGAAAAATGCACCTGATTTTGATATTATTCACCTGGCCACCCATGCTATTATTGACGACGAACACCCGATGAACTCCCGCTTGCTCTTTACCATGCAGCAAGATTCCCTGGAAGATGGTAACTTGTATGCCTGGGAATTGTACAATATGCAGCTCAACGCAAAAATGGCTGTTTTATCTGCTTGTAATACCGGATTTGGTAAGCTGCAAAGAGGCGAAGGCGTGATGAGCCTGGGCCGTGCCTTTGCCTATGCGGGCTGCCCCAGCATCGTAATGAGCCTGTGGCCAGCCCAGGACCAGGCTACAGCAGATATTATGTCAGGTTTCTATCAGGGTTTGTCAGCAGGTATGAGAAAAGATGAAGCGCTGAGGCAAGCCAAACTCCAATACCTGGCAAGCACGGAGGAACTGTTTGCCCATCCTTTTTATTGGGCTGGTTTTGTTACTCAGGGAGATGCCAGTCCAGTTCATTTGCAAAACAATATTTTTTCTTTCTGGATATGGGGAGGAGCTTTAGTTTTGACATTGGTGTTAATATTATGGTTGTTCAAATACCTGAAATGAAGGAGCTTCAGTTACCAGTTAACCGTTGCCTGTTTGCCGGTTGTGTGCACACTTAACGGGCAACCCGAAACCGGCAACTGGAGAACTGGCAACAGGCAACAGTATTTTCACCAGAATGGTTACCTTTGGGGTATCCATGCAACTAATTATCAAAGATTGAAAAAAAAATATACTTCAGAAGAAATACTGGAAGGCATTCGTAACCGGGACAGGGTTGTGATAAAACAACTCTACCAGGATTGCTTTCCGATGATCACGAATTTTATTGTAAAAAACGCAGGTACAACCGAAGAAGCACAAGACATTTTTCATGATGCCCTGACCACCATTTTTGAAAAAACACAGGAAGCACCATTGAACATCAATTGTAGTTTTAAAACGTATTTGTATGCCATTTGTAAGAACCTGTGGCTGATGGTGCTGAGAAAAAAGCGAACAGCGGCTAAAATGACGGTAGATACTGAAAGTACGGAAGATTTGGGGAGTGAAATGGCGGAAAGTATGCTGCAATATCAACAACGACAATTGTATAAAAAGCATTTTTTGGGTTTGGGCGATGATTGCCAGAAAATACTCAAACTGTTTTTGGAGGGGAAATCTTTAAAAAGCATTGCCGAAATCATGGGGTTTACCGAAAAATATGCCAAGAAAAGAAAATATGTTTGTCAGAAACAATTGATTGCTTCGATAGAACAGGATGATTTGTATCAGGAACTAAGCTACCACTCATGAACGAGAAAGATATTGATATCATAGAAAACTATCTGGCCGGAAACCTTTCGGCAGAAGATAGCAAGGAGGTGGAGCACAGGCTGCTCACAGACCAGGAGTTTGCCCAGAGACTGGCTATCTTCAAAGCCTTGCCGCATCTTGCGAGCGAAGCGTCTCATGATTTTCGTAATGAACTCGAGGGAATTTATCAGGAATATCAACAGGAAAATAAAGCTTCAGGTACCGTTTCCCGCCGTACCTTATTGATGGCTGCATCCCTGGCCTTATTGGTTTCAGTGATTGGGCTATTGATATGGTTACTACCATCGTCTCTTACCCCCCAGGAAATGTATACCGCCCACTTTACCGTTCCGGCCGATAACATCACGGTCAGAAACGAAGAGGGTATCGCCCCCGCCTTACAATCAGCTATGGAGGCTTATAACGGGCATAATTATGCGGATGCAATAACCCAATTTGAAGCCATCTTACAGAACGATGCAGACAATGTGCCCGTGCTCTTTTATTGCGGCATTTCTTACCTTGCCCTTGCAGATGCCGAAAAAGCAATACAATATTTGCAAAAAGCGGTGCAAAGGAATGACACTACCTACAACACCACTGCCACCTGGTACCTGGGTCTGGCCTACCTGAAACATGAAAATACAACCCAAGCGCAGGAAGTTTTCTCTACATTGAAGGAAAGCGGTTCTTCTTATGCGAAGAAAGCTGAAGATATATTTCAGCAATTGGAAGAACTGTAAAGCTGATTGAGCGTGAGTAAATCTTAACGTTAGTTCACTTGCCCCAAGTATCACAAACTGTAAAATTTCTAAACTCAGCTGCTTGCCTGGCGTTAAAACTGTTAAGACATTAAAAAAATCATTATACTAGAAGCATGGATAACAAGAGACTCATCGGTGACTTGCTGCATGCACACGGGCTAAAGATAACCCGCATTCGCACAGAGATGCTTGAGCTGTTCATGGAACATGATTTTGCGCTTTCTGCCGGAGATATTGTAGCTAAAATGACGGCCGGACACGACCGGGTAACCATCTATCGGGCCCTTAGCTCGTTTGAGGAGCATGGCATCTTACACCGTGCATCGGAAGACGGACAAGGCATCAAATACGCAATGTGTAGCAGCCACTGCCCGGACGAACCGCACACCGATAAGCATGCACACTTTGTTTGCGATGCGTGTCATCAGACCTATTGCCTGGAGGATGTGGAAGTGCCTGAAGTAGTGGTGTCCAATGAGTTTTCTGTCAGCCGGGTGCATTATACCCTCAGTGGCATCTGCAAGGAATGCAAAGCCTGATCGTTAAGCAAAAAAACCACAAGTGCTTTCACACCTATGGTTTAACCTGAAAAAAAATAAAAGTACCAATCCTATCCGTGATCATGGTCACCATGTTGGTCGCCTTCTATGGAGAAGCCGTTTTTCATAATACTTTCAACGGCAGCAGGCAATTCGATGGTATGAACATGCGCTAAGTCCTTTATTTCCAAAACTTTTATCTGGGTTCTGTTGTGGGCCAAAACATAGAGGAAATTATCTGAAGCAACCAAAACAGGGCTGGGCTCTTCCATGCTCATAAGGTCAGCCTCTAACCGCCCATTTGCTTGAGGCAATTCAGGAATATCGGCCACTTCAACAACCCGGCTGGTGATTTCATCTCCATGATGCCCATCAAATACCCGGACTTTGTTATCCGCGGTATGCACTATGTAGTATTCGCCGCTAAAGCTGAACATATCGGCCAGCACGTCGTCACCACTATAAATATTGACTATTGTTTTGGTAACCGGGTCAACTTTAAAAACGCCTAAGTTCCCAGACCTGGCAAAAAATACGTCTGTGTTATCATGGCCTTTGAGTGTACCCAGCCAATTTCCTGATTCAGGGTTAAGCCCTTCTGCATTTTCTATTAAATCTATGTTATCCTGATCATCTACCACAATCACTCCATCAGTAGAGCCGAATGCGCCATACTTGCCATTTACTGCATCCCCATGTATTATGGTAACCTCCACACCGCCATTGTCGTCAATAACGTTTCCGTTGGCATCCACAAATTTTACCATTTGCGGAAGTCCTCCAGGCTCGTTGTTATTTTTAAAGGTAATGGCAAACTTTCCATTTTGCAGCCTGAAACCAGCCCCGTGATGGGCCACTGTGCTTTCAAAGGTAAATATCGTGGGTTGATAGGATGGAATTTCAAGTTGGGCTTCATCAATATGGGTGATTGAGCCGTCACCATCATTAAATACGACCATGTGGCCTTCTGAGCTGGCGTAATGGGTAGGTAAGGGCGCCTCCACTTGAACATTCACCCATTTTGCGGTTTGCTCATGGCCATGGTCTTCATGATTTGTTATTCCCGAGTCAAAAAAGCGTACCCTGTTTCCATCTCTCTCAATGGAGGTTAAATATCTTCCGGAATTACTGGTGTAGTAGCGTGCTCCTTCCACGAGTTTCCCATCCACTGTGGCGTGTATTTCACCTGTGTTTGCCTGCATGACTTCTATTTTATCATCATACAATAAGGAAAGACGAACCCAGTCACTTTCCATATCATGGAACTCCATTGGCTCGTCGTCCATCATGTCGCCTGTATCATCATCACTACAGGCAGTAAAAAAGGCCATCGCAAGTATTATGGCTGGAAATTTTAAAAATTTACGTTTCATACTGATTGTATTTTATTGGTTAAATTGATTTACAGATATGTTTCCTTTCGCGTCTTCTGCCCATATCACCAGCTTTTTGCCTTCCAGCACTTCAAAAAAATCAGGGCTATCCCCTAACAGTTCTTCTATATCAAGTTCTTGGTTGTTTGGCAGGTCTTTTCCCTGGTTAGGGCGGTACTGATGCGGCCAGTTGGAGCTGCCCCAAATCCATTCTTTTACAATTTCTCCTTCTTGCCCCGGGGCATTTTGGTTCAGTTCTTCAATGTATATCCATAGAAAAACAATGTCAGAAGATGCCTGGTGGGATGTGTTCCTGAATATTTTACCTGAAATGTTTTTGCCCGAAACATCCAGGTTGGTTAGTTCTACTTGTGGGGCATAAGCCCTGTGGATAAATAAGGTGGTATGGTAGGTGGAATTATCCTGATAGCTTGTCTCATTTCCCTCGATATCCGTAGCCCGAATAGAAAAATGATAAGGCCCGGCCAAAATCAGGTCATTGGAGCCAATCTCAGGATTGCGGTCATCCAGGTATATTTTAAGGCCGTTTTCAGTAGTGCTGGTAAACTGTTTGGGGTTCGGAATATCATTTTCCCCAATAATCTCATAATGACTAAAAAGCTTAAAGGCATTCATGGCCAGTCTTCCGTGGGTATGGCCATCAAAACCACTGTGAGACTCAATTTTGATTTCCCGTATCCCCCGCTCATCCCTCACGGTAAAAAGCAGTGGAATTTCCGTAACATCGGGGGCTACAGTGAAAAATTGTTCCGGTTGAATGGCAGACAGCCCGTCATTGGCTGAAATCGTAGGAGCATTCAAATCAACTGCATCATCGATACCCTCCTCCAGACAGGATGACAACAAGAATACGGAAAACAGAAGTAGAAAAGTGTTTATTTTCATTATTGGGAATTGTATAAACGATTGGGAATTGTATAAACGCAACTGAGTTGCAAATATATTTTTAATTCCAATAAAAGCAACACTGTTGCGTTTAATATTTGAAGCGTGTTTAAAATTGGATTGGTACCTGAACTGAAATAATGAAGTTTCTGCCCTGCTCGGGTAAATTGATGAGCCTGTACCGACTGATGTGGTTAAAATAGGGAGTGTTTAAGAGGTTACGGGCAGTTAGATTGCATTGTATCGTTTGCTCAAATAGCATTACACTAAAGCCCAGCCCCATGTCTATTAAAAAACTTTCCGGAGTACTCTTTTCGTTTCTATCTGTTCTGTTTTGCGCAAAATTATACCTTCCTGAAACAAAAAAATATTCATCTTTAAGTAGCTGTGACTGCTCAAGAAAATCATAGTACTCAATAGTGGATAAAACAGAGGCTTGGGGGGTCAAGGGTAAGGGCAGGCGGCTGTCAAGGTTTAAATTTTGAACAAAATCTATGGCCAGGTCTGCTTTTATGTTAAAAGGGGAGTCATAGCTCCCGGCAACCTCAAAACCATTGTACAGCGCATCATTCTGCCGATATTCCCAGGTTGTGCCCCCGGAAGGCAGAAACGAAAAATTTCCGGTAGGTGCCAGGTAAATGTAATCTTTATAGTAGGCATAATAAGCGGACACTTCCAGAAAGACATTTTCTGACTGATGGAGGTACGTAAAATCTACCTGGTAACCCTGCTCATTTTGAAGGTCTTTATCCCCTATCTCGTGCCTGAAATTTCCGTGATGCACCCCATTGCTTGATAGCTCTATGGGGGTTGGAAACCGAAAACTACTACCCAGGTTTAACTTTAAATGGTTTTGCTGGTTTGCCTTGAATATCAAGCCCGTTGCACCACTGAAATTGTCAAATTTACGGTCAAATTGTGGCGTCCGTTCCATTAACTCTCCTGTAGGCTGCAAAGTCCCTCTGTCGTAAACTGGCTGTAAATGCTGCTCAATAGCATGTTTTCCCAGGTCATACCGAATGCCAGCGTTGAACGTCCAGTTTTCAGAAATATCAACCAACTGGTAGTGATAAAAACCTGATTGAAAACTACTATAGACAGGCAATAAATATTCAAACCCGGCCTTATTATTATTCATATACTGAAACTGACCACCCAGAAGCACCTGGTGCTTTGGAGTGGGGTTGACCTCATACCTTACATTGGCCGTGTAGGTATCAAGATATAAACCAAGGGCAAGGTTGGAGCCTGCCAGTTCAGGGGATATTCCATGGGCACCGGGAAAAGACAGTTCCTCCCGGATATTATGCTGGTAGCCCAGGTCTATTTCAAGCTGATGCGCCCCAAAGTCAATCGTGGTATTGCTGATCAACATATTGTGTTGATTTTCCTGCCGGGGAACGTCAATATCCCTATGATCACCGTTGTGCTGTAAATTATAGGCCCTGGGCAGCCCGATGGCCCCGGTAAAAATGCCTGCTTTCTGGTTGAAGCTGGTAAAACGCAAGCTGGATTTTAAATGCGCTGCCTGGTAGCCCAACATGCCGCTGAAATGCAGTTCGTTTCCGGCTGTATTTTTAAGCCTGTTGTCATAAATGGGCAGGTTAAAACCGGCATAGGTGAATTCATCAGCCGGAACGGTATAATCTCCATAATCCTGATAAGTAACCCTGGCACTATAAAACCATTGATATCTTCGGCCTTTCCACTCCAGCGAGTTGGAAATGGCATGGTTGTTTGTTTGGTAGGACGTACTCAATTCCAATGTGTTGCCGTTTGCTGGCAAGGGTTTATTTTCTTTGATACGGATAACACCGCCCATACCATCAGAACCAAAAAGTAAGGAAGCGGGTCCTTTGATGACCTCCACACTTTCTACGTCAAACGGGTCTATTTCCAACCCATGGTCAGCACCCCATTGCTGCCCTTCCTGCTTTATTCCCCTGTTATTGACCAAAATCCGGTTAAAACTCATGCCCCTGATCACCGGCTTGGCAATGCCAACGCCCACATTCATGGTATTCACACCTGCTAATGCAGCCAAAGCACCAGAAAATGTGCCGGTACTGTTTTTAGCTATAAAATCTTTATCAATGGATACAACAGACTGAGAGTTATCCATCACTTTTTGTAAAATTCCGGATTGTACAACGGTCACTTCCTCCAAGTTAACAACAGCTTCCTGTAAAGTTATTTCAATCGCTGAGAGGTCAGGTAAATCAGATATTAGAATACGCCGGGATTGGTAAGATACATGGGTTACTTCCAAAAAAATAACAGTATCATCTTCTGATACATTTAATGAAAAATCACCATTGGAGTCTGTAATTGCATATTTCTGAACAGGATAAAGGCCAATGGTAGCCGCTTCGACAGGTGCGCTTTTACTGTTGGTAACATGCCCTGAAATTTTTTGAGACATACCAATCATACTAACGCTCTGTGCTATCATCAGCAAGAGCAGGTGTAACAAAGGCGACTTAAACTTTACATGAGGGAAAAACCAAGGGATCATAAAGCATATAAACGCAACTGAGTTGCGAATATACTACTTTAATTATAAACGCAACACATTTGCATTTAAATGCCGATAGTTTATTGGAAAGTATGTTTGCCCAACTGCTGCTTTTCTGCCAATGATTTTTTGTCATCTTTTTCCTGCCGGGTAAACGGAAATAAAGCCTGCTTCCAAAAGCCTTTTGGCATATCTTCATCCCCCGGGTAGCCCAGTGCTATATCCCTGCCGTTGTGGGGAATGTAGGCTGTTTTGAATAGATAATCCCACAAGCTCAATGAAATACCGTAGTTGACACCATAGCGGTGGGGTTCCGGGAAAGATTTGGCATGGTGCCAGGCATGCATCTGAGGGTTGTTAAATATATATTTTAGTGGCCCCAATGGCACCCGAATATTAGCATGGTTGAAATGCCCAATGCTGGTGGCGATAATATGTACCAAAAAGAATTCCTGAATGCCGAAGCCAATCATACCCAGTGGAATGTACTCCAGCGTGCGATACACAACGGTTTCCATCCAGTGAAAGCGGAGGTGCGTGGCAAATCCCAATTGATGCGCCGAATGGTGTACTTTGTGGAATTCCCAGAGGAAGGGTACCCGGTGTAGCAGCCGATGTACGTTCCAGTGAATGAAGTCACGCACTACAAAAAGGGTAAGCAATTGCGCCCACACCGGCCAGGAATTGATTTCAAAAGCTACTGTATTTTGGATGCCGAAACTGGCTAAAAATTGATTAAATGCTTCTACAAATACATTGGAAATGGCATAATACCCGATGAGTGAAAACAGGAAGAAATTGAAAAACATATAAAACACATCCAACCAGAAGTCCTGCTTCATCACCGGCTGGCTTTTCCGCCAGGGCCGCCACCACTCCAGTAAAAAGAACAACAGGGACACCCCAATGAGCCAGTAGAAATAATTGTTCCACCGTAGGGTGGTAATTTCACTGTAAAAATAATTGGCATAATCGCTAAAAGAGGTAATAAAAATATCCCGGTAATGATCCATCTCTTTCAAGGGTTGCTTTGGTATAAGCAATATACGAAAGAAATGAGTGTAAGGTGAATGCAAAATGGGAAAGACCGCTGTTACCTTTTAATTTATAGCTTGTTAGATTGCAGGCATTTAGTTCATGCAAATCATATTGCTCCCAAAAAACACTGTGGGAGCAATATGATAAAAATTACAGTGGATAACCTCCCTACCTAGGGCGCGCTCATTTTAGACTTTTACTTATCTTTTTCTCTTTTATCTATATTTTTTTCATAAAATATTAAAAAATAAGGGTAACCTATTTTAACCAGGCGCAACTAAATAATAAACAATTAATAATTGATAAGTTTATATTTTTACCACAAAACCAAAATCATGGAAACCTCAGTAGCACCTAAAAAACTCCCCGCGTTTATCATAGAATCTACCAGAAGATCATTCTTACTTGTATCTATTCCCATCCTAAATATAATTACCGGAAGTAAATATGTTTTGGCGATGGACAAAGAACGGTTTGTTATAAAAAAGGCACAAACCCAACCCGGTCATTTATACACCAGCCATGGATTCTCGATGGCAGGTGATAAGGCGTAAGTTGTGTATAAAAATAAATATCCGGCTTATCACTACAGCCAACAGGAGTTGGTTTTTTTGAGCAACAGAACATAAGCCACAGTCGAGATATCTATTCCAATCACTCAACACCAAATGTGCAAAATCATGAATCTAACACCACTAGGAGCGCAAGTAGCACAACAAGGTCTCCGGGAAAGGAGAATCAAGGGAAGGGATCTACTGTCTAATATTAACATTGATGCTTACATTCATCGAGGTATGTGTTACGATGCAGTAGCATACACCAGATATTTATTAGAGGATAACATTACACCAAATCAGTTGATTACCACTTTTGCACAGGGCTGGCGAAGGCTATTTAGATTTGAAAACGGCAAACAATGGCGCGGAGGAAATATACCAGCTGGCATAGCAGTAGGATTTCAACGTGTGGGTGACAGACAATTTTTTCATGCTGCCATATCGATTGGTAATATGAGGGTACGCGGAATCAATGGGAGTGGCCTTGGAGATGGGTGGACAAACATAGGGGATCGTAATTTGAACACTTTAACGCAACTAACACCGGGAATTTTTACAAATCCAGCTGGAGGCGAGATGAAAGTGTGGTTGTCAAATTTATGAGCCTTTCTTTTCTAAATGAACAAGAGCAGGGAGTCATCGACGAAGTCTGTATTTATGATCGCTTGCTCTCCGACGAAGAAATCACATACCTGGTGATAAATTAACATCCTGATTGCTTCATCCATGTACAATCAGCGGCCAACCTTGTCGCTGATTTTTTTTTGCCTGTCAGGGTAACCTTATTGCCACCAATGCAACAAATTAATAAAGTGAAATAATTTATCAGAAAAATTCAAAACCATGAAAAAGATCATTCTACTTCTCATCGCATTGCAGGCTTATGTAAGTGTACAGGCACAACAACAAACTGACTTTGGCCTCAGGGCCGGTACTGCCTTTTCTAACTGGTATGGATTGGTCTTCGACAACGGGCAAGAATACCAACGCCGCGTTGGTTTCTTTGGGGGAGGTTACATGAATCATCATTTTTCTGAAATAATTTCCCTGGAAACAGGTTTGTACTTATCCTCCAAAGGCTTCACCATGAGTGGCACCTTCTCCGATCCCGATTTTACGATAAGCGGTTCGGTTGATAATATTTCTACATATCTCGATGTACCCCTTTTGCTCAGATTTTATGTGGCCGGAGGTTTTCATGTTCACGGAGGTGGTCAGTTGTCTTACCTGTTATCCAATAAAATCAAAGGAGAGATCACCATCAATGGTGCTTCCAACAATGAGGAAGTGGATACTGCCGAGTTTATCGAGGACCTGGATTTTGCCGCTGTATTGGGTTTAGGATACGATTTCCCTTCAGGATTGAATATCAACATAGACTTTGATTTCGGAGTAGCCGAAGTACTGGCCGTCAGTCCTTATGCTTCCTGGGACGAAGCCAACAACCGGGTCATCAAACTCTCTTTAGGCTACTCATTCAATAAAAAATAAGCATACTAACCCATGCCCCTAACCACTATCATCATGCATCCCTTTTCCTATCATAAATTCACCATACTGACCCTGCTTTTCATATTCTTTAAACTCCACAGCCTTTGGGCTACTTCCCCCACTGATCCTTCAGGAGAATCACTGAAAATAGGCTTCAAAAAACACAAAAGCAGAGAATATACTACTTCCAGAGGCATGAATTACCTGGAAGTGGGAGGCGGGATTGGTCTTTGGTATCAATCTATCCAACCCGGCATGGAGCCGGATATCATGCCTATCCTTGCCTACGTGGAATATGGAAACACATCCAATCCGATAAGTTATGTGATAGGCACCAACTTCATCACCACCTTCCGGCAGGACATCTTTCTGCTAAAACCTGCGCATGCCTTCATCGCTCCCAAATTGTATGTATCACGCATCCTTCCCAACATGCCCGACTGGCTGGATGTGTATGCCTTGGCAGGCCCTACCTTCTGGCAGGGCAACTTAACCGAGCGCAGTTATGGAGGCGTGGTAAATTATGAAAACAAGGTGGAAACAGACAGCGGCATCGGCTTCATTGCAGGCGCAGGCATGGCATACCGTTTCCACCGCTGGGCAGTGGGCACACAGTTTACTTACCTGCTGGGAGAAGGTGAATACCTGGCCGGAGGCTTTGAGCAACAAAAGGTCAACGTAGGCTCTACCCAACTCAATATCATCATTTCTTACCGCTTTGGGCTGGGCAGCAAAAATGCCATTGCTTGTCCTACCTATCAATAACGCAAACTAATAAGCAAATTTTGTAAGGCGACTTTCCAATTCGCCCTACTGTAGCATAAAGTTAGAATAAACTTTAATTATTAATCCTTACCATCATGAAAGCACACCATAGTACCTCAATTCGTCTCTTTTACTTTACACTCGTCCTCTGGTTAGCCAGTTGCGACACTGAAGAAATACAACCTATTGACATATTTTCTGAAGAAGAAAGCAGCGCCAATGCTGCAGCCCTGCCCCTCAATGGCTTCGACAAAGAAGGAGGCTTGTATGCCAATCCTGACCGCATCAACTCGACCGCTGACGGATACCAGATCAAAGGTACCATCTTCAGCGGCCCGGATGGGTATGCAATCACCAGTGGCGATTTTCAAATTATAGAAAACGAAAACGGCCAAACCCAATCTTTTGCAGGCTATGGGAATACGCAACTCCCGGAAACTGGTTTTCTGGATGGTGTGGTTGAAATGGGCGACATCTATGGCTCTTGGGTAGAATACCGTCCGGGCAGGGATTACAAAGCAGAAGCTGAAAACCTGCCGATACAGGATGAGCAGTATTATTTCCGTTTTGATATCGACGATCCCCTGCCCAAAGGAGCCAGCCGGGTGATGATCAAGAATACCTCCATCGCTTTTGAGGAATTGTATATGGATACGGAAGACCCTCTGTTGCTGTTGCAGGGCGATATGAAGCGATATGACAAAGCCAGTCGGCCACAAACTTCCCCCCAGGGCAAAACCAAAGGCTTTAAAAGCAATGCAAAATCCCTTTGGAAAATAGAAGACGCGCAAATCGGTATATCAGTAAAAGGTAGCTTGTTGTTCGAGCCACATGAATTCAGTGAGCGGTTACAGGAAGTGATCGGTGATACCCAGTTTGAGCCTTTCAACGGTTATGTTTACATGGGTGGGGAAGTGCCTACCAAAAAATACCCTTTGCTTATTGATGGGCGGGTAGTTTCTTACAACCAGACCAATCCGCTGGCAATTTTTGAAGATGGGATTGAATCTCCCGGTTCAAAACTGGGAGCAAATGGCAAGGTTATTTTTGGTCATGAATTGCTGGATATGCTGCCTTTAGAAACCCGCGTTACTTTGGGGCAGGCTACCTTACAATACAACGTGGAAGTGGGCAATACTTACCTCCGCTTTGCCGGTGAGTATGACAGTGACAACCTGCTGAAACACTTTCTTGGAGAAGAGGCCTTTAAATCCATCCCTTCGGTAGGGCGTGAAGGAAAAATGTTTGTCAACATAGGCGACGACCTTTCCCAATGGAAGCTCTACATGGAGCAAATCATGAAGATCAACATCCCCGGTATGGGCCAAACCAACCTAAACGAAAGTGTGGTATATATCGATCCTTCCCGCATAGAAATGATGGGGCGTGTCAATCTTCCTTTCAACATTGGCAGCACCGAAGTACGGGGCGAACTGAAAAGAGACGGCTCCTTCAGCCTGCGAGGCCAACAGCAAGTAAAACTGGACTTTGGCAACGGCAACATCCTCGACTATGATATGGAAGTGGAAATCTCCAACGAAGGTGCCTTCCTGGCCGGGAAACTTCATCTGCCAGCCGGCGTGAGCGACTTTGCCGTATCGGGTCAAATCACCAAGGAGGGCATCATCCTGAAAGGACAGCAAAAAACCAACCTTGATTTTGGCAATGGTGCCCGCCTCACCTCTGATCTTTCTTTGGAAGCCTCTACCTCTGAAGGGGTATTTCTTTCAGGTATGCTTTCCCTTCCCGGTGGGGTGAGTGATTTCTCAGTAGTGGGTGAAGTTTCGGCCCGCGGCCTGTTGCTGGAAGGGAAGCAAAAAACCAATATCGATTTCGGTGGGGATGTGCGCCTGCGTTCTGATATTTTCCTCAGGGCCGCTACTTTTGGCCAGGCAGGCGTCTACCTCTCAGGCATGCTTTCTTTGCCCAAGCAGTTCGGTGATATCTCTGTGATCGGGGAAGTTTCCCAAAACAGATTGTTACTGGAAGGAAAAATTAACAGCATGGTGAATTTTGGGGTAACCACGACCAAAGCAGAACTGTCAGTAAAAGCATCTACCAGCACGGGCGTGGCAATGTTTGGCCGCGTGGATGCCCCTTTCAAGCTGGGATGGGTACAGGTAGAAGGAGAATTACTCACCGACCAACTGTTCTCCCTCTATGGAGAAGCAGGCCCCAGCCTGGATTTCGTAGCGGGTGAAGTGAAAGCTGTCATTGGCATGGGCTTCTCAGCCAGCAACATCAAGCTCTCGGCCAGTGGAGAATTTTGCACGGATGTCACGGGCTGTCAGGGCATCGGCCTGAATGTAAACCCCGACTGGGGCAAAGGCAAACTGGACATTTGCGCCGAATTCCCCGTAGCCGGTGAACAATGTATTGGTTTATAAAAACAGGTGTTTATGCTTGATTGAGCGGCAGTTCTGCAATAGGGCTGCCGTTTTTTTACATCGGACTAATTATCCACGTCCTGCCCGCCATCTTCCTTCTCCACAAGAGTCAGAGCTTTGTAGAACTTATAAGCTATACCATTTCTACGAAACCTTACTCCTTCAAAAAAACTGATTATCACCGAATAAGCACAGCGAATTCCGGGGTATCATTCTATTACGAAGGAAGTTTATTGTATCCAACAATTGCAAGAGGCTTTTTATAACTTTCAATCCAGCTTTCACTTTCTCAATCGGCTCCTCCAAATCTGAAATATAATCTTCTGAGCCCATTTACTTTCTTCTTTCATTCTGATGCCTGGCTTCCATAACCAATAAACATTCCATTCAAAGCAAGCAATGTGGTAAAATTTAGCACACCTGATGAACATTTGGCCTGCTAACTCTGAATATTACAATAAATAAGTACCATTTATTAAAAATAATCACATTTTTTCTAAGAAAATTCATTTTTTATTCCCTAATTTGGGGTCACCTTTCTAATACCAATGCAACTAATCTACAAATAAATCCTAAATCAATCATTCAGCATCATGCGCAACTTCTACCCTATTGCTATTTGTCCTCCAATCTATGCATGTAAGTTATTCTTCATAATTGCCTTGTGTCTGCCGCTTCATCTCTTAGCACAATCCATTGAAGAACCGGCTTCAGGGCATGTCCACAGGGATGTGGAAGAGAATCAAATTACCCCCCTGGCCACCAAGTATTCGGTGTCCTGGAACGCGCTTTCCAATGGGAGTGACTATTACATTTACTTCTCTTACAGCGGTTTTGAGCATGTGTGCGACTGTAGTAACAGCCGTACCATTTATTTCAAGAAAAATGGTTCAACAGCCAGGACCATTAAAGGGGCAGTGCTAAAAACTTCCGGAAATGGATATGCCGTCGCCGTTGGCCCTTCTGTTACTGCGAATTACTCCTGGACCGCAGCCTCTACGGGAAAAAATGATTTTGTGTTTAATTGTGCTGCGGATTGCAGTGGCTCGGGTAAATCAACAGGTACGGCACCCACCCGCTCTACCAACTCTATCAAAAGCCCGGCAAGTGCCACAGCCTCCGACAAAGAAGCCCTGCATTACATTGAAGTAAAATGGGACAAAGGCACCCACATTCCGGATGGCAGTCATGGGTATAAAATATACCGCGACAACCTGGATAATCTGGTCGCTACGGTAAGCGGCTCCACCCGCTCCTGGAAAGATGTGAACGTAAGCCCCAACGAAACGCATACGTATTATGTGCGCACCTATACCAACAGTTGGGGTGGGCACGAATCTTATCAAAGAACCGCCGTAGGTTCTACCAAAGAAGCCACCACCACTGCCTCTGACGGGGAATTTTCTAACCGCACCAAAATCACCTGGACCGACCTTTCTGACTTTGCCGATAAGATAGAGCTTTGGCGGAACGACGAACAACTGGAGTCGGCCCTGGACAAAAACACGACCCAATACGATGACAATGACGGTATTCCGGGGTTCAAATACACCTATAAAGTAATTCCCATAGCTCCCGAAAACTCAGATGTAACCTACCAGCCCATTGGTGATACAGGTTATAAAAAATCCAATGGTAAAATCAGTGGTGAAGTAAAAGCCCCTTTTGGCGGCCCGGTAGCCGATGCCATCGTGTGTGCCGAACGCATAGATGATGTGCCCCAACATGGTGAGCAACAAAAGGTTTATTGTGATACCACCGACGAATCTGGCTTTTTTGAGATACGTGAAATTTATTACCACGAATCGGCCCGCTTCAAAATTACACCTTCCAAAGATGATCATGGGTTCAACCCGGCTAACCTGGAAAGAACACTTGATTTGAATACGCCTGCTTTCTCCAGTCTTAACTTTGTAGATACTTCTTCTTTTACCGTAACCGGACGCATCGTACAGGCTTTTGCTGGAGACACCTGTGGCGTACAGGGCGTGGAAATGCTGGTAGATGATTTGTTCAAAGGCACCACTACCGATAAAGACGGTAACTTTGAACTCACCATAGATGAAACCGGGGAATACACTTTTACTCCCCAATTTCAGGAACATGGTTTTGACCCTGCATCACAAACTTTTTTCATTGAAGAAGACCTCGAGAACGTCCTCTTTGTCAATACCCAAAAGGATACTTTAAAAGGTAATTTGCTGGCAGGCTGTAACATTTACATCGGGCAGGCCGATATCCGCATATTCAGCACCAATCCTTCTGCTTGTTTTGACACCACCATCACCACCCTCGAAGGTTCAGGCTATTATGAAGTGGTTTTGCCTTCCCGCGAATATTATATGGAAATCGTCAGCTTCACACCGGAAAACCCCGGCATTGTAGAGGCAGAAGAAGTAACGGAGTTTTTTGGCACTGAAACGATAGATTTGACTGATGGTACCGTAGAAAAAGACTTTATCTTCCGCAAACCTCCCGAAATCAGGGTAAGCGGTTTCCCAGCCAAAGGATGTGCTCCTTACGATGTGCCTATCATGGAACAGGCCGAAGTGTACAACCTGACGATAGAAGTTTTGGAAAGTTTTGGGGAAGATTCCTGCCATACCGACACCGGCTTCGTGGTAGTGTTTGATGCTGTGGGCAACGACCCCAACAAGCGGGATACGCTGGAACTGCAAAATGGCATTGCATATTATGACCTCATCCCCGGCGACCCCAACATCATTGCGCCCCACCGCAAAAACTTTGAGGTTGTGGCGAATGTGGAAGGGCAAACCGATACCTACCAACAGGAAGTATTGGTAACAGGCAACCGCCCCCGCGAAAAAACCTTTGCCAGTGTTTCTCCCGAAGTACCCTTCATGATTTTGCGCGACCCTCCGGGCGATGCCAGCTACAGTTTTCTGGAAGAAAAAACCACCACCCAACTGGCGATGCGGTTTTTTGCCAGGGTAAGCGGTAGCGTTAGAACCTGGGGCGAACTGAAGGCCGGTACCAAGTTCGAAGCCGGACTGGGCGTTACTACCGAAACTTCCATCTGGGGCAGTATCCGCAACTCTATGGAAGTGGGCGCCAGCCTGGGTGCACAAACCGAATTTGCCCTGGAAATTACCAATACAGAATCATTTGCCACCTCGGGCAACCAAAATATCACCGGAGAAAGTGGGGACGTTTTCATCGGCTCAGCCATGAACATGATTTATGCGCTCACGGATGTTATCGATTACGACAAAGATGAGTGTAAAGTAGCAAAGTCGATTGACATCATCGTGGGTACTGATGGTTTTGCCACTACTTTTATGTATACCGAAGAGCACATCAACCATACACTCATACCCCAACTGGCCCAGCTCCGCGACTTGTACCGCAAGGATGGCTCAGACTCTGCCAAAATATACGACAATCAGATAGATGTATGGCAGCAAACCCTGAAACTGAACCGGGATTTAAAGAAAAAAGCCACATTGGTAGAAAACCGATCTTTCAGTGCAGGCTCTCAGTTTATGTCCTCTACCGAAGTATCCAAAACAGCCTCCGGCAGCCTGGAGTTTAATATGTACATAGAAAATACCATAGCATCCGAAGCAGGGCTGGAAATTGGAGGTGTTGGCTTCAGTGGTGGTGTAGAAACCCGTTTCCGTATGGATTTTGGCTCATCTATATTCGGTGGTCTTACCAGCAGCCGAACTACCGGATATGTGTTTGACGACGATGACGTGGGAGACTTCTTCAGTGTGGACATCAAAGCCGATGAAGTATACGGCACGCCGGTATTTGACCTGGCCAGTGGCCGCAGCAGTTGCCCCTGGGAACCCGGCACCCAGCCCCGGGAAGGCGTGCAGTTACTCATAGATTCACGGGTGAGAACCGAAATTGAACCGGACGGACAAGCGGTATTCAAGCTGGGTCTAGGCAATACCAGCCAAAGCGATGAAGACCAGATTTATAACCTCGTATTCCTGCAGGAAAGCAATCCGGACGGAGCGGTACTTACCCTGGGTGGTAGTGAGGTGCAGGGAGGTATTCTTACACCTTTCAATGTTGCTGCCAATGGTTCCCGGGAAGCCACCATTACCGTAAAAAAAGGCCCGGAAGCTTACGATTATGAAGACCTTCAATTCGTACTGCTATCAAGCTGTGATGATATCCAGATTGCCGATACGGTATCTTTCTCTGTCTACTTTAACAGTGCCTGTAGCCCGGTGAGCCTGGTAAAACCCGAAGCAGGCTGGACAATGAATGCCACTGATAACCAGGTCATGAAAGTGCGTTTTGAAGGATATGACCTGAGTGCCCTGAACAAGATAAAACTGCAGTATGCCAAAGTGGGCGAAAATAGCTGGAAAACCTCACAGGTGATTGAGAAAGACCAACTGGGACAAAATGAAACTACCGTTGATTGGGACGTGAGCCAATTAGACGATGGAGAATATGAAATCCGCCTGGCCGTTGAATGCGGGGATGAAAACAACAAAGGCATTGGTTATTCCCAGAAATCCAAAGGCATGATAGACCGCAAGGCCCCGGAACTCTTCGGGCTGCCCGAACCTGCCGATGGTGTTTATGAAAAGGGTGACGTGATTTCGGCCACTTTCAATGAAAACATCAATTGCTACATTTTTTCTGCCGAAAATGTAACCCTCAGAAGTATTACCACCGGGAAAGAATATGAAGTACAGGTGGGCTGCTCTGATAAGCAAATTATCATTATGCCAAACACGACTGAAAGTTTCAGCAACCAGGCTTTTGAAGTTATCCTTTCTGATATTTCTGATCAAAAAGGAAATGTGATTGGCGATTCCATATCCTGGAAATTTGATGTACAAGGCGAGACTGACTTTGCAGTGCCCGAAGAAGGGGATACCGATGATGATGGCATAGCCAACCGCACTGACAACTGCCTGCTGGCTGCCAATGGCACGCAAACAGATACCGACGGAGATGGCATTGGCGATGCTTGTGATGATGACATTGATGGTGACGGCGTGGTGAACAGCGAAGATAATTGCCCTTCTTTTGCCAACCCCGATCAGGCCGATGAAGATGGTGATGGCATTGGCGATGTATGTGAAGAAGAAGGAGATGGAGACGGCGACGGTATTCCGAATGATGCAGACAATTGCCCTTCCACCCCTAATTCCAGTCAGTTGGATACCGATAAGGATGGCATTGGTGATATTTGTGATGATGATATTGACGGCGACGGTATCGTGAACGAGAAGGATAACTGTCCGCTCACACCCAACCCACAGCAAAAAGACGAAGATAACGATGGCATTGGCGATGCCTGCGATACCAACGATGATGCCGATGATGATGGAGATGGTATCCTCAATGGCGTAGATAACTGTCCCCAAACCGCCAATGCCGATCAGGCAGACAGCGATAACGACGGCATAGGCGATGTATGCGATGATGACAAAGATGGGGATGGTGTACCGAACGATACAGACAACTGCCCTGAGAAAGCTAATGCCGACCAGGCGGATAAAGATGAAAATGGCATCGGCGATGTATGCGATGAAGATGGCATCACCGCGGTGGAAGATGAAATAGAAAAGCTGGCTTTAAGGGTGTACCCCAATCCGGCACGAGGAAAAGTATCGGTAAGTTTTACCCTGGAAGCAGGCAGTCAGGTTATCATCAGTGTTTATCACCTTACCGGGCAGCATACAAAATCGGTAGCGAACACAAATTTACATGCAGGCAGTCATCAAATCAGTTTTGCTACAAACGATCTGGCTGATGGGGTTTACCTTTTGTACATCCAAACCGACACGGGCGTAATTTCCCGAAGGTTGGTCATCAGGCATTAATTACAACCAAAAAGAACATCAGTAAGTCGGTTCGGTGAACCGACCTACTGTAAATCTTAAACCAAAAACATTATGAACACATTACACAAAATTTTGTTCCTCATGCTACTGGGCATCATTGCTTTTTCCTGTAGCGAAGAAGGAAGCGATCCGGTTCCAGAAGATAAAGAGGCCCTTCAACTACAAAAGCTGGTTAAAACCTGGAAACCTGTTGCTGTCATGAAAGATGATGTAGACGTAACCAGCCGTTTCGCAGGATTTACACTCACCATTACGGGCCAGAAAACATACACCACCACTCCCGATCGGGGTGGATTTGATGTTGAACCATTTAAAGCCAACGGCACATGGGATTTTAAAGGTGATAACTTAAACATCCTCACCCGCGACGATGGTGTGGATATGAACGTGAGCATAACGGAAACCAGACTGAATTTACAGTTTCAGATCGCTAACCCAAATGGAAGGGTGCTGGGAATAGGGGAATACAATTTTGAGTTAGTGTCACAGTAAGTACAAATATTAAAGTGTTGAACCTCTCCAGATTTCAGGAATAATTATGTATAGATGAACCAATAAGCCCAAAAACCTGGAGAGGTTTAACGTTGTATAAAAAACTTTTTATCATACTTTCTCCCCGCCTTCCAGCCCATAAAAGATCACCCAGGTGAGGAAGTCATCTGAAAAATTTTCAAACCGATGCGTTACTCCTGCAGGCACAAACAACACATCCCCTGCCTGAAAAGTATGCCGTTGTTCTCCATTGACAAACATACCTTCTCCCTGAATTATCACATAGACTTCATCCCGGGTGTGTGGTTGTTGAGGGTCTGTCTTTTCCGGCTGATAAATTTCAACCTCTAAGGTTCCATGCCGCAGTACATCTACAAATTTTTGAGGCTGTACTTTTTCCAATTGTGCCAATGCGTCTTCTACACTAACTTTTCCTTCATAAACATGAGGTGTTGCAGACAAATAATCCTGATCTGGAAAAATTTGCCGCAGATGGTGTTCCGTATGCGAAAGATAGTCTTCAATAATGAAAGCAAGCGTACCCATGGGCGTTCCGTCTTCATCTACTGTTTCAACTGACTGCTTTTCCTCTGGTATTTTCGTAATAACCTCAATTATTTTTTGGTTCAAAATAACCCAAAGCTGTAAAATTTCTTCCAAAGACTGATGCTGATAATCATTGAGGGTTACCAGCGCGTCTTGTGCATATTTTCGCACCACATAGGGCGGGGTTGCATATTGCGCTTCTTTAAAC
Organism: Cyclobacteriaceae bacterium; assembly: GCA_965230065.1. Taxonomy (GTDB): domain Bacteria; phylum Bacteroidota; class Bacteroidia; order Cytophagales; family Cyclobacteriaceae. The sequence goes on along the minus strand of OZ245942.1, from coordinate 2,562,712 downwards.
CGCATTAGGTTGTAAAAGGCAGAGTCTGTCAGATGCCCCATGATTTCTTTCTTAGACCACTTGCCCGGGCGGGGATATTTTGTTAAAGTTTCTTCTGTCATGCTTTTCAATTTGCCAGGCACCAGTGTAATGATCTGAGATAAACGGACGGCAGTTTTATCCATCATGTTTTTTTACTTTCTAAGATATAGCATTCTACTCAAGTTTAATACCTGGATTCAGTGAATTTTATACAAACCTTCTTTTTTATGTTGGAAATTGGGATGACAGGTATTACATTTCTATGAAAAACAAAATTTTATTTGCAATACACACTGCAAAACCTAAAGAAATTCTGGAAAAAACTTCAATTTATTTGTCATAATATTTATAAGTTAAACTGTTGAAGAAACAGACAATTTTGAAGAAAATGGATACCAATCAACTGAAGACTGTCAATAATGAGGAGAAGAGCAGGTTTGAAATTTCGGTAGATGGTTATATGGGCCGCATCGAGTACATTATCAACAAAACCGGATTGATGTTTTTGACCCATACGGAGGTAGACCGGGAGCTGGAAGGGAAAGGAATAGCCTCAAAAATGGTTAAGGATGCCCTGGCATATATTGAAGAACACGATTTTAAATTAGTGCCCCTCTGTCCGTATGTGGCCGCTTATTTGAAAAAACACCCGGAATATCACGCCCTGCTGGCAAAAGGGTATCATATATAACAATCTGGCAGCAGTCAGTGTTATCTAATCAGCAGTTAGGCATTTTTATCTTTTATGACACGATATGGCAACGCAAAAAGAATATTCCAACGGAGAAGTAACGGTAGTTTGGAAACCGGATGTGTGTATCCATTCTACCCTTTGTTTTAAGGGATTGCCCGAAGTTTTTGACCCTAACAAAAGGCCTTGGGTAAATGCAGAAGGAGCCTCTACTGAAGCTATTGTAGCACAGGTAAAAAAATGTCCTTCCGGTGCTTTATCTTATTATATGAACAACGAAGATAAAGACGAGCAAGTAGAAATAGATGCAGAAAGGATTGTAGAAGTGATGAAAAACGGCCCGCTCATGGTGTATGGGAATATTACCATAAAATATGCAGACGGCACTTCCGATAAACAAAACCGTACTACTGCCTTTTGTCGCTGTGGCGCTTCTCAAAACAAGCCTTACTGTGATGGGTCTCATAAAAAGATAGGGTTTAAGGAATAAAGTGTAACAGGTTGTGCCTGATGAATAAATTAAACCATCGGTCAGTCGGCTCTTGTGCGGCTTGCTAATAGCCGTCAGACCGATTTTGCAGTCTTTTAGATTTATCAGACATAGCCTAATTTAAAACTTCCTGAAAAGCGATTTCCTGGGCAGCCAGCACAAACACGGTAGAAGGCAATCCGTGGGTCCGCTCACTCAGTAACTTATAATAACTGACAAACTTTTCGTCGGGTTCGGCCATGCCCATCATAACCAAATCCGCATTTTCAGATTCCTCGTGAATGATTTCCCAGAATGGCTTTTCCCTGGCTACAATTACTTTTTGTTTGAAATCAACACGCATATTGTTCAGAATCGCAATCAGGTTTTCTTTGGCGCCCTGGGCAGCTGTTTCGGTTGGTACTACCATTTTTACGTAAATAGTAGCATTGCGCCATTCCGCACTACTTTGTAAAAGATAAGCCAGGATAATCATCAATCCACCATTGCCTTTGAGCCCGCCCCACCATACATCTATCCGTTTTCTTCGGCCAAAACCTCTTTCTTCGTCATCCCGCACAATAATTACATTGCGCTGGTGCTGAAAAAAATGATGTATCATCTGGCAATACCGCTCCTTATGGGCGGTTTCCCGGGTATCTCCCAACAAAACAGTGTTTGGCACCAAAGTACCCAGCCCATAGGTATCGGCCAGTAGCATGCCGCCCGCAAAAGGATCGGAAGAGGCAATTACTTTTACCAGGGCCGGTACACGCTTTCCCTGCAAATATTCCCGTATGTTATTTTCAATAGACTGCACCCGGTCTAGCGAAACGGTATCTGTTTTCAAAACGGTGGAAACAGTCATAAGGGCCTGGCCGTGGGTAAGGGCCTGCCCCAGTTCTATGAGGTGCCATCGCTTGGTAGGTGCCCCAGACAGAATCAAAATATGAGGGCGCCAGCTTTTAGGATGGGGCGTGTTATCGATACGCAACAGGGCCGAGCGGGTAATGGCCAGCCAAATACCCCGACGCACATCTCCCCAGGCGGTTTTCAGTCCCCTTCGGGTAAGCCAAATAAAAATCAGGGCTACAATGAAAATAGCCACAATGGTAGCCAGGGGATTAATGAGAAACATTACGGCAATACAACCTACTGCCCCCAGCAATGAAAACACCCAATGCACCTTAAAACTTGGGCGGAAGGAAGGGCTTTTCAGAAACCGTTCTACCCCGGCAGTAATATTGAGCACCCCATAGGTAGTGAGAAAAAACATGGATAAAATAGGGGCAATGATGTCCAAATTGCCAAAAAATACGGCGACCAGGGCAATACCCATAGAGACTATCGTACCTGCCCGCGGTATTTTTTCAGGGCCAACGCCCTTGCCCAGCCACCGGAGCTGACGGGGCAGTACCTGGTCGTTGGTGAGGGCCTGTAATACCCGGGGGGCACCCATCATGCTACCCACCGCGCTGGAAAGGGTAGCGCCCCAAACACCCAGTAAAATAGCATTCCCCCAGTACGAAATGCGTGTCATAATGAGCGGGTCGGCCACCAGGGTAGCAGCATCGGCCCGGGAGGCCAAAATGATGGGCAGCGCCATATAAATAAGGTAACCTGCACCTACTGCCAGAAAAGTACCCTTAGGGATAGCTTTTGACGGGTTTTTCAAATCTCCCGACATATTGACCCCGGCCATGATACCCGTAACGGCCGGAAAGAAAACCGCAAAAACCGCCCAAAAACCGGCCGAACGGCTGGAAGGTACCCCCCACATCTCAACGGTAGTATTTTCTAAAGGCTCACCAAAAATCAGTGACAATAAAGATAAGGCAATCGCCCCCATAATGATGTATTGCGCACGAATGGCCGCCTGTGTGGAAAACATAGCCAGTAAACCAATGAGGAGCGTTACAATAAGGCCAATGGCTTTGTTGTTCAGGTCAGGAAAAGCAAGGGACAAGCTGTCAGCAAAACCAATGGTATAGAGGGATACGGAAAGGGCTTGTGCCAAAAACAAGGGAATGCCCACAGCCCCTCCGGCCTCTACGCCCAGCGACCGGCTGATCATGTAATAAGCGCCCCCTGTTTTTATTTGCTGGTCTGTAGCGATAGAAGCAATGGACAAAGCGGTGAGAAACGTAATGAGGGTAGAAAGGGTAACAATAATGAGTGTACCTATCAGGCCCACATTGCCTACTACCCACCCAAAACGGAGGTACATGATTACCCCCAAAATGGTGAGGATAGAAGGCGTAAAAACACCCCCAAAAGTGCCTAACTTTTTGGTACTTCCATTTTCAGCCGTTTTTGGCTTTTCCTTTATAATATCGGTCATGTGTTGTTTTTAGTCGGAACCGGGTCTTCGGTCTCCGGTCTCAAAATCCACCTCCGGTCTCCGGTCTCATTTCAATACTTCTTTTAGCTTTTCCCGATACTCCGCAAATGTAATTAAGTTATTGTGCCCGCCACCCTCAATGGTTATCAATTGGTCGGAAGGTTTGAGGTATTTTTTCAGTTTTTGGCTCGATCCATAATATACCACTTCATCTTCGGTTCCGTGAAAAATATACACCGGGCATTTAATTTTTTGCAAGTACTGGTACGTATTAAAATTAAAACGAAGTAAAAAAGAGGGAACAATGGGCATTACTTTGCTGGCCACATCCCTCAGGCTGTAGTAGGGCGTTTCCAGAATTACCCGATCTGGCCGGTTTTTAGCTCCCATGTAAGCCGCCATGCCAGAACCCAGCGAACGCCCCAATACCGTTATCCTTTCTTCTCCGTATACTGATTTCAATTTGTCATAAACATACGTGATGTCGTGGATAGTTCCGGCTTTGGTTATTTTTCCGCTGCTTTTTCCATAACCCCGGTAGTCGATCATGAGGCAATCATAACCTGCATTCACGAAAATATCTGCCATTTCGCCCCAGTTGCGTAAGCTACCCGCATTGCCATGCAGATAAAAAACGACACCCACCGGATTGTCTGCCTTAAATTTCAAAGCATTGATAGAAATACCCGGTTCGGTTTCGTAATTGACTTCTTCAAAAGGAACAGGGAAGTTAAACTGATAATCATCCGGCAGCTTTTCCGGATGAAACAGCAGTTTGTTTTGCAGCAAATACATGAGCAAACAAAGCAGCAGGTAAGCGATGAGGATTCCAATGATGATGCGTAGCATGGTTTTTTAAGTCTGAAGACGGAAGACCGAAGACCGAAGTCTTTTTTCTTCGGTCTTCCGACTCCCGTCTCCGGTCTTCATTACAGACGAAGTTAGGGTAAAATACGTTAATACAAATTGTGAACCCCACTTTATGTCTTTAGCTTTACTAACCCAAAACCGGTTATGCCGTAAGTATGGGTACTAAATAGTTTGTAAGAAATGCAAAATTCCGGAAAAATTGTATCGGCACTGCTCATTGGTGCATTTTTTTTATTTCAATTTACGGCTTCTGCCCAGATTTTGAAACCTGCCACCTGGCAGACCAAAGCTACTAAAACCCAGGTAAAAGTAGGAGAGGAAGTGGATTTGGTATTCACTGTGGATATTGACGAAGACTGGTACCTTTACTCTACCGACTTTGACCCCGACCTGGGCCCCATGCTTACAGAGTTTACCTTTGAGCCGAATGAAAATTATGAGCTGGTAGGCGAAATCCAACCCATTGATGCCAAAGAAAAGTACGATGAAATTTGGGAAGGAAATATCAGGTATTTTATTGAAAAAGCTGAATTCCGCCAAACCATTAAAGTAACAGGCAGTGAACTGTCAAAAATCACCGGAAACTATGCGTATCAGGTATGTACCGACGTAGACGGGCGCTGTATTCCTTTTGAAGATGCATTTGCTTTTAATTTTACTGTTTTAGCAGAAAATTCTGCAAAGCCTGAAAAAACAGAGGCAGCTCCGCAAAAAGAACCGAAAAATGCGCCCAAAGCAGCGGTTGAAGAAAAAGTGGAAAAGCCTGCCGTTGCTGAAAAGAAAGAAAACTCGGAGAAAACAACTTCTGAAGTAGAAAAAGAGCAGGAAACAGAAAATGAGCCAGCCATTGCCGAAAATGAAAAGACAGCAGAGGAAAAACCCACTGTAACGGAAAAGAAAACCGACCCTGTTACTTCCCAAAAAGCAGGTGTTGACCCTTATTCCCCCTATTCCTTACTCGTCTTTTTCTTTGTGGCTTTCTTAGCCGGACTGGCCGCTTTGCTCACTCCCTGTGTGTTTCCGATGATTCCGATGACGGTGAGCTTTTTTTCCAGTACCAGTGCCAGCCGTTCGCAGGCTATTACCAAAGCGTTGGTATACGGCATTTCTATTATTGTTATTTATACCGTAGTTGGCACAGTAGTTTCTGCCCTTTTTGGGCCGGCCTTTGCCAACTGGCTCAGCACGCACTGGCTGCCCAATGTGTTTTTCTTTGCCGTATTCGTGGTTTTTGCCCTTTCTTTCTTCGGATTGTTTGAAATTACACTCCCCAGTTCTTTAGTCAACAATGTAGATCAGCAAGCAGACAAAGGCGGGTTTACAGGAGTATTTTTCATGGCTTTTACGCTGGTATTGGTTTCTTTCTCCTGCACCGGCCCTATTGTAGGCAGTATTTTGGTAGAAGCCGCCGGAGGGCAATTTCTGCTGCCTATTTTGGGCATGCTGGGTTTTTCCCTGGCTTTTGCCATTCCTTTTACCTTGTTTGCGATATTTCCCGAATGGCTGAACAGCCTGCCCAAATCGGGCGGGTGGCTCAATTCGGTAAAGGTAGTGCTGGGCTTTCTGGAACTGGCCCTGGCCCTCAAATTCCTGAGCGTGGCCGACCAGGTGTACCACTGGAACATTCTGGACCGGGAAGTGTACCTTACGCTCTGGATTGTGATTTTCTCCCTCATGGGTTTTTATTTGCTGGGAAAAATACGCCTTCCCCACGACAGCCCGCTGGAAACCATCAGTGTCTCCCGCCTCATGCTGGCCATTGCCACGTTTTCGTTTGTGGTTTACCTGATTCCCGGTTTGTTTGGTGCACCTTTGAAAGCCCTGGCTGGCTATCTGCCTCCCATGCACACCCATGATTTTGATGTGCCTACGCTGATTGCCGAAAAGATGGAGACCAATACAGGTTTACTTGCAGGCAAGGAGGAGGAATTGTGCGAACCGCCCAAATATGCCGATTTGCTCCACATTCCGCACGGCCTCAAAGGATATTTTGATTATGAGCAAGCCCTGGCTTGTGCCAAAGAAAAGGACAAACCTGTCTTCATTGATTTTACCGGGCATGGATGTGTGAACTGCCGGGAAATGGAAGCCCGGGTGTGGTCGGAGCCGGAAGTGCTGGAGCGGTTGAAAAGTGATTTTGTGATAGCTTCTTTGTATGTAGATGAAAAAACTACCCTGCCCGAATCAGAATGGTATGTGTCTGAATACGACGGGAAAACGAAAAAATCCATCGGTAACCAAAATGCCGATTTGCAAATCACCCGGTTTAACAACAATGCGCAGCCCTATTATGTAATCGTAAACCCCAATGGGGAGCTACTGGCCCAACCCAAAGCCTACGACCTGAACGTGCAGAACTTTGTAGATTTTTTAGACACTGCCAAAGAACGCTTTGCCAAGGGAGAAACGGTGGAGATGTCTACGTTGGCGGATAAGTAATGTTTGCCGGTGTGATTTGGACGAAGGAAAAAGAAAGCACAATTTTTTAACAGGTATTTACCCTCATCAGGGAAATATTCATCAAATCTTCATGTTATCATTACGTTATTGTACCTTTAGTAAGCAATCAGGTTATTTTATAATATGCCATTTTATTGTGACCTGATAGGCAATCAATATTTCTATTTCTTGACTGAAAAAATAAACATTATGACAGTATCAATTAACATAGAGTACGAGCAGTTAGTTGAGGTGATAAAAAAATTGCCATTAGCACAATTAAGAAAGCTTAAAATTGAAATAGATAAAGAAACAAAAAGGCAAAGCACCCAAGCTGACCTGGAATCCATACTCTTAAATGGCCCGGTTGCTTCAAAAAAGCAATTGGAAGTAATTGAAAATAACAGAAAACTTATCAACCAATGGCGGACAAGATAATTTTGGTTGATACATCCATTCTCATTGACTATTATCGGAAAACTGACAAGGCAAATTCTACCTGGGTTGCATTGGTACGCCAGGGATATGAGTTTGCTATTTCAGCGATAACTAAGTATGAGATTTATGCCGGGGCTACTCAAAACCAGTTGAATTTCTGGAATAAATTACTACAGGCAATCTTGGTGATTCCTTTAGATGAAGTTTCTGTTGACACAGCGGTGAGGCTAAATGCTTCTTTAAAACGTAAAAGAAAGCAAATAGACCTTGCCGATTTATTCATAGCTGCAACCGCTGTAAGTAATAACCTATCAATTGCCACATTAAACCGCAAACATTTTGATCGAATCGACGAATTGGAAATAGTAAAATAAAAACTTATTAGGTTACTGGTATACCAATTGAATGAAGAAATATATATACGGCTTTTTGTTCCTTTTCATTATTTTGCCTTTTGTTTCATTCGGACAGGGCGATGAAAAAGTCATCATCGAGGGAATTATTGTGGATGCCGACAGTTTGCAGCCTTTGCCTTATGTGCATTTGCGTGCACGCAATACCAGCCTGGGCGCGGTAACCGGAGGTGATGGGCGGTTCAACATCCGGGTAAATGTGCAGGATTCCATTGACTTCACCATCGTAGGTTACCACTCTTTTTTACTGGTACCTGCCGACAGTACTCCCGAAAGTTTGCAGGGCATGACCATTAAAATGCTGCCCCGCACCTATGTGCTGAACGAAGTAAAAGTAAAAGATTACCGGGACCTTACCCAATACCTCCAACCCAAAATTGACAGCACAGTTGACTTACGACGCTCACAACCTATCCGTATTTTTGAAGAGAAAGAGGCTCAGGAGAAAAACGCTGTTCATACGGTAATTCCTCCGAACATGCAGCCGGCCCAACTGGCCGGGGCAGTTACGGCTTTTGCCAACCTGTTCAATGACCAATACAAGCAAACCAAAAAGCTGGAAGAAATCCTGAAAATTGAAGAAGCAGCGGAAAGGGAGCAGCGCATTGAGGAAGCCATGACCGACCGGTACCAGGCCATGGTACAAATAGCTGCCGCTGACCTGGACCAGGCTGCCTTAAACCGCTTCACCGCTTCGTACATGCCCAACCCGCATGTAATGATGCAAATGAGCGATTATGCCGTGATGGAAGGCATTGTAAAGCAGTTGCCCGCCTTTAAAGCCCAATTGAAACAAGAGCAAAAGTCCCTTGAGTATAAACTCAATAATGCAGTTTTTGAGGATAAAGACGAAATAAAGAAAGAAGCACAGTAGAAAAAAATTAGCGCAAGCATCCCGCTTGTGCTGCCATTAAAAAAACACCTCCAAAGAAAAGCGTCCCGCTTCTAATACTCCACCAACTTCCTCTCCAAGGCTACCCTCACCAAACCCGCCGAGTTTTTTACGTTCAGTTTTTCCAGCAGGTGCCTGCGGTGGGTTTCTACGGTATTGGGGCTGATAAATAACTGATTGGCGATTTCCTGGGCAGAGTTTTCCAGCACAATCAGGCGCAAAATATCTTTCTCGCGGCGGGTGAGTTTGGGCATGAAGGCAGTACCCGGCTTTTTACCAGGCATCATGCTTTTCATTAGGGCTTCTTTTACCTGCCGGTCGAAGTACGTTTTTCCCTCATACACCTCGGTGATGGCTTCAAGCAGGTTGGTTTTACCTGTATTTTTCAGAATAAAGCCGTGTGCTCCGCTATGCAGCATTTGGGATACGATACTTCCCTCGTTGTACATGGTAAGCGCCAGAATGCGTACCGAAGGGTGCAGCTTTTTAATTTGGCGGCATGTTTCCACTCCATCCATTACAGGCATGTTGATATCCAGTAAAACCAGGTCTACGGTATGTGTTTCCAGTTTCTCCAGGGCTTCAATGCCATGATAAGCCGCTGCTACTATTCGCACACCGGGTTCTTCTGCCAGCATGGCCCTGATGCCATCTATCAGCATCTGATGGTCGTCTACAATCAATACATTTATCATATTGCTTAACTTTACTGCCTATATCGCTACTGCTTTTTTCAAAGGGATTTCAAGGTTTACGGTAGTGCCTTCCCCGGTGCGGGCATCTAAATCCAGGGAGCCGTTCAGGTATTTCACCCGTGATTCAATGCTTTTCAATCCTATGCCTCCCCCGGCCCGAACCTGCGTCACATTGAAACCCACACCATCATCTTCTACTGTAACGGAAAGCGTGTCTTCTGATTGGCTCAGTTGAATAATAACTTCACGGGCCTTAGCATGCTTTCTGATATTGCTCAGCAGTTCTTGAATGATACGGTACACTGAGATTTCTACCTGCTCGTCAAGGCGTTGGCCTACATTAAAAACCTGCAAATCAGCCTGAATACCTGATTGGTTCATGGCATCGCATATATCTTGCAGGGCCGGAACCAATCCCAGTTTTATCAATGCGCCGGGCATCATGTTGTGGGCAATCCGCCGTACTTCCCCACAAGCGTCGTTCAGGAGTGTAGCGGCCTTTTGTAAACCGTTTCCATCTTGTGCAGGCATATTCTTTGGCTGTATGCTGCTGAAATGCAGTTGTACCGTTGATAACAACCCGCCCAGCCCGTCGTGCAGTTCTTTGGCAATGCGTTTGCGTTCTTCCTCCTGCCCGCCAATCATGGCATCCATGGCCATGAGTTTCTGGTTCTTTTCCAGTTCTTCAATCTTTTTCCGTTTTATTTCTGCATCTTTTTCGGCAAGTAATGCTTTGGCCCTGGCCTTTTGTTGATAATACCTGAACAGCAAAATGCCCAGGGCAAGGATAAGTACAAACACGATGATGATGATATTGATAACCGTGCTTTTCTGCCTGATTTCTGCCTGTTGTAACTCTTTTTCTACGGTGAGGAGGACGATTTCCTGCTCTTTTTTCTCGTTCTGGTATTTGTTTTCAAGTTCGTTAAGTTTCTGCAAAGTTTTTTGATTGAATAAGCTGTCTTTTAGTGCCATATATTGCTGATTATAGGCATAGGCTTCGTCGTATTTACCCAGCTTCATGGCAGCTTCATACAACCCCCGGGTAGCCTCTTGCTCATCTACTTTGCTTCCAATTTCCCCGGACAAAGCAGCCGCTTTGCTAAAAAAATCATAAGCCTTTTGGTACTGTTTTGTTTCAAACCAAAGACTGCCCTGGTGTACATAAATACTGGCTTCATTTTTTTTGTCCCCTAACTCAAGGCAGATTTCCAATGCCTGCCCATATTCATCCAGTGCTTGTTCATAATGACCTTGTTCCTGAAAAAGTTCCCCAATATTCTGATGGGTCAGGATATTTCCCCGCTCATCTCCCAGTTCAGTATTAATATTCAGGGTTTTCTTATAATATTCCAGGGCTTTTTCTTCATTTCCTGCACGATGGGCTACCATACCCAGGTTTTCGTAGGCATCGGCCAGGCCCTGTTTGTTATCCAATGATTCCATGATTGTCAGGGCTTTTCCGGCAAATTCACCTGCTTTATCAAGTTTCTGATAATCCAGGAAAGTACTAGATAATCCCTGGTAAGCGGTGGCAATATTCCACTGTAACCCCTGTTTTTCATAAATTTCCAGGCTTTTGAAGAAGTTTTCAATGGCCGCCTCATAATTGCCCTGCAGGTGGTGGGTAAAGCCGATGTTGTAATAAGAATCCCCCAGGGTGGTGTTTTCCTGAATGGCCTCCCTGATTTCCAGCCCTTGCCTAAAGTAAGCCATGGCCGAATCGTAAGCCCCCCGGTACAGGAAAATGTTCGCGATATTATTGGCAGCCGTAGCAATACCACTCTGGTCGTTCAGCGAGTGGTTGAGCACCGTAGTTTTTCTGTAAATCTTCATCGCCTCATCACTTTTTCCTTGTATATCGTAAATGACCCCTATGTTATTCATCACCTTGCACTGTCCTAAAAGATTTTTTGTTTCTTCAAAAAGTGTTAATGCACTATCGTAATAAGCCAGGGCCTGTGGATATTCGCCCGTTACGTAGAAATAGATGCCCATCCGGTTCAAAGCATTGGCTTCCCCTTTTTTATATTTGCTTTTTTTGCTCAAACTGAGAGCTTCATTTACCACTTCTTTGGCTTGTTGTGTATCTACAAATAAATATTCCATAAATAGCTCATTCAGCAGCTTTACCCTGGAAGTATCAGCCATGCGCTGCCCAAGCAAGCTTTGCAGGCTGTCTATTTTTGGTTGGTCCTGTGCCCAGGAGATGGTTGACAGCCAAAGAAAAAAATAGCTTAACAATAAATTTTTCATATCAATTAAAAGTAAATTTCGTCATTTTAATCCTCAGAAAAATCATGGTTTTCCGTGATGTTACAATATCATCGTTTTCCGTGATAATCTCCTGTGTATTTCATCAATATGGCCGGATGAATTTGTACTTTAACCTGAAAAGGGAATGATGCTCTCAAAAGTTAGTGAAAAATTACAAGAAATGGGTGATGAAGCCCATCTGGAAAAGATGCAGTGTTTTGGCATTCCTACCTCAAAAGCTTACGGTATCCCTATGCCCGATTTAAGAAAGTTTGCCAAAAGCATTGGAAAAGATCATGCGCTCGCTTTGCAGCTTTGGAATACTGAAATGCACGAAGCCAGGATATTGGCATCTTTGGTAGACAGGCCTCAGGAAGTTACGCCTGAACAAATGGAAGATTGGGTAGCTGATTTCAACGCCTGGGATGTGTGCGATCAGGTGTGCAGTAACCTGTTTTCGCGCACCCCTCATGCCATAACAAAGGCATTAGCCTGGAGCCATCGTGAAGCAGAGTTTGTAAAGCGTGCCGGGTTTTCTATGATGGCCTACATTACGGTGCATCACAAAAAAGCGAAAGATGAAACTTTCCTCCCTTTTTTTGAACGCATAGCAGCCGAAGCCTATGATGAGCGGAATTTTGTAAAAAAAGCAGTAAACTGGGCGTTACGGCAATTGGGAAAACGGAACTCTTTTTTGCATGAAAAAGCCATTGAAACAGCAGAAAAAATCAATCGGCAACCGTACCGCGCCGCCCGGTGGATTGCCAAAGATGCACTGAGGGAACTGGAAAGTGAAAAAGTGAAAAACAGGCTGAACCTAATGTAATACTAAATTGCAATTTAGTATTACATTACTCTTCTCCCAGTTTATTGTTCAAGCCCCAGTTATAATCCAGGTAGTCAACCTCTGCATCTTCATTGATTGTTACTTCTGTGTATTGATTCAAAAAATCGATGAGGCTGCCGTTTTCGGTGAAATCACCAGTGAACCATCTGAAGATTTTAGAGATTTTTATGTTATTAGGAGCTATTTGATTGTAACGGTCAGTATTGATAAAATACCGGGCTTGTTTGTCCAGTTGCTCATCCAGTTTTTCAGCTGTGTAAGCTTCATTCAGGAGTTTCGGACAGGAAATAGAAGCACAGTTAACGCCAAAGTGGATACGAGGCTCATTAAACTCCTTTCGCAGTATGCCATGTTCCACTTCGTCCAGGCTTCTATCTTCACCGCCAATTTCAAAAAACTCCTTATGCCAAACGTCATGAATGAAAGGTATTTTTAAAGTGGGCTGTAAGTCCTGGATGCTTTCTACCGGATAGTTGTCTACGATTAATTTCACCGTAGCCACATTGTATACATTGATCCAAAAAGCCATTTTTTCCTCCCTGCTCCAATTTTCCTGGGGCGGATTTTGGTTTAGATATTCCAAATATTCGTTAACTTGCTTTTTATCTTTTACAAAGCCTTCGTAGTCAACGACGCCATCTGCCGTTACGTGCTTTTTCAAAAGCTCATCCCATAGCTCATGTGAAATAACAGCAGTAGCAAAATGATTAACAAATAAGAAAGCGCATATAAGTAAAGTCAGAATTTTCATATTGTTTTCATATTTTTAAGGATACATGTATTTGATACGAAATATTCCGTTATCTGGATTTTTACAACCGCCTTTTGTCAGTATGATTACATTTTTTCAGTAATACTGAATCCAAAAACAAAATTTACTGCGTAAGTATACTCTTCAACTTTTAAACAAAAATCAGATCATTACATGAAGATCAGTGTCATTATCCCAACCTATAATGAAGCAAAATGTATTAAAAAATTGATTACGCATGTGCAGCATTATGGAAATTCTCTTCTGGCAGAAATCATTGTGGTGGATGCTGAAAGTATTGACGATACCGTTGAAGTAGCCAAAGAGGCAGGCGCACAGGTGTACACCTCTTCTGAAAAAGGAAGGGCAGTGCAAATGAACTTTGGGGCCCGCCAGGCCAAAGGGGACGTTTTGTATTTCGTACATGCCGATACCCTGCCCCCTGCTACTTACGCTGAGGATATTCTCAAAAACATTCAGGCAGGATATCCGGTAGGCTCTTACCGTACAAAATTTGCTTCTGATAGCTTATTGCTGCGCTTCAATGCGTTTTTTTCAAGGTTCAACCGCATCATGTGCCGGGGAGGCGACCAAACGCTTTATATCTCAAAAACGCTTTTTGAAGACCTTAACGGGTACAAGGAAGATTACCAAATTATGGAAGATTATGAGTTTATCATGCGGGTCAGGCAGATAGCTAGTTTCAGGGTAATACCCAAAGCAGCGTTAATCTCAGTACGCAAATATGAACAGAACAGCTATTTGCGTGTAAACTTTGCCAACCTTACCATTTTCACCATGTTCTTTCTCAACTGTCCGCAACAACTGATGATTAAGACGTACAAAACACTCATGCATCAGGATAAATTGTAGGTTTCAGGAGGTAGCGGCAGTTGGCAGGTTTTTAAGTCCATAGTTTTATAGTCGAAAGTCCATAGTCCACAGTAATTTTAAGGACTATAGACTTTCGACTACGCTACTGTGGACTGTGGACTAAATAACTGCCGCTGCCTACTGCTACTATCAGAACTTTAAACAAAAAACACTAAACTTCATCTCCTAATTAATCAACTCAAACCCTGTATACGGCACCAAGACTTTAGGAATACGAATACCTTCATCCGTCTGGTTATTTTCCAATATGGCTGCTAAAATGCGGGGCAGGGCGAGGGCACTCCCGTTGAGCGTATGCAGCAGTTGTGTTTTATTATGTTCGTTTTTAAACCGCAACTTTAAGCGGTTGGCCTGGTAGGTTTCAACGTTACTTACAGAGCTTACTTCCAGCCATTTTTCCTGGGCAGCAGAGTATACTTCAAAATCGTACGTGAGCGAGGCGGTAAAGCCCATGTCGCCCCCGCATAGCCTGAGAATACGGTAAGGAAGTTCCAGTTGCTCAATGAGCTGGCGTACATGCTGCACCATTTCTTCCAGGGCTTTGTATGAGTGGTCAGGATGCTGTATCTGCACTACTTCCACTTTATCAAACTGGTGCAGGCGGTTCAGCCCACGCACGTGCGCTCCCCAGGAACCGGCTTCCCGCCGGAAACAAGGCGTGTACGCTACATTTTTGATGGGCAAATCTTCTGACTTTATGATTTCATTGCGGTACAAATTGGTGATGGGCACCTCAGCCGTTGGAATCAGGTACAAATCGCTATCAGAAATATGGTACATTTGCCCTTCTTTGTCGGGCAATTGTCCGGTACCATAGCCGGAATCTTCGTTGATGACAACCGGGGGCTGCATTTCAAAATACCCGGCTTTCAGAGCTTCATCCAAAAAATAGTTAACCATGGCACGTTGCAAACGGGCGCCCTTTCCTTTATAAACCGGAAAACCCGCGCCGGTAATTTTATTGCCCAGTTCAAAATCTATGAGGTCATACTTTTTGGCCAAATCCCAATGTGCCAAAACTTTTGAAGATAATTTTGGTAATTCACCTTTCTGCTCCACAACCTCATTATCATCTTCTCCTTTTCCTTTCGGCACATCGGCATGCGGAATGTTGGGGAGGTTATACAACAAAAGCGTGAGATTTTCTTCATATTGCTTCAACGCTTCGCTCAAGCTCTTGGAAGTTTCTTTCAGTTTGGCCGTTTTTTGCTTAGCGGTTTCGGCTTCCGCTTTTTTGCCCTCGCGCATGAGTTGCCCGATTTCTTTGGCAGCAGCATTGGCCGTAGCCAGCGTTTCATCCAGTTGCGCCTGGGTTTCCCGCCTTTTTTGGTCTACATTCAGTACTTCATCAATTTTTTGCCCAGCATCCGCAATATTTCGTTTTTGCAAACCTTCAACTGCTGCCTGCTTGTTTTCTTTGAGGTATGATATTTGTAACATTCTTTATTTTCGTTTACTTTAGCGAAGTATATAATTATTTATAATTTCAACAAGCCTACACAGTTTGAAGTGCTCTATTTTCTGAGAAGAAAACTTTTTGCGTGTATTTTATAACCTATTAAGTAAGAAAATCGTATTAATTTTCTTGGTAATTACTATTGCTAGATATATTATTGTAGCATCAAACCAGCAGCAGGACGCTTTTCTTTCAATGGTACGCTTCTTTTCGCTGTATAAGCTTTTTTAAATTGCCTAGATTTTCATTGATCTTTCCAAATTATTCAAACAATTGCTAAATAACTTTTAGCCCCACTTACTGTATTAGTCATTATGTATAACATTGAGGAATTACAAGTCAGATTGCTATCTGAACTGAGAGAAATTGCCGAAGAATTAAATGTAAAGAATTATAAAAAGCTTCCCAAAAAGGAGCTCATCTATAAAATACTGGACCAACAAGCTGTTATTCCTGAAAAAGAACTTCCCAAGAAAAAAGAAAGTAAGGATAAACCCAGCAAGAGTTCAAGCAAAAAAACTACACGAAACACCAAACCTTCATCTTCAGAAGAGCAAAAACGCCCTCGCGTGAAACGTGAAAACGTTACAGATCAAACAACAAAAGAGTCGAAAGAAAAGAAAGATACGTCTGAGGAACCGACTACAACTAACGAACTCTTAGACTCTTTTAACCTTGAAGTAGATCAAAAAGCACCTGCTGATAAAGATAGTAAGGATAAGGACAAAGACAAGGATAAGGACAAAGACAAAGCCTCGCCTTCACCTAAGAAAGATAACAGGCAGGAGCGTTCGGACCGTAAGGACCGCCCTGAAAGACAGGATCGTTCTGAGCGCCAGGACCAAAGAAGAAGTAACGGGAACGGGACTTCTACAAACATCAAAGATTTTGATGGGCTGATTGTGAACGATGGTGTGCTGGAAATAATGCAGGATGGTTACGGTTTCCTGCGTTCTTCAGATTATAACTACCTGGCCAGCCCTGATGATATTTATGTTTCTCCCTCGCAAATCAAGCTTTTTGGCCTGAAAACAGGAGATAATGTAAAAGGACAAATCAGGCCGCCGAAAGAAGGAGAAAAATATTTTGCCTTGCTTCGTGTTGAATCTGTTAACGGAAAGACTACCGAAGAAATCCGCGACCGTGTTCCTTTTGAATATTTAACCCCTCTTTTTCCTGACCAAAGGCTAAATTTATCTACCAAATCGGGCAATTTTTCTACCCGGATTATGGATTTGTTTTCGCCCATAGGAAAAGGGCAGCGGGGCATGATTGTGGCACAGCCTAAAACCGGTAAAACGGTATTGCTAAAAGAAATCGCCAATGCCATTGCCGAAAACCATCCTGAGTGTTACCTCATCGTATTGTTGATTGACGAGCGCCCTGAAGAAGTAACCGACATGGCACGGAGTGTAAAAGCCGAGGTGGTTGCCTCTACTTTTGACGAACAGGCTGAAAAACACGTGAAAGTATCCAGCATTGTATTGGAAAAAGCCAAGCGCATGGTAGAATGTGGCCACGATGTGGTGATCCTGCTTGACTCTATTACCCGTTTGGCCCGCGCTTATAATGCTACCGTTCCTTCATCGGGAAAAATACTTTCAGGGGGTGTGGATGCCAATGCCCTGCACAAACCCAAACGCTTTTTCGGTGCTGCCCGTAACGTGGAACATGGAGGGTCTTTGACCATCATTGCCACCGCACTTATTGAAACCGGATCTAAAATGGACGAAGTTATATTTGAAGAATTCAAGGGAACAGGTAACATGGAATTGCAGCTTGACAGGAAACTTTCTAACCGCCGTGTATACCCTGCTATTGATGTACCTGCTTCAGGCACACGCCGTGAAGACCTGCTGATGGATAAGGAAGAATTATCCAGGGTGTGGATATTGCGAAAATTCATGGCAGACATGACCTCCAACGAAGCGATTGAGTTCTTGTTGCAAAAAATGAAAGGTACCCGCAACAACGACGAGTTCCTCGTTTCTATGAACGGGTAAAACGATTATTTTTTATTAAATTCATTGAACCGGACAGGCAGGGCTTGTCCGGTTTTTTTGTGCCCCTTTGGAATTTTCAATGCTATATTATTAAAAAAGTACAATAAATTTGCCGTTAAATAGATAAAAATATAAAATTAGTACAATATTTGCTTATAGGATAGCAATAGCCTCGGTATAACCGCTGGCCATGAAACCCATGCGTTTAGGGGAGTTGCCTTGCCGTTGGTGTTGGGCATCCACCTTTCTTTCAATGGCAGGGCATCCCCAGCGCAAATAGCTTGAGGAAGAATGGCAACCTAATCGCCAGATTAAATTTGCCTCAGTAGTCGTGATAATAGCCCTGTTTTCGGATGGGGCTATTTTTTTATAATACCTGATTGGCATTGTAAAACAAGCGATTGTTTTTTAAAATCACACCTTTTTCACTTTTTACATTCTGGATCGCCAAGTCATATACAAAGCCAGGCAATATCTCCGACAAAGTAAGGGAAACGGTTTTACCATCTTCTGAAATATTTATAGCTTTC
The DNA here is from genome assembly GCA_965230065.1 of Cyclobacteriaceae bacterium. Taxonomy (GTDB): domain Bacteria; phylum Bacteroidota; class Bacteroidia; order Cytophagales; family Cyclobacteriaceae. Next base: position 2,544,706 of record OZ245942.1, on the reverse strand, counting down.
ACATTGAGATCAGTCATATCCATGCGATCAGAGCCGTAGTCAATATGGTATTCATAATAATACCGTTGCAACTGGTAGTTTTCAGGATTACCAGCCAGGGACTTGTCTACCGGGCGGGTAAAGGTGAGGTCGAAGCCGTTTTTGGTAATACTCATCTTGAGTACATCCATAGGCGCACCTCCATTGAAAACAATGCGTTGGATACCACGCGCACCGGCCCATACATATTGCGATTTGCCAACCCAAAGGCTGCCATCTGGTGCAAAAACTAAACGGTTGTTGCCCATTGTAAGTCCTGTAGAGTCCATAAATGATACACAGGCGCCCTGGTATTGCCCATTTACTTTCTCGAGCATCACGCGCATAATGCGTGGAAAATCCATCTCACCCACCAAAAATTGCCCGGCAAAAGGGCCAAAGTTTACGTTTTCAGGAATGCAAAGTGGTTGTGTGGGCGAATCGGCCATGATGCTGTGGGGAAAAAGTACGGCTGCTTTGGTGCGTAGGCTGTCGAGGGTAGCGGGAGAGAGTGAAAGCGGAGCAACGTCCCAGTCGGGTTGCCACACCAGGCTGGAAGGGTGACCGTAAAAATTATCTTTTTCTACATGGTAAAGCTTACTGGTTCCCAGCCAGTCACCCTGGTTATCGGTTACAAATAAATTGCCTTCCAGGTCAAAACCCAGCCCGTTTGGCGAACGGAAACCACCTGCCCAGGGAGTTAACTTGCCTGATGGGTCCAGTTGCAGTACCCATCCCCGATGTGGCACAGGAGAGTACATTTTACCTTCCCGCCCCAAAGGGTTGTATAATCCCCGGGTTTCTTCCCAAATGCCGGCATTGCCGGACGCACAGTTCAGGGAAATGAAATAATTGCCCTGCCCGTCAGGTTCGGGGCCGTACGCAAACTCGTGGTAGTTGCCCGATATACCAAAATCATCGGTGGCTACCAAATACTCTTCTGCCACGCCATCGCCATCGCGGTCTACCAGTTTTGTAAGTTCAGGACGTTGCATTACTAATGCTTCCCGATTGTTAATTGCAATAACGCCTAAGGGGTCGTGCAATCCTTCGGCAAATACTTTCCATTCTTGGGTGGCAGCATCATATGTCATGATTTCACCGCGGTGAAAGCAGGCAATGAAACGTCCGTCAGGCATAAAATCCATACCCCCCACCTCCGGCATCAACCCTTCGGGTAACTCAATATTTTCTACGGTATAAAAATCGCTCAGCCTTTCTTCTTCTGCCGGTTGACAACCCATCCACCCGAGTACGCCGAGTATCATGGTAAAATAATATACTTTCATTTTATATCTCTTCGCTTATTTCAGTAATGGTAATGATAAACTCCTGCGCTTCCTGGGGCGAAAGCATCAGAGAGTTGCCGTTCCACTGGCCACGGTTACTGTAATAATTCACAGCATTGGCATCATCTTTTAAAAACCACAGGCTTTGGTTCAGGTTTTTGAAAGATAATATTCTTTTAAAGCCAGGCTTTTCAAAAGTGGGAATAATGCGTTCGCTTACTTCCACGCCATCCAACATGTATTTGAAAGTAGGATAGCGATTTTTCATACTATATCCTAAATATTTCACTTCAGGAATATGTTCTTTATTGCCAATACGAAATGGGAAATCAGTATGGTCGCGATAGAAAACCATACCCACAATATCAGCTCTTTCTTTTCCTTTGCCTGACCAATGGCGGGTAAGATCAATAAAGCCGCCTTTCCAGGCATACCGAAGGCGGCACTGCCCGGCATCCCAGCAATAACTGATGTCGCCCAGCATGCCCACGGCTATACTGGCCGGGCCAGTATCAGGCATAAACGTTCGGTACATCGTAGGGAGCATCTCAGACCACGGATGCCCCGATTCTTTCGCTGTGGGTGTTTCTGCTTCCCTGCGTTGGGGTGGTATGTGCTGGTCGGATGCCAACGGTGGCAACTGGTTGTTGGTAACATATATGGCCCCGTACATCACCATGCCATGCCCCGGATAGGTGCAAACATACGGATAAACTCCTTCCTGTTCGGGTGCTTGAAATTGCATACTTTTCTGCTTTCCCGGTTCCAAAACAGGAATGGCTGCCAGTATTTTTTCCGTTTCGGGCACATAACCTTTGGCAGGCCCCCTGTCTCCCATAGCTGCAGCCAGGCTTACTACCGCTTCACGCTGACCTGGTTCGGTGATGAGCATATTGTGCGACATTTCATCGGTATTAATCAGCGTGATATTGACCGTTTCGCCAGGCTTCACAGCAAACCTCACCACATCATATTGAAGGCCTGAAATGGCTTTGATGACGATATTTCTTTCTTCCTGGATACCAGAAGAGTGGTCTTTAACTGTTGAAAACCCAAGGGTTGTAAAAAGGAGCAATAATAAAATAAGAAAACGATGCATGCTTTTAGAAGGAATTAAACCATTTGATAACAATATTCGAAACATAACGAATTTGCAACAAATTTTTGTAAAAGTTGATGGATAAGTGTGTATTGTGTTAAATTGTAGCATTTTGTAAAGTATATAAAATCAGCTTCAGGTCACTAGCTGTAAGCCCTAAGCTAAGCATAGCTTGTGGCTAAAAGCTAATAGCTTGACGCTACACTTCTAACCAATCATGACAGACTCTACATTCAACGAAAAACAATGGGTAATCTTTTGCCATGCCGGAGGGCTGGCAGGCCTGATTGTTCCGTTTGGGCACATTATTGTTCCGGCCATTATCTGGACCATGAAAAAAGAAGATTCAGAATGGATTGACGAGCAGGGCAAAGAATCCCTGAACTTTCAGATTTCCATGACTATTTATCTTTTTATTGCCGGCTTGCTTGTTATTTTACTTGTTGGTTTACCTTTGTTGGTATTGCTGGGCATAGCCGACCTGGCCCTGGTGATCATCGCCATTATTAAATCTGACAAAAGCGAACGTTACCGGTATCCGTTTACCCTACGATTGATTAAGTAAATATGACGAATACTATTGAAATCCGCCCCGGAAAAAAGGAAGATTTACCACAGGTATTGGAGCTGATCCGTGAACTGGCCATTTATGAAAGGGCCGCAAACGAAGTCGAAAACACCGTAGAAATGATGTTGGAAGACGGGTTTGGCGAGCATCCCGTATATGGTTTTTTTGTGGCAGAAAAAGACGACAAAATCATCGGCCTGGCCCTGTATTATTACCGTTATTCTACCTGGAAAGGAAAATGCCTTTACCTGGAAGACATTATCGTAACAGAAGCGCACCGGGGAGCAGGCATTGGCCGTGAACTGCTTGACAAAATTGTGGAAAAAGCAAAAGAAGACAATGTGCGTCGCGTAAACTGGCAGGTATTAGACTGGAACGAACCCGCCATCAATTTCTACAAAAAAGTAGGCGCTGACCTGGATGGCGAATGGATAAACTGTGCCCTGACCCGCGAACAAATTGAAAATTGGCCGTCTGAATAGCTTCCATTTATAAATTACAAAAAATGAAATGGTTAAACCACAAGAATATTCTTCATAATGCGATTTAACCCTTTTTCATTAACTTATAATTTTTATGCTGATTTTTTCCCGTTGAGAGTAACTTTTCCTCCGGAATAAGCTGCATTGCCTGTCAACTCATTATCCTCCTTCTGAAGAGATACCTTAATGGATTCCCCTTCAATATAAATATTGAAAGAAGCCTGGTTTCCGGAAACTTCAAGTTGCCTGGCCTGTATTTTCTGACCATTCACTTCTACAAAAGCCTTTAGTTCTTTTCCTTCCATAGTAAAGGCAATATTTCCTTTTTGGTACTGATAGTCTGCCTGAGGGGCAGAGTATTGCCATGTACCCACCCAGTTTTTTTCCTGTGCCCATCCTTCGGTTATGCCAATCATCAATAAAAATACTACCGGAATAATCTTCATAATTTTCATAGTCTTCATTTTTTTAGTTAATAATGAGTCATTTCTTTCTGCACAATGATACTATGTAAAAGCTTTACAGGTTTACACAAAACAAAGAAAGGGATGAACAATCTCTATTTGGGGTGAATGGCAGGATCGAGAATGTTGTATCACCTGATCATCTGTTCAAAAAAATTTTTGTAACCAGCCGAAACCGGAATAGGTTGAGTGGTTAGGCCGTGCAACCAGACTTCATACCCTTTGTGTTTTTTGTTTACTATTGCAAGTTGATCCATATTCACCATATAAGAGCGATGCGTTCTCAGCAGAGGAGGAATTGGGATTTCCTGCTCCAGTTTCTTTAGACTAGTTCTAACAATCTCTTTCTTTATCTCTTTATCCTTCAGGTAAAAAACTGACACATAATTATCTTCTGACTTTAAAAACAACAGCGAATTTAGGTTGACAGTCAATGCCAGTTTTTCATTTTCATCTACAATGGATAAGGTTTGAGAACCCTTCATTGATACTGAGGCCGTTTGTCTAATGTGCTCCTGTTGCTTTTGAACGGCCAGGTAAAGCAAGACAGTGCTATAGGGGAGCATGATGACAAGGCCGGTATATTGTAAACTGAGTCCCAACGCTCTGAAAAAGTCCCATCCCGTTGCATTCATGTTTCCGTAAAACAAGTGCATGACCAAAGCCAGCATCAACACTTCCAAGGCAAACCAATACAGAAACTTCTTTACCGTCAGATGATTGAACTTAAAAAGGGGGCGTAAATAAAACTGACTGATAAACAGCACAAGCATCCCTAATATTCCATATCGGGAGAGCGCCAAATATTGAGGCAGCGCCTGATGGTAATCCCATGTATTTACATTAAAAGGGACAAATAAATTCATGAAAAGGATACTGAACATTCCGCTAAATATAACTAATATCCATCTGTGCTTTTTATTGTCCAATAGCGTGAATGGCTCGGAGAAGTATAAAGCTAATGTATTGATCCAACTATGGAACTTATGCAACACCATAGGATAAATCTAATAAAATTATTCTGCCAACCTATCAATATCTTTTTTGATTATTGACTTGTTTGAAGTAAAAAAGTCACACGTTTAGTGAATTAACCCACCATCACATTCGTAGAAGGATATTTATAATTGGTAGTAGATAAACGGGTGCTGAGGGCTACTGCAAACGTGAGGATGCCTACCCTGCCCAGAAACATAGAAATAATTATCATTATTTTACCCCCTGCAGAGAGCATTCCGGTGATACCCGTACTCAAACCCACCGTACCAAATGCGGAAATCTGCTCAAAAACCAGCCTGGTCATTGCGATATCCGGCTCAGTAATAGTAAGCACAAATACCCCAATCAGATTGATAGCAACAGCATAGAAAAAAATGGAAAGGGACTTGAACAAAACTTCATTAGGAATATGCCTTCTGCCCACTTCCAAGCGGTCGCCTCCCCGACTGGTGGTGATTACCGACACGATAATCAGGTAAAAAGTGGAAGTTTTAATCCCCCCGGCGGTAGAAGCGGAAGCCCCGCCCACAAACATCAGAAACATCATGAGCACCAGGGTAGGTTGGCTTACCTGGGCTATATCCACCGTATTAAAACCTGCCGTACGGGTAGTAGCCGACTGGAAAAAACTGGTGATCAGCGACTCGGTAAGGTTCAGTCCTTCCAAAGTATGGTTCCTTTCCAGGAAAAAGAAACCAATCATCCCTGCCAAAAGCAAAATAATCGTTGTATTTACAGCAATTTTGGTACTGATTTCCCATTCCTTCCACGGATGTTTAAGACGGTCGCGCAGTCGGCCTGGTGTAAAAATATCCTGCAAGGTAGGAAAGCCGATACCTCCTAAAATTACTGAAAAAGCCACCACTAAATGTAAAATATAGGCATTGCGCAGGGGGGCTTCGTACAAGTTATTGGTGAACACACTAAACCCTGCATTACAAAATGCAGAAACGGCATGAAAAACAGACACAAAAATCTTTTCAGACAGACTCTCAAAAGGAGTACCGCCCCAGGTAATAAAAAGTAATACAAAAGTACCTGCTTCAACCAGTAATGTGATAAATATCGTTTGGCGAAGTAACGTTGCGGCAGTGGATAGAGACTCGGTATCCAGGTAATCCGGAATCATTTTTTTGTGGCGGATACTGATCTTTTGCTGTAGAAAAGTGGCAAAAAAAGTAGCGAAGGCAACAATGCCCAACCCACCCAGTTGGATTAGCAGCAAAATCACAATTTGCCCCTTTAAGGTGAAATAAGTGGCCGTATCTTCCACAATCAGCCCGGTAACGCAAGTGGCACTCACCGCCGTAAAAAGGGCATCAATCAGTGGCATACTCCCCTCGGCAGTAGTCATAGCAGGTAACTGAAGTACAATGGCCCCTATGGTAATGAGTATGACAAAACTTAGTACGAAAGCGATGGAAGGCCTGATTTTAGAAGTATTCAGTGCAGCACTTATCCCGGCAAATTCAATGAGCAAAAAGAAGAAGCCAAAAACACTCGCTGTACTAATATAAAAATTCAAATAACTGCTGCCGCCCGTCACACTGAATAATAACTGTAAAAGGGTATTACCTAAAAAATAATAGCTAATGCCATTGACGATGAGTATTCCGATAAAAATGGCTTCAATTTTATTTCTTTTCAGAAAACCTGAACGCGGAAAACTATACAGCCACCGGAGCCCAAAACTTATTACAAATGCATGAAATATAATATTAACCCAAAAAAGTATTTTATGCAGTATATCACCTTTTGGCTCAAAGCCGAATATATATACAAGTGATGCAAACAGTGCCAGGGCCGAAATCAGGTTAACAAGCCGAATGCCTATCAACACCGGTTTCTGGCTGTCATACAACCTGCTATTGATACGCTGGAGCAAGGCATTGAGGCGGTTTTGCATATTTCAGGTTTGTTCCCAATGTTTTTTTGCTTCTTCTATTAGACAGTTTTTGTCAATAGGCACAACGCCTACCGATTCGCACACCAACCCACCTCCCAGGTTAGCCAATCCGGCCAAAAGTTCCGGGGGCAATTGGAGGGCAAGGCACAATGCCGCAACACTTACCACCGTATCCCCCGCACCCGAAACATCAGCAATTTGGCGGATATGTGCCGGTAACAAATGTTTTTCCTCTTTGCCCCGGTAGGTAGCATCTATAAAAACCCCTTTTTCCGAAAGGGTAATCAAGGTGTTTTTCACCTGTGTTAACGACCTGAACTTTTCTGAGGCCGATGCAATTAATTGCGTTACATTCTCAGCCGTGATCGTTTCTGGCCAAAAAAAGCCTGTGGGTTGCAAACCTTCCTTCAATTCTTTAAGGTTGGGCTTGAACAAAGTAGCACCCTGGTAATGCAAAAAATTTCGTTTCTTGGGGTCAACTACAGTGGGAATATCATGTTTTTCTGCCTGCTGAACAATGGTGGCTATGCGGGATGCATCCAGCACCCCTTTGTCGTAATCCTGAAAAATGACCACATCGGCCTGTGGCAGCAGGGTGGAGATGGCCTGCATCAAATCGGCATTTTCCCGGGAATTCAGCAGGGTATCATTTTCGGCATCTACCCGAAGTAATTGCTGGGCTCCTCCTATCATTCGTTCTTTCAGGGTAGTTACCCTATGTTGGCTGCTGATAATGCCTTCTGTAGCAATGCCCTGTTTTTTGAGCAAACCGACGAAATCTTCCCCGGCGGCATCGTTGCCTACCACCCCACACAGCAGGGGCGTAGCGCCCAGTGCCTGTATGTTCAGGGCTACATTGGCTGCCCCGCCCAGCCTGTTTTCCCGCCTTTTTACAGAGAGAATGGGTACGGGCGCTTCCGGTGAAATGCGGTCTACTTTACCCCAGGTGTAGGCATCTACCATCACATCCCCAATAATGAGTACTTTGAGATTGGTGAAATCAGAAAAAATTCGGGTGATGTTTGGGAAATCGGTAGTGGTCATGATGGGTTGAAAAAAATAGTGTTCCCAAAATCAGGCTGGCCACGCTTGTACTTATGCAGAAAGTGGCCAGCCTAAAATTTTGTCAGGCACAGGTTTTCCCTCCCGTGCGTAACCTTTTTTATTTCAAATTTGCCAGCGTATCTTTAATCTTCTGAATGGCTTCGCGCAACTGGGCTTCTGAAGCTGCAAAAGACAAGCGGATACAGTTAGGCTCACCAAATGCTTCTCCGGTTACCAGGGAAACATGGGCTTTGTTCAGAATATACAGGCAAAAATCACTGGCATTCTGGATAGTAGTTTCCCCGTCTGATTTTCCAAAATAATGGCTAATGTCCGGGAAAATATAAAAAGCACCGCTGGGCACATACGTTTTTACGCCGGGGATATCATTGAGCAATTCCAGCACCATATCCCGCCTGCGCAGGTATTCCCGGGCCATTTCCCTGGTAGGCTCCTGGTCGCCAGTGAGGGCGGCAATGGCAGCCCGCTGGGCGATAGAATTAGCCCCGGAGGTAGTCTGGCCCTGAATTTTGTTGGTAGCCTTGGCCAGCCAGAGGGGAGCCGCAATGTAGCCCAAACGCCAGCCAGTCATGGCATAACCTTTGGAAAAGCCGTTCACCGTTACCGTATTTTCATACATGCCGGGCAAAGCAGCCAGGCTTACATGCTCGCCAGTAAAGTTGATGTGCTCATAAATTTCATCGGCAATGGTTATGATATTTTTATGCTTGTTCAGCACCTCAGCCATGGCTGTCATTTCTTCCCGGCTGAATACTGCCCCGGTGGGGTTGCAGGGAGAAGAAAAAATAACCGCTTTGGTTTTGGGCGTAATGGCTTGCTCCAGTTGGTCTGCCGTGGCTTTAAAGTTATTTTCAATATTACCTGAAATGAATACGGGCGTGCCCCCTGCCATCTTAATAATTTCAGAATAGCTTACCCAGTACGGCGTGTACACCACTACCTCGTCACCAGGGTTCAGGATGCTGAGCATTACATTGGCAATAGACTGCTTGGCGCCCGTAGACACCACAATTTGTTCGGGTGCATATTCCAGCCCGTTGTCATTTTTCAGTTTGTCTGCAATGGCCTGCCGCAGTTCCGGGTAGCCGGGCACAGGAGGATAGCTGAAGTAAGCTCCTTCGTCAATAGCAGCTTTGGCGGCTTCCTGCACGTGTTTAGGGGTTTTGAAGTCCGGTTCGCCCAAACTCAGGCCAATCACATTAATTCCTTTGCTTTTAAATTCCCTTGCTTTTTGGGCCATGGCCAGGGTAGCCGATTCCGACATTGCTTTGATTCTATCCGAAAGCTGATCCATAGTTTTGTTAGTTAATAGTTATTGGTTAATGGTTTATAGTTTATGGTTTATAATCTATAGTTGATTTAACCGCTTAGTGGCAGCCAATAACTATTCACCATTAACCTAAAAAAGCCGGGCACAAAAGTACATATTTCGTGTTGTAGTTGCCAATAGGGTGATGGGTTTATTCTGTTGATAGTTTTAAACAGAAAGCAAGTTAGTTTGGTGGTTTTGTTATTTAAGCAATACATTGATATTAGATTAAAATCTAATAATTTGTTGTTACTATCATGCCATTAGCAAATCAAGTACAAAACAAACCCACTAAGTGAAGAAGTGCTAAAAAAGTTATAACATTCAATCATCAAACCAATCCCCTCCTTCTTTCACCATTTCCTGTCGCAAGTCCAACATCTTTGCCCTCATTTTTTCGGTTATTTCAGGGTTTTCTGCAGCAACGTCCTGGGTTTGGGCTGCATCTTCTTCAATATTGTACAGCTCAAAATGCCCGGGTTGTTGGGTTTTGAGGTATTCCATGTGTACAGGCTGGAAACTCCACATAGACCATTGTTGTTTGTCAGGATCAGGCTTGAGCTTAGCCCATTCCCTTGCATCGTAATGCGGCTGGTAAGGCATGGGCGCATCGTAGCCGAGCAATACCCATTTCCCTTCCCGTAGCATGGCAATGGGGTCGTGGAAATACCGGTAGAAAAAGATGGGGTTTTCCCGATCAACAGTAGTGGATTTTCCTGTAAAAACCGATGAAAGGTCTGTGCCATCCAAAGTACGGTTTTTTGGAAGAGAAGCCGCTGTCAGTCCGGCCACCGAAGGAAGCACATCGGTAAAACTGCCCGGTAAGTCAGCAATTTTACCGGCAGGTACATTTTCCGGCCATTTGATGATGAAAGGCACCCGCAGGCCCCCTTCAAAATTAAAGCACTTTTCGCCCCGGAAAGGGTCGTTGGAACCAATGACCTGTGAACCATTGTCAGAACTAAAAATGACAATAGTGTTTTTATCCAATTCATTTTCTTCCAAAAAAGTCAGCAGCCTGCCAACGGCCAAATCCATGTTTTCAATGGCACCGTAATATTCTTTATGGTAGGCATGTCTTTCGGTCAGCTCCTGAGGGGCTGCCACCTTTTCGTGAGGCTCGTTGAACCACACATTTATGTAAAAGGGCTCTTCGTTTTCCTTTGCGGTACCCAGCCATTGAATCGCTTCATCTACCACCAGTTGGCAGGCATATCCTTCCAAATCACCCACGGCTTCCCCATTTCTGAAAAAATTCACCGGGTTTTCGTGCGAAGGATTGGCATTGTTGTAGGTAAAAAAAGCATAATCATATCCCTGATCGTTAGGCAGGGGCTGCCCGGTGCCTTCCGAGGTTAAATGCCATTTACCAAAGTGCCCGGTTTGGTAATCTTTGTCTTTCAGCATTTCGGCAATGGTAACTTCTTCATTTCGAAGGTGCATAGGTGCGTTGGTCGGAATCCAATTATAAATACCTACCCGGGTGGCATTTCTGCCCGTGAGCAGTGCAGACCGTGAAGGAGAACATACCGCAGCCCCGCAATAAAACTCTGTAAACCGCATACCTGCTTGTGCCAGTGCATCAATGTTTGGCGTTTGGGCCGTAGACGGACGTTCTGAAGTTTCAGGGTTCGTTTCTCTGTAAATAGATACATCGCTATACCCCAGGTCATCGGCCAGGATGAGGATTACATTTGGGTTTTCATTTTCATCAGCTGGGGCTTGTTGACAGCTTATTGTGGAAAAGACAAGTAAAAGGAGATAGAGAGGTTGGGTAAGATTTAATGTGAAGTAGCTCAATATTATTTTCATCAGTTCTTGATAGTTGTTTTTCAATCTTGATTTATACGTTCAAAAATTCTATTTTAAGCCAAGCATTAAAAATGAAAGATGCCCGATTAATTTTACGGAAATTTAAAGTATTAGTGAATGTATTATCAATGGGTGATAAGATCATCGATTTATCATTGAATTCAGATTTCAAAGATTTTGAAGATGCCATTCAATATTACACAGCCACAGAAAACAAACTGGATTTTATCATCACAAGAAACCTGAAAGACTTTAAATTGTCTCATTTACCCGTACTCACCGCTAAGGAATATTTAAAAATATAAAAAAGGACAAACCCCAAAACAGGAATTTGTCCTAATTTAATGCTTATTTCCAGCGATGCTAGCCCAATACGATATCCTTTTGGGCGAAAGGCTGCTCGTACAGGCGGTTACCTGTGGCCTGGTACAATGCATTGGCCAGTGCAGCCATAATCGGCGGCAAGGAAGGCTCTCCCAGTCCGGTGGGGTCAATGCCATTTTCTACAAAGAAAGTTTCAATTTCAACCGGGGCTTCCTTGTGCCGTATCAGGCGGTATTTGTCAAAGTTGCGCTGCTCGGGTTTGCCATCTTTAAAAGAAAGCGCCCCGTACATGGCATGGCCGATGCCGTCAATAATGCCGCCTTCTACCTGGTTGCGGGCCCCTTCGGGGTTTACCACAATACCGCAGTCTACCGCACACCAAACTTTCTGTACTTTGGGCTGTCCATTTTTCATTGCTACATCTACCACCTGGGCTACATAAGAGTTGTGGCAATAATAGGCCGAAACCCCTCGGGAAATGCCGGGCATATCATTGCCCCACCCTGACTTTTCTTTCACCAGTTTCAGTACGCCCGCATAACGTTCTGGATCATAATCATTTTTCTCGCCCACGGGGTCGTTGATGGCTTTTTCAAAAAGTGCTAACCTAAATTCTATCGGGTCTTTTCCGGCAGCTTCGGCCACTTCGTCAAGAAACGACTGCTCTGCCCCAGCTACAAAGTTGGAGCGGGGTGCACGCCATGCCCCTGTGGAAATATTGGAATCTATGCCTTTGTTTTCTGCCAAATAATTGCCCACCGTTCCGGCCGGGTAACGGTTGGCAAACACAGGCCCGCCGTGAATTCCTGCACCACGTACATGGAAACCCACTAACTCGTTATTTTCATCAAGGGCTGCCCGGTATTTGATTTTATAAGCCGGGCGATAGGTTCCCTGTGTCATATCATCTTCCCGGGTATAAATCAGTTTGATGGGGGCACCTACTTGTTGGGAAATGGCGGCTGCTTCCAGGCCAAAGTTTCCGTACAGTCTTCGTCCAAACCCTCCACCCATGCGGGTCAGGTCAATACTGATTTTATCTTCGGGCATCCCCAAAAGTCCGGAAAGGCTTTTCCGCATTCTTTCAGGCGTTTGGATAGGGCCAACCAGCTCGGCTTTTTCCGGCGTTACATGGGCAAAAAAGTTCATCGGCTCCATGGTGTTGTGGGGCAAAAAGGGAGCAGAATAAGTTTTCTCAATCACTTTAGCCGCATTCCTGAAAGCTGCATCCGGGTCGCCATCTTTCCGGGCAGGTTCATCGGCCGGTGTGTCAATCGCTTCGTTAAGCGCGCTGGTATGCCCTTCAGAGTTTTCCGGGGGCGTTACAGGTTCCCAATTTACTTTCAGGGCTTTTTTCGCTTTCATTATTTGCCAGGTACTTTCCCCCACAATCGCCATCAGTTCCGGGAAGGCATTGGTATCAGACCATTCCTTTTCCTCGGGGGCTGTGCGTACCTTCACTACATCTTTGATACCGGGCATGGAGAGTACATTGCTGGCATCAAAATCTTTGACTTTCATACCAAAAGCCGGAGGATGTGTGATCATGGCTATCAGCATACCTTCTCGCTTAAAGTCCAGACCGAACAAAGGCTTTCCGGTCACGATTTTCTCACCATCTACATTCTTGGTAGGCTGACCAATGATTTTAAAATCTTTCGGGTCTTTCAGTTCAATTTCTTCAGGGACTTCCAAACCGGCAGCGGTAGTAGCAATTTCGCCATAACCTACGGATTTGCCTGAATTTTTATGGGAAATCACCCCCTTTTCGGTAGTCAGTTCGCTTACGGGAACTTCCCATTGCTTGGCTGCGGCTTCCATAAGCACCCGGCGGGCTGCCGCTCCGGCCATGCGCAGGCTTTCCCATCCCTGGCGGATAGACTGGCTGCCACCGGCCAACTGACGGGTATATTTTTCAGTATCCAGACCGGCTTGTTCTACCACTACGTTTTTCCAGTCCACATCCAGCTCTTCGGCCACAATCATGGGCATGGCCGTTTTTACATTCTGCCCAATTTCGGGGTTGGGCGACATGATGGTAACCAGGCCTGTATCCCCAATTTTGATGAAGGCGTTCATATTAAACCATTCATTGGGGACTTGTGCCATTTGCTCGGTGGCAGATTGGCAGGAAGTAAGCCAGTTGAAGCCAATCATCAGTCCTCCTCCGGCAGCAGCTGATACTTTTAGGAAAGATCTTCTGTTATGTTTTGTTTTTATAAAGGTCATAGTTCTTTCATTTAAAGGGTTAGCTCATCTTCGTTGAAGCGGTTTTGATCGCAGCTTTGATCCGCACATAAGTGCCACAACGGCAAATATTACCATTCATGGCACTGTCTATGTCCTCATCAGAAGGGGTAGGGTTTTTAGAGAGGAGGGAAGCCGCGTTCATGATTTGCCCGGCCTGGCAGTAGCCACACTGGGGCACGTCGTGTTCCAGCCATGCCGCTTGTAAGGCATGATCTGCTTTTTCTGATAAGCCTTCAATGGTAGTAATCTCTGATTCGCCCACGCTACTCACAGGTGTTGAGCACGAACGGACGGCAGTACCATTCAAATGTACCGTACAAGCACCACACTGGGCAATACCACAACCATATTTAGTACCCACTAAATCTAAGTTGTCGCGAAGTACCCAGAGAATTGGTGTATCAGGTTCAACATCTACCTGATGCTGGTGTCCATTTACCTTGATTGTAAAAGCAGCCATATTCTAAAAAGTTTAAGTGTAGTTTTTTTGATAACTCTAATATAACAAATTCTCGCTGAGAATAAATAGACTTTGCCTAATATGCCCATGCAACTTTAGTGAAATGATATTTGCTCTTGATAAATTACAGTTCTTATTCCTATAACTGTAGGGCATTCAGTTTTGCATACCACCTCCGGGCTACGTTCTGTGGCAAATTGCGCTTATTAGTATTTATTAAAAGAAATAAAGAGTGCAGCAAACTTAAGAAAGGTAGAACATGGTGCGCTTAGTATCATGCTTTTCAATCGGTTTTTTCTGATATGATGAATACAGGTGTGCCATCCAGAGAAAGTTGAATACTATTTTCAGATTGAGTGAAAGGGTGGGGGAAACCTTCAGTTGTACCAGCTACCGGTTTCACTACTTTATCTACCTTCCAGTTTCCGGCAGGAAGGAAGTATTGGTAGGGTACTTTTCCCGGACGGGTATCTAAGGGTCTCCATTCGTACTGAAATTGGGGAGAATACCACAAAACAGAAAGGGTTTTCTTTCCATCATCAGTAATAAATTTATAATGATAAATGGTAGAATCACCTTTAGGATAAGAAGCATTTTCTTCAAAATGGTAGGGAGATACCAATTGTTTGAAAGTTGCATTATACCAATACGTCAGTTTTGGCTGGAGACGGGTGGCCCCGGCATAAGGAATGGATTCGTTCTCGAACAGGCCACTGGAGGAAAACACCGTGCTCTTTTGTCCGTGGTCATCATCCAGATCGCGAAAGATGAACCAAAAACACTTTTCTACTCCGGCTCCCAAAGCCAGCAAATAGCTACGGATCAGGTAATTGGCAGCTTCCTGTTCTGAAACATACTCCGTACTGTAATCTTTGGTATCCCACCCGATTTCGGTAAGCCAAACGGGGCGACCAGGGGCATGCTGATCTCTCCAGGCTACAATTTCCCGCATATCTTCTTCCAGGCTGCTCCACTCCGGAGGCACGGCGATCCGAAAGTTTTCACGTATATGCCGAAAAGCATAAAAATGCACGTTGATAATATCAAAAGGAGCCCTGCCTGCATAAGCCACGATTTTTTTGAGGGGCTCCAGGTTCCCGGCCAGTCCGCCGATAGAAACCGGCATATCAGGATCAGCAGCTTTGACGCCATAGTTACCTTGCATGGCGCCTTCATTCCCATCATATACAGCATTGAGCAAAGCAGCGTATTGTTCTAATGACATTTTGTTGCCCCATACTCCATCTGGTTCGTTGTCTGCTTCAATTACATCCATCCAGCCCAGGCCGGTTCGTTTGTCATCAGTGAGCAGGTATTTTTCTTCAATACGCTGTTTTCCGTAACGGGCGGCTAATTGATAATAAAATTCGGCCGCTTCCCGGTAATGTTCCGGTTGTAATCCATCTTCTGACCCACTGGGCGCATACACAGCCGGATCTTCAGCTTTCTTGTTTGCGCTGATCCACTCCGGACTTTTCATTACAACAAACAATGAATGGATGTCCAATGCATGCAATTGCTGATAATAGGCATCATAGTCCATGCCTCCTACGGCTTGCCGAAACCGGTACTGATTGTTGACAGGCTCTATCCATTCCCATCGGGCATAATCCCTGATCCATTGCGCCACCTTTTGGATGTCCTCAGGAGCTTCCTGGCATTTGAATACATTTACTCCAAAAAATTCGTGCATGGGTTGCTGGGCATATGCTTGACAATACAGCCCAACCAGCAGTAGAAAACAAAGCTTAGACATATTTCTCATTAACCAGGCCTGATTATGGTATCTTAAACATTTACCAGATTGATGATGATTGTCCAGTTGCCCTCCTCCATAATGTCGACTTCACAGTTAAATCTTTCATTGGACGAACCAAAACCCGTAGCGGCAGCAGCATTAAATTCAATTTCTGCTTCAAAAGGAAACTTCTCTACCACAAACTGATTGGAAAAAAAATTACCGTTATTACTCGTAATATTCAGGTTAGATATGTTGACAGCACGGTTCATTCTCATAATGCTTACATTTACTTGTTTGGGGGTAGCCCCTTTTTTTATTACCTGAATTTTACTGATATTGGGTGAGTTACTTCCAATCACATAGGGCTGTTTGTATTTTCCAAGATATTCATCTGCTTCCCAAAAACCGGTTACCACGCTATCGGCCACATTTTCTCTTTTAATAACCAGTTTTCCTTCCCCCTCTTTCACTCCGTCTTTCCATTCTCCTTCATAATAGTTGCCATTGCTCCAGGTATATTTTCCATTCCCATCGGGTAACCCTTTTTTGAACTCTCCTTCATAGGTGTCTTTTCCGGTAGCTTTGCCCTCTCCATGGGCTTTTCCGCGCTTACAGTCTCCTTCATAACTACCAGAAATTGCAGCAAGCAAAACTTCACAATCTTTCGTAGGATATTCATACAATATAAAACCGCTGCATATGCATATAATGGTTATTCCTAATCCGAGTGATTTCATGGTTTTTATTTTGTTAGGTTTGTACAATTGGTTTTCTATTCTATTTTGATCTTCACCTTTCCCCAGGTTACTTTTCTTTCTATTGGCATGTGGGTTTTGGTTTCATAACTTGCCAGGCATTCAATTTCATGTCCGGCGGGACAGTCATCCCTGACTTTTATCACCGAGCTCAGGGTAACGCCATCAGGCCATTGGGCAGGTAGCATTTCGTCTACCAAGCGCTCCCGGCTTGCCTGCACATATGGGTCATCGGTATACAGCCTGAGCCGGGCACTATCCACATACAACATAATTTCCTCCCCGGCTGAAGCAACGCCATTGGCATTGCCTGCCCCAAAGGCACGATCGCGTACCGGCGATCCATCATCTATTTGCACATCGTCAAACAAGGGAACATCAAAAAATACCGGTAGGGTTAATTCATCTTCAAACGCCAGCGTATCCAGGTTTATATTTACCCTGAACCGCACCCAGGGGGGCTCCCCATGCAATGGTGGCCTTTTTGAACATTGTATGGTAAAAGGCGGAAGCTGAACAACACGTTTATTGGGTTTAATGCTACTTTCAATAGTGGTACTGGTTAAAGTAGTAGCACTATCCAATGGAGTAAGAGTGAGTTTAAATTTTTGGTTTTTATTTACTTCACCGCCCCGGTTGAAAATATTTAAATAAAGTTGATTTTTCTCACCCACTCTGAGATAACGTTGATCATTGCCAAGCGCATAATCCAGGGCAATGAGATCGGGCGTATCCCCTGTTGTATAGATACCTATTTCACAACCACTGCCAGGCGCCACAAAGTGTAACCGCCCTGCTTCATCGCTCACCATCTTATCTTTTACTACCTGGCCCCGATCGCTTTCATATTTTATGATATGATAACTTGTGTTGGATTGATATACCGAAGCCGTAGTCACTTCCAAACTGCACGAATGGATGGGTGGGCCATTCGGTAACCACTTGTGGGTATACAGGCCAAAACCTTCCTTAGCTACATTTTTCAGATAGATAAAGCCCGGTTGTTGCTTATCACTTCTCACCCGGTAATTCCACACTTCAAAATCAGGATACAGATCGTAATGAGACCACCTCTCAGATTTAGGCAGTGGGTTCTCGAAGGTATTCACCACAAATCGCATGGCCTTCTCAAACACTATTGTTTCCCCGGGATCGTCTACTTTGTGCCCGCCTTCAAACTGCTCATACTCATATTGCAGATTACCATCCCACAACGCTCCTTTATGCACTTCTTCATTCAGGTAGCTCAGCTCTCCCGATGAGCTATTGTGCAGACGCACCTTCACATCCCTTAAGTTTTGAAAAGTATACCGAACCGGATAAAGTGTATGGTTATGTGGGTGGCCCACAAAAAACTCAGGGCTGCCGGTCATATTCACAGCGGCGCAAACCATATCCGGGTACTTACCTGCCAAAAAGTAGGACATGAATCCGCCCATGCTATAACCAATGATGCCCCGGTGGCTTCTGTCGGAAAGGGTACGATATGTTGTATCGGTATGCGCGACCAATTCCGGAAAATAGTCTTTCATCTGCACCTCAAACTTCACATCTCCATGATAACCCACGTTGTACGGCCGCGGCTCTATGCCATCCATACTCCCATCCCACATCACCATGATAACCTGATACTGATCTACCAATTCCTGTAACATTGCATACTCCAGTTTGGCATTATCATCCTTGTAATGTCTTCCGCCCCAGCCGTGGAAAAAGTAGATCACGGGATAACTTTTTTCAGTAGTGTGATATCCTTCAGGGAGATACAGTCGATAATATTTCTTTGTACCAAAAACCTCACTGAAATGAGTAAGATCCTGATAGGGTGGTTGGTTATCCTGGCTGGTACAAGCTAAATGGCATAAGACCAGACCAGTAAAAAACATATTGCAAACTCTTTTCATCCGATTTATTTCTTCAAAATTTTGATAAAACGTCCCTTGGTACCGTCATGCAACAGGCTTATCAAATAACTCCCCTGAGGCAGTTTTTCCAGGTTTACTGCAACCGCATTGCCATTGATCCGGTATTGTTTCTCTAAACACGTTTTGCCTAACAGGTTGTATACTTCTATGGCTAATGTGCCGAAAGTAATATCCTCCAGTTCCAGGTGCAGGATACTTTCTACCGGATTGGGATAAAAATTCAGTGGATAGGGAGCATCATAGTGGTCGAGCAGTCCGGTAACAATGATTTCACCATCGTAGTCATCAGCATCATATTCAAAAGCTCCTATGTCGTACTTCTCACCACTGGGCCGTTCACGCATCAGGGCATCAAACCTGAGCCAGTTACCGGGAAGTTCCAAACCGGCATCAATAGCCGGAGAAAGTGCAGTCAGCTGGTAATCATCATTTGAAGGGTCTTTAAAGTATACTTCTGCAACATCAGTGGATGTCAGGTTCGCCTCTTTTGTCCAACGGGCATTGGCTCCTTCAATAAAGCTTCCATTGCCCGGTTCGGTCAGAATATTATTCGCAACAATATTTCCCGTGGTTTTTGCATCTACCAGGCGAACAGCCGTATTACCCGGGCTTACGATGGTGTTATTGATGATGTAATAATAAGTATCTTCACGAGCCCCCTTGTCGTTGTGGTAAATGCCCAGTTCACCGCAGCGGATGAGCAAATTATTATATACCCTGTTATTTCCATACCCAAAAAAACTAATGCCCGTACCTGTACCATCTTTGATTACATTATTAAAAAAATCTCCTGTTGTACCTGCCCCTATTTGCACTCCATTATTTTGGTATAATTGATGTTCAATCCCATAGTTTTCTACCTCATTGTTGTAAATATAAGCCTGGCTGGTAGCGCACCCCACCTGCAAGCCATCCCAGCCTGTGTTGTGAATGATATTATTGTAAATGCGAATAGATTGAATTTCATGAGCATACAAGGTAGTTTCTGTTCCCTGGCAATCTACTTCACGGGCAGGAAACCAGGAGTAGCCAATATAAAAACCCTCTCCGCCTGTGTCGTGCAGATAATTATCATGCAGCAATATATTGCGCATTACAAAATCACGAAGGTCAGGGTTGGAACAGGAAGGGTCATGTTTGGCCATGATGCCCGCAAAACCTACGTTTTCCACCTCAATATGATCGATTTCAAAGTCGGTGGAAAAACCCGCCACCTGTACACCCATTGCCCCGCTTTCAACGATTTTGAAACCATAAGTATGGGCATCATCACCACTGCCTGTTAACCGGAAGAAGCTGCTTTCAACAATGCCAATTCCGTAGTACTGATTGCCAGAAATGACAACCTGGCCACCACAGTTGGTAATGAGCAAGGGAGCGTCGGCCGAACCGCTAAAATTTTCCAGTCGCAAATAGTCTCTGTTGCCTGCCGCGATACAGATTGTATGGCCCGGTTGTACGTCCAGCGTATTGCCATCCACTCGCTTCTGCTCCAAAGTAATGGTATGGTCACAATCACAATCCTGACCTGTTACAAAGGAAATATTACCAATAAAAAAAAGGATAAAGAGATAAAGGTGTCTTCTCATTTAGTAAAGCATTTTATTTATATTCCTTTTCTTTCGAAAAATACCATCATAAGCATTGCCCATATAAGCACCCCAGGATATACCTGAGCCGGATGATATACCAGTCGCCATACAGTGAATTTGTATCCCCTTTTTTTCTTCCAGCGAAAAGAAATCTACCGGATTGATGGCATGGGTATAATATATTTCTGCCAATCCATCCTGATTGAGATCGCCAACCCAGGGCGTGGAGGATATGTTGGCCCCGGGATTAAACTTTTGTGAGAGATAATACAAGGAGTCGTTATGAAAATCAAAAGCCATCAGATTATTGCTGACGGCTCCGGCCTGGTAAAAATTGATACTGAACAAAGCTTCATCTACTCCATCGGCGTTTACATCCCAAGCCAGGGGAGAAGCTTCATGGAAACTACCCAAAGAATCGATGAAAGCGATTTCTCCACTTTTTCCATCTACCATAAACTGCACAGATTGCATGAGGTCAGGCCAGGTACCAATGCCATAGTTGGTGAAAAAATCAGGAGTGGTATCATCGGTAAAGTACCCGGGAGCTATGGAGCAATAGGCTTCTGTTCCTGGCATGTGTACTTCCCAAATGGTAGCATAATTTGCTCCATTAATAGCAAACATTTTTCCTTCCACTGCATTGGCGATGATATCGAGCGTGCCATCCCCGGTGATGTCGGCCAATACGGGCGGGGCAATAAAACCTTTTACATCTCCGGAAGCCAGCAAAACGGCTTCCGATATTTCACCGTCCAGAATATCCTGTAAAGGAGTTTTGTAGAGATTTCCGGCGATGGTTTCACCACCGGATCCAAAAATTACTGATAGTTCGCCATTATTGTCACAATCTGCTACTATAGCCGACATGTAGGTTTCTTTCCCATCCGGCATCAGGGCTTCGGCAATTAATTTTCCGTTTTTGCTACCAATCACCATGAGTTTTCCCGGCGGGCGGTTTGGGTCATGGGGAGCGGCTTTGATAAAACCACCGTTGGCAATTAAAATATCTTCCATCCCATCCTGGTTCTGGTCAGGGATGAACTGAGGATTGTAAAAATTGTACAATTGGTGCTCAAAGGAATTGACAGTATCACCCTGCGGAAAATACTCCCAAATCACCCTGCCATTAGTACCATCAATTGCCATGAGTTCGGCAGCCCGTCCTCCAATAAACACATCGGGAACCCCATCATGGGTAATATCTTTGAAGGCAGGCGAACCAAATATCTGATCCCTGGCCGAAACATGCCATAATAGCTCCCCAGTGGCACCATTCAGGGCAATCACAGCACTGTCAGAAGGCTGGAATTCCACTTTCCCGGCTCCCATCACTACGTCCAGTATACCATCTTGGTTCAGGTCTGCGGCCCTGGGTGAAGACTGTGTACCTATGTCTTTTAATACAATACCCCAACCTGCCGAAGCAGACGTTATTTCGGATGATTTGAGGGTACAGGCATTTGCAAATCCTGCTATCAAAATAGTTATGCCCAGCATATTATATTTGCAATGGTCCTTCAACATCATTCATCAACTTTTTACTTTATCGTATCTCTATCAATTCAATATCTATGACCAGAATGGTATTCGGATCAATCACATTTTGCAGCCCTCTCGCGCCATAAGCCAGAGGAGATGGAATAAACAACCTTGCTTCCGCTCCTTTTTTAAGATAGCCGATACCTTCTTCCCATCCTGTGAGTATCTGTTGGCTACCCATTATAAATGAGCGGGGCGTACGGTCTTTTTCTTTAGAATCGAGGATAACAGTGCCATCCAGTAATTTTCCCTGATAGTGAAATAATACAGTGTCTCCCTGGGTTGGGTAAGCCCCTGTTCCCCCTTTATGGATGATGTATCGTAAACCTGAGTCGGAGGTCCGGGGCTCCAAATTATTTTCTTTCAGGTAAGCATCAATAATTGCTATATCACTTTCCAGTTGACTTTTACTTTGTAGGGCAAATTGTTCCTGCTTCTTTTTTATCTGATCTTTTTGCCATTGCGCATAAGCCTGTGCGGTTAATATTTCTTCTGCTTTTACCTGGCAGGTAACCAGGCTACCCCGGGGTATGTTGGGAGGCAAACTAGCCCCGAAGGTTCTTTCATAAAGATTTTCTGCCTGTATTTTAAAAGTTGCAGAGTCGCCTTGTCGCATCATAAAAAAACCTTCTTCCAGCAAGGTGGTATTTTGCAGGGCTGCTGATAAGGTGTCATAGCGAACCGGCACAAGCATGTTGTTTTCGTAGGAGTTGAAAATGATCGAATCGTTTTGTGCTGTAAAAATGGCCTGTACCATTAAATACTCACCATCTTCAGGTTTGGCTCCTTTTCCTTCCTGTTCAAATTTGTATTGCAGTCCTGATAAAGTTGTTTCATACCCTTTGCTGCACGCGGTGAGCATGCCAATTATTAAAAGTAAAATACCTGTCTGTATGACCTGCATCATATTACTCCGAAGTCAAATATTTTTGAGAGAATTCGATGTTTCTGGATTTGCCTGCATGATCGTACACATACACGGATTTTGCATTTTCCGGTATCTTCCAGGTTCTGGAAGACTGTGACAGATAAGCTGCCCCGTAATACAGTTCATCTTTTCTCTGTATGCCATTCTGGTAAGTAATTTCTATCCACTTATCATCTGGCTCAAGTTTCAATATTTTTTGTGGGGGTTCCTTACTTTCTGCAAATACTTTGAGTTTACCTTTGTTTTGGCCTGCCACTGTCAGACGCTTGCCTTTTTGGGTGATCAATATAACCAGGCTTTTGGCATCTCCATCAGCCAAAAAACCACTTTCGCGCAGGGGTAAGGAGTTAAAGTTTCCTTTTCCATCTCCTTTGAGGTAAACTCCTTTAAGGGCATCGTACCACCCTCGTTCCACTTCGGTAGCATAAGAGTTACCTACGGCCAAAATATCAAGGTGGCCATCATGATCTATATCTTCACTTAGTAAACCATAGAGAGGTGCAAATTGTGCTTCTATGGGTAAGGATTTTATGGCAAACTTACCTCCTCCCAGGTTCTCGATATAGCTGCTTTCAAACCGTTCGCTTTTCACCACATATGCTGTTTCCAGTTCTTTCTTTGAAAACACATCCTGTACGCCCGCCCGGGCATAATCTATGTATTGGGGGAATTTTTTCTTTATATACCGCATTTGGTCAATCATCTCGTCCCGGGAAGGCGCCGGATAATTCTTGCCCATGATGTAATAACATAATACTGCATCCAGGCTTCCGCTTTCGTCAAAATCTTTGGCATACACACATACAGGCTCCTCCGGAGATGCCTTGTACTGGGTGTTTAACCCCAAATTGCCTGCTATATAATCGGTATCTCCATCGTTGTCAAAATCTCCACCTGTAATGCTGTTCCACCACCCATGGGTGTTTTTAAGGCCGGCTGACCGGGTTACGTTCTCAAATTTCCCCTGTACATTTTTGTAAAAAGTGATGGGCATCCATTCACCCACTACAATCAGGTCTGTCCAGCCATCATTGTCAAAATCAGTCCATAAGGCAGAAGTTACCATGCCTGCTTTTTGCAGTTCCGAGCAAATGGAAGGAGTTACATCGGTGAAACTCCCTCTGTCATTTCTTAAAATATAGCTGGACACAGGCATTGGATAGCTGCCAGGGTATACCCTGCCCCCTACAAATAAATCCAGATCGCCATCCCGGTCATAATCGGCAGCTGTAACACAAGACCCACTGGTATTCAGGCGGGGCAGGGCAGTTGCATCTTTGGTGAAATTTCCTTTTCCATCATTTTTGTAGAGCCTGTCCTGGTAATCGCTGGCACCCGCAAACGTTTCATTGCCACCACTCACTACATACAAATCCAGGTCATTGTCATTATCTGTATCAAACAACAACAGCCCCATATCTTCGTGGGTTTCTCCCTGGTTTAAATTAACCCGTGTAAATTTTTCGTTTTCGCCCTGATAAAAAATTGTAGCAGGATAGTCACGTGACCCCCCGATGATGAAATCTTCTAAGCCATCACCGTTAACATCACCCACGGCCATGCCCGGCCCGTTCTGGGAGTATTTGTGTGGCAAGAGTGGCTCCAGTTTGAAGTCAATATATTCCTCTTCCTGGTGGGTGAAATCAATACCGTAGATTTGGGATACTTCTTTGAAAACGGGGTTTATTATTTTATCTGGTTTGGTATCCGGGGTTGCATTCCTGTATTCTAATGAAATGAACTGATTTGCACCTACATCGTTCAAAACCTGCACTTTCCCATCGTTCCAGGTAACCTTTATACTATCTGCTTTATCATGTTTTCCCAAGCCAAAATGAATCATGTTTTCCACCGTAGACTGAAAGCCCCGGTAAGGAGAAAACTCATGCACCTGCTGCTGACCTTCATAGAAGATGCTCACTTTGGCTCCCAGTCCGGCAGTGTTCTGGGAATCTCCAGATAGTTTTACTCTCAGGTAATTATGATCAAATAATTCACTGGCTTTGTTTTCGTACAAAAAAGCCACATCATTGATATTGTTCACGACCAAATCAAGGTCGCCATCATTGTCCAGATCGGCATAGGCAGCCCCGTTGGAAAAGGTGGCTTCATGAATCCCCCATTCTTCCGATTTTTTGGTAAAAGTAAGCTCTTTTCCGGGTGTAGCTCCGTTGTTTTGATAAAAATAATTCCGGATTTTGCTGTCTCTGAGTTCACCCAGTAACTCCAGGAACTTTTTTCGTTGCTGCTCATCCCCTCCTTTCACGGTCAGTCTGTCCTTTTTATTTTTCTGCTCATAGGTAAGGCTGATGTACATGGAAAAGTCCATATTGGTAATTTCTTTCTTATAGCCATTGCCTACAAAAAGGTCTCTGTAGCCATCGTTGTCATAATCAGCAAAAAGTACAGACCAACTCCAGTCGGTATTAGAGACACCTGCCAGTTGTCCTATTTCACTGAAAGCAGGCTGTCCATGGGGGCCTGTACCGTTGTTCAATTGCAGTGTATTGCGCATATAAGCGGGCATATAGCCATGCTGACGCGCCAGCATAAATTTGTCGTAGTTCATGGCCCCGGCAAATACTTTCTGTCGCTCATTATCTTCGGGCAGCATATCCACCACCATGATGTCGGCCAGGCCATCGTTGTTGATATCAGCCACATCATTACCCATACCAAAGTTGCTGGTATGCTTCAGGTAATCTGCTGCACTTTCTTTAAAAGTACCATCCTGACTGTTCACATAAATCAGGTCATCGTCCAGGTAATCATTAGAAACATAAATATCCGGCCATCCGTCTTCGTTGATATCAAAAATAGAGATGCCCAGTCCGTAACCTTCCGCAAGGATGCCTGCTTCTTGGGTTACGTCAGTGAACATGCCCCTTTCATCCCCCTTCAAGGAGGAGCCAAGGGTAGTGTCATTTCTATACAATCTATCCGCTCCAGGCCCCGAGCCGTCGGTAATTTTAGGATAAATGAAGTTTTTCACCCATTTTTCATTACCAAAATTCATGAGGTATAAGTCCAGGTCACCATCCCGGTCGTAGTCGAAAAAGGCAGCCTGGGTAGTGAGGAGGGTATCGGCAATGCCATACTGAGACGCTGCTTCTGTAAAAGTATTGTCCCGATTGTTTATATATAAAAGATTGGCTGTGTTGGAAACTTCTTTATTTCCGGCAGCACAAACGTAAATATCATCATACCCGTCGTGGTTAAGGTCTGCCACCGCCACTCCGGTAGCCCAGCTATCGGCCAATATACCGGAAGATTCCGTGATATCCTGAAACTGTAGATTGCCCTGATTAAGGTACAAACGGCTGGGCACCATATTGCCAGAGAGGAAAATGTCTTGTAACCCATCATTGTTCACATCCAGGATAGCTACACCTCCGCCATTGTATATGTATTCATAATCATAGAGGTTGTAATGTTTATTTTCCTGAATATCGTTGGAGAAATAAATACCTGTAAGCTCAGGAGCCAACCGATGAAAAAGGGGTTCATCGGTTGGCTTTCCTTCCTTACAGGCTGTTGTAATAAGAAGAATTAATAATAAAGAATAATTAGTATTCATACAGAACTTAATAGGCCGGATTCTGTGCTAACTTTGGATTTCTCAATATCTCATCGGAGTGGATGGGTAAGTACAGCTTATCTTCAGAATCTGCATTGGTGATTTGCATAGCATAGTCTTTATCCCATCGCAAGAGATCGATCCATCGTGTACCATCTTCCCACATCAACTCTCTTCTTTTTTCATCCCGAATGGCCTGTTGCATTTTTTCCGGGGTATCTGTATCGGCCTGGGTAAGTACCGGAATACCGGCAGTACCTACAGGAGCAGTGCTGAACCAGCGGTTTACAAAATCTTCATCCCGCGTACGCTCCCGCATCATGTTCAGAATATCCAACACTTCAGCTTTATTGCCTTCGTAATTCAATTCTGTAAGGGCTTCAGCTTTAATAAAGTAAATTTCAGATAACCGTACCAGTACGAAGTTCATACTTTCCACACCTCCATTTTCAAAACCTTCGGGAGGCACGTGCTTGCGAGGCAGGTTATCAGTGCCGCCCCAGGGGTGTGGAGCATAGCTATTATCAAAACGTACGTCTTTTCCCTGAGTAACCCCAATGGTATCAGGCTTTTCATAAAGCTCCAGTGCACTTTCTGTCCACTCGAAATCGTATCCGAAAAACCATCCGAAAGTGCCAGAACCGAAAAAGCCAGGAGAGAAGTCGTTTTGCTGTTCAAAAATTGACTCTGAGGCATTCATAGGATGAATGAACATATCTACCCAATTGGGAGTAAATGAAAATTGCCCACTATTGATGATTTCATTGGAAAGTTCCAAAGCTTTTTGCCAATCTTTCTCCCATAAGGCAATCCGGGCCAAATAGGCCTTAGCTGCCCACTTGCTGGCTTTTCCTTTTCGTTGGTTGGTGGGGTTGCCATCTACATAGTTGGTAATTACATCTGGCAAATCTTCTTCGGCAATCATCAGGTCATCTTTTACCTGCGCCAAAATTTCTTCCTGTGTCGATTTTGCAACATAATTGTCTTCCGGCCCCCCTTCAGGAAACTCCAAAATCAGAGGCACATCCCGCCAGGTCATGGTAAGATAGTAGTAAACGATACCTCGCAGAAAATGAGCTTCGGCCAAAATTTCAGTTTTTCTGTTCCTGTCAGGAAACTGTGTAGGATCTACAAATTCCTGATCGGGAATTAAAGCCACCTGCTCAATCAGGTAATTTACATTGGCAATAGCTTCATACATTTGTTTCCAGGCTAAATCATACCCACCTCCACTGGCCGGATTGGCCGTAAGCTGGGAACGGTCTTTCATTTGAAAAGCAAACCCATTGGGCTGTTTCACGTCATCAGATGAAGCCTGCAAGTACATAATCAGGCGGGAGTAGCCCGATTCTTGAAAAAAGCGGTTATAACAGCCTACCAGTCCGATTTCAGCTGCAGAAGGGGAGTCGTAAAAAGTACTTACTTCTGCTACAGAGATTGGTTCCTGATCCAGCACATCACATTGACTGAAATACAGACACAAAGGCAATAACAGTATGATTTTTATATGTTTATTTTTCATCTCTCTCGATTTTAAGTTAGGCATGACTGCGCTATTTAGAAGGTAATATTTACACCCCACACAAAAGTTCTGGATTGAGGATAAGAACCATAATCATAACCTCTCCTAAGCCCGCTATTGGTAGTAGCTCCATTTACGCCCGTAAAATGGTCAACCTCCGGATCAAACCCGCTGTATTTGGTAAAAGTGAGCAGGTTGTTGGAAGAGAAATACACCCGGGCATTGGTCATCCTTAGCTTCTCCAAAACTTTACTGCCAAAAGTATAACCCAGGCTCAGTGTTTTTAAACGTAAATAAGAACCATCTTCCAGCCATCCGGTATGAGGGGTATTGTGCTGATTGTTAGCATCATCATAATTTACTTTGGGATATTCGGTAACATCCCCTACCTGCTGCCAGCGTTTATCAAATGATTTCTGTGTGGTATTGGCCCCTATGATAGAGCGGTCTTGCAGCCTTAATTCTTCCATAAACTTACGGGTGAGGTTGAATATTTTATTGCCATATGAATACTGGAAGAAGAGTGAAAGGTCAAAATTTTTGTAGTTCAGGTTATTGGTAAACCCACCAAAGAAGTCAGGAAACGGACTGCCAGCCAGCACCAGGTCGCCTTCATCGGCCAGCCCACCATCACCATCCTGATCTATAAGTACTGTGAGCCCGGTTTCCGGATCTACAAACTCTTCCCTTTCGTATAGATAAAAACTAATTTCTTCGCCTTCCCGGGCTATGCTAAAACCATTGAATTGGCTGCCTACAATAATATCTTCTCCATCAAGGAGAGAAACCACCTCATTTTCTAAGGTAGAAATATTAAAATTGGAACTCCATGTAAAATCATTGCCCTGGATGTTTACAGAATTGATGGCGAACTCAAAGCCTTTGTTCTCCATTTTGCCAATATTGGCCAGCTTAGTATTGAAACCGGTGGTAGAAGGCAGAGGGATATTAAAGAGAAGGTTATCCGTTTGCTTTACATAATAATCAGCCGTAATATTTATCCGGTTATTGAGGATAGAAAGGTCCACACCAATATCCAGTTGGGCTGTTTCTTCCCATTGTAAGTCGGGGCTGGGCAAACTGGTAATGGTAGCGCCTGTAGACCCTCCATAATTATTACCTGAACTTGTTCCTGTACCCAGGCCAAATATACCCCTACCCGCATAATTGTCAATTTCCTGGTTACCGGTAAGTCCATAGCTCCCTCTTAATTTTAAATCATTGATAAAAGCTACACCATCCATAAAACCCTCCTGTGAAATACGCCAGCCTACAGAGCCTGAAGGGAAAAAGCCATAGCGGTTTTCTTTTCCGAAACGGGAAGAGCCATCATACCGGGCATTCAATAACAAGAGATATTTCCCATCATAGTTATAATTTAAACGACTGAAGTAGGAAGCAATACCCCAGCCTTCGGCCGTGGAAGTAGCAATATCTATGTCTACCCCGGCATTCAGGGTGGTAATTTTATCACTTTCAATATTGCTCACACCCAAAAAGCTGCTTTCCCAGTTTGTTTGCTGAAAGCTGGTACCAATCAGGGCCGTGAAATTATGGCTTTCACCAATGGAAAAATCGTAAGTAAAATAGTTATCAATGGTATACAAAACCTGATCGAACGTACGGCGGGAAGCCCGTCCTTCACCCGTAAGCCCATCAATGGAATTAGGGTTGGGTGGGTTGAACCAATCTTCGTATTCACCCCGCAGATCGCCTGCAAACTGGGTGCGGAAATTCAAGCCCTGCACAATGTCCCATTCGGCAAATAAGCTGGCGGTAACACGGGTAACCCTGCCTTCAATATCAACCCCAATCGCCTGCCGCACCGGATTGGAGTAAACAGGAGCCAAAGTATCAACGGCAAAGCTTCCATTGTCTTCATACACTTTGGCAGCCGGACTTTTTACCAGGGCAGATGATAACACCGGCCCACCATAGATATGGTTATTGTTACCGGCATCTGCATTGGTGGGGCTTCCATCATTTTTTAACCGGCGCTGGTCTATATATGAAGCGTATAAATTGGCGCCTAGCTTTATTTTACTGTTGATCTTTTGGTCTACATTGGCCCGCATGCTGTACCGCTGGAAGTCAGAACCTATGATGATCCCTTCCTGACTGAAATATCCCCCACTCACCATATATTGGGTGCTTTCTGAACCACCCCTTGCTGCCAGGTTGATACTACTGACCACACCCGTTTGAAAAATTTCATCCTGCCAGTCGGTATCTGTAGTAGGATTGGCAATAAAATTCTCATCAAAAATAGGAGACAAACCAGGTTCCTCATCGGCCAACTGTGCCCGCCCTTCATTTACCAGGGTGGCAAAATCGGAAGCCCCGAGCAAATCGTATTGGTTGGTAGGGTTAGAAAACCCGGTGTACATGTCCAAGCTGAGTTGGTTTTGCCCTTTGATGCCCCGCTTGGTAGTGATCAATACCACACCATTAGAAGCCCTGGCTCCATAAATAGAAGCCGAAGCCGCATCTTTCAGAATTTCAATAGATGCTATATCTGCCGGATTCAACTGGGACATTTCATTCATTCTGCTCTCGCCTACATTTACATTGGCGGTTTGGGTATTGTTTACCGGCACGCCGTCAATCACATAAAGGGGGTCATTACCCGAACCAATAGAAGTAGTGCCTCGCACCCGAATAGTTACGCCACCACCAGGTTCACCTGTATTATTGGTAACCATTACCCCTGCTGCCCTACCCTGCAGTGCCTGATCGATACCCGCGACAGGCATTTCTTTAATATCATTGCCATCAATAGAAGAAACAGCGCTGGTCAGGTTTCTCTTGCTTTGTGTGCCATAACCAACCACGACCATCTCTTCCAGTTGGGTAATATCCGGCACAAGTGTGATTGTTAAATAAGATTGGTTATTTTCGATAGGAATTTCCTCGGTAAGGTAGCCTACAGATGAAAAAGCCAAAGTATCTCCAATTTCTACTGAAATCCTGAAATTCCCATCAATATCGGTGATGGTGCCCTGTGAAGTACCTTTGATTAATACATTAACACCTGGTAATCCCTCATTATCATCAGCCGAAATTACCTTTCCTGAAAGATCAATGGCCAGTATATCAACCACCATCGGTTTATTGTCAGGCGGTTCTTCTGCTATTAAAGACACATGGATATTATCATTAATTCGCTTGAATATAAGGTTTTCCATTCTTGACAAATCGCCCAACACATGGGCCAGCGAGCTGTTTTCTGCCTGTATGGTCACTAATTTCTTAACATCAACCTGGCCATCATTATAAGAGAACCTGAAGTTGGTAGTATTAGAGATTTTGGAGAAAACCTCTTGTAATGTTCCTTTCTCAACATGAATAGAGACAAAAACCTCATCCAGTTTCTTTCTTTGGGCATTGGAGTCTTTGGCGACTAAAACATTCAGAAAAACACACAAGGCTACCGTACCATAAAGGACATACTTTGCCATAGCAATAGCTTTTCTTAGTAAAAGAATTTTCATAGTTTTGGGAGTTAATTATTACATAATTAATGCTTTTCCTAACCCTGCACGGTTAGGAAAAAATTTTGGATAAAGCCGGTTTCATCGCCGGCTTTTTTAGCTAGTGTTTATCATAAGGCTTATTGTTTTTGGTTATCATTACCGTATTATTATTAAACTTATAGTTAAAGCCTGAGGTAAAAGAAATGCCATCAAGCACAATTTCCAGCGACTCATTATTGCGGAATTCGCCACTGTACAATCCTTTGAACCGGAAACCTTCTTCCACTTCAAAATTTACCCCATACCACAATTCAAGCTTTTTAACAACAGTTTTCAGGTCGGCTTTTTCAAAATATAGTATACCATCTTTCCAGGCAATTTCTTCCCTGAATTCATAATAATCTTTGGTAATAGAAGCTTTTTCCCTCTCAAAAACGCCCATTTCGGTGGGCAGTAATACAGATGAATTGCCATTTGGACTACTGATCTCCACTTTACCAGTTACTACTGCCACTTTAATTTTAGCTTCATCCTGATAAGAACGTACGTTAAAAGAAGTGCCCAGTACTTTTGTTTTTAAGCCATCTGTATTAATTACAAAAGGCTTATTGTGGTTTTCGGCCACTTCAAAAAAAGCTTCACCCTCCAGGGAAACACTTCTTTCATTGTCTGCAAAAGCCTGAGGATAAACCATCTTGCTGCCTGCATTGAGCTTCACCATGCTGCCATCAGGCAGATGTACGGTGAGTTTTTGGCCCTTTGGTGATATTTTCTCAATCATCATCACTGCCTCAGCCACATTTTCAGCACCTGACTTTTGTTTGCTTTGCATAACAAAAAACCAAACTGCATAGGCAAATGCACCCATGAGCAAGAAAGTTGCAGCAACCCTCGAAACCCAGTACTGGCCCAGAAAGTGTGGTTGTCCAATTTCCGGTTTATTTTCATTACGCATCTGTGTTTCAAGTAAATTTTCCAACAAGTCCCTTTGTTCATATTCTGCCAATTGGTCGGTATGCTTATACTGTACAGAAAGAATAACCTGTTTGGCCATTGCCATAAGGTCGGCATGTTCAGGGTGGGTGGCAACCCAGTTTTTCCAATAGTGGGTGCTATTTTCATCTGGGTGTAATACCCATTGTACAAAATATTCGTCCTTCAGAAAATCGTCTATGTCCTTTTCAAAATTACCCATCGTAAATCATTATCTGCTTTCGAAGTGCCTTTTAATGATATAAGGGCGCTATTTGAAAAATGCCCATAGTAAAATGAAATTATTTTCAGTAGAAGTACATGGAAGGTAAAAGGGATGAGCAAGTATGAAAATGACACAATCATCCGGGGTCATCGAGAAGAAAGAAAGTGTTCTGAGGCTATGGTATCACTAGAACTTAAAATACATAAACATTACTAACGATACCAATATGTCTTTGTAAGGTTTTAATTGCTTGCTCAAAGATTCTATAGCCCGGTATAACAGAGCCCTGGCCGATTTGGTTTTTGTCATGCCAAGCACCTCAGCGATTTCATGGTAGGGTATACCTTCGTAAAAGTATAATAAAATAGCTTCTTTTTGTTTTACCGGCAGGCTGTTGACATGTTTTTCCAACAGTGTGCTCTTTTGCTTTGAGAACTGGTCCCGGATAAAATTTAACTCAGGACTTACCTCAATTTCAAATCCCTTATCATGATAATGACTGCCCAATCGTTTTTCCTTACTAATCATCTTGACCAGTCGCCTCCTGAATGATTTGAACAGATAAGCCTTGATAGAATCTGTATGTCCTAAACTGTCTTTTTTCCGAATGATGTGAGTAAACAAATCCTGAATACAATCTTTTACCAAATCACGGTTAGTAGTAAACTGCCTGCCATAATTAAACAGTTCATTTACATATTTTTGATAAATATAGGTGAAGGCACCCCGATGTCCTGCTTTGAATTCCTGCCAAATCTTTTCCTCACTTTTCTCGGAAAAAGTAGTTGCTACCGCATTGTTATCAAAACTCCGGGCCATGTTAACAGAATCCTCAGTTTCATTTTCTTCCTCACTTAGGGAAGAAACAGGCGCAGGTTTTGTTTTATTGGGTTTCATGGGTAGCTTAAGTCACTAAAGGCATGTAAAGAAAAGCAACACTCTTTTCGTGTGGTTTTTTTAATGCGAGCCTAAATTAAATGTAGTTTTTGCGTTTTTTCAAATAATTTTTGTTTTATATTAAAATTATTGTCACAGAATTTCATCAACTCACCAAAAGTTCCGAATTGCCTTTTTTCAAATTAATGCAAACAGTCAACTGTTTGTTTTCCTGATAGTATGCCCCGGCTTTCAGTTGTAGTTTTGATTTCACTTTTTCCAGTTGTGATTGTTGGCCATTTGCTTGCAACATTGGTTTGCCTGCTTTACGGGTATTTATCTGTAACGTAAAACTATCAGCCGCAAAAGGGGCGTAAAAACTAACTTTTTTGCCATCAAAATTTATCTCTGTGAGCTCTTTCGCAGCCCAGTAGCGGGCAATTTCGCTGTTTCTCATCCAGTTTAATGCCCCATACTTTTGCTCAAGGCGGCTTACTACTTCCTGGAAAATTTTCAACCCTGTTTTCTCTCCATTGTAATAAATACCAGGCCAGTGACAGACCATAATCGCCGGTTCACCGCTGTCGATCACTTCTACCATGCGGCCTTCAGAAAGGTCGGCTGTGATGAATTTATCTACTGACCCAGGCGTAAGGCCATCCCATCCACCAAACCAGTCGCCTGTGCAGCCAATGACCGACACCACACATTTGGGGTCATCGGTGTGCAAATCTGCCGGATATTTCACTTGTGGCGCAACGCTTTCATTGGGTTCAGTATACAAATCCCTGAAATAATGGGCCACATCTACTTTTCCGTACACCTCCCTTACAGCAGCTAAAGTGCCTTGCGCCAGGTTTTCTTTATTCTGACTGCCAAACCCACCCGGCGTGGTCACACCTTCGCAAGTCAGGTCTGCATTCTTCAGCACCCGCAGCGCATAGGCCAGGTACTCGCCCAGTTCGTCGGCACTTTTGGTTTGGCTCCACCCCCAGTTTTCCATGTACTGCTCATCGGCATAAGGGAACGGGCGGCCCGTTTTGATATCAATCACCCGGGTATGGCTGATCATCTCCGGGTGAATGTCCCAGTTGGGCTGCATGGTTTCTCGCACCAGTTCCAGGCTTTCCTCCAATTCCTTTTTGGTCCAGCCCGGAATAAACCGGTCTACCCAGCCCGTGCAGGCCGGATAGGGAACGATACTGTATTTTCCTTTCACGCCATGTTCCAGGCAATAATCCCGGAACTCCCGCACAAAATCATCCGGAATTTCCTGCGGTAGCTTGCGCCAATCTTGTGCATAACGGTCTGGAAACACCTCCCGAAACTGTGGGATGCCATAATAAGCCAGATTAACCAGGGCGGTAGAATCATCAATGATAAAGCTGATGGGTACCTGGCCTTTTGGGTTCAATACGGTAACTTCATCTGCATAAAGTTGGTGTGCCAGCAAACTCCGGTCGGCACCCACTACAATACCGGCGCCGGCAATGGCCGACTGCCTGACAAAATTCCTGCGCGTAGGATGATTTGGGTTCATTTTAGGTTGATTTTAAGGGCTTGGAAGGGAAAAAGTATTGAATCCGCTGCCTAAAAGCAATTATTTTGATCGGGAAATGAAAATAAAAGATGGAATTTTAACTCTACAGCAGTAGTAAGACAAAGCCTACTAACCGTTTAGTTTTTTTAATTTAACCTTAATTTTCTCCTTTTTCACCCTAACGACAGAGATTGTCAGTGGTATTTTTCTATTAGCGGGTAAAATGCTTTAAACGCTACAACCAACTACTACAATGCCTTTAGATTTTTTTGCACCAGATAATAATACACCATTATCGTTGCCTTTGTTTGGTTGTCCGGTATCTGCCGGGTTTCCTTCCCCGGCTGATGATTTTATTGAAACCAAATTAGACCTGAATAAAAAATTCATCAAGAACCCTTCTTCTACCTTTTTTGCATGGGTAAAAGGTAACTCTATGCGGGGTGTGCGCATTTACGATGGGGATATGCTCATTATAGACAGAAGCCTGGAGCCTGAAAGTGGTAAAATTGCAATCTGCTTTGTCAATGGGGAGTTCACCGCTAAGCTGATTGAGAAAAGAGTCAATGGCTTGTATTTAGTACCCGCCAATACAGATTTCTCTGCTTTGCGTATTACCGAAGAAGTTGATTTTAAAATTTGGGGAATTGTAACCTATAGTATTCATAAACCACGCTTGATGTAATAATAGTATGTTTGCTCTGATAGATTGCAACAACTTTTACGTTTCCTGCGAACGTGTATTCAACCCGAAACTGAATGGAAAGCCCGTTGTTGTCCTTTCTAATAATGATGGTTGTGTGGTAGCCCGTTCTGCCGAAGCCAAAGCACTGGGCATCAAAATGGGCATTCCTGCCTTCCACATTAAAGAAATGATAAAGCGGGAAGGTATTGAGGTGTTTTCTTCAAACTACGCCTTGTACGGGGATATGTCTGACAGGGTAATGAATACCATTGGCAGTATCATTCCTGAAGTAGAGCATTATTCTATTGATGAATGTTTTTTGGGTTTAGACGGTTACAAAAACCTGGACAAACTTGCGACAACTATTCGTAAAATAGTAGGTAAAAATGTGGGCATACCCGTTTCTGTTGGGGTGGCCAGCACAAAAACACTGGCAAAAATTGCCAACATGATTGCCAAAATTTCGCCAATGCATCAGGGGGTGTACCAATTGGAAGGAGAGCAGTTATTGCAAGAGGTATTGCGATGTGTAGATATTGCTGATATTTGGGGCATAGGTTCCCGGTATGCCGCTACACTCCGGTCTTTCGATATTAAAAATGCACTGGATTTACGAAATGCCCCTGAGCAGTGGGTGAAAAGAACCATGAGTGTGGTAGGGCAACGCCTTTGGTTCGAGCTGCATGGAGTCAGTTGTCTGCCTTTAGCACAGGTGATTCCTGCCCGAAAGGGAATTCGTGCTTCCCGGTCTTTTCCAAAAAATGTGAACAATATTGAAATCATCAAGGAGGCAGTGGCAAGCCATGCAGCAAGGTGTGCCGAAAAACTCAGACAACAAAAAAGCGAAGCCAACCTGATGAGTGTTTTTCTCCACACAAACCGGTTTGATAACAGCGAGCAACGCTACAAATCTTCACAATCAGTAACGTTGCCAGTGGCTACTAACTCCGCCCCGGCACTGATACATCATGCCCTGCAAACGGTAGGAACTATCTATAAAGAGGGGTATAAATATAAGAAAACAGGCGTGTATGTTTCAGGAATTATGCCGGAAAGTACCCATCAGCAATCCTTATTTGAAACCGAAGACAGGCACAGGGAAAAGCAAAGCGCTGTGATGCACACAATGGATGAAATTAACAAGAAAATGGGCAGAAACACGCTAAAATTAGCAGCAATGGGCTTTCAGAAGCCGGGGCTTACGCAGAGAGAAAGGCTTTCGCCCCGGTACACCACCCGATGGAAAGATATTATTGAGATCAATTGTTTAGCGTAAACTATGCTTATGGTGAACAAAAGCACAGGCCAAAAGTAGCAAGAAAAATCATTGTTAGTTCAGAATCACTATGAGGATATGATGTCAATTGCGTTTTCCAATATTGTTATAATTAGGTTAATTAAAACAAGAAAAACACGAGGACTAGATTTATTCTTGTGCTGATAGTCTTTAAATTGAACATAAATTGGTTTAATCAAAAATTGAATTTATAGCTATTCATTCAAAATTTTACGAATTACATCGAGTAGTTCATTGCAAACCATTAAATAGACAGGTATCATTACTGAATCAAATCACCATCCAGCATGACTTTGACCAGATACCAGTTCATGTCTTCATAATCTTTCTCATCCTTCATTACATTGCTTCTTTGGGCCAAGATTGCCTTTTTATCCAGGGGTTGGTCTAATACTTTGAAGGTAACCGTATGTTCGGTGTCTTCCAGTCCATCTATGATTTTATAGCTGATTCTCCAATAGGTACAATACTTGTCAAAGCGATCGAAGGTGCTTTCTTCACCATCAATGTGCACCAACAGGATGCCTGCACCGGGCCCTATCACGTCAAAAAAGCCCAGTGATTTACCGCGAAAATTAAAGGAGATGGAATCTCCGGGCTTACCTTCGCCTAAGCTGTCAAAGTACCTCGAAAAGCCTTTAAATCTAGTGCCATCCTGGATATGGATGGGTTTCAATCCTTCATTAGTATCGATGGAGTTCCAACCAATCATTTGTGCATTGACCAAAGGATTTGGAATGAGGGAGATACTAATTTTGTGAGAAGCTATTCCCTGGGAGGGTTTTGATTGCATCTGGCTAAATGCATTAGCAAAAACATCACGATAGATATTGTGCCCGGAATCTGGATAAGGATGCACGCCATCAGGACTGAAAACTTCAATGGTGTCTTTGGCAGCTTCATCCCCTGTGAATAGCACTTGGCCATCCATTACTCTTCTCAAAACTTCGGGGCCAAAATTGATGGAAGGAATCTGATAATGATCGGCAATTTTTTCCATGGTAGTCACGGAAGCTGGGAGGCTATCGTGTTGATAAATATTTATAAAATCTTCTTTAATCGTATAGATAAAGCAGATGTCTATTGCAGGATCTCGCTGCCAGATTTGATGCACTATCCCTTCCATAGACCGGGTTATTTTTTCGGGTTCGGTGTTCGAGTCGTTAACTGCAAACTCTACAAAAACCAAATCAGGATTGTATTGCAATACATGATCCCGAAGCCTGTAAACACCAAAAGGAGAACCCGTACCGCCGATTGCCGCATTGATCTCCACGATTTCAGTTTCCGGATTATTATCGCTCAACCATTCACGGGAATACACCCGCCAACCCGGCTGAGCAGTGATGCTGCCACCCAGATAGGCCACTTTTACCGTATCCTGGTTGTCCAGTTTGTAGAACAGATTATTTACTCCACCTCTTTCTTTGAAATCAGCTGACTTTGATTCTTGTACTGGAGGGTTACAACTAAAGCTGAACTGGATGACCAATATTATCAGCAGATAAACGGGCAATTGCTCTGG
The DNA here is from genome assembly GCA_965230065.1 of Cyclobacteriaceae bacterium. Taxonomy (GTDB): domain Bacteria; phylum Bacteroidota; class Bacteroidia; order Cytophagales; family Cyclobacteriaceae. The sequence goes on along the minus strand of OZ245942.1, from coordinate 2,506,485 downwards.
GTTATTTTTCATATTCATATAAGCCAATATTGTGAAATGGAATGGGTTGCAAATCCGGAATAACATTTTGCTGAAGCAAAAAAATCAGCTCCCAATTTAAGGAAAGATTTTTTAAAAGGATTGCTGCATACCTTCTAGAATACTAGAAGCTTATTAATTTTCTTGTTGATGGTTCCACCTCACCATTGATGGTTGGGCTAATATTATACAGGTGCATATTCTCCTACCCATTTATTACATGAACACTTTCAGTACCATCAACATAAATATCCAGGCGATCCCACTCTCCGCTAGGTTTCTCCTTGTCAATTGATTTTTTGCAAAATCTTGAACCTATTTTGAACTTGCTGAGTTTCCTACCTGGTTCATATTGATAGCATTAATGTTTTGGTGTTCAGTGAATTTATTTTTCTTCATAATTGACAAATCACGTTTTTTTTATTTCATAAACTGTCTTATTTTCAAGGTAGGCTACAACCAGGGGAAGACCACATCTTAATATTGATTATATGTGCTTAAATTTTACTAAGCTCTTCATTAACATTATGTGACTTCTGACGGTGTCTTTCATGATTCTCATCCCAATTTTTCTCCGCCACAAATAATCCTGTTGCTATTTCAGTTTTCTGCCTATTATAGGTAATACGGCAATAAATCTGAGTCTCATTATTTTTTATACTACCATCATATTAATAAAATTTGACTCGTAGGGATTTCTTCTTTTTCATGCCTTTTACTGAAACATTTTATAGGTTGTAGCACGGATATTTATAGACACTACAAGTTCTCAAAAAAAATTGAAGTGCTTTAGATGCTAGCAACAACCCAACTCCATATTGTTAACTTTTCTGTGCAAATATTGAAATAATCTATTATTATAGAGAGGAAAAGATTTGTGCCCCTTTCATAATATTATTCACTATGAATGAAGTCTCCCTCCTTTCCTTACTCAATGAACAGCAAGAAAAAAACCGTAAACTATACCATGAACTCTTCACTTCGTTGAGCTTATCACGTTTAGAGCATTATGACAGCTTGCCAGAAACTGCGGATAGTAGCTACAAGGTTTTGCATACCGCCGGGTTCATTCCCGGGTCAATTATTGATAGGCTGACAGAAACATCTTTGAAATTGCTCATTCAGTTAGCCAAAGAAGATACTTCACGCATTTTCCTGGAAGATGACATCAGGCAGGTAGCACAACAATATGGACTTAAATTTCTAAAAACTAAATACTACAAAGGCAAACAAAAAGAGATGTTTGTGAGTGACCTTAATGTTTTTCAAAAACGGATAGTGGAAATCACTGACAATCCCTATTGGGCAACCGACTCATTTTCTTTCAGGTATTTACTGTTGGGGGCATCCCGAGCCTTTGATATTGAAAGTGGGTCAAAATTCAAAGCCCCTTTGCTGTTCTACTACATTGGAGAAGATATTTATTACCTGATCAGTAGCCATGATAGTTGGGTGAATAGAGCAAGAAAAGTACTTTATTGGCCTGTTGCCGGCCCAAAACATACAGGGTTTACCTGGGCTTTCCTGTTTATATTCTTTGTTTCAATAATGATAGTAACCGATTCCTGGTTTATCTTTATGTGCGCTTTTTTACTTCATATTGTCTTTACGTATTTCAGTCTGGGAAAACTGTTTTGGAGATCAGCAGATAGTTTCCCTTTACCCATTTGGGTCAAAAAAACAATATCTAAGATTATTCCCGCCTGATGCGTAAAAACCAAAAATGCCAGTCCGGAAACTGGCATTTTATCGATGTTAAAACTAGTAAGGGCAAAAACCCAACCTCAGCTCGGTAAATATAATAATATCCATTTGACTTTCTATAAATTTCGCCCTTTCTGTCAGGATTGAGCTGGTTTTCGTTTTAATTATATCTTCTGTATACATCCAGGATTATAACGTGAAGACACAAAATGTCAAGACAGAAATATAATTTTGTTAATACTTAATATTAAAATTATATAATTATGTGGGAAATTATTAAGCGCATACTAAAAGGCGAAGATGTTGATTTTGAATGGTCAATTGAACTCGGTGTTGTGGATGTTATATTTATACTGGTTTTGTTAATTATGATCATTGTTTTCCTAATATCCTTATAAATATAAAAGTATGCATAAAATCTACTTTGATATTAAAGTAACAGAAGATGAAGAAATCCTGGGTGATGAGGGGGAAGCTTTACGGGGCACTTTAGCAATAGAGTTATGGATTGATGGACAGCATTTCAGAAAAATATTTCAGCATACCGATGCGGTTGTCATATTTGATGAATTGGTTAAATCTACTCAAAAATCTGGCAAATACTTGATTTTTGGTTGCAGTTGTGGGATTCCTGAGTGTGGGGCTTGGAACTTCGTCAATGTTGAAAAAACAGAACAAACCATACGATGGCAATTTGAAAGAGGAGAACAATACTACTTCATTTTTGAGAAAGGTAATTATGTACGGGCTATCAATGACTTGAAATGGAAAATTGCTGGTTACAAGAACTATTACCTGTTACCTGATTTATATTTTTATCCGGGCCAATAATTAGCTTTCAGGGCTTTGTGAAACATTTGATTTTATTAAACCAACACGCTGTGGCTATCTAAAGCCAGAATTTACATAAAGCCAAAAATGCCAGTCCGGAAACTAGCATTTTATCGATGATCAGAATAAAAACAGAGGCAAAATTTGGAAAGAAAACTCTTTCTGAAAGGCTCTATTTCCAAAGATAATAAATATTGGTGCTTTAACAATTTTTATGGGCTTTGCCAGAGAACCATTTTTTCTTACCCCAAAAAAGAAAAAACCCGCTTTGCAGTGCAAAAACGGGCTTTAATGCAGAGGGTGAGGGATTCGAACCCCCGGTACCTCGCGGTACAACGGTTTTCAAGACCGCCGCGTTCGACCACTCCGCCAACCCTCTTTAATAGTTTATCCTTTTATCATTATTTCTGCGTGCAAATGTAGGCGATTATTCTTTTCCCGCAAATAGTTACATGGGTGTTTTTGACCGAATTTATGAAAAGAAAGGCCGTAACAACCCTAACATCGCCTCGGGTGGGCGGCAGGGACGCATGGTAGCTGCGTTCAAAAAAACCAATTGTGTTTCTCCGGTATGGATCAGTTTGCTGGCTTCATTGTATATTTCATAATAAAAAGTAATCCGGGCCGAAGGCATTGCTTTGATGGTAACCACCAGGGTAAGTAACTCATCATATGTGGCAGGCTGCAAATACCGGGAGGTGTGTTCCAATACAGGCATCATAATGCCTTGCGTTTCCAGTTCTTTGTAACTCATGCCCAGGTTGCGCATGGCTTCTACCCGCCCCACTTCAAAATATACCGCGTAGTTGCCGTAATAAACGTATCCCATCTGGTCGGTTTCCCCGTACCGTACCCTGATTTGTGTGCTGTGTTTGTACATGGGCGGTCAAAAGATTAATCTAAATTTGTTATTATTCGTTGGGAAAGAAACAAAATCTTTCATGAAAATGGAATGTTGGAAGGATGGAAAGTTGGAACAATGTTTTTCCCATCATTCCAGTATTCCACTCTTCCATCACTCATCGGTAAACCTTTGCCTGGTTGAGTGCTCGCTGGTATTTCCGGGCATTGTTCAGGTGGGTTTGTAAGTTGGTAGCAAAATTATGGTAGCCCGAAAAGTCTTCTTTGGCACACATATACAGGTACTTATGATCTTCATGGTTCAGCACCGCATTAATGGATGATATTTCGGGCAGGTTGATGGGCCCCGGAGGCAATCCTGCATATTTGTAGGTATTATAAGGCGAATCCACTTCTTTGTGCACATTGAGTACGCGCTTGATGGTAAAATCGCCCAGGGCATAAACCAGGGTGGGGTCGGCCTGCAAGGCAATGCCCCTTTCCAGCCGGTTGAGGTACAGCCCGGCCACTTTGGGGCGTTCGTCAGGATGCCTGAGCTGCTCGGCCTGCACTACCGAAGCCAGAATGGAAACTTCCACCGGAGTCATATCCAGGGCGTTGGCTTTAGCAAGGCGCTCGTCATTCCAAAATCTTTCGTATTCCTGATGCATCCTGTCCATGAGTTCCCGCTCAGTAATGGTCCAAAACACTTCGTAGGTATTGGGAATAAACATGCAAAGAATGGTTTCTGTGGTGAAGCCATATTCGGCCACCACAGAAGAATCGTTCAGCAGGGCTAAAAACTCATTGGGATCGGCCACTACGCCGTCACAAATTTTTTCGGCCAGTTCTGCCTTCAGGCGAACCGTATTGAAAGTAATGTTAAGTGGTTGCTGCCGCCCTGAACGCAACAGGCGCAGGGTTTCCAGGTTGCTCATGTTGGCTTCTAACAAATACCTGCCGGGCTTGATAGATTTGTCGTAATCCATCAGTTTGGCCATTACCCCAAAAGGCACCGGTTCGTTTACATAATTGCCTTCGTACAGGCGGGTTTGCACATCCCCAAAGGTAGACCCCTCAGGTATGATGAATATGCGGTCGCCCTGGTCTACCAAAATATTTGGGGTATTGACCATTTGGTAAACGTAAAAAGAAAAAGAAATGAGCATGATGGTGAACACAACCAAAAAAACAGCTAAAATTTTTCTTCCCTTCATTTTAAAAATTTATGGTTTAAAAGCACGAGATAGCGAATTTCATGCTACAAATGTAGCAACAACAAGCATATATTATTGCATGTGCCATATACGGGCAATCATGAAAAAATGTTTTTGCCTAAAAACGAGGAATTATCTCAGTATAAAACAGATAATTTGCTTTATTTTCTGCAATCCTGACGAATTTCTTTCGCATTCATTACATCTTCATATAATAAGCCATCAAATTATGTAAATTTGGCTTTTCGCACGTTCTTACTTTTTGTAGCGATCCAACGTTCACATTTTTTAATATCATCTAGTTAAATTATGGAAATCCTTATCGAGTTTGCCAAACTCCTGCTGCCCGCCGCAGCCGTACTTTACGCCATGTATCTTACCGTAAAATCGTTTCTGGACCGGGAAATGACCCAGAAAATGGTAGAAATCAAGCTAAAAAACACCGATACCGTACTGCCCATCCGTTTGCAGGCTTATGAAAGGGTTTGCCTGTTTCTGGAAAGAATTACGCCCAACAACCTGATTATCCGCCTGAACCAGGGCGACTTTTCGGCCCGGGAGTTTCAGCATGTATTGCTTGCCGAAATCCGGCAGGAATACAACCACAATATCTCACAGCAGGTATATGTAAGCAACGAAGCCTGGGAATATGTAGTAAGTGCCAAGGAAGGGATTATTTCTACCATCAACCAGGCTGCAGAAGCCGTAGAGGATGATGCCAAAAGTATAGACCTGGCTAAAAAAATATTTGAAATCTCCATGGAGAAAGAAACCGACCCTACCGCCCATGCGTTGGCTAAGATAAAAGAAGAAATCAGGCATTTTTTTTAGAAATGCCTTCAGTTTCAACTAATCGCTATGAAACAATCTGATCATTATACCAGGGGAAATTCAAAATTCAAACAAGCCCAGCACCGTGCACGGCAATTATTAAGAGACCCTGAAAAACTGAAAAGCTTGTTGTCTGAAGCAGCAAAAAAAATGCAGATGCTGAAAGGCAACAGCCCTGCTGCACTGGAACTAAAAACCAAGGTAGGCTCCGTACAGCGCATGTTGCAAGCCTATATTCGGGGAGAATACCGCCGCATTCCCTGGAAAAGCCTGCTCCTGCTCGTGAGTGGTATTCTCTATTTTGTGATGCCCTTGGATCTAATGCCTGATTTTATTCCCCTCACCGGTTTTTTAGACGACCTGTCTATTTTACTCTGGATATTCCATACCATTAAAACGGATATTGAAGAATTTGAAGCATGGGAAAGGGAATATGCCAACCCCCAAAATATAAACCCTAATCCCTAAATAATATCAAATTCCCAGATTCAAATCCTAAAACGGTTTGTGTATAACCGGTTTAATGTTTTATGTTTAGCGTTTGAAGTTTAGACATAGACAAACCCTAAACGCTAAACAACAAACCCAAAACAACAAATGGATTCACTAACGCAAGCCGTTCTGGGTGCCTCGGTAGGGGAAGCCGTTTTAGGCAGAAAAGTGGGAAACAAAGCCCCTTTGTGGGGTGCTATTGCCGGTACCATTCCCGACCTGGATGTACTGTTCACCCCCTTTGTTGATGACCTGGAAGGGTTATTAATGCACCGCACCTTCACGCATTCCGTTTTTGTACTCACCCTACTGGCTCCTTTGCTGGGGTGGATGGTGGCCACACTTTACCGAAAACCCAAAAAAATCAGTGCAGCAGGTTTTAAAGAATGGTCATGGCTGTTTTTCTGGGCTTTGGTTACCCATCCTTTGCTGGATGCTTTTACCAATTATGGCACCATGCTCTTCTGGCCTTTCAGCACTTACCGGATAGAGTGGAATACCATTTTTATCATTGATCCGGTTTTTACCTTGCCTTTGCTTGCTGGCAGTATTGCCGTGCTCTTTATTAAAAAAGATGTACTCTTGCGAAGACGCATTATTTTGCTTGCCTTAGGCATCAGCACGGGCTACCTGGCACTTACCAGCATTAATAAATACCACGTTGGCCGGGTCATTCAGTCTAATATCCAGGAAAAAAACATGCCGGTTACCGATTATATGAGTTCCCCGGCGCCTTTCACCAATATTTTATGGTCGGTCATTATAAAAGAGGAAGAAGGTTTTCGTGTGGGCTACTATTCATTGTTGGATGATGATACCCACATTAAGTTTAAGTTTATTCCCCAAAACGAAAATCTGCTGTTGCCTTACTTGCAAAAAAGTGAAACAGCCCAACAGAAAATTTCCAGGCTCCAAACATTCACCAAAGGCTTTTTTTCAGTACTACCTTATGAATCTTCCGTAATCTTTAACGATTTGCGTTTTGGTATGAGAACGGGCTGGTTTGATTTGTCTAAAGATTATATATTTTCGTTCGTTATTCAACAGACAGCCGAAGGCATCCGTATTAACCAAAGACCACAGGCATTTAGTGCTTCGGAGGCAGATTTACAACGGCTGTGGCAAAGAATAAAAGGAAATAAAGATGAATAAAACAGCATTGGTAGTAGGAGCCACCGGACTGGTAGGAAGTAGTCTGGCAGCCTACCTGCTGAATGAAATTTACTATAGGAAAGTAATTGTCCTCACCCGCCGTACTCTATCCATAGACGACCCAAAGCTGGAAGAAATTGTGGTAGATTTTGATAACCTGCAAAATGTCAAACTACCAGAGCCCATAGACGACGCGTACTGCTGCCTGGGCACTACGATAAAGAAAGCAGGCTCTGAAGAAGCTTTCCGCAAGGTAGATTATACTTATCCGCTGGAAACTGCCAAACTGGCTTTAAAGTGCGGGGCAGCCCAATATCTGATAATTACAGCACTGGGGGCCGATAAAAATTCTATGTTTTTTTACAATCGGGTGAAAGGTGAAGTAGAAGAATCCTTGCAGGAACTCGATTTCAACACACTCCATATATTTCGCCCTTCGTTGCTGCTGGGAGACCGGGATGAACAACGCATCGGTGAAAAAATAGGCGAAAAAGCCATGAAAATATTGAAACCTTTCCTGGTTGCCGGATTGAAAAAATACAGGCCTATCACCGGTACCACCGTTGCCACCGCAATGTACAAAACAGCCCAGGAAAACCTGCAGGGGCAGTTTGTTCACGCGTCAGATAAAATCAAGCAGTTTGCCAATGGGCCGATAAAGTTGAAAAGCCAGGTTGTTCCATAGCAGCTTTTGCAGTACAAAAAAAACACGCAAGCCCTTTAGTTTTTTTCAATTTTTTCACTGCCCATCCGTTATTTTCGCTGAAACCTGAAGAGTTTTAGCATCAATAAAAAAAAATCCATAACTTATGCCTGCAACCAAGCAAACGGCATGTTTCTCATCGATCTCTTGAAGCAAAACCATTCCCTGGAGATTTTACAGGGTGTGGAAAAGAAGTTGCTAAAAGGAAGAAGGCAACAGAAAATCTCAGGTTTTTTATTGATTGCCACCTTGCTCATTGAGCTGGTGGTTTTGGTGAGTACCCAGCGGTTCGATATCATCAGAAAATTTCCCGCCTACTTCCAGGATACGCTACGGTTTGTCAAAGACCTTTTTTCTAATTGGAGTGCCCTTCAGCATTACGGTGTCGAGCCTGTAGCACTGCTTTTTTACCTGCTTTTCATCTTACTGCTCATCTTATTGTTTTTTATCCTCAAAAACCAATTCATCAAACTTTCTGAAGACCCTTTTCAGTATACTTTCTGGATTGAGCCTTTTATGTCGACCCAGCTGGACGAAGACAAGAAAGAAGCCGAGTCGCTCTCAGAAACACAAAAGAGCAAGCTGCGCACTTTCCGGGAGCTGCTGCACCACGACCTGATTGAAAAAATGAGCGAGCGCATTGGCAGGCTCTCCCTCCTGCATGTGGATAAGTCATCACAATACGCACACTTATCGTCCCATATCCACATAGAAGGATACATATCGTTGCGGCAAGAGAGTACCCATGAGTGGATCATCCACATCAGGCCCAGGGTGTGCATTGGCTCTTTTGAAGGGCCATTTACCATCACCAACCCTGTGAAATTACCTGTTGAGATTGACAGTGCCGGTGAGGAAATTACTGTTGAAAAATACAACCAGGCCATGGAGCGGGTGTATTCCAGCGTGGTAACCGAAATTTACCAGCAAATAAAAAAGGATCTGGAAGAAAAAATTAAGCTTTTCCCTACCAAGTTTTTGAAAGCAGTGGCCCTGTACAACGAAGCCAAAGACTTTGCCCAATCCAATACCATTGACGCGTATGATCTTTCTCTGGAGTTATATGAAGAAGCCTCGCGTTATCTGCGCACATCTTTCCGGTCTATCGTGAGCAGGGGCCTGTATGCCAACCCCTATCTTCACCGATACCCCTATAAACTTGCCCTTTCCAGATGGCTGATTGATATGCGTTATCATTACGTGAAATCTAAAATTTATAATGGGTATGCCCAGTGCAAAATCTATAAACAGTATATCTCCTCATTCACCGGCCGGGAAAGTGACCCTTTGTATGAATTACCCGGTAGTCTTATCGGTATTTTTCATACGCTGCTGCTGGTTCATAATTCATTAATGCCCAGGCGGCAGGCGGTTAATCCGGTTTATTTCAAAAAACAAGACGGATACATTGATGACGAACGCCTGGAGCCATGTATCAATGAGTGGAAAACTAAATTCTACCAGGCGTATGTCAATATTCCCACTGATTCCTGGTGGCGAAAATTAATGCTACAGCCTTCCGAATCGCTGATGAAGCAGCAAAAATCCATATTATTCGAGACCCTGGTGGTACTTTCCCTGGTGTATGTGTTCCTGAAAGCAACTTACCGGAGCAAACAATATTACAGTTTGGCAGAATCGGTGGCACCCAGGTTGTCTAAAAACGATCATCTGTTTTTACTCACCAGTGCCGAATTGCAGGGAAATATTGCCAATAAACTCAGTTACCTGGCACAGTCTATCAAAATTTACGACAGATTTGAAGTTACCCAGTTTATGTATGCCCGCTGGCGTGACCTGAATTTTCGCATGGATAATGAAATTTATTGGGAGCGATGCAAAAGTGTGATAGAAGATTATGAAGATACACTGAGAATCAACCCGGGCAATATAGCTGCATTGGCTTCGCAGGGATATTTGTGCTGGCTTACTGACAAGCTGGAAGAGGCTGAGGAAAAGTTTGTACGGGGCAAAGACATCAAAGCCATCGTGAAAAAAACTTTTATTGCGCCCATCAACTACGGACTGGCCCGAATAGCCATGGAAAAGGGGCAGTTCAACAAATGTTACGATTTGTACCAGGAAGCCATTTTTTCAGAGCCTGTGGTGGCCGCTTACAGCGACTATTACCTCAGCAAGAAAAGCCAGGGCATTTATTATTATGACCTGATTGGCCCACAAATGTTGGACCGATACCGGCGTTTTCTGGATACTTTGCATAGCAATATCGAACATTTAAAATATCGTTATGAGGAAGCAGAGCTGCAAGACCTTCCCCTGATCTCTCAGTACCTGAAAGCATGCCTGAAAAAGAGTAACCGATATGCTGCATATATCAGGGAATTTAGGCATAACAATCGATCGCTGGAAGAGATGCTCCTTTCAGAAAATGCGGAAAAACCGATCGATGAGGCTCTTTTAAAAGCATGTATTGTGCAGTTGTTTAATACTTATGCCTGGCGGGAGGCATCAAACGGACAGGAAAACGATGCGCTGAAAATACGTATGCTGATAGATACCACCGTGCCCGGTATTCGGGCTTTTGAAGCAGAAAATACTACGGATATTGAAGGGGAATATCTTTCTGAAAAAGTTGCCAATGGCGTCAAAAGCTTTGTGTATAATGACTTTGGCAATGCATGTATTAATTACTACAGCCGGTTTGGTGTGGTAAAATATAATGAACAGGCCATTGATGCTTACCAAAAAGCAATAGCAGCAGACCCGAACAATAAAGTAGCCCATTTTAATTTGGCCAATGCTTTTCAAAATATAAGAAGCACAACGGATAGTTATCAGCATTTGAAAATAGCCCGGAAACTTGACAAAGAATGGACGGTTCCAATCCATGACTTATTCCGGAAATTCAACTCTTCGCAGATACCGCAAGCTGAAGAAAAATTACAGAAAACTATTGACAAGGAAGAGGATGTAGAGGTAAAACCTGCGAGCCAATCTGTCAAATCCCTCAAAAAAGAAGCATCTGATGAAAGGCCAACCCGTTAATAGCACCGAAGATCACGACAAGTTTTTAAACTTCTATTTTGAAGAGTTTATTGAATTTTTAAAGCGATCTAATTTCGACTTTCTGTTCGATAAACACCAGAATTTGCAAAGCATTTTCAAGGACAGGTACTTGCTGGAACAGCTCATAGATTACAAATCGGGCCACTGGGAATTTGATGAGGTAGAGGTGCTCACCACACTGGTGTTTGTCTGGAACAATAACAACCCGGACATCAACCCGGATTTACGCAGCAAACTCATGGATATTTTGCTAAACCTCTATAACATAGGCAACTATGATTTGATGCTTGCCAAATTATCTTCCATGAAGAAAGAAAACCGGGCTTCTTTCAAAAAAATAATACACCCTGTGGTAGAAAACTGGCAGCAGGTAGACAGGTACAACGTCTTTTCTATGCTGGAACTTTTGAATAATGTAGATATTAATGAAGCACAGCAAATTGTAAAAGAAGCCAATCCTTATGATATAAAAGAACAATACTCAGAAAATGGGAGGGCCTATTTGAGCCGTATCCAAAATCATTTGGGTGTTAAGTTTCATGATAGAAAGCAATACCAGGAGGCCATTACGTATTATGAAAAAGCGGCTATCCTCGAGCCTAAAAATGCCCTGTATCTACGCAATAAAGCCATCGCCTACGATTGGCTGGAAGAGTTTGAAAAAGCCTCAGAAGCTTACGAATTGGCAGCAGAGTATGAAACCGAACCCGGGCAAAAAGCCAAAGACTATAATTATGCCGGGGTACAGTTACATAAACAGGGAAATTACCGGCAGGCCATTCCCTTCTATGAAAAAGCCATCGCCCTGGAACCCACGAATCCGCTGTACCTGCGCAACAAAGCCAATGCCCACAACTGGCTGGAAGAATACGAAGCCGCCATTGCTGCCTACAAAGCGGCCATGCAACATGAAAGTGACCAAAATACCGCAGAAAAAGCCAAAGACTATAACTACATTGGTGTACAATTTCATAAACAGAAGCAATACCGGGAAGCCATTCCTTATTATGAAAAAGCCATTGAACTGGAACCTGAAAATGTTTTGTTTTTGCGCAACAAAGCCAATGCCTACAACTGGCTGGAAGAATACGAGGAAGCCATCGCTGCCTACAAAGCGGCCGTGCAACATGAAAGTGACAACAATACCGCAGAAAAAGCCAAAGATTATAACTACATTGGCGTGCAGTTTAACAAACAGAAGCAATACCGGGAGGCCATTCCCTATTATGAAAAAGCCATTGAACTGGCGCCCCACAACCCCCAGTACCTGCGCAACAAGGCCATTGCCTACGATTGGCTGCGGGATGCCAAAAATGCAAGCGAAGCGTACCAACTGGCTGCACAATATGAAACAAATCCCGCGCAAAAGGCCAAAGACCATAATTATGCCGGAGTACAGTTTCATGACCTGCAACAATACGAAAAAGCCATCGAGTGTTATGAAAAAGCCATAGCGCTGGAACCCGAAAATGTTTTGTTTTTGCGCAACAAAGCCAATGCTTTTAACCGTCTTGGCAGGTACGATGAAGCCGTTGCTGCCTACCTTGCAGCAGCACAGCATGAAACGGATGCCGCTGAACAAGCCAAAGATTACAATGCTGTCGGCCTGATTTATTCCAACCAGTACAAAGATGAAGATGCTTTGCAATATTACCAGAAAGCTTTAGCGAAAGACCCTGGCGTTCAGGTGTATGCGGCCAATACCGCTTACTCTTTCCGGTATCTAAACAAATTTGAAGAAGCCGCCCAATTTTATGAAAAAGCCATTCAATTAGATGCCAGCATCCACCAGAACTATTATGATTATGGGAATATTTTGCTAAAAATGAACAAGCAATGCGAAGCCAAAGCCCAATTTAAAAAAGCCCTGGAATTGAAACCTGATGATAATAATTATAAATCTGCTTTTGAAAAGATTGAATGTTAAGTACCTGAAAAAACCGGGCCTATTTGTCCGGAAATTCCCATACTTTTTCCGGGGTTACGCCAAAATTCAACACCACATCATAAGCATTCGTATCAGCAATTTTAGGAATGGGCTGTTCTAAGGATAAGCCTACTTTGAGGGTGTTTGGTAAACATTTTGAAAGAAAGCGGTCGTAAAAACCTTTGCCGTAGCCCACCCGGTGGCCCGCCCGGTCAAAAGCCAGCAGGGGGACCAGCACCATATCAAGCTGGCTGGCAGGAATTAATTCGCCCGCCACAGGTTCGGGTATGCCCCAGCGGTTGTTTTGCAGTACCGTATCAGGCGTGAGCAGAAAATGCTCCATGCTTACGGATTTCCACTTCGTTTTGGATACGACAACATTGATATTTTTTCCCTGCAAAGCCTTAATGATGGGCCAGGTGTCTATTTCGTTATGAGTAAGAATGGGCAAAAAACAATGCACCATTTTTATCTTACCAAAATCAAAATACCCCAGCAGTTGCTCTTTCACCTGCCGGTTACGTAGTTCCAACTCTTCCCTCCCAAGGTTTTTTCTTTTTTCCAGGTATATTTTTCTCAATGCTGATTTTTCCATAATCGTTTACTGCCGTGTCCAGTAATAGGGGGTGAATAAAATAAGCACCGTAAACAGTTCCAACCGCCCCAAAAGCATCACAAACGATAAAAACCACTTCCCGGCTGCCGGAATGTGGGCGAAGTTATCTACCGGGCCTACCGTACCAATGCCCGGCCCGATATTGCCCAGAGAAGTAGCCACCGAGCCGATGGCCGTCATAAAATCAACGCCCATCAGTGCCATAATAACCGCCCCAAAAACAAAAATGGTAATATAAATAATGAAAAAGGCCAGGATATTGAAAGTGATATCTTGTGTAATAGCGTTTCCATTCAGGCGTACCGGAATGACGGCCGAAGGATGTATCTGCCGTTTCATTTCCAAAAAGCTGTTTTTGATCAGGATGACATGTCTCACTATTTTTACACCCCCGGCCGTAGAGCCTGCCGAACCTCCGGCAAACATCAGTATGAAAAAAATAATGGTGAGAATAGGTGCCCAGGCTGTGTAATCGGCTGTTACGTACCCGGTCGTGGTAATGACGGATACTACCTGAAAACATGCATCACGGAAAGATTTTTCCAATCCGTTGTCTGTTACCAAATACACACTCGCCGTGGCTATGATGGTGATAATGACGATGGTAGTGAGGTAAAAACGAAACTCTTCATTGCTCCACACTTTGGTAAAGTTTCTTTTCAGCATAAAGTACGTCATGGTAAAGCTGGTGCCTGCCAGGAACATAAAAGCGATAATCACATATTGCAGAAAAGGGGAATCGTAGTGGGCAATGCTGGTATTTTTTGGTGAAAAGCCGCCGGTAGCCATGGTAGTGAGGCTGTGGTTGATGGCATCAAAGAAACTCATACCGCCTACCATCAGCAGTACCATTTGTATAAGTGTAAGCCCTACATATATAATCCAGAGCCGGGCTGCCGTGTCCCTGATGCGAGGCTTGAGCTTATCGGGCGAAACCCCCGGGGCTTCGGCCACAAACAACTGCATGCCACCAATACCCAAAATGGGCAAAATAGCTACCGTGAGCACAATAATACCCATGCCCCCAATCCACTGGGTAAGACTGCGCCAGAAAATGATGCCTTTGGGCAAAACTTCAATATCCGTAAGAATGGTGGCCCCGGTGGTGGTAAACCCTGAAATAGATTCAAAAAAAGCATCGGGATACGTGGGGATGGTACCGCTCAAAACATAAGGGAGTGACCCAAAAAACGACATCAGTATCCAGCCTAAGGTTACGACCAGGTAGCCATCCCGCCGCCTGAGTTCTTTGTCTTTTTGTTTTCTGGTGGTTAAAAAAGCCGTACCTCCTACAGCCATGGCAATAGCCCCGGCCCATAAAATAGCTGTGGCATCACTGCCCCCATAGTAAAAAGAAAAGGGCAGGCAGAGGTACATAAAGCCCCCATTGAAGACCAGCAAAATGCCAAGGATATTTAAGGTAACCTTCCAGTTAAATTTCACAAATATGCATTTTATTTAAAGAACTTCTCTACCTCAGCCAATCCCTCTCGTTTACTGAGCACCACCACCCTGTCGTTAGGAATAAACTGAAAGTTACCCATAGCAATATAACCCTGTCCATTTCTGATTACCCCTCCGATGATGGACTCCTTTGGAAAATCAAGGTCTTTCAACTGTTTTCGGGTGATTTTGCAATCATCTTTCACTACATACTCCAGTATTTCAGCCTCTACGCCGTGGATGCCTGCCAGGGAAACCACTTCCCCTTTTCGGATGTAGCGGAAAATAAAATTAGCAGCAATCAGTTTTTTGTTAATCATCGTATCCACACCCATATTTTGACTCAGGTGTATGTAGTCTACATTTTCTACCAGGGCGATGGTTTTTTTTACGCCTTTGTCTTTGGCTACCAGGCAAGTGATGATATTGGTTTCCGAATCGCCGGTTACCGCTACAAAAGCATCCATATCGGCTATGCCTTCTTCTTCCAGTAAGTCTACATCGCGCCCATCACCATTAATGACAAGGGTATCGGGTAATTGGTCGGCCAGCTCGAAACATTTTTCTTTATCCCGCTCTATCAGTTTGATGCGATAAGTATTGCTCAGCTTCCGGGCGGTATGAAAACCCGCTTTGCTGCCCCCCAAAATCATCAGATTTTTTATTTCTATCTTTTTCTTGCCTGATAAGGTCAGTACCTTGTCTGCCCCATCGGGCTGGGTAATAAAGTATATATGATCGTTGGGTTTGATGAGCGTATCTCCTTTGGGAATGATGGTGTGTCCATTGCGCAAAATGGCAACCATGATGTACGAGTTGTCCGGGTTGAGCCGGGCAGTATCAGCCATTGACCGGTTGATGAGGACGCTGTCATTATCTACCGTAATGCCAATCAGTGATAAGATGCCCTGGTCAAACTCAAACGTATCAGTAACGGCGGCTTTTCGCAACAGGCGCTTGATTTCTCTGGCTGCCAGCGATTCGGGTGAAATCAGTTCGTCAATTCCAACTTTGGCTAAATCTAAGATGTGCTTTCCGTATAGAAATTCCTCGTTAGAAATGCGGGCAATCGTACGCTTTACCCCCAGATTTTTGGCAATCACTGCCGTGGCCAGGTTTACTTCTTCCAAGTCAGTAGCAGCAATAAACAAATCAGCCTGGGCTACGTTGGCATCCTGTAATACTTTGTAAGAAGTAGAGTTGCCTTTGATGGTGGCTACGTCTATCTGGTTGCCAATCTGCCTGAGCCGCTCAGGATTAAGGTCAATGATGGTAATATCCTGGTTTTCGTACGATAAAAGCTTTGCCAGGTGCGATCCTACGTCCCCAGCCCCTGCAATGATTATTTTCATACAACAAATAAAAAGTAAAACCGCCTGTATTACCGCAAATATACAAGGAATCTTTGGTTACCGATGCTTCATCCTGATGCCCGCTTCAGCAGACTGCGGTGTTTCTGTATAAAACAGTGCATTCCCTTTAATGTTTTTCTCCCGAATGACATTCAGTTTTTCTGACAAAGCGGGTAACATTTCCACCAAAAACGGGGAAAGAAAAATAAACCCCCACAGAAGGGCAAACCCGCCCAGCAATTGCATCCATTTCTTTGTTTTTACCGCTATTTTCATCAGATACTTTCAGTAATTTCAGGAAAAACCACATAAAACATAATATAAGCCAAAAGCAGGGTGAGTGTCAAATTCAATAATTGACCGCACAAATACAAAATCAGCGGTTTCCCTCCTTTAAAATAACTGCTGAGCTCTTTGAAGTTGGTAGACAAACCGATGCTTACGAAAGCCAGGCAGAAAAACCATCCCCGAAAGTTTTTGGAAAAACCCCTGATCACGCCGTGGTCAATCAGGGTGTAGCCCGCATCTTCGCCCAGGATGGCGTACAATGATGAAAAAATGATGGAAGCCCCCAAAAAACCCAGGATAAACTTGGGAAAGCGGTTCCATATTTCGCCGATGCCTACTTTGGCTTCCCCTGTTTTTTCTACTTTGGTTGCCCAGTACACGGCCACCCCGAAGGCAATCACACCAATCAAAATATTCTGAATCATCTTGATGGTAGCGGCTACGTTCAAGGCTTTATCGCCCAAAAAGGCTCCGGCAGCTACTACCGCGCCCGTTGCATCAATGGTACCGCCAATCCACGCACCGCCCAGCACCTCGGGCATGCCCACCGCTTTGATAAGGGCAGGCAGGGCAATCATCATAATAGAAGTAAAAATGAGTGAAAGCCCCACGGCCAGCGTAAGTTCTTCCTTTTTGGCTTTGCAGGCAGCGGCCGTTGCAATGGCTGCCGACACCCCACACACCGACATATCAGCAGATATGGTGATGTTGAGGGTTTTGGAAGAAATTTTCAGGATTTTTTGCCCAAAAATAAAGGTAGTTACCAATACAATGGGCGTAACCACCCAGGCTACAAATATGCCAGGCAAACCGATGGATAGAATTTTCCCAAACAGTATTTCGGCGCCCAGTAATACCAAACCAGTTTTAATGAAATATTCGGTTTTCAGGGCTGGTTTCGCCCAGTCTGGCGTGCCCACCGTATTGCTGATGAGCAAACCGAAAAGAATAGCCCAGGCCGCATACCCAAAGCCCAGGTCGTCCATGGTGGCCTGCTCTCCGGCCAGGTAGGCCAACACGCCTATTAAAAAGACAAACACAAACCCTTTGGCGAAAGGCCAGAATTTCCCATCCATAAAATACGCGCCTATGCCGAAAAACACGGCAAGCAACACCATGAAAAGCAGTAGGTAAGGCACCTGGCTGTATGGGGCAACCGCTGTTTTCTTTTTGGCATTGATAGCCTTTGTATGGGCTGTGCGCCAGGCATCAATGGCCTGGGCTGCCTTATCATTTAATTCGGTGTTTTCAAAATTTTGTGCTTCTGCAGCGTTTTCGGCTGCTTTTGCATTTTCCAGGCGTTGCTGTGCTTCAGATTGCAGTTTCTGGTAGTTTTGCATGGCCACTTCACTTTCGGCCTGTGCTTCAGTTTCCGATTTAAAAAACGCATCTACCGGGTTTGTACTCCAGCCGTGGGGCGTGGCCGTGAGTTTGGCAATCCATTGACCGGCGGCGTTTTTACTGGCTTTCAGGCCCAGTTTTTTGTCCATGGCTTCGTGCCAGGCAATGGTTTTGAAAGGTGCTTTGGCCGCTTCCTCTTTTAGTGTTTGGTTGTACTGTACCGTATTTTCGGATAAATTTTCAGGAGGATTGGGAAAAAACAGCAGGCAGCCAATGAGCAGCAAGGCCATGCCCAGCCAGATGGCCCAGTAGTCTTCGGTTTTCCAGAGTTCTGATTTTTTGCTGGCTTTTTGCTCAATTACAGGTTCTTTGGCAGACATACATTATGATTATCAAATGAGCCATAAATGTATATTTTTACCCGTTTGGAAGCAAAAAAACGTTATATTTAAGAAGCTAAATAATAGAAAGTATGACGGAGGTACTTACAAAGTATAATGCCTTATCTAAGGAGATGCAAAAAGAGGTTGACAACTTTCTTGATTTTTTACTCTCAAAATCACAAGGTAAGCAATCTTTTGACATAGAAAAATGGAAAGAAAAAATCAAAGATATATCAGTATGGCCAGAAGAAGAGGAAAACCATTCTTCAAAATTTATCCAATGAAGTAGTAATTCATGTGTCTTCTGTTACATTGTATGAATTATATATGGGAGCAACTACCCATCAGAAATGGATAGAAGTTAAAGTACTCACGGATGATATTCCAGTTTTACCCTTTACCAAAGATGTAGCTGAAAAAGCAGCCATTATCTATCAAGAGCTGAGAAAGACCAATAAGCTGATTGAGTTCAGAGACATTTTCATAGCCGCCACGGCAATAGTCAATGAATTTCCTGTACTTACCAGAAATAGCAAACATTTCAAAAGGATTGAGGGGTTAGTTATTGTTACAGATTGATTCCCGCACAAGAAATATTATAACTGACCTCCCGCTTGGGAAATATCAGTTAGTAATTCAGAAACATCCACATTCCACACCCCTTCTTTCCCTGAAATTTCGGGCAGGTAGATGCCATCCTGTTTGTGCGGCTTCACGTATTTTACCAAAAAATCAACCCTGCCTTTTCGCTCTACCCGCCATACGGCTCCTTCTACTTCATCTACAGCTCCGTGCCCGGAGGCCACCAGTTGCTTTGCCACCCAATTGATGCCCACAGGCTGGCCGATATGGATGAGGCGGGGCACTACAAAATCTAGCGGGAGTACCCTGAGCAGGAAATCATGGTAATTGAGCCTTTCCTGGCCTTGCATGAGGTCAAACACCACGAAAGGTTCGTGGGTAAGCTGGTAACGGGTGCTATGGGCCTGGGCAAGCCATTCGCCTACCAGCCGTTCTTTTTCCTGCAAGAGTTTATCAAACCGCTTTTCGTGCTGCTTTACCCATTTGGCAAAGTAATGATGCATTTCATACAGAGAGGTTTCTGCCAGATAACCACTGCGGCCCAGTGCTAGTATTTTTCCGTCTACTTTGGCTATGGCACAGTTGGAACCATCCAGCTTTTCCTGCACAATTACCAGGTCAAAGCGGTCGCGGGGTGTTTTGGTAGCGATGATTTCCTGCCCAGGCTCACAATGGTGGTCGCCCGGGCCCAGACGGCTTTTTGATACGTGGGGGATGCTGCCGTACGCTTTGTGACCAAGGGGTTTCATGCTGAAATGCAGTTATATAATTAAAGTTTATTCTGATTTTTTGTAAAAGAATTCCCTTCCGAAAAGGTTTCTTCAATAAGCTGATCCATATATTCATCTTCGTACCGGGTGAGTTGTACATCTTGTTTTTGCGATTTCACTAAAAAAAGCAGCAAAATATTAGCGATGATGGGCAAAAAACATCCTAATGCGAACCACCTCCAGAAAGAAAGCCCATAGCTATAGGCAAAGTAGCCGGTTACAGTAGGAATGGCCAACAAAAAGAATATACCAACAAATGCGAGATCAATAAGCATGAACAAGAGTGTAAAACAGTAACGACAGTATACTTTACATGTGAAACAAAAAAGTAAGTAAAATGTATCCCGCGCGTAGTGTTCTTTGGTAAATAAATGAAAAAACTCAAAAACTTAACGAACTGTATGTATTTCCCATACGCACCAGGCAGTGGCGGTTTCATGTAAGAAATAACAGTTTTTTTGCAGTTTTGTTGAGTTAAATGCACAAATTTTTACCCAAAAAGCAGTTATTAAGAGTCACAGGAAAAACACCACTATTCTAATAATAATATTTAATTAAATGGATTTTAGTTTAAATTAATCAAATTATAAAAATTTTTTAATTATATATATTATTTAAATAATACAATTATTACACAATACATTACATAGCTAAGTATTCGGGCATAACCGGCATGAACTTCTGAGCGGAATATATGAAATTTGTCATATAGTTAATCAAAAATTACATCAGCAAGTAATTTTACAAACCATCAGAAAATGAAAAGAATACTATTATTTATCCCGGTTTTCGCAACATTGGCCTTGTTTAGCACAAAAGCTTTCGCACAGGATTATAAATATCATCCCATTTTCATCTATAATTTCAGTAAATATATAGAGTGGCCCACTGCCCAGGGCTCCGAGGAGTTTATTATTACAGTAGTGGGTGAAGCAGCAGCTTATCAACAAATGCTGGTGATTCTGGAAAAGAAAGGCAATATCAATAATCAGAAATTAGTGGTGAAGCAGGCCGATGCCATTGCGCAGGTAGAAAAAAGTAATATTGTGTTTGTTACCCGCTCTGCTTCCATCACTCCCGAACAGGTAGAAAGTTTTGACAAAGAAGGCACCTTGCTTATTACAGAGCATGAAGGTATGGCAGCCGGGGGTGCACATATTAATTTTGTGATAACGAATGAATCAAAAATCGGGTTTGAACTAAACAATACATCTGCCAAAAGCGCGGGGCTGAAAGTTTCAGGAGCCCTGGCCAGCTTGGCGATAACAACATTTTAAGGTTTTTCATTGAGGTGGTTTTATTTTGTGGTTTGACTTAAGGCTTTGGTAATTCCAAAGCCTTATTTATTTTGTTAAATTTGTTGAAAACGCCACAATTTGAAAACGAAATATCTAATTATTGGCCTGCTGACTGTTTTACTGTTGGCCATAGGGTTTTATTTTTATTATCAGCATCAACTTCGCCAGCAAACGCCTGATGTATGGTCATTTGTACCGGAATCTGCCATCGTGGTGTACGAATCTGAAAATATTTGGGAAGATTGGTCAAACATCCGGCAGCAGCCTGCATGGGAACTTCTTTCTTCCATTCCCTATTTTCAGCAAATTTCAGATCATATCGTGCAGCTCGATAGCCTGACGGGTGAAGAAAAGAGCCTGGAAGCATTTTACCATGCCAAGCCTTTTTTATTATCTGTGCATGTTACTTCCAAAGATGCCCTGGATTACCTTTTTTATTTTCCTATCCGGGGAGCACCGCAACACGCGCTCGTGCAAAATGTAATAAAAACGTTCAAAGAAAAACCGCAGATTACGGCCAATAAACGGGTATATAACGGATACAATATTTTTGAACTGAAAGATGCCGAAACGGACACTTACTTTTCATATATCATTTACAAAAATTTTTTTGTAGGCAGCTTTACACCTTTTCTGGTAGAAGATGTAATCCGCAATATCGACCCGGAGCAGGATATTCCGGATTTTCGTACAGCAAACCCGGATATGTTTTACAATCCACAACTGGAAAATGACGAAGGCAACCTGTACGTAAATGCCACTAAACTGCCGCTTTTGTTCTCCACATTTGCTGCTAACGAAAAAGCAGGTGATTTGCAGAGAATTAGCGCTTTGTGCCAAGCCATGTTTTTAGATGTAACCCTGGAAGATCAGGATATTTTACTGAATGGCTTCAGCACAGCCGGGGCATCAGAAAATACGGCCAATCAGGAAGTTTCTTTGGTGAAAACATTTTCCGGACAAATGCCAAAAAAAATGAGCATGCAAGACTATGTTCCGGAAGAAACCGCCTTGTTGTATCATTTTACTTTTGATGACCCCCTCCTTTGGCAAAAACGACTGTATGCTTACCTGCAACAACAAAACGGACAAGAGCCGTTGGCCTTTCTGAAAACCGGAAATGTTACTAATAGCCCCGGGGTGGTTTCGGCTGAAGATATATTTTCCTGGTTCCGGGGCGAAATCGGGTTATCTATCATGGAATCGGTAGCAATTAATAACCCTGATTTGCTGCTGTTAATTGATGCAACAGACACAACCAAGGCATTACGCACCCTGCAAAATGTTCATGCTGAAGTAAGTAAGCAGCCCGGCGATTCTATGTATACCGAGCAATTTGGCGGGCACACCCTGCGGGAGTTATCTTACGAAGAGTTTCCGGCCCATTTGCTGGGGCCGCTTTTTTCTGGTTTTGAGCACTGCTTTTTTACTTTTTCAGGGCATTACCTTTTGATGGCAAATGATGTGAATACCCTCAAACGGGTTTTGCTGGGGAGGGAACTGGAAAATACCTGGAGTAAATCTGTGAAACAAAGTGTATTTCTGGAAAGCATTATTGAAGAGGCTAATTTCAGCATGATTATCAACACGGCCCGTGCTTGGGAAATGCTAAAGGCAAACCTTTCGCCAAAGTGGAAGCAAATAGCTGACAAATATGCTTCCCAAATCAGGGCCTTTGAGCACCTGGCTTTTCAGATAAGCAATACAGATGAGCAGTATTACACCAGCCTGGCCATAAATTACAAGCCAGCGGATATTCCCTCTAATGCAGAAAATATGTTTGCAACCTTACAGCAAACACTTGTTGATAATCCCCTCTCTACACAACCCTTTGTAGTACGCAGCCACACACATCAAAATTTTGAAACCCTGGTGCAGGACAAAAACCAACAGCTTTACCTGATAGGTGCTGATGGTGAAGTATTATGGAAAGATTCACTGTCGGCTGCTATCATTTCTGATGTGCATCAGGTAGATTATTATAACAATGGCAAACTGCAATATCTTTTTGCCACGCCCACCGCCCTGCACATTGTTGACCGCACCGGCAGTTATGTAGAAGGGTACCCGCTAAAAATGCCTGAAAATGTAAAAATTGAATGGTTGTCGCTCATAGACTATGACAACAGCAAGCGTTACCGTTTTTTAGTGGCTGATACCGGAGGCGATTTATACATGTTTGATAAAACTGGTACCAACCTGGAAGGCTGGACACCCCTTGCCCTGGAAGGCCGCTTATCATCACCGCCATTTCACCTGAGGGTACGCGGAAAAGATTGCATCATTGCGATGGAAGAAAGTGGGAAAGTAAACGTGCTTACGCGGCGGGGCGGAAACTACACCGGGTTTCCGCTTGTTTTTGACGATAAAGTGCATGGCCCGCTGTTTGTAAAACCAGGCACTAACCTGGAAAATACAGAACTGACTACACTCACAGAAAGTGGGGAAATCACGACATTTCATTTAGAAGGAGGAGTGGTGAGCAAAGAGCAACTGTACCGCCCGTCCACAGAAGCTACTTTCCGGTTGTGTATTGACGAACTGGGCAAAACTTATGTGATTGCCCGGCAGGACTTTACCAAGCTGAGTATCCTGAACCGGGAAGGCACCCTGGTATTTGAAAAAAACTACATCAGCCAGGGAGCGTTGGGTTCCGGCCTGCTCGGTGTACAGTATTATGATTTCGGGGCCGGAAATGAAATATACGCCGTTACTGATAAAGTGCAGGAGTTTACTTATTTGTACAATGCTGCCGGAGAGTTATACAACAACCGCCCCATTGAAAGCGGTTTTGAAATTGGCCTCCTGTATTTTGAACAAGACAATAAATTCAGGATTTACAGAAATTATGAAAATGAGTTTTCAGTGATTTCTTTGACAAAGAGATAACAAAAAAAGGCTTATGATCCTGTGTAATTAAAAGGTGTGATAGCCCTCAGTTCCTGTTTTATGTTTTCCTGCACATCCAAAGTACCGATAAACTCCTGAATGGATGCCTCAGTAATTTTTTCGTTTTTGCGGGTTAGGGCTTTCAAAGCTTCGTAAGGCTGGGGGTAGCCTTCCCGCCGTAAAATGGTTTGTATACCCTCGGCCACCACAGCCCAGTTCTCTTCCAGGTCCTGGCGGATTACTTCTTCATTTACCTCAATTTTGTATAATCCTTTAATGATGGAGCGAAAAGCCACATACGTATGTGCTACGGGAAGCCCCAGGTTACGCAGTACCGTAGAGTCTGTAAGGTCGCGCTGCAATCTTGATATGGGAAGCTTGGCAGACAAGTGCTCAAATAAAGCATTGGCCAAACCCAAATTGCCTTCCGCGTTTTCAAAATCAATGGGGTTTACTTTGTGGGGCATGGCCGAAGAGCCTACTTCATCAGCTTTGATTTTTTGACGGAAATAACCCATAGAAATATATTGCCACACATCCCGGCTAAAATCAATAAGAATGGTATTGATGCGCTTGAGATTATCGAGCAGGGCCGCCATATAATCGTAATGCTCAATTTGCGTGGTAGGATGGCTGCGGTGCAGGCCGAGGTATTCTTTCACAAATTTATTTCCAAAAGCAGTCCAATCTGTATCCGGATAAGCCACGGTGTGTGCATTGAAATTGCCTGTGGCCCCTCCAAATTTTGCAGCATGCGGAATTTCCTCCAGCATTTGAATTTGTTTTTGCAGGCGTTCGTGAAATACCTGCCATTCTTTGCCCAGGCGGGTAGGGGAGGCCGGTTGCCCGTGTGTGCGGGCCAGCAGGGGAATGTTTGCCCAGGTTTCACTTTGTTCTTGTATTTTGGATATTACTTCCCCCATTAAAGGCACAAACACCTGCTCCAGGGCATCTTTTAATGAATAAGGTATGGCTGTGTTGTTAATATCCTGGGAAGTAAGGCCAAAGTGGATAAATTCTTTGTATTGAGCAATGCCCAGTTCGTCAAACTTTTGCTTCAGGAAGTATTCCACCGCTTTCACATCGTGGTTGGTGGTTTTCTCTATTTCCTTAATGCTTTGCGCTTCTTCCTCGCTAAATTCACTGAAAATTCGCCTGAGTTGCGGAATCAGTGCAGGGTCAAAGTCTTTAAGCTGGAGCAAAGGCAGTTCGCAAAGGGCAATGAAATATTCAACTTCTACCAGTATGCGGTAGCGAATGAGGCCAAATTCTGAGAAATAAAGGGCCAGGGTATTGGTATTGTTTCTGTATCGCCCGTCAATGGGTGAGATGGCTGTAAGGGTATTCAATTCCATAGTGCTTATATTTGCCACAAATTTAGGGGAAATCCTAAACTCTAAACCCTAAACCCTAAACAAATTCTAATTAGCAAAGCTTTAATCCAAAACAATTATACTGGTTTTGTGATTTGAATTTAAGGTTTTAATATTATTTAGAATTTAGAGCTTCGGATTAAGGGTTTGGATAATGATAACGTATAATTTATTAATTCGTAAGATTTAAAAAAAAGAATGAGCGAAATTACCAACGAACGCCCGGGCGTAGTCTTGGGATGGAAAGGAGAACTGGAATCCAAAGAAGTTACCCTTATTTTTGAGGGGGAAGAACATAAATTTACGGTAGAACCCGACAGCACAATCCTGGAAACGGGCCTGACGCTGGGGCTTGACCTGCCCTACTCCTGCCAGAGTGGCCTGTGTACCACCTGTATGGGTAAGTGCCACTCAGGAAAAGTGAAGCTGGATGAAGAAGATGCCCTCACCGACGAAGACATTGAACAAAGCTACACCCTCACCTGCGTAGCGCATCCTATTACGGATGATGTAGTGATTGAGATAGAATAGAGTTTCCAGTTGCCTGTTACAGGTTGCCAGTTCAAAAAAAACAGGCAACGGGTAACAGGCAACCAGTGTTTTCAACCCAAAAAATTAACATTAAACATGCAAAACAACGATTTTACAATACCCGAAAAGAAGCAAAGGCAATTTCTGCCCGAAGATTTTACCATCAAAGACTGGGAAACCGTAAAGCCGTATTATGACGACTTGCTGGAGCGGGAAATCAATTCTGAGGCTGAGCTGAAAAAGTGGTTTGAAGACCGGAGCGAGCTGGAAGCCGTGCTTTCCGAAGACCTGGCCTGGCGCTATATCCGCATGACCTGCGATACGGCCAATGAACAATTACAGGCAAAATTTGAAGAGTTTATCACCGAAATACAGCCAAAAATAGAGCCGGAGTCGAACAAGCTGAACCAAAAGGCACTGGCTGCTGAACAGCTTGGTGAAATCCGGGAACCCGGTTACCCCATTATGATCCGGGAACTGGAAAAAGACGCCAAAATTTTCAGGGAAGAAAATATTCCCCTGCAAACCCAACTGCAAAGCGAATCTAAAAAATACGGGGCCATCACCGGCGCCATGACGGTGGAAATTGACGGAAAAGAACAAACCTTGCAGCAGGCGGCCAACTACATGGAAACCACGGACCGGGCAAAGCGAGAAGAAGCTTTTCGGAAAATACAGGCGCGCAGGCTGGAAGATAAAGACAAGCTGAACGAATTGTTCAACAAACTCATCCAGCTTCGCCACCAGGTAGCCCAAAATGCCGACTTTGCCAACTACCGCAATTATATGTTTACAGCCATGGGGCGTTTTGATTACGAACCGGAAGACTGCTTTGCTTTCCACGAATCGGTAGCGGCCGAAATCACACCCATTTTGCACGAACTGGCTGAAAAGAGAAAAGAAGCCCTGAAAGTAGATACCCTGCGCCCCTGGGATAAAAAGGTTGATATTAGCGGCAAACCGCCTTTGAAGGCTTTTGAAAGCGGAGAGGAACTTATCAACAAAACCATCGAGTGTTTTGGCAAAATTGACCCTTATTTGGGTGAGTGCCTGGCTGTGATGAAAAAAATGGCCCACCTGGACCTGGAATCACGGAAAGGGAAAGCACCCGGAGGCTACAACTACCCGCTTTCTGAAATTGGCGTGCCTTTTATCTTCATGAACGCCACCTCCAATTTGCGGGACATGGTCACCATCATGCACGAAGGAGGGCATGCGGTGCATTCATTCCTAACGCGCGATTTGCCACTCACCAATTTCAAACACACACCTTCTGAAGTAGCCGAGCTGGCTTCTATGTCTATGGAGCTAATTTCCATGGACCATTGGGATTTGTTTTTCCCGAACGAAGACGACCTGAAAAGGGCCAAGCGTGACCACCTGGAGCAGGTATTGGAGACTTTACCCTGGGTAGCCAATATTGATAAATTTCAGCATTGGATTTACGAAAACCCAAACCACGATGTGCCCGCCCGCCTCAAAGCCTGGAATGATATTCTGGATACATTTTCAGACAATGTTACCGACTGGAGCGGTTTGGAGGAAGAGAAGAATTACCTTTGGCAAAAACAACTGCACCTGTACGAAGTGCCTTTCTATTACATAGAATATGGCTTTGCCCAACTGGGTGCCATCGCGGTATGGAAAAACTACCGGGAAAATGCTGAAAAAGGGCTGGAAGGTTATAAAAACGCCTTAAAACTGGGCTATACCCAATCCATTCCCGAAATCTACGAAGCTGCCGGCATCCGATTCGATTTCAGCCGGGAGTACATTCACTCGTTGATTGAGTTTGTAAGGGAAGAGTTGGGAAAGATTTGATGTTTGTTTTTCAGCAAAAAAAATAGCCCCGAATTTTCATTTTCAGGGCTATTTTAATGATAAAAATACGTGAATCACTAATTATATCCCGGGTTCTGATCCTCAATGGTCATAGCCTCATTGTTATTAATTTCTGCCTGAGGTATGGGGAAATATTCATGTTTATTAGCCTGGAAGCCATTAATATAATTTTGGGCTATTCCCCATCTTACCAGGTCAGATCTTCTGACCTGTTCACCACAAAGTTCTATTCTGCGCTCTTGAATTAGATAATCTATAGCTTCCGATTGAGAGGCACCTACAGGCCGATCAGATAAGATAGTACCGGTAGGGTCTGCCCTTCTCCTGATGAGGTTAATCAAAGCGATACCTTCCGTTACTTTATTTTGCTGAATTTTAGCTTCGGCAGCCATCAAAATCACATCTGCATACCGGATAACGTCATGATTACAATCATTATCGTTAGGGTCGCTTGGATTTTGCACAAACCTGTCAAGCTGGTACTTTTTCCATGCATAGCTCACATTTGGTATTTTAGTGATATAGGGGATTTCTTCTCCACCCTGTTCAATCGTATCATTTTCAGTGAAAAAGAAAGCTTCAAACCGGGGATCACGATCGCCTATGTTTGTGCCACCGTTCCCTTCAAATGCAGCGATAAGTTCGGCACTGGGGCGGGCATTATAAAAAGAAGAACCATCAACTCCGTACTCGCGCGGGCGTATGGTGCTTTCATTCCTTCCTGCAGAGTTATTACTATCCCAGCTCAAATTTCCTGTACCTGATTTAAATTGTACTTCAAATACGGCTTCTCCATTATTTTTAACCCCAAAATCATGGTTAGATCTCATGGCTGCAATGGCTTCTTCCACAGTAGTTGCAGCACCTCCGGGGTCATTAGGACCACCTATGAGATAATAGTTGCTACTATTGATAACGTCCATAAATTGCGCTTCGGCTTCAGCCCATTTTTCCTGATAAAGGTAGGCTTTTCCCAAAAGCGATTTGGCAGCACCTGCAGTTGCCCGCCCTACGCTGGCGTCGTCCCAGGTTGGGGGTAATTTGGCAGCAGCATCGGTAAGGTCAGCTTCAATTTGTGACCAGGTTTCTGTGGGAGTAGCCCTGGGAGTGGATAGCTCTTCCGCATTTTCTTCTGTGCGCAACGGGCCACCATTCCAAAGCGTATTGATATAAAAATATCCCAATGCCCTAAGAAACTTTGCTTGTCCGACTACCTGGTCTTTCACGTCCTGGCTGATATCCATTTCAGGCACTTCGCTCAAAGTAATATTAGTTTTGGCAATAAGCCGGTAGAACATATTCCAGGGATTATCAATATGCTCATTGCCCACCGACCCGAAAGTATGTAATAAAAGCTCCAGGGGAGGCCCTTGTGTATTGGGGGTTGGGTCTATTTCATCAGAAGCAAAATCCAGCATAAAATGGATTCTTCTTCCCCACAAGCTAATGTTTTGCAGGGGGGCATACGCGGCTGTAACCGAAGCAATTGCATCTTCTTCAGTTTGATAAAATGAACCTGAATTAATACTTGTATTATCAGTACGGTTCAGGAAATCATCTCCACAGCCCGTATATACTAATGTGAGTAGTGTTATAAACACTATACTTTTTATCCTTTTCATTGTATATGAATTTTTAATTTCAAGAAATGTCTGATTAAAATCCTAATTGAACACCCAGGATAATTGTGCGCGGCTGAGGGTAAAGCAAACGGTCGATACCATTATCACGGGGGTCGCCCCCTTGTGATCCTACTTCAGGCTCGAGCCCGAAATAATTGGTAAATGTAATCAGGTTTTGAGCCGAAGCATAAATCCTAAGGCGCTGGGCATTCAACCTTTCTAAAACACCCTGCGGTAATGAATAGCCAATCACTAAATTTTTAATGCGGGCATAAGAACCGCTGTACACATAACGATCAGAGCTTCTCAATACATTCTTATTAGGGTCTGCACGTACAAGCCGGGGTTCAGAAGCGGTGTAGTTTTCTTGATAGTACGTAGCATTCAGAGCTTCAGCTCCCTGATTAAAGTTCTGACGAAAGTCTACCAACCACCTTTTGGCAGCATTATAAATGCTATTTCCCTGGGAACCCTGAAGGAACAATTGAAAATCAAGTCCTTTGTATGAGCCATTAAAGGTAAAACCGTAAAGAAGGTCAGGAATAGGGCTGCCCAGTGGAACTTGGTCGTCGGTATTTACTACTCCATCTCCGTTAACATCCCGCCAACGAATATCACCGGGGGCCGTACGAGATACCGCTGTTTCGGCATCCCGGGCATCTGTATCATATATAGGGTTGCCATCATCACCTGTTTGGTCGGTAATAGCCTGGTTAATGTAAGCATGTTCATATACTTCCTCCCAGTTGCGGAAAATACCATCATTTACATAACCATAGAAAGTCCCGATAGACTCTCCCACCCTTGTCCAGGATACCTGTGTAATATCGTCGGTTACACTTCCATCTCGTAATATTACATTTTCACCTCCGGATAATTCAATCACTTTATTATTGATGGTGGTAACATTAGCCCCTACGTCAAACTGAAAATTCCCTTCAGATTTCCGGTAAGTAACAGCTACCTCTATTCCATTATTTTCAACTTCCCCTGCATTAATAAATGGTGCGCCCAAACCTACAGAATTTGGCACATTTGCCCGTAAAATAAGGTCTTCAGTATTGCGTTTATAGTAGTCAAAGTTTACCCGGATGCGGTCTTCAAGTAGCCCCATGTCCAGCCCAATATCAAGCTGACGGGAAGTTTCCCAAGTGATATTGGGGTTAGCTAGACTTGACTGATTGATCCCTGCAAAAGGTTGATTTCCCAAAATATAATAATAATCGGTCAGCAGGTTAACATCCGTAGGATAAGCGCTGAGTGGCGACTGATTACCCACCTCACCAATACCGGCACGGACTTTAAGATCGCTGATGAGGGGAATGTTGTCCATAAATGCTTCATCACTTACGCGCCAACCAACAGATATTGAGGGGAATATTCCGGTTGGATTGGTTCCGCGGAATAGTTTGGATGACTCATCGCGCCGGATATTGGCAGTAATCAGGTATTTGCCGGCATAATCGTAGGTAAGCCTCCCAAAGAAAGAGCGAAGGGCTGTTTCGTTTCTGTTTTCACTCAGGTTTCTGTTGTCTACAGCGGCTTCTAATGAAATTACATTGGGGGGCAGGTTTTGTCCACTACCACCATAACTTGAATACTGTGATTCTTGTGCGGAAAATCCGCCCAAAAGTGTGAAATTATGTTTTTCTATTGATTTGCTGTAAGTAAGCGTTTGTTCTATTATTGGATTGAATACCTGTGAACGACTTCGGTTAATAGATGAAACCGTGGTAAGCCGCCTTACTCCCTGATAGGTTGGATTGTATATGAAATTATCTTGATAACCAAACTCCAAACCAAGTTGGATCCGGTATTGGAGGTCGGGGAGAATATCCCACTCTCCATATAACGAACCGAATACCTGGTAGCGATTTTGCTCGTTTGTTACCAACATTGCATCAGCGATCGGGTTACTGGCATCCTGTCCTTCATCAGTATCTGGATACGCAAAGCCCCCTAAAAAAGAGGGGTCATATATGGGTAAAGTAGGTGCTTGTTTGATAGCATGTTCCTGAGGCTGCCGTCCTCCTGCGCCTCCATACACTTCTTTGAAAGTTTTGCTCATCAACAAGGTTTCGCCAATGCGTACTTTATTGTTAAATAATTTGAAATCGGAATTGAGGCGTACCGCAAAGCGGTCAAATGAGGTACCTACCATTGTGCCCTCCTGATCAAAATATTCAAGTCCTGCACCGAATGTGGCATTTTCGTTACCTCCTGATAAGCTTAGATTATATTTCTGGATGGATGCAGGATCGTACAGTTCATCTTGCCAGTCAGTATTTATATCTGTCCCCAGCAAGCGGCCTGCACCATCTACGTTGGCATTGGGGTCAAAAGCAGTAGGCAATTGCCCGTCAGGGCCACTATGCACCTGTTGAAGGTAATTGATATATTGTTCGTTATTAAGCACATCATAAGTCTTTCCTGGTAATTGAGTACCATAATAACCTTCAAAATTAACCCGTACCGGACCTTCTTTTCCCCGCTTTGTAGTAATGAGCACCACACCACCCGAAGCACGGGAACCATAAATAGCCGCAGCAGAAGCATCTTTCAATATATCTATAGTTTCAATATCGTTTGGGTTGAGGCTATTTAAAATGCTATACCCGTTCGGTCCCTGCTGCCCTTGTTGTACCTGCACGCCATCAATGATATATAAGGGTGTTTCACCGTTAATCGTACCAATTCCCCTGATATTTACCTGAAGAGCCCCGCCGGGAGTTCCTCCACTGGTTTGGGTTACCTGCACTCCGGGTACTCTCCCTTGCATAGCTTGTTCTACTGACGTCAGGGGAAGGCTTTCTATCTCTTGCATATTTACAGTGGATACAGCCCCGGTTACCACGCCTCTCTCCTGCGTGCCATAACCCACCACTACAATTTCACTCAATGCCTGAACATCCGGTGTCATTTGCAGATTGATCGTAGACTGGTCGCCTACAGCTACTTCTTCTGTGTTATAACCTACAGAAGAAAATACAAGAATGGCATCGCCGTCTGGTACAGTAATGCGGTAATTTCCGCTAATGTCTGTTACAGTACCCGTAGTGGTTCCTTTCACGAGGATGTTTACCCCGGGCAGGCCTTCGCTATTTTCATCAGTTATTTTTCCAGTAACTACCTGGTCTAGCAATTGCTGGGTGTAGCTGAGCGATTGCCTGTGCAGGGTAGAAAGTGCTCTGAACTGCTGGGAGTTAGAGCTTTCGCCCGTGTTAAAATTAATTTCCTTCCGGGTCATTTTCTGGATGCGTTTGCTGTCCTGGTCTTTTACAATCAGGTAAGAGCCATCTTCCAGTTGCACGTGTTTCAATCCCAAGGGCGACAGTACGTTTGTAAGGGTCTTTTTAATATCTCCGTTTTTACTGTCAATTTTGTCGGTACGTACATACTTGTCTTCTACCAATTTGTTGAGGTAGTTAAAGCGAACGTCATATCTCGTCTCGAGATCCATGAGTACATCTTTGAGTGATGTTTCTTTCTTCTGGCTCACATTGCTGTTAGCATTGCCGGATTGCCCGGCCATTGCCAACTCCTGAGCCATACTGAGATGGTTCATTTGGAAAAGGAGTGCCAGGCACAGCCATATTCCAAAGCGTTGTAGATTGTAATTCATAAAATTTGTAAGTTTGAGATGAAACAATTTAATTGTATATGACTGGCAGGAATGCGCCCGGCCGAGGGTGTATTCACTGTCAGTTTTACTTTTTATACTTTACTTTGACCAGGTTATCTTTTCTGGTAATATTTACATCAAAGTATTCTGACAACATGGTGAAGAATATATCCACGTTATCCGCAGGTAGTGTTCCTGTAAATTCCTCTTGCGCTATACCTTCTTCAAATTCTATTTTTAAGCCGTAATTATCTTCCAGGGTCGTGGCTATTTCATACAATGGGGTATCACTAAAGATAAGTTCGTTGTTGATCCAGGCGTTGTAGATATTGGTATCTTCCACTAATTTTTTAACAAGATCTCCATGATCTGCATTAAGCTCGGCCAATTCACCAGGCTCCATCAGTACATCCGGAGTATTATCAGTATGTAGCTTTACTTTGCCCGAATGGAGTATCACTTTCGTATTTCCCCTTCGTTCATTTACATTAAACCGGGTTCCTAACACAATGACATCTAACTGCTGAGTGTGTACAATAAAACCATCAGGGTCTGTATTCTGTATTTCTTTGGCCGCTTTTGTTTTTCTTTTTACATCAAAAAAAGCTTCCCCATCAAGCCATACTTCGCGGGGGGTTTTCGGTTTCCATTTTTCTGCATATTTGATGGTGGAATTGGCATTCAGATAAACCTCTGAGCTGTCGGGTAGCATAATAGAACGGGTTTCCCCATACTTTGTAGAACAGGTAATGTATTGGTCGTCGGTTGGCCAGTAAAGATATGCCAGGCTACCCACTGCAAAAAGCAGCAATACCGCTGCTACTTTGTACCAGATACTTGTTTGCCGGAATGTAAACGCCGCAACTTTTGCCCTATGAACAGAAGGGTTGTCCTGCGTTTTTGCTGTTACAATGTTTTGCCAAACTTCTGATAAATCTTGTTGGGTAGGATGCTCTTTTCTGAATCCGATAGATTGGATGGTGCTACGCGCCTCATCTACAATGGACTGTTTTTCGGGATGAAGCTCGAGCCAGGAGTTCCAAAAGGTACAGATGGCATCATCTGGCTGTAGTACCCATTTCTGGAACGACTCATCGAGGATAAAGTCTTTGACCGAATAATCTGCGTAGTCCATGATAAATTTAGAATTGTACGGAAATCCCTTTTACTACTATAAGGAAAGCCCGTGGAATTTCTCACGAAAAAATTTGAGGGAATTTTGAATATTTGTATTTTGTATAAAATAAACTTAAATTTTATACAATATTCATAACGAAATGAGTGGTATTTTATACAAACAGCAATTAATGTTGCTGTACCAGAAATGAACAGAGCGTTAGCAGGTACAGGTATTAATTAGAAAAGGAAGTAAAGACAGATGAGTATAAGAGAGAAAATACTGGTGTATGTTACGTTTTTTTTCAATGAACCCAGGGCCAGGGAGAGCAGGTTATATACAGCATCAACGCTGATAGACATGACAGTAGCTATTTCTTCGTAAGACAGGTTCTCATAAAATTTGAGGAAAATGACTTCTTTTTGGCGTTTTGTAAGTGTGTTCAATTCTTTAATGAGAAATGCTTTCTGTTCTTTTTCTGCCTGGTGCTCAATCAGCTGTACCTCATGTGACAGAATAATTTCAAAATCGTACTGGTTTTCCTCCCCGCAGGAAAGCGCTACTTCATGCTCTTTATTCCTTAGTTTTCTGACAATGTCGCGGCGTAATGCTTTATAAAGATATGGCTTGATGATGGTTACTTCTGCTAAATTTTCCCTGGTGCGCCACAAATTGATAAATAAATCCTGAATACAGTCCTTTACCAACTCTTTCTTCCGTGCGATTTTGAAGCCATAGTTGTACAATGCAAAAAAATAGGTTTCATAAATACAGGCATACGCTTGCTCATTTCCTTGTTTGAATGCTTCCCAAAGGTGGGATTCATCCGAAAAGTCATTTGTTCTTTCAACGCGCATATCCAGCAAAAGTCAAAGAGGTGTATATAAGTTATTGCTATTTTAAGCAAAAATAGTAAGAATCCAAATATTACAATATTATAGGGAAAAAGTTTGCTCAATTTAAGCAATTCTTTAAAAAATTAATAATTAGTAGCATCCTAGCGTATCCTCAGGGAGACAAACCCAGCCTTACAGGCAAAAAAAAAGGAGGCACAATGGCCACCCTTATACTTCAAACGATACAACAAGTAATTTTGATTTTGATGTTAAGGTTTATGCCATGGCTTCTTCTTTGTCATAAGCCTTTTGTTTTAAATTCAGGATTTTTTCGCCCAAGCTGCTTCCCTTATACTTTGTGCCTTCTTTCAATTGGGTTATTCCGCCTTCCTTATATTCTTTCAAATAGGCAATGAGCGTGGTTTTAGAAATATCGCAGAGCCTGCATATTTCGTTATGTCGAACGCCCATGCTTTTCAGGTACAGGGCTTCCATTTTTTGCTGCACTTTCACACTAGGATGATAAAAGCGCTCATATTTAAGTTTCTCTATTTCCTTATTACTGAAAGCTATTCTAATCATCGTTGGCAGAATTTGATTTTTGAGTTCAATGTTTTAATTAACAAATATTGCCAAAATTTTGGCTGATGGGTATCCCCTGTTTTGTGGTATTTTCAGGTTTTTTCTGTCAATTTGTGTCAAACACCCCGCATTGAAAACACAGAAATTTGCGCAAACAGGGCGATGTTTTTTTTCTCACAGCTTTTACTTCCTTTATTTTACCCTATTCCGAGGGACATTTCAATGTAAAAAATCCTGCTATCTGCGTGATGTTTTCATGTGTGCTCATGGGCTAATTTTATTAAGTGAAAATCAAAGCATTAGCCCTTATGAAACCACTTCGTTCCGTTCCGCTCATTTTCCTGCTTGCTGTGTTCCTAATTCCATATGGTCAAACTTTTGCCAATGGCTTTCCATCTATCTTCCGGCTCACCAATGGGTTGTATTATGCAAAAGTACCCTTTCGCCTTATTAATGATTTAATTATACTGCAAGTAACCATAAACGGGCAGGCGGAACTCAATTTTATTCTGGATACAGGCACACGAACGCCTGTTGTATTCAATAAAAAAACTGTTCGATCGCTAAATTTGCCCCGTGGCAATAACATCAGCTTTTCGGGTGCCGGGGTACGGGGGACCGTAAGTGGGTTCACCGTTCATGGTCTTAATCTGGCACTGCCCGGCATAATGGGCACGGGCCTTAGCATGGTGGTTTTAGACAAAAACCCCCTCAACCTGGGTAAACAAAATGGGGTAGAAATCCACGGCGTTATGGGCGCTACCCTTTTTCGAAGCTTTGTGGTAAATATTGATTATCCCCGCCATACAGTTTACCTGATAACTAAAAAAGCATTTTCTCCCTGTCATGCAGCGTACACTCCCGTTTCCCTAAAAATTATTGATAGTAAGCCGGTAGTTCAGGCAACGATAGCATCAGAAAGCGGCCTGCACTCCCTCAGCTTGATGATAGACACCGGGTTCAATCATGAGTTACTCATAAAACCGGGGCATCCGTTTCCATTGCCATCGCAAGCCCGGCATACCCGTATTGGCCGGGGGATTGGCGGCATGATTAGGGGAAAAACAGGGGAAATAAAGTATATTCAGTTGAATACCCATATTTTTAAAGGGATAAACACCCTCTTTCCGACTGCAAATACTTACCCGGCCGGGCCCAGGCCGTTGTACCATCAGGGAACCATTGGCAACAGATTGTTAAAGCACCACAATATTATCCTGGATTATGCCGGGGAAATGCTCTACATCAAAACTCCTGAGATTCCACTTGAAAAACAGGCTGATCCGGTTGTGGCTATGGATGAGGAAAAGATACCGTAAAATTTGTTATTGTTATACAGAATGAAAGGTTTTTATTGAAAGGAAAGACTTCCGAAATTTCAAAGAATTTCGGAAGCCTGAAAAATCAGTGCAAACAAATAAAAACTGTCGGATAAATTTTCAAAAAAAAGGGGTCTCCGTAGGGCGGTTCACCGAACCGCCTTACAGTATTCGACAAGACTTTTTTGTTTGCACTTCAGTGCGAACAAAAAGGTCTTGCCGGATTATGTACTGCCGGACTGGGCGTCCCCGACATTCCTGCCCGGCGGGTGCGGACAAGAATGCCCGCATTACTATTCAGCACTTTTTACTTGTTTGTTACTTAGGCGTCCACACGGTGGTCCAGGTATCGCCAAAGGTATTGGAACCGGAAAACCTGATTTCGCCGGTAGCCGGGTCATAGGTGCCTTCCATCGTTACCCCACCTCCAAAAGGATCGTCAAAAGTTGCAGTCAGGTTATTACAAATATCGGTGAAATTTTGCTGTACCTTAAACGTAAGGCCGTATACACTGTACCACTCGATGTACAAGCCGGCGAAAATATCATCCACCGCATATTGTCCCGGCGAAGGTGAGGTGATTACCACTTCACCCGGCAAGTTTTCTACCGGGGCTGCACAACAGGGGTCGGTAGACTGGCCGGAAGAAACCGTTGTGTAAGTTCCTGTAGGAATAGAGGAAGCACAAGCAACCGGATAATTAACAAATACCGAATAAATGGAAGCCGCTGATTTATCAAGCAGGGCCGGACTCCAGCCACTCAGGAAAGTGCCGTCCTGCATGTAAAAATCAGCAGAAATTTGAAAAGCATCCCCAAGGTCCAAACTATCCATTGTCACTTCATTTTCAGGAAAAATACTGACAAGGTCAGCCGTTCCGATGTTATAGGTTTTAGGCCAGGAAGCAATATTTTCTAAAATCGCTTTATGCGAGCTTCCTTCCGACCTGTTGGTAAAGGTAACCGTTACATCCATAGATTCTATGGGGGCAAACTCGAGGTCCCGGCCGGTGGCATCAGTGGTAGAAAGGTTGAAGTTTAATGACACACTGCTTAAATCAAGTATGTTGATAAACCCATCGTCACCTTCCCCCTGCGACATATAGATCATCGCGCCTTTCGGTATTTCTGAGGCAACGTCTTCATCCCCGCAGGAGTTAAGCACAAACACACCAGCAATAGTGAATATTAATAACTTACATATATTTTTCATAGTATTGGGTCTTTTTAGGTTAATCTACATCCCAGAACACTTTCACTTCCCGGGGGTTTTTTTGTGAAAGGTTGGGGTTCAGGTCCACTTCGGTAGCCGAATAAGGCAAAGTGGTTGGAAATTTCAACGAAGCGTTGGTAAAAGAGAGGTCGTCCGTATTGGGGTCGTACAATACAGGATATCCTGTACGCCGGTAGTCGTTGTACTGGTCTACCGAATACCCGAAGGAAGCAACCCACTTTTGGGTCATGATAATTTCCAGTTTTCTGTCTGCATCCCCGGCATCGTATTCGGCCATCACCGAAGCGATGTACGCATCAATGTCTTCCTGGGCGATTTCGGGTGGGGTTTCCTGGTCCTGCACGCTGTAATTGGCTACCAACTGGTTTACCTTATCAAAAGAAGCCTGTATCGCCCGCCCTAACAATGCTTTAGCATCCCCGGCAGTTACCCCGGCATGTGCCAGTTCTGCCTCAATAAACAAGCGCGTAAAATATGGCAGCAAACGCTGTGCAACATCAGCCGGCCCGCTGGTGGGTGTGGCAGCCCCACCCTGTCCGTCGTCGTACTTGCCCCCGGTGGGGTACAAACCCGAAATGGTTTGGGAGTTATCCTGCTGCCCGGCCTGGTTGGGCCCGGTAGAGCCAAAGTAAATAGACACAAAATCGCCGTCCCGGTATTCCACGGGGTTTTCAGCAGGATCCCCATCGGCCAACTGGTTATAATAATAGTAAGGAATGCGGGGGTCGGTAACCCCGGTAAGAATATCAGGGTTTTGCCCGGTAAGGATTTCATGAAACCAAATGCTGATGTAAAACGTGCGGTTGGTAGTGGCATAATCGGCAATGTAACCGGGGTTGCGGTTATCGGGCGATTGCGTGTTTACATACGCCATTTCAAAATCTTCACTCATATCGCTGATCAGGTCATCTTCTGATAGCAAGGCATTCACTTCGGCCGAAACATCCTGCACCAACCGTAATTGGCTGTAAAGCTTCAGTTTGATGGTTTTTGCCGCTTTTCTCCACTTATCCAGGTCACCTCCGTAAATCAGGTCATCGGCTCCCGGGCTTGTAAAAGACTCCATTTCCAGTTTTGCAATACCGGCATCCAGCATGCTGATGAGCTGTGGGTAAATATCAGCGTCGGTGTCAATTCCCGGCGTATAGGTTTCAGGGGTGATATTGGCTTCTGAAAAAGGAATATCAGCCCACACATCCACCATATTGCTATAAGTATACGCTTTCAAAATTTCGGCTATGCCCACATAGTGCCAGTCTTCCCTTTCTGTGCCAATGCGGACAACTTCCCGCAAATCTTCCATGGCAATGCTGTAAAGATTGGTCCAGGCCTGGGTGATATTAAAATCGTTGCCTGTGGTAACATAAGCGTCAAAGTTTTGGCGCTGGGTAGTCTGGTGCATGTACACCGACAAATAATTAGACAAACCCGAGTTGCCCATGCCCAGGCTGTTCACAATGGCCAGTTCCGCATTGGTTAACAATAAATCGGGTGTAGTGGAAGTGGGGTTGTTGGGGTCAACGTTGATATCAAAGAAATCATCACAACTGCCCAGTAAAACCACACTTACACTTAAGCATATATATTTCAATAGTTTATTCATGATTGTGGTATTTTAGAAGGTTAATTTCAAATTCACACCATAGCGGCGGGTAGTAGGTGCCGAGGCATAATCAACCCCTTGCGTGTTGGTAGAACCGAAACCGTTTACTTCCGGGTCAAAATTGGTGTATTCAGGGAAACCCGGTGCATGGTACCATAGGTTTCTTCCGGTAAGGGTAAGCGTTACATTTCCAAATGGTGTCCTTTCCAGTAAAGCTGAAGGGAGGCTGTATCCAAGGGTTACTTCCCTGAGCCGGATCACCGTGGCATCATACACCGTCCACTCGTCTTCGGCATTGATGGCGAAAGAGCCTTGCCCATTCTGAAAATACAAATCGTTGGTACTTACCTGTACGGTATTTGGGATTTTCTCCCCGTTTTCGTCCAGTAGAGGTTCTCCTGTATTGGGGTCTCCCAAAAAACCGTGTACAATGCGGGAGGCTTCCCGGTCTTCAGTGTCTTTGGTTACGCCTCTTCCCAGCAGGCGCTCCACGGTGGTTGAGTACAAATCGCCCCCTTTCCTGTAATCAATAAGGGCACTCAGCGTAAAGCCTTTCCAACTGAACGTATTGGTTACACCCAGGAGGTAATCAGGATTGGGGTCGCCAATGGTACCTTGCTCCAGTTGAGGGAACAACATGCCGGTGGCCGGGTCAATCAGCACGTTGCCTTCTTCATCACGGGCACTAACCGTTCCCCTGAGTATACCATAAGGCTGGCCGGGTTCTATCACAGGGGTTACACTCCCTCCAAACAAGTTCCGGACATTAAACCGATCCAGGCCCTCTACAATAGAAATTACTTTGCTCCTGTTTCGGGTAAAAGCAGTGAAAATATTCCATGAGAAACCATTGTTCAGTTGAACAGGCGTTAACCCCAGCCCTACTTCAATGCCTTTGTTTTCCATCTCCCCAGCATTGGTTACCAGTTGTTGGAACCCCGAAGATTCCGGCACGCTCAGTCTCACAATTTGGTCTTTGGTGCGGCGGTTATACCACGTAAAGTCAAGAGTAACCCTTCCCATAAAGAAATCGAGGTAGGTGCCTACTTCAAACTCATCGGTAAATTCGGGGGTCAGGTTAGGATCGAAGCCCAGCACATTCCGGGTAATGCCGGCTTGCCCGTTAAAGGGAAGGTCATTGTCAGGAATAGCGCCGATTACGCCTGTGCTGTT
This sequence comes from Cyclobacteriaceae bacterium, assembly GCA_965230065.1. Lineage (GTDB taxonomy): Bacteria > Bacteroidota > Bacteroidia > Cytophagales > Cyclobacteriaceae. The sequence continues at coordinate 2,465,928 of OZ245942.1, read as the reverse complement.
TCCCTGGTTAACAAGGAAGGTGTTGACCAGCTGATAAGGATCCGCGTCATTACCTACCCTGGCATAACCGGCCCTTAGTTTTCCTTCTGATAAAATGCCCTGGTCAATATTGAGCAGTTCGCTGAAAATGAAGGAGCCGCTGGCCGATCCGTAGAAGTAATTCCGGTTATCGGCTGGTAAGGTAGATGACCAGTCGGTACGCCCGGTGAGGTTCAAAAACAGGTACTCTTTGTAGCCTAAGGTGAGGTCGGCATATATCCCCATCAGCCTTCTTTTTTCAAACTCACCCAGCCCGATGGCCGTTACACTGGTTACGTTATCAAGGTCAAAAATACCTGGGGAAATAATACCTACCCCCTGGTTAGTTTGGCGGTCTTCTTTCCGTTGGTTGATGTTATACCCTACAATTCCTTTCAGGTAAAAAGATTCGGATAGGTCGTTTTCATAGGTAACCAACAGGTTAGATTCTATTTCCTGCCGGTAGATATCATCATCAATGATAGCCCCGGAGCCTCCAAAACCAACCGAGCCAATATCCCATACCTGCTGGCGGCGGTCGGTAAATTCATTAACGCCAACCCTGTAGTCAATGCTCAGCCACTCGGTAATGTCATAGCCCAGGTTGAGGTTGGCAACCACCCGGGTAAGGCTGCTGGTGATACCATTGTGTTTCCACGACCACAGGGGGTTGTCTACCCCACCCACAAAAAACACCGGGTTTCCGTTGGCATCTTCATAGGGAAGCGACATGTCCCAGGTGCGGCCCAGCCACAGTGTACGGGCAAAAGAAGAAGCCGCCCCAATGTCTGATGAGTTATTCTCGCCAAAAATAGGCCCTTCCTGGTTAGAAACAGAATATGATAAATTTCCGCCGGCCCTCAACCCATTGTCCAGTTGGGTTTGTCCGCCCACCGAAATACTGGTCCGTTCAAAGCGGGCTTCAGGAATATACCCATTGTTAATCATGTTAGAAACCGTCAGGTTAAAGGAAGATTTCCCATCTCCTCCGGAAATGTTGATAGAATTATCCAGCACCATGCCTGTTTCAAACAAGTCCTTCACGTTGTTTGGGCGGGCTACATAAGGCACAGAGTCGCCCAGCAATTCGGGAAAAGCGGCTTTGTAATTAGGCCAGGTTGCAATGGAATCCATGGAGCTAAACCGGGGCCCCCATGAGCCATTGGAGTTCCGGTACTGGAACTCTGTACCATTTCCGTAAATATTCTGAAACTCAGGCAGGTTTCCGATTTGCTCTATGGCGTAGGAACTGCTGACGGATACTTCCAACCCTTTTTTGGAAAGAGAAGGGCTGCCTGCCTTGGTAGTGATTACAATCACCCCATTGGCTGCCCTGGAACCATACAAAGAAGCGGCTGCCGCACCTTTCAATACAGAAATAGATGCAATGGAATTTGGGTCTAATGCCGCCAGGGGCGAGCCGTAAGAGGCGCCTCCGTTAAGTTGATTGTAAGTGGTGTACTGCTCAGCGTAGTAAGGCGTGCCATCCACAATGTAAAGCGGTTCATTGTTACCCAAAAAAGAGGATTGACCACGAATGGTAACCCGGGTGGCACTGCCGGGCGCTCCGGTAGAGCTGGAAATAGACAGGCCAGGCACTTTCCCCTGCAAAGCCCGCAAAGGGTCAGGTTCTGATACCTGCTGTACTTTCTCCCCGTCTACATTTTCTACCGAGTAGCCCAATGCCCGTTGTTCTCGTTCAATACCGATGGCCGTCACCACCACTTCCGAAAGCTGGCGCACGTCAGATGCCAATTCTACATTGATCACCGACTGGTTGCCAATGGGGACTTCTTTAGCCTGGTATCCGATAAAAGAAAAGGTAAGTACTTCAGCATTTTCGGGCACACTCAGCCGATAGTTACCATCAATGTCGGTAACGGTGCCGGTAGTGGTGCCTTTCACGATGACGTTTACGCCCGGAAGGCCTCCACCGTCATCACCAGTAACATTTCCAGAAACTGTACGGGACTGTGCCCACAACAGGGCAGGCAGTGTACAGCTTAGGATGCATAGTAAAAAACATCTCATAGCTTAGTAGTTTAGTGGTAAAACTCATAGATATTGTTCAACTACCTATGGTTAGCCCTGATTGCGGTACTTAAGAAGTGTGATGTTTAACCCAAATAACAGAGATATTCATCAGGCAGATGAACAAGAATATCCTATTATTCAAAGGTGGAAAGTAGGCAGGTGAAAATAAATCCCCTGAAATGGGGTATTTTTTTAGTGGAATAATTCCCCGAACCTTTGTTAAGATTACATAAAATGCCGAAAAACCTCTTTTTTGGACGATTTCAGCCTAACGAAAAAAGGGGTAGGCTTTTATGGGTTAGGCATGTAATCTGCTGAAATGAACGTTTTAGGCATACAACAGCAGCCAGTCATCATCCTGGGTGGGTGAATACAAATTTTGTGTGGTTTTGAAGTGGGCAAAAGAGCCTGCGAAATCCTGCTAAAACATATCAGTGAAGATGGGGCGGAGCATAAGCCAGAGAAAATGGTGATTGCTACTAATTTGATTTTGAGGGGGTCAACGAAATCAATTGGCAATGGGCAGTGAACAATGAGCAATTGATCGCTTGCTAATTGTTAATGCCTAATTGTAATTTGTATTAAATCAGCCTTTCTTTCAAAGCTTTCTCAATAGCATCAGCTTTGCTATTGACCTGCAGTTTGAAGTAGATGTTTTTGATGTGCGATTTGATGGTTTCTTTGTGTACGAAAAGCTCATCGGCAATAATGGTGTAGCTCTTCCCTTTGGCCAGCAACTCCAACACTTCGGTTTCCCGGGGCGTGAGGGGGGAATTGGTATTACGCTGAAACGATTGTACCACCATGCGGGCAATATTGGAACTCATGGGCGCGCCCCCGTTCCGCACTTCGCTGATGGCATCCAGCAGTTTGGTGTGTCCCGCGTTTTTGGTGATATAGCCGCAAGCCCCGGCACATAAGGCCTGAAATACCAGTTCGCTGTTGGCATGCACAGTAATAACGATGATATCGGTTTTTGGTAAAATTTTCTTAACCTTCTGCGTGCCTTCAATACCATTCATGCCGGGCAGTTCCAGGTCCATCAGAATGATATCCGGGCGGTCGTGTTCCAGGCGGCGGAGCGCATCTTCGCAGTTGTCGTACGTGCTCACTACTTCGTGGCCTCCCACACTCCCAATGAGCAGGGCATAGCCGTCGCGCACTACTTCGTTGTCTTCAATAATCGTAATCCTGCTCACATCCGCCATTGTAAATTTCATAACCTGTTTATTTTATTCCACAATTTACAACAGTATTAGGAAAAAAACTCATACATTTTCTCCCCCATTTTGGGTGATTTTTGCCTGCAAATTTACTTTTGTGCCCCTTTCCTTTTCAGAAAGAATGGAAAGCCGCACACCGATTTTTTCGGCCCGCCCCCGCATATTATGTATACCACGGGATAAGCTTTCCTTTTCCTGCATCTCGAAACCTACTCCATCATCGTGCAGTTGAATTTTGAAATTTCCCCTTTCAGTTAAATGAAAAGTAAGGTAAACGTGGGGTGCTTTGGAATATTTGAGAGAGTTGGTAAGGGCTTCTTTGAAAATGAGCACAATTTGACGGCTCCAGCCCGAGGGTAATTTCAGCGACTTCTCATAGGGGTTTTCGTAAAAAGAATAAAAGTTGATACCCGTATTGTCAAAAAGTTCTTCCCCAAAATCTTTCAGGTTGAAAAAAACTTCCTCCAGGTAATCGTTCCGGGGATCAATAGCCCAGATGAAGTCGCGGGTACCGTTGAATAAGTTGCGGGAAGCCGTATCAATTTTCGTAAGCAAGCCCGAAATTCCATTTTGGTTTTTTCCTATTTTGGCCTGTATGAGTTGTGATAACACCGAAATGCTTGCCAGGTTGTTACCCATTTCATCGTGGAAATCCTGGGCTACTTTCTTTCTGACTTCTTCTACTTCCCGGGTAAGCTTCACTTTTTCAGTAATATCGCGGCTGGAGGAAATCACGGAGTTTACTACTCCATGTTCATCGAAGATCGGCCGGTGAAAAGTTTCATACCAGTGATATTTTCCATTTTTGTTGCGCAAGCGGTACACTTCACTTTCTAACTGCTCACCACATACCACCCGGTGCCAAAGCTTGTTGTGCAGTTGTATATCATCGGGGTGTATAAAATCCAGTTTGCTCCTCCCTAACATCTCCTTAGGCTCTAGACCAGCTACCTCCCGGATGCGGGGCGAAACATACAAATAGTGCATGTTCCGGTCGTGTAGTGAAATAATATCCTGTGTGTTTTCGGCCAAAAATCTGTATTTTTCCTGATCTATTTTGCGCAGCTCAAATTCTATCTCGAGCTTTTGGTTGGAAAGTTCCAGGGCAGCCGTCCTTTCTTTTACCCTTTGTTCCAGGTTTTCGTTCAGGGCCTGTATTTCCTGGGTGCGGCTTTTTACTTCTTTTTCCAACTGCCGGGTACGCTCTTTTTCCTGCCGCACCCGGTAAGCGATAATCCCCCGCACCAGGCCAAATGCCCCTACGCCCATGAGGAGATAAAACCACCAGGTTTGCCAAAACGGAGGCGTAATGGTGAAATGAAAGCTGGTAGGCTGCTGGGTCCATACGCCATCGCCATTGGCAGCTTTTACATGAAAATCGTATTCGCCGGGGGGCAGGTTGGCATACACAGCCTCCATGCGGTCGGTGACAGGCGACCAGGAATTGTCAAAATTTTCCAGCATAAACTGATATCGGATGGCTTCGGGATTTTTCAGGCTGTTTCCTTTGAAATCAAAAACCAGGTGATTTTGGTCGTAAGGCAGCGATAAACCCACCGGAATGTTGTACCAATGACGCACGCTGTCGGTGATTTTTTCCCAGTTTACGTCTTCATAAAACAGCTTAATGCCCGTAAGGTGGACCAGGGGCTGCACATGGTTTTTGTTGTCTTTTTCAATATTATACTTGTATGCACCTTTTACTGTGCCAAACCAAATGCTGCCGTCCGGCTCGGTAAATACGGCTCCGGCATTGGTTTCCGTGCCTAAAAAGCCTTCACTTTCCCCATAATGTTTGATGTTGAGTAAGTGATCGTTTTCATCAAAATTGAGGCAACTAACGCCCCTTTCGGTACCTACCATTAAGGTACCATTCCGGGAAATTACCATAGAAAACACCTGCATTTGGGGAATGGCATTGTGCGCATTCAGTGAGATGAGGGTATCTTCTTTTTCGTTATACTTCATGAGGCGGGCATCCTGGGAAGCCCACCATACTTGACCGCTGCTATCTGCTACAAAGGCTTGTATGCCCATGCTTTTCAATCTTTCTTCACTAAGAAAAGATCGGATTTTGTCATCTTCAACCACATAAAACTGATGATTGGTATTGAAAATGATACGACCGTCGGGCAGTTGCCGGATAGAAAGTACCTGTTCGTTTAAAGGTTTGCTTCCTTTCAGGTAAAGTACTTCAAAGGAGCCTTCAGTATACATAACAATACCCGAAGCAGTACCAAACCAAAGTTGCCCGTCCAAATCTTTGTAAGCCGAAAGAATAGAACGGTGGGGCAATCCTTCGGGCAGTCCGTATACTTCAAATGCATCTCCATCAAACCGGTTGAGGCCATCGAATGTACCAAACCAGATATTGCCTTCGTTATCTTCTACACTACACAGCACCAGCTCACTGCTCAACCCTTCTTCTTTTCCAAAATGTTCTATTTGTTTACCATCGTACCAATCGATGCCCCCGGGCAGGTAGCCGAACCAATACTGTTGCCGGCTGTCTTTAAGTATAGAGAAAACGATATTATTGCTCAGCCCTTCTTCTTTGCGTAATTTGGAAAAAGTTTCGCCTTTGAATTTGTAAAGCCCCTCCCCATACGTGCCAAACCAAACATTACCCTCCCTGTCGGTAAACACATCCTGTACGATAGAACTTTGCAGGCTGTGGGTGTTGTCCAGTATTTTTTTATTGTACACATCGTATTTAAAAGTACCATTGGAAGTACCTACCCAGAGGTATCCGGGTTCGTCTTCGGCCAGGGAGGTGATGGTAACAGCGGGCAGCTGATCCAGTTTGTGCAGCACGGCCAATTGTTGCGCCGGGTCATAAGCCAGCAATCCGTCATCGGTAATTAGCCAAAGGATATGCTGGCTATCAATAAAAATATTGTAAAAAGTAAGGGAGTCTTCCCATTGTGGGCTTACCGATTGCAGTATTTCATCCTGATAATGAAACAACCGCCCTTCCCATGTGCTAAACCACAAACTGCCGGATGTGTCTTCGGCAATGTCGGTAATCACTTCGCCGGAAAGAATTGTGGCTGGCAAAAAGTGGGCAATGCTGTCTCCCTCCAGGCGCCCCAGGTGGTTGTTAAACGTAAGCACCCAAATATTGCCATTATCATCTTCCAGGGCTTTTTTTACAGAGTTGTTTGGGCCATGCTGTCCGCGGAAGGCATAAGGGGTAAAAGCAATGCCATCGTACACCACCAGCCCATCGCCCGTGGAAACCAGAATGTTTCCCCGGCTGTCTTCGGCCAGGTGGTTGATCTTCAGGTTTGCAAGGCCGTTTTGTACGTAATAATTTTCGAAGGCATAGCCGTCAAAATAGCTCAAGCCGCCGGAAGTGCCTATCCACAAGTTGCCAAACCTATCTTGTGCAATATGGTTTACATTAGATTGCGCCAATCCTGCTTCTACCCCATACTGCTGGAAGCTGAAGGTTTGTGCCAGAGAAAGTACAGGCCATAGCATCCATATGGTCAACAACACTTTGTGCATAATAAGTAAATATACAATAGTTTGGAGAAAATTAGTAGTAGTTGGCAGCGGTAGTTGGCAGCGGCAGTAGGCAGTTTCAGTCGACAGTACACTGTCAATAAATAAAAAAATAGACTGTACACTGTTGACTATAAAACTGTGGGCTTTTACTGCTTATTGCCGCTGCTACTGCCTACTGTACAGAAAACAACCACTAAGTTTTTTGATAACTGGAACAACCAAAATTTGATTTCAGTATCAAAATATTATATTTGTCGGCAAACCTTAACAACCTGCCATTATGAAACAAAAAATACTACTCGGCCTCCTCATTGTACTGATTGGAATTCAATTTATTCAACCAGCCCGCAATCAGGGAGAGTCCCGTACGCCCCAGGACATTACCCAAGCCGTGGAGGTACCTGCCGATGTGCAGGATATAATTACCTCTGCCTGTTACGACTGTCATTCTAACAATACCGAATACCCCTGGTATGCCTACGTGAACCCTGTGGGCTGGTGGCTGACCGGGCATGTGAATGATGGAAAAGAAGAACTCAACTTTTCAGAATTTGACACCTATGATGCCGACTGGAAAGGCCATGTACTGGAAGAAATAGCCGAAGAAGTGGAAGAAGAACACATGCCCATCACCCCTTACACCTGGCTCCACGAAGATGCCCAACTCACCGATGCCCAGAGGCAATCCATTGTAGACTGGGCAAATACAGAAAAGAAAAAATTTCCGGATGAGGAGTAAGGTTTTAACTATTGGATTAACAGATAATGTAATAAGAGCCCATCATGGCATCTCTGTTTTCCCAAGTAGTATCTACTCACTTACTTAATGCATATGGGTTATGGCCTGATATAGGTATCCACTTGGTTATCATCTAATTCAAAAAAAATAAAAATTTGCTGGTTTTGGAATACAGCCTATTGAGCTTGATGGGAGTTGTGTGAAATATATTACTTCTACTGAAAATGAAACTTTCCTGATTTTTCCTCTCACGCCGGGAGTATACATTGGATTGTAAAAGGAAAGGTTTTCTGGTTCAGCTATTTTGTGCTGATAAAATTGATTTGAAGAATTACAAGTAATTGAATCCGGTTGTTAAAAAAGTATTATCTATACAATCACTAGTAAAACCAATTTCTTCAACTAGCTCTGATTGTTCTAAAATTTCGAAATCCTTTTAAGATGATCTTTGATATTTTCATTTATTATAAATATTTCTCTATAAGTATTGTAGTTTATAAGCAATGCTATCAGAACTAGAAAAGATAGTTAATTTGGCAGAAATTCACTTCTTTGTGAATGCCCATATTATTTCTGAAGGACTACTCACAATATATTAGCAAAATAGTAAAAACCTGCACAATTAGACTTGAAATTAATCTCATATAAAGTGTCTTACTTGCCTTCTTTCTAAAATCATCTGTAAGCATAAACATAGTATCAACTGATTGAAGGATATATCTTTCACAAAAAATATTCGTAATTTTATGGTATGGATTGGAGAACACATATAACTTCTGATGATGGTGTACTTTTGGGCAAACCCACCGTAAAGGGAACGCGCATTTCTGTTGAACATATCATCGGGCTATTGGCGCAAGGCTGGACAGAACAGCAAATTCTCGATAACTACCCCAGGCTTACCAGTGAATCTCTTCAAGCAGTTTTTGCCTATATTCAAGACTGTATAAAGGATGGGCTTTTGTTTTCTCCACCGAAACAATCTGCCTGAAAATGAAATTGCTGGCTAATGAAAATTTTCCTCTCACCAGTGTCAATTACTTGCGAGTAAAGGGCTTCAATATTACTGCTATTGGAACAAACAACCCCAGTATTTCAGATGAAGATGTTATTGATATTGCTATTCGGGAAAACCGAACTATCCTGACTTTTGACCGGGACTACGGGGAACTCATATTCAAACACAATTATCAACCTTCAGCAGGCGTAATTTATTTTCGTCTGCTTCCAGCTTATCCTGAAGAACCCGGACATATGGTAGAGGGTATTATTACATCAGGAAAACTTAAGTTTGATCGAGCTTTGACTGTAGTTGACGCTAATGGCATCAGGCAGAGAAGATATTGAATCACAGAGTAATTTTTACTCCTCTCCCTCCCAAGCCGCATTCAAATAATCCACAAAGGGTTTGGTGGTTTTGAAAACATGGGTAGCGTAGGTGAGGAAGTTGTCTGAAAAATATTCATTTTCTGTGATGACGTGCTGTACATACCACTGCTTCATTTTAAGGAGATCAATATCCGGATGATCGGGTGTATAACCTTTAGGTGGACGCTTGAGGCTTGCCCCATGAATAGTACCGAAATATTTTTGAAAACCTGGACTGGAAAGTGTTTTATTAAGGGGTTGTGGATTGTAATCTATTTCCTGTCTGATGCGGTACAACTGCGATCCGCTGCCTCCCCATACCCCGGCACCCAGCACAGAAACTCCATCGGGCTTGATGCGGATATAAAAAGGTATTTGTGTAGTCTTTTTTCCTCCGGGCGCAATGAGCGCGCTCATGTGGGTAGTGTAAGGTGTTTTGTCTTTGGAAAAGCGCACATCCCGCTGCTGCCGATAGATGCAATCTTTGGGTTGTAGCATGCCCAGGGGATGAAAAGCATCTACTGCTTTGAGAAGTTCAGCGATAAATGCTTCAAATACCTGCCGGGCTTCCTGGTAAAATGGCTTATTGGCATGCATCCACTCCCGATTGTTGTTTTCTGAAAGGGTTTTTAAAAATTTTATAGTGGTGGGGGAGATGGTTTGCATTCGTCAAAGATAGTAGGAGACCCCTGCATTCGCTATGCTCAGCCGGGGATATTTGGTGGCAAAATCAACTGTTCCACCTACTCACAAACTTGCTGAAAGCTTCTTTATAATTGTCGCTTACGGAAATGACATTTTCACCAATTTGCACCGAATTGCGGGTGATGGCCTGTATTTTATCCAGGTTGACGATGAAAGAGCGGTGGATACGCATAAACCGGCGGGCAGGCAGTTTTTCTTCCAAAGCCTTGAGGCTGGTCAATGATAAAGTAGGTTTGGAGTTGCTCTCCAAATGCACTTTCACATAATCTTTCAGCCCTTCAATATACAGAATATCACGGAAGGCGATGCGTACCAGTTGGTATTCTACTTTTAGAAATAAATATTCTTCTTCTACTTCTTCTTTTAAGGCTGGGGTTCCTGAGTTTTTGACCAGCTCGGCATAGGCTTTGGCTTTGTGAGCTGCCCGCAAAAATTCTTCATAATTAAAGGGTTTCAGCAAATAATCAAGGGCATCTACCTTGTAACCTTCCAGCGCAAACTGGTTGAAAGCCGTGGTAAAAATGACCCTGGGGCGATTGGCTTTTGGGCCTCTGTCCAGCACCCTTGCCAGTTCTATCCCCGTGAGGTCGGGCATTTGGATGTCTAAAAAGATAAGGTCGATGGATTGCTCATGAATGGCCTTGAGGGCTTCTACGGCACTTCCGCAACTATTTATTAGCTTCAAAAAGGGCGTTTGCTCAATGAAGGCGCAAACCTGTTTCAGGGCCAGAGGCTCGTCGTCTACAGCTATGCATTGCAGTATCATGATAGGTCTACGGTTAGTTGCACATGAAATTCCTTATCTTCTTTATGTTCATTTACCAGCAATTTATAATGGCCGGGGTACAGCAAATCCAGGCGGCGCTGGGTGTTGTTCAGCCCAATGCCGTTGCTTTCCTCATGGGTTACCCTTTTGCCATTAAACAGGGTGTTTTTAACTTCTAATTGTAATTGTTCGTCTTTCAAATCAATGGCAATATGTATGTGGCTGGGTTGTGTGGCACTTACGCCATGTTTGAAAGGGTTTTCTACAAATGGCAAGAGTAACATGGGCGCAATTACAATATCTGCCAAATGATTAGGCTTTTCAAACGTAACCTTCACTTTGTCTGTCAGGCGGAGTTGCATCAGTTCTATATAATCCTGCACGAAAGCGATTTCCTGGCTCAGCAGGGTGGTGTCTTTCTGGGTTTCGTACAGCACATACCGCATCATTCTGGAAAGCTTGTGCAATGCCTGCCGGGCCGCTTCCACGTCAATGGTGGTGAGGATATAAATATTATTCAGGGTATTGAAAAAGAAATGGGGGTTGATCTGTGCTTTTAAAAAAGACAGCTCCGAACTGATTTTCTGCTTTTCCAGTTCCTGCCTGATTTGTACGTCTTTCTGCCACTTTTGAATCACCGATACACTGGTGCTGATGCCCAGTACCAAAAAAGTGAAAATCAGGACAAAAATATTGAAGGAGAACAATTTGGAAGTAGGAGGTGAATCTCCATCCGGATTGAAAGCATAATATAACAGTACGGGCAGGTTGAGCCAATTTTCAATCATCTGAATGAACAGCATAAGGGCAAAAGCCGACAATACCACAGCCGCAATGTACCAGCCGATTTTATTCTTAAATAAAAACCTGGGTACGACCACCAAGGAGTTCAGGTAAAAAACACCTACCAGCAGGCCAAATAAAAACCCCTGCCTTATCCAAAACTCAGCAGGTAATGTAACAGGCCAGGTAAGCGGATTTAATATTAAGAGCAGAATTCCCAGCAACATCCATACAGAGACATGAATGAGGGGGGAAATATAAGGTCGAAATGAAAAAGTACCCATAGCACACGAGGTTAGTAATCCTTCTTATCTGCTAAAATACGGGAAACCGGGGCAAACATCCAGCTAAATCTATGAGCAGTGCAGACATGCCGACCAGCAGCGTCTTTTCATCTATCAACACTACTTTTTTTATGAGAAACCCGTTTTTCCCCCGCTTATCGGTCAAAAGAAGATGACCGTCGGTGATTGTTAGGCTGCTGTCTATTTCTTCCATCCAATATGCAGCCAGGGCGTTATTTGAAGTATCGCAGTTCATCCAGGTTTCGGGATCTTTCATTCAAAAATAGCGATGTTAATTTCAAAAACCTGGAGGGGCTTAAATAATAATACAAACCCAATGTCCATCATAAAATTCAATCCGATGAAAGCTTTAATAATTTTTATTGCCTCGTTGAGCTTCACTTATACTGTATATGCACAAGGCCCCAGGCCCTCAAGCGATGCCCAATCTGAAGAAATCATGCCCGTGGGAAAAGGACAGATTTCAGGAAAAATACAGGATGCCTCCACACAGGAGCCTGTTCCTTACGCCACCATTGCACTTTTTTCAGAAGGAAATGATTCGCCCGTTGATGGAACGGTGGGCGATGAAAAGGGAGAGTTTAAAATCAAAAATATTGCAGTCGGTACGTACAAAGTCACCATCAGCTTCATCGGTTACGAAACAATGGAACGTACGGATATTATCATTTCTGACAAAGGTGAAAACATTGACCTGGGTACACTTGAACTGGGCAGCGCCACCACCCAACTGGAAGAAGTAGTAGTGCAGGGACAAAGGGCTTTGATTGAAGAAAAAGTAGACCGTACCATCTATAATGCCGAAAATGACCAGACCACCAAAGGGGGTGATGCCACCGATGTGCTGCGCAGAGTGCCTTTACTTTCCGTAGATATGGATGGAAACGTAACCCTGCGAGGCAGCCAGAACATCAAAGTTTTGATTGACAACAGGCCGTCTACCATCACAGCCAACAGCATTGGCGATGCCCTCAAGCAAATTCCGGCCGACCAGATAAAATCTGTGGAAGTAATAACCTCCCCCTCCGCCAAATACGATGCAGAAGGTACCGGCGGTATTATCAATATCATTACAAAGAAAAACAACCTCCAGGGAGCTGCCCTCAGTATCAATTCAGGTGTTGGCACACGAGGCACCAATTTAGGGCTGAATGCCAACCTGCGCAGAGGCAAAATGGGCTTTTCGCTGGGTGGATTTGGCAGGGCAGGCTACAATATCAATGGCAGTTTTATCAATACCCAATACGTACAAAATATCGATGGTGAAATCATGACAACCCAGGAAGCCGACACCCGCACCAACATGCTCTTCGGACGCTATCGTTTGGGGTGGGATTATACCATCAACAAATACAACTGGGTATCGGCCAACGTGAATTATGGCGTTCGTAATATGCGGAACTGGCAGGATGATTTGTTCACAACTACTTTTCAGAATGACATGCTACTGAACAGCGACCTCAGAGCGGTGAACATGACAGATTTTTCAGGTACGGTAGACGTAAATCTGAACTATACCCGCACCTTTGAGAAACCCCAGCAGGAGTTCAGCATCATGGGCCTTTACAGTCGTAATAACCGCACCAACGATTTTGTAAATAGTGTATTAGAGCAAAGTCCTGAGGAGTTTTTGAACGGTATTAAAAACGAAAACCAGAGTTTTAACGAAGAAATAACCGTACAATTGGATTACCAAACACCCATCGGGGATGGTAAAACCCAAATGCTAGAATTTGGGGGCAAAAATATCATGCGTTCCGTATCCAGCGATTACCAGTACTTTTTAAGTGATGAAGATGGGACGTATACTCCTGTAGAGAATGGACAATTCACCAACGTATTCAATTATCAGCAAAATATCACGGCCGGTTACTTGTCTTATACCCTCAACTTTCTGAAAAATTACAGCCTGAAAGCCGGAGCCCGTTACGAATACACTACCATAGATGCCAACTTTCAGGACGAACAGGAAGTAGACATTCCCTCGTATGGTGTACTGGTGCCCAGCGTAAACCTTTCCAGAAAGCTGAAAAACGGGAATATGATAAAAGTAGCCTATAACCGCCGTATCCAACGGCCTTCTTTACAGTTTTTGAACCCGAACATTCAGGCTGCCAACCCTTTGAATATCACGCAAGGCAATCCTGACTTGGCACCGGAGTATACCAACAACTATGAAGTATCATATAGTACATTTTTGAAAAAATCAATGCTAAGTTTTTCAGGCTTTGTGCGCAATACCACCGGGGCCATCCAGCCCATTCGCAGCGTATTGGGGCAGGATACTATTTTCACTACGTATGAAAATATCGGAAAAGAAGATGCGTATGGTTTCAGCATTTTCACCAACATTGATATTTCCAAGAAGTTTACTCTGAACGGAGGCATTGATACCTATTATGCTGTTTTGGATAACAATGATCCCAATCCCCTTTACAATGCCAGCAACGAAGGATGGGTAATCAGTGGCCGGATGTTTGGCAATTATCAGTTTGCCGACACCTGGGGGCTACAGTTCTTTGCTTTTGCCCGGGGGCGTCAGGTACAATTACAGGGTTATCAGGGAAGTTTTGCCTTTTACAGTTTGAACATCAAAAAAGACTTCAACAATAAAAAAGGAAGTATTGGGATCGGGGCTGACAACTTTTTAACCCAGAACTTCAAAATCCGCTCTGAAGTGGTTTCCCCCACAATTGTTCAAAACAGTACCAATATCATGAATAACATGAGCTTTAAAATCAACTTCAGTTATCAGATTGGAAAACTGGATGCAAACCCACAGTCCAGAAAGAGAAAATCTATCCAAAACAATGACCTGAAAGAAGGAAGCGACAATAGCCAGCCTATGTCGCAATAGTGAAAATGAGAGAAGAAAGATAACCTGTTGTCCTGGTGAGGTTTTTTGTAGGAAGCCTTATCAGGACAAAAAGTATTTTTTCAAGATTAAACTTCCCTGCTCACATACCCTTCAAAACACAAACAAGAGCCTGAACCTGTTTTTTAGGCGGTATTTCTTTCTTCTCAACAGATTAATACTCAGTCCCGTTAATATCAAACCTCCGGAGGTGATCAGTACGCCCTGGCTCCATCTGAAATCATTTTTAGCGATAACCATGTTGTTGAACTGGTCGATGATAGGAAACAACACCCCTGCTGCTATCAATTTGGTTTGGTAAGTATTTCGGTGTTCCTTTTGGCTGTATACCCACTCAATATCCTTTAAGGGAACAGATATATACTCGAAAACTACTTCTCCCTGTTCTACATCAAACCCATGAATAACGTCTCTTTGGATTTTATCATCGTTTTTTAGCTTGTAAATCAACCAACCGCCTATAAAAAATTCTTCTTTTTTCTTTCCTGATGGTTTCTTAATGGCTAAATGAGTTTGGCCGAATGCAGGAAATAACAGGAAGAAGAAGAAAAGAGGTAAGGTTACTTTCATAGCTTGCACGTACAAGAATGAGTTGTTCAGGTGGGTAATAATCAAGGTGCTATTTTTTTATTTATTCGTTTTTAAACGAGGTTGGATTTAGTTTTTACAGTTTATGACTAAACTATCAATTAATTCATCCAATTTTCTGCCATATTGAAATTCATGATACTGGTCAATTTCCTTATAAGTTGAAAGTGTATATGAAAGTTTATGACTATCCTGTGGAAGTTCTTGTGACATAATTGGACGGCAGCTATAGAAAACGCCAAGCTTTGTACTGTCAGGATTTGGCTCTGAGTTATTAAAGTCTTGAATGTGTAATTCAGGCAGTTCTATCAATTCCCCTTTTTCATTGTAAGTAGTATAAATATGGTTAATATATCCATGTTCAATGTCTCCTTTATAAAAAAGGATTCCATTCTCAGGTATGTTCAAAACTTCTCGGTCATTTTTAATTATAAAACCTTGTCCGCAGTGCATGTTTGAAATAATTACAGATGTTCCTCTAAAGTTGTGTGGAAAACGAAATTCAAGTTTTTGGGCAACCGCAGTTCCGATCGCACCACTAATGTATAAAAATACCACAAAAGCAGGATAGACTAATAATGGAGGCCAAAGAGTCCATATTACCTTGGAGATGACCGGGCGTTTTTGAAAAAGAAAATAAAGAATTCCAATTAAGCAGATTGGGCCTCCAATAATAACCCAATAGAGATTAATAGATATTAGAAAGCCCGCAATAATTATGATTTTCGGGATTACATTTTTTTGCAGCATTTTATATTTTAAGGAATACAACTAAGCCTGAATCGAAGCGATTACAATTTCACGATTCTTCTCTAATCAAACAACCTAACCCCCCGGTCTGTGGCACACAGAACGGTTAAAAAGCATTTTCAAAATGTTCTGCACAGAGCATGGGTACAGTTAACCATTTAATCAATCAAACAACCCCCTTGCCCGGTTAGAGGGCACCAGGTTGAGGTGTTTGTATGCCTTTTCAGTCGCCTCCCGGCCCCGGGGTGTGCGTTTGATGTAGCCTTCTTTGATGAGGAAAGGTTCGTATACTTCTTCTATGGTTTCGGCTTCTTCCCCGCAGGCAGTAGCGATGGTGGTAAGCCCCACCGGCCCTCCCTTGAATTTGTCGATGATGGTAGAAAGAATGCGGTTGTCCATATCGTCTAATCCACTTTCGTCTACATCCAGGGCTTTGAGCGAAATTTCAGCGATTTCCTGGGTAATCACCCCATCCCCTTTGATTTGCGCGAAATCGCGGGTGCGGCGCAGCAAATTGTTGGCAATCCGTGGCGTACCCCGGCTGCGGCGGGCAATTTCATAAGCCGCCGAATCATCAATCGGGATGTTCAGGATGTCTGCCGAACGTTGCACAATGGTGGTGAGCAAATCAGCATCGTAATATTCCAGGCGGGCCGTAATGCCAAAACGGGAACGCAAAGGGGAAGTGAGTAAACCCGAGCGGGTGGTAGCGCCCACCAGTGTAAACGGATTGAGCTTTATCTGCACCGTGCGGGCATTGGGGCCGGAGTCCAGCATGATGTCAATTTTGAAATCTTCCATGGCCGAATACAGGTATTCTTCCACAATTGGGTTCAGGCGGTGGATTTCATCTATAAAAAGCACATTGCCGTCTTCCATGTTGGTGAGGATGCCTGCCAGGTCGCTGGGCTTGTCCATCACCGGGCCGGAGGTTACTTTAATGTTCGCGTCCAGTTCATTAGCAATAATGTGCGAAAGGGTGGTTTTTCCCAGTCCGGGGGGGCCGTGCAGCAGTACGTGGTCCAGTTGCTCTTCCCGCTGTTTGGCCGCCAGTACGAACACCTTGATATTGTCAATGATCTTTTGTTGTCCGGTAAAATCCTCAAAAGTGAGGGGGCGCAATACTTTTTCTATTTCCCGCTCTATGGGGTTCAAATCATCTGCATCACCCTGTAAATAATCTTCTCGCATGATATAGCTGTTTTCAAACTTCTCTTAGAAATTTCCGCTTAGTTCAATACTAATTTACACATTAAAAACAATTTTTGTAAATAACGTTTAATTTGCGGACAAACACTGTCTTTCATGAACAAAAGCAGAATATTTACCCTGGTGTTGCTCCTGGTTTTTGGCTACATTTTGTGGCAGGAACGAGGCAAAAAAGAAACCTTGCGGCAGGTAGAACTGCAAGGGGCTACCATGGGTACGGTTTACAATATTAAGTACCTGGATACCGAATCACGTAATTTCCAGACGGGCATTGATTCTCTGCTGGAAGTTTTTAACCAATCGCTCAACCATTATCTGCCCGACTCGGAAATATCTATTTTTAACCAACAGGATTCATTCCGGTTTGCGCTTCCATATTTTTATCCGGTATTGCAAACGAGCCGGGAAGTGTATGAAAAAACCAGGGAGGCATTTGACCCCACGGTGGCCCCGCTCATCAATGCCTGGGGCTTCGGCCCGAAAGGCGGGCAATTACCCGACAGCCTGCAAGTAGATTCTTTACTGCAATTAACCGGTTTTCAGCATATTCAATTTACTGAAAATCATGTAAAGAAAGACCAGCCACATATAAAATTAGATTTTTCTGCCATTGCCAAAGGGTATGGCATTGATGTGGTAACGGAATATTTGCAACAAAAAGGCATTCAAAATATGATGGTAGAAATAGGGGGGGAAGTACGCTGCCTGGGCGTGAACCAATATGGTAAGCCCTGGCGCATTGGTATTGACAACCCGGTGGATGAAGGGGAGATGACGGCAACGGTGGCAGTAAAAGACAGGGCGTTGGCTACCTCGGGTAATTACCGCAATTATTACGTTAAAAACGGGAAAAAATACGCCCATACCATCAACCCAAAAACCGGCTATCCCGTTGAACACACTTTACTAAGTGCTACGGTATTTGCCAACAATTGCATGACAGCCGACGCTTTTGCTACGGCCTTTATGGTATTGGGATTGGCAGAAAGTAAAAAAATACTAAAACAGGAGGAAAACCTGGATGCCTATTTGATATTTGATGATGGAAACGGTGGGCTGTCTACTTTTCGCACCCGGGGCATTGCCGATGCTATTACTGAATTATAAGCAATTTTTGATTTTTTAAAGGAGTGAATAAAAAACTATACATCACGGTTGTATTTATTTTTTGCAGCACTTTTGCTTTTGCGCAGTTCAGTGTGGGGGCTAAGTACGGCAACAGCCTCTCTTTTATTTACTCTACCGATGTATTTACCCCCAGGGAAGTAAACGATGGACTATTGAGGGGGCAGGCATTTGGATTGGTGATGCAATACATCACCCACCCTCATTTTGGATTGCAATGGGAAGTGAATTATGTTGAAAAAGGATGGATAGAGACGTTTGGCAACGAAGCTGATATTTTTACCACCCGCCTCTCATATATCGATATTCCGATACTGGGACATGCTTATATTGGCAAAAAAACAGTACGGTATTTTTTGAATGCCGGCCCGTACCTTGGTTTTTTAATTTCCAGCGAAGAAGAAAGAGGAGGTGTTTTTGATGATGATGAAATTACTTTTCGCTACGTGGAAGGGCGCGATAATACGCTGGACTTTGGCATACGCGGTGGACTGGGTATTGAAATAGTCACCAACATCGGGATGTTTCACATAGAAGGCGCGTACAATTTTGGCATTGCCAGTATTCTTGAAAAAGATATTACGCCCATTCCTACGAGGGTACAAAACCAAACCACTGTGATTACCCTCGGTTATTTGTATATGTTTAACCGCGGTGGCGGACGGCCAATGCCGACGCAAAAAACTGAAAAACGATAAGATAGTTACAAGACCATGTGTAGAATGTATTTGCACACTTTTTATGTGATACTCTTCTGTATGATTTGCATGATGAGTTGTCGCAGGCCGGGCAGTTCGCAAGAATTTGAAAGTTCGGGCATTGCTGAAGAAGATGATTTTGGAAGACATAGCATCGTGGGCGTAACCAAAGCCACCGGCTCATTCCACAAGTTAACCCATGCCATCAAGGTGGCTGGTTTAAAAAATGAGTTTATGGAAGATGGGCCTTTCACATTGCTTGCCCCCACAGATGAAGCTTTTGAAATGCTGTCTGGCACCACCTATCAGGAATTGATGAAACCAGAACAAAAGCACCTGCTGATAGAACTCCTGCGTTATCACCTCATCCCCGGCTTTATGCCTGCCGATTCGTTGGCCGAAGGCATGAAAATTACTACGCAGGAAGGCGACCAGATAGCTGTCTCTACTTCACAGTGGGGCTGGATGGTGAACGGCGCCCACCTGGTGCGCCCCAACCTGCAGGCCCGCAATGGCATTGTGCATATCATTGACAAGGTGTTGATGCCACCAGGGGATTAGAGACGAAAGACGGAAGACGGAAAAAAAACAACGTCAAACTACAGACCAAAAACAAAAAACTACCTTCCCTTCTTCGGCACAAAAGACAAAATGCTCAACTTACTTTCGTCAAACATTTCCTGTGCCAGCCCTTGCAGTTCAATGGCTTTTACTTGGTTGATTTTTTGGTAGATGGCGTCCAGGCTTTCCAGCTCCCGTTCATCCAGTAGGTTCTTGCCCATGACGAGCATGCGGCCCTGGTTGTTTTCGCTGCCCATGGCAATTTGTCCCATCAGCTGCTCTTTGGCCCGGTGCAGTTGGATACTGCCCAAAGGCTTGTTTTGCAACAGTTTCAGTTCTTTCAATACATATCCAATGCTTTTTTTCAACTGCCGCGGGTCGGTGCCAAAGTAAATACCGAACATTCCTGTATCGGTATAACCGCTGTAATCGGCTTCGATGTTATACACCAGCCCGTATTTTTCCCGCAAAGTCAGGTTGAGGCGTGAATTCATGGCCGGGCCACCCAAAATATTGGTGAGCATCAAAAAAGGAAGGCGGCGCTCATCATGCAGCGAAAAAGCATCACGACCGATGGCGCATTGGGCTTGTGTGAGATGGCGCTCCTGCGTTTGCTGCCGGGGCTGGTAGCCCAGGAAAGGCTGTCTTTCTTCTTCAATACTGATGGCCGGAATGTCGCGCAAATATTTTTCGGCCTGTTTAATGACTTTTTTCATGGGCATATTGCCCACACAGGTAAATATCAACCGGCTGGTATCCATATGTTCTCGGATGAATTGCTGAAAATCGTTTCGGTGAAAAGTGCCAATGCTGTCGCGCGTGCCCAGAATGTTGCGGCCCAAAGGATGGTTTTCAAAAATCACTCCGTCAAACTCATCCTGCAACGCTTCCTCCGGCGCATCGTAATACATGGACATTTCTTCCAAAATCACGTTGCGCTCCCTTTCTATTTGTTTTTCAGGAAATACCGAATCGAACGTAATATCGGCCAGCAGTTCCAGGGCGCTATTGAAATGAGTGTCCAGCACCGAAGCATAAAAGCAGATTTTCTCTTTGGTGGTATAGGCATTCAGTTCACCCCCAACAGAATCCAGGCGGTTGATGATGTGAAAGGCTTTCCGTTTTTTGGTGCCCTTGAAGGCCATGTGCTCCCAAAAGTGAGCAATGCCATGCTGGTGGGGCTGCTCGTCGCGGCTGCCAATGTCCAGCACAAAACCACAGTGGACAATTTTGGTATAAGGCACCTGCTTGTGTACAATCCGGATACCGTTGGGTAAGGTGTGTAATTCGTATTCTTTATTTTCCATCGCTTCCTGCTTCCCGTCTACGTATTTTAAGTATTGAGGGGGTACAAATTTACACTTTTTTTGGTGGATATATGGTTTGTTAGGCGAACAATGAATCAGAATTGTGTAATCAAATTATTACTTTTCCCTAATGGGCAACAATTGATAGAAAAATATTTGCATAGAACTAAAATTGAATAGTCATGAAAAAGAAAATAAATGAACCACAAGAAGGCACTCTCACAATTAAGATGGATGTAGGCACGCAGGGATTTGATGATTTTCAGGCTATTTTAGCAAAATTTTTTAAGAACCGTAAGTGGGCTTGCACCGTTTTTAAGAAATAAATCACTTAGCAAAACAACTATGACAACCCGACCTCATCACTTCATCTTCACTTTCATTTTCCTTTTTTCATCCATTGCTGCCTCACAAGCGCAAATATCTGCCCGCATGTTCCGGTACCCCGATGTATCGGCTACGCAAATCGCGTTTACCTATGCCGGGGATATTTGGGTGGTGAGCAAAGCAGGCGGCACGGCTTATAAGCTCAGCTCGCCGGAAGGGGAAGAAACCTTTGCCCGTTTTTCGCCTGATGGCAGCCAGATTGCCTTCACAGCCAATTACGAGGGCAATGACGATATTTATGTATTACCTACCACCGGAGGCCGGGTGCAACGCCTTACCTACCACGGTGGTAATGACCAGATGCTAGACTGGCACCCTGATGGCGACAAAATTTTATTTGCTTCTTCACGGGAAAGTGGACGGCAGCGGTTCAATCAATTTTTTACGGTGAACAAAGCAGGCGGCCTGCCCGAAAAACTGCCTCTTCCCTACGGCAGCCTGGGCTCTTTTTCCCCAGATGGTGAAAAGCTGGCCTTCAATTACATATCCAGGATTGCGCGCACCTGGAAGCGGTACGAAGGCGGTATGGCGCCCGACATCTGGACGTACGATCTTGCCAGCAACACTTCTGTCAATATCACCAACAATGCCTCAAATGACGAATTTCCCATGTGGGTAGGCAATACAGTCTATTATTTATCTGACCAGGGGGAAGAAAAAAGATACAACCTCTGGGCGTATGATTTGGATAGTAAAACTTCTACCCAACTCACCAATTTCACTGATTTTGATGTGCATTTTCCAGCGGCCGGGCCTTCTGATATTGTGTTTGAGGCCGGAGGCAAACTGTACTTGATGGACCTTGCTTCCAAAGAATATGAAGAAGTTACCATCAACGTAGTTACCGACCAAATTACTTTAACGCCTAAGCAAATTTCGGTAGAAAAGTATGTACATTGGATAGACATTTCCCCGGATGGAAACCGCATTCTTGCAGAAGCAAGGGGCGATGTATTTTCGGTGCCTGCCAAAGAAGGGGTAACCAAAAACCTGACACACAGCAGTGGTGCTGCCGAGCGTTTCCCGGCATGGTCGCCCGATGGAAAATATGTTGCCTACTGGAGCGATGCCTCCGGAGAATATCAGCTTACTTTACTGGATGTTGAAGAAAACACACACCAGACGCTCACCGATTATGCTTCCGGTTTTAAATACCAGCTCTACTGGTCGCCCGATAGCAAGAAGTTGGCTTTTGTAGACCAGGAAATGGGCATCAACTATTTTGATATTGACAAAAAGCAGCCTTTTAACATTGACAAAGCCCAATATCAATTTCATGGAGGTTTGTCTAATTTTACTTTCTCCTGGTCGCCCGATAGCCAATGGCTGGCTTATGCCAATGAAACGACCACCCGCACCCGCTCCATCTTTCTGTACAATACCGAAACAGATGCCCGCCATCAGGTAACTGAGGCTTTTTATAATAATGAGAACCCAGTGTTTGACCCAGCTGGGAAGTACCTGTATTTCCTCACCCAGCGGGAAATGAACCCGGTGTACGGCGATTTTGACAATACATTTACTTACCCCAACAGCACCCGGATTGGAGCTGTTACACTTACCACTGATTTGGCCTCTCCCCTCCACCCGAAGAATGATTCTGTTTCTACCAAAGAAGATGAAAGCGAGAAGGAAGAGGAAAAAAACGGAGATGATAAAGAAAAAAAGGAAGGTACGGACAAATCCACCGAAATTGACCTGGAAGGTTTTGAAAACCGTCTTGTACTGCTACCCATGGAGGCAGGAAATTATGCATCCTTAGCGGCCGTTTCCGGAAAGTTAATCTATCACCAACGCCCCAATACAGGAGCTAATGATGAAAAAAGCCCGGTTAAATTTTACGACCTGGAAGAGCGGGAATCTAAAACTATTGTGGAAGATGCTGACGGTATGACCGTTTCTGCCGATGGCAAAAAGCTGGGTATCGCCAAAAACAGAAAGACTTATATCGTTGACATCAAAGAAAATCAAAAGCTTGATAAGCCGGTGAACCTTTCCAACATGCAAATGATAGTAGACCCGCAGGAAGAATGGCAGCAAATTTACCAGGAAGCCTGGCGGCTGGAAAGAGATTATTTCTACGATAAAAATATGCATGGCGTAGACTGGGAGGCCGTGAGGGAACAGTACGAACCACTCATAGAGCAATCGGTTACCCGCTGGGATGTAAACTACGTGCTGGGGGAGTTAATTGGGGAACTGAATGCCTCACACACCTACAAAGGCGGTGGTGACCAGGAAGATGAGAAACGCATGAGTGTGGGTTACCTGGGCATCAACTGGGCACTGAACAATGATGCTTACCAAATTGAGCAAATCATCCGCGGAGCCAAGTGGGATGCAGAAGCAAAATCTCCCCTGGCCGAACCCGGCGTTGATGTGGAGGAAGGCGATTACATTCTCGCTGTAAACGGCCTGCCCCTGCTCACCGACCGTTCCCCTTACGCCGCCTTTCAGGGATTGAGTGGGGAAACCGTAGAGCTTACTGTAAATGACGAACCAAGCATAGAAGGAGCTCGCACGATAGTGGTCAAAACTATGGGTAGCGAAACACGCCTTAGGCACCTGGCCTGGATAGAGCACAACCGCCAGAAAGTAGAGGAAGTCTCTGACGGGCGTATTGGTTATATTTATGTGCGCAGTACGGGCATTGACGGACAAAATGAACTGGTGCGGCAGTTTTTTGCCCAATACCACAAAGACGGCCTTATCATTGATGAACGCTTCAACAGTGGCGGGCAAATTCCTGACCGGTTTATTGAATTGCTCGATCGCAAACCCCTGGCCTATTGGGCGGTGCGCGACGGTAAAGACTGGCAGTGGCCCCCGATGGCACACTTTGGTCCCAAAGCCATGCTCATCAACGGCTGGAGTGGCTCAGGAGGCGATGCCTTTCCCGACTATTTCAGGAAAGCAGATTTAGGCCCCCTCATCGGCTCCCGTACCTGGGGTGGGTTGATTGGTATTTCCGGTGTGCCTTCCCTCATTGACGGAGGCCGGGTAACTGTGCCCACCTTCCGTATGTACGACCCCGACGGCACCTGGTTCAAAGAGGGCTATGGCGTAGACCCTGACATTGAAGTAAAAGAAAACCCTGGCGAGTTGGCTCAAGGCGAAGATGCCCAACTGAACCGTGCCATTGAGTATGTGATGAAAGCTCTGGAAGACTATGAAGGCAAACCTTCACATCCGGCTTATGAGCAGCGATAGGTTAGGGGGCAGAAAAGCCTGCCCTTACTTCAAGCAACTTAGGTTCATGGCAAATATCTATCAGGCACTGCTTTATGGATAAATACTTCCCATTCCCCTATGGAAGATTTGTTGTAGCTTTCTGCTAACCATACTTCAAGCTTAGGAATATGTTTTCCGTGTGTTACACCAAAGAAAACAAGCATAGGGTTGTACGCTTTTAATTGCTCTAACCATCCGTCAAATCCGCCTTCACTTTTGGCGTGTATGCGGTTGTCAATGCCATAAATGATGAATGCATAAGGATTGGGGTTGGTTTTGTGCAGGAGTACCAATGCTTCGGGAACTCCGATAGATGCTATTTTCACATCATCTCCAAAACGTCTTACTACTTCATCGGCCCAGGCTTTTTGGGCATTGAGCTCCTCAGTAGCTGTAGTTTTATAATTTACAGCCGCTGCACCTATCAAAACAACACAGGTAACGAAGATAAAGCCTCGAGCGGCCATTTTAGGAATTTCAAATGCCTTTTCAAGATTTTGCACAGTGGTATACAACAACCACCCGAAGCCAATAGCAGCATAGGGCAGAAAAACAAAAAAATCGGGATAATCCTGAAAATCCATTACCGACCAAATGAATGGTATGGGAAAAGAAAGAAGTAATATTGCAAAACGATCCTCCGACAACCAACTCCGAATGGTTTTGTGCTTTTGTATGCGCCATATACTCATCATCAAAATAGCCAAAAAACCGAGGGCAATCGGAATGGCCATGGTTGTGTACCCCAAATATACTGCCCTGAACATATTTCGTATGTTGGTAAAGATAGAAGTGCTAGGCCTTTCAAGGTGTGTAATATTGAACAAAAATGTACCATCTACAAAATCGTTGAAAGCTCCTTCAAAAAGGAAATATCCGCCAATTACAAGTAAAGGCACCAGGCCGCCTGTTATTACACTCAGTGCGTTTCTTATTTTTTTTTGTTTCCCTTCTGACTGTACCACCGCGAGCACTAAAGCAAGCAGTGGGTAAATAAGGGTAGGTTGCCAGGTGAGGAAGGCAAGTGCTCCACAAACTCCTGCCCAAAACCATTGCCTGCGTATTGTCAGCCATAAGGTGAGTATTTCTAACAGTACCATGGGGGTCTTTGCCCGTGGTCCCGACAGTGCGTACATGCCAAAGCCCCAAAAATTGATAAATGAACAAGCTGTTAACAAAGCCAAACCATACGAGGAAAAAAGCGCATGGGCAAGTACGTAGAGCGCTACTATAGTTAGCACACTCAGTATAAAAAA
Organism: Cyclobacteriaceae bacterium; assembly: GCA_965230065.1. GTDB lineage: Bacteria > Bacteroidota > Bacteroidia > Cytophagales > Cyclobacteriaceae. Next base: position 2,440,490 of record OZ245942.1, on the reverse strand, counting down.
AGTGATTCTTACCGTTAAAACATCATCGGTATGAAACCACTTTGCAAAAAAAACACCTACACCTGAAATCAGGGGCGCTACAGGGCCTTTATGATCAAAAATGCTTGCGAAGGGTGGTACTCCTTCGCCCATTTGCTGCCCACTGTACAAATAAATAGCCCCATCCCGTGTCATTTTCCCATCAATACCATGCTGCCAAAAAACAAAAGCCGATATAACAAAAATCAGGACGGCACTCAGGGTTAATTTCAACGAAGTGTATTTTTTGTTTTCCAGAAGCATTACACAAATATGCTAATCAAATACAAAAGCACAGGAAAAAGTGTGAAAAATTTTATTCACCTGATAACAGCCTAAAATACAACGGTCCAACCTTCCTCTTGTGCTTGTTGCTTCGAGTAAGAGACCTGGTGTATCAGATTTTCCTCTGTATCGAATAATGAGAGGGTATCACCTTTATTACCGAGTTTTACGCTCTTTGTAAGTGGAATCCGTGCTGTGGCACCTGCCGCCAAAGTGCCTTGTAAGGGCTGTTTGCCATTGGCTTTGTCTTTGATAACCCAACCGCCAACATTAATGTCATTGGCAGAAGCATTCAACAAAGTAATGGTTTCATTGCCTCGTTCGGGCCCAATGGGGTTTACCAATGCCGCCATAATCCGGACAGACAACCGCTCTATAACAGGCTTTTTGATACATGGTGGTATGGCTATGGCATCATCGGGTAATACAACGAGGTCTTCCGGCCGGTAAAGTATGCGCAAATTACTTCCGCTGGCTATGATGATATCGTGCATATTACCCAGTTCCCTGTCAGGCAAAATCAACCGGTCGTCCCGGTTGACAGGGTCAGCCCGCAGCCAACTGTCAAATTGATCCAGGTTTTGAAATCCTGCCGAAAAGTATTTAGACAAGCGGCGGAATAGCTTGGGCCAGATGGTGAGGTTTTCTAAAGCTGCCAAATCAGGAACAGCTACATTTTCCTCGACAGAAACCGCGTTTTCCCACATATTTTTACGGTTGTTTCGGCTCTTGATAGTAGCTGCCCCCAGTACATCCCGGAGTTCGCAGGGCAAGGAGGTATAAAAGGCCGGATATGCCAACCCTTCTTCCAAAAGCATCATATTCAGGCTGTTTTGAATGGTTTCTTCTTCAGCCCATATTTCTGCCCCATCCACAAAGTGAGAATCGCCGGTAAATACGAATGAAATAATCCTTCCAAAAACATCCAACCCTCCTGCTAGGATATAACCCCGCCGGGGATGATGCTCAACGGACTCTACCTTATTGGGCAAATCCTGAAAAAATGTAATTTCTCCAAACCCACAGGTTTCCAGCATGGTATTACGGGCAGCATTAGCCCATTGCAGGTTTTGGTGGCTTTCGTTGAAATGTGTTTCCAGGGCATCAATACCCTCAAAACGCAGGTTTACCATGCCCCTTCGGTTAAAATCAGCCCCCCGGCCTGTTTGCTGTAAACTTAATGCAAGTGCGGGGTTATCTGGCTTAAACTTAAGGGTATCACCATCAGGCTCAGGGCCATTTTTCGGAATGTCGGGATAATGAATGTGAAATTCTCCTTTAATAAGTTTGTACGGCATAACATTGGGGGTTTGAGGTAGAACAATAAGCGTAAAATATTCTTTTCTGCCTGGCACGACAGGTCATGCACAGCAGATAAACTACCCGTTCCAGAACGCCGATGATGTGATGCATAGATGTCCTTTTTGTCAAAGGATTATCCGTCTTTTAAAGGTAATTATTTTTATAAGATTATAATCGTGTTTTTGCCTCAATTTGCCTGTACTTTGTCAGATTTGAATAGTTTTATGTTTTTAATCTGACAAAGTACATTCAATCTTCTTCCAACAGCTTTTTCAACAGCTTCAGGGCTGCCTGGTTTTCAGGATGATTGATGTTGCTCATTAAACTTTCCTTTTCGCGTGTGGTAAGCCGCCAGCTAAGCGAAGGGCGCTTGGCCCACTCTTTGAGTTCTCCATTGAGCGGCCCCGATTGCATATTCCCAAATTCATGCACTCCTTCCACGGGCTTGTAAATATATTCAAAATCTATCCGGTGAATTTTTCCTTTAAACCAGGTTTGCGCATACTCGATACGATCATCATGATTCATATCTTGAATGTTGAAAATATTATCGTATAAAAACCGCAAAGGGGCACTGAAACGCTGCAAAAGGGAAGTACCCGGTTGCTGCCCGGTAGGTTCCAGCTTTTGAGAATCCCGAATGCACACCATAATAACCCCGGAGGTGTTCTGGGCAATCCAATCACGGAACACATACAGAAAATGAACTGCATCGCCGATACCAAAGTTATCAGCAATCCCGGCATCCATGATTTGCATTTCAGGCGTAGCAGGCAACGATACATTGGGGGTGACGTAGGGAAAAGTGGCATTCATCCGCAATGCACTCAGAAAACGCAGGCTGCCGGCATCATGTTGTTCAAAAAATCTCCGAAAATCTATTCCTTTTATCTTATGATTATCCAGCAAAATGCTGTCTGCCGGATTGGTATTCATGTAAGATACATGCTGGGGTGAAATAAATAGCTTTCTGCCATCATTTACAATGGCCGGGGTAATCAGTAGCATGGGCGTAATCCCCATTTGTTCGGGGATTTTATAGTCTTCCAGTCTTTTATCAAGAATATATTCGGTATTAATATTCAATTGCTCTTCAAAAGCATATCCCCGGTCTTTGATATAGGATTGCCCATTGTAGTTGAAACGCTGGTGCTTCACGAACAAATCGTTGACCAGTAAAGTAAAGATGACAGGGTTCAGGTTATCTTTGGCAATTTTTTCAAGATATTTCCGGCTGTAAATGCTTGTTTGTTTATCTATTTTGGCAGCTACAAGGGTAGGGGTGAGCTGCTGGTATTTCTCCTGTAATTTTTTGCGCAATGCCAGCTCCCTGAAATAAGCAGCGCCAATCAGTCCACCCGATGCCCCGGTAATCAGTCGGGTATGGTCCATGAGCTTACCCCCGGTTACGCTGTCAGCATTTTGCAGTATGGTAGTGGTCCATAGTGCCGACCGTAAGCCCCCACCACTGGTACATATCAGTACCATTTTGGGTTTTTTTATGGGTGTGTTGTTCTTTTCCAGTAAATGATCCCTGGAAACCAAAGCCTTCCAGTTATCCAGTATTTGAAGTGTTTGGGCTTTATCTTCCTGATAAAACGTGGAACTGTTGAGCGAGTCCAGCCTTGATAAAGAATAGCTGGCCGGAGTAGCTTGATAATTCAACCCGTAAGCTTTGTAGTAGTCATTAGAAAACACCCCTTCTTTTGCCAGAAAATTGAGAACAAAAAATATAAGAATGAGGGCAGAGGTAGCCCACCCACGCAACCAGAACGAAAATGCACCAGCCAGCATGATGGCAATGGTGAGGAAAAGCACTACGCTGGCAGCAGCGGGAATCTGAAATACAGGGTTGTCGCGAAACATACCGAGCATGAGGATGACAACAAAAATCACCAGCTCAATGATAACCGAATTCAGGTGGTTTTGGTCAAATACTTTAAGTACATCTTTCTTGTCGAAATGAGGAGCTGTGGCAGAAATTTTTTTCCATCTCAGTTTATGATCAAAATAATAGTCTACCTTGGTTTTTTTATCTTTGGCTTCTTTCAAATTAGACAATGCCCTGGCCCGGGTAATAATTACCGTTTTAAGGCGCTTGTCAAATGTTGAGGCCACAATCCTGAAAATATCTTTGTTGGTAAACCAAAAGTAAGCCAGCAAAAAGACCGACATCAGGGCGCACCCACTCAAGAACCCCATTACTTTTATGACAACTGATAGTCCGGTATCATATTCATTTTCAAACTGGAAATTGATGATCTGGATTACATAAACCAGTATAAAAACAATCGGAATAAGGCTATTATTGATGGCGAATTTGCTGAAGGGCCGACGCAACGTTCCCAGGAAGTTAAATTGTGCACCGTCCAGTATGTAGCAGGTAATATGGTAGGCCATGGTAAACCCGCCTACGGTAATTCCTATGATAAAAAAGCTGCTAAACCCAACTTTTCCCAGATATTCGGGATCTAGAAAAAGGTAGGGAATCCCTAATAATTTACCAAAACTTCCGGTTACAATAGAAAAAAGAAAAACCCAGCATAAGAGCAATAGCTGGTTCTTCCGCAGATGAAGTATCAGCAGTTGAACCGGGAAGGAATAAACCAACCAATTAAATGTGTTTTGCTTCCGCATCTCACTCTTTTAAACCCGGATGGCCAACCTCCTGATAACAAATCGGAGCAGCCAGCATACAGAAAACTTTTCTGCCATTGGAAGAATGGAAAATTGGTGTTTGTTTTCCAGGTATCATTTCAGCAACTTGTCCCATCATTACAACCACCATTCCAAAATTTCATTAAGATGGGTATTATTAATTTAGTCAAAGCGCTGCCATTTATTGTAACATTTTGAAGCAGCCCTTTTTATTTTTAACGGCAAGGAAGTAAAAAATGATAAAAACATAAGAATTTAAACTATTAATTTATGTGCAATTCACATTCCAACTTGTTTCGGATTACACTTTTATGGGCGTACTATCAGTTTTCGGATAATTTGATGGTCTTTTGATGCAATGTGGACCAGGTATGTGCCGATGTGTAACTTCTTCCCAAGTTGCTGCTCAATATCAAACTTTAATGGATAAGTACGGTAATATACTTCGTCTTTCCATAATTTTTGGCCTTGCAGGGTAGTAATAGTGATGGTGAGAGGCTTGTACCGCCAATGAGGGTTCTCAATGGTAAAAGCATTATCCGTAGGGTTTGGATATAAAACCGTGGCTTTTTCCATCAACTCCTCTTCTTCCAATGAAGCTATGTTTTCTACAACCAGTGTTTTTTCAACAATATTTTTGCATGCATCTTCTGCCTGTGCCGTCAGTTGGATGAGGTATACTCCGGTGGTATCAAATTGCTGAACTACCGCAGGAACCTCTGCGGTGTTGCCATTGCCAAAGTCCCATTGCCAGGTAATATCTCTCGTCTCATTAGGGTTTGTAGTAAAAGCCAAAAAACGCACTGTATCTGTTTCATTTAACCGGATTGTATCTGCCGACATGGTGAAACCGGCAAAGTTATCCAATAAAATTGGTACGGTAAGCGGTTCGCTTTCCTGCAAACTGTCAACATTGGTGATGTATATGACCGTATCGGTATGCAAATTTTCAAAGGAAAACCGGCTTCCTTTGTGCAGCAAATTCTGCAATTCATCATCAGCATAAAAATAAAAAACTTCCCCTCCTTCCGGTTGTATGCCGATGCTGCCCCCCGGGCAAGGCTTTTCGACGCTTAAGGAAGGCGCTGGTCCGGGAACCAGTGAAAAGGTGTGGTTTACATTATAAGTGCAGCTTTTATCTGTTTCGGCCCTGAAGCTTATTTCAATACCCGGCTCACTCAAAAGTGAAGCATAATTATAAAGCAGGCTGGTGCCTTGCCCAATAGAATCGCCGTTAGCAAACCACGTAAAAATCCGGTCATCCGGTAAATTCCCGGTGCCTTTCAAGCGTAACATATATTTTTCTTCAAGATCCAGTGTATCTATGGTTACTGAATAATCAAACCCGGCTTCATCTACTGTAATTTCAACTTTTTGGGGCAAACTCTGGTAAACAGAATCGGTATTCACTACAAAAAATGAAGTATCGATGGCAAAAGGCCCCAATGTAAAGTTATTTCCCTCCATCACCAGTGTTTCCAGCGATTCATCAGCAAATATTTGTAATTGTGTAGCATTGGAAGCTGAAAGCGAAACGGTTTCGCCTTCGCAAAGGTGTGCATCGGCAATGAGCGGCCTGGGGCTTCGGCGCACAACGGTTATTTCTTTGGTAACTTCCGTTTCGCATCCGGGTTCGCTGGTAACCGTAAGGGTGATGGTATATTTGCCTTTTTCTGTAAAACGCGGTTTGGGGTGTTGCAACGTACTGCCAAACCCATTGTCAAAATTCCACTGCCATTGCACAGTATTCAGGCTTTCGTCTTGCAGAGGAAGTGAAAAATTTTCGGTTTCATCTAAAAAAAGCGTATCGTTGAGAAATCCTGCATTAGCATCCGCTATCACAGAAAATTTGGCTTCAGGCTCAGATATATTTATGTCAAAACGGCGCACAGTGCTTTCGTAGCCCGCATCAATATTAGTTACATAAACTGCCGAATCTTTGGTAATTGGCCCGGTGGTAAAACTATTTCCTTCCTGCAAAAAGGTGTTCATCAGCGGGTCTTGGTAAAAGCGGAAGTTTTCCCCCTCCGGAGGCGTGACAGTAGCCGTGCTGTCTGAGCAAATTTTAACAGCAGCCAATGGGACAGGGTTTTTTAAATAATTGATGTAAGCCGTTTTGGCTTCATTGGCTGCTTCCTGCAATTCCTCTAAACTTTCGCCACCAATAATGGCAAAAGCAACCTGGGCTACTGCATTTTTTGGTAAAGAGTCAATAATAGCCCCTGTTAAATGGGCCACATCATTGCCTGCTCCTGCAGTGCCAGCTTCTGTTTTGGCAATGCCGTTTTTCAAAAAGTTATATTTGAGGCTGTCTACAAAATCGCCGGAAAAATCAATAACATTGCCATTTAAGCTGTCTTTATCGATGGCATAGTAAGCTGGAGCCTGGGCCGTAAGCAGGGCAATACCTGCAAATAAATTATTATTAACGGCATCGTACGCATAACCCATTTGATGTGAATTATCCCATGCTGCTTTATTTTTTTCAGGATCGTTCAGGTTCCAATCGGAAAATAATGCGGTTTGCAGGTTGCGCAGCGTGTCTTCCCCGGTATTAATAACCCGGTAATGTGCGATAAAATAGTTTTCATTTTCGTTGCCCAAAACCGCTTGTTCAATGCGCAAATTCATGGGGTTATCCGCACCCTCATCAGCAAAAGCAGAAGTCGCCTGAATGCCAGCCGTTTGGGCTTTGCCGAGTTGCAAATCGGCTAGCTTGGTAAAATCAACACTTCTGTCACCGCCCGTGAAATTGATGATAGTGTTATCAGAAACGCTGTCTTGTGAAGCGGCTAATACCAAGCCCAATTCGCTGGCCAACTGTTGGGTTTTGTAGGTAAAACCTGCTTCGTTGCTAATCTCAGGGTTAAAACCAATATTTCCGTTGCTGCCAATGGTCAACCGGGATTTATTGATATCAAGATCCAGATAATCAGAAGTTGCATTAATCCAGAAATACTGAAAGTCTGTATAATTGTGGGTTTCATCTGTAAAACCCAGCCTGAACACCAGTTCTTCGTCCAGGGGCAAATCTTCGCTCAGGACTACCCGGAATGGTTGGTTTTGGTTAGAAACCACTGCGAAGGTATCCACTGCACCTATCTGAAGTACCGAATCGAGCAAGTTAACGTATGGGGAAGCAGCAGATAAAGTTACCGAAGCTAAAGTGCTGCTTTGTTTCAGGTAGTTGGTAACATCTACAGAAATGCTCAATGTATCCCCTTTCATAGCATACCTTCCGAGGCCATTATCGTAGGAAAATTGCAACATACGCAAAGCAGGCGTTTGCAGTTCTTCCAGGGCTTTTTTCATATTTAGACGGCCAAAGCCCAGTTGTTCTGAAAAGTTACTATTACTTCCGGTTTTGTAAATATTATCAGCACTCAGCCTGATACGTTCCATTACCTGATTTGCTGTAAGCTCCGGGTATTTTGCCCTTACCAATGCCGCAGCACCGGCCACCAAGGGAGCCGAAAACGATGTGCCGGAAGTGGTAAGGTACAAATCGTCATTTTTGGTAGTGAAAACATCAGTGCCCGGGGCAATGATATCAACCAAATAGTTATAGGTGGCATTAGGATTCTTTTTATCAGTAACATCCGAGTTGGTAACAGATAATACATTGTTATAAGAAGCAGGAAAAAAATATTCAAGTTTTCCACTATTTCCGGCAGCGGCTATAACTACCGCATCTTTTGCCAACACTGCATAATTGATAATATCCTGGGCAAATTGTGAATATGCACCGACTCCTCCCCAGGATAAATTGATGACCTGGCATCCCTGGTCAGCGGCATATACAATGGCTTCATACCCGTTATTGAAGGAGTTGTCTTCCGATTTGAAAATTTTGATGGGCAGGTATTTGGAACGAAATCCGGCACCAGCTATACCCGTTTCATTATCGGTGGTGGCGGCGGCCAGTCCGGCTACTGCTGTGCCGTGGGTGTCTTTGTCTGCGTTGGGGTCGTTATCATCATTGGCCATATCCCATCCTAAAAAGTTATCAGTGTAGCCGTCCCCGTCGTCATCCGAGCCATTGATAGGGTCATTGTGGTTATAAAACAAATTGTCCAGGTCTTCGTGGCCCAGGCCAACGCCCGTATCCAGTATCCCAATGACCATGCTGGTATCGCCTTTTTCAATTTCCCAGGCCTCGTAGGCTTTGATGGTTTGTAAATATTTTTGTGCCCCTGATTCAGTGTTGGCTTCCGGGTCGTTGGGCACATATGCCAACGGTTTCATCAAATAATAAGGCTCGGCGTAGGCCACCTCTTCATACCGCAACAACTGCCTTATAATTTCAGCGATATCCTTGTTTGGATCAACTTTAAGCTTATAGATACGGGATAAGTCTGTATCATAACGGGAAGCAACTTCTTTTTGCTTAACACGAGCTGCTATACTACCGGATGGACGATGCCCAGGAAATACTTTACCAACATTTTGAACACCTGTTTCACTGGCAATTTCTTCAAGAGAATGCACCGGACCAGCTTTCCTTATGTTTTGCTGATTTTTGAGTTTAATTATGACAATACCAGGCTGATACGCAGCCGAATCAGAACGGTCACTACCAGACTGGCAAATTCCCTGAGAGCCGGTTGTATACAACAAAATAACAAACAGGAAAAAGCAAGCCCGAAACAATATAGAAGTTAAATAAACCATTAAATGCTATTATACTTATTTCACTATCTCCTTAAAAAAGCCTGGTAATTCACACTATTTCTTTTGTTGAGGAAAATTACACAGAAGGCGTGAAAAGCATTATGCAAAAACGGTACAAATAATACGCAAATATTAACTTTTTTATCAGGGAAAGATGCCCCTGTCAAGATATATTTGTGCTATCTTTTCTATGGAAGTGATAAATGAAGCTATTCTTAAAGAAGGCGCGTTGTTTTTCTGCATTGTTTCATGTATATCATGATAGGCCGTTACCATGGTTTCCTCCAGTCCTGAATTCACGATATCTATTTCCCCGGCACCCTTTATGAGTGCAGACCGTTGCTCGGGTGTAAGTTCCGTATGACTGGCCTGCTCAATGGCGCGGGCAATGCGGGCATTGTTCAGTTCTTCCCATCGCTTGTCCATTTTTCCGAAAGACACCCTGGATAAGTTTTTTAACCATTCAAAATAAGATACGGTTACCCCTCCCGCGTTCAGGTAAATATCAGGAACCACCATAATGCCTTTTTCCAAAAGTATTTTTTCAGCATCTGCGGTTACAGGTCCATTGGCTGCTTCGCCTATAATTTTTGCTTTGATACGAGGGGCATTTTCTTCCGTAATCTGGTTTTCAAGGGCAGCAGGCACCAATATATCGCAGTCATACTCAAGTAACTCCCTGGATTTAGGAATATTTTCAGCCTCTTTAAAGTTCAGGAGGGCACCAGAACTCTTCATGTGTTGAAATACTTCTTTAACGTCCAGACCCTTTTCATCGTAAATCCCGCCATTGTACTCGGCTATTCCGGTAATAATGGCACCAGCCTCTTGCAAATAAAGGGCTGAATGATACCCCACGTTTCCAAGCCCTTGCACAATTACCCGCTTGCCTTCCAGCCCGGTGGTGAGCCCCAGCGCTTCCATGTCTTTTGTAAAACTTACCGCTTCCCTGATGCCCAGGTACACGCCCCTGCCGGTAGCCTCGGTGCGGCCACGGATGCCATTCATGTGCACGGGCTTGCCTGTAACACAACCATGCGCATCGGTATCACTTTGGTTAAAGGCCGAATAGGTATCGGCAATCCAAGCCATTTCCTGGGCACCGGTTCCGTAGTCAGGAGCAGGTACATCAATGGCCGGCCCAATAAAATTCTTGCCGATCAGTTCGGTGGTATAACGACGGGTAATCTTTTCCAGTTCTGTTTTACTATAATCCCGGGTATTTATTTGAACGCCTCCCTTAGCGCCTCCAAAATGTACGTTTACCAGAGCACATTTATAAGTCATGAGTGATGCCAGGGCTTTTACTTCATCTTCGTTTACAGTATGGCTATATCGAATTCCTCCTTTTACAGGCAACTTGTGATGCGAATGTTGTACCCTGTAACCGGTAATCACCTGGTAGTTACCATCATCAGTACGTATGGGGAAATTGAATTTATAAATACTATTACAAGCTTTGATTTGGTCTATTAACCCTGAAGGATGACTGTTATAGGTAGCTGCTTCATCTACATATTTACTTACATCATCAAAAAAGCTATAATGATTTTGCGTGCTCATAAGTTATTAGGTTTTGGTTGTTTTTATTACTAGAGAGGGCTAAAGGTGAGTATAGTAAATTTATTCAATATATTGAAGTGTGTTGCTGTTTTCTTTCTTCCAAAAACGACTGATTATTTCTTTATCAATATGTCCAGGGCTGCTTTTAAAAAAGGTAGCCGGGGCACCGTGTTAGTAATCTTCAATTCCTGAAAAACATTGGTCTTTTCGTCTAAAAACTCCAGTATAGTGGGTGCGGCGTTGCTCTTAAACAGACTGGTAAATATATGCTTTCCCTTGCTTCGGTTTTTGAGCAACACATTCAACAAAATACTATCGTACCACCAAAATCGATTGTTGGCAAAACCTTTATCACGTAAAGGCTGCTTGCCATCAAGTAAATCTTTTACAATCTGTTGGGTGTGCTGTTGAATTCTGGTAAAGGTGTATCCTGTGGACGGTTTGGTTTGCCCTCCTGCTGTACCCATATTGATAATGTGTTTGCCATGCTTGGGCAGAAATGGCTGATTGGTCATGGGAATGACACCAAATTCTGTGTGTATAATTTTATACGTCTCAATTTTCAGAAAATCACTCACATAGCTTTTCAAAGCCTGTTCATACACTTCCTGCCCCAACACATTCGGGGAAAAAACAGTGTATTCAACAAGGGCTGTTTTTTCATCAATGGGCAATACGTATACAAACCGGGTATCGTCGTATTGTTCAATTCTGAAGTCCATGAGTGTTGCCTCACCTGGGCTAAAAGCAGACTGCCCAACCTGGATTACCCACCCTTTGAAATGCTGTAACAGGTGATAATAATGGTCGTTGTTTGTTCTGTTCTTTTGCGGAATACTGTTAAAAATCAAATCGGCCGTATATGTTTTTCCGTCCAAAGTAACTTTACCGCCCTCCGAAGTGTCCTCGATTTTTTGAACGTGCCTATGTAAGACTTGTAGGTTTTCAAATTTGGAAATTTGTTCTTTTACAAATTGATAGAAGTCTATACCCCTGATCATTTTATATTGGTACGGGGAAATATTGAGTAATTTGGAAAAGCCCTCTCCATAGAAATACAGATTTTTCCACTTTTTATACACAATTTCCTCAAAAGGACCAGGCTCTTTTTCCCAAAAACACCAGGTTCGGTCATTGGTGGTTTTATTGTCTTTGTCTATCAGTAAAATTCTTTTCTCCTGCAAAGGGGTTTGCAGCATATGATAAGCCAAACTGAGGCCGGCACAACCGCCTCCGGCGATGATATAGTCAAAGGGATCCTGGGTATACATAATCATTCATTAAGCCCAAAGATGCAGGCTTTCAGAATGAATACAAAAGGAAAGGGTAAATGTTTAAAGAAGCTTTATTATTGTTTCAAAAATTTGTAAGATTCTTTGTTAATGCCCTGTTCGTCACCGCACTCATTGCAACTGATAGTGAGCAAATAATAACCAGAAGGGAAATCACTCACTGAAATGCGATATGTATCTCCTCTGTATTGTTCAGCACGGGTTGGCATGTTGTTGCCCAATATATTGCGTACTTCAAAAGAGGGTGAATTGAATTGGTTTCTAAGCAGGTCAACACGGACATAGAGGTAGTCTACCGCCGGATTGGGATACAATACTGCATTTTCGTCAATATTGAATTGAGTGGTGCCTTCGCTGGTATTTGCATGACTGGCAGCTATACCAGAAACCTGAAAGTAGGCTAAAAACATGATTAACAAAACAGTAGATAATTTTTTCATAGGCGGTAAAAAAATCTTAAAGCTTTATACAATGCTTATTAATTATACTAATTTTTTTCAAATTAGTTTTGCTTTCACAAGAAAATATTTCCAATTAATTTTCGTTGTTTGCCATTTCTATCTATTAGTTCCTGTTTCTGATAAAAAGGTAACCCCGAAATTTCATTTTTTTTAACGATCTACCTCTCCCAACACTACATCTATCGATCCAATAATGGCGATCAGGTCGGCAATCATGGCACCTTTTGATATTTCCCCAATTACTGAAAGGTTTACAAATGACGGGCTTCGGGCTTTGCACCGGAAGGGAATATCGCTTTTGCCATCAGCCCGGAAGAAGTACCCTAGTTCTCCCCTCGGGTTTTCAGCCCGTATGTAAAAATCTTGTGCCTTTGGCCGGATTTTCCGGGGTACTATTGCCCTGGGATCAAACTCCCGTGTACGTTTCAAATCTCCCTGTAACCTGTCGAGGCACTGCTCAACAATACGAACAGATTCATAACATTCACGCACCCGCACAAAAGTTCGGTCCCAGCAATCGCCCGTTGTGCCCATCGCCCCTTCTCCCATGGGAACTTCGAAATCTAACTCCGGGTATACTGAATAACCATCTACCTTTCTTAAATCAAACTTCAGGCCGGAACCCCGCAGCATGGGGCCGGAAACCCCGTAGTTAATGGCTAAATCCAAAGGAAGCACACCCACATTGGCCGTACGTTCTACAAATATTTTATTATTGACAATCACCCCTTCCAACTCACCCAACTTGGGTTTTAAATAGTTAATAAATTCGCGGCAGCGTTCTTCAAAACCAATGGGCAGGTCATAATACAAACCACCTATCCAAATGTAATTGTACAACATACGGGCACCGCAAACCCATTCCAGCAAGCGCAAAATATGTTCCCGGTCGCGCATCATCCACAAAAAGGGCGTAAACGCGCCAATATCCATCGCATACGTGCCCACGGCCACAAAGTGGGAAGCCAGGCGGTTGAGCTCAGCTACCAAAACCCGGATGTATTCTACCCGCGGCTGAATTTGCTCCTCCATGCCCAGCATGCGTTCCACACCCATTACAAAGGCATGCTCCGAGTTCATGGCAGCCAGGTAATCCATGCGGTCTACATACGGAATGGTTTGGTTATAGGGCATAGACTCTGCATGTTTTTCAAAGCAGCGGTGCAGGTAACCCAGGTGCGGAATAACATCCACCACAATTTCCCCATCAGTTACTACTTCCAGCCGCAAAACCCCGTGGGTAGATGGGTGCTGAGGTCCGATGTTGATGATCATCTCCTCCGATTTCAGGTCTTCAGCCTTGTATTTATTCGGCTCTGAATTCGCAAGGTGTTTTTCGTCGTATTGGTATTGAATGGGGTTTGCCATGCTAATTTATTACTTCCTGAATGAAGGTACTAAGTTTATAAAGATGAAGCAAAAACACGTAAGAAGTATTATTCTTTTTTGGGTGAAGAAAGATATTCCAATATTTTTTGCAGAATTGTCTCAGGAGAGGCATCAATATTTACTGTAAAAACATCCTCAGGTTCTTCCAGGGCAGCAAACTGTGAATCCAGTAAATCCGGAGGAAAATAATGGGGTGCCCGTTCCTGCATACGCTTTAAAATGACATCCCGCTCACCTTTCAGATAAATAAACTTTACAAAATCAGTATAATGGAAAGAAAGTGTTTCACGGTATTTTTCCTTTAAAGCCGAACAGGCCAATACAGCCCCTCCTTGCTTTTCCCATGCCTGTATGTGTTGTGCCAGTGATTGCAGCCAGGGTTGGCGGTCAGCATCAGTGAGGGGAATACCCTCTCGCATTTTGGCTACGTTGGTCTCAGGGTGGAAGTCATCGGCATCGTAATAGGGAAAGTGCAGCTTTTCTGCCAGCTTTTTGCCAATCAGCGATTTTCCTGAACCCGAAACGCCCATGATAATAATGACCATAAAACCTACTCCGTAAAATTTCTGCAAAAAAATGATTTGGTTCTTCCAAATTACATTTCTAAAATTGTTTTCTCCTATTTTTTGAGTTTGATTTTTAGATATATCACCGATACTATGCGCAGAAGAGATTTTTTTTCCACACTGGGAGCCACTTCTTTACTTTCAGTAGCTTCCGGAGTTCCGGCTTTTGCCAGCCAGTCTGCTGACCTTCCCGTTATCAAGCCGTCGCGGCTGAAGCCGGGAGATACCATCGGACTTGTAACACCTGCTACTTTTATTACAGAAACGCAGTTACGGGAAGCCATTGCGGCCTATGAAAAACTGGGCTTTAATGTTCGTTACTCTCCCAATATGCTGGTGAGGCGGGGGTATTTAGCTGGTACTGACCAGCAAAGGGCTGATGACCTGAACGCTATGTTTGCCGACCCAAGAATTAATGGCATTATTTGCGGGCGGGGTGGTTATGGCAGCGCCAGAATATTACCTTATCTTGACTTTGACGTAATCCGGAATAACCCAAAGGTATTTGTGGGCTTCAGCGATATTACGGCTTTGTTGTATGGCATATTCGGAAAAACCGGACTGGTATGTTTCCACGGTCCTATGGGTGGGTCTGATTACAACGACTACACCGTAGCCAATTTCGAAAAAGTTTTGATGCAGCCAGAATTGCCGGAAAACGGCCAACTGCGCAACGATACCAAAAGTGATCCTGACCCCAATACACTGGCAGAATATTTAACAGAAACCGATAAAATTATTCCGGATGAAGTACTCGCCATCAGTCCGGGAACGACAGAAGGTCCATTGATAGGCGGAAACCTTTCGCTAATGGCAGCTTTGAACGGCACGGCGTATGACCTGAATTTCAAAGATAAGCTGGTATTTATAGAGGATGTAGGCGAAGCTCCTTACCGCATCGACAGGATGTTGACACAACTGCTGCTCACTCCAGGAAAGCTAAAAGACGCTGCCGGTATCATTTTGGGCAGGTTCAACGACTGCGAAGCTGAAGATTTTGACAGGTCACTTTCGTTGTACGAAACCCTGCACGACCGCTTATCAGGCCTGGGCATTCCGGTAATGTACGGCCTTTCTTTCGGGCATATTGACAAAAACCTGACCCTTCCTTTCGGCATCCGTACTCGAATGGATACAGCTACGCAAAGTTTGACTTTGTTAGAAGCAGCGGTTTTATAACTGATATTGAAAATTGTTATTTGTTAAACGTTATTGGTTATTAGCGGCATATACTAATAACCAATAACGTTTAACTGTTTTTATTCTTTATCTCCCAAACCACTTCCCCACCACTTCCTCCGCTGGTTTGCCAGCAGGAATAAAACGGCGGTCAGTGGCGTTGGAATCTTCTAAATCGGTGGGCCATTTCCACCAGAAAAGCCCGGCACACCAGGGTTCGTTTTGCAGGCTTTGTAAAACAACTTCATAAGCGCGTGCCTGATGCTGTACATTAGAAGCACGATCTCCGGCTTCGGCATGCGGGTTTTCCCAGGTGCCTGCTACCGAACGGAAGCCAATTTCTGTAAAAAAGACTTGTTTGTCATATTTAGCCGAAACATCTTCTATTTTACCCAAAATCTTTTCAAAATTATTCTTCAATTCCCTGTCTGTTGGATTAGTATTTTTAGAAAGCGGATAATAGCAGTCGATGCCAATGTAATCCAGTTCATCCCAAAAGGTGATGTTTTCAAACTCTTCGCCCCAGTTAGCAGCATACACGAGCTTGCCCGAATAGAGCTTCCGTATTTTATTAATCATTTGCCGCCAATCATCTTCCCTTGCCAGTGTGGCTTTGTTGAACTCTACACCTATGCAGAAAATATCAAAGTTGTACATTTCGGCCAGCAAGGCGTAATGCCTTATCCATCGGTAATAATATTCAAAAAATGCCTGCCAATCTGCTTCGGTTTGCATGGCTACATCGCCTGGCCAACCGCCCCTAATCCACACCTGGGGCTTTAGCATGGTAACCATACCCCGGCGTTTTGCTTCAAAAGCCGAGTGGATGACCCCTTCATCGTTTTCTCCATGTGCACTTCTGTTGATGGGTAAATAGGATGGCGACTTAGGATTGCGCATGAAGGAATAAGGCACCAAAGCCACTGCATTGCTGCCCAGGGTGTGGAGTTTTTGCAAAGAAACCGTGGCCCGTTCTGAATTATACCCATTGTAAATTTGATATCCTTCATGTGTAAAATTAAACCCTTCGCAATAAGGCAGGGATTTTGGTGCATTTGGCGTTGTCATAGAAAAGGCCTCTGTCTGTTCGGCCAAATGCACATGCCAGTGTTTTTCCAGCGTTGTTATTTCTTGGGCTGTAGGCTGCCAGTGTTCGTACTTTTCCAAAAAAACATCTTTCCCCCAATACTGCACCAAAAAATCAGTAAAAGTGGCTGCCAGACAACCTGTTATCAGATAAGACTCTTTCTGCCACATTTCATCGTTTAGCAAATCGGTAAGCGAAAGCATATTGCCTGATTGGAACAAACGTTGCGCCCAGTATTGATAACCTTTTTTCTGCCAGGCATGGGTAAAAGAAATGGCCAATCCTTGTTCCAGTGCATTGATTTGTGGTTTTCCCAGGGCATGTCGGATAATGAGTTCCCCTTCTTTTGCAATGAAATTACCGGTAAATTCTTCATTGATTACCGTATGTACGGCATACTTCTCAAAATCTACATGCCCCTGGTTGGTATTTCCTGTCATTAAACCTTTCACTTCCGTAGAAGGGTAGATATGGTAATCAATTTTCTGTAAATCCCGGAAACCCAAAAAATTGTCGATAGACCGGGTGTAGTTTTCACAAGCCCGGGCGATGGTTTCTATTTCTGAGGTAGGCAGGGAAACCTGATGTATGGTAAAACGAAAGTGGGGTGTTTCTTTCACCACTTTTCCTGAAGATCCAAAATCAAAATGTACAGAAGGATCTACCTGCCAGAGGCTGTCTGAAAACAGGCCCATGACCCTGCGTTTTCCGTCCTGGTAAATGGCATATCCCCAGCGTTCGCGCAGCAAAGATTGCCACTGATGGGCATACACAAAAGATAAAGTGGCATCGCTGGTGCCGGTAAGCAAAGAAACCGGAAGGGACGTAGCTAATGGATTGGGATAAACAGGAAGCAGGAAAACACTAGCCGAATCAGAATAGCTATTGCCAGCAAAGGTGAAGCTGTTTTTTTCTAGTTTTACCGGAAGGTTTTCTGATAATTCGGCAATTACCTGGTTGGATGAAGCCGTACCCACAAGAAAGAGGATGTTCTCAGAAAGTTCGTGTGGAAGCACTTCATCATCTGCTTTTATCATTACTTTTCGGTCAGATAAAAATGCCTGCACTTCTTCTGCGACAGCTCTGTATTTGTTACCATAGGCAGGGTTTTGGTTTCCGTACACAATCAAATAAGGGTGGTTATCCCGGAATGCCCTGGATAATTCCCGGCGTGTGGGTAAAGCATCACCTTCTGCTACGTTCCGGGTTTGGGCCTGACAGGCCAGCAAAGAGAGAAAAAAAATACCACATAACAGTTTATTGAGAATATTTGATGGTAGGCAAATAAAAAGTGTTAGGTTGTAGTACAGGCGGGGCTGATTCCAGCATTTCGCCTGTACAGGCGGGACGCCTGCACCATAATTTTGCAATATGTATTTATTATGACTTGTCATTGGTGCTTTCTATTTCTCACATCCTGTTTTCCGTCGTGTATCTGTGATTTGAATTATTTTCCATCCTTCTTTGTTGCGAAATAATTGAAATGCATTTACCCCGCAATGGCTTAACTCATTTCCAAGATAAAAAGTATAAGGTGTCCAGACCGAAGCCAAATCCCCATCAATACGCACCTCATATTTACCAATTCTTTCGTCCCATATTTCTTCATGAGGCGTACCCACAGCTTCTACGAATTTATCAACTGACCCTTCGTGTAAAATAGGTTCATTTTCATTAACGATGGTGAGCAAACGGACATTTTCATAAAAAACAGAACGTACCATGGTGCTGTCCCCTTTGCGCATTCCATCAAAAAGCTGTTGGATGGTTTGAATTACCTCATCTTCAGGGGAAAGGTCAGTTGAAGCGCATTTTGCCGCGTAACTTAAAAACCCACATAACATAAATATAACAATGGAAGCTTTCATAGATGCTTTGAAAAATTTAGTTTGCCGGAAGAATAAATATACAGTTTTATTATGAAAAGTATCGCGGTCTTTTGTGCATCCAGTCAGGGAAATTCATCTGTTTTTGCAGAAACAGCCCATCAACTGGGCAAAATGCTGGCAGAAAAGCAGATTACATTGGTGTACGGTGGCGGAAAACTGGGGTTGATGGGCGTGGTAGCCAATGCCACTATGGAAAATGGAGGAAAGGTTATTGGCGTTATTCCCCGGTTTTTGTCTTCCAAGGAAGTAGCCCATGAAGGCATCACCGAACTGATTATGGTAGAAACCATGCACGAACGGAAACTGAAAATGTCTGACCTGTGCGAAGGGGTAATTGTGCTGCCCGGAGGCTTTGGCACGCTGGACGAATTGGCAGAAATGCTCACCTGGGCACAACTGGGCCTGCACCAAAAACCCATTGGCATTCTGAATGTTGACGGTTATTATGACCCATTGGATAACCTCTTCCGCAGCATGGAAGAAAACGGGTTGCTCAAAACTTTCAACCGGAAAATCGCCCTTTTTGCTGATAATCTGGATGATTTGTTTACTTTAATGGAAAACTACCGCCCGGTGCCTGTGAAAAAGTGGCTGGATGGAGATAAAGCTTAAAATAGTTATTAGCTCCAAGCCGCATGCCTTATCAGAAGCTTGGTTGGTGCTAATGGCCTGTAACTTGTAGCTGCACGGCTGAAATTATCAATTAAAAGTTAAATGCATGAAGGCACTTGCTCTAATACTCCTACTCGCTCTTTTTACTTCGGTAATGTATGCACAAACTGATGAGAAAAATCCTGTGAAAATTGGAATAGCCGGGCTTACGCACTCGCATGTACATGGCTTACTCAGGCAGGCCGACCGGGAGGATTTGACCATTGTAGGCATTGCAGAACCCAATCGGGAACTGGCCTCCCGGTATGCAAAACGTTATGGTTTTTCTATGAATATCGTTTACGATGATTTGGAAACCATGCTGAAAACCACCCAGCCTGAAGTAGTTACGGCATTCAATTCCATTTACGGGCACCTGGAAGTAGTGGAAACCTGCGCACCACTTGGCATTCATGTGATGGTAGAAAAACCCCTGGCCGTGAGTAACGAACATGCGCAAGCCATGGAAAAAGCGGCCAAAGCAGGCAATATACACTTGCTTACCAATTATGAAACTACCTGGTATGGCAGTACGCACAAAGCTTTTGAGATGGTTATGGAAGAAAAGCAGATCGGAGATATTCGTAAAATTGTGGTGCATGATGGCCACCCCGGCCCTAAAGAAATTGGCGTGAATGATGAGTTTTTAGAGTGGCTCACCGACCCCAAACTGAACGGAGGCGGCGCGCTCATTGACTTTGGCTGCTATGGTGCCAACCTCATCACCTGGCTGATGCAGGGAGAACGCCCCCAATCGGTCACTGCCGTTACCCAACAAGTAAAGCCTGATATTTACCCAAAAGTGGATGATGAAGCTACGATTATTGTCACTTACCCAAAGGCCCAGGGCATTATTCAGGCTTCCTGGAACTGGCCCATAAACCGGAAAGATATGGAAGTGTACGGGCAAACAGGGTATGTGCATACCGTAGATGCAACCCGTATGAAAACCCGGGTTAATGCGTCCTCCCCCGAACAATCTTTGGAAGCCCCAGCCCTTCCAAAGCCTTATAATGACCCTTTCTCTTACCTTATTGCCGTGATACGGGGCGAAATTGAGGTTTTGCCCACCGATTTATCCTCATTGCCAATCAACATGACCGTAGTAGAAATTTTGGATGCGGCCAGAAGGTCAGCAGCCTCAGGGAAAACGATTGAGCTGGATTAGTAGCCATCTAACAATTTCGCTTGCAGACAGTTAGGTTAATAAACACCCAATATGTTAGCCTATACCATCATCTTGTCCCTTATATGCTTTATGCAAGTTCATCATTCTGAACCAAGCATTGATAAAATTGCCGACCTGCAATGGAAACACAGAATTGTGCTGGGCGTAGTAGAAAGTGAAGCAGCATTAAATAGTGCCGTAGAAGCCATGCAAGTGCAGGAGAATGGCATTATCGACAGGAAAATCGCGTATTTCCTAACAGATGGCCAACACCGCCCCACCAATTATGAAGGCCAGCTGAATGAAAAAATATGGCAGGAGATCACCCAAATGGTAGGTGATGATAGATTTATACTCATTGGCCTGGATGGAGGTGTAAAAGCCCGGTATGAAAAACTGAGTCTTTCCGAAATTTTCTCCCTCATTGACACCATGCCCATGCGTAGGCAGGAAATGCGTGGGAATAACTGAAGCGATTGATTGGTAATACTTAATAATACTCATACCGATTCATATGCAATAGAAAAAAACTTATATAAGGATCATATGTTCTGCTTTCTATGAGTACCCCTTCCTGGTTATAAATATACTCTTTTTCTATGCCCGGCTCAAAACCCGGGGGCTTATAACTTAAACCATCTACAATCCATCTTTTTATCAATTTACCATTTTCGTCATATTCATATTCATGTATACTACTTAATCTAAGTTGCTACTTATACCTGAATATATTTGATCAGGCTGTAAGCCATGATCGTTAAAAAGACTTTATACTGAAAACCTGCTATTGTCACGGCATGCAGGTTTTTGGCAAACCGGGCCGTAATTTCACTAAACACGGTTTCTATCTTTTTCCGATTGTACTTTTTGGCAATAGCATCTATAAAACTATCCCCCCGCCGAGAGTTCTTCTTGCGCTGTGTAGCAAACTCAATATGTTCTTCTTGTTGATAAAAATCTTCCCATTGGTAATCGGTAAATCCACTGTCTTGCCAGACAATACTACCTTTGGGTAGATCAAAGTCTAAGCGGGCTAAAGCTGAATGATCGCTGTAAGAGCCGGGTATAAAAGCTAGTTCTACGGGTAATCCCTCTTCACTGAGTACTAAAGCCACTTTATAGCCATAGAAATATTCTCGCTTAGAGGTATTTTTACCCCGATAATCCTCTCCTTGCAGCATCCGGCAACGAGCGATACGAATGTTGTGACAGACCCGTACTGGAAAGGTATCTAATAGATAACGTTGCCTAAAGTTGGTGACCTTAAAAGCCCACCCTAACAAACGGAAACAATATTCGGCTAACACGGCAATGCTATGTAATCGCCGATTAAAACGGGAAGAGCTTAACATCTTGGAGCAGTGATGGGAACGCATATAATGCAAGGCAGTGGTCCAGTTCCCCCCAAAATACCAAGCGGCTATTAAAGCAGTAGTTAGTATAAGCGCATCGTTTACACGGCGTTGTTGATCTTCTTGATGGCCAATAGCTTGAAGAATATCGTCCAAAATCACGTATATTGCAATGGTGTTGTCGTTGAGCATAAAAATATATGTTTTGATGTGTGGTAACCTCAAAACTACTATATTCTGCAATACGATAACACTTTTTCTCATAGGTAGCAACTTGAGTTACTTAATACATAATCTTTGATACCTCCATCATAGTGGTATGCAGTAACCGCATGTAACAACCCATCCTCTCTGTAACTAAAAATTTCATAGGAAAAAACAAAATCATGCTCTGGCTGAAAAAAGCTTTCCTTTACTTTTCTTCCTTTTTCATCATATTCGTAGAATACTTCATGCTTTAATCGATCTTTATAATAACCGGCTCTTTTCTTCAATCTGTCTTGTGTATCATATTCAAACAAGCTGTAAGAGCCTTTTAAAAACTCCCCAAGCTGATTAGTATATGAGGTTTCCCTTACCAGCCTATCTTGGTTATCATACTCTTTCCTGGTGAAATAATGCTTAAATGCTCTTCCAGTAACTTACCATGCGCTCCGTATTTATATTCAGCATACCCCATTGGCTCTTCCCCATTTATATCCCAAAAGCTCATTTCTTTTTTCAGTTTACCGGGGATTTCCACAAAGACAGGCCCTACCTCATCCTCGCAGCTTGCAAGAAAAGTGAGAGAGAGTAAAATGATGAGTATATCACGTACCGATACCATAGCTTACATTTTCCCTAGATAACGTCAAATATCACTATCTATTTTTGATATGATTGAGTATTTTTAACCAAACCTAAATAGCTAAATTTAGAATTTTTTTCACATAATAGTTATTCAAAGGGAAAAAAAAATTTATCAAAACATCCCCATCGCCACACGAAATGTGTTACAATGCGCATCCACAATATCGGCTATGCGGGCTGAGTAGCCTCCGCCCAACGTCACTACTATGGGAATTTGGTGTTGGTAACATTGCGTCAATACCATTTCGTCCCTGGTTTTGCAGCCTGCTTTGGTGAGTGCCAGCTTGCCCAGCTTGTCAGTAGCCAGCACATCTACCCCTGCCTGATAAAATACCAGGTCGGGGCGGTGATGATGGATGAGTTTGGGCAGGGTTTCGCTCAAAGTTTCCAGGTAAGTGTTGTCATCTGTTCCGTTTGGCAAGTCAATATCCAGGTCTGATTTTTCTTTTTTCAGGGGATAATTGTGCTGCCCGTGCATGCTGAAGGTAAAAACCCGCTTGTCATTGGCAAATATTTGGGCCGTGCCATTGCCCTGGTGAACATCCAGGTCTACGATCAGAACGCCTCTTACTTTGTCAATATTCAGCAAATAATTCGCAGCCACAGCTATATCGTTAAATACACAGAACCCTTCTCCACGGTTGTGAAAAGCATGATGGGTGCCGCCACCAGTATTCATGCCAATGCCCTTTTCCATTGCCAACACAGCTGCCTGCACCGTACCAGCCACAGAATTTCTGGCTCTTTTTACCGAAATAGGAATGATGGGTAATCCAATCTTTTTAATTTCCTGAGGGCTTAATGCCAGGTTTACTACACGGTGGTAATAATCCTTTTCATGTGTAAGTGTAACGATGGCATCTTCACACAATCCGGGATCAAAAAACTGTTCGGGGGAGGCCAGGCCTTCGTACTCCAATTGTTCTTTTACAAGCTCGTATTTATGAATGGGGAAGCGGTGGTTTTCAGGAAGGCGGTAAAGGTATTTGTCAGAAAAAGCGATGGGAATCATGAGCGAAATTTACAACATACGCTCCTTTTTCAGAAACAGCGTGTGCTTTTATGCCCAATGATTCGGCCTGTTTTAAGAGGTTTTGCACCGTATAATAGCGGTTGGAGCTGTCAATAACTAAAGTTGTGAATGTAAAACCCTTCCTGATTTTTTCCAGATCGCGTACAGCATCCTGGCA
The DNA here is from genome assembly GCA_965230065.1 of Cyclobacteriaceae bacterium. Lineage (GTDB taxonomy): Bacteria > Bacteroidota > Bacteroidia > Cytophagales > Cyclobacteriaceae. Next base: position 2,416,920 of record OZ245942.1, on the reverse strand, counting down.
AACTACCAGATAATCTATCGGGATTTGTTTGCTCAAAAACCCATTCTTTGGAAATGGATGAGTAATAAAAGCGACTTTTTTCCCTTGCCATACTACTATTTGCAGGTTTTTAAAGTCTTTCTCAGCCAGAAGGTTTTCATCAGTTTGCATCTCACCAACCGGTAATAATCCGTTTTGGATACGGGCCTGGCTAACGATATAATCGGTTTTTTCATTGACAGTACCCAGCAAAAAACTACTTTTCCCATCAATAAAATCTACATTGCTTTCCCCATAAATGTCATAAAAGGTAATGTTTTTCCGGGAGTTTTGTCGGGCATATCGTTCAAAATCAAGCCAGGTGAACAGGCACACACATCCGAAAATATACACCAGGAATTTGAATCTTCTGTAGTGAAAAAGCAGGAGCACACAAATAATCATTGCATACAGCAGGATAGTTTGTTGTTCATCAATCATCCAATTGGAGATGATACTGAAGGGGAGTTTTTCTATCCATAGCACACCCTGGTTGGTGACCCATATTAATTTTTCCAATAAAAACCCACTAATTATACCTCCGGCTTCCCATAAGCTGCCTGAAAGTAAAACCACCAATCCGCCAGATAATATCAGGAAAGCAGCCGGAATAACGAGTAAATTGGCCAGCCAGAAATACACCGGAAACTGGTGAAAGTAATACAATCCCAAAGGGAATGTAGCCAGTTGGGCAGCAATGGATACCGCCGTGAGTTGCCATATTTTATCGGGCAGCCAATGGTCAAAGGACAGCCATCTGTAAATTTTGGGTTGTAAATACACAATGCCCGCCACAGCCAGGTAGGATAACTGAAAGCCTACCGAAACAATGAGAAAAGGGTCTATACATAACAAAAAGAAGGCAGAAGCTGCCAGGGTATTATAAATATTGGTTTGTCGTCGGGCTGCTTCTGCCACAATGATAAAGGAAAACATAGTAGCCGCCCGCATTACCGAAGGGGAAAGCCCGGTTACCAATGCATACAGCCAGATGAACAGTAAACACAAAATGCCATGCAGCCAGTTACCGCCGGGCAGTTTTTTGGTAAAAGAAAACAGAAAAGAAATGATAAGATAAATAATACCCACATGCAAGCCCGATACGGCCAACACATGCATGGCTCCGGCGGCGGCATACGCTTCCCTGATTTGGTTGTCCAATCCATCTTTTACGCCCAAAATTAACGCCAGGGCAATGCCCCTGTTTTGAGCATCAGATATGTTTTGATAAAGTATTTTGGTGCACTTTTCCTGCATTGTGTAAGCCACAGCCATGAAGGGGTTAGGGACATGGTTGTCATACTTTATCAGTTCACCCGGCTTTATGAATTGCTGATGATAAATATTTTGAAAGCTAAGAAACTTACCATAATCAAACTGACCCGGATTGGTAGGTGGTGCAATTTTTACCGGATTTCCTTTTATCATTATTTTATCGCCATACTGCAACTGAACTACCTTCGCACTCTCTTTTTTAGATTGATAAAGCAATACTTTCCCTTCCCTATTTTCCCATTTTGCAGTATCAGAAAATAATATTTTTTCAACAGAAAGGGTGGTTTGGAAAGATCGTTTTTTCTCTGCAGAGGGTTCAATCACGGTAGCCGTATAATAAGCTGTTTCGGCGGTATCATTGGCAATATGCTCCTGATGATTGATAGCCGTAAATTGTCCGGTATACATTGCCCCGGCCAATACCAGGAAAGTAATACCCAGCATGCCACAGAGCTGTGCTGTTTTATAATAATGCTTTCGGGGCGTTAGGAAAGTAATAATAATATATGTCAGAAGCACTATACCCAAACACCACCAGGCTACTTGAAAATCAAGAAAAACATTAAGGAGAATACCTGCAATAAAAGCAGGAGTAAGCCTCAGAAAAGGATAAGGGACCCAGCGGAACATCTGCACAAAATTTTCTTACAATATCCGAAAAGGTGGGCAAAGTTCAGCAGTCTGGTATGCTATTCCGTTACAAGTGTAATTTCTTGCCCTAAATCGGGTGTTTCTATCAACTTATCCTGATAGGCAATGCGTTTGATGCAAAAGTACTGCGTATTGTGCTTATTGCCCGTAGAAGCTGTAAAGCCCCAAATCACGCTGGTTTCTCCCTGAAAAATATCGTTGATCAGGTCGCGTTTGCCTTGATGCACAATATTATTATCTAAGCGCACAATAATTTCCTGTTTTTCAGGGTTCCAACTGAAACGAAAGCTGTGCAACCTGTCATCCTCAAGGTTCAGGTCTTCTTTTCCGCCATTCCAGTAATTTTCATGATAACTCACCCCGTTTTCCAGATAGGCCACATGGTCGCCGGAGGGATCACCCTGACGGGGGTTTTGGTATGTATCAAACTCTACAGCAATAGAAGGAGCAATGAAGCTCCCATAAGGTAATTCCGGGTTCCATCGGCCATAGCCAATACATTCGCCATACGTGCCAAAAGCTTCAAACTCCCGGGCATCGTTATGAATGACGAAAGTAATGCCATCGGCACCAAATTCATCTTTGTCACCCAGGTAAATATCAAATTCTATTTCAAAATACCGGCTCAGGTCAATCCTATCGGTGCTATAAGCAATGCCCTCGGCATACCGCTCGTCCGGAGTAAGTAGTATGCAGCCCGTTTGCATATACTGAGCGTAACCATTCAGCTTAAATTGGGCAGACAGCCACATGGGTGAAAGCATTCCTGCGAGCAAAAAAAGTAGAAATCGGGTCATAACGGTAATATTTTCTGTCGGATAAAGTAAGGCGGCTGCGCCGGCAGCCCGGTCGCCGAACCGTCCTACACCTGTGAAATGTTAGTATTAATATAACTTCAAAGAGCCTATATAAGTTAACAATTTTTCTCCTAAAATGAGATAGATCAGGCTAATATTCCAGATAAATAGTCTGTAGAATCTGCTGCATTTCTTTTTTAAGCACTGAAGATGAAGTAATATAATTATTGTGCATAAAGCTAAAAATCAATTTCTTGCCACTTTGGGTATACACAAACCCGCTCAGGCAGTGCTTATTGCTCAACGTACCGGTTTTGGCAAAAACATAAGGCTTTTCAGCACCTCCGTACCAATATTTAATGGTACCGGATACTCCGCCTGCCGGAAAAATATTTTTGATCCGCTCATCGTCCAATACTTCGTCCACTTTTTTTAATAATCCTACAACGCTGCGGGGTGTTTGTAAGTTGTAGCGAGACAAACCCGAACCATCTACCCAAATAGGCTCATCGGGCAAGTCGCTCAGATAATTTTCTTTCATGTTATCTATAACCCAGTCAGAACTAAGGGTATCGTTTTGCACCGATGAGCATACCAGCAACAACTGCTCTGCAATAAAATTATCGCTCACCTGCATCATGCGTTTGTAAAGACTATCGGCAGGCAAGCTGTACAAAGTAATCCTGTCTTGCGGTAGGTTTCCTTTGTACATTTTTACTTTTCTTTTCAAGGTATCGCTGAGCAAATTCACTACCAGCGCATCTGACACCTTAAATGGTGTGTCAATTTCAAATGAAAGTGAATCAGCTTTTGGGCGATACACAAAACGGTTTTCAGCCTGGTTCCTGAATATGTAATACGGCGCATCTTCATCTGGAAAGGCTTCAACCAAAGAGGTGAAATAGGAAGGGTTTGCCAGTGGTTTGGAAATATATTCTTTGAACTCGAACCGGACCACGTTTCCATAAATGGGAAAAACTGATTTTTCGGTAGAATAATAATAGCTGTAATCGCTCCACGCCCATCCGGGGCCAAAATATTTGTCCTGCCAGGGCCTTTCTGCGTAAAACAGCTTTTCAGTGCGGTTTTGCAAAAAATCGTACACCTTGTCTTCGTACGTTGTATCAATAATGGCAATATCATGATGCAGGAAAGAAGGATCACCCGTTCCGGTAAAAATCAGGGAATCTCCCCTGGACACATATTCCAACGCAGGAATTTGATCTCCCAACAATTGTAAACCGGCGAAAAGTGTAAAAATTTTAGTGTTTGAGGCAGGTGTATAGTATTTATCCGCCTCATATTCGTATACCATTTCATCAAGCTCGGTGTCATACAGGGCAAACCCTGTAAAATTCCGGCTAAATACAGGCGAACTTTCAACCATCTTACTAAACCTACGTTCACTAATTTTGGGTCTGCTTGCTGTACAGGCTGTTATTAGCGAAATAGCTATCAGCAAGATATTTTTGACTAATATTTTTTTAAACATTTCTTTTTGGTACAATTGTAGTTTTTTGTATTATTTTTATATAATTTTGCATTATAATAATTGATTGTCTCGAATGCTAAAGATAATATTATGGGCTTATATGGTGCTACAAGTAAGGAATCTATCTAATTGTAAGTTTTATTCCTTATTTTTGGTACTAATATTGTCTAATTATCTCTTGTTTTTGTGAAAACCAAATGTATTCGGCCATTTCAGTTTACATTAAAATTTTAAACGTACTCCGAACAATTAACCGTCACTAAATGGAGATTTGGATCTGGTTAGGCTTTATTGCCCTTATTCTTGTATTTTTGGCCATTGATTTGGGTGTTTTTCACAAAAACCCACATGCCATTACCTTCCGTGAGTCATTGACTTGGACCAGCATCTGGATTTTCACTGCCTTTCTCTTTAATATTTTTCTCTACTTTGCTTACCAGGAGCACTGGCTTGGCATTGGCGACAAAATTGGCATAAAAATGTCGGGAAGGGAAGCTGCCCTCAATTTTTTTACTGGTTATGTCATAGAAAAATCACTGAGTGTAGACAATATATTTGTGATAGCAATGATTTTTGCCTATTTCAATATTCCTCAAAAGTATCAACATCGGATTTTGTATTGGGGCATTATCGGTGCGTTGGTTTTCAGGGGTGTTATGATTGCTGCGGGTACAGCACTTATCAATAATTTTGCGTGGATAACCTATGTTTTTGGGGCATTACTTATTTACTCAGCCATTAAATTATTTCAGGATCATGAAGAAAGTGTGGAGCCGCAAAAGAACCCCGTAATCAAACTAATCCGAAAGATTTACCCGGTAAGTAATAGTATTGAAAGTGGCAAGTTTTTCACCTGCATTGATGGTGTAAAAGCAGCAACACCTCTGTTTGTGGTGCTCATGGTAATAGAAACATCTGATGTGATGTTTGCCATCGATTCTATCCCGGCAATTTTTGCTGTTACCACCGATCCTTTCATTGTATTTACCTCCAATGTATTCGCCATTCTGGGCTTGCGTTCCCTTTATTTTGTACTGGCTTCTGTGCTTGACAAGTTCCGCTACTTAAAGCTAAGCTTGGTTTTCGTATTGGGCTTTGTGGGTGTAAAAATGTTATTGATTCATTACTACAAATTCCCTATCGGACTTTCGCTCGGTATCATCATTGGCATCCTGGCCACAGGGGTTATTACATCCGTCATTGCCAATAAAAAAGATGAAAAACAAGAAAACCAACAGCAAACCCCTTCGGAAGAAGAACAGCCCGGTGAAGTAGTTAAGCATTGATTTTGTGTAAAAATCTTTAATTTTCTACAATTTCTTTACACTTTGGATACAGACTGCATGCTCTGCACGTTATTTGCAAAGAATCATTCAAACATGATTTTTTAGCTATGCAGTACCGAAATCTATTTATCCTTCTTTTTTTAAGCTTTTTTTCTACCCCACTTTTTGCATCCGGAACTGAAAACGGATATAAAATTGCTGTAAAGGTTGATAATTTACCAGACTCAGTTTGTTACCTGGGCTTTTATTATGGCGACAAAAAATATGTGCAAGATACCGCCCGCATTAATGATGCCCATCAATTTGTTTTTGAAGGAGATAAACCCCTGGAAGGAGGCGTTTATTTTGTGTATGCACCCAAGAACCTGTACCTCGAGATTATCGTAAACGAACAGCAATTTTCCATTGAAACCGATGCCAAAGATCCCATAGGTTCTATTAAAATACAGGGTTCCAAAGAAAACCAGGTGTTTATGCAGTTGCAGCAATATGGCATTGAAAAACAACAGCAAATAGCAAAACTCAAAGAAGCCCTGGAAACCCAGAAAGAAAATGCTGACGCTGCCGCAAAACTGCAAAAACAAATACAGGATATTAATAAAGAACTTTTATCATACAGAAAAAAATTGGTTGAAGATAACCCTGATTTGTTTGTATCCCGGGTCATTCAATCTTCTGAGGTTATTGAAGTGCCTGAAACCGTTGGGCAGGGTGCTGAAGACCCTAAGCAGGCCAAGTATCAGTACTATAAAAACCATTTCTTAGATCATATCGCTTTCTCTGACGCACGTATGCTTAAAACCCCTGTTTTCCATACCAAACTTATGGAGTATTTTGACAAGGTGGTTGTGCAACAGCCCGATTCTGTTTTTGCAGCTGCGCAGGAAGTCATCAGCCAGACAGAAGGAAACGAAGACATGTTCCGGTATGTACTTACCAACCTGGCCAGCAAATACGAAACATCCAATGTAATGGGTATGGAATCTGTGTTTATCAAGCTGGCAGAAAATTATTACCTCGCCGGCAAAACGCCCTGGCTGGATGAAGAAGTACTGGCCAAAATCAAAGAGAAAGTAGAAGAAAGCAAGCCTACCCTGATTGGCAAGCAGGCGCCGCCCATGACGCTGATGGACACGCTGGAACGTTCTGTAAATTTATATGCCATTGATGCCAACTACCTGATTTTGTATTTTTATGACCCTACCTGTGGTAATTGTAAAAAGAAAACGCCTATTGTGTACCAGGCATACCAAAACCTGAAAAATGAAGGCGTAAAAGTACTGGCAATCAATACAATTACGGATGATGAAAAGTGGAAAGATTACATCAAAGAGAATCAACTGGATTGGATCAATGCCGGGGATATTCATGTGCGGAGCAATTTCCGGTACGAATACAATATTGAGTCTGTACCCCGTGTTTTTATCTTAGATAAAGACAAAAAAATCATTGCCCGTCGCCTGGGGGCCGAAGATGTAGAGCCATTCCTGAAAAATTACATCAAAGCCAAGCAAAACTCAGGGTCATGATATTGGGGTTTTGTACAGCTACGTTGTACTTTTGCTGTACAAAACCCTGAAAATCATGCACAACGACCCCGAACTGAATGGAAAATATTTAGGGAGCATCACCGAAGACTTTGTGGTGGTATCCGAAACCCTGAAAGAAGCATCCTATCATATCAGAAAACGTGGCTTTTCCGATTATCCTATTTTTCCGATTGCCAAGGTAGCCATTCCCATCGGACAGGCATTAATCAAAAAAGGAGAGCTGGCTACAAACTGGAACTACAACGTTACTTACCTGGATGAGTTTGTACAGCGCAAGCTTGTTGAAGATGCAGAAGAATTCAAAAAAGCATTTAAAGACCCTGATGAGTTTTGTTGCCTTTTTGTGGTAGACGAAAACTTTACCAACTTCGTATTTATTCCTTATCCTGAAGAACAAAGTTAGTGACCATGAAAACCATACTATGTTGCCTGTTTTTACTAATGTATTCTGCCGGATTTGCCCAACAAAGCAAAGAGCGGTATGAGCCACAAACGTATATCAACAATTCCTCAGATACCCTCTTATATCGTTTGTTAAAACCAAAAAATTACGACGAAAACCAGGCCTATCCTGTAGTAGTTTTTCTGCATGGGGCCGGGGAGCGGGGCAACGACAATACGGCACAACTCACGCACGGAACAGCCCTTTATGCTACTGATGCAGCGATGGAAAAATATCCCTGCTTCGTAATAGCACCACAATGTCCCATTAAAAAAAGTTGGGCCAATATTAAGTTTTCCAAGGAAGCCGAAAAAATTCAATTACGAAGTAAAATGAGCCGTGATATGCAACTTGTGATGGAAACGCTGGATCAGTTGATGGAAAAGTATAATATTGATGAAAAACGCTTGTACATTACCGGCCTTTCTATGGGTGGTTTCGGCACTTTTGACATTTGCATGCGCAAGCCTAATTTGTTTGCCGCTGCTGCCCCGGTATGCGGAGGGGGTGACCTGAGCAAAGCAGGCATCATCAAAGACATACCCCTGTGGGTTTTTCACGGATCGGATGACAAAGTGGTGCCTGCCGAGCTCTCACGTGCTATGGTAGCAGCTTTAAAAGAAGCAGGAGGCGACCCAAAATATACCGAATATCCCGGCGTAGGGCACAACAGTTGGGACAATGCCTATAGCGAGCCTGAATTCCTGCTCTGGCTTTTTGCACAGAAGAAAAAATGAGTATATCATGCTAAAAATTGATTTTTTATTTGAATTTAAATTTTTAGGCAGAAAAAATATTTAAGTAATCACTGCGTTTTCATACATAATAACCTAAAAAATCTGCATCATGAAAACGCTTTGTTTCCTCTCCTTTTTGCTTTTTTCCTTTTCTACAATTTATGCTCAGGACGTAACCGAAAAAAAGTTTTGGGCTGGGCCTACGGTTGGGTTAAATCTAACTGGTTGGGTGGGAGGCAAGGTTGTTGATCATTCAAGCTATGAAACAACCTACAATTTTGGTGCAAAGCTCAAATACGGATTAACTGACCGATTAAGCCTGAATGGGTATGTGTTATATTCAGGAAGAAGCATTGATGTAGATGAAAATCATGTAATAGATGAAAGGTCAAAGTATCTTGATATTCCTCTCACTGTAAGTTATGAATTTGGCAATGGAAATATCAAGTTTTATCCTATGCTGGGTTTACATAATGCTTTTTTATTGAAGGGGAAACTAACAGCGGCTGACCCTTCTTATCAGTATAGTACTGTAACTTACAGTTTTTTTGATAATACCATCGGTAACATTACAGCTTTCAGGTATCATATTGGATACACAGTGGGAATTGGTAACGAATTTCATTTGACCCCTAAACTGCGTATGTTTTTAGAGGCACGATATACCCGCTCACTTGTCAGCTCCTGGGCGGCCAATAATGGTACAAATACAGACTGGCTTGATAACATTAAGGTTGGTGTTGGCGACCAGGAATTCTTTTCATTGAACGTTGGGGTATTGTTCTGATACTCAGCCTTACCTGATTTTTAAAGGAAATCTCTTCAACAGCAACTTAAGCCATTTTTTTGTACCGGGGGGCATTTTATCGATCCATATGAGCAAAAAACACAGCAGTCGCCTGTTTTAGGTTTTAATAATGCCTTACAGCTTGTGCATGCATAAAAATACTCACAAGCATCTGTGGGCATGGTTTCCTGTTCTTGGTGTCCACAATGAGGGCAGGTAATGGTAGATGCTAAGATAATTTCTTTTTCCATGATTAAAGCTTTTGCTTGTTCATCACTGTATATCCCGTCTCTTTTTCAACAACTTTGGCGATCTCATCAACATTGATAGTACCCTGATCAAATTTTATGTGTGTCGTTCCTTCTTTATAAGAAGCTCTGGCCTCAAGCACTCCATCCAGTTGCAAAGCGGTATGTTTAACGTGTTCTTCACATCCCGTACAGGTCATACCTTTAATAGACCTTTTCACTTCTTGAATATTAGATTCCTGAATGGCGATAACCTGTTTTTCACTATCAGGGAAAAAGGTGTTGGAATAAACTGGAAATAAAATTAAAACCACAGTAATCAATGTTACAATAGCCAACAACCTTTTAGATTGCCAAAAAGAAGGTTGTTTATCATCTTCACATGCACAAGCTACCCTTTCTGCTAATCTAGGTTTTAACTTCTGATACCATGCAAAACCTAATATTAGAGCAGTCAGCCCAATAAGGTAGGAACGGAAAGGTTCAAGCCAAGAAAATGTTGCAGCTACACCACTTGCTCCTGCAATAAAAGCTAATACAGGTGTAACACAACAAAGAGAGGCTGTAATCGCTGTTAATAAACCAATTCCCGCTAAAGAGTTATTCTTCGGTTTCATGTTACCCCCTCTATTTTTTTATTGTCAGCAATCAACTCAAAAAATATTTGAAACAACTGGGCATAGTCAGGATTTAAACTATAAAAAATAGTTTGCCCAACTTTCTTAAAATGCACTATTTTGCCATCTTTTAGTTTTCTTAGATGCTGAGATACTGCTGCAATGTTCATTTTCAGAATATCACTCAGGTCGCAAACGCAAAGTTCCTGCTCTTCAAAAAGCAGGAATAAGATTTTTAACCGCACCTCATTTCCAGCAAGGCTTAGTGCTCGGGATAATCCGGTAATAGAAGCATCTACATGATCAATTCTTTGCTCACAACGTTGGATTTGTCGTTGATCCGCAAATACTCGTATACAATGTTGTTTCATAATTTCTTATTTAAGCAAATTCTTAAATAAAGAAACGAAGAAAAGCTCAACACTGTTACATTTTTTTTAATTCATAAGAGAGAGATATCTTAGTATTGCATCGAGTAAATGCACTCTACTTCTTATCCTTCGTATCAACAATAATCGTGACCGGGCCGTCATTCACCAGAGCTACCTGCATATTGGAACCAAACTCTCCGGTAGCCACTTTTTTGTTGAGCAAGCCTTCGCAAGTAATAATGAATTTTTCGTACAAAGGAATGGCCACATCAGGCTTGGCAGCTTTAATATAAGAAGGACGGTTGCCTTTTTTGGTGCTGGCATGCAGGGTAAACTGACTCACAATGAGCAGGTCGCCATCTACATCTGACAAACTGCGGTTCATTACACCTTGTTCGTCATCAAAAATGCGGAGATTGACGATTTTCCGGCTCAGCCAATCAATATCTTCTTTGGTATCTGCATCTTCTATTCCTAATAAAATCATAAGTCCTGTATCGATTTCACCATTCATTTGGTTATCAATTGTAACGGAAGCCCGGGATACACGCTGAATAACTGCAATCATATTTTGTTTTTTAGAAGGTTTTTCTTTTTTGACAAAACTTGTCACCCTCGTTTTTCATATTTGTCGTATTAAACAATGGTTTGAATATATTTCTCATCTTTGTAAATGCTAAACATCATGGAAGAAAAAATTCTTACCCTCCACCCCGAAGGAAAAAATGGCGTAAACATTAGCAAAGCGAAATACGACACCATTCGCTCCAGCATTCTGGAAGCTTTGCAACAAGGCAAACCCTCTTACAAAGAAATGGTAGCCGACATCAAAGAAAAACTAAACGGCAAATTTGACGGCTCGGTAAGCTGGTATGTAGAAACCGTAAAACTGGACCTGGAAGCCCGCAACCTCATCAAAAGAATTGAAAATCGTCCGCACCGGTATGTGTTGGTATAAATTATACGAACTCCGAAGTTTCCGTATCTGATTAGCGTCCAAATCTGCCGTCATTGATGAGCGCGTAGCGAACCGGGTCGTGGAAAGTTTAATGCGGGACATCCCATACTTCAACGCACAAAATCCAGCGCCCGCCCGCTAAACTTTCAGGCGGGGCCTCCCAGTCCAACGCGCTGAAAATCAGAGATTATTAGAAACTTAATTGTTAATGTACACAGCATCTCTTATCAGGAAGGTGGAGTAATGTTTATTCATCTTCCACAATCACGCATTTGTTATTTATGATATCTTCTTCCACAGTCTTAAACTTTACATTCTTCTTAACGCTTCCGTCAGCGTACTGCACGTTTACCCGCTCGTTTCTGCCGGCAATTTTCTGAGTGGCAGCAGGTTTTACCGGTTCGGCCGGCGGACGGTTGGTGTTGGCTGCTGCCTTTGCCTGGCTGTTCAATGCAGAATTTACATCTTCTTTAGATTCTTTAAGCTTTTGCCGGTCATTCCGTACTTGTCGGGCCTCCTGCATCTTCTCTGGCTCCTGTATGGGAATGCCTGCTTTTGTGAGGAAAGAAACAGTTTCTTCATTTACTTTGGCAATAAACCGCTTGAATAGCTCAAACGCCTCAAATTTATAGATCAGGAGCGGATCTTTTTGCTCATACACAGCACTCTGTACCGACTGCTTCAAATCATCCATCTCGCGTAAGTGTTCTTTCCAGTTTTGGTCAATAATGGCCAGGGTAATGGATTTTTCCATGGCTTGTATCAATGTTTTGCCTTCTGAAGCGATGCATTCCTCGAGATCGGTGGCTACACCAATTTGTTTTTTGCCATCGGTAAAAGGAACCAAAATTTCTTTTACAGTAGCCCCCCGGGTAAGGGCAATATTCTTCATAACTGGAAGCGCCTGCCTGGCAATCGCCTGATTCTTTTGCTGATAATGTTGATAAGCCTCCTGGTACAGCTTTTCTGTCAGGGCCGCTTCACTCATTTTATCAAATTCTTCCTGTTCAATTTGGAAATCAATGCCCAATGAACTCAATACTGTAAGCCTGAAACTCTCGAAATTGCCTACACCTTTGGTATTGAGTACGGTATCTTCGCTGGTTTCATAAATCATGTTCATGATATCAAGCGGCAACCGCTCTCCATACAAGGCATTTTTTCTTCGGCGGTAGATAACTTCCCGCTGCTGGTTCATCACGTTGTCGTATTCCAGCAAGCGTTTCCTAATAGCAAAGTTGTTTTCTTCCACTTTTTTCTGCGCCCTTTCAATAGATTTTGTAATCATTGAATGCTGGATAACTTCACCTTCTTCCAGTCCCATTCTATCCATAAGGCGGGCAATGCGGTCAGAGCCAAACAAACGCATCAGATTATCTTCCAGTGATACAAAAAACTGTGAAGCCCCGGGGTCTCCCTGTCGTCCGGAACGTCCGCGCAACTGCCTGTCAACCCGCCGCGATTCGTGTCTTTCTGTACCAATAATGGCAAGTCCGCCTGCTTTTTTCGATTCAGGTGTCAGTTTAATATCGGTACCCCGCCCGGCCATGTTGGTAGCAATGGTTACTGTGGAGGGCTTGCCTGCCTCGGCCACCACTTCTGCTTCACGCTGGTGTTGCTTGGCATTCAGTACCTGGTGCTTGATTTTGCGCAGATCCAGCATACGACTCAGTACTTCTGATATTTCTACAGAGGTTGTACCTACCAATACCGGCCGTCCCTGTCCGGTAAGCTCCTGAATTTCGCCCACCACAGCATTGAACTTTTCTTTCATGGTTTTGTACACCAGGTCTTCCCGGTCATCCCGCACAATGGGGCGGTTCGTGGGAATAACCACCACATCCAGTTTGTAAATATCCCAGAATTCACCGGCTTCGGTTTCGGCTGTACCTGTCATCCCCGAAAGTTTATGGTACATGCGGAAGTAGTTCTGCAAAGTAATGGTAGCGTAGGTTTGGGTAGCCTCTTCTACTTTCACATTCTCTTTGGCTTCAATAGCCTGGTGCAACCCGTCTGAATACCGGCGGCCTTCCATTACCCGCCCGGTTTGTTCATCTACAATTTTTACCTTTCCCTCTACCAGGATATACTCGGTATCCCGCTCAAACAGGGTGTAAGCCTTGAGCAGTTGGTTTACGGTATGGATACGCTGGGCTTTCACTGAATAATCCTGAATCAGCTCGTCTTTTCGCTGTACTTTATCTTCGTCAGAAAGGTCGCTATTGTTCTCAAGCTCTGCGATTTCCACCCCAATATCCGGCATGATGAAGAATTTAGGGTCTTCTCCTTCATCGGTAATCAGGTCAATGCCTTTTTCTGTAAGGTCAACGGAATTCGATTTTTCGTCAATGGTGAAGTAAAGCGGCTCATCGGCCTCGGGCATCATGCGGGAGTTGTCCTGCAAATAGAAATTCTCTGTTTTCTGCATGATGGCCTTGATACCCGTTTCACTCAGATATTTGATCACCGGTTTGTATTTGGGAAGCCCCCGGTAAGCCCGGAAAAGTGCCAGCCCTCCTTCTTTATTGTTTCCTTCTGCAATCAGTTTTTTGGCTTTGTTAAGGTATTCGCTCACCAGCTTTTTCTGGGCTTCGTGCAGGCGGGAAATCCGGGGCTTTAACTCATAAAATTCGTGTTCATCCCCTTTGGGCACCGGGCCAGAAATGATGAGTGGCGTACGGGCATCATCCACAAGCACGGAGTCTACCTCATCTATCATGGCAAAATGGTGAGGGCGCTGCACCAGGTCTTCGGGACTTCTGGACATATTATCCCGCAAATAATCGAAACCGAATTCGTTATTGGTACCGTAGGTGATGTCAGCAGCGTAAGCTTTCCGGCGCTCTTCTGAGTTGGGCTGGTGTTTGTCTATACAATCTACACTCAGGCCATGAAACTCAAAAAGTGGCCCCATCCATTCACTATCCCGTTTGGCCAGGTAGTCGTTTACGGTTATGATATGTACGCCCCGTTTGGCGAGGGCATTCAAATAAGCCGGAAGTGTAGCAACCAGTGTTTTACCCTCACCAGTGGCCATCTCGGCAATTTTTCCCTGATGGAGTACCATGCCCCCAATCAACTGCACATCGTAATGCAGCATGTCCCAGGTAATTTCCGTACCCCCGGCTATCCAACTGTTGTGCCAGGTGGCCTTTTCCCCCTCAATGGTAACGTGTTTATGTTTGGCTGCTATTTCCTTATCGCGCTGGGTGGCGGTTACGGTGATACTTTCATTTTCCTTGAAGCGGCGGGCAGTTTCTTTTACAACCGCAAAAGCAAGCGGAAGCACTTCCATCAGCACATCTTCCAGCTTATCGTTCCGGTCTTCCTCCAGTTTATCAATTTGGCCGAAAGTGTCTTCTTTGGCATCGATATCTAAATCCGGATTATCGGCAATGTACTGATGCAGTTCGGCAATCTGCTCGTCAATATCCTTCAGGTAATCATCAATAAGGCCTTTTACTTCCTGGGTTTTGCCCCGCAGCTCGTCATCGCTGATATTGGAAAGCTTATCATATTCCTGGTTGATTTTCTCTACATAAGGAAGCACCAGTTTTATATCTTTTTCTGATTTGGTGCCAAATACTTTAGAGATTCCTTTTGTAATCAGGTCTAACATTTCAATAGTATTTTCTAAGTTGTATATCTAAATTTCTTATTACCGTTTTGGCGTAAAGTCGTATTATATAACTTCTTTGGCTGTTACACAAAAACAGTGCCCTCAAAAACCATTTCAGCGGGGCCTGCCATGTATACATTCCTGAATTTATTCTTTTCTCCCGGCTCGAAAGAAATTTGCAACTCACCTCCCCGGGTATTCACCCGCACCGGGCTTTGCAGGTTTTTAAGGGTGGCAGCCACCAGTGCTACGGCCGTTACGCCCGTTCCTGATGATAATGTTTCATTTTCTACGCCTTTTTCATAAATCCGCATGCTAATTTCATTACCATGAAACGTTATGAAACTGGCGTTGGTGCCCTCTGGCTGGAAGGCTTGGTGGTAACGGATATGCCTGCCCTGGGTAAATACATCAAAAGTCTCCAGGTTATCCACTACCCTGACATAATGGCGGGTTCCGGTATTCAGGAAGTAGCCATTTTCCACTTCTTCTATCCCCTGTACATCATTCATTTTTACGTAAATCAACCCGTCTTCCTCAAAGCTTTCATGTACGCCATCATGGGCCAGAAAAGTTGATTTATCACCAATCATACCCAGGTGCCGGGCCAAATGAACCGCACAACGGCTTCCATTGCCACACATGCTCAGGCTGGCATCATCTGCGTTAAAATACACCATCTCAAAGTCATATTCAGGATGCAGGTTAAGCAGGATGAGGCCATCAGCACCTATGCCAAATTTACGATGGCAAAGGCGGGTGATGAGGGCATAATTTTCCGTATCAAAAAATGCTTCACGGTTATCAATCATCACAAAATCGTTACCCGTGCCCTGGTATTTATAAAATTTGAGAAAACGCATGTTTTTTTTCTTTACCAACAAATTTACAATGAGAAAAGTATAATCTGTAACGAAGGGGGCAAAAGTAAGATGCAATCGCACATATTTTGTATAAAATGCTTTATTCTAAAAATACATACAAGGCGCTCCTGGTTGGGTCATGAGATTATTTCCCCTTCCATTGCCCATCACGGAAAGGAATAAGGTTTTTGTTTACAAAGTTTTAGTCCACAAAAGTTTCTTTAATAACGGATTTACATTTTATCAAAAAATCAAAGTTTAATATGCTGATATTACTCTTTTAGTCTAAGCGGGACATTCCACGCGGGACACTCCACGCGGGGTTTTCTGCGAGTAACCCCGCTGGCACTGAGATGTGTCCAAAAAGCAACTCGTGCTAAAGACTCCACTGAGACAAGATTACATGTACTGACAAATTAACTTAGGGTTAAAACAAAAAAAGAGACTCTTGCCGCATTTATTGCGGCATCCCCTACATATAAGCAGGAAACCCCGGAATTCGAGTTCGCTCATCCGGGGAGAACGCTATTATTTTTTACCCTAAGTTGCAATGATTAGTACAATTACATTTTAGGAAAAATCAAAACACAAGGCTCAATATTACTCTTTTTTCACACCATAATTTTCCTTAATAAACTCAAGCCACCACTTCATGCCGGGGTTGCAGGGAGCGCCATCCCCGCCCACATCGTAATTGGGAGGCACGTTTTGCAGCCAGGTGGAAGCGAAGAGGTAGCCATGCCCTGCATCCAACAATTCCTTGGTTTCTTTGAGTTGGGCGGCTTTCTTGCCTTCGGTGTATATGCCGACGTTGATGTAATGATCCAGTCCTTCTTCTTTGGAATAGGCGCCCCAGTATTGCGGGGGCGTGCCTTCGGTCTGGATATAGGGCATTGCCTGGGTTTTGAACCCAAAATGAATCGCAAGATCGGCACAGGGGGGCGGGTAGCCTTTTCCGTTGTAGGCTATGGGGATTTCGAGGGCTGTTTTTTTGCCTTCGCAAATCATTTCGTCCATATTGAAGCCCATCCCCCGTTCGGCCATACCTTCGTTGTCGGGGTCTACAAACACATTGCGGTAATTGTTCTCTTGCAGCCAGTTCACGGTATGGCGGATGGCGTTGTTGACATCTTGCTGTTGCCACTTTTTATACGTTTCGTTGGCATACGCGCTCATGCCGCTGCCCCAGTACAATATGCCTACCAGCACCACCATATCCAGCTCATCGCAGGCTTCAATGATTTTTCCCATGCGTTCTTTGTAAACATCTTTCAACGTAGCATCCGGGTTGTACCCGTTGACGTTGCTGTATCGCGAACCCATGAAAAACACACTGATGGTGTTCAATCCATAGCTTTTATATGCATCAAGATGGCTAATGAGGTCGTCCACCGTCTCATCCGAAAGCAAGGCATTGGAACACCGCAACCCAATGGACTGAAATGGCTGCCCGTTTAAATAGGTTTGGTTGCCTTGTATGGAAAATATGTTTTGGGCGAGTAGGGGGGTGGTTAGTAGAATTAGGAGAAGTGTGAATTGTTGTTTCATTTTTATTCAGCTATTTTCTGTTATTCGCCGCCTTCCTTTTGGTTTTTAACTCCTCTAATTCTCGCTTGATATATGCCTTTTCTTCTTGGTAATCCATACCCGCAAATTCCTTATTTAATTGGTCACGAATTTCTCTCATCCGTTTAACCATGCTCTCTTTCTCAATCGTTTTCATATCCAAATATTTCTTTAGGTGTCCTAATTTCTATCATAGGATACCCTTCGCGAAAATTTATCGAATTGTATCCTCTAATTTTTTCTAAGTTGACAATATGTTTAAAGTTCCAACTTGCTAATACATCTGCTTTATAAATGGTGGCTATGGCAATATGCTGACAATCAGCACGGCTTGTTTTTCCAACTACTTTTTCAATAATATATTTTTCAGCCAATTCGCTGGCTTCATTTGTCAATTCTACCTTCTCGATTATCTCTTCAGGAATTGACTCATAGAAGTCAATAATATGCTCAGGTGCTTTGTATAGCTCGAGTTCAAGTACTTCTGAAATAATGATCTTTATCTTTTGCTTTAGAATTCTCTCAAAGAATGGTTTAGTTGATTCTTCAAATTCGGCATCAAAATACCCGCCAAACACCGAAGTATCAATATAGATTCGTTTTATCATACAGTAAAGATACTGAATTTATATCTTTCTATTCTCCTTTTTATATGGTAGTGATCGTTTGATATAAAAAACGTTCTTAGTCCCTTTTATACAGTGTCAGCAATTGTTTTTCATTTTCTAATTTTAGGTTTGGATATCTTTCATTTATCATTGCAATTAAGTCCTGTGATTCGTAATGTCTCAATGACATTTCATCAATAAGCTCATAGATATTCTTGTTACTGTGAAGTAAAGAATAAAGAACATAATTATACCAAAAGCTGTCAAAATCCTTTTCCAATTCCTTTCGTTTTACTTCAGTCATTGATGGGATTACTTGACCATTTTCATTTCGATAATTGTAAAAAACTTGCTTTTTGTACCAACTTCCATTAATGTCAACTTTTTCAATTCGATCGGCATATTCTTTATCAAACATATCCTCGTCATGAGCATATATTATAGCAAAAACCTTGTATAAATTATTTAGGATATCTGTTCCCTTGACTCGATATATAACCTGAGCCTTCCTTTGAATCAGGATCAATGTATCTCTCCATTCATCATACCAATCGTCTCTATCTTTTGTGTGATGTTTTTCTCCATCACACTCAATAACTACCACTTTTTTCCCATTTTTCAATGCAATATCAGCCCTGAAGTTTCCACTAATTGTTGATATAGGATATTGTGTAATTATCTTGGTTTCATTAGCTAGAAATTTAACAATATGATTCAGTAGAATTTCTTCAATAGGAGATTCTATTTTGTCATAATCAAAAGAATGGCTTGCGCTAAAAAGCTGTTGAAGTAATTTTTTATCCATCATACAATAATTACCAAATTATGGATAAAGAGCATTATGCACTTTATATGCAAAATTGTAAGTTCCATTTTTTATCCAAAAAGTAAATATACCACAAACAAACCACCTATCCACCCCTAATTTCAAAAACACCTTTTCTACAAAAAATCCACTAATAAATTAAGCCAATTTCTCGTAAATTTACCCCATGAACACGCAAAACCCCATAGAAATTTATGCCGCTGAAGACGGGCAGGCCCAATTGCAGGTGCGATTGGATGACAACACTGTTTGGCTCACTCAGGCACAAATGGTAGCGCTTTTTGACAAGAGCAAAAAAACCATCTCAGAGCACATCAACAACGTTTTTAAAGAAGGTGAACTTGAAAAAAATCAAGTTGTCCGGAATTTCCGGACAACTGCCTCGGATGGCAAAAACTACCAGGTGAACCACTACAACCTGGATGTTATCATCTCTGTCGGTTATCGGGTCAAATCCAGGCGGGGAACGCAGTTTCGGATATGGGCTACGAATGTGCTGCGGGATTATCTGGTGCAGGGGTATGCGCTGAATGAGAGAAGGCTGAAAGAGCAGCAAAAGTACATCAACAACTTACAACAAGCCATTCAGATGATTAGCGATTTGCCCGAACGGAAAGAACTCTCTTCAGACGAGGCAAGCAGCATCCTCAAGGTATTGCAGGAGTATGCGTACGCGCTGGATATTCTGGATCAGTACGATCACCAGAAAGTGGCCGTACGGGATACTGAATCCGGCGAGGTATACCGGTTAACATATAAAGAAGCCATTGCCCAAATTCGGAAGTGGCGGGAGAAACATGGGGCAAGTTCACTATTTGGCAATGAAAAGGATGATTCATTTAAAAGCTCTGTAGATACTATTTACCAAACTTTTGACGGTATTGATTTGTACCCAAGTGTAGAAGAAAAAGCAGCGCACTTGCTGTACTTCGTCGTCAAAAACCATTCTTTTTCAGATGGCAACAAACGGATTGCCGCGGGTATGTTCGTGTGGTTTCTTGACAAAAATAACCTGCTTTATAAGGCCGATGGCAGCAAACGGGTTGCCGACAATGCCCTGGTGGCCCTCACCCTTATGATCGCCGAAAGCAAAGCGAATGAGAAGGAACTCATCATCAATGTGGTTGTAAACCTGATTAATAAAAATAATTAGGCTTGCCAGCTATTCTACCATAAAACCCTCCTGGTTTCAGCAATAATAACGCTTATGTAGCGGAAAACCTGCTAAAAACCAGGAGGGTTTCCACCCATTGGGCGACGGGCAGGGATGCCCGTGCTCCGGTTGCAAATTTCAAAAAAGTGTGTTAAAAGTGGCTGACACCTACTGTAAAGTGCAGTACAGAAAAGGTGTCAGCCACTGGCATATAAATTACTAAAATTTCAAAAACATCACACCCAAGGGGGGCAGGGTGAGGTTTACCGAACGCTCCCGACCGTGCATGGGCACCGGCATGGATTCTACCGAATGGTTGTGTACGCCGCTTCCGCCGTATTTGGTGTCATCACTGTTGAAAATCTCTTTCAAATGGCCGGGGTGGGCTACGCCTACGCGGTAGTTTTCGCGCACCACGGGCGTAAAGTTAATCACCACCAGTATCTCATCTTCCGGGTTTTTGCCTTTTCTCAGGAAAGTGATCACACTGTTGTGGGCATCGTTCAGGTCTACCCACTCAAAGCCATCCCAATCGAACTGCTTTTCGTACAGGGCTTTTTCTGTTTTGTACAGATCATTCAGGTCTTTGGTCAGCAATTGTACGCCTTTATGGAAATGAAAATCGTTCAGGTGCCAGTCCAGGCTTTGCTCGTGCCGCCATTCCTGGGTTTGCCCAAATTCACCGCCCATGAACAGCAGTTTGCTGCCGGGGTGCGCGTACATGTAACCGTACAGGGCACGCAGGTTGGCAAACTTTTGCCATTCATCCCCCGGCATTTTGTCTATCAAAGGGCCTTTGCCATGCACTACTTCATCATGCGAAAGGGGCAGCATGAAATGTTCGGTAAAGGCATAAATGATACTGAAAGTAATTTGCCCCTGATGGTAAGAGCGGTACATGGGGTCTTTGGTCATGTATTCCAGCGTATCGTGCATCCAGCCCATCATCCACTTCATGTCGAAGCCCAGTCCGCCAATTTGGGTAGGGCGCGATACCATGGGCCAGGAAGTAGACTCTTCGGCCACAGTAACCGTATCCGGAAACTTATCCTGCACGGCATCATTGAAATCTTTCAGAAACTGTATGGCTTCCAGATTTTCGCGTCCGCCAAAAGCATTGGGCAGCCACTCTCCTTCTTTCCGGGAATAATCCAGGTAAAGCATAGAAGCCACGGCATCTACCCGCAGGCCATCGGCATGGTATAAATCCAGCCAAAATAGGGCTGAGCTGATGAGGAAACTACGCACTTCATTTCTGCCATAATTGAAAATATTACTCTTCCAGTCGGGATGAAAGCCCAGGCGGGGATCGCTGTGCTCAAACAGGTGCGTGCCATCAAAATAATCCAGCCCGTGCTGGTCGCTGGGAAAGTGGGAAGGCACCCAGTCTAAAATTACGCCGATTCCTTCTTTATGCAGGGCATCTACCAGGTACATAAAGTCCTGGGGGGAGCCAAAGCGGCTGGTGGGTGCGAAATACCCGGTAGTCTGGTAGCCCCAGGAGCCATAAAAAGGGTGCTCCATCACGGGCAAAAACTCCACGTGGGTATAGCCCAGCCATTTGAGGTATTCGGGCAGTTCACGGGCCAGTTCGCGGTAGGTGTAAGGACGGTTGCCTTCTTCGGGCACGCGCCGCCACGAGCCCATGTGCAATTCATACACCGAATAGGGCTGGGGTTCTTTTTCCTTTTTCTTGCGGGCATCCAGCCATTTTTTATCGCCCCATTTGTATTTCAAGTCCCACACCACAGAAGCGGTTTTGGGAGGTGTTTCCCACAAATAGCCAAAAGGATCACCTTTTTCAACGGAATAACCCTGGTTGTGCGATTTAATGGCGTATTTGTACACCGTACCTTGCTCAATGCCGGGGATAAAACCTTCCCAAATGCCCGACTCATCCCAGCGGGGGTACAGCAGGTGGGTGTCTTTGTTCCATCCGTTAAAGTCACCCACTACGGTAACCCGCTCGGCATTGGGTGCCCACACGGCAAAATATACACCTTTTTGCCCCTCATGTTCCATCAGGTGCGCGCCCAGCTTTTCGTACAGGCTGAAATGCTTTCCTTCCCGAAAAAGATAAATATCAAATTCGGAAAGACGGGTTATCCCGGAAAGCACGGCAGCTTTCTGGGCTTCGGTTTTAGGGGCCGTCCGCGTCCGCTTTTTGGCAGGCGTCTTTTTTGCCTTGGTTTCCTTACTTTTTGTGGTAGTTGCTTTGGGTTTATTTTCTTTTGCTTTCTTCATATAAATATTCTTTCATGATTGTCTTAATACCTTGCATGGGAATAGTTACCCAATCGGGCCGGTTGTTCAGTTCATAATTGAGCTCATAAATTGCCTTCTCCAATAAAAATGTTTGCAAAAGCACAGTAAGGTCTGCTTTGTCCTCGGGAATAAAATTGCTGCCTTTGGTGGCTTCAAGATAGGCTTTGATATAAAACCCGCTGATGTAATGGTACCATTGTTCGGTCCATTGCTCCAACACTTCTGCCTGCTCTTTTCTTGAAACGTCCATCTGGAAGAAAGCGTTATAAACCGCATAATGAAACGAGCGGATCATACCGGCCACGTCACGCAGGGGTGAGCGTTTGATGCGGCGTTCGCTGTATGCCCGCGCCGGTTCGCCCTCAAAATCGAGGATGACAAAGTCTTTTCCGGTAAACAGCACCTGGCCCAGGTGGTAGTCGCCATGGGTGCGTATTTTCATGGCATCAAACTTTTTGGCATAGATCATCCGCATACAGTTGAGGATGTCTTTTTTCATACCCAGAATTTCTTCAGCTTCGCCCTGTATGCCTTCCGGCAGCTTTTTCAGGCTTTTCTGTAAATTCTGAAAAGTACCCCGTACCAATGATTGCAAAGAAGAGAACAAAGACCGCTGATAATGTAATGAGAACGCTTCGGGCTGAAACTCTTTCTCTTCGGGCTGGGAAGCTAACGCCAGGTGCATCTCGGCAGTGCGGATACCCAGCAAGCTGGCCCTTTCCACAGGAGCACCCCCCAGGAGTTCACGCATCACCTCAGGAATTTTCTCAAAGGCTACCGGACTGGAAAAGCTACCCATCAGCTTTTTCGGCTCCACATCATCTATCAGTTGTGTAGAAACCCGCTCAAAATACCGGGCCAGCACATCGCCCATGTATTCCCAGGCATCACCCTGGTTGGGTACCATTTCCTGCATCATGCCCAGCACCATGGGCGATGAGCGCCCCATGTGGTGCTCTATGGCGCCTACAAATTTGGGAATATTTTTAAATTCAGTTTTTTCTGTTAAAAACCTGTTGATTTCCAGATCGGGGTTGATGGTGCGGTCGAGTTTGCGGTACAGTTTGAAAAAGAACGTTTGGTCGTAAATAACAGAGGTATTGCTCTGCTCTACACCCAACACCCTGGAGGGAATTTCTTCCTTTTTTTGTTTCCAGAGTTTTCCTGCCTCTTTGGCTGCATAAAATACCAGCTCAGCACCATTTGCCTTTTGTTTTTTCTTTTTGGCCATCATTGAAAAAAGCACCGTACGAAAGTCGTTGTTAAACACCGCATCGTACAAAATTCCTTGCTCACCACCAATTGAGATAGTTGCGATGACAGCCTGTGCGTACTCATTGCGAATTTCTTCCTCTTCTTCTCCGGTAGCAAAAGTAATCGGGAGTTGGTATAGCTCGGGGAGGCCGTCGTTATAGTTTACCTCCAGGAGTAAAAGCCTGCATGTTTCCGCGCACCCGTTGATCGATATATTTTCAGTAATTTTTATTTGACGAACTGTGCGTGCTTTGCCACCAAACCAACGGCATTTGTTCAAATAACCCGGCAATATTTTGTTTTCCAGCACACCCAAGGTCTTCCCTTTGAATAAATTATCCCATTGGTTCACATTTAGCAATGAAGTGGGTTTTCCGCCATCAACTTCACCTTCAGCCACACTTTCTTTGGTGAGCAAAAACCAGTGATACCCGTGCGGGCCCATGGTGAACAAATAAGGGTCTTCACGAATAACAGGGAACTTGTTCTGACTAAACACCTCCATTGGGAGGTAGTCTTTGTAAGCCGAAAGGTCGATTTCAGCGGCCTGGCTAAAGCGGGAAAGGTTGGCAATTACCAGGATAACCTCATCTTCATAAGAGCGAAGAAAAACCAATACTTTTGGGTTTTCGGTATGCAAAAACTCAATATCGCCCCGGCTGAAGGCTTTGTACCGTTTGCGCATATTAATGACCCGTTTCATCCACCAGAGCAAAGAAGAGGGGTTGCGCTGTTGGGTTTCTACGTTTACGGCTTCGTAGCTGTATTCCGGGTCAATGATGGTGGGCAGGTACAACTTCTGCGGATTGGCATCTGAAAAGCCTGCGTTGCGGTCGGGGTCCCACTGCATGGGCGTACGCACCCCGTTACGATCACCCAGATAATAGTTGTCACCCATACCGATTTCATCCCCGTAATAAATTACAGGCGTGCCGGGCAGGGAAAACAACAGATAATTCATCAGTTCTATTTTCTTCTGGTTATTATCCAGCAGGGGCGCCAGGCGGTGGCGGATGCCCAGGTTAATTTTTGCCTGGGGGTCTTTGGCATATACTTTATACATATAATCCCGTTCTTCGTCGGTTACCATTTCCAGTGTAAGTTCGTCATGGTTGCGCAAAAACATGGCCCACTGGCAGGTTTTCGGGATTTCGGGCGTTTGGTCCAGAATGTCGATGATGGGGTACCGGTCTTCCATACGCAGCGCCATGAACATACGGGGCATGATGGGAAAGTGATAGTTCATATGACATTCATCACCATTGCCAAAGTAGGAAGCAGAGTCTTCCGGCCACATATTGGCTTCTGCCAGCAATAAGGTTCCTGGTTTTTTCTTGTCTACGTGCTTCCTTAGTTTTTTCAGGAAGGTGTGGGTTTCGGGCAGGTTTTCGCAGTTGGTGCCTTCACGCTCAAAAAGGTAAGGCACGGCATCCAGGCGGAAACCATCCACGCCCATGTCTATCCAGTAGTCCATTACCTTAAAAATTTCCTCCTGCACCATGGGATTGTCAAAATTCAGGTCGGGCTGGTGTGAATAAAAGCGGTGCCAGAAATAAGACTGGGCCACGGGGTCCCATGTCCAGTTAGAGGCTTCGAAATCCTGAAAGATAATCCTTACATCGCTGTATTTATCCGGAGAATCACTCCAAACGTAAAAGTCCCGCTCAGGGGTACCCGGCTTAGCCCTCCTGGCCCGCTGAAACCAGGGGTGCTGGTCAGAAGTATGGTTGATGACCAGCTCGGTAATTACGCGCAAGCCCCGTTTCTGGGCCTGCTTCATAAATTTCTTAAAGTCTTTGATATTGCCATATGAGGGGTTGATGGTATAGTAATCCATGATATCATACCCGTCGTCGCGCAGGGGGGAGGGATAAAAAGGCAATACCCAGATGGTATCAACGCCCAGGTCTTCCAGGTAATCAAGTTTTTCAATCAAACCCTTGAAATCGCCTATACCATCGTCATTGCTGTCTTTGAATGCTTTGATGTGCAACTCATAAATGATAGCATCTTTGTACCAATGCAGTTTATCATCCAAAACCACTTCTTTTTTTGCCATATTGTTATTTGTGTTAATGTTGTGTTTTAGGTTGATGTTTTTAAATTCTAAATCCCAAGCTCTAAATCCTAAATAATATCAAAATCTTAAATTCTAATTTCAAAACATTCACTCCTCACCAGAAAGGGGTTTTGGGCTTGGAATTTTATCTTTTTGAATTTTTTTAGGATTTAGAAATTAGTGCTTTGTGCTTATAGCTTCTCTACTTTAAAAATATGCGCCGGCATCTGGTATGGGTTCAGCTCCACATAGTTCCATTCGTCGTGCCAGCGAAACTTGCTGCCACTCAATTGGTCATGCACTGTGTAAGCAGTGCCATGTGCTATGCCAAGCTGCCAAATGGGTATCCTCACCGAACCTGCCTGTGTGTTGTAAGGATCCATATTGACGGCTGTAATAATCACATTCTTTCGCTCTTCATCGGCTTTGGCAAAGCACAAAATGGAAGGATTGCTGGAATCGGCAAAATGCACGTCAAAAGTTTGCTGCAAAGCCGAGTTGTCCTTCCTGATTTTGTTGACCCGGGTAATAATCTCCCGAATGCGTGTTTGCGCGTCCCAGTCCCAGTCTTTGATTTCGTACTTTTCCGAATCCAGGTATTCCTCTTTCTTGGGATGCTGCACATTGATGCCAAATTCGTAAACCGGCCCATACAGCCCGTAATTAGACGAAAGCGTGGCAGCCAGGATAAACCTGAAAATATGTGCTGTTTCTCCTCCGTGTACCAAATCGGCCGTCAGAATATCCGGCGTATTGGGCCAGAAGTTGGGGCGGTAATAATCGCGCATTTCGGTGCGGCTCAGTTCCGTCATATATTCCCGCAGCTCGTGGGGGGTTTGCCGCCAGGTAAAATAAGTATACGACTGATTAAAGCCTGTTTTGGCCAGCCACTCCATCAGGCGGGGGCGGGTAAAGGCTTCGGCCAGGAAAATTACCTCAGGGTGCTCGGCACGCACTTCCCTGATTACCCATTCCCAAAAGCCGAAAGATTTGGTGTGTGGGTTATCTACTCTGAATATTTTAATACCTTTGTCAATCCAATAGTCAATCACGCTTTTCAGCTCTTGCCAAAGGTTTTGCCAGTCTTCCGTTTCAAAGTTGATGGGCAATATATCCTCATATTTTTTGGGGGGGTTTTCGGCATATTGCACCGTACCATCGGGCCGCCACCGGAACCAGTCAGGATGTTCTTTCACCCAGGGGTGGTCGGGGGCGCATTGGTAGGCAATGTCCAGGGCGATTTCTATCCCGTGTGATTCAGCGGCTTTTACCAGCTCACCAAAATCTTTAAGCGTGCCCAGTTCGGGATGAATGGCTTTGTGCCCCCCCTTCTTTGAGCCAATGGCCCAGGGAGAACCCGGGTCGCCCGGGTTGGCTTTTAGGGAGTTGTTTAGCCCTTTGCGGTTTACCTCACCAATGGGATGGATGGGTGGAAAATAGATGACATCAAAGCCCATTTCAGCCACACGGGGCAGCAGGCGGATACAATCTTTGAAAGTGCCGTGCTTGCCGGGCGTGGCAGAAGCCGAGCGGGGAAAGAATTCGTACCAACTGCTGAACAATGCCTTTTCCCGCTCTACTTCCAGTTTTAAAACCTTGGAATAAGGTGTCGCATTGTCGCGGTTGTAGCTTTCGCCCATCACTTCGGTAACCTCATCGCTCAATGCCAGGCTTACGCCGGTAGCATCATCTTTACCATCCCGGAGTTGTTTGGCCCAGGATTTTATTTTTTTGGCTTGTGCCGCCTTGGCTGTTTCGGCCGTTTTTTCCATGATTTCGGCCCCAATCAGCATTTCCACATTCAGGCGCTGGTTGTCTTCAAATTTTTTGCGCAACCCTTGCTGCCAGGTAGCAAAATGGTCGATCCACCCCTGGAGGGTATATTCATAAAAACCCAGTGTATCTGGAATGAAAGAAGCCTCCCAGCGGTCGTTGCCCACAAAACTCATGGGCACGGTAAGGGTTTTACGGCTTTTGGGCGGGGTAATCACCAACTCGGCTTTTACCACATCGTGGCCGTCTGAAAAAATATCGGCAGTTACAGTAAATTTTTCGTTGAGCGCCCGCTTGGCCGGAAAATGGCCGTTTTCAATTTGCGGTCGTACATTTTTTATTATTACTCTTTGCGTTCCCCTGATGTTTTTCAAGATTATATTAGGTTGATAGTTTAAGGTAGATTATTTAACTTATATTTATACAACTGACAGCAGAACTACAAGTTTTAATTAAAAAATACCTGTTTGGTCAGCATTTTTTATAAAAAAACGTTTCCTTTTGACAGAAACTACTTATAGCGTAGTAATTTTTTAATCATTATGCAAAAATTTTCAGGTGCTATTTTACAACCTCCCCTATGTCATTTTTCTGTATGGGCCCCAGAAGTCACCAATGTACGGCTAAAGTTAGTGACACCTTCAGAACAGATAATTTCCATGGAGCGGGATGCATTTGGCTACTGGACTGCCCAAGCGACAGAGGTACAGGAAGATACCCGATATTTTTATGAGTTAGATGGGGAATTGGCACGTCCCGACCCGGCTTCCCTTTCCCAGCCTGATGGCGTGCATGGCCCATCAGCGGTTGTAAACCTGCATGATTTTGCCTGGACAGATGCCGGGTGGGAAGGCATAGCCATGGAAGAGATGGTTATCTATGAATTGCATGTGGGCACCTTTACGTCCGAGGGCACTTTCGATCCCATCATCAACCGGCTGGATTATTTACTGGATTTGGGGGTGAATACCATAGAGCTTATGCCGGTTGCCCAATTCCCCGGAAGCCGCAACTGGGGATACGACGGAGTGTACCCCTTTGCGGTGCAATCTTCTTACGGAGGTGCGCGGGGGTTGCAACGCCTGGTGAACGCCTGCCACCAAAAAGGTATGGCCGTACTGCTGGATGTGGTGTACAACCACATGGGGCCGGAAGGCAATTACCTGGCTGATTTTGGCCCATATTTTACCGATAAATACAATACCCCCTGGGGCAAAGCCTTAAATTTTGACGATGCTTACTGCGACGGTGTGCGCACCTTTTTCCTGCAAAATGCCCTGATGTGGCTGAACGATTTTCATATTGACGGACTGCGGCTGGATGCCATCCATGCCATCAAAGACATGGGTGCCAAACATTTTCTACAGGAACTTTCAGAAGCTGTGGATGCCCTGGAGCAAAAAAACAACCGGAAATACGTTCTTATTGGCGAATGTGACCTGAATGATCCTAAATACATCAACAGTTATGAAAAAGGAGGGTATGGCCTCAGCGGGCAGTGGATTGACGAGTTTCACCATGCCATCCACGCTTTGATGACGGGGGAAAAAAATGGTTATTATGCCGATTTTGGCGAATTTCACCATTTGGCCAAAGCTTTTGAAAAAACGTATGTGTACGATGGTATTTATTCCCCCCACCGCAAACGCACTTTTGGCGGCAGTGCCGAAAAAAATCCTTATGACCAGTTTGTGGTATTTTCCCAAAACCACGACCAGGTGGGCAACCGCATGCTGGGTGAACGGCTTTCTTCTTTGGTTTCTTTTGAAGCGCTGAAACTTATTGCCGGGTGTGTCGTTTTATCGCCTTGTGTGCCCATGTTTTTTATGGGAGAGGAATACGGGGAGGAAAACCCTTTTCTTTACTTTGTAAGCCATACCGACCCGCAACTGGTAGCTGCTGTGCAGGAAGGACGGGCCCGCGAATTCTCGGCTTTTCAAAAGGAAGGAAAAACCACGCCTGACCCACAAGCCGAAAGCACATTTCAAAAATCTAAACTTTCATGGAATTATCAGGAAGGCAAACGGGCTAAGCTTTTGGATTTTTATAAAAAATTGTTGCAAATCAGAAAAAACCAACCCGCTTTTCAGAATTTTAGCAGAAAAGGCACCAAGGTTCATGCAGTTGGCGAAAGGCTGCTTATGCTTCATCGGCAGGCCATCGGAAGTGACCCGGCTTGCTGTATTTGTGTGATGAACTTTGACAAGGCACCAGCTTCTTTTACTATAAATACCGATGGAAAAACTTTTCAAAAAATATTAGATTCAGCAGAAGAAAACTGGGAAGGAACGGGCAGCGATGCCCCTGCTACTTTACAGCAAAATGACGGTTCGGGAAGTATTATGCCCGAATCGATACTTGTTTATCAGGAGACTTAAAACATTAACAATAAAGAAAGTAAAACTATGAAAAAATATGTTTGTATTCATGGCCATTTTTACCAGCCGCCCCGTGAAAACCCCTGGCTGAACGCGGTAGAAGTACAAGACTCTGCCTACCCCTTCCATGACTGGAACAGCCGGATTACCGACGAGTGCTATGCCCGCAACTCCGCCTCCCGCATGCTGGACGGGGAAGGGAAAATCATTGACATTGTCAACAATTACTCCCGCATGAGCTTCAACTTTGGGCCTACGCTCATGCAGTGGATGAAAAAGGCTACCCCCAAAGTGTACCAGGCCATTCTGGATGCTGACAAAGAAAGTCAGAAGCATTTTTCGGGACATGGTTCGGCCATTGCCCAATCGTATAACCACATCATCATGCCCCTGGCCAATGAACGTGACCAGCAAACGCAGGTGATTTGGGGCATCAAAGACTTTGAATACCGTTTTGGCCGAAAACCAGAAGGCATGTGGCTGAGCGAAACGGCCGTAAGTACTCCCGTTTTGGAAGTATTGGCCGAACATGGCATTGTGTATACAATTCTTTCTCCCTACCAGGCCAAAGAAGTGCGTGAAATTGGGGAAAAAGAGTGGGAAGATGTAGCCGGGGGAAAAGTTGACCCCCGCCGTCCGTACCTGTGCAAGTTGCCGTCTGGGAAAAAAATATACCTTTTCTTTTACGACGGCCCGGTTTCCCAGGCAATTGCATTTGAAGGGTTGCTCAACAATGGCTCCCTCTTTGCCAAACGGCTGACCGATCAGTTGGATATGGACACCAAAGACCCGCAATTGATGCACATTGCCACTGATGGGGAAACCTATGGCCACCATCACCGCCACGGAGAGATGGCCCTGGCTTACTGCCTGCACTCTATTGAGGAAAAGAAAAATGTAAAACTCACGGTGTACGGAGAATATCTGGAGAAAAACCCCATAACGCATGAGGCAAAAATTATTGAAAATACGGCCTGGAGCAGCTTTCCCCACCTGGAACGATGGAGCGAAGCCGGCGGGGGCGACACCGGCATGAACCCCGACTGGCACCAGAAATGGCGCGCGCCCCTGCGGGCCGCTTTCGACTGGCTCCGCGACACACTCATTCCCAAATATGAAAAAGAAATGCAACGGTTTGTAGATGACCCCTGGGCACTTCGGAATGAATACATCGACGTAGTGCTGGACCGCGGGGCTGAGAATGTGGATGCATTCGTGCAAAAACACGCAGGTGGCCTTTCTGAAAGCGATAAAATAACCTTTCTGCAGCTGCTGGAAATGCAGCACCATACCATGCTGATGTATACCAGTTGCGGTTGGTTTTTTGATGAAGTAACCGGCATAGAAACCATCCAGGATATTTTGTATGCAGCCCGGGTAGTCCAGCTTGCCAAAGATATTTTTGGGGAAGACCTGGAACTTGAATTTATCAAACTGCTGGAAAAAGCCCCCAGTAACATTCCCGAACACCAAAACGCGGGCGTGGCTTACGAAAAGTTTGTGAAGCCATCTATTGTAAATATGTTGCGGGTAGGTGCCCATTTTGCTATTTCATCTGTATTTTTTGACTATGGTGACCTCTCAGATATTTACAGTTTTTCGGTAAAATGTGGACACCACCAGCGGCTTGAGGCCGGCAAGTACAAACTCGCCCTGGGAAAAGCAACGCTGCAATCGCAAATTACCCGAGAACAGAAAGACATCACCTTTGCCGTGTTGCACCTTGGTGAGCATCACCTGTACGGAGGTGTGCGCGATTTTGTAGATGAAGAGGCTTTTACCATGATGGAAAACGAGCTGAGTGAAGCTTTTCAGCGTGGGCGGGTACATGAAATCATCTTTTTGATGGACAAACACTTTGGTACCCACAGTTATTCTTTCTGGCACCTTTTCAAAGACGACCAAAAAAATATTCTGGAAAAAGTGCTAAAAGAAACGATGATCTCGGCCAAGGGCATGTTCAAGAAAATGTATGAAGATAATTATTCCATATTGCATGCCATCAAGGAGCTGAACATCGCGCCCCCCGAACCGCTTAAGTTTGCCAGCAGTTTTACGGTAAATAATAAGCTGAAGAAAATCCTTAAAAACGGGGAAATAGACCTGAGCGAAATGGAAGAGGTTGTCAATAGCATCCGTAATTTGTCAGTAGAATTGGATAATGTTACGCTAAACTTCTTGGCTACTAACCTCATTGATGACATCATGGAAGCGATTGAGAAGACGCCTGAAGACATACAGCTCATAAAAAAGGCAGCAAGCTTACTGAATCTTAGCCGTAAAGTTGGCCTGGCCCCAGACCTGTGGAATGCCCAAAATGTAGCTTTTCTGATTAACCGGAAACAACACCAGATCATGCAAATCAGAAGTGAACAAGGTGATACCAATGCCGGGCAGTGGCTTGAGCAATTTGATGGTTTGGTCAGTAAACTGGGCATCAAGGTGCAGGAGCAATCGGTAAACACACCGACTTGATTTAAACTCAAAATCCTAAGCTATAAATCCAAACCAAATAACAATTTCAAATGCTCCAATATCCAAACTTACTAAAGATTGAAGATCTACCATGTCTGTTTAGAAATTGGATATTTGGTCATTGAAATTTGTTTGGGGTTTAGTGTTTATTATTTAGGATTTTCAGCAGGCAGTTGCGGCGGCAGTAAGCAGTATAAAAACTGCCTACTGCCATTGCCAACTGCTGCTGATTTCTGCTGCTGTAAATATTAACTCAATTTCACTATGTATATTCCATCTTCCACATACCGCTTACAATTACATGCGGAATTTCAGCTTTCGGATGTCACTAAAATTATTCCATATCTTCAAAAGCTGGGCATCAGCACGGTGTATGCTTCTCCCTTTTTTAAGGCCCGGAAAGGCAGTTCACACGGCTATGATGTTACCAATCCGCACCAGGTTAATCCTGAAATTGGCACCCTGGAAGAGTTTGAGGAAATTGTGGCCACCCTGCAAAAGAAAAACATGGGCTGGTTGCAGGATATTGTGCCCAACCACATGGTGTTCTCCACAGAAAATTCCTGGGTGTGTGATTTGTTAGAAAAAGGTGAAAATTCGGCATATTACCAACACTTTGACATCAACTGGCAACACCCTGACCCGCTGTATAAGGGCAAGGTGATGATGCCTTTTCTGGGCAGTCCGCTGGAAGAAGTATTAAATAACCAGGAAATCAAATTGAGCCCGGGCACTACCGGGTTACATTTTGCTTATTATGACAACTATTTTCCCGTAAGTATCGACACTTATTTTCGTATCCTCTCGCCCGTTTTGGAAAAGGTAAATGACCGCAAAGAAGCTGCCGAGTTTCATAGCCTGGTGCAAGGACTGCAAAACATAGAAGCTACGGTACAAAAAGACGGACAGCCCTATAAAAAACAACTTTTCGCATTGATTCAGCAACACCAGCATCTACAGGAAATTATTCAAAGCCACCTGGATGCGATCAATGGTGAACCTGCATCCCTGCAAACCTTGCTGAACGAACAACATTTCAGGCTTACTTACTGGAAAGACACGGAGCATACCATCAATTACCGCCGCTTTTTCACGGTAAATGACCTCATTTGCCTGAACATGGACCGGGAAGCGGTTTTTGAAGATTACCATCGGTTCATCGGGAAGTTGGTAGAAAAAAACAGGGTACAGGGGCTGCGGGTAGACCATATCGACGGCCTGCTGGATCCGGTAAAATATTTACAAAACCTGCGGAATTTTGCCGGGAAAAACACCTATTTGGTGGTAGAGAAAATATTGGAACACGACGAAACCCTGCCTGAAGACTGGCCCATTCAGGGCACTACGGGTTACGATTTTCTGGCGATGGTCAACCGCCTGCTCACCAACAGCCAGCGTGCTGAAAAACTGGCCGAATTTTATCAGACAATTCATGCGCAGCAGTACGATTATGAGGAGCTGGTTTACCTGAAAAAAATGTACATTTTGCTTCACCGGATGGGAGGAGAGTTGGATAACCTCATGCACCTGATGCAGGAGCTAAACCTGGCTGGCCATGACCTGGATAAAGATACGATGCGACAGGCTTTAGCTTATTTTCTGGCTTCATTTCCAGTGTACCGGGTATATGGCAACCGGCTTCCTTTTTCTGAATATGACAAAAAAATTATTGAAGAAGCCTTTGAAATAGCAGAAAGTAAAGCGGCACATCTTGCAGAAGCTTTCGGCCATTTGCACAAAATTTTTGATGGGAAAACTGAAAATGACGAAACCCAAAACCGTAATAAGCTCTTTTTTGTGATGCGCTGCCAGCAACTTACCGGCCCACTGGCTGCCAAAGGAGCGGAAGATACGGCATTTTACATTTACAACTGGCTCATTTCACAAAGTGAAGTAGGCAGCTCGCCCGACGAAGAACTGGGCATGACGGCAACGCAGTTTCACCAACGCATGCAAAGCCGCCCTTTGCACACCATGAATACCACCGCCACCCACGATACCAAAAGGGGGGAGGACGCCCGGGCAAGGATCAACGTACTCACCGGGTTGCCCAACGATTGGGCAAAGCAGATGAGCCAATGGCAGGAAATCAACCAAAAGCACAAAGCCATCGGCCAAAGCGGATGGATACCCGATGCCAACGATGAGTATTTTATTTACCAAAGCATGATTGGCACTTATCCGCTGCATATCAGCCCGAAAGAGGATAATTATGCTTCCCGCTTTAGTGATTATATGCTCAAGGCCATCCGCGAAGCCAAAGTACATACCAGCTGGGCCGCCCCCCAGGAAACTTACGAACAAGCCGTGGATAATTTTGTACAAAGCATTTTGCAGGACGAAGAATTTCTGAGTGCTTTTCTGCCTTTTGTCAAAAGAATTGCCCACCTGGGCGTTACCTATTCACTGAGCCAAACTTTGCTGAAAATAACTACCCCCGGCGTGCCCGACATATACCAGGGTTGTGAATACTGGGACCTGAGTATGGTAGACCCCGACAACCGCCGCCCGGTCAACTACCCCGATCGTATGCAAA
Organism: Cyclobacteriaceae bacterium; assembly: GCA_965230065.1. GTDB lineage: Bacteria > Bacteroidota > Bacteroidia > Cytophagales > Cyclobacteriaceae. The sequence goes on along the minus strand of OZ245942.1, from coordinate 2,382,316 downwards.
AATTAGAAAGTTTAGAAAAAGCTTTTAATGAAAATCCTTTAAACCTGATTCATCAGCTAAGCGATGACATGGAGCAGCCCGGCATCAAAATGTTTTTGCTTTGGCGGGCCTTGAACGAGCGCAAAAATCATGAGGTACTTTTTAAAGAAGGAGAATATATGCCAGTAAAAGCAGGCGGAAAATATGCTACTCATGTTTTGGCTTTTATGCGAAAACATGAAAACCGGCGCATGTTAACCGTAATTCCGTTGAATATTGTAGCTTTATTGAATAAAGGCCAGTATTTGCCTATTGGGGAACAAACATGGGCAGATACCCACCTTTTATTACCAGAAGAAGGGAAAGACTATTGGGAAAATACTTTTACCGGGGAAGCAATTGACGCTCAGGACGGGAAGCTGTACTTGAAAGAAATTTGCAAGCATTTTCCGGTGGGTTTGCTAGGCTCATCCAGAAAAGCATGATTTGACAAAAAACAATATCTTTGGAGTATGAAGACTTTACAAGAAATAAAATCAGATTTGATGGAAAATAAACAGCGTTTATGCGCAAAATATCCCATTAAAGCTCTGGCTATCTTTGGATCTTATGCCCGGAATGAACAAACGGAATCAAGTGACCTGGATTTGATGGTTGAATTTAATGATAAGATAGGAATTCAGTTTATTGATCTTGCCGATGAAATTGAAAATTATATCGGCTTAAAGGTTGATTTAGTTTCAAGGAAAGGAATAAAAGAGAAATATTTCCAAGCCATAAAATCAGATTTGATATATGTCTAAAAGGGATCATTTTCTACTGATAGAAGATATGTATGAATCGGCCATTAAAATCCAAAAGTATACTGATGGACAAGATTTTGATTCTTTTTTGAAAGATGATAAGACAATTGATGCGGTAATTAGAAATTTCGAGATAATAGGAGAGGCGGCCAATAGAGTTGATCCGGGTTTTAGACAGAAGCACCCAGAAATTGACTGGAAAAGAATTCGGGGCTTTAGAAATAGAATTGTCCACGATTATTTCGGAATAGATTATGAAATTGTATGGTCAATTATTGAGAATGACTTAGATGGCTTAATTGACCATTTACAGGATTTAATGAAGTGAATAACCAATCATTTCCAAAACTCCAAAACCCCGGCCTCGTGGCACACAGACCGGAAAAATGAAGATTAAATTTTGAACCTTCAAGCATATTTGAATCGGCTGAATTACCAGGGGCCACAAGACAACACCCTGGAAGCGCTCAGGAAACTGCACCGGGCGCATGTATATACCGTGCCTTTTGAAAACCTGCACATTCACAACAAAGTTTGGATTGAGCTGGATACGAAGCAATTTTATGACAAAATTGTAAATACGCGGCGGGGCGGTTTTTGCTATGAAGTGAATGGTTTACTGTATGAAGCTTTGCAGCAAATGGGCTTTTCCTGCTATTTTATCTCATGCAGTGTGTTCAACCATCAAATTCAGGAATATGCCCCGTATTTTGGGCATGTGGCCATTATTACAAAAGACAAAGGCGATCTTTGGCTTACAGATGTGGGCTTTGGCAGCAGTTTTCCCGAACCGCTGAAAATCGTATATGACAAACTGCAAGAACAGGATGGCATTCAGTATAGACTAACAAAGCTCAACGATACTGAAACTTTGCTGGAACGCTCGGAAGATGGGAAAACATTTTTGGTAATGTACAAATTCACGCTTGCGCCCCGCAAGCTGGAAGATTTTCAGGAAATGTGTAAGTACCATCAAACTTCGCCTGACTCACCCTTTACCCAAAGAAAACTCTGTTCACTGGCTAAGCCTAATGGCAGAATCACCCTCACCAGCCAATCGCTGATTATCACCGAAAACGGACAAAAAACGGAAACCCCAATCACTAATGATGCGGAATTTCGGGAAAAGTTGGGGGAGTATTTTGCTTTTTGAAATGAGAAATTACGACATCCATTAACCATACTGCAAAACAAAATTCAGCGGGTCAATAACAGGAAGCTCAGCAGAGAAAAAATCAGCACTGTTGGTAGAAAGGATGACATCGCAGTTGCCACTTTGGGCACATACGTACTGACCGCCTACGGACAAAAGTGAACGTATCCGAACTTTTAAGGAAAATACAAAGGGCAAATAAAGCCCATCCACGCATATTCTTGATATGGCATAAGGATTGGTATACCAAAAGTATCATTAACAGATGAAGTTTAAGTTTGTCTATATTACTTCTACAATTTAGTAACATATGAAAGAAACACGATTAGGCGAATTTGAAGAAGTGATTTTACTGCTGGTGGGCATTTTGAGCGATGATGAAGCGTATGCCTTTAAAATTGCCGAAGAATTTGAATCCCAAACCAGCCGGTCCGTCTCCATTGGTGCAGTGCATTCTACACTTACCCGCCTGGAAGACAAAGGGTTTTTAACCTCAGAAATGGGCAAGGCTACCGCCGAAAGGGGAGGGAGAAGAAAGCGTATTTTTACCATTACGGCATATGGAGAAAGGGTGCTGAAGGCTTCCAGGGATTTCAAAATGGCTCTGTGGCGGCAGTTTCCGGCTTTTGGTGTTTAATGGTTTTAATCAGGATGGTCAGGATAGATGAGATAAACAGGATGCAACACAAACCACCCCATATCGCCCAAAAATTCCTCCGCCGATTCCTCAGGCACGAGCTGGCCGAAGAAGTACAAGGCGACCTGGAAGAACAATTTTATGAAAAGCTGGATGAAAGCTCACTTTTTTGGGCGAAGCTCAATTACTGGTATCAGGTATTCAACTACCTGCGGCCTTTTGCGATAAAAAATTTAAAAATAAATCACGTAAACCCAACCACCATGTTCCGCCATAATTTGATCATTTCTTTCCGCAATTTCAAACGCTACAAAACCTCCTTTTTTATCAACCTCATTGGCCTTTCTACCGGACTGGCCTGTGCCTTACTCATTTTTTTGTGGGTGAACGATGAAATGAACGTGGATAAATTTCACGAAAAAGACAGTCGGCTTTATCAGGTGTTGGAAAATGTGGAGCAGGCAGGGGATAGTATCACCCGCCAAACCACCGCCGGTCCTACGGCAGAAGCCCTGGCCACTGAAATGCCCGAAGTGGAATATGCGGTAACTACCACGAGTATACGTATTTTGGGCTATACCCTTTCCGTTGACAACAATGATATCAAGGCAGATGGAATGTATGCCAGTGCCGACTTCTTCAAACTCTTTTCTTACGAAATTATTCAGGGAGATGAAAACCAGATGCTTTCTGACAAAAGCTCCATCGTAATTTCAGAAGACGTGGCTATGCGTTTATTTGGTACGACCGAAAATGTGCTGGGTAATATAGTTGAATTTCAACATGAGAAACAGTATCAGGTTTCCGGTGTTTTTGAAAACGTACCCAAACAGTCTTCCTTACAATTTGATTTTCTCTTACCTTTTCAAGCTTTTTGGGACGAAAATGAATGGGTTACCAGTTGGTTTAATACTGCTCCCCAAACCTACCTGCTCCTGAAAGAAGGCACTGATATTGACCAGTTCAATGCAAAAATTCACAACTTCGTGCGTACAAAAACTGAAGGAAAGGCCAGCCACCGCTCCCCTTTCATTGCCCGGTATACCGATCGCTACCTGTATAACCAATACCAAAACGGTGTGCAGGCCGGGGGGCGGATAGAATATGTGAGGTTGTTTTCTGTCATTGCCGTGTTTATTTTGCTCATTGCCTGCATCAATTTCATGAACCTGTCTACGGCACGGGCCACCCGAAGAATTAAAGAAGTAGGTATCAAAAAAGCCGTGGGTGCCCGTCGGGGCTCGCTGGTAGTGCAGTATCTGGGAGAGTCTACGCTCATGGCATTGCTTTCGCTTTTGGTTGCCATAGTGCTGGTAGTGCTTTTGTTGCCCCAGTTCAATGAAATTACAGGGAAACAACTTGCCTTACATTTTACTGTTCCTTTTGTTTTATTGCTCCTCTGCATTGTCCTGGTTACAGGCCTGATGGCCGGGAGCTACCCTGCTTTGTATCTTTCCGGTTTCAATCCGGCAGCAGTCCTGAAAGGAAAGCTGAGCAATTTTATGGGAGAACTTTGGGCAAGAAAAGGGCTGGTTGTCTTTCAATTTACATTGTCGATTATTCTGATTGTGGGGGTGTGGGTGGTGTACCAACAAATCGCCTTTGTGCAAACGCAGCACCTCGGGTATGAAAAGGATAATATCGTACTTTTTGAAAAAGAAGGACAATTGGAAGATGGAGGGAAACTCGAAACCTTCCTTTCGGAAGTAAAGCGTATACCGGGTGTAATAGGTGCCTCCACCTCCGAACACGATATGACGGGGCACAACGGCGGCACTTACGGCCTGCAATGGCCCGGCAAAGATCCGGATGACCGAACAGAATTTGAGCGGTTCGCGGTAAACTATGATATGATTGAAATGCTGGACATACCCATGAAAGAAGGAAGAACTTTCTCAAAGGATTTTGGGGCAGATTCGTCCAAAATTATCTTCAATGAAGCAGGCATTGAATTTATGGGCCTTACCGACCCTATCGGCAAAACCATCCAGCTTTGGGGGGAAGACAGGGAAATTATCGGGGTAACGAAAGACTTTCATTTTGAATCATTCCACGAAGAGGTAAAGCCCTTGTTTTTTTACCTGGCTCCCCAACGGGCATGGAATGTCATGGTTAAAATTACCGCTGGCAGGGAACAGGAAGCCTTGGCGCAGTTGCAGGAAGTGCATGCTGAACTAAACCCTGGATTTTCGTTGGACTATCGGTTTATTGATGAAGATTACCAGGCGTTGTATGCTTCTGAACAGCGGGTGTCTACCTTGTCAAAATACTTTGCCGGGCTGGCTATTCTTATTTCCTGTCTGGGATTGTTTGGTTTGGCTGCCTTCACAGCTGAAAGAAGGCTGAAGGAAATTGGCATCCGCAAAGTATTGGGTGCCAGCGATTTCGGTATTGTCCGCCTGCTGTCGGGCGACTTTACCAAAATGGTATTGGTGGCGATTGTGATTGCTTTGCCTGTCAGTTATTTTATCACCCACAAATGGCTGGAAAACTTTGCCTACAAAATTGATTTGGAATGGTGGTTTTTCATCGGGGCCGGTTTGCTGGCTTTGCTTATCGCCTGGTTTACGGTAGGGTTGCAAACGGTAAAAGCAGCCAGGGTAAACCCGACGGAATGTTTGAAAGACGAGTAGGCAAAAGGTGGCATTCACTACGAAACCTCAAAATTGCGGAGGTCGTATAAAAAATTGCTATCTTACATAAAAATAAGCCATGGAAACAGCACAAAAACGCCAAATACTCAGCCTTCAGGAATACCAACAGCTAGAAGAAGAAACCAGCCAGCGGTACGAATACCACAACGGCGAGGTATTTGCCATGGCTGGAGGGGAGCCTAAACACAATGCTATTTGCCACAATTTGCATGTGTTGCTGGGTGGTATTTTGCGAAAGAAACCCTGTAATGTATTTACCAGTGACCAGAAGGTGCATATTGCTTCTATCAACCGTTCTTTGTACCCCGATGTATCGGTAACCTGCGGGCCGGTTGAACGGGCTGAAAAAGATACCAGGGCTATTGTAAATCCAGTGTTGCTGGTTGAAGTGCTATCCGAAAGTACGGCTGGGTATGACCGGGGCGATAAGTTCAAGCATTACAGTAAAATCCCTACTTTGCGGGAATATGTGCTGGTACAACAAGACGAACCCTCTGTCCAAATCTATTACCGCTCTTCCGAATCCGGCCTTTGGCAAATCACATGGATAGATGACCTCACCCAACCCATCCCCCTGCAATCACTGGAGATAGAAATTCCTCTGGAAGAACTTTATTTGAAAACAGAGAATTTGTGAGGAATATGCTATTGAATGGAGCAGAATACGTAATTTCATTTCAGGTTATCACTTTCTAGCCTTCCTAATCCAGTTTATATAAGAAAATTTTAAGAGCAAGATTTCCAAAATTTCGGAAGTCATTTGGGACAAGCTTATCATCTGGTATTCATCAAGCCTTCAATAAAATTTATATATAAGATTGCAATATATTATAATATTATATATAATTGTCTTATGTATTCACAAGAACTCATCAAAGGAACGGTTACGACGCTTATTTTAAAGCTATTGTCTGACAACGAAAGAATGTACGGCTACCAGATTACCCAGGCTATCAAAGAAGCAACGCAGGGGAAAATAAGCCTGACGCTGGCGGCCATCTATCCGGTATTGCACAAGCTGAAAGCCAATGGGGAACTCACTACCGAAAAGGAATCGGTAGGCAAGCGGGTGCGCATCTATTACTCCCTCACTGAGCAGGGCAACGCTACGGCCAAAGACAAGCTGAAAGAGTTTGCCGATTACCTGGCCACGATGAAATCTCTGATAGAACTGAAACCCGGACTCCAAAATTTCACAACATGGTGGCCAGCTTAAGCAGGCAGCAGATCAAATGCATCAAAGAGAGAATCGGACAGGAAGGCGTAAGGACGGCTGACCTTGCAGAAGATATCCTGGACCATCTCTGCACCTGCATTGAGGAAGAAATGGAAGGCGGGTTATGTTTTGAAAAGGCTTTTGAAAAAGTGTTTAACAACCTGGAAGAAGACGAACTAAAACTCACCGAAATGAAGACACAAGAACTATTGGAAGGGAAAAAAGCATTTTATCCCGACTTATTTCAAAGCTTTGTTTTAATCATAATATTCGTGGTTGGTTCACTTTTTCTAAGATTTGTAATAAATGCTGTTTTGATAAGTGATAATGGTGAGCAAATTAGAGAAGTAATAGAAGCGTATTATCCACTTTACGTTGTAATTCTTAATACAGTTCTCTTCGGAGGTGTAATCGGATATGCTATTCTGGAAATCAGAAAGACACAAGGGAACATACCAATTTTTTCTTTTCGGCCAGTCCCACCCTATGTTTACTTGGTTGTCGCCTGTATTGCTACGCTCTTTTTATTCTGGACAGAACCGCTGGCCATGCTCTCATTGGTATCACTGGAAGAAAAATCAAAAATTTTAACTCCTTTGCAAAAGCATGGCCTAATGGCAGTGATTTTAGTAGCAGTTATTAATTCTATTCTGTCCGAATTATTGTTCAGGGGTATTATTCTGAAAGGGTTACTGAGAACCTTGACTCCTGGAAAAGCAATTTTCTGGAGTAGTGTGTTTTTCATAGCAGTAAATTACAAAATGCCTCTGTACGTATTTACCTTAGGGCTTATTCAGGGATGGATCTATTGGAAAACCAAATCATTGCTTCCCACCATCTTTCTGATGGTTTTCGGAAGTGTAGCTTTCTACAGTGCGCTATTTTACATGGGGCATTGGGGAGAAATGTTTACCTGGCGTGAGTGGTTTGGCAACCTTTGGCTTTACGTTGGGGTTATAGCCGTATCATTTCTGCTTACCTTAGGGTTGCTTTATTATTTGCACAGGAAGTTGTCTGTAAAAAATCAAACATAAGCTTATTCATTCATGTTATCCTGGTCTTTCTCAACAGCAGTAAGCCAAGCTTTCAATTCAGCCTTCATTTTATCCACAACTTCAGGATTCTCTTCGGCGATATTTTGTGATTCAAAAGGGTCATTGACGAGGTCATACAAAAAATACGCATCATCGTTTTCTTTATAAATCAGCTTGTGCTGGTTGTCGTTCCACACCTGCCATTCCTGATTTTCTACCCTAGCCTGAAAACCAATCGGTTTGGGTCTTTTTTCAAGTTTTTCGCCTTCAATAATTTGTTTGAGGCTGATGCCATCCAGCTTAGGCTGGTTCTCTGGTTTTATATCCAAAATATCCAGAATCGTGGGGTAATAATCTGAAGTAACCGCCGGAAAATCTGTTGCACGATGCTGCTCTATTTTGCCAGGCCATTCCAGGATACCAGGCACTCTTATCCCTCCTTCATACAAAGTACCTTTTCTCCCTTTAAAGCCTCCGGTAATGCCTTGTTGCCTTCCTCCTGCCTGCATTCCGGGGCCGCCTCCTTTGGCTGCCGGACCATTGTCTGAACAAAACCAAATCATGGTATTTTCAGCGATTTGTAAATCACGCAGTTTTTGGCGCAATCGTCCTATTTGTTCATCCATCGCGGTAATGCAGCCGTAATAATGCTGCTTTTCTTCTGAAAGATGGGCGTACATTGCCTGATATTCCTCACCGGCCACCACCGGGGAGTGGGGCGTATGAAACCAAATGGTGGTGAAAAATGGCTTTTGTTCCTGCATGGCATTTTCAATAAATGGAACCACCCGGTCCATAATCACCCGGGCGTTTGCGCCTTCCAGATTTTCGGTGGCAATGCTACCCGGCCCGGTCCAGTAATAAGTACCAAAAGAATCGCCTGCTTTTTGGGCTTTGTTGGCCCCGCTCACCGCATGTTCCGGGTTTACCACCGGGTCCCAGGTAGGCACTTTTGATTCGGTGGCAAAAACCGTTTCGTACCCGTTTTCCCAGGGAGGCGAATAATGAGGAATATTAGCTGCTTTTCCACCCCGGTTGCTTTCTACCACAATTTTATCCATCGTGCCCAAATGCCATTTGCCAAAGTGCCCGGTGGTGTAGCCATGCCCGAGCAGTACTTCTGGCAGCGTAACTTCTTCTTCCGGCATGTGTCCCACATTGGCGTAGTAAATACCATATCGGTACGGATGCCGTCCGGTAATCACACTCCCGCGGGTAGGCGAGCACACCGGGGCAGCAGCATAAAAGCGGTTGAACTGCAACCCATTAGCCGCCATCTCGTCCAGATGCCGCGTTTTCAATTCGGGATGCCCCTGATAACCCGCATCGCCCCAACCCAGGTCATCTGCCATGATGAGGATGATGTTGGGTTCTTGTGGGGAAGGCTGGGCATATAAATTACCCAAAAACAGCCCAAAAATCGTGAAAACGAGTATTTGTATTGCAAAAAATACATTTATCTGAAAAGAACAAGCAGTCATTCTGTATTCCCTGATTTTTTAATTTTCAGTTGATTATCCTTAACTTGGCTTTTATGCCAAAAGCCTAAGATAGCATAATTGTTTGAAACCTGTTTTCCGGCAAAACGCGTACTGGAGTACAAACTAACTTCGGAAGTTTTTGATAATAATGTGACTTTCTCATCTAGATTGCCCAAACTTCCTAAGCACGAAAAAGTCAGGCCTTTTGCTGTTAATCATTTATTTATACCGTAGAGTATGGTGTTTTCGGGTTTATTTATGCCATGGGATCGACGTTCCAAACTTACAGAATGATTTCCCTGCCACCGTGGCCGGGAAATCATTAAAATGGGTGTAACTCCACCTAGAAATGTATGCTTAGCTTTTTCCAGTTATTATCAGCTTTTGCTACAAACTTTTGATGGTCACCGGCCAGCCAGAGTTGCTGGGCATCGACTTCCAGATTATACAGAAATAAGAAGTATTTCCCGTCTTTCACTACAAATTTATTGGGATCTATTCTGAATTTGGCCCCCATAGCTACTCCATAGGCACAATATCCACCATACTGGGGCAAATATTTTGCAGGATTAGCTTCAAATTTACTTTTTTGCTCTTGGGTGGTAAAATAGTAATTCAATCCATCATAGGTGATTTTGAATTCTCTCAACCCTCTCTGGGCAATACCCAGATCCAGATAAGAAACCGGGCTGTATCCCTGTAAAGCAATTTTGCTGTCGTCAGTGTTATACCTGATTTTAAAATCCTGACCAAAGGCTACAGATGAAACTGTAATTAGGATAGCTAATAAAATTGATTTTGTCGTTTTCATTTTTAATTAATTTAATAGTTGATAATTGTTTAAAATTTAAGGTTTATAGTTTTTTGTGTTTGCTGTTGCTCCTAGCGGTTCGCCGCACGGCTACATGTTTTTGCCACTTGTAGCTTAGGGGCCAATCGCCAAATGCCCTTAAAATTCGGAGTAAGTCAAGTTTATTTTTTTAGTATGGTACTTTACTCATTGCGAAATCAAGGTGCATAAGTCAGACTTTGTATTTCCGTTGGCTCTCGAGAATGGGAATATCATTTGCACTCATGTCACGTCTTCTCATGAGCCCTCCTTCGTCAAATTCCCAATGCTCGTTGCCATGGGTTCTATACCATTGACCGGTATCTGCATCGCGCCATTCGTATTCAAAACGAACAGATATCCGATTATCAGTGTAAGCCCAAAGCTCTTTCATTAAGCGGTAATCCAACTCTTTGGTCCATTTTTTACGGAGGAATGCTTTAATCGCTTCCCTTCCGGTAAAAAATTTATCACGATTGCGCCATTGTGAATCCTTGGTATAGGCCAACGCCACCTTTTCCGGGTCACGGGTGTTCCAGGCAACCTGCGCAGCTTTTACCTTGGCCTTTGCCGTTTCCAATGTAAATGGAGGTTTAATCGGTTTCATCACATTTTTCAATTTTAATTGCTACAAAATTTTGAGTAAAATAGAACTCAATGAATCAACAATTCTCTGAAAGATGTTCATGGTAATCAATGCACGGGCAATGGTCATGATAGCGATGGAGGCTACTATGAATCCGGAAATTACCAGGAAGATATTTTTCAGATATTTAAAGGTCAATCGAGATGATTTCATGATTTCTGTTATATAGTTGGAGCCTGACATGTTATTGACATATTAGGCAGATGGGTTATTCTATATCCTCAGTTTGTGCCAGGGTTTCGGCCAACTCTTGTGTGGTGAACACATGGCTAGAGAGCATTCTATAGTTGGTCTGTGCCGCCTGGTTGCCATCCAACCCGGGCAGTTTGGCAGAAGCCGTGGCATCGCCTACTACCGCTACCTCAAAACCATCCTCAATCAACTCTCTCAAATGCGATTCCACACATAGGTTTCCGGACATACCGGCCAGGATGACCTTATCCACTTTTTGCTTTCTTAGCTGAAGGCTTAAATCATTCTGTTCAGGGCCGTAAACCTTGTGGGGCCCCACCACTGTCACATAGTCCTTCTCGACATATTTTTTGTATCTTCCCAGGAAATCAGCACCTGAACCCTCAAATCCTTCAACCGACAATTGGTTTCCGCGATCAAACATATTGATATTGTGCATCAATACTTCCAAAGTGCCCTCGAATACCCACTCATGGTCATGCTCATAGTAATAGTGAGGTGAAATAAATACAGGGATTTCATGTTGTTCGGCCAATTGGAAGATGGTTTCCAAATTCTCGACAGTGTTGTTTTCCTTAACACTCTGACCCACAGCTCCCCATGCCACTCCATTGGGGCTTAAGAAGTCATTTTGAGGGTCGGTGATGACAACAGCCGTGTGATCATCGATTACAAATCCGGGATCCGGTAATTGGGCATACCCCTTCATAGCGACAAACAATCCGATTGCTGTGATAAGTGGTGATATTTTAAATAGAGATTTCATTGCTTTGATTATTTAGTAAAACATAGATTATACAAACCCACTTGACAAAGGGTGTGCCTAACTTATAAGTTATTGTAAATCAATTGTTTATAAACAAAACAAATAAAATCGCCTGCCAATATTTTGGCAAAAAGCTAAAATATTGGCAAAAAATTTTAGTGCGTTATGAACAGAAGAATGCCTGGTGTTCCAGGCACTAAGGAATTGGTCATGTAAACGCCGCAGCGGAGCTACCTGAGGGGGATACCCGGTTCGACGAACAATGCAGTATTGCTGCTTAACAGGCCGTATAAATGATTAAGAATTTAGTACCCGGAGCGCTGGTAGCAAGGAAGATTTTAGATGCAGCTATAATCGGGACTTAACTCCCGGGCTTCGGGCATCAAGGGTATTTTCAGAGGCTGGCAAAATGATGAATTAACCTGAATGGGAGGTCGTCAGGGCCGTTGGATATTTAACTTTTTCATTCGAGCTTCCAGGGTTGTCCGCCTTATCCCCAGGAGCCTGGCTGCCCCCTTTTCTCCGCTCACCCGCCAGTTGGTTCTTTCCAGAGCTTTGAGTATGAGGTTCCGTTCGTTCTCCTCCAGCGTAACTATTCCATCATTATTTGTTTTATGGGATTGACTGGACAACGCATCTCCCAAATTCAGTTTATTGCCCGAACTGGTAATTACCGACCTTTCTATCACATTTTCCAGTTCCCTTATGTTGCCAGGCCAAGGATAATTGGTCAAAGCGCTCATAGTTCCCTGGCTAATCATCTCTACTTTCTTTCCAAAAGTAGAAGAGTATTTTAGTAAGAAATGCCTGACTAGCAATGGTATGTCCTCCTTTCTTTCCCTTAAAGGTGGGATTTGCAAAGGAAAAACATTCAGCCGGTAATACAGGTCCTCTCTGAACTCCCCTTTTTCAATTGCTTTTTGCAGGTCGCGGTTGGTTGCTGCGATTATCCTCACATCAACCTTTCTGGTTTCAGGATTTCCTAATCTTTCAAATTCTCCTTCTTGTAATATGCGCAATAGTTTCGGTTGAAGCTCCAGCGGTATTTCTCCCACCTCATCGAGGAAAATGGTTCCCCCTTCAGCCAATTCAAACCGACCAATTTTCTTACTCAATGCGCCCGTAAAAGCACCTTTTTCATGACCAAATAATTCACTTTCTATCAAGGTGGCTGGTAAGGCGGCACAGTTTACTTTAACCAAAGCCCGGTTATTCCGATGACTTATATTGTGGACAGCTCGAGCAATCAGTTCCTTTCCTGTCCCGGATTCACCCAATACCAGTACCGTAGCATCGGTTTTCGCTACCTGCTCAACTTTACCCAACACCTTTTTGAACTTTTTGCTTTGACTGATAATTTCTTCGAAGTTGTGTGTAAGTTTGATTTCCTGTTGAAGGTATTGATTCTCCTGTTCGAGCCTGTTTTTCAACTGTTCTACTTCTGCCAGCGCTGTTTGCAGTTCCGCATTGGCCTTCTTGAGGGCTTCCTCCGCTTCTTTGCGTTTGGTTATATCTATGAATGATACTACCGCGCCTAACAAGTTATTTTCTTCATCTTTGATAGGGGTACTGATATACTCCACAGGAAAATGTGTTCCATCCTTTCGCCAGAATACTTCATCGTCCACATAATGCACCTCTCCATCTTGAAAGGCAGCATAGATGGGACAATTTTTGGCGTGATAAGAAGTCCCATCAGCCTTTGTATGATGAATCAGGTCATGTTGTGATTTGCCAATCATTTCCTCCAACTCATAACCTACCATCCGAACCGCAGCCCGATTGGCAAAAGTAGTAAAGCCATTTTTATCGAGGCCATAAATTCCCTCTCCGGCAGATTGTAATATCAGCTCCCATTCTCTCTTTACTTTTTTGATTTCCTCATAAGCCTTAATAAGTTCCTGATCATTTTTTGCTGCTGATTGTGCTTTATTGATGCTATCAAGTAATTCTTTCTTGAAGTCCATAAACTTAAAAGAAAAAAATTCAATTAGGAGTTGAGTGGTTTAAGCATTGAAGATACAAAGAATACCTAAAATCGGTACAACATTTTGTCATTTAATCTTTAGTTTCAAAATGTTTTTCAAATAAGATGCCTTACCTGCTATAATTTCATAAAAGTTGTGAGTATTTTTTATAACATCTATTTTTCAGTGCGCTGGCCGGGAAATTCAGCGGGCGTGCGTATGCATTGTGCGAGGAAGCATGGGATTCCCCGCATTGAATATTCCCGGCGGGGAATCCACACGGCACTAGAGTTTTTTGACGGTCGACCAGGGCGACCCGGCATCGGCCATCCGACGCCGCTGCCGTTCTTTTTGGGGCAATGCAGGCATCCCATGCTAAAAAGAACAGAGAAGCAACGCATACAGCATGAAAAAATATTCCTTAGCCATCAATATAAAGCAAATAAAAATTTTAAACACCTTAATTAGAAAACGACTCAGCAAGCCACTTAAAAAAAATATTTTGCAAACCAAACTTTCAAAGCTTGGGAAAATAGCATATTTTTTGAAATCCTTTGAGGAAGACTATTTTTTTAACCTGAAATATTTTTTACAGAACAAGTCTTGCACACCAAAACCAATTTCAAGTCTGTCTATATCGCCTACGATCCTTATCCCAATTACAAGGGTTCGGGTACGCATATCGATCAGGTGATTGATGTTTTATCCAAAACTCATCCGCCCCTGTTGCTGCTTACCCTGAAAGGCACGCAAAAACCCATTACTTCTGATAAAATTCATCAGCTTGTATTTGAGCATGAAGAAACCAACTTTTTGAAAAGAGCGGAGGCTTTTTCGCTATGGGTGCATGAGGTTTTGCAACAGCAATACAACCTCACCGTCGGTCATTTCAGGGATATTTGGGGCGGGTTGCCCGTTTTGCAGTTCCCACACATCCGCCCTGTGTTTGAGGTGAACGGCTTCCCTTCCATTGAGCTGGGTTACCGCTATTCCATTGCGCCACGGGAAGCTCTGAACAAAATCAGGTCGCTGGAAGATTACTGCCTGCAACAAGCCGAAACCATCATTACGCCTTCGTTTACCAATCAGCAACACATTGTACAAAGAGGCATTTCCCCGGAAAAAATTAGTGTCATTCCCAACGGGGCAGATGTTCCCAAACCCAGCAAAAAACTGCTTTTCCTGCCAAAAAACTATATCGCGTACATCGGGGCGTTGCAACCCTGGCAAGGCATTGATGTGCTTCTGAAGGCCATGACGTATTTGAAGGACAAAAAACATTTGAAATTGCTGATTTGCACTTCTTACAAACCTAAAAAAGTACGCCCTTTTAAAAAACTGATTGCCAGGTTGGGCATTACAGAGCAGGTAGTATGGAAACACCAACTAAGCAAAAACAAACTGAACAAAATCATCCAGCATGCCCTGTGTACCGTGGCCCCGCTTACCGAATGTTCCCGCAATCTGGAACAAGGCTGCTCACCCCTCAAGGTTTTTGAAAGCATGGCCTGTGGCTGCCCGGTGATAGCCTCCAATTTGCCCGTGGTGCGTGAAATTATTACGCCTGGTGAAGAAGGCATGTTCTTCCAGCCCGGCAGGCCGGCAGACCTGGCTCGTTGCCTGCGCATTTTGATGGACTACCCGGATTACCGCAAAGAAATGGGCGAAAAAGGCCGTCAGAAAATCAATGAAAATTTTTCTTGGGCGCACATTCGCCATCAGTACAAAAACGTGTACGAACAAATGTTTCTTCAACCATTTTAAAAGAAAAATACAATGAGTATTCAGAAAGCCGCTTCTTATTACAAATCATTATCACCCCAGCAACAGCAGTTTGTGGACGAAAAAACCATCAGTGCCACCATGAGCATCCGCAAGTGGAAATCATTCCTGGCAAAGGCAGCTGCTTACGATACGTATGGCGATAAAGCCATCAAAAAAGTTAATTCTCATTTGTTGATTGCCGGAGTTGTTGGGTTTATTTTGTTCTTTTTTCTGATTGGCCTGGGGGGATATTTTTTAATCGGTTACCTGCTTGTGCTGGCTGGTATCCTGTTCTTTCTCATCCGAAGAAGGAATTTATTCAATAACAGGAACCTGAACAATTACCTTCGACTGTTTTTCTTTCCTTTCCTGGATATTATGGAAGCCAAGGCCGGCCCGGAAGCCAAGCTCGCGGCCAGTCTCGATTTCAGAAATCCGCGAAAGGCGCTTACACCGGAAAAATCTAAAGTCAACAAAAGAAACCGTAAACTTTATCAGCCCAAATACATCATCGGCAAGGTAGGTTTACTGGACAAAACCCAGGTGGAATTTGTGGTGGCCGACGACATCCAGGATTTTTCTTACTGGAAAACAACCACCAGGGGAAAAAGAAAGCAAAAAAGGAAGCTCAAAATGGTGCACCATTATGCCATCAAAATGACGGTAGACAAATCACAATATCAATTGAAACCAGGCAACTTACCCGCCCATATCCAGATGGAAGAAAACAGCACGCATTGGGTTTTTAAGGCCAAACAAAAGGCCAAAGTGCCGGTAACCGATTTGGTAAGGCGGGGCAAAATCAAGCCAACAAAACTGCACATACTTCCGGTGAATACTTTCTTCCAGTTGGTGCAGGACGTTTACGATTTTCTGGAAGCGCAATATCCGGCAAAAGAAGCCCCACAGTCTTCTGAAGGAACGGTTTCCAACGAAACGGGAACAGATGCCCTGCAAGCTGGCGGATTGGCAGCATTGCCCCTGGTAGTGTGGTCGGGTACTTATTTTGACGATTACGATTACGATTCTTTTGAGACTTCGGATGAATACGCCGGGGATTATGAAGAAGGAGGCGCTACGGTTTTTGATAGCTAATAAAAAATTTAATTACAACGACGTCCTTGCGATAAGTGAGGGACGAGTGAAAAAGTAACCCCCTCTACTACGGGAGATTGCTTCCGCAGCCCGGTCCGGTCTTCGGTCTTTAAGAAAATAGTATGCATGACGAATTCTTATCTTTTTCTTCTACTTTTCCGTACACATTTATTAGATTCGTAATTGACCAACATTAACCAAAAAATATTATGGACGCATATATTGTAGCAGGCTATCGTACTGCCATAGGCAAAGCCAAAAAAGGAGGTTTTCGTTTCACCCGCCCCGATGACCTGGCTGTGGAAGTGATACAGCATTTGGTAAAGTCGGTGAAAGGATTAGACCCCAAACAGGTGGAAGACATTATTGTGGGCTGTGCAATTCCCGAAGCTGAGCAGGGAATGCAAATGGGGCGGCTCATTTCGCTCATGGCTCTGGGCCAGGAAGTGCCCGGCATGATTGTAAACCGCTATTGCGGCTCAGGCATTGAAACCATCAATATCGCTTCTGCCCGCATACATGCTGGCATGGCCGATTGCATCATCGCCGGAGGTGCAGAATCCATGTCGCTTGTACCCATGATGGGTCACAAAACAGCCCTGAATTTCAAAATAGCTTCTGAGCGCCCTGAATACTATACCAGTATGGGACTGACCGCCGAGGAGGTTGCCAAAGATTATAAAGTTTCAAGGGAAGACATGGATGAGTTTTCATATCATTCGCACCAAAAAGCAATGGCAGCCATCAAGGAAGGAAAGTTTGATGATGAAATTGTTCCGGTAAAAGTAAATGAAACTTATGTGAATGAAGAAGGGGAGAAAAAAGAAAAAGATTTTGTGGTAGATACGGACGAAGGCCCCCGGGCCGACACCTCTATGGAAGCCCTGGCTAAACTCAGGCCGGTATTCAGGCAGGGAGGTACTGTTACTGCCGGAAATTCTTCCCAAACTTCAGATGGGGCCGCCTTTGTAATGGTAATGTCTGAAAAGCTGGTAAATGAGCTAAATCTCAAGCCTATCGCACGTATGGTGAGCTATACCACGGCTGGCGTAGACCCACGCATCATGGGCATTGGCCCGGTAAAAGCAGTCCCAAAGGCATTGGACAAAGCCGGGCTCAAGCTGGCTGATATTGACCAGATAGAATTGAACGAAGCTTTTGCGGCCCAATCACTCGCAGTAATACGGGAACTCAACATTGACCCTGACAAACTGAATGTAAACGGAGGTGCTATTGCTTTAGGCCATCCACTCGGGTGTACGGGCGCCAAACTCTCCGTGCAGTTGTTCAATGAAATGAGAAGACGCAACCAAAAATACGGCATGGTTACCGCTTGCGTGGGAGGGGGACAAGGTGTAGCCGGTATTTATGAGTTGCTAAACTGATTTTCAGCATCAGTCACTTTTGAGTTTCTACTTTCTCTGGTAGGGTAAGGGTTATGCCAAAGAGCGTAGCCCCACCTGCCTCGTCGTACGTAATGAGTTGCATGTTGTAGTTGCCGGACACCAATTTATCAGGGTTAACTACTACTATTTTGCCATCTTTTTTGATAGTTGTACCCGGAGGCACTGTGCCTCTTATCCATCTTACATCTGTTATTGCCCCATCTGAGTCTACCGGTTGCATGAGTACGTCTGTATTTTTGTATTGGGCGATGGGTTTGGGTGAAAATGCTTTGTATTGCGCTTCACGGTCTGCCCTTCCTGATACAAGAAAGGAAATTTCAAGTTGATGGGTAGTCATACCTTCTTTCTCATCTACCGTAACAATTTCAAGCGGATAGGAACCAGGTACTAATTTTGTGTGATCTACTACCAGAATAGTACCATTATCTGCCAAAGATAAACCTTCCGGTAATGTGCCTTCACTTACCGCAGATGCGATAATCTCCCCATCTTTATCAATAGCCAGCGCGATAATCTCTCCATTGTGATAATGTGCCACAGGTGCGGGAGGCATCGTAATATAAACTGCATCAGAATTATTTATGTAGAAGCAAAAAAAATTATATATGATAAGAGAAAAAAAAGTAACCATAAGTATAAATATATATCTATTGCTAAGATAGCATGAGTACCACAGTTTTCAACTTGTTTTTTATGAAAAATGTTTTGAGGAATTTTTGGCAGTTGTACTACATTGCTAAATTTCAGAGACAAGAATGGCAGTACGAATAAGGAAATTACCAGTATCGGGGCTACTCCTTTTTAGTTTATCAGGATGCAAATATTGACTGAACATGGGGCAAATTGTATATTTTCAAACTATATTGTGGTGTGACTATCACTTTCAAAAGATTATTGAAACTACTGTTCTCAGCCTGAAAACTATTATTTTACCATCAACCTGAAACCATGAAAAAGAACCATTACCTGTCAAAACGCCCTGATGCATCTCGCAGAAAGTTTTTATCCCATTTATCCGTAGGGGTAGGAGCATCCGTCCTTGCTTCTTCCTCAGTCTTATCGTCCTGCTCTTCGGGAAATTCTTCAAAAGAACAAGAAAAAACAGGTACAGGTACAAGTGCAGAAAAGAAAAAACTGGGGTTGGCCCTGGTAGGTTTGGGAAATTACAGTACTACCCAACTGGCGCCAGCCCTGCAGGAATGCCAGGACTGCTATTTGGCAGGGATAGTAACCGGTACCCCTTCCAAAGCCGAAGAATGGTCAAAAAAGTATAATATTCCTGAAAAAAATATTTATAATTATGAGAATTACGACGAGCTGGCGAATAACCCGGACATTGACATCATTTATGTAGTGTTGCCCAATTCCATGCATGCTGAGTATACTATTAGAGCTGCAAAGGCTGGTAAGCATGTGATTACAGAAAAACCGATGGCCATTTCGGTACAGGAATGCGAAGACATGATTGCGGCCTGCAAAGATAATAACGTGCTGCTGGGCGTTGGTTACCGCTTGCATTACGAACCTTATACCAAAGAAATTAAGCGCCTGGGGCAGGAGCAGGTATTTGGCAGAGTAACTGATATCAACAATGCTTTTGGCTTTACCATTGGCGACCCCACACAATGGCGGCTCAAAAAAGATCTGGCAGGAGGGGGCGCATTGATGGATGTGGGTGTTTACACCATTCAGGCAGCCAGATATACTTCCGGATTAGAACCTGTTTCACTAACTGCTGAGGAATTTAAAACCAACCCTGTAAAGTTTTCAGAAGTAGATGAAACGATTAAGTTTCAATTGAATTTTCCGGATGGCCTGGTGGCCCAATGTGAAACCAGTTACAATAAAAACATTCAATTTTTAAAAGCTACAGCCGAAAATGGATGGTTTGAATTAAGCCCTGCCTACGATTATGGGCCTCTCGACGGCAAAACCTCTGAAGGGCCGCTGGAATATCCGCACATTTATGAGCAGGCGTTGCAAATGGACGATTTTGCCCGGTGCGTAATGAATAACCAACCGTATACCACAGCTCCTGGCGAGGAAGGGTTACAGGACATGAAAATTATAGAAGCTATTTATGCATCTATTGCGAATGGAAGCCAGGAAATACAAATTGCCTGATTACTCCAAATGTGCGGCGGCTTCTTCATCTACCAACCAGGTTAACTGCCCGTTTTTGGGTTGAATCAGTTGTACGGGTAAATGTCCTGGCTGGTGAGGGCCTTTCAACACGGCTTGTAAAGTATTTGCTTTTTTCTTTCCAAATACCAGCATGATAATTTGTTTTGCCTGGTTAATGAGTGGGGCGGTCATGGTAATGCGGTGCATACCTTGGGAAGATAAATACAAACTACTGACCAGTTTTTCTTTTTCTTGCAACACCTCAGTTTCAGGAAATAATGAAGCCGTATGCCCGTCATCGCCCATGCCGAGCAAGATGAGGTCAAAAGCAGGTAAGGCCTCGCCAAAATGCTCTTTGATAGTGCGTTCATATTTTTCCGCGAATACTTCAGCAGGTTGTCCATCCGTCATTACATGTATTTGGTTTTCAGGAACATCCACATGCTTTAGCAGGGTATCAAAAGCCATTCTAGCGTTGCTGCGGTCATCGCTTATAGGCACGAATCGTTCATCTCCCCAGAAAATATGCACTTTTTGCCAGGGAATTTGCTCTTTGTATGGAGATTGTGCCAGCAGTTGATACAATCGCTTCGGAGAACTGCCTCCGGTGAGGGCGACGGTGAAGCGTCCGTTCCGGTCAATGGCTTCCTGGGCAAGTTCAGAAAACTGCCGGGCAGCGAACTGGCTGAGTTCTTCGGGGTTGGTAAATATTTTGAGCATTAGTGTTCAGTAGTTTCAGCTTTGGGCACGATTGACCCATCAAGCAAGTTTTTCACTCCTACAATGGCATCGTATTTATCCCAAAACACAAAATGCCCACTTGTAGTGAAGTTTTTCAACTCAGCAACGCTGGCGTTTTTTAGTTCTGTGACCCAACTCTTTTCAATACTGACAACTCTTTTATCACTTAAAGTAAAATGAATCTTCTCTTTATCAAAATCAACATTGGCTATGGTGGGCATGTTTTGTAAAGAAAAGTAGCTTTTGTTTATTTTAGTTACAGTGCTCATCCCATACTCGCTTTATAATTTCAAATCTTTCAATAATAGTTTTCTTTATTATATTGAGTTCTCTTTGCGAAAAACCATGATTATCGGCTAAAATAACCTTAACGGCTGATCTCACTCAAAATTTGCACTCTTTATTTTCTTTAGTAACGTGTACATGTCTTGGCTCAGTACAATCGTAACTTACGAAGAAAAAACGAAATCCGCGATACCTAAAAATGGTAGGCATGATTATCTTGTTATTTGAATTACACCAACCACTTACGCCCGTCCTTCTCCAACAAATCATGGGCTGCTTGCGGACCCCAGGTAGCGTTTTCGTAGTTAGGGAAATCTTTGGCTTTCGTTTTTTCCCAGTGTTTCAGCAAAGGCATGACAATATTCCACGCAGCTTCCACCTGGTCGTCGCGCATAAAAAGGGCCGACTCTCCCTGCATCACATCCAGCAGCAGTGTTTCATAGGCTTCCGGGGTTTCTTTTTTATAGGTTTCCTCATAATTGAAGTCCATTTCAACCGGCTTTAAGGTCATTTTCAATCCCGGTTTTTTTGCCTGGAAGCGAAGGGTAATGCCTTCTTCGGGCTGTATGTTGATATATAACAAGTTAGGCGTAAAACCACCCGCTTCGCAAGGGAATAACCGCAGTGATACGGGTTTGAACTGAATGACTATGGTAGAGTTTTTTTCGGGTAAGCTCTTCCCGGTTCTCAGGTAAAAGGGCACGTCTTTCCACCGCCAGTTGTCTATGTAGAACTTGATGGCCGCAAATGTTTCGGTATTAGAATCTTCGTCCACGCCCCTTGATCCCCGGTAGGCCTCATCACTTCCGGGCTGGTGTCCTTTACCATATTGTCCGCGAACGGCATATTTCGCTACTTCTTCTGGTTTATATTTTCTTACTGCGTTGAGCACATCCGCTTTCCGGTTACGGATTTCGCTGCTTTGGTAAGTAATGGGTGGTTCCATGCCAATCATGCACAATAGCTGCAACAGGTGGTTTTGAATCATATCGCGCACGGCGCCTGACTGGTCATAATAATTGCCCCGTCCTTCTACACCCACTTTTTCTGCCACCGTAATTTGTATATGATCTATGTAATTACGGTTCCAGAGAGGCTCGAAAATAGCATTGGCGAAGCGAAAGGCCATGATATTTTGTACGGTTTCTTTACCCAAATAATGATCTATGCGGTAAATCTGATCTTCATGAAAACAGTCGATCAGCTTTTGGTTCAGCTCTTTGGCGCTTTCCAGGTCATGGCCGAAGGGTTTTTCTACTACAATGCGGGCTTTGCGGGCATCTTCGGCCAGGCGGGCTTTGTTGATATTGATAGAAATGTCATCAATAAAGCGGGGTGCTACAGACAGATAGAAAACCCGGTTGGCTTTTTTGTTCCACCCTTCTTCTATCTCAAGAATTTTTTCATTCAGGCGGTTATAAATAGCTTCGTCTGTAAAATCAGCCTTAAAATAAGAGACATTGTCGGCAAATTTTTTCCACGCTGCATCCTCAGTTTTGCCATTGCGTGAAAACTCATCAATACTTTCTCTGAGAAGCTGTTTCAGGCTTTCGTCAACATGCTCATGATAACTAACCCCGATAACCGCAAAATCTTCGGGCATCCAGTTCTCGAGCATGAGGTTGTACAGGGCAGGGGCCAGTTTGCGTTTGCTCAGGTCGCCTACAGCACCAAAAATTACAACAATGCTGGCTTCCGGTTTTTTTACAGATTCTATCATGGCATTTTATCTTTTATCTCTCTTTTTATTTAACCCGAATCAATAAAAAGGGTTTAGAATGCCATGAAATTATTGAATCAGTTTATCTCTCTTTAGGCGGGCGACGGTTACTTCAGCAAATTCGCCGGCAAAATTTTCTATATCACCGGGACTGTAAGACTGCGATTGTGCCGACCACATCAGTTCTTCTGAGGCAACATCATACAAGTTGCTTTCCAGGAAATAAACCTTATCATTGGCATAATAGCCCGGCTCATGTAGTTCGGGGAAATAATAGTTGTAATAGCTCTCGAAGTCACCATAATAATTGTAAGTGAGGGTAGGGGCATACATGTTATTATCACCGGGGACGTAGCGGGTTTCGGTTTCGGCATCTACCAACGAAACTGTGAAAATGGCATCATTTCCGTTATTGCTCACCTTAGTGGCTATGTCGTGTTTACTTCCTGCCTGGTCGCGGTTAATAGGCCCGTATAGTTCCATGCTGGTAGTTACCTGAATACCCTGGTCGCGGAGTTGGGCGGCCAGTTCATTTTCTACTATTTTCCGGGCATTTACATCATGGGTAAGGGCTACGATAAAAATATTTTTGTACTGGGTGCCGTCCAGGTCTTTGCTTTTCCAGGAACCTGTAATTTGGGTAGTAACTGTACAAGCTGATAAAATAGCGAACGCGATAAAGTATAGAATAGGTTGGGTGTAAGTAGTTTTCATAGGCCAAATATAAAGGGATAATCATAAAAAAACTGAATACCGGAGAATTCATTTACCAGGTATTCAGTTTTTATCAGACTTCAGTTGGCAGTAGGCAGTGGCAGTATCTGGGAAGTGCCTCAGCTGTTGCCTACTATCATTTTGATTGAAAATTACGCATGTTGCTGCTCTTGTAACTGGTTATGCAGTTTTCTCATCCTGATACCCAGCACAATGAGGGCGATGCCAAAAATAAGCGCATAAGCACCTATCCAATAGGCGATTACAATACCCCCGGCAACGGGCATGGCTATAAACAGAATGCCCAGGCCAATGGATAAAACGCCGGTTAAGCCCAATAGCCATTCTCCTTTGATTTCTTTGCGCAGGCGAATGGCTACAATAAGCTCAAACACACCTGTAACAACAGCCCAAACAGCCACCAGTATTACCAGCAGTGCAGCCGTAACCTGTGGATAAAAGAAAGAGATGAGGCCGATGCCAATCCCTGCCAGCCCTTCCAGTAATAGTACCCACCACTTATCTTCTGTTTTGCGTATCTGAAAACTATGATACGCCGTGAGTATCCCATCGATAAATACAAAGGCCCCAAAAAGAATCACAAGTGCGGCAATGGTAGCCAAAGGCCATATCAGGGCAAAGACACCAAACAAGAGGGCAAATACACCCCTGAGCAAAAATGCCCACCAGTACTTTAAATAATGTGAGAACATAGTGACGGATTTAGGTTGTGAAATATGATTATAAATGGCTACAAGCTATTAGCTGCAAGCCTCAAGCCATGTAAATAATACTTGAAGATTGAGGCTGACAACTTGTGGCTAATTATTAATATCCTCCATCAAACACCAGCCCGACATTGATACTGAGGAACGATTGCCCGTTCAGGTCGGAAGTGTCAAAAGCCTGATTGTATTTACCGGCAATTTTGATCCCTACCCCACCGAGAGTATTGACAAGTACGCCCACCTCTGGTTGTAAGGCAAATTGCCATTCCTGGGTTTTAGACTCAAATAAGCCAATATCCACCCTGCGATCTGAATAAAGCGTGCCTAGCCCAAAGCTGGCATAGGGCGTAACCGTAGCCTCCATGTCATAATAATAGGCAAGGTTGAATATGATGGGGAAACTATTGGTGTATCTGTACTGCACCCCTGATAAGGAAACGGTACCTTCGGTATAGGTATCATACGATTTTTCTTTATAAAAAGTATTGAAACCACCACCAAAGCCCACGGCAAACTGGGGAGTAAGTTCATACTGGTATTCAAAATACATTCCCCTAAAACTGGCCTGGTCAATAAATTCATCTAAATCGCCGGTAGGGATGCCCACCGCATATTGTAAAGAATAACTGTTTTGTGCCTGTGTATGGATACAAGCAGCAGACATAACAATAAATAATAATATGAATTTTTTCATGATATAAGAGTCTTTTTCGTTCAAAAAATCAGGTTACTGAAGATAAGGGGATTGCTCAAATGCCTGATCGATTGTTTGTTTCAGGCGATCATTCAGGGAAACAGTGCTGCCTTCCAGCAAGCCATTGACCACGGCCGTCCATTCCACCGGTATGGTTTCATTTGCTCCAGTGCCATCAGGATAGGTCATTTGTATAAGTAAGGATCCGGAACGATAGCCACTCACCATAGGAGGATAGTATCCCGGGTACCACCAGCCCCAGCCTGGCCCCCAACCCGGGTACCACCAGCCCCAGTAGCCCCAGTCATAGTAATAAAATAAGTTTATTTCTGTAGATACAGAAGGCAGGAGAACTACATCGGGATCGTCATTTTTGTCTACTTCAGTCCAGCCTCTGTCGGTCATGTTTTTCCTGATCTGAGCCAGGATGATATCGCCATGTATGGGATCGATAAATTCGGGGCTATCCCCATTCGCATTAATGAAATCATCATCGTCAATTTCTACCACACTATCAGGTAGTGAGAAAGTATTTTGTTGTGTAAAATCAAAATCAGGATTGTAGTTGGTATATACTACGTCCAGTTCATCTACAAATTCGGCCCCGCCGGGATAGCAGCTACTAACTACCACAGCCAGCCCGATGAGCCAGGGTGAAAGGTAAAATGAAAAAAATCGTTTCATGTTGGTTTTCATATTTATCATGGTTTTAAAAATAAAATAAGAACAAATAAAAAACATCGGATTATGGAAGATGTTTGGTGCTATAACCCTTCCGGTTTCAGCGAGAATGGTAGATGCTAAACAAATTAATCGCTAAAAACCTGAAGCTTTTTATTTGCTTTCACTTGCTGTGTTTAACTACTCGGCGCAGCAGGCACTGGATATTCTTCAAAAATTTTACTGACTGCCTTGTTGATATTTTCTTCCCGTTTTTCCGGCGAAACTTCGGCGCTCACTGCCCCACGCCCAATGCCCTGCCACACAATTTCCTCTGACGCTGCCTCTACCATATTGACGAACAGGGTGCCTTCCACATATTCGTATACATTTACCGGTGGCCCTTCAAAACCAGCAGCATAATCCCAGGCCCAATTAATCTGGTCATCAACATCAGTCATGGCCGAAGTTTCCTGTTTCGTTTCTGCTTTTGCGTGCAAATCAACCAGTATTTCCGGCCCATTGGATTTGGTAAACCCACGGGCGGTCATTTCCCGGTCTATAGCCCCCATGATGCGCTCCCGGTTGATTTCCTGCACAGGTAGCTTCATGGAAGCTTCGGAATAATTGTAGGTTTGGTATTTGCTAAAATCTGTTTGCCGGGCATAATCAGAGCTTACCCTTACAGTGCTACAAGACATGACAAAAGCCAAAAAACCAAGGGCTAGTATGTTTTTCATGGCAGTTTAGTTTATGGTTTTGAGTTTGAAGTTAAAGACGGAAGTCGGAAGTCCGGAGACCAAAGTCAGGAGTTTTTGAGTTTAGAATTTGTATTTTGAATTTGTTTAGTGCTTGGGGTTTATGTTTTCAACCTCAGGGGCTGAGCTTAAAAACCAGTCCTCCGGTAAAGCTAAACTGGAAAATGGTAGAAAACGTATCAACGGTAACACCGCTGCCTCCTGTTCCAATAAAAAAGCCGGCACCCGCCCATTGTACGGGCATTTGCATGTTGGCCTGTACGCGCAAGCCTACCCGGTCGGTAAAATAATATTTTACGCCACCTTTCAACCCCACGGCAAATAACCACCCCTGCTCATATTCTTCTTTAGGCACCAGCCCTGCCGCCCCTAAATTTAAGCCTGCAAAAAAACGGGTCATGGCATTTACCGGAAAGTAACGCGCTCCCCCGGCCTGAATATAATTCACACTTACGGGAACATTACGCTCAACCAGGTAAAATGAGTTAACTTCCGCATCCGCATCCTGCCGGGTATAGATTAGCTCAACACCATAATTATCATTAATATCAAAGGTGAGAATGCCCCCGTAGGTAAACCCGCCGGAAACCCTGGCTTCCCCCTGGTTTACATCAAACCTTTCAGGGAAAGTATACCCTGCAATAGGGGTCAGTTCTACACTTTGAGCATATACGGAGTCACCAGCAGAAAAAAATATAAAAATTGAGGAGATAAAAATCAGTTTCTTCATAAGGTAGTTTTATTTATTTCAAATATAGGTATTGTAACTCAATGTTTCAGAATTTCTTGAAGTTAAATGTATAACCCAACAGCACCCCAACTGAAAAATAGTTTGCCTGGGTTATTGTGGTAGAGCCATCTAATATATTCCCTTCCGGTATATTGCCCAGGTTGCCATCCTGTTCATATTCATTGTTTGTCCCCATGCTTAACAGTAATCCAATACTCAGGCTGCTCCGCTCACGGCTGATGGTGGCACCGGTTACAAAATGGTAAATATCCCAACTGCTGATGATGGTATCAATACCCCTTCCATTGATTGTTGGGTCTTTGTAATACGTCATATCGTTTCGAAGGCTGGTAATCAACGATACGTTTTCATTTAATAGATACTCATAGCCAAGAGCAATATTCAACACCGGGCGGGCGGCACTTCTTACACGAAGGAACTCATCACTTCCCAGGTTGGGGTACAACTCAGGGGGGCGTACAAAAGCAGCAGGCTCAGCCCTTAAAATGTCATAGTTTTCAATGTTTCCATAGTATTGCAGGGTTACGCCCAATATGGAACGGCCCCATGCATAATTGATGCCTCCTGCTACCGTAAGAGGTGATTTGTAAGTACTTTTCAGTTTTTCCTGCCTATCGCTGGCTACCCCGTCGTCACGGTCAGTACCATTTATTTTGTAGTTATGAACAGAAACATCCGCGGCTACGGTGCCATTGCCCAGGATGCGTACTGAGGGTGTGGTCAGTGTAAACCCAAACGACCATCCTCCTCTTCTGTAAGCCACGCCTAACTTGGCCATATACCGTACATTAAAATAATCTACATTCTGTACGCGACTGGCACCTACCTGGGTTTGTGTGTCATCGTTCAAAAACATGTGTGCGGAAAAATTGCGCTGGTAAACCTGCGAGCGCACCGAAAACAGATGGGTAAGCCCTACCGACCAGTGATCGTTAAGGGCACGGCCCACGCCTATGCCCAACATTACGTCTGAAAGTTTTGAGGTAATGCTGGATTCGCCCACCAGAGCTTCCATTCCGGGGCTTTCGTTATCGTCAATCAGTTCGTATTCTCCGTCAACACGGGCAGTACCTTTGAAGCTGAAGTTGACCGGGGAAATGATGGCATACCCAATCTTCCACTTGTCTTTTTTGGTTTTCAGCATTCCTCCGGCCAGCAGGGGCACCGAGGCAATCTGGCTGCTTTTAAAATCGGCCTCCTGCCCAAGGGCATTAAAAATCCGGATGTTTTCAATTCTATATACATTGGCATTGATGGAAATGGAGGCATCTTCCATAAAACCCAGCGCACCCGGATTGTAATACACCATGGTATTATCATCAGAACCGCCCACTACAGCGCCCGACATCAGGGCAGAACGGCTCCCAAACTGCTGGGTCCAGTATTGTGTATCCTGGGCATAGGCTTTTGGGGCTATCAGCAGTATAATTATCAGCCAGTAGTAGTGTTGCATGGTTGGGCAAACTTGCCGATTAGTAAAGCTTTATGTGAAAATTTAATACCCTGATAAAATCATCTTGCAAAGTGGCTGAAAGTGCAAGAGCATTCCCAAAGGGAAATCAGTTATTCCGTTAATAAAAACCAGAAAATAATTTTTCCAAAGGTCAGATAAATAACCTTTGATAACAGAGTAAACTAAAAGATACTTGCCAAAATTTTTAAATGTTTGGCAAGTTTATATCGTACTACAAACATAACGACTACACATTACACCTGTTCAGGAAATAGGGATAAATTTACAGAGAAATATCCCATTGCACCCTGAAACGGAACTGATCGGCCCGGTTGAGTTCTTCTTCCCCAAACACAAAATAGGTTATTTCGGTAGTGAGTTTATTTCGGTGTCCGTTAAAAAACCAATTGCCTGCCAGGCCAAATTCCTGCTGCAGGTTGTCACCAATGGAAAGGTCGGGGCGGTACACGGCATACCGCAAAGCCGTTTCCAGGGGCTTTGGCACCCAATTCCACAAATAATGAAAGAAATATCCGGTTTGGGCGTATCCACCCACCATGGTTGTGGTAGTATTGTTTAACAGGTCATTGATGCGCTTCCAGTGGAACTCCTGCTGCCAGGAAAATCCTCTCCGCATAATGGCCGATTCCTGCAGCCATTGGTTTACACGGTACTGTCCCGGTTGGCCTGGAGGAAAATTTTCCAGTTCACCACCCCCTGATGAAGAAAACCGGGTGTATGGGCTGCGGTTGGTCACGGCTGCAAAGGCCAGCAGGCCGGTCAGTTTTTCATAATAATCGGTATCAGAGCCAGTCATGGCCAGTCCCCTTCCCATGAAGTTCCACTGGAGGCGGGTGGTGTACATCAGATGTTTATCGTCGTTATTGGTAGCCCCCCTGCCATTGCCGGTAAGTACGGCTACCCAGTAGTTGAAGTCGGCCATGCCACCATCCTTCAACCTCCCGTATATCGTTACACCCTGCTGGCGATCCAGCGTAAAGGGGCGGTTGATGATAGAGCGGTCTACCATTTGCTGTTTGCCCGAAGAAATGACACGTTCGCGGCTGTACTCAATTTTCCATTGCCCGGCTTTAAGCTTTAAAAAAGACCATTTTTCTATCATTAGCCTGAAATCCAACAACTGGCTTCCTACCACGTCATATTCCCAATAGTACTTAAGCCAGGGCTGGAAGGCATGCCCGCCCACTTTCAGGCGTGCCCGGTTGATTTTAAAAATATTTCGGGTATCCTCATCAAAATCATCAAACGTAACAGGATCTTGGTCGGCAGGTGTAGCAAACCTGAACTGTAACCTTGATTCTATATGTAAAAGAAACCTGTTATCGGTTGTCTGAAATTGAAAGCCTTTGCTACCATAGGTTACATTAACGGCGGGTTTTTGGATGGCAGTACTGTCTTGTGCCTTTGTATTCGTATAAATAAAAAAAACTGATATGACAATGAGAAAGGGTTTTAACATACAAGTACAACTCTGATTAATAGCATGCGTAACACAGGAACTAAACACGCAAAAGTGCTTGCGGGGGGCGGGCAAATTTATTTAAAAATTCCCGAAAACCCATCAAAAAAACTAATGGCACTTAGGACGAGCAGCATACCACTTATCAAGAGCAATGCACGGATTCTTTTTAGGCTCTGTTTCCAGCGTTGGTGCAGCACAGGAGTACGGCGGTATTTTGCATATTCGCTTTATGATTCCGATTCCACATCCACTACTTCGTACATATCCTTCCCGTCTACCTGCACCGGCTGGTAATAGGTTTCCCCGTATTTGACATACGTTACATCTCCCACTTTGGTCTCCTCACCACCCTCGGGCAGCTTTTCTACCAATGTACCGGAAGTAGGAGGAACTACCGTATATCCACCATCCGATTTTTCATAATAAGTTCCACCATAATAATAATTATTGGTGGTTTCGTTCACCTCTACCGTTTCTGAGCCTTCAGGCAGCACCTTAATACTAGCCCCAACGGGAGCCTGCACAACGGTGTACCCCCCATCACTTTCAACGTAATACACACCCTGGTCGTAATGGTACTGTTGGTTTTCAACGGAAATGATAATAGCCGTAGCTGCCAGCGTAGCTACAAAAAAGCCCCAGGGATGCCACACCGGCCCCCAGTAATAAGGCCTGTACGGATGATAATAATAAGGATGATAGGCATAAAACCGGAAGCCCCCCCACACATACGGTGGCCTGCGATAGGGTACGGGGTTGCGCCTCACCACCGTATTCCGGTTATTTCTGATGTTAATATCTTTGCTGTTATCTATATTGATATTAACATTTTTCCTGCTGTTGTCAATATTTACCTTATTTCCGGCATTCACTTTATTTCCAATATTAGCCTTCTTATCCTGCGACACCCTGTTGCCAGTATTGGATGTGCTGCCGGAGGTTCTGTTAGAAATGGGCTGCCTGGCATTGGCCGGACGCTGCACCTGACGGTTGGGAAGCTGTCTGCTACCTCCGTTGATTGTTCGTTGGGGTGCACCAGCAGGTCTTGACATATTAGGTCTATGTGCCCTTGAAGCCGCTCCCCGCTGGAGCCGTTGCGCCTCTGTTTCAAGCGGCTGTAAAATCAATATTGCCAGGGTTGCAATGGCGTATAAAAAGTAGTTGCTAATTTTCATGGCTAGGTATTTACTGGTTATTCATTTTTTTAGACATCAACATAATTTCTGAAGCATTGGGGGGGGGCATAAAATCGAAAAGTGCCCCTGGCAGGTCAGGGTTGATTTGCCAGTTAGAAAAGGTAGCTTCATACTGCGGGTTATGGTCTTCAGTAAAATCTACAATCACCATTTTTACAGGAAGCGTGAGTGCATCATTTGATATCCAGAGCTGAACGTTTCTTTCTTTACTGGCAGAGATTATTCGGAAACACTCCTTACCGTCAATTTGCATAGTGCCGAGGTAGCGTAATTTATTGCTATGGATAAGAAGATCATCAGTAAAGAAAGGGTTGAAAAAATCAGCAGCAGGAAATTCTATGCCATACTCTTCATTTGCCTGGTATATAGTTTCCAGAATTGTAGGAGGAGCATCTATCACAGCAAAATTATTTTCGTCGTAAGAGTAATAAGCGAGTACTTCCCCATTGTACCAATAGCCCTGATGTCCCTTGTCTCCATTAGTATTAACCATCATTTTATCAGGTCCCACCATGTACACCTCATTATCTGTAAAATGCTTTACCAGGCCAAGGCCCTGTTCGGGGAGGAAAAAGGTGTTGTCCTGCATATCCTGTGAAGTATTGAGTGTATAGCTGCATGAGCCAAGCTCACCTATGACTTCACTCATGCGATCGAGAATGAGTACGGCCACCGGGTCGATGTCTGCTTCCTGGTTCTGAGCAAATATCATAACAGGTAGAAGCAATACTGCCAGAGAGAAGATGGTTTTTTTCATGATAAATAGGTTTAGGTAGTATGGGTATTAATAGTCATATTACGGGAAAGATATTTAATTTTCCTTCCTATTCCGAATATAGGCTTTGATAAAATATTCCATTGGATGTGCCTGTGCCAAAATTGCGCAAAACCATCGGGAAACAGGATATTGAATATGTGATAATGGAAGTAGCATGCCGGTTTATCTTCCACGGCACTACTTAAACGAGTTCTTTCACTTCTGCCCACAATTCCCTGAAAGCTATGGCCGGTTTGGAGCGGGGCGCAAACTCCCCCACCGGGCTTTGGTGCAGCCCCATTTTTTCTACAATACTGGAATTGGGAATAAAAGTTTTTAAGGATTGGGTTTTTCCATTTGAAAACTCAGCCAGGGTTTGCTTATGCAGGTTCCGCCGTAGGTCTACCATATTAAAAAACGGCACAAGTTTTTTTGGTTTCAACTTATTTTCCTTAAAAAAGCCCTTCACCTGAAGGTACGTTCTTTCAGATAATACAGAAGGTATCATAGGTGAAATAACAGCATCGGAAGAGTTAAAAATATTTTCTGAAAGCAGGGTTAGCATGGGAGGAGCATCAATAAATACATAATCAAAATCTCCTTTGATAGCAGCAAGTGCTTTTTTCAGGCGGGTGTCCGACTTTTTTAAGTCATCCAGCACCAGATCCACCTCTCTGTGGTTGATTTCAGCAGGAATAATGAACAGGTTTTCGTAATCTGTTTTTTTAATTGCTTTTTCAAGGGAAGATTTCTTTTTAAGAATTCTCTCCAAACCGCCTTTCAGTTTGTTTTTTTTATCCAGGTAAAAAGTGGCACTACTTTGTGGATCCAAATCCCAAATCAAGGTTTTGGCGCCCTCACGGGCAGCAAGATAGGCAAGGTTTACACAAGCTGAGGTTTTGCCAACCCCTCCTTTTAAATTGTATAGTGCTAATACTTTCATCTTAGTAACTAAAGTAATAAATCTGATACAAAAGGGGTAATAATTTTATCTTTTGTGGTACGGACAGGAAATTTACTATTATGTACTTATTAAGGTTTAGCAAGGTAAAACCGGGAAAGCTGAACCAGGTAAACTCTTAAAAAGTTTGTCGTGTTTTCGCTTTTTCTTTTTTTACAATTACAAAGCACAGGATTGATGAACAAAGCGTTAACAAGGTTCCAAAAATCAACTCAAACTTATTTTGAGCAAATAGATTGCCTACGGTATTTAGCGCAAAAAAGACCACGAAAACCCAAATAAGTATGTCAACAAACTTATTTCTTTTTCCTCTATGCACGTGATTGTACTTTATCAAAAGCACAACCAACATAAAAATATTCAGAAGTATTGAAAACAATTCAAATGATTTCATTTCTTCCACTGATTCAAGTCTTCCTGCCCATACTACATCATAAGGGATTTGCCCTGTGATAATCAGGAAATGAAATATCAAAATTATTCCGAGTATGAAAAACATGATTTTTAAAGCTGATTTCTTGCTCATTTTGCTGGTTTTTACAAGTTGGTATAATAATGCCGGGTATAAACGGTCTTTTTAATTGATGTTTATTGTATCATTTCCGCTCATTGACTGAAGTGAAAATCAAGCGGAAGGTCGTATTTCAGGTCAAACTTGAAGTCGGCCCGCACCCTGCCTTTTTCGGTAACACTAGGGTACAATGCAAACCCAGGCATACCCTGTTAGTTATCCTGCCCTGGATTGTTTTGTGAACTTTCCTTTATTTTGGGTTTTACTGAACCCGGAAGGTTACTTTCACCGTTTCCCCATCCTCCCGACTTTAAGTGCAAATCGCGCTGCGGATAAGGAATTTCTATACCGGCTTCTTTCAATTTATAGAATACCTGAAAAATGACCTCACTTCTGATCCTGACCCATTCGCCGGAGTTATCCGTCCAGAACAGCATCCTGAAATCCAGGGAGCTTTCGCCCATGTTGTGAAAGAAAACAACAGGTTCCGGAAATTTTATGACATCTTCATGTTGTTGCAGGATATTCATTAACAGATCGTACACCGTATTGGGGTCGGCATCGTAAGAAACCCCGGCGATTACTTCAATACGCCTTTGCCTGTCGGAGTGTGTCCAGTTGACCACATCATTGGCAATCAGGCTGCCGTTGGGCACAATTACATCGGCCCCGTCAAAAGAGCGTATATTGCTGGAACGCACCCCGATAGAGCGAACATTGCCTACCAAAGTACCAACTTCAATCGTATCGCCAATTTTAAGAGGGCGCTCAAAAGCCAGAATAAGCCCGGATACCAGGTTATTGAAAATATTTTGCAAACCAAAACCAATGCCCACACTGAATGCCCCCAAAATTACGGTGAGGCTGGTTAAAGGAATACCTGCCGTGGCAATGGCCAGAAAAAAACCCAAGGTGATTATCGTGTACCGCACCAGCAGGGTAACGGTATAAGGCACACCCCTGTCCAGTTTGAATTGCGGCAACACATCATCCTCGAGCAAGGCACAGATGACGCGGGCGATGACCGTGCTCAGCCATAAAGTAAAGAAAAAGAGCATGATGTTTCCTGCTGTGATGTTTACACTACCCAGCTCAATGGCAAAGCTCCAAATAGAAGCAATCCATCCGTAAAACTCAGATTGTAGCTGGTACTTTCCCAAAACGAAATCAAACCATAAATATAAGAAGAGGATGAGTATGAAAGGTATAAACGCTTTCCGGATGGCATCAGTGTTTCTTTGCACCGACTGAATTTTTTTTGCCAGTACTTTATTAAGAAAAATATTGACCAACCCAATGACTAAACAGGCCACGATTACCGTCAGGATGCCTCCGTATAAACTCTGGCGGGTGGAGATTACCCAAAGTTCAGCTACAAAAATATATCCTTCTACATTGGCTATGATGCCGCCAAAGCTTATCAATGCGAATATCGCCAGGAAAAATAATATCAAATTCCTGACTCCCTTTCTGTGTATCCACTGTTGCCTGTAAATGGTTTTAATCGCGTAAATATTGACCGCCAACAGCAGGATAGCACTTATAAAAATGAGTCCCCTGCCTAACAGGGATTCTGTGGGAAACACCGAGTAGATACGGTCGCAGGCAAATGCCAGGGCAAGCCCATATATGCCCAAATGAAGCCTGGCAGGAAGTATCCTGACTGTGAGGATCAGAAAAGGAATAATGAGAAAAAGGGAAAGTGAATTGGAAAAAATCACCGGGGCTTTCGGGTAAACCACCGGCACAATATACAGGATAAACAATAAGGTGGATACAAAAGGGTACCCTAACAATACTTCGGTTACCTTTTGGTAATAAGGCAGGGGTGGAGGGGGAGGTTGATGGTGCCTGCCCAGAAAAACCAGCAAAGCATATAATACCAGAGCAAGCATAATATGGAAGTAAAAACGGTAACTATTATCACTCAGATACTCCTTAAAATATCCCCGGTTGGCATCAAAAAAATCCTGCCAGGCATTTGCCAGGGTTATGTCAGTTTCTCCGATTTCGGAGATTTTGTACAAAGGAGAGTACTTTCTGCTATATAAATTATCCCCGCCCCCGGTGAGTTGTTCATTCACGGCATCCAGGCGCTGGGTAACTTGTACGTGCTGATTGGTGATGGCATCCAGCATCTGAATAATGACATTTTCTTTGGCAGATAACAGTTGGTTCAGGCTGTCCAGTTTGTTGAGGGTGGCTTGTGCCCGGGAAATAATCAAAGGTGAACCCTTGTTGGCTTCAGCATTTTCATAGCTGAGCTGCCAAAGGTTTTCCAATGCCCTGATATTGGTGATTTTCTCATCAAAGTTATGGATTTCATCAATCAGGGTTTCCTGAAATTGTGAGACCTGGTCGTCCAGGGAAGCAATCAGCATTTCTTCCCTTTTGAGCTCCCGCAATGAGAGGGAAGGAATATTTTCAAGGGCCGGTTCCTGCAATTCATGCTGTACTTTTTTAGAAAGTGTGTCTACCTGCTGGTGCAGCTTATTTATTTCATCTTCAGTTATTATTTGCTCAAACTCTTCATTCAGTTGCACCTGAAGGGAGGCAGATTGTATGATGATTTCGGAAACAGGAATGGGTGTTATCTCTTTTTCCGTTAGGGTATCCTGTGCAACCGGGGTTTCCTGAGAAAAGACAAAGAAGGGCAGAAACATGGAGAAGGCACAAATACATCCTGAAATAATGATTGTTTTTTGCATGGTACTTTTCATTGATGAGGCTCACATATTATTAGTACTAAAACCTGAGAGGGCTAAAAATTTTATATTTGCACGCATTCAGTCTACCCGGTATTTCACCTGATAATACACTTGCGCAACCGTATCGGCAGCAGTGGAATCGGCAGCCATAAAAGACCAGCTTTCCGATGATAATTCGGTATTTTCACTGAAAAAATGATCAATTGCTGCCCGGCGGTTTTTCCACAATCCTGCACTGATGGAATCTACTTTTGTACGACCTACCACACTTTCGCAGGTTTCCGGCAGGTTATCTTGTGTAACAGCATCTTCAGGCCCCAAGTTAGATTGAATAAACCGGATGAACAAAGAATCACCCGGAACCACAACCATTTGTTGTAACCAGGCCGAATCCTGGCTGCTTGCTGCTTGTGTGTTCCAAAAGGCTTTTTTTGCTTCGGCTACAGCTATTACTTTCTTTTCATAGGTTGTGTTGGCCGGGGCAAAAGCGGCTTTCAGTTCGGGTTTTTCTTCCAGCACTTTGGCAATGTTTTTTAATTTACCCTGCTGCTTATTAGAAAGCTCTTCCTGTAAAGGCCCAAACGTGATGGCTTTCATGTCTTCTTCACCGGCACCCACCATATTGGCCAACAACTTGTAAGGGGAAGTGGCTGCTTTCACAAATACATTCACCAACACCTGCAAAATGATGCGGCCTACTTTATACTCGGGATCGTCCAGTTGGCCTTCTATAGGCAGTTCTATGTCCACATTCCCTTTAGGGTTCCTGAGCAGGGCAATGGCGAGCTTCATGGGCACGGCATACAATGCGTTGGTTTCGGTATTTTTTCCTACATCAACTTGTTCTACCAGCAGGGTGTTTTCGCTTTTCAGATAGTAGTCATCAATGGTGTTTTTGCTGATAAAAATCAGGTTGCCATCCAGGAAGGAATGGCCCATGTAATAATCTACATAAGGGTTCACTTCTGATAGGTAGAGGTTATCTACCTGCACATTGAACATCATATCCCTGATGCCCAGCCTGCTCACATGCAGGTCGCCTGCCAGATTACCTTTTTGGTTAACTTTGGCATGAATATCAAAATCGGCATATTTGTCTGCTTGAGTAATTGCAGTTGACAGGGCCGAAAGATCAGAAATATGCATGTCAAAAGGGTCGTGGGTGGTATGGTCTGCATAAAGGAGTCTTCCTCCCGTAACAGACACAGTATCAGCAATGTAATTATCAGAAAGGTACGCCTGCGTAAGGTCATAAAGATACAGGGCCAAATATTCGAACGGACTGTTGAACTCCTGTTCGTTCTGCATTGTTTCCTGTGCCATGCTGTCGGCTTGGGTCAGGTTCATGGCCCGGGTAAAGTTGTCACCGTCCTCGGTCATTTCAAAATACAAATAGGGGTTTTTCATTTTAATATTGCCAAAATCGTAGCGTTGGGCAAAGGAGTTGGCAGTGTCAATGGTAATGCTGAGGGAATTCCAGGCAACAAGACTGTCATTTTCCCGGTTAATCATCCGGAAATCCCGCAGGTCAAAGGTACCCTTTATCGCCAGGCTATCGGTGTTTTGGTAACTGCCTGCCAGCGAAAAATCAGCTGCTGCCTCGGAGTCAAAACCTGATAACTGGATGCCGCGGGTAAGGTAGGGCGTAAAAGGTTGCAGGGGCCAGTTATCAATTTGGGTATTCACCGCATAGGTTTTCTTTTTTAAATCCAAATTAAGCCGCGTGTCCCATTTTCCCTCTCCTGACCGAAAACTAATTGTTGCAGGAATTAAAGGGTTACCATCAGAAAGGGAATTACTCAGGATCATGAGCGAATCCAGTTCCAACAGGCTGCCAACTATCTGGTCTTCATACACAAACCTGCCTTCCCGAAGCTGCACCTCGTCTACAGCCCAGGTGTAGGGGGTTGAAGGAGGAACAGTGGTGGTATCTCTTTTTTTAACCAATGTCAGCAGGTCGTCGAAATTGAATGCGTTGCCCCGCTGTTGTATATGTACAAAGGGAGCTTGCAACAGTACTTTGCGCAAGTGTATTTTGTCTTGTAAAAGCTTGGAGAGTGCCAGGTGAACTTCCAGTAAACCGGCCTGAAAGAAGGTGTCCTGGTGATTTTGCTCATAAATGGTAAGCCCTTCTATGCCTACATTGCCTGTAATCAGGTTGAAGTCTATGTCTTCCACCGTAATTTCCCTTCCGGTCAGCGCACGGTCATGTTTTTCAATATACCTTACGGCACCAAATGGCAGGGCAATGAGGGAAGCAATAATGATAAGGGCGAAAAAACATGAAATCCAGAACCACCAGCGCATGAGGGGTAAGTTTATTTTATGGCTTTTTGAATTATTTGGTAGTAAACGGTCTAAAAATACTTATTCCAACTATTAAAAAAAACACCCCGTTCAAATCTATCAGGCATGCTTGCACACATGTAACCTGAAAAAATGTCGAAAAAGCAGCGAGTGGATGGTTTTTTCATGGAAAAGTGAAGTTTATATCGAGTGATTGTATGATGTATTATCCTATAAATTGTGCCATTAGCAGTAGCAGGAGTACAGGAAAGCCAAAACCATAAAAAAAGTAATCCCACTGATGTGTACCCGGAATCAGGACCACGCCTGTACCACAAATTATTGAAATCATCAGTTCTTTAGTGAATGAAACATAGTTGTAAGGATTTTTTTGTAGTGCTTCCAGGTTACTAAACATATAGAAAAGCACAATAGATAACAGAAATACGAAGCTTCCTAATAATCCAAATAGCATTTTATCAGGCCAGCCCGGTTTTGGCGCAGAAACCAACTTTATTGCCTTTTCATAATCTTCCTGAATCTGTATACGGGGTATGTTTATCAGGTCTGAAGCATGAAACCTTATCTCTAACTCCATGAGTTCTATTTCCAATAACAGTTTCTTAATTTCTAACCCCATTTGAAGTTTCCTCATGCTTTCCAGCTCATATTTTTCTTTTCTTCGCACTATGTAAAAGCGAAACCCTGTAATAAGTAGCATAGCTGCCACTAAGACAAGCCAGCGTTCCCCGACTGAAGTTGTACTGTGTAAGACTTCCATGGCAAAATCCATCTCTGTTGTAGGTTTGCAGAATAATAATATATGAAAAGCCTTGTGATAAATGGGGCTGAAATTGTGGGATTAAGGCTTATAAAGAAATATGGACTTATATCAAAGGTCGATGTATATTATTATTGATTACAACAATAGGATGGTAAGACTTGCCAATGGTTTAGAATAATTGGCAAATTAAAAATGATTAGCAAGCCGTGTTGATACGGTGCAGCCATTTACCATTTTGTTGGTTACCTAGTGCATAATCAAGAGGTCTTTTGTGCATTAAAAAAAATCTTAACCCCGTTCTGTGTGCCACAGACCGGAACGAATTTGATGGAAGATCTGTGGGCACGGGATCGCCCAGGCAGGCCTTGGGAAGTGAAAGCACATAATACCTCCAGAAAGTGCACTAGCCGGGGTTGATCCATTCGGTAAGCTTTTCAGGATTAGTATTTGGCGCTTTCCTGTTAAAATTTTTTCTTGCCTTTTGCCATTCTTTCATATTTATGTGTGTCCTGCCATTTCCCTCATCTGCCTGTTTTTCCAGCCTGTCTACCTCTGCCAGAAGTGACTGCGTTCCATAAAGCTTTGCAAAATAGTGGGCACTGGGTTCGGTAAGTTTCAGCTCGTCTATCCAGCGGTACAGGGTTTGGATGATACCCTTCCACTCATTTTTTCTGGCTGCTGTCTTAAACTTTTGGAAGTAATAGGCTTCAGAATTTCTGTATTGCGCCCGCCTTTTTTGTATTATCTGGGTGATTTTACGAATGAGCCAGACGAGGCAAAATATGGCTACGATTGCGAGTAAAACCAGACTGACAAACTTTTTGGGTGAAAGCCCCAAAATGGTAAAAGGCTGCTCTTCTGCCTCCATTTCGGCTGACTGCGCCTGCTGCTGAGCCTGCAAGGAATCCTTGATACTGGCCAGCATGCCCAGGTCGGGGTTGGGCTGTACGTCAATGGTGATGGCTTCCAGGGTGCGTTTGTACAATTTTTCCTGGAAGGGGTTGTACCAGCTAAATACCATCTCGGGCAGGGTAATTTCACCTTCTTTTTCAAAAAGATACCGCATGGTTTCGGTGCGGGTGGCGCTGATGGCCGTTTTGGTTTCATGGTTTTCCACATTGCTGCGGGCGGGGTACATGCTTATGCCTGGCAGGCTGTCCCAGGCAATGGGCGGGACCAGCTGCCCCACGGTGCCATAGGCAGTGCGGGCAATGCTTCGTTCCAGCACATCGCCTACTTTCACCTTTTGCCGGTTGCCGCTCCAGTTGTCTGTCACGGTAAGCCCTGTGGCGACCAGCCATTGTTCATCGCTAAAGTTGGGCGGAATGGGTTTTATACGGATGCGTTTTTCCGCAGTTTTCAGGGTTCTTTTCTCTCCCTTAAAATCACCTTCCGGTGGGGATTCCACTTCAATGTCCAGGGAGGGGAAAATTACATCTTCATTACGGTAGGGAAAAACGTTATAAATAAGTTCTACCCCGGCATAGTTTTGTCCGCCCTGCTGAAAAGAACGGCTTACCGGGCGGAAATAAGTGGTATATGCCCCATTCACTTTGATATTGCCCGGGTCGATACCGCTGGTAAACCAGGTGGAGGTGTATACGGTAATCCGTACTTCCACTGGCTGGCCTACGTATGCGCTTGCCCGGTCAAGGGTAACCTGGCTCCAGATTTTTTGGGCGTAAAGCTGACTGGTACAAGCTATCAAAAGCAGGCATAGCACCCATACAACACGTCTTAGTGGGGGCTTCGGCACGAGACCCCACGCACTTTGTGGTACAGGCATCTTGCCTGTACAGGCGAGACGCCTGTACCACAATTCCCCAGGTCTGTGTCGCACAGACCTGCTAATAGTTCCGGTCTGTGTGCCACAGACCGGGGTTAAGGGATTATTTTTACACCTACCATTTCTTTCCATCAGCCTTGGGTTTTATGTTATCTTTTTTCACCTGGTATTCAAATTTCCTTTTCAGGAAGAGGGACGGGTCATCATCCACTTTTTGCATTAGTACTTTGCTGTTGTCTTGTTGTTGTATTTGGGCGCCAATGTCGTCGGGCACTTCGTCCAGTTCTTTTCCCTTGCGAATGTCGGTGGTTACGGTTTCTTCAAGGCGTTCTTTTTTCATGTCTTCTTCGGTGGCTTCCTGTCCGCCCCCGCCCAGGTCTTCCATGCTGTCGTTTTGCTCATTTTGGGCTGCTCCCTGTTGTCCCTGTTGCCGGGCTTCCTGGGCTTTTTCCAGACTGAGTTCGTCCTTACCTGAATAATGCTGTGCCAGTAGCTGCTGGTATTTTTGGGCTTGTCCGTTATCCGGGTCCAGTTCCGCGGCCATGCCAAACGCCTGCATGGCGGCCAGGGTGTCACCATTTTGGAAATAGGCCAACCCCAGGTTGTAAGCCCCATTGGCGGTGGTATCATCCCCAAAAGCACGGATCGCGTCATCGTAATCACCTGCTTTAAAGTAAGCCACGCCCTTGCGCAGGGGGTTTGTGTAACGGTCTGCTGCTGCCTCAAAATCACCGTCATTGCTCAGCCGCTGCCCCTGGTAGTCGAGCGTAAACCAAAGGTCTTCAAAGCTGTTTACTTTTCCGCAGGAAGAAAGCAATAGCAGGCAAAGCCCGTACAGCACCCACCCTTTTCGGAACCAAAGCAGTAAAAGGAAAGCCATGGGAATGACCAACAACAGGCCCGCATCCCGCCAATCATCTTCTTTCTCTTCCGGCTTTTCGGTAAACTTCAGGTTGTCGCTTATGTTTTTGCTGATGAGTTCCACATCGCTGTCGTCCAGGGTGAGCTGGTGCACTTCTATTCCTTCCAGGGAAGCCAGTTGGGAAAGCACCGTTTGGTTCAGGGCGGAGTGTACTACTTCCCCATCCGCATCCCGCAGGGTTCCCCTACCGCTAAAAGCGGGAACATCGCTTCCGGCAGGTGTATTCATCGGGATGATTTCTGCCTTATTTTTTGAATTTTGGATATAATTCTGAAGCAGGGAAATGTGGCTTTCTTCAAAATCATCAGAGAAAATAAGCGTTGTTCCAGGTGCATCGGTAACGGTCATCACGGTATCGGCCAGGGCCAGGGCTGCCTCCAAATTGGAACCTGGAAAGGGCATAATATTAGGCGAAAGTCCGTCAAGATGGCTGAAAATAATTTCATAGTCTTTGGTGAGGGGCACAATCGTGTGTGCCGTACCCGCAAAGCCAATGAGGGCGGCCCGCGCCCCAGGTTTGTGCTTGAGCAAATCGTTGATTTTGAACTTAGCCCGTTCCAGTCGGGTGGGCTGCAAGTCTTCGGACATCATGCTCTGGGACAGGTCAAACAATAGCACCATGGGCGTTTCCAGTTCCTGTCCCGGCACTTCCACTTTTTTCCAGGTAGGGCCGGCCAGTGCCAGCACACCCAGCATCAACACCAGAAAACTGACACATTGCATGGCTATTTTTATCCCTTCGCTTCCTTTGCGTATCACATAAGGCCGCAGGTGGGGCGCGATGATTTTTTTCCAGCCTATCTCCTGCCGCAGGGTGAGCAGCCCCATCATCAATACCAATGCGGCAGGCAACAGCAACCAGAGAAACTCTGGCCTTAAAAAGTGGAAATCGTTCCAGTTGATGGGAAACAAATCGCTAAACATACGCCTCCTCTTTTATGGTTTTTTTCTTAAATGCATTGAACAAACTGGCAAAAAATGCTACAATAAGCTCTAAAATAACAGCTATGGCCAGTGGGTAGTAATACAGCAGGGTAACCGGACGGTTTTCCTCTTCTTCGTATTCAATAGGTTCCAGTTTGTCCACTTCTGTGTAAATTTCCTGCAACCTTGCTTCGTCTATGGCACGGAAATATTGGCCATCGGTCATGTCGGCAATTTCCTGTAATGTTTTTTCGTCCAGGTCAGAGCTACCGCTGTTGGGGTCGCCAATGCCAATGGTGTAAATGATGACCGAATCTTTTTTGGCCATATCGGCGGCATCCAGCGGAAGAATGTCGGTGCCCGCGTCCACGCCGTCGGTGAGCAGGAGCATTACCTTGGTTTCAATGGTGTCGTTTTCAAACATGTCTATCCCTTTGGCAATGGCTTTTCCGATGTGGGTCATCTGCCCGGCCATACCTACGTCGGCTTCTTCCAGCATTTCGTTTACCGTTTCCAGGTCGGGCGTGAAAGGGGCTTGTATGTAGGCGCTGGAGCCAAAGAAAATCAGGCCCATTCGGTCGCCTTTTCTTTTCTGAATAAAGTCATGCATTACTTCTTTTACGGCATCCCAACGGCGCACTTTCCGTCCGTCAATCGTCCAGTCTTTGGTAGCCATACTGAACGAAATATCGGCAGCGATGAGAAAATTGCGGGAAGTTTTTACCTTCATCTCCGGCTCACCCACCAGTTGGGGGGAAGAAAGGGCCGCGAGTACCAGCAGCCAGCTCAACATAAGGCCCAGCCAGTTGAAAAAGTTACGCCTCTTTACCAGAGCCGATTTCCGGGGCTTTTGTCCAGTATAATCCAGCGCCTTTTGGTAAGTGGGGAGGCTCAGGGAGGCACTCTTCATCCGCAAAGGTGGCAACAGCCAGTACAGCAGCAAAGGCAGAGGTAGCAAAAAGAACACCCAGGGGTAGGCGAGTTCAAAGTTTTCCGGAATACTCATGGGTCTTTATCCATTTTTTAGCATTGAACAAAAGTTTCTTTTTTACATCATCGCCCACCGACTCATCTTTATAAATGGCGCCATTGAGTTCTTTTTCAAAGGGGAGTAGTTGCACATTTTTTCCGGTTTTTTCCAGAAACTGAAGCCACTCCTGCCCAGTCAGGGGACCAGCCTTTTCACGCCCGAAAACTCTTATAGCTACCCTTTTCAGGATTACAAATATTGGGGAAACAGCCTTGTCGTTTATACTTTCAAGCTCGTGCAAAGCTTCCCGGCGGTAGCGGTTTTTTATGTGTTTTCTTATCAAAACAATGGCCGTAATGAGTAGTGCCAACAGCAATACGCCCGCCAATATGGGCCAACCGATGGTTTCAAATTTGAAGGGAATGGGAGGCGGTTCATACAGGGAAGCTGCACTTAAATCTGCTTCCTGCAATGTGGTGGTGAGGGAGTCTGTTTGTAACAGTTTCATGCTTTGTTTCCTTTAAAAACGTCCTTAATTTGCTGGTCTACGGGCTGGATGGTATCCACCGAAAAAACCGGGATACGGTGCTTTTTCATCTGGCTTTCAAAGTCCAGCAAGTCCTGGTCATAGCCGGAGGAAAACTTCTCCCTGAGTTTTTGGCTTTTGCCCTCTATGGTTGCCTGGGTTTTGTCATCACCCACCACAAAGTTGGTAGCCGGAATATCCCGTTCCATGGGGTCGGTTACTTTGGCAAGGATGACGTCATTATGCTGGGCAATCTGGCTGATGGATTTGACAACCTTAGGATTGTAGCGATGAAAGTCACTGATGATTACTACTAGAAAATCATGGGTAATAATATTTCTAGCTTTTTGCATCACTTCTTTGAGAGCACTTTCAAATTGTACCGGGGGTGAACTTGCCAGCTCCTGATTGCGGCTCACTACTTTTTCCAGAAAGCGGAGGATGTTCCGTCGGTCACGTTTGGGGAAAACGATGTCAATGCCATTATCGGCGAAAACGATACCGCCCACCCGGTCGCCCTGCTTCAGTACCCGGAATGCGGCGAGCGAAGCCAGTTCAGCAGCCACCACCGACTTGGTGCGTTTTTGGGAGCCAAAAAACATGGATTTGCTTTGGTCTACCACAATCAGGGCTGGTTTTTCCTTTTCTTCACTGAATACCCGCGTATGGGTTGTTTTGGTACGGGCAGTTACTTTCCAATCGATATTACGGATGTCGTCGCCTTTTACGTATTGGCGCACTTCTTCAAAATCCAGTCCGCGTCCCCGTAGTTTGGAAGCATGCCTGCCGCCCAAAATGCTTTTCACCTTTTGTTTTCTTGCCAGCAGGCTAAAGTAGCGGGCATATTGCTCCATGCCCAGCAGTTCTTTGAGGGAAGTGAAAACGTCT
The DNA here is from genome assembly GCA_965230065.1 of Cyclobacteriaceae bacterium. Lineage (GTDB taxonomy): Bacteria > Bacteroidota > Bacteroidia > Cytophagales > Cyclobacteriaceae. The sequence goes on along the minus strand of OZ245942.1, from coordinate 2,337,364 downwards.
TGGGGGTAATCTTTTGTGGCTTTTTTCATGGATTATTACCTGTTTATTATTTCTAATTGGTAAAGCCGCGAGCTGTTAGCGGTTCGCCGCCCGGCCACAAGCTATTAGCGAAATACTGCCCAGTCAGAAACTTTGTGGCTTGTGGCTTGCAGCTAAAAGCTCATTGTTCTGTTGCAGGTTATTCCTTTTTTATCCTACCACCGCCACTTGTTTCAGGATTTCATCCAGCACATGGTCGGTGGTGATGCCGTCCGCATTGGCTTCGTAGCTCAGTATCAGGCGATGGCGGAGGCAGTCGTGTACTACGGCCCTGATGTTATCTGGTGCTACAAAGTCATTTCCGTTCATCCAGGCGTGGGTGCGGCTGGCACGGTCCAGGGCGATGCTGCCGCGGGGGCTGGCGCCGTAGTCAATCCAACTGTCCAGTTCTTCGGTATATTTTTCCGGGTAGCGTGTAGCCGCGATAATATCCACAATGTATTTTTCCATGTTTTCCGAAATCTTCACTTTGGCAATTTCTTTCCGGGCTTCAAATACCACTTCGGGCGAGAGGCGTTCTATTTCTTTTTTTGGCCCACCTTTCACCTGTTCTTCCCGGTTGAGGCGCAAAATAGCCAGTTCTGAGGCATCGTCCGGATAACTGATAATGACATGCATGAGGAAGCGGTCCATCTGGGCTTCGGGCAGGGGATAGGTACCTTCCTGTTCCACCGGGTTTTGGGTAGCCATCACCATAAAGAGCGGGTCCATGGGGTAGGTTTTCCCGGCTACGGATACCTGTCGTTCTTCCATCGCCTCCAGCAGTGCCGATTGCACCTTGGCCGGTGCCCGGTTGATTTCATCGGCCAGGATGAGGTTGCTGAAGATGGGACCTTGCTGGAATACAAACTTTTCTTCCAGCTCGGGCTGGTAAATTTCTGTACCCGTGATGTCGGAAGGCAACAGGTCGGGCGTAAACTGTATCCGGCTTAGACCGCAGTCCAGTTCCTTTGCCAGGGTTTTGATGGCCCGGGTTTTGGCCAGGCCGGGCAGTCCTTCCAGCAGCATGTTACCATTGGATAGCAGCACCAGTATAATTCGTTCAATCAGTTGGTCCTGCCCAATGATGGAGGCCGACATGCGGGTTTTTAGTTCTTGTATGGATTGTTGGGTAGTCATTTGTGGTTTAGGGTTGTTTTATTGTGGTTGGTTTATTGGATTATGTTTTTTTGCTGATTTGTGGTTTTCCTCCCCCTGGCCCCCTCTAGGAGGGGGAAATGATTTGCACTACGGTTTCCCCCGCTGGAGGGGGTTAGGGGGAGGAACATTTTTCTGATTTTCAATCCAATCTACAATCGTGTCTCTTACTCCATTGATATCTTTTAAAACTTCATCATCCGTAAACCGCAATACAGTAAAACCTATATTCTCAAGCACTTCTTGCCTGCGCCTGTCTTTTTCAGCGCTTTCTTCATACGTATGTGTTATCCCATCCACTTCAATAATGAGCATCCAGACATGCTGGCTTTGAGCACATACTTCCAGAGGCAGGCTTCAGCCATTGTTCCGTTGTTTCTGAGGTAATTGGCTTTATCTTTTAGGTTTTTGTTGTAATGGAAGTTGTTATGTTCGGAAGCTTTTTCCATGTCGTTTCGTTGTGTTTCCCCTTCTTAGAGGAGGGCAGGGGGCAGAAAGAAACTATTTTTCAAAAGCAAATATCTTCTTAAAGTCTTCTTTCATATCCACTACCAGCCAGTTTTTCTCTTTGGCTTCTTCCAGGGCTGTTTCTAAATGGCCACTTAATGTTTTTGTGTCGTATGCGTATTCGCGTTCGGCATCGGTGTGGTGTAAAATGACGCACATGGTATTATATTTTGAACCGGAGGTGTACTGCATCATGGCCTGGTCGCCATCGCTGTTGCCGCCACAGAAGACGGGGACTTTGCCAATAAAGCGGTGGATGGCCTGAGGCTTTCCGGCTTTGTCGTCTACGTAAATATTGCCCGGTACTTTGGTGACTACGGGTTCTCCGTCCACCACTTCGTATTTTACCTCACCATAGCTGCCAATGACCTGATAGGGTGGAATGCCATAAACATCTTCTGCAAAAACCCGCATAAAATCCGCTCCGCCACCGCTGACGATGAATGTTTTAAATTCATATTTTCGAAGTGCTGTCAAAAGTTGCAGCATGGGGGCATAAACCACATCAACATACAGTTGATTGAACCGTTCATTTTTGGCCGTGTCGGCCCAGGTGGCCACATTGCCGGCAAACTCACTTTCAGTTTGCCCATTGTGTGTGGCACTCAAAATATCTGTCAGCCCTTGCATACCGGCCTCTTTCAACGGCTCAAAGTTTCCTTCATAAATGCCTTTTATTACCGGGTCTTTATCCCACTCCGGGTGTTCCTCCCACCGTGCTTTAATAAAATCAATACAATATTGAAGCTGATTAGGATAGGGCTGCTCAGGCCAAAGTGTACCGTCATTGTCAAATACGGCAATGCGGTCTTCCACAGGTATGAAACCTTCAGAACCTTCGGTGGTAACGGCTTCTATCCATTTTAAAATTCTTTCCCGGGGGGCTTGTTCCCAGTCGGGCAGCAGCATAATGGCTGACTGCTTTTGTGGTTTTTCTTCTTCTTGTTGCGTAGCTTGCTCATTTGAGGCGGGTTGGCAGCCTGTTATGATAAAAATGAGCAACAGGGGTATGGTTAGCTTTCTCATTTCTCTTGGTTAGAAATTAAGCAGACCGGGCAAAGATTAGCCCGGTCTGGAGAAATAATTGAAAAACGATTAATTTCTGGGAGGTGCTGTCATTTGCTGCACCACTTTATCAATAGACAAAGAAGATCCCGTTTGCGGAGGATAATCTTTAAATGTGGATAAAAACTCTGCAGCAAACTGCTGTGCAGGCACAAATAACCACATATTTTCTGCATACCAACGAACATACATTCTTGAGTCAGGGGAAACTTCATAAGGATCGGCCCTGAGGTTGATAACATAAGGCCAGCTGGGCGACTTGCGATAAGCTTCGGTTATATCGCCTTCCATAATGGTAAAGTGCAATTTCCAGTCCTGGTAGCGAATCGCATTCAGGTTTGCCCCGGCATCGAAGTAGAAGATTTCTTTTCTGGGTGATTCATCTACTTCTCCCTTAAAGAAAGGTAATAAATTGTAACCGTCCAGATGTTGGTTAAATGTTTTGCCATTGGCCTGATAACCATTCAGGAGTTTTTCTTTTACATTGGGTTCTCCGGCAGCCGCTACTAATGTAGGCATCATGTCTTCATGAGAAAAGATATCATTATAAACTGTACCGGGTTCTATTACCCCCGGCCATCTGATAGCACAAGGAACACGGAATCCACCTTCCCAGGTAGTACCTTTTTCACCCCGGAATGGAGTAGAGCCCCCATCAGGCCAGGTTACTTTTTCAGCACCGTTATCAGTGGAGTACATCACTATTGTATTGTCTGTAATACCCAGTTCATCCAACTTGTCCAATACACGCCCTACAGCTTTGTCATGCTCTACCATGCCATCAGGATATAGCCCGATGCCTGTTACGCCTTCACTTTCTTCCTTTAGGTGGGTCCAAACGTGCATGCGCGTAGCACTTAACCACACGAAAAAAGGCTTGCCATCAGCATGTGCTTTTTCAATGAAATCAATGGCTGCGTTCTCAAATTCTTCATCTACAGTTTCCATGCGCTTTTTGGTTAACGGGCCGGTATCCTGAATGGAACCGTCAGCAGTAGATTTGATCACTCCTCTTGGACCAAACTTTTCTCTAAACTCAGAGTTTTTTGGATAATAGTAACCTTCCGGCTCTTCTTCAGCATTCAAATGATACAGGTTCCCAAAAAACTCATCAAAACCATGATTGGTAGGAAGGTGTTCATCCTGGTCGCCCAGGTGGTTTTTCCCAAACTGCCCGGTAGCATAGCCATGCGGTTTAAGCAAATCGGCTATGGTAGGCATGCTCTCCTGTATGCCTTGTTTAGACCCGGGCATTCCAATCGTCAGAAGACCTGTGCGGAAGGGATGTTGCCCCAGGATAAAGGCAGCACGACCGGCGGTACATGACTGCTGGGCATACCAATCGGTAAATTTCGCACCTTCATTGGCAATACGGTCGATGTTGGGGGTTTTGTAGCCCATCATGCCATCGTTATTGAAGCTAACATTGCTCCAACCGATGTCATCTCCCCAGATGACGAGAATGTTGGGTTTGTCCTGGGCCATCGTTGCTGTGGCCATGAGTAGGCAGAGCAAAAACAGCCCTGCTTTTTGTTTCAGTGTGTTCATGGTAGTTTTAGTTATTTATATTTGGTAAAAAATTGAAAAACTTGATAGAAATATTGGCACATACCTTTCCACACTAAGCTCTGTGTGGTAGCCAATAAAAGCGAAGGGCTGAAATGAAATACAATCTTAGGTAAATTCTTTCTGAAACTAAAAGAACCTGCCCCAAATATCAAAGAATATTGGAGCTTATTATAACTACCACCTGATAGAACTTGCCAATTATTTATAATGTTTGGCAAAGAGTTTTTTTATGAAACTACCAAGGTTAAAATATGTTTTAACCAATTGGAAGTCAATGGGCTTCCAGCTGTTTGACAAAGGCAGAAGGTGTTAGGCCTGTAACCTTTTTAAAAGATTGTGTAAATGAGTTGCGGTTGTTGAACCCACATTCATAAGCCAGGGCTTCCAGGGTGATGTTTTTGCTTTCCCCATTTTTCATCCGTCGTATGCAATGTTGTACCCTGTAACTATTGAGGTAATCATTAAAATTCATCCGAATTTCCCGGTTGATGATGGCAGAAAGCTGATAATAGGGCACGTTTATTTCTTCAGATAAATTTTGTAATGAAAAGTTATGTTGCAGGTACAAAGCTTTTTCTTCCATTAGGGTAGTGATTTGTGCCTTCACTGCTTTTACTTTTTCCCTATCTATATATTGAATACCTTGTGGGCTGGAAGGTTTGTTTGTAGTTTTATCAGTATAGATACTTGTACCTTTGATGCCATACAGTATGTCGGGCCGTAAAAACATGTAAAGGGTAATAAAAACAAAAAATAAAGCAAACATGAGGGTGGTAGTATCCCAGGAGTACTGAGGCATATCTACTAAAAGAGCAATAAAGTAGGGCAGAAAAAAGAACAATTGAAAAGCTGTTACTATTTGTATCCATTGCAGCCAATGGCGGTTTTTGGCTTTCATAGTGTAGCCCAGCCGGGCCTTTGCCTGTAGTAATAGCCTTAGCTGTAGTAACCAATACGCCAGTATTACCAGGTTACGAAAGGGTAGATGAAAATTTTGGGGCAGGAGCCAACCCTGTTGAAATAACAGAAGCTTATCCAAATCAATTAAATCTTGTTGAAGAATGGCTATTTTTTCATCACCTGAAAGCAGATAAAAAGGCATATAATCTACTATAAAAAGGAGAGGGGCTATGGTGTGGACTATGTCCCGTGCGTGCAATTTGTCCTGACACACTATTGAGCGCACATACAAATAAGAAAGCGGCATGAACATCAGGGCAAACAAATTGCCCAGGCGATAAAGGTGAGGCACTTGTAATATTAGCCGGGTTTCAATGAGAAAAGCGATAAAAAGCCCAAATGAAATGGTAATTAATGAACTGCCAAATAACTTGTTGGAGGAGGGGCCTTTTCTGGGATAGATCCATAGAATCACGCCGGTCAGTGCTCCTAAAATAACAGCTAATAGCTGGAGCGTTACAGAAAAAGTAAGCGTAATTTGCATTGACTAATGTAGCAATAATAAAACTTATCAGAAGCCTGCCTTCAAAATCTACCATCTACTTTCACTGCGTTTCCCGGACAGGTTATTTACATAACATACACAAAAATAGTAATTTAAGTATTATCCCAATGTTAAATTTCAACCCCCTGTGCCGCAATGGTGACAAGTTCCCTGATAAGCCAGTTGAACCGGTATCAGGCAACTGACAACCGTCCACTCAATCCACATTTTTCAGCCGTAGTACTACCTCATTGTCCTGTTTCAAAAGCAGCTGTCGGGGTGCGAAAGTATAGGTGAAGGTTTGCTCATTGAGGAGTTTTCCTAATTGGTCACTTTTTTCCATATTGGGGCAGGCCATGCGGGTACCTGCTAACATGCCAAATGTGAGTTGTTTGCCCCGGGTTTCTATTTTTCCAAAAATGCGGTTGCAACCATCGTGGCCGGAGACCTGTCCTTCTTCGGGCTTGAACTCCAGGGTAGGAAGTCCTTTGGCAAAATCATCAGCATTGAGGGCTTCCCCCTGCATTGCTTCTACTACCCAGATGTTGTGCAGGCGGTAGTCGGTGATGTAGCGCCCACAACCCTCGTAATCGGTATAATCAGTATCAGTGCTTAGTTTGACGTTTACCCTCACTTTGTAGGGAAAATTTTCGCCAGACATGGTATCGGCGCAGGAGTCTTTCAGCATGGTAACAATCAACTCCCCGGCTTCGGTAACAGCCCGGTAGCGTTCACCGGGAGCATCCATCATTTGGGCGGGTTCGGGCACGGGCGTACTGATTTTTTCAGGATGGTTGAGTGAAGTGAAGCGCATGGCTTTATTAAAATCAATCTCCAATGACCAAAAAGGCTCATTGCCCTGGGCTTTAAAATCAATCCCTTCCTGTAGTTTTTCCATATCAGATTGTAAACGGGCTGTAGTGTTGTTTCCTACGGATTGCTGTTTTGCTGTATCTGCATTATTGGTATTTGCCTCAGATTGAGAAGAAGAGCCGGGCTGGCAAGCCATCATGAAGGGCAGTGCTGAGAAAAGCCAAAGAGTTATCAGATGTTGCATAGCATTAAAAAGGTTTTGTTTTTGTAAAGGAATGCAATTTACAATAACAAAACCTGATAACTTTAAAAAATACCTGCTGTTCAACTTTTTTCCACCATAGCAAAACCCAGCATTTTTTTAACCATATCTGTATTAATTGGTTTCAAGAAATACCCTTTAATGACAGAAATGCTAGTGGCTTTCTCTCTGTCGCGCTCATAAACGGAGTTGGTGAGAACTACAATAGGTACATGGTTTACCGGTATACGGGCATACGTGTAAGCAAAGGTAAAACCATCCATAAAGGGCATGTCCCAATCCAAAATGATCAAATCCGGGGAAATCGTATCATTTACAATTTTACGCAAACCTTCTTCGGGATCGGTAAATGTATCTATTTTAGCTGCTGGGTGTTCCCTTTCCACAAATTTCTTCACAATCCAACTATACAAAGGATCATTGTCAATAATTACGATATGCATAACTCAATCTGCTTAATATTAAATGAATAAACATCTTTGAAAAGCTACTGATATGTTTTTCAAATAAGGCTACTTATCAAATACTGTAGCAGAAAGGGTTAAGAACACCATGAATTGGGTTCATATGATCATCTGAAACCTATAACCCGGAATTTCGCTGTTTCAGAGCCCTGATAAAGGCAGTGGGTGTTTGGCCGGTGAATTTCTTAACGGCATGGAAAAATGTTGTGCGGGAGTTAAAGCCAGCTTTTTCAGCAATGGCTTCCAGGGTAAGGTGTTCCAGTTCGGTGAGGTTCAATTGATTGCTTACATAATCTATACGAAGCCGGTTCACCAAATCGCTGAAATGCATCCCGTACTCGGTGTTGATCGCCTCAGACAAATGATGGCGTGGGATTCCGGTTTCTTTTTCCATATCTTTTGCCGAATACCCCGGCCGCAAGTAGGGTTTTGTATCGGAAAAGTATTTTTCAATTTGGGTGCGATATGCTTTTAACTGCTGCTTATTGAGAATGGCTTTTTTAGGAGCTTGTTTTTTGCCATTCGCTTCATTTTCCACAGTAGTATATTGTTGATGTAATACATACCCATAAAGCATATGGGGTTTGAAGAAGAGGAAAAATATAGTGAGTGTGTATATCACACAAAGGCATACGGCAACCAACAAATATGCGTTCTCTTCCAGTAAGGGGATGTGCACAGTGGCAATCAATAATATCAGCATAGCCAGCGCGCCGTAAGCGAAGGTAAGCAAACGCAGCCAGTTGCAGGTATACCATGCTGTGCTGCCCGGTTTTATGTTTTTGGTTTTTATAAACTCATGGATGATATAAAACTGATAAACTACATACACAAAACCCAGTGTTACTTTCAACAGCATATGCGTGTGGGTAGGCAGCAACCCCTCGTCCAGGTACATTACATCATTTAAGTGTGCCAGTACTGTACTTAACTCTTCCTGTTTATCATTTGCACTTTTTGTATAGTAAGGCAATAACTCTATCGTGTGGAGGAAAGCCGGTAAAAAATGAAGCCAATCGAGATTGCGCGCACTTTTTTCATTGTATAAAATTGAGCGTACATACAGGAACCCACAAGGTATGATGAGATAGGTAAGGGGGCTGGATGTACGAAATAAATGAGGATAGAAATAAATATTTTTGCTAAGGAAAAGATAATTTGTGAGCATGAGCCATGATAAGGAAAAAAACGAAATAGCCAGCATATATCTGGAAAAAGCATTCACCCTGCTTACAAATAAAAGGATGCTAACGGCCAGTAGTCCTAGTACAAAACTGCCGAAAGAAAGGATTTCCAGTACTTCCATCCGGATTTCATTATGTGTTAAGTTGCTTCACTGCTCATCCGTTTTTTTCAATTTCCCACAATTCAAAATCATCTGAACGCCCATACTTGACCAGGTCTTGTAATTCGTACGTTTCCAGCGTATGCAAATCTTTTAGCTTAAAATTATTGTTACTAAGCCGCTCTAGCACAGAAAACTCTGAAATTTCTCCATAATTGCTGAGATAGTACCTCTTTCCCAATCTTAAATTGTCAAAAGCCAATGCCATATTTGTATAATCAAAAAAATTTCCTAGTTTGTGTTTACCCATACAAATCTAAGGGCATTAAACAGAAAAAACGCACAATCAAAATATTTTCCACTTTAATAAACAATCACGTCATGATGAACTCGAAGTACTTTATGTTATTCACTTTTATCTTCTTTTTGGCAGTTACGGCCTGTAAGGAAGATGAACCTGAAATTCCCGGAGGCCCACCCGTTGCTGATGCCGGACCCGACCTTGACGGTACGGTAGGCAGCTCTGTTACCCTGGATGGAAGCGGCTCTTCCGATCCCGACGGGGACAACCTTTCTTATGTATGGAGTATCACCACCAGCCCTTCTGGTAGCAGTGCCTCTGTAAGCAATGCTACTTCTGCCACTGCTTCATTTGTGCCCGATGTGGCTGGAACGTATACCGTGCAATTATCCGTAGATGATGGTAACTACGATCCTGTTACTGATGAAGCCACTGTTACCGTTGAAGAGTCTGTTGGAAACCCGCCCATTGCCATCATCCGTGATGAAGACGGAAGGGAAATCAGTGAAGATAACGAAAACAATACCGTTACCATCACCACGCCTTATGTGCTGGACGGCAGCAACTCTACCGACCCGGATGTGGGCGACGAACTTACCTTTGCCTGGACGGTTACCGAACAGCCCGATGGCAGCAACCCTGAAATTAAGGATAACGACCAGGAAGTAGCTACTTTCGTGCCCGATGTGCCTGGTGAATACATCATTCAGCTGGAAGTAAAAGACCAGAATGATAATATGAGCACTGCTACCGCTACCATCGTTGCCGATGCCAACCCGGTAGTAATTGATAGTAATATTGATGCAGATACCGAACTCCCCAATATTTTTGATGACCCTGAACTGGCGGATTATCTGGTAACTGCTGACATTGGAATTAATGCCAATCTCACTGTGAAGCCCGGCGTAAAAGTTTTAGTAGAAACCGACCATGAGCTTCAGGTCAACTCCGAAGGAGCTTTAATTGCTAAGGGAAAAGCGGATAGCCTGATTGTATTTACTGCTGATGACACAGAAAATGGCTGGAGGGGAATTATCTTTTTCTCGACTAATGTATTGAATGAACTGGATTACGTTGAAGTTTCTTATGGAGGCAGCAGTGATGTTGGTTCGGGTATTCCCAAGGCAGCCATTAGTGTTGAGTTTGCAGATAAAGTGAAAATCACCAACTCTATTGTTTCGGATAGCAAAGGCTATGGGATGTTTGTAGAAGACGGAGGCATTATCGAGGCTTTTGCAAATAATACGTTTAAAAACAACGCTGATAATCCTTTAGCATTACCGGTAAACCAATTGGGCAAGCTGGATGATGCTTCTACTTTCAGTGAAGGCAATGCCGACAATAGTGTTGAGATATTTGGCTCTACCATCAACCAGGGCGAGGTACAAACGTTCCCTGCCATAGCCGACGGCACGCCCTATTATGTTACCGGTGATTTAATCGTAAGCTCAGGAGTAGAAATAATGGCCGGAGCCACGTTTGAATTTGACCCAAGTCATAAAATAGATGTGAGGGGTGAAGGATACCTAACTGCCAAAGGCACTGAAACGGATAGTATTATATTTACGGCAAGGAGCCAGGAAAATGGATGGGAAGGGATTGTGTTCTTTTCATCTGATGTGAGGAATGAGCTGGCTTACACCCGTGTATCTTATGGAGGCTCTGCTGCTTTTGGCTCTGGCGTTTTGGCTTCTAATGTAGGTGTTGAGTTTGCTGATAAGGTGAAGATTACCAATTCGGTACTCTCACACAGCAAAGGGGACTACGGATTATATGTAGAAAGCGGTGGTTTTCTGGAAGAGTTTTCGAATAACCGTTTTGAAAACAATGAAAATGGAGCCATGGCCATTCCGGTTAGTGAAGCAGGCAAGCTAGACGCGGCCAGTACTTTTAGTGGCAATGGGGATAATAGTGTTGAAATAATTGGTTCTACTTTGAACGTGAACGATACACAAACCTGGCCTGCCTTCACTGATGGCACACCATATTACATTTCGGGCGATGTAATCTTAAGTTCAGGATGTGTGATAGAAGCTGGCGCAACACTTGAATTCAAAGACAATACGAAACTGGATATACGAGGTGATGGCTTCCTGACCGCTGTAGGAACTGCAGATGATAGAATTACTTTCACCGCCCGCAACCAAAGTGACGGATGGGATGGTATCGTGTTCTTTAGCAATTTGGCTTCCAACAAACTTATCTATACTACCATCTCTTATGGCGGGGCTAACAGCTTCGGTTCTGGAGTAGATGCCGCCAATGTAGGTGTAGAGTTTGGAGATAAAGTAGCCATTGCCAACTCTGAAATTACTAATAGTAAGGCAGTAGGTGTATTTGTAGAAAGCGGTGGTACTGCCACCAATGCCGATGGCACTACGATGACCACCCTGCAGGACTTTGAAGATGCAGGAAATACATTCAGTGATAATACTTCCGGTGAGGTTACTGTAGAGTAGCCATGGAAAAAAGTGCTTTCCGAATATTTTATTATTCGGAAAGTACCTTTTTATACTTATTTATTCAAAAAAAGCTTATAAATTTGACGCACTACTCAAATTAACACAGATAACTATGAAACGATTACTAATTACCCTTCTCATTACCACGGTTTGCTACGCGGCTCAGGCACAAAGCGGTCAAACTGTTAGCGTAGAATCCGGAGATTTGGCTTATAGCCAAGGCGATAAAATTGCCCAGCTCGGTGTGAGCTTTGGAACGTATGGCTATGGATTTACTTATGTTGGAAATCGAGGTTTCACACTTCCTCTTACAGCTTCTCTGGAATTTGGCTTTCATGAGTACCTGAGCGCCGGGCCTTATGTTGGGTTTGCCAGTTGGCGTTATGATTTCTCTACTACCGATTACAGGTTTACTACTTTTACAGCGGGTGCCAGAGGGTCATTCCACTACTTGCCTTTGATTAATGATGCACTCGACCTTGGTTTGGATGAGAGTGCCTGGGATTTTTATGTTACTTTAATGCTTGGCATTGAGTCTTACTCATGGAATTATGATAATGATTTTCCTGGCCTTAACTCCAATAGTACCAGTTTTGCTTTCAATGGAGTAGTAGGTTTCCGTTATAAGTTTAACAAAAATTGGGGCGTATACTTTGAAGGTGGCCGGGGAGCTATTGGTTATGCAACCATCGGGGGATCTTTCACCTTTTAACAATTTTTAAAACAAAATATTAAATTAAGCCGGATGGAGCCTTCTCCATCCGGCTTTTTTTTTAAGTATAAAAATTATCATTTGCCGGGTGATACTACCCCTTTTTTTGGCACTTACTGATAAAAAACCATGATACAAATGTCAAACGAAATGCTAAGACTTCTTTTGCTCTCAAATCGGGAAAAAGCCTTTGAGCAACTGTATGAACAGGCCTTTCCGGTAGTTGCCCGTTATATTAATAGCAAAGGGGGCGATTTCAGTGACGCAAAGGATATTTTTCAGGATGCCCTAATCATATTTTATGAGAAAATAGTAGGTGAAAATGTAACTTTTAAAGTATCGGCTTCTGCTTATGTACTAGGTATCGCCAAGCATCTATGGCACCGGAAATTCCGTAAGCAGCATGCTCACCTTTCATTAAATGAAATGGAAAAGGAGATCGTTATACCTGAAGATATGTACGGACAAACCGACCGGAGTAAGCAGCTTTTCAAATACCTGGAAATGGCCGGAAAAAAATGTATGGATATGCTTCAAGGCTTTTATTATCAGCATATGAGTATGCAGGAAATTGCCCATACTTTTGGGTATAGCAGTGTGCGGTCAGCTACCGTACAAAAATATAAATGCCTGGAAAAAGTAAGAAAAAGTGTAAAAGCGGCAGATCATGAGGAAATCTTTGCGTGAAATACAACATATTGAAAAATACATTCTTGGGCAAATGAGCACACAAGAATGCCATAATTTCAATGTGCAATTATTGTTGAACCCACAGTTACAAAATGAAGTGGATATTCAGAAATCTGCATATACATTCATCAATTCGTATGGACGCCAAAAGTTGAAAGCAGAACTCAATATTGTACATGAAAAATTATTCTCACATCCGGAGAAGAAATGGTTTCGCCGATTAATAAAAAATATTTTCAACCAAAAAAGATAAAAGCCGTGCAGTCAGAAATTCCTTCCAATGTAATTCCGATGGTAATAGATAATTCAGGGCGCGGTGACCGTGCTTATGATATTTACAGCCTTTTGTTGAAAGAACGCATCATCTTTCTGGGCACCGGCATCCGTGATGATATGGCCAACTTAATTGTGGCCCAATTGCTCTACCTGAACAGCGAAGACCCAAACCGCCCCATCAATATGTACATCAATAGCCCCGGAGGGGTGATTTATGCTGGCCTGGCCATTTACGATGCCATGCAGATGATATCAGCTCCTGTGTCTACTGTAGCCGTAGGGGTTACAGCCAGTATGGCAACGGCACTGCTCTCTGCAGGTGCCAAAGGAAAACGATATGCCCTGCCACATGCTACCATCCACATGCATCCGGCGGGAGGGGGTGCCCAGGGATATACTGAAGATGTGCGCATTGCATTCCGTGAGCAAGAACGTATACAAACCCAACTTTTTCATCTGATAGGCAAGCATACCGGGCACTCATGGCAAGAAATTGAAAATCACTTTAACCGGGATAGATTTATGAATGCTGTGGAAGCCAAAAGTTTTGGCCTTATTGACGAAGTGCTGGGTGATTTGAGTGATATTATTAAGATTGAAAATATGGACTTCAAAGTACAAACCTTAGTTGAAAAAGAAACAAAAGGTTAACAGTTATCTGAATATTTCCTGCACAATCAGCAGGGCAGTTTCAAAAGCGATGGTTTCGGGAATGTAAATGTGTTCTTCTTCATAAATACTAATGCCAAAAAGTAACTTTGCTTCTGTGATGGCTATCAGCCGCTCAGAAACATCCATCAATTCGGCCAGATTGGTGATGTATACAACCAACTCTCCTTCAGCATTGATGTATTTTGGCAAATAATGAATTTTATGATACTTCATAGCGATGCGAAAATAAGCATCATCAATGACAATATATGTCAAATTTATATATGCCTGCTAAACATGCAAAGCCAGTAAATGCCCTGCCAGTATTCGCTTGAGCCATGCGTTCCGGAAACATTGTGCGATTTGATTTCTGAAACCAGCATTCTTTGCTCCTCAGCTTTGGCAGTAAAATTTGCCAGTGCTGAATTTGCCAATAAGTGTGTTGTGTTACGGTTCATTCTTTGAAAATTTTGATGGTTGATAAAAAGAAAAAGCGATGTAGGTACACCGCTTTTCCAATCTCTTCAGTTATTACTCACTCAAGCCTACAATGATCAAAGATTTATTTTTCATAGGTACATAAAAAACCCGAAAAGGCAAATACCTATCACTTGTAAGATAAAAAAAGCGATATCAAAAATTGATACCGCTTTTTAAGCAATCATTAATATTTATTGGATTTGGATGGTAACAAAAGTACCTGCTTCCATTCAAACTGTAAATAGGGGTTAGCCTTTAAATAGGTAGGGGTTAGCCCTTATTTTATTATATTTTATACTATTTTCGTACAAGAACTGGTTTTTCTACAACCGGATTTATCCGCTCTACGCTTTCGTATACCGCATTTTTTATATATGACCGATTATCATTTGATAACAGGCATATCATAGCCCATATTCCTAATAAGAATGTAATCCTCAATGCAATGCCAATTTTTTTTCGCAAATCCATAAGCCCTTCTATTTATACAGATGTAATGTTTAACCTTAAAATGCAAACTTTACACAATTAAGTAATATTTTATTATAAAAACAATAAATAATATAAAAATATTTATATTTATCACATATTTGATATTTGAAGTAAGGCATCAGTTTATGGTGCAGGGAACATAAATAAATAGAACAACCCTTAGGAATTGTTCACACCTGGTTACTGGCAGTGGTGATTACAAAGGCTCGCTGCCTTAATGAGAATATATCTGACAAAATAATATGTAGCTGGAGGGGAAGTATCCTGGGTTAAAAAGAATGCCCCGGCTGCTTGGCTGGGAGGACCGGAGTTCCGTCTTCCGACTTCGGTCTTCCGTCTAACCTAATATATTCAACAAAGTATTCATCTTAATTTCGGTTTCCAGCCATTCTCTTTCGGGGTCAGAATCAGCAGTTACACCGGCACCGGCATACAGGGCAGCTCGTTCTTCAAAAAGCTGCATACAACGCAAATTTACATACAAATGAGTTGCGTCATGAAGGTTGACCGGTCCCAGAAACCCACTGAAAAAAGAGCGGTCAAAGCCTTCATATTGTAATAAAAAATCAAGAGAAGAAGCTTTGGGCATGCCACATACGGCGGAGGTGGGGTGCAATAAATTAAGCATAACAGAACCAAGGTCGGGGAAGTTCACGGCTTCCATATCAACCGAATAGGTAGTTTTCAAATGCATGAGGTTACCGGCGGCTACAGTTTTGGGGCCTATTTCATCAAACTCCCGTAGCCGTATTCTCTTAAAACAATTGATAATATAACGGCTCACCATTGCCTGCTCCTCGATTTCTTTTTGTCGCCAGGCAGCATCAGTAAGTTTGCCATTGGGTTGCATTGGTTGTGTGCCGGCCAAAGCTACTGTATTAAAAATTTTGCTACCATTCTTACCCGGAAACGTACTGATTAAGGTTTCGGGGGTGGCTCCCAGCCAGGTGCCGACACCCGGAATGGAAATCAGGGAAACAAAAGCCTGGGGGTAGGCTTCACACAGCCGAAAAAAAGTTTGTACCGCTTCAAACGAAGCAGGTAAACTGATAATTTTTTGACGGGCAGGTACTACTTTATGAAAAGCTCCTTTTTCTATTTCATGTACAGCCTGCTGTACCATTGTTGTAAAACCTTCTTTTTGGGTATCCGGTGGAACTGGCTGCTCATTCAGGTGCAACTTTGGCGTTTGCATCACCGACGAAGCTTTCAGTTGCTTAAAAATATGTTGGCTTACCTGATCGCTTGAGAGCCGTATCTCCGGATCAAGCGAAGTGCTGAAACCTATATCTTCCCTGGTGCTGTAATGGACATCTGCTTTCAGAAAGAGCGCTTGCAGAGGATTGTCAGCAACCTGCACATTTGATTGAAAAGGATGAAAAATAAACCCGGAAGGCAAAATTTCAAGTTCTGGCGTAACGGTTTTGGCTTCACCCGAAAGATCCATGATTACATGCTGCTCTTTCTCAGAAGGAAGTTGCCAGGCCGCTATGGGTAAATTAAACGTGTGGGCAGTGTTGAAAAAGCTTCGGAAAATATCAATAGACGGAACATTCGTGTTTTTATCTAAAAGTATGGATTCTGACGTAAATTCTCTCATATGCTCATTTGTCCATCACAGCCAGGGTAATCCGGCTGATGCATACCATTTTATTATCTTCGTTAGTAATACGGATTTCCCACACCTGCGTTTTTTTTCCCACATGAATGGGTTTTGCCGTGCCATACACATATCCTTCCCGCATGGCCCTGATGTGGTTGGCATTTATTTCTAAACCCACACAATACTGCCGGGTACTGTCTACACATGAGTGGCCTGCAATACTCCCCAGCGTTTCAGCTAATACCAGTGAAGCCCCACCATGTAACAACCCGAGTGGCTGCTTGGTGCGCTGGTCTACCGGCATTTTCGCACTGATATAATTTTCGCCCACCTCAGTAAATTCAATGCCCAGGTGCTCCACCATATTGCCCTGCCCCATCTGGTTGAGCGAATCTACAGTTACGGCTGGATTTATCATATTATTCTTTATTTTTGCCCGGTACGAAAAAATCAAAGTTAGCGCACATTGGAAAGAAAAAAAATTTATTTGGTCCGGCACGGGCAAACCGATTATAATAAAAGGGGCGTAGTACAGGGAAGTGGCATTGATGCCCCCTTAAATGAGCTGGGCAGGCAACAGGCCCGGGCATTTTTTGAAAAGTACCAGTCCATTCCTTTTGATAAAGTTTATACTTCTGCCCTGATAAGGAGCCAGCAATCGGTACAAAAGTTTATTGATGCAGGCATTCCGCATACTTCTTTTGCAGGTTTGAACGAAATTAACTGGGGCGTTTATGAAGGGAAAATGGTAGATTATGAAAAAAACCAGTACTACCAACAGGTTTCGGCAGCCTGGATGCGGGGCGAGTGTGATTTGTGCATAGAAGGCGGGGACAGCCCGGTCATGGTACAGGAAAGACAAAAACCCGTGCTGGAGCACATTGTAGCCCAGCAAGATGAACAAACAATCCTGATTTGTATGCACGGCCGGGCTATGCGTATATTTTTGTGTTTGTTGTTAGGAAAGAATTTAAGGGAAATGGATAGTTTTTCGCATCATAACCTGGGATTGTATTTGCTAAATTATCAGGAGAACAAATTTTCGGTAGAAGCCAGCAATGACATTGCACATCTTGAGCATTTGGTGTGAGCCGGTTGCAAGGTGCAAATAACTGGCAACCGGCAACTCGTAATAAATGATGTTACGTTTAATCGTGAGGCTTTAATTACAACTTATCTTGTAACAGAAAGCTATTCCACATTTTTCAGGTAAACTTTAAAAGTTGAACCCTGGTTTACGGCACTTTCTACCTCAACATGCCCTCCCAGTTCTTCCACCATAGACTTGACCATGTACAACCCTATACCTTTTCCTTCCACATCTTTATGAAAGCGTTTGAAAATCATAAAAACCCTTTCATTTACATTGGCCATATCCATGCCGGTACCATTATCTTGTATGCTTAGGCAACAGGTATGGGCATCTATTTTTTCAGTTTTTAACTGTACCCATATTTTACGACGTGAAGAACGAAATTTGAGCGCATTGGTTAGCAATTCCTGCATGATCACATGCAAAATACTGCGGGGGTAAATCACCTGTTTTATTTGTGAAAAATCTGTCTCAATGATCGCGTCTGTCTCAGCGATGGGTTCTGATAAACTGTTCAGCACCGAAGCAAAAATATTGTCCACGTCCAACACCGTGGCTTTTTCTTTTACTTCACTTCGGGAAATAAGCAAATCAAGTAAATCTTTGAGCAGTTTATCTAAATGGGAAGCCGATTTCTCCACCATACTTACCATTTGTGGTATTTCCCTGCTATCAATCTCCAGATTGGTAAGCAAGTTCACAATACCCAAAATACTGGCCACAGGCGAACGCATGTCATGAGAAACGGCGTGTGCAAACTGGTCAATTTTGTCGTAAGCCTGCTGTAATTTCTGGTTACTTTGTATAAGTTCCTTCTGCGAGTCCTCCAACGCTTTTTTGAGCTTATTTCGCTCAATGGCGTAATTGATAGAGCGCTCCAGGGAATCTTCATTAATTTTTCCTTTAACGAGATAATCCTGAATTCCATCTTGTGCCGATTTTTTGGCAATGTGCAGCTCATCAGAACCAGATAATATTACTATGGGATGCCCATTAAAAAGCTGGTTGGATTTATGAAGAGTTTCTAACCCCCTGGAGTCGGGCAGGGAAAGGTCAACCACAATGATGTCAAAAAGCTGACTGCCTATTAAGTTTGCAGCTTCTTGTATGGTAGAGGAAGCATGTACCCTGGAATTGGACAGGCCTGACGCCTTGATATACTCCTTGAATAGCTTGACATCAGCAGGATTATCTTCTACAATCAGTATATCAAGCATGGTTCAGATAATTAAAAAATAGATTTTCATCGTATGCATCAAAAAATAAACTTAAGCGCTTGAAAAAAGAGCCAAAAGCTAAAAGTTAACTACAAGTTTATAAAAACGCGAATTATTTTTTTTTGTCTCTTAAAAAGGGATGTAAGATTTTGTGCAAAAATGTTAAAAAAGCTACCAAATAATTTCAGTATTCATAATGAAAATAGGCTAAATTACTGCCTGATGCATGGCTGGATAAAATAAATCACCAAAAATGGGGTTGACAGAATCTATGGTACTTTATATAAAACATCCAGACAGTTTCCAATTTGTTTTTTATTGGCAGCGTGGGGCGTAGGGTTTCACACAAATATAAAAGATAGTTCTTGGCAGGTTTTGCTCGTCATTTTCATAACTGAAGTGCTTGCCCGTTCTAAAATTAAGCAGTATTATTCAATTGTTCTTAACCTATTTGCTTATGAAATCATTATTTTGGATAGTTCTTATCTTTTGTTTTTGGCAGGTAACTATGGCACAGCAAAGTAACGCCCCAATAGCCATTGCCATTCACGGCGGCGCGGGTACCATTCGGAAATCAAGCATGACAGATGCTATGGAAAAGGCCTACCGGCAAAAGCTGGAAGAGGCTTTGCAGGCAGGTTATGCTGTATTGCAAAATGGCGGTGCCAGTGCAGATGCAGTAGTAGCTGCCATCAAAATCATGGAAGATTCAGAGCTGTTTAATGCGGGCAAAGGTGCTGTGTTTACCAATGATGGCCGCAACGAACTGGATGCTGCCATTATGGACGGAACAACCCGGAATGCGGGCACGGTAGCAGGCATCACCAATGTGAAAAACCCAATAACGGCAGCAGTAGCGGTAATGAACAACTCGCCCCACGTAATGATGATTGGGAAAGGCGCCGAGCAGTTTGCCGAAGAGCAGGGATTAGAAATCGTAGACCCTTCTTATTTTTATACAGACAGTCGTTATCAGCAGTTACAAAAAATCAAGGACACAGAAAAACAACAGCTCGACCACTCAGGAGACCAGGGCTACCTTGACGAAATATTACCTAACCGCAAATTTGGAACGGTAGGTGCTGTGGCGTTAGACCAAAACGGAAACCTGACCGCCGCTACTTCTACAGGTGGGATGACCAACAAAAAATACGGGCGCGTTGGCGATGTACCCATCATTGGGGCAGGTACTTATGCAGATAACCAGACTTGCGCCGTATCAGCCACCGGGCATGGAGAGTACTTCATCCGCTCAGTAGTGGCTTATGATATTTCTGCACTGATGCAATACAAAAATATTTCGATTACAGAAGCTGCCGATGAAGTAGTGAACCACAAACTGGTAGAAATGGATGGCAGTGGAGGCGTAATCGCCATTGATGGAAAAGGCAACATTGCCATGCCCTTCAACACCTCCGGCATGTACCGTGGCTCGATGGATGTAAATGGGAAGATGTATATTGGAATTTACGGGGATGAGTGAAGCCGTGGGCAGGCAGCAGTGGCAGTAGGCAGTCGCTATAATATTTGACTGCCTATTGCCGCTGCCAACTGCTACTAAAAACTACTGCAACTTCTCATTCTTCCGGTGCCGATCGCTGTCACGTCGGAATTTTTTCTCCATATTCTTCTGAAACGCTTCGGTGAGGTTTACGCCCGTTTGGTTGGCCAGGCAGATGAGCACCCACAGTACATCAGCCATTTCATCACCCAAATCGCAGTTTTTGTCTGATTCTTTGAACGATTGCTCCCCATATTTCCGGGCCATGAGGCGGGCCAGCTCCCCCACTTCCTCAGTGAGGATGGCCATGTTGGTCAATTCATTAAAATACCGCACGCCTACGGTTTTTATCCACTCGTCTACTTGTTTTTGGGCTTCTTCGATGGTCATGATGAGAATTATTTGGAAAAAATACCATTTTCCTTCAACGATATTTCATAGTACAATTCTAGCTATGGATCAGGGTCAAAGGAAATGGTATAACTTTTCAGCAATTACGCGATTCACTCTTATTTATAAAAAGAGCTTCCTCATAAAAAATCAATTTTTCAGAACTTTCGACAAAATTTCGTTATTGAACTGTGCAAAACTCCGGGGTAACTGACCTGTAATAGTCTTTATGTCATCATTTACGAAATCACCCCATCCCGAGGCATAAGCCCTCGAGTAATCCATCATTAGCTGGGCACCCCACTCATTCCACCCCATTTCTTTAAGGGATGCACCTACTGATTCTATAGAGACGGGCACATGTCGTACAGGCTTGTTAAGGCTTTTTGCAATGATACCGGCTATATCATGAAAAGAGAGGGTGGCCGGGCCGGTTGGCGTATAGATTTTCCCTTCATGTCCGCCACGCATAAATAAGGAAACGCAGCTGTCTACGATATCACGGATATCAATCATGCCTATTTTTCCATCTCCCATTCCCCAGTACATATTGCCTTCAGTTTTGATTGTTTCTACTGAAGCGAAAAGGTTTTGCATGAAAAAATGTGGGCGCAATATGGTATAAGGCAACCCAGAGGCGATCAACGCCTGGTCGCTTTGATAATGAAACCGGCCATTGGCAGTAGGCGCGTCGGGTGCTGCGCCAATGGCAGATATTCTAAGGTAATAGGGCGTTCCTGCGTTGAGGGCAGCTTTCAATATGGCTTCGCCTTGTTTCACCGCATGTGGATTGGCCGGTGTAATGGCTAAAACAGCATCCACACCTTCAGCTGCTCGGTTCAGGGCCTGCTGATCTGAAAATTCACCCTCAAACAAAACGACTCCCTGTGCACTGAGGTGAGCGGCTTTGGTTGTATTTCTTACAAATGCGTGAACGGAAATTCCACTTTTCACTAATTCCGGAATGACAAGGCTGCCGATGCTCCCGGTTGCACCTGTCACTAATACTGTATTTTTCATAATTATTGCTTATTTTAATTGAATACTCAACTATTGAGTAGTCGAATATATAAATAATAGTTGAATACTCAACTATTTATGATTAAATTTGTCTCATGGCAATATCAACAAAGCAAGAAATGCAAAGAAATTACCACCTGATCGCGACCCTGGAAGTACTGAAATCAGGATATTGGTATGATAAAAAAGTGCAAAATGTATTGAAACCTTTTGAGATTTCTCACGAGCAATTCAATGTGTTACGCATCTTGGAGCATCACCACCCCCGTCATTTTTCCCTCAAGGAAATCCAGAGTCGTCTTATGAACAAGACACCAAATACCACCCGGTTGGTAGAAAAACTCAGGCAAAAAGGATATATAGAAAGTGCCTACTCCAAAACAAACAGACGTACACTTGAGATAAGCATTACAGATGCCGGGCTGGTGTTATTAAAAAAGATAAAAAAACCGCTTGCTACATTGGGTGCTAAAATCAATACTGCCATTAGCGAGGAAGAGGCGCAGGAATTGACCCGACTGCTTCGTAAACTTCGTGCTAAGGGATAGGACAAAAATGTTACGGTAGCCAAAAAATGGA
This sequence comes from Cyclobacteriaceae bacterium, assembly GCA_965230065.1. GTDB lineage: Bacteria > Bacteroidota > Bacteroidia > Cytophagales > Cyclobacteriaceae. The sequence continues at coordinate 2,315,312 of OZ245942.1, read as the reverse complement.
TTATCTGGAAAATGAATAAAATTCTACTTTGCCATTCCTCCAGTCCTCCACACGGCCACTTCCCCGTCCTTTTCCCGCATAATCACACCCTCAATTCCCATTTTATGTTCAATAAAATCAAGCCCATTTTCTACGCCCAGCACGCTCACTGCCGAAGCATAGGCGTCGGCCAGCATGCCGGAGGGGGCGAGGATGGTTACCCGCACCTGGCTCGTCAGTCCAACGCCTGTTTTCGGGTCAATGATGTGGGAATAGCGTTTTCCATCTACTTCCAGAAACTGGTATAAATCGCCCGAGCTGGCAATGGCCCGGTTGTTAAGCGTTAAAGTTGCTTTTTCTGCGTTTTCGTTTTGTCCAACTCCTTCAATGGCAATGTCCCAGCCTTTTTCACCGGGTGGGGCGTTGCTTACCAAAATGTCTCCGCCCCCGTCTATTAAAGCCGAGCTAATGCCGTGTTTTTGTAAAACTTTCATGGCTTCGTCCAGGGCGTAGCCTTTGGCAATACCGCCCAAATCCAGCAGCAAATCCGGTTGTGTTAATTGTACACTTTGGTGAGTTGAATCAAGCAAAATATGCTGATAACCCACAGAAATTTTTGCTTGCTGCAAACGGCCACTTTCTGGTAATTCTCCCCTTCTCCTGGCCCTGCGCCACAATTTCACATATGGTCCTACGCTAATGTCAAAAGCTCCATCTGTTGCTTCTGCTATTTGATATGCCGTGGTGATTACTTTCCATAAATCATCACTCACCTGCACTATTTTTCCACTGCCCGCAGAAGCCGAAAGGCGGCTTAGTTCGCTATTGCGGTCGTAATCAGAAAGGATATTATTAAGCGTATCGATACGGGAGAAAACGTCAGAAGCGGCTTTCGTGGCGGTGAGGCTGTCTTCGACATACAGCACAATCCGGAATAAAGTACCCATTTTTGCCTCGCTGAACTCATATCGTTGTGCGCTTTCATTTTGTTGAACAGGCTGGCAGGCTTTGATGAAAAACAGCAAGACTAAGTGCGTGCAAATAAAATGTACTTTGTGGTACAGGCATATTGCCTGTACTGGCAGTACAGGCAATATGCCTGTACCACATTTATAACAACCAAGGTGCGTTTTTAGCATTAAGCGCAACGGACGTATATTGGTTTGTGAAAAATTAATATCTTTAACCCTTCAAATAAAGATTTTTAACCGCAATAAAAAAAACTACCCACATCATGAAACGAAGAGATTTTGTAAAATCAGGTATGGCTTTCGGCACTACGGCACTGGCATCAACGGCCGGGTTGGCATCAACATTCTCTGCCCAATCAGCCCAAGCTTATAATTTTAAAATGAAATATGCCCCCCACTTCGGGATGTTCAAAAACTCAGCAGGTGATGACCCCATAGATCAGCTTCGTTTCATGGCCGACCAGGGTTTTACCGCCCTGGAAGACAACGGTATGATGAGGCGGGACGTAGCTTTGCAGAACAAAATTGGGCAGACACTTGAAGAGCTAAATATGACCATGGGCGTATTTGTGATTGACAAAGGCGGGAATATGCAAAATACCCTGGCTGCCGGGAAAAAAGAGAATGTAGACATTTTCCTGGATGGCTGCAAAAGAGCTGTGGAAGTAGCCAAACGGGTAAATGCCAAGTGGATGACCGTAGTACCCGGTGGTTATGAAAGAAACCTGCCCATCGGTATACAAGATGCGAATGTGATTGATGCCTTGCGCCGGGCTGCCGAAATCTTTGAACCCCACGGCCTGGTGATGGTGCTGGAACCCCTCTCTGACTCTCCTGACTTGTACCTGCGCACTTCTGACCAAACCTACATGATTTGCAAAGCTGTGAACAGTCCTTCCTGCAAAATTTTGTATGATATTTACCACATGCAGAAAAACGAAGGTCACCTGATTCGTAATATTGACCTTACCTGGGACGAAATCGCCTACTTCCAGATTGGAGACAACCCCGGCCGTAAAGAACCCACTACAGGAGAGATCAACTACAAAAACGTATTCAAGCACATTTATGAAAAAGGCTATCGTGACATCATGGGCATGGAACACGGCAATGCTTCTCCCGGTAAAGACGGCGAACAAAAACTGATTGAGGCCTACAAAGAAGTGGATAGTTTCAGTGTGTAATTACCCGGAGACCGGGCCGGGCCACGGTGGCTTCCCAGCCCGGTTCTTACATGCTCACCTCATCCTCGTTTCCGAACGAAGATGCCCTGGCAGGGCGCTTGAAACGCCATACTATTTTAACCTCGCCGGGACGCCGGTCGTTTCAAACGAGGTCAATCAAATGTGTGCCTTACATGCCCGACTTCAACCCAACCCTCCCCGCCCAATGGCCCTACGGCCTGGCACTCGTTATTTTCTTCACCATCCTGAGCTATGCCACCAAACGCATTGATGCTTCCGGCGCCATTTGCGGAGGTTTCCTCACGGCCTGTTTGCTACTGGGTGCCGGTGTTTGGGGATTGATTATCCTGGGCGCATTTTTTACCATAGGCTCACTGGCTTCAGTCTGGAAAATTAATCGCAAACAGCAATTAGGACTGGCCGAACCCAACAAAGCTAAACGCTCGGCCGTGCATGCATTTTCCAATGGGGGCGTGGCTGCAATTTGTGGATTGTTGGCCTGGCTATTTCCAACAAATGCTGCCCTTTTTCAAGCAATGTTGGCAGCAAGCATGGCCTCTGCCATGGCCGATACGCTGGCTTCCGAATTGGGCAATGTGTATGGTAGCAAATATGTAAATATCCTCACTTTTCGCCCCGAACCCCGGGGGCTGGATGGCGTGGTAAGTTGGGAGGGCACCTTGCTGGGAGCCTTGGGAAGTATATTCATTGCCTGTATTTATGGTTTGGGTTTTGGATGGAACTTTTCTGTGCTGATAGTAGCACTTTCAGGTATTGCAGGTAACTGGTTCGATTCTATATTGGGAGCTACTTTGCAGCGCCGGGGCTACATGAACAACCATGCCGTCAATTTTGCCAATACACTTTTTGCTGCCCTTTTTGCCTTCTTTCTTCTCTGACTCCCATTGTCCAAAAACGTACGCTTTCGAACGAAAACGGACACAACCACTTCAAAAAAAATTTATAAGTTATTGTAAGTCAATAAGTTACTTCATGGCACATAAGTTGGAAAGACTTTTCGACTTCATAATGAAGAAGACATCAGATAGAAAATTACCATGTTATTCTCCATCCAATATAATTCTCGAAGAATGAAGCGGTTTTTAAGAAGTGCATCAGGTAATCCCTGGCTTGTATTACATTTTGTAATCGCCATTGCACTGATCGCAGGAACCACATCAATACTACAGCAAGAACAAGCAACAACAGTCAATATAGATATGCAAACTAGCATAAAAACTACCAACGCCTACCCATTGAAGAGTAGTGGGCAAATAAGTAAACCATCGGATACTATTTGTATCAGGTCTATCTTATTGACTTTGCTTAAGCGATAATTTTCACGCTCAATACCAACTGGCCAATGTTAAAAAACTACCTGACCATCGCTATCCGGTATTTGCGCAGAAACCGGATATTTTCACTTATCAACATTGCAGGGTTGGGCCTGGGCATGGCCTGCTGCCTCTTTATTTTTCTTTTTGTGCAAGATGAACTCAGTTACGACCGTTTTCATGAAAAAGCCGACCGGATTTACCAGCTTACTTACCATGCACCCAACAACAATGCGTATGCCCGTATACCGCCGCCGATTGGCCCGCGCATGACAGAAAATTTTCAGGAAGTAGAAGCCGCTGCCCGCCTCTTTTCCCGCAACATCAGTGTAAGGGTGCCACAGCAGGGCAACGGACACTTCACTGATTTTGAGGAGGAAGATGTATTTTTTGCTGATTCTACGCTTTTCAACATATTCACTTTCCACTTTCTTGCGGGCAACCCTGCTGAAAACCTTTCAGGGCCAAATACGGTGATTCTTACGAGAAGTATAGCAGAAAAATATTTTGGTACAGACTGGCTACAAAAAGAAGTGCTGGGCAAAACGCTCACCTTCATTGGGCAGCATCCATTTAAAATTGTGGGTGTGGTAGAAGATATGCCCACCAACTCCCACTGGCAGTTCAGCATGCTGGTGCCTTATGAAAATATGTTTACCTTAGAAAATGAGGAAATGGAGCAGTATATGCGAAAAAACCTGGCAAGTAACTGGGTGATTTCGCATTCCCTTACTTATGTGCTATTGAAAGAAGGGGCTTCTCCGGCAGCGGTAAACGAAAAATTTCCTGCCTTTGTAGATGCCCATGCGCCAGACCAACTGAAAGTAGGCCAAACGTTTACTTTGCTTCCTATGCTGGACATCCACCTCACGCCGGATGTGTATTTACAGCCGGAACCTACCAGTGATAGAGAATATGTGTACATTTTTGCTGGCATCGCTTTCATCACCTTGCTGATTGCCTGTTTTAACTTTATCAACCTCACCACCGCCCAGTCGCTCAAGCGGGCGCGTGAAGTAGGAATGCGGAAGGTATTAGGCGCACGTAAGCAACAATTGTTTACCCAGTTTTTGGGCGAATCGGTTTTGCTTAGTTTTATTGCTTTTATCGTGGCCCTGTTCATCGTATTCACGGTCTTGCCTCAGTTTAACGAGCTTACAGAAAAAGAAATATCACAAGGTTATCTGCTGGATATAAAAATTATCGCGGGTTTTTTGAGCATTTTTATCATTACCGGGATTTTAGGCGGCAGTTATCCGGCGTTTTATATCACCCGGATGAAAACGCTTTCTACCATAAAAGGGAAATATGCAGAAAACACTCATGGGAAATTTTCTTTCAGAAAAGCTCTGATTGTATTCCAGTTTGCCATTTCTATCGCTCTCATTGCCGGAACGGCCATCATTTTCGGACAGCTGTCGTTTATGCAAAACCAACCGTTGGGTTTTCAGCAGGAAGCCATCATCAATGTGCCTGTTTTTAGTCAGAATTTTAACAATGTTTTTGGGGGCGTGAATGAACAAGTAAGAAGTCGGTTGAATACTTTTGAAAACGATGTACTCACCAGCCCTGAAGTTACTGCCATCACACTCTCGTCTAACGCCCCCGGACTCGGCGTAGTAGCCCGGGGAACGAAGTATGAAGGACGCAGCGAGGAAGAAGGTACCATTTTTACCCCCACCATTGCTGTAGATTATGATTTTCTGGATACCTATGGGTTGGAAATTATTGCCGGAAGAGATTTTAGCCTGGATGCGGGCACTGACCACACCGCTGCATTTATCATCAACGAGGCCACGGTAAAAGAATTTGGATGGGAAACGCCCGAAAAAGCCATTGGCAAAACCATCAACCTGGAAGGAAAAGAAGGCAGTGTCATCGGGGTGATTAAAGACTTTCATTATGTTTCCCTACACGAGTCTATTGGCAGCCTGATTTTGCACATTGGGGTGCCCATGTTCAACACCTTTTCTGTAAAGATGGAAACTAAAAACATGGAAGAGACCCTGGCTTTTCTGGAAAACAAATGGAAAGCTCACTTTCCTGAAAAGACTTTTGAACACAGCTTTTTGGAAAGCGACCTGGCAGAAATATACCGGGACGACCGCCGCCTGGGAAAAATTATCAGCATTTTTGCCTTTTTGGCAATTTTGGTGTCTTGCCTGGGCACATACGGGCTTACTATGCTGCATGCACAACAACGGGAAAAAGAAGTAAGTATCCGGAAAGTATTAGGCGCTTCGGTAGCCCACATCATCGGCTTATTATCCAAAGGTTATTTGCTCCTGATTGCTTTGGCAAGCCTCATCGGTATTCCCCTGGCCTACTGGGCCATGCAGCGGTGGCTGGAAAATTTTGCTTATCAGATGGAATTGGGATTGTGGTTGTTTTTACTCTCTATAGGTATGGTGCTTTTGATTGTGCTTTTTACCATTAGTTACCAAACACTGAAAGCGGCATTGTCCAATCCGGTGCATGCCCTGCGAAATGAATAATGAGCTAGGGGCAGAGACCAAAGGGCATAGGGCTTGCATTACACCAAGCCCCCTGCTAAAAACAAAAAAACTATGCTAAAAAACTATCTAAAAATCGCCCTACGCAACCTGTGGAAATTCAAGCAGGTTACCTTTATCAACAGCTTTGGCCTGGCCGTGGGAATGACCGCCTGTATCCTCATGTTATTGTGGGTGCAGGATGAACTCAGCTACGACCGCTTCCATGAAAATGCTGACCAAATCTACCGCGTTTCCCGCGAATGGCGAAATGCTGATGGGGAAACCAATTTGCACCTGGGCCACCTGGCACCTCCTTTTGCCCCTTTAATGAAAAGTGATTTTCAGGGGGATATTCTGGAAGCCGTCCGCTTGTTGAGTTACAATCCGCTGATGACCTACGAAGCAGCAGATAAGCAGATGATTGAGGATGATTTTTTCTTTGCCGACTCCACCCTGTTTAAGGTTTTCACCTTTCCGATGATACAAGGAAACCCTGAAACGGCTCTTATCGAACCCAATAGCCTGGTGCTCACAGAAAGCACTGCCAAAAAATACTTTGGAGACGAAGACCCCATGGGCAAAACGCTAAATTTTGAGAACGAGATGGACATGCAAGTAACCGGAGTGGTAAAAGATGTGCCTACTAATTCTCACTTCAATTTTGACATGCTCTGCTCTTTTGTTTCGGTAGAAAATTACTATGGCAGGGAAAACCTGATGAGCAACTGGGGCAGTAACAATTACGCCACTTATTTGCTTTTACCGGAAGGTTACAACCCTGACGATTTGGAAGCAAAATTCCCGGCCTTCTTTGATAAACATATGGAACCTTATCAAGGTATTCCTGCTTCAGAAGCCAACTTTTTGCATCTCTGGCCACTTACCGATATTCACCTGCACTCACACCTGGATTCTGAAATAAAAGCCAATGGCGACATAGCCTATGTATACATTTACACCATCATAGCACTTTTCATTTTGGGCATCGCCTGTATCAATTTTATGAATCTTTCCACCGCCCGGGCAGGACGCAGGGCCAAAGAAGTAGGCGTACGCAAGGTAATGGGGGCGTTACGGCCTGCGCTGATCAAACAGTTTATGTCAGAATCAGTACTGGTAGCGGTATTTTCCCTTTTGGTGGCCCTGGTGCTTACACAATTGGTACTTCCTTCATTTAATAATTTTGTAGGGAAAAGCCTTTCTTTAGAAATTAGCAACTTTTTTGTGTTTTTACTGCTTACAGGTATTGTATTGGTAGTGGGCATATTGGCCGGAAGTTACCCTGCTTTCTTCCTCTCCCGTTTTCAGCCAGCCAGCATTCTCAGGAGCAGAAAAACTCCGAAAGGTGGGCATGCTTATCTGCGAGCAGGGCTGGTGGTGTTGCAATTTACCATCGCCATCGCTTTGGTGGTGGGCGTGATTACCATAGAAAAACAACTGGACTTTGTAAAAAGCAAACCCCTGGGATTTAACAAAGAAAACCTGCTGGTATTACCAGCTGGTGATGAAATTTACCGGAAATATGAATCATTAAGAGATCAGCTGTTGGCACAGCCGGGCATTTCAGAGGTTACTCTTTCCAGTCGTGTACCTTCAGGCCGCCTGTTAGATTCTCAGGGTACGCAGGCAGAGGTGAATGGAAATATGGAAAATGTGAATTTCCGCATTGCCGATGTACATGTAGACCATGATTTTCTCAACTCTTTTGAAATAGAATTGGCGGCAGGCCGAAATTTTGACAGAAACCGGGCGAGCGACTCTACTGAAGCGTTCATCATCAACGAGGCCGCCGTGAAGGTCATTGGCTGGGCTTCGGTGGATGAAGCCATCGGTAAAGAGTTTCATTATGGCATGCGGAAAGGTTACATTATTGGCGTTACCGAAGATTTCCATTTTGAGTCATTGCATCAGTCCATTGCGCCCATCGTATTTTTTATAACCAACGGACGGGCCAATTCTGTGATTGTACGCGTAAACCAGGGTGCCATGGATCAAACAGTGGCTTATTTGAAAGAACAATGGAGCTACCTGCGTCCCGGTTATCCATTTGATCATTATACCATAAGCGATCGGTTTGAAGAACAGTACGATGCAGAAGACAGACTGGGTGCTGTAGTTCAATATTTTTCACTGCTGGCCATTCTCATCGCCGCCCTGGGGTTGATCGGCCTGGCTTCGTACATGGTAGAGCAGCGTTTCAAAGAAATAGGCATCCGCAAAGTACTGGGTGCTTCGGTAGGACAAATATTGATATTGTTTGGCAAAAACTTCACCTGGCTGGTTTTGACCGCCTTTGTGATTGCCGTGCCTATCGCTTATTATCTGATGCATTGGTGGCTGGACACGTTTGCTTATCAGGATAGCATCAGCCTGTGGGCTTTTGTGGCAGCCGGAGGTTTTGCCCTGCTCATTGCCTGGGTAACGGTTGGCTCACAAACTTTCCGAGCCGCAACTTCTAACCCGATAGATAGTTTGAAAGATGAATAAGCGCGGGGCAATAGGTGCAGGACGCACCAGAATGGAATCAAACATCGAGACACTTCCACTATACTCTAAAAAATTAGTTACAGTGAGAATATTTATGATGATTTTGTTTCTTCCTACCCATCTTTTTGGGCAGGTATCTTTAGATATACCTTTTAAAGATTGCAAAATTGATGGAAGTATCACGATTTATGATTACAACGCAAAGCAATGGATTGCGAGTGACATTAATGATAGCCATTACGCTACGCTGCCTGCTTCCACTTTTAAAATTATGAATACGCTCATTGCTCTTGAAACCCGTGTGGTTGCTGACGAACATGAAATTATCAAATGGCCAGGTTATACAGATACTATCAAATATGGTTACCGTCCTGATATTTATCATGATATGAGTATGAAAGAAGCGTTTAAAGCATCTGCCGGGTGGGCGTATGTAGAACTGGCAAAAGAGATTGGTGAAGAACAGTATAAAAAATACTTATCAGCGTCTCATTATGGAAATGTAGACTTGTCTATTGAATATCCTGACTTTTGGAACTTTGGCAATTTTGCGATTTCACCAGCCAACCAAATTGAAATACTGATAGGCGTATATGAAGAAACCCTGCCCTTTTCTCAAAGATCTTTTGAGATACTGAAAGAAATCATGATAGAAGAACAGACAGAGGAATATACATTACGGTCAAAAACCGGATGGACAAGAGAAGGAGGAAAAGACACGGGTTGGTGGGTCGGCTATGTGGAGCGAAAAGACGATGTCTATTTTTTTGCCACCAGGCTTATTAAAGATCGGGATATACATAATCTGGGTTTTGCAAGATGTAGAAAAGAAATTACCAAAACTGTTTTGAAGCAGTTCAATATCATAGAATAGTTAACTTAAAAACATAAAAACCATGAAAACACTACTTGCTTTATTAATCGCTTTATCCCCTTTTTTCGCCTTTGCCCAAAACAAAGTGAATGCGGAGGAGATCATCCGTAAAATCGACAACGGAGAAACCGCCCGTTATGAAAATGTGGAAATTGTAGGCGATCTGGACTTTCTCTCTGTGAAAGATGTAACCAAAAAGCGGAAGAGTGGTAATGATCAGGATGTGTATGAATATCACATCCGTTCTTCTGTCAGATTTAACAATTGTACATTTTCTGACGGCGTGATTGCCTATTTTTATGACGAAGATGAGAAGTCGCTACACAATGCTATTTTTTACGAAGATGTAGTTTTCACAAACTGTGAATTTGAAGAGGAAAGTGCCTTTAAATATGTAAAATTCCATCAGATGGCTGATTTTTCCGGTTCGGTTTTTCAGGAAGAAGCCAATTTTAAGTATGCGAAATTTGACGAACAAGCCAATTTTACCAAAGCAGCGTTTCGTGAAGAAGGCAACTTTAAATATGCGAAATTTCCGGAAGGCACCAATTTTTCCCAGGCTCATTTTGAAGAAGCTGCCAACTTCAAATACGTAGATTTTCCCGAAGGCATCAGCTTTCAACAAGCCTTTTTCAATGGAGATGCCGATTTCAAATACGCCAAATTTTTTGACGGGGCCGACTTTGGCAATGCCATGTTTGACGATTTGGCCAATTTCAAATACACCAAATTTTCAGAACCCCTAAATATGCAGGGCACTGCTTTTGAAGGCAGCCAGGATTTTAAATATACCAAAGTGGGCGGACAAGATTTTACGACTTACTTGTTGAATAACCGATAGGCAAACAGGAGGGCGGACATCCTTGTCCACCCATGTACAAATAATGTCTGAATCCGAACAGGTTTCTTTTTACTTATTCACTTTAATTCACAATAAACAGGCTTTTTCATAATGGCATTAGATGTGATAATGAAATGTAAAGAAAGCCATTTTACTGTTCAACAATGATACAGAACTATTTTAAAATCGCCATCCGGAACTTGCTGCGGCATAAATTCTTTTCGCTCATTAATATCTTTGGGTTGGCTGCTGGCATGTCCATCTGCCTGCTCATCATCTCTATGCTGATGGAGCAAAAAAGCTTTGATCAGTTTCATACGAACAAAGACCGGACTTACCGGGTAAATACCGACCGGCACCCTGACAGCGAAACCGCTACTTCCCCTGCATTACTGGCCGAAGAATTGGAGAAGTACGCTGCCGTGGCCCAAACCACAAGGTTAAAACGTGGATTTGGCGGAGATGCAACCTACAACCAAACCACCATTCCTATCATTGGCTTTTTTGCCGACTCCACTTTTCTGGATGTATTTGACTTTCCGTTGAAGTACGGAAACCCAAAAACTGCACTCAATGCCCCATTTTCTATATTGCTTTCCCAGGAAAATGCCGAAAAACTTTTTGGAGAGGAAAACCCGTTGGGCAAAACCATTGCTTTTTCGGAGCGCGGGCTGGAAGCTTTTGGTAATACGCTAGGTGCGCAAAAAGGCAAACCTTACGGAGACTTTACGGTAACCGGGGTTTTTGAAAAAACTTCTTTAAAGTCGCACATTCCACTGGAAGCTTTCATGTCTTTTTCTACCCGGGAGGCATTGGTGCAGCAAGGCATGTGGGAAAAAGGCCAGGAAAAATGGTCGGATGTATATGGCACCTATACTTACGCGGTACTGAAGGAAGGTTATTCCGAAGCTGACTTTTCTGCCATTCTTGATCAGGTTGCGCAACGGGAATTTTCACCTTTAGAAAAAAATTACCAGCAATACGACTTTGTGTCCCAGGCCCTCACCAAAATTACACCCAGCCCTCTCATAAGTAATCCTATGGGATCACAGTTGCCACTAGAAGCTTATTATCTATATGGTGTTTTGGCCTTTTTGATTATGACTACTGCCGCCTTCAATTACACCAATTTATCCATTGCACGCTCACTTACCCGGGCTAAAGAAGTAGGCATACGAAAAGTTTCCGGTGCCTTCAGGTACCATCTTTTTGCACAGTTTATCGGTGAGTCTATCATTGTAGCACTCATTGGTTTAGGGATAGGCATCGTATTTTTTCAGGTATTGAAAACAGGTTTTGTCAACCTTTGGGTAAACCAGTATTTGAACTTTGAATTACCTGAGCCTCCTTCCCTCTATCTGTACTTTATAGCATTTGGAATATCGGTGGGCATCATGGCGGGGCTTTATCCAGCCCTTTACATGAGTCGGTATTCACCGGTGCAGGTATTAAAAAATTTCAGGCTGGTACGCCCTGGTGGTTTGAATATTCGCAAAGTGCTCATTACCCTGCAATTTGCGCTTTCTCTGATTTTTGTACTTTCCACCATTATTTTATTCAAACAGTTTAATCATTACCTGCACATAGAGTATGGTTTTGCAAAAGAAAACATACTGAATGTAGCATTGCAGGGACAAGATTTTGAATTGGTGTCCAACCGCTTATCACAGGTGAATACGGTAGGGGAAATTTCAGGCTGTTGGTTCAACCCTGCCAGCGGGGTTACGATGGGTACCCAGGTAAAGCTTGCCGAAGAAGGAGAAGGTATTCAAATGAATTATATGATTGTTACGCCCAACTATTTTGAAAATCATGAGATTCCGATCGTGGCGGGCAACTCTTTTAGAATGGAAAATGCTACCGGGCACAGTTCCCCGTCGGGACATTCTGCATCTGAAGTGGTGATTAACGAAAAGGCAGCACGGTTGTTAGGGTTTGACAATCCGCAGGAAGCCATAGGCAGTACGTTGCTAGTTGACGGATTTGAGGATGGCAGTGCCAGCATTGCAGGCGTGGTTCGGGATTTTCAGGACAGGCTAGCCATGCAGGAAATAAACCCCTTAATTCTGTATTATGACCCGGCCAGGATAAAAATTGCCAATGTGCGTGTTTTGCCAACAGACATTCGTCAAATACTCACTGAGTTGGAAGAAAGCTGGGCTACCATAGACCCTGCCCATGCTTTTGAAGCAAAATTTCTGGAAGACCAGCTCAATAACTCCCTCCGCGCTTTTGTAGATATTTTGAAAGTTTTTGGTTTTCTTACCTTTCTTGCGGTTTCTATCGCCTGTTTAGGTTTGCTAGGCATGGCTGTGTTTACGGCCGAGAGCCGCATCAAAGAAGTGGGTATCCGCAAAGTATTGGGAGCCAATGTAATGCAGTTGATTGTTTTGTTGTCCAAAGGATTTTTGCAGCTACTGCTGGTTGCTATGTTTATTGCTGTACCTGCGGCCTACTTCCTGAACAATCTCTGGATGCAAAATTTTGCCAACCGCATCGCACTTGGGCCAGGTATTTTTCTCAGTGGGGTGGTTATTATGCTGGTCTTGGGCTTGGTTATTATTGTTTCCCAAACTTTCAGGGCTGCCATGATCAATCCGGTAGAAAGTTTGAAGGATGAATAATAATTTCGGTGAACTCTTCAGCTTTTAAGAATATTTTCATTCCTAACCATTATTATTGCTAAAACCTGAAGGATTTTACCAAAGTTTTCACTGATTTTGTCCACCACTGCCAAAATTCGCTTTCAATTAAGCATTTTCATTATTGCATGCTTTGCTATGATTACAGAAAGTTATGCCCAGGATAAGGTAATGGATTTCGTGGAGCGGGCAATGGATTTTTACTCCGGAGAGTTTAAAGCTGACTCCGGGCAATATCCAACAAGTTGGGTTTGGATGCCCATCATTGCGTATGCGCCGGAAACCAGCTTGCAGTTTGGTGTGGGTGGGCAGTTGGTTTTCAAACCCTTTGCCGGAGGGAAAAGCACCCGCCCGTCTTCCCTGGACCTGATAGCAAGGTACACGCTCAACAATCAGTTGATTATTTCTTCAGAACACCGTATTTTTTTCAAAGAGGAAAAATATATTTTACAAGGGGAGCTTGCGTTTCAGAAATTTCCCCAGTTTTTTTATGGTATTGGCAACGATACGCCGGAAGAAAATGAGGAGTTATACGATTTTTCCAGCTTTGAGGCTGAGCCAATATTGTACCGCCAACTGTTTCATAAATTATATGCCGGGCTTGGTTACCGCTTTGCCTATCGGTATAATATGGCGTATGAAGAAGATGGTTGGTTGATAAACAGCGATATTTCGGGTAAAAATGGTGGTAGGTCCGGAGGCTTGAAGCTGGGCTTGTTGTTTGACAACCGCAACAATGTGCTGAACAGCACGGCCGGCGTATATGCCGGGTTTTCCCACACCTTGCACAGAAATTATTTTGGCAGCGAGTTTGACTATTCCATCACCATTCTGGATGCCAGAACGTATTTTCAACCTTTTGCCCAACGCAACCACACGTTGGCTTTTCAACTGTACGGTTATTTCACTGATGGCAACACTCCTTTTACCGATTTGGCCGCGCTGGGGGGCGGTATGATTATGCGGGGTTATTACGAGGGGCGTTTTCTGGATAATCACCTGATGGCTGCCCAGGCAGAGTACAGGTTGCCCATCTGGCGCAGAATCGGGGCTGTAGGGTTCATTTCCATTGGGGAAGTTGTGCCCACTTTGAATGATTTTTCATTTTCAGGCATCAAACCCGCGGGTGGCGTGGGCTTGCGCTTTAAAATCATGGAAAAAGAAAACCTGAACCTGCGCTTTGACGCAGCATTTGGTAAAAATGCCACAGGTTTTTATATCAATATTTCTGAGGCTTTTTAAAGGGAGAAAATACGCTCGAGAAAGTTCTTTTTGGGCAAGGGCGGTAACGCTTCGCCCGATTTTAGTTTTTGCCACACTACATCCCACCCGGGAAAGCCACCCAGGCTGCGGTCGTCAATGTAAAGGTCGGCTACTATTTTTCGGCTGGTTGCATCATCAATGGCTTCGCCGGGGTAATTGGCATTTACCGCATAGAATTCCACGCCTTTGCTTCGGCAAAATTCTACAGCTTCTTCCAATCTTCTGCCAGCGCGGCACGTCCATAAAATGAGCTTATGGCGGTCGTCATGCAGTGCTTTCAGGGTTTCGAAGGCGAATATTTTTTCTTTTCCTATTTCGGGGAATTTATCGTCTACAATGGTTCCGTCAAAATCAACTGCAATTACCATATGTTATACTTTGGTTAAGATAATCGGTGCTTTTCTCGTAATAATTACTGTGTGTTCATACTGCGCCACCAGACTGCCCTCAGGTGTAGTAAGGGTCCATCCGTCGTCGGTTTGTTTCACCCGGCGGGCTTTCATAGAAACAAAGGGTTCTATCGCAACAACCATACCTTCTTTAAGCCTTTGGCGGTCTAGCGGATCGTAATAATTTAACACATCGCAAGAGCCATCGTGCAAGGCCCGGCCAATGCCATGCCCACACAAATCTTTGATGGTGGTATATCCTTCGCTTTTGGCTGTTCTTTCTATAATCCTGCCCACCTGGTTTAACCGTACACCGGCTTTGGCTACTTTTAAGGCTTCTTCCAGGGCTTTTTTGCCACAAGCGCACAGACGCTCAATTTCAGGATCCTGATCACCAGCCTGCAAGGTATAGCCAGAATCGGCAAAATAACCGTCTAATTCTACTGAAACATCGATATTGACCAAGTCACCGTTTTCAAGAATCTGGCTGCCCGGTATGCCATGCGCAATGTTTTCATTTACGCTGATGCAGGTAGCGCCAGGAAATTTGTATACCAATCGTGGTGCAGGCCGGCCGCCATTATCCAATATTACGGCTTCCCCAATTTTGTCCAGGGCAGCGGTGGTAATGCCGGGCACTACATTTTTTTTCATTTCTTCCAAAGCCAGTGCCACAATTTGGCCTACCCGCCGTAACCCGATGATATCTTTGTCTGATTTTATCGACATTTCAATAAGCTTTTGATTGAACCTGCAAAAATACAAAAATCAACCCTATTTTTTGACCAAATGAGCAGAAAACCAAAATAATTTGATAATATAAAACTTTAATCGTAATATTACGATTAAATAATATAAACTATTTAGCTATGAAATTATCAGAAGTAAAGTCAGCATTAAACCAATTAGATAAAATTGCTTTCCGCTTGCCTAACGGAGAGTTGGTCCCCACGCATTTTCATGTAACAGAAATTGGCAAAATAAGTAAGCACTTCATTGATTGTGGCGGAACGGTCCGAAGTGAAGAAGTTGTCAATTTTCAGCTTTGGAACGCCAACGATTATAACCACCGGCTACACCCCGAAAAATTACGTAGCATCATTGAGCTTTCAGAAAAAACCCTGGGAATTGGTGATTTTGAGGTTGAAGTTGAATATCAGGGGCAAACCATTGAAAAATTTGGGCTGGACTTTGACGGCACAAATTTTTTGATGACCTTAAAACAAACCGATTGCCTGGCAAAAGAAAAATGCGGGGTTCCGGCCGAAAAGCCAAAAGTAAAATTAGCCAGTTTGCAAAACCAAAGCTGCTGTGCACCAGATAGTGGTTGTTGTTAATTTATTGCAGGGAATGCTTTACGTGTTCCCTAAAGCCAAATTTTAACCTTATTGGCCAGGGCTTCGTTTGGGTATTTGTATTTTAAGACTAATTTATGCTGAAAATCGCCTGGTCAGATATTTACGCCCATTCGCTGCCCGAAAACCATCGTTTTCCGATGATTAAATATGACCTGCTTCCCGAGCAATTGTTATATGAAGGCACCATTACCACCGAAAATTTCTTTACTCCTTCGCCTATTCAGGAAAAATATATAACCAGCACCCACGACCCAGCGTATTGGGTACGCTTAAAGCAACAGGAGTTATCGCCTTCTGAAGCTCGAAAAACAGGTTTTCCCATGTCACCCCAGCTGATAGAACGGGAAATTACCATCATGCAGGGCACGGTGCAGGCAGCTTTGTTTGCGCTGGAATATGGCATCGCTTTTAACATCGCGGGGGGCACACACCACGCTTTTACCAACAAAGGAGAAGGTTTTTGCCTGCTGAACGACCTGGCCATCGGGGCTAATTATTTGCTGGAACACAAACTGGCAAAACTAATTCTTATTGTGGACCTGGACGTTCACCAGGGCAACGGTACGGCTGAGATTTTTGCTGGTAACTCAGCGGTTTTCACTTTCAGCATGCACGGGGCAAAAAACTATCCGGCCCGCAAAGAAAAATCGGACCTGGACATCGGGTTGCCAGATGGCACAGGTGATGAAGCTTATTTGAAAATATTGCAGGAGACCCTTCCCAGCCTTATTGATGAAGTACAGCCGGATTTTATTTTCTATCAATCGGGCGTAGATGTGTTGGAAACCGACAAACTGGGGCGATTAGGCATGAGCATTGCCGGCTGTAAAGCACGGGACCGGGTGGTGCTGGAAGCCTGCAAAACCAACCACATTCCCGTAGCAGCCAGCATGGGAGGTGGATATTCCGAGAAAATATCACATATTGTAGAAGCCCACGCCAATACCTACCGCCTTGCCCAGGAAATCTTTTTCTGATAAGATAAGTTATATAAGAAATGATTATCTTAGTTGAAAAAGAATTTTTTGATAACAGAAAGGCACATATTTCAGCGGAGCATTGTGTTTGCTATCGGCTTCATTTTTTTGCTTTGGGGCGTTAAAGCCATTGAGTGGGGCGCAGCTTCTGATTTTGGTATGTTGGGCATTTTACCCCGTACCCTTTCGGGTACGGTAGGCATTGTTACCGGCCCGCTTGTGCATGGCGATTTTTCACATTTGCTGTCCAATACCACATCCCTGCTTTTGCTGTTGGTGGCTTTGTTTTATTTCTATGACAAAATCGCCCTGGAAGTTTTTTTCTGGATTTATCTGATGACGGGCATTTGGGTGTGGATTGCCGCCCGCCCGGCTTACCACATTGGTGCCAGCGGACTGGTATATGGCATTGTAACTTTTCTGTTTTTCAGTGGTCTGCTTCGCAAAGATGCCCGTTCAATGGCGGTGGCCCTGGCAATCATGTTTTTATACGGGGGTATGATTTACGGTATTTTTCCCGGCAATGATGGCGTTTCCTGGGAGTCGCACTTGCTGGGAGCCGTAGCCGGAACTTTCTGCGCTTTTTATTTCAGGAAAAACACAGGCTCTGCTCTGGTGCCTAAAGTAACAGAAGACGAAACCCCTGACACTGAGGAAGATATGCCTCCACTCTCTTTTAATCAGTTTTCTGATACCCTGGAAAACACTGAAAAAGACCAAATACATTTTAAGTATGAGTATGTGGAAAAGAAAGGGAAAGAGTAAAACTGAATTTAGCCCTTTGCTTTGTATTATGGAAACCAGGCACTTCCCATCCATGCTTATATATCAAATAAATACTCTTTATTGAGGAATGCCTTTATTTTTTTATCCAATGTCCAAAGCCTGGAGTTAGATTGAATAGTAGCGGTGATAATGCAGGCATTAATAAGACCAATGCCTTTGTTTAATAATTTTTGATTTTTTGAATATTCACCTGCCTCAATAAATAGCTGATCTATTTCTATTTTTGGAATAAGCTCATAATAAGCCTTGATCATTTCTACTTCTCTTTTGTTAAGTGCACCTTGTAGTAATTCGGCAAATATTATCTCGATAGTTTTTACTTCGCCTTTTTCAATAAATTGCTGGCAAGTATCAAAATATTCCGGTTTCCCTTTAAAGAACTCTATCCAGATAGAAGTGTCTAAAATGAGGCTCATCGTTCCCTGTTAATACTTCTAATTTTATCCGCTGAATGTGCAAATTTCATTGGAATTCATTCTCCTACATATAATTCACAAATTACAGCAACCCTCTCGCCTTCAATTCCAAATACTTATTAATCGTATCTACAGACAAGTCTTTGGGCGTGGTGAGTACGGATTGTATGCCGTATTTTGCCAGTTCGTCTACAATCATTTTTTTCTCAAAGGCAAACTTTTCGGCAATGGTTTTATGGTACACCTCTTCAGTCGAGTGCACTTCCTTATCCAACAAAGCATACAGCTCGGTATTTTTGAAAAAGATAACCACTACAAGGTGCTGGGTAGCCATTCTGCGCAAATAAAGCAGTTGGCGTTCCAGTCCGGATAAGGATTCAAAATTGGTAAACAAAAGCAGCAGGCTGCGCTGGGTGATTTTTCGTTTTACAGTGGCATACAAGGCTGCAAAATTGGCTTCTTTGTAAGCAGTTTTTTGCTTATACAGGGCTTCCATTAATAGAAACATCTGACGGTTGCGACGGCTGGCGGGCAAGAGGGCTTGTATTTTGTGTTGAAAAGCAATCAACCCGGCTTTGTCTTGTTTGCGGATGGCAATGTTGGCAATCACCAGGCTGGCATTGATGGCATAATCCAGCAGCGTCATGCCCTCAAAAGGCATTTTCATGGTGCGTCCTTTGTCAATGATGGCGTACACCTGCTGGGCGCGTTCGTCCTGGTAGGTATTCACCATGAGGGTACTTCGGCGGGCGGTGGCCTTCCAGTTGATGGTACGGAAGTCATCCCCCGCCACATATTCCTTAATTTGCTCAAACTCCTGGTTGTGCCCAATCCGCCGTATCTTTTTGATGCCAAATTCGGTAAGCCGGTTGGAAATAGCCAGTAGTTCATATTTCCGCATTTGTATGAAAGAAGGGTACACAGGCACGGCTTTGTCTTGTGAAAACCGAAACCTCCGGCGTATAAAACCAATATTGGTTCCGGCAAAAACATTCACAGCCCCAAAGCGGTATTCGCCCCTTTTTACGGGTTTTAAAGAATAAGAAATGGTGTGCGTACTGTTTTTAGGAATGGTAAGAGCCAAAGAAAAATCCCGGATTTGCAACTGGGCAGGAACTTCATCAATCACTTGTAAATGTGCTGCAAAGCTGTAATGATTTTCCAGGTGAATGATAATTTCATTTTCATCCCCGTTAGAAAGTTTGTCGGGGCAATTGCGGTTGCCACTCATTCCTATTTTCACCCGGTAGAGCAAAATAATATCGGCCAGCAGCAAAACAATTACCAGCGAAAAGACAATTTGTGCCAACAGAAAAAGTACCGGAAAGCTGAAGCTTACAACAAACAACAGGGCCACTCCGGCCAATGCCATGAAGAAGCGGTTTTGAAAGTATAAGGAGCGCAGCAAAGCTATCATTATCTTGGTACTTCTACTTTATCAATCAGTCGGGTGAGTACGTCGGCAGGTTGCTGGCCTTCCATTTCTACTTCTGGTGTAAGGATGATGCGGTGAATCAATACGGGCAGGGCTACACTTTTGATGTCTTCTGGTGTTACAAAGTCACGTCCCTGAATGGCAGCGTAGGCTTTGGCTCCCGAAAGGATGGCGAGGGAAGCCCGGGGAGAAGCACCCAAAAACATGGACTTGGCCGTACGGGTTTCGTTCACGATGGTGGTTATGTAACGAATGAGCTTTTCTTCTACATGAATGCCGCGCACTTTTTGGCGGTAATCGGCCAGTTGTGCTGCTGAAAGTACCGGCGCTACCGAAGTGATGTCCACCATATTTTTTCGCTGGTGGAAGGTTTGCAGCATGAGCGTTTCTTCATCCAGGGAAGGATAATTCACCTCAATTTTGAACAGAAATCGGTCGAGCTGGGCTTCGGGCAGGCGGTACGTGCCTTCTTGCTCAATGGGGTTTTGGGTTGCCAGCACCATAAAGGGCGGTTCCATTTTATGGGTAGTGCCGTCAATGGTGATTTGCCTTTCTTCCATCACTTCAAACAGGGAAGCCTGGGTTTTGGCCGGGGCGCGGTTGATTTCGTCTACCAGTACGATATTGGCGAAAACAGGGCCTTTTCGAAACTCAAAATCGGTGGTTTTTTCATTAAATACCGAAGTACCCAGCACATCCGAAGGCATGAGGTCGGGCGTGAACTGAATACGCGAAAAGTCTACCGAAATGATGCGGGCCACCAGCTTGGCAGTGAGGGTTTTGGCCACGCCGGGCACGCCTTCCAGCAGCACATGCCCATCGGCCAAAATGGCGGTGATGATGAGTTCTATCATCCGTTCCTGCCCCACTATCAGCTGGCCAAGGCTGTTTTTGATGGCAGTTACACTTTCGTGCAGGGCCGAGAGGTCTACACGGCTGGTAAATACTTCTGGCTGGTGACTGTCTGTCGTATTATCCGGTTTTTCTTTATTTTCTTCCATGAAAGTGAAATATATCTTTTCTGTTTTTCCTTAACTGGTAAATTTATGCAAATTGAAACTTTTACTCTTTTTAGCTAAACCTCGTTTCCGAACGAGGTTTTGGTGGTATAGCGTTTAAAAACGCAACCCCACAGCATCCTCGACGGGACACCGGTCGTCTGGAGACGAGGACGATTAAAACGGGTTAAAAATTAAGCGAAATACCCCAGGATGAGCGCAGCGAATTCCGGCCACCATGGCACGGGGCCTCCTGCTCAGATAAGGGAGACCCCGGAATTCACTATCGTTCATCCGGGGAGAGTGCTATTTTAATTTTATTGATTTTTCATATTCTGATAAAAAACATCAATTTTTCTGTTCAATGCAAGTAACTCCTTTTTGCTTATGCTTTCTTTTTGTTCTAATGATTTTATCATATTGCACAAGGCGTCAACTTCTTCCCTGGATTTACCAGATTTTTTTTCCAGTTTTTCCCTGAATTCTTCATCCATATTGGAAGTATCCAGACGGTATTTTGTGCGCAGATAATCCAGGAAATAAGTGATTTTTTTATGGGCAATGTTTTTATGGCTTTTAGTTCGGTAGAAAAGATTGCCTACCGTTTTCACAAATTCCAGGGTGGTGTTTTTGGGAGGTTCAATTACGGGAATCGCCCTTTGCTTCCGTTTCACTTCAAATAGCATAAACACCAGCAGCCCGCCCATCGTAACATAAAAGCCCCATTTCAAAGACGGATTACTGAGTACAAACCGCAGAGGCGAAGGCGATTCCATACGGCCTGTCTGGTAATATTCCGTCCAGGCTATGTCAGCCACGGGCAAATAGGAAAGAGATTGGGCTGCATATTCCGAATTATTTTCTTTGAGCAGGTAATAATTGGTGTAAGCAAGAGGCACAGAACTCAGGTAAAAAGCGCCTTCGCCCCAGTTTGTTTTCAGGTAAACCGGCCTGTTTTTTTCATTCACAGCCAATACAGTGGTGCGGGTAGTATCAAAAGAGGTAAAGAAATCTGAAACATTCTCTATCCGGTAGTAATAGGCGCCGGTATGCAGGTGCGGATTTACAAAATGGATGCTTGCCGAATCGCTCTCCGGGTTTATTTGCGGTTCATCCCTGATGATTTGCCCTAAATTGAAGCCGGCTTGCAAGTTCAGGGTATCGGCAAATTTACTACCGTAAAAACTGGCCGCAATGAAAGCATTTCCTCCACTTTCCACTGTTTTAAAAAGCACTTCCATATCCAGGGAATCGGGTGTGAAGTTACTGGCAAGAATGAATATATTTTCAGGAAGTTCTTCTTCCTCTTCACTCATTTCATACAATGTGTTGTTGCTGTTCAACACTGCTGCTCCCGGAAAGAGGTTGGTAAGCACACTATCCAAAACCAATGCCCCGAATGGAATTTTATCTTGTGCTGAAAGGGTGGGTGTCCAGTCAAGCGGACGTGGTTTGAAATATTCAACCAGCACCAATGCCAATACCAGTGCCCCCAAAATCAGCATATATTTGCGGTCTTTGCTCATGCGTGGGCAGTGCGGGTTTTGTCCAGTTGATAAAACATGTTTTCTACACGGCGGTACAAAGGCTCATCGGCGGAAAAATTGCCGTACCAGGTATACATATAATAATAGCTCAAATCATTCAGGACAGATTGGTATTCCGAAGATACTTCCTGCAAGTATTCCGCATTGGTTTTACCAGGTTGCCAGCGGATTACCTGTCGATCGGCCAGTTCTTTCAGGGCAAAAAGGTAACGCAGGCGGATGGCTTTGCGGTAGTCTTTCTCCTGCAAAGCCCGGGTAATTTCTTCTTCAAAATTAATGGAGTGAATATTGTCGTGCAAAGCATCCTGAAATTTCAAACCTTCTTCTTTTTCCCTTCTGTAAAACAATTTGGTGGCATCCACATCCAGTAGCCTGAGGATGACATACACCAGCCCGGCGAGGCAAAGCACATAAAAAGCAAACTCAATAATTTCGCCTGTAACCGATTCACCAAAAATGGTTTGCCATAATTTAAAAATCCAGTAACGAATGCGGTCCCAAATGCTAACCCCTTCGGCAATTTCCTGTCCGTAGTCAAAATCACCATCGGCCCGGAAGTTTTCCAGTTTTTCTTGTGGAATGGTACGACGCTGCACCTCTGATGAATCGTATTGAACACTTACAGCGTCATTCGCTTCCTGTGCAAAAGCAAGACTGGAAATCTGCAAAAAAAGGAAAGTGATGATAATACGCATGTTGATTTTTTTGGCCGGTTACGGGTTGCCTGTTATCTATTAAAACGGGCAATCAGACAACCCGCAACTGGAAACCGACAGCCTGCAAAATAAACAAACCTTATCAGCTATCGTAAGTGAGTTCGGTAATAATTTGCGTATGTTGGGGGTATTGGCGGAGCAAAGCCTGTCTCTCGGCCATTTCAAAGTCCTGAAAATCGAAACCGGGCGCTACCGTACAGCCTACCAGCGCATACGTACCGGGCCGGGCCATACGGGAAGCAAACCAGCAACCGGCCGGCACCACCGCCTGAAACTGCTCCCCTTTTTGGGGGTTGTTGCCCAGGCGGATGGTTTGCAATTTATTTTGTGCATCAAAGTAAAAAATCTCAATAGGCTGGCCCGCGTAAAAGTGCCAAAGCTCATCCGATTTGATGCGGTGGAATGCCGAAAACTTATCTTCCAGCAACAAAAAATAAATGGCTGTGCTATGGTGGCGTTCCTGCTTGTCATTGCCTACCAGGGTGGTACTGTCCGAGCGGTATGTTTCTTTGTAAAAACCGCCTTCGGGGTGGGGCTGCATGTGCAGTTTTTCTATCCAGTATTTGGCTTGGGGAAGCATGGGAAATTGTTGGGAGTTTTTTGTTTTGTGTTTAGTGTTTTGTGTTGGGTTCTAATTTCTAAACCCAAAAGCCAAATGACTCAAAGTTTTACATTTAGGATTTTACCGATTGGAATTTGTTTAGGATTTAGAGATTCGAGCTTTGAATTTGTGTTTTACTATTTACGTTCGTACACCAAATCGCCCTGGGGGTTCCATTCCCGGGAGATGTAGGGCTTGGTTTCTTCATCAAAAGGGTCGTCGGGGTATTTGATTTCTTTCTTTCTTCTGCCCTGAAAATCGTAGTATTCTATCCAGTACCCTATTTTGGCGTCGCTTTGGTAAGTGCCTTCCACGGCCAGGCGGCCACTTTTGTGGAAATAATAGTATTTCCCTTCTTTTTCACCATATTCTTCCGGGATTACTTCCTGCAGCTCACTTCTTGTATTTGGGTCGTAATACGTCATTTCCGAATCGCGCAGCCAGCCCCGGGTGTATTTTTCTTTATCCTGTAAAATGTCTTTTTTATTGTAATACATCCACCGCCCGTGTTTGGTGCCTTTGTAATAAATGCCTTCTACCAGCACGGTGCCATCGGCCGTCATTTTTTTGTATGTGCCATGCAAAATACCCGCCTGTTCTTTTTTTACATTGGGTGTGGAGCGGATGCGCTTCCTGCGGAAATCGTACCAATAAATCTCCGGCACGTAGGGGTCGGGTTCTTCGTATTGCTTCAGGTAAAAAAAAGTTTCTATCACGGCATTATCACCAAAACCGGTTTTGGCATACCCTTTCTTCGTTTTGATGCCATAAAAAACCTTCTTTTTCCGCTTTTTCTCGGGAGCTTCCTCTTCCTCCTCCTCTTCTTCTTCCAGGTCTACGGTAAGGGGCACTTCCATGCCCGGGGCTACGTCCAGCACATCTTGTTTCCCGGGAGGTTGTTTTTTTTCTTTCTCCTGGGCGTAAAGTACACCTGGCAACCCTAACCCAAGGATGGCGAAAAAGATACTGTTAAAAAGTATTTGAGATTTCATCATAAAAAATTACATACTTTTTCATCAGGGCTAACGATACAGAAACATATTTATTTTCTCTAATGATTGCGTATCAGTAGATATAAAAAGTTAAAGGTAAATACAAATTTCGTGCGTGGGCATTAAAAATAACTTTTTGTGAGGGAAAATGTAAGCCGAAATTGTAATTTCGTCATACCATGAAAACAGCATTCGTAACCGGTGCCACAGGCTTTATCGGCCTCAACCTCATTGAAGCCCTATGTGCAGAAGCCTGGAAGGTGTACGCCCTGCACCGCCCCACCTCTGACCTCACCTACCTGCAAAGGTTGGATGCCCAATGTGTAACCGGCTCTATTCGCAATTATGATGAAATTTTGGCTGCCATGCCCGAACAGCCCGATGTGGTTTTTCACCTGGCCGGGAATACTTCTGTGTGGCGCAAATATAACCGGGAGCAATATGAAGACAATGTAACCGGCACCCAAAACATGGTAAAAGCCGCCCTGGAAAAAAAAGCCAAAAAGTTTATTTACACTTCTTCCGTTTCCGCTTTTGGTTTTCATGAAGAACCGATTGACGAAAGTACCCCTTCCAATGCCGAAAGCTGCGGAGTGAATTATCACCTCACCAAATACCTGGCAGAAAAAGAAGTGGAAAAAGCCGTACAACAAGGGCTGGATGCCACCATCATCAACCCCTGCCATGTGATGGGGCCGTATGATAAAGGCAACTGGTCGCAATTGGTGCAGATGGTGTATAATGGTACGCTTCCGGGTGTGCTGCCCGGTACGGGTACATTTGGCCACGTGCAGGATGTAGTGCAGGCGCATATTACTGCCGCAGAAAAAGGCAAAACCGGAGAAAAATACCTGCTGGGCGGCATAGAAGCCAGTTTTTTGCAGGTCATCCAAACCCTACAAAGACTGCTGGACAAACCCCTTTCCCGAAAAGCTACGCCTGTGTGGGTGCTTCGGTTGGTGTTGTGGGGCAGTATGTTCCGTTCCCTATTCTCTGTCAAAGAACCCATCCTCACCCCCGAAAAATTCAAATTCGCTACTGAAAAAGTATTGTGCAACGATGCCAAAGCCCGGCGCGAACTGGGCTACCAACATGCTTCTTTAGAAAAGATATTGTCGGATACGTTTGGGTGGTTGTATAAGGAGGGGGTGTTGTGAATTAGTTTCTAAAGTAATGATTGAAGAATAGGTTTTAGAATAGTGTTACTGCGGTTTTAGTTGAATGTCAATGATATTTTTTTCTCCTACCCGGATGTTTATTTCCCCAGAGGAGTAGTATTGTTTTGTTACACCTGTGCTTAATTTGTAGCTTTCACCTCTTTCTGATAAATCATATTCTATCAAGTAATATTCATCTTGATTTGTTCTTGTGTCAGTTATATGACCACAAATGGGACTAAGCACATATGTTGTCCTACTACATATACTTACTCTAATCCCCTCAATAGGAGTTCCTGTATTTAGATCTGTAACATGACCTTCCACGATAGTAAATGTATCCTTAAATATTTCACAGCCAGAAAAGAATAAGAAAATAAAGAGAAGAAGTCCTGTGCCTTTCATGACGAAAGTTGTTTTAACCTTAGTTGAGCTTTTCATACGTCAATTCATGCTTTATTTTGCCGTTTGTGTAGATTTTGACAGGGAAATCATGTTCTGTACTGTACTCGTATTCATAAACTGTAGTATTTTTTTGTGAGTTTTTCATAGAAAAACTCACCGCTTCCTGTACATTATTAGATGAGTATCTGTACCCAACCTCATAATAAGGGATATTAGTTATTTGTACGAAGGTATTGAAAGGGTTAGGATGAGTATCAAAACTTTTAAAATCTATAAAATATCTTGGCTCCATATCGTCAGCCTCAGAATAATATTCCTCTTTGATTAAGTTAGATTCGCTGTCATAATGGAACCTGTACATACCAAAATCGACATTGGTATGTGAATAATAAGTATGAATAGAAACTAAACGTTGCTGCTCATCATACTCGTAATCTGTCTGCTCAATGTTTCTTAGCGTATCAGGCCACACATAGTAAATGAGGGAATCAATAATTTCACTGGCGACTTTCCCCTGTTCATTATACACAAAAGAGTAAAATACTTCCTGATACATATCCCTATCCGTATTGAGATAAGAAGCTGAATAACTATTCAAAAGCTGTTCATTTTCATTATAATAGTATTCTTGTTTACCAATCGGCAATTCACTCTCAGGTGAATAAAACTCTATTTTTGTCAACTTTCCCCGATCATATATATATTGAGAAGTGATAGAAGAGGAATCAGTACCATCAACTGCATGTATATATTGGGTATCAGATGAAAGAACATATCTGGAAATATCTACATCATCAGTATTTTCACAGGCAGTGAAAATCAGCCATCCTAAAGCCAGAAAATATGCTGTGGTTTTCATTGGGTGACGGATTAAGAAACACATTGATTACGCAAATATTTTCAGATGAAATACTCAAACATTTCAAATATATAAAATAAATCCTTTAGGATTTTATTGCTCAGAGACTTATTTCCGTCTTTTTACTTCCATCATATGTTGCATATCCTGCTCCGAACCGCTGTGCGGTAGAAGCTATCTGCACAGGGTCGGAGATTATGGATACAGTACAGAGAAATTAGTTTTATTTCCCTTATCTCAACAACCCATTCGTATAAAAATCCTTTACATTCACATCCTCTTTCTTCAATAATGCTTTGGGCAGTTGCAGCATATCGTGTTCTATGAGCCAGTGGGTGTATTCTTCCCAGTTTTGGTACTGCATGATGCCCCAGTTTCCTTCATTATCCAATAGGGTAGGGGCGATGGCCTGCATGGTTTTTTGGATGAATGCGCCGTCTTCGAAGTTGGCGTGGTGGATATTTTTGGTGAGTATCTCCGCTGTAGCTTCGGGGTTTTGGGCGGCTTCCTGGTAGCCTTTGCCCACGGCTTGCAGGAATTTTTGGTAAACCTCCTGCTTTTCACTCAGCACATCTTCACGCACCATGATGAGGGGGGAGTACCCATAAGGTACGTTATAGTCGTTCAGGCGGAAAGCATTCAGGGCAATGCCCCGATGCTCGGCAATCACGCCTTCCCAGGGCATAAAAACCCAGCAGGTGTCGGCTTCTCCCTGCAAAAACCCTTCAAACACGCTCAGGCGGGGCGGTGTAATCAGATTGATGTTGCCCTCCCCTCCATCATTGCGGATCATGCTGGTGATGAGGTTGGTTTCCAGCACGGTTTTGTAGCCTGCAAAGGTTTTTCCATACAACTGCGCTGGGCGGTCAATTCCAGAAGAAGCCAGGGTAACAAAAGCCGAAGTTTCTTCCTGCATGATGGTGGCTACGGCCACAATGGGCACGGCAGGGCTTTTCAATTTCCGGTAGTTGATTAAATGTTCGGAAGGGCCCATGGCGAAGTCTACTTCTTTTTCGGCCAGGCGTTCTATGGGCTTTTTGGTGTAATTGTCTACATCGGTAGAGATAAATTCCACTTCCAGTCCGGCCTCCCGGAAAAATCCGTTGATTTGGGCCAGGTACAATCCGGCGTGGTTTACGTTGGGTGTCCAGTCAAGTGCTAAGGTGAGTTTCATGGGTTTAGTTTTTTGTTAGATGTTTTTAGTTTCTGGATTGGATACTGGATGCTAGATACTGGTTTCTGGATTGCATCACAAGTATCCAGTGACCAGCATCCAGTACCTAAAACCGCAGGTTCAGCATTACATACATATTAAACGGGGCTTGTACAAAATAGCCGGGTACGGTTTCTTCCCCATACGCAACAGGTTGCCCGAAACTGTAATATTCTTCATTAAAAATGTTGTTCAGGTGTAGACTGAAACTGTGATCTTTCCAGAAGTTCCAGCTAATGCGGGAATCCATCACGAAATAAGCAGGCAAGATTAAATCGGATTGGTTGGTAGGTTCCAGAAACGATTCGCTTACGTAACGGGGGTTGAGTGCAACTTTCACAATATCATTGAAATTGTATTCCACTTCCCCGTTCACCATCCACTCAGGGCTGATGATGGGGTGCACATTGGTATACACCTGGTCGGCATCTTCCGGGGCGTATTCCTTGATGCGGCTTTGCATGTACGTTGCATTGCCCCCAAACCGCAGGGCAGGGATAATTTGATAATTGAAGTCCAGCTCTACGCCCCTGCGGTAACTTTCCGGTACATTTTTACGCAATTGCACAAAAGCTTCGGGAATAGCCTCCCCAATGGGCGCGATTTCATTTTCAAATTGCATGTAAAACACATTGACCTGCCCATTCAGCTTATTCCTGTTGATGCGGAAACCCGCCTCAAAATCGTTCACATATTCGGGCTTTACGGCATCCACATCCTGCACACTTTCCAGGTTGGAGGCATTGATTTGGGTAGAGCCCAAAATATCAAAGCGGGTGGGTTCACGCCCGCTCCTGCCAAACGAAGCATACACATTGTAATCGTTATTCAGCGCATAAGTCAAACCTGCTTTCGGGTTTACAAACGTCCACTCGCGGTTAGGGATGGTAGCCGCTTGTCCCAGAAAATCCTGGTCGGGCGTAAGGGCCAGTGAGACGGCACGCAACTGCACATCGGCATACAGGGTAAGTTGCTCCAAAGTATAACTGGCTTTCCCAAATACACTCACCTCATCTTTCTGCGATTTGTCATCATAGTACGGGTCGGTATAGTTAGGAACCACCTGCTCTATGTTTTCCCTGCGAAATGTATACAGGTGCGCACCTCCGGTTACTTCCAGGCGGCCATCCAGGGAGGTGTGGCTCAGGTTGGTCATAAAACCGTAATGGTCGTTGTACAAGGGGTAGTTAATTTGCATGAAATCCCCGTTTTCATCAGGAAAACCTGCCGGAAAATCGCCCCCGGCACTGCCGTAGTATACTGTAGAAGCCAGGGACGTATTGTTACCCAGCCAGCGGGTGTATTCCAGTTGTACCAGCGATTGTCCGAAATCATCTATATCATTTTCAGAAACGTAATTGGTTCTTGGGTCAGCCTCTATATCGGGCAAGGCGGTAGGCAGGTAGGCCAGGTCGTTTTTGGTGCGGCCCGTAAAGGCAGTGAGTTTCACCAAATCTTTCTCCCCAAAATACCCGCCTGAGAAAAAGAAGGAATAAGAATCTGTTCCCGTATGATGGCGGTAACCGTTGGATTTGATGGAAGAAAAACGGGTATAAAACGCGAATTTATTATCCATCAACCCCGATTTTACCTCGGCACTGCCCCGGAAAGTATCGTAAGAGCCGGCCAGCAATTGCACATTGGCAGAGGGTGCGCTGTCTTTCAGGTTTACCGATTCAAAATTGATGGAACCCGCATACGAAGCCGTGCCGTTGGTGCTGGTGCCCACACCTCTTTGTACCTGTACCGATTCAATGCTGTTGCCAAAATCGGTGAAATTTGAGAAAAATACACCCTGGTCTATCATATCGTTCAGGGGCACGCCATTCAGGGTAATGTTGATGCGGGTTTGGTCAATGCCCCGCAGCCGCATTTGTCCGTAGTTGGTGATGTTCGTGCCCGACTCCGAATAAGTGAGGATGGAAGGCGTTACCTTTTCCAGCACATACAGCGCATCCTGCCCCACATACACCTCTTCAATTTCCTGCTTTTTTACAGTGGTCTGGCTCACAGGCGCACGCTCATCCGCCCGGATACCCTGAATTACCACTTCTTCCAGGGAGGGTGCCTGGGAAAGCTGGAAATTTTGCGTAAAATCATCTTTTCCTTCAATAGGTTTTTCTAATGATTGATAGCCTACATAGCTTACTACCAGCGTTACTTGCTTTTGCTCAAAATCAAGTTGATACCGCCCTTCTATATCAGTGGTAGTTCCTTTTACCGTGCCTTTGATCAGCACATTAGCGCCTATCAGAGGCTCATCACTGTTTGCATCCGTTATTTTTCCACTTACTGAATATTGTGCAAAAGCAGAGGCCGTCGACAACAGTACCGCCAACAACATACCCGGGAGGGCTCGCTTCAATATGTACATAATTTATTAGGTTTTTTGGTTAGTAAACCGAAAGCAGGGGATACTTCCATTATCTATTTACCATACCGTTTCCCTTCGCCCGCATTACCGGGATCAGGTTCATTGGGTATAATCTCAGCCCCGATAGCCCCAGAACAAGCCCGGGGGCGGGACACCCCTTATTAATTGTGTTTTGTCAGTTTAAAAAAGTACATTCTCCCCGGATGAGCGATAGCGGACGCGGTTCCCCGCCGGGACCGAAGCCGCGAATTCCGGCCACCGTGGCGCGGAGTCTCTTGCTTCTAAGAAGGGGGTGCCGGAATTCGCAGCTTCGGCTGTCCGATTTGCTCATCCGGCAAGACGCACTTGTTTTTTATGTTGATTCTAATCAAAACCCTGGCCTGTGCCGACGCGGCGCGGGCACACAGGACAGCTTAAACTAAAACTAACAAAAGCTTACTTACTGCAAAGGTAAAGGGCAGGAAGGGTTATTACAAAGAACTGATAGCCTGAATAGCTGTGTGCAACCGTTGTGCTTCATTGCCTTTTACTACAATGTGCGCCTTGTCTTGTAGTTCTTTTTCATAAATATGGAACAGCTCCATACGTTGGTGCGGATGCTCCCGCTGGGGGTCAGGTTCCCAGGGAATATCAGGATAGGCCAGCAGGTATACATCAACCTTTCGTTGCTTTAGTTGTTCCAATATCCAGGGGTGGCAGCGTTTGTATTTTACCTGGCTCCATATTTTAATAACCAACAGACTGGTATCACAAATGAGTAAACCGGGGTTGTATTTGGCAGCAAATTCATCTTCACGATTTACTTGTCCCTGGGCAATTTGCAGTAAGTCGGTTTCTTCATAATCCCTGTTTAACCTATCGATGTAATCACGAGCATATTCCGGTACCCATACCGTCTGGTAATGTTGTGCGATTTGCTGTGCCAAGGTGGTTTTCCCTGAAGATTCAGGACCGGTAATAATTATTTTTCGCATCAATATTAGTGATTTAAGCCTTTAGCTTTTAGCTGCAATCGGATCGCCGATGCGACCACAAGCAAGAATTGTTTACTCATAGCTTGTAGTTTGCAGTTAATAGCTCATCACTTAACAATTTTCAGCCTATTTAAGAAAAATTAATCAAATCCATACAAAAAATTGAAATTCAAGGGTGAATTTTACGAATATGTTTGTAATTTCATTCTTCGATTTTGTAAATTAATAAAATGCTAACCTAAAAACAGGATGACGCTTTGGAACCTACCGATATTAATAATCCCGAATACTTTCACAAAGTAGTAGATTGTCAGTATGCTTGTCCGGCCCATACCCCGGTGCCGGAATACATCCGCCTCATTGCAGCAGAACGTTACACCGATGCCTATATGGTCAACTGGGAATCCAACGTGTTTCCCGGCATATTGGGCCGAACGTGCGACCGTC
Organism: Cyclobacteriaceae bacterium; assembly: GCA_965230065.1. Classification (GTDB taxonomy): domain Bacteria; phylum Bacteroidota; class Bacteroidia; order Cytophagales; family Cyclobacteriaceae. Next base: position 2,283,598 of record OZ245942.1, on the reverse strand, counting down.
CCTGCGAACCGGCCTGTCGCCGCGGACGCCTGGAAGGGGAAGAAGAACCGGTAGCCATCTGCCGCCTCAAACGTGTAGCTGCCGATAACAAAGGGGAAGTAAAGCATCGCATGCCCAAGGCACCTGCTAAGAAAAACGGCAAAAAAATCGCCCTGATTGGGGGCGGCCCGGCTTCCCTTACCGTAGCCCGCGACCTGGCACCGTTGGGTTATGAAATCCATTTGTATGACGAATGGTACAAAGGGGGGGGTATGATGCGCACCCAAATCCCAGCCTTCCGCCTGCCCGAAGAAGTGCTGGACGAGGAAGTGAATTACATCGTTGACATGGGCGTGCATACCCACTTCAATCATTATGTCTCCAGCATGAAGGAAATGCTGGAAAAAGATTATGATGCCATTTTTGTGGGTACGGGTGCCCCCAACGGAAGAAATTTAGAATTACCCGGACGGGAAGAAGCAGGGGGTAATATCCATATTGGTATTGAATTTCTGGCCAATGTTGCCTTTGAGCATGTGGATAAAATTGGTAAAAAAGTAATTGTGCTGGGAGGTGGTAATACCGCCATGGACTGCTGCCGTACTTCCCGCAGATTAGGTGGTGAGCAGGTGACGGTAGTCGTACGCAGCCCTTTTAATGAAATGAAAGCCTCGCCCTGGGAAATTGAAGACGCGCAGGCCGAAGATATTCCTATCCTCAACAACATGCCCCCCAAAGAATTTGTGGTGGAAAACGGCAAACTGAAAGGAGTACTTTTTGAAAAAGTAAGGGCAGAATATGATGAGAACGGCCGCAGGAAACTCATCCCTACCGGAGAACCGGATGAGTTTATTGAAGCCGATGACGTAATCATTGCCATCGGGCAGGACAATGCTTTTCCCTGGGTAGAAAGGGATTTGGGCATTGAATTTGGCAAATGGGACATTCCGGTGCTCAACAAAGTGAGTTTCCAGTCTACCCTGCCCAAAGTTTTCTTCGGAGGCGATGCAGCCCTCGGGCCTGAAAATATCATCACAGCCGTAGCCCACGGACACCAGGCGGCTGTTTCCATTGACCATTTTTGCCATGGTAAAGATGTGATGGACCGCCTCGCGCCTACTACCAACCTCATTCATCAGAAAATGGGCATACACGAGTGGATATATGACTCTGCTGTGGAAGATGATTTGCGTTACAAAGTACCCCATGAAGACAAGAAAAAGACGCTTATTGACCGGAGGGTAGAGGTAGAACTCGGATTTGATAAAATCGCGGGTTTCAAGGAAGCGCAACGCTGCCTTAACTGCGATGTGCAAACAGTTTTTACCGAAAACCAGTGCATTGAATGTGATGCCTGTGTGGACATTTGCCCTACTTCCTGCATTACCTTTACTGCAAACGGGGAAGAACAAGACCTGCGAACCCGCCTGAGTGCCCCGGCCGAGAATGAAACACAAGACTTGTATGTATCCGAAACTTTGCCTACCCAGCGTGTAATGGTAAAAGACGAAGATGTATGTTTGCATTGTGGCCTGTGCGCCGAACGCTGCCCCACTTCTGCCTGGGACATGCAGAAATATTTGTACAACGTTACCAAAGCTTCCAAAATCTTATGACGAAAGTAAGTGCAGTGAATGATATGGTGATTCGTTTCGCCAATGTGAACGGGACAGGGTCGGCAAGTGCCAATGAGTTGTTTTCTAAAGCTATTTTCCGGATGGGCATTCCCGTGTCGCCCAAAAATGTTTTTCCCTCCAATATTCAGGGGCTGCCTACCTGGTACGAAGTGCGGGTAAGTGAAAAAGGCTACCTGGGCCGGCGGGCAGAAATTGACCTGGTGGTGGGCGTAAACCCCCAAACCTATACCAAAGACATTGCATCGGTAAGGCCAGGCGGCTACTTTGTGTATGACAATACCAAAAAGCTGCATGCTCAATACATCAGGGAAGATATTCAGTACATTGGCATTCCAATGATGCAGTTGTGTATGGAAAATTATTCCGTGCCACGTCATCAGCAATTGTTCAAAAATATTATATATGTGGGTGCGCTGGCCGCTTTGCTTGACATAGAAGTTGAGGTAATCCAGCAGATTATCCGCTCTAAGTTCAAGAAAAAGGAAAAGCTCATCCCCCCCAACCTGCAAGCCCTGGACTTGGGTTACCAATATGCAAAAGCGCATTACGATTGCCCCCTAAATATCCGCCTGGAAAGACGAGATAACGTGGGCGACCAAATCATGATTGATGGGAATACCGCTACGGCCCTGGGCGCTATTTACGCTGGGGCTACGGTAGCTGCCTGGTATCCCATTACGCCTTCCACTTCTGTGGTGGATGCTTTTGATAAATATGCCAGAAGATTGCGGGTAGACAAAGAAACCGGAAAGAAAAACTACGCGATTGTGCAGGCAGAAGATGAGCTTTCTGCCATGGGCATCGTGATTGGTGCTACCTGGAACGGAGCACGGGCTTTCACGGCCACCAGCGGCCCGGGTGTTTCCCTCATGAGCGAGTTTATCGGGCTGGCCTATTTTGCCGAAATACCCGTTGTGTTGGTAGATGTACAGCGGGGCGGCCCTTCTACCGGCATGCCCACTCGTACCCAACAGGCCGATATTCTTTCGGCAGCTTATGCTTCGCATGGGGATACCAAACATGTTTTGCTGTTTCCCAGCACGCCTTCCGAATGTTTTGACATGGGCGCAAAAGCTTTTGACCTGGCCGACCGCCTGCAAACGCCCGTCATTGTGATGTCTGACCTGGATTTGGGCATGAACAAGCACATGACCCCGCCTTTAAAATGGGACGAATCACAGGCTTATGACCTGGGAAAAGTATTGAATGCTGAGGAACTGGAAAAAACCGAGAAATACGGCCGTTATCTGGACATAGACGATGATGGTATTTGCTACCGTACCATTCCGGGTACGCATCCTACCAAAGGCGCTTTCTTTACCCGGGGAACTTCCCGGGATGAATATGCCAAATATTCGGAAGAAGGAGATGTGTACGTGCGCATTGTTGACCGTTTGCTCAAAAAATGGGAAACGGCCAAGCAATATGTGCCTGCCCCGGAATTGTACCAGGAAGGAAACGGCAACAGCCGGGGTATTATTTTCTTTGGTACTTCTTCGTATGCTGCCCAGGAAGCTATGGAATTGCTGGAAAAACAAGGCATTACCCTGGATGCCATGCGTATCAAAGCGTTTCCTTTTAATGAAACGGTTGATGATTTTATCAAAAAACATGAGCAGGTTTTTGTGATAGAGCAAAACCGGGACGCGCAGTTTCGTTCATTGCTTATCAATGAACTGGACGCCTCTCCCCAAAAACTGGTTTCAGTGTTGAACTATGATGGCACGCCCATTACAGCCGATACCATTGCACGGCAAATTATGGATAATTCCCTTACTTATGTAACAGCCAATGGCAGCAGCCATCATCCCAATCTTAAAGAAAAAGCAAAATGAGTTATATAAAACCTACTTTCCGCCATCCCGGCCTTCCGAAAAATAAAATCGGTTACAACAAATCGGATTACGAAGGCGCAATTTCCACCCTTTGCGCCGGCTGCGGGCACGATTCTATCAGTGGGGCCATTGTGCAGGCTTGCTACGAAATGGCCATTGAACCACACCGCATCGCCAAGCTTTCGGGCATCGGGTGTTCTTCCAAAACGCCTACCTATTTTCTCGGAAATTCCCACGGCTTCAATTCGGTGCATGGGCGCATGCCTTCTATTGCCACAGGGGCGAACCTTGCCAACCGTGATTTGATTTACATGGGTATTTCCGGCGATGGGGATACCGCTTCTATCGGGCTGGGACAGTTTTGCCACGTTATCCGCCGCAACCTCAATATGACCTATATTGTGATGAACAACGGTTGCTATGGCCTCACCAAAGGGCAGGATTCTGCTACGGCCGATGTGGGTTCTGTCAGCAAAGCCGGTTCCAACAACCAGTTTCATGCCATTGACCTGGTGGGGATGGCGATGGAGCTGGGGGCTACCTTTGTAGGCCGTAGTTTTTCAGGAGATAAAAAACAACTGGTGCCGCTCATCAAAGCGGCCATGTCGCACGAAGGTTTTGCTTTTCTGGATGTGGTTTCCCCCTGTGTTACTTTCAACAATAACCAGGGCTCTACCAAATCTTACGATTATGTACGGGATCACATCGCCGCCACGTCAGTACTGGATTTTGTGCCGGAAGAAGAAGAAATCACCGTGAATTATGAGGAAGGCACCTCGGCCTCCGTTACCCTGCACGATGGTTCCCTCCTCCACTTGCAAAAGCTAAACCCCAACTGGGACCCTACCAACCTGGATGCTTCTGTAAATGCCTTGCAGCAAGCCAAAGCACAGCAGAAAATCCTGACAGGCCTGCTGTATGTTGACCCAAAAAGTGCTGACCTGCACCAAATTTTGGATACTGTGCAGCAGCCTTTGAATACTTTGAGGGAAAATGACTTATGCCCGGGAGAAGGTGCTTTGGAGAAGATTAATGAGGAGTATCGGTAAGGGGTAAATATGGTCTTTCAGGGCATACATTTTTCAGTATAACCATTTTTGAAAATCTACCATCGGTTCGGGATAATCTTTGCCAATACGTACACCTGCTTCCAGCATTTCTGCCTCTGGTAACTCAGCAGGATAATGAATTTTTTTTCCTTTGATTTGAGAAAGTTCAGGAATCCAGTGGCGCACATAGTCGCCCCGGGGGTCATAGCGGGTAGCCTGGCTCATGATGTTAAAATAGCGGTTTTCGCGCGGGTCATTACCCACACCGGCTACGTAATTCCAATTTCCCCAATTGCTGCACACGTCATAGTCTATAAGTTGGGTTTCAAAGTAGGAGGCGCCCCATGTCCAGTTTACTTTCAGGTCTTTGGTAAGGAAGCTGGCCACATTTTGCCGCCCCCGGTTGGACATATAGCCGCTTGTATTAATTTCGCGCATATTGGCATCAATAAACGGGATCCCGGTTTTCCCGGTTTTCCATTTTTCAAAGGCTTGTGTGTCATCGTTTAGGTTATTTTGCACTTCATGTATGCCTCCGGGTTTGAAAATGTTATTTCCATATTTTTTTGCTACAAACCGGAAGTAATCCCGCCAAAGCAGCTCAAATATCAGCCAATAGGTAGATTTGTTTTTGACCCGTTCTTTTTCATACTTTTTTACTTCTTCATATACAGAGCGGGGCGAAATAGCCCCATTGGCCAGCCAGGGAGATAGTTTAGAAGAATACTCAGCGCCCAGCAGTCCGTTCCGGGTCTCTTTGTAATTTTTTAAGTGGTTGCCTTCCCACAAATACGATTTCAGCCTTTCCCAGGCTGCATCTTCTCCTCCTGAAAAGGGCATCACACTTCTTTCGTCATATTGTGGCGCACTCACACCCAATTCTTCCAGGGAAGGCAGGCTTCCCAAATCAATCCCCTGTATGGAGTTTAGCTGCTTAGGCACCGAAAAGGTTTCTCTTACAGGCGTGCTTCTTTCGGCTTCTTTCCTGAACTGTGTAAAAACATCAGGCAGGTTGCCGATAGGCCAGGGAATATCGTCTACATGCAGCAAAGTAGACTGCCAGAAAAATTCCAGGGGAACACGCTGCTTTAACAGTTTTTCTTCCAGGTTATTTTCAACGTGCAGTTCTTCATGGGTAACTTCTTTACTGGCATAAACAGCGTCTGCCTGAAGCAACGTAACCAGTTGGGGAATGATATTCTCTGGCAAGCCTTGCCTGATAATAAGATTGCTTCCCTGATTTTCCAGGTTTTTGTGTAAATTAGCCACAGACGTGCGCAAAAATTCAGCTCTGAACGAACCGGTTTTGGGTAAACCCAGTTCATTTTCCTGATAATTACGGGGGTCAAAACAATACACCGGATATACTTCCCCTTTCTCTGCAGCACGAAAAAGCACCTCGTTATCCCTGAGACGCAAATCGTTTCTCAGCCAAACAATGATTTTTATTGCCATGCATTTTTAACTAATTTTAAGCATGATAGTTTGAGCCACCGTAAGAAAATTTAACAAAAGCATAACAGCGTACATGGTTTGCTGAAAGGGACAAGCCCTACTTTTGTAAGCATTAAATAAGTTAAATTCTTTTACAACCTAACTGAACTTGCTATGAGAAAGTTTGTACTCATCACACTGGTGAATTTATTTATCACGTCTCTGGTTTTGGCCCAAACGGGACAGGTCAAAGGCGTGGTTATTGACGAGGATTATGGAGAGCCTCTCATCGGTGCCAACGTAATCATCAAAGGTACTTACAAGGGAACTATTGTTGACATCAACGGCAACTTCATGCTGGATGGTGTAGAGCCGGGAAAGCAGGCTGTCGTGATTTCCTTTGTGGGTTATGAAGAAAAAGAAGTGCCTTTTGAAGTGAAGGCAGGACAAACCACAGACCTTGGCACTATCAAAGTTGAAACAGGGGCTGTAGGGCTGGCAGAAGTTGAAATTATTGCTTCAGTAGCCATTGACCGCAAAACCCCGGTAGCCGTATCTACCATCAAAGGGGAAGAAATTGAACAAAAAATAGGCAATCAGGAGTTTCCTGAGATTTTAAGATCCACGCCTTCGGTGTATGTAACCAAACAAGGGGGAGGTTTTGGAGATTCCCGTATCAATGTGCGTGGTTTTGACCAAAGAAATACCGCCGTAATGATCAACGGTATTCCTGTAAACGATATGGAAAACGGATGGGTATATTGGTCAAACTGGGCGGGTTTGAGCGACGTAACCAGCAGCATACAGGTGCAACGTGGACTGAGTGCATCAAAACTGGCTGTTTCCTCTGTAGGGGGCACCATCAACATCATCACCAACGCGGCCGAAATGCAGAAAGGCGGGGCGGTATCGGTAGGCGTGGGTAATGATGGTTACCAGAAATACGGCCTGATGCTTTCTTCCGGACTGGGGGAAAAGGGCTGGGCCTTTACCTTACAAGGCACCCACACCCGGGGCGACGGTTATGCCGATGGTACCCTATTCCGGGGATGGTCTTATTTTGCCTCTATTGCCAAGCAATTTAACAACAGGCATGCCCTCAACCTCACTGTATTGGGCGCTCCCCAGTGGCATCACCAGCGGGAATATGGCAGTTTTGATGGAGTTACTATTCAAACAATACAGGAAAGGGGCATCCGGTACAACCCACAGTGGGGGTATTTGGATGGGGATGAATTTTCCTGGAGAAAAAACTTTTACCACAAACCCAAGGCTTTCCTGAACCATTACTGGACCATCTCGGATAAAACAGAGTTAGCTACTTCTGCTTATGCTTCTTTTGGAAGAGGCGGGGGAACAGGCGACCTGGGCCGGATTAACGGAAGCTTCAGGACTTCTTCAAAGTTTAGGAATGAACAAGGCATCGTACGCTGGGAAGATATCCGGATGTGGAACCGGGGCGGGTCTGTTCCTGACTTTGGCGATAACCAAATACCCTGGTCTGGCCCTGGCGTAGAAACCAACGACCCTGGCTACAGTGGGCCGTTTGCCGGGCAAAGTGTTGCTGAATCCTACAGAAATGGGTTTATCAGAAGGGCATCCATGAACGAACACAACTGGTTTGGTATCTTATCTAACCTCACGCATGAAATCAATGAAAGCCTGTCGCTGGTGGCTGGTATTGATGCCCGGTACTACAAAGGCTTGCACTACCGCAGGTTAGAAGATCGCCTGGGCCTGGATGCTTATTTTGATGATGATGATATTAACGAGCCTGAAAAATATGTAACGGCCGAAGGCCGCGCCGATGGCAACCAGATTGATTATAACAACGATGGCCTGGTGAACTGGCTGGGAGCTTTTGCCCAACTTGAATACACAGTGGGCGGTTTGTCTGTATTTGGTTCGGGTTCCATTTCTAACCAGGGCTTTAAGCGGATTGATTATTTCCTGTATGAAGACGACGACCCACAGCAGGAGTCTGACTGGCAAAACTTTTTGGGAGGAACCGTTAAGGCCGGTGCCAATTACAACATCAACGACAACCACAATGTGTTTGTAAACGGAGGATGGTTTTCTCAGCAGCCTATTTTTGATAACGTGTTTGTGGGCTTTACCAATAATATAAATGAAGACGTGGAAAATCAGGATATTTATGCTGTTGAGGTTGGATATGGCTTCCGAAGCAGTTACCTGAGCCTGAACCTGAATGCTTATAATACTTCATGGGCCAACCGGCAGATCTCCAGAAGTATACAAGTAGGGGGTACCGATGGCTCGGCCAACTTTACCGGCATTCGGCAGCTACACCAGGGCATTGAGCTTGATCTGGCAGCTTCTCCCGTAGAGCGGTTGGAAATTACCGCCATGGCTTCATTGGGTAACTGGAGATATACTGATGATTTTGATGCACAGGTTTTTGACAACGACCAGCAACTGATAGGCACAGGTACGCTGTACATGGAAGATGTGAAAATACCGGATGCCGCTCAAACTACTTTCAGCCTGGGAGCTAATTATGAAATCACCAGCGGGCTTCATATTTATGCTTCTTACTATTTTGCCGACAGGGTTTTTGCCGATTTTGATATCAGCCAGGATGAAGCTTTTTTCACCCCGGGCAACCAGGCATGGCAGTTGCCTTCTTATAGCCTGCTGGATGGTGGCCTCTCTTACAACTTTGCCCTAGGCGGACTGGACTTTACGTTTAACCTGAACGTAAATAATATTTTGGATAAGGAATACATGGCCGAATCCGAATCTAATATTTTGTTTGACCCGGCCAGGGAAGGTGATATGGAGTTTGGGGATAATGGCAGTATTTACAATAGGGTTTACTATGGTTTTGGCCGCACCTGGAATACCAGCTTAAAAATGAGGTTTTAAATAAAATATCAATATTCATGAAAAGGCTCATCATTTTGGTTGAGCCTTTTTTGTTTTTTCAATAGTATTGTGGTTACCATCATAAAAACAGGGATTATGAAAAGCTATTTTTTTACACTCATTATCAGTCTTGTAATAATATCCTGCAAAAACTCCCCGGTTGTTTCCCCGCAGTTCATTGATACTGAAAAAACGCTTCAGACGATTGCTTTCGGTTCTTGTAATGACCAGGATGATGAACAACCCCTGTGGCAACCCATTTTGCAAAACAATCCGGATTTGTGGGTTTGGCTGGGCGATAACATTTATGCAGATACCCATAATATGGAAGAAATGGAGGACATGTACCGCCAACAAAAACTGTATCCGGGGTACCAGGCTTTGTATTCCTCGGTTCCGGTGATTGGCATTTGGGACGATCACGATTATGGCATAAATGATGGAGGAAAATATTATCTCAAAAAAGCTGAAAGTCGCGATTTGATGCTGGATTTTCTGGATGTACCCGAAAATGCTTCCATCAGAAACAGGGAAGGCGGATATTCTTCCTACACTTTCGGGCCAACCGGAAAACAGGTAAAAGTCATCTTGCTGGATACCCGTTATTTCAGGGACACGCTAATGACCGCCAACGGTGAAAAGCCTTATTTGCCTAATACAGAAGGCGATATTTTGGGTGAAACGCAATGGGAGTGGCTGGAAAAAGAACTCACCGGCAGCAGTGCACAAGTTCATGTCATTGGCAGCAGTATTCAGGTACTTTCGGCAGAGCATGGGTATGAAAAATGGGCTAATTTCCCTACAGCCCGCCAGCGGTTGTTTGACCTGATTGCTACCACACAGGCTAAAGGCGTTTTTTTTATCAGCGGTGACCGGCACATTGGCGAAATTTCAAAGTACAATCATCCTGGTGTTGATTATCCGCTGTACGACATTACGTCGAGCGGCTTGACCCACACCTGGAAAGAAGCTAGGGAAGAACAAAACCAATACCGACAGGGAGATATGATTATTGCCCTAAATTTTGGGGTTATCGAGATCGATTGGGAACAGCAGCCTGTAAACGTAACATTCAGGATTATGGGGGAAAGCAGCCAGGAATATGCCTCGCTTTCAACAACTTATCCCTGAAATACCAACATTTTTTTAGAAAGGAAATTCCAGATAACCACTACGCCAATCGCAAAAATTTTGGCGACCCTGTAGTCTATCTGCATGCGGCCAATCATCACCCATAAGATTAAAATATTCAGCCCCAGGCCAACGAGTGCCACAATGGCAAACGCAATAAACTCCACACTGGCAGAGTGCCTTCCTTTTTCAAATACCCAGTTACGACTGAGGGTGTAGTTGAGCACATTGGCAGCGATAAATGCGATCACGTTACTGTACTGGTAGTGCAGGTTGAGGTGGGCAACCAGGGAAGTGTAAACGAAGAATTCTAATCCGGCGGATAAAGCTCCGGTAACAATAAACCGGATGATTTGCTTGAAAAGGCCCTTATCCCATAAGACCTTTATCTGTTCAGTGATTATTTTGTACATTTATCGGAGATGTATTGCTGGATAAAATGTAAAATAAAATACAAATATATGAATAATTCAATAAATTATATCATAAAATATCAAAATAGCTAATTTTTTTAAGATTTTTTATTAGACAAGTAAAAACCCATTCACCTATATATCATTGTGGTTGCCACAGAAAAAGAAATTATGAAAGGCTTTTTGGAAGAACTCAGCGAGTTGATTTACAACCAATATCAAGACAACTTACAGGAATTAATGGTGGTATTTCCTAATCGCCGGGCCGGACTTTTTTTCCAGAAGTACCTGGCCCGTCATATTGAAGCACCCGTATGGTCGCCGGAAATCCTCAGCATGGAAGCGTTTGTGAAAAAGCTGGCTCCACTCCAAATCGCCGATAAACTGAGTTTGGTATTCACGCTTTTTGAGGTGTTCAAACAGCATAGCCCCTATCAGGAAAGTTTCGACAGGTTTTATTTTTGGGGAGAACTGCTGCTCAACGATTTTGATGAAATTGATAAGTACCTGATTGATGCTGAAGATTTATTTACCAACATCAAAGACCTGCGGGAAATTGAAGACAGTTATGACTACCTCACAGAAGAGCAGCAGGAAGCCATTTCAAAATTCTGGAAAAGTTTTGAATACACACATTTGGGCGAACAGGCAGCCCGGGATTCGGCTCAGCAAAAGTTCATTCGTCTATGGGGCATTTTATACCCTGTATACGAAGCTTTCAAAACCAAACTCACCAATTTGGGCATGGCCTACGAAGGTATGCTTTACCGAAAAATTATAGAGGAACTTAACCAAAACCATGCAGATGCCCCCGAGCAGGTGATGGCTGGTCAAAAAATCATCTTTGCCGGATTTAATGCGCTCAGTAAGGCTGAAGAAAAAATTATTGCCTGGTTTATTAACCACCGAAAAGCCGAGATTCACTGGGATTTTGATAAGTTCTATATGGAAAACACCCGCCATGAAGCAGGGATATTTTTCAGGAAACATGCCAAAAACAAAGCTTTTGCAGAAAGCCTGCGTGGCCCTTATCCCAATCATTTTCACACCGGAGAAAAGAGGGATATTACAATTCAGGGAGTAACCCTGGAGGTTGGGCAGGCCAAAAGACTGGGGGAAACCTTAGATAATTTGTCTAAAAACCCAGATTTTAACCCAGAGAAGGCAGTAATTGTACTACCCGAAGAGCATCTTTTATTCTCTGTACTGCATGCCCTTCCGGAACATATCAAAAAGATAAATATTACGATGGGGTATCCGTTGCGGAGCACGCCCCTGTATAGCTTTTTGGAACACCTGCTGAATATGCAGCAGAATACCAAAGACCAAAATGGAAAAACCACCTATCATTTCCGTACTGTACTGGCAGTGCTTCGGCACCCTTATGTAGTATATTATAATACCAACCTGGCGACTGAGAATGTAAAGAAAATTGAATCAGAAAATAAAATCTATATTGCCCCAGATGAGTTGGAAATGGATGAAGTTTTTTATCCAAAATTATTCAGGCATATTACCTCGGCAGAAGCCATGTTTGATTATTTGTTAATTGTTCTCAAGCAGGTAAATGAGCATTACGAGTCTATCAAGCCCACACAGGAAGCGGGTGATACCAGCCAATTAGGTTTATTTAATAAAGAAGATGGGGAAATTCAGCAGCCCTGGCTGGAGCAGGAATATATTTACCACTTTTTTACCCATCTGAGCCGACTGCAATCTATTGTGGAGCAGGAAAATATTAAAATGAATATGCCTACTTTTTTGCGTTTGTTCCGGCAGGTGATGCAGTCGTTGCGTTTACCATTTACGGGAGAGCCACTCAACGGACTGCAGGTAATGGGCATACTGGAAACCAGAAACCTGGACTTTGAGCATGTTTTTATCCTATCTATGAACGAAGGAGCCTTCCCGGCCCAAAACGTTTCCCACTCGTTCATTCCACACAACCTGCGGTTCGGGTTTGGCCTGCCCTCCTTTGACCATCAGGATGCCATTGCTTCATATATTTTTTTCAGGCTGATGCAAAGGGCCAGGCATGTTCACCTGTTTTATAATACAGAAGACACGCCTTACGTGAGCGGGGAAATGAGCCGCTTTCTGTACCAGCTTATTTACGAAGCTACTTACAATGAAGCAGACGAACTGGTTTTTCCCGCAAAAAACGGAGATTTTCGCATCAGCAGGCAAACGTTGTCCAGCCCGGTGCAAACTACCACGCCCGCTCCCATTGCTATTCCCAAAGATGAACGGGTAATGGAACAACTTTACGGATTTACCACACAAAACGGCGGGCCTGTACGCAGGCTTACTCCTTCAGCTCTCAATACCTATCTTGATTGCCGCTTGCGGTTTTATTACAGATATATCGCTAAAATTGAGGAGTTGGATGAGGTGAAAGATGAGGTAGATCCGCTCATATTCGGGAACATCCTGCACAAAACCATGGAGATTATTTACTCCCGCCTGATTAAGGAAAAGAGCGAAAATATGGTGGAGGCCAAAGATTTTGCTTTGTTGAGGGAAAAATATGTGGACCCGGCCATAGAACAGGGCTTTAAAGAACATTTTACTTCTACCCAGGCCACTTTTGAATTTGAAGGAAGAAATGTGATTGTGCGGGAAGTAGTGAAAAAAATGACCGAAAAGATTTTGAGCATGGATGAGCAATACGCTCCTTTTTCAATTATAGGCCTGGAGCAGCGGGGCAGCGAGGGGTATCAGCTAAATTTGGAAATTGATGCCAATGATGAAAAAATAGAAATAGGGTTGAAAGGGATTATTGACAGGATAGATAAAAAAGATGAAGTGGTGCGCGTGCTGGACTACAAAACCGGTAAAGATGAAAGGCATATCAGCAGCATCGCCTCACTTTTTGACAGGGACGATACGTATCGGAACAAAGCGGCCCTGCAGGCATTGTTTTATGCCTTGCTGTATTATGAAAAGTTCCCGGAGGGTGAGGAAAAAATAGTACCGGGCCTGCTCAATGCCAAAGAGCTGTTTACCGATAAGTTTGACGTAAGGCTCCGGCTAGATAAGGAACCTCTTTCTGATTTTGCTTTTTACGCTGCTGAATACCGCCAGCATCTCCAATTCTTACTCTCTGAAGTTTTTGATAAAGATATTCCTTTCAACCAAACCCAGGATACCAATAAGTGTAAAAATTGTCCTTATTATACCATTTGCTGGTGACAACTATTTCTTTTCCAGAAGAACTGAGTACAGGTGTTTTCATACTTAAAATACAAGTCTTTTCCACCAAATGATAGGCTCTTTCGAAAAGTTGTTTGTATTAGCACTGTACTTTCGGCCTACTATTTCTCACCAATATGTCTGCATTAATAAATTGTACTTTAGAAAGAATAAGTATAGAAAAAGGATAAAAGGGCGTTAATCAACAAATGCTCAGTAGTTTTAAATAACATGCAATAAAAGTCTGATTTTCTTTAACATTATCATAAAAATCTTTATTTTTAAAAGTTGATGGTACTAAAAAAAGCATAAAGTTTTTGAATAAAAATATTGTATTTTGAATATTAACTTTCCAAGTTTGCTTAAGTAGCGATATAATGTTTTATTCAATACAAATAAACTGAGAAAATCAGTCCTGAACCACGAAAAAATTGCCGGATAGTGAGGAGAATACGTACACATATAATTTTGTTATGCCAATTCGCTTGTATACCTGCATTTTCCCAATTCATGTACAATGCCGGTGAACAAATCATCAGTATTCAGGAAGAGGCTGTTATTGGTGTAAAAGGGGATGTACTGAACGAAGGAAATATCATTAACACTGGCAGTATCTCAGTATCCAGCCACTGGCAAAACAGAGGAGTGTATAATGGTGCAGGCATGTTGATTATGAATGGAGAGGAGCCGCAGGAGCTTGATAATAATAACCAGCCTATTGATAAGCTCACTATAGACGGAGGTGGAGAAAAGCAATTGAAAGAGAATTTAACAATTACCAAAGAACTTTCCCTCATCAACGGGCTGCTTACACCTTCTGAGGGAAGTATGCTTTCCCTGACTAACTCAGCAATCATTAGCGATGCTTCTGCCAATGCTTATATCAACGGTGCTTTTCAGTATGCTGGTACAGGGTATAAATTTTTTCCGGTAGGTAAAAATGGAAACTACCGCCCGCTGGAGTTGATAGATGTAACGGGTGTAGACCCTGTATTGCATGTGGAAGTAATAGAAGCCGGCCTCCAGCCCAGAAGTACAGACGATTCACTCAATAGTGTATCTGCAACCCGGTACTGGGAAGTGAACACAATAGCAGGTACCTACAGTGGCTCTTTGGCCAAACTGAGTGTTGGTAGCGATGAGGGATTTGAAGACCTGATGGGGGCTGTTGTGGCCGAAGCTGCAGATGTAGGAGAGGCTTTTGTGAGTTTGGGCCAATCTGAAACCTCAGGAGATACCAATGAGGGTACCGTAACCAGTGAAAGCATAGCTACACAAAAGATTTTAGCCCTGGGCCTCACCGCCCTTTATTCAATAGAAAAATCAATTTTGGTGCCTTCTGCTTTCGCGCCTGATGCTATTAACCCGAAAGATCAAAGGTTGATAGTTTTTGGAAATAATATCACAGAGCAGGACTTCTCCTTTCGCATATTTGACCGGTGGGGTAAGCAGGTATACAAAACGGAATCATTTACAGCAGCATCCATCGAGGGCTGGGATGGCATCAGTATGGCAACGGGTGAGCCTGCACAATTTGGTGTGTACAGCTATGTGATACAAGTCAGGTTTGACGACGGGGAAATGAAAAAAGAATCAGGAACAATAACCTTGTTTCGGTGAATGACTATTTGATTTGAATTGTATGATCAGATACGGGCACAATCGGAATATTTCTACACGGCTTGCAATGAGCTTACTGGCTTTGCTGTGTGTGGTTAACCTTGCTTCAGCACAAAGTTATTATTTCTCTCAATACAAGGCCACTCCCCTGCTTGTGAATCCGGCCTTGGCCGGATATCAGGACTACGTTTCATTTGGCATCAATTATCGTAGACAGAGTCAGGAGGATATTTCTTTCAAAACCGCTCAATTTGCTGCTATGCTGCCATTATTCGTGCAAGGTCAGGAAGAAAGTCATCTTGGGGGTATCGGTATTTCTGCAATTAGCGATATAGCGGGCCTGCACAATGAGGTAAAAACCTATGGCTTCAGCTTTGCCAGTGCCTACAATATGAAGCTGGACAGGTTTGATACCCAGCGGCTCACGCTTGGCCTACAGGCAGGTTACACCCAAACGGGTATTGACTTTGGGGTGCTTAACTGGCCTTCTCAAATTACATACAAAGGATTTGACCATTCTATTATTCCTACTGAGCAATTTGGCGATCAGGTCAGTTATATCTCTTTCAATGCAGGCGCCATGTGGTCGTATGACTCCCGAAATAAGAGAAGAAATGTCCAAAATGATTACCGCTTACAATTAGGGATATCAGCAGCCCACCTGAATAGACCTGATCATTCTTTACTAGAAAGTGAGGTAAACCAGGTACCTATTTTGTATCAAGCACATGGTGGAGGAATTTTTGAGGTAAATGAAGATGTTCAGTTAGCCCCTGATTTTCTGATAATGATGCAAAACCAAAATATTCAGTACAATGTTGGGGCATCATTGAGTTATACTACTGCCGGCAAAGGCAGTACTAAGTTTGAGAATTATGGTATCAGTATGCGTTTGGGTACCTGGTACAGGGTGCAGGAATCATTTGTATTCCTGATTGGGGCCAGTAATGAAAACTTTGACGCGGCACTCAGTTATGATATCAATGCTTCTCAGGATAGATCTGATATACGTAACCAGGGAGCCCTGGAGTTATCTGTAGCCTATAAAATCCAGCGTAGCAACAACTTGAAAAAGATAGATTCACCGCTTTATTAGGAATAGATTTTAAACAAAAGCTCAGTAACAAACGATCATGAACTTCCGGCTCCTTGCCATATCTGCCTTCTTGCTGGTTTGCCCCTTTTCTATAAGTTGGGCACAATCGCATGCTGATCGTTATTTTGAGCACGAACAGTTTTACAAAGCAGCCAGGATGTACAACGAGTCTTTAACGGCTGATAGCACAAATTTGCATGCTGCCTTCCAGCTGGCCGAATGCTACAGAAAGCTTTTCAATTATGAACAAGCTGAAAGGTATTATGAAATAGTTTATGAAAAGGACAGTGTTTTTGAATTTCCACTATCCCTTTACTTTTATGCCCTTACCCAAAAATATAATGAAGAGTTCAGGGCTGCTATTGTCAATTTTGACAAATTTTTAGCTTACTCCAAAAAGCAGAAGAAGGGCATAGAAAATTACCGCTATTATGAGCAACAGGCTGTGATAGAGAGAAAAGGATGTTATTTCGCCCTTACGCAGCTTTCCAGACGCAATAAAAATTATGGTTTCACCAAATTACCATCCCCGATTAATAGTGAATACAACGATTACGCCCCTTCGGTTTATCATCACGATTCCCTGGTTGTTATTACCACAGGCAGGATTAGCTCCGGCCAACCGATAGACAACCGGTTTGGAGAAAGCTTTGGCAATATTTATCAGTTTGAAAAGAAAGTAAAAGGCTGGACAAAAGTAGAAAAAGACGATGGATTTGGTATTGTTAATACTAAATGGGCCGACGGTTCGGGCACTTTTAATAAAGAAAAGACCAAATATTATTACACCAGCTGTGATAAAAAAAATGAAACTTGCCAAATTTACATAACAGTGTATAAGAATAATAAATGGCAGGAACCTCTGTTGTTGAACGAAAATATCAATGCCCCCAAAGCCAATGCAAAACAACCGGCGCTTACAGCTTCGGGAGATACACTTTTCTTCGTTTCTGACAGAAGTGGTGGCTTTGGTGCCCAGGATATCTGGATGAGTATTTCGGCCGGTGGAGAAGACTGGGGACCAGCTGTAAACCTGGGAGAAAAAGTTAATACACCGGCCAACGATTTGTCCCCTTTTTATTATTATGACAAGCCTGCCCTGTTTTTTTCTTCTAATGGACACGAGGGTTTTGGCGGACTGGATATTTACAGGATAGAGGGAAAAATAACGAATGGAGAAGTGATCAACCTGGGGTGGCCGTTCAATTCAAGCAGGGATGATCTTTACTTCGTATTTGGTGAAAATACAGGTTATCTCTCATCAAACCGGGATACCGTTGCCACAAAGTTTGATATTTATGCCTTTACCAAAAAAACCGGGCAGTCCTTGGTAAATTATATCAATGAAGGAACCAGAAAAAAACGCGAACCTGTTGTAGTATCTCAAAAAAGTTATAATGAGCAACTGGAGTATGATGGACTGATAGAGGGCAATATTACCGGGATACAAACACCAGTGAGCGACCTTTCCATGGCATATACAATGGGGTACCAAAACCTGAGAAGTGGTGCCAATCGTTTTATCCTGAGTGCAGATGCAAGTGATGACCTGACGGTTAATGGAGATACAAACCGTGTATATTCAGACTCTTATGCTGAACCTGTTTCTCTTTCCGAATTACTTTTGCCTCCTGAAAGTACACTAACAGCACAAACGCCAGCTGGTGTGCTCACTACAATTAATACTTTGCATATTTCAGATTCTTCCGGGAAAGCAATTCTGACTGGAGAATTGCTCGATGCCATCAGTCAGGCGCCAGTTGCAGAAGAAATTGTACAATTGGCAAATGATGATGGGGATATTATTAAAATTACAACTACCGATAAAACGGGAAGCTTTAAGTTTTCTAACCTGGATGCCCAGGCACGGTACAGTGTAGTATTAGATAAACCGGTATCCGGCCAAAATGCTGACTATTATCTGACAGATGTTAAAGTCTTCAGCTATGGCAGTGATATTTCTACCATAGAATTCGAGAAAATTTATTTTAATAATAATACTTTTCAGTTAAGAAATGAGGCTAAGCTTGTGCTGGATGATCTGCTGAGCCTGTTTCAGGAAAACCCCGAAATTCAGGTTGAAATTAATGCGTATACTGATAGCCGGGGAACTGACAGTTACAATGTTGAATTAAGCAGAAAAAGAGGAAAGGCAGCATTTGACTACTTGATTGCACATGGGATTGACAGAACAGCCGTAGTGATGAATGCGAAAGGAAAGGAAACCCCCATTGCTTCTAATGACAACCCTGCAGGAAAACAATTGAACAGAAGGGTAGAGTTTGAAGTAATTGGGCCTGATATCTCCTATCGTCAGTCCAGTACCACTTTGGTGGTAAAATCTGGTATGTCATTATCTGAGTTGGCGGCCGTTACGGCTATGTCCCCTACTGAACTACAAGCACTGAATAATTTTGAAAGTACTTATATCCCTGCTTATACCCCGGTGAGGGTGAAGCGGCCTGTTGGTCATATTGATAAGGCCTTGTTTGCCGGAATTACAAGAGATGCAAAAGAGGAGGTTTTAAGAAGAGACTAAATTACAAACTATGAGAAAATTTGCTAAGGAATGGTATCTGCTTTTATTCATTGCTGCCATCCTTTTATCTTATGATGCATACGCACAAAAGACTGTCGGTATCGGTACAATCAACAACCTGAATGCCAATGCAGTACTTCACCTGGTAGCTCCTGATAGTGACCAGGGGTTGCTAATTCCGAGTTTGTCCACCGCTCAGCGTATGGCAAGCAGTTTTACTTCCAAACTATCAACTACCGATAATGGGTTGCTCATCTTTGATAAAGATGAAAGAAAGTTTTATTACTGGAAAGAAAACGATTGGGTAGCTATTATTGGCGATGATGTAGGCTTTATCCTTTCAGCAGGTGTTGGTATTAACATCAATGACGATAATCAGATTGAAAATACGGGAGATACTGACCCTACAAATGACGTAACCATCGGAATGAGTGCCGGAGGTGACTTGGGTGGTTCTTATCCGAACCCAGTAATAAATAACAATGCCATTACCCGGCAAAAAATCGCGAATGATGCAGTGGACAGGGATAAAATTGCCGCCAATGTAGCTGGCAGCGGATTGGCCCAAAATGCAGACGGAAGTATTGAAATTAATGCCGGGAATGGCCTGGAAGTCAATGCCGATGCCTTACAACTGACCAATACAGGGGTAACCAGTGGCACTTTTGGCAAAATAAACATGGTGCCCCAGCTTATTGTGGACGAAACAGGAAGAATAAGTGGCATTACCGAACTGCCCATCACAGTTTCACCCACCGGAGCTGCTGGTGGTGAACTTAGTGGTACGTACCCGAATCCTACTATAAGCGATGATGTCATTGATTCAGCTAATATTAAAGTGGGCACGATTATCACTGAAAACCTTGCTGATGGTGCGATAAATAATGCAAAAATGGCAGATAATGCCATAACTTCTAACAAGATTGAAGATGGAACCATTCGCCCGCAAGATATAGAAAGTGCTGGTGGGGATCGCTACCTCACCACTACCAGTGGTGGTACGGTAACCTGGGAGGAAAAGGACTTCATCGATAATACATTGAGCACCGGAAATATCTTTGTGGGTGATGGTGCAGGAGAGTTAAGCGAACTTTTTGTAGGTACTCCCGGCAATATTTTGATTGGTACAGGAGCTACCTTGCAATCTATAGCTGTAGATGGAGATATTTCTTTGGCTGGTGATGGCACTGCCACCATTTTACCGAATACAATAACGGGGGCGAAAATTGCGGATAACGCTGTTGGAACAGACGAAATCAGCGATGGTACAGTCAATACTTCTGATTTGGCAAATAACAGTGTAACCACTGATAAGCTCAGGGATGCTAATGTGACAACAGCTAAACTGGCTGATGAAAGTGTTACCAACCTAAAAATACTGGCTGAAGCTGTTACCGAGGAAAAGATTGCCAATGATGCCATCACTTCCCTTAAAATTGCTGATGGTGCCATTACCAATGTTGATGTGAATGTGGCAGCCGCTATTGCGGGTACCAAGGTTACTCCAAACTTTGGAGCGCAAAATATCAGTACCACAGGTAAAGCCACTACTAACTCTACGCAGGATACAGACGGGGGCACTACACTTACAACCAAAGATTATGTAGATGATAAATTATCTGATATTTTGCCTCTGCCTGAATTGGAAGATGGCAATGGTATTACAAACTTTTCCTATGACGGCACGGCTGCAATTTCTATTAGTATTGACAATGGTGCAGGGCTGGATTTTGATGGCAGTGGGAAACTACAACTTGCTGATGATGGGGTAACCACTGACAAAATCCTCGATGACGCCGTTACCCTCGATAAAATCGACAACGGAGGTGCTGACCAGGTGCTTACAACCGATGGATCGGGAAACCCTCAATATGAAGACAAAGACATTTTTGTAAGTTCAAGCCTGGGTAATGGTGAAATTTTTATTGGAAACGGTGGCGTAGCGACCGCACAAACCATAGGAGGGGATGCAACGCTGGCCAGTGATGGAACACTTTCACTAAGTACATCAGGCTTTACTGCTGGAACCACAGGAGGAGGTGGAGATTATATTGAATCTATTACACTGGATACAAAAGGCAGGGTAACCAATGTAGTGGCAGGAATGCCTCCCAGCGATGAGCGCCTCAAAAAAAATATTAACCCGCTCCAAAACACTTTGGAAGAAATATTACAGCTCAATGGTTATCAATATTTCTGGAAAAGTGATTCACTGAATTCCCAGCCTGAAATTGGGGTAATCGCCCAGGAAGTAGCGCAGGTTTTTCCCGAGTTAGTAAAAGAAAGAAGCGATGGTTATAAAGGAGTAAACTACAACGGGTTGGTAGCCGTATTGCTGGAAGCCCTCAAAGCACAACAAAAAACAATTGAGCAGTTGGCAGAGGAAAATAAAGCCATGCAATCAGACCTGGAAATGATAAAAGCAGCACTGGGGCTGGATACAAAAGCAGATGCCGAAATAGAATAAAAAAGAAGAGGGCCCGAACATTGGTAACGCGTACCAGCTTCCAGGCCCTGCATCATGGCTACATTAAAGATTATTCCTTTTCTTTCTGTGGTTCAGGCGCAGCTACTTCTTCCTCCTTGGCTGCTACCTCGGTAATATCTTCTCCTTTCAGTGCTGCCCTGATTTTTGCTTCCAGTTCGGCCAGCAATTCAGGGTTATCCTGTAAAATTTGCTTCACAGCATCTCTGCCCTGCCCAAGCTTTTCATCATTGTATGAGAACCAGGAACCTGATTTCTTGATAACTTCCATCTCAACGCCCAGGTCCAGAACCTCTCCGGTTTTAGAAACGCCTTCTCCATACATAATGTCAAACTCAACTACCTTGAATGGAGGCGCTACTTTATTCTTGACTACTTTCACCCTTGTACGGTTACCAATTATATCCCCGGAGTTATCTTTAATTTGCCCTATCCGACGAATATCAAGTCGCACGGAAGCATAAAACTTCAGCGCATTACCACCAGTTGTGGTTTCGGGGTTGCCAAACATCACTCCTATTTTTTCCCGAAGCTGGTTGATAAATATACAAGAACAACGGGTTTTGTTGATAGCACCGGTGAGCTTTCGCAAAGCCTGAGACATCAACCTGGCCTGCAAGCCCATTTTACTATCTCCCATTTCCCCTTCCAGTTCACCTTTAGGCACAAGGGCGGCCACTGAGTCAATCACGATTACATCAATAGCGCCAGAACGGATCAGGTGCTCTGTAATTTCCAGGGCCTGCTCTCCACTGTCCGGCTGGGAAATCAGCAGGTTTTCGGTATCAATGCCTAGCTTTTCGGCATAAAACCTGTCAAAAGCGTGTTCGGCATCTACAAAAGCGGCAATGCCTCCCTTTTTCTGCGCTTCGGCGATGCAGTGCATGGCCAGGGTAGTTTTACCGGAAGACTCTGGGCCGTATACTTCCACGACCCTTCCGCGGGGGATACCGCCTATGCCCAGGGCAATGTCCAGGCTCAAAGAACCCGTAGGAATGGCGGGCACGTCTTGCACACGCTCATCGCTCAGCTTCATTACAGTGCCTTTGCCATAAGTTTTATCCAGCTTATCAATGGTAAGTTGTAGTGCTTTTAGTTTTTCAGATTTATCACTCATGATTACGATTTTTAGTTGCTATTGAAGTACGTGAAAATACCATTTCAACGGGCTATTCACAAATTGGTATTGTATAATTTGGATACCATATCTTTTATCTTTACAATTTCAAAAGTAGGGGATGCTTTTGACAATTAATGTCGTTTAACAGAAATTATCAGGTGCAAAAAATTTATACATTAGCTAGGCTGTCAGAAGGAATTTATAAAGAAAAAGGCAGTAAATTTTTGGCTTTTGCCTATCCTGTAAGTGATGAAGATGACATAAAAAACAAAATAGATGCCCTGAAAACAACGTATTATGATGCCCGCCACCACTGTTTTGCCTACGTACTTGCCGGCCCGCCCGAACGGTTACGCGCTTATGATGACCGGGAACCCAAACATTCGGCAGGAGACCCAATATTAGGGCAAATTCGCTCACACAATTTAAGTGATGTGCTTATTGTAGTGGTGCGTTATTTTGGAGGAACCAAACTGGGGGTAAGCGGACTGATAAATGCTTACAAAACAGCCGCCGCCGATGCCATTCAGCAAAATAAAATTATTGAGCAGGAAATCACCAAAACGATTGATATTGAATTTGCTTATGAAGCTACCAATGAAGTAATGCAACTCATTGAAGCGTATAATATGGAAATTATCAGGCAAGATTTTGCAGAAAGGTGTAACTTTACTTTATCGGTAAATTTAGACAGGTACGAAGAGGTATATCAAAAACTGGAAATACTGACCGGAATAAACATACGATGAAAAATAAAACAGTAGCCCTGGTGGCACACGACAATAAGAAAGCTGATTTGCTGCAATGGGCAAAAAATCACATCGACATTCTTGCCAATTATACCATTTATGCCACCGGCACAACAGGTAAGTTATTAGACGCAGAACTGAGTAAATTACAGCCTATCACCATTCATAAAATGCTCAGTGGCCCATTGGGGGGCGACCAGCAAATTGGTGCCAAAATAGCAGAGGGCGAAATAGATTTTTTGATATTCTTCTGGGATCCCCTGGAACCCCAACCCCACGACCCCGACGTAAAAGCATTGTTGCGCATAGCGGTTACCTGGGATATTCCTGTGGCCTGTAACCAGGCTACTGCCAACTTCATATTTGCTACGGCGCAGGGAACAGACAATTACGTGCCACAAAAACCGGATTTTCAGCCTTATCTGGATAGAAACATAAAAAAAGGATGACAGTGTAAACCATCATCCTTTTTAATAAAAGAAAGGTTGTATAGTGTATTATATGTTCATCAAAGATTCACGACGGCGCATTTTGCCGGCAGGAATACCAAACATCATCTTGAAACGGCGGCAGAAATAAGCGGTATCTTTATAGCCCACTTCTTTTCCAATTTCCCGAATGCTTTTCTTGGTAGTTCTCAGTAAGCTTACGGCTTGTTCCATTCGCTGATACTCGATGTAATCTTGCGGATTAATTCCGGTAAGCATTTTGAAATACTGGCCTACATAATCTTCTGAAACGTTGGCAACATTGGCCAGTACTTTGTTAGAAAGGTCACCTCCAATGTTCTCTTTGATATATGCAAAAATATCTATCAGGCGGGGGTCTTTAAAATAAGTACTGTTCGTAGCCAGTTGCTCAACAAACATGTGGCTTTCCAGTACGTGCCTGATGATTTCCACAACAAGCCGCTCAGTATTTAGTTTGATAATCCGCTGCTTGCCAGGCAAATCAGAAGAATTTTCGCTAAGAATATCCTGAATAAGTTCTACAATCTTAGGGTTGTCATCTATAACAAAAGGAGGAATATCCAGGGAAGCGAAGAAGTTAACTGAATCGAAAACTTTTGCCTCAAATGTAATGTAGCTGAAGTTTTCGGCTTCCAGTTTTGTAATATCCGTAGTTTCCAAAGACTGGAAGTATAGTTCCTTATTATTGATGAAATCATCATTAGAAAGCTCTACAGGGTCACCACTACCGTAGGTAATAGAAACCATTTTTCCTCCGGGAATAAATAATATGTTCCCATCATCAACGACGCTGGCTTCCTGTCCATATTTAATTTCCCCCTTATTAAGAATGAGAATGGTGTTCTCAACATCATAATAGTTTTGGATAGTTACAGGCTGTAAAATCCTGATATTTTTGGATTTAATAAAGCGTACGCTAAGCGATTCGATTATTTTATTATAATCTTCCATTCTTTAATGAGGTTGTATTTTGTGCGCAAACAAGTGCAATTTATTTAATTTCGGCACTAAAGTAATAAAAATATATAAATTTACAAATATTTTATTATAAAGAGGGAAGTAAAATATTCATTTTTTAACATTTGGGGCCAAAAATCATAATCTCTCGCCCCTTTTTAATATTTCACGGGAAATTACAATTTTCTGAATCTCTGAAGTACCTTCGTATATCTGTGTAATTTTTGCGTCCCGCATTAAACGTTCTACATGGTATTCTTTCACATACCCGTACCCTCCATGAATTTGCACGGCTTCTACCGTTACTTCCATCGCTACTTTGGAGGCATAAAGCTTGGCCATGGCACTGGCCTGGGTAAAGTCTTTTCCTGTATCTTTCAGGTAAGCTGCCTGCAAACACAACAGGCGGGCAGCTTCAATGTTGGTAGCCATATCGGCCAGTTTGAATTGAATGACCTGGTGCTTGGCGAGTTCCTGCCCAAATGATTTTCGTTCCCTGGAATATGCAACCGATAGTTCGTAAGCCCCGGAAGCAATACCTACAGCCTGGGCGGCAATGCCAATCCTGCCACCGCTGAGTACGTTCATGGCAAACCTGAACCCGAAGCCATCCTCACCAATGCGGTTTTCTTTGGGCACTTTCACATCAGAAAACATGAGGGAGTGCGTATCGGAACCGCGGATGCCCAGCTTGTTTTCTTTCTTCCCGATGGTGAATCCGTCCACGCCTTTCTCTACAAGAAAAGCATTAATTCCTTTATGCCCTTTTTCGGGATCGGTCTGGGCCATTACAATATATACCGAAGCGGTGTTTCCATTGGTAATCCAGTTTTTGGTGCCGTTCAGCAAATAGTGGTCGCCTTTGTCTTTGGCCGAGGTTTTCTGGGAAGTGGCATCCGAACCGGCTTCGGGCTCGGAAAGGCAGAAAGCACCGATAATTTCGCCGGTTGCCAGCCTTTTTAGCCATTTGTCTTTTTGATAGTCGGTGCCATATTCTTCCAGCCCCCAGCATACCAGTGAGTTGTTTACAGACATGCACACCGAGGCCGAGGCATCAACCTTTGAGATTTCTTCCATTGCCAGCACATACGAAATGGTGTCCATGCCGCCTCCGTTATATTCCGGGGCTACCATCATGCCCATGAACCCAAGTTCTCCCATTTTTTTTATTTGTTCGGTAGGAAAAAGTTGTTTTTCATCCCTCTCGATAACGCCGGGCAACAGTTCGGTTTGGGAAAAATCGCGGGCAGCCTGTTGTACGGCTTGCTGTTCTTCAGTGAGGTCAAAGTTCATGTTAAAAAGTAACTTTTGATTTTGAATACTTCCGAAGTCTTTGCTGAAAGTTAAACAATTCATCAAAAAAAATGGCATTTCCTTGCGAGAAATGCCATTGAAAAATTGAATGTTTTTGTTGATTAGTCCCTTGCTCCTAAGAAAGCAAAGATAAAATAAAGCAAGGTTACCAAAGAACCCAATGCGGCTACCACGTACGTCATGGCTGCCCACTTCAGGGCATCTTTAGCCATACCATATTCATCGGGAGAGGCAATCCCTCTTTGCTCAATCCAGGCCAGTGCGCGTTTGCTGGCGTCAAATTCTACGGGCAGGGTTACAAAAGAAAATAAGGTAAGCACGGTGTAACAGGCAATTACCACCAGCAACACACTTTGGAAACCCACCTGCAAAAAAGCCATACCGCCAAACATGGCAACCAGCACCACAATGTTCAGTATTTTGGCAGAAACATTTTGCACCGGCACCATGGCCGAGCGAAATTCCAGGAAGCTGTATGCTTTGGCATGCTGCACAGCGTGGCCACATTCGTGGGCTGCTACCGCGGCGGCAGCGGCTGAACGCCCGTGATATACACTTTCGCTCAAATTCACCGTGCGGTTGGCCGGGTTGTAATGGTCGGTAAGCTGGCCGGGTACTGAAATAACTTCCACGCCCCTGATACCATTATCATGCAACATTTGTTCGGCTATTTCCTTACCGGAAAGCCCGGAACCCATCTGTATCTTTGAATACTTCTTAAATTTATTTTTCAGTCGCCGACTCACAGCAAAGCTGATAATCATAAAGACGACGGTAATCAGTATTAACACCATTTTTTTATATTTTATATGTTGTGTAAGTTAATGTCAATTGAAATAATTTAGTAAAACTATAAACGGAAACTTGTTTACGAGGTTGCCCCGTAAGGAAGTGGAATTTTACTCAAACTTTACGCATTGATAATCCCTTCTTTAGGATTATGTTGCTCCAATACGGCAGTATAATACTTTTCATACTGAGGCACAATATTGCTGGCATCAAACTCATGAGCCCGGGCAAGCGCATTGTTTTTAAAAGTATCCAGGCGTTCTTTTTGCAAAATAAAAAGAGCCTTTTCGGTCATGTCGTCAATATCGCCTACGTTGCAAACAAAGCCAGTGATGCCGTCTACATTCAGTTCGGGAAGGCCGCCGGTATTGCTGGAAATGACGGGCACCTGGCAGGCCATGGCTTCCAGTGCCGCCAGCCCAAAGCTTTCTTTCTCGGAAGGCATCAGGAACAAATCAGCTACTGAAAGCACTTCTTCTATGGCTTCAATTTTGCCCAAGAACCGGATGTCATCGCATGTACCCAACTCGCGGCATAAGGCTTCTACATTGCTACGCTCAGGGCCGTCCCCTACCAGCAGAAGTTTAACGGGTATACGCTGCCGCACTTTATAAAATATTTTGACCACGTCCTGCACCCGCTTCACTTTCCGGAAGTTGGATGTATGCACCATGAGGTATTCGTCATTGGGGCATATCGCTTTTTTAAAATGGTCTTTTCGTTGGCGTTTAAAGCGTCCCAGGTCGATAAAGTTGGGAATAACCTGTATGTCTTTATTGATAGAAAAATGCTGATACGTGTCTTGTTTCAGGTTTTCAGAAACCGTAGTGATTCCATCCGAAGCATTGATGCTAAACGTAACCACCGGGGCATAAGAAGCTTCTTTGCCCACCAGGGTAATGTCTGTTCCATGCAATGTGGTGATGACTGGGATGTGAATATTTTCCGTCGCCAATATCTGCTTGGCCATATAGGCTGCCGATGCATGGGGAATGGCATAGTGTACATGCAGCAAATCCAACTTTTCGTATTTTACCACATCCACCATTTTACTCGCCAGTGCCGATTCGTAAGGAGGATATTGAAATAGCGGATAAGTGCGCACGTCTACCTCATGATAAAAGAGGTTTTCATTGAAAAAATCGAGCCGGGTAGGCTGCGAATACGTGATAAAGTGAATCTGATGGCCTTTTTTTGCCAATGTCTTTCCCAGTTCGGTAGCCACTACGCCACTTCCACCAAATGTAGGATAACAAACAATACCTATCTTCATTATTTTTTTGAAATGCTTATTCTACCAACGTCGTATGGTAATCCATCATGGCCCTGTATACAACGGAATGTATCTTTGTACGTATTCCGTCGGTAAGAAGTTTAGTATTGCGGGCATTGGGGTGTATCCGGTTGGATAGAAAAATATAGACGAGGTCATACTGAGGGTCGGCCCATACGGCGGTGCCCGTAAAGCCTAAATGACCAAAAGTGAGGGAAGAAGCTTCAGGAGCAGTAGCTCCTCCGTCTCCTTTGATTTCGGGCTTGTCCCAACCCAGCCCCCGGCGATTGTCGTTGAATTGCCTTTTGGCAAAGCGGGCTACGGTTCCTTCCTGAAAATATTGCTGACCCCCGTACGTTCCATCTTGCAGGTTCATTTGCATCAAAATGGCGAGGTCGTTGGCATTACCGAATAGCCCGGCATGGCCTGCTACGCCTCCCATGAGGGCGGCCCCTTCATCATGAACCATTCCATGCACAAGTGTTTTCCTGAAATAATCATCTTCGGCAGTGGGCGAAATTCTGTTAGCAGGAAATTTACACAAAGGGAGATAAGTAAGTGTAGAAAGCCCCAGGGGGGTGTAAAAGTTTTGTTCCAGAAACTCATCGATGGACTGGTTGGTGATGCGCTCCACCGTTCTTTTTAACATAAAAAAACCTAAATCGCTGTAGCGGTAACGGTGGCGGGGCCTTAGCGTAGAGTACCCCCTCCTGGTTTTTCTTACCTTTGAGTCTGCCATCCATTGCCACACTGAGTCTTCCAGCGTTTGCACACCGTAAAGCCCGGGGCCTACATGTACGGGGTGTTCTTCGTCAGGGTAGATATCGTAAAAGTCGGTACTCAGCTCTTCTTTATCTCTGGTATACGCCCAAAAAGGCACAAACGACATCAACCCGGCCCGGTGCATGAGAATTTCCCGAATGCGGAGATCTTCTTTGTTCGTGCCCTTCAGTTCAGGCAGGTATGCAGATATTTTTTCGTCCAGGTCAATCAGTCCCCGTTCTTCCAAAAACATGACAGCTTGCAACGTAGCCGCTACTTTGGTTACCGAGGCAATGTCGTAAATTGTTTCGTTAGTAACAGGCTGTAAGCTGTCATAAGAGAAATGCCCATACGATTTCTGAAAAACAACTGCCCCTTTTCGGGCTACCAATACCTGGCATCCGGGGGTGGCTTCGTCCATAATGGCCTGGTTTGCCAGCGAATCTATTAAACGTAATGTATCGGAACTAAGCCCCACCGCTTCGGGCAGTGTATAGCGTAAACGGTTAAGCGGTTCGGTATCTACGCCCGTGTTTTTAAGCAAGCGGGGAGAGGCCGAAACCGGCAGCTTGCCCCTGGCCCTGATGCTTCCAAAAAGTATTTGCGGGACAATGCGTTGGGCTACATCTTCTTCATCGTATGCACATATCAAATGCCTGAAATCATCAAAGTGCTTAAGTTCGTAAGGGTCATCAAATACTACCAGGATGAGGTTGGTTTCATCCTGCAAAAACTTTAAAAATGTGAGGCCGTTTTTGAGCATTTGCATGCTTTGCTCCTCATACATTTTGCTTATCTGATGTATCCCAATGATTACATAATCATATCTTTTCAGCCGCTCGAAAAGTACATTGTAATCCAGGGTTTGCTCATCTTGTTTAAAAAGGTCGTAGTGGGCAAAAGGGGCGTATTGCCCAAGCATTTGTTGAAAATACCGGGCAAAGGGTTCATCACCAATGCTCAGGGAAAGAGAAGCAAAAGTAGCCGTATCCAGTACATTTACGGGAAGTAACTGGCGCTGGTCGCGCACCACCGTAATGCCCTTTTGGTAAAGCTCTTCCTTCAGTAATAAGGCTTCCGGCCTGTTCAATTGCCGATATGGTTCATTTTCAATATTGATAGGGGAATAATGATCTAACCCGGCTTTGTACTTCATCTGTAAAATTTTGCCAACCCGCTGGTTAATTTCTTCCTCGCTAATAGTATTTTCATTGATTGCCTTTTTTATTTTTCTGATGGCTGCTGAAACGTTATCCGGAAACATGAGTACATCATTGCCTGCCAGTAAGGCTTTCAACTCAGTAGTTCCGGGCTTTTCCGAAGAGTTTTCCTGTATGCTTAAGGCATCAGAAAAGATAATGCCATCCAGGGCCATTCTGTCTATAAGCATATCAGCTTCCGGAATACTAGACCGGGTAATGGGGCGGGGCTGGTAAAAATCAGTTACAGGTTCATTCAACCGGGCCATCAGCGTGCCCAAAGGATGTTGGCCGTCATATTTGAAATAAGGGTGAGGAATAGTATCTGTACTTTTGGGTGAAGACAGTGCATGCTGCGAAGCAGTAGTTGAAGCGCTGCGTTGGTGAATGCGGCTTTTGTCGGTGTGGCGGTAGCAGGCTATCAGCCCATAATCTTCCATGCCCTGCATGAAGGCCATGCCTTTGGCCCTGGCTTTTTGCATGTCATCCCCGAAAGACTGATAAGCAACTTCCAGCTGAGAAGTGCTGCTATTGACATGCATGGTTGCCGAGAAATTAATATGAATGCCCAGTATTTTGCATTGCCGGGCCATTTCTGCACCTAATTGATAAACAGCGTGATGATCTTGCACAGCACCTAATGCCAGGGAAGGCGGGTACGTGATGGCACTGTCCAGTGTTTTACCCAGGCCAAACTCAGCATCTATTCCTACAAGCAAAGGCACTTCGGCTACTGCCTGAAGCCGGTTCATTAATCTGGCCACTCCGGCAGGCCCTCCTCCCAGCAGAACGATACCTCCTACATGGTGTTTTTCAACTAACTTTTCTATATTTTGATAATAAGATTCGGTAGAATCTGCCTGCACAGGCAACATAAACATCTGCCCTATTTTTTGCTCCAAACTCAGCGTGGTTAAAGTAGTGTTTACCCATTGCTCCTGCGTAGCTTTTTTTGCAAATACGACCTCTTCTTCCAATAAATTTTGCTGTCCCAGCACAACCAGGAAGGAAATTTGGAAAAGAAAAAGGAAGTAAACTTTTTTATGCATAGGGGCGTTCTTTCTTATACATTTGTACTAACTTCGAAACGAAGAAAACTTAAATATAATGTCATGATGAAGGTTCCTTCTATTGTACGTTTGCCTAAACCCCAAAGATTCAGCTTTGAACCCCGGTATTATGATCCTGTCAAAGAAGACATAAACAATCGCACTGCCCGAATAAAGCAAGAAATGAGCCAGATGCCAAACGGGTTCGACCGATCCAATATATCTGGTTCCTTTGCCCGAAGGGAGCGGGAAAACAGACACGTAAATCTACTCCAGCTTATTATTGTTGTATGCCTTTTTGGGCTAACTTTCGGGTTTATTTATTATGGTAACGTTGTTTTTTATCTGTTATGGGCAGTAGTGCCTGTATATCTTTTTTATAGGTTGAAAAAATTTGGTAAAAGATCCTGAGACTAGGCAATTTAATGTAATTAGGTAACTCGAAGAAATTTAAAGAAAATAAATTTAATTTCAGAAGCAAGTCACGCTGTAACAAGAATATTTTTATGACAGATATTATTCGATTACTACCCGATGCTATTGCCAACCAGATAGCAGCCGGAGAGGTTGTACAGCGTCCGGCCTCGGTAGTAAAAGAACTTTTGGAAAATGCGATAGATGCCAAAGCCCGGCATATACGCGTGATTGTAAAAGACGGGGGCAGAACGCTGGTGCAGGTAACCGATGATGGCATAGGCATGAGCGAAACCGATGCCCGCATGTGTTTTGAGCGACATGCTACTTCCAAAATCAGTACCGTTGATGATATTTATGTTATCCGTACCATGGGTTTCAGGGGAGAAGCCCTGGCCTCTATCGCAGCCATAGCACAGGTATCGCTCATTACCAAGCCGGAGCATGAGGAGTTGGGAATACAAATAGAAATAGAAGGTTCTGAGTTTAAAGAAAGCCTGCCGGTGGCTGCCGAAGCAGGCACTTCCATCAGTGTGAAAAATTTATTTTATAATGTGCCCGCCCGTCGCAAGTTCCTTAAGTCCAACTCAGTAGAAATGCGACATGTGCTGGATGAGTTTTTTCGGGTTGCCCTCCCTCACCCTGAGATTGCCCTCGAGTTCTATAATAATGATTTGTGTATGTACAACCTGGTTCCGGGTAAGCTAAGCCAGCGCATTGTGGGCCTGTTTGGGAAATCGTACCAGGAGCAGCTCATTACTTGTGAAGAAGAAACCCCCCACGTGAAAATTTGGGGCTATGTGGGCAAGCCCGAATTTGCCAAGAAAACCCGTGGCGAACAATACTTTTTCATCAATAACCGCTTTGTAAAAAATAACTACCTCAACCATGCCGTAATGGGCGCTTATGAAGGTTTGCTGCCTGACGATAGCTTTCCTTTTTATACGCTTTTCATTGAAATTGATCCGGCCGAGATCGATGTGAACGTACACCCTACCAAAACGGAAATCAAATTATCTGACGAACGCACAGTGTATGCTATCATCAGGGCGGCTGTAAAACGTGCTTTGGGTATGCATAATCTGATTCCTACATTGGATTTTGATGGAGAAAACCTGCGGTCTATGCAAATTGCCTTACAGCCACAGCCAACCCAACAGCCTGGTAGTAGCCGGCAAGATTATGAACAGTTTAAAAATGCGCCCACGAGCCGGGATAACCTGAAAAACTGGGAAAGTTTGTATGAAGGCTCTGATAAAAAACACTTTGATTTTGGGAGTGGTGCTGAAATAGAGCAGTCTCCCGAACCAGGTGAAGGCGTAACCTTCCAAAGCGCAGCCAATGCCTTTTTTGTACAGCAATCGTCTATAAGGGAAGAAACC
Source organism: Cyclobacteriaceae bacterium (assembly GCA_965230065.1). GTDB lineage: Bacteria > Bacteroidota > Bacteroidia > Cytophagales > Cyclobacteriaceae. The sequence goes on along the minus strand of OZ245942.1, from coordinate 2,250,824 downwards.
CAGGTGGCCGAGCGGTATACTTTTCAGATTCACCATACGTATATTGTAACCCAGGTGAAATCAGGGATTATGCTCATAGACCAACAGGCAGCGCATGAGCGCATTCTTTATGAGCAATATGCCGCCATGCCCCACAAAAAGAAAGCGGTTTCGCAACAATCCCTTTTTCCACAGCACGTACACTTAAACCCTGTCGATTATGCGATGGTGCAGGAACTGAAAGATGAAATTAGCGCCCTGGGTTTCGATTTTAGCAGCCTGGGGCAAAACATGGTGGTGATCAATGGCGTACCGCCTGATGTAAAAAGCGGGGACGAAAAAATGGTGTTTGAAGGACTGCTCGAGCAATATAAAGCCAACCAGGATAAACTTTCTTTGACAAAAAGTGATAATTTAGCGCGTGCAATTGCCAAAAGGATGTCGATAAAAAGGGGGCAAAGGCTGGAGCCTGAGGCAATGCGCAACCTGATTGATCGCCTGTTTGCTTGTGAAAACCCGCATTATGCCCCCAATGGACAGTCGATCTTTTACATTCTTGAACTCAACAAAATAGCGCAGTTTTTTAACCAATAACGCATGTTTGGAAGGCTTACACCCATTGTCAAAAATCTACTGATAATTAATATTGTTCTGTATTTGTTAACTGCTTTGGCAGCCAGCAACTTTGGCCTCGACTTTCTCAGGCTGTTTGGGCTATACTATATATTTTCGGAGTACTTCAAGCCTTTTCAGTTTGTTACTTATATGTTCATGCACTCCGGGTTTATGCATATTTTCGGTAATATGTTCGGGTTATTCATTTTCGGCCCATTGCTGGAAAACTTTTGGGGTCCTAAAAAATTCCTGACTTTTTATATGGTAACGGGCATTGGTGCTGCGGTACTCTTTATAGGGGTCGATTTCGTAGAAATGCGCCCTATGGAAAAAGACAGGGATGCCTATATGGAAAGCCCTTCGCCCGAAAAATTCAATACATTCATCGTAGAACATGCCGAAGATGTGTATGCTAACAATGAACTGTATAATTTTATAGGTGAATTTGAAGACAATCCTGCGAGTTCATCGTATATTAACGAAAGCAAGGCCATTGTCAATACGCTTTACGAAAGGGAAGCTAATATACCCCTGGTAGGTGCCTCAGGAGCTATCTTTGGTATTTTGATGGCATTTGCCTTACTTTTTCCCAATACAGAAATTTTTCTGTTATTTTTTCCTTTTCCAATAAAAGCAAAATACTTTGTGTTGTTTTACGGTCTGTATGAAGTATACGCTTTGGTAGAAAGGACTCCGGGCGATAATGTAGCGCACCTGGCACACTTGGGCGGAATGTTATTTGCTTTTATCTTAGTAAAAGTATGGCAGAAAGATCGTAATAATTTTTATTGATTTGTAGTGTAATGTACGGTAATAGTATTCTCGACGATTTTAAAAATGCATTCAACAGGCCCAATAACGGACTGATACGGATCATCCTGATCAATATCATTGTATTTGTGGCTGTGCGGCTTGTTGCCGTACCTTTCTGGCTCACGGGGTTTAATTACGAAGGCATCCGGCACACCATTGATAGCTGGCTGGTGCTGCCATCTTCCCTGCAAGAGTTTATCATCAAGCCCTGGACGCTGGTTACGTATTTTTTCATGCATTCGGGCTTTTTGCATATTATCTTCAATATGCTGTTTTTGTATTGGTTTGGCCGCATTATCAAAGAATTTTTGGGTAACGAGAAAGTGGTGAACCTTTATATTCTGGGCGGACTGGCCGGAGGGTTGTTTTACATGGTAATCTACAACGTATTGCCCATTTTTAGCGAAACAGTCAATTTTTCCTATCTTATTGGTGCTTCGGCTGGCGTTTACGCTGTGGTAGTGGGGGCTGCCACGTTTATGCCCGATTATTCCTTTTCCCTCTTGCTGATTGGCCCCGTCCGTATCAAATATATTGCGCTTTTTTATGTAGTACTTTCCATCATTCAAATGCCACAGGGCAATGCCGGGGGTGAACTGGCGCACCTGGCCGGGGCTGCTATTGGCTTTATCTTTATCAAACAGTTGCAGCGGGGCAACGATATGGGGAAACCCATCAACCAGTTTTTTCGCTTTGTAAAAAGCTTCTTTAAAAAGCAACCTAAAGTCAAAGTCTCTTATACCAATAGTGACCGCCGAACAACTGCAAGGAAGCAATACAAGTCTAACCAGGAAGAAATAGACGCTATTTTGGATAAAATATCTGAAAGCGGTTACGACAGCCTCACCAAAGAAGAGAAGCAAAAACTTTTTGAAGCCAGCAAGAGTAAATGATATTTAGCATGGAAGCTGTGTATTAAATAAGAAGGCCTACCCCCATCAGTAGCAGGAATATTAGCACAGCTTTCCTGTATCCTTCTTCCGGTAAGTATCTTCTCAACTTTCCTCCAAGGTAAATGCCGAAAGCAACCGGAATTATTCCCAGCAAGGAGGTTGTTAGAATCTGAGAATTTAAGAACCCATAACCACCCAAAAATACCAGCATGATGAGGCTGGAAATGGTAAAGGATAGATTAATGCCCTGCAGAAACAGGTCTTTATCAATTTTAAGAGAAAGCATAAATGGCAGTACGGGCATTACCTGAGAGCCTGTTAGGCCGGTTATCACTCCTGTGCAAAACCCTACAAAACCAGCGTACCTTCCCTCAGTTTGCCTTGGTATGTACAAGCTTTGCGTATATAACGCCCAACCAACGTACAAGATGAGTATAAGCCCCAGCATTACCCGACTGATAGAACTATTCACTATATAAAGTAGAGAAACTCCAAGAAAGATTCCGGGTATGATTGATATATACAATAGCCAAAACCTGCGCAGTGCGTCTGGTAGTTTGTTGGCTTGGGCCATGATGAACAAATTGCTGGATAAAGATGGTATAATAATTAAAGGGATACCCACTTTCGGGTCAATATACCAGGTCAAAATAGGCAGACATATTGTAGAAAAACCAAGCCCTGATATTCCTTTGAGAAATGATGCAATAAAGAATATCAGCATAACGATGATCGAGGCCTGGAAGTCCATGTATCACATTTTGGCAGGGTTAAAAAAATATTATCCTAATTGCCCAAAGGCAGTAAGTACTAATTTTCGCCCACCTCCCTGGTTGCGGTGCTCGCACAGATAAATACCCTGCCAGGTGCCCAGGTTCAACTGCCCTTGTGTAATGGGAATCATAACTTGGTTGCCCAGCAATGAGGCTTTAATGTGGGCAGGCATGTCGTCTGAACCTTCGTAATTATGCAAATAATAGGGGGCATCTTCGGGCACCATTTTGTTGAAATGACTTTCAAAATCTTTACGCACGGTGGGGTCGGCATTTTCGTTGATGCTTAAGCTGGCCGAGGTGTGCTGAATAAACACCTGTAAAAATCCCACTTCAATTTGCCTGATGTCTGAGAATTCACGCTCAATCTCATGGGTAATCAAATGAAAGCCCCGTGGAAATGAAGGCAAACGGATTTCTTTTTGGAAAAAGTGCATTTTTGTTGGGTTTAATAAAATTCAATAATACAGTCGGAGACTGGGCTTCTCAGCCCGAAAATCGTATGCGTACATGGAAATCCGCACTCTTCATTTATTCTTTAATAAACTCATAGGCTCCCAGGTCGGGCAGGGTATCGCGGTGGTTGCCGTCCAGGTCAGTTATGGTGCCAGGTTTCATTCCTTTGTCTATAGCCTGAGAAGCCGTATCCAGGCGGTAATTGTAAATTACCGGATCGATATACTCCGGATCAATATTCAGTAAATTTCCATCTGCTTCCAGTTCGCTATGCTGGGTTTTTATCAGGTTGTGGGCAATTTTTACAGAAGAAGCAGGAAGCGTAATTTGTTCCAATGCCAGCTCTTCATTCAAATTACCCCAAATGATATTGTTTTGCATACACACAAATACCGGACGGGATGCTTCATCGCTTGCTCCATCAGAAAACTCTACTACAGGAGCTTCGCGTACAAACTGGTTGTTGCTGTTATCCAGCGTACAATGGGTATATACATACCTTCCCCCTTCAAAATTGCCCACCACATGCCCTGTACAATGATTGACCAGGGTATTGTATACTTTCAGGCTGGCATTGAAAGCTACTATTCCCCCGGCAGACATATTTTCTATGATGGTATTGCTTATTACGAGTTGGGGAATGGTGTCTTGTCCGTTGTCATTCTGAGGCGAACCCTGCTTAAAAACCCCGTTTGTCGCATTGCGAATTACAGCAAAATCGATGGTGTTTTGCTTACTTTCGGGTGAAAAAATAATACCTTCCCACTGCCCTGGGGCATTTTCAAAAGCCCCATCTTGCCGGATATTGTCGAGCATAATACGATTTTTGGCTGTTCCTATGGCTTGTAAACTTCCGTGCACACGCAGTTTTGCATTATTATCAAAAAATAACTGTCCTCCTGCTTCTATGGACAGGGTGGCTGGCTCTTCTACAAAAACAGAGTCGGTAATTACGTAAGGACGGGCTGCCGTAAAAACTGTATCTTCTCGAATGTGCAAACTTTTTACAAAATGTGCATCTTGTCCCCAGGCAATCAACTTCACATCCTGTAGATTGCCATTGGTATGAAAAAGAAGAGAATCTTTTACGAGGAAAGGCATGTCCTGGTCGGCAGGGTCAATCGAAATTTCCACGAGCACCAGCATACTGTCTTTTCCTAAAAGAAACTGGTTTGGAAATAAAGTACCCGATTTCCCATTTACATAAACTGTATAAGGAGAACTGCTGCCGCCCGCCAGCTCGATCGAGGATATTTCCACAGCGTTTTGGTTGGGATTGCGTACCGTAAGCCATTGTGTAGTGCTGCCTAAAGTGGTAAAAAGTGTATCAAACGAAACAGTATCTTCACTGAATGTCAGTTTAGCGTTTTCTGAGGAAGTAATCATTTCTTCTTCCGGCGTACAATAGCAGAGTAAACAGAAAAAAGGTATAAAGTATAACAAGAAATAAGCGTGCTGTTTCCTCAAATTACCCTCCTGCATTTTGGTGCTGCCCAGTCTTTTCATCCTCCTACTACTCTTCCTGCATTTTATTGGCATTATCGGCAATACGCAGCTGCTCTGTAAAATCTTCCAGGCTTCCGTCCATCACAGTAGAAAGATTGTACACGGTATAGTTGATACGATGGTCGGTTACCCGGCTTTGGGGATAGTTGTAGGTACGGATTTTATCAGAGCGGTCGCCACTTCTCACCATAGACCTGCGCTGTGCCCCTACTTCTTCGTTATGCCTTTCCACTTCTATTTCATACAAACGTGAGCGCAGTACTTTCAGGGCTTTTTCAAGGTTTTTGATTTGCGATTTTTCATCCTGACAGGTTACCACAATGCCCGAAGGCTCATGTGTGAGCCGCACAGCCGAATAAGTGGTGTTGACTGACTGCCCGCCGGGGCCTGATGAGCAAAAAGTATCCTTTCGCACATCGTTCATGTTTACTTCCACGTCCACATCATCCATTTCGGGCAACACGGCCACGGTAGCCGCCGAAGTGTGTACGCGCCCCTGGGTTTCGGTAGTGGGCACCCGCTGTACCCGGTGCACGCCCGATTCAAACTTCATTTTGGCATACACATCTTCACCTGAAATAGTGCTGATAATTTCTTTATACCCACCGGAAGTACCTTCCGTAAGGTCTAAAATTGTCAATTTCCAGCCCTGGCTTTCGGCATAGCGCTGGTACATACGGAAAAGGTCCCCTGCAAAAATGGCAGCTTCATCCCCTCCGGTGCCACCGCGTATTTCCAGAATTACGTTTTTGCTGTCGTTGGGGTCTTTGGGAATAAGCATTTGCTTGAGTTCTTCTTCCAGCTTTTCTTTTTCCGGCTGCAGGGCTTCCAACTCCTCTTTGGCCATTTGGCGGAAATCTTCATCCTTTTCAGTATCCAGAATTTCCTTTGCGTTTTTTATATTGGACAGCACTTCTTCGTAAGCTTCATATTGCTTCACGATTTTTTCCAGATCTTTGTACTCTTTGCTCAGCCTGGAATAATTTTTCATGTCAGCCATTGCGTCAGGCTGTACAATAAGCTGGCTAACTTCCTCAAACCTGTGCCTGATGGCTTCTAATTTATCTTTCATGGTATAAAAATCTGTATAATAGTACCTTGTAATTTTTAGTGTTCAGTTCTGCTTTTTTTATTCTTCCAAACCTATGATTATTGCAGTGTTCCTCAAAGAAGTTATAAAGGCTTCGAACTCAACAACGGATAACTTTTATTTTTTGATATTTTTTTAAGAAAAAACTCCGGTGAGTAACCTGGCATTGTACTCACAATTTTAGAGAAAATTATGAAGAAGTTAAAATTCAACATCGGTACTAAGATTTTTGGTGGTTTCATGGCATTAATCATCATTTTTGCGGTTAATGCAGTTATTGGAATTCTTACCATCAACAGTAGCAACGAAATTATTAAAGAAACCTCTGAAGTAATAAACCCTTCGGCAGAAGCCATTGATGATTTCAACCTTTTGGTTACAGAATCAAAAATGCTCATCACCAACTGGGTGTATTTGCAGAGCAATCAGGAAGACAAAGAAGCCTTAAAAGAATTGCAGGAGTTTCGCTATCCTGAATTAAAGGAAAAGCTGGTTAAGCTTACCCAATTTTGGGAAAAAGAAGAACAACGCCACACCCTGGATACGATTGTAATGGACTTTGAGGCGCTGATTGATATTGAGAAAGGGATCATGGCCAGCCTGCAAACTTTCGAGAATTACGAAGACCCAATGGTGAAATTGCTGGCTGAGGACCAGATAGAAAGCGAAGTGCTGCCCCGTACCAAAGACCTGAAAGCACGGCTGCTTGGCCTTGGGGATGAAAAAATAGCGGAAGCCGATGCTGCCCAGCAGGATTTGATAGCTTCATCGGAAAAATTAAGACAAATCATTCTCATTTTAGGTGTGGTTATTATCGCCATCGGCTTAATTGGTGCATTTTCACTTACACGTGCCATTACCCGTCCTATCAATTATGTGAAAGAAATTATCCTGAAATTAGGCAAAGGTGATTTGCCTGAAAAAGACCGGAAGCAAATCAAGGTAAGCAAAGATGAGATTGGTGAAATTGCCGGGGCTGTAGACAACCTGGTGGCTGGCCTGCGGGCAACAACAGGCTTTGCCGAAAACATTGGTAAAGGAAATTACCAGGCTGAGTTTTCACCCCTAAGCGAACATGATGTGCTGGGCAATGCATTGATAGAAATGCGGGATAACCTGCAAAAAGTTTCTGAAGAAGATAAACGCAGAAACTGGGCTACCCAGGGTGAAGCTAAGTTTGGCGAAATTTTACGATTGCACAACAACGATGTTAAAATCCTTTGTGATAACATCATTACCAACTTGGTAAAATACATGGGTGCCAATCAGGGCGGTTTGTTCCTGATACAGGATCATGAAGAAGGGGAAGAAGCCTACATGACGCTGGAAGCTTGCTATGCCTGGGACAGGAAGAAATACCTGGAACAAAAAGTAATGATTGGTGAAGGCCTTGCCGGGCAATCGTGGTTAGAAAAAGACGCTATCTACATTACTGATGTGCCTGATGATTATGTGAATATTACTTCAGGACTGGGCGATGCCAACCCCAGCAGTATTTTGATTGTGCCTTTGATGGTAAATGAAGAGGTGTATGGCGTCATAGAAATGGCTTCTTTTAAAGAATTGAGCGATTTTGAAAGACAGTTTGTAGAAAAAGTAGCCGAAAGTATAGCTTCTACCATTTCTTCGGTAAGGATTAACCAGCGCACACAAAAACTGCTTGAAGAATCAACCCAGATGACTGAACAGATGCGTGCCCAGGAAGAAGAAATGCGGCAAAATAATGAAGAGCTCATGGCTACCCAGGAAGAGATGGCACGCAAACAAGGCGAACTGGAAAAAGAAATAGGGCAGGCAAAGCAACAGGAAGTGAAGCTTAAAGAATCTGAAAACAGGTTGCAGGTGGTGGTTGATAGTATTCCGAAAGCTATCTTCTGGAAAGACAAAGACTTGGTATACCTTGGATGCAACAAAGCCTTTGCTACCAAAGCCGGATTTAAATCAACCCAGGATATTATCGGTAAAACAGACTTTGAAATGCCCTGGAAAGAAGAAGCAGAAGCATATCAGGAAGATGACAAAGGTATTATAGAGAATAATGCTCCTAAACTGAATTACGAGGAATCTCAAACCGATGCCAAAGGGAACAAAACGTGGATCAGTACCAGTAAAGTGCCTTTGAGCGATCTCTCAGGAAATACATACGGAGTGTTGGGTATTTTTGAAGATGTAACGGAAAGAAAGGAACGGGAAGAGGAACTCAATCAAAGTTTGGAAGAGCTTACTGCTGTGCAGGAAGCCCTGGAATCTAAGCACAAAGAAGTAGAGGAAATCCGGCAGAAAGAAAAAGAGCGGGCAGATGCGCAAATAGAAACACGCAATAAGCTGATGGAAAAATCTATGGAGAAATTCAAGAAACGGGAAGAAGAGCTGATTGAGGAAATCCGTGTGAAAGACGAGCAATTAAAAACGCTGGACAAAGACACTGCCAATGCAGATAAGACAAAAACAACGAATAAAAAGTAAACTAAACTATAATTAATTAATACTGAATACATATGATCTTTTTTAAAGATAGTTATGCAGAAGTAACATATGACCAGGTAGCAAATGTTGTAACAATCGTTTGGACTACCTCGCCTACTTCAGGAGAATTTCGTACGGGAATGAACAAACTGATTGAAGCAATGGAAACTCATCAGACAGGCAGGTTGCTCACCGATTCTCGAAATCTGGGGGCTATCTCAGAAGAAGACCAGGCATGGTCGTTGGGAGAATGGGTAGAAAAAGCGAACAAAGTAGGATATGAAAAGCTGGCCATCATCATTTCTAAAGATATTTTCTCTAAAATGTCGGTAGAAGATATTATGGACAATGTGGATGAGGGCGTTTCTTTCCAGTATTTTGATGATACCGAAACAGCAAAAACATGGTTAGTCAGCAATGACAAAACTGTTCAGGTGTAAACAAACAACATATCCCATATAGAGCAAAACCCTGGCTACTTGGCCGGGGTTTTTGTTTTTTGAGCTGGTTACCTGTTGCCAGTTTAATCATTCGCCAGTCAAACTGGAAACGGGTACACCGAGAGAGGGGCTATAATTAACAATACAGAACCAATATTTATAACTATTTCCCCGGTTCACTCCTTCCCAAAGCTACAATATTGCCATAATTTTAACATCTTTGCAGCATTCAGGTTGTTCCTCAATGGACAACCCCCGAAAACTGTATAAATGATGGAGATAGAGAAACTTTTGCAGGAAAGTATTAGCAAAGCATTTCAAGAGTTGTTTGATCACACACTGCCTGCCCATGAAGTTAAATTATTGCCTACCCGTAAAGAATTTGCCGGGTCGCATACTTTGGTTACGTTCCCTTTTGCACGTATTTCGCGCAAAAGCCCCGAAGCTACTGCACAGGTGATCGGGGAATATCTGGCTGCCAATACTGAGGTGGTGCAGGATTTCAATGTGGTGAAAGGTTTTCTGAATCTGGAAATTGCCGACAAAGTTTGGTTGCAAATCCTGAAAGATATTGTAAAGGCCGATAAATCGGCATTGCCTTATGGATTTCAAGCCCCCGGCGCCCAAAAAGTCATGGTGGAGTTCTCTTCGCCTAATACCAACAAACCCCTGCACCTGGGGCATTTGCGTAATAATTTTCTGGGCGATGCCGTGAGCCGTATGCTGGAAGCCAGTGGGTATACAGTACAAAGGGTAAATATTGTAAACGACCGGGGTATCCATATTTGCAAATCTATGTTGGCCTACGAGCGCTTTGGCAATGGAGAAACCCCCGCTTCTTCCGGCACCAAGGGCGACCACCTGGTGGGGAAGTATTATGTGAAGTTTGATCAAGAGTATAAAAAAGAAATAGAAAAACTCATAGGTGAAGGCGTAGGCGAAGAAACAGCCAAGAAAGAAGCCCCCCTCATCAGGGCAGCACAGGAAATGCTGCAAAAATGGGAGCAGGGCGATGCCGGTGTTGTTGCCCTTTGGAAAAAACTCAACGGATGGGTATACGAAGGTTTTGATGCTACTTACCAACGCATAGGCGTACAATTTGATAAAATATACCATGAGTCTGAAACCTATTTGCTCGGAAAAGACATTGTGGAAGAAGGATTGCAAAAAGGTATTTTTTATAAAAAAGAAGATGGCTCTGTGTGGGTTGATTTATCAGACGAAGGTTTGGATGAAAAACTCGTACTCAGGGCCGATGGCACTTCGGTGTATATTACCCAGGACCTGGGAACGGCCGATATGCGCCATCACGATTTTGCCTTTGACAAATGTATTTATGTGGTAGGGAATGAACAGGATTACCACTTCAATGTATTGTTCAAAATCCTGAAAAAACTGGGGAGAACTTATGCCGATGGTTTGCACCACCTTTCTTATGGCATGGTAGACCTGCCTTCGGGCAAAATGAAATCAAGGGAAGGCACCGTGGTAGATGCCGATGACCTCATGGATGAAATGATCAATACGGCCCGGGCACACACCGAAGAACTGGGTAAAATTGAAGGGTTTTCCGAAGAACAGGCAAAAGCATTGTACGAGGTGCTGGGCATAGGCGCATTAAAATATTTTTTGCTCAAGGTAGACCCCAAAAAGCGGATGTTGTTTAATCCGGAAGAATCAGTACAATTTCAGGGAAATACAGCGCCTTTTATTCAATATACCCATGCTCGGATTGCGGCCATTTTGCGCAAAGCGGCTTCTATGGATATAAACACAAGCGGTGATTTTGGCGATATAACGACGCTGCACAGCACAGAGCGGGAGGTCATCAGGCTGCTGAGCGAGTTTCCGCAAAAAATAACCCTGGCTGCTGAAGAATACAGTCCGTCTGTGCTTGCTCAGTATGTGTACGACCTGGCCAAAGAGTACAATCGTTTTTATACAGAAGTGCCTATCTTTGCCGAACCCGATCAGCAGTTATTGCAGTTCAGGGTTGTATTTTCTGCCAATGTAGCTGCTGTTATCAAACAAGGAATGCAGTTGCTTGGCATTCAGGTTCCGGAAAGAATGTAGCTTATGCATACCATCAAACCCTGGATAGAAGCGGCCCGACCGCGTACACTCCCCCTGGCACTGGCCAGTATAGGCATGGGGGCTTTTTTGGCTGCATCGGTGCAGCAATTTAGGGTTTCTGTATTTTTGTTGAGTGCACTTACCACCATTTTTTTGCAGATACTGTCTAACCTTGCCAATGATTATGGCGATAGTATCCACGGAGCCGACTGTGCAGATCGGGAAGGGCCTGCCCGTGCAGTACAATCGGGGGCTATTTCGGCCAGTGCTATGAAGAAGAGTATTATTATTTTTGGATTGCTTTCACTCCTGAGTGGTATTGTACTGCTGTGGGTTGCTTTTCAGGATAACCTGCCTGGCTTGTTATTTTTTCTGGGAATTGGCATTCTGGCAATTATCGCTGCCATCACCTATACTTCCGGAGCAAAACCCTATGGATACGCCGGGCTGGGAGATATTTCAGTACTTATCTTTTTTGGTATTGTTGGAGTAATGGGCTCTTTTTATTTGCACACACACTCTTTTAGCTGGAAATATTTGCTGCCTGCTTTGAGTTGTGGTTTGTTTTCTATGGCTGTGCTCAATGTCAATAACATCCGGGATATTAAAACGGATAAGATGGCTGGCAAAAAATCGATTCCTGTGAGATTAGGACGAAAAAACGCGGTGGTATATCATTGGCTATTACTTACCGTTGGTATACTTTGTTCACTGGTATACATATCTATTGATTTTCGTTCATTTTATCAGTACTTGTTTTTATTGGCAGTTCCTTTGTTAGTTGTAAATGGCTTGGCCGTATATAATAAACATAAACCCAGTGAGTTAGATCCTTACCTGAAGCAGATGGCGCTGACGACCATGGTGTATGTGCTTGCCTTTGGGATAGGTAATTTGCTCTGAATTTTTTCAATATCGTCATAATTATTACCTTTCGTAATCATCCCTGTTTATTTTTTCGTTAAACAAAGTAGAAAAACTATTCTTTCACCCAATCAAATGATAAAATGAAAAACATACTCGTTCCCACTGATTTTTCTGAACAAGCACAATATTCACTGGATTTAGCACACCAAATAGCCCAAAAAACTTCGGCTCAGGTAAAGCTTTTGCATGTGCTGGAACTACCTGCGTCTTCTTCTTTCGATGCCTCAGGGGAGGTTCATCAATCAGGAGATATGGAGCAGCTATTTACCATTAAACTAATGGAAAGAAATGAGGAGCAGCTCAATGAATTGGTAAATAATCCAAAGTATAAAGATATTGAGTTGAAAGGCGAAGTAGTAACCGGAAACCCGTATGTTAACATAGCGAAGGTAATTGCCGAGCAAAAAATGGACCTGGTGGTAATGGGCACCCAGGGGGCCAGTGGGTTGGAAGAAATTTTGGTAGGCTCTAACACCGAAAAAGTAGTAAGAAGGGTGAAGTGCCCGGTGATTACAGTAAAGTCTGCTGTAGAGGCCGATAGTATCAAAAACATTGTCTTTGCTTCTGACTTTAGGGATGACCTCAGTAAACTGGCAGAACCTTTAAAAAAAGTACAAAATTTATTTGGGGCAACTTTGCACATTGTGAGCATAAATACGCCCAATAATTTTGAGACCAATCGCCACTACACTAAGGCAATGGATGCATTTGTTAAGAAATACGGAATAGAAAATTGCACACAAACCGTTTACAATGACGAACGGGAAGAAGACGGGATCATTTACTTTGCCGAAGATATTGATGCAAATATGATCGCCATTGCAACCCACGGGAGGCTGGGGCTGAGCCACCTGTTAAGTGGCAGCCTGGCCGAAGACATTGTAAACCACAGCAAACGCCCGGTTTGGACCTACAATATCAAGGATTAGTTTGTATTGACAGTAGGTGGTAACAAGTGGCAGTTTTGAATGACTAACTGCCAACTGTGGCTGCCTACTTCCCATTACCCCATTGTTCCGGGGCTTTCCTCCAAGATTGCAAAGAGGCAAGTTCAGATGCAGATACCAGGTTTCTCGCAACCGCTTCCTGCAATAAAACATCATAATTAGAAAGTGCACAGAAGGGAATATCCGCTTTGCTAAACTTCTCCTGGGCAATATCAAACCCGTAGGTGAATACAGCAATTACTCCTTCCACCTCATAGCCTGCCAAATCGAGGGCTGCAGCCGCTTTCAACACACTTCCTCCGGTTGATACCAAATCTTCAATCAATAGTATCCGGCTTCCTTTGTCTATCTGCCCTTCAATAAGGTTTTCCATGCCATGCCCTTTTGCTTTAGAGCGCACATACATAAAAGGCAGGTTCAAAGCATCAGCCACCAATGCTCCTTGCGGGATACCTGCTGTTGCGACCCCCACAATGGCTTCGGTTTGCGAAAAATTTGTTTTAACTGCGCTGCTTAATACTTCTTTGATATAATCCCTCACGGTTGGGTAAGAGAGGGAAAGTCGTCCATCGCAGTAAATAGGCGATTTCCATCCTGAAGCCCATGTGTATGGCTGCTCAGGATTAAGGTTTATGGCGCCAATATCTAAAAAAAGACTGGCAATTTTTCTGGCTGCTTTAGTATTGAATATGCTCATGCTGCAAATTAAAAATATCTTGTCTAACCCTAATACTTTCAATTCAAAAAAAAGCAAGTACGGGGGACTGGTTTTTATGGGTGTACAGATTACAATATTATGTAATATTATTTTTGGTTGTAACAAAAAAAATGTGATGTATATAAATTACCTGTATTTAGTACATGTATACAAATAGATTGCAACATCAAGAAATAGAGAATTTCAATAAAAATTACACAATATTATCCAAATAAATAATATAAAATATAGATTTTTTTATATTTATTTATGACTCTATGAAATATTATTCGTAATTTTGGAAAATAGTGTGCCTATGTAATGAATGAGAAAAAATTAAAGAGTTTGTTTGGTAATGTGCCTGAAAGTGTGCTTTTAATAAATCCTTTGGGGCAGATTATATTTTCCAATCCTTCAGCCAATAAGCATTTTGGAAATAGGATTAATAGAACCCTATTCCATTTGGTCGACGCTGCCTATCATGCGGAAATATTTTCATTTTTAAGGGGCGAGAGTGCAAAGCCTGCATCCCGGAAAAAAGTGTTAGGAGTAAATAAGGAAGGCTCGCTTTTCCCTGTCAGCTTGTTTTTAAAGAAGATTGTAGCCAGTCCTGATTCCCTGCTATTTTTGGTTGTTATAAATGATTTATTTAAGGAACAGCCTGCTTCTTTACAAGCGGCATCTTACAATATTGTTCATGGAAAACACAGTATAATCTCACTGTACGATTCCCGGCTTCATAGTGTGTATGTAAGCAGGGGATACATGCAAACTTTGGGATATACGAAAAAAGAGTATAATTCCATGAATTTTTTTGATATGTTGCATGAAAAAGACAGGAATTTTATCATTCATGAGTTTTATGATTACATTAGTGGAAAGTCAACTTTTAATTCCTATATTTATCGGTTCATCCATAAAAAAGGCCTTCCAGTTTGGGTTGCAGGTACGATCAGAACTGTTATTGATGAACATGAAAATACTGTAGGTTTTATTGTAAACCACCATATTGATTTTATACACATAAAAGATTATGTGTTTCAGCCATACTTTGCAAAAAGCTCTGACGAGATGCTTGTACTGCTAGATAGCGACTTTCACATAGAATTTATTAGTCCTGCTTCCCAATCCTTACTTGGATACAGTAAAGAAGAGCTTTCCTCCATCGATTTCAGACAACTGGTGCATCCTGAAGATTTGCAAAAATTAATTGCTATTTCCCAACAGGCTACGGGCCAAATGGAAGTGGAAAGTGATCTGGTTTTTCAGCTGAGGCATAAAAAAGGCCACTATGTTTCTTTTGAAGGAAAAACCAAACCCTTCTATAATGATGAAGATGAAGCTACACACGTAGCGATACAATTGAAAAAAAATCCTGTTGCAAATGTTTCTTCTTCGGGCAGCTCAACTGAAGTAGCAGCAATGGCATCAGACCCTGACCACCAGCTATACCGTAGCATTTTTGAGCAATCAAAGGATGCTATCTTCTTGATAGATACAGAAAGCACACGTGTTATTAACTGCAACTTACCTGCCGTGCGGCTGTTCAGGGCGAAAGATAAACACGAGTTTATCGGCGTGCCTGCCGAGGAGTTTCAAAGAAAATTTGTGCAACCAGAGGAGGTAAAAAATGAGGACAATTTCCTAACAGGCGGTGATGCGTTTGATGTGGCCTTTCTTACTTGTGAGGGCGGCAGTTTCTGGGGGGATGTTGCCGTTATGAATACAACCTACCGCGAAAGCCCGGTTGTCATTGTGCAAATCACCGATACCACCCTGCGGAAGCAATATGAACGGGAACTCTTGAAAGCCAAAGAGACTGCCGAACAAATCATTAAAGCACAGGAAAAATTCCTTTCTACGGTAAGCCATGAGATCCGCACACCCCTTAATGCAGTTTTAGGAATGACGCACCTCCTGATGCAGGGTCGGCCCCGTGAAGACCAGTTGAAGCTACTCGAGACCCTGAAATTTTCCGGAGAAAACCTCATTACCCTGATTAATGAGATACTAGACTATTCCAAAGTAGAGGCCGGTAAACTGGAGCTGGAAGCAAGCGATTTTAACCTGAAAAAATTCATACAAAGCATTAAGCTTACTTATAAAAACCTGGCCAACAACAAAGGGCTGGTTTTCAGGTTGCTGTCTGAAGAAGAAATACCCGAATATGTAAAAGGTGATATTACCCGCCTGGGGCAAATCCTGAATAATTTATTGAGCAATGCCGTAAAATTTACAGATAAAGGAAAAATAGTACTAAGCATTTATGTTGAGCAGGAGCAAGACAATACATATCACCTGCTATTCGAGGTATCTGATACGGGTATTGGCATTCCTGATGATAAACTGGAAACAGTATTTGACCCTTTCCGCCAAGCCAGTACTTCTACTACCCGCCATTTTGGGGGCACTGGCCTGGGATTAGCCATTGTCAAGAACCTGGTGGAATTACACGGTGGTAAACTATCTGTGGAGAGCACAGTAGGTGAAGGTACTGTATTTCGAGTTACCCTCCCATTTCAAAAAGCTGATATTCAACTTCCGCTCTCCAATGGAAGAAGTGAGTTTATTGCCGAATATCAATCACTGGATGGTTTGAAGGTGTTGTATGTAGAAGACGTACTGCCCAATCAGTTTTTGATGGAGGGCTTGGCCGATAACTGGAATATTGAACTGGATACAGCACTGAACGGCCTGGAAGCCCTAGAAAAAGTAAGACAAAACAAATATGATCTCATTCTTATGGACATCCAAATGCCGGAAATGGACGGCTTTGAGACTACCCAGGAAATCAGAAACCTGCAAGACGCCCATTACATCAATATTCCAATTGTTGCGCTCACGGCTTCGGTATCAGACACTACCCGTGAGAAAATCAAGATTACAGGTATGGATGATTATATTTCCAAACCAATCAACCCCGACGATTTGCACCGCAAGCTTTCTAAATTTTCCCGGACAGTATCTGATGAAAAAGTTCAATATACCATGAATTCTAATGTAGAAAGCGAACAGCTCCGAAGCGCTGACCAAAAAAATCATCCAGATTTCAGCACTTTACAAAATTTGTACGTAAATGACCGGGATAATTACAGGAAAATATTAACCCAGATCAGGGATTTAATTCATGATACCATACCTCAAATAATGACAGCCATCGAGACGGGTGAGGAGGATAATTTTCGTGCAACATCTCACAATATCACATCTTATATAAAGCTTTTCAAATTAAATGAGCTGGAAAAAGTATTGCTACGAATCAGGGAAGTGCTCACAGGCGGCACTAAGGAGGTACCTGAAAAATTGGCGGTTGAGGCACAGCAGTATTTGAATGAATTCTCAAAAGGTATTGTGGAGGAATTAGAAAAAACAGAAAACTGATTTTTTGGCAAAGCCTCGAGGGTGAAAGGAGCAGCGATTACTTTATTTGCATATCCTTTTCCCATGATTACGTTCAGGTTCGTTGGCTTACTTGTGCTTTTTGTGTAGATTTATTTCTGAAATAATAACCTTTTTCAGGTTTGTTAAGATTTTCGTCAATCAACCAAAACTTTTATTAAGAATAACTCACTCCAAATTATTGTTTTGAACTAACCACTTATGAAACGAAGAACCTTTATCAAAAATGCCCCGGCAGCCGCTTTGGGCACAGGCATGTTATCCACCTCAGCCACTCCCCAAAAGCAGACAGACGAGCGGGAGTTTTACGAATTGCGTATTTATAATCTCAAATCGGGCGGAAAACTCAATGTATACAAAGATTACCTGGGAAAAGCCGTCATTCCTGCCCTGAATGCCCTGGGCATCAACAATATTGGTGTGTTTACCGAAATGGGCCGCACCGATCCCCCCAAGTTGTATGTACTCATTCCCTACGCTTCTGCTGAGCAAATGGTGACGGCTTCCCAAAAAATGGCCGAGCAATCTGTTTATAAAGAAAATGCCAAAGAATATTTAGCAACCTCACCCGACAGTCCCAACTATGCCCGCATAGAGAACTCTTTCATGATTGCCTTTTCCGGCATACCCAAAATGGAAATCCCTGAACAATCGGAAAGGGTTTTTGAATTCCGAAATTATGAAAGTTTTAGCGAAGAGGCCGGGCAGCGGAAAATTGCCATGTTTAATGAAGGGGAACTGGATATCTTTTACAAAACCGGCCTGAATCCCGTCTTTTTTGGGGAAGTGCTGGTAGGCCAAAACCTTCCGTCTCTTTCATACATGTTGGTGTTCAAAGATGTGGAAGAACGGGATGCCAACTGGAAAAAGTTCGTTGCTCACCCCGACTGGAAAAAGATGTCAGGAATGTCCGAATATGCCAATACGGTATCGCAGGTGAACAGAACTTTTTTGGTGCCTACGGAATATTCTCAGATATAATCACAAGAAATATTTTAGGTGAGGGCAGGTCTTTTTGCAAAGTTTTTGTAAATTTATACTAAACAATTATTAATTATGCTAAACATTTTTTGCGATAATAAATCATGCATGTTAGCAAACTAAAATCTGAGGGGGATATTAATATTACACCTGCCCGTGCGGCTTATAACCAGAAAAATATTGGGGAAGAAACCCAGGGTTTGCTGGAAGATGATGCCAAATATTTTTTGCACCAATCCCTTTCTACCCCCTGCCTGAATGTGATGGAAAAATGTGCAGGTAGCACCATTACTGACCAGGAAGGGCGCATTTACTATGATTTTCATGGCAACAATGTGCACCAGGTTGGTTTTGGTAATCCTAAAGTAATAGAGGCCATTACGAAGCAGATGCAGGAGCTTTCATTTTGCACCAGGCGATACACGAATAAACCAGCAATAAATTTAGCTAAAAAATTAACCTCACTGGCCCCGGGCAATTTAAACAAAGTATTGTTTGCCCCGGGAGGGAGCCTGGCTATTGGCATGGCCATGAAACTTGCCAGAATAGCCACAGGCAGGCACAAAACCATTTCCATGTGGGATTCATTTCACGGGGCCTCTCTGGATGCCATTTCTATTGGTGGAGAAGCGGTATTCAGGAGTGAAGTAGGGCCACTGCTGCCGGGCACAGAGCATGTACCCCCGGCTGATCCGCAAAACTGCCCGTTTCATTGTGGTACCACCTGTAATTTGAATTGCGCCAATTATATTGAATATGTATTGGAGAAAGAAGGTGATGTAGCTGCCGTGATTGCCGAAACTATCCGCTCCACGCCCTACATTCCGCCCAAAGATTACTGGAAAAAAGTGCGTGCTGCCTGTGATAAACATGGTGCACTGCTCATTCTGGATGAAATTCCGCATTGCCTGGGTCGCACCGGAAAGATGTTTACCTGCGAACATTACGATATTGTACCGGATATGGTAGTGATTGGGAAAGGGTTGGGCGGAGGCATTTTTCCTCTGGCAGCCCTCATTGCTAAAGAAGAACTGGATGTGATGCAAGACCGGGCACTTGGCCACTATACCCACGAGAAAAACCCGGTAGCCTGTGCAGCCGCTTTGGCTGCTATCAACTTTATTGAGGAAGAACAGATACTCGACGGAGTTATGGAAAAGGGTGCGTATATGCATTCCCAACTTATAAGTTTGCAGGAAAAGTTTGCCATCATCAGCGATGTACGGACATTGGGGCTATTCATGGGCGTAGAGCTGAGAAAGCTCAATGGTGAAAAGGCGATAGATGAAGCTGAAAAAATGATGTACCTGGCGCTGGAAAACGGCATGAACTTCAAAGTAACCATGGGCAATATTCTTACGCTAACCCCAGCACTCACCATCAGCAAGGAGGAAATAGATGATGCGGTAAATATTCTGAAAAAGTGCTTTGCTGCCCTGAAATAAAGATTTTTAACTGTCTAATTGCTAATAAAATAATGGCAACTACTCCTTCAAATGCTAAATTCTCTGACCGGGAACAAGGCGATATCAATACTACCGAAAACAGAAAAAAATTCTGGATAGAAAACATCACCGGCGAAACGGAAGCATGGTTCGAAGAAGATAAAAAGTATTTTCTGCACCAGAGCTTATCTACTCCCGTCTTAAACGTACTGAAAAGTGCCGAACGCGCTTCTATTGAGGATTTGAACGGAAAAAAATACCTGGACATGCATGGCAATGGTGTGCATAATGCCGGGTTCAACAATCCGTATATCATTAAAGCTGTAAAAAAGGCAATGGACGAAAAAATGACTTTTTGTCCAAGAAGATATACGAATATCCCTGCCATACAATTGGCCAAAAAACTGGCCGAAATCACCCCGGAAGGCTTGTCCCGTTCTTTATTTTGCCCTGGTGGTTCAGAAGCCATCGAGATGGCGATTACCCTTGCCAAACAAATTACTGGCAACTTCAAAACCATTTCTTACTGGGATTCCTATCACGGCACTACATTCGGCGCTGCCAGCGTAAGTGGGGAGGAACACTTTAAGGGCGGAAACGGCCCAATGGTGCCCGGGGCGTATCATGTAGAATTTCCCAATTATTACCGCAATCCCTGGAAATTTACCAGGGAAGAAGATGTGGACAACGAATGTATCCGACAAATTGAAGTAATTTTGAGAAGGGAACCGGATGTAGCGGCCATCATCGGTGAGCCTATTTCTGCCACACCCGTCGTACCCAGCAAAAGGTATTGGGAAGGAGTACAGGCATTGTGTAAAAAATACGGTGCATTGCTCATTTTTGATGAAATTATAGAAGGCTTCGGCCGTACCGGAAAAATGTTTGCCTGCGAGCATTTCGTAACACCCGATGTGCTGGTGCTGGGCAAATCTTTGGGTGGTGGATTGGTTCCTTTTGCGGGCATTGTTACGAAAGATGAATACAACACCCTCCAGCATCGGTCTGTCGGGCACTATACCCACGAAAAAAATGCACTCTGTGCTACGGCAGGACTGGCCGAAATTGAATATATTGAGCAGGAAAACCTGGTGACACATGCGGCTGCATTGGGCGAATATGCCCTTGAGCAACTGAATGCCATGAAAGAAAGACACCCACTGATTGGGAATATTGCCGGCACCGGTTTTCACCTGGGCATTGATTTGGTCACCAACCAAAAAACCAAAGAAAGGGCCATTGAAGAAGCCGAAATTATCATGTTCAGGGCATTTGAAAAAGGAGTGGCTTTTAAAATCATTGAAGGAAATATTATTACCTTACGCCCTTCTTTAACCTTGACAAAAGCTGAGATGGATAAGGTATTGCAGGTGCTGGAAGAGTGTATTGGGGAGGTGGAGAGCAATCACTACTAATCAGGCTTATTTACTTTTCGTCAGGTTTAAGCCTTACTTTTTGATTGTATTAGTCAGGCTATGTATTGACTTTATTATTGTTTTTGTCAGCCTTATGCCTTACTTTTGTTAAATGTATGTCAGGTTATAACCTAACGAATGGACAGGAAGAAACTTCAAATAGAACAACTTGAGTCAAGAATAAGGCTGTTTTCGCCTACACGCAAATTGCCCAACCCTCCTACAGGATGGATTAAAACCACTCGATTGGCATTAGGAATGTCATTGCAACAATTGGCAAACAAACTCTCAATGACTAAACAAAGCGTTCGGGAGATTGAAGTACGGGAACAAGAAGGCGCAATAACGCTTAGGTCACTGAGAGAAACAGCAAAAGCTTTGGATATGGAGCTCGTGTACGGTTTTGTTCCTAAAGAAGGGTCGCTGGAAAAATATATAGAAAATAAAGCCCGTTCACTGGCTGAAAAAATAGTTTCCCGAACTTCCAATACAATGAAGCTTGAAGACCAGGAAAATACCAGACAGCGTATAAAAAAGGCAATTGAAGAACGAACCATCATAATCAAGCAGGAACTTCCTAAAGCTTTATGGGATTAGACTTAGCATATATTGATGGGCAAACGCCATTAGATGAAGATGAAAAAGAAGGTTTATTGATTCCGACGATTGCCACACGAGGAGAGTTGGATGAGTTTGAACAACAAAATATTGAAGATGCCTTACAATGGGTTCTCAGTAAATCTTTAAAGGCAGAAACAATTTTAACTGAAAAATTTATTTGTAACCTGCACAAGCGGATGTATGGTGATGTTTGGGCATGGGCTGGAAAATTCAGAAAGACGAATAAAAATTTAGGGGTAGATAAATGGGAAATACCATCAGCTTTAAAAATGCTCTGTGATGACGCTCATTTTTGGGTGCAGAACAAAACATTCTCTCCAGATGAAATAGCAATACGGTTCAAACATAGAATTGTAAGTATTCATTGCTTTCCTAACGGAAACGGCCGCCATAGCCGATTAATGGCTGATGTGATTATTAATCAACTCTATAAATTGCCTTTATTCAGTTGGGGCGCTGATGATTTAGTGCATCAAGGTGACACTCGAGGCACTTACTTGAAAGCGGTAAAAGCAGCGGATAATGGAAACTATGAACAACTATTGTTGTTTGCAAGATCGTGATAGGTTCAACTCAATACAAACACATATTAAAACTCCATGGAAGAACACATTCTCTTTCAAATTAGTCAGAAAATCAGGGATGACCGCAAGCGGAAAGGCGTTACCGTACAAGAACTTGCCGATGATGCCGGCGTAAGCAAAGGACTCATCTCTCAAATTGAAAACAACCGCACGATTCCTTCCCTTCCGGTACTCTTCAAAATTATCAAAGCATTAAAGCTTGACCTCAATGATTTTTTCAAAGATATTGACCAACTGAATAATGAGCCCAAAGTGGTTATCAAGCGGGGCAGTAGTTACAAATCTTTTGAAAAAGAGCCTGAAGAGGGCTTTTTGTATCGAAGGATACTCACTACCCATATCAAAGACCAGCCGGTAGACATCGTAACCCTTGAAGTAAAAAAAGGTGCCCGACGAGCACATGCCATCAAAACAGATGCCTACGAATACAAATATTTTCTGAAAGGTAACATAGAATACACCATTGGCCGGAAAAAATATGTGCTCCATGCTGGTGATTCCCTCTTTTTTGATGGGCGGATTGGCCACAAACTTTCAAACCCTGGTGACGAAGACGCCCTCATGCTCGTTTTCTATTTTTTCACCTGATTTGTTTCCTGCAATAATCTAAGCAGCATATAAACGTCCGGCTCATTATTCTTTTTACATTTTTTATAAGTTGTAATTCGGGTCAAAAGCTTACTATTACATTGGTTCAGGTAGTTGATAGATAGTTGACTAACAACCATATAGTTGACAAGCTCTTCAATCCTTTCTTTCTTAATTTTTTTAAGTACTTTTTCACAAAAAATCGCGAAAACAGGCAACAAATTTTATGAAAATGTTGTATGTTTATATTAAACTTATTTTATATATACTAAACAATAATTTTTCGCTGACTAAACAATTGATGATGAACCAAACCAATGATTCATTTCATGTGAATGATAAAACATACCGCTTACCTTCCCGGCCTGTGGCAGTCATATGCTTTGACGGCTGTGGGGATGAATACCTGGACGTAGCCCTGGCACATGATAAGATGCCCAACCTGAAGCAAATGGCTTTTCATGGCTACCGGGGCATGGTGCGTGGCGCTTTGCCTTCTTTTACCAATGTGAATAATTCTTCCATCGTTACGGGCGTTTCTCCTGCCCAACATGGCATTTGTGGTAACTTTTTCTATGACCGTGACCTGGACCAGGAAGTAATGATGAATTCTTCAAAGTATTTGAGAACACCTACCATTCTGGCAGCCGCTGCCCAAGCCGGACGGAAAGTGGGCGTTGTAACCGCTAAAGATAAACTCAGGGATATTCTGTCATATCAATTAGAAGGCATTGCTTTCTCGGCAGAAAAGGCCAATGAGGCACAGGAAGAAACGCATGGTATTTCTGATATTCAGGCAACCCTGGATTTGAGCACACCCAAGGTGTACAGTGCTGAAGCCAGTCTGTTTGTACTCAAGGCCGGAGTAGCCTTGCTCAAACAAAAGAAAGCTGATTTTCTCTATCTTTCCCTTACCGATTATATGCAGCATAAATATGCGCCAGAAGCGCCCGAATCCCTGAATTTTTACCAGGCTATTGACGCTGAATTTGGTAAATTGATAGAACAAGGGGCCATTGTAGGCATTACTGCCGATCATGGTATGAATGCCAAACAAAATCCGGATGGCAGCCCAAAGGTAATTTATGTGGAAAGCCTGTTAACCGAAGCATTTGGTGATGGTTTCCGGATCATTTGTCCGATTACTGACCCTTACGTGAAGCACCATGGGGCATTGGGATCTTACATAGCCATCCACTTGCCCGAAGGTGCTGAAGCGGCCAAAATCAAAGCATGGCTGCAGCAACAGCCCGGCATTACCGAAGTGCATGGGCATGACACAGCATTACATCTTTTAGAACAACCGGCAGACCGTATTGGCGACCTCATCGTGTTATCAGCCCGGGATACTGTATTGGGCAGGACTCCGGCCCACCACGATCTATCTGCCCTGGACTCAGGTTTGCGTTCGCATGGGGGCAGGTATGAAGAAATGGTGCCCATGGTGATTTCCCATCCTTTAAATGCAACCTATCAAAGAAAAGCGGCAGGTGACCCCAGAAACTTTGACATTTTTGAGTTTTGCCTGAATGGTACGCAATAAATATTTGAAATATGAAAACATTAGCAAAGGCAAAACCTGAAAGCGTAGCGAAAAATACTGATACCCTGGCATTGCATAGTTATGTTGCAGGTGAAAAAGTGTACTCTGATCATCTTCTTGAAGTTACCAATCCGTACAACGGATCGTTGGTAGGCACTGTAACAGAAGTTGGGAATAAAGAAGTGAAAAAAGCCATTGAGGTGGGGATAAAGGGTGGTACAGTGTTAACCCGATACGAGCGCTCACAAATTCTTGAGAAAGCCAAACACTTGTTGCAAGAGCGAAAAGAAGAGTTTGCCCGCCTGATTTGTGCAGAATCCGGGCTTTGTATGAATGAAACGCTGTATGAAGTTGGCCGAGCTACCGATGTACTCACTTTTGCAGCCATTGAAGCCCTGCATGATGATGGGGAAATTTATTCCTGCGACATATCACCCCAGGGAAAAGCCCGAAAGATTTACACCATCAGCGAGCCGCTGGAACTGGCTGTAGCCATTACGCCATTCAACCACCCGCTGAACCAGGTAGTGCATAAAGTAGCACCTGCCATTGCTGCCGGTACGCCCCTGATTCTGAAACCTTCAGAGAAAACACCGCTAACGGCCATCCGTTTTGCTGAGCTTTTGTATGAAGCCGGGTTGCCACCATACATGCTGAGTGTGCTGCTAGGCCCAACCGAAGAAGTAGCCATTCCGCTGGTGAAAGATGATCAAGTGCAGTTGGTATCTTTTACGGGAAGTGTAGCCGTTGGTAAAGCCATTTCCCGTACCGCTGGCTACAAAAAACTGGTACTAGAATTGGGTGGAAATGCAGCACTCATCGTCCTGGAAGATGCCGATATGGATTTGGCCATTAAACTGGCTACCGAGGGCGCATTCCGAAATTCCGGGCAAAGATGTACAGCTGTAAAAAGAATTTTAGCACAGGAAAGCATTTTGGATGAATTTACTGAACGCTTTGTAGAAGCTGCCAAAGAATATACCTATGGTGACCCTGCTGACTCATCTACGCGGGTAGGCACGGTGATTGATGAACCGGCCGCGGAATATCTTGAGGAGGTTGTACAGAAAGCCGTAAAACAAGGCGCCAAAGTGATGCTGGGTGGGGAAAGAAAAGGCGCATTGCTGGCACCCACGGTAATCACCGACGTGCCACGGGATGCGCAAATGATTACCTGTGAATCTTTTGGGCCACTGGCACCCATTATGAAAGTAAAAGACCTGGACGATGCCATTGCACTGACGAATTCTACAGCTTATGGACTAGCTTCCGGGGTGGTTACCCGCAACCTGGAACATGCCATTAAAGCTGTGAAATCTCTGAAAGTAGGCACGGTGAATATTAATGAGGTGCCGGGATACCGCATCGAGAAATCACCCTTTGGCGGTATCAAAGACTCCGGGCTTGGTGTAAAAGAAGGCGTGATTGAAGCCATCAAATGTTTCAGTTACGTAAAAACCTATTCTTTGCCTTGGTAATGATAGTTAATCAAAGTACAACAGGCGTCTCACCTGTTCAATTAGTATCACGACAGGCAAGATGCCCGGGGCGCCCAGCCTGTCGAACAAACAATTACCCCGGCCTGTGTCTCCACCATAGCCGTCAGGCTAACAATTTTGTCAGGTCAATGAACCTTCCCCGTGGGCTGTGTCCGCACAGCCCACACGAAAATTGTAAGGACACAAACCTTGGGAAATATTATTAACTGACGGCTATGGTGTCCCCACAGGCCGGAATTTTAATTTGCAAGAATGAAAAAAAATTTTGACCTGATTGTAGTAGGAGGAGGCGTTTTGGGCACTTTCCATGCCTACCATGCCCTGCAAAAAGGATTGAAAGTACTATTAACGGAAAAAGACAGCCGCCCCCAATCGGCCACGGTCAGGAATTTTGGGCAGGTAGTACCTTCGGGCATGGCAGGCCGGTGGTTTCGGTATGGCGCCCGAAGTTTGGAAATTTACAACGAAATCCAGGAACAGTTTGACCTCTCAGGCCGGAAAAACGGCAGTATTTACCTGGCTTCTGACAAAGAGGAACAGCAACTGTTGCATGAGGCAAAAGAGATTTTTGACACCCGGGGATACGCTTGTGAGTTTTGGACGAAAGAGCAGTGCCTGAAAAAATGGCCTGTTTTAAACCCATCGTATGTGCTGGAAGGGTTATATTTTCCTCAGGAAATCAGTGTAGCACCTGAAATGATGATACACCGGTTGCTGACATTTATGCAGGAAAAATTTCCCAATTTCGTATACAAAAGTGCTTGCACAGCCAATGCCATAGAAACTACGGATAAGAATACCAGGCTTATAACTTCGGAAGAACAAACATTTTCTGCTGAGAAAATCATCATCTGTAACGGCTCTGAATTTCGTATATTGTTTCCTGACCTATTTAGCCAAAGTGGGCTGGTGGTGAGCAAACTTCAGATGATGCGAACCCTACCGATGCCTGAAATTGCCCTGCCCGGCAATATACTGACGGGCTTGTCTATCCGGCGGTACGAGTCTTTTTCCCAATGTCCGTCCTTTGCTTCATTAAATACGCCTGACCATTATACTGAACTGAAAAAGTGGGGAATTCACGTATTGTTTAAGCAGGCAACCGATGGCAGCATCATCATTGGGGATTCCCATGAGTATGCCCCCGCAGCTACCTGGGAAAGCCTGGGCTACGATATTCAGCAACACATCAATGACCTGATTTTGCAGGAAGCCCAACGCATCGTAACTTTTGAAGTAAACAAAATTGCCAAAAGCTGGGCAGGGTATTATAGCCAGCACCCACAGGAAATTTTTACCCACAGCATTGATGGCAAAATCTTCATTTTTACAGGCATTGGTGGGAAAGGCATGACGTCCAGCGCCGGGTTTGCCGAAGAAAATATTGCTACTATTTTCAACTAAGAGATTCTACGGGTTTTACCGACGCGGATGAAGCAATCGCCGGATTTAGTTTTTTGTGAAAAAAGACAATGGCTGCCAACAAAAGTAAAACGCTGGTAATAGTAGTAAGATAGCTGAATTTGATCATCACCGCAGACCAATCCATAGACTTGCTGAAAAACTCTTTGTAAAGCAATAACATCACACTGCCCAGGTACCCAATGGCATCACAAATGTACACGAAAAAACCAGCGTTGGACTTTATTCTGAAGGTGGCAATCATACGCTCAAACAAGGCAATTTGCATAGGAATATAGGCCAAAAACAAGCCTGTACCCAGAAAAAGCATCCAGAGAAAAGGAGATATAATGCCCCATTCAAATAAAAGGGTACTGAGTCCGCTGGACAGGATACCAAAAGCAATCAGGGCAATCGTAGCCCAAAAAGCCCGGACATTATTTTTAAAAATAGAAATAGCTCCTACGGCCATTAACACAATTACCCCGCTGATCATTTCTGTCTGTGAGAATACGGCTGAATTCCAATGTTCTGCAATTTCGTTCCAGATTTCTACCGAAAAATTATCCCTGAAATCGCGCAAGGTAGCCAGCATGGCATACGCAATGACCAGGCAGAACAGTCCAAATCCATATTTTTTTAAGGCCACTATTTTATCTTTCCGGCTCATGGGTACCCGCTCTTCTCGTAACATTACATCTTCCTGAGAAGGAGCCGGAATCACCGAAAGCATCCATACAAAAAAACAGAATAAAGGAAGAAAAATAAGCCCGATTACAAAAGGCATCCAAAATTCTGAGATGGAAGGGAAGATAGAATGAACTTCCAGGTAGACAGTTTTCAGGATGCCTGAAGCCACAATCAGACTGATGCTCAGGCCGAAGGAGATGACTTCCGTAACCCGTCTGCCTTCAAGAAAACTAAACACTACGCCCCATACCATACCGAGGGGAAGTCCATTCAGAAAGAGGAACACAAAGTTGAATGGAAACGGCACCAGGCCAAACCCAAGCAGGGCAATTTCTGCAAAAAGAATAAGCCCCAGAATAAGGCGGATGCGGTGGGAAGCTTTTAATTCGGAAATAACCTTGATGCCCAGAAATTTGGAAATCATGTACCCTGCCACCTGCGAAATGATCAGCACCGTTTTGTAGCCCATGCCCCAGAGTTCAAATGCTTCATACAAACCTGTATTGAAAGGCTTGCGAAAGGCATACATACAAAAGTAGGCGCCAAAGGAGGCAACCATGCACCAAATAATAAACCAAAAACCAGTTGAATTGTGTAGAAAGCGGGGGGATTTCATGTGTGATTTGGTAGTAGAGTTTATAATTGGTTTTGCCCGATGGCAAAACCTTCCAGGTTTTTAGCGATTTTCTCGCTAAAAAGCATTATTCTCGCTGAAACCTGGAAGGTTTGCGATGATATTTATTTGTCTGTACTTACTCTTTATTTAAAAAAAGCCTATCCGCAGGTATAATTTGTTTGGGCGTGCCAGGACCTTTGTAATATACATCCAGCCAGCTCCCTCCTGCTTTGTTAAAATACGCTACATCAATTTTGTGAAAACCCGGTTGCAGGGTCACCGTTCCCATTCTTTCTATCGCGCCATGGTCCCCGTCATTGTTCACCACTTCTTCATCATTGATATATAGCTTGCTGCCATCATCTGAGGTGGTGTAAAACCGATATTCTCCGGCTTCATCAATTTTGAGGAAAGACGTAAAGTAAATAGCAAATTGTCCTTCCACTTCATTGATGTCGTCTATCCTGAACTGATACTTTGTGCCTGTTTTTTTCGGATTTAAGGTAGCGAATACCGGAAGAAATTGCCAGTCTTCCCCTTCATAATAACTATATTTTACTCCATTCCCGGCATTACTTTTTACCAATCGGAAAAAGGCATCTGTTGTATTACTTTCTTCATTTTCACCTGCAAAGGCTTTGGCCTTTACCACTGCACTTTCGCTCAATGTAAAAGGTTGCTGGTATAATGTTGAAGATTTTGTGGGCATCGTGCCATCCAGGGTATACCTGATTTCTGCGCCTTCCGTGACGGCTTCTATTTTCACGGTAGGTTCTTCATCCACAAACAACCCTCCAGCAGGGTCGTACAAGTTGGGCTTTGGGTAGATGATGGGAGCGGCGATGAGGGCTTTTTGGTTTCCTGTTTTGGGCTCGGGAAAGCCTTCAAACGCACTCTTCACAGGTTTGCCAATCCAGGCGTACGGCTGTTGCACACCCAACATAAAAGCCACAGTAGCCGCATTGTCATACGTATAAATATTTTCTTTGATGAGGTGGCCTTTCTTTACGCCTTTTCCATACACGATGAACGGGATCTCAATTTCGTCAATGGTTTCTCCACCATGCCCGTACCCAATGCCCCCGTGGTCGGCTGAGACAATGAAGGTGGTTTTTTCAAAAATTCCGGCACCTTTAGTGGCCTGAATAATTTGGCCTATCAGCGAGTCGGCTACATTAACAGCCTGATAATAAGGGGCTGTTTTATGTCCATCATGGTGCCCGGCATGGTCTACATGATCCAGATGAACGAATAAAAAACCGGGCTTTTTATCCTGAATATAGGTCGCGGCTGCCTGGGTGGTGGCGTATTCATCTTCCCCGTTATTATCATAGTTCAATGCGCTTTTTTCAATGAGCCGACCAAACCCACCCCAGTGATAAATAGCCCCGATTTCCAGTTCAGGCTGCTGCTCACGGGCAACGCTGAAAATGGTAGGAAAAATTTCTTCCATGCCCGTAGTTACTGATGGCAGAACGTGGTCATCCCTTTCCCACCCGTTGGAGGTGATGCCATGCTGCTCCGGCCCGGCACCGGCTACCATCGATGCCCAGTTAGAACTGCTGCTGGTGGGCAGCACACCCCGGGCATTTAAGGTGTAAGCCCCATTCTTCATCATTTCGTCCATCACCGGGGTTTTTGCATTGATGATTCCATTCGGGCTCATGCCGTCTACGCCGATAACGATGACGTGTTGAATGCCCAAGGCTTCTGCATTTGGCTCTTTTTGGGGAGTACAGGCGTATCCAAAACAGATTACCATTGCCAAAAATGATATAATGGCGTAAGGTTTCGTTAATATTTTTCTAATCATTTTTTTGTAAATGTTAAATATTTAAACCCTGGAGAACGGACATCCTTGTCCGCAGGGGAACGGACAAGGATGTCCGCCGTCCGTATTAAGGGGCGATTTTATTCAGTGTAACGCCATACACACCTGCCCCGGAAAGACGGCCTCCGGAGGGTGGTTCATAATTGAAAGTTACCCGAATAGTCGCTGCCTCTTTCATAACCTCAATTTGAGTAATCGGCGTTACATTCACCAGTTCTATTTGGGATGTGGATGCTTCCATCCAGTTCCAAAGCCCATCATTGGTGCTGAAAAAATAACCCGCTCCGGTAGCCGAGAAGGTGCTGGGATTATAGGTATCATCAATCCTGAATTCCAGCAGCAAACTGTCCAGCACACCTTCGGTAGTACCGGGTGGCAACAATGCATCGGAAGGCTGCCCCCATACGCCCCTCATAGATACAGTGGCTTTTTCCTGCTCATTTAAAGGAATATCTGCCTGTGGATCACCATGTTCATCGCAGCCAGAGAGGAAAAGGATGTTTACGAAAATCAGAAGCCAGAAGAATATTTTTATGGATTTCATTTTAGTTAGTCTTTAAGTTTTTAATGTCTTATTTCAAATGAGATTATCGCAGAATGATGACCCTTCCAAACTTTTGCAGTTGGGTACCCTCCAGTCGATAATAGTATAAGCCAGGTGTATAAGAGGAAGTATCCCAGGTTACCGTGTGGCTTCCGGCGGCAACTTTCTCATTCACAATAGTTTGCATCTTTTGGCCTGTTCCGTCAAAAATGCTGATGCTTACATCGGAAGAAGAAGACAGTTGGTATGTGATCAAAGCCTGGTTGTTCACCACCGGATTGGGATATATTTTGAAAACCTCTGCTTCCTCTTCAAAAAGTGAATTTCCCAGTACAATTTCGCCACTTCCGCCATCCCCGTTGCCTTCATCTTCTTCAAAAATAGTAGCTACTTCTTCTGCGCTGATTACTTTCCCTTTCCAGATGCGGATGTTATCCAGACGAGCTGAAAAATCATCGCCATAACCCCCGGTACCATCCTGCATAATAGTCAAGGGAAATTCAGATGTAAGGCTACCCGGCACCAATGTCAAATCTTTAGAGTCTTCTGCTGGGTCGCTTTGCCTGAGTTCCCCGTCAAAATACACATTCATGGTAGACGCCCGGTCAAACGCTACGGCCACGAAGTGCCAATGCCCATCTTTCAAATTGGGCGTGGCATTATCATCAGCATCCCAGTCTAATCTTCCGCCTGCCCCATCGGCCGCATTCACTGTCCAAAGGTGAGCAGAAGGGTCATCGGCTCCATCCAGGGCTACCAGAAAACCTGTGTTTCCTCCACTGCCCCAGTCTTTGTTGCTCAAAATTACCGGGTCGCCGCTTGTACCAATATTGGGGTCAATTTTTATCCAGAAAGAAACGCTGAAGTTTTCTGTACTAAAATCCAGCAAAGGCGCATCCGCAGGAAACTGAGCATGGGCTGCAACCGGAAATTCAGCCACAGTACCCCGAATGGCATCCTCCACAAACTGGGTCGGCTCTGCTCCTGCATCAGTAGCATTTACGGCATTGCCACTGAGGTCATTCAAATCCATATCCAACGGGAGGTACACATCTGCCCCGTACGTTTCATCATTGGGTTGCTCAATGGTAAAATTGAAAACCTCGGTAATTTCTTCAGCACTCAGGGCTTTGCCTTTCCACACCCGTACATCGTCCAGCATGGCTTCAAAATCATCCCCATAGGCTCCGGTGGCATCCTGCATGATGGTAAAAGGCAAATCATCCGGAGCCAGGTCGCCAGGCGCCAAAGTCAGGTTTTTGGAGTCATCAGCCGGGTCAGATTGTTTCAGTTCCCCATCCATGTACACATTCATGGTGGCATCCCGGTCAAAGGTAACAGCTACAAAATGCCATTGGTTGTCCACCAGGTTGGGTGTGGCATTGTCATCGGCATCCCAGTCTAACCTTCCGCCTGCCCCATCGGCTGCATTCACCGTCCAGAGGTGGGAAGTAGCATCATTGGCACCGTCCAGGGCTACCAGGAAGCCCGGATTGCCCCCACTACCCCAGTCCTTGTTACCGATTATCACCGGGTCGCCCCCGGGAATCACAGTATTATCAATTTTTACCCAAAAGGCAACGGAAAAGTCTTCGGTGCCGAAATCCAGTTTTGGGTCAATCGGTAATTGTACATGGGCAGTGGTCGGAAAATCAGCGACCATGCCTCTTTCGTTATCTTCTACAAATGCTGTGGCTTCAGTGCCAGCATCAGTACCGTGTAGTTCGTTTCCACTGACATCGTTCAGGTCGCCATCAAAAGGCAGATATACATCTGCTCCTAAAGAAGGATTGATGGTATATCCATTCTCATTCAGGCTGGTTACTTCTTCTGTGGAAAGGACATAGTCATAAATCAGAATATCATCCAGCATGGCCTCAAAGTCATGGCCATAGGCTCCGGTAGCGTCTTGCATGATGGTAAAAGGCAAATCATCCGGTGCCAGATCGCCAGGGGCCAAAGTCAGGTTTTTGGAGTCATCGGCCGGGTCAGATTGTTTCAGTTCCCCATCCATGTACACATTCATGGTGGCATCCCGGTCAAAGGTAACCGCTACAAAATGCCATTGATTGTCTACCAGGTTGGGTGTGGCATTATCATCGGCATCCCAGTCTAATCTTCCGCCTGCCCCATCGGCAGCGTTCACCGTCCAGAGGTGGGAAGTGGCATCGTTGGCACCGTCCAGGGCTACCAGGAACCCGGGGTTGCCCCCACTGCCCCAGTCCTTGTTACCGATTATCACCGGGTCTCCACCGGGAATCACAGTATTATCAATTTTTACCCAAAAGGCTACGGAAAAGTCTTCGGTACCGAAATCAAGCATTGGGTCAATCGGCAGCTGGACATGGGCGGCTACCGGAAATTTTGCTACGGCCCCTCTTTGTGTGTCTTCAACAAATTCCGTGGAGGCTGTTCCCGCATCAGTGCCGTGCAGGGAATTACCGCTGGCATCATTCAAATCGGTATCCAGGGGTAAGTAAACTATAGGATCCTGGGCAAAAACACCCTGGGAAAAGAGGAAGAAAAAAACAGGTATTAAATATTTATTTTTCATGGTTGGTTGCTTAATGTTCGTCAAAGTTTAGCGTAAAGAGCAGTTTGTTAAATTAGTCAACATCCCACCAAACCCGGGTTTGTGTATTGTCTTCACCCTGCCGGGCTACTGCTGCGTCGTAGTTTTTCTTATTAAGGTTTTGCTCTGTCAGCGGGTATAAATGCCTTACCGGCACAAAGCCCAGGCTGTTGGGGCCTGCTACTATCTCAGGTACGCCTGTCCTTCTCCATTCCGACCAACCTTCATAGCCACAGTTGAAGAGGGCCAACCACTTCTGTTGCCAGATTTTCCCTAACTTTTCTTCCTGCGACCCGGTATAGGCTACACTTTCCTGGGTATAATAGGCGGCGTCTGGCTGCACATCAGCTGCGGTAGGGAATACATAATTTTCAGGAATCCTGCTGGCATAATAATCAAACTGGCCCTGGATGCCTTTTACATAAAATGCTTCGGCATCTCCGGTAATGAAGCCTTTTTCCGCGGCTTCGGCCAAAATGAATTGTAACTCGGAATACGTCATCATCAGGCTTTGTGCCGCAGTGGGAGAAGCCAGTTCAGGGTTCCAGTCAATGGGTGCCCACAGCTGGCCCGGAGGCGACTGGTTGGCACTTCCACCGTTGTACAAATCTTCATTGGCAATGCCATTGGGCACGCCCGCATACTCAGGGTTACTGCTTCCGGCGGTGGCTGGTGTGGGCTGGGCAAACACAAACAAACGAGGGTCATTCAATGCTTTAAGCATATCTACCATGGTTACGGAGGCATGGGTGGTTCCGGCAAAGCTGCCCACGGTGGAGCGGTAGCGGGGAAACTCATTGCCCAATTCTTCCAGGTATTGCAGGGCAGCCTGTTCGGTATGGTTTTCAAATAAAGGGTATTTTGCCGGGTCGCTTACAATTCTGTTCATATCTGCCGAAGGGTCTTTCCGGTCAGAAACGCGCATGAGGCAGCGTAATTGAAGGGAGTTGGCAAATTTTCTCCATTTGAGGAGGTCGCCATCGTACAAAATGTCGCCGGTAATGGGTTCATCTCCGCTGCCCAGCAGATTGTTGGCTTCTTCCAAATCGGCCAGGATACCATTGTAAATTGATTCCTGGGTGTCATAGGCCGGGAAGTTGATATTATCACTTTTGGCCTGGTTAGCTTCGGAATAGGGGATGTCGCCATAAATATCTGTCATTGACTGGAAAAAGTAGGATTTGAGCACCAGCACAAGGCCCTGGTAATTTTTCAAATCCCGTTCGGTAGCCATTTCCATCATGGTATTTAAGTCGCGCATATGCCCGTAAAAGCTCCACAGAAAGTATTCATCCGCATCGGAGGGCGTCCAGTCAAATGCACTTACAAACTGATTGGATAAATAGTCGGCCACAATAGCGCCTCTTCTCCACGACCCTGTATAATGGTCGTTCATGGAAGAACGCAACACGTCAGGCAATAACAAGCCCGGATTGGAGAGCTGCTCGGGCGCATTGGGATTGGTATTGATTTCCTCAAAATCTTCGGTACAACCTATGGTAATCAGGTTCAGTACCCACAGCAATATGATTGGTTTTATTAAGAATCTTTTCATGATGAATGGATAGTTTCTTGTATGAATTATAAATCAAAACTCAGATTAAAACCCCAGCTTTTGGTAGAAGGAAGGCTCATGTTTTCAAAACCAGGGATGAGTCCGCCCCCGGTAGTTGCCATGGCCGTTTCCGGGTCAAAATGCGGATTTTCTGTCCAGAGCACGAGGTTTCTTCCCACAAAAGATATTCTGATATTTGTGAGCGGGAAATCACCCAAAAGGGCCTGGGGAAGGGTATAACCCACTGCTACTTCCCTGAGTTTTACATAAGAAGCGTCAATCAGCTGGGCTTCGGAGTTGTGGTCAAAGTACTGTTTGTAGTAATTGCGGGCACCAGTACCATAAACCCCTTCGCTGGCAGTGCCGTCGGTACTCATCAGGTTTTGGCTGTAAGTGCCATCATCATTCAGCACGGCACCTGCCCTATAGTAGGGGGCATCATATTCAGTGCCGGGTTCTCTGGCGGCTCTTTCAAGGGCAGATTCTTCCAGAATACCCGCGCCCATGCCTTTGTTATACATGCGGGAGATGAAAGTACCTCCCTGCCTGAAATCAAACAAAGCCCGCGCATAAAGTCCTTTGAAGGAAAATGTATTGGAAATTCCGCCTGTCCAGTCAGGATTGAAATTGCCCAGATAGATGGGTTCGGTAGTTTTGATAGGCAAGCCGTTGACGCCAATAATGATTTCCCCTTGCATGGGGCCTTCCGGCACACGCTCAAAACCGGGGCCGTACAAAGCACCCATGCGTTCGCCTACTCTGGCTTCTACCGTAGCTTCTTCTCCCGGTGCAGACTGTACAAAAGCGTCAATCCCTTCTGCCAGTGCAACCACTTCAGAATTGTTTTTCGCAAAGTTGATACTCATATCCCACTGGAAGCCACCTTGCAGCTTAATGGGGGTAGCCGTCAGCATCAGTTCTATGCCCTGGTTTTTGATTTCCCCGGCATTGATTACCCTGGAGGTGTACCCACTGGTTTCAGTAAGCGGAATATTCAGTATCTGGTCTTTGGAGCGGATGTCATAATAGGTGAAATCTATGCCCAGCCGTTGGTCAAAAAGTTGCACATTGGCCCCAATTTCATAGGTGCTGATAGATTCGGGTTTTAACTGGGGGTTTTTTAGGGATGAAGGCTCAGAAAGTGCTAATTCACCCCCCCAGGGCAGTTCATAATTGAATGAATTGTAGAGTTGATAGGGGCCTGTATCATTTCCTACCTGCGCCCAGCCCAGGCGTAATTGGGCAAGGTTTACAAACTGAGGCAAAGAAAATATTTCATTAAACAGGGTGCTGAAAGAAACGGAAGGATAAAAATAAGAGTTGTTATCCTCAGGCAAGGTGCTGGACCAGTCGTTACGCCCTGTCACATCCAGGAAGAGCATATTATTGTAATCAAACTGGGCCAGTCCGTACACACTGTTAATCCGTTTTTTTGAATTGTACTCGTTTGTTTGGAGGGGAGCGGCATTATTGCCCAAATTATAAATACCGGGAATAAGTAATTCCGGTGCTACCGTAGTTTTACTTCTGCGGATTTGGTCCAGGCGGTTGGCACCGACTGAAATGGCCATACCGAATTTTCCGGGACTGTTCAAATCATATTTCAGCAAAAAATCAGAATTTCTTTCTTCAAAATAAAAGTCAGACTCCTGGTATCGGCCATTATCATTCCCCACGGTGCTTACAGCACGCCTGATGGGCCGGTGGTCGTTGTACATGTCTGTTCCAGTACGCACCATGAGACTCCAGTGCGCATCAAAGTCGTAGGTAAGCGAAATCTTTCCTAATAAGTGGTCTTTGAACTGGCTGCTGGTATTTTCATACTGGTAGAAGAAGGGATTGTTATGGTTTTCGCCATAATTGTATTGAAATTGCTGAATTCCTTCCAGGCCGGGCTGCCAGTAATCACGCAAGCTATTGATATTTACTTGCCGGGTCATCCAGAGCATAAAATACATGGGTGTGTTCCGGCCATAGCCCTGGTCGGGGCGGTTGGTCCCTTCTGTTTTGATGTAGCTCATGCTGATATCTGCCCTGAACTTATCGGTTAAATTGTAGCTTGTGTTCAGAGCAATGGTATTCCGCTCCAAATCGTTATTGGGCACAATGCCTTTCTGGCTCAGGTTGGTATACGATAAGCGGAAATTCCCTTTGTCACTCCCCCCGGCCACAGCTACGTTATTAAACAAAGTGCGTCCCAATTCGAAGAAATCATCCACATTATCAGGTTGGGATACCCAGGGTGTTGGAATAATATCGCCCCGGTTGCGCAAGTGTACATCCGCACCCCTGAACCCATTGGTGGTGGGGGAGTCAAATTGCGCACGGTTAGGGCCAAAATTCAGGCGGGGTCCCCAACTTTCGTCATACCCATCCTGAATACCATTGGGGTACAAATCAAGATTGCCCTGATAACCGAAGTTAGAACCTTCAAACAGCCCGTTGGAGCCGCCTCCAAACTCATTCTGAAACTTGGGCAGTCGCAAAACATCTTCAAAAGTTACACTGGAATTGACCGAAAGGCCCAGCCCTCTTTTATTTTTTCCTGACTTGGTTGTAATCACAATGGCACCATTGGCAGCTCTTGAACCGTACAAAGCCGCTGCTGCCGGCCCTTTCAGTACGTTTACACTTTCCACATCAGCCGGGTTAATTTCCGAGGCCCCATTGCCATAATCTGCCGCTGTGGTATTGTTAATATCATTGCTGATGGGTATGCCATCTACGATAAAAAGCGGTTGGTTGCCATTGATACTCAGCGAAGACTCACCCCGGAGAATCACCCGGGTTGAGCTGCCCACTCCTGTGTTAGATTTGATATCTAATCCGGCCACTTTCCCGGCCAGTGCATTGGTAAAATTTGTTTCCCGGGCTTCGTTCAGGTTTTCTCCATCCACTTCCTGCACGGCATATCCCAGCGACTGGCTTTCCCGCTCAATACCCAGGGCGGTAACTACCACTTCAGAAAGCTGTTCTATAGAAGGTGTCAATGCTACATTGATAACAGACTGTCCGTTTACCGGCACTTCTTCCGGCTGGTAACCGATAAATGAGAAGATTAAAGTGCCCGAACCACCGGGTACCTGAATGGCATAATTACCGTCACTATCTGTAACAGTACCCGTGGAAGTACCTTTGAGAATGATATTCACTCCGGGTATCCCCATGGCGTCATCTGTGCCGTTTACTTTGCCTTTTACTGTATCGTCCTGGGCAAGGGCAGTGCCTCCCGTGGAGAATAGCAGCACAAGCAAGAGCATGCGAACCTCCCGGAAGAAATGGGGTAGAAATTTTTGTTCCTTTTTCATAGTTTACGTGGCTTTGTTCAAGGGTAGATTATTTTAGTTTATATTGAGATTGATGATTGAAAGCAGTTTGGGTAAGAGCAAAACAATAAAGAACAAAATGTTTAGTATATATAATAAGTTTTAGTATAAATATACAAAACATTTATAAACTATGTTTAATATTTATAAATATTTTTGGCACAGCTTACCTATCACAAAGGTACTGTTCCTATTATCTATTCTTGTTTTCTGTGGATTATGATAATATTATTAGATTGTTAAGGAGAGTTAACCAGGCAGGGTGTGCTATTAAATGTTTAGTTGGCAGTAGGCAGGGTGTGCATAACTGCTACTGCCGCTGCCAACTGAATGGCTTACTTCAAAATATCCTTAATTTCATTCAACTTGAGCAAAGCCTCAATGGGCGAAGTGGCGTTCACGTCCAGCGTATCTATCAATTCTTTGACGCGCATAAACTTGGGGTCGGCCTCGAACAGGCTGAGCTGGAACTCTTCCTTGGGCATTTTCTGGAGCTTCTCAGTGGCATGGTCGTTGATTTTGTCTTTTTCCAGATGTTGCAAAATTTCATTAGATCGGGTAACGATTTGCCTGGGCATACCCGCCATTTGTGCCACATGGATACCAAAACTATGTTCGCTCCCTCCTTTCTTTAACTTGCGCAGAAAGATAACCCGGTTGTCTATTTCTTTCACAGCCACATTAAAATTTTTCACCCGCTCCAATTCATTGGCCAGTTGGTTCAGTTCATGATAATGCGTGGCAAATAGCGTTTTTGCTTTCAGCTTCGGGTGGTTGTGCAAATATTCTACGATAGACCAGGCAATAGAAATACCATCGTAGGTGCTGGTGCCCCGGCCAATCTCGTCCATGAGTACCAGGCTGCGGTTACTGAGATTGTTCAGGATGCTGGCCGTTTCTATCATTTCTACCATAAAAGTAGACTCTCCTTTTGCCAAATTATCGGAAGCCCCCACGCGGGTAAATACTTTGTCTACAATGCCGATAGAGGCTTTACCTGCGGGGACAAAAGAACCCATTTGTGCCATGAGTACAATCAGGGCCGTTTGCCGGAGCAAGGCAGATTTTCCTGCCATGTTCGGCCCGGTAATAATCATAATCTGCTGCTGCTCACTGTTCAGACAAATATCATTGGGAATATAAGGTTCGCCGGGCGGCAATTGCTTTTCAATCACCGGATGCCGCCCGGCTTCAATACTGATGGCATCCGACTCGTTAATACTTGGCTTTACGTAACGGTTTTCACGTGCTACGCGGGCAAAGCAACCCAGGCAATCGATGACCGAAAGGATGCGGGCATTTTGCTGAATCTGGGTTACAAATTCAGCCGCATGGGTAATGAGTTCCTGGAATAGCCTGTATTCCAGTTCATATATTTTCTCTTCGGCAGTCAGGATTTTATCTTCATACTCTTTGAGTTCTTCGGTAATGTACCGCTCGGCATTCACCAGCGTTTGTTTCCTAATCCAAGCCTCGGGCACTTTGTGTTTGTGGGCGTGGGTTACTTCCAGGTAATAGCCAAACACTTTGTTGTAAGAAATCCGCAGAGACGAAATCCCTGTGCTTTGTATCTCCCTTTCCCTGATTTTCTCCAGCACATCTTTACCCGAAAAAGCGATATTTCGCAGTTCGTCCAGCTCTTCGTGTATTCCATCATTGATAAGCCCGCCCTGGTTACTCACGGTAGGCGCATCATCTTTAAGTTCCTTTTCTATTTTTTCTGTTAAGAATTCGCAGGGATGTAGTTGCCCGCCCAGCTTTTTCAATTGGGGAATTTCTGTCTCAGAGAGTATTTTTTTTATAGGAAGCGTATTTTTTAATGCCCTCTTCAGTTGCACCATTTCCCGGGGCGTTACCCGGCCCACAGCCACCTTAGAAATCAGCCGTTCCACATCGCCCACCTGTTTCAGGTACTGGGTAATTTTATCATGCAACTCTTCCTGGTTGAGAAAAGCCTCTACCGTGTTGAGGCGGTCTTCTATCAGGGTTTTGGACTTGAGGGGCAACACCACCCACTTTTTCATCAGCCGTGCGCCCATGGGCGTGATGGTATGGTCAAGTACATTTATTAAAGGAACGCCCGCTTCGTGCTGTGGATAAACCAGCTCTAGGTTGCGGATGGTAAATTTATCCAGCCAAACGTACCGTTCTTCTTCTATGCGAGAAATAGCCGAAATGTGCTTAATTTCGTTATGTTCCGTTTCTTCCAGATAATAAAGAATGGCTCCGGCCGCAATGATACCTTCGGGCATTTTTTCTACGCCATAGCCTTTCAGGGTTTGGGTATTGAAATGTTTGATGAGCTTTTCATAGGCGTAATCAAAATTATATACCCAATCTTCCAGGCGGTAGGTGTTCCAGCTATCCGGGAAATTTTCGGCAAAAGTAGTTTTAGCTTCTTTGCTATAAATGATTTCGGAAGGGTTGAAGCTTTGCAGCAGTTTGTCAATATATTCCCGGTTGCCCGAAGAAGCCAGGAATTCCCCCGTAGAAAGGTCAAGCAGGGCAATGCCCCACTCATTTTTATCGAAATGCAGGGAAGCCAGGTAGTTGTTGTATTTCTGGTCCAGCA
Organism: Cyclobacteriaceae bacterium; assembly: GCA_965230065.1. Lineage (GTDB taxonomy): Bacteria > Bacteroidota > Bacteroidia > Cytophagales > Cyclobacteriaceae. Next base: position 2,209,967 of record OZ245942.1, on the reverse strand, counting down.
CATTATCGTTGAGCGAAAGCCCCGGGGTCACCAGTTCGGTAACGCCTCGTTTTACGATGCCTTTGGCATATTGTGGGTCTTCCAACTGGTCGCAGATGGCAACGCGGTAACCAGCCCGCACCAGTTTGGTGAGATAATTATCCAGCGCATGGTGCGGAAACCCGGCCAGCTCTACTTCCGAAGCTGAGCCATTGGAGCGTTTGGTGAGCACAATATCCAGCACCTTGCTGGTGGTGATGGCGTCTTCCCCGAAGGTTTCGTAAAAGTCGCCCACCCGGAACAACAGCAACGCCCCCGGGTATCGGGCCTTGATGGTATAGTACTGTTTCATCAAGGGGGTTTGCTTGCTTTTGGCTTTTTTCTTCTGGGTCTTCTGCATGCTTCCGGGCAATGGTTGGGTAAAGTGTATCTTACAAATGTAAAGAGAAGTTCACCTTTCGGCAAAGTGAAAATATAGATTAGTTCCTTACCTTTACGATTGGTTAATTTACTTTGGCATACATGAGAAAACTAAAAAACGAAGAGCTGGAGCGCCTTTCGGTGGAAGAGTTCAAACAGGCAAAAAAACTTTCTATTGTGGTGGTTTTAGACAATGTGCGGAGTATGCACAATGTGGGTTCGGCTTTCCGCTCAGCCGATGCTTTTTTGATAGACAAAGTCTACCTCTGCGGCATCACCGCCCAGCCTCCACACCGGGAAATCAACAAAACAGCATTGGGTGCTACCGAGTCGGTAGATTGGGAATATGTAGAAGATGCAGGTACCTTGGTAAGCAAGTTGAAAGAAGATGGCTATCGTATCATCGGCATAGAACAAACCGACGAAAGTGTACCCTTACAGGATTTTCTACCCTACAAAGACCAAAAGTTCTGCCTCATCTTCGGCCATGAAGTTTCAGGCGTAAGTGACAAAGTAATAGAGATGACAGATACCTGCATAGAAATTCCCCAATTCGGCACCAAGCACTCCCTCAATGTATCCGTAAGCATCGGCGTCGTCCTCTGGGATTTCTTCGCTAAATTGCACTAAAAACTTGACCTTCAGGACAGTGTTTAGAATAGAAAGCCCAACAGAGTCAGTACCCCCGGGGGGGGAGAAAGAAGCTCAGTAACCTCGTCCTTCAGGGCGAGGAAAAAAAGCTAACTTAACCGCAGGGCTTTAGCCCTTTAACAAATTTTGCCCCGCCCTGAAGGACAGGGCGATTGATGAGGTTATTAGCTATTTGGAAAATCATATAATCAAAATCTAAAATGCATAAAAGATTAGGAATACTGCCTTTCTTACTACCGATTGCGGTTTTTTTTTTTACAAGCTTGTAATCCTACCAAAAATGAAAAGGAACAAAACCTGCCACAACAAGATACCATCGCAGTAGAAAATGACTTGCAGTCACCGCAGTTCAATACAGCATATTATGGAAACTATGCAAGTGAAGATTATGATAAGCGCAGCGAAGGATACGATTGGATAGGAGTTTCGGTAGAAAAAATCAACGAACACCGGGTGAAAGTCTCTGTGCGCTCCAGGGCTGATATGAAAAAGCCTACCTGTACTTTTGATGCCAATGCTACCGTAATTGATCCCCATAATTTGAAAGTCTACGATGGTAATGTGGGCATTATCTTTCACTTTACCGAAAACACTGTTTCTATCCAAACAGAAAAAGAAGAACACCGGGACAAGCTATACTTTTACTGCTCAGGAGGAGGTAGCCTGGCAGGAGAGTATACCAAAATAAATGGAGAATTAGATGCCGGGCAGGTTGATAAAACAGCCTACACAAAATCGCTGATGTGGGATGATTATCTGTTTTTCATTGAGGTGAATAACGATACTTTATCCTTACGCCCTGTTGGGTTGGAAATTTATAACCGGGCCGTAACCCACAAAATAACCGGCACGGTCATAGATGCTGAAATTGGCGACTTAAATAATGATACCTACCCCGAAGTTTTGGTATATATTGCCAGTGGAAATGAAAAGTTTGGCAGTGTGATCGGCTACTCGGTAAACAATGGCAAATCTATGAGCCAGATGTATATTCCCAAAGTAAGCAAAGCCAGTGAAGGGTACACAGGCCATGATGAGTTTGCCATTGTGGAAAGTACTTTGGTACAGCGTTTCCCCATTTATGCTACCAAAGCATCACTCCCACAACCCACCGGCAAAACCCGCCAGTTACAATACAAACTCAAAGAAGGGGAAGCCATGCGCCAACTTACAGTGGATAAAGTGGTGGAGTACTAAACTGATGATTAGGCGCTTAATTCGGAACTTTTGAAAAAATAAGTAGCAGCATTGCAAGCCATTAGCATAGGATTGCTAACGGCTTGCAGCAATGCTATATAAGGTCATTTATTTTTGTTATCCAACAAAGCATCCACCGAAAAACGTCCCGGGCCGGTTAAAAACAAGGCAACGAACGTAACCCCAAACAAAATAGCTTTTTCCTGCCGGGCAAACTCATCGGAAATATGAACCGTAAAAAATGCTACGCCCATGGTAATGATTAGTGGCACTAATGCCCATCGGGTTAACAAGCCCAGCATGAGCAAAATAGCACATATCACTTCTGCAAACACAGCCATGGTCAGGGACGCGACAGGCCCTACCCCGAACGGGTCGGCAAATTTTATTTCTTCCCCACCAAAAAGCCTGCCCCACTTTCCCAAGCCATGGCCAAAAAGCATGGCAGCCCCAAATGCAATTCTTATCAGTAACAACCCGGCATCATTCCAGGTGGAAGAGGTACTTAAAGTTGATAATTTCATTTCTGTAATATCCTATTTTTCTGAAAATAACCTATCTCCTGCGGCCACCCGAGTAAGTCATTGCTTCCCCTTTTCCAAAACCATAGCTAAGCCCAAGGGTAATAAATCTGCCACGCTGGCCGTAGTTGTACAAGTAAAAAGTGGGTTGGTCTGTTACGCTTTCCCTATACCGTGAAGCGAAAACATCACGAACAGCCAAATTGACAACTGCCTTACCTTTCAGAAATTTTTTGCGCACGCCTATATTGGCATAGGCATTGTCAGAAACTTCGCTTTGCACCGTGCGGTAGCCTGACTGGTAATTACCGGCTATCTCCAAGTCAATTTGGGCCGGAAGTTTGATTTTTGTGGTAATTTCTGAAAACCACTGGTTTCCGTCAAAGTCAAAAGACTGGTCTTCAAAAGCCCCCTCCCGGTTAAATTGATTGAAATTAAAATCCCCGTTGATGGTGAGCCATTTTGCAGGGTCGTATTTTACGTTCACTTCCAGGCCAGTAGCGCGGTTGGTACCAATGTTTAAAGGCATGGTGGTATTCACATTATTCTCAAATGTAGAAACCCGCTCTATCACATCGGTGGTGTACAGGTGATATACCCCGGCGTTGATGGAAGCATTTTTGAGGTTGAATATACTCGTAAACTCGTAAGAATCTGAGTATTCAGGCTGCAAGTCAGGGTTTCCGGTGCGCACATTAAAGTTGTCGCGGATGTTGAAAAACGGGTTGAGGTCCCAAAGTCTGGGCCTGTAAATTCGTCTGGAGTACCCGGCCTGCAACGAAATCACATCAGAGAATTTATACGAAGTATGCGCGCTTGGAAAAAGGTTCGTATAATTCTGGTTGTTCTCTTCGTTGGTGTTCGTGAGCAAGGTATTTAAATCGGTATTCTCTACCCGAAGACCTCCTTTAATGCCCCATTTTTCGCCTTCATAAGCGCCTGTGCCGTATACGCCCAGCACTTTCTGGTCATATTCAAAATTATTGGTAAGGCTTTCATCAGTTACCCACTCCCCGTCTGTAAAATCCCTCACCACATAGTCATTGCCCACTTCATTGATTAAATACTGCGCCCCGGTTTCCATCGTGATTTTGTCATTAAACGGCTTGGTATAATCAAACTTAAAGGTATAATCTGCCTGTTTGAAATTAGTAGCGGTTTGCTGATTATCATAATCCACATCACCCAGGGTGGTCGTATTGGTAAATTCAGAAGACTGGTCTTTGCCAAAGAACCTGCCCAATGCGCTAAAAAGTAACATATGCTCCTCATTGTCTGGAAATTCTTTGCTATACTGCAAATCGTACTGCCATTTTGGGTTCCATGCCTCGGTGGTTTCTTCCCGGTTCCATGCCGAAATAACGTTGTCGTTGGCATCCAGAAAATTAAAATCATAATGCGAGGGCTGGCCTTCAATCTCGTAGGCAAAATTTCCCGATAGGGTGATTACGTTGAGCGGGTCAATGTGATAGTCGGTGCCCAGAATTACATTATAGAAAGTTTCGTTCCGGTAAGATGTTCCCTCACTTTCAATCGTGGTATTTTGGGTGCGGTCATGGTTAATATTTTCAGTATCATAAGGCAGTGAGCGGTAGCCGGCGCCCAGTTGTGCGAACAGGTTAAATTTCTCTGTTCTTCTGTTCAGGCTAAGCCCTACACTGTGGTTATCAGGAATTCCGGTATTGAGTGAAATAGAGCCATTTAACCCTTTTTTCTCTTCTTTTTTCAATACAATATTCAAAATGCCCGCCGTGCCTTCCGCGTCATATTTGGCAGAGGGGTTGGTAATTACCTCAATTCTTTCAATCATATCGGCAGTAATGGTGCCCAGGGCGTTGCTTTCATCATCGGCCAAAACGGAAGGCTTGCCATCGATAAGAATTTGAACACCCCCATTTCCCCGTAAGCTAATTTGGCCTTCAATGTTTACGTTTACAGATGGCACGTTGTCAAGCACCTGCAGCGCACTCATGCCCGTGCTGCTGATGTCCTGCCCTACATTAAATACCCGTTTGTCTAACTGAAACTCCGTGCTGGATTTTTCACCAATGATGGTAACTTCTTCCATAACCTGTTCATTTTCTGACAATACGATGGTGCCCAAATCTGCCTTGCCGCTGACCACAGGAAGCTCTTTGATAATTTGGGTTACAAAGCCAATGAAACTTATTTCTACATATACATCAGCAGATTCGCTGCTTACAGAGAATGTTCCATCCGCGGCGGTGGTAGTCCCGGTAATGGCGCTCTTTGTTTTACTATCTTTCACAGCAACTGTGGCAAACTCTACCGGTTGCTGGTTTTGTGGTTCTATGACCGTTCCTGTAATTTCTATTTTTCCTTTTTGGGCGAGAACGCTCGTGCCCACGGAAAAAATCAATAAGCAGGTAAAATATATAAATCTGGTTTTCATACCTATTTCGATTTAATTTTTCAAAAAGTATGGGACAAAGAAATAGCTTTCACCCCAGCTAATAAAATAAATTCTGCCAACGCCAGAACTTTGCCCGTGAACGACAATGATTATGCTTAAATGCCGTTGAGGGGATCGAGTAAGTCGTTCATAGAGTTAATTTTTTCAGCTATTCTTAAATGATTTTAGAGCAAAGATTCTTAATATTGATAAAGACATGACTAAAGCCCGGTTATACATAAACCGTCAGTTACTAAATGAAGAAAATAATCTAAGAAGCTGTTTGAGTTAATCTTTTGAACTGCAAATGGGCATTTCAAGAACCACAGCGGCGAACCGTCTGACGTTACATTTTCGCTATCAAAAACTAACTCAAACAGCTTCTAAATCTTTGGGCAAATGATTATCAAAAGCAGAGTTCCTTTCCGATATATCTTTAATGAAATAAAGATTCCATTGCTGATAGTAACAATAATTGGAGTCATTACAGATTCCCTCCCTATTTTTCTATCAGAGTATTTGCCAGATATTCCAATTGCCATTGCAACCACATTGGGAACCGCAATCTCCATACTGCTTTCTTTCAAAATAAGTCAATCTTATGACAGGTGGTGGGAGGCAAGGAAAATTTGGGGAGCCATTGTAAACGACTCAAGGACACTGGTTTTACAATTACAAATGTATATCAATACCAATCATCCTTTCATTCAAAAGATCGCCTACAGGCAAATTGTCTGGTGCTATTCTTTAGGACAAACCCTCAGAAGACTAGGCCCCCTAGAGAATATCCCTGGGTTGGTTAACAAGGAAGAAATTGAGCAATTAAAGCGTTACCAAAACAAACCAATGGGACTCCTTGCCTTCCAAACTGCCTCGGTGAAGGAACTTCACCAAGAAGGAGAGCTTGATAAATTCTCACGATTACAGATAGAAGAGACACTGGGAAGACTTACAGCATCGATGGGGAAATGTGAAAGAATAAAAAATACCGTCTTTCCTACTACCTACAGGTATGGACTTCACATTGCCATCTATTTATTTGTTTTCTTTTTATGCTTTTCAGTACCGCTTAGGTTAAATATTTTTCTGGAGGTTTTTATACTTATTATAGTTTCTATGGTATTTTTCTTTTTAGAAAAAGCAGCCTATCACTTACAGGACCCATTCGAGAATTCCCCAACAGATACCCCTATCACCTCAATAGCAGGTACCATAGAAATTAATATCCGCCAATTACTAGGTGAAAAGGAACTTCCTGAGCCGATTGAGGCGAATGATTTCTATGTTTTATGAAGGAATAAACAAAGTTGACAATAATACTTCCAATGAATTTTATGATTACTACAAGTCCAAACTTTGATCAGGCATGGCTTTTCTTAAGTTTCATCAAGTGGTTCATGGTTGTAAGTCTACTATTGGGTACAAGTATTGATATGCAAGCGCAAGCCCCCGAACCACCCATTCCAATTGAAATGCTTTTTGGGCATAATGATATGTACTATCAAATAGTAGTAAAAAAGGCATTTGCTCCCCACAGCAAGTTTAATTTTTTCGGGTTGGCCACTTACACTGCAAACTATGAAAATGTAGTAGCTGATAACCGCATGATCATGATAACTCAATTGAGCTATACCTTTTGGAAGGGTTTTGGTGTTATGGCAGGAACAGATATTAATTCATTTTCAGGATTACGGCCTACTCATTTTGCGTATTGTGTTTGGATTTTCTATGATTTATGGGAACTCCTTCTTGATTTCCTTATAATATTCTTTCATTAGTTCACAGGGTTACTTATCATCACTATCTTTTTTTATGCTGGACATAATCTTCTCATACATTCTTTCAAAAGTTGCTTCATCCAAAGGTTGAACAGGGTGGGATTCTAATTCTCTCCATATTTTATACAGAACATCATGGTTCTCTTCCACATTGTCCTTCTGTAAATATTGGTACAGTAAACACAACTCTTCAGGAGAACACTCGTCTTGCAAATATTTCTGTAAAAGTTCCTGTTTGGTCATTTATACATACAATAATTGAACAAAGCGTATTGTTATAGCAGTAATTATGGTAAATTCCACCGACTATCGGCTTTGGGGTTCTATTACAGCTCTGTGATTTCTATGTGTTTGTTCCAGACGAAAGCATGCGTGCCAAAAAAACGTACAATTGGAAAAAATAAATGAGTTGGGTTTTCATGGCTTTAATTCTTCTGACTACTCTAAATAAAAGAATTGACACAATGGTATCACTTCCCTTCCTTATGGAAAAATTATTTCTTGCAACGCCACAACTTTCAGCATGAACGACATATTTACGGGTGAAAGGCAAAAGCATGTCGTTGGGCCTGCAAAATCTGCCGTTCAGGTGGTTGGGTTATTATTAGGCTGTCGGAATAACTAAATTTGTGCTATGAATGATAAATTCACAGCACCCCGGTTTTCTTTTAAGGAACTGCTGTTCCAGGTAGTGCTGCACGTGGTAGTGTTTGTGTTTTATTCTTTTGACAGGAACGACCCGCAGATAAAGCCCTACCAGGTTGCGTTTTTTTTAAACTATACAGTGGCAGCATTTATTATTAACTATTTTTTGCTGCCCCGGTTCTTGTACAAAAAGCTTTATATCCGTTTTGTGATTTACTTTACGCTGATTATCGCGATTGTCATTTTTTTGGAAGAAGCTGTAATAGAGCAAATCTATTTTCCTGATACTCGGGGCAGGCGTTTTGTGGGTGTTTTTTTTAGCTTGTGGGGTGTGCTTCCGGTCATTACCGTGCTCTGCGGTTTTAAGTTTGCCTGGGATGCGCTGGGCATACAAAAAGAAGTAGAAGATTTGAAAAATACCCTGAAAGAAAGTGAATTGCAATTTTTGAAATCCCAAATTAACCCGCACTTTCTGTTTAATAACTTGAACAATCTGTACGCGTATGCGATAGAAAACTCACCCAAAACACTCGAAATTATTTTAAACCTCTCGGCAGTGCTGCGTTACATGCTGTACGATTGCAAGGCGAGGTACGTACCGTTGTCAAAAGAAATTGAGCAACTGGAAAATTTTATCGACCTGAGCAAGCTGCAACTTGAAGAGCGGGGTGAAGTACAGTTTACCACCCAAAACATCCGCCCGGGCTACCAGATTGCCCCTTTGATATTGATGGTATTTGTTGAAAATGCCTTTAAACACAGCGCTTCCAGCCAAACCGATGAAATACTCATTGAAATTGACCTGCAATTGACTGAGTCGGGAACGTTACATTTCATTTGTAAAAACACTTTCCTACCCCAATCCAATACAGCAAGCCTTTCCAGTGGCATTGGCCTGGAAAATGTTAAAAAGCGTTTGCAGTTGTTATATCCAAAGGCGCATGAATTAAGAATAACAAGCGGTGAAAATCAATATGAAGTTGATTTATTTGTAGATTTAAATAAAACTGTCTGAGCCATGAACTGCATCATCGTAGAAGACCAACTGCCAGCGCAACGTATTCTGAAAAAGTACATTGAAGATATGGGTACGCTTACGTTGAAAGGTACTTTTTCGGATGCCCTTCAGGCGATGGAGTTTTTAAAATCAGAATCGGTAGACTTGCTGTTTCTGGATATTCACCTTCCCAAAATTTCCGGTATCGATTTTTTAAAAACCATGCCGCATCCCCCACAGGTTATTTTTACCACCGCTTTTCCCGATTACGCCCTGGAAGGGTACGAACTGGATGTGGTAGATTATCTGCTAAAACCTTTTTCTTTTCAGCGGTTTGTAAAAGCTGTTTCCAAAGTGCCTTTAAAAGGCCAGCCTGCACAACCGGCTGCAACCCATGCGTCTGCTCAGCCCAAAGAGCAGGAAATATTCATCAAATCAGGCTATGAGCACATCAGGATAGCCATCCATGACATCGTTTATATAAAGTCGGATGCTGATTATACTGAAATACATCTTCAGGAAAAAAAATACTTATCTTCAGAACCGCTCAGGTTTTGGGAAGAAAAACTGGACAGCCAGCAGTTTGTGAGGATACACAAGTCTTATATCATCAATGCCTCAAAAATTGAAAAAATTATGGGAAACCAGGTATACCTGGGCGAAAAAACCACCCTCCCTGTGGGCAGGGCGTATAAGGATGGTTTCAGGAAACGATTTATTGATTAAAGAGAAGAGTTTACAGTTTGGTGTTTGATGTTTAAAGATCAAAAAACTTTCAAACCCTAAACCGTCCGGCGGCCCGGTTCAAACTTTAAACACATAAAACATCCACTAAACCAAAAAACCATGAAAAAAATCAGAAAAGAAGACATCAACCAGGAAGTATTTGACCTGTACGATGACTATGCCCACAACCGCCTTGACCGCCGACAGTTTATGGATAAATTATCCACCTATGCCATTGGCGGGCTTACCGTCTCTTCCCTGCTCAGTTTTATTATGCCCAATTACCAGAAAATTCAGGTTCAGGCAGCTGATCCCCGCTTAAATTCTGAATACATCACTTATGATTCATCGAAAGGCGGAGGAGAAATTCGTGGTTTGCTTTCCCGGCCTAAGGAAGCAAGTGGCAAACTGCCGGGTATTGTGGTAGTGCATGAAAACCGGGGCTTAAACCCGCATATTGAAGATGTAGGGAGGAGAGCCGCGCTGGCAGGGTTTATTTCCCTGGCGCCTGATGCCCTCACTCCCCTGGGCGGCTACCCCGGCAATGATGACGATGGAAGGGCACTGCAACGCAAGCGGGACCGGGATGAAATGCTGGAAGATTTTATTGCTGCATATAATTATCTGAAAGCACATCCTGAATGTAGCGGAAAAGTTGGTGTAGTTGGCTTTTGTTTCGGAGGCTGGATTTCAAATATGATGGCGGTACGTATTCCCGATTTATCGGCAGCCGTTCCTTTTTATGGTGGACAACCACCCCTGGAGTTAGTACCCAACATCAATGCGCCTTTATTGTTGCAATATGCCGAACTGGATACAAGGGTAAACGAAGGCTGGCCTGCTTATGAAGCCGCATTAAAAGAACATGATAAGGAATATCAGGCGTATATTTATCCGGGAACAAACCACGGGTTTCATAATGATACCACCCCCCGGTACGATGAAGCTGCTGCAAAACTAGCCTGGGAAAGAACGATAGATTTTTTTGAAGAGAATTTAAAAGGATAGTTTATTGTTTCATGTTTACTCATTATTGCGCTTTGTAGCTATCGTTCCGGAATTCTGAAAAGACTCCACCCCCTACCCCCGCCAGCGGGGGACATTTTCCCCCTCAATGAGGGGGTTAGGGGGAGGAAAAAAGGAAATACAGTTATTTTAATAAATTTCAAACGCAATCATTACTCCCCAGCCCGCTTCAGCGTTTTCTCATCATCTACGAGCCGTTTGTCATTAGGCGTGGCAATTTGTACTCGAATGCCAAACAGTTCGGCCATTTTTTGCTCAAAACTTTTCACCCGCATATTGCTCATGATGTTGAGGTCGCCTGCCTTGTCTGTACCCCCTTTGCGGATAGACGCGATGGTGGCATTGTCCCGGGCAAAAGTATTTCGATGATATACCCTCAGGGTAGCCCCAAAATTTTCTTTAAACTGTCGCTTAAAAGACCCGATGGTCATTCTTCCATTGATACTGATTTCTGCCATAATGTATATGATTTAAATTATAAATAATATTAATATTCAAATATAAATCATATACATTTCAATATTCTTCCCAACCATCCGGAATAATTACATGGAAAAGTTTTTGGCCTACTTGACCGAATCAGAAAAGGCGTAAACCGTATTTTAGAAAAAGATAGCTGACTTCTTTTAAGGGAAACCTTAGCTTTGCAGCATGAAAAAAACAGAAAACCCCTGGCAAAAGCTCAGTACTCAACGCATTTATGATAATCCCTGGATTCGGGTAGAAGAAGACCAGGTTATCAATCCTTCTGGCGGGGGGGGCATTTACGGGAAAGTTCATTTTAAAAATAAAGCCATTGGTATTATTCCTATAGATGAGCATCAGAACACCTGGCTGGTAGGGCAATACCGGTATGTCCTGGATGAGTATTCCTGGGAAATCCCAATGGGTGGAGGCCCACTTGGACAGGATGTACTGGCATCGGCCCAAAGGGAACTGAAAGAAGAAACCGGGCTTACTGCCGAACGTTGGACAAAAATCTTACGCATTCATACTTCCAATTCTGTAACCGATGAAGAAGGCTTTGTATTCCTGGCAGAGGACTTAACGCAAGGAAAAACTGAATTTGAAGAAACTGAAGACCTGGCTATAAAAAAGCTTCCCTTCGCTGAAGCACTGGAAATGGTAATGAATGGAAAAATAACGGATAGTTTGAGTTTGGCAGGCATTTTAAAAGCCGCTCGCTTATTGGCATTATAATGTTTTAGGTTTTGAGTTTTGAGTTTGAAGTTTGGAAACAAGAAACTGTAAACATCAAACTAAAAACACCAAACCTTTTCCCAGCAGAACAGTAGACAGAAATTAGGTAATCACTACTTTTTTGATGTCTTTAACATACCAAACTCACTTTAAACAAACCTTCATCATTGCCTATCCGGTGATGCTGAGCCAGTTGGGGCACATTCTGGTAAGCGTGGCTGATAGTATGATGGTGGGCCAGCTTGGAGCCGTGCCCCTGGCGGCCGTATCCCTTTCTAATGGAATTTTTGCACTGGTCATGATGTTTGGTATTGGGTTGTCTATGGCCATGACGCCTCTGATAGCCGCGGCTGACGGTAACCGCAACCAGAAGAAAGAAGCCTTTATTTTCCGCAATGCCATGTTTATCAACCTTTGTGCGGGGCTAATATTGTGCATTTTTATTTTTGCTGGCGCTCCCTTGTTGTACTACCTCGATCAGCCCAAAGCCGTGGTAGATCTCTCCGTCCCTTATCTGCGCATACTGGCGGTTTCGCTCATTCCATTGCTGTTTTTTCAAAGTTTTAAGCAATATGCCGAAGGGCTTTCTTTTACCCGCACGGCCATGTTTATCACCATTGGGGCGAACATATTGAATGCCAGTCTAAACTACGTTTTCATCTTCGGAAAATTTGGTTTTCCAGCCATGGGGCTGAACGGTGCTGGTTGGTCAACACTCTTCGCCCGCCTTGTGATGGCCTTTGTAATGGCATGGTACGTATACCATGCCCCCTGGTTTTTGCGCCAAAGCCTGATTCCCAAAATAAAATCATTGCACAAGTTGATGCTCAAAAAGCTGATTAAAATTGGTGTGCCCCTGGGCCTGCAATACATTTTTGAAGTAAGTGCGTTTAGCATGGCTGCCATTCTGATGGGGTGGATTGGTACGAAGGCGCTTGCTGCACATCAGATTGCCCTTAACCTGGCAGCCGTAAGCTACATGACGGCCACTGGTATTGGGGCAGCGGCTACGGTGCGGGTAGGTAATCAGCTGGGCAAAAAAAATATTACAAGTTTGCGTCGGGCAGGCTTTGCTGCTTTTATGATGGGCGCTGGCCTGATGAGTATTTCCGCCCTCATTTTCATTACGGCCAATCATTTCCTGCCTTCTTTGTACATTGATGAAACGGAAGTAATTGAACTGGCTGCTTCCCTATTGATTATTGCCGCTTTTTTCCAGCTTTCGGATGGGGTGCAGGCGGTAGGGCTGGGTGCGCTCCGCGGAATGGCCGATGTGAAAATACCAACGATTATTACCTTGCTCGCCTATTGGGTAGTAGGCTTGCCCCTGGCATATTGGCTGGCTTTTACTATGCAGTTAGGCCCGCATGGCGTGTGGTATGGCTTACTGGCCGGGCTTACCTTTGCCGCTATCTTTTTGGTAGTCCGGTTTTTAAGGGTAAGTAAAAAGTTACAAAAAAGTCTGGGGGAGGCTGTAGCAAAAGTGTAGGGAAAAATATTTATACTCGGGCAGCAATTTGTTAATTATTTATACTTCAATTGAAGAAGATATTATTTTCCAGTTTGAACTATTGATCTGATTTCTCTCTAAGTCCATCATTCCTACCTGCTTTTTTTATTTCATCCGGAATAAATTTCAAGATTGATTTATGAGATTCTGAATCATTTTTTAATAACTCAATAGCTTTTTCTTTAAAGTTATCAGTCCCAAAATAAGTTTTAACAAGCGGAAGTAACCCTCCTTTGATATTAAATAATTTTATTGCCGACTTATAATCGTTATTGTTAATAACTTCTTCTATTTGCTCTAACCTCTCATTATACCATTCTTTGATGTTTATTTTTTTTGAAAATGTAGTAAAATTATCTTCCACTTCCTGTAGGTTGTTGCCTTTGGGTACATTAGAATCTTTGAGGAAAAAATCTATTTTCGCACTCACATAATTTGAAGCCTGCAATATTTTTTCTTTTTTCAGCAGTTCAATGGTTTTACTTTTAAACTTGGCGATATTTGATTCGGTTGCTAAAACACGTTTTCCATAGAAATCTAAAAATTGCTCCCCATATAATAAACTCTCTATTTCGGGTACTAATAAACAAAAAATATTATCACCTTTTAGATTGTCAAGTCGTCCTCCGTAATGGTCAGAGTCAATTATACCAAATGCCTTTGTAGTGATATTAGGAAGTTTATTGAATGCTTTAGTATAGTTAATTACATTTATACAGCCTCCTACGGGCACAACAGTAAACTCAGGGAATAAAATTGAATATATTCTTTCATCCTCCTTTCCGTACCCCCCCTCACAAAAGAGTATATTTTTCCTACTGCCAAGTAATTTTAATAAAAGAGATTTAGGAATTTCATTTTCAGGTATTTCCTCTATTGTCCAATTTTCCGGGGGGATAAAAGATTTTACCCATACTTTTTTTGCTGTTATTCTGCTTGTGGCAAAATCTAAATCGTGAGTTAAATATATAAATAAGCAATCTTTACGTTCTGACTCCAAAACATCCCATAATTTGAATAAAATGGTCTTATGTAAATATAGTTCTGGCTCATCAATGACGATAAACCCATTTTCAGGAGCCTGAAGCACTTGAGCAATTGAATAAAGCATGGTCTTTTCACCGTCGCTCATTTTGCTAACTGAGTAGGGGGCTGTATCTGGACCTTTTGCAATTAAATTCATTCCATCTATACATTCAATAGATAAATGCTCATTTAAAGAACTCCAAAGTTTTATAGTCTTGTCTAGCCTAGTTTCTATAGGTTTTCCAAGTTCCTTTTCTGAATTTTCTTTTGATTTCTTAATGTAAGAATGGCCTTCCTTTATATTTTCAGCTAATAAATTTCTTAAAACCAAACTGAACTCTTTTCTAAGATTCTCAAATTCATTCTCTTCCCTATTTGATTTTTCAATTACCTGGGATTCTTTGAGTTTATTAGCTGTAATGTCAGCATTATATAATGTATCATTGTACGGGATTAAAAGAATTCTTTGTGCCGAGATGACTACCCCATTGTTTTTTAGATATTTCTTGAACTTGTCAGCCATTGTTGTCTTTCCACTTCCATTTGCCCCAATGACTACAAGATTATTATTAAAAAAATCAATTTTCTTAAAAAAATTAAGATTGAAAACGAATCTATTTACAGCTGGCTGCAAATACTCATGTCTGCCACTTCTAAAACTTCGTTTATCATTGATTTTCCAATTAGAATCCTCAGATTCACGAGATTTTATATGTTTTTCAATATCTAAATCTGATGAGTAACCTATATGATCTTGTATATTTGAAATATCAGAATAGAATTGATTTGCATAATTTTTTTTCAATTTCTCATCACTAATATAATTTTTCAATTCAACTAATAATTCAGACAAATGCTTAAATACATTTAAGGATTCATCACCAACATCTAATACTGAACCTATTTTCAAATTAATCTCTATATTTCTCTCAAGCCGATTAATTAAGTCCAATAAATCCTGTTCTTGAGGTTGATCTTTTTTCATAAACTATAAATTTGATTTTCCAGCTCTAATGTTGTTCACATATAGAGAGCCTTTTTGTTATTTTTTTTAATTGAAAAGCTACTCATAGATATAAAACTTTCAAAATTTTTTAAAACCTCGGAAGCACCAAAATTGTAGGTTGTTTTGTATGATTCAGCTGACGCAGTACTAAATGAAAACAAAAAAACTACTCTGGCTCACCGATAACTACCCTCCCCAACGGGGCGGCATGGCCCAGTCGTGCGACAGGCTGGTGCATGGGTTGCGCACCAAAGGTTTTGAGATTGATATTTTACACTTTACCGAAAGTGCTGGCAAAAATACATTGGTTCGCCAACAAAACGGCTCCTACCAGCCCGTGCCTTATGAAGACAGCGAATCACACACCCTGCATCGAGCCTGGCATTTGTTGGGTCAGTATGAAAATACCTCAGCCATTGTATGTTTCGGTGGCTACTTGTCAATGCTGTCGGCTCCTGTGTATGCCAAATGGCTGCATATTCCGCTCGTTACGCTCATCCGTGGTAATGATTTTGACCATGCTTTGTTCACACCCCGGAAAAAGCAACTGCTGGCCGAGGCCTTGGCACAGTCTTACAAGGTGTGCACGGTAACCTCCGATAAACAACAAAAAATCCAGCGATTGTTTGACAAAAAAGAGGTGTATTTTGTGCCCAATGGCATAGACGCAGAAAAATGGCAGCCCAGTGTGAGTGAACAGGATTTTGCCAAAAATTGGAGAGAACAGCATTTGCAAGACAAGTTTTGCGTGGGTATCTTCGGTCAGCTCAAAGCTAAAAAAGGAGTAAAGTTTTTGCTGGAAAGCTTATCTAAAACAGCCATTAAAGAGCGGTATCATTATTTGCTGGTGGGCGAACAAACCGAAGAAATAGCTGATTTGCTGGAAACACAGGAAATCGCTTTCACCCGCTACGATTTTCTGGACCGCTTTGAATTGCTGAAACATTATCTCTGCTGCGACTTGTTGGCGCTCCCTTCATTTTACGACGGCATGCCCAACGTTTTGCTGGAAGCCGGGGCTTTAGGTATTCCAGCCATTGCCTCCCGGGTAGATGGCATGAAAGATGTAATTAAAGATGGCATCAACGGGTTGCTTTTTGAGCCAGGTAATGCCGACCAATGCCGGAAAGCCTTTTACCGCTTCGCCCAAATGAGTGCAGAAGAAAGGCAACAAATGCAGCAAGCGATTAAAACCACAATTGTACAAGAATATAATCTGGAAAATGAATTGAATGCTTATGAAAGGATTTTGGATATTTAGTTTAATAGGAATATTGCTGTTGGGTTGTAACAGCGACAGCACTGAAACTTCTTCTGAAACAGAAAATCCGTTGGAAGAAATAAGTGCCAGCGCCAACTACACAACCGAAAAATTTGTGTACATCAACACAGCCAAAAATACCAATCTGGCAGAAATAAAGCTGGGTGGAGAAGAAATTACCATCAATACACCCGAACTGAATTTGTTTGGAATATTGAAAGAAGACAAACGGAAATATTACGACCAGAACAACACCCATCTTTATTCGGTAAAGTACAAAGACGATGGCTTTAAGCTGCGGAATGGAACAGAAAGTTTGCTGTGGAAAGTGAAGCTTTATGATGGCAAAATAAAAATCGCCAACAATGAGGAAATGACCAATGCTTTTGAAGTCAAACTGAAAGAAGACAACCGCATCAAGGTGGAAGAAGCGGGGGAAGAGATTTTTTCTTTGAGAATACCCACAGAAACCAATGCACCTGTCAAAATCGGGGATGAATATTTGGTTTCAGGGCTTGGTTATTCCACGGCAGCCGGAGTGCTGAAACTGGAAAAACTGACTCCTGATGAAAGTTATGTCATCATGGCTGAACTGGTGAATGCAAACCCATGATTTTGTTTTACGGCATGGGCGGTGGGCTGGGGCACCTCACCCGTATCCAGGCTTTCATCGCACAATTTGAAGTTACCGATTACATCATAGCTTCAGCCAATCCGCTGGCACATCATCTTTTTGCTGAAAATCAGTTGGTTTATTTGCCAGCAGAAAATAAAGAGGCAGTAGATTATTCATTGGCTTTGCAGGCTATTATTGACAATCATTCTTTTTCTGAAATTTACATAGACACTTTCCCGATGGGCATTTTGGGGGAATTGTCATGGCTTTCGGCCACAAACTTAAAATTGAACCACATTGCCCGGCGGTTGATTTGGAAAAACTATGCACCTCTGATTAAGAATTCTACTCCGCTTTTTTTTGAAAAAGTGTACCAGTTAGAAGCATTGGAAGCAGACCATTTAGGCTATTTAAAAAAATGTGCGAAAGAGATTGTTTCAACCAATATTCAGTATCTGGTACCTAACCCTGCGAGGGTTACACATCAATTTCAAAAACCCCTCTGGCTCATTGTACACAGCTTTCATCCGGAAGAAATAGAAAGCCTCATCCGCTATGCCGAAGACCAGGCCAGGATTGAAAAAGTAAACCCAGGTTTTCTGGTAATTACTGACCAACCGATAGAAAATTGCCCATATCCTGTCCTGTTTGACTTTCCGGCTGCCGACTGGTTTCCTTTGGCCGACCGCATTTTTTCAGGAGGCGGCTTCAATGCAATGCAGCAAATGATTCCTTTCAAAGAAAAACATAAACCTTTTCCTTTTCCCCGCCGGTTTGATGACCAGTTTTGGCGGGTGGGGCGGTAAAAAAAGATGCGTGCCCCTCCAGGTTTTAGCGATAATGATGCTTTTTAGAAATAAAACCGCTGAAACCTGGAGGGGCTGATTCGTTGATATTTAACCAGATGTGTCCGCCACTTCTTGTGCGCCTTGCGAGAATTGGCGGACACTTAAAGACCATGCTAACACTCCGGCACGTTCACCGGAATGTTGACCGCCAGCCCACCTTCGGAAGTTTCCTTGTATTTTTCGTTCATGTCCCGGGCCGTTTCCCACATGGTTTTGATTACATTGTCCAGCGAAACTTTGGCCTGTTTGGGGTCGCTTTCCAGGGCGATGTGGCTGGCGGTGATGGCCTTGATGGCACCCATAGAGTTTCTTTCAATGCAAGGAATTTGTACCAGTCCGCTCACCGGGTCGCAGGTGAGGCCCAGGTGGTGCTCCATGGATATTTCCGCTGCCATAAGTACTTGTTCTACGCTCCCGCCTAAACAAGCGGTGAGTGCCGCCGCTGCCATAGAAGAAGAAACACCAATTTCAGCCTGGCAGCCTCCCATGGCCGCAGAGATGGTCGCTCCCTTTTTGAAATAGGAACCAATTTCGCCGGTTACCAAGAGAAAACGCACAATATCCTCTTTATTCTCTTCTTTGGCACAAAAGCAAAGGTAGTACATCAAAACTGACGGAATCACGCCTGCCGCTCCGTTGGTGGGGGCCGTTACCACCCGGCCAAAAGCAGCATTTTCTTCATTCACGGCAATGGCAAAGCAGGAAATCCATTTCAGAATTTCAGGGAAACCGTAGTCGGCTTGCATGAGTTGTTGTAGCCATTCTTTCTGATTTTGATAATCGCTGCTTTTTATCAATTTTTTGGCAAGTTCGGATGCCCGACGTTTTACGTTCAACCCCCCAGGCAATTTGCCTTCGGCATGGCATCCTTTGTATACACACGCTTTCATCACCTCCCAGATTTTGAGCAGGCCACCTTCTATTTCCTCCGGTTTTCGCCAGGCTTGTTCGTTTTTCCAGACAATGTCAAAAACAGAGCAGTTGTTTTCTGTGCAATAGCCCAGCATTTCTTTAGGTTGGGAACAGGGATAGGGCAGCTTCACCTGTGCTTTGTCATTTACATGCTCTCCTTCCTTCACAACAAATCCACCACCGATAGAATAATACGTTTCCTGAAAATTATCAGCATTCTCGACAGAAGCGATGAATTGTATGCCATTGGGGTGGAAAGATAATTTTTCCTGAAAAAGGAAAATAATATCATTTTCAGGGTCAAAAGGAATAGGTTTTTTGCCCAGTAGTTTTATGGTTTTTTCCTGCCTGATTTGTTCTACTTTCTGGCTGATGAAGTCCGTATCTATGGTTTCAATTTCTTTCCCTGATAAACTGAGGATGACAGCCATATCGGTGCTGTGGCCTTTCCCGGTTTTGGCCAGGGAGCCATAGAGTTTTACCTGCACTCCGGTTATTTTGTCAAAAATGTTGGTTTCTTCCGCATCTTTCAAAAACCGTTGTACAGCCCGCCATGGCCCCAGCGTATGTGAACTGGAAGGACCAATGCCTATTTTCAGAATATCAAAAACCGATATTTGTTCTACGGAAGCCATGATTTATCTATTCTAGCCTTTTATCAAATTTCTAAAGTTTTTATGATTAAATACGACTTTTATGTATTTTTTGCTATTGTAAAATTTTTTATGCCTCTTTTCAAAACCACCGAATGAACAGGTTTACAATTATCTTCCTTTTTTCATTCATAATTACTACAAGCTGTACTACTGAAACTGATAAGCGGTTGCAGGAGGCTATGGAAAGTTTTCAGTTGGAACCGGGTTTGCGCATAGAACTCATTGCTGCCGAGCCGCTGGTAGTTGATCCGGTGGCACTCGCCTTTGATGAAGAACGCCGTATGTATGTAGTAGAAGACCGTGGGTACCCAGACCCACCAGAGGGAGGAACGCCTACAAAGCTGGGGCGGGTGGCGCTTTTGGAAGATACGGACGAAGATGGGCAATACGACCACCGGACAGAGTTTGCCACCGGGTTTACTTATCCAAATGGTGTGATGCCCTGGCGGGGTGGGGTTTTTATCACTTGTGCCCCGGATATTTTTTACCTCAAAGATACCGATGGCGATGGCGTAGCTGATATCAGGAAAGTGGTGCTGACCGGCTTTAATGATACCAAGACATCTCAAATTCGAATGAGTTATCCTATCCTTGGCCTGGATGGGTGGGTCTATATTACAGGCGGTCTGAATGGGGGAGAAGTAACATCACTCGAGCATCCTGATCGCCCGGCTGTTTCTTATACCTCAGCAGATGGACGTTTCCACCCAGAGACCCTGGAATTTGAAGTTACGGGTGGGAAAAGTCAATTCGGTCTCACGTTTGATCCCTTTGGCCGTCGTTTTGGTTGCTCTAATCGGCACCCTGTGCAGCATGTTGTGTTGGAACCTTGGCACCTGCGTCGCAATCCGTATCTCCCTTTCAACGAAACCATACAAAATGTTTCAAAAGTACAGGCAGATGCCAAAGTTTTTCCCATTAGCAATGCCACCATCACTGCCGATTTCATGCCGAACCTGATTGGACGTTCTCATACGGGTACGTTTACCTCAGCTTGTGGTTTGTTGGTATTCAATGGCACGGGCCTCACACCAGCCCATCGGGGCAATGCATTTATTTGCGAACCTGCGCAAAATTTGGTGCAACGTCAGATCATGCACCCGGAAGGTGTTTCCTTCCGCTCTGAATTGCCATATGAAGGCCGTGAGTTTTTGGCTTCTACCGATACCTGGTTCAATCCCGTTTTCCTGCAACACGGACCGGATGGGGCACTCTATCTGGCCGATATGCATCGAAAGGTAATTGACCATCCATCATACGTACCCGAAGAAGCCCGGGAAAATCTGGATTTTGAAAGCGGTAAGACCGATGGACGTATCTACCGAATTGTAGCAGAAAACTTCCAGGAGAAGAAAACTGGTGATTTTTCAGGTTTAGGTGCTGAAGCCTCCATAGCGCAGCTGGTTGGTGCATTGAAATCGCCTGAAGAATGGGTAAGATCAACGGCCCACAGGCTGTTGCTCGAGCGGAAAGACCTCTCATCAGCTCCATTCCTCAGGGAAGTTGCCGTTGCGTCCGCTCTTCCCGAGAGCCGGGTAAGGGCACTTTGGCTGTTGCATTCGTTGGATGCCTTAGATGTTGCGACCGTAAAGACTGCCCTGGCCGATCAGGAAGCCGGAGTACGAGAGCAGGCTGTTCTGTTGGCTCAGGGTTTATGTGAAGAACACCCCGAGCTTGCTGAGGCGGTAGCTGCTACCATCACAGATGAAAACCCCCGGGTTCGTTTTGCATCTGCCCTGGTACTAGGTTCTTTAAAAGGTGAGCAGGTGGTTCCGGCACTGGCAAAGGTTGCTGCGCATGACGGAGCCGCCCCATGGGCAAGGGCAGCGGTACTCAGCGGCATTGGAACACGACTGCCTGAATTCCTAACGGCTTTTCGTGCGCAAAAACCGACAGATTCAGACGCTTTTCCCACGGTAATGCAGGAGTTAGGACGCTTATTTGGGAATGGGGCTTCATTGGCCGATTGCCAGGTTCTTTTGCAAGATGCTATTACTTCCCAGGGCGATTTTGAATGGCGAATTGCCACGGTACTCGGATTGGCGGAAGGAGTCAGCGGACGTGAAGACATGAAATCTACTCCAAAAGGGCTTCTCTTTGCAATTCAGGGGGGAAGTGCTTCCGCAAATGATCAGAAAACATTGGATAAATTTATCACAAAAACAGTGGCTCTGGCCAACGATGAAGAAGAGCAAACCGGATTACGCGTAAAAGCAATCTCCCTCCTTGGCTATATTGACTTTGAAAGAACAGGCGCAGTACTGGAAAAGCTGCTGGATTCCCGCAACCCTCCTGAACTGCAACTTGCTGCGGTGTCTGCTTTAGCAAGGCAAGGTGATGTACAGGGCGGAAAGTTGCTCACGGAAAAGAGCAACTGGGCTAGCTATACACCTCGTATTCGGTCGGCCGTGGTTGGGGCGCTGGTCTCAAAGCCATCTTTCATCCATGTGTTGTTTGGTGCCATAGAACAAGGCGTAATCAGGGCTTCTGATATTTCTTCTGTAGACCGCCAGCGTTTGATAAATAATAAGAACCCTGAAATTAGCGAACAGGCAGGGGTGCTGTTTAAAGAGTTGGAAGGTGGAGGGCGGATGCAGGTGTATCAAACTTACCGCCAGGATTTTGACACCTCGGCAGATGCCGCATTGGGAAAGGCGGTATTTCAAAAAGCATGCTCTGCCTGTCATACCTACGCAGGGGAAGGAGGCGCTGTGGGGCCAGACCTTACCGGTGTAAAAAATCAGCCGATTGACGCCTTGCTGCTGCACACCCTGGTACCCAATTACGAAGTTTATCCGGCTTATCAGGCAATTTCAGTGGAGACCAACGATGGGCGCTCCATCTCTGGCAGGTTGATAGCAGAAACCGAAAACAGCCTGACACTGCGCACGGCTTTCGGTACCGATGAATCACTTCTTCGTACAGACATTGCTTCGCTCACCAACACCGGGCAATCTTTGATGCCCGATGGATTGGAGCAGAGCATGACAAAAGAAGAGTTGGCACAATTAATTACTTACCTCAAATCAGGAGGTTGAGTTTACAGGATTTGATAAAATTTTCTTTCTCAAAAAATAACTACCTTCCACCATGAAAAACATAAGGACACCAAATTACCCCGGATATTTATTCTCTCTCATGGCGATTTTATTCTTTACCAGCACTGAATTATTTGCCCAAACCGTTTCTGATCCAAAGGAAGGCAAAGTTTTTCAGGCAGGAGCCTCCATGAGCAATATCACGCCCCAATTGGGTGAACCCATTGTTGGAAACTGGGATTCTCCTCCAGCCACCTACATCCACGATCAATTGCACGCAAAAACGCTGGTACTGGATGATGGAAATACGCGTTTGGCTTTTGTCATTGTAGACAACGTAGCTATTAAACGGGAGGTATTTGATGAGGCAAAGCGTTTGGTTTATGAAGAAACCGGATTGGCGAAAGAAAATATGATGATGGCTGCCACACACACACATTCCGGAACAAGCGCCTCAGGGAAAGGACAAAAAAGAAGAGGTTGGCAGGGTGAAAATCCTTTAGACGATTATCAGGCTTTTGTTGCAAGACGCATAGCAGATGGTGTGCGTGTAGCCATCGGGAATTTGGAACCGGCCCAAATTGCCTGGGGCTCTGGTGAAGTCCCACAGCATGTGTTTAACCGGCGATGGTACATGAAAAACCCGGTGATGAGCCCCTTGGGTACCATGGACAAAGTAAAAATGAACCCGGGCGTTGAAAACCCTGAATTGGTGGAACCTGCCGGCCCTATCGATCCTGAGGTGGCTTTCATTGCACTACAATCTAAAGAGGGGCGTCCTATTGCTTTGCTTGGGAATTACTCATTGCACTATGTAGGCGGCGTGCCCAAAGGGCATATTTCGGCAGACTATTTTGCCATATTTGGCGACCGGATGCAGGAGTTGTTGGGGGCCGACAGGCAGGAACCACCTTTTGTCGGTATCATGTCTAACGGAACATCGGGGGATATTAACAATATCAACTTTCGCGGACCTAAGGAAAAAATGGCACCTTATGAAAAGATGACCATCGTTGCCCATGATGTGGCCGAGGAAATATTGCGGGTATACAAAACCCTGGAGTTCAAAGACTGGGTTTTACTAGGGACTGCCCAGTCAAATTTAATGCTTGAAATCCGCAAGCCAAGCCCGGAGGTTTCAGCAAACATGGAAAAAGTGCGTGCTCAATCAGCCTCACACCAGCCTCTTTTCCATCCTTTGGAGCAAACTTATGCCGGGCGCATTGAACAGCTAACAACGGAGTGGCCCGATGAAATTGAAATCATACTACAGACTTTCCGCATTGGAGACCTGGGTATTGCAGCAATCCCGTTTGAAACCTTCGCCGAAACAGGACTGGAAATTAAGAAAAGAAGTCCCTTTAAGCAGTCATTTACCATTGAACTGGCGAATGGGAGTTACGGCTACTTACCAACTCCTGAACAACATAAGTTAGGCGGATACGAAACCTGGCTTGGAACCAACAGGGTTGAAGTTGAGGCGTCTACGAAAATTGTTTCAGAGCTAATGTCTTTGTTCAAAAATATACTGAATATTGTTCCTAAAGGTAAATGAGTAGTATGATGTAAATCAACCCTAAAACTCAAATAAATTGTACTTTCAAGCCTTATATCCAATTTTCCATGAAGAAACGCTCCTTTCAGATTTCTCTCTTTTTCCTGACTTTTTTGTTCACTGCATGCCTGGCTTTGTATGCCCAAACCGCATCTGATACAAGAGCATCACAAGTTTTCCGGGCAGGTGCTTCTATCAGCAACATCACGCCTAAAATTGGCACCTCCATCAATGGGAATATGCAGGATGTGATGATTCGGGAAATCCATGATGAAACGCATGCACGCAGCATCGTACTTGATGACGGGCAAACCCGCCTGGCCATTGTGGTTTCAGACCTTTGTATGGTTTACAGGGAAACACTGGACAAAGCCAAACTTCGGGCACACGAGCAAACAGGTATTCCGGTAGAAAATATGTTGATGTCGGCCACGCACACGCATTCGGCAGGCACGGCTTGTTCGGTGTTTCAGAGCGATCCCGATGAAGATTATCTGGTGTTTTTGAGTGAACGCATTGCGGATGCGGTAATCCGTGCCAATAATCACCTGGCCCCGGCCCGCATTGGTTGGGGCGTTGGCGAGGAGCCTACTCAGGTTTTTAACCGCCGTTGGAAAATGAAACCAGGCACCCCCATGCCCAACCCTTTTGGTGGTGAGGACAAGGTGAAAATGAATCCCGGTGTAGGCAACCCCAATTTGCTCGAGCCTGCCGGACCTATCGATCCCGAAGTTTCGGTTATTTCCATTCAATCGGCAGATGGCCAGCCCATTGCGCTGCTGGCAAACTATTCCCTGCATTATGTGGGCGGAACCGGCCCTGGCGAAGTGTCTGCCGATTATTTCGGAATGTTTGCCAACCGCATGCAACAAATGCTCGGTGCCGATTACCAAAACTCACCCTTTGTAGCGATCATGTCTAACGGCACCAGCGGCGATATCAATAACATTCATTGGGCTGGAGAAAAGCAAGATGTCAAGTCTCTTCCCTACCATCAAATGCAGGTTGTGGCGAATACGGTAGCTGCCGAAGCCTACAAGGTGGTACAAAACATACAATATCAGGACTGGATTTCACTGGATACGGAGCAAGAGGAAATTTCACTGGGGGTGCGTCTGCCCGATGCAGAAGAAGTTGAGCGGGCAAAAAAAATCATGGCCCAGGCCGAAGGTCCGGTGATGAAAACCCGGGAGGAAATCTATGCACGGGAAACGGTATTGCTTAATGATTATCCGGAGGAAGTATCTGTGATTTTGCAAACTTTCCGGCTGAGTGATTTAGCCATTACGGCCATTCCCTGTGAAGTATTTGTAGAGATCGGACTGGATATCAAAAAACAAAGCCCTTTTCAACCAACTTTTACCATTTCCCTGGCCAATGGATACAATGGTTACCTGCCTACCCCTGAGCAGCATACGCTGGGAGGTTATGAAACCTGGCGTGCCCGCTCGAGCTACCTGGAAGTAGATGCCGCCCCAAAAATTACCGAAACTTTATTTGATTTGTTGGACAAACTCAATATTTCCCAAAAAACATCTTATCAAGGGCAGTCTGAAGCCATTCCGTTATTCAATGGGAAAAATCTTGAAGGTTGGTACACTTTTCTTAAAGACCGGGGGCGTGATCATGATCCAAAGAAAGTCTTTACCGTAAATGATGGTCTGCTCCGAATTTCCGGGGAAGAGTGGGGGTGTATTACGACTGAGCAGGAGTATGAAAATTACAAGCTGGTGGTTGAGTTCAAATGGGGCCGTCAAACTTATGAACCCAGGGCAGACAAAGCACGGGATAATGGCGTGCTCTTACATTCTACAGGGAAAGATGGCGCCTATTCGGGTACTTGGATGCACTCCATAGAATGCCAAATCATTGAAGGGGGTACGGGTGACTTTCTGGTAGTGGGAGATAAAAGTGAACAATTTGCCCTAACAGCTCCCGTAGCACCGGAAAAGCAGGGAAGCTCACACATTTTTCAGCCTGGAGGCCAACCGGTTACAATACACGGAGGCCGTATCAATTGGTACGGCCGTGACCCCAATTGGAAGGATGTGAAAGGATTTCGGAGCGAAAATGATATTGAAAACCCAGTTGGAGAATGGAACCGGATGGAATGCATTGCTGATGGAGAAGAGGTATTCATATACCTCAATGGGACCCTGGTAAACCATGCCACCCATGTGAAACCTGCAAAAGGACGTATCCAGATTCAGTCTGAAGGGGCTGAAATGTTTGTCAGAAAAGTTGAATTGATGCCACTGCCTGAAGATTAATAGATGGGTAGTATTTTATTAAACGTATAAAATCATTGATAAATAATAGTGTCAATTGAAGAAAACATAAAATTATACAGGTAGTAGGTGATATATTTTAAAAAAATGATTTATTTAGCTGCATTATCTATCACTACCCATGAGTTACCAACCCGTAAGTTTAAGTCAACATGACGAATCTACACTTGATGCAGACTTGTGGGAAAGGTTCAGGCAAGGCGACCGGGTGGCATTTCAACTGCTATACAGCAGACATTTAAATGCTTTGTACAATTATGGCTACAAGATCATTCCTAATAAGGCGGTTGTAACAGATCATATTCAGGATCTATTTATAGATTTGTGGAAATATAAAGACAATTTATCCCGGATAAAGGATGTAAAGTATTATTTGTTCCGCTCGTTGAGGAATAAGATTGTTAAAGCAATGGAGCGCAACAGATACACAGCGTATGACATGGAAAGCGAGTTTGGTAATACTTTGATGGTATTGCCCTTTGAGGCTAAAATAATAGAGCGCCAAACCCAAACAGAAAACTCAAAAAAATTACAGAAAGCCTTTATGGCTTTGACCAAACGCCAGCGGGAGGTAATCAATCTCTTGTTTTACGAAAAATTTTCTTACGAAGAAGTGGCGGGTATCATGAGCATCAGTCTGCGCTCAGTGTATACGCTGGCCTGGAAAGCCCTGGCCGTACTTCGCAAAGAACTGAGCTGCCTGATCGTGGCATTTTTGGGATATTTTCTGCTGAAATAACCCATTTCTTCCCCTCTGTTTATCCTCAAATTTTTGATTTTTCACATGATTCCCGTTACAGAATTTTCTTTAATAATCAGTCACACAAAGCAAATTTTAAAGAAAATGGGAAAAAGTGAATTTTTTTTGTAAAAATATTGGATAACTTTTCCGGGTTGCTGGCTCTTGTTAATAAAGAAGCCACTCAATGAACTACCAACAATACAGTGTAGAAGATTTTGTACTGGATAAATCATTCAGGAAGTGGGTGCTTGATCCTGACAAAGACACTTGCCTGTTCTGGAACAACTGGTTGGATGAACATCCTGAGAAAGCCGAAACAGTAGCCCGGGCCATCGAACTGCTCAGGCAAATACCTGTGCAGGAAGATATACTCAATGCACAGGAAATACTCTCCCTTTCCCAATCCATAGAAAAAGGAATTGATCATTGGGAAAAAACTAAAAAGAAACCGGCAGGGCAAAATAAACCCATACCCATCAATGCTTATGCCGCCTCACGCCAAAAGCTTAATACATCCTCGCCTAAAAAGTACAGGCTAAAACCTCTGATTTTTAAAGTAGCCGCATGTATCTTGTTTGTATTAAGCGTGCTGTATGTAGTACAACATCAGGCAACGGATGAAAAACCACAACCGAAAATAGTATACGAACAGATAGTAAAAGAAAACCCGAAAGGGCAAAAACTGACTGTATTTTTGCCGGATGGCTCCCAGGTTGTCCTTAATGCAGGCAGCAAGCTTAGCTTTACCAAACCTTTCCATCCAGACCGGCGGGTAGTTAATTTAGAGGGGGAAGCCTTCTTTGAAGTAGCCAAAGACTCCCTCCGTCCTTTTCAGGTAATCAGTGATAAACTTACCACCACTGCCCTGGGTACCAGTTTTAATATCGCGGCCTATCCAACAGACGGGCATATACAGGTATCGTTGACTACGGGTAAAGTGAAAGTAGATTATCAGATAGCCGAAAAACAGCAAGCGGAAGCGTATTATCTCATTCCCGGAGAGCAATTAGGCTATGATAAAGTACAGGATATTTTCAACAAACAACCTTTTGATGCCGAAAAAGTACTGGCCTGGAAAGAAGGTATAATTCATTGGGAAAATGTAGGTGAAGCCAGGGTAGTAAAAACTTTGGAAAGATGGTATGGGGTACAAATAGAGGTAGAAGGGGAAAGTGCCACAGCATGGGATGTTACCGCCAGGTTTAATAATCAGTCGCTGAAGAGCGTACTTACCTCCCTCAGCTATACCATGGATTTTGTTTTTGAAATAAAAGAAGAGCACGTCTTAATCAAATACCAATAAAAACCCTTCAGGCTATGAAATATACAGATACAGGTTAAAAAAAGCAGCCCCATCAGGAAGCAGGGCTGCTAATTCATTTATTTTCTCTCGGCAAATCATACAATTGGCAAAAGGGCAAAATGTCAAATAATGATTTGAAAGGAGAAAAAAGCTTTAATAATCATTCAATTACTAAAACAACCTAAAGATATGAAAAAGATCTTTAACAGGATACTCATGTATTCATTTTATGCCATTCTACTACAAGCTAGCTTTTGCAACTTACTACTGGCCACCACACCGGGTAGTGCACAAGAAGTATTGAGCACCAAGGAGATTCATCTTAACCTGGAGCTGAAGAATGATGGCCTTATCAGTGTGTTTGACAAAATTGAACAGCTTACCGACTTTGACTTTGTGTACAACAGCGGAGATATAGACCGGAGTATAACATTGAAAAAGAATTACCGGAACACCTCTCTTTATGCCATACTGATTGATATTTCTAAACACACCAAACTTGGCTTTAAGCGGGTAAATACCAACATCAATGTTAAAAAGTTGGAAAAAGGCCAGCCTGCTACTGTTACTGAAGAAGTGGCCGCAATTAATGTGTCGGGGAAGGTCACCTCCCAGACAGATGGGGAGGGGATACCCGGAGTTAATATTTTAATAAAAAACAGCAGCACAGGAACCGTAACGGATGTAAATGGAAATTATCGAATCAATGTTCCCGCTGAGAATGATATCCTGGTTTTTTCCTCTATAGGATATTTGACCCAGGAAGTGTCTGTAAATGGCCGTTCTACCATTGATATCGCTTTAGAAGAAGATGTGAAAAGTCTGGAAGAAATCGTGGTGGTTGGCTATGGCTCATTAAAGAAAAGCGATTTAACAGGGGCCGTTTCAACAATAAAAGCAGAAAAGCTGCTAGACAGGCCATCTGTAAACGTAGGGCAGGCACTATCCGGGAAACTACCAGGAGTAGAGGTTTTTAACAATTCCGGGCGCCCCGATGGAAAAGTGAGCATTCGCATTCGTGGAAATAACTCAATTACCGCTTCTAATGAGCCACTTTATGTGATAGATGGGGTAATTGGCGTAGCGGATGTCAACCTGCTGAACCCAAATAACATAGCCTCACTCGAGGTACTAAAAGATGCCTCAGCCACCGCCATTTATGGGGCGCGGGGTGCCAATGGTGTGATTCTGATTACAACCAAACGGGGTTCAAATAATGAAGAAGCAGTAATATCTTACGATGGTTACGTCTCTTTTGGGGTTATGGCAAAGAAACAAAACCTTGAGTTACTCAATGCCAGGGAATGGTGGCAAGTGTACAACACAGGCTTTGACAATATTGAAAAATACGACCCTGTGGGGTATGGCCAGGGAAAATTTCAAAGGGCTTCACCGGCTGACTTACCAAGATTATTTGATGAAAATGGCAATCCTATTTATGATACAGACTGGATAGAGGAAACTTTCCAGAATGCTGTTTCTCAAAACCATCAAATTAGCTTTAGGGGGGGCAACGAAAAAACAACCTACAGTGCCTACCTGGGCTACCTGCACCAGGAAGCGCTCATGGAAAATAATTATTTGGACAGGTTTTCGACCCAGCTTAATATGGATACACAGTTAAGAAGCTGGGTAAAAGCTGGTTTCAATATTTCGGTAAATTACAATACGGGCAATGACCTTTATGGCAATTATCAATTAAAGAGGCTGGCACAGGAAGCAATTCCGCTGATTCCCGTAAAATACCCTGATGGCACCTGGGGAAGCAACCGTGACTTTCCCGGAGCTGTGCAAGATACCCCTGCCAGGTATTTAGAGGAAATGGTCAATGAAGTTACCAATACACAAATAATCTCAGATTTTTACCTGGATTTTAAAATTACCGATGACCTGACCTTTAAATCTACGTTTGCAACAGATATTAAAAACCAAAAAACCAATTATTATGTAGGAAAGGATCTGATACAGTTTGGCGGACAAAGAAATGGAGGTATAGCCCAAATAAACACTGAAAACCAATTCTATTGGCAAAATGAAAATTACTTCAACTGGCACAAACAACTGAGCGCAAATAGTAACCTTAACCTGATGGTAGGGTTGAGCTGGCAACAGCGTTCCGGGCAATTGCTGGGGGCCGAGCACCGAAACTTCAGTGATGACTTCTACCAATGGCATAACCTGGGTGCCGGAACAGTTACACAACCATCCTCTTCAGGTGACTGGGAGTGGGCTTTAAACTCATATTTTGCCCGGGCTAATTACAATTTGTATGACAAATATTTATTCACAGCTACTGGCCGCTTTGATGGCTCCTCCAAATTCGGGGAAAATAATAAATATGCCTTCTTTCCCTCGGTTGCCTTTGCCTGGCGGGTATCTGAAGAAGGCTTTTTGCAAGGAAGTACCTTCCTGGATAACCTGAAAATCAGGACAAGTATTGGTCAAACAGGTAACCAGGAAATTGCCAATTATGCGTATTCTCAAAATTTAGGTTCATCCAATGTAATCTTTAATAACGAGTTTTATTCTGCACTTTTCAGGAGTTCTTTTGGAAACCCCGACCTGAGATGGGAAACCACTACCCAGTGGGATATAGGAGTGGATATAGCCTTTTTAAGTGGGCGTATAGACATGAGCCTTGACTATTATCATAAGGTAACGGATGATTTGTTGCTGAATGCGCCTATTCCCTATACATCAGGGCTAAATTCTGTAATGCAAAATATTGGCTCAGTCAGAAACCAGGGGTTTGAGATTGCTTTAAACACCTACAACATTACGAAAAAGGATTTTAGCTGGACAACAAACATTGCTTTTGCAGCCAACAACAATAAAATCATCAAGCTGGGAGCAAATGATGAAGATATTTTCCCAACAAGGCATGCTACCGGCGATGTTCAGATACTCAGGGTAGGTCAGCCAGTAGGTTCATTTTGGGGACTTACCCGCCTAGGCACCTGGGATACAGACGAAGCCGATGAGGCAGAAGTTTATAACCGACTGCCCGGCGATTTGAAGTACGCTGATTTGAACAATGATGGTAAAATAGACGAAAACGATAATAGCATCATCGGGCGCAGTTTGCCGAAGTGGACCATGGGCATATTCAATACCTTTACGTATAAGAATTTTGACCTGTCATTTGACTTCCGCATTGTAGAGGGAATTGATGTTTTGAATGCAGGCACACACAACAGGGAAGACCGCTCCGGTGTAGCCAATAGCTCAAAAACCATCCTTAATGCCTGGACGCCTAATAACCAAAATACCAGGGTTGCCGAGCTCCGTTACATGAAGACTTATTATGACTCATATCCTGACACCCGTTGGTTGCAAGACGGGTCGTTTGTGAGGTTACAAAACTTAATGTTAGGTTATAATTTTGACAAGTCTCTTATCGAAAAAATCGGACTTCAGAATTTAAGGATTTATGCCAGTGGGCAAAACCTGTTGCTATTCACAGATTACGAGGGGTACGATCCTGAGGTAAACACAATCGGTGGGGCATTTGGCCAGGGGATTGATGATTTTGGCGAACCCAGGGCCAGGACCTACACCATCGGTTTAAATGTGAGCTTCTAAACTATTAAATGCTGAAACAATGAAAAGAAAATTATTATACATTATCGCAATATTATCGCTTTCAATTTCTTCATGTGAAGATTTTCTGGACGAAAGCCCCACAGGTGTTATGACCAGCGAATCGGAACTGACCAGCCCTGAATCTGCACTTGCTTTTGCCAATAGTGCCTATGTCAACTCAAATGTTTTCAACAGGCCGGCGTATAGCTGGGGAGGCAATACCATGTTATTACTGGAATACATGACAGGCAAGGTTACTTCTGAGAATTCTCAAAGTAATTTCAAAGAATTTGAAGAGCTATCAATAAGCGCGCGTTCCCCTTACATTGAAGACTGGTGGCAAGATTGCTATGCAGGTATTGCAAAGTGCAACCTGGCATTACAGAAACTTCCTGAATTTGAAGGTTCAGTCGATGAAGAATTAATTGTAAAATACCAGGGCGAGGTGCAATTTATGCGGGCATTGTATTACTTTTATTTGGTAAGGATTTTTGGGGATGTGCCTAAAATCACCACCCTCCAAACAGAACTTTCTGAGCTTAAGTCTGAAAGGTCGCCTGCCAAAGAAATTTATGATGAAATAATTATTCCTGATTTGCTGGCTGCTGAAAAAAGCCTGTTGCCATTTACTGATGAAACAGGACGGGTATCAATGGGCGCTGTAAAAACCCTGCTTGCCGATGTTTATCTTACCTATGCCGGATATCCCATGCAGGGAGGGCAGGAGTATTATGCCGAATCAGCAAAACGCTCACTGGAAGTTATCAATTCAGGAAAATATAGCCTGTTTCAGGAGTATGGTCATTTGTGGGATCCGGCGTATAACAACCGAACAGAATTTATTTTCCAAGTACAGTTTTCTGTAAATAAAACAGAAAATCAGGTAGTTCCCCTGGTATTGCCATCAAGAAGCGGTATGTCGGCCTATGGGCTTGAATATGGCAGCCTCATTCCAACCCAGGAGTTTGTGGATAGTTATGTAGACGGCGATAAAAGGGCAGAGGAAAAACAATTCTTTTTCACCACCTACAAAGGACATCCCAGCAAATTCTCTGAAGGCGCACCCGAACTTGACCTTATGGATTTTAAAGCGCCATATATCCATAAGTTTTTTGACAAAAACGCCATTGATGTTGCAGGCCAGTCAGGGTTAAACTGGACAATTTACAGATATGCCGATGTACTATTACTGTATGCAGAAGCCCAGGCAATGGCCGATGGAGCACCTAACCAAACGGCACTGGATGCACTGAATGCGATAAAAACACGGGCAGGCTTGCCTTTATTTACAGATACTAACCTGGAGGCTTTCAAAAAAGCAGTTTGGGATGAAAGGTACTTTGAGTTGTGTTATGAAAACAAAATGTGGTTCGACATGGTACGAACCCGCTTAATCAGGGATGATAAAACCGGACAATATGTAAACTTTGTTGGGTATACCACCAATTGGGATAAAACTTATACCGAAGACCAATTACTTTTTCCGGTTCCGCTGAGGGAGATGCAAACCAATCCTAATCTGAGTCAAAACGCAGGTTACTAATAACTTACCTTTGTTGCCAGACACATTCGTCTGGCAACACTTTTTTTATATAACCTCACTATTAAAATCCGGATAACCTACTTTTAGCTCCGTACAGTAAAATTGACTTGAAAACAAAGCTTTATTAATTCCACAATGAAAAAATATTACAACCTCAAAACTTATTTATTATTTCTATCACTTGCCGTTTGTCTTTTTGCCTGTGCTAAAAAACCAGACACCGACACTGTTTCAGAAAAGGCTAAGCCAAATATCGTTTTTATCCTGGCTGATGACATGGGTTATGGCGACTTAACATGTTACAATAAGGATTCTAAAATACCAACGCCCAATATTGACGGCTTGGCAAAAGACGGCATCATGTTTACCGATGCACACGCGCCCGGGGCCTGGTGTGTACCTTCCCGTTATGGTTTAATTACAGGGCGGTATCCGGGTAAGATGGAAATGAAAACTGGTCAGCGAAGCATAATAGAGCCATCGCAGGAAACTTTGGCAACCTTAATGAAACGCAATGGATACCGGACGGCTTGCATCGGCAAATGGCATCTTGGCTTTGATAGTGTTGACTGGAAAAGTCCCGAAGGTATTGACGTATTGAAAGGAGGGCCGGTAGACAAAGGCTTTGACTATTTCTTCGGGATGCACGCCTCTTTGGATATCCCTCCGTATTTTTATATTGAAAACGACCGGGCGGTACAAGCACCCACAGGCCATATTGACGATCATGGTACGCCAGGGGCAACGTCTAGTGTATCGGGCGCTTTCTTCCGGGCTGGGGCCATTTCCCCTGATTTTAAACACGAGGAGGTACTGGACAAATTTTTGAATAAATCCCGCGATTACCTCAACGACCATCAGGAAAACCACCCGGACGATCCTTTCTTCCTTTATTTTCCATTGACAGCCCCGCACACACCCTGGTTGCCAAAAGATGAATTTGTAGGCGCAAGCGGGGCCGGGGAATATGGTGATTTTGTATTGCAGGTTGACGATGTGGTAGGACAGCTCATTGCTCAATTAAAGCATAATAACCTGCTCGAGAACACCATCATCTTTTTTAGTAGTGACAATGGCCCCGTGTGGTTTCGCGAAGATGAAGAAAAATTTGAGCATGCCAGCACCGGCGTCTTGAGAGGAATAAAATCAGATATGTGGGAAGGTGGTTCACGGATGCCTTTTATCGTAAGCGGCCCTTCTATGTTTCCAAAAGGGGCACAAAGCAACCAGATGATTAGTTTTACCGACATGATGGCTACCATGGCAGCATTGGTTGAGGACAAAACATTTGATGCAAGCAAATTGCATAGCCATAGTTTTTTGCCAGTTCTTCAAAACCCAAATCATGACCAACCTGTCCGTGCCGATTTGGTGGTTGAGAAAAAAGTTTACCGCAATGGCGACTGGAAATTCATTGATGGCTCGGGCCAGGGTGGTATAGAGTTGAGGTATTCCCCACACAAAGATCAAATAATAAGAGAGAAAATTGCCGGGGAACTTTATAATTTAAAAGACGATCTTTCAGAGGAAAACAACCTATATGAACAGTATCCAGAGAAAGTTACTGAAATGAGAAAAAGGTTGCACGAAATATTAGACGAGTAGGGAGTATAAAAGAATAAATAGGCTCAGCATGTTAGCGGTAGCAAAAAAGTGAGTGACCGACTTATTGGCTCATCATCCTTTCCAGTTCAAAAGGGCGTTGGGTGCCCAGGAGGATTTTTCGTTCGTCCAGCAAATCTATTTGAAGCCCGTAATTACCACCCACTACATAGGCTTTGCCAGAGCTGCCAAACTTGATGCCCCAGCCCCCGCTGTATTCGGTGAGGATATCGTACTTCCGCACATATACTTTTTCTACATCTGTCCAGTTAATTTTATGGTATTTCCAGTGGAAGGGGATAAAACGGTAATAGATACCATTCCGGTTGATTTTAATGCTTAAACTCGACTTATAAAAGAGCATGATGAGCAAGAAGATAAGCCCCCCCAATAGCAGGAGGGAAGCACCCGGAAATAAGTTAGCGGCAAAAACACCCTTTCCCATCATTTGGCCCATTACAACGGATAAAAAGCCTCCCGAGAGGAGTGCAAATACGATCCACAACCAGGTTTGCCTGAAGCGTTGGGTTTCAGAAAAATTCAGTTCTGAAAAGTTCATTTTAAAATGATCAGGTTTTTCCAGTACCAGCATAAAATTATCATATTAACGGTAGCCTGCGCTGTACAGTGTGTGCATCCGGAACATAAATTTATGGCTTTTAGGTAAATATTAAAGCAAGAAAAGATGAAACGACAGAAAAATGGGTTGAAATGAGCAATATCCGGGTTAAGATTTTACAGGAGCCTTCCTCTAATTATCTTTGTATATTGCAATCGTATTTCTCATCATATAGTAATATCATCATGAAAGAACTGATTAAACGAAGAAGTTTTATTAAATCGGCTACCACAGCCGGCCTGGGACTGGGCATGGTACCACATGCTTTTCCTGTTTTTGGCAAAAATGCCCCCAACGAAAAACTAGTAGTGGCCATCATGGGCCTCAATGGACGGGGCGGTGCCCTCGCCAGGGAATATGCCCAACAAGACGGTTTTGAAATCGCCTACATTTGTGATGTGGATGACAAAGCCATAGCCAAAGGTATTGGCATTGTAACTGAACATGGAAAGAAAAAACCCAAAGGCATTAAAGATTTCCGCAAAGCCCTGGATGACAAAAATGTGGACGCGCTGGTGATTGCCGCCCCCGACCACTGGCATGCGCCTGCTTCCATTATGGCGTTGCAGGCAGACAAGCACGTGTACGTAGAAAAACCCTGCGGGCATAACCCCAAAGAAGGGGAAATGCTGATTGAAGCCCAAAAACGATACGGAAAAGTGGTGCAAATGGGTAACCAGCAGCGCTCTGCCCCCGAGTCAATCCAGGCCATTAAAGAAATAAGGGAAGGCATCATTGGCCGGCCTTATTTTGCCAAAGCCTGGTATGCCAACAACCGTGGCCCCATTGGCACCGGAAAAAAAGCCCCTGTGCCCGCCAACCTGGATTATGAACTCTGGCAAGGGCCCGCACCCCGCCAACCGTATCAGGACAACCTGATCCACTACAACTGGCACTGGTTTACCAATTGGGGAACCGGTGAAATATGCAACAACGGCACCCACGAAATTGACATTTGTCGCTGGGCACTGGACGCACATTACCCCACCCGCGTATCTTCACAAGGCGGCCGTTTTCATTTCGATGACGACTGGCAGTTTTACGATACCCAAATCGCCAACTTCGACTTTGAAGATGAAAAATTCATTACCTGGGAAGGGCGTAGCTGCAATGGCTATCCCATAGAAGGCCGGGGCCGGGGTGCAGGCATTTACGGCACAGAAGGTACTATCATCATAGACCGTAACGGGTTCGAGTTATATGATAAAGATAAAAAGCTGGTGAAAAAGGTAACCCCCGAAACTACTAACGCTACTATGGATACCGTTGGGGGCGACAGCATGACCGGGGAGCATATCCGCAAC
This sequence comes from Cyclobacteriaceae bacterium, assembly GCA_965230065.1. Lineage (GTDB taxonomy): Bacteria > Bacteroidota > Bacteroidia > Cytophagales > Cyclobacteriaceae. The sequence continues at coordinate 2,173,003 of OZ245942.1, read as the reverse complement.
TTTGGCGAGGTGATCCGCTCAGACGTTCAACAAAACTCACCCATTAACGAAGGCCACAAAAGCGTGCTGCTTTGTCATTTGGGCAACATTGCCCAGGAAAAGGGACGTACCCTGCAAATCAATCCTGAAAACGGGCACATCAAAGACGATGCTGATGCTATGCAGCTATGGAGCCGTGAATATGAACAGGGCTGGACACCTTCTGTTTAATCGAGTACTTTTAACATGAATATGAAAAGCGATGGAAGGTGTTTCATCGCTTTTCTTTTTTAAAGATGAAAGTTTTATATTCATGCCAACTTCCAGAAGCGGGTTTGCAGGTAGGTTATTTCTTAAACCCACGTTAAAAAATCATATATGAAAACAATCAAAATAGGATTTATTGGTGCAGGGGATATTTCATTGCTGCACGCAGAAGCTGTCCAAAGGTGTGCAGGCGCTGAACTGGCTGGTTTGTGGAATATTACCGATGAGCATGCCGATGAAAAAACAAAATTGTTTGGCTGTAAAAAATACCCCTCTGCCGAATCTTTGGTAAATGACCCTGACATTGATGCCATTTTCGTGCTTACCGCTTTGGAAGCCCATCATCAGTACACAGTGATGGCTCTGGAAGCAGGAAAGCATGTGCTGGTAGAAAAACCCGTTGGACAAAGCGTGGCAGAAATTGAAGCCATGCAAAGCGCAGCCCAACAAGCAGGCGTTATATGCATGCCAGGGCACAATTACATTTATGAAACCAGTGTGATGCGGGCCAAGGAGCTGATTGATGAAGGGAAACTGGGCGATTTGGTTTCGGTGTATGTGTTGTACAATATTCACCATCCGGAGGAAGTGGCAGCCCGGTATCCGGGAGTGATTCGCCATATTTCCACACATCATGCGTATATCATGCTGTACCTGGCAGGCAACCCCACCACTGTATCGGCCATGAAATCGGTCATCCATTACAAAAATATTACCCAGGAAGATTTGGCGATGGTAACCTTACAGTTGGAAAACGGGGCTTTGTCACACTTCTGCGCCAGCTTTGCAGCCGACGACCACGCCGGGGACCCGTGGACGATGATGGTTAAAGTCATAGGCACCAAAGGGGCTACCCGCTTCAGTTACCGCGATTGGGTTGAAAATACGCCCGCCGTGGTACATTCCCAAACCTATGCAGCTTATCCTTACAGCATTTATCAGGAAGTAGATTATTTTGTCAACCGTTGCATCCGGGTGGGTGAAAAACCGTTATCTACACTTGAAGATGCTATCATGGCACAGAAAATTATTGAGGCCAGCGAGTTATCAGTGGCAGAGAAACGGCATGTTGAGATAAAATAAATTTGTATAGATCGTTTTTGATGAGCTAAATACTGAATTCACACAAATTTTTGTGTAGCTTTATGTGTAAAAAAGAATGGCAACAAACCTTGCAATAGACGGAAAACTTCTTGAGGAAGCCCTTAAAGTAGGCGGTCATAAAACTAAAAAAGATACAGTAAATGAAGCGTTGACGGAATACATTCAGCGGAGAAAACAACTGGAAATCATTAGTTTATTTGGGGAAATAGAGTACGACAAAGCGTATGACTATAAAAAAGCACGAAATAGATAATGAGCGTACTGGTTGATACAAGCGTCTGGTCATTAGCCTTGGGAAGAAAAAAGGAAAAGCAACACCAAAGAAGTAAAAGCATTACTGCAATTAATTGAGGAGGTTAGAGTAAAAATTATTGGGCCTATCCGACAGGAGGTTTTATCAGGTATTTCTGAGCAAGCTCAATTCGGGAAATTAAAAAATAAACTGAGTTATTTTCAAGATACTGCCCTTCATACTGAAGATTTTGAGTTGGCTGCAGAATTTCATAATACTTGTAGAAGAAAAGGAGTACAAGGTTCTCATATTGATTTCTTAATTTGTGCAGCATCCCATAACCATAACTTTCAAATTTTTACCACAAATAAAGATTTTTTCTTGTATTCAAAACACCTGCCTATTGATTTATACAAACCTTTATGATCGACATTTCAACCCACACCATTGAGTTTGAAACTCAGGGGCATACCCATATTCTTGACATTACTGATAAAGTGCGTGAAATCCTGCACAAAGAAGGGTATGAAGAAGGACACGCGCTGGTTTCGGCCGTTGGGTCAACTACGGGCATAACTACGCTGGAATACGAAAAAGGGTTGGTTAATTTTGATGTGCGCAATATGCTCAGCAAAATCGCTCCTTATGATGCCGGGTATGAACACAACCGCACCTGGGGCGATGACAACGGGGCCGCCCATTTGCGTTCAGCCCTGACTGGCACTTCTATCACAGTGCCTTTTCAGCATGGAAAACTCATTTTGGGTACATGGCAACAAATCGTCTTCATCGATTTTGACACCCGTGCCCGGCAACGAAAAGTGATTGTTCAGTTAACAGGGCGCAAAGCTGACAAATAACAAAAAAAGCCACCCAAAAAGGATGGCTTCTCTCTACATACCTCCCCTGCATTAAAACTATGGGGCGTTACTGCCAATATCGCCCTGGGCTACGAGCGTAGCTAAATCTTCCATGCTTAAATGCACATTAATATATCCATCGTATGCAAGCAACTCCTCGTAAGAAATATCTTCTCCACCATTCATGGTACCATCTTCAGCATTGAAAGCACGTACAGAAGTCATACTCATGCCCGTATCACCAACCACATTATTTAGACTGATGGCAATGTCACCACCTTCAGTAGCTGAATTCATGTGGATATGAGAAGGGTGATTTCCACCCACTGTGGTTCCTTCCAACGCCAACGTCACCAATGTACTTCCATCTTTGCGCATGGCAAAAGTTGCTGTTCCGCTTACGCCTTCCACATCTCTGGTATTCAACGTATACACTTTAGTTTCTCCGGTAAGTTCGTTGCTGCCAATATCGCCCTGGGCTACCAACGTGGCTAAGTCTGCTGCACTGAGGTGAACATTTACATATCCGTTGTATTCCAGGATTTCTTCATACGTAATAACTTCTCCGGCATTCATCGTACCATCTTCTCCATTGAATGCCCGAATATTGGTTTTACTCATGCCGGTGCTGCCATCTACCGTATTGAAAGTAATGGCAATTCCTCCGCCTTCCGCAGCCGAATTCATATGAATATGGGCAGGGTGCATGCCGCCATCCGGCGTATTCTCAAGCATAATAGTAGCCAGGGTAGTACCGTTTTTACGCTCTTCAAACATGACCTCTCCGCTAATACCCGGCACAGCCCGTTCTTCCAGCGCATAGGCTTTGGACTCACCCGTAAGTTCATTGCCGCCAATGTCGCCCTGGGCCAGTAAAGTTCCCAGGTCCTCTACGCTCTTGTGTACGTTAATGTAACCATCATATTCGAGCAGTTCTTCATAAGAAATGGCTTCGCCCGCATTCATGGTTCCGTCCTCTCCATTAAAAGCGCGTACCGAAGTCATACTCATGCCATCGCTGGCATCTACGCTGTTCAAACTGATGGCAATAGCACCACTTTCTACAGCCGAATTCATGTGGATATGCGCGGGATGGTCTGCGCCTTCAGCAGAACCTTCCAGGGCCAGCGTTAGTAGGGTACTTCCATCTTTGCGCATGGCGAAAGTGGCTGTGCCACTGATGCCTTCCACATCTTTGGTATTTAGTGCATATTCTTTGGTTTCTCCAGTCAGTTCATTGCTTCCAATGTCTCCTTGTGCTACCAGCGTACCGAGGTCATCTGCGCTCAGGTGTACATTTACGTAACCGTTATATTCTAAAATTTCTTCATAAGAAATAGCTTCTCCCGCATTCATGGTTCCATCTTCCCCGTTAAAACCCCGGATACCTGTTTTGCTCATGCCCGTGGCACCGTTTACCGGATTAAAGGTAATGGCAATCCCGCCACCTTCCACAGCCGAATTCATGTGGATGTGGGCTGGGTGCGAACCGTCATCGGGTGTGTTCTCAAGCATGATGGTAGCCAGGGTAAAACCATTTGTGCGCTCTTCAAATTTTACCGATCCACTGATCCCTTCCACCGCTTTTTCAACCAAAGTATAAGTTTTTGAATCTCCGGTAAGTTCGTTACTTCCAATATCTCCTTGTGCAACCAGTGTAGCCAGGTCGCTTTCGCTGGCGTGCACGTTAATGTAGCCATCAAAATCCAGAAGCTGGTCGTAAGTGATGGCAGTGCCGTTGTCCATCTCGCTTACCTGGGTTTCGCTCATTCCGGTGGCTGCATCCACAGGGTTCAGTGAAATGGCAATATCACCACCTATGGCGGCCGAATTCAAGTGAATATGTGCCGGGTGCATGGTACTGCCAGAAGTACCGGAAAGTGTAAGTGTAACCAAAGCGCTGCCCCCTTCCAGTTCTTCAAACTTCGCTGTCCCGCTGATATTGGGGTCTGAAACGGAAGAGAGGGTGTATGTTTTACTATCCCCGGTTGGATCAGGCGTGGGCATCATGCCTTCATCATCGTTTTCGCAACTGCTTAACAGGATCATTCCTGAAAAAGCCAGCAGGCATGCAGAAAATTGAAAAAATGTTCGTGATAATTTGAATGTGTTCATAAGTTTTTCTTGCGTTTGTAAAAAAATTAAATTCTTGAAAGAATACTTTAGTCAGCATTCCCATGTATAAAAGTTACGAAGTGCGAGAGGCATTTGGATTTACCTCTTAAAAAATAAAAGAAGTGTCAGTTTATATAAACAACAGGATGGGCTTATTGTTTGGTATTTTTTATTTATTGCTTCGCATAAAGCAACTGTAGGTTGGTTTCATCTAACATAGATAAAAACCAGCGTAGGTGTGGCAAAGAAGTAATCAGACCTGCCCCATTACGTACATGGCTTCCAGCGTAGGGTTTTCACTACCGCCCCGGGGCTCGAGGGTGATGGCAAAGGCAGAAGCATTTTGGATATTTTCCATTTTCAGAAGGGCGGTGCCTTCAGCAACATCAAAAACCCCGGCATTTACCGGCTTTCCGTCTACAATGGCCCAGAGTTGGTATTGTTTATCTGAAACGGGCTGGGGCAATCCGGAGGAATTCAGGTATACTTCTTTAGAGTTGTTATTCCAGTAAACTACGGCATAGGAATTGGGTGCAATGTCAAGCCCCTGCATTTTCACTTTGGAAAAGGCCGTATCATTGGCAATTTGTAAATTTTCCAGGGCTTGCTCGTACTGGTTATTAACCTGATTATATTGCTGGGCTATTTCCTGGTTTTGCGCCACCAGCTGGCTCAATTCCTGTTCGGTATTTTTCCATTGGTTCCAGAAATAAACCGAAGTAAAGGACGTAAAAATCAACAAAGCGACACTGGCTGCCATGGCGTACTTCACCCAGGAAGCCGTAGCCGGATGCTTACGGATGACAGGGTCAGTGGTTTTCTCTTCCTTTTGCGGGGTGGTAGCAGTATCCTCTATCCTGTGCAACAATTGTTCTTTCACACGGGGCGCCGGCTTTATCGCCATTTTGAAGGCAAAACCTTCCAGTGTTTCCTCAATACGCCCGATCTCTTGCCGCACTTCAGGATATTGGGCAGCCATCGCTTCCACTCCCTGCCGTTCTTCCTCCGGCAGTTCGCCCAGCACGTAGGTCTCGAGAATTCCCGATGCTATGTATTGCTCTATATCCACTATTTTATCGCTATAATTTGTCTCAATTTAATGATTGCCGACCGCAGGCGCGTTTTTACCGTTCCCAATGGGATATCATACTCTTTCGCGACTTCCGATTGCGTGTATCCTTTGAAATACAGCATTTCCACGACAAACCGCTGGTCTTCATGCAGTTCGTTGAGCATGTCTTTTACGCCAATATTTTCGGTGTTAATTTGTGTGGAATGCCTGGGGTCGGTGTTATGTACGATGTTTTCTATGTCATCGGTTTTCTGCCCCTTTTTATATGCCTTAGATCGCAGCTTATCCAATGCCAAATTGCGGGTGAGGGCCATCATCCAGGTAAATAATTTGCCCTTGCCAGTGTCGTACGTATCTACTTTATCCCAAATCTTGATGAAAGCATCCTGCAACACTTCTTCGGCAATTTCATCGCTTTTCACAATTCTAAGAACAACCCCATACAAAGCGCCCGAATAATGGTCATACAAATATTCCAGGGCATTTTTGTCCTTTTGGGTTAGTCGTTCTATGAGTTGTGGTTCTGACAAAGTGCTTTTATTTGAACACTAAATTAATATTTCATTCTTGAATCCCTTAACTTTTCACTATTTTTAATTCATGCGCATGTCAGTTGCCCATTTCCGGTTGCCCTTTATCATGCAATTAGCCAACTGGCAACTGATAACTCATTCTTAATCATCAGGTACCAAAAAAACAGGTTATGGCAATTACAGAAAACTTACTTGATATTGGCCGGTTACAATCCCAAAACCAGCTTTTCAAAACTATTTTAGAAAAAGTACCCATCGAGATTGCCGTATTCGACCCTCAGTTCAGATATATTTATTGTAATGTCCAGTCTATCCATGATAAAAAAACCCGGGAGTGGATCATCGGTAAAAACGACCTGGACTATTGCAGATACAGGAATATTGATAATTCGCTGGCTTTGAACCGCCTCGAGAAGTTCAGGGAAAGTATCGCAAAAGGGGAAAGCGTTAGCTGGGAAGAAATTTTTGAAAAAGACGGCAAACATAAATGCATTCTCCGTCGCGTTACTCCATTATTTGACCCGGATGGGCAGTTAAAAATGCTGGTTGGGTCCGGGGAAGACATCAGTACACTGAACAGGGTAAAAGAAAAAGCCAAAGCCAAAAAGCATGAGTTTAAACAAATTTTCAGGCGGGCGCCCATTGGCATTGTAAAAATCGATCTTTCAGGCAATATACAAAAAGTGAATCCGGCTACCTGCAAAACCCTGGGCTATAGCAAAAAGGAATTGACGCATAAAAACCTTGCTGACATCAGTCATCCGGAAGATATGAAAATCCACCTCCAAAAGAATGAAGAGATGATTGATGGGAAATATGACAGCTTTCAGATGACCAAGCGGTATTTCCATAAAAGCGGTAAAATGCTCTTTGTCATCCTGCGGGTTTCGCTCATCCGTGACGAGCATGACTTACCCACTTACTTTTTGGGACAAATCGTAGATATCACGAAACAGAAGGATTATGAAAAAGAGCTGGAAAGTAAAAATGAAAGCCTGGAAAAAATAAACCGGGAGTTGATTGGTTTTAACCTGAATTTATCCCGTAAGAATTCTTTGCTTGAGAAAATTAAAGAAAAAATTGTAGCCCTGAAAGAGGAAAATCCTGAACACCTTCCGCAAAAACTGCAACAACTATACAAACTGGCCGACCGGAATACCAAAATTGATAACGACTGGGAAGAGTTCCGAAAACACTTTGAGCGTGTGCACCAGGACTTCCTCAGTAACCTGAAAAGACGGTTCCCCCGCCTTTCTGCCAACGACCTTCGGCTGTGTGCCTATCTCAGAATGAACATTGCTACCAAAGAAATTGCCAAGATTATGGGCATTTCCCCGGCTTCTGCCAATAAAGCCCGTTATCGCCTGCGCAAAAAACTCGGATTAAAAAAAGAAGACGACCTCATCAGCTTTATCATGGAGATGTAATTCGCAGCCTTGTCTATATATTCTCTATAAAATCGTCTGTCATTTGTCCATAACAGCGGAAGTCCGGAAAGGATATTTATTCGTATATATGGTAAAATGTTATTTGCCATGCACTACAATACGAAAATCACAAAATTATATTTTTCACTTCTTCTTGTGTTATCATTCTTTGTAATAAATGCTTGCGGAGAAGAAGACGATCCGGGCCCGGTAGATGAATCAATTATGGTCAATATTACCGACAACACCAGTGCCGATGGCTGTGGCGAAATGAATGGCAGCCTCACTGCTACCGCCACAAGTGATAATAGCAACAGTTTCACCTTCTCGGTGGATGGCAACAACTTTCAAGACAGTGGCGCTTTCAGTAACTTAGCTCCCGGTGAATATACTGTTACGGCCCGTGACGAAGATGGCAATATTGGTACATCCGACCCTGTAAGGGTATTGAGTGGCGTAAGTTTTGCAGCCACGATACAACCGATCATCAATACCAACTGTGCCACTTCGGGCTGCCACGATGGTAGTCGGGGTGATATCCCTGATTGGTCGGACAAAAGTAATGTGATTGCCAATGCATCAAGAATCAAAAGCCAGACTTCTGCCAAAACGATGCCTCCATCCAGTTCGGACCTCAGTCTCACCGATGAGCAAATTGACCTCATCGCCTGCTGGGCAGACGACGGTGCCCCTGATAATTAAAAGCTTGTTTGTGGCCTTTCTTTTCTTCGGTTGGCTGGCTTGCTCATCAGATAACGAGCCTGTTCCTGATGAAGATTTCCTGTGTGATACCGATAGCCTCACATATTCAGGAACCATTGTTCCTGTTTTAGAAGCCAACTGCTACACCTGCCACGATACCAACAACGCCACCACTTTTGCAGAAGGCATTGTGCTGGAAGGGCATGAAAACCTTATGGTGCAGGTAAATAAAGGCAGGCTATTGGGGGCTATCAAACACCAGCCCGGTTTTACGGCCATGCCCCGGAATTTGCCACAACTTCCTGATTCCGTCATTTGTGTGATAGAGAGGTGGATAGGAACCGGTGCCCCTGATAATTGAAAATCGTTTACCTTTTTTTGCAGGCTTATTTAGATCAGATAAATATGGAAATTCTTCTAAACAATGCCTTGTCAAATGCGTTTATTCCAGTAGAAACAAACGCAATTAAAAAAGTTATGAAAGATCAAAACACAATTGGAATAAAAGAGAAGTCTGCTGCCACTTTAGCAGAAAAACTGAATGTATTATTAGCCAACTACCAGATTTATTACCAGAACCTGCGTGGCTTTCACTGGAACATCCAGGGCCGGCAGTTTTTTACCCTCCATGCCAAGTTTGAGGAGTTGTACAACGATACTTTGGTAATTATTGATGATGTGGCTGAGAGAATCCTTACACTGGACGAAAAACCCTTGCATACGCTGGAAGATTATTTTGCCAACACCAGCATCAAGTCATACAAAAACGTGAATGACGGAGTGGAAGCTGCCAAAGCCATTGTGGCCAACCTGCAAACCATCATTGAAGTACAACGCGATGTGCTGGAAGTAGCCAGCGAAGCCGGGGACGAGGGCACAGTTGATATGATTTCCGACCTGATTGCCCGACAGGAGAAAAACACCTGGATGTTTAATGCTTATTTGAAGTAAACCAAAGTTGATGAGTATCAAACACTAAACTCCAAGCACTAAATCCAAAACAATATCCAATTTATCAATACCTAATTTTTCAAACGATTTAGCCTTTGAAATTTGGTAGTTGAGATTTTTTTAGGATTTGAGATTTAGTGCTTGGTGCTTCCTTTGAAGAAAGGTTTTACCCCTCAAAATACTTCTTCCACCACCACTGAAATACAATCAGCGCCCAGATGTTGGCATGCACATCGCCGGGATTGGCAGAAAACAACTTTTTCTTTAGTTTTTCTATTTCTTCCGCATCAAAAATACCTTGTTCTTCTATGAATGATTTTTCCAACAGGTCGTTGGCAATCATGTCTTTCAACTCGGTGCGAAACCATTTGAGCAAAGGTACTTCAAAGCCGTGCTTGGGCCTTTTGTACAACTGGGGCGGCAACAGGTTCCTGAAAGTATCCTGCAAAATCCGCTTTTTCATCTGCCCGTTGATTTTCGTGTGGTGCGGTAACTGAAAGGCAAACTCCACCACCTCATGGTCCAGGAAAGGAACCCTCACTTCCAGGCCGTGCGCCATCGACATCAAGTCTACCTTCGTAAGCATATCATTGGTGAGCACCAGTTGGGTATCGGTATATAAAACTTCATTGAACACTTCGGTATCTGAAAAGGCCCGTAATATCTCGTTTTCCCTACTTTCCGCATCGTCAAAAGACAACCGTTCTAAAGAGTCATTACTGAGCCAGCGGGCGGCCTGCTCGGCAGACGCCAGCGTAGCCCACCGCCAGTAGCGGTCTTTGGGCGAAAGGCTGGCTCCTTCGGCAAAACGTTGCAACTGCCGGATTTTGTTGCCAAAAGGATTGCTTCTAGATTTTGGTAAAACATTCCAAACAGGGAGTAACGACTTCACCGTTTCCACACTTAGCCCGGCCTGCATCATGCGGTAGGCGGCGGCATGTTTGTTATATCCCGAAAAAATTTCATCGGCACCATCGCCCGACAAAGCTACCGTAGCTTTTTGCCTGGTTTCTTTGCTGAGGATGTACACCGGAATGGCCGAAGAATCGGCAAAAGGTTCGTCAATATGATCCAGGATTTCAAACAAATGCTCATACAAATCGTGGGTGGTGAGCGAAAAAACAGTATGTTCGGTCTTGTACTTATCAGCCACCAGACGGGCATATTTGGTTTCATCAAAAAAGGGTTCGTCCCGGTAACCTATAGAAAACGTATTCAGTTTATCCACATGACGGGAGGCCAGGGCCGTAATCACCGATGAATCAATGCCCCCGCTCAAAAAGGCTCCTAAAGGCACATCTGCTACCAGCCGTCGCTGTACCGATTTCTCCAGCACAACTTCCAACTGCCGTTGTAATTGCTCATAGGTTAGCTTTTCTACATTTAGCTTTTGCTCATCATAAGGAACCTGATAATATTGCTCAATTTTCACCCTTTCTTCACTGGCCTTAGATATTTGCATATAATGCCCGGGCATGAGCTTTTTTACGCCCTGCAAAATGGTGTGTGGGGCAGGAATATAATTGAGTTGCAAATATTGGTACAGCGATGTGTAATCCACTGCTTTATCGATGCCATACGTCAGAATCGCCTTCATTTCAGAACCAAAAATGACTTTATCTTCATCCTGGTAATACAACAAGGGTTTGATGCCGATGCGGTCGCGGGCAACAAAAAGTTTGTCGGTTTCCTGATCGTAGATGGCAAAGGCAAAGAAGCCGTTCAGCTTTTCAAGACAGACTGCCCCCTCATGAATATACAATTGCAGCAGCACTTCCGTATCGGTTGACGATTGGAAGACAACTTGTTTTGCTTCCAGCTCTGTCCGCAATTCCCGGTAATTATAGATTTCCCCGTTAAAAACAATGGTATAGCGGCCACTTGCATCGCGCATGGGCTGGTTGCCATCTGCAGAAGTATCGATGATGGATAAACGCCGGTGCCCAAGCCCTACCCGGTCGTGGATTACTGATTTTCCATAATCCGGCCCCCGGCGTTCCAGGCAGTTAGTAGCCCGTGAGAGATTAATCATGTGGAACTTTCCCAACTCATTGAAAGCATAAATACCGGTGATGCCGCACATAAAAAGTGGTGGTTTTGTGAAAAATTTTGTTGAAAAGTAAGTATGCAAAAAACACGCAATAATCCGAGATGCTAAGAAATATTACAAGCCATGCCGGATTTTTGTACATTTAAGCAAAAATTAATTATTGATTTATGCATTCTAGTGTTTTTTATTTATTTGTAATTAGCCTGTTATGGCTACCAGCCTGTCACCCTCAGGAGTATGCAGATGCCACCGAAGAGCTTGACTGGCCTGCCGTTACCCAAAATACCAAACCCTGGACCCGCTGGTGGTGGATGGGAAATGCAGTGGACCAGCAAAACCTGGATACCCTTCTCAAACAATATGCTGATGCCGGATTAGGAGGTGTAGAAATCACACCTATCTATGGCGCGATGGAATATGAAAATCAATATATAGATTATCTTACCCCGGGCTGGATGGATGCACTGCATTTCACCGTGAAAAAAGCAGATTCCCTGGGCATGGGAGTTGACATGAACCTTGGCACCGGCTGGCCTTTTGGCGGCCCACAAATTACTCCTCAATACGCGGCCTCCAAACTGTTAATACAAAAATATCAGCTAAAAAAAGGGCAGCCTCTAAATGAAAAACTGGTTATTCGTGATTCGTCTGGCGCTCCCCTGATCGCCCTTACAGGATATGGAAAAGATGGGGAAGTAGTAAACCTGTACGACAAAGTAGCAGAAGATGGCACGTTGAACTGGTCGTCCGATGCAGGAAGCTGGGAGTTGTACGCAGCCTTCCTGGGAAAAACCGGACAAAAAGTAAAGCGGGCTGCTCCCGGAGGGGGAGGTTATACAATGGATCACCTTTCAGAAAAAGCACTGGATGTTTATCTCCAACGCTTTGAAAAAGCATTTGGTGCCCCCCCCCCGGGCATCCGCAGCTTTTTCAATGACAGTTATGAAGTTTACAATGCTGATTTCTCACCCCGTATTTTTGAAGAGTTTCAACAAATGCATGGCTATGATGCAAGAGAACACCTCAAAGCGTTGGTCAGCACGGATAGTACAGAAGAAGTACTGCGCATAAAGGCCGATTACCGCCAAACCATGGCCTACATGCTGTTGCATAACTTTACCCTTCCCTGGACACAGTGGATTCATCAGCAGCAGGCGCTTTCCAGAAACCAGGCCCACGGCTCGCCGGGCAACCTGCTGGACTTATACGCTGCCGTGGACATACCCGAATGCGAAACTTTTGGTTCTACCAACTTTCCTATTCCCGGCCTGCACAAATACACCCATGATACACGGAATGTTGAACCTGACCCCATCATGATGAAGTTTGCATCTTCGGCAGCCCATATTACTGGAAAGCCCCTGGTTTCCTCAGAAACTTTTACCTGGCTGGGCGAACATTTCAAAGTATCGCTTGCACAGGCAAAACCGGAAGTAGAGCAGGTTTTTCTGGCCGGGGTGAATCATGTATTTTTTCATGGAACCACTTATTCGCCCCAGGAAGCCACATGGCCGGGGTGGATGTTTTACGCTTCTGTGAACTTTGCTCCATCTAATAGTTTCTGGCCCCATTTGAAAGGATTGAACCAGTACATCACCCGGTGCCAGTCAGTATTGCAAGCTGGCAAAGCAGATAACGAAGTGATGGTGTATTGGCCCATTTATGACCTTTGGCACCATAGCCCTGACAAGTTGGAAAAACAATTGACCATCCACGGTATAGAAGAGTGGCTGCACCCCTCAGATTTTTATCAGATAGCGAAAAGCCTGGTGAAAACCGGGTACGGAGTGGACTTTGTGTCTGACAAGTTACTGGACAGCCTCCGGGTAAGTGACGGTACTTTTCGTGCTGCGGCACATGGCTCGTCCTATCAGGTGCTTGTGGTTCCTGCATCAGCCTATATGCCACTGGCTACACTCGAGAGGATATTGGCAATCGCAAAAGAAGGGGGAATCGTAATTTTTCAGCAATTACCAAAAGACGTCCCTGGACGGCATGCACTCGCATCACGTAGGCAACAATTAAATAATCTCAAAACATCTTTAACATGGTCTCAGGCTGGCGATGGCATACAGCAGATAAAAACCGGAGAAGGCATCATTTTACTGTCAGAAGATGTACAAAAAGCCCTGGTATATGCCAGCGTTGAACGGGAGACACTGGTAGATACCGGTTTGAAATTTGTGCGCAGGGCCATAGGCGATGACAAATATTACTACCTGGTCAATCATACAAGCCATACAATAGATACCTATATTCCCCTGAATGCAGCTGCCAGTGCTGTTGTATTACTCGATCCGCAGGATGGGCGCCGGGGATTGGCAGATGTCGATACTAATGAAGGCAATAGCCGGGTACGGGTACAAATCGCTCCGGGAGAATCCCTGATTTTGCGCACCAGCAGCCAACAGCCAACAGGCATACCTTCCTGGCTTTATCAGGATCATACGGACGAGCCTATAATGGTTGCTGCCCCCTGGCAACTAGAGTTTACCGAAGGAGGCCCTGCTTTGCCCCCCGCTCGACAGTTAGATACATTAATATCCTGGACTGAATTTTCCGACACTGCTGCTACCCGTTTTTCAGGTACAGCAGTATATACGGCTACTTTCAACCTGCCAAAAAAATCAGCTGATGAATATCTGCTCCAATTGGGAGATGTGCGAGAAAGTGCCCGCGTATGGGTGAATGGGCAGGAAGTAGGTGTGCTGTGGTCTGTACCGTACCAGGCCAGGGTTGGGCAATACCTGCAAGAAGGAGAAAACACCCTGAAAATAGAAGTTGCCAACCTCATGGCCAACCGGATTCGGGATCTGGATATCAGAGATGTTGCATGGCGCAAATACCACGAAATCAATTTCGTTAACTTAAACTATGAACCATTTGATGCTTCCGGCTGGGAACCACAACCCTCCGGGCTGTTGGGGCCTGTCAGCATTTTGCCGGTTGTGGCCGGCCATTCGCTGTGATGCAAAGCCATTATTTCACAAAGTATTAGTTTTTTCAAGGCAGATAAAAATCAAACACCAAATCGTTCATGCACTTGAAATGACCTTTGGGGCATTTTTGGTGACCAATTTTAGAACAAGGCCTACAGCTAAGTCTATTGTTTTCAAAAACTGTAAACCGGGTGCGGTACGGATACATCCCGAAGGCCGAAGTCGTATTGCCCCAAATACTGAAAATGTTTTTTTTGAAAGCAGCCGCGATGTGCATCAGCCCGGTATCATGCGTAAACACATAACTGGCATTTTTCAAAATAGAAGCCGATTGGTTGAGGTTAAACTTACCACAGGCATTGTACACAATGGCTTTCTTGTTCAGTTCCAGTAACTTAGGCTCATAACTTTCAGACTGCGTGGTGCGCGTGAAAAAATCCACGATCTTTTCTCCTGTTGCTGCATCGTTCTTGTCCCCCAGTAAAATAATAGGCTTGTTAATACGGTCGCACAGCTCAATCATGCGGGATAGGGGCAATTTTTTAGTATTGTGCTGTGCCCCAATTGCATACACTACATATTCTTTTCGGTGGGTTTCGGGCAGCCAGTCACGTTCCACCTCATCTTTTTCAGGAATAAAATAGTCGAGCCCCAGGCTGTCCATTTTTACGCCCAAAGGCTTCACTGTTTCCATGTATCGGTCTACGATATGCACGTTGGGCAGGCGGTTGATCTTTAGGTTCACCAACAGCCATTTTTCTAAGTTCAGCTTGTTAAAACTATAGCTTTGTACACGCAACCGCTGTTTAATGATAAAAGTACGCAGGTTATGGTGCAGGTCAATAATATAATCGTACTGCTCTTTCCGTAGGCCTTTTATTAGTTTGTTCAATGCTCCTTTTTCACCTTTCTCGAAACTAATCAGCTTATCGATATACGGATTTTCAGAAAGCACAACAGCATACTTATCCATGGTGCAATAATGGATTTCAGCATCTAATTGGATTTTTAAGGTACGGGGAACAGGCGTGGTGAGAACAATATCCCCGATAGAGGAAAACCGAAGGATCAAAATCTTTTTTCTTGCCATGCCCGCAAAGATAACAATCACAAGGAGATTGATACCAGAAAAAGAGAAGGCTATTTTTCAACGATTGTATTTGATAATGCGCCTGGTTTTTTGTATTCTTAATTAAGCTTTCGAGCAAAAAATAAGAAATTCAGGAAACTTACCCTGCAACATTGGGGTTAGTACGAAAACAGGCATTAACCTAAATTGTGATGAAGACAATCAGCCTACTAATAATATTGGCATCCGGATGGCTTTCTGCAGCTTATGCACAGGTGGTACAGCCCGAGCGGATAGAAATTGAAATTGGGGATATGGAAGAAGATTTTTTCGTAGTATCTGCCGACGAACAGGGGCTTATCCTCTTCAGGGAAGTAAGTGATGATATAAAGATTAAGGGCAAAAATGCTTGGGAGTTTATCAAATTCAACACATCCCTTGAAAAAGAATGGGCCAAGGTTTATGGCATAGATTATAACCACCAGCTACTGGGATACGATTATGAAAATGGCCAGCTTGTACTACTTTACCGGAATGGCCCCTATTACGACCGGAACATGACCCTCATCAATATGGGCATCAATGCTGGCGATACAACGGTGCATAACATTAGAAGAATTATACCCATGATGCTGAGTTACTTTGAAATTGTGGGTCAAACTGTAGTATTGGGCGGTGAAGTAAATTACAAACCTGCTGTAATGCACTACGATTTGCTTACCCGCAAAATAAAAGTGTTGCCCGGTATTTATGGCGACCGGGGAGAATTACTGGATATCCAACCCAACGACCAGGACCAAACCCTGGATGTGCTGATGGCTGAGATGCTGGATGACAAACGGGTTACCGTCAATATCAAAGCTTTTGACCAATACAGTAACCTTTTGCAGGATGTGCCCCTGCTGCCACGTCCCAAAACCAACCTCCTGGATGCCCAGGTTTCGGAATTTGAAGGGCAAAAGCAGAACGTGGCCGGTACTTATGGCCCCCGAAGATCAAAATATTCTCGAGGACTCTTTTTCGCTACCATCACACCGGACGGGCGACAGCAAATTGAGTATTACAATTACGGAGACCTGAAAAATTTCTTTGGCTACATGAAGCCCAAACGTGAACAGCGCATTAAAGACAGGATCGCCCGCAAGAAATCCAAAGGAAAGAAAATTAAAATGAATTACCGGGTAGTTGTGCATGAATTAGTCGCCGATAAAGGCAAGTACATCATGCTGGCCGAAGCCTACTACCCCCGGTATAACAATGGGTATTACCGGTATTACGGTTCGTATGGTTCTTCTTACAATAACCTTTACTTTGATGGTTACCGCTACACCCACGCCGTGGTGGTTTGTTTTGATGAAAGGGGCAATATGATGTGGGATCATTCCTTTGAGCTAGACAACGCCAGAAGTATGGAGCTTGAACAACTCGTGCAAATTAACATGCAGAAAGACAACGTAGTGTTGATGTACTCTTATGAAGGCGATATCAAAACAAAGGTAATTGATAAAAAAGGTGATATTGTGGAAGAAAACTTTGACCACCCCATCAGGCTGGCTAATGAATCTGACGAGTTGCGCAATAAACGGGATAGCGAAATAGATGGTATTGAAAAATGGTACGACAATTACTTTTTCATACATGGCGTGCAGAAAATCCGTAACCAGGAGAACCAAGGGCTGAGCTATTCCCGCAAGGTATTCTTCATCAACAAAGTGGCATACGAACATGATAAAATGGTGTTTAATAAATAAAGCCCTAAGTTCTAAATCCTAATTTCTAAACAAATCCCAATCAAAAAAATAAAAATCGCCGCGCCCAATCGCCCCGGCCAAAACATTTGGATATTCAAATTTTGATATTATTTAGTGCTTAGGGTTTTGGATTTAGAGTTTATCTTCCTCCTTCTTGCATATCATCACTTTGTGCACTTATATTTGCTCTTACCATGCAAAGGCGTCTCATCATCGATAGTATACTGCTGGATATTACCCTGAGCAGGCTGGCCCATCAGCTCATAGAGAATCATGATGATTTTTCGTCTACTGTAATCATTGGCCTCCAGCCCCGGGGCGTTTTGCTGGCCAAAAACCTTAAAACCAAACTAGACCAACTGCTGGAAAAGCCTGTTAACCTGGGTTATCTGGATACTACCTTTCACCGGGATGATTTTCGCAGGCGAGACAACCCCATCAAGGCCAGTATCACCGAAATCCCTTTCCTGGTTGAAAATAAGCATGTGATTTTGGTTGATGATGTATTGTACACGGGCAGGTCGGTTCGGGCAGCCCTGGATGCCATGATTTCATTTGGACGTCCTAAAAATGTAGAACTGCTGGTATTGATAGACCGGAAATACACCCGGGAGTTACCCGTTGAACCTATGTATGTGGGTAAATCGGTAAATACCATTGATACACAGCGGGTATTGGTAGAATGGAATGATGACCAAACAGGCAATGTTTGGCTCACCACTAAACAAGATGCTTAATGGAAGAACTGCGGAGTAAACACCTCCTGGGCATCCAGGATCTGGAAAGGGATGAAATAGAACTCATCTTTGAGGCCGCCGATCATTTTAAAGAAGTCATCAACCGCCCTATCAAAAAAGTGCCTTCCCTTCGGGACATTACCATTGCCAATGTTTTTTTCGAAAATTCTACCCGCACCCGTCTGTCTTTTGAACTGGCCGAAAAAAGGCTTTCTGCCGATGTGGTTAACTTTTCATCCTCCAACAGCTCTGTAAAAAAAGGGGAAACCCTGCTGGACACAGTCAATAATATATTGGCCATGAAGGTTGATATGATTGTAATGCGGCACAGCAGCGTAGGCGCTCCGCACTTTCTCGCGAAACATATCAACGCCAATGTCATCAACGCCGGGGACGGTACGCACGAACACCCTACCCAGGCCTTGCTCGACACTTTTTCTATCCGTGAAAAGCTTGGAGGGGTAGAAGGCAAAAAGGTAGCCATCATCGGCGATATTTTACACTCACGGGTAGCCCTTTCCAATATTTTTGCCCTGAAAAAACTTGGGGCTGAAGTGATGGTATGCGGCCCCAGCACCTTATTGCCCAAATACGTGAACGAATTAGGCGTAAAAGTTTCCCTGGATGTAAAAGAAGCCCTGCAATGGTGCGATGTGGCCAACGTGCTGCGCATCCAGCTGGAAAGGCAGCAAATCAAATATTTTCCTTCCCTTCGTGAATATTCCATGTATTACGGCATCAATAAACGTATGCTGGATACGCTGGACAAACCTATTACCATCATGCACCCCGGCCCCATCAACCGGGGCGTGGAACTGAACAGCGACGTGGCCGACTCTGAACATGCCATTATTCTGGATCAGGTAGAAAATGGCGTGGCAATCCGCATGGCCGTATTGTACCTGCTCGCCGGCAAAACTGCACAGGCGCCTGCATAAATCTATGTTTGCCAAATATTTTGTGTTCATTTTATGTGGAAGCCATATTTTCTATGGTATCCTTTCGTTTTCCTTTTCGTAAAGAATTACATGAAACACATACTACCACACTTTTTCGCCTTTATTTTTCTTACATTTTTCTCTGTTTCCTGCACCCAAACCCAGAATACTGCCGAAGAAAACCTTATTGTCAAAATATTGCAGGAAAGTGCATCGCCCATGGTAGATACGGTGCTGAAAAACCCGGAAAAATTTGAACTGCAAATTCTCTACACCCAAATTGACCGGGATGAGAACAACAACCCTCAATTTACTTCCCATGAATTTGGCGTAAATGAAGAAGATTACTTCTACCCGGCCAGCACCGTGAAAATGCCCGCGGCTTTTCTGGCTTTGGAAAAAATTAACCAGCTCAACGTGCCTGGCCTTTCGCTTAAAACAGCCATGATTACCGACAGTGCTTACGAAGGACAAACGGCGGTACGGCACGATTCCACGGCAGAAAACAACCTGCCATCCATAGGCCATTACATCAAAAAAATATTTTTGGTAAGCGATAACGATGCTTTTAATCGCCTGTATGAATTTATTGGCCAGGAGGATTTTAATGAAAAGCTGATCGCCAAAGGATACGAAAACGTACGGATTACACACCGTTTGGCCATTTTCAATACGCCCGAACAAAACCGGAATACCAATCCTATCCGCTTTGTGGAAGGGGATGAAGTTTTGTACGAAAAAGATTTGGTATACAGCCCACACGATTATCGGTATCAGGGTTATATTCCGAAAGGCGTTGGGGTAATTGTGGGCGATTCCCTGGAAAACCACCCGAAAGATTTTGCCGGAAATAATTTCATCGCCCTTGCCGAGTTACAAGATATGCTGAAAGCGGTGATGTTTCCGGAAGCCGTGCCCGATAATGCCCGCTTTGGCCTGACCGAAGAAGATTATCAGTTTTTGTACCAATGCATGTCGCAATTGCCCAAAGAAACCTCTTTTCCAGCTTACGATACGGCCGAGTATTATGACAGCTATTCCAAATTTTTCATGTTTGGTGGCACCAAAGACCCAATACCCGAACATATCCGTATTTTTAATAAAATTGGCATGGCTTATGGTTATCTTACGGATAATGCCTACATCGTTGATTTTGAAAATAATGTAGAGTTTTTGTTAACCGCTGTCATCCATGTAAATGAAAACCGGGTTTACAATGACGGCGAATACGAATACGATGAAATCGGCCTGCCTTTTTTAACAGAGCTGGGCAACAGCATATACGAATATGAACTTCGCCGGGAACGAGCGCACACTCCGGTCCTGGGTCGGTTTAAAGTAACTTATGATAAATGATTGTTTTTTCTTACGGCTCTAACATGAGCACAAAAAGACTGGAAGAGCGGGTTGGCAAAGTGGAGTTGATTGGCACAGGCCAACTGTATCACCACCAGCTCAGGTTGCACAAAGAAAGCACTGACCGCTCAGCCAAAGCAGATGCCTTCTATACCGGACAAGAACACGATTATTTGTGGGGCGTTCTACATCACCTGAAAGCGGGGCAAAAAGCCCAACTGGATAAATTTGAAAACCTGGGCTTCAGTTATTTTGAAAAAAAAGCGGAGGTACAAACCATGGAGGACGAAAAATATGAAGCTATATTTTATGTGGCGGCAAATCAGTTTATCAACCCCAAAATAAAGCCATACGAGTGGTACATGAATTTTATTGTAAAAGGAGCACTGGAGCACCAGCTCCCTGCCAAATACATCAACCTTCTTCAATCCATCCCGTTTACTACCGATCCCGATCAGGAGAGAAGGATTATACAATTTAAAATTGCAGTTTGAATTATGAAAATATCTTTTGCTTACATATTTGGCCTGTTTTTATGCTTATGCTTTGCCTGTGCCCCAAAGGAGCAGGCAGCGCAAAATACCGAAACCGAAGCTATTATTGCAGAAATAAAATCTGAATACGCGTCCGACAAAAGAGTGGCTGTTTTCAATATTGAAGCGGTTGAGAAAAACGGGGAACTCGTTTTGCGAGGCGAAACCGATTTGCCCCAGGCCAAAAAGGCATTGCTGGATATACTTGCTACCACTTCTGCCTCGCTTACCGATAGCATTGTTTTGCTGCCCAATGTAACCGTTACCCCCGATTCATTGGGTGTGGTATCCATTTCTGTAGCGAATATCCGTTCCCAGCCCAAGCATTCAGGTGAACTGGCTACGCAGGCTACTATGGGCATGCCTTTGCGCATTCTGAAAAAACAGGGAGAATGGCACCTGGTGCAAACACCCGACAAATACATCAGCTGGATGCAGGGCAGCTTTCAGCCCATGGACGCAGCAGCGTTTGAAGCCTGGAAAGAAAAAGATAAACTCATCTATACCAACATCTACGGCTTTGGTTATCAGGACGCTTCTTTCAGTGAAACTGCTTCCGACTTAGTCGCCGGAAATATTATGGAATTGGTGAAAGAAACATCCAACGCTTACGAAGTGCGCTATCCGGACGGCAGGAAAGCTTTTGTGAAAAAGTCAGAAGCCACTCCTTTTGACGGATGGGTGGCAAAGGCTGAAGCTACGGAGCAAACATTGGTAAACACAGCTTTTAAACTGCTGGGTGTTCCCTACCTATGGGGCGGCACTTCTACCAAAGGCGTAGATTGCAGCGGCTTTACCAAAACTATTTATTTTATGAACGGCTTTATGCTGCCACGCGATGCCTCCCAGCAGGTGCAGGCAGGCAGCTTGGTAGACGAAGACAAAAGCTTTGATAACCTACAGCCTGGCGATTTGCTGTTTTTTGGTCGCCCGGCCACCGAAAGTACCCGCGAGCGGGTAACCCACGTTGGCATGTGGATTGGCAACAATGAGTTTATCCACGCCCCCGGCCTGGAAGCCCACGTGCGGGTAAGTAGCATAGACGAAGCCTCAGAAAAGTACGATGAATTTAACCTCAACCGCTACCTCCGCACCAAACGCATGGTAAGCAGCACGAATGAAATTATTGATTTGAAGGCTGTGCAGTTGTTTTAAAAAATTGCTCTTTGCTAATTGCTCATTGTACATTGATTTTATCGGTGCATCGCTGCAAAATGCTTGTAAAAGAGCGGAATCGTTTCAATGCCTTTCAGGAAATTAAATACTCCATAACTTTCGTTGGGTGAGTGGATGGCGTCTTCTTTCAGCCCAAAACCCATGAGTACCGAATCCAGCCCCAGTTCCTGCTGAAACAGGGAAACAATGGGAATGCTGCCTCCTTCCCGGGTTAAGATGGGCTTTTTGCCCCAGGATTCTTCAAAAGCCTGGCTGGCTGCCTGAATGGCTACCGAATCGGTAGGAATCATGGCGGGTTGTCCGCCGTGATGAGACGTAACTTTCACCTTCACGCTTTTGGGCGCAATGGCTTCAATATGCTTGGTGAAGAGCTTGTCAATTTTTTTATGATCCTGTTGGGGCACCAGCCGCATAGAGATTTTTGCGTAAGCTTTGGCAGGCAAAACTGTTTTGGCTCCTTCACCTATGTAACCGCCCCAAATACCATTTACATCCAATGTAGGACGAATGCCTGTGCGTTCAAGGGTGGAATATCCTTCTTCTCCGGCTATTTCTTCTATGTCCAGTGCTTTTTTGTAAGCTTCCAGTTCGAAAGGCGCTTTGTTCAACTCCTCCCTTTCTTTAGCAGAAAGCTCAGCTACTTTTTCGTAAAAACCGGGGATGGTGATGCGGCCTTTTTCATCTTTGAGGGAAGCAATCATTTCGCATAACACATTGATGGGGTTGGCTACCGCTCCTCCATACATGCCCGAATGCAAATCACGCTTGGGACCGGTTACTTCTACTTCCATGTAACTTAAGCCCCGCAAGCCCACCGTGATGGAAGGCGTATCGTTGTCAATGATATCGGTATCTGAAATGAGGATTACATCGGCGGACAGTTTTTCTTTATTGGCTCTTACAAAATCGCCCAGGTGGTCTGAGCCTACTTCTTCTTCCCCTTCCAGCATAAATTTTACATTGCAGGGCAGGGTTTGCTGCTCCATCATCAGTTCAAAAGCCTTTACGTGCATGTAGGTTTGCCCTTTGTCATCGCAGGCGCCCCGGGCATAAATTTTTCCGTCCCTGATTTCCGGCTCAAAAGGGGGGGACTCCCACAAATCCAGCGGATCGGCCGGCTGCACATCGTAATGCCCATATACCAATACCGTAGGAAAATGCTGGTCAATGATTTTTTCCCCATACACGATGGGGTGGCCTTCCGTTTCACAGAGCTCTACATTGTCTGCCCCGGCGGCTTCCAGCTTTTGTTTCAGGTATTCGGCAGCTTTTCGTACATCCGCTTTGTATTGGGCATCGGTGCTTACCGAGGGAATGCGCAGAAGCTCAAAAAGTTCGTTGAGGAAACGGTCTTTGTTTTGGTCGATGTATGCTTGGATGGTATCGGTCATAATGTTGTATTTTTTGGCTTTTTCAAAGATAAAAAATTGAAGGGAAAAGGGGCAGTAAGAAGGAAGAAGAATTGAGAGACTTGTGGAGACACACACCTCCACACAGGACTAAGAATAATCATTTTTGCTGCCGAATAAGAGCCAATGCCGAGGGATGCGGAAACCTTCCGATTTCAATTAAAGTTTGACGCTCAATTATCCGGTCAATATTATTAAAATCTAATATTCTGGCAGTAACTATCCCAATATCAGTAATTGTTTTGATAATCGTTTCTTGCAATTCAAAATGTTCAGGCCAACTGTCAGTTCTTGGATTATAAAATCTCAAAAACTTATTATCCGGTAATAGTATAGAGCCAATATTACTACCTTTACTTCGATTGCAAAAAGCACAGGAATACGCTTAGTTTTTAAGTTCTGTTTTCCCTCCGTGTTTCACGCTAATAACATGGTCAACCTGGCAGGAAAGGAAGGTGTCAGCTTCGTGAATCAAGCAATATTCACATAAATTATGAGCGCGTTTTGCTACAGCTTTCCGTATTTTCTCGCTAACGTATCTACTCATGATGAATATGCTGACGAGCCCGTGCTTTGGCTAATCGCATAAGGTGTTCTATTTGCATGAAATGATCTAATTCCGATTTCTCTTCGGCAGAAAGTACACCTTCTTTTTCACGATGGATTAAATTGGCTACCCGTTCCTTGATTTTTTTTGATGGCTGAAATGCAATAATTTCCTGAGGGCTTGCACCAGCCGCAATAAAATCTATTATTTCATCATATACCCTGGAAGTAATCATAATAATTCCTTTATTTAAGAGTACGAAATTTAATCATCATCTTGCTAATTTTTTTCAGAATTTATTGATTTCTTTAAGATTACTATGGGCTACCATGGAAAACTATACCAACAAACAAAGGAAAACCCCAAACCCATGAAAACCACACAAATTCCAATATCTGTAAATTTATTCACCGTATTTCTGATATTACTCGTAGTGATTTCTTGTTCCGGCGATAAAAAAGCGCAAACAGCAGATACAACCCCGGCAGCTACGCAGACAGATGAATGGATTTCCCTATTTGACGGGGAAACTCTGAACGGATGGAAAAGATACAATGCTGATGATATTGGCGAATTGTGGAAAGTAGAAGACGGCATGATCGTGTGTTATAGCGAAGGGGGAGGGGAAGCTACTGCGGCAGGTGGCTCATTGATCACCACAGCGCAGTTTGATAACTTTGAGCTAACGGTAGATTTTAAACTATCACCTTCCGGGAACAGTGGGCTACTATATCATGTGGTAGAAAAACCGGAATATGCCTATGCGTACGTTACCGGGCCGGAATACCAACTCATGGACGATGCCAGCGCCCCCGCCTCTATGGACGAAGCAAAGCAAACTGCATCCACTTATGATATGTTCGCCCCCTCGGCTGATAAAAAACTGAACCCCGCCGGGGAATGGAATACCGCCAAAATCATTTACAACAACGGCCACGTAGAGCATTGGCTGAACGGGCAAAAAGTACTGGAATTTGAAGAAGGAAGCGATGCATGGCAAACCCGGTATGAAAGCAGCAAATGGACTGAGTACTCCGGCTGGTGTCAATACAAAAAAGGCTCGATTGCCCTGCAAGACCACGGGAACTACACCTGGTTCAGGAATATAAAAATTAAAAAACTATAGTGGCGTAATTGCTGTGTTTTTTGCCATTAAAATCTCAAAACTCGCTGATTTTTCTTAAATTAAGCGGACAGTCCTAAAAACATATGAAAATGGATTTTCCCGGCGAAGGTATGGCCCTCACTCAAATTTTGGTGGTTGGCAATATGAAACACTCAAAAAGCTTCTACACTGATATTCTGGGAGCGAAGGTTTTCAGGGAATATGGTGGCACGTCATGCGTTTTGTCCTTTCTGGATACCTGGCTTTTATTGGTAACAGGCGGCGGCCCCACAAAAGATAAGCCTGATGTAACCTTTACCCCTCCACAACATCCGAAGGAAGTAAGCCATGCCATGACCATCCGCGTTCCAGACTGCCAGGCAGCATATGATACTCTGAAATCCCGGGGGGCTGAGTTTCTGACACCTCCCACAGATTGGGGTGGGGAGGTGCGTTGCTTTTTTAGAGATCCCGATGGGCATTTGCTCGAGATCAGTGAGGCCAGGTGAATGCATTCCTTGCCTGTATGCATTAAATGTTAACATCATCCAGGTTTCTAATATTTTCAACTTTCTTGTACTTATTCTTTTACTTGCGAGTCCATCAAATGATGGTTATCTTAAAATACAAGGAAAACTATCTGCATGAAAACTCTCGGCACCCATCTGGCTACACTGATTGCCGGTGACAGCAAACTGCGCCGCCAGCTCAGGCCCTTTGTAAAATATATCGCCTTGCTCTTTGCCGTCATCTTTTTGTTTGGCTGGCTGTTCCATGTAATCATGGCGTGGGAAGGCCAGGATCATTCCTGGTTTACAGGCATTTACTGGGCACTCACGGTCATGAGCACGCTCGGCTTTGGCGACATCACTTTTGAAACCGACATGGGGCGTGCATTCAGTAGCATTGTACTACTCTCGGGCATCGTGCTTCTCCTTATCATCCTTCCTTTCCTGTTCATCCGCCTGGTATATACTCCCTGGCTTGAGCAGCGAAGCCGGGCACGCATCAAGTCGCTTCAGTATTTGGCAGAAGAAGTAAAAGGCCATGTGCTTATCTGTAATAACGACTCCATCGCACTCGGACTGGTTCGTCGCCTGGAACTGGCGGGCGTACCCGTATTTGTCATAGAACCCGATGCCGAACTCGCCATGCGCATGCAGGAAGCAGGGCTTCCGGTGATTACAGGCGAAACTGATGCCGTGGAAACCTACCGGGCTGCCCGTGCTACGCATGCACGCCTGGTGCTGGCCAATGCTTCCGATACGGTCAATTCTAACATCATCCTTACCGTACATGAGCTGTCCAAAGCAATCCCTGTGATTGCATTAGCCGAATCAGCCGATTCTATTGATGTATTGGAGTTGAGCGGTGCCAGTTTCGTACTGCCCCTCAAGCTGCGACTTGGCGAGCACCTGGCCAACCGGGTGAGCGCCGGGGCTGCCCATGCCAACGTAATCGGCAAATTTCACGATTTACTGCTGGCAGAATTCCCGGTACACAATACGCCCCTGCAGGGACAAACCATCCGGGAAACACGGCTCCGAGAAATTACCGGGGTCAGTATGGTAGGCGTTTGGGAACATGGGCGATTCCATCCCATTCAACCAGGTCTGGTGCTTTCTCCCCTGGCTGTGCCTGTGGTAATTGGCACCTCTCAGCAAATCGATAAGTTAGACAATATGCTTGTCATTTACGACGAAAACCCGCACCCTGTACTTATCATCGGGGGAGGTAAGGTAGGCAGGTCAGCCGCACGGGCACTCAAACGCCGGAAGATTCCGGTAAACATCGTAGAACGTAACCAGGAGCTTGAGCACAAAATTCTTGGCATTCCTGATAAGTTGTTCCTTGGCGATGCTGCCGACCGGGAGATACTTGATAAGGCAGGTATTGCCCATGCGCCAACCATTCTGCTCACCACCCATGACGATGCCATGAACGTCTACCTAACCGTTTACTGTCGGAAGCTTAACCCCGAGGCACGCATTCTTACCCGGGTTACCCATGAGCGGAATGTGGAAGCCATACAACGCGCCGGGGCCGATTTCGTTTTAAGTTATACCTCTTTTGGCGTACAAACCGTATTATCGATTGTGCAGGGGCGTGAACTTGTGGTATTGGGCGAAGGTGTAGACCTTTTCTATATTCCGCTCCCTTCTTCATTGGAAGGAAAAACGCTTGCTGAAGCTGGAATTGGCGCACGTACCGGGCTGAACGTAATTGCCCTTCAGGAAAACGGAAACATCGTCACTAACCTTTCTCCTACTCGAAAATTAAATGCTGATTCGGCTTTGGTTGCTTTATGCAGTACAGAGCAGCGGGAACGTTTTAGTGAAGTTTATGACAAATAAGATGGTAAGAATTAAAGAATATGGAAAAGCAATTTAAAAGGATAGAACCCAGTCCCCGCTGGGTACGGGCACAAGTTGACAATACCTTTGTAGTAAACAGTAAACGTGCATTACTCGTATGGGAACACGAAAAATATCCCACCTACTTCTTTCCACTTGAAGATGTGCGTACGGATTTGCTCCGGGAAAATGCCCAGACAAAGAACCGGTTTTTTTGGAATTTGACAGTGAATGCCCAAACGGTGGAACGGGCTGCTTATCATTACCCCGGCCAGCCTGAATTGAAAGGATACATTACCTTGCAATGGAACAAGGTGGAGCATTGGTTTGAGGAAGAGGAAGAAGTATTTGTACATGCGCGCGACCCGTACAAGCGAGTGGATGTGATGCCAAGCTCCCGTCATATACGTGTAGCATTAGATGGGGTAACGGTAGCTGAAACGAAACGCCCGTTTCTGCTTTTTGAAACCAGCCTGCCTACCCGCTATTACATTCCCCCTGCCGATGTAAATATGGATTATCTAACCCCTACCAATACCCATACCCGCTGCCCTTACAAAGGTGTAGCTTCCTATTGGAATATTACTATCAAAGACAAGGTGCATGAAGACCTGGTATGGAGCTACCCTGACCCAGTTCCCGAATGCCCCAAAATCAAAGATTTACTTTGTTTTTACAGCGAAAAGGTAGACTTGTATGTGGATAGGAAGTTACAAGTAAATTGAGCGCTGTAAACCACAGATTAAGATTGGATAAAACAATATACAAATTATTGATGCTGAACTATGGCAAGTAATAAGACATGGATAACACAAGAAATATAGTTTTAACCCTCTTGTTTGTAATCTAATAAGCTTAATATCCAGCTCATTACTATTCCGGCAACAAGAGAAACTGGCATTATAGTCAAAACGCTGAGGTTAAATAACTCAAAAAATGCGATTAAAATAGCGATGAAAAGTGAGAACAAACCACCTAAAAATGTTCCTCTGTTGGTTGCTTTCGGAACGAAAAGCGCCATAAAAAATAAGACAAATAAAGGGGCTACAAAAAGATTAACTAGTTTCATGATAATATCCAGTAAATTACCTTCTATATACCCTACAAACATGCTGCATACAGTCACCACCAATCCGAGGGCTATAGAGATAAAACGCACTTTTTTTAATGGATCTTCAAACTTCAACAATTGGGGAAAGTGCCTGTCAAAAATATCTTCCAATAGCACAGAAGAAGATGAGTTAAGCCCGGAAGACAAGCTGGACATGGCCGCTGCCATGAGGCCTGCTACTACCAATCCACTCACTCCAACAGGTAATCCAATCAGAATAAATCTTGGGAAAAGAGAGTCGGCATTTTGATAGACCGTGTTACCAAATTCTAAAGATTGTGGATGTTTTAAGAAATAAGAGGCTACGGCAAGCCCCAAAATAGCCAATACTACCTGTACTATTGCACTCGACCATAAAGAAACGCTTAATGTTTTTTTTGCTGCTTTTACATCTCGAGTGGAAAGGTATCGCTGAATAGCCATCTGGTCTGAACCAGAAGTACACACTTTCCAGATCACGGCCATGATTAATATATTGCCCAGGGTAAATCGCTGATTAAGGTCAATTTTCCACACAAATTCTTTCCAATGGGGCAACCATTGATTGGGCAACCAGTTGGTAAAAGAGCCAAATTCTAAAGAGATTACTACAATGGTGAGCAGAGCGCCGCCCAATAACACCGCAGATTGAATGGCATCGGTCATCACTACGGCTTTGATGCCACCCAAAGTGGTATATAAAACCGTAATCAATGCCAGTATCAGGCATACCCAGGGCACATAGGTTTCGTCAAACCCAATGATATGAATCAAAGCTGTATTGACTGTGGCATACACAATGGTAGACATCCACATAAATCGGAGTAAAAGAAAAAAAACCGTTCCTAAGTCTCTGACTTGTGTGCCCAGTTTTACTTCCAGAATTTCATAAGCACTGGTAACGTTCAATTTCATAAACTGAGGAATGATAAACCTTCCGATAATCAAATAAGCCAACGGATAGCCGAGTATTCCAAAAAAATACATAGGTCCGTACTTGATCATTTCCCCAGGATAAGCCAGATAACTTAACGTACTTAACAAGGTAGCAAAAAGAGAAAGCCCTACCATGATGGGGTTCATCGACCTACCACCTAGCAGATAATCATCCTTATTCTTGGATTTTTTAGAATAGAAAAACCCAATCGCAATCATCAGCAACAAAAACGCTACAATTACTAACCAATCTATGAGGCTGAACTTTGCACTTTTTCTTTTATCCAATGAGAGCAAAGCATAGGCTGCCGCACTCTGGCAATCCAGATTCACGGCCTGCATATCTTCCTGAGATGCTCCTACAATACTAATGACATTGCGCCCTTCCATAATATCCTCTAAGATAGATTTGTATCTGGCTTTACCTTTGACCGCAACGGCCTCACAGGCTGCATATCTAATGGCCTTATGTTGAGAAATTAATAGTTTTTTTATCTCATTCTCCAGTATTTCAGCTTCCTGCCTGGATAACTCAATAGTACCAGAATTGATAAATAAGGCAAGTTTCAATCTCTGCCGGGTAAGTTCTGAATATCGTTCATCACCTGAAATTTCCCTGAGCTTTGACCAAACTTCAGCAGGCATAACTCCATCTATTTTTGTGAATGCGTAGGCTACTGTTTCACTCACCAGATCATCATCCGGCGATAGTGCATTTAATAGAACCTGGTAGTCAACTTCAGGGTTTTCCTCTGTGGGTAAACTCATTCCCCACAGGGTATACCCGCGCATTCTATCTCCACTTTGTAAACCTTTCTTGACTAGCTCATTGGGTAAAGTTTGAAAGGGGTAAGCCAATTTAGCCAGCGATTCAGCAGCATGAAGGCGATCTGTACTGCCAGTATCCAGATAAGCCTGTTTGATTTTTTCAAAAAAAGGCAGTGCATCCTCCTTGGAAAAACTCTTCTGAACACCAATTCTCCATACACCAATGCGCTCCTGTGGGATTTCTTCATGGGCTTTTAATAATGAATGAAAAGCTGAATCCACCCATTTATGGTATCCGAGTTTTAGTAAAAACTCATAGGCATGAACTTGCACCCAAAAGCTATCTGAATGGGCCGCTTCTTTAAGTTTTGAAACAGCTAAACCTACTTTCGTTTTCTCTTCCAGTTGTGGCGTAGAACAACCCAGGAGGAAAGCAGACAACAACATTACAATCAGATAATCACTTGGTTTTTTCAACATATTTGCTAGGCGCTAAAAAATTCTAAAGCCTTCAGGTCTTTCTCCAGGTTATCAATTTCGTTTTTAGTAAGATTTTTTAGCGGAAGCCTGCACGGCCCTAGCTCTAAGCCCAAAACATTGAGCATGGCTTTGGTGCTTACAACAGAGTTTTCATATTTATGCATCACTTTTAAATAATGTACCCCACGCAGTTGTAACTTACGAGCCGTTTCCATATCCCCCTTTTTGAAAGCATGCATGATGTTGTGGAACAATTCAGAAATGAGATTATAAGCGGTTCCTATCCCTCCAGCCACTCCGGCACTTAACCCACTCAGAAAAAGCCCATCGTGACCATGAAGAATGTCGTATTTTTTATTATCCATCAATAAACATTCCTGCATATCCATGATATCCGGTGAGGTAAATTTGATGCCTGCCAGGTTTGGAATCCTCGCCCCGGCCAATTTCAAAAACTCATTCATCTTGACATGCACACCAGATACCGGCGGCAAGTGGTAATAGTAATATGGAGTTTCCGGAACCGATGCTGCTACAATAGCATTGAATGCTACTAATTCTTCTACTCCCTTAGGTGGCAAATAGCAAGGCCCCATGCAGGATACGGCATCCGCTCCTACACCGGCCGCATGCTTTGCCAAATCAGATGACTCTACATAATTGGTTGTAGAAATATGTGCGATGATTTTCAGACTGGACTGAAAAGGCATCCAGGCTTCTAATAATTGTTTTCGTTCCTTTACCGACATCAACAATCCTTCGCCAGAAGTACCATTTACAAAAACTCCTTTCATATCTTTGGATATGAGGTAATTGGCATATCTTTCTATCGCCTTTACATTAAGATTTCCTGATTGATCAAAAGGAGTGAAAACCGGAGCAATTAAGCCGGTTAATTGAAATTTTTCCATATTGTTGTATGTAGTTATTCAAGCGTTATTGGCAAAATGCCATTTCAATATATTTTCTTAAAATTTCTTCTTCGCTTTATCTATAAAACAGTCACATGTTAACTGCAGCCCCTCCATCCACCCGAAGAATAGTGCCTGTTACATAGCGAGCAGCCGCTGAACATAAGTAAACTGCAGCATGTCCAATATCTTCTGGTTTGCCAAAACCATTCATGGCAATTTTATTTACTATCTTTTGCCTGCGGTCATCATCTGACTCAATGGCTTTCAAAAAAATATCAGACTCAATCCAACCCGGAGCAATAGCATTTACCCTGATATTACTTTTTGAATATTCAGTGACTAAGCTATTTATTAACCCGGTTAAGCCTGCCTTCGAAACTCCATAGGCTACCACACGATCTACACCAAAAAAAGCGGTCATTGAGCTGATCATTAATATGCACCCTTGCTTTCTTTTTATCATATTTTCTGCACAAGCTCGAGTAAGGCTAAATACACTCAGTAAGTTGGTATTGGTTACCTGATAAAACTCCTCGTCTGAAGTATCTTGAGCCGGCTTTTTAAGATGCTTTCCAGCATTATTTACCAAAATATCAATCGCTCCGGTCTGTTCTTCAATGCCTGATACTAATCCGGGAATTCCTGCTACATCCGTAATATCGTTTTGAATATAAGAAGCCTTTTGTCCTAGTATACTCACCGCATTTATTAAAACTTCCTTTCTTCTTCCAGTAATTACCACCCTTGCTCCGGCGCTAACAAATGCTTTGGCAATACCAAGACCAATACCTGTGCCTCCTCCGGTAATGAGAGCCAGTTTGCCCTCTAATGAAAATGCATCTAAAGCCATAATTACAACTTAATCTCTTCCAAGTATTCATCTAAAAAAGAAAAGCCCCATCCCGGTGCCTCGTGCGGATAAGCAAAACCCTGCTCAATGCGAATAGGGTTGTCAATCAAAGGGTCTATCCAGTCAAATGATTCTGCACCTGCACCATTGGGAATTGTGCACAGCAAAGGCACGTCATAATCTTTATAATAGTGAGGCATCACCGGAATATGAAAACTGGCAGCCAAAGCTGCACTCTCTCGCCATGCTTCTACACTTCCAATCCGTAACAAATCAGGCTGCCATATATCGATGGCATTCCTGATGAGCAATTCTCGCAATGCAAGTGTGTCAAATTCACGCTCGCCCATAGCCAAAGAAATCCCCGTCTTTTCTTTGAGTTTCTTATATCCGTCAAAATTTTGGTGATGAACAGGCTCTTCAAACCAAAAAATATTCAAATCCTTAGCAGCCAGCGATAGCTGAACGGCATCGGCAACACCCATGCCCTGATTGGCATCCATCATGATATTTACCTCCTTTCCTACTGCTTCTCGCACTTTTTTCAAGCGGAACAAATCAGTTTTCCAATCGGGCGAACCTACTTTTATCTTCACTGCTTTGAAACCGCGGTTTTTATAATCACTTACTTCAGCAATTAATTCATCAATGGTATAAGATAACCACCCACCACTGCCATATACCGGCACCTTATCCTGGTGGACACCGAATATCTTTTGAATGGGGAGGTTCAGGTATTTTCCTTTGGCATCCCACAGGGCAATATTGAATAAGCACCGCGCCCAATTAAGCAGCCCTGTATTCCCAAAATATTCATCTGCTGCTAAAGCATGCCGATTAAATTTATCAGTTTCCCAAATACTGAATTTTCTGACTAGTTCGCTGGTATCTTTAATGGCCCCGATAATTG
Source organism: Cyclobacteriaceae bacterium (assembly GCA_965230065.1). Taxonomy (GTDB): domain Bacteria; phylum Bacteroidota; class Bacteroidia; order Cytophagales; family Cyclobacteriaceae. The sequence continues at coordinate 2,139,849 of OZ245942.1, read as the reverse complement.
CATTGGGTGCGTAATGAAATCGGAGTAAGTATCCTTCCCCGGTGATGCCCGTTTTGGTAGTAATTCTCAGCACAAGAAAAGATATTTCAGGCAGAGAATGAGTAGCATCTGCAATGGGCTTTTTTAAAGGAGCCACCGCTTTGTATAGTTTTATTGAGCCAATGTATTCTTCAGACATAACAATGAATAATCATTTTTTATAGCTTTTGCCCTATAGGCCAGGACATTAAATTCCGACCTACAAGGCAACTATTGGATCATATTTACTTAAGTTAATGAGAAGAGGCATTTTCTAGTTTCCTTGTACTTCCTCTCTCAAGGAGAGATGATGAATCTTTATCAAGATACACAAAACAGGAAGCGTGTTGCCTTAAAATACTAGAGGGATACTGGTTAGAAATTTCATTTTCCAAACAATTCTTCACAGCTTCCGATTTGCGTAAATCAGGCACAAAACAAATGATGTTTTTAGATTTTAAAATTTGTTGCACCGACATGCTGATGGCCTGTCGGGGCACAGCTTCCAGAGAAGGAAAACACCCTTCATTTACCTGTTGCATTCTGCACCGCTCGTCTAGGTCTACTACAATATAAGGTGCCTCGGTGGTGAAATCTGCCGGAGGATCGTTGAAAGCCAGGTGTCCGTTTTCTCCGATGCCTACAATGGCAAGATCAATTTCATATTTTGCAATGGCGGCTCCTATGCGTTTGCATTCTTCCTTAGCATCTTTGGCATCGCCTATTACACAATTCATTTCTCTTACTGGCCCAACGATATTAAGAAAACGGTCTTTCAGGTACTTCCTGAAACTCGCTGAATGATCATCAGTAATACCGATATATTCATCCAGGTGAAATACCACAACTTTTGTCCAATCAACTTCTTCTTTCCCTTCGGTAGTTATATAATTTAGGATTTCATCCTGACTTGCCCCGGTTGCTACAATGATGCCTGCTACACCCTTCTCTGCAATTGCCTCATTTAGTATTTGGACAGCCTGTTTCCCTGCAATTTCAGCTATATCGCATTTATTCTCTTTAATAATAATCTCCATAATTTTTAAATTAGATAATAATTAATAATATAGAAGTACAATTTTAATCGCTAACAATTTCAGTAGTTTGCTTTATTAGCGCATACCTTTATCCTTTATTCAGGATTAAATCATCTGAAAGTGAAATATTTTTAATAGGTTAAAATAATCTGTTGAATTGCTCCCGACAGATAGGCAGCTTGCAGGGCCCGGGTTGTTTCATCAAAATGTACATGATCAATATAGTGTTCCGGGATTTGTTTTGCTGTAAATGTGTTCAGGTCAATGACGGGAATTTGTGCTGTTTTACAAATTTCATCAGCTGTTTGATTATACAATTTTAAGTCTTTTGCATACCGCTTAAAGGCTGGCTGACGGCTATTATGAACACTGTCAATAACAGGCGTAGTTCGTATCCAGATGGGTTTGATATTTCGCTCTTTCAAAAGACGAATCACCGTGGTGAGATTATCCTTATAATCCTCCAACCCAATCTGAATCTCTCCCTTTGGGAGATTGTGCTTTATATCGTGCAAGCCGAAGTTAAAGACAAAATAATCAGGCTGAAAAGAAGGATCTTTTAACTGTACTTTTAAAAAATCCAATACCATTTTCGAATCTCCTCCACTGGCTCCTCTTGGAATATCCAGGTTTTTATAAGCTTCAGCGTCTCCATCTTTCCGGTCTAGTACCACAATTCCATCCAAATACTTTTCTAAATAAGGAGCATATTGTACAGAAATACTATCCCCTATTAAGAAGCAGGTAGGCAAACGTAGCAGGTTCAAGGAAACTATGGCAGGGGTAATTATCAACAAAAATATTGAGTATAATCTGCTGTCTAATTTCATCATACTATTTTATATTGACCATCTTCATAAATTTATCAGCGTATCTTTTTCCCAATTCGTGTTGTGCATCAGCGCTGAAATGCAATGAATCGCCCATATGGGTTAGTTGTTCAGCGCTCACACAGGCTACGTGAGGTACTTTTTCAGGAATTGAAACAATTTCCTGGTTGATAGATTTGGAATTTCCTCTCCAGTCACCAATCTCACCAATTACTACAGGCAAATCAGAAGAATCTAAATCTTTTCTCAAATGCTGCATCATATCGGCAAACTTATCGGAATACCCTTCCGACTTGTTTCGGTCTCCTTCTCCCTGATGCCAAATTACGCCAATAATTTCTCCGCCATCTCGCTGGGCTTTTAGCGCTTTTATCACTGCCTCATTGTAATAATAACTTCCTTTGCCCCAGGAATCTATGGAAGTACCCCCCCTCACATTAACCACCAGTCCGAATTTTGTTTCAGGGTATTTTTCACTCAGCGTTTTGGAAAAGGTCCAGGCCAGGCTAAGGCGCTGCATGGACATTTCCTTCCGTATGGTAGAGTACCTGTTCAATGGGTTTTTAGCAAGCTCCCACTTATCCTGATCGTTAAAGAGATAAACCTTTTTCAGGGTGGTGGTATCTTCAGATGGTATAGGCGCTCTTCCAGCCATATTAGATTGGCCAATACAAAGTATTACTTGTAGAGGCTCTTCTGCTTCTTTTTGCTGGCAAGCTCCGAAGGTCATTGCACTCAGTAGAATCAGAGCGAAATAAATGTTCGATAAATTCATTATTCAATAGTTATTTTTCATTTACGTTTAACTGTGAAAGGGGTATCTTAGCAAGATAAATTGAGGTTTTTTCTTCATGAGAAGAATAATAAGATACCCACAGGTTTCCATCATATTCAACCATTCCCGGATAAGAGTTATCACCCCCTGAGGGTAGTTCAGCCAACCGTTCGTATATACCATTCTCATCTACTTTTAACAAGACCATGGCTTTTCCGTCCCTTCCTTTGGGCCTTTCATCCAGATATTCTCTTGTACCTACCACCCATACTTTATCTGATAACTGCATAAAATCTGGTCCACCCATGCCATGCTGAATATCTACCACACTGTATTTTTTATAGGGTGGCTTACTAAAAAGCAATTTACCGCGGCCTGGAATACGTACAATCACCACCATGGTACTGTCTGCCTTGAACTGCACAGATGACTCTCCACAACCACCAGCACACTCAAAGTTTGAAGCAGTAAGATCATCACTCACCTGTTCGTAATTCAAACCATCTGAGGTTTTGTATACTATGATTCTGGTATTTTCCTGAACTACTTCACCGGTTTCAGGGTCTGCCCCACATATACGAGGGGCCACGTACCCTGTATCGCCCGCCCAGGTGATTCCAAAAATCCAGTTATTGGCCGGAATTCCCTTTACACGCAAGGGCGGCGTCCACTCCGTTCCGTCCTCAGAGTACATAACTCTTGTATGCCATTCCATCACTTTTTTTCCATCATAAACAGATCCGCCGCATACAAGCATCAACTTGCCATTGGGCATTACAGACAGCTTAGGATCTCGAAGGTCTACGTCCTCCTGTTGTATGAGGGCAGCTGATTTCCAGTTTTCCCCGTCTTCAGAAACAATTACACGAATGCTGCCATCATTTCCACTCACGTGCGTTTGCCCTTCTCGGAATGTGCAATAGAATTTCCCCCTGAACCTGACCAAGTCAGTAAATGCATTGTGAGGAGCCTTATCCCATATCTTTTTCGCTTCTACCATTGGGGGCGGTTTTAGGGCATTCTCTATGACTGACATAGGTATTTCAGCGAAATAAATGGACGTTCCTTCTTCATGAGAAGAATAATAGGATACGAATACTTTCTCTTTTTGAACTACAAAACCCGGATAGCTTGTGTCTCCCCCTGAAGGCAAACGGAGTATTTCTCTGAATTGCCCCGCTTTGTTTACCAAAAAGATTCCGGTCTGCTGCGTTTCAGCATATACCCTTGTGCCTGCAATGAAGAGGACATCATCCAAAGGGGCAAAATCTGGCCCTCCAAAACGCATACCGGCATTTACCCACTCCCACTCTTTGTAGGGGGGGTGGCTTCTGCCCCAAAGACCATCAATGTCTCTGCGTACCATGAGGAACATTTCTCCATCAGGTGCAAAACGTACTGTGGTTTCATTGGGGTTGCCTTCAACCTCATCGAATTTTTTCACCAATTCGTAATTAATTCCATCGGATGACTTTAGTAAAGAAATTTTCTTTATATTATCTCCCTCCAGGTGATCGGTATATTGTTTTAAAACGCCATAAGCTACCTTATCATGCCATGTTACATTCCACAGCCAATCATTCTCTGAACGGATGCCGGCAGGAACATTCACTGGCAGTGGGGAGGTAAAGCGTTTTCCTGAACGATCAGAAAACGAAACGTGACCTACTCTTTTCAGAAGTTTTTTGTTTTGATATACGGCCCCGCCCATCATTACCATGATTTTTCCATCGGGGGTTACAGACAGTTTTGAGTCTCTGAGATCAAATCCGGTTTTCTCAATAGTGGCTACAGCTTCCCATTCTTTTCCATCACCTGATTTTATTATTCGAATGGTACCATCTTCTCCTCCCACATGATCACTACCCTGACGGAAAGAACAATAAAAATCACCCTTAAAGTAAATGAGAGAGGTAAATGCATTATATTGCCCATCGTCCCATATCTTTCTGACCGTAACTTTGTGCTGATTGATTTGTGCAATTACCGATGGGCACATCATGATAATGATCACCCCCAAGAGACAGGCTGTTATTCGTTGTTTATTCATTATTTGTGATCCTTAATAGGTTTATTTTTCATAAAGATATGCGGGATACTGCCAGTTTTTCCGATACCTTGATGTTTCAATTGTATCATGTTCTGTGGTTAGCTCTTTCAGTTTTTCCGGAAGTCTCAATGGATCATCTGTTTTTTCCTGCCAAGCAAATAATTCGTTCAGCAATTTCTCTTTTACATGAGCATACTCGGGATCAGCTGCAAGGTCATTGAACTCCCAGGGATCACTCTCCAAATCATAAAGTTGTACTTTAGGAGGGCGAAGCCAGGCAAGATACATATTTTGAATCGGTCGTGGCAAACCTTTCAATTCATACAGCGTAGGGCATCCTACGTATTCAGGTTTTGAGTGAGCAGGGTGATCTAAATACACTTCAGCAGCCGGGTTTTTTCTATCATTCAACAAGCTATAGATTAATTTGTATTTTTTGCCTCTTACAGCTCTCCTTGGAAAGTAAGTGCTTTTGGTATCGCAGTTTTTTTCCACAAACAGGTAATCCCTGAAATGCATCTCCGGATTTTCAAATAAGGGAAGCAAACTTTTTCCGGCAACATTATCAGGTGTCTTCGCACCAACAGCATCAAGGATCGTCGGAACAATATCGACGGCTGACACCAATGCTTCTGTCTCAACCTTCTGGGGAACCCTCTCTGGCCATTTTACCAGGAATGGGACTTTTGTGCCTGCCTCGTACACATCAAACTTACCTCTCCCCATCTGGTCGCCATGATCTGAGAGATAGATGACCAGGGTATTATCTTTTACCCCTGAATTCTCCAGCGCACTCATCAAATTACCAACACACTCATCAAGGCGTAAAATGCAATTGTAATAATTGGCTGTAACACCTCGAATTCTTTCATTGTCGTAACCGATGTAAGGAAAAGAAACAACATCTTCAGGTGTCACGGTGTTTTTAGGATGACCTTGCACTTTATCTTGCAAAGGCCAGTGTGCATCCGGAAAATTTACCATTAAAAAAAAGGGAGACTCTGATGCATTCATGAAAGTTTCAGCATAACTCCAATATTGATTCAAATCCAGTTTATCAAAATTTGATCCTGTGATAGGGTGGAAATCAATCGGAAAATCATGCTCAGGGCTTAAATGCAACTTTCCAATCATCCCTGTTCGATAACCAGCCTCTTGCAACATAGCATAAACATTGTCTACCTCTCCCACAAAATGGTATCCATGGGTAGCAAGTCCTAAATGGCCATTTTGGTGGGGATATAAGCCAGTAAGAATACTACTTCTGGAGGGGCTGCACACCGATTGCGTTACGTAGGCGTTTTTGAACAACATCCCTTCATTTGCAATATTATCCAGATTTGGCGTATGAATAATCGTGTCACCATAACATGATAAGTGCGGACCGTGATCTTCCGACACAATAAGCAAAATATTGGGAGGTGCTTCAATAGCTTTCTCTTTCACATCTCCACAGCCCGATATAAATGCTATTATGCCAATAAAAGAAATACAAATTTTCATGCATTTAAATTTTATTATTTTCTCTTATTGGCATACCATACCCAGGCAAACCAAATTTCCACAAAACAGGATTTTTTTTAAACCGGACAGAACACATTAATAACCAGGAGTTTGGGTGATCTTTTCGTTCCTATTAATGGTGTTAAAAGCTACAGGCCATAACAAAACATTTTGTTCATTCTCGCGCCCAGCCAAGGTGGGTACTTTTTCAAAAACCTCATCAAACCGGATTAAATCCCACCAATATTTTCCTTCAAAAAAGAATTCTTTGGCTCTTTCTTCCAGAATGACATCATCCACCTCAGCTTTAGAAAGTGTTGGGCTGTAGTAATCTGAAATGCCATATGCACGTTCTGCAACCTGATTCAGATAATCAACTGCTGAAGCTGTATTATTTTTAGCGTTTTCGATCTCAGCTTTATACAGGAGTGCTTCGGCGAACCTGTAAATATGTTGATTTTGATCCCATCTCCTTCTGTCTGTATATTCTCCTGAATATTTCTCTCCCCACTCATACACATCTCCGGAAATAGTTACACTATCAATTGTTTCCTCAGCCCGCTGATCTTTTGGGTCTTCATATACCAGATTCCAGGCCAGGTCAGTAAAAGCATATACATTATCAGCGCCCACGGGCACCGGATTGTTATGGTACTCCTCAGGGACATCTCCATCTCTCCAGATGGTTAAATTAAACCAACTACTACCACTCTCGTCAGTATTTCTATAAATTGTAAAGATATTTTCCTGATTTGCTTCATTTCTGAAAATATCCCTAAAATTTGTTTCCAGGCCAAAAGATGAGTTTGCCAATACAGCATTTACACTTTCTTCGGCCAGCGAAAGTGCCTCATTTTCACCATTTACTTTGTATAACCACAAGTATACATCGGTTTTCAGCATGTTGATAGACGCCAAATCAGCTATATAATCGGGCTGTTCATTACTTTCTGAAGGGTATAAAGATACAGCATCTGCCAGATCGCTTTTTATCAAATCCCACACTACTGATTCCGGCTCTCTTTCGGGGTATAAACCTTCCTGATCATCAGATTCAAACGGGATTGTAACTACTGGCACCTCACCCCATATTCTGACTAGCCAAAAATAGGTAAAGGCACGCATAAAATGTGCTTCTGCCAGAATCTGATTTTGGGCTTCTTTATCGACAAACTCAATATCAGGCACATATTTAAAAATCAGGTTGCATTGGTTAATTAAGGTATAAAAATTCCCCCAATCAGCTCCCAATGAAGCCGCATCTAACTGATTATCCATATGCGCTCTGTATCTCTCATAAAATGATTTTCCGAATTTGTAAAAGCCAGTTCTCGTTTCAGTGTACCACTGATAGTCATCGGCAAAGGCATCGCGAAACAGATAATACATTCCTATCTTGGCTGAGTTTGCGTCATCTGTGGTTCTCCACATAGAGCTTGTAGCGATAGTGCTAATAGGTGCCAAATCGAGGTCAGAGCACGAGAAGCAGAAATTTAATATTATTAAGCCAATAAATACTTTTATTTTCTTCATGATCTACGTTATTAGAGTGTTACTTTCAAACCAAAATTTATCCTCCGCACTGCTGGGTATCCCGCCTGGCTATTGTAGGTATTTGTTGTTCCCCACTCTGGGTTAATATCTTTTGCATGCGGATCTCTGGTAAAATATGCCAGTGTATTACCGGCAGTATAAACAATCACTTTGCTCAATCCTATCTGCTCAGTCAAACTGGATGGAAAAGTATAAGCAAGCTTAACCTCCCGAAGACACAGATAGTCCAGTTTCCAGGTTCGACGATCATTGTCTCTATAATAATTTGACTGCATTCCTGCATCCTGAATATAAAACTTTGGTAAAGAAGCAGAGGCTGCATCACCTTCCTGCTCCCAGGAGTCGGTTAATACATATTTGGTAGGCCGTGTACGTGCGTTAAAAACAACGGTATTATGGTACATAAAATACCTGTCCATTGCAGAGTGCCCTATAGCATAATCAAAATACACATCCAATGTCAATCCTTTCCAGGAAAAAGTATTGCCAAAGCCTCCGGTAGTGTGTGGCCTGGTGTTCCCCAGCACGAACTGATCATACTCATTGATGATATCATCTCCATTTCTGTCAACCCATTCATAATCCCCCGGAAACTTCCGTCCTTTCACTTCAGTGCCATCTTCCATACTAATTCCCCGCGCTAACTCATCATAATGAGCATTCTCTGCCTGTTGCTGGTTGTCAATGATATAGTCTACTTTATAGCCAATAATATTATAAAGTGGCTCTCCTTCTGCAATACCACCAAAGTCTTCCCCATTAGGCACAGAATATCCTCCTATTCTGTTTTTGTCTCTGTCATTATCAGGCAGCTTCAAAACTTCATTTTTACTCAGAGTATAAATAAACCGTGTATCCCAATTAAAATTTCCTGCACTGATTACATTTGCCTCAAGGCTCAGGTCAATACCATAAAAGTTAACTGAACCGATATTCGTAATAATTGAAGAAAAACCCGATGTATTAGGTAAAGGGCTACTGAAGAGCAGGTCTTCTGTTATTTTTGAATAATAATCAAATAATACTGAAACTCTCTGATCAAACAGCCCAAGATCAAAACCAACATCAAACTGCCGGGTTTTTTCCCAACCCAAGTTCTGGTTAGGCATTGCAGTAGCATAAACTCCTGCGGTATTTCCATACCTCACTGCACTATAAGCACCTTGTGCCGCATACAACCCCACTGCGTTGTTACCTGTATATCCGTAACTGCTTCTTAATTTAAGGAAACTGACAGCATTTAACCTTTTCATAAAAGGCTCTTCGCTAACAATCCACCCTCCGGAAACAGCAGGAAAGTATCCCCATTTTCTGCTTGAACCAAATTTTGAAGACCCATCTCTCCGTATTGATCCTTCCAATAAATATTTGTCGCCAAACACGTATCCTACCCGTGCAAACATACCGATCAGAGACTCTTCTGTTTTGTAGGAGGATGCATCTATTTTATTAGGAGCTGCATTTAAAGTGGGAATAATATCAGTAGCACCTCCGTCAGCTGCCAAGCTTAACTCTCGGTTGGCAATAAAAAGGTCTGAAACTCCGACCATAAAAGAGAGGTCATGCATATCCCCCAATGTAGTTGTATATGAAGCAATCCCTTCAAGCTGCCTGGTTTGCTCAACATTTTGATTAGTATATGCATACCTGTTTTGTGCGAAATAATTTGATTTCTGAAAATATTCATCTTCAAAATCGTTTCTAAAATAAGAAGCATTACCCCTAAGTGTTAACCCCTCAATTGGCTCAAAGATTAAGCTGCCATTGAGTGTAAGTCTATTCTGATATTGGTCATAATCCCGTGTTTCTCTCCAGAAGGGTGGGGGAGTAGCTGAGCTATTGAAGCCTGGCACTAAGCTACCATCATCATATCGAATTCTCCAGGTAGGCGCCATTATCAGCTGCCTTCCAACTGCGTTCTGCCACGCAGGTTCAGTGGCACTATTGGTATAAGTATAATAGATACTGCTGGAAAAAGTCAGCTTTTTTGTAAGATCAATATCCACGTTTGACATGGCGCTCAGTCTTTTCCAGTCTGTTTCTTCTACTGTTCCGTTATCTGAAGTATACCCAATACTACCTGCATACCGTATATTCTCAGTTCCTCCCCTTGCACTTAGATGATAATTTTGCCATAAACCGGGTTTGAATAACAAGTCAACCGGATCGTTTTCCTGATAAATGATGGTTTTCTCGGGAAAAAGAGGATCAGACATGCTCTGCCAGCCTGCCGGAACAACTTCGCCATCTTCAAGCCATCTGGGAGTAAAAACAGACTCTGCGCCGTTTACATGACTAGCCGGCCCATCCTGATAAATTGTATATTCGAAAGGAGATCCTACTATATTAGACCGAACGAGGTTGATAAACTCTTCTCCATTAACAAGAGGATAACCATCGAAATGCTGCTGAAAGCTTAAATCTGATTGAAATTCAATCTGCGGCCCTTCATTGAGTTTACCTGTCTTCGTCGTGATTAATATTACACCGTTGGATGCCCTGGCTCCATAAACAGCCGAAGCAGCTGCATCCTTTAATATTTCCATAGATTCAATATCGTTTGGATTGATATCACTAAGAGTCCGTGGGATTCCATCAACAATCACCAAAGGGTCATTAGAGTAATTAATAGAAGATCCCCCTCTGATTCTGATATTTGGCGTAGAACCCGGGGCAAAATTCTGATTGTTGACAACAACTCCTGCTACTTTTCCCTTTATTGCAGATCCCACATCCGAAACAGGTATTTCCTGAATAGCTTCTCCATTTACTTTAGACACAGCTGATGTAATACGTCTACGAGATTGTTCTCCATAACCCACTACAACAATATCTTCCAGCGTAGAAATGTCAGGTAACAATTCAAGATTTATCACCGTCTGATTGCCGACTTTTACCTCTTCAGTTACATACCCGACAAAACTAAAAACTAAAACAGTTTCTGCAGAAGGCACCTCAATTTTGTATGCCCCATTAATATCCGTTACCGTGCCTGTAGCGGTTTCTTCTACCAGTACATTTACACCGGGTAACCCTTCTCCATTTTCATCCAACACTGTTCCCTTAATTTGCAAAGACTGCCCACTCACGAACCCGCTCCATATACACCCTACCAATAATAGAAAAAGCTTCAAAACTGGTATCTGGAAAGTAGTACCTCGAATAGCATCAAGCATTGATACCCTTAAAGAATAATTGTTAGGTTTTTTCATACTAGTAAAGATTTAAACATTAAAATATCATATACACTTATTGAGTTCTTTGAGAGTACTTATAAAATTTACGGGCACGTACCCGTAAATTGATAAAAAAATATTTGTTCGAACTAAATAATAGACAATCTTATTTCAGTGTACCTACTTCTCTTCATATTAAAACTCCAGGCTTTGTAATTTCGGGTACGTACCCGAAGGTAGTAAAGGTAATTTTATAAAAAAAATTTTTTTGTGTTTTTTTATACCTTTACTTAAATATCGCAGTGTTTATTAGGGAGTATCCGGCATTCATGATATATAAATCAAGAAAAATATTAATTTGAAAAAAAATTGAATGAAAAAACAAAATAAGCTTACAGGGGTCAAAGAAATTGCAAGAAGGGCAAATGTATCATTAGCTACTGTAGACCGGGTTATTCATAACAGAGGCGGCGTTTCAAAAAAGACTAAGGAAAAAATTCAGCTTATTATCAAAGAGCTGAATTACCAACCCAACATACTAGCCCGACGGCTGGCTTCTCCTACAAAAATAGAACTTGCCACCCTGCTACCTAAAGCTTCTCAGGAAACAACCTATTGGGACTCAATTTATCAGGGAATATTGCAGGCAGAAAATGAAATTCAACAATACGGCGTCGAAATACAGAAATACTTCTTCGATCAAAAGAATAAAAAAACCTTTATCAAACAGACTGAGGCTATTCTGCAAACCCAGGTTGATGGTATCTTATTTACTCCACTGTTTATTGAGGAATCAATCCAGTTCATTAACATTTTAGAAAAAAAACATACCCCATTTGTTTTTATCAACTCTGATATCCCCAATTATAACAGCTTAAGCTATATAGGCCCCGATTTATATCATAGCGGTTATGTAGTTGCACATTTAATTAGCTACCTACTTAAAGAAAAGAGTAAAATCCTCATTGTAAACATTGCCAAAGAACTCCAAATTAACCACCCTCTACTCAGAATTGAAGAAGGTTTCAGAAGTTATGTTGCCAACAACCAAAAAATATTTAATATTCTTGATGTAGAAATAAAACAGACAGACTATGCATCAGTAGAAGCTTCAATTTCGGAAGTTCTCGGCAGGGAGAAACACTTTGATGCTATCTTTGTTACAAGCTCACGGGTTTTTACTATTGCAAAGTATCTGAATAAGAAAGGAATTGGAAAGAATACTATCTTAATAGGTTTTGATTTCCTTGACGAAAATGTAAAACAGTTACAAAAAGGCACCATCGACTTTTTGATTTGCCATAAACCTCAGGAACAAGCTTATAAGGGAATAAGTGTTCTGTTTCAACACCTGGTTTCAGAGGTGAAAGTTGAAAAGTCACATCTTATGCCAATCGATATCATCACCAAAGAGAATGCCCCGTTCTATAAAGGTTAAATATTCCTCATCCAAAATGCAGTAAAAAAATTCAGAGAAAATACTTTTTTGGTTTATTATTAATTATCTTCGGGCACGTACCCGAAGACATATATCAACATGCAAATGATAAAAATTTTCAATGGACAGGTTATTACTCCAGCAGGAATAATCCCTGATGGAACAGTGATAATTGCAAACGCTAAAATCGTTGAAGTAACAAAAGAAAATATGCATGTCAACGATGCCCTTGAAATTAATGCCCATGGAAAATATATTTCCCCGGGATTTATAGATATCCACGTACATGGTGGCGGGGGTTGTGATTTTATGGATGCTGACATAACTTCATTTCTGACAATTGCTGAAACTCATGCGCGATATGGCACGACCGCTATGTTTCCAACTACATTAACATGCGAAAGAGACGATCTGAAAAAGACATTGAGCATATATGAAGAATCCAACCGGCAAAATATAAACGGAGCTCAGTTCATGGGAATGCACTTGGAAGGGCCTTATTTATCTCTGAACCAACGAGGAGCACAAGACCCTAAATACCTATGCGATCCCAGCCCTGATGAATACAAAGGGTTACTCAAGTTTTTGCCAGGTATTATCAAACGCTGGAGTGCTGCCCCTGAGTTGAAGGGTGCAATTGAATTTGGTCAATGTATGATGTCCAATGACGTTCTGCCGGCAATAGCACATTCAGATGCCATATATGAAGAAGTAGTAGAAGCATTTGAAAATGGTTATTCCCTACTAACCCATTTTTACTCTGGCATGTCGGGAATAACACGCCGCAATTCCTTTCGCTATGCTGGTGTCATCGAGAGTGGTTATCTAATTGATCAAATGAATGTAGAAATTATAGCTGATGGCATTCATGTACCGGCACCATTGCTCAAACTCATTTACAAAATCAAAGGAGCCGACCGGATTGCCTTAATCACTGATGCAATGCGTGCCGCAGGCATTCCTCCCGGAGAAAGCATCCTGGGAAGTCTCAAGAATGGACAAAAAGTAATTGTTGAAGATGGTGTAGCAAAACTACCTGATCGAACATCCTTTGCTGGCAGCGTAGCAACAGCCGACCGCCTGGTACGTAACATGGTCAATTTAGCAGAAGTTAGTTTGTTCGATGCTATTAAAATGATTACTGCAACACCAGCTGCAATCATGGGGATATCTGACCGAAAAGGATCGTTGGCTCCAGGTAAAGATGCTGATGTGGTTATTTTCGATAAAGAAGTCAATATCGAAAAAACCCTCGTGAATGGTAAAATAGTTTATGCACAATAGATATACTGCATATCCTAAGCTGATTTTTATCTTCGCGTCAAAGTCACGATAATCTGGATATAACATTGCTTTATCATAAAATTTTCTGAATAATACCTGAAGTGCATTATATGATTGTGCTATAAAAATATGTGATACCAACTCTATTCACCCATGTATATAGCTCACTAATTGATGCCTTTCTCAAAAATCCTTTAGTGTAGCTATCAACCCCAAAATTCCCAGATACCCCATGACCAGCGAAAATATGAAAATCAGGGATAATATGATATTGGTGGTGACTGAAAACGTGTGCTTTCCCATCACAGAAGGTTTGTTGCCCAGGTAAAAAATACAGCCAACGGTAGCCGGTAATATCAATGCCCCAAAAGCCTGGGAAGCAATCATGACCGCTATGGGCTTTGCCTGAAAAACCGGAACAACCAGCCCCAGCAGGGAAATGAAAAATACCATGATCCGGTACGATTTTTTCCGCATATCAAAAGGCTGCCGGTGATAATCGCTCAAAAGCCAGGGCAACAGCATGACATTGGGAAATTGGGAAGACACCCCGGCTGCTACCAACCCAATGGCGAAAATGGCCACTGCAAAAGACCCGGATAAAGGCTCCAGCACTGTGATCATTTCTGATACATTTTCCAGCGTAATGCCCTGTACATACAAAGTGCCTGCCGCCGCTGCCATGATGGTAGCACTGATGAGAAACATCATGCCCGCGGAAAACAAGGCATCCTGTCGCTGGGCTTTCAGGTCGGTAATTGTCCACCCGGCTTCTTTCACCAGGGTAGTACGGATGATGAACAAGCCGGAAAAAACAGTAGTGCCTACCATTGAAGCTACAACCAGAAAAGCTGTATTGTCAGTATCCGTTGCCGGTATTCCGGGAATCAGGCCTTTTGCAATTTCTGCAAGCGGGGGCGTAAGGATAAAAAAATTGACCAGAAAACAGGCCGCCATGATAGCCACAATGACCGTGAGTACCTTCTGAAAAAATTTGATTTTACCATTCAGGAATAAAAGATAGACCAAAGTGATGAAAAACGCGGCGAAATAAACCGGAGCAATCCCTTCTGCTACAAATTTTTTTGACCATTCATAACAAACGTCGGCAATGATGCCCATTACCCCGATTACACTCCCGCTTATGTTGGTAGTGAGAGCCACAATAAAAAAAATGCCTACCGCCGGATGGATGTGTTTTCGGAAGGCTTCAAGGGCCGTTTCTTTCGTGAAAATGGTGAATTTTCCGTACAGGTTTATCAAAAAGTAGGTAATGAAACATGACAAGAGTACCGTCCAAAGTAAAGCCATGCCATAATCAGCCCCGGCTTTGGCCATGGCCGTTACACTCCCTGTGCCAATAGAATATCCCAGTAAAAATATCCCCGGTAAGAGGGCTTGTAAGCGTTTTTTTAGTTTCATGTAAAAACCTGCTGCATTCATTGATGATTTTTCAGGGTTGATTTGTCCTGAAATATGAAGAAAGTAGCAGATTATACAAATTTTACGTACGAAGCAAGTAAAATTAATTTCCCTGTTTGCCAGGAAAAATATTCTTTAGGTCAGCAATTCTTAACACAGGCAGGACTATTTCTTTTCCAATGCCTCAATCTCTTTCATCACGCCCTCCGCTTCGGCGGCTTTGAGTGAACTGGCGGTGCGGTCGGTATGCGAAAGTTTGTAAGATTCCTCCAGCAGCTTATTGTATTTCTTCTTCAAAATATCCGCTTTGCTTTTCTTTTTGAATAATCCGAACATCTGGCTTTGGTTTTATAGTTATCTGTTTAATACATGTTAAACAGATAACCAGAGGCAGGTTAAAATGTTTATTGCTAATGTCAAAGTTTGGAACTTTGACAAAGTTGATAATAGGTTACCTTATCCTAAAGGTCTTTTGCCACAACCGGGCAGCACCTTAAATTATTTGCACGATGAACAGATAATTCAGATATTGGCATTCATTCTACCTTAAAAGAAAAAATCATGGGGTCACACCCGGTCAATCTTATCATACGTTTTCTGCTGGAACTTTCAGCCCTGGTGGCGATGGGCATTTGGGGATGGAAACTCAGTGAAGGATGGCCCCGTTGGGTGCTGGCCATTTGTATTCCTATTGTAGCTGCTGCTTTATGGGGAACGTTCGCTGTACCCAACGACCCCAGCCGTTCTGGCGCTGCTCCTGTTGCCATTCCCGGTTTTCTTCGTTTGGTTCTTGAACTGGGCTTTTTTGCCTTTGCGACCTGGGCACTTTATGACTTAGGATACCTGAAACTAAGTTGGGCAATGGGTATTGTGGTAGTGCTTCATTACCTTGTTTCTTACGACCGCATACTTTGGCTACTTTCACAGTAAACCTTTAGCAGCAATGAAATATTACTAAAACCTCTCTTTTTGATTACTCTTATTCATTTTCCCGAATAATTCTGATAACCTGATTGAGGAAGTTTCTGGATGCTGCTATCATAGGCTGGATTTCATCTTCATCAAACTCAACAAAATCTTTGTAATCGGCTTCTTGCCTTTTGTTGAATAAATTACTGTAAAATTTCCCCAGCTCTTCACTCATCAGGCCATTTTTAATCAGTTCTTTGTGAAAGGCTGACTTGATTCCTTTATGGGTCACTGCTTGTACTTCCCCTTTGGCTAAATAAGCTGTGATGGCATAAAAACAAGCATAATACAATCTGTTTGCTACAGTGTCCCAATGGTTTAATTTTGCCAAAACCCCTGCTTCTTCCAGACTTTTTTCTGCCTTAGTTAACCTGTAACTGATGAGGTCTTCTTTATTATAACTCATATCAATAGTCCCTCCTTTTCAATATTCTTATAAAGGGGAGTGACCTGATAGTCATTCCATTTTTTTTTGTTTTCAATGAGAGAACTAATAATCTCGTCTGTTGCTAGTTCTATTTCAAATAATTTATCCCTGATTTTCCGTTTAATCGTTTCCGTATCTTCCAAACTTAATAATATCAGAAAATCCCAATCAGATTCGCCCGAAAAATCACCTCTTGCCCGAGAGCCAAAGAGAATAACCTCTGCTTCTTTATCAATTTTATTTACTTCGTTCTTCACAATATCCGGAACATTCATATCTCAAAAAACAATAATTTTAAACCCCTGGAAAACATATAAATATAGTAATTTCTCTCAATTTTAAGGCAACTCTATTTCATTCAACTTGAAATAAAACCACTTGCACGATGAACAGATAATTCAGATATTGGCATTAGTTCTGAAAAACAATAAATAACTAACTTACCTAAAAATGATGCACCGCCGAAAATTTCTGAAAAACATGGCCCTGGCCGTACCTGCTGCTTCCTGCATGCCCTATTACGATTTGTTAGCAGCCATTGACCGCCAAAAAGTAAAAATCACTGACGTAAAATGTGTGCGTACCAAAATCAACTTCCGGGTAAGTCCGCTGGTGAAGATTGAAACGGATGCAGGCATTGTGGGCATAGGCGAGTGCCATCATGATGAAAACGGACTGGGTGCCAAAGATGTGGTGCTGAATGTGTGCAAACCCATTTTGCTGGGGCAGGATCCGCTGGATTTGGAATATCTGGTTTTCAAAATGAGTACCCGTACGTCTTATTACGGTGGCAATCATGGGGTAGCTACCCACGCCATCACCGGCGTAGAAATTGCCTTGTGGGACATTATCGGGAAAATCACCGGGCAGCCCGTTCATAAAATCCTGGGTGGAGGTTCGCATGTAGACCAGGTGCGGGCATACGTTTCTTCTGGGCCCCGCGATATGCTAAACAAAGAGGCTTGTGCCGAATTTGCTGAAAAAATGAAAGCCGGAGGATGGACCGCGGCCAAAGTGGGCATCATGAGGGATCAACGCTGGAACGCCCTGGACAACCGCCGTATTTCTAATGTAGAAGTTGACAGAAACGCAGAAGGATATGCTAACCTCCGCGAAGCCGTGGGCTGGGATTTTGACATCGCTGTACACTGTCATTGGGAGTTTGACTTTGACAGTGCACTACGGCTTGCCAAGGCCGTCGCCCCCATTCGTCCCTGGTGGATGGAAGACCCACTGCCCATTGCCTACAATGAACAATGGGTGAAGCTTACAGAGCAGGCGCCGGTACCCATTCTTTGTGGAGAAAACCTGTACGGCCGGGATGATTTTCGCCCTTTTATCGTGAACCAGGGGGTAAATGCCATTGAAATTGATGTGGCCATGGCGGGCGGCCTGCTGGAAGCCAAAAAAATCGCCGACTTGGCCGAAACCTATTACATTCCCGTAGCTACCCACAATGTAGCAGGTCCTATTGCCACCGTCGCCTCGGCAAATTTAGCCGCCTCTGTGCGCGAATTTTTGGGCCATGAAGTGTTCATCAGCAGCCCCAAAAACCAGGAAGGCCGTGGGGTGAATGGCGACCCCGACGTACTGGGCTACGATAAAGAAATGGTAAAAGACGGCTACCTCCAACTCACCGACCGCCCCGGCTTGGGCATCGAGCTGAACGAAGATTTGGTAAAAAGCTATATGGTGGAAGGAGAAGAGTGGTGGGATTGATTATATGATATTTCACAACTCCAAATGTCCTATTTTTGTATAAGGATAAAGCTTTTTGCAGTTGTTTAACGATTGGCCCGACAGCTAATGTGCCACTTGCAGCAGCCGTCAGGCCAATTTTCATTTATTTGATATGACCTAGCTGGAAGGCTCCAGGGGCTTGATCCGGATATTTTTGAACCAAACCTTATCGCCATGCCCCTGCAAGGCAATATGGCCTTTTTTGACTTTTCCATAATCCGGCATATCAACAAATTTGGTTTCTGCAACCACGGCTTCCCATTCAGGCGTCCAGAGTTCATATTCCAATACTTTCTCTCCATTCAGCCAATGCTCTACATGGCTGCCATCTACTACAATTTTGGTGTGGTTAAATTCCTCGCCTGCTTCTTTTACCGGGCGACTGCTTGGGGCTTGTACGGCATAATTTGCGCCTGATTTCTGGCTTTCTTCCAGGTCAGCATCATAACCATCCCCATCAATAATTTGGTATTCAGGGCCGGTGTGCCAGGTAGCATCATAACCATCTTCTAACGAACGGTAAATTATGCCACTGTTGCCTCCTTTAGAAATCTTCCAGTCCAGTTCCAGAATAAAGTTATCGTACTGATCTATGGTAATCAGGTCGCCTCCCTCCCCATCGGTAGTGAGGGTACCCTCTTCAATGCTAAAGCCGTTGTAGTCGCCTTCTTCTTTCTGAAATCCCCGCCATTTATTGAGGCTTGAACCGTCAAAGAGTACTTCCCATTCCCCTTCGGCAGTTTCTGTATTGGCAGCAGTGGTAACGCTTTCTGCTTGCGATTGTTCTTCACTGGCTTGCTCGCTGGAGTTTTTGCCCCCACAAGCCGTAAGCAGCAAAAACATGATTGCAAAAATTGAGAGATTTTTCATAAGGATAAGTTTTTTAGGTTGACTGATACTGCAATTTAGCATTTTACTGGAAATTGACCGGGAAATTTTTTACCTTCCATAAGAACCAAACAACCAAACCCATGAAAGCTTTAGAAAAACTTGAACGCTGGGCCGATGCCCATCATCCCAAATGGATTGACGTTGTCCGCATTTTTTTTGGCTTGTTTATTTTTTACAAGGGCATTTCTTTCATCCAGAACAATGACGAGCTGATGAGCCTGATGCAGGGCAGTATGTTTGCCGCTTTTGCCAAACTGAGTGTGATCCACTACATTGCTTTCTCACACCTGGTAGGCGGTTTGCTTATCGCCGTTGGCCTTATCACCCGGGTGGCCGTTATCTTTCAGTTGCCTATCCTCATTGGCGCTGTGTTTTTCATCAACTTTCCACAGGGTTTTAGTGGCAATGCCGAGCTGGAACTATCCATCATGACCTTATTATTACTGGTTGTTTTCTTGTTTTATGGCTCGGGAAAAGTGTCTTTGGACGAATACATGCGTACTGGCAAGACGAAAGAATATGCATAGGTAAGGCACTCATATTTCTGTAAAAAAATTACTAATCCTGATGGTGTAATGGGAGTGGAGTGTGTATGCGCTTTATCCTCTTAGAGCTTGTTTAAAAATTTATTATTGAATATCAGTGATAGCATAAAATTTTATTTCAATTTGATTTCTTTTTGCATGTTACTTTTTGTCTTGACACAAAAAGTAACCAAAAAAGTCAAGAAAGTTTAATGCTTCCACGCACAAAACCAGCGCACGCCCGCTAAACTTTCAGGCCAACGCGCTGAAAATCAGAGATTTTTAAAAATTTAAACACGCTCTTAGTTAGGTGCTGGAATGGGCATTGCAGCCTCAAAACTACCCAAGCCCAACACTGCCCGTTTTAAAAGCTTACTTACCCATTTGATTTATGGATTTGGGCTATATTTATCAGCTTTGATTATCAAGTTTTTTTGGATAACACGTTACTGAACATTCAGTTTCAGATTCCCAGTTCCCCCAACACCAACGTCAAAATCACCACAATGAGCAAGGCTGGCAGCATGTTGGTAATTTTTATGTCTTTGATTTCCAGCAGGTTAATGCCCAGCCCGAGAATCAATACTCCCCCGGTGGCCGACATCTGGTCAATCACCAAATCGGAAAGGTATGGTTGCAGCAGCCCGGCAGAGAGGGTGATGGAAGATTGAAAAATGAATAGTGGAATGGCCGAAAACAATACGCCCAACCCATACACCGAAGCGAGCAAAGCAGAACCAAAACCATCCAGCATAGATTTGGTGTAGAGGAGGTCGGGGTCGCCCCGCAAGCCTTCTTCCAAAGCGCCCAGAATGGTGAGCGAGCCTACACAAAAAAGCAGGAAAGCCGTAATCAACCCTTCGGTGAAGCGGTCGTTTTTGGATTTTACTTTTCTCTTTACAAAGTCGCCAAAGCGTTCAAAATACTGGTGCAGGTTGAGCCATTCGCCAATGATTCCCCCACTCAGTACGCTGAAAATGAGGGTGAGGATATTTTGCACTTCCAGCGCCATTTGCACGCCAATGAGCAATGTACATAAGCCAATGCCCTGAAAGCTGATTTTTCTTATGTTTTCAGGAAACTTCTTGTGCAAAAGCAAACCTACGATGCTTCCGGCAATCACGGCCAGGGCGTTTACGATGGTTCCCAGGGGCAGGTTTGGCATAAATTTACGTGAATTATGGATTAGATATTTTATCTAATTGACTTTCAAACGCTTGTCCTCAAGCCGGACGGGCTCTTACTTTTTTCAATCGATAAAAAAGTAAGCAAAAAATCTAGGAAAGTTTGAAACTGCTCCGGCAGCCCGGTCACTTTGTTCAGACAGCAAACTTTCCTTCTGCATAAATCAGAACATTGTTTATCCATAATTTATGTTAAATTAACTTTTATTCGGCGTAATAAATTCGTTTTACCCTTTCGCTCACCCCGGTCAGGATTTCATACGGAATCGTTCCGACATTTTCAGCCAAAGTGCGCACGGGCAGGGCAAGACCAAAGATAATCACTTCGTCACCTTCCCGCACGGTTTTTATGTGGGAAACATCTACCATGCTCATGTCCATGCAAATATTGCCGATGGTGGGCGCAGGTTGGTTTTGAATAAGCACCTTCGCATTGCCGTTGCCAAATTTCCGCCCAAATCCGTCGGCATACCCAATGGCAATGGTGGCAATCTTCATATCCGTTTCTGCCACGCCTTTCCGGCCATAGCCAACTGTTTCTCCTTTTTTGATGTGTTTTATCTGGGAAATCACTGTTTTCAGGGTGCTGATGGGTTGCAGGGCTGCTTGCTCCAGCCCACTCACTTCTTCTCCGTACAAACCGATGCCCAGGCGCACCATATCCAAATGATATTCGGGAAAACGCAGAATACCCGCCGAATTGAGGATATGCAGGACAGGGCGATAACCCAAAGCGGATGCTACTTGTTCATAACACTTCTGATAAATATCAATTTGCTTGTGCGAAAACTCGTTGAACTTTTCATCATCAGCACCGGCCAGATGGCTGAAAATGCTGGCTACTTTCACCTCAGGATTTTGTTGGAGCAACTCCACCAACTTTTCCATTTCTTCTGGCTGAAAGCCCAGGCGGTGCATGCCCGTATCAATTTTCAGATGGATAGGCGGCATGTTTTTTTCATCGTTTCCGGCACAAAATTGCAGAAAAGCCTCCAGGGTCCGCAGGCTGTAAATTTCCGGTTCCAGACGAAATTCAGCCATTTTTGTGTAATTATCCGGAGAGGGGTTCATTACCATAATGGGCAAATGGATACCATTTTCGCGCAGGGTAATGCCTTCGTCTGCATAGGCCACCGCCAGGTAATCAACCCGGTGGAATTGGAGCAAATTGGCAATTTCAAAACTGCCCCCTCCGTACGAAAAGGCTTTTACCATCGCCATCATTTTAGTACCGGCCTGCAACCTTGAACGATAAAAATTCAGGTTGTGGGTCAGCGCATCCAGGTTAATTTCCAGTACCGTGCCATGAATTTTTTGTTGCAGCTGGTCTACAATCCGCTCAAACCCAAAATGCCGGGCGCCTTTGATGAGAATTACTTCGTTGCGAAAAGTTTCTGGCTTTATTTTCTTAAGGAACGCTTCGGTGTTTTGATAAAATGCGTTCCTCTTTCCATTTCCTTGCCCAAAAATACCCTGCTGCCTGCTTATGGCTTCTCCTACACCTACAAACCGGGAAATATTCCGGCTTTGCAGCATGCGGGCTACCTGGGTGTACAGTTCGGTTTCAGCTTCCCCGCTTTGCACCAAATCAGATAAAATGACAGTGTAGTTTTCAGATTGTTTCTGTTGTGTCAGAAAATCCAGGGCGATTTGCAACCCGGCCAGGTCGTTACTGTAACTATCGTCTACCAGGTAGCAGTTGTTGATGCCCTGCTTCAGTTCCATGCGCATGGACAATTTCCGCAGGCTGTTCAATCCCTTTTGTATCACATTGGCCACATATCCATGAAAAAGCATGAAAACAATGCAGTGCATTCCGTTTTCTATGGAAGCATCATCGGTAAAGGGAAGGGTAAAATGGTGGAAATGGCCTTTTTGAACCGCCACCGATAAAGTGGTTTCCTGACGGGAAGTATTTTTCTCCACGGCTATCAGTTGGGCAAATACCCGGGATTTATTTTTTCTCGTCCAGCCTATCAGTTTCTTTTCCGGGTCGTTGTTTTGCTGCGCTTGCAATGCCTGGTCAATTTCAGGATAATCGGTACAGTAAATTACCGCGGGGCAATGGGCAAACAACTTAGCTTTTTCTTCTACTTTTTGCTGGCGGGTTGCAAACCCTTCGTCGTGGGCTGGGCCAATGTTGGTAAAAATGCCCACCGTAGGGCAGATAACCTGTTCCAGCTTTTCCATTTCATCCGGCAAGGAAATGCCTGCCTCAAAAAGGGCCATCTGATGCGCGGCATTTATTTCCCACACCGAAAGCGGTACGCCTATTTGCGAGTTGTAACTTTTCGGGCTTTTGATGATGTATTGATATGGCGCCAGCAACTGCCCCAACCATTCTTTTACCACCGTTTTGCCATTACTGCCCGTGATGCCCACCACCGGAATTTCAAACTGGTTTCGGTGAAAAGCCGCCACACCTTGCAACGCAGTTACTGCATTATCTACTTTTAAAAAATTAGCTTCCGGAAAATCAGTCAAAGAAATTTCAGAAGAACGTTCCACCACAAACTGGCGGATACCCTGCCCATAAAGTGTTTTGATAAACCGGTGACCATCGTGCCGCTCACCTTGAATGGCAAAGAATACAGCGTCTTCTGAAAAAATGGCTTTCCTGCTGTCGGTAATCAGGTAGCGGATTGCCCGGGAGTGGTTAACAATTTGCAGAGGCAGGCCGCTTGTAATCCGTATCAGGTCAGGGAAAAAAATCATTATCAGGGATTTCCCGGTTAGAGGCTTGCTTTAAAACCGGGGGTTAATACAGTTTTTGCAAAGATAAGAATAGTAAAAAAATGAAAACCCATTTGAGAAAGGGTGGGAAGCTGATTTATCCTCTTTTAATTTCCTCTTTAACTTTTCTCACGAAAGTAACGGATGTTTTGGTGAACTTTGCTATCATTTCTTCACTCATAGCAGGTTCTTTGAGCATTTCGATGATTATTTCCCTTGTCCTTTCCCTTTTGCCTTCTTTAAAAAGGCCGTCAGTTTTTATGTCATAAGTAATTGGCATAGCTTTAACATGCTCCTTAGTTTGAACTTCTAATTTACGTAAACGACTTAACACTAACAATTGTTGAAGGTATCTCTGCAACACTATCTGGTTCGAAGTGAGTTGCTGAAGCCGTTGAATTATTTTGCTAATGATTTTAATGCAATTTACTACCATTGGGCACAAGCTTGTCTGCACCTGCCAAAACAATATCCCCATTTTCATCGGCAAAGCCTGTTACCAGTATTTCCGACATGAAATTGGCAATTTGCCGGGGCAGGAAATTACAAACGCAAAGCACCTGTCGGTTCAGCAAACTTTCGGGTGAGTAATGCTTAGTAATTTGCGCGCTTGACTTTTTGATACCCAACGGCCCCAGGTCTACCCAAACTTTGTAGGCTGGTTTGCGGGCTTCCGGAAAAGGTTCGGCACGCACGATGGTGCCAATTCTTAATTCAACTTTTTCAAAATCTTCCCAACTGATGGTTTCCATGATGAGGAATGTTTATTACAGAGTGTGTAATTGCATTGCGCCAATCGCATTGTGTCCGCAAAATAAGGAGTTGTGATGGGTTGGGCAAAGTACGGAGTGTGTAAAGTTATGAGGAGCTTTTTGTGGCAGGCGGTTTATCCAAAATTATTTTTTCTGCATTTCTTCCCTGACCTTCCTCACAGAGGTAACTGTTGTAAGTATCTCTGCAAAACAATCTGGTCTGAAGTGAGTTGGGGAAACCGCAAGAAAACCTTTCGGCGGCAAAAAACGAAAAATAAGTAAGCAACCAATTTGTTTTCTTGACCATATACCACAAAACCATGAATATTTTTAGCAGTACTCTCGTTATTTCCTGCCTGGGCATACTGGCAGCATGCAGCCCCGCCAAGGTAGAATTCAGTACCAACCTGCCCGAAGAATTTAAAAACTACTGGTATCAGGGACAAGCCGAGCTCAGCAGCTACAATCTGGAGCAGGCCCGCTATGGCACAACACACGATGGAAAAGCCGTGCTGGTGTTCGTAACCGAAGATTTTTCCAAGAAAAAACAGGTGAAGCTGGACAACCCGCAGCAGGCCGGCAATGATGCCGTGAAGGTGATGAAGCTCAATTACACCAAAAAATTCAATACAGGGATTTATCCGTATTCCATGATGAAATCGGTATTTACGCCGGTAAACCAACAGGAATACCCTCACTCGCTAAAAGTTACTACTTCTTCCCAGGAATGGTGCGGGCACACCTTTACCCAGCTCAACCTGGATGGCAATAACTACGATGTGCTACTGCGCTCTTATTTTGAGTCGGAAGGCGACCGGGAATTTTCAGTAAATGCGACTTTGTTGGAAGATGAAGTGTGGAATATGATTCGCCTGAACCCGGAAGCGTTGCCTACCGGGGAAATTGACATTGTACCCGGCACTTTTTATCAACGCCTAAGCCATACAGACCTGGATGTATCAAAAGCCAACGCATCCGTAGAAAGTATGGGAGAAACCAAAACCTATACGCTGGATTACCCTGATTTGGAACGAACGATCAGCATAGAATTTCAGGCACAGTTTCCGCACAAAATCATGGGCTGGGAAGAAACCTACCCCAGCGGATTTGGAGAAAACGCCCAAAAGCTTACCACCAAAGCTACCCTTGACGAAACCATCATGCTGGATTACTGGACGCGCAACCAGCCGGATGATGAAGTGTTGAGGGAGAAATTGAATTTATAATTAGCCTCTGGCTCTTAGCTACAAGCCGCAAGCTATTTCATGTGGACTCAATAAAGCTAATAGCTTGTAGCTTAAAGCTAACCATTGTGTGTAACCACATCTATTCCAATCCCATTCGGGTCGGTGATGGCGAAGTGGCGGTCGCCCCAGGGTTCGTCCCTCAGGTCTACGGTTATCGGAACTTGCAATGATTTGATGCGTTCGTATTCTGCGTCCACATTGTCTACTTCAATGGTAATGAACACGCCTTTTCCCTGAAATTCCGGTTGAAAAACAGCTGCCTGAGAGGGGTGATTGGGCACCAAAAAGCCGATAGAACTGCTTTGGTCCGGGGTATGTAATAAAATAAACCACTCGCTATCAAAAGTAAGCCCAAAACCGAAAATTTCAGTGTAAAACTTCCGGGTTTCATCAAGTTTGTGCGTAATAATGCCTGCATTCAGTTTCATAATTTTCTTTCTTTTAATTTAAATCATTGCTATATCAAAAGTACAGGCTTGGTGTGACAGCCCTGTGTCAGCAGATATGCTAAATTTTGACAGCCCCCCAAGAAAGTTTAACTGGATAAATACCAAACATTTTAATTATTATACCGTTACTGTTTGATAGTATTACTATTATACGCAAAAGTATTATTACGCAATGACTACTTTACAATTACAAATGAACCGGAACCTTTTTCTCCGTGACCCTCAGGAAACAGAACTGGGACGGAACATTATCCGGTGTAGTATTGAAATGATTGATGAAATAGGGATTGAAAAATTTACCTTTAAAAAACTCGCTGCTGAAATTGATTCTACCGAGGCTTCTGTTTACCGGTATTTTGAAAATAAGCACCGTCTGTTGGTCTATCTCATTGCCTGGTACTGGAACTGGCTGGAATATAAAATTGACTATGGCACCCACAATATTGAAGATGCACGAGAAAGGCTGAATATTGCCCTGAAAATCATTGCCGAAAATAAGGAAAAAGACCCGCTGTTTCCTGAAATTGATGAAGCCGCATTATACAGAATTGTGATTGCTGAGTCGGATAAAACCTACCTTACAAAACAGGTAGATGAGGATAATAAAGAAGGTCTTTTCAGGGGATTTAAATCATTATGCAAAAAAGTAGCAGACATTGTGAAGGAAATCAATCCGGATTTTGAATTTGCCCATGCGCTCATCAGTACGGTATTACAAACGGCCCATCAACAAATTTTTTTCTCTCAGCATTTGCCATCACTTACCGAGTTGAGTTATAAAGGCGGGAAGTATCATGAGCAAAACTTTGAGTTTCTAAAAACTGTAGTGCTCAAAACTATTACCAAACAGTAATTTTTTTTACAACATTTAAGTGTTTCTATTGTTAATGATAGTAAAACTATAAAATGAATAGTAATCATATCATACAAATCATCCGGGAATCATCCCTGCTTTTAGATAAAGATTATGCCGATGCCGCCCTGAATGAGCGGGATGTGCTGCCGCGCACTTATCAGTTGGATGAATTTGAGGAGTTTAAGCGGGATTTGATAGAAACAGGCAATAAAGTGCGGGTGATTTTTCTGGAAAACACCATGCCGCTGGAAGATTTTCCAACATTTCTGAAAGAAGTGGAAATTCCGGTGGTTGTATTTGAGAAAAGTGATACGCAAATAACCCCTGCTATCATTTTTAAGAAAAACGGAAAAATCAAACTGCTGTACATCAACGAAAAGAATGCTATAACTGATTTTACTCCCGAATGCTGCCTGTCATTCATTACGGATGAAAATAAAGAAATCGTCTTTCTGGGTGCTTTTTCTTACAAAAGCCTGGTGAGCGATGATGTAGAGGAAGAGGATGAAGCCAGGCCACTTACCCCGGTGCAGCGGTTTGTCAGGTTGCTGTCAGAAGAAAAAAAAGACATTATCAACATATTCATTTATGCCATATTTATCGGGCTTATCAGCCTCACGTTGCCGTTGGGCATACAGGCTACGGTAGAACTGGTTTCGGGCGGGGTGGTAGTCAGTTCGGTGTACGTGCTCATTGCACTCGTCATTCTGGGTATTTTGGGAGCTGGCGGCTTGCAGGTGATGCAAATTACCGTGGTGGAATATTTACAAAGAAGAATCTTCACCAAAGCCGCGCTGGAGTTTGCCTTCCGCGTACCCCGCATCAAGGTAGAGGCCATTCTGGGCCAGTACGCACCCGAGTTAATGAACCGCTTTTTTGATGTACTCACTCTACAAAAAGGACTGCCCAAGTTGCTGATTGACCTCACTTCCAGCACCATGCAAATCTTTTTTGGGCTGTTACTGCTATCATTTTATCACCCATTTTTTGTTTTTTTTAGTCTGGTATTGGTGGGCACATTAGCATTAATCTTTTATATCACCGGCCCCAAAGGATTGAGCACCTCTATTAAAGAATCGAAGTTTAAGTACAAGGTAGTGTACTGGCTGGAAGAGCTTGCGCGTGCCATCAACTCTTTTAAAATATCGGGAAATACTAATCTGCCTCTAAAAAAGACCGAATACAATGTCAACAATTATTTAAAGTACCGGAAAGCCCACTTCCGGGTGCTGATTAACCAGTACTTCTATATCATTTTGTTCAAAGCGGTGGTTACTGGAGGTTTGTTAATCATCGGCGCTATTTTGGTGATTCAGCGGGAAATTACCCTGGGGCAGTTTGTAGCCGCCGAAGTAATTATCATCCTCATTCTGAGTTCGGTAGAAAAAATTATACTTTACATGGAGGTCATATATGATATGCTCACGGCCGTTGATAAAATTGCCCATGTTACCGACCTGCCCCTGGAAAAAAACGGCGGGATTGACATTCCCCGGAATTTCAATGGCAGAGGCTTTTCTATCAGTGTAAGGGATTTGTATTACCAGTATCCGAATACCAAAGATTATGCTTTGCGCAACGCCAATATGGAAATCAAAAGTGGGGAAAAGATTTGTATCTCCGGTAGCAGCTATGCAGGAAAAACTACCCTCATCAATACAATTTCTGGATTGCATTATGCGTATGAAGGCAGCATTACCATTGATAATATTTCGATCAGGGACCTCGACCTCACCAATCTCCGCGACCAAATTGGCAAGAACGTATCGCAGGAAGATATTTTTGATGGCACTATTCAGGAAAACATTTTGGTGGGCAAGCCTTACGCCACTCCCAATGATGCTATTGAAGTAATTCAAAAGGTAGGGTTGAGTGATATTATCAACCGTTTTCCTGATGGGTTGAATACGCATATCGTCAGCAGTGGCAAAGGGTTCTCCACATCTTTTGTAAGCAGACTAATTTTGGCAAGGTGCCTGGCCAAAAAGCCCAAACTACTCATTCTCAATGATTATTTCAATGCTTTTCAGAAATCTGATAAGCTGGAACTTATCAATTTACTTACAAAAAAAGAAAATACCTGGACGTTGCTGGCGGTCTCCAATGACCCCATCATCATGTCGGCCTGTGACCGGGTGATTTTGCTGGAAAATGGCACAGTGGCAACCAGCGGCACTTACCAGGAATTGCTAAACAATAAGCTGGCAGATCATCTTATGCTGGACTAGAACTACTGATACAAATCATGCTAAAAATATCATCATCAAGTATAGAAACAAGGTTGGAGAAGGAACAATATTATATCCTGAAAACCTTAAAAACGCCGAATGCCGGTAGAATACTGGCCCGCTGGCTGTTGGGGATCGGTTTTGTATTCTTTCTGTTTCTTTTTCTGCCCTGGCAGCAAAATATCCGGGGTACCGGCAAAGTTACGGCTTTTGCCCCCGAAAACCGCCCCCAAACCGTGGAATCAGCCATTGCAGGCAGAATTTCAAGCTGGAAAGTGCGGGAAGGACAGTTTATCAACCAGGGCGATACCATTCTCACACTGGCCGAAATTAAAGATAAATACTTTGACCCCAACCTTTTGCTTCGTCTGGAAGAGCAGATTCAAGCTAAGGTCAATAGCATTGAGGCCAAGCAGAAAAAAGCCGATGCCCTGCGTACGCAAATTCAGGCCCTGCGCGATGCTTTCAGGGTAAAGCAGCAGCAAACCGAAAACAAATTGCTGCAAACCCAGCTCAAGCTCACCAGCGATAGTGTGGATTTTGAAGCAGAAAAAATCAGGTTTCAAAACTTTCAAAACCAGTACGAACGAAACAAAAAATTATACGATGCCGGAAACATTGCCCTTACCAAATTTCAGGATATAGAATCGAAGTTTCAGGAAAGTAAAATGAAACGGATTTCTGCCGAAAATAAATTTCTGGAAGCAAAAGCTGAGCTTATCAATGCCAGAGTCGCCATTACGGGCGTGGCCGCAGAATATGAAGATAAAATCAGTAAAGCCGAATCGGATCTGAATGCCACTTTAGCCGAACTTTTTGATGGTGAGGGCGGTCTGTCCAAAATGAAAAACGAGTATGCCAACATGAGCATCCGCAACCAGCAGTATCAAGTCACGGCTCCCCAAAGCGGGTATCTGGTGAAAGCCATGAAGGCAGGCATAGGAGAAACCATCAAAGAAGGGGAAGCGGTGGTCACCATCATGCCTGCTGCCCCCGACATTGCTGTGGAAATGTACGTTAAAGCGATGGATGTGCCCCTCATTTCTAAAGGAAGGCACGTCCGGATTCAGTTTGACGGCTGGCCTGCCCTGCAATTTTCCGGCTGGCCCAGCGTATCGGTAGGTACCTTCGGGGGCGAGGTCCAGGTGATCGACTATGTAAACAGCCAGCAAGGCAAATTCAGGATACTGGTTACGCCCGACCCCGATGATGAGCCCTGGCCCGGGCAACTCAGGATAGGTTCAGGCACCAAAGGGTGGGTGATGCTTGAAACGGTACCCATCTGGTACGAAATATGGCGACAACTCAACGGCTTTCCGCCCAGCCTGTACGAAGCTCCTCAAGAAGAAAGCGTAGTTACCAAAGAGGAAGGAGGTGGGAAATGAGAACAGGTTCAAATATGCAAAGAAAATTATATCTAAACCTTAACACGTCATTGCGAGCGAGGAACGATCGCTGCAACCTCCTGACTATGAGGAGATTGCCACGTCCCGATCTTATCGGGACTCGCAATGACGTTAAAAATAGTTTCAAGCAGATTCCGATGGCATGCCTTCTTCTAATTTTCTTCTTTTTTACTTTAGCAGGATTGCCAAATGCCAAAGCCCAGCAACTTCAAAGCTTTACTATAGACTCAGTGCTTACCCTGCCCGATTCTGCCATTGCATTTAGTATTGATGACCTGTATACACTGGTTTTTACTTTTCATCCGGTGGTAAAACAGGCTAATTTACTAGAGGAGCAGGCACAGCAGGAAATTCAATGGGCCAGAGGCGCTTTTGACCCCAAGCTGGAAGCTGACTGGAATGTGAAAAATTTTGATAATAAAGAATACTACAACATTTTCAATACCACTTTAAAAGTGCCTTTGTGGTTTCCTATTGACCCAAAAGTAAGTGTTGACAGAAACCGGGGTGTTTTTCTCAACCCCGAAAGCATGATTCCTGATAATACCAACAACTGGCAAATTACAGCAGGTGTAAGCCTTCCTTTGGGCAGGGGGTTGTTTATAGACGACCGCCGGGCTACCGTGAAGCAGTCTGTGTTGTTTCAGGATATTTTGGCAGCCGAGCAGGTAAAAATTATCAACAAAATTCTGCTGGAAGCTACCAAAGATTACTGGAACTGGTATTTTGATTATTACAACTATCGTTTGTTGGAGCAAAGCATTGGCATTGCCCAACAGATATTTGACAGGGTAAAGCTCAACTATGAATACGGAGAGGCTGCTGTGATAGACACTGTACAGGCGCAAATCACCTTACAAAACCGCATGATTGAAATGCAGGAAGCCAGGGTAAACTTTATCCGCTCCGGTTTGAAGTTGTCTAACCACTTATGGGGAGAAAATGAAGAACCTTTGGAGCTGAGCGATAATGCAGCACCTGTCATGGACGATGCGCTTTTGATGATTCCCAGCCTGTCCGAATTGCAGGAATTAAGAATGTTGGCCGAAGAAAACCACCCGGAAATACGGAAACTGGATGCAAAAACGCAGCAGTTGGCCGTTGAAAACCAACTGAACAGAGAAAACCTAAAGCCCCGGCTGGATGTGAATTATAATCTCATCAATGCCCCCATTAGTCCGGATGGAGAAACCAATCCAGTAATTTGGGACGAAAACTACAAATTTGGTTTCACATTTGGCTTTCCATTGTTACTCCGGAAAGAGCGGGCCAAAGTGCAATTGACCAACATTAAAATTCAGCAAAACAATTATGAGCGTAATCTCAAGCGAAGGGAAATCCTCAACGAAATACAAGCTGTATATGCCGAGCTGACCAATACTTTTCAGATTATCCAGCAACAAACGCTGGCAGTGGATAATTACCGCCGTTTGCTGGAAGCGGAACTATTCAACCTGGAAAATGGCGAAAGCGACCTGTTTAAAATCAATTTCCAGCAGGATAAACTGATTGATTCTCAATCCAAGTTGCTGAAACTACGGGCTGCTTTCGAGAAATCCCGGGCTACTTTGTACTGGGCAGCAGGGGTGGAGAACCTTAATCAATAAATGTACCCCCGAAATTGCAATTTCGGGATACAATACCTGTTTTAAACACCCGTCAAATATTCATTCGCTGCATCACTCAGGCTATGCGATTGATACGGATTAGCTTTCAAAGAGCGGGTTAAGAGTGCCTTTCCTTCTTTTTCATGCCCCATTTTGATTTTTATCAGGCCTGCCACGCAAAGCAACTCAGGATTGAGCGATTTGGTAATCATGGCTTTTTGTAAATGCTTTTCTGCTGCTTCGATATTATCTTTTTTCAGATAAATAATCGCCAGCATTTTGTTTACATCAATGTTATCGGGGCGGGTGGCATATTCTTTCATTACATATTCCAGGGCTTTGTCGTAATCCTGGGTAAAATCTATGTGCATTTGTGCCTGCTCCATGTTCATTATATGGCCGTGGGCTTCATCATCGGCCAGCATGTCGAAGACTTCTTCCACAATCTGCTGCGCTTCATTGGGCCTATCGGTTTCCTGGTACAAGGTTGCCAACCGCTCGTAAAATGAAACTTCCGGAATGATTTCACAGGCATTTTTGAGCAATACTTCTGCCTCTTTATAATCGCCCTTTTTCATGGCGATGCCTGCCTGGGCGGCAATGGCAAAAGGGTAATCAGGTCTTTCGTCCAGGGCGGTTTGGTATTGGGCAGCGGCACTGTCCAAATCCCCGTAAGTTTCGTAAATGTTACCCAAAGTGAGGCGGCACCAGGCAGTTTCTTCCAGCCCCGGATACCCGGCAGATACGGCCAGTTTCATGGCTTCTATGGCCCCTTCTACATTCCCGTGAATTTCCCTTAAATAAGAAACCCGGGCATACGAGCGTAAATCGGGACGGATGGAATTCATTTTATCAGCCATTTTGATGGCTTCTTTGTAATTGCCCATTTCTACATTGGCATCTATCAGTACTCCATAAATCAAAGCATTATGATTGTTAATATTTAAAGCTTCTTTTCCCACTTTCATAGCATCCTCAAATTTGTGTAGTGATAATAACACAGAACCCTTGAACAAAAGTGCCACAAAACGGTCATCTTTGGTTTTGGCCGGGCTGTTCAGCACTTCGTCTATCACTTGCAAAGCTGCCGGATAATAGTATCCATGTTCACCTGTAAGCCGGGCTTCCTGCATAAATATGCGGGCCAGTTTCAGCCGGGCTTCCATGTTATTTTGGTCTTTTTTGATGGCAGTAGTCAAACTGTTAAAAGCATCTAATGTTTTCTGGTGTTCTTCGGGCGTGCCGATGGCCTGGTGTTTTGTCAGGAGTTTGGGTACTTCCGCTTTATGATTTGTTTGCTGTTTGCTTTGCTCTTTTTTGGGGTTACAGGCAGGTTGAAGCAAAAAAGACCCCATGAGTAAAAGCGCGATATAGAGATTTTTTTTATTGGTTTTCATGTTTGTTGTCGGTTTTGATGATGGTAGTTAAGTGTCCGCCACCTCTAGTGTTTTTCAGAGGTAGGTGGCGGGCACTTTTCTATTTAGGAAAACAAAACTTTGACAAGCTTTAACCCCGGTCTGTGTGCCACAGACCTAGGAAATGGGTGATAGCTTTGTCAAAGTTCAGGTTAAACTATTTTTTAACAATTCTGAAAACAGAAGGCTGGGCATGCTCCGGCACTACTTTCACCAGATAAACACCTGGTTCCAGTTGAAAGTCCTGCACACCTACTTCTACTTCCGATACGCCGGAAACTTTCCTGTTTTGGGTTCCCAGCAGTTTTCCATTCAGGTTATAGATATTTACAGTTACATTTTCGTTTGTTTCCCCCGAAAAATTGAAACTGAAACGGTCGGCTACCGGATTGGGATAAACCCCTATGGAAAACTCATCGGTAGCAAAGGCATTGCCTGCCATTACCCCATCTGCTTCAATGCTTCGTTCTGTGGCGCCATTTTCCTTAGCAACAGTACTGGCATCATCCACTACCTCAAAGCTGATAGTCCGACTCAGTCCGGCTTCTCCTTTTCCTCTTTTTTCTGAAAAAGGTGTAGCAGTAATGGTATACATACCCGGTGCTACTACCCAGTCGAAATACTTGCCGGGAGGGGCATCACCCGCCAAAGCATAAGGGAATACGTTTTCTGTTCTGAATCCTTTTTGTTCATTCAGGTCAAATACCACGCTGCCTACTTCTTTGGGCATGATGTTGGCCCGTACATTCAGGTTGGCCGTTCCTATTTTTTGCAGGTCTACTACGGCTCCGTCGGTCAGTTCCATCACGTCTTTGTCCGTATCGGCATTTACCAGCGTAAAACTGGAAACAAGCGGATTATTCACCAGCGTAAACCGGATGGTCGTAGAAGTACCAGCTTCTCCTTTGCCTCTTTTTTTAGAAAAAGGAGTGGCAGTAAGTTCATAATCCCCTACAGGTAAATCAAGTGCAAAATATTCACCGGGAGGGGCATCACCGCCTACAGCATAAGGGAATACATTTTCTGTACGGAAGTTTTTCTTACCGTTCAAATCAAACACCACGCTTCCCACTTCTTTCGGGTTGGTATTGGCCCTGATATTGATATAAGGATATATTGCCAGATTGATAATTCCCCCGTCGTTATGCGTACCGATGTCTTCGTCGGTTTTGGCATTTACCAGGGTAAAGCTTTCTACCTTGTCGGCAAAAGGGGTAGGGGGCAGCACGTCGGGTTGCTCAAAAGGAATTTCTTTTCCGGTGCCTACACCCGTGCCACTCCAGGGAGCTGCCAAATAGGGGAATTTATGCATAAAAGGAGCGTCATTGGCTTCTACGCCCGTAGTGTATCCTAAAACACCCAGCAAATCCTGCGTTACGGGAGAAGCATTCGGGTCAGAGGCATCAAAGTCATCGTACCACAATCCGATAGCGGCCAATACTACGCCACCCACGGCCTGTAATTCAATGCGGGTTACATCATCTTCCAATCTTCTTCCATTGGGGAAACCGTCCATGTTGGGTATCCATTCCAAATCAGCATTGGCGTTGTAATTTGGGTCGGTCAGTCCAAGTACGGCGGCTTGTATCAATCCCAAAGAACTGAAACTTTCATCATCTCTCGGAGTAGGAGGCGTAGCCATGTTCAACCGCAGCATATCGCCACCGTTGGGCAGGAAGTTGTTCACAAAAGGTTTTCCTTCAGCCAGTGGATTTCCGCCTTTTCCAGTGGCTAATTGATAAGGAGCTAAATTGGGGACACCCGTATGAAATGCAGGCCAGAGGTCAACCGAGCGGGGCTTGCCGGGGCCGGGCAGTAATAATGTACCGAAAACTGCATCATCCAGGGCGGTACCGTCCAAAGCCGGATTGCCTTTCAATGGAAACAACCCATCCTGCTGGTTGCCAAAGTCGAATTGCTGCAAGGAGTTGCGTTGTACACGCAAGGGTGCAAAAGCAGGCACAGCCCCTCCAAACAGGTCATCGTCCATGTACAAAGCCAACTCAGGATTGTAAAAATATTCAAAATGGTCGGGGTTCTCGTTGTAAGGAGAGCGTGCATTCCATTCATCTTTATCGCCTATGGGAATAACGGCTTCGTTGGTCAAAGGCATGCCCAGGCGGGATACTTGTACCCATTCATCCGAATAAGATTCCGTGCCATCTCCTGCCAACGTTCTGATTTTCTGCCGAGAGGAAGAAGCCCACACACCAATCACAAAATCCGGGTCAAGGATGTTGGCGGCCATGCTCACGTCTTTGCCGTCTTTTTGTAAAGCAGCAATAGGCACCTGAACTACGAGCGCACTCGTGTTGTAATGAGAAAGGCCATCCCTGGACATGGTGTTTTGCCGAGGCGCATCGCCCAGGTCAAAAATACCGCCCAGGTCTACGAAAAACGGGTCATCTACAGGGCCTGCGAAAACCTTCTCGCCTGTGGAAGCCGTCATGATGGCATCGCTCATCAACTGCTCATACGTGGTGTTCAACCCTGCCCCTCCCTGAATGGAACGGGGCCCGATGTTGTTAGGAGGCACCACCCCATTGTTAATGATAGCGGTAAAACTTTGTCCCCCATCCGTACTTTTCTCCAGCGTATAGGTGGCTTTCTGGTTTTGCTTGCCCAGCCTGATGTTGAAGAAAGTAGTGGGGTCTTCATTGGTTTTATTGAAAGTAAAACGGTAGATAATATCATCCCCGGTCGTATTGATGTTATTATCCACATGAATTTCGTAGCGGATATTTTCACCAAAAGTGTAATAATTCGGTCCTCCGTGCGGTAACTGCGCCGGAATGTAATTGGCGATAAAAGTTACCGTATTCGGGTTATCCGGGCTTACGAAGGCGTACACATCCGTATTATCGGCCAGCGGATCATTGGAAATTAATGGCGCTTCCCGGTGACTGGAAGCCTCCAGGCCAAGCATGGTAGCTGCCATCAGCACCGCCACCAGCATGGCTCTGTTGATAAATTTATGATATAAGCTTTTCATTTCTTTGCGAAGTTTTCTTGTGAAAAAATTAGTTCAATGCCTGGTTGGGGTCAGCCTCGGTGCCCCGGTGCGGAGCAGCCAGGTAAGGAAAAGTATTGCTGAAAGGAAGGTCGTTACTTTCAACACCTGTGGAGTACAACAATACATTAATCAGCTGATTGGTAACCGGAGAAGCATCGGGATTGGCGGCATCAAAATCATCGTACCACAGCCCAATGGCAGCCAGTACTACGCCACTTACCGCTTGCAGTTCAATGCGGGTCACGTCATCTTCCAGCCTTCTTCCATTCGGAAAACCATCCATGTTCGGAATCCATTCCAAATCAGCATTGGCGTTGTAATTCTGGTCGGTGAGTCCCAGTACGGCGGCTTGTACCAGTCCTTGTGAACTAAAGTTGTCATCATCGCGGGGGGTGGGTGGTGTAGCCATGTTCAGGCGAAGCATATCGCCACCATTAGGCAGGAAATTATTGATAAAAGGCTTTCCTTTTGCCAGTGGGTTGCCACCTTTTCCGGTAGCTAATTGATAAGGTGCTAAATTGGGAACACCCGTATGGAAAGCAGGCCACAGGTCTACTGAACGGGGTTTGCCTGGACCGGGCAGCAATAATGTGCCAAAAACTGCATCATCCAGTGCTGTGCCATCCAAAGCAGAATTCCCTTTCAGTGGAAACAGCCCGTCTTGCTGGTTGCCAAAGTCGAATTGCTGCAAAGAGTTGCGTTGTACACGCAGGGCAGCAAAGGCAGGTACCGCTCCGCCGAACAAATCATCGTCCATGTACAAGGCCAGTTCAGGGTTGTAGAAATATTCAAAATGGTCAGGATTTTCATCGTAAGGAGAGCGAGCATTCCACTCATCTTTATCGCCAATGGGAATAACAGCCTCATTCGTTAAAGGCATACCTAAGCGAGAAACCTGCACCCAATCGCCCGATTCGGTGGGTTTATCCCCATTCATACCCAGGGTCTTGACCGACCTACGGCTGGCAGAAGCCCATACGCCAATCACAAAATCAGGATCGAGAATATTGGCTGCCATGCTCACATCTTTTCCATCTTTTTGTAATGAAGCGATGGGTACCTGAATGGCAATAGAATGCACATTGTACTCGGCCAGACCATCCCTTACGATGTTGCCATTATTTTGGCGGGGTGCGTCGCCCAGGTCAAAAATAGCTCCCAAATCTACGAAGAAGGGGTCATCTGTCGGGCCAGCGAATACTTTCTCACCCGAGGAAGCCGTCATAATGGCATCGCTCATCAACTGCTGGTACGTGGTGTTTAGCCCGGCTCCTCCCTGAATGGAACGAGGGCCAATGTTGTTGGGCGGTACTACGCCGTTGGTAATCACGGCTGTAAAACTTTGCCCGCCATCGGTGCTCTTCTCCATCGTATAGGTGGTTTTCAGGTTTTGTTTGCCCAGCCTGATGTTGAAGAATGTTGTAGGGTCTTCGTTGGTTTTGTTGAAGGTAAACCGGTAAACGATGTCATCGCCCGTGGTATTGATGTTGTTATCAATGTGAATTTCATACCGGATATTTTCCCCGAACGTATAATAATTAGGGCCGCCATGCGGCAACTGGGCCGGAATGTAATTGGCGATGAGGGTAATGGTGTTCGGGTCATCCGGACTCACGAAGGCATACACATCGGTATTATCGGCCAGCGGGTCATTGGAAATTAAAGGCGCTTCCCGGTGACTGGAAGCAAAAACGACGAATTGCAACCCAAAGCTCAGCAGGATTGCCAACCCCAGTCCACGCGGAACAAAGGCGTTTGCGGTAAGTTTTTTCATGGTGATAGTGTTGGTTTAGTGAAAAAATTGACTGTGGCCTGGGCTGGTAGGTACGAAGTGAAGGGGTGGGGTGGATTGCAACGCTTGTGAAATTTTCACGAAATATCGTAGAAAACATGCCAAAGGAATTATTAAATTTTATTAGTATATTCGTTTAATAAGCATTTATAAACCATTTCTTCCTATGTTAGAAAATGAAATTAAACACTTTAAAAAAGTGCAAAACCAACTCCGTACTAAACATCCTAATGGAGGGTTTGTGGTAATAAAAAATAATCAGGTTTATGGCATTTGGGAAAACCGGAATGATGCCCTTAAAGAAGGCTATGAAAAATATGGTGATGTTCCATTTCTGGTAAAAAACATTAATGATGACTTAGCTCAAGTAATAAACTTTTCAAGAAATTTCACTTTCCCCAATGCCATTTCTCACAGTTAGACATTCAAACCTGCAACAGTCAGGGCCTACCTGTCAGGTAATAATTACTCCGCCACGGCCTATTATTGAGAAATTGCAAAAAGAGAAGAAAAAGGCCTTAACATCATATACGCTTCACTTTTAGGCCATCCCTACATATTCCTCCTATACTTCCCACCCACTTCAAACAGAGTATCCGTAATCTGCCCGAGTGAGCAATATTTACAGGCTTCCATCAAAGTGCTGAAAATATTTTCATTGTGTAAGGTGGTTTGTTTTACTTCCTCCAAATGTTGCTGGGTCTCCTGTTCATGACGACGGTGCAGGTTTTGCAAAGTGGCAATCTGGGCTTCTTTTTCATCTTTCGTGGCCCTGATAACTTCGCCCGCTATTAAAGTAGGTGAGCCTTTTTTATCCAGAAAGGTATTGACACCGATGATGGAGTACTGACCGGAATGCTTTTGGTGTTCGTAATACAGGCTTTCTTCCTGAATTTTGTTGCGCTGGTACATGGTTTCCATGGCCCCGAGTACTCCGCCCCGGTCGGTAATGCGGTCAAATTCCAGCAACACGGCTTCTTCTACCAAATCGGTGAGTTCTTCAATGATGAAAGCGCCTTGCAGGGGGTTCTCGTTTTTTGCCAGCCCCAGTTCTTTATTAATAATGAGCTGAATGGCCACCGCCCGCCTTACCGATTCCTCCGTGGGCGTAGTAATGGCTTCGTCATAAGCATTGGTATGCAGTGAATTACAATTGTCATAAATGGCATACAGCGCCTGCAACGTAGTGCGAATATCATTGAAAGCAATTTCCTGCGCATGCAGTGAACGCCCCGAGGTTTGGATGTGGTATTTTAACATTTGGGAGCGGGCATTGGCACCGTATTTATGTTTCAAGGCCTTTGCCCAAATCCGGCGGGCTACCCGGCCAATTACGGCATATTCTACATCTATACCATTGGAAAAGAAAAAAGAAAAATTGGGCGCAAAAGCGTTGATGTCCATACCCCGGCTGAGGTAATACTCTATGTATGTGAAACCGTTGGCGAGGGTAAAAGCCAGTTGGGAAATGGGATTCGCTCCGGCTTCGGCAATGTGATAGCCGGAAATAGATACGGAATAAAAATTCCTGACTTTGTTTTCAATAAAATATTCCTGCACATCACCCATCATGCGCAGGGCCAACTCGGTAGAAAAAATGCAGGTATTTTGCGCCTGGTCTTCTTTCAGAATATCGGCTTGTACTGTGCCTCTTACAGTGGAAAGCGTTTCTCCTTTTATTTTTTCGTAGGTTGTGGTGGGCAATACCTGGTCGCCAGTTACGCCCAGTAACATGAGTCCTAGTCCGTTATGGTCTTCGGGTTTTTCTCCTTGGTAGCCAGGTTGTTTTTCGTATTTTTCTTCAAAAATTTGCTGTATTTTCTGCCACACTTCCGCTTCCAGCCCGTTTTCTTTGATATAAATTTCACATTGCTGGTCGATGGCCGCGTTCATGAAATAAGCCAGCAGCATAGGCGCCGGGCCGTTGATGGTCATGGAAACGGACGTCATGGGGTCGGCCAGGTTGATGCCAGAGTACAGTTTTTTGGCATCGTCCAGACAGCAAACCGAAACACCGGAATTGCCCACTTTTCCGTAAATATCGGGGCGGTAATCAGGATTATGTCCATAAAGCGTTACCGAATCGAAGGCAGTGGAAAGGCGTTTGGCGGGCATGCCTTCGCTCAGGTAATGGAAACGGCGGTTGGTGCGTTCCGGTCCACCTTCCCCGGCAAACATGCGGGTGGGGTCTTCATTCGTCCGCTTGAACGGGTACAGCCCGGCGGTGTAAGGAAACTCCCCCGGCAGGTTTTCCTGCAACAGCCACCGCAGCAAATCACCCCAGTTCTTGTATTTTGGTGTAATTACTTTCGGGATTTTCGTGTGAGACAGGGTTTCCTTCTGGGTTTGTATTTTAATTTCTTTGTTACGGACTTTAAAAGAAAACTCTGGTTTCCGGTATTTTTCAACTTTTTCAGGCCATACTTCCAGTTGTTTTAAATTGTCTGGCTCAAGATTGGTAACTACTTGTTCGAAAGTTTTCCGTAATATTTCAATACCCGCTTCTTTGCCTTTATTTTCTGTATTTTCCAGCGTCTTTATGGCATTTTTCAGGCTGTAAAGCTGTTCAGCTACTTCGGCCTGCTCTTCTGCCCACTGGTCGTATTTTCGGTTATTCTCGGCAATTTCAGAAAGGTAACGGGTGCGGTTGGGCGGAATGATGTGAATTTTTTCAGATATTTCTACCGAGCCTTCAAAACCTGACCGAAAGTCTGCTTCGGTTTTTTCTACAAGTTGTTCCATCACCGCTTTGTAAAGCGCATTGGTGCCGGGGTCGTTGAACTGAGAGGCGATGGTGCCATACACAGGCATGGTTTCCGGGTCGTTTTGCCACAGGCCGTGGTTGCGCTGGTATTGCTTTTTTATATCTTTCAAGGCATCCGGGGCACCACGTTTGTCAAATTTATTGAGAGCAATCACGTTGGCAAAGTCCAGCATATCAATCTTTTCCAATTGCGTGGCCGCCCCATACTCCGGCGTCATCACATACAGGGAAATGTCTGAATATTCCAGAATTTCTGTATCTGCCTGCCCAATGCCTGATGTTTCGAGAATGATAAGGTCGTATGCAGCCGCTTTGAGTAATTGTATGGCTTCCTGCACGTGTTTGGAAAGCGATAAGTTGGCCTGGCGGGTAGCCAATGAGCGCATATACACTCTCGGATTGTGAATGCTGTTCATCCGGATGCGGTCGCCCAGCAAAGCTCCTCCGGTTTTCCGCTTGGATGGGTCTACGGAAATGATCGCCAAAGTTTTGTCTGGAAAATCAATTAAAAACCTCCTGACCAGTTCATCAACAAGGGAAGAT
This sequence comes from Cyclobacteriaceae bacterium, assembly GCA_965230065.1. Lineage (GTDB taxonomy): Bacteria > Bacteroidota > Bacteroidia > Cytophagales > Cyclobacteriaceae. Next base: position 2,098,222 of record OZ245942.1, on the reverse strand, counting down.
TTTCCGGCGCCACCTGTACCTGTAACACCCAGCACAGGCGTTGGATTTCCTCGCACCATCTTACGGACTTGCTCAAGGTGTGGTCCGGCTTTTTCAGGAAAGTTTTCGGCTACCGAAATAAGGGAAGCAATGGCTTTTGCATTCTTTTCTTTCAGAAGCGAAAGTCCGTTTTCTTCCTGAGTACCCAGCGGAAAATCGCATTGTTGCAGCAAATCATTAATCATGCCCTGCAAACCCATCTTGCGCCCATCATCGGGGGAGTAAATGCGGGCGATGCCGTAATCCATCAATTCCTTGATTTCTTCCGGAAGGATGACGCCTCCGCCTCCGCCAAAAATTTTGATATGCCCTGCTTTCCGCTCTTGCAGCATGTCGTGCATATATTTGAAATACTCAATATGCCCACCCTGATAAGAAGTAACGGCAATGGCCTGCACATCTTCCTGCATGGCTGTATTTACGATTTCCTCGGCAGAGCGGTCGTGCCCCAGGTGGATTACCTCGCAACCGGAAGCTTGCAAAATGCGCCGCATGATATTGATGGTGGCATCGTGCCCATCAAATAGACTGGCAGCGGTTACAATTCGTATTTTATTTTTGGGCTGGTAAGGCGTAGGCTGTTCCATGTTCATTACTGTACTTTATTGTATTTGCAATATAAGAACAGTTGGGCGGAAGGAACAGTTACAAACCTGAACTTTGACAAAGCTATTATCGCTGTGCAGATTAGCTTTGTCAATGTTTAATTATGTTTCTCCCGGAGGTCGGACTGGGCTACCTGACTTTCATTTCGACCATAAAGCGGACTAGGAAGTCCGCAATCCGAGTATTATATTCGAGAACTTTATTTATTTTAAAAAGCATGAACATCCAGGGAAAAGCCAGGCAAAAAAACACTTACGATGCCATCGTGATTGGCTCGGGCATCAGCGGGGGGTGGGCTGCCAAAGAATTGTGCGAAAAAGGCGTGAAAACGCTGGTGCTGGAAAGGGGCCGTATGGTAAAGCATGGTGCTGATTACCCCACCGCCATGAAAAATCCCTGGGACTTTCCTTTGCGGGGGCATTTCCCTACGGAGGTTGTCAAAGAAAACCCGATGGTAGACCGCTGCTATGCTTTTGAGCCGGCTACAGAGCATTTTTTTGTAAAAGATGAAGAACACCCTTACATACAGGAAAAACCCTTCGATTGGATACGGGGATATCAGGTAGGAGGAAAATCGTTGATATGGGCTCGGCAAACCCAGCGGTGGAGCGATTATGAGTTTGAAGCCCCGGCCCGGGATGGGTTCGCGATAGACTGGCCCATTCGCTACAAAGACCTGGCCCCCTGGTATTCGCATGTGGAAGAATTTGTGGGCATCAGCGGTAATAAAGATGGCATTGCAAACCTGCCTGACAGTGAAGTGTTGCCACCGTTTGAACTGAACTGTGTAGAAAAGCACATCCAGCAAAAGGTAAAAGAGAATTATGAAAACCGCCACGTCATCATTGGCCGCTGTGCGCACCTGACTGAACCTAAAGAAATCCATTTGCAACAAGGGCGAGGACAATGCCAGGCGCGGCATTTGTGTTACCGGGGCTGTCCGTACGGGGCTTATTTTAGTTCCAATTCTTCTACCATTCCCTGGGCCGAGCGTACGGGAAACCTGACCATGCGTCCCGATTCGGTGGTGCATTCCATTATTTTTGATGAACAAACCAATAAAGCATCCGGTGTACGGGTGATTGATGACAATACCCATGAAATGACCGAATACTATGCCCGTATTATTTTCGTGAATGCGGCTGCCCTGAATTCCAATCTGATTTTGTTGAATTCTACCTCCAGTCGTTTCCCGAATGGTTTGGGTAATGACAACGGACTGATGGGCAAGTACGTGGCTTTTCACAATTACCGGGGCAGTATGCTGGCAACCTATGAAGGTTTTGAAGATAAATATTATTATGGTCGACGGCCTACTACGGCGTTTATGCCTTCTTTCAGAAATGTTTACAAGCAGGAAACTGACTTTTTGCGGGGCTACATGGTGGCTTTCAGTGCGGCCCGTTCCGGATGGCAACGCGGCAATGTCTCCCCTGCTTTTGGTTCGGAACTGAAAGAAGAACTCACGCACCCCGGGCAGTGGCGGGTATTTATGATGTTGCAGGGCGAAACCATTCCCAAAGAAGAAAACCACGTGCGCCTGAGCAAAGACCAGAAAGACCCTTGGGGCATACCCCAACTGGTTACTTCTATTGGGTATGATGATAATGACGAAAAACTTTTGCAGGATTTTATGGAACAGGGCGCTGAAATGCTGGACAAATCTGGCTGTAAAAACATTAGCGTATATGATGATAAACGCGCACCCGGACTGGATATTCATGAAATGGGGGGCGTACGCATGGGCAAAGATCCGAAAACTTCCCTGCTTAATAAATGGAACCAGCTCCACGCCTGCCAAAATGTATTTGTAACGGATGGGGCCTGCATGACTTCAGTAGGGAACCAAAATCCATCCCTCACTTTTATGGCACTTACGGCCAGGGCGGCGAATTATGCGATGGAAGAGATGAAGAAAAATAATTTATGAGCCTATTATATCATAAGTATTTATTTGCCGTATATGTAGTTACAGTTTGTTTTCTTTCCTTCAGCGACTTGGTAGTGCCGTGCATAAAAATCGGTCAGACCGATGGAATATTATTTTTAGGTACAACACTAGAAAGAAAGTTGCGCTACATTTATTGAAACTAACAAATATGGAATATAAACCCATTGACTGCAATTTTTACGATGTACTGCTAGATGCAGCTACCCGAAAGCTTTATTCAAAAATTCAGTACTATACAGACATTCGTGAATTTATGACGGTAAGTGCTGTGATTAAAGATGTTTATACAAAGAATGGGGAAGAGTTTGTAACCCTGAACACGGGCGAAACCATCCGGCTTGACCAGATTGTGCGGATTAACGAAAACCTGGCCCCGGGGCAAAATGTGGATGATTTTACTTGTGATTGTTGAGTAAGGCGGTTCGGTAGGAGCGAAGTCGGATGGCCGATGCCATTAAAAATTAATATCTATCGGTCTGGGCGACCCCGTCAGACCGCTTTTGTGCCTCTGCAGATAGCGGTTTGACCGATTTACGAAAGCTTCTTATTAGCTTTCAAAGCTCGAGGCTAGTGACCCGCCCTACTGTATTTAAAAAATCTTGAAATTGGAAAGTTGCTCAATAAAGTGAGGAACCACACCCGGCCATATCGCAATGGTAAAAGCGATGCCAAACAGCGCGCCGTACAAGTGGGCATCGTGGTTGATGTTATCCGACATTTTTCTTCCCTGGTAATAGGAATAAAGCAAGTACAGCCCGCCCAGGATAAAACCCGGCAAACAAAGTAGTGCAAACAGGCAAATTTCATTCAACGGCTGAAACATGATACTGCTAAATACTACGGCAGATACCGCTCCTGATGCACCTACAGCGTTATAGTTTGGGTTGTTGCGATGTTTTATGAAAGTAGGAATATCTGCAATAACCATCCCTACGAAATAAAGCACCAAAAACAGCACCACGCCAGACCCTTCCGCATAATACCCATAGATTTGTTCTACCACCTGCCCAAAGAAATAGAAGGTAAACATATTGAAAAGCAAGTGCATGTAATCGTTATGGATAAAACCTGAAGTAATGAAGCGATAGTATTGCTTACGATGGCTTACCAGGTATGGGTTGAACAACCACCGCTGAAAAATATCAGGGCGTTTCCAGGCATACAGGCTGGCAGCTACATTGATGGCGATGAGGATGAGGGTGACTGAAATTACCATTTAATTTGTTTATTTTTCTCTGTCTATTAAACGTTCAGCAAATGTTTTTAATAAGTTTTTTTTAGAATTATCAACATTGAGTTGTCCTAAAGCCGCAAAACCTGCTTCAAAGTACTCATTCATTTTCTGTTCGGTCAAAGCTTTGATTTGCAGGTGGTCGTAAATTTCGGTAACGGCCCGCACTTTTTCTTCTTTCTCAAACTTTTCCTTACCGAGCCAATGCAAAAGTGCTGCTTTTTCTTTTCCTTCTGCTTTTTCCAGGGCTTTGATGAGTAAAAAGGTTTTTTTGTTTACGATGATGTCACCACCCACCTGTTTGCCAAATTTCTCCTGATCAGCATACACATCCAGCAGGTCGTCTTTTAACTGAAAGCCAATGCCTATATTGACTCCGAAATTATAAAGTGCTGTACTGCTTTCTGCATCGGCCCCTCCCAAAATGGCTCCAAATTCCAGGCTAAAACCCAGCAAAACCGCCGTTTTTTGCCGGATCATATCTAAATATTCCTCCTCGCTTACGTCATTACGCTGCTCAAAGTTCATATCGTATTGCTGGCCCTCACATACCTCAACAGCACAGCGGTTGAAACCTGATAATACCCGGAGCAGTTTGTCCTCCGGTATCAGTTCCAGCATTTCGTAAGCTTTTACCATCATTACATCGCCGGAGAGCAAAGCAATGTTCTGATTCCATTTTTCATGCACGGTGGGTTGACCTCTGCGCAGGGGGGCATCGTCCATCACATCATCGTGTACCAGGGTGAAATTGTGAAAAAACTCCACAACCAGGGCTGCTTTTATGATTTTCTCTGGATGATCCTTATACATCTGGTAAGACAGCAAGGTAAGCAAAGGCCGCATACGTTTCCCACCCAAATTCAATATGTAACGGATAGGCTCATAGAGCTCGGCCGGACGCTGGCTGATATCCAGTTGCTCAATTTCCCGGTTAATGAGCGTAATATATTTTTCTACTTCAGGAATCATTTTCAGTTTTGTAGTTGGGCATTTTTGGTTTGTAGTTTGATGTTTGAACTGAAAACTATAAACTCAAAACTACAAACTTTATCAACACCCTGCATTACTATTTCACCAATTCAAGGTCAATGGTACGGCGGTCGATGTCTGTATCTATGACACGTACTTTTACTTTATCGCCCAGCGTAATCATGCGCTTTTTGCGTTTGCCAATCAGCCGGAAGTTTTTTGCATCAAACTCATAATAATCGTCCCGCATATCGGCTATGCGCACCATGCCTTCGCATTTGGTTTCTATAATTTCTACAAAAATGCCCCATTCAATCACACCAGAGACAATGCCTTCAAACGGCTGGTCTTTTTGGTTTTGCATGAATTGTACTTGCTTGTATTTGATAGAAGCCCGCTCGGCATCGGCTGCCCGCTTTTCCATTTCCGATGAATGCTCGCATTTCTTCTCGTAAAGCTCTTTGTCTTCCGGTTTTCCATCGTTCAGGTAATGCTGCAAAAGGCGATGTACCATCATATCAGGATACCGGCGGATGGGCGAGGTAAAATGGGTGTAATGTTCAAAACCCAATCCAAAATGCCCCTCAGCATCGGTGCTGTATTTAGCCTTCGCCATAGACCGGATGGCAAGTGTCTGTAAAACATGCTCTTCCGGTTTGCCCTCAATCTTTTTAGTTAATTCGTTCATCGATTTGGCAATGGAAGAATTATCCAGCTTCAGTTTATGTCCAAACCGCTGTGCAAACATGCCAAAGCTTTGAATTTTTTCTGCATCAGGATAATCATGGGTACGGTACACAAAGGTCTTTTTCTCTTTTCGCTTTTTGTAATTGTAAACAAAGGTGGCCACTCTTTTGTTGGCCAGCAGCATAAAATCTTCTATCAGTTTGTGGGCATCCTTGCGCACTTTCGGAATTACTTCCAGGGGGTTACCCTCTTCATCCAATCGGAATTTTACTTCTGCGGTTTCAAAACTGATGGAGCCTTCATTAAAGCGCTTGTTTCTGAGCTTATGCGCCAGGTCATTCAGCGTTTTAAGCTCTTTTGCGTATTTTCCTTTTTGTGTGTCCAGTCCTTCCTGGGCTGCTTCATAACTAAAGCGGTGGTCAGAATGGATGATGGTGCGTCCAAACCACTCATTCACCACATTGGCATTGCTGTCCAGCTCAAACACTGCCGAAAAAGTAAGCTTATCTTCATGGGGGCGGAGCGAGCAAAGGAAATTAGACAAACGCTCGGGTAGCATGGGCGATACCCGGTCTACCAAATAAACCGATGTGGCCCGGTTGTACCCTTCTTTGTCAATCACCGTGCCCGGCTGCACATAATGCGTTACATCGGCAATGTGTACGCCCACTTCTATGTTGCCATTTTTTAGTTTTTGGAAAGAAAGGGCGTCGTCAAAATCTTTGGCATCTTCCGGATCAATGGTAAAGGTGGTGATTTTCCTGAAATCGCGACGTTTGGCAATCTCTTTTTTGGTAATCGTTTCCTTAATCTTTTCCACATCTTTCAGCACCTGCTGGGGAAACGCCAGGGGCAGGCCAAATTCAGCCATGATGGAATGGATTTCAGCATTGTTTTCACCGGCAGGCCCCAGTACTTTGGTTACTTTCCCTACCGGGTTTTTGTCGGCAGTGGGCCATTTTGTGATTTCTACAATCACCTTATCCCGGTTTTTGGCACCTTTCAGGACTTCGGGACCTACAAAAATATCCACGTGCATTTTCCGGTAATCGGGCACTACAAAGGCAAAGTTTTTGGACATTTCCACACGCCCAACATATTCAGTTCTTCCCCGCTCTATGATTTCCAGTACTTCCCCTTCCGGGCTTCGGTCACGAAAACCTTTGCCATAGGATATCACCTTCACCAAGTCGCCATCAAGGGCTTCCATCAGGTCTTCGGCTTGTACTTTAATGTCATATTCCAGGCCTTCACATACGATGAAAGCAAAGCGTGGGTTAACGTAATCTACCCGCCCTTCCAGTGTAACCGGCTCGGTGGTAGACTGGTATTTGTTACGAAAAACCTGTCTGACCTTGCCTTCCCGTTCCAGGGTTTCTAATATGCCCTGCATTTGTGCCTTGGCACGGTTATCAGTAAGGCCAAGCCTGCGGGCCACCTGCCGGGCCGAATAGGCTTTAGAAAGGTTGGCATCCATAAAGTGGAGTGCTTCCTCTTTCAGTTCAGTATTGATGTTTTTGGTTTTTTTAGATTTATTTCGAGTTCGGGTTTTTGGTTGTTTCTTTTTTCCCATAATAATAATAATAAAAATTTGGTAGGAGGCATTCTTTTAATGCCTGATGCGAAGGTATAAAAATGTTGATAGAGAGAAGGTACAGGTAAAATTATCTTTCTTTACCTTAATACGGTTATCCCGTTATAATGTTTGTGTGAGTACGAACAAATAAATTTTGAAAGACGTATGCAGCTAAAACCCTTCAGGTTTCAGCCACAATATTGCGTTTTTAGCAATAAAAATGCTCAAAACCTGAAGGGTTTACGACGTTTTTTATTTGCTCGCATTTACCCTTTTCTCCTTACAAAATTATGGGAACACGCGCTAAAATTTGCGCACAAAAAGCACCGGCGGGTCATCCGGATACATGATGTCGTTCAACTGCTGGCGTAAAGAAACTTTTACTTTTTCATAGGCTTCCCACTCTTCTTTTTTGATGGGTTCGGTAGGCGGAAGGTCTACCTTAAGGGCATCTACCTGCCGTCCGTTTTTCCAAAAGCGGTAGCAGAGGTGGTTGCCGGTAGCCAGGCCGGTACTTCCCACAAAGCCAATCAATTGACCCTGCTTTACCCTTACGCTGGGGCGGATACCCGAAGCAATTTTGTGCATGTGCAGGTACTGGGTAGTATACGTGCCGTTGTGCTTGATTTTTACATAGTTACCATTTCCACCCTTGTAGCGGGCTTCTAGCACAATACCATCACCTACCGAGCGGATGGGCGTGCCCCGGGGCGCGGCAAAATCGGTACCCAAATGTGCCTTATATCGCTTTTGCACAGGATGGAACCGCCTGCGACTATATCTTGAACTGATGCGGGTAAACTCAATCGGGTATTTGAGCAGGGCTTTTCTCAGGCTATTTCCTTCTTCGTCGTAATAATTAAAACCATCGCCCTGGTCGAACTGGAAGGCGTAGTAATCATACCCGAAATGTTCAAAGTAAATAGCTTTGATGTCGCCAATGCCTACTGATTCCCCGTTGATCAATTTGTCTTCATAAATCAGTTTGAAGCGGTCGCCTTTCTGGAGGCGCTGGAAATCCACCTGCCAGGCAAATACGTCCACAAAATTGTTGGTAAGCTGGGGGGAAATGCCCAGTTCATCCATGGTTTCGGCCAGGGAGTATTCAATGACACCGGCCACGGTTTTTTCTACAATATCAACTTCTCTTTGCTTTACTTCAACACTGAGGGAGTCTTCCAGATTAAAAATCACATAATCTACCGGGCTGGCCTCATACACAAAAGCTTTCGCCGACTTTAAAGAATCGGGCTTACAAATCAATGTATATTTTTTATTGGCAGCCAGCTTTCTGACATCATATGTGCTTTTGGAAATTTCACTCAGCTGGTGAATGGTTTGGAAAGACACATTATAAGCAGAAAGGATTTGTGATAAATTCTGGTTCCTCTTGATAAAATCTTCAATCACCAGCATAGAGTCTATCACCATACCGTACAGCATTTTAGGAGGGGCTTTTACTATTACTGTATCCTTAATTTCTACAGGAGCTGAGATAGTGATATCTACTTTGGGAGCAGATGGCTCTTGAAGTTTTGGCAATACAAAATACGCCAGGATGGCAATGACTGTAATAAAAACAATGATAAAAAGCCTGCGAACCATTCAGATGTTGTTGAGTAGTTTAAATTGACAATGCTTACAAAAATGATACTTATTTTTAACGATATTAAACAAATTTCATTATTTAAAAAAATCAGACAAAGCCTTTCACGTATGTTTTTTCATTTTTTTTAAGACAACAGTTGTCGTTGGTGATATTTAACCTTGCTTACAAGAGCATAACTTCTTTCACCTTAAAAACCATTCTTATGAAAACACTAAAAAAAATTCTGCTTGGGCTGGGCTTTGTTATCGTTTTGTTTTTGTTAGCTGCCTTGTTTTTACCTTCTAGCTATCATGTAGAGCGCTCTATTGTAATCAGTCAGCCAGTGGAAAAAGTGTACCCACAGGTGGCAAACCTGAACAACTGGACGCGGTGGAACCCCTGGACGACCATGGAGCCAGCGGCTAAAAATGAAGTAAAAGGTTCGGGAAAGGACATTGGGTCGGTATGGGCATGGGAAGGAGAAGTTATTGGCACAGGCAGCCTTACCATCAAAGAGTTGCAGCCCAACCGTTCGGTGCGTTCGCAATTGGTATTTGTAGCGCCACAAGCTATGGAGTCAGAAGATATTTGGCAGTTTACACCCACCGCTGATGGCACAGAAGTAACCTGGGCGATGGAAGGCAAGCTAGACTACCCCATTGGCCGTTATTTCGGGCTGTTTATGGATGGCATGTTGGGAGGCGATTTTGAAAAAGGTCTGGATAATCTGAAAAAAGTAACTGAAGCTTCTTAAAATTTAAATGAATCATTCATGAAACATAATGCTAAATCAATCAGAACTTTTATCGGAGCCATTAACTATGATGAGTCCAGGGCTTTTTACCGGGATTTAGGGTTTGAAGAAATTGTAACTTCAAAAGACATGTCGTATTTCAGAACCGGAAATTTCGGGTTTTATTTGCAAAATTACTATGTGAAGGACTGGGTAGATAATTCCATGGTTTTTCTGGAAGTTGACGATGTGGAACGTTACTGGAATGATTTGCAGGCCCTCGGGTTACACAAAAAACACAAAAATGTAAGGCTGGTGCCCATCAAAGAATATGAATGGGGCAGGGAATGTTTTTTACATGACCCTTCCGGTGTGCTGTGGCATATTGGGGAATTTTATTAAATTGAAGAGGAGATAAAATCATCAATACCAGCTTTTTATTTTCTTTACATAGGAAATTTTGAATATTTCAATCAGTTTTTATATTTGGTGAGTATCTGTCAATCAAAACTATAAAAATCATGAAAACCATTCATTATTTTCTATTTTTTCTTGCAAATATTATTCTTTTTGGATGTGGAGGCCAACAAACTGAGCAGCAGGAAGAGGAAACTGTAGTAGAAGAACCTCAAGCCGCTGAAATTTCTTTAGAACAGGTTTGGGCTACCGATACGGTCATGCGTACGCCCGAGTCGGTACTGTATGATGCAGAACGGGACGTGATTTATGTAGCCAACATCAACGCTTTCAACAAAGATAGCAAAGACGGGGATGGGTTCATTTCGAAGCTAAGCCCCGAAGGTGAAGTAGTAGCACTGGAATGGGCTACCGGACTAAACGACCCCAAAGGCATGGGTATTTATGAGTATATGCTGTACGTAACCGATATTGATGAAATTGTAGCCATTGACCTGGAGACCGGGGAAATTGAGGAAACATATATCGTAGAAGGGGCTGCTTTCTTAAACGATATTACCGTTGGTGATGATGGCGCTGTGTACGCCACCGATTCGGACACCGATAAAATTCATATCTTGGCGGGTGGCGAAGTAACCGTATGGATGAATGATACCACCTTGCAGCGCCCCAATGGTTTATTTATGGAAGACGGCCAGCTTTTACTGGCTTCATCCGGAGGCGGTTTCTTTGCCCCGATTGATCCTGAAACCCAGGAAATTGGTGACCGTTGGCTTACTGAAATTGGTTCTGCCGATGGTATTGCCAAAGATGAAAAAGGCAACTACATTGTTTCTCGCTGGGTGGGTGAAGTCCATTACGTAACCCAGGATGGTAAAACCCAAAAGTTACTGGACACCAAAGACCAGGAGATCAACTCGGCGGATATTGATTATGCAAAAAAGCATGGATTATTGCTGGTGCCCACCTTTAATGATCATCGGGTGGTAGCTTATAGAATTAATCAGTAGGCAATAGCAGTAGGCAGTGGCAGTCTGCAGTTAATTACTGCCAACTGCCGCTGCCTACTGACTAAACCACTCCCTTTTCAGGATATTTGGCCGTGATGCCCCGGTAAAATATTTTTATTTTTTCTATGTCTTCCTCCATATTTCCGGTAGGATGGAAGAGTGGGCCTACGCCTACGTGCTTCTTTTTATAATCCAGAAAACATAACAACAAAGGCACATTGGCGCCCATGGCTACATGGTAAAAGCCGGTTCGCCAGCGCCTGGCTCTTGAGCGGGTACCTTCCGGGGTAACCATCACACAAAACTTGTCTTTTTCTTTGAAAAGGTCAATCATGGCATGCACCATGCTGGCCTTTTTGTTCATTTTGGGCGAGCGGTCGATAGGAATAGCTCCCAAAGCACGCAAAAGCGGGCCTAACGGAAACTTCATGATTTCCTTTTTGATGGTAAACCGAACCGGAATGCCAAGTATGTACAAAGCAGAGCGGGCATAGACAAAATCCCAGTTGCTGGTATGGGGAGCCGCCACAATCACAAACTTATGAACACCTTCCGGATACTTTCCCACTACTTTCCATCCGGTAACCCCTAGAATAAGACGTGAAAGTAAAATCAGCATAATGGTGATATTGAGGTGTTGGGCCTTCGTTTTTTATTAAACCGTGGAAATGAAACCAAATAGCAACTGGCTTCCCATAACCATAGCTATTTGAAGGTGGGTTTAATTATTCAAAAACTCCCATTTTGATGAATTTATCCCTTCTTGCTTCAATCAGTTTATCAGATGCTTTTCTTTTCAGTGCCCTGATATTGGTCAAAATGGATTTTTTCAGAATTTCGGCCTGTGTTTTCAGGTCAGTGTGGGCACCTCCCAGTGGTTCCTCGATAATACCATCTATGAGTTCAAACCCCAGCATGTCAGTAGCAGTAAGTTTGAGGGCTTCTGCTGCCTGCTCTTTGTAGTCCCAACTGCGCCACAAAATAGAAGAGCAGGACTCCGGGGCAATTACAGAGTACCAGGTGTTCTCGAGCATCAGTACCTTATCACCTATGCCAATGCCCAAAGCCCCTCCCGAGGCACCTTCACCAATTACAATACATATTATTGGCACTTTGATAGAAAACATTTCTATCAGGTTGCGGGCAATGGCTTCTCCTTGTCCCCTTTCTTCGGCTTCCAGGCCGGGGTAGGCCCCCGGGGTATCTATGAGCGTAACAATGGGCTTGTTAAATTTTTCAGCAATACGCATCAGGCGCAGGGCTTTCCGGTAGCCTTCCGGGTTGGCCATACCAAAATTCCTATATTGCCGCTGTTTGGTATTCCGCCCTTTTTGGTGCCCAATCAGCATTACTGATTGGTTATCTATTTTACCAAAACCTCCTACAATGGCTTTGTCATCTTTTACATTACGGTCGCCATGCAGTTCAATAAAATCGCTGCACATCTCGTAGATATAATCCAGGGTATAAGGGCGATCGGCATGGCGCGAAAGCTGTACCCTTTGCCAGCGGGTAAGGTTCTGGAAAGTATCTTTCTTTAAGGCAGTGATTTTGTTTTCCAGTTCTTTCACCTTAGCAACGTAGGCTTTGTTACCTTCTGCACGCTGCTTCATTTCGGCCAGTCTGTCTTCCAATTCTTGTATAGGTTTCTCGAATTCCAAGAGCATGGGGTTCGTATAGTTTGACTGCAAAGCTAAAATATTCTATAGCAATATGCTAACGCTTCATATTGTAGACGAAAGTATCAATTATAAGCGATTTCATAATTACTATCTTGTTCGGATAAATACAATGAAAAAAACAGAAATTATTTGTGCATAATCGTTGTAAATCAACCGGAATGGTTCTAAGTTTGCATTCTAAAATTGAATTGCCCAGCAATGGTCCGGTAGTTCAGTTGGTTAGAATGCCTGCCTGTCACGCAGGAGGTCGCGGGTTCGAGTCCCGTCCGGACCGCTTCAAATATTCATAAAAGCCTGTAAATAATTGATTTACAGGCTTTTTTATTTTTGTTACGGACTATTTTTTTGAATTATTTCTGTTTGAGTAAAAATACAAATGTCAAAATATCTTTTCCATTTTGGAATAAAATCTTTTTTAATAGAATAGATACTGTATTTTCTACCGATATTTCTTTTACCGGCATGGCTACTTCAATGAGTTTTTTAGGTTGTGGCATGAAAAAATGTTATTTATTGGTCAATAGTTTCCTGTATGCCTGCCAATACCGCCTTCAACAACGCGAAAGCATCACCTACAAAATCTTTGTTTCTTAATGCCATTTGGTCGGCCAGCGGGCTTTGGGTCAAAGTTTGGGTATTTCTTTCTAATATTCCAACTATTCTTTTCTTAAGTGAGGAAGAACTTTGGAGAAAGGGAGCCATTTGGCGCCCCATCACCCTGGCTGCGATAACAGGTAAGTCTGTATCTTCATCAAATAAATCATGATGGTTTTCATAGATTTCCTGATCTGCAATATTGAAATAGTGCTGGAAGATATAGGCTATATCCTGCGCATCTCTCTGCCTGATTTCGGGCCGGTCATCCCAGGCAATCAGTTTAAGCAACACAATGCCTGGCAACGTACAAACTTTGAAACGGAACTCTTCATCCATTTCTACTTCTGGCAGGCCCGTCGCATAAATCTCTGAAAACCCATCTACTTTTATGGATGCCATCCCTGGTCCGGTAAAAGTGACAGTACCCTCTTTTTCTATATCTCCAAAGGGCATCAAATCTACTTCCACACCTTTAGGCCCTATCAGCACATAAGGATTTTCTTTGTAGGTTTTGAATCCTTCCTTTTCAGCAAGGTAGTCTTTTAACTGTTCAAATTCTTCCTGGGCAGAAACCAGTACGGCAAAATCAATGTCCCGGGTTCTTCTTACCTGCGGTACATCATGCATACCTGTCATCCAAATATCCCTCGCCAATGCACCAACGAGATAAAAATCTATGCCCGTTGCTTCAAAACCCCTTTCTAGGGCTTTGAACACTTCTTTCAGGTGAGGTTGTTTGAGTTTCTTAAACGTTGTTTGCCAGGTATTGCTCATATATTTTTTGGGCGGTTTCCCGGTTTCTGCTTTCGGCTGTTAATACTAAATCGACATAAACTAATAAAGGACTGACGACATTTTTCTGCGTATGAGATGTGTTTTTCCAAAAGGCCTTGTATACCTGTATGTTCCCGGCAGGATCAGGTACCAATCTATATTTCTTCATTAATGCAGGTTTAGTTTCTGTGGTATACAGTGTAAAAAATTCTGGCTTCAAATATTGGGTCAGCAAATCTGCCCCTGGCTCTCCGCCCCACCAGGTTTTTTCAGGATGCAAAGGTAAGTCTTGCCAGTGATCTTCGGTATCTTTGTCGAGAAATCGATAGGTACCATAGGCTAACTTGGGCTTAAGTTGATCACCATAACCTATGATCCACATATTCAGCAGTTCTTTCAGGCTGCTGAGCTTTCTGTTTTTCTTATCCACCTGAACAATCATGCCCTGCTCTTTCAAGCGGTTCATGACTTTAGAAATTGTATCCAGACTCACCCCTGCTTCATCGGCAATTTCCCGATAAGTTTTATTCACCAGGTCAGGATGATTCAATAAGGCAAAAATCAATACCAGGCTTGCATCTGTAAAAATATTTTTGATAGGTTGTTGCTGGTTTTTGCGTCCTTCAATGAAGATATAAAAGTACTCACCTTCAATGTAGGCATTACCTGCCGTGTCGCAATAGAAAATATTTTTCCTTTTGAGTTCTTCCTTCAGGTTATCAGAGATGTAGTCTGAAAGAATGATGAGCTTCTGATCATTCTGCTTCAGAATTTTTTCTATGGTTGGCAGATGGTGGTGCCTTAAATTGGATTTAGCTTCCAATACCAGGGTTTCTTGCCAACCATTTTTTTGTAAGGTCAGGTAACCGTCTAAAAGACCTTTACTTTTACTTGCTGGTTTCGCTTTTATCTTCCAACCAGTTTCTTTCTGTAAAGCATTCAAAGCTTGATTGATTAATTCATTTTCCATTTTTGTTCGCTAATAAATTTTGTTCGCGAATCACGAACAAACAAAAATAGCGAACAAATTATTAATTTTCTACAAAAGCTTTGGCTTTCCACTCTGCCTGAGGCAAAAAATATATGGCTGAAGTACTGATGGGGATGAATGACTTCAGGGTCATCCAATACCAGGGAAAAGTATTGACTGTTGAAAATTTCAATCACACGCACCAACAATCACTGCGTTTTTTGAAGTATGAATTATCCAATCATCCTGACAAGAAAAAAAGTGGTGATTACCCACCACCTCCCAAGCCCGCTTTGTAATGCTGAAGAGCACAATAACAGTAAAATCAATGAAGCTTTTTGTGTAGATTTGACAGACTTCATTGAGCAATCAAAGGTAGATTATTGGGTTTATGGCCACAACCATCGGAACAAACCTGCTTTCAAAATCGGACAGACTACCATGCTCACTAATCAGCTTGGGTATGTAGGTTAGGGTGAGCACAAAGGTTTTAGGAGGGATGCCACCTTTGAAGTCTAATAAATTAAAAATTAATGGAAAAATACCTGGAACAGTTGATAGAAGACATAAGAGAAGCAACCAAAGAAGCTCCTGTGCCGGGTGAACTTTGGAGTTCGGTAAATATGGATGACCCTGGTGAGGTGGAAGATATGGCATATGTAGAACAATTTTTCTATGGCACTCCCCAAAAGCTATCAGCAATAGTGGGCATTGAGAAAATACAGCTTCCTCCTCTTGAGAAACTTAAAACTCTTCCCGGGAGCCAAATACTGGCAAGGTTGGTGATGGAAATGGGAGTTTTGTTAAAGGCATACCATTTCGTTCCTGATTTCCCGGAGGGGTTGCCCATTGAAGTAAAATACGAACTACTGCGCGAAATATGGGATAGTGAAGAGGTATATGTAGGGGCCGGGGAGGTACATATAGAGTTTTGCAATTACTATCCGGATGCCTGCCCCTTCCCCCAGGAATATTGCGAGTGTCGGAAGCTGGCAGAAGAGGAAG
This sequence comes from Cyclobacteriaceae bacterium, assembly GCA_965230065.1. Lineage (GTDB taxonomy): Bacteria > Bacteroidota > Bacteroidia > Cytophagales > Cyclobacteriaceae. The sequence continues at coordinate 2,082,384 of OZ245942.1, read as the reverse complement.
ATGGGTTTTTAGATGATGAACCAGAAGAGAGGGATGATGGTAGTTTGCCTTTTTAAATCGATCTGACAAACCTGGCTCCAGTTAGTCTTTAGACTTTCTGGATTTTTCAAGTGGATGAAAGGGCTAAGTGAAAGGGGCGGTTTCTGATAAACCAGCCATATTGGATTGAAGTTTCATGGACTCGACTGGTTTTTAAATGGGATACACCCTAAATTGTAGGCACAAAAGTCTTCACGTTACATTGAAAAACAACCCAATCATGAAAAAGATATCCCGCCGCTCCTTCGTGTCCCATTCCACTGCTGCACTGACTGCCTGTATCACACCTTTCGGTACGGCTTCCGGTTTACATCAACGCCAATACCCTTTTACCGCTGTTAATAAGGCTGATAGAGAGAACCCGGCACAAGGACTGCAACGAGAAAACGTCACCATCACTGACATTAAAGTTACGCCCCTGTCTTATCAACACGATGGTGAATATCTTTGGCGGTGTGGAGGACTTTATGTATGGAAATCCGATGCGGCCCTTATACAGGTTTTCACCAATAAAGGCATCGTTGGAATTGCAGAAGGAAGTCCTTACCGGGGACCTGACAAACTGAAAGCCTACACTGACCAATATATTACTCCTATACTAAAGGGGGCTAATGTTTTTGACGTAGATTTTCTAACAAATAACCAGGGACACAATTCTTTAGCGGAAGGCGCCTGGGCCGGAGTGAATAACGCTCTGTGGGACATTATTGGGAAAGTAAAAGGAGTTCCTGTGTATAAGCTACTTTCTAATGACGATAATCCATCCAATAAGGTGAAAATCTATGCGAGTGGAGGAGTGAGCCATGCCTGGTACGACAAAGGTGAAGAAGACCTGATAGCCGAAGCCCTGCGGTACAAAGAGGCAGGCTATGACACTTTCAAATTTCGCAATGGCACCAGTTGGAAGTATAGTGGTATGACCATGCAAAAATATGTTGGAATTTTGGAACGGTTGCGCCAAGCAGTAGGGCCGGACTTTAAACTATGTATTGAGAAATTTCCCTGGGAATATGAAACCATCATTAATGAACTGTGCCCAGTGCTGGAAGAACTGAAATTTTATTGGTATGAAGAGCCAGTATCGCCCAACGACCCCGCTGCCTTACAGAAACACCTTGCTATCAATGAAGCCATGCCATCAGTAATGGTATCGGGAGGGGAAAATTGGTGGAACCGATATCAGGTGCGTCCTTTTGTAGCCGCCAAAGCAATGAATATCATTCAAACGGATGCTAATTTAAGTGGGATCACTGAAGGTTGGTATATCGGGCAGACTGTTCATGAGCATGGGCAATATTATTGCCCGCACAACTGGGTAGGAGGTCTCACTACTATTGCTAATATCCACCTGGTGGCAGGTGTTCCTTCCGGCCACATGTGTGAACTCAATCAGACTTACAACCCTCTTAAATGGGAAATATTCAAAGAGCCTTATCCTATAGAGAATGGAATACTGTCCATTCCGGATAAACCAGGTTTTGGCGTAGAGTTAATCGATGACATCGAGAAGAAATTTCCCTGGGTTCCTGGTCCATATTACAAAAAGAATCCGGTTTTTAAAGGGTTAGACCTGCCCATTTGGTGGAGTTGATTAGTTGAATTTATGATTGTTAAAAACACTTAATAAAGTTTGTTTTTACTCAGCATTCTGTCAAAGTTACAAGAAGCTCTCGGCTTTCTACAGCCCCTACACCAATACAAACCGCAATACAAACAATCCGGCCAAAAAGTACAGGATCGGATGCACTTCCCGGTGTTTTCTTTTTATCAGTTTAATCAACACGAAGAAGATGATCCCACCTGCTATACCATTGGCAATGCTATAGGTAAAAGGCATGAGGGCAAAAGTGGCGAAGGCAGGCAGGGCTTCTTCCAGGTTATCCAGTTGGATACGCCTGAGTGAACCCACCATCAGTACGCCTACCATGATGAGGGCCGGTGCTGTGGCTGCACCCGGAACGATACCGGCTATGGGCGTAAGAAAAATAGAAAGCAGAAAAAATATAGCAACCACTACAGCCGTCAATCCGGTTTTTCCACCAACAGCCACACCTGTGCCACTCTCAATATAGGTAGTTACAGTGGAAGTCCCCAGCATGGCCCCCAACGTAGTGGCAGCGGCATCCGAGAAAAGGGCAGTATGCATGCGGGGTAATTTTCCTTTTTCATCTAAAAACCCTCCCTTATCCGCTGTGCCAAGCAGGGTGCCGATGGTATCGAACAAATCTACCAGGGAAAAAGAAATAATAATAGTGAGCAGGGTTATGATAAGGTGAAAAAAGGTGTTGCCCTCCGGCAGTTGGAAAAGTCCCAGTAGGTCTAATTCAAAAAAAGTAGGAGCCAGGCTGATGCTATCTGTTGTGATGGCATCAGGTATTTGGGTAACACCCATCGGAATGCCCAAAAATATCACTGCCAAAATACCCAGAAAAATAGCTCCTTTCACTTTTAATACCATCAATACGGCCATGATAATAAATCCAATCACAGCTAACAACACGGCTGGGTCACCCAGGTTCCCTACTTCCAGCACCTGAGGGGGAGCCTGGTTCACGGCCTCAATGAGGGCTGGTTTTTCTACAGTTTCTATGGAAGAAATAATGTCGATGATTGGCCCCTGGTTCACGCTGATGATGCCCGCGTTGTTCAGCCCTATGAAAGCGATAAACAGTCCGATACCGGCTGGAATGGCGTGACGAATGGTTGGGGGAATGGCATGTACGATGGCTGCCCGCATGCCGGTCACCGTCAGAACCAGGAAGAGAATACCGGAGATAAAAACCATGCCGAGTGCCTGCTGCCAGGAGTAGCCCATCTGAAATACTACCGTGTACGTAAAAAAAGCATTGAGGCCCATACCAGGCGCCTGGGCAAAGGGATAATTGGCCAGCAACCCCATAAACAATGTGCCAATGGCTGCCGACAAACAGGTAGCTACCAGCACGCTGTTGTAATCCATGCCTGTTTGTGCTAAAATGGAGGGATTGACGAAAATAATATACGCCATTGTGAAAAAAGTTGTAAGGCCTGCCACAATTTCAGTACGAATGGTCGTATTATTTTCGCGCAGCTTAAAAAGCTTATTCATGTGATTTGAGGTTATCGTATTCAGTGCCGAGTAGCATCTGAGAATCGTAAAAATATCAATTAATTTGAAATGTGAAGCGAAAGAAGTGTTCCAGACTATAGATTTTTCTTTATTTTCGTAAATTCTATTGAAAAAAGGGAGGAAACCATGAAGCTGATGAAAACCTTTTACTGTCTGTTCTTTTTCCTGATAAATATTCCGCTATTGGCACAGCCTACAGCCATTATCGGTGCTATGGATGAAGAAATAGCTTTGCTACAAGATAAAATAGAAAACCCCTCAGAAGAAACCATTGCAGGCATCCGCTTCATTAAAGGTAAGTTGTACCAAAGGCCGGTAGTTGTGGTAAAAGGGGGTATCGGGAAAGTAAATGCTACCATGACCACCACCTTGCTTTTAGACCATTTCAAGCCCACAGAAGTGATCTTCACAGGAATTGCCGGAGGGTTGCACCCCGATTTGCAAATTGGAGACATCGTCATTGCCAGGAAAACCGTACAACATGATTTCGGACAAATTACTGAAGAAGGCCGGCAGGTCTGGGAAACCTGGCACGGCGTCAGTGGGAAGAAAAATCCCTTATACTTTCCGGCAGATACCCGCTTGCTTAAATTTGCCAAAACTGCCGATGTGGCTTTAGAGCCTGTAATCGTTACGGAACACCAGGCTGCTACCAACCCCCGGATAAAAATTGGCACCGTGGCTACCGGCGATGTTTTTGTGGCTTCCACTGCTATGAAAGCAGAACTGCTGGCGCAATTTGATGCCGATGCCGTTGAAATGGAAGGGGCTGCCGTAGCCCAGGTGTGCTACCAATGGGAAGTGCCTTGCCTTATTATCCGCAGTATTAGCGACGGGGCCGATGAAGATGCGGGGGTGAGCTTTCAGGAGTTTGCAGAAGTAGCCGCACGCAATGCCGCTTTGCTGGTAATAGCTTTGGTTAAAAGATTAGAAGAAAAAGAATAATTAACACAAGTACTGATTTCCATGAAAAACCTACAAATAGCCTTTTTAGCAGGTATCATCTGCTTTACCGCCTTTTCGCTTTATGCTGATCCGGGTAAAGGTATAACTGCTACAAACGAAGTGAACACTGTTAGTATTACGAATACCCAACACGAAAACCTGGGGAAAGCTGTGAATTCTCCTTATGATGAGCTAAACCCTATTTTCAGTCCTGATGGCAATACTTTGTATTTTACCCGCCGCAAACACCCTGGCAACCAGGGAGGCAATCGTGATGGGGGCGATATCTGGTATGCCGAAAAAGACCCGGCCGGCGAATGGACAGCTGCAAAAAACCTGGGTGCACCCATCAACAACATTTTTACCAATGAAATTATTGGTTTTGCTGAAGACGGGAACGTGATGTATTTGAATTATCACTACAAAGAAGATGGCAGCAAAGCGCATACGTATGGCATTTCTGTATCCAGCAAATCTTCAGGAAAGTGGAGTTTTCCAAAGCCTGTGAAAATTCCATATTTCTACAACAAATCCAAACATCAGAGTGGCAGCCTGCATGCAAGTGGCAATATCCTCATATTATCGCTCCAATCGTACGACACCCGGGGGGCGGAAGATTTGTACGTGCTTTTTAAACAAAGCAATGGAGAGTGGTCTGAACCCATTAACCTTGGCAATACCGTGAACACAGCTTATCAGGAAATGACCCCTTTCCTCGCTCCTGATGCTAAAACGCTCTTCTTTGCCAGTAACGGACACGAAGGCATGGGCAGCCGGGATATTTTCGTTACCAAACGGCTTGACGAAAGCTGGAAAAACTGGTCGGTACCCGAAAACCTCGGTCCCTCTGTAAATACGGAAGGTGTTGAACTTTATTATTCCATTCCTGCCGATGGTAAATTTGCCTACCTCAGTTCTACCCAGAACAGCGATGGCATGGGCGACCTCAACCGCGTACCCATTCAGCCCGAGCAGGAGGAAATGCTGGAAGAAACCACGCCCCCTGTGGTAGAAATTACCGAAGAACCTGTTGTCGCAGAAGAAGCTCCTGTTACCGAGGTAATGGTACAGGGTACCATCAGCAATGCAAAAGATGCTGCCCCGGTAGGCGCTACTGTAACTTTTATGCCCATTCAGGCAGATAGCCTGGCTGCAACTGAAGCAATAACAGCTACTGCCAATGAAGACGGTTATTACGAAATTATGCTGCCTGTTGACGAAAACTATGAGCTCAGAATATCAGCCGATGGATTTATGGCCAATAAAGATAAGCTATTGCTACGGCAAATGGGAACAACTGCCGTCAACCGTAATTTTAACCTTACCCCGTTAGAAGTGGGGGCTACAGTACAGTTACAAAACGTACTTTTTGAAAGAGGCACTACCAACCTCATCGGCAGCTCTACCGACGATTTGCAGGAAGTAGTACAACTGATGCAGGAAAACCCCAACATGCAGATAGAACTGAGCGGACATACCGACAATACCGGCCGGGCCGACCTGAACCGCCTTTTGTCGCAAGACCGGGCCAATGCCGTAAAAAAATATTTGGTAGCACAGGGCATTGATGCCGAACGCATTGTTGCTAAAGGATACGGAGGCTCCCGCCCTATTGCCAGCAACGCTGTAGAAGAAGAGCGCCGCAAAAACCGCAGGGTGGAGTTTACGATTATTAAGAAGTAGCCAGAAGTAGCCAGAAGTAGCCAGAAGTAGCCAGAAGTAGCCAGAAGTAGCCAGAAGTAGCCATTAGTAACCAAAACTTAAATTATAAAATAATCGTTTCAATACATGAAAATATATAATTTATGTAGATTCACCATATTAATTGCAAATATTTGATAATCAATAATTTATAGAAATGAATAACGATGAATTGCTAAAAAGAATCACTATAAATCCTGATATCTGTCATGGAAAACCTGTTGTTAGAGGTATGCGCTACCCAGTTCAAAATATCTTGGAACTACTGGCATCTGGTATGACTAATGAAGAAATATTGGAAGACTATGAGGATTTAGAAAAAGAAGATTTGTATGCCTGTTTATTATTTGCAGCCAAAATATCAGAAGTAAAGAACATCAGTAAACTTGTTGCATGAAATTTATCATTGATGCACAATTACCACGGAAACTATCAAAATTCTTAATAAATAAAGGTTTTGATTCTATTCATACATTAGACCTACCCAAGAAAAATAAGACCCCAGATTCCGACATCAATAAGATTACAATTGACCAAAAAAGAATATTAATTTCTAAAGACTCTGATTTTTATCAAAGTTACTTGCAAAAGGTTGAACCATATAAGTTAATCTATTTGACTACAGGAAATATTTCAACAAGCCAATTAATTGAAATTTTTGAGAGGAACTATGACAGAATTATGGAAGAAATAAAACATAATAATGTTGTTGAAATTAGTAAAACCTCGATTATTACAATTCTGTAAAGGCAGGAAGTAGAGCAGGAATAAGCATTTAAATATGAAAAGTAGCGATAAGTGAATATACAGAATAGAAACCATCTTAAAGCAAACACCATTGTTAGAGAAGAGGTTTTAAATCTGAAATGGAGCAAATCTTAGTATAAGGTTAGTTGCCTATTTAAAAGGAATCCTATACATCAAATAATAATCAAACCCGAAGATGTTTTTGCGGTTGCCGGAGCCAAAGCCGGGCACATCGTAAGGAGTCAGGTCTTCTTTACGGCTGAAGTTTTTCAGAAAGCGGAATTGCATGGTGTAGCCCAGGAAAACATTATTAAATATTTCCACTTTAATACCGGCTTCCATTTCCACCCACCAGGCCCGGAGGTTTTCGTTATTTTCTATTTGCGTGAAATCGCCCCACACAGAATCAGCCACGTCAAAAGTAGCATTGGCAGTGAATGAACTTTGGGCATACCGCAATCCAAAAAAGATGACATCGTCTTTGGCAAACCGGGTATTGGCTTCCTTGTCTTTCAGGAAGTTTACATCTATGCCCACTTTAAAATAATTACCTTCCGTGGTATATTGGTATTGGGTAGCCAGGGTATCTTGTGGTTCCCAGGCGTGGGCATACTTGGCCGTACCCACATCGGCCACCAGCATAAAGCGGTCAATAGACAAGTCAGCCTGTACAGCATACGCTTGTTCCAATCCCTCGTACAATACGGGTTGTATGAGGTCGGTGAGCGAGAAGCCAATCCGCAGGGCTGCCAGCGAAAAATCACGGTTCACCTTCGGGATTTCCGGCCTTGGTTGTTCCTGCTCCTGCTGCTGGCCTTCCTGCCCGGATACCTGCTGGCAAAAGGCCACAAACGGCACAGCCAGAAAGAAAATGAGCTTACAGGGTAAAAAATATTTCAATATTGGGGTCACTATTGATTTTATTTAAATGTCTTTTCAATACGGTGGTAGAATCAAAACTGGTATAGGTTCTGTCTACACGCAGGGTGTCGTACCGGGTTTGCACCGGGCACATACGCGCCAGTTGCTCCTGAAATCTGGCATAGTTCACCGTCAGGGTGTCTATGTCGGGGCTGCCATTGCTTAGCCTGTGGAAAAAATATTGCACACGTTTTTCATCCGGGTTTACCGGTAAGCGGAAAACGGACAAAGCAGCATCGGTAAAAAGGACATTTCCCTTGTCATCATTTACCCTGTTATAAAATATGGTGTCCTGCACTTTTTCGCCGGAAACATTCTGCACGAATTCCGCTATAATGCTGGCAGTATTTTCGTTGACACACCGGTAAATCTCGATATTCGTATCATTATTATTGTCTGCTACCAGCTCGTTACTACGTATACGCACCGAGTCAAATGAAGTATTGGGCACATTCAGGTTGAAAAAACGCTGATCGAAACCACATTCCGAAGACGTGAATATTTGCTCAATTTCATAAGACAGTTGCAGGGTATCCGTTTTGTTATCCCTTATAAACAGAAAATTGGTAGAAGTTGCCGCCGGGTTTACGGGCAAGATTACCTCGATCACCGTGTCGGGTTCATACAAAAGAATATTATTTTCAGTAACCACCGATACCCCGTATAACGTATCCGCCTGCCGGGTTTCGGCAATTTTAAAAAAAGCTACTTTTGCCAGGGAAGTATTGCTGGTGGTACAAATGGTGGTTTGTTCACAAGCCAGGGTGAGCGCGAAAAAAGAGAGGATGAATGCTAAATGTATATATTTTTTGACCAATGTAAATGTATTTCGGATCATAATCCAACAACGCGGGCTTTCAAATTTTCGCACATTCGGGAAATCATAACTTGTTTGCTAACTTTGCCGTTTGCTTAAATCAAAATGAAATTTGTTTAGCTAATTCTTTGATTGGTAAATTTATGTGGTTTGTAGCTCTTTTGCATTGTTACTTTTTGTCTTGACACAAAAAGTAACCAAAAAAGTCAAGAAAATTCAATGCTTCCCCGCACAAATCCAACGCACGCCCGCTGAATTTTCAACCCAGCGCACATTATAAAAAGCTAGACAATATCAATCAGAAACTACTTTCTATTGATAGAGAAAACACAAAAATAAAAGATTGAAGACAAAAGGATTAAAAAAAGATAAAGTAAATGTTATCACGCTGGGTTGTGCCAAAAACCTGGTAGACTCAGAGGTGATGATTACCCAGCTCAAAGGCAATGGTATCAACACGGCACATGAGTCGGTGAAAGACGATGCCAACGTGGTGGTTATCAACACCTGCGGGTTTATTGATAATGCCAAGCAGGAATCTATCGATACCATTTTGCGCTTTGCCGATGCGAAAACCGAAGGTAAAATTGAAAAACTGTACGTTACCGGCTGCCTTTCGCAACGCTATAAAGACGAACTGGAAAAAGACATTCCGGAGGTGGATGCATATTTCGGCACGATGGAACTGCCTTTGCTGCTCAGGAAGTTCAATGCTGACTATAAACACGAATTAGTAGGCGAGCGCATCACCACCACTTCCCGGCATTATGCTTATATGAAAATTTCAGAGGGTTGCGACCGTCCCTGTTCGTTTTGCGCCATTCCGCTCATGCGGGGTAAACACCGCTCTCGTTCCATAGAAGAACTGGTTCAGGAAACGAAAAATCTGGCCAAAAACGGCACCAAGGAGTTGCTCCTCATTGCGCAAGATTCTACGTATTACGGGCTGGATTTGTACCAAAAGCGCAACCTGGCCGATTTGCTCAAAAACCTGTCGGATGTAGAAGGCATTGAGTGGATTCGCCTGCACTATGCTTTTCCTTCCGGTTTTCCTTTGGATGTACTGGACGTAATGGCCGAACGCAGCAATATCTGCAATTACCTGGACATGCCCCTGCAACACGGCTCCAACGAAATGCTGAAACTGATGCGCCGGGGCATTACCCGCCAAAAAACGGAAGCACTGCTCCACATCATCCGGGAAAAAATCCCCAACATTACGTTGCGTACCACCCTTATTGCCGGGCACCCGGGCGAAACCCAGACCGAATTTGATGAAATGATGGATTTTGTGGAAAAATCTCGTTTCGACAGGCTGGGCATTTTTGCTTACTCCCACGAAGAAGGCACGCACTCTTTTTCTATGAAAGACGATGTGCCCGAAAAGGTAAAGCAAAAACGGGTGCAGGAAGTAATGGACTTACAGGAACGCATTTCCCTGGAAAAAAACCAGGAAAAAATTGGCAAAACCTTGAAAGTAATGATTGACCGCAAAGAAGGGGACTACTTTATCGGTCGCACCGAAGCCGATTCCCCGGAAGTAGATAATGAAGTGCTCATTCCTGCACAAAACCAATATTTGCGCATTGGCGACTTTACTGATATAGAAATTGCCGATGCCGAAGCTTTTGACCTTTTCGGCGCGGTAACTAAGACTTCGGAAGTTTCTTAAACTTCCGAAGCCTATAAAAGAAAGAAAGTTTTAGATATTTTGGATAGTTGCCCCGTCTAAGGAGAACTTTGTTTTTACTTCCTGAATCATCGCTTCTTTTTGCGCTAACAGCATGCTGCCCCTCTCCACCATCTCATCAGGCTTTACCCTTCCCAAATACACATCCACTGGGTTCGCGTTTTTTGTGCCCACGTGCCGGGCTTTCAAAGCCTGCTCAATGCAAGCCCCATCATTGCCACCTAACCGACTATACCACTTAAACATGCCATTAAACAAGGCAAGGTTTCCTACTAATTCTTTGTGTGTTTTTCTTTGATTTGTGTGTGTCATTGTACTTTAGTTTTGATGGTTCAGTTTAAAAACCAGGACTTTTAGTTAAACTTTTTAATAAATGATGGCAGCTTGTCGTACCAAACTTTCCAACATACGAAAACACACAGCTAATTAGATTTAAATATTACAATTTTTTATTAAATATATGCAATAATATTTTATTCCGGTATTATACTTAAGAAAAGTTGAGCATCATATAAAGTTTTGATAGTAAGTATTCAAAATTATTTGGAATGACTTACTAAAATTTCCATGATAAAGATATCACAAAGCTGAAATGCCATAACGAAAATCTGTTTCGTGCGTAAACTATCATCATAATTGTAATAGAAGAAATTTGTAAGGTAAAGTGAGCCAACCCCAAACTGATAACCCTCAACCCATGACGCTGGAAAAACTCCCACTGGAGAACGTCAATAATTTTTCGGATATATTTTTAGATTACCTTTCAGGCGATGCAGCGCTGGAAAAATATTACTACCTTCCACCTAAACTGGAAAGCTTCGGGCAGCAATTGAAAGAGAGAAACTTTCCTGCAGAAAACCGAAAAAAGTTGCAACAGGTACTGAAACAGCAGTACAAAGATTTGGTAAAGACCAAGGCTGTTGAACAAAACATTCAGAAAATAGCCGACGAAAAAACCTTTACCATCACCACGGGGCATCAGCTTAACATTTTTACCGGGCCGCTGTATTTTATTTATAAAATTGTAACGGTCATCAACCTTTGTAAAAAGCTGAAAGAAACCCATCCGGACTGTCATTTTGTGCCCGTGTACTGGATGGCCTCCGAAGACCACGATTTTACAGAAATCAACCATTTCCACCTGTTTGGCAAAGAATATACCTGGGAAACACAACAAAAAGGGGCAGTAGGCCGCTTCAACCCAGAAGAAATTTCTGCCATCTTTGAAGAGCTTCCTGAAAGAATTGCCCTTTTTGAAAAAGCCTATACCGAACACAAAACCCTGGCCGCAGCTACACAGTATTTCATCAATGAGCTTTTTGGGGAAGAAGGGCTGGTTACCCTGGATGCCGATGATGTGACCTTGAAAAGCATGTTTGCCGAGGTAATCAAAGACGATCTCACCCAGCATACGTCCAAAAAACTGGTAGAAGAGGCCTCGGCCGAATTAGATGAATTGAATTACAAAACCCAGGTTTTTTCCCGCGACATTAATTTTTTCTACCTGGATGAAGGCCTGCGGGAAAGGATTGTAAAAGAAAATGGAAAGTATGAAGTGCTGAATACCGACCTTCAGTTTTCGGAAGAAGAACTTTTGCAGTTGGTGGACGAACACCCCGAAAAGTTCAGTCCCAATGTGATTTTACGCCCTCTGTATCAGGAAATGATTTTGCCCAACCTGGCGTATGTGGGTGGCCCGGCCGAGGTAGCGTACTGGCTGCAACTAAAATCTGTTTTTGCACATTACAAGCAACCTTTTCCTATATTGCTGCCCCGCAATTTTGCGTTGGTCATCAACAAAACCAATACGCGCAAAATGCACAAAATTCCGCTGGAAGCCCGCGACCTCTTCATGGATACACATGCCCTGGTCAAGAAATTTCTGGACAACAGTGCCGAGCATGGCATACAGTTGAAGAAAGAAAAAGAAGTATTGCAGGAAGTATTTTCTTCTGTAAAAAACAAAGCTGCTGCCGTTGACAAAAGCCTGGACGGCTTCATCGGGGCCGAATCCAACAAAGCCCAGAAAATACTGGAAAACATTGAAAAAAGGTTGAAAAAATCGGAAGAGCGCAACCAGGAAACAGCGGTAAAACAAATAGAATCCCTCAAAGAAAAACTTTTTCCGGGTGGTGGGTTGCAGGAAAGGCACGATAATTTACTGAACTTTTACATCAACACCCCCGAAATTTTACAGCATTTTCTGGACAATTTTGCCCCCCTCGACTTTCGTTTTAATATTGTGATAGAAGACGAGTAGCAGCAGTTGCACCAGGCAGTCAGTAGTTATGTAAAGACTGCCTACTGAAAATCATCTTCTGTTATCCTCGTCTTCCAGCATGCTCAGGTAATTGTAATACCGGCTTTCGGCTATTTCACCGTTTTGTACGGCTGCTATCACAGCGCATTTGGGTTCGTGGGTGTGGGTGCAATTGTAGAATTTACATTCACCCATCAATTCTCGCATTTCGGGAAAAAAGTGGTAAAGTTCTTCGTCCTCAATATCCATCAACCCCAGTTCTTTAATGCCGGGGGTGTCAATCACAAAAGTTTCTTCAGCTATCCGGAACATTTCGGCAAAGGTGGTGGTGTGCACGCCTTTATCGGCAAAGGTGGATACTTCCGCAGTTTTCTGATGAATATCGGGGTGCAGTTGGTTCAGGATGGTGGATTTGCCCACGCCGGAATGTCCCGAAAACAAAGAAGTTTTTCCGGCAAGTTTACTTTTCAGCCTTTCAATATCATTTTTATCAAAAGCAGAAATGCTGATGGCATCATACCCGATTTGTTGGTACAATGCTGAAAGCTCTTCCTGATACGCTATGCCGTCTTCTTCCAGCAAGTCGGTTTTGTTAAATACCAATAGGGAAGGAATACGAAACGACTCGGCCGAAACCAGGTAACGATCGATAAACCCCAGTGACGTGCGGGGAAATACCAGCGTAACAATCAGCACGGCCTGGTCAATATTGGCAGCGATGATGTGCCCATGTGCCGTTTTCCGGATAGACTTACGGATGATATAATTAGTACGGGGCAAAATATCGGTAATCAGAGCGGTATTATTGGCTTTGTCCTCTTCTTTCAATTGCACCCGGTCACCCACGGCAAGCGGATTGGTCACTTTCATGCCCTCCAGCTTGAATTTGCCCCGCAGACGGCACTGATAAGTTTGCCCGTCATCGCCTACTACGGTGTACCACGACCCTGTTGATTTGAAAATTCTGCCTTGCATACTGTAATTTAATAATGGATGATGAATTTATAGCCCCATCTGTATGGATTTAGCTACAATTGGAAACTTCCTAGCTAAAAAATTTAAATCCCTGTGGCTTGTAGCCAGCAGCTAGTGGCTCCCTTCAATCATTCTTTTCTCTTTCAAATAACCCAAAATTGCATCCGTCGCCCCCACATTTTCATCCACATAGGTTTTACAGGCATTTACAGCTTCCTGTCTTTGGGCTTCATTTTCAAGAAACACATTACAATGGGTAAGAAATTCTTCTAAACTTCCTATCGGAAAAGCGGCTTTCCTGGCAATGAGTTCGTGGGCTTCCCGGAATACATGGTATTTTTGGTTGCCAAAAAAAATGGGCATTCCGAAAGTGGCCGGCTCGAGCACGTTATGCAATCCGGTACGAAAAGCGCCACCAACGTAAGCAAACTCCCCGTACTGGTACAGGGCCGTAAGCATACCGATATTATCAATAATCAGCACGTTGTAATTGGCTACTGTTTCGGGCTGTGCTTCTGAGAACCTCACTGTTTTTCCATCCAGTTTTTCTTCCATAACCACCAGCTCAGCTTCATGAATATTATGAGGGGCGATGATGAATTTGAGGTTTTCTGTCTGCTGAATAAAGGGAATCAGCACTTCCATGTCTTCCGGCCAACTGCTGCCAATCACCATGAGTTTTTGGCCTGATTTAAAGCTTTCGGCCAGGGGAATGGGTTGTACATTGTTGCAAATAGCTGCGACCCTGTCAAAACGTGTATCCCCGGCAACGGTGGTGTTTTGGATGCCAATCGCTTTGATTAAATCGGCCGAGTTTTGGTCTTGCAGGAAATAATGGGTGATTTTTTTGAGGGTGGCATGGTAAAACTTTCCATACCACCGAAACGGCGTATAATGCGGTAAAAAGATGACAGAAATGGCAATGGCCGGAATGTTGCGCTTTTCCAGTTCAGACAAGTAAAAATGCCAGTATTCGTACTTTACAAAAAAAGCGGTTTTTGGATTTACCAATTGTACAAATTTACGGGCATTCGCTTTGCTGTCTAAAGGCAGGTAGCACACCAAACCGGCTGCGGCATAGTTTTTTCGCACCTCGTAGCCGGAAGGAGAGAAAAAGGTAAGCACAATTTTGTATTGGGGATAATCAGCTTTCAGCCTTTCAATCACGGGGCGGCCCTGCTCAAACTCACCCAAAGAAGCGCAATGAAACCAAAGAACGGGTTGTTCGCCTTTTGTTTTTGCAAATTGCTCCAGTTGCTGGAAAACGGCTTTTCTGCCATCCAGCATTTTTTGGGCTTTCTTATGGAAAGGATACGCCAGCCAGAGAGCGAGTTTAAAAAGTAAGGAAAAAAAGTGATGAATCATTAAGAAATCAGGCTAAGCCGTATGTAAGACCTCCGAAGTTCTCCCCTCTATCTCCCCCAAGGGGGACAAAGGGGGGAACTTCAGAAGTTTTTCTTTACTGTAAATACATCAACAAAACTAAAATAAGCAGGGCATTTCTGGAAACAAGGAAAGTATTTACTGGGTTTTATAATGCACCCTCGGCAAAATCCTCAGCCTTTCCGCACTACTTTCGGGCGTAATATCCCGCTGGGGGTCGCCCAGCATTTCGTAGCCTACCATGAATTTTTTTACCGTGGCCGAACGCAGCAGGGGCGGATAAAAATGGTGATGAAAATGCCAATGTTCATGCTTTTTTCCATCGGTAGGTGCCTGGTGGATGCCTGCCGAATAAGGGAAAGAAACTTCAAAAAGGTTATCGTAAATGATGGTGAGTTCTTTCAAAATTTTGGCATAATCCTGCTTTTCCGCTTCAGCTAACTGGTTGATGTGCTGCACATGGCGTTTACTGATCAACATGGTTTCAAAAGGCCACACTGCCCAGAATGGTACGAGGGCTACAAAACTTTCATTTTCTACGACTATTCTCTCTTTTTCTTCCAGTTCTAATGAAAGGTAATCGCCCAGCAAACTGCTTTGGTGTTGTTGGAAATATTCCGCTTGCTTTGCAGATTCTTTGGCGGGCTCATCGGGTACGGTGCTTTGTGCCCAAATTTGCCCGTGGGGGTGCGGATTGCTACAGCCCATCACGGCTCCTTTATTTTCAAAAATTTGCACATAATTGATTTCCGGTCGGCCGCCCAGGGCTTTATATTCATTTTGCCAAAGCTCAACTACTTTTACTATATCAGTCAGTTCCATTTCGGGCAGCGTGAGATCATGGCGGGGCGAGAAGCAGATGACCCGGCACATGCCCTGTTCGCTTTCGGCTTTCAGCAATCCATTTTTTTCAAAGCTTCCGGCGGGGGTTTCTTTCAATGCCGCAAAGTCGTTGGTAAAGGCATAAGTGCCCGTATAATCAGGATTGTGCTCACCTCCGGCCCTTTCGTTACCCGGACACAAATAGCATTTTGGGTCGTACTGTGGGCGTTTTTCTTCCGCAGATTTTTCCACCTGTCCCTGCCAGGGCCGCTTGGCACGGTGGGGCGACACCAGCACCCAGTCGCCAGTGAGGGGGTTGTATCTTCTGTGGGGGTGGTCTGATAGGTTAAAGTTCATTTTTTTGATTTATACTTCTTTAAGGAGAAACTCTAAAAACCAAATCCTAAACAAATTACAATACCGAAATCCAAATGCACAAAACATTTAGATATTTGAGCATTAAGTATTTGATATTATTTAGAATTTTGGCCGGGCCGCGGCGGATTAGAAATTAGGATTTAAAGTTATAAACTTCCGTACCATTCACAATTTCTCCAATATACACTTCAGGTTCTTTTTTCATGGCCTTTTGGTAAGCCTCGGTTACTTCAGAAGTGAATTGTTCAATGCCTTCATTTTTTACCAAATTGATGGTGCAGCCACCAAAGCCGCCACCCATCATGCGGGCACCCAGTACGGCATCGTATTTTTTTGCCTGCTCTACCAGAAAGTCCAGCTCTTTGCAGCTCACTTCATATTCCTGACTCAAACCCTGGTGAGAGGCATACATCTTTTGTCCAAAAAGCGGAAGGTCGTTTTGCAATAACGCTTCACAGGCTTCAGCCACCCGCTGGTTTTCTTCCAATACATATTTGCAGCGTTGCCAGGTGAGGGGCTCAAGGTGGCTTTTATAATTTTCCAGCATTTCCAGGGTTACATCCCGCAGGCTCTCCACGCCCTGTTCATGTTTTTGGATAACGGCCACCGCGTCCTCGCATTGCTTCCGACGCACATTGTACTCGGAAGAAGCCAGGGAATGGCTTACATTGGTGTTAATCAGTACTATTTTATAGTCTTCTGTAGAAAATGGATAATAGTCAAAATCCAGCGACCGGCAATCCAGTTTGATTACATTTCCTGCCTGCCCAAAAGAACTGGCAAACTGGTCCATGATGCCGCATTGCACACCTACAAACTCGTTTTCTGCCTTTTGGGATAATTTCACCCTGTCTATCTTTTCAATGCCCAGCCCAAAAATATGATCGAGGCCGGCGGCGATGCCACACTCCAGGGCAGCAGAGGATGACATGCCTGCACCCAATGGAATATTGCCACCAAATACACAGTCAAACCCTTTCAGTGGATGACCGGCTTTTTGTAATTGGTCTACTACGCCTATGATGTAATTAGGCCATTCTTCTGCCACAGGCTCCAATTTTTCTAAAGCAAAAGAAAAATGCTTGTCTATGTTGGCTGCATACAAATTGCACTCTCCTGTTCCATTTTCAGCCATTGCAAAGCGGATTTCCTTATTGATGGCAGCGGGCAACACAAAGCCCATGTTGTAGTCGGTGTGTTCGCCAATCAGGTTTACCCGCCCCGGAGAGCGCACCAGCGTGGGTTCATTATGAAAAAGTGCCTGAAACTTCTCTTTTATCTGTTCTATTTCCATCTCAACTTTCTTTCTTCAACTTTTACCAGAAAATGGTATATAAAAAGGCCAGTATTGTCAATATGGCAAAAGCGCCCACATTAAATGCCGGGCCGGTTCTGAACAAGTGTTTTCCAAAAACAAGCCCTTTTTCGTCATCCGCGCCTTTATTTTCCAGATAGCTAATCAGGATAATGATGAGGGCGGTAAGTACAAAAGCGATTCCCATTTGGTTCATAAAGGCTAATTCGGGAAATAAAGGTTCTAAGGCCGTACCTTCTGCCCATCCGTTGCGGCCCACCTTTAAATAAAGCGCAAGCGGAATAGAAACCAGCGCACCCCAAATGGCCGCGTTGTTGGTAGTCTTTTTATAGAAGAGACCCAGCATAAACACCGCCAGAATACCCGGGCTTACTATTCCGGTATATTCCTGAATAAACTGAAAAGCCTGCTTGAAATTGCCCAGCATGGGTGCTATCACAATAGCGATGACCAGGGCAAGGGCTGCCGAAATCCGGCCCACGGTTACGATGGTGGTTTCAGAAGCATTTTTGTTGATATTGGGCTTGTAGATATCCATTGTAAAAATGGTAGCCGTAGAGTTGAGCATAGAAGCCAGGGAAGATACAATAGCAGCCGTGAGGGCGGCCAGCACCAGCCCTTTCAAGCCCGTGGGAATAAAAGCATCAATTAGCCAGGGAAAGGCCCTGTCATTATCTATACCGCCATCCGCAGTAAGAAAAGCGGGGTCTACCGTATCGGCAGAAATGTTTCCTTCCGGGCCGGCATTCAGCACAAAAGCTACGATACCCGGAATTACCACGATAAAGGGAATCAGTAATTTGAGAGAAGCCGCGAAAACAATACCGCGTTGTGATTCGCGCAGGCTTTTGGCAGCCAGAGTGCGCTGAATGATGTACTGGTTAAACCCCCAATAGTACAGATTGGCAATCCACATACCGCCAATCAATACCGATAAGCCCGGCAGGTCCCAATAGGCATCGGCCCCGTTGGGTGTAAGGATTTCTCCTTTGCTCAGTATCATAGAGAATTTCTCAGGAGCCCTTTCCATTAACAGGCTGAAACCTTCAAATACGCCCCCATTGGGAGCCAGGTGCTGCAGGGCAATGACCGATGTAACAACTCCGCCCAGTACAAGCATGACGACCTGCACCACGTCCGTCCAGGCAACAGCTTTCAGTCCGCCCCATAGCGAGTACGTAGCGGCAAAAACGGCCAAACCAATAATGCCCGGCATGAGGAAGCTGCCATCGCCCGTGCCCAGAATGGTATCCAGTGCTTTGGCACCCAGGTACAATACCGATGTTAAATTCACAAACACGTACAGGGCAATCCAGAACACAGCCAGGATAGATTTCAGGCTGGTGCTGTACCGTTGTTCCAAAAATTCGGGAATGGTGTATAATTTCTTTTCTATGAAAATGGGAAGGAAAAACTTACCCACCACCAGCAGGGTGGCAGCGGCCATCCACTCATACGTAGCAATGGCCAGGCCAATGGCAAAACCCGAGCCTGACATGCCGATGTACTGCTCGGCAGAAATATTGGCGGCGATTAACGAAGCGCCTACCGCCCACCAGGGAAGCGCTTTTCCGGCCAGAAAATAATCCTTAGAATCCTTTTCATGACCTTTCTTTTCGCGGGAAACCCAAAGGCCTAGTCCGATAATGAAAACGCAATAGCCGACAAAGATGCCTAAATCTAAGTTCGAGAACTCCATATAGCAGTGTTAGTTTGTGATTAGTGTTGTGTAATTAGCCGGAAAAACCTCACAAGTATGGCAAATATTCTTCTAGGAAAAAAGCGAAATTTTAAGTTTTGCGGTGGTTTTATAAAAAGAATGAAATCTTTACCTGGTACAATTCGTAAGTTTGAAAGAATGAAAATATTGACAAACATCTGTTTTTTTATCTTCATTGTTTCAGTGAATTTGTTTGCGCAAGAAGTGCATAAGGAGAAGTATGATGACGGAACACTGAAAGCTTCTGGAAAACTTGAGTTTGGAAATAAAACAGGCACCTGGCAATATTACTACCCGAATGGCACGCTCAATGCCGAGGAAAATTACCAAAATGGGGAGCTGCATGGTACTATAAAATATTATGACTTTGACGGCAACCTCACCGCTATTGAAAACTGGGAAAATGGATTGCAGGAAGATTCTTCAAAATACTTTCACCCCAACGGACAATTAGAAAAAGCTGGTATCTTTGAAAGTGGCTTGTACCAGGGTACCTGGCATTTCTATTATGAAAACGGCCAGCTTAAAAGAATTGGCAATTATAAAAACGGCTTGCCCGAGGGAAAATGGACTTTTTACCATGAAGACGGAAAACTCATGCAGGAAGGAAATTTTCAGCACGGAAAAGAACACGGAGAATGGAAGTTTTATGATAAAAAAGGCCGGCTGGAGTATGTGGGGCCTTATGAAAATGGTGAAAGAACGGGCAATTGGTATTACGTGGATAAAAAAGGGCGGAAGCAGCCTGTAGAATTAAAGTAAAATTTCAGGGCATAAATCGATCTGACCGCTCTTGTGTTTCCAACAATAGCGGTCTGATCGATAAGCAACCTAAAATATGCAAACAGAAGAACCATTAAGATTTGAGCCCTGGATGCGGGGTGTACTCCTGCTGGCAGGTATTTACAACCTGGCCTGGGGTTTTTTTATTAAAAATTTTCCCAACTCTTTTTACCAATGGGTTACTGAAACGGAAAACCCTGCCATTCCAGCCATTGAGTGGCAAGGCCTGGGCGTGTTGTTTTTTGGGGTATTGTATGCGTTAACAGCCCTTTACCCACGCAGGTTGTGGTATTTGGTCATCGCGGGCATTTTATCAAAATTGCTGGGCGGCCTGTGGTTTTATTTTATAATAATGGAACAAACCATAACCAATAAGTTTATTTTCCACCTGATTATGAATGATTTGGTATGGGTGGTACCTTTTACCATTATCACGATGAGGGCATGGAAAGTATATCATAGTAGGGTTTAATTTGGAATAATGGAATATTGGAGGGTTGGAATGTTGGGATTAGTATTCACCCACCCACTATTCCAGTCTTCCACCCATTCCACTCTATGATTACTCTTCCAAATAAATTTCTAGTAGCCCATCGGGAAGTTGTACGTGCAGGATTTGTTTTTCGTGATCGGCCGTTTGGATGGTTTCATCACTTACCGGAATTAAAATTTCCTTACCCTTATAGTCCATGGCAATCGTATCCTGGGCTGAAAACGCATAAACTTCACGGATAATACCCAATTCTCCTGCTTTCTGATCATGAATTGTATATCCGATCACTTCATGATAATAAAACTGTCCTTCCTGTAACTTGGGTAGGGTATCCAGTGGGAGGTAAAGTTGGGCTGATTTCAGTGCTTCTGCCTGCTCAATGGTATCTGCATCTTCAAATTTCACCAAAGCCTTGTTGCCCGAAAGCTTAAGGCTGTCAATAAAAAAAGGAACCAGCGTTTGAGGCGCATTTTTGTAGGCCACAAATACCGATTCCATTTCGTTGTATGCTTCAGGGAAATCCACATCCAAAAAGATGTAGACTTCTCCATGTAAACCATGAGGCTTAGTGACGTACCCTAGCTGATAGCAGTCGTCAATCCGCATGGAATATTATTTGTCTTTTTTCTCTTCCTCTTCCGAAGCTTTTTCTTCTTCTTTCGCTTGTTCCTCTTTCGCCTCGGCTTTGGTGCTGCCCGCCTCAGTTACAGTTTCTTCAACTTCAGCAGCAGCTTCTTCTGCCTTGGCTTGCGCTTCTTCTTTCTTCTCTTCGACAGGGGCTTCGGCTTTCGCTTCTACCTTTTCTTCTTTCTTCTCCTCAGCTTTGGGCGCTTCCTCTTTCTTCTCTTCAGCAGGGGCTTCAGCTTTCGCTTCTACCTTTTCTTCTTTCTTCTCCTCAGCTTTGGGCGCTTCCTCTTTCTTCTCTTCAGCAGGGGCTTCGGCTTTCGCTTCTACCTTTTCTTCTTTCTTCTCCTCAGCTTTGGGCGCTTCCTCTTTCTTCTCTTCAGCAGGGGCTTCGGCTTTCGCTTCTACCTTTTCTTCTTTCTTCTCCTCAGCTTTGGGTGCTTCCTCTTTCTTCTCTTCAGCAGGGGCTTCAGCTTTCGCTTCTACCTTTTCTTCTTTCTTCTCCTCAGCTTTGGGTGCTTCCTCTTTCTTCTCTTCAGCAGGGGCTTCGGCTTTCGCTTCTACCTTTTCTTCTTTCTTCTCCTCAGCTTTGGGTGCTTCTTCTGTTGCTGCTTCAGGAGTCGTTTCTTCTGCTACTTCGGCAGAAGCTTCATCTTCTTTTTCCTCACCGGCAGCTTCTTTGGCAGCGGCCACAGCGGCGGCTTCCAGTTCTTTTTGCTTCTCGAGGCGCTCTTGCGTCCGTGCTTCTTTTATTTTGGTTTCCGCAGCCTTGCGTTCCTTTTCAAGCTCAGCCTTCTGTTTTGCAGTAAGTTCTTCCTGCTGGGTCAGTTTGGCTTCTTTGTCATCTTTCCATGCCTGGAAACGCTTATCCGCTTCTTCCTGGGTAATCGCCCCTTTGTTGACACCAATTTGCAGGTGTTTTTTCAACATCAGTCCCCTTCTCGAGAGGATAGAACGGGCGGTTTCGGTGGGTTGTGCCCCCGTCATTACCCAATAAAAAGCCCGCTCATCATCAATATTGATCACGGCTGGGTGTAAGGTTGGGTTGTACGTACCTAGTTTCTCAATAAAACGGCCATCCCGTGGCGCCCTGGCGTCGGCTACGACCACGTCGTACAGTGCCAGTTTTTTGCGTCCTCGACGCGCTAATCTAATTTTTACTGCCATAATTGCTTGTTAGTTAAACATACATGGAACACGTCCATCTGTAATAAAATACAGCCTCTACACGAGAGGCTTTTCATAAAGGAATGCAAATTTAGGGGATTTGTTGGAAAAAGATTGTATAATTCACTAAAAAACAATTAACCCCTTTAATCTTTTGTGTTTTGCTAATGTTTTTAAGTGCCTATAAGGATAAGCGGTTCTAATACTTCATATCTCTTCAATAATTGATGTTCCTTTTGATTTGTCGCCTGATGTCCATTCCCAGCTTTCGTGCAGCCTGATTTTTCCGTTGGGCAGTTTTTCCGGCCGGGAGGTGCAAATACCTGTCATTAATTTGCCCTGTTTATTCACCTGGTGATACCGCATTTCAATGTTTCCTTCTTCGTCTACCAGTCCAATTAAATGCCCTTGTACAATGCTTCCTCCCGCATATGCTGATGTCAGGATATTGCCCACCTGTTTATAATGAAACAAGGTATCCCCCGAGGTTTCCCCATTTGCTGTATTCTGGATGGGCCTGAATATTTTGTTGTGGTAGTTTATCATTGTTTGGTTCTGTGGTATTGCTTTTAAAAGCAGTAACAATTTACATTGTGGGGTTTTTTCCCTCCTAACCTTCCCCCGGGGAGGAAAGTGTGGTGTCCTCTCCGGTAAGAAGCCCGGAGGGAGAAAAAGCACTCATTTCCTTTCCCTTAAATCCCCATAACTCACCAACTCTATTTCTTTCTCTTTGATTACGACTTTTACTTTTTCGTCAGTCAGCAAATCCGTAACAGCTTGGCGATCAGCAGCCACTTTTTCGTAGCCTTTGTGATGAATAGCCTGCATTTCGGATACATCATAGGCCGGGTGTTCTACAAAAAGCCAGGTGCCCGGCTCCAGGTTTTCCAGGATTTGGATGAAATTATCGATGCGTTCTGCTGTGGGCGTGTCCTGATTTTCTTTATATTTTCCCACTCTTTTCATGGTGGGGTCAAATAATAAGCCATATTCATCGGCCAGGCGTGCTGTTAATTCCCGAAGTTCGGGCGTAGCCCTGGCCACCCCCATGTGGGTAGAAAGGTGGGTCACGTTGTTGATATTTTTCATTGCCATTTCTATCTGCGCCCGTAACTCCTGCTCTACTTCTTTTATGTCCCAGTCTGCCTCAAAAAAAGAAGAATTGGGTGGAAAGTTCTCGTTGCGTCCGGTCATAGGGAAAAAATAACCGTTTTCATCGGTAAAACTTTTGGCAGGGGTGAGGGGTCGCCATTTCACATGTTCCCATTCGCTGGTGAGGGTGAGGTGCACGCCCACATCTAGGCCGGGGTTTTCGTTCAGCATTTTGGCCGCTTCCATAAACCAGGGCGTGGGCACCATCACTTCAGCCGAGGTGGCAATGCCATTTTTGTAAGTAGCGATACATGCTTCATTTACAGCATGTGCCGCTCCCAGGTCATCTACCCTGATGACCAGCCGTATTTCCCGGCTTTGGCCACAGGCGGTGAGCTGGGCCAGAAAAAAGATCAGAATCAAACATTTTTTTACCTGAAATAGCGAAGCGCATGATGGCATAGGACTCAATTTGATAAGGTGAAAACTTTTAAACAATGACTTACTAACAACATACGTTACAAATATGGCAGATTGAACTATTTTTTCGCAGGATAGCTTAATAAATTGTAGAAAATACAAGTTTAATTTATAAATTGGGGGTTTTTTGTAGAATTCCGGCTTTCCAGATCAAAAAGAAGTTATAAACCAGTATTTTATTTCGTAATGACCAAAAAGATAATCCAAGTTTTCCTACTCGTAATTGCCCTTTCCTTTATTTTCTTTTCATTTATCAATACTGAAACACTTCATCTTTCAGAAGAAAACACTCCAAAGAGCATTCCCGATTCGGTTTTATTTAATAAGGCTCCCGTTTTGAGTCCCGAAGAAGCCATGGGCACGTTTCAGATAGAGGAAGGTTTTCGCATTGAGCTGGTGGCGAGCGAACCACTGATACAAGACCCGGTGGCGATGGATTTTGACGAAAAAGGCCGCATCTGGGTAGTGGAAATGCAAAGCTACATGCCCAATGTGTATGGAGAAGGAGAAGACCAGCCCATGAGCAGGATTGTGATTTTGGAAGACCATGACCAGGACGGAAAAATGGACCATTCCAAAGTTTTTATGGACAAGCTGGTATTGCCCCGCACCATTGCCGTAACCCGTGGAGGTATTGTTTATGCCGAACCGCCCAACCTCTGGTTTGTAGAAAATATTGGTGATAAGCCTGGCAAAAGAGTATTGATTGACACCGCCTATGCCGTAGGAGGCAATGTAGAACACCAGCCCAATGGCATGATGCGGGCGATGGACAACTGGTTTTACAACGCAAAATCAAAAGCCAGGTACAAATATGAGCATGACAAATGGGTCAAAGAAGAGACGGAATTTCGTGGGCAGTGGGGCATAACACAAGATGATTTTGGGCGGTTGCTTTACAATACCAACTCCAACCAGTTGCGGGGCGACCTGGTACCACCCAACTCGATAGTGAGAAACCCAAACTTGAGCTCAAAAGTGGCTGTGAATACCAAAATTGCTAAAAACCAAAAAGTGTATCCTATCCGCCCAACGCCGGGCATTAACCGTGGCTACAGGGAAAAAATGCTGGACGATGAGCAACGGCTTACAGTATTTACAGCAGCCTGCGGGCCTGTTATTTACCGGGGGGATCAATTTCCGGATGAATATCAGGGTAATGCTTTTGTGTGTGAGCCCTCGGGCAACCTCATTAAAAGAAATATCCTTGCTGAAAATGGCGCTTATGTGGAAGCATCACACGCTTACGAAAACCGGGAGTTCCTGGCCTCTAAGGACGAGCGCTTTCGCCCGGTAAGTATGTACAATGGCCCCGATGGCAGCTTGTACATGGTAGATATGTACCGGGGCATTATCCAGCACGAAACATACGTGACGGATTACCTGCGTGAGCAAATCGAGAGCAGGGGCTTGGAAAAACCCATCGGACTGGGCCGGATTTACCGTATTACTTACGAAGGCGACTGGTGGGACCAGCTCCTCAGTTTCTTTGATGAGCCAGAGCAACCCGCCCTCCACGAAGCCGCCGATGAAGAACTGGTAGAATATTTATTCCACCCTAATGGATGGTGGCGCGATGAAGCACAGCAACTTTTGGTAGAAAGAAACCATGAAGAAATAGTGCCTGCCCTCCTCGAGGTACTGGAGGAAGACAATGACCTGGCAAAAATCCACGCATTATGGACACTGGAAGGCATGGGCAAGTATTCTCCTGATATTATTAAAAAAGCAATAGCCTCGGAAAACCCGAAGGTAGTGGCTACGACTTTGCGCATTGGTGAGCGTAACATAAATACAGAATATGCCGATGAAATACTAGCCTTGTATGAAGAAATGATGGATAACCGTGATCCGCATATTCAATTGCAACTGGCAGTGAGCCTGGGCACCTTTTTACCGTCAAATACTGCGAAAGTAATGCAATTACTGAAAGGCCAGGCACTGGCACACAATGATGACGACCTGATGAAAGAAGCTATTGTAAGCAGCATTTATGGTAAAGAAAACGAATTCCTGACTTTACTCACCCAGAATTCCCCGCAACAGCTGACGATGATTCCTATGCTGAAAGAAGTAATCCTGAATGCAGAAGTGAAAGACCAGCTCAAAGGAAAAGATTTGAACAAAGAGGAGAAAAAGCAATTTGTAGCAGGAAAAGCACTGTATGAAAAAACCTGCGCCGGTTGCCACCAGGAAAACGGAAAAGGCCTGGTGCCGATTGCGCCACCCCTGGCCAGTTCAGAATGGGTGACCGGCCCTGAAACCCGCCTCATCCAGATTGTGCTCCACGGGTTGAAAGGCCCCGTTACTGTCAATGGCAAAGTATACCAGGAACCCGACGTTCAGCCACTCATGCCCGGCCTGAAGCATAACCCTGATTTTACCGATGATAAACTGGCTGCCGTGCTCACCTACATCCGCAATGCCTGGGGTAACGATGCCGACCCTGTGGAACCTGGCACTGTAAAAAAAATCAGGGAAAATACCATAGAAAGGGAAGATTTGTATACGGAAAAGGAGCTGTTGCAATAAGCCTTTTTTGTTACATTCATTGTATTGTTGGAGGGCTGTGCGACACAGCTCGCGGGATGGGAACATTTAATAAAAGCTAAAGTAACGCTTCCATCATACTTTCATTCCCTTAATTCCAAAAATGCCTTTTTCCCTTTTTCAAAAGCGGCCAATACTTCTTTTTTGGCAGCATCTGAAGGAAAGCTGCCGGAAGTATCGAGCCAATCAATGGCATTTTCCAGGTATTTCACAAAATAGACAGCGTCTTCTTTTGAGCGGATGGGCTGCTCATCCAACAATACGTAGGTGGGGCTGGTATGGGCAAAAGTAGTTTCGGGCCTGAGTGTGCCGAAATAGCGGTTCAATTGCGTTGGGCCGCCCCCGGCATCACGCCGCTGGGTGAAGCTTACACCGCTGCGGGTATTTTGCAAGTTAAACTGATAGGCCCGGGCAGTAATCCAGGTGCTTTCATCAGGGGTATATTCAATTTCCAGCTGGGCATGCCGCTCGCCCGGAGCAATGGCTTTTTCAGCTATCATAACCCCATTGGCGACAATCTCAAGGCGGTCAATGGGTAACTGGCTCCAAACTTCAGTCTTAATTTTTACCGTTTGGTTGGCAGACAATTGTATGTTTTCCCCGGGGTCTTTTCCATTCACTTCACAAAAGATGAAAGGGGAATTGCTGATAAAAGTACGGCCTTCATTTAGCGCATCAATCCAACTTTGGTAATTGAATTCTCCTCCTGTATCGGCAAAAACCCGGTTGGCGCCTACGGTCACCTGGTTGTTCATTTTATCGGTACCGGCGGTAGCAGGAATTTTTAAACCACAATTCAGGAGGCGATACCATAAACGAAGACCGGAATTCAGCTGTACTTCCGGCACTACATCAGGCGCAAAAATGGGTTCCTGAAAAGGGTCAATGGTGCAGAGCAATTCCACGGCATCTACCTTTTTGAGCACCAAGCCCAAAGGACCTTCCAAGCCGGGCCAGGCGGCAAAATGTGCCCAGGAAACATGCCCGCCCTGTGCATGTACCTCATCCGAAGCAGTAATATTGAGTGGATATTGATGCTCACGTTGTGGTTTCACAGGCTGTATCAGGCTTTTCAGGTTGAGTAAGTTGACATGGCCCAGCCGGGCTTCCCGGTATTCCTGGTTAATATATAGAATATGTTCCGGTTCAGAAATGGGTTCGGGGGCTCCCCGGAACAAATCCTGGTCTACCGTAAAATCAGAAGTAAGGAGGTTACAAACATTTACATTTTCTGCTTTCATCTCGAGCATTGCTGTCTCCCGGTTGATGTAGTGCACATGCACATCACCGCTGTACCAGGTGCGGTTTGGAAATTGAAACCATTTTTTTAGTTGAATATCAATCGTATTTTCCCCTGAAGACAAAGAAAGGGTATCATTCACAAACTCATAGGCATATCCTTTGACTACCTCCACAATGACCGGTTGCCGGGGTAAAGAAATATCGAAAGTACCATCTACATAAGCAAACCGACGGTTGTTATCCAACATCACATCCATCTCTTCACTGACGGGTACATTAGCCGAAGTAATGGGGAAATCGGCCGTATGATTTTTCGGGGGGTAATATTGACCGTCCAGTCCTGAAAAACGAACCCTTGCCGGTGTAGGGTTTCCTTGTTCGTCTAAAACTCGCACTGAAAAGCTTTGTGGCTCAACACTTTCCTGGGCATAGCCTATATTCGAGAGAAAGGCAATAAGTACGAACGATAGAAGTAACTGTGCTTTTTGGTAGTTCATGGTTATTAAGTGTGGTAGATGAAACAAGTTAACGCAATGATACTTTACTTCAAAACCTAATTATTGCTCAAAGTTCGGTTTTTGCTGTAATTCTTGTGAGGAGGCCATGCGTTGTAATTTTACCTTGATCACAGCACCTTGTGGGGGTAAAGTAGCATGATAGGCAGCATCTCCATTCCAGATGCGGGTACGGTGCCAAACACTCCCTTCATAATATCCTTCTTCAATACTTACATACTCAGCCTTATTATAACCGCTGCCATATTTGGGCCGGAAGGTAAATTTGGTATCAAAACCAATGAGAATAAATTCATCATCAGAGAGCTGGCCAATCATGATGCGCCCACTTTGTTTGTCGGGCTCCTGATAGGTTGGAAAACCAAATTGCACCACCATATCGTAATGGTCAAAGGCAACTAATCTTTCTTTCAACCCTTCTTCTTCACCCACAGCTTTAAGTTTGCCGCTTCCCTGTAAATTTATAATGGCAGGCATGGCCTTTTGGAAGATATTGTAATTGGCAGCGATCTCACCAAATTTGTCATCGAGCTGGAATTTATTCCGTTTATCATGAGGACTGAAATGAAAAGGATCAATACCATAAGGGGCTACCCCAATGGCATCGTAATCGGCCAGGGCATAGAACTGATATCGGGCAAAATGTACACCATTCCCCATTTCAGGAATGAAAAGCGGGTTGTCAGCCCTATCATATTTTTCGCATAAAGCCCTGAAGTCCTCCACATTTTGATGGTAAATATCGAGGGCCAGGGTAAACAAATCCGGAGCTGCTACTTTCCACACATCTATCATATTAGAAGTAGGCCCTCCGCTGGGGTATTCACCCGGCCATTGGAAAAAGTTTTCCCTGATCCACACATTGGCGTACATAGGGAGGGGATAAACTTCTTTGCCTGCAACGGCAATTTTATTGATAAAAGTGGCAATATGATAAGCATTGAAAGCTTCTGCAGCATCCACTCCAAATACTTCTTCCCAGGAGCCTGGCTTTTTTTGTAGCCCCTCGACTAATGCCTTAGGCACACTTTGAGTGAAAAGTTCGTTAGCTATGGGTGAATAATCGCGGTTGGTACCCAGGCTACCAGGCTCATTCTCTACCTGCACCATGATCACCGTTTTATGTTCATTGTCAATTTCTTTTAAATGCTGCATTAGTTGTACGAAAGCACGTTGATCGGCTTTGAGGTTTTCTTCGGATAACACAGATAATACCTGGAGGGGCTGCCCCGAAGCATCCTGCATTCTCGGATACTGCTCAGGCTGTGTTTCCACCCAATTGGGGGCATAGCTCATGCTCCCATTCTTGAAAGAGCCAAACCAAAGCAATACCAGTCGCAGGCCATTGCGACGTGCACCATACACCAGGGAATCTACTTCAGCAAAATTGAACTTTCCCGGTTCAGGCTCTATGGCTTCCCAATATACGGGGGCTTCTATGGTATTGCAATTGAGTTCTTTCATTTGTGGCCAGATGCCGGGCAGGATAGCAGGCCATGCACTGGAATTCCAGAGTTGTGCCCCCAGAATAAGATAGGGTTTGTCATCTACATACAAAGTATATTTACCCTCCTTTAGCACAACTTTTGGGAAAGGCACATCTGTCGGGTTTTCATAAGAGAAAGAAAAACCTTTTCCGAAAAGAGGCATAAAAGCAAAAAGAACAGTGAAAAGGCAAACGGTCTTAGTAGCTTGAGAGAAGTTAATCATAATTCATTGATTTATTAAAGAAGCTTTTACTTTTAGTAAGGCCATAGAAAAAGAAATGCCCATATGTAAATTAATTAAATTTCTGTTTGTTATATTGTATTCTTTATTTTGAGGAAAAACCACCAAGGAAACTAAATTAATACCCTGACTCGTTATATAATCAGGTAGTAGTATATTGATAAGACTTAACATTTACAGATATGAAGTGGGCTTTTGCAATACACCAAAAACAAAAAGTTGCCTTATTGTTGGGCTGCATTTTGATAGTAATTATCCTTTCCACCATTGCGGAGCGGAGTAATATGGGAGATATTAACCGTTCTTTTACATCTATTTATAACGACAGGCTCATTCCGGCTACTGAAATATTTTATCTGACAGAAAACCTGTATAACAAACGGTTACTAATGGAAAAATTTCTTTTTTCTTCTACTGAAAATCAGACTGATGCACTTCGTAAGCAATTGGAAGAACACAACCAGAATATTGATTCCATCATTGTAGAGTTTGAGAAAACGTATTTGGTAGGTAATGAGTCTAAATACCTCGCAGAATTTAAAAGTAAAGCTTCGGAATATGTGCAGGTAGAACAGACGGTAATGAAGTTCAGTGAGAATGGATCTAAAAAAGCCGGCTTGGAAATTTTTGAAAACCAGGGAGCTGAGTTATTTCAAAATACTATTCACAAACTTAACCAACTAACCCAAATTCAGTCAACCGTCGGGAAAGAGCTTATTGCAGATTCGCAATCTGCTATGGCCAGCACCAATTTGTTATTCAATTTACAAATTGCCCTGGCTTTCATCATTTGCGTCATCCTTCAAATTCTGTTGCTTACTTCCAGAGTGATTAAACAACAAAAACAACCTTTTCACTTGAATTAGAAGTGAAAATCCTCATTTTTAGGACAGGGTTACAAAAGCATTTATCAAGAACTCCGGTACTTCTCTTGCTTGATTTCTGCAGAGTGAAGATGGTCTTCAAAGTTTTTTAGCTCAAATTCTCTCATGATGTCTGCTATCTTTACTTCGGGTGAGTGGCTCTCAATGATAGAAAATTCCTCTTCATGCAGGGAGTAAATCTTCACCTTTCTACCGTATTTGGCTTGTATAGCCTGAAATTTTTGAACGTAAGGCCAGGTATGCAAAAAGGCTTTTTCCAAGTTAAGTGAAGCGCATACACCCTGAGGATTCCATTGCCCGCTTTGGGCTACCGTTTCGCCGGTAACATCACAAATCTTGGACGTGCCTTTAGCCGTACTGGAAACCATACAATACTTGTTGAGCCAGGCCATGGTATTGATCATTTTTCCGCCTCCAAAAGCCGATGGCCAAAACACAATTTCAGCACCTTTTTTATGGAGTTTTTGCCACCCATCCTGCCACTCAATGTCAAAACAAATCTGAATGCCAATGGTGCCAAAATCTGTTTGAAATACGGGAGGGTCAGGGTTGCCTGGTGTTACACCATCATCAATTTCTCCTTCTGTAGCCCTGATTTTCCGGTATTCGCCCATGCGCTTTCCTTCCCGGTCAATCACCACCGCTGCGTTGTAACACTTTCCGCCATCTTTGGTATGAATGGGGGCAATTACATAGCAGTGATTATTTTTCGCAAAAGTTGACATAGCCTCTATAATGGGTGCCTCCCAGGTTTCGGCCAACGCAGGCACTGAAGGTCTTTCGCCTTGAATATTCCAGTAATGAAAAGTTTCTGGCAGGCAGAAAATATCCGGTTGCTGGGGCAGAAACAACTCCATTTTGGAAAGTGTGCTCCGGATGATTTCCTCATAATTCTTTCCCTGAATGCCCTGCTGGGTAAGGGTAGCAATCCACACCTCACGGGGGAGGCGCCCGCTCTTATCTGCAAATTGCGAAGTATTTGGTGATCCCAGACTGTGATGTGCAGCTGCAAGCCCTCCCAGGCCGGTGGCTGATTTTTTGATAAAACTCCGACGATTAGATACCATTTTTTTGAACGGTTAAGGTTGAAAAGCACTAAATCCTAAACAAACACAAATGACTAAAATTCCAAACGATTAAATTGATTTTAGGATTTAAATATCAGGGTTTGGGAGTAACTCCCATTTCCTTCCAAAGCAATGCACTGGCACCCAGTACGGCAGCATTTTTTCCTTCCAACCCAGAGGGTAATATTTTCACCTTATTTCTGAATACCTGAAACATATATTCTTCCATATATTTTTTGGTAGGCTTAAAAATCAGGTCGCCGGCTTTGGCCAGTCCACCCAGCATAAAGATGGCCTCAGGGCTGAAAATTGCCACCATGTCTGAAAGTTTCTGTCCCAGCAAGTTACTTGTCTTATCAAAAGCTGCCAGGGCAATTTTGTCTCCCTTCAGGGCGAGATCGGTAATGGTGCTGGCTGTTAGTTCATTAAAACTAATATCGCGTAAGGGACTGTCATCTGTCATATCTGCCAATAATTTAAATATGGAGCGCTTAATGCCGGTTGCCGAAACATAGGCTTCCAGACAACCCCTGCGGCCCAGGCCACAGGTACGGCCGCTTGCTTTGTGGAGAATGTGGCCCATTTCGCCAGCAAACCCATCATGCCCCATTACCAGCTCACCGTTGGTAACAAACCCACTGCCCAGGCCAGTACCCAGGGTAATTACGATAAAGTTCTTCATGCCTTTTGCACCTCCATAAATCATCTCTCCAATGGCGGCTGCATTGGCATCGTTGGTCAGAGCCATGGGCACATCATAATATTCTTTAAACTTATCAAGCAAAGGCACAACGCCCCTGAATGAGAGGTTGGGCGCATATTCAATGGTACCTGTGTAGTAATTTCCATTGGGTGCGCCAATACCTACTCCCACAATTTTCAGGGATTCATCCGTCTTTTTGCGCAGGACTTCTACTTCTTCATGCACATATTTCAGATAAGCATCTACATCGCCGGGAGGCGTATGGGTAGTAGAAATTGAATGTTCGGCATAAATATGTCCTTCTTCATTTACAAAACCGAACTTGGTATTCGTACCGCCAATGTCAATGCCTAATGCTACTTGTTTCATGATTTATGGTATTAAGATTATGCTTTAATTATTTTATCGATCCGGGTATCAATCGATCGCTCTCATTAACTCTTCCTGAAAAGAAGAAAGATTAATTTTTCTGGCTTTTACCCATGCTGCAAAGTCTGTTCTTATATCCTCTGTCCACTTGGTATCTATTTGCCCGGCTGTGTAGGTTCCTTCCCTGAGGCGCTGAAACCCAAATTCATCCCGTAAGCGTACGATTTCAGAAGTTTCCACCACTTCAAGAGCCAGATGGGCAGGCACGAAAATAACTCCTTCCCGAAGCCCCAGCACCACATCGCCCGGCATTACGGCTGCCTCGCCAATACGCACGGGAACATTCATGCCCATTACCATCGTCTTGTCATAAGTGGAAGAGGTAGAAGGATGCCAGTTTCGGTTAAATACATAAAAATCAGGTAATTCAAGTACCCCTGCCAGGTCGCGGCACCCGCCGTCTACTATCATGCCGGTGCCCGTCTTTTTGTGGATCATGTTGGCCAGGTTGTCGCCTACAAAAGCTCCGCCTACGGTTTTGCCGAAGAGATCGGCCACAATCACATCATCTTCTGTGAGCTTGTCCATCACCCAGTGTTTGTCCCGCCCTTCCAGTCCTTGTTTTTCACCTTCCCGGGCTACCACATCGGCTACGTCAGGGCGGTGGGGGATAAAGCTGCACGTAACGGCCCGCCCTACCAATACCGGGTTTTCATGGGTTTTTACCCATCCTTGTTCAAACTGAGAATTGTAGCCGTGCTGCCTAAGCACCCCCCAGGCTTCCTCTATGCTCACCAGTTTCATCCGCTCAAGAATATCATCAGAAACTTTGGGGCGGCCATCAGAAAAACGCTCG
Source organism: Cyclobacteriaceae bacterium (assembly GCA_965230065.1). GTDB lineage: Bacteria > Bacteroidota > Bacteroidia > Cytophagales > Cyclobacteriaceae. Next base: position 2,049,009 of record OZ245942.1, on the reverse strand, counting down.
CCTTCATATGCACTGGTGTACAACAAATACTCTTCATGAGAGAATTTGAAAGGAATGGGTTGTGCTGTCAGAGAATGGCACAAAAGGATTAATACGAAAAAACTCGTCGGAATAACAGATAGATTGATGACCCATCTTTTTCTTTTACATAAGTTGTTAACTGGGTTCTTCATATTCACTATTGGTTAGGTGAATAATATTTATTTTCTATGTAATATTAGGCTATCTCTCGACTGCTAAAGACTTTAGCGCTGTTTCTTAACTCTCTGTAAATGCCAGGCACCCCTACCCCTACGCGTTCTTCACAAAATGCCTGATATCGGGTTGCCTGTGGAAAATCTCACTGAAATAATTCTTTGGACTATAAACTTAAACAACAGGCTATATTCTGGCTTTTTCGTAAGGCGGCTCGGTGATCTGACTACCGACGCAACCGCCCTACTGTAACAGAAAATCAGAATAAGCTTTAATAATTTCAGTTTACTTAATAAATTTATTTACAATACTCTCGTATAATTCTATTTTTCCACTGATTTGTTTTGGTTCTCCATTTTTCATGGCCAAATCGCGAAGGTTTTCCAGCGTAAGTTTTCCTGCTTCAAAATCTGCCCCGTCTCCACTGTCATAAGAAGCATAGCGGTCTTTTTTCATTTGCAGGAAGTTAGAATTCTTCCGGATGTCATCGGCAATGATTAATCCTCGGGCAAAGGTGTCCATCCCGGCAATGTGGGCGATGAACAAATCTTCCAGGTCGGTGGAGGTACGGCGTATTTTCGCGTCAAAGTTCAACCCACCGGGTGCAATACCTCCATTTTCCAGGATAATCATCATGGCATCAATGGCATCGTACAGGTCGGTAGGGAAGTAGTCGGTATCCCAGCCGTTTTGGTAATCGCCCCGGTTGGCATCTACGCTGCCCAGCATATTGGCATCGGCAGCAATTTGCAGTTCGTGCCCAAAAGTGTGCTGTGCCAGGGTAGCGTGGTTTGCTTCTACATTGATTTTGAAGTCTCCCGCCAAACCTTGTTTGTTCAAAAAGCCAATAACGGTAGCCGAATCAAAATCATACTGGTGTTTACTTGGTTCGGCAGGCTTGGGTTCAATGAGGTAGGTGCCCTGAAAGCCGATTTTGCGTCCGTAGTCGCGGGCCTGGCGCAAGAACTCGCCCAAGTGGTCCATCTCCCTTTTCATGTTGGTGTTGATGAGGGCGGCATAGCCTTCACGGCCTCCCCAGAATACGTAATTTTCACCGCCCAATTCTACAGTAGCTTCCAGCATAGCTTTTACCTGGGCAGCCCCATGGCAAAGTACTGCAAAATCAGGGTTGGTAGAAGCTCCGTTCATATAGCGGGGATTAGAGAAAAGGTTGGCGGTTCCCCACAGTAACTTCACGCCCGTATCCTTTTGATAACTTTTGGCAAGGGTGGTGAGTTCTTTCAGGTTTTTCTCATACTCAGCAATAGAATTGCCTTCGGGCGACAAATCTACATCGTGGAAACAGTAATAAGGAGCATTGATTTTAGTCATAAACTCAAAGGCTGCTTCCATTTTGTATTTGGCATTTTCTACCTCATCAGCGCTTTTGTCCCAGGGAAAGGCACGTGTGCCGGGGCCGAAAGGATCGGCATTGGCATTGTTAAAGCTGTGCCAGTAGGCGATGGCAAAGCGGAGGTGGTCTTTCATGGTTTTACCGGCCACTACCTGGTTTTCATCATAAAATTTAAATGCCAAAGGGTTATCAGACTCGCGCCCTTCGAATTTGATTTTCTCGATATTCGGAAAGTATGACATGATTGAGTTTTTAGTTGATTGTTTAAAGTTGATAATTGGCGGGCAATAAGCCCAGATTGTAATATTATTCCATCTGTTTTTCTAAAGTTTTGAGCCAGTTTCCATACGCTTCGGCATAAGCTGGCTGTAGGTTTTGGTCGGGTTCTATGGTATCCAGTTTTTGTAATCCCGCGAAGGCTTCTTCAAAGTTTCGGTAATACCCGGCACCTACTCCAGCGCCCCGGGCAGCCCCCTGAGAGCCATCTGTATCATAAAGCTCTACGGTAGCTCCGGTAGCATTGGCAAACGCTTCCCGGAAGACGGGGCTCAGGAACATATTGGCGTGCCCGGCCCGTACCGTACTGGCAGCTACGCCCATGTTTTGCATGATATCAAAACTGTATTTGAGGGCGAAAACAATACCTTCCTGGGCTGCCCGTACAATGTGTGCAACGTTATGTGAGTTAAAGCGTAAGCCGTGAAAATGAGCAAACAAATCCCGGTTGCTCAATGTGCGTTCGGCCCCGTTGCCAAAAGGCAGTATGCTTACCCCTTCAGCGCCAATGGGCACACTGGCAGCCAGCATGTTCATTTCCTCATAAGATTTGCCACTCAGCAGGTTGTTTTTCAGCCAGCTGTTCAAGATACCTGTGCCATTGACACAAGCTAGTATGCCATATTTTGGGGCGGTTTGGCTGTAATTAACATGGGCAAACGTATTCACTCTTGATTGTTTATCGTAATCCAACTGGTCGCTTACGCCGTAAATAACCCCGGAAGTACCTGCGGTGGTAGCCACTTCACCCGGACGGATTACGTTCAAAGAAAGTGCATTATTGGGCTGGTCGCCCGCCCGATAGGCAATTTTGATACCGGGTTGCAGGCTCAGTTTTTCAGCAGCTTCCCAACCCAATTCTCCTTGCACCGAAAAGGTAGGCACAACATCGGGCAGCAGGTTTTTATCGATGCCGTAATGCTCTAAAAGGGTATTTGCAGTGGTTTGCTCTTTAAAGTCCCATATAATACCTTCTGAAAGGCCCGAGATGGTGGTGGTGATTTCCCCCGTCATTTTCATGGCAATAAAATCACCAGGCAGCATGGCTTTGTGAATTTTTTCGTATATCTGTGGTTCATTATCCTTCACCCATTTGAGCTTAGAAGCCGTAAAATTTCCAGGAGAATTGAGAAGATGCTGCAAACAATTTTCTTCTCCAATTGCTTCAAAAGCCCTCTTTCCGGTAGCTACCGCCCGGCTATCGCACCAGATGATGGAAGGGCGCAGTACATTTTGTTGTTCATCCACCACTACCAGCCCGTGCATTTGATAAGAAATGCCAATGGCCATTACTTCACCAACAGCTTTTGGATATTTTTCTTTAAGCTCAGCCGTAGCTTTGACGATATGCTCCCACCAGGCTTCCGGGTCTTGCTCGGCCCAGCCTTCCTGTGGGGCCTGCATGGCCATTTCGGTTTTTGGTGAGGTAGCGGAACCTACCAATTTACCTGTTTCGGCTTCAATAAGACTTGCTTTTATGGAAGAGCTGCCTACATCGTAGCCCAGCAGATATGTAGATAATTGCGTCATGAATAGTTAGTTGTCGGTTAAGCTGGTATCCTGCCTGGTTTTTTGAATGACACGGGAGTACAAGATTATCAAAAAAAACCGAAAATTCCGATGGGAAAGGAAAAGTATGGGAGGAAAGCGACCTTAAACAGAATAGTAAAATGAAACCTTTACACACCATCTCACTTATATGTATACAAGAAACCAACGTTACCAAATTAATGAAAGTAAAGATTTTACTGTTGGGTTGTATGGTTATTCTGACAAATGTCAGTAGCATGGCCCAGGATGAAAAAAGAGAGTATGAACAATCTATTAAAAAGCGGGATTTGCCCGACAAAATCCTGGAAAGTATTGAGCCTTTTCTTGAAGATGCCGCGCGCGTCCGATACTATTACGAAACTGATGGGGATGCCGAAACTTACGAAGTAAAAGGCAAATTTGATAAAAGGTTTTTTAGCATTGAATACCAGAAAGACGGCACCCTCATTGACATTGAAAAGCTTATCGATTTTGAAGAAATTGAAGAAGAGGCACGCAAGCATATTAGTGAATACTTACAGGAAAATTATGATAAATATGTTTTTACCCGTGTGCAGCAGCAGTATTACCCACAAAAAATTGATGCTGAAGACGCAGTGGAAGATTTTAGCGACAGGGATTTTGAAAATTTTGAAACCCGATACGAACTGGAAGTAGATACGCGGGCCGGAAATACCCTTGGTTCTTTTGAACTGCTATTTGACCATAACGGAAAGTTTATGGAAAAACGAAAAATCCTGAAAAGGGGCGAGGACAACATTTTTTATTAACCTATGCGATAATTATCTGAAAAAAACGTGAAGCAATATTTTTTAACCTTGAGCCTGTGTTTGGCAGGTTTTTCTTTTTCTTTTGCCCAGGGAGTCGAAACACTTTGGAGTCCGGAACTTTCTTTCACCTGGAAATATTCTAACCGATGGACTTTTAATGGCAAGGCCAACCCGCGGTTGTTTCTTTACAACAACCAAAACGAATCATATATTCCTACCGACCCCCTGATGGAGCGGTCGGAGTTTCAGTTGCTGGCCAGTTACGCATTATTTTCTAATTCAAGTATTGGTGGAGGGTATTTGCTGGGCTTGAGAACCATGCCGGATACCAGCGTAATAAATACTGAACACAAGATAATGGCACAATATACCTTTTCATTCTTTTTAGGAGCCGCACGTATCGGTAACCGGCCCAGGATAGCCTACAGGTATTTCACCCGCGATGTTAATGAGGTTCGCTTAAGTTATAAACTCAGCTATGATATACCACTGAACGGACGGCAGGTTAACCCCAAAGAAGCTTATTTTGTAGTATCCAACGAATTTTTAGGAGCATTCGCACAGAAAAGTTTTTCTCCTGAAAACCGCTTTTATGCCGCAATCGGATGGCAGTTGTCTTCCAAAAATAAACTGGAACTTGGGGCAGAATACCGCGCAGATGATTACTTCGGCGATACCGCTCATGTTTTGCTTTTTGTAACCAGTTTGTATTTCAATAAATAACCATTCAGGCCATTTTAGAAAAGGGGTCACAAACCTTCATTTTCTGCAATCAGCTCAGCTAAATCTTTTATGGCTACCTGCTGTTCTTTTTCTTTATTTTTGACACCATCTGACAGCATGGTCATGCAAAAAGGGCAGGCACTGGCTATCACATTTGCCCCGGTAGCCAGGGCTTCTTCGGTACGTTCAATATTTACTTCTTTTTTGCCGGGTTCTGCATCTTTAAACATCTGGGCGCCTCCTGCACCGCAACATAATCCTTTGGTGCGGCATCGTTTCATTTCTATCAGTTCGGCGTCCAGGGCTTCCAGCACATCGCGAGGGGCTTCATAAATATTATTGACACGCCCGAGGTAACAAGAATCGTGATACGTAATTTTTTTTCCTTTAAAAGTACCGCCTCCTTTCATCACTATTTTACCTTCGTTGATGAGTTGCTGTAAAAAAGCCGAGTGATGGATGACTTCGTAATTACCGCCAAGTTCAGGATATTCGTTCTTGAGCGTATTGAAGCAATGCGGGCATGCGGTTACAATTTTCTGCACATTATATCCATTCAGCACTTGTATGTTGGCCACCGCCTGCATTTGGAACAAAAATTCATTACCTGCCCTTCGTGCCGGGTCACCCGTGCAGGACTCTTCTGTTCCCAAAACGGCAAATTTGATATCCACCTTATTGAGGATTTTTACGAACGCCCTGGTTACGTTTTTATAGCGGTCATCGTACGAGCCGGCACAACCTACCCAAAATAACACATCAGGTGTTTCATTTTTGGCAGTCATTTCGGCCATCGTTGGGATTTGTATGTTGTTTTCTTCGTTCATGTTTATTGTTTTTCGTTAATCGTTATTAGTTATCGTTCAATTAACTAATAACGATTAACCAATAACTCTTTACTTTTTATCTTTTAATTCATCTGCCCACTTAAAGCGGTCGGTGGGGGCAAACTTCCAGGGAGAAAAACTGGTTTCAATGTTAGAAAACATGGCATTCCAAGAAGTGGGGGAAGCAGCCTCTTCCATGGCAATGTACCGCCGCATTTGTAAGATAATCGTGAGGGGGTCAATATTTACAGGGCATGCTTCTACACATGCGTTGCAGGCAGTGCATGCGTTTATCTCTTCACGGGTAATGTAATCGTCCAGAAGGGTTTTGCCGTCTTCCAGCCCTTTTCCTCCTTTTGCCAAACTGCGCCCTACTTCTTCGGAACGGTCGCGTGTATCCATCATAATTTTTCGGGGAGAGAGTTTTTTTCCAGTCATATTTGCCGGGCATTCTGAGGTACAACGGCCACATTCGGTACAGGCATACGCACCCATGAGATCGGGCCAGGAGAGATCGTTGATGTCTTTGGCACCAAACCGGCTTATTTCTTCAGTATTGTTATTTTCGCCATCGGTTTGCAAACCCAACATCAGTTGCACTTCTTTGGTTACTTCCGGCATGTTTATCATTTTTCCCCTAGGTTCCAGTTTGGCGTAGTACGTGTTAGGAAACGCCATGAATATGTGCAAATGCTTGGAATAGGTAATATAGATGGCAAACCCTAAAATACCGATGATGTGCAGCCACCAGGCCAGGCGTTCAGTAAAAATGAGGGCATTGGTGCTCATCCCTTCAAAAATGGGCATAAGCGGGGCGCTGAAAAAGAAAGTGCCTGTTACGGTATACCCTTCCGCCCCTCTTTGCTGTAAAAGCTGGTCTGTGGCATTCATGGTAAGAATGGCCAGCATCAGGGCAATTTCTATAATTAATATTAAATTAGCATCCAGCTTGGGCCAGCTTGTCATTTCCTGCCCTGAAAAACGTTTTAACCCAACTATATTCCTGCGTACCAGAAATACCACGCAGGCAACAATAACGGCTACCGCCAAAAACTCAAAAATATTGATAGCAACGGTATATACCTCGCCCAAATAAGGCGCAAATAGCCGGTGCGTACCAAAGATGCCATCCAGCACAAACTCCAACACCTCCAGGTTAATAACCAAAAAACCTACATAAATAAGCAGGTGCATGAGGGCCGGCAGCGGCCTTTTGAACATTTTTTTCTGCCCAAAGGCGATCAGCAACATGTTCTTCCACCGGGCAGCAGGGTGGTCAGACTGGTCTATTTCACGGCCCATTTTGATATTTTTTCTGATCCTCAGGATGCGTTTTGTCAGAAAAAAAGCAGCTACTCCGGCCACCAATATAAAAGCGACTTGTGACATAAACTCCATAGCAATGAATTATCGGGGTATCATTCCGTGAAAATGTATCAAAAAACCTTTTGCAGTCAGCGAAAAATATCTACTTTTGTACCCTCTTTACCGGGTGATGTAGCTCAGTTGGTAGAGCATCGGACTGAAAATCCGTGAGTCGGTGGTTCGAGTCCACTCATCACCACAGCCTTCCTGCTTTTGCGGGAGGGCTTTTTTATTAAATACCCTTCTTTGTCCATACGACATATTTTCGCACTTCATTATTGCTTTCCTGCACACCTTCGTAAAGATAATAAATAATAGATAGGGCACAAGGCCACGATTTTTCAAGAAAAATTTTAAGGATTTAGACCATTCTGCCAGGCTAAAATTTGGTAGGATTAGGCCCTTAAATTACATGTGTACGATAAGCGTTCAACATCATGGGTTAATGAAACATCCGCCTGTTAGTTTTGTGTCAGCTATGTGAATTTAATGTTTTATCTAAACATTCGGATGAAGTTATGTACTACAGCAGACACATTAAAAAGAAATTAACTTTAAGTATTATCGTGAAAAGAGTAGTATTATTAATTGGCGTATTTTCGTTGCTTTTCTTTATTGAGAGCAATGCCCAAATTTCAACCAAAAAACTGGAAGCTATTTATATGTATAACTTCACCAAATACATCAACTGGCAAAGCCAGGGCAGTGCATTTGTAATTGGTGTTTTGGACGAAAGCAGTGCCACCAAAGAGTTGGGAGCCAACCTGCAAAACAAAGAAGTAAAAGGAAAGCCTATTCAGGTACAAAATATAAGCAGTGTAACAGAAGCAAAAAAATGCCAAATCTTGTATTTGCCCAAATCTAATTCGGGGCAGCTACAGGGTATTTTGGAGGCAGTCCGAGGAACCGATGTTCTGGTAGTAGCAGAAGAAGACCTCGCTGCAGAGGGCGCTTCTGTAAGTTTCTTTATTGATGGTTCTAAACTGAAGTTTAAAATCAACAAAAATGCACTGGATAAATCGGGATTGCAGGCCAGCAGTAATTTATTGAGCCTGGCAGTAGTGATTTAAAAAAATATTAATAGACATTTAAGATTTAGGTTAGGTTGTATAGTGTGAATAGGGCCTGTCCGTGTGGACAGGCTTCTATCTTTTATGGGGGCCAAAACCCAAATACCCCATGAAAATCTTAATAAGTTACCATTGGGTCTAACTTCTTTGCCTGATCTACAAACCCTGCTACCTGCTTTTGCCCGGGTACTACCCGCGTAAGTTTTTTAGCTGCATTTACTTCCAGTAATTTGGCATGCAGATGCTCGGCATTCCGGTTTCTCAGTTCTTTTACGGTATCTACCCCGGCTGCTTTTAGCAATTCAGCGAACTGTGTGGCAATTCCTTTGATGCGGAAAAGATCGGCCATGTTTACCCAATCTAACACCCGCTTTTCATCTACCCCACTGGCCGCAGCTATTTCTTTTCTGCCTTTTCGTGTACAACCTTTTTCCAGTAGCTTATTTACTGATCTGATACCAGCCTTTGCCAATTCCTTCTGGTGAACCGGCCCAATGCCTTCAATGTCGGTGATTGTTTTGCCCATGATTTCAAATTTTAGGTTTGATAAAAGTAGAAAATATGAGAACATACCTACAACCTTAATTGTTGCAAGCACATTCTTTCATAAAAATAATATGAATAATTTTAAGGTAATTAAGATTTCTGTCAAACCCCAAAAAACCTCCGTTAACACAATAAAATTCACCATGAATGCAACGCACAGGGCATAAAAAAAGGGCAATTGAATAACTGCCCTCTATTATTATGTAATTATGGAAATTTATGAAACCGCAATCGTTCTTGCAGGTTTTTCTTTGGCTTCTTCTTTCTTAGGAATATGAAGTGACAAAATGCCGTCGTTGTAAGCAGCCTCAATTTTGTCAGCATCCACAGTTTCCGGAAGCGTAAAAGCCCTTTGGAATGATTGATAGCTGAACTCTCTTTTTGAGTAACCACCATCATCAGCTTTTTCCTCTTTTTTCTCTTCTTTTTGAGAAGAAACCTTCAATACATTGTTTTCTACTTCTATCTTGAAGTCTTTCTTATCCAGGCCGGGGGCTGCCAGTTCTACCCGGAAGCCATCATCGCTTTCCTTGATATTTACGGCTGGTAAGGTAACTGAGGCTTTGGTTTTCAGGCCATTCAGGTCATCTTCAAGAAAGTTGTTGAACAAATTTGAAAATGAAGGAAACCACATGTCATTCGGATTTGATTTATATCGTATCAGTGTCATTGTTTTATATATTTTTTAGTTTATGATTCAATTTTTTTACTTACATCCTCATATTTACAAACCGGATGCCAGTAGAAAACATGGTGGTTTTAGAGACAAAAAAGCCCCTTATTAATGACATTATGGCATTAATAATAATGGCTTCTTATAAATAAATGACAAAATGTCTTAAAAAGCTATTCGGATAAGCGTTTATGCTTTTTCACTGGGTTGCTCAAGGGTAATGAGATTTTCCTCCTCATCCACATCGGTTAGCTCAGGCAGCAGAAAAAAGCTGAGGTCATCCTTTTTTACATCATCCAAAGTATAAGAAAATACTGAAGCCGTGCTCCATTGCTTGTTTTGGAATAATTGAAAATGCATTTTTTTCATCCCCAGCAAATAATACCCTCCGTCGGTGGCAGGGCCTATCACCACATCTTTTTCGTCAAGTTGGGCAAATGCTTCTTTCAGTATGTTTGTGTCAAGCTCATAACAATCACTACCGATAATGCATACTTTTTCATATCCATCTGCAAAAGCAGTTTCAAAAGCTTTTTGCATACGCTGGCCCAAATCTCCGTTGCTCTGTGATGCTTTCTGATAATGTGATGCATCAAAAAAATCTTTTTCAACAATTTCAGGAGTATAATATACGGTTTTGTGGCAAAGCATAGGCCGGGTAACTTCCCGAGTGCGCTCTAATAACTGCATATATACCTGCAATGCTTTTTCGTTTCCTATGGTAGCAGCCAGGCGGGTTTTTACTTTGCCTGCTTCCGGCTTTTTCACAAAAATCATTAATAAACACTTCTCCTTCACATTCTTTGGGTTTGGTTTTTACTTAGTTTATCCAAAAATAGGTAATCTTATTGTAGTAGATTGTAACGCTACCGACAACCGCTCCCTTACAATTAATCCGATAACAAAACGGTTACCATCTCTGGGAACATAATCACCAATGCCAGAAATATTACCTGAATGATAATGAAAGGAATGATGCCCCGGTACAGGTGTTGGGTTTTCACTTCGGGTGGGGCTACACCTTTCAGGTAAAAAAGGGCAAAACCAAAAGGGGGTGATAAAAAAGAGGTTTGCAGGTTCATGGCCAGCAAAATGCCAATCCATACCAAATCGATGCCCATCTGATTAAAAATAGGTGCCACCACGGGCACAATGATGAAGATAATCTCGATAAAATCTATAAAAAACCCAGCGATGAAAACCACCACCATTACAATGGCTAAAAAGCCCATGGGCGAAAGGTTAGCCGTTTCAATCAGCTCGGTAATGTAGCGGTCGCCCCCCAGCCCCCTGAAGACCAGGGCAAAAGCCGTGGCCCCCACCAAAATAATAAACACCATGCAGGTGAGGTGGGTAGTTTCATACATCACTTCTTTGAGAACTTTCATATTGAACCTGCCCTGAAAGATGGTGAGCAAAGCAGCCCCAAATGCCCCAATTCCAGCGGCTTCAGTAGGGGAAGCAATGCCGGCGAAAATAGAGCCTAACACGGCTACAATCAGTAAGAAAGGAAGCACAAAAGCCCCGAATACTTTCCGTGCCATTCCCTTCGTGCGAAAGGCTGCAACTTCCTCGGCGGGCATGGCCGGTGCACGTTCGGGTTTGATGATGGAAATGCCAATAATGTACAGCAAGTAGCACAATACCAACCCAACCCCCGGAATGACGGCGGCTGCAAATAAATCCCCGACGGAAACATTGAGCACAGATCCCAAGAGTACCAAAACCACAGAGGGGGGAATGATTTGCCCCAATGTACCGGAAGAAGCAATGGTTCCCGTTGCCAGTTCGGCACTGTAACCCCGCTTGAGCATGGTGGGCAAGCTAATCAACCCCATCGTAATAACAGTCGCCCCCACAATGCCTGTGGAAGCTGCCAGCATAGCGCCTACCACAACAACAGAGATAGCCAGGCCTCCCCTAAATTTTCCGAAGAGCAAGGCCATGGTTTCCAGTAAACTTTCGGCTAAGCCAGACTTTTCCAGCATGATGCCCATGTAAATGAACAAGGGCACTGCCAACAGCACATAGTTGTTCATCGTGCCGTAAATCCGCAACGAGAGGAGATAAAAAAAGTCTACATCAAAAATAATCAGGCCAAAAATGACGGAAATACCTCCTAAGGTAAACGCCACCGGATAGCCAAAAAGAATGAGAATAAAAATAAGTGCAAACAGAATAATGGGGAGCGCTTCAGCCATTCGCTGTGTTTTTATGGGTAAGGGTAAGCAATGATTTTATCAAAAGGGAAATTGCCTGCAATAATAGTAAAGTAAAACCGATGGGAATGGCCGCTTTTACAACGTACCGGGCAGGCAGCCCACCGGGATCGGGCGAGCCTTCATTGATGGCAAAAGCGTTGCCTGTAAACCGAATAGATGTATAAATAACGATGAGACAAAACGGAATCAGAAAGAACACGGTGCCCAGCAAATTGACCCAGGCTTGCTGTTTTTCGGTAAAGTTGGCATAGAATACATCTACCCGCACATGCTTATCATGTTTAAGCGCATAGGCCGCACCTACCAGAAAGATGAAAGCGAATAAATGCCACTCCAGTTCAATAATGGCCGAAAAAGTAGAGTTGAACAAATACCGGGCAATTACATCATAACAAATCAGTAGTACCAAAAGCGTATTCAGCCAGGCCACACCTTTTCCTACGGCTTCGTTCAGGTTGTCAATTTTGTTGCTTAGCGTTTGTAAAAAGTTCATTATATAATATTTGAACCGTTAAAGTAAATACGCTAAATGATGGGTAGCAAATATATTTTTGCTTTCTTTATATTTGGTAATCAAAATTAACCCATTTTATCCTATGAAAATCCTCTATATCATTTTCACACTCCTATTTGGTGCCTTTGCCTTCTTTCAGTACAACGACCAGGACTGGTACATCTGGGCCATCTTATACGGCTTTGTAGCCCTGATGTCATTCCTGGCGATCTACGATCGTTTTAACAATACGGTGCTGATTCCGGCCATGATTATCTTCATTTTGTATTTTATTTATCTGGTCCCCAGTATTTTTGAATGGATACAATCCGGATATAGCATTGATGCCATGTCAGATGACCGACCGTATGTGGAAGGCGCCCGCGAAGCTATCGGGTTATTGCTCGGACTCGGGGCTATGTTTGTACTTTACCGTAAGGGGCAGAAACAAAAACGGCACAGGTAGGTTATTAGGTATATGATTCCATCAGCCACTCAAGTATCTGGTAGGCCTTCCGTAGCTATCATTGGTGCTGGCATTGGGGGGCTTTCCTCGGCTATCCGTTTAGCTAATAAAGGATACAAGGTTACTATCTTTGAAGCCAATGCCTACCCCGGCGGAAAGCTTTCTGAAATCCGGTCAAAAGGATTCCGGTTTGATGCCGGGCCTTCCCTTTTTACAATGCCCCACCTGGTAAATGAACTCTTTCACCTTTCCGGAGAAAACCCATCCGACCATTTCCAATACCAGCGACTTCCTGTTACCTGCGAATATTTTTACGAAGATGGCGCCATCATTTCCGGCTATGCCGATAAGGAAAAGTTTGCAGTGGAAATAGCCGGTAAAACCACCGTAAAAAAGGAAGAAGTGCTTGCTGCCTTGCAGCACAGTGCTTTTTTGTATGAAACCCTCAGCGAATTGTTCATGGAACGTTCCCTGCACCAATGGCAAACGTTTTTGAATAAAAAGGCATTGAAGGCTTACTCCCGCATGCCCAGGCTCAATTTTTTCAATACGTTGCACGAGGCCAATACTAAACAATTCTCTGACCCAAAAGTAGTGCAATTATTCAACCGGTATGCTACATATAATGGCTCTGACCCTTATCAAACCCCGGCCACCATGCAAATCATTCCGCACCTGGAGTTTAACATCGGGGCGTTTTTTCCGAAAGGAGGTATGCATGCCATTACAAAAAGCCTTTTTCAACTTGCCCAACGGTTAGGCGTTACTTTTCATTTCAATGCAAAAGTTGAGAAAATTTTGGTAGAAAACCGGCAGGTAAAAGGAATACAGTTAGAAGAAAAAACACATTACTTTGATAAAGTAGTGAGCAATATGGATATGGTGAATACTTACAAAAAATTGCTTCCTACTTCATTTCAACCGAAAAAGTTACTTAATCAGCCTAAGTCCAGCTCGGCCCTTATTTTTTACTGGGGCATCCGAAAAGAATTTCCGCAACTGGATTTGCACAATATTTTCTTTAGCGAAAATTACAAGGCTGAGTTTGAGCACATTTTTCAAAAACGGGATATTTATAAAGACCCTACGGTTTATATCAATATCACGTCCAAATACCAACCGGAAGACGCTCCGAAGGGTTGTGAAAACTGGTTTACCATGATTAATGTACCCAACAACTCCGGACAAGACTGGGATGCGCTGATTGATAAGGCCCGTACGTTTATTATTCAGAAAATAAGCCGGATGCTACATACGGATATTTCAAAACTCATTGAAACAGAAACCATTCTTGATCCAAGATTGATAGAGCAAAAAACTTCCTCGGCCCGAGGGGCTTTGTATGGTAATAGTTCTAACAACAAATACGCAGCCTTTTTACGGCATGCCAACTATAGCAGCAAAATCAAAGGCTTGTATTTTTGTGGGGGGAGCGTGCATCCCGGAGGAGGCATTCCTTTATGCCTGCTTTCGGGTAAAATTGTAGCGGATATGTTACCCCCAAATAAGTAAATACTTGTCCCCAGATTTATTCGGGGGCCTCCATCCTTTAAGCAGGATGTTCCTTGAATTAATTACAAAGAAGCCAAAACTTGTTGTGGTTGCGTATCTACCAATTGCTTGTACCGTTGGTAGCGGTTCAAAATGTCTTTTACATACGTTACCGGCTCATCGCCCCGGCAATAGCCTGAGTAGGCAACGGGATCGTTATAAAACTCAGGGCTTGATTTTCTGAGCAGGAAATCTTCTACTTCATGCCATCTGTTGGGATTATGTCCATATTTTCGGGCAAGCCTTCGGGCATCCAGCACGTGCCCCTGTCCGGCGTTGTAAGAAGCCAGCACAAATTTAATTCGCTCATTGGTATCGGGTATATATTTTCCCCAAAGGCGGTCGAGCCACGCCAGGTAGGTTACCCCTGCCCTGATGCTTTCAGCCGGGTCGGTGAGATCTTCTACCCCGAAGGTTTCGGCGGTGGCGGGCATGATTTGCATCAACCCCACGGCTCCCATCCATGACTCAGCATCCCTTTTAAACCGGGATTCCTGGTAAATCTGAGCAGCCAACAATCGCCAATCCCATCCGAGCTGGTCAGCAGCGTTTTGTATCAGTGCATCGTAAGGCGAAATTTTTCCCGTATTGGTAATGGAAGAGTACGTGCTTTTTAACCTGCGCAGGGAAGCCTGGGGGTTTTTGAAGTATTTGTTATAAATCACATAATACTCCGTTTTCTTCTTCATTTTCCGAATCCAGGTATTGACGGTTTTCAGCAATTCAGGGGCGTTTTTCCGGGTAGCCCAGGCTATTTTCTGAGGAAAGCTTACCGCTGTGTTTACATCCAGGTTAGGGTGGTAAATGTTGCTTACCTTTGCCACATCTTCGTCTACAATGGTATAATCAATCTCCGCTTTGGCTACCTGGGCAATCAGAGTTTCCGTATCAATGCCGTCTACGGTTTTTACCTTGATATTTCCGCCAATTTCTTCATTTAAGTTGTGCAGGCGTACTTCATAGGCAGAGCCTTTCTTTACATACACCGTTTTTCCCTCTAAATCCAAAGGATTGCGTATTATCTCCTGGTCTTCCTGCTTCAGGTCAGGCTTTCTTTGCACCAGTACCTGCTGCACTTCGTTGTGGTGCTCGGTAAAAGCCACATGTGCTTTCCGCTTTGCTGTAATGGGCAGGCTGTGGGCAATCAAGTCTCCCTGTCCCAAATTCAATTTAATCATGGCATCTTCTACATCGGTAGTGATGAGCAATTCCAGCCGAACATCCAGTTCTTTTGCCAAAAGGCTGAGTAACTCATATTCATAACCCATTGGCTGTCCTCTATACAAAAAATAGCTGGTAGAACTATTATCAATAATAGCTACCAGGCTTCCCCTTTTCTTTATTTTATCGAGGTCAAAACTTACCGGAGGAGGAATGATATGCTGGTCTTGCTGGCTTTTGGTGATGGTAGCTGTTTCATAATTACATGAAACTGGCACCAAAAACAACATGCCAAACAGTATATAAAAACCTTTTGACCACACACGCTTTCGTTTAAGCATGCCCGTGTCTTTGGTTAGGTTATTTAATGTTTCCATTTTTCTATCGTTTGCCTAACAACTTCTTACTGAGGTTATTTCTAGAACAGACCGTAAGTTTTTTACAACAAATCGCTCTTTTTCTGAGCTATACAACTCAATTTAGTTGCTTCAGCTTTGTTGCTTTACGATATTCCACAGTAAAAAGTTTAAATTATCCTATTTATTACATCAGTGACTATTTTGCTAATATAATAATTTTAATTAAATATTATACTTTTTTTATAAATTATTGTACATCTTCAAATATTAGTAGGCACCATACTAAAAATGTAACCCGATGTGGAAAAGTGAGGAAAAGAGCAAGTGAAGGATAAAATTGGGGAATTAGCTTCTCAGGCAACCTTTTGGAGCGGGCAAGAATATCCTGAATGCTATGACTACTGCAACAGGTCAGGCCGCCTCTCGGTAGTGCGTTTTACGGCTTGTTCAAAGCGCCAGTTTTCAATAGCCTGGTCGTGCCCGGAAAGCAAAATATCGGGTACTTTGTGGCCTTTGAAGTCGGCAGGACGGGTGTACACCGGAGGCGCAAGCAAATGATCCTGAAAAGAGTCGGTAAGGGCAGAAGTTTCGTCAGACAGCACGCCCGGTATGAGGCGGATGACGGCATCGGCCAGCACAGCGGCGGCTAGTTCCCCACCCGACAGTACAAAATCACCAATACTTATCTCACGGGTAATGTAGTGCTCGCGCACCCGTTCATCTACACCTTTGTAATGTCCGCACAAGATGATGATATTTCGCATGAGCGAAATTTCGTTGGCCATATTTTGGGTAAGCGTTTTTCCATCGGGGGTCATGTAAATTATTTCATCATAATCCCGCTCGGCCTTCAAATCATCTATGCAGCGTGCGATGGGTTCTATCATCAGTACCATACCCGCACCCCCACCATAGGCGTAGTCATCAATCTGCTTGTGTTTGCCAGTGGCGTACTTGCGCAAGTCGTGTACAATTACTTCTACCAGCCCCTTGTTCTGTGCCCTTTTCAGGATAGAGTCTGAAAAAGGACTTTCGAGCAGAGAGGGTAAGCATGTGATGATGTCTATTCTCATTATTTTCAGGTAATTTAGAAAGTAGGCAATATTTAGTGGCAGTAGGCAGCAGGGTTCAAGACTGCCTGCTGCCTATTGCTACTGCCAACTGAACATGCAAAGTTATACATTTTTTAATCAGTGAAAGTTCTGCTACATTTGCGCCGAACTTCAAAATCAACCTTACGTCATGAGAAAAAAAGTAGTTGCCGGAAACTGGAAAATGAACCTCACCCTTGAAGAAGGAAAAGCCTTAGCTTCTGAGGTAGTAAACATCATAGATGATGAGCTTACCGATGATGTGCAAATTATTGTTGGCACGCCTTTCATTCATTTGAGTGCTGTCTCTCAACTACTGGCAGGAAGTACGAAAGTAGCCCTGGCTGCCCAAAATTGCAGTGAACACCTTTCGGGCGCTTACACCGGTGAAATTTCCGCCTCCATGTTGAAGTCTGTAGGCGTTGAATATGTAATTTTAGGCCATAGCGAAAGAAGGGAATATTTTGGAGAAGGCGATGAACTGCTTGCCAAAAGGACAGATGTGGTACTGGAACACAGCATGACGCCTATTTTTTGCTGCGGTGAACCTTTGGAAATTCGTGAAAGCAACCGCCAAAATGAGTACGTTGCCCAACAAATCCAAAACAGCCTTTTTCATCTTTCCGCTGAGCAGCTACAAAAAACCATTATTGCTTACGAACCCATCTGGGCTATTGGTACCGGAAAAACCGCTTCGGCTGAGCAGGCACAGGAAATGCATGCCTTCCTGCGGTCAACTTTGGCTGAAAAGTATGGAAAAGAAGTAGCCGATAATATTTCTATCCTGTATGGTGGAAGCTGCAAGCCTGGCAATGCCAAAGAAATTTTTGCCGGAGCAGATGTAGATGGCGGACTGATTGGTGGTGCTTCCCTCAAAGCACGAGACTTTGTAGATATTGCGAAGTCTTTTTAATTCCTCAACTTTTCTAAAATGCGGCACAGCAGGTAGGCTTCCTCTGAAGATATTTTGTGCAATACTTTGTATTGTTCATCCACCAGGGGAGCCACCACATTGAGCATGGAAAGGCCTTTGGTAGTGATGGTAATGTCTACCTTCCGGCGATTGTCGGAACACACCTTTCGGGATACCATGCCTTTTTTCTCCAATCTGTCAACCAACCGGGTCAGGTCAGGGTTTTTCTCGGCCATTGTTTTCTTTACGAAAGCGGCCGTGCAGCTTTCAGGATGCTTTTCTTTCAGGATTTGCAGCACGTTATACTGTTGGGCTGTAATGCCAAGGGGTTTAAACGTTTCGTTGGCATTGCCTTCCAACCATCGACTGGTTGAGAGAATACATTCATACATTTCCTGATGAATATTGTCGCTATTTTCCTGAAACTCCTGTTCTACCATAGTTGTTACAACGAGTTTTTTGGGGAAGGTAGTGAAAAAATAGTTAATTTGAATGAAGATATTCCAGAACTTCCCCCACGCACCTGTTTAAGTCTTTTTTTACTTCATGCTCCCAAAAACGAAAAACCCGAAAGCCCATTTCCGAGAGTTTTTTGTTGTTTTCACTGTCCCTTTGCATGTTGCGCTCAATTTTGGGTATCCAGAATTTCCGATTGGCTTTTATCTTCTTTTTCTTTTCTTCCCATTCATACCCATGCCAGAATTCCCCGTCTATAAATACCACAAATTTTTTAGTAATATTTGATATATCCGGCTTTCCAGGTAAGCCTTTATAATCTATCCGGTATCGGATGCCTTGATGGTAAAGTGCCTGTCTAAACATCAGTTCAGGCTTGGTGTTTTTGCCCCTGATTTTTGACATAAGTTTGCTTCTTTCTTCCGTCGTATAAAAACCTGCCGACTCCTTAAATCGGGGCACTTTTATCGGTTGTTCCTCATAGTTTTTGGCCATGAAATGAAAATAATAAAAACTTATTTGAAGTAATAATTTTAATCCTATATTTGTAACCATGTGTAAGGTATTATAATTTGGTTATGAAATGAAAGACTACTATACATTATCAGAGGTTGCCGATTTACTCGGTAAAAGCAAAGAAACACTGAGGCGATGGGACAACAATGGAAAGCTAACCGCCGTACGGGAGCCCATGAGCAATTACAGGGTGTACCGGAAAGAGCAACTCAAAGTGTTTGAGGAGCTTGACTTTTTGTTCAACCCGGCAGACAATGGAAACGAGGTGCTTCCCAAGCATAACTATTCTGTATTGGAATTATTCGCGGGGGCCGGGGGGCTGGCCATTGGGCTTGAGCAAGCCGGGCTAAAATGTGTAGGGCTAAATGAAATTGACCATTGGGCAGCTGAAACCTTGCGCATAAACCGGCCACAATGGAAGGTAATAGAAGACGACATAAAAAATGTTTCATTTTCTGCTTACAAAAATAAAGTAGATGTAGTTACGGGGGGATTCCCCTGCCAGGCGTTTTCTTATGCTGGCAAAAAACTAGGGCTTAAAGATGCCCGAGGCACGTTATTCTATGAATTTGCCAGGACGGTTGATGAAACCAAGCCCCTGATTTGTGTAGGGGAAAATGTGCGTGGCCTGCTCAACCATGACGACGGGCGCACCCTGGAAGGGATGAAATCCATTTTAGATGAAATTGGCTACCGTCCACTTGACCCAAGGATACTAAAAGCTATTTTTTACAAAGTGCCCCAAAAAAGAGAGCGGCTTATTCTGGTAGGCATCCGAAAAGACATTGAAATTGACTTTCAATACCCAAAACCGTATAAGCAGATTTATACATTAAAAGATGCCTTAAAAGCCGGAGGGCTTTATAAAACAGATGTTCCTCCATCCGCAGGCACAAAATACCCTAAAAGGAAAAAAGAGGTTTTAGACAAAGTGCCCCCTGGTGGCTACTGGCGTGACTTGCCATTGGATTTACAGAAAGAATATATGCAAAAAAGCTTTTACCTGGGCGGTGGCAAAACGGGAATGGCCCGGCGAATGAGTTGGGATGAACCCAGCTTAACATTAACATGCAGTCCGGCACAAAAACAAACCGAGCGGTGCCATCCCGATGAAACACGGCCATTTACCGTACGGGAATACGCAAGGATTCAAACCTTCCCTGATGAATGGCAATTTGCCGGCTCCGTCTCCAACCAATACAAGCAAATTGGGAATGCGGTGCCTGTTAACCTAGGTAGGGAAATTGGTTACTCCCTTATTAGTTTTTTGAATGAAGCTTATAAAACTTATGGGTTTGAAGAAAAACTTTTTAATGCTGGTCAGATGGAATTGACATTTTAGTGATTTTCAATTATTTAAGGTATATTACTTTTTTTAACTTTTATTGAAGTATGCCCTATTTATCATGGATAGATGATACAAATTTATCCGAAGCAATTCTTCACCTTCTAAATATTGCTAACAATGCCCAAAAACAGGCAGAGGCAAAATTTGAAAAAAATGTAATTGATCCCTTTTCTGCTCTTTTTCAAATTGCTGGGTTTGGTATTGATTACTATAACTGGATGCTTGGAGAACAAACAAGACAATCCCAAAAAACGCTTCAAAACCATATAGGGAATTTTCACCAAATTGTTTTAGGTAGTGTAGAAGGTTGGGACAATCTAAAGACTGGAAATGTTATGGATTTACTTTCTACCAAAAGGGGGATATTGGCTGAAATAAAAAATAAACACAACACCGTGAAAGGTTCTGATTTAGCAGGGCTGTATAAATCCATGGAAAGTGCAGTCATGCACAAAAACTCCAGGTATAAGGATTTTACCGCCTATTATGTTACGATAATTCCCAAAAAGCCAGAGAGGTTTGACAAGCCATTTACGCCTTCAGACAAAGAAACAGGGAGCAAACTTCCTGAAAATGAAAAAATAAGGCTAATAGATGGTGCAAGTTTTTACAGCATGGTTACTGGTGAAGAGTTTGCTCTAAAGCAGTTATTTGATTGCCTTCCACAAGTAATTGAAAATACGACTGGAACATCATTTTCTTCTTCAGATACCGAAAACCTTACCAAGTTTTTCACTTCGGCTTATGGATGAAAAATGGGAACGCCAGTGGCATCTCATATTATTTCCAAAACCACCTTCCCCACATTTTTATGTTCTTCCATGAAAAGATGGGCATTTTGTACATCCTTCCAGTCAAAAACTGTGTCGATAATGGGCTTTAATTTTCCATTTCGGAAATGGTTAGCTGTAGCCTCCCAAAACGCCTTTGTTAACTGTATCTGGTAACTAAGGCTGCGGGAGCGCAATGTGGAAGCGGTGATTTGTAACCGTTTGGCGAGCAGCTTCATTAGGTTAAAACTGTCTACTTTTCCCCCGCCCAAAACGGCCAGCAATACCAGCCTGCCATCTTTGGCTAAACTATCGATATTTTGGGCAAAATAGGGTGCAGCGATAAAATCAATAATAAGGTTTACACCCTTGCCATCAGTATATTTTAATACTTCTTTTTGAAAATCCTGGGTTTGGTAATCAATGGCTAAGTTTGCACCCAAATCTTTACAAGTTGTATGTTTTCCTGCAGAAGCCGTGATAATGACCTCAGCCCCCTGCATTTTAGCCAGTTGTATGGCGGCGGTACCCACGCCACTGCCCCCGGCATGGATGAGCACTGTTTCGTTTTTTTGCAGTTTTCCCAACCAAAACAACGCCTGATAAGCGGTAAGAAAAACTTCCGGTATGGCAGCGGCTTCCGTCAGGCTCAAATTTTCGGGCACGGGCAGGGCTATGTCCTGATGGATAACAGCAAACTCGGCATACCCACCTCCGGGCAGCAAGCCAAATACCTTATCGCCCGCTTTCCATTTTGTTACGTTTTTGCCTACTTCTTCAACTTCCCCGCTCATTTCTAAGCCTAAAACAGGGCTGGCACCTTTTGGGGGTGGGTACTTCCCTTCCCTTTGTAAAATATCGGCCCGGTTCAGGGCTGTGGCGGCTACTTTGACGAGAATTTCGTCAGGCTTGGGTGTGGGCTTTTCGGTTTCACCAATGTGTAAATTTGCTGCCCCCCCGGGCGAGGTAACGATTACTGCTTTCATAATACAAAACTGTTAAAACAATTGCCTATTCTCCAATATCTTCATGCCAAAGCTCCGGATGTTCTTTGATAAATTGTTCCATAAGCTGCCTACACTCCGGGTCATTCAATACCACTACCTCAACTCCCCTGGAGCGTACATAATCTTCCGGCCCCTGAAACGTATCGTTTTCCCCGATAATTACTTTGGGAATGCCATATAACAAGACCGTACCACTGCACATATCACAAGGCGAAAGGGTAGAATACAAAGTAGCACGTTGGTAATCAGAGGCTTTGAGACGTCCTGCATTTTCCAGGCAATCCATTTCTGCATGCAAGATGGCACTGCCTTTTTGTACACGTTGGTTGTGCCCTCGGGCTACGATTTTTCCATCAATCACCAATACCGAACCGATGGGAATGCCTCCTTCAGCCAGTCCTTTCCTGGCCTCTTCGAGAACAGCTTTTAGGAATTTGTCCATAAATATTTACCGGGTTGGGAAGCTGGAAGTAGCTCCACTCGGTCTCCGAACTTCATGTATCAAATTTACTAATTTCAAGCAATAATCGCTGCCTTAAATCAAGGCGCGGTATCCATAATTTGCCCAGTGAGGCGGAGGAGTTCTATTTCGGCGATTTTTGTGTTGTAAATGGCATCAATCAACCTGCTTTCGGCTTCTACCGCGTTCCGCTGGGCTTCTCGCAGCTCGAGGGGGTCACTTCGGCCGAGGCGATAGCGTTCCAGGGCTATTTCTGCATTTTCACGGGCAATTCCCAGGTTTTCCCTTTCCAGTGTAATCAGGTCAATGCTGTTTTCGTAATTGATAAAAGACCGCTCCAGGGCGGCATTTAGCTCCAGCCTAAGATTTTCTATTTGCAAATCGGTGGTTTCCAGCACTATTTTGGCATTCTGAATCTCGCGGGTGCGGTTGAAGCCATCAAAAATATTCATACTGCCCCGGATGCCATACGATATGCCATCGGCTTTCCTGCTCAATACAAACCCTGCCTCTGCCTCTGAAGTAGCATAATTATATCCGGTAAACAAGGATATTTCTGGCAAGATATCACCTTTGAGTTCTTTCATCTGTAAATATTGTGCGTGCTGGTTGCGCTGTGCCAACAATATATCCGGGTTGCTGGCATCCATCGTTTCCTTTAGTTCTTCTTTGTTTAATGTCAAATTTGGGTCAATGCGAACGGGAACGGAAAAGTCTATATCCGGCGGGCGCGTAAGCAGCGTATTCAGGTTTACTTTGGCATTGTACAGGTTTTCTTTTTGCAGTATCAAATCCGATTTGTCGGCATTGTAGTCAACCTGGGCGGCCAGGTATTCCAGCTTAGAAGCCTTGCCTACTTCGTATTTCGCCTTGGCAATATCTACCCTTTCTTGTGACAACCCCAACGATTCCTGAAACACATTCAGGCGCGCCTGCTCCTGCACTACGGTGTAATACGCCCCGGATATTTGTGCCAGTGTATTTTCCATGGCAATTTCTGTTTGAATGGCCGAGGCTTCCTTTTCGGCTTCCAGTCGATCGTATGCCACAAACATTTGCATGCCGTCAAATACAATCCATTCCAGCGTAGCTCCTGCGTTGAAATTGTTAGATTTTGCCCCGTTCCTAACCTGATCGTCTCCACTGGCAAAGTTCAATTCTGAGTCCTGTATATCATAGGTTTGGGAAACGTCCACATCCAGCGTAGGCAAAAACCCGGCATTTCCCAGTGAATGATTATTCTCAAAGATTTGCTGGTCATTTTCAGCGATTTGGATGGCGTAGTTGTTTTCCAGGCCGATACGGATTGCGTTTTGTAAAAACAGGGTGTCTTGGGCAAAAGTTGCCTGGAAGGAGAGGGTTGTAAGGATTATAATTATATATGATTTCATGGAAAAACTTTGAGGCTTGTCTAAAAATTATTAATTGAATATCTGTATTAATATGAATTTTTAATTCAGTTTGTAAGTATTGCTTCCCTGTTCTTTTTGGCATTGCCCCAAAAAGAACCAAAAAGGTCTAGGATATTCAATGCTTCCACGCACAAGGCTTACACACGCCCGCTGAATATCCAGGCCAACGCGCTGAAAATCAGAGATTTTTACAAATAGCTGCATTGTCTAAACTTTAAACCAAGAACAACAAACATTAAACACTACTATATCCTCGCTTTTCGTTTTTCTTTACTGGTAATGTAGGTGTACATAGCCGGAATGACATACAACGTAAGTATGGTTGAAAATATCAGTCCGCCAATCACCGCGATGCCCATGGGGATGCGGCTTTCAGAGCCTGCACCCAGCGCCAGGGCAATGGGCAAAATACCCAAAACGGTAGAAAAACTCGTCATGAGAATGGGGCGGAACCGGGCTTCGGCAGCCCCAACAATCGCATCTTGTATGCTCATGCCCTGCGCTTTTCGCTGATTAGCGAATTCTACAATCAGAATCCCGTTTTTGGTCACCAGCCCAATGAGCATAATGATACCAATCTGGCTGAAAATGTTCAGTGTTTGGTTGAAATACCATAAGGACAGCAAAGCCCCGGCAAAAGCCAATGGCACTGTAAACATGATGGTAGCCGGATCGCGAAAGCTTTCAAACTGTGCCGAAAGTACCAGATAAATCAAAACAATGGCAAAAATGAGAGCGTACAACAAGCTGTCTGAACTTTGACGGAACTCGGCCGATTGCCCATCCAGGTCGGTAGAAAAAGAACCGTCCAGTACTTCCGCAGCTATTCTGTCCATGGCTTCAATGCCGTCGCCCAGCGTATTTCCTTTGGACAAACTCGCCGAGACTGTTGCTGAGCTGTAGCGGTTGAACCGGAAAAGTGTAGGCGGGGTACTTTCTTCCGTAAGAAAAACCAGGTTATCCAGTTGCACCAAATTTCCGGTACTGCTGCGAACATACAAAGAACGTAAGTCCAACGGATCGTTCCTGTCTTCCCGTTTCACCTGTCCAATAATCTGATACTGTTTGCCTTTCATGATAAAATACCCAAATCGCTGTCCGCTCAGCCCAAGCTGCAAGGTCTCGGCAATATCCCGTACCGATACGCCCAGGTTGCGGGCTTTTTCCCGGTCAATTTCTATTTTTATCTCCGGTTTGTTGAATTTCAGATTCAGGTCTACAAAACTGAAAGTGGGGTCATTTTCTGCTTTTTCCACAAAAGTGGGCAACACTTCTTTTAGCATTTCCAGGGTAGGTGCCTGAATCACATATTCTACCGGAAAGCGTGACCGCTGGTTATTGATGGTAGGGTCTTGCGACAAAAAGGTGCGGGCTTCGTTCAGAATACTCACTTTGGGCGTGAGGTCATCCACAATTTCTTGCTGGCTTCTTTCCCGCTCTTCTGCATCAACCAGTTTCAACCTGAAAAAACCGGAATTTACCGAAGTGGAAGAACCAAACCCGGGTGAAGTAACTGTGATAATGGCCGTTCTTTCGGGTACTTCCTCTTCCAGCAGGGCAATGACCCTGTCCAGGTAATTATCCATGTACTCAAACGTAGCGCCTTCAGGGCCAGTGATGTATCCTTTCACCAACCCACGGTCTTCCATGGGGGCGAGTTCGGTTTGTAAGTTTGTCGATAGTAACCAAATCATTCCACCGGATATGAGGACGAAAACAAAAGCCAGCCAGCGGGTTTTCATGAAACTTTCCAAGGAGCGGTTGTAGCCTCTATTAAGCCACACAAAAGCAGGTTCGGTTACCCGGTACAGCCAGGGTTGCTTTTCGCGTCGTTTCAAAATTTTGGAACTCAACATAGGAGCCAGGGTGAGCGCCACAAAAGATGAAATGATGACCGCCCCGGCGATTACCATCCCAAACTCTCGAAAAAGCCTTCCGGTTAATCCTTGTAAAAAAACCACGGGCAGGAATACTGCTGCCAGCGCAACCGTAGTAGAAATAACCGCAAAGAAAATTTCCTGTGCCCCTTTCAAACTGGCTTCTTTGGGTTTCATGCCTCCTTCTATTTTGGCATAAATATTTTCCAGTACCACAATGGCATCGTCTACCACCAGGCCAATGGCCAGCACAATCGCCAGCATGGTGAGCACATTGATGGAAAACCCGGCCACATACATAATGAAAAAAGAGCCAATGAGAGAAATAGGAATGGTAATAACCGGAATGAGGGTGGTGCGCCAATCCCGTAAAAAAGTAAAAATAATAATTACCACCAGCGTAAATGCAATGAGGATGGTTTGCTGCACCTCGCTAATTGACTGGCGAATGTAATCTGTTTTATCAAAACCAATGCCTACCTCAATATCTTCTGGCAGGTCTTTCTTGATGTATTCCAGGCGATTGTAAAATTCATCGGCAATTTCAATATTATTGGAGCCGGGCTGGGTACGAATGGCGAGGCCCACCATGGGGATACCATCCCTTTTCAGCAAGGTCCGTTCATTTTCAGGACCCAGTTCAGCATTGCCTATATCCTTGAACTTTACCACCCGTTCACCATCTTCTTTGATGATGAGATTATTGAATTCTTCATCCGTTCTCAGCCTTCCCATGGTACGTACGGTAAGCTCAGTGTTTTCCCCTTCTACCCGGCCTGAGGGTAATTCTACGTTTTCAGTCCTGATGGCATTCAATACGTCCAGAGGGGTAAGTTGGTAGGCAGCCAGTTTATCGGCATCCATCCACAGGCGCATAGAATACCGTTTTTCTCCCCAAATGCTGATGTCGCTCACGCCCTGAATGGTTTGCACACGTTCTTTAAAGTCATTTTCAGCGATTTCTGAAAGCTCCAGCAATGAACGTTTATCGCTTTGGATATTCAGAAAAATGATGGGAAAAGCATCGGCATCGGCTTTGCTCACGATGGGCGGATCGGCATCGGGGGGCAGGCGGTAAACGGCACTGGACACTTTATCCCGCACATCGTTGGCAGCGGCTTCCAGGTCTACATCCAGGTCAAACTCAGCCGTAATGGTACTACGGCCATCCCGGCTTACGGAAGTGAGGCTTTTGATACCCGCAATGCCATTGATGTTTTCTTCCAGTGGTTCGGTAATTTGCGATTCTATGATGTCGGCATTTGCACCTGTGTAACTTGTAGAGACAGAAATTCGGGGCGGGTCCACGCTGGGGTATTCCCTTACGCCCAAAAACTGAAACCCCACTATGCCAAAAATCAGGATGACGATAGACATCACAATCGCCAAAACGGGGCGTTCTACACTTAAAGAGGATAATGCGGCCATGTTGTTGATATTTTAATTGATAGCTTTATTTTTTCAGTGGCAGTAGGCAGTAAAAACAGACTGCCTACTGCCACTACTTTTAGTTAAATGAAGTAATTTCAACCGCACTGCCTTGCTTCAACTGCAAAATGCCGGAGGTAATTACAGTATCTTGCGGGTTAATGCCTTCTTCAATTTCTACTTCCTGGCTGGTGCGTATGCCTATTTCCACTTTTCTTTCTTCTACCATGCCCTGATTGCTTACAAATACTTTGTGGCCCGTCAACTCGGGAATGACCGCCTGTGTGGGTATCATGATGGCCTCATCTTGCCGGTTCAAAATCAGGTTGACGCGCACAAACTGGCCGGGCAATAGCTTTTGGTCTTTATTGGGACTTACGGCCCTGAGTTTGAGCGTACGCGTCGCCGGGTCAATCTGCGGCTCTATGGCATAAATTTTTCCGGTAAATTCTTCATTGAGGGCATCGGTGGTGAAAGTAATTTCCTGACCTACTTCCACATCATTGGTGTATTTGCTGGGTATGGAAAATTCGATTTTGGCTGGGTCCAGGCTAAAAAAGGAGGCAATAACTGTTTGTGGTGTAATGTAACTGCCTTCGCTCACATAACGGAGACCGATGACGCCATTGAAAGGCGCACGAATTTGCGATTTGTCAATCTGCGCTTCTATTACTTTTATGTCGGCAGCGTTGGTGTTCAGTTCGGTAAGTGCCTGGTCGTATTCTTCCTGGCTGATGGCCTCTTTTTCCAGCAACATACGCTGGCGGTACTCCATATCTTCCCGCAGTTTTTTGCTGTATTTCAATTTCTCAAGCTGTGCCCTGAGTTCCTCATCGTTGATAGTAACCAGGAGGGCACCCTTTTTTACCCGTTCTCCTTCCTGAAAGCTGATGTTTGTAACCTTTCCAGAAGTTTCAGGGCGCAGTTCCAGGGACTCATTGGCTTGTATTTCTCCTGTTACCTGTATTGTATTATCCAGCTTGCCCGGTGTGGCAATGACGGCACTCACGGGTATCTTCATATTAGCGGCAGAAGCAGTGGGAGCATCCTCCGTTTGTTTTTCAGCCTTTAAAAACTCGAGTTTCGGAAGGGCAAGGAGAAATAACACGACAAGGACAATAACGACGATGACAATATTTTTGACCGTTTTATTCATGGTTTATTAATGGTGACAATTTCAGCGTGTGTTATAGTGTACGCTAATTTTACTTTTTAGGTAAATTGATTTTCAAAAACTTTCGCTTTTGGGCTTCCAACTACTAATAAAAAGGTTTTGTTCTTTCAGGTGAAAAGCAATATCAAAAATGCCGGAGGTGATTACTTCCGGTAATATTCTTTAAATATCTGAAATTGAAAAGGTGGTATACGAATATACATATTACGCAAAAAACAAGGATAAGTTACCTCATAAAAGGTTAACCAAACGGTAATAATCAAACATGGTTTTACGAAAAGCTTCCCTTTCCGGGCGGTTTTGTAAAAAACTGAGTTTTTGGCCTTTCTTTTCCAAAATATACATTTGCTGCCCACCCTGAATGCTGTTGTATATTTTTGTAGCAAAGTGATAATGGCTGGCCTTGTTTCCGCTTTGGGCAAAAAGATAAGTACCGCTCAAATTGGCTACCGAATCTTCCCAAACAACTTTCACCGTATCAAGGTTTCGGAGTTGTTCATTTAGCTCTAAGAGCAAATACGCCTCATCGTACCGCCAGTTGATGACGATGGTTGGGAACAGCGGCATGCTTTCCTGCGGACTGTCTTTTATCCGGTACACGTCCAGTTTAGATGCTTTTATTTCTGATTTTTCGTAATAGGATTGGCGGATATTTTTGAAGAATAATTCGGAGGCATCAGAGGTGGTAAACTTAGGCTTGGTGAGGTCTATTTGTTTGTTTTTATCGGGGTGGCAGGCAAAGACCAACACTAATAACACCACACAAAACCAGCATGTAAAACCCTTTTTTTTCATAGAATTACCTTAAATCTTTAAATGTTCACCAGGATAGAAAACATCAGCTACTTCTTTTCAAAAACAGATAGGAAATTTCCATATTTCCAGTTTTCAGCGTTTTAAGCAGTTCTGCTTCTTCCAGTTGATATTTCTGTAAAAGTGTGTTGTACAAAGCATTCGTTAGCAAAAAATAATCATCCTGAACTTTGGCTGCACCCTGCATATTAGAATACATGCTGATGAACAAAAAACCATCTTTCCGTAATACTTTCATCATTTCGGCCAGGGCAGTGAAAAATGCTTCTTCTGAAGAAGAAAAGTGCAATACGGCCAGGCAGATGATGGCATCAAACGATTGGGGAGGGAAAGGAATGTGGGAGGTGTCTGCTTCAATAAATTTTTCGGGGTCAAAGTTTTTGTGCAGGGAGCGGCCTACCATGCAGAGCATTTGCAGTGCTTTCGGGTTACTGTCTATGCCCCAAACTTCATAATCATTTTTGATGAAATAGGTAAGGTTGCGACCTTCCCCGCAGCCTACGTCCAAAATCCTTTCGGCATTTTCAAACCGCCCTTTGAGGATTTGGTCGAGAAGGAATAAATCGAGGTTGCCCAGTGCGTGGTTGAGTTCTTGAATGGTCAATTATCCACAAATTTTTGGTTCCAACATTTGGCGGGGTCATGGTTGCGCAAGTCTACGTCAAAATCTACGGCTGCTTTTAACGACATGAGTACAGAGATCCATCCGGAGGCTACTTCCTGGTAATCTTTGTCAGGAATGTCTTTGTTGATGAGCAGCAGGTCGGTGCCATGTTCGCCGTGGTGCTGGCAGGATAAATGAAAAATCACCAGGCTTTGGAAGTACTCCAGGGCGAAAGTATCCGGATGGTTTTTCTCAATCACAACACTTCGGTATTCTTTTCCATTGGGAAATACAAAATGGATGATGCCCTTTTTTTCAACCGTAAATTCTGCCCAAAACTGGCACCTGCCTTCATCAGTTGTCAGAAATTCAAATACTTTTTCCCGGGGTGAATGCAGGTGGAGTTTCCATTCTACTTTTTCCATTGAAGAGGTGTTTTTGTGAAAAAATGATGGTTTCTTAAAAAATTGTATTCTTATACTTTGACAAAGCAGAACATTAGTGCGGTGACAGCTTTGTCAAAATAACGAAACAATTACAACCCCAAAATCACTTCTTTCTGCAAAAGGGTGATGCTCCACATGCCTTTCAATTTTTTATCAGAAAGAACTGGTTGGGTGAATAAAAATCTAGCTTCATCTATTCTTTGTACATTTTTTCTTGCGTCCAGCCCGTTTTCTATATTATAAACATATGCATCCAGCAATTGTGTTTCCAGGTCCAGCACGGCCGGGGTATTCTTTGCTGCTTCAGTACCTATCCATTTAATATGTGCTTTAAAGTTACGGTTCAGCGAGTCCAGTACCGGATAATCTTCCGCAGTAAGCACTGATGAGCGAAAAGCCTCTGACTGTATATCTTTTTCTGAAAACACTTCATACAAAGTATCAGCAATGTTACTTCCCTGCCGGGAAATGGCTTCATTCACTTCTCCGGGGGTGAGCCGTTTAATTTCCCTTTTGTCAAGTTCTTCCTTGAATGCTTTTTTTTGCTCATCGGTAAGCCCGCCTTTACAAGCCGAAAGGAGTAATGCCAAGCTTATCAAAATCCATATAAACCGCATAATCTTCGTTTTATTCCTGTGCCCCCACTACTTCTTCACGCACCAGCTTTTGGGGCAGTCCGCCTTCAGTGCTGGCCACTACAGTAGCTACGGTGGCATCGCCGGTAATGTTTACCACCGTACGGCACATGTCCAGAATTCTGTCGGGTGCCAAAATCAACGCCAGTCCGGCAGTAGGCACGCCAATGGCTTGCAACACAATCACCAGCATGACCAGCCCGGCGCTGGGCACCGCTGCCGTACCGATAGATGCCAGCAAAGCCGTAAATACAATCATGAGTTGCTGGCCTATGGTGAGGTCAAGTCCCAAAGCCTGTGCAATAAATACCGCGGCCACGCCCTGGTACAAACTCGTTCCGTCCATGTTGATGGTAGCGCCCAGTGGCAACACAAAGCTGCTTACTTCTTCTGATACGCCCAGTTCTTTCTCTACCCGCTCCATGGTAACGGGCAAGGTGGCTGCACTGGAACTCGTGCTAAAAGCCAGCAACTGTGCCGGGCGGATGGCCTTGAAAAAATAGGTATAAGGTACTTTGGTAAATAATTTAAGCAGCAGCGGATAGGCTACCAAAGCCATTATGATTAGCCCAAGGAGCACTGTACCAGCATACCACAATAAAGCTAACAAAATATCAAAAGCTTTGTCAGGATTGCTGCCGCCCATTTCTACAATAAGGGAAGCCAGAAGAGCAAATACTCCGTAAGGTGCGAGTATCATGATAAACTCTACAATTTTGATAATAATGTCATTCAGCCCATCAAAAAACCGGACAACGGTGATGCCTTTTTCTTTGGGAATATAGAGCAAAGCAACCCCGATAAGCAGGGCAATGAACACTACCTGGAGCATGCTTCCATTATCGGCAAAAGAGACAAACACATTTTCAGGAACAATATCTACCAAAGGTTGCAAGGGGCCACTTTCTTTAAGTTGTTCCGCGGCACCTTCCCGGCTGCCTACATCCTGGCTGTATACTGACATTAATTCTTCCCGTGTAGAGTCAGGAAGTTTTGTACCCGGTTTGATGAGATTCACACATATCAGGCCAATGGTGATAGCAACTGTGGTGGTACCCAAATACACCGCAATGGTTTTACCTCCCATGCGGGAAAGTTTGGTAACATCACCCAAATTAGAAACGCCCACAATCAATGAAGCCAGCACCAGGGGCACGGCTATCATTTTCAATGAATTGACGAAGATGGTGCCAAAGGGCTTGATGTATTTGGTAGTAATTTCAGGAGGGATGCCAAACTGGATGCTGGCGATACCAAACAAAATACCAAGCACCAATCCGATTAGAATTTGGGCGTGAAGGGGTATTTTTTTCATATTTATGTATTTTATTGTACTATTTTGATACAATTATTCATTAAGTTAAATTGTATCATTATGAAACACAATAGCGTGTTTCATTTTGGTACAATTATCCCAGGCGGGTGGTCTGGTTTAGTAAATAAAAGTCGGCAATGGTCAGGGCGGCCATGGCTTCTACAATGGGCACGGCCCGGGGTACTACGCAGGGGTCATGCCTGCCTTTGCCGCTTACTACGGTTTCTTCCCCCTCCTGGTTGATGCTTTTCTGGTCATTCATGATGGTTGCCACCGGCTTGAAGGCCACCCTGAAATAAATATCTTCACCATTGGAAATACCCCCTTGTATGCCTCCCGAATGATTAGTTTTTGTATGTACACCTTCTTTA
The DNA here is from genome assembly GCA_965230065.1 of Cyclobacteriaceae bacterium. Classification (GTDB taxonomy): domain Bacteria; phylum Bacteroidota; class Bacteroidia; order Cytophagales; family Cyclobacteriaceae. Next base: position 2,016,771 of record OZ245942.1, on the reverse strand, counting down.
TCTTTATAGAACAAATCGTTGTGCTGGGAGCCGTACATTTGCACACCTTCAAATCCGCTGCCGTACTCAAAACCTTTAACGGCATTGATACTAAGCATGGCTTTGCCCAGTTCGGCATGGAGCTTGTCAAAAACCGGTTCGCCCAGCCCTATGGGCGTGCCTGTTATCACACAGCTGACGATGCCACCCACCGTGTCCCGGTTTTTCCTGGTTTGGTCTATATACTCAATCATTTGTTCGGCTACGGTGGGGTCGGGGCAACGGACGATGTTTTGCTCGGCTACCGACAAATCCATAGACTGGTAATCTTTGTCTAACTTGAGCGTACCCACCTGCGATACGTAAGCCGTGATGTTGATTTGCTGTTGCCTGAGAAACAGTTTGGCAACAGCCCCTGCAGCTACCCGGGCTGCCGTTTCCCTTGCCGAACTGCGCCCACCTCCGCGGTAATCGCGAATGCCGTATTTTTCCTGGTAGGTGAAGTCGGCATGTGAGGGCCTGTACTTATCAGCAATGTGCGAATAATCTTTACTGCGCTGGTCTTCGTTTGGAATGAGGAGGGTGAGGGGCGTGCCGGTGGCTTTCCCATCAAAAATGCCCGAAAGAATTTGAAACGTATCGCTTTCTTTCCGCTGGGTGGTGATTTTAGATTGCCCCGGTTTGCGGCGGTCCAGTTCACTTTGGATGAAGGCTTCGTCTATTTCCAGCCCGGCCGGGCATCCGTCAATGATTACACCAATCGCTTTTCCGTGCGATTCGCCAAAAGTGTGGATTTTAAATAATTGGCCAAAAGAGTTTCCCATAACTATCTACTTCTTAAATACGATCACCACCGAAAGTACCAACACTGAAAGGATCAAAATATTGGCCATCAATTGCAACCACTTGTCTCTGTCTAATTTTACTAAGTTGTTATCAATAAATTCTATGCGGTCATAAAACGGCCCTACATCACTGGCTTGAATTGCTTCATTTTTTCGGCTTTTGCCCGTTACTTCTACTGTAATATCAGAAACCAGCGTATCGTATACTTGTTTGTCAGGGTCAAAATATATCCACTGAAAGTAATCGGATAGTTCATACTCACCCGGTTCGTTGGGTACGGCATAGTAAGCAAAAGCTTTTGCGCCGGTTACCCGGTTGTTTCTACGGTTGATATCCTGCTGAATACTGGGTGCATAAATATCAAAGGCTTCCGCTTCCTGAACAATAGGCTTCTCTATGGCCGAAATATTTCCTTCACCCACAATTTTGAAAGAGTAGTTAAAACTTTCCCCCGTTTTTAAGGCCGTAGTTTCAATTTGCTCATCCAGTTGATAGTTACCTACCGCCACCATATCTTTCAGCGGATGTGAAGGTAAGGGTTTTACGGTAACTGTTTTGGCCTTTGTATAAAACTTTTTAAAGTCTTCCTTCTTGTTTCTTCCAAAAAATGAAGGGTTTTTGGATACTTTGTACTTAATCATATCCAGCCCTATCTGCGGAAACTCAATAGGTTCCTGATTGAAGGGGTAAAAAGTAGCCTGGTAAATTTTGTATTGGTCGTAGTTTTTCTGGTTAATCCTGACTTTTTTCCTGCTGATATTTTCGATGTTGAAGTTTTCTTCCCAGCAACTTGATGGCCTGATTTCCTTTAAGATACTGGTCAGCTGTTTTCCCAAATCGTAAAATTGCAATTGCGCCTGGTTTTGCTCTGATACATAAAACGCCAGGGTGGTAGTTACCCCTTCGCCCACATACACTTCATCTTTATCGGTAGTAAGCGCCAAAAATGCATCCGCCTTAATATCCATGTACTCGTCCTTTCCCCGGTTAGAATACCGGTCGAACGGATCGTCAAAAAACGGGTCGTTGAAGGGGTTGTTGCGGGCATTGCCACCACGTTCCGGGCCTACTTTGATGGTAGCGCCGGGCGAGCGTACTTCGGTATCATTTACGTTCATAGAAAAAGCCGATAACTTAAACGTGCCTTCGCGGGTGGGCAGGTAGGTTTGGGTTACACTTTGGGTGGAAGAAATCTGCCCGTTGACAATGCTGGTAGAAGAAGATGAAGAAGTACCAGCTTTTTGGAAACCGGAAATTTCAGGAAACTCCCCGTACTTGCGCAACCGCTCATTTTGCACGCTTAAGGTAATCGTAAATTCCTGGTTAACACCAATGTCGGTCGAGCCAAGTTCTAGTTTTACATCTTGCGCATAAGCTATATTTCCAAATAATATTATGCATATATAGGAAAACACCCAGAAAATATTCCGTATCATGACCATTATTTCATTATTTTTTTTGTAGAAGCATAATATTCACTTGCAAAAATAAGATTCGCTTCTTATATTTAGAAACCTAAAACTTTTTCATTTTATTGTTACCATTCTGAAAGTTGCGATTAAGTTTTTTTATGTACAACTAAAACCCGAAAGAATATGCAAGCAATGCGTTTTAAGATCAATCCCATTCATGCCAAATTAGATTACGTGCAAACCATTCTTGAGAAAGTCAGTTTTGATGCGCGTTTGTTTGAGAAAGAGCTTAAGAAAGCAATTGCCATTTTACATGCTGATGATATCAGGAAATTAAAAGATTGGTGTTACGCAAAGTTTAGGTCGCATTATGAAGATATACTCGACAATACCTTTGCCAAACGATTTGCTAGTTGATTGAATATAATACTTAATTTGAAAGGCTACCCTATACACTGGGGTGGCCTTTTTGTTTTTAGCGCATTCAGTTTTTTTGCAGATGAATTAAGTGGAATGTTGGAATGTTGGAATGTTGGAATGTTGGAATGTTGGAATGTTGGAAATAATAAAAATATTCATTTTGATAATTCCACTCTTCCATTTTTCCATCATTCCATAACACCATCCACCCATCATTCCATTTTTCCATCATTCCATTTTTCCACATTGCCATCCACAAACCGAATATTCCGCCTTATACCCTCCCACTTTGCCCGCTTCAGGGGCGATTTTTTGAATACCTTGTTGAACACTTCTTTTGTGATTTCCTCCCAATCTTTTTTCTTCATCGTTTTCAGCTCGTCTGCTGGAAAGAACTCAGGCTCCCGGTGCGGCTTTGAAAAGCGGTTCCAGGGGCACACATCCTGGCAGATGTCGCAGCCGAATATCCAGTTTTCAAACTGCCCTTTAAACTCCTCCGGAATTTTTTCCTGTTCTTTCAGTTCTATGGTAAAGTAAGATATGCATCGGCTGCCATCTACCACATACGGTTCGGGAATGGCATCGGTAGGGCAGGCATCCATGCAGCGGGTGCAGGTGCCGCAATAATCTTTTACCGGGCCGTCGTATGCCAGTTCCAAATCAACAATCAACTCGGCCAGGAAGAAAAAGCTGCCCTGCTGCTGGTTGAGCAGCAAACTGTTTTTACCTACCCAGCCCACACCGCTTTTCTGAGCCCAGGCCCGCTCCATCACCGGGGCAGAATCAACAAAAGCCCTGCCGTTGATTTCCCCGATTTCTTCGCGCATGTGGGCCAGCAATGTTTTTAGCTTGTGTTTTATTACAAAATGGTAATCTTTTCCGTAGGCATATTTGGCAATTTTGTAATTGTTTTCCTCTGCCAAATCTTCTTCCGGATAATAATTATAAACCAAACTGATTACTGATTTTGCCCCTTCTACCAGCTTAGTAGGATCCAGCCGCTTATCAAAATGATTTTCCAGATAGCCCATCTTTCCATGCTTATTTTGGTTAAGCCATTGCTCGAGGCGGGGGGCTTCTTCTTCCAGAAACTCAGCTTTGGCAATGCCACAAAAGTCGAAGCCCAGCTCCCGGGCTTTGTTTTTGATGAATTGTGTATTTCGTTGTTTGGAATTTTCATTTGTCATTTTCTCTACCATATTATCGTCCTGCCTACTTTCAATATGCCTAAATCATGGGAATTATTATGAATTTTTCTTTTTTTATGTATATATAGCAAACATCTTCACCTGAATTAAGCCATTAATCGCAGGTGAGGTTTTATTAAAATAACTATTAACCACAATTAAACAATTTTTTAACTATGAAAAGAACTGCAACTGCCGTATGGCATGGAACCGGAAAAGAGGGCAATGGTACTGTATCTACCCAAAGCAAAGCATTGAACAACACGCCCCACACCTACAAATCGAGGTTTGAGGAGGGCACTGGCACCAATCCTGAAGAACTGGTAGCCGCAGCCCACGCAAGCTGTTTTTCTTTAAAGCTTGCCTTTAATGTAGACGGGGCCGGGTTCAAAGCTGAGGAACTGGAAGCAAAAGGTGAAATTACGCTGGAAGACGGCGCCATCACCCGCTCGCACATCACGCTGAAAGCAAAAATTGATGGCATCTCTCAGGATAAGTTTGACGAGCTGGTAGCCGATGCCAAACAAAACTGCCCAATTTCAAAATTGCTAGACACTGAAATCAGCGTGGATGCAAGTCTTGCATAAGCTGGTTTGAGACAATTAATTGCACCCATTTCTCTGAGTTTTATTAGGGAAATGGGTTTTTTTGTACTAAGTCGGAGCACGGACATCCTTGTCCGTGCATACCGAATTAAGCTATTTTCGGGGTATGCGGACTAGGAAGTCCACCCTCCAGACTCGTCAAAACTTTTTTGTTTGCATAAGAGTGCAAACAAATAAAAAGGGCCACCGGGGCCTGGCCCGCATTTACTCATTCGTACTTTATCTATAAACATGAGCTTACCCAATTACACCAAATCGCAACTGGCCCTGCGCAACGGACAGGATAAAGAAGAAGTATGGTGCGCCTACCGGGGCATAATTTACGACCTTTCTGCTTCCCGCCTGTGGCGCAAAGGTTTTCACTATGAACACTGGGCCGGGCAAGATCTCACGGATGAACTGGCAGAAGCCCCCCATGATGCACAGGTTTTTAAGAAATTTGTGGCGGTGGGGAAGTTGGTGTAATTCCTTTTTTACTTTGATAGCAATTCTGAATTTAAAATAATAAGCACTATTTATTTGACTATATGTAATGTTTGTTTTACTTTTAGTAAAAAATTAGTTACATATTTAAATTCTTTAAAATGAAAGCTAACTTCCTGTTTCCGAACGTTTTTAAAAAAATTGGATGGGTTATTTTTATTCCAACCTTTCTCATCACTATTTACTTCACACGTTCTGATGGCATGTTCATGGATAATTCAATGAATATTGAAACGGCTCATAATGAAGCGAACAAACATATTGACAAGTCTTTTCCTGAAGTTAAAGTATTTGCCTTATGGGCAGATAACCCTCTACAAGATACGGTATTTTTGGGCAGGGTATATACTGACATAACTGATGAAGTTCTTAGCATTTTTTTGATTGTCAGTGCCTTGATGATTGGGTTTTCCAGACAAAAAATTGAAGATGAGTATATTTCTAAAATCAGGATTGAGTCCCTGGTGTGGGCAACGTATGTTAATTATTCCGTAATTATTTTCTCTATACTTTTTTTCTATGGCGTTGCCTTTTATTGGGTACTCGTCCTGAATACCATTACAGTTCTCTTATTCTTTATCATAAGGTTTAACTGGGCAATTGCCAAATTCAATAAAACAGTGCTGGCATGAAAAATAATATTAAAGTACAGCGGGCCATAAAAAATTTAACCCAGGCAGAACTGTCAGAAAAAGTGGAGGTGAGCCGACAAACCATAAATGCAATAGAATTGGGTAAATATGTGCCTTCAACAGTGCTTTCCCTCAAAATTGCCCATGTTTTTGAAACGAATGTTAATGAAATTTTTCAACTGGAAGAAACTGACTGGAAGGGGTGATATCAACAATTTAAGTTTGTAAACCGTTATTGGTTATTAGTTAAAAGGCTAATAACTTTTAACGATTAACCAATAACCCAAAAATGCAGCTCATAAAAATACTTTTTCGTCTTTTTCCCTGGTTTTTGGTGGTGATGCTGCTCCTGCTCTGGTGGAGAAGCCAGAACCAAATGGCAGTACGCCCCTCAGATACGGAAGCCATTCACACCGCTATTCTGGAAAAGACGGAGGTGCTGGGCAAACTGGAACTGGTGCGGTACAACTTCCAGGAAGTGACCGAACTGAAAGAAGTAAGCAAAGAGTATTTCAGCTTTTTCAAGCTGGGGCCCGATGCCAAAGCCATCCTCATCAGCCGGGGCGAGGCCGTCGCCTGTGTTGACCTTACCAAATTACAACAGGATGATATGCTGATAGAAGGCGACAGCATCATCGTAACCCTGCCCGATCCGGAACTTTGCTATCACAAACTGGATTTGCAAAACACCCGTCTCTACTCACTGGAAACCGGTTATTTTACGGATAAAAACGCCTTCATCCAGAAAGCCTACAAAAGTGCTGAAGAAGAGATTCGCCGGGCTTCGCTCAACTCCGGCATCTTGGAACAGGCCCGTACCAATGCAACGCTGGTGCTGAAACCCTTGCTGGAAGAAATATCCGGTAAAAAAGTGATTTTTCGGCATGAATTACAGGGTGGGAGGATTGAGATGAATTATTGAAACTGTTAAAGTTTAGAATAGTGAGCCACATAATTTATACCTGTTTTTCATAAAAAATGAATAATAATACCTGTTTTTCATAAATAATACCTATTTTTCATAGGTAGTGGACAAAATAGAATTCACAAACTTTTATGACAATACCTATACAAGGTGAGGAAATTAGCCTTTTTCGTGGTCGGCAAACACCGGAGGCAGGAACACTCGCAGGGTATGGCGCAATCATTTTAGCCCTGCAACTTCCGGTTCCTCTCCCGCATACGCTTGCATTAATAAGCAAAAAAAACAGACGCTACGAAAAGGAAGGTTGGCAAGTTTTTACACCAAGGTACCAGCCAGATGAAAACCTCTACCATCATTTAGTGTTTGCTTTAAAATATGAAGGTATTAACCTGATAGTACTCAAATATTTGTTCAAAAAACTTGATGAACCTGCTATCACAAACCTTCTGCAAATTGAACCAACAGGACAATACAGCCGGAAACTCTGGTTTTTGTATGAATGGCTCATGGGAGTATTACTGAACATAGAAAACCTGTCCATAAAAAGCTATGTTCCCTTACTGGACGAAAAGTTACAGTACAGTATCAAAGGGGAGCGTTCACCACGCCATCGCATTATTAACAATTTACCCGGCACACCTGCCTTTTGCCCGCTTATCTATAAAACCCAAAAACTGGAAACTTACAGAAAAGCCAGGCTTGCCGACCAAAAAAAATCATATTTACAAAATGTGCACAAAGATATTTTACAACGTGCTTCTTCCTTTTTGTTACTCAAAGACTCTAAAGCTTCCTTCACGATAGAAGGAGAGAGCCCCGGCAACAAGCGTACAATCCGATGGGGCAAAGCGATTGGGCAGGCAGGCATGAGGCCATTGAGCAAAGATGAGTTACTCCGCTTGCAACAGATTGTTATCGAGAATGACCGGTTTATGAAGATGGGCCTCCGGCAACAGGCCGGCTTCGTTGGAGAGCATGACCGCACCACCGGCGAACCCATACCCGACCATATTTCGGCCAATTGGCATGATGTAGAAAAATTGATTGACGGCCTCCTTGCAACTAACAAACTTTTGGAAGATGCTGAATTTGATGCAGTGTTGGCTGCTGCCATAACCGCTTTTGGCTTTGTTTTCATTCATCCATTTGTTGATGGTAATGGGCGCATCCATCGCTATATGATCCATCATATCCTGGCAAGGAAGAGTTTTACAGAGCAAGGTATTATTTTTCCTGTATCCGCTTCTATCCTGAATCACATCAACGATTATCGAGAGGTTTTGGAGTCTTATTCCCACCCTCTGCTGGACTTTATTGAGTGGAAAACAACCCCCGATCATAATGTGGAAGTGCTCAACGAAACAATAGATTATTATCGCTATTTTGATGCTACCCGGCAAGCCGAATTTTTATACGCTTGTGTAGAAGATACCATTCAAAATATTATTCCGGAAGAGGTGAAATACCTGCAATGCTATGACGAAATGAAACGCTATCTGGATGATAAATTTGAAATGCCCGACAAAACGGTGGGCTTGCTTGTAAGGTTTCTGGAGCAGAACCAGGGCAAATTGTCAAAAAGGGCGAAAGCAAATGAATTTAAAGTGCTGAGCGACAAAGAAATAGAAAATATTGAGCGTAAATTTCAAGAGATATTCATGAAATAATTATGCCCAAGGCGGTTTAGTTTTTCATCATCCCCCAAATTGACGGAGCTACCCCCCTCAACTGCCGTTTTCACACCCCTTCATTGTTCATAAAGTAATGCACTTTTGTAGTATAAACTTTATTTGATATGAAAATGAGAAAACTAAAATTGCAAGTCCAAATATCAGTAGATGGCTATGTAGCCGGCCCCCATGGTGAAATGGATTGGATGACGTGGAATATTGACGATCAACTTTCGCAGTATATCAACCATCTCATTGATACGTCCGATACGATTTTACTGGGCCGGAAAATGACCGATGGTTTTGTTACTTACTGGGAAAATGTAGTAAACAACCAGCCCGAAAGCCCGGAGTTTTCTTTTGCCAAAAAAATGGTAAATACTCCTAAAGTTGTGTTTACCCAAACCCTTGAAAAATCTGGATGGAACAACACAACCCTGGCAACGGGCAGCCTCGCAGATGAAATCACCCAACTAAAACAACAAAAAGGCAAAGATATCATCGTTTATGGCGGTGCCACTTTTGTTTCATCCCTGATCGCGGCAGGGCTGATTGATGAATATCACCTTTTTGTAAACCCTACGGCCATCGGTAGTGGCATGCCCATATTCCAAAGCCTGGAAAACCACCTGAAGCTCAAGCCGATAAAGTCTGTGCTGCATGAGTGTGGCATTATTGTGCTCCATTACGAACCTGTGAAATAACATCTGGTAATTACCTATTCACCAGGCAAAACTTTAACCCTAAAAACCTGATACTCATGAGTAATGTAAAAAACATACAGAAACTCACCCCTTTCCTTTGGTTTGACAAGCAGGCCCAGGAAGCCATGAATTTCTATACTTCTACCTTTCGCAATGCTGAAATTACCCTGCTTAAAAAGTGGGAGGAAGGCGGGCCTTTTACTCCTGGTACCATACAGTTTGGCTCATTTGTTCTGGAAGGCTTACAGTTTCATGCTTTTGATGCCGGCCCACAGTTCCAGTTCAACCCTTCTGTTTCGTTTATGGTAGATTGTGATACGGAAGACGAAGTAGACCGACTGTGGCAAAAACTCTCAGAAGGAGGCCAGCCACTGATGCCTCTTGATAAATATCCCTTCAGCGAAAAGTATGGTTGGGTGGCGGATAAATATGGCGTTTCCTGGCAAATAATTTTAGGCAATGGCAAAGCCCCGCAAAAAATTATGCCCGTGTTGATGTTTGTGAATGAAAATACAGGTAGGGCCGAAGAAGCTATCCATTATTATACTGCTGTTTTCCAAAATGCTGAAATAAGGCAGGTGGCCCGTTATGAAGCCGGACAGGAACCTGATAAAGAAGGTTCCATTGCGTTCGCAGATTTCTCACTGGAAGGCCAGTTGTTTGCCGCTATGGACAGCGCCCGGGATCATGCCTTTAATTTTAATGAAGCCATTTCGTTGTTTGTCAACTGCGAAAACCAGAAAGAAGTCGATTACTACTGGGATAAACTTACAGAAGGTGGAAGTGAGGCCCCCTGTGGATGGCTGAAAGACAAATTCGGTGTTTCCTGGCAAATAGTGCCCCGGTTTGTTTCAGAAAAAGTAGCCAATGGCGAGCCGGCAAGGGTAGGTAGCATGATGCAGACCCTTGGCCAGATGAAAAAACTGGACGTAGCTGCCCTGGAAGAAGCTTACAATCAATAAGTAAATTCATTTTAATGAAATTCGGTTTGGGATAACCGGTTATGTTGTACGGGGGAGTACGTCATGGCTGGGAGTTCCCAAACCGTTTACAGGAACTATTTAAAAAGGCCAGGTGCTCAGCATGAGCGTAAGGGAAACCCCGGCAGCTGCCCCTGAAATGAAAAGGTTCCATTCCCGGTGTTTTGCATGGAAAACGTTCATTGCCAAATATGATAGGGCCATGATGATGGCGACAATCAGGAGTTGCCCCAGTTCCAGCCCAATGTTAAAAGCAAATAAGGGCATCACAATGCTTTCTTCCCCGCCCAGCAACGCCCGGAAGTAATTGGAAAATCCCATACCGTGGATAAAACCGAAAAAGAGCGCCAGTAAATAATTGATGCGGATTTTGCCTGCTGCAATTTCCTCCTTGTTCAGCACATTATAAACAGCCGTAGCCAAAATGGTAACCGGAATGAGAAACTCAATAATAGCTGAAGGGATGGTAATAATTTGCAAAGCTGCCAAAGCCAATGTTACCGAGTGCCCGATGGTAAAAGCCGTTACCAGAATCAGGATATGCTTCCACTGATGCAGTTTATACACGGCACACAAAGCTGTAATGAAAAGTATATGATCGTAAGCGTTGATGTCAGAAATGTGCTCAAACCCGAGGCCCAGGTACAAATCAAATGATCCCATTTTTTATAGGTTGTTTTTATGAGTTAGCAGTGGCAGCAGCAATAAGCAGTATATTCCCTGCCTACTGCCGCTTAACAGACCCCAAAGTTAAAATAATTCTTTCCTATTCTAAGCATCCTGAGATAAGCTTTTGGCGGTATTTTCTACCTCTTCCCACACCCGGAATAAGTTTTTGTAACAGATTTTTTCTATCTCTTCCGGGGTATATCCTCTTTTGAGCAGTTCAGCAATCAGGTTGGGATATTCGGATACGTCTTTGAGGCCGGTGGGGAGCGTGTCGCCTACGCCATCATAATCGGAACCGAAGCCCACATGCTCAACACCTACAAGCTGCACTACATGGTCGATATGATCGGCTACTTTTTCTACGGTAGAATATTGAAAATTTTCAGCTACGTACTTATCAATGTACGCTTCGGCCACTGAATCTTCCCGCTCCAGGTTATTTTCAGTAAGCCAATTGACAATATGTGCCTGAATAGAATCATAGACTGCCCGTACTTCTCCGTCGATAAATGTGGAGCCAAAGTTAATCATAATTACACCTCCGTTTTCGGCCAGTGCCTTAATCATATCATCATTCATATTCCGTTCAAAACCGGGGACAAACTTCCGCACCGATGAGTGGGATGCAATGGCCGGGGCCTTGGTAATTTTCATCACATCGTAAAAAGCACTGTCCGACACATGCGAAATGTCTACCATAATGCCCACCCGGTTCATTTCTTTCACTACTTCTTCCCCAAACGGACTGAGGCCATTCCAGATGCGGGTAAGATCATACGAAGAATCACAAATTTGATTGGCTTTGCTGTGGGTGAGGGTGATGTAACGGATACCCCGCTCATAAAAATATTGTACATTTTCCAGGGAATCCCCAATGGGTGCGCCGTTTTCCATACCCAGGGGCAAGGAGACAAGTCCTTTTTCAAAGTTTTCTTTTATGGCAGCCGGGCTATAAGCCAAGGCGAATTTATCCGGATGTTTTGCCACAATGTTTTCTACCATATCAATGAGCGAATCGGCCAGTATTTTAGCCCGGTTTCTTTCTCCAGGCAAAAAATACCCCGAAGTGGTATCAAACTTTGACTGGTAAGAAGCCGGAATGTAAATAGACATAAAAGGAGCATCCATACCGCCGTCTTTGGCCTTGTAGTAGTCAAATTCACCTTCGTTGTCAGTTGCCACGTCCAGAAACTCTTTTTGTATCTGGAAATTGGCTACTTTCAACCGATACGGAAGGTCAATATGTCCGTCGGTAATGATAAATTCATGTGCCAATGCGTCTGCCTGTTCCTCTATAGATGTTTTTTCCATATCAGGTTGAGATGTGCAAGCCAGAAAAAAAATACCACACAGGCACATAAGAAAATAATATTTATTAAGTTTCATGCTTTTATTAAAATTTAATTTTATTTATTTCAAATATACCATATATAATTTGTTGTATCAAAATGTAACAAACTTGTTATAATTCTGTGATAAATTCTTCGCCTAACTTCTCGTAAATTTAAATATAACAGGATAAAGATTTTTGTTTCAACTTAAAATCACCTACCTCATGAAACTGCACGAAGAATTAGAAGAACTCAACAGGGAAGTGCAAGCAGCGACCTTGCCAAAGGTATTACAAGCATTTGATAAATCTGTAGCCGATATGAAGAAAGCCAGTATTGCCGGCAGAGCACTTAAAGTGGGTGATCTTGCCAGTAATTTCAGCCTGCCTGATATGCATGGCAACAATGTAAAGCTCAGCCATTTATTATTAGATGGGCCTGTAATCCTGAGTTTTTACCGGGGCGGTTGGTGCCCTTATTGTAACCTGGAGTTGCGGGCATTGTTAAAAGCCTTGCCTGAGATTCAAAACTCAGGCGCACAAGTAGTGGCTATTTCTCCTGAAAAACCAGAAAACAGCTTGTCAACAGTACGCAAAAACACATTGGATTACTTAGTCCTTTCTGATGTGAGCAGTGAGGTAGCCCGGAAGTTTGGTGTTTCTTTTATCCTGCCTACCTATTTAAAAAAAATATACAGGACTTTTGGTTTAAACCTTGAGAAATACAACAACGCCAAAACGGTGGAACTGCCCATACCTGCCACCTTCCTGATTGACTCCAACCAGGTAATACAGTATGCCTTTGTAGATGAAGACTACACCCAAAGGGCTGCCACAGAAGAAATTTTAGAAACCCTGGCTGCGCTTAAACAAGAAGAATGTGTATATTGTTAATGTAATTTGCCTGACATTAATAAAAATTTTCCCGCTGTAAATTGCGATAAATTCCTGGTATTTGCCACATGCAAAAAAAAGCACTGATTATTGAAGACGACCCGGATATTGCCAACCTTGTGGCCGTAAACCTCAGGGATATTAGCTGCACTACGGATATTGCCACCAACGGCATAGATGGATTGTACCGTGCCGTGCATAACCATTATGATGTGATTATCCTCGACATCATGTTGCCCAAAATGGATGGTATTGAAGTGTGCCGGCGCATCAGGCAGGATAAAAATACCACCCCCATCATCATGCTTACTTCTAAAGATGAAGAAACAGACAAAGTAGTGGCCCTCGACCTGGGAGCAGATGATTATATGACCAAGCCCTTTTCGGTGCGCGAGCTGGTAGCCCGCATCAAAGCCCGCATTCGTCGCTTCCGGCCCGAGGTGGAGCCGGGCTTTTATCATACCGATTTTGTTTACGGTGGCCTGGATGTGAACATTGAAAAACGAAAAGTGTTGCTGGACGGAAAAAAAATTGATCTCACCGCCAAGGAGTTTGACCTGCTCAGCCTTTTCATTCAAAATATTGGAAAAACCTATACGCGGGAAGAGCTTTTGAGTACGGTTTGGGGATACTCGTACAGTGGATATGAACATACAGTAAACTCCCACATCAACCGCCTGCGCCTGAAAATTGAGAAAAACCCGGCCAGCCCCAAATATATTTTGACAGTTTGGGGAGTAGGGTATAAGTTTAACGATGAATTGACATAAAGACTGGAGACCGAAGTCCGAAGACCGAAGTTTTTACTTTCGTCTCCGGACTTCGGTCTTCTGACACAAGAACATGAAATTCAATTCCCTACAATTCAAGCTTTCCCTTTTGTTCGTGCTGCTGCTGCTGGCAGTGAGCGCGGTCAATATCTACATGGTTACCGAATCTTCCGAAAATTACCTGGCAGAAGTAATGCAAAGGCGCAATACAGATTTGGCGGCAAGCATTGCCCAAACCCTGAATATTGACTCGGCCACCAATGCCGTACCACCCAAAGAAATTGAAAGCCTTTTCAAAGCAGCCATGATTATCAACCCCAGCATAGAACTTTACCTGATTGGACACGATGGGGTGGTAATGAATGCCTCTGCCAAACCGGGGGAGTTGAAATTGCAGACGGTTAATACAGCAAACATTGAAGCACTTTTGAACCAAAGCCAGCCTTTGCCCATTTTTGGACAAGACCCCCGTGAACCCGGCAGCCCTAAAGTTTTTTCAGCGCATCCGCTTAATAAAGACGACGGCACTTTTCATTGCTATTTGTACATTGTGTTGAGCAACGAACATGCGCCTATTGAGAAAGCTGCCTCGGTAAGGCAAAGTTTTATCATGAAAGCCCTTTTTCGCACCTTACTCATTGCGATGGGGGTTACACTGGTCATTGGCCTGTTCATGATCTTCTTTCTGACCCGCAACCTGAAGAAAATGTCAGAGGCTGTGCATAGCATTGAAAATGGCGACTATTCTGTCCGGATCGATATCAAGTCTTCTGACGAACTGAGCGAACTGGGTAGTGCGTTCAATACCATGGCAGAAAAGATTGAAACATCCATGCAAAAACTAAGGCACAATGACGAACTGAGGCGTGAACTGATCGCCAATATTTCGCACGACTTGCGCACACCCCTGGCTTCCCTGGAAGGCTATATTGAAACCATTTTGTTGAAAGAACACTTGCTCACAGAAGAAGAAAAAAAGAGCTATTTGGAAACCATTCTTAAAAATACCAAGAGCCTGGGCAGGTTGGTATCAGAACTATTTCAGTTATCTAAACTGGAGGCAAAACAAACAGAACTACAGCCTGAAATCTTTTCAATTACGGAACTCATTCAGGACATTTTGCTCAAATTTATGCCCAAGGCAAAAGAAGCCGATGTCAAACTTTTCTGCTATCCTGAGGAACAGGTTCCGCTGGTATTTGGAGATATTAGTTTAATAGAAAGGGTTTTACAAAACCTGATTGAGAACGCCATTGCCTACACGCCCAGGCAGGGAAAGGTACTTGTCAATATTTTGAAAGCATCGGATACCCAGGTGCGCATTGAAATAACCGATACGGGGAAGGGTATTCATAAAAAAGATTTGGAGCACATCTTCGACCGCTTTTACCGGAGCGACCGCGTGCGCCCCAAAACCAAGCAGGGCTTAGGGCTTGGTCTGGCCATTGCCAAGAAAATTGTAGAGTTGCATGGAAGTGATTTGCAGGTAATAAGTAAAGTTGGGCAAGGCACCACCTTTTTCTTCGTTTTGGATATTTCTGAAAAGTTTGCTGATACTGTAGCGGTAGGCAGTAGGCAAAAGCAGTAAGCAGTTTGTTAGGAAGACCCTCGAGGTTTCAGCAATTATATTGCATATGGCAAATAAATAGCCAAAAACCCTCGAGGGTCTCCGCCGGGTCGTCGGGCAACACTTTTAATTTGTTTGTATTTACCTTAAAATAAAACTATGAAATGCGTCAAGCATGAAACATTTTTGCGAAAACTTTTAACGTTCCCGGCTATTTTTATATGAAGCCTGCCATCAAAGTAATTATTCCTGCGTATAATGAGCAAAAATCCATTGCCAATGTAATCGCGGATATTCCGAAAGCATGGGTGAAAGAGATTGTTGTTGTCAACAATAACTCAACCGATGATACCATGGAAGTTGCCGAAAAAGCAGGGGCTACGGTTTTGCGGGAAAACAGGCAGGGCTACGGATATGCCTGTTTGTGTGGCATTGATTATATCAGCCGGCAAGATGAAAAACCGGATATTGTCGTTTTTATGGATGCCGACTATTCTGACCATCCGGAGGAGTTGCCTAAAGTCGTAAAACCCATTATTGAGGATAATGCAGATTTGGTAATTGGCTCACGGGCTTTGGGAAATAAAGAAAAAGGAGCCATGACCCCACAACAAGTGTTTGGCAACTGGCTGGCCACCCGGCTGATGAAGCTGTTTTATGGCATACATTTCACAGACCTGGGGCCTTTCCGGGCAATCAAATACGAGGCGTTGATGCGCATTGGCATGAAAGACCGTACGTATGGATGGACCGTTGAAATGCAGCTCAAAGCCGCAAAGCACAAACTAAGATGTACAGAGGTTCCGGTAAACTACAGACGCCGGATTGGCGTATCTAAAGTATCAGGCACCGTAAAGGGTACAGTGTTGGCAGGATATAAGATTATATGGACGATTTTTAAGTATTTGTGATGGAATTTGTGATTATTATAGCCTATACATTGTGTTTGCTGTTTATTTTCTTTTTCAGCCTGGGACAACTCCACCTTGTCATACACTACCTGAAGAGCAGGAAAGAAACCAAAACTTCTCCGCCTTTAGTACCCCATTCTTCTTCCAGTTTAGCAGTTGCCGACATGGACGCGCCGGGGCCTATTGGCCATGTTGATGCCATTGACTTCCCGTATGTAACTGTTCAATTGCCTATTTATAATGAAAAGTATGTGGTAGAAAGGTTGATTGAAGCGATTGCAGCGTTTGAGTACCCGCATGATAAACTTGAAATTCAGGTGCTGGACGACTCTACTGATGAAACGGTAGATATTATTGCTGAAAAAGTACCGGATTTACAAGCACAAGGTTTGAATATCCAACACATCCGCAGGCCCGAAAGAAAAGGGTTTAAAGCAGGCGCATTGGAATACGGCTTGCAAATAGCCAATGGGGAGTTTATCGCCATTTTTGATGCAGATTTTCTGCCCAAAACAGATTTTTTGTTACAAACCATTCCCTGGTTCCATAATGAAGAAATTGGCGTGGTACAAACCCGCTGGGGGCACGTAAACAAAGACTATTCCCTGCTCACCCGCTTGCAGGCTTTTGGGCTGGATGGGCATTTTACCATCGAGCAGGGAGGTCGCAGCCATGCCGGGAGCTTTATCAACTTTAACGGTACAGGCGGTGTTTGGCGCAAACAGTGCATTATAGATGCGGGAGGCTGGTCTGACGATACGCTTACCGAAGACCTGGACCTGAGCTACCGTGCCCAAATGAAAGGCTGGCACTTCAAGTATTTGGAAGAAGTGGAAGCACCCGCCGAGTTACCTGTGCTAATGCCTGCTGTTAAATCACAGCAATTTCGGTGGAACAAAGGGGCTGCCGAGTGTGCCCGCAAGCATTTAGGCCATATTTTGAGCAAAAAAGTGATTGATAAGCCCGGTAAAAGTTTTGGGTTTGCCAACAAGCTTCATGCTTTTTTTCACCTATTCAACTCCTCTATTTTCCTATTTTTGCTGTTCGCAGCCATACTTAGCATTCCCATGTTATTTATCAAAGAGACACATCCCGAACTGGACAAACTTTTTTATGCGGGGAGTATTTTTCTAATTGGTTTTTTTGCTATTGGCTTTTTCTACTGGGTTTCTACCAAACAGCTTTATCCCAACCGCTCTCTGCCCTATTATCTAAAAACTTATCCGGTATTTCTAACGGTGATGATGGGCCTATCCTTGCATAATGCGATGGCAGTCGCTGAAGGTTTGCTCGGTATCAGAACGCCTTTTACCCGAACCCCTAAATTTAATATCAAAACAGCTAATGATAGCTGGAAGAAAAATATTTACATCAGCAACAAAATCAGCCCTTCTGCTATTTTTGAGGCATTGTTGGCCTTGTACTTCTTTTTCGGAATTTATTACGGCATTCAGGTAGGGGATTTTGGCCTTATCATTTTTCATCTTATGTTAGCCCTCGGGTTTAGCTTTGTGGCGTTTTACTCTATCACGCAAGTAAAGCATGGATGAAAAAAGAAGACCGAAGGCGGAAGACCGGAGACCGAAGTCAAATACTTCCGACTTCGGTCTCCGGTCTTCTGACTATTAATTTGCAAAGCATGGCAGATGTTCATCGTAAATTCACTTCACTTTGGCCTGTGCTTTTGTTATCTGCTTTGGTTATAACAGGCGGCGTGGTTTACATTACCTATTTCATCCAGCGTGATGAGACTTTTCCTTTGCTGATAACCTACTCCTTGCTTTTTATTGCTTATGCAGGCATTTTATTACTGGCCTCATCTGATAAGGAAACGTATCTTTTGCTGGGTGTGGCTTTACTTGTTCGTTTGCTGTTATTACCCGCTATCCCTAATCTTTCCGATGATTTTTACCGGTTTTTATGGGATGGCATGCTCATCAATCATGATATTCATCCTTTTGCCTATTTACCTTCAACTTTGGTAGCACAGGGCAATTTGGAGCAGTTCCCCTCTATAGCGCCTGCCCTTTATCAGCAGATGAACTCACCGGAGTATTTTACCATCTATCCCCCCGTGTGCCAGGCATTGTTTGCTACGGCTGCCTTTCTGTTTCCTAATTCAATAGAAGGCGGCATTATTGTGATGCGCCTGCCCATGCTCATGGCTGAAGGGGTGAGTATTTATTTTTTAGTAAAATTGTTAAAAATCTATGAGTTGCCTGTCAAATATGCATTGCTCTATGCTTTGAACCCCTTGGTCATTTTGGAACTATGTGGAAACCTGCATTTTGAGGTACTGATGATATGCTTCTTATTAGTAGGTATTTATCTCTTCCAACAAAAAAAATTAGCCTTTTCTGCTATTTTCCTTGCGCTGGCTATTTGCACCAAGCTGATACCGCTGATTTTTCTTCCTTTATTTATCAGAAGGCTAAGCACGAAGCAGTCCGTTTATTTTTTCGGGGTAGTAGGCGTTACTTCTGTCTTGCTTTTCCTGCCTTTGCTCAATTTGGAATTGTTGCAAGGCTTACAAAGCAGCATCGGTTTATATTTCCAAAAGTTTGAATTCAACGCCAGTATTTACTATATCGTAAGGGAAATAGGGTATGCGGTGAAGGGTTTTAACATTATTGAAAAATCAGGAAAGTGGATGGCAATTGCCGCTTTCGGAAGCATTATTCTATTTACTATTTTTGAAAGGTGCAAAAGGCTGCCCGAAGCTTTTCTTTGGGTATTGTTTATTTACTATCTCTTTGCCACCATTGTACACCCCTGGTACGTAGCCCCGTTGGTAGCTTTCAGCGTTTTTTCAAATTTTCGCTTTGCTGTCATTTGGTCGCTGCTCATCTTTTTTTCGTATACAGGGTACCATGCAAGCGGATTTACAGAAAATATGACCATCGTATTTATTGAATATGCCATTGTGTTTGTCGTAGCTCTGCTGGAAATATGGAACTATTATCAAAAAAATTCTTATGCACAACATCAAACAGCTTACTAACCTGATTTTGTTCTTGTGGTTCATGACAAGCATGGCTTTGAATGCCTGTGGACAAAAGACTTTTGATGAAAAGTTGCAATCGCTCTACAGCCACACAGTGCCCCTGATACAACCTGCCGCATTGGCCGAAGCAAAAAAAGAAACCGATAATCTTTACCTGCTTGATATTCGCACAAAGGAAGAATTTTCCGTAAGCCACCTGGAAAACGCACGCTTCATAGATTATGATAATTTTACCATGAAACAGGTACAAGACATCCCTAAAGATGCTAAAGTAGTGGTATACTGTGCCGTAGGTTATCGCAGCGAAAGGGTAGGGGAAAAGCTCAAAGCTGCGGGTTATGAAGACATACAAAACTTATACGGCGGCATCTTCCAATGGAAAAACGAGGGCTATCCGATAGTGAACCAGCAAAAGCAACCAACTGATAGCGTGCATACATACAGTAAAAATTGGTCTAAATGGCTCGAAAAAGGCATTAAAGTATATTAACAATTCATACTGCTTATGGCTTCCAATGTTCCTATCATTGATATTGCCCCCTTGGCAAAAAATTCAAACCATCAAAATGCCGTAGCTTCACAAATTGGACAGGCTTGCCGGAATTACGGTTTTTTCTACATCAGCGGGCATGGAGTGGATGAAGCCTTACAGCAACGGATGGAAACCCTGAGCCGGCAGTTTTTTGCCCAGGACGAAGCAAGCAAACTTAAAATCCGAATGGAACTGGCCGGCAAAGCCTGGCGGGGCTATTTTCCGGTAGGTGATGAACTTACTTCTGGCAAGCCCGACTTGAAAGAAGGTTTGTATTTTGGGGAAGAACTGGCTGATGATGACCCGCGGATAAAAGCCGGGCTGCCCATGCACGGCAAAAACTTTTTTCCTGAAAACATCCCAGGGTTCCGTAAAACTGTGCTTGATTACGTAGATGCCATGACCCAACTGGGCCACACACTCATGGAAGGCATTGCCCTAAGCCTGGGGCTTGAAAAGTCTTACTTTGCCGACAGGTATACGACCGACCCATTGATTTTATTTCGTATTTTTCATTATCCACCTTCTGGCGAAACACCTGAGTCAGCACCTTCCTGGGGCGTAGGCGAGCATACTGATTATGGCGTGCTCACCATACTGAAGCAAGACGATAACGGAGGATTGCAAGTCAAATCCCGCTCAAAATGGATTGAAGCTCCGCCCATTCCCCATACTTTTGTGTGCAACATCGGCGATATGCTTGACCGCATGACCCGCGGGCTTTACCGCTCCACGCCCCACCGTGTACGCAACACATCAGGCAAGGGCAGACTGTCTTTTCCCTTTTTCTTTGACCCCAATTTCAATGCACAAATCAAACCCATTGACCTAAGTGGAGTAGACATACCCGCGGACAACAAGCAGGAACGATGGGACAAAGCCAGTGTACACGAATTTGAAGGCACGTATGGCGATTATATTTTGGGTAAGGTAGGGAAGGTTTTTCCGGAGTTGCGTAAAAAAGCGAGATAAAACCACTACCCTGAAGTCTTGACAAAATAAGATGCTCAAAGCAGAGTCAGAAATGGACACTTTTCCACGATAACAAATATGACCATAAATTATGAATAGCTCTCAATATGCTTTAACTACCCATTTTCTGGTTATGTGATTTTTTGTATTTATCACTATTTTAGTAAATTCAGGTTAATGGTTGTATATTTAATGACTATAAATCGTTAAAAGGAATATGTCACCAACGCTGAAAATAAATATCGCTACTAACTTTGCAGACACTCAGGAGTTAAATTACAAATACAAAACTCTTGTTTCAAGAGAAGATGCGATAGATAAAATACTAGATGACGTTAATCAAAATAACACAAAGCTTTTATCATTATTAAAGAAAGAAGAAAAACAGTTAGAACGTGTTGAACAGTTGATGTCGGATTCGAATGATATTTTGTATCTTGAGTACCTTAAAAACATATTGACCCCTACTTATAAATCCAAGCTGGATTTATATAAACTTTTAAAAAAGCATTCGTTTTCAAATAAATTCAAATCTATTTTAGTTTCCCTTAAAGATTCCATTGATTCTTATCAAGAAGTAATTAATGATATTGATTTAAAGATTGACTTACTCAATGATAATTTTTTAAAAGAAATAGATGAGATTTGGGTTTGAAAATTTTTGCCACCTCCCTGTTTGTATCAGACATTAATAAACTAACCAAAAAAGAGAAGTTAGGATATAGCTCCATTCTGAATGATATACATTCCTTTCTTAAAAAGCATAATACATTTGCCCTGCTCTGGAATACTGGCATCAAGATAACCGAGAGTAGCATTAGCAAAATAATCAAGGTGAGAATAGAAAACAGCAAGCAAAGAAGAGGAAGAAGCTCCGCCTTTCGGCTTTATTACATTGCAAATAAAGTAAAAGAGGAAATTTGCTTTCTTCATGTTTACCCGAAAACAGGAAAGCTAAGGAAATCAAATGTAGATAAGCAAGAATTAAAGAAAATAAAGAGTGCTTTTATTGAAGAGCTGAAAACGAATACTCTCGTTGAGTTTGAAAAGCATTTCTCATAAAAGTATTGTTCTGCCATTCACCAACCCAAAAAACCATGGAAAATAACCGCCGGGATTTTATGAAAAAAAGTGCTTCTCTGGCAGCACTTTCTGTAACAGGTATCCATACTTCATTTCCCGAACCAAATACAAAAAGCCTCACCCCAAAGGAACTCGGTTTTGTAAAAGACGCAGGTATGCAAATATGCCTGGCGTACTTTTGGGGCATAGAACCGCACAAAGTAGCCCTGGCCAAGCAAATGGACGTACTGGGCGCCGTAGGAGGCATCAATACACGTATGGCCGGGCTGGACAATGCCAACCGATGGGAATACAATACCATAAAGGCAGTAAAAGAAGCCTGGGAAAAAGAAGGGCTGAAGTTACGCGTTATTGAAGGGCCACCTTCTTTATTCACCAAAACTAAGCTGGGCCTGGAAGGCAGGGACGAGGAAATAGAAAACTTTATCACCTTCATGAAAAATATTTCCCAATTGGGTATAGATACCGTTTGTTACAACTGGATGCCCGTCATCAGCTGGGCACGTACTACCATGGACCGCCCCAGCCGGGGAGGGGCGCTGGTCAGTGCCTTTGATATTGAAGATATCAAGGATGAGGAAAAGATTACTGAATTTGGCGAAATTACCCATGATGATATGTGGGATAACCTGGAATATTTTCTCAAAGCCGTAGTGCCCGAAGCAGAAAAGTATGGTGTAAAGCTGGCCCTGCACCCCGACGACCCACCTATTGATAATATTCGTGGTATTCCCCGCATCATCACATCCGTAGATGCTTTCAAACGATTGATTGACATTGTACCCAGTTCAAGCAACGGCCTTACCTTTTGTCAGGGCAGTTTTGCCTCTATGGGTGGGGAAGGAGAGGACGTAGACATTCCGGCGGCCATCGAGTATTTTGGAAAACGAAAAACCATCCATTTTGTGCATTTCAGGGATGTGCGGGGCAATAAAAATAATTTTGAAGAAACCTTTCACGATGATGGCAAAACCGATATGTACAAAGCCATGCAAGCCTATTACGACATCGGTTTTAAAGGCCCCATCCGCCCCGACCATGTGCCTACCATGGCAGGCGACAGCAATGACCATCCCGGCTACAGCACCATCGGCACCCTCTTCGCCATTGGTTACATGCGGGGGTTGATGGAAGGTATAACGAAGAGTAATATTTAATGACTGGACAAATTTTATGAAATTAACCACACTCCTTTCTCTGCTAATTTCCCAAAGGCAACACCACACAAAAAGCTGTCCCTTTTCCCAACTCACTGTCTACCGTAATTTTCCCGCCGAGTTTTTCTACCAAAACTTTGGTAATGGACAGGCCCAACCCTGATGAGCTTTCCCCACCGGTGGGGCGGGCACTGAGCCTTTGAAATTTTTTGAACATTTTTTTCTGGTCTTCTGCACTGATGCCCGGGCCTTCGTCTTTTACGATAATTTCAGTGTGTGCATTGTTTTGCGCATAAGAAACATAAATATTGCGCCCTGATGTTGAAAATTTAATGGCATTGGAAAGGAGGTTATCCATAATGCGCATCAGGAAACTTTCATCGGTATGCAATGTGAGGCCATTTTCTGAAGGGGGAAAATGAATATCAATTTCCTTTTGGCAGGCGGAAGGCTGGTGGGTTTGTATTAGGAGTTCAATGAAAGAATGCAACCGAACAGGTTTCTGTGCAGGAGCAATATTGCTACTCGAAAACTCATCCATTTCTACCAATCCGTTGATAAGCTCGCTGCCATTTCTCACAACTTCCCGCATTATTTTCGCATAAGAATTTTGCTCTTCATTTAGTTGGCCCGCTATGGGAAGCAACTGTACCAGCCCATTAATTTTATGGAGTGGTGCTTTCAAGTCATGTGCAACAATGCCCATCAGGCTGTTTTTTTCCCGGTTCAACTCTTCTAATGCCTCATTCTTTTCTATCAGCTCCTGATTTTTTTGTGAAATTAAATGATTTGACTTTTGCTTTTGCCTGTTAGAACGATACAATATGATAGCCAAAGCACCTAATAATACCAAAAACAGAAAGATTGAAACCACAATGATGCGCTGTTGCCTGATGGTTTCCTGCTGAAGTTGGTTATCTTTTAATAATAATTCATTTTCAGATTGTTGTAATTGTAAAGCAATATTGGCTTCCAACCTGCCAATATCCCGTTCTTTGCTTTCATTAAACAGACTGTCTTTGTATTGCATATACAAAGTCTGGTATTCAAAAGCTTTCCGGTAATTTTTTTGATGCCTATATATTTTGGTAAGGGTTTCGCTGGCCCTTTTGGCTACTTCTTTGGCACCGATAGATTGCGCCAATTCAAGGCTTTGCTGAGAAAAATCAATAGCCTTTGCGTGGTTTTGCTTAAAATGGTGGGTTTCACCCATATTGTTGAGTGCGATGGCCATCCCAAATTTATCGTCCAGTGTTTCCTGAAGTTTGAGGGCTTTCCGGAAGTGAGCCAATGCCTTATCGTACTCTCCCAAATCTTTATGTGTAATACCAATATTATTGGTCAAAAGCGCTATGCCGTATTGATTATGTTCCTTTTCTATAATTTTTAATGCCTCTGTAAAGCAGTCTAATGCCTCGGTATATTTATCCTGGCGCAAAAGCACCAACCCAATGTTATTCAAGGTACGGGGCTTGTCCGCAGGGTTTTGCATCTTATCATAGATATCCATGGCTTTGTGATAATAGGAAAGGGCCATTGAGTCATTCTTTTCATTTTCGTAAATGATTCCAATGCTATTATATGCCATAGCTATATCTTCCGGAATATCCAATTGTAAGTATATATTCAGCGATTGGGAAAGGTAATCCATTGCCTGGGCGTAGTTACCCTGAAAATCGTACAAACTGCCAATGGTAAATAAAGCATCACCTACTCCCTGCTGATGCGATAAGCTTTGATAAATTTTCAGGGCTTCAAATGCCTTATCCAATGCTTCGGCATATTCACTTTGATTTCTCAGTGTGGTAGACAAATTTATCAGTGCCTTAGCTGTTTTTTCTTCGGCATGCAATTTTTTGGCTAAGGCCAGGGCTTTTTGGCCGTAGGATAGTGACTTTTCTGAGTCATTGTACCGGGAATTTTTACAAAGCTGAATTAAAATACTGATTTTGGCTGTGTCTGGCGCTGTTTTCAAAGCTGACAGCAAGCTGTCTTCTTTAATAGTTTGAGCCGTAGCGAAGGGAATCCAAAGAAGGAAAAAGCAAATCCAAAGAAGAATTCTCATAAGCTGGTTGAGGATACCACCAATTTTCGGAAATCATGGTAAAAAAGAAAACTTCCCATACCCTAAAAGGACAATGGGAAGTTTGTGTACGTCAATTAAAAAATCTTAGCGTGTTCACGCTTATTTTAGTATTTTATGGAAGGCCTGTTGAAAATTTGGAATACCGGAATGATGCATTTATCCAACATTCCATTGTTCCACTCTTCCAGTCCACGCCACACCATACTGTGTTATATGGTAAACTTATACCACTTCTCGCTGCTTTTGTTAGACTCCACCACATTTTTCACAAAGGCCATGCCCCGCACTCCGTCTTTGATGGTAGGGAAATCCATATAATCAGGGTCAGGTGTTGTGCCATCCAGCCGGGCCTGTAGTGTGTAGGCAAAATTGCGGTAAATATTGGCAAAGGCCTCCACATAGCCTTCAGGGTGGCCAGCCGGGATCCGGGTGTGTTTCTGTGTTTGTTCTGATAAATACCCATGATCCAGCCCGGTACGGTAAATTTCCACGGGGCGGTCGGGCCATTTCACCAGGAGGGTATTGGGTTCCATTTGTTTCCACTCAAGGCCGGCTTTTTCCCCGTAAATACGAATATTAAAGTCATTTTCTTCCCCTACTGAAATCTGGCTGGCATGCAAAATACCTTTGGCACCATTGTCAAAACGCAGCAACACATTGCCGTCATCATCCAACTCACGCCCTTCTACAATCGGCCCCAGGTCGGCACAAAGCTCGGTAATTTGCAGGCCGGTGATGTATTCGGCCAGGTTTTCGGCATGCGTACCGATGTCGCCCATGCAGTTGCTGATACCGGCTTTTGCAGGATCGGCCCGCCAGGAGGCCTGCTTTTGCCCGGTTTCTTCCAGGGTGGACGACAGCCAGCCTTGCGGATATTCTACCACAACCTTTCTGATTTTGCCCAAGGTACCATTTTGCACCAGGTGCCGGGCTTCTTTCACCATGGGATAGCCCGTGTAGTTGTGCGTAAGGGCATAAATCAGCCCGGTTTTTTCTACAATCTCCTGTAATTCTTTGGCTTCTTCCAGCGTAAATGTGGCGGGCTTGTCAGCAACCACATGAAACCCGTTTTCCAGCGCCATTTTGGCCGGAGGGAAGTGCATGACATTGGGTGTAACGATAGATACGAAATCCATGCGCACATCTTCCGGCAATTCTTTTTCTTTTTTGATCATTTCCTCAAAACTACCATATACCCGCTCGTCGGGCAGTAGTAACGCCTTGCCCGATTCTTTAGATTTTTCAGGGTTGCTGCTAAACGCCCCACATACGAGGTCAATTTGTCCGTCAAGGGCCGCTGCCATGCGGTGTACCGATCCGATGAAGGCATCTTTTCCCCCGCCTACCATGCCCATTCTGATTTTTCTGCTCATAAGTTTAAGGTTTTTCGTTGTTCAATTTTGAAAATTTAATAATTGGAGGATTGGTTTACAAGGTTATAAAAATACTTTAGCAAAAAATAGCACTTATTGCGCAAAGTTATAATTTTGTGGGCTATCCCTTTGCGGATTGCCCTGAGAAACCTCGTTGCTCAAATTCAATACTACCAAAAAAATTAACCATGAAAAACTCGAGACGCTCCTTTTTGAAACAATCCTCCCTGGCAATGGCTGGTGTAAGTGCAACTACTTTTGTACCTCAAAATATTATGGCCTCTCACATCATTGGTGCCAACGAAAAGGTGAGGGTAGGCGTAGTAGGCTGTAAAGGCATGGGCTTTTCCAACCTCAAGGCACACCTGAAGCTGGACAACGTGGAATGCGCTGCCCTTTGTGATGTAGACGGACAAGTGCTGGAACAAAGAACGGCCGAAGTAGAAGAAATGACAGGCAAGCGTCCGCTGAATTACAAAGATTACCGCAAAATGCTGGATAATAAAGACATTGACGCGGTGATTATTGGTACACCCGACCACTGGCATTGCCTCATCATGGTAGATGCCTGCGAAGCGGGAAAAGATGTGTATGTAGAAAAACCCATTGCCAATTCTATTGCCGAATGTGAGTTGATGGTAAAAGCCGCCAAACGTTACAACCGCGTGGTGCAGGTAGGGCAGTGGCAACGCAGCGACCAGCACTGGACTGATGCCGTAAACTATGTGCAATCTGGCAAACTCGGTAAAATCCGTCTCGTGAAAGCCTGGGCTTACATGGGCTGGATGAAAGAAATTCCCGTAAAACCCAACAAGCCAGCCCCGGAATGGGTAGATTATGATATGTGGCTGGGGCCTGCCCCCGAGCGGCCATTCAATGAAAACCGCTTTCACTTTACCTTCCGCTGGTTTTGGGATTATGCCGGAGGGCTGATGACCGATTGGGGCGTACACCTTATCGATATGGTGCTGTACGGCATGAACGCTTCTGACCCCAAATCGGTAATGGCTTCCGGAGGAAAACTGGCATATCCTGACGATGCTGCCGAAACACCCGATACCTTGCAAGCCGTGTACGAATTTGATGATTTCAATATGCTGTGGGAACACGCTGTAGGTATTTCCGAAGGGCCTTATGGCAGGGATCATGGCGTTGCCTTCATCGGCAACCTGGGTACTTTGGTGGTAGACCGTGGAAAATGGGAGGTAATACCGGAAGTGGACAATGGCAAATACAAAACAGAAGCCATGCCTATTCAGTATAGAAGCGGCCCAAGCGGACTTGACCTGAACGCCAAAAACTTTGTGGAATGCATAAAATCACGGGCAACGCCTACTACCAGTATCGATATCGGAAGACAGGCAGCCGTAACGGCACATCTGGGCAATGTGGCTTTTAAAACCGGGCGAAAAGTATACTGGGATGCTGCCAAAGGCGCATTTAAAAACGACCCCGAGGCCAATAGCCTGATTGTACCAGAATACCATAATCAATGGAAATTACCTAATGTTTAACCTAATCTGATAACTTCAATTCCAATGCAAAAAAGTATATTATTCATCATAGTAAGTGCCCTTTTCCTTACTACACAAGGGTGGGCCCAGGAATATCTTCATGAAGGAAAATATAAACCGGAAGACACAGAGTTTTATGATCCCGTACCCCCTAAAGTAACGCCCGGTGAAAACAACCAGCCTCCGTCAGATGCCATTGTACTGTTTGATGGGAGTGATCTTTCTGAGTGGGAAAGTGTAAACGGAGGCGATGCCGAATGGGAAGTGGAAGATGGTATGTTTACGGTGGTTCCCAAAAAAGGCGCTATCCGCACCAAGCAAAATTTCGGCGATTTTCAGTTGCACGTAGAATGGCGCTCGCCCCAGGAAATTGTAGGAGAGGGGCAAGGACGGGGCAATAGCGGTATTTTCCTCCAGGGCATTTATGAAGTGCAGGTGCTGGACTCTTACGAAAGCAAGACCTACACCAACGGACAGGCCGGTAGTATTTACAAACAATATCCACCGCTGGTGAACGCCATGAAGCCGCCCTCAGCGTGGGAAGTGTACGATATTATTTATACCGCTCCCAAGTTTGATGAAAGGACACATGCCATGATTGAGCCTGGCTATGTAACTGTGATACACAACGGTATTGTGGTGCAAAACCACTCACAATTGCAAGGAAATACATCCTATATTGGCCCGCCCCAGTGGAAAGCCCACGGCGATGGCCCCATCATGCTACAAGACCACAGCAACCCCGTTAGTTTTCGTAATATTTGGATTAGGGAGCTGGAATAAACCTATCTTCTTCACTTTTCCCCGGCTAAGCTTAGCGCCCGGCGAATGCCGGGGCCTCATACCACTGAGTGCATATTTTATGATGAAATTGAGGATTGTACATGAAACAGTTTATGAGTTCAATGAAGAAGTGTTCATTGAGCCACATTACTTGAGGTTTAAACCCAGAACCACACCTTATAACAAGCTGGAAAGTGCCGATTTTAAGATATTTCCAACCCCAAGCGGTTTATCAGAGCAAAGTGATGCGGAAAACAACCTGGTATATTTTTGTTGGTTTGATGGAATGCATGAACAGCTTAGCATCTGTTCAGAATCAGTCGTGGTACTCCAGGAAAATAACCCGTTTAACTTCATTGTATTTCCAGAGGCCTATTCTGACCTACCATTTCACTATTCTTCACATCTGAAAGACCTCCTTTATGCAGCCTTACTTTCGAAAAAAATTGATAATCCATTGATTGAGTTTGGTAATCAAATTCTCAAAAAATCAACGTACAAAACGCTCAATTTTATAACTAACTTAACCCATCAGATACATGTCGATTTCAAATTGGAATCACGTCTGGAGGGTGAGCCATTTGAGGCAGACAAAACTTTTAACCTGAAAAAAGGTTCATGCAGGGACCTTTCATGGATGCAGATCCAGTTGCTGAGGCACTTGGGAATTGCCGCCAGGTTTGTAAGCGGTTATTACTTTATTGAATCAGAAGATTCCGAACACGAACTTCATGGGTGGGTAGAGGTTTACCTACCGGGAGCAGGGTGGGTGGGGTTCGACCCTAGCAATGGGATAATTGCAGGAAGCTCCCATATCCCCATCTGTTCCAGCGCACATTATCAAAATACCATGCCTATAACCGGCTCATTCAGAGGTGGTGCAGATAGTACTATGATTACATCGCTATCTATAGAAAAAATATAAGCTGCCATGTGTAAGATTAGGAAAGGCTTGGAAGCTGATTGCAAGTTCACCAAAACCGCATAACGAGCAAATAGAAAACTAAACCAGATGTGATCGAAAATGCAGTATTTAATAGATAGTGCAGCTAAATCAGTTTGGTGAAGGGCAGATATTCAAAAAATCTGCCCTTCTTTTTTGATGTGTGATTAATGTAATTCTTGCTATTAAATATGTAACACATCCCGCTTAGAAAATAACTGCCTTCATGTAACATTAAATCGTAAAGGAGGGCATCATGAGCAAACAATTTGTGCAAAATAAATACAATGCCGGCGATGTGGTTTATGCAAAAGTGGACCCTACCTTAACGTGAGTTATGGATTAAAAATGCCCTGATTCGTGCAAATAGAAAGTTTGCTGTCTGAGCGAAGCGAGTTTCAAACTTTCTGAGATTTTTTGCATACTTTTTTATCGATTGAAAAAAGTATGAGCCCGTCCGGCTTGAGGACAAGCGTTTGAAAATCAATTAGATATAAATATTCGTTTGTTGAATCAAATCCAAAATTCACGTTACCTTAAAACTGGTCATCAGGCGGTATATAGATCGGATATATTACTGCAAAGTACAGGAAGCTCCGGAGAGAAAAGAGCTGGTATATTTTGAAAGGGAGCTGGTGGAAAACCCGACGCTTGAAGCGGAAAACAAAAAAGCCCGTGACTGAAATAATCATACCGTAAGATATTTTCTCAGGTGTGTATTTTTAAATGTTGCCAATTGCGCTTTAAGAGACTCAAGGTATTGTTCAAAATCAACCAAACTAATTCCTTCTATACTATTAGAAAGAAACAAAGGTGTTTCGTTCAAATGCACATAAAGTTCCGGAAACTCTTTTTGAATCATAGTTGTAACTCCCAAGATCTCGTTCATTAGTTTCTTTTGCACTACATCCTTTTTTATGATTTGCTTACCCTCGATACCTAAGTATGTTGTATTATTTGAAGTTGTCATTTCGCTTGCGTTTGAACGACAAGTTGCTATTATTTAATATATAATCTGTTACATAATCATAACATTGATTTACACGATTCCCACATTTTCCTACACCCTGTATAAATTTTAGGAACGGAATAACTCCTGTCGGCCCTCTTTATTTGTCCCAAAAATCGCTTTTTCCTGAAGAACAGTCTTAATGCAAGCCCAATATGTGAAATATGTAACTTATATCTAAAGTTCTGTAACACTTATGAGTTTTTAGTTAAGCACCTTTGATCAGTGAAAATTAATTCACTACTAATACCAAAAAAATCATGAAAAATATAAACAAATTAAAAGGAAACAGGAGCGAGACAAAAGGGAAACTGCAACAAAAATTTGCCACGCTCACAGAGGGTCATTTAGTGTTATTTGAAGGCAAACAGGAGGATATGTTTGTCAGGGTTCCGGTAAAACTTGTTAAGACGAAAGAAGAGATACATAAGCTTACATTCTGATGGATAACATCCGTCATCATAGAGAAAGAACAATTAAAATATCACCTCATTAAATACAAATAAAATGAAAAAGTCAATCTTATTACTGGCAGCATTCACCATGATAACAGGTGCAATCTTAACGAGCTGTGATACCCCTGCCCAAAAGGCAGAAAATGCACAGGATGATGTAAAAGAAGCAAAGGAGGATTTAGAGAAAGCTAACCAGGAATACCTGGCAGATATGAAAAATTACAGAAAACAAATGGCTGACAAGATAGAGGCCAACGACCAAAGCATCGCTGAATTTAAAGCAAGCATTGAAAATGAAAAAGAAGAAGCCAAAGCCGGTTACCAAGAGGAAATAGCTGCACTGGAACAAAAAAACAGCGATTTGAAAATGAAAATGGATGGCTACAAAGGAGAGGGCAAAGACAAATGGGAAACATTCAAAGCAGAATTTAATAGCGATATGGATAATTTTGGTAAGGCTTTTAAAGATCTGACTGTTAAAAACGTTGAGGTGCCTCAAAACTAAAATCAGAAAGAGGCGAACGTTACAGTATTCACTTTAAATACAAAGAACATGAAAAAATAATATTATTGATCGCAGCATTTTCCTGCATGGCTTACTATAGTAACGCACAGGAAGATAGAACAGAGGTCCGTGACAGAATTCTGTTTGGCCTGAAAGCAGGATCGAATTTCTCAAATGTGTATGACGCAAAAGGGGAAGAATTTGATGCAAAATCTAAATTAGGGTTGGCGGCAGGTGTATTTTTATCAATTCCTATTGGGGAATTTATAGGGATTCAACCGGAAATATTGTTTTCTCAAAAAGGGTTCAAGGCTACTGGAGGTACACTTGACAACAGGTATGACCTTAGCAACACCACAAATTATATTGATGTGCCTCTGTTATTTTCAATAAAACCTGTTGGTTTTCTGACCTTGCTGGCTGGCCCTCAATATTCTTACCTGTTGAAACAGAAATATGAATTTAAGAATGTAAGCACGAGTGTTGGCCAGGCGGAAGATTATATTAATGATAATAATATCCGTAAAAATACCTTGTGTTTTACAGGTGGGGTTGACCTGAATATTAAACATATTGTAATAGGTGCAAGAGCCGGATGGGACTTGTTTGATAATAATGGAGATGGAACCTCTACAACTCCCCAGTATAAAAACGTCTGGTTACAGGCCACCGCAGGATACAGGTTTTATTATTATTAGCCTTAAGAATGTAATAAAGTAGTGATAATATAATGAGTAAACTGGTAGTGAGATGCACTTCATTGTGCATCTCATTTTTTTTATACAGAAGCCATGAAGCCTTCATTTCAAGAAGAAAACCTGTGAAATATGTAACTTAATCCCAGGCATATGTAACACTTCTCAGTGCAAAGATATTCATCTTTGACCATAACCATTTAATTATAGAAAACATGTCAGATACAAAAGAAGGAAACTGGAATGAGCAGAAAAGAAAGCTCAAAAAACAATTCCCTGATTTAACAGACAGAGACTTGATGTATTGGGATGGCAAGAAAGACAAAATGCTGGAAAAACTTCAGGTTAAGCTTGGTAAATCCAGAAATGAACTAGATGCCATTATTGCGGCCATGTAAATTTTTTACTTGCTTACGTATACTATTTGGCTGGATATGAGATTGTTTATACTTTATGAATGCTCCGATGGGGGGTATTCTATAAGTTTGTTTAGTGTATATTTACTTTTATTTTCTAAAACAACCTCCCAGCCAAATATTTTTCTCCGCATTTCTGTGTAAGCTTTTATCCTGTTCATTTTGAGTCAGCAAATAGCTGTTCTCCATCATCAAACAAATCAATTTATATAAAAATTAAAATCATGAATCTAGGAAAAGTATTATTAGGTGTATTGGGCGGTATCGGCATGGGTGCATTAATCGGGACTTTATTTGCCCCTGAGAAGGGTACTGTAATACGCCGTAAAATTTCCAACAAAAGAAAAGACCAGGTGAATAAACTAAAGGGTAACACCAATAAATTTTTGGAAAACGTTACCGGAAAACTCAAATCATTAAAAGAGTATACAGCTAAAAAAGAAAATCCAAAGCTGAAAAGCTGAACTCGTAGGTAAAAGCGATATGCTTTAAAATTAAAATGGAAAATACCGAAGTAGAAAAGGGCAGAGCGCACATTGTTGTGGAAATCATTGAGTATGTACCCAATGCGGTTGTCAGTAAAACGATTATCCGAAAGTCCACCGGGAACATCAGCGTAGTGGCAGTGGATACGGGAGAAGAGTTGATAGAAAAGGTTTCCCCCTTCGACACCTTCGCACAAATTATTGACGGCAAGGCCGAGATCATTATCGATGGAAAATCAAATTTGCTGGAAACCGGACAGGCCATCATCATTCCTGCCCATACACCGAATACAATAAAAGCAAATGAGCAGTTTAAAATGATTTTAACCATCATCAAAAGCGGGTATGAGTAATTATCCTTTACAGGAAAAGATGCACATTTCATCCTCTCTTTTTAACAGTTTTAACAAAACAGAATACTATCTTTTTTATGAATTCAACTATAAAATTTATTAACCATGACCATGACCAATCTGCTTTTTTCTCTACGCTGAGAAAAAGGGTAAACCTTTATTTTAAAGAAAATAACATAACCCGGTTTGGCAACAGGGAGATGGTGATTAAAACAGTCGCCCTGCTCAGTGGTTATTTTTTATCTTACCTGGTCATTTTAACTGTACCGGTAAGTGCCTGGTTTTTATTGCCTTTTGCATTGCTGATGGGAATCAGCAAAGCGGGAATAGGTATGTCGGTAATGCACGATGCGCTTCACGGCTCTTATTCCAGGAAGCCACTCGTGAATAAATTTTTAGGATATTCTATTTATTTCCTGGGTGTCAATGCGTTAGTGTGGAAGGTACATCACAATGTATTGCACCATACATATACCAACATTCACGGGTTAGATGAAGATATTAATAACAAAGCCATCATTCGTTTATCTCATGAAGCTCCGCTGAAATGGTTCCATCGTTATCAGCATTTGTATGCTTTTTTCCTTTACGGATTTTTGACCATGCTCCTTTTCTTTTCAGATTTTTTCAAAATGGTGAGGTTTTACCGCATAGGTGCGATTAACATACGGCAACTTGGCTTTGATAAAGAATATGTGAAGCTGGTAGGTTGGAAATTGCTTTATCTGTTTTTTATACTTGCTCTTCCTGTCCTGGTTACCTCCCTGCTGTGGTGGCAGGTGCTGATTGGTTTTGTGCTTATGCACCTTACGGCCGGGTATATTCTCAGCACAGTTTTCCAGATGGCGCATATTGTGGAAGGCACCCATCAGCCCATGCCCAATGAGGAAGGGGAAATAGAAAATGCCTGGGCCATTCATCAACTACGGACCACTGCTAATTTTGCCAGAAAAAACCGTGTGCTAAACTGGTACATCGGAGGGCTTAATCATCAGATTGAACACCACCTGTTCCCCAATATCTGTCATGTGCATTACCGGAATATTTCTGACATAGTGGAAAAAACCGCAGAAGAGTTTCATTTGTCCTACAATGTTAAGCCCACTTTTATGAGCGCCCTGGTATCTCATATCAGAATGCTGAAATCGTTGGGCAGGCTTCGTAAAAAGCAGTCAATCGCTTGAGAAACAGCGGGAATAATATAGAATGAAACCTAATCAGGTTTTTTTTAATACACTTAGGAACGATGAAAGAGTAAGTGTCTGTTTTCGACGATTCGGTCTGATAAAATAATTTTTTGTTGCTCCTTAACTCCATTTTTTTGATTATAATGAAATCTTTCATAGAAACTAAAATATAATATTTATAGTTTTAAGAGAGGTATGCATTAATCAGAAGACTTGAAACTTTACATTAAATACATGGTCAGCATTCGGTGCAAAATGGTAGTGAAGGCTGAGCTGGAAAAACTGGGGATAGATTATGGCACTGTGGAATTAGGGGAAGCAGAAGTAAAAGGCCCCCTATCTGCGCAACAACGGGAACAAATAAAATCAGCCTTGCTAAAATCCGGACTGGAACTCATGGATGATAAAAAAGCCATGCTGATTGAGAAAATAAAAAATGTAGTCGTAGAACTGATTCATTACTCAGAGGAACTGCCCAAAACAAACTTCTCCGATTTTTTAAGTGAGAAACTCGATTATGACTATACTTACCTGGCCAATCTTTTTTCAGAAGTACAGGGCACTACCATTCAGCAGTACATCATTATCCACAAAATTGAACGGGTAAAAGAATTGTTGGTATATGACGAACTTAACCTTACCGAAATTGCCCACAAATTGCACTACAGCAGTGTAGCCCATCTTTCCAATCAGTTTAAAAAAATAACGGGATTGACCCCTACTCACTTTAAGAAACTCCGGTATAAAAGGCGCAAAATGCTGGAAAACCTGTGAAATATGTAACTTATTCCTACTCTTATGTAATACATCAGAGTGTAAAAATTCCCACCTTTAGATGATCATTATTTGAAGGGAACTGAAATAATTTATTTCAGGAATACCTTCTATAACCATCCATGAATACAAAAAGTATCACCTCGACAGCCCGGGAATTTATCCTGGAGTTTTTTTTAGATTGCGACGGTGCAATGCTGGTAAAAAACAAAAAAGAGGGGGTTCTTGAAATTTTGGTATTTTATAATCTTATCCAGGCTCAATATCAGAAAGATTTCCAGTACCATAACTGGAAGATTAATACAACAATCTATCGAACCAGCAACTGTTATGCCCTAATTGTCCCGATAGGAAAGAACCGGATGTTGGTGAAAATGTTTTCAAATGCCACCATTATTAAAGATAATAAACACGAATTGGAAACGATCCAGTCTGAGGCCAGGATTATATTGGAACGTGATCAGATTTACAAATAATTATGGCAAAGTATTTACCAGCATTTTTTAACATACATTTGATACCTGCCCATATCCACTAAGTCAGGAACACCTTGTATTGTTGAATTAGCATTTTGTTTTACTGGTTACACAGCATCATTATATTAATTATCCTGAAAATGAAGGCAAAAAGTAAAAGCAAAATCTCAGCCTACAATCTAAACGAAATCATAGTATTGTTCAATAACTTATTAGCGGATGAATATGTGCTTTATACCAAAATCCGCAGTGCGGGCGGGGATATAGACAGCCAAAACTTCTATGGTCTCCATCGGGTTTTTGGAGATCAACCCATCACTTTATATACGATTATGAATGATGTGACGGATCAGGCGTATGCCCTTGGCTATTTTGCTTTAGGGGCTATGGAAGATTTTACAAGCATTAACCGATTGAAAAAAACAGACAATAGTATTACAGATCGTAACCAAAAGATTCAGATACTATTGATCAGTTATGGTGATATTATCCGCTTACTAAATAAAAACATGGTTATTGTTACCGATAGGTATAAAGCGCTTGGTACAAGCAGTTTTATTACAGATTTGATAGAGAAACACGAAAAAATGGCGGGGCTGCTTAGAAAGGCCTATCCTGACATATCGCTTATTGCCAACTAAAAGAATACAAAGCACTATTTTACTCCAAAACTATGAAAATTGCCTATATATCCACTTACTTGCCACGAGAATGCGGTATCGCAACTTTTAACAATAATCTGGAGCAGGCTATTGAGTCAAACTTTTCTGGTCAATCTTCTACAGAAAATGGTTTTGGTATAGCGGTAAACGACTCGGAAGATAAAAAAACCTACGATTATCCTGAACATGTAAAATTTATTATCCGGCAAAATTACCAGAAAGATTATATTCAGGCAGCCACCTTTGTTAATACCACCGACGTACAGGCTGTTATGCTGGAACATGAGTTTGGTATCTATGGTGGTGAAAGTGGTGTTTATATACTTCCCCTGCTTCACCGCCTGGAAAAACCGCTGTTTTCTGTGCTCCATACCATCCTGAAAGAGCCTTCTTATGCACAAAAGCTCATCATACAGGAAATTGCCGCCCGTTCGGTCAAGCTGCTCGTAATGAGCAGGCGTGGCATCGATTTTCTGGTCAAAATCTACGGAATAGATCCTGAAAAAATACAATATGTAGAACATGGCGTACCGGACCTGGAAGCACCGAAAGTAAACCCACTTAAAAAAGTATCTCTTTTTCGTAAGCATCGCGTACTCCTTACCTTTGGCTTGCTAAGCCGAAACAAAGGCTTGGAAACCGTTATTCAGGCTTTGCCTAAAATTATTGAACAACATCCTGATGTAATGTATGTTGTTTTAGGCAATACCCACCCAGGCATCGTGCGCACCTCAGGGGAAGAATACCGTGATTATTTAAAACGATTAGCCATCCATCTGAAAGTAGATAAACACCTGACTTTTATCAGTAAATTTGTTTCTGATGCAGAACTGATTAATTATCTCACTGCCGCTCATATTTATGTAACGCCCTATCTGAATGAAGCCCAGATTACCAGTGGTACTTTATCTTATGCTGTAGGCGCGGGTGCAGCGGTAGTTTCTACCCCTTACTGGCATGCGCTGGAATTGCTGGAAGAAGAAAGGGGCTGCTTGTTTAAATTTAAAGATGCAGATGGGCTGGCTGAAATAGTTAATGAGCTGCTGAATGACCCCGACAGGCTTGGTATTTTAAAGCAAAATGCCTATCAATATGGATTACATTTGCGCTGGCCTGAAATAGGTGCTACTTATATTCGTACCATAGAGAAAGCCCTTCACCAGGAATCATTTACCGACCCTGTACTCCAACAGATAATTGACCCTGAAAGAATTCCCGAATTTAGTCTGGCCCATGTGCTACGGTTAACAGACGATACAGGTATTGTACAGCATGCCAAATATGGTATTCCAAATTTGAAAGAAGGTTACTGCCTGGATGATAATGCCCGGGCGTTGATTATGGCACTCATGGCTTATCAGCGCAATAAAAGTAAAGAAGCCCTGGATTTGTTACCTATCTATCTCAGCTTTATTCATTACATGCAGCGGGATGATGGCAATTTTCGCAACTTTCTTAGTTTTAAGCGGGAATACCTGGATGAAGTGGGGTCAGAAGATTCATTTGGCCGAACCGTCTGGGCATTGGGTTATTTGGTTGACTGTGCCCCAAATAGTTCCTACCGTGAATTTGCTGGTGAACTGTTCCTTCGTTCTATTCCCCATTTTAAAAAACTGCGCCATTTGCGGGGTATGGCCAATACCATTATCGGCATATCCTACTATCTGAAAGCGCATCCGGGCGAATTCCGCCTCCTTCATGAACTTATGAATCTGACCACCCCTTTAAAAAAAGCCTATGAGCGGCAAAAAGGAGAAAACTGGCATTGGTTCGAAGAAAAACTCACTTATGATAATGCTATACTACCGCTGGCCCTATTACATGCTTACGAAATAACCGAAGATGAAAAAATAAAAGAGATAGCTATGGAATCGTTGGAGTTTTTGGATAAGCTTACACTCAATAATGGATTTTTATCGCCCATTGGCAACAACGAATGGTACCACCGGGGCGGGGAAGTGCCTGTATTTGACCAGCAGGCCATAGAAACCATGGCAATGGTATTAATGTACCTTAAAGCGTATCAGATTACCCACCATCCGGCTTATATTGAAAAAATGTTTGTCAGTTACCAATGGTTTTTAGGGGAAAACATACTCCGCGTTCCCCTCTACGATCATGAAACAAAAGGCTGTTGCGATGGGTTACAGGAAACAGCCCTCAACCGGAACCAGGGTGCAGAAAGTACCCTTGCCTATCTGATTTCCCATCTTGCTGTACTGAAAGCTATGGAATTAGAATACGAACTAGGCAGTCCGAGTCTGGAGCCTGCGCATTTACCATGAAAGTGGCCGTATTGGCCCCCGTGGCATGGCGTACACCGCCCCGACATTACGGCCCATGGGAACAGATGGCTTCCAACGTTACAGAAGGACTGGTGAAATCGGGTTCAGAGGTTACTCTTTTTGCCACAGCAGACTCTTTAACCAAAGGAAAGTTAGATGCCGTAGTACAACAAGGTTATGAGGAAGACCGCCTACAGGATGCCAAAGTGGTAGAATGCCTGCACATCAGCAACCTCATGGAAAAAGCTGCACAATTTGATATCATTCATAATCATTTTGACTTTTTGCCGCTTACCTATTCCAAATTAATTAAGACGCCCATGCTGACCACCATTCATGGGTTTTCTTCGCCCAATATTATCCCGGTATATCAAAAGTATAATGCCACCTCTGGTTATGTATCTATCAGCCATGCCGATCGTACTCCGGATTTAAAATACATGGCCACTGTATACAATGGCATCCGGGTAAATGACTTTACTTTTATTAAACAGTCAGAAGATTATTTGTTGTTTTTCGGCCGTATCCATCCTGATAAGGGTACGAAGGAAGCCATTCAGATTGCCCATCGTGCTAAAAAGCCGTTAATTATTGCCGGTATTATTCAGGATCAGCAATATTTTGATGAAAAAGTGAAACCTTTTCTAAACGACCAGATTGTATTCATAGGTGCTGCAGGCCCTGAAAAACGCAATGCGTTACTGGGAAAAGCGTATGCCTTATTACATCCTATCCAATTTAACGAACCTTTTGGCCTGAGTGTAGCAGAAGCTATGATGTGTGGTACCCCCGTAATTGCTTTCAATAAAGGGGCTATGCCAGAATTGATACATCATGAACAAACTGGCTTTTTGGTAAAAAATGTAAGTGAGGCCGTTGAGGCTGTTCATCAAATTGGCAGCATCAGTCGGTTATTTTGCCATGAATGGGCATTAGCTCATTTCTCTCAGGAAAAAATGGTGAGCGACTATCTGTCTGTTTATAAAAAGCTATTACAACAATGAAGCAGGGTTTCGTAACTTATCCAGCAAATCGCTAAGATTTACCGAAGCAAAAGAAGAACAGTAATCTGATAATCCGTATGGGATGATGAGCTGATTGTTGTGAATGATAGAACCGCAGGAATACAGCACATTGGGCACATATCCTTCTCTTTCATCCTTGTTAGGAATAAGCAATGGCTCATCCAAATGCCCGACTTCTACAGAAGGATTGTCCAGTTGCAACAAACTCACGCCTAAACAATACCGGCGCATCGGTCCAACTCCGTGGGTAACCAAAAGCCATCCATACTCCGTTTCAATAGGAGAACCACAGTTCCCAACCTGTACGAATTCCCAGGGATATTTAGGTGCTTTTATCTGAACCGGATGATCCCATAAATTGATATTATCAGAATACATAATGTAGTTGTTACAACCATCATTACGGGAGATCATGGTAAATTTACCATTGATCTTTCTGGGAAAAAGCGCGAAATTCTTATTCTTTGCACCAGCACCATACAAAGGCATGATACTGAATTTGTAAAAATCGTAGGTCTTTAACAATTTGGGAACAATGGTTTCCCCATCGTAGGCCGTATAAGTGGCAAAGTATACCATGCTGCCATCATCTTCTGTAAAACGCACAAATCGAGCATCTTCAATGCCTTTCCGTTCAAACTCAGAAATAGGAAAGATGACACGGTCGGAAATATCGGTATCCAGCGAAAATGTTATTTCATAATATGAATC
The DNA here is from genome assembly GCA_965230065.1 of Cyclobacteriaceae bacterium. Taxonomy (GTDB): domain Bacteria; phylum Bacteroidota; class Bacteroidia; order Cytophagales; family Cyclobacteriaceae. Next base: position 1,976,302 of record OZ245942.1, on the reverse strand, counting down.
GGCCAGCCACAGCACTTTTTCGTATTCCAATTTAAGTGATTCTTTCGCCTGTGATTCTTTTTGGTTGATGATGACCTGTTTGAGAAAATTATAATCAAATTGATCCTCCAGTTGACTTTCTACTTCTTTTAATACCTTTTTATCTATTTGGGCACTGAAGCCATTGTCAAAAAACTCTTCTTTTGCGTAAGAAGCACTATGGATGATATCCGCTTCATCCACATGGTTGCCCACCGGAATCACACTGATATTATTATCCTTATCCAGTAAAGCCCTGCGGAATACAATAGAAGAAATATGGCCTTCACCTACCGCCCTGAAACTCATAATTACCCGTTTTTGCCCTTCTTCCAGTTCAGTCTGGTCGGGATCTTCCACGATAGAGGGGTTAAAAAATGCGGCGGATTCAATGGAATATTCATGGGTAAAAAAAGAACCAATCAGTAACTTTTGATAAGGTGCAAGCTGTTCGTAATTGATGCCCAGCTCAGTGAAAAGATGCTTTAAGCGGTTACAATGCCGGAATAATACTTTGGTGATGTTACGATGTCTTTTGGAATATTCCTGAAGAATAGGTGAGATCGTGCCGAAAACTTCCTCTTCACTCATTTCCAGCACCCGTTGAATAACCTGCTTTGCACGCTCATCCCCATAAAAAAAGAAGCGGGCAATCACACGCTTCGTATCGGGATACACTTTTACACTTTTTCGTTCTATAGAGAGTCTCATAGGAAGGGGTTAAATAATTAGGTTGGTTTACATAATGTACACTCACAAGATAGGATATGTACAGGATAGATTTATATAAAATCTATTTTTTAGATGAATATCCCCCCTATAAAACAAAAAAAAACATGCCATTAATATAGCATGTTCTTACAAAAGATAAAGTGAATATATAATTAGTTTATATAACTCTCACATTCACGGCATTCATGCCTTTTTTTCCTTGTGTCAACTCATACTCTACTTCATCATTCTCACGAATGTCTTCAGTAAGTCCACTTTCATGAACAAAAACATCTTCACTTGAATCGGACGGCTTGATAAAACCAAATCCTTTGTCGTAATTAAAAAACTTTACTGTACCTTTTTCCATTAAAATAATATTATAAATGTTAAGCTTTAGTTAACGGCAACCTAGCTAATAATGTTACAAAATATTGATTATTATTCTACCAGTTCTCCAAATTTACCTGCCTGATAATCACGAATAGCCGCAGAAATTTCAGCTTGTGTATTCATCACAAAAGGCCCACGGGCTGCTACAGGCTCGTTGATGGGTTCGCCAGATAGCAATACAAAGGTGCTCTCTTCCTCAGCTTCAATATGAATATTTTGCCCATCTTTGTTAAATACAGCCATGTGCTTGGTGGTAATTTTTTCTTCTCCAAAGCTTAATTTCCCTTCCACCAAATAAACCAGGGCATTGAAAGATTGGGGTATGTTAAATGAATATTTCCCTCCTTTCTTAAAGTGCATGCGCATCACCAGCATGGGCGAAAGGGTTTGTATCGGGCCTTCTGTATTTTCATAATTACCGGCCACTAACCTGATTTCCACTTTTTCATCGTTTGTAGCAATCATCGGCGTTTCTTCCAAAGTAAGTGGTTGGTAAGAAGGCGCGTCCATTTTGTTTTTGGCAGGTACATTTATCCATATTTGCATGATTTCCTGCACACCACCTTCTTCGGCTATTTCTTTGGGCGGTCGTTCGCTATGGATAATACCATGCCCTGAATGTATCCATTGCGTACCTCCCTCATAAATAATACTGCTGTTGCCCAATGAATCGCGGTGATGTACGCCTCCCTTAAAAATAAAAGTTACGGGCGCAAAACCTCGGTGCGGATGTGGCCCGACGCCCGCCTGCAAAGGGTCTTTGTTTCCTGCAAACTTTACCCGGGCATGGTGAATGAGCAAAACAGGATCGACCTGCGCAAGGGCTTGTGAGGGCAAGGGCTGGTATACAATCATACCTCCCATGTTGTGAGGGAGTGCCTCTTCTATAGACTTTATGGTTCTTGTTGTCATTGGAATAGTGTTTTTTTCAGAGAACTCTGGCGAAGTGCAAAGGGCATGGGACATAGAGAAAAATCTTTGCTCCATGCCCAAATAGACGTTGGCCAACCTTAAAAAGTTTGTCCAATCTTTTTTCTAAAAAAATATCAACCAAAACTGTCATATTTTCCCAAGTATTGTAACCAATATGATTAAAGAAGAAAAACAGATTCATTGGAACAAGATAAAGACACCTTATTTATAGCATTGCTGGAAGCCAACAAATCCAAAATATTCCGGATATGCCGGGCGTATGCGAAGGGTGAAGCAGAGGAAAAAGACTTGTTCCAGGAAGTACTGATAAATCTCTGGCAATCTCTGGAAAAATTCAGGGGCGAGGCCAACATCAATACCTGGGTGTACCGGGTGGCACTGAATGTATGCATGCGGTCTAAATTGCAAATACAGAAAAAACAAAGCAGGCAGCAACCGCTGGAGAGTATTAGCTTTCAATATGCCTCTGATCAAAAAGATCAGCTGGAAGAAAGAGAAACACGTACCCTTTTGTACCAATGTATCAATTCGTTGAAAGAAGCTGATAAAGCTATTATCATTCTTTACCTGGAAGATATGCCTTATAAAGAAATTGCCGAAATCGCCGGTATTTCTGAAAACCACGTGGCTGTGAAGCTAAAACGCATCAGAGAAAAATTGTCGGACTGTATGAAAAAACATGGCTATGATAGATGAAGAACTGAAAAAAATCTGGCAGGGAGCTTCAGATGAAGCCCAAATTCAATTTAATAAATCTAAACTATTGATAGAAATGGAACAGAAAATTCAACGTTTTGACGAAAAAATAAAGCGTAGGAATAACCTTGAGATCATCGGAACAATATTGCTGATTCCTGTTTTTACAGCTATCGCTTTTCATACCCATTATCCCGTTTCAAAGGCAGGGGCGATTTTGGTTGTTTGCTTTGGCATTTTTGTGATTTTTAAGCTTTTGCATACCAGGAAGAAAAAGAAAAACATAGATTATACCAATTCGCTGAAGCAACAATTAATAGCTACAAAAACTTACATTGAGCACGAGAAAAAGCTGCTCAATACAGTATTATACTGGTACATTCTGCCCCCTTTTGTCGGGTGTATTCTCTTTTGGGCAGGCATGCCCATGAACCCATGGAAATTATTTGGGTTAATAACTTTTGCCCTACTTCTCTCTTGTTTTATATGGTTTGTGAACAAACGTGCGGTCACGCGGGATGTGAACCCTCTGATTGAGCAGATAGAAACCACATTGAAAGAACTGCAATCTTGATTACTATTCGCTCTTAGCGGCGGAAGATTTATTCACAATCTCGATAAAGACATCTACAGGCACTGGGTTGTCGTTAGATTTTAATTGTTCGGCGATTTTTACCTTCTTGATATTTCCGGTTACTTTCTCAACACTTCCGTTTTGCCGGATAAAGGTGAGAGGTAAATTTTCTAACGGTATGTCGTACGATTTGTATTCGTGCAATTTCTCTTTTGAATCCAATCCAAATATTTCAATTTGGTAAACGGGACCAGCTTTCATGTTAAATTATAGACTTACTATGCGTTTTATGTTAAACTTTAAATACTTAACTAGTAAGTAGCAAAAATGTTACCTAACGGGCAAAACAACCAATAGAGGTAAGTTTCTGATAAATTATGCCCGAAAATTGGTAAATATTTCCACAAACTGTGTAATTGAAAAGAATGAAGCATTCAGTTTAGACAATCCCTATTTTCAAAAGGGAATAAACCTCTGTTTAGGTTTCTCATAATAGCTTAATTTAATAATCAGGCAGCAGCATAGATAACTTTCTCCAAAAAAAGTACCTTTGTTGCCAACTATGGCTTCCTGGGCGGATGTAAATACTGAGCATTTAGCAAAACTCAAAAATGAGGACGAAGAAAAATTCATTGAGTTTTTGTTCAAATCCTTCTATGCCCCCCTTTGCAAATCTGTTTATAAATTCGTGCGGGATACCGACGCTGCTGAGGATATTGTGCAGGAAGTCTTTTATAAAGTATGGAGAAACCGGGAGGCTCTCGACCTTTCCAAATCTGTGAAATCATATTTGTACCGCTCGGCCACCAATACCGCCCTGAATTACCTGGAAAAAAATAAACGCACCATTGAGCTTGAAGAAAATGAAGTAGCTAAAAGCGGACTGGCGGCCAATGCCACAGAAGATTTGTTAGATGGTACTGAATTGCAACAAAAAATCAATTATGTGATAGAGGGGCTGCCACCCCGCTGCAAAGCCGTGTTCACCATGAGCCGGTTTGAAGAGAAGAGTTATCAGGAAATTGCCGATACGCTCAATGTATCTGTAAAAGCCGTGGAAAAACAAATGAGCAAAGCCTTAAAAATACTCAGGGAAGCCCTGAAAATGTATGTGAATTACATCATTGTGATGTTTTTGTGGTTGTTTTAACCGGAGCCCGGGCTTCTCAGCCCGCGTAAATAAATGTGCTTGCGGGCTAGGAAGTCGGGGACGCCTAGTCCGCAGTCCAGAAAAAAAATTTCAACCTAAAGGTAGGGTACATCCCTGCCTGCCTGTATTATAAATAGTTGGTCAGATCAGTAATGGGAAACAATAATACTGAATATTGGGATAAGATAGCCGGGTACCTGAATGGTGAGCTATCGGAACAGGACGAGCGCATCCTGTTCCAATGGGTAAATAGCGATCCGGAAAACCAGGCCATCTTTGAACAAACAAAAAAGATTTGGGAAAGTAGCAGCGACCCGACTGAGGATTTTGAGCCGGACACGGACCGGGCATGGCAACGTTTCAAATTCAGGATCGATAGTGAAAAAGAATATGAAGCTGAGCCACATAGGGCTGAGCAGGAAAGCCCGGAAAAAGGGAAAGAAAAAAGGCTTTGGCCTCAGTTTTTGCGTGTTGCTGCTGTTTTGGCTGTGTTTCTCGGTATGGGATATTTCGTCCATACAACGTTCTTTGAAGAAAATATGATTGTGCTTACCACTGCTGCCGGGGAAAAGGTTTCCCATACATTGCCCGATAGCAGCCAGGTATGGCTCAATGAAAACAGCCAGCTCAGCTATGCTGCCGATTTTAATGCAGATCATCGCATGGTGCAACTTAGGGGGGAAGCTTTCTTTGACGTAAAAAAAGCAGAAGGTAAGCGGTTTACCGTACTCACCGATGAGGCCAAAACAGAAGTAATTGGTACTTCCTTTAATGTGAGTGATTACCCCGGCCAGCCCGTGCGTGTGCAAGTGGCAACTGGAAAAGTAGCTTTTTCGCCCAGGAATGAGGACAATTCCATTTTTCTGGAACCAGGGATGGAAGGCGTATTGGAAAAAAGCAGCACGCCGGAAAAAAGTGAGATTGAAGACCCAAACTTCCGGGCCTGGCAAAACGAAGAACTGGTTTTCAGCAATACTTCCCTGCAACAACTGGCGCAAACACTGGAAGTATACTTTAATGTGCAAATTGAAATTGATAACCCAAACCTGAACAATTGCCGTTTTACGGCCACATTTGATCAACCCGACATTACCGAAATTTTAAAAGTACTATCCATTACTGGAAACTTAACTTACAACCAACAAGGCAACCGAATCACCCTGAACGGGGATGGTTGCCAGTAAAAAAGATACAAAAGACTTAAAATAACAAAATCATGAGGCGATTTATAACAGTGCTCATCATGGGCGGAGTGTGGCTTCACCTCTCGCTTTGGGCACAATCTGATATACTGAATAAAAATGTTACTCTGCAATACTCCAACCTGAGCATTCGTGAAGTTTTATACGAAATACAGCAGGAATATGGGGTGAAATTTTCGTACCTGAACAACGAAATTCCGGCAGAGAAAAAAATCAACCTTACCGTTACAGATGAACCTCTGTACAAAGCGTTGGATAAGATTTTCAACGATACGCCCATTGGCTACCAGGTAGTAAGCGGACAGGTAATCCTGAAAAAAGTGCCTGAAAAGAAGGTTTCTGAAAAAACAGACAAACCAGCCAATATTCCGGCAAAAGCCGGGCAGGAAACTCCTGCATCCACAAAGCAAACATCTGGTAGCAAAAAGGCGGTTGATCAAAATGCCGTTGCTACCATTGAAAAGCCCCAACCGGAAAACACAGCATCTGACGAAATCACAGAACCTGTACTGGTGGAGAGCAAATCAATAAACCAAAAACCTGCCCCGGCACAGCCGATAGACGCTAAGCCTGTGGAAGATGAAAGCCCGGTAATTATAGAGACGGATAAAGTAGTTGCCCCGGTAAATACCAAGCCCACCGGAGAAGCCAGTGTTCAAAAAGAGCAAAAGAAGACAAAACCGGGCAGAAAACCATTTTTTGAGCGGCTGGGATTAGGCGTAAGCCGGGGATTACAAAAGGGAATTTTCGATAACCTTCCTGAAGAAAACGATGCATACGAAAGAAAACCATTTCATGTGGGTATCATTTATCCACTCAGCACCAATGGCACCGATGCAGGGAAATATGTGAATGAAATATCCATCCACCTGATTGGTGGCTATGCCGCCGGACTGGATGGTTTTGAAGTTTCTGGCCTTGGCAACGTAGAAAGTGATTTTGTCCATGGCGCGCAGCTGGCTGGTTTCTTCAATATTGTGAAAAAAGATGTGGAAGGTGCGCAGTTTGCCGGGTTTGCCAACCTGAACGGAGGCTATACCAAAGGGGCACAGTTTGCCGGATTCACCAATGTAGTGGCCGATTCTGCTGAGGGTGGGCAGTTTGCCGGCTTCGCTAATGTAAATACAGGAAGAATGACCGGGGCGCAGTTTGCCGGGTTTATGAATGTTACCACCAACCCCGTTAATGCCGGGCAATTCGCGGGTTTTATCAACTACGCCCACGGCGTGAAAGGTGCGCAAATGGCCGGGTTTGCCAACGTAGCCATAGGCGATGTAAACGGCTTTCAGGGAAGTGCCTTTCTCAACGTAGCCAGAAATGTAAAAGGCGTGCAACTGGCCTTTCTGAACCTGGCCGACAGCATTGATGGTGTGCCCATTGGTTTTCTGAGCATTGTCCGCAAAAATGGCTACCGCAGGTTGGAAGTTTGGGGCAGTGAAAGCCTGCAAGCCAACATTGCCTTCAAAACGGGAGTAAAAGAGTTTTACAATATTTTTGCCTTTGGCACCCAGTTTCAGGGTGATGAATTTCGGTGGGCGGCAGGTTATGGCATTGGTACGCACTTATATTCCGGAAAAACCTTCAGCATGAATGTGGATTTATTAGCACATCATGTTTGGGAAGAGGGTGATAATTTCAGTACTGAAAACACTGTTCAGAATAATGGAACAACAAAGGTTTACCATAGTGACCTGAACATTTTGAGTGCTTTAAAACTGGGCTTTAACTTTCAACTGGCCAATCACCTGGGAATTTTCGTAGCCCCTACGTTCAATGTCATGGTTTCTGAAGTTGTGAATACTGAAACCGGGGAAATTGGCAGCAACCTGCCCCCTTCCTGGACTTTCTATGACAAAACTTTTGACAACCGCACCAACGTAAAAATGTGGCCGGGCTTTAATGCAGGGCTTCGGTTTTAAGTTTACAAAATATTGTTATTTGGGCACTTTGTCCGGATAGCCACTACTTTTATTAAACTCTAATTTCTAAATCCCAAACCCCAAACAAATTCAAATTCTCAATTACTAATTCTAAAACCTTTTGATCATTCAGTCATTTAAGTTTTGATATTGTTTAGGATTTAGGGATTAGTGCTTAGGAATTTAATTTTAATAATTCACAAAATCAAAAATACAGTTTGCTGTAAATGGGATAATTATGCTCATTTAGCACAGATTTATTATTTTATCACAACCTTTCAAAATCATGAAGACACTCATTGATAATAACAATGAATTACATACCATAAAAAGCTACCACAAGGGCTGGGAATTATCCCTCAAAAACTTTGAAAAAATACAATCCAACAAAAAATACCTCACCCCGGTCAGTGGCACACAGAACGGAACGAGTGCCGACAGGTCTGTGGGTAATGCCGTGCATAAAATATCTATACGGAATCGGTCTGACCGCTACTTTCAGAAGCACAAAAGCGGTCTGACCGATGGACGATATTGTTTATTTACGCACAGCGCCAGACACAGACCAGGGAAAAAAACTTATAAAAAACGAATCGTAATCATTTTCTGGCTCTGCTGCATCATGTGTACAGGCTTTGCCCGGTATGGAAATGCCCAGCATGGAGATGTCCGGCAAAACGTTGCCCGACAACTCACCCAAACCATCCGCGGTAAAGTGATTGACCAGGAATCATTAACCCCGGTAATTGGTGCCAACATCGTGATTTTAGGAACTGACCCTGTTTTGGGGGCCAGTACCGATGTTAACGGGGAATTTAAAATACAAAATGTGCCTGTGGGAAGGCATACCTTACAAACCAGCAGCATCGGGTACGAAGAAGCTATAATTCCGGAGTTGGTGGTAGGCTCGGGCAAAGAACTGGTGCTTACCCTTCGACTTACCGAATCGCTGGTGAAAATGGATGAACTGGTAATTACCGCTAACCAGGAAAAAGGCAGGCCCAACAATGATCTGGCTACAGTAAGCGCCCGCTCATTTACCGTAGAAGAAACCAAACGATATGCCGCCGCCGTAAACGACCCCGGCCGCATGGCACTTTCATTTGCCGGAGTAGCCACGGGTGATGATGAGTCTAATATCATCGTGATTCGTGGAAATTCACCAAAGGGCTTGCTCTGGCGGATAGAAGGCGTAGAAGTGCCCAACCCCAACCATTTTGGGGAAGAAGGTTCTTCCGGCGGGGGCATCAGCATGCTTTCGGTAAATATGCTGGACAATTCCGATTTCTTCACAGGAGCATTCCCGGCAGAATATGGCAATGCTGCTTCCGGGGTTTTTGATATTAAACTTCGCAATGGCAATAACCAGCAGCGTGAATACGCTTTTCAGGCGGGCTTCCTGGGGATTGACTTTGCCGCCGAAGGCCCTTTCAGCAAAAACTCCAATGCTTCGTATCTGGTTAATTATCGTTACTCTACCCTGGGCATTCTGGAAGGTTTGGGTCTGATACCACAAGACGACGCCATTCCTAATTTTCAGGACCTTTCATTTAAAGTAAATGTACCTACCAAAAAGGCTGGCGTATTTTCGGTTTGGGGCCTGGGTGGGCTGAGCCGTCAGGATTTGAAAGAAGAAGGTGAAGAAGAATCTTTTCGCTATAATATGGGCGTGGGCGGTTTGTCGCATGTGTATTTTTTCGGTAATAAAACTTATCTTGAATCTAACCTTACCTTTTCTAAAAGCCTTAATAAATTTACTGACGATGAGCCGGAAAATGCTTATTTCTTTGAAGACAATTTTGAGAATACTGCGGTACGCGGTTCTTTTCTGCTCAATCATAAATTTAATGCCAGGCACACGCTCAGGAGTGGGTTTATTGCCAGCCATTTGGGTTTTGATGCTTTGGATGAGACCAATTTAAGAGACACATCTTATACAGAAGTTGATAGCGACGGCACTACCCAGCTTTTGCAAGGACATGCCCAATGGAAATATCGCATCAGTGAGCAGCTCACGCTTAACACTGGCTTTCACTATTTGTATTTCGCCCTGAATAACAGCGATTCTTTTGAGCCTCGCCTTGGCCTGCAATGGGCATTTACGCCCCGCCAATCTTTGAGTTTTGGCTTTGGTATTCATAGCCGTATAGACCCTATTGCCAATTATTTTGCCCAATACCAGACGGGCATAGATGAGTATATTCAGCCCAATAAAAACCTGGAACTGAGCAAAGCCCGCCATTACGTAATTGGGTACGACCACATGCTGCGGGAAGATTTACACATGAAAGTAGAGGCTTACTATCAGGATTTGTACGATGTGCCCATTGGTTTGCAGGCAGGTATAGAAGACCCCTGGTATGCCACCTATTCCATGCTAAATTATGAAAATGGCATAGTAGATGTGCCTTTAGTGAACAATGGAACGGGTAGGAATTACGGTCTGGAACTTACGCTGGAAAAGTTCTTTACCAACAACTATTACTTTATGCTCACTACCTCCCTGTTTGAGTCAAAGTATACACCGTTGGATGGGAAAGAATACAATACCCGCTTTAATGGTAATTATATTGTGAATTTACTGGCAGGAAAAGAATTTCTGGTAGGAAAGCGGAAAACCAACGTATTGGGCATCAACGCCCGTCTTTTACTTTCTGGTGGAAACCGAACCACGCCGATTGATCTGGAAAGCTCAAATGAAGAAGGCCGGGTTGTATATGAATGGGACAATCGGTATAGCGAACGACTGGGCAGCTACTTCCGCACCGATATTCGTATCAGTTACCGAATCAACAAACCCAAATACTCCAGCATCATTTCACTGGATATTCAAAATACAACCAATCATCAGAACATTTTCAGTCAATATTATGACCGAAGCACAGGAAAAATAGAGAAAACCTACCAACTCGGACTGATTCCCGTCCTCAATTACCGGATTGAGTTTTAACTTTGCTAAATTTGGGGTTACTTATTTAACTTGCATCCACAATCAGTCTGACCGCTATCTACAATACTGCAAGAGCGGTCAGACCGATAACAGAAATCTATGCAAAAAAGCTAATCAGACTTCCGAAGTTTTGGAAACTTTGGCGGCCGTCGCACGGAAGTCTTCACTTTTCGTCTACTATGAACATCGCCCGGGATTTATACAAAACTTCGCTCACTTTAGCCACCGATCTGTACCAGCTAACCATGGCTTATGCCTACTGGAAATCAGGCATTGCCGAAAAGGAAAGTGTATTCAACCTTTTTTTCAGGGAAAACCCCTTTAAAGGAGGGTTTACTATCAACTGCGGGCTGAGCTATGCCATCGATTACATCAAAAACTTCAAGTTTACCGATGATGATACCGCCTACCTGAAAACGCTGAACGGGAATGACGGCGAGCCCCTGTTTGAAGAAGCCTTCTTAGATTACCTGAAAAACCTGGAATTTTCCTGCGATATTGATGGTATTCCCGAAGGAAAAGCGGTTTTTCCACACGAACCTTTGCTTCGGGTAAAAGGACCTATTTTACAGGCTCAGTTGATTGAAACGCCCCTGCTCAACATCATCAACTACCAAACCCTCATCGCTACCAAAGCAGCCCGCATCAACATTGCCGCCAAAGGTGAGCCTGTGCTGGAATTTGGATTACGCCGTGCCCACGGACTTGACGGCGCACTGGCAGCCAGCCGGGCGGCCTACATCGGCGGATGTGGTTCTACTTCCAATGTGCTGGCAGGCAAATTATTCGATATTCCGGTGAGTGGTACGCATGCCCACAGCTGGGTAATGGCTTTTGACGATGAGTTGGAATCTTTCAAAGCCTATGCCGAAGCCATGCCCAACAACTGTATTTTACTGGTAGATACCTACAACACCATCGAGGGCGTAAAACATGCCATTGAGGTAGGAAAAATCCTCCGGGAAAAAGGCCGGAAGCTGATGGGCGTTCGTATTGACTCGGGTGACCTGGCCTATTTCAGTATAGAAGCCCGGAAATTACTGGACGAAGCAGGTTTTGAAGAAACCAACGTGGTAGCCAGCAACGATTTGGATGAATACATCATTGCCAGCTTGAAAGAACAGAATGCCAAAATTAGTGTTTGGGGTATTGGCACCAAATTAGTTACCGCTTTTGAGCAACCCGCATTGGGCGCTGTGTATAAGCTGGCGGCTGTCAAAAATAAGCAGTGGGATTACAAAGTAAAACTTTCAGAACAGGCCATTAAGGTAAACAACCCGGGCATACAGCAGGTAAGGCGGTTTTACCAAAACGGACAGCAACAACTCATGGCCGATATGCTGTATGACACACTCCTGCCATTGGGCAAAAAACACAAAATCATTGACCCCATGGACCCCACCCGCCGGAAAATTGTGAACCCCAATGACCTGCATTTCGAGGAACTGCTCGTACCCATTTTTAAGGAAGGAAAGCAGGTATACGAATGCCCCGACATCCACACCATCAGGGATACCACTGCACAAAGTATTGAAGCATTGCCATCTGGAGTAAAGCGGTTTGTCAATCCACATAGCTACCCGGTGGGCCTGGAAGAAAAACTCTACAAAGCCAAAACCGAACTCATCCTCAAATTGAGGAACCTGAACGAAGAGTAGTTTACCGTTCACTGCAAAAGTTTTGGTGGGTGTTGTCGGAATCAGGATTTTCGGGATGAATTGGGCAGGGAGCATAGGACAAAGGGCTTGCTTGGTGTATATCAAGCCTAAGCCCTTTGCTCTCTGCCCCATGCAAAAAAATTAAATGCGAAATTAACAATATAAATGATTACTGATAGATAAAAGTACCATGCCCACTCCGAACCGTTACCTTTTTTCTTTCTGACTTTTCCACCCTGCCAATAATTTGCGCCTGCACCTTAAAACTATTGGCTATGTCAATAATTTCCTGCGCATATTTTTCTTCTACATAAATCTCCAACCGGTGGCCCATGTTGAATACTTTGTACATTTCCTGCCAATCGGTTTGGCTTTCAGTTTGGATGATGTGAAATAAGGGAGGAGTATCAAATAAGTTGTCTTTGATTACGTGCAGGTTGTCGATAAAATTCAACACTTTGGTTTGTGCCCCCCCGCTACAATGGATGAGGCCGTGAATATTTTGGCGATGCTGATCCAGTACTTTTTTCATCACAGGGGCATAGGTGCGGGTGGGAGAAAGTACCAGTTTGCCTACATCTACCGTTTCCCCATCTTTACTAACTTCTTCCACAATTTCTGTGAGGGAGCGGCTGCCGGAATAAACAAGCTCATGCGGAACCTGCGGGTCAAAACTTTCAGGATATTTTTCGGTGATGGTGTGGTGAAATACATCGTGGCGGGCCGAGGTGAGGCCGTTGCTGCCCATGCCTCCGTTGTAGCTTTGCTCGTAAGTGGCTTTTCCAAAAGAAGCCAAACCTACAACCACATCCCCGTCAGCAATTTTTTCATTGGTAATTACATCTTTTCTGGGCATTCGTGCTGTTACGGTGCTGTCCACCACTACGGTCCTCACCAAATCGCCCAGGTCGGCAGTTTCCCCTCCCGTACTTATGATTTGCATGCCATGGTCACGCAGCATTTGCAACACTTCTTCGGTGCCTTCAATAAGGGCAGAAATCACCTCGCCGGGAATCAGGTTTTTGTTGCGGCCAATGGTAGAGGAAAGCAAAATATTGTCTAAAGCACCCACACATACAAGGTCGTCGGTATTCATCACAATGGCATCCTGGGCGATGCCCTTCCAAACGGATAAATCCCCCGTTTCCTTCCAGTACAAATAGGCCAGGGAAGATTTGGTGCCTGCTCCATCGGCATGCATGATGTTGCAATAATCAGGGTCATTACCCAGCAAATCGGGCACTATTTTGCAGAAGGCCCTGGGATACAATCCTTTGTCCAGGTTTTTGATAGCATTGTGTACGTCTTCCTTAGAAGCGGATACGCCGCGCTGGCCGTAGCGGTTACTCATGTTGTTGGCAGTTTTTTTTCTGCCGCAAAGGTAGGACGAAATTATATTTTCGCCCTACTTTTCATTATAGATTGGTCTTTTGGTCAATTTTGGTAACCATAAATTCGGTGCGCCGGTTTATCTGGTGTTCTTCTTCTGTGGTGGCATTCATGATGATAAGTTTTTGTTCACCATAACCCTTTGCCGTAATCCTGGCTGGATTAATGCCACTTTCAATAAGATAGTTAACTGCTGCTTCAGCCCGGCGTTGAGCCAGTTTTTGGTTGTAATCATTTTCTCCGCGGGCATCAGTATGCGAACTCAACTCGATGGATATTTGCGGATTATCTTCCAGGATTGCCACCAGTTTATCTAATTCAACAGCTGCATCATCACGGATAAAAGACTCATCATAGTCATAATAAATATTTTCCAGCACAATGGTTTTTCCTACATAAATATTCTCCAGCAGCAAATCTTGTTGGAAGGTGGTATCAGTTACCATCTCGGTCAGTTGTTCCTGCGGAATGGTTTTTCCCACAGTAGTAAAGGGCAGGCGCGTGGTAAAATATCCGTCTTTTTCGCCAATCAGTTCATAATTGGTACCACCTTCTACTTTAAATTTGAAAGCCCCATCCATACCGGTTACGTCTGAAGCAAGTACATCGCCCGAGGGAGAAGTGAGTTTTACGCTTACCTTTTGCAGTATTTCTTCTTCTCCGTCCTCCGTGGTTGTGGTCGTTTTTCCGGCCAGGAAGTAGTTAACAATTTTCAGGTCAGGGTCATTGTTGACAAAAGCGTAAATGTCATCATCGCCTGCGCCACCTTCACGATTAGATGTAAAATACCCGTCTTTAATAGAAGTGAAACAAATACCGAAATCATCAGCAGTAGAGTTGACGGGAGGCCCGAGGTTTTCTATGTTAATAACGCCATCTGTTCGGGTTGCCACAAAAATATCCAGCCCGCCCATACCGGGGTGCCCCGTAGACGAAAAATACAGCTTGCCATCGTCAGAAACATATGGAAACATATCATTACCAGGGGTGTTAATTTCGGTACCCATGTTCTGTACCCGTCCCCAGCGTCCGTAATTATCCAGGCGGGCCGAGTACAGATCGGTACCTCCCTGGCCTCCCGGACGGTTTGAGGCAAAATACAACGTGCGTCCGTTACCACTAAAAGCTGGCGTGGAAGTCCAGGAATCAGGGTCATTGATGGTCATGAGCTGGGGCTCACTCCATTCCCCTCTGATTAGACGGGAAATATACAGGTTCACGTCTTTGGTGCCTTTTCTTTTTCCGTCATTGCCCCTGGCAAATACCATTGTTTTTCCATCGGGTGAAAAAGCCACGATTCCTTCATTTACATTATTGATAGCAAACTCTTCCCCTAAGGTGGAAGCTTTTTCAACTTCTATTTTTCCGTTGCTGATGGGGGCTCTGTAAATATTGGTGAATGGTGTGCCTGTGGCTTTATATATATTATCATTTCCGCGGGAAGAGGTAAAATAGAAATTACCATTAAACACCAACGGAGCATATTCTGCGCCTTCATTATTTACATAAGCAACAGGTTCTACCTCAAAATAAGCATCTTTTGAAATGATCTGGCCTAAATTTTCAAGGTTTTGAAGTTCTGTTTTGGCCAGGGCCGTGTAAGGCAAAATGGTATCCCTGGGTGCCAGGTATTCATTCAGTTCTTCTTTGGCTTTTTCATACTCCCCATTGGCTTTCAGGGCATAGGCATAATGCAGGTGAATGACGGTGTCTTCCACTCCGGAAGCGATGGCAGCTTCATAGTAAGGCAGGGCTTCGTCAATCCGGTTGCTCAGGCGGAAAGATTCTGCTATCTGATAGTTAGCCTCTCCGGTTTGCACACCTTCGTCTACAGCTACCTGATATTGGTCGATGGCCACATCATAATCGCCACTTGAATAGCTGTTAAAACCTTTGACCATCGCTCGCTTGCCGGGGTTACAGCCCGCGGCTATCAGCAGGCAGCCAAGAAAGAATATTGGTAAAATAGATACATTCCTGTTCATAACGCACACATTCAGTAGATGATAAGACATCTAATATAATAAGGATTTGAAAAAAATTTGAGTAGGTATGTGAAAATTAATAAAAGGACACACCATTTTATACGTATATCGAACGAATAGAGTAGTCAAAAATTATCTACCAAGAAGCCTCAGGCATTTTGCTCCTGTAAATATTTTCCTAACCAGGATGTTTTTACCGGAATGATCCAATCTGTATCGAGCTGTGCTTTCGTATTGACCAGGTTATTGAATGTAAAAACTGCATCCGGAATCATTCCCTCGGCAAGTTGCTGCTTAGCCTCAGACAAGGGAAATGTATACACACTGTCATTCTGCATGAACGCTACCTGCATTCGGTCAAATAACCGCAACGGCAGACCCGGGGTATCAAATTTCTCTTCAATTTCTTTGATAAATGCCACTGAACTGTCAATAGAACACCCACTGGCTGGGTTGTGTTGCTCGTCCACTGCCAGGATAATGAACCGCTGATAAAATATTTTCAAAGAAGCATTCAGCGGTTTGCCATGGGTAGACCATCGGGATATAAATACCTCACCCAGGTGGTAAATGGCTTTTTCTTCTACTTCACTAAAATCACGGCTGGCCTGATAAACCCACACCCGGGCGTGGTCAGGCATATTTTCAAATGGAATAAACATGTTGTTTCGAGGTTAAATGATGTACAAAGTTAATGTAAAGACGGGAGACCGAAGACCGGAGAAGGAAGAAAATGACTTCGGTCTTCGGACTCCCGTCTTCCGTCTTCCGTCTTCCGTCTTCCGTCTTATCCACAACGAAATTCAAAGCCATTTTGGTTTCCATATATGAGAAAACCTGTATGGGTACACAAATGCTACATTTTCATACATGCGTATTGAAAGCAGTTAGTTTAGATATACTAATTTCGGTATTTTCTTGAACTTGCTGCTTAAAATAAAGCAAATACTTGAATGAACAGCGAAATTAAGTTAGATCATTTTAAAAATCTGGTAGCTGTGGCTGCGGCAGATGGTTATATGGATGCCAGGGAAAGGGAATTTCTGGCCGACAGGGCCGAAGAAATTGGCCTTTCTTCTGATAAAGTGCAGGAAATTATTGATGAAGCAAATGCGCTGGAGTTTATGATTCCCATCAATCAGATTGACCGGGAAGATCAATTATCCGACGCGGTCTTTATGTCGGTAATTGATGGCGACATATCCGAGAGGGAATATGAGCTGTGCCTCAGTATTGCAAGCAGGTTGGGCTTTGAAAAAAGCTACCTGGACGAAATTGTAAATTCTATAAGAGACCTTTGGAATCGTTAAGTTAGAGAAGAACAGTTCCACAAAGCCACCCAGCACATGGGTGGTTTTTTTTATGCCTTTTTCTTCCGAACCTCAAAAGCCCGGGCCGGATTTTGTACAATGAGCGTATCTATTTCTTCTTCTGTAAACCCTTGCTTTTTTAATGCGGGAAGGAACCCTTCAAAAAGCGTGTTGTACCCCCGGTAATCGCCCCCTTCTGCTTCTCCCACATGGTACCAGCCTGCATCATGAGAAACCAATACCTGCGATAACAAGCCTTCGTTTTTCATATTTACAACAAAAGAAGCATGCTGTATAATGCGCTCGGGTGAAAGACCATCAAATTCTATCCAGGCGCCTTGCCGGGCTACTTCCAGATGTTTCTCCATGTCGTTTTCATTTTGGGCATGCACCCAAATCCAGGCCGAAGGGTGTATGCCTTCTTCCTGCAAAATATCCAGGGTTTTGATGGCATCAATAGCTGCATAACCTTTGCTCAGGTGGTTGGCAATGGTAAGTCCGGTAGCTTTGTGGGTTTTGGCGGCTGCCCTTACCAGTTTCTGATCTACATCTATCTTATCGCCAGGGTCGTTCCCAATTTTGATAAAGCCCGGCTTGATGCCTGTATTTCCAATACCATTTTTCCATTCGTTGATCCAAACCTCAGCTACTTCTTCGGCCGAAGCATCAAAAAAGCTGGGGGGCAAATGCTGGTAGTTGCGGGCGGCATAATACCCTGTGTTGGTAAGTAAATTTAACCCGGAGGCTTCAGAAAGTTGTTGTAATAAAACAGGGTCGCGCCCCAGGTAGTTGGGGGTGCATTCCATCATTGTTTCGCACCCCAGGGCTTTGGCCTGCTCAAGATAAGGCAGTGCTTTTTGAAAAGCTTCCTCCCGGTCATATCGGTTTGGATTTACTTTGTCTGCACCAATAAAGTCTACCAAAACATGCTCGTGGGGCAGCACAATGCCTGCTTTTTTAGGACTGAGTTTTCCGTTCACCGTCATCAATGCATTGCTGTTTACAGCATACAAACCTGAGATGGGCAAATGCATGGCAACACTTCCTAAAATTCCTGTCTTAATAAAACTTCTTCTATCCATAGGTTTAAATTTTAGTAGGCAGCAGCAGTAGGCAGACTAATAATCCTGCCTACTGCTGCTGCCTACTGCCACTATCAGAGGGTCCGATTAACTGAAACAGCTCCTCCAGTTTGGGTGAAAGTATAATTTCTGTCCTGCGGTTTTTGGCGCGGCCATCTTTGGTTTCATTGGTAGCGATGGGGTCATTATCGGCCCTGCCCGAGGCTGTGAGTCGTTTGCCGGGCACTTCATATTCATCAGCAAGTACCCGCACGATGGAAGTTGCCCTGGCCACGCTCAAATCCCAGTTATCCCTGAATACTTTTCCGGAAATCGGAATAGAGTCGGTGTGCCCCTCAATCAGAATTTCAATATCCGGGTTGTTTTTGAGCACGGTGGCGAGTTTGCCGAGGGCTTCTTTTCCTTTACTGTCAATGTACGCACTGCCCGATTTGAACAGCAGGTTTTCAGAAAGGGATAAATGTACTTTCCCTTCTTTCACATTCACCGTCAGTTCATCATCTTTAAAATTAACCAATGCATTGGCAATGGTATTCCGTAGCCTTTCCACAATTTGGTTTTGCTGGTTGATTTTATCTTGCAATTCGGTCAGTTGCTGGGCTTTTTCATATAGCAGGTTGTTTTGCCTGTCAAGGAGCAGTTCTTTCTGTTTTATTTCTTTTTCCCTGCCTTCCAGGGCTTGCGTGAGTTCTTTTGCTCGTTCCTGGTTTTCTTCCAATTGTTCTTCCAGACTTGCTTTATCGCTTTCCAGGTTGTCAATTTTATTTTCAAATTGGGTACTATCTGCCTGCAACTCGGTAACATGGTATTGGCTGGCAAGGTACTTTTTCTTAGACACACAAGAGCTCTGGAAAAAAGCGAGGCTGGCTACAAAAACCATAAGTATAAAAAAGCGGAAATTGCACATGATTGTCTTAGTTTTTTGTTGGGTTGTTAAGCTTAGTAAATATCTTTAGTTTTCCCAAATATTTAAAACGCCAAAGCCAGCAAATCGCATGAGAGCAAATGCATTTATCTTTATTATCACAATTTTTCTATGTTTCATGCCACAATATGGAAACAGCCAAAATGCAGAAATTACGATGAGTTTTACAGAAGAATACCAACCACTTTGGCAAAGGGCTGAAGTTTATCTCATTGCTGTAGCCGAAGCTATGCCAGCAGACCAATACAATTATACACCCAGCCCTGAAACCATGAGTTTTGCTGAGCAAATGATGCATATAGTGCAGAATATTTCCTGGTTAAATTCAAGGTTTATTGCCCAGGAAGAGAACCCGTTTACTGATGTAAGTACTGAAGGCAAAACAAAAGAAGAAATCATTCAACTGCTCAAAGATGCTTTTGCTTATGTCAATAAAACGTTGGACAATTTCCCGCAAGAGCAGCTTAAAGACCCCGTGCGCTTTGGAGGACAAGATGTAAACAAAGAAAGAATCCTGTACCTTATGCGAGATCACACTACGCACCACCGGGCACAGGCCATTCTTTATTTGCGCATGCTAGATATTACACCGCCTAAGTATGTGGGATGGTGAATTAGTTAGCAATCAGCAGGTTGCAGTAGGCAGTCATTTTTACTGCCAATTGCCTACTAAAAAAAATACAGTCATGAAAGATAATTTTTCTGCCCAGTCGGGTTTGTATAAAAAGTTTCGGCCTGTTTATCCGCAGGCGCTTTACGATTATGTATTGTCTTTTGTGGAAAGTAAAAATACAGTATGGGATTGTGCCACGGGCAACGGACAAGTGGCCGGAGTATTGGCCGAGCACTTTGATAAAGTTTATGCTACTGATATTAGCCAGAACCAGCTTAATAATGCCGTACAAAAAGATAATATTGAATATAAATTGTGCCCTGCTGAAGATACCCCTTTTCCCAATCATACTTTCGATTTGGTTACTGTGGGACAGGCTCTTCACTGGTTCGACTTTGAGAAGTTTTTTGAAGAGGTAAAAAGGGTAGCGAAACCCGGTGCAATAATGGCAGTCTGGGGCTATGCGCTCATGAACATAAATGCAAAAGTAGATGCAATTGTGTTTAAATTGTATGAGCATATTGTAGGCTCTTACTGGGATTTTGAAAGAAAGTATGTAGAAGATCAGTACGCTAACATTCCGTTTCCGCTGGACAATGTGCAACAAAAGGATTTTACGATAGAAGTGCAATGGAACCTATCTCATCTGATTGGATATTTGAATTCCTGGTCCAGCGTGCAGCACTATATTCGCCAACATAATGAAAATCCTGTAGACCAGATTATGGATGAACTTCGCACTCGCTGGCCTGAAGAGGAAGTGAAAAAAGTGAGTTTTCCTGTATTTTTAAAATTAGGTAAGTTGGTTTAGATCGCGTTTAAATTTTCTAGCGTAATATTTTTCTAAATTTATAATATTCTGATTTTCAGTAATTTGAACTCTGTTTTTATTGTGCGATGGCCTGGAAATTCAGCGGGCGTGCGTAGGCTTTGTGCGGGGAAGCATGGGATGCCCCGCATTGAATTTCCTAGACCTTTTTGGTTCTTTTTGGGGCAATGCCAAAAAGAACAGAGAAACAATGCAAACAACTTGAAATAATATTTCATTATTAACATATATGACAAATATAATTTTATCATCTCTTAAGAGAAATGCATCGATGAAAAAATTACCATTACTTCTCAACTGCTGTCTTTTCTTAATTATTCACCAGGGTTTCGCGGCCAAAGTGGATACGGTGATGATTTACAGTGATGCAATGGAAAAAGAAATCCCGGCGGTTGTCATCACGCCGGATACTTACGCAGAAGCTGAACAAACTTATCCAGTGCTGTACTTATTGCACGGGTACAGCGACAGCTATGCCGGATGGGTAAACAAGGCTGAAAGTGTACCCGGCCTGGCAGACCAGCACCAGATGATTGTGGTTTGCCCCGATGGCGGTTTCGATAGCTGGTACATTAACAGCCCTATAGATTCGACCATCCGGTATGAAACTCACGTAGCTGTGGAGGTAGTAACTTATGTAGATGAAAATTACCGTACCCTGCCACAGCGCGAAGCCCGCGCCATTACCGGGCTGAGCATGGGCGGGCATGGCGGGCTTTTCCTCGGCATCCGCCATCAGGATACGTTCGGAGCTGCCGGAAGCATGAGCGGGGGGGTGAACCTTACCTATAATGTAAACAATTGGGGGATAAATAAAGCCCTCGGCCCTTATGAAGAAAACCCTGTGCGCTGGGACTCACTTTCTGTGGTGAACCTGGTAGGTCAAATCTCTCCGGGAAACCTGGCGATTATCATTGATTGTGGCGTTGATGACTTTTTCTTTGAAATCAACCGAGATTTGCACCGGAGGTTGTTGGAAGCCGAAATTCCACATGATTACATAGAAAGGCCGGGCGCGCACAACTGGGCCTACTGGGACAATGCCATCAAATACCAGATGTTGTTTTTTAGTGAGTTTTTCAAGAAAGCCAATACTTTACAGCCTAATTAATGTTGTGTATCCTTTATGAATAGTTTGGTCAGCATAGAAAAATCAGTAATTTTAAATTCCCTTACCATCAATCAAGATAACCTATGAAACTAACCAGAAAAGACTTTCTCAAAACTTTGAGCGTTACAGGCACCGCCGCCATGTTGGGCATGAAACCAGCCACTGCCTTTTCCGCTCCTAAAGTAGATTCATACCCTTTCAAAATGGGTTTGGCCTCGTATTCATTCCGGAAATTTTCACTGGAAGAAACCATCGAAATGTCCAAGCGGCTGGGTATGGAAAAAATAGCCCTCAAAAGCATGCACATGCCCCTGGATGCTTCTCCTGCCGAGATCAAAGCTGCTGCCAAAAAAGTACGGGATGCCGGGCTGGATTTGTACGGGGCCGGCGTAATTTACATGAAAACCGAAGATGAGGTAAACACTGCATTTGAATATGCCAAAACTGCCGGTTTAGATATGATCATCGGTGTGCCTGCCCACGAACTTTTGCCTTTGGTGGATAAAAAAGTTAAAGAATACGATATCAAGGTAGCCATCCATAACCATGGGCCGGGCGATGATTTATATTCCAGCCCCAACGATGTGTATGCCAAAGTGAAAGATTTGGACGAGCGCATTGGTTTTTGTATTGACATTGGCCACGTGGTGCGCATCAAAGAAGACCCGGCTGCCCTGATAAAGAAATACAAAGACCGCCTGTATGACCTTCACTTCAAAGATGTAAACAAAGCGGAAGCCGATGGTACGCCTGTAGAAGTAGGCCGGGGCGTGATAGACATTCCTTCCGTGCTAAAAGCCTTGCTGAAAATCAATTATTCGGGCAGCCTGGGCCTGGAATATGAAAAAGATGGTGATGACCCACTGGCCGGAGCCGCTGAATCGGTTGGGTATGTGAAAGGTGTTTTGAAGATGATTTGATTCTAGGAGAAAGAAATAACTCGCTTATAGTATGGTGGCTGCTTTATCTGCCCTTTAAGATGATGAAGACTTTATCGTTTTAAGCCTTTTTTTCTTTCTCACAAACTGTGGACTACAGCAAGACCCATCCCTGACCAAATCTATTTTATTAGAAGAGTTAAGAAACAATCATACAACCGAGGATTGGTATGTTCCTCTGGGGGTTGCCGTAGAAGGACTCACAGAGGAGCAAGCTAACTGGAAAGATAGCCTCAATAACCATTCAATCAAAGAATTAGTAGCTCACCTGGCTTTTTGGAATGAAAGAATATTGATATTCTTCAAAGGCGATTCTGTTCCAAATTTTGATGGAAACAATGATATAACTTTCAAGAAATTTGACAGCGTGGATTGGTACACTGCATTAAATAAAATGGACAGCATTCAAACGCAGTGGGAAACAGCCATGGAACAAGCCACAAATCGACAATTGGAAAACGGAGGGTCCGAAATCGCCAGCATGTCATCACATAATGCTTACCACACAGGTCAAATCGTGTACATAAGAAAGCAGAACGGATGGTGGAATGAATCTGAAGGTGTGAAATAATAAATCTTATTCTGACTTTTTGTTATAGTAGAGTGGCTTTCCAAGCCGCCTTACAAAAAATCAGAATATCATTAAATGATGCTGTAAACAAAACAACCAACACAATCAATGATAAAACATATTTTTACTCTTCTATTGCTTTTTGCATCGCTTACCCTGCAAGCCCAGGAGAAGAAAACCGTAATTATTGATGCGGATACAGGCAATGAAGTGGATGACCTGTATGCCATTGTACGTGCGCTGATTGAACCATCCTGGGAGGTAGTGGGCCTCAATGCTACCCAATGGCAGGTAAGTCACTGGGCGGTGGAAAAAAGCATGGAGGAAAGCTATCGCCTGAACAATGTTTTGTTGTCTTATCTTAAACTGGATAAAAAAATCCCCTCAAACCGGGGTGCTGAATCCCGCTTATTTGACTGGGGCAACCGGTCGCAACCCTCTACGGCTTCTAATTTTATTATTCGGAGAGCATTAGAAGCAGGCGGTGAAAAGGTCAATGTGGTAGCACTGGGCGCACTGACCAACGTTGCTTCCGCTTTGCTGGATAACCCCGCCATTGCTGAGAAAATCCGGCTTTACTGGTTGGGCACTTCGTATGATTTTGAGCAGGGCATCATGAAAAATATCGATTTCAATAATGTAATGGACATTCAGGCGGTGGATGTGGTGCTCAATGCTGATGTAGAATTGCATGTCATCCCTGTAAATGTGGCGGCCAGCATGACCATGGACTGGAAAGAAACCGAGCAACAATTCCGTGGAAAGCATGATTTGCTGGATTTTCTGCTGCAACGCTGGTACAACCACCTGGATGGCGGGCGGCATACCCGCACCATTTGGGACCTTGCCCTCATACAAGCCATCATTTACCCCGAGTGGGCCGAGGAAGTCAAAGTAAAAACCTCACCGGAAAAAGGTAACCGGGAGATTTGGATGTACAAATCCATTGATGATGATAAGATGCGGCAGGAGTTTTACGAAAAAACCCTGGAATATGTGGAATGAATTGAAAAGTGAGGGCCAAGCCGGGTTTTCTTTTATAGCCCTAACAAGGTTTCAAAGTTTTTTGTGTGGGTTAATTGGGTTTTTGCTGCCAGGTAGCACGCCAGATATGAGAATAAAATCACAAAGTATGATGAAATGCTTCTACAGGCACTGGCGTCGGATTACAGTCCGGTGACATAGCATAAGCACTCATTTACTGAAAATGGCTGCTTAAAAATTCTTCGGGTGTAATCACAGGAAGGAAGGGAATTGCAGTTTTGAAATCTATGGTATTGTGGGTAAGAAAATAATCCACACTTATGTGGTGCAGGGCTGTGAAATATTGAAATGCATCTTCAAGATCAGTGAAGCCTGAAGAAAAGGCATGATCCAAATCATTTTTTACGGTAGGTAAGATGGCAATAAAATTACTATACTTACTGAGAATACTGCGTGCTTCTTTTTTTGAAAGGTGCTTCTCCAAAAGATAAGCCATCGTATAAAAGGAGGCACTACTGGCACAGCCGTGAACTTTACCCTCTTCACATAATTTCAACACCTCACTTGAATATTCATTACGCTGAAGGAAGTGATCCAGAAAAATATTAGTATCAAGAAACACTTTAAATGCCATATTTTTCCTGATAGATTTCCCCCCTGATTTCCTTATCTGTTTTTCCCTTGTATGTGGACTTTAATACACCTTTCGTAGCCTCTACTACAGATGGCTGTGCTTTACTTTTGTAGGAAAGCTGCTGCAAAAACTCCTCAATCAGTGAAGAAAGGCTTTTCCTGTTTTTTTTTGAATAACGTTTAGCCTCCTCTACTATGTTCTTTTCAATAGTAAGGGTAAGTTTTGTTTTCATGAGAAAATACGTGTTTTAAAAATTAATACGTATTCCCTGAAAAATTGTTCTTACTTACTTTTCAATAATCGGAGATTTAACAGCAATCCCCAATTCATCCAGTTGCTCTTGTGAAATGGTGGAAGGCGTGTCTATCATCACGTCTTTGCCAGCATTGTTTTTCGGGAAAGCCATGTAGTCGCGGATAGAGTCGCTGCCACCGAAGATAGCACAGAGGCGATCCAGGCCAAAGGCGATGCCACCATGCGGAGGTGCCCCGTACTCAAAAGCATCCATGAGGAAACCAAACTGTTTTTGGGCTTCTTCCTGAGAAAAGCCCAGCAGGGTAAACATTTTATTTTGCAACTCCCGCTCATGAATCCTGATAGAACCCCCACCGGCTTCTACGCCGTTGATGACCAAATCGTAGGCATTGGCCCGCACAGCCCCGGGGTCTTTCTCAAACAATTCAATATCTTCTTCTTTGGGGGCTGTAAAAGGGTGGTGCATGGCATGGTAACGCTGCGTTTCTTCGTCCCACTCCAGCAAAGGAAAATCTACAATCCACAAAGGCTTGAAGGTGTTTTTATCACGCAAGCCCAGTTCGTTGCCCATGTGCAGGCGCAATTCTGAAAGTGCTTTGCGGGTAGGGTTGGCATCTCCAGAAAGTACGAGCAGCAAATCACCTGCTTTGGCACCGAATTTTTCGGCCCATTGTTTCAGGTCTTCCTGGCTATAGAATTTATCTACGGATGATTTAAAAGTTCCGTCGGTATTACATTTCACATAAACCAGTCCTTTGGCACCAATTTGTGGCTTTTTTACAAAATCGGTCAATGCATCCAGTTGTTTGCGGGTGTATTCTGCACAACCTAGCGCATTGATGCCTACGACCAGTTCGGCACTGTCAAACACATTAAAGCCTTTGCCCTGGGCCACATCGTTCAGTTCCTGAAATTTCATTTCAAACCGAATGTCCGGCTTGTCGTTTCCGTAGTTTTTCATGGCTTCTTCGTAATGCATACGAGGAAAATCGGGCAGTTCTATGCCTTTTACGGTTTTGAAAAGATGCTTGAGCAACCCTTCAAAAGTGTTGAGAATATCTTCCCTTGTGACGAAAGACATTTCGCAGTCAATTTGTGAAAACTCAGGCTGGCGGTCGGCCCTAAAGTCTTCGTCCCGGAAGCAGCGTACAATCTGGAAATAGCGATCGAAGCCCGAAACCATGAGCAACTGCTTGAACGTTTGGGGCGATTGGGGCAGGGCATAAAACTCCCCATGATGCACACGGGAAGGTACTACAAAATCCCGCGCGCCCTCCGGCGTAGATTTAATTAAAAAGGGCGTTTCCACTTCCATAAACTGCTCTCCGTTCAGGAAATTCCGGGTTTCGTGCATTACGCGGTGGCGCAGTTCCAACCCTTTGCGTACGGCATTCCGGCGCAGGTCCAGGTAGCGGTATTTCATGCGCAGGTCTTCGCCTCCATCGGTATCGTCTTCAATGGTGAAGGGCGGCAGTTTAGAAGGATTTAATATCTTCAGTGCCTCTACTTTTATTTCAATATCCCCGGTCGGAATTTTATCGTTTTTAGAGTAGCGTTCGGTCACTTCCCCGCTGGCTTCCAGTACGAATTCCCTTCCCAGTTCACGGGCTTTTTCAATCAGGTAGGCAGAAGTATTCCCTTCTTCCATGACCAGTTGGGTAATGCCGTAGCGGTCGCGCAGGTCTATCCAGAGCATCCGGCCTTTATCGCGCACGCGCTGTACCCATCCGGTGAGGGTTACGGTTTGTCCAACATCCGAAATTCTTAATTCTCCGCAGGTGTGTGTTCTAAGC
The DNA here is from genome assembly GCA_965230065.1 of Cyclobacteriaceae bacterium. Lineage (GTDB taxonomy): Bacteria > Bacteroidota > Bacteroidia > Cytophagales > Cyclobacteriaceae. The sequence goes on along the minus strand of OZ245942.1, from coordinate 1,949,679 downwards.
ATGGCACAAAAATATTTTTACTTTCAAAGTGGGGCAAATTTAGGGGATTTCTTTTGTTTTCACGGGTTTTCTTGCGAAAATAGAGGGGAAGGTAAAAGTTTTGCTGAAGATTTTCGTTGAAGGTTATTGGCACAGTTTTTTATGCGTATTCCCTTTTTTTGAAACAGACTTTTATAGAATGAAATATTCAAAATTCTTTATTTACACCTCTTTTATTTTTTCATTAATAGCATTATTCAGCTTTTCAGGCATACTGGAAAAGTTTAAAAAAATTGAAATTGGAAGTGGTATATCGCTTAAAATACCCGAAAGTTTCCAGCCCATGCCCGAAGATGAAATTGCCCGAAAGTATGTGTCTACCCGCAAACCTGTGGCCATTTTCATGAGTGCCGACCGGCAAGCCAATTTTGGGGTCAACATTTCCATTACCCAATGGAAACCTTCGGATTTGCCGATTATGAAAGACTTTTACAAGGCTACAGTGATGCAACTGCACTCCGATGTGAAATTTATCCGGGAAGAAATTGTGAATGTGAACGGAAAAGATTTTGCCGTACTGGAATTTACTTCCCTCGTTAAAGAAGAAGAAAACACCCTGGGCGGCACCAAACCTCCCATTCAAAAATACAATTACATCCAGTACACTATTTTTGACAATAAAACTTTTGTGTACAATTTCAACTGTCCCACTAACCAGCAGTCCCGCTTTGAGGACATTGCCCAGCAAATCATGGCAAGCATTGAAATGAAAAAGGTAAAAGAATGAACCCTGATGAGCGTTACATGCGGATGGCCTGCCAACTGGCCGAGGAAGCTTTTGAAGAAGGGGAAATTCCGGTGGGCGCTGTTATCGTCGCCGACGGTCACATCATAGCCAAAGCCTGCAATCAGACCGAAAAACTCAACGACCCCACGGCACATGCGGAAATGCTGGCCATCACCGCAGCCTTTGACCGCCTGGGTAGCAAGTACCTCACCGACTGCACTTTGTACGTAACTCTGGAGCCTTGCACCATGTGTGCCGGAGCCTTGTATTGGGCGCAACTGAAAAAACTGGTATACGCCGCCGATGATTTGAAAAGGGGCTATTCTCTACACCAATCACCTGTGTTGCACCCCCGCACCGTAGTAAAAAAAGGAATTTTGGGGAAAGAATGCGGGTTATTGGTAGAAAGGTTTTTTAGGGAAATGAGGGAGCGGAAATAATTGTTTGCCCTTTTACTTCCCGTGGGCTGTGTCCGCACAGCCCACACGAAAATTGTAAGGTTTGTGAGGACCGGGCCACGGCGGCACAAACCTTGGGAAATATCATTAACCTGACGGCTATGGTGCGACATAGACCTGGGGTAGGGGAAATTGGAAGTAGTTATCAAGTTCTTTGCGGGATGTGGGAAATTGTATCTCCCAATTCCATTCTTGCTACATCCAGCTCGTAAATTTTTTGCAAATTCATCCAAAACTCGGCATTCATTCCAAAATATTGGGCAAGCCTTAAAGCAGTATCCGCTGTAATGGCCCGCTTCCCGGCAATAATTTGCGAAATACGGTTAGCGGGAACTTTTATAACCCTGGCAAGTTCTGCGGAAGGCATACCAATTTCCTCCAACTCATCGCCCAAAATCTCTCCGGGATGTATGGGTGTTCTGCTCATATCTTAATAATTAATGGTAGTCTACGATTTCAACATTTTCGGGGCCATCTACTCATTTTTTCCATTCAAAACAAATACATCTTACTAGATGTCTCTTGACATAAAAATATTCTTAAATTGTTTTATTTAAAATCATCACACAGGGATTTCTTTAGTATATTTATTATTGACATAGTATCTCTTGAGACTATTTTTGACTCAATACCTTCTGAGTAGAATAGAAGTAAATCAGGTTAATTTAATGATTTTTTGACCATTATGAATAAAGTAAATATCATCAGAAAAAAACATTGCATAATTTGCCGTGAATTAAAGGAGAAATTTTCAGTTGAACATATAATTCCAGATGCGCTTGGCGGACATTATACAACAGACTTAGTATGTGAAGGCTGTAACTCAAAGCTGGGGGGGAAAGTAGACTACTATTTAACAGAGCATTTGTTTAGTCAAATGAAAAGAGAAGAATTGAAACTTAAAAGTCAGAATGGAAGAGTTCCTCACCCATTAGACAGAAAGTATAAATTAAAAGCTTACCCCGAACGCACTGCTAAAATCTACCAAGATTTTTCAAAAATCAAATTGACACCTAAGGTAACAAAAAATGGAGCAGCCTTTGATATCAATGACACCCATAACATACGTAGTTATTGTAAAAAACATAATTTAGAATTATCTGACTTCATTACTGAAAAAGTAGATAATACATTTGTTGGTAATTTTAGAATAGACCTATTCAAGTATAATTTGGCTTTATTGAAAATAGCCTATGAATTTACCTGTAAAGAGATTCCAAATTATTTTATGGATGATGAAGCAAACAAAATATCTTCTATTCTAAAGAAGGCATGTTATGAAGAATTCGATTTTAAGGAATTGAAAAAATCCACATTCAAGTTTTCATCAAATCTTATAGAAGACGATATTTTCCCTTCTTTTAAGAAATATTTAAATGTTGAAACCAATCGGCATTATCTTATTTTATACGCAACCAAAGAATGTGGTTTACTATGCTATATTAATATATTTAATTGCTTCTTTGGATGCTTTAGAATGTCATACAAAACCTACAATATTAGAGGTTTGGTTCTTGAAAATATGATTAAAGAAAACAAAGCAAATATTTTTAGTTTGGATGACTTAATTGTACAGAGTATTTTTAATCAATTAAAATAAAAATTATCATAAAAGGGGTCATTTACCCAGTACAAGTTGTCCTACTTTCTACGTTAAAAACACGATAGTCAGTCCTGTTTTTATGAAACTAAAGGGTTTGTTTCCTCGTGGTCGGTGTCGCACCGACCACTTCCAAACAATTACAAAACGGTGATATTCCGTCCTGTGAGACACAGGCCGGGGGTTAGAGGGGCTTCCTGATTTTGCAAAACTGCTCTACTTCTCTTCCTGCAATTTTTTCAGTTCAAACAGTTCATCGCGGAGGCGGGCGGCTTCGATGAAATCCAGTTCTTTGGCGGCCTTTTCCATGTTTTTCTGGGTTTTTTGGATGAGCTTTTCCAGGTCGTCTTTGCCCATGTAAGCTACTACCGGATCGGCAGCTACGCTGGTTTCTGTAGGGCCTGCATACACTTTCCTTGCTTTCGTATTAGAGTCGGCCACTTTGGTTTGCCCCATGATGGATTCCTTGCTTTTGGTAATGGTGCGGGGTGTAATGCCATGCTCAAGGTTATACTCCATCTGTTTGCTACGGCGGCGGTTGGTTTCGTCAATGGCCCGCTGCATGGAGTCTGTGATTTTGTCGGCGTACATGAGCACCGCCCCGTTTTCATTTCGGGCAGCCCGGCCTATCGTCTGGACCAGCGAACGTTCGTTCCGCAAAAAGCCTTCTTTGTCGGCATCCAGAATGGCTACCAAAGAAACTTCGGGTAAGTCCAGTCCTTCCCTGAGCAGGTTTACGCCTACCAGCACATCAAATTCCCCCAGTCGGAGGTCGCGCAGGATTTCTACCCGTTCCAGGGTTTTTACTTCTGAGTGGATGTAGCGGCATTTGATACCTGCCCGTACCAAATATTTGGTCAGTTCTTCGGCCATTCTTTTGGTGAGGGTGGTTACCAGTACTCTTTCGTCTTTTTTGATGCGCTCGTCTATTTCTTCCAGCAAATCGTCAATCTGGTTCAGGCTGGGGCGTACTTCAATGGTAGGGTCTAATAATCCGGTGGGGCGAATAATTTGTTCTACCACAACCCCTTCCGATTTGCGCAGTTCGTAGTCGGCAGGCGTAGCACTTACATAGATGGTCTGGCCGATCATATCTTCAAACTCATTGAAAGTCAGCGGACGGTTATCCAAAGCGGACGGCAGGCGGAAACCATAGTCTACGAGCGATACTTTGCGGGAACGGTCGCCCCCCCACATGGCACGCACCTGGGGTATGGTAACGTGGCTTTCATCTATCACCATCAGGAAATCATCAGGAAAATAATCCAGCAGGCAAAATGGGCGCTGGCCAGGGTCTCTTCTGTCAAAGTAGCGGGAATAGTTTTCTATGCCGGAGCAGTAACCCAGTTCGCGTATCATTTCCAGGTCAAATTCGGTGCGTTCTTTCAGTCGCTTGGCTTCCAGAAACCGCCTTTCATCTTCAAACAGATGTACCTGCTCCACCATATCGTCCTGAATTTCATAAATGGCCTTGTTCACCACATCTTTGCTGGTTACAAACAGGTTGGCCGGGAAAATGGTAATCATGCGCTCATCAGCAATTTTTTTACCTGAAGCCGGTTCAATGCGCTGGATGGCTTCAATTTCATCGCCCCAGAAATAGATGCGATAAGCAAAATCGGCATAGGCCACGAAAATATCCACCGTATCCCCTTTTACCCGGAAGTTGCCCCTTTTGAATTCTACTTCGGTGCGGCTATATAAAATATCTACCAAAGCATACAGCAACTTATTGCGGGGAATACGGTCGCCTTCCTGCAAACGGATTACATTTTTGCCAAACTCATCGGGGTTGCCAATACCATAAATACAAGAAACCGAGGCCACCACCAGCACATCCCGCCGCCCTGAAAGTAGGGAAGATGTTGCACTCAGGCGCAATTTTTCAATATTTTCATTGATGGAAAGGTCTTTTTCTATATACAAATTGGTGGTAGGGATGTAAGCCTCCGGTTGGTAATAATCGTAATAAGAAATAAAGTATTCCACCGCGTTTTCCGGGAAAAACTGCTTGAATTCCCCAAACAACTGAGCTGCCAGCGTTTTGTTATGGCTCAGCACCAGGGTAGGGCGGTTTACTTCCTTCACCACATTGGCGATGGTGAAAGTCTTACCCGAGCCGGTTACACCCAACAAGGTTTGTGCAGGTTCCCCGGCATGCAGCCCTTCTGACAGTTGACGGATGGCTATCGGCTGGTCTCCAGTAGGTTCGTAGTCTGAAATGAGTTGAAAATCCATAGCTTTTGTAAATTGGGCCGATAATATCGGCAATACGAATGACAATTACTGGCAATTTTATTATACTTTGGTATCATTGTAGGCAGGGACTAATAAAAAATTTTGCAGTGTGGAAGCCTGTTTTCAATCCATTTTATTTTCCTTAAGTAGGAATTAATGTATATAAGATTTTCTGATTGATCTCTTTGGTCTATCAAGTCTATGAGGTCTTGCTGGCTCAGTTTTACTAGTGATTTTTGCTGACTTAGTTGGTCTATTAATTCTATTTGGTCTATTAGTTCTAGCTGCTCTATTAGGTCCAATTTATCTTCTAAGCCCTGCCTTTTTAGGAATTTTAGCAGTCTTCGATGGTGTGGTTGATCTCGAACGACTCGTAGAGTTCGTAAATGTCGAAGGGTTTGTTGGTCTAGAAACTCTTGATCTAACAATCCTCGTAGCTTTAGTTGATCTAACAATCCTCGTAGCTTTAGTTGATTTAACAATCCTTGTAGATTTAGCTGGTCTAAATTGTCTAGCTTATCTAGCAGTACCCAGAAACGAATAAAGAGTGAGTAAAGCAAGTATAGTAATTTATACTTGTCTTTATCAATAATTAAAAGTTCTTCCAGCGTTTCTAAACTTGATAAATAAACAATATCTAAATTATCAGGAATTTTTTTGATAGTAAAAGTTTTTATCTTTCCAAAATCATTTTTACTTAATTGGTTGAGCGGTTTAGACTTTGTATTCCTGGTGGAAAAACTCCCACTACATTTGATAAGATTAGGGAGTAACAAGTTGTCAAATACCATTTCCGAAATGAAATTTTTTGCGGCATCATTCCCCTTAAAGTTGAATTTCATAAAAAACTCAACATTTTCTACTGCTTCTTTCGCTAGAAAATACTCCAGAACAGACTTATGAGAAAACTTATATTGCCCTATCGCATTTCTATTCAATAATGATTTGCTTCTCATCTCAGCTTCTGAAAGCTGTAAATGATCTTCCTCAAAATCTGTTAAACTTAAGGACGTATCCTTTCCAAATTCTTCCTTTTTAGCAATAAAATACCCTCCTCTATTTTCTTTATTTTCATACAAATCAATCGCTAGTTGATGAGAGAATTCATATAATAGTTCTTGGTACCTTTCTTTACTACCGTATTTTTCTTTAATACCTGGTTTAGAAGCTTCCCGTTCTATCCATTTGTTGATCAATACTTCATAAATTTGATAACTAAATTCAAAATCAGGTTTTGAATTTACCAAATCCTCAATATGACTCAACAGCATAGGACGTACCATCAGGTTAGGGCTTTTCTTTATAATTTTGTAAGCCTTGTAATATTTTTTCTGTAGTCTGCTGAATGGTGAAAACCTCTTTCTCAGATACTTTTTTATATCCTTATCATCAAAAACTGATAAATACAATTTCTGGAATTTTATTTCTTTATTTTCATCTCCATAAGTGATATATCCTGTTTCATGGGGTTCTTCTTTTTTTGATGGAAAAAATTGGGTTCTGGAGGTAATGACTATTTTTCTAAAATCTTTCGCTACTTCTAAAATTTCTTTCATTCTTTTATCGTGATCATGCAAAGCTTCTATATCTTCATCAAAAGCGTCGAGTAATAAAATGGTATCACCCTTTTCCTCAATACTTTTAACTTTTTCAAGGATATTGGGTGCTCCAAGAGGTAGCAACTTTATATCATGCTTTTTAAGATGCCAGGGCAACTTCCATTGGTTTTTGTAGGCCAGATAAAGATTGACCATAAGGGTAGTTTTTCCCATGCCAGCATCAGCGAGGATCAGATAAAATTTATGGTCATCTTCACCAAATTTGAAGGCTTTTTTTAGAAAAAGAGGGATTAATTGATCTTTGGGAGAGGCTATATAATATCTGCCAGGTTCGTCATCTTCAGAAGGCGCAACATTTTGGTATTTGGTAGGGATATAGTATCTCGTGGCTCTTTCTACATCACTATTAGAAAAATAAGGATGAAGGTCTCTGTTGAGTATTCTTTGGTTTCTAGTTAATAAAACAAACTTTATGAGTTTCCATAATAAATTGAGCAATGTGAGGAGAAAGCCAAAAAGTAGAATGTAAAATGTAATTTCATTAATCAACCATTTGGGTAAGTGGGCAACTTCTCCAAAAGCTTTAAATAATTTTTCTAAGCTGCTAAAGAGTTCTTTCATATGTGGAAATCACATTGAATCTGTAAAGTAAGGTTACTTTGTGTAATTAAAGTTAGGGGATTTTTACCGATTTCCTTTAAAAAATAGAGAGCTTATTGAACTCACTACATTTTGCCCATTGAGACTATAAATAAAAGGAAGTAGTATAATCCTAATCCTTCTTTCAGTTTTCTGAGGGGTGCATCAATTGATAAGCTGACTTGGGGCTGCTGCATACCGGGCAGGTGTATGCATCGGGCAATTGTTCAAAAGGAGTTCCTGCTTTTATGTTTGCGATCTCATCTCCATACGCTTCATCATAAATAGTGAGGCAATTTGTACATTGGTAAAGGGCTTTGGTAGAAGTAGAGGAAGATACTTTCTGTTCTTCTCCGTTTCCCGAATAGGGCTTGTGTTCTTCCAACTGCTCATAATATTTCTTGCTCAACTCAATCAGCATGGCCGGTATGATTTCCCGGGGCACTTTTCGGGCATAATAGGTGTATTCCATCAGGTTGGGGTTGAACTCCCTGGAGTACATGATGTTATAAGTATCTGGTGCATTTTTCCGCTCCTGATCGTTTTTCTCAATAACTACCGAAGTGAAAAGCACAGCGTTTCCCTGGGTTTTCACCGTAAAAGTGAGACCATATGTACTGATATCCTGCTGATCGAGCGCACGCACTAAATACGTTTTCAATTCTAAAGCGTCTTTGTCCAGCACGGGCAAATGCCAGTTCAGTTCCAAAGAAGAATGCCGGATGTTGATACCCCATTTTCCTAAAAGTTTTTCCCAAACAATCCGGTCTTTTTCCGCAATACCCTTCACGATGAACGATTTCCAGGGCGCCATGCTCATTTTTCCGATGTTGGTTTGCAGGCATAACTCACACAAAGCTTTCAGGAAACTAATGGTGAATTTATTGTTTCGCCAGTACACACCCAACCAGTATTTATCCCCGGCAATGCGGTTCAACCCTTCATAATAAGGGAAAGTAGTATCAGGATACTCCAGGGGTGCGGTAACAGGCTGGGAATGGTATTTTACTGTTTCTTTTAATTTTTTGTAAAGTGCGGGGTAGTCCAATCCGCTATTGGCGGGCTGCATTTCTTCCAAAGCCTGTGACACTTTGGCGATGTCGAACCCGTAAATTAAATCAGGACAGCACCAGGGCTTGGCATCTATCTCCCGAAACCGGAGATATAAGTACCAGAAATTGTCAACCGGAGAAGCCACAAAGTTGAGGTTTCCGGTAAAGAGAGGCACCATGCTTTGGGCAGGGTCGGTAATGTTGATTTTAAGACAGGGGCGGTAATCAAACGTATCCAGTACGTAATGGTAAATGTGCGCAGCCAGCCAGTTTGTTGAGGGCATTACATCCAGTGCCACGTAAGAGCTCACGATGTTTTGGTACTTTTCTCCATCCGTATCAAAATCGGTACTGATTTCGTCAAAAGTTTTTCGAAGTTTGTCCAGGTTCTTGTCCCTCAAAGGAAATAGTATATCCTGCCTTGAGCCAAGGTGGATATAATCGGTACCCAGGCTGTGGGCCGTGCATATAATCTTGTAAAAATCGCCGGGCGACAAAATACCTCCCTTGACAAATACCCTTACCAGGTCTTTTTTCTGCATTACGATGGGCTTGATGATGTTTTGCACGTTCATTTTACGACAAGAATTTTACTTTCCAAAATATTTTTTACTTCCGGCTTGCAACTTCCACAGCCCAGCCCGGCACCCGTTTGCTGGCAAAGCTGCCTGAATTCGTTGCAACCACCTTCAATAGCCTGCTCGATATTGCCTTTGCCTACGTTGCCGCAACTGCATACCAACTCTCCCAATACCTTTTGTGAATTTCCTCCGGCCCGCAATAGTTTATCTCTTTTGTCGGCCAGTTCGGTTTTGTCTTCAATCAGGGTTTTGTATTCGGCAAACTCAGTTTTATCGCCCATCAAAATAGCACCCACCAGCTTATCATTGCGGATGATGCACTTTTTGTAATAGGTCTTCGCCTTGTCAAGAAAAACGATTTCTTCATACTCAGCTGCCTGGTTGTGGGGAATTTCTACCATACCCAATGAGCAGAGGTCCAGGTTAGAAAACTTCAGGATGTTCATGGGCACCGAACCTTCGTAAAGGCTGAGGAAATCCCCGGCAATGAAGCGGGCAGCTACATCGGCCTGTTGCTCGGCGGCGGCGGTAATGCCATTCAAATTCTGGCGGTGTTCTGCTATTTCGCCCATGGCAAAAATGCAAGGGTCTTCTGTTTGCAGATAATCATTTACCTGCACGCCCCGCCCGCAGGCCAGTCCGGCTTCCCGGGCTATCTCAATGTTGGGGCGCGTGCCCACGGCATAAACAACGGCGTTGCACCCAACAATTTTCCCACTTTTGAGGCGGGCATTCAACTGCTTGGGCGTATCGGTTGTTTCAATATGCTGCACCTGGTTGTTCATGAAAATTTCCACGCCCATTTCCTCTACTTTTTCCCGCAGTAACTTGCTGGCGGTAGTATCAAGCTGGCGTTCCATAAGGCGTGAAGCCAATTGCACAATGCTCACCTTGATATCAACTTCGCGCAAAGCAGCTGCCAGTTCCAGTCCCAGCAAACCTCCGCCAACAATCATCACGTGTCCATTGCCTCCCAGATAATTTTTCAGGTCGTCGGCATTATCGCGGGAGCGCATGGTAAAAATGCCCGGCAGGTGCATGGGTACGCCACCCGGTACAAAAGCCCGGCTTCCTGTAGCCATGATGAGTATGTCATAATCGTGAATTTGCCCTTTGGAGTCTTCCACCGTTTTGTGTAAACGGTTTATTTCTTCCACACTTCTTCCGGCATACAATTTTACATTCAGCTTTTCAAATTCACCTTCGGCAAACTTGAGAAGTTCTTCCCAACCCAGGTGGTCGCTCACATATTCGGGCAGCAATACACGGTTGTAAAACGGATATTCTTCTTTAGAAAAGACAGTAATCTCATCCTGCTGATTTACCTCCCGGTAAGTATTAATAAACCGATAAGCAGCAGCACCTGCACCTATCACCACAATTCTTTGATTCGGTTTTTCATATTTTTCTACCTGTACTGCCGAAAATTTGAAGTCAGGCTCTTTTGATACCGGGTCGAATACATTGTTGGTGAGGTTATTGGCCCGTGAGAAGTCTTTGCCCAAAATTTTACCCCAGTGCATGGGCAGGAAAACGACACCTCTTTTGATGGTATCGGTGATTTTTGCATGTACCCGAACTTCGCCCCGTCCATTGCTTATTACTACTGAATCTCCTTCCTTAATGCCCCTTTCTCCTGCATCGTAAAGATGTATTTCCAGAAATGGTTTGGAGATATGGGTTTTCAGGCGGTTTACCTTGCCCGTGCGTGTCATGGTATGCCACTGGTCGCGCACCCTTCCGGTAGTAAGAATGAGTGGAAAGTCAGGACTTAGTGGTTCCGATTGGTTTTCAGGCCCACTGGTATGGATTTGCGCCCTTCCGTTGGGCGTATAAAATTTCCTGTCGGTAAAAAGGCGAGGCGTTCCTTCATGGTCTTTGGAAGGTACAGGCCATTGGGCTGTTCCCTGCTCTTTCAGGCGGTCGTAGCTCAATCCTGAAATATCGATGCGGGTGCCTTTGGTGAGGTGGCAGTGCTCGTCGTACACTTCCGCCATATTTTTAAAGTCAAAGCCTTCATAACCCATTTTTTGTGCAAAACGGCAAAGAATTTCAGCGTCGGGCAAGGCTTCGCCAGGAGCATCAATGCCTTTTTCCAGATAGCTGATGCGGCGCTCAGAGTTGGTCATGGTGCCTTCTTTCTCCAGCCATCCGGCAGCAGGCAGCAGCAGATCGGCATATTTGGCGGTATCCGCATTTTTGGAAATGTCCTGCACTACCACAAAGTTTGCTTTTTGCAGGGCTTCCTCAGCCATGCGCGCATCGGGCAGGCTCACAAGCGGATTGGTACAAATCACCCAAACCGCTTTCATCTTGCCTGAATGCAAGGCATCAAACATTTCGGTAGCCGTCAACCCTGGTTTTTCGGCAATTTGGGAAACGCCCCAAAAATCAGCTACTTCCTGCCGATGTTGTGGGTCTAAAAGGTTTTTGTGGGCTGCCAGCAAATTGGCCATACCGCCTACTTCCCTTCCGCCCATGGCATTGGGCTGTCCGGTAAGGGAAAATGGCCCCGAGCCTGGTTTGCCGATATGTCCGGTGATGAGGTTCAGGTCAATCAGTGCCAGGTTTTTGTTCACACCCGAAGCACTTTGGTTGAGGCCCATAGCCCAGAGCGTCAGAAATCCTTTCGCTTCCCCAATGTAATGCGCTGCCAGGCGGATGTCATCCACAGATACATCGCAAATTTGGGCAGCATCCTCTACAGTGGTTTGCATTACTTCCTGCTGGTATTCTTCAAAACCATCGGCATGATTCTTAATAAATTGCAGGTCGATATCCCCGTTTTCTATGAGACATCGGCCAATGGCGTGGTACAAAACAGTATCCGTACCCGGCCTGATTTGCAGGTGCAGGTCGGCCATGGCGCAGGTTTGGGTTTTGCGGGGGTCTACCACCACCAGCTTCACCTGGGGGTTATTTTCTTTGTGGGCTTCTATACGGCGGAACAGAATAGGGTGGCACCAGGCCGGGTTGGCCCCGGCAATAAAAAAGCAATCTGCCAGCTCAATATCTTCGTAAGCGATGGGCACGCTGTCGTCACCCAATGTTTTTTTATAGCCTACCACGGCTGAGCTCATACACAGGCGGGAGTTGGTGTCAATGTTATTGGTGCCCAAATAGCCTTTTACCAGCTTGTTTACCAAATAATATTCTTCGGTAAGGCACTGACCGGATACATAAAAACCTACGGAATCGGGACCGTGACGGTCTATGATGGAGCGGAAGACAGCCGCAGCACGCGTGAAGGCAGCATCCCAACTGACCCGCTGCAAAGGATGGTTTTTACTCCACCGCATTTGGGGGTACAGCAGGCGGTCGCTGGTATCGGAAGCCACGTAGTGCAGGTTCATGCCCTTGGAGCACAACATGCCCCGGTTCACCGGATGGTCCGGGTCGCCCTTTACTTCAATTTTTCCCTGTCGGTCTTTATTGACGATAATACCACAGCCAACGCCGCAGTATGAACAGGTAGTTTTGTATGTCCCACTCGATTCCATATCTTTTATTTTTAATCTTTATATGAGCTACAAGCCTCTAGCCACAATCGGACCGCCGATGCGGCTGCAAGCAATATTTGAAAAAGCTTGAGGCTTGTAGCTAATAGCTTGCGGCTAAATATTAATTCACCAATACCGGCTTACGCTTATAATTTTTACTTGTCAGTGATGCTTCCATTTCAACCTGGGCTTCCCGCTCGTCTTTGGCAGAGAAACGCACCAGCATGGCAAGGCCCGATACCCCGGCCACTATAAACCCGAGAATATACAAAGCCTCCTGGTAGGAAATATTCTCTACTTTGAATAGAAATCCTGCCAAGACAGCTCCCGCGTTTCCCCCGGCCCCAACGATACCTGCCACAGCCCCAACCGCTTTTTTATTGATGAAGGGTACTACGGAAAATGTAGCACCTGATGACATTTGCAAAAGCAATCCGAACAGCACCATGCTGGCTATGGCTACGGTCAACGCATCCATTTGGGCAAAAAGTACCAAAGACAATCCACCAAGCATAAGTACACCTCCCAGTAAAGCCACACGGCCTTTTAAGCCCCATTCAATGCCTACTTTATCACTGATTGCGCCTCCCAATGGGCGGGCAAAGAAGTTTAGTACGCCAAATAATCCGGCAATGATTCCGGCAGTTTTGAGGTCAAGCTGAAAATAATCATGATAATATATGGCTGCGATGTTGTTGATCGTCAATTCTATACCAAAACAGGCAGCGTAAATACCTGCCAAAGCCCACACCCGTGTATCTTTGACCACGTCCAGGTAGCCCCCTTTTTGGGATTTATTCTTTTTGAAATATTCAGGGTTCGTTTTTTTCAGGTCTGCAATATTTCCTTCGGGGAAATCCTGGGTAAATTTGTAATACAACACCCCAGTGATTACCATAGCGACGCCCGGCACTACCATGGCATACCGCCAGGCTTCTGCGTCCAGGAAGCCCAGGGCTACAAACCCGGCAAATACCATGGGCATCACCATTTGGGTAACCCCGCCTCCCAGGTTGCCCCAGCCTGCTGTGGTGGCATTGGCCGTACCTACCACATTGGGTGCAAACATCATAGAAGTGTGGTATTGGGTAATCACAAAAGACGCCCCAATGACCCCGATGGCCAGGCGGAACAGCAGGAAGCTTTCGTAACTGTTGCTGAGGCCTATAAGCATTACCGGAAATGCGCCAAGAATTAATAAGACAGAGTAGGTAATTCTCGGCCCGAATTTATCGCACAGCCAGCCAATGGCCAAACGGGCAAAAACCGTGATGGCTACCGAGGAAATAATGATATTACCAATTTGTGCTTTGTCCAGACCCAGTTCGTCCCGTACTACGGCCATGAGGGGGGCAATGCCAAACCAGCCAAAGAAGCAGAGGAAAAATGAAAACCACGCCAGGTGGAACGTCCGCATGTGCGGAGTTTTCAAACTAAATAAGTTGATGGATGTCGCTTTTTTTGTATTCATGTACTAAGAATTCCTTAAAGCGGGGGCAGGCAAACCGAAAAGCCAACCGCTGTGATTAGAGTAGAATTATTAATAAAATTCTAAATTTGACTTAATTATTACTTTTTTTGCCATTAAATACTTCTATTTGTAGAATTTAATTTTGAATTTATGTGCAATTATAAGCAAAATATCTGAATTACGTATATTTACGTATTAATATTTTGATTATTACGTAATAATTTTCAATGATTCGGCTTTCTGAAGGAAAAGGGAGGGGTAGTACAGTAAAACCACGTAATTGTTGGGTTTTACTTCTTTTTGAAGGTTAATATAAGCTGCAAGCCATTAGCCACAAGCCACAAGTAATAAAAGCTTGTGGCTTGTAGCTAACTGCTTGAGGCTAAACTTAGCTTACCAATACAGGCTCGCGTTCTTGTTTTTTGGTGGTCAGTGATTCATCCATTTCTATTTGGGCTTCCCGCTCGTCTTCGGCAGAGAAACGTACCAGCATGGCGAGTCCAGAAACCCCGGCCACTACGATACCGAGAATGAAAAGGGCCTCCGGATAAGAAATATTTTCAGCCTTGAACAGAAAACCGGCCATTACCGCCCCGGCATTTCCTCCGGCACCAACAATGCCCGAAACTGCTCCTACCGCTTTTTTATTGATGAAAGGTACAACTGAATACGTGGCTCCCTCCGACATCTGTACAAAAAGACTAAATACAATCATGCTGGCAATGGCCATCGGCAATACCGACATTTGAGAGAATAGCATCAATGCCAAACCTTCTATCAGCAGTACAATGCCGAGGAATATCACTCGCCCTTTCAACCCCCAGCGTATGCCGGCTTTGTCGCCAAATAAACCTCCGAGAGAACGTGCAAAAATGTTCATCAGCCCAAACAAGCCTGCAATCAATCCGGCAGTTTTGAGGTCTAATTGAAAGTAGTCATGATAATAAATAGCCGCGATGTTGTTGATTGTCAGCTCTATACCGAAGCAGGCACCATAAATTACAAACAAAGCCCAAACCCGGTAGTCTTTAATCGCTTTCAAAAATGCACCGTCGCTATCCTTACTTTTTTTCTTAAACTCCGGGTTGTTCTTTTTAAGGTCAGCCAGGTTGCCTTCCGGGTAATCCGTTGTGAATTTATAATACAGCACACCTGTAATCACCAATGCAATGCCCGGCACGACCATGGCATACCGCCAGGCTTCAGTATCAAGAAAGCCCAGGGCTACAAACCCGGCAAATATCATGGGCATTACCATTTGGGTAACCCCACCGCCCAGGTTGCCCCATCCGGCGGTGGTGGCGTTCGCTGTGCCTACCACATTGGGCGCAAACATCATGGAAGTATGGTACTGCGTAATAACAAAAGAAGCCCCAATTACGCCAATAGCCAGGCGGAAAAGCAGGAAGCTTTCATAACTATCACTCAACCCAATGAGCATTACGGGAATAGATCCTAATATTAACAATGCTGAATACGTAATCCGTGGGCCAATTTTATCGCACAGCCACCCAATGAACAGGCGGGCAAATACCGTAATGGCTACCGATGAAATGATGATATTACCAATCTGGGCCTTGTCCAGCCCCAGTTCGTCACGCACTACGGCCATGAGGGGGGCAATGCCAAACCAGCCGAAGAAGCAAAGGAAAAAGGCAAACCAGCTCAGGTGAAACGTCCGCATGTGCGGAGTGTTCAAACTAAATAAGTTGATGGATGTCGCTTTGTTAGATTTCATTGTAGTGAAAGTTTATTGTTTCTAGTTTGGTGTTTGGAAGATTGAAGTCGGAAGACCGGACCGGGCCGCCGGGCGGTCCGGAGACCGAAGTTTTGTATTTAGGTTTTTAGTTTAGGGTTTTTTAGGGTTTGGTATTAAACAGTTCTGGTTTGAAAGAGATCATGGCCCAGGCCCAGTTGTTCATCCCTTCGTTTTCCTGGATACCTTTCAGGGCATTCATAGAATCGGTGGTGAATATTTGGGAATAACCTACCTTCAGGTTCACAGCCGGTATAATATTCAGGTTGTACACCAGGTCTATTTCATTTCCCAGCATAGAAGAAAGCTCTTCCCCATTTCCTTCCGGCGCATAAACGGCTGTGGGCGATTCAAAGTAATGGTAATGGGCAATGAGGGCTGACTTTTTGCCCAACTTGAATTTTGATTTCAAATAAATATCTACCAGCCCGGCTGTTTTCCCATTTTGCCCATGGTTGTTGCCCACATAGAAATAATCCATGAAGCCGTAAAATTTGTGATTGGTACCATACAGCGGAGCAAATGATTTATTATCTGTTTCATTGGCATCAGAGCCTGAGAGGAAATCTACCCCAATGGTAAGGGGCGTGATAGGCGTATTGATGGTGGCGTTCACCGCTGCCAGCCAGGCGTTTACGTTGGTGCCTGACTGGTCTTTTCCTCCCTGATAATACAGTTCTCCCCCCAGCTTTACTTTACCCAGGCTTTGCTCACCCACCAGGCCATACGTTTGGCGGAAAAAGGTGGTGGAATCTGCCCGCTCGCGCCCGTCGTTGAATACCAGGAACGATACTTTTCCTTTTCCTACTGGTTTGTGCAACCACACATATTGCATGGTTTTGTAGTTGTTGTTCGTGTAATAAGTACCAGAAAGCTGTGCCGGTTCAAAGGGCACATTCTGGTTATAGGCAGCCCCGGCGTGCAGGGCAAATCCGGTTTCGCTGGTATACATAAACCGCACGGCATCATGGCTGCGGCCCTGGGCGGCCCAGTCAAGGTTGCCCAAAAAGCGGGCATTGTCGTAATCCAGTTCCTGGCGGCCTACTCTGATAGAAGTAGTTGGGGTAAAGTAGTATTCCCCCCAGGCTTCGTATACATTGCCAAGAGAAGCATCCGCTTTATAAATCTGATTGGTGTTGCCCCATATCCGTACATCCTGAAGTACAATTTTCAGCCCTAGCTTTTCTGTTTTATAGGATGTGTATACGCGCGAACGCTGCTCAATAAAAAAAGCAGGATCCGCGGCTGCCGTGTTGGGTTTTTTAAACCCATTTCTGAATTCGGCCCGGGGCCTGATTTCCCCGGTAATGGTTAGCTGTGCCAAAGCCGAAGGTGCTGACAGGCACAACAAAAGAATAAAAAGATAAAAATGCCTCATGTTTAAATAAAATTTTAGTATTGTATTAAAATATGTCTTTTTTAGTACAATTTTTCACAATTTGTAGAATAATATTCTGCATTTAATTGCAATGATAAACAAATTATCTGAATTACGTAAGATTACGTAAAAATATTTTGAAATTTACGTAAATTTTTTCTGAATATTTTATTTTTTCACGTAATATCAAGGCTTTATACCGTAAAATAACGTATCATCAACTCTGAATCCTGGATAATAAAAAAGTAAAAACCAGCATCCAGAAACCCGTATCCAGCATTCCAAAAAAGTTAAAGTGAATAAAACCAACCTTGCGCCTGTTCGTTCATTCTTACAGAAATAAACAGCAACCACTATGACCGATTTTTTTAAAAAAGCCTTTTACGTCAGCCTGGGTATGGCCGCGATGGGAAAAGCCAAAATTGAAGAGTTTGCCAAAGATTATGCTTCCGTTTCTGAAAAAAGCGAAGCCGAAGGCAAAAAGGTGTACGAAGCCCTCTCACAAGGTGCCAAAGAAGCCCGCGATGAAATTGAGAAAAACATAAAGGAAGAAACAGAAAAAGTATCCTCACGGTTTAACCGCAAAACCAATGACCGCCTGGATGCCCTGGAAGCCCGCATTCAGGCACTCGAGGCCAAGCTGAAATCTGAATAGAATGGCGTTAACTTCTTCGCTTTCCCGGTCGCAGCAACACCTTACCCGTTACCGGCAAATTATTGGCGTGCTTTTTAAGTATGGCTTTGAAGATGTGGTGTCGTCCCTTCATCTTGAAAAATCTTTACCCAAAGTGGTGCTTTCTGAGAAGCGTTCGGAAAAAATCGCCAAATACAATCGATGGGAGCGCATTCGGATGGTAATGGAAGAACTGGGCACTACCTTCATCAAGCTGGGGCAAATGCTCAGCCACCGCCCCGACCTTATTCCGGAACCCCTGGTGAAAGAATTGGAAAAACTGCAAGATGTGGCACCCACTTTTGATGGAGAAAAGGCTGTACACATTGTTGAGGAAAGCCTGCAACAATCCCTCGACGATTTTCTGTTGCGTTTCGACAAAAATGCTTTTGCTTCTGCCTCTATCGCCCAGGTGCACAAAGGCATGCTGATTACAGGAGAAGAAGTGGTGGTAAAAGTACGCCGTCCTGGTATTGAAAAAACGGTGGCTACCGACATAGAAATTATGCATGGCATTGCCCGCCTCATGGAGCGTTATGTGAAAGACATGCAATACATGAACCTGACAGGGATTGTGCATGCCCTTGAAAAAGCCATGAAAAAGGAGTTGGATTTTAAACGGGAAGCCGCCCATCTCCAACGCTTTCGCAAATACCTGAAAGGGCAGGAAAGTGTGTGTGCCCCAAAGCATTTTAAGCAGTTTTCTTCTGATAAGGTGCTTACAATGGAGCGAATACATGGTTTTAAAATCACCAACCTGGCCGAGTATTCCAATGCGGGCATCAACCCTAAAAAAATTGCCGAAATTGGAGTAAATAGCTTTTTCAGGCAGGTTTTTATCAATGGCTTTTTCCATGCCGATCCGCACCCAGGCAATTTGTTTGTAACGCGCAAAGGCAAATTATGCTTTATCGATTTTGGCTCGATGGGTTACATTCCGCCCTCAGACAAAGATGCCCTGGGCGCAGTTTTTATCGGCATAGAAACCCGGAATTCCCAACGCATTATCAGGGCATTGAAGCAACTTTCGGGAACCAAAGACATTGAGAATGAGGAAGCTTTAGAAATCCGCCTGCTGGAATTGATTGAAGATTATTCCGTCCTCAACCTGAAAGACATCAAGCTGGGCGACCTGTTTATGGAATTGAAAGATATTATCATTGAATTTAAAATTGTGGTGCCTCCCGACTTCTTTTTATTAGGCAAAGCCCTGACAGCCACTGAAGACATTGGACGAAAGCTTTACCCCGAAATCAATATTATAGATTACCTGAAGCCTTTTGTGGTAAAACTGGTGCGACGGAAGGTGAACCCTGTTGGCTTTGTGAAAGAAATGTACCTGCCGCTGCTGGATTTCGGCACGTTGCTTCAGGAATTTCCCGGCGACGTACGGGATATTCTTACCAAGCTCAAGCAGGGAACGCTGAAAGTGGATATCGAGCACATGGGCCTGCACGAACTGAAACAAACCCTGGATCGGGCCAGCAATCGTATTTCCCTTTCCATCATCACCGCCTCTATGCTCATTGGCTCTTCCCTTATTGTGCTGGCCAATGTACCTCCTTATTATAATAATATTCCCTTACTGGGCATTATCGGCTTCCTGGTTTCGGTGGGGTTTGCCATTTGGCTGGTGGTATCTATCATCAGGGGAGGGAATATTTAACAATAAATTCAAAGTCCTAAATACCAAACCCTAAGCAACCTCAAAATCTTAAGCTTAAAGTCTCAAACCAGAATTTGAAATTACTTCCCGGAATCCTTGATTTATAAACAATCCCTTCGCAATTTTGCCCTATTTATAATTGGTCTAATCAAAAATAAATGACAAGCGTCCGGGTATTGTTAGTGGACACACAGGAGCTGGCCCTTGCAGGCATTAAACACATGCTGGGTGAATCCGGCCGTTTCGAAGTGGTGGGCGAAGTAGGGGAGGAGGCCGAACTTGGTGCTGCCATTGCCCAACTGTCGCCCCAAATTTTGGTACTGGACTATGTATATATCCCTGATTTTTTGCCCGAAACTATCCTGAAACTTAGCAAACAGCACGCTGCTATCCAGTGGATTATCATAACCGATAACAACGAGCCGGATAAAATGATGAGAATGCTTGAGGCCAATGTAGCCGGGTTTCTTACCAAAGCCTGCAGCCAGCAGGAAGTGATCCATGCCTTCAATGCCGTAGCTGACGGGCAAAAGTTTTTCTGCAACCGGGTATTGGATTTGCTTGTGGAAAACAAAGCACAAAAGAAGAAGCTTACTGAAGCAGATGCATTGACCCAGCGAGAAATTCAGATTATCCGCTATATCGCAGAAGGTTTATCTACCCAGGAAATCGCTGACAATTTGCACCTGAGCCCGCACACCATCAACGCCCACCGGAAGAACATCCTCAAAAAAATGGATGCCAATACGCCCATAGAACTGGTATTGAAAGCCCTTCGAATGAAGGTGATTGAGTTGTAATAATTCCCATGAAAATTAATCGGTTTCCAGTTGATAGGACACTGACAATTTACAGAAATTCAATTAATCCTTTCTTTTTTACAAATCTATCCCTTTACCTTTGTGCCCAACGTTCTTTGTTATGAGCTGTCAAACAGGTGAATGGTTCGCCCGGTTGTGCCGGGGGATTAAAAAGGAATCGTGTGAAAATCACGAGCAGACGTGCTACTGTAAATGACCGATTGTAAAGGGTTTGCCATTATGTCCATTGTTCCGCCCTGCGGAATGAGAAGGACGGCAAATACCGTCATAAGCCAGGAGACTTGCCTTTCACCTTTATGGCCGTGCCTACACGCTACTGGGCTACGTCAGGAGTTGACATTGTTTTTTCTGTTTTCCGCCAGAAACCCTCAAGGCTTCAGCGAGAATAATGGATAGGTAGCAAAAAATTCGCGAAAAACCTGGAGATTTTTTTCAAAATGATCTATTGCGTTTTTTTGCTCGATCTTCCTTTTTTAAACAGAAAAAGTATGTCATCACTGTCCTGGTTTTATTTGTGTGAGGCATTGCCGCGTTCTGCAAAGGGCAAAAGTATTTTTTTCACACTAAAACCAACATCATGATTACACACAATCTGGGCTATCCACGCATCGGTAGCCAACGTGAACTCAAAAAAGCCTGCGAACGGTACTGGGCAGGAAAAATCAATCAAACAGAATTACTGGACACTGCCCGTGAAATCAGGCAGCGGCATTGGCAACTTCAGAAAGAAGCGGGTTTGTCGCTCATTCCCTGCAACGATTTTTCATTTTATGACCAAGTGCTCGACATGAGCCTTGCCGTAAACGCCATCCCCAAACGCTACCAACCCCTGCTTGAAAAAAACACCTCAAAACTGGATTTGTATTTTGCCATGGCACGGGGCTACCAGCAAGACGCACTGGACATCACCGCTATGGAAATGACCAAGTGGTTTGATACAAACTATCATTACATTGTCCCGGAATTTCAAAAAAATCAATCTTTTTCCCTCTTTTCTGATAAGGTACTCGCCGAGTTCCGGGAAGCGAAAGCCTTGCTGGGCAAAGCCGCCAAACCTGTCCTCATTGGCCCGGTTTCTTATTTGCTGTTGGGCAAGGAAAAAGAAGAAGGCTTTCACCGCATCGAGTTGCTGGACCAACTGCTTCCCGTATATGTTGAGCTTATCCATCAGTTACAGGCCGAAGGTGCCGAATGGATACAACTTGACGAACCTTTCCTGGCATTAGACCTTTCTGAAAAGGAAAAGCAGGGGTTTGCCCAGGCGTATGATACCTTGCGAAAAAGCAATGATACCATAAAAATATTACTGGCTACCTATTTTGAAGGTGTGCAGGAAAATGTTTCCCTGGCTACGTCCCTACCGGTATGCACCCTGCACCTGGATCTGGTTCGGGCACCGCAGCAATTGGATAAAATCCTGCAATCCATGCCCGAAAAACTTTCCCTTTCCCTGGGCATAGTGGATGGGCGCAATATCTGGAAAAACAATTATGAGCACGCTTTACAATATGTGCAAAGAGCCATAAAGGCTTTAGGCGATGACCGCGTAATGCTCGCTCCTTCCTGTTCTTTACTGCATTGCCCCAACGACCTGGACCTGGAAACCAAACTGGATGCTGAAATAAAAAGCTGGATGGCTTTTGCCAAGCAGAAATTGCACGAACTTCACGACCTGAGTGAAATTTTAGGAGGAAATACCGGGTTGCTGGATGAAAATAAAAAAGCCATTGCCAGCCGAGTTGCTTCCAAGCGTATTCACAAACAGGAAATTAAGCAAAAAGTAGCCGCCCTTACCGAAGAAGATGCCCGTCGAAAAAGCAGCTTCCCTGAACGCCAGGCTGTGCAACAGGAATGTTTCAATTTGCCGCTGTTTCCTACCACTACCATCGGTTCTTTTCCGCAAACGGCTGATATACGAAAATTAAGGCGAAGTCTGAAAAAAGGGGATATTACCCCGGAAGCGTATGAAAAACAAATTGAAGAGGCTACCCAGGAACTTGTGCAATGGCAGGAAAATATCGGGCTGGATGTGCTGGTACACGGGGAGTTTGAACGGAATGATATGGTAGAATATTTCGGGGAATTGCTGGATGGTTTTGCATTTACCCAAAACGGTTGGGTACAAAGCTATGGCAGCCGGTGCGTGAAGCCGCCCGTGATTTTCGGGGATGTTAGCCGCCCGGCAGATATGACTGTCCGCTGGAGCAAGTTTGCCCAATCATTGACGAAAAAGCCCATGAAAGGAATGCTCACAGGACCGGTTACCATCTTACAATGGTCGTTCGTGCGTGACGACCAGCCCCGTTCTGTTACCACCAACCAAATCGCCCTGGCTATTCGGGAAGAAGCCGTAGCCCTGGAAAAGGCAGGCATCGGGATTATTCAGATTGATGAACCGGCCATCCGGGAGGGTTTGCCCTTGCAAAAAGCTGATTGGAACGGCTATCTGAAATGGGCCGTCAAAGCATTTCGTATTGCCGCCAGTGGAGTAGGCGACAGCACCCAGATTCACACCCACATGTGTTACAGCGAGTTTAATGACATCATCCAGGCCATTGCCGACATGGATGCCGATGTGATTACGATGGAAACTTCCCGTTCACAAATGGAGTTGCTGGAAGCTTTTGCTGATTTCAAATATCCCAACGAGATAGGGCCGGGTGTGTATGACATCCACTCGCCCCGGGTGCCTTCGGTGAAAGAAATGGTACAATTGCTGGAAAAAGCCGTTACTTTGTTACCTGCCCGTAACATCTGGGTAAACCCCGATTGTGGCTTAAAAACCCGGAAGTGGCCCGAAACGGAAGCTGCCCTTAAAAATATGGTAGCCGCGGCCGCAAAAGCCCGGGAGCACCATCAGGAGCTTACTCTGGCCTGATTTGAGGTTTTTCCCCGGGGCGCCGACCGGATGAGCAAGTCGGACGCCGATGCTGCGAATTCCGGCGGCAACCGCGCGAGGTCTCCCGCATCTAAGCCTACTATTTGGACACATCTCTGTCCAAGCGGGGTTTCTCGAATGAGAACCCCGCGTTAGGCATCCTATCTGGGTTCTATCACGCGGGGTCGCTTGCAGCAGACCCTACTAGGAATGAGATCATTCATCGGGTTTTTGCCTGCATCCGAGAAGACCGAAAATATGAAAAAAACTATAGCAATGCTCTTGCTTAAACCATAGAAATCGCGGGGTCTCCCACTTCTTCGCAGGAGATGCCGGAATTCGCTATCGCTCATCCGGCAAGAGTTCCTCTTTTTAGTTTTATTCCTAAAGTTGATAAAATTCCTCGTTATATTTAGCGGGGTTTTTATAGTTTTATACCATTTGGAAATTAGTACGATGCCAAAATATGAACAAAAAGATTGCCCTCTTTGCGGACAGTCATTTGAATGTAAACCAGGCAACATTACCCAATGCCACTGCTTCCAGGTTTCGCTCACTGAGAAGGAAAGAAGCCATATTGCAGAAAAATATTCCGACTGCCTTTGCCATCATTGTCTGTTTGCATTGAAACAGGAATCCTCATCAAAGAAATAATACCCTCTCTTTTAGCTACCAATAGTTACTCACCATACCAGAAGTAGTACAATTCCCTCACTATTTGTAGTGTAAAAAAGCACTACTATAAGCGATTGACCCGCTGTATTTCCTCCTTTACCTTTGCCATTGTTTAAAATCATTCTAAATAATTTTATCTATACTGATTCTGTGAACGCGGCTCATTGATCGGACGGCAATTGCCGAAACAGCCGCTCTACTTTCATCAAATATGACCAACCTATGAAACAATTACTTTACTTATTCATTTTATTGGCATTTTTTGCCTCTGTATCAAACGCCCAGGATATGGCGCTTTCCTCTCATACTAATGAAACTACCACTCAAATTGCTGACGAAGAAAAAACGGGCCAGGTGAGGGGAAAGCTCACTACTTCCGATGGGAAACCCGCTGCCTTCGTTTCGGTTGCCCTGAAAAATACGCGCTACGGGGCTTCTACCAATTCGGATGGTATCTTTCAATTTGCGGCCCCTGTAGGCAAGTATATGCTGATTATCTCTTCGGTTGGGCTGGAAAAAAAGGAAATTTCTATCAATATTCAGCCCGATGAAATCCTTGAACTCCCTGAAATTACACTGAATGAATCGTCGCAGGAGTTGAAAGAAGTAACTGTGCTGGGTGACTATTTGCAGGAAAACTATAAGGCCGACCGCCCTTCACCCACGCTGCGCCTGCAAACGCCCCTACTGGAAACCGCCCAGAATATTCAGATAGTTACCAAAGAAGTGATTGCCGATCAGCAGATTTTTGACATGCTGGAAGGCGTAACCCGCAATGTGAGTGGCGTAACCCGCGTGGAGCACTGGGATAATTATGCCCGCATCAACATGCGGGGTTCTAAAATTGCCGCATTCCGCAATGGTATGAACGTGGAAATGCCCTGGGGGCCACTTACCGAAGACATGTCTATGGTAGAGCGGATTGAGTTTGTAAAAGGCCCGGCCGGGTTTATGCTGGCAAATGGTGAGCCTGGTGGTTTTTATAATATTGTTACAAAAAAGCCCACCGGTATTTCCAAAGGGGAAGCCACTATTTCTTTGGGTAGTTTTGATACCTACCGCACCACGTTGGATTTGGACGGAAAACTCTCTAAAGACGGCAAATTGCTCTACCGTCTCAACCTGATGGGGCAGCTTAAAGGTTCGCACCGGGATTATGAGTTTAACAACCGTTATTCCATTGTTCCGGTAGTAAAATATCAGTTGAATGACCAAACTTCCCTCACCGCTGAATATACCTATCAATATTCCCAAATGTCGGTGATTGGATCCAATTACGTGTTTTCTCCCAATGGCTATGGCGATTTGCCCATCAACTTCACCACAGCCGAACCTAATATTGATCCTTCTGAAATCAATGACCACAGCCTTTTCCTGACGCTTGACCACCAGCTTAGCCCTAACTGGCAACTTACTGCCAAGCTGGCCTATTTCAACTATAAGCAGGAGGGAAGTTCCCTTTGGCCCCGTTCTTTGCAGGCTGATGGCACCATGCAACGTGGCCTGGGCATTTGGGACGCTTTTAACGAAAGTAAAATAGGGCAGGTGTTTGTCAACGGAGAAGTACAAACCGGTGCCATTACCCACCGAATCCTTGGCGGACTGGACATGAGTTATAAAAACTACATGGCCGACTGGAACCAGAGCTATGCATTTTCCGGCCCTGAACCTTTCAATATTTACAATCCTGTGCACAATGTGCCGAGAGATTCTATTCCGGTATTTGACCGTTCGCTTAGCCTGCGCCTCAGGGCAGGAGGCAATATTCTGGGACAAAGCTACCAGGCCATTTATTTGCAGGATGAACTGCACTTCTGGCAAAACATGGTACGGCTCACCCTGGCCGGGCGGTATACTTTTGTGGAGGAAACAGAATACGGTGCCGTTACTGACGACCAGAAGTTTACGCCCCGTGTCGGCCTCAGCGTTTCTTTGGATGAGCAAACTTCTGTGTACGTCCTGTACGACCAGGCTTTTGTGCCCCAGGCAGGCAGCGATTACCAACAGGAAAAATTTGATCCCAGTACAGGAAATAACCTGGAAGCCGGATTGAAGAAAGACTGGTTTGGGGGCACATGGAACTCTACACTTGCCGTATATCAAATCACCAAAAACAATGTGCTGACGGCCGACCCTGCGCACCCCAACTTTTCTATCCAACTGGGCCAAACCAAAACCAAAGGAGTGGAATTTGACGTGCGGGGTGAGATTGTAAAAGGACTGAACCTCACCTTCAACTATGCTTACACCGATTCGAAAATTACCAAAGATACGGACGAATCTGTGGTGGGCAATGCCACGCCGGGCGCTACCAAGCACATTACCAATACCTGGCTTTCGTACCGCCAGCCCCTGGGTACCCTGGAAGGCATTGGTATTTCCCTGGGTTATCAGTGGCAAATTGAGCGTTCTTCCTGGTATGTGTTTGATGATTCTGAAAACGCCTTGCCCGATTACTTCCGGCTGGATGGTGCCGTATCCTGGCAAAACGAGAATTTCAGCCTGGCACTGAACGTCAACAATCTGCTGGATAAATACCTGTATTCAGGCTCACCTTACGCAGACTACTTTTACTGGCAAACCGAACCGGGCCGGAATTTCCGGTTGACGATTGGTTATAAATTTTAATTCATGTGTCCGCCACTTCTTGTACAGCTGTACAAGAAGTGGCGGACACGTACAAATTTGATAATTTGCCGGATTTACTCCGCGCCACGGTAGCCGGCATCCCATGCTTAGGAAAGAGGTGCCAGATTAAATCCGGCAAGAAAATTTACAAATTAAATGACCTTGAAAAAAATCATAGGAAAAACCCACCTTTGACTCGGCCTCACTTCCGGGCTGGTGGTGTTTATCATCGCTATCACCGGCTGCATTTATGCTTTTCAGGTAGAAATACAAAATATCACCCAGCCTTACCGTTTTGTAGAACAGGAAGGGAAAACGTTGCTTCCTCCTTCTAAACTCAAAGCTATTGCCGAAAATGAACTGCCCCAAAAGAAAATTCATGCGGTGTTGTACGCTGGCAAGGTAAAAGCTGCACAGGCCATTTTTTACAATTTTGAGCCTGATTATTATTACTATCTGGTATACCTGAACCCTTACAACGGCGAGGTGCTGAAAGTAAAAAACATGGAGGAAGATTTTTTCCGCTTTATCCTGAACGGGCATTTTTATTTGTGGCTTCCTCCGGCCATTGGCCAGCCTGTGGTGGCAACGGCTACGCTGATTTTTGTTATTATGCTCATTTCGGGACTTTTTCTATGGTGGCCCCGCAACAAAAGTGCGGCCCGGCAGCGGTTTTCTATCAAGTGGAATGCTCGCTGGAGGCGTAAAAATTATGATTTGCATAATGTACTCGGGTTTTATGTAATTTCCATCGCCCTGATACTTGCGCTCACCGGGTTGGTGTGGGGTTTCCAGTGGTTCAAACAAGCCGTATATCAAACTGCCGGAGGAGAAAAGTCCCTGGTTTATGTTGACCCGGCTTCTGATGTCACAGCGGATGCGGAACAAACCCTTCCGCCCATCGATAAAGTATGGGTTATTATGAAAAAAGAATATCCGACTGCTGCATCACTTGAAGTGCATATTCCCGAATCGGATACTTCCTCCATCGCTGCCAATGCCAATCCTGAATATGGTACTTACTGGCAAACTGATTACCGCTATTTTGACCAATATACTTTGGAAGAGCTTGAAGTTGACCACATTTACGGACGGTTTCACGAAGCCAAAACAGCCGATAAACTCCTACGAATGAACTATGACATCCATGTAGGTGCCATTTTTGGCCTGCCCGGAAAAATACTGATGTTTTTTACCAGCCTCATCATTGCCAGCCTGCCGGTAAGCGGTTTTTATATTTGGTGGGGGAGAAGGAAGAAATCAAAAAACAGAAAAGTGGGTTCGGGAAATAAATATCAGCCGGGAAAGAAAAAACTACATCCAAGACTGAATAACGACCAGGCCATTCCGGAAAATATAACACCCTAATATTCCATGTAATATAGAAAATGAGAAAATTACAAAGAAAATACTGAAATCACACCAGTGTTTTCGGTGGTTAAAGCCGGCATGACACTTTTCAATATGAGATACAACCTGACAGAAATAGAAATTTTTACAAAACCTTAAGCCCTGTGGTCATCTGCCTCCCATACTTCTTCATTTTTTAATCTAACCGTGCGGGTGCCACAGGCACAAATTCTCTTACACCACCGGGAATCGTATCAGATTCCGGTTTCCAGGGGATAAACCATTGCTAAACAACATTATGTACTATATATTAAGATTTCTATCTCTTTCTTTTAAAGCTCCACAACAGAATCAATAAAAGCTTTTTATAAATAAATACTACTTCTAGCTATACCCGAATTAGCTAATTATAGCTATTGCTCATCTTCCTCATGATATTCATATTTGCACTTCCTTAGAATAAGTCTAAATAAATACTATGCACCCAGGCTTTACGTGCTCTATAGGCATCATATTTTTGCTGCTCGCTTTCAATGAGATACTTTATGCCCAAACGGCCACCATCCGGGGCCATGTTACCGACCTCCAGGGTGAAGCCATGCCAGGCATTACCGTTTTGCTTGACAAAAATATTGGTGTTGCCACCGATGTTACAGGGAATTTCACCATCACCAAAGTAACTCCCGGTGCGCATACCTTAACGGTTTCCGGTATTGGGTACCAATCCCAGGCTTTGTCGGTAATACTATCAGCCGGACAAACAAAGCAACTTAGCATTCAGCTGGAAGAAGCTACTACCCGCATGGATGAGATAAAAGTAGTGGGGAAGTCAGAAGTTACTGAAATTGAAGAGCGGGGGTTCAACGTGGAAGCTGTGGCTACCCGACCGCTTCAATCCCAAAGCCTGGACCTGAACCAGGTACTGGACCGAACAGCAGGTGTCCGTATCAGGCAGTCGGGTGGCATGGGTTCTGATTTTAACTATTCACTGGATGGCATGTCGGGCAATGCGGTGCGCTTCTTTGTGGATGGCATTCCGTTAGACTATTTCGGCTCTTCTTTTACCATCAATAACTTTCCGATGCTGCTCGTAGAGAGGGTGGATGTTTATAAAGGCGTGGTGCCGGTTGAGCTGGGTTCCGATGCACTGGGAGGCGCCATCAACATCACTACCCGGAAAGAGCAAGCCGATTTTGCGGATGTTTCCTATTCTTACGGTTCTTTCAATACACATCAGGTGGCTATCCAAGGGCAATGGGCCCATGACCGGTCAGGTTTTACCACAAGGCTGTCGTCTTTTTACAATTATTCGGACAACAATTACAAGGTGTGGGGGCCGTCCGTTACCTGGGCCGATGCGTCTACCGGTTACAGGGCGGTGGAGTTTACAAAAGATAACCCTGCCGAAAGGTTCAATGACGACTTTCAAACCATCAATGCCAAGTTGGATGTTGGCTTTACCGATGTAGACTGGGCAGACCAGTTTTTTATCAGCCTTTTGGCTTCAGGCCAGCAAAGAGGCATCCAAACCGCCCAAACGATGGCCAGGGTTTTTGGCAATGTGCGGTACGACGAGCAATTTCTGATGCCCAGTATGGTATACCAGAAAAAGGACTTGTTTACGAAAGGACTGAATGTAGACGTTTTTGCCGGTTATTCCATCACTGAAGGCACCTTGGCAGATACTTCTTTGATACAATATGGATGGAAAGCAGATTCCATTGGATACCGCGTTACGGGTGGTGAAATGGGGTATGACGGAAAATCCCTTTTTACCCTCAATGACAAATCCTGGATAGGCCGGGTTAATGCTACTTATAAGCTTCGTGATAATTTAACATTGGGCATTAATTATATAGGTTCCCAAACCACCCGTACTGGTGAAGACCCGTTTACCCCGGAATACCGCATACCTTACCTGAAGCCCCAGGGCATATCTTCCCAATTCGGCGGATTGTCATTGGAAAGCAGGAATTTTGATGACAGGCTCTACACAAACGCGTTTGTCAAGCTTTACAATTTTTCCTCCTCCATCAACGAATTAGATTACATTGACAATGAGTCGGTGGCCGTAGAGTATAAAAACAGTGAAACCAACTGGGGCGCAGGCTTTGCCACTTCTTATAAAATATTTCCCAATTTACTTGCCAAATTATCTTTAGAACAAGCCACCCGCATGCCCACTGCAAAAGAAGCCTTGGGCGATGGGGTGACCATTGATAATAACCCCACCATCAAGCCGGAGCAAAGCCTGAATATCAACCTGGGGACAATCCTCGGCAGGTATTCTCTGGGAGACCATCACGGGATGAAAGTGGCCGTGAACACGTTTTACCGGGACACCAAAAACCAGCTATTATTTACCGTAACGGATGGCCTTGGTAACGGGGAATTCCGGAACATCAACAAAACGCTTGGAAAAGGGGTGGAGCTGGACATTATCTACGATTATAAGCAGTGGATGAAAATTACAGCCAATGCCACGTACCTGGACATCCGCAATAATTTGGAGTATGAGGAAAACGGAAACCGGAACATTGTTTACCGGGACCGGCTGCGCAATACACCTTATCTGATGGCCAATGCAGGTGTGGAATTAAACCTTAAAGATGTCATTCAGCAAGGTTCAAAGTTGCTGTTATACCTGCAGTCGGGGTATGTGCATGAATTTTACCTGCGCTGGCCCAGCCTGGGTGACAAAAGCGAAAAAAGTGTAATACCCAGCCAGCTGGTTCTTGATGCTGGTGCCGGATATACATTTCCTTCGGGGCGATTCAGTGTAGCGGCAGATATTTCAAATTTATTGAACGAACAAGTGTACGATAACTTTCTTCTTCAAAAACCCGGAAGGGCAGTTTTTTTAAAAGTAAGGTATCAGATTAAATCCAATAACTAATTCTAAAAACCATAATGATGAACTTTATTAAATTACTTTACGGCAATTTCGCTTATTTATTCCTGGCAGCTTTGTTTGTATTTTCATCCTGTGAAGATGACAATGGGGAAGAGCCAGACCTGACAGCCAACCTGGATAAATATTCAGTGGGGGCCAATGTCAATGATGAGGACTATCTTACAACCACCAGCGACTTGCTTTCTGGCAGCATTTCTATTGTAGGCAATGGCATAGAAGGTGCTTTTGGCGGTTTATCTGTCAGCAAAGACGGATATATTTATTTCATAAACTCGAATGAAGGAACGCTAGATAAACTTGAAATTACGGAAAGCGGGCTAATTAAAGTGGGGAATATTTCAACTGAAACTTTAAACCCAGGGAGTTTTTATCGTTACATTCAGGCAACGGATAATAACGATTTGTTGTTGCTCAACTTTCCCAATGAAGAAGGGAAAGCACCTTTTGCCGTCATTGACCTTGACTCTTTTACGGTAGAAAATCATGGCTTTTTTGATGTGCCTGATATCGGGGGTAAGCAGTCTTTATGGGTCAATGCTGTGGTAAAAGGCAATAAAGTATATTTTGGCAGCCTGTATGGTGACAGTGAAACCTGGCAAAATTTGGCTGACTCCCTCATCACCCTGGAGTATGACTATCCTTCTCTCGCTAACCCCAGGGTGCTTGTCTCTGAAGCTTCGGCAGGTACTGTAGCGGGCTACCGGACCAATGGTTCGTTTTTAGACGAGCAAGGAAATATCTATCAGTATAACCTGAACAGCAAATTGTGGTATGGCCACGAAGAACTAGCTGACAAGCCTACCGTTTTCGTACGCATCAGCAATGGGGGGTATGATGACTATCTGTTTGATGTCTCAGCTGAGTTTTCCGAACCAATCAGCATCTGGAATGCCTGGTATGCCGGTAATGGAATCGTTTATGCCAACGTTGTAAGGGAAGATGACCTGGTAGAATGGGATGATATCAGCAGAAATCACGGTACACTGGCAAAGATTGACTTAAATGCAAAGACCGTAACCGAACTCAATATACCCAAAGCACCTTATGTCAATATTTTCCAGCTGAATACTGTGGGAGACGGCAAATTTTACATTCCCGTTAGCCTGCAGGGTGATAATGCTAATATTTATGAAATTACCGTCGGGGGCGGCCCGGACGACTTCACAAAAGGAGCTGCCCTGGATGGAAGCAATGTTTACGTGAATTCTTTGCTGAGAAATTTTTAATGGAAAGCTATGACTTTCAAAAAATTCATCGGCAAAATCCACCTCTGGCTCGGACTGGCATCCGGGCTGGTGGTGTTTATCGTTTCTGCCACCGGCTGCCTGTGGGTTTTTCAGGATGAACTGCGCCCAATTGTATATGCCGATAGAATGTTCGTGGAAGCCCCTCCCCAGGCTGAGCGCCTGCCAGTAGCTGAACTGGTAGACCGGGCCGAAGCTGCTCTCGATAATCAGTACAAAGCCGAGCGGATGCACCTGCCCACTTCACCCGATGAAAGTACCTATGTGCAGTTTCGTAAATTTAATGTAGAAGAAGATGGCCTTTCGCCTATTTGGTACACCGACTATATGGAGTACTATTACAAAGTGTTCCTCAATCCTTACACTGGGGAGGTGATCAAGATTGAAAACACCAAGTGGGAGTTTTTCAATGTAGTGCTCTGGCTGCATTTTAGTCTTTTACTTAATTATTCCATCGGTCACACCATCGTAGGTTACGCGGTGCTCATTTTCGTGGTAATGCTCATTACCGGATTGGTGCTGTGGTGGCCCAAAAACAAAGCCGCAGCCAAACAACGCTTCTGGTTTCGCTGGAAACCGACTACCCGTTGGAGGCGCAAGAACTATGATTTGCACAACATTGCCGGGTTCTATTCCCTCATCATCGCCCTGCTAATTGCGCTCACCGGCCTGGTGTGGGCTTTTGAGTGGGTAGACCATAG
The DNA here is from genome assembly GCA_965230065.1 of Cyclobacteriaceae bacterium. Lineage (GTDB taxonomy): Bacteria > Bacteroidota > Bacteroidia > Cytophagales > Cyclobacteriaceae. Next base: position 1,917,131 of record OZ245942.1, on the reverse strand, counting down.
TGTTCAGTGGCTCGCCAACGGTGGTAAAACCATCAACGAACCATTCCCGGAATACAACATCACACCCACCGAAGCAGAAGGGGTTTTGGATAGGATCATTACCGGGATGTATGCAAGCTATCCACAGGCACAGTCCTTCTACCTGCGATTTCCCCGGACAAATGATGCCCCCTTGTTTCTCAGTGTTATATTGAGCAACTCGGGTTACGATAATTACTTCAGCTGTCAGTTCAACCCTTATACGGGTGAGCAGTTAGAAGAAACTCATTTTGCCGACATGAACAATGGTGAGAAAGCACATGCACTCAACTATCCTATCCACGTAGGCAGCATCCTGGGTTTTCCGGGCAAAGTACTGGCATTTCTGGCGAGTTTAGTTTCGGCCAGCCTGCCCGTTACGGGCTTTTATATTTGGTGGGGGAAAAGAAGAAAATCCAGGAAAAGAAAGCCGCATTCTTCTGAAAATGATAACATGAATGCGCAAAAGAAAGTAAAGAAAAAACAGCTTTTTAACCAATCAGTGACTTGATACCAACTTTAAAAACCAAGTCCTGTATTCAGTTTGCTTAATATCCTTTTGGCAAGTAGTTTTTTGTTCGCACTTAATTTATGTATAAGTTTATGCTGTTTTATGAACATCTCAATTGGTTAAAAAAGCTATGTACAAATATGCTCTCTTCCTGTTTTTTACAGCATTGATCTTTTCCTTCCAGGAAAAACCTGAACCACAACATGTTGAAGTATTTTATGAAGAAGGCCGTTTCGGTGGATGGCCTGCCAATAATGGCATCTGGTCTTGGGGGAATGAGATTTTGGTCGGGTTCTCCCGGGGTTATCATAAAGATCTTGGACCGGATAGACACAATATCGACCAGGAAAAACCCGAAGAATTATTGTTTGCGCGAAGTCAGGATGGAGGAGAAACCTGGACGATAGAAGACCCTTCAGCAGATGGCGTATACGTAGCCAGAGGCACTGGTCTGCATGGCATTGAACCTGATTACCCTAACAAAAAAGAACCAGAAAAACTTACCCATGCTATCAATTTTGAGCATCCGGATATTGCATTAAACTTTCGTTTTTTGGACCATAACAGTGGGCCTTCTATCTTTCATTACTCCTATGACCGGGGGCATACCTGGAAAGGGCCATTTACCCTGGAAGTATCCGGAATAACCAATATTCTTGCCCGTACAGATTACATTGTGATTGACCAAAATACATGCATGTCCTTTTTATCCATATCAAAAGATAACAACCGGGAAGGAAGACCCATTTGTGCCATTACCCATAACGGGGGTATGGACTGGGAATTGCTTTCCAGGATTGGTGCGGAACCGAAGGGATTTGGTATTATGCCATCCAGTGTACAGTTATCCGAAACGGATTTTATCACTACTATACGAAGTAGAGATGATACCCATCGGTGGATAGATGCCTATGCAAGTGCAGACGGCGGAAAAACTTGGACATTGCTAGCTCCCCCTGTGAATGACCTGGGAGGAGGCAATCCACCCAGTCTGATAAAGTTAAATGACGGCAGACTTTGCCTCACGTATGCGGTGCGTGCTGAACCATATCGCATTTGTGCCCAATTGAGTGCGGATAATGGCAAAACCTGGTCGGACCAAATAGTTTTAAGGGCTGATGGAGGTGGTAGGGATATTGGTTATGTACGGTCAACACAGCGACCCGATGGAAAAGTAGTGACAGTCTATTATTTCCAGGATCAACTGAAGCCTGAAAGATATATTGCCACTACCATTTGGACGCCATAATTTATTTTTAGTTTAGATTTTATGCAGATGAGGCTCCTCTTTCTAAGCTTTGTAATCCTCACTTGTTTACCGGGTATGGCACAAGATAAACCTGCTTATCAACTCTTTACAGAAAATGGCAAACCTGTTTCTTTCGGAAAAATGATGAAACAAATCAGCGAGGCTGATGTTGTCTTTTTTGGCGAAATTCATAACAATTCGCTTTGCCATTGGTTAGAATTACAGGTAACGCAGGATTTGTTCAAACAACATCCTGAAATGGTGATGGGTATGGAAATGTTTGAGGCAGACGACCAATTGGTTTTGAATGAATATGTAAACGGTATCATTCAGGAAAAACATTTGATGAGCGAAGCAAAAGTGTGGAATAATTATGAAACCGATTACCGTCCGCTGGTAGTGTTTGCCAAAAACCATGATATGAAAGTGGTTGCTACCAACATACCGAGACGGTATGCCAATTTGGTGTACCGTGAAGGTTTAGAAGCCCTGGATACGTTGTCTGAGGCAGCCTTGCAATGGATAGTTCCACTGCCAGTTGAGGTAGATTTGACGTTACCCGGTTATCAAAAAATGACAGAAATGATGGGAGGTCACAACAATGGAAATAACGCTGAAAATTTAGCCAAATCGCAAGCGATCAAAGATGCTACGATGGCACATTTAATTCTTGAAAATGCAGGGGGCAAACCTTTTCTGCATTTCAATGGCACGTATCATTCGCAAAACCGGGAAGGGATTTTGTGGTATCTGCAACAAGCCCGTCCTGACCTGAAAATTGCCACCATTCATACCGTAGAGCAGAAAAGTATTGATGCACTGGAAGAGGAATATAAAAACACCGCTGATTTTGTCCTTTGTATTCCTGATGATATGACGAAAACTTACTGATAATATGTACGGAAAAATAAATGTAATTCCCCCACTTTTAGGTGCCTGGTATTTTCTTCCCCAGTACGCATCTCATACACTCTTTGAGGAAGACGTTGAAAACCTGAATACGTTGGCTACCACCCACAATTGGGACTTTGACCTTGGTTTTCTTAAAAAAGAAATGCGAAAACCACGCAAAACCATTTTGGTAACACAAACCGACCGGAAAATCGTATATGCCACCCAATATTTTGAAGTGATGACGGGCTACAACAGGGAAGAAGTTTTTGGAAGAAAGCCTGATTTCCTGCAGGGGCCAGGCACTGATAAAAAAACCACCCAAATAATTAGCAAAGCTTTGGATATTCCTGAAAAAGTTACCTCCACCGTAGTCAATTATAAAAAAGATGGTACGCCCTATTTCTGTGATATTGACATTTTCCCGGTTTTTGACCGCAAACAGCAACTTGTAAATTTTTTGGCAGTGGAGCAGGAAGAGGATTTGTTTTAATCCAGCTTTTCAATCATCGCTTTCAACTTCTCTATTTCCTCATCGCTGAGATTTTCTTCTTTTACCAGAAAAGAGAGGAGAGAGGCTGGGGAATTGTCAAAATATCCTGAAAGAAGCTTTTTCATGTATTGCTTACGGTACTGGGCTTTGCTGATGGCCGGGTAGTATTCATACGTTTTGCCATAGGCTGTATAATCCAGATAACCTTTCTTTTCCAAGATTCTTACTACCGAAGAAATGGTGTTGTAAGGTGGCTTCGGGTCATCGGGCAATTCCGCTATCACATCTTTTACGAAAGCTTTTTTCAGTTTCCAGAAAACCTGCATAATGCGCTCTTCGGTCTTGGTGAGTTCTTCCATGTTTTTTTTATTTTTTTGGATTGGTTTCTATGACGGTAAACTCTAATTCCATTTTCTCCAACACAGTATGTTCCTGATCGCTCCAATGGGGATATGGATTAATGCCTACCTGCTGTGGATCGAAGTAACCCATTGCTGCAATATTTTTCTGCGCTTCTATGAGTTTGGAACGGTTAAATAAATCCCCGCTTTCTATCGGAATTTGCGCCCGGATTTCACTGGTAGGAACAGTCTGATTTCCTTTGATGATAACATTATCCACTTTTACCTTTGGGCCTTCAAATACATTTAGCACCAAGTCTACAACCTTATCGCCCACCTGATTTTCTTCCACATCTATCGAGAAAAACAAATACCCATTGTCCATGTATAAAGATGATAAGTCTGAGCCATCGGGGTTATAATTCAAATGTTTATTAATCAATTCTTCATTTGCCCAATCACCGGATTTTAGTCCAAACTCCCGGTTGAGCGTTTCATCATCATACACCGTATTACCTCCCCAAATGATGTTTCTGATTTTCTTTCCGTCCATGGGAATTACATCTTCCTGTGTCAGCACTTCAGTATTTGTGGCCGGTTCGTCCATGCAGGCATTCAGCACAACCATCATGGCCACCAAAGGTAAAATAAGCAGGTAAACAAACTTTTGACGGGGGAGGGAGCGGGCATGCGTGAGCATCATTATCCTCCGGCCTATTTGCTTTCCGGAAATGCTGTTGGCCAGGGGCATTAACCTGGGTTGCGTAGCCAGTTTCAGTAGCAAATGGGCGTAAGTTTTCTGCGTGCTTGCATTGGCAACTTCTGCATCGGCCAGGTATTCGTGTACTTCCTGCAAGGCGTTTTTCAGGTATGTTATGAGCGGATTGAACCAGAACAAGGCCCCGGCTATTTCAAAAAACAGCAGATCCAGTGTGTGCTTTTGGCGCACATGCACCTGTTCATGTTGTTTTACCTGTTGTTGTTCATCGGCAGAAAGTTGCTGAAAATCTGGATTAAGAAAAATATAATGAAGAAAAGAAAAAGCCGGATAGTTTCCTTTCAGGTAAACCAAGGTATTATTTCCTTCCTTCACTTTGTGGCTTCCCACAATCATTTGCCTTATCTTGAATAAATGCCGTCCTGTAATGCACATTTTATATAAAACCCCTGCGAAATAAACGATAAGCAACAAATAACCAATTCCAGGAAAAAGGTTTACTGTTTCACCTTGCACCGCAGTTTCAGATAAGGCTGGTGTACTTTGTGCCGCCCTGGGCAAATCAAAAGAGTAATTAAGATAGCCCGTTTCTGTAGCAACATTCCCGAGAGTAAAAAATGAAAATGGGGCGAATACCGGAATTTGCAACAATGGCAGGCAAATACTCAGCACCACACTCCCCAGCAGGTAAACCCGCATACCCTGGAAATGGGCAAACTTTGAAAAGAACCACTGATAAGCGGTTGAAAACACAACAAGACAGAGTGTAGCCTTGAGCAAGAAGAGAAAAAGAGCGTATATCATGACGGTAAAATTTTAATGATGCCCAAACATATAACTTATTTTTCAGTTTTGCAACTAATTATTTCGTTATAAAACTTATTTTTCAGTTTATATACGTTTTGTGCTCATTTTATGAGCTATTAGCTACGAGCCACAAGCTCATTAAGTTTGTGGTTGGACGGCAAACCGATTGCAGCTAAAGGCTAATTGTATTGACATTATTGGGGTAAAATAAAAAAAGAGATTCTTGCCGCATTTATTGCGGCATCTCCTGCTTTGAAGCGGGAGACCCCGGAATTCGCGGCATCGGCCGTCCGAATTCGCTCATCCGGGGAGACGCTATTTTTTTACCCTAGTTTAATGTCAGTATAGCTAATTACTACCTCTGGCTATTCCCAATACTACTTCTAGCTAGTAAAAATGACTAATACAAGCGATTGACGCACGAGTGCCTCGCCTTTATCTTTGCTATTATTTAAAATTAGTCTAAATAAATTATTAGCGCTGACCTAAATACTTTTGATATGCACTCAATTTTATCCAAGTTTTATTCATTTTGCTTTTTTTTACTTTTTACAAACTCTTTGCTTGCCCAACAGGAAACTGGCAGTTTAAAAGGAAAAGTTGTTGATACAAGCAATGAACCCTTGCCCGGCCTGAATGTGGGGCTGCTGGGCACTACCCTGGGCAGCGTAACCGATGCCGACGGGGAATTTTCCATCCAAAGCATTCCTGCCGGGGAATACCAGCTTTCGGTTTCTGGTATTGGTTATCAGGGGCAGAAAAAAAAGATAACCATCACAGGCGGGGAAACACTCAGCCTCAATTTTACCCTGAAAGAAAGTCTCACCCAGTTGCAGGAAGTAGAAATTATCGGGCGGAAAGAAACAACTTACCAGAATGAAGTTTCTTTTATTGCTACCAAAACGGCCACCCTGCTGAATGAAGTGCCCCAGGCCGTAAGTTATGTTACCAAAGAAATTATCCAGGACCAGCAGGCTTACCGCACCGCTGATATTGTGAAGAACATCAGCGGCGTCAATCAGTTTTCTTATTACGATGATTTAACACTTCGTGGGTTCAGAAACGGTAGTAGCCAGGCCAAACTCATCAACGGTCTGAGAACGGTAGGTATTTTTGGCCCCCAGCCGCTTTTGGCCAATATGGAACGCCTGGAAGTTATCAAAGGCCCGGCCTCCGCTTTGTTTGCCAATGCCAATCCGGGAGGCACTATCAATTACGTTACCAAAAAACCTTTGGATGAAGCCCGGAAATCTATTGGGTTTACCGTTGGGAGTTTCAACACCCTGCGGGCAACGGCCGATTTTACCGGCCCCATGAACGAATCGGGAACGCTTTTGTACCGCCTCAACCTGGGGTATGAAGACACAGATACTTTTCGGGATTTACAGCAAACCAAAACTTTTATCATTGCCCCCTCCATTTCTTTTTTGCCTACTGACAAAACCAGGGTAAATTTTGACCTGGTCATTAATCGCTATCAGGGCAAGCTGGACCGGGGACAGCCCATCTTCAATGCCAAATCCGGTACTGATTTGACCACCACACCCATTTCATTTGCCATTGGGCAACCCAACGATTACCACACCAACAATGTGCAGTATTTTACGCTTTCGCTCAACCACAAGTTTACCGATGCCCTTTCTTTTAATGCCTCTTATATGAAATTTAGCTGGGATGAAGACCTGTTTGAACACCGTACTTCCAACCAGTTTGCCGTGGACAGCCTCGGTAATGAAATCCCTACACTGATGGGCATGCAAACCATCAACCGCATGCGTAAACAAGTATCGGATAACCTGACCACTTACTTTGTGCTGAACGGAAATACGGGTGTCCTTCAACACCAGCTAGTAGCCGGGTTTGATTATATCCAGCAGGTACAGCCCATCGGTGGGGCACAAGCCCGTTCTTATGGCTACCGTACCGTTGATGGGGGAGTAGTCACCACATACAATCCTGCCGAAGCTGACTTATACCTTTTTGAAAATGGCAGCCCCGTGCCCAACGTGCCGCACTTTGATTTGGAAAACCCTGATTATTCCATTGGGTACCCTTATGAATATCTCCTGAACAGCAACAGTCCTCAGAATGCAACCCGTTACTTTACGTACGGCTTCTACGTACAAGACCAAATCACCTGGGGCAAATTCAAAGCCCTGCTGGCATTGCGACAGGAAAACTACCGGGATGTAGAGGGTTACAAAACTGATGAAGAAGAAGTGGTAAAACAAGATAAGCTGCTGCCCAGGGTGGGCCTGGTGTACGAGCTCAGCGACCGCATTAACCTATACGGAACTTATACGGAAAGCTTCCAGCCCCAAACCGCTTCAGTGTTGCAAGACCCCAACGTTGGCGGACCTTTTGACCCCCTTTCGGCCAATATGTGGGAAGTAGGCGCCAAAAGCACATTTTTTGACGATTTGTTTTCTGTAAATCTAGCGCTCTACCGCATTGAACTCAACAATATTCTGGTAAATGCCAATGCTCCGGACAATCCTGACCTGTTGGAACAAAGAGGGCAGGAGAGGGCGCGTGGTGTAGAGATAGACATTCTTGGCAATCCCCTGCCTAACCTCAGCCTTACTTTCAATTATGCTTATAACCACACAGAAATTACCGAAAGCGATAACGAAGAAGAGGTTGGGCGGATTAAAGAAAATGCCCCCAAACACCAGGGAGGCATTTGGGCAAAATATGCTTTTGACAGAGGGGTTTTCAATGGTATTGGCATTGCCCTGGGCAGCAACTTTGTAACTGAGCGCAATACCTTTGATACCTTCCGGGAAGTAGACGGCCAGCCATTGGGTTTAACATTACCCGGCTACGTACTGTTTGACGCGGCTCTTTACTATAGTGTAAACCGTTTCAGGATTTCCGCCAATTTCAATAATGTTTTTGACAAAACCCATTGGGTAGGCGGTTACAGTTACGTTCGCCTTTTTCCTGGCGCACCCCGCAACTTTTTGCTGAGTGTTGGGTATACTTTTTAACTCTACTTCGTCAATTCAAAGAAATAAATTAGGGTTCTCCCCGGATGAGCACAGCGCCCGGCGCCCGACGAATTCCGGGGTCTCCCGCATCGCAAGAGAGAGATGCCGCAATAAATGCGGCAAGACGTACATATTTTAATAATTAAAATAATCTGGCAATTCAGGGTTCCATAATCAATAAAAATGATTTCAAAAGACAAACTATTCAAACTCCATAGCTGGGTCGGGGTAAAGTTAAGCATACTGCTTTTTGTGGTATGCTTTTCCGGCACTTTGGCCGTTTTCAGTCATGAACTGGACTGGCTGTTCAACCCGGCCATGCGGGCAACCCCTTCGGCTTCTTTCGCTTCCTGGAATACAATGACCGAAAATATCCGGGAAGCATTTCCCGAGGGCAAAATCACCTACTGGACCAAAGCCCGGGAACCTTACCTGACCGATTTGGTGTATGTGATGGAATATGAAGAACTGAATTACGTTTTCGTCAATCCATATACCGGAAAAGTGCAGGGCAGTGCCGATATTACCATTGCCCGTTTTCTCAGAGATTTACATTATTATTTGTTCATCCCTTTCCAAATCGGGCATTTCACGGTGCTGTTTTTCGGCTTCGTACTCATTGTTTCCCTGGTCACCGGCATGTTTTATTACAACGATTGGTACAAAAAGCTCTTTGTGCTCAAAACCGGGAAGGGCACCAAAGTTTTTTACAGCAGCCTGCACAAGCTGATAGGTGCCTGGTCTATCCCATTTATGATGCTCATTTCAATTACCGGCCTTTGGTATTTTGTAGAAAGGGCTGATTTTCCAAAAATTTCAGGTTACATGGGCAATAAGCAGCCAAAAGTAGAGGTTTCCGAAACTACGCCCGGACTCAATTCCCTGGAGCTGGATTACGATAAATATGCAAAAATTGCAGAACAGACGATTCCGGCACTAACCGTAAAATCTATTTTACCTCCCGGCAATGCACAACAGCCTGTTTACCTCACGGGCACTTCCAATGTGCCACTGGTGCGTTTCCGGGCCAACCGGGTGTATATCAATCCTTATACCGATGAGGTGATGAAAGTGCAACGGGCAGATGAAATCAACACCATCACCTGGCTCAACGATATTGCAGATCCCTTGCATTTCGGGTATTGGGGCGGGTTGGTTACCAAAACAATCTGGTTCGTTTTTGGGCTGGGGCTTTCCGCCCTGGTGCTTACTGGTCCCTGGTTGTTTTTCAAAAAGCAGGTAAAATTGAAAAGATTAAAAAAAGAAAGGAGAAAAGTTTATGGGTAAGTGGCTGTATATCAACCTGTTTGTTGTACTGGTGAGCATTGTTTTTATGTTCATCAAATTTTCGGTTACCTATGATGCCGGGTGGGCTGTGTATTTCCTGGGCTCCGTTTTCTGGGTAGCCCTGCTTTTTTGCGGGTATTACATTTATGTGTACCGAATGAAAAATACGACGGCCACCCAACAAGGAGCGGTTACAGTCAAAAAACCTACAACCAACAGGCCGGAAGTAAAATTAAACCGCCCAAAAGTGAAGTTGAACAAATATAAAAACCAGCAAAATGATGAATGACAAAATCGGACTTTTTTATGGGTCAGACACCGGATACACCGAAGGCGTGGCTCAGCAAATACAGGAAATTTTAGGCGATGAACTTGTGAGCATACATGACATTCGCCGGGCAAAACCCGAAGATTTTGTGCCCTACACCCGCATCGTCATCGGCCTGTCTACCTGGCACGACGGGGAGTTGCAGTCTGACTGGGACACTTTTTACGAAGATTTCAAAACCATTGATTTCGCCGGAAAAACCGTGGCCTTTTTCGGCCTGGGCGACCAGGTAGGTTATGAAGAGTACTTTATTGATGGCGTGGGTATTCTGGGCGAAGTGGTGTACGAAAACGGAGGGGAAATCATAGGCGTATGGCCCACCGAAGGCTACGCGTATGAAGCTTCCAAAGCCGAATTTGAAGAAGGCTGGTTTTTAGGGCTCGCCATAGATGAAGACAACCAACCCGAACTCACCGTAGAGCGGGTGCAGTTATGGACGCAGCAGGTTATGGAAGAGTTTGGAATTTTAGTGGAAAGGGAGTAAACCAATTTAATTTAACGTGAATTATGGATTTGATTCAACAAACGAATATTTATATCTAATTGATTTTCAAACGCTTGCCCTCAAGCCGGACGGGCTCATACTTTTTTCAATCGATAAAAAAGTATGCAAAAAATCTCAGAAAGTTTGAAACTCGCTTCGCTCAGACAGCAAACTTTCTATTTGCACGAATCAGGGCATTTTTAATCCATAACTCACGTTAATTTACTGTCTACCAAATTTACAAAAAAACTATCAATACCTAACCAACCATGCACAACCACAATTGTAAAATACTCGATAAAAATGAATTCGCTTTTGCCGTTCGCTGCCAGTGCCACCATGAAATACAATTGGGTTTTGGCAACATCGCCTTGCTGATGACTGTGAAAGACTTTCAAAAGTTAACCCGGCAGGTAGAGTACACTTATCGCCAGATGCAGAATACAAATGGCTGTCCTCACAGGCGGAATATCCTGATTGATACTTCGGTGAAAAACATGACGTTTATGTTCACTTTCCGGGAGCTTTCCCTCTTGCTGAAAATGATGCACAATACGCTAATGATGCTTGAAGTAGAAGGGATTTTACAGCAAAAGTAATTGGATATAATTTACTCTATTAAGGTGAGCCGGGACAAAAAACTAAAATCTTTCTTATTCAACGTATACAATGGGTTTTCATAGTGAATGGCAGTGTCAAAAATTACCATCTTTCAGGCCATGCTTGCTTGCGGATTTCGTCAATGTCTGGAAAGTCTGGGTTTGCCCCAAAAGATTCAAAAAGCTTACTTTTTGATACCTTTTTTCCTTTTGGAAGATTAGTATATGAAGGCTTTTCAGAATCAGTTAAAGGTTCCTTAAGTTCGGTAACTATTACCTCCACCTTTTTCCCATAAAACTTTTCTGGCAAATCAATGCTGTGGTTTTCTTCTGAAGGTTCGAATATTTCCCTGTACATGGTATTAATTTTTATTTTGCAAACAAACACTTTCCATCCTGGTATAAATATACGGAAAAGGTAGGCGCAGTATTATGTTTTCAGGCTTTTTTCAATTTTTTACGCATCGCATTCCAACCTTTTTTCCCACACACGTGTCAATTACATGAATACAAATGAAACCCTTTTTCCATGAAAAGACATTTACCCATTTTTTATAGTATCCTCGTATTTTCTTTCGCCTTGCTGGCTTGCGAAAGTGATGAAGACCCAGCCCTGGAAGACCGCATCCGGCAGGATGACAAGGCCATTCAGAATTATCTTTCTGAAAATAATATCAATGCCGAAAAATCATCCTCCGGTGTATATTTTGAGCCTTTGGTAGAAAACCCGCAGGGGAAACAGGTAGCAGTGGGCGATGTGGTCAGTATTTTGTACACGATGCAACTTTTGCTGGGAGAATATACTGTGGAAAGCCACACCGACACGCTGCGCCCCCTGAAATTTATGCATACTGCCGATGCCCTCATTCCGGTCGGACTGAACCAGGAAATTGGCCGGATGCGGGAAGGTGAAAAATACAGGTTTTTTATTCCTTCTTATCAGGCTTTTGAAGAATACAGTCACCCAAACCTGTTCTCTGAATATTCTAATTTTATGATGGAAGTAGAAGTAACCAACCTGCAAACCGAAGCTGAACAGTTTACCGAAGAAATGGACAGCATTCAAAATTACATTGCACATAACAACTTTGAAGCGGATGCTTTTGCAGACGGGCTGTTTTTTGTAGATGCAAAGCCTGGCAGTGGCAGCGCCCCTAACCACAATGGGGCTGTGCGGTTTCATTTTACCCGCAAATACCTGGACGGTACGGTGATTGAAACCACCAAAGGTGAGGAGCCCATTGATGTTTATTTTATTGAAAACAGGCTGGTAAAAGGGCTGGAGGCTGGCATCAAACGCATGCGCAGCGGGGGAGAAGCTCTTCTGATTATGCCCTCCCGCCTGGCTTTTGGTGAAAGTGTGCAGGTAATCCCACAACAAGTAAGGGAAGACTGGGTGAAATACGATGATTTTTATCCGGAGGTAAAGCCTTATGCGCCTGTTTTGTATGAAGTGGAGTTGTTGGGAGTGTATTAGAATGCGATGAATTGCGTCACTTAATTGACGAAATTTATATAAATTCAGTCAGTAAAATAACTGAATTTTAATTAAAGACTCTATTCCGCGCTTGGCCCCACCATATCTTTAGTAAGGAAAATGGGTGGTTTACCAGAAGCGTATTGCATTGCCCCTACGCTTTTATTCTTCTTCCAGGTGGTACCTGATAAATCTTTGTTGAATCTTTGATCAGCTTTGATGGCATGCTTTATTTTTGGCGTTTCAGCACTTGGAAGGGTCAGGCTATTGTCATTAAATATCAGGTTTGGATTTTGGTACACAATTCCAGGTATTTCTTTCACTTTTTTAGCAAATGCGATATTTCCTTTCCAAAGGAAATTTTTCGGCTCATCATTCTGAACGAGGACGACAAAAGGGTAATTTTCATCTTGAAATTCAGAAGCATCATAAAATATGTTTCCTACAATTTGACAATCCATTGGTGGCGTGCCATTGGGGTGTTTGGGATGATTTAGCCCAATTTCTAATACTTTTTTACAATTAATGAAGGTATTGAAGGCTATCAAACCCTGTTCAACCCGCACATATAAATCATCAGGCGTGCCATCCATCATGGCGATACCATAGCCATTCAACCCCTCAAAATAGTTATTTGCCACTACCTGATGGCTCCCCTGAAAGCGGATACCGCTTGCCTTTGGCTCACCATCGGCAAGCATAACATTTGCTGTTGCAACATTTCCATGGCCATGCCTTAACACCAACCCTCCCATGCAAGCCCTAAAGGTGTTGTTCCTTATGATATTGCCGTTTGATTTTATAGAGATAATCTCAGCTTCCCCATTCGCGCGCACAAAAAGATTGTCTTCAATGATCGTATTGCAGTTTCCCGGGGGAGGGTTGAACGGATTGTCTTTCGTAATCAGTTGCAGTGTTTCATACCCATTTCCGTTGTTTTCCGTTCCTTTTGGGATGTCCTTAAACAAGTTGTGATGAATATGGTGTCTTTCGTTTTTATTAAGCACGACTACCTGCATTAGCTGACAGCCTTTGTTGCCAATATTGGAAGTTTTATTTTCAAAATGATTATGATCAATTTCAACCTGCATGCTTCCTGGCAGTACCCTCACCCATTTTTTAGCTTTAGAGTCGTTGATCAGGCAGCGGGACATTCTCATCCCTGTACCCTCAATAATGAGATGTCCTTCATCAGCAAACTCGATACCTTCCAAAGAAATGAAACTTCCTTTGATCTGTAATTCCGAACCTATCTTTGCTTTATGGAGATTCTCAGCTTTAATGATAATCGGTTTCTCGGCGGTTCCTTCTCCTTGTAAAATGCAAGGTTCTCCTGCATAGTTTCCGTCTTTTAGTAGAAAAACATCTCCCGGAGCACTATTACGAAACTTTTCTTTGAGTTCGGCAAGGCTACTTACACTTATTTCAGAAAAACCAGTTCCGGCTGCAAAGCCATTTAGGTTTAATAGCAGCGCCAGTATACCGATGAACAATTGATTCTTTATTAGTTCCATATTGCGTCAGTCAAATGACGCAATTTACTATAATGGTGAGTTGTTTGAATAAAAAACAGGAAAAATTGCTTTATTATCTCAAAATCTCAATTGCCACTTCTAATGCCTCATCTTTCCCGTTCAGCACATCCATTTTCTTATTTTGTACCAAAATATCAGGAGCCAGGCCAACGCCTTCATAACTGATTCCATCGGCATCACGCCATTCTCCAATACTGAGGGAGTAGCCCCAGCCATTGGGCAGTTCGCGGTTGATTTGGTTGGAAAAAGCACCGGTGGTGGTGTCGCCCACAAAGGTAACCTGAGGCAGTACTTTCATGGCCAGGCAAAAAGTTTCCCGGGCGCTGATGGTGAAGCGGTGGGTGAGTACCACGATAGGTTTTGTGTATTGAAAATCACCTTCTGGAAAAATCCGCCAGTTTTCATAGGCAGTAAAATCATTCTCTCCGAGGCCCCTTCTTACCCTTGTTTTCATGTAGGGAATGCTTTGGCTGGCAAACCTTCCGGCAATGTACTGCCCGGCAATGTCTTCGCCTCCGTAACCGCCCCGCACGTCTATAATGATACCGTCTGTATCTTTTAATGCTGAAAGGACATTATCCATCGGTTTTTCCAAAAATTTAGGCAAGTCGCTGAAGCCCTCAATGTGGATGTAACCGATGTTATTATCTAAGATTCCGTAGGTGAAAAACGGGTCTTCAAACTTTGGGTCGGCCAGGTAGTTTTCTTTGATGATGTCCAGGTCAAAATCGGTGATGGTGTCCAGCTTGCCCAAAATGCCCGATTGGTAAAATGGATATTGGGGATTGGTGGGCAGTAAACCTACATGGCTGTCGTTCAGTACGTCCAGCATTTCTGTTAAAACCGCATATAGTTTGGCATCTGTACTGGTATTTTCAATTTGCGGACGGTAGATGGCATACACAGAATCCCAGTCTATGCCTTTTACCTGAAACAAGCCGTATTTATCGTCAAACTCCTGCCATAAAGTTTCAAAATTCGATACCGGACGGTTGGGTAGTTCTTCGTCCAGTAGCATGTTATCGCAGGTTGTGAATGACAAGGAAATGAAGAATATAAAAAGTGTCCGCCACTTCTTGTGCAGCTTTACAAGAAGTGGCGGACACGTATTCAGAAGCCCAGTGCTGACTGGGTTAGGAAGATGATGGCGTCCCCACCCGCTCTCCAACTGGTAGTGTTCTAAATAGTTATTCTTCATTTTAAAATGTATAAGTAAGGAGGAAAGAATGAGAATATGTTTTCAGGTTGCGGTCGGGAATGTTGGCTACGTTCATCCAGGAAAACTGATAGGAAATACCGGCCTGCTTCCCATTGTTGAGCTGGTAATCATAATTCAGTTTTACATTGACCTGCTGAAATTGATTGAGCGTAGCTACAAAATCGCCTGTTTGCAGATAGGCTACAAAATAACTGTCCAATGGCAAGCTTGGGTCAAGCGTATACGGTTGCCTTACCAAATAGGAAACAATGGGCGTTGAAACAAATCCATTCAACTGGCTTTTCTGTTTTTGTAAAAGTTCTATTTGAAAAGCGGGCAACAGGCTGATTTGGTTAAAAAACCAGGTATCGGCCCCAAGCGCAGAATAAGTGAAATTATTCTGGATAATTCCGCCCAAATGCATGGTTTTCCAGGTGTTGTTTAATTTCCAAAGCTGGGCAAAATATAATGAACCCTGCACGAATGATAGCCCAGGATTAATTTCGTACACTGTTGAATCTCGCTCCCCGTGTACGTCATAAGGGTCAGGCGCGGTAGCTTCTCTCTTTCCAAACCGTTTTGCCTGGTTGCTGCCGATGGAAAAAGACAGCCCGGCCTGCATCATGCTTTTGGGTTTACTTTTTTGATATTGAAAACCCACCATCCCGTTGTTTGAAGAGTAAATCAACGGAGAGACATTTTTGTCCAGGGTTCTGTAATTTTGGTATCCTGCCTCGAGCTTCCACGCTGAGATAGTTGCACTGTCCTTTTTCTGTCCGAAGCTTGTGAAAGGAAGTATTAATAGCAGGAATATAATCCAATGTTTGTTCATAATTTGACGTTTTTCAATTTTATTAGCATTGTAAAGCGACTCAGTGACCGGGCTGTCGACACAGCCGCACTACAAAATTCTTATTCAAACATTTCTTTAAGCGTATTTTTAAAAATTTCGTTTTCCGGCATTTCGGAAGCTATCGTAGTATTAACCAATAAAATATAGCTCATATCGGTATCGGGGAAATAAAACGCGAATGTACTGAAACCATCAATGCCTCCTGTGTGGCCTACGGCATATCCGTAATCCGTATTGAATTTTTCTAAACCAAATCCATTTTCTGTTTGTCCATACATGTCCCACTGCCAATCTTCCGGCAACGCAAACCAGTTTGTCATTGCCCCGAGGGAAGTGTCTGAAATCAGTTCACCTTTCATAAGTTGCTCTAGAAAAATGGCAAGGTCGTATGCATTGATGGCAATTCCCCCATCGCCCCCAATACCTATCTCGTCCCCATACAGATATTGGGAATCTACTACCCGTCCCTCCCGGTTTATGTCATCATATCCTTTAACACAACCGGGAGGGATCGGACTGCTTTCGCTGTAATAAGCAGAGGCAAGCCCCAGGGGGGTAAATATTTCTTGCTGGTATACTTGCTCAAGACTCAGGCCAGAAGCCTGCTCCAATATCAGGGAAAGCAGTAAATAATTGGTGTTACTGTATCCGTAAGTTTGTCCTACCTCAAAACTGGCTTTCTTGCCATAAATGTATGTGATTACATCTTCCTGAGTCCAGGCATTCCAGGCCTTGTTCTTGCGGTCCAGTTCAAACTTGTCCGTGTAATAATCCCTTATGCCGCTGGTGTGTGAGAGCAGATGTCTGATTTTTGCCTCATTGGCATTTTCTACCTTGTCTGTAATAGTACTTGACAGCCATTTATTGATGGGGTCATCAAGTGTTACCATACCTTTGTCAACATATCTGTAAATAGCCGAAGCTGTAAACACTTTGCTGATGCTGGCTATCAGGAAGGTGTTGCAGGGCTGCATAACCACATCGGAAGCAATATCTGCTTTTCCGCTTGCGCCTATCCACAAACCGTTTCTGTCTTTCACTAATAAAACTGCACCCACAAGCCCATCCTTTCTGTTTTCATCTAAAATAGTTTGATAAATACTGGCTTTGGGGTGAAGGCTGTTGGAATCTTCATGTGAAAAATTACATTGATAGTAGCTTTCGGGCAGCACCTCATTTTTATCACAAGCTTGTAAGAAGATAGCAAACAAACCGATGACCATCATTTTACTCAGTATCATTCTGGTTCAGTTTGATATTTACACCTGCTTTTATCAAAGTCTTTATATTCATATATCCATCGTACAATGGAAAATCCAAGATGTTTTCGTGGCGGAGAAAAGGTTGTACATTACTTGCTTTCAGGTAGGTAAGCCCAAACCCAAAACTGATGAAGGCATGGGGTTTACCATACTGCCTGGCTCTTTCCCAGGTTTTTGTTTTTTCGTTCTGTGCATACATCTCTCCCGGATAAAAAGCCTGCAGATACCCAAAGCCCACAGGCAGCTCAATGCCAATGGTGTTTTCTATTTTAAAGGTGTATGCGTATTCCCCACGGAGATAAAAGCCATTTTCTACTTTATTATGATGGTATCCTCCCATGTATATCCGTAGGTTTTGGATGGATTTCTTTTTTTCTTTTTGCCAAAATGTGATGCCCACTTCCAGGCCGGGGTGCATGGGCAAATACCTTGTAAATGGAAAAGACATGGTTTCGGTAAATGCCGAAACCGAGAAGCTTTCCAAAGCCTGGGCCTTTGTAGATGAAATACACACAAAAGCCGCGATACATACCAGGACTGTTTTTTTCATTTTACTGCAAAGAAAAAGGCTGGGAATGAACCGGAGGTTTTGAAAAACCAGAAACCGAAAAATCAGGACATATTTCAGGGAATACTTTGACAAAGCTCCTCCCCCTACCCCCTCCAAAGGGGGAAATGGGGGCTGGTTTCCCCCTCTGGAGGGGGTAGGGGGAGGATAGTCTGCACACTGAAGATAGCCTTATCAAAGTTCAGAAGTAGTGTCCTGAAGTTTTTTAAACTGGCTTGGCGTAACCCCGGTTTCTTTTTTGAAAGTGGTGTAAAAGGCTGACTTGGATTTGAAACCTGCTTCCATGCCAATGGCTACCAAATCAAACTGATGGAAGGCCGGGTCATGTAGAAGTTTTTTCACTTCCTGCACCCGGTAGGTATTGACAAAATTTGTAAAATTCTTCTGCGTATTTGAATTGATGAGCTGCGAAAGATGTCCGGCACTGATGCCTAATTTTTGGGCAACGGTTTCCTGGCTCAAATCAGGGTTTCGGTACAAATGCTCAGCTTCCATCAGATGCTTCAACTTGTGTATGTGCTTGTTTTCTTCTCTAACCGTTTTTCCTTCTGCATCAATTTTTAATTTTTCTGACCGTTGGTGCGCTGCACTTTCCTGTTGCTGTAAAACCCGGTGTACTGCTTTTTGGTTTTTTGCCAGGTGGAATTGATAAAGCCCCTTGAAAATGAGCCAATAAATAAAGATGGTGATGCCCATCCAAAGAAGATGGTCCATTTTCTTGCTGCCATCATAAATGGAAGCAGGTAGAAAGACCATACCTGCCCACATGAAAATGAGTGCAAAAGTGAACACCCATATTTTTTTCAACCATTTTTTATCGGTAATGGAAGCTTTACTGTTTGCGATTACAAAAAAAGAAACCACATTGAGCACTACACTATAGACGATGGCAGTATAAAACTCAACATCGTAAAATATGGACCTGTTTTGCACAAAGAACGAGGCATTAATCCAGCCGAAATCTATATCCAGGTCAATGATGATGTTGATTATCAGAAAAATAAGAAAAGGGGCGGCCAGCAGCCAGAGACGTTTGCTGTTGGCAAATTTGTGGCCAACAGCTTTCAAAAAGTAAATCAGGACAGGTACATAAAACAGCAGTATCCAGGGAACATCGTCACCAAAAAAATCAATAAAATAGTACCTGTCATCCAAATTGTGTAATCCGGCCCATTCATCAAACCCGATGATAGAAATAATCAGGATGGCATAAGCCAGGTAGCGGTTGGGTTTATGATTAAATAGCCGGCCAGAAAGTATAACTGTTCCAAAAATAACTCCTTGAGAAAGGCCAATAAGGATAAAAAGGTCTGTTAAGGTGATTTCCATTGAATTTCTTGCTCAGGAGTTGTTTTGTTGGCTCAAATTTATCACTTGTTTTGTTAGGATAAATTCTGTCTCATTTTACAAGGAACTCCGTTTCAAGCTACCGCAATACCGCGGAATTGAGTTCCTTGCCGACATGAGTAGCATGATAAAATAGCGATTATTCGTTCGCATTCAACAAATTATCCTTAACAATTTCCCGTAATATCGGAACCACCTCAGCTTCAAACCAGGGGTTTTTCTTCTGCCAGATTTTATTGCGGGGCGAAGGATGGACGAGGGGCAGGTAATGGGGCAGGAATTCTTTGTAATGCTTCACATTTTCGGTAACCGATTTTTTGGAAGATTTACCCAAATAATATTTCTGCGCATACATGCCAATCAGCAAAATCAGCTTTACTTCCTTCATTTTTTCCAGCAGCCGGGCATGCCACAAAGGCGCGCACTCAGGCCGGGGTGGGAGGTCGCCTGATTTTCCCTTGCCCGGGTAGCAAAAGCCCATGGGGATGAGGGCGAATATTTGGGGGTTGTAAAATTGCTCCGGGGTTATGCCCAGCCACCGCCTTAACTCTTTCCCACTTTGGTCGTCCCAGGGAATGCCGCTGTCCTGTACTTTTTGGCCGGGGGCCTGCCCAATAATGACGATTTTGGAATGAACATTAGCTTGCACCACCGGCCGGGGCTTGTTGGGGAGATATTCTGCACAAACAGTGCACTGCCTGATTTCCTGGAGAAGTTGGTTCATGCCAGAAAGATAAACTGTACATATAGAATCCGCAATTACTCATAGACTATCCATCACTCCGCTCTCAACGATTCCACAGGATTTGCCCTTGCCGAAGCATACGTTCGGTAGCCCACCGTCAGAAACGAAATGATGACCAAAACCAGCCCTGGTATGAGGAAGAGGTCAAGACCAATGCCTACTTTATATGCGTAATTTTCCAGCCAGGCTTTGCCGCCGATGAGAATGGCCGGAACCGCCAGCAGGATGGCAATGCAGAGCAAAACCAGATATTCTTTGGACAGCAACACCATCAGGTGGCTGATGCTTGCCCCAAACACTTTGCGTATGCCAATTTCTTTTACCCGCAACGTAGCCGAATACGAAACCAGCGCAAACAACCCCAAACAGGCAATGAAGATGGCGAGGATGGAAAAGGCGGAGAACAGGTTTCTGAATTGGAGGTCTGATTGGTATTGATGGTTGAATGCGTCGTCCAGGAAGAAGTAATGAAATGGATCGTCTGGGAAAACCGAATAATAGGCTGACGCTATATAGGAAATGGTTTCCCGGATATCCGATAAGTTCATTTTGATAGAAAAGTATTCGCCATATTCATTATTTAACACAAATAACATTGGAGATTGAGCATCTTTCAGCGAGCTCCAATAAACGTTTTTTACAACACCAAGTATTTCTAAAGTATCCCCTCCATTGGTCAGTTTTTCGTGTAATGCTTCTTCGGGCGAACCAAATCCGAACACTTTAACTGCTTCATTATTAATAATTACCTTCTCATCCGGGGAAAATTCTTTTATCAATAAATCTTTTGCCAGGAAGTTCAAATCATAAGTGTTGGCAAAGCCAGTATCTACAACAATTATATTTCCTTCTTGCACTGTGCTTTCAGGATTACCAACCTTCCAAAAACCTCCTGTACCATAATATCCTTTGCCGGGGACGGGACTTGTAAAAGCTACACCGGAAATAGCATGATAGGCAACTACCTTATTCTTGAAAGCCTGGTATTTGGATCCTAAAGTAACACCTTCGGATTTTAAAGATTCCAAAACAACGCGGGCACCTTTCACCACCAGTATTTTTTTCATGTCAATACCCAAATCCTGATTTTTCATAAATGTGATTTGTTGGTATACCAAATAGGTCCCGGAAATCAATAATACCGACATCAGAAATTGAAATAATATCAAACCCCTTCGTAAGCTAAGCCCTCCTTTTTGGGTTATTTTGACTGATTTGAGTGCATGGATAGGCTTGAAAGAAGACAAAACAACCGCCGGATATAATCCTGAAAGAATGGAACCAAGGACAATAATTCCTATAAACCAGGCCCAAAAATCAAGATTTCGTAAAACATTGAATGCGAGTGCTTTTCCAATAATATTATTCAAAACTGGTAACATGCAATAGGCAATGCCGATGGATAGCATGGCTGCGATGAAATTAATCAAAGCAGATTCTATCATAAACTGACCTACCAATTGCTTCCTAATAGCCCCAATTGTTTTCCGAACCCCTACTTCCTTTGCCCTATGCTTGGCACGTGCCGTTGAAAGGTTGATGTAGTTGACCCATGCCATAAAAAGGATAAAAATGGCGATGACCGAGAAAACCTGCACATTCTGTATATCTCCATCGTTGCTTACAAAATCTCTTGGAAAATCCGATCGCAAATGAATATCTGCAATAGGTTGAAATCCAATTTTCCACTCGGTATTTGAGTCTTCAACATTTCTTTTTGTATAGGTAGTAATTAGCTGGTAAAATTTCTCTCCTACATGATCAAGTTCCGCTGCTTTGTTTAGTCTGACATAAGTTACAAAGTCAGACATTTCCCAGCCTTCACTATCATGCCTTTTATAAAACCCGTCTTTTTCCAGGAGAAATGCCATGGGTATCAGAAAATTGAATTGTAAATGGCTATTAACTGGGAGTGTTTTTAATACCGCAGTAACTATGAAATCCCCACTAAATACGCCTAAACTAATCTTTAAAGCTTTACCAACTGGATTGGTATCTCCAAAATATTTAATGGCCATCTGTTCGGTGATCACAATACTGTGTTTTTCACCTAATGCCAATTCCCGTTCACCATAGATTAGGGGAAAGTTGAACATTTGCAGGAAGTTACTGTCAACGTACGACAAACCATCCTCCAAAAACACCTCTTTATTCTCAGGATTTATGATAATAGGGGCTGTTTCCTGTGGGCGAATACGGACAACATCTTCAATTTCTGGAATTCTTTCCTTTCCCCGAGGCCCCAGCCCATAAGTTGTATAAACCCCTGTACCCTGGTTCTCTCCATTCCTGATCGTAGTTTGCGTAAGGCGGTAAATATTCTGAGCATCTGCATGAAACCCATCATAACTCAACTCAAAATGAATGTACTGATAAATCAACAGGCAAACGCCCAAGCCCACGGCCAGGCCCAGGATGTTGATGGCGGAGTAAAACTTATGCCTGAGCAGAATGCGGGTGCTGATGGTGAAATAGCTTTTGAACATGGCGGGATGGGTTAAGTGGTATTGTAAAAATGAACGCATCAGGCTTGGACGGAATAAGCCAAGTACCTGAAAAAGGTATTTCCATTGTGCCTTATTCGCTCCTTTTTTCAGGTTTCGCTGGTAAATTTCTTCCAGATCGCCTTGAATTTCGGTGTAATATTCAGGATCGCAAAACCATTGGAAGAAGCGTTGGGCGAGGTGTTTGATCATGAGAGCTTGAAATCAAGGGCGAGTTTGGGAATGGCTTCCCACAGTTGGGTGCGGATTTCACGGCTTTCCTGCAAGGCCAGTTTGCCGTAGGCCGTAATAGTATAATACCGTTTGGGCTTGCCTCCTCTTTGCGCATTGGCTTCCCCGGCCCTTGATTGCAGGTAGCCTTTCTTTTCCATCCTTTTCAAAGCTGACTGCAATGCGCCTACGCTTACTTTCCGGCGGGCTTTTTCTTCGATGGCATCTTTGATGGCTACGCCGTACGCCTCGTCATACAATACACCAACGGTCAGTAAAACAATTTCTTCAAATTCGCCCAATGGATATATCTTCATCAATTTCCTATTAGTAGTATTGCAATTAGATAAAAATTAAGTAATTTTCCTAATGGTAGTATTGATGTTTGAAAATTCAGTTTGCCTGAATGCAACTGTTGCCAAAGCATGCTGAAATACACGTTTATGCAGCTGCTATGCTTGTATGGGTAAAGCCTTACTTTACTACACTTTTAATTTTCTCAAGGGATATGGGTTTCTCAATAAACCCTTTGACAAGCTGACTGTCTTTTGCTTTTTTTTTATCTTCGGGGGCTACCGATGAGGTGGTGATGTAAATGGGGAAATCTATATCATTCTTGCTTTTTTCCAGTACAGCAAGGAACTCCCAACCATTCATCACGGGCATATTAATATCTAAAAATAATAAACTTGGCTTTTGCATTTCTAATAATTGCAGGGCTTCTTCTCCGTTGTTCGCCGTAAAATATTCAGCTTGCGGATAAATACTCTTCAACGAAGCTCGTGCCAGCATTAGAAAAATTTCATCGTCATCAACTATGCCTATTGCTTTGATCATAGAAACATACTTTAAATACTGTTCCTTTATTTATTGAGCTGCTCACCTCTATAGAGCCTCCCATCCCTTCAATTTGGCGCTTGGTCATATAAAGCCCTAACCCTTGCCCATCGCTAATGGAGGTATGAAAGCGGGAACCTAATTTAAACAATTTTGCTTTATTTTTCTCGATATCCAGCCCTAGCCCATAGTCTTTGATGTAAACCAATGTTTTATACTCCTTTTCTTCTGCAAAGACCTCTATCCTTTTGGAATGTTGAGTAACTCCATATTTGATAGCATTGGAAATCAAATTGTAAAAAATACTATCCGAAAAAGCAGGAATAGCCTTTATCGTCAGGTTTTCGTTTACATTAACCTTTATTTGTATCTGCTTCTCTTCTATTACTGGTTTATTCAGTGCTATGGCTCTTTGAATTATCTCTGCCAGGTTACATTCCACCGATTCCTGTTGGTTATAAATTTCCTCAAAATTGAGGAGATGATTTAAGTTTTTCACCGTCTTATCCAGCTTTTCGGCCGTAACCTTGAGCATCTTTATATACTCTTCATTATCGAAATCAATTTCTATGACTTGTACCAAGCCTAACAGATTTGCTACAGAGGAGCGGATGTTATGAGAAGTAATGAATGAAAACTCCTTCAGCCGTTCATTTTGTTCGGTAGTAATATTCAGTAATTGTTTTAACGATTCCTCAGCCTCTTTGCGGTCAGCAATATCGATGCCTACTCCCATCAGGCATGTTTCACCTTTGTAGGTTCCCGCAATGCCTGTAAAATAATAAGGGATTTTTTGTTTGTTTTTCAGCAGGAAGTTTGCCTCTACATGGTCTCCTCCCTCTATAAATACATTGGCTATTTTACTTTTTAGTAAGTCTTGCTCCTCTGCATCAAAAAGCTCAATTGGGTGCATTTTTTTGATTTCCTCCCCTGAGTATCCGGTGACTGTTTCAAAATTTTTATTCCATCGTAAAAATTGCCCTTTTTCATTGTAAAGATAAAACACCCCCGGAAGGCTATTGATGATACTATCAGATAGTTCCTTTTCCTGAATAATTTCCCTTTCTGAATTTTTTCGTTCCGTAATATCCATAAAGGAGCCCATAATACGCATTTGTTCTTGCTTTTCACCCCGAATCACAAAACCTCTTTCCAGGACTGTTCCATATTGGTTATTCTCTTTCAGAAAACGAATTTCATCCTGCCAATGTGAAAGCTGGTTACTATGTATTCTTTCCAGTCTTTTTAAAAGCTTTTCCCTGTCAACCGGATGTAACCTTTGAAGCCACACTTCCTGCGTTGGTATTGGTTTAGCAGGATCAAACCCAAACAATTTGAAATGGGCTTCACTCCACCATATTTCACGGGTTTCCATATTCCATTCATACAATGCGTCATTGGTGGTTTTTGCTATGAGCTCAAACCGCTCATTCGAAAGCCTGATTTTCTCATTGGCTTCTTTTTGTTCAGTAATATCCTGAATAAATCCTTCCAAAGCGATGATACTTCCCTGCTCGTCTTCAATACCAACCCCTTTTTCCCAAACCCATTTTTGGACTCCCTTTTTATCTTTAATTCTGTACCTAATCTCGAACCGCTGTTTTTTCAGGATCGCATTTTGTACTTCCTGCCAAACATATTCCCTGTC
This sequence comes from Cyclobacteriaceae bacterium, assembly GCA_965230065.1. GTDB lineage: Bacteria > Bacteroidota > Bacteroidia > Cytophagales > Cyclobacteriaceae. The sequence goes on along the minus strand of OZ245942.1, from coordinate 1,892,231 downwards.
CTCAGGATGAATGAGGCCATTAAAAGATAGTTTTTCATTACCGATCAAATCATCTTTGTGGTATCCTAATACTTCTTTACATTCATCACTCAGATATTCCATTGTCCAATTCCTGTCATTTTTACAACGATAAACCATTCCCGGTAAATTACTGATTAAATTAGCAAGCTTTTGACGGTTTTCACGGATTACCTGCTCATTTAATTTTTGCCGGGTAATATCCTGTACCAGCGACATCACCGAAATAACCTTTCCCCCCTCATCCTTAATTACAGAGTTGTACCATACACAGTGTACAATCCTGCCACTTTTGGTGTAGTTGCGGTTGTATGAAATATTACCCTCTACTTTTCCTGACATCAATTCTTTCGCAACCTTATCGGTTTCAGGTAAGTCCTCTTTATAGATGAGGTTGAATGCAGTGATACTATTGTTTAGTATTTCATCTTCACTCCATTCAAAAATTTCCTCACATTTTTTCGACCACCTGGTTACGTTTAAATCCCGAGTGTACTCTACGATGCCTAAAGGAGAATTATTGAGATGGCTTGTGAGACGTTGATGGGCAATTTGTAAGGCTTCTTCATTTTTTTTCTGTTCGGTGATGTCATACCCAACACATAATAATTCCTCTGCCTCTTTATCTTCATAAAAAAATGAAGATATAACACATTTATTGGTTAAAAACTCGTTGTTTGGGAGTTGTTTTTTCAGGGTAACTTTATGAGGAGTATTTTTTTGAGCTATACATTTTTTCACCACTTCATTATACTTCGGGCGGTCTTGTGGTACAATATGCGTTATACTCGATTTACCAATTACTTCCTCTTTGCTCACGCCCAATCGTTGACAAAAATAATTATTTACATATGTGTAATTTCCCTGTAGGTCTGTTTTGATGATGTATACAGATTGTTTGCCTAAAACTGACAATAGCATTTCATGGTCTTTCTTCCATTTGATTGCTGTTTCTATTTCCTTCGTTACATCATTATGTGCGCCAAGCATGCGTATGGCTTTCCCATCTTCATCCCGAATGGCCATGCCCCGGCAGCGTACCCATACCGTATTGCCATTTTTATGTTTATACCGAACTACCTGATCATAGGAGTAATCAGGATTTTCACAGTGCTTTTGTGCGTTATCAGCAGCCAGTTTTAAATCATCAGGATAAATAATATCCTGCCAGGCTGAAGCTTTATGTGGCATGTCATCCGGGTCATATCCTAAAGTGACCCAAAACTTAGGATTCATCCACTCATGTTCAGGGTTTTTCAAGTCCCAGTACCACAACCCGTCTAACGATGCTTCCTGTATAAAATCAAAAATAGACTCGTCGGTCTTAATCAGTTCATAAAGTTCTTTTTTCAGGTAATGTTGTTCTGTCTTGTTCATACTACATACATCCTTAGAGTAATGAAAAAAAGTATGTTGGATGTTCTGTCGGTTTTATGAGGCAGGCAAGGCCCCACCTATACCTGTATATCTAATTCTGCGCTTATTCGATTTTTATCAGAACCAAGAACTCATGCTACATCGCCTACTGGAAGCAACTATCAGAGAGTATTTAAAATAGCATGGGTATAAATGTACATATTTTATTTATCACTATGCCAATTACTCTTAAGTTTTTTACTCAACGGAAAACATCTTACCCTTTCTGGAATGATAATTTTTTTGAACTGTATTAAAAGCAGGGGAGTCTTGAAAAAATTGGGATATGCTATTGCTTAGATATGTTGTATTATTTTCTTGTAAGGTCTTCAGGCGCATTATAATTTTCAAATTCGCCATCATCTTCATACAGGAGGGTCAATGTATCGGGGTAATCCTCCACGATTTTGTACATACTTGCGTTGGCCAATGCACCAGCCTCATATTGTTTGGAGAGGTGTTTTAGGCAGCCTTTACTATAAATACCACAAAGGGGCTGCATTTGCCATCCAATGATGGGAATAAAAAGTTGATGCACCGGATATTTCGCTTCAAAGGCTTGCATAAGTTCGGACAGGAAGTGTTGGCTCAAACCGGGCATATCGCAGGGGATACATAAAATATGTTTATCAGGAAATGCGAGGTGCGCTGATAAAAGGCCGCGCAATGGCCCATTGAGGTCATGAAAAGGCTGGTCTTGCACTAATTGATCGTATGAAATCACCTTTTGATAAGCAGATAACTGACTTTCATTAACAGATACAGCCACGGACATCCCCAGTGCATGCAATTTATGGTATTGTTGTGCAACCCAGGTTCTTTTGCCTGAAAGCATCAGGCCCTTGTCTTTACCCATGCGCGTGCTACGGCCACCACAAAGTACCAATCCGAGAAAATCATTACTATGCATCATTTTAATCATTGTTTATCAATTCTTTTAACCCTCGTTCTTCTTCTACTTTTTTCAACAGTTCCACCACATTGTTCACTTTCAGTTTTTTCATGATGTTAAAACGGTGAGTCTCAATGGTACGTATGCTTTTATCCAACTTACTGGCAATTTCTTTGTTGTTTATACCTTTAACTAACAGGCCCAGAATTTGTTTTTCACGTTTTGTCAACTCATAGTCCTGGGCATGGTTTGTAAGTTTCGGACTGTCTCTGTTCCGCATGCCACTCACCAGCAACCCGGCCAATTCTCCACTAAAATACATTTCCCCGTTGTGTACCATTTTTACTGCCTTCAAAAACTCTTCTTTGCTGGCATCTTTTAGTAAATAACCCGACGCCCCACACTCTAACGCCTGGAGTACATACTCTTCATCATCGTGCATAGAAAGTACCAGCACTTTGGTAAGGGGAACTTCATCACGTATTTTCCGGGTGGCCTCAATACCATTCAGTACCGGCATACGCACATCTATAATCATGAGGTCAGGGTGCAGGGTTTTCGCTTTTGCCAGGGCTTCTTCCCCATTAGAGGCTTCAGCGATTACCTGTATGTCCTGTTCCGTTTCCAGCAACGATTTGATACCGGAGCGTACCACGCCGTGGTCATCCGCTAATACTACCTTGATAATTTCCATGATGCATGCGTTTTATGGGCAAATGAATATCTATTTTTGTGCCTTTTCCTTCTTCCGAGTCGATATTAAAACTCCCGTTGATAAAACTTGTTCTTTCTTTCATATTGAATATGCCGTGTCCTGAGGCAGAAAACTGTCCGTTTTCCAGTATTTTCTGATAAGCAAACCCCTTTCCGTTATCGCTGATTGTTACATTCAGGTAATCGGCATTGTGGTCAAAAATCACTTTGATGGTGCTGGCGTCCGAGTATTTAATAGCATTATTCACCGCTTCCTGAATAATACGGTATAAGTTGGTTTCAACACTATTTTCCAGGCGATTGATAAAACCGGTCCTGTTTTCAAATTTCACTGCTTTGTCTGAAAGCTGGTTCAATTCCGCACACAATTTCTTCACGGTAGCCACAATGCCATAGTCACTCAGGGTGCTGGGCGTAAGGTTGAAAGATACGCGGCGCACTTCCCTGATGAGTTGCTGGAGAATATTTTTAGTATCTCCCAGTATTTTTTCCCTGGATGTTTCATTGGTAGAAAGCGTAGCTGCCTCCAGTTTGAATTTCATGGCCGTGAGCATTTGCCCAATGCCATCGTGAATATCCCGTGAAATTCTTTTGCGTTCTTCTTCCTGCCCTTCCAAAATGAGGATGGAGCGGAACCGTTGCTCTTTTACTTTTTTCTCAATTTTATCCCGGTTGATTTCGTGCGATATAGCCTCAGCCTCTTTTTTATCGGTTACGTTGGCACAAACCATCATCAATTCTTCAATATTCTTCTTCGAGTTCAAAACAGGAACAATGCTCATATTGAACCAAAGGAAATCACCTTCGCATGAGGTTACTTTTACTTCTCCATACCAGGCATCGCCATGGGCTACCATTTTTTGGATATTGGCCAGATGGTCTGCCCCGTACCCTTCCTTCTCCAGCCATTTGAATAAGTTGGTTGGTAGCTCATCTGGCGTGCCGTCCATGATTTTGTAAAACTTATCAGAATAGTAAATAAACTTTCCTGCTTCATCCGTTTTGGCGTACACCGCAGGCTGCTCTACGTCCACTTGTACATCGGCCAGTTCCTGATACGATTTCTCCAGGGAAGAATAGAGAATGCCTATTTCCCGTGCCATGCCCTGGGCGGTATTTTCTGAGCGCACCAGTTCGTTGATGGTATTGCTGATTTTGTGGGCAATAGGCCTGAAAATAAACAGAAGTTCAAAAATGATGATGGCCAGCGATATGAGCAGCAACACAAATTCTATGTTTCTGAGTTGTATCACCCGCATACTTGCTTCATTGTCGTATTGAAAAACGATTTGGTCCATGCCAGTCAAAAACGGCTCTTCATTGGCAAGAATGGTATCAATGTGGGGTTGCAACTGAGCGTGGGGAAGTGTATCGGGTTGATGCAGTAATTGTAATAAAGCCCTGGCACCGCTCACCATGGACTCGTAGTACGGGGCGATTTCATGGTACATGCTGTCTACTACCGGGCTTTTTTGCCCGTTTACGCCCATATTTTCATCTCCAGTTAATAAGCCTTGGTGTGAATGTGTCCAAAGAGAGAGGTTTTCTTCTAAATCTTGTGCTATTTTTTTGGCTTGTGCCGGGTTTTGTGCCTGACCAATTTGCAAAGCCAGTTTACTAATTTTCTGGCTCAACATGCGCTGCCTTCCGGCCAGGTTAATGACCCGTGAATCGTCTTCCTGCTTGCTGATGTAGCTCTGTACCAACGCCTGACTGATGATGATGACGAGGGCAATGCCACTCAGGGCCAGTACATAGAGGATGCCAATCCGTTTGAAAGGATACTTTTTATCTGCTGCCTGTTTCATTTGAAACGAATAAATTACGTAAACCTACGTATTTTATTTGGCAGATAAAACGTAAAGCGAAATTGAAATTTCGCTATACAGGTAGGGCACATGCTACGGGAAGAGGGGAGGAGGTAAGGAGTGAAACTTCGGAAGTTTTGTGAATATTGTTTTCGTAACTTTTTTTTTAACCTGAAACTTCGGAAGTTTAGAAAGGATTGTGAACTAAAGCCCGGCATTCCTCTCTAATCTGGTTATTCTGTTTTCGTGGTCAGAAACTTGTTCTGCCATGTATTGCATAAAATCACCAATTTCGTCTTTTAGTAGAGCGGCTTGGAAAGCCGTCTTACAAATAAATCAGATTAATATTTATTTACCATTTAATCTTCAAACCCTACGAAGACACAGTTATCTTCTACTTTTACAGGATAGGTGGCAATCTCGCATTCGGTGCCATTGAGGTTTTCGCCGGTTTTGAGGGAAAAGGTTTTTTTGTGGTACGGACACGCCACTTTGGGTTCGCCTTTTTCAGAACCAATCATGCCACGCGATAATATCATCTGCATTTTGTGCGGGCACAGGTTTTGGCAGGCATACCACTCGTTGCGGCGGGTAAAGTTATAAACGGCTATTTGTTTGCCCTTGTACGACACACAAGCCCCGCCGTTGGTAGGAAAGGCCGAAACTTCCGACACTTTGTGCCAATGTTTTACTTTATCCAAGGTTACTGTTTTGTATTCTTCTAATGCTATCATTATTTTGATTTTTTTGGGAAAAAAAGCAACCGGATGGATAAGACAGATCAAAACACCCGGTTGCTCATGGACTAGCAATCAATCACCAGGGTGCTGGTACTTTTTGTCCACGCATTTCATTAAAGTTGATAGTTGGGTCTGCTTCATCAGCATTGATAAAGTGTTTGAATTTGGCCCGCAATTCCGGGCTTTTTACCACCTCTGTCCACTCGCATTTGTAAACAGCCAGGGTGGTTTGCATTTCTTTTTCCAGTTGTTCGCCTATGCCCAGGCAATCGTTTACCACCACATCCTTCAAATAATCCATGCCGCCTTCCAGTTTGTTGAGCCAGGTGGCGGTGCGAGTGAGGGGTTCGGCAGTTTTTATGTAAAACATCAGGAAGCGGTCCAGGTATTTGATGCAGGTTTCGCTATCCACGTCGTTGGCCAGCAGTTGGGCGTGCTGTGGTTTGGCACCACCGTTTCCGCATACGTAAATGTTCCAACCCTTTTCAGTAGCAATGATGCCAAAGTCTTTGCTTTGCGCCTCAGCACACTCACGAATACAGCCTGAAACGGCAGATTTCAATTTATGTGGCGCCCGCAATCCTTTGTATCGGTCTTCTATTTCTATAGCAAAAGAAACAGAATCGTGCAGTCCGTAGCGGCACCAGGTAGAGCCTACGCAGCTTTTCACCGTTCTTAACGATTTTCCGTAAGCATGCCCGCTTTCAAACCCGGCTTCTATCAGTTCTTCCCAAATGTCGGGCAGTTGGTCTAACCGTGCTCCGAACAGGTCGATGCGCTGGCCTCCGGTAATTTTGGTATAAAGGTTATATTTCATACCCACCCTAGCAATCACCATTAATTTTTCGGGGGTTATTTCCCCCCCGGCTATGCGAGGCACAACTGAGTAGGTGCCGCCCCGCTGAATATTGGCCAGAAAGCGGTCGTTGGTATCCTGAATGGTATCCTGCTCAGTAATAAGTTCATTCCAAATGCTGGCAAGAATGGAGGCCACGGCAGGCTTGCAGGTTTCACATCCGTCACCTTCACCGTACTTGTCCAGCAGCTCGTCGTAAGATTTTATTTTGTTTACTTTTACCAGGTCAAAAAGCTCCTGGCGGGTATAGTCAAAATGTTCACAAATTACCTTACGCACCCGCTGGCCCATTGATTTGAGCGTTTCGTGGTACAGATCCGTTACCATGGGCATACATCCGCCACAGCCCGTTCCAGCTTTGGTACAGGCTTTAATTTCGGCTACATTGGTGGCGGTACCGTCTTTAATAATCCCACAAATGTCCCCTTTGGATACATTTTCGCAGGAACAAACCTGGGCATCGTCGGGCAGGTTTTCCACGCCTTGTCCGGCACTTTCGCCTCCTCTTGCTCCCAAAATCAGGTCTTCGGGGTTGGGAGGCAACGCCATGCCGGTTTTTGCCATTTGCAACAGCATATTATAAGCTTCAGCATCGCCCACCAGCATGCCACCTACCAGCCTTTTACCATCTTCTGAAATGTTAACCCTTTTATAAACACCTTTAACCGCATCTTCATAAACAATCGTTCGGCAGGCTTCTGTTTCCCCAAAGGGGTCGCCAAAGCTGGCAACATCTACCCCAATTAGCTTGAGTTTGGTAGACATGTCAAAGCCCAGAAATTGCTTTTCATGATTTCCGGTGAGTTGTTCTACTACAATATCAGCCATTTCGTAACCAGGGGCTACCAGGCCGTACGTCATTTCTTCACATGAAGCTACTTCTCCAATGGCAAAAATATCAGGGTCAGTGCTTTGCATTTTTTCATTTACCACAATACCGCCCCGCTTGCCGGTTGCAAGGCCACACTGTTTTGCAAGCTCGTCCCTTGCCCTGATGCCTGCTGAAATTACGAGCATTTCAACATCAAGCTGGCTGCCGTCTGTAAAGTGTAAGCCTTCTAATTTTCCATTCCCTTCTATAGATTTTGTGTTTTTCCCCAAATGCACACTGATTCCCAAAGCCTCAAGTTTCGCTTGTAATACAGCTGAGCCTGCATCATCCAACTGCCGGGGCATCAGACGGGAGGCAAATTCTATCACGTGGGTTTCCAGGTTCATGTCCAGCACAGCTTTAGCAGCTTCCAGACCAAGTAAGCCCCCACCCATAACGGCAGCTTTGGTTACTTTTTTTCCGTAAGCAATCATGGCTTCCAGGTCCTCGATGGTGCGGTATACAAATACACCTTTTTTGTCAGTTCCCTCAATGGGTGGCACAAATGGAGACGAACCTGTGGCAAAAACGAGTGTGTCATATTTCACTTCGGTGCCTTTGTGGGTACGTATGGATTTTGTCTCCCGGTCTATTTCAGTAACCAGCTCTCCCATTCTCAGGTCTATGTGATTTTCTGTGTACCATGAAGCAGGTGCCATGGCAAGTTCTTCGGCCGTTGTTCCCGAGAAAAAAGCACTCAAATGTACCCGGTCATAGGCTGGGCGGGGTTCTTCTCCAAATACGGTAATCTGATAAAACTGCTCAGAACCCGCTTTTTTTCGTAGTTTCTCGCAAAATTTGTAGCCCACCATTCCGTTTCCAATAACAACAACACTTTTCATATTTATGATTTTACAATTTTATTTACTGAAATATCATTTTTTATATGCATAATATTCTGTTGAGAAAGCAAATAACGAAAAAAATATTTAAATTACGTAATTATACGTAAAAATTTTTTAAATTTACTTTTAATTACGTAAAAAAGTACTACCCTTTTCCCATTAGAATGTTTTATCTTTGTATGAGCGGTTCAGTGACCGGGTTGTCGGCGCAACCGCCTCATTAACCGATCTGAAAATTTGTTATGATAAAGTCTCCCAAACTAAGCCTGGTAGGTGCTGGCCCCGGTGACCCTGAACTGATCACATTAAAAGCCATCAAAACGCTAGAGGCTGCGGATGTAATTTTGTATGACGCTTTGGCGAATCCTGCTTTGTTGGAATATGCCCATCCACATTCACTTAAAATTTTTGTAGGTAAACGTGCCGGCCAGCATGCCTTTCAGCAGCGAAAAATTAACCGGATGATAGTGGAGCTTGCTCATGAACACGGGCATGTGGTGCGGCTCAAAGGGGGCGACCCTTTTGTTTTTGGGCGGGGACAGGAAGAAAAAGAGTATGCCCTGGCCCATGGCGTTGAAGTGCAAATTATTCCGGGCATCAGCAGTGCTTTGTCAGTGCCTGCCCTGCAAAATATACCACTTACCAGCCGGGGAAAAAGTGAAAGCTTTTGGGTAGTAACTGGCACAACCCGGGAGGGAAACTTATCTAAAGATATGCAACTGGCTGCCCAATCCACTGCCACGGTGGTGATATTGATGGGCATGAAAAAACTAGAACTTATTACGGAATTGTTTGCCAAACACCGCAGTGCCCAAGAACCCATTGCCATTATTCAAAATGGTACGCGTGATGATGAGCAAGTAGGCGTAGGTTCCCTGAAAACCATTCACGAAACTGTGGTAAAGCAGCAGTTAAGTTCCCCGGCCATTATTGTGATTGGGGCAGTAGTGGAGGCACATCCGCAATGGGAGTTGCAAAAGTTGGTAAAGGGGATAATTGCCTGAGCTTTCGTTGAACGGAGGTCTCGCATAACCCAGCCTTTGCAGTACAGTTTGGGGTAAACAGGCAAGTAGTGCCGTAGGTAAAAAAACAATATTCCCAATCGGTCAGACCGCTCTTGTGCCTCTGAAAATAGCGGTCAGACCGATTCCGCATAGGTATTTTAGAACGGCACCAGATGCCTGTTTTACTTTTTGGCACTTTTACCCATCAAATTCCTGTAAAGCACTACGTTATTGGTCCTGCTTCCGCTGGCGGCAATGTCAGCGTAACCATCTTCATCTACATCCACAATAAATAGCCCGGCAGCAGACATGCCCCCTTCATCCAGTGGGTAGCGTAACCAATTTTTGTTTTGTACATCGTAATGAAAAATGTACAAGTTATAACCTTCACCTCGGTGCCCGACACTTCGGTGCCCGGCAATAATTTCTGAAATACCATCATTGTTCAGGTCTGCACAACGGATGGCATGGCCGTCTACAAATGTGGTATCGATAATTTCCCGTTGCCAAAGTTCTTTTTCATTATTTCCGGGGGTATACACCACTACCTGATGCCCGTGCCAGGGCTCGATGGTGGCAATGAATGGGCCTTGTTTTTCGCCCAAATGGCCAAGCCCTACTTCACTGGCCCCTTGCTTCGGCCGGGGGCTGGTATCTCCAGCACCTACATGTTTTTTTTTCCATTCTTTTTCAGAAAAAGTGTACATCATTACGCCTTCAAAACTAGCGGTAAGGATATCCGGATTGTTGTCTTTTGTAAATTGTTCAACAGAAATGCCATGCGCCATGTGCAGGCTGGAATCGATGACTGTTTTTGCCCAAATGTGTGTTTTTGGGTTTTCCGGAATTTTATAACTTACCATATCCAATGAAACATCATATTCAGAGGCTTCTGCCCCAATGCCGATAATGGGCAGGTTGATTAATTCCGGTTTTCCATTTCCATCCACATCAGTCCAACGAATGCGGTGGGTAGTGGGGATAGAATCAATAAAAAACTTTTCCCATAATTTGTCATTACTTCCGGGATTTTCCAGCCAGTACACATATCCTCCTTCCAGAGAGTTGCCCAGAGCAAACCGGCAGGCCAGGGCCAAATCGATATGTCCATCCGCATTGATGTCATAAGGGGCCAGGTCAATATTATTTTCGGTGGCATTACTGATGATGTGCGGCTCCCAGGTTGGGTTTTCGTACCAAACTACTTCATTTTCCCGGTCAGATACAGCGGCTATATCCGGTTTACCATCGTTGTTAAAATCGGCTGCGGTTACCTGATAGCCCCGGTTGAAAGTGGAGTCTATCACGATTCTTTCAAAATTCCATTCGGGTAGCGCTTTCCCGGAAGCAGCATTGCCATTTGGTTGTTTACACCCTAATATTATCGTGAAGAGAAAAAGGGTTATTAGTAAATTTATCTTTATTCTGTGGTTTAAGTGGGCATTTCGTTTTTTAATAAGGAGGTGCGGCAGGTGTAGCAAATCATGATTTTTTAGAGTAACTGGTATCATACAGATAAATTTCAGGAAGTGAGGAATGGTTTATACCTTGCAGGTGGTACTTTTGTAAAGTAAAAGATAACCTACTTCAATATGCAAAATCAACAGAGATTTTCCGAAACTATCAAAGCTTTTGATGCTGCCAATGCGCAGGATCCGCATCTGGAAAAAGACGGCGGTAAAGAAGTACCCAAGGAGTTATTGTATGCCCAACGCATGACCGAAATGCTGAACGATTTTGCCCCGGAAGCCTCAGAAGCTTTGCAACTGGCTGCCCGCTGCCAGCACATCCGCCGTTGGGAAATCCCTCGGGAAACATACCCCATGGACCGGAAAGGTTACCTGCTTTGGCGTACCGAACTCAAAAAAATGCATGGGGAAATTGCCGCTGATATTATGCAAAAGCATGGATATGATGAAGATACCATTCAGCGAGTGGTGGAACTGCTGCAAAAACGCCGCCTAAAAACCGACCCCGAAGTGCAAACCCTGGAAGATGTCATCTGCCTCGTTTTCCTGAAATACTATTTCGCCGAATTTTCTGCCAAACACCCTGACGATAAGATTGTTGACATTGTACAGAAAACCTGGAAAAAAATGTCGGAAAAAGCGCACAAAGCGGCTTTGCAACTTTCCTTTTCTGAAAGGGAAGGGAAGTTGATTAAGGAGGCGTTGGAAGGGTAGGATTACGCTTTCAATGCCTGAAGTATTTCCATAAAACCCATCAGGGAAATGGCTGTTACTTCATTTTCCATGGGAAACTCATCATTTCCGGCATAAATGACATATTTTCTGCTGGCTGTTATATCATCGCAAGCTTCAAAGAACCCTTTTGATAATGAAGGGGAAGTGCTGCGTTTGATTTCAATGGCCCACCGCTCTTGGGTTCCAAATTCCAAAATAAGGTCAATTTCTGCCCCACCTGCCGTACGATAATAATACGGCCGCACCCGCCGTGGTAATACGGCCATGATATTTTCTATCACAAACCCTTCCCAACTTTTCCCAACTACCGGATGCCCCAGCAAATCGTTATAAGCCGGGATGTTGAGCAGGGCATGCACAATTCCACTATCCCTCACGTATATCCTGGGGGATTTCACCAGTCTCTTTTTCATATTAAACGTCCAGGGTTGTAATTTTCTAATCAGTAATAAGTCCACCAGCAAATCAATATAGCGGCCTACCGTAACACTGGACACATCGATATTGGCTGCCAATTTAGAGGCATTAACTGTGTTGCCCTGACTATGCGCCAACATAGCCCAGAAGCGCTCCAGGGTTGTTGCCGGAACACGGGGGCCAAGTTGCGGAATATCTCTCTCCAGATAAGTTTTGATAAAATCGTACCTCCAATCCAGACTTTGGTTATCATTTTCGGCTAGCAGGCTATCAGGAAACCCTCCTCTTACCCATAAAGTATTGAGTTTTTGGTTGTTCTCTTCTCCTTCCAGATATTCCAATGCATCAACCGGATATAGCTCGATGTAGGAAATCCGTCCTGCCAGGGTTTCGCTTGATTGTTGTAAAAGTTCTATCGAGGCCGATCCCAGGAACAAAAACAGCCCTGTATCATCTCCTTCCCTTCTTCTTGCATCAATAATTCCGCGGATTGGGGCAAATACACCTGGCAACCGCTGCACCTCATCAAGAATAATCAGTTTGTTTCTGTTGCCTGTGTGGAAAGCTTCAATATCGCTTACTTTTTGAAGGTCCCGGGGGTTTTCGAGGTCCAGATATACAGACGGAAAGTTTTTAGAAATATGAAAAGCCAGGGTAGTTTTGCCCACCTGCCGTGGTCCCATCAGGGCCACAGAGGAGGTTGACTTCAGCGTTTCCGTTATCTTTTTTTCTAACCTTCTTGGAATCATCCCTGCAAATTTAACATTTAATGTTAAATTTGCAGGGTTCGATTCCAGATATAAGATGATTATCGTTCTCCATCCGCCGCCGGGTTCAAAAAATTATCGCTTTCATCTTCGTTGGGCCGTTTGTGCAGGCATTGGAAATCTTTTTCTACCAAAATGTGCATGGAGGTGCCGTCTTCCCAATCAATATTTTCTTCCAAACCAACCTGATCGGTACTTGCCCACTGCTTTGCCTGGTTTTGGGGGAGGCTGATTTTGACGGTATGCCCTGCATACTCAGCCAAAATTTTATCTGCATTGGGTTCTACCAATAGTGCGTACTGAAACGTTGGCAGACCTTTTCCAAAAGGTACACTTTCTTGTACTTTTTGCCCATTATTGATATGCTCCACCTCTGTTTGTGTAAGGCGTAGTCTTATGCTGTTTCCTTTTATCCTGATTTTCATAATAATTTGCTTCAGACTGGCAAAACTTCGGAAGTTTCATTACCAAGTTGCAAAAATCCACATTTTACTTTCAGTATATTTCCGGGGTTTTAATTCTTCTGTAAATATAATTCCTACCTGTCTGGCAATCAATTTCATTCCCGATATGGATAGATTTTTTTATACAATTGGAATACCATAAAATATCCTCTATTTTAGTATCCCTATTTTTCACATTAACCTTGTAAAAAACCTTAAACAACTATGAAAACTATCAAAGGACCTGCCGTTTTTTTAGCGCAGTTTATGAGCGACGATGCGCCTTTCAATAATTTCAAAAACATTTGCGAATGGATGGCCGAAGCAGGCTACAAAGGGGTACAAATCCCTACTTTTGATCCGCGCTGTATTGACCTGAAAAAGGCTGCTGAAAGCAAAGATTATTGCGATGAACTGAAAGGCGTGGCGAAAGAAGCCGGTGTGGAAATAACCGAGCTTTCTACCCACCTGCAAGGGCAATTGGTGGCCGTTCACCCCGCGTACGACACCATGTTTGATGCTTTTGCCCCTGAAGAGGTGCACGGCAACCCAAAAGCACGCACCGAATGGGCCATTCAGCAAATGAAATACGCGGCCAAAGCCAGCCGTAATTTTGGTATTGATGTACATGCTACTTTTTCAGGTGCCTTTCTGTGGCCCACCATGTACCCCTGGCCACAGCGTCCTGCCGGCATGGTAGATGTTGGCTTTAAAGAACTGGCCGACCGATGGCTGCCTATTTTGAATGCTTTTGATGAACAAGGTGTGGATGTTTGTTACGAAATCCACCCTGGTGAAGACCTGCACGATGGTGTTACTTTTGAGCGTTTCCGTGAAGCCACTGGCAACCATGCCCGTGTCAATATCCTTTACGACCCCAGCCACTTTGTATTGCAACAACTGGATTACCTGGATTATATTGATATTTATCACGAATTTATAAAAATGTTCCATGTAAAAGATGCTGAATTTAATCCCACCGGCCGCTCTGGTGTGTATGGTGGTTATCAGGATTGGGTGGATCGCCCCGGCCGCTTCCGCTCTTTGGGTGACGGGCAAGTTGACTTTAGTTCTATTTTCAGTAAACTTACCCAACATGGGTTCGACGGCTGGGCCGTACTGGAATGGGAATGCTGCTTGAAACACCCCGAGCAAGGTGCGATTGAAGGTGCCCCTTTCATTGACTCCCACATCATTCAGGTAACCGAAAAAGCCTTTGACGATTTTGCCGGGGCTGGCAGCGATGAAGCCCGCAACCGTAAAATTTTAGGTATTTCTTAACGTTTATTTAATTAACCATAATGAAAACATACAACAGCATTTTTAATCTACTCATTTTCAGCCTTATATTTTCAGCCTTGGTTTCTTGTTCTTCAGGAAACCAGGCGGAACAACAAACTGAAACCATGGAAACTGAACAAACCGAAACTGCTTCTGAAGAGTGGGAAGTACTTTTTGACGGATCTTCGCTTGACAAATGGCGGAACTTTAAGTCTGAATCTTTGAACCCGCAGTGGCAAATTGAAGATGGTACGCTTACCCTTACTGAAAAGGGAGGTGGCGATATTGTTACCAAAGACGAATACGAAGATTTTGAATTCGAAATGGATTGGAAAATCTCTGAAGGTGGCAACAGCGGATTGTTTTTCCACATTTCGGAAGCAGATACGCTGGAAAGACCATGGCACTCGGGGCCTGAGTATCAGCTTTTAGACAACGAGCGGCATCCTGATGCCCAATATCCTAACCACCGGGCGGGGGATAATTACGATATGCAGGCCGTTTCTAAAGAAACCGTAAAACCTGCCGGAGAATGGAACAATACACGTCTTATTGTCAATAATGGGCATGTAGAGCACTGGCTTAATGGCGAAAAAGTAGTAGAATATGAACTGGGCAGTCAGGCTTGGGAGGACTCATTAGCCCAAAGTAAGTTTGACAAGTTTCCCATGTATGGGCGGGCAGGAAAAGGTCACATTGGCCTGCAAGATCATGGCGATCAGGTTTGGTTCCGGGATATAAAAATCAAAGAATTATAATATTATGAAAACCACTTCACTTACCCAATTTGTGGCCTTCCTGGCCCTTAGCATGTTTTCTTTGCTAACTCTGTCTCATTGCGATGCAGCAAATGAGGATGAAGGCATAAAAAATGAAAAACCCCTGCAAGGCGCCAAAATTCTGGTGTTTACCAAAACTGATGGTTATGAACACCGCTCTATTCCTGCCGGAGTGGAGGCCCTTAAAAATTTGGGGAAAGAAAATGGCTTTGAAGTAACTGAAACCCGCTGGGGCTATGACTTTAATCAAGACAACCTGAAACAGTACGATGCAGTAGTTTTTTTGAGCACTACCCGGGATGTACTAAACAAAGATGAACAGGAAGCTTTTGAAACATATATCAAAAATGGAGGCGGTTTTGTAGGTATCCATGCGGCGGCCGATACCGAATATGATTGGGAATGGTATGGGAAATTGGTTGGTGCATATTTTAAAAGCCACCCGAAACAACAAGATGCTCTTATCAAAGTTACTGATAAAAACCATCCTTCTACGGCGCATTTGCCTTCTGAGTGGGAACGTTGGGACGAGTGGTATAATTATAAAAATATCAACCCCAACCTGACGGTGCTGGCTTATCTGGATGAATCTACCTACGAAGGCGGTGAAAACGGAGAAAATCACCCCATTGTATGGTACCATGAATTTGACGGTGGCAAAGCTTTTTATACCGGCCTGGGCCATACCGATGAAAGTTATGCAGACCCGCTTTTCCTCCAACATGTTCTGGGCGGTATTATGTATGCAGCAGGAGTAGAGAAATTTGCAGGGAAGTAATACCAGTGGCCGGTTTCCGGTTGCCAGTTAATAGAAATTGACAACGGGCAACAGGTCAAATCATTGAACTTATTTGATATTAATATCAGTTTTATTAAGCGCAGATGATTCACAGTGGTGTGATGAAATGCGCTTTTCTTCATTAATCATTTAATAGTTGCATTGTAGCATGAGTTCTAGAATAAGTGCATATTTTATTGTATTCACGTTTTTATCGGTGATATTTCTTTCCTGCTCTGGTGAAAGGGAAGAAAAAGTTTTGGTTTTCTTTCATCCTACTCAAGAAAAACCAGTTCCTGAAGGCTTTGATGTTCTTCAACAAATTGGGCAGAAAAATGGCTTTGCTGTTGATACAACTTTAAGTACATCCAGCCTTAAAGAAGAAAATTTGCAAAATTACAGTGCACTCGTTTTGTTAGGTACACCTGCCGAAGCCCTGGGCATTCGAGAGCAAACCGACATTGAACGTTTTGTGCAGGCTGGTGGCGGGCTGGTGAGTATCAATGCGTCCATCAACACACCTTATTTGTGGCCCTGGTACCAAAATTTATTAAACAGCGAAGAAGGCTCAGAAGCAGATCATCCCGAACATCAGGAAACACCTACTAAATTGATTTCTGCTAAAGACAACAGTGCAGAACAAAGTAAACTACAATCGTTCAAGCGTGCCTACGATGGCGGACACGTTTTTTGTTTGAATAATGCAGCTACCCTTTCTGAATTGCAACAAGCTTTGCAGGAAGGAATTATCTATGCCATTGGCGATAATCGCCTTGATTACAATCTGTCTCACTCTCTGCGTGTACCAGAAGATAACCGCTTTGTAAAGAAAATCCTGGTTACCAATTCTTTGGATGAGCCTACTGAGTTGGAAATGCTGCCCGATGGAAGGATTATCTTTACTGAAAGAAAAGGGGCGGTAAAACTGTATTTGCCCAAAGAAGAAAGGGTAAAAGTATTGGCACAGATTGATGTACATACCGAATTTGAAGATGGACTCATGGGTATTGCCAAAGACCCTGATTTCTACCATAATCAATACATTTATATGTACTATTCCCCGGCTGGTGAAGAACCCGTGCAGCACCTTTCCCGCTTCAAACTGCTGGGGGATAGCCTTTTGCTTTCTTCCGAAAAAATAGTATTGAAAGTACCCGTGCAAAGGGAAACCTGCTGCCATACGGCCGGTTCTATCGAGTTTGAGCCGGATGGCCTGTTGTATCTTTCCACCGGAGATGACACCAACCCTTTTGCCTCTGACGGATATGCGCCTATTGACGAACGCCCCGGACGGTCTTCCTGGGATGCACAGGGCACTTCTGCTAATACCAATGATTTGCGTGGTAAAATATTGCGCATCAAACCGGAAGCAGATGGCACTTACAGCATTCCCGATGGCAATTTGTTCCCGAAAGATGGTTCTCAGGGCCGCCCGGAAATTTATGTGATGGGTTGCCGCAACCCTTACAGAATTAATATTGACCAGGAAACAGGCTATTTGTATTGGGGTGATGTTGGGCCCGATGCCCGTGTGCCCGGCGACAAAGGTCCCAAAGGGCATGATGCCGTAAAACAAGCTAAAAAAGCGGGAAATTTTGGATGGCCCTATTTCCGTGGTAACATGCCTTACCATGACTATAATTTTGAAACCAATGAGGTTGGCCCACTTTTCGACCCCGAAGCTCCGGTGAATACGTCTGTGAATAATACAGGTATCGACACGCTTCCTCCTTTCCAGAAATCGTTCATCTGGTACCCTTACGATGAAACAACACAATTTCCTTATGTAGAAAAAGGAGGACGAAACGCCATGGCCGGCCCGGTGTACCACTATGAAAAATATGCCCACTATCCCAATCGCCTGCCCGAATATTTTGATAATAAATTATTCGTTTATGACTGGATTCGTGACTGGATCAGGGTAGCAACGATGGATGAGAATGGTGACCTGGTTCGAGTTGAGCCTTTTCTGGACTCTATGAAATTGTACCATCCCATTGATATGCTGATGGGGCACGATGGTTCTTTGTATGTGCTGGAATATGGCACTAACTGGTTTGCGGCCAATCCCGAGGCTTCTTTGTTCAAAATTGATTATGCAGAAGGTAACCGCAAGCCCATTGCCAAAATAGCTGCTGATAAAACCATTGGCGCGGCTCCCCTCACCGTCAATTTCTCCAGTGAAGGCTCTATGGATTACGATGAAAATGATGCGCTTTCTTATACCTGGTATTTTACTTCTGAAGAAAACGTGGCTTCCACAGAAGCAAACCCTGCTTTTACTTTTGAAAACCCGGGCATTTACAAAGCTAAATTGGTGGTTACCGATGAGGCTGGGGAAAGCGTAGCCCGCGATCTTGAAATCCAGGTAGGCAATGAAAGGCCGGAAGTGAACATAGAAATAGCCGGAAACACTTCATTTTACTGGGATAACCGCTCTATTAATTACCAGGTAAAAGTTATAGATAAAGAGGACGGTACATTGAATTCCGGTATCAATTCCGAATCAGTGCAGTTTTATTATGATTTCCTGCCTCAGGGGCATGATATTACCACCATTGCCGCCGGGCATCAGCAAAATACTTCAGGTGGCGAAGGCTTGTCATTGATAGAAAATAGTGGTTGCAAAGCCTGCCATAGTTTTGAAAAAGCTTCGGTAGGCCCTGCTTATAACAGTGTAGCTGATCGATATGAAAACGATGAAGCTACGGCCAACCAGCTTGTACAAAAAGTGCTAACCGGTGGATCTGGCAATTGGGGCGACCGCGCTATGCCCCCTCAGGCTGTAACTGAAGAAGACGCTACTACCATCGTACAATATATTCTTTCTTTAGATGATAAAAATGTAACCAAGCTGCTTCCACTACAAGCTGTAATTACAGCCGACCGCCATATTGAAGCTCAGGAAGACGGCTCATATATCTTAACAGCTACTTATACAGATGAAGGAGGAGAGGTAGTTGGGCCGCTCACTGCCAAAGAAGTAGTATCCCTGAGAAATGCCCGTGTACAGGCTGAGTTTTATGATGAAAGCTCCAAAAGGGCTAACAAGATCATTACACCAAAGGAAAAAGACTTTACTTATCTTACCGAACTGCGCAACGGCGACTACTTCGCCTTTGAAAATGTGGATTTCACAGATATTGCTAAATTGATATTCAGGTTGGGCGCTACTGCTTCAGGCTTTACTCTAGAAGCCCGTTTAGATGCGCAGGATGGGCCACTCATTAGTACTTTGGAAGTACCCAACACCGGCAATGCTGAAGTTTTCAGGAATATTGAAGCTGACTTTTCTGAAGTTCCCTCCGGGAAACATACATTGTATTTTGTAGTTCGTTCTGCAGAAGGCTTACCCAAGCAATCTTTTGTAACGGCTGACTGGGTGAATTTTCATCCGAATGAAAGTCGGGGGGTAGCCAGCAGATAATGGTTAGGGATCATTGAAATAAATATCTATCCATAACTAAGGCCTGTGCCTCACATACCTCTTTGCTGGTGTCTTGTGAGGACCAGTTCCCCAGCGACACAAGCCACGGGGATATATTTATTCTTCTATGCTACCTTACCAAGGTCACAAAAAAAACCTCTGTGAAATTAATCACAGAGGTTTTTTTATTTTGGTTTCCAACGATTTAAATAATCATACCGGCACCTACGGTTTCGTTTGTGAATTCATCTATCAGAATTACACTCCCAGTTGTCCGGTTTTTCTTGTATGAGTCATACATGAGCGGGGCAGTAGTCCTGATTTGTATTCTTCCAATATCATTCAGCCCAATACTCAAATCATCTTCAATACGGTGCAAAGTGTTGATATTCACCTTGTATTTTACTTCTTTAATAATGCAACGCGCTTCCTTAGCGGTGTGCTTGATGGTATACTTTCCACCGGGCACTAATGCTTTTTCGTTCAGCCAGCACACCATCATTTCAATATCCTGGCCAACTTTAGGCTGATTATCAGGCTTTACTATCATATCGCCCCGGCTGATATCGATATCATCTTCTAGTGTTACTGATACCGCCATAGGAGGGTAGGCCTCTTCCAATTCTCCGTCTAAGGTTCCGATTGAGGAAATTTTGGAGGTTAACCCGGAAGGGAGTGCCATCACTTCGTCGCCTGGTTTGAATATGCCACCTTCAATTCTTCCGGCATATCCCCTGTAATCATGATACTTATCAGACTGAGGACGAATTACCCGCTGCACAGGAAGTCTGCAATCCACGTGGTTCCAGTCACTGGCCACTTGTACGGTTTCCAACGCATATAACAAACTTGGGCCTTCATACCAGGGCGTTTTTTCCGACTTATGCACTACATTATCACCTTTCAGGGCACTGATTGGAATATATTGAATGTCTGGAATATCCAGCTTTGAGCTAAAGTCTTTGAAATCCTTTTTGATTTTCTCAAATGGCTCCTGTGCATAATCAACCAGATCCATTTTATTAACGCACAACACCAAATGCTTGATTTGCAACAAAGAGGCAATAAATGCATGGCGACAGGTTTGCTCTACCACTCCGTGCCGGGCATCAATTAATACAATGGCGAGGTTGGCAGAAGAAGCCCCTGTTACCATATTTCGGGTATATTGAATATGGCCCGGGGTATCGGCAATAATAAACTTACGCTTGGGAGTAGCAAAATATCTATATGCAACATCAATGGTGATGCCTTGTTCCCGCTCAGCTCGTAATCCATCTGTAACCAATGCCAGGTTTACATTTTCATCCCCGGCATTCCGGCTTGTTTGCTCAATGGCATCCAGTTGGTCTTCGAAGATAGCTTTGCTGTCAAACAACAAGCGCCCAATCAGGGTGCTTTTACCGTCATCAACACTTCCGGCTGTTGTAAATCGCAGTAAATCCATACTGAGATACTGCTCACTTACCTTGGCGATGTCTTCTGTAATTGTCATATATTTAATTGTTTTCAAATGCGTTAAAAATATCCTTGAATTTTTCTGTCTTCCATAGCCGCTTCTGACCTTTTGTCATCTGCTCTTCCTCCTCTTTCTGTAACCCTGGCAGCTGCCACTTCCTGAATAATTTTTTCTATGTTATCCGCGTCTGATTCTACAGCCCCGGTGCAGGTCATGTCACCTACAGTCCTGAACCTGATGATCCTATTCTCATATCTTTCACCGTCCATCAGGGTGATAAACTCGGATTCTGCTAATAGTACACCACCGCGGTTAACCATTTTCCTTTCGTGAGAGAAATAAATTTTAGGAATTTCCAGTTTTTCCTGGGCTATGTATTGCCACACGTCCATTTCCGTCCAGTTACTCAAAGGGAACACGCGGAAGTGTTCGCCCATTTGCTTTTTTCCATTAAATAAATACCAAAGCTCAGGGCGTTGGTTTTTGGGGTTCCATTGTCCAAACTCATCACGGTGCGAGAAGAACCTTTCTTTGGCGCGTGCCTTTTCTTCATCCCGTCTGGCCCCACCAAATGCTGCATCAAACTTAAATTCTTCAATCGCGTCCAACAAGGGAATGATTTGTAAAGAATTTCTGCTTGGGTTCGGCCCTTTTTCTTCCACGGCTCTTCCTTTATCAATAGATTCCTGTACCGTCCTTACAATAAGGTCTGCCCCTAATTTTTCTACCAGGTTATCCCGAAATTCTATGGTTTCAGGAAAATTGTGTCCCGTATCAATGTGCATCAATGGGAAAGGGATTTTTGCCGGCCAAAAGGCTTTTTGTGCAAGACGCACCATTACGATTGAGTCTTTACCTCCAGAAAACAGAAGCACTGGCTTTTCAAACTGTGAAGCCACTTCCCGCATTATGTAGATCGCTTCTGACTCTAATTGTTCTAAGTGAGTGAGATTATATGAAATCATGTTTACAAATAGTTTGCTGATTTGTCAATTTTTTACAATCAGGTTTTAAACTTTAACTTTTTTCAATATTTCATTTACTAATATCGTATGGCATTCATCAATGCTCTTTTTGTGGGTTTCCAGCTTTACTGAAGGTGCTGCTGGTGCTTCAAAGGGAGAATCTATGCCCGTAAAATCTTTGATTTCGCCCCGTCTTGCTTTTGCATACAGCCCTTTTACATCACGTTGCTCGCATACTTCTATGGGGCAATCTATAAATACTTCCACATAGCGCTCATCCCCGATGATCTCCCTGGCCATTTTTCTTATCTCTTCCGTGGGGCTGATAAGCGAACATATGGTTATGATACCACAATGGGCAAAAAGCTTGGATACTTCTGCCGCCCTGCGAATGTTCTCTTTTCGGTCTTCTTCAGAAAATCCCAGATTATTGTTTACACCCGTGCGTAAGTTATCACCGTCGAGTAATTCAGTGAGCATTCCTTGCTCATGTAAGGTATTCTCTAATGCTCGTGCTAATGTGCTTTTTCCGGATCCTGATAATCCTACCATCCAAACCACAACGCCTTTTTGTTTAAGAAGTTGCTCTTTTTGAGCTGTTTGAATGATTGTGTCAAATATTGGATATATATTATTCAATATTGTAATATTTTAATTTTTACAAAAATATAACATCTTCTTGAATTTGTAAAATAATTTCTAAGAAGAATTATAACTTTCTTGATTTATTTATCTTAGCGTTCCACAAACAAATCTATATTTCTGCTGTAAATCTTTTAATACTTTGATCTTTCCAAAGCTGTTTTCCCTCAGCAAACATGCTACGTTTTCTGAAAGATTTTCATTCACCTCAAAAAATATTCCACCTCCTTTTTTTAACAAATACTTTTCTGAAGAGGAACTTTCAGCAATGGCCGAAATTATTGCTTTATAAAACACAAGCGGGTCTTTATCTGATACGAAGAGTGCTTGTTTCGGTTCATAATCCACTACATTTTTGCTCATTTCACTTACCTCAGTTTGCCGTACATATGGAGGGTTGCTCACAATGATGTCAAAATGATAAAGTTTTTTTTGCATGCTGTTCTCAAAAAAATTATTAGCACAAATATCTGCCTCACAAAAATTAACTAGTGCCTGGAGCAATTCAGCGTTTTGCTTTGCTACATCCAATGCTGTTTTGCTGATATCAACAGCAGTAACTTCAGATTTTTCTATTTCTTTTTTTAATGTAATAGCGATGCAACCACTTCCTGTTCCAATATCCAGTATCTTTACACTTTTTTCACGGTTTTCGGAAACCACCAAATGTACCAACTCTTCTGTTTCCCTTCTCGGAATCAACACTTCTTTATTAACGAGAAACTGCCTTCCATAAAACCATGTACTTCCTATTATATATTGTATAGGTTCGTAGTTACCAAGCCTTGTAATGGTATCTTCTAATTGTTTTAGTTTTTTTTCATTAATGCTTACCTGTTTGTTTATAACTATGTCTGTTCTGCTGGCTCCCGCAACATATTCAACCAGTAAATACGTTATATTTCGAATTTCAGCTTCCGAATAAGCTGATTGTACCTTTTCCTGGGACCTGAGTTTATTTTGTGTTTCTTCAAATAGTGTTTTTAGTAAAAATACCCTATTATTCATTTTTTAATACCTATGGCTACAGAACATCACATTCCTTTTATGCAACGTGCACTATTTTTAGCTTCACTTGGGCTGGGTAAATCTTCGCCACTTTTTTTGGCGGGCGGTGCTGTTGTTTTAAATCAAAAAATAATTGCTGAGGGATGGGTTCAAAAAAACACTTCCATCCATTTTATTCCTTATCTTTTTGCTAAAGTTTCTGATGAATCATTATTAAAAGGCAGCATATTATATGTCTCTACCTTAACAGATACCGATTTGCTTGCACATATTGACTTACTGGCTACTCATAACATTGGCGGTATCGTCATCGCAAATTTAATAGCAACTGACATAAAAAGGAGTGATTTACTGGATAAACTTCATGAAAGAAATATTGAGGCTACCCTTGGCGTACTTGAAAAAGATGAAGAAGCCCTTAATTTTCGGTATTATTATGCACAAAAGCACAGCATGCCTTACATAATATTAAAGTGGGCCGAAACCGCTGACGGATATATTGCCCGAGAAAATTATGACTCTAAATGGATCAGTAATGTGCTTTCAAGAAAAATTGTGCATAAATGGCGGTCAGAGGAGGATGCTATTTTGGTTGGGCCAAATACCGCTTATTATGATAACCCCCAACTCAATGTGCGTAACTGGGAAGGCTGTGACCCTATACGGATTGTCATTGACCGCCAGCTCCGGTTGCTCCAAAACCTTCGCCTTTTTGACGGAAGCCAGCCTACAATCTGCTATAATTTGAAAAAAAATCATAAAGAGGCTAACCTTGAATTTGTAGATTTATCAGATACCATTTCGGAAAAAGTCAGCTTTTTTCAAGCACTGTTGGCAGATTTACTCCACCGAAATATTCACTCAGTGATTGTGGAGGGTGGAAGTGCCATCCTTCAGCAGTTTATTCTGGAAGGATTATGGAACGAAGCCCGAATATTTAAATCTTCAAATGCTGTATTCAAAAAGGGAATTGAAGCTCCGCTGCTATCTGAGGCCATGCTTTGCAGTACCGGGTTTTATCTTACCGACAAGCTTTTTATTTTCAAAAACCCCTCAAAAGCTAAATAGAAAATAAAAGAAAAGGAAAACCCACATCACATCCAGGTAGTGCCAGTATACCGATAGCATTTTCAGCTTTATTTTGTGGTATGGGTTGGTTTCCATGATGAGTGTTCTGACCGGGTCTTTAGAAATGCCCATCACCTTGAAATAAGTAGTTGAGAGAAATGCAATACCGAAAGCCAAATGTAAAGCATGCATTCCTGAAATCACGTAAAGATAAGCACCTGAGGCTTCCCCTGTTAGGTAAACTCCCGCTTTATTTAACTCATACCAGCCAATATACTGGCATATGGTAAACAGCACTCCCAGAATTAATGTAATGCCTAATGACTTTTTCAAAACATCTATATTTCCATTTTCGTATGCAGGGATGGCCTTACTGAGTGAAAAGCTTGAAATTAATAATACTACCAGGCTTACTGAAAAAGACTTTGGGAACTGTATATTTAGAAAAAAGCCACTGTCAGCTTTATTTATCGTGTAGGCAAGGATTATAAATAAAAAAATGAGAGAGCTACCAATAATTGTTAAATATATCAGCATTAAATGCGGATGAATTTTTTCTAATTTTGCCAGTGCATTCTCATGTCGATATGTTTTCGTATTTTTATCTTGCTCCCGCATATTTCAAATCTCCGTTTTATTGTATAACAACATTCATATTTACTTGTTTTTTGTTATACTATTTTAGGTTTTTAACAATATATATAAAAACGTAGTAAGCCTGGGGTGGTTTTTGAATTAAGTAAATTAAATGCAAATAACAGATTTTATCCAAAAATATAAAGAAGATAGCCTGCTGCAAACTATTGCCGGCATTGTTCATAAAGATGAAGTAACCCGTCTTCATGTCAAGGGCCTGGCCGGGAGCTTAGATGCGGTGTATGCTGCTTCCATATATAAACTTCAGCCCCGGCAGCACCATCTTTTTATTTTTCCCGATAAAGAAGAGGCGGCTTATTTTCAAAGTGATTTGCAGGCCTTGCTTCCCCGACAGGGGATTCTATTATTTCCTACTTCTTACAAAAAGCCCTACCAGTTTGAAGAAACTGAAAATGCCAATATTTTGATGCGAACTGAAGTACTTGGGCACATTACTAATTTGCAGACTGCCGGGGAGCTGATTGTAACCTATCCTGAGGCACTTTCTGAAAAATTGATTAATAAAAATACCCTGAGCCGGGTTACGTTTTCTGCGAGCATTGGCGAACAAATAGATATACCCTTTTTACAGGAACTTCTGGCTACGCATCACTTTGAAAAAACCGACTTTGTTTTTGAACCGGGCCAATATTCTGTAAGGGGTGGTATCATCGATGTCTTTTCCTTTGCCAGTGATTTGCCGTATCGCATCGAACTGTTTGGAGACGAAATTGAAACCATCCGAATTTTTGACCCCTTATCACAGCTTTCCAAAGAAGAAGTAAAGCAGGTAATTATTATTCCTAATATTAAAACAGAAGAAAGCTTGCAGGGAGATGAAAGGCAATCGCTTTTAGAGTTTTTACCTGAACACACCACAATCTGGCTTCAAGACTACGAACAAACTGTAGATATTATTCAGAATACTTTTCAAAAAGTAGAAGAAAATTTTGACCAAATCCTTAAGGTTTCCGGCAATACGCAGGTTGTATTGCCGCCATCTGCCCTGTACGAAACACAAGCGCATTTTATTGAAGTGTTGAACGATTTTTCTACTGTTGAATTTGGGAACCGTTTCTTTTTTCCTACCGATCAGGTTTTTCGGATTGACGCTTCCTCTCAACCTTCATTTAATAAGAACTTTGAGTTATTGGTAGAGCACCTTCACGAAAACCAGGATAATCGCATCCAAAATATCGTTGCTTCAGAGTCGGAAAAGCAGTTGGAGCGGTTGCGGACAATTTTTGAGGAATTAGACCATACTGTTATTTTTGATGATTTACCCGTACCATTGCGGTCAGGTTTTATTGACAAAACCAATGGAATTGCCTGCTATACAGACCATCAACTGTTCGAGCGTTTTTTCAGGCACAAAACCAAAGAGCGGTTCTCAAAATCAAAAGCCCTCACCCTCAAAGAACTCCGAAGCCTGCAACCCGGTGATTATGTTACGCATGTGGATTATGGCATTGGCCGTTTTACAGGCCTTGAAAAAGTAGATGTTGGAGGAAGCATGCAAGAAGCTATTCGCTTGGTGTACCGCGATGATGACTTATTGTATATCAGCATCCACTCTTTGCACAAAATTTCCAGATACAGTGGCAAAGAAGATTCCCCTCCGGTCATCAGCAAGCTGGGCTCTCAGGAGTGGGAAAACAAGAAAAAACGGGCTAAAAAGAAAGTTAAGGAACTTGCCCGCGACTTAATTGAGCTTTATGCCAAACGCAAAGCAGTAGATGGGTTTGCCTTTAAACCCGACAGTTTTTTGCAGGCCGAACTGGAATCTTCCTTTATGTATGAAGACACCCCCGACCAGGCCAAAGCCACAGCTGACGTTAAGGAAGATATGGAAGAACCACACCCTATGGATCGGCTCATTTGCGGTGATGTTGGATTCGGAAAAACCGAAGTGGCCATTCGTGCTGCCTTCAAAGCGGTATCGGAGGGGAAACAAGTTGCTATATTGGTACCCACCACCATACTTGCCTTACAACATTACCGTACCATCAAAGAGAGGCTTGCTGACTTTCCTGTGGAGGTTCAGTACATCAACCGTTTTAAATCTACAAAAAGTATAAAAGAAGTATTAAAATCTTTGAAAGAAGGAAAGGTTAACTTAGTAATTGGCACCCATCGCCTAGTGGGCAAAGATGTTGAATTTCAAAATTTAGGGCTGTTAATCATCGACGAAGAGCAAAAGTTTGGAGTAAAAGTAAAAGAAAAATTAAAAGAATTTAAAGTAAATGTAGACACGCTCACGCTTACGGCTACCCCCATTCCCCGCACCCTGCATTTTTCATTGATGGGTGCCCGTGACCTCAGTATTATAGCTACGCCCCCGCCCAATCGCCAACCTGTAACTACTGAAATTCATACTTTCAGTGAAACAATCATTCGCGATGCCGTTAGTCATGAGCTTCGGCGCGGCGGACAGGTCTTTTTTGTCCATAACCGCATTGCGAATATTGAAGAAATTGCCAATGTCATTCTCCGTTTGGTACCCGATGCCAGTATAGGCATTGCCCACGGTCAGTTGGAAGGGGCACAGCTCGAGAAGGCAATGATGAAGTTTATTGATGGGGATTATGATGTTTTGGTTTCTACAAACATTATTGAATCTGGGCTGGACATCCCCAATGCCAATACTATCATTATTAACAACGCCCACATGTTTGGTTTATCAGATTTACATCAAATGCGGGGCAGGGTAGGGCGCTCTAATAAAAAAGCGTACTGTTACCTTCTTTCCCCCCCTGCATCAGGGTTAAGCTCTGATGCCCGCAAAAGATTGCGCACGCTGGAAGAATTTTCTGACCTGGGCGATGGTTTCAAAGTAGCCATGCGTGATTTGGATATCAGGGGAGCCGGTAACATGCTGGGTACTGAACAAAGCGGCTTCATTACCGACCTGGGTTTTGAGATGTATCACAAAATACTGGACGAGGCTGTGCAGGAATTGAAAGAAAATGAGTTTAAAGAACTTTTTACCAAAGAACTACAAGATAATACCAAAGCCTTAGTAACCGATTGTAATATTGAGACTGACCTCGAACTCATTATTCCTGAAGACTATGTAGCTAATATTTCTGAACGTCTCAGCCTTTATTCCCGCCTCGACAACCTGAAAGATGAAGATGAGCTGTCTAAATTCGAGCATATGCTGGCCGATCGATTCGGCCCTTTGCCTACTTCCGTACAAGAATTACTCCTGGCAGTGAGGGTACGATGGGTTGCCGAAAACCTGGGCTTTGAAAAGCTGGTGTTGAAAAATGAAAAAATGAAAGGTTACTTCGTTACTTCTGACGATGCCACTTATTTTAATTCAGACACTTTTGGCAAAATCCTTCAGTTTGTGCAAACCCATCCAAAGCGCTGCGTATTAAAGGAAACCAAAAAAAGACCCATTCTTGTTATCCAGGAAGTATTATCAATTCACGAAGCCCTGGATATTTTGCAATCCATTGAAAGATAATATTTACAGATACGCAATTAAATGCATATTTAACCGTTGTTTTGTGTGATTCTGTTAGTTTAATTTTTCTTGAATTCCGGATAATACTTACATCCATATACTTTTAGGCACATTTAATTGTTAATACTGTATATTTGTGAGCATTTTCGTGTTTTAATATAAGTGAAATAGTTATTACTTTTTATACCTTTTTCTCTACTTATTTCAAACAGGTGTTATTTATTGAAAATCAACAGGTTATGAAAAAATTTGTGAAGTATGCTAAACTGTTATCGTACGCGCTTTGCGGTACAGTATTTCTTGTTTCCTGTAGCAAGAAGCATCCTACAAGCGTAACTCCGGGTAATGCAAGTTCTGCAACAGGTATTGAATACAATGTAGAAGGCCATTTTACCCTGAACGAATTTCAAGGTCAACCCGACGCACCGAACATGGTGTATATTGAAGGGGGGCGACACGTTATGGGAAGCCGTGAAGAAGACCTTATGTATAGTCGCGACAACCTTGAGCGCACTGTAACAGTTGCTTCCTTTTACATGGACCAGACTGAAATTGCTAATATTCACTGGTTAGAATATCTTTTTGATATTCAGCAAGATTCTACGCTGGAGTTTTACGAATCAGCCCTGCCCGATACGGCCGTGTGGCAACGTGAACTGGCCTTTAATGATCCTTATGTAAACCACTACCTTCGCTATCCTGGTTTCAGGTACTTTCCGGTGGTAGGAGTAAGCTGGCGACAAGCTAATGATTACTGCCGATGGAGAACATCTGTTGTAAACGAAAAACTGCTCGAGGATTCTGATGTAGATGTGAATATTCCTGAAGGAGGCCGAATTCCTTTAGAAAGTGGTGTTGTTTTACCTGATTTCCGTTTACCAACCGAAGCTGAATGGGAATATGCAGCTTCTGCACTTATTGGAACGCAGTATCTTGATGAAAACCAAACGCATCAACGTATTTATCCATGGGACGGCCATGCTACCCGGAATCCTTATGGTAAAAAAATGGGATATTTTATGGGTAACTTCAAAAGAGGAAGAGGAGACTATGCAGGTATTGCTGGTAAGTTGAATGATGGGGCTATGATTACCGATTATATTTATGAATACCCACCGAACGATTTTGGTTTATATAACATGGCCGGAAACGTAGCCGAATGGGTAATTGACGTTTACCGCCCGCTTTCATTCCAGGATTTTGAAGATCTGAACCCAATTCGTCGCGATGGTTACATTGATCCTGCCGATGAATATGACAGCGAAAACTTCAACTCATATATTACTGATGAAGTAAGGGTATTCAAAGGAGGTTCATGGAAAGATGTTGCTTACTGGATGTCGCCCGGAACTCGTCGTTACCTTGAGCAGGATTCTGCAACTTCTTACATTGGTTTCCGTTGTGCTATGATTAGGGCAGGAACTAATTATTAATAGAAAACGAAAATCTTAATTGAAGCCCGGGCAATTTTGTCCGGGCTTTTTTGTTTTTTTTGAATACCAGTTTCCGGTATCTGAATGGTAACCATAACTAGTACTTTTACGAGATGTGGATTATTGACACGGTACCCCAACGAGCGAAAGGCTGCTCCGTAAATTACCTGATTTCCTTTTGTATTCCATCTGCTCCCATATAATTCGTCACCTTTTCCGTCAAGTTTTTTTGCATGTTCGGGCATATAAAGCCTGTATACCAGCATTATGAATAAACGTCAATGGTCCCTAACCCATTGTATGCCGGTTGGAGTATCTAGTAAATTTATAGGTTAGTCTCCTCCGTGGTAGTGAGAGGTGACTTGAGCCAAATACGGGCTTTTTCCAGACTTATTAATACTTCTCTGGCCCTGGCAAAAACTTTGGCAATTTTAATAATTTGACCCGATGCGGCAGTAGGTAATTTATCCGTTTCTTTCATTCGCTGGATGGTACGTGGAGAAAGATGGAGCAGGGTAACCATCTCTTTTTGTGAAATGTCTATTTGCTGGATCAGACAGTTCAGGCTATTTTTGGTTACACCTTCCAGGCTCAGATGGATCAACTCAAAACCTTCATGATTGGTGGTTTCTCCCAGAATATCTAGTACATGTGCCGTTCGTTATCATAGTTATACGTCAATTGTCGTTATTAATCACGAAGTTATACGTCAATTGTCGTTATTAATCACGAAATTATTCGTTAACTAATGGATTTGTTTAATTTATACCTATTCGAGAAGAATTTCTTTATGAGAATGTTTGGCCTAATTCCATTTCATGCTATTCTGCTGAAGCCAATGCCGCTATGCTCACGCTTTTACAATTTCCTTCATTGATTGCCATTACACAAGACTCCAGGGTTGAGCCGGTTGTAACTACATCGTCAATTAGTAATACTCTTTTTCCTTCAATTGCTTCTGGCTTTAAAAGAGAAAAAATATTAGCAACATTCTCGAATCGATCTATACGGTCTTTGCCTGTTTGGGTAATGGTTTTCTGGGTTCTCTCCACAATATCATCTATCCAGGCAGTTTCAAGGGTAATTGACATTCCTTCAGCAATTTTATCACTTTGGTTGTAGCCCCTTTGCCTTAGTCGGGTTTTATGCAATGGCACCGGAACGAGAATATCAAACTCATAACCTGCCTCTTTTATTGTATTGCCAAACCACCTGCCCAGCATAATTCCCAATTCGGGACAATTCCGGTATTTTAGGACATGTAATATTTTCTGAACATTTCCGCCTTTCACAAACTTGTAGAAAGCCAGGGCATGTTGTACCCTCACCTTTCCGTAAAATTTCTGAGCGATGTCATCATGCCTTAAGTCATACTTTGGTAATTTCGTTATAATATCGGTTGCAATAAGTTCCTCTCCTTTGGCCAGTGGCGCACCACTTACAAGACAATATCGCGGAAAAAGCAACGAAATAAAATCTTCTATCATCAAATCTCGTTAATCAATTATGTATACTACTTTTAGTTTTTGCTAGATTGTATACTTCAATTTACACTGAAAATTTGAAACAGCATTTTCCCAAAACGTCTGTTATGTATAAAAAAGACCTTGAGCTGGAAAAAAATTGGCATAGTTTGCTGAATCAGCTCGGAACATTACTTGGCAAACGCCCGACTGATTTGAATGCTGTACTTTTCTTGATTGGTGTACAGGAGTTGGGTAGGGGAGCCCAGCATTTCTCTAAAGAAGAAAAGCAAGATTTGATGCACATTGCTATCTGTAAAGTGTTGAGTCTTTCTGGTTTTTATGAACTTGGTGGGTCTGATAAAGAAGGCTGGCCTCACTGGACTTTGATAAAAAAGTTACCCCACTTTGACCTTCTGGAACAAGAGAAGTTATTAAAAATGCATATTATCGAATATTTTGAGCAAGAGCTGAATATTGTGGTGTAGTTTTCGTTTTTTAGTTTTTTGTTTTTAGTTTCTAGTTTTATGTTCAAATTATAAACATCAAACTTTAGACATTAAACTTAAGCCGCATCGTGAAAATTATTTCTTATAATGTAAATGGCATTCGTGCCGCACTAAAAAAAGGTTTTGCTGAATGGTTAGCTAACACTAACGCCGACATGGTTTGTTTGCAAGAGGTGAAAGCCCTGGAAGATCAGCTCGACTTGAATGTTTTTCGGGAAATTGGTTTTCGCAACATATTTTGGATGCCTGCTGAAAAGAAAGGGTACAGCGGAGTAGCCATTTTAAGCAAACACGAACCCGTACATGTTGAACTTGGCTGCGGTATTGATGCGTATGATTGTGAAGGCAGGGTCCTGAGAGCCGACTTTCAGGATTTTTCGTTAATAAGTGTTTACATGCCTTCCGGCACTACGGGTGATGTTCGGCAGTCATTTAAAATGCAGTGGCTTGACGATTTTTTTACGTATATTATGGAACTTAAGCAATCTAAACCGAATTTAATCATCAGTGGTGATTACAATATATGCCACAAACCGATTGATATTCACAACCCGGAACGGAATGCTAAAACATCTGGCTTTTTGCCGGAAGAAAGGGCCTGGGTTTCAAAGTTTTTAGATGCTGGTTTTATTGATACTTTTAGGTATTTTAATGACAAGCCCCATCAGTATTCCTGGTGGACTTACCGCCAACGCGCGCGTGAACGTAACTTAGGCTGGCGTATTGATTATCACATGGCTTCGGAACATATGAGAAACCGATTGTCTGGCGCAAGCATTTTGAATGAAGCAGTACATTCGGACCATTGTCCGATTGAGTTGGAAATTAATTGATTTTTTTATGGCACCTTCAACCAATTTTAACCTTATTATAGAGCAGCTTAAAGCTTATAAGAAAAAGTATTATTTAAACAAACTGCTTAAGGGAAGTATTTTTTTCGCTACTATTATCATTTCAATTTATTTATTAATCAGCTATGCTGAATACTCTTTGCGGCTCAATTCTCCCTTGCGGGCCATCTTGTTCTTTTCATTCTTATTGCTTTTTGTCTTTATTCTATATCGCTATATTCTAAACCCTGTCTTATGTCTCTACGACAACAAACGTCAAATTAACGATGAAGAAGCGGCTCGTCAAATTGGTAATTATTTCCCTGATATAAGAGATAAGTTACTGAATATCATACAGTTACAGAATAGCGGTGCTGGCAATAATGCATTTGTTGCTGCCAGTATTTCCCAGCGTACCCAGCAGTTTTCAGTATTCTCATTTCCTGTGGCTATTGATTTGAACAGTAATCTGGGATATTTGCGTTATTTGGCATTTCCTGCCGCTTTACTATTATTACTATTACTGTTCCTTCCACACGTGTTCACTGAGAGTAATCAACGGATTATCAACTTCAATAAAGAATTTGTACCCGAAGCTCCTTTTTCTTTCAATTTGCAGAACAAATCTTTTGTTGCTTTCAGGAACGAGGATTACACCTTGCAGCTAGCGCTTGATGGAGATGTGATTCCCGATAAGGTTTACCTAAATACTGCCGGAAGAAAAACAAAAATGACATTGAATGAAGCGGGCATGTATGAGCACGTATTCCAAAATATTCAACGTGATGTTTCTTTCAACTTTGATGCTGCCGGCTTTCGTTCCTCTTCCCATGAAATAACTGTTGTTGACCGGCCAAACCTGAAAAACTTCAGTGTGATGTTGGATTATCCCGCATATCTACAAAAGAAAAATGACCGGTTAAGCAACGTAGGTAATTTACAGATCCCTGAAGGCACTAATATTTCCTGGAAATTTAATACACTCGCTTCAGACAGTCTTTCCTTGTATTTTACTGAAGCCGATACACTGTACCAATTGTCGCAGGAGAATGATGATGTTTTTAATTTTGATAAGCAGATTTTCAAATCTGACAGCTATTTGGTAAACCTGAAAAATAAGTTCAGTGATAACAAACAGGAAATACGTTATCACCTGGATGTAATTCCTGACCAACCTCCCACAATAAGTTTGGACCAGTTTCAGGATACTACTTTGTATCAGTTTTTGATAGTAGGAGGAAACGTAGCTGATGATTATGGCCTTACGCGCCTGGCACTTTATTATAAGTTGGATAAAACGCAGCCCAATAATGGAGATGAGCAGTATCAGAGAATTAACCTTCCCCTCAATACAGCACAGAATTCTCAAAGCTATTATTACAGATGGCAAACAGATAGCTTTAACCTGAAGCCAGGTGATAAAATCCGCTACTTTTTACAGGTTTGGGACAATGATGGGGTAAACGGTTATAAATCAGCTAAAACATCATCGTATACCTTCCGCGTACCTGATAAGGAACAAATGAAAGAAAGCCTGGAGAAATCTTCCAGCCAAACCCAAAGCCAGATATCCAAAACGGTACAGCAGGCCAATGAATTGAAAGAACAATTGGAAGAAGCCGAAAAGAAACTACGTGGAAAAAAAGAGCTCACTTGGCAAGACAAACAATTGCTTGAAGACCTGCTCAAAAAACGGGAAGAGCTGAATGAAGAAATCAAGAAATTACAGGAGCAAAGCCGCTCTGATAATATGAAAAGGGAGCAATTTATGGAGCAAAGTGAGCAGGTACAAGAGAAGGTGCAGCAGCTTCAAAACCTGATGGACGAACTCCTTGATGAAGAAACCAAGCAGTTGTACGAAGAACTCAAGAAATTGCTGGAAGAACAGAAAGGCATTGAAGAGCTGCAGGACAAACTACAGGAAATGACCGAAAACGAAGAGACTCTTGAAGAAGAACTGGAGCGTGCATTAGAGCTTTTCAAAAGGATGAAGTTTGATAGAAAGTTGGATGAAGTCATCAATGAACTTGAAGAGTTCTCCGAAGAACAGGAAGATCTTTCTGAAAAAACAGAGGATAAGTCATTTGATAACGAAGAACTTTCTCAACAACAAGACTCTTTGAACCAGAAATTTGATGAAGAAGTAGAAAAATCCCTAGAAGAACTTAACGAGCTTAATCAGGACTTGAAAAACCCGAACCCTTTGCAGGATTTTTCGCCTGAACAACAAGAGATCAAAGAAGAGCAGCAAAAAGCCAAAGAATCTCTTGAGCAGAATAAGAGAAAGGATGCCCAAAAATCGCAGCAGAAGAGTAAGCAGCAAATGAAAAAGATGTCTGATAAGCTGCAACAGATGCAGCAAAGCATGGAAGTAGAAATGCTACAGGAAAACATTGACAATCTCCGCAATATTCTGGACAACCTTGTTACGCTTTCTTTCAGTCAGGAAGAAGTAATGAAATCTTTCAGAGAAGTAAGGCAAACAGACCCGCGTTTCATTGAGCTTTCGCAAGAGCAACTTAAATTGCGGGATGATGCCCAAATCATTGAAGATAGTTTATTAGCTTTGGCCGAACGTGTATTTCAGATTCAGTCTTTTGTTACACGTGAGGTAAAAGACATGAATCAACATATGGATGAAAGCATGGAATCTTTACGTGAACGCCAACAATTCAAGGCTATCAGCAAGCAACAGTTTGCGATGACTTCCATTAATAACCTTGCCTTGTTGCTCAATGATGTTTTGAGCCAGATGCAACAAGCCATGGCAGATGCGATGGGTAACCCCAAGAAAAACTCTAATCCTTCTCAGGGTGGGCCTACCATGAGCGAACTACAAAAACAATTGAACGATCAAATTGAGCAACTGAAAAAGAGTGGTAAATCTGGCCGGCAGCTTTCGGAAGAGTTAGCCAAACTTGCGGCAAAGCAGGAACAAATTCGGCGGGCACTTCAGGAAATGAAAGAATCTGATAGCAAAGGTGAAGAAGGGAGTGGGGGTTCTATGGATGAGCTCATTAAAAAAATGGAAGAAACTGAGCTTGACCTGGTTAATAAAAAGCTGAGTACTGAAATGCAAAAACGCCAGAAAGAAATCATGACCCGCCTTTTAGAAGCTGAAAAATCAATGCGCGAGCAGGAGTTAGATGATGAGCGAAAAGGCGAAACCGCTTCTGAATATGAACGTATCTCTACCGAGAGTTTTGACGAATATATTAAAGCCAAACAACAAGAAATTGACTTATTAAAGACTGTGCCCGTTAAGCTAAATCCTTATTATAAGAACGAAGCTAATAAGTACTTTCAAAGAATAAATGAATAATAACCCTATGGATTCCATCAGTATTCAAATTCCTTCATTGACTGAAAATATCAGGATCATTGAAAGCTTCATTGACAATGCAAAAGAGAAATATCAGCTGAATGATGATATTTATGGTAATATTATGATTGCCGTAACCGAGTCGGTCAACAATGCCATCGTACACGGAAATAAAAGCGTTGCTGATAAAAATGTATACCTTTCTCTTGAGCTTCAGGATAGCGCTATTAAGTTTATCATTGAAGATGAAGGCAGTGGGTTTGAATATGACAAACTACCGGACCCTACTTCTCCTGATAACGTAGACAAGCCCAGTGGCAGGGGGATTTTCCTTATCAAGCATTTATCTGATGAGATGGAATTTAAAGACTTGGGTAGAAAGTTGGAACTGACCTTTTACATGGCATAATTTAATGAGCACAGTTCATTTCTTTTCAGAAAACATTGATTTTTCTATTAATCAGCCTCAAAGAATTGCCGATTGGATTCAGCAAGTAATATCTGATGAAAACTATGAACTCTCTTTTTTAAATTTCATTTTCTGTGATGACTCATATCTCCTCGACGTCAACGAGCAGTACCTTCAACATCATGACTTTACCGATATCATTACCTTTAGCTACTCAGACTCCCCACATCTTGTAGAAGGTGATATTTTCATTAGTATTGACAGGGTTCAGGAAAACGCCCAACTTTTTAATATCAGCTTCGATACTGAATTACACCGGGTAATGGTTCACGGAGTTTTACACTTGCTTGGGTATAACGACAAATCTGAATCTGAGCAGCAAACCATGAGAGAGAAAGAAAATTCTTATTTATCTTTGTATCAGTAGTAATAAAAACACCAAGTGTTCCACGTGGAACACTTTAATTATTATCTAATCAATATTGCCTGAAGAAAGTAATGCCTAGCTAAACCCATGTTGGGCGGAATCCACAGGGATAAGACCGAAGTATTCAAAAGTCCTGCTAAACTATAGAACAAGGGATAAATATAAGACGTTGAATCAAGTTGGTAGTATTTAGATGAACCAAATGATAATACCCAAAATAGAAGGGATTATAGACCGGAGAATTCTTATCAAACACAAAGTTGATAGAGAGGTATTAGAAAGTTATTCACCTAAACCCTTTAGACCCAAACTAGTAAATGGAAAAGGAATTGCTGGGATTTGGTTGATAAGGTTAAAAGAAATAAGACCAAAAGGGTTCCCAAAGCTAATTGGAATTTCATCAGAAAATGGTGCCCATAGAATTGCTGTTGAATGGATAGAAGATGGAGAATTAAAAGAAGGTGTTTTCATTCCACGAAGGGACACTTCATCAAAATTAAATTCTATTGCAGGGGGGAAGATATTTCCTGGAACTCATCATTTAGCAAAGTTTACTGTAAATGAATTTAATGGAAAATATGAAGTGGGTTTCTTGAGCCGTGATAATACAACACTACACATTAAGGCAAGAGAAACGAATACGTGGAATGAGGAAAGTATCTTTGAAAATTTAGAATGTGTTTCAGAATTCTTTGAGAATGGTTCAGTTGGTTACTCACCAAATAATAAAACTTTTGTTGGGCTTAAACTAAAAACAAAAAGTTGGAAAGTATCACTTCTTGAAGTGGGATCAGTTCATTCAAGCTTTTTTGAGAATAAGAATATTTTTCCACATGGATCGGTAAATTTTGATAATGCCTTTTTGATGAAAAACATTGAACATGATTGGGTAGGGTTGAAAAATATAAAAAGACAATAAACATAAAATGATTTCAGAGTAAATTTGTGGTACGCACAAGTTAACCGATAATGTAACATACTCAGTCAAAAAAATATACTTGTAGGAAGAGAAAGGCAGAAAAATATTTATTACCTGTAAAACAAATAAGATGTTTAAAGAATATGACGTAATCGTAGTAGGAGCGGGGCATTCAGGTTGTGAAGCTGCGGCGGCCGCGGCCAACATGGGGTCAAGTGTTTTGCTGGTCACCATGAATATGCAAACCATCGCTCAAATGTCTTGCAACCCGGCCATGGGTGGTGTGGCGAAAGGACAAATCGTCCGGGAAATAGATGCGTTGGGCGGATATTCCGGGATTATCACAGATAAATCGATGATACAATTCCGTATGCTCAACAGGTCAAAAGGGCCGGCCATGTGGAGCCCCCGCTCACAAAATGACCGAATGCGCTTTGCCGAAGAATGGAGACTAGCCCTGGAGGCTACGCCCAATGTTGACTTTTGGCAGGAGATGGTGGTAGAAGTAATCGTTGAAAATAATAATGCCGTGGGGGTACGGACTTCATTGGGTATTGAAATCAGATCAAAGACGGTTATCCTTACCAACGGAACATTTTTGAACGGTGTCATCCACATAGGTGAAAAAAGAATAGGAGGGGGGCGATCTGGAGAACGGGCTGCCAAAGGAATAACTGAGCAATTGGTAGAACTGGGCTTTGAATCAGGCAGGATGAAAACAGGAACACCTCCCCGAATAGACGGAAGAAGTTTGGATTATACCAAAATGGAAGAACAACCCGGAGACGAAAACCCGGGCAAGTTTTCTTTTACTAACACGCTTCCACTCGTAAAACAAAGAAGCTGTCACATTACCTACACCAACCCTGAAGTTCACGAAATACTGGAAACAGGTTTTGACCGTTCGCCCATGTTTACCGGAAGGATTCAGGGAGTAGGCCCAAGGTATTGCCCATCCATCGAAGATAAAATTAACCGGTTTGCAGAAAGGGACCGGCATCAAATATTTGTAGAGCCGGAAGGATGGAATACCGTAGAAGTATATGTAAATGGGTTTTCCACTTCACTTCCCGAGGATGTACAGCAAAAAGCATTGCGGAAAATACCCGGATTTGAACAGGCGAAAATGTTCCGCCCGGGATATGCCATTGAATATGATTATTTTCCGCCTACACAATTAAAGCTTACCCTGGAAACCAAATTAGTGGAAAACCTGTATTTTGCAGGGCAAATTAATGGAACCACCGGATACGAAGAAGCCGCATGCCAGGGGATGGTAGCAGGCATCAATGCCCACAGCAAAATAAATGAAAAAGAGGCTTTTGTATTGAAAAGGTCAGAAGCCTATATCGGTGTATTAATTGACGACCTGATTAACAAAGGTACAGAAGAACCCTACAGGATGTTTACTTCACGTGCAGAATTCAGATTGTTGTTACGACAAGACAATGCTGACCTACGACTCTCAGAAATCGGACATAGCCTGGGCTTGATTAGTATTGAGCGATTAGAAAAAGTGTTGGATAAAAAGAATGGAATAAAACATTTGCAGGAAGCCATTAAAAAACAGAAAGTAGCTCCTTTAGAAGAGGTAAACGAACACCTGGGGAGTTTAAATACGGCTACTATCAAAGAAAAAATATCAGTAGAAAAACTTTTGAAAAGGCCAGAAATGAATTTCCACCTGATAAAGGAATTAGATAACGAAATAGAAAAAGAACTAAATCAGATTCCGGAGGATGTGCTGGAACAGGTAGAAATATTAACGAAATACGAAACATACCTGCATAAAGAAAAACTCCTGGCAAATCGCCTGGGTAATATGGAAGGCTTCCGTATTTCGGGAAAAATAAATTATGATGATATCAAAGCCTTGTCAACAGAAGCCCGGGAGAAGCTCAAGAAAATAAAACCGGAAACCTTAGGACAGGCAAGCAGGATATCCGGGGTTTCCCCTTCTGATATTTCTATCATTATGGTGTACTTGGGCAAATAAATAATATCGGAAAAACGTTATCTTAATGCCTGCTATCCCAAAAGGAAGTGGGCATTTTTTTTGTTAAATACATGAAATATAAACTAACAATAAAACACATACCGACCTGAAAAACCTAATGAAACAACTCATAAGCATAATATATATTACCCTATTAGCGGTAACTATCGCTAATGTTATGTCTTCGTGCGCAAGGCAAGGCGCCCCTACCGGAGGCCCCAGGGATAGTATACCTCCAACTTTGGTCAATATGTACCCGCCCATAGAAACCACTAACTTTCAGGAAGACGAATTAGAGCTCGTTTTTGATGAATTTATACAGGCAAGAACCCTGAAAAAAGATATCATCATTAACCCCCCCATAAAAAACTATGACTTCAAAATCAACAAAAGAACGCTCACCCTAACCGTAAACGATACGTTACAGGATAGTACGACCTATACCATCAACTTTAGGGAAGCCATCAAAGATGTAACAGAACAAAACATCGCAGAAAATGTAGTAATAGCATTCAGCACCGGTCCCACCATCGACTCTTTCGCCGTACAAGGAAATGTCAATCAGCTCATGGCCCAGTTACCCGCTGAAGATATTATTGTGGGGCTTTATGATGTAAACGATACGCTGGACATTTTCAATAGCGGCCCTATGTATCTAAGTAAAACAGATGAAGAGGGGAATTATGAAATCAAGTACATCAGGGAAGGTTCATACAGAATATTCGCATTCAAAGATGAAAGCAATAATTTACAGGCAGAATCTGACAAAGAGCCTTATGGCTTCAGGGCACCGCCAATAAACTTTGGCCGATATGAAGCCTCCCCCGGAGATTCTTTGACCACCACATATCAAAATGTAAACCTCTCAATCTATGGAATGGATGTCCGGCCTGTAGAGATACTGGGTAGCAGACCCAATGGAAAATATTACGAATTTAGGTTCAATAAATATATTACCCAATATGAGATAGACATAAATGAAGGCCTTGTATCAACAGCATTTCAAGACTCCCTTCCAGAAAATATCCTTATATATGACCCTACCACTCTCTACAGTAACTTTCAGGAAGAACACAAAGTGGTCAGAATTTATAATACATTCAGACAAGATAGTGTAAAGGCCATTATCACAGCAGTGGACTCAATACAACAGCTGATTAAAGATACGGTCTATATAAAGTTTGAAGAAACACAACGCAAACCCGAACCGTTTACCCAAACCCTTAAAGCCAATAACAGAAATGACAATTACTCTATAAAAGCTTCAGTAACTTTCAGCAAACCAGTTATCGGAATCAACCTTGATAGCATCATGCTAGAGTACGACACACTGGTAACCATCCCCTTTGCACCAGAGCAAGATTTTACATGGAACAAATACAGGGATGAACTTACCATTGATAAAATTGTTGATAAAGATACTTTGTTGGAACAAATAAAAAATATCTTTCTAACGCAAGACAGCATAGAAGCGGAAAAGAAAATTGCTTTCGAGCAAAACCTGCTTGACAGTTTGAAGATGGCCAACACCCTGGAAGACAAGCTAAGGCTTACCAAAGCCCTGAACCACTCACTAAACGACCGGACGATACAGAAAATACTGGATAGCCTCTCTACCTTAGTGAGTGAAGCCGAGCAACTAAACCTACTCACGCAATTAGCTGATACGACCACAGTCGGTACTAAAATTGTAATAGATAAAAGAGAAATACCACTTGCCAAAGGGTTTAACCTGAAAATTGGAAAAGGTGCATTCATGAGTGTAGAACTGGATAGCAGCAAAAGTATGAAACAAACTTTTGCACATATCAACCCCGAAGAATTTGGAACCATAAAAGGAACTATCACTACTGACCATAAAAGTTATACCATACAGCTCTTGAATGATCAGTATAAAGTAGTGCGGGAAATAAAAAACCAAACCACTTATACTTTTGATTTTATTGAGCCTGGAACATACTTCATCAGGGTGTTAGTAGATTTAAATGAAAATGGAAAATGGGACAAAG
The DNA here is from genome assembly GCA_965230065.1 of Cyclobacteriaceae bacterium. Taxonomy (GTDB): domain Bacteria; phylum Bacteroidota; class Bacteroidia; order Cytophagales; family Cyclobacteriaceae. Next base: position 1,850,404 of record OZ245942.1, on the reverse strand, counting down.
GAAATATCCTGGAACTACGAGAGCCAGAACCCGTTCTATTTTATGAAAAGGAAATTCCTTTGAGGGCGAAGTGGACATTGGAAGGGGAAGACATTGCCTTTTAAAAAAAGTTATCCAGTTATCCACATCGGCTGTGGATAACTGGTGTATAAGGAGTGAATATCTTGTGGACAAGATAATATTATCCACAACACACTGGATAGCGCATAGGAAAAAGTGGACAAATGTTAACAAGTGCGAGTTATCCACCAGGTTATCAACAATAACGAAATATGAAAAAGTTATCCACAAATTTACTCGAAAAAGAGATTATTTTCTGTAAGTGGTTGGTAATCAGGTTTTTATTTGTGGATAACGTTGTGGATAACCTGTAGATAAATATATTAGTTATTCACAAATCGAAATAACAACTGTATTATTTAAGAGTTATCCACATATCCACAGTATAATAGATAATAATAGTATATTAAATAATAATTAAATATTATAATTAGCAGGTTAATAACTAACATGGCATGAAAAAGAAAATAACATTAAAAATAACAAGTATGTTATTGCTTGTTATTGTTTACGGAGCGGCTTTAGGGCAGAATAACCAAAAAATAGAACTGGCCCAGGAATACGATGATAAAGGCGAAATTGCAAAGGCAAAAGTTTTGTATGAAGAACTGGCCGGGAATAAAAAAAATATTCCGGTGATCCATAGCAGATACATGCGCTTGCTACTGGACAATGGATATATAAAAGAAGCGGAAGATTATGTAGACAAAGTGTTGAAGTACTATCCGGAAAATTTTATCTATAAACTTGATGCAGGCATCACCTATCTCCGGCAGGGAAAAGATGAAAACGCACAAAAATATTTCAACGCGGTAATCAATGAAATAAAAACAGACCCTTACAAAGTAAGGATTGTTGCCAGCCATTTTATAAAGAATGAATTGATAGAGGAGGCGGTCCATGTATACATGGCCGGAAGGGAGTCGAATAGCGACGCAGGACAATATGCCCTTGAACTGGCCAACGTGTACCGCAGGCTTAACGAAAAAGATAAAATGATAGAGGAGTACCTGAAGTATGCCGAGCAAGACCAGTCGCATGTAACGTACGTAGAGAACGTATTGCAAAATGTGCTGACCGAGGAAGAAGACATGCTCAACCTGGCAGATAAGCTCTTCGCTTATGTGCAGGAATATCCAGACAAGCAGTTATATAGTGAATTGCTCATCTGGGTTAACCTTCAACAAAAAAACTTCTACGGAGCTTTTATACAGGCTAAGGCAATTGACCGCCGAACCAGGTCGGAAGGGGAAAGGGTAATGGAAGTAGCTGGCATAGCCATGGAAAACCAGGATTTCAGAAATGCCCTTAAAATGTATGATTATTTAATAGAAAAATACCCAAAAAGCGCAACGTATGTGATAGCCAGCCGCCTGAAAATAAAGGCCAGGGAAGAATTGGTAAAAACAGACTACCCTGTAGCAGAACAGGAAATTATTAACCTTATCAATGATTATCAGGTATTTATTGACGAAAACCTCCAGTCGCCGGTAGGTGTGAATAATACCACCCTGGAAGCCATGCGCTCACAGGCCCTTTTGTATGCTTTTTATCTGGACCAGAAAGAAAAGGCAATAGAAATACTAAAAAGAGTAGTTGAGAGTAGCAAAGCCAAAAGAGAATTAAAGGCAACCTGCAAGCTGGACCTGGGCGATATATACCTGCTCATCAATCAGTCCTGGGAGTCAACCCTATTGTATTCACAAGTTGAAAAAGCACACAAAGAAGAGCCAGTTGGGTACGAAGCAAAACTCAGAAATGCGAAACTATCTTACTACAAAGGTGAATTTACCCTGGCACAAGAACATCTGGATGTGTTGAAGCTGGCCACAACCCGGGAAATAGCAAACGATGCCATGTCACTAAGCATTCTTATTCAAAATAATACAGTATTAGATACTACAGACCAAGCCATGCAGGAATATGCCAACGTAGAACTCATGCTGTTCCAAAACAAACCCGATGAAGCATTACAAAAATTAGACAGCATGCTAAAAGCCAGTCCCTCCCACTCACTGGCAGACGAAATCCATTGGCTCATGGCGAAAGTGACCATGCAATTAGGTGAGTTCGAGAAATCACTAGACCATCTGGAAGTAATAGAGACGGCCTACAATTATGATATTTTAGGGGACGACGCCTCCTACATGAAAGGAAAAATTTATGAAGAGCAAATAAAAGATACCGACAAGGCCATGGAAGTATACGCTGCATTTTTAAAAGATTACCCCGGCAGCATTTACGTGGCTGAAGTAAGGAAAAGGTTCAGGGAATTGCGTGGGGATTTTAATGTTAATTAGGTACATATTTTGTAAAAATTGTTTAAACAATATAAACTATCTATAAAATTAATACTTATCCGAGTAAGGGTAAAATGCATATGTATTTTTATCTACTAGTTGGCGATAATTGACTGCAACTCGTAAGAAATCAATAAAACTGAATGGCAATTGAATTTCAGTATAACTTGGGAGAAGCTGGTTGGGCACATGCAACGATTAGCGAAAGAAATAATTCAGTAACAATGACTGTGTCATATCTGCATGACTCTCTAGGTGAACTTGCGAATGCTATGAACTTACTTTTAAAGGGAGGTAAAGAATCCCAAACTATCTTCATGGACGAACCCGGTGAACATTTAATGTTATTGATTAACCCAAAAGATGACGAACTGAGAATTGAAGTCAGATGGTTTAAAGATTGGGCTAGCTGGGATATGTACAGTAAAAAGGACTATGAAGTAGTATTTAAACGAACAACCTCACTATATGAATTTGCGAATAAGGTTTGTGACAATCTGGAAAGTATCTACATAAACGAAGGAACTGACGGATATAAGAAAAAATGGGTTGAACACGAATTCCCGTTGAACTCTTACCTTAAACTCAAGAAACTTCTGGGACGAAAATAATTAATCCATCACTGCTTCCTGTCAATCTCATGCAAAGGCCGCTTAATTTCGTTGGCGTGTTCCATCAGTTGCTTGCAGGCTTCTTCATCCTGGGCATCCAGCACTTCTTTAAATTTTTTGAGATGCTCAATGTACGCACCTAATGCCTGGGAAACATTGGGCAGGTTGTGCAAAAAAATGGGAGCCCAGGTTTGGGGCGAACTTTTGGCTAAACGAACAGTAGAGGAAAAACCAGAACCAGCCATTTTGAAAATACTTTCTTCGTCTTTTTCCTTATCCAGCACAGTAGCGCCCAACGCAAAAGAACTGATGTGGCTGAGGTGCGAAACGTAGGCAATGTGCCGATCGTGCTCTACCGAATTCATATACGTAATTTTCATTCCGATCTTCTCCCTAAAAATATCCTCGATAACAGCCAAAGCATCGGAATCAGATTTTTCCACATCACACAAGATCATCTGCTTGCCGGGCATGAGGTCTTTAAAGGCAGCCTCAGGGCCCGACCACTCCGTTCCTGAGATAGGGTGTGCCGCAACGAACCTGCCCCGCTTAGCGTGGCTCTCAGCGGCTTTACAAATCAGCTCTTTGGTAGAGCCCAGGTCAGTAAGAATTGATTGGGCGGGTAAGATATCAAGCACTTGGGGCATTAACTGTTCAATTTTATCAACAGGAATGGCAAGCACGGTCAGGTCAGCACGTTTTACAGCATCATCAAGTCCGGCAATATCATCCACGATGCCCAACTCCAAGGCTTTTTCGGCATTTTTAACCGTATTGTCTACACCAATAATCTTGACAGAAGGATCTTTCGCTTTCAAGCCAAGCGCAAAAGAACCACCAATGAGGCCTAATCCAACAACACAAATATTCATCAGAAAGAAGAGTTAAGGGATAAATTGATTAAAAGTGGGCAAAAATAGTATTTTTTTGACTGTAAAACAGGAAAAGAACTTCGGAAATCGGACTTCTCAGTCCGATTAAAAGCATAGAAGAATAAAAATATCCGTGGCTTGTGTCGCCGTGGCCCGCAGTGGCGACTGCCGGTCCCCACAAGACACCTGCAAAGGTCTGTGCGGACACAGACCTTGGTTATGGGTAGGTTTTTATTTCAAAGCCCCATAAATTGATGGTGAGGACTGGAAAGTTTCAGAATGAAATTCCCGGACTAGGAAGTCCGGGCTCCGGTTCCGGGGTTTGAAATTCTGGAAATTACTTCTTGTAAGACCGAAACATCATTACATAATGAAAGCCGAATGAAACGTTTTCCTTTTTCACCAAAAATGAACCCGGGCGTGAAGAAAATGTGCTTTTCATACAAAAGCGGGTCTACGAAATTTTCTACGGAATCATAAGCATCCGGGATTTTTGCCCAAACAAAAAGACCTTCCTGTTGCGTGCTATAAGTGCATCCCAATGTATCTAAAATTTGATAAATAAGGTTGCGACGTTCCCGGTAAACCTGGTTGCGTTCTTTATGCCATTCCTCAGAATTTTGCAAAGCTTCAACAGCAGCTTCCTGCAACCCTTTGAACATGCCCGAATCAAAATTACTTTTGATTTTAATAACCTCATCTAAATATTCCTGTCCGCCACCAATCCACCCAATGCGCCAACCTGCCATATTGTGCGATTTGCTCAATGAATTCAATTCCAAGCAAACCTCTTTCGCTCCCGGAACAGAAAGCAAACTGATGGGCGGTTTTTCATTCAAAACCAGACTGTACGGATTATCATGGCACAACAAAACCTGCTTTTCCTTAGCAAATTCAACTAGTTGTTCAAACAAATTTTTGGTAGCAGGTGAGCCAGTAGGCATGTGCGGATAATTCACCCACATCAATTTTACTTTGCTGCAATCCATTTGGCGAAGTGCCTCAAAATCAGGTTGCCAGCTCTTTTGTTCCAACAAAGGATAAGTTTTTGGAGTGGCACCCACCATTTTTGTAATGGCCGGATATGCCGGATAACCCAATTCCGGAACGAGTACTTCATCTCCAGGATCTAAGAAAGCCAGTGAAATGTGGGTAATGCCTTCTTTTGACCCCATCAAGGGAAGAATTTCCGTATCCGGATCGAGCGAAACCTGATAGGTAGATTTATACCAATCAGCAATCGCCTTCCTAAGAGATGGAATGCCTTTGTAGGGCTGGTAACCGTGGTTATTCGGATCAGAAGCCGAGGTAATCAATGCCTGAATGGTGGCATTGGAAGGCGCAAGATCAGGGCTGCCTACACCCATGTTGATCACATCTTTGCCGGCAGCCTGCATGGCTCGGATCTCTTTCAGTTTGATAGAAAAGTAGTACTCTTTCAGTCCCTGTAAACGTTGGGCAGTTTGGATAATCATACGCTATTCTAGAGCTTTCACGCCCGGTAATTCTTTTCCTTCCATGTATTCCAGCAAAGCACCGCCCCCGGTTGAAACGTAAGAAACATCATCACCATAACCTAGTGAGTTAACAGCCGCGGCGGAATCGCCCCCGCCAATAAGGGAAAAAGCACCTTTTTTGGTAGAACTCACTACAGCTTCAGCAACGGCCTTGGTGCCATCGGCAAAATTAGACATTTCAAATACACCCATCGGGCCATTCCAAAGGATTGTTTTAGACTTTTCAAGTACTCCGGTAAAAATTTCCTGGGCTTCCGGGCCAATGTCAAGTCCCATCCAGCCATCTGGAATGGCGTGGTTGTTGGCTACGCGGGCGTTGGCATCGTTGTCAAAAGCATCTGCAATTACCGAGTCGATGGGCAAGTGCAGTTCAACGCCTTTGTCTTTGGCTTTTTTGATTAATTCCTTGGCGAGGTCCAGTTTGTCTTCTTCTACCAGCGAATTACCAACTTTTCCACCCATTGCCTTAAAGAAAGTGTAAGACATGCCACCACCGATAATCAAGTGGTTCACTTTATCTAACAAACGCTCAATAATCATGATTTTATCAGAGATTTTGGCACCACCCATGATGGCGGTGAAAGGACGTTCGGGATTTTCCAAAACTTGTTTGGCATTTTCCAACTCGGCCTGCATGACGTAACCGCAGCATTTGTCATCAAAATGTTGGGCGACGATGGTGGTAGAAGAGTGTGCACGGTGGGCAGAGCCAAAAGCATCGTTCACATAAATATCACCCAGGCGGGACAGTTTTTTTGCAAGTTCTTCATCGCCTTTGGTTTCCCCAGCATGGAAACGGGTATTTTCCAACAGCAAAATCTCGCCGGGTTGCAAACTTTCGGCTTTAGATTCAGCTTCCTCACCCACACAATCGCTGGCAAATTCTACTTTTGTATTGTAAGCGTCTGACAGATAGCCTACCAGGTGTTTGAGGGAGAATTTTTCTTCGGGACCATCTTTGGGCCTGCCCAGGTGCGACATCAAAATGGCCGAGCCACCATCTTTCAAAATCTTCTGAATGGTAGGAACGGCGGCTTTCAGGCGGGTATCGTCCGTAATATCATAATCTTTATCAAGGGGCACGTTAAAGTCAACCCGCACCAGGGCTTTTTTACCCGAAAAATTAAAATCTTCAACAGTTTTCATGAGTTTTTTTGGTTATTGTTTATTTGTTAATCGTCATACGTTATTGGCATTTACAATCAATAACAAAACAATTCATCAGCAATTTTTAGAAATACAAAGGTAAAATTATCCGAATCAAAAATAAAGCCCCGGGAGGCAACAGCTACAAAAGTATAAAGTGTAGCATACACTACAAACTTGGTGGGCTTGTATTAATAAATCGGTATTAAATTTCAAAAATAGAAAGTAGTTGGTTTAATTATGGAAGGAATACCATTAGATTTAGCGAAAATATAGAAAACCAGGAAAATGAAACAAGTAGTAATTATTGTATTAACCATTCAGGCATTTTTGCTATTTGAGATAAATGCGCAGAACATCCTGAAAGTGAAAAAATGGGAGACAATTGATATAATTTTCAAAACAACTGAAGTACCCTCTTCCCCATTTCAAGAAGTAATGGGTTGCATAATTAGGTCTGAAGATGGAAATGAGATGGATATTCCTGGGTTTTATAATGGTAATTCAGAATGGGTGGTGCGTTTTACCCCAAACAAAACCGGAAAATGGATTGCTAAAAGCTATTCAACCATGAACGATTTATCAGGTAAAGAGCGAATAATTACAGTAGGGGAAAATGACGAGAATAAACATGGCGGACTCATTATCAACCCAGAAAATCCTCAACACTTCACTTATGAAAGCGGAAAACCATATTACCTGCTCGCCTTTGAGGCCGATTGGCTTTTTGCATTAGATTACGGTAATCCTGAACTCCCAAAAACAAAGCAGCTTGTAAAACATATTAGGCAAAATGGGTTTAACCACATCGTTATGAACGTGTACGCTTTTGATGTGCGTTGGGAAAAAGACCCAAACCTGAAACCTAAGCACGAGTATGGTGGAAATTTAAATATTTATCCGTTTGGTGGTACAAACCAAAACCCTGACCATACTACCATAAATATAGCGTTTTTCAAGCATCTGGACCGTGTAATCGAGTTGCTTGATGAGAATGACCTGGTAGCCCACCTGATGATTTACGTTTGGAATAAGCAAGTGAAGTGGCCGAAACCCTACTCAGATGAAGATAATATGTATTTCGATTATGTAGTCAAACGATATCAGGCGTATAATAACATATTCTGGGATATTTCTAAAGAAGCGTTGGGATATGGGCATGATGATATTAATTATATCACCGACAGAATAGACAGGCTCAGAAAGCTGGATGGGTACAACCGACTCGTGACAGTACATGACTTTGGCTACTGTTCAAAATTTCCCGAAAAAGTTGATGTTATTTCTATTCAATCCTGGGCAACCAATTTATATGACAATATGCTTGGTGTCAGTAGAAGATTTGATAATAAACCAACTTTTAATATCGAGCATGGTGGGTATGAGCGCTCTCAGTATGAAGTGTTTGTAGGTAATTACGACAATCCAGAAGTATGCTTGAGAAGAAATTATCTTTGTGCATTTGCAGGCACGTATTCTACTTATTATTGGCAGGCGGCTTCATGGAATGTGATTATTCATGATCCGTATTCTGAAAAGGTAGATCCAAAACCCAGGTTTGGGTACTATAAGCATTTTCATGACTTTATGGAGAAACATCAATTTCACAACCTAAAACCTACCGGAAACCTGAGTGCAAGTGGCATGTGTTTGAGCAATGGAGAAGGCAAGTACATCTATTACGTACCCCGGGAAAACGCGGCCATTGATATAAAGAACCTCAAAAAATCTGATGCATTGAAAATAACCTGGTGGAATCCAATGACTGATAAATATAGTAAAGAAACAAAAATGCCGTGGAGCAATTATTTTAGGATAAAGCCAGCGTTTGAAGGAGTAGACAATATTCTAATAATTTCAGCAAATTAGAAATAACGCTTCAGTTTCATGTAAAAAGAAGAAAAGATAACAATTAGAAATTTTTTATTGATAAAGCACCATATCCGAAAGCGTTCGGGCTTCGTGCAGTGGAATCCACCCGGTGCCATAATATTTTTGGGAAAACACATCGGGGTGCAAAATTTCTGCTAAAATTTCCAGGGAGTCGGCCAGGCGGGGGCCGGGGCGGTTGAAAAAATGATTGCCATCTGTGAGGTAAACCTCCTGGTTTTGCACGGCCCTGAGCAGGTTCCACTCGGGGCGGTCGGTGAGGTAAAACAGATTTTCAAAAGTTTGATGCATTTTATAGCCACAGGGCATCAGGATAATTACATCCGGGTCGGCGTCTAATATGTCTTGCCAATCGATGAAAGTAGAATGCTTACCTTCTTTGGCAAAAAGAGATTCTCCTCCGGCCATGTGCACAAGGCGGGGTACCCAATTACCGGCTGTCATCAGGGGTTCAATCCATTCAATACAAATAACCCTTTTTTTATCACCAATGGTTTTTGTAGCATTAGATACATGGCGCATACGCCGGCGTAGCGACTGAACCAACGCAACACCTTTTTCACCAGCGTTAACCGCGGTAGCTACCCGCAAAATATCATTCATTACATCCTGCAAGTTATTAGGCTGAAGATCAATGACAGAGGGGTGGCTGCTTACTATTTGCGTTAATGCAGCTTTTACATCCCGTAGGTTAACAGCACAGACATCGCATTGAGACTGAGTAATAATCAGGTCGGGTTGCAATTGTTCAAGTTTGTCGGTAAACACTTCGTAAACAGAAAGGCTGTCCCGCAAAATCTTTTGAACACGAATATGAATATCAAGACTATTACCCTTGGGTGAAAATTTAGGAGCGGTACACACAGGAAGCTTTTTCACAGGAAGTGGATAATCACACTCATGAGAACGGCCTACCAAGTGTTGAGTAAGGCCCAGGGAGGCAACAATTTCAGTACTGCTGGGTAACAAAGAAACAATGCGCGGAAAAGTAGAGTTTGTTGAGTTCATCAGTAGGTAAACGCAATGAAAAGATGAATATTTTGAAAAAATGAAAACAAATGGTGTAAAATATTAAAATTTTATGCCCAGGTCCAGGCTCACAAAATCAGTTTTCATGGATAAATTGCCACTCACGGGTTGGTTGGGACTTGCCACTGCATTGATCAGTCCTCGGCGGTAGCTAAAACCCCCAAATAGGGATGTGGCATATCCAATGCGGAACTCCAGGCCTGCACCAATGATCCAGGAAGCATCAAAGGTACGAAAATTGCCCAGGTAAGTGGGTTCTGACAAATCGGTCTTTTCGTTGATTTTAACTTCACCGTTGAGGCCTGTTTGGAAGTAAATCCGGGTATCCAGAGAAATTTCATCTGTGAATAGCTTAAGCATTACCGGAACTTGTAAATATTGCAGGTGATACACTTCCTCAACAGAAGGTGTACGGTTATCTTGCAAGCTTAATTTTTTGGGAACGAAAAAGATACCGGTAGAAAAATAATAAGACTTGGTAAGGAGAAAATCGGCAAAAAGCCCGGCCTGTAGTTTTCCTCCGGCCCCTTTGGCCGAGAGATTAGCAGTATCAAAGTTTTCATCAAGCCTGTTAAAAGACAGGGAAGGGGAAACCTGAATCCCAATGTCTACCTGGGCAACACTGAAAGATGAAATAACACAAAAACAAATAAGAAACACCCACTTTTTCATACACAAAAACGTTGTTAACATCAGTAATAGTTCAAACGGCAAATTTTTCAAACTTATTGAGCATGAGAAACATTTTTTTCATTATTATCTCCATTGGTTTAGTAATAAATGCATGTTCCTCAGCGGAAGAATGTATAGAAGCCCCGGATATTTCACAAATTTCTATGGACGTAAAGGTAGAACGACTGGAGAAAGAATTATTTTCAGCAGAAAGTGAGTCGGAAATTAAAAACTTGTTAGAACAACATCCGGTTGTTACACAAAGGTTCCTTATGAACAACAACCAGGCCGCAGAGGATTCAGCGCTTGTGAGCTGGTTGTTTGAATTAATCAATAATCCACATATCGATACGCTGTATAATGATTCGCAAGCCGTTTTTGGCGACCTGGAAAGTTTGACAAATGAGTTTGAAAAGGCATTTCAATATTTGAAATACTATTATCCATCATTTGAGCCACCTGCCATCAATACGCTTATCACAGGCATGAGTTCAGACCTGTATGTTTCGGATAGTTTAATTGTGATTGGCCTGGATTTATTTCAGGGAGCAGATGCGCAATACCGTCCCCAGGTATATAATTACATGCTCAGGCGTTACCAGCCCGATTACATTGTGCCCAATTGCCTGCTTTTTTTGTCATCAAAATGGAATGCAACAGACCCAACTGATGAAAGCATGCTGGCAGAAATGATTTATTATGGAAAAAGCTATCATTTGGCTAAACAACTAATGCCCTGCACGGCTGATAGCGTGCTGATGGGGTACAGCAGTGAAGACATGGAATTGTTGGCAGAAGGGGAAGAAACCATCTGGAAGTACTTTATAGATAATCAACTGCTTTACGAAACCAGCCATCTTGAAAAAGAAAGGTATTTGAATGAGCGCCCGGCAACGGTAGAAATACACAATGATGTGCCGGGAAGGATTGGTCGGTGGGTCGGATGGCAAATCATCAGAAGTTTTGAAAAAAATAACCCGGAAGTAACCTTGCAGGAACTGATGAAAATGAAGGATGCAGAAGAAATATTCAGGCGTGCAAAGTATAGGCCTTAACTTCGGGCTCTTGTTCAGGGCAAATCATGGTTGCCAGTTTTTGAACTTGCTTTTCCTTATCAAACTCCGACTCTGCCAAATGGCGTGCATTGGTTTTACAAGCCTCTAAAAACTTGGGATCAGTAACGTAAGGGTTGATTTTCTCAATAAAACCTGAAGGCTTATCTGGGGAAAAGTAAAAGCCGCATTGGTGGGACTCCACCAGGTGTGTAAGCCAGCCGGGGGTATTTACAATACAAGGCTTCCCGGCAGCCAAAGCATCAAAAAATTTGTTGGGGCTGTTTGACTGCAACACCGGATGGTCGGCAAAAGAAATATAAACCATATCGGTAACATTGAGGAGCGACAGCAGCCCATATTTATTCTGATAAGGAACAAACCGCAAATTGGTAAGGCACATCGACTTAGCCAACTGGCGTATACGGGGAAGTTCGCTGCCCTGCCCTGCCAGAAAAAACACAAATTCAGGATAGATTTCCTGGCATAATTTGGCTGTTTCCAAAAAATACTCCAGGTGGTTTACCTTACCTACCGCCCCAAAATATGAAACCACAAATTTTCCTTCTGCATCAAATTGGAACTCATGATAGGGGTTTTTCTCAGTTTTTCTAAAAAAATCACAAGCAGATAAATTAGGAATAAGCAAAACCTGCTGGGTAGGGACCAACTGTCGCACATGCTTTAAAATAGCAGGAGACAATACAACGATGCCATTCGCACCACGGTATATTTCCTTTTCAAACCATCTGAACAAAGAGATGAGCAGGCTGGATTTCACATAACCTAACTGAATGGGAGCCTCTGGCCAAAGGTCACGTACTTCAAAATAATAAGGAATAGATAATTTTTTCTTAAGGTATAGCGCAATCAGTCCTACGGAAAGAGGGGTAGAAGTAACATAACAAACTTCTGCATTTTTGAACTGTACCGCAAAACGGCAGGCATGGTACACAAACAATAAAAACGCCCACGATCTTTTCAAAAACCCCCAGGATTGTTCATAGCGGACGGGTAAGTAATGTACATGAATACCGTCAATCAGCCGCCGGACATACCCCGGACTATTGTGCGCTGTAATCATACTCACTTTATGCCCTTTTTTTACCAAACCTTGTGCAAGGTAATAAGAGCGAATGGCACCGCCTTCCTCGGGGGTTTTGAAATATTGATGTATATAGAGAATGTGCATAAAACGGCACTAAAACAATAACAAAAATAAAAAACTAAAGCACAAAACGGTAAAAGGAAAAAGAATGCGAAAGATAAAATATTTCTGCAAACAAGAAAACATAAAAGGAAGACTTTTATTTTAAAAGTTAATGAAGTTGCGGATGGCAGCTTATCAGTAGGCAGTCTGCAGACTGCCACTCTTCACAAGCCAGGCTGACAATGTTAATAAAGACCAGAGCATTGCGCTATTGTCTTCCTGTTTTCTTCGGTGTTCTTCCAATAGCTTTTGCACTTTACCGTAAGCAACAAACTGATAAACAGGCAATTGCTCATCTTCCAGATACGGTCTGATTTTATTATAAGCATGGTCATTATGCAACCAGGCACCAAAAGGCAACCCAAACCCTTCTTTACGCCGGGTATACTTATCTCCTCCCAGGCGGTTCAACAAAGATTTCAAAATCCATTTTTTTCCATTTTTCAATTTAAAAGTAGCAGGTAACTCTTGGGCAAACCGGATTACTTCATCATCCAGGTAGGGCATGCGCATCTCCAGGCTGTGTGCCATACTCATGCGGTCGTTTAGTGCGAGGATATCCGATACCAGATAGTGGGAAAGGTCATGATGCAATGCAAAAGAAAGGTGCTGCTCTACAAAATTTTCTGAAAATTCCGTAGCATCATCAGAAAGTTGATCATCTGAAAAATAAGAAGAAGCCGTAAAGTTAAGGAAAGTTTGGCGCGGATCGCTGTTCAGGTTTTCTCCAAATTTTTTCAGAAGCCTGAAATATGATCGCAAGGGATGATGAAAGCCTGTAGGCAGAAATTTTGCTGATGCGTTTAAAAAGGGTTTTATGTTTAAATAAAAAGCATAATTTTTCAAATAGTGATAATAAGCGGCATGCCGGTTATACCCGCCAAAAAGCTCGTCGGCCCCGGCTCCGGAAAGCACTACACCCACTTTTTTTTTAGCTTCCCTGGAAAGAATAAAAGTTAGGAGGGAAGCACTGTCGGCGATGGGTTGGTCAAGAAAGCTGACAAACTCCTCAATATCATCCAGAATATCGGCGTTTACAGGTACTTCATAGTGGTACTGGCCGTATTGTTTGGCAGCCATTCGGGCATATTTGGCATCTGAAGTGCCAAAGCTTTTTCCGTTGTTTTCAGTGACGATGGTAAAAGTATCAACGGGATGAGCGCCCAGCTTTTGGATGAGCGCAAGGAGTAATGTGGAATCTACACCGCCGCTCAAAAATAAGCCACAGGGCACATCGGCAATCAGGTGGCGCATAACAGCATCGGATAATAATGATTCAGTTTTTTCCAGCAATTGATCACCCCTATCCAAAACTATTTTGGCAGGGTCAGTTTTTTTAAAAGGTTCAATATATAATGAAGTATGAGGAGAAATTGTACCATAATGACCAGGTTTCCATTCAAAAATGCTTTCAAAAAAAGTAGCGGGCGATGCTGCATATTTATACTGCAAATAATGAGAAATTTGACTGGTATGCAGCGGTTTTTCCACCAATCCTGAAGCCAAAATTCCAGAAAGTTCAGATGAGGCAATGAAATAATTTTCATCTTCATAATAAAACAGGGGCTTCATACCCTGTTTGTCACGGGCAAAAAGCAATCGCTCGTTTTGCACATCAAAATGAATGAAAGCAAACATTCCGTTGAGGTGGGCAAACGCATTTTGTTGCTTACCGACAAGCATTTTTGATAAAACTTCCGTATCAGAATGGGTGCGGAATTTTTTCCCGGCAGATAACAATTCATTTCGAAGCTCATAAAAATTGTAAATAGCACCATTGTAAAGCAAATAATACTGTCTGTTTTCTTCAGAAAAAGGCTGGTTGGCTTCATTTTCTCTTCCAATGATCTTAAGGCGGTTGCTGCCCAAAAAAAACCTCCAGTGTTTACCATCAATACTCAGGGCTTCCTGATGGTCGGGGCCCCGGTGCAGGTTGCTTTCCAACATGCTTGAAATGGGAGAAGGAGAACCTTTAGCAGGAGGAAGGTGCTTATGTTTATCTACAATAAGGTTGATTCCGCACATGCGGTGAAATTAAAAAGGATTTTAAGAAAATTAGTAACTGAGCTGCAATAAAATATGATGTTAACAAATAAAAATATTAAAATTTGTTTAATAACAAAATATAAATCTTTATATTTGAGTATATATAAAATATATTATTGTTTTTTTTGGTCAAAATAAGAAACGTATAAATAATATTCAAAGCCTTCATAAACGTGATTAGTTAAGAGTTAAGCCGGAAAACCATTGCCCGTTGGGTGATGGTTTTTTTGTTATCAATTAAACTATTTCAGCAATTTAGTATCAAAGAAGTTATAAATCATTGAAAACTAAAATTTGAATAAAATGAAAAAGTTATTGATAGCAACCATCATATTTGTTTTACCCTTATTATCACAATCAGTTTTTGGGCAGCAGGGCGATTTTTCGCCAGAAGACATGGCCCAACGTCAAACGACGATGATGCAGGAAGAATTGAGCCTTACCGAGGAACAACTACCCAAAGTAGAGGAAATAAACCTGAAATATGCCCAAAAAGGAGCTGACCTCAGGGAAGAGTATCAGGGTAGTCATGAGACGATGATGACCGCTTTCAGGGAAGTACAAAAGCTGCAAGAAGAAGAGCTGTCCGCCGTACTTACAGAGAAACAAATGGCCTTACTGAAAGAAAAACAGGAAGAAATGAGAAACCAAAGAAGAAAAGGTAGGGGCGGAAGAAAACAATAAGTATTAAACTTCCGAAATTTCTAAACTTTCGGAAGTTTGTTTAATTAGATTGCTTTTCTTCGCTTTCCACTAGTTTTACTCTGAGCGATGTACCCTCATCGCTCACAACTATTACTTTTTCCCCTTTGCCAATGTAGTCGCCCCGGGTATAGGCATCATACAATTCATCATCTATCAAAATTTTGCCACTGGGGCGAAGCACCGTATAGGCAACCCCTTCTTTGCCCTTGAATAATACCTTTTTAAAATTGGAAGTATAACCTTCCTCCCGCGATTGCACAGTTTGTAATGCAATTTTTTTGAAAAATTCGGTATTGGTAAGCCGCACTCCGCCCAGGAACATGATAATAATACTGCCGAACAAACCGGCCAATGTAGCTGCTACCGCCTGAATGGCCTGGTCCATTTTCACAAAAGTGAAATCAAAAAAATCGTTGTTCAGCATTATCAGCACAAGAGAGCCAATCGTTAGCACCAGCCCGCCAATGCCAGCCAGACCAAAGCCGGGAATTACAAATATCTCCAGGGCAATGAGCACAATACCACTGAAAAAAGCGATGATTTCCCAGTTAGCGGCCAATCCGTTCAAATAATAGGGGGTGAGATAAAGTATTAAAGCGATAAAGGCCGCCAAAAGGGGAAACCCGACGCCAGGGGTTTGTAATTCAAAATAAATGCCTCCGATAATCACCAAAATGAGGATGCCACTAACCATAGGGTTGATAAAGAAAGCAATGATTTGTTCGGCCGTGCCCAGTTCAAACTGAACAATTTCGTAGTTTTTAATTTCATTTTTTTCTAAGATTTCCTCGATAGAGGTTACTTGAGCTTCGCAAAAACCAAACTTGATGGCTTCGGAAGTTGAAAAAGTAATGACTTCCCCGGCTTCAGTTACACTGTCAATTTCAATGTTTTCATCTACCATAGCCTCGGCAATTTTGGGATCGCGCCCTTTGGCTTCGGCTGTTGAGCGCATGATAGACCGCATGTACGACTGATATTTGTCGGGTGCTGCCTCACCCGACCCACCCATCACCACAGTAGCAGCGCCAATGCTGGCACCCGGGGCCATGTAAATACTGTCGCAGGCAATGGAGATAAGCGCACCGGCCGAGGCCGCATCTTTGTTGATAAATACCCAAACAGGCTTTTCATATTCCAGAATACGCGTCCTGATTTCGTCGGCATCCGTAACTACACCCCCGTAAGTATCCATATCAATAATGACATAATCCGCTTCCATATCTTCAGCCTCATCAAAGGCCAGATCCACATGCCGGCTCATGCGCGGATCAATCACATCCCTGATATTTATGACAAAAACCTGTTCAGGTTCGGTAGAATTGTTGTTGCTTTGCCCGAACAAAAAAGGAGTGTGCAGGATGATCGCAATCAACAATAAAAACAAATAAAGAAAATACGTGCGCACCATAGATATTCTGTCGTCGTTAGGTAATTGGATATTAAATATACTAAGGCTAAAGGAAAAAAGTTGAGAACTATGTTTTCTTTTTCATTTGAGATACCCATTTGGAGAATGCTTGCAGAGGTAACCGGGCAATGGATGGCGCTGGAATTACGGGATACCGAAACGCATGAGCTGCAATTTCGGTTATTAGATCTGAAAACCGAAAGATTGTTTGAACAACAAATTGATATTGAAGATGCCTGGTGGGCAGGCATAGTAGATTTGAAAGGAGATTACCTGGTTTTACATAAATTTCAAGATAGTGACAACCCGGAAAAAAAGACTTTTTTTGTAGTTGATATTTTTACCCATAAAATTTCATGGCTACCAGAAAATTTCATATTCTCGGGGATTACCCAAAATGCAATATATGGATACGAAAAAGCCGGGGAAAGCCTGCAAACCTACAAAGAAATATCATTATCGAAGGGTACAGAAAAAGCATTAAATCAAAGGGAATATGAACAAAAAGTTAATAAATTAACAAAGGAGGAAGGAGAAAATAAAGACATTACCTATCCGTTTTATTATCCGGAGGACCATGCATATTTTGCAACAGTAAAAGCTTTTTTGATACGGTTTTTACAAATTCATGCGGTAAAAGGATGTGAGTATTTGGAACACAGGCAGGCAATTATCATTTCTTATTACATTTACGAAGGAAAAGCGCTGGCAAATTATCTTTTGGTCATGAATACATCGCAGGAGGTAGTACTTCATGAAAGAATAGATGCGCAATTAGAGGGAGTAGGGGCGGATACATTTTTTGTAGTAAAAAATAAGGTAATTTATATAAAAGATAAACATCAGCTTATCGGTTATGCACTTGAAAATGTTTAATAATTGGTGTGCTTTCAGTAAAGCGCAAGTACGATCTAAATTAAAGGTGTGGATTGTATTGTTATTTTTAATAATTGTCGCAACAAATGTATCTGCTTTTACTCAAAAATCTGATTCAGTAGGTGTAGAGCGAAAAAAAGGGCGATTGTTTGTTTTGCACAAAGTAAGTGGAGGGGAAACCCTTTATTCAATTTCCCGAAAGTATGGAGCGCCGATGAAGGATCTGCTCAGCGCCAACGAAAACATCTCCATTAATGATTTGGCCATTGGCGATACTTTGCGGGTGCCATATACACGAAAACCCGCAAAGCAAGACGAGCAGAAAATATTGGCTGTTCATGAAGTGAAACCTTCAGAAACATTGTTTGGCATTTCCAGAGAATACGAGGTGGACGTACAGGAAATAAAAACCTGGAACAATCTGGGCAACCAGCCCCTGGCCATTGGCCAGCGGTTAATTATTTACGATAGGGCAGACACAACGCAGCATGTGGAAAATAACCCGGGAGAAATAATCCACATCGTAAAACAGGGGGAAACATTATATTCTTTATCAAGAACCTATAAAATATCGGTAGACCAGCTCATTGCCTGGAACAACCTCTCCGATGCTTCTATTGATCTGGGGGATGCGCTGGTAGTTGGCAAAAAGCAGGCACCAACAGGCCAACCGGAAGAAAATTTGGAAAGTGGGCACCTTACAGCACAATCAGCAGCAGGCGCAGAAACAAAACCTGAAGTGGAAACTCCGGCCAAAGAAGAAAAAAAAGAGGTGAAAGCACAGCGTGCTGAAGAGAAGAAAGAAGTAAAAAGATATGAAAAAATCACCGAAATGGGCATGGCCGGGCCCATTGAGGGCAAAACCGATACAAAAAAATACCTGGCTTTGCACCGCACTGCCGCGGTTGGCACAATCATACAAATCAGGAACGAAATGAACAATCTGAGTGTATTTGTTAGGGTAGTAGGCAAATTGCCCAACACCGGGGTGAATGAAAAAATTAACATTCGTATAACACAGGCAGCCTACGAAAGCCTTGGTGGCATCAACGACCGCATTCCTGTAGAAATTTCGTATATTCCATAACTATTAGGCTGATGAAAAATATTAGCATATATTTTTTACTTTCTCCTTGACAAAGGAGAAGATCACGAATAAAATTTTATCCAATTCAAAAAAATATATAAGAATGAGTGATTGGAAAAAACGCATCACTATCAACCCTAATCATTGTGGGGGCCGGCCTTGTATTAGGGGAATGACGGGTTATAGATATACTAGACCTTTTAGCTTCAGGTCTCAGGTACTTGAGGAATTACCCGACTTAAAAGAAGAGGATATTGAAGCCGCGCTCAAATATGCCAGTAACAAACTGGATCACCCAATTATTGCAGCATAAAAATTTGGGTTGATGCTCAACTATCTCCAGCAATTGCGGCATGGATTAACCGCTCATTTGATGAAATAAGTGCAGAATCTGTCCGCTCAATTGGTTTACGTGAGGCATTAGACCATGAAATATTTTCGGCAGCACGTCAGCAGGAAGTAGTAGTGATGAGCAAAGACAGTGATCGGGCCTCCGCCAAAAATTATTTGGATTACTTGTGGCAATACCTTAAATACTAAAATGAAGAAAATTCTTTCCAAAACACTCATAATAGCCAAAAAGCTAATTGATGAGAGAGAAATAGTAGTAGAAATAAGCGAAATATAAAGCGACTATGCAACAAAACAATTCATTTCTTAAAATACTCTGGAATATAATATTTACTATATTTTATCCCATCATAACGTTGTTCTCTCTGATTTTTATGGGGATTTTGTACGTTTTCTCATCAATTTCCCGGCTGATTTCTTTCATACTTCCCAAATCAAAAAGTGTTGAAAAAGACTAGCGAATTGAAGGGGTTTCTGGAAGAAAAAGTAGCGCAATACAACCAGCCCAATTTTATAGAAAACGACCCCATACAAATACCCCATCGCTTTTCGCAAAAGCAAGATATTGAAATTGCAGGCTTTTTTGCAGCTACCCTGGCCTGGGGGCAACGCAAAACTATCATTAGCAAATGTACCCAATTGATGGCCATGATGGACAATGCGCCCTATGATTTTATCAGAAATCATTCCGACAACGATTTACAGCCCTTCCTTTCGTTTAAACACCGCACCTTTAATGCTACCGATACGCTTTATTTTATTCACTTTTTCCAACATTTTTATAACCAACACCAATCTTTAGAGGAAGCTTTTACGGCTACAATGGGAGAAAAAGATTCTGATATGGCAAACGGTCTGATTGGATTTCAGCGTTTGTTTGTGGGTTTATCAGAATTTCCCATCCGTACCCGCAAACACATCGCAACACCTGAAAGAAAATCGGCCTGCAAGCGGATCAATATGTTTTTGCGGTGGATGGTGCGTTCCGATGGGCAAGGAGTAGATTTTGGCATCTGGAAAAAGATCAAATCTCATCAGCTCATTTGTCCGTGTGATGTACACGTCGACCGGGTGGCCCGGAAACTCAATCTCATTTCGCGCAAACAAACCGATTGGCAAACAGCGTTAGAACTTACCCATAACTTACGGCTTATGGACCCTAAAGACCCGGTAAAATATGACTTTGCCCTGTTTGGGTTGGGTTTGGAAAAATTCGCATAAAACTTTTTAATGCACTAAAAGTCAGTTTTTCACCTCACATCGAGCCAAAATATTATGAGGAAAAAATCATAATAAAAGTACATATCAAGTATACTTATCGTCAAGTATAAAGCTTAAGTATAAGTGCAGTTAATGCACTGATTTCTTACATAAACCCTCGATTTAGCTGTTTCCAATATGAACACCAGGTACAGTAACCGGCTTGTGAGTATAGGTTAAGGAGTTATTTCAGTACTTCCTTACGCCATCGAAGCGCAGGTTTTTGTGAATGTCATCTCCAAAATTACTTCCTGCTGTACTTTGATAAAGTAATACTGTATTTTCAGGATTGTATATCGATAAAAATGCAGCATTATCTATTGAAAATACTGAACGCCGAACCAGAGGAAGGTGGGCAAGTACTTTTGTTACTTGTGAAGGGGTTTTGCATGGGAATTTTTTTAGCTGCTTTCGAGGTAACTTCAAGCACACTTTTTCTCAATCATTTTGACGAACAAAAAGATCTTCCGGTTGCTTTTGTAGTGGCAGGGATACTTGCAGTACTGGCAACACACCTTTTCAACTACTTGCAACGCAAGATATCATTTGGAAACCTGGCAACAATTATTGTAGGATCCATTGTAATACTTATTTTGGGATTACGAATTGGGTTCTATTGGTTAGATGATATAAAACCGCTGGTTTTCATAGCCTTTACACTTATCGTTCCGTTTACGCTTACAATCCTGCTGGTATTTTGGGGTATTTTTGGTAGAATTTTTAATGCAAAGCAAGCGAAACGAATTGTAAGTGGTATAGATGTAGGACAGTTATTTGCTTCGATAGTAGCATTATTCACCATTCCATTTATACTTTCATTTCTAAGCTCCACACATGATTTATTATGGATAAGTGCCATAAGCATGGTGTTTGATCTGGTGCTGACAGTAATAATCAATCGCAAACTTTCAGCCCAAATAAATGGCCAGTCTGCCAAGGCTGTTAATCATCAGAACAGGCCAACTTACAAAACCCTTTACAAAGATAAGTATCTGCTCCTGATGTCTTCTTTCATTATTATTTCTGTGGTGGGCGTATTTTTTATTGACTACTCTTTTCTTTCGGTGGTAGCTGTACAATTTCCCGAAACCAAAGACCTGGCGAACTTTCTCAGTATATTTTCAGGAACAATTGTCATATTCATATTTCTTTTCCAAACATTCATTACCAGCCGGATCATCACAGAGTACGGTCTACGTACCTCATTGCTGGTTACGCCACTTCTTTTAGGTTTTTTTACCGTACTAGCTGTTGCATTGGCAACAATTTTCGGGTATACGCTCTCATCCCCGGCTTTTATATTATTCTTCCTGGCTATTGCCATGAGCAAGCTATTTACTAAATCATTAAAGGAAGCATTGGATACCCCTGTATTTAAATTATACTTTTTGCCCATTGATGTATCCATACGGTTTGATATACAGGCTAAAATTGAGGGTGTAGTTATAGCTTTGGCAGGACTGATTGCAGGATGTTTGCAAATGCTCATAGAGGCAACACAAGCGTTTGAGCTCGTTCATTATTCCATTTTTATGTTGCCTATCGTTGTGGGTTGGGTGGTAATTGTCAACAAAATGCATGGAAAGTATAGAGACACTTTACAGCGGACGCTCTCTACAACCAAAGAGATCACCCACGAATACAAGCATCGATATAGTGCTGGAGGAATATTAGAACTGGAACTGGAAAAATGCGAGGCCCCTAATGAAGCAAGGCATTTATTAAACCTGATAGAAAATGTTGCCCCAGAAGTTTTGAAGTCATCCACCTCAAAATTAAAAATGCAACTGCTTACCGAAGAGGCAGGTAACATGCAAGAAAATGTAAATGGGCAAACAGATAGCCAAGCAAGTAATGACACAATTATTAGTGATATCATTACCCTGAGAGAGAAGATATATGCTGAAGAACCACAAGAAAGAATTGAAGTTGCAAGGTTATTGCAAAATAGCAAACATGTGTTTGAACAAGAAAATGGTAATGATTACATTTTGCTTTTACTGACATTATTGCATGATGCCGATCCTGAAGTTAGAAAAGAGGCTATTGTGGTAGCTCAACAGGCAAAAGTACCTGAAACATGGCCATTTCTGATAGAATTATTAGCTACACACGTGTATGGAAGCTTAGCAAAAACTGCTTTGATTGACGCTGGGGAGGATGTCTTAGATTATCTTGAAAATACATTTTATAAGTCAGGTCAGGATGACGAGTTAATGCTTAATATCATTAAAATATACGGGCAAATAGGAGGAGAAAAGGCGATTGAGTTGTTGTGGCATAAATTAGATTTTCCTGACCAAAAACTGGCCCGGGAGGTGCTGTATAACTTTAGCTATGCAATATTAAAAGAAGATAAATATCAGTTAAGAAAGGAAAAAGCTGCAAAAATATTTGAACTTATAGAAGCCGAAGTAAGCAAAGCAGTCTGGAACTTAGCAACCATTACAGAAATAATAGAAGAACCCATAAATGTATATCTGAAAGAAGCGGTAGAAGAAGAAATAGAGGAAAATTATGATAATATTTTCTTGCTGCTTTCGCTCATGTACGAACCCTATTCAATTGAGTTGGTAAGGGAAAATATAGAAAGTGATACACCTGAAGGCACTGCATTCGCTTTAGAACTAATGGATATTTTTCTTGCCCCAGAATTGAAAAAAATCATATTCCCCCTGCTGGAAGATATTCCGGCAACACACAAGGTAAATATTTTGCAAGAACATTTTCCCCGCCCAAAATTTAATGGGGTAGAAGTCATTCATCAGATATTGAACAGGGATTTTCACAAGATCAGCCGATGGACAAAAGCAGTGGCATTATATACTATCGTGATGAACGACAATATTCATGTGACCCACGATGTAATTGCACATTTATTCAATCCGGACCCTCTGCTCAGAGAGATGGCAACCTGGGCAATTCTAAAAAAGGACCGGGCTAATAAGTTGGCCGTTAGCCGAACATACCAGAAAATTAGCCCCAGGCTGGATGAAGCGGTAAAAGCCGAATTGGAATGGCTGTTCAATTATGCTGATACCATAGGTGGGAAACCTTTGAGAATATCCAGAATGGAGCTTTTGAGAAAAATACGTGCTTTCGATGGTTTGCCCGGGCGATTAATCATAGAGGTTGCTGAAATCCTGAAGGAAAGAAGGTTCAGGAAAGGGGAAGATGTTGTTAGACAAGGAGAAAGAGGGGATATTCCATTATGTATTATTGCAAAAGGAGAAGTTGCGGTGATTAATAATAACGAAGAAATTGAGAGGGTAGTTCAACAAGGCATGTTTGGGGGTAATGCAGCGAAAGGCAAATACCACGCAACTGCTACAGAAGAATCAGTTATATATGAGATAGAAAAACGGAAGCTTTTAGAAATGACAAAACAAGACCATAGGGTAATACAAGTATTGATTAATATATCAAAACCTCCTGCCACTGAAAAATACAGCTTTTAGGAAAAACTTTGATTTTTTTATGATGCATTAGGTATGGCTATGAAGGAAAAAAATGAGATTGAAATAGAGGACAATCAAAACGAAGAAATGGCTGGGGATAATATCTCATTCAACGCCAAAAATGTTGAGGGAAATCCTAAGGTATACCTTATGTATGACCTACCACATCAACTGGCAATAGGGAAACTTAAAGGCCTTTTTGAAAGCGAAGGGTTTGTTGTATTAGAGCCAGCATTTGAAGGAACTTTGGTTGATAGAAGAAATGCACATTATCATAGCCTAATCACTGCAGATATTATATTGATCTATTACGGAAGCAAAAATGAGCAATGGTTGCAAACAAAGCTGCTGGATGTATTGAAATCACCTGGATTAGGGAGAAAGAAAAATATTACAGAAAGTGCCATATATGCTCCACAGCAAGTGAAAATTGCAGATAACTTTGCTTCAAATTATCAGGTTGTACTAATTGGTGAGGATGACATTTTTCCATCCCGGTCATTAAAAGAATTTTTAAATAAAGCCAAAAAAATCTATGCAGCAGTATCTGAGTAATCTGCCAAATAGTGACGAAACAGACACGCTGGTGTATAACATGAACCCTTTTCCAGGGTTAAGGCCATTTGCTACTGAGGAAAGCCATCTCTTCTTTGGGCGGGAAGAACAGTGCGATGAAGTATTAATGCGTTTATCCGAAAATAGATTTGTTGCCATTACCGGCCCGTCTGGCAGTGGTAAATCTTCTTTCGTACGTTGTGGAATATTACCTATATTGTATGGAGGATTTGTGAGCGATTTTGGTTCTCGTTGGCATGTAATTCAATCCAGGCCCGGTAACTATCCTTTCCAAAACCTGACAAAGTCCATCTTAAGAAGCGATAATGAATACCTGACTGCTAATAAAGAAGAACAACTTGCCAGGGAAACAATTACCAAGGCTGCCCTTAAAAATGGTTCCACGGGCCTGATAGAAGCAATTGGACAACTGCAAACACCACGGGATACAAATTTCCTCATTATCATAGATCAGTTTGAAGAACTTTTCAGGGTTCAAAAAAGCGACGGCGATGCTATGGTTTATGCTGATGAAGCTTTGGCATATGTCGATTTGATCAATGAGGCTATTGCATATCAGGAGTTGCCTATTTTTGTCATCATTACCATGCGTTCCGATTTTATTGGAGAATGCGCCCAGCATCCATCACTTACACAGCTTATTAACCAAAGTAATTATCTGGTCCCACAGATGACAAGGGAACAGAAAAGAAGAGCCATTACCGGGCCTGTGGCAGTAGGTGGGGGTACAATCTCGCAACTGTTGATACAGCAATTGCTCAACGATCTGGGTAACAATCCCGATCAGTTACCCATTCTGCAACATGCGCTGATGCGTACCTGGGATTATAGCAAAAACAGCGGTGATATTTATCTGGATATAGATGACTATGAAGCTATTGGCGGTATGTCTGAAGCATTATCGCAACATGCCGATGAAGCCTATGAAGAACTTACAGAAGCGCAAAAACTAATATGTGAGAATATTTTCAAATCGCTTACCGAAAAGGGAGTAGATAACATTGGAATAAGGCGGCCTACACAAATATGTGAGTTGGCCGCCATAGCAGGTGTTGATGAAACAAGCGTGATTGAAGTGATAGAGAAGTTTCGTCAACCAAGCCGTTCATTACTAATGCCAGCAGCTAATGTTAAACTTTCGAGTGATACAACAATTGATATTTCTCACGAAAGTTTAATGCGGATATGGGGAAGGCTTAAACAATGGGTAGAAGAAGAATCTGAGGCTGCAGATATGTATTTAAGGTTGGCAGAAGCAGCAGAAAAGCATCAAATTGGAAAAACCAGCCTTTGGCGCCCGCCTGATTTGCAATTGGCAATCAACTGGGAGCAGAAGCAAAAGCCAACCCTTGTATGGGGGCAACGGTATCATCCCGCTTATGAGCGGACTATGATTTTTTTGCGGGAAAGCACGGCACAATACTCGTTTGAACAACAGTCTAAATCCGCATCACAGAAAAAGGCGCTGAAGCGTGCCAGGATTACAACATTTGTGCTGGGGGTGGCTACTGTAATCTCTGTTGGGTTTTTGCTTTTTGCAATTCAGCAAAAAGTGGAAACAGACAGCCAGCGCCTGATCGCCGAAGAAGAACGCCAGGAGGCAGACCACCAAAAAGAACTTGCCCTATTGAGCGCCGAAGAAGCAGAGAAAAGAAAAATTGAGGCTGAACAAGCCAGGCTGATTGCCGAAGAAAAAGTAATAGAAACCGAACAAGCTCGTGAAGAAGCTGAAAAGGCGAGGATAGAAGCGGAGCAGGCCAGGCTGATTGCCGAAGAAAAAGTGGAAGAAGCAGAGCAAGCCCGTGAAGAAGCGGAGCGACAGCGCAAAAGGGCAGAAGAAGAAAGGTATCTGGCCGAACAGGCCAAACGCTTTGCTGAGGAGCAGCGTCGATTGGCAGATTCCAGAAAAGAAGCAGAAAAAAATGAGAAACAGGCCAAAAAGCTGCGATTTATCTCAATTGCAAAATCCATGGCCGTGAAGTCATCACAAGCTGTAGAGCCAGAAAGAAAAGCACTCCTTGCCAAACAAGCCTTTATGTTCAATGAAATGTATGGGGGTAGCAATCACGATAAAGATATTTATGATGGATTGTACAATGCGGTAAAACCATTTGAGCCAGAACTGTTCAGCAATATGTACGCACACGAAAGTGCTGTACGGTCAATTGTTCTGGCTCCGGATGGCGATTTATACTCAGCAGCTAATGATGGAAAGATTGTCCGTTGGAAGGTAAATGATGCGGATATTAAGTATGAGGAGATTACTCCGGGCAGTTTTATGGCTTACGCCTTGGCTGTAAGTGAAAATGGAAGGTGGCTGGCTGCCGGAGGAGATGAAGATTACATACAAATTTATGACCTTAAGAATTCGTATAAAAAAGCATATAAAATAGGAAATTTAAAAGAAAACATACGCTTCCTTACTTTTATCAACAATGACAGTAGTCTGGTTTTTGCAGATTTATCCAATAACCTGTTTCAGTGGAATTTTGATCGTACCCGGAAACTTGCAGAGAGTATTGAGAAAATAGATGCGATGACCGTCAACCCAATGCAAAATATGATTGCATATGGCAACAGAGGGGGGCAAATAACGCTTTTGCAAGGAAATGGTGAACAAGAGATATTTTTTGACAATGCAGGAACGGGAATAAATTCTTTGACTTTTTGCCATCAGGGGAAATTGCTGGCTGCCGGAGATGAAGAGGGGGTAATCAGGGTTTGGGATTTTGAAAAAAGAGAAATGATTGCCGAATTGAAGGGGCACAATGCAAGGGTAAATGACCTGAAATTCAGCCCAAATAACAAATTACTTGCATCTGCAAGTTTTGATAAAACAGTACTGTTATGGAATGTAGAAAAATGGGACGATCAGCCAATTGCCCTTAACGACCACAACGACTGGATGTGGTCTATTGCATTTAGCGAACGAGGAGATAAACTATTAGCAGGGAGCAGGGACAATTCTGTGAGGGTTTGGATGGCAACATCTGATGAGTTAAATGCACTTGTTTGTGATCAATTGCATAGAAACTTGACCGTAGATGAGTGGAATCAATACGTAGGCACAGATATCCCTTATCAGGTTACTTGCAAGGAATTGCCACCTGATGAAAAGGCATCTACTGCAACAGGACTTAGTGTAGATACTGAAGATTTACGCCTGGTACCTGTTCGCCCAAAGCTGGATAAATCAGATATTAAGGATATGCCTATTCCGGCGATATTGATGAAGGTTGATAAAACTAAAACAGATAGTGAGAAAATTGAGTGATTTTTTCAGAAAAGAATTAAGAGAACATAAAATACATCAAAGGCAAATTTATACAATTTGCCTTTTGTGTTTTCTATTTTTTTCAGACAGTGCATTTTCCCAGCGCAATTGTTCACAAAAATTGAAAGATGCCGAAACTACTTACAAAAACGGTAGGCTCAATGAGGTACCTGTCCTAATTAAGGGCTGTTTGTCCAATGGGTTCAATAAAGATGAATTAGTACAGGCTTATCGGCTACTCACGCTCACCTATATTTATTTGGATGACCAAAGGAAAGCGGAGCAGGCTGTGTTAAGCTTAATTAGGATAGCCCCTGATTACAAAATCAATACCATGCGCGACCCTACTGAGTTTATTGCATTGTTTAAATCGTTCAGAACAGTGCCTGTCTTCATACCGTCAATAAAAATAGGAGTAAACAACAGCTGGCCACGTGTAAATGAAACTTATTTAACTGATAATCCTTCATTGGCTGCACCAGCTTATAAAACGGGTTTTGGCTACCAAATAGAAATAGCGCTTGAAATACCAATTACAGACCACATCTCAGTGGAAGCAGGCTTGCATATGTCTGGCAAAAAATTCACTAATACAAGTAAATTCAACGATTTTCAAATATTGACATTAACAGAAAAGCAATCTTGGTTAGACATTCCGGTATTGGCAAAATATAAGTATGAATTGAATAAAATTCATGTATTTGTGATTGGCGGCCCAACAGTAAGTCTCCTTTATAAAACGAAAGGAACGATAGAAAGAAAAAATAATTCAGGAGTTCCCAATGCCATTACTACAACGGTTGATATGATGAAGTTGAGAAATAACATAGCATTTGGCGGCATGATAGGGGGAGGGGCATTTTATAAACTGGGCAAGGGATATGCAATAGGAGAAATCCGGTATCATCATTTATTCTCTGAAATAACGAAAAATACGGCACTCGATACCAATCCTATGTTACCCTATGAATACGGTTATTTGGATGATAACTTCAGCATGTCTAATGTTTCATTTTCAGTAGGTTATGCTTATCCAATCTATAGCCCCAAAAAAATTAAGTAAATGAAATCTGTTTGGTATTTGATAGCTTGGATAGTACTGGTGCTGACGTCTTGCTCAGAAGAAATAAATCTGCCGGAAAAAGCTGGATTTATTAAACTATATGGGGGAGAAAGTCCGGATTATGGAGTAGCAGTAGCACAATTAGATGACGGTGGCTATGTCTATGTTGGCAGCTCTACTTCTCAACCAGGGGGAAGTATCGGAAAAGATATTTGCTTGGTAAGGACTGACCAGCATGGTGATAGAAAATGGATAAAATATTACGGTGGAGAAGAAGATGAACATGCTAAAAGTGTAAAAACAACCCCAGATGGAGGCGTATTAATTCTGGGAGATTGGGAAGAAGTTGCTTTAGGGGAAACGGATTATTATCTGATAAAGACAGATGGAGAAGGTGAAATTATCTGGAGCAAGAAGTACGGATTGCCATTACGTACAGAACAGGCCAAAAGTATGAACCTTACACAAGATGGAGGAATCATCATCGCAGGAAATATCATACATGAGGAAGGAGATTCAGAAGTGTATTTGATTAAAACAGATGCTGAAGGGGAATTAATATGGGAATCAACTTTTGGCTTGCTCAACTTCACCAATGAGATAGGAAAATCTATCATTCCTTTATCAGATGGAAGCTTTATTTTGTGCGGAACAGAAAAAGGGCGCAAACTCTCAAACAATGAAGATACTGATGTGAGAATTGTGAAAATAAGCTCCGAAGGTAGTATTCTTTGGAGCTATGCCTACGGCGGACCCACCGCACAGTCTGGAGTTGAGATACAGGCATTTCCGGGTGGGTTCATCACTACGGGAACCATCAACACTACAGGTGGACATACAGATATATTTCTGTTATGTACAGATTATTCCGGGAATATGTTATGGTCAAAGACTTTGGGTGGAAATAATAATGAAACAGGAAGCTCGGTAAGTTACACGATCGATGGGCATTTTATCATTTGTGGAACTACAGAAAGTTTTGGTGAGGGAGGCAAAGACATTTATGTAATAAAAGTAGATAATGAAGGAAATGAACTATGGTCAAGAACCTTTGGTGGTAAAGGAGATGACGAAGGAAGCATGGTAATTCAGGAAAAAGACGGGCAAGTAATTATCGCAGGAACTATTGGCTTTGACGAAAGCAATACCATGATGGGTTTACTCAAAACAGATACGGGAGGACAGTTAAGCAGATAAAAATCAGCTTTTTAATAACCAAATGAATGGAATAATTACATATCGCAAGTGTAATCAAAAAAATAACTATTTTTTGAGATGGATGGCCTTCCTTGTCGGGTTTATATGTATCTGCTTGAGCGCATATGCGCAGGAAGTTGATGAAATCGAAAGGGTGGATGATAATCCTACCAATGCCTCATCAGTGCAGTTTAGGGTAGAATTTACAGGCGGAACCCCACCTTATGGGCCAATTGCCATTGATGACTTTTCACTTACTTCAACAGTTGGGGGTAATATTGTTTCAGTTTCATCAGGCTCGGCCAGTCCAACCGTAGATGTTACGGTAAATGGAATTTCGGGAAATGGTACCATCAGGCTCGATTTAAATGATATAGATAACTCAATAACCGACAATGGGCTTAACCCTTTGGTAAGCAATACCTATACTTCTGGTGAGAGTTATACAATAGATAATACAGATCCTTCTTTTATAAGCGTATCTGATGCAGGAGACGGCACCTACCGTGCAGGCGAGGCCATTACTTTTGATGTAAATCTGGGCGAAGCCGGGCTAACAGTAACGGCCGACCTGAGCGTATTGGACAGTGATTTCAGCAATACTCAGGCTTTGGCAGATGACGGGGATGGCACTTATTCTTATACTACGGCAGCATTGGATGCAGGAGGAAATATGCAGGAAGGGACTTCCATTGGTATAAACTTTTCGGCAGAAGATGCAGCCGGAAACGCTTCATCTGATAATTCTCTTAACTTGCTGCTGGATAAACAAATTCCCACGCTAAGTTCCACAGTAAACCTGGCAGCCGATAATGCTTACATAGATATTAACTTCAATGAGGGGGTATTCAGAAATGGAGGAGGCACCAACCCGCTAATAACCAGCAGGTTACAGTTGGTATTTGCACAAAATGGAGGAAATGCGACCAATGTTACTATTTCCAATGTAAAACAAACAGACTCCCCGGTAGAAGCTTCTGCCAGTAACCTGGGTGGAGGTGAATCAACCATCAGGGTTTTCTTCAATGTGACTGGAATTCCGGATGGAAACGAAACCATAGAAATTATTCCCGAAGATGGTACGGCCATATTCGATGTTGCAGGGAACCCGGTGGCAGCGGCTGGTACAACCGGGAGTGTTGCATTAAATAACCAATGCACCGTAATAGCAGATGCAGGAAATAGTACTACTATTTGCGATGGGGAATCGGTAAATATCGGAGGAAATAACACCGGAACAGGAGGAAGTGGTTTCTATAATTATGAATGGAGAATTCCAGCTGATGGCCCGGCTATTATCTCAACTACTGCCAATCCCATAGTTGCACCAAATACCTCTACTACATATGAAGTGACAGTCATTGATGATAACGGATGTACAGATACCGACCAGGTAACAATTACAGTAAATGCTTTGCCTGCAGTGGCTTTCAATCCCGATTCAATTATTTTCAGAAATGATGCTACATCCTTTCGGCTGGATGATAACAGCCAACTCGTGCCTGCACATACCACAGGAATGAGAGGAGTGCTGTCAGGCAATGGCATCACCTATAATTCATCACAAGATTATTACTATTTTGACCCGGCGTTAGCTACTGATGGGGACAATGTAATTACTTATACCTATAAAGATAGCAATGGGTGTGAGGCAACCGACGCACAAACCTTGACAGTCGTAAGCCCTTCTGCAGCGGTATTAAACTTACTGACACAATACTGCCCGGAATATAATGGGGGAACTGTAAATGGGTTGCAAGCAGCTCCCGGTTCGGTATCGGCAGGTCGTACTTTTGAAAGCTTACGGCTATATAAAAATGGAACAGGATATATCAGTGGTCCGCTTACTGATGGTAATTCGGATGATATTTATGATCTGGATTTGGATGCCTTAGGAGCCGGAGAATTCTCACTAGCAGTATTTTCTACTTTTAACTCAGGCATACCAGCAGGTGCCTATTTAGATAACTTTAGTACTTCTGTATTGTATGAAAAAGGAGATGAACCCATAATTTCTACTTTAGAAGAAAGCTATTGCTCAAATGCTTCGCCAGTTACTTTGACAGGCTCAATTCCATCTTATTCAAATCATGTGTTTTCGGCATCAGAAGGAGTTTCTGGCAATCAGTTTGATCCGGGAACGGTGAGTTTTGGGCCGGCACAATATCAGAAAATAATAACGATAATGTACAATTATGAGGATGATAACGGATGTGACGGGTCAATTACCCAGGATGTGACGGTGTACCGTGTGCCAGATGCCCCCACTACTACAGGATTGGTTGAATATTGTACAGAGGATGTTCTCAACAGTTTGACGGCTAGCGGAGTTAGTGGCGCTTTATTTAAATGGTATAAAGCTGCTGACACAGGTAATCCTGCCAATTTTATTGATAATGGCACTACCCTCGACCCGGTAGATACGGATGGCATGCCTGTAGATAGCAGTATGGCGGGAGCTTATCAGTATTGGGTAACACAGACTCTCAACGGATGTGAAAGCCCGGCCTCACAAACAACATTGGAGGTTCACCAACGATCAGCCCCCCATATTTCCGGACTGAGCCCAAACTATTGTGTAGAAGCTGATCCTGTTATTTTTTCTGTGAGCGATAATAATGGATTGCCACTTGGATCGGATACCCTCAAAATCAATGGAGAAGAGGTAGCAAACCCGGAGTTTGACCCTCCTGCTTTAGGAGTAGGAATTCATACAGTAACGTATATCTATATAAACAATAATGGTTGTGTAGATTCTACCGAACTGGAGGTAGAGGTACATCCTTTGCAATTGGTAGACTTTAGTGGCTTTAATGTTTCCAGGACTTATTGTTATAGCAATGAACCCATTACACTGGTAGGGGCACCTGCTGTTACTCCGGGTACAACGGGCACTTTTAGCAGCAATACCGGTGGCTTGCTCAACAATGATGGAACAGGGCTTGTTACTTTTTCTCCACGCCTGGCTGCCATTGCAGCGGGAGCTGATAGTTTGGGGCCTGTAACTACCCATGAAATCACCTATACTTTTACAGATGCTAATGGTTGTACCAACTTTAAAACGCACACCATAACAGTTTACCCACTTCCTGCTGCCAATTATACGGGCCTGAATGCTGATAAAGCGTATTGTTATGACGCAGAAAGTGTAACGCTTACCGGAAATCCGAAAAATAGCAATGGATATTTCACTGGAAATGGAATTGCTGATAACGCAGATGGCACAGCTTCATTTTCTCCTGATATTGCAGCGGCACTGGCAGGGGCTTCTTCACCTACCGATGTGCAAACCCAACATGCTATAACTTATACTTATACAAACGCATTAGGATGTGTTAATGAAATAACCGATACAGTTACAGTAAATCCGCTGCCCGAAGTAAGCTTTAGTGGATACAATGCTATTAAAACCTATTGCTACAACGATACAGCCGTGGCGCTCTCCGGAACTCCCTTGGGAAGTACCGGAGTATTTACAGGAAGTGGCATTACCGATAATGAAAATGGAACGGCAACTTTTACTCCCCAGGTTGCAGCAATCGATTCAGGTGCAGTTAACGCAACGGACTTTCGAACAGATCATGGGATCACCTATACCTATACTGATGCTAATGGTTGTGTTAATAATAATGAACAAACATTATCAGTAAACCCGCTTCCTGAACTGAATTTCGCCAATTTAGAAGATGCATATTGTGTAAACAGAGAGGCTTTCATGTTGAAAGCAATCCCGGCGGGTGGCACATTTGCCGGCCCGGGAGTAACAGGCGAAACCTTTAACCCTGAAGATGCCGGAATTGGTAATCATACTATTACTTATACCTATACCCAAAATAATACATCTTGTACCAATACCATTTCCCAGAATGTAACAGTGCGCCCTTTGCCTGAACCTGATTTTTCATTTACAGCTTCCTGCAACGATGCCATAGTCTCATTTACCGATGCTTCCACTATTTCACCACTTGATACAATAGACAGGATAACAAACTATAGTTGGAGTTTTGGGGATTTTTCTGCTGCTGATACGGCACAGCACCCTACACATGATTATGATAAATCTGGCACTTATGATATTACTTTTACACCTTATACGGCATTTGGGTGTAATAGCAGCAAAGACACTACCCTCTATATTGATGCCATACCGGAAGCGGACTTCAGTTGGTTGAATGCCTGTTTGGGGGATACGACCAGTTTTACCAGTATTTCAAGTGTTTCATTAGGCAATATTGATACTTACGAATGGAATTTTGGAGATGGAGCAATTGTAAATGTGGGTGAAGAAGTATTACATCAATACAATGAAATTGGGGTTTATGAGGCAAGTTTGCGTATTGTAACTGATAATGGATGTACCGATACCATTTCAAAGGAAATATACATATTACCCAAAGTAGCAAGTTACCCCTACATTCAGGATTTTGAAACCACCACCCATGGATGGATTGTAGAAGGTGCAAATGCATCCTGGCAACAGGGAAAGCCGGCCGGTATTACCATTAACATTGCGGCCTCAGGGGAACAAGTTTTGATGACCAACCTGGATAGTACATATCCTACTAATGAAAATTCCTGGGTAAACACCCCCTGTTTTGATATTTCTTCTTTAGAAAACCCGGTGCTTTCGCTCAAAACCTGGTATGCTACCGATGTGGATTTTGATGGGGCAGTGATACAGGCTTCAGTAGATGATGGCCAAAACTGGGAAGTGCTGGGTAGCTTGGAAGAAGGTATTGCATGGTACAACAGTAATTCAATTGTGGGTAATCCGGGTGGGCAAAGTAGCTCAGCTCTGGGGTGGACAGGTACCAGTACGGGGTGGCAAAATGCTAAATTTTCTTTGGATCAATTTACAGAAGTAACTTGTATAAGATTTAGGGTTGCCTTTGCCAGTAACGCTGATAATACACCGGGAAAAATTTTCGACGGTTTTGCCTTTGACGATTTCAGGATAGGCGAGCGAAACCGCAGCATCTTACTAGAACATTTTACGAATATATCAAGCACTGAGTTTGCCCGCATCGATGCAGAGCTTCAGCAGTTTGCCAAAGATCATGGAGACGAAGTAATCACCTTACAGTATCATACAGATTTTCCGGGAGATGATCCGCTAAATGAGCATAATAGGGCTGATCCTTCGGCAAGAGCATTGTATTATGGTATTGCCCGGGGGCCGCGCATCATTATGGATGGAAATTACATAGACGAGGAGTTTACCCAATGGGCGGAAGCTGATTTTCAGGAAAGAATTTTGGATGATGCCCCTTTTACACTTTCAGTAAATTTTAATAATGCAACAGAAAGCAGATTTAACATAAATGCAACAGTAAAAGCTCTTACAGCTATTCAGGCAGAAGTTACTTTGCATATAGCTGTAGTAGAACAGGAAATAGAAACTTCATTGAATGGCCTGGGTGAAAGAAAATATTTCAACGTATTGAAAAAAATGTTGCCCGATGCAGGGGGAACCCCTTTGATAAAAAATCAATGGGAAGCAGAAGAGTCTGTTGAAGTAAGCCAGGCATGGGGAGGCAAAAATGTATTTGATGCAGGGCAGTTGGCTGTGGTAGTTTTTCTTCAAGATAACATTACCAAAGAAATATATCAGGCTACCTTTGCCAAGCCTGACACACCTCCTCAGCTTGTTACCGGACTGGATGAGCCTACGAATGAAATTAATGAAAAAGGATTTACTATTTATCCGAACCCATCTTCTGAAAAAGTACAAGTACTGATGGGTAAAAGCAGTCTGTTTCACTGGAAAATATACGACAAATTTGGCCGTTTAATCAAAACGGGGGAAACGGATTATACCAATACATTTTCTCTCAATGTACAAAACCTTTCTAATGGCTTGTACATCTTGCAACTGGAAAACAAAGACAAGCAAATCTACAGTACCCGTTTTTCAGTAATTCGGTAATAACTCTGTACTATTTTCAATAAAATATTTGATTTATAAAAATCCTTCGTTACTATTGTAAGTGATTACTCACTAATATTCAATGACAGAAAAGCAAGAAAAAATATTAGAAGCCGGCTTACAGTTATTTGCAGAAGAAGGGTATGCAAGTACGCCTACCAGCAAAGTAGCCAAGAAAGCAGGGGTGTCAGAAGGGTTGATCTTCAGGCATTTTACCAGTAAAGAAGGCTTGCTCACTGCGATTATTGATGAAGGGCAACAACGTTTGAAATCGACTTTTGCCGATATTATTTTAGAAAGTGACCCAAAGAAAGTAATATCAAAAACCATAGAAATGCCTTTCAAAATAACGGAGAAAGAGCATACGTTCTGGAAATTACAGTTCGCACTGAAATGGCAACATCCAGATTTATACCGGCGAGTATCGATGGAAACATTCATGCTGTCTATTACCCATGCTTTTGAAAAGTTGAACTACCTACACCCGGGGCTCGAGGCTGAAGTACTGGTAGTTACAATAGACGGTTTGGCCAGTGCTTTATTAAAGAAAAGCCTGAAAGATGAAAAAGCAGTAATGAATTTGATTAAATCGAAATATCATGTATAAAAATTTACATTTATTGTAAGTGATTACTTACTAATATGAAAAAACTCAACAAAGTATTAAAAATAACTATGGTCATCGCATTGATAGGAATCATCGGTTTAGGAATTGGCATTACCGCTTTTGTAAATTTTGCCCCCCAGTTTGGTGCAAAGGCATCTGGTGAGCGCCTTGCCCGCATTTCACAATCTGAAAACTATGTCAACGGACAGTTTGTCAATCAAATAGAAACAAAACTGGATTATAGTTTTTCCAGTATGGCTGAAGCACTTTGGGAGTTTTTAACAGCAAAAAATACCTCCCCAAAACAAGCTTTGCCTGTCAAGTTTGGTGAGAATGAAAATACTATTACCTCCGACTCACTCACTCATGTTACCTGGTATGGCCATTCAGCATTTTTTCTGGAAATGGAAGGAAAAAAAATATTGCTAGACCCTATGTTTGGCCCTGCTGCCTCTCCGGTTTCTTTCACAGGTCAGCGTTTCCCTTACGAAAAACCTATTGATTTTAATCAATTTACTGATATTGACGCTGTCATCATCTCCCACGATCATTACGACCACCTGGATTATCCGTCTATCACTCGATTAAAAGAAGAAGTCAGTCATTTTTTTGTGCCTTTGGGTGTGGGAACTCATCTGATTCACTGGGGAGTAAACCCTGAAAAAATTACAGAATTAGACTGGTGGGAAAATGCAAGGTTAGATGATATTAAATTTACCGCTACCCCAGCCCGGCACTTTTCTGGCCGTGGCATTGGCGATAGTAAAAAAACACTGTGGGCTTCCTGGGTATTGGAAGGAAAACACACAAAAATATATTTTAGTGGAGATAGTGGGTACGGACCACACTTTAAAGAAATAGGAGAAAAACTTGGTCCTTTTGACTTTGCAATGATGGAATGCGGACAATACAACGAAAAGTGGGAAGCCATCCACATGATGCCCGAACAAACAGCCCAGGCTGCAACTGATGTTGAAACAAATGTTATGATGCCCATCCACTGGGGTGCTTTTTCTTTAGCGCCTCATCCCTGGACTGACCCCATCATCCGGGTGTTAAAGGCTGCCGAAATGCAAAATGTATCTGTTGTTCATCCAGTTATTGGAGAGCATTTTACTGTAGGAAAGGACTTACCTGAAGTGAAATGGTGGGAGTAGTAATGTACAACGGTTTTTTGTAATCGTTGAATTTGATTTTTAAAGACGCATTATCTCTTTGGTACAAATGCCGTATAAAATGATAAGAACAGTCTATTTTTTTTAAGGTACCAAAGAAAGTGATATGCATGTTGTATCAAACATAAATGCTTACGAAAAGGAGGCATTGCACGAACTGGAGCAATGGAAAAAGCAAATGCAACAACCACCTTCCATCGCAGGTAGGTTATCAAAGAAAGTGCAGGTGCGCATCAACCGCATTATTCCTGAAAAAGTACACAAAGCAATTACGGCAGCCGTCAAACAAATGACCCGGGGCGTAATTTTCGGGGCTGATTTTACTACCAGAAAATCTAAAGTAACAGCCTCCCTGGAAGAAGTAGAAAATAAAGTGCGGGAGCGCATCAAATTTTACAGAAATACTTCAGCGGCCGAAGGAGCCATTACGGGTGCCGGGGGCTTTTTGCTGGGCCTGGCCGACTTTCCTGCCTGGCTTTCCTTAAAAATGAAAATGCTTTTTGAAATGGCCTCTCTCTATGGACATGATATGAAAGACTACAAAGAGCGGGTGTATTTACTCCACATTTTTCAACTCACTTTCTCCAGCCAGCGGCATCGCAATAGGGTGTATGCCATCATGGCCGACTGGAAAAATGAACGGGAAAAGCTACCTGAAGACATCAACCAATTTGACTGGCGTAGTTTTCAACAGGAATACCGTGACTATCTGGATTTAGCCAAATTGCTGCAACTCATTCCAGGAGTGGGTGCTGTGGTTGGCGCGTACGTCAACCACCGACTTACTGATAAATTAGGCAAAATGGCGATGAATGCATACCGTTTGCGCAGAGAGCAGGCTGAAGTGAAAATTACCCAATAGGAGCACGGACATCCTTGTCCGTGTAGGCCGAAATTGCAATGGCTACCATCCGATTCGGATTACATTTATCTGTGAAAAGTTTTTTATGATAGATTTTGAGTATCTTAAGTTATACAATGAGCAATAGACAGGAGGCTGTGTCGATATTCCGGTCACTGAGCAGCTTTTCTTTAAAGGGACACACCAAATAACAAATGATAAATGCTATAATCATAGATGATGAAGCCGACGGGCGGGAGACGCTGCGCATGGCGATAGAAAAATATTGCCCGGAAGTATCAGTTCTGGGGGTTTGTGCAACTCCTGAAGAAGGGCTTGCTGCTATCCGCAACCAAAAACCCGACCTGGTGTTTCTGGATGTGCAAATGCCTCACATGTCAGGCTTTGATTTGTTGCAACAACTATTGCCGCTGTCGTTTGAAGTTATCTTCGTAACGGCACACGACCAATACGCCATCAAAGCCATCCGGTTTTCTGCTCTGGATTATTTGCTAAAACCCGTAGATATAGATGATTTGATGCATGCCGTAAAGAAAGCAGAAGAACGCTTGCAGCATAAAAACAGTGCTTATCAATACCAGTCAGTGGTAAACAACATACAGATCAGGTCGGGGAAAATTGAAAAGCTGGCCGTACCCTCCCTGGAAGGCATCGATTTTTTCAACACCGACGATATTATTTTCTGTCAGGCCGATGGCAATTATACCAACCTGTTCCTGACAAATAAAAAAAGCAAACTGATTTCAAGAAACCTGAAAGACTTTGAAAGCTTATTGGCAGGGTCGGGCTTTTGCCGTGTTCACCATTCTTACC
The DNA here is from genome assembly GCA_965230065.1 of Cyclobacteriaceae bacterium. Taxonomy (GTDB): domain Bacteria; phylum Bacteroidota; class Bacteroidia; order Cytophagales; family Cyclobacteriaceae. The sequence continues at coordinate 1,811,358 of OZ245942.1, read as the reverse complement.
TCATCAATATGAAACATATCAAAAAATATGTGAAAGGGGAAGGTGGCTATGTTATACTCTCACATGACCACCATGTAGATATTTCACGCCGGAAAAAAGAAGAGTTTTTGAAAATGCTGGATAGGTTATAAATTCCCATAATCCAATTCTATTGTTCACAATTCCACTGATAAAGGTAAAAGTTTCTTAGATTGTAGCGGGTTTAACGTGAATTATGGATTTGATTCAACAAACGAATATTTATATCTAATTGATTTTCAAACGCTTACCCTCAAGCCGGACGGGCTCATACTTTTTTCAATCGATAAAAAAGTATGCAAAAAATCTCAGAAAGTTTGAAACTCGCTTCGCTCAGACAGCAAACTTTCTATTTGCACGAATCAGGGCATTTTTAATCCATAACTCACGTGTTTAGGCTGTGTCTGATGAATCTAAAATCAATCTGTATATCAGCCTGACGGCTACTTGCAAGAAGCATAAGAGCCGTCGGGCCGATTGCTCGGTTATTTATCAGACATAGTCTAATGTAATAATGAAAAAAATAGCTGGAAAAGATGAAAAAACGTCAGTTAGCACCTGTATTTATTCTATATATACTATGGATTACAGCCTGCACCAATTCCCACCAGCCCGCCTCTCCGCCCAACATATTACTGATTGTTGCTGATGATTTAGGCTATAGCGATCTGGGCTGCTATGGAGGAGAAATAGAAACGCCCCACCTGGACCAACTTGCTGAAAACGGCTTACGGCTTACCCGTTTTTATAACATGGGCAGGTGTTGCCCTTCAAGAGCCAGTATCCTCACCGGGCAATACCCCCATGCTGTGGGGCTGGGCCACATGACCCAAAACATTGGACAACCGGGCTATCGCGGACGTATTGCTGAAGATGCCAAAACGATTGCGGAAGTGTTGCAACCGGCCGGGTATCGCTCTTTTCTGGCAGGAAAGTGGCACTTAGGAACGGAAGACCCCACCAAGCATGGTTTTGAAGAGTTTTACGGAACGTTGGTCAGTGCAAAAACATTTTGGGAACCCGATCATTTTCTTCATTTACCTGCTGAAAGTGCCAAACGGTCTTATCAACCGGATGCATTTTATGGTACAGATGCGGTTACCGACCATGCACTTGACTTTTTGTCAATGGCACGGAAAACACCAGATAATCCGTGGTTTCTCTATTTGGCTTACAATGCGCCCCATTTTCCATTACAAGCACCGAAGGAAGATATTGAAAAGTATGAAGATAAGTATCAGGTTGGGTGGGATGTATTGCGTGAACAAAGGCTTCAACGCATGAAAACGCTGGGTATCGTCAGTAAGGATACACCGCTCACACCCCGTTCGCTTTACGAAGATTATGGACAGGTAAACACCGGCATAAATCTCCCCTGGGATTCCCTGCCAAACGAACGGAAGGCAGATTTGGCACAACGCATGGCTATTTACGCTGCCATGGTCGACCGTATGGATAAAAACATTGGCCGGGTGATTAAAGATTTGCGGGAAGCTAAAGAACTTGAAAATACCCTCATTGTCTTTATTTCAGATAATGGCGCTTGCGCCGAATGGGATCCGTTTGGCTTTGATATCAAGTCAAGTCCTCAGAATATTCTGCATAAAGGAGATGCTTTACAAGAAATGGGGACAGCAGGAACATTTCACAGTGCCGGTTCGGGCTGGGCCAATACTTCAAATACTCCCTGGCGCTTGTATAAGCATTATACCCATGAAGGAGGTATTAACACCCCTTGTATTATTCACTGGCCTGCACAGGTTTCAAGGCAAAAGGAGATCGATCATCATCCGGGACATATCATTGACCTGCTCCCAACATTTTGCGATGTGGCAGGTGTAGGGCCATCTGAAGTACTTAAAAAGGCTCTTCCAGGAAAAAGTTTAATGCCCTTGTTTACAGGAAAAGAGCAACCGCCCCGCACCTTATTTTACGAACACGAAGGCCACAAGGCAGTTCATGACGGACATTGGAAACTGGTAGCAATGAAGGGAAAGCCCTGGGAACTCTATGATATAGAAAAAGATCGTTCAGAACTGCATGATCTTGCCAGTCAGCATCCGGAAATTGTCTCACGATTGGCCGCACAGTGGGGGCAATGGGCTGAAGAAAACCAGGTAACGCCCTTGCCGGATGATTATCATGTTAATTACCTGAAATCAAGTAAATAACGTGAATTATGGGTTAAGCAATCAATAGTTTTTCTTGATGAGCTATAAATACTGAAGGCTTATCCTGATAAAAACAATAAGCAATCAGAGAAGCCATCATATGGGCTAATGCATTCATGGGACTTCTGTGCCGGGTATGTTCTAAATCAAAAACACTGGTTAGTATATCATTGACCGATTCAATTACAGCTCGTTTGCGTAATTTCAGATAGTCTGCTAAGGGGATCAGGCGATTTTTCATATTGCTTCGCACTTTGGTAATGAGATGAAGTCCTTGCTGATAGAATTCCTCAAAAAGCTTAGTTATATACCCTTTATCCCCAAAGCACTGGCCTTTCAAGCCAGTAAGTAACTCTCGGAGCACTTCTTGATTATTATCTGCTACATTGCCCCTTGTAAAGAGAAAATTGATAATCTCCCCATAATTATTGATGACCAAATGTATTTTAAAGCCGAAAAACCAGCCTGTGGAGGACTTACCCCGAGTCGCATAGCCATCAAATACTTTATGGTTATGAATCCGGCGGTTATCGCACACAGGAAGCTTTTTGGAGTCAATAAAATAACAATTGCTGCGTCGGCTCAGCAGAGTACACCACTTCAGCAATAGATACAACCCAGGCAAAAGTCGGGGGATCAGGGCTACAAAGCGTGGGTAGCTTACTTGTTGAGGAAAATAACTCTTCAAAATAGTTGCTACAAAATCCTCATAATAGTATTGAAAGCATTTATAACCTGAATACTGATAATAAACCAGGATAGTGAGCATTTCGCTATCACTCATGAAAGGTTGGTTTGTCACTGAGGTACAAAACTTTGGATGTTGGCTTTTCCAGTTTTCCAGAGCAATACAAAAATCGTCCACGGTAATGAATAGTTCTATGAGTTTATTTTCTTTATCTTCGTGTAGCATAGGTTACAGAATTAAGTTTTAGATGTTAGCGCTTCTAATTTCTTAAATTTTGTAACCTTTTCCCTTATAAAAGGCTAATTATCAATTATTTAAACCCATAACTCACGTTAAATAGCGTACGCTTTAAATCACAGTCTCAGATACGATGATGGAAGGGGTTTTATAAAATGGAAAAGGAAGAAAGCTCCATCAGGCGGCGACTTCAATGATATAGGTAAAAAAGGCCATAAACAAAAAAAGCCAGCCCCAAAAGGCTGGCAAATCATCATTTTTGTGGGTCCTATAGGACTCGAACCTATGACCCCCTGCTTGTAAGGCAGGTGCTCTGAACCAACTGAGCTAAGAACCCGTTTTTTTGAAATTCTATGTTCCGGTTGACTTTCCTGCTTGTAAGGCAGGTGCTCAGAACCAACCGGGCGGCGAACCGCTGAGCTAAGAACCCATTTAAATTGCCCATCTGGCAAATTGTGGGTGCAAATGTAACATAGGTTTTGATATTTCCCAATGGTTTCTTACTTCTGAACGTAAATTTTTCTGAAAAAAATAAGCGAAAAAATCACATCGTCCGTTATGAAACAAAATCACAGCCATTCAAAATGATACTTTCGTTGCCCCGGTATCAAATTTGAAACTGGATTTTTGGGTGTTTTAATGTGTTATGCTTTGTTTCGGAAATTATTAATATACACGTGTGTGCTAGGTATGGCCGTCTTTGTGGCGGTGGTAAGCGTTACCTACGTTTACCAGGACCAGATCATTCAGCAATTTGTAAAGCATGCCAACCAATACCTCAGGGCCCCGGTGAAGGTAAGTGAAATTCAGCTTACGGCTTTTGAAAAATTTCCACGCATTGCCCTTAGTTTTGATAACCTGGTAATGTACGAAGGCATTGAAGGTAGTACGGATACCCTCCTCACGGCCCGTCACTTGTATTGTACTTTTAACCTGCTGGACTTGTGGCGGAAAAACTATACCATCCGGGAGGCACATCTGATTGATGGAAAAGTCCGCCTCAAAATAGACGAAAACCGTCGGAATAATTATACCATATTTAAACCTGCCGATAGTACAATAGCTCATCAGAAAAAAGGACAGCCTATCCGTTTTGATATTCGCAAAATAAAATTAGACCGGATAGATGTGCAATATGAGGATGCCGCTGCCCGCCAGCATTATGCGGTTTTTGCAGAAGACATACTTGCACAGCTTCAGGTGGAAGGAGCGGTTTATGAAACGAAACTCAGTGGCAATGTGCTCACTGAACAAATTGCCCTGCACAAAGATGTTTACTTTCAGGACAAACCTTTACAAATTGATGCCTCTCTTGCCTATGACCATGCAGCAAAATCATGGCTGATACATCCCTCTGAAATTGGGGTGCATGCTTCAAAATTTCTGGTAGCGGGCACCTATCAAAACCAGAACATTGATTTAGCAGTAGAAGGGAGGAATACTGATATTCAGACGATTGTCTCTTTACTTCCTTCCCAGGTTGCCAACAAGCTGGCTGCGTACCGAAGCAAAGGCGATGTTTATTTTAACACTACAGTGCAGGGCACCATTGATGCACAAAATAACCCGGCTGTGCAGATAAATTTTGGTTGCAAGAACGCTACTTTTTTTCACCCTGATTCCCGGAAAAAAATCACCCACGTTAACCTTACGGGTAGTTTCACCAACGGAAAACACCGAAAGTCAAGCACTTCTGAACTTTTATTGAAAAACATTGAAGGGGTATTAGAGCAGAAGCCCATCTCCGGGGAGTTTTTTATGCGCAACTTTACCGACCCATACATCAGGGTGGGGGCAAAAGGCGAAATTGACATCAATTCGGCAATGGCTTTCTTTCCACTCTCCGAAATTGAAGACCCTTCGGGCATGCTTGTAGCCGATTTTGAGGTGGAAGGACGTGTACAAGATTTTCAAAATATCAGTCGGCGGCGGGAGGCTGTACGCAGTTCTGGCGATATTACCCTCAAAGATGTGGGCTTTTGGCTGCAAGGTTCAGCTTTGCCGTATTTTGATTTTAATGGAAATTTCCTGTTCAGGGAAAACGACCTGGCCATTAGCAACTTTTCGGGTTATGTGGGCAACAGTCATTTTTTGCTGAATGGTTTTCTCAAAAATGTAATCCCTTACCTTTTCTCTAAAAACCAGACAGTACGTATTGATGCCGACCTGCAATCACGCTTTATCGATATGGACGAGCTGCTTTCGGGTAACCGTAGTACGTTTCGGGAACCTTCAAACCAGGCAGTGCAGGCCAATTGGGAAACTGAAACCGGAGGGCAAAAATATGTATTCAGTATTTCTCCCAGGCTTACGTTGTCTTTTGCCTGTACTATTGACAAACTCAAATTCAGAAGGTTTAGGAGCGAAAAAATCAGTGGAAAACTTTGGGTAAGCGAGCAAACAGCCAAACTCCGGCAAATGCAATTTTATACTTCCGAGGGAAAAGTAACTGCCAATGGTGTAATCAATGTGCGGTACGACAATACGGTACACGTGGTGGGCGATACCCGCTTTAAAGCCCTGGATATCAACGATGTTTTTTACGTGTTTCATGATTTTAACCAGGACTTTCTTACCACCAGGCACATCAAGGGTAAAGCGTATGCCAACGTACAATGGGACCTGTGGTTTGACCGCCACCTGGTGCTGGACCAGAACCGCCTAAATGTGGATATTCTGGCTACCGTAAAAGGTGGGGAACTGAATTATTTTGAGCCATTGCAACGGCTTTCGCGCTATGTGGAAGAAGAAAACCTGACGCATACCCGCTTTGGCGAAATGTCCAACCACATCCGCATTGCCAACCGTACCATTTACATTCCGCCCATGGAAATCCACTCCAATGTTTCTAACATTACCTTGCAGGGTACACATACGTTTGACCATCATATTGATTATCGCTTTCAGGTACCCATGCGCAGCCTCAAGACCCAGTCAGCCCGTGCCAGGCAGGCCCGTATAGAGCAAAATTTTGGTGTGGTAGAAGAGGGAAAAGCCACTTATTTATTCCTCACGGCCAAGGGCACTACTTCCGATTATAAAATGGGGTACGACATGCAGGCTGCCTCCCAAAAAGTAAAAGAAAACTGGAAAGAAGAAAAGCAGGAACTCAAAGAAGCCTTTGAACACAAAGGCCGCGACCCCGACAAAAAAATCAAGCTGGCCACTGAGGAGGAAGAGTATTTTGATTTTGGGGAAAATCCATAGATTTTAAAGATCTAAGCGACTTTGTTGCAACGTATTTTCCTTTTCTACAGGGTGTTAATTTTCAAGTTTTGACGGCATTGGGCATGCCACACCCTCGGAATACATTCAAAATGTGGCAACCTATCCTAACCTCAGTGACCTGGTTTTCAAATTTCCGGGTAGATAAGGTGTTGGCTATGGTTCCTTTGTAGCGATACATGGCCACCTCCGACAAACTTCTTTTATGGTAACCCACTTCTTGTTTCCATTCTTTTCTACCAATCTGTGCGATCCTGTCAATAGCTTCATCCCTTTCGGCCATTTCAGGTAAATGCCCTTTGCTTCTGACTGCGTTTTTAGGAGGTGGAACAATAGCCTTGGCACTCATCTTAGCCACTACTTTTCGGGCCTTTTTCTTATCGTAGGCCCCATCCCCATAAAAACTCTCCACCTGCCCCTCAACACCACCAAGCAACCCTGAGGTCATCTGCGCGTCATCTACCGAATTGTCAGTAAGCACACAACTGATAATTTCCTGGCTTTTTACGTCTACGCCTAGATGAAGCTTACGCCATGTTCTACGTTTACCCGCTCCATGCTTCCTAACCTTCCATCGCCCGGCGACCCGGTCACCCTCGCCAAACACTTTCAATCCTGTGCTATCCACTGCTATATGCAGCCCTTGGCCCAAAGGGCGGTGACTAACTTTTACGCTCAGGGCAGATGACCTCCGACAAAGGGTGCTGTAATTAGGCACGGCCAATTCTGAAAGTCCCATCAAGCCAAAAATACTGCTGATAAACCCTGTACACTGACGCAGTTTGAGCCCGTAAACCGATTTGATGGTCAGGCAAAACTCTATTACCAAGTCGGGGTACTGCTTTTCGCCTACTACTTTGCCTTGTTTGGATATATCACGCCAATGGCGGTATACGCCCTCTTCCAACCATAATACTAAACTGCCTCGCTTGCATAATGATTTGTTATAAGCTTTCCAATTTCTCGGTTTGTATGTATCTTTAGGTTCAGGCATGACTAAGAGATTTGATTTGTATTGCTATGATTCAAGTACTCTTTCATGACTGTTTTTGTTGCGTTGCAACAAAGTCGATCTAAGCACAAAATTCTAAGTTCTAAATACTCTCAAAACCCTAATTATAAAATCGTTTTTTGTTCTTAAAATCCGAAGAGACTTCCATCCGCCTACCTTTAGAAGTCTTATCCATTCAATTGATTGAGAGAAAAAACGATATATTTGTTATATTCAGGAAATCATCAGAAATAAGAATCAATTCGTATATTAATAAAAAAGCGTAGCTATGATCTCAAAAGACCAATTGATTAATAGTTTAAAAGATATGCCCGACACGTTTTCTATTGATGAATTAATGGATAAACTGATTTTACTTCAAAAGATAGAAATTGGATTAGAACAATCTAAAAAAGGAGAAGTCTATTCTACACAGGAAGCTAAAGATATGCTAAAGCAATGGCAAAAATAAATTGGACCCGCCAAGCTATTGAGGACATATACGAGATTAGGGAATATTACAAACCCCGGTCAGCAAAATATGCCGAACAACTGACTGACAAAATTTTTGAAAAAGGCGAAAATTTAGAGAAATACCCCCAGATAGGTAGAATGGTTCCCGAATTAGAAAAGCCTGAAATTAGAGAGTTGATTTATAAAAATTACAGAATTATTTACCGTGTAGTAACTGCTGACCAGATAGACATATTGGCTGTACATAACGGGTTAAGCCCTTTGACAGAAGAATCTATATTTGGATGAATTGAATACTACTTTACATAGACACTATTTTGAAAGAATTATCAGAGGCTGAAGGACTGAAAGCAGGATAACAAAATTTGTGATAAGGGGAAAAGAGGGGATTGTTTATTTGTTTATGTGAACTCGTTACGCACAAGCTAAAAAACGATATCATGGACTTTATAACCATTGACTTCGAGACAGCAACATCAGATAGAGATAGTCCCTGCGAAATCGGACTGACTTTTGTCGAAAACAACCGGATTAAAGACGTTAAATCTTGGTTGATTAAACCATCATACTATCCATACTTTGACGACTTTAATGTGTCAATCCATGGAATCACACCTATTGACGTAAAAAACGCACCTGAATTCGGGGATTTATGGAATGAAATTAAGCCGTTGATTGACGGACAATTCCTCATAGCTCATAATGCAGGTTTTGACATGAGCGTTTTAAGAAGAACGCTAGAGTCCTACCAAATTCCTTTTCCAGAACTTCAATATTCTTGTAGTTACATCTTTTCAAAAAAGGTTTGGGAAGGTTTACCCGCGTATGACTTAAAAACACTTTGCAGACATAATCAAATTCCGTTAAATCATCATAGAGCAGCTGGCGATAGTGAAGCAGCTGCGAAATTGTCTTTAAAAGCTTTTGAAACTTCAGAAGTAAACTCTATTGAAGAATTTCCATCAAAACTCGGAACAACAATTGGCTGCCTTTATACTGGTGGTTATATACCGTCTAACACAAAAAGGCAATACATCAAGCCTGAAGAAATTATCGGAGACCCTGCGAAGCATAATCGTGAAAGTATTTTCTACGGTCGGACAGTTGTGTTCACAGGAACGCTAATGTCAATGTTACGAAAAGATGCCCGGCAGTTAATTGCAGATATTGGTGGAATGAACGGGAATGGAGTAACGAAAAAAACTGATTACTTAATTGTTGGACAACAAGACTACAGAGTGGTTGGAGAAGAAGGAATGAGTTCTAAACAAGAAAAAGCGATTAAACTAATTGAGAGAGGCTCAGGATTAGAAATCCTTTCGGAAGATGACTTTCTAAAAAATCTTTGAATATGAATAATAGGACATTAAACATTGCCAATCAATTGGCTTTGAAGTTTACAGATGATGGGAATATTCCATCAAGATTCAAGAATGACAAAACAAAAAAGGAACGTCAAAAATCAAACTTGAATTCATTGATCGAGCAACGGTTTCAAAAGAAAGTTTCTGATTGGCAAAGTCTAATCAATACAATGCTAGACAAAATTGACAATGAGCAGCAAGCTTGGCGGTTTTTACTGATTAACCCAATTGTTGAAAAAGACATAAAATCTGCTGCTTATTCAAAGGACTTTGGAAACTTTATAGACTACCTTGTCCTGAGACGTGACAAAGAAAACTGCGAATCAGACGAACTTGGTTTACTGGCGATGTTGCATGCCGAGTTTCAAAGAGAAATTGAGCGACAAATTGAAAAGGAAGAATAATAAAATTTGAGATTAAACACCTCTTAGAAATGCACTCGAGGGTCTTTTTCTCCATGTGCTAAAAAGAATACGCAAACTTTCTGGCCCGCCTGTTGCAAGGCCGTTGAACCCCTGAAGTTATTTATCCTAAAAAAACCAACCACAATAATATGATCGACGATTTGTTCTTCAAAACCGGCCCTGCCCTTTCAGTGATTTTTCAACTTGGCTTTGAACCCAAACCGGAGTATTTTTATGAGTTGACAGCCGAGCAATATGACCATATCAAAGCGCAGGAGCGAGATATTAATAAGAGATGGTTCATGATATTATCTGAAGAAAATAAGCAGGCATCCGATGAAGTGATGATTGTGAATGAACAGGAGAAAGAAAGTCTGCTAAATGCTGCCATTGTTATTGAAAATTACTGCGCAGAAAGCAATCGTGACTTTGATAATTACTCAGACAAACTTGAATACGTTGCCAGTTTATTGCCACGCGTATTCACTAAAAATTCCAAGTATGGAAAAAACCACCTAAAAAAGACCAAATAGCTTTGCTGAATGGAGACAGAAAACCACAGAACGAAGTCCCCTGCCAGGGGTTACGCCACAATGATTCGTTTTGGGTTTTGGTTTTTCATATTTGAATTTATTTAGAGTTTAGTGCTTCGAGCTTAGGATTTAATATCTTCGCCCCGGAAAAAATTTAATCTTATGAAAACTCCTGGTTTGCTCAAATTAGAAGGCGTAGTACAACATTACGCCTGGGGTGGTACTTCTTTTATTCCTGAACTTTTATCGGTAAACAATACCGAAAACCAGCCTTTTGCCGAATACTGGATGGGTGCGCATGACAAAGCCCCCGCCCAAGCTTTACTAAATGGGGATAGTAAACCCCTGAACGAGCTGATTGCCCAGTCGCCGGAAGATTTTTTGGGTGAAAAAGTAGCGAAAAAATTTGCCAACCGCCTGCCCTATCTGTTCAAAGTACTGGACGTAAAAGACATGCTTTCCATACAGGTACACCCTACCAAAGCGGAGGGCGAAAAAGGCTTTGCCCGGGAAAACGAATTGGGGGTGCCCCTCACGGCCCCAAACCGCAACTACAAAGACGACAACCACAAACCCGAAATCATGGTGGCCCTCACCAATTTCTGGTTGTTGCATGGCTTCAGGCCGGAGGAGGAAATTAACGAACTTTTTGAAAAAAACACAGACCTCAAGCCTCTCAAAATCTACTTCGGGCAAGGAGGTTACAAGGGTTTGTACAAGCACATTATGGAGCTTCCTCAAATGGAAGTGAACCGCTTGCTTGCTCCCCTGGTGCCCAAAATTATCCGCAAATACCAGGCAGGAAATTTAGAAAAAAGTTCGCCCGATTTCTGGGCAGCCCGGGCAGCCATGAATGATGCGCTGGATGGTGGTAACTACGACCGGGGTATTTTCTCCATTTATTTTTTCAACCTGGTGAACATTCCGCCCGGTAAAGGTATTTTTCAGGATGCGGGCATTCCGCATGCTTACCTGGAAGGCGTGAACATGGAACTCATGGCCAATTCTGACAACGTGTTGCGGGGCGGGCTTACCCCCAAACACATTGATGTTCCCGAACTGCTCAAGCACACCCGGTTTGAGGCGGTTGTTCCTGAAATACTGGAAGGCACTCCGGCAGGCGATGCAGAAAAGGTATACAGAAGCCCAGCCCCTGATTTTGAATTGAGTTGCATTCAAATCAAAGCAAATCACTCATTTAAGAGCACTGCTACCCATGCTGCTGATATTCTTATGGTATTGGAAGGCACCGCTGAGGCCGTCTTTGCAGAAGGTGAACTTTCCCTGAAAAAAGGAGACGTTTTTTTTGTAAAGGCAGGTGCAGCCTATCAACTTACAGGAAGTGCTATCTTGTACAGGGCAACTGTGCCATTATAGGCTGCAAGCTGTTAGCGGGTCGCCGCCCGGCCACAAGCTATAAGTCACTAAGAGCTTGCAGCTTGTGGCTTTTAGCTAATAGCTTCAAAAGCCAATGTTACCAAAATGTTAAGCCCACACAATTATCCTTAAATCAAAACAAATGCTATAAGCCTCTATTTATCAGTTTTTTATACGTTTTTTTCTCAATCACTCATTTAAAAAGCAGGGAAAATTAATGAAAAAAAATGCTTTGAGCTTTAACATAGATTAGACATATTTGTTAGAAATACAAAAACCAATGAGGTGGGAATGCGTGTACTTGTTAGCACCGCTATTTTCCATCTTTCTTTTTATATTTTTTGCTCTCACAAAATAATTTTTTATTGTATTGGGGAATACGCTGATTATTGATTATATGTGGAGCGTGCTATAAATTATTTTGTTACTTAAATAAATACCTTGTATACATGGACAGAAAAGAGAATGAGTTAGAACCGATTTTACAAGAGAATCCAAACCGTTTTGTATTATTTCCTATTGAGCATAACGATATTTGGCAAATGTACAAACTGGCCGAGGCCAGCTTCTGGACAGCCGAAGAAATAGACCTGAGTCAGGATTTGAAAGACTGGGAAAACCTCAACGATGGAGAGCGCCACTTCATATCGCACGTACTGGCCTTTTTTGCTGCCAGCGATGGTATTGTGAACGAAAACCTGGCCGAAAACTTCGTGGCGGAAGTGCAATACACCGAAGCTAAATTTTTCTATGGTTTTCAGATAGCCGTTGAGAATATCCATTCTGAAACATACTCCTTACTGATCGATACGTACGTTAAAGACTCGAAGGAAAAAGATAAGCTTTTCAACGCCATTGATACGATGGAGTGTGTGAATAAAAAAGCCAACTGGGCACTGCGGTGGATTGAAAAAGCTTCTTTTGCCGAGCGGCTCGTTGCGTTTGCTGCGGTAGAAGGTATTTTCTTTTCCGGTAGCTTCTGCTCTATCTTCTGGCTGAAGAAAAGAGGCCTGATGCCCGGCCTTACTTTCTCTAATGAGCTAATCTCAAGAGACGAAGGGCTGCATTGCGATTTTGCCTGTTTGTTGTACAACAACCATTTGGTAAAGAAACTCTCTACCGAAAGAATCACAGAAATCATTACCGACGCGGTAGAGATAGAAAAAGAATTTGTAACCGATGCCTTGCCCGTCGACCTCATTGGCATGAATGCTGCATTGATGCGGCAGTATATTGAATTTGTGGCCGACCGTTTGCTCGATGAATTAAATTGTCCTAAAGTATATAAGGTTACCAACCCGTTCGACTTCATGGAAATGATTTCGTTGCAGGGTAAAACCAACTTCTTCGAAAAGCGGGTGGGCGATTACCAGAAAGCCGGGGTAAAAAACAGCGGTGACGAGGGTAGCTCGCGTACCTTTTCTTTAGATGAAGACTTTTAGCAGATATTTTTTAAACTATAACCTAATTTAAAACCTACTCCCTATGTTAGTACTAAAAAGAGATGGCAGGCGCGAATCCGTTAAATTCGACAAAATTACTGCCCGCATAGAAAAGCTCTGCTACGGGCTAGACCAAACCCATGTCAGCTCTGTAGAGGTTGCCAAAAAAGTGATTTCCGGTATCTATGATGGGGTTACCACCGTAGAACTGGACAATCTGGCAGCAGAAACAGCGGCATCCCTTACCGTAAAGCACCCCGACTATGCTGTGCTGGCAGCTCGTATTGCCATTTCTAACCTGCACAAGGTAACCAGCAAGTCCTTTTCCAATACCATGAAAAGGCTGTACACTTACGAAAACCCCAAAACCGGTGAAAATGCCTCTTTGATTTCCAAAGAGGTGTATGCCATCATCAAAAAACACGCGGCTCAGTTAGATTCTACCATCATCTACAGCCGCGACTATAATTACGATTACTTCGGTTTCAAAACGCTGGAAAGGTCGTACCTGATGAAACTGGATGGGAAAATAGTGGAACGCCCGCAGCACATGCTGATGCGGGTGGCCGTAGGTATCCATGGGGAGGACATTGATGCTGCTATCGAGACTTACAACCTGATGTCGGAGAAGTGGTTTACGCATGCCACGCCTACCTTGTTCAATGCGGGCACGCCCAAGCCACAGCTTTCGTCTTGCTTTTTGCTTACCGTCAAAGACGATTCTATTGATGGTATTTATGATACATTGAAGCAATGCGCGCAAATTTCACAGTCTGCCGGAGGTATTGGCCTGAGCATCCACCACGTGCGGGCTACAGGTGCGTATATCCGTGGCACCAACGGTACTTCCAATGGTATTGTACCCATGTTGCGTAACTTCGACATGACGGCCCGGTACGTAGACCAGGGTGGTGGAAAAAGAAAAGGGAGTTTTGCCATTTATCTGGAACCCTGGCATGCCGATGTGTTTGATTTTCTTCAATTGAGGAAAAACCACGGAAAAGAAGAACTGCGGGCCCGTGACCTCTTCTATGCACTTTGGATTCCCGATTTGTTCATGAAGCGGGTAGAAAATAATGAAGACTGGTCATTGTTCTCGCCCAACGAAGCACCCGGCCTGCACGATTGCTATGGCGATGAGTTTGAACGGCTTTACGAAAAATATGAGCGGGAAGGCAAAGCCCGCAAAACAGTAAAAGCACAGGAGTTGTGGTTTGAGATTCTGGAATCGCAGATTGAAACCGGTACGCCTTATATTTTGTATAAAGATGCGGCCAACCGCAAATCAAACCAGAAAAACCTGGGTACGATCCGATCCAGTAACTTGTGTACTGAAATTATTGAGTATACCTCACCAGAGGAAGTGGCGGTATGTAACCTGGCTTCTATCGCATTGCCCAAATATGTAACGGAGGATGGAAAATTTGACCACCAGCGGTTGTATGACGTAACCTATGTAATCACCAAAAACCTCAACAAGGTGATTGATGTAAACTATTACCCGGTGCCAGAGGCTAAGTACTCTAACCTGCGGCACCGCCCGATAGGTATTGGTGTACAAGGTCTGGCCGATACGTTCCTGATGCTGCGGATGCCTTTCGATTCAGACGAGGCCAAAGGTTTGAACAAAGATATCTTTGAGACCATCTACTTTGCTGCCATGACGGCTTCCAAAGACTTGGCCAAGAAAGACGGCCCGTATGAAACCTTCAAAGGTTCGCCCGTATCAAAAGGCATCTTCCAGTTTGATATGTGGGGCGTATCGCCCGAATCGAACCGTTGGGACTGGGATGGCCTGAAGAAGGAAGTGAAGAAACACGGTGTGCGCAATTCACTGCTGCTGGCACCTATGCCTACGGCTTCTACTTCTCAAATCTTGGGTAATAATGAGTGCTTTGAACCCTATACATCCAACATTTATACCCGTCGGGTATTATCGGGTGAGTTTATTGTGGTGAACAAGCATTTGCTCAAAGACCTGGTGAAGCTTGGCTTGTGGAGCGATAGGATGAAAAATAAATTGATTGCTGCCAACGGTTCGGTACAGGATATTCCGGAAATTCCGCAAAACCTGAAAGACCTGTACAAAACGGCCTGGGAAATTTCCCAGAAAACGATTTTGGACATGGCTGCCGACCGGGGCGCGTTCATCTGCCAGAGCCAGAGCCTGAACGTGTTCATGCAAGACCCTAACTTTGGTAAGCTCACTTCTATGCATTTCCATGCCTGGAAGCGCGGGCTGAAAACAGGAATGTACTACATGCGTACCAAAGCAGCTGCCGATGCCATTAAGTTTACATTGGACAAGCAGGCGCTGATAGACGAGCCTAATAAGAAAGAAGCTGTAGCCGTTGAGGCAGAAGATGAAGGCATGGTTCGTACCCAAAACCAATCGGCCATCCAGTGCTCACTGGACGACCCTGATGGTTGCGAGGCTTGCGGAAGTTAATCTGGATCATAATTTTCAGCTATTGATGCCGCTTGGGTGCTACCTGAGCGGCATTTTTATTTAATATTATTTGGAGAAAGAGGAACAAATATTCAGAGCAGAACCTAAATGCTAACCAGGCAGTGAGATGCGACATTCCCATCAGTTTTTCAATTTGCTAATTAAACATAACCTCACTAATTTCAATTCTCGATGCTGGAAGCCAGTAATCAATATCTATTGTTCAGCTCATCTGTCTGAAAAATGAACCTGACATCCCTGATTTATACCTTTCTGTTAAGCTTTCTGCTCAAAACCACAACTTTTGCACAAACCGATACAGAATTTTGGTTTGTGGCCCCCGAAGTATCTTCTGACCACGGAGACCGCCCGGTTTTATTCCGGATTTCTACCCTCCACCAGGCTTCCCATGTGCGCATTTCCCAGCCGGCCAACCCTAATTTTATTCCTATTCCCCTCTCTTTGGAAGCAAATAGTACTATAACTGTGGATTTGACGGGCCGGATCACCAGCCTGGAAAACCAGCCCGCTGATGCGGTATTGAACAAAGGGCTACTGATTGAGGCTTCCGAACCTATTGCAGCTTATTATGAAGTAGCCGATGGAGTAAACCCTGAAATTTTTCCTCTGAAAGGTGAAAATGCTTTAATGCTGAAATTTTACATTCCCAGCCAAAATATTTATTACAACCAAAATGGGAGCGAAGCCATTGATATTGTAGCTACTGAGGATAATACCACAATTACAATCAACCCAACTACACAAATTGTGGGGCACGAAGCAAACCAATCTTTTACCATTGTACTGAACAAAGGCGAAACCTACTCTGCCCGCGCTACAGAAGTAAATACTGCAACCACTTTGGGCGGTACGCTGGTACAGGCCAATAAACCCATTGCCGTTACCATCAGCGATGACTCTATCCGTGACCGCGATTTTTGGGACCTGATTGGGGATCAACTCGTTCCGGTCAATTTCCTGGGAACTGAATACATTGTAGTGAAAGGTTATGCCACTTCGGAGCGAGCTTTTGTAGTAGCTACTGAAGATGGTACAGAAGTGCAGGTAACAGGCTCAGCGTCTTCTAATCGCTCCCTTTCGGCTGGGCAAATGACAAGCTTTTAACATTTCTTCGGATGCGCTGTACATCCAATCTAACAAGCCCATTTATGTTAGACAAATTACCGGACACGGGGGAGAGCTGGGCGATGCGGTGATTCCGCCTATTGGTTGCACAGGCTCGGGGCAGGTAGGTTTTGTGCGTACCACGTCCCAGGATTTTGCCCTTATGCTGCTCACCCAGGCAGGTAATCAGGACCATTTTGTAATGAACGATAGTGAAACGCTGATTTCAGGCAGGCGCTTTCAACCAGTGCCAGGCAACGAAGACTGGGTGTTTGCCTTGTTGCCGATGTTTACCTCCCAGGTGCCTTTGGGAGCTAACCTCATCCGCAATACGAAAGGGTTTTTCCACATGGGCATATTGCATCAGCTTGGGCCGAGTTCTGTGTATGGGTATTTTTCCAATTATAACGAATATGCGGGAAGCAATATCAAGCTGTGCCCGGGAGGCACCACCACCATTGACCCCGGCCCGCAGTTCGACAGCTATTTGTGGAGTGATGGCAGTACAGGGCAAACATTCAATGTGGATCAGGAGGGTACGTATACCCTTACTGTTTCTTTCAGCAATGGGTGCGTGGCTACCGATACGTTTAATGTATTTTTTGCCCCAACGTCGGTATCGGTGGGCAATGATACCCTCCTTTGTGAAGGGGAAGAATTGGTGGTAACAACAGACGAAGTTTTTGATTCCTATTCCTGGAAAAACGCATCGGAAAATGTGTTGGGAAAAACGCCCGGCATCAAAGTAACCACAGCCGATACCTATACGGTTACGGCCACGAACCCCTGCGGCACTTTTTCAGATAGTATATTCGTAGGTTTCACGCCTAAGCCCGTGCTGGAACTGGGAGCAGATTTTGTGGTGTGCGACGACCCACAAACTACCCTGGACGCCGGGGAAGGTTTTGATACATACCTTTGGGAAGATGGGTCAAAAGAACGATTTTTTACGGCAAGCACAACCGGAACCTATCAGGTAACTGCCACCAAAGCAGCCTGTACCCTTTCGGATGTGGTGGGCGTAAAATTCAGCCAAACGCCCCTGCCGCTTGATTTGGGGGAAGACCGTACCATTTGCGTACACGAAGAAATACTACTATCCATAAAGGGGGAAAATTATGAGCAATACGAGTGGTTTGACGGCAGCACCGAACCTCAATTGACAGTGGTAGGAGAGGGTACCTATTGGGCCATGGCCTCCAACGATTGTGGAGAAGTTCGGGATGAGATTGCCTTCAAGTCGATTCGTTCGGAAGACTTGTATTTTTCCAATGTTTTCACGCCCAATGGCGACAATAAGAATGAAGCATTTGCACTGGATGAATGGCTCCTTGGTTCGCAACTACTGGTATACAATCGTTGGGGCAAAGAGGTATATTCCTCTTTTAATTACCAAAACGATTGGCAGGGTGGAGAGCTTGAAAATGGAATATATTATTACGAAATCAAAAGTGAATGCCTGGACGAAGCTTTTAAAGGATGGGTGCACTTATTGAGATAAGCAAAGTCCCTTCAGGATAAAGGAAAGACAAAAAAATGCAGCATTAATCCGGTAAAATGTCGAGATTTGGTAGATGATAGAACCGTACCTGGAAGAACGAAAAAAGAACGGTGCGTCTTTTTTTGATGAGCTGACTTCCCCTGATGGCAAAATTTGGAGGCACTGGCAGAAACTGGCCGATGCGTATCAGAGAATCGGGCTTGAAGAAATGGAACACCGCCACCGGGAAGTGGAGCAGCAACTGCGTGAAAACGGGGTAACTTATAATGTATACGGCGATCCGGAAGGCATTAACCGCCCCTGGACACTGGACCCGGTGCCCATGGTTTTTGGCGAACAAGACTGGGGTACCATAGAAAAAGGGTTGCTTCAGCGGGTTGAGCTGCTCAATGAAATTCTCAAGGATATTTACGGCAACCGCAGGCTCATCAAAGAGGGGTTTATTCCTTTCGAGATGATTTACAATCATCGGGGGTTTTTGCGGCAGATGGATAAAATAAAATTCCCCGGCAAGCATCAGCTGATACAGTATTCGGCAGACCTGGCCCGGGGACCTAACGGCAAAATGTGGGTATTGCACGACCGTACAGATGCCCCTTCCGGCGCAGGGTATTGCCTGGAAAACCGGGCAGCCATGACCCGGGTATTTCCGGACATGATTCGTGAAAATCAGGCAAGGAAAATTACCTCATACTATCAAACCCTGAAAAATACGCTGGCTAACCTTTCGGTAAATAATAAAGAAAACCCACGGATAGTATTGTTATCGCCCGGCCCTGCCAATGAAACCTACTTTGAACATGCCTATTTATCTTCTTTTATGGGGTTTACCCTGGCTTTTGGGCAAGATTTGACCGTAAGTGATGGATATGTTTGGTTGAGGACCCTCAAAGGGCTGGAAAAAGTAGACGTAATTGTAAGACGGGTAGACGATATTTTCTGTGACCCCCTGGAGTTCAGGAGCGATTCCCACTTGGGCGTGGTGGGGCTGATGGAAGCCGTGCGCCAGCGAAAAGTGATCGTCATCAATCCATTGGGCTGCCGTATTTTAGAAAACCCCGGGTTTATGGCATTCTTACCCAGGTTGTGCCAGCAAATTATGGGAGAAGACCTTATTTTGCCTTCCGTGGCTACCTGGTGGTGCGGGCAGGAAAAGGAAAAGCAATATGTGCTGGACAACCTGGAACAACTGATTATCCGCACAATTTATCGTTCCAATAAAAATAAATCTATCGTAGGGGCAGCATTAAGCAAAGAGGAAGCCCAACACCTAAAAGCTGAAATCAACACCTGTCCCTTCTTGTATGTAGGGCAGGAAATGGTAGACTTTTCTACGACCCCTTCCCTGATAAATGGTAAGCTGGAAGCAAGAAATGCGGTTTTCAGGAGCTACATTGTGTCAGATGTTGAAAAAGAAGCCTATCATGTAATGCAGGGAGGGCTTTCCCGCAGTTCGCCCAACAAGGGGATTTTTATTGTGTCTAACCAGGCCGGGGGCATTAGCAAAGACACCTGGGTGTTGGGGGCATCAAAACCGGCATCGGTTACGCCAAAACTGCCTTCGCCACTTTTACAGCAGGTAGAAAATATCCTGCCAAGCCGTACGGGCGAAAGTTTATATTGGCTGGGCCGTTATCTTGAAAGAGCCGTTAGCACCGTGCGGATGATGCGGATCGTACTGAAAAAATACAATGAAACAGAAGACGAAACGCATCTGGAAAAAGACACTACTTTAACCATTTTGCTCCGGGCTCTTACACTTCTGACTTCCACATTTCCGGGATTTACGGAGAAAGCCAACCTGAAAAACCCTGAAAATGAACTTATTGATTTGGTAACCAACGTTGGGCGTCCGGGCACTTTAGGGCATTCCCTGCAAGTGCTTTTATCTAATGGTTACGCTGTGCGGGACCGACTGAGTTTGGATACCTGGAGAATTTTGGACAGCATTTCTGAAGAATGGGAGCAGATGAAACATAACGCCCCATCACTGCGCAGCATTTACGATAGCCTGGACCACCTGATCATAAAAATTATGGCTTTTAATGGGCTGAATATTGATAACATGACGCGTGAGCCTAGCTGGCAACTGCTCAATATTGGCAGAGCCATAGAGGCATCCATCCATAACTGTACCTTGTTGCAGTCAATTTTGGTGAACAAAGCAGGACAGGAAGTAGAAAAACCCTTGATGGAATTGGTATTGATGTGTAATGAAAGCCTGGTTACTTATCGCTACCGTTATCGGTCCACCCTGGAACTGCACGGCGTGCTGAACTTATTGCTGATCGACGAAGTCAACCCCCGCTCTTTGGTTTACCAGGTCACCCAAATTTATGAACATTTGGGACACTTACCTTCTAGCTTTCAACACCAGCCCCTGAACCCCGCCCAAAAAAAATTACTGGAGGCGCAAACAAAAGTACGCCTGTGCGACTTGAGCGCTTTGGTAGCAGAAAAAAATGAAGAATACATAAGGGTAGAGCTCAACCAGTTTTTGGCAAATATGGTTGAAGTGCTCACTCAGGCAGCCCATCTGATTTATGAGAGCTATTTCAGTCATATGCAGCAGGAGTATAGTTTTGTAAAAACCAATAAACTCCCGGAAATATGAGGTATCAGGTAATTCATGAAACCAAATATGAGTATCAGGCACCAGCCGCTTTGTGCCATAATATCATCTGCCAGGGGCCAGGGGTTCATCCGGATCAGGATATCCTGGGTTTTGACTACCAGATTACGCCTGAACCCAGCTTCCAGGCAAAAAGGCAGGATTTTTTTGAAAATCAGTGTATATACTTTTCTATACAAAAATCGCATCAACAGTTACAGGTTATCGTAAAAAGCGAAGTGCAGATAAAAACGCCATCCTGGCAATCACTTTCCCCGGCCGGTACGCCCCCCTGGGAGGAAGTGGCCGGCTGGTTGCGCACTACCGCCGCCATGAATGACATTCGTCAGTTTTACCTGGAATCTGATTATGTAAAGGTGATTCCGGGAATCAAAGCGTACGCCTTGGCTTCTTTCACCCCGGGGCGCCCTGTTATGGAAGCGATGCTTGACCTGAACTCCAGAATTTACCAGGACTTTGAGTTTACGCCCGGGTTTACCGACATAAGCACTCCTTTGGAAAACGTATTTGCCCACAAAAAAGGAGTTTGTCAGGATTTTGCCCACTTTTCACTGGCTTGTTTGCGTTCTTTAGGGCTGGCTGCCCGGTACGTATCCGGGTATATTGAAACCCTTCCCCCCCCCGGCCAGCCAAAGCTGGTAGGTGCCGACGCCTCCCATGCCTGGATAGCCCTTTACATCCCTGAGGCGGGTTGGGTAGAATTTGACGCTACCAACAATCTCTTGGTGAACGATCAACATATTCGAGCGGCTGTGGGGCGGGATTTTTCAGATGTAGTGCCCCTCAAAGGCATCGTATATAGCGGAGGTGGCCAGCAAATGCATGTGAGTGTAGATGTGCGGAAGTTGTAGGCAAGCTACGACTCTTCAAAAAAAATTTGATAAAAGTGTGATATTTTGGAAAGCAGCATGAATAATTAATTGTAAAAGATGGCCTGATTGTTCATGAGTTCTGAAAATACAAGTGAGACATTCCTCAAAATTATTGAAGCCCACAAAGGCATTTTATTCAAAATCGCAAACATTTACTGCAAAGACGCAGAGGCACGGAAAGACCTCATTCAGGAAATCGTACTTCAGCTTTGGCGGTCTTTTTCCCAATACGACGATCAGTATAAGTTATCTACATGGATTTACAGAATTGCCCTTAATGTTTCTATTACCTTCTATAAAAAAGAAAAGAGAAGGTCGGCAATTTCTAATCCACTCGAGGTTAGTGTGATAAGGTTTACCGAAGATGAGGACACAACAGCCCCAAACCCTGACCTGGAGTTATTACAAAGGTGTATTTCCGAATTGAAAGAATTTGACAAAGCGTTGATAATCCTTCACTTGGAGGGGCATGATCATTTAGAAATATCTCAAATTTTAGGTATTACCACAACAAATGTTTCAACGAAAATCAGCAGAATTAAAAAACGTTTAAAACATAAGTTTCAACTACTAAAAGCAAAGCACTATGAAAGATATGGAAATGGCTGAACTGTGGAAAAGTAATGATGAAAAGTTGGATAAGCTACTTGCTATCAATAATGAATTGATGGAAGAAATCACTAAAACAAAAGCAAAATCAATACTTAATATAGCAAAACCTATCAAGTATTTAGGAATTATTGTAGGGATTCCCTGGATACTGCTGTTGGATCTCCTTTTTATTTTGGGATGGGTATCCGGAGGAGTGTTTTTTACAATTTCTGTAGGGGCAATTGCTTTAATTACGAAAATCGTTTTAGGCACATACTTTTATCACCTGCACCTGATAAGGCAAGTTAACTATGCTGATACTATCGTTGAAATGCAGCAAAAAATCACCAAAATCAAAACTTCCACGATTACAGTGTTACGGATCGCAGTGTTTCAACTTCCATTCTGGACTACCTGGTACCTCAGCATGAATATGGTAGAAAAACCGGAAATTTTGTATTGGACGGTAAACCTATTGGTAACCTCTGTTTTCATTTATATCACAATTTGGTTATATCGTAACACTTCCTCAGACAGTATTGATAACCAATGGATAAAATGGTTATTCTCCGATGACGAATGGCGTTCGGTTGAGAAAGCAAGCTTGCTATTGGGGCAAATTGATGAAAAGAGAGGTTAAAACATCAGGTATTGCTTTTCCAGTTGTACCCCAATTTCCAATAAGTTTTTCTTTAATGTTTGCAGAAAAGCCTTTTCATCTTCCAAAATTTCTTCAATGGTTGAAAAGCCCAGCGAAGAGTTTAATTTGCCTGTCATGAACTCTACCGAACCAGGCCGGATGGGTTGGCCGTCACTGATAATCCTCAAATCATTGTTGAGTTTATGGAGGTTGTACAAAACAGAGCGGGGAAATATTTTGTTGAGCAGCAAAAACTCCATTGCCCTTCGCTTATTAAGCGGCCTGATATAATATCGGCGGCTCATATCAAAACCCCCGGCACTTCTGAGGAGCGTAGACCAAAAATAATTTTCTACTCCTTCGTTGAGTTTGGGCTTACTAATTTTTTTATAATCTTCCATCTTGGCAAGCAAAATCTGATTGATTTGCAATGCCCTTTCAATACGCATGCCTACGCGGATAAGCGACCACACTTCATCACGCAATAATGTACTATTGGTGAAGCCTTTGATAAGCACGATCGTTTCCACTACCTCTTTCAAAAAGTCGTAAGCCCCCCCTCTTTTTCTGAAATCATTCCGATTAAAGTTATTGATCCGATGATAGAAGCGGTTGATGGCCTCCCATGCTTCCGTAGAAATATTATCGCGGATACCCCTTGCATTTTCCCGCACATACTGTACATATTGTTTGATAGAATACCCACTCTTCTCGTCAAGAGTCAATAAATAGATAACCCTCGTGCCGGAAAGCTTACTTTTTCCTTCTTTATGTGTGTGGGGTATCCCTGCCATGAATAGAACAGATTGCAGAGTGTCCTTTTGGTGGGTGATAATGGGGGCATCTGAAGATGAATAATACTGCACCAAAGTGTAGCGTGCAATGTGTTCAATACGTTCTATGTAACGCCCCATCCAAAACAGGTTGTTGGCAGTTCTTGATAACATCATAAGCTTATTTCTGAAGTACCCAGGTGTCTTTGGAGCCGCCTCCCTGGGATGAGTTTACAATCAATTGACCTTTTTTGAGAGCTACCCGCGTAAGTCCACCTTTACATACGTGTTGTATGCCTTTGCCCATGAGGGAAAATGTGCGCAAATCGATGTGCCGAGGTTCAAAGCATTCATTTTCTTCAATAAAAGTAGCATGTACTGACAATTTCATCACGGGTTGGGCTATGTATTTCCGCGGCTGAGCCAAAACGGTTTTTTTAAATTTAGCTGTTTCAGCTTTCGTGGCAGCTGGCCCGATAAAAATGCCATATCCTCCCGATTCATCCACAGGCTTTACGACCAGGTCCTGCATGTTCTCCAACACATATTTCAAATCATCAGGCTCATAGCAATGGTAAGTGTGTACGTTGTTCAGGATAGGTTCTTCGTCCAGATAATACCGAATAACATCGGGGATATAAGTATACACGGCCTTATCATCGGCCACGCCTGTGCCGGGGGCATTCACCAGGGTAACATTTCCGGCCCGGTAAGCCTTCATCAATCCGGATACGCCCAGCATAGAATCTTTCCTGAAAACCGCAGGATCCAGAAAGTCATCGTCGATACGCCGGTAAATCACATCCACTTTTTTAGGGCCGTGGATGGTTTTCATGTACACGAAGTTTTTTTCAACAATCAGATCGCGCCCTTCTACCAACTGGATGCCCATGAGCAAGGCCAGAAAACTATGCTCGAAATAAGCAGAGTTATACATACCGGGCGTAAGCAGCACACAGGTAGGCCCTTCTGCTTGTTGGGGGGCTACACTTTTCAGTACTTCGGCCAGCTTTTCAGGATAATCCACGACCGGGTCAATGCTGGATCTGAAGAATAGATCGGACAAAGTTCTCTTGGTAGCTTGCCGGTTGGCCAGCACATAGCTTACCCCGGAGGGGCAGCGCAAATTGTCTTCCAGCACATAATAATTACCATCAGAATGCTTGATAATATCGGTACCTGAAATATGCACATAAAGGTCTGCTTTTGGGGTAAACCCCTGCATTTGTTTGCAGTACTGCTTTGAAGAAAGAATCAGTTCTTTTGGAAGGGTATTATCTTTTAAAATGTGCTTTTTGCCATAAATATCTTTCAAAAATAAATTGATGGCCTGGTTGCGTTGGTTCAGCCCTTGCTCAAGGTATTCCCACTCTTTTTTGGGAATAATGCGGGGAAACAGGTCAAAGGGAAAAATACGCTCGGTGCCTTTTGCTTTTTCAGAATACACATTGAAGGTAATCCCCTGGTTGAAAGAAGATGTGCGGGCATAATCATTCAGTTCTTTAAAATCATCGAGCGGGGTTTTGGCCAGATGGTTTTTTACTTTTTGGTAGTGCCTTCTGATTTTGCCCTGAAAGTTGTACACTTCGTCCAGGAAAGTATCAGAAAGGGGATAAGCATCTAACAGGCGGTCGGTAGTAGTTTTCGTGGCCATACATCAATGAGTTTGCATCAATTCCAGTAAACTTATAATATTACTAATTTTCGTTTTAAATACATGATAAGTTTGTAATAATATTCGGATAATTATGAGCAATTCCAAATTTTTGCGGATAAAACTTATCTATATCACCATTTCCTCCAGATTCCGTACTTTTGCATCCTGAATAAAACATGGGCGAAAAGTTGGCAGTGGCAGTGGCAGTAGGCAGGAAGTGGGAATACTGCCTACTACTACTGTCAAAAAGCACTTTTTCCAAAAATCAGAAAAAAGCTCATGTTTGAAAATTGTACAACATCTACTAAAATGTGCGCATGGGAAGATTGAACGAAGAAATTGCGAAGCGCCGGACTTTCGGCATCATCAGCCACCCGGATGCAGGGAAAACTACGCTTACCGAAAAACTATTATTATTCGGTGGGGCCATACAGGAAGCCGGGGCGGTAAAATCCAACAAAATTACCCGTCATGCTACTTCCGACTTTATGGAAATTGAGCGGCAGCGGGGTATTTCGGTGGCTACCTCGGTAATGGCCTTTAACTACAAAAGCAACGGGCATCCCATCAAAATTAACCTGCTGGATACGCCCGGCCACCAGGATTTTGCCGAAGATACCTACCGCACCCTCACAGCCGTTGACAGCGTGGTGATGGTAATAGATTGCGTAAAAGGAGTGGAAGCCCAGACCGAAAAGCTGATGGAAGTGTGCCGTATGCGCAGCACGCCTGTAATTTCTTTCATCAACAAACTGGACCGGGAAGGGCGCGACCCTTACGATTTGCTGGATGAAATTGAAGAGAAACTGAATATCAAAGTGCGGCCCCTGAGTTGGCCCATCGGCATGGGAAAATCTTTCAAGGGGGTTTATAGCTTGTACAACAAAACGCTTTTCCTCTTTCAGCCCAGCAAGCAAAAATTGCAAGACGAGGGCATGAGCATTAAGGATATTAACAGCCCCGAACTGGAAAAGCACATTGGCGAAAGCGCGGCCAACCAACTGCGCGAAGATGTAGAATTGATAGAAGGCGTATACGACCCGTTTGATAACGAAGCGTATATGAAAGGGGAGGTTGCCCCTGTATTTTTTGGAAGTGCGGTTAATAATTTCGGTGTAAAAGAATTGCTGGAATGCTTTATTGACATCGCGCCTGCACCCAAAGCCCGTGAAACGGATGTGCGATTAGTAAAACCCGAAGAAGAAAAATTTACCGGGTTTGTGTTTAAAATCCACGCCAACATGGACCCCCGCCACCGCAACCGCATCGCTTTTGTGCGGGTGTGTTCGGGCAAGTTTGAGCGGAACAAACCGTATTTGCACACCCGCCTGGACAAAAACTTTCGCTTTTCCAATGCCACGGCTTTTATGGCACAAGACAAGGAAATTATTGACGAAGCCTGGCCGGGCGACATTGTAGGCCTTTACGATACGGGCAACCTCAAAATCGGCGATACGCTCACCGAGGGGGAGCCGGGTGTTTTTAAAGGAATCCCCAGCTTTTCGCCCGAAATTTTCAGGGAAGTAGTGAACCTGGATGCCATGAAAACCAAGCAGTTGGACAAAGGGTTGGTGCAATTGATGGACGAAGGCGTAGCCCAGTTATTTACCTACGAAATGGGGGCAAGAAAAGTAGTGGGCACGGTAGGTCAATTACAATTTGAGGTAATCCAGTACCGCCTCAAAAACGAATACGGGGCCACGGTTCGCTTTGATGGCATGAACCTATACAAGGCCTGCTGGATCAGCAGCAAAGACCCCAAAAAGCTGAAAGAGTTCGTCAACTCAAAGCACCGCCACATTGCCCATGATAAAGACGGAAAACCCGTTTTCATGGCCGAAACCAAAGCCTGGCTGCAAATGGTGCAGGACAATTTCCCGGAAATTGAATTTCATTTTACTTCGGAGTTTTGAACCTGCGGAAAATTTAATCTCAATGCATGACAGGGCACTTATATATGCAAAGACCAAAACTACGACTAAATAGTTTCATGCAAAATATCTATTTTCTTGATCTCGCATACCTTTACACTAATGCATTCAAATTTATCAGGAGCAAATATTGCCAAATTGAACCCATCTTCATAAAGTGAACTTTGAAATTTCACTCCTGCAAAACCAATTGATTTTATGAACTCTGAAAGATATTGGGTAGGTAAATAATCCAATTCATGATCACTTCTTCGCTTCGGTTTTGAAAGCTGTTCTTCCAACTTTGATGTGAAAGGCCGATAAATCAAAAACTCTTCTAATATTTCATTTTCGGCTAAATAGATAGGGTCAATATTGCCACGTAAATCAATGACTGTGATATTTTCTTTAAGTCTAAATTCACCTATTGTGACATAATCATACAAAGAAGCTCTGGTTTCGTATAAGGTAGTTATTTCATGATCTGACAAATAAAGATAAGAAATACCAACTGGATTAGCTCTTCCGGGTTTAGTTTTATCCCTCGGTGGATTTCCCATACTCTCAGTGGTAAAGCCTTCTAAATCGGATATACGTGCCCGATAGTATTTTTTACCTTTAATAATGTCTTTTTTATGAAAACTTAAAAGCTTAGCCAACTGCTCTAAATCCAAGACATTTTGAAGATGAAACCTATTAGTATATTTGATTTCATCTGCCAGTTTTTCCCAGGTAAGCTCAATTGGTTTGATTAATTCTATATTTTCCAGATTTTTGGTTTTATTGACCACATTATTGGAAAAAATATCTTCGTATGAACTATAATCATCTTTTACTATTTCTTGCAAAAGGTCTCTTCTTAAACCCTCTACTTTCTGGGAAAATATTTTATTGGAAAAATCTTCTTTTATTTGAATTTCAATTGGCTGCCCGTCTTCACTAACTGTGTACAAATCCAGTATGTTCTGGAAAATAAGATTAAGTTCTCCCGGATTATAGATATTTACACTTTCAGAGCTACAAAAATCGCAATTTCCAGCATTAGCGTTTGTATTGATAATGTCTTTAAGGTAGGCACTTGAAAAGCATTCAGAACAACAATTCATTTTAAATCAGTGTCAAAACAAGTTCAATATGGTGCATTACGCATAACTTTTTTATACTTCCTAATCCCGGAAAATGGCCTCTTCGGTGCAAATCTCTAAATTCTCTCACTGCCATAGTATCGATATTATTTTGGTTACACCACTGAACAAGTTTTTCTAAAGCTTCTGCAAATTTTCCGCCTATATCCGATGCATCATCATTAGAATCTGATACGAAATGCTTAACTCTTATTTTATTTTCTTCGTCAGCATAGGATAGGTGAATTGCTACAGCGTAGGGTAAGAACCCTGTTTCTGAATAGTTTTCACCAATGGTAAGAAAATCCGAAAATCCTTTAAACCCATCATCGCGATAGTAAAGGTGTTCTTCTGAAAAGTTACTTTCATCAACTTCTAGATAATCAGCATTTTTAGCCTGAGAAACAAAAAAATCGTCCAATGAAACAATTGTATCACGTGCAAATTCTCTGTAATACCTTCTATTTGTCCATCCAAAATTGATGACATTGTTTTCTATTGGCTTAACATTATTAAATGTGTTTACTAATTCCGGAATATTGCTACGTGTGGAGTTGTGAACCAATGTGAATCCATTGGCTGACAAACTTTCCTCTTTAATTTCTTCAAGAATCTGGGTTTCAATACCACGTTGATCTATCAATACACCTGCCTGCCAGTTACTATAACCCTTCAAAACTCTGGATAAATGAGAGTATATTGCTTGTCTTTTATTAATTAGGTTGCCAACAGAAGGATTTACAATAACGTTAAAATTAATATTACTTTGAGCCAGGCACTCCAAGCTATTTCTTAGTGTTGATGAATCCTTAACAGGCTCAATAATAGGCGAAACTTTTTCTTTATTGGCTGCCAATAGGCTGCATAATTCACGAAGGGCTATAAGTTCAAATTGTTTGCCTCTAAGATAGGGAAGATACATTAGTAACTGCTTTATTTAAAAACCTGTAAAGATGTTGGTATTCATTTTTGGATAAGTTCATTATATAACAAATATGTTTTAATTCATATGGAGTCTGTTCAGCCTCCAAAAGAGCTTGGCAGTTCAACTTCCGCTCTTTAAGCTTTTCAAAAGCTAATCGTTGGAAGGTGGTTATATCAATACGTTTCGCAAGCTCTAAACATTGCTTAAATAACAAAGTATTGGGAACCTCTGGCAAATAGCCAAAGTGGCCTTCAATTATGTCCAGATATTCTTGTTTTCTTAGAGTTTTAAAAATAATTGTAGGATCAAAGTTTTCTGAACAGCTTTCAGCCTCATTGATTAATTTTAAGGTATCTTGACGAGTAAATTCTATCAACCCTATTGGTATGTTAAAAGAAAATTCTTTCAATTTTTGAATATGCTTTGAACTCGTTACAATGTAGATTTTATTAGCAAATTGACTGTAGTCAAACACCTGTTTTTCTAGTTTATCTAAACTATCTAGATCAGTTTTAATTTCATAAACTCTTGCTTCACCATTAAGTAATACAAAGTCGGCGATAGATGAGCCAATTTTAAACTCATTCAAAACTGTTGTTGTATTAGGACTATATGTTCCTAATAATAACTTATTAAGCAACGCATTTTTATAGAAATATTCGCTTCTATAGGTTTTTTGAAGTTGCTCGTATAAAGTTTTCAGAACCTCGATATACTTAAATTCACCTTTAAGGTTTATATGCTTCTTGATACGATTGTTGATAAATTTGAAGTCTTTTTCTCGAATTACCCGATCAAAACTTGATCTAGTATAGATTTGTGAAAGACTTCTTAAACCATCTTTATTTTGTGTAAATAGCATCATAGTATGAGCTAAAAGCAATAATTCTATAGAAAACAAAAATCATTTTAATAAAACTAAACTTATTTATGATAATTTTCAAATAATCTGATTTAAAGCGACAATTTAAGCCAAAACCCTAACTGAATTTCCTTTTGCTATATTAGTGAAGCCCTCTTTCCTCTTAAACAAAGTTAGAAAAGTTATTATAACACCCGACCATCAAACTGAAACGCTTTCTGTTCCAATACTTTTATCTGCGTGAAATCTGCATGGCGGGGATTGAGCAGAAAATTATGTTCTTCGGGAATATGCACGGAAGAAATTTTCAGGAAACAGGTTTTTCCACTTTGCAGCCATGCATCTCCCAGTTTCGCTAATGCTTGCGGGGCCGGAAAATGCCTCCAGTTTTCGGGCAGTTCATTCTCAGAAATAATTTCTGGTTTCAGTGCATCAGGTACTTCAATGGTAAGCATAACCAGCTTTCCTAGCTCCCTGTGGTGTTCTATACCTACCAGAAACTCCAGGGCGGCCAGTGCCCGGTTTTCTGCGGCATAAACCACCGCTTTGCCGGGGGTGTTCCACCTTCCTCCGTAAAGGAAAGCCCCGTAACCATCTAAGGCAGTATATTTTTCTTTACATAAACGGTAAATATGCATCCTGTGAGCTAACGATATACTCCGTGTTCAATTTGCCCCAATAGTTGTAACAGCATGTCTGCGCCTTGGCGGGTATCCAGCAAATCGGCAGGTTTGAGACCACCCAATGCCCGATTGGCTGTACGCATCCAGTCTTGAAAAACACCGGGGGATGCAAAAACTGAGTTGCCAAACAAA
The DNA here is from genome assembly GCA_965230065.1 of Cyclobacteriaceae bacterium. GTDB lineage: Bacteria > Bacteroidota > Bacteroidia > Cytophagales > Cyclobacteriaceae. The sequence continues at coordinate 1,780,558 of OZ245942.1, read as the reverse complement.
ACGAGCTGTGCCCACTGAATAACCTGCTCACTTACATGCGAGGGAAGGTATTGCTCAGGCTGATATCGTTGTAAAGTGCGGTCTCCAATAGGTAATTTGGGCAGCAGCTCTTTGAGGGGAATACCCAGTTCCTGACTCACTTTTTTTAAGGTATTTCGGGTTATGCCCCGCCTGGCTAGGCGTACCAGGTCAAAAGGGCTTTCAAGGGGAGGGGCATCCGGTTGACCAATTATAGTATTGAGGTTTTTCGCATCCATATTTTTAACATTTAAATATGCCAATTTACCGAATTATTACGAAAAATGGCATATTTTGTTAAAAACATTTAATCTCCCGCGTGAAAAAACCTTATAGGATGTGATGACGCGGGGTTACTCGCAGAGAACCCCGCTGAGAACCCCGCTGAGACTGAAAATACTTTATCTCAAAGATTCCGGTTTGAAAGACATTAAGAGTGATACTAAAACAAAATATAAACAATAAACTTGACTTTATGTAAAACTAATTTTACATTTAAATAAATAAACTTTACATATCATGAACAAAATTCTTAGTATTTTTCACAAATCAGGCAAACCCCTCGGAATAGTTTTCATTCTCATCGGCATAGGGTGGTATTTTTACAAATTGCAGGTTACGGGCATTGCCGACTGGGTAGCTGCTTCTAAAATGATTGCACTTGGCTGTATTTCCCTCTTTTTCTCAAAGGGTAAGCGGGATGATGAACGGGTATTCCAACTCAAATTTTACGCAATCTCATTGTCATTTTTGCTGTCGTTTGTCATCATCGACCTTTTTAATTATCTGGTATTGAATTTTAGTGCTTACACTTTTGAGACAGGTTCATGGAGTTCAGTATCCGCGTACGATTTTATCATTACTTCTATGCTAATCGCCATAAGTACCTATCACATTATGCGTTTTAAGGATGCAACCGTAAAGGGGTAGTAAAACATGAAAAATACCATCAAAGTAGAAAGGGCCAAACATGATATGACGCAGGCTGATTTGGCAGATAAAATCCATGTTTCCCGACAAACCATTAACTCTATCGAAACCGGACGTTTTTTGCCTTCTACCCTGCTGGCTTTAAAAATCGCGCATGTCTTCCATACTACGGTAGATGCTATTTTTACGCTGGAGGAAGGTGATTGGGGAAATTAAATTTTTTGTAATCCTTTTTAAATTTATTAGTGAAATTACAGGTAAACATCAACTATTTAGCTTTTCAAAAAATTCCCTTTTGTTTTGGGTTTTTGTTACCCGCCCGGCTTTTGAATCTGCCAAGGCTTTAATGGTTTCATTATTTGGTGAGGGTTCAATATTGATATAATTCTTTTCTGTCTTAGCCATTTCCTTTATCAAGCCTAATAAATATTTGGTTTTATTCGTCCGGTCGTTTATCGTGATTGTATATGTTGCCATAGTCTTTTATTAGTACTACGTGAATGATATTATTTTGTATCGACAATAATAGCAAATTAAGAACTAAAGAAAATAAATGCAACAACCATTCTAGCTACCCATCAAAAGGGTTTGCTCATACCATCTTTCTTTTAAAAGAAACAGGGTGGAAAAAAATAATTTCACCCCGATTTGTAATATTTTCTTCCCTTGTGATACTAATCAACATAGAAACCATTATCTTAATTTCATAAACCACAAAACCCCCAATCCATGAACATTGCACAAAGATTTACATCATTCATGCTCATGCTGAGCTTTTTCCTATTCACCTTTTGCCAGGCTCCGGCCCAAACAGGCCCGTTTTCCGAGTGGCTTATCCTCGGCCCGATTCCAGTCATGGAAGGGGAAAGTGAGAACGTGACTGACGAACAGCAACAAAAAGCATTTGAAACGGATTACCTCGACCCGGCATCCTTGCAGCAAGTAACAGCCGGACAATCCCACACCATTGACGCCAACACCTACGAATGGCAAAAAGTACAGGAAAAAGACGAAAGCATTGACCTTAACCAACTTTTTGATGAAAAAGACTATGCCTCGGCTTATGCTTTTACTACCGTAGAAGCAACGGAAGAAAAGCAGGTTTTACTGGGCGTGGGAAGCGACGACGGGGTGCGGGTGTGGCTCAATGGCCAACTGGTGCACGACCACTGGGTGCCCCGGGGCCTTACCCCGGATGACGATATGGTGCCCATAACCCTGCAAAAAGGCAAAAACCAGATTTTGCTGAAAGTGCAGGACATGCAGCAGGGCTGGGGCTTCTCTTGTCGTATTTTGCCCCCGGAGGCTTATGCCGAAAAACTGACAGAAGCTGCCGGAAACGGACAGATTGATGATATGAACCTTTTGCTTTCGCACGGGGCCGATATCAATGCCAGAAACGAGCTGGGTTTAACGGCTTTGCACGCAGCCAAAATGGGGGGAAGGGAAGAAATCGTAGCGCAACTCCTACAGGAAGGAGCCGATGCCGATATTCCCATGCCTCATGCCGAGGCAATGGCCGATGCTTTTTTCGGAAATGCCATAGGGGTAGATGAACCGGGTGCTGTCGTGCTCGTAGCCCAAAACGGACAGGTTTTGTACGAAAAGGGCTTTGGATTGGCCAACCTGAAAAAAGACATTCCCATTACGCCCGAAACAGAATTCAGAATCGGTTCTATTACCAAACAATTTACCGCCACAGCCATCCTCAAGTTGCAGGAAGAAGGCAAAATCAGCGTGGATGATAAGCTTTCCAAATTTATCTCCGATTATCCCCGGGGCGATGAAGTAACGATTCACCACTTGCTCACCCACACCTCGGGCATCAAAAGCTATACCGATAAAATCAACTTTGAAGATGAGGCAATTACCGAGCCTATTGAAAGTGAAGAAACGCATATAGAAAGTTTTAAAAACGACCCCTATAATTTTGACCCGGGTGAAAGTTTGTCGTACAACAATTCTGCGTATTTTCTGCTGGGGTATATCATTGAAAAAGTTTCAGGGAAATCGTATGGTGCGTATTTACAACAAGCATTTTTTGACCCCCTCGGCATGAACAACACCGGATTGCACCACAAAGGCGTTGAACTTGAAAACGAAGCCCTGGGCTATGCTTTTGAAGATGGAGAAGTAGATTTGGCACCCGACTGGGAAATGTCATGGGCCGGAGGGGCCGGGGCTTTGTACTCTACCGTGGGCGACCTTTTCAAATGGAACGAAGCTGTTTTCAACGGAAAAGTGCTGGAAGAATCAAGTTTGAAGGCAGCCTTCACACCCGTAACGCTCAACAATGGAGAGGAAGCTCCCTTCAAATTCGGTTATGGCTGGATGATAGACGAATTCCGTGGATGGAAGCAAATTCAGCACAGTGGTGGCTTGCCGGGTTTTCTCGCCTATCTCACCCGTTTTCCCGAGCACAATATTACGGTCACGGTACTGATGAACGCCATGCCTCCCGGTAAAACCAATCCCCAGCAGGCAGCGCATGAACTGGCAGAAATTTTCTTTTGGGAAGAGATGCCATCGCAGGAATCGTATGTAGCTGAAGAAAATGCCGATACCAGTTTGTACAAAGATTACGCAGGCCGTTACGAGTACCCAGGCGGGGCAGTACTCACGGTGAGTGCTGAAGAAAATCAGTTGTTTGCCCAACTTACGGGGCAACCCAAATACGAAGTTTTTCCCCGTGGCAATGAAGAGTTTTTCTGGAAAGTGGTAGATGCTCAGGTAAAGTTTGTTCGTAATGATGCGGGTGAGATTTTCCAGGCAATCCACACCCAAAACGGGCAAACTTTTGAAGCTCCTAAATTGCAGGAAGAGTCAACCATTTCGGTAGCCACTGCTGTTTTGGAAACGTATGTAGGCAATTATGATTTGAACGGCTCGGCCGTAAAAATCACCCGTGAAGATGAACAGCTCTTCATCCAGGTAACCGGCCAGCCCAAGTTTGAAATTTACCCTCGCTCTGAAAAAGAATTTTTCATGAAAGTAGTGAAAGCTGATATTACTTTCGTAGAAAATGAAAACGGCAAGATAGACCAGCTTATTTTGAACCAGGGAGGCAGGAGTTTTACATTACCTCGTTCGGAATAAGAGTAACCAGGGAAAAGACTTTTAGACTTCCGAAATTTTTGAAATTTCGGAAGTCTACAATATAACATCACTCTTTTCTGGCGTCAGACTCCGTCTGGTGCCTCACAAATAATCAGGGGCTCCGTCCCGAAACATCGCTATTTATAGTAATTTTGATTTAAGACATCAAGCCTTTTATTCACACGAAAAAAGCATTTCATGAGCAACCAGTTTTCCAAAATCCAAGCCTGCCGAAACGATTTTCCATCTCTTGCCCGCTCCTACCAGGGACGGGAGCTGGTTCACCTTGATGGACCTGCCGGGGTACAGGTGCCACAGTCGGTAATTGAGGCTATTTCCTATTACTACCAACAGTCAAATTCCAATACCCACGGGCATTTTGTTACCGCGCAGGAAACTGATGAAGTGATCACTGCTGTCCGTGAAAAGATGGCTGCCTTTCTGGGTGGTGAAGGCACGCACACTATTTCTTTCGGGCAAAATATGACTTCTCTCAATTTTGCACTCAGCAAAGCTATCGGCAGGATACTTCAGCCCGGAGATGAAATCCTGATTACCCAACTGGACCACGAAGCCAACCGTGGCCCCTGGCTCAGTCTGCAGGAGCTAGGGATTGTAGTAAGGGAAGTGCACATGAAAAAGGACGGCACGTTGGATTATGAAGATTTCTCCCAAAAAATCAATGAAAAAACCCGGCTGGTAACGATGGGCTATGCTGCCAATGCATTTGGTACAGTCAATGATGTGGAAAAAATAAGGCAACTCACCTATCAGGCAGGCGCATGGTTGTTGGTAGATGCAGTGCATTATGCCCCTCACTTTCCTATAGATGTAATGCAACTGGGTTGTGATTTTCTGCTTTGCTCGGCTTACAAATTTTATGGGCCGCACGTAGGCATTTTGTATACCAAACCCGGTTTGCTGGACAGATTGCAACCCGACCGCCTTCGTACCCAAGACCAACAAGCACCCTATTCCATTGAAACCGGAACACTGAACCATGCTGCCCTGGCTGGCGTGGGTGCAGCCGTAGATTACCTGGGAGCGTTGGGAGAAGGGGAATCACTGCGTAGCAAGCTGGTAAAAGGAATGCAAACGGTGCAGGCGTATGAACACAAGCTTGGAAAAAAATTATATGAACAGCTTTCGGCTATTTCCAATATTAAAATAATCGGGCCTGCTTTTGATGCACATCAGCGAGCACCCACTCTGGCATTTACGCTTGAAGGCAAACATCCCGAACAAATATGTGCTACTTTGGCCGAAAAGGGCATTTGTGCCTGGGCAGGGCATTTTTACGCTATCCGGTCTATGGAAGTATTGGGGCTACAGGAAAGGGGAGGCGTAGTGCGTATGGGCATTTCTTTGTACAATACCGAAGAAGAAATTGAGTATACTGCTGCCATAATCGGCAAGTTATTTTAATATTCACATCTTTTATCAGACCTTTGCGTAAAATGGGCTAAAATGGAGTCCGGACTTCCTAGTCCGGTTATGTATGCGGACAGGGATGTCCGCATTCCTAGAAATAGTATAGAATTAAAAATTCCAGCTTTGCCCCGGTCTGTGGCACACAGAACGGAAGAAATCACATAGTTAGGTTTGTGTGCCACAGACCTTGGAAAGGGAAGTCCGCTTTCCTGAAAAACAGTTTAGAAAAATAATCCCAGATATTTCAATGAAAATAGATATCCGCCAAAGCAGCACCGATAAATTTGAAAACAGGCACAACGGCCCTGATGCGCAGGAAGTAAAGCAGATGCTCGATCGCATTGGTGCTTCCTCTGTAGATAACCTTATTGAAGAAACCATACCCAATGCCATCAGGCTTGATCGCCCCCTTAATTTACCGGAAGCCAAATCTGAACATGCCTTTCTGAAAGATTTTGAGAAGCTGATGCAAAAAAACAAGCTGTTCAAATCTTATATCGGCATGGGGTATTACGATTGCATTGTACCGGGTGTCATCCAGCGAAATATTCTGGAAAACCCAGGTTGGTACACCGCCTACACCCCCTATCAGGCTGAAATTGCACAAGGCAGGCTGGAGGCTTTAGTCAACTTTCAAACCATGGTCATTGATCTGACAGGGATGGAAATTGCCAATGCATCTTTGCTGGACGAAGGGACTGCGGCAGCCGAAGCCATGAGCATGTTGGCTTCGGGGCGCAAGGGAGCAAAAAAGAAATCCAATACTTTTTTCGTAGATGAAAAAACGTTTCCGCAAACCATTGACATAATTCAGGAACGTGCAATGCCCGTCGGCATTAATGTGGTCATTGGGGATGTGAACACCCTGGATCTGGAAAAGGAGGAAGATATTTACGGTATTTTGGTGCAATACCCAAATGCCAATGGTGGCATCAAGGATTACCAGTCCCTCATTTCAAAAGCACAGGAAAAAGGAGTGTCAGTGGCTATGGCTGCCGACCTTTTAAGCCTCACATTGCTCACCTCCCCTGGAGAATTGGGTGCTGATGTAGTAGTAGGCACCACGCAACGTTTTGGCGTACCTATGGGCTATGGCGGTCCGCATGCTGCTTATTTTGCTACCAAAGAGGCTTACAAACGCCAAATTCCGGGCAGGATTATCGGCGTTTCTGTAGATACAAACGGAAATCCGGGCTACCGCATGGCGTTGCAAACCCGGGAGCAGCACATCCGTCGCGATAAGGCTACTTCCAATATTTGTACTGCCCAGGTGCTGCTGGCCGTGATGGCCGGAATGTATGCCGTGTACCATGGCCCCGAAAAGCTAAAAAGCATGGCGCTCCGCATTCATGGCCTTGTACAATTGCTGGAACAGGGGCTTGAGGCATTGGGCTATCAACAAACCAACCAACATTACTTCGATACCCTGAAAATTTCAGTGGCATCCAAAGAAGAAATACGTCAACTGGCCGAAGCAAAGGAAATTAATTTCCGGTATTTTGAAGAAGAAGCCGTAGGCATTTCGCTGGATGAAACCGTAACTTATGCGGATGTAGTAGAAATTCTTGAGGTTTTCGCTGAAGCAAATAATGCAAAAGTAGACGAAAGCTTTTTGCAGGAGAAGACAGAAAACCTGGAATTGCAATGGCCTGCACCTTTGGTAAGAAGCTCAAACTATCTTACACATCCGGTGTTTAACACTCATTACTCAGAGCATGAAATGCTGCGGTATATTAAGCAGCTCGAGAATAAGGATTTGTCGCTGGTGCATTCTATGATTTCGCTTGGTTCCTGTACCATGAAGCTGAATGCAACAACGGAAATGGTGCCCGTTACCTGGCCCGAGTTGAATTTGCACCCTTTTGTACCTGCCAACCAGGCGCAAGGCTATCGGGAAATGTTTGCTAACTTTGAGCAGTGGCTCAACGAAATCACAGGTTTTGCTGCTACTTCTTTACAGCCCAACTCCGGCGCACAAGGTGAGTATGCCGGGTTGCTGGTCATCAGGGCTTATCACGAAAGCCGGAACGAAGGGCATAGAAATATTGCCTTGATACCCACTTCGGCTCACGGCACCAACTTTGCCAGCGCCGTAATGGCCGGTATGAAAGTAGTGCTGGTCAAATGCGATGACAATGGAAACATAGACCTGGAAGATTTACAAGCAAAGGCACATGACCATAAAGATGATCTGTCTTGTCTGATGGTTACCTACCCCTCAACCCACGGTGTTTTTGAAACTGAAATCAGGGAAATTTGTACTGTTATTCATGAAAACGGCGGACAGGTGTACATGGATGGCGCCAATATGAACGCCCAGGTAGGCCTGACCAGTCCGGCACAAATTGGCGCAGACGTATGCCACCTGAACCTGCACAAAACCTTCTGTATTCCGCACGGCGGCGGCGGTCCGGGCATGGGACCTATTTGTGTAGCAGCCCATCTTGCCCCTTTTCTTCCGGGCAACCCTTTGGTAGAAACCGGTGGAGAAAAAGCCATCGGGGCCATTTCAGCGGCTCCCTGGGGTTCTGCCAGTATTTTGGCCATCTCTTATGCGTACATTGCCATGATGGGGAGCGAAGGATTAACCCATGCCACCCAAATGGCCATCCTCAATGCCAATTATATCAAAGAAAGGCTAAAAGGACAGTTTGAAGTGCTTTATACCGGAAAAAACGGCCGGTCTGCCCATGAAATGATCATAGACTGCCGGGTATTCAAGCCCTTTGGAATAGAGGTTTCTGATATTGCCAAGCGGCTGATGGACTATGGTTTTCATGCGCCTACTATTTCCTTTCCCGTGCCCGGTACCATGATGATAGAGCCTACGGAGAGCGAAGCCCTTGCTGAGTTGGACAAGTTTTGTGATGCCCTCTTACAGATTCGTGAGGAAATCAGGGAAATAGAAGAAGGCATGGCAGAAAAAGAAAACAACGTACTGAAGAACGCCCCGCATACGGCAGAAGTTGTTACAAACGACCAATGGAATTACCCGTACAGCCGGGAAAAAGCAGCGTACCCTTTGCACTATCTGAAGCTGAATAAATTCTGGCCTGCTGTCAGTCGTATTGATGATGCATATGGTGACCGTAACCTGATGTGTTCTTGCTTACCAATGGAAGCTTATGAAGAGGAAAATGCGATGGTAGACATCAACTAAGAAGCAAGCTGATATCTGCTTGTTTCAAGCAGAGTTTGTGTGTTTATCGATATTTCAAAGGAAATATCATCTATGTAGGTCGCATGCTTTGTTAATTTTGCCCACCTCCATAAATTGTGTCGGCACGGCTATAAAATTGCGCTGGCGCAAAGATGCTAACAATTGCATATATTACCCCTGTTAGTTATTCTGCAAAAAAAAGAATGGATATTTATGAAAAATATGAATATATTCATATAAAATTATATTTTACCTATTTATCATAGGTATATTATCGTTGCAGGTATTGTAATAAAGATCATTTATTTGTTATAACAATTCTTCATTTATGTAAGAAAGCGTGTCTGAGAATTAAATATTCATTTCTTGTTTCATTTGCTGCATCTCCAACTTGCATGCTTTCCTTCCCTGGCTACATCACTTAAGCTTGTATTCGAATGATTAATGGTAATTTAGGGGTTGAGTTCTATCATTTTTTTAAGAATTCACTATAAAAGAATGTGCGATTATCAATCGCTTAAGCTTAAGATTTTTATGAAAAGAGTAATATCCTTCAGCTTTATTTTTTATATTTTTTTCTCGCAGTTCCAGGTACAGGCACAAAGTGGCCCAGGAGGAGTGGGAAATGCAGATGGAACCTCAGACCAGCCAAAAAATGTATTGTGGCTTGATGCAAATTCGTTGGGGTTGACAGACGGAACAGATGTGAATACCTGGGCAGACCAGTCAGGAAACGGGTATAGTTTCGGGGCTTCCACTGGCAACACAACCAACACGTTAGGTGATGGAAATACCAGTCAGCTTCCTTCCTTTGAGTCAGATGGCAGCAGTACGATCAATGGTTTTCCGGTGGTACGATTCGACGATACCAATGAGGAACGACTGGTAGTTAACCCGTTTACTGGCTTTCCTGACGATGAAATCACAACGGTGATAGTTTTCAAAACGGCGAACAATGGCGAAGGCATTGTTTCATATGCAGTAACCGGAAGTGATAACGAATACTTGATTTACGATGCCAATGCTATAAGAACGTATGTAAATAGTAACAATGATGCGGGAGGGGACTTTGACACACCTGCCAGTACAGAAAGTATTTTCTTAACCCGCTGGACCAATGCAGGAGGAGGGTTGCTACACTACAAAAATGGCACAGAAGTGAATTCGGCAACGATTTCTAACGGTGCATCCATGGCAGATGGTGGTTCATTGGCGCTGGGAGGAGAACAAGATGAAGTGGATGATGGGTACCAAACCAGCCAAAACTTTGGGGGCGATATTGCCGAAGTTATCATATACGATGCTTACCTAAACGATGTGCAGCAGGCCATCGTAGAAAATTATCTGAGTGCCAAGTATAACATCAGCTTTGCTACAAGCAGTAATGATAAATATGCCGGTGATGAAGTGGGAAATGGCGATCATGATTTTGATGTAATTGGTATTGGACAAGAAAACGGGGAAGCCCATGAGGCAGCCGCCGGCAGTGGTATCGAGTTGTTTACCTATGACGGATCGCTGGATACCGATGACGAATTTGTTTTTGCCGGGCACAACAATACCACCAATGTTGTTTCCACGGCAAACTTGGGTACTGATATTACTGCAAGATGGGCACGAACCTGGTATGTAGACCGCACCTCGGCAGGCACGTTGAATACCGCCATTGCCTTTGATTTTGGGGAAGGCATTGGTGGTCAGTTTCCGCAGGATAAAAACGGATATGTATTGCTAAAATGGAATGGAAGTAGCTACGATTCTGTGGCTGTTGCTACCGCCGATAAATATGTATCGGGCGATCGTGTGGTATTTCAGGTTTCAAATGCCCTGCTCACCGATGGCATTTATACGTTGGGAACTACCGACAATACCGAAAGCCCACTGACGGGCGGCCCCAACAAAACCTGGTACAGTTACGCCAATGGCGACTGGGACGATCCCGACACCTGGACACTTGACGGAGCGGCTTTCCCATTATACGAAAATGACGATAATGAAATACCCACCAGTATAGACAATGTAGTAATTTCCAGTGGAAAAACTGTTACCATTCCGGGCGGTTTGGATGATATCGATATCCTGAGCCTGGAAGTAGCAGGCAGGCTGGACCTTACCACAACTTCTGGTCATGATTTTACCACCATATCAGGCAATGGCCGCATCCGCATGGCTGGCAGCAGCGGGGTTGACAATTTCCCGGATGGGGATGTTTCCGATTTTATTGACGCGGTAAATGGGGGCACTGTGGTCGTATATGGCACAGGCTTGTCTTTAGATCAGGCAAGGACGTTTAACCACCTGGAAATAGACCTTACCAACAATACCGATGAAGCTGTACTATTGGCTGATTATACACTCAACGGAAATTTAACCATTACGGAAGGCATTGTAAAGTTTAATGACAACAGCGCCACCACTGATTTGTTTGCTACTGTTTCAGGCAATGTGCTGGTAGAAGCCGACGGGCAAATTGCGGTAGGAACGGCCAATGCACGCCATCAGTTTAACCTTTACAGCGATTTTGTCAATAACGGTACAGTGGCCTTTACCAACCGGGTAGCTGCTGATTATAATAACGAAGCCACAGATGGTATTGTGGATGTCAATTTCCTTTCAGACAACCAGGATCAGGAAATTCAGTGTAATGGCACTACCAAGTTTTATCGCATAGAGATTGATAAAGGAACAGATGATACGTACATTTTAGATATTTCTGCTTCAAGTGGTGCAAATTTTCAACTGTTTGGCCCGGCAAACGATGGACATTCCCAGGTAGCCCAACTTACCGATAACGATAACGCTCTGGGCTTATTAAGAGGAACAGTACGCATAAATGCAAATGTAGAAATTCCAGTATTAAGCAATGACGGAACGTATAACATTTCTGAAGCAGCTCAGCTTTGGGTAAATGGAGGTACGGTAACCAAGCCTGCCGGAAGTGCCATAGTACCTTATGGTGTTGCTAGAGTGAGTGCAGGTACATTTGAAGCTTTGGTGCAAAATGGATTTACAATACGAGATAACGGATCTATTCAGATAGAAGGTGGCACCGTCAATGCCAATCAGATCCGAACATCGATATTAGGTTCCAGTAATGTTGGTAGTTACATACAGTCAGGAGGTACGGTTAACGTGCTGGGAGGCACTACTCAGACAGACTATTATGTGTTTGACCTTACTTACCCTGACAATGTATTCATTATGACAGGTGGTGTGCTCAACATAGAAGAAGCTGTAGGCAAGGGTGGTATTTTTATCAATTCTGACCCTGAAAACATCAATGTAACCGAAGGTATTGTAAACATGAAAATTAACAATACCAATGATTTTATAGTTACCTCCCGTGCGCCTTTCTATAATGTTACTATGACCAATGAAGCAGGTAACTCGGCCCAGTTTGTATTGGATGCAGCAGTAGATGTCGGCTCTGATGATGTAAACCTGGCTGCACAACCTTTGGTCGTATTAAATAACTTCACCATAGAAGCCAATACCACTTTTGACCATAACGGAAATAATGTGGAAATAGGGAGGAATCTTACCGTACAATTGGGAGCTGATTATGTATATGACTCGGGTAAGCCCAATACCACCACCATTAATGGTACTGCCAATAGTTTGCTGGCTTTTTATAACCGTACCGGAGGTTCTGGTGACGAGCAGGAATTTCATAACCTGATTATTGATAAACCGGCTGGCGTAGTTGTTTCCCTTGCATCGGGCAAAGCAGATGTAACCGGAAGTAATAATAACTTACTCAATATCAAAGGGGACGCCTTCAAAGTTTTGAGTGGTACGCTAGACCAGGGCTTTCATAGCATAAGGGTAAACTCAGACACACTTGTAAATTATGATGTGCTTGGTATTTACGACCCTGCTAATGCTACGCCTGCTACTACCGCCAATGGAAACAATGACATGATAAAGTTCAGGAATGATGACTTTGTCCTAATAACTGCAGATACGTCCACATTTGGGGTTGTGCGGCTCAACAATAATGATAAAATCGTAACCTTACAATCGGATGTGTATTTCCAATATTTAGAGTTTAGGTTCGGAAGAATTGATTTACAAACCCATAATTTAAAAATAGATGTGCTGGATATTAATCTCGCCACTAGTGCAGAGTTTGATTATAACGGTGATGGGGATACGGATGATACGGGAGAAGAAAGAGTCAACAATCCCTCTGATATGCTCATTACCAGCGGAAACGCATCAGATGGTGGATTGAGTTTATACATAGAAGCTGATGGCACTTACACTTTCCCTTTTGGTATCGGAACGGATGCTACAGATTTAAATGCAGGAACCTCCAAGTATACACCTGCCACAGTTACAGTTTCTAATTATACACAACCTGGTTACATAACCATCAATCCGGTAGATGGAGATTTGGAAACCACTGCTTCAAGCGGTGATTTACTCTCCTATTATTGGCATGTGCGGTATGAAGGTTTTAATAGTGGAAGTAATTTGCCTACTGTAACGTATGACTTTGTATATGACGATGCTGATATCGCAGGCACAGAAAGCAATTATGTGGGAGGTAAAGTGCTAGATACCTCTCCTTATACCCGCTCTGGTGAAGATTTTGAAGATGCAGACCAAAACGGAACGATTGATGGAGGGGAAGGCGCCGCAAATACAGCTTCGGTAGATAATGCCAGTAATACCATTACTTTTGATTACAATGGTACGGATAATACAGGGTTTCCCCTGGAAAGTGCCAACTATACGGCGGGGGAACCTAGTCGCTTTTTAGGAGCTCCTCAGGTCTTTTATAATACTAATGTAGGTAGAAGAGACTGGAACAATGGTACAAAATGGAGTTCAACCAATGACGGCATAGATGATGGAGATAATGATTACCCACAAGCAGGGGATATTGCCATTATCCAAAACTATGGCGATGGAAACCAAAATGCATGGGTTAATGGGAATATTGATATTACAGTAGCTAAGCTTGTATTTGATAATTCAAATGGGGGTTGGTCGCCACGGTTGTGGATGACAAAAAGAGATGCGAACCTTGACCTGGGAGTGGTTGAAGGGGCAGGAACTTTTTACATGGAAGTAACATCTACGCAAATACCTGCTTTTTCTAATGATACAGATTTGGGCCTTTTCAGCAATAACAGTGAGAGCGTATTCAATTTCAAGATTGATGCTGATAACCAAACGGTAGATATGCCTAACAACATCGTAGAGTATCCTAATTTGAGAATTGAAGGTGGAAACGGGGGAAATGACGATGATAACAGAATATTACAAACCTCAATACCGGTTACAATCAACGGTTACACCAGAATGGATAGATCCAGTAGGTTTAGGGCCAACCATGATATTACCATTAAAGATGATTTACGGGTAACATGGCAGGAAAACCGATGTACTTTCGAGATAGGTGATGACAGGGAGGTAGGCGTTACCATAGAAGGCGATCTGAGATTAGAGAATGGCAGTGGAAATGATAACACCAGAATCGTTGTGAAAAACGATAATACAAATGGATATGAGCATATAATAGAAGTATGGGGAGATATAATTATTGAGGACGTAAACACTGGCTCCTCTGTATTTGACCTGTACAATGGAACTTCACCAAATAACAATGCTATTTTGAGGTTGAGTAATGCAGGAAGCCAGTCTTTTACCAACGCTTCCTCTATCATACCTGACCTTTATAGGGTTGTGATGGACAAGGGTAGTAGTAACTCCAGTACTTTTTCAATTGAAACAGATTTTAATTTAAATGGGCTTACTGATAATACACCGAAAGCAGTTGAACTCCAGAATGGTACTTTGATAATGAATAACCCGGGTATTGATATAGACCTTACCACTGGCGGTGGTAATTTCTCTATTCCTGCTGCTGCCGGGCTTGAAGTACAGGAAGGCACCGTACGGGTAAGTGGTGATGATACAGGTATCCTGCTAGATGGCTTATTACGCGTTAGCAATAATGGTAATGCCTACTTGAACGGAGCTGGAAACGGAAACAATTATATCCAATATTCTGCTTCGGGCAATGCTTCATTGGAAATTAGTGACAATGGTGAACTTACGGTAGGTTCACAAATTCGCCGTGGATTAAATTCCAGTACCGGAGTACTTCAATATACACAAACCGGAGGTACAGTGATAGTTGGAGAAAACGCCGCCCCGGAAGCCAACCGGGGTGTTTTTGAAATTACCAGCGATGTAGGCAGTAGCTTTACCCATACCGGGGGCGACTTGTACATTGTGCGGCAAAATGGTGCCAATCCTTCTATTGCAGCCCTTTACCTGAACCCAGCTTCCAGCAATGTAAGTGGTTCGGTCATTACGGTAGGCAATGCCAGTACACCGGCCAGCCAAACTATCACCATTGACGCAGGCATTACGCTGGATAATGTGGTTATTAGCAATGCCAGTACAAATAATCCATCTGTAAAAATGCGTGTGCGTCCGCTCAATGTAGGAGGTTCGCTTACCATTAATAATGGTACAACCCTAAATGCCAATGCCCTGGCCTTGAACCTGAGTGGGGGTTTCGTGAACAATGGTACATTTACCGCCAACGGAAATACCACCACTTTCAATGCCAGCGGAGCACAATCCCTTTCAGGAAGTAGTGCCACCACTTTCTGGAATGTGAACAAGGAAAACAACGGTACACTAACTTTAGCGCAGTCTATTGTGGTGGGTAATGATTTAACTATTTCTGATGGAACCTTGGCCGATGATGGTAATACCATAAGCGTTTACAGAAACTTGGTACACAACGCGACACACACCAGCAACGCAGGAGAAGGTATTAAACTGGTGGGAACAGCACAGCAACAGATTACCAGAAGTGGCTCAGGGAGCAGTACATTTGGCGTTTTGACCATCAACAACCTCAACGGTGTGATAATTCCGGAAGGTAACGGGTACGATTTTACAATTACAGAGTCCTTACGGATGGCAGGGGGCGTATTTAATATCGGGAGTAGTTTGCTCACCATTAATGAAAGTGCTACGATTGAAGAGGTAAGCTCATTTGGCAATACCAATATGATACAGACCAACAGTTCCTTTTCTGATGCCGGTGTGCAAAAGCTTTTTGCTGCAGGCACCACCACTGATTTTATTTTTCCGGTAGGTGAAAGCCAGTATACTCCTGCTACGTTGGTTTTATCTGACCCAGGTTATACTTCCGGATCATCTGCTGGCAATATCGTAGTAATACCAGCACGTGAGGTGCACCCGGTCATCAACAATGGAGTAGAAGATACCTCTCCGACGGATATGGACAATGTGTTGCAGTATTACTGGACTATTGACGGCAATGGCCTTAGTGGGTTTAATGGAGAATTTATTCTGGAATACGCTGAGGAAGATGTTGAAGCCGACGACCCTTCTTATGATGAAACTGACTATATTCCGGCCCGTATTTTAAGTGATAACAACCTTGACGGAGACATTAATAAATTTGATGCATCATTGGTAGATGAAAGCACCAATGAAGTCAC
The DNA here is from genome assembly GCA_965230065.1 of Cyclobacteriaceae bacterium. Classification (GTDB taxonomy): domain Bacteria; phylum Bacteroidota; class Bacteroidia; order Cytophagales; family Cyclobacteriaceae. The sequence goes on along the minus strand of OZ245942.1, from coordinate 1,764,427 downwards.
ATTTATTTTTAATAACGTAACAGATGCCGGGGTATCCGGTGATTATTTTGCCGGGGTAGATGAGGCCATTCCGAGTGAGGTGCCTACCTACACTACCACTGGCGTTGATGACGGTTACACCGATCAGGACTCCTGGAACGAAACCATTCCGGTAGGTGGGCCGGTAGGGAGTATTATTGTTGTGCAATCCGGACATACCCTTACCATTCCCAGCGATGGGGTAAATGTATACCGTACTGAAATTGAGGCAGGTGGTACGTTGGACATTGGCACTACCACCAAGCACAGGTTGGGCATTGTAAACGGGGAAGGAAATATTAAAATAGAAAGCAATACATTGCCTTCCGGGTTTTACGATGACTTCTTTACCTGCTCAGGAGGCGGTATAGAATATGCCGGAGCTACTGATTATGATATTTTGGGAAGTATTACCGATTTGCGTAACCTTACCGTGAGTGGATCAGGCGAGCGACGCCTGCCCAATGCCACTGTGCATATTTGCGAAGACCTCACCATAAATGGCCCTACGCTGGTAAATGAAAATAATGTAGATATAGATGTGGATGATGACCTTATTTTACAAAGTGGGGTATTTGAAACAGGTGAAAGCACCACAATCACCGTAGATGGCAACTTATTGATAAGTGGAGGTACGTATCAGGGAGAATCAGGGCATACCAGTACCATAGGAAATAATGTAACTGTAAGTTCGGGCAGCTTTGTGGCGGGTGCAAATACTACATTGTCTATGGGTGGTAACCTGACCTTTTCAGGAGGCTCTTTTAACAGTGGCTCAGGCAATGCCCTTATCAGCATGCAGGGAAGCTCTAACCAGACAATTACCGGAAACTTTACTGAAGCCAATACCGCTGCCCTTAATCGTCTGGAAGTGGATAATACCAACGGCATAACCCTGGGCGGTGATGTAGATATTCAAACTGGATTATTGCTCACAGATGGGTTGTTACGCCCGAGCGCGAATAAACTAAAACTCACCTCGAGTGCAACGGTTTCTCCGGCTACGGGCAGTGCCAGTTCTTACGTAAACGGTCGTTTGTACAAAGACATTGTGAACGGCGGAAGCTTTATTTTTCCGGTAGGGAAAGGAAACCGTTGGAGCTATGCTTCAGTAGAAACAGTGAGCGATGGGCCACATGAGTGGAATGTAGAACTTTATAATGCAAGCCCCATTTCAGAGGCTTCAATTGATAACCTTAACCCTACTTCTGCAACAATTAAAACCATAAGTGGAAATGAATACTGGCGTATTGAAGATGATGCAGCAGGCTCTGTAACTGCCAATATCGGTATTATGTGGGATGGACAAAGCAATGTGTCAACCAGCTCTTCTGATTGGTACGAACTAAAAGTTCTATCATGGAACGGAACTACCTGGGACAATCATGAAGGTACGGGGCATGAAAGTAATCCGGTTCCTACAGAAAGCAACGGATTTTTTACATCTACGATACCTGTAAGTTTTTCTACAAAGTTTATTACAATGGGTTCTACTACCGAGGCAAATCCATTGCCGGTAGAGTTTGTAAGCTTTACAGCCCGTCATGAAAATGGCAAGGTAGAGCTTGAATGGGCCACTGCATCAGAACTGAATAACGATTATTTTGAAATTCAGCGCTCAGCTAATGGCCAAACATTCAAAACCATTGGGAAAGTAAAGGGAGCCGGAAACGCCAATGCGCTACTACAATATAATTATGAAGATCGCAATCCGTTGGAAGGGCTGGCGTATTATCGCCTGCGTCAGGTAGATTTCGATGGGAAATTTGATTTTTCCAACATAGTAAGTGTGGTAGTTCCGGTAACTGAAAGAGACTTTCAGGCTTATATCATTCCCAACCCAACTACCGAGGATAATATCAACTTAAAAGTGGTTACCCAAAACCAGGAAAGTAAAATCAACATTAGCATGATCGATTTGCGCGGAAATGTACTGGTAAATCTGGTAAAAGAACCACAAGAGATATCCCAGGGGATTAAACTAGAGACCTTACGCAATCTTCCTGCTGGGGTATATATTGTACTCATTCAGCAGGCAGGAATATCGTTAAAAAAGCGGGTAATTGTCAGATAACTTTAAAAAAGACTTCGGAAGTTTCGCAAACTTCCGAAGTCTACATCCACTCATCAACGATTTAACCATCTTAGCCCGGGGACGAGTTATTAATTCCTCACCGATTCGGCCGCTTTGAGCGGTCAGATCGGTAAACTCTTTAACCAGCTATCACCGTTTGCCGAATACCCTCCTCGTAAGGCGTAGGTGTAAAATCAAAAGCTGTCTCAAATTTGCTGCTGTCAAATACATAGTTCCGGTCATATTGGTAAAACATTTCTGCCAACTCGCTCATGGGTTTGTTAAAAAGCCCAATGAGACGCACCATCAGTTTGCTCACCTCACGGTACCTGGGCTGCACGTTCAATTCTTTGGCAAAAGCAGTTACCCACTCTTTTCCGGTCAAAGGATTCGCTGTGGTAGGTAAGTGCCAAACCTCTCCGTAAGCTTTGGGCGAATTCCCCAAAAGGGCCGTTGCTTTGCCTGCATCCGGGGTGAAAGTATAGGAATGTTTGCAGGAAACATTGCCCAACCAATTGGCTTTTTTGCCCTGGCTTAAATTTTTGACAACGGTCTCAATCAATACACTGGTCGAGTTATCAGGGCCATAAAAATCAGCAGCCCGGGCTACGGTTGCCTGCAAACTTCCGGCTTGCATTTCATCCGTCAGCATTTGTAGTATGCGGGCACGCACTTTTCCTTTTTTACTCACAGGCCTGATGGGCGTATCTTCGGTCATCTGCGGAATATATTCCGGATCGTACATATACACATTGTCAAAAAAAACCAGCTTACAATTATGCGCTTTGCAGGCTGCTATTACATTGCTCATAATTTTAGGCCAGGTGGTTTCCCAAACATTGGCATTGTAGGGCAGCCCCACTGTAAGATAGACTACTTCTGATCCTTCTACTGCTGACTTTACCCCTTCGGCATTTGTCAAGTCGCAGGAAAAAAGCTCGTCTGCAGGGTTTACCTGTTTTGGATTGCGGCTCACCAGCCTGATTTTTTCAGAATATTGAGGCAGTGCTTTGGCAAGTTCCTCTCCGATAATGCCCCCGGCACCTAAAATAGTTTGCATATATAAGATGTAGCGCGGCTCTCTGAGCCGCATAAAACAAAGACCGTAAATATCTAACTTTTCAGGGTAACAAGTACTATCAATGGCCCATCAATTCAGAAAAATACGCAACGTTTGGCCTTCGTTTGTAAATGTGAACTTAGCTTTTTCAAACTTTGGAGGGCCATACCTGGCTTTGGCATTGTTAGAAAAGCCAATAGGCTCAGTGGGAACTTTCAGCCAATTGGTATCCAGTATTTCGTCAGCATCTATATCATGGAAAATACTGATGCCATATTCACCGTATGGCAGCGACAGGTTTAGCACTAATTTGCCGGTATTATTAACTAAAAATTTTCCGGAAGTGAAAAAATCATCCGAGAGAAAGGAATCAGGGTTGTCATATACAGCTACCATGATGTGCCCGGAAGCCTGTTGAATACCCTCAACTTCAATAATTAAGGAAGCATTATGCTGGCTTATAGCCGGATAATAAAGACAGGCTTGAAAAAGCAAAGCATGTAGGATTTGACGATACAAAAAAATCATTTTAGTACACCATTAAGCAGTCTTAACTCATTGTGGTATTTTTTTGTTTTATCATGATTAGCCAAAAAAGGACTACCTTCGTATACTGAAAATGAGTATTTCAGTTTTTTGAGAAGTAAGTAATGGAGAAGAAAGACATAAGAAAGTTAAGTGAAGCGAAAATCCGGGAATTTCTGGAAGAGAGTGGGGAACGTTCGTTCAGGGCAAAACAAGTGTACGAATGGCTTTGGAAAAAGTCTGTTACCAGTTTTGATGACATGACCAATCTTTCTTTACCCCTAAGGGAGTTGCTCAACACACATTTTACCATTGGCCCGGTACACGTTCACGAACACCAGGTGAGTAATGACCGCACCATCAAATCTAAATTTCAGTTGCACGATGGGCATTTTATTGAAGGCGTGCTCATTCCTACCGAAAACCGGATGACGGCCTGTGTTTCTTCACAGGTGGGGTGTTCGCTTACCTGCTCGTTTTGTGCCACCGGCTACATGGATCGCAAGCGCAACCTGGATGCATCGGAGATTTATGACCAGGTAGTACTCATTCGCCAGCAGGCCGAAGATCATTACCAGGCTCCGCTTACCAATATTGTGTACATGGGCATGGGCGAGCCTTTACTCAATTACGCCAATGTATTACAATCGGTAGAGCATATTACTTCTCCGGAAGGCTTAAATATGTCGCCCGACCGTATTACGGTTTCTACAGCAGGGATTGCCAAACTGATCAAAAAACTGGGCGACGATCAGGTGAAGTTTAACCTGGCGTTATCGCTGCATGCGGCCAATGATGCCAAGCGTAATCAGATCATGCCCATCAATGAATCAAACTCCCTGAAAGCACTAAAGAACGCCCTTCAGTATTACTATGAAAAAACCAAAAAGCAGGTAACTTTTGAGTATATCCTGTTTTACAACTTCAACGATACTTTGGAAGATGCAGCCGAACTGGAACAATTTACCCGCTATGTGCCCAGCAAAGTAAATATCATAGAGTACAACCCCATTGCCGAAGCCAGTTTTACCAATACCAAAGCCAACCGCCTGGACCAGTTTGCCGCTTTTCTGGCCCGCAAAGGGGTAAATGTGCGTGTGCGCCGCAGCCGGGGCAAAGACATTGACGCAGCCTGCGGTCAACTGGCCAACCGGAAGCAACCTTCAGTATAAAAAGAGAAGCTGGTTTTAAGAAAACTTCGCATACGTCTGTATCCAGCGGTCGGGCACTTCCCCTTGCACGGCCATTTTGTAATCTACCGGGTCGCAGGGAACGATGCTTTTCCGGCCTTTTACCGTTCCGGTGGGCGGGTGGGGCACTTCCATCCACCATTTTTCGCTCAGTTTACTTTTGTAAAAAGTAATCACCGAAGGGTCGGTTTCCATGGGCACGATGTACTTGGTGAAGTCGGTGGTGGTGAAGTCTTTTTCGTCTTTTTTATTGTAAAACCCTTCCACCACATACCAAATCATGGTAGCCACCACACTTGCTGTTTTTTGGCGGTGGTCATCTTCTTCGGGGTTGTACTCATAAAAACCAATACTGCTCAGTTGTTCACTTTGCCCGGCATACCAGCAAAGTTGGCAGGCATCCTGCCCGGTGAGGCCAAAAGGCTGGGCATTGGCATTACCCGGCGCGTCTGATGATTTGATGGCCGAAATATCAAAGCTGATCATATCTGCATTACGAATGACCGGTTCCATAGCATTGATGTCCTGGGAAATGAGGCCAAAACGATAAGCATCAAAGTAAAACTTTTCCAAAACAACAGGGGCGGTTTTATCTACCAAAAAACTCTGGTAAGCCAAATGGCTGTAATGCAGCAGATAATTGGGGGCATGCACCAGCATTTTATGTAGATGATTGTTATTCGGAAATATCGGCTGTTCGTCCTGGTTTTGTACCTCAATGTCAATTTTCGCATCTACGCTCAGCACATTGATGAGCTTTTCCAGGTTTTCGTATCCCTGAAACTGCCCGTAGTCCAAATCGTGCGAACCGCCCATCAGCACAGGCAGGGTATTGACAGATATTAGCCCTTCACAAACCGCTTTGATGCGCAGGTACGTTTCTTCCAAATCGGGGCCATTTCTGAGGTTACCCAGGTCGGCGATTTTATGGCCATCACTTCCCTTTTTGAGTTGGTAAAGTTTTTTGCGGATGGCATCGGCAGCCTGTGCCACGCCTTTGTTTTCATCACCACTACCCCGGTTTTCAGTAAGCCCGATGAGGGCAATATCTACTGCTTCAACATCGGGGAAACTATCTTGGTAAATTTGTACAGCCTTACCAAAACTGTTTTGCGCGGTAATATCCCTGTAAACATCCGGGTCTATGGGTGAAAAGTAAATGCCTAAGTCCATATAAGTTGAAAAGTAATTCTTCTAGCATAAGGTTAACACGCCAAATTAACGGGATATTCCTACAAAATCAGGTGATTTTCTCAATTAATTTTTTCCTGTTTTTATTAGAAAGGTGTCCATACGTATACATTAGTGGGAAATACAAAAAATAGACAAATCCTGAGATCATACTCCCGATGCTATACATGCCAAATAAAAGGGAAACAATAACAGAAACCGAGGGAATACTCGCCATCAACAGGTTTTCCTGAACGCTTATTTTTGTATCAAGAAGTTCTATTTCATTCAGTTGTAGCTGCTCTTTATTGCGCAATGCATATTGGTACATCATGGCAAATATGATAAAAATAGCTGCTGCGCCCAGCCCGTAGATAATCATCGTAATGCGCATCTGCTCCCAGGTGATGAGTGGAGCAGTGTCCCGGTATTGGAGCAAGGAACCAGCAAAAATATTCACCAGCACTTGTGCCAGAAACTTCAGTGGGTACACATAAAACAATGTGATGAATAACAAGGTAGCGTTAAGAAACACAATGTACGTACTTTTCAATCCGTATCGGTGAAAGTATTTGAAATGCTGATACCATATCAGCACAATGAGTGCTATGCAAAAAGCGAAGGGAATCAGTTCTTTCAGAAAAAGGATGAGTTCATCAAAACTTTTTGGCGTTTCCTGGGAAACCACCAAAAATGTAATGGCCAGGGCAAATACGGCATCACTGAAGGTTTCAATGCGGGTTTGTTCCTCTCCCCTGTACCTGAAAGCTGATTTATCCTGAAGGTTTTCTTTTAATTTTTCCCTGATCATAAATAAAAGGATGATGGTAATGTACCCGAAAATAGGAAATTCGCCTGACCGATGCGATATATACAAAAAAAAACTGCCTCACAAATAAAGTAGTGAGGCAGTTTTCTGCAATTCAATAAAGAATGGTTTTATCCACCAAAATCGTCAAAACGAATATTTTCAGGAGGAACGCCCATTTCGTCCAGCATTTTCAGCACGGCGGCGTTCATCAAAGGAGGGCCACAGAGGTAGTATTCTACTTCTTCCGGCTCAGGGTGGTCTTTCAGGTAATTGTCGTACAATACCTGGTGAATGAAGCCTGTGTAGCCATCCCCTTCTTTATCATCCAAACTCTTCTTTAATTTCCAGTTATCTTCCGGTAAAGGTTCTGACAACCCGATGTTGAAACTGAAATTTGGGAATTCTTTCTCGATTTTTTCAAAATGATCCAGGTAGAACAATTCGCGTTTAGAACGTCCTCCATACCAGTAAGATACTTTCCGGTTGGTTTTTTCAGTATGGAAAAGGTGGAAAATATGCGAGCGCAAGGGCGCCATACCAGCTCCTCCGCCAATGTAAATCATTTCGCGTTCGGTAGGATTGATAAAGAACTCACCGTAAGGCCCTGAAATAGTTACCTTATCACCAGGTTTTCTTGAGAATACATAAGAAGAACAAATACCGGGGTTCACATCCATGAACTTATTGGCACCTCTGTCCCAGGGTGGGGAGGCAATCCGGATGTTGAGCATTACAATATTTCCTTCCGCAGGGTGGTTGGCCATGGAGTAAGCCCGGAAAATAGGCTCAGGGTTTTTCATTTTCAAATCCCAAAGGTTGAACTTGTCCCAGTCTTCTTTGTATACATCCTGCGGGTGGTTCAGTTCAGGGTGTGGGGTAATGTCCATGCCTTTAAACTCTACTTCGCAGGCAGGTACGTCAATCTGGATATAACCTCCCGACTCAAAGTCCAGGTTTTCCCCTTCAGGCAATTTTACTACGAATTCTTTAATAAAAGTGGAAACATTGTAATTGGAAACCACTTCGCACTCCCACTTCTTGATACCGAATATCTCTTCGGGTATGCGGATGTGCATGTCTTGTTTTACCTTCACCTGGCAAGAGAGGCGTACATTTTCTTTTTGCTCGGTCCGGCTCAGGTGGCCTACTTCGGTGGGCAAAACTTCCCCTCCTCCTTCGTCAATGGCACATTTGCACATGGCACAGGTGCCGCCGCCACCACAAGCAGAAGGCAAGAATATCTTCTGATTAGATAAGGTATTCAATAAATTAGTTCCGGCAGATACGGTCAACGGATTATCTTCGTCCCCGTTAATCACAATTTTTACATCGCCCGATTGCACCAGTTTCGACTGGGCATATAGCAAAATCATTACGAGCAGTAAAATAACCAGGGTAAATGCTAAAACAGCTGTTAGAATAGTCATGAACTCAAATACGGTTTGATCTACAAAAAATTTGTTTCAGTAGAAAGCACGGCAAATATATTTAATAATCGATAGAATCATGAAGCACAAGCAGGAAAAAATTGTACTTGTATGATTTCTGATTTTATTTCAGCAACATAACACGGCAGATACCTAAAAAGTTGGTGTTTCATAAAAAAAATTATCGGGCAGCCGCCCTTCGAAGCCGATCATTAATGGCACGGCCCAGACCCACATCAGGAACGTACGAAGTCAGGATATATTGAACAGGCAGTTTGTCCATTTGCCGCAAGGCATAAAACAACCGTTGGGCTGCCTCTGATAAATCCCCTTTTTCTGATAAAACAATTTGGTGATCAGCGCCAATTTCAGCAAAAGCAGTTTGTAGGGAAATAATACCAACCCCTTCCAAGGGATAAGTTTTTAATAATTCTGGAATATCCCCGATAATCACCAGTTTTTTAGGTGCGTAATGACTTTTCAGCATACCGGGCGCATTGGGTTTTGGCCCTGAACGGGACTTCACCTTTACTGCTCCAATAATTTGCTCAATAGATTCAACCGGAATTCCTCCCAATCGGTAAATCACAGGCTGTTTATCTTCAAATCCTACGATGGTAGATTCTACGCCTACTGTGCATGGGCCACCGTCCAGCACATACGGGATTTTCTGTCCTAATTGCTCAATTACATGGAGAGGCTGCGTAGGACTTACGTATCCAAATGGATTGGCAGAAGGAGCTGCCAGGGGAAAATCAAGTTGTGATAACAATTCCAGCGTAAGCGGATGGTGGGGAATCCTCACCGCCACAGTATCCAAACCGGAAGTTACCAAATCAGGAATGGCAGTGGTGCGTGGCAAGAGCAGGGTGAGTGGCCCGGGCCAGAAAGCTTTGGCCAGTTGTAGCGCTTGTTTCGGAATATTCTGTACAAACCCATGCACGTTGTCAATAGTATGTGTGTGTACAATCAGCGGATCAAAACTGGGCCGGTTTTTTACCTCAAAAATACGGGCAACCGCCTGCGGGTCAAAGGCATTGCCGGCCAGCCCGTACACCGTTTCGGTAGGAATACCGATAACTTCCCCGGCCTTCAGCAACTCAACTGCTTTTTGTATGTCTTTTCCTGTTTTTGCCATAATTTCTAATGAGCTTTTGCCCTGCGCACCCCTGTTTCCCTGGAGGAAGCCAGCGCACTTTTTTCATGACCGAGCGTGGCTCCCTTCAGGGATTAAGGGGTGCGCAGGCATTCACTTACACTTTATTCATTACACACTGCTAATTGTTAACACCCCCCCGGTCTGTGGCACACAGAACGGTTAAAAGCATTTTCAAAATGGTCTGTGTGCCACAGACCATGGTGTTAGAGCTTCCACGGACTAAGAAGTCCGTGCTCCGGACTTACTTTGCAGATTATCAATTGCATTTCGTCCACTGTATAAACATGGTTTTTTCTTCCTGCGTAGCATCTTCCCGTTGCTGAATGGTGTATTGTTTGAAATACGTTTCCCCCTTGTTTTCCAGTTTTACAGTACCCATTTTTTGGTTGCGGGCAAAAGTCACGTTGATGGACGTACGATTGCCAATAAGTTCGTGCAGGTTGTTATCAATTTTCCGTCGGTTGATGGCAAGTAATTCATCATTAGGTGCCAGGTGCTGATATGCCGGGGATTCAGGAAAAATGCTGGAAATGGTGAATTTTCCGTTTTCTTCCTGTACCCTGAAGCCAAAATATTTTTCGGCAGTGGTTTCAGCAGGGTGCTCTTTCAGCATGCAACCTACGGAATGAAATACTTCGTTGAGTTTTTCTGCCAGCGGGATTTTTCCGTAAATGAAATCTTCGAAATAGCTGGTGAGTTGGTTGTCAGACAGATTTTTTACGATTTCCTCCAAATCACCCAGTGTATACCCCACTTCTTTTTTGCCGAAGTTTTCCCACAAATGTTGCATAAAGGTATCCAGCGATTGCGCTCCGTTGGTGATTTTTCGCAACTCCAAATCCAGAATCAGGCTCACCAGGGCTCCTTTTACATAAATGGACACTTTACGGCCCGGAACGCCCGCCGCATACCCATCCAGCCAAAGGTCATGGGACGATTCTACCAGCGAATGGTTAAAACGCCCGAAGTTATCAAAATGCCTTTTCAGTAGTTTGTTCACTTCGGCTAAGTATTGGTCTTTGGAGAACACCCCGCTTCTTGCCAGAAACAAATCACCGTAGTAGGTAGTAACGCCCTCGGCTACAAACCCGGTGGGAAAATAATTCTCTTTTGTAAAATCATACGGCATCATTTCGGCCGGGCGGATGCGGATGATGTTCCAGGCATGGAACAGCTCATGGGAGCTCACACCCAAAAAATCAGGATACATGTCGGTAACCACCTTTTCTGGTGGCCCCAGCGCAATCACCGTAGAGTTGCCGTGCTCCACCCCATGATAGAAGCGGGTGGGCAATATTTGGTACAAAAAGTGATAATCTTCTTCTGAAAACTTGCCCATCAGTCCGATTTGCTCCTGGGTAAAAGCTGTAAACTGCTGGATAACCTTCTCTTTATCCAGCAGGCACTCGCCCATAAACCACAGGTGAAATTGGCTGCCTTCTACTTCATATTGCCAGTGGGTTAGGCGGTTGCTGGCAATCATGGGGCTGTCTGCCAACTGGTAAAAAGAACGGGCTTCCAACGTATGTTTTTCCACTTCGGGCAGGCTACAGGCAATTTCGTAATCATCGGGCAATTCCAAGTGCACTTGGGCAGCTTCCTCCATACGGCCTTCTACATACAGCATACAATTGACGAAGTTGAGGTACAATTGCTCTTCGTCCAGCCATGAGTTCCCGGCATCCAAAGAGGCGGCATGGAAATTATATCTTACCAAAATCGTTTCTTGGCTTTCGGTATTTACTTCCCATCGGTCTTTGGTTATTTTCCGAAAAGGTATACTTTCTCCCTGCTCGTTTTCTATGCTGAACTTTTGTATGTTTTTGGCAAAATTGCCCAGTTCGTACCGTCCGGGCCGCCAGGCGGGCAATTGCAAATAGGTTTTCTTTTCCTGAATATTGTCAACTTTTAGCGTAATATCTACAAAATGAAGATGGGGATGTTCGTAAGAAATGGAATAATGCATCATATTTTTGAAAATTTTTGCAAAGGTAATGTGTATTATGTAAAACGAAATTCACAATTTCGTTAGTCACATTTAGAAAATTGAATTTATGATCATTTCCAAACCCAAAACCGGCACCCTGTTTTCCATAGGCGTATTCCTTGCGCTGGCGTACGGGGCTTCCGGCTATATGATTTACCAGGTGGTACAAACACAAACCTTCGCTACCTACCAAATGTTGTTATTGCCCCTCACCCTGGGCATTGCTGTGGGTGTTTCTGTCAAAATGGTCATTGATTACAAAACCATTGTGATAGACAAAGACCGGGTAGATGTGAAATTTTTACTGCCCATCAACAAAAGGTACTACCTCAAAAACCTGGATTTTTGGCAGGAAACCAAAATCAAAACCTTCTCGAGCACTTTTAAAGAACTCACCCTGCGTTTTGATAACCGGAAAGCCGTAAAACTCTCAACCCAGGAAAACAGTAATTACGAGCGGATTGTAAGGTATTTGAAGAAAAAGTATGGGCGGAAAGAACAAAAGTAAGCTCCTCCCAAGGTTGCGTACCTGATTATAAGAACTTTTGCCTCCTGGATACTGAAAACTAGATACTAGATTTTTCCTAAGCCCCAGTATCCAGTGACCAGAACCCAGTATCCAGCCCCCAATTTGGCGTGGATAAGCTAATCATATATGAAATTGCAATTTCGTGTTACTATCTTTGCCCCATGCAAGTAAAAAACGATTTATTATTACGGGTAGCCCGTGGAGAAAAAACCGAACGCACCCCCGTGTGGCTCATGCGGCAGGCAGGCCGGATTTTGCCCGAATACCGGGAAGTGCGCAGCCAGATGAAAGATTTTGTACACCTGGTGCAAACCCCCGAACGCGCCGCCGAAGTCACCATACAGCCGGTAGATATCCTGGGGGTAGATGCTGCCATCATCTTCTCAGATATCCTCGTCATTCCCGAAGCCATGGGGTTGCCTTACCAGATGGTAGAAAATAAAGGGCCTTTTTTCCCAAATACCATTGATAAGGAGAGTGATATCGCCCAATTGAAAGTTGCTGAAATCAGCGATATGGCCTATACCCCCGAGGCCATCAAAATTACTAAAAAAGAATTGGATGGCAGGGTGCCACTTATCGGTTTTGCGGGAGCACCCTGGACGATTTTTGCGTATATGGTGGAAGGCACAGGCAATAAAACTTTTTCCAAAGCTCGAGGCATGTTATATCATTCTCCTGCCATGGCGCACCGGCTTTTGCAAATGATTACCGATAGCACCATCAATTACCTGAAAGCACAAATTGCTGCAGGTGCCGATTTGGTGCAGGTTTTCGATTCCTGGGCTGGTATTTTACCCCCTTACCATTTTGAAGAGTTTTCGTTAAAATACATCAACCAAATTTGCGAGGCCATTGATAAAGTGCCCAAAACCGTATTTGCTAAAGGGGCATTCTTTAGCCGTAAAGCTTTGGGAAAACTGAACTGCGAAACCATTGGCCTGGACTGGAACATGGACGTGCAGGAATCGCGGGAAATGATTGGAACCAACAAAGTGCTGCAAGGCAACCTGGACCCGGCGGCATTGTACGGCAGCTTTCAGGAAATTGAAAAGAATACGAAACATATGCTGGATGCTTTTGGCCCACATAAACACATTGCCAACCTGGGCCACGGTGTATATCCAGACATTGACCCGGAAAAAGTAAAGTGTTTTGTGAATACCGTGAAGGAATACAGCAGTTCGCTCCGTTAAAGCAGGCAGGCTCTAAAACTGGTGTCCGACTCTGTCCGGTGTCTTAAAATGAACCAAGGGCTCCGTCCGTCAAAAGCGCAAAAAACAGTATATGGAAAGCAGACGGGCGAAAGCATCCTGCCATAAGTAGGCACAATGCTGAAGCCATGGGACATCAACCGGAAAATTTCGGAAGTCTGTACATACCTTGTTAAAATGAGATATTTTTGAGAATTTTCGGGTTCAATTAAACTCCAACCATTTAATTAATCACATTATGTTAAATATAACACAAAGAAGGCCAAAACTTTGGTCAATTCTTACCTTTATCGCCCTTTTTGGCGTTTATTCACTCGCCAGTGCTACTGAAGCCCCGAAAAAAACTAAAGCGGATGATGGGTGGACGAACCTTTTCAACGGCAAGGACCTCACCGGCTGGAAGCAGTTGAACGGAGAAGCCAAGTACGAAGTAAAAGACGGCGTAATCATCGGTACAACTGTTATGAACACGCCCAATAGCTTCATGACTACCGAAAAAATGTATTCCGATTTCATTTTTGAAGTAGAGCTCAAAGTGGACCCCAGCATGAACTCAGGCATTCAGTTCCGCTCCAACAGCATTCCCGAATACCGTGACGGACGTGTACATGGTTACCAAATGGAAGTAGACCCTTCTATGCGTTCGTGGAGTGGAGGCGTGTACGACGAAGCCCGTAGGGGGTGGTTGTACCCGCTTTCGCTGAACCCGAAAGCCCGCACTGCCTTTAAAAATGGAGAGTGGAACCACTACCGCATCGAGGCCATCGGTAACTCTATTCGCACCTGGGTGAATGGTATTCCCTGTACTGACCTGATTGATGACGAAACGGCAAAAGGCTTTATCGCCCTGCAGGTACACAGCATCCGCGACGAATCGCAGTCAGGCAAGCATGTGATGTGGCGCAATATCCGCATCAAAACCGACAATTTGGTGCAAAGCCCATGGACGGATATACATGTGGTCAACCTCATTCCCAACTACCTTTCTCCCCAGGAGCGTGCCCAGGGATGGCAATTACTGTTTGATGGCAAATCTACCGATGGATGGAGAGGTGTTGGCAAAGAAGATTTCCCCGAAGTTGGATGGAAAGTAGAAGACGGGGAGTTGATCGTAGAAGCTTCCGGAGGAGCTGAATCCCAGCATGGAGGCGATGTGGTTACAGAAGATGAATACAGCATGTTTGAGTTTCAACTGGATTTTAAACTCACCGAAGGTGCCAACAGTGGTATCAAATACTTCATTACCGAACAATACGGCTCAGGTGCTTCGGCCATTGGCCTTGAGTATCAGTTATTAGATGATGAAAGGCACCCCGACGCCAAAAAAGGCAGCGCAGGCAACCGCACCGTAGCTTCTTTGTACGACCTGATTCCTGCTGATGCTGATAAGCCCATCAATAAACCCGGCGAATGGAACCACGCCCGCCTGATAGTGAAAGGCACAAGAGTAAGCGTAAAGCAGCAGCAACGCGAGACAGCTGAGTTCAAAGGCGCAAACGTAGAACACTGGCTTAACCATCGGAAAGTATTGGAATATGACAGAGGAACCCCTGCATTTTACGCCCTGGTAGCCCGCAGTAAGTACGAAAAATGGGAAGGTTTTGGCGGCTGGCAATCCGGCCACATCCTTTTGCAAGACCACGGGGATGAGGTGCATTTCCGCAGTATCAAGGTGCGGAAGTTGGAGGAATAGGATTTGAACAGACTTCCGGAGTTTAGCATATAGAAAGCTGATGCTCCAATGCATGCTGAAAACTTCGGAAGTCTCCTGTTTTTCGCATATCCCAGCCGGGATATTACTCGATTGGGCGCTCGCCTGATCGCTGATTTCAAAGTATTTACAGTACCTACCGAAAACCCTCAAAAGTAACTGGCGTATAATTTTATGTGTTATCCTCATCTAAAGCCATGTTACAATGAGTGCATACAACCAAATAGAAAGTCGAGTAAAAATAGAGATTGCATCGAAAACTTATAATATATGTACCAATGCTTTAATTAAAGATTTTAATCTTCAAATTAACAAAAGCTTAAGCCCAAGAGAGAAATTTCTAGCCGCTGTAAAATCATTAAAAAATGCTCTCCAGAACGAAAAGATTAACAAAAGTTCTTTAGATGATTTTTCACCTAAAGAGTTACGCTTTGCATTTCTATATATAGCTGATTTGTGTTTTCAAAAATCAGAAAAAGACAAAGAAGAGAAATATATAACAAGGGAAAACTTTGTGCGGAACGTTTGTGAATATTTGGAAAAATATTTTGAATTTAAAATTGAAAGGTTACATATAAATGCGAAAACGGGAAGATATCAGGAGTTGAAACAAAACTTTAGGTGGTTAATTAGAAATACTCCAATTGGTTCTGAAAATGGTAGCAAGCCAAGCTCAATATTGGTATTTTCTCCTTAACTAATGAAATTATTAATGGCAATTCTTTTTAGGCAAGAGTCTAATGCTAATATGCTATGTTCCAGAAAGTATGTAGAGATTAATATTTGCATATCCCCGCTGTATCCTTCCCTGCATGAAAAACGTTATCTTTAGAAAAAAGATTATGACAGACATTGCTACCCGTAAATTACACTTTATTGAAAAGTATTTACGACTTGATGATGAAGATTTAATCAACAAACTGGAAGCTGTTTTGCAAGAAGGAAAAAAGGTTGCCAACCCTACTTCAGGTAAGCCATTAGTGCATGACTTTGTTGGTGTTTTAGATAAAAAAGAGGCCGAACAAATGAAAAAAGATATACAAGACGCTTGTGAAAAAATAGATGAGGATGAGTGGTAAGCGTTTTGTTTTAGATACCAATATTGTCATAGATCTGTTTAAGGGTAGTCAGGAGATTGCTGATCATATTCAACAGGTAAAAGAGGTTTTGTTACCAGTACCAGTTTTAGGTGAGTTATATTTTGGGGCTGAAAAATCTTAACGACCAGGCTACCATCTCTCACTTATCAACAACTTCTTACAAATAGTTACCTTGACAGGTAGTGACCAGCAAACGGCCATAACATGCAGTCGGCTTAAAGTAGCATTACAAAGAAAAGGGAAACCTATTCCTGAAAATGACCTCTGGATTGCGGCCATCGCTTGTCAGCATAAATTACCTGTAGTTACAAAAGACAAACACTTTCAGGAAATAGACGAACTGGAAATAGAAGTTTGGTGAACTTACACCCGCGCTGTATCATCCCTGCCTGAAAAACGTTATCTTTAGGAAAAAGAATAAGGCGATGGATTACAAAAAAAAATTACTACTGAAATGCCACCAAAGGCCGCCCCTCCATCGCCTGCCAGAATAAAAACCCGGTCACCCCTACATAAAGCAGCACAAACATTCCCGTCCATATTTTCTGCCGGTTGATACCATACCTTTCCAATAAAAAAGCAAATAGCGGAATGGCTTGCAGGCCATGAATGCCGATAAAATGGGCAATACGCAAATCCCCTCCTTCCGTGCTCCAGTTGACGAAGGGTAAACCGCTGCCTCCGTCGGCTACCCCTACACTGTGGCCCAGGTTACTGATCATCATCCCGCCTACCGCGCTGGAAAATAAGAGCAGCATCAACCCGGTACGAATGGCCCGCAAATACGTGGGGGAAATAGCTGGTTTTTTGATAAAAAAGAGGATGGTAATGTAAATGAGCAATAAAGTGTTAAGCATGATGAAGTTACCCATCATGCCGAAAACAATGCCATCAAAAGCGGTTGAAACATTGAAATGAGAACGTATGCCCCTTCCGGCCTGCAACCCAATACAAAGCATTTCTACAATCATCGACACCGCAACGCCCCAGCTTACCACTTTCACAGGTCGCCGACTGTTGGGCAAATAATACAAATACCAACCGAGGGTCCACAGGTAAATCCAGATGGACAAGGCAAATTTCATGGGTTTGATCCAGGTGTTGATGCCCAGTACGGTGCGGGTGTCTACAAAAGATAACAACAGAAAAATAATAAATAGCAGAAGGTGCGCCAAACCCACATAAGCCAATAACTTATTTCTGCTGACAAGTTCCAGGTAAAAACTAGAAATTTTCATGGAACAGTTTTTTTGAATGTACCCAGCGAACGATGAAATATAGTATCAGCCCGATAGGGCCAAAAAAGAAGGTGAGTAGCATACAGGGGATTACCAGAAAATGGTTGATACCCAGTTTTTGGGCATTGCTCAACTCCCAGCTACCAACGAAAAGATCAAAAGCCAGGTAGTGCAGCCAGCCAGCCAACAACATCCAGGGGTTTTGGAAAAGTAGTTGTACCTCTTCCAAGGAACCGAAGCCCCCTTCTCCACGGCCAAAGCTGACGATGATGATGAAAAGATAAGCAAAACCCAGCAAAAGCGGAATGCCTCCGTAAAGTACAATGCGTTTTGTCCACCCCCACTTGGGGGCAAAAACGAGCAAAACCCAGCCGATCATCGCCAGGTTGCTGCCAATCTTGAAAATAAGTTCAGGTTGCATGGTATTTAATTTTTCACAAGTTAATACACTTTAGGGGCTATTCTCACTGAAAATGGGTGGATGATCGAAAAATGGGGGTAAGTATTGAATTTTTTAGCCTGAATTAACCAAGCGTTGAACCCCAGTAAGAAAATTATCCCTGCATTCTTCACTCGAAATTTTACATTTGCAGAAAGAATCGACCAAGTATACATCATCATGAAAAAAAGAACCTTTGGCCTGATCGGCTATCCTTTGAGCCATTCCTTTTCCAAAAAATACTTCTCAGATAAGTTTGAAAAAGAAGGCATACAAGATGCGCATTATGAGCTTTTTGAAATAAAAAGCATGGATGAATTCCCAGCCCTGGTGAAAGCACAAACCTCACTGGTAGGCATGAACGTAACCATTCCTTATAAACAGCAGGTGATGGCCCATCTGGATTATTTGGATGAAGTAGCCGAAAAAATAGGAGCTGTCAATACCATCCGTTTTGAAGAAAATGGCCAGAAAGCCGGGTATAATTCTGATTACTACGGGTTCAAATATTCCCTGGAAAAATGGTTGGATGGCGCTGAAATAAAGAATGCCCTGGTGCTGGGTACCGGCGGTGCTTCCAAAGCGGTCATCGTAGTATTGGAAGATATGGACATTTCGCCCCAGTTGGTTTCCCGTACCGCTTCCGAAAAAGCCATCAGTTATGATGATTTACGGCAAAAAAACCTTGCTGATTACCCTTTAATCATCAACACCACGCCTCTGGGCATGTCGCCCAAAACCGAATCTTTTCCGGATATTGATTACAGCCAACTCACTTCAGGACATTTTTGCTACGACCTGGTGTACAACCCGGAAGCAACCACTTTTATGAAAAAAGCCGCGGCACAAGGAGCAAAAACCAAAAACGGGCTGGAAATGCTGCACTTGCAGGCAGAGAAGTCCTGGGAGATTTGGAACAAGTAGATAGTAGGCAATAGCAGTTGGCAGTGGCAGTAGAATTCAAGGACTGCCTACTGCCGCTGCCAACTGGTCAATCACCCGGCCACTTTATCAAAAACCTCATGCACATACGCCAGGCTTTTGCGGTTGGCTTCTACGGTGTTCATGGTGTGGGGCGTACCTTCTTCTACCGCCTGCTCCAGCACCACATGCGGATGTAGGTTTTTGCTGTTCAGCACTTCCGCCAGTCTTTCGTAATCAATATCGCCTGGCTCAAACACTTCGCTCCAAATGCCATCGTGCGATTGGCGCAAATGCAGTTCCACAATGCGGTCGGCATAGAGGTTGACAATGTCAAACAAGGCAACTTGTGAGTCGCCTGCCCCCCGGTAAATCCAGTGGGAATCAAGGCACAGGTGTACATTTTCGGGGTTGGTGCCTACCAGCATGTGGTGGAATTCCCGGGCTCCTTCCCGCATTTCGGCATCGTGGGTGTGGTAAGCCAGCTTCAGCCCGAGTTGGCGCAGGTCCTTGCCCAGCTGATCGAGGGCTTTTGCCTGCACTTTCAGTTGCTTATCATTTTTATTTTGAGGGCCTCCCCACTCAATAGGAGAAGGGTTAGTCACTACAATTTCAACGCCCAGCTTTTTGGCTGCTTTGGCAATGGCAAGTACCGATTCCATGCTTTTTTCTACTTCTGCCTCATCGTGCAAAACTGAGTTTACGTACAAAGATTTAGTCCATACTCCGTAGTCTTTCAAAAGGGGCTGCAAATTCTTTACCTCAAGGGGAGATTCAAAGCTGGGCTCAAAACCTTGCAGGCCAGATGAGGTAAATGCGTTCAGGGAGACATTCAGGTCTTTGCTCCACTCCTTGCCTTCCCGGCGGAAATAAGAAAACCAGGTGTATTGCTGGCAGGCCACATTGAGGGATTTCGTTGTATTCCCTAAAGCTGGAGTTGTATGCAGTAGATACGCTGATCCTGCGGCTGTTAGGGTAGTTTTGATAAAATTTCGGCGTTCCATCATGGTGGTTATATTTTTAATGAGTTGTAAAGTTAAACATATTATATTGTGAAGGAAACGGTGTTAGTTTTCATGAAGCTTCCTAACTTTGGCTTTCCCAAGACTTACAATTTATTGAAAAACATGCTTTTTAAACCAACTTTCACCTACCGCCTTTTTTTCTTCGTGTTGCCTGTCCTAACCTGTACTTTTTGCCAGCAGCCTGAAAATCAAACGAAAGAATCTACCCGTCCTAATATTCTCTTCATCATGTCTGATGATCATACTTCACAAGCCTGGGGCATATATGGAGGCATTCTGGATTCTATCGTACAAACGCCCAACATCCGGCGCATGGCACAGGAAGGAGCCTTGTTGCAAAATGTATTCTGCACCAACTCTATTTGTGTACCCAGCCGGGGCAGCATCCTCACCAGCCAGTACAGTCACCAAAATGGCATTTATACACTTTCTGAGGGGCTTTCTCCCAAACAAGATAATGTGGCAAAAGTATTACAGGGCAATGGTTACCAAACGGCCATCATCGGTAAATGGCATTTGAAAGAAAAACCAGCCGGATTTGATTACTACAATGTACTGCCCGGGCAAGGCCGTTACCAAAACTCGATTTTGAGGGATTCCACCAATTGGGAAGCAGGAGGGGAAACGTACAAAGGCTACTCTGCCGATGTGATTGCCGACCAGTCCATCAACTGGCTGAATCAGCGGAATACTGATGAACCTTTCTTTTTGATGACTCACTTTAAGGCCACGCACGAACCGTTTGATTATCCGGCAAGGCATGCAAACTTATATGAAGATATAGAAGTGCCCGAACCGGCCAGCCTGTTGAATTTTTATCCTGAAATAGCAGAAAGGACTTTTTCGGGGCAGGAGCTTGAAATTTTGGGCGACCGATATGAAAATAATAACGAACGCTACCCCGGCGGGCCGTTTTCCCTGGAAGGATTGGACAGCATACAGGCCCGGAAAAAAACTTACCAGAAATTCGTCAAAGACTTTATGCGGGGCAGCACGGCTATTGATGACAATATCGGCAAACTGCTGGATTACCTGGACGAAAAGGGACTGGCTGATAATACCATAGTGATTTACACTGCCGATCAGGGCTATTTCCTGGGCGAACATGGCTTTTTTGACAAACGCATGATGTACGAAGAAGCACTGCGCATGCCCTTTGTGGTGCGTTACCCCCCTGAAATTGAAGCAGGTAGTCAGGTGAATGATATGATACTGAACCTGGATTTTGCCCCTTTGTTCCTGGATTATGCAGGCGTAAATACCCCGGAGTTTATGGAAGGTGAAAGCTTTCGCACTAACCTGACAGGAAATATTGCTGAGGAATGGCGTTCTTCCATGTATTATCGTTATTGGTTGCATCAAACACAGCGGCCGGCCCATTTTGGTATTCGTACGGAGCGGTATAAACTGATTTTTTATTATGGCCAACCCCTGGGCATGCCCGGAGCCCATGAGGAAGTTACCAAACCGGCCTGGGAATTTTACGACCTGAAAAAAGACCCGGCTGAAATCCACAACGCCTATCACGATCCGGCTTACCAGGAAACTATTCAGACGTTGAAACAACAGTTGTTGGATTTGAAGCAGGAAGTGGGCGATGAGGATGCAGCTTTTCCGGTGATGCAGGAGGTGATGAATGTTGCCTGGGATAAATAGATGTTTTTGTCTTAACCTCAAGCTACAAGAGTGCATAGCTTGTAGCTTGAGGTATGTACCTGGTTGAATGTTATTACTTTTTAAACCAGGTTCAGCCGAATCTCAGGAGGAGATTAGCACTCCTTCAAACAGCAGAGCCCCTAAGGCACCGGAAATACCGCAGCCTGCGGGTCAAAGCATTGGATACCGAATTCAGGGCCTCCGTCAAAGGAATTGGCCCCCTCATCAGGACCACAGCTTCCCAGCAGGGTATGCGTTTGTTCATAAAGCACATCCGGATCATCGGAGGCCAAGCCATGGTATTTAACGATCAGGTGTACTTCGGCACTTTGCGGATTTTCCAGGGCAAATTCAAGGTCAGACCCAATCAAAGCTTCCTGGGTGCCGGGTTCCCGTCTTTCCCCTACGTAGATTCTATCCCGGAAATTACCTATTCCATTGGCTTTTACCACTTTGCCGGTGGCCCATATAATCGCTGTTTTTGATAAGAACAAGTCGGCAGGGCCTCCTCCCCCACATACTCCTCCAGCCGGATTGGGTTCGTTGCAATCGCCAGGTTCGTTGAAAATAACCCACCATACAGTATAAGCACCTTCGGGTAAGCCAGTGGTATGAATGTTAAATTGAATGTAATTGGAACCTCGTTTCAGGGTAGCAAATCCTTTCTTGGTGGGCGGGAACATCGTACCAGGTATCAGGACATTTCCAGGCCCTCCGAGTTCACCGGCAGGTAAAAAAGGAAACAATTCAGCTTGCTGTATGATAGTAGCATGATGACCATTCAGATTGAGTGAATTTTGCTTATGCAGCGCAAACTCAGGGTCTTCCTGGTTACAGCCCAACAGCAGGGCCAGGGAAAGGAGCGATAAAAAGCTTAGGTTTTTCATAATATTATTATTTATGGGTTGAAAAAATTATTTGATGATCCTACTTGATGCTGTGTTTACCACAATAAATTTCTCCCCGAAGTATTTCATCGAAGCTCAGCCCCGTGTCATCTGAAATAAAATTGAGGAAAAGGAATCCTGAGGCTCCTGAGTAAATACCAGTGCCGCCTATCACCCGGGAGAAAGAAGTTCCTAAACTGTTTGGAACCTGTTCAAAAGCCCCCACATCACGAAAAGTCAGGGTTCCCTTTTTATTGGTTAATGTCCATGTACCCGTAAAAGAGGCAGTGGAGTTGACAGGATCATTGCCAAAACCAGAAGAGATTTCAATGATATCGGCCAGATGTGCCTCATAATTAACGGTGCCTCTCAATGTGCCAACCATTGAACCGGTTGCTGTCAATAATGGAGGATTAATTTGGGCAGTAGATAAAAGTCGTGCCAGTACCTTTTTGCAGCCGCAACGGTGAGTACCGTGTTTTTTTCTATTGGCAAGAGCTAAACGATCTCCCACAAGGTCAGAAAAATCTTCCTGCACCAGTGACTCTTTTTGGTGAGAATTGGTACTCAAATCCGAAGAGGTACCCTCAAAAGATAAGGCTTCTTCAGCGTCATTCTCGCAACCTGAGAAAAACAACATGGTCGAAATACAGATAATAATACGCGAAAAATGTAGCATTTGGCACCTCCTTTAGTTAGTAATGATGAGATTTAGATTGGAATTTTCACAATAAATTATTTGCCTGATCCATGGTATGGCTGAGATTCCACAATGTTACACAGAAAGGGCTATACGAAACTTCCACATATATTTCATTTTATATCAATTATATAACCTTGCAAAGAATAGATAAAGCTCTACTTCTACTGTAAGCTGTATACCTACATTCGAATCACAAGCTCAATATTCTCTTAGAAAATTACTTGAACACTAAGTTGCTAATATTGCTACCGATTTCTTTACCTTGCACCACTCCCAGTTCAATAGCCGCCCTGTAATGAATTCCTCCATACAACCGACTGATAGCGGCCTCCTCTGCAAAATCATCAAAAGAATCAAAGGATCGGGCCCTGCCATCAATATCTGTCCGACTCTCATGAAGATGATCAGTGAAAGAATAATCATTTCCAAACAAGTCGGTTAGAATTTGAGCGGCTGCCCCCGATTGCACCGAATGGCCGGAAGGGTATTCAGGGAAGGGAGGTGTAACCAATGGAATCGCAAAACCCTGATCAATATATTGATGAATGACTGTAATAGGTCGAATCAGATTATATGCGTATTTGGCATGCCAGCAGGAAATGAAAGCGTCATGCAAACCCATGCCCATTTTGGCAAATGCCTCGGCAGCCAACGCAAGGTTTGCATCTTCATCTTCCAGGATTTGTTTCAGAATGGAAATGGAGTGCCCCGGAGGGGTGGCTGTTGTGCCAGGGTCATCGCTCCAGAATTCTGCAATCACTTTCTGTTCGGCCGTCAGGTTTTTCACAGTATTATACACCTCCATGGTTTCCATCCAGAAGGCAGAGGCAGGATTGGTAGAATAGACCGGAGGGGGTGGAGGCATGGGGGTTTCCACATTCTTGGTCACGAACGGCCGTACCTCTCCCCAATAGGGCTGAAGGGCCCGTTGGAAGTCAGGTAGTGTAGGCACCCAAAGGCCATCCCCTGTAGGAGGCACATAACTTTCCGGGAAATTATTATCATAACATGCACCCTGATTGTCTGAGATGGTATACGCCACCATGGCTTCGCCCACGCCTTTTCCATAGGCCACAGAGCGGTTAAGTATATTCCGGTTTGCTTCAGTACTAAAAACCTGAGTGGTAAAATAGGCTTCAAGTTCATCAATAGCGGTAAGATTTTCGGTAGAAGCATTGTTATAACAACTCCTGATGATGGTAGCCAAAGCTGCATTGGCTACAGCTCCCCAATGATATGCTTTGTCTTTCACCTGTGGTAGCATGCCGATAGTAAGATCATTGACCTGCCCAGCCATGGTTTTGTAGCCAGGCATACCCGGACGCACACTCTCATACAAGGTAAGGCTGGTGTAGCCAAAAGCCCGGGCGGCCACAGGTGGTGTAAATCCAGGACCTTCCTGGGTAAGCTTTAGCAGCAGATCCATCCATTGAGTAACCACTTGGGAAGAATAGGCATCTGTAGTCATCGTATCATTATTCTCATAGAAGGCGGGAAATATCGCTGCCTGCGGATTAAAGCATTGGATACCAAATTCAGGGCCTTCATCGAAAGAATTGGCTCCGTCATTCAAACCGCAGTTCCCCATGAGGGTATGCGTTTGTTCATAGAGCACATCCGGATCATCAGAAGCCAGACCGTGGTATTTGATAACGAGATGCACTTCAGCACCCTGTGGATTTTCCAGAGCAGAGGCGAGGTCTGCTCCGATAAGCGCTTCCTGGGTACCGGATTCTCGCCTTTCACCTACATAGAGCCTGTCCTGAAAATTACCAACTCCGTTAGCCTTCACTACCCCGCCGGTAGCCCATATAGTGGCTGCCGTAGGTAATAAAAAGTCGTCGATGCCAGCCCCAGCGCATGCCCCTCCGGCCGGGTTGGGCGCGTTGCAGTCGCTCTTTTCGTTAAAAATGACATACCAAACGGTATAAGCACCTTCAGGCAATCCAGTTGTATGTATATTAAATTGAATGTAATTAGAACCTCGCTTCAGGGTAGCAAATCCTTCTTTGGTGGGTGGGAAAAACGTACCGGGCACCAACACATTACCAGGCCCTCCAAATTCACCGGCAGGAAAGAAAGGAAATACTTCTGCTTGCTGTACGATGGTAGCATGGTGACCATTCAGATTGAGTGAATTTTGCTTATGGAGCAAAAATTCCGGGTCTTCTTGGCTACAACTCAACAGAAAGGCCAGGGAAAGGAGCGATAAAAAGCTTAGGTTTTTCATAATGTTGTATTTATGGGGTTGAAAAAATAGATGACAAGAAAGTGTTATTACTAGGTCTGAAATACCCTACAATGATAAATAAAAATGCCTATACGAAACTTTCACTTATATTTCATTTTATAATAATTATATGACCATGAGCAAGAGATTTATAGAGATGGAGATAATAAGGCTGGAGGGCGAGATGACCGGCGACGCCCAGTTCGTCCTCCGGAGGTTTTCAGTTTTCCTTGCTGGACGCCAGTAATTTCCGGGATTTATCTTTCACCACCCATTTCCTTGCTGTATTATTTTCTCTCCAGGCATCTATGAAGGCTTGCATAGTAGCTTTTACTGATTGGTGGCTGGGATCTTTATCATGGTGCCCAATCCTATGGGCCTCCTGATAAGCCTGCTTGTAATAGGTAGTATATTCCGCCAGATGGGGTATCTGGTAGCGTACATGCCCCAGTTCGTGTACCAGAGTCCGTAATGTTCTTATTGGATTCATAGTGGCTATCCCCACACTCACCGAATAATCTCCGTATTCAGAACTGTATACATGGGGATTATCAGTACTGTGAGCCACATTGGTAGCACCTTCCAAACCGGGACCCAGGTTGTCCACTACCTTGATATATACATCCGTTTCATTGCCTTCAGCGTCTTGGATGGTGTTGATTTCATGGTATAGGTCCGGATCAATCCTCCTGAACTTATCTATCAATGCCTGGGTGATGGTTTGATTTTTCCTCAGTTTTTTTTCCATCTTGTGCACAACTTTCAGCCATTTTTTCAGCCTTATGCGTTGTTCATTGTTTAAGTCCTCATTGGCAATGGCATGAAGATTATCCATCTTTATTTGTGCTGCTTTCAGTAAATTATCATACCCATTTCTAATTTCAGCATAGGTTTGCTGGTGAAGCCCAAGGCATACGATGGCCAGGGTTAGGATACATAACCGTTTCATAATTTTCCGTTTTTAAGGTGACTGATCTGCAACGTATGCCCCTCTCGAGGCTTCCTTCAGAAGGCCCCATCTTTCAATGAAAATCTCATTTGTAAATGAAAGGTTCTAATCAATTATCAGGCAGGTACAATGTCAGGAGCTTTGATTGTTCCTTCGATGAGAATTTCACTGATAGCATGGTCGGAAAAAGAGTTGAAATGTACTATGGAAATAGTCAGGGTAGCATTTTTATGGGCAAATTTTCCGGTACCCGATTGCACGGTAATGTCTCCTCCCATAATGTACTGCCCATTCGTCTGATAACCGCGACCCATATAAGTGCCCATCAGAGTGTGCTGATGGTCATCCGACCACAGGCTGAAGGATCCAACCTGTATCTGAAAGTTTTCGTTTCCATCCATGTTGTAGGCCGAATATGAAAGAGATAGATTGACCTCATCCGCCAGGTTAGAGGTGGCACTCCCATTCCACCTAAATGACATGATGGTGTTATCATGACTCACAATGACCGGAGCCAGATTCGCACTGACAGATATCGTTTTCAAATTGCCTGAAGGGGGAGAAGGTTTTGGTCCAAGATCATACGGTTCACATGCTGTGTTCAACAATACAACAGCAAGGGCGATCATTTTTTCGAAGGTTTTCATAATAGTAAAAGTTTAAAAGTGGATCATATGCCTGTTTCATGCCATTGGGTAATGGTGTGAGTACAAAGCAGCAGAAGCTGCATTTTTTTCACACCGAGACATACTGCAATGACGCAGAAGACACAATGAACGCTGGGACACATGGCCTAGCGCCAGTACAAGGGTCGACTCGTCGACTCCGTCAGATAAAGTTTCAGGTTGTAAACATTATGTGTCATAGTCGCCCGAACAGGGTCACTCAGCCTAACGGTCATCGTATATACTCCTTATCTGGAAATGTTTACTTTCGGATTTCAACGCGGTGATTCGCTTGAGTTAAATATGGAATGAGCGGTTTCCCATCGTCTATTTCCTTATTATATATGCTTGTATAGCACTTCATTACATCACTAATATCAAATAATGTGTTTGGAGTTTTATGACTTGTTTAATTATGATAAAATTAGTTCATCTCCTTAACTATTTCTACCTCATTTAATTCAAATATTATTGGATTTGATTCAGGCAGGGATGAAACTGAATAAGTGTGCCTCGTTGTGCCTCACTAATGGCATCCAGGACTCCGTGCGTTACGATGGTAACATCCTTTTGATGGACATTATTCATTCTAGGCTGTGTCTGATGAATATTTTCTAAGGTAATATCGGATAAAAGCCAACTTGATCATTGAGAGAAAACTCACCGCGCCACGGAGGCAGCTAGTTTTTCATACCGGGTTGCTATCCGACGACACTCTTTGATCCAACCAATAGACTGCTCTACACTGGCCCGTTCTTTATAAACTTCTTTTTCAAAGTGAGGATGTGGCCCTTTCTTACGTCTTGTTCCAGAGCAGAGGTGAGGTCTGATCCAATTAAGGCCTCCTGGGTACCTGGTTCCCTTCTTTCCCCTACGTAAAGCCTATCCTGAAAATTGCCCACCCCGTTGGCCTTCACTATCCCGCCAGTAGCCCATGCAGTTGCTGCCGTAGGTAATAAAAAGTCATCGATGCCTGCACCGGCGCATGATCCGCCCGCAGGATTAGGATTGTTACAATCGTCTGGCTCGTTGAAAATTACGTACCATACTGTATAAGCCCCCTCTGGCAGCCGCATAGTATACCGCTTAAAAAAGTACGAAACACCATCAATGCGCCTCGCTAAGGTCAAGTTTATACACAAACCCTGTTTCCTGAAGCTCATTTGGGCATCCTGTCATATATAATTGGTTCCCTTCAGGGCCGCCAAAAGCAACATTGCTGACACGTTTTTGTCCGGCAGGTAGCGAGCGAATCAACTCCCCCTTTGGGTTGAGCACCTGTACCTCTCCCATCCCATAATGGGCAACATAAAGGTTGCCTTCACCATCAAAGGTGATGCCATCTGGAAGCCCGCCTTCAGGGAGCTTGGCAAATACTTCTTGAGCCCCTACCTTACCAGAGGAAAGGACAGGATAGCTCCATATTTCGTTCTTAAAACTGTTGGCTACATACAAAACTTTACCGTCGGCACGTAACGCAATCCCATTGGGATAGCCTACCCATTCAATCACAAGATGTGACTTACCTGAGGAATCCACATAACCTACCCGGCCAATGGAGTCTTCCTGATTTCTTGGATCGGTAAAATAGAATCCACTGTATACATCCAATACAAGGTCATTTGGCCCCCTCAAGGGTTTGCCTCCACAATCTGATGCAGCTTCACCGATGACCTCTCCATTGGGATCAAGCTTCAGTATAACTTTTCGTATTCTGTCGCACACCAAATGATTACCATCTTCAAGAATCCGGTGTCCATTTGCCCCTTCCAATGCAGCCCACACACTGGATTCCCCCGTTGGCGTAATACGGGTGACGGGACCGCGATAGGGTTCTGAAACATACAGGTTGCCTTCTTTATCAAAAACCGGGGCTTCGTTATAGGAGGGTGTACTTCCTACTTCCACAGGTTCGAGGACATTTTGTGAAAAAGCAGAGATGGCAAAGAATGATGTGATTGTGAATGCTATGATTTTAATTAGCATTGTTTTTTATAAATTTTTGACTACTGCCTATAAAATATTATAATCCCGATAACTGGGAGGAGTAATGCCTTTCATACGAAGGTAGGTCACCGCCTGGGCCCGATGATGAGCCGTATGGTTTTCTCCTCGTAAAATGAAGTCTAAATTTGAATGACCCTCAAAAGCCTCGTGCTTCGGTTTTTGCTTCCCTTTACTGAGGGCTTCATCATTGATTATGGCGAGTGTAGAAGTTACAAAGTCATGCGTTTTTGTTATGTATTCACTCACTAGCTGTTTATTGGCAGAAACGGGTCTTTGGTTTAATTGAGCATGCTCGAAAAGGGCCAGTTCATCAGGTCGTTCTAACAGACATTTTTCACTGAATAAACTTTTTGTATCGGTAAGCCCTATTTGATCTATCATAATACACATGAACATATTGTTGAAAAAACCAAGATAAATAAAGTGTTGAGCAAAGGTCATCTGTTCCTTGGAAGGGCTGAATTCTATGAACTCTTCAGGCATGGCATTAAATACCGCCAGTGAGTATTCCTTCGACTTTTTCCACCGGGTTATTAAAATCTCTACCAATGGATTGGAACTGGAAGAAGTGGCCGAAACAAGAGCTAATGGACTCAATTTAATTAGGGTTAAAATGTTTCTCCTTTTCATCATGCTAGATCTTTTCTTTAACTATAGAAATTGGTTTAATTCAAAAATGGGCACCCTGCCGGAAGGCAGGACACCCTGAGATATGTGTTTTTCTAATGGCTTTCCTTCAAGTCTTCTGAACTCATATCGATGGTCACCATAAAACCTGTGGTGCCTTTGAATTCGAAAGCATCATCACCTGCCCGGTAGGCCTCCACGGCATTGGGCATGAGTATGAGTCCGTCGTTGCGGGGCGCCATGGCATACCGGAGGTTATGGATCACCACCGGTTCATCGGTCATGCCTGCCTGCCGGTTGAGCACTACTTCGGCCACCTTTCCGTCATCCAGGGAGGCAGTGGCCATGTCCTGGGTGGCTTCCCATTGCATGGTAGCATCTTCAGCTACGGAAAAAGATTCCCATTTGAAAGGATAAACATTGCCCAGAATCTCCTTGATCCCCTCTCTTTGTTCCGGGGTCACGGAAGGATCGAAAGTGAGCTTCGCCCATTTCGTTTCAAACTGGGAAAAATCTTCTCCTAAATCTCCTGACAACCAGAATTTTGCGTCATTGAGCGGCACTCCGTTGTAGGTGCCTTCATTGACTTTGAAAGCGTTGTTGAAGCGGCAATAATGTTCCGCGGCTGCACCGTGATTTCCCGCATGTTCGCCCCCATGATGCTCTGCCGGTTGGGTACTGAAAAAACATTGGCAAAACATGGGGCAACTGCATGCCTCAATGATGGTAGCATTGAAATCCCATGCAGCAGTAGTTTCTTGCTGCGCCAATACTGAAGTAGAACAAAATAGACAGCCTGCGAGCAGCCATCCCGAGGTTTTTTTGATGATGTTTTTCATGACTTTCAAGTTTTAGTGATGGGTTGGATATTGGTATTCAACCGGAAAAAGTTGTCCGGATCATACTTGGTTTTGATGGCCACAATTTTCTCATAATTCGCACCAAATGAATCCCTGAGGATATCTGAGGGCCCAGCCAAATCACTATTGAAATTAAAATAAACCTTCCCTTTGGAGTGGGCCTGCATTTCATTGAAGAAATCCCGCGTCCATTGGATATTTTTTTCATTTTCGGAAGGGTCGAGCCACATGGTATCAATACTGAATAAGAACCTTGCGGAGCGATCACCAAAAGCGGTCGCCTCAGCGGGCACCTCACTGATGGCCCCCTGAAGATTTCGAATGGACAAAATCGTTTGAGGGGCAGGTACTTCATTTGCCTTTTCAATGATCCGCTTTTGCAATGCTGCTGTCAGGTCATCCAGGTAAATACATTTCCAATAGCCATGCAATGTTTGTTTCTGCAAAAAAGGATCGAACATTTGCTGTACACCCACATAAGGGTAAACATTGCTCAAATCTAAAAGGGGCGTTGTAATCTCCCGTAAGGGTTGCATTATTTTCTTTCCTTCTTCGGGAGCGCCCGCATACATGCCAGCTATGACGATAATTGATTTACCATGGAGTTCTTCCGGAAAATTTGGGTGATCGGGAATGGACCATTGGATGCAATCCGAAGATAGTTCATTGGGGGCAGTTCTGGTAAATTCTACCCAAAAACGCAATACTTTTTCGGCTTCTTCCTGTGGGTACATACATGCGGTAAAAAAAACTTCGGGGCCCAGTTCCTGCAATTTGAATTCAAAACAGGTGACCACCCCAAAATTACCTCCCCCTCCCCTGAGGGCCCAGAACAGGTCTTGGTTTTCCGTGGCGCTGGCATGCACAAACTCCCCATTGGCCAGCACTACATCGGCACCGATGAGGTTATCAATACTCATCCCAACTTTTCTCCTCATCCAGCTCAACCCTCCGCCCAATGTGAGGCCAGCCACTCCGGTTTCGGAAACTACCCCACCTGCACAAGCCAAACCGAAAGCCTGTGTTTCCGTATCCACATCGAACCAGGTGGCCCCTCCCTGCACTTCGGCTGTCATTTTTTTCGGGTTTACCAATACGGTGCGCATATTAGACAAGTCTATTACGAGCGCATTATCACCAACGGCATGCCCTGCCACATTATGGGCACCTCCTCGGATGGCAACCTGCAAATGGTTTTCCCTGGCAAAATTCACGGCTTTGATCACATCCGCTACACCAGCGCAACGCGCAATGATGGCAGGCTTCTTATCGATCATTTTGTTCCATACCAGGCGGGAAGATTCATATTGCTCATCTTCCTGCAGGATTACAACTCCTTTAAAACTGTTTTGAAAGGCTTCTAAGGCAGCTTCTGACAATTCAGTGTCTGCTTCGTTTTGGATGGCATGTAATGTGTTTTTCATGGTGATGGGTTTTTTTATATTAAAGCTAGTGAGTAATCCATTCTTTCTCTATCTCAAATGATTCAAATATTGATCGATTTGATTCAGGAATGAAACAGTTGTTTTTTTAAACCGGATTGCGTGGCAACCATTAAGTGCTTATATTGTTATTAAGGGAGCTTTTTTAAACAAGATGCATGATACTTCTTCATATGGTCAATTAATTTACGGAGGAAAGGCATGTTCTATCTTTAAAGTTGATACCCCTGAAAATGAGCCTGAGAAAGTACTAAAGATCCTACATACTGAGGTGTTGAATAGGCGGGAAGAAAGATATTTGAAAAACGAGTTCAATATTACAAATGATCTCAGTATTCCAGGGGTAAGAAAAGCGTTAGCATTAAAAAGTCTGGGTGGTAAGCCCGCCTTAGAATTAGAATATTTTGAGGGCATCAACCTCAAAAAAAGGTTGATCAATAACCCATTTGACCTGTACAATTTTTTACAGGTAGCCATTCATATCGTCAGCCCCCTGGAAACTCTGCATCACTTGCATATCATTCACAAGCACCTCACTTCCGAAAATATTCTGGTTAATCTCAAAAATGAGATCAAGCTCATAGATTTTGGTTTGGCTGGGAAAACCCACCTAAAGCCTCAGGATTTTGACAACCCGGAGCAGGAGGAAGGATCATTGGCATATATCTCCCCGGAGCAAACCGGCAGGATCAATCGAAGTGTAGATGAACGCTCGGATTTATATTCTCTGGGCGTGATCTTTTATGAAATGCTCACCGGGCAATTGCCTTTTGCAGGTAAAGATACACTGGAGCTGGTGTATGCGCATATTGCGCATACACCTGTGGCACCCCATGTTGAAGGCAATGTTCCTCAGGTGCTTTCTAAAATCATCCTGAAACTTGTGGAAAAAAATGCAGATGATCGCTATCAATCTGTTTTCGGATTAAAACATGACCTGCAACAATGTCTCATGCAATGGGAAGAAAAGGGGGAAATCATGACATTTCCCTTAGCCGAAAATGATTTTTATGGAAAATTCAAGCTCCCTCAGGCACTGTATGGAAGGGAAAAGGAGACAACACAACTGCTG
Organism: Cyclobacteriaceae bacterium; assembly: GCA_965230065.1. Taxonomy (GTDB): domain Bacteria; phylum Bacteroidota; class Bacteroidia; order Cytophagales; family Cyclobacteriaceae. Next base: position 1,731,731 of record OZ245942.1, on the reverse strand, counting down.
CAGTTATTTGAAAGCGCTTGTAACGGTGAGCATCAACTGGCTTTTATTTCCGGTTATGCCGGAGTGGGTAAGACTTCACTGGTGCAGGAAGTGTACAAAACCATCACGGAAAAAAGAGGCTATTTTATCAGTGGAAAATTTGATCAGTACCAGAGAGATATCCCTTATTATGCCTGGATACAGGCTTTTAATCAATTTGTAGATCTGCTTTTAACCGAAAACCCTGTCAACCTTGAGAAGTGGAAAAATGTAATTTTAAAAGCGCTTGATGGAAAAGGAAAGGTACTGATGGATGTGGTGCCCCGATTGGAAAAAATTATCGGACCCCAAAAAGAAGTACCTGAATTAGATCAGCGTGGCAATAAAATGAGGTTCAGGGAGGTGGTGAAAAGCTTTATTTTTACCATAACCAAGGATGATCACCCCCTGTTCATTTTCATTGACGACTGGCAGTGGGCCGACCCTGCCTCCATTGATCTTTTACATTTACTGATGATGGAAAAAAGATTCCGGTATCTTATGATCACGGGGGCTTACAGAAACAATGAAGTGGATGAACAACATCCATTGCGAGTATTGATACGGGAATTTGAAGATCAAAACATCCCTGTTTTCCATATTGTGCTGGAAAATCTTCCTTCAGCACATGTCGAGCAGTTGGTATGTGATACACTTTCCTGTTCACCAGCGACATCTCAGGAACTCTCTGATTTAATAGCTAATAAAACAAGGGGCAATCCATTTTTTGTGCGGCAAATGCTTCAGTCCATCTATGATAATGAGGCTATTTCTTATGAAGCAGATAATGGATCTGGCTACCGATGGATATGGGACATCCAAAGGATCCAGGCGTTAAAAGTAACTGACAACGTTGTCGATCTGCTGATCGTCAAGGTAAAGGGTTTGCCAGCAAAGACACAAGAGATTTTACAATCTGCCGCTTGTATCGGGACGTTGTTTGAAATAAAACTTTTGTCTGTTATCAGTGAAATGTCAGAAGACAAAATACGGTCGGAACTAGAGGCTGCGCTTTGGGAAGATATTCTGGTTCCTAATGGCATTGAAGTGTATTCTTTTGCCCATGATAAAATACAACAGGCCGTTTATTCCCTCATCCAGGATTCGAAGAAACAGGCAGTTCATTACCGGGCCGGCCGATTGATGTTGAATGAATTAAGAAGAGATAAAGACCTGCAAAGTATTTCACAGGAACATATTTTTGATGTGGTGAACCAGTTGATTGCCGGAAAAGAATACATGCATGAGGATGCTGAGAAAATAGAATTGGCTGAGTTGTGTTTACAGGCCGGTAAAAAGGCGCAGGCCAGCAATGCGCATCAGGCGGCCGAGCGCTTTATTCAAAACGGTATTGATCAATTATCCGACGCAGGCTGGAAACAGCAGTATCCCTTGATGTTATCATTAAAACTAGCCCTGTCCGACAGTAAAAAATACCTGCAATATTTTGAAGAGGCGGAGGTGATCCTGGATGAAGTATTAGAAAATGCCCACACCGATATTGATAAGCTCCATATTTTAAAGCATAAAGGATTATTGTATCAATGGCTGAATAGATTTGACACGGAGTATAGTACGCTGTTACAGGCCTTCCATCTGATAGATATTAAAATTCCGAAGGATGAAAAAACACTCAAGGTGCTGATTGAAAAAGAATGGAAAAAAGTGAACAGATTATTATCCAATATTTCCATATCGTCATTGATAGAGGCACCCCCGATGACCAACGAAATACAATTGGTCAATATGAGTTTAATGCCCATTTTCATTAATACTTGCCTGACTCAGAATAAGATGCTTCATTTTCAATATTTCATATTAAAAGCTGTATCCAATTCTCTCAGGTATGGACATTGTAAGGAGACAGCCTGCGTTTATGCTATGTTTTGTGCTGTACTCACTTCCCGGAATCATTTGCAAATGAGTTTTCAGTTTGCATTGCTCACCGTAGAAATGATAAAAAAAGATCCGACGGTTACCTGGAATGCGTTCACCCTTACGCGGGCAGGTTTGTGGGGAATTCCTTATGGTGCTCATTTGCGGGATGCCATCCCCATCTATGAATTGGGTTCTGATATGGCTTCATCAGGCGGAGAATCATATTATGTTTGGAATGTCAGATTAGATATATTTTTTCACCGGCTGGCCATGGGAGACTCCCTGCATCACATGCTTGAGGCAACCCATAATATCATAAAGGGAGGAGAGGAATCAGAAGTGATAATGTGGCAGGATTTGGGTAACATTGAACGCCATCTGATAAAACATCTGATGGATACACCGGAAGGAAATTCAATCTACATATCCGCATCAATAAACGATATCCTGGTTCAGCAAAATCCCTTCACCTTAGGCTTTTATTATCACAATCAACTACAATACTATTGCTGGTTTCCGGAATCAAAGGCTCCCTTGGGTTTTATTGAAAAAGCCAGGCGCTTTCATAAAGCATTGATGACAAACATTAAGTGGGCAGATTTTGATTTTTATGCGTCCCTGTTTATTACCCAAAGGTTTGATGAGATAGTATCAGAAAGGAAAAGCCCTTATTGGGAAGAAATTGAAAAATCATTAGAAAATCTCAGATTACGTGCCGAAGCTTGTCCGGATAATTTTGCACATAAATATTATTTGATTTGCGCTGAAATCTCTCGCATTGAAAATAATTTTTTGGATGCGCAAGATTATTATACTAAATCTGTAGTTGAAGCGGAAAAATATGGTTTTATTCAAATTCAGGCCCTTGCCGAAGAGTTATTTGCTGATTTTTATATTGAGAAAGGCTTAAAAAATTCCGCTACGGGTCATGTATGGGAAGCCCGGAAATTATATCACCAATGGGGCGCCTTTGCCAAAGTAAAGCAATTGGAAACGCGTTATCCTGCATATTTTGATTTACCCATTCACAAACAGGAAAAAACAGAAGATACCACAACGCCGCGTGCATTTGATTTCATGAGTATCATCAAAGCTGTCCAGGCTATTTCCAGTGAAATAGTGCTTTCCAACCTGGTTGAGAAAATGATGAAAAATGTGATTGAAAGTGCCGGAGCTGAAAAAGGAGTCCTGATTGAAAACAAAGATGATCATTTGAGTATTCAGGCTACAGGCAATGCACAAGGGATGGTACAGGTGTTACAGGAAATACCTGTAGAAAAATCAACAGAGCTGCCTTTGGCGATTGTTCACTTTGTGGCAAGAACCCGCAAACACGTTGTATTGGATAATGCTACTCAAAATGTTCGCTATGTACATGATCCATACATTCAATCCAATCATCCCTTATCGGTTTTATGCTTTCCTGTCATAAGAAAGGAAAAACTCATGGCTATTTTTTACCTGGAGAATAACCAGATCGAAGGCGCATTTTCAGCGGAACGGCTCGAATTATTAAAAATTCTTTCCACGCAAATAGCCATCTCTCTGGAAAATGCTTTGCTGTATGCAAACAGGCTGGAATCGGAGAAGATTCATGAGATTGAAAAATCCAAATCCCGGTTTTTTGCCAATATCTCCCATGAATTCCGTACTCCTTTGACCCTGATTTTAGGGCTGGTAAAAAAAATAAAGGAAGGAAACTTTACGGAAGATGAAAAGCAGGAACAATGTACAGTCCTGTTAAGAAATGCTGAAAGGCTGCTTCAGTTGATCAACCAGTTGCTCGATCTTTCCAAGCTGGAAGCCAAAAATATGCGCCTGGAAGTAGCCGAACACAATGTCACCAGGTTGATGGAAGGCATGGTGCAGACTTTTGTTCCCTTAGCCTGTCAAAAAAACATTGGTTTTACGTTTCGCCTGCCCGACAAACAAGTCAAGGGTTTTCTGGATGCCGATAAGCTGGATAAAATTGTATCTAATCTGTTGGGCAATGCCTTAAAATTTACGCCCGAAAACGGGGAGGTGTGGCTGGAAGTAAAAACAAAAGACATGGATGATGACTGGGTGCAAATGAGGGTAAAAGATAACGGCCCGGGTATCGCACAAAAAGAGATCGGCCGCATATTTGACCGTTTTTATCAGGCCGGATCATCTCGTCAGCATGGCATGGCAGGTAGTGGTTTGGGGCTGGCACTTACCCGGGAACTGGTGGAACTGCACAAGGGAAAGATAACAGTAAATAGTGTAGCAGGAAAAGGACTGTTATTTACGGTTGACCTTCCAATAGGAAGCGCATATTATACGTCTGCTGAGATTGTGGATAAAGAAGAACAATCGCAGGTAAAAACAACATTCAGACAAGTAGCAGCGCCACCGAAAGCGACAGAAGTAGAAACGGACAAGAATGCCAAAAAGAGAAAGCAGATTTTAGTGGTAGAGGATCATCAGGATTTAAGCCATTTTATCACCGGAATTTTAAAAAATGAGTATAAGGTTTCCCAATCCAAAGATGGTGTAGAAGGACTCGAGCGAGCACTCAAAGAAATTCCTGATCTGGTCATTTCCGATATTATGATGCCCGGGATGGATGGATACAGCTTGTGTCAAAATCTGAAAAATGATGTGCGAACCAGCCATATTCCGGTGATCCTGCTCACTGCCAGGGCAGATGTATACAGTAAGATAGAAGGGCTGGAAACCGGGGCCGATGATTATTTAACCAAACCGTTCAATGAGCAGGAGTTATTGGCAAGAGTAAAGAACCTAATCCGGCAACGGGAAAAGCTAAAAGAGATATTCGCCCAAAATATCCAGGTAGCGCCTCAGGAGTTAGCCGTGAGTTCTCAGGATCAGCGGTTTTTACAGAGGGTGATGGAAATTACCGAAGACCAGCTTTCCAACCCTCACTTCGGCGTAGAGGATTTCTGTAGAAAGATAGGGGTGAGCCGTGCCCAGCTTTACCGGAAATTACATGCTTTGACAGGATTCTCAGCCAACGAATTTATCCGGGAGATGCGTTTGAAGCGGGCGGCAGCACTTATTGAACAACAGTTTGGTAGCATCACCGAAATCGCTTACGAAACAGGGTTTATTTCCCTTTCTTATTTTTCAACGCGTTTTCAACAGCGATTTGGTAAATCCCCAAAAGCATATAGCAAACCATTTAACCATAACCTAAAAAGCTAACTTTGCTGTCACTCAGGATGAGGAAAGGTCTGAAATCTATATTAGATGCGTAGAATAATTTTCATCGTTGGCGGTCGGTTTTTATGTGGTAGTTCGTACTGTCATTCCCTGCCAGATTTTTCCTCTCTTTTTTATATCTTCTCAGAGATTCTTTGAATGTTTTTAATGTTTTTTTTACCGATAAGTTACTGGGGTCATGAGGATCGTGTCCAATATTATTGCTGTTAGAATGAGAGTGCCGATAATATTGTTTGTAATACTTACAATAAACCGCCAGATGAGGCACCTGGTACCGCACATGACCCAGTTCGTGCACCAATATTCGCAGGGCTTCTTCCAGGGATGGATAGACTACCCTCACGCTCACGGAATAATCTCCATATTCAGAGGTGTACACATTCGGGTTTTCGACGCTTTGACTTAAATTGGTAGCTCCCCCTAAGTCCTGCTCTAGTCTGTCTACTACTTTCACATACACATCTGTTTCATTGCCTTCCCTATCTTTGATGGTATTGATCTCATCATACAATCCAGCATCAACCGTCCTGAGCATAGTAATGAGTTCCTGTGTTTTTGTGTGATTTTCCCTTAATTTTTCTGCGGTGGCGTAGCCCGTTTTCAGCAATGTTGTCAGTCTTTCACGTTGAGCTGTGTTTAATACTTCTTTGGCGATTTCGTTGAGATTACGAATGTATTTTTCAGTTTTTTTGATTTCCTCATTATAGCCATTTCTAATTTTAGCATAGATGTTCTTAGTAACCCCGAGGCAGAGGATCGCCAGGGTCAGCATGAATAATCGTTTCATGATTTTCAGTATTAAAGGTGATTGATCGATTTTCGGTGCTCCTTTCGGAGCCTTCTATCAGGTGGGCCCACCTTAAAATACTGATCAGTGTAATCGTTGAGAACCTGAACTTTTGTAGTCGGTTCAGATATGAGCAACGTGCAATACAATAATACAAAGGAATGCCTCTGTGAAACTTCCACATATTTCGCATTGCATATCAATTATGTAACCTGTAAATGGGGGTTTATGGGTATCTGGAAAGCGTTCTGGAAGGAAGTAACATTTACTTGCTTATATGTAACATTAGAAGTCTGGCCGCTGCAAAAAACTATTCTATTTCCTGATCAAATGCTGCATACTGCTTAGGAGTGATGCCAAACTGGTCTTTGAAACATTTATTGAAATAGGACAAACTACTGAATCCCACCCGGTAGGCAACCTGGGAAATGGTATCACTTTTCTGCTGTAATAGTGCAGCCGCCCGCTTGAGCCGGATTGTGCGTAAAAACTGTGAGGGTGTTTGTCCACTCAAGGCTTTGAGCTTGCGGTAAAAGTGCATACGACTGTACCCTGCCTGCTGACTCAAATCTTCTATTGTGAAGCTTTCATCTTCCATGTGTTGCTCTATGATGTCCAGCACTTTGGTGAGGAATTGTTCATCCAGTGAGGAAACCGCAATGTGCCTGGGTTCCAGGGTGATATCTTTGCTAAACTTTTCCCGCATTACCCTTCTCTCTTCTATGCGGTTCCTGATGATGAGTTGTAATTCTTCTCCATCAAATGGCTTGGCCAGGTAATCATCCGCCCCGGTCTCCAATCCTGTCAGCTTGCTTTTCCGGTCTGCCTTTGCAGTGAGCAAAATTACAGGGATGTGTGAGGTCAACTCATCGGTTTTGATCTTTTCACATAATTCATATCCGTCTATCTCGGGCATATCCATGCTGGGCATCATCACATCAGAGATGATCAGATCGGGAAGGAGTTCTTTGGCCATGGCTACACCTACCTTTCCATTTTCAGCTTCCTGCACCTGGTATTGATCGCCGATGGAATCACGGATAAATGCCCTCACCTCCTGGTGATCTTCTACAATCAGCACCACCGGTTTTTCTGATACCTGAGCTGTATCTTCATCTTCATGCAGGAAATTTTCTTGTGGATAGGACATTAAGTCCGAGGGGTGTAGTTTGGATTCAGTCATCCCGGTTTCTTCTTCCGGAAGTGGCATTTCCTGGATGATTTCAGCTTCTTTGAGATGCGCTTTGCCTAAGGGCAACAAAAGGGTGAAGGTCGTGCCTTTCCCTGCCTTGCTTTCTACATTGATCACCCCATGATGTAATTCCACCAGTTCTTTGGTGAGGGCCAGCCCAATGCCACTGCCTTCCTGTTCCCTTGTATGAGAACTATCCACCTGATAGAAGCGGTCATAGATTTTATCAACTTCTTCAGCGGGAATGCCCTTGCCGGAATCGGCTATCAGGATCTGCATCCAATCTTGGCTGTGTTGGGTGACCCTTTGCCCTTTCAGTGACACTGCCCCTCCTTCCTGTGTGAATTTAAAGGCATTGGAAAGCAGGTTGTTGATGATTTTCTCCAGCTTATCCCGATCAAAATAAGCCCCGATCTTTTCTTCAGGAAGCTCAATGGAAAAGTGAATACTTTTGGATTCGGCCAGGGAAGAAAAGGCATGGCCCCGGGCTTTGAGAAAACTCACAATATCAGATTTCACCGCTTCCAGCTTAAGTTTTCCGGCTTCTAGTTTGGAGAGGTCCAGCAGTTGGTTGACCAGGTGCAACAATCGTTGGGCATTGCGCTGTATGCCGTTGAGGTACGGCTGGGCTTCAGGAACAGCATACATGGCCATGAGTTGTTTGACCGGACCCAGGATGAGGGTGAGGGGAGTACGGAACTCATGGGAAATGTTGGCAAAGAAGCGGGTTTTGAGGGTATCTACCTCAGCCAGATGAATGGCCCTTTGTCTGAGTTTGAGGCGTTTGATTTCATAACGACGGATTGACAAAAGCAGGCCAAAGGCCAGCAAAGCATACAAAGCATAAGCCCACCCCGTTTGCCACCAGGGAGGCAGGATGGTGACCTGCAAGGTAGCGGGTGTTTCATTCCATAAGCCATCATTATTGGAAGCCTTCAGGCTCAATGTGTACTTACCGAATGGGAGACCGGCATAGCTGGCAAAGGTTTGGTTGCCCACATAATTCCAATCCTTGTCAACCCCTTCCATGAAATAAGCATACTGGTTTTTGGCCGGGTTGGCAAAACTCAGGGCGGAATAAGTAAAAGAGATGACATTTTGGTCGTGGCTCAGCACAATTTCATTAGAATAAGCAATGCTTTTGGAAAGCACTTTTCCATCAATAGCAACCTTTTCATTGAACAAGCGGAGTTCCGTGAATACTGGGTTAGGCGGTTGCTCATTGATGGGCAGTTGATCCGGATGAAAAATGACCGATCCTTGAAACGTGCCAAATACCAGTTCTCCATTGGCTCGTTTGCATGCTGCCTGGATACCATTGGAAGGTAAACCATCGGTGGTATCATACGTCTTAAACTGCTCTTCCTTTACATTGAAACAGACCAATCCGGAATTTGCTCCCAACCATAAATTCCCTGCATCATCCCTAATTATTTTTTGAATATCTTTGGTCGGAAAATCATCTTTGACCAAATAACTTTGGTGAATTTTTCCGGTCATAGGCTCATACAAACTCAACCCATACACTCCCCCTATCCAGAATTGTCCATTTTTATGTGCATAAACTTCGTAGACGTTTTCAAACTTTTCAAGGATACCACCAGGATCAATACGGACAAAATTTTTACGATCTACGTCGAAAAGATGAAATCCCACTTGATTGTATACCCATGCCCTGTTTTGACCATCAACAATAATACGATTCAAAATATTAGTGGAAATACTCGTCGAATCATCCGGGTCATGTAAAAATTGGGTGATTTCACCTGTTTTGTATTCATAATAAAAAAGACCATTGCTCCTTGAACCCACCATGATTCCCTGATGTGGAATTTCAGTGACAGACCGGATACTCTCGAGATGGGGAGGCAAGGGAAAACGGTTTATGTCATGAGATGCAAGGTCAATACTGACCAGTTCTATGGTTTCCTGATTGGTACAGGATGCCCATAGCTTGCCACTTTTGTCTTGTATGAGATTACCACAATTTATTTCCTTGAGTATATATTCTTTTTCTACCACCTCCCGGGCGGCATTCAGCGTATAGCGAATGATGCCTCCCTTGCTACTCGCCATTACGATATTGCCTTGATGATCTTCTATACAAACGTTGCCTCTCAGGGGTTCGTGGGAGAGTATTTTCATTTTCTGGTTGGAGTAGTGAAACTTCCACAACCCTCTTTCCCAATCAGTCACCCAGATGTTCTTGTATCGGTCGAAATAAAAGTTGTGAACGCCACCTGGTCGGAGCTGACTCACTAACTCGAATGACCTGGCATCCGGATTATACAAATAGATGCCCCCTTTATAGAATACTGATGCCCAAATATTGCCTTCCTGGTCAATTTGATGAAAAAAATGCCAGAGCGTTACTGATTCCGATCCGGACTCAAAATACCGGGATACCTCCCCCGTATTAATGTCATAACGGTCCAATGATGCATGTAAATACGTGCTGTCCCGTTGTCCGAGCATCCAGAGATTGTCAGCATTGTCGAGGAGGAGGTACCTGGCATTGAACCATGAGGGGGTGGGATTGGGCTCCGGCCATTTCTCAATGAACTCCTTGGTATCAGGGTTTAACAAATACAACCCTTTTCGTTCGTAATTGACCCAGAGGTTTCCTTTTTTGTCTTCTACGATACCCGTAACCTGATCGGGTTTTCCTTCTTTATCATCAGCAAACCGGATAAACTTCTCAGCGCCCCTGTCAAACAAATACAATCCATTGCGGGTGCCTACCCAGAACTTTTGCCGACTATCCATAAATAAGACGCTCACCGAATCTGCCGAAGCATCCTGCGGATAATCTGATGAAACTTTGTAGTTGGTAACAGCATATTGATGGAGGGAGGGATTCTCGATTTTATACAGGCCTGTTTTATAACATTTTACCCATATGTTACCCTCCTCATCTTCCAAAAAATAATTTTGGGCGTTCAGTTGATTGTACCACCAAACATTAACAAAGGAGTTGAAATTCATCCGGGTGAATTTTTCCGTTTTTGGATCAAAAACCTGAACGGTTTTGTCCGTATTAGACCCAATTCCTGCAGACAGCCAAATCCTTCCCTGGCTGTCTTCAAACAGATAGAAAACATGACTTTGGTATAACTGGGTAGAATCGTTTTTGTCCGGATAATATAGTTGGTAATCCACCCCATCATACCGGACTAATCCGTCCTGGGTACCAAACCACATGAACCCTCTTGTATCCCTCAAAAAACTGAACACTCTTGATGCAGGGAATCCTTGGTCTATAGTTAGGGAATCAAACCTTATCAGGTCAGGTTGGGCAGCAGTAGGAAGGTAACCTACCCAAACAACACATAAAAAAATGATCCCTTTTCTCATGGGTTTGAGGGTTTGATCTCATAAAAACACTTTCGTCAAAGTATCTAGACAGGCTGAAAGGGTATATATGTAATTTACAAATAAGAAGAGGGAAATGAAAGAAAGAAATTTCCTAAAACCGTAAACAACCTTGTTTCAGTGAGCAGGAAAGGGTATTCCAACCTTTTGGCACAAAAAAAGCTGAACAGACAACAGTCTGAACGATTTTTAGCGATTAAGGAGGTGTACGAACAGACGTTAGAAACCCTGGAAAGGGTAGAAAATATCCATAAATGGATGCATACGTATCATGCCTATCTCAACAGAATTCTCCTTGAGGTACTGGATACCTACGCCGGTTGTGCTGAAGTAAAAGCCGAGTTGATCCGCCTGTATCACGGAATAGTATAATAGAGCGCTTCCGTGCACTCTCCCTCAGAATACAACTTTCTGATCAATCCTCAACACCCTACAATGGACATCCAGATGGTGGATCAGGTGTATTACCTGTATAATGACCGTTTCATTCGTGAAGGTTAAAGATGGGATGAGAAAACTTGTTAAATACAGCATAAAAACCGTAGCCTAAGCTACGGGGTAAAAAAAATGCAAACTCAGACGATCCGCCGCGCGGTTCATATAGTGGCGATTTGCATCGCAACGGCGAACCGTCCCAAAGGATAAAATTTAAACATACTCTAATACAAAACTAACCATTTTATGGGTAAATTTTTAACTCCAATGTAGCGATTATTCAACATTGGCCTACACCCTTTTGGGCACTCTCTCTGCTATACTCCAAAGTGCATCGATTGAATTTGAGATGTTTTGTTCAATACTCATCTATCGAGCTTTGTATAGTTATTATTATGGGTCTGCACGCTGATGATGTAGCCCTGTTGATTTCGCTCAAAAACAAAGGTTTCGCCCAGGGTTTCGTTATCCCGTACTCTTCTGAAAGTATCACCTTCTATATGTTGATAGAACGTCATATTATCGCCCGGAGCATCGGTAGGTAAATCCAAAACCACTAATTTGTCATGCCAGGGGGCAACATACATTTCGCTCCACCACGGCTGTACACTGTAATATCCACTAAAATCATTCAAATCGACGGTGGGTGTATTTGCCTCATCTTCAGGTGGCTTCATTTTTTTCATGATTTCTCGGATTCCTTTTTCATATTTGCCCGGACTTGTGCCATTGGCATTGATCATCACCACATAAGCCATTTGATTTTTGGGATCAATGGATAGCTGGGTACGGTAACCGGGGCATGAGCCCCCGTGCCCTACCCTCATCCCTCCTTCATCTGATTTGCTAACACTGAATCCCAAACCCCAGGTGGTTTCCCAGTCCGGGTCTGTCCAGTGTACCCTATGCATGTAATTGAGTGTAGAGGGCCGTAATATTTCCACCTCTTTGCTCCCCAGCAACCTCAGTTGCCAGGAGGCAAATTTCCCCAAATCCAGTACATTGGACGAAAACCCGGCTGCGGCTTGTATCCCTTCTGCCTGAAAAAAATTCACGGCTTCCCGTTTCCCTTCCCGGTTCAGGGCGCTATAGCCGATGGCAAGTTGACTGCCGAGTTGCGATTTGGGCAATTCGGTACGGGTGTCGCTGAGTGCCAAAGGGGTGAGAATATTTTCCTGGATGTAGGTTTCATAGGGTTGCCCGCTCACTTCTTCGATAATTTCGCCCAACAAGGTAAGGCCCAGGTTACTGTACTGAAAATAAGTGGCAGCCGGATACAGGGTCTGCTGTTCTCCTAATTTGCTTTTCACTGCTTCTTGGGAAGGAAAGGGGAAATCGGGCCCCGTCCAATACGGATAAGCCGCTTCCCGTGGTAATCCTGAGGAATGGGTCAAAAGGGAGCGGACCGTAATGGGACCGCTTTCAGGATATTGTTGTTCCAGGTTGTACCAGGGTAACAAATCGCTTACCTTGTCGTCCAATCGCAGCTTTTCTTCATCGTACAATTTCATGATGGCTATGGCGGTAAAAAGCTTGGAAATAGAGCAGATGCTGTAGATAGTGCGGGGTGCTGCTTCGATTTCTCCGCTTACATTGGCCTTTCCGAATCCTCCGGTCCATAGCACTTCCTGGTTTTTAATGACCGCAGCAGTGATCCCCGGAAGGTTTTCAAAATCCTTTTGTGCTTCCAGCCAAACTTCAATTAACCTGAATGCTTCTGAATAGTCTTTCGATGCCTGCCCATTAGCGGGGAGAACCATCATTGTACACGACAGTAAGCATAAGAACAAACTGATAAATTTCATAGAAAGGATATTGTTAAGGTAATACTTATTTAATAGTTCGGTATATGCAAAAGCCAGGCGAAGTGCCCGTTGGCTGGTGGCACTGCCCGAATTTACATAATATACCTTATTGAATGGATGTGGAAATCTGGAAAGTAAAGTGGTGGCTTATTTATAACTCCATTTTTTCTACTTTTTCTTATTCCATTTCAATGGAGGTATTTTTTCTCCTTTTTCAGACGAGGCTATCAGGGTGTCCAGCCTTTTGAGCCGGGTGGTTTCCTGTTTTGCACTGATTACCCACCAAACTGATGTTTTCTTGTAGGTTGGGGCTAACAATTGAAAGAAATCCCAGGCTTTCTTATTGGCTTTGATCTTCAGCTCCAAAGCTTCGGGAAGTTTTATGTTTTCCTGCTCATGGGCAGCTTGTTTTGATTTTTTTTCATCTCTTTTTTCAAAAGCTTCCAATCCGGCAGGTTGCATCAGGCCCAGGGTTTTAAGTTCTTTCACACGCTTGATATTAACGGCACTCCAATGGCTGCCCGTCCTGCGGGGGGTGAACCGAATTTTGTAACTTTTTTTATCTATTGACTTCCGAAGGCCATCTATCCAGCCAAAACAAAGCGCTTCGTCTACCGATTCGGGCCAGGTAATACTGGGGATACCTGAAGCTTTTTTATAATACCCCACCCACAATTCCTTCACTATGTCATGATTTTTTTCAAGCCATTGCCGGAAGTCAGAAGGTTTAGGGAAAAATATTGGGTCCATAAATTAAATCAATTAATACCCCGCTGCCTGCCCATCTTTCCGCGATTCGGAGGCACCATAGTACACCCCTTGTTCGGCATCAAATATAATAGCCTGGTAGCCGCCGTACCCCCCGTTGGAGGGCTGAATCGTATGCCCCATGCGCAGGAGTTTCTGAATGGTTTCGGATGGAAAGCCAGATTCCAGGCTCACGGTACCGCCGTCGGTCATCACCTCATCTGTTGGCTGTGAAGAACCCTGGTGGCGGATGCGGGGGGCATCCCCGGCTTCCTGCAGGTTCATACCAAAATCAACCATGTTGATGATAATTTGTGCGTGCCCCTGTGGCTGCATGGCGCCACCCATCACCCCAAAGCTCATAAAAGGTTTTCCGTCTTTCATCACAAAAGCAGGAATGATGGTATGGAAAGGCCGCTTGTGGGGTTCGTAAACATTCATGTGCCCTTCCTGCAAGGAAAATAAGGCACCCCGGTCTTGTAAGATAAACCCCAGCCCGGGAGGTACCATCCCTGAGCCCAGGCCCAGATAATTACTTTGGATGAGCGAAATCATATTCCCTTCTTCATCGGCCACTGTCATGTAAATGGTGTTGCCCTGCTCCAATTCTCCGGCCGGATAATCACGGGCAGAACGTTCAGGGTCAATCAGTTTGCGCCTTTCATCCGCATAAGCTTTAGAAATGAGATAATCTACAGGAATATTGTTAAAATCGGGGTCGGCGTAGTACTTGGCACGGTCTTCAAAAGCCAGTTTTTTAGCTTCTAAAAACAAATGAACATATTCGGGGCTGTTCCATTCCATATTGCCCACATCATACCCTTCCAGAATATTCAAAATTTGCAAAGCGGCAATGCCTTGTCCGTTGGGCGGCAGTTCATACACATCAAGCCCCCGGTAGTTGGAAGACACAGGCTCTACCCAGGTGTCGGTATGGTCTGCCAAATCTTTGTACGACAAAAAACCATCCTGTTCTTTCATAAAATCCGCGATGGTGCGGGCAATGTCCCCTTTGTAAAAAGCATCTCGTCCTTCTTTGGCAATGGTTTCCAGCGTATTGGCCAGGTAGGGGTTTTTGAACATTTCCCCTTTTTTGGGAGCTTCTCCCCCCGGCATGAAGGTTTCGGCAAAATTCGGGAATTCTTCAAGATACGATGCATTGCCCTGCCATGCCTCAGCGATTACATCCGTGAGCGGAAAACCCTCCCGGGCATAGGTGATGGCGGGGGCCAGAATTTCTTCCATGGGTACGCTCCCCAGCCGTTCGTGCAAGCTGAACCATCCGCTTACACAACCTGGCACAGAAACTGGCAAAGGGCCAAACACAGGAATTTGTTCATAACCGTTTTCCTTGAAATAAGACAATTTCAGGTCGTAAGGTGAACGTCCGCTGGCGTTCAGTCCCAGCAATTGCTTGTCTTTGGCACTCCACACAATGGCAAACAGATCGCCCCCAATGCCGCAACCCACAGGCTCCATCAGGCCCAAAGCTGCATTGGCCGCGATGGCAGCATCAATGGCATTGCCTCCTTTTTTCATAATATCCAGAGCAATTTGTGTGGCCAGGGGCTGGCTGGTAGCGGCCATCGCATGTGGGGCAATCACCTCAGAACGGGTAGCAAAAGGTTCGCCTACGGGGCGATCCTGGGCAAACGAATGTGTAGCAAATAATACAATGCAGAGAGATAGTACGTATTTCATGGTAGTAATGTAGCGGTTGACAATACTTTTAATGAAGGTAATATAAACAAAAAAGCAGACAGATGGACAGGACAAGTTCAGCAAATTATCAGTTTTTCCTTTACGTGTCGGCATATTTTCACTAAAATGGAGCTTGCTTTTATTAATCAACAAATTATCTGAATAAACATGTCCCTCAATCGACGTAAATTTATGAAAACTACCGCCTCAGGAGCTTTGGGCTTTCTGGGTGCAAGTATCCTTTCTCCAATTGCCCAACGTGCCATAGCTGCTGCTCCTCCTCTGCGCATCACCAAAGTTGAAACCGTTCGCTTTAGTCCCAAATTACAAATAGCCGGCCGGGGCATTCAGTGGATGTGGCTGCGGCTGCATACCAACGAAGGCATTGTAGGCACGGGCGAAACATATCCCTTTAACGAGGCCAGCAGTGCCGTAATCAAAGACCTGGAATGGCATAGCTGGGCAGGCAAACTCCTGGGCTCCAACCCTCTTGAGATAGAGCACACATGGGATCGTGTCTTTAGGCAAAATGCTTATCATGTAACGGGTGGGGCCGAAATGAGGGCCTTGTCTGCCATCAATTTAGCGCAATGGGACATTTTGGGACAGGCATGTAACCGTCCGGTGTACCAACTGCTCGGCGGTTCTGCCGATAAGCACATCCGGGTATACAACACCTACACCAATCCCCGGGGTTTCAATGGGTGGACATTAGAAAATGATATGGACAAGATTGCCAAATTTCTGGTAGAAAAGGGGATCAAAACCATTAAATATTGCCCTTTTGATGCCGTGGCAGGTAAAAATAATGGAGAGTACATTTCTAAACTGGAGCTGGACTCCTGCCTTGACTGGATCAGAAAAGTGCGGGATGCCGTAGGGTACGAACTCGAGATTGGTTGTGAGCTTCATAGCCGGTGGAACCTGCCCTCGGCCGTGCGTATTGCCAAAGCCCTGGAACCCTTTGATGTCCTTTTCCTGGAAGATGTGCTCTTGCAAGACAATATGCAGGCATATAAAGTGTTGGCTCAGGAAACTTCCATTCCGATGGTCATCAGCGAGCGGCTGGCTACACGCTTTGGGTTTCGCGAATTTTTAGAGTCTGAAATCGGGGGCATTGCCATGTATGACCTCACCTGGTGCGGGGGCATTTCAGAAGGTAAAAAAATCTCTGACATGGCCAATACATATTACGTGCCCACCATGATGCACACGGCAGGCGGCCCCATACTTTGGTATGCTTCTACCCAATTGGCTGCATCCATTACCAACCTTTTTTATGTAGAAAGTGTGTACCCCAACTGGATAGAACGGTATCCTTTCTTTTTTGACAACGTGCCTCAGGTTGTAAACGGTACCGTGAAACCACCAGAAGCCCCGGGCTTAGGCCTCCAATTCAAAGAAGGGTTGTTTGAAAGGGATGATGTGATTGTGGAGACGATTGCGGAGGAATAACGTTCTAATAGAGTTTTACCAGGTAATAGCTATTCAGGATTCGCCCTGAATAGCTAATCAGAAAGCAAATGAAAATATTAATACAAACACTACTTTTTTCCATACTAATTACTTTAGCCCAAAGGCCTGCATCAGCACAGGTATCTTCACTGTGGGATAATTTTGTGAACGCAAAAGACAATGGTGAAACACCCATCTTGCCCGACTTTTCGTATGCTGGCTATGCTTTCATGCAGGAGCCAATCCCCGATGTGGAAGGCCCCGTATTCGATATTACCAATTATGGGGCGGCGCCAAATGACGGAAAGTCTGATCAGCAGGCCATACAAGATGCCATTCATTCGGCAGAAGATGCCGGGGGCGGCGTGGTTTTTTTCCCAAAAGGGAGGTATTTGGTAAACACCAACGAAGACCCAGGAGGTATAGAAAACATAAAGATTGCAGCCCATGGCATTGTGCTGCGTGGCGAAGGCAACCGGCCTGGCGGTACCGAGATAGTAATGGTCAACTATTTGGACGAACAAACCCCGGGTGATAAATGGACAGTGCCATTTATGTTTGAGTGGGTGCAGGGAGAACAGAGCTGGGATAATTGGGGGAGACTCACTGCCTCTGTTAGCCGTGAATCCAAATGCATTCAGGTAGATGAAATCAAGCCGGACATTAAACCCGGGGCGTTGGTCATGTTACGGTTGAAAATTAAAAACAAGGCACACAAAGACTTTTTTATAGCGCCATACGTACATGATGAAGAATGGGCAAACCATTGGAACCTGAACGTGCCACACGAAGTCGCTTCAGTAGATAAAGCGACGAAAGAAATTTGCTTTCAGGAACCGATTCACCTGGACATCGATATCAAGCAACCCTACAGCGAGGGCGATGATGCCTGGCGGCTCAGGCCCTACCTTCCGTGGGAAAAGGCTGGCGTTGAAGACATTCGCTTCATAGGAAATTGGAAAGACGAGTTTATCCATCATCAGGATTACATCCACGATGGTGGCTGGAGTGCATTGGGCATGAAAGGGGTGAAAGACGGTTGGGTACGCCGTTGTACTTTTGTCAATATGAACCGATCCATCGATATTGGGAATAGTTTTCGTATGTCTGTGCTGGATGTGGAGATTACCGGCAACGGCGGGCACCACAGCATCCAGACCAACCAGGGCTATGGCAACCTGGTTGGCCTGGTAAAGGAAACCGCCAATAACTGGCACGGCACAAGTATAGCTCATGGGGCCGAGGGGCACGTGCGCTGGCATGTAAAAAATAACGAGGCCATTATCGATGCCCATGGCAATGGCTCCCACGCCACCCTGCTTGACGAATCACAGGGTGGTTACGAAATGCGTGATGGAGGTGCGACGACTAATCTTCCCAATCACTTTCGCAAATTTGTTTTGTGGAATTACGAATCAAATCAGGCGAAATCTGATGTGAGCTACTGGGACGAATCAGAGCGGGCTTTTTATGCCAAACCCATCATTGTAGGTATCCATGGAGAGCCGGTTACCTACGAAACGTCTACGCTGGCAGTGCTGGAATCCCCGGGCACTCCGGTGAAGCCAAAAAGTCTTTTTGAGGCCCAAGTAAAGCTCCGGCTGGGTAGCGTTCCGGCCTGGCTTACCACCATGAAGGAAAACTTTGATGCCCGGCCCTATTGGGATAGCCTGGCATCGTATACGTTAGCCTCACTCGTCCATCCCGACCATCGGGTGACAGCCATCAACGGCAGTGCCAATGCAGCCGTGCTACAGCCTGTAGATACCGGAGCGATGCAAAAATGGCAGTTGGTGCATGTTAGTAATGAACAATATTTAATCAGAAACCGGGATTCCGGCCTGTGTCTCTTCAGCACCGCTGATGCCGGAGATGGAGGGCAGTTATCCATTGGTGAAAACGATGGCAGTGATGGTTATCTCTGGCAGGTGCTGCACGCGGGCAAAAGTCATTTTCGCCTAAAAAATCTGGCAAATGGAAAAAGCCTGTCCACTACAGGTAAAAATAATCCACTCACAACATCCACCTGGTACGGGCACGAGCTTCAAAAATGGAAATTATGGGAGCAATCTGCTCATCCGCCTGCCCCACCCTCTACTGTTACCGGACTAGATGGACAGCCTGTCCTTCGGCTTGTTTCTGTATATCCTAATCCCGTGCAGGGGGAATTGACCTGGGAATGGCATGCCAGACGACAGAAAGAGGCCCGTATTTGCCTGCGCAACTTACAGGGGCTTCAGGTTAAGCACACGCGCATCATGCTTGTTCCCAGAAATAATATTTTTACAATGGATGTGCGTGGGTTAGCCCCCGGGACTTACATACTAACCACCCAAATTGATAATGATTTTTACCATAATAAACTAATCATCAATAGAAATACAACGCATTGACATAGCAAACTTGTTAGCCTTAAGGCTATGGTGTTCGCACTGACCACACAAAATACTAAGATTTGTGAAAAACCAGGCGCGCAGAAGGTGCAGTGGACCGAAGCCTATCCGTACCATGCTATATAACCGGAGAAGAAAATGTAGAGGGAGTTGGCTGAAACATGGCTCAATATCCTGAACTTAGAAAATCCATCTCCGGTTAAAAAAGCAAAGCGGATGAGCAGAGGAGAGTTTTTGAATGCTTTGTATGAAATTGTAAAAGAACCCAAATGATAAAGCCCTTTACCTTTATGAAACGTCTATCTTTCACAAACATTATTTTCTGCTTGTTGGTCACTATTTTGTATGCCTGCAATGTCCCTGAAAAGCAAAACCCGGTGTATATGGCCACCGGCATCAAAATTGGCGAAGTAACCCAACATGAAGCCATTGTGTGGGTACGCCTCACCGAAAACCCCGAACCCGTGGGCAAAGAAGCCCCCATGCCGAATGTGAAGTATAAAGACCCGGAAAGCGGCCAGCTTATCGAACGCAGGGGCCGCCCCGACAAAACACCCGTGGTGACCTTCCCCGGAGGCTCCGACATCAATACCATACAGGGTGCTGCCCCCGGAACACCGGGCCGTGCGCGGTTACAATATCGGATAGAAGGTACCAATTCCTGGATGGTAACCGAGTGGGAAGACGTGAACCCAGAGCATGATTTCACCCACCAATTCGCATTGGAAAGTCTGAAGCCCGGGCAAATCTACGATTTATTGGTGGAGGCTGCCCCACCAGAAAGTGAGGAGGTAACGGCTAAAGTAGAGGGTAAATTTAAAACAGCACCTGCTCCGAGCCAGAGCGCTCCGGTCAGCTTTATCGTAACCACCGGTACTTCGTTTGGAGACATCGACAGTGAGCAGGGCTACCAATTATATCCCTCTGCCCTTCAACTCGATCCTGAGTTTTTTGTGCATACCGGAGATATTCTGTACTACGACGGCATGGGAAAAACCCTGGAACTCGCCCGCTGGCACTGGGACCGCATGTACAGCCAGCCCAATCATGTGGATTTTCACCGTCAGGTATCCAGTTATTTTATAAAAGATGACCACGATACCTGGATGAACGATGCTTATCCCGGTATGGAAACAAAGTTTATGGGCGAGTTTACCTACGAGCAGGGCACGCAACTTTTTCTGGAAGAAGTGCCCATGGGTGAAAAAACCTACCGTACCGTACGCTGGGGAAAGGATTTACAAATATGGCTGGTAGAAGGCCGAGATTATCGCAGCCCCAATCCCATGCCCGATGAGCCTGGTAAAACCATCTGGGGACAGGAACAGATGGACTGGTTTATGAGCACCGTTGAAAATTCGGATGCTACCTACAAAATATTATTTTCACCCACTCCCATCGTTGGTCCCGACCGGGATAAAAAAAATGACAACCATGCCAATGAAGGTTTTACCTACGAAGGCAATAAAATCCGAAACTTTATCAGTCAGCAGGAAAATATGGTGATTGTGTGTGGCGACAGGCATTGGCAATATGTTTCCAAAGACGATGAAACCGGCATATTGGAATTTAGCTGTGGCCCTGGCAGTGACGCGCACGCCGGTGGATGGTCACAAGACGATAAGCGGCCCGAACATATTTACCTGAATGTGACTGGAGGGTTTTTGGAGGGTAGCCTGGAAACTTCATCGGCAGGCCCAAAACTTGTGTTCCGTCATTATAATCCAAAAGGGACGTTGCTAAATGAACATGAGGTGGAGTGATGCCATTGGAAGACGATAGCAGAGGTATGGTTTTTTTATGGCGGGCTTTATAAAGGGAGGCTCATAATATTTACGGCTGGAATCAGTTAATAGAAACTACTGTCTAATCTATTATTTTTTTGTATTTGTACAGGCACGCCTTGTTCAGGATAATAAACAGTGTCGTTGTAAAATACTTTTGTTATTTTATATTCTTCGCAGCATTCACCCATACCTAAGCTTTGAAATTCAAAATGAATTGTATCAAAGTTGATAGGATCATACCAAAATTTACCTTCAGACTTACGATCTGGTTTAATATAAACAGTATCGTTATGTGCCAAAAAACCTAATGCTTTATTTTTCTTATCGGCAGTGACATAACGGATACCTTGTGACAAAAAAGATATGGAATCAGGATAATTGATTGGGTTTTCTCCAAAAATAAGGTCTTCGCCTGTATGGGCATCTACCAGATTGAAATGGAAGTACGCATTTGGCCACGGTGCGCAAACTTTATCCTTACACTCATCACAACCAAAAAGAATCAGGCATGAGCTTATTAGGAAATAGAAGATATTTTGTTTCATTTTCAATCTGTTTTGATTGAAACGAATGCATAATATCACTTATTATCTTAGATATTTAATTGACAGTAAAATTACTTCTCTTTACGCAAAGTAAACAAAGCCACTTCCCCCCTGGTAAAAAACCGAACCGGAAGCCCTGAAACACCACATCCGGCGCTGGTGTAGCCAGTGAGGTCATTATGCTGCCATAAGCCCCGGTAAAGATGATGCCCTTTCTTCAAATTGCGCAGCACAGGAACACCCTGGGGCAGGCAAATTTGTCCGGCATGCGTGTGGCCGCAAAGGTAAAGGTGATAACCGTTTTCGGCGGCTTCTTCATACAGCTCAGGCGAGTGGATGAGGGCGATTTTAAAATCTTCTTTTGGCGTACGCAAGGCTTCTATGGCCTGGCCAGAGAAATAATAATGCGGGTCATCTACGCCGGTAAGCATAATTTTTTCATCACCTTTTTCAAGGTAAAGGCTTTCGTTGGTAAGTACCGAAACACCCATTTCTTCCAGAAAAGGTACAATTTCATGCGTATCGTGGTTGCCCAGTACGGCGAATACACCATCTTTTGCTTCTATAAAATTCACTATTTTTTGCAGGGGGGCAATTACTTTTTCAAACGAACCGATGGTAAGCCGGCGGTAATCACCCGTAATCACACAGAGATCGTATTCCAACGCATCAATCTTTTCACAAATGACATGCTCAATGCCTGGCAAAGTATCCAGGTGCAGGTCGGTAAGGTGTAGGATTTTGTATCCGTCAAAAGCTTCGGGAAGTTGCCGGAATGATAAATCCTGCTGGTTAACTTCCAAAGAAAGGGCATTTTTTACCCCCCTGTCATACAGGTTGACAGACTTTAAAACCGTACTGGCAGCTGGAAAAAGGCGGTCAAGAATGTGGGTTTCGCCCGTTCGTTTGGCCCTGGGGCTCAGTTTATTGTACCGCAGGCTTTCCAGTTTTTTTCGGTTGGTGAGCCAGTTCTTACGCTGGGTTTGCTCTTTCTTTTCGGCAGTAAACGCAATCATATCTTTAAAAAATAACTTCCTTGTATAAAAAATCGGTTTTCAGTGCAAATAACCCCATATAAGCACGAAGTTTCTTAGCAAAAAGCCCGCCAGGGTACAGATGTTATTTTCATGTTAAAATAAACCCTGGGTTACACTTCGGGCCTGGGTAGGCACTAATCTTCAAAAAAGGATATATCGATTTTTTCGGATTTTGGATACACTGACAGACCATTTTTTCAGAAAAGTGCTGCAAAATGCCTTATTCTCATTCACAATCGCCCATTATGGTTTAGTATGAGACAAATAATGCTTATATTCAGCTATGCTTTGGTTTTATGCCTATCAATCCCTCAAAGAAAATTAAAACTTCGGCTCCAGTATGAGAAGAAATTACTAACCATAATGAAAATAATATTACTATGGATGGCTTTATTGGGTATGTGCTGTTTGAGTTTTACAGCGGATGCTCAGCAACCGGTGGGTGTTGATACCTTGTTGCAACAGCTGGAAAAAGCCTCTACCGATTCGACGAAACTCCAAACTTATTTCCGAATAGCATGGGCTTATTTCCGGCATGATGTATCGGAAAGCAGGGGGTATGTAAACCAGGCAATTTCGCTAAGTGAGCACATTAATGATAGTGCAAGCACATACCGTGGATATTATTATTTAGGGCTAATTAACCGACTTGAATCTAATTACGACTCTGCACTACAATATTTTCAAAAAGTGTACGATTACCGGATGCGTACCGGGCAGGCTTCCGAAACAGATAATGTGCTTTTTAACATGGGCGTTGTTACCTCTTACAAAGGGTGGTATGATAAAAGTCTGGAGTACTACCTTCGTGCCTTGCAGGTAGCCGAAGAAAGTGGTGATCGTTTTATGGAAGCCGAGATTTTGAACAGTGCCGGACTCATTCATAAAAAACTAAAGAATTATGCGCAGTCATTGGATATGACAAAAGCGTCCCTACAAATTTTTGAACAGTTGGGAGTGAAAGCACAGCAGGCCAATTGTCTGGGAAACCTGGGTAGTGCTTATGCTAAAATGCAACAATTTGACAGTGCTTTGTTATATTATCAAAATGCCTATGAAATTAACAAAACAGAAAATTCGATTTGGGGTATGGCCCATTCCTTGCGTGATATTGGCTTGATTTACAGTGAGCTGGGTCAATACGAGACAGCGTTGGAGAACATGTTGCAATCCCTGGAAATCCGGGAGAAGCTCAATAACAAAAAAGAAATAGCAGAAAGCCTGGTGGCAATTGCCAGTTTGTATAACAAAACCCAACAGCCTGGTAAAGGATTATCTTCTGCCCAACGGGCCAGAGAAATTGCAACAGCTATCGATGCCCGTCAGGAGTTGCGGGAAGCACATAAAGCTTTGGCAGAAGCTTATGCAAGTATGGGCCGGTATGAACAGGCATACGCATCACAAAAGGCAATTACCAACATCAACGACAGCCTGTATAGTACAGAAATTACCCGTCAGATTAATGAGTTGCAAGCAAAATACGAAACCGAAAAAAAAGAGAAAGAAATAGCCCTGCTTACCCAGGAAAGGGAAGTGCAAAAAGCACTGTTGGCCCAAAAAAGCACCTTGCTGAATGCTTTTATCATCGGGTGTATATTGCTGCTTGCCCTCATTTTGGT
The DNA here is from genome assembly GCA_965230065.1 of Cyclobacteriaceae bacterium. GTDB lineage: Bacteria > Bacteroidota > Bacteroidia > Cytophagales > Cyclobacteriaceae. The sequence goes on along the minus strand of OZ245942.1, from coordinate 1,707,756 downwards.
AACCATCCTTTTTTATCGCACCAAAATGAAAAGCAAAGCCCTGATTACACAAAAAAATGAAGAGATTAACCAAAGAAAAATCCAGGAACTGGAACAACAGCAAAAGCTGGTATCTATGGATGCCATGGTAACCGGGCAGGAAGAAGAACGCAAGCGCATTGCCAAAGACCTGCACGACGGCCTTGGCTCTTTGCTGGCTAACGTACAAATGCGCTTTTCTGCCATAGAAACTGATAAGGGCAACGGAAACACCAAATTATACCAACAAGCCAACACCTTACTAGACGAAGCCTGCAACGAGGTAAGGAAAATTGCCCACAACATGATGCCGGGCGCCCTCATGAAATTTGGACTGGTGCCTGCCATCCGGGACATTTGCCATGCCATAGAAAAAAATTCAGGATTTTCGGTAGATTTTCAGGTGTATGGAATAGAAGACAGGTTTGAAGAAAAAGTTGAAATCAGCCTTTACCGCATTGTGCAGGAGTTGCTCAACAATGTGCTGAAGCACGCGCAGGCATCGGAAGTTATCGTGCAGCTATCGTTGCATGAAGGCGTGTTACACCTCACGGTAGAAGATAACGGCACCGGGTTTAACATAGAAACAGCCAAAGCCAAAGGCGGCCTGGGTATGCGCAGCCTGGAATCACGGGTGAAGTACATTAACGGTACCCTGGAAACGGATTCCGTGCCTGGCAGCGGCACTACGGTAACCGTAGAAGTCCCTGTTAGCGGAGAAGCTGTTGGAAGTGGAATGATGGAAGAATGGAATGATGGAAGAATGGAATAGAGGAACGCTGAAAACCAAAATTCCAGTATTCCATTAACTAAAATACGATACATAAAAAATTAAGGCGATATGCACACAAACCCCGAGGAAGCCATCCACGTGCTGGTGGTAGACGACCATCAAATGTTTATCGACGGCGTTACGGCCATGTTTGCCAATGATGATGAAATTCGTATCGCCGGGGGCTGCCTGAGTGGTAAAGCAGCTTTGGAGAAATGTAATGATACCACTCCGCATGTAATTTTGCTGGATATCAACCTTCCCGACATGGATGGAGTGGATGTATGTAAAGAAATATGCACATTACATCCAACCATAAAAGTTATTGCCCTCACCATGTACAACGAAGGCAGTTTCATCACCGGCATGCTGAAAAACGGAGCCAAAGGATATGTGTTGAAAAACAGCGATAAAGACACATTGAAAGATGCCATCAGCACAGTGCAGGAAGGAGGCTCATTTTTTGGGGAAGACGTGACCAAAACCCTCATGCAGGGCATGATGCCGGAAAAAAAACCTTCTCAAAACTACCTCCCCAAACTCACCCGTCGCGAAAAAGAAATTCTGTCACTGGTTGTACAGGAATTTACCACCCAGGAAATTGCCGAAAAACTCTTCATCAGTCTCAATACTGTAGAAACCCACCGGAAAAACCTCCTCCAAAAACTCAATGTCCGCAACACCGCTGGTTTGGTGCGATTTGCCGTTGAGAACAAACTAGTAGAATAGAGTAGCAGTTGGCAGTATTAATGACTGCCAACTGCTACTGTCTACTGAAATATCTGTGAATGCTAACGCAAAGAAGTAGAGAGATTCATTGCATTGCCCCCGATCATTAAAACTCACTGTTTTCCGTGATTTTACAATATCACGGAAAATCATGATTTTTTTTAACCATGCTACGGTGATATTTGAAGCAATGATTTTTGTACCGATGCCAAACCAAGTGCAAACAAATAAAAACTGTCGGGTAAATTTTCAAAAAAAGGGGTCTCCGTAGGGCGGTTCACCGAACCGCCTTACAGTATTCGACAAGACTTTTTTGTTTGCACTTAGTTTTTCTGTTTTACCGTTGATTCACTCAAAAGATGACCCATACACCTACGTCCCCAAGTTCCTCTCCCATTTCATTACCCAAAGGCGGAGGTGCCATTCAGGGTATTGGAGAAACCTTTCAGCCCAATCTTTTTACGGGTACAGGGAACTTCACTCTTCCAATTTTTACTTCTTCGGGAAGGGATGGCTTTGGGCCTCAATTATCATTACAATATAGTAGCGGAAACGGGAATGGGATTTTCGGGTTGGGATGGAACCTTTCTATTCCCCGCATTACCCGGAAAACTGAAAAAGGGCTGCCCGCTTATAATAATAAGGATGTGTTTATCCTATCTGGCGCTGAAGATTTGGTACCTAAACTCAAAGATAACGATCCCCAGCCCATAGATTCCGAAGAGATTACCCACAATAATGGGCAGGAGGCAGTGAAATACAGAGTTTGCCGTTATTTGCCCCGCACAGAAGGGCTGTTTGCCCGCATAGAATCCTGGGAGCAAGTAGATGAGCAGGATAACAATAAAGTAATTGATACCTTCTGGCGGGTTACCACCAAAGAGAACATAACCAGTATTTACGGACGCACACCGGCTGCCCGTATTACCGACCCTGAAGATGAATCCAGAATTTTCGAGTGGTTGCTGGAAGAAACCTTTGATGCGAAGGGCAATCATATCAGCTATGAATATGCCATCGATGATACTCAATTACAAATTAGCCAGCTTTATGAACAAAACAGGAACTATGCACAAGTGTATCCGCGCCGCATTCTGTACGGAAATGTTCCGGATCAACTCAGGGATTTTAATGGGAACACATTTACAGCAAGTGTATCCAAACAGGGCGCTGATCATCGTCAACCGTTTTCCCGCATAAACCGAAATTATATTTATGAGGTGGTTTTTGATTATGGCGACTGGCAACATCCTCGCAAAAGCAACAACAAGTTTGTTTATCAACCCATAACCGCTTCCCAGGAAAGGCTAAACAATAGCGTACCCATCCGTGAAGATGCTTTTTCAAGCTTTCGGCCGGGCTTTGAGTTACGCACGATGAGGCGTTGCTCTTCGGTTTTAATGATCCACCATTTTAAAGAACTGGGCGGCCCCACCCTCGTGAAGTCAACTGATTTTGAGTATGCAACATCTACGGGAACGAAGGTTTCTCTTTTGACCGGGGCAACCGTTACAGGTTATACCAAATCAACTAATAATCAGTATATTTTTGAAAGCATGCCTCCCGTCGAGTTCAAGTATTCGGAATTTCGACCTAAAGCACAAAAATATCAAACCGTAAAAGCAAAAAATGGAAACCTTCCATCGGTATCCCTAAAAGACCCGAATACGGCGATGGTAGACCTGTTTGGAAACGGACTTCAGGATATTGTTCAAACCACAACGGGAGGTTTCCGGTATTGGCGGAACAAGGGAAATGCTGAACTGGAAAGCCCGCACACATTCCATGAATCCCCCGCAGGGTTATCATTGGCCGATACCGGTATCAGTTTCGGGGATATGGGAGGAGACGGGCTCACCGATTTGATCGTTCATCAGGGGTCAGTGAAAGGCTTCTTTGAATTGCAGGCCGAACGGGAAGTAGATGGCCAACTTTCAGGAGGGTGGTCCCCCCAATCATTCCGACACTTTGACGATCAACCCAGCATCAATCCGGCTGACCCAAACCTGCGGTCATTGGACCTCACGGGTGACGGACTGACAGACTTGTTGGTTACCACAGATCAGTATTTCTTCTGGTATCAGAATAAAGGCAAAGAGGGATATGCAAAACCCAAAGCGGTACCCAAGCCTGAAGGTCTTGAAAATTTTTCTTTCAACGACCCTTCCGGAAGGGTAAGGCTGGCCGATATGTCGGGGGATGGTTTACATGACATTGTCTTGGTACACAATGGTAGCATTGCCTATTGGCCTAACCTGGGCTACGGGCAATTTGGAAAGTGTATTAGCATGAGCGGTGACACGCGTTTGCCCCGGGATTTTAATCCCCAGCGACTGTTTCTGGCCGACCTTGACGGATCAGGAACGGCAGACTTGGTGTATGTTGATTTTAATGAGGTGCATTTTTGGTTCAATCAGTCGGGGAACCAATGGAGTGAAAAACAGACGATCTCAGGCACTCCACTCACGGTTGATACAGCCTCCCTCACCTTCACCGATTTTTATGGTACTGGTACCACCTGCCTCCTATGGAGCTATGACTTCGGCACCTTCCTCGATGGTAACTACAAGGTGCTGGACTTTTGTGGAGGGAAAAAGCCCTACCTGCTCACCGAAATGAACAATAACTTAGGGGCTACCACCAAAGTGCGGTATGCCTCATCAACCAGGTTCTATCTGGAAGACCTTGCCAAGGGTAACTTTTGGGCTACGCCACTGCCTTTTCCGGTGCAGGTGATTGAAAAAACGGAATCCATAGATCATATCAGTAAGACCAAGTTGGTAACCTGCTACCAATATCATCATGGCTTTTATGACGGACGGGAGCGGGAATTCCGGGGTTTTGGGCGGGTAGATCAGATAGACACAGAGTTCTTCGACATCTTTGAAAAAAATGACCTGCACGAAAATGTCGATTTTGAAAATAAAGTGAAAGCCTATCATGTACCCCCGGTAGAAACGCGCACCTGGTTTCACACGGGTGCCTACTTCGAGGACAAGGATATTACAGACCGTTATCGATCTGAATATCTTGGCGGGGTTGAACAACTCGACAGCCATCAAGGCCCCCGTGACCATGAAGCTTTTGATATTGGGAATCACCAACTCGATCTGTCAGGTGATGCGCCCGTCACCGAAGCTTACCGGGCATTGAGGGGTGCTGTTTTACGTACCGAAGTGTATGCGCATGACAATTCTTCAGACCAAAACTTTCCTTACCTGGTCACCGAGCAAACGTACCGGGTACAAACCATGCAAGGTAAAGGTTCAAATGCGCATGCTGTCTTTTTAACTACTTCGAAGGAATCCATTAGTTACCATTATGAACGCCAGCATAACGGACAGGCCTTAGCAGATCCTCGCATACAGCATAACATTACGATTTCCACAGATGTCTATGGAAATCCCTTAAAATCAGCCAGTATAACTTACAAACGACGGCAAAGCAACTTTCCGGAGCAGCAGCATGACCTGATTTTCTTTGCTATTAATGAATATGTGAACCCCCTGCATACGCTGGCCGATTTCCGGCACAGCACATTGGTAAGCACCAGTCAATATCAGTTGAGTGGCCTCAGCCGGATAACAGAAGAAGCTTACAAAACTCCTGAAATAGACAGTGCCTTCAGCCAGGCTCAGGACATCGGGTATGAAGAAAAGCATACGACAGGACAACTACAAAAAAGAAAGCTGAAGCACCAAATCACTTTATACTGGAAAGATGATTTATCGTCTGCCGTCCTGGGCGGCGATATAGGTTTTCACGGGCTTCCTTATGAAACTTATCAACTGGTCTTGACACCGGGTCTTCGGCAAACCATTTACGGAAATACCCGCCTCACCAATGCCATGGGAGCAGCAGGAGGGTACCGGGAACAGTCGGATAACCAATGGGGTTCTGCCGGTCAGGGCGATTGGTGGATACCTTCGGGCGTCCAAACCTTTGTTCCGGAACAGTTTTTTTTACCCACAGAAACTACCGACCCTTTTGGGAATACAACAAGGATTCAATACGATCCCTATCACTTATTCCCTTCACGAACAGAAGATCCGCTGAATAACATACAGGAAAGTTTGACAGACTACCGGGTATTGCAACCCTATTTAGTGCGGGATATCAATGGAAATTACTCGGAAGTGGCATTTAATGCCCTGGGATTGGTAGTAGGAAGTGCTGTCATGGGCAAAGCTGGAAGAAGTCCGGACCAGTCCCTGCTGGGTATTGATTATAGTACGATTGCGCAAATGCGAACCAATACGGAAGCGGATTCATTAGAGGGTTTTGATCCGGAATTGACGGTGAACCAGGTAAAGGATTTTATGACCAACCCTGATGGCGATAATCAATCCGCTTATGCAGCAACGCATATTCGTACAGCTCTTAAAAAAGCAACATCCCGTGTCATTTATGACTTTCATCGCTACCACCTGGATAAAAACCCGGTAGGTATTTGCACCATTTCCAGGGAAATCCATCATAAAGATGAAAATAATCCAACCTCTTTGCAATTGAGCTATGCTTATTCCGATGGATTTGGGAGGGAGATCCAGCAAAAAGTGCAGGCCGAACCGGATAGTGCAGGTACACGCCGATGGGTAACCTCAGGGTGGACGATCTTTAACAACAAAGGAAAGCCCGTACAGCAATACGAACCTTTTTTCAGCCTTACCCAACACTATGAGCCCTATCACAAAGCCGGGGTTACTGCTACCGTATTTTACGATCCCCTGGAAAGAGTGATTTGTACACTCCACCCGGATGACACCTATGAAAAGGTAGTATTTGACCCCTGGCAACAGACTACCTGGGACCGCAACGATACCGTATTACTCGAACCACAGCACGAGCCTGATGTGAAAGGATATGTGGCAGCGCATATCGCCAACCTGAGCGGCTTTCAAACCTGGTTCAAACAGCGTATTCCGGATCTCAACAATTTACCTGCTACACTTACCGCACCACAACAGGCCGCTTTAAAAACAGCCGAACATGCCGATACCCCAACCATTGCTCATCTGGACGTACAGGGCAATGTATTCCTGACCATAGCTGACAACAAAACCGAAACCCTGCAAACCAGGGTGGAGCTGGATATTGAAGGGAATGAGCTTTCAATTACCGACCCAAGAGGTATTCAGGCTTTTGAGCATACATTTGACATGGCCGGACGAAAATTACGCATCCACAGTAAAGATGCCGGGAACAAGCTATTGTTAGTAGCCGCAGATAATTTACCCCTTTACCAATGGGATGCCAATGGAAACCGGGTAAACACCCATTACGATGCCTTGCGCCGCCCGGCAGAAGTACGGATACAAAAAACAGGCATCCCCCATTTTATTGCCGAAAAGATAATCTACGGAGAGGAAAAGCCACAACCTGAGTCTACCAATGCACGAGGTAATATGTGGAAGCACTATGACGGGGCCGGGCTTGTTACCACCAGTGGCATTGATTTTAAAGGAAATTTGTTGGAGGTTCAACGTACATTGTTATCGGATGGTACCCTCACGGAAATCCAATGGCCGCAGGGTACCAGTGGTAATTTTGATGAGTCCGCCGCCCAAAACTTATTACAAACCAATACCCGCCTCAATACGCCCGCCTACGTTTTGAAAACCCGTTATGATGCAATGAACAGGGTAGTAGAAAACCACTTGCCCGATGGTACAGTACAGATTCCTGCCTACAACCAGGCCAGCCTACTTGAATCATTATCCATTCAGCACCCCAATCAAAGCCCGGAAATATTTGTCAGGAATATTGATTACAACGCCAAAGGGCAGCGTGAAAAAATTGAATATGGGAACGGGGTTACGACCACCTATGCGTATGATACGGATACCTTTCGTTTAGAAAAAATGCTGTCTACCCGTAATAATCCAACACCCAAAAAATTACAGGAGTTAAGCTATACATATGATCCGGTGGGTAACATCACCAGCATCCGTGATGATGCGCACCCAACCCTGTTTAACCGTAACCAGGCAGTGGATCCGGAAAGCCGATATTCCTACGATGCTATTTACCGCCTGGTAGAAGCCAACGGACGAGAGCACGAATCTATGACGGCCTGCCATTACCAAACTACAGGAAAAAAGCATACTGAATTTTTGCCTTTGCCCCAACCCACAACAAATGCCCAGGCTTTGCTCAATTATATCCAAAAATTCCAGTACGACAAAGCCGGAAATATTGAGCGTATTGAGCACAGCAACAGCCTTGGAACTACAGTTAGAAATCAAACCTACGCTACACAAAGCAACCGCCTTATCATGTCTTCAGCAGGTTGCACCAATGAGAACAATGCCATCCCCCACGATGCCAATGGCAATATCCTACAACTGCCCCACCTTGAAGAGATGATTTGGGATTATAAAAACCAACTGGTGGAGGTGCAACTCAATGCCGGAACCCATCCTGATAAAGCCTATTATCAGTATGACAGCCAGGGCCAGCGCATGCGCAAAACGGTGGTAAAAAACAATGGCAGCCGTGTGGCTGAGCGCATCTATTTGGGAGACTATGAAATTTATACCGAAACCGTAGCGAACACCCTGCAAAAACAACGGGATACCCTGCACATCAAAGACGACCAGAGCAGAATCGTCATCATAGAACAGGAAAAAGATACGGGCAACCCCACGCAAATCACCTCCGAAAATATCCGCTATCAATTGACTAACCACCTGGGTTCTGGCGTGCTGGAATTAGATGAAAATGCCCAACTAATCTCTTATGAAGAATATTACCCTTATGGGGGCACGGCCTATACCACGGGTCGCAATCAGGCCGAAACCAGCTTGAAACGCTACCGCTATAGTGACAAAGAAAGGGATGATGAAACAGGACTTTACTACTACGGCGCCCGGTATTATGCCCCCTGGATGGGAAGGTGGTGCAGTTGTGATCCTTTACTAAATATAGACAATATTAATCTTTATCTATTCACACTTAGCAACCCAATCAAGAATGTAGATATTCAAGGATTTAAATCAAAACCGAATTTAGAAGCACAAAAAAGTAAGGTTGTAGGAGAAAAAACAGAAACTTCTCAGGTAATATCTAATCCTGAAACTGGCTATGCTATAAACATAGAGCCAAATACGGGTATAATTCAGGTAAAAGAAGGAGATTGGCTAACTAAAGCTAATGCTGCATTAACTGGATCAACAGATCCTGAAGATGCTGCAGAAAATTTTGAGATTTTTTTGGATGACGAATGGGTATCATTCGGAACAGGGCTTAACGTCAACTATCTCGAAGTAGGTGATAAAATTAGGTTTAAAGATTTTGCAAGAGAAAATGATCCAGAAGCTCATGTCAAAAAAGATGAATTGAAGCTTTATGGTGGAGGAATAGACAAACAGAATCAAAGTGTAAAGGGCTTTTTTGGAATTGATAAAGAAAAAAATGGAGTGGGTGTTAAGGCGTTTCGAGCTGAAGGAGAGGCAGGCCTTGGTGGTACGTCAGGTAGCGTAAATCTTGCTGGGGTAAAATTTAAGGTCCCAATCGGAGCCGCAGATTTAGATGTTGCTTTAGACACACCGAAAGCCTCTGCTGGTATTTATTTGGGTAGAACCAATGAAACCCCTAGTGGTGATATTGAATCAACTTATGGAATTGAAGCGCTTGGTTCAATATTAGAATTAGGAGCCGGAAGTAAAACGGATGATGGGATGGTTGGTGGTGGAGGAAGCATAGGTCTTGGTGCAGGTGCAAAGGTAAAAGGAATTTTCCGAAGTGACGCTGAAGGAATTAAATCAATCACCTTGGATTTGGAAGGTAAATTTATCGGTGGTGGTAATCTTCAATATACAATTCCATTACGGATTAATGGCAAAGAACAATAGTAAAGAATTGTTGCTAAATGCATATCGCGTAATAGGAATCAATCATATTACTTCTTTTGACAAGATATATTTCAATTCAATGAATTTTGAGAAACATAAATAAACATAAAATGCCTACCAAAAAACTAACCTTACAAGGAACCATCCAATCCGCTTTGCCCAATGCAAATCTGGAAAAACTAACCATAGAGCTAAGAGACCAAAACCAGAAAGTAGCTGGTGCCATTGCCCGCACAGCCACCAACAAGCTGGGTGAGTTTACCTTTGATCTGAACCCTTACACCCTCAAACGGCAATTTCAGGGAAGAACGCCTGAAGTTTTTCTGGTTCTTGCCAAAAACAACCGAAACCTGTTTTCTACCCTGGATGATGTTGTGCTGGAATTGACCAAAGACATCACCGACCTCAAAGTTGCCTTATCCAAAGAGGCATCTAAATCTCTGTTGCCAGAAGTGAAGGAGCTGCCTCCATTAAAAATTGAGAACCTGCTCAGGGTATCGGGAGTGGATGAACGTGCAATTTCCGGAACGTTGACCCAACTCAGGCAGGCCGGATTGGCAGACCTGAAATCACTCCTTTCCAAAACGGATCGGTTGACAACCGGCAGCACCGGCCTGAATGAGGCCACCTTAGACAAGTTTAAATCGGTAACCAGGTTTGCTGCAGCCGCCAATTCTGAAACGGTAGCGAATAAGCTGGTCGATAAAGGATTTCATTCTTTTACCGATGTTGGGGCCATCTCCTATGCTGCGTTAAAGGCCAGGGTAGGCAAGCTGAATCAGGGAGATGCGCAAGCCTTGGATATTTTGTACCAGAAATCCCAGCAACTGCATAATGAGGTGCTGAACCAGGCCACCTTTGCCGCCCGGCTAAAAAGCAAGGATGGGAAATGGCTACTGGATAAGGATAAATATAAAAAGATTCCGAAAAACGATACCTGCCAATGCGATGCCTGCACCAATGCCTTCAGCCCCTATGCTTACCTCATCAATCTGCTGGAAATGATTTACTACCATTTGGAGATGGCGGTATACGATCTGGAAAGAATCCTGCTACAGGAAATTGAGGATATGGATTGTAAGAAGGGGCAGGAAAGCGTGCTGCAAATGGAGCTGGCCCTAGAAGTGCTGGAGAAATCCGAAAAAATTCAAATACCGATTGAGGATGCCGCCTTTAACAAAGATGTGGAAAAAATATGGGCCAAATTACTTTTCAATGATGCTTCTAAAGAAAATATTTCACTACTAAAAGAACTGGAGAATAGTGGTGATGAACAGGCAAAAAAGTTATCTGACACCCTGCTGAGTCCGAAAAAAAGTTTAGCCCTTCTTAAAAAGGGAATCCACGCGCTTAATCGTCGATACAATATTCAAGAATTAGCCGAAATATCTGAAATATATGCCAGTGGGGGCGATGTATTTGATGCAGCCCTTGCCCAGGCTTATCAGCAAATTTTGGGGTTATACCGCCAACAACTCATCTTGCGAAGCGGCAAAACCACCGAAGCGTTGCAAAAGGAGCTATTCATTGACCTGAAAGCCGGAGCATGCCACAAAACCAACCGCATCACCTTTCTGATCCTTTCCCTGCAATCGTTCGTATTAGCTGCCCGGGTAGGAGAGTTATCCGACTTCAACCGGCCGGATGTTGATCAACTGTTAAGAAATAAAGTGAAAAACCTCCAATCCATCCCAGTTGAGGAAGCCAGTTGGAAGTGGATGAAAACTTATAACAGTTGGGCCTCTGCCATGTACGCCTTTCTGTACCCGGAAAACCAGGCCATTCCATTTTTTTCAGAAGTAGCGGGCAGAGATTTTCTGGAATATACCAAAACTTTCTTAACCACCCCCATGGACAGGGTCACTGTGTTTAAAGCCATTTATCACTATTATTTTGATGAGGACGCACGGGAAGTGGTGCGGGATACGCTTGCTGATTTGGAAGGACAATATCCTCTGTTTTTGAAAGAAACCATAGATGCTGGCGAAGGGTACTTTCACGCGGCAAAGACTCCGGTGGGAAAATTTATGCATAACCTTTCCTATTTGCTTGAGGGTTACTTTGAGTCAAGTCTAATTCCTTCAGGGAAAAAGTATAAAATTTTACTGAAAAATTCCTTGCTTTTTCCCTTACTGGCGGCCCATTCACTCAACAAAGCTGAACAGTTCGAGTCGGCGAACGATTGGTACCGATTGTTGTATGACCCCACAAAATCTGGCAGCGAAAGGTACGGATTTGACTTTAACGCCCACTTCCAGGAATCAGTGGCTTACCGGGAAGGATGGAACAGTGGCACTTTAGACCCTACCGAGCTGGCCCACCGGCGGGAAGGAGTGATGCTCCGGCATGTGATCATCATGATGGTCAAAAACCTGCTGGACTGGGCCGATCATGAATTTGCCCTGGCTACAGCCAGCAGTCTTGACCGGGCCAGGCAATTGTACGAACTGGCACAGGAAGTTTTGGACTCACCCGACCTTGGGGATGATTGTTATCGCTCCATTCGCCAACTCACCATAGAAATCGTAAGCTCCATTGGGCTTGACCCGGGCAGTGTGGCCGGAACCATTGTGGTCATTATTGAAGGCCTGAATCAGATAGATGATCCGGAAATCATTGGTAAAGCGATTGAGGATATAAGAGGTACAATTCCTGATGACGGAACTATTGACCCAAGTCCGATTGAAAAGATCGTAGCGACGGCCATCAATGAGTACCACTCGGGTGCCAGCCCTGAAAAGCTATCCGATCAACTGACGCATAGAAACGAAGAACTTGTCAAATTTGAAGACCAGGTGCTGTTCGAGGCTGCATCACAGGAAGAAGTTGGAGTGGCACCTCATTACTTTGCTTATTCGGGAAACAGTCCTTTCGGAGGAATTTTGGCAGGCATCAACTCGAGTGAAGGCAAAGTATACACCAATCCGGTTACATTATGCGTGCCTCCCAATCCGGTATTGGTCGCCTTAGATGCCTATATCAAGTTATCGCTGCTTAAGTTTCAATTATGTCTGGATATTAGCGGGGAGCCCTTGCCCCAGGTAATCATCAATGATAAATCGGTCGCTGAATTTTTTGACACGGTAGATGCCCAGGCAGAAAGAACGCCTTTGCTCGATCTTCCCTCAACCTGGTTCAATGAGCCTCCCCGTTACCGGTATTCTTATTTGATGGAAAAGGCCCGGCAATATACCGATGCAGCCCAACGGATAGGGGCGGCCCTGCTCACAGCGTATCAAAATTATGATAATGAAAAACTGGGCATACTAAAAGCACAACACGCCATCGAGTTAGCCTCGTCTACCATTGACTTAAGAAACCTCGGCTTAAAAGATGCCGTAACCGGGTTGGAATTGGCAGATTTGCAGTTTAGCAAAGCGGAAGCTCAATTGGAGTTCTGGCAGAATAGAGTAGATAACGGGCCTGTTTCAGCTTTAGAAATAGCAGGAATCTCTTTAATTGCTGGAAGTGCTGCTATTCAGCTCGCCGTTGGGCTGGCCCAGGTGGGGCCGATTGCCGCCGTTTCCGGAACTTCTGCTGCTGTTGGATCCATATTATCTTTAAGCGGTGCGGGAACTGCTCCGGGGCTTGTACTGCTGGGGGCAAGTTTAGCTTCAGCCGCCGCCGCTTTACCGGTCATCGCCCAGGGTGCATTGACCATTTCCAATAGCCTGGGAACCGCCGGTAATTTAGCTATGACACTGGGAAGTATTGAGTACCGTTTTGAAGACTGGAACCTGCAAAAAGGTCTGTCAGATTTTGACGTCCGCATTGCGGAAACGCAACAACAGGCAGCCACTAACCGCATAGACATTGCCAACCAGGAGCTTTCCATCGCCAACCTGCAAAATACACAAGCCAAAGAAGTGTTAGCCTTCCTAGAAAATAAGTTTTCCAACGATCACCTCTATGAATGGATGATACAGGTATTGTCGCAAAACTACCGCTCCCTGATGCAGATTGCTTCCAATGTAGCCCGGCAGGCCCAGCAGTCCCTGGAATTTGAAAGACAGGAAGTATTGTCGATAATCTCCGGAGATTACTGGTCGGTAGCTTCTGCCAACGCTTATGCAGGCAACCTGAGCGAAGCACAGAAGGATTCCGGTTTATTAGGGGCTGAGCGATTATTAACCGACCTGAGCCGCCTGGACGCGTACAAGCTGAGTACGGAAAAGAGACGGTTACAATTGAGCAAAACCATCTCTATGGCTCAAATGATGCCCGGAGATCTGGCCCATTTAAAGGCAACAGGAAAAGTTACATTTAATACCCTCATGCGCTGGTTCGACAGGGATTTTCCCGGTCATTATTTACGCCTGATCAAAAGTGTCAAAATATCTATGCTTGCTTTAACCCCTCCTATAGATGGTATCCATGCCCAGTTAAGCAATACGGGGGAATCTACCGTGATGGTGAAAGACGGTTTGGAGTTCAAATCTATCAGGTCCTTCAGAAACTTCGGCGAAACCATTGCTTTGGACAGCCCATTCAGCGAAACAGGACTTTTCGTGTTTAATTACGAGGACCCGATGTTGCTTCCGTTTGAAGGCTTAGGGGTGGAAACGCAGTGGGAATTGGAACTGCCCAAAGCAAGCAACCGCTTTAATTTTGATACCCTCGCAGATGTGATGTTTACCATCGAGTACACCGCCCTGCATGATGCTGAATATGCACAAACCGTCAAAGGTGAGTTGGGTGATTCCGAAGCAAACGACCTGCCCCTGAATATCAGGTTGCAATATCCCGATGAGTGGTATCATTTTAAAAACAACCCGATGACTACTGACAATACGCGACAGTTAAATATTAAACTTCCGAAGCAATTTTTACCGCCACATTATGAAAAAGGGGTGCCCATATCCACAACGCATGTTACGCTAATGCTCATGGGTAATTTTAAAGATTTGAGCAATGCAGAAACCAACCAGTTATGGGCCTCAATACAAGTACATCACGATTACCAAGAGAGCAATACCACGAAGACGTTGAAACTAACAGGCCAATCCAATCCACCGGCAGGTGAAACAAAGTTTATCACAAAATTGATAGAAGCAGAAAACGCATCATACGCCCTGTTCAGCACCCGGGATAATGACAATCCCTCGTATCAACTGGGTGATGGCATTGATCCTGCCGGAGACTGGGAGGTTTTGATCACAGATGTCACCCTGCCCAATGGTAATACATTGGGAGAAGTTATAGATGATATACTGGTGGTGGTTACAACAGAGGGTAAGGTAGTTTGGATATAGTGTGCTGAAGTAACCACATAGGCACAATAGATAGATTAATCTATGAAAACTATGCGGTCCGCCCAATGCTGCAACTTAAGGGATTTTCCTCGCTTCCGGCGATCCGATCGCACCCTCAGCAATATCCATTGTGGCCCCAAGAGGGGCGATCTAACGCACATAATGATTGTGTGCTGGGTCCCTTCAGAGATTTCAAGGGGTGCGGAGGGCTTAAGCGGCGGCATTCCGATCAATCGAAACGCCGCTGCGGTGCCTAATTGGTAAAGGTTTCACCAAAATACCCCCGGTATGTTACACACTCAATTCTCTTTGTTCATTGTCGATTAAAAACTCACGGTTTTCCATGATTTTTCAATATCCCTGAAAACCGTGATTCATGGTAGCGATAATATGAGGAATTTTGGGAATATGCCTCAAAACCTAAAAATTCCTAACTATGAAACCCTTATTTACTGTATTCCTGATGCTTTCATTCACACTTGCCTTTGCACAGGAACCTGTACGCCTGAACGACTTCGCCACCAATGGTGCCAGCACTTTCCGTTTCGACCCTGAAATTGAGGGCATCACCACTGAAACCCAACTGTATTTCATTGCGGATAATGGCAAAACCGGGGAAGAACTCTGGAGGTCTAATGGTACACCTTTCGGCACACAATTACTAAAAGACATCAACCCGGGTGAAGAGAACTCAAATATTAACTTCTACACTACTATTGGCAATATTACCTATTTCGGTGCCAATGATGGCGAACACGGTTATGAATTGTGGAAAACCCAGGGAACTACCTCCAGCACCCAGTTGGTCAAGGACATCAATCCTGGGACTGCTGGCAGCATTTCGGGCCAACATGCAGTATTGAATGATGTGTTGTATTTTGCTGCCACCGGGGACAAAGGGCGGGAACTTTACCGCACGGAAGGCACCGAAGCCAGCACATTCCTGCTGAAAGATATTAATCCGAACATAAGTCAATTCAGTGACCTGCCTTTCAGTAGCAATCTCCAAAAGTTTACCCTTGCCCAGGACCTTATCTACTTTGTAGCCAATGATGGGGAGCATGGCAATGAACTGTGGAAAACCGACGGCTCCGCCGGGGGCACTGTGATGGTGAAAGACATTAACGAAGGCAATGGCTCTACCAATTTTTCCCAACTAAAAACCGAAAACAATACGCTTTGCTTTGTAGCCAACGACGGGGTACATGGCAACGAACTCTGGATAAGCCTGGGGAGTGAAGCTACTACCTACATGGTAAAAGACATTACCGAAGGGGAAGAAAGCAGCACCATTGAAATATTGGGCGTGGTGAATGAAACTATATATTTCACCGTAAAAGAATCGGTTTTCAGAAGGTTATGGAAATCTGACGGTACCGAAGAAGGTACGGAAATGGTGCTCGATGAAGACGGGGATGATATCAATGTACGCGCATTCATTCCTTACAAAAATCAGTTGTTTTTGCAGGGAAATTTCAGGCTGTGGAAAGTGGATGGCACTGATGAGGGCACAGAAGAAATATCCGATGTATCCATTGAAGGGGAGTTTGCCATTATGAACGACAGTTTGTACTTCATTGGGCACCAGGGCACAGGCGGGCAAGGGTTGTGGAAAACCGACGGAACCACAGAAGGTACAATTCCGGTAAAAGAAAACATTACCTCGGCAAGTTTTAGGGAAATTGACCACCTCACCGCCGGAACAAACCATGTATTTTTCATTGCCGAAACCGAAGAGTTTGGTCGCGAACTCTGGGCCAGCGATGGTACGGAAGCAGGCACTTTTATGCTGGTTGATTCTAAACCAGGCGAAGAAGATGGCTTCCGCTCTTTCGAAGATGTAACTTTTTATACAGTGGGTGACAAACTCTTATTCGCAGGTTTTGACGAAGCCCACGGGCGCGAACTTTGGAGCAGCGATGGTACGGAAGCAGGCACTACGTTGGTGAAAGATATAAAAACCCAATCGGAAGATATTCAACTGTACAGCAACCCTGTTCCACTCGGAAACCATACTTATTTTAGTACGAAAGAAGGATTATGGCAAACGGATGGCACTGCGGAAAATACAGTTTTGATAAAGGAATTGGACTTTGCTTTCGGCCTGAATGTGTTTCAGGAAAAGCTGATTTTTACAGCCCAGTCAGAGGAGAATAATCGGCGGATTATCTGGACAAGTGATGGTACCGAAGCCGGTACAGCCCCTTTGTTTGAGGTAACGCCTGAGTCGGATAAATTTTTTCAATTTCAGCAATCCCTTCCGCAAATCAATGGGGAACTTTTTCATCCTGGCCGTGATTCGCTGGGGTATGAACTCTGGAAAACCGACGGCACCGAAGCCGGTACAGTAAGGGTGAAGGATATCAATGAAGGTAATGACGATTCATTTTTTTCGTTCAACGAAGATTATATTATTATCAACGATATATTATATTTTGTGGCTTCCGATAATCTGCTGGGCAACGAACTCTGGAAAACCGATGGCACCGAAGCCGGTACCGTTCCCGTGAGCGATATTAATCCGTTTAGCTCTTCTTCTCCCCGGGGTTTTACAGAAGTGGATGGTACCATATTTTTTTCAGCCGATGATGGCACAGGAGGACGTGAACTGTGGAAAACCGACGGTACCACCGAGGGTACTGTTTTGGTAAAAGACATTTTTCCGGGAGACGAAGATGATGATGGGCTGAACACCAGTGCATCTTTCATCAACTTCCAAGGCACGCTTTACTTTGCCGCCAATGATGGAGAAAATGGGCGGGAACTCTGGAAAAGCGATGGCACCGAAGCGGGTACCGTCATGGTAAAAGATATTTTCCCCCCGGATGGAAATTTTACAAAAAGCAGCAATCCAAACAACTTTTTTGTCCATGACAACGCCCTCTACTTTGCGGCCGGAGACGAATCGGGCAGAAAAATATGGAAGAGCGATGGCACAGCAGACGGAACCCAGCCCTATACATCCTTGGAAGCTTCTTTTAACACCCGTTTTTTTAATGCCAACGGCAACCTGTTTTTCAATGCCAGCAATGATGAAACCGGGGAAGAACTCTGGAAAATCGGAAAGTCAAATGAGCCTGTTCCACAAGTATTTGACATCCTTCCCGGCACCCGGGGCAGTTCCCCCTTTATTTATGGTTACCATAGTGATGTGTTGTACTTCCTGGCAGAAGATGACGTAAGTGGCCGGGAACTCTGGGCACTCAAACCCCTGGAAGCTGAAGTGCAATTAACAGCAAGCCGTACCGAAATATGCACCATGGGCGATTCTGTTACTTTTACGGTAAATGTTACCAATGCCGGAGCCAACCCGAAATATGAATGGTACATCAATGAGCAAATCGAGACCACCGATAATGGGAATACCTTAACCACCAACAGCCTGAAAGATGGAGACGAAGTGAAAGTGCTTGTAACTGCCGATGACGAGGTGTGGGTATTGCAAGACAGCGTATTTTCCGAAACCATCACCATCAACTTTTCGGAGCTAAGCCCCAAAATTACCATTGCTGGCAACAAACTCACTGCCTCAGATGGGTCTGGATACCGGTGGTTTTTTGAAGGAGAACCCTTACCTGATACCACCAAAACAATTATCGCTGCTGCCTCAGGCACCTATCAGGTTGAAATTTCCAATGAAAATGGTTGCACTTTCCTCTCTGATGAGGTAGAAGTGATTGTGTGTTCGGTTGAAAAGCCCACCATCCAGGTGGAAAATTTCACACTCACTTCCTCAGTAGCAGCCACCTTCAAATGGTTGTTGAACGGAGAGGCACTACCAGATACCACCCAAAGTATAGAAGCCAAGGAAAGCGGTAATTATCAGGTAGAAATTACCGATGAGCAGGGCTGTGCAGCTATTTCTGATGTAGTAGAAATTGACCTTTGCAGCAACTTTACGGCAACGCTCACGCAAGATGGTACTGCGCTGACGGCCAGTGAAGGAAATTCTTACAAATGGCTATTGGATGGGGAAGAATTGCCCGATGAAACCCAAGACATAGAAGCCGAAGAAAGTGGCACATACCAGGTTGAAGTTACTGATTCTTTGGGGTGCGTAGCCCTTTCAGAAGAAATAGAGGTTACCATCACTGGCATAGAAGATGAAATCTTGGCCCGCCAACTTAATATGTACCCGAACCCTGCTACTTCCCAACTAAATATTTCTGTGCAATCGCATGAAGAGGTACGTCTGCTCATCTACAACCCTGCTGGGAAACAAGTTCATGAAAGTGTGCTGACTTCAAAAAATGACTCTTATGAAGTTCCACTACACCACCTCAGTTCGGGCATATACCTGGTGCGGTTTATCGGTGAAAAAGGAACACATCAAAAAAAACTCATTAAACATTAAAACTTTTGTAGGGCGACTCTCTGAACCGCCCTACTATCACTAAATCAAAAACTAACATCTTTTACCATGAAAAAACACGTGCTCATACTCGTAATATTGATAGCATTAATGGCATGTAAGGAAGAAGGGGAAGCGCCTACTCCGGAGCCAACCCCTGCTGAAATGCTCTCACGCACATGGAAAGTGAACGCAGTTACCATCAACGGACAGGCAGATAATACCACCGATTACAGCAATTACCGCTTTAAGTTCAATTCGAACCAAACGTACAACTTCACCATGTCCGATAACCAACAAGGTACCTGGGAACTAATCGCCAATGCCACCGCCCTCACCCTGGACAAAGGCACTGCCGATGAACAAAGGGTGGAAGTGCCAAAACTAAACGAAACAGCGCTGGAACTGGAATTCACCGAACAAAGCGACAAAACCGGTACCCGTCGAATTTTGTATACTTTGGTTCCCTGATATTATTTGGAGAGCGGACATCTCTGTCCGCCCCCTCTGGTTAAGAACAGGCGAGACGCCTGTTCCACGTATTTTTTTTAAAAAAACCACCCAAACCATGAACCATCCAACCACAATAATCGCCTTAATGCTAATTTACATAGCGGCCACAACCAACGCTGTTGCCCAAACCACCGGGGAAGTAAACTTCAAAACCTTAGGTATCAAATTCACCATCCCTGACGGATGGGTAGGGCAGGAAGTGCAAGGTGGCTACATCATTGGGCATAATACCGAACCGGGATTTGCCTTGCTCACCCTGCATGAGTACACTTCCGTGGCCCAGCTAGAGCAGCAGGCCCGCCAGGGCATTTCAGAGCAAAACGGCACGAATCTCAAGCTGTCTGGCGAGCTAGAAACGATAGGGCAAAAGGGCATCGGTGGAGAATATGGAGGCACGCTGGAAGGGCAGAAGGTAAAAGCCTACCTGCTGGGCCTGGTCAATCCGCATGGAAATGGCGTTACCATCATGGCGGCCACCACACCTGAGCAATATGCTGAGAAACATAAACAACTGGCCTTGCAACTGGCCAACAGCATCCGGTTTTCCAAACCTGAAACACTCCCGGTAGTAGAAGAATGGAAACAGGTACTCAACAATTCCCGCCTTACCTATATGGATTCCTATTCCAGCAACAGCGGAAGCTTTGGCGGATACAGCACAGGCGGAGGCTACAGCAGTGAAGTGCAAATTCACCTCTGCGGACAGGGTTATTTTAAATACAAAAGCAGCAGTAGCACATCAATAGATACAGGAGGGGCATTCGGAAGCTCATCAGGTGGTGGTAGTGGAAATGGCATCTGGGAAGTGGTTGGCAATAACCAGGGCGGTGCTGTGTTGCGGCTCAACTTTCATAATGGGGAAGTTTACGAATATACCCTGGAATACAAAGAGGAGAAAACCTTCCTGAACGGCAACCGGTATTTCCGTACCTACGGCACTTCTGGTATGGATGATGGCCCGGAATGTTACTAAATTACGTCGGATATTCATCATAAAACCCTCAAGGTTTTGGCAATAACGGTGCTTATTTAGAAAAAAAAGACTAAAAACCTCGAGGGTTTCCGCTGAGTCGCGCAGACCGGGCCAAGCCGCCCGGCAAGATTTTTTATTTGTTCGTACTTCAAAATGTTAATACAATGGGCATAAGCCTGACAGAAGCCCTGTTGATAGGAAGTATAGGCATAATCATCGGCCTTCTTCTCTTCAGCATTCGCAACAAGCTGTACTATGGATTATACCGAAAAGCCCTGACCAATTTATCATTGGGCATAATAATAATGGGAGTGGGAGGAGGACTTTTATCTTATTATACCAGTATTGATTATGAAAAAAGCACCATCATCAAAGCCAAGTTAAAAGGCTCAGAGGGCATAACGGCTGGTACAATGGCCCCGGTGAGGGTTTTGAAGTTTCAGGTAGAAAACCCGGGCGTAACCCACGAAATTACTATTAAACCCGTCAACCCGGTGTTTCAAAATGCCTTTGAGGTTGATATTTATCTGGAAATCATCAATCCTGAAAACGAAAAGATTTTCGCAACCCAGCAGCGTTTTAAGCCTCATGCCGATACCCGTTCACCCCATGCAGATATAGAACGCTGGAGGCATAGGGATACTACTTTTGTGCCTCTGAATTATGGACAATATACCCTGAAGGTAATCCCCATTACAACAGGCATTCCGGCAATAGAAATCTGGATTCGTGACCCCTTGAAAAAAGATGGGGGACGGGCTTTTAGCTGGAAATAAATGATTGGCACTTTTTGTCTAAAGGAGTATTCATATTAGATGCTCCTTTTATTTTTTTGAATTCTTATCTACTTTTCCCAAACAAATTTTCATTATCAATTTACCATGCAATACATCAATAACAAAACCACAATGCTTACAGCCACCTGCCTGCTTTCTTTCGGTATTTCAAACACTTTTGCCCAGTTAGCCAAAGGGCAGGATAAGTTTTTTGGCAGCACATTGGGTGGGTATAAAAATAAAGGAATGGCCCCCGATACGCTTTTCACCACCTACTGGAACCAGGCCACGCCCGAAAATGCCGGAAAGCCCGGCTTGTGCGAGACTGACAGGGATGTGTATGCCTGGAAAACGCTGGATGAAATATATGCTTTTACACAAAAAAACAACCTTCCGTTCAAAGAGCACACCTTTCTGTTTTGGTGCTGCGGAGCTGAAACCGAATGGATGCTGGAACTTTCTGATGCCGAAATCAGGGAAGAAATGGAAGAGTGGATAGTGGATTTCTTTACCAGGTACCCCAACACAGCGATGGTAGAAGTAGTAAACGAACCTTTTCAATCGCCTCCTCCCGAGAAAATCAGGAATGCGTTGGGTGGTGATGCCGATTTCGCCTGGGTGCGGTGGATGTACGAAAAAGCCCGCCAACACGCCCCGGCTGGTTGTGAATTGTGGATCAACGAAAACAAAATTCTCACCGGAAGCGAAAGGGTAGCAAAATACAAAGATCTCATCAAACTGCTGCAAAAAGACGGCCTGTTGGATGGCGTAGGTGTGCAGGGCCACTGGCTGGAAAAAGTACCCGCCAGCACCATCCAAAACGTATTAGACCAACTGGCTGATTTGGAAATGCCACTGTACATCACTGAATATGAAGTACATGAAGGAAATGACCAGAAGCAACAGGAAATTTGGGCTGCCCAGTTTCCTGTAATGTGGGAGCATCCGTCTGTAAATGGCGTAACCCTCTGGGGCTACCGCGAAGGCCAAATGTGGCGGGAAAAAGGCTACCTGGTTCGTACCAATGGGAGCGAACGCCCGGCCATGGTTTGGCTGAAAGAATATTTTTCAGGAAAACAGAAAGAAAATTGAGTTTCTTTATACCTGCGTTTTTTTTTTGCTGTAAAAAACCATTATTCTTTATAAGTTATTTATAGACAATCTTTAAACAAATAACTTATAACGAATAACATTTAACTCAAAA
Source organism: Cyclobacteriaceae bacterium (assembly GCA_965230065.1). Taxonomy (GTDB): domain Bacteria; phylum Bacteroidota; class Bacteroidia; order Cytophagales; family Cyclobacteriaceae. The sequence continues at coordinate 1,685,315 of OZ245942.1, read as the reverse complement.
CTTTCCCTCCTCCGTCATCAATTCATTCAAAATCTCAGTAACTTCTTCAATATTGTCTTTGGGTAATATATAACACTCATCTTTATTCGGGGAAGGCCGCCATTCGTGGGTGCCATCTTCAAATACGTGGTTATAACCTTCGCAAATGGTATCAAAATAAGGCTGAGTGCCCCGTACGGCAATGAGTACAGCTACCAGGTCGGCACTGTGATGGGTAGGGCCTTTGGCCCAGCCCGCCCGCTCAAAAAACCATGCGTAGGATTTACGAACAATATGATTTTCATCGGTTGCAGTGGATAAGGTTCCTCCGGTTTGGTACAACACTGCCAGTTGGTCACCGCCCCCGCTGTAAATAATAGGAGTAGGCCAGTTTTCCACTACTTCTATTACGGCTTGTGGATCGGGCTTCCAGTTGCCATGCACTTGCGTATTGGTGTTTTTGGGAAAACGCCCGCCCATGCACACATAATGCTTTACTTTTTGGCGCACCAGTTCGACGCCATTCAGCGGGCTGTATTCGTCAGGTCCAGTTTCGAGCAAACGCGCCAGGTTGGTCATATAACCTACGGTAACAATCACTACGCTGGAATCGGGCTGGGCCGCCAGGACTTTCCGGTAAAGTGAAGCTGCCTCTGGTAAATCTTCGGAAGAAGTAACATCGTGCGTATAATTTTTGGCTACGTCCTGGGCGTACACAGTTTTGCGGTTTACGCCTTCGCCTTTTGGTACGCCAATGGGAATATCCGGCCTTCCGTAAAAAGTGTTGATGGCATCCAGGCAGGGTGCACTTTCGGGGTTGGTAGAAGAAACCATCGTTGCCAGAATTTCAGCTTCACCCCGGTTGGCCAGCGCATGCAGCACGGCGGTAGCCCCCACATCATCCACGTCCGATTCCATATCGGTATCATAAATGATTTTGACGGGTTGGGGTTTTTCAGCTTTTGGCTTCTCTTCTGTTTGCTCAGCAGGTTTTGAGGTACATGAAAAAAGAATGATGAAAATGAAGGAGTATTGAAATAATAACCTCTGATGATGGTTTGTGAGGACACAAACCAGGGGTTTAATGATAAAAATGAAAAGGGTAAATGATCGGTTCATATTTTCCATATTAAAAAAACTTGATTTTGTAGTTGCCTTTTGTGCCAGGTTGTTGGTCTATAAGTTGGATACGGTAAATGTTTTTCCCCCATTGCTGTATGATTTTTTCGTCTTCGGACTGGTCCAGTGGTAGTTTTTCCAGTTTGAACTCGAGTTGCTTTGGGTCATACGCTAATGTAAGTAGCAAGGCTTTGCTGTCCGTACTATAAAACTTAACTTCTCCGTTCCGTGTACCTGCTACCTGACATGTGGTCAGAAAGTTTTGCTGGATTTTCTGTGCTTCCTTTTCCAGCAGGTACGCATCGTTGAGGGAAATATCTTTATTCCTTCTGAATGTCAATTCTCTTTTCCAGGAAGCAAGCCCGGCTTCAGACGGGTAAGCTTTCGCAATATCAAGCGAAAACTTTACAGTATTGCCGGATGCCTCGTATTGCACATCAGTAGCTTCAAACTCCCTCCCTGCCTGTTGCACCATGCCATCAATGGAAGGAAGGCTGTGATAATCGGTATTGTTGTTCCATAACTCATATCGCTGGGGGCTAAACGTGCGGGCGGTGTAGGTACCGGAGCCTGCGTCTATGATTATAGGCTGTCCGTCTTTATAAATGATAAAATTGCCCACATCGTTATGGTTGTGGCTTTCTTCGTTGTGTCCTCCTTTGGCTGCCAGGTACAGCCCTTGTGCCGAACCTTCTTCAGTGCGGGCTGTCATTACCTGAATATCGGGCAGCCAGGCATCCCGCACATACGGGGCGCCTCCTTCGTAGTTCATCAGTTCGGGCAAATTAAATAGGGCGGATACCCTGCGGAACACACTGCGGCCATCCAATATTTCATCTGGATATTTTTGGGCAGAAAACGCCCCCAAAGCCTTCATTTTTTCATCATCAATACGCTCACCATACCGGTAAACCAAATCAGCCTTGAGATGAATTTTGGCAGAGGCATCAGCAAAGTTGACGTAATAGGGGTCGTCAATATAAGCCCGGTAAATGTACTTACCCATGTTTTGAATAAGTGGTTGCCCATATACATCAATTTTCCCGTCAGAGGCACTGTGAAACAACTCCAGGCAGTCAAATACCGAGCCTCCGGCATGTCCCCAGTAGCCGGGGCCTTCATCGCATCCGCCATCGGCAGGGTGGGGGTTGAGGAAGTTATCCAGGCTTTGCATGATTTTATGCACGGCTTTTACCCGTCTTTCGGGGTTTTCTTCCAGCAGTAAAACCCCGGTGAGCCAGTTGGAGTTGATCCAGGGGTTCCAGTTGTTGGGGCGACGCCCTCCCCGGCTGCTGAGGTCAAAGCCCATCCAGTAAAAATCGTTTCGCTCGAAGTTGGGCGTAAGAATGCGTCGGTTGGCCTCGTGCCGGATGCGGGAGCGCACCAGAGGGGAAACCTTGTCCAGTTTGGTATTCAGCAAATAATCTGTCCAGGCCAGTAATTCCAACGTTTGGGCGGCAAAGAGGTCTACGGTAGGCTCGGTGATGTCGGGCAGGCCATAACCTTCTTTTTGCAAATACAAATGGGCAGGTACGCCCCAGTAGGATTCTTCACAAATGAGCCAAATGCCGTTTACGATCTGGTCCAGAAACCTGCCTTTATTTTCCATCAATTCTGCAAAAAGCAGGTCAAGCACTTTTTCCCGCCTTTCAGAACGCACTGCCTGGTAGCGGGAGCGGTTGCCATCCCGTGCAAATTCCAAAAAAAGCGAGGCCGGTAAGGAAGGCCATTTGTATAGCTGTGCTACTTCCCCTTTTCGGATGAATTGGGTTTTCTCCATTTGTGAAAGTTGCTCCCAGGGTTCTCTTTCCTGAATAGTGGGAAAAGGGTGCCAGTTTTCTGCGGGTATTAAGATTTCTTCAATTTTTTCGGGCGGATAAGCACCGCTCAGAATGTTTTGGGCATGATTGGCCTGGGCTGAAAGCAAAGAGGGAAACAAGCAGGCATTGAATAGGAATATGTGGAAGAAGTTCAGTTTGGGCAATGATGGCAACATAGGTTTGGGTTGTATAAAAGAGAAATTACAAACCCAATAATAATGAAAAAGGTGGTGATAAACCAGTTCCCCCTGTTATCCCCCAATCGTAGACATAGATTCCGCGGCGGGCTTGCCGGAGTTACGGGCTTTTTCTGCCTCAAAGCCATCTTTGGCCCGGTGGGAAAAAGCATGTAGAAAAGCCTGTTCCAGGTTATGGTCTGTGGCACCGGAGCGGAGCAGTTGGCGAAGGTCCAGCACACCATCGTCGTACAGGCAGGTTTTTAACCCTCCCTGGGCTGTGATGCGGATGCGGTTGCAACTTCCGCAAAAAGTACGGCTAAATGCCGCGATAACACCTACGTTGCCCTGGTGGCCGGGAATGGTATAATTGTAGGAAGTAGAATGCGGCTCATCCTGCATTTTTTGGATAGATGGATAGCGGCTTTTTAGCACTTCCATAATCTTACGGTGCGTCCATACCAAGACCGGATAATGGCTGCCCTCCCCATTGAAAGGCATTTCTTCAATAAAACGTACCGATACCGGATAGTTGCGGGTAAGTTCAGCCATCGGAATGATGTCTTCTGTATTTTTTCCTTCCATCACCACGGCGTTGATTTTGGTAGGAATCTGGTTTTCCATCAGCAGATGAAAGCATTCCAGCACTTTTTCCAGCTCATCGCGTCGGGTGATGGTTTTGAAGCGTTCGCGATCGAGTGTGTCCAGGCTCAGGTTTACCGAGGCGATGCCCATCTTTTTAAGTTCCGGGATGTAATCACCAGTAAGCACGCCGTTGGTGGTAATGTTGATTTGGTCAATGCCTTTTATTTCAGAAAGCCGCCATAAAAAGCTGATGAGGTCTTTGCGCACAAAAGGCTCGCCCCCTGTAATGCGGATTTTATTGATGCCCATCCCGGCCAGCACCTGTGCCAGGCGTTCCATTTCTTCATAAGTAAGCAGTTCTTTTTTGGGCAGGTAGCGGATACCTTCTTCCGGCATACAATAAAAACACCGAAGGTTGCAACGATCGGTTACGGCCAGGCGCAGATAGTTGACGGGCCTGCCGTGGTTATCGTATATAGTGCGTTTTTCATTCATAAAGAAACCTGCGTTTTTTTTGCGAAGTTTGCAAAAGAACAGTTTGTAAAGTTAACCTTTATCACGGTTATCATCAAAGGGTTTGAAGGTAATATGCTAACAAGCAGTAATGAAAACAAGATTCAATAAAGTTCTCTATTAAACCAGATATTCAAGTATAAATTTTAATCAAGCTCTAACTTCCATGAAACCACACTACCTATTATTCACACTATACTTCATTTTCCAATATTCCACAGCCTTTTCCCAACCTAACCCTGGAATCAAATGGTGGAACCCTGCCCAACATGAATTTCCGGTAATAGAAGGGCAAGCCTGGCCCTCTGAAGTTGCCGCACCCTACGACCGCCTTCCGGCAAGGGCAGAAAAAGGGGTACGAGACCGCGTCTGGAATTTGTCAAGGGATGGAGCCGGGCTGATGATACGCTTCAGGAGCAATGCTACCGAAATTAAAGTCCGGTATGCTGTGACCGGAAACCACGCCATGCCCCACATGCCTGCCACGGGCGTAAGTGGTGTAGATTTATACGCCATCAACAGCGATGGGGACTGGCTTTGGTGCCGGGGAAGATATGCATTTGGAGATACCATCACCTACAATTTTGCTAACCTTATCCCAAACGATACATATCATGAAATGGGCAGGGAATACAGACTGTATTTGCCTTTGTACAATCAGGTAAAGTGGTTGGAAATTGGCGTGCCAGAAGAAGTTATCTTTACGCCTCTGCCAGTTCGGATGGAAAAGCCCGTGGTAGTGTATGGCACTTCCATTGCACAAGGAGCTTGTGCTTCCCGCCCCGGTATGGCCTGGACATCAATCTTAGGCAGAAAAATAGACAGACCACTCATAAACCTGGCCTTCTCGGGGAATGGGCTGTTAGAAAGTGAGTTGATAGACTTGCTTACTGAAATTGACGCAAAAATTTACGTGCTGGATTGCCTGCCCAATTTGTCTTCTTCCCGCTTCAGTACAGAAGAAGTGCATAACCGGGTGCTGACATCCGTCCGGCAAATACGCGATAAACGGCCTACAATTCCCATTCTTCTGACAGCACATGCAGGCTATACCGACGGAAAAATCGATGCAGATAGAAAAGGTGCTTATGAAAGAGTAAATGAAGTATTACAAAAAGCTTTTGCCCGGTTGAAAAATGAAGGCATCGAACAAATCTACCTTTTACCAAAAAACGAAATTAATTTAGACCTGGAAGCAATGGTGGATGGCACCCATCCCAACGACCTGGGCATGATGCAGTATGCAGAAGCGTATGAGAAAAAACTTCGGGACATTTTGAACGAGCCTGTTGGAAAGTATTCCACCATGCAGCCCTGCACCCAATATCGCGAGCCCAACAATTATGATTGGGAAGTACGGCACCGTGAAATTTTAAAACTTAATAAGACCAGTTCACCTCGCATTGCATTCTTAGGCAACTCCATCACGCACTTTTGGGGTGGTGAACCTGCCGGGCCTCACAAAAATGGAGAAGACTCATGGAATAAATATTTGGAGCCTTTGGGTGTCAGGAACTTCGGGTATGGGTGGGATCGTGTGGAAAATGTACTGTGGCGGGTATATCATGGCGAATTGGATGGGTATGATGCTGAAAAAGTAGTGATGATGATCGGCACCAACAACCTGCATCTGAATACTGATAAGGAAATTATTGCAGGATTGGATTTACTCATTCGGGCTATCCAAACAAGGCAGCCCAAAGCAGAAGTTTTAATACTGGGCATTTATCCCCGACGGGAAAAGGAGGAAAGGGTTGCCCAACTCAACCTCAAGATTGCCCAGTTGACAGGAAACCTGAATGTACAGTATGCCGATGTAGGAACTACACTCCTAACACCAGATGGTAAGGCTGATGAATCCCTCTTTACTGATGGGCTGCACCCCAATGCAGCGGGTTATCAAAAACTTGGGGAAGTTATTCGGGCTTATTTGGAGTAGTTTGGCATAAAATAAAGAATCTTTTGCGGTTGATAACTTAATGATATGGTAAGGTTTTGTGTTATGTAGTATCTCAATATCGATTATTTATCAACTGAGAATCATTATATAGATCAATAAGATGAAAAACTTATCGTTTATTATTTCAATTTTAATCTTAGGTGCATGTAGTACAAATAAGAATGTAGAAAGTGTTAATGAAATTATAGATAGCTTAATGATCTGTAATACAAGTGTTGAGATTAATTACTACGAGAATGATTCTTTGAACAAGGCTCGCCACTACGTAATACCTATAATGTATTTTCATTTTAAGGCTATTAATCAGAGTAATGATACTTTTAATCTTGTTCTAAACAGAGATCAACCTGTAATGTACCCTAAAAAACTTTATGTGGCATTTGAATATAACTCTATAATAGATACATTGGTATTAAGCGATTTTGCCAATTTCAATGTATTCAAGTTAATTCCACATGATACGACAAGATTTATGGTGCAGGGCTTTATTCCGACTTTATTAGATAAAAACACTTTTGAAAACATCAGTGCTAAAGAACTAATGCATAAAATAGCACAAACAGGGAAAATCTACTATACTCCTATGTTAGAAGACACTTCAAAAATTGTAGCTGGAAAACTTTTGGATTCAATGCAGATTAGAAGGATTAAGCCATATGAAATAGTTTTTCGAGATCCAGAAGATACAGCTATAGAGTAAATCCTTTTCTTAATATTTGTATTCTGTCCCTGCCTTTTTTTTGAGCTATATTTAAACAAAAAAAGCTAAGATACTCGTCCTGTTTGGCAAAGCATTTCTGCTCAATTGTACGGACATTTCTGTCCGCATTTACCAAGGTACCAGCATTCAAACTTATTCTCCAAAAAACTATTTTCAGGAAGTTTTTGTTTCTTTAAATACCGATCGGTATCTTTGCGGTATAATATTATGAGAAACCCCGAAATAACCAGGCAGTTAATTATTGATAAGGCCATGTCTCTGTTCAATACACAGGGGTACAGGGCTACCTCTATTTCTGATATTACACAGGCAACGGGCACTACCAAAGGAGCTATTTATGCCAATTTTTCAAATAAAGAAGAAGTAGCCATTGCCGCTTTTGAATATGCCGTTGAAACGGTTTTGGAAAAGGTCAGAAGTTGTATAAAAGCAGCCCCGGATGCCCCTGCCAAACTCGAGGCAATTATCAATTACTATGGCGATTATATCGGCAATCCGCCCATTCCGGGAGGATGCCCGGTATTGAATACTGCGGTGGAGGCCGATGATAATCATCCTTTGCTGCGTACAAAAGTAGTTCGCCTGATAGCGCTGTTAAAAGATTCGCTCCGGCATATTGTACATCGGGGCATTCAGGAGAAGCAGTTGAAGCCTGATTTGGATGTAGAAGGTTTTGTAATGATTTTCTATGCATCTATTGAGGGTGCCATTATGGTATCCAGGGTTGAGGGTGATAAAGAATCGTTTCAGGATATGAAGCGGTATTTAAAGTATCTTATAGAAGATATAAAACTAAAGAAGTAATTTTTAAATAACGATCGGTATATAGTTATGAAGAAGCCTGTTTATATTGAAGGGAACCTGGATAACATCAGTCGTCCGGCCAACCGCCCTTCTAAAACGAATTGGAAAATTGATTTGCTGAAAAAGAGTTTGCTTCTGCTTCAGCATATTGCGCCCAAAAAGACCGCAAAAATCATCTGGCATTATTTTACCAAGCCCGGGCCTGCCCGGTATTCAGAACCACAAGAGCAAATATTGAAGGAAGCTGTAGTGGAAAAAATCACCTATCAGGGTTATCAGATATATGCATACCGATGGGGTACCTCAGGACCCAAAGTGCTGCTGAGCCACGGCTGGCGATCAAAGGTGGCAGATTTCAGAAGGATGATCCATGCACTGGTGGCACAGGGATATGTGGTTGAAGGGATTGATATGAAAGCCCATGGCCAGTCAGACGGAAGGCATTCGGCACTCCCTGAATTTATTGATATTTTAAAAGACTATTATGTCAAATATGGGCCGTACCATACCGTTATCGGCTATTCCATGGGCGGATTAGCCTCCGGCATGATGTTGAGCGAAGTAACCCAAGAAATCCATCCCAAGCACTTGTTGCTGATTGCTGCTCCTCCTTATGCCAGGTATTTCTTTCAGGATATCGTAAAAGAGTTAAAGTGTAAGGAAGAAATTTACCACCAATTCTGTGCGTTGGTAGAAGAACACTATCACCGCCCGGTAGACTATTACGACTTAAGGAACAAAATGCAATGGCTGGAAAACACCCAGTTACATTTGATTTATGATGAACAAGACAAAACGGTAAGCCTTGAAAAAGGTAAAATGCTATGGCAGCATGCCCCAGGGGCTACGTTTGTACACACCACAGGGCTGGGTCATTATAAAGTGATTGCCTACGAAGGAGTGATAAATTATATTACCGGGTCTATCAGGCATACCGGGGAGTCAGTTCCTGCATAAAAAATCAAGAATATGCTTATCTGCTTAGCCTTTTTTTCAATATATCGGCACCGGCATCAATCACGAGCGCGCCAACATATAATTTTACAGGTTTTGAGGTGAGTACTTTGTAAGCAATAAAACCGATAGCAGCTAAGGTAAAAATAGTTTTGATTTTCATATTTAGAAAAGTTATTTATGAATATCCTATATATATAGAAACCGTATTTTGGCACAAATGGTTTTGATAAATCGGTTTACTTTGGAATTACTATATAAAATAAGGTAGTTGTATAAAACATCGATTTTTATGAAATTTGCTTTTTTATATCTCAATTTATGTCTGGTAAAAACAATGCATTAATTTATAGAACAATGCTGAGAGTTTTTGGGTATGCTCTCTGTATTGGCGGTATCACCGAACTGATCCGTTTGGATGGCTTAGAAAAGCCAGAACCAATGTTTGGGGAAGACTCATTCAGTGAGTGGGCTCAGGAAATTTCATTGATGGTAGTGGCAGGGGTATTACTTTTAGTTGGGAAAAAATTTCCTGAAAAAAGGTCGTTGACTACGCTCATGGCAGGTATGGCTATCATGGGGCTGATCAGGGAATACAATAATTTCTTTCAGGAATATTTTTTCGTGGGTGCATGGTCAATACTTTTATTACTCACAGCCATTGCTACCGGGTTTTTGGTTTATCGGCTACGGCATACACTCGTTTCGGCTATTATTGATTTCATACAGCGCCCGAGTTTTGGCCTTGTGATCGCCGGTTTTCTCACAATTGTCGTTTTTTCCCGGCTCTTTGGACTGCCCCGGTTTTGGGAGCCTGTCATGGGTGAGGGTTTCATGCGTTCGGTTATGCGGGCTGCTGAAGAAGGAACAGAACTTTTAGGATATGCCTTACTGATGCTGGGTGTGTTGGAATATGCCGTTTCTGTATTTCAAACGCATAAAAAACAGCCATCAGTAGTGAATGCCTAAAAAGTACTATGTTGCAAAATAAGCCAAAGAAGTTATCCGGCAGCATGCATGATGAGTACGTCGAGGGGGATATACTCCAAAGCTCTTTCATGGGTAGCTGTTAATACAACGGGCGGCGCCACCCCAGCTTCATAAGCCTCTAACCACCGCGATGCACATAAGCACCATTTATCACCCGGTTGAAGGCCGGGAAAATCAAAAGCAGGAACTGGCGTGGAAAGGTCATTGCCCCTGGACTTGGAAAATGCAAGAAATGCTTCCGTAACTTCTGCACACACCACATGCGTTCCAGTGTCCTCGGCTCCGGTGAGGCATTTGCCCGTGCGGTAAAAACCGGTCATGGGGTTGGTGCAACAGGTTTGTAGTTTTTCTCCTAATACGTTTCTTGCCGTTGCCATACTTTGTACGTGTGTGCGGACTTCCTGTCTTTCCTCATCATGATTTACTTTTTAATTATCCGGAAAACCTGCTGCGCCTGGTTGTAAGTTACCTGTAACAGATAAACTCCTGCACTTAAATTCCATTGCGACACATCTATCACTAATGATCCATCTGTATGCTGTGCATTTTCAATGCTTACTTTATGACCTGCCCCTGTATAATTTAATAATTTGCAGCTAACCTCTCCTACTTCACCTGGTGCGAAGCGAATATGTATTTTATCCTCTACCGGATTAGGATATATGCTTACTATCTGAGGTTTTTCATTCACTGGCTTTTCAAAGATAGTCTTTTCGGCAACAGTCTTTATCCTGGTATTGTTGGCTACTTTGGCATTGTTACCATTGCTGATGAACAATTTACTATTGGGTATATTCTGCTTCCCAATTCCTGGACCTGCGTATTTAACTGCTAAGGTTTCACCCTGCGTCCTTTCAAAAAACTTTACCTTCATGGCGTGATATCCCGTCGGGAGGGTAATCTTGCCGGAACGTTCCTGATTGCCATGCAACCCATCATTGTTAACTACTAACTTTCCATTTATGAAAAGCTGGCTTCCATCGTCAGAAGCAGTGTAAAAAGTATATTCCCCGGCTTTGGTGATTTCAATATAACTATCAAAGCGGAAACCAAAGTTATCATTTCGGTTTCTTGCGCTTAAATTAAAATTGGACACCTTTCCGGATTTCACAACGTTCAGTCTGGAAAAATCAGGAAGTTTGTTCCAACTTCCTTCATAATATGTAAACGTCACTCCTTCTTCTCCTGGAGAGGGAGACGGAGAAGGATCCGAAGGCTTTTTTGTATGTAACCTGGCATTGGGAATGCTTTTTTTGCTGAAACCCGGCCCTGCGTATTTGACTGCTAAGGTTTCACCTCCCGTCCTTTCAAAAAACTTTACCTTCATGGCGTGATACCCCGTCGGAAGGGTAATCTTGCCGGAACGTTCCTGATTGCCATGCAACCCATCGTTGTTAACTACTAACTTTCCATTTATGAAGAGCCGGCTTCCATCGTCAGAATCAGTATAAAAAGTATATTCCCCTGCTTCGGTAATTTCAATATAACTATCAAAGCGAAAACCAAAGTTATCGTTCCGGTTTCTTGCGCTTAAATTAAAATTGGACACCTCACCGGATTTCACAACTTTTAGTCTGGAAAAATCAGGAAGTTTGCTCCAACTTCCTTCATAATACTGATAGCTTACACCATTGCTGCTGGTTGTAGTACTTTCTACAGAAACCACAACATTATCCGAATCGGTAGCCCCATCGTCATCTTCCACCGTGAGTTTGAAGTTATAAGTACCTTCAGAGAGATTAGTAACAGCAAGCTGTGAAGAACCAGCTCCGGAGAGAGAAGCAGAAGGGCCTGATACTTTTGTCCAGGCGTAAGCAACGATATTACCATCACTATCATGGCTGTCACTCCCGTTAAGCACCACTTTGGTTGTTGATTGGGTAACCGAAATATCTTCGCCGGCATCGGCCACAGGGAGTTGGTTTGTTGGAGGAGGAGGTGGGGCTGAACCATCTCTGGCATATAACAACATCCAATCATATATATTCTTATTATAAGGATCGTATCGGCTATCTGTGTTACTGTTCATTCCGGATAAATCATAGGTTCGTGTCCATGCATCATGCCCTACTCCAGGGTATATCGTTACTTTAGCAAGAGGGTCGGGCTTGGGTACGCATGCATTAACTTTTTCTACGGGATAAATAGACTCGGTCATACTTACCCTGCCGTCATTACTTCCGTGAAAGGCCCAGATAGGGATATGTTTAAATTCGCATGCTTTATCCGCAGGACTTCTTCCATTTCCCGAGATAGGTATGGCAGCTGCAATTTGATCCTGGTATCTCTTCAGATATTTCCACACACTAACCCCGCCGGCACTTAAACCTGTCAGGTATATTCGAGCCGGATCTGCTTTATAGGTTTTGATGATGTAACTGATAAAATCATGCAGGTCGTCCGGAGGAATAAAACTATTGGAGCCCTGGGGTGCAAAAACCATAAAAGGTCTGCTACTGGGCCAGGTGCCATTTTTGATTAATTTGGGAGGGCCATGTTTCAGCACTCTGTCTAGCTCTGTTGTTCCATTGCCTTTTTCGCCATTGCCTGATAGAAAAATAATGACAGGATGCTTATTTTTCTGGGAATAGGTGGTAGGCAAATATTCGTAATATCCAAAGGGAGATGCCGTGCTGCCTAACTTTTTAGCTACAAGTGTGCCCTGACTAAAAGCTGGCGTAACATGCACAGCACAGCAAACCGTTAAACATAGCACAAAAGAAAAAAGTTGATACACTTTTCCAGAGGGGTGATGAAGTATATTTCTTTTCATAAACTTACTGCTTAGCGTTAAAAAAATTGAGACAATGGAGAAAAGGCAGTATTCATTAGGTCTGACGCAAAGGGTCAAAATCTCCCGGACGAATTTCTTGCCATAAAGGCAAAAGCAAGAAAGGATAACTTCAAGAAATAGAAGGGAAAGAGCTGGTTGTGGAATAGGTTACAAAGATGAACAGAAAATTATAGAAGCTTTTATCAATAAAAGCGTTGGATGGTATTGTTAATTATAAAAGATTAAATTATTCTCAAATAAGAATAAAAGTGCAAATCCTACTAAAAAGTATGGTATAATTATATGCTAAAATGCCAGCAAGTATTACCTGCACGTGTAACCGGGCACGCTGGCAAGCCTGAAATATTATGGAGTACTTTTTATTAAAAAAATAGCTTGATACTTGTATTAATTATCAGATAGATAATTTCATATCATTTTGAAATAATTGATTTGAATAAAAAGCAGTTAAAAGTGACTCTGTGACAGCCTGTTTTTAGTTGGTACAAGATAAACAACCACAGGGATATAATAAGCCACAAGTCAGGATTGAATGTGGTGGGGCGTACTGGATTCGAACCAGTGACCTCCGCCCTGTCAAGGCGGCGCTCTAAACCAACTGAGCTAACGTCCCATTCATACATTACTTGTGTCTGCCACTTCTTATACGTTTTACAAAAAGTGGCGGACAAGTTATATTGCAATTAGCGGACAAACACCCTACTTCAAATATACAATTTCATCAGAAAAGCTGCATGCGATGCGGTTATAATTTCTTATCCTCCGCTCTGCTGTTCGTAAGCATTTTTGATAATCCGCAGGGCCGTTTCCAGGATGGTGTCTTTTCCGTCTGCTAAGTCTTCTTCTTTCATGTCAACTTTTACATCCGGTTTAATGCCTGCTTCAATATCAATGCCCGCTGGGGTGGTCGTTTTTGTAGAGGAAAAGCGGTAAATCCATCCGTTGGGTAGCTCCCGGTTTAGCGGCAGGCCGCCTCCGCCTCCGGTTTGGTCGCCTACCACGCGCAAGCGGCCCCGGGGCATCACTTCTTTCATCATTTGCACGAAAAAATTAGTGGCACTGTAGCATGAGCGGTTGGTAAGGATAATTACAGGGCCCTGGTACTGAAACTCACCCTTAGGCTCAATATATTTTGGGATTTTATCAGTAAAATCATCATGTCCGGAACCATTTTTATATTGCCAATGGTGTACCAGTGTTTTCTCTTCGGCAAAGCGGCTTACAATAGTCCGTGCGTTTTCCAGGCTGCCTCCGCCATTGTTACGCACATCTATGATCAGCCCTTTTACCAGTACGGTATCCCGCTCATTTTCTACCCGGCTGGAATATTGGGAAACAAGGTAATCTATTACAGATTCACTAAAATCATCTTCAAAGCTTTCGTAATAAATGTATCCGATTGAATCAATGAGCCGGTTGTAAAACGGGCCGGTAATTTGAAAGTCATCTTTCAGGTAATTTCTTTCTATGAGCGAGAAGTCAAAATTCTGGGGAAAATCCAGGTACCATTCCCAGTTACGCGAGAGGTCAAACCCAGCAAAAAGGTTGACGTGCCCGTCGCGGAGGGCAAACAGCATATCAGCCATGATATTGAACAAAGAGTCACGGGGCATGCCGTCTGATACTCTAGGGCGGCTTACCGCGTAGGCCGAATCCCAATCGATATTTTTGGAGGTGAAAAACGAATAGTTTTCATCAACGGTGCGCCAGAGTTCATCAAAATTTTCTACCGCATTGCCATCTTCCCGGCCATCAATAAATAATTCTTCGCAAGCCGAACATACAAGGAAAACCAGTATGAGCGATACGAAAACCAGCTTGTGTAATATAAGTTTCATGAGCGGTAAAAATCTTAAAAACTAAACATAGTACCGATGGTAATGGTATGAGATCCGGCTTTCACTGAGCGGGAAGTTTCGTTAAACGTGTAGAAATCCCACATATACCTGATGCGCAGCGCGTTGTTGTTTTTCAGGTGGTACTCCAGCGTATACAACGTATTCAGTCGGAAAAACTTATTGAGGGTTACAAGTTGTCCACTCTCAAAAAAAGAAGCTACGGGTTTTTCGTCTGAGTCGTCTAAATAACCTTCAAATTTTGGGGAGCCGTAGGCCGGACGCACGGCAAATGTAAGAATAGGAAAAAAGGCCGAAGCATGGGCCGTAAACTTTCTGTTCCACAAATCAAAATCATACAAAAAGGTGGTAGAAGGATTGAGCGAAAGGTATACGCTGTTGTTGAACGCGTTATTGGAATACGAGCTGTGGTCTAGAAAGAGATAAACACCTGAAAACGTACCGCCTACATACCATTGCAACTCCCCTGGTAAAAAATTTGGCGTCAGTGTTTTAATGTGGTACTGATAGCCATAGTTTAAGGTAGAGTTATACTCGGTCATGCTTGCCCCATTGGCCTTGTTATCCAGGAAGCCTGCATCAAAGAAAAAGTCCAGTTGTTCTATGCGTTTTTGATTTCTCAGCAAAAAACCGGTACTACCCGTAAATGCAGGCCCCTGGTAGCGCAGCGAAGAAATGGCTTCGTCCAGATATTTGGGAAAAGAGACCCCGGCTTCCATGTTGAAGTAGCGCATGTTTGCAGGCTCTTCCTGGGCAAGTAAAGAGGAAGAATACAAACAGCACAGAAAGCCAGCGAGTAGCATGTATATTTTGTGCATAAACAGGAATTTAAAACAACTTAACAACGCATACCAGTTTTGAAAATTATATGTCTATCTCAACCTGGTGCCGCAGCAGGTCATCAAATGTTTCCCGTTCCCGTATCAGTTTGGCCTCTCCGTTGATGATGAGCACCTCAGCCGGGCGAAAGCGGGAGTTATAATTGGATGTCATGCTAAAACCATAAGCGCCTGCATTGTGGATGGCTATGATATCACCCTCCCGCACTTCGTGCAGGGTACGTTTGCTGCCGAGTGTATCGGTTTCACAGATATAACCCACCACGGTGTAAGTCCTGTGTGGACCTTCCTGGTGCGAAATATTCTCCATGTGGTGATACGCATCGTACATCATAGGGCGGATGAGATGATTCATGCCGGAATCAACCCCTACAAAAACCGTAGCCGGGGTAGTTTTCACCACATTGGCTTTCACCAGAAGCTGCCCTGCCTCACTCACTAAAAACTTTCCGGGTTCAAACCAAAGTTCCAGTTCCCGCCCATAACGTTGGCAAAAAGCCTTGAAAGCCGCTTTCATGCTTTCGCCCAAAGTAGTAAGGTTGGTAGCGGGATCTTCTTCGGTGTAAGGTACCTTGAACCCACTGCCAAAGTCGATAAACTGTAGGTCAGGAAAGTGCTCAGCAGCTTCAAAAATTACTTTGGCGCCCAGCAAAAAAACCTCAGTATCAACGATATCCGATCCGGTATGCACATGCAGGCCATTAATATGAAGATTGTGTTTTTCAACAATCTCCAGTATTTCTTTCAACTGATGGGTAGAAATGCCAAACTTAGAATCGATGTGCCCTACCGAAATTTTGGTGTTACCGCCCGCAAAAATGTTGGGGTTTAGCCGGATGCAGCAGGGCACGGAATTGCCATACGTTTTCCCAAACTTATCGAGCATGGGCAGGTTGTCAATGTTAATGCCCACACCCAATTCCACCGCCTGTTGTATTTCTTCAAAAGACACACAATTGGGTGTGTATAAAATTTGGTTAGGGCTAAAGCCTGCATGCAGCCCCAGTTGCACTTCCTGTATTGAAACCACATCCAGTTCCAATCCCTGGCTTTTCATCAGTTTCAGAATAGAGAGGTTGGTCAGTGATTTTGCTGCGTATTTGATTTTAAAATTCACCCCCTCAAAGGCTGCTTTCATGGTATTGATTTGCCTTACGATTTTATCGGCATCATACACGTAAACCGGAGTGCCAAATTCTTTGCAAACCTCCAGCAGGTCTACGCCTTGTACCGTCCTGGAATTGGTAAAACTAGTAGTGTGCACAGTAATGGTTTCTGTAGTCAGATAAAAATTTGTTTAGAAAGGCAAATATAGAAGATATGCATCAAAAAAAGGGGGAAAACAGGGAAGTTTACATATCCAGCCATTTTTTGAAGAAGGGCACTTTTTCCCGGCTCACAATCAGTTCCATATCACAGGGAATTTTTAAAATTACTTTTAACCGCCCGTTAGTGTGGGTCCGCACGTCCAGAATGGCATCTATGCTCAGGATGAAGGTGCGGTTAATCCTGAAAAAATGTTTAGGGTTTAAAAGCTGTGTTTCCAGGGCTCTTATTTTGTAATCCAGAATGAAGCGCCGATGGGTAGATAGCTGAACCAAAAAGGTGGTTTTATCTTCAGCATAAAAATAAGCGATATCATCCACAGGTTTGGGCTGAAGGTGATCGCCAAATTTTACCAAAAAGCGGGATTTATATTTGGGTGAGTATTCTGCCTGCTTTTCCATGTTAATTTTCTCGTCCAGCTTATTTATTAAACGGATCAGTAAATCGCGGGCAAGCACATCATCTTCTACGTCAAACACATTCATAGTTAAGAGGCAGTTTGGCTAAATACTATGTTTTTCTTGCCTGTATAACCAGATGGAGGCGAATTAGTTTGAAAAAAAAATAACCCCGGAAAATACTCCCGGGGTTTAGCATAGCAAGAAATTCCGGTTACTGCTATGGTATCAAGACTGCGTCTACTACGTGAATTACGCCATTGGTGCCCTGAATATCTGTGATGATTACTGAGCCGGAAGAGCCGTTGGCAGTTACTGCCAAAGAAGTTCCGTTTAGTACAAAATCGTTATCATCGGCTTCTAGTAGGGTGGTTACTGTATTATCCCCGGCTGCCAGGTCGCCTGAGGTTACGTTGCCGCTGGCTACATGGTAAAGTAATACATTGGTAAGCGCATCACCGGTAGGTACAGCGTCTAGCGCATTGAAAGCATCATCTACAGGGGCAAATACGGTGAAAGGACCTTCTTCCTGGAGGGTTTCTACCAGCTCAGCATCTGTCAAAGCTTGTACCAGTGCGGTAAATCTACCATCTTGTGCTGCGAGGTCTACAATGGTGGGCGGCACCAACACGCCTTCTATCACATGTACCACGCCATTATCTCTCTCTATGTCAACCGCCTCTGTGTTGATGGCCACACCACCATTTAATTCAAATCCTGCACCTGCTTTCAATGACAAGAATGTAGGGTCTTCCGTTGCATCAGCCGGACCAGAACTTAGCGTAGACAGATAAGCCGGGGCCTCACCCTCGCCAGGAATGGCTGATGACATTACTTTTGAACCTAATACATGATACAGCAGAATATCGCCCAGGGCATCAGATGCCAGCAAGGCGGCTGCATCTTCTATATCATCATTGCCTTCGATAAATGCTTCAAAAGCTGCGTTGGTGGGGGCAAATACTGTAAGCATAGCGGCAGGGTCTGCCAGGGCATCATACAGTCCGGCAGTTTCTACAGCAGCCAGCAGAGTAGTGAATGAACCGTTTGCATCAAAAATGGCAGGCTCTAATACGGTACCCAAAGAGTTGGCTATGAAATCAGGAACCAAAACGGCATCAATCACATGTACTACACCATTGGCGGCATTGATATCAGCACTTTCAGCTACTACGCCTGCTTCTCCCAGTTTTCCCGCGTCTATGGTAATGCCGTCTGTGGCACTGATCATAATTTCACTTCCTTCCAATGTTTCTTCTGCATCCATCAGGTCGGTACTAAATTTACCTTCGCCCAGAATATGGTACTTCAATACTCTTTCCAATACAAAAGGAGGAATGTCGGCAGGGCCTTCATAGCTTGTGCCCAGGGCCGTATTCAGTGTAGAAAGTAAATTAACAAAGGCATCGTTGGTAGGGGCAAACACGGTAATGTTAGCATCTTCGCTTCCGGCGGTTTCCAATAAGTCGGGAAATTCCTGTAAGGCAGCTACCAAGATACTTAGGTTTTCATTTCCTGATGCAATACTTGCAATGGTTTGCTGACGGGCAGAGGGTGGTAATAATACATTATCAATGATATGAATAACACCATCGGTAGTTGCTATATCAAATTGTCCATCGCCGGTTCTTACATTCACCCGGTCATCCAAAATGATGGCTCCGTTTTCTTGTTTTATGGAGATGGCAGATCCTTCCAAAGTAGCCGGGGAATCGCCATCGGCCGGTAAATCTCCTGATAAAATCGGATTGTCAGTAGCAATTACGTGGTAAAGTAACACCTGTTCTAACACATCGGCCGGAATGTCATCCAGTTCGTCGAAACGGTCGTCTTCTGCTAAAAACACGGCAAATGCGTCGTTGTCCGGGGCAAAAACTGTGAATGGGCCATCACCGGAAAGGCTGCTGATGATATCAGGGTAATTGGAAAGTGCTGACAACAAAATACTGAAATCGTCTGTGTTGGAGACCACATCTACAATAGACTGGTCAGGCCCCTGAAGCGAAGGGGGTACGAGCACCTCGTCAATAATGTGCACTACGCCGTTGCTTGCTTCATTGTCGGCAGTAACCACAGTGGCCGAGCCGTTGATGACCACGCCATTATCCACATTAACGTCTAAGGAAGCGCCACTGAGCAGTGTAGAAACTGACCCGTTGGTTAACTGTGAAGAGGTGGTTTTCCCCTGCACTACATGGTATTGCAGCACGTCAACTAAAGTGCTTTGCGGAATATCGCTCAGGCTGGCGAAGTCATTTTCTTGTAAAAACGTTTGAAATGCCGCGTTGGTAGGTGCAAAAACAGTCAAAGAAGCGCTTTCATCAGACAAAGCATCTGCGAGATTGGCTGCCTGCACGGCCTGCACCAGGGTGCTCAGGTCGTCAACGCTTTGGGCCAGGGCCACAATATCAGGGTCTTCTTCGGGTGGCATGCCATTATCATCATCTTCACAGCTACTGAGCCAAAGTAGCGGAAGGGTTAGTATCAGCAGTAAGCTGAAAAATGATCTTTTGGGTAATGTGATCGGTAACTTTTTCATTGTTGTTATTTTTTTAGACTTTTGACATGAGTTAATTGCGTTAAATGATTTCCTGAATAATGGATTTGCAGCACAAATGGATAGGTGGCTTGCCGTGAACCATACCATATTATTTGTGAAGTGTCGGAAAATAGGTGTGAATTGTAGTCTTCAAATATGTATTCACCATTGATGTAGATACAACAATTAACTCCTTTTTACTCTATATTCAGGATGCTTTAATCAATTTTTATAAATAACCATGTATAAAAAACTAGCAAATACCTTTCAGGAAAGAGCTTCAAGGTTTGGAAAACAAGCAGAAGCATACAGCAAAAAAAATAACCAAATTTCCATTATCAGGATTTTTGTGTTTATCGCAGGCATCGTATGTATTGTATATTTGGCCAATGCCCGGATGCCGGAAGTTTTGGCGTTTGTCACACTTTTCTTTCTGATAGGCTTTGGACTGATTGTGCAGTACCATAACCAAAGCAAAGCAAAAGGGCAACACCTGAAGCATTTGGCGCAAATTAACCAGGAGGAATTGCAACGCATGGAAGGTAACCTGCGCAGCTTTGCCGGAGGGGAAAAATACACCGATCCCCAACATCCTTATGTAGCTGATCTGGATATTTTTGGCCCCCATTCCCTTTTTCAGCTAGTAAACCGCAGCCATACCGGGCCCGGCAGGAAGAAGCTGGCTGATTGGCTGAAAAATGCCGCGGAAAAACAGGAGATTACCGCCCGGCAGGAAGCCATCCGGGAGTTGGGCGGGCAGGTAGACTGGCGGCAGGACTTTCAGGCGTACGGCATGGATGTACACGAAGAAGAAAACGATATAGCCACACTCTTGCAATGGATACAGGAGCCGGGGGCTATAAAATCTCCCAGCCTCTATTTGGTATTACTCCTTATTTTGCCCGTATTATCCATCGTATCTGTCATTTTATTTTTCACGGGAACAGTGGCCTCTTTTGTACCTTTGCTGGCTGTTTTTGGTAACGGACTGGTGCTTTGGAGTGTGAAAGACATTGCCATCATCACGCACAAAAAAACCACGGCCAGCATCAAAGTGCTGGGAGCCAACCGGTTTATGATAAAGAAAATCGAAGAAAGTAATTTTCAGTCGGAACGATTAAAGCAATTACAGGAAAACTTTCAGCACCAGGATTATACTGCCTCCCGGGAAGTGAGCCGCCTGCAAAATATCCTGAACAATTTTGACAACCGGGCCAACATGATTTATCATATTTTCAATATTTTTCTGTTGCTGGATGTGTACTGGCTACGCCGCGCCGACCGCTGGAAAAGCCACAACCGGGAGCACATAAGCCAGTGGTTTGAGGCCATCAGCGAGTTTGAGGCCCTGGGCAGTTTGGCCGGGTTTCAGTACACGCATCCTGATTTTGTGTTCCCTGAAATTAGTGAACGACATTATACGTTTAACGCAAAAAATTTGGGGCACTGCCTGATTAAGCGGGAGCACCGGGTTGCCAGTGACTTTAGCCTGGAAGGAAGAGGAGAAATTGCCATCATTACGGGTTCTAACATGGCTGGGAAAAGTACTTTTTTACGCACGGTGGGCATTAATGCAGCTTTGGCGTTGGCCGGGGCGCCCGTTTGTGCTTCGCAAATGGAAATATCAAAATTGCAGGTTTTTACCAGCATGCGCACCCAGGATTCACTGGAAGAGAGTGTTTCTTCTTTTTATGCGGAATTGCAACGTTTAAAACAATTGCTGGAAACCGTAGCGCAGGGAGCACCTGTGCTTTTTATGCTGGATGAAATTTTAAAAGGCACCAATTCCCACGACCGCCACCAGGGCGCTGCTTCTTTAGTAAAACAACTGAGTAAGCTCAATGCCATGGGGCTGGTTTCTACCCACGACCTGGAGTTGGGCCAACTGGCCGATAACATGCCTAATATAAAAAACTACAGCTTTGACAGCACGATAGAAAACGATGAAATATTTTTTGATTACAAACTGCATAATGGTGTTTGCCAAAGCTTCAATGCCAGCAAGTTGATGGAGAAAATGGGGATAGCGATTGGAAAGGATTGAGGGGAGATATCAATCGCTTCAACATAAATAAAATCCGGCCTGATATAAATTTATCATATTGCTTTTGTTATATGCATGGGTATTCCTAATTTTGCATGCTCATGGTGATTGTAGCTCAGTAGGTTAGAGCGCCAGATTGTGGCTCTGGAGGCCGCCGGTTCGAATCCGGTCTTTCACCCTAAACCGCTACTTAGCGGTTTTTTTGTTTGATGAGTTTCTATGCAACTACAACATGTCTTCTTACGAGTTCACAGCGTTGCCCTTGAAAGACAAGGTACAGCTTCTGTACCGGGAAGGTTCCTTTGTGGTTGCTATCCGGTATTATGGCTACAAAGTCAATCTATATCTGGTGCATAACTATTATGTAGAAGCCTTTTATAACCACAAGCTGGATAAAATTGAAAAGATAGAGTTGCTGGATGCCTCCCACTCCCGCATGAAATTTTATACCGACCAGATTTCCCTGCCTACAAACCTGCTTGGATGAATGGGGAAGTTTATTGTTTGGAGTTCGAGAACTTGAAACTATAAACAGAAAACTACAAACACTAACACTACAAACCCTATTCCCTCGCCTCTTTTAAAAATCGTTTGTGTAACTGTAACACCTGAGGCACAACCAACGATTTACCGTCGTTTATTATTACAAAATCTGCTTTGGCAGCCCTTTCTTCATCAGAAAGTTGTTTTTGCATAATGGATTTTACATCCTTTACCGACCGGTGGGTATCCCGAAGTACAACCCTCTCGAGGCGGACATCCTCAGGAGCATTTACCGTTACGAGATAATCAAGAGCTTTGTAAGAACCTGCTTCTATGAGTAAGGCGGCTTCTTTTACTACATAAGCAGTTGTTTGTTGCCTGACCCAGGCTTCATAATCTTCCCCTACTTTTGGGTGTACGAGAGCATTTAATTTTTTTAGCTGTTCTTCGTTGTTAAAAACTTTTTCAGATAAAAAAGGCCGATTAAGCGAACCATCCTGTAAATAAGCTTTTTCACCAAAAAATTGCTTGATTTCATCCTTAAGCGGTTGATGATGGGCCATCAGCCATTTTGCACGGTCGTCGGCATTATATACAGGAGTGCCCATTACATGAAAAATACGACACACCAGGCTCTTGCCCGCCCCTATTCCTCCGGTTACTCCTATTTGCAAGGGTTTATTCAACGTTTGCATCAATGACCTTCAGTTGGGTAGGAAGCAGTAAAATATCAGTAGCTTGTGGGGGATAGGCTCGCAGTTCAGGTACAACAGTACTATCTGTTTTATCCATTTTCTGCAAATCTGCTACTACCTCGAAATACAGGCTGTCATCATTATCCAGCAAATCTTCAGGCATCCAAAACGAAATACTGATTACATCCTGGGCTAGAGTCAGTGAATTATCTTCGGGGAAATTCTCAAATACAGGGCGTACCTCCTGGGTAAGTAACATAAAGGAGGCAACCTCGAAGCGTATCTCTGCCTGATTAGGCATCAGGCGAATGTAGGGGGCATCATCATAGGTAAGGGGCAGTGTTTCTTCATAGTTTTTTGATATTTCATCTTCAGGGATCTGGATCATCAGGGTATCCGGCACTTCACTGATTTGCGTTTCAGGCCCGGTTACGCGGATGGTCTTAGGAACAATAGTAACCGGAGAAATGACACGGTAATTGTCGGCCAAATCAATAAGCAGGCTGTCAATAGTAAGCACTATTTCTTTTTCTGCCTTTTTCTCTATTTTCAGAAAGATCGTATCTGTTGCCACATAATTGAGCCGAAGGTCACCCTCCAGTTTTTCGGAGATATTTGGCGTGAGGCTACTGCCCAAAATAAAAGGTGTTTTGGTTGGCTCTTCCAGCTCAACAATGATGGGGGGGCTGTCAATAGAAAAGGTTTTTCTTAACAAGTTCCATCCTCCTCCGGTAACATCTACAATCACATTATCGGGCAATTCGCCCAACAGCACAGTACTGTCAGTATCGTATTGGAAAGTAACAGGATATGCAATTTTTGTAGTATAATCACTTTTATTCAACGCACTAAAAAACCAGAAAGTAGTAGCAGCCACCACACACAGCACAATTATCTTAAGGTTTCCTTCAGGAGAAGGAAATGCTTTGGTAAACTGCTGTATTACATCCCACATAGATTTTTTTTCCACTGCCGTAAACGATCATATACTTACCAAAAAGCGGTGTGTTACCGCAATTATTGGTTAATAACATAACAGTAATGATGAGAATACACAACGCATGCTGAAAATCAGCTTGCGTTTTGAGAATATCGCTTGCTAGACTCAAAAGAGATAGATGATTTATCAAATTTTATGCGAGCGCCCTTGTCTACTTCCAGAATAATATTGTCATCCTCGATACCTACTATTTTTCCGTGCATGCCACCAACGGTAACCACCATATCCCCCTTTTTCACTTCACTTAGAAAACTTTTCTGTTGTTTTTGCTTTTTCTGCTGTGGGCGGATCATGAAAAAATAAAAAATGATGGCGATACCACCAATAAGAATAAGATTGCTGAACAGGGGGTTTTGTCCGTCAGTAGCTTGTAGTAAAATGAACGAAAGCATGTTTTGTTTGTGGTTAGTTATAGTTGTAAATACCAATAACCTGCAGTTATGGCTACAGGTTATTGGTCAAATGAATAGTTCTTTTAAAAATTTATTTTCGTACCGGTCCGGCAGATGCCTCTGATTTTGGCGTTACATTACTTTTAATACGTAATGTAGTAGTAGCCGGATCAGTATTGGCTGTGATGCGTATGGTTTTGTTTTGCATACCTGGTTTATTTGAGCTGTCAAACCTAACCTGGATTTCTCCAGTTTCTCCCACTGCCACAGGTTCTTTGGGCCACTGAGGAACGGTACATCCACAAGAGGCTGAAGCATTCTGGATAACCAGGGGAGCTTCACCTGTATTGGTAAAAGAAAAAGTATGCTGTACCACTTCTCCTTCATTGATAGCTCCAAAATCATGTTCCATTTCAGCAAACTCAAACTTTGGTACAGCTCCTGCTTCTGTCGGTTGGTTTTCGTTAGTACTACTTGTCAGCGCAACTGATTGAGGTTCACCTGAAGCCTGTGCTTCAAGCTGGGCTACTTTTTGTTCCAGCTCAGCCACTCTTTCTTCCAGGCCAGCATTGGAGCAGCTGCCCAATATTAACAAAACTACAACAGACAAGGTTAGCTTCTGATAATTTTTCATTATTCTATAAGTTTTATTTAAAAAAGTTACTGTTCAATACAAACGTTAAGTTTGTTACTGAACGTAAAGAATAAAATCAGGTTAAATTATTGATAATATTTTGTGCAAAAGTAGCTGTATTCGCTGTGCCACCCAAATCGGCCGTGCGAGTATTTGCATTGGCTAATGTTTTATCAAGTGCGTTATCTATCCGTTTTGCATGATCGTTCAGTTCCAAATGATGCAACATCATAATGGCCGATCGCAACAAAGCGGTGGGGTTGGCAATGCCTTTTCCTGCAATATCCGGAGCCGAACCATGCACTGCTTCAAAAATGGCAATATTATCTCCCACGTTGGCCCCGGCCACTACGCCCAACCCTCCAACAAGCCCGGCACAAAGGTCAGAAAGGATATCACCGAACAAATTGGTAGTTACCACTACATCGTAATCTTCCGGACGTGCCACCAGCTGCATACACATATTGTCAATAATCCTGTTGTTATATGTAATACCAGGATAATCCCCGGCCACTTCTTCGCCAGCATCCAGGAAAAGCCTGCCACCGCTTTTCAGGATATTTGCTTTGTGTACAAGCGTTATCGTCTTTCTGTTATTCACTTTGGCATATTCAAAAGCAGCTTTCACAATACGGTAACAACCGTCTTTTGTAATGCGGGCAATACTGTCCGAAATTTGCAGGCGCTCATCATAAAATTCCAAACCAGAATAAAGCCCCTCCGTATTTTCCCTGAACAATACCAGGTCAACATTTTCAAATTTAGTAACAATACCCGGCGTTGTGCTGCAAGGTCTGATATTCTGATAAAGGTCAAACAACTGCCTGAGCTGAACATTTACGCTTTTAAAGCCTTTGCCTACCGGTGTAGTAATGGGGCCTTTTAGTGCTACTTTGTTCCGATTTATCGAATCTATGAGAGAGGCTGGTAAAAGCTCTCCTGATTGCTCCAGGGCTGTTTGTCCGGCGGCTTCTTCTTCCCATGCAATGGGCACGTCAGCTGCTTTGAAAACTTCTTTTACGGCAAGCGTTATTTCAGGGCCAATGCCATCCCCTTCAATTAGGGTTACTGTTACCATTACTTTTCAGTAGTTTCCTGGTTAATTTGATTTAAAAGGTCATCTACATCGTTCAGCAGTTGTTGGGCTTTTTCTCTTGCATCATTAATTACCTTCTCCCCACTGGAACGGGCAGCACTTTGGGGCATCGCGTCCCTGGTCCTGCCAATATCAGCCAGCAATTCTTCCAGCTTCAACTTGTATCTTTCAAGCCTAAAGGCAAATTTATCACGGGTATTGATGCCCTTGTCAGGTGCATAGAGGATACCGACGACTCCTCCAACTATCATTCCAGCAAGTAAGGCTAAAGTGCTACTACCTGTTTTACTCATGTGTTAATTTATTTACATTTTTATATATATAACGAAAAACCGACTACTTTCGTCAATGCTTTTATCGATTATCAATCAATCCCCTGCCACTTTTCCTCACTTTTCCTTCCTTTTGCAGGTTATTTGCCATTACGTCAATCAAGCCGTTTACAAATTGTTTACTTTTTGGCGTACTATAATTTTTTGATATATCAATATATTCATTGATTGTAACCTTCACCGGAATACTTGGAAAATGAATGAGCTCGGCAATGGCCAGTTTTAGGATAATATGGTCTACTACTGTGATCCTGTCCAGTGCCCAGTTTTTTGTATGCTCAGCAATAATTACCTCGTAAGCATCATCATTTTCGGCCGTATGACTGAACAAATCAGTCAGGAAAATTTTATCTTCTTCCCAATTTACTGACAGTTCCGTCAATTCCATAGTGTCAGCATCTTCCGGGCTGATGGATTTGATACTTTTCTTGACCATACTTTTGGTCACTTTCCTGTCTTCGGCCCAGTTCAAATCCTTCTCCTCCAATACCTGCATAATAGCCTCATCGGCAAAAATCAGGGTGAGCACATGTGATACTATGGCTTTATCATCCTCAAATTTAGTGCTAGGCAACTGCTGGTACGCTAAAAACTCTGCATCTTCTTCGGTAAGGTTTTGATACCATTGCTTAATTTCAGACTGATATTCTTTCCAATGCAGGTTTTTTTGTGCAGCAACTTCCAACAAAGGCTCATGATTCCTGATGGTGTTAATCAGGCTATTTTCGGAAAAATTATAGCTTCCCCTACCTTCCGATGATATGGCATTTCCATTATGCCATTTATCTGCCTTCCGTTTTGATGCTTTGGCAAGCTCAATTAACAATAGCATAAATAACAGGTAGTAATCATGCACCTTTTCTGTGGTATTTACCAGCTGCTTACCTAAAAAGTTTCGATCTTTTCTGCACAAAGACTTATACTTTTCCAGTGCTTCCTGCACAACCCGCTGCGTTTCTTCCGGAAAACTTTCTTCCACTTTACCGCCTGCAAACAATACTTCAAAAAAACTTACTGCTTTTTCCCGCTCTTGCGCCAGTGCCTGAATATCAGGAGCCACGGGCGCGTTCAGGTCAGGCTTGTATGCATCTTCAATCAATGTGAGGGCCACATGATAATTGGCACGTTTACACTGTTTGAAGGCATAAACGTACTGCATTGCCTTGATCCTTAAAAGCCTTCTGTTCAACATCCTATTCCTAAATAAATTACAGGGTTTTCTTTAAGTTTCCTATCTGTTCAATCCTTTGCCCGGCCAGCGAAATCGCAGCTTTTTGTACTGTCATTTGATTTTCATCTGCGTATTGAAGTACATGCAGGCAACTATCGTAAATATTTTCAGCCTTTTGATAAAGCAATTCTCTGTTGTATTCCTTAAAATATTCGGCAGCCACCGCCATAATGCCTCCGGCATTAACAACGAAATCCGGGGCATAAACGATACCTTTTTCTTGTAATAATCTGCCATGTTTTTCTTCATCGGCCAGCTGGTTGTTGGCAGCTCCGGCAATTACCCGGCATTTTAGCTGCTCAATGGTATCGTCACTGATGCTGGCACCAAGCGCACAGGGCGAAAAAATATCTACATTCAGTCCGTAAATATCAGCTTCATTTACCACAGTTGCCCCATGTTCACGGGCAGCAAATTGCAGCCTTTCTTCTTCAATATCACTTACGAATACTTCGGCATTTTCTTTTCGCAAATGTGGCAAAAGATGAATGCCTACCGCCCCTACTCCCTGCACGGCTACTTTCTTCCCTTCCAGACTATCGCTTCCATAAGCATATTTGGCCGCTGCCTTTATGCCCATATAAGTTCCGTATGCCGTAATGACGGAAGACGAACCCGAACCGCCCATGCTTTCGGGCAGGCCGGTTACATGCCGGGTTTCTGTACGAATATGCGCCAGGTCTTTCAGGTTGATATTTACATCGCCTGCCGTAACGTATTTACCATTCAGGCTCTCGATAAATTTGCCAAACCTCCTGAAATAAGCCTCTGACTTGAGCTTACGGGGATCGCCAATCAGCCCGGCCTTTCCTCCTCCTACGTCCAGCCCGGCCATGGCAGCTTTATATGTCATGCCCCTGGAAAGCCGCAGTACATCAGTAACCGCGGTTTCAGTGTTTTGATAGTTCCACATACGGGAACCGCCCATGGAAGGCCCCAGCACCGTTGAATGTATACCAATGATCGCCCTGAGCCCGGTAGCCGCGTCGTTGCAGAAAACCAGTTGCTCATGCTCCATTTCTTGCATTATTGAAAAATAATCAGCCGCTTTACTTTTTTCGGGAACAGTCTCCATTGCTTTTTCCATCAGAAATCCGATTTCACTCACGAAAAATTTACGAACAATTCAAAAGTAGATATTTTTATCTTTTTTTTCTGCCCAATTGCGGTTTAGTTTCTATATTTCCATTGAACAACAGATTTTGGCACTCAGAAAATAATCACGTAATATAAACTTTCAAAAACATGGAACATCAGCAGAAAACTGCCATCCTTACAGGAGGCAGCAAAGGTATTGGGGCGGCAGCAGTAAAAATTTATGTAAGGGAAGGCGCTAATGTAGCAATTCTGGATATAGACGAAGAAAATGGAGAGAAGTTAGTGCAGGAGCTTGGCAGCAAAGCCCTGTTTATTAAATGCGACGTTGCCAATGAACAAGCAGTGAAGGCCGCTGTTGAAAAAGCGGCTTCCCATTTTGGGAAAGTGAACTATTTGGTGAATAACGCGGGCATTCAGCATTATGCCCGCATTACCGAAACCACCGAAGAAGAATGGGACCAGGTGATGAATATCAACCTGAAATCCGCTTTTTTATGTGCCAAACATGCTATTCCTTTTATGCAAAAGGCGGGCAGCGGTGTGGTGGTGAATGTATCCAGCGTACAGGCCATGATGAGCCAAAATAATGTGTGCCCTTACACCACTTCCAAAACAGCCATGCTGGGGCTTACGCGCAGCATTGCCGTAGATTATGCACCTGAAATCCGCTCAGTGGCCATTTGCCCCGGCTCTGTAGATACACCCATGCTGCGATGGGGTTTTTCCCAATCGCCCAACCCTGAAGAGGTTTTTCAGGAAGCCAAAGATATGCACTTGCTCAAAAGGGTAGCCAAACCGGAAGAAGTGGCAGAACTGATTTGTTTTGTGTGCAGCGACCGTGCCCCTTTCATCACCGGGCAAGCCATCCGTATTGATGGGGGGTTGGGCGTAACCATTCCAGGGAGTAAGCGGGATGGGTAAAGTTGGCAGTAGGCAATAGCAGTCAGGCACTGCTGCTGCTTACTGTATTCTCCCAACCTGGGAATTTCTTCCCGAATGTGGATAAAATTATACGTTTTACAGCTATACTGATTTTCAGTGCCGATTTTTTTTAAGGAAATAAAACATGCTGTAATGCTCTGATTTTCAATATGTTAATTTATAAAAACTTCTAGGCTATTTTATTTTTTAAGATGGTTTTACAACCTTCTGCCAGGTTGGTATCCGAATTGAACTATACCCTACAGTACATTATCCAATAACACACATAGCTAAGCATCAGGCTGGGAAATCCCGGCCTGATTTTTTTTGAGCTATTGATAAAGGTACAACCTTTAAAAAAATTCATCGTAACTAGATATTTGCTTTGTTACGAATTTCTGTAGTATTCATTATTCATTAAACTTTTGTTAGATATGTTCTCAACAGATATGGATTTCAGGAAACGGTTTTTTCTGGCAGTAAAAATTACTTTGGTATTGGCGGTTTGGGCAGTCATTTGCCTGTTGTAATACCTTTTTACATACATTTAGGAAAGCATCTGCTCCCCAAGGGCAGATGCTTTTTTATTTATATTAGTTGACTTTAAGAAAATTTGGCATTTTTTTGAAAACTAATAAAATAAATACCGTTAAATACTGTAATTTTGTTATCAAATAAGGTATTTGACTATTAATTATAATAAAAGTTTATAACCTGAAATCCCTGCTGTTTTTGAGATACTTTTCCTGTTTTAGGTATTTCGTGGATTTCAGCTTCAAATTTTGATAAAATGAGTTACATAAAGTTTGATAAAACCCAACTGGTAAACCTCGCTTACTCACTGGACAAAGAAGTCGTTCGCTCTAATAAATCGGGGGCTTATGCGTCTAATACCATTTTAGATTGTAATACCAGAAAACACCACGGGTTATTGGTGGCCCCTCAGCCTAACTTATCGGGTTTGCATGTGCTGATATCAAGCCTGGATGCTACCATTGTGCAAGATGATAAGGTATTCAACCTGGGTATTCATAAATTTCCGGAGAAATACCACCCCAAAGGACATAAGTACCTGGAAGATTATGTATCCGACCCCATCCCCAAACTTACCTATCGTGTAGGAGGTGTGCTGCTTACCAAGGAAAAGCTGTTGGTAGAACACGAAAGCCGCACTTTGGTACGATACACTTTAGAAGAAGCCCTCTCTCCCATTACGCTCAGGCTAACGCCATTTCTTGCATTTCGGGAAGTAAACTCCCTAAATAAAGCCAATGAATCGGTTTTGGAAAATATTGATGAAATACACCAGGGCATCAAGCTGCGTATGTATGAAGAATATGCTGATTTGTTCATGCAACTGTCTAAGGAAACAAACTTTATTGCTGCTCCTGACTGGTATTACAATGTTGAATATCCGGTAGAACAGGAAAGAGGGGATGATTACCAGGAAGATTTATATTCACCAGGGTATTTTGAAGTAGAACTCAAAAGAAAAGAAAGTATCATTTTTACCGGAGGGATGGAAGAAACCAAAACAGCTAATTTGCTCCGGTTGTTCAATACACAAACCAGGCGCAGAACCTCCAGAAACTCTTATGAGAACTGCCTGAAAGAAGCTGCCCGTCAGTTTATACTGAAAACCTATGGCCCTAATAGAAAACAAGACCGTACCGATGTAGTAGTGAGCTATCACTGGAGTGGAAAAGGGGGACGGGATACTTTTATTGCCCTGCCCGGCATAGCAGCAGCTACCGGGGATATCAAAAGTTTCAGGGCAGTACTTGAAACCATGATTAAAGACCGGCAGGGTGTGTTTTTCTCATACTGGGAAACTGCCGGAGCCCAGGTACGGTACGACTCTATCGATGCGCAATTGTGGTTTTTTTGGGCCTTGCAGAAATATCACCAGCAAATTGGAGATAAAACTGTTATATGGAAAAAATATGGTAAAGTAATCATATCTATACTGGAAGCTTACCGAAAAGGTACAGACTTTAACATTAAAATGCAGGAAGATGGCCTTTTGTATGGTGGTTCTCCCGACCATGCCCTTACCTGGATGGATGCTACCCTGGATGGAAAACCTGTAACACCCCGCCCGGGCCTGGCCGTTGAGGTAAACGCCCTTTGGTATAATGCTATATGTTATGCCCTGGAAGTAGCCGGCCCCCGTTCTGCCGATGGAAAGCGTTTTATCAAAGCATGGAAACACATGCCCGAAAAAATAGCGAAGGCTTTTGTGGATACATTTTGGGATGAAAAGAAAGGTTATCTGGCCGATTATGTATTCGAAGGAAAGGAAGATTGGTCAGTGCGCCCTAATCAGATATTTGCACTTTCATTGCCATATAGTCCTATCCAAGAAGATGCTATCAAAGAATCTGTTTTGGAAACGGTACAGCAAGAATTGCTTACGCCACGTGGGTTACGCAGCCTCTCGCCTAAGAATGATCAATATAAAGGTACTTTTCAGGGTAATTTTGCTGAAAGAAACGCCGCCTATCATCAGGGTAGCGTATGGCCCTGGCTAACAGGACATTTTGCAGAGGCATACATAAACCAGCACGGACGCGACGCGCTTCCATTTTTAAATTCCCTGTATCTGGGGTTTGAAGAAGTATTGACAGAACGTGGCATCAGCACTATTTCGGAAGTGTATGACGGAGACCCGCCCCATAAGCCGGGAGGGGCTATTTCGCAAGCGTGGAACGTAGCAGAAATTATAAGAATGGGCAAGCTCATCCATGAGTATGACCTTGCCACGCAGCCTGCCAGTGTCTGAATATGACAGGCACGGGTACAACTACAACCTATCACCCATATGAAAGTCTTGATGTTTGGATGGGAATTTCCTCCACACATTTCAGGCGGTTTGGGTACAGCATCTTTTGGCCTCACGCAAGGTTTGTTGCGTGAAGGCATCGAAGTAATTTTTGTTGTGCCCAAAGTGGCCCGGGATGAAAAAGGGCGTATGCTCTCTGCACAGTCGCCCGGAGATGTGCCCATTACCCAGATGGTAGATGCCAGCGATGTGGTCATTGACCTGAACAATGCCAGGTATCAGGACATCTGGCAAAACCTCACTTATTTGGAAGTGGGCGTAAACCTCCTTCCATACATTTCACCAGAAGCTTACGGCCAACTGACCGGACAAAATGTTGAGGAAAAGACAACTTTTGAGTCTCGGATTTTTGCAGAGAAATTTGAATTTTCGGGTACGTATGGGCATAACTTGCTGGAAGAAGTTTCCCGGTATGCACTGGTAGCTGCAAAATTGGCTACCATCTATCAGTTTGATGTAATCCATGCCCACGACTGGCTCACTTTTCCGGCGGCCATTGCAGCACAAAAAGTGAGCAAAAAACCTTTGGTGGCGCACGTGCATGCTACCGAATTTGACCGTTCGGGCAAAGAAATTAACCAGCCTGTTTTTGAACTGGAGCAAAGCGGGATGCAAGCTGCCAGCAAAGTAATTGCCGTTAGCCACCTTACCCGCAATATCATTATTGACAAGTACAAAATAGCCCCTGAAAAAGTACTAACCGTACACAATGCCGTACTTCCCCTGGAAAGTAAAGAAGAAGAAATACCCAAGCGGCACCTGAAAGAAAAAATAGTGACGTACTTAGGAAGGGTAACTTACCAAAAAGGCCCGGAATATTTTGTGGAAGCTGCCCACAAAGTACTGCAAAAAGAAAAAAACGTACGGTTTGTAATGGCAGGCAGTGGCGATTTGCTCCACAAAATGGTGAAGCGGGTGGCTGAGTTACGCATATCTTCCCATTTTCACTTCACAGGTTTTTTGAAAGGAAAAGAAGTAGAACAAATGTTTGCCCTGAGTGATATTTACGTAATGCCTTCCGTTTCTGAACCTTTTGGTATTTCACCCCTGGAGGCCATGCGCTCCAATGTTCCGGTAATTGTATCCAGGCAGTCGGGCGTAGCTGAAGTATTGCAACACGCATTGAAAATTGACTTTTGGGACATCAACGGACTGGCCGATGCCATTTACGGATTGCTCCATTATCAGGCATTGTCCAAAACTTTTAGCAAATTTGGAAAGCTAGAAGTAGACAACCTGAAATGGGAAAGTGTGGCCACGAAAGTAAACCAGATTTACCAGGAAATAACGCCCCAAACCTCATGAAAAACATTTGTTTGTATTTCCAGGTACACCAACCTTTTCGCGTACGTACATTCCGGTTTTTCGATATTGGCAAAGAGCATCACTATTTCGACGATTACCTCAACCGCAGTGTGATGCACAAAGTAGCCACCAAATGTTATCTTCCTGCCAACGAACTCATTTATAAGCTGATAAAAAAACATAAGGGAAAGTTCAAAGTCAGCTTTTCAATATCGGGCACGGCCCTGGAGCAGTTCAGGATGTACGAACCAGAAGTACTCAAAAGCTTCCAGAAGCTGGCAAAAACTGGGTGTGTGGAATTTTTGGGTGAAACATACGCCCACAGTCTCAGCGCATTAAAAAGTAAAAAAGAATTTAAACAACAAGTAAAGCTCCATACTTCCCTGATAGAAGATTTTTTTGGGCAAAAACCCCGTATTTTCAGAAATACCGAGCTTATCTATTCCGATGAAATTGGTGCCATGGTAGGTAAGATGGGCTTCAAGGGAATGCTTACAGAAGGTGCCAAGCATATTTTGGGATGGAAAAGCCCAAACTACCTCTATCAAAGTGCGGAAAACCCTAAACTGAAGATTCTTTTGAGAAATTTTGTGCTGAGCGATGACATTGCCTTCCGGTTCTCAAACCGCAACTGGCCGGAGTGGCCCCTCACGCCCGAAAAATTTGTAGAATGGCTCGATGCCATACCTGAAGAGG
This sequence comes from Cyclobacteriaceae bacterium, assembly GCA_965230065.1. Classification (GTDB taxonomy): domain Bacteria; phylum Bacteroidota; class Bacteroidia; order Cytophagales; family Cyclobacteriaceae. The sequence goes on along the minus strand of OZ245942.1, from coordinate 1,651,173 downwards.
AAGAGCTTGTTAATTTGTTTATGGATTATGAAACTTTTGGCGAGCACCAATGGGAAGAAACCGGCATTTTTGAGTTTTTGAAAGCGTTGCCCGGGCACATACTCAAACAAAAAAAATATTCATTTGTTACTCCCAAAGAAGCTGTTACTCAATTCAATCCGGTAGGGCCTATTGATGTGGCTTACCCTATTTCCTGGGCTGATGAAGAGCGCGATCTGACGGCCTGGCTGGGCAACGATTTGCAGGATGACGCTTTTGAGAAACTATACGAACTGGGAAAAAAAGTGCATGCTTGCAAAGATGAGAAACTGTTAAAAACCTGGAGATATTTGCAAACCAGCGATCATTTTTATTATATGTGTACCAAGTTTTTTTCAGATGGCGATGTACACCGGTATTTTAATCCGTATAATACACCTTATGATGCATTTATTAATTATATGAATGTACTGGCAGATTTTACCATTTTGGTAGATGAGGCGTATCAGCAAACAAAAGATATGAAAAAAAAGAGCCGCACTCGCAAACAAATTTCTACGAAAAAGAAAAAAAAATAACATCAGTAAGAAATGCCTTACTACATTCACGCCGAAACATATACCTTTGACTAAAATTGCTCCGTTTTATTTAGACTATCATTTTTTGACTATAAAAGAAGAATTGATTCATGAATGACTTTCATTCCCCCAATTGGAAAAGAATATTTATACAATCAAAAGTGCCCAGGGAGTTGGCTGCACTTGAAAGAATTTCCAGAAACTTATGGTGGTCATGGAATCATGATGCCAAAGCGTTATTCCGTCATGTTGACCCGGCTCTTTGGGAAAAAGTAGGACACAACCCCATTGCCCTGCTCGACGCCACAGATTACCAGCGATATGAAGCCTTGCTCAAGGATGCTGATTTTTTGAAAAGTTTAAAAGAAGTATCTGGTGGTTTTGAAAAGTATATTGCCACAACCCCGCAGGCATCTTCACCCAAAATCGCCTATTTTTGCATGGAGTATGGCTTACATTCTTCCCTGAAATTATATTCAGGAGGCCTGGGTGTATTGGCCGGCGATTTCCTCAAAGAAGCCAGCGACTCTAACGTTTCTATGGTGGGTATTGGCTTGCTGTACCGGTATGGATACTTTCGCCAGGAGCTTTCCCTGCACGGTGACCAAATCGCACATCATGATGCACAAAGGTTTACACACCTCCCCGTAGAACCTGTAAAAGACGCGGGCGGTCAATGGATAAAAATATCTATAGATTTGCCCCAAAGAACGCTTTTCGCCAAAGTATGGAAAGCCAGTGTAGGCCGCATTCCTTTGTATCTGCTTGATACGGATATTGACGAAAATAATGAACACGACCGCTCTATTACACATCAGTTGTATGGGGGCGACCAGGAAAACAGGTTAAAACAAGAGATATTACTGGGCATTGGAGGCATCCGTATGCTGGAAGCAGTGGGCTTTACACCAGAAGTTTATCATCTTAATGAGGGACACGCTGCGTTTATCAGCTTAGAGCGGCTCAGAAGGCTCATTCAAGAAAAAGAACTTTCTTATCCGCAAGCTGTAGAAGTGGTGCGCTCAACTTCACTGTTTACTACCCACACGCCTGTGCCTGCCGGGCACGATACCTTTCATGAAGATATGCTCTGGCCGTATATGTCAGAAGTAGCAAGCAACCTCAGCCTTTCCTGGGAAAAATTTATGGGACTGGGTCGTATTGACCCCGACAACAAAGAAGAGGTCTTTTCAATGAGCCACCTGGCCTGCCATCTTTCTCAGGAAGTAAATGGTGTGAGCCGCTTACACGGTTCTGTCTCCAGGGAAATGTTCAAACCGCTTTATCCGGGTTATGAGGCCAATGAATTGCACATAGGCTATGTAACCAACAGCGTTCATTATTATACATGGACATCCAAAGCCTGGCAGCAATTGTACAAAAACACATTTGGCGAAGATTTTCTCAACCACCAGTCTGATGCGAAGCAATGGGAAAAGATACATGAAGTGCCCGATGATGACATCAGGAAAATTCGCCTGGAACAAAAAGAGGCACTGATACAAATGGTGAAAGACCGCCTGGAACTAAACATGCGGGTACGGCACGAAAACCCAAAAAGAATCATTGAAACGCTGAATGCACTGAACGGAAATAGCCTTATGTTTGGCTTTGCCCGTAGGTTTGCTACCTACAAGCGGGCACAACTGCTTTTTACTGATGAAGAAAGGCTGGCTAAAATTGTAAATAACCCAAAATATCCTGTTCAGTTTTTGTTTGCAGGCAAAGCGCACCCGGCAGACAAGGGCGGGCAGGCCATCATCAAACGGATTAATGAAATCTCCAGTCGCCCTGAATTTTTAGGAAAAATTATTTTTTTGGAAGATTATGACATGGAACTGGCCACCAAACTGGTGCAAGGTGTAGATGTATGGCTGAATACACCCACCAGGCCACTCGAAGCCTCAGGCACCAGTGGCATGAAAGCTACCATGAACGGCGTACTGAATTTCAGTGTATTGGACGGCTGGTGGGCAGAAGGTTACCTGCCTGAAGCCGGATGGGCACTCACGGAAGAAAGAATATACGAAAACCAGGACTTCCAGAATGAGCTGGATGCCGAAACCATTTACAGTATGCTGGAACACGAGATTATTCCGGAATACTATAATGCCGGTAAAGAAAACATTTCTGCCAAGTGGATTCAGCGCATCAAACATACCATAGCCCGCGTTGCTCCTGTCTTTACCATGAAACGTATGATGGACGATTATATGGACAAGTTTTATGGTAAACTTCATAAGCGCTCTGCATTAATTACCCAGCAAAACTTTCAGAATGCAAAGGCACTCGTAGAGTGGAAAGAAAAGGTATCCGGTTTGTGGAATACTATTGAAGTAATAGATAAGGATGTTTACGATGCAGATAATCATCCCCTTCCGCTGGGCGAAGCATTTAAAGCTGCCATTACCCTTGATTTGAAAACACTAAACCCGGAAGATGTAGGTGTAGAATTGGTTTTTGCCAAACGGCAAGATGGTAAAGTCGAGATTGTTGCTACCCACGAACTGGAAAAGAAAAAAGTTGAAGAAAAAATATTGAACACAGCAGGCGAAGAAGACGTTTCCAATGAAGTAACATACGAATGCGAGGTAAAAGCAGCTTTTGCCGGGGTATTTGAGTATGGTTTCAGAATTTTCGCACAAAACCCCATGCTGCCCCACAAGCAAGATTTAAACCTGGTAAGATGGCTGTAGCTTAAAAAAACTATGCAACTCAACATATTATTATTTGGCATTACCAAAGACATCATTGGCCAATCAAGCATAACATACGAAATGCCTGACAATGCCAGTGTGCAGCACTTGCTCGATCAGTTGAAAGCCGATTATCCGGAATTGAAAGACCTCAATGCCGTGATGGTGGCTGTCAACAGTGAATACAGCAAAAAAGACCAAATACTAAAAGAAAGTGATGAAGTAGCGCTGATCCCCCCGGTAAGTGGAGGTTAATCCTCTTACCGATCTGACCGCTTTGAGCGGTCGGATCGGCAACCGAACGAAAAACCCAACCACATGATAAAACTCAACTTATCCGATACGCCCATTGATGTAAATGAGGTCATCAAAGCCGTGGCTTCCGATGAGGCCGGGGCCATTGATGTTTTTATCGGCACAGTAAGAAAGCACACCCGCCAGAAGGAAGTAGTGCGCCTGGAGTATGAGGCTTACGACAAAATGGTGATGCAGGAAATGGAAAAGCTGGCCGATGAGGTAAAAGAAAAATGGCCCGTGGAAAAAATGGCGATTTACCACCGCAAAGGCATCCTCCAAATTGGTGAAGCCGCCGTGGTGATAGCCGTTTCCACTCCCCACCGTCAGGAAGCGTTTGAAGCCTGCAAATACACCATTGATACGTTGAAGCAACGAATCCCCATCTGGAAAAAAGAAGTATTTGGTGATGGTGAAGAATGGGTGGATGCCCATCCTTGAATTTTTTTAATTGAATAAAACCCTTCAGGTTTTAAGCAATTTTTATAGCATTTAATTATCGCTGAAACCTGAAGGGTTTAAGGTTTAAAATATTTAAGTTGATGAACTACCCCATCCCTTTCATCCTCAATACTCCCTTCTACCACCGCCACGCACAACTTCTTTGCAGCAGCTTTGAGCGGTGGACGGAAAAAAAACTGCTGCCTATTCAATCTTCCAATGAGGAACTGATAAAACAATTATTTTACGCCCCTTTTGCCCTGGTTTCGCATGGTACTGAAGCCGACCCGATTTTCAATTTTGGCAACCAAACTTCCCTCAACCTTTTTGAAATGGAGTGGGAAGATTTTACCCAGCTCCCTTCCCGAAAATCGGCCGAACCGGTGAACAGGGAGGAGCGTGCCCGTTTTATGGCAAGGGTTACCCGGGAAGGCTTTATTGACGATTACAGCGGCATCCGCATTGCTGCCACCGGAAAAAGGTTTATGATAGAAAAAGCGACCGTTTGGAATATCGTGGATGAAAAGGAGCAGTACTGTGGACAAGCAGCCGTGTTTGACCAGTGGATGTATTTGTAGGAAAAGTTTTTGACCAGACGGTATGAAATGCTAATATTGACAATCCTCCCACTAAAACCTAAAAAGCAGTGAACCAAAATAACCTTATACCCACCCATATTTCCCTTGCTTACCTTATCATTTCCTTACTATTTTCAGGTTGCTCAGGAAATACCGATAAAAACGAACCTACAAGCGCCAATGAAAACAAAAAAGAATGGGAATCCCTGTTCAATGGAAAAGATATTGACGACTGGATTGTGAAAATCTTCCACCATGAAGTTGGGGAAAATTACGGCAATACTTTTCGGGTAGAAGATGGTATTTTGCAAGTACGGTATGATGAGTATGGGGATGATTTCAACGATCAATTCGGGCATCTTTATTACAAAAAGCCTTATTCCCATTTTCACCTGGTAGTAGAGTATCGTTTTGTAGGTGGGCTGTACCCGGGCGCTCCGGATTATACGCTCAGAAACTCTGGCATCATGTTTCATTCGCAAGACCCCCGAACGATGCCGAAGGAGCAAAACTGGCCGATTTCCGTGGAAATGCAGTTCCTTGGCGGGCTGGGCGATGGCAATCCACGGCCTACCGGCAATATGTGTTCACCAGGCACGGATGTGGTGTACGAAGGCGAGGTTGATCCCCGGCATTGCATCCCATCCACTTCCAAAACCTACGATGGCGACCAGTGGGTGCGGGCTGAGGCCATTGTGCTGGGCGATTCCCTGATTACCCACATCATCAACGGGGATACCGTTTTGCAATACAGCCAGCCTCAAATAGGAGGAGGGGTTGTAGAAGGGCACGACCCGGCCATGAAGCAGGACGGAAAACTACTTAAAGAAGGCTTTATTGCTCTTCAAAGCGAAGGGCAACCGATTGATTTTCGGAAAGTGGAAATTTTAAACCTGAAATAAAAGATTGAAATTTGATTTGAACAACTTAACAATATCCTTACCATGAAAAAAACCTTTCTTTTTGCCTGTATTTCCTTATTTCTTGCTGCGAATATCCACGCCCAGGTTCCGCCTAAAAAACACCCGAAAACCAACGAAACGGGCTGGACTGATTTATTTTCCTCCGATTTGTCCAATGCCATTCGTCCGGGTGGGGTGTGGAGTTTTGAAGACGGTGTTTTAACAGCTTCTGAAGACAAAGCCCTTTGGAGTGAAAAAGAATACGACAATTTTATAATTGATTTGGAATTTAAAACCGCCGATGGCACCAACAGTGGGGTGATTGTGTATGCCAGCAATATCGACAACTGGATTCCCAACTCTGTGGAAATACAAATTGCGGATGACCATGCCGAAAAATGGGCCAACTCCCCTGCTTCCTGGCAGTGCGGTGCTGTCTTCGGCCACTTGCCCGCCAGCGAAAGCCGTGTGAAAAAGCCAGGTAAATGGAACAAATATACCATCACCTGCAAAGACAAAATGATATGGGTAATGCTGAACGGAAAAACTGTAACAGAAATGGACATGAGCTTGTGGACTTCCGCCAAAACCAACCCCGATGGCTCGGAAATCCCCGAATGGCTTAGCACACCATTTGCCGAACTGCCCACAAAAGGCAACATCGGTTTTCAGGGCAAGCACGCCGGAGCACCTATCTGGTTCCGCAATATTAAGATTAAAGAATTGGAGTAGGATATTCCTGAACTTTGACAAAGCTATTGCAATGGGCTGCCGTTTTCATAGCATAAATAGCTTTGTCAAAGTTTTACTTACGCTGACATTTCCTCGTGCCTGTTCCTCACAACGGTAAGGTCATGTGCTGCCTGCAAACGAAGCCAGAATTCGGCATCAATGTCCAAGGCTTTTTCTAGCTGTAGGGCAAGTTCGGCAGATATATTTCTTTTCCCTTTAAAAATTTCACTTAAATGACTGGGCTTTATTCCCACTGCATTGGCAACAAAGTTTTTCTTTAGCCCTCTTTCTTCTATTTCATCTTTCAATATCTCTCCGGGATGAATAGCAACTTTTGAGTGCAACCTTTCCCCGCGTTTATTAAATGCAGTATATTTTTCTGTATTGTTCATGATATTTTATTCAAGTTTAATGATAATCAGTAATCTCAAATATATGGAGCACTTCTATTGTGACACTGCCATCCGTTTCATTTTGTAGCTTTAGTATTATTCTGTACTGGTTATTGATTCTGATAGAATGGAACCCAGCATAATTACCTTGTAAAGCTTCAAACCTTAACCCTTTCATTTTTCTTAATTCGGCCGTGCTGTTCAATCCAAGTATTATTTGTATCTTCTTAATAAATCCCCTGATAATTTCTGGCGGAAATTTTGGTTTGCCTTTTTCTTTTCCCTCCACATAAATGTATGCCAAAGCGTCATCTTCAAATACTACTTTCATACCACCATTTTGATGTCTAAAATAGTTGGACAAATTTAAATTACCAAAAAACACGAATAAAAATTACCAATATAAGGTAAAAAATATCTAAACACAAACTACCCAACCCATACGGCCCCTACAAGATGACCACCTGAAAGAGTGGAGAAAGAAATAATCTGCATTTGAAAATATTCCTCCCCTACACTTCTTTTCGTATCTTTGACCTTTCTAAAAATTAATCAGCGATGACAGCAACGAATATAGCACAAAGCCCTTATCAGGTAAACGAACGTGGCTATTACGGACAGTTTGGCGGGGCTTTTATCCCGGAAATGTTGTACCCCAATGTAGAAGAATTGCGGGTAAATTATCTGAATATTCTCAACGATACGGAGTTTCAGCAGGAATTCCATCATTTGTTGCGCGATTATGTGGGGCGGCCTACCCCCCTGTATTTTGCCAACAGACTTTCGGAAGCCTACAATGCACAAATTTACCTGAAACGGGAAGACCTTTGCCACACGGGAGCACATAAAGTAAACAACACCATCGGGCAGATTTTGCTGGCCCGCAAGCTTGGCAAGAAGAAGATTATCGCCGAAACCGGAGCCGGGCAACATGGTGTGGCTACAGCTACGGTTTGCGCCCTCATGGGCATGGAGTGCATTGTTTACATGGGACAAATTGATATTGAAAGGCAGCGTCCCAATGTGGAAAGAATGCGGATTTTGGGAGCGGAAGTAAGGCCCGCCACCTCGGGTAGCCAAACCCTGAAAGACGCCACCAACGAAGCCATGCGCCACTGGATCAACAATCCGGTAGATACACATTATATCATTGGTTCTGTTGTTGGCCCACACCCTTATCCTGATATGGTAGCCCGGTTTCAGTCGGTGGTAAGTAAAGAAATTAAATCCCAACTTTTGGAAAAAACCGGGAGCGAACACCCCGATTATGTGGTGGCCTGTGTAGGTGGGGGAAGCAATGCCGCCGGGGCTTACTATCATTTTCTTGATGAAACGGACGTAAAACTCGTGGCCGTAGAAGCCGCCGGACTGGGTGTAAATTCTGGAAAATCTGCTGCCACCACTGCTTTGGGAAAGACAGGCATTTTGCACGGAAGCAAAACCCTGCTCATGCAAACCGACGACGGGCAGGTTACCGAGCCCCATTCCATCTCAGCTGGGCTTGATTACCCGGGCATTGGCCCCATGCATGCGCATTTGTACGATTCTGGCCGGGCCAAATTTTACAGCATTACCGATGATGAATCCATGCAGGCAGGTGTGCAGCTCAGTCGTTTGGAAGGTATCATTCCTGCTATAGAATCAGCCCACGCTTTAGGGGCTTTGAAGCAGATGAAACTTTCTTCTGAAGATGTAGTCGTCATCAGCCTCTCGGGCCGGGGCGATAAAGATTTGGAAACGTATATTAAATGGGGGAAGTATTAGAAGTTAGAGGCTAGAAGCTAGAAATATTTCTAACTTCTAGCTTCTAACCTCTAGCTTCCTGATACCCAATAACATTCAATACAAAATGCCAACAATCACCACCAATCGCATAGATCAACTTTTTGAAACGAAAAAGGAAAATATTCTTTCCGTATATTTTACGGCCGGGTTTCCCCAACTGGAAGATACCGTGCCTGTGATGCAACACCTGCAGGAAGCCAGGGCCGACATCATCGAAATCGGCATGCCCTTTTCCGACCCGGTGGCCGATGGGCCTACCATTCAGAAAAGCAGTACGGACGCCCTCAACAACGGGATGACCCTGAAACTGCTGTTTGAACAAATCAAAGACATCCGCAAAACAGTAGATATTCCTATTTTGCTGATGGGCTATCTGAACCCTGTGATGCAGTACGGCATGGAAAACTTTTGCCAAAAATGTGAGGAAGTAGGCATCGATGGCCTCATCCTGCCCGATTTGCCTGTGCAGGAATATGTGGAAGAGTACAAAGATTTGTTTGAACAACATGGCCTGCACAATATTTTCCTGATTTCGCCTCAAACTTCTGAAAAACGTATCCGGCAAATTGACGAAAATTCTCACGGGTTTATCTACATGGTTTCTTCTGCCAGCATTACAGGCGCCAAAGGCGATATTACCGAAGAGCAAAAAGCCTACTTTCAGCGGGTGGCTGCCATGCAATTGAAAAACCCAACCCTTATTGGTTTCGGTATTTCTAACCGGGAAACATTTCAGCAGGCTTGTGCCCACTCTTCAGGAGCCATCATTGGCAGTGCCTTCATCAAATTACTTAAAGACAGTAAAGACTTAAAGGCAGATATCAAACACTTTGTGCAGTCGGTAAAGGGCGCATAATATTTAATTAGCTCTTTACTCGTAATGCCTTTTCCCTCCGATAGTCATGCCGAGTAGAGAAAATTTATGCCAAATTATGAAGGTAGAATGACATTCCCCCACCGGTCCGACGGCTATCGGCTCAGTGAAGATAGCCGTCAGACTGGTTCTGGTAATGCTAACGAGGCATCCGCTGCGGTCCAATTGTCCTGACCAAGACAAGATGCTCCATACTTCGGTATGACTTACAAAGTAAGGTTACCCGATGATTATGCCTTCCTAAATTCAATAATTTTGCCTTGTTTTGAGTGTCAAACAAACCTTGTCAGGCATGATATTGAAACTCTTTCCCGTTTTCCTCTGGATATATACCTTCTTTGCTTGCGACACCACCAAACCCGAATTCAATTTTACGCAACAGGGAGAAGCCTCTTACTATGCCAATCATTTTCAGGGAAGATCTACCGCCAGTGGGGAACCCTTCCACACCGACAGCCTCACTGCTGCCCATCGTTACCTGCCTATGGGCACAATAGTAGTGGTTACCAATTTGAACAACGGTAAATCAGCCACCGTTAGGATCAACGACCGGGGGCCGTTTGTAAAAGGGCGCATTGTGGATGTATCGCCCCGGGTGGCCGATTCGCTGGGTTTCCGGCAGGCAGGCATTGCCCGGGTTGAAATCAAGGCTTTGCTTTCGCAGGAACTGGCCGATAGTTTGAATGAAAAACTGAATCCTAAGCCGGGGAAAACTGAATAAAAATCAGAATGAACAGGATGAGGGTAAAGGATGGCCAGGGTATTTACTGATTAAAAAAGAACTATCCGAAAATTGAAGGCCATTTGCAGTGTACGTTGAGCGGCTGCTCCGGCAGCCCGGTTGCCAAGCCGACTTACATAATAATAAAAATACAGTTTATGGTAATTTCACCTCATTTCCCAACTCCTTCCCATCATGGAAATCTTTGATGTTTTGCAAGGTAGTCTCGGCAATATTGCTCATGGCATTTTCGGTAAAAAAAGCCTGATGCGCCGTAATCAGCACATTGGGAAAAGTCATGAGGCGGGCGATTACATCATCTTGAATAATTTCCCCTGATAAATCTTCAAAGAAAAGATTTTCTTCCTGCTCATACACATCCAACCCCAGGTAACCGATTTTTCCACTTTTCAAACCGCCAATCAAGGCTTTGGAATCAATCAATCCGCCCCGGCTGGTATTGATGAGCATTACTCCATCTTTCATCTGTGCAATGGTTTCCTCATTTATTAAATAATGCGATTCGGGAGTAAGCGGACATTGCAGAGAGATAATATCTGATTGCTTAAAAATTTCGGGAAGTGATATGTATTTTGCATTTACCTCTTCAAGCTCTGGGTTTGGATAAGGGTCATAGGCCAAAACGTTGCAACCGATACCCAGCATGTTTTTGGCGAAAATGCTTCCTATTTTTCCAGTGCCGATTACGCCCACGGTTTTTCCAAACAAATCAAAACCCATCAAACCCTGTAATGAAAAATTCCCGTGGCGTACCCTTTGGTAAGCCAGGTGGGTTTTTCGGTTCAGCGTCAAAATCATGGCCAGCGTATGTTCAGCCACCGCATAAGGCGAATAAGCCGGAACCCTCACTATTTTAATGCCTGCTTTGTGGGCAGCTTTCAGGTCTACATTGTTAAATCCCGCACAACGTAAGGCAATCAGGCCAATATTAAGTTCAGCTAACTGGACAATGGTGTCAGCATCCAGTTTGTCATTCACAAACACACAAACTGCATCAGCATCTTTTGCCAAAATAGCCGTGTCTTTGCGCAAAGGGACTTCAAAGTAGCTGAATGCAAAACCATAGGCTTCATTGACCCGGTCCATAAAAGTTTTGTCATACGGTTTGGTGCTGAAAAAGGCGACATTCATGCTGTATAAAAAGTTTAATTTCTGAAATCAAGATTATAGAAAAAGCCCACTTGCAGCGTAGGGTTATTTTCAACGTGTACCCCGTCAGGCTTGAGCAGGTATTGGTCAAGGAAGCCTAATTGTATATTACCCTGTGCATTAAACTGATAACCCAGGGCAGCGTAAATCCAGTTTTGGTCCAAAGCCCTGGGGCTTAGGTTATCGTTCAGGTGAAACCAGATTTCATCAAAAATAGCCAGGAACAATTCGGTATTTTTCTCTTCAGAAATCGTGAAAAGAGGAATTTTGGCCGTGAGCCTGTACCGGAAACGGTTGGCGAAAACAGTACCGTCAATTTCATAATCATTATTAACAGGCACCGGCTTGCCAATCCACCGTTGTTCAAAGCGGTAACGATGCTGAAATTCTACCTTGCCAACGGCATGTTTTAGCAATACCTGTTCCCAAATATTATTTTCCGGGATTTCGGTGGGCAAAGGCTGCTCGCCATACGGATACGAAAGAATATAGGTATACCCAACGGTGAAAACCACATGCTCATTTAAAAAATAATCTATTCCGGGGCGGAATAAAAACTGTTGTGGATCGGAAATGATATTGGCCCGGCGAAAGTGCAGTTCGGAATACAGCCCAAAATTATCGCTCAGCTTAAAAGAGCCGATATAAAAATACCAGCCGTTGTTGCTGCTGTCTACTACCCGATCTTGCGATTGAGAAAAAGAAGATGTAGGGATGCTAAAAATCAAACATAAAACTAATATACTTATACTGTATTTCATTTAAGAAAAAATCTTGTTTTAGTTAAAATTTACAGTTGCACAAAAAGTTTGGAATATATGCGAATTGCAAGGGTTAGGAAATCTTCACAGGTGGGCTAGGAAGCCCGCCCTCCTGCACCATTTTTTTTAAAAGCCCTGGCGTGTTCAATCAAAAGCGGGAAATAGGTATTGAACTCTTTTTCAAACATATCATAATGCTTTTTGAGCTCTTCTACGGATTGTTCCATTTTAGATTCAAATTTAGTACGCCGGGCCATTCCCTGCAAGGCATTGGCAATGCCATCCAGCTCGGCATAATGCACCAGCCAGTTGTGTTTGCTCATATGCTGAAGTGCGCGCAAAGCTTTATCAGGAAGTAATGTTACGCCCCGGTGCAATACTTTGTAAGAAAAATCGGCAAAGCGGGGCAATGAAACGGAGGAATACTTTTCCCAGTTAACTGCCAGCATGTGGTCATAAAACATATCTACAATCACTCCTGAATAATGCCCATATTTGGGAACCAGGCGGGTTTTGCTTTGGTGTACCACCGCATGCCCATCGGTAAAACTATCAATTTCGCGATGAAGAAGAATGCCTTTGGCAATGGGCGGTTCATAATTCAGGTATTGCTTACCTTTTACAAAATCACCCAAATAATTGCCTATCAACAGAGAAGGAGAACTGCCGGAAAGGTAAAAATGTGCTAAAAAATTCATATACAAACCGCTTATTGACCTAAGAATAATTATCGGGTGTATCTTTGCTTGTTCACCGCTATGGATTATTAACCTGAGAACGGGTTAAATCGTTAAGGTGTTAAGCAAAATTTCTATAGAAAAGTAAAGAGTATATTTATCAATGACAAAAGTAGCGGAAGAGTTGCGCACCGTTTTGCGGCTGCTGGAATTAGAAAAACAGGCGGATTTGGCTTATTATCAGGAAAAAGTGCTCAATACTTCCCTCGAACAAAAAAGAAAAGAGGGAGTGTGCTGGTACCCGGTGCTGCTCAGGAAACAACGCTTCAGCATGGCCGAAAAGCTGGTGATTAAAGTAGAGCGCACAGCCAACCGGGACACGCCCTATGTTTTTCAGTCGGGCAAAGTGGTAAGCCTGTTTGCCAATACCGGGCAGGCACATAAGCAGAACCTTTCGGGCGTGGTCAACAATGTGTCGGGTAATGTCATGACCATCACACTGAACGTAGAAGAACTGCCCGAGTGGATACATGATGAAAAGATAGGCGTAGACCTGCTTTTTGATGAGCTTACCTACCGGGAAATGGAAGCAGCCACCAAAGCCGTGATAGAAGCAGATGGCAACAGGACGGCTACTTTGCGTGATATTTTGGTGGGCGGGGAGACCCCGAAATTTGCCGAAAAATATCCCTTACAAATACCCAAGCTCAACCCCAGTCAAAACGAAGCCTTGAACAAAGTATTAAGCGCCAATGATGTAGCCATTATCCACGGCCCTCCCGGTACGGGCAAAACCACCACCATGGTGCAGGCCATTTGCCATACGTTGAAAGAGGAAAAGCAGGTATTGGTCTGTGCTCCCAGCAACGCGGCGGTTGATTTACTTACTGAAAAGCTCAGTGAAGAAGGCGTAAAGGTGGTGCGCATTGGCCATCCGGCCCGGGTAACGGAAAGCAATTTGAGCAAAACTGTAGACGCCCAAATTGCCAACCACGATTATTACAAAGATTTGCGGGCTTTGCGCAAAAAATCGGAAGAGTACCGGGAAATGGGCCTAAAATACAAACGTAATTTCGGCCCTGCCGAGCGGGAGCAGCGTAAATTATTGCTAAGGGAAGCCGGAAAAATGCGGGGAGAAGCCGAGCAACTGGAACATTATATTACCTCAGACATTTTATCCGGTGCAGATGTGGTTGCAGCCACGTTGGTAGGCAGTTCGAATGGCCTGATTAAAGGCATGAAATTCAGCACAGTTTTTATAGATGAAGCTGCCCAGGCGCTGGAGCCTGCCTGCTGGATTGCTCTGCTCCGTGCCAACAGGGTAGTGATGGCAGGCGACCATTTCCAACTGCCCCCCACTATCAAATCTATTGAAGCGGCCAACGACGGGCTAAGTGAAACCCTGTTTGCAAAAAGTATAGAGCGAAAGAAAGCCCAGGGGCAGCCCGTAGACCAGATGCTGCGCACGCAATACCGCATGCACGAGCAAATCATGCGCTTTTCGGCCCAGTATTTTTATGATGATAAGCTGGAAGCCGATGAATCGGTAAAGCACCGCAAGTTGCATGAAGAAATTCCTCCGGTTACTTTTATTGATACGGCCGGGTGTGGATTTACCGAAGCAACCGAAAAAGAAAGCAGAAGCACCTTCAATGCAGAAGAAGGCACATTGTTGCTCAAGCACCTCAACGGTTTGGTAGAACAACTTGGCATTGAAAAAGTTCAGGAAGAAAACATCACTTTTGGCATCATTACACCCTACAAAGCCCAGGTGCGTTTCCTGACAGAGCATTATCTGCCTTACGAAGGGCTGAAAGCTATAGCAAAGCAAATTACCATTGACACAGTAGACGCTTTTCAGGGTCGGGAGCGGGACGTGGTTTACATCAGTCTGGTGCGCTCCAATGACAGTGGAGAAATTGGCTTTTTAAAAGATACCCGCCGCATGAACGTAGCCATGACGCGGGCAAAAATGGCTTTGGTAATGATGGGCGATTCAGCCACCCTGGGCAATCATCCGTTTTACAGTGCCGTGATTGATTACGTGACGGGCATAGATGCCTATCGGAGTGCCTTTGAGCTGGTTTATTGAAAGCCCGTTTAAAGTTTTATGTTTTTAGTTTAGAGTTAGGGGTAGATAAACTTTAAACCTAAAACACGAACCAAAACAATACAATGAACAATACAGAAAACCTTTTCCTGAAAGACTATACATACAACCTGCCGGAAGAAAAGATTGCGAAATTTCCGCTTGCCAAAAGGGAGCAGTCTAATTTGTTAGTATATAAACAGGGAAACATAGTAGATAAAAAGTTTTATCAGTTACCAGGCTTACTGCCAGTAGACAGCAGCTTATTTTTTAATAATACCAAAGTAATTCCAGCCAGGCTGTTCTTCCGGAAAACATCTGCTTCTGCCGAACCCGGGGCACTGATTGAGATTTTTTTGTTACAACCTCATTCGCCGAGTTCTATCATTGCACAAGCCATGCAGGCCAAAGGCCGCAGCACCTGGCAGTGCATGATTGGTAACCTGAAAAAATGGAAAGAAAGCCCTTTGCAACAAACCATAGCCGTCAATGGAATTTCCTGCACGCTGGAAGCAACACTGGAAGACCGTTCCCAAAAACTTGTGCATTTTACCTGGCCGGAAGAATTCAACTTTGCCGAAATTGTAGAAGCCATTGGCAAAGTACCCCTGCCACCTTACCTGAACCGGGAAGCCACTAACGACGACAAGCCCCGGTATCAAACCGTCTATTCTAAAGAAAAAGGAGCCGTGGCAGCACCTACCGCCGGGCTGCATTTTACCGACGAAATTTTACAAGAGCTTAAGCAGGCGAAAGTTCCCCTTCATTATTTTACCCTGCATGTAAGTGCAGGCACTTTTCAGCCCATCAAAGATGAAAATATTAGAGAGCACCCAATGCATGCCGAGCAGATGGTCATTCAGAAAGAAGCGATTGAAGCATTGTTGCAGCAGGATAAAAAGGTGATAGCCGTGGGCACTACCGCCATGCGGACGCTGGAAAGTTTGTATTGGTATGGCGTAAAACTGCTACTTACCAGCAATAAGGAATTTCATATTGAACAGAACGCCCCGTATCAGTTTGCAACAGATGAATTGCCTGAAGTTTCCAAAGCACTGGAAGCTATTTTACAGTTAATGGAAAAGGAAAATATACCTCAACTCATGGGTGAAACTTCTATTTTTATTTATCCGGGCTATCAGTTTAAAATATGCCGGGGGCTGGTTACCAATTTTCATTTGCCCGCTTCTACCCTCATTTTGCTGGTAGCAGCTTTTGTGGGTGAAGACTGGCGCAAAATATATACCCATGCCCTCACCCATAATTATCGTTTTCTCAGCTATGGCGATAGCTCGCTTTTATTACCGAAGGCCATAAAAGTTTAGTATAAATTGAAATTACGTTATGATTCCTGCAATATCCGGGATTCCTTAGATTTTTCCACAAATGGGCGTATCGCAGTAATGATAGCACATGCCACAAAAAACATAAGAATAGCCTGAAGAGCCACCAATGCAAACTGATAACGATACGCATGAGAAACCAGAATGTACGGTACCAGGTGAATAAAATATATGACAGAAGTAACGATGAACACCGTATTCCGGCGAATATTCCTGACAAATAGCCCAATCAGGAAACACACAAAAGGCACCAATGCAACTACCCCTCCAATTACTAAATGGTCAATTCTGTATTTTCTGTTTAAATAAGATTTTTTCTGTTTTGCCCAATTGTCTATTGCAGCCTGTTCATTTTTGAGATTTAAGGGTTGAATTTGTTGAACAAACGCTTTTTTGTTTAAATTAAGCGATGTCCAATGTTCAAAAGTGAGCAACTGAGCTTCTTCAAGCTTAAAAAGTTCTTCTGCTGAAAAAAGCTCCAGGTCGGCTGGCCGGGTATCGGGCAGGTGGCTGGTGTGTACGAAAGCATTGAAAGCACGCACTCCTACTTTTTTGTAATACTCACCCAGGTTTTCATCCACATATTGTTGTGCCAGGGCTTTTCTTTCTTCTATGAATTGTACTTCGCCCTGCTCAAGATACATATCCAGCGCATACCCAAAGTTGGATGGGTGGTGTACCCTGAAAAATTCTTTGGATAAAATACCATCTTCATCCAGCACATTGGCAAAGTAAAACTCTACCCAAAGGTTCGATTTTATGGGAATGAATTTATCAAAAACTACATAGTTACGGTAAGACCACATAGAAACACCCATAATGAATATTAAACCAGAAAAAACAATGGCCCTGAGGGAAGGGTTTTGCAAAAACGTTTGAAAAATACTGCCTTGTGTCGTACGGCTTTTGAATAACTGAAAAGCTAATATCACAAAATACCCAAACATCAGCACCACAAACCCCAATGCCATACTGGGCACGGTCAGCGGTAATACGAAAGCCAGGATATACAAGGTGATATATACTTTTCTGGAAGGTTGTTGTATCAATAAGACTACGCTATACACCATAACACTGGAAAGAAAGGTAATCAGAAAAACATCATCTACTCGGTATAAAAGCGTATTTTTATTTAGTATGATTAGTAACACAAAAAAGAGGACCGACAATAACCTGTACCTGCCATATCCGGTTTTATCTGATATCTTTAATAAAAAAAATGCTGTGAAAGCAAAAGCGATGTTCCGGAGTAAGAACAATACCCACATAGAGGCGTAAGATTTCACCCCAAATATGAAAAAAACAGATGCCATTAGGTAAACTGTGAGCGGAGGGTGCCAGGCAGTTGGCCCACTGTCATCGGTAAAAACATTGGCAAAGCCATCACCTTTGGCTACCGAGGCAGCTATATTTCCATACTCTGCCCCAAAGTCGAAATTTACCTCTCCCGTGTCAAGGCTTGAAGGGCGGATAGCAATGGAAATGATAGTAAAAAGGACGAATAGGATGATTGAGACTACATATTCATTCCGCAAAATATGCATGTTTTTCATGTTAGTAATATTAGGTTAGGGTGTGTTATCAGGCAACAAATATAATACATAATTTGATAAAATATTGTATTTTGCCAATATATAAACTAATATTGATCATAAGTTAATTATAAAACTTATATTTTTTAATACACATGCCATTTTTTTTAAAAAAATTAATTGTAAAATTGAATCCGTAACTTCACCATAGGGTAATGAAAAGGCCTAAATGCATCATCATACTTTCTGCAAAATCTTCCGGCTCTAGTGCCTTGCAACGTTTGTTGGCAGAGCATAATAAAATTTCTAATGTTAAGCATACAAGGCACGGGCGGAATGAGACCTTGTATTGGACAAAAGCCGCATCGGTTTTAAACATGCCCCAACGCAATATGCTGGATAGTGAAGTACCCATTCCGGCGGCTAAAGCCAGGAAGGATATCGAAACACTATTACATACAAACCTGGAAAATTTTACGTCTCCCTCATCCAATGAATCACTGATCTTTGAAGGATGGAAATCTTTGGCAATGCAACACCGCCCTATTTTTCTGGAAAAATCGCCACACCATTTATTACAGTGGTCATCCCTGGAACTGATACAGCAGTGTATAGAGAAATGCCCTGAGGTAGATTTTCTGCTCATCGGGTTGGTAAGAAACCCCATGGACGTATTGTATTCTATCTGGAGCAGATGGAGAACACACCCTGAAAAAAAGCAGTATGAATGGAAAGCAGAGTACGAAAACCTCCTCAAAAGCAAGCAGTTATTTGGCGACAAACTGGTAACCGTCCGCTATGAAGACATTACAAAAGATATTGACAGCCTTGAAAAGATATTAGCCTTTGCTGGTATTCGCCCTGATGACATGGACAAAAACTATTTTCACAGTAAATCACTGGCTAAATGGAAATCGGATAAGTTTTATAGCTTCAATCTGACTGAAGATGTAATATCGCTGGCCGAACAGTTTGGGTATGAGAAAAGTGAGATGCTAAACACGCAAAAAAATGCTTTGTGGACACCCTATAAGCATATTGTCAGGAGTTATCATAAAACCTGGATTCCAGTCAGGAGGTCGCTCCGGTCTTTAAAACAGCAATTTGTATCCTAATGCATTGTAGCACTCACAAATAGAAATTGCTTTTGCAAAGCGGTTCACTGCACCGCCTTACAGTACCTCTACAGAATAAATATGACTACTATGATAATTGCTTATTAAAAAATAGCAGTGAATCTTTTATGTGTTCCTGCCAGTATACCCATTCATGCCTGCCGGGAAACTCTTCATAAATATGGTCAATGCCAGCCGCGAGCAATTGTTGGTGAAGTTTTCGGTTATGCTCTATTAACAAATCCTCTGTACCACAATCGAAACGAACAGGAGGCAGGTGGTCACGATAGTGCTGGAAGGTTTCCCAAACCGATTCGTTTTTTTTATCCGTTTGGGCTAATAAACCCAAATCTTCTTCCACAAACAATTTGAACTGCGAAAGGTCAGTGATGGAAGAATGTCCTGATATTGCTTTGAACTTTTCGTGGTATTTGGCACCCAGCCGCAAAGCCCCAAAACCACCCATAGAAAGTCCGCTAATGAATACCGGTGATTCATGAGTAATTTGGGGTATGGTTTCGGTAATGGCCCCAATATTATCCGTAACAACCCACTGCTCATAATCAGCCTGGTTGTGTGGCAAATAACCGCTGCCATCGCCCCATAGGCCGTCGGAAGGCATGGCAATGACCATAGGAGCAATTTCTCCTTTTTCCATCATTTGCAAGGCCGTTTTGTGCGCACCCCCATTCAGTGCCCAGGCCCAGTGGCTGCCATACACCCCGTGCAGCAGTATGACCAGGGGCAAGGTTTTATTTTCTGTATTGGGCGGTATAAACAAAGAAATATCCCCTCTTCCCCGCAGTGCCGGGCTTTTCATCGTCATAAACCGGAGGTGGTCATGCTCGTAAATGGGATCTGATAGTTTAATAGTTCGGAATTTGGTCATAGTTTTTTTAGCTACTAGCCTTTAGGCTAACACTTAAATGATGGTAAACACTATGAATATGCATAAAATTTTTATTTGGCACTATTTGTCAATTATGAAACTTTATTTCAAGATGTAAGTCTTGCTTCCCTGTACTTTTTGGCATTGCCCCAAAAAGTACCAAAAAACTCTAGGATATTCAATGCTTCCCCGCACAAAGCCAACGCACGCCCGCTGAATATCCCTGCCATCGCACAAGTTGAAAAAGCTCAATATTTTGATTTTGGAAAAAGCATAAATGACTCAAATCAATTTTTTTAACCTGACAGGTGTGGCCTCTAGCCTAAAAAGCTTGTGGCTAACAGCGAATGGCTTATTAAGTTTTACATTAAAATTACCCCTTTCGCGTTCCTCCCTGCCAGCATATCATCAAAAGCCTGGGGAAGCGCATCCAGGGTATAGGTTTGGGTAATCATTTCGTCCAGCATCAAATCCCCTTTTTTGTACAAAGCCAATAAAGCAGGAAAATCTATTTGCGGACGGCATTTGCCATACAGGGGATTTATATAAATTTTATCCCATTCAAACAGGTTCATGTCTATGGTGATTTCTTCTTCTATGCCACTTACCTGCACGGCCACTCCGGCATTGCGAACCATCGCCAAAGGGGCTGCGCCCAAAGCTGGCACCGCGGTACACTCAAATGCGTAATCAGCCCCCCGTTCGTTGGTCATGGTTTTTATTTCTTTGGCAGCATTTAACAGTCCTTCATCATCTTTTGAAGCCAAAAACGTATCAGTTGCCCCGTATTGCTTTGCCATTTCAAGGCGTGCTGGGTTTACATCCACGGCAATAATTTTTACTGCACCGGAAATTCTGGCGCCCTGGATTACATTCAGCCCAACACCCCCTGTGCCAATTACCACCACTGAGCTGCCTGGCTTCACTTTGGCAGCGTTTACCACCGAGCCATAACCCGTCATCACCCCGCAGCCAATGATACTGGCAGAGGCAAATGGAATATCTACCGTTGCTTTTACCACAGCCGATTCTTTCACTACCGTGTGGGTAGAGAGCGTACCCAGGTTAAAAGACCGCAAAATGCCTTCATTTTTGTACAACGTTCTTTCCAGCGGAACATGCCCGGCATTGAATCCACCTCCGTGAATTACCGGGGAGTGGTTTTCGCAAATATGCTGATTACCTTCCATGCATTGAAAACATGTACCACAAGGCATACACCAGTTCAAAATCACATTATCCCCTGGCTTTACAGTAGTTACCTGTTCTCCTACTGCCTGCACCACACCGGCACCTTCGTGCCCTAAAATGAGCTGATTGCCCCAGGTTAGGGAATCATAGTCTGTGTGACAGAGGCCGGCTGCTTTGATGGCCACCAGCACTTCATCGTTTTGGGGTGCTTGTACTTCAATATTTTCAATACTGAAACTTCCATTTCCATCGGCAATGGCGGCTTTTGCTTTCATAAAATTTTAATTATTTAGGTGGTATGAGAACAAAATTAATATTTCCTCTGAAAGAAACTATCCGGTATTGGTATATATGGAATGAACATCTCGCTTAGTACCTCTGCTTTTCATTTGTAAAGACTTTAAAAATTTGGAACGG
This sequence comes from Cyclobacteriaceae bacterium, assembly GCA_965230065.1. GTDB lineage: Bacteria > Bacteroidota > Bacteroidia > Cytophagales > Cyclobacteriaceae. Next base: position 1,630,017 of record OZ245942.1, on the reverse strand, counting down.
TTCTTTCTACCTAAGCCCGTCCTCGTCTCTGAACGCCCCGGGACCAACGTCTCGGCGAGGATGAATTCGAATGGTGTCGCATTGGCTACCTGATTTAAACGCCATTTCATCCAAACCTCGTTACAAACGAGGTCAATCAAAGAGATTTGCCTCATGTCCGCCACTTCTTGTGCGTTTCGTAAGAAGTGGCGGACACGTTATGTGCCAACTTCCGAATTGCTTGGATAATTCCAAATTATACAAGTAACTTTGAAGCAGGGTTTATTGAAAAACCATAATCATTGGGATATTGAAAAAAAGCATCAAAGTATTCGCCCCGGCTACCGTAGCCAACGTGGCCTGCGGTTTCGACATCATGGGCCTTGCCCTCAACGAGCCGGGAGATGAGGTGGAAGTAACACTTACTGAAAGTCCGGGCGTGGTGATTGCTGAAATTACGGGAGACAATGGGAAACTGCCTCGGGAAACCGAAAAAAACACGGCAGGCGTTGCTGTAGCCCGTTTTTTGGAAGACAGGGGCGTGGAAGCAGGTGTAAGCATTGTATTGCACAAACACATGCCCCTGGGCAGCGGGCTGGGTTCCAGCGCGGCCAGTGCCGTAGCGGGCGTTTTTGCCGTAAACGAATTACTGAAAACACATTTTCCGGAGAAAGCCCTGGCAAAAAGAGAAGATTTGCTTCCTTATGTGATGGAAGGGGAACGCCTGGCCTGTGGCTCAGCCCATGCCGATAATGTAGCTCCTTCTTTACTGGGCGGTTTTGTGCTCATTCGTTCTTACGAACCGCTGGACGTCGTCAGGATACCCACGCCAGAAACTTTATGTTGTACGGTAATCCACCCCCACATTGAAGTGCAAACCAAAGATGCCCGCAGCATTCTGAAGAAACAGCTTTTGCTCAAAGATGCCGTGGTGCAATGGGGCAACGCCGCCGGGCTCATCGCCGGATTGTGGCAATGCGATTTTGATTTAATCGGCCGCTCTATGGAAGATGTAATCGTAGAACCCATCCGTTCTATCCTCATCCCGGGTTTTAGCAAGGTAAAAAGTGCTGCCCTGGAAGCGGGTGCCCTGGGTTGTGGCATCTCCGGTTCGGGGCCTTCCCTGTTTGCCCTGAGCAAAGAGTGGGAAATAGCCCAGCAGGTGGGAAAAGCCATGACAGCCGCCTTTGAAAGCGTGGGCATTGAAAGCGAAGTGTACGTTTCTAAAATCAATAAGCAAGGCCCTAAAGTGGTGGGGGAATAGTGGCACAGGAGTACGACAAGATAATAAAAGAGAACATTGAGGAAGTTTTCCTTCCCCTCGCCGGGAAATACCTTGGTATCAATATCAAGTCATACCGGAAAATTGCCCCTAAGTTACAAACTACCTTGGAAAGGGAAGCTGACTTTTTACGTATCGTTACCACTGAGCAGCAGGAAAAGTTTATTCTGCATATTGAATTCCAGACAAACGATGAAGCCGATATGGTATACAGGATGGCAGAATACAACGCCATTTTGTTGAGAAAATATAAACTACCGGTGCGTCAGTTCGTTATTTTCTTAGGGGAAGGAAAGCTAAAAATGAAATCTAATTTGCCGGAATCTGAGGTAATCAGAGGATTTCAACTTACTAACTTGAAGACATACGATTATCGCAGCCTTTTAATTTCTGATATTCCAGAAGAGATTATTCTGGCTATCTTGAGTGATTATGCCGGGGAATCGCCCGTTAAGGTAATTAGCAAAATTATTGAAAGGTTACAAAAGGTAAGTAAGGATGAAATCAAAGTAAGAAAATATGTTCGGCAATTGACCATATTGAGCCGATTACGTAAATTGGAAGTGCAAACAAAAAAAATAATAAATGAGATGCCAATCACATACGATATAAAAAAAGATGGCCTTTACAAAGAAGGAAGGATAAAAGGTAAACAAGAAGCAATAAAGGAAATGATTATTGAAATGCTGAAAGACCCTTCCATTAGCCTTGAGAAAATCGCAAAGTTTGCCAGGGTTTCCCTTGCCTATGTAAAGCAAATCAAGAAAGAAACGGGGCAGAAATAATCGAATTTTAAACTTCTCTGTAATACTCAGATTCCAAACTCCACTTGGACGGAAGTTACTCTTTGCCAAACCCTCACTTTAAAGTTTTCATAAAACTCAATGCAACTATACAGCACCCAGGATCCATCAGGAAAAAATACAAACAACACGGTTTCTTTTGAAGAAGCTATTTTCCAAAGCATGCCAGCCGATAATGGTTTGTTTATGCCTACCCATTTTCCACAGCTTCCACCCACTTTTTTTCAAAAAAAAGCGGATCAATCTTTTCCGGAAATTTCTTACGAAGTGGCCCGTGCCTTGCTTGCTGATGAAATACCAGACGAAGTACTGAAAGATATTATAGAAGACGCGGTCAATTTTGATGCACCCATTGTGCCATTAGGTGAGCAGATGTCTGTGCTGGAGCTTTTTCATGGTCCAACGCTGGCGTTCAAAGACTTTGGCGCACGCTTCATGGCCCGGACGATGTCGTGGTTTTTGCAGAAAAGGAAAGACGAGGAAGAGGTAACCATTTTGGTAGCCACTTCGGGTGATACCGGAGGGGCCGTAGCACAAGGTTTTTTCAACGTGCCGGGCATCAAGGTAGTGCTGTTGTACCCTAAGGGGAAAGTAAGCGAGTTGCAGGAAAAGCAGTTAACAACCCTCGGCGGTAACATTACCGCTTTAGAAGTAGATGGTACGTTTGACGACTGCCAGCACCTGGTAAAGCAGGCTTTCCTGGATACCAAATTGCGAAAAGCCATCCGCCTGGCCTCGGCCAATTCTATCAACATCAGCCGGCTGGTACCTCAGACTTTTTACTATTTCAATGCCTACGCGCAATTAAAGAGAAAACCAGACTATGACGAAAAACTCCCTTTGGTATTTTGTGTGCCCAGTGGCAATTTCGGCAACCTTTGCGGAGGAATGATCGCATGGCGCATGGGGCTTCCCATACACCAGATCGTGGCAGCCACCAATGTGAATGATATAGTACCTGCATATCTGAAAACCGGGTCATTTGAACCCCGGCCATCCATAAGAACCTTATCCAATGCGATGGATGTGGGCAACCCAAGCAACTTTGCACGCTTACAGGCTTTTTACGAGCAACAAGGCTACACAAATGTAGAGGAGCTTTGGCACAGGATTGAGCATGATATTATTGGCAAAAGCTATACCGATGAACATACCAAAACCGCTATCCGTGAAATGTATGAGCGGTACAATTATACGGCTTGTCCGCACACGGCTGTAGGATATTTAGGGCTCAAAGATTACCTGCAAGCACAAAACAACCCAATGTATGGCATTGTGTTATCTACAGCACACCCGGCTAAGTTTGTGGATATTGTAGAAGAAGCTACCGGAAAACCATTAGCATTACCTGACAGCCTCCAGGCGCTATTAAGCCGAAATAAACAAGCTGCTGGCATGACTACCAACTATCAGGACTTTAAAGGATTTTTACTTGATTAATATCTTTCTTCATGCCGTAAGCCAAATACCTGGCAATTGTTTTATCCCTGACATATTCCGGTAAATATTAGGGAAGTGCTTGGCAATTACGATAAATTATATTTATAATAGCCAAAATGGAATGGCAGCTATGGAATAGCCGCTATGTAATATCAGTTGCAAATAAAAAAAGTATCTGTCTGGTTTTTATCATATCTTATCATTCGGTTTGAATACTATAATGGAATTGAAGATAAAAAATAATAATGGGTTTAAATATCTGGATGAAGGTGAAGGAGACGTGCTGTTATTATTGCACGGTTTATTTGGAGCATTGAGTAATTGGGAAGGAGTAGTTGAAAGGTTCAGTAGCAATTACAGGGTAATGATCCCTCTTTTGCCCATATTCGAACTTCCCCGAAGAAAAGCAGGCCTCGAGGGGCTTACTTCTTTTTTAGAAGATTTTGTTGCCACAATGGATTTGAAAGACCTCATCCTCATGGGAAACTCCCTGGGTGGGCATATTGCTCTTTTATATACAATAAGAAACCCGGACATGGTGCAATCTATGGTGCTCACAGGAAGTTCAGGATTGTTCGAAAACTCTATGGGTGGCTCATTTCCTAAACGCGGCAGTTACGAATTCGTTAAAGAAAGAGTGGGGTATACATTTTATGATCCCAATACAGCTACTAAAGCATTAATAGATGAGGTGTTTGAGACTACCACCAATATTCCAAAATGTATGAATATCGTCTCAATTGCCAAATCAGCACAACGGAACAACATGGCAAAAGACCTACACCAAATCAAGGTACCTACCTTGTTGATATGGGGACTCAACGATACCATAACGCCACCCATGGTTGCGCATGAGTTCAATCGTCTGATTGCTGGTTCCAAACTTAAATTTATTGATAAATGTTGCCATGCCCCCATGATGGAACACCCCGAAAAGTTTAATGAAATTTTGGAAGAGTTTTTGAAGGAACAATATCACTATGATAGCTAAAGACCTTATAAATCCGATCATTCCTTATGCAAGCATTGATGATGACTTTGGTAAAGCAGGTGTGCTTATGGAAGAAAGCCAGGTTAGTTATTTGCCTGTAATTGAGGAAACCACATCCATATTCAGAGGGTTTATCTCACATGATATGCTTTATGAGCAAAACCTTTCTGATCATTCCGGCTCTTTGGCTACTTATGAATTACTTTCTTCCAATTGCACTGTATATGAAGATCAGCATTTTTATGAAATAGTGAAAGTTATCAGTGAGTCCGAATCAAAAATGGTGGCAGTGCTCAACCATGAAGATACTTTTTTAGGTGTGATTACCGAAGAGGATATAGTGCAGTCCTTTTCCAAAACTATTGCCGTGCAATCTCCCGGGGGGATCGTTGTGGCATCTATCAATAAAATTGATTACTCCCTGGCAGAAATTACCCGACTCGTAGAAGCGGAGGGTGCCAAAATCATTGGGTGTTATCTGGTGGATGATGATGAAAATACTAACAGGCTGAATGTGACACTCAAGTTTGATAAAAAAGACGTTTCCCATATTGTAGCTACTTTAGAGCGGTTCAGTTATCGTATTATCGCTTTATTTCAGGAAGAAAAAGTCATTTCTAATGAAAAAGAGCGGCTGGACATTCTGATGAAATATCTCAATATATAGCCCGTTTTTCAGAAATACCGCACAGTTTACCATTGTACTTAGCCTAACAGCATCATGAGATTTGCTATCCACGGCAGAATATTTGCCGATAATGTACTGCCACATATACAAAAACTGCTCGAGGTGCTAAAAGAGTACTCAGCTAACATATTTATATCTAATATCTTAGCTGAATATCTGAACAACGAAAAATTACCGTCACTTGATTATCAGATTTATCATGCCACCCGGGGTATTCCTGATGTCGATTTTGTCATTAGCCTGGGGGGGGATGGTACACTTCTGGAAACAGTTACGCATGTAGGCCCTGCTGCGTTGCCAATTTTAGGCATTAACATTGGACGGCTGGGTTTTTTGGCTACGGTACCCCAGGAAATGATCAGGGAGGCCATAGACGCACTGCACACCGGAAAATACAATATCGAAGACCGTTCCCTCGTACAGTTGAAAGCTGACAAACCATTATTTGATGGCTTAAATTATGGGCTGAACGAATTTGCCATTATGAAAAAGGATACATCATCCATGATTGTGGTACACACTTTTTTGGATGGGACCTTCTTAAATTCATATTGGGCAGATGGCCTGATTGTAGCCACGCCCACCGGCTCTACCGGATATTCCCTGAGTTGTGGGGGGCCGGTAGTATTGCCACAGTCCAGTAACCTCATCATTACACCGGTGAGTCCTCATAACCTTACTGTACGCCCTTTGGTTGTATCTGATAATAGCGTGATTTCCTTCAAAATTGAAGGCAGAAGTGAGAATTTCTTAATATCTTTAGATTCACGATCAGAAACAGTAGATGCATCTGTTCAGATGTCGGTTCATAAATGTTCATTTTATGCAAAACTCGTAAGGTTAGAAGCCTATAATTTTATGGATACTTTGCGTCAAAAGCTTAACTGGGGGCTAGATGTAAGAAATTGATCCATTTTTGATCATTTTTGGTATAGTATTCAGTAAAATATGTGTTTATATTCACACGCCCAAATTATACCATACAATGCATTACTTTTTTAAACTTAGCTGCAGCTTATTTATTATCCTTATTTTGGTCATTACCTCTACCGATCTTTGTGCACAGCAGCGACGCAATAAGCGGTTACAGCGCCAAAATAGGAAGCAACAAAACTACAGAACATCTACCTTTACAGGCAAACGCATCGCTTTTGCCAATAGCCGGCAGTACATTACCCTGGGAGTTTCTGTGAGTGCTCTTAACTATTTTGGGGATGTTACCCCGAAATCAGGCATATTCAGCACGGATATTTCCTTTACTCGTCCCGGCATCGGGGTTTCTTCGGGCTTACGGTTAGGCCCTCAGTTCTCGTTGCAAGCCATGCTGATGTGGGGCAGGCTCAGGGGTGACGATTTTGAAGCAGCTGACCCTAATGATGAGCAGGCGATATACCGGTATGCCCGAAATGCACAGTTTCGCAATAGTATTACCGATTTTTCACTCGTAGGCGTTTTTGACCTGATCCCGAACCGGGGAACAGTTTTTACCCGTGCTGTATTCACCCCCTATCTTTTTGCCGGAATATCGGTTTTTCACCATAACCCTAAAGCCATCGTACCCAATGAGGCTTTTTTAGGGCCTGATAACACCCCCACCATTCCTGCCAACGCGGGTGAATGGGTAGAACTGATGCCACTGCAAACAGAGGGGCAATCGTACGGAAATTTCCAAGTCAGCATTCCACTGGGTATGGGTGTTCGCCAGCGTATCAATCAATTTTTTGATGTTGAGTTTGAATTTGCATACCGCCTTACTTTTTTCGATTACCTGGATGATGTGAGTGGTGATTACGTAGATAAAGGAACTTTAAACAGCGAACTGGCGAAGATAATGTCAGACCGCTCACGTGAACCAGTAGCCGTTGAATCGGGAGAGGATAGGATGCAGGTACTTGTAGATAGCGACCGGATAAACACAAAAGTTGTTTCGTACACAGGGGCCGACGGACAAGTATACGGCCATTTTCCCGGTTACGGACAGGCAGGAGCCGTGAGAGGAAACCCGAATGACAATGACATTTTTATTACTACCACCATCCGCCTGGTATATATGCTTGGCAGAAGTCCGTTTGAAAGAAGGCTTAGGAGGCTGAGGTAACATTTTGAATAGTTGCCCTGCCCATTAGCAATACCGTTTATACACAAAAGCTGGTCTAGATACTACATTTTTACCACTGACTGTTAATTTTCAGGTTTTTTCACAAAATAACCCCAATTTGTTGGGTTCATGCATACCAAACCTGAAATTTGCCAGTTATATATGCGTATTGCTAAGCTATGAACAAAACAATCCAAAACCTGCGTTCACTCATCTTTTTATGTTCACTTACTCTTTGCACAACGGCCGCCTTTGCCCAAAAATATGAGGTAGGCCTTGGCATTGGAGGCATGAACTACTCTGGTGATATGGGGGGGTATCGCATCGAGACCACCCGGCCGGGTGGCATGGCCTTTTTCAGGTACAATGTTAAAGATTACCTGAGCCTCAGGGGACATTTGCTGGGAGGTGCCTTATACGGAAATGATGATAAACCTGTGGATGCCTTTACCGATGCCCGCAATGCCCCTGAGTTTACCATTTCTGCCATTGAAATGGCGGCTATGATAGAATATTACTTCCTCGATTATAAAGAAAATATCAACCTGCTGCGATGGTCGCCTTACTTCTTTATCGGATTGGGAGGCACCTGGTTTGGTGCACACGAAAACCCAAAAGAAGATTACAGTTCATTTCAGCCTGTCATTCCAATGGGCTTAGGGTTCAAATATTTACTCAACCGTGAGTGGAGCATTGGCATTGAAGGGGGTGCCCGCAAAACATTTTTTGATTATATAGATAACCTCTCCGGAGGCGATCTCACCAACAAAAACCTGCAGTATGGCAACCAGTACGACAATGACTGGTATTACTTTGTTGGGTTCACTGTAAGCTACACTTTTTATACCATCCCCTGTCCTTATAATTTCCAGTAAATAAAACTGTAGCTATGTTAGCTGTATCTCTAGATTCTTAAGAGCACAGGCAGTACCAAATACAGAATTAAATCCCTTCCTGTTAACTTGGTTTTGGTAGCGAAGCAGGGCTAGCTAAAGTCTACTTTTTACAGTGGCAAGCCTCATACAATTTTTCAAGGTTTTTTTCGTATAGTCCTACTACTCCCTATTTTGTCACGCATACAAAAATCAGCCGTTGGCGCAACAGAGGCATAATTATTGGTCAAAAGTCTTGGTGGTTACGTATTATTGCTTTAATCCCCTGTAAAATAGAAAAAAAAGTAGCAATTTTGTACATTGCAAGATGTATTGTGGCATATTATGAAAGATCGTATTGACAAAAGCAATTTGCCCAGGCATATCGCCGTTATCATGGATGGAAACGGGCGATGGGCAAAGGAACGTGGTGCAGAAAGGGTGTTTGGCCACAAAAGTGCCATCAAAGCCGTGAGAGATGCCACGGAAGGTTGTGCTGAACTGGGCGTTGGGCACCTCACGTTGTATGCTTTTTCTACCGAAAACTGGGGAAGGCCACAAGCCGAGGTAAATGCCCTGATGCAACTGCTGGTAGCCACTATCAAAGACGAGATGGATACCCTGATGAAAAATAACGTCAGGCTTGCGGCGATTGGCGATATCTCAGGGCTGCCCCCCAAGTGTTACGGAGAACTAAAAAATGCAATGGCTGCCACCAGCAATAATGATGGGCTTATACTTTCGCTAGCATTGAATTACAGTGGGCGTTGGGAAATTACAGAAGCCGTAAAAGCTGTGGCAGAAGAGATAAAACAAGGGCACCTTAGTGTTGAGGATATTACGCAGGAAACGATCGCAAAACACCTGAATACACATGATATGCCCGACCCCGAATTGCTGATACGTACCAGCGGAGAGATGCGTGTGAGTAATTTTTTACTTTGGCAAATTGCCTATACCGAATTATACGTAACCAAAGTATTGTGGCCCGATTTCCGCAGAGAACATTTGTATGAAGCCATCCTTGCTTACCAGCAAAGGGAGAGAAGATTTGGCAGAATAAGTGAGCAAGTAAGAACCTAGTGGTGTATTTATGAAACGAAAATTACTATTTACCCTAACCTTTTTATCCATATTTTGTGCCGTAGCCTCCGCGCAAATCCGGTTTGGAAAATCGCTGCCCCCCCAGCAGGAACGTACGCTTGACGAAATCACCTACAATGAGCCCAGGGAGTACGAAATCGCGGAAATTACCGTAAGTGGTACCGATCATCTTAATAACAACGCACTTATTTCCCTTTCCGGACTGGAAGTGGGGGATAAAATAAAGGTGCCCGGCCCGGCCATTACCGCGGCCATCCGTAAATTGTGGAAACAGGGCATTATCGGCGACATATCTATCGTTGCCAACAAAATAGAAGGCAACCGGATTTTTCTGGAAATAAGGCTAACTGACCTGCCTCGAATCACCCGCTTTACGTTTGAAGGTGTAAACAGCAGCCAGGAAACTGAAATCTCTGATAAATTAAAACTGCGGGGCAGGGTGGCCACCGATGCCCTGCTCAATAGCACAAAATTGACCGTAAAGCGGCATTTTGAAGATAAAGGATACCGGAATGCTGAAGTAGACATCATAAAAGTAAAAGATACCCTGCTAACCAACAGCATCGCCCTTAAAGTCAAGGTTGATAAAAAATCAAAGGTAAAAATCCATAGAATTCACTTTGAAGGAAATGAAGTGATCAGCGATAAGAAGTTGATAGGCAAAATGAAGTCAACCCATGAAAAAGTGCGCTTTACGCTGGTGCAAGACCTTTTCCAAAAACTTTTCAGCTTCAATTTCAAAAAAGCCAAAAACTTTGCTACGGTAAAAGAAGAAGTAGACCTGGGAAAATACTTGCACGAACATGTGAAGCTTAACTTTTTCAACGGGTCTAAATTTATAGAAAGTAGTTTTGAAGAAGACAAGCAGGCAGTTATTGATTTTTATAACTCCAAAGGCTATCGTGATGCTACCGTTGTTTCTGATTCGGTATATGCCTTCGACCAAGACAAAATCAATGTCAACTTAAAGGTAGATGAAGGCAAAAGGTATTACTTCGGCGACATCATCTGGACAGGTAATTATGTTTACTCTGACGAGCAGTTGTCAAGGGTATTGGGCATACGAAAAGGGGATGTGTATGACATGGAAAACCTGAATAAACGGCTCAATTTTAACCCTACCGGAGCAGATGTCAGTTCCATGTATATGGATTTTGGTTACCTGTTTTTCAATATCACCCCGGTTGAGGTCAGGATTGCTGAAGATTCTATTGATGTAGAAATGGTAATCATGGAAGGGGACCAGGCTACCATCAGTGAAGTTATTATCACAGGGAATGACCGTACGAACGACCACGTGATCCGGAGGGAAATAAGAACCTTGCCGGGGGAAAAGTTCAGCCGGGAAAAACTGATCCGTACGCAGCGCGAGCTGTCGCAGCTGGGCTACTTTGACCCTGAACAAATCGGCATCAATCCGCTACCCAACCCTGCCGACGGAACAGTAGATATAGAATACTCATTGGTTGAGCGGCCCAGCGATCAGATTGAACTTTCCGGTGGTTGGGGAGGTTACTACGGCTTTGTTGGTACACTCGGACTGGTATTTAATAATTTCTCGATAAGGAATATTCCTCACTTTGATAAGTGGCGGCCCCTGCCGGTGGGTGACGGGCAGAAACTCTCTTTGCGTATGCAGGCCAACGGCCCCCGTTTCCAAAGCTACTCGGCTACTTTCTCTGAGCCCTGGCTCGGTGGGAAAAAACCAAATAACTTCTCGGTAAGCCTGAGCCACACCGTATCCAGAAATATTGGCTTTAGTAGTAGAATTACGGCTGACGATGCTTTTTCATCAATCAAAATTACCAGTCTCACCGTAGGGCTGGGCCGGCGGGTAAAATGGCCGGATGACTTCTTTACGTTGACCAATTCGATCAGCTACCGCAACTACGACCTTTTTGATAAAGACCCGACTGACAATATTCCCGGAATTGGGCAGCGCGATTTCGGCTTTGCCAATGGTGTGTCTAACAGCATAACCCTGAATACCATCCTTGCCCGGAACAGTATAGATAACCCTATGTTTCCCCGTGGTGGCTCTTCCATTTCGTTGGAAGTAAATTTAACTCCGCCATTTTCATTGTTTAACGATATCGACTATAACACGGCCCCTCCTGAAGAGCGGTACAAATGGGTAGAGTACCAAAAATGGATGTTTGATGCCAAGTTTTATACCCAACTGGCCAAGAACCTGGTGCTTGAGTCCAGGGCACATTTTGGGTTTATTGGCTCATATGGCGACAAACCGGTAAATACACCATTTGAAAGGTTTGTGATGGGCGGCTCAGGGCTGGCCGGGCAAAGCTTTATTGTAGCTCGTGATATTATTGGTTTGCGTGGGTATGAAGATAATATACTGGAGCCTATTGATGTTCAAAATAATGCGGTGGGTGGCATTGCCTACAACAAGTTTACCATGGAACTGCGCTACCTGGTTTCTCCCAGCCCTTCTGCAACGATTTATGTGCTGGGCTTTGTAGAGGCAGGAAATACCGTAGCTGATTATGCCAAATATAACCCCTTCGATCTTTATAAAGCTGCAGGGTTTGGCGCTCGCATCTTTATGCCTGCTTTCGGGCTGATGGGTATTGACTGGGGATACGGTTTCGACAGGACTCCGGGAACTTTAGAACCCAGTGGCCCTCAATTCCACTTTACCATTGGCCAGCAGTTAAGATAATAATTTGGAAATACTTGTTGCTTTTTGTCGTTAACTAGAAGTAAGCAATTTTTTCATATTTCTAAAATAGAATATGACTATATCAATGCATTTTAGAAAAACACTATTATTCGTTTTATTTGTACTTTTTGCCAATGTTGGGTGGGCACAAAAATTTGGGTATGTTAATACAGATTTTATTTTGAGCAAAATGCCTGAATACCAAGAGGCACAAAATGAAATAAATACCTTATCTTTGCAATGGCAGGAAGAAATTCAGAATAAACACAAGGAAATTGAGGCAAAGTACAGTGAGTTACAAGCCGAAGAGGTACTGCTTACTGAAGAAATGAAGCAAGAGCGCATGGCTGCTATTAAGCAAATGGAAAATACGCTTAAAGAATACCAAAAAAAAGTGTTTGGCTACGAAGGGCTGTTCTTCCTGAAAAAGAAAGAATTGATTAAGCCGGTGCAAGACCAGGTGTTTGAAGCCGTACAAAAAGTTTGTAAAGAAAACCGCCTCGCCATCATGTTTGATAAATCAGGAGAACTGGTGATGATTTATACCGATCCGGTACATGACTATACAGATTATGTATTAGACGAGTTGGGGCTAGGTAATAGAGAAGACGTAGTCCGTTAAACTATAAAATAAAAGTATAAAACAGTATTTAATTTCAACTAGCATAACTATCATGAAGCGTAATTTATTTCTTATTGCAGTGTTGTCATTAGCATCTTTCTACGCAAGTGCACAACAAGTTAAAATTGGCTTTACCAATACCGATTATATCATCAGCCAAATGCCCGATGCAAAACAGATTGACTCTGATATCAGGGCTTATGAAAAGCAACTCTCCAGCAAACTTCAATTACAGGCCCAGGGCTTACAGCAGCAAATTCAACAATTTCAGCAGGAAGCTCAAAGCATGACCGAAGATGCTCGTAATAACCGGGCCAAAGAACTGGAAGAAATGCGAAACCAGTTGCAACAAGACCAGGTAGAAGCCGAAGCTTCTTTGCAAAGAAAGCAGGTGGAACTGCTCCAGCCCGTGTTTGACAAAATTCAGGCAGCTATTGATAAGGTGGCTGAAGCCAATGGCTATAAATATGTATTTAGCTCAGATGCAGGCAATATGCCCATCTTATTGCACGCACCTGATGAAGACAATATTTCTGACCTTGTTCTGAAAGAACTGGGTATTACTCCCACATCTTCTTCAGAGGCGGGCGGAACAAATGGCAGTAACTAATCTGTTTCTAAAAAATAAGAAAAAGGCTGGAAAGAAATTTCCGGCCTTTTTGTTTTTTGTACTTTACCAAAGTAAAGCTAGAAAACAGAGATTTTCACTTCTTTCAGCTCTTCCAGGGCCTTTATCAGTTCATTTTCAGGACTAACGCGGTGTTTTCTGGAAAGCAACTCTACCCCAATATTTTCGGTTTCGTCCAAAACACTCACTTTGAGTGTGCAATTCCCCGGATAACGCCCGACCAGTTCTTCTAATTGATCTACCAGGGGCACCGATACATTTTGGGTGTGTACATGCAAATGCAAGCCTTTGGTGAGTTTTTCACGGATTTCAGAAAGCAATTGCACCGTTTTAGGGCGCAGTTCCCAAACGCCCGGATTGTTGTAGCGTTCTTCTACCCTGCCCTTTATATACACAAACTCACCGATGTTCAATAAGTGTTTGAAACTCAGAAACTCCTCCCCAAACATGGCCAGGTCAATGGAAGACTGATAGTCTTCAATACTGAAAAGGCCGAATGGATTACCATTTCTGCCCTGCTTCACCACCAGGCGGTTGACAATACCCGCTACGGATATATCTGAATTTCTATAATCACTTACCTTGTCGAGCGTGCAGGTACAAAAATTATTAATCTCCAGTTGGAATTGATCCAGCGGGTGGCCGGAAATATAAAAGCCCAATACTTCCTTCTCAAGCTTTAGTTTTTCCAACTCGCTGAAAGGCTCACATGGAGGTGCTTTGGGCGCAGCAATGGCCACCCCGCTGTCTCCCCCGAAAAGCGATTGCTGGGCAGTGGCCTCTTCCTGCTGGGCATTGGCACCGTAGCGTACAGCCAGTTCTATCAGGTTCGTACTTCCATTTTCTGCATACAAGTATTGTCTTCGGTGCGTATCTGGAAAGCAGTCATAAGCACCCGCCATAGCCAGGCATTCAAATGTTTTTTTGTTTACAGCCCGCAGGTTTGAGCGCTTGGCAAACTCAAAAATATTCTTGTACTTTCCATTTTCGTCCCGTTCTTCAATGATGGCATTTACCGCACTTTCGCCCGAGCCTTTGATGGCCCCAAGCCCAAACCGGATTTGTCCTTCTGTGTTTACATCAAAAAACTGATTACTTTCATTCACATCCGGGCCAAGGACTTCTATGCCCAGCTTACGGCAATCTTCCATAAAAATGGTGATTTTATCCGTTTTGTCCATGTTGTGGGTGAGTACTGCCGCCATATACTCCGCAGGATAATTGGCTTTGAGGTAGCCGGTTTGGTAGGCTACCACTGAGTAAGCTGCCGAGTGGGAGCGGTTAAAACCATACTGGGCAAATTTTTCCATCACCGCAAATACTTCCTCCGCCTTTTTAGCTTCAATATTGTGGTGTTCTTTTGCTCCTTTGACGAAGATTTCACGCTGGCGGTTCATTTCTTCAATCTTCTTTTTTCCCATCGCCCGTCGTAGCAAATCGGCACCGCCCAGCGTGTAGCCTCCCAGAATTTGTGCGGTTTGCATAATCTGCTCCTGATACACCATAATGCCATACGTATTTTTCAGGATAGGCTCCAGCAATGGGTGTGGAAATTCAACTTCTTCTTTCCCATGTTTGCGATCGATATAGTTGGGAATAAACTGCATGGGACCTGGGCGGTACAGGGCGTTCATGGCAATCAGGTCTTCAATATCGGTGGGCTTTAGCTTTTGGAGCCACTGCCGCATCCCTTCCGACTCAAACTGGAAAGTACCCACGGTATCACCCCGCTGGTACAGTTCAAAAGTTTTTTTATCATCCAGCGGAATGGTATCAATATCGATCGTAATGCCATGTTTGCGCCGGATGGTTTCCAGGGCTGTTTTGATGATATTCAGGGTTTTTAAACCCAGAAAGTCCATTTTCAACATACCTGCATCCTCTACCACTGAGCCATCGAACTGGGTGATGAAAAGGTCGGTATCTTTATCCGTTTTTACCGGAATGTACTCCATCAGATCATCCGGGGCGATGATAACACCAGCCGCGTGGATGCCCGTACCCCGCACCGAGCCTACCAGGGTTTCGGCCAGGTTGAGCACTTCCCCGGAAGGATCGTTCCCTGATTTAATTTCCTGTAATTCGGGGACTGCCGCCAGGGCTTGTTCAAAAGTAGTTCCGGGCTTTTCAGGAACGAGCTTGGCAAGTCGATTAGCTTCCGGCAGGGGCAGCTCGTTTACCCGGGCCACATCCCGGATAGACATTTTAGGAGCCATCGTGCCAAAGGTGATGATTTGCGCCACCTGATTTCGCCCATATTTATTAATAACATATTCAATCACTTTTTGCCTTCCGTCATCATCAAAATCAATATCAATATCAGGCATGCTGATACGCTCGGGGTTGAGGAAACGCTCAAAAAGCAGGTCGTATTTGATGGGGTCAATGTTGGTAATTCCCACGCAATAAGCAACGGCCGAGCCAGCCGCGGACCCCCTGCCCGGCCCCACACTCACGCCCATTTCACGGGCCGCGTTGATAAAATCCTGAACAATGAGAAAATACCCCGGAAACCCCATGCTTTTAATGATATTCAGCTCATGGTTGAGTCTTTCTTCTATCTCATTCGTAATGCCACCATATCGCTTTTTTGCACCTTCAAAGGACAGGTGCTTCAGGTAATCATCCTGGTCGGCAAAACCGTCGGGAATTTCAAATTTTGGCAGGAGAATGTCACGTTCTAAAGTTAGGGGTTCTGTTTTGGCGATAACCTCATTGGTATTTTCCAAGGCTTCAGGAATATCATGAAACAACTTGTTCATTTCTTCCTGTGTTTTGAAATAATACTGGTCGTTGGGCAAACCATACCGCCTGCCCCTTCCCCTGCCGATGGGCGTGCTTTGTTTTTCATTATTTTTTACACACAACAAGGTGTCGTGGGCATTGGCATCGTCTTTTTCAGCATAATAAGAGTCGTTGGTGGCAATTACTTTTACGTTGTATTTTTTGGCAAACTTGAGGAGGATTTCATTCACCCGGTTTTCTTCTTCCAGCCCGTGCCGTTGCAGTTCTACATAAAAATCGTTTCCAAAAGTTTTGTGCCACCACTGAAAAGCCTCTTCCGCCTGATGCTCGCCCACGTTGAGGATGAGGTCGGGAATTTCAGCCCGCATCCCTCCGGTCAGGACGATGAGGCCATCGGCATATTTTTCGATAATCTCTTTATCTACCCGTGGAAAACCGGCATAGTAACCATCAATATAGCCCAGGGAGCAAAGTTTGGAAAGGTTTTGATAGCCCTGCTGGTGTTTGGCCAACAACACCTGCAAATGCCGAATGTCTTTGTTGTCTTTGGTAAATTTTTTCTGGTGTCGGTCGGCCGTCATAAACACCTCGCACCCGATGATTACTTTTACATCTTGTCGCTTACCTTCAGCCACCGCCTTGAAAGCGCCGAACAAATTGCCATAATCGGTGATGGCCACGGCAGGCATCCCATCTTTCTTGGCTTTGGCAATCAGTTGTTTGTGGCTGGCTGTACTTTCCAGAATAGAAAACTGAGAGTGTACATGTAAATGGGAAAACGAAATAACCTCAGTTACTTTTCGCTTTTCCGCTTTTTTCAGCATAGCCTCTGCTGTCTCTTCCTTTTGCTCTTTGGGGCCGCGGCTGCCTTTCAGGTCGGGGGCTTCGTACTCAATTTCCACTACGGAAAGTGTACCCTCAGCAGGCTCTACCACCCCTTCTTTGATGAGTCCGAAAAAGCAGCGGGCAGTGGCATCCACATCGAAGGCAGAATTGTGGGCATCTTCAAACCCGACACCGAATAATTTCTGGTGCAACTCTGAAAGCGTAGGCCACTTGTACCGTCCACCCCGTCCTCCCGGGATTTTACAGAAGTCGGTAGAAGCCTCTTTGGTATCCAGGGTTTGGGTATCCAGCAATTGGGAAGGCAGTTGGGTCCTGTAATATTCAGCCCCTGTTATTTTAATATCGAAATCGATGTTATGCCCAACAACCACCGATGCCTTTTCCACATCCTGTGCAAATACAGACAGCACTTCCTCCAATGGATGCCCTTCTTTCAAAGCCCTTTCGGTAGAAATACCATGCACTTTTTCGGCATTGAAGGGAATGGTGAAACCCTCGGGCTTTACGATAAAGTCCTGGTTGTTGATTAATTTCCCATCAAGGCCATGCAACTGCCAGGAAAGTTGCACCAGGCGGGGCCAGTTGTCAACATCAGAAACCGGGGCGTTATAATCGCGGGGCAATCCGGTGGTTTCGGTATCAAAAATCAAATACATAGGCTGCTTGTTCTGTGTTTGCTCTGCAAAATATTACACCCAAAAGTAAGGGCGTTTTTCAAAATTACAATATTCTGTTCTTTATCACCCATCGAAATTTTCAAAAGATGGATGAATTTGCTAACATTATAAAAAGCGCAATAAGTTCGACCCAATCTTGAAAATAGAAGCCAATACCATTGAGGAATGATTACTGTAAACAACCTGACTTATACTTATCCGGTGCAGTCCAGCCTGGCGATCAATAATATCAGCTTTGCGATAGAAAAAAGAGAAATATTTGGTTTTTTGGGTCCCAGTGGGGCCGGGAAAAGTACAGTACAGAAAATCCTTATTGGCCTGTTGCCCGGTTTTCAGGGAGAAATCACAGTATTTGGCAAACCCCTGCAGCAATGGGATGCTACTTATTACAACTACATAGGCGTAGGTTTTGAATTGCCCAACCATTACCTGAAGCTCTCAGCCCTCGAGAATTTGCAACTCTTTGCCTCCTTTTATGATAAAGCTACCCGTAATTTAGAAGAGTTGCTGGGTATGGTAGGTTTGGCAGAGGACGCCCATAAAAAAGTAGAAAACTATTCCAAAGGCATGAAAATGCGGCTCAACTTTGTGCGGGCGCTTTTGCACGATCCCGAGATATTGTTTTTGGATGAACCCACCTCCGGCCTCGATCCGGTGAATGCCCGGAAGATGAAAAACATAATCCTTGATTTGAGAAAGCAAGGCAAAACCATCTTCATCACCACCCATAATATGCACGATGCCGATGAACTGTGCGATCGGGTAGCCTTTATCGTAGAAGGAGAGATCAAAGTAATAGATACCCCCAAACAACTTAAACGGGAAGGAGGTCCGCGGAAAGTAAAGGTTGAGTACCAAAACGGTGGATTACAAACAACCGAGTTTGCATTGGAAGGGTTGGGTGAAAACACAACTTTTCTTTCCATACTGAAAGCCGGGCAAATAGA
This sequence comes from Cyclobacteriaceae bacterium, assembly GCA_965230065.1. GTDB lineage: Bacteria > Bacteroidota > Bacteroidia > Cytophagales > Cyclobacteriaceae. Next base: position 1,611,615 of record OZ245942.1, on the reverse strand, counting down.
GGCGATTCATTCGAAAGAGGCAACGTTGGAAGATATTTTCATCAAAGTAACCGGGAAGACGCTGGTATGAAACGATTGGTAAGGACTATATTTTGGGATTTACGCCTGGAATGGCAATATCAGATCATCACGGTGGCAACTATCGTGACAGCCTTGTATGTATTGGTTTTTCTGAATATTCCAGGTGAATTCAAGCAAATTTTGGTAATAATTATCTTCTCTGACCCGGCCTTGCTGGGGTTTACGTTCATTGGCGGATTGGTGCTGTTTGAAAAAAGTGCCGGAACATTGCAAGCCCTGGTAATAACACCACTCAGGATTTGGCAATACCTCTGGGCCAAAACCATTTCGCTCACCCTTATTGCCTTGCCATGCTGCCTGGCGATGGCCTGGGCCGGGCACGGGTGGGAAATCCAGTACTTATACTTTCTGTCTGGCGTGGTACTTACTTCCTGTTTATTCGTATTGGTAGGGTTTGTGGGGGTAGCCCGGGTAAAAACGCTGAACCAATATTTGATGATATTCCCTTTTTTTCTTACTCCGTTTTTCCTTCCGCTTCTCAATTTTTTTGAAGTTACGGATACGTTGTGGTTCTATATTATACCCTCTCAGGCATCATTAATATTGTTGAAAGCAGGTTTTTCGGTGGGAATAGCCTCAGCAGAAATCATTTATGCCATGGTGTATTTACTCATTTGCATAGGCTTGGCGTATTATTTCGCCCGGTTTTCTTATATCAAATATATTATTCAGAAAGCATCATGAGCCCCGGAGCTGTCCTTCATAAAAAAACGATATGGGAAAAAACGCTTGTACTGGCGCGGCATGACCTGAAACATATTTTCCGGGATCAGATACTGACCATTTTGTTTCTTATTCCCATATTGCTGATTGTATTGTTGGTACTGGGCTTGCCTCCACTTACCCGTGCGTTCCCTGAAATTCAGCCCTTTTATCCGGTAATTACTGCAGTAGCTTGCCTGGCTACAGCCGTCACACCTTCGTATGTTATTTCTTTTATCATGCTGGATGAAAAAGATGAAGGTTTATTCAATGTGTTTCGGGTGTCTCCGATTTCCACGTTTGGTTTTCTGGCCTATCGGCTAACCTTCGTTTTGGTATTTGGGTTTATCGTCTCTTTACTAACGCTCTTACTAACCCATCTCCTTTCAGTTCATTTCTTGATGAAAGTTGGGTTATCTTTCCTGGTGGCCCTGGTAGCCCCTTTGGTAACACTCTGTATCATCACATTTGCCAATAACAAGATTGAAGGGCTTACTTTTCTGAAAGGTATCAACTTTATAGCCATGCTGCCTGTCATCAGTTTTTTTGCAGCTCCATACTGGCAAGTTCCCCTGTCACTGATTCCTCTTTATTGGACTTATAAAGCTTTTGATGCCACTGCATCGATATCAGCATTCACAATGTTTTATGCCATATCACTACTCATACACACAGGACTGATTGCCTGGCTTTTCCAACGATTTATGAAAAAGGTTTTTTGAATCATGCGCCTTGCTTCCCATTAGTGATTCATATACTTTCGCTAAATAAGCATGATAGAAAAGTGCCTGAGCAACCCAGCCTGTACATTTTCGTTTTTTACAACAACACCAAATAGCTGCCGATAAGCGTGAAAAAGAAGCTGAAACTCACTCCTGAGATTACCGAAAAAATTGAACAACTGGCTGATAAATTTTCTGCCAGCGGACAAGACCTCTCTGACTACCTGGAAGGCTTGTTGTATAATGAATACATCACTTATTGGGATTACATCCATTTGGATATTTTACTGAACCTCCAAACACCCCGGACGGCTTTTAAAGACGAGATGGTATTCATCACCTATCACCAGATTACCGAGCTTTATTTCAAACTCATTTTGTGGGAACTGGAACAACTGACCGGGGAAGAGCAAATGGATGCTGACAAATTCCTGAATAAGATAAACCGCCTCAACCGCTATTTTGAGCAGTTAACCAACTCTTTTTCCATCATGGTAGACGGGCTGGACAGAGACGAATTTCTTAAGTTCCGCATGGCCCTGCTGCCCTCCAGTGGGTTTCAGTCGGCACAATTCCGCCTGATAGAAATTTGCGCCACCGACCTGGGCAATTTACTGCACCACGATTATTACCTCTGGCTCTCACCGGATGCTGACCCCACCGATGAGTTTGTAAAATATTTTTACTGGAAACGGGGTGCCATTGATGTAAAAACAAAAGAAAAAACCCTCACCCTCAAGAAGTTTGAAGAAAAATACGACCAGGTTTTTATTGACAAGGCCAAGGAGTTTAAGCAGAAAAATTTACAAAGAAAAATGCAGCCTTACATTGCCGAAGGGGCACCTGAGGATGAAGAGATCATCAAGGCACTGCGCAAGTTTGATGAGCTGGTGAACATCCAATGGGCACTGGCCCACTTCAAAGCAGCAGTACGCCACCTACACAAAAAAAGCCAGGATACCAAAGCTACCGGAGGCACCAACTGGAAGAAATACCTCCCTCCCCGTTTCCAGCGTGTTATTTTCTTCCCAGAGCTATGGAGTGAAGAGGAAAAAGAAAACTGGGGTCGCTCTTGGGTGATGAAAGAAGTTTTGACTGAATAATGTGTGTGTACAATGGCAATAACAGTCATTTATAACACAAAGAAAAATATAGACACAAAGTGCAAAATGCTTCCTGCCAATACCCACACATGAAAGATAGCGTGATTGTAGGGTAAATTTCTGAAGGAATAAAAAATAGCACCAATGGTATAACAAACCCCACCCAATACCAAATACAACAGCCCGCCATCTGAGAGGTTTTCAATGAGTGGCTTTGCTGCAATGACGGCCACCCAGCCCATAAGAATGTAGCTTGCTGTAGAGAGTTTCTCAAACCGCCCTGTGTAAAAAAGTTTCAAAACCACACCGGCTACGGCCAGCCCCCAGGTAATGCCGAACAATACCCACCCAATAGCGCCATTCAGGGTAACCAGAGCGTAAGGTGTGTACGTGCCGGCAATCAGCACGTAAATAGCGGCATGGTCAAATACATTCAGTTTTTCCCGCACCTTTCTTTTGCGGGCGGCATGATAAAGGGTAGAGGCCAGGTACAAAATGACCAAACTGCTCCCAAATATGCTGAAGCTTACAATATGCCATGCATTTCCGTACAGGCTGGCAAAAGTTACCATGAGTGCCAGGGCAGCTATGCTCAGCAGCAGACCCAACAGATGAGTAACTACATTGAGCCATTCTTCCTTTGCCCGATAGTATGTTGTGATATACTTTGTCATTATTCAACTTAACGATGACAAAGCGCATATGATACAATAGAGGGGAAGATTTTGAGATGAAACCCCGCGAATACTGAGAAAAAACATTTGTCATTGGCTTGAAAACCGGAGACAGAAGACTAAAGCATTCTGTCGCAGTGAGGTCTTCCGCAGGAGACCTCACTGCCAGCGTGGAATTCCCATCACATATCCTGAATGCAGGGGTCCCTAACTAGAAACTCCGCTGGGACAGAGAGACTTCCGAAGTTTTGGAAACTTCGGAAGTCTGGGGGCCTCTCCATCCCTCCGTGCCGTATACCGGTGTGATTTTTCGGTCTTCCGGATTCCAGACTTGTACATTAAGCATTTTATGAAGATATTGTTTTCTGTAACTGCTTAACCACGTTAAAATTGCACCATGCGCTACCGATTCATAATACTCTTTCTTGCTGTATATTTATCAGGAACCACCGTTTTTGCCCAGCCTGTTGTCAACGATTTTTCATGGCCGGAAGGCAAACAAATGGCACTGAGTCTGAGTTTTGACGATGCCCGCCTGAGCCATGCCGATACCGGGGTTGCTTTTCTGGACCAATACAGTGTAAAAGCTACTTTTTATGTAGTGCCTTCCAGTGTAGAAATGCGGTTAGAAGGGTGGAAACAGGCGGTAGCCAGCGGACATGAGATTGGCAACCATTCCCTGTACCATCCCTGTACCGGAAACTTTGCCTGGGCACGTGATAAGGCCCTGGAAGGCTACACTATTTTGCAGATGCAGGAAGAACTGGAAGCTGCCAACCAAAGTATTAAAGAACTACTCGGCGTTGAGCCGGAAGTATTTGCTTATCCCTGCGGACAAAAATTTGTAGGCCGGGGCATAGGCACCAAAAGCTATGTGCCCCTCATTGCCCAGTTGTTTCTCTCAGGCCGGGGCTGGCTGGATGAAGCCCCCAACGACCCGGCTTTCTGCGATCTGGCCCAACTTACCGGTATAGAGATGGATGGAAAGGAATTTACTGAAATACTGCCCATATTGGAACAAGCCAAAGCCAACGGACAATGGATTGTACTGGCCGGGCATGAAATGGGCGACCTCGGGCAACGCCAAACTACTTACCTTTCGATGCTTGAAGAACTGATTCAATACGCCCAGAACCCCGCCAATGGCATATGGCTCGATACCGTGGGTGAAATTGCCAAATATGTGAAGGAACAGCGGAAAGGTAGTGGGAAGTGAATAGCTTTTTACTCGCTATTTATTTTACGGCACCCCCACCTGCTCATTCGTCCTTAAATAAGCTGCCAAAACAAGCACTTCAGCATCGGTGAGGGTGCTGAACAAACCAGGAGACATCCTGTCCTACATTGTGGTTGCATGTGGAGGTGGGAAATTGGATCAGAAGTCAGGAGACTACTATGTGGCATTTGCACTTTCCACAAGGCAGGACGCTATTGAGATGTAATGATCGGCGTTGTTAGGTGGCAATCAGAAATAGTTGAAAAATAGCCATATATTTAATGCTTTTAAACATAAACCAACATTATGACCATGAAAAAACAATTTTTATTATGCCTTGCCTTCCTGATGCTAGGAACAGCGCAAGCACAAAATAACAGTACGATTTCAGGTGAGTTTACTGTCGAACACCCAACTTTGTTGAACCTTGGCTTTGAGTGGTCCATTTCAGGGGATGAAAACCGCAATGCCAAAGTAGAAGTACAGTACCGAGCAGTAGGCGAGCGTTCGTGGCGAGATGCGATGCCCCTGGTACGCATTGGGGGAGAACGTGTTTTTCGTACCAGAGAGCATCTTGATTATACAGTCCCTGATGGATTTGCCGGAAGTATTCTCAATCTTAAACCAGGTACCGAATACGAATGTAAATTTGAAATGACAGACCCTGATGGCGTGGAGGGAGAGGCTAGTCAAACGGTCAGGGTAACTACCCGGACAGAGCCACAACCTTATGAAGGAGGTCGAACCATACATGTTTATCCTGCCGATTTCTTTGGTCCTCGTGAGGAACCAAATGCTACTGGCATCCTACAGGCGTATTATGGTGCTGGGTTGGGTGATTGGTCTGTTGTTTGGGAGAAAAAGATTCAGCCGGGTGATGTGTTGCTCATGCATGCCGGACTTTACAGAGTGGAAAGGTTAGACTATGTGGATCCCATGATGACTCCTTTTGACGGGTTAATGTCCCTCACTTTGAAAGGAACCCCCGAAAAACCAATTACCATAAAAGCTGCAGGTGATGGGGAGGTCATAATTGATGGAGATAACAATCACCGGCTGTTTGATGTGATGGCATCAGAATATCACATATTTGAGAATTTAACATTTCGAAATACTGATATCGCAATTTATGCGGGCCAGAAGGAAGTTGCAGGCGCTGTAGGACTTACAGTAAAAAACTGTCGCTTTGAAAATGTGGGTGCTGCAGTTTGGACTGAATATGCAGGTTCTTCTGATTTCTATATTGCTGACAATCTAATCATAGGGCGGGATGATCGATTTCGTCTGGTGGGTTGGGGTGGTCGTCCACGGACCCCGGACAAAAAAAGCTGGCCAGAGCCACTTTACAAATCTCACCGCATGGTTAGCTACTATGGCATAAAAGTTTACGGCCCCGGGCATGTTATCGCTCATAATTCCATTGCCTATTTTCACGATGCCATTGGTGTTTCAACGTATGGTACTCCTGAAAGTGATCCGGAACGCCAGGCCTCATCGATTGATATTTATGGGAATGACCTTCATTTAGTCAACGATGATTTTGTTGAAACAGATGGAAGTACCCACAATGTACGTGTATTCAGGAATCGTGGTGTCAATGCCGCAGGTAGTGGATATAGTGCCCAGCCAGTATTTGGAGGGCCGATCTATTTCTATCAGAATATTGCTTATAACGTTCCGAAAGGCGCCACATTTAAATTCTCATCTAAACCCGCAGGTTTATTTGTGTTCAACAATACAATAATAAGTGAACAAGCCAGGACAGAACCTTATTCAAATGCCCATTATAAGAACAATCTGTTTCTTGGTCGTGATATGCCAGGCAGGGAAATAATGGCATGGCCTAATGCCACGGAGGCGTATAGTTCAGATTACAATGGATTTAGACCTAACAAAGGAGTTAAGGCTCAATACAAATGGCTCGCACCAGCTAAGGGTGGTACTATGTATTCTCCCAAGCCCGAGGACTGGCAAACCTTTGAAACACTCGCTGAAATGAGTACTGCTACAGGTTATGAAACACATGGCATAGAGGTCGACTATGATATTTTTGAGAATGTATCTAAGCCCGTTAACAATGAATATGCAGTCTATCACGCGATGGATCTGAATTTTAACCTAAAACCGGATAGCAAGCCAGTAGATGCCGGCGTAGTCATTCCTACGCTCAATGAGGATTTTGTCGGGAAGGCACCGGATTTGGGTGCTGTAGAGGTGGGAGCTCCCCCCATGAAATATGGCCCGCGTTGGCTTACCTGGGAGCCATTTTACAGATAAGCTATAAACTGCCCCCTATCCTGGCACAAGTCTTCCTGCGTGGGCTTTGCAAGAGAGACTTGTGCCTATCACCACGGTTGACAATATTTACTAAGACAGCAATCACAAGAATAGCATCCCTCCGAAATACAGCCAACGACTAAGGCAGATTTAAGGCAATCCCACCTGCTCATTCGTCCGCAAATAGGCCGCCAAATCAAGTACCTCAGCATCGGTAAGGGTGCTGAAGAGGCCGGGGGGCATCATGGAATTGGGCGATTCTTCTCGTGCTTGTATTTCTGATTTGTTGATCACTACCGCATCCTGTCCTACTACCCGCAGGGTAAGTTGGCGTTCGTTTTCAGCAGCTACATTTCCGGCATAGGTGCGCCCGTCCCTGGTGGTGATGACTACCATTTTGTAATCGTCCTGTATTTCTTCACTGGGGTCCAGTACATTGCTGAGGAGGTAGTCTACATTGGTACGATTGGAGCCTGTAATGTCAGGCCCCAATGAGCCCCCTTCTCCGTACATTTTATGGCAAGGGCCACAAGTGCGCTGGAAAATCACCCGTCCGTTGGCCGGATTGGCATTGGTGATAGCCTGGTCGGTGAGCAATGTTTTGTATTTTGCGTAGGCTGCACTTTGGTCGGTGTTCAGCTCATCAATAGGGCCCCAAACTTCTACAAAGCCGCTGCCTACCACCCGTCGTAATTGGCGGGCTACATAGGCAGGTACATCAGGTTTGGGGATGGTTTCGTCTTTCAAAGCTTGGGTAAGGAGCCAACCATAATCAGGACGGGAAGCCAGGGTTTGTACAGCCTCCAGTTTTTCAGCATTGTTGAAATTATCGTATTGTGCAATTAGCAACTCCCCCAAAGGCTTTTGATCATACGCAGCCACAGCGCGGATAGCATCAAGGCGTAGTTTATCATCATTGAGCAAAGCCGGAAGTTCATCGACGAGTTCTTCCCGCTGCTGGGCAGCCAATCCGTCCAGGGCAGTGCGACGTTGTGCAAGCGGGGCGTTTTTGTCTTTCAAAGTAGCCAGATATTGTTGTGCCGCTTCAGTATCCCCAAATTGTTGTGCTACTTCCAAAGCCAGTTTTTTCACATTTTCATCTTTTGACTGTTGAAGTTTTGCATAAACTCCTTTCCAGTTAGCTGGTACTTTGAGGTCGGTGCGCCCTTCCAGCCCGTTCCGCATGCCTTCCAGCAGGCTGGGTAGTGTTTTGGGGTTTTTCCCCAGTTGTGCTACCAGGGTTTCAATGGCATCGGCATCTACGGTACGGCGGGCCATGAATTGGGCCATCATCGGTATTTCAGCTTGGGCAGCCAATGCTAGTGCTCTCTCCGGGTTATCCGCTACCAGGGATTCTGTACCATACCAAATCATTTTCGGGATGTTATGATCATCAGCATCTTCGGAATGGGTCAATAAACCTTCCGCAATATCCCAGCGACTCTTTGGTTCAATGCGTTGCAGGGCGGAAGCAAGGTATAAGCGTACCACCGGGGAAGTGTCTTCTTTTGCCATCCGGTTGAATTTTGCAAGTGCTTTAGTAGAAGGAGACTGGTCTTCGCAAAGCAACTGCACCGCCCAGGCACGGACGTATTCATTTGGGTCATCTAAGGCGAAAATCAGTTGATTTTCGTTAAAGCCGCCAGTTACGTGCAACGCCCACATGCCACGCAACTGCCAATCGGGGTTAGTATTGGTTTCAAATATTTTACGCAATTGCCCATGTGTTCCCTGTTGCAATGTGCCTTTTGCTGCGCGGTTTTGCAGAATAACTCTCGCCCGCCGGGCATGCCAGGCACTTTGGGTGGTTTGCAGTGCTACCAACTGTGCATCGGTCATTTTCGTTAGATCAGAATAGCGTCCGTTCCAGTTTTCTGCCAATGAGTTTTCAGGTGTGATTCTGAAGATTCTTCCGGTTTCTTTGTTTAATACTTCTTTTCCGCAAATATCGGCATCGTGCCAGTCCAGTACATAGAGCGCCCCTTCCGGGCCTGTTTCCATGCTAAAGCCTACCCACTGCGCATTGTTGGCCATCAGGAAATCATCTCCATGATGCCCAGTAAAGCCTGAGCCTTTTCGTTCCAAAACGTCTGAAAGTACGGCATGTTCGTGGATATTGGCCATGAACAATCGGCCATATTGTTCTTCAGGAAAAGCATCGGATAAATACACCCGCAACCCTCCGTGGGCTGAGCGATGGCGGTGTTCAGCAATGGTTTTGATATCTTCGTACACATACGGATTGAAATGCTGCCCGCCCTGCCGGTGGTAAATACCACCCGGAATTACATGCCATAGGTGAGGAATCACACAGGCACTGATGAAAAGTTGTCCTTTGGCATCAAAATCTATCCCCCAGGGATTGCTAAAGCCATGCGCTACCACTTCAAATTTCTCTTTGATGGGATGATAACGCCAAACCCCTCCATTGATGTCTACGCCTTCCCCTTCCAGAATATCTTCCGGGAAAGGGTCATTGTGTTTGTAAAGTCGGCCTTTTCCCTGGGGTTTTCTGACTTTGGAAGGCGTAGCAAACCCCTGGCAACCGTACAACCATCCATCAGGGCCCCAGTGCAGGCTATTGAGGGTTTCGTGTCGGTCGCGGATGCCCCAGCCGGTGAGGCGCACTTCAATGTCTTCCATGTCGGCTTTATCATCCCCGTTTTTATCAGGGACAAAAAGCAGGTTGGGTGGTGCCCCAAGAAAAAGCCCGTCAAAACCCACAGCTATGGCAGCCGGAAAAGGAATACCTTCCAGAAAAACTTTGCGGCTGTCAGCCTCGCCATCGTTATCAGTATCTTCTAAAATCAGGATACGGCTGTTGCCATCATTGGAAAAACCATGCCCCCGGGATTCGTAATCCAGGTTTTCTGCAATCCACAAGCGGCCCTGGTCGTCCCAACAAAAGGCCATGGGTTGCGACATCATGGGTTCAGAAGCCCATACGTTCACATTGTATCCCTCTTTTACCGTCATGCTTTCTACAGCTTCTTCGGGCGTGAGGAACTTGGCATTGCGGCCTTCTTCCTGTGCAATTTTCCACAATGACGCCGTAGTGTAGGTAGAATGGTCGCCGATAAATTCTTCCCAGGTGTGGGTCATTTCCGCATTGTTGAGTTCCCCGGTGTACACTACCAATTGGTGGCGGATGGTTTCGGTTTCTCCTTTGGGAATATGCCAGTCGCCCAAACGGGCACGGGCCGGGCCTACACCCAACTGACCGTCCACACGCCAGGGTTGAGGAAAGCCTTCGTTGTCGGGATGATCGAGGATGGCAATATGGGCCAGGTCATCCCGTCCTGCTACCTGCATGCCCACGTCTACCCACATGGCCCGCTGCCCTTCGGCCTTTTCATTGCGCTGACGGGCCGCATTCACCACTTCCCCGTTGATGCCTTCTTGCCAGGGCATGCGGAGAAACAACCCACCGTAATCAAATTCTCCAATGGTAATGTCGGTTTTAGCTTCCCCTTTCCATTCCAAATCAAGCAGAAATTTGCCGTTGATGGCCCGCATGGCCCAGGTTTGGGTTTCGGTAAGGATGGGATTGCCTGCTTCGTCCAGCAAATCATAAACGGTTTCCCATTTAACGGTTTCACCTTCTGCATCAATCACTTTTGCAGATACGCGTCTCCAGTAGTCGCCCCCGGGGTGGTGAAAAAAGTCCCGGCCGATCTTTTTCTTAATCTCATCAGGTTTATTGGGGTTGTAGAACCATTTTTTAAGTTCCTCTTCATCTGCACCAGTTCCGTTGACACGGGTAAACCCCCAATAAAGGCCGGTTTGGTGTTTGTGGTGGCCCGGACTGTATTCGGTAAGTACGCCTTTGCCATCGGGTGCCATGATGGGGTGCAGGTAAGGCCGAAAATCTTCCTTCGCATGCTGGACGAGGATGGGTTCATTTTCACCTTCCCGAAATACGGAAATAGTCCCGGCATTTTCATCTTGCGCTATGCGTAATAGGATAGTATCATTGGCCGGGCTGTCCTGTGCAGTGTTACTGGATTGCCGGGAAGTACAGCTAAAAGTGAGAATTATGAAAAACAGGAAGGCTGGAATTAATTTGATCATTTGGTTGAGGTTGACTTTTTTCTTTAAAATAAAGAAAATTTTTTAACTTGTTTTTGCTACCTAGCAAATATAAAAATGGGAACCAGCTCAAACCACACTGACCGAGTGAATAAAAACCCCGCAAATGATGCGCTTCTAAAGAAGTTGACGGAAGAAGTAGAAGTCAATCTACAGAACGAGCAGTTTAGCGTGGAAGAACTGGCCGAGCGGATGAACATGAGCCGTTCCCATCTGCACCGCAAACTGAAACAGGCTACCGGACAGTCGGTCAATCAGTTCATTCGGGAGTACCGGCTGCAGCGGGCGATGACGTTGCTGAAGCAGGAGGACATGACAGTTTCAGAGGTGGCCTTTCAGGTTGGTTTTGGCAGTCCCAGTTATTTTACTACCTGCTTTACCGAATATTATGGCTATCCGCCGGGAGAGGTTAAGTACAAATTGAATGAAAAAATTGAAAAAACCGCTTCCCCTGGTTTTCAGCAAAGCAAAAAGAAAACTCAAAATAATAAACGAAAGCAATTTACAATGTGGGGATTGGTGTTGGCGGGTTTACTCCTGGGTTTCTTTTTGTACCAGCAATCTGCAATAAATGCCAGCCAACCGGAAGCCACCGGTACTTCCCAGGAAAAATCCATCGCCGTATTGCCCCTCAAAAATTTGAGTCCCAATCAGGAAAATGAGTATTTTAGTGAAGGTGTGGTAGAGGCTATCAACCGGCATTTGTCCCAGGTGGGTGATTTAAAGGTGATTTCCCTCACTTCTACTGACCGCTACCGGGAGAGCAGTAAAACGGCCCGGGAAATAGGCAGAGAACTTAATGTTTCTAATTTATTGGAAGGCAGCATTCAGCGATACGAAAACACGGTGCGCATTGAGGTGCGGTTGATTGACACCGATACGGAACAGCAGGTTTGGGCAGAGAATTACGACCGGGAACTCAGCGATATTTTCAAGACCCAAAGCGAAATTGCTGAATATGTGGCCCTGACACTGAAATCTACCTTGTCGCCTGAAGAAAAGGCCGTGCTCAGTCAGACTACCACTGATAACTCTGAGGCGTATGACCTTTATCTGAAAGGAATATATGAGAACAGGACTTACACCAGAACAGGAAACAACCGTGCCATTGAATATTTTCAGCAGGCCCTTGCCCTGGATTCAGGGTACGCACTGGCTTACGCGGGATTAGCACGAGGTTATATCGCAAGGGCCGCCATTTTTGGCGCTGAACTGAGTGCTTTGGATGCCCTGGCATTAGCCAAACCGCAGATTGATAAGGCACTGGCCATAGATCCTGGCCTTGCGGAAGCCCGTGCCTGGAACGGTTTTTATTTACTTTACCACAATTGGGATTTTGAAGGGGCTGAGGAGGAATACAGAAAGGCCATTGCTACTAATTTCCCGGATGCACTGGCCGTTTATGCAGACTTTCTGAATTTTAGCCGAAGGCATGAGGAAGCGCTTTCCATCGCACAGCGGTTAAACCAGGTTGATCCTTACTATCCCAATACTCGAATGATTCTGTCGCTCTATTATACAGGGCGGCATGAAGAGGCGGAAAAATTCTCTCAATCACGGCTGAAAATGTTCAAAAATTATTATACGCTGGACAGCTATGGATTTTTTCTATTGAACACCGGAAAGTACACGGAAGCCATTACCATATTTGAGCGGGTTTTTCAGATAGAAGGCATCAGGTATCCACGCATTTTAGGATGGATAGGTGCCGCTTATGCCCACTCAGGAAATAGGAAAAAAGCATTTGAGCTAATAGAAGAACTGAAAGCAAAAATACCCGTCAACGATGCTGGTTCACTGCGTTTTTTTATAGCAGTAATTTATACCGCTCTCGGTGACAAGCCCTCCGCTATAGAATGGTTGCAAGCAGCTTATGAGCAGCACGAAATGGAAATGCCCTGGCTGATCAGCGAGCCACAATTTTATCCCCTGCACGAAGAAGCGGAATTTCAGGCGTTGGTGGATAAGGTGGGGTTTCCTGCTCAATAAATATTTGCTACCGCTACATTCCCCTCATTTATTACCCCAAATACAACATGCTTTAAAGTCTTTAGAAAAAACTTTAAAGATGTTACAACATTTCTGCTACCCCTTTACCCGCATTTTTTTCTTCTTGCTTACTCAGTTTAAGCTATGAAAGACCTTTTACAAAAGACATCAATGCTGTTAAAGTTAAGCTATATACTATTTTTTCTTATAGCTTTCTTCGCCCTATCGCTATATATTCTTGAGCGCAACCCCTCTTTGCTAAAACTTAAAGCAGGCATATCAAAAACTACCTGGAGGCCAAAATCCATAGAAACAGACCTGCCTGATGGAGAACGTGGGGAACTTGTTAAATATGGCTATGAATTGATCACGAATACACCGAAGCTCATAGGGCCATCAGTCGTGGATAGCAATATGCGGTTTGCAGGCAACAACCTGTCGTGCAACAACTGCCATTTAAACGGTGGCAGGAAAATCGGGGCCGGATCTTTTGTGGGCGTTACCAACAGGTTCCCCCAGTTCCGGGGCCGTGAAAATAAAATGGGCACCATGGAAGAACGAATAAACGGGTGTATGGAACGCAGCATGAATGGCAAAGTGCTACCAAAAGACAGCCGGGAGTTGCGCGCCATGATTGCTTACATGACCTGGCTCAGCGAATATGTTCCTGAAGATATGGAAAAACTGTACAAAGGGTATGTCAAAATCAATATTCCCAATGAGCGGGCTGACACCACAAAAGGACGGCTGCTGTACAACCTAAAATGCAAAGTATGTCACCAGGAAAATGGAAAAGGTACGCCTAGCCCGGAAGGTGGCGGCTATCTGTACCCACCCATTGGCGGACAGGATTCCTTTAACGACGGGGCGGGCATGCACCGTGTAATCACCGCGGCAGAGTTTATAAAAGGCAATATGCCGTTTGGGGCTACTTATGATAACCCCAAAGTTACCGATGAACAAGCCTATCATATCGCGGCTTACATCAACACCTTCGATCGGCCTTCCAAGGCCAACAAAGAAGCCGACTTTCCGGATAAGAAACTGAAGCCTGTATCAACGCCTTACGGCCCCTGGGTGGATAGCTTTCCGCCTGAGCAACATAAGTTTGGGCCGTTTCAACCTATAATGGCTTTTTATAAAGAAAAATATGATCTGAATAAAACAAAATAAATTTCAAACTAAATGCTTAAAACCATGACAAAAGGTAAAAACAACTCGAGACGCAAATTTATTGGAACCATCGCGGTAGGAGCTGCTGCCGGCCTGCCGTTCCTTGCCGGACCTGCAAAGGCGCTTGACCGGGAAATACTTGAATCGGCTGTAGTGCTCCAAGGCAACAAAACAATGCTTGCAGGCAACAAAGCCGATGCGGTAATTAAGTCGGTAGGGAAAATGAACCATCCGGTATCTTATGACATTTCTCAGGCCATCCCCTGGGGCATCATTTGGTCTAATGTGTACTACATGACCAACGAAGCAACGGGCACTTCCCCTAAAAACCTGGGCGTTTTAAATGTATTACGGCACCACGGAATCATTTTTTCACTGAATGATGATGTGATAAAGAAATACAAGTTGGGTGAAGTATTTGGCTATAATGACCCTAAAACCAACAAACCTTCTTTAAGAAACCCGATGGACGTACCGGAAGAAGGGGATATGCCGCTTCCCGGACTTGCGGGCATCAAAGGCTTGCAGGAAAAGGGTGCTAAGTTTTGTGTTTGCGGCATGGCTTACAAAGTTTATAGCGGGGTAGTTGCCAAAAACATGGGGTTAAAAGCCGAAGACGTTTACAACGATTGGGTCACAAACAAACTTCCGGGCATCGAACTGGCCCCATCGGGTGTGTGGGCTTTAGGCCGCCTGGCTGAAAATGGCATTGCCTACATTGACGCTTCCATCGGATAAATCATGACTGCTATGAGAACGTTGTATTTATGTTTCTTTTTGACACTTATCACAACCACCGTCGGGTTGGCCCAAAACGAAAAAGTACAAATTGTATTTGACGTAACGAGTACTGATGTGAAGGCACAGGAGTCTGCTGTTCGGCATGTAAAGGGTATGTCAGAGGCATACCCTGACTCTGAATTTGAAATGGTCATATATAGCGGTGCCTTACCAATGATGCTAAAGACAAAATCGTCGGTAAAGGCGGAAATTGAAAACCTGGTCAAATTCAATAATGTATCATTAAAGGTTTGTGCTATTTCACTTAAAAGGCATGGCCTCACACCCCAGGACCTGATTAGTGGCGTGGGCACTGTGCCCAATGGCATTATTGAGATTGTGGATAAGCAAAAAAAGGGCTGGAGCTATATCAAGGAGTCAAACTGAAATTTATGGATATACCAATTGTACTAGGATACATATCTGCCATCTTTATTGGGGTTTCCCTAGGGTTAATAGGAGGAGGCGGGAGTATCCTTACCGTTCCTGTTTTGGTGTATATGCTTCAGGTTGACCCGGTAATGGCCACTGCATACTCCCTGTTCATCGTGGGGGTCACCAGCCTTTTTGGTGCTTATAATTTTTATAAAAAAGACTTGGCATCACCCAAAACGGCCATCCTATTTGGTATTCCGGCTATTTTTGCTGTATACTCTACCCGTAAATGGATTGTACCGGCCATACCTTCTGAAATAATTCAATTTGGGGGATTCACCCTCACCAAAGATGTATTGGTCATGCTGCTTTTTGGACTGCTCATGGTCCTGGCTGCCGTTAGCATGATTTGTAAAAAGAAAGGGAAAGTACATGAAGAAGAAGCTCCCGGAAAAAAGCAAAACATCACTTGCCCGCTAATTATTTTGCAAGGCTGTGTTGTAGGCTTTCTCACGGGTTTGGTAGGAGCCGGTGGAGGCTTTCTCATTATTCCGGCACTGGTGGTTTTTTCCAGGTTACCCATGAAGATGGCGGTAGGTACTTCCCTTCTCATCATCTCTGCTAAAAGTTTGCTTGGGTTTATGGGGGACATTAGTAATTACGCTATGGATTGGTCGCTACTCCTCATCGTCGGTGGAATATCTGTTTTCGGAACTTTCATAGGTGGGTGGCTGTCCAACTACATCAGCGGACAGAAATTAAAGCCTGCCTTTGGTTGGTTTGTGCTCGTAATGGGCGTTGGTATTTTGTTCAAAGAAACCCTGTTTGTATGAAAAGTACGGCTTAATAGGTGCGGATATGCTGTATGAAACATAAGTGCTAAAAATTGAAATATCTGTGCTAGACGCACATAGGGTTTATTTCTAATTTCACTAAAGCTAAACCGAAAAGTAAAAAAGTTAAACGTTTGAGAAAAATCAGTCTTTACTTTATTGGTTAATTTCAAACTAAAGATGAAGAAAAAACATTAAACATGGACAAAACCCACCTTTTCATAGCACTGCTCATCCTTAGTTTTTTCACAACCCAAACAAGGGCTCAATACACCCTTTCCGGCCAGGTGGCTGATGCGGAAGACAAGCCATTGTCGTATGCCACAACCATCCTGCTGACAGGTACAGACTCTGTTATGGTAAAAGGAGCAAATACCAACCAGGAGGGTCGCTTTGCATTTGAAAACATTGCAGAAGGCACGTACCGCATAGCCGTGAGTATGGTTGGGTATGAAAGCACCCAGACCGCGCCATTTACCGTGCAGCCGGGTTTTGCCGGGGAATTACCCGTGATTGTGCTGAAAGAAGGGGTTAACCTGGAGGAGGTAACCGTTTCAGGCACCAAACCCCTATTTGAAATGGCCTCTGACAGAATGATTATGAACGTAAGCGATTTTCCCTCTATGGATGGAAATACCGGACTGGAACTACTGCAAAAAGTGCCCGGCCTGATAGTGGACAGGCAAAATAGCAGCCTGAGTATGAATGTGAAAGGGGAAGTGCTGGTGATGATTAACGGAAAAATACAGCGCATGCCGGGCGAAGTGCTTATGGCCAAAATTCAGGGCATGCGTGCCGAAAATATTGAGCAAATTGAAATTATTGACCAGTCACCAGCAAAATATGACGCCAGCGGTGCCGCTGGTATTATCAATATTGTGTTGAAAAAGAATGAGCAGCAGGGTACGAATGGGAGCGTGTCGCTCACTGGTGGGTATGGTCAGCGCGAAAAGGCCGGGGCCAGCCTGAACCTCAACTCCCGCAAAGGAAAAGTAAACTGGTACGGAGGTTATAATTTCAATTGGAACAGGGCGGATAAGTACGAAATAAACCACTTCAGGGAATACGAGTATCAGGGCGATGACTATTATTTTGAAAACTTTGTGACGCTCGGTAATTACAAAGTAAACCAGCATACGGCCAACATGGGGCTTGATATAGATTTTAACGGCCAAACCGTAATCGGCTTTTTGGTGGGTGGCACGCTTTCCGAACTTGTTTGGGGAGAGGGAGCTGACAGCCAGTCGTTTAGTTATGTGAATGATGAGTTGAGCAGGGAAGCCGATTATCTTTTTGGCACAAAAACCGACATGTCGAACCTAACAGCCAATGTAAACTTGCTCCAAAAAATAGGAACAAGTAGTAGCCTGAATTTTAACCTGGATTATGCTAAAATACGCTATGAAAATTCCGGTGACCTACAGCATAATGATGACCCGGAACAGGCCATCGCCTACGAGCGTGATACACCCATGGAATTTTGGATTGTTGGTGTGGACAATACGAATGAGTTGGGGGATGCGTGGACCCTGGAAACAGGCGTAAAGGGCACATTTAACAACACATTGAATACCACTTCTTTCCAGAGTCTTAATGATGAAGACTGGGAAAACCCTGACCTGTTTGCCAGCACGGAAAGCATCAGGGAGCAGATTTTGGCAGCCTATCTTTCTTTCAATGGTAAATTATCAGAAAAGCTCGATGCCGAGTTGGGCTTGCGGTATGAGCATTACACCTACCGCCTGGACAGGGAAGAGCTGGAAGATGTAGAGAATGTTTTCAGCAAACCTTTTCCGGTAGTGAGGTTAAACTATAAAATAGATTCTGTAAACACCCTCCAGCTGGGTTTCAACCGTTCCATTACCCGGCCTTCTTTTTTTCACCTTACCTCATTTCTTGCTTTGTTTGACCCCAGTCTGATTGTGTATGCAAATCCTCAGCTCCAGCCTACTTTTACCAATACCGTTAAGGTTTCCTGGCAGCGCAATTCGGCTATTTTTTCACTGTCCTACCTTAGCCGGACCAACCAAATCTATTTTTACAATACGGTGGATAAAGAAAACCATCTACAAACCAGTTTTCCTACAAACCTCGATCAGGAACGAATTATAGAAGCCAACCTGAGTTTTCCGCTTTCCCCGGTGCGCTGGTGGGAAATGAGCTGGAACCTCAATGCCTTTTACCATGAAGTAGAGGACAAATCCAACCGTCCCGCTCCGTTTGAAAATGATATTTTCACCTTTGCCGTGCAGCTCAATACTACCTTTATGCTAGGCAATGATTGGTCAATCGGTGTGGACGGAAGGTATATGAGTCCCTACCTGGTTGGCGACCAGCGCCTGTACAGTTACCCTTATCTCAACCTGGCTGTCAGAAAGAAATTCTCATCCGGCAGCTCCTTAAGCATTAGCGTGCAGGACATCACCAATACCGCAGGAAAAGAAGAATGGGAATATCAGCAGCCGGAAGTGGGCATCAGGACCTTTGGAGACAATGACTTTTCAGAAAGACAAATACGCGTTACCTACACCCATATGTTTGGCAACCAGAAACTTTCCGGCAAAAGGCAACGCAAAACAGGCTCGGATGATGTGAAAAACCGGATGTAGTAACCAACTGGATAATATACCAAAAAGTAAAAAAGTTGGACGTTTAAGAAAAGTAAGTCTTTTGCAAATTGGCTAAATTAAGGTTATAAACTTTACAGGCATGACATAAAATTCAACTTTTAACAATCTATTTTGACAATAATTATTTTTAGATAATGGAAGAAGTACACTTTGCTATTTGGTATCACCTCGTCACAGTAATCCCTTTACTATTATTTAAGCTTGCTGTTCTAATAGTGGGATATCTTTTCG
The DNA here is from genome assembly GCA_965230065.1 of Cyclobacteriaceae bacterium. GTDB lineage: Bacteria > Bacteroidota > Bacteroidia > Cytophagales > Cyclobacteriaceae. The sequence continues at coordinate 1,592,740 of OZ245942.1, read as the reverse complement.
CAAAACTTGGCCACAATTTGTTAATAAAAGGGATTTCTGGTGAGTTCAAATTTCATGCTGGCTTTAAGGGAAGCAAGGCAGATGTTGTAAGTGCTTCGCCAGGTTTATTTTTTATTTTAATGGCTACAATATTAATCTCAGTTGCTATAATTAAAGACAAGCCATATGGAACTAAAATCACAACTGAAATACTGTCTACTGGTACATTTGAAAATATGGAAAATTCACATCCTAAAAAAGATTTAGAAAATGAAAAAGCAACTTTACCCGAAAACCCTGATGAAATTATTCAAAAAGGTAATGAATAATTTGCTAGTTCAATCATTTACAGTATTTATATTTAGCGTTATTCCATCATATTCCCAATCTCTTGATAGATTATATCAGGAAGGGAGAACTGCTTACAATTCAGGTGACTATATTAAGGCGTACAAAAACTTGTATTCTTACAAAATAATTATGCAAGACCAAATATCTTCAATAGTAGAAAAGCCGATCAATGATGCAATAAAAGACTGCGAATCGGAACTTTATTCTGCGTTAACTACCAAAAGAAATTTAGAAAGATCAGGAAAAGTTAAGAATGTAACTATAGAATCTGAGGGGACTATGGATAAAGCGACGGCAACAAGCATCCCCTTACCCAGCTTCAAGGGTGATTATTTTCAACTTAGTGAATGCATAGAAAAATCTAAGAAGATTGAAGAATTAATGACTAAAATTCAAGATCTAGAGGATCAAAAGAAAGAGTTCATTGCTATGATGAGAAGTTACAGAAATCTACAAGTTAAATATAATGAGATCAATATTCAGTTTCGAGAAATATCTAAACGTTATAGAATACTTCAAAATAAATATAATGAGTTGGAAATACAGAGTCAATGATTTCTCCTACAACTTACCAGTGCTGGTTATTTGTCTAGTAATAGTGCTTCCTCGACCCGCCTCAAGTTGACTCATAGAAAACATACCCAGCGAATTAGTGTAGCCTTTGTCTTACCACAAACCCATTTAAGTGAAGGTTCCTTCCGCTCAAGAGAAAGTCCAAAAAACAAAAAAGTTGAACGTTTAAGAAAAAAAAGGCTTCGCTAAATTAGTTATATTTAGGTTGTATTTCCTGAATGCCATCGTTATGCTCAACACCTATGATTTCAAAGTAGCCAACCCTGGTTCTTTCAAGCAACTGGCCGTGAAAGACATGCTTTTTGTTTATTATTTATGCCCACAGATTGAACGGCATGTACAACTATATACACACTTTAATGAAATCGCATTTACCCTCAATGGAGAAAAAACACTGCATCATGGAGAAAAATCTTGGACGCTATCTGATGGAAATGCTATGTTCTTCAGAAAAACCGCGTATAACCAGGAATTGCATGAAACTGCTGGCTGGGAAGTACTGGCCTTTTACTTTCCAGACGATTTTTTACGGCAGGTATTCAATGAACATAGATCTTATCTTCCTTTGAAAAACCTGCCTTCACCCCCTAAAGACATGCTGATTAAGATAAATGTGAACGAAATCACCCGTGCCTTTTTTTACAGCATACTTCCTTATTTTACCCAAAAACTACCTCCCCGGGAACAATTGCTTGAACTCAAATTCAAAGAGCTGCTTTTCAATGTTCTTTCCGATCCTGAAAATATAAATTTACTCGCCTATGTAAACAGTATCCAGGATCAGCAAAAAACTCCGATTTGGGAAGTATTGGAAGCCAATTATATGTTCAACCTCACGGTAGCCGACTATGCCCGCTTGTCCGATCGCAGCGCATCTTCCTTCAAACGGGAGTTTCAGGATCATTACAAAACCACCCCTGGCCGATGGCTTACCCAAAAGCGGTTGGAACATGTCAAACTACTTTTGAACACCTGCAAGAAAAACATTACCGAAATAGCTTATGATAGTGGTTTTGAGAATGTATCCCATTTCAGCCGGATTTTTAAGGAAAAGTATGGGGCTTCGCCCTTACAATACCGCAACCAAAAACCTCAATTATTATGATTAATGTTTATGACTTTAAAGTAGCGCACCCTGAGACCTTTCAGCAAATTGCTGTAAAAGACATACTTCTATTGCATTATATCTGCCCACAGATTGATAAAATCATGCAGCTTTATAACCATTACAATATGATTATCTTTACCCTGAAAGGTAAAAAAATAATACACCAGGCCGGAAAGTCCTGGGATGTTACAGATCAAAAATCAGTGTTTTTCCGAAAAACTGCCTACTCTCAGGAATTGGATTACTCAGTGGGTTGGGAAGTACTGGCCTTTTACTTTCCAGACGATTTTTTACGGCAGGTATTCAATGAATACAGAGCCTTTCTGCCGCTTAAAAGTTTACCTCCCGTCCCTAAAGACATGCTGATTAAAATAAATGTGAACGAAACCACCCGTGCCTTTTTTTACAGCATTATCCCCTATTTTACCCAAAAATTACCTCCCCGGGAGCAATTGCTCGAGCTTAAATTCAAAGAGCTGTTATTTAACATCCTTTCCGACCCTGAAAATATTAATTTACTCGCTTATGTAAACAGCATTCATGACCAACACAAAACCCCTATCTGGGAAGTAATGGAAGCCAATTATATGTATAATCTCACTGTTGCGGAATATGCCCGCTTGGCCGACCGCAGTGCATCTTCCTTCAAACGGGAGTTTCAGGATCATTACAAAACCACCCCTGGTCGGTGGCTTACCCAAAAACGGCTGCAACAGGCCAAACTGCTGTTAAAAACCAGCAAGAAAAACATCTCCGAAATAGCCCTCGATAGTGGTTTTGAAAACCTGTCGCATTTCAGTCGGGTGTTTAAGGAAAAGTTTGGGGCTTCGCCGCTTCAGTACCGGAATCAATAAACTACAGGCTGGCCTTAGCATTAAGTGCCTGCCACTTCTTATGGTTTCCAATCCCCTCTCCGTGGTTTGTGGGCCACAAACCATTTCCTTTTGTCCAAGGTCGACTATACTACTCGTTCCGTTCTGTGTGCCACAGACCGGGGAAAGTGCAGGTATTCCTGCAAATTCTACCTTCCACTTGTTTACCTCAACTACTCCAATCACGACTCATCAAATGACAGGGAACTTTAAAATAAGGCCTTGAAATAAAATGAAGGTATCAGGCGTGCAAAGGGTTTACTCCAAATTTTAGAAGCAAAGCCAAAAAGCAAAAAACTTGGACGTTTAAGAAAAGCCGGGGTGTCGAAAATAGGCTAATTTTATCTTAAGCACATTTTCAACATATCCTAACCCTAAAATATTTTTCTTATGAAAAATCTAAAAAATTACTTTTTTGGTGAGTGCATTGGCAGAAAGTATAAATCCAGCACTCAAAAGCATACACCTAATTTCATCATTTTGGGGGTAGTAATTGTAGCCCAAATAATGGTGGGTTGTAACAAAGATGACGACCCCACAGCAGAACCCTGGATGGCTGAAATAGAACAGCTCAAGGCGGCAATTAAGCCTTACCATGACATCAATCCATAGAAGAAGGTTTTACTGATGTAACCGGATACCGTACCCAAATGGGGTATCATTACGCCATGGTGAGCCGGATAGACGATACGTTTGAGCTGGAGCAACCTGAAATCTTCCTGTATGCCCACGATGGGGCAGGCGACCTGCAATTGGTGGCAGCGGAATATGCTACCCCCATAGCAGACATGGATAATCCGCCGCCTGCCCCTGAAGGGTTTACCGGAGATGCGGACGTATGGGAAATTAATACAGAATTTAACTTATGGACGCTTCATGTTTGGACGGAGTTAGAAAACCCGGATGGGATTTTTACTGCCTTAAACCCGGAGCTTCCTTAGGGTTGTTCTTTATGATTTGCCAGGTAAAATCACATAAACCATTTAAATATCACTACTATGTCTACACTTTCCACACCCAGGTTAACCCCCGCAAGACACGTCCCTAACGCGTTCACTTTATTCGCTATTGCCATCTCAATTATTCTTTTAGGCGGGTTGGCAGGCTGTCATCACGATATCATACCCCCCCAGGAAAAAAAGAAAAAGATTGGTACGCCCCAACTGCTGGTTTCCGGACTTCAGGGTACATCGGGAAGCGCCATTGGCCCGGGAAATGCCTTGTATGTTACTGAGGGCGCGATCGGCAAAATCACACGCATTGACCCAAAGACAGGAAATGCCAGTACGTTTGCCAGTGGGTTGCCACCATTGCTCCCAGGTGTTGGCATCGGTGGGGCGTATGATGTTGTTTTTATTGGCAGTACCGCCTACGTGCTGGTTACCCTCGTAGGCACCGATGTTGGCGGAAGTGACGTAGTCGGTATCTATCGTATAGATGGACCGGATAGCTATACCATCATCGCCGACATTGGTGCGTTTTCCATTGCCAATCCTTCAAATACCGATTGGTTCATTCCATCGGGAGTACAGTACGCAATCCAAAACTATCGTGGTGCATTTTTGGTGACAGACGGGCATCACAACCGGGTACTGCATGTTACGCGCGATGGGGATATTTCTGTATTTAAAGCATTCGATAATATTGTTCCAACCGGGCTTGCGGTTTGGGGCAACAAAGTGTTGATGGCCGAAGCCGGGCCATCTCCTCACAAGCCGGAAGATGGCAAGGTGGTAGCTTTTGGTGCACGATCGTCAGGGGTTAAAACCGTGGCCTCTGGCGCCCGGTTCCTGGTTGATGTGGAGTTACACCGCGGCCAATCGCTCTTTGCCCTCTCGCAGGGCGAATGGGATGGCGTTGCAGAGGGTTCTCCGGCAAAGGAGGATACTGGCGCATTGGTAAGGGCCAATAAGGACGGAACGTTCACCACAATAGCAGAAGACCTGGACCAGCCCACCTCGTTCGAGTTTATCGGAAACACAGCTTACATCGTTACCCTGGGCGGTGAGGTTTGGACTATTGACAATGTTTGGTAGCGGCTAGGGCATACAGGCCTGACTAATGAGCTTCTACAAAGATGCCCGGCATTCTTGTGCCTATCAGGATAAGTGCCGGGTACTACTTTATGCACTCCTCACCAAAAAGCAAAAAGTTTGACCGTTTAAGAAAAGCAAACTTTTACTCATCAGGCTATCTTTAAGGATACATTATTATTCAAACTTAAACTTCATATTACTATGAAAAATGCACAAAAAATGTTTCCGGTAATAGGCATCTTTTTGCTCATGGCGTGTAATCCTACATCAGATAAAAGTAATCTGACAGCATCATCCAGCCAAATTGTTGGAGAAGAACAGGGCATGCCCACGTTTGTAATTGAAAGGGAAATGCCCGGCGCTGGAGAACTTACAAATGACCAACTAAAAGGTGCTTCCCAGGCTTCCTGCAATGCTTTAAAAACAATGGGGCCTGACATCCGCTGGCTGCACAGCTATGTTACAGAAAACAAGGTGTATTGTGTGTACCAGGCAAAGAGCGAAGATTTAATTAAAGAACACGCTCAAAAGGCAGGCTTTCCGGCCAATAGCATCAGCCGATTGGCTACGGTGATTGATCCTACTACGGCAGAATAAACTGCTGCTGCCGGAAGTCTTAGCAAAGAGGCTTCCGGTATAAAAGAGGCGTAATTCTATCAAAAAGTTGTTTACCATCATTGCTCATTTTACGACTTAATAGGTGCGGATATACTTTATGAAACATAAGTGTTAAAAATTGGAATATATGTGGTAGAAACCCATACGACTTTTGCCTAAATTCACCATAAACTATTTCATGGAAAGTGAAAGTCAAAGAATTGTACAGGCAATGACCTGGCTTTTTTGTAACTTATATCAGTAAAGCCATGGAAAAAAAGGACGGCCACATAATCTAATGCCTTTAGAAAAAACTTTAAAGAAACTGCAACATTTCTGTTATCAGCCTGTCAGCAATAATTAAGTTCAATTTGAACAACTACTAAATTACACCTATGAATGTATATGACCTCCATAGAGCTAATCCTGATATTTTCAAGCAGTTTTCTGTAAAGGACATTTTGTTTCTATACTACCATTGCCCCCAGAAAGAAAAAATCCTTCATCTACACTCTCCATACAATCAACTGACGTTTTCTATATCAGGTAAGAGAATATTTCATCAGGGCGACCATACCTATTTAGTGAACAAAAATTCTGGGTTTCTCTTGCGAAGAGCTGCCTTTTTACAAGAAATGGATGATAACATTAAAGGTTGGGAATTAATGGCATTCTACCTGAAAGATGAATTCCTGAAAAAAATATTCAATGAACTCAGACCACACTTACCACTAAGAAATATTCCAGCACCCCCAAATGAAATGGTATTACCTATGGATATTGATGAACGTACCCGAAGTTGCTACCTCAGCCTAATTCCATACTTTAATCAAACAGATTCTCTACCAGAAGAAATCTTACTAATCATGCTAAAAGAATTGCTATACAACGTTTTCATAAATCCCAATAATCGTATGCTTCTTTCATATGTCAATAATCTAGCCGACGGTTATGAAACTCCTATTTGGGAAATAATGGAAGCTAATTACATGTACGAATTGAAACTTGCAGAATATGCACTATTAGCTGGTAAAAGTCTTTCTTCCTATAAAAGGGAATTTCAAGAATTTTATGGCACTACCCCAGGAAAATGGATTCTTGAAAAACGTTTAGAACGTGCCAAAAGACTTATTCAAACTTCTCAAAAAACTGTAAGCGAGATTACGTTTGAATGTGGTTTTAAAAACGTATCTCATTTTAGCAGAATCTTTAAAGAAAAGTTCAAATTGTCACCAACTGGATATCGTGAGGAAAACCAGGTGAAGTAATAATCATTTATGAACTACAAAATAAAAAGATTGGCTTATAAAGAAAAATAAAGTTTTAGGTACACTACTAGATTTGTGATGTATTTATTCATCACTAAAATTTAGAATTATAAAGTATTTTATGCTATTACCGATGTTATTTTTATGTCCTATCATTCGGGCAAAATCAGACAAAGCTCGCGCCCGAAAAAAAGGTTATAAAAAAAAATACAACAATGAAAACCTATGTAATTGAACAGATTATTCCTGGAACTGGGGACTTAACGCCTGAGCAACTAAAAGGCATGTCCCAAACCTCTTGTTCAGTCTTAGAGGAAATAGGACCGATAATAGAATGGCAGCACAGTTATATTACAGGTGATAAAGTTTATTGTGTTTATAAAGCAAAGAATAAACAACTTATTGAAGAGCATGCTAAAAAAGAGAATTTTCATGCAAATTCAATAAATGAAGTCGCAACCACTATAAGCACTAAAACTGCAAAACAATAGGACAAACTATTGCCAACAAGGCACTATCATCCACAAGCACCTTCAAACTCCCGGCAAACTTTTCCATTGAGCTTTCTGCCAATTACCAATCGGGCATGTTTTGGGGGCTTAACCAGTTTGATCCGATAGGATCGGTAAACCTGGGTATCAGAAAGAAACTAAAAAATGAGCCAACGACCTTTTTGATAATTATAACTGGAACATGAATTCAAATGTATCGGATAACTTGAGGACTTCCATCATGTATGATGTGCCCATTAGGGCTATTAACCTAACGTATACCCACAAATTTGGTAATAAAAAGTTAAAAGCCATTAATATAAAATCCGGCTCTGAGACTGAACGACAGCGGGTGCAGTAAAACGAAAAACAACCCGAATATATAAAGCAGGTATTTGATGGAATCAATAATTGGATTTAATGAAATACTATTGATTTAACATTACAAACTAACGCCTACCCTGAACTCGAGGAAATCCGCGGTTCGTCTGTGTACTTTCAGGTTTACACCAAAATAAAAGAAGTCTTTGGGCTTGTAGTACAACCCCCAGCGATGAAACATATCACTATGGGTAGAAGATGGTTTATTGATGTAAAAACCCAACGTTTGTGTAAAAGAAAACCGTCCCATCATCAGTTCGTGCCCCAGCAGGTATGCCCATACAGCCGGCTCACCTACTTTTTCACCTGCCCGCTGGTTGCGTTCTTTTATGGAGTTGTCATACAGCCACTCAAAACCCATATGTATGCTGTTAATCCGGGTGATGATTCGCCCCACACTTCCCGACACACCCAATACGGTATATTTCTTCCCCCTTTCTTCTACCTCTTTCAGTCCGGTAAAAAAAGCTAAGTTATATTTCCACTTGCTGGGATAGATTTCCTCCAGGGTCTTTTCACTTTTTCTGTCTGGAAATACCGTTGGGGTAAAATAATAATTCACCCCTAAATTGAGTGTAGGAAAATTAATTCCCTTATTGGGCTGCTTGATCCTTCCATTAGAAATATGGTTGAAATTCCCACCTACGTACAAGTTCCACTGCAGGCTTAGCCTGAAATTGATGTTCACACTGGCCAGTATGATAAAGCTGATGGGCGAGCTGTAAAACAGGTTGTCGGGGTTAGAAATCGGGTCATAAATATTATTCAGGTACGAGATACCCGCCCCCATGCGAAAGGAAGGGTTTACCTTGTATTTATGAGTAATAAACGGCTCAACAAAGGCAATCAGGTTCATAGAGCTACCCAAAATTTCGGGATTGTCATAGTTGAAGTAGGCAAAGCTTCCCCCGATTTTTGGATAACACTTGCACTGGTCCCATACTTTTTGGGTGGTAAGGTGCTTTGCCACATTTACCTCAACGCCCCAGGGGTTAGAGTTGGCAACTTGCCGGATGGCCTGCGAGTGGGGAATGATGTAGCCATAATGCCCGCCAACTCCCACATTCCAGGGAGAAGAGCTTCGGGATGCCTCTTGCGCACTACTTCCTTTTACTGAAAAAAATATGATGAGTACAATAAATATTAGTTTCATCATGGAATGGTATTAAATGCTTATTACCATATCAATGCAGCCCATTTTTGGTTTATGGCTAATACTAATATAAAAAAAGCCCGTTTCTTTATGAAACAGGCAAGAGAAAAGTGTGGGAGTTAAATATCCGCTAATTGGCAGTATACCTTTTCACTGACGAATCGTCCAGGTTAAAGCGTTGGATGGTTTTTTCATAATCGCTGAAGTCGTACCGCCCGTTGGGTTCCACAAAATCGGCGGGAAGGATTACCACACGGAATAGCTGGTCTTGGGTGTATTCATTGCCCAATGCGCTAAAATCATATCCTTCCGCTGCATCAAGGAAAAAATTCACATCAAAAAAGGTAAAATCATAGTTGTATTGAAATGTACCCGCCTGGTGAAAAACCGTTTGCGGTAATGGCCGCCAGATGGCTTCTTCATTTTCGGTTACACCCCAAAGCAGGTACACCAGTACCACATCTGATTCAAAAACCTCAATTTCATCAGCAGGGAAAGTAAAACCTGCGCTGTAGTTGTCAGGGTTAAAATCCGCCTCCACTTCAAACACAGCCCCCAGGATATTGACGCCCGGGTCGCCTTTTGGGCCTTGCGAACCAGGAGCGCCGGGAGGGCCTTCCGGACCCACGGGGCCTTCACAGGCAAAAACGGAGAGTAGCAACAATGAGCAAAAGAAAATAGGATATGCTTTCATAAGAATGATGAGATTAGGTAGTTATTTACGCTTGATACCCTAAAGTATCGAATCCTGTTTGTGTTATCAAGCAAAGATGTTTTATTGTGATTAAAATTTATACCTACATTGGTAAAGATGCGCTTGATGATATATAATTAACGTGCAAAGAGGATGGCGACATCATGTACTTTTCTCATGCGGGCCAAATGAATCAAAGCAAAGAAGTAAATGTAAGTGGTCCCTGAGTTGGCCGCCCGTTTCAACCCTTCCTTTTCTTCTTATCCTCCACCGCCTGCATAATATCTTTAAACTTTTCATCAATGTGCTGGTTAAACCAGGCATCCAGCAGGGAGCGGCGAAAGCGCCATTCCTTGCCGATTTTGGCAGCCGGAATTTTGCCATTTTGTGCCCAGGTATAAATAGTCTGGGGTTTCATCTTCAGGTATTTCGCTACCTCTTCTATGGTCATAATATCATCCACGCTCCTCAAAGTTATATCAGGATGAAATAGATTGCACAGGATATTCAGGATTTAAAGTACCTGCCTTCAAGTTCTGCGTTGACGAACCTGTTGGAGGATGATTTAATGCACCTGGCTTCTTATCTTTTTTTTGCTGGTTTTGGTCTACACCCATCATTTGCCCCACAGCGTGCAGCATGGTAGCATAAAAGTTACCTTTGGTAGAAGACCTGAACAACTCAAAAGGCATACCTTCATTACCCAGAAAGGGGCGCATATTCCAAGCCAGTTGGATGCCCACAAACGCCAGAATAACAACCCATACCCTGAAAATAGTAACCCCAATCTTCGGGTAAATATTTGCTTCTTCACAAGCATATTTCAGGGCTTCTACCACCAGGCGCATACCAAAGAAACCCGAAAACACAAAAATACCCACATGCAAAAGTTGTAAGAAATGATAATTATCTCCTGTCAACTGAAAAAAAACGATGATGGGGGCAAAAGCCAGCATAATGGCCGAAGTAAACAACAGTCCGCTCATAATGATAATCAGCATGCGATCCAGTTTGATTTTAGAGCCGAGAATCAGTTGCACAATAAAAAAAGAAGGAAAGCAAATGAGTAAGGCTACGGCAAAAAGAAGAAACAGCTTAACCCCGGCCGATACCGATTGTAAAAGGCTGTGATAACTGCCCATGACCACACCATAAGCAAAAGTAAAAGCAAAGATGATGAGTGTTTGGCTTTTGATGATTTTGCCAGGTTTGTCCGTTTCATTGATCTTTCTGAAGTAGGCTTCCTGGTCCTGAAATATCTCGAGGGCTTCTGTGAACATGGACATTTTGAATGAAGTTTTAGGTGTGCAAATGAAGATGAAAGACAAGTTACGACTAAAAAATTATATTCCAATGTTTGTTACTGTTTTTTATTGTTTGTTACTGTTATATAATATTTCATATTGATTCACATCTGCCTAATTCTCCCATTTAATTTAAGTTACAAGCTCTAGCCACAATCGAACTGCCAAAGTAGCTGTTAGCAATTCAATGTAGGCTTGCGGCTTGAAGCTAAGGGATATAGTCATTTTTTACGGTAGCTTTTTTTAAGTGATGGACTAAATACTAGCCATCCAGCACCCAGAAACAAGCATCCAGCATCTAGCACCCATTATCTGAAAATAGGCACAAACTAAAGCCAAGGCAAAGCGATATACCCAAGAATCTTGACGGAACGGTTTCGTCGAATCGAATAGTTTCTTATATTGTACATCTCACCTTTTCGTACTTATTGGAAAACCTAAAACGACATAGCCCATGAAAGTATTTGATAACAAGCACATCAAGAACATCGTCCTCCTCGGCGGGGCCAAAACAGGGAAAACAACCCTGGCTGAAACCATGTTATTTGAAGCAGGACTCATCAACCGCAGAGGAACGGTTGAAGGAAAAAATACGGTATCTGATTTTCACGAAATAGAACACGAACGGGGCAACTCGGTATATGCCACCCCCCTGCATACCGAGTGGAGAGGCTATAAAATTAATATCATCGATACTCCCGGGCTGGATGATTTTGTAGGGGAAATTGTATCATCTGTGCGGGTAGCCGATACCTGCGTTTTGCTCGTCAATGCGCAATACGGCGTGGAAGTAGGCACCGAACTGATTTGGAATTATATTGACCAGTTTAAGAAACCAACCATCCTGGCTATTAACCAGCTAGACCACCCCAAAGCTAATTTTGATGCCACAGTAGAATCTATCCGGAAAAGCTACGGAGATGCAGTAGCCCTTATGCAATACCCTGTAAATCCGGGAGAAGGTTTTAACGGCATCATAGACTTGTTAAAAATGACCATGTACAAGTTCCCTGCTGAAGGGGGTAAGCCCGAAAAGTTACCCATCCCCGACAATGAAAAAGAGCGGGCAGCGCAACTGTACAACGAACTGGTAGAAAAAGCGGCCATCAATGACGAAAACCTGATGGAGCTGTATTTTGAAAAAGGCAACCTGGATGAAGACGAGCTGCGGCAGGGACTGCGGACAGGCATGTTAAAGCACGAAATTTTTCCGGTATTTTGCCTTTCGGCCAGACAAAATATGGGGTCTGGCCGGATGATGGGCTTTATTGACAACGTTGCTCCTGGCGCTGCCGATATGCATCCGGAAGAAACCGAAGACGGCAAAGAAATAGAATGCAAACCTGACAAGCCCGTCAGCCTGTTTGTTTTCAAAACACTGATTGAACCTTTTTTGGGCAAACTGACCTATTTCAAAGTATGCTCGGGTGAGGTGGAAACCGGTATGGACCTGGTAAATGCCCAAACAGGTGCTACCGAGCGGTTGAGCCAGTTGTTCATCATGGACGGTAACCAACGGCACCCGGTAAATAAGCTGGTGGCCGGCGATATTGGCGCTACCGTAAAAATGAAAGATACACACACCAACGATACGCTACATGCCAAAGATTCTGACGTAAGCTTTAAGCCCATGGTCTTTCCCGAGCCTAAAATCAGGACAGCCCTGGTGGCTGACAGCAAAAATGATGAGGAAAAGATGAGTGAGGTCATCAAAGAACTGCACGAAGAAGACCCTACCCTGAATATACAGTTTTCTAAAGAATTGAAACAACTTATACTCACCGGGCAGGGTGAACTGCACCTGACCGTTACCCAATGGCGGCTTGCCAATGTGTATAATTTAAAAGTACATTTTGAAGACCCTAAAATTCCTTACCGGGAAACGATACAAAAGCAAGCCACGGCTTCTTACCGCCACAAAAAGCAATCGGGAGGAGCCGGGCAGTTTGGAGAAGTGCATCTTACCATTATGCCTTACCATGAAGGCATGGCAAACCCGGAGGGTTTCAATATTCGCGACAAACAGGTAGTTGACCTGGACTGGGGCGGCAAATTAGTGTTCTACAGCTGCATTGTAGGCGGCGTAATTGATGCCCGTTTCCTACCGTCCATTATGAAGGGTGTGATGGAAAAAATGGAAGAAGGGCCCATGACCGGCTCGTATGCCCGTGATATTTGCGTACTCGTATTTGACGGAAAAATGCACGCAGTAGATTCCAACGATATTTCTTTCAAAATTGCAGGTATGCAAGCCTTCAAACAAGCGTTTATGGAGGCTAACCCCAAGCTGCTGGAGCCTGTATACGATTTGGAAGTATTGGTACCCGAAGAACTTATGGGAGAAGTAATGACCGACCTGCAAACACGCCGGGCCATCATCAGTGGCATTGATACTAAAAATCAATATCAGGTGATTAAGGCCAAAGTGCCTTTGATGGAGATGGGGCGTTACAGCAATGCTTTGAAATCGGTAACCCAGGGCAGGGCCAGTTTCACCCTTCGGTTTGCCGAGTATGCCCCGATACCCTACGACTTACAAAAAGAACTAATTGCCAAACATGAAACGGTAGAAGCGTAAAAGTGTCAGGCTTCTGAACAATACTCGTTGTAACGATGTAAAATCATATCACTGTTTTAGGCTAAACTGTAAAAAAAATATCCTTTTTAGGATATTTTTTTGTGTATATACTTGTTTGCAATTTTATTTGTTTACCAATTATTGGTTAACTTGGCACCTCGAAAAAAGAAATACATACCAGCACACCTTCAGATACTAATGAAATAGTTTATAAATTTTTACTCACAACCGAACCTCTCCTAAGAATGCGCAAAAATGTGTTAATCGTTTTTTTGTGTTTAATGTATGCACCATTATTGGCACAAAATAGTAGCGATAGTTATCAAATCTCTTCCTTTTCTGAAGGATATGGATCAGCGCCCCGAAAACAATCAAAAATTGGAAGCAATTTAGCAACTCAGCATGCTCAATTACAGAAATCACGCCATGCTGCCCATGATACAACTGCACAATATGTTACCATTGATGCCGTAGCTCAGCAAAATACCCAACAGCTTTTGAAAGATTTACAGGCTTTGGGCCTGAAAAATGGCTCCACCTTTGGCCGCATGGTATCCGGTAGAATTCCTGTTTCCTCTATTCAGTCTTTAAACTCAATGGAAAGCCTGCTCTTTGCCCGGCAGGCTTTGGGCAGCACCAATGTTGGGCAAGCCACTTCGCAGGGAGTTTTATCAGTGCAGGCGGATAAGGCAAGGGCTGAACTCTGCGTAGACGGCACTGGCGTAAAAGTAGGAGTAATGTCCGACAGCTATGACAGACTTGGAGGGTCAGCCGGGGGAGTAGTGTCGGGAGATTTACCAGGGAAAAAGAATCCGAATGGCTATAAAACCCCGATAGATGTTGTCCAAGATTTTACTTTTAGAGGTGCCGATGAAGGCAGGGCCATGCTGGAGATTGTACACGATGTGGCACCCGGCGCAGCCCTTGCGTTTCATACAACCTTATTGGGCCAAAGTGGCTTTGCCCAGGGAATCCGCCAACTGGCTAAGGCAAATTGTGATATCATAATCGACGATTGGAAATATTTTGCCGAACCGTTTTTCCAGGATGGCATCATCACTCAAGCCATAGATGAAGTAGTTGCTAAAGGAGCTACTTATCTAACTTTTGCCGGTAATCATGCCCGCTTGTCTTATGAAAAGGAATTTCGGGGAAAAAAAATCAAGATTAATGGGGAAAAAGTAACCGCACACAACTTTAAAGGTGGAGACGTTTTCCAGCGAATTCTCGTCCCTCCGGGCAGAACCATGACCATCAGCCTGCAATGGAAAGACCGGTATGCCTCGGTAAAACCAGACGCAGAAGGGGCTGCCACTGACCTGGATATATTTTTGTTAGACCAATCGGCTTCCAATATACTCGTAGAGAGCTCTAGTAATAATATTGGGTTTGACCCAATAGAAATCATTACTTATACCAATAATACCAATACTTTTCAGGGACTGAATGTACTTATTACAAAATTTTCGGGCCCTTCTCCTGAACTCATCAAATATGTGGTTTTCAACCAAAGCAATTCGGCTATAATTGACGAATATGCTACAAGAAGTCCTACGATTGTAGGGCATAGTAATGCAGCTTCAGCCATTACAGTAGGGGCAGCAGCTTATTCAGACACACCAGCTTTTGGAAGAAAAAAACCAGTTACCCAGCCGTTTTCTTCTGCAGGGGGTGTGCCCATATTTTTTGATGTAGATGGCAATGACATCGGTAAAGTAGTACGTAATAAGCCCGAAATAACAGCACCGGATGGAGGTAACAATACGTTCTTTGGCCGCGATACCGATTTTGACGGATTGCCCAATTTCTTTGGAACGTCGGCCTCGGTACCCCATGCTGCCGGGGTGGCTGCATTAATGCTGGAAGCCTCAGAAAAACAAATAACGCCCCGGAAAGTTGGTGAAGTACTGCAAACCACCGCCATCAAAATGGATGATCCTTCTACTTCGGGTGCCGGCCTTATTCAGGCAGACAAAGCTGTACAAGAAGTGACTATAAAAGATAACTGCAATATGTATGCAGCCAGTGTCACCCAATTTAAATTGATCGATGCGGTTTCTGATACACCACTGCAAACATTGAAAGACGGGGATATTATTGATCTCAATAACATTGGTAATGTGCCTTTAAATATTCGTGCCATCGCCAACCCCAGGAAAGTAGGCAGTATGGAGTTTGTTTTAGCTGGGCCACTCGATATCCATCGCAAAGAAAATAAGAAGCCTTATGCCTTAATAGGCGATTTACCACCCGGCCAATATGGGGGTGAGCGGTTTCCAACGGGATCCTATACCCTTACCGCCACTCCTTATGAAGAACGCAACCTGAAAGGAAATGCCGGTGCTTCCAATACTATCCAGTTTGAAATAATCGCTAATTATGAAGTCCTTAGTTTCTCGGTCATTGATGCTGATGCAGACGAAGAAATAGGAAGTTTAAACGATGGTCAGGTTATTTATTTATCACCGGAAGAAAACATCAATATCCGGGCAATTCCTTCGGTAGAAAAGGTAGGAAGTGTAAAGTTTGTGCTGGATGGCCCTGTTTCGGAACAACGAGTCGAGAATGTAGTGCCTTATGCTTTATTCGGCGATTTGCCACCTTTTGCCTATGGCGGCAGAAACTTACCAGCAGGAGAGTATACATTAACAGCCACTCCTTATGCCAAGGCCAGGGCCAGAGGCATGAAAGGTTCCCCGCTTACTATTGCGTTTGAAGTGGAAGAAAACTCAACAAAAAACAGTGTACAAGCCCTAAAACCTGACGGAGATATTGTAGCACGCAAAAGTTCAAATATCCGTCTTTTTCCCATACCTGTAAAAGATAAACTTACCATTGTGCAGGAGGGTGGAAAACCCGAAAAAGTTAGGCTTATTTTGTATGAGGGGCTGACCGGAAAAATTGTGGAATCCCGCTATATTTCCGGAAAAGAGGAAACTAAACTTAATTTACAGCACCTTCGTACAGGAAATTACATCGTAAAAATTGTGTCCGCTCATCAAGCCGAAACCTTCAAAGTATTCAAATATTAGCAGACTTTTAGTTTTTATGGCGCTTGATCAATACTTGTACCACTTCGTCCAGGTCAACGTTTTTGGCTTCGAGTAAAACCAACAAGTGAAAGAGGAGATCGGCTGCTTCATCTTTGAAGAGCTCGTCGTTGTTGTCTTTTGCCTCTATCACCAGCTCTACGGCTTCTTCCCCCACTTTCTGGGCAATTTTATTAATGCCCTTCTCAAATAACTGAGAGGTATACGAAGTTTCAGTGTTGCCTTCACTCTTCCTATGCCGGATAAGTTCTTTCAGGTCGTTTAAAAATAAGATGGGTTCGTCAAATTGGTCAGCGTGCATGGGGTTTGTTTATGGTTTATTGTTTTGAGTTTTTTACGGTCGGCATTCCGATTCATCGGAACGCCGCAGCGGTTTATAGTTTTTTGTTTTTTCGCTGGGCTCGAGGCGTATGGCGCCGGGCGTTGCATCTCACCCGAGGCCATCCGTCATATAATTAGTTTTAAAATTTTTGACTGATTATTTGTATTTGTTTAGGGTTTAGGATTTGATATTTAGGATTTATTCAATCAACCGCCCGAATAGGAAGATTTTGTTCTATTAAATATTGCTTCAGTTCCGGAATAGGAATTTCATTGAAGTGAAAAATACTGGCAGCCAGGGCGGCATCGGCCTTTCCCTCTGTAAATGCATCCAGGAAGTGTTCTTTGGCCCCTGCTCCACCGGAAGCAATGACCGGAATTGAAAGCATTTCGGACAAGGTTGCGTTGAGTTCATTGGCAAAGCCTTGTTTGGTGCCGTCGTGGTCCATAGAGGTGAGCAGAATTTCACCTGCCCCTCTTTCCTGCACTTCTTTGGCCCATTGCAGCGTATCAATGGTGGTGGGCGTTCTTCCCCCATGTGTATGCACGATGTGCTTTCCATCCATAAACTTAGTATCTATGGCCACCACAATACACTGGCTTCCGAAGTTGGCAGCCAGTTCATCAATTACGGCGGGGTTCCTTACCGCGGCTGAGTTGAGCGAGGCTTTGTCGGCACCGTTGTACAGCACGGCTTCCACATCTTTCATACTGCCAATGCCCCCACCCACGGTGAAAGGGATGTTTACCTGCTTGGCTACGCTTTTTACCAATTCTATCAGGGTTTTTCTTTTTTCTACTGTGGCGGTAATATCCAGAAAAACCAGCTCGTCAGCGCCCTGAGCAGCATATATTTTGGCCTGCTCTACCGGGTCGCCCGCATCGCGCAACTCCACAAAGTTGACCCCTTTTACGGTGCGCCCGTCTTTCACATCCAGGCAGGGTATAATTCTTTTTGTAAGCATATATTTTGGTTAATTGTTAAACGTTATTGGTTATTAGTTAGAAATCACTAATAACTGCGCGACGGCCGCCAATAACGTTTAACGGATAACGAATAACAATTTTCACCATCAAACCCTCACCTGTCCATTCCCCTTCACAACCCACTTCTCTGTCGTAAGTTTCTCCAGGGCAAAAGGACCGCGGGCGTGCAGTTTTTGGGTGGAAATACCAATTTCGGCACCCAGGCCAAATACGCCGCCATCGGTAAAGCGGGTAGAGGCATTGGTATAAACGGCTGCTGCATCCACTTCGTTCAAAAAGCGGGTGCAAACCGCTTCATCTTCAGCCACAATGGCTTCGGAATGGCGGGAAGAATACTTGCGAATGTGTGCCATGGCTTCGTCTATATTCTCCACTACCTTCACCGAGCATTTAAAATCCAGGAATTCACGTCCATAATCAGATTCGTCGGCCCTTTGTAATTGTGGATAATTAGCTTCTGACAACATTTCATAAGAAGGTGCATCAGCAAAAATTTCCACCTCGTATTCTTTCAATTCGGGAACGAGTGTTGGAATAAATTCACGGGCCACACTTTTGTCTACCAGCACGGTATCCAGTGCATTGCACACCGAGGGGCGGGAAACTTTGGCGTTTACTACAATTTCACGGGCTTTGTCCAGATTGGCCGTAGCCTGCACGTAGGTATGGCACACTCCGGCACCCGTTTCAATAGTAGGGATGCGTGAATTTTCCCGTACAAAATCTATCAATTGCTGCGAACCCCGGGGGATGATAATATCCACATACCGTTCGGCTTCCAAAAGTTCTTTTACCAACTTGCGGTCGGTGGGCAAAAGTTGTACACAAGCTTCGGGAATATTAAATTCTTTTAACACCTCATGAATGAGCTGCACCAGGCAGGTGTTGGAATAAATGGCATCTGAACCTCCGCGCAGCACACAGGCATTGCCCGAGCGAATGCACAAAGCAGCCACGTCTATCGTAACATTGGGCCGCGATTCGTAAATAACGCCTACCACCCCCAAAGGCACAGAAATTTTCTCAACTGACAAGCCATTTTCCAGTGTTTTTGAACTCAACAGATGGTTCGTAGGGTCGGGCAGGTCGGCAATACTGCGCAGGCTGTCGGCCAGGTCTTGTATGCGCTTTTCGTTCAGCAGCAGACGGTCTTTTTTGGGGTTGCCGTCTTCCATGCGCACCAGGTCTTTTTCGTTTTCCTGCATAATAGCAGCCTGGTTATCAAGAATGACTTCCGACAATTTTATCAAAATCGCTTTCCTGTCCAGGTCAGGCAATATTTTGATAGCGATGGAACTATTCTGTGTATCTTCTAATAAAGGAATGATCGTATCCATGAAATTTCTTTTCAAAAAAACAATATGCGCAAATTTATAGGTATTGGGGCGGTAAATAAGGGGAAATTGAGAAAACTTTGTAATTTTAATACGAATTGTCAATAACGCTATATTGAGAAAAATAACACAATTGTGTACATTAGTATGTAAAAACATATGAATATGAATACCACAACAATGAGAAACCTAAGAGCGAATATGAAGTATTATTTTGATTCGCTTGAGGAAAATAAAGACATTCTATTAGTACCACGAAGTGGTAATAAAGAAGCGGTTGTCATTATGACATTGTCAGAATATAATAGCATGAAGCACAACGAGAAGAAATACTAACTTGCCGCTATCATTATCATTATGAAAAGTAAAAAAGGGCATGCCCTGGTTTTGCTACCAAAAAAGTGCTGGAACTAGATTATTACAAGCTTTGTGCAAATTTATAGCTCACCAGAAGGGTATTTGTAGCTCATTTTTTATAATATTTGAGCTTTAAATCAATTATATTTGAGCTTAAATGGAAAAACAATGAATACCCGTGAGCAAACAATCATAGATTTTTTATCTAATTCCAAGCCCTCCTCCTCAAAAGAAATTTATGATAATTCACCTTTTGAAATAAGCTATGCAACGCTTAAAAGAATGCTCGTTAAGCTTGTGGAAGAGAATATTCTTGAGACTATTGGCCAGGGTAAAGCAACAAAATATGCCATTTCCAAATCATATGAACTTTTAATACCAATAGATACCGAGCAGTATTATGAAAAGGAAATTGATGAAAGATCAGTTAAAGAATCTTTTAATGCGGCAATTATAAACGATGTATTAAAAACGACTAATATTTTCACTGAAGCAGAGAATGGTTTTCTAAATAACCTTCAGAAAGAGTACCTGAAAAACTCGTCGGAACTATCCGAAAGCGAATACCAAAAAGAACTGGAAAGATTAGCCATTGACCTTAGCTGGAAATCTTCACAAATAGAAGGGAATACCTATTCATTGCTTGAAACAGAGAGGTTGTTAAAAGAGAAAGAAATGGCAGCCGGAAAGACTAAGGAAGAAGCCGTAATGCTGTTAAATCATAAAGATGCACTTGATTTCATAATAGAAAACCCTGATTACCTCGATCCTTTAACAATATCTAAAATTGAAGATATTCATAGTATTTTGATAAAGGATCTAAATGTAGAGAGAAACCTCAGGTCTAGAAGAGTTGGGATTTCGGGTACTAATTATCGCCCGCTTGACAATGAGTTTTTAATTCGGGAGGCACTTAAAGACACCTGTGATTTGATCAATGGTAAATCCAATATTTTTGAAAAAGCTTTATTGGTTTTGGTATTGATTTCTTATATCCAACCCTTTATGGACGGTAATAAGCGAACAGCAAGAATAGTGAGTAATGCAATTTTAATAAACAACAACCATTGCCCATTATCATTTAGAACAGTGGATTCAATAGATTATAAAAAAGCGATGCTCCTGTTTTATGAACAGAATAATATATCAAGTTTTAAGAAAATTTTTATTGAACAGTTTGAGTTTGCTGTTAAAACATATTTCTGAAACACGAAGTTATAACAACACAATATCATCCGCATGCGCCACAATGAAGTTTTGTGCACCAAGGTTTTCGGCTACTTTTTGGGATGAATAATTGGCTTTGGCTACGGCCAGGGCGTTGCGGTTTTCGTCCAGGATTTCAAAAATTTCTCCTTTGTCAAATTCCTGAATGATATTTCTTACCCCTACCACCAGCAGACTTTTCCGTTTTTTCAGGGCTTCGGCAGCACCTTTGTCTACCTGCACAACACCGCTTACGAGGCTGCCACTGGCGAGCCACTTCCTTCGCTCAGAAAGTGATGAAGCCTGTTGGGGAACGAACACAGTACCTGCTTTTTCCTGCAAAGCCTTTAGTAATTCACCAGGAGAACCAGCCTTGAAAATAAGCACTTTGATGCCCATTTTGGTAGCCAGGCGGGCAAATGTAAGCTTGGAAATCATACCACCCAGTCCCAGTGATGATTTGTTTTTCCGGGCCAGCGAAAGGATAGATTCATCAATATTTTCTATGCGGGCAATCACATCATCGTTGCTATCGTAAACGCCGGGTACGTTGGTACCAAACAGCAAAATAGAGGCACTAAACCCAACTGCAATAAGCGTAGCCAGCTCGTCATTATCGGAAAATTTCAGCTCCAGGTCGCTCACCACGTCGTTTTCGTTGGCAATAGGAATCACGTCGTTGGCCCAGAGTTCGGTAAAGGTTTCTTTGAGTTGGAGAAATTTTTTGCGGTCAGAGAAGTGATGGCGTTCGCAAAGGCTTTGGGCGATAACGATGCCGTAAGGGGCAAAAAACTGGGCGTATTTATTGATGAGCAAAGGGTTGCCCACGGAAGCCGCCGCCTTCCGCTCCATCATGCTGCCGGTATATTTTTTAAAGTATTTCTTACCGGCACCCACCGCTCCGGAAGAAACAATCACGATGTTGTAGTCTTTATGAATTTGGGCCACCTGCCGGGCTAGTTCTACCATCACCACCTCGTTCAGCCGACCGTTTTCGTCCGTGAGGGAAGCGGTGCCCACCTTCAGCACCAGCAGTGGTTTTCCATTGCTTTTTTGTGTCATACGAACTGCTGTAACTCTTTCAGCGTAACCCTGCCTTCGTAAATTGCCTTGCCAATAATTACGCCGTAAACATTAATTTTTTGCAGGGCTTTCAGGTCGTCCAGTGAGCTTACCCCCCCGCTGGCAATCAGGCAGAGATCAGGTATTTCCTGCAAAATTTCGCGGTACAAATCTACGGAAGGGCCTTGTAACAAACCATCTTTGGCCACATCGGTGCAAATGGTGTATTTCACGGATTTTTTTTGGTATTCTTTCAAAAAATCAAGCAAGTCGGTTTCGGTGCTTTCCTGCCACCCGCTTACAGCGATTTTTCGGTCTTTGGCATCAGCACCCAGTATGATTTTTTCGCTTCCGAATTTAGCCAGCCAGCTTTCAAAAAGCTGAGGGTTTTTCACGGCAATGCTGCCTCCGGTTACCTGTTTTGCCCCACAATCAAATGCCTTTTGCAAGTCTTCATCTGATTGTACACCTCCGCCAAAATCTATATGCAGTTGGGTTTGGGAGGCAACTTGTTCAAGCACTTTGTGGTTGATAATTCTTTTTTGCTTGGCTCCGTCCAAATCTACCAGGTGCAAACGGCGAATGCCCGCATCTTCAAACTGCCGGGCCATGGCCACAGGGTCGCTGCTGTATTCTTTTTTTTGGGAATAATCGCCCTGGGTGAGGCGCACACATTTGCCGTCGATGATATCAATCGCAGGGATAATTTCCATGATTCTTTGTCAAAATTGTAATAAGGCTGCAAGTTATGAATACTTCCCGGTAAATGCATAGAAACGGAAAGGCTTCCCTTTGTTGAAGTACATTAAAATATTTCAAACTTTAACTGGTTTGCTTATGTTATTTTAACTAACTTAGTCATGTGAAAAAAAATAATATTCAAATGAATGAATATGCAGCAGTTGGCTCTTTAATGCAAGCACACGGGATTATCCACCAACCCATACGAAACTATGTAGACCTTATTAAAATTTCAAGAGAAGGACTACCCGTTCGTGCTTTAACCCAACTCATGCAATATCTGGAAATTTCTTCTGCCGAATTGAGGTGGCTGATGGACATGAGCCAAAGCACTTTTCAAAGAAGGAAAAGTAGCAAACTGTTAAAGGCGACAGAAAGTGAAAGGTTGGTGCAGCTATACCAGCTTATTTATAAAGGATTGGAAATTTTTGAGGATAAAGATGATTTTCTGGACTGGCTCAAATCGCGCAACCAGGCATTGGGGGATATAAAACCCATGGAACTTCTCAGGTCGCAATTGGGGATGCATGAAGTTTCCGAGTTATTAGGCAGGATTGAACACGGTATTTATTCATGAGGCTTTATCGGTTCGGCTTTAAAAAATATATCAATGATTTGAGTGGGACCGGGGGCCTCTATAAAGCCGGCAGATGGCACAACAAAGGAACCCGAATTTTATATTTTTCTGAAACCGTATCGCTCGCAAAGCTGGAAGTACTCGCCAATTCTCACCGAATTCCGAGATCGTACAGGTTGCTTACTGTAGCGCTTCCAGATAAAATGGACATTTACGAAGTCAAAAAAAATGACTTGCCTTCTGCATGGGATGCTTTTCCGCCCAACCCAAAAATTAAAGAAATTACTGAAAAATGGATTGAGGCAGGCAAGTATTTATTGATGAAAGTGCCTTCTGTTCATAGCCCTATGGAGTGTAATTATTTACTGAACCCACAACATGGTAAAGCCGATGAGCTAAGAGTAATCAACATAGAACCGCACCAATTTGATGAAAGGTTGAAAAAATCGTCCAAATCTATGAGTGACGTACTGACTGAAATTTGGGGTTCATTTCGGTAATTACAACTCCAGAAAGTTCTTCAGAATCATTTCCCCGTCTTTTCCACTTTTCTCGAGGTGAGGTTGTATGGCGTAGAAGTTATCTTTTTCCAGGGCAGCACTGAAGGGCAAAATGTAATCGTTGGTAGCCGTAGTATCTTCCCCAATTTCAGCATAATAGCTGTGTACGTAATACAAGGTCGCGTTTTCGCGCAAGCCTTTGCACAACGCGCCTTTCCGGTCGTTCACATTGTTCCAGCCCATGTGGGGCACTTTCAGGTGGGGCGGAAAGCGCTTTACCGAAAGGTCGAACACGCCCAGGCAGTCTACATTTCCTTCTTCTGAATGCTGACAAAGCAATTGCAAGCCAACGCAAATGCCCAAAACGGGTTGTTTCAGGTTTTTTATCACGGTATCCAATCCCCGTGCATGCAGGTATTGCATGGCCGAGCTGGCCTCACCCTGTCCGGGAAAAATCACCTTATCGGCCGCATTAATGGCTTCGGGGTCATCGGTAAGCAGTGGCGATATGCCCAGCCGTTCCAAAGCATAGATGACGGATTGTATATTTCCGGCGTTGTATTTAATAACGGCCGTTGTCATGGAGTGAGAGATTTCATTAGGTGGAGAAAAAAAGGCAAGCAAAGTATCGCACCGCTACAACCGCCTACCCTTGCTTCCTTCCGGATCTGGGGGAGTTCAGCAGGAGCTGGTCGTACCTGCTTGCCGCTGCAAAGATATAAGCTTTCCATGCGTATGCCAAGCCCTGCCAGTATATTTTATCAGCGATTTGAATTTCAGGCAAATAAGGTGTTATGTCATTTTTATTACACTTTCTTATGTGCCGAATTGCGTATATTTACATTAGGAGATGTGTGAAAATTTAAATAGTACCTCCCATGAAACTTCATCCATATATTATTTTCAGCTTATTGTTCCTGGGGTTTTTTGCCTGTGCCGAAAAAGACGATGATCCTGACAATGGCAATGCGGTAGATACCACACCCGTCAGCAACCCCGAAAATGTTGTTTTTAAGCAGGTTTCTTCCGTTGATGGATATACCGTAGAAGCTCAAATTCCCTGGAAAGATTTGGGCATTACACCAGAAGTGAATGTACTGATAGGCTTTGACATTGTAATCACCGACGATGACGACGGCGGACTGGCCGACAAACGCCTGGCCTGGAAAATGGCTGAAGATAAGGCCCAGCCTTCTCCTTCTGCTTTTGGTACACTGAAACTAATTGATGGAAACGGGCAGGGTGATAACCTCTTGGTACAAAAAGCCATTACTTCCGTTATTGTTGATGGAAAGGCCGAAGATTTGTGGACTGAAATTCCACCTGAAGCCATTGAAAAAAAACTAAAGGGGACCACAAATCATCAAGAGGATTTTGCCGGAAACTTCAAAGCCCTTTGGGATGATGACAACCTGTACCTGCTCGTTTCTGTTACTGATAACCAAAAACTGGCAGATTCCCGGCTATTGCTTTGGGAAGACGACGGGGTGGCCATCAACCTTGATCCAAAGAACCTGAAAGCTGAAGTGATTAATGAAGCGGATAATTTCCAGTACCGTGTGGCTTTTGGAAATAATGATGTAACCCTAAATAATTACCGTAAAGCACCAACCTGGACAATCCCCCAGGCCGATGTGTTTGACGGCGGGCCAGGCAAAGATGGTATCCCGGCACTGGAAAACCCGGAGATGGTTCCGGCCCCGAACGGCATTTATCTCAGTAATGATGATTTGGTTATCGGATACGTTTCGGGAAATGATGCCAGGGCGTACCCACATGATATTCTTGACTGGCACGAAATCATCAATGATGAGGTAAATGGCAGACCCATTGCCATTACCTATTGCCCGCTTACCGGTACGGCCATTGGGTGGAATAGGGAAATCAATGGCGAAGTAACTACATTCGGCGTATCCGGATTGCTCTATAATACCAACCTCATTCCTTACGACCGCCGTACCAACAGCAATTGGTCACAGCAGGGGCTGGATTGTGTGAATGGGGATTTGCAAGGAGTAAAAATAGAAACTTTTCAGGTTGTAGAAACCACCTGGGAAACGTGGAAAAAATTGTACCCTGATACAAAAGTAGTTTCCACGAATACGGGCTTTAGCCGATCATATGGCACGTATCCGTACGACGATTACCGTACTAACCATAATAACCTGATTTTTCCGGTTGAGCCGGATGATTCACGCCTGCCCCGAAAAGAGAGGGTACATGGCATCATTATGGGCAGCCAGGCCAAAGTGTATCCTATTGATAACATGCAACAAACCGTTACAATCATACAAGACGTATTCAACGGTACGGCTATTGTAGTGGCAGGCAGCAAGCACCGTAATTTTGCCGTTTCTTTTGAACGCACTTTGGAAGACGGTACCATATTGGATTTCTTTTCTGCCTTCACAGGAGACGGCCCTGTTATATTAACAGATAATGAAGGGAACCGATGGAATATTTTTGGGGAAGCGGTGGAAGGCCCCCGTACCGGGCAGCGCCTTACCCCTACCGAATCGTTCATTGGCTATTGGTTTTCCTGGGGGGCTTTTTATCCAAATGCTCAAATTTATCTATAAAAACCAACTGCCTTTTTCTTGTTGTTTAAGTCTGAATGCAAAAGCACTCCTCATTGCGAAGAGTGTTTTTTTGTTGGTCAATTACTCATCGGAATCAGGCCATTCCCAGTTTTCTAAATCGGTACTCCAGGCAATGCCGAGGCTGGCGTTGTTGTGGGCATTATAAAAAGGCTGAGCGCCTTTTTCAGAAGACCCGTGAAAAAACATGATATATTTTCCAAACCGGGGGTTATCGGTTAAATCTATTACTGTGGCCGCGGTAAGCCTTCTTTGTGCCCAGGGCCAGTTTTTTTGTCCCAGGGTAATCAGGGATTCATCTTCCCCCCATTCCGATGGTGAATCGGATTTTTTAATGCCTATGCCATTCTCAGGAGAGTGAAACAGGATATACTCCCCATTTTTATATAGAACCGTTACGTTTTCCCCGGAATTGGCTGCCCCCACATACGTCCAGTTTTTGAGATCGTAAGAATAAGACATGGATACGCCATTTTGCTTGTAGTAGCACCACCATTTTCCCGGCTCTTGGGCATCTTCCAATAAATAAGGGTCAATCATACGCCCCATTTCGTCTACCGGCACGTCATTTCCTTTTACTTTCAACAGTTCCGGTTCTGACCAATGCTCCAGGTCTTTACTCCGCATAATCCATATCCGGCTTGTGGCGTTGCCCCAGGTTTCGTTGTTGGGTGTAGGATAGGTCTGCAAACAAATAATCCACTCCCCTTTATATTTTATAATGTTGCCCGGACTACTATAATTCAGGTTGCGGTCACGTGGTGTCATAATTTTGAGATAGCTCCAGTGCATGAGGTCTTCACTGTGGCTATAGGCTGTAAACAAGTACATACCCCCATCGGCTGAACGTTCTACCAACGTAAAAAAAAGATGAAATTCATCGTCATGATACACCACGGCCGGGTCGCGGTAAGCAAATTTGTAATCGCCTTTGAAAATGATAGGGGAAGGAATCTGTGAAAAGTCAAACTGCTGGGCGGTTGCCGTTGATAAGGTAATGATGAGCAGGGCAAAAATGGTCAGTAACTTGTGGAGCATAAAAATTTTGTGGCTTAATTTGACGAATGCTCGCAAATAAGCAAAATTCCTGAATTCCCCTATGGTTTATAGCATTAAAAAATCAACGCACACCCAGCAATCGGAAAGGAAAAAGCAACACGGCTTTGATAATAGAAAACAATAATTCCAGCGTAAGCCCCACAATTTTAAAGGGCAGCAAAACCAGCCATATTAGCGGAAAGGCAAAAAACATCAGTACGGCCAACGGCCAGCAGATGGCAAGTAAAATAAACCACAAGATGATAGCGATGAGGGTTTTCATTTCTTAATAATTGTTGCCCCATTGGGCAAATTTGTTTCTAAAAAATCAAGTAGTATGGGAATCAATGGTTTGAAATCTTGGTAGGTAATCCGATAAGTATGTAATACTAGCACTGGTATAGGATATTTGTCAAAGTTTTGTTGATGTTGCAAATTCTTATCAGCAGTAATCAAAGCGTCAAATGCTTCCAATATCATCAATTTCAATAATTCTCCATTGAGCTTACCGTTCCACCCTTTCTCTCTTACTGTGAATACTTCATATTTCGTAAGGTCTCGCTTCAATTGCCTTGGCACATTCTCATCAAGAAGCAATCTCATAGAACTGTTTAATTTTTTCAGTAGTAAATAGTTGCCCCACTAATTCCAAAACATCAATTACTTGCTCCTTGGAAACTGTTGGGTAATCTTCCAAAAAAGCATCAATGGTAATTCCACTTTCTAAATGATCGAACAGAGTTTCAATAGGCACTCTTGTTCCTTTGAATACTGGTGTGCCACCAAGAATCTCAGGATTTATGTTGATTACATCTGTTTTCATATCTTCAATAACGTAGAATGCTTTTTAGTTGTTTTTTCGCTGTACCATCCAAGACCCAAATATGACATTTACCACTGAAATTTACTTAACCCATAATTTAGCCTATTTTTCTCATCTTCGTGTATTTCCCAAGCATCTTGAAAGCAGTTCTTTTCAGTGATGTAAATACCAGAATAATGAATGTCTGGATGTTCTGCTGAATCTTCTCCAAAGTACTTACCAGATTCTTGAAAGATGAGTCGTTCATATCTCTTAATAAAACTGATAAAATGGTTCTCTCGAAAACCTGAAATTTTTGAAGGCCCATTTGATAAGGTTAAATCGTGAGCAGTTCCGCTAAGTTCACCATCCCGATCTTGAAGTTCCAGTTTAAAGGAATGATACTCAACTGTAGGGTCTTCGTCTGTCCCAATGTTAATTGAGTACTCTCCATGCCATGTTCCAGTCATATTTTCCATGGCGAAAAATTATATATCATTGCAAGTTAAAGATACGAAAATTGTGTTAGTTTGGCTATGGTGATTAGTAAATACCCACTTACACTCAAACCATCTCCCACCCCTCCCTCACAGGCTCACGAATAAAGGCATCCGCTTCGGGGATTCCTTTGGCTTTCATATTTTCATAATCCCACTCAATCTTCTTTCCGCCAAGGCGAAGTGAAAGTACACCCAGCAGGGTAATTTCAGTAAGGCGGGCACCGTACTCAAAATTGGCAGAGGCTTCTTTTTCGCCTTTGATGGCATCTACCCAATCGCGAAAGTGCCCATTGGAACGTTCCAATGTGGGTTTGGGGGCCTTGAAATCTTCACGCAGGCTTTCGGGAAAGACTTTGGGCGCACGGTCGCCTCCTTCGTTGAGGATAAGCCCTTTTTCGCCTACAAACATGGAGCCTCTGCGAGAATACGCATACCCTTCAGGTAACATCTCATGAAATTCAGGGCGCAAACCGCCTGAGTACCAGGTGAGCTTGAGGGGTTGCTGCTCGCCCTGTGCCGCAAACTCATAATAGCCAATTTCCCCGTAAGGCGCAATGTGTTCATCACTGTAGCCTGCCGGAAAAATTTGCACACTTTCGGGTGCTTTGAGGTTGAACGCCCAGGTGGCCGCATCCATGTCATGACAGCCAAAATCGCCCAGGGCACCACAGCCAAAAGCCCAGAAATCCCGCCATTTTACGGGCACGTAATCTTCATTAAAAGGGTGGGGTTCGCGCGGGCCCAGCCATTGCTCCCAGTCAAACCCGATGGGCACGGGGTCTTTTCCTGTGGGCAAACCTTCCAGCCCGGGCACCCAGCGGCCGGCAGGTACCCATGAATGGGCTTCCCTTACTTCTCCAATTACCCCGGCACGCAAATACTCTACCGTTTCACGAATGCCGTCGGTACTGTGCCCGCTGTTTCCCATTTGCGTGGCCAGTCCGGTTTCCCGGGCTACTTTTTGCACTTCCCGGGCTTCCCAAATGTTGTGCGTAAGCGGCTTTTCACAGTATACATGCTTTCCGGCACGCATCGCCATGAGGGAAATATACGCATGCGTATGATCGGGAGTAGAACACACAATGGCATCCAGGTCTGTTTCCTTCTCCAGCATTTCACGAAAATCCGGGTATTCGGTCATTTTAAAGCCGGGTGATTTGGCGGCGTAATGGTCTTCCACCATTTCCATCACCGGGCCACGGCCAGCTTCGGAGCGGTAATAAAAGTCTACCAGATTCCAGTAATAGGCCGGGTCGGCAATGGCGGAAATTTTAACATCGTCAAATTGCAGGAAGGCCTCGGTATTCCGCTTGCCTTTACCTCCGGCACCTACGATGCCCATGTTTACTTTGTCAGAAGGGGCAGTAAAACCGCGGCCTCCCAGCACATGGCGGGGCACAATCATAAATCCGGCTGCCGAAAGGGCACTGCCTTTTACAAAATTTCTTCGGGATACGGCAGTTGTTTTTGGGTTGTTAATTTTCATGGAATACAGATTTTAATTTCGGAGTCAAAATATTAAAAAAAACATAACTTTGTCGTTTTCTCCTTAAGAAAAATCGTTTTTCCTCAACGAACCTCGAAAATATCTCTCATCCGACCAAAACAACTCCCTGATAAACGCTATACCTTATAAAGCAGCGGAAAAAACTGTCCCTCCATCTTTTGCCCTTTTTTGAAAATGGGTACGCCTGCCAAAAGCTCCTCTTCTGCATTGGACTGGGTGCCATCGGCAAACACATTCAGCACGAAAGCCCTGCGCGAGCGCTCCGATTTGTTGGCATACGAGCCGTGTACCATGAGCGGATGGTGAAAAGAACCGTACCCTCTTTTCATTTCCACCGGGATTGGCTTGAATTCAGCTTTTTGCTCTTCTGTGAGGTAGTCCATCAAGCCTTCCATATCCCCGGCCAGCTCAGGCTTGTCCAGCAAACCCCAGCGGTGGCTGCCGGGCACATAATACATACAGCCATTTTCGGTAGAAGCATCGTCCAGGCCTACCCAGCAGGTGAGGTGCTGCATGGGCGTGGTGCGGGTCCAGTAGGAATAATCCTGATGCCAGGCCACGACACCACCGTGATGAGCCGGCTTGCAAAAAAGCTGGTCGTGCCAAAACCGCACCGAAGCATCTCTCAAAAGCTGACTGGCAGCCATCACAAAAGCGGGGTTCCACAAAATATCATGAAAACCTTCTTTGATGCGCCAGTGGCCCAATGAGTGAAACAAGGTGCTGTTCAGATCGGCAGATTCATTGGAATGAAATTCATAAAAAAGTGAATTTCCGGGGTGGTTGGGGTCGGTAATTTCGGCCAGTTCTTCCCGCAATGCATCTACCTGCCATTCTTCCAAAAGTTTTATGTTGGACAAATACCCGTTTTTCTGAAAAAATGCTACTTGTTCATCGGTAAGCCGGTACTGTTCCCATTCTTCGGGGGTTTGAGGGTATTTAAACAATTCAGAAATCAATTCATGGAATTTGGATAAATCTTTTACTGCGGTCATGAGCGTGTTATTTTGTATGAATAAAATACAATATTATCAAAAAATGAGACCGATTTCTTCTTCTATCTTAACCAATTTATACCTTATTTTATCAATATCATTGACAATTATTAATAATTAATATAAATATAAGGTATATTTAACAATACACTTCACAATTTTGCATGAAAGCCCAATTTGAGAAAATAACATCTTCACCCCAAAGCTCTTTTAAAGCCTTCATTTATGAGGAGGAGGAATTCTCCGCCCCCTGGCACTTTCATCCTGAATATGAACTCACTTATATTGTAAACAGCCGGGGCATGCGGTATGTAGGCGATAGTGTACACCCGTTTGAAGAAAACGATTTGGTATTGGTTGGGGCTAATTTGCCCCATTGCTGGAAAAATACAGGCGGCTATCAGGCCCTTTCCACTGCCATCGTCATTCAATGGAACGAAGCGCTTTTGGGTGAAGGCTGGCTGCAAAAAGAAGAGTTTTTCAATATTCAGCAGTTATTGAAACAGTCTGCCCGGGGCCTCAAATTTGACCAGAAAGTAGCTTTTCAGGTTAAAAAAATGCTGATAGACATGGTGGATGAAGCCCCGTTTGACAAGCTGGTGAGTTTATTGAAAATATTAAACTACCTGGCAACATCCGGCGGCCGGAAACCATTGTGCGGTCACGGGTTTTCGTACCATCTGGACGACGCTGCTAACGAAAAAATCAACAAAATCTATAATTACGTTAGAAAGTATTATCAGGATAAAATCACCTTACAAGAGGCATCTTCTTTGGTAACCATGAGCGAAACGGCATTCTGCCGGTTTTTTAAGAAAAAGCTGAATAAATCGTTTTTCACTTTTGTGAACGAATACAGGATAAACATGGCCTGTAAATCACTCATTGAAACGGACAGGCAGGTAGCACAGGTCGCGTATGGATGTGGCTATGAAAGTTTGCCTTTCTTTTACCGTCAGTTTAAAAAGTATCAAAACTGCTCGCCTTTTGCCTATAAAAAGAAGTACCTGGAAGTGGGGGAGTAAATTGAGTGTGTAACAAAATGGGGGCAATGCCCAATAGATTGATGTCGGAGTCCGGGTTTCCTAACCCGGACTAAACGGCTGGAAGCCCGTTTACAAAAACTTCATTGACAGTTTATTAGTCATGCAAGCCCCAAATATGTTATACACTCGAGTAAATCCCACCCTTCCAAAATGCTTTCCCACATTACTCATTTTGTGCCGTAAACTGAACGCCAGTATTTACTTTCAAGCCGGGGCGGTTTTTCTCCAATGCTTCCACGGCTTCCGGGCTTACTTCGGTTTGCCACAAATAAAGCTTTTTGAGGGCTGGGAATTTGTCTAATTTACCCAAAGTTTCATCGGTAACCGCCGTTCCGTAAAGGTTGAGCGATTCCAGGTGTGCCAATCCGGCCAAATTATCCATGCCTTTATCGGTAATTGGGTTGTTTTCCAGCCGTAGTTGGGTAAGATTGGTAAATTGCCCAATCATTGCCAGCATATCGTCGGTTATTTCCTGGTTGCTCAGGTTAAGCCAGGTGATTTGCTCTTTGGCTGCCGAAAGGGTTTGTAATTGCTCCATGTTTACGGAACCCCGGCTGGGTGTTACTTCAAGAAAATTATTTTCATCTGCCAGGTGACGTGCCAAAAAGCCTGCCTGCGATATTTTGGAAAGGGTTTCTTCCGGCAAGGGAGAAACTTTCACCCTTTCGTAATGCGGTTTGGGCTTCGTATCAACGCCATAATCACGCAGCAAAAGGGCATGTATTTGATCCGGCACTTCATCATCCAAAAGCTTCTTGTCAAAATCGGCCCCGTTTAATATCCACCACTCGAGTAATTTGAGTTCACTATAAGTAAAAGGGTCGCCTTTGGGGGGCATAAACTTTTTACTGCTTTGGGGCAGGGTAAGCCTGCGAAAAAGCTCGCTTTCAAGCGGGTTGCCGGCAGCCAGTACATCCCCGTAATCACCACCAAAAGTGATGTCTTCCACAGTGGTTACGTTCAGCCCACCGTTTGTTTTGGTTTCATTGTGGCAGCTACTGCACCTGGCTTGCAAAACAGGCATAATGAGGTGCTCAAACACCACCACAGAGTCGGGAGTGGAAGGAACCTGCATGGCTACATTATTTTCATCGGCATCATACCCAAATACATTTTGAAAAACCGGAGGGGCATATTGTAACAAATAAGTGCTGCCATGGGTAAGGTTCCCTCCCAGGTGCCCGGTAGCCGTAATGAGTATGATCATCATACCCAGCGCGTAGTAGAATGCTGACTTGGGCAAACGTATTTTTTTGCTTTTCAGCAGCCAGCCAAAAAAGGTCAGAACCGTGAGCGCGATACCCAGCCACTTGTGCCAAAACAGGGTTTCATCATCATAGCCACCGCCCCTTGCCAGCAACCAGCCCATGACAGAAGCAGCCACGCAGGCACATGCTCCCCAAAATAGGGTAAAAGAAATGGCAGGGGTAAGTGCCCGATAGCTTTTTTTAGAGGTTAACGCCAGCACCTGCATGAGGCCAGCCAATAGTAGAAAGCCAATGGGTAAGTGGACAACCAGTGGATGAAAACGGCCGATGAAAAATTCAATGTTCATGAAAGTATCATTAAGTATAGAAAAATCTCTGGTTACAGCATTATTACAATTTAATAAAAAAAAACCTTATTTTTCCGATTAATCATGGTATTGAGCCTACTATCGAAGAAAAAAACTGAATGATACAAAATTTTTTATACCCGACAGGAGTATACATATTTCTTCTTTTCACGATTTATGGGTGTGGTGCAAAGGAGGAAGAAAAACAGCTCAATATTCTATTTTGTATATCTGACGATCAGACCTGGCTACATACCTCCATCATGGGTGCAAAAGAAGTACACACCCCCAATTTTGATAAAGTGGCTGCGCAAGGTGTATTGTTTACCAATGCCTACTGTGCGGCATCTTCTTGTGCCCCTTCCCGGGCTGCCATACTCACAGGACAGGAGATTTGGAGGCTGGAAGAAGGCGGGTTGCTGTTTGGCGGGCTGCCCAATAAATTCATGACTTTTACTGAAAAACTAAGGGAAAATGGATATGCCACCGCCCGCACCGGCAAGGGATACGCCCCGGCCAACCAGCAGAAAGAAAATTACTGGAAAGCCCCCATCGGCACGGCCTATAACGATATTACCACAGATACGCCAAAGGGCATTTCAAAGTGTGATTATGCCGGAAACTTCAGGCAGTTCATAGAAGAAAGAAACCCCGACCAGCCTTTTTTCTTTTGGTACGGAGGGTATGAACCCCATCGGGTATACAAAGAAGGAATCGGCGCAGAAGCCGGGAAAGACTTATCAGAAATTGAAGTACCGGGCTTTCTGCCTGACAATCATACAATACGCAATGATATTGCCGATTATTACCATGAAATAGAATGGTTTGACCAACATTTGGGAAAGATGATTGATTTGCTGGAAGAAACCGGGGAATTGGAAAATACCATCATCATCGTTACGGCAGATAACGGTATGCCTTTTCCCCGAAGCAAAACCACCTGTTATGAATATGGCACCCACATGCCACTGGCAGTAAGCTGGGGAAACAAAATTAAATCCAACCGAAAAATTGAAGATTTTATCAGTTTTACCGATTTCGCCCCCACTTTGCTGGAAGCTGCGGGTATTTCTGTTCCTGAAGACATGACCGGAAAAAGCTTTTTGGATTTACTTACTTCCGAAAAAGATGGTAAACTTGACCCCGAAAGGAACCGTGTTTTTACCGCACTGGAACGCCACACTTATTGCCGTCCCGGAGGCAGAACATACCCCATCAGGACGATTCGCAAAGATGAATGGGTTTACATACTTAACTTTGAGCCGGAGCGGTGGCCGGCCGGGAACCCTGACTTCTATTCTCCCCACCAGGGTTTTTATGGGGATGTAGATGCCGGGCCTACCAGGGAATATATGATTGAAAATAAAGACCACCCGGAAATGAAGCCCTATTTTGCACT
This sequence comes from Cyclobacteriaceae bacterium, assembly GCA_965230065.1. Taxonomy (GTDB): domain Bacteria; phylum Bacteroidota; class Bacteroidia; order Cytophagales; family Cyclobacteriaceae. The sequence continues at coordinate 1,557,781 of OZ245942.1, read as the reverse complement.
TTCTTTTGGCAAACGGCCACAAGAGGAATTGTATAACATAAGCGAAGACCCTTACCAATTAAATAACCTGGCTTTGGATAATTCATTTAGTGCATTGAAAAACAGCCTGAAGCAAGAGTTAATGGCTTATTTAAAGGATACAAAAGACCCAAGGGTAAAAGGTGAAGCCCCCTGGGACGACTACCCTTATTACTTTAAAGGATTTGAAGAAAGACATACAAAACCCATCAATGAGCGGGATACGTTGATTGATGGTATTTTACAATGAAAATTTAAACTCCTCATGTTAATAAAAATGAAAAATTTATTCTTTTTGTTATTGCTAGCTGGTATTTACAGTTGTACCGACAGTCAGGAAAATTCCGTTCCATCAAAACCCAATATCGTCTTCATTTTTGCCGATGACCAAACCTATACCGCCCTGCACGCGCTGGGGAACGAAGAAATTGAAACTCCTAACCTGGACCGCCTGGTAAAAGATGGTACTACCTTTACCCACGCTTACAACATGGGTGGATGGAATGGGGCCGTTTGCATTGCTTCCCGCTCTATGCTCATATCCGGCCGCTCGGTATGGCGTGCCAATGCGCTAGAGAAAAAGTGGCAAAACGGTGAAGCCTTAAGCCAAACCTGGGGCAAACTCATGGAACAAAACGGGTACAACACCTACATGACCGGCAAATGGCACGTAAAAGCGCCGGCCGATACTGTTTTTGATACCGTTACCCACATCCGACCCGGCATGCCACCGGATGCCTGGAAAGACCGGACTGAAACCACCATGCCCGTGGGCTACAACCGTCCTCAGGATGAAAATGACAATTCCTGGTCACCTGCCGACCCAAAATTCGGCGGGTTTTGGGAAGGGGGCAAACACTGGAGCGAGGTGCTGAAAGACGATGCCCTGGCCTTTATCGACGATGCCAAAACGAAAGAAGACCCATTTTTTATGTACCTGGCTTTCAATGCCCCCCACGACCCCCGGCAGGCTCCACAGGAATTTATAGACAAATACCCGCTAGACAACATTACCCTGCCTGAAAGCTGGCTGCCCGAGTATCCTTACAAAGACGAGATAGGCACTGGGCCCGGCCTGCGTGATGAAGCCCTGGCCCCTTTTCCCCGTACCGAATACGCTACAAAAGTGCACATACAAGAATATTATGCCATTGTCACGCACCTGGATGTGCAAATCGGTAAAATCCTGGATGCCCTGGAGCAAACCGGAAAAATGGAGAATACCTATATTTTCTTCACTGCCGACCACGGGCTCTCGGTAGGGCGTCATGGCTTGTTGGGCAAGCAAAATTTATACGACCATAGCATACGCGTTCCCTTTATGATGGTGGGGCCGGATATTCCCAAAGATAAAAAAGTAGATGCGGATATTTATTTGCAAGACGTTATGCCCACTTCCTTAGAACTTGCTGGCATGCAAAAACCGGAATACGTTGAATTCAACAGTTTGATGAGTTTAGCCAAAGGCAATACAACTAAAAGTCATTATGATGCGGTTTATGGATGTTATATCGACTACCAGCGCATGATCCGCAAAAACGGCTTTAAGCTGATTGCCTACCCAAAGGCAGAAAAAGTTTTGTTGTACGACCTTGAAAACGACCCCAAAGAATTGAATGACCTGGCTGCTGACCCGGCTTATGCTGATAAGGTGAGGTCTTTGTTTGATGACCTCAGGCAGTTGCAGCAAGAAATGGGCGATGAACTGGATTTGAGCGGGTTGTATTCGCAGGTGATTGGTGATGAGGTATAAGGAAAGACTTCGGAAGTTTTGGAAAGGAAAACTTCCGAAGTCTTCATCATAACGTTATTCCATGTTGAATGTAATTTCGCCCAGTGTGCTGAATTCAAGGCGTACATCGGCAGTACCGTCAATGGTAGGGTTTTGGTACAATGACCCTGTCACCACCACATCCCCTTTTTTAAGGTAAGTGCCGTATTTGGGAAGCATGTTTGCCAATGAGTAAAGCGCATGCAAAGGGCTGCGGAATACATTGGTGGCCACACCTTCGGCAGCTACCTCCCCGTCAATATAGCACGTTACGGTTTCACTCTCCATATCAAATTCATCAAGGGAGATTTGTTCTGAACCTACGATGATACCTGCATGGCCCATGCCCGAAGCCAGTACATGGTTGATGTTTTGTGATTCGGGCTTGCCGGCGACAGGCACTGCAATGGCCTGGGCAAACTCAACCGCACCCACTACGTAATCAATGCCGGCTTTCAGTTCTTCCAGGGAGGCCGCCCCATTTTGAAAATCTTTACTTAACACAAACCCTACTTCCCCTTCTACCATCACCTGCCCTCCGGGAAAATCACCGGGTGCTACCGTGCCACCTGCCTGCACCTGGTGTTTGTCGAGGACATACCCAAACACAGGGTCGTAGCTTGCAGAATCGTCGGTAACCGTACCGCCCATTTTCCACCCAATTTGCTGTGCCCCGGCAGCCATTTCCTTTTCAAGCATGGCCAGCTGTATTTCAGCAGCTTTCTCCCGGGAAATATCAGGCAAATGGCGCGAAAGTATATCAGAAGTTTCATTTTGGTGCCTGAAATACAGGAGGGAATCTACCAGTGTTTCGGTATTATCAGGAGCGACCTGTGTGGTTTCTTGTTCATCGGTAGATTTGTTTTGGCTACAGCCCAGTAATATTAATGGGATAATGAGGAAGTTGAGTAGTTTCATCTTTGTTTTGTTTAGGTTGAATGAAAAAGGCAAGTTACGCATTGATTGAAGAAAATAATTGAAAAAATGTAACTAACTGCAACTTTTCGTAGCAAATATGATTGTAGTAGTCCTGATGGTGATGGACTGTCAGCACCAAAATCACTTTTTGAAAATCATATTATTTTTGGCTTTTTGGGTGATAAAATCGGGGTTTGTATTGGGCATTTCTCCAATAAAGGCAGAGAGCCGTTCTACGCCATCATGCATGATATCTTGGTGAAGATCAGCAATAACGCCAAACTTAAGAGAACTGAAAAAACAGTAGTGAAATTCAATATTAGAATAAATTTTATGTAATTTGTATTATTCAAATTGCATTATTGATAACAATGCGTATGGCAGTTGAAAGAGTGTTGAATACAAATTATAATTACTCCTCTGATAAAGCAGATAATGCAGACCCCCAATGCTTTTCTGAAAAACCGGAAGAGGTAGTATGGAATGAGTTTTTAAATGGAAGTGAAAATGCCCTTACTTTTATATATCGCCAATATGCCCACCAATTGTATAATTATGCAAAGCAATTTACCCAGGATGAAGAATTAGTACAAGATTGCATCCAGGATTTATTCTACCAACTGATCAAAAGCAGACATAAATTAGGCAGAACAACGTCTATAAGATTCTACCTTTATTCCAGCTTACGCCGATTATTAAAAAGAAAGGTTAATAAAATAAAAAAGATTGATACCACTACTTTAGCCACAGATGGTAGCCAATTCAAAATATCATTGAGCAGTGAAAAAATGAACCCCATTGATCCCTTTAAAAATGAACAAAGGCAGCTCATGGAGAAAGCTGTAAATGCCCTTCCGGAACGCCAGCGTGAAGCCTTGCTACTTCTATACTTTGAAGGGCTGAGCTATCAGGAAATGGCTGAAATCATGAATATTGATAATATTAAATATGCAAGAACCCTGGTTTACAGGGCTATTGAGTCAATGCGTTATCTCCTGGATGGATGGAAAGAAGACCTTATTTCCATTGCATTTATTATTCTTTTCTGGTTTGTTGTATAAAACTCATTAATTAATACAAATTAATTTTAAAATAGTTAAATTTTAACTTTTGTGTTAATCTAATTTTTTACTGCTAATCATTTGATTTTTTATATAAAAAAGACATAATTTTTGCATTTTGTTAAAGAGATTGCAAATAAATGTAAATATTTATTAAATTTTAAAATCCGTGTAGGTGAAATGTGAGTTTCTGTCTTTAGTAAAGTAAAGAGAGCAATTCACATGAAACACGACGACCACACAAAACCAAATTTCCCCGAAAAACTCATTTCACATTGGGTGTTACATTTTTGCCTGGCACGCTTACATTTCTCAAAAGTTTTTAAAGTCATTACAGCGGAGGAAATTAGCTCAGATTGGAGTGCTCTCTTTCTGTATAATACAAAAGGTTATTATCAGTTATTAAGCCCGGTTACCACACATTTTACAAAATTTATTTACAACCCAAAAGCAGGAAAACCTGTCACTATTTTCAACCCAAAATATTCAACATTATGAACAAATTTTACTGACCCAAGAAATACCGGGTGATTGCAGCACACTGGTAATCAATTCCCTCAATGGGAAAAAATTTGACCCCTTAGAATAAAACTATGTATAATTAAACACTTAATTTTATGAAAAAATCTATTACTAAAACAATCTTAACCATGTCCAGATACATGTTGATTGGGTTGTTTCTGCAGTGCTTCTTTTTGACTTTATTGCTGGCCAATACTACCACTGCGCAGAGACAAAGTATTAATGAGATTCACGTTACCCTTGATGTAGAGGGTACTGTTTTGGATGTTTTTAAAGCCATTGAACAGGAAACAAAATTCAGGTTTTCTTATACCCAGGTTAACCTGAATACGCATAAAAAATTATCCGTTCATGCGAACAACGAAACCTTAAGAAAAGTATTGGAGGATATTTCCAGGGATACAAACCTCAGGTTCAAACGTATCAATGAGAGCATCCATGCTATGAAACTTACTCGTTCTGAAGAAAGAATAAGTGAGGTAATCAATGGAGAAAAGGATATTTCAGTGAGCGGCAAGATTACCTCTGATGATGCTCCTGAAGGACTGCCCGGGGTGAATGTGGTAGTAAAAGGAACGCCTTCAGGGACAGTAACAGATGTGAACGGAAATTATAAGATATCTGTGCCAGGTGAAACCTCTGTATTGGTATTTAGCTCAATCGGATATCTTACAGAAGAAGTAACTGTTGGAACACGCACTGTCATCAACCTGGAGTTAGCCCCCGATGTGAAATCACTGCAGGAAATCGTAGTTATCGGATACGGTGAAGTTGAAAAAAAGGATGTTACCGGAGCCATTGGTTCAGTAGAGTCAGAAGACATCGTACGGGCCAACCCAGTGCAGGCGGCCAAAGCTATCCAGGGGCAGGTAGCCGGAGTTAATGTTTCCAGGGCTAATGGACGGCCCGGTTCGGGTTATAATATCAATATCCGGGGACTTAACTCGATTAACTTTTCTAATGAACCCCTGGTAGTAATTGATGGGGTGATGGGAGGCGATATGAATGCGCTAAACCCTGCTAATATAGAGTCAATGGATGTATTGAAAGATGCTTCTGCTACGGCTATATATGGTTCCAGAGGCGCTAATGGCGTTATTATTATTACTACGAAAAGAGGCGCTACAGGGAAACCGCAGGTTTCTTACGATGGGTATGTTGGCGTAAAAACGCCTGCTCACTTACCAGATATGCAAAATGCCCAGGAGTTTTACAAGGCCACTGTTACTGATAAAGTAATGGATGGCGGGTCTCCCCCTACATTGACCACCACGGAACAAGGAATGGTAGATAATGGAAACTCAACGGATTGGGTAGACGAAGTAACCGATCCAACTTTGCAAACCAGCCATACCATTTCTGTAGGCGGAGGTAGTGATAATACCAACTATTATTTCTCTGGTGGATATTTAAATGAGGGTGGAAACCTGTTAAATACCAAGTTTGAGCGGTACAATATTAATGGTAGTATGGATAGTAAACTCAACAAATTTGTGAAGGTAGGGTTTACTTCTAACTATAGTTTTAGCAAACAAGAATTAGGCTCTAATGAAGCCCTGAGGAGTGCATACCGGGCAAGGCCCACAGGCGTAATTTATTATGATGATATTTTAAACCCGGATGAAAACAAGGACTTAGACTGGAACGGATATGCGGTTTGGATGGGTATTGACGATAAGCAGGTACTCAACCCCCTGGTAGAGGCGCACCCTGACAATTTCCAGGATGAAACCAGAAAGAACAACTTTTTCGGAAATGGATATGTGGAAATAACGCCCATAGAAGGGTTATCTATAAAATCATCCCTTTCAGCCAGTTTTTTAAATGAGCGTTGGGGCCAATTTAGAGGTACATTCACAAAATCTCAAAAAACAACCCGAAATCCAATGGCATACCGTAACACAACCATGCTCTCTAATTTTACATTGGATAACATAATCAGTTATAGCAAAACAATGGGGGAACATGATGTTACGGTAACCGGTGTACAAAGTGCTTTTCAGGAAAGAAGAGAAACTATGGACAGCCGGGTCAATAACCTTCCTTACAATTCATTGTGGTATGCCATGGGCACCTCATCTACGATAGATGGGTTTGATACCAATCTTGTCGAACGGGCTTTGCTATCTTACATGGGAAGGGTGATGTATGGCTTTAAAGATAAATATCTCCTGACACTCACCGGACGATGGGATGGGGCCTCTCAGCTCAGTGAAGGCAACAAATGGGCATTCTTCCCTTCTGCTGCCGTTGCCTGGCGCCTGGGTGATGAAGGGTTTATCCAAAATATCAATGCCATTTCTGATGCAAAAATCAGGGTGAGTTATGGTTTTGTGGGTAACAGTGCAGTAGCACCATATAGTACCCAGGCTAACTTGATCAATACTGGGTATGACTTTGCCGCATCACCTGCCTTTGGGTTTGCACCCGGAAACCTGGGTAACAAAGATTTGGTATGGGAAAAGAGCCAGGAATTGAATATCGGATTGGATATGGGTTTTATCCAGAACAGAATATTCGCCTCTTTAGAGCTTTACAACAGAAGGACAGTAGATTTGATACTGAGCCAGAAAATTCCTACTTCAACAGGGTTTGGGGAAGTAATCAGCAATATTGGAGAAGTGAATAACAAGGGAGTTGAACTGGCCCTCACTACAGTGAACATAACAAACAATAATTTTAAGTGGACTACCAATCTGAATTTTTCCACCAATAAAAACGAGATTATTGAGCTATATGGCGGAGGTATTGATGCAGACGTAGGCAATAAACTTTTTGTAGGAGAGCCCCTGGGTGCCAATTACGACTACGAATTTGATGGGATATGGCAATTGGATGAAGCAGATGAGGCTGAGGTTTATGAACAAGTCCCTGGTTCGGTGAAAGTAGTAGATCAGAATGATGATGGGTTGCTTACCAGTGACGAAGACAGGGTAGTATTGGGTTCTACACAACCCAAATGGTTGATGGGTATTACGAATAGGTTTACTGTGAGCCAATTTGATTTGTCTTTTTTAATTTACGCCAGCCAGGGGGCACAATACAGGAACAGCATGTTAAGTGGCACCATGGGTGAAATTCAGAGAGGCCGGTACAATGCCCTTGACCTGAATTACTGGACTTCTGAAAACCCCACCAATGATTATTACAGTGGGGCTGTAGCCAACCCCTATCGTGCGGCTATTCAATATCAGGATGCCAGCTTCCTTAGGATTTCTGATATCACTTTAGGTTATACTTTGTCAAATACTATGCTGGGTAAGTTAGGGCTAACTAATTTCAGAGCTTATGCCCAGGTGATCAATCCATTTGTTTTTCACAATTTTGATGGCATGGATCCTGAGTATAATTCAGGTACATACAACGATGATGTGCCTTCAGCTACTTATTTGATAGGCATCAATTTGTCATTTTAACATATTGAGTAAAACATTAAAATGTATTAAAGATGAAAATAATGAATATATGGAAGTTTTTCTTCATTTTTCTGCTGACTTTGATCGGCACGGGGTGTGAAGACTTTTTGGAAGAAGATTCTATTTCTAATCAGACATCCGACGGCTATTATGTAGACGCCAAAGGGTATGAAGATTTGGTGCGTTCCTCCTATACGTTGTTACGGGATATCCACCGCACCCGGGACCTCGTGCTGCAGGGAACTGATCTGTTTACTACTTTGGGTTGGTCTGAAGCAGTAAGTGGCGGATCTCAGGGCAGTTCCCTCAATGCTTATGATATCAGGCTTAACTCTTCCGTAGGGGGATTAGCTGCCTTGTGGGATTTACTTTACCGGGAAATCGGAAGAACCAATACCATCATTGGCAGGGAAGCTGATATTACCGATATGGACGAAGCACTAAAGGCAATACGCGTAGGTGAGGCCAAATTCTTGCGGGCTCTTTCCTATTTTTATCTGGTACAGCAATGGGGCGATGTACCCATGCCACTTACAGAGTCAACTTCTGCAAACAGGGAAGTAACCAAAGTGACCGCTTCTGAAATTTATTCCCAAATAATCAGTGACCTTACTGAAGCTGAGGCTGCACTTCCTGAAAAAGGCGCAACAGAATATGGGCGGGCTACCAAGGGGGCAGCTCAGTTTTTACTAGCCCGGGTTTATCTTACCCGTGGGTGGAATTATAACAATTCACTGGGAGGAACAGAAGCAGACTTTGACAAAGCTGTAGAATATGCCGATAAAGTAATTAGTGCTTACCCGCTGGAACCTGAGTATAAGAATTTATTTCCTTTGCGCTCAGAAAATCCCCTGGAAGAAACCTTCCCATCCCAAAATGCAGAAAATGATGAAATTGTTTTTGCCGTGCAATACAGCGATAACGTGCTCACCAACAATGGAGACCCCAGTGTTGAGTCTTATCCGGGCAATGATGCGCATTCCATATTTGGTGGAGGTGCTGAGGATATTCCTGGTGAGTTAGGAAGAACAAATGATTACAACAGGCATCTTCCGCGTTTTATAACCACACCAGCTACCTATCGGCTTTTTGATCCGGATTTGGATACCCGGTATCACCATAATTTTGTAGAAGCCATGTATGCCCTTTCGGAGGTTACCGGCTTTTCTCCAACAGGAGATGAAAATACGATTGACATCGCCCAGGGCGATACCGTATTGTATTTCAGACCCTGGAATGATCCTGCTGATCCCTCAGAAAAAGGGATGGATGTAGGCGGTACCAAGCCGTATGCAGTCATCAACACTGATGAAATAGGCATCCTTGAAGAAAGTGCATACCATGATAGGTTTAAAACCCCACTCATGTGGAAGTTTTGGGAACCGGGTATTCCTTATTCTGACTCGGAGGGCACATTTGACTTTGCCTTATTCCGTTCTGCTGAAGCTTATTTAATCGCTGCTGAAGCGATCGTGAAAGGAGCTTCCAATGGAAATTTGGGTGGGGCTGATGTGTATTACAATGCAGTGGTTGACCGTGCTTTGGGTGCCAATCAGGGAGCTGACCCGATGAAAGCCACAAATCCTGCCGAACTGGGAACTCTGGATGCAGTTTCGTACAGGGCAACCCCGGGCAATATTGATATTGACATGATCCTGGATGAACGTGCCAGGGAATTGATGGGAGAATATGTACGTTGGTTTGATCTGAAGCGTACAGGGAAACTCATCGAGCGTACTACATTGATGAATCCCTGGACTGCGCAGGTGGGGAAAATGGAAGAAAAACATTATATCCGGCCTATTCCTCAACATGAGATAGACCGGGCACTTCCGCCTATCGCCCAAAACCCAGGCTATAATTAATTAAAACAAAAGTTAAAATATAAAAAGAGGTTTGTCATGTTTTTCGACATTGAAAGTACAGGCAAACCCTTTTTATTATTATGATCTTATTTTTTTGCTGGAGAGTAAAAGTTTACTATTGAGCATTAATTTAAAGGAAGTGTGGGCACAACCAGAATTTATGTCTTTAAACGATAAAGTTCACTGAAAAAATTCATGAAATACGAAAACTATAACACATCAGACTTTCTCAAAGACGAATACTTTTTGCAATGGGTTCTGAATCCCAATACCGAAACGTCTCATTTTTGGGAAAATTGGTTGGCCAATCATCCGGAGAAGGTAAGTGTTGTGAGTAAGGCGCAACAACTTATCAAAGAAATTCACTATCAGGAGCAGCATCAGCTAAACTCACAGCAGTATACCTCTATGCTAGAGCATATTATTAGATTTCAAAGAAGTGCTGAAAATAAAAAACATTACGCTATCGAGAGACATGTTAGAAAAAGCTGGAGGGTTATAGCTGCATGTATTTTAATTTTAGCCATTGCATTTGGATACTATCAATATCAAAAAACTTCGAAGATTCAACCGGAGCCAGTCATTACCTATATAACCAAGGAAACACCCCTGGGCGTGAAAGCTACTTTCCTGTTACCAGATGGTTCTTCAGTAAAGTTAAATGCGGGGAGTACGCTTCAGTATCCCTCCCAGTTTGATGATGAAAAACGTGAGGTTTTTTTAATTGGTGAAGGTTTTTTCGATGTCATAAAAGATTCGAGCAGAACATTTATTATCCATTCTCAAAATGTACAAACCTCTGTGTTGGGCACTGAGTTCAATGTACGGGCGTACAATAATGAAAACCAGGTTAAAGTAGCTGTCATCAGCGGATTGGTAAAAGTTAGTAATAGCCAAAACGAAGAATATTTTATTGAACCTTCTATGATGGCAGTGTACGACAATGAAAGTGAAGTAATGGAAACAAAACCTTTTGATATAAAACAAGAGACCGGTTGGTACGATGGGGTTTTGTATTTTAAGGAGGAAGAACTTACAAAAGTATTTGAACGCCTGGAAGCCTGGTATGGCGTTGAGATTATCATAAAGGGTAATCAACATATCAATCAGATATACAGTGGCGAATACCAGAATGAATCACTCGAAAATGTGCTGAAAGGAATAGGGTATACCGCCGGGTTTCAATTCAATATAGAAGGAAAGCAGGCTACTGTTTTTTAACTAAAAGCCTTGTAATTTAAGTAGCCTTTAATAAAAAAAGACCGGATGATTGCAGCATACCGGCCTTTGTAAGATTGCATCCCCAACTCAGAAGATTCATGCCTCCAGAGAAAAGGGAAACTATGTATAATTAAACACTCTCTAAAATTATGAAAAATTCCTTTATCAAAACAGCGCCTCCCTTTTCAAAATACATTTTTATTGCGTTATTGCTATAGTTTTTTCTGATTTTATGGCTTGCCCGTCATTAAAACACTTGTGCAATATGAACACCCTCTCTCAAAATAACCAAGCACCGTTTTCAAATACATGCCCCAAGCATAGTTATAGACCGTTAAAATGTATTTGATATATGGTTGTACCTAACCGCCTTACCATCTTATACCTTTTAATATGTTTTTTTAGTGTTCATTCTGCTACTGGTCAGGTAATATGTAGTGCGTGTGGCCAATCGTGCCCTGAACCAAATGCTTGAAACAGAAAAATTGTAAAATGATAAGTAAGCCCTACACCCGAATGTATTTAACTCTTTTTTTTACGTTGCTTGTGGCAAGTTCCACAATGGCACAAAAAAGATTTGAACAATATAAAAAACAGAACAGGGATGCCATTGCCAATATCGTTGATGGTGAAATAGACACAGCTATTGCCCATTTTAAAGAGTACTTAGAAAATCATCCTGAGGATCTCGAGTCACTATTTGGGCTTGCCGTAGCCTATTCAGCAAAAAATGAGGTGGATGAGGCTATGTTGTACGCTACCAGGGCTGTAGCACAAGGGTTACCAACAGAGCGATTCCTGGCGGGACCGCAAAACCTGCTTCAACCACTTTTGGAAAACAAGGCATTTACAGATTTTATCCAAGGCCGTTATCAAATGCTGATACATGGCCCTATGTTGGGAAATTTTACCGATAAGCAAGCTTCCATCTGGGTGCGCACCAGCAAAGCGGCAGCAGTAAAAGTAGAAGTTTTAGATGTGGAACAGCATCATAAAATGACTTTTACCTCTAGTTCAACGCCTGAGGCTGACTATACGGCAGTGGTCATAGCTACCGGACTTCAGCCTGATACAGAATATAATTACAATGTGTATGTAGACGGCAGCTTGTTTTTTACCAATGGTCGTTTTAAGACGTTTCCGACTGAAGGTCAACCCCTTACGATAAAATTGGGTTTCGGAGGAGGGGCAGGGTACACGCCCTGGCACGAGAGAATGTGGGATACTTTGTCAACCCATCAGTTCAATGCTTTCCTTTTACTGGGTGATAATGTGTACATCGACCATCCCACGCGGCCGGAAGTGCAGCAGTATTGTTATTACCGCCGGCAGAGCCGCCCCGAGTTCAGGCATTTTGTTAGTGAAGTGCCTGTCTATGCTATCTGGGATGATCACGATTTTACCATCAACGATGGGGAAGGCGGGCCTGAGATTGACCAGCCTTCCTGGAAAATCCCAGTATGGAAGTTATTCAAAAGCCAGTGGAACAATCCCTATTATGGGGGAGGGGAGCAGCATCCGGGTTGCTGGTTCGATTACTCCATCGGTGATATTGACTTCTTCTTTTTAGACTGCCGATACTATCGTGAAAACCCTAAAATAACCGAGAACCCCTCTATGTTGGGAGAATATCAAAAACAATGGTTGAAAGAAAAGCTGAAGGCATCAAATGCTACTTTTAAGGTGGTGGCATCATCGGTGCCCTGGGCTAAAAATACTAAACCTGGCAGTGATGATACCTGGGATGGTTTTCCCCGGGAACGTGAAGAGATATTTACTTTTCTCGATGAAAATAAAATTGAAGGAGTGCTTTTAATATCAGCCGACAGGCACCTTTCTGATGCATGGAAAATTGAACGCGCAGAAGGATATCCCTTGTACGATTTTATGAGTTCACGACTTACCAATATCCATACCCATGAAATTATGCCGGAAAGCCTCTTTGGGTACAATAAAACCTGCTCTTTTGGGGTACTGGAATTTGATACAAAAGCCAGTGACCCTCAGGTACAATACCGGATTTTTAATATAGAAAACGAAGAAATTCACAGAATTACCCTGTTTCGGAGCCAGTTAGCGTATCCGCAAAATGAGCAAAACTAAAAGGAAGTTATGATAATTGATCGTAGATCTTTTTTGAAAGGAATAACTGTTTTAGGGCTGACCGGGCTAACAGATCCTCACACATTGGCTATTGCAAAACCTATAGCTGAACTGCCCCGGTTTAGTGTTCGCACACTTACACAAGGGCCCAAAAATCATTTTTTTGGGTATTATGGCATGTCACCCTGGAATAGCTCCGGAACCCAAATGGTCTGCCTGGAGCCTGAATTTCATCACCGCCTGCCAGAGTCGCATGAGGAGGCAAGCATTGGGCTTGTTGATCCGGTGTTTTTACCCCAGGTGGAGCCCAAAGGGAAATAAAATTTGTTTTGATTCCATAGACGCAACAAGCTGGACAAGGCAGTTGCATTTGGTTGAACTTATATAAAACAATGATGCAACATTCATATTAAGAATTTAATAATTTACTCAACTTAACTTATAAATCATGAAAACGAGAATTGCAACCTACGTGGCCTTTTGTACCGCCCTATTGTTCATGGCTAGCTGTGCCACTTCCAAAGTAGCCAAAAATAGCCCCGCAGGAGCCTGGGATTACTCTGTCAAGAACACACCTAATGGAGATGTATCAGGCGTAATGAATATCCAACAAAATGGAGAAGAATTCTCAGGAAACCTGGCTACAGATGCAGGCACCGTAGACCTGAACAATGTTACAATAGAAGATAATCAGCTTTCTTCAAACTTTTACATACAGGGCACTTCCCTGGAACTTAAAGGTACTTTTTCGGGAGATGCTTTTACTGGGAATGTGAGTGCACAAGGCCAAAGTTTTCCGGTAGAAGCCACGAGGGCCACTATGGAATAGCCACTATGGAATAGCCACTATGGAGTAATTAAGTTAAGGGGAGCATTTCAAAATGTCGTTTTTGTTAATCAGGCGATCACATTGAATTGCGCCCCATCTCTTCTAAAGAAATTGAAATTATGAATAAGCAAATCGCTTTCATAGTAGGAGTATAGATGGTGGCAGCCTTTACATTTGACACTGCATTCATTGGTTATAAAAGTGCCCTGAAAGATGATGAAGGGTATAAGGAAGAAGAAGGGAAATCAGAAAGCTCGACTGGGTGGAGGAAAGGCTTACTTGCCTAAAGATAAAAAATTGGGCGGGGATAGCCCGCACAAGTTATATCCGCATTCGGCCTGGAGCCGGAATTATCAAAAAATATGTGTCAATGGAGCGCCCGAAGGAAGAAGACAAGTATTTATTATTGATTTAAAAGAAGTTATTTAAAACCAACGGTAGCACAGTGCCTGATATGAAAAATGAAAAAAAACTTAAGTGGTGGCAGTCTTATAAGTTATATCTATCTGTAATGAGTATCGTACTAATCCTCATTTATACAGCATACAGACCTAAACAGGCTCAGGAAAAAAAGGCAGAGGTTAAGCTTACGGAAAGAGTACTTCATCCGCGATTCAGGGAAAACCCGAAACCGGCAGAAGGAAATGTAGCAGCGACAAACCCTCCGGTGATGTTATGCCCATTATTATCAGGAAAAACTACCCGCTATAGCTTTCGATTGTCACAGGATAAGGAGTTTAAAGATGCTTCAACCATGCAGGCGAATGATTTGCCGTACGCTATCTTTAATCCCCATCAGCTTCTGGAGCCAGGAACCTGGTATTGGCAATACAAATACAATGAAGATAACTGGTTATCACTTCAGTCCTTTCAGGTTACTTCAGCCTCTGCCATTTTCGATACCCCTTCTCCCCGGCGATTGATTGAAAAGGTGCCTTTAGATCATCCCCGGGTCTTCCTGGCCGAAAATATTCGTTCATTTCGTCAACGTGTTGCTGAGAATGCCGATGCTAACGTAATCATTAAAAAAGCTGATGCGTTGCTTTCTCTGGCTCCTCCTCGAGAGTCTATGGGAATTCCGGACCTGCGTGAGGCTACCACAAAGGTGCAGCAAAAAAAACTAGCGTTGGATGCCAGCAAGCGGTTGGGGGCAGCAGCAGGAAAAGGGCCCAAAATCTTTTGCGAAGCTTATATCCTGACCGGAGAGGAAAAATACGCCAAGGCTGCCATTCGATGGGCTACTGAAATTGCCAGTTGGGACCCCAATGGCGTAAGCATGACTAATAACTTTGGAGATAGTGAATGCATGCTGGTGATGGCCTATACGTATGATGCCTGTTATGATTTACTATCGGATCAGCAGAAAACCGCCTTATTAAAAAGTATTACCATTCGAGGCAATCGCTTTTATAACCTGTGGGTCAATATGCTGGAAGCCAAGGTGTTTTCCGGTCACGTATGGCAACATATTTTACATCGCTTGTTTCAAACATCACTGGCAACGCTTCACGATATTCCTGAGGCTAGCCAATGGCTCACTTACATTTATGAAGTTTGGTTAGCCCGTGCCCCGGTATTAGGGCCGGATGATGGAGGGTGGTGGAATGGCACACACTATGCAGAATTAAATGGCTTAACGTTATTGGATATTCCCATGACCCTTCAACACTATACAGGCGTGGACTTTATCAGGTCGCCATTTTATGAAAACAATCCTTACTGGCTTCTTTATGCTTTTCCTCCTAATTCTTATAGCGAAGGATTTGGCAATGGCACAGAAAAACAATTCGGCCAGAAACTAGGCATGCTGGGATATGCAGATGCCCTGAGCCGGATTACTGGAAATCCTTATGCCGCCTGGTATGTAGACCAACACCTCAATGCTTTGGATAAAACACTAATCGATGATGATGAATTCAGGTGGTTTCGTTTGAAATGGAAGTTGCCTGATCGGCCCAAGGCTTTATCAAACTTCGACTTGCCTCAAGCTCGGGCTTTCCCTGAAACAGGAACTGTCAACATGCATACCGACTCGCTAGATCCTTCTCAAAACTTAATGGTAAGTATGCGGGCGAGTCCTTATGGTTCCACCAGTCATTCACACTCAGATCAAAATAGTTTTAACATCCAATATGGGGGAAAAAAGCTGTTTTACAACTCGGGCTACCGGCCTTCAATGGGTGTGCCACACTATAACGAGTGGTTTAAGGCAACCATTGGTCATAATACTGTATTGATAGATGGCAAAGGCCAACCTACTGGCAGTGCAGAGTCTTATGGATGGCTCCCTCGTTTCCTGCATGGAGCGCAAATCAGCTATGCGCTGGGGGATGCCTCCATGGCTTATGACAATGAGAAAGAGGAACCCCAGAAAGCCGGACTAACCCGCTTTCGCCGACACATCGTATTACTTCGCCCTTCCACCATCGTTATCTATGATGAGCTGGAAGCCGACCACCATGCTGTATGGAGCTGGCTCATCCATAGTCATGATGAAATCACTTTAGACAAAGAAAACCAGCAAATACAAAATGCAACTACCACGGCCCGTTCTCAGGTCAACCTTTTTGGAACCCATCCTTTAGATATTGAATTAAGTACCAAATTTGACCCTGAACCCGTCAATTTCAGAAACCTCACCGACGAAGACGGAAATATACTTGTATACAAAGATCAGTGGCATATTTATGCAAAATCATCCGGAAAAGCCACGCGCTATCTGGCTGTCTTTCAGGTGAAGCCCCAAGCAGATAAGCGTGTTTTTGAACAACTCCAGCGTGGCGAATCGGGCTGGATTTCAGCAGGCAACTGGAAGATTCAGGCAGAGTTGGACGCTTCCAAACCCGCCTCCTTTGAAATTACCAGCACAGATGGATCATCAGCCATCATGTATGGCAAAGAGCAGATAAAAGCAGGTGACAACACCTACCAGCCTGAATATACAGGCAGTACGCTTTTGGTAGAAAAAATTAACGGAAAGATGGTAGTGAAAGAGGGGATTGACAAAGTTCCTATAGGCAGGAATTAAATATTTAAAAATATAAACGAAAACTCAGATTAAAGAAGTGAAAAGAAAATTTTATAGTATTACTCTGTTGATTCTTGGCCTTTCGATCGGAAATATTGCCTTGGGCCAACAACCGGTAGATTTAGTAAACCCTTTTGTGGATGCTGCCAATTCCCGGTGGTTTTTCTTTTCCTCCGCTACCCGCCCATTCGGGATGGTAAATCTGAGCCCTGACATGGGCCTGGGAGGTGCCTGGGATTCCGGTTATCGATACAATCAGGATACCATCCGCTTTTTCAGCCACATACATGCGTGGCAGTTATCCGGCATTCCGGTATTGCCTACAACCGGCGAGTTTAAAGGGCATCTCGGTCCTCAGCAGTATGGCTCAAAATACTCTCATGAAAATGAGACAGCCCGTCCGGGTTACCACTCGGTTTTGCTGGAAGACTATGACATAAAAGCAGAACTAACCTCCACCACCCGGGTGGGTTTTCATCGTTACACCTTTCCCCAATCAGACCAAAGCCATATTTTGCTGGACCTGAATACAGAGCTTGGGCCTAGTGGCACCCAATCAGGGTATGTCAAAAAAATCTCTGATTCAGAGATGGAAGGCTATGCTGTAATGGAAGCAACCCGGAGAAGGCCCAAGGCTACAAACGTTTATTTCGTCATTCAATTCAACAAGCCTTTTGCATCATTAAATGCCTGGCAGGATGGAAAGCTGTTGGCAAAAACGAAAAAATTTGAAGGTGAAAACGGTGGTGTTTATGTTCAGTTTGCTACTAAAAAAGACGAGGTTGTCCTTATGAAGGTGGGTATCTCTTATGTGAGTGCCGAACAAGCAAGACTGAATTTGGAAGATGAATTGCCCCATTGGGATTTTGACCGGGTAGTGGCAGAATCCAAAGAAGTCTGGAATGAACACCTAAGCCGAATTGAAGTATCCGGTAATACTGAAAAACAACGAATTCGTTTTTATACGGATCTGTGGCATGCCTTGCAGGGAAGACGCATCATCAGCGATGCGAATGGAAAATATTGTGACATGACCGGAGCGGAAAGACGCATTGGCCAGATTCCACTGGGCGACAATGGAAAGCCTAAGTTCAATCACTACAACTCCGATTCTTTCTGGGGTGCGCAATGGACGCTCAACACACTCTGGCATTTGGTATATCCTGAAATTTCCGAAGAGTTTGTCAACTCCATGCTGCTGATGTACGAGGATGGCAGACTGATTCCCCGGGGGCCTGCCGGAGGCAATTACACCTACGTGATGACGGGGGCTTCTTCCACGCCCTTTATTGTAAGTGCTTACATGAAGGGCATCCGGGGGTTTGATGCAGAAAAGGCCTATGCTGGCATACGCAAAAATGCCTTTCCGGGAGGTATGATGAGCAAAGCAGGTTATGAGCACAATACTACAAAGGGTGGCGGTATTGAATATTACATAGAAAAGGGCTATGTGCCTTATCCGCTTTCAGAAAAGAGGTATGGATTCCATCAGGATGGCCCGGGAATGACCCTGGAATATGCCTATCAGGACTGGTGCCTGGCCCAAATGGCAAAAGCGCTTGATAAAACGGATGATTATCAGCTTTTTATGAAAAGGGCTGAAAACTATAAAAATGTTTACGACCCATCTGCGGGTTGGATGCGGCCAAAAACGTTGGATGGGGAATGGTATGAACCTTTCTACCACCTGGAATTTGCGGTAGGTTTTGTAGAGGCCACAGCCGCCCAGGCTACCTGGTATGTTCCTCATGATTTAAAAGGGTTGAGCAATTTAATGGGAGGAGATGAAAATATGAGCCTCAAGCTCAACCGTTCCTTTCTCATTGCCGAACAGCATGGGCTGGTAACACACAATTACCGTCCGGATCGATTTGTGTCAAGGGAGCGGAGAAAAGCCTATATCAATTATGGCAACCAGCCTTCAATGCAAACAGCTTTCGTTTTTAATTACGTTGGAAAACCCTGGCTAACCCAAAAGTGGTCCAGAAAAGTATTGGAAATGGTATACAGCGACAATGACCCTCAACATGGTTACAGTGGAGACGAAGACCAGGGGCTGATGGGCGCTTTGGCTGTATTAATGAAAATAGGACTTTTTGAAATGAAAGGAGGAGCTGCCCTTAAGCCTGAGTATGAAATAGGCAGTCCCATCTTTGATAAGGTTACCATCCACTTGAATGAGAAATATTATCCGGGAGAAAAATTCGTGATTGAAGCAAGTAATAACACTGCATCCAATGTCTATATACAATCTGCTCAACTGAATGATCAGGACTGGCAAAAGCCCTGGTTTTATCATGATGATTTGGTGAAAGGTGGCACGTTACGGTTAGAAATGGGTAAGAAGCCAAATGAAAAATGGGGCAGTAATCCGGCTGATGCACCCCAATCAATGTCAGATGAAAAGGAATAATAATTGGCGTTTAAATTAATTCTTGATGAAATTGTTGAATTTTTACCAAGTGTGAGAGAATCAATAAAATATAATTTATGAAAAATTCAATATAGATACTGTCATAAAAGCACTAATGGACAATACCTCTCCATTGCCGAAAGCACCCAACAAAAGTGAACATTATGAAGCCATTACCGAAGCTGATGGCTTAATGAATAATACTTTGTCGCTGTGGAAGGAACTGAATGATATAGAAAATAAAAAAAGAACTACAAAAGATACAGGGTCATTCACCCGACTGGAAATGATGTATCATTTCAATGAAAAAATATTTATTCAGCATGACAAATACTTGTTTTTCTCATCAGATATATACAATCTTAATGTGCAATTCAATTAAGCAAATGTTAGTTACCTTTCTGCTTTTGACCCTTTTTGCAGGAACGGCCTTCAGTAGCCATAAAGTCTCCGATACAATTGCATTAACCCAACCCAATGTAATAATAATTTATACGGATGACCAAGGCTCCATCGATTTATATAGTTACGGGGCTAATGACCTGGTAACGCCTCACATGGATGCCATCGTAAATAGTGGTATCAAATTTACCCAATTTTATGCAGCCCCGGTTTGTACACCTTCCCGGGCAGGACTTCTCACCGGTAAAACCCCACAACGGGCAGGATTGGCTGGCAATGTTGCAGCAGTTCCCCAACAACAGAAAGGCCTCTCGAGCAATCATTATACCCTGCCCAGAATGTTCAAAGACGCAGGCTATCAAACAGCACACATCGGCAAATGGCATCTTGGTTTTGCCAAAGACAAACAGCCCAATGCCCACGGTTTTGATGAATCATTTGGGCATTTGGTAGGCTGTATCGATAACTATTCCCACTTTTATTACTGGAGAGGACCTAACCGGCACGACCTGTACAGAAATGGGAAAGAAGTTTTTTATGATGGGCAGTTTTTTCCAGAACTCATGCTGAAAGAGGCATCGGGTTTTATGGAAAGCAATAAAGGCAACCCTTTCTTTTTGTATTTTGCTTTAAACACCCCCCATTACCCCTACCAGGGCACACCAGCGTGGTTGGAATATTATAATAAAAAGGGAGTTGAGTATCCCAGAAACATCTATGCCGCTTTTTTATCTACCCAGGATGAGATCATCGGAAAACTCCTTGATAAACTGAATGCTCTGGGGTTGAGGGAAAATACCATCATCGTATTTCAATCTGACAACGGTCATTCTATTGAGGAACGTGCCCATTCTGGAGGGGGTAATGCAGGTATTTACCGGGGAGCAAAAGCCTGTCTGTTTGAAGGAGGGTACAGGGTTCCTGCCGCAATTAGCTGGCCAGGGCATATTTCTGAAGGGCAGGTCAGAAGTCAGATGGCAATGAACCTTGACTGGATGCCTACCCTGGCTGAACTTTGTGGCATCCAACTTAATACAAACGAATTAGATGGAAAAAGCCTGGTGCCGCTGATAGAAAACCCTGTAGCAGAAAGCCCTCATGCCAATGGATTTTGCTGGCAGTTCAGGGATCAGTGGGTGGCTCGGAAAGGCAAGTGGAAACTGCTGGGAAACCCTGTAGATAAAAGTAATAAAGCCCCTTTGGATGAAAACGATAAGCTTTTTCTGGTTGACCTGGAAAGCGACCCCGGAGAAAGGCACAATATAGCCAAGCAACACCCTGATGTGGTTAACACCCTAAAAAATCAGTATGATATGTGGTGCAAAAGGAATAATGTTCAATAATAAAAACATAGCAGATTTATCAATGAATAATGCTAAATTAAAAATTACCCTTTTCGTATTTAACCTTGTTTTCTTATTACCTCCGATACACAGTCAGGCGCAAGAAAAAGATGGCTTGCTTTATGAAAATTCATTTTCCAAACCCGAAAAAGTAGATGACTGGGTAATGGAAGGGCCTGGCAAACTGGAATTCAAAGATGGTTGGATGCACATTTATGCACCTGACGAAAAGTGGCATCATGTATTTTGGTGTCCCAAAGATTTTCCCGGCAGTTTTATTGCTGAATGGGAAGCGCAAAACCTGGAAACAGATGCTGGTTTATGCATCATCTTCTTTGCAGCCACCGGAATCAATGGAGAAGATATTTTTGATTCTTCACTTCCGGAAAGGGATGGTACTTTCAAATATTATATCAAAGATAAATTAAACAGCTACCATATTTCCTATTATGCCAATACACCCAATAGGCCGGACCGGGGTGATTCCCATATTCGGAAAAACACCAATTTCCATCTGGTACAAACCGGCGAAGAAGGAATATCCACAAATTCAGAGAAAATACATAAAATGAAGCTGATCAAAGACAATGACCATATTGTGATGTATGTGGATGACCGGAAAATCATTGACTGGACGGATGATGGGGAGGAGTATGGTCCTGTGCATCAAGAAGGTAAAATCGGGTTCCGTCAAATGCAATGGACTCATTTCAGGTACCGGAATTTTAAGGTGTGGGATTTGAAAACCGAATAAGTTCGAATTAAATGATGAAAAGCTTTTTATCTACACTTTTTTTCTTTGCCTTCAGGGGGCACATGATGCTAGGCCTTTGTATTGTATTTGCCACTGGTTTTCAGAAAATCAAAGGGCAGGCATTAGAGAATGACTCACTGAAAATCGTATTAATCATAGGGCAATCCAATATGGCTGGACGTGCTGAAATTCTTCCTGAAGACCAAAAAATAATTCCGCAGGTAAGCCTTTTGAACGATCAAGGCCAGTGGATACCTGCTGAAAATCCCCTCAACAAATACTCCTCTGTCCGCAAAAAAATTGAAATGCAAAGACTGGGACCCGGCTATGCTTTTGCAAAGAAATTGAGCCAATCAAAGAAATACCAACCCTTGGGTTTGGTGGTGAACGCCAAAGGAGGCACCCCCATCGAGGAATGGATGCCCGGAGCAGCATTATACAACGAAGCAGTCCGGCGTACCAAACTGGCCCTTGCCAACGGAAAATTAATCGGTGTACTATGGCATCAGGGCGAAGGGGATTCTCAAAACCCAGATCATTATCTGTCGGATATTAAAATTTTGATTGAAAGTTTGAGAAAGGACTTTGGAGAGCCAAAGCTAATATTTATAGCCGGACAATTATCTGAAGACAAGCCACACCGGAAGACTTTCAATGAATTGATACTACAATTGCCAGATGTTGTTCCCTATACGGGTGTAGTGACTTCGAAGGGGCTAAAAACATTTGATGAAACACATTTCGATACTAAAAGTCAACATAAGCTGGGAAAACGATATGCCCGGGAACTAAAAAAATTACTAAAAGAACACTTATGAAAAAAATATTCGTCTTTTTAGCATTGGGGTTATTCAGTAATATGCTGGTGTTCAGCCAACAAAAGAAAGAATTTGACAACGATGTCAATTATGATGAAAGTAAAGTACCGTATTATGACCTTCCCGACCCTTTAGTGTCAGCAGAAGGAGAAATTATTGCTACCCCCGAAGCCTGGATGCATGTTCGGCGCCCTCAAATTATGTCGCTTTTCGGTAATCTGGTATATGGACGGGTGCCTGTGCCCGAAAGCCCTATCGAGACCACTTTTAAACTGGTGAGTGAGGATGAAAATTTTATGAAAGGCCAGGCGACACGCAAAGAAGTGCTGATTCAGTTTAGCAATGAAAATGGAAAAGCAGAGATGACGATATTGGTTTTTGTGCCCAATAAAATTTCTAAACCTGTTCCGGCATTTATGATGTTGAGCTTTGACAGCCCAACCTCTGATAAACTGAAGGCAGATGAAAATAACCCTGGGAAACTGAAGAATGGATGGCCGTTGGGTGAGATGCTGGATAGAGGATATGGTTTTGTTACGGTTTATAATTCAGACCTGGTAGGGCATAATGAAGTAGCGTTTAACCAGGGCATCCATCCCCTGTTTTTCAAAGAAGGCCAGAGTTTCCCGAAAGCCCATGAGTGGGGTGTGATTACAGCCATAGGATGGGGCGGCATGCGAGCCTTGGATTATTTAGCAACGGACGATGATGTTAATCACGAGCAGGTAGTGCTCATGGGCCACTCCAAGTTAGGCAAAACGGCCCTTTGGGCAGCCGCACAGGATGAGCGGTTTGCCATCGCTATTTCTGCAAATTCAGGTTGCGCAGGAGCTGCCCTTTGGCGCAGGCGTTATGGAGAGACCTTAGCGAAGATGACACGTTTTCCCCATTGGTTGTGTACCAATTCACGCAAATTTATTGATAGAGAGGATGACCTTCCGGTAGACCAGCACATGCTGCTTGCTCTCATTGCGCCTCGCCCGGTGTATGTTGCAAGTGCCACAGAAGACAAGTGGGCCGACCCAAGAGGCGAATACCTTTCGGCCTATCATGCCAGTGAAGTTTACAGGTTATTAGGGAAAAGAGGGTTAACTTTAGAAACAACACCTGAAGTGGGTAAAGCAATTGTTGAAAGTGAAGTGGGTTATCACATCAGAGAGGGAGGACATTACATTGACAGCTACGACTGGGGAAAGTTTTTTGAATTTGCCGATTATCACCTGAAAAAATAATATCAGCCATGCAACAGCAGTTTGCGAGAATCCTCCAAAAATCAACTTTCCCGCACTTCCCGGCTTTATGCCGGGATCTCATGAATAAGGAACGATATCCAGTTTCTTTAGCATGGGATCGCAGTCGGCGTCCGGATGGGGTAAATTTGGGAAGAGTAGGGATAGAGGTGCATGACATCATTAAATAAATTATATATGCTGAGAGGCTTAATTTTCATCCTATTTTTAACCTGCAGCATACTAAACTCTTATGAAGTCAATGCCCAGCAAGAAAAAAATAAACCTTTCGTTTTTTGGTATGGCGGACATGAACCGCACAGGAGCTATGAAGCTGGTTCAGGGTAAAAAGCTGGAAAAAACATACAGGATGCCGACTTGCCTGACGATCCCTTGGTCAGAAATGATGTGCTCAATTATGCACTTGATATAGAATGGTTTGAAAAAACAACATAAAAGGAAAAAATAGAGAAGAATCTCATCGCTCAGGGAGACCCACGCATGCTTGGTATCGGAGATATTTTCGTAAAGTTATCCCCGCTTTGGCAGGATGCGGAACTTTCCGGGATTTAAAGAAAAGGGGGGAAATAATCCCAAATATTTAAGAAGGTAGAGCACAGGTATATATTTAAATGACAAATTGAGTATCTTTTGAATATTGTGAAATGAAAGAGCAAATAATAAATATAAATAAGTTGCCGATAGTCAATAAGTTAAATACATAATTAATCTAAGTTGCTACTTATACCTGAATATATTTGATCAGGCTGTAAGCCATGATCGTTAAAAAGACTTTATACTGAAAACCTGCTATTGTCACGGCATGCAGGTTTTTGGCAAACCGGGCCGTAATTTCACTAAACACGGTTTCTATCTTTTTCCGATTGTACTTTTTGGCAATAGCATCTATAAAACTATCCCCCCGCCGAGAGTTCTTCTTGCGCTGTGTAGCAAACTCAATATGTTCTTCTTGTTGATAAAAATCTTCCCATTGGTAATCGGTAAATCCACTGTCTTGCCAGACAATACTACCTTTGGGTAGATCAAAGTCTAAGCGGGCTAAAGCTGAATGATCGCTGTAAGAGCCGGGTATAAAAGCTAGTTCTACGGGTAATCCCTCTTCACTGAGTACTAAAGCCACTTTATAGCCATAGAAATATTCTCGCTTAGAGGTATTTTTACCCCGATAATCCTCTCCTTGCAGCATCCGGCAACGAGCGATACGAATGTTGTGACAGACCCGTACTGGAAAGGTATCTAATAGATAACGTTGCCTAAAGTTGGTGACCTTAAAAGCCCACCCTAACAAACGGAAACAATATTCGGCTAACACGGCAATGCTATGTAATCGCCGATTAAAACGGGAAGAGCTTAACATCTTGGAGCAGTGATGGGAACGCATATAATGCAAGGCAGTGGTCCAGTTCCCCCCAAAATACCAAGCGGCTATTAAAGCAGTAGTTAGTATAAGCGCATCGTTTACACGGCGTTGTTGATCTTCTTGATGGCCAATAGCTTGAAGAATATCGTCCAAAATCACGTATATTGCAATGGTGTTGTCGTTGAGCATAAAAATATATGTTTTGATGTGTGGTAACCTCAAAACTACTATATTCTGCAATACGATAACACTTTTTCTCATAGGTAGCAACTTGAGTTAATTAGCTTTGAATATTATCCACTGATTTTCAACATGCCGTCCGAAAATGAGCATATTAAATACCTGCTTTGGTCCTATATCCATCAAGGTTCCCAAAAGGCGTGCAGGGAGTTTTACGATCTCTTTTTCCCAAGACTGATTCGGTTTGCCATGATTTTCGTGCGCAATCTGGAGACGGCCGAAGACATAGTTTCTGATGTTTTTGTAAAGTTTTTCCAGAGAGGGAAACGGATTACAGAGATTGATGATGTAAAGCCCTACCTGTATCGAAGTGTTAAAAATCAAGCCATTACTTATCTCAGGAGTAATGATTATACCATGTCTGTTCATTCAGAGGATGATGAGTGGAATGACCTGATTATTGATATTCAGGATCCATACCATCAATATCTGCACAAAGGTTTACAAGAAAAACTTCAGGAGGTGCTTCAGTCCCTTCCTCCCCAAAAGAAAACCATCTACCGTTTGATCGTTCTGGAAGGGTTGAAGTACAAAGAAGTGGCTGCATTGTTAAACCTTTCCATCAAGACCGTAGAAAACCACATGGTAGAGGCCACCCGACAAGTCAGGCTCAAAATCTCTGGATGGCTCCATGAACATGGGGATTAAAAAAAATCCATAAAAAAACCCAAAAGGTACTGGGGGTATTTTTCATATTTCAAGTGTTATAGTTAGGTGCCATAGGTAGGCACACCAAATTAGGTAGGATAATGACAGCGCATAACATTGATTTATTAATAAGCAAATACCTCAGTGATCAGGCCTCAGAAGAAGAATTGTCGGCCCTGGAAGAGTGGGCGCAGCAATCCCCACAAAACGCGAAAACCCTCCAAGCTTTCCAGGCCATCAAAACTGCAAAACTCAGGGAAAGTAAGTTGATTTTTGCCGACCGTTCCTTTGAAAAAATAGAAAGTAAGGTGCAGCATAAGGGTAGGAGAGGCATCACCACAAAAAGAAGTAATAGGAGGCTTTATTGGATGAGAATAGCTGCCGGATTTGTTTTATTGGCCCTGATTGCTTGGAGTGTAAATCATTTTATTGATACTTCCACCCCTGATGGGGTTCATCAAACTAAATATATATCCAAATCTAATCCCTCTGGTCAAAAGTCTATGATCTATCTGCCAGACGGTTCCACACTTTGGTTAAATGCACAGAGCAGTATTCGTTACGAAAAAAACTTCAATGATTCCACCCGCATCGTTCATCTCGTGGGTGAGGCTTATTTTATAGTAAAGAAAGATACCTTAAAGCCTTTTGTCGTGCAGGCAGGCAATACGCTGGTTACTGCTTTGGGTACAACATTTAACGTAGAGGCTTTTGGGGAAGATGATCACATTTCTGTAGCCCTGGAAAGCGGAAGGGTCAAAGTACAGCAACAAGACCACAAGATGCATGGTGGGGTAGTTCTACATGCAGGGGAATTGGCCAGGGTGCCGGTTTCCGGTAACCAGATCCAGGTCAGTAATTTCGATCCTATGCATACCCTGGCATGG
Organism: Cyclobacteriaceae bacterium; assembly: GCA_965230065.1. GTDB lineage: Bacteria > Bacteroidota > Bacteroidia > Cytophagales > Cyclobacteriaceae. The sequence goes on along the minus strand of OZ245942.1, from coordinate 1,530,914 downwards.
AAAGACGGAATCATCTATTTCAAGGATGCCCAGTTTGATGAAGTCATCCAGACGTTGGAGCGTTGGTATGGGGTGAAGTTTCAATATGAAAAACCCCCTTCTTTGACCTGGCATTTCTCGGGCACCTTTCGCAATGAAAACCTGGAGAATGTTCTGCATACCCTATCTTATGGTGAACAGCTACAATTTAAAATACATGGAGATACCGTACAACTAAACCTTAAATGATGATGAATTACGAGGATACCAGCTAAAAAAAACCGGCTGACCGACCGGTTCTCATGGGATGTTTCCATTGCGAATGGAAAAACTTCCTGATTTTATATATTAACCATTTATACCACAGAATTATGAAAAACAAACTACCCAGCATAATAATTTTGCTTGCCAAACTCACTTTCTATGGTTTCATTCTTCAAACTTTTGCTTTCGGTTTATTGTTGGCACGGGACGGTGAAGCCCAGGAAATTCAAAGTGTCCGTGAAGTTTACATTGACCTTGATCTGAAGGATACCCCCTTAGAACTTGCTTTTAGGGTTATTGAAGACAAAACGCAGTATGATTTTGCCTATGATGAGACCCGAATAGATCACGAATTGGAAATTGACCTTGTTGGCACCCACCGGACAGTAGCAGATTATCTGCTAGAGATTTCGAAGAAAGCTTCCTTAAAATTCAAGCAGATCAACCGGATAATCACCGTGGATGTGATTGATAAAAAACAGAAGAAAGATACCAACCTGGAGATTGTCATTCAAGGGATCCCCATTACTGGTAAAGTCATTGCCTCAGAAGACAATGAGGGACTGCCGGGCGTAAACGTGATCATCAAAGGAACCAGTCAGGGCACAGTCACCGATGTGAATGGAAATTACAAAATTGAAGTGCCAGATGAGAACACCATTTTAGTGTTTAGTTCGGTTGGCTTTTTACATCAAGAGATAACTGTTGGAAATCGGTCGGTTATTGACATTACATTAACGACAGATACTCAAACTTTGGGTGAAGTGGTGGTAACAGCCCTCGGGATTTCCCGAGAAAAAGAATCACTTGGATATTCAGTTGGAACAGTTAGCGGTGAGGAATTGAATGAAACACCCCAGCCTAGTGTACTCAACTCAATGCAAGGAAAGGTTGCTGGTGCACAGATTTCTCAAACCTACGGTATTAAAGGATCTTCTATGAATATGGTAATTAGAGGGGCGACCTCGCTAAACGGCGACAATCAACCTTTATTTGTTGTCGATGGTGTGCCGATTTACAATACTACCGGTAACCTATTCAACCAGGCTGACCTTGGCAATGCTGTGTCAGATCTAAATCCCGAGGATATAGAATCAATTTCAGTATTAAAAGGACCAAGCGCTGCAGCGCTTTACGGTTCACGCGCTGGGAATGGAGTAGTACTTATTACAACGAAATCAGGTACAGGTAAGGAAAAAGGTTTAGGGGTAGATTTCAATACCTCATTTATTACTGATAATCCGTATAGATATCTTCCTCATCAAAATGAGTTTGCTTCAGGGCAAGAAGGTGCATTTGTATTTGAAAACGATGCTTATGAATTCTGGGGGCCCAAGTTAGACAATGGTTTTATTGCGCAACAAAGAAACCAGGATAGTCCGAGCGAATTGGTTTCTCATGAAAACAATATAAATCGTCAGAAAGATTTTTATCAAACCGGCTGGACCCAAGTAAATAATGTGGGTATTAGCGGTAATTACGAGAATGCTAATTTTCGCGTTTCTTTAGGTAACTACAATAACAAAGGCATTATGCCGAATGTAGATTTAAAAAAGAATAATATTGGCATAAATGGAACTATGAATCTGACTGATAATTTGGACGTAACTGTAATGACGTCTCTTAGTGAGTCAAAATCAGATAACCGGCCAAATACTTATAAAAGTTTTCTCACCCCTACAAGAGCCATTCTAACCATTGGACCACAAGTTGACATGGCTCCTTATATAAATCCGGAAACATGGTGGATGCCTAATCAGGAAGGTATAGTACAACGCAGATGGAAAGAAAGATGGAATAATCCTTACTTGATGCAAGAGTTGGCAACAACTGGTTTTGATCGTTTACAGGCAATGACGAAAATACAATTGAGTTGGGAATTTGTTGAAAATCTTCGCTTTACAGCAAAATATTTACGAAGTAATTTAAACCAGAGAGCTGTAAATCAAAGACCATGGGATACAGTTGATTCAAAAAAGGGAAATTTTGATATTCAAAACTCCAGTTTTAGAGAACAAAATTGGGAGGGTCTTTTTTCTTACAACAACACTTTTTTTGGGGATTTCGACCTACAGGCTAATTTGGGTGGAAATCTTCGATACAATTATACCGAAAACCTTCATAATTCGACAACTAACCTGGTTATTCCCGGGTTATATACCATTAGTAATGGAGGTCCTGGTTCTGTTATATATGAAAATTTCTTGAGTGAAAAGAAGGTGAACAGTCTTTTTGCGCAGGCTTCTATAGGCTATAAAAATATGGTATATCTTGATCTTACGGCTAGAAATGACTGGTCTAGTACATTGCCAAAAGAGAACAGCTCCTATTTTTATCCTTCAGCTTCCCTTAGTGTGCTTCTAAATGAAGTGATTGATATGCCAGAATGGGTAAGCCTTGCCAAGATTCGTGCAGGATATGCTCAGGTAGGAAATGATGTAGATCCTTATCAGCTTCAAAGATATTATAATTTTGGTGAAGATTGGGGAGATACCAAAAGAGCCAGTATTTCCAAGATTGCTAAGAATGCTCAACTAAAGCCGGAAATAGCTACATCGACAGAAGTTGGAGTTGACTTGTCTTTGTTTGATAACAGAATATCTCTGGATGCCACCTACTATGTTATGGAGAATGAAAACCAGGTACTTGGCATTAATACGCCAATTACATCAGGAGCAAACAGTAAGCAGATAAATGCTGGATTGGTAAGAAGTAATGGCTGGGAAGTAACTCTAAACTCCTCTATTGTAAGAAACAATGATTTTTCTTTTGATTTAGGATTAAATTTCACCAGGAATAGAACTACAATTGTAGAGCTTGCTGATGGAATTGAATACTATGGGTATAGCCAGGGGTATGCTTATTTTTATACTTATCCAGGTGACCAAATAGGAGATATTTATCAAGCTCCTTACTTCAAAGTAGAGGATGAAAATTCTGAGTATTACGGGCACGCTATAATATTTGATAATGGTAAACCTGAAAGAGATCGAAATCCTGATCATTTTGAGAAAATTGGAAACTACAATCCCGATTTTATAATTGGAATAAACCCTAACATACAATACAAAAACTTTAGCCTTACTGCAGTTTTTGATTGGAGATCAGGAGGGGAGTTCTACTCAGAGACTATGAGGCAAGGAAAGAATGATGGAAGGTTTGAAGAAGTTAATGGAGGTGTAGATTATGACCCTAATGTAGATATAGTACAACAAATCAAAGATAATCCTGATAAATTCTCACATGAATGGGTAGGAGGCCGAGATGCTGAATATGGTGGTTTTGTTTGGCCCGAAGAGGAACAAAGGGAAGCCAGAAGTTATGTGAACGCATCCGGAGAACAGGTTTATGTAAATGATGCCAGTTTTGATGTAGGAGTCAGAGAGGATGGCAATGGAGGATACATTGAGAATTTTGGAGGCCCGGGAACAATATGGCTAAGTCCGTATAATGCCCAAAAGGGCGCTGATAGATATCTTGCATCAGCTAATCTTTACAGTGCTACTTATGTAAAGTTAAGAGAGTTATCGATTACGTATAGGTTTCCGAAGCCTTTGGTAAATAAAATGAAACTGCAAAATCTGTCTTTATCTCTGTTAGGTCAAAATTTGTTTACCTGGACAAAACACAATGTATTCATCGATCCGGAAACGGCCTTTACCACTCCGGACGGTATTACTAATCAACCTGGATATGAGTTTTACTCTGTAATTCCTTATACCCGTAGTTTCGGGTTGAAATTAAATGTTGGGTTTTAATTATAATAGATAATGATCATGAAGAAAATAATAAAAATAATATTATCCATTACATTTATTTCAATGATAAACTCATGCAGTGATTTTGAGGAATTAAATGTAAGTCCTAATGATGTAAGTGAGATCGATCCAAATTTTCTATTGACAACAAATACGAAGAATGTGGCTTATGTGTACAGTGAGTTTGGATATTGGGGTTCAAGGATTCCTTCCTTATTACAGTATTACCAGGTTGGTGATGGTTATAAATCAGAGGAATTAAATGCGCTATTTTGGACGCCAGGAACCAGTAGTCCATGGGAATCTATATACTCAAGTTTAGTAGATGTGCAAGCTATGTCTGATCTTAGTGTAGAGCAGGGCAACGTTTTTACTGAGGCAGTAGCTTTGGTCTATCGGGCTATATTTACAGATTTAGTTACGAAGATTTATGGAGATGCGCCCTTTTCAGAAACAAATCAGTTGGATGAAGGAATTGTTTTTCCAAAATATGATCAGCAGAAAGAAATTTATGAAACCCTGTTAATTGATTTAAAAACAGCAAAAAATATGATAGAGGGAATTTCTGGCAATGAACTTCCCGTTTTGGATGGATATGATTTGTTGTACGATGGAGATAAAAGTAAGTGGGTAAGGTTTATTAATTCTCTCAGAATCAGGATGTGTTTGTTATTAAATAATAAAAAAGCAGAGTTAAGTGTGGATATAGACGCAGAATTTCGGGATGCTGCTCAAAATGTTTTCACGAGTAGTGATGATAATGCTGTTTTGAATTACCTTGGAAATTCTGAAAGCACTTCTTTTCGTGGGGGGCCATTTGTCGCTTCTGAACTTACTTATGCCAGAAGAATGGGATTAGGCTTTCTTAATACTTTAAGAGATCAAAATGATCCGAGATTGTATAGGTGGTTACGACCTGTTGAAAAGAAATGGGATAATGATATTGCTACAGAAACAACTATCCAATATACTGACCCACTTGGACAGACCTTCCCTGTTGAACTATTACCTTACCCTAGTGGATATGATGATTTGGATACAAGTCTTTACGTAGGATTACCAGTTGGTAGCCAAGCTTCATGGACATCATATAATGCTGGCCCTCAAGCTACATCAGTTGAACCCAAAACTACTCCGTTTAATAGCCGTCTTAGCGATATATATTTTCAAAATGCAAATGAATATGTTGGAATGAATATTATCACCTATTCTGAAGTTGAATTTATATTGGCAGAAGCAGCAGCGATTGGTGCTTTTGGTGTCAACGATGCAGCATCTCACTATAAAAAAGCTATCGTAGCTTCTATGAATGAATGGGGAATATTTGGTGACTATGTAGGAGGCTTTGATTTTGATGACTTTTATAGTCAGGAAGATGTTGACCTGAGTAAAGCAACAAATGTGCACGAGCGCATCATGACTCAAAAATATATATCAATGTTTTTCAGAGCAGAGCCATGGTTCGACTGGCGTAGAACAGGTTATCCGGATTTTATACCACCATACGACGCAGATCAGCCTGCATTACCTGTCAGGTATCATTATGATACACCTAATCCACCGGATCCTCAGTATGTTGAAAAATACAATGAAGCTGTTGAAAGATTAGAAAAATCTGAATTTGTGCAGACGCCAACAAAAGATGATACCCGTTCAAAAATGTGGTTATTACAAGGTACAAACTTGCCTTATTAAATGTAGCAGATAATTTTATTACCCATGATTGGTAGGATAAGTAATTCACCGTTGAGAATTATAGCGTAACTTAGAGATGATGCAAATGGAATGGAACCGTAGAAAATTCATAAGCACTGGGGCGATATGTGCCCTGGGTGGTATCTGTATTAGTGGAGGCCTTCAATCTTCTATTAATTCCAATAGTAAGAAGAAATTACCCAGAGGGTTCTGGCCAGTGATGATGACTCCTTATAATGAGGATCTGTCAATAGACTACCAGGGTCTAAGGCATTTGATTCGTTGGTATGAAGCAGCCGGAGCCCAGGGGTTATTTGCCAATTGTGCATCTAGTGAAATGTATCAGCTCAGTGCTCAGGAGCGCGTTGAGCTGACAAAGTTTGTTGTCGATAATTCAAATGTTCCGGTAGTAACTACCGGAACATTTTCTGACAACGCCGATGAAAATTTAGCGTTCATTCAGAAAATTTATCAGACAGGAGTAGAAGCGGTTGTCATTATCCCTTCCATTATTGTAGGGGAACAGGATAGCGACAAAAAAATGATGAAGCATATTGAAGTTTTACTGGATCAAACCGCTGATATTCCTTTGGGTTTCTATGAATGTCCCAGCCCTTATCGTCGATTGATTAGCCCTGAGAATCTAAGCAAACTAGTGGAATCTGATAGGTTTTTGTACTTTAAAGATACCTCTTGTGATGCCGCAATCGTCGATAGGAAAATTGCGAAAACATCTGATTCTTCTTTGGGTATTTACAATGCCCACTCCCCGGACGTACTGCACTCAATTCGGCATGGAGGAGCGGGGATATCTTGTATTGCCGGCAATTACTACCCTGAACTATTTTCTTTTTTATGGAAAGAAGGTAGAAACAAAACAGTTTCAGAGTCAGTGAAAAAGGTCAATGATTTCATTCTAGCCAATGATCCTATTATTGGGAAAAAATACCCGCTTGCTGCCAAGTACTTCATGGGCATGAGGGGATTGCCAGTAACTGTAACCACCCGAAAAAATACAGTGCCACTGGATAATTCAGATAAAGATCGTCTCGATTTGCTATGGAAAAATCTTCGCACCTTAAGTGAAGAACTTCAAATTGAACTAGCAACATTGAGTTGATTTAAAGTTCTAAATTAAAAGAAAATAACGGCAGCACTGATTATTGTTCTTTAGTGGTTCACATGCCTTTGTAACAAGTATAACTATCGTTATGATCAATATTTAGAAGTTACTCCGCTTTTTGTTATAATTGTTCCTTTCGTTTTAGCAGGCAGTTCTATAGCTAATGCAAATACTCCTACGTCAAAAATCAGCGTGCGAGATTTACGATGCGCATTTGCCATCAATCTATTGGGCCTTGTGCCAGATCAACAGCAGGAAAAATTAATGACCATTATAAAGAAAATATTAATAACTATATTCTCCGTTTTCCTGGGGTTAGTCCTGTTATTGTTTCTGTTCAAAGAGCAAATCGGGCGATTATTGGGGGCTGCCCCTCCCCACGAATATGCCATCAGTGAGGGGAACATACCCGTACCCGTTGAAAGAAGTTATACCTCATCAAAACAATCACCTGTTAAAGATTCAGTCCTCCGGTACTGGTCATCCAAGGTGTTGCCCAATTGGATTGAAGAGCGTAAGGTTACGGCGCCAAGGGTAGCTATTGCGAATCTTTTTTCCGGTAGAAAAATAAAAGAGACAAATACTTATTTGCAGGAACAGAAATCTGTAGGTATCTCCGGATCTACCTGGGAAAAGAACCCTGAGGGGGATTATGACTTCACATTGGCAGGCCTGACCCCTTTGCTGTTTTTCTTCGGTGATTCCACAAATATCCTGTATCCCGAAACAGTGGACAACCTCCTCAATGTGCTGCTGATTGAGGAAGGGGGTGAATTTAACGGGAAAGTGCCCAAAACCTATGGATTTGTGTACGACACCGAAAATCACATTTTAATGACTGAAGGTTCCCGGTATTTGAAAAACCTGTGGTTGTGGAATCATAGTAATAAAGCTGCCAAATATAACAATCTGGAAACCGGACTTGAAGAAAAATTATTTACTTACATGCAAAAGATCTATGAGCATGGTGTTTTTGAGTTCAATTCCGATCCTTATATTGCTTATACCATCATGGCACTCCTCAATCTGCAGGCGTTTGGAGAAGGAAGAATTAAAGAAACCGCTACAAATATCCTTGACCGGATAAATTGGCAATACAGCCTGAGCAGTTATAAATTAAGGCGATTTCCTCCCTACCGCAGGCAGTATGAACGAGCCCATCGTACAGCATTGGGTGAAGGTTACCATACTGCAGCTATGAAGATGTGGTTAAGTTTTTATGATGCTGCTAACCAATATCATGTCAACCGGGGCGAACATGTTGCCCTGTGGGCAGGTATATTTCCCTATCGCCCAGCAGACAAAGTAATCGACTGGACATTGGAGAAAAAACATGCCTATTACGTAAAGATTGGGCATGGCTATGAGTCGTGTCCTGAAATATATTCCGGGCATCCCGGGTATCTGATATCGGGTGGGGGAGCCAATCAGGGGGAGCGGTCGTTGATTGTGGCCAGGCCCATCGTGGTGTTGCTGGATGATGAGGCCGAGGACCTTAAGGAAACCTTCCATATGTACGGGCCGGGCGAAGATTTTATGGAATGGAACAATACAGGCGTTTACAAAGATTTCGCAGTGGCAGCTGGCAGTGTGCATATTCCTGCGGGTCATCAACCTTTGGCACAGAACGGTAATTGGGAGGTCTATCAGGTCGATGATGAGGTTTTTATGCTTATTTATTCAATAAATGACCTGGGCATCATCGCTATACACACAGGGAATGCCGATCCATCGCAATTGCTCAAAGAAGTCATAACCCTGAACCCGGATGAAACACAACTGTATACGCGGTTTAAGCATCTGAATGGTAAGGAGATAGGCTTCGATCTGAAAGCCACAAAAGACCAGTGGGTAATTACAGCAATTAATGGAGTGGAGCAAGATAGAAATTTTCATCGATGGCCTCATATGGATGGGGAGTTATAACATGTCAATCATTTTATCCATAAAACCAATAACATGAAAAACATACTAGTGCAAACCAGGTTTAGCAAACGTGCTTTAAAAAAACTCCTGCTCGTTCAGCCATTGATATTTATTTTAATGCTCCTGCCATTGCTCCAGGCTTCGGCAGTAAAACCCCACCAACCTCCTAAAAAACCGAATTTTATTCTCATCCTTACCGATGACCAGGGCTGGACCTGTATGTCATCTCCTATGGATGATCGCTTGCCAAATGCAAAAAGTGATTACTTCGAAACACCCAATATTGACAGGCTTGCCAGAGGTGGTATGCGCTTTACAAGCGGGTATGCCCCCGCTGCCATCTGTAGCCCAACCCGCAGAAGCATTCAGTTTGGGCAATCACCTGCACGGCAAGGAGAAGAACGATTCAAAGCGAATTATCACCCTGATAACCAGAAGTTACTCACCATTCCTTCCTTGTTAAAATCGATTGATAGCCATTACCAGACAGCCCACTATGGAAAATGGGATTTGCGGGCAGATATCTTCCCTGAAGATCTGGGATATGATGAAAGCGATGGGGATACCGGCAACGGCAATGGTAATGTTTTTACAGATAAAAGCACGAAATGGACCGAGGTATATGTAAAAAGTGATCCTAAACGGGTTGAAACACTCACAGCCCGGGCACTCAATTTTATGGAAAGGCAAACTGAAGCAGGTAATCCATTTTATATGCAAGTTTCACATTATGCCACCCATGTGGATATACAAACCAGGGAAGAAACTTATCAAAAATATCTGGACAAAGAACCGGGCAGCATTCATACCAATCCGGGCTGGGCGGGCATGCTGGAAGATTTGGACACTGGTATTGGTGAAATCCTGGATAAGGTAGAAGCACTGGGAATTGCCGATCATACTTATATAATTTTTATGACAGATAATGGTGCCGCAGAGTTTGTACCTCCTGTCAAAAATAAATTGGACCACCCTTCCGTACATGATAAAAAATCAAGAAACTATCCGCTGAGAGGAGGAAAATGGGTGTTGTATGAAGGAGGAATTAGGGTGCCTTTTTTTGTGATGGGGCCAGGCATAAAACCGGGTAGCCAAAGCAATGTGCCCGTGGTAGGGTGGGACATATTACCTACCCTCAGCGACCTGGCTGGAAATACCAAGCCCCTTCCGAATCATCTTGAAGGAGGAAGCATAAAGTCATTGTTGGAAAAGGGTGATGCGGGTACAGTGCAGAGGCTTCATGAAGCGCTTGTATTCCACCGGTATAGCAGAGGCTACCCCCATTCGGCTATCCGCCTTGGCGATTATAAACTATTGAAATTCTGGAACACAAATAAACTGGAATTGTACAACCTGAAGGAGGATCTGGGTGAAACGCAAGACCTGTCTGCTGCAATGCCGCAGAAAGCCAAAGCGCTGGAAGAAAAACTCATGAACTACCTGAAGGAAGTGAATGCTGAAATACTTGAATACGGCAAATAATAAATTGATATGAACAATACGATGCTTAGATTATTCTTTACTTATACAATAGGTTTACTGGCATTTTCACCATGGGTACAAGCACAGAAAAAGCTCACAAAAAAACCCAACATTATCATCATATTTGCAGATGATATGGGATACGGAGATGTTTCGGGTTTAAACCCGGAGGCAAGGACTGCTACACCCCAAATAGACAAGCTTACTCAAAATGGGATTACTTTCACCAATGCACATGCCAGTGCATCCGTTTGTACACCCTCCCGTTATGGATTGCTTACTGGCAGGTATGCTTTCAGATCGGAATCTGCAGCAAGAGGCATCAGGGGCTTTAAAGGAGCGGTTATAGAACCAGGGAGAGCCACATTGGCCTCACTCCTTAAAAACGCGGGGTATACCACCGCCTGTATTGGTAAATGGCACCTGGGGGTAGGCTGGCAAACCAAAGATGACACCCAACAGGTAGTTTTTGATACCAATACAGGTAAGTCCAATGTGGATTATACAGCGAAAATCACTTCAGGCCCTAATAATTATGGCTTTGATTATTCCTTCATCCATCCTGCTTCGCTGGATATGCCCCCCTATGTATTTCTCAGAAATCATCAAACAATAGACCCGGAGGTGGTACTTACTTCCGATATTTATCCTGACCACCTTGATGACACTAAATATGCCTGGGACAAAAAACATGTTAGTAAACATGATGTATACTGGCAGAAAGGAGTGTGGTGGAGAAGAGGGGAAATATCCCGTTCATTCAGGGTAGAAAACTGTTTGACTGAAATTGTTGATGATGGAATTTCCTTTATTGAAAAACATGCCAGCGAAAAGCCATCCCATCCGTTTTTTTTGTATATGCCCCTCACCGGACCGCATACCCCCTGGATGCCTACCGATCCATTTAAAGGAAAATCGCCCATTGGCACTTATGGCGATTTTGTGATGAATATTGACCATGTGGTGGGCCGTGTTACAGAAACGCTGCACAGGTTAGGCATTTCTGATGACACCATGGTCATTTTTTCCAGCGACAACGGAGCATATTGGCCACAGCAAGAAATAGACTTGCAAAACCATGACTCGAACTATGGCAGGCGCGGACAAAAAGGTGATGTTTGGGATGGGGGGCACCGTATTCCTTTAGTCATTTCCTGGCCTTCTCAAATCAATAGCCCCATGGTTTATGAGCATTTGGTTAGTCTTACTGATCTGTTTGCTACTTTTACTGAGCTGACAGCACAAAAGCTCTCGAGAGACCGTGGAGAAGATAGTTTTAGCTTTCTGCACGTCCTGGAAGGAAATACCAGCAAAATCACTCGCCCCTCTATGATACACCATTCATCACGAGGTATGTACAGTATCCGTATGGAAGGCTGGAAATTTATTGATGGTCTAGGGTCAGGCGGTTTTACAGCTCCCAGTAAAATGGATCCAGTACCAGGAGAACCCACCGGGCAACTTTACCGTATCGGGAGTGATTCACTGGAGTCAAGAAATGTGCTTCTGCAACATGCAGAGGTAGTTAAAAAGCTTACAAATGAAATGAACAAACAACTTGAGAGTGACCGAAGCAGATAGTAAGTTTATTTATTATTGTTAACCTTTAATAACTAAAAATAGAACACTACGAAAACAATAAAAATTTTAACGGTAGTATTATTTATGATGGTTTGAAGGGTGGGGCCAGGAAAAGAACTGAGTAGGTACATGGTATTATTTTGAACTTCTGATATTCGGTAAATAAAAAGAAAAGTTTATCTCCTTATTTTAATGGGCGTCCATTCACAGTAATCTGGCAATTGGGGCAGTTTTGCCTTTAGAACAGGAAGTCCTTAATAAGGATGCTGTAAAAATGAAAAACCCCCTAAACATACAATTTAGAGGGTTTTGATCAATTTTGGTTTGTACTAAGTCGGGATGACTGGATTCGAACCAGCGGCCCCCACGTCCCTAACGTGGTGCGCTAACCGGGCTGCGCTACATCCCGAGTACTTATTTTTTTCGGACTGCAAACTTACAAAATTTTTTTTCCAGAAAAGTTTTTTCCGGGCTTTTTATACGCTTATCACAATAAATTAAGCATATTTATAATGTTCATCTGTTGAATCTGTTTGACGAAGTGTGCCATCTTCATCTTTTAGTGCTCCTTTTACCATGATAAACTCATGCACATTTTCCATATCTACAATGCCAATTACTTCCTCATTTTCCAGTACAGGTAGTATAGGATACCGCTGTTGCTGAAACATTTCATACGCTTTTTCCAAAGGCATATCGGGTGATAACCTGGGAATATCGGCATCCATCACACTGCCTATTGCCGTTTGGTTACCCTGTTCAGAAAGTGCCTTGATCATCTGGTTGCGGCTGAGTGCTCCGGCAACGCCACTTTCGTTCAAAACAAGAAAATCAGTAGCTTGTCCGTCCAATAGCATTTTTACAGCGGTTGCAATGGTATCTTCTGTATGCAGCGTTTTGTAATTGTGCATGATTACATCGCGCACGGTGGCCCCCTGCAACATAGATTGGGTCCGGGTATGAGAAGATTCGGCCTGTGCCCCCAGAAAGATAAAAATACCGATGAATACTAAAACCGGATTATAAAAAAGCCCAAAAAATACAAAGCCAATGGCCAGCAATTGCCCAATAGAAGCCGCGATGTGGGTGGCTTTGGTGCGTTCCAGTTTAAACGAAAGCAAGGCCCGCAACACCCTTCCGCCGTCCATAGGGAAAGCCGGAATCATATTGAAAACGGCCAGCACCACATTGGCCCAAAGCAGGTTATTAAAAAAATTGTTGAAGCCGATGTTGGAAATACTCATGAGTGCCACTTCCCGGTTCAATGTATAAATGACAGCCGTGAGTACGCCTGCTATGGCTACATTGACCAGTGGCCCGGCAATAGCCACTACAAATTCGTGCTTCGGGTTATCAGGCATGGTTTCCAGGCGTGCCAGACCACCGATGGGCAGCATGGTAATATCGCGCGTACCGATGCCGTATTTTCGGGCAGCCAGGGCATGGCCTAGTTCATGCAAAAAAACGCATACGAAAATAGACAGGATAAACGCCGTTGACCACAGGGTTTCACCCACACCTTCCCCGCCTACATTGATGACAACCCACCCGAGCAGGATGAGGAAAGTCCAGTGAATGTAGACCTGAATTCCGGAAATTTTACCGAGATTGAGCGACCATTTCATAGTATTTGTGATTTGTTATTCTACCTTAATGGTTCGATACTTTCCCGTAAATAGCTTAGACCATTTTCTGAAACCAAACCCAATCGCGATGATGGCAATGCCTCCGACGAGCAGCATGCCTCCAAAAAGAAATGCCAGGATTTCAGGAAAAATGAAGATAAGTACACTCAGGAGAATTAAGTTCCCTCCTAAAATAAAATATAACCATCCAAAACGGTTGGTGCCACGTTGATTTTGCTGATAATATATGGTTCTATGCATAACTATGTTTGTTTTTGTGTAACTGTTGTAATTGTTTAAATAAATTGATTTCTTCCTCCGATAAGTTCTTAGGCACACTCACACTTACTTTGGCATAAAGGTCGCCTGAAACTTTGTTGCTTTCGTATTGGGGCATGCCCATTCCTTTCAACCGCAACGTTTTTCCGTTTTCGGTGCCTTTCGGGATATTCACGCTCACCGCCCCTTTCAGGGTTTGCACGTTGGCTTTTCCGCCCAGTACAGCCGTGTACAAATCAACCGGAAAGTCCACATACAAATCATCCCCTTTTCTTTCAAAAGAAGCGTGTTTGTTGATGTTTACTTTCAGGTATAAATCGCCTGCGGCACCACCCGGCCCGGGGCCTCCTTTGCCTTTCAGCCGCAGTGTTTGTCCATTACGGATGCCCGGTTTTATTTTCAGCCTGAGCTGGTTGCCGTTTACATTCAATATTTTGGTAACGCCCTGGTAAGCTTCTTCCAGGTTGATGCTCATTTCAGATTGCAAATCCTGCCCTTTGGCAGCGTAGGAAGCCCCTCCAAATGGGGAACCGCCACCACCACGAAACTGTGAACGGCCTGCTCCGCCTCCAGCAAAACCGCCAAAAAAGCTATTGAAGAAATCAGAAAAGCCACCCCCGCCGAACATGTCGCCCAGGTCGCCTTCAAACTCTACGCGTGTACCTCCACGCCCGCCAAATGGGCCTCCATTGAAACCACCGGCACCCTGATGCTGGTAATGCTTCCAGTTGGCGCCCAGTTCGTCGTACCGCTTCCGTTTTTCAGGGTCTTTCAGCACTTCGTGCGCTTCCGATATTTCCTTAAAACGCTCCTCGGCTTTTTTATCATCGGGGTTTTTATCCGGATGGTATTTGACAGCCAGCTTGCGGTAAGCCTTTTTGATTTCATCCTGCGATGCTTTTTTGCTTACGCCTAATATTTTATAGTAATCTTTATAGTCCATATCAATTACTTCTTACTCTATTGTACTTTAATTGCTATGAATTAGTTTTTCAAATTATATACCACCGTTCAAAGGGGGATAAAGGCTTGAAAATTTCACAGAAAAAGGCTTGTAATATTGAAAATTTGAAATTCTTCAGGAATTTAAGTGCCAAAATGGCACTTCTTTGGAAACGGCCTGACAATTTGTGTGAATATGTATGTAACGGCTGTACTTTTACCTTTTGGGCAAAAATTCATAATTCCCGCTCAATTTTTTAATTTAGTCGCTTCATCTTAACAAACCGCAATTATCATGGCCATACAAAGTGCTTTTAACTTACAAAAATGGATTGACGAACACCGGGATATGCTAAAACCACCCGTAGGTAATGCCCAGCTTTACAAAGAAGCGGGAGATTTTATTGTGATGGTGGTGGGCGGGCCCAATGCCCGGAAAGATTTCCATTACAATGAAACCGAAGAGTTTTTCTATCAGTTGGAAGGGGACATTACCCTAAAAATAAGAGAGGAAGGCCAAACCCGTGATATTGTCATCAAAGAAGGAGATATATTTTTGTGCCCGGCCAAAGTGCCACACAGTCCGCGCCGCCCGGCCAATACCATTGGGCTGGTGATTGAGAAAAAACGCACGGCTGAGCATACCGATGGCCTGCAATGGTATTGTGAAAACTGCGGCAATAAGCTGTATGAAGAATATTTCCCTTTGGAAAACATTGTGGAACAACTGCCACCCATCATCAATAAATTTCATAATTCACTTGAACTGCGCACCTGCGATAACTGTGAAACTGTAATGGAAATTCCGGGAAAACCGGCAGAAGACTTGAAGAAAGGGAAAGTAGGTTAATAACCTATTGATAAAATGTGTCCGGCACTTCTTGTAAGTTGCACAAAAAGTATAGAGCACGTTTAATTACGGGTATCATTCAATTGCCAGTCGTATTCGTAATAACTGATCGAAAAATCGGTAGGGATAGCATTTGTCCGGTATTGATTGATGAATGAAAGTACGTTACTGCCTCCCTGTGTAAAATCTTTTTTATACCAATCAAATATCTTAGAAATCTCTACTCTTTTTTGAGCCTTATTCACTTTTGTGAATGAAGGATCGTTTAAAGCAAGCTTACTTCTGGTTGTAAGTTGCTGATCCAGTTTATCAGGTAGGTAAGCGAAGTTTGCCAGCTTGGGGCATCCTTTTGCAGCACAGGCAAGCGCAAAATGAATGCGTGCATCACGGTAGGGAATAATGATTTTTTTGATTTCCAGATAGTTCAGGGTCATAGATTCGCCGGCTACCTCATGTTTTACCTTATCAAAAAAACCGCTTTGGTCCATGGGGGATTTCAAAGGATAGTATTTCGTAACCTGGTAAATAACAATGACATTATACGCATTGATATAAAATGCTTTCTTTTCTGTAGCAGAAGCACCGGATAAATCCATCTTGCCAATCTGTGCATATAGGGCTTCAACTTTGCCAAAATCCTTTTTAATGGCCGCGTAATTAACGCTTCCATTTAAAACACTGTTTTTGAAAAATGAATCGGCCTCACTAAAGAAACTGTCTATTGCGTTATTTGCTGCAGATAAATGAAGTGTTGATAAAATACTGAAGAGTAAAGTATATATTATATTTTTCATGACACATTGTATTACGTATGCCTTAATCAAATTTATTAATATAGTTAATTATATATTAAATTGTAATATTTTAATAAAACTTACGTAAAAAAGATTTATTTGGTTTGTCCATAAAAAAATTAATCCCGAATATCTTTCTAGTTCGGGATTGTAGTTTCTGTATTTTTTTGTTTTACAGGCTATTCAAACTCCAGTCGTATTCATAATAATCTACCTTATAATCAGAAGGTATTTTTTTATCCCGGTACTGATTGATATATGCCAGCACTGTATTCACATTTTGGGTAAAATCTCCATTGTACCATTCAAAAATTTTAGACACTTCTACTTTTTCCTTCGATTCATTTACTTTAATAAAATCATCGCTATTGAGGGCAAGTTCGGTTCGGGCAGCCAGTTGCCTGTCAAGAGTTTGGTCTTCGTACGTCTTATTGTATAAGGGCGGGCAACTCATAGCCGCACAAACCAGTACAAAGTGTACCCTGGGATCATTATAAGGCTGCATCAACTTTTCTTTTTCCAGTTGATTCAAAGTAAGCATATCACCTGCTACTTTATGTTTTGTGTTGTCAAAAAAACCGTCAATGTCCATGGGCGATTTCACCGGATATGCCTTGGCAACCTGATGGATCACGATAACATTGTAAGCATTGATATAAAATGCTTTTCTTTTTTCCTCAGAGGCATTTTTCAGCGAAATATCGCCTATTTGCCGGTAGAGCTTGTCAACCTCCGAAAAATCCTGCTTTACCCCTTTGTAGTCTACCATTCCGTTTTTTACATTATCTTGCAAAAAACCATCAGTGGCTTTGGTAAAGCTTTCCAAGCCCTGGCCCACTGATATACACTGGGACAATAAAAGGATTGAAAGGGCGAGATAAGTAGTAGTAATTTTTTTTGTAGTTTTCATGTTCTCATGTGTTTTTTCTACCTTAAGGTAACACAAATATAAAGCCAGGGCAACCGAAGTTGTTTTTTGCATAGATACGATGTTTAACTTACCATGCAGCAACAGGGGTTGTCAATCAGATGACATTTTATCAAATAAAAAAATTGTTTAATTGCCTGTCTTGAATTTCACTTGTAAGTTCTGAATATGGAAAAAATCTGCATTATTGGAAATGGAATATCGGGCATTACGGCTGCCCGGCATATCAGAAAACGTAAACCTGCTTCTGAATGCAGCATAACGGTAATATCCTCAGAAACCGATTATTTTTTTTCCCGCACCGCCCTGATGTACATTTATATGGGGCATATGAAGTATGAGCACACCAAGCCTTACGAAGACTGGTTTTGGGGGAAAAATGATATAAAATTAGTGCGCGATTATGTCAATAAAGTAGATGTTAATGCCAAGCAATTGGTTTTGGGGCATGGCACTCCCTTACCCTATGACAAACTGATTTTGGCAGTTGGCTCCAAAGGCAATCGCATCGGCTGGCCGGGCGAAGAGCTGAAAGGCGTACAGGGCATGATTACCCGTCAGGACATCCAGCTTATGGAAGAAAATACCCAAAATGTGGAAAATGCGGTGATTGTAGGAGGCGGGTTGATAGGCGTGGAAATGGCTGAATGCCTGCTTTCCCGCAAAATTCCGGTTACTTTCCTGATTCGGGAAAGTAGCTATTGGGACTACATTTTGCCTGCCGGGGAATCGGCTATGGTAACCCGCCACACCCGAAAACACGGGGTTGACCTCATTGCCAGCACAGATTTCAAGGCCATTCACGGAGATGAAAACGGAAGGGTAAAATCTGTAACCTATGCCGTGGATGGCACGGAAAAAGAAATTGCCTGCCAGTATGTGGGTATCACCGTGGGCGTAAAACCAAATATAGATTTCCTGAAAAATACTGATATTGAAACTGACCGGGGCATACTGGTGAATGAATTTCTGGAAACCAACGTGCCGGGCGTGTATGCCATTGGCGACTGTGCCCAGCACCGCAATCCACCTTCGGGGCGCAGGTCGGTAGAGCAAATATGGTACTCGGGCCGCATGCAGGGCGAAACCGTCGCCCGCACCATCACCGGCGATAAAACCAGGTATATACCGGGGGTATTTTTCAATTCAGCCAAGTTTTTTGATATTGAATACCAGATTTACGGAACGGTGAATGTGCCACCCAAAGATGATGAAGAGCAGTTGTACTGGGAGCATAAAGAGGGCGAAAAGTCTATCAGAATCGCTTATGATAAAGCTACTAAAATAGTGAAAGGCTTTAACCTCATGGGCATCCGCTTCCGCCATGAAGTGTGCGACCAATGGATTAAAGAAAAAGCTAAAATTGATGAGGTTTTAAGAAACCTGCCCAAAGCCAACTTTGACCCGGAATTTTATAAGCAACATGAAAGTGAGGTAGTTGCTCAATATAACCAACTGCACCCGGATGACCCAGTAAATATCTCCCGGAAAAAAGGTGCTATTGCTGCCTTTTTCGGATTGTAAACCCACTCAATTATTTCAACCCGAACTCAAAATATTCCTTTTATATGAAAACTACGACCCTCATAAAAAATACCGGACTTATTCTCTTCATCGCCGGGTTCACTTTTTTCAATGTCATCTTTTTTATGTCTGACTTCCGGCTTACAGAAGATATTTTACAAGAAAACCTTACAGATGAAAGCACTTATGAAAGTGTTCAGCAATCGGCTGCTAGCATGGTGGGAAAAATATACCCCTACAACCTTCCTTTCCTGGATGATTTGGACGAAGCAATCTTTGAGGCCAATCAGCATATCCAGGCTAGATATGGCATTACTGATGAGGAAATTAATCAGATTGTTGGCCAGTATGAAGGGAAAGAAAATATCAGTTTTTCTGTAGAAAATGCGAAATCTGAACTTACAGGAGAAGGGGATGCCACCGAATTTAAACAAAAAATATTTGGTGACTATACTTCCTGGATGGACGGGCAAACTTTCGATAATCCCGAAGCCCTTGAAAAACAACTTTCCAATACTGTCAATAATATCAACAACAATGTAATCAGGCAAAAAGGTATTGATGAGTATGAAATCAAAGACCTGAAAACATCCATTACCAAAGACGCAACCATTGGCCTGGTGGAAAGGAACCCGGTGCTGGCCTTGTTTCTCACTTACGTGGTGGCTATTGCAGGTGCCCTGATGTATCTCTTACCAAAACTGGAAAAACTGCCGGGCATAAAAAACGATGGTATATTCTTCAGCAAGATGAAAAACCGGGGCTGGCTGGGGGTTCTTACCGGCACTTATTTTATTGGTTTTTATATGTTTCTGTACTTTGAGCCCCATTATATGACCAATTGGATACAAATGGTAGACCCCATCAGTCAGTGGCTGAAAGGGCAGGATGCCGGACGGTTTTTTCTATACGGCTTTCTTTACACCCTCTGTATTTTGGTAATGGGCGTAAGAATGCTAATCAATTACCGCCACAGCAATTACCATATTGTCCGTACTTTTTCGGTTATGTTTTTCCAGTTGTCTTTTGCTTTTCTCATTCCCGAAATACTGCTGCGCCTCAACCAACCTTATATGGATTTTAAGAATATCTGGCCACTGGATTATGATTTTTTCTTCCCCAGCAGTTTGAATGAATTGCTCGGCAGTGGTGGGCTGGGCGTGTTTATGCTCGTTTGGGGCATTGCCCTTATCATCATTGCCGTGCCTGTGCTGGCATTCTTTTTTGGCAAGCGGTGGTATTGTTCATGGGTGTGTGGTTGCGGTGGCCTGGCCGAAACCCTGGGCGACCCTTATCGTCAGCTTTCTGATAAATCGCTGAAAGCATGGCAGATAGAACGCTGGATGGTACACGGGGTGCTGGTATTTGCCGTACTGATGACGGCTGGCATGATTTATACATTTTTTACAGGCAGTGGCAGCCTTTTGGGCATCAATACTTACACAATAAGCGAGGTATATGGGTTCGTCATTGGTGCAGGTTTTGCAGGCGTAATAGGTACCGGGTTTTATCCCTTTATGGGCAACCGGGTGTGGTGCCGGTTTGGGTGCCCCCTCGCGGCTTATCTGGGTATTGTGCAAAGGTTCAAGTCCCGGTTCAGGATCACCACCAACGGCGGGCAGTGCATTTCTTGTGGCAACTGTTCTACCTATTGCGAAATGGGTATTGACGTGCGGTGGTATGCACAACGCGGGCAAAATATCATCCGCGCTTCTTGCGTGGGATGTGGCGTGTGTGCGTCTGTGTGCCCGAGAGGTGTATTAAAACTGGAAAATAAAGAAGAAGAAGGACGGTTTAACGAACCTATCCTCATAGGAAACGACAGCGTAAGTGTCAGCCATTAAAAAGTAGCATGAGAGTCAGCGGAAGTAACAGAATTTTTTTTATCATCGTAGGAGGTATTGTTTTTCTCTCACTTTTTTTCATTGTAGATCTTTATCTTATACAAATTGAAGACTCGAGAAAAGAGGTATTGAGTAAACTGGAAGCCATTGCCAATACAACTTCACTGCTTATTGATGGTGACGCACATGCCGCACTTTCAGAAAAATATGCCGAAAGGGATGCTATACGAACAAATGAGGATGACACTTTGTATGCCAGCCTGCACCAAACCTTATCCAATGTTTATAAAGCCAATGGGTTGCGGTCGCCTGTGTACACCGTAGTGTACGACAGCCTCAACCATGCTTTTCAATTCATCGGTACTTCTTCACTTTATCCTTACTTCAGGCACACCTACAAGCAGTTTCCCAGAAAGTTATTAGAAAAATACCATACCGGCGGAACGCTGGATGAGCACGAAAGTGAAAATGGTATTTGGCTTTCGGCTTTTGCCCCTGTCAAAAACAAAAAAGGGAAAACTGTTGCCCTTGTTCAGGTTGACAGGGAGTTTTCTGCTTTTATCCAGGAAGCCAGGAGTAAACTGTTCAAAAATTTACTGATTGCGCTTATGGTATTTCTGTTGGTAGGTGTTGCCGTATGGCGGCTCACCAAGCGGATTTTACACAAAGAAGAAAGCTTCAAGAAACTACTATTGGAGCAAAAAGAGGAAATAGAAACCCAAAGCAATCTTATCCAGGAAAGTAATCAGAAGTTAGAAGATGCCAATACCACCATTCGTGAACAAAACGAAACACTCAGGTTCTTAAATGGCACATTGGATATCAAAGTAAAAGAAAGGACAACCGAACTTAAACGTGCCAATGAAGAACTGGCAACATATCTTTACAGGTCTTCGCACGACATCCTGGGGCCTATTGCCTCTTTAAAGGGCTTGTGCCACGTAGCCCGGATTGATGTGAAAAATGAAGAAGCCAAAGCCTATCTGCACGATATTGAAAAAACTACCGAGCGGCTGGAACATGTAGTCAGAAGTTTGAACGCTGTATATACGGTAAAAACCCAGTTAACATCTGCACAACAGGATTTATTGCAGAAAACCAATATTTTTACATGCATTCAAGACATTATTGATACGTCTTTCCACCAATATGAAAGTACGATTGAGTTTATTATCAAGGCAGATAAAACTTTAGAAATAATAACCTTTCCTGCCCTTATTCGCATTGTGCTTTACGAATTACTCAGAAATGCAGTAACCTACCGAAAAGAAAACGAGCTTAATCCATACGTAGCCATAGAAGTTTATCAGGATCATACTACCCAGCAAATAATCATGCTGGTGAATGATAACGGCAGCGGCATACCCCAGGAAATTCAGAAAGAGTTATTTTCTATGTTCAAGAGAGGGCATACTTATTCGTCGGGTCCCGGACTGGGGCTTTATATCGTAAAAAGCGCCCTGGATGCCATGCAGGGAAAAATCTCAATCATCCAGAAAAACACCCCCGGCACCCTGTTCCGCATTGAATTTGGACAAGAGGTAAAAAGCCCGGCTTCTGTAGAAGTATAACTGCCTGTTACCCGTTATTTTTTGACAACTGGAAATCTCTGCAACTGGCTAAACAGAACCGAAAAGCTTTCTGATCCGCCCGAACATCCTTTTCTCAAATTTCCAGAAAAAATTAAATTGTCCGAAGATAAACCCGAAAGCCAGTAAAAGCACCTGATAGGCGGGCAATACTGTGAATATATAGAAAGGAACCCTGATCCAGGCAGAAGTTTCCGGGGTAATACCCGCCAGGTTGTACAATGGCTGTTTAATATACAATACCGAAAACCCTGTACATGCAAATACAATCAGAATAACAATCACCTGATAGGCGCTGTTAACTTCCCACCGCGCTTTTAACTTCTCAATAAATTTAGCCATACTGTTACAATTCTTTTGCAAAGCTCCGAAAAAAATGCCAAAATTCATCATTGGGCAACTTTGCATACAAAGTTAATGGTTCTTTTTTAACCGGATGCACAAATTTCAGGCAGCGGGCGTGCAAATTAATATTCCCGTCTTGGTTAGGCTTTTCAAAACCATACTTTACATCACCCCGGATAGGGCATCCGATTTTTGCCAGTTGTACCCTTATCTGGTGTGGCCGGCCCGTTTCGGGGTAAACTTCCAAAAGACAAATGCCATTGGTTTCTGCCAGTAACTTATAATAAAGTACAGACTCTTTGCCTCCTTTGGAGGGTTTATTGTGTGCTTTGGCAATATTACGTTTTGCATCTTTCACCAACCAGTGCCGCAAGCTTGCTTCCAGTTCTGTAGGCCTTTCGTGGGTTAGCGCCCAATACGTTTTTTTAACATCATTCTGGCGAAAAAGTTCATTCATCCTTCCCAAAGCTTTTGACGTACGCGCCAGCACTACCACACCGCTCACGGGTCTGTCGAGGCGGTGTACTACGCCTAAAAAAACATCTCCGGGTTTCTGGTATTTTTTTTTGATGTAGGCCTTGCCGTGTTCTACCAGCGGCACGTCTCCTGTTTTGTCGCCCTGCACCAGCATACCGGCAGGCTTGTTTACCACCAGCAAATGATTGTCTTCGTATATAACTTCTAAATTTTTCATTGCTTATTATGTTTGGGAATTAATCCTGATGGCAATTTTTCCCTTCGTCCGCATGGTTTCACTGTAGGCGTGGGCTGCTTTAATTTCTTCTAACGGAAAAGTTTTGTCAATTTGGGTAACAAGTTTACCCCGCTCAATAAGTTCCCTTAACGTATTCAAATTTTCGGTGCTTGAAAGCGCCAGCACAAAGCTAAATTTTTTGGAAGAAAACCAGGAATTTATCGCATTGGGAATAAACTTTTGCGGGCTGGGTTTGGTAGTAACAAATGTACCTCCTTTGTTAAGGAGTTTTTTTGCGATCGAGAAACTCTGATTGGCTATTACATCAAAGAAAATATCATATTTTTCTGTGATTTTCATTAAATCTTGCTCATGGTAATTAATGAGATGGTCAGCTCCCATTTTTTTTGAAAGCGCAAAGCCATTTTCACTACACACACCGGTTACTTCCGCATCGTAAGTTTTTGCCAGTTGTATAGCCATGATACCCACACCCCCCGAACATCCGTTGACTAATACTTTTTTTCCGGGACTTATATTGGCTTTTTCTACCAGGGCCTGCCAGGCCGTTAATCCTACAGTGGGGATGGAAGCAGCCTCTTCAAAATTAATGCTGGCAGGTTTGATGGCGACATGGTCTAAGTCTGCTGCCAGATATTCTCCATAAGCCCCGCCCGTCACCGGGTCTATGGTGCCATACACTTCGTCTCCGATGTAATATCCACTCACATTTTCACCTATAGCGGCCACCGTTCCGGCAAAATCACAGCCCAGCTTGTTAGGAAAACTGAAGCCACTCATTACTTTTAGTTGGCCCTGCCTCACCTTCCAGTCAATAGGGTTCACAGATGAAGCATAAACTTTTATCATCAACTGGTCGTCACCAATTTTTGGTTGTGCAACCTCCTCAATTTCAAGCACTTCTGCGTCACCGTATTGGTGATAAACTACAGCTTTCATCATTAATATTCCAATTAAACAGAAAAAATTTTAAGGCTCTAAACATAAGGTTTACGATTGAAGAATGAAAGGAGTTTGACAGGATATCAAATATGCGCACAATATTTGTAATTACTTTCTAAGGAGTGTAATAAATTACACTTTTTTGTAAATTTTCTGAACTAAATCAAGAAATACGATGATGAAGATTTTGAAATTAGCGAGTGTATTCCTGGTTTTGATGCCATTTTTGGCCTTTGCCCAGGAAAATGATAATACCCTAAAAATAGGCTATGCCAACCCACAAGCCATTATGGCTTACCTGCCTGAATCCAAATCCATACAAGTAGAGCTGGAAGCATACATGAAGCAATTGGATACACAGTACCGTAATAAAATGGAGGAATATCAGGTAAAGCTAGAGGATTTTAAGGGAAAACAAAGTGTGCTCACCGATGTAGTGAAGGCTGATAAGGAAAAAGAGCTGCTTGACCTACAAAACGCTATTATGAAATTTGAACAGGAGGCACAGGTTGCTTTCGAGAATAAGAAATCAAAACTTTTGGAACCTGTTTACGAAAAAATTGGTATGGCTATAGAAGCAGTAGCAGAAGAAAAAGGATATACCATGATTCTTAACGCGGAGGCAAGCAACGGGTTTCAGGCTATTTTATATGCAAAAGCAGAAGATAACCTGAACGAAGTAATACTTGCCAAACTGGGCATAGCGCCTGAAAAGATAGAAGCACAATAACTAAAAAAGTTAAAATGCTCATAAAAGCACGGGTATTGAACTTGTGCTTTTTTTTTGTGTTTTTTATTTTTTTATGTGAGATTAAGATAAATTACGAAACACTATTTTTTAAAAGTGATATATGTGGATAAAAAATTATTTCAAAATTTTTTCTCTGCTATCTATTCTCCTAACCATCAGCTATCAGGAAATTATAGCACAATATCGTGGTTTTCGGTTTGTGGATGATAGAACAAGGCGGGTAGAGATCCCATTCGAGATGCACAGTAACCTTATCATAATTCCGGTTACAGTCAACAACGGCCCCCCGCTCAAGTTTATTCTGGATACAGGAGTGCGCACAGCTATTCTTACCAATGAAATATATGTAGATGGCATTCCTAAACCAAACGACCGTGAAATCAATTTGATGGGAGTGGGTTCACGGGGGCAGGTGACAGCCTACGTTTCCAATGATGTATCGTTAGGCTTAGAGGGGGTAGCAGCAAAAGGTAATGCCATGCTCGTTTTGAAAGAAGACTACTTGCAATTGGACAGTTACCTGGGTGCGCGTGTGCATGGTATTTTGGGGTACGAATTGTTCAGCCGGTTTGTAGTAGAAATTGATTACTCCAATTTATTGCTCACCATTCACCGCCCGGATACTTTTAAGCCAAGAAGAAAATACGAGGCACTGCCCATAGAAATTGAAGACACCAAACCTTACCTGAAGGCTTGCCTCACCATGTATGACAGCAGTCGGCTTCCGGTAAGGCTGATGGTGGACACCGGGGCCAGCCAGCCATTGATGCTTAGCACCCAGTCTGATGAAAAAATTGAAGTGCCCGAAAAACAGGTAAGCGGTTATTTGGGAAGGGGGCTAAGCGGGGAAATTTACGGTTCTATGGGCCGCGTAGCCTGCCTGGAGTTTGATGAGTTTATGCTAACGGAAGTTATATCTTCCTTTCCTGAAGATAGTAGCATCAATGCAACCTTTGCCGAGAGAGGACAAAATGGCAATATAGGTGGCGAAGCCCTCAAACGTTTCAATGTTATTTTTGATTACGCAAATGAAAAGCTATACATGCGCAAAAATAGCACTTACAAAAAACCTTTTAGCTACAATATGAGCGGTATCAGCCTGATGGCCATTGGCCCCGCTTTGAATATTTTTATTATCAGTAACATCATCCAGCCTTCTCCGGCCAGCAAAGTGGGCCTGAAAGAGGGAGATATTATACTCAGTGTAAATGGAATCAGAAGTAAAGACCTCACACTATCCGCTTTTAGCGAACTGGTGCATAAAAGACCGGGGAAACGCATTCGTATCAAAGTATACCGGGATGGTGAATTTTTGAAAAAGAAATTTAGGTTGGAAAGGATACTGTAGCAGTGGCAGCAGGCATCGGCAGTTTGCAATGATAAACCCTACCCCTGCCAATTGCCGCTATCTCCTGAAAACTATCTTATTCAAAAAATCGTTTGCAAATTTAGCATGAATAAAAGAGATTGAGGGAACAAAGGAGGCGATAAAAAGTTGATGAAATATGTTAGGATACAGATTCACACAATATGTACCACAGGAACAGGAAGAGAAAGGTACTTTTGACAGCTTGTTCAAAATTTTCAGGGAGCTGCTTATTATTACCGGGGGCGATGTGAGTGAAGCACTGCAATGGATGAACAGCCTGGATAACCAGTATGGTATCACAACAGATGAATACGGTATGGGCGACTTCATTCAGGACCTGAAAGATAAAGGGTATCTCACGGAAGAAAACGAACAGGGGGGCTTTGAGCTCACTTCTAAGTTTGAGCAGAATATCCGCCGTTCTGCCCTGGAAGAGATTTTTGGGAAACTGAAAAAATCTAACCGGGGGCAACACCGCACCCACACCAGTGGACTGGGCGACGAACCTGGTGTAGAGCGCCGGAATTTTGAGTTTGGCGATACCATGGAGCAAATTGCCATGACCGAATCTATCCGGAATGCGCAAGTCAATCATGGCCTGGGTGATTTTATGCTGACGGAAGGCGACCTGGAGGTGTACGATACCGAGTACAAGACCCAAACCTCTACCGTACTGATGATAGACATTTCGCACTCTATGATTTTGTACGGGGAAGACCGGATTACCCCCGCCAAAAAAGTAGCCATGGCCCTGGCCGAACTGATTACCACCAAATACCCGAAAGATACGCTGGATATCATCGTTTTTGGCAATGATGCCTGGCAAATCCAAATCAAAGACCTGCCTTATTTAAAAGTAGGCCCTTATCATACCAATACGGTGGCTGGCCTGGAATTGTCCATGGATTTGTTGCGCCGAAGGAAAAATGCCAATAAACAAATTTTTATGATTACCGATGGCAAACCTACCTGCCTTAAGCAGGGCATTAAATATTATAAAAACAGCTTTGGGCTGGATAGCAAAATTTTAAATAAAACCCTGAACCTGGCTGCACAGTGCCGCCGAATCAACATTCCCGTAACTACTTTTATGATTGCTTCTGACCCTTATTTGCAGCAATTTGTCCGGAAATTTACAGAAGTAAATAGCGGCAATGCCTATTACAGCAGCCTGAAAGGACTAGGCCACCTTATTTTTGAAGATTATAAGCGCAATCGCAGAAAGAGATTTTAAAGACGGAAGACCGAAGACAGGAGACGGAAGTAAAAAAACTTCTTCGGTCTCCTGTCTTCCGTCTTCCGACCAAAACAACACAAACCACCAACATGAAATATACCGATATTCCTTCTGAAAAATTATTAAAAATACACACACTCGGGGAGCTAAAAGCCACCGGATATTTACCGAAATCTATCAAACAGGAACTCAGGGACAACCTCATCCACAGACTGACAAATAAGGAAAAGGTTTTTGAAGGCATTTGGGGGTATGAAGATTCCGTGGTACCAGATATAGAAAGAGCTATTCTTTCTATGCACAACATCATTTTGCTGGGCCTGCGCGGACAAGCTAAAACACGCATTGCACGCCTGATGGTAGCCCTGCTGGATGAATATGTACCGGTTATTCAGGACTCAGAGCTGAACGACGATCCTTTGCAACCCTTATCCCGATTTGGCAGACAAGCAGTAGAAGAGCATGGCGACCAAACACCCATTACCTGGATGCATCGCTCAGAACGATACACTGAAAAGTTGGCTACGCCTGATGTATCTGTGGCAGATTTAATTGGGGATACCGATCCCATCAAAGCGGCTACACTCAAACTACCTTACTCTGACGAAAGAGTGATTCACTATGGATTGGTGCCTCGCTCGCACCGGAGCATATTCGTTATTAACGAACTGCCCGATTTGCAGGCACGCCTGCAAGTGGCCCTGTTCAATATTTTGCAGGAGGGCGACATCCAGATCAGGGGTTTTAAAGTAAGGCTGCCACTGGATATTCAATTTGTATTTACGGCGAATCCTGAAGACTACACCAACCGGGGCAGTATTGTTACTCCACTGAAAGACAGGATTGACAGCCAAATCATTACCCATTATCCCAAGTCTATTGAAATCGGAAAGCAGATTACCGAACAGGAAGCCCGCATCAAACCTCCGCAGAAAGAGAAAATAAAGCTCAATGAATTGGTAAAAGACCTCATTGAACAGGTAGCTTTTGAGGCCCGCGAAAGTGAATATGTTGACGAGAAAAGCGGAGTCTCTGCCCGCCTCACCATTTCAGCTTTTGAAAACCTGATGAGTGCAGCCGAACGCCGTACGTTGCTAAATGGGGAGAAAGAAACATTTATCCGTGTTTCAGATTTTGTAGGGATCGTTCCGGCCATTACCGGAAAAATTGAGCTGGTGTACGAAGGTGAGCAGGAAGGGCCGGGCATTGTAGCCAACACACTGGTGGGCAAAGCCATCCGTACTTTATTTATCCAGTACTTCCCCAATCCGGAGAGTAAGCGCAAAGACAAAGAGAAAAATCCTTACAAATCCATTGTAGAATGGTTTGGCGAAGGCAATCAGGTGGATATTCTCAATGACCTGGACAACAAATCATATAAAAAATTATTGCAATCCGTGCCAGGTCTGGCCGAACTGGTTACGCAGCATCAGCCCAACGTAGACGAAAATACCAAGTATTTTATGATGGAATTTGCTTTGCATGGACTGGCTGAGTTTAGCCAACTGAGCAAAAACCGCCTGGAAGCCGGGTTGCAGTTCAAAGACCTGCTGAGCAGTATGTTTTCAATGCCTAATATGGAAGAAGATGATGAGGATGACTTTGAAGACAGATTTTGATTTAGGAAACAGCATGTTAGGCCAAAAATACCAAAACCATGACGATCGAGGATGTGCGTTCGATGGCATACCGGGGAGAGGGAAAGTTTGTTGAATTCAAAAGAAAAGTAGAGTACCCCGAAAAAGTTATTCGGGAAATGGTAGCCTTTGCCAACACAAAAGGCGGGCATTTGTTCATTGGTATTGATGACGATGGAAGTATGCCCGGTATCAGGGACGCTGAGGAAGGGATTTATGCCATAGAAAAAGCTTTGGAAAAATGGTGCCGCCCTGCCATAGATTATCAGGTAGAAACTGTGCCGCTTTCCCGGAAAAAATCAATTGTCAGTTTTTATGTAAAAGAAAGCACAAAAAAGCCGCATTATGTGTTATTTAACCAAATAATGGCAGAAGCGGTTACGGCAACCAAAAATCACACTAAAAACGGAGCCTCATCAATTCCAAAAAAACGTGCTTATGTGCGGGTAGAAGATAAAAGCCTGCAGGCGAGCCGTGAGGTACGTGAAATATTAAAAAGAAACCGAAACCCTAAAGATATTAGGTTTTCGTATGGAGAGAAAGAGCAGAAACTCATGGAGTTTTTGAACGAAAACGAAACCATCACACTCAAAGAGTTTAGAAAAGTGGCGGGCCTGTCTTATTTCCGTGCTTCCAAAACACTGGTGCTGCTGGTTCTGGCTAATGTACTGGAAATAATCCCTCGTGAGAAAGAAGATATTTTTAAGTTAAGACCCTATTAATTGTTTGTTCTTTCAGCCCTTCTTCTACCTTTGTTGGGCACAGCAAAAGAAAAGAGCTACAGATATAAAGTGTATTAAAAAATGGCAAAATCTAAAAAATTAGCTGCCCAGGATAGTGGCAAAAAAATATTTGTATTAGACACTTCCGTAATTCTGCATGCCCACGATGCCATCATGCATTTTGAAGAACACGACGTAGGCATTCCCATCACTGTACTAGAAGAGCTTGACCAGTTCAAAAAGGGAAATGATACCCGCAATTTTGAAGCCCGTGAGTTCATCAGGCAGATTGATAAACTCTCAGCCGAACATACTCTGCAAGACTGGATACCTCTGAATGGAAAGTCAAAAGGTAAATTTAAGGTGGTGATGAATTCTAATACCACCGTAGACGCCGAAAAAGTTTTTGACGAAAAAAAAGCCGACCATAAAATACTGAACGCGGCCCTTACTTTACAAAAAAGCCACCCTGACCGCAAAGTGGTGCTGGTCACCAAAGACATCAACCTGCGGTTAAAAGCCAAATCGCTCAGCCTGACATCTGAAGATTACCAAACAGGGAAGGTAAAACACATCGCCAGCATTTACGATGACAAAACCGTTTTGCAGGTAGATACCAAAACCATTTCTGAGCTTTATACCTCGGGCAGTTGCGCCATAGAAGAAGTAATGGATCCTAAAAAAGTTACCAATAATGGTTATTTCATTCTAAAAAGCACCAAAAACTCGGCATTGGCCTTCTATAACCCCATAACCGAAAGGATTGAACGGGTAGATAAACGGCAGGCTCACGGCATTACACCCAAAAATGCTGAACAAACTTTTGCCTTGCATGCCATCATGAACCCTGAAGTAAAACTGGTGACCATACAGGGAGTAGCCGGAAGCGGTAAAACACTACTGGCACTCGCAGGTGCTTTGGACCAGAAAAGGGAGTTTAAGCAAATTTATCTGGCTCGCCCCATCGTACCCCTCAGTAACAAGGATATCGGCTTCCTGCCCGGCGATATTCAATCCAAGATCAACCCATACATGCAGCCGCTTTGGGATAATTTGAAGTTTATTCAAAACCAATATAAGGAAACAGACAAAGAGTTTAAACGGATTACCGATATGGTCAATACCGAGAAGCTGGTGATCACCCCGCTGGCTTACATCCGGGGGCGGAGTTTGTCTAATATTTGCTTTATTGTGGATGAAGCCCAAAACCTCACGCCCCACGAAATAAAAACCATCATTACGCGGGCCGGTGAAAACACGAAAATAATTTTTACAGGCGATATTTATCAGATTGATACACCCTATCTGGATACGCAATCCAACGGGCTTTCTTATTTAATTGACAAAATAAAATCACACCCGTTGCATGCACATGTTACGCTGGTGAAGGGAGAACGTTCAGAGTTGGCTAATCTGGCCAACGACCTGCTGTAAAATAAACAATAAAAAAGCCTGCGTTGGTAGCAGGCTTTCTGATTTTCTTAAAACAAAAGTTCTACTTTTTGTTTTTCACATGTCCTGATATCCTCTCTTTGATACGCGCTGCTTTACCCTGGCGGCCACGCAGATAGTACAACCGTGCTCTGCGCACTTTACCCTTCCTGATTACTTCAATTTTATCTATGCTGGGAGAAAGGATAGGAAAAATTCTTTCTACACCCACTCCGTTGGATACTTTTCGTACAGTAAACGTTTCTCCGTTGGTGTTGGGGTGGCGGCGTTGGATTACAACTCCCTGAAATTGCTGTACACGTTCTTTATTTCCTTCTTTAATCTTTACATGTACATTGATTGTATCACCAGGTTTGAAATCAGGATGTTTTTGCCTGACCTCTTTAAATTCCTCTTGTATTACTTGCATTAATTCGCTCATGGCGCTGATCAATTAAGAATGCTAAAATCTGTATTATTATCCTGTTGTTAGCAGTACCTGTTCGTATAACCTGCTATGAAATGGTATACTCACCAAAAATGAGGTGCAAATATAGCTTTTTTTGGTTAAGAACTAAGAAAATTATCCGAATATTTTAGCATCACTTTTATAGTCTGAAATTTTGAATTTGTTTTGTTTTTTGAGTTTTGCGCTTAGGGTTTGAGCATAAAAAAGGCCCGCTCAATAAAGAGGGGCCTTTTTTACAAAATCTTTATGGGTGATAATTATTTGGTTACTTTCACTTCTATTTCAATACCATCCTGGATGCCATCAAAATTACCATCGTTGTTACCATCTACAATTTCAACCACTTTGAAGAGGCCAAAACGTCCGTCCGCTGTTTTGAAAGCGATCACATCATCAGCCTGCAATCCTTTGGCCCTTCCGGGGTTATCCAGCTCGGTACCAGCTTCAAACTCAGCTTCCACATCACTTCCCTGAGAAAAAGAAACAACAGCAAAGTCTTCGGGTAACATGGTAGTTGCCCTGAAATCTGTATCGTTTGGATTATTCCAAGCAGCTAATCCGGTGTAAATTTCTTGTGGATAACTATCGGGAGAAGCAATGGTTGCTTCATCGGTACTACCGTAATAATATCCGAAATCTATCTTTTCAGAAACAGGCTCATTGGTTGTTACAACATCATTATTAGAATACCTTTCACCCGTACTTGTACTGAAAAAGGTTTCAGAGTTACCCTCTATTGTAGGAGATGCAAGCAAAAAAGTAGCATAAGAAGTTACATCAGGCACCAGTACTTCATCAATGATGTGCACCACGCCATTGCCTGCTATAATATTAGGAGTGGATACTGGTACTCCGTTTACCGTTACGGCACCGGCAGTTACGTCAACATACACACTATCTCCTGAAAGGGTAGTTACATAACCAGAAGAAAGCTCATTAGAAGTTAATGAGTCCAGAATAACGTGAGACAATAAAATATTGCTCAATTCCTCATCAGAAAGTCCTGAAAGGTCTAATTCAGCAAATACGTCGTCACTAGGAGCAAAAATTGTAAAAGGCCCATTGCCTTGCAGCTCATCTATCAGCTGGGCTGTAGTCAAAATTGTTTCCAACTCACTCAAATCATCACTTTCTGCAATCGCGTCAGCCACGGTAGCAGGCTGTACGTCAATGGTGAACTCATCGGTTGTCAAAGTGGAAGAGCCATCCCTCAGTTCAAAAGTAAGGTCAATATCTGCTGAAACATTGTCAGGCACATCGTGAAAGTACTGAACAGAGGCAGGCGTGTTATTAAGAGGAAACGTTTGAAGTTCAGTGCCGAGGCTCGACAATATTACGAGAGAAGAAGGGCTTTCATCGCCATAATCAATATTGACATTTATAGTTACCTCATCACCAGGAAATGCCTGGGCCGTATCAGTTTCCACACCATCTATTTCAAAGCTCAGGGTTGCTTCATCGGTAACGGGGGGTAAATCTTCTTCGCTACAGCTAGCTAAAAAAGTCAAAGTAGCAAATGCGAAGAATGCAAAAAAATAATTCACAAATTTGTTCATCATAGTCAGTTTGTTTTTTCAGTTAAAAAATTTTCGGTGACTTGTTAAAAATAAGTTGACAGGCTTATCGCCAAGACTATTTTTTGCAGAAACTATACCAAACCTTATGATTGTTTATAAAATGTAACTTAAACGGCCATTTTAACTTGACAGCATGTATTTATGCTTTTCACAAATATGTTGGCGCGCATGCTTATGTACACCAGAGAAAGAAACCTGGGCGAAATGGATTATCCTTAAATGGGAAGGTTCTGCCCATTAACCGTGCGTACCACATTGAATTTTTATAAAAAATTATTACCTTTTCAGGGGATAATTGTGTAAATTATATCATTATGTAGCTAATAATGTCAGATGTAATAAAACAGAATAGTTTTAGACAGGGAGGTTTTTATTATCTCACATAATTTAGCGTACTTGTGAAAAATTTTAAAACAGCTTTATTTTTTTTCTAAAAAGCTATTTTAATAAGCATATTCACAATATAATTAAACTTAGGTATTCAACACAATTTCTTAGCTATGGAAGCATTTTTGTCAGGTTTTAGGGCAATCACCTATTATGGTGCATTTGTTACGGCAGGCGCTGGCTTGTTCGTTTTTTTATACCTTATAGCCAAGACGGTAACCACCCGGGATTACAAAAAGAAATATGATTTTGTAAGTAAGTATGAAAAAGACTTGCTCTGGTTCGGATGTCTGGCCTTTATCATTGCAGGCGGTTTGTACGCTACCTCTATCCTATCCACTGAGCTATTGCACTTATTTGTCGGGCTTTTTGTTTCGGGTATGTTTGGCCTTATTGTAGGGGTAATCATTTACAATTACCTCAAATTCTATTATCCTTCATTCCTTGAAGAAAGGCTGAACAAGCTGAGGTATTCGCCCAGGGTTTCGCCTAAAACAGGAAAGTCCATGAAGCTACTCAGTGAAGACGAAGAGGATGTATACCTGGATGAAGGAATGCAGGCCGAAGAAAATATTTTCTCAGTAGATTATGATGTTTGGATTGACGAGGAAACCGGTTACACTAAAATTGAAAAATATCCGGGGCATATTCAGGCTCTCAAATCACCCACTTGCGGTTATTATACCCTCCGGGTGGTAAGGGAAGAAATCATTGAATCGCCTACGGAAGATAAAGAGGGAACTTTGGTGAAATATTATGAATGCAGCTACACGGGTTACAAAACGCAAAAAATATTTAATATTGCCCCGTTGAAAAAAGTTCCTAAATCGCAAAAAGATACGATTACTACTGCTTAATATAATTTAAAAAGTGAAACAATAAAGTCTGAAAAAGGCCAACTGAGTTATTCGGTTGGCCTTTTTTTATGCTACAAATTTTCTTTATAAAATGTACGCACTACCTCCCTGATGGAATTATAAGAATTATATAAGGCAGGTATCACTTCTTCACGGGGCATCCACCGCACTTCGGTAATATCTTCCTCGAGTTGTGGACTTAAATCCACATCATCTATACATCCCATCCGATACCAATGCGTCTTTTTTAGTATTTTTTTTCCATTCCGGGTGTAGGTATGCCAGGTATCACAAACCTTTTCATGCAAACTAACCCGGATGTTACACTCCTCTTCTACTTCCCGCAGTGCACCTTCTTTGGGGCCTTCTTTCTTGTTTAGTTTTCCTTTGGGTAAGTCCCATTTCCCCAGGCGGTAAATCAATAAAATTTTTCTGTCTTTTTCTACTACTCCACCCGCTGCCTTAATAATCTTGAACTGGCCTTTGATAAATTTCTCTACCTCCTCCAGGTCCTCTACTAAAAATGTAATACTATCTAGCTTTTTTACCCGCTGTTTACTGAAAGAATCGATGCATGATTTAATATATTGTTCTGAGGCACCTACCACCAATACATCATCTTTCAGTTTGATACCGTCCAGGCTCTGTAAAGCAGTAGCATCCACCTGATGCTCGTAAT
Source organism: Cyclobacteriaceae bacterium (assembly GCA_965230065.1). Classification (GTDB taxonomy): domain Bacteria; phylum Bacteroidota; class Bacteroidia; order Cytophagales; family Cyclobacteriaceae. The sequence goes on along the minus strand of OZ245942.1, from coordinate 1,495,613 downwards.
CTGCAAAGTTGATCGGTTTTTCTTTTGGGTGCAAAATAACGGGGGTATCGTTTACGTACAATCGTTGCATGCTCACTTCGTTTATAAAAATGCAAGTATAAATATTATATATTTCAAACAAATAGGATGTACTTTTTTATAAAAAAACTTATGATTTGGTTAATTTGCAGGTATCTCACATATCTGTAAACCAAAAAACCTATAACTTATCATGGTTGAGCATTTTCCCAAAGTAAAAGATTATCTTTTTGAACTCGGGTTTGATATACAATCTGAAGACGCTGCCGAAGGGCTGGTCGTAATTACTGATGAAGACAAAGGCATCAGCAACCTGGTGATTGACTGCGAAGACGAAATATTGGTATTGGAACAGTTCATTTTACCCCTACAGGCAGATGACCCTCAAGTATTGAAAAGATTATTACAAATTAACAGGGAAATCGTACATGGTGCGCTGGTGCTGGACGAGGAAGGGAAAAAAGTAATCTTCCGGGATACCCTGCAACTGGAAAACCTGGACATCAACGAGCTGGAAGCGTCTGTCAATGCCATCAGCCTCATGCTGGCCGAGCACGCCGACGAATTTATTAAATTTAGTAAATAAATGAAGACGGAAGACCGGAGACCGAAGTCAGAAGCATTCTTCCGTCTCCGGTCTTCTGACTTCCGACTTAAACCAGAAACAAAAGTAATATGAGCATTTTCAGAAGATTATTCAAAATAGGAGAAGCCGAAGCCAATACGGCATTAGACAAAATGGAAGACCCGGTAAAAATGAGCGAACAGGCCATCAGGGACTTAAAAGTTGACCTGAACAAAGCCCTGGAGAGCCTGGCAGAAGTGAAAGCCATTGCCATTCGTACGCGCCGGGAGAACAAAAACAACCAGCAGCAGGCATCGGATTATGAAAAAAAGGCCATGCTGTTGTTACAAAAAGCCGAACAGGGACAAATGGATAGCAGTGAGGCTGACCGCCTGGCCACCGAAGCCCTGAATAAAAAAGAACAAGCCGAACAGGAAGTAAGTCGGCTGGCTGCCGAAGTACAAAAGTATGATAGCATGACGGCCAACCTGGAAGCGAAGGTAAATGACCTAAAAAGCCAGATTTCCCGCTGGGAAAATGAATTAAAAACCCTGAAAGCCCGGTCTAAAGTGAGTACAGCCACCAAAAAGCTAAATAAGCAAATGGCGGGCATCGATTCTTCAAGCACTGTGGCCATGCTCGAGCGCATGAAAACCAAGGTGGAAGAAGAAGAATCACTGGCCCAATCGTACGGTGAAATTGCCGCTGCGCCCAAAAGTGTAGATGATGAAATAGATAAAGCCCTGGGAAGCAGTACGCCAGCCGGCTCTGATGCCCTGGCTGCTTTGAAAGCAAAAATGAATGCTAACAAATAAATTATGGAAATTGTACTTGTATTCATCATTCTTGGAATTGCGGCTATGGCTTATTTTTTATGGAAATCAAAACAGAAACAAAAGAAGGAAGAACTTCCAGACCCCGGCGCTGAAGAATTACATTTGGAAAATGTGCAGGCAGGAGGCTTGATCCGTCTCATCAATGTGGGTGAAAATATGGACGAGTATGACATTACCATCACCGCCCGTCACATTTACCGCTCCGATGATAGCGAATGGTACGAACTGGAAGGCGACAGCGGTACCGATAAAGTCTGGGTAAGCCTGGAAGAGGACGACGGGCTGGATGTTTCCCTGACTTTGAGAAAAATAAAATTCCGTGAGCTGGACATTACCCGTGATGAACTGGACGATATGGACGAAAAAGGTAAAGGCAAGTTTGTATTTGAAGGAAAGACCTATCATTACGACAGTTCCCAAGAGGCGTCCCTTTTCACGAATGGCAACGTTTCGGAATCAAACGAAGAGGTTTTCTATTATTGGGAGTTTGAAGCTGAAGACGAAGAAACCTACATCACCATTGAAGAGTGGCGGGATAAATCCATAGAAGTAAGCCTGGCCCAGCCCCTGAAAGAATCGCAGGTACAAGTGTATAGTTTAGGGAAATAAGTTTGTGGTCACCTACTTTGACAAAGCTTTGCATGTAGGTAGGCTGTTGATGAATCTAAAATAGCTTCAATTATCGGTCTGACGGCTCTTGTGCAACTGAAAATAGCCGTCTGACCGATGGCCAAACTATTTATCAGACACAGACTAGCTTTGTCAAAGTTTTTTTCAGAAATTATCATCTAACTTTTCGGTTTATACAAAGCCGCATCCAAAATAGACCAAAGATGGATGGCCCAACCCAGCAAAAAAATCCATAAAATTCCGGCCAGCACAAACTGAATAATGGCAATAACCAGGCGGCCTTGTAATAACTGGCCCAACCCCGGAATAAAAAAGCTGGCCAATGCAGCAATTACGTTACCTGTAGAACCTTGTCCTGTCATGTTTAAAGTTGATGTGTATGCCCTGAAAAAACGTTAATCAATAGAGTGCATAAAAATATCAATTAATGATTAACTTTTCATTATTAACGCATATAAACAAACACTTTCCCACGCCTATTTCTTCTTCCGCATCGCTTCCAGCTGATCCCACATTTCAGGGGAAATTTGCTCCAATCCGTTGAATTCCCCGGCTCCTTGCAGCCATTCGCCTCCATCTATGGTAATTACTTCTCCGTTGATATAGGCCGAATAGTCTGACATTAGGTAAGCCGCCAGGTTGGCCAGCTCCTGATGTTCTCCTGTTCTTTTTAAGGGAATGCGGTGAACGGGATCAATCTTATCAGCTAAATCTGCAGGAAATAAACGGCTCCAGGCACCTTCGGTAGGGAAAGGGCCGGGGGCGATGGCATTGGACCGGATATTATATTTTGCCCATTCTACGGCCAACGAGCGTGTCATGGCCAAAACACCGGCTTTGGCGCATGCAGAAGGCACTACATAGCCAGAGCCTGTCCAGGCGTAGGTAGTTACAATATTCAGCATGGTGCCCGGTAATTTTTGGTCAATCCAGTATTTCCCTAAAGCCAGTGTAAAATTATATGAGCCGCGCAAAACAATATCTACCACAGTGTCAAAAGCCCGGTGCGAAAGCCGCTCGGTAGGGCTGATAAAATTTCCGGCAGCGTTGTTCACCAACCCATCCACTTGCCCGAACTTTTCTACCGCTTTGGCAAGCACATTTTCAATTTCACCATATTCCCGCACATCGCAGGCCACCGGAAGTACGCTGCCACCGGTTTCGTCGGATAACTCTTGCGCTGCTTTATCCAGTACTTCCTGTTTTCGGCTGGCAATCACCAGGTTGGCCCCCAGTTCCAAAAAGTATTTGCCCATTGACCTGCCCAGGCCCGTGCCTCCTCCGGTAACAATGATGGTTTTATCTTTCAGTGCACCTTCTTTCAGCATTCCCATAATATTCATTTCTTGTTTCATATTTCGTGTTTTTTAGATACTGGATGCTGGATACTAGATGCCAGAAACCAGCACCCAGTTTCTAATGCACATAACTCCCCGCATTCATATCAATCGTACATCCCGTACTGTGATCGGCCATGCCGCTGGCCAGAAAGGCTATCATGGGCGCCACATCCTGGGGCTGGGTGAGTTGGGTAAGGGCAATGTCATCCAGCACGTACGATTCTCCGTACTGTTTCATAAAATCTTCGGCCATATCGGTGCGGACAAAGCCGGGGGCTACATTGAAAGCTTTGATGCCGTGTTTGCCATAAGCCCTGGCAATGGAACGCGTCAGGGCAACCACCCCCGCTTTAGACGCAGCATAGGCCATGTATTCGGCCGTATCGCCCCGGAAGGCAGCCCGCGATGAAATATTGATAATACGTCCGCCCCCTCTTTCTTTAAAATGTTCAATTACTTTTTTGCACAAAAGCCCGGTGGCATGCAGGTTTACCAGCATGGTACGCGACCAGGCATCGCTCCATTCAATATCACTGCCCTCGGGGTCTGCATGGATAGCGATGCCCGCATTGTTGATTAGACAGTCTATTCTCCCAAATTCAGCAATTACATTGGTAAACAACTGGAGCACCTCTACAGGTTTTCCCAAATCGGTTTGGAAAGCCTTGGCACCATGCCCGAGGTTGTGAACCAACCGCTCGGCTGCCTCGGCATTACGGCAATAATGTACGGCTACTTGTGCCCCACATTGTGCAAGCTGCTCAGCAATGGCCTTACCAATACCACGGCTGGCCCCGGTTACCAATATTTTCTGTTTTGCGAGGTTGAATTGCATAAATTTTCAGTTAATTTCTCAGAAGTACAAGATAATGGAAATGATGAAAGATTACCATCAAAACAAATTATCTTTACGGTTTTCATACAAACCCTAAACCATTATTGTAAAATATGACGCAATTCAATCCTGAAGCAATTAACGAATTAATCCACCACCGCCGCTCTATTTATCCGGAGCTTTACACAGGCGAAATCATTGACCAAAAAATCATAGAACAAATACTGGAAAATGCCAATTGGGCACCCAACCACAAACGTACCGAACCCTGGCGTTTTGTTGTTTTTTCAGGAAAAGGACTGGAAAAGCTGGCAAAATACCAATCAGAACTTTATCGGAAAAAGTCAAAAGCCGAAGGCACATTCAGTGAAATAAAATACGAGAAGTTAGCCAAAAGGCCCTTAATGTGCTCACATATCATCGCCATCGGCATGAAAAGAAACACTGATAAACTGCCCGAAATGGAAGAAGTTGCCGCTACGGCCTGCGCCGTGCAAAATATGTGGCTCACGGCCACGGCTTATGGAATCGGCTGCTACTGGGGCACTGGAGGCCCAACTTATAATGAAGAAGCCAAATCGTTTTTTGGACTGGAAACAGATGACAAACTGATGGGTTTCCTCTACCTGGGCATACCCGAAAAATGGATAGAAGGCCGACGTGAACCGATTCAAGACAAAGTAACCTGGATAGAAGATGATGCATAAACTCGTAATTTTTGACATGGACGGCGTGCTGATAGACAGCGAGGTTTTTTACCGGGAAATTAACTTTCAGCTCTATAACGAGTTAGAAGTGGAAATTTCAGAAGAGGAGTATAATGGTTTTGTAGGCATTGGTTCTGTGCGCATGTGGGAATATGTAAAAGAAAAAGGAAAGCTGGAGCATGCAGTAGAAATGCTCATACAAAAGGAAAAAGAAACCACCCACCGGTATTTATCAGAACAACCGCTGGAAGCCATGCAGGGAATTCCTACCTTGCTTGAGGCATTGCAAGAGAAAAACTACCGAATTGCCCTGGCCTCTTCCTCTTCCCGGAAGAATATTGAGCTTATTATTAAAAAAATAGGCATTGCTCCATATTTTGACTTTATCGTGAGCGGAGAAGAAGTAGCAAATGGCAAACCTGCCCCCGACATTTTCCTGAAAGCCGCCGCTCATTTTGACACTCCTGCTAGAAACTGTTATGTGCTAGAAGATTCCCACAACGGCATGCGGGGTGCCAAGGCAGCCGGCATGTATTGCATTGGCCTTCAGAACCCAAATTCAGGCAATCAGAATTTATCGGCCTGCGATCTGGTCGTGGACAGTTTTGAAGGTGAAGACTTACGGAAAATTTTTGCATTGCTAGAGAAGTAGTGCCAATTGCCCGTTTTTTAGAACAGGCAACTTGATAACTGGCAACCGGCAACAGTATAAAAAATAACATTATGAAAAAAGCACAACACGCCAAAACCACCCTTTGCGTACACGCCGGGGGCGAACGAAATGATATTGGACAGGGCATTGTTACACCCATTTATTCTTCATCAGCCTACGGGTATCTGGATACGGAAGAAAACATTTACCCCCGCTATTACAATACCTACAACCAGCAGGTAGTGATTGACAAACTCTGTGCGCTGGAAAACGGGGAAGCCGGTATTCTTTTCAGTTCGGGCATGGCGGCCATCAGCACCGTGATGCTTTCCCTCTTGAAAAGCGGCGATCACGTGATTTTTCAGTCAGATTTGTATGGTGGTACCCATCACTTTATCCTTTCAGAACTGGAAAAATTTGGCATTTCTTTCTCTTTTGTAAATGGGCAGTCGGTACAGGATTTTGAGAGCGCCATTCAGCAAAACACCAAAATTATCTACATAGAAACGCCCTCCAATCCGTTGCTTAACATTACAGATATTGCAGGCATTGCCCAGCTCGCCAAAGCCCATGCACTCACTTCGGTGATTGATAATACTTTTGCTTCGCCCATCAACCAAAACCCGCTCAGCCTGGGCATAGATGTGGTAGTACACAGCGGCACCAAATACCTGAGCGGGCACAGCGATATTTGTTTTGGTACTGTGATCACCACTGAAGCCATCAAAGAAAAAGTACAGGAAAGTGCCATTAATTTTGGTGGCAGCATCAATGCCAGCACAGCGGCTTTGATAGAGCGCAGCCTGAAAACCCTGGCCTTGCGGGTGAAGCAACAGAATGAAAACGCCATGACGATGGCCACCGCCCTGGCACAGCACCCGATGGTAAAAAAGGTAAACTACCCCGGCCTGGAAACGCACCCCGGCCACACACTTGCCAAAAAACAAATGAGCGGATTTGGCGGCATGCTATCTTTTGAACCTAACGTACAAGGAGGGGAAGCCACCGAAGCCCTGATGCGCCATCTGAAAATCATCTTCCCGGCCATGAGCCTGGGCGGTGTGGAAACGCTCATTTGTGCCCCGGCCCGCACTTCCCATATAAAACTCACCGCCGAGGAACGGAAGAAAGCAGGCGTCAGCGATGAACTCTTACGCATATCGGTAGGCATAGAAGATGCGCAGGAACTGGTGGAGGATGTTTTGCAGGCTTTGGAGAAGGTGGGGTGAGTGAAAAAAGTGGGGGTTCGGGGATAGGTGAAGAATGAGATTTGTAAAAAATTAATAATTTTTTAGATTTCATTTTAAAATAAGGATAGATGAAAAATTCATTAATAGTCCTAATGCTATTTGGTATTTTCGTTTCACCTGAGGAGCCAAAGATTAATGAGAACATGAAAGGCAAATGGATATTGACTGATTTTTTTGAGGAGGTGCATAAAAAAAGGGAATTCTGGACAGTAGAAAGTAAGTTCCCTTCATCATCTTTTGCCGAAATTGAAATTGGGGAAAATAAAATGTTTTTGCGAGGTTGGTATGAAAGTATCTCTCCTGAATATGTGGTTGTTGGACCAAATAAAATTACAGACTCCAGGCTTTCTGTAAAAATTGAGTATGTACCCGGAGATGATAAAATAGCAGTAAAATATATTAGGCGGGGAGAGCTTCAGTGGGAACATGATTACTCTCGAAAGGATAAACAGAACCCTACATTTGACATAGCAAATTTACATCACCTGATAAAGACGAATTGCCTTATAGGGGAATATGAGGATTTAAAAACTGGTAAAAGTGTAAAAATCACAGCCGAACAGATTGCCGGGTCAGATTACAATGTAAAGACTAAAATTGATCATATGTGTGGGGAGTGGAACTGGATGGAAATTAGCACCTCAAAAGGAACGGTATTGTCTTCCTGGAACTGGAACTCCGATACCCTCAGGATCAATAAACTAACTAGAGTCCCTGGGAAAGAAGGGTGTAAATATTATAAAAATGAGGCCGTTATTAAAGAACTATTACTTAAAACGATGCACAACAATCATTAACCTCGATTATTCACTTTCCTATCTAATATTCTTATGAAAAATAATCCTTGGCATGGCAAAAAATTATACCACACATGAAGCTGAAAATATTAGTGCCTTTTTTATTTCTCGTTACTTCAACCCTCGCCACTGCCCAACCTTCCCCATACCCCAAAAGTCCGGTGATTAAAGAGATAAAATTTCACTGGCCTTCTCATATCCGGCTGGCTTCGGGGAGTGATAACTGGCCCATTACCTGGGCAAATGATGACCATCAGTACACGGTGTGGGGAGATGGTGGCGGCTTTGGAGGCACCAATGGCATTGGACGTTCCAGCATCGGTGTAGCACGCCTGGAAGCCAACTGGCACGACTTCAAAGCGACCAATGTGTGGGGTGGTTACAATGCCGAAAATGAACATGATGTAACCGGCAAAAGCTATGGTATTGTGTGTATCGATGAGGTATTATATATGTGGGTGGGTATGTTTGAAACAAAAGCAGACCCTTTCAAAGAAGTAAAAATCGCTTCTTCCAAAGACCACGGAGCTACCTGGGAGTTTACCGACTGGTCGTTTACCCGGGAAGAAGGGGTGATGATGCCCACGGTGTGCAATTACGGCAGAAATTATGAAGATGCCAGGGATGATTATGTTTACAGCTATCTCATCCGTTTCCAATCCTATGAAGGCCCGGATGACTATCACGATAAAGCAGACTACCTGAATTGCCAAAAACCTGGTTTGATTGATTTGGCAAGGGTGCCGAAAGATGAAATTTTAAATAGGGATGCCTATACTTTTTTTGCCGGGATGCAAAATGACAAACCTGTCTGGACAAAAGAAATCAATCAACGCAAACCTGTATTTGAAAATCCGGATGGCGTAGGGTGGTGCATCAATGTAAGCTATAATGCCGGACTACAGCGGTACATGCTCACCACCGAGCATACCGAATCACACAGAGGAAATATTGGCATTTTTGATGCTCCAAATCCCTGGGGGCCCTGGACCACCGTTTGCTATGAAAAAAACTGGGGGGAAGGGCATATTCCCCTCAATACTTTCTTCTGGAACTTTTCCAATAAGTGGTTGAGTGAAGACGGCAAAACATTCTCGCTCATTTTCACCGGACGCAAAGAAAATGACTCGTTCAACCTGATGAGGGGAGAGTTTATTACCGAATAAGGCTAAGAGCTTTTTTTTTTTTAAAAAGCACCTGGTTTTCAGTGCGTTGGCCAGGAAATTCAGCGGGCGTGCGCTGGCTTTGTGGGGAGAAGCATTGAATATCCTAGAGTTTTTTGGTCCTTTTTGGGGCAATGCCAAAAAGGACAGTGCAGCAAAATCAACAAACCGAAATAATATTTCATATTTGAATCATTAAAGAAAATAAAATTATTAATGACTATCTAATACACAAATTTTTTATGCATAAAAAAATATATTACCTACTCCTTTTTCTTCTCTTTTGCGCATATCCACCCCTTTATGGATATGAGTTTCATGACAACTTCGAAGACGAAACCTGCGATACCCAACCCTCACATTGGATACAAAAATACGCACCTGGCCCGCAATCCTGGGCAGTTCATTGTGAACAGGAAAACCATGTGTACCAGCAAAGTAACTTGTCAGACGCGGTGCAGTACAGCTATTTGCATGTATTTGAAAGAAATCCGGTCTTTACAGGGCGCTTCCGGGTGGTTCGTTCCAACAATGGCTATCTCGCATTTCTGGTCAGATACAATGCAGAAAGCTCTTACATCAAATTGCTTTATAATTTTGAGAAGGAACAGTATGCGATTGTAGAACAGGAAGAAAGCAACCAGCAAAAACATGTACGGGCAACATCACAAGAAAAGTTAAACCGGGTATGGCATCATTTCCGGATTGTTGCCCATGATGCCAGTATCCAATTCTGGGTAGACGGGCAACTGAAAGTTCAAACCGATGAGCTTTTGCACCAAACCTTCGGTAGAATTGGTTTTGAAACCCAAAACACCATTGCCCAATTTGATGATATTACCTATCAGGGAAAATACGGGCGGGTCAATGAAGGCGTGCTGGAATATGCCCTGGAAATTCCCGGGGAAAATGGCCGGAACCTGGCGCAGCACCTCACCATCCAAACCAAAGAAGACGACTCCCTCATTGGGCTGTGCGCTACGGCCGATGACCGGGTGGTGAAGCACAATATTCAGTTCCCTATGTTTTTGCTCACTTCCTGGGATATGGGCGTTACATGGAAAGGCACTGCTCCCGAAAAATGGCAGCACATCATCGCAGCGGGCGATACCATCAAACACAGTTGTCCGCAACTGCTTAGGTTGCAATCAGGCAATTACCTTTCCGTTGGGCTAACAGACGAAGGAAATGCCCAGTTTGTACTGTCTACCGATGAAGGGAAAAGCTGGAAAAAAACGGGCGTTATTGCCAACATCAACCGGCACGGACTGATGCCCGATAAACTTACCCAAGCCTCCACAGGCGAAATTTACATGTCACTACAAAGAAACCTGTACGTGAGCAAAGATGAAGGAAAAAGCTGGACGTTACTGATTCCTTTTCCTTTGTACGGGGCTGCATCCCGCTACAAATCGGTACAGGAAATGCAGTTGGTGGAATTGCCTGATGAAACCTTCAAAACCTACGCCCGCGATGGACGGGAAGGTGCCAACACCCTTGCCATGGGAAAGTCAACGCCCGGTGTTCATTGGAGCGACCTGAAAGATGAAATGAACAATACGCCTTTTGTAGCTCCCAAATGCGCCTTCAGTGTAGAAAGGGATGCCTATAACCCGCAGCATTATTATATGTTCTGGACGTACAACGACCGGGATGATGAGCCTTCCGTCAACAACCTGCCCCGCACCCGGCTGGGGCTGGCCGTAAGTTACGATGGCACCCAAACCTGGCAGTATGTAATGGATGTAGAAGAATGGGGGTACCCCTCAACAGGCTCTGAAGACAAAGACAACCGCTACGCCAACCACGCCATGCATGTGGGTGAAAAATACATTTTCCTCACCGTCAAACAAAGAAACCCTATTGGTGAGAAAAAGCATGCCGATTGCCAGGTGTGGTTTACCCGGATAGAAAAGGCGAAAATCAAGGCTTATGATGCATTTCCGGGGACGCATTATTAATTGTGTTCATAAAATAATTATCGATTTCATCAAAAAATACACAAGAAAGTTCCCAAATGTAGAACTTTTATTATCTTTACTCGTCAGAAAGAAATGTAATGAAAAGAATATTTTCTAAACGTACATTAAGGGAGTTTTGGGAAAAACACGCAGATTCAGAGCAGTACCTTAAAACGTGGTATGATACTGCCATAAGTGCTGATTGGAAAAACCCGAATGATGTAAAAAGTAACTATGCTAATGCAAGTATTTTAAAAGATAGTAGGATTGTTTTCAATATAAAAGGGAACTCATACAGGCTTGTAGCTAAGTTTAATTTTGAAAAACAATGGATATTTATCCGTTTTGTTGGCACGCACAGCGGTTATGATAAAATAGATGCTAATACGATTTAAACCAATGAAATTATGAATATTAAGCTGATAAAAACAGAAGCAGAATACGAGGATGCACTAAGAAGGTTAGAAACCATCTTTGATGCTCCCATCGGAACTCCTGAAAGTGATGAAGCTGACCTATTGGGTTTAATTATTGATGAATATGAAAAAAAACACTATCCAATCGAGGCGCCTGATCCTATTGAAGCCATAAAAATCAGAATGGAGGAAATGAACTTAAAGCAGAAAGACCTGATTAATGAAATAGGCGGAAAGAGCCGGGTTTCGGAGGTCTTAAACAGGAAAAGAAAACTGACTGTTGATATGATTAGAAATTTGGCAGTCCGGTTAAATTTATCGGCCAATCTTCTCATTAATGATTATCAAATCACTAAATGATACCGTTATACGCTCGACTTCGCCATTGACTGCACCTTCGCCTTGCGGCGGGAAATCATCAAACTGATAGCAAAGCTAATGCCTCCGAATATTACAAAAGAAATGGTTTGGATGCCGTGGGTGAGGGTGGCAAACAATACACCATCCGTTTCGGAAATACCGTACAGTACCAGCACCCCGCTCACCAGAATATGAAAGGTGCCAATGCCTCCCTGCACCGGAGCGGCCATGCCCAGGCTTCCGGTAGCGAGTACGGCCAGCCCTGCCAGCAAGCCCAGATCGGAAGTTTCCGATAAGGTAAAAAACATGGTGTACGACATCAGATAGTAGAACGCCCAAATTAAAACGGAAGAAATCCAGAAGCCTGCCGGGTTTTGCAGCTTATTGATACTGGTCAGCCCTTTTAGCATTTCCCGGGCAAAATTTTTGATTTTTTGAAAAATGCTGCTCTGTCCCAGTTGTTCTTTGCGGGCGCGTACCAATAATACAATCACCAACGTGAGTGCACCCACAATGCCCAAAATCATCAACAGATTGAGGAAGTCAAAATTCTCAAACTTGTTGACAGCAAAACCAAAAAAGAAATCTTTCAGCCTCCCAAACTCCAGCAAAAGTGTTAAGCCCACTACGCCTAATAAGAAAATCACGTCTATAATGCGTTCGGCTACTACGGTGCCCAATGAGGTAGTTACGGGTACATCATCTGTGCGTTTTAAGATGCCACACCGGGATATTTCGCCCATTCTGGGGAGTAATAAGTTTACAAAATAGCCCACCATCACAGCCAGAAAAGTACGGAAGGTACTGAGCTGATAGCCCAAAGGCGTTAACATCAAATTCCATCGATAAGCCCGAAGCCCATGGCTTGTGAGGGCAATAATGAGGGACACCACCACCCAGAAGTAATTTACCGAAGCCAGCTTGGCAAACATGGCTTCCAGGTTCAGGTCTTTGTAAACATACCACAGCAAGGCGAAGGCAATGCCTAAAGAAATGGAGTATTTTAAAAAATTTTTAAGCATATTAGCCGATAATCTTGTTGTGCTGGTCAGGAAAAATAATGGTAGGTTTAAAAGTTTTGGCTTCTTCAAAATCCATGCTGGCATAAGAGATAACGATAATGACATCGCCTACCTGCACTTTGCGGGCCGCCGGGCCGTTCATGCAAACAGTGCCTGTACCCCTTTCGCCTTTAATCACATATGTTTCAAGGCGCTCACCGTTGTTGATATTTACAATTTGCACTTTTTCGTTTTCAATAATATTAGCCGCATCCATCAAATCTTCATCAATGGTGATGCTGCCCACATAGTGCAGTTCAGCCTGCGTAATGCTTACCCGGTGAATTTTAGATTTTAAAACTTGAATTTGCATTGTTTCCTCCTGCTACACTCAAAACTTTCATAAATCAATTAGAAAAAAGAAGAAGGTTGTCTATCAGCCTTACGCCATTGATATACGCAGCGATACACAAAACCACTTGCCGATGTTTGCTTACGTTATTTACCTCTTTAAAGTTTTCAGCATCTACCACTTCAAAATATTCCAGCGAAATTTCTTCCAATGTATCAAAATGTGCTGCTATCATGGCTTTGGTAGTGCTTACATCTTCTTGCGAAAGTAACTCCTTCCTGGCAAGTTGCAAGGCTTTGTGCAAATGTTGCGCCATTTCCTGCTTATCGGCAGAAAGCCGTTGGTTTCTGGATGAAAAAGCAAGCCCGCCCGCATTACGTACCGTAGGCACCATTTCCAGTTCTACATCAAATACCAGCTCATCCACCAGCTTTTTTACTACCATGAATTGTTGAAAGTCTTTTTGACCAAAAAATGCTACATTGGGGCGCACCATATGAAAAAGTTTGCTCAGCACAAGCCCTACTCCCCCAAAGTGCCCTTTCCGAAACTTGCCCTCCATTATATTTTCCAGGTGTCCAAAATACATTTGCAACTGAGGTGGGTATTCGGGGTACATGAGCGCATCGGAGGGGCAAAACAGGGCATCGCAGCCCAATGCTTCCAAAAATTGCCTGTCTTTTTCCATGTTCCTCGGATATTTTTCCAGATCAACAGGATTATTAAACTGTGCAGGGTTTACATAAATAGTAGCCACAGTGAATAACCCCCTTTGTTGAGCTGCCTTAACAAGCGCTGCATGCCCTTCGTGCAATGCACCCATCGTTGGTACTAATCCAATATTTTTTTCATTTAATCGTTGGATTTTTAAATAATTTTGCAGGGGTGCTGTGTCTTCAAAAACTTCCATCTGATTATACCGCTCAGTCGTTACAAAACAGGCAAAACTAAGGTTTTCTGGAATAAAAAATTGATAGTCAGATAAAATTCCAGTATTTTTGTAGTTAGATTTTTAAAAAACTTACCAAATTCGCACAGATATGTCAAAACTAAGAATCCTTTATGTAGCCAGTGAAATCAATCCTTTCTTGCAAACTTCAAAAGTAGCAGATTTCGTACGAAAGTTGCCACAGGGGATGCAGGAGAGAGGCATGGAAATTCGTATTCTTGTTCCGCGTTTTGGATTAATCAATGAACGGAAAAACAGGTTGCATGAAGTAGTAAGGCTTTCCGGTATCAATATCGCCGTGGGTGAAGAAGAAAAACCTTTGGTAATCAAAGTAGCTTCCATCCCTAATGCAAAATTGCAAGTTTATTTTATCGATAACGAAGACTATTTCCACAGAAAGTCCGTTTTCTTTGACAAAGAAGATAATTTTTATGCTGATAATGATGAACGTGCCATCTTTTTCTGTAAAGGAGTATTAGAAACTGTAAAAAAACTGGGATGGGCACCTGACATTATCCACTGCAACGACTGGATGACAAGCCTGATTCCCATGTATGTGAAAACTACGTATAAAAACGACCCTATCTTTAAAAGCGCTAAAACTGTGTTTACTGTTTACAACAATTTGGTATCACACAAATTCAGTAATAACCTGATAGATAAGGTGAAAATGATTGACATTGAAGACAGCATGCTTGATAACCTGAAATCAGCCGATATTGAAGGGTTTATCAAGATTGGTATTGAGTATGCCGATGCTGTTATCAAAGCCGAAGAGGAATTCAGCGAAAGCCTGAACTCTCTTTTCAGCGAATGTTCTGGTATGAAAACCATAGATACCACCGAAAAAGAAGATCTTGTAGATTCTTATTATAACTTATATAATGAGCTTGTTGGATAGAAAAAAAATAAATAATATAAAAGGAGGGCTGATCCTGTGCTTAGCCCTCCTTTTTTTATTGGCTTGTGAAGATGATGATAGCCAGCTCGGCCTTGGGCTGGGCCCCGATGATGTAGATATTAGAATTTTTGAAAAAGAATTAGTCCTTTCCTCTTCTTTGGTACTCGTAGACTCGATCAGGACTGCCGGGCGTTCACGCATTCTTTCGGGTTCTTATCAAAACGAAAACCTGGGTACTGTTACAGCAACTTCTTTCAGTAGTTTCATCCGCCCCGCTTCCGATATTCCATCTGATGCGGTTTACGACTCCACTGTTTTAGCCCTAAATATTGATTATTGGTATGGTTTAACCTCAGTACCGGCTACTTCGGGTATGTCTGTACATTTACTGCAAGAACCCCTTATTGAAGTGGGCAGGACTGATACCTTAGAGGATGGAACTGTTGACTCTATCTATGTCAATAAAATTTTTTACAGCGAGGATAAAGTACCTTACGACTCAACACCTATTGGCCAGGCCACTTTTTCGGTTGATCCTGAAAAGGAAACGAATGCTGTGCATGTGATGCTGAATGACGATTTTGGCACCGACCTTTTTACGAAGATTAAAGATGGTGACCCGGAAGTTGAGAATAATGAAGTGCTCCAACTGTATTTTTATGGCCTTGCCCTGGTAAGTTCAGATGGTACCCATCATATGGTTGGTTTTAATCAAGAGGACTCAGAAATACGAATATATCACCATACTGCCAATTCCGATTCCCTCTCATATACCCTGGGTGGGGCTTCGGCTAACTGGTTTAGCAATATTGAAAGTGACCGCACCGGAACACCACTGGCCGGCCTTATTGAACCCCTGCAAGATTTTGACCCGGGTAATGGCAAAGTATACCTGCAATCCGGTACGGGCATTGTGCCAAAAGTTGACTTTTCCCCCTTCATTGATTTCCTCAATAGCAAGGCCGAAAATGTGGCAATCAACCGTGCTGAATTTTCTATTGAGATTGATTTTCCCGGGGAATATTTGCCTCTTCCTTCTGCCATGCAGCCTTACCTGGTAAAAGATGACAATAAATTGATACCAGTAGTTGACCGGTTTGGCGAAGTATCTCCTAAATCCATAACAGATGGGATTTCTGGCAATGATCTCATACTTCGCCCTGACACGGTTGAAAACACCAGCACCATTGCTTACCGGGGCATTATGAGCAATTACGCACAACGGGTGTTTGAAGGGAATACTGAAAAAGACTTTTTGCTGTACCCCAGTCAGCTTGGGTCTTCCATCAACCATCTGATTACGGATAGCAGCCGGGTAAAATTGAAATTTTATTACACTACCGTAAAATAACAAAAGGTGGGTGGAAGCAGATAAAATATATGCCATTTGTTATCTGCATCAGGCCAATGATGAGCGCAACAAATGCCTGCTCACCGGAAAAGACCTGGTTGTGGTCAGGCAGGGTAAAACATACCGTTTTCCACTCATTGAAATTAAAAGGATTGCATTCGGGCACAGGCGCGTGATGTTGCCTTTGGTTGCCGGGGGTATTGTAGCACCGCTTTCATTATTGGCTATTTATACTTACCACAGTGACCCCTGGCTGATGCTTCCTCTGTTTTTTTTGGGTTTGTTTGCCTTGTATTGGGGTTGGATGGGATATCCGGCACTACTTATCAAAGACGGGGTGCGGGAGCATGATTTTCAACTTCTGTATATCAGCCCAAATATGCAGGCGTTTGCAGCTTTTGCCAGCAGCATGGTTGAGACCAAGAAAAATAAAGGAGAAAAGGCAGTGATCTACCATATTGCTGAACGCACAATATGGGAGCAAGCCCGGCAAGCGGAAGAACCGTATTCCCCTGCTTCCATAGAAAAGGAAGGGTTTATCCATGCCTCTGACCCACAACAGCTCGAGTGGGTCAAGCATTCGGGCTGGTTTACGGCTGATAAAGAATGGGTGATATTAGCCATAGATCCCCTGAAGGTAAACCCGGAAATCAGGTATGAGCCAGGAGCCATATTGCCAGGAATGACCGAAGCTCAGGCACAATATGCTTTATTCCCCCACATTTATGGCCCGCTCAACCCAGATGCAATTGTAAGCACAGAACCTTTACATTTCTAGTATTACAGAAAATCCACATCTTCAGCCATCGGGAATTTCATAAGACCCTCCAGGGCTTTTTCTACGGATAAGTCTTCAAACAAAACCCTGTAAAGCGCTTTGGTAATAGGGGCCATTACCCGGTAATGATCGGCGAGCCGTTTGGCAATTTTGATGGTATTAACCCCCTCAGCCACTTCTTCCATATCTGCTACAATACTTGATAAATCTTCTCCTTTAGCCAGGCGGTATCCTACCGTAAAATTACGACTGTGGGAACTGGAGCAGGTAGCTACCAAATCACCCACGCCTGCCAATCCAATAAAGGCTTTGGTGTTGCCCCCCAGGGCTTTTCCCAAATAGATCATTTCTACCATACCCCGGCTGATGAGCAGCGCACGGGCATTTTCGCCCAGGCCCAGCCCACTCAGGGCCCCTGAGGCAATGGCAATGATATTTTTTAAAACCCCGCACAATTCTATGCCGATAAGGTCGGTGCTGCCATATACCTGAAAGCGGTTGTTTTTAAATAGTTTTTGCCCTATTCGAATAACCTCGTCAAAGCGGCTGGCCACGACGGTAGCAGCTGGTTGCCCATCGCCCAGTTCTTTTGCCAGGTTAGGCCCGGCCAGGCATCCGGTGCGCACTACCACACTTTCTTCGGCAATCACCTCGCTCATGGTACGAATATGCTCCCGGGTAATGATGGCCTTGGGGTTTTCCAGCAGGGAAGGATCTGTAATATCCAACCCTTTGGTACCGTGAATGAGGATGTGATAAGGCCGCAAATGCGGTGATAAATCCCGGATCATTTCCCTGAAGTTGTTGGAAGGCACAAAAGGAATAATGACGTTGCAATTTTTGGCCAGTTGGGTCAGGTCACTGGTAGGTATGATGCGCTCACTGATCGGGTATCCCAAATGCTTTCGGGTTTTTCGAATTTTCTCAACCACTTCTTCCCGACGGGCATACAGGATTACATCAGAGTGCATGGCCAGCAAATTGCCCATGACCGTACCAAAACTACCGGCCCCAATTACCCCTACGGGCTTTTCATCAGATGAATTGTTCGAGGTCATATCCTTCCATGCGGTTTCGGTAGTAAAATAATGTGTTCATATCCATTGTGGTAATGTCTCCCTCTTGATTTTGTAGCAAAGGGCGTTTGGCATGGTACATACCCACATTTCCGATACCATGTTCTATCACGTTGTCTACATCTCCTTGCAAGTGTGGTGCTGTTTTTAATTTATCTTTCGCTTGTAATTTGAATACCTCGTCACGCAAACGGGAAAAAGTATCCCTGAAAGTTTCGTAACTTAATATCAGCTCTTCTTCAGGCAGGCGAAGTAAGTTAAAAAGGTCTAGTTTTTTGTACTTTTTTCGGAAAAGCTCAAAAGCCGTGAATGCTGCCAGGTGGCTGGAAAAAACGCGGTTGTTTTTATAGTATGACTTTAAAATAGCACTGCCCAGCATATTGGTATATACATCTTCCCTCTGCTTATCGGCCGTGATGGCGCTTTGTGTCATAAAGTATTCTAATGTATTGATCGGGTTCCCGTTTTTATCAAGGCTGTTGCCCTCTTCATCCACAAAATTGCCCAGAAAATCGAGAGGCCGGCCAAAGCTCACCGAAATATCCGACCCTTTGGTAAAAAACTTGAAAAGAAACTTGACGATTTTATACGAGTTAGAAAACTCATCACTTTCGGTATAATACCGTTCCTGCCCTTCTTTTTCCAGGTACTCCCTGATCAGGGTAGGCGCTTCCAGCACAAAGTGATAGTTGATGACTACCGGAACTACAAATATTTTCTCCAGAGGCTCATTTTGTGCTACGTGTTGCTCAAAAAATATGCGCTGTGCTTCTACGGCTGTGCCCAACAATCCTAATTTTAGCTTGTCTTCAATACTGCCTGAGCGGGAGCGGGTACCTCCCGGAAAAAACAAGCTGTGGCATCCCCATTGAATGGCCTGGCTGGAATATGCTTTCAGCGTTTCCAGATAAATTTTATTTTTCTTCCGGCGGTCTACTTTGTAAGCACCCAGGCTGTTCATGAAATACGCGAATATTTTGATATTGAACAGGTTAAGCCCGGCACCATAAATAAAAGCAGGCAGCCCTAAAGTATGAATCACCCATCCAATGAGGATAGAATCTAAGTTACTAAAATGGGTAGGCACCATCACGATTGTGCCTTTTTGGGCAAGTTTACGTAAATGCTCATGCTTCCCCACAATATTGATTTTATCACGCAGGGTATAACGATTGCTAAAAAGCGACCTGAAACCCTTTACCCGGGCCGCATTGAGCAGGCGTGCAAAGCCGAAAGTAACCACTGTGCGCGCCATGCGATAATAGGAAGGTTTGAATTTGCTGGATATTTCGTGGGCATAACGGGCTGTGATGCTATAGAGCAAATCATGTACAATCACTTTTCTTTGCTCTTCGGTATACTGTTCACTTGAAATGGTGACCAGCTTGTTTTTTATTTTTTTCCAGAAAGCTTCATCGTCTTGAGGGTCTACCGCCCAGGGGTTTTGCCGGATGCGTAATTTTTCCAGATAAAGGGTAGATTCCAGCTCATCTATCAAGGCTTCGGTAGTAGGTGCTTCGGTTTCAATTTGGTTAATGGTGTTTTCTATTACTGTTTGCACAAACACCTTAATATTCCGGCTCATTTGCACAACCGGCCACTCCTTTTTTCGCGGAAGAATGGGCTTGTACTTTTTTTGCTGGGTGTTTTGGGTTATTTCATTGGTAAGGTCCATACAGCATCGTTGCTTTCCTATACGGGAAAATATACCATAATATAGCGATTTTCCTGCAACCTTAGTTTTTTATTTATTCAGGACAAATTGTTTTTTTGACTTTAACAAAGCCAGCTAGAAGATATACGTTGCACCACTTTGAGCGCTTTGTCAAAGTTTAAGTTGTGCTGAAAAGCAAGGCGATATAAGACGGACAGGGGGTATCCGACCTCCTGAGTTATTTTAATCAAAAACCACGGGTTTTTCCGGGTTTTTCAAAAACTCAAACATCAGTTCTATTTGAGAAACCGTATTGCGTTCCACGGAAAGTTCGGGAAGTTCATCAAGGGTAAAAAACTGTACATCGCTGGTTTCCATGCCGCCCGTGAGGTCGCCACCAACTTCCTTGCAGAGGAAGAAAATTTTGTAGACATAGTATGGTGAAGGAGGGTGCGGATGGCATTTTTTGTCTATAACTGCCAAAATCCGTTCTGTTTTTACTTTTAATCCGGCTTCTTCCAATACTTCTTTTTCCACTCCTTCTCGGGCTGTTTCGCCTACATCGGCCCAGCCGCCGGGCAACGACCAGCAGTTATCGATGGTTTCTTTCACCAGCAATATTTTATTGTTGCGAAATACCACGCCCCGCACATCTACCTTTGGAGTTTGGTAGCCCGTTTCGTTCAAAAAAAGCTGCTCCACCTTTTCCATTTCAGTATCGGTAAAGTCGGCCATAATTTTACCGGCCAGGGCACGCAGTTGCTCATACCGCTCGATATCGTACTTGTTTTCGCAAAAAGTAAGGCCCGCCTGGGCAATAGATTGGATTTGCTGGGCTACTTCCAGCCAGGGGTATTTCATAAAAAATAGGGTTAAAATAAATGCTTATGACGCTACAAACTTATAGCCTACGCCTTTTACGGTAGTAATGTACTGACTGCCAATTTTTTCCCGCACTTTTCGGATATGTACGTCTACCGTGCGGGCAAGCACGTAAACGTCTGCTCCCCAGATATTTTGCAGCAGGTCGTCCCGGCTGTGTACTTTATCGGGGTTTTGGGCCAAATAGTAAAGCAGTTCAAACTCTTTTTTGGGAAGGTTTATCTTTTCCCCTTTTACAATTACAGTGTAACTGGTGCGGTCAATAGACAAATCACCAATAGTGATCAGGTTAGTATTGGAACCCCGTTTCGATTCCCTTCTGAACAACGCTGAAATACGGCTCATAAGGGCGCGGGGTTTGATGGGCTTGGTGATGTAATCATCGGCCCCCACATCAAAAGCAGCAATTTCAGAATATTCTTCAGAACGGGCCGTAAGAAAAATGATAAAAGTATGGTGCAAATCGGGCAGTTCCCTGAGCTGGCGACAGGTTTCTACCCCGTCCTGGTTGGGCATCATGATGTCCAGCAGGATGAGGTCGGGTACAAATATTTCAGCAATTTCTACTGCTTTATACCCATTAATGGCTGTTTTCACCTTATATCCTTCCCTGGAAAGGTTGTACTTCAACAAATCCAGGATATCCTCTTCGTCATCTACCACCAGCACTTTTTGCCGTGAACTTCCCATAGTAATTAATTGACGTGAATGCTTACTTTGTCCTAATTATGCGCTAAAGTAGCAAAGCCTGGTATTTTCTACAACTGAATGGCTTGCAGGCAAGCAAATGTTTTACGCATGATTAACTTCAAAAATAGGGTAAAAGTTTGGGAAATAGCTATCATTCCGTAAAGTATCTCCATACTTTTCCCAAGCCTTTTTCGGAGTTAAGGCGTTGCACCGGCGACAGCCCCAGTATTTCTTTTCTTACCTGATTAATTAAAGAAAGATTTAATTGTTTCCCTTCAATACGCGCATAGGCACAACTTAAAATCACGGTTTTGAGGGAAGTACCCTTTACACGCGTGGTGTGTGGCGTGTACCGTGCCGGATGAATATGGATATACCTTTTCGTGCCCGGGCTCCACAGTAGCGTCCATACCGACTCGTCTATGATGGTAAGCAAGCGGTATTGTTCCTGGCCTTGTGTTATCCAATGTTGATAACCTTCTTTGGAAGTTATTTGTTTTTCCTGCAAAAGTTTTAATATCCCCTCTCCAACTTTTGCAGGGGACATACTGCCCACGTACATATCCATTTGGTTGTTGCCAATGGTTTTTACGGCCTTTGTATAATGGGGCAAACCTAACTTTTTGGCTTGTTGAATTTGGCGGGTGATAAACCGGGCGTGGTGTTTCCAGGGGTTGAAGAGGATGGGGGAGGGAATATTTATGATTATAGTTTTTACATTAAAAAATCAAAGTCAATTAATAATCATTTGGAGTTCGTGAAAAGTTTTACCACAAGGTTTTTACAGGATAAGTGCTGAATTCCTTGTCTTTGGTAATTATGATGAGATTATCAGCCTGAGCTTGTGCAATGATTAACCTGTCAAAAGGGTCTTTGTGATGAAAAGGTAACTTTTTCACTCCTCGAACAGCTTCAAAGCTTATTGGTAAAATATGAATTTCCATAGCCCATAAAAGGGCATTTGTATCGATAAGATACATCATTCTGGCATATAATCTTTAAAGTCTTCCAAAGGTTCATTAAAGTCAGGAGCCATGTATTTGACCAGCCCCGGCATTGTACCCAATTTTCGCTTCTTCTTCGGTTTTTGCGTGACTTTCCCTTCCGGGAAATTCTCATTGACCAGCTTACGGAGCTGCTTCAACTGACTTTCACTCAGCTGCTCAATACGTGCGTGCAAGTGGGTTTTAATCTCTGTTGCTGTCATGATTTTAAGTGCTTTTTCCCTTATTAAATAAAGTACGAACTAACATCAAATTGTGTTCAGCTTTCCAATTTCTTACTACAATATACGAACTCTGGCAATATCCCGCACAGGCTGGCGTTAATTCCCACAACTACGCAAACGAATAGAATCATTTTTTTAGCTTAACTGCTTAAACCAAAACTTCACTACCCGGAAAATATCTACTTTTTTGAGTTGTACCCTTAATTCTTAAAGTTTATGGAAAATCTCCCTCGATCCAGGTATGAAGTACAGGAAAATAACAGCTATTCATTCCAAGACTTTTTTCTTTTTTGCGCCGGCGCAGATACCGATGTGCTGGCAAAATGCCCAAAATCTGAACGGGTAAAACACGCGGCCATTGGAGCTACGGTTTTTTTTACAGGCATGCTGGCCATGATTTCTGGCGGGTATGCACTTTATTTCGCTTTTAAGAGTGTGTGGATGGCCGTGGCTTTTGGCATTTTCTGGGGCATGGTTATTTTCAACATCGACCGCCTGATTGTGGCTACCCTGAAGAAAAATAACAACAAGCTGAAAGAGTTTATGCACGTGCTGCCCCGGATTGCCCTGGCGGTCATCATTGCCATTGTGATTTCCAAACCATTAGAATTGCGCCTTTTCCAAACGGAAATTGATGCTGAATTGCTGAAGATGAACCAGGAAAAAGAAAACGAAGCGAACCAGCTTATTGCCCAAAATACCGAGTTCCAGCGTACCGAAACCCTGAAAGGTGAAATCAACAGCCTGCGGGAAGAAATTGCCCAAAAACAGGCTCAGCGGGATAAATTGTACCAGGACTACATAGGAGAAGCCGAAGGTACTGCAGGCACCGGACTGAGGGGAAAAGGCCCTGTGTTCCGTGAAAAAGTGATGCAGTACAATCGCATGGAAAGCGAATTGCAGGAACTGAAAAGCCGGTTGGAACCACAAATTGCTGCCCGGGAAGCTGAAATTCAGCAGTTGAACGAGAAGCTATCACAAGAGTTTGCCGAGGGCCAACCCATTATTGAAGCCAACACCGGACTGAGCGCCCGCCTTACCGCTCTGGAACGATTGAATTCCCCGGCGAGCTGGTTTATTATGCTTTTGTTCATTGTACTGGAATGCGCCCCGGTTTTTACGAAATTTCTCATTGAAAAAGGCCCGTACGACGATATTCTCCAAAACAAAGAGCACGAAATTGCCCTGGCCCAGCAGGAAGCCATGGAAGCCCGCATGCGCAACCGGAAGTTACAAGGCGAAGTACAGGATGTGAAAGTGGAAAAAGAAATACAGAGCAATACACACATCATGGATGTCATGCTGGCTGCCCACAAAGAGATGTTTCAGGCTTCAGTAAATCAGTGGGTAAGCAACGAAAAAGCTAATTTTGCACGGAAAGACGAAAAAGAATACAAAAACCCAGGCATGGATGATCCGTTGAAACAACCTGTACATACCAACGGAAAATCATAATGCCCGAATTAAAATACTGCCCTGTATGTGCAGGCAATTTAACTTTACAAGAGCGGTCTGGCAGGGAAAGGCTGGCATGCAGTGCAGCTTCCTGTGAATTTGTTTTCTGGAACAACCCTTTGCCCGTAGTAGCCGGAATTGTTGAATATGAAGGAAAAATTATACTCACCCGCAATGCCTGGTGGCCCGAAGGTTTATTTGGACTGGTAACAGGTTTTCTGGAAAAAGACGAAAGTCCCGAAGAAGGTATGTTACGGGAAATGGAAGAAGAAATTGGCCTGAAAGGTGAGATTGTGGAGTTTATGGGTAATTATCCCTTTTTCAGAAAAAACGAGCTGATTATCGTTTTTCATATCCGTGCTTTTGGCGAAATACAGCTGGGCGATGAAATTGCCGAAATCAAACAAGTGCCCATTTACAAAGTGCGCCCGTGGAACTCCCCTACCGGGGAAGCACTGGGGCTGTGGCTCAACCGCAGGGGTATTTTCAATGAACCAATTATCCGTGAAAGGTAAACAAACTGCTTTTACTAGAAAAGAGCGACAGATATGCCTACCTTCAGTTGCTGGGCTTCTGTTTGTTGTGGTCCCTCTCCTTTATCGAATAATGGTGACAATGCATAATACCCGTACAAGTTAATGGCCCTGAAGCCCAGGCGGGCATGTACGCCATAGCGAAATTGGTTCAGGTTGTAATCTTGTTTGAGCTTGCTCTTTTTGGTTTCTCCGTCCTGCTTGTATTTGATGCGGGTGTAGCTGTCTATGCGGTAACCAAATTTACCACCCACAGCCACCATAAAACCATTGCCCGGAATATCTTTGTTCGAAGTAAACCTAAACTCAATGGGAATATCTACATAGTTGATGGCAAACTGCGACTTTTTCACATCCTGATAAATTTCATTGTCCAGCTCAATCATTTTGAGTGTATCGCCGCCGGAAATATCGTTCAGGGTAACATTGTTTTTGAATTCAAATTTCTCGAATCCAAAGCCAATACCCGGTAAAAAGGCAAAGCGGGGGTCACCCAAAAAATATTCGTACATATAATACACATTGAACCCACGGGAAGGAAAAACTTTTGTGTCCATCTCGTCGGGGGCATCCAGCAAAAAGTTGAGTCCCATGTCAATCACCAATGTACCGGGAAAGTCGGGCTGGGCACCGGGGGTGTGGGTTTCAGCCTCTTGCGCAAAGGCAAGTGGTGCAGTAAGTAATACAAAGGCGGTTCCTACAAGAAAAAATATTTTTTTCATAAAATTATGGCTTAATGGGGTAACGTTGACCCGGCTTATCTACTCAAGGGCACAAAGTTAGTATTTTTCAGTGTACCTGCCAGTATGTACCCCAACTTAGTGATGCAGCAATACGTTTTCCTATCAGGAACGCCCCACGGCAGCAATCATTGTATGAAATGGTGAGATAGCTTGCATTTACACTTGCAAACAAAGGGATTAATTCCTTACCTTTGCACTCGCTTACGGACTCGTAGCTCAATTGAATAGAGCATCTGACTACGGATCAGAAGGTTGCAGGTTTGAATCCTGCCGAGTTCACTTGAAATTAGCCCTGGGATACACTCAGGGCTTTTTTTATTAACCGTATAGAAAACCACCGTCTATGACGGTGGTCATGTTTTTGTAATTGTTCCCTATTATGACATTTTTCTAATTTTACCCATCGTTTTGTAGTCCTTTGCATACGCTCTACTTTGGCATTATCTCGTGGCTGGCGCGGGCGATTCCAAATCATCTAATTCCCAAACCAATTAACCAAAGTCCAAGTACCTGCACTGAAGTGCGTTGTGGATCACCAAAAGGGTGTCCATTATCTACTTTAATACACTTGGGTAACCCCCATTGCTCAAAGGTTGCTATCAAATACTGCTGTACAAGCAGCTTGTTTACCTGATTAATATGGAAATGGGAGAAAAACGCGGGCATTGAGGAAACACCCGGATTTTTCATCTATAATCGTCAGATAACAACTCTTTTGGACCGATGCGGAATGTTTAATGCGGGGCATCCCATGCTTCCCCGCACAAATCCCTCGTACACCCGCTGAACTTTCAGACCAACGCACTAAAAACCTAAACTTTAAGGATAAATTTCAGGATTAATCCGTGGCAAAAGTTGATTCACCTTTTTGTTGGAAGTGAAGTTGGGGCTGATTGGTTTTGAGGAATAGAAAATTACCCATCACCAATACATCTATTTCTGTTTTAAAGAAACATTGTACTGCATCCTCAGGTGTACACACAATTGGTTCGCCCCTTACGTTAAAGCTTGTATTCACCAACAATGCTATTCCCGTTTTTTGCTCAAATTTTTTGATTAATGTCCAAAACCTGGGATTGGTAGTTTTTGATACGGTTTGAAGCCTGGCCGAATAATCCAAATGTGTAACAGCCGGAATGTCGGACCGCACTTGATGCAATCTATCATGAATTTCTTCTTTTTCTGTTGTATTCTTTCTTCTTTTTTTCTGAACTGGAGCTGTCATTGTCATGTAGGGAGAAGGACAGTCCATATCAAAGTAAGTAATAGTTTCTTCTTCCAACACACTGGGGGCGAAAGGACGAAAACTTTCCCGGAATTTTATTTTCAGGTTCAGTTTTTTCTGCATGTCAGCATCGCGAGGATCGGCCAGGATGCTGCGGTTACCCAATGCCCGGGGACCAAACTCCATGCGCCCCTGAAACCAGCCTACTACTTTGCCCCCGGCAAGTTCGTTCGCTACATCATCTGCGAGGTTGGCAAAGTCAGGATAATGCAATGCATTCAGATTATATTTTCTGATGATTGCCAGTATTTCTTTTTCACTGAAAGATGGCCCCAAATAAGCCCCTTGTATTGCATCTTTTCCTGAAGATAAACGCGGTTTTTCATGGAAAATGTGATGGGCAGCCAAAGCACAGCCCAGGGCACCACCGGCATCCCCGGCAGCTGGCTGAACCCAAATAGCTTTAAAAATACCACTTTTATGCAGGTGGCTGTTGGCCACACAGTTGAGTGCTACGCCCCCGGCCATTACCAGATAATCACTTTGGGTAAGATTTTTGGCGGTTTGTGCTAATCGCACAACAATTTCTTCCGTTACCTGCTGAATGGCCTGCGCCAGTTCCATATAGGGGTGTGTAATTTCAGATTCAGGCATACGGGGCGGGATACCCAGCAAAGCTTCCCACCGCTTGTCATTTGTCATTTTCAGGCCGGTAGCAAACCGGAAATATTTCATATTGAGCAAAATCGATCCATCTTCCCGCACATCTACCAGTTGACTCAAAATTTTTTGTTTGAACGCCTGCACCTTCGGGCTATCAGTTTTGGCATAAGGAGCCAGTCCCATCAGTTTATATTCTCCGCTGTTTACTTTAAAACCACAGTAATAGGTAAACGCAGAGTATAATAACCCTAACGAATGAGGAAAATGCAGTTCTTTCAGGTTGGTAATGGCATTATCTTTTCCATACCCGATAGAGCAGGTAGCCCATTCGCCTACGCCATCTATTGTCAGGATAGCCGCTTCCTGAAAAGGGGAAGGAAAAAAAGCACTGGCAGCATGCGAGAGGTGATGCTCGCAAAAAAGAATGGGTACTTTTACAGGACCTATTTCAGATAAGTTGTCTTTGATTAACTTTTTCAGAAATATCTTTTCCCGTATCCATAGGGGAATAGCTTTGAGAAAACTGATAAGGCCTTTGGGAACAAATGCATGGTACGTTTCCAGCAGTCGCTCAAATTTCAGCAGGGGTTTGTCATAAAATACGATGGCGGTCACATCTTCCAGGGAAACTATCCCTTCTTTCAGCACATATTGAATGGCATGCATTGGGAAACTTTCATCATGTTTTACCCTGGTAAACCGTTCTTCCTGGGCAGCTGCAATGATCTCACCATTGATAATGAGGGCTGCAGCACTGTCATGATAAAAAGCAGAGATTCCGAGGATAATTTCTTGCACAACGAAACGATTGAATGCCTAAAAAACCGAATAAATAAAAGGTGCCAAAGCAGAACCGGAAGTAACGACGACCAGCAAACCGATCAGGAATAAAATGGCAATGAGCGGGAGCATCCAAAACTTTTTTCTTTCCCTCAGAAACAGCCAAAATTCACGTACAAACTCTATCATTATTTTTTTGTGTTTTAATCAGAAAGAACGGTGAAAGTCTTTTTTAGCATAAGTATAATTTCTTTCGTGCATTACCGGATTTTTTCCTTTTTTGAACTTTTGCAATTGTAAGGTGTCTCTCCCAAAAATTTTCCGGACAAGCCCGACAGGCACAACCAAAAGAAAAAACACCAAAGTAAGTAAAATTTTTGGCACAATTGCCCCCAACAACCCTGATAAACCAAACCAAAGGAAAGAAAGTGGCTTGAAAAGAATGGGAGCGACCAACACCACAATCAAACTTACTACTGAAACAATAAAGTATAATTCATGCCCGGTGATTTTATAGAAAACAATGCCTGCCAAAGCTACCAGCACACCCACTTCCATATTTTGTCGCTTCGTTATCTTCTGCCCTGTTGTCATAGAATGTTTATTATTTCGGTATGAAATTAGAAAAAACAGCAGTAAAAGTTTGATAAAACCGTATAAAATGTGTGATTGTTGGTTTTTTTGAAATAAAATGAAAAGTTCAGTATGTTAGCCCAAAATCTACGCAGGGAAAAGGGTTAATCAATGTATTTTTACCAAACTTTAAAACTCAGTACTGGTTTCAAAAAACAAAATAATGATGCTCAGACTTCTTTTTACTTTTTCACTTATCCTGATTAACCTCCCTCTTTTAATAGCTCAATCTCAATCAAACCCACAAGTGAAAGGGTGCTATGCTACATTAGAGAATGATACATTAACCCTGGGGAATAAGGTGATTACCCAAAAATTTTTGTGGAACAAAGGAGCGCTCATCAACATTTCGATTGAAAATAAAACAGATAATCAAAAAATAGATTTCACTGACGAAAAACCTCAGGAACTTTTCCCGGTAAATACTGAGTTAATAAAATCAACTTTCCGGAAAACCGTAGTAAATGAAACCAAAATTTCTTGTGCGTATTTAGAAGCCGAAGTTCATAAAGTTTACCAAGACTATGAACTGAAAACAGTTTTTAGAATATACCCGGAAACCCCGGCCATTGCCACTGATTATTACCTTCTTAATAAAAATGAAAAACTGAATTTTGATGCGTTGCAAACCCGGCTGGCAACTTACAGTTTTCCTTCCCGGCACTTAAAAACAAAAGCGGTAGCGTTTTTTGACCAAACCGATTCACACAACAACCTGGTATTTGAGCAGGAACTCCTGTCGTTTGGCAAAGCCTTGACACAAAAAGGGAATATTTTAACAGTAAAGGACTTACTCAACAAAACAGATGTATTTTTCATCAAAGAGGCACCCTGTTCCTTTGTACAATTGCATTATCCCGGCTACGATTTTAAGGTTGAAAACGAAAAAATAGAAGTGGCTGGCATTGGTATTTTACCCAACGATTTGCCCACCGACGATTGGATAAAAACCTATTCGGTAGTCATTGGGATGGCAGGGCCTGACGAATTAGCCATGCTTTCTGCCATCAGAAAATATCAGAAAAAATTAAGGAAACACCTGCCCGGAAGGGATGACATGATAATGATGAACACATGGGGCGACAGAAACCGGGATGCCAGCATAGGCGAAGCATTTATCAAAAAAGAAGTGGATGCCTGCGCCAAATATGGCATTACACACTTTCAAATAGATGATGGCTGGCAGGAAGGGCTTTCACAAAATTCTGCTGACCAGTCAGGTAAGCTGTGGGACCAGTGGGACAAGGCAAGCTGGCAACCCAACAAAGAGCGGTTTCCCAATGGTTTCAAGACAGTGGTGGATTATGCCAAAGCCCACAATGTGCAGTTAGGCTTGTGGTTTCACCCCAGCAATGCCAGCGGTTACGAAAACTGGAAACAGGATGCTGATATTGTGGCCGGGCTTTACAAAGATTACGGCATCAGGTATTTTAAAATTGATGGCATAAAACTACCCACCAAAAAAGCTGAAATTAACCTGAAAAACTTTTTTGAAGAAGTATTGGAGCAAACCGGCAATGAGGTAGTATTTAATGTAGATGCGACTGCAAATAACCGAACAGGCTACCATTACATGAACCAATATGGGAATATTTTCCTGGAAAACCGCTATACTGACTGGGGTAAATACTACCCTTTTTGGACACTTCGGAATTTATGGATGCTGGCCAAATACGTTCCTGCCGAAAACCTGCAAATAGAATTTTTGAACAAATGGAGAAACGAAGATAAGTATCCTACCGATGATTTGTTTGCCCCTTCAAAAATTCCGTTCGCTTATCAGTTTGCCATCACCCTTGCCGCCCAGCCGTTGGCCTGGTTTGAGGGTTCTAATTTACCCAAAGAGGCAGAAGCAATTATTCCGATGATTAATGCATATAAACACACTCAAACTGAGCTTCACGAAGGAACAATCTTGCCCGTGGGTGAAGAACCAGATGGCTCGAGCTGGACAGGTTTCCAATCTGTAAAAGATGGGCAGGGATTTTTTGTCGTGTTTAGGGAACTGAATAATCAGCATAGTAAAAGCATCCAAACCTGGTTGCCAGCCAATACCAAAGTTAGACTGAAAAGCATTACCGGAAATGCTAAAAACTATGAGGCTACAACAGACAGTGAAGGACAGTTGACCTTCACGCTTGACGAGCCTCATAGTTTTGCAGTTTATAAATACAGCTTACAGTAGGTGACGGAGGGATTTAGCTTTTTCATTTTCTATGTTTTATTGTTTTACGAATATGCTTGTGAATTTGCTTCTCCCGTGCTTTTCTTTCCAAAAAACCTTTTTCACTTTGCTTTTCCTCAAGGTACCGCAATTCTCGCTGCATTTTCAGGTAATTCTGATACTGCCCATCTGAAAGTTCTCCCGTTTCAAGGGCTTCCAATACCGCACAGTCTGCCTCATGGGTATGTGTGCAGTCATCATACCTACAATCCATAGCCAGTTGCTCTATTTCAGAAGAAAGTTCGGTTTCCTCATCCCCGGTTGCCCAAAGTTGTAGTTCACGCATGCCGGGTGTATCTATGAGCAAAGCACCGTTTTCCAACAGAACCAACTCGCGGTGTGTGGTGGTGTGCTTTCCTTTATCATCCGCAGTCCGTACTTGTCTTGTTTGCAGGTGAGCTTCTCCCATCAATTGGTTAATCAGGGTGGATTTCCCCACACCTGATGAGCCCACAAAAGCAATGGTAAGTCCCGGTTGCACATAACGCTCAAGTTCCGAAAAACCTGTGCGGTGGATGGCACTTACTTTTACGACTTTCACATCTTTAATGAGAGATTTTACCATTGCCACCTTTTCATCTGCATCTGTGCACAAATCCGCTTTGTTAAACACAATTACCGGTTCTATTTTACTTTGCCGTATTTGCAACAGATAGCGCTCCAGTCTGCGGGGGTTAAAGTTTCCGTCCAGTCCCTGCACCACAAAAATTCGGTCAAGGTTCGTAGCGATAATTTGTTCTTCTGTACGATTACCGGCCTCTTTCCTTGAAAAACGAGTTTTGCGGGGCAAAATATCATGAATGATGGCTTTTTGTTCTTCTGCAAACAAAGTCAAAACCACCCAATCGCCTACTTTGGGAAGTTCGGAAGAAGTGCTGGCTGTAAAGCGAAGTTTTCCAGTGACTTCTGCGGTAAACGTGCCCTGTTCGGTCAGTACTTCATAATGGGTTTTATGCTCAATAGCAATGCGGCCTACACTAAAGCCTGCCGTTTTGTAGGGTTGAAAAGCTTCTTCAAAAAAAGGGTTCCAACCCAGTAATTCTAAATTTATTGATGTCATCGTAGTAATGATTTGATTCAATCAGAATGCGCCTCATTTTTCTGTTTTCTACAAAAATGCAGGCAAACAAGAAAAGTCATTGTTTGGGAAAAGTCCACAGACATTGCCCTGAATAAGGCCCATAAATGAAATAATTATATAAAATACAGGTGTGCTTTTACCGCACCACAAAAGTTTGGTTTTGCGATAAAAGTGAATGGTGCAAACAAATAAATCCTTCCAACAGGCAAGGTGCCTGTTCGACAAACTGGACAAACTATTTGTTTGCTTTTATGCTATCTCAGCCAATGCTGAAGCAATGCAGGTATGTGTAATTTGTAAATACATAAAAAAACTACAATGTTAATCATATTGACGGTTTTGTCATCATTTTGTTTCATAAACGCCCTGCAGATATTCATGAATCCACCGGGCGAGTTGATTTATATCTTCCAAAAAGTGCAGGCTGCTTAATACAACCCGGGTAATGGGCTTGCTATCAGGGGTGGGGTACGAAAAACTGGAAAGAATACAACGGTTGTTTAGGGCAACATATAATTGGTTATCAGGGGTATAAAACACCGGATAATTTTCAAAGTACTGAAAAAGACCTGCGTGACCAATGGCTTCGGAAAACCGGGTTATGTTTTCAAAAAGTTGCTTTCTGGCATTCTTATACAATTCCTGTGAAAGCAAAAAAGCATCCAGATAAGCCGGGATAATGGGCGAACTTCCGGTGAAATACGGGCTTTTTTTTAGGTTTTGAATGAATGGCTCATCACCCAAAACCAGCCCGCCCGGAATACCAAAGGCTTTTCCGAAAGAGCTTACGACAATCAATCGCAGGTTTTTGCACAGGGGCTTAAGAGTGGCATAAATTCCCGCTCCATTCTCACCAATGATGCCAAACCCATGCGAATCGTCTATGAGCAGCGTAATTTCCTGGTCGGCTGGCAACTGCTTTACCCACTCAAAATCATATTGCCTGGCCAATAAAGCATCCAGCGAATTGGAGACAATAACCCATTTACTGGCAGGATTTTTTTCCAACTGATGCGAAACTGAGGTACTCCATTCAGCATAATTTCCTGTATAAAAATCTTCGGAATTTCGGCACAATGCCGGGTGGGCGTTTGGGGCATAGATAAATGTATGGGTTTGGGCTAAATTCTGTACCACAGCCTGGCATGCCAAATAGCCCGATGAAAGCGTAAGTGCCGCGTCAGCTCCTGTAAAGTGGGCAAGGAAAGCTTCTGCTTCTTCATAAATGCCTAACTGTAAATTTGAAGTGCGGGAACTGGAATAGTTGGTTCCATAATGTGCCAGACTTTCCTGAAGTTGCTCACGAAAGGCTGTGTTTTTTCCCATGCCCAAATAAGACGTACCGCTAAAATAAAGCAGTTCTTTTTCTCCAGCCTTTACGGTCCTGCCCGGCAACTCATTTGCATGCATCATGTTCAACTTTTTTGTTGCTATGAATCTCTAATCTCTCAGGCTGGCCCCTGTTCCATTTTCTGAGGAATATACAATGCCAGTGGGGGTTACCTGCACACCATTCGCCACGTCATTTTCTATCAGCATCGTGCCATCCATATCTACATAATCCAGCATAGGGGCCAGTTGGGCAATGGCCGAAATCCCCACGCTGGATTCGGTCATGCAACCTACCATTACTTTCATGCCCATTTTTTTAGCTTCTGCTATCATGCGGCGGGCAGGAGTAAGTCCTCCACACTTGGTAAGCTTAATATTAATGCCATGAAACCGATTATGACATCGGGCCACATCGCTTTCTATCAAACAACTTTCGTCAGCCACTACGGGCAGTAACGAATGTTTGTACACTTCTTCCATTTCTTCATATTGATTGCCAGGCAGGGGTTGCTCAATAAATTCAACATTTAGCTTTTTTAATTCTTCTGAATATTCAATGGTTTGCGCTGCCGTCCAGGCGCAGTTGGCATCTACCCGGAAAGGGGCATTGGTATGTTGGCGCAAGGCGCGTACAATTTCCACATCTTCGTCTGTACCCAGCTTTATTTTGTAGAGTGGCCAGGGAAAATCTTTGAGTTTTTGCACCATTTTCTCAATGGTATCTATCCCAATTGTGTAGTTGGAAACGGGTACTTTTTCTGGTAAAAGTCCCCAAAGCTGATAAAGCGGTTTTCCCAGTTTTTTCCCGTATAAGTCCTGGGCAGCCATATCCAGGGCACAGTGTGCAAAAGGCGCATGTTTCAAATATTGGTGCATTTCCTTCCAAAACACTTCGGGTGTGCCTGAAGGTGTATCTGTCAGTTTAAAGGCCTCGATTTGGAATTTTATCTTTTCCAGGGCCTCTTTCATGCCCTCTATCGAAACGTTGTAGTAAGGATTATCAGTGGCTTCTCCAAAACCAGAGATTACATTGCCACCAGCATCGGTATCTTGTAGTTCCACAATCAGGGTTTCTTGCACGTCGCGGGTGGTGTGGGCAATCTTGAATGTATGTTTGTATTTTAGTGTATGAGGGTGAAAAAAGAGTTTCATAGTATATTCAAATTTATCAATAACCCACTTTTACGAAATGGACAGAATAAAGATAAATTAAATGCATTATTTTTTTGGATGTTTTTATACCTAGCCCTGGAAGGGTTAGGAGAAACAAAAGATTACCCTAAATCCAGTTCTTCACTGGCTTTTCGTTTTGCTTTTTTGGAGAGAAATGGAAGGGATTCTTTTACAATCAGCCGGAGTTGCTTGAGGGCAGGTTTAATGGCTGCACGCCTTGCTTCTCTTCGGCTGAATCCACTGCCAGCCGTGATGTAATAGTTCCGCATAATAATGCCCACCCGCAAAGTAAGAAACGCGTTGCCTGTACCTTGTAAGAGGGAAGAAGACAACAATCCGAAGCCGGGAATTACTCCCAGGAAACCTTTGCTCAATACGGGGAAAACTTCAGCGAATTCAATGTCTTCAATACCGTCGGCAATCAGGGCAGCTGCCAGTACCTGGGTGTACATCTTTACCAAATGCCTGAAAGTGGGACGGTAGCCGTAAGCGCGAATAATTTCTTTGAGCATCCTGAAATTAATCATAATCACCAGAGCGGCATCCAAGCGGCCATTTTGAGAAAGAGCTGTGGATACAAACACCTGCCGGGCATGCTTTCGTACAATGGCATCCATGCGATCCAGCCGGTTCTCAAATATCTTTTCCAGCATTTCACTGGGGTTATCCCCTTTTTTAAGCAAGGCTTTTAAAGGTCGTTTTTCATCTGGCTCCAGCCTCCCTTTTCTCAGTAAAGAGCGGGCAAGTTTGGTGGCTTCCTTGAAACCCGGGTCATTTTTATCGTCATCAATATACTCCCTTACTTTAATGGGCGACATGGCCGCTACGGAAAGCACAGGCATTACAATAAGATAAACAAATACCAGTACCGTAAATATGTAAAATGCAATGCTCAGCCCTGGGTGAATACCCTGCAAATGGTCTCCAATGGTGAGGATATTTCCAATAATCAGAATAGATAAGATAAATGCCAGGCCAATGCCAATGACGGCCCAAATTGAAAATCTGCTTTTTGAATCCATGCTGTGAGAAGTTGTAAGTGTTGACCCGAATTTAAATTATTGAGATTTTGGAAGGATGGAATGTTGGAAAGGTGGAATATTGTAAATTTCCATTATTCCTTTTCTCCTACAAAAACTAACGGAAGAACCTTATAAACTGTTCTATTTCACCGTTTTTGGATGCTTCTTGTAACTGTATGCCCGAAATGTTAGTTTGAATATATATAACCATTTTTTAATAATAAACTTTTTCTCCATGACAAAACCACACAACCTTGCCCAAAAACTCATTGAATCCCACCTAATTTCCGGTGAAATGGAATCCGGGAAGGAAATAGGGTTAAAAATAGACCATGTGCTGCAACAAGACGCCACCGGCACGCTCGTAATGCTTGAACTGGAAGCATTTAACATGGCACAGGCCAAAGCCGAAGTAGCCGTGCAGTACGTTGACCATAACCTATTGCAAACGGATTATAAAAATGCAGATGACCATTTGTTTTTACAATCGGCTGCCAAAAAGTTTGGCTATTGGTACAGCCGGCCGGGCAATGGTATCAGCCACGCCGTACACATGGAGCGGTTTGGTGTACCGGGCAAAACTTTGCTAGGTTCCGATAGCCACACCTGTGCAGGAGGCGGACTGGGCATGCTGGCCATTGGTACCGGTGGACTGGACGTAGCCATGGCCGCGGCCGGAGAACCTTATTATGTTAAAATGCCCAAGGTGATGGGTATCAAACTTACGGGCACCTTGCCTGATTGGGTAAGTGCCAAAGATGTAGTACTGGAAATGCTTCGCCGTTATGACGTGAAAGGCGGAAGGAGTTTTATTTTGGAATACTATGGAGAAGGCGTAAAAAACCTCAGCACCTGGGACAGGCACGTTATTGCCAACATGGGCACGGAACTGGGCGCTACGGCTACTGTTTTCCCATCGGATGAGCGCACTAAGTTCTTTCTCAAATCAGAAGGCAGGGAAGAAGACTGGGTGGAGCTGAAAGCCGATGAAGGAGCAGCATACGATGCCCATGAAGAAATTAATCTGGCCGAGCTGGTACCCTTGATTGCCCGCCCCAGCAGCCCCGGTAATGTAGTGCCAGTGAGAGAAGTAGAAGGTAAACCGGTGAGCCAGGTGGTAATTGGTTCCTCTGCCAACCCTGGTTTGCGCGACTTTTGGATTGTATCAGAAATTGTGAAAGACCAAAATATCCCACCCGAACTTTCTTTTGATATTAACCCTTCTTCCCGCCAAATTATCCAGAACCTGGCAGCTAAAGGCGCGATGGAACCGCTCATCCAGGCTGGTGCACGTTTTCACCAGTCGGGCTGTATGGGTTGTATCGGGATGGGGCAGGCACCTGCTTCGGGAAGCATAAGCCTGCGCACCATGCCCCGAAACTTCCCCGGCCGCTCGGGTACGGAAGATGACCAAGTGTATTTGTGCAGTCCTGAAACAGCTGCGGCGGCTGCCCTTACTGGTAAGATTACCGATCCCCGCGACCTGGAAGAGCTTTTTGACATAAAATACCCGAAATATGAAGAACCGGAAAAGGTAATTATTAATACCATGATGCTGATTCCCCCGGCCAAAGCGGGTGAGGAAGTAAAGCTGGAAAAAGGCCCGAATATCAAGACTTTGCCTGATTTTGAGGAATTGTCCGATGCTTTTGACGTTCCCATAATTTTGAAGATGGGTGATAATATTTCTACGGATGAAATTTTGAAAGCCGGGGCTGAAGTATTGCCTTTGCGCAGCAACATTCCGGAAATCAGCAAATATGCTTTTACGGTAATCGACAAAGAATTTCATGATAAAGCCAAAAAAACCCAGCAGGAAGAGGGCGGGCACATTGTGGTGGGTGGTGAAAATTATGCTCAGGGTTCCAGCCGGGAGCATGCTGCATTGGCCCCTCGTTTTCTCGGACAAAAAGCCGTTTTCGCCAAAAGCTATGCCCGTATCGGGTGGCAAAACCTCATTAACTTTGGTATCATTCCTTTTGAGTTTGTAAATGCAGAAGATTACGATGATTTGGCAGAAGGGGATGTGATTTCCCTTTCTAACCTGCGGGAACTGATTGGCCAGAAAAAACAGGTAACCGCCAAAAACACCACCAAAAACAAAGAAGTCCTCCTTACCTACAACATCAGCGACCGGCAGGTAGAAGTTTTGCTCAGTGGTGGAATTATTAATTATTTGAAGAAAAAGAAAGGGTGATTCCAAAAAAAAAGGCTGCCAAAAACAGGCAGCCTTTTTTATTATATTTCTAAAACGAACCCAACCAATTCTATTCAGTCGGTTTTTCCTTTTCTACTTTCTTTTTCTTGAGCGATAACTTCAGGATTTCACTTTTGTCATCATGGTCAGCCACCAGTATATCTCCTGGTTCTACTTCTCCTTTCAGGATTTCTTCGGCTACTGCATCTTCCAAATATTTTTGGATTGCCCTGTTCAGTGGACGTGCGCCGTACTGCGGATCATAACCTTTGTCAGCCAAAAAGTCTTTCGCTTTGGTTGTTAGCTCAATGGTATATCCCAAGGCATCGATTCTTGTAAATAATCTATCCAGGGAAATATCAATGATTTTGTGAATATCTTCACGCTTGAGCGAGTTAAATACAATTACATCATCCAAACGGTTCAGAAATTCAGGGCTGAAGGTTTTCTTCAAAGCGTTCTGAATCGTTGACTTCATGATATCATCCATGCTATCTTGCTTCGTTTTGGTAGCAAAGCCAATGCCAGCCCCAAAATCTTTCAGGTCTCGTGCACCGATATTGGAAGTCATGATCAGGATGGTATTTCTGAAGTCTACCCTTCTGCCCAACCCATCGGTAAGGATACCATCGTCCAATACCTGGAGCAAAATGTTGAACACATCAGGATGTGCTTTTTCAATCTCGTCAAGCAACACCACGCTGTAAGGCTTTCTGCGTACTTTCTCAGTCAGTTGACCGCCTTCTTCGTAGCCTACATAGCCCGGAGGCGCCCCCACCAGCCGTGAAACCGAAAATTTCTCCATGTACTCACTCATATCTATGCGAATCAGGGCATCTTCTTTATCAAAGAGATAGGTAGAGAGCACTTTTGCCAATTCAGTTTTACCAACCCCAGTCGGACCTAAGAAAACAAAGGAACCAATGGGTTTGTGTGGGTCTTTCAAACCTACACGCGTTCGCTGAATGGCTTTGGTTAACTTCTTAATGGCTTCATCCTGACCGATTACCTTACCTTGCAGGTTCTCATACATATTGAGCAACTTGGCACTTTCGTTTTGTGCCACCCGTTTGGTAGGTATGCCCGTCATCATGGCAATAACTTCAGCCACATTTTCTTCCGTTACGGTATACCGCCTGTTTTTCGTTTCTTCTTCCCACTTTAGCTTGGCACGATCGAGCTGGTCAATCAGTTTTTTCTCACGGTCGCGCAACTGTGCTGCTTCTTCATACTTCTGACTTTTAACCACACGGTTTTTCTCTACTTTAATATTCTCAATGGCCTCTTCCAACTTCACGATCTCTTCAGGCACGTGAATATTATTAATATGTACCCGTGCGCCGGCTTCGTCCAAAACATCAATAGCTTTATCTGGCAAAAAACGGTCGCTGATGTAGCGGTCAGATAGTTTCACGCAAGAATCCAGGGCTTCTTCTGTATAATTAACGTGGTGATGGCTTTCGTATTTATCCTTGATATTTTCAAGAATTTGCAACGTTTCTTCAGGTGTAGTAGCATCTACCATTACTACCTGGAACCTGCGGGCCAAAGCACCGTCTTTTTCAATATACTGACGATATTCATCCAGCGTAGTAGCGCCAATGCATTGAATTTCACCTCGTGCCAATGCTGGCTTAAACATATTGGAAGCATCCAGCGATCCGGATGCACCACCTGCTCCAACGATGGTGTGCAGCTCATCAATGAATAAAATCACTTCGGGTGATTTTTCCAGTTCATTCATCACAGCTTTCATGCGCTCTTCAAACTGTCCGCGGTATTTGGTGCCCGCAACCAGCGAAGCCAAATCAAGTGTAACTACCCTTTTATTGAACAGTACGCGGGATACTTTCTTCTGTACTATTCTCAAAGCCAGCCCTTCTGCAATAGCGGTTTTACCAACCCCCGGTTCACCAATAAGGATAGGATTATTCTTTTTCCTACGGCTCAGGATTTGCGCCACACGCTCTATTTCTTTCTCACGGCCTACGATGGGATCCAGCTTGTCTTCTTCGGCAAGCTTGGTAAGGTCGCGTCCAAAGTTATCCAGCACAGGTGTCCTGGATTTTTCAGTTCCTTTGGAAGATTCGCGGCCCGACCCGGAACTGCTGCCGAAAAAGCGGGAAGTTTCCTCATCACTATCATCAGTGTCAGATGATGCCAGCGGATGGTTATCTGCCTGATATTCAAGCATTTCCTTCACTATTTCGTAGTTTACGTCAAATTTTTCCAGAATCTGCGTAGCAATGTTGTCTTCATCTCTCAATATAGAGAGTAACAAATGCTCGGTGCCGATAAGCTGGCTTTTAAAAATTTTTGCTTCAAGATATGTAATCTTCAAGACTTTTTCCGATTGGCGGGTCAGGGGTATATTGGCCAGGTTTTTTACGTTACCTGATGCCGTGCCACGGGTAGCTTGCTCTACAGCTGCCCTCAGCTCATCTAATGATACTCCCAGTTTTTTCAGTACGCTCACTGCCACTCCTTCTCCCTCCCTGATCATACCTAATAAAAGGTGTTCAGTGCCTATATAGTCGTGGCCTAATCGTAAGGCCTCTTCTCTGCTGAGTGAGATTACTTCTTTTACCCTATTTGAAAATTTTGCTTCCATGTGCAAAGAAAAATATAAGGATTATAATTAAGTCAATTGTATAAGAAAACTCCTTGTCAGTTGAGTTAAAATTCTTATGTTACCAAGATATAAATTTTGTACTAGAATGCAACAACATAGCAGGGGGAATTGTTTAATGCCTTCATCAAGAATAAAGTATTTTTACCAAAACGCCTAATTTTTACCTGTTGCATTA
Source organism: Cyclobacteriaceae bacterium (assembly GCA_965230065.1). Lineage (GTDB taxonomy): Bacteria > Bacteroidota > Bacteroidia > Cytophagales > Cyclobacteriaceae. Next base: position 1,455,353 of record OZ245942.1, on the reverse strand, counting down.
GGGATATGATAATTAACGCACAAGTAATGTAATTCAGCGCCCCTGAAGTTTTTGTTGTTCATTGATGGTTCCCGAAGAATTTATCACATAGCTTCTTGCCCCGGGCCCCATACAAAATAACAAATCTAAGGTACACATATTAGACACAAAGTTTTTGCCAAAAACCTGTTCGTACGGGTTGGCTTCAAAAAAGCGATCAGTAAGTGTGGGGTAATTGGGCTGTATTTGGTTACGACCGTCGTAAATACCACTCCCTGGATCTTTTTGATAGCCAATTGAATACGAGAATTTGTGTTTATCCATTTGCAAGCCATCCAGACAATATGTCAGCAATTCCCAGTTTAAATCGATCAAAAAGGAAAACTTTTTGTGCAAAATGTCATGAAGTCGATCTGCATAAAACTCAAAAAAAGGTGCATTACCATAAGCTGACCGGATTGCACGCCAATGGTTGTTTACCCACTTCTGAGAGTAATCAATTTTGATGTCTTTGGTCAACTTTTTTCCTGTACCTCTATGCACTGGTACGGAAAGCGGGAGTACTTTGTTGGCACTTAAGATGCAGCACCTATTCCGATAGCTTTGCTTCATATAGTTTTCATGCACATCCAACGTCACTTTTTGGTAGTTGCTGATATAACTAAAATATGCGATACAAGGCAAATAGTGAAAATCCAGAAGAAGAGTGCCTGCGTTTTCGTCCATGTAACTTTTTTCTACTTTTTACAAAAACTCCTCTATCTTACCCATGCCTTCCCGAACCACTACCATCTCTTCATTGGTGCAATCCAGTACCGTCGAGGGAATGTTATTTCCATATCCGGCATCAATGATAATATCTACCTGATTACTGAACTTTTCATATATCCATTCAGGGTCGGTAGCATATTCCAAAATTTCGTCATCTTCATGAATGGAAGTAGTAATGATAGGGTTGCCCAATTCTTTTACGATGAGTCTGGGAATATCATGATCCGGAATGCGGATACCTACTGTTTTCTTTTTGGTATTCAAAATCTTTGGCACCTTACTGCTGGAGTTAAGGATAAAGGTAAATGGGCCGGGTAAAGCTTTTTTCATGGTCTTGAAGAGCGGTGTATCGAGTTGCTTTACATACTCCGAAATCTCACTTAAATCATAGCAAATAAAAGAAAGCTGTACAGGTTTTACTCCTTTAAGACGACTCACCCGCTCTACCGCTTTGGCATTAAAAATATCACAACCCAAACCATAAATGGTATCTGTCGGATAAATAATGATACCGCCATTTCTCAGGACATCGACAACGTGGCGGATTTTGGATATCTGGGGATTGTCGGGATGTATTTTAACGCGTTCGGCTTTCATATTAAAAAAAGGTTGATTGTTGAAGAAAAAAATGTGTAGGCAAAATTAAGGGAATGGTTATTTAATTAAAAATGAGAGGGATCGCAGCCACAGGAATTAATAGGCCATGTTTACTTATTTCAGCAAATGCACCCACCCTTTACAGGTTTCTTGGTTGGGAAGGTGAAGTTCATAGTAATAAACCCCACCGGCAAGGTCAGCCCCATTCCAGTCATTTTGATAGTTTTCGCTTGAGAAAAGCTCATTGCCCCAACGGTTAAAGATTTTTAGCTGCAAGGGTTCGTCATAAAGAATCTCGAAGAAGTCGTTGCGCCCATCACGATTGGGTGTGAATACGTTGGGCACAAAAAGGTCTGCAAAATGTATGGGCACAGTCCGGTTTTCCACACACTGCTGAGAGGTGGCGACTACATTAATTTCATAAGCACCGCTATCTGCATACACGTGAACCGGATTTGTTTCTGTGGAGGTAGTGCCGTCCCCAAAATCCCATAGTATCTCTTCTACTCCAGTACTGCTGTTTTCTACCATAAGGCCGTGCACAGACTCACAATTAAAATCCCTAATGACCTGAAAGTCCAGGGCAATTTCGGGTACTACATCCACTTTTACCGAATCTTCGTATGTGCATCCGTTTTGGTCGGTAATAAAAACATTATAAGTAGAAGTAGTATCCGGTGAAGCAATCGGATTCGGGCCAGATGTACTGCTCAACCCTTCGGCGGGGCTCCACATGTAAGTTACGCCCCCGCTGGCACTCAGTGGTTTTCCTTCACCAAAACATAAGCTTACCGAATCAATCACGGCGAAGTCAACTTCGTATACAGTGATGGTGCCATAATCAAAATCTTCTTTCAAACAGGTGTTTTCATCAATGGCCGTGAGCACAATATTATATACGCCTGGTTTTTCATACGTATGGATGATGCTATCGGGCTGGGTAGTGGTAGTGCCATCGCCCAAATCCCAAATAAACGATTCGCCCCCAATGCTGCGGTTCAGGAATAAAATGTTGAGTGGAAAACAACCTGCATTCAGTCCGGGCTTGTCCCCTTCAGGCGAATTGGTAGCCAGGCGGGCGTCCAGGGTAGTCAGGTCATATTTAAAAGCCGCGTTGTTGCAGTTGGATGAATTGTTGGTATTGGACCAAACCCCGGGGGTGGTAGGAAAATCAGAATTGCCCCCGCAACCTGCGCAAACGGCCTGGTACACAATACCCCGTTTGTCGAAGCGGCTCGTGCCTCCGTCTACATGTTCGGTAGAGGTGCCCCCACCAAAATAAGTAGCGTACAACAAAGAAGCCGCATCTTTCTCCAAAACCATCATATAGAAATCTGAGCCATCTGTAAGAGGCTGGGTGGCATCATCGGTTATGGGCATGCCAAAAGTATTTCCTCCCACATAATTGCGCTGCACAAACTGGCTGCCTACAAAAATAGAGGAAGCATTGACCGCCCCGCCCCATCCGGAAACCAGTAAATTGCCGCATTCATTTACCAAAAATGCCGTGGGTGAAATATCAGGGGAATTCACACCACTGCCAAAAACGGTTGACAGCATGGAGGTGCTCAGTTGGTTATTGAACTTTTGGATAAATTGCCCACTGTTGGCATTATTATATACGCCAGCACTTATTGGATAATTGCCCTGTGTTTGCCCAAGCAGGTAAATATTTTCGTCTTCGTCCAAATCGATAAAATATACCTGGTCGTAAGAGGTTGTGCCCAAATAAGTGCTTTGCATGAGCGAATCGCCCACACTTGTGATTTTTGCAGCAAAACCATCTGCTTCCCCCGAAAATACGGATTGGTGTGCATCCGAAGCCATGGCAAGATCGGGGCTGTTGGTGCCCCCGGCTACATACACATTCATATTGGCATCCAGTTGGATGGAAAAAGCAGCTTCCACCTGAGAGCCTCCATAAAAAGTACTCCACAGTATTTGGGTCAAATCAGGGTTCATTTTTACGATGGCAGCATCTTGTCCACCACCCCCGTAAGTTGATTGAAATCCATTCACCACCGGAAAATCCGCAGAGGCGGTGTTGGATGCGAGGTACACATTGTCTTCGGCATCTACAATCACTTCCCCACGGAACTGATCGCCATAATTGCGGGTAAGGGGAGAATCATGATAATTTACCCCATCATTATCAGTACCACCCAGGTAAGAGGAAGCAAGCAAAGCATCCCCGTTTTCGCTTAATTTGGCAATGAACAGGTCAGAGCCATTGGTGTAGGTAATGCCGCCATAGAAATCGAAAGGCTGAAAAAATGTACCGCCCCTGAGTGAGTCTTGATAAGCACCCGCTGTGGCAGGAAAATTAGTAGAACTGGTAGAGCCATACACCAACAATTCCCCCTTGCTGTTAACAATCATGCTGTGGGGAATTTCTGTGTCATTCCCTCCCAAATAAGTAGCATAAAGTAATTGCGTGCCTGCCGAGTCATATTTCAGGATGCCCACATCCCAAAGGCCTCGATTGCTTACCTGATACGCACCGGGCGTTACCGGGAACCCCCCGCCATTGTTGAACACAATGCCACCGGAATATAAATTTCCTTCCTCATCAAAAGTGGCCGTATTACCCCAATTGTCTGAAAAAGAACCGGAATAGGTAGAAAATATCAGCAGGGGGTCAATGATAAGTTCTTTACCGGAATCATATCCTTCAGGAAAAGAAAAGCCAAGGATATTATTTTCTAATATATACTCACAAGGCACTTCCTTTTTTTTTCCGTTGATAACCTGATATGCATAAGGACGTTGCTCAATCATTTCGCCCAGGGTGGTGCGCACGTGCAGGTTTCCGTGCTCCAAAAATACATTGGCCCCTTCGTATTGTAATTGAATTACATCAGGGTTGGCATTTGCCGATACGATAAAATCATACTTTAGCTGATTTTCATGGTTATAAATCTTAAAATCAATACCTTCATACAAACGGGTATATTTCACATTTTCATAAGCTTGTACATGCGTGGCCCAGCGGGATGAATCGGCACTCAGAAAATAATTGTAAAATGTGGGGGAGGGAGTGTTTCCGCTAATACTTTGTGGGTTGAGGGGATCCAAAAAACTTACCGCTACCGAATGCATATCGATGGTTCCAAAACCTGAGAGTTGTTTTCTGACTACAGAATGGGAGGCAGTGTCCCGGTGACCATGGGCAAACTGTAGCGATTCGGTATCATAGAAAGAATAAACCAGACCATTGTTTTGTAAATACAATTGTCCGCCGGGAATATTCGCCCTGAAGCGCACACTGGCATCCCACTGGTTTTTATTTTCAATAAACCTGATTTTGCTTTCAGGAGGATGGGCAGAAAGTACGTGAGAAAAAAGTAACAACGCCAATGGCCCCAAAAATTTAGGACAAAGGGTGTTACATTTCAGGAAATATTGCATGGTATGGGTTAAATCTATTCATTCAATGAAAAAAAGCACTTTTTCAGGCACAAAATTAATTTTGCAAAAACCATACGCCAATTTTATGGCTGTTGGTTTACAAATCATTCTGATTGTTGTTTGGTATAAAAAAATCAAACATTTATATTTGCACGCTCAATTTAGCACAACACACTATAAATTTGTACAAAATGTACGCAATTGTTGATATAGCAGGCAAGCAATTTAAAGTAGAGAAAGATAAACCTGTTTTCGCACCTTCATTGCAAGGTGAGGAAGGAACCTCTGTAGAGTTTGATAATGTACTGTTGCTCGATGACGACGGCAAAGTAAGTATTGGTGCCCCCACTGTAAAAGGGATCAAAGTAGTTGGAAAGATCGTTGAACACGGTAAGGGAGACAAGGTAATCGTTTTTAAGAAAAAGCGCCGCAAAGGTTTTCAGAAAAAGAACGGACACCGCCAGGGCTACACCAAGCTGCTGATTGAATCTATCGGTAAAGAAGGCGCTAAAGCTGCCGCCCCTGCAAAAAAAGAGGCTAAAAAAGAAAAACCTGCTGCCAAAGCTGCTGCAACCCCTCAGGACGACCTGACGAAAATCACAGGTATTGGTAAAGTCTTTGCCGAAGCCCTGCACGAGTATGGCATCACAACTTACAAGCAACTGAGCAAGCTTACTGCTAAAGACAAGCAGCAGTTGTCTGAAAAAGTAGAAGGTATTAGCGAAGAAAGCCTGGATGATTTTGTAGCACAAGCCCAGAATTTAATAGAAGGCAAAGAAGCCAAAGACGACCTGACGAAAATCACTGGCATCGGTGCAGTATTTGCAAAAACACTCAACAAGCACGGAATTCATACTTTTGAACACCTGGCCCACCTGACTGATGAAGATAAGGAACGCCTGGCCGGAGAAATTGAAGGTATCAGCGAAGAAAGCCTGAATGATTTTATTGAGCAGGCTAAAAAACTGGTTTAAGACAAAAAGTAATTTTTGAAATAAAAAAATTATAGAAGCATGGCACATAAAAAAGGAGCGGGTAGCTCGAAAAACGGAAGAGAATCGGAAAGTAAACGATTAGGCGTGAAAATTTACGGCGGACAATCTATCATTGCCGGAAATATCATTGTACGTCAGCGTGGTACCAAACACCATCCTGGCAATAATGTTGGTATGGGTAAAGACCATACTTTGTTTGCCCTTACTGATGGCACGGTAGTGTTCAAGAAAGGGAGAAATAAGCGTTCTTATGTACACGTAGAAGCTGCTGCACAAGAGGCATAAACTACTTTAATAATATATTTTCCAAACCACGATTGTTTTCAGTCGTGGTTTTTTGTTTCGATTCATCCTATGAATTCCGGAATCTCACCCTGGTTTGAAATCTGGTTATAATCCTTTTCCGTCCTCATTTAGCAGAAAAAACTCCTTAAAAAGAAATACGAATAAAACTTTCCAGTAAATTCCGATAACCCTTAGTGAGTTCTAGAGCTTGTATGAGGTGATAAATGAAAAGAAAAATGAAAATTAAAGATATTTTTTTCATGGCGATTATGATGAATACCTTAAAAATGAATTATTAAGCCTTAATACAATCGACAATTTACAAATAGGTGATGATTTCCTGCTTTTCTTACAAACGACAGGAAATCCGTTTGCTTGCTTTTTCAATATTCTGTCATCTTGCCATCTTTGTATCAGGTAGTTTTATTTGTGGTTTTGTGAGAAGCGATGCGCTCTGCATCGCTTCTTTTTTTTGCCCAATTTTTCCTGACTATCCTATTTCATCCTATTTGTTCGGTTAAAAAAAAGAGAGAAAGAAAACACCTTCTTACATAGGTTCTGTTTTCTTAAACTCAAAAAATTTCCTGACTATAGAATTTACTAATTTTATACTGGTTTTTAATTTTTTACAATGAGTGAAATAGCCCGTACACGCAAAATAAAGGTAGAACACTTCAAAAACATGGTAGCCGTAGCTTTCTCTGATGGCTATTTTGATGAAGTGGAAAGTGACTTTTTAGCACACAAAGCCAAAGAATATGGCTTACCTGCTGATATTGTAGACGGCCTTATTGAAGAGGCTTCCAAATTACCTTTTGTTGTACCTGAAAATCAGGTTGATAGGGAAAATCAACTGGCCGATATCGTATATATAGCGATTATTGATGGCGAAATCCGTATCCAGGAATACAAACTTTGTCTGACCATTGCCGAAAAATTAGGTTTTGATAAGAAATATGTGGACGAGGTGATTAACCTTACCATCAAACTTTGGAGGCATTCGGGGTGGTACAAGCGTTCTATCACCCGTTCAGCCTGATAAATGGCAACGGTTTATTGTTACTGGCTTGGCAAATCAGCAGCACTCCATTGCCTGAAACCTCCTTCTAAGTCAAATACCTGTTCAAAATCCAGGCTATCCATCAAAAGCTGCGCCCGGTTACTACGGTGCCCGCCCATACAGTAAACAAGGTATTTTTTTTCCTTATTCAGATTTTTCAGTTTGTCTTGAAAATCTTCTGAGCGGAGGTTGATATTGATCGCCCCTTCAATATGTCCGCTTTCATATTCTTCGGGGGTGCGCACATCCATGATGATCATTTCCTGATCGCCGCTCGCCATTTCATAAGCCTGTGTGGGTGATAGCTTTTTGGTTTCCGGGGCTTCAAAAGCTGTTTTTTCATGCAGTTCGGTATCGTTTTCAGCTTTTTCTGAAGACGAGTTACAACCTGTCAATATTCCCAGTACAATGGTGAAAAAAATAGGTAATTTTCTGAATGTTTCCATAAAAGTTGAATAAGGGGTTAATTCTACCTGCTAAAATAACACATACCTTACACTGTTTGAAATGTTGGCCTTTTCATCTGCCTCCCTGCCTGCCAAAAAGTATTTTTGTTTGAATTGCACAATATTTTTTTGATAACCCTTTTAGGAAGTTATGAAGCGTTTGATTTTTTATCGTTTATCCCTGGTCTTATTATTTATTTCTCGGCTCGTAATAGCACAAGATACTACCGAATCTCCTGCTCCTGATTATCTGGCAGAAGCCCAAAACAAACTCGAAGAAGGTGACTTACAAGGGGCAAAAATGTCGTTTACCCAAGCCATTACCGTGCGGCCCGAAAGCCCTGAAGGCTACCAGGGCAGGGGCATTGTCAATTACAAACTCAAAAAATTGGATGCGGCCAAGCAGGATTTAGACCTGGCTATTGAGTACCGCGCCTACAATCCCGATGTGTTTTTCTACCGGGGTATGCTGCGTTACGATATTGAAGATTACAAAGGTGCTTACGAAGATTTGAGCAAATCTATCAGCGAAGGTAGTGAAGACCCTCAGGTTTTTTACACCCGTGGCAATACACTTTTTCGCATGCAGGATTATGAGTGGGCCATTGCCGATTATGAGCAAGCTGTCAAATTGGGTAGTTCCGATGAAATTCTTTTCAACAACCTGGGCAAAGCCAAATATAATGTAGGAGAATATGAAGGTGCTATTCAGGCTTTTTCCAAAGCCATTGCTATCAAAGAAACTTATGCAAAAGCCTGGAACAACCGAGCGGCTGCCCATTTTGCTGCCAAAAACTGGAAAGAAGTCATCCAGGATTACCAAAAAGCAGTAGCTTTAGGTGATAAAGACAAGCAGGCTGATTACCACCTGGGCATAGCGTATTACGAAGAGAAAGATTATGAAAAAGCGGTAGCATCACTGAACAGTGCCGTAAGAGGTGGAAACAGTGAGCCGGATTTATTCCTGAAACGAGGCTACAGCCGTTTTGCCCTTGATGATTACAAAGAAACCATTTCCGATTTACAAAAAGTAAAAGCCACAGACAGTGAAAATTTAGATGCTACATTTTACCAAAAACTCGGATTAGCGCAATTTTACGAAAAAGATTATGCCAACGCCATTCAATCGCTGAATGAGGCGGTCAATGAGGGCACTGAAGCGCAGGAAGTTTTTATAGCCCTTGGTAAAGCGGAATTTGCACAGAAAAACTACCAGGGAGCCGCAAATGCTCTGGAACAAGTTGTTGGGGAAAGTAATGACACGGAAGTGTTTTCCATTTTAGGGCAATCCTATTTTCAACTGAATAATGCAGAAAAGGCACTTACCAATCTGGACAAAGCCATTGGTGGAGGCACAGAAGCAGCCGTACTCTATTTTTTCCGGGGGAAAATAAAATCAGAAAAAAAAGAATATGCCCCGGCACTGAGCGATTTTGAATCAGCACTGGCCAAGGGAGATAACAGCGGGGCTTTGTATGCGGCTTTGGGCCATGCCCGTTTCCATCTTAAAAAATATGAAGACGCTATTGCCGACCTAAACAAAGCAGAAGAAAAAGGCATTAATACGCCCGATATTTTCTATTTCCGGGGCAATGCGTATGTGGTTACTGCACAATACGGCCCGGCAGTGGCAGATTTGAAAAAAGCGGTGAATTCAGAACTGGCAGATGCGCTTTCTTACCAAAACCTGGGGAAAGCAGAATACCAGCTTAAAAACTATAAAAATGCCGTAGCCGCCCTGAACAAAGCCATTGAATTGGGCGCAAACCAGGAAGAAGTGTACACCTTGCGCGGAAATGCCAAGTACCTCACCAAAGATGTAACTGCCCTGGATGATTTGAACCAAGCCATCGATTTGGGCACAAAAGACACCCTGGCCTACATTCACCGTGCTTCTATCCGGTTGATGCAGAAAGACCACCAAAATGCATTGACTGACTTGGACAAAGCCATCTCTTTAGGCGCACAGCAGCCTTCCGTGTATAACAACCGGGGAAAAATAAAGCTGGAGCAAGGTGATGCCAAAGCTGCCCTTGCTGATTTTGATAAGGCCATTGCCCAGGATAAAAATTTTATTCCTGCCTATTTGCTTCGCGGAAAAGCCCAATACCAGTTGAAAGATTATCAGGCTGCCATTGATAACCTCACTAAGGCCAACGAGCTAGGTGCTGCTGAAGCGGAAGTTTACCAGCTTTTAGGCTATGCCCGATTTGAAACAGGCGATTTTGAAAATGCCCTGGAAAACCTAAGCAAAGCCATCACCATGGGCGTAAACGAAATGCAGGCGTATTTGTACCGGGCCGAAATTTTGTACCAAAACGAAAAGTACATAGAAGCCCTGGCCGACCTGAACAAAGCCTTTACCCAGGGGGCCGATTCGCAAAAAGCTTTTGTGCTGAGAGGAAATACATTGGCAATTCTTGAGTACCACCAAAAAGCCATTGGCGACCTCACACGAGCCATTGAAAAAGGGGCGAATGATACCGAAGTTTTTAGCCACCGGGGCAACGCGTATTACGCTTTGAAAAAATACCAGGAAGCCGTGAAAGACCTGGACAAAGCCATGGGCATGGGCACCAACGAACTTACTGTATTTTATAATGCAGGAAATGCCAAATTTTTGTTGGACGATTTTGACGGTGCCATTGCGGCCTACGATAAAGCCATGACCGCCGGAGAAAAAGAGGATGCTGAAAAAGCCCCCATCATTTACAACAACCGGGGCAAGGCCAAGGCTATGAAAGAAGAATACCAGGCAGCCATTGCCGATTATGACCAGGCCATTGCCCAAAAAAGCGATTATGCCAAAGCCTATTTTAACCGGGGTATCGCCAAATTTTTTATCAGTGACTATCAAAATACAATCGCTGATTTGGAAAAATCCACACACCTTGGGCTGGAAGACAAAGAAACAGACCGGTATTTGGGCATTGCCTTATTTGAGATAAAGGAATATGCCAGGGCAGAAGAAGTATTAAACCTCGCCCTAAAAAATGGGTTTGACGACAAAAGAGTGTATTACAGTCGGGGCATGGGCCGGTATTTCCTGGCTGGAGAAGACTCCGAAATAAATCAGGGAGAAAAAGCCTGGAAAGCTGTGGTAGCTGATTTGGGTAAAGCCATTGAACTGGGCGAAGTAAACCAACATGCCCTGGAAGCAAAGGGTAATGCTCTTTTTTATCTGAAAGATTACAAAGGCACCATTGTTGACCTCAACCGGGCCATCAGCATGGGCGCCAACGATGCGGTAACCCTGCACAACCGGGGTGCTGCCAAATACGAAACCCGTGATTATGAAGGTGCCTTAACCGACCTGAACAAAGCCATTGCTTCGGAAAGCGATTATACAGCAGCCTATGCCGTTCGGGGCAATACTAAATTCCAGCTCAAAGATTATCAGGCGGCCGTTGCTGATTACGACAAGGCCATCAACCTGGGACTGGAAGATGCCGTGATTTTTAACAATCGGGGCAAAGCCAAGTTCAATCTGGAAAAATATGAGGCAGCCATTGCCGATTATGGTAAGGCCATTGAGCTGAACAAAGAATATGTGCGGGCTTACGAAAACCGGGGCATCACCCATTTCATTCTGGAAAATTACGAAGCCGCCAAAAACGATTTGGGATTGGTAGAAGATGCCGGAGAGTCCGATGCAAGCATTTTGTACTACCTGGGCGATGCGTATTATTTTCTGGAAAATTATCCGGTAGCCATCGGTTATTATGATCGGGCCATTGAAGGTGAAATTCAGGATAAGGATATTTACTATCGCCGGGGCAAGTCGCATATACAGCGAGAAAACTATGACTTTGCCATTGTTGACTTTACCAATGCCATAAAATTTGATGCCGACGATGCACAAATTTACATAGACAGGGCCATGGCCTATACCTTCCGGAATAATTTTGAAGAAGCCATCAAAGACCTGGATAAAGCCCTGACGTTTGATGCGGAAACTCCTAAGCTGTATTACAACCGGGGCTATTTAAAAGAAGAAACCGAAGATTATGGGGGTGCTATCAAGGATTACTCAAAAGTAATAGAACTGGACCCCAAAGATGCTGGAGCCTACTTCAGCCGCGCTAACGCGAAAGTAATTATCGAAGACATGGCCGGGGCGGTTAAAGATTTTGACATGGCCATCAATCTCAGCCCTGAAGAAGCCGATTATTACCGCAACCGCGCTTCGGCCTTTTACCAAATGGAAAAACCCCATGAAGCCTGTGCCGACTGGCAAAAAGCCAAATCGCTGGGAGACAGCAAGTCAGGTTTCTTTATTAAAAAGTATTGTAAATGATAAATATTGATATGATGAGAAAGTTTAATTACATGATTATTCTGCTTGTTGTGGTGTTATCATCTTGTGAGAAAGTTAATGAGCTTACTCAATTCAATTTGAATTATAACACCTCTACAACTATTCAGTCCAGCACGGGGATTAATCTTCCTGTGAATGTATTTACACCTGATGTAGAAACGAATTCAGAATCTGAATTTGCCGTGAATGATACACGCAAAGACCTCATTCAGGAAATTGTGCTCACAAAACTGAACCTGGCCATTACTTCCCCGGACGAGCAGGATTTTAGTTTTTTGAAATCTGTGAGTGTTTTCATCGCGGCCGAGGGCATGTCGGAAGTAGAAGTAGCCAGCCTGGAAGACATTCCTGAAAATGTGGGTAAGGAACTGGAACTGGAGCCTTCCAATGAAGATATTAAGGATTATATCAAACAAGATAAATTTTACCTCCGTGTGAATACGGTTACAGACGAGCTACTGAGTAATGACGTTGACCTTGACATTTCGTCACGCTTCCACGTAGATGCTAAAATATTGGGGATTTAATATTTGCTTAGCCTATAAGCACGAACAAATAAAAAATGCCAGAAACTGTACTGCCGAACATTTCTGTTCGGCGTATGCGGACAGAAATGTCCGCATTTACTATTCGTCATGACTTTTTTGTCCGAACTTAAGCGTAAACAAGTAAAAACTGTCGGTTTGGAGAGCGGGCTTCCCAGCCCGCATACCCCAACAATACTATCGTCTGACCCGGTTTGATGTACACGGACAAGGATGTCCGTGCTCCAATTTGGCAAAACTTTTTGCCATAAGTCAGAGATTAAAAGCCCTCCATCTCCGGATAAGGCGTGCCTTTGCCAGTTTCGCAGAGATTTTTCAGGGAATGCATGAAATAGCCCCAATGGTAATTGCAAATGGCATAAAATTCTGTGGCTTCCCGCCAGTCTTTGTGGGCAAATTGCAAAATGGTTTTCTCGTCTTTTTCTGAAAGGTCAAATGAAAAGTTTGTGCCTACCCACTCGGGTGAGCCTTCTTCGCATGTCCAATGCACCGATTTGTTGGGTTCAAGCCGGGTAACCCTCATTTTTTCGTGTCCGGCATCACCAAACATAAACTCATTAAGAAAACCTTCTTCCGGTTTTGCAATGGTCTCTTTTGTCCACCAATTTGAAAGCCCTTCCTGGGTAGTGAAGGCATCGTATACTTTCTGTACGGGAGCATTGATGGTGAGGTAGTGCCTGATGTGTTCCATGGTTTTATTAAGATTTATTATTAAAAAAGCAACTGTTTGGTTGCAATTTAAATATCAAGATATTTTTGCGCAACTTTTTAGTTACATTTTATTTATAAGATTTCACCGCAGGCCATAATTCCTCTACTTCCCCTTTCAAATCGCGGCACAGGTAAAGATGCAGGTTACTTTCATAAGGCATACAATATTGGCAGGTTACCACTCCCAGATCTTCCACGATTTCAAATAACTCATTTTTATCACCTACATCATTGCTGAGAATAAGCAGCAACTCACCCGAATAACTCCCTGGCCCCCAGAGCCAGTAGTTGTTGTGTCCGCCTATGCTTTTAGGAAGATTAAATTTATCAGCATAATAATCTACCGCCCCACACCGACCATAATTGTCACCAAAAATGACACATTTTTTTTGATCTTCGGGTGAAAGATTGTGGTAGGCTTCTGCAATGGCTGCGGCTTTCTGTTCCCACCCAAACATATCGGCATAAAACTGAGGTAAGGCAGCCGTTTCTTTTCCTTCTGCATTTTCCGGTTTTATGCCTAGAAAACCTGAATACTGAATGTATGTTTCTACCGGAAGTATGGGCAATGCCAACGGAAAAAGCGGAATACCCAGCATAAGTGTACCCAATGCAACATAAAACACCCATTTTCTTTGAACAGACCATTGCTCTATTTGCAAAGCACCACCGATAAAAAGCAGCGGGAAAATAGCCGCCAGGTATTCCGGTTTGCTGGTGCCGTTGATTGTAAGAATAAACCCTACCGTCAGAAATATCCAGAACAGGAAGTGGTATATTTTATCTTCTTTGTGCAGAAAGAAGTAAAGAATGCCGCATACCCACACCGGAATGGTTACCGGATTGTTGAGCAAAAGTTGCCCTTTCCAGAAAGAAATGGGCGATAATCCTGCATATTTTTCTGTAGATGCATTGTGGATAAATTCCAGGTGTGCCCAATCGTGTTGCGAGTTCCAGATGATATAAGGAAAAAAAATCAAAATGCTGATGGCTCCGGCTATGTACGGCCACTTGGTTTTAAACCAGTACCGCTGCGGAGTAGCCAAAAGTGCTACAAAAACGCCGGCCCCTAAAAAAAGAGCGGAGATTTTATTGAGCAATGCCAGGCCAAGAATGATTCCGAAATAAATCCAATAGGCAGGCTTTTCAGTATTGATGATTTTTATCAAAAGAAATAACAATATCGGCCACAACATCTGGTCTATCACATTCATGGAATAGAAAGTGCCAAATGACAAATTGATTGCGGAAACCAACATGGCTGTGCATACGATGGCGATGGCTACTTTTTTGCCACCTAACTCCCTGGTAATGAGGCCAACCATGAATAATGAAATGCCTGAAAATAAGGCGGGAAACAAGCGAACGGCAAATAATGAATCACCCAATAAAAATCTGGATACTGACAAAACCCAAATGGATAAGGGAGGATGATCTACATAACCGTAATCCAAATGTTCGGCACAGGCAAGGTAGTACAATTCATCCCTGAACATGCCATAGCTGGCAAAGGCATTGGTAAACAAATGCAGGCCAATTTTGATAAGTGCAAAAATAGCTATCAGAATGATTGAAGGCCGGTGAAGGCTGCGGGAGTAGGATGTCATTGCAATTTAGAATGTTTGCCAAAATTTACTATTAAGCGCATGTCAATACAATAGCGATTAAATTATTTTATTCAATTAATCTTTTTATATTTATTCAACCAAAATGAAATGTAATGAAACAGTACTGATGTGAAACTTAAATACCTTTCTCTTCCTTCTATCATTATGTCTTCAATCTTTAGTAAATATATTAAATTTCTTTTCGCTTCTCTTGTAATAACCGGCTTTACCCAATGCACTGAAAAGCAACATTTGCCTCCCGGCGATCCTGACAATGGTGGGCTTTTTGTACCTGAAAGCTTTGAAGTGGTTGTGGTTGCAGACAGCCTGCCTGGACGTGCGCGGGGAATAGCCGTGAATGATAATGGGGATGTTTATGTCAAATTAAGATATGGCAATGAGGCTGGCCGCAATGTGGCGCTTCGTGATACTGACAATGATGGTAAAGCTGATATTGTTAAAAGTTTTGGAGGATACAGCGATAACGAAGGCGGATATGGTACTGCCATGCGCATTCATGATGGTTATCTGTATTCTAGTACAGAATTAGTAGTTTATCGCCAAAAATTGACACCCGGTGAACTGGTGCCTCAATCTGAGATAGAAGTTGTACTTACCGACGACCATCCGCATGGCAGGCATGAGCATATTACGAAACCAGTTTCTTTCGACAATAAAGGCTATATGTATGTCCCTTATGGTGCACCTTCCAATGCCTGTCAAGACCCTAAAAGAACGCCGGGTGTATCCGGGATGGATCCTTGTCCGCAACTGGAAGAACATGGTGGCGTATGGCGGTTTGATGCCAACAAAATAGGGCTGACCCAAAAAGATGGCTACAAATTCTCCACTGGCATCCGTAGCGTAGTGGCTATGGACTGGAACCCGGCCGATGAAAACTTATACATTGTGATGCACGGGCGGGATGATTTGCTCAGGCTTTGGGCCAACAAGTTTACGCCCTGGCAAAGTGCCCTGCTACCTTCCGAAGAGTTTTTAAGAGTAACCGAAGGTTCTGACTTTGGGTGGCCTTACTGCTACTATGACCAAATGCAGAAAAAGAAAGTACTGGCACCCGAATATGGAGGGGATGGCAATGTTGTAGGCAGATGTGAAGACTGCGACGACCCCATCATGGGTTTCCCAGGCCACTGGGCACCTAATGATTTGCATTTCTACCAGGGAGATCAGTTTCCTGAACGATATAGAAACGGGGCATTCGTAGCTTTTCATGGTTCAACCAACCGCGCTCCTTACCCACAATCAGGGTATTTTATCGGTTTTATTCCTTTTAAAGATGGAGCCCCTACTGGTGAATGGGAAATATTTGCTGATGGTTTTGCTGGTGTAGATCCTATCGTAAATGTAAGTGATGCCATTTACCGCCCTATGGGCATCGCGATGGGACCGGATGGTTCTTTGTACATCGGCGATACGGAAAAAGGCAAGATATGGCGAATTATGTTTAAAGGAGACAAGGGTAACTTTGGGGAAGCACAGTTGGCACAAATGGAAGAAAGGAAACAGCTTTCCCACATCCGCACACCGGATGAAGAAGAAGACAATTTGCAAAAGGGCTTGGTAGAAAAAGGTGCTACCATTTACAGAACCTACTGTGGCACCTGCCACCAACGCAACGGCAAGGGTGCGTCTGGGCGTTTTCCACCCCTGGCAGGGACTGATTGGGTAACTGGTGATAAAAAAAGATTGATCAACATCATACTGAATGGCTTGGAAGGAAGCATTGAAGTTAATGGTGAAAACTATGATAATTTAATGCCCCAGCACCGCTTTTTGAGCGATGAGGATATTGCACAGGTACTTACCTACATCCGTCAAAATTTTGGGAATGAGGCTACTGCGGTGAGTGTGGAGGAAGTGAAGCAAGTAAGGGAGACATTGTAGTTGTTACTCTTCATTTAGGTTTTAGACTTCCGAAGTTTCTTAGTCCCGAAGGTTAAAAATAATACCTATCGGCCTGACCGCTATTTTCAGAGGCACAAGAGCGGTCAGACCGATTCAAGAGAGCTTCTTATTAGTTTTCAATGCTCGGTGCTCAAAACTTCGGAAGCCTTCATTGACTTCATACCGAAGGTGCCCATCCTTCCTCATAATCCCTTCCCCAAAATTGCATGGCTTCTTTGTCGTTAAGAATTTGGCCATTCTTCGTATCGCATTGAATAACCCGCCCGGTGCGATGCGCGATGTTGCCCAAATGGCAAATGTGTACACTGATGTTGGCGTTGGCAATGTCAGAATTAAGCTGTTTGCCTTCCTGAATGCCTGCGATAAAATTGGTAAAATGGTCCTGGTCAAGGTCAAAGCCCGGGCCGGTGGTGTCTACGGCATTGGTAGCACCGCTTTTTGAACTTTTTATTTCTTTGTTGGCCATATCATAGATTACGTATCCGTTACCGTCTATCACCATCGAGCCATTTTCCCCATGAAAAGAAACGCCTGTAGATGAACCTTCAATGCCCCTCGGATTGCAGGAACGTCCTTCCCACAAAATGGATTTTCCTTCTTCAAAATCATAAGTTACCAGTTGGGTATCGGGCGTTTCCCAGTCGTCTTGCCAATGGTAACGTCCCCCGCTGGAAGTAACCCGAGTAGGATAATCTACTTCTAATCCCCAACGACAGAGGTCAATAAAGTGTGTGCCATTATTGAGCAACTCGCCGGTGCCCCAATGCCACAACCAGTGCCAGTTATAATGGATGAGGTTGTCTTTGTAAGGCTTTCGGGGAGCCGGGCCTTGCCAGAGCTCATAATCCAGGTGGGCGGGTACGGGAACTTCTTTTCCATATCCCATAGAACCGCGTTTGTTGGCATACCACCCACGGGCAAAATAAACCCGGCCAATGGCACCTTCGTGCAAAAACTGAATACCTTCAATCACTTTAGGCCAGGAACGACGCTGGTTACCCATTTGCACTACTTTTCCGTACTTATTGGCTGCATTCACCAACAATTCCCCTTCATACGGATTATGAGAGCAGGGTTTTTCCACATACACATGCTTTCCTGCCTGCAAAGCCAAAATAGCCGCCGGGGCATGCCAGTGATCGGGGGCTGCAATTACCAGGGCATCCAATGAATCATCTTCCAATGCCTGCCGGAAGTCTTTGATACCTTTGGGAGTTTTCTTTTGCCCACCAGCTGCGGTAGCTTCTACGCCTTTTTTGATGGCATTATCATCCACATCACAAATGTAGGCAACCTCTGCTTTGGGGTGGGTAGCGAAACCTTTTGCAAGCGCGCTTCCCCTGGAGTTGGTGCCCATTACAGCCACCGTGATTTTATCAGAGGCAGCCGTGCGAAAAGGCACTGCCAATGTACTTCCTGCCAGGCCCAATCCGAGGCTGGCGGCTCCTGTGGTTTTGATGAAATTTCTTCTTTTGATGAGTGTTGTCATGGTAGATTGCTTTCAGTGTTTATGGTAAAATTAACAAATACTAAACAACAAAAATGGTTTGCAGCCTATAAGTTTTGGGGAATATGGAACATAATGATTGCAAAATCTGCGAGTTATTTCTTTTAATAAGTATGCCTGCCAGATTAGTTACCGAGCCAAACATAGATGCCAATGGTTACTAGTACCAAAATTGTCCCCAATAACTTTGCGTATTTCCAATGACTTAAATCCAATGTTTTCATTTCCTCAAATTCCATAGTATTCGTTCTTGGATAGAAGTAGGATACGGCATACATCACGGCTATATTGAGTAAGAACTCGATACCCCAAATATGAACAAAGTGTATGTCAACCTGGAGAATAAAGGTGGTCACTATATAAAATAATAATCCAACTAAAAGCGCCGCTTTTGCGCCCATTGCTGAGATCTTAGGAAGGAAAAAGCCAGCGATCATAATAGAACCAATGGGAATGAAGAAAATACCGTTTAACTGCTGCAATAACTGGTACAACCCCTCCGGTGCATTGGCCACCAACGGTGCAACCATTATGGTGGAAACAGCAAGAATAGCCGAAGTCCACTTCCCCACTTTAACCATTTGATGCTCGTTCGCATCGTCATTGATGTGCCTTTTATAAATACCTACGCTGAAGATGGTCGCTGCACTATTCAAGACGCTGTTAAAGGTACTCAAAACCGCGCCCATCACCACCGCGGCGAAAAATCCCAGAAACCCTGGAGGCATCACCTTTTTCACCAATGCGGGATAAATAGCATCCTGGTTTTCATAAAATGAATCTCCAAAGTAATAAAACCCAATTACTCCGGGAAGAATAATTATGACGGGAATGAAGATCTTCAGTACCCCGGTATAAAGTAAACCTTTTTGGGCCTCTACCAGGTTTTTTGCCCCCAGCGCCCGTTGCACAATCGCCTGGTTCATACACCAGAAGTAGAGCTGGTTAATGATCAACCCTGTAAATAATACTTCAAAAGGAAGTACGGAATCCTGGGCGCCAATGACATTGAACTTTTCGGGACTATGATTAAAAACCTCTGAAAGTCCTCGGAGTATGTTCCCATTGCCTATGTCAAACAAGGCCAATAAAGGTATCATCATACCACCCACCAGCAGGCCATATCCATTGATGGTATCAGAATAAGCTACCGCCTTCAATCCTCCAAAAATGGCATACACCGAACCAATAATACCGACCACCACCACCGTGAGCCAAAGCCCTTTAGTTTGGCTGATGCCCAGTACTTCAGAAACATTGAAAATGCTTTCAAGATTGATGGCGCCTGTAAAAAGAACAATCGGAAGTAAGGTCACCACAAAAGAAACAATGAGAAATAAGGCTACTAAAGTCCGGGTAAATCCATCAAACCGGTATTCCAGGTATTGAGGAATGGTGGTTAACCCCATTTTTAGATACTTGGGAATAAAATATAATGCTGCTCCCACCAGCGCCAGTGCTGACGTCACCTCCCACGCAATGATGATAAAACCGTTCTTATAGGAAGAGCCATTCATGCCCACTAAATGTTCGGTCGAAATGTTTGTGAGCAACATTGACCCAGCTATTACAATGCCGGTAAGGCTTCGACCTCCCAGGAAATAGCCATCTTTACTGTCAAGCTTATCTTTTCGTAGTTTATACCAGGAAAAGAGTGCTACGAAAACGGTGAAACCAATAAAAGATAAAATTGTAAGCATTTATCTCACTTGTAGCCACGATTAAGCGCCTGATATTCAATATATTCTCTTTCCATGATTTTGGTTGGTTAGGTGATAAATAAGTTAAATTCTGCGGCCTTTAGCAATTGAATTAAGGGTTAACATTTGAAATCCTTTCCAACGCCAGCATCAACCCCTGTGTGCCTTTTTTTCCGTGGCCCTGGGCTTCTAAGGATTTGTACAGCTGATGTACCAGTGCCAGCCCGGGCATAGAAAGGTTCATATTTCTGGATTCTTCCAGGGCAATTTCCATGTCTTTGATAAAATGCTCTACATAAAAGCCCGGCTCAAAATTACGGTTTACGATGCGGGGAGCAAGGTTGTTCAATGTCCAGCAGCCGGCAGCGCCTCCGCTGATGGCTTCCAGCATTACATTCAAGTCGAGGCCGGCTTTGTGGGCGTAGAGCAAGCTTTCACACACGCCAATCATGGTGCCTGCAATGGTGATTTGGTTGCACATTTTGGTATGCTGACCCGCTCCGGCTTTACCTTCATAAATGATGTTTTTCCCCATAATTTCAAACAGAGGCATGATGGCATCCACACTTTCTTTGTCGCCACCCACCATAATGGAGAGCGTACCGTTTTGCGCACCTACATCCCCACCGGAAACGGGGGCATCTATGGAGCTTATGCCTTTCTTTTGGGCGGCTTCATAAATCTGCTCGGCCAGACTGGGTTTGGTGGTGGTCATATCAATCAATAGACTGCCTTCTTTTACGCCATTAAGGATGCCTTTTTCCCCGAAATATACTTCTTCTACATCGGTGGGGAAACCTACGATGGTGAAGATAATATCTGATTGTTCGGCTACGGCTTTGGGGGTATCGGCCCAGGCAGCGCCTTTGTCAAGGGCGGGTTGGGCTTTTGATTTGGTGCGGTTGTATACGGTAGCCTGGTAGCCCTGGTCCATAAGTAGCCCCACCATGGAGATACCCATTACTCCTGTGCCAATCCATCCGATTTTCTTGTCTTTGTTTAAGGTAAAAGTCATGTTGTTTTGTTTTTTTATGGTTGTGTTTGGTGTTAATTCAAGTTCTTCCCTGTTTTTTTTACCGCAATGATCGCTTCGGGTCGCCGAAGCGAAGGTTTTGGCAAGGGCCGCTATGTTATGAAAACGTCTCAGCTCATCACCCCGCTCTGTGGCACACAGACCGGAATGTATACTTGCCCGCCACTTCTTGTAAGACGCACAAAAAGTGGCGGGCAAATGGCGATAGGCGTCCCCACCTTTCTAGTCCGCCATTTGCCCGGACTGAGAAGTCCGGACTCCGGTTGCTTATTCAGCTTTTATAATATTCACATGGTCAATCAGCGGAATGTGTGCGGGATGGGGTTGAATTTTTAGGGTGTTTTTTCCTTTTTGTAAGGTTACCGTTTTCCTGTCCCATGCCCAGGTGATTTTTCCGCCTGTATTCCATAAAATGATTTCGCCTTTATCTTCTCCGTTGATGGTCAAATGCACAAAGTTTTTTTCCCGTTCAGGCCGCGGCAAAATATAGCGCAATTCCAGCACGTATGTTCCCGTTTCGGGTGCTTCATACGTCCATTCCGTCCATCTTTCGCCTTCTCCTCCCTGGTAGGCAAGATAACCAGCACCTGTGTAACCGTCAACTTCTGTGGCAATTTTACTGGCCTGGAAAGTGGCATTTTCCGCTTCCAGAATGGTTCCTCCTTCTGTGGGAGGCATAGAAGTCAGGTTAATTTCCCCACCTGTGGTGGTAATATCATAGAGTACATAATTGAACAATTTCCGCCAATTTACATACCCTACCCGGTTGGTCCAGAGTGGATTTTCGTACTGTCCCAGGGCAGTGGCAGCATACAACCGCCAGTACTCCGCAGCTTTGTTCAGTTCCTGAACTGCTGCGTCATGGTTTTCTTTTTTAAAAGTGGCACGGAACAAAGCCACTTCGGTAGCACCCCTGATTTTATGGGCGTAGTACTTTCCCAAATAACTTATGGCCCGGATGTCTTCCAGCGTAAATCGTAATTCTTTATTGCCCTTTGGAGACAAACCGCCCAGTATTTCCAAAGCTTTATCGGCATGGGCATGAATTTGGTTGGAAACGTCAATGGGGGAAGTTTTTGAAGAAGGTTCGCCTTTGGTCACTTCTTTCACATATTCGGGAATGGAAGCGTAGTTTGTACTTTCATGCGGGGGCAAACTGATGAAACGGTTCACATCGTGAAAACCGCTGGGCGTGCGGGCTTCGGCGCTCCGGCTTTTGCTGCCTTCTATGTACCACTGAAAATCGAGGGCTCCCCAGTGAAACCCCGTAGTTTT
Organism: Cyclobacteriaceae bacterium; assembly: GCA_965230065.1. Classification (GTDB taxonomy): domain Bacteria; phylum Bacteroidota; class Bacteroidia; order Cytophagales; family Cyclobacteriaceae. The sequence continues at coordinate 1,433,190 of OZ245942.1, read as the reverse complement.
GGGGTAAATCATAGAAGCTTCCTGCCAGGTGGTGAACAGCTTTTCTGCATCAACTTCAGGGAAATGTGCTTGTAAGACTTGCACAAAGCGTTCATTGGTAAGGTTAGGGTTATACCCCAATCTTCCCCACATCATCCAATGGTACCAGTGTTTAACAATTTCCAGTTGGCGGGGTGTTTCCGGTTCTTTGCTCAAAAACTCCCGTCCCCAAATATACTGGTCGGAGCCATAATAATAGCCCTGGGACACGTCGTATGGTATGTTTTGCATAAACTCCCGCACAAAATCAGGCGCGCCCCAGCGAAAATAGTAAATGTCGTCATTGCGCAGCGTCCAGATGGTTTTCAGGTTGCCTTCGCTTTGAATTTCTTTTACAAATTCCGGATGATAATGCTGGGTAGTGGAACTGTACACATGGGCCTTGGCATATTTGAAGCTGAAAATAAAATCAACATTTGGGTGATTGATAAGCGGTTTGAATTTGCCGGCAATGTCCAGCGCTCCGGTTTGGTGCTGGCGGTGGATGAACCTGATTTTTCTTTCGGGTAGTTCTTTGGCAGCATCCAATACACCTTGCGCGTAGGTGTCAAAAGCCCAATCTTCTTTTTCTTCAAAGGTAGCCCCTTCCATATTTTCCCCGGTGGTGAGGCCGATGCCTGCCAGGTCAGGATAGGTCAGGAACATTTGCTTTACACTTTGGCGGAAATAGTCGCGGGTGGTGGCGTTGTCCAGGTCGTCGGTAATGCCATATTTGCCGTAAGTACCGTTGGTGAAGGTGTTCCAGGTAACCACATAAAAATCTACGTTCCTTTCTTTAGCATAGGCCATCACTTTTCGCCAGAAATCAATCTTTTCATCTATCGTTATTTTCTTGATTACTTCCGTGTTTTCCAGAATTTCGGGGGCATCCAGCCTTTTGCCCTGTAGGGAATAATTTTCTTCCCAATCTACGGTAGACTGCAGTACATCATCCAGGGCGATGTCGGAGTATTCCGGCACTTTCACCAGGGAAGGAAAAGGATGCAGACTCCAGAGGGAAATGAAGTTGTAGCGGTACCGGGCCATGTTATCAATATATTCCTGCCAGAAATCGAAGCTCCACATCTCAGCAATGTTGTGCTGGGCGGCATCGGAGGCATCGGTGTAGCTGGGCGTACGTACATCCAAAGGAATGTTGAATTTTGTGCCCCGCATTTGCATGTACGGATTTTGGTCTGTTTCCTGCACTTTTTCCAGCCCACCGATCTTTATCAATTCAGCAACTTCCAATCCGCCATACATTACCCCAGCAGCATCTGCACCGACTACCCAATATGTTTTGTTGTTCTTTTGCGAAGAAGTTCGGATGCTGAAGCCTTCGGGCTGCATGGTTTCAGGCCAGCTTATTCCAGAATTTTTTAATTCTTTAGCAGAATATTCAGCCAAAATAATGCGGTCGGTATTCTCTGCTTTTTTGAGCTGGTTAAAAGAAGCCCGGCTGACGGTTTGTCCATTATTTTCTAGCGTTGTTTGAATTTCATTGGCAGCAAAAAGGGCGGGTTGGTTGTCCGTATTGAGCAATATGGTGATGTCCTGTGCAATGGCAGAATTAGTGAATAGATACAGGAATACCAGGAAAATGAGGAACTTATGAGACTTTAAGAATGAGGTTGAGCTTTTCTTCATCATATAAGGGTAATTTTTGTGCGGACTAAGAAGTCCACACTCCGAGTGATTAAGTTTTAAAGTTTTGGCTGAGGTGGTTTTACCGCAGGCAGCCAGGGATACGTTCCGGTGGCTTTGATTTTTCTTTTGTATAATTTGTCTCCGGCAGTAACATACAAAGTATCCAGGTTTTTACCGCCCCAGGTGATTTGTTGCCCCTCGCCTTCCGGCGGGTTGGCAATGATAAAATGCACCCTGCCCAACGGGTCTGTTACCTGTATGCCCAAGTGGGTAGCTGCATAAAGCCTGTCTTCCGTATCTGTTGCCAGGCTTTGTAATCCTATTTCAGCCCGGCCATAAGGGATATGATAATGCGTATAAGTTTGCCCGTACCTGAGTTTTCCGGTTTCGTCTATTTGATAGGAATAACCCAAAGGCCCTTTTTCAACACCCACATGCAGGAAAGTATGTTCCGCCGAAAGTGCCAGTCCTGTCGGATTTTTTACGTCATGATACGAAGTGGTTTCCCCGGTATCGAATTGAAAAAATGAAACTTCCCCGGCTACGGTATTGGTAAAATAAACACCTTGTTGGGTTACCAGCAAATCATTGCATGTTACGCCTGAAATGATTTCTTCTCTGTTTTTTTGTTGGCCGTACGCTATTATTTTTTGCTGGTTTTTCAGAGCTGCATACAGGCGGTCGTCAGGCCCATAGGCAAGGGCCGAAATGCTGTCAGTACTTTCTACAAAAACTTGTTGATTTCCCTCGGGGTCAATTTTATGTATGTTATGAGCGGTGGGGTCAACAATGAAAACTTCCCCTCCCCTGCCTGTGGCCATTGCCCCGGTCTGCTGTTCATCGTTCCCAACTTGTTGCCAGCCATTATTGGCTAATAAAAGATCCATTCTTCTTTCGGCCCCTTCAGGATTGGTCACGGGGGTTGGATAATCTTTCCACAGCCAGCGCAGTGCATCGGGCATGATAGAGGCTGCATGTTTTGAGTTGTGTCCGCCTTCGCCCCATACATGGTTTACCTCATAGCCAGCCCATTGGAGGGAAGCCAGCATATCCTGGTTGGCTACCCACCAGCTTCCGGGGTAAATGTCCAGGTCATTGGTACCGTCTTGCAAGAAAACGCGGATGGGCTTCTTTTCCATCTTTCGGATGAGCACCGGGAATTCATGTCCGCCCCGCAAACCCACGTACGTGCCAATGGCGCTGAACACCCGCCTGAAAGCATCCGGCCGCTCCCAGGCAACATTGAAAGCCGCAATGGCTCCTGAGCTGTGCCCAGAAACCAGCCGGCTGTCAGGGTCATTTTTCAGGTTATAGGTTTTGCTTACGTCGGGCAGTAGCTCTTCTATCAGAAACCTGGCAAACCGATCTCCCAGGGCATCGTATTCAAAGCTTCGGTTGTAGCGGCCATACGTATCTGCCTTGATTCCGGGTACCAGGCCCCATTTTACGAAAACACCAATGGTTACAGGCACTTCCTTTTTGTGAATCAAGTTATCATAAATGGCAGGCAATCGCCACTGCTCAGCCAGGCCCAGGCCGTCGTTTACAATCATCACACAGGCCGAATCTGATGCATTGTATTGGGCAGGGATGTACAGCCAGTATTCCCTTTCTGTACCGGGGAAAATATCACTTTTTAGTGTAAATGGACCCATTATGTCACCTTGAGGTACACCTTCCTGTGGTTGGGCATCTTCTGGTATAGGGTAGGTTTCCTGACATATGCCTAAAAACGGGAAAAACAGTATGGAACATACGATAAAAAAGAAAAGTCTGGGTATTTTCATTTATTTATTCAAAGTCAGTATTTACCTCATACAACCATTTACCATCCTCATTTACTTTTCTCCCTCCGTTATTTAGGATGGCTTGTTCAGTGATAGCGCTTATTCTATCCACAATATCACTAATTTCATTGTAATTTGGCAACCCATCCCTTGAATAGTTAATGTATTGGTTGTTGAAGGGCTTTTCCCATACTCCCCGACTCGACATAGACAGGGTAAATTTATCAGGAATATTTTGAGCACCCTGTATGATACCCATCAGTCCACCGCAGGTCGCTGCCTGATTGTCACAATCATAACCCGCAGCAGTAGCGATGGCTATGGTTTTGGTAAAATCACCTTCTCCGTACAACAAAGCCATGATGCTGCTCAATCCATTGATGACCGCCCCACCCACTGGATAGGGAATCGTAAACCCATCTACTTCTTTAAAATATTTGTTATGTATCAATTGGCGTGTATCTCTCCAATCTTCGTGTTGGGTATGCCATTGTATTATATCCTGTATCCCTTGCTTGTAAGGACTGTCATGCGGTATTTGATCCATAGCGATTTGGAGGAGTTGATGTATATCTTTTTCAAAGAAAGCTGCGCTGTACATGGCTCCGTATACGATGGTGGCATGGGTGGCCCAATCATCACACATAATTTTTGCACCCCATTCCGAACGTTTTGCAGCTTGCCGAACCATACCCGGATAGAAAGCTCCCCAGATTTCATTTACTAGTTGGGAGGTAATTCGATACCAATAGTCGTTATTAGCTTTATTGCCAGTGGCAGGAGGAATGAACCCCTTCTCCATCAGATCACGGGCTTGTCTATTGGCTGACCAGATAAAGCGGTTGATATGTTTTTTCCACATTTCGGTGATTTCCTCGTAGGTAAGTTCAAGGCCATATTTTTCTACGGCATGTAAAGTAACAAACTCGATATCAGTATCATCATCACTCCAGGCTCCTCCCATGGCATCAGCCATGATGTTCGTATAAGCCCTTCTGTCATCCAGGTTCATCATCAGGTCAAGCGTATCGGCATCTTTAAAATTGTAATAACGGTCTATCAGGATGGGAATAGGTTCGTCTGTATAGAGGTTTTCAAAAGGAAAACCCAAATAGTTGCCAGCCAATTGGCCGATCCAATAGCCATGAATTTTATCTTTTAATGCTTTTTCTGATATTTTTTTGATTTGTTGTGCATGCACAGATAAAGTAGTGAGGATTAAAAAAGCTGTTATAACAAGTCTGATTTTGTAAGTACGGATCGTCTTCATTATTTGTATTTATGGTATATTTTAAGCCTATTGCAAACAAAAAAGTTCTGTTAGTTAAAGTTGCGAAGACCCTCCAGGTTTCAGCAATTATGTTGAATAAAGGCGATAAAAGGCCGAAAAAACCTCGCTGGTCTTCGACAGTTTTTATTTGACTGTTCTTATCCCCTGAATCCTAATGGGTATCACATTAGCTTACCATACCAAATTTTCCGTTTCCAGTTTTATTTGTCAAGGAAAATCTGATAGGGATGTGGTTATTACTCACCTTTTTTCATAATTCTTTTTTCCAATTCCAGATAACGTTGTCATTGTTTCGGATACCATTCTTTGGAAAAGGATTGTTTTCATCAAACGGATATAAAGCTTCTATTTTCTCAATGACGATTCCTTCTTCCTTCACTGTTCCATCCGAATTTACAGCTTTAGAAAGATCAAGCCCCAGGTGTTTGGCCAGGAATGGATAAACTGCGGCCCGCTTACCAGGGCCATAATCATGTTCCTCCATAGGAAAATGTGTATTTTCTACCATTTCCGGTTTACCGAATAACCCATAAATGTATTGGATAAATGGGTACTCAACTTCGGGTGTAGTTTCAGTGGCATCCGTACCGATAGAAACCAACAACAAAGGTTTGGGTGCGATACATGCTGTAATTTCCACATTATTTGTTTTGAAGTTTTCAGATTCATGAATGGGCATGCCTAATTCACAGATACATCCTCCAAAATGACGATAGGATACCATTACTACGGGAACAGACACAAAAACCCTGGGATCTACGGCCGCCAAATGGAAAGTTTGTGTCCCCCCACCTGATGCACCTGTACAAGCAATTCGCTCAGCATCAACACCCAACGAAATCAAGAAATCAACGGATCGGATGCTATTCCAAATTTGCAACTTCATGGTTTGCGGATGTTTATGTTTCCATCCAAACTCAGCCAGTTGTCCATACCCTACCATATCGTATGAAAAAACAACGGCTCCCATACGTGCCATAGCGGCACATCGTTTTTGAACATCTGGCCTGTACCTTCCATAGTCTTCTCTTTTAGGCCAGTGACCATGAGGGCTTAATATCCCAGCAGGCTTTTCTATTACATTAATCGGACTGTATAATGATCCTGTTACATAGACACCCGGCAGGCTTTCAAATGCCACATTCTGAACTTGATAGCCATCAAATATTCGCTTTTCTCCAAAAATAGGATTGAGCTCACATTTATCGGGCAATGGTTCCAAATCAGTTGCCTGCAAAATATGAGCTCGGATTTGTTGTGCTCTTTCTTTCCAGCCTTCTGGTGTTGTAATGAACTGCCGGATATCAGCAAGATTTTTTTTGCCTTCAGCCTCTGTTAGCTGATAGGTTTGCCCAGCCTTTGACTTTTGAGCTTGGTCTGATTCTTCATTTTTAGAATTGCCATTAGAGCATGCAACCAGCATACTGTTAACCAAGACGGTTGTCAGAAAAATCAGAGGATATTTTGTAAGAGGTTTCATAGTTCAATTGAGTGATTAACAATCATCACTGGATATCAAATTTTAAAAAGTATTCGAAAAAGGAAAAAATCTGCTCGTTAGATGCGGGATTGGGTGCATGTTCCGCTCGGTTAGTCATCGCCACCCGATTTTGATACCCCAGCAATGTATTGACTGCGATGGTATGGTTGAGTGCCTGCCAGCGTTCTTCCGGATCCTCTGCTCCGCCTGAAACCAGGAAAGGCCGAGGGGCCATTAATGCATGAAGCTCATGCAAATCATAACCTTCCGCTACGAGTTTGGGATATAAGCCCTTGGCAGGATTATCTTCGGTGATCACTCCCCGGGTACGCCAGGGAGGGGGGTGATAGCCCAGGTACCAAGGTTCCCAATAATTGACATTGGGGCGCGATTCGTCGAAAACAATTCCGGGGTCTGACCAGGCCGCACAAGCAAACTTCTCAAAAAAGCAGGAGGCGAACATAGCCCACTTCCCTCCAAAGGAATGCCCTACAATACCTATTTTTTGTGCTTCTACTTCCGGTAAGGCTGCCAGTATGTGCCATGCGTTGGCTGCCGCATATGCCAGCATAAAAAGAGGCGCAACCGCTGCGTTTTCAATATCAGGGTAGTACAGCGCATAAGTTTTTGCCGCTGTAGCCTCTGAAGTACCGATGGATAATGTAACAAATCCTTGCTTTGCCAGTTGATAAGCAAAATCTCGATTCGGATTTTCATTCATACCTATTGCCGTTTCAGGTTCATAATATACGGTAACAACCGCAGGCTTTTTTCCTCCTCCTTCAGGTATGAGCAGGTACCCATCCGTTTTTTCATCAGGCATCCAAAAAAAGCGGATATAGTGCTGGGTAAAGTTTTCACGATGAATAGTTTCTATGACCTCAAATTCCTGACTTTCTATCAGTGGGGGCCATTTTCCCAACATATTTTCCCACTGATTGTAAATTTCTCTTCGCCTTTGCTTCCACTCTTCAGGGGTTGTTACTGTATCGCCATTATAAAATTTTAAAGGTGAACGAAACGAACCGTATTTGTCTTGGAGTTTGGCAGGAGGTACAAAATAGGGTGCAATTTTATCCCATAGAATCGCTTTCTTAGGTTTTTGAGGATTGCCGGTACAACCTGCAAATACTACAATCAATACCAACAATATTGTACAAACCTTCATTGTTGATCAATTATTATTGAATTTTGGTTCAACCCATTTAAGTCTCGCTATCCTAATACCTTTCAAACTTGGTAACAGGGCGGCTATGTAATAGTCACCATTATACTCAATGATTTCTGGGGCTGCCACAGGCAAAGTGCCAATCATGTACCGATCGTCATTCACCCCAAAATCCATAGGGTTGGGAGAGGCATATTGTGTATTCAGGTTGTTTTCCCCGTACCGCTGGTTTCTGAACAAATAATAATACCCATTTTTTTCCACTACAAAAGGACATTCGGCATCGCCTCCGTACCAGTTGGCATGTTTGGCCGCTTCCCCTCCGGCAGACACCAGCATGGGTTCACTCCATTTGAAAAGGTTGGCAGATGTACGGCAAAAAATACCCGCGGTATGTGGAGATTTTACAGACTGTTCGTTGTAAATGAAAGTGGTATCTTCATAAGTGTGCCCCGTATAATAACAATAATATAAATCATTCACTTTCAGCACCATCGCGTCCCTTGAGTTGCGGAAAGGCCCTTCAAACAAACTGGCTTGGCCGTCTTCGTTCAAAATGCGGGTAAATGTTTTACCATCCTCACTTTCGGCCAGGCAGATGCGCGCCCACCCTCCGTAAAACATATAGTATTTGTCATTTTTTTGGATTACATGCGGGGCTTGCAAACCACCTTTTATTTCGCCTACCGTGGTATCGGCTTCCATCGCGATACCCATGGGCGTCCAGTCGGTATCTCTGAGGTTTTGGCCTTCCCAACGATAAAACAAGCGGGTATTTCCTCCGGTATTCGTATGCCGGATGCACGACCACAACTGCCAGGTACCATCGGCTGCCTGCCAGATGCCAAAATCTACGGGTTGCTGTTTTTCGGTAGTATACTCACCCAGATCAGGATCACCGGCAATCTGCCACCATTCCCCGTCAATTTGCGGGATGAGGCGTTGGGGCTTTTGTACAGAACGTTCGGTGTTTTCAGCCCGGTTACAAGCGACAAATAAAATGCATGCGAAAAGAAGGGAAATGGGAGTATATTTCATGGAGGTAGCATAAGGTTTTGACAACTGCCTGAATATATATTGATTTGCCACACTTTCCAAAAAAACGGTAAGTTGAGTTGCTACCGGCTTTTCTTTCCCAAATGGGAATTAGTTATTACTTTCGCACTGCATAGCCTGAGGAAATTAATTAAGATTTTCCTTCGTTTCCTGAAATTAGAACATGGCTCCTATGAAGCAGATTTGGTGGAAAGTTTTGTGCGTGATTTTGCTGCTCTATTCAGTAATAGGTGGCTTGTTGATTGATGCCCCTCGCCTGGCCATTCTGAATGAAACCATTCGAAACCTGTTTTTTCATGTGCCCATGTGGTTTGGGATGACCATCCTGTTTACGGCATCTATGGTTTTCTCAATCAAATACCTACGCACCAACAAGCCGCTGGATGATACCATCGCTTCGGAATTTGCTTTTTCGGGTATTTTGTTTGGTATTTTGGGCCTGTTTACGGGCATGACCTGGGCGCGATTCACCTGGGGAGACTGGTGGGTAAATGATCCTCAACTGAACTCTGCGGCAATTGCCATGTTAATCTATCTAGCCTATATTGTATTGCGTTCGTCCCTGGAAGATGAGCAGCAAAAGGCCCGCATCTCTGCCATTTACAATATTTTTGCCTTTGCTGCCATGGTGCCCATCATTTATGTGCTGCCCCGCATGGCCGATAACTCTTTGCATCCGGGCAAGGCAGGCAATCCTGGGTTCAATATTTATGACATTGACAATAACCTCCGCCTGATATTTTACCCGGCTGTAATTGGTTGGACGTTGCTGGGCGTTTGGCTCACCAGCCTGCGGGTGCGTATCCAAAAGATTCAATCTAAAATCACTGAAAATGCTACAACATAACCTCCGAAAATATTTATGCATCGCTGCCTTTCTTTTGATGACAGGTGTGGCTTTTGCCCAGGACAAACAAAAAATTACGGAACAGGACTACCAAAACCAGAAAGTAGAAATGGCCGACCGCATGCGTGCCGATGGTAAAATCTATGTGGTCGTATCGGTTGTTGGTATTTTACTGGTCGGGGTATTGATTTATACCATTGCCATTGACCGTAAGTTGGGGCGGTTGGAGAAGGAATTAAAATAACGCATCTTCTGTTACTAAAAATGCGTACCAATATTCAGCAAATAACAGAACACTAAGTACAATGAAAAAAACGCATATATTCGGTATTATTATCATTGCGGTTGCCGTGATGATTATTGTAGCCACAGCCGGTGATGCCAGCACGTATGTAACCTTCGGGGAAGCCAAAACCTTGGCCGAAAAAGGCAATGATCAAAAAATACACGTAGTGGGCACGTTGAAAAAAGATGCCCAGGGCAATATCATGGGCATAGAACGGGGCAGCGATAAGGTATCTTTTTCCTTTGTTTTGATAGACGAAAACCAACGGGAACAAAAGGTGTATTACAATGAACCCATGCCTGCCGACTTCACCAAATCAGAGCAGGTGGTAATCATTGGTGGTTACCAGGAGGATTTATTTGTAGCCGATAAAATCCTGCTGAAGTGCCCTTCTAAGTACCAGGAAAACGAGGTGAGTTAAATATTTTCTTGATTGACTTCCCCTGGTTGGTGTCCTCACCAACCGGAATATAGTGTCCGTTATGTGGCCTGTGAGGACACAGGCCACGGATAGGCCACGGGATAATAGCGATAAAATAAACAAAAAACATGATCCACACATTCATCGGTAATTTAGGCCATCTCTTTGTGATGGCTGCTTTTGTAACTGCCCTGGTGGCAGCTACGGCCTACATTTTTTCATCTACCAGCAAAAACGGGCTGGAGCAGGAAGGCTGGCGGCGTTATGCCCGGTATGCCTTTTTTGCGCATGCGCTTATGGTATTTGGCATTGTAGGCAGCCTTTTTTATATCATTTACAACCACTTTTTTGAATATCATTACGCCTGGAGCCACTCTTCGCTTACGTTGCCCGTGTATTACATGATTTCCAGCTTCTGGGAAGGGCAGGAAGGCAGTTTTTTGCTTTGGATTTTCTGGCATGTGATCCTGGGACTTATCCTCATTGGTACACAAAGAAAATGGGAAGCTTCGGTAATGGCCGTGTTTGCCATGGTGCAGGCTTTCCTTACCTCTATGATTCTGGGTGTGGTGATTGGGGATGTAAAAATTGGCAGTTCGCCCTTCATTCTATTGCGTGATGCATTGGAGGCCCCGGTGTTTGCCATGAACCCTGACTTTGTACCCGAAGACGGAACCGGGCTGAATCCACTGCTGCAAAACTACTGGATGGTCATTCACCCACCTACCATGTTCCTTGGCTTTGCCTCTACGCTCGTGCCTTTCGCTTTTTGCATTGCCGGGCTTTGGACCAAAAAATATACCGAATGGGTAAAACCAGCCTTGCCCTGGGCTTTGTTTGGGGCAGCCATTATCGGTATTGCTAACGTGATGGGCGCATATTGGGCGTATGAAACACTGAACTTTGGAGGCTACTGGAACTGGGACCCCGTGGAAAATGCCATCTACATTCCCTGGCTGATTATGGTGGCGGGTATCCATACGATGGTTATTTTTAAAAATAACCATACAGCCCTCAAAACTTCCATCATCCTAGTTATCAGCACTTTTATCCTGATTTTGTACGCTACTTTCCTCACCCGCTCCGGTGTTTTGGGCAACACTTCTGTACACTCTTTTACAGATTTGGGGCTTTCAGGGCAGCTTTTGGTGTATCTGCTCTTTTTTACCGCAGTGGCAGTAGTTTTATCAGCCATCAACTGGAAATATATTCCTACTTCTGAGAAAGAAGCTTCGGCCTACAGCCGTGAATTCTGGATTTTTATGGGCGCTACCACTTTGTGCCTGATGAGCTTTCAGGTGCTTATTCCTACTTCCATTCCGGTTTTCAATGCCATTGTAGAAGCCTTCGGTGGCATTTCCAATATAGCCCCTCCGGCCGACCAGGTGGCTTTTTATACCAAGTTTCAGCTTTGGTTTGGGGTAGCCGTGGCCATTCTTTCGGGTACCGGGCAGTTTTTCTTCTGGCGAAAAATGGATAAGGAGAAATTAATGAATGCCCTTTCCTTACCGCTGATTATCTCGCTGGTTTTGGCGGCACTCATTATTGCTATCGCTAAAATTACCACCATTGCCTACATCGTGTTGCTCACTGCCGGCTTGTATGCTTTGGTAGCCAATGCCACCATCCTGATCCGGTTTTTGCGCAATCAGAATTTCAGGCTGGTGGGTGGTTCGGTAACACACATTGGTGTTGCCATGATTTTGCTGGGGATCCTTTTCTCGGCAGGATATTCCAAAGTGGTTTCCCTGAATAATACCGGGTTGCTTCTGTTCAAAGATGCACCTGACGAAATGAACCAGGAAAATGTGTTGCTTTGGTACAACGAACCCCGCAAGATGAATGAGTACGAGTTGGTGTACAAAGGCGACCGCACAGAGGTAAAAAGTGTGCCCGGCTATGTGGATAAAAAGATTTTGGCAAAAACAGACAAAGACCATATTGTAGTAGCCAGCGAAGACTGGGTGGTAGAAGGCAAGAAGCAATTTAGCAAAGGAGATACCCTGGAAATTTATCCGGAAAACACTTATCATGAAATTGCCTACACCAAAGAAAACGGAGAAACATTTACGCTCTTTCCCCGCTCGCAGGTAAACCCCAACATGGGACTGATTTCTTCCCCGGATATCCGGCATTATTGGAACAGTGATTTATATACCCACGTTTCGGCGGTAGTTGACCCGGAAGTTGGCAAAGAATGGAGCGAAGCTGAGGAGTTTAAGGTAAAACAGGGCGAACGCTTTTTTGTAAACGATTATGTGGCCGTGATGGAAGACATCCACCGCATTACCGAAGCGGAAGGATATGACCTGGAAGCTGAAGACATTGCCGTACAGGCCAATATTACTATTTATGGAGAATCAGAAGCCTACACCCTGGAACCCATTTACTTAATCCGCGACCGCATGGTGGGCCGCATTCCGGATGAGCTTTCTGAGTTGGGTATTCGGGTTACGTTGATGAACATCCACCCCGAAACGGATAGCTTCACACTTAACGTAGAAACAGCACAGAAAGATTATGTGGTGATGAAGGCTATTGCTTTCCCCTATATCAACATCCTGTGGATTGGTACCATTTTCATGGCTTTAGGCTTTGGGATTGCCATGTACCGGCGTTTTTCTGAGTTAAGGAAAACAGGCAAAAAAGAAAAAGTGCAGGATAAAAAACCACGTCGCAGGAAAGTGATAGAGGCTTAAATAATTAAACCGAAACCCTTTAGGTTCTAGCAGTATTAATAAACCGCTAAAACCTGAAGGGTTTTTATACTTATTGTGGCTTGGCAAATTTAATACTGAAACGGGACTTCCACCCCTGTTTTATCCCAGGCCAGCCACATGACACCCTGCCCATCTCCTTTGTCTTCAAACTGAATGGTGAAGGCTTCCACTGCATTATCCAGGTCAGTAACCGGAGCTGTAACCCTGATTATATCACTTTTTTCATTGTAGCTATATGCGCCCCAGTAGTCAAGGTCTTCGTTGAGAATAATTGTCCATTCATTTTCTTCCGGAATGGTGAACAGGGAATACTCCCCGGCTTTCACCTTCTTTCCATCCAGCGTAATATCCTCGTATATTTTGACTTCGGGAGCTTCATTTGCCCCGGTACGCCACACTTTTCCATGAGGAAGCAAACCGCCTGATATTTCCCTTCCGTTTTTCATGGGGCGGCTGTAGGTTACCCTTATAATTGCCTTTTCGCCATCTTTGCGGTCGTGGGCAAAATTATCCGGGAAATAAGCCATATCCATCGGGCTTCTGTCAGTGCCCCGAAAATTCTGGCCATAAACAGTGGTAGAAAGAATAAAAAGCAAGATCAGAGGTACTAAAGTTTTGTATATCATGGTTTCAAATATTTTATCAACTGGTGAATTTCATATGAATATAAGAAAGATAAAGTAAGATAGCTTACAGTTGCTGAATTAGTAAGAATAGTTCGCACATTATTGACCAAGATTCAGATTCTCATAGTGTATATCAGTTATTTCTAATTTCAACCATGTAAAATCATCTTCTTTTAATTTCCAGGTAACGGTAGCGAGGGTAGGTATACGAATGCCGTCAAACTCCCGGAAGCTGTTTTCGTCTATGTCAATTACCCAGGTTTCCAAAGTAGCCCCCGCCTTTCGGTAATAATACCGCTCAGTCTCGAAGCGTATCACATCCCCTTCTTCATTAAAGCGGAACAGGCCAGATTCTTGTAAACTTCCGTCGTTGATGGTGGCTTTTACAGCAGTACTATCTAGGGGTTCCCATGTTATAAAACCATGAAAAGCAGCCATGGGAAACCAAATTATTTCAGCCAAATAGCGAGACAAAGCCCCCTGGTCCATAGCGGGGCCGCTGGCATTTACTACCGGAAATAATGAAAATAGCTTAATGAGCATATGGCCTTCGCCCTGCTGGTACTTATCTCTTCCTGCAAATTGCATGAATGGGTTTCCTTGTACATCAGCAATCCATAAAAACCCCGGTTGCCCGGTGGTGAAATACTGCCGGGCTTGCAGGTGCATCCAGTTGCCATCAGGTGATATTTTCATCTCTCCTTCCTGGGTAAGAAAAACGGTTTGGGATAATGATTTTGAATCTGCATTTGCTCTTTTTAACCACCGCTGCACGATTGGTGGAAGGGTAGGGGAATCCTCTGCCTTTGCCATTTTTTCTTCTGATGAAATGCCAGTAAAAAAAGCATCTATTTCCCCAGAAACCATTTTTTCAAAGTTCCATGCACCTAAAGCAGGCAGGCATCCCAATAAAATAATGGCATTGGCAAGGGTGCCAAACCGGGCATCCTGCCAGTGAATAATAATCAGTATTTGAGAGATGAGGAGGGCTATTAAAGCAACGACCCACCAACTATCCTTTTTAAACAAAAATAAGAGTGCCCCTATCAAAAAAAGAATACATACCACCACCCAGGCCATGCCTGTCACTTTTGATAGCCCGGCAGATAGGGGAATGATTGTTTTTCCGGTGAGTTGAGAAACATTTCCCAGATTGAATGCTTTTATAAACCCCAACAAGTGAATGAGGCCATGGGCTAACATGACGAAAGCAAAAATAAACCTGACCATTTCTGAAAGTTTTTGTGCCGAAAGCTAGATTTTCCACAATATTCCAGCAATGACAGAAATCAGCAAGGCAAATGATACTAATCTATTCACACATGATATGAGAATAGATAGTTGCCTTTCCTTATCTTTAATATTTGCAGGAAAGTGTTATTTTGCTGGCACATTAGAATAAACAAACCATAAATGCATAACTACATGACACATCTTACTAAAACTTTATTTTTTATTATCCTGGCTTTATGTATCGCAACAAACCTCAGGGCGCAGGTAGGCGTGGGCACCGATGCTCCCAAAAAAGCAGAAGTCCTGTTTGATGGCAGTGAAAAAATGCTCCACGAAAAATGGACTTATTGGGAAGGCCCCCGCCTTGCAGCCTCCCTGCCCATTAAATGGGAATTGGTGCAAGACCCTGCGGGTGAAGGCATGGTAATGAACAGCAACGACCCGGCCGCTGCCGGAGGATTGTACGGAGCAGCTGATATTGTAACCAAAGAGAAATTCCGCGATTTCCGCCTGCATGTTGAGTTTTATATTTCCAAAGAAGGGGGTAACAGTGGCGTGTATCTGCAAAACCGCTACGAAATCCAGGTGCTGGACGGGGATAAAACTGAGCATGGGATGGGGGCTGTGATTAACGAAACTCCTTCTCCTTATGATGCTTACAATGGTGTTGGCAAGTGGAATGCCTATGACATTGTGTTCAGGGCAGCCCGTTTTGAAAATGGCGAGCGTACCGAAAAAGCCATGGTAACGATGTATTTCAACGGGAAAAAAGTGCATACCAACCAAGCCATCAATCAGGTGTGGGGCGGGCCCAACTCGGGTATCGACGGAGGCAACGATGGTGGAAAAGGCATTACTGATACCCCCGGCGGCATCAAACTGCAAGCCGAAGGGCATGATGTACTCTACCGCAACATCTGGATCAAAGAGTTGAAGCTGAAAAAGGCGGACACGGATTTTTGACGTTGAACGTTTAGAGCAAGATTGTAAAATGGAACGATGGAATAATGGAATATTGAATATACAATTATTGCTTCGGCAATCCGATCCATTATTCCTATCTTCCATAAAAATGATGTAGTAACTTAAATAAAGTCCTTACCCCCTCCCGCACAGCCGCCTTTTTCCACGCATCATCTTCCGGACAAAAGGCAGTTTTCAGTCGGTGGGCTGCTTCCTTTCGCTGCTCCGGTGCATGCTGGGAGTAATAGTTCTCTTCCCGCAATGTTTTCACAATTTTGATGGGACCAACCGTTCCGATTTCCTGGGTAATCATCACAAAGTTTTGATATTCATACAGCTTTTTGAGACGGGCGATAAATCCGCCTTTCGTTTGGTAGGTTTGCTTTTTACCAGGTGCTACATGGATAATATTTTGTTGTAAAATGTCTTCCATGTATGCCTTGTCTTCCATGCTAAAATCACTTTCCAGAAAACAGGACGACTGTTTGTATTTTCCCAATCCGGTATGAAAATCAATGCCGGTTACATTTTGATAAGAAATCAGGTGCTGTGTGAAAAAATCAAGAACCAGCTTCGTTTCACTAGCAAGTGCATTCCCTCCGTAAAATATGCCTTTCGGGTAAGCGTACTGCCCTTGTGCAATAGCCTGTTGTAATGTGGAAAATCCATACCGCATGAGTAATAAAAAAGCTTTCCAGTAAAACCCTTTCAGTTGATGAGAGTTTTTGGGATTCAATATACTGCTTACTTTTTCATACTTTGGGTTTTCAGGAAGCTTGTCCAATAAATCGATAAAGTTGCGGTTCAGGTCAATATTTTTGGCATTCCACCGCCGGAGGTTTTGCATTCCATAGGGATTCATACAATGGATCAATACCAGCGTTTTATCCTTAATTTGATCTTTTTCCAAAGCATCAATAAAAGCACACTGTACCGCTGATCCGGCGAAAGCTTCAACGCCATGCAAGCCTGAAGTATGCATTATCAAATCGCTTTTGTTGCCTTGCCAGATGGCAATATCTATGAACAGTCCTTCTTTTTCATTTACAGGCAAGGCATAAAGTATGGCCCCTTTCGTTGCTGCTAACTGCAAAAAACGATTGCGTGCTTGTTCATAATGGGCACTGAAATAATCCAGCTCATTCATGAAGAAAGGTAAGTATGCGGGTTTTCAAATGTTGCCAGTATACCTCAGGCTGATATTCTTTGGCTACCATCAAGTGCTTTCTGCCCATTTGTTGCCAGCGGGGAGAGGCAAGCACTTCTAACTCCCAGCGGGTTAATTTTTTCTGATTAATAAATTCCTGCAACCCTTGTGGGGATACAAGTTCATCGTGCTGGTCGCAAAGCACCAGCGTAGGAATGTTGTAATTTTGGGCACCTGATTGCTCAAGCTTTTCTTTCAAGGCAAATAGTGCCTTATACCCGCTTATGGTTACGCCTGTGTGCACCTTGTATTTTTTGGGTGTATGCGCGGGAATCACCAGGTTGTCAAATAAAGAAGGCAAATATTCGGGAAGATGAGACCAGGGCTTGAAAGCCAGGGCGGGCGCCAGCAATACTTGTTTTTTGGGAGGCTGAACCTCCGCGGTTCCCAGCAGGTAGGTCATCACCAGTCCGCCTAAAGAAAAGCCTATAAAATAAACAGGGTTATTGTTTTGGGTGGCTGCCAAATACTGTTCCCTGAAACTTTCTATCCACTGCTGTGCTTTAGTGTTTCTGAAAGATTCATCGGGAGTATGGCCGGGCAGGCAAATGAAAGTACTTTGCGCCAAAGGCAAATCCAGTGCTTCCGCCAGGTTTTCCATGCCTGAAGGGCGCAAATTCAATCCGTGTGCCAGTATGTATTGGCTTGTACTCACTTAGAATAAAGGTATGTCAGGAAAGGGTGAAGTGCATACAATAAAGTCTTGCAGAGTGGTGGTACAGGCGTCTTGCCCAATGCTGTCAATTTAAGGAAGTTCCTCCCCGTGGGCTGTGCCGCCGTGGCCCGGTCCTCACAGACCTGGGGGGTGGTACTGCCGGACATTCCTGTCCGGCGTGTGCGGGCAGAAATGCCCGCTGTACTACCCGTCATGATTTATTTGTTCGTACTTAAGTGCAGACAAATAAAAACTGTCGCATCGGAGCACGGACATCCTTGTCCGTGAATACCGAACAAAGTCCATTTTTAAGGTATGCGGACTGAGAAGTCCGCACTCCGACTCGGCAAGACTTTTTTGTTCGCACTTAAAGCTCTGCCGCCATAATGTTGCGGTATTCAATGCTCATGTCTCTGTTAGGGTGGAGCTGAATGCCAATAGGGCCTTTTTCGGTAGCATTATCCGAAGTGTAGGTCATCACTTTTTCGCCATTCAGCCAGGCAGTGTACTCGCCTCCTTTGGCTTGTACTTTTAGCGTATTCCAACCCTCCATATCCAGCAATTCTTTTACCCTTTCTGCTTCTACGGGGTATCCTTTGCCCGAAATGTAAGGGGAAGCCGTCATATCACGTTTTAAAGAGCCTGATTCGCCAATCTGAATCTGCTGATCTTCGGCCCGGATGAAAATGCCGGAGTCTACGGTGCCTTCTCCCATTTTAAAATCGGCCTGCACCACAAAATCTTCGTATTCTTTTTTTGTCCACAAAATGGAGCCGGTTTGTTCGGGGTCGCTTTTTACTTTTAAAACGCCATCTTCAACCGTCCACCATACATTATTTTCGGGTACGGCCCATCCTTTCAGGTTTTTGCCGTTAAAAATTTTCTTCATTTTCGGGTCGGCTTTCTGTACAAAGCCCATCACGATCAGTAGTGACATACATACAAGTAACGTGGTTCTCATGGTTCTGAATTTTCTGTGTTAAGATTAAGTTGTTTGTATTCGTGTAAGCCATGAAATTAATACAAAACTGATCATATTTCCTACCCTTCCGGTAGATTTATGCGCAGAAGGCCCGGTTGCTGCCTCCTGCACATGGGTTTGCCCGCTCAGGAGGGTACTTTCATATCAAAAGCTTCCAGCAGCTGAGGGGTGTCTTTGAGTGCCAGGCGAGCGGCAGCCCGAAATTCTACCAGCCAGGCATTCAATGCATCCAAAGCGGCATTGCGCTGCTGGGTAGCATTTTCGGCGGCACCTTTTTTCCGCATCCGCTGGTCTTTCAAAGCCAGCAGGGCTTCTATGCCTGCCTGGGCCTGTTGCAACTCTGCCGCAGTCACCCCAAACTTTTTCATGGTAGCGGTGTGTTCGGTAATGAGGGTATAAAAACGCCCTGCCTGTACCGTCCACTCCCACTTTTTACTGCGATTGATCTTGTTGATTTTCAGTTGCTCCAAAACCTCAGGATTTTTACGAAAAGCTACCCGGGCCACCTGCACATGGTCTACAAACGTTTGGAGGGCAGCTTCCCGGTCTTTGCCTACCTGCCCCGAGAGGGTGCGCCATGCAAAATACAGATCATCTTTTTGGGCGTGCAGGTGCTGGGCATTTTCCAGCAGGTTTTTGCCTTCCTGCATGCGTAAAGGGGGAAAACCATACAGCGTCATCCTCTCTTGCAGGGCATGGTCTTCCAGGGTATTGAATACGCTGGCACGTGCTGTGGCAAACAGCGTATCAATGGATAAATTTCTCATAATACTAAATTTTAAAATGATTGAACAATAGGGGCAGGACACAGAGAAAATGAACAATGACTTTTCCCAACAACCGGAGTGTACCCAACCCCACCATAAAGTCGGGGATAAAAGTACGGAGGCTTTGGGTGTGTTTCTCCGTATAAAATACCCAGTATAAACCTATGTAATATTGGGCTGCAATTGGAAAGATAATGCCCAAAGGAACACATGGGGGCTTATTCTCCTGCGAGAAGGCAACAAAAAAGCTGCGGGGGAATAGGCGCACCTTACATGCCCCCAACCCTCCCATTCGGGGGAGTGCCTGCACCTTACATATAGTGGGCAGCCCTACAGGATAGATGCCTGCGCTAAACCTGCGCACCCCCTCCTACACCGCTTAGCAGTACCCGCTACACCTGTGGCCTGCCCTCCTAAGCCACTTTGGGGCACCCGCATCATACCCAACACAAGCACGTCTCGGATGAGCACAGCGAATTCCGGCACCTCCCGCTTCTACGCAAGGGGTACAGGCCACCGGAATGCCAGCCACCGAAATTCGAAGCTTCGGCGGGGCCGCCCCGGCTGTCCGACTTGCTCATCCGGCACGTACCCGCTGCTGGCACAAGTCTTCCAGCCCGGGCTTTGGGCGGTGGCGCGACTTGTGCCCACTGTGGAATACGGCAAACAGCATAAACAGAAAAAGATGATCTGATGCAGGTATATAGAACTGATGAAATTGATTTTGTAAATTACAGGTAATAATACCTTATTTATGTTTTTGAAATAAAAACCACTACCCAACCCCTGCACCATGACAGACCTGGCCCTGCAACTGATAACCAAAGAAAAAAAAGAAAAAACCGGCAAGCTGGATTTGGGAAAATGTGGCCTGACCGAACTGCCCGAGGAGCTTTTTGAATTGGAGTGGCTGGAGGAGTTGGTGGTGAGCAACAACTGGTGGGATGGAGACCAACACCAAGGAATTGAAAGCTCTAATAAAGGGCCTGATAATCGTTTACAAGGAAAATTATCCAACAGCTTTATAAATTTCAGACAACTAAAAAAGCTCTATTTGGGAGGAGATTATAATTCGGACGATAATTGGGAAGTTGATAACCTTTCCATTTTAGCACGCCTGACCAAATTGCAGTACTTGAATCTCAGTAACAATCAAATTAAAGATATAAGCTTTCTGGCAAATCTTACAGCACTCTATTCCTTATACCTTATCAATAACCAAATCTCAGATATTAACGCTTTGAAAAAGCTTATAAGATTAAAATCCTTATACTTGATTAAAAATTCAATCACCGATATTTCTCATTTAAAAAACCTTACTAACCTACAATCTATTGATCTTACTGGTAATGAAATCCCAGATATTAATCCTCTAGCAAACCTCTCTAACTTACAGAGCTTAGTTATTAGTTTCACTTTTTCCAAAGACTATAAATCCCTAAAAAACCTCACTTCTTTAAAAAAATTGGAGATAAACGAAAGCAAAATCTCAAACATTAGTTTTTTAGCAAACCTCACTTCTTTAACAAACTTATATCTTAGCAACAATCAAATTAAAGATATCAGATTTTTAGAAAAACTCTACAAATTAAAGATCTTAATACTTAGTGGCAATCAAATCAAAGACATTCGCTTCTTAGGAAAGCTCACCAACTTACAGTTCCTAGACCTTAGTGGCAATCAAATCAAAGACGTTCGCTTCTTAGGAAAGCTCACTAACTTACAATTCTTAAGACTTAGTAGCAATCAAATCGAAGACATTCGCTTTTTAGCAAACCTCACCAATTTACAGAGTTTAGACCTTTACGACAATCAAATCGAAGACATTCGCTTCTTAGAAAAACTTATTAGCTTACAACGTTTATATCTTAACAAAAATCCTATTACAGACTTAACACACTTAGAAGGATTAGTGAAGCTGCGCTATTTGAAGGGTTTGTATATGCATGGTATACAAGATAATAACCTCAATATACCTCCTGAGCAATTTGGGAATTCAGAATTTGACAACTGTCTTGAGAATTTAAAGGCATATTTTGTCTCTATTGAAAAGGGTACTACCCGTACCAGGGAAGTGCCTGTTATTTTGGTGGGAAATACCACGGCAGGTAAAACCTCTTTGCTGGAATTTATCCGCCATCAAGTATTTCCGCCCGCAACCAACCATTCCACCCACGGCATTGTGCCTGTTGTTTGGGAACCACCTGTTTCTCTATGGGAAGGGGTAATTGAACAATCAGAGGACGAGACCTTTCAGTTTTATTTCTGGGATTTTGGAGGGCAGGAATATTACCATGCCACCCATCGGTTGTTTTTTAGCCAACAGGCCATCTATGTGTTGCTCTGGGAGCAAAACACCAATGTGCAGGAAACAAAGAAGCTTAACATTCGCCTGAAAAAACCCGACAATACCATTGAAGAAAGCGAAATACCTGTGGCCTTATTTCCCTATACCTACTGGCTGCAAACCATCCGCTCCTATGCTCATGATGCAGCGGAAGCCCCGGTGATTATGGTGCAAAACAAACTGGATGTAGCAGGTAATAAGGAGAAGGAGCATTTGGGAGGAGACTTTAGACAGCAATATGGTATCAGCGAAGTATTTCATTTAAGTATTCAAGACGCTTTTGATACACAGCCCAACGGTATACCGTATCGATCCTACGAAAGCTTTCTGCAACATCTGCTGCTGCTTTCCAAAGACCATATCAATACCCTCGCCCGCCAAACGGAATGGGAAGGCATCAAAACTACACTACAACAACGCAAAGGAGAAAATATCTGGATGAAAGCTGAGTTTCTTCAGGCTTTGCAAGCGTTAGATGCCGATATTAAAGAAGATAGCATGCTATCGTATGGGCAGAGTTTACATGCTATGGGCTTTATCTTTTATTATCCCAATGATTCGCTTCTTGGCGAGCATGTGTTTATCAACCCTGAATGGGTAGTAGCACATATCTATGGTATTTTGGATGATGATGTTTTAACACAGGGAGGTAAATTTGACCAACAAAAGGTAGTAGATCAGCTTGGAGATGAATATGCCGACCTTTTTATCGCCCTGATGAAGAAGTTTGAGCTGATCTTTGAGCATGAAGAAGAGGCGGTGTTTATCGCTCCACAGTATTTGCCGGAAACTTGTACTGATAAACCGACATTGATCTCCTATCAAGCGGTTCTTCCTGAAGAAGCCTCCCTGATAGTACATTTTCCAGAGTTTATGCCTCCCAGCCTTATCCAACGGCTCATAGTTGCATTTGGGGATAAAGCCATAGGCAAGGTATACTGGAAGTACGGAGGGTTGTTTTTACTGGAAAACCAACATGTACTAATCGAAAGCCAACCGGAAGAAAGAAACCTGACCTTCAAGGCAAAAGACCATAATCATGCTGTGCTTTGGTCGGCCTTTCAAGAATTGAGGAAAAAAACCAATCAGGATGATCAACTTTATATATCCTTAGATAATGGGAAAAACCACCTGAAGATTACTGATATATTGGAACAAAAAAAGCTAGGTAATCAATCAGTGAAGACCTTGGCAGGCGAAAGTTGTTCTATTGAAGGTTATACCTGGCTATTTGATGTGCATAAACCTCAAAATACTATTCCGATGGAAGATCAAAAGAAGGTATTAAAGGTATTCATATCCTATTCTCATGATGATATAGAATACAGAAAAGAACTCCAGACATATCTGATTAATCTGGAGCGTGATAAGATCATAGAAATTTGGCAGGATAGCCAGATCAACCCCGGTGAACAGTGGGATGCAAAAATCAAAACTACGTTGGAAGGTGCAGATATTATCATCTTATTGGTAAGCCAAAGCTTTATAGCTTCTAATTATGTACATGAAGTAGAGATGAGAAAATCATTAAAAAAAGTAGAAGAAGGAAGTACCAAGATCATTCCTGTTCTCTTGAAAAATTGTGATTGGAAAGCATGGAAAGTATTACCAGAAGACGTCAAAGAAGAAATAGAAGGTAAAAAAGGAAGTATGGGCAGTTACCAGTTTTTTCCCATGGATGAAAATCAGCGACTCAGGCCTGTGAATCGTTGGGAGTTCCAGGAAGATGTTTGGACAAAGCTGGCTGATTATATTAGAAAATTAGCTTAATATTTTCTATAAGTTCTTCTAATGGTATGCTTTCCTCTTCTTTACGAGCGTACGCTACCAGCACATCATAGAAGTCTTCCCAAAGCTCTCCATACTTCTCCAGATCTATCTGTACAGCTAACGGCTTTTGCGCTTCGTCCACTAAATATCTGATTCCTTCCATAACGATTCGCTCTTTTTCTAAAGATAAAGATTTTTCACCATATTGATTTCTTTTCATGTAAGAGATTTTATGCCTAGGCTGCGTTAGGATTTAGTGCTTCGTAATCATCAAGGACTATCCCAATGATACAGCACTTTTGTGAAATCTAGGGCCTGTAGGTCATCCGGTTTGATGAAAAAGTTGGCAATGCCCCGGTCGCCCCAATTGATATTTTCTCCTTCGGAGTCAATTTGTAAGAGCAATTGGTACTCTTCATAAACTGCTTCCCAAAAACGGGGGTCTTCCTGGGTAAAGTGGGCATAGCCGCCTATTTTATGCCCTTGTGGTGCTGCCAGTGCCATGTATGCTTTTTTCACTGCTTCATCAAACTGCCCAAAGAATTCATAGGGCGAACTTTCAAATACCTGCTCAAAGGCAATGTCTTCGGGGGCTACCGGTGCTTTCTTTTCCTCAAAGCCCAAAGCAAAAGCCTGGGTAAGGGGAAAGTCTTTTGGGGTATCCAGAAAAGAGAAATCGGTAAGGGCAGTGCTTTCGTTATATTCGGCAAAGTACACTACCCGGAAGTTAGATTGGTCAGCGAGATTGTCCAGATTAAGCCCGTACATATCATCATCAGCCACGTAAAACTGGAGCAAGCCTTTTTCCGGGAAATCTGCGATGGACGAAACTTCAGCCCAGTTGATTTGTGCCAGTAAGTGCAGTGGGTTTCCATTCTCATCTTTGGGATAGTCCTGTGCTTTGGGCCAGTACGGTTGGCCGCCGAATTTACTTTGTAATAAGCCAGTTTCGGCATTTGACTGAGCTGTAATGCGGATAAAGGACTTTACCGATCCTTTGATTTGGGATTCGTAAGGCAGTAAATCTTCTGGTAGTGTGGGTGAGGGGTTTTTCATAGCAGGTATTTTTAAATGCGTTTACTTTTAGAGCTTAGTGAAAGAATTATGCCAGCGCACTAGAAAAGAAGGGTTTAATTGTACTTTGTCAGATTAGAATAAAATTAAAAAAACGAGCGCGTCTTGCCGGATGAGCGATAGCGCCCGGCGCCCGGTGAACTCCGGCCACCGTGGCGCGGCATCTCCTGCATAGAAGCGAGAGACCCCGTGCCACGGTGGCCGAAATTCGCGGCATCGGTCCTGGCGGGGAACCGCGTCAGAATACGCTCATCCGGGGAAAATGCCCTTTGTTTTATTAAAGTGACAAAGTACAGTTAATGAATTACCTAAAAAATTTAAATCGGGTTTTTATCTTTTTTTATTGGTTTTATTGCGGGTATTGCTTTTTCCTTTCTTGCTTTGTTGATGAGCTGCTTTGCCGACCGATAGTTTTTTCTTCTTCCTTTCCTGAAATGCTCCCTGGTAATCGGGGTTTTCCCTGTGTTTTTGCCGATCTATTTCCCGGGCAATGGCCTGCTGCTCTTCAAAAGGCGTTTTTGCAATATCCAGTCCGGCAGGCAAAGGCACTTCCGGGATTTTTTCGCGTATTACCTCTTCTATTTTACGGATGTGGTACATTTCCGCTTCATTGGCGAAGGTAAGGGCCTCGCCTGTATGAAAAGCCCGCCCCGTGCGCCCGATGCGGTGTACATAATCTTCGTAAATCAGGGGTACATCAAAGTTGATGACGTGGCTTACCTCGCTCACATCTATGCCCCGGGCGGTAACGTCAGTGGTTACCAGCACCCGCACTTCATCTTTTTTAAAGGCTTCTATGGCATTAATCCGGCTGTTTTGCCCTTTGTTGGCATGGATTACCCTGATTTCATCTGTCAGTTTCCGTTCCAGGTATTTGAAGATGTTGTTGGCCGTGGCTTTTGTTTTTACGAAAACGATGACCTTGCCAAAGGCAGGGTCTTGCAACAAAAGCATCAGCAGGTTGATTTTTGTTTTCAGGTTGGGCACCTGGTATAGCCGCTGGGTTACCGTTGACACCGCCGTGGCCTGGGGCGTAACTTCTATCACTTCCGGAAACTCCAGAAACTCTTCTGACAGCTTCACCACTTTGGGCGGCATGGTGGCCGAAAAAAGCAGGTTTTGCCGTTTTACCGGAATCACCTCCAGCACCTTACGGATTTGTGGCATAAACCCCATGTCCATCATCTTATCAGCTTCGTCCAGCACCAGGGTTTTAATATCTTTTAGCACCAATACTTCCCGGGAATAAAGGTCCAGCAGGCGGCCGGGCGTTGCCACGATAATGTCAACACCTTGTTCTATTGCTTCTATTTGTGTTTTTGGCCCAAGGCCTCCGTACACGCACACATGCCGTAAGTCGGTGTAGGTACTGAGTTGCTTCACATTTGCATCTATTTGCATCACCAGCTCGCGGGTAGGTGCCAAAATAAGCGCCCGTGGCTGCATGCCCTGCGCATATTTCACTTTCATCAGAATGGGAAGCACAAAAGCGGCCGTTTTTCCTGTGCCCGTTTGCGCAATGCCCATCACATCGTGCCCGGCCTGTATGCGCGGAATCGCCTTTTGCTGAATGGGCGTGGGCGATTCATAGCCTAAATCGGCAACCGCACTCAGCAATTGCTTATTTAATTTAAATTCCTCGAAAGTTTTAATTTTCTTTACCATTAATAAGTTTTTGGTTGACTGTTTAATGTTGTTAGTTAATGGCTTCCAAAATCCAACACCCTGGCTTGTGGCACACAAGACAGCCGTTCTGTGTGCCACAGACCAGGGGTTTAGAAGTTAGGTGGCTAGAGGCCAGAAATTAGAGGTTAGAAGCTAGATATTCTTATTCTAGCTTCTAACTTCTAGTTTCCAGCATCTAACCCTTGCTAATGTCGTAATTTAAAGAATATCCACCACAAATATAGAAGCTATGCAAACCATCAAAATCCTGAACGCGAAAATAGTGAACGAAGGGGAAACTGTAGAGAAAGACATTTTGATAGAAGGGGAATACATTTCCCGGATGGAAGGCGACCTTTCTGGTGTTTCTACTGACATAACCATTGATGGAAAAGGTAAATATTTGCTGCCCGGCGTCATTGACGATCAGGTACATTTCCGCGAGCCCGGGCTTACCCACAAAGCCGAAATTTACACCGAAGCCAAAGCAGCCGTGGCCGGGGGCATTACTTCTTTTATGGAAATGCCCAATACCGTTCCCCAGGCACTCACCCAGGAACTGCTGGAAGATAAATATAAGATAGCCGCCCGTAATTCTTTGGCAAATTATTCGTTTTACATGGGTGTGTCTAACGATAATGTGGAAGAAGTGATGAAAACCAATCCCAGGAACGTGTGCGGGCTGAAAGTATTCATGGGGTCGTCTACCGGAAATATGCTGGTAGACAACGAAACCACGCTGCGCAATGTGTTTAGCAATGCGACCATGCTGGTGGCTACCCACTGCGAAGATGAGCCTACCGTCCGGAAAAACATGGAGATATACCGGGAAAAGTATGGGGAAGAAATGCCTACCCGTTACCACCCGGAAATCCGATCGGCCGAGGCTTGCTATAAATCTTCTTCCCTGGCGGTGGGTTTGGCAAAAGAGTATGGCACACGGCTGCATGTTCTGCATATTTCTACCGCCAAAGAACTGGACTTATTTACGACAGATATTCCCCTGGAAGAAAAGCATATTACGGCCGAAGCCTGTATACATCACATGTGGTTTGACGACCGTGATTATGAAAAGAAGGGCAACTTCATTAAATGGAACCCTGCCGTGAAAACACAAGCCGACAAAGAAGCCATCTTTCAGGCTGTGCTGGATAACCGAATCGATGTGATTGCGACCGACCACGCGCCCCACACTTTGGAAGAAAAGCAGCAGGGATATTTTAAAGCCCCTTCAGGCGGGCCGCTCGTGCAGCATGCTTTAGTAGCCATGCTGGAGTTTTACCATCAAAATAAAATTTCACTGGAAAAAATTGTAGAGAAAATGAGCCACCACCCGGCCATCTTATTTCGGGCAGAAAAACGTGGGTTTATCAGGGAAGGCTTTTTTGCCGATTTGGTGCTGGTTGATTTGCAGAAGCCCTGGACGGTGAACAAAAGCAATATTTTGTACAAATGCGGATGGTCGCCTTTTGAGGAGCAAACCTTTCATTCATCTGTAGACAGCACCCTTGTTTCAGGGCATCTGGCTTATCAACAAGGTAAATTTAATGAAAGCCGGCAAGGCAAACGTTTGACATTTTTTGAGAATTAATTATCTTTTGCGTGTATGTTGCCGTCAAATCGTTTACTGTTAGCTTATACAAAATTCTGATACTTGGATAAATTTATCAGCTATATAGTTTTATGCTTTACAATGCTGGCTTACATCAGCGTGTTGTTGTCCCCGGCTTCTTTCTGGATGGCTGGCTTCTTATCGCTGTCGGTACCTGTACTGATTATTCTTAACCTCATTTTGCTGGTTTTTTATCTGTTCCGCAACAGGGTTTTCTTTGTCCTTCATTTTCTGGCCCTGGTCATTGGGTACAAGTTTTTTCTTATCAGCTTTTCTAACAACAAATCTGAAAGTGAAACTGCTGACTTTAGCGTACTGAGTTACAATGTGCGGGTATTCAATGTATACAGCAACCTGAATAACAATTACGAGTCGTGCAGGCAAATGATAGATTGGTTGCGCAATGATACGGCTGACATCAAATGCTTACAGGAATTTTATTATGACAAAACTTCTCCTATTTTCAATACAGCACAGAAACTCAAAAATTATGGGCAATACCAATATTATGGCAAACCCTCGGTTACCAACAGAATTGGGGCAGAATTTGGCCTGGCGATTTTTAGCAAATTCCCGATAATTAACAGGGGGGAGGTTTTGTTGGCAGAACACCCGGACCAGTATGCGATTTTTGCCGATGTTTTAATCAACAACGATACACTCAGGGTGTATAATGTGCATTTACAATCGATGAAGATCGACGAAGATTACCTGGAAATTGACCGGGCCGGAGAGCAGTTTTTCACCGTTGCCGATAAGCTGAAATCAGGGTTTATAGGGAGGGCAAAGCAGGTACAAAGCCTGGTGGAGCACATCAATGCAAGCCCTTACGAACACATTATCTGCGGAGATATTAATGATATTCCGTACAGTTATACCTACTTCACTTTACGCGACAACCTTAAAAATGCCTTTGAAGAGGCTGCCAACGGGTTTGGCTTTAGCTATAATGGAAAACTCTTTTTCTTACGCATAGACAACCAGTTTTATAGCGAAGGGTTGGAAACGAAAACGTTTACCACCCACAGGGAAATAGACTATTCAGACCATTTTCCCATCCGGGCAGGTTATGTTTTTAGTGCAGATTAGCAGATATGGTTGTTGTAAGCCATTAGAATGAGAGGCTATCCATCCATACAACTTCTAACATCAACCTTCGCCACTTTTTCAGAGTTTTTCTTCAGGTTGGGAACGGTTAGCGTAAATGTAGTGGATTCATTATAAACTGAAGTTACACTGATGCTGCCTTCAAGCTTTTCCATCGTTTCTTTTACAATGTAAAGTCCCAGTCCCGAACCGGTAGATAGTTCCGTGGCACGGTAGAACATGTCAAAAATCCTCTCCTGATGCTCGGCCAACACCCCAATGCCATTGTCTTCCAGGGCAATGATTACATTATTGCCCGATGTCGTAATAGAAATATTCAGATAAGGCCGGGTTTGCTCGGGGTTGTAGTATTTAAAAGCATTGGAAATCAGGTTGTTGAAAATTACCTGGAACCGATGGGCATCAGAGTAAAATGTAATGCCTTCCTGGATGTTATACTGAATATCCACCTCACTGGCAGCCGGCAGGTATTGTAAGCTCTCGACAGTATCTTCAATAATTGCGGTAAAATCAACAGGCTCAATTTGTACAGCCTGGCGGTTGTTGCGGGCATAATCGGTAATTTCATGAATGGTTTCATCCAATTTACCAATGCTTTTTTCTATGAATTCCAGCATGGTGTTTCGTTCCTTTTGGGTAGCAGACTTTTTCATCAGGTTCACAATGCCCAGCATAGATGCCAAAGGGCCCCTCAGGTTGTGGGAGGTGCTGTATACAAACTGATCCAGCTCCGCCTGTGCTTTGGTAAGTTCTTCGTTCAACTGCCGTTCCTTTTTCAGTGCTTTTTTCATTTTTTGCTCAGCCTTTTTGCGCTCAGTAATATCCCTGAAAGTAGCCTGTATATACATGGGGTGGTGGGCAGCATCGGCTTGTGCTATATAGTTAGCTTCAACCCACATGTATTTACCACTTTTTTTCTTCAGGCGAAGCTCTATGGGTTCATGATAAGTTAGCGAACCTGCCAGGATAGCAGTGAGTGCAGTCTTTACTTTCCCGGTATCTGCCGGGTGCAGTAAATAGAAAATATCCTTACCCAGTATATCTTCAGGCTGATAATTCAGCAAACGGGAAATAGAGGGTGTGGTATAAAAAACACGGGCATCGGGCTTGGCAAAGAGCACGATGTCGTATAGACTGCTGGTAATAAGCCAGAATTTTTCTTCTGTTTCCTGAAGTTTTTCGCCAGCCAGGTTAAAAGAACGGGCGAGGTCTGCCAACTCACTGGCCTCTGTTTCTACTTTTTGATAAGACTCTCCACGTATCATATGCTTAACAGCACTACTCATTTCTGTGATAGGGCGGACAATCGTGCCCGGCATCTGATAAATCATGCCTGCTACCAATAACAACACCAGCACTGTTACCAAAAAGGTGTTGATTTTAGCTCGAAAATAAAGAGATTGGGCATTTTTGTCTTTTTCTTTAAGTGCTTCGTGGTTCACAAACGCCAGTGAAATACATTTATCCAGCATAAATTCATGCTGGCGCTGAAGTACTGAGAAATATAAAGCGTTACGGTCAGGGACAGTATTCACCTGTTGGATGTGCCGAAGGTAGCGATCATATTCTGCACTGATTTTTTCCAGGCCTTCCTGTTCATGCGCTTCTGAAAGATTTCTACCAAGAATATCAAGGTTACTCAGGAAAAGTTTTTTTTCCCGGTCCAGCACGTCTAACAGTGCTGTTTCATTGTATTTATCGCTCAGGCAAACTTTTGCCAGAATCCGGTCCATTTTCATCAATGAGTTCACCAATGCCTCAGAAGCTTTTATGGTGCGATAATCCTGCTTCAGCAAAGTGGTAGCTGAACTTCCCAATTGGTTGAAATAAAAAAAGAGCGTACTGGATGAAACGAGAGTGAGTAAGAGAACAAAGACAAACCCTAGTGAAATTTTAGTTTTTAAGCTCATTGACCTAACGTTGAATTCTGGCTGAAAAGAAAGCTTTGCATACATGGCGCTTGTGAAGTTGGCTGAATTATTTTAGCCCACAAAAACCAAACACACATTGATATGCCGGAAAGGTTGTAGGAAAATGAAAGGAATTTACAGATAGTAACCTCTCAAAATGAGAAAATAACCCTCAAAAATATTCAAATAGCTGCAAATGAGAAAGTGAAAGCATGCCTGATACTTACCTTGTAAGTTTTGAGAATGGGCTTGTTCATTGATCCCTCAACATGTGGTTTTTGATATGTGTTTATTCAGTGGTACTAAAATCTTCTTTCCATCTCTCACGTAACTGAAGGCTTAATTCATGCATAAGCTCCTGATTTTGTGGCACTTCAGCAACATTATGGTTTTCCAGGGAGTCATTTTCATGGTCGTACAACATGCGGGCATATTGCGTAATAGTACTGTCTTTCCGGCTCCATTCAGTGTAGCGGTAGCGGTCGTTTTTGACAGAAAAACCGTTGAGCCATTTGCTAAAAACATGCTGCTTCCAGGGCTGATCAGGATTAGAAAGCAGTGGCACAAAGCTCATTCCCTGCAGGTGGTGTGGTACGGACAGTCCGGCCAGTTCGCAGAGAGAGGGGTAAATATCTACAAACTCAGTGAGGGCGTTGGTTTTTTTTCCACCCGCTATACCCGGCACTTTTATGAGCAAAGGCGCGCGGAGCGATGTTTCAAAATTGCAATGCTTACACCAAAGGCCATGTTCGCCCAGGTTCCAGCCGTGATCGCCCCATAGCACTACAATGGTACTTTCAGCCAGTTCCAGGGTTTCCAAAGCATCCAGTAATTTACCAATTTGCGCATCGGTATAACTTACGCAGGCATAATAGCCATGCACCAGTTTTTGTGCCTTTTCTTCAGAAAGCGGGCCTTTGCGTGGAATATCCGTGTAAGAGCGAAGTTCCCCAAAATTGTGCATGGCGGCATCGGGTGCATTTTCGGGGCGGAACGGATTGGAAGCCATTTGCAAATCATCAGTTTTGTACAAATCCCAGTATTTTTTGGGAGCGTTAAACGGTAAGTGGGGTTTCAAAAAGCCAACTGCCAGAAAAAAAGGTTCGTCTTTCTCTTTTAACCTTTCCAGGTCTGCAATGGCTTTTTGGGCTGTTTTTCCGTCGAAATAAGCGGAATCTTCCTCTTCAGCTATTTCAAAAGAGGGGCCGCTGCCCGATTCGTGCTGGCGGGCAATGTCCAGGTTTTCTTCGGTAATGTAGTTGCGCCAGTTTTTATAGGTTACCGTTTGGCTGGGATGCCAGGGCTTTTCGCTCCAGCTACTGTCCATATCATTGGTATGATGAAATATTTTTCCATTAGACACCGTGTAGTACCCATTGTTCTTGAAATGCATGGGTAGGGTGAGGGCATCAGGCACATCTTTAGAAACCCGGGTATAGTAATTTAGAAAACGGTTGCGGGTAGGGCGTAATCCGGTGAGCAAACTGGCCCGGGAAGCCCCGCAAACCGGCACCTGGCAATAAGCCCGGTTGAACAAAAAGCCTTCCGTGGCAATCCGGTCAATATTGGGGGAAATCATTTGCGTGTGGCCATAACAATTCAGTTGGGGGCGCAAATCGTCCACTGCAATAAAAAGGATGTTGGGTCTTCTTTCTTTTGTTTCGCTTATCTGGCTTCCTGGCTTGGAGCAACCCAAAATAAATACGAAAATTATGATAAAATAAGGTAATTTGGCTGAGGGAGTCATAATGTAAAATCCTAAATGCTAAACCCAAAATTCTAAATAAGCCCAAATAGCTAAATCCAAATATTAAAATTTATGATTTGATACTTAGTTCAATAATTGAAAATATTGATTGGGATTTTTTTAAGCTTTGAACATTTAAATTTAGAGATTATTTAGGAATTAGAGTTTTGTGCTTAGAGTTTAAACCAAAGGTTGTTTTTTTCTTCTCTAAATTACCCTAATTTGGCAGCAAAACGAGAAAAGTGGAAAATTTTTATCAAAAATTCACATTAGGTGTGTTGGGAGGCGGCCAGTTGGGCCGTATGCTCATCCAATCAGCCATAGATTTTAACCTGGACGTACATGTGCTCGATCCCGATAAAAACGCCCCCTGCCAGCACCTTGCCAAGCAATTTTCGGTGGGGGCGCTTACCAAGGAAGACACCGTATATCATTTTGGCAAGCAATGTGACCTGCTCACCATTGAAATAGAAAATGTAAGCACCAAAGGGCTGGAAAGGCTGGAAAAGGAAGGCATTTCCGTATATCCTCAACCGCACATCATCCGGCTTATACAGGACAAAAGGGAGCAAAAACAATTCTATAAAGAAAATAATATTCCTACTTCCGAATTTGTGCTTACCGAATCAAAGCAGGATTTCTACGCTTTAGAACACATGTTGCCTGCCGTGCAAAAACTTGGTAAAGCCGGGTACGACGGACGGGGCGTGCAGGTAATTAAAACCAAAGCCGATTTTGACAAAGGATTTGACGCCCCCGGGTTATTAGAATCTTTTGTAGATTTTGAAAAAGAAATTTCGGTAATTGTAGCCCGGAACAAAGCCGGGGAAATGCAGCATTTTCCGGTAGTAGAGTTGGTGTTTCACCCGGAACACAACCTGGTGGAATATTTATTTGCACCTGCCCAGGTTAGCCGGGAAATTGAACAAAAAGCCATAAACACAGCCAAAGAAGTTATTGAAAAACTGGATATGATTGGGCTTTTGGCCGTAGAAATGTTTGTAACAAAACAAGGCGAAGTGCTGGTGAATGAAGTAGCGCCCCGCACCCACAACAGTGGCCACCATACCATAGAAGCCAACATTACTTCACAGTTTGAACAACACCTCCGGGCCATCCTGAACATGCCACTGGGGGCTACCACCACCAAAATTCCGGCCGCCATGGTAAATTTATTGGGCGAAGATGGATACACCGGACTGGCAAGGTATGAAGGGCTGGAAAAAGTACTGGCCACAGAAGGCGTAAAAGTGCATTTGTACGGAAAAAAGCTGACCAAGCCTTTTCGCAAAATGGGGCATGTTACCATCATTGATGAAGACATGGGCAGGCTGAAAGAAAAAGCACGATTTGTAAAAGAAAACCTAAAAGTAATCGCATGAGCAAACCTTTAGTTGGCATCATTATGGGCAGTCAGTCCGACTTGCCCGTAATGGAAGAAGCCGCCAAGTTTCTGGAAGAAATGGAAATTCCGCACGAAGTAACCGTGGTATCAGCCCACCGCACGCCGCACCGTATGGTGAAATATGCCGAAGATGCCAAAAAGCGCGGATTGCGTGCCATTGTGGCCGGGGCAGGTGGGGCGGCCCACCTGCCGGGCATGGTGGCTGCCATTACCACATTGCCCGTAATTGGCGTGCCTGTCAAATCCCGCAATTCCATTGATGGGTGGGATTCCGTACTTTCTATTTTGCAAATGCCAGGCGGGGTTCCCGTGGCCACTGTAGCCTTAAATGGTGCCAAAAACGCCGGAATATTGGCAGCACAAATTATTGGTACTACTGATAAAAAAGTGGCTAAAAAATTACAGGAATATAAAGATGATTTGAAGAAGAAAGTAGAGGATAGCGCCCAAAAAATGGAAGAATACGGATATAAAGGCGGTAAAATTGGATTTTGATTCCGATTTGTATTTACTTTATACGAGGAGTTAAACGTTATGGGTTATTCGTTAAAAGTTATTAGCTCTTAACGAGTAACTTATAACGTCAATTCAGTCCTATAAATCACCACACACCGCCTGTATATGCTGGAAACCCTAGATCAGATCAAGCTCAATTTTAACCAGGACAGCCTGCTGGTACTGAACATCTGCATTGGGTTTATCATGTTTGGGGTGGCATTGGAACTTAAAATTGGGGATTTTAAAAGAATTGCCACCCACCCAAAGCCTGTTATCATAGGCATATTATCACAATTTGTACTCCTGCCCGCTTTAACTTTCCTGTACATTTGGACGATAAACCCAGTTACCAGCGTAGCGTTAGGGTTGATCCTGGTGGCTGCCTGCCCGGGTGGCAATATTTCCAATTTTATTTCATTGATGTCCAAAGGAAACGCGGCACTTTCGGTAACACTTACGGCTTTTTCCACGGTTTTGTCTATGTTCATGACGCCCATCAACTTTTCTTTTTGGGGCAATTTGTATACTTCCTCTGCCCAGCTCGACAACGTGAGTGTCGATTTTTTTTCTATGCTGAAAACCATCATGCTCCTGTTGGGCATACCACTTTTACTGGGCATGTGGGTGGCTTATCAATATCCTGATTTTACCCAAAAAATCAAGAAAGGGGTTCGTATTATTTCCCTGCTCATGTTTGCCGGTTTTGTGGTGGGCGCGCTTTCGGCAAATTTCAATTACTTTCTTCAGTATATCCACCTCATTATTTTCCTGGTATTCGGGCACAATGCCCTGGCTTTTCTGGGAGGTTATGTAGTAAGCAAAGTGGCCAATCTTTCCCTACCCGATACCAAATCGATTACCATCGAGACCGGCATCCAAAATTCCGGACTGGCATTGGTTATTGTTTTTGATTTTTTCGACGGACAGGGTGGCATGGCCTACATTGCTGCCTGGTGGGGCGTGTGGCATATCCTTTCCGGCCTGGCTCTGGCGTGGTTTTTGGCGAAAGTTTCTGATACGAAAGGAACGGTGGTAAATGGTTGAGGAGAGGCGATGGAAGAATGGAAAGTGAGAAATTGGAATATTGGAAAGATGGAATCATGGAAGAAATGAAAAATCCAGCATCCCATTATTCCAACATTCCATTTCCCCTTGGTCTTATGGTTATTATCTGCTAAAAATTACAGAAAAAATTAAGTGCAAATATAAAATTACATGGAGCAACTGGATACGATTCGCCTGCACTTCAATCAGGATTCTTTATTGATACTGAACATTTGCGTGGGTTTTGTCATGTTTGGCGTAGCATTAGAGCTCACCATGGACGATTTTAGAAAGTTGGGTGCCCAGCCAAAGTCTCTTATTGTGGGGCTGGCTGCGCAGTTTTTATTGCTTCCAGCGTTAACGTTTCTTTTG
Source organism: Cyclobacteriaceae bacterium (assembly GCA_965230065.1). GTDB lineage: Bacteria > Bacteroidota > Bacteroidia > Cytophagales > Cyclobacteriaceae. The sequence continues at coordinate 1,397,485 of OZ245942.1, read as the reverse complement.
GTATTGCTCATAGACCCCTGGCCCAGCGTAGCATTAGGTATGTTGTTGGTCGCCTCCTGCCCGGGCGGGAATATTTCAAACTTTATGTCATTATTGGCCAAAGGAAATGCAGCATTATCCGTAAGTTTAACCGCTTTCTCTACCCTGGCTGCCCTGGTAATGACGCCCTTTAATTTTGCCTTTTGGGGAAAACTGTATGCTAATACGAGTGATCAGTTGGCGCCCATTACCCTGGATCCTTTTGCTATGGCCCAAACCATTGTGCTGGTCGTGGGCATTCCGTTGTTGCTGGGCATGTGGTGTGCCACGCAGTATCCCAATTTTACTACTAAAGTTAAAAAGCCCATAAAAATTATTTCACTGGTAATTTTTGCAGGCTTCATTATTGGGGCATTCTCTGCCAATTTCAATATATTTCTACAGTATATTCATTTAATCATGCTGGTGGTACTGGCGCACAACGCGGTTGCTTTTGTAGGTGGTTTTTATTTTGGGAAGGCTTTTTCCCTGCCCCTGGCCGATACCAAATCCATCGCCATAGAAACCGGTATCCAAAACTCTGCCCTGGCTCTGTTACTCATTTTTAATTTCTTTGACGGACTGGGCGGCATGGCCATCACTGCGGGCTGGTGGGGTATATGGGATATTTTTTCGGGCCTGGCCCTGGCCTGGCTGCTTGCACGTATTACTGAAAAAACAAAGGTAGCTTCTTAAGTCGCCCATTCACTCAAAGATTATGAAACAATGGTTTTTCTAAACGTGTACTTGCCAATAACCATTTTTTCTTGAGCCAATTCTTTCCAAAAGCTCTTTTTTCCTGAGTTTATCGATGTTGTATTCAACGGTGGTGGTAGCTATATTTAACTGGGCTGCAATTTTGGCAATGGTTACTTCAGGGCTCCCTGCAATGATCTCGAGAATTCGTTGCTCGGTATTCCCCAATTTGTCTTCACTGACTTTTTTTAAGTAAAAGGTTGCTTTTGTATAGTCCCGGCCCTGGTCAAACTCAGTCACCGAACCTGTATAGGCTTTCCATCCACTGGTCAAAATTCATATTTTACTACAATACCCCTACTTATTTCAAAATTTTTTACTATTTTCAGAATTTTATTTTAAATTTTAGAAATGTCATCAAATCGCACGCTTTGTTTGTTAAGAATTTGACCTTTTATCTCTTTTATAATTGAGATGCCATCTTGAAAACGTAACAGAATCATTATAAAATGCCATAATAACCATGAAACTCAAAGCTTTCCTCGCTGTTGCCGTACTTATTTTTTGCAGCATTTTGGTCTTCAACTTTCTATCTGATTCTGATGAAATAGTAATAGATGAAAATGTGGATCCCGAAGCGCTTTTTGTACATGAAGTGTTGCCCATCCTGAAAGAAAAATGCTTTGCCTGTCACGGTGACGACCCCGAAGAAATAGAAGGGGAATTTGACATCCGCTCCCTGGAAGGGATGCTTGCCGGAGGGGAATCCGGGAAACCCGCGCTGGTGCCGGGCAATCCGCACAAAAGCCCGGCTTACATGGCCGTTACCTGGCAAGATGCCGACCTGGAAATGCCGCCCAAGGAAAACGACCGCCTTACTGACAAACAAATTGCCATGCTGGGCCAATGGATTGCACAGGGCGCACCCTGGCCTGATAAAGAACGAAGGGCAGAAATTCTGGCCAATACGGAATGGGATTATGCCGATGGCATACAGGTAGCTACCAGCGGGGCTTTGTCCGATGAGTGGGCCAACCGCCGTTACAAACCAGAAAGTTTGTGGGCGTTTTATCCGGTATCAAACCCTGAAGTGCCTGTTGACTTTTTGGAGGAAGGACAGGAAAACCCAATTGATGCCTTTGTCAACCGGAAACTGGATGCCAATGACATTATACCAGCAGAAAAAGCAGATAAAGTGACGCTGATCCGCCGGGCTACTTTTGACCTCATCGGCCTGCCACCTACGCCCAAAGAAGTAGCTGATTTCCTGGCCGATAACTCGCCCGAAGCTTTTGAAAAAGTGATTGACCGCCTGCTGGCAAGCCCACGTTATGGCGAACGCTGGGGCAGGCACTGGCTGGATGTGGTACGCTATGCCGATACCGATGGCTTCTCCAATGATTTTGAACGCCCCAATGCCTGGCGTTACCGCGATTATGTAATCCGTTCTTTTAACCAGGACAAACCCTACGACCAGTTTATCAAAGAACAAATTGCCGGGGACGAAATTGACCCGAATGACCCCGAAATGCTGATTGCCGTGGGCTACCTGCGCATGGGCCCCTGGGAACATACCGGTATGAGTGTGGCCGCCGAAACCCGCCAGCTTTTTCTGGATGATGTTACCAACAGCGTGGGCGAAACCTTCCTTTCCATCCCGTTGCGCTGCGCCAGTTGTCACGACCACAAATTTGACCCCATCCCCACCCGGGATTATTACAGTATTCAGGCCGTATTTGCCCCGGTGCAATTTGCTTCCCGTGAAGCGCCCTTTTTGCCTGCTGAAAATGTGGAATGGTTTGCCCGGGGAAAAGCCCGCATGGAACGGCTGATTGAAGAAACAACAGAAGAAAGGGAAGCCATAACTGCCAAAGAAGAAGCGGCTGCCCGGGAGTGGATGGAAAAACGCGGACTGAAATATTTAACCAAACGAGAACGGCGTAAACTGCCCGAAAGCCAGCAGCCTCCCCGTTATCGTGGGCTTACTTTTCAGGATTTGGGCTATCGCAAAGTACTGCAAAAGCGATTGCAATTATTAGACATACAGCAAGAGCGATACGAACCTTTGGCTTTTTCGGTATACAATGGGTCACTGGTAGAAAACCCCCGCTCCGGTCGCCCTATGCGTGTGCCGAAAATTGATTCGGATGAAGCACAGGAAACTTTTATCCTGACCGGAGGGTCGGTTTACGCGCCTTCGGAAGAAGTTACGCCCGGGGTGTTAAGTGCTTTTAATTCATTGGATGACAATCCTGAGCAAACTTTTAATAACAACATTCCCCAAAGGGCAGAAGGCCGCCGTACCGCTTTTGCCAACTGGCTGGCAAACCCCGAAAACCCCATTACGACCCGCTCTATCACAAACCGGATTTGGCAGTATCATTTTGGCAAAGGACTGGCCGGAAATGCCAATAACTTTGGCGTAATGGGCAAAAAGCCCACCCATCCTGAGTTGCTCGACTGGCTTACGCGGTACTTTGTGGAAAATGGGTGGTCTTTCAAAACCATGCACCGCCTCATCATGACATCTGATGCGTATCAGCGCGACAGTTCCCATCCTGAGATGAAAACCATTCAGGAAAATGACCCCAATAATCAGTTGCTGGCTTATTTTACACCAAGAAGACTCTCCGCCGAAGAATTGCGGGATGCCATGCTGCAAATATCCGGCGAACTGAACCCAAAAATGGGAGGCTTTCCGGTATATCCTGAAATCAATATGGAAGTAGCCATGCAGCCCCGGCACATCATGGGCTCGGTAGCTCCGGCCTATCAGCCATCGCCCACACCCGAAGAGCGAAATCGACGTTCCATCTATACTTATCATTACCGGGGATTGCCCAACCCCATGCTGGAAGTTTTTAATCAGCCCAATGCCGATATGTCGTGCGAGCGGCGCATTGCTTCAACGGTTACGCCCCAGGTTTTCACTTTATTTAATGGAAACAATACGTACCAGCGTTCACTGGCGATGGCGCACCGGTTGCAGCAGGAAGCGAACACTTTGTCCGAACAGGTTGAACTGGCCATGCAACTGGCCTGGAACCGTCCCCCTACCACAAAAGAATTGTTTTCTTCCATCGCCCATGTGGAAAAGATGAAAAAAGATCATATTGAAAATCCTGCGGCCGTGCAGCCTTATCCGAAAGAAATAAAACGAAAAATGTTTGAAGAAATGACCGGGGAACCCTTTGAGTATACCGAAAGTCTGGATATTTATGAAAACTATACGCCCGATCTAAAACCCTGGGAAGTAGGCCCCGAAACCCGTGCCCTGGCCGATTTGTGCCTGGTACTGTTCAATGCCAATGAATTTATTTATATTTATTAATGTAGAGCGACTTTCCAAGTCGCTAATTTATGTAAAGCGGCTTGGAAAGCCGCCCTACTGAAATTTATGAAAAGCAAAATACAACGCATACTAAACCAAAAAGCAGCCAGCACCTTAGGAAGACGGGATTTCCTGTACGGATTAAGTTCCAGCGTAGGCGCCCTGGCTTTTAGCAACCTCCTTGGGCTGGACAGTGCTTTTGCCAAATCCTCCATGATTGACCCAGGGCCATTGGCAGCCAAAGCACCCATGCTACCGGCCAAAGCCAAAGCCTGCATTTTCCTGATGATGGAAGGCGGCCCCAGCCACATCGACACTTTCGATCCCAAGCCTAAGTTGGAAGAAATGCACATGAAAAAATTTGTGCGACAGGGCGAAAACCTCTCGGCCATGTCGTCGGGTAACCGGTATTTTGTGCAAAGTCCGTTCAAAACACGGAAAGTAGGGCAGTCGGGTGCTGACATGTGTGACCAGTTTGTACACCTGGCCGACGTGGCCGATGATTTGTGCTTTTACCGGGGCTGCCAGGCCGAATCGGTAAACCATCCCACGGCCATGTACCACATCAATACGGGCAATCAGTTTGGGGGTGAACCGGCCATGGGTTCCTGGGTTACCTACGGCCTGGGCACTTTGAACCAAAACCTCCCTGCTTTTATCGTATTGCCCGAACTGGCGTATCCACAAGGAGGGTCCGGTAATTGGTCGAATGGATATTTGCCCGCTCATTACCAGGGCACGCCTTTGCGGTCAGTGGGTTCGCCTATTCTGGATATTAATCCCCCACCGGGGGTGAGCCGCTACCACCAGCGTGAAAACCTGGATTTGTTGCATGAATTTAACCAGGCGCACCAGCAACGCCACCCTGCCCACGATGAACTGGCCGCCCGTATGGAAAACTACGAGCTGGCCTTCCGCATGCAAATGGAAGTGCCCGACATTATTGACATTGAAAAAGAAGACGAAAAAACCAAAGAACTGTACGGCATAGGTGAAGAAGGTACCGATGCTTTCGGCCGCAAGTGCCTGCTGGCCCGCCGATTGGTAGAACAAGGCGTACGCTTTGTGCAAATTTATTCTGGCGGTTGGGATTCACATGATTATCTCTCACGGGCACATGGGGCGTTGATACATAGCGTCGACAAACCCATTGCCGCCCTCCTCAAAGACCTGAAGCGCCGAGGGATGTTGGACGAAACGCTCATTGTGTGGTGTGGGGAATTTGGCCGCAGCCCCGATAATGGGGTGCGGGATGGTGGTGTGGCATACGGCCGTGACCACAACCCCAATGCCATGGCCATGTGGATGGCCGGAGGAGGCGTAAAAGCCGGGCACATCATCGGCGCCACCGACGAAATAGGGGAATCAGCCGTAGAAGTGGTTCACCCCATCCAGGATTTGCATGTTACTTTATTGCGGTTGCTTGGTTTGGACGACAACAAGCTCACTTATTTCCACGGAGGCAGGTTCAAGCAGTTGTCTCAAACCGGGGGGAATGTGATTACTGACCTTATTGCTTAACCGGAGAGCGGGCTGGGTGCCCACGCCCCCCTTGTCCGCTCAATGATTTTTATCTTTCCTTTAAAGATTCTGATAAAGAAACTATTAAAAATGATTGTCAAAATCAACTATGTTCATCAACTACAGCGCAAAAAGATTTAAAAAAAAGTGGAAAGTAAAGCAGGTTAGCGATGGACAATATGAATTAGAAACCCCGCTAACATGGGCATCTTTTGGGGAGAAAATAAGTGTGATACAACAAGATGGGAAACTGAAAATAGCTAGCACCCCCAAAGTTCCTGCTACCCGTATTGATTATGGAAAGAACCGGAAGAATATAGACGGGATTGAGCGTTTTATTCAGGGGTGATTTGAGCATTTTCTTTATACGTTCTCCCGCTTTGGTCTATCCACTCTATATTTCCATTAGACTCTCTGCCTAAGACAATAGCTGCGGCTGCACTGATACTGGAGAAAATAGCGTCTTCGGTAAAAATTAATTTTTCATCTTTTGTTTTAAGGACACCATTTTCTACCAATTTTTTTCTCATCTTAATCCAATAACTTTTATAGGATTTTGTATGTGCACCTCTGGCTTCTGATTCTTTCAGCACTACAAACCCGTCATCTGTTTCTATCATATTGGCTGTTAAACCGGGAGATTTAATGGCATAAAGTGTTTCAGTTTGTGCTAAAGCTGATGGTTCTGTTTTCTTTTCAGAAGGAGTTACCACAGATGGAATGAGAAAGTTAAAACCCATCAACGGCAGAATCAGTTTGATTTGCTCCAGATAAAATTCCATGTCTGCAATGTCAGGTTCTGGCAGCATGGGCAAGGAGGGAGTCGTTCCATTTTCCAGTTCGGCAGATTTTGCCTCTTTGGCCAGAGTAACCAGGCGGGATTCAAGGTATTTGATATGCGATTTGGTCAAAAATTCATCCTTGCTGATAAAACCGATATATTCGGTAAATTCTTTGTTTCCCATGTGCTGCCTGAGCCTGTCACCAATTTTCTCAGCTTCGCCAATGTAAACCCGCTCCTGATAGGCATCATTTTCCGGATTTGACCTCAGGCAATAAACCCCTGGCTTGGTAAACTCATCTCGGTCTATTACCTTATTAATGTTGGCTCTTGGAGAAAATATGGCTTTCCCTGACCAGTTCCCAATTTCGGCGGTTCTTGGTCCGTGAGCTTTGCCGTCTATCATGTACACAACTAACTTTCTTCCCATTGCTGCTGTATTTTGCTTGGTATAAATGAGCGGAATTTCTGCAAAAAGAGGAACAAGTTCAAAATATAATAAGAAAGAAATTAAATAAGAAAACTCAAATTAGACCTCGTTTGTAGGTGCTTTCCGTTTGGGCTGTGTCCGCACAGCACAAACGAAGCAAGGTTTGTGTCTGCACAAACCTTGGGGAAGGGGAAGCTACGATCTGGCAAAACTTCCGAAGTTTAAAAATTCCCGAAATCAAAACACATTGACGAAATAAAATTTCGTCGTACTTTTGTTTTATTTCATACCTGTTTTTAAAAGATATGAAAAACGTAAAAACGCTCAAATTTTGACTCGAGAAAAAGCTCCCTGGTACTTTCTCTTCCTACTCATTGTGGCCGGGGAGTCTGTTTTTATTCTTCCCTTTGTGCTTTCGCGGGTATTCAGGCCCACCGTGCTTGATGCATTTGGCCTGGACAATGTGCAGTTGGGCATCTGTTTCTCTGTATACGGCATAGTCGCCTTGCTATCTTATCTCCTGGGAGGCCCTTTGGCTGATAAGTTTCCTCCAAGAAAACTGATTGCCGTAGCGCTGTGGATGACAGCTTTAGGCGGCTTGGTGTATGCTACTTTTCCCCCTTATGCGGTTTTACAAATATTGTATGGCTACTGGGGATTTACCACCATTTTTTTGTTCTGGGCACCCATGATCAAGGCCACCCGGGTTTGGGGCGGAACGGCTTCCCAGGGCAAAGCCTTTGGTTTTTTAGACGGTGGGCGCGGACTGGTGGGCGCGCTTTTTGGCACGATGGGTGTGCTTATTTTTTCATTGTTCATCACTTCAGAAATTTCCGAAGCGTCCACTTCTGAAAGCAAAGCAGCCTTCAGGTATGTGATTCTGGTATCCAGTGGTATTATTGTGCTGGTGGGCATATTGGTGTGGTTCTTTATGAAAATGAAGCCAAAAGTAGAAAAGAAGATTATCCTGGATAAAATCACCCTATCACAGATAAAAGCGGTGTTGCGTTTGCCTTCCGTATGGTTGCTGATGATCATCATTCTATGTGCCTATGTAGGTTACAAAATCACCGATGTGCTTTCGCTATATGCCCGGGACGTCATGCTTTATGACCAGGTGCAATCGGCACAAGTAGGTACTTTTTTACTTTTTCTCCGTCCTGTTGCTGGCATGCTGATTGGCATACTGGCAGACCGTACACAAACGACTCTTTGGCTGGTGCTTAGTTTTGTGATTTCATTTTTCGGGGCATTATTATTCGCCACGGGCATCATCTCAGAGGGTGACACCGTTTTGTTTTTCCTATCAATTTTAGTGGTGGCAACGGGTGTGTACGCGGCGCGTGCCCTGTACTTTGCGGTGATGCAGGGTGGGCACATTCCCCTGGTGCTCACCGGCACCGCCGTGGGCCTTATTTCCCTGGTGGGCTACACCCCCGATATATTCGCAGGCCCTGTGATGGGCTACCTATTAGATAATTCGCCGGGGGAAACCGGGCATCGGCATGTGTTTTGGATGCTGGCTTTATTTTCATTCATAGGGGGTATCGCCGCCTGGGTTTATTTTCGGTTGTATGGGAAGGAAAAGGAGCTACACGAAAAACATGCGGGGTAGTAATTGATTTATTTAGTACAATGATTCTATTCGTACGCTAACATTTATTGAATAAGTGTCTCAATTATTTAATTTTCGTGCACATTTCTTTATTAACAGGCTTCCTTATTTAAGTTTTTTGTTTATTTCTTTCTTTGAAAGTAACCATAGCTGTGAAAATAGCGTTATTTTAGTACCAAATTGGTACACATTAAATTTAAATATTATGTTAGTAATCAGTAGTAGGGAGTTTAGGCAAAACCAAAAAATGTACTTTGAAAGGGCAGACAAAGGAGAACAAATCATTGTCCAACGAGGCAAAGATAAAGCCTATGCTTTAACCCCTGTAAGCGAAGATGACCTATATTTTAATGGTGACATGGTAGAACGGATTAAACAAAGCATAAAACAGGTTGCAGAAGGAAAGGCCAAAAAAGTAACCACTGCTGAAGAAATCAATGAGCTACTTGGGCTATGAGCTATACTTTAGCGTTCTCTGATAATGCCTTAGAAGATATAGAAAAGCACAAAAAGTCAGGAGACCGATCTGTTCTAAAAAAGCTGCAAAGGTTACTTAACGAATTAAGAGAGCATCCGGCTACCGGCACAGGCCAGCCGGAAAAGTTAAAACATGGCCTTGCTGGGTTATATTTCCGGAGGATCAACAAAAAACACCGTTTAGTATACGCCATCAGGGAGCAGGTAGTATCGGTTTACATTTTAAGTGCCTGGTCACATTATGGGGACAAATAGCCAATAGTTCACGAAGAGGTTAGGGGAATATTGATTATAATAATATTCATCTGTTCGTAACAAAATATTTTTTCCAATAACAAGTCTACATTAAAATTGTAAGCTTCTTTAGGTTTGTGCTGCCGTGGTGCCCAGGCTACTTTTAAGACAATTCTCAGGGTGAACACCCAGGCATCTACATGTGTTTTTTGATGTTGCTTTTATTATCATTGAGGGGGTATTGCCGCCTGGGTTTATTTTCGGTTGTATGGGGAGGAAAAGAAGTGGCAGCAAAAAGTCGCTTAGCAGTAATTGATTCATTTTGGAAACTTTAAATGGGTAGGTAAGTGTATTTCATTGATTGATACAGGGAGATAAAATGCACTTGCTGTGTTGCGGATAAAATTTATTAACTTTATCCGTACGATGTAGGGGGTTAATACAACCACGATTTGTCAGATAAAGCCAAATATAGAGTATTAGAGAAAATTGCTGATGGGCAGCTCATTCTCGACGCTGGACGAGCAAAAAAGAGAATTGGGGTTGAAGTAGTACATTACCGATGGAACTCGATTGATCGGAACCGACCAGAACATTTTAAGTTCAACATAAACAACAATACCTTAACAGCAAATTGGGAATTATGGATTTGTGGCAGTGAGGATTTGTATTATCTTCTACCGATTGAAGTAATTAAAGAAATGTACCATGATCCAGATAGCTATGCTGATAACACACACTCTTCTCAAAACATAAAAGTAGTAAGCGTTAATACATCCAATAATACAGTAACTTATGCCTCAGGGAGTAAACAAATAGACATAAAAGCCTATCGAGATTCCACCTTATCAGGTAATCCAAGGACTATTGAACCTGCCTTAATAACTTCCTTCAAATTTGGAAGCTCAGGCGAGCAGGATGAACATCTAAGTCTAAAAAATTGGATTGCCGATAATCCAGGATTTATCAACGTAACAGAAGTCGTAAAGACAGAAGTAGAGAATGGGTTTCCCCTAATTTAGTAGACATTCAGTTAAGCAGCAGTAGATATTGATTTTTTCCACTGATGCTCATATTCTATCGGACTCATATATTCAATTGCAGAATGTTTCCTCTTTCGGTTATACCATACCTCAATATACTCGAAGATATCTTGTTTAGCCTCAGTATGGCTCGAGTAATTTCTACGGTAAACCAACTCCCGTTTCAAAGTGGCAAAGTAACTCTCTGTTGGGGCATTATCGTAACAGTTTCCTCTACGGCTCATGCTACACCTTATTCCCTTTTGTTCAAGAATCCGTTGGTAGTCATAGCTCGCATATTGGCTTCCTCTATCGCTGTGATGTATCAATCCTTTCACTGGATTTCGTACCATGATTGCCATCCGCAATGCCGTTATGACCAGCGTTCGCTCTAAAGTGGACGCCATAGACCAGCCGATAATACGTCGAGAAAACAAATCAAGTACAATAGCCAAGTACAGCCAACCTTCTTTTGTCCAGATATACGTAATATCAGTGGTCCATACCGCATCAGGTCTGCTTGCTTCAAATTGCTGATCTAGTAGATTAGGGGCTACAGGAAGATGATGATTTGAGTCTGTCGTCTTGGTAAACTTCCTTTTCTTTTCCACCGCAATACCATTGAGCCGCATTAAGCGGGCAATGCGGTTCTTACCACATGCTACTCCCATAGTTTGTAATTCAGCATGTACCCTGGGACTACCGTAGCTTTGACGACTTTGCTGATGTATATCTCTGATCTGTTCCACTAATTGTCTGTTTTCTCGGCTACGATTGCTCTCAGGTCGTGTTAACCATGCGTAATAACCACTCCTTGAAATTTGTAGTACTCTGCACATAGCAGTAATGGAAAAACACCCATCATATTCTTGAACAAATTGGTATCTTAGCGTGGGTGAATACTGAAGATACCAACCGCCTTTTTTAGTATCTCCACCTCCTCTTGAAGACGTCTGTTCTCTCTCTTCAATTGAGTCATTTCCTCATACCGAGGGTTTTTACCCGAAAACGCTTTCTTTCCCTCTTCTTGTAATTCCAGTTTCCAGCGGCGTAACATACTCATGTGAATTCCTAGATCACGAGCTACTTGGCTCTTACTACCATTACTCTCTGAGAGGCGAACTGCCTCCTCTTTAAATTCTTTGGTATACTTTCTTCTAGTTCTCATATTTGACACTGATTTGGTTACTAATTTACTCTTTTTTCAGTGTCTACTTTAACGGGGGAAGACCATATTCCCCGTTATCCAATCTTGCGGACAAACAGCACCAACAGACAAGCTGAAGCAATCGATACCTGAGCTGCCCACTGTCGCCCTGGAAAATTCAGGTTTCAACAAAGATTCTATTGAAAATCTTTTGGAACTTATTGATACCACCCCGCCCAATGATTTCAGGGGATTAGTAGTTATAAAAAACAACAAAATAGTTATTGAGGAATACTTTAATACCTATTGGAGGAATTCAATCCATGATGTGAGGTCAGCGGGGAAAAGCATAACCGCCATGCTGCTGGGCATGGCAATGAAGGAGGGTTTGGTGCAAAATTTAGATCAGGATGTTTACTCGTTTTTCCCTAAAAGCAAATATCCAGCTATCAATGAGGACTATCAAAAAATTAAGCTGAAACACCTTCTCGATATGTCCTCCGGACTAGATGCGGATACAGACAATCCTGCATCTTTCGGCCATGCGGCTCACTGGATTGCAAAAGATGATTGGAAAGAATACCTCCTCAAAGTACCGCTCACCGCCAGTCCTGGAAAGCAATGGGTTTACGCGGATATCAATGCCCTCCTAATTGGTGCTGTCATTGAAGAAACATCAGGGATGAGCCTTAAAGATTATGCCCGGGAAAAACTGTTTGCCCCTTTGGGGATAGGACAGTTTTACTGGTACACGAATGCGGCCAACCAGACGGGAGCGGCGGGCAATTTGTACCTGTCCACATTAGACTTCGCCAAACTTGGAATGCTCATTGTCAACGAGGGAAAATGGAAGAACCTGCCATTGATTGACCCGGATTATATTCAGGAATTGTCGAGTGAAACTTTTGATATTTCCGACAATAACCCGTTTGCAGATGCTTATGGCATGATGTGGTACAAATCTCACAGAACTTTTGGAGGGAAAAACATAGACTACCTATTTGCATCTGGCAATGGGGGAAATCTCCTGGTCGTAATTCCTGCTGAAGAAATGGTGATCGCATTAACATCGAGCGCGTATGGACAAGGCTATGGGCACCACAGATCGTACAATATTATGAGCAAGATTTTTACTTTTCACAACCATTGACCCTGTACCCTACAGAAAGGAAAACTTCACCGCTGGCGTCGCCAAAATATTTACAAAATTAAAATACATTGACGAAATAAAGTTTCGTCCTACTTTCATTTTCACGCTTTGTATAATTGCTTTAACCGCCTCTGGTAAGATTGCCAATAATTTCTTTTGGTGGCCTGATTTAGAAAAGAAGCCATCACCATTTTTTCAACCGTATCAGATTTGGTAAGCATCAACGTCATCATGTCTTTGAAAATTTTTTCAGGTATACCTGCATGCGCTGCAAGCAGGGCAAATTGTTGGCTTATCTTGCCCTGACCCAAATTTTTAGGCAATAAGCCATCGTCTAAAGCAAAGTCTTTATCTTGAATATGAATCCGGCTATTGAGCAGGTCATAGGCAGGGCTCAGCCGGTAATCCCCCATAGGCGTCTCGAGTATTGAAAAGTTTTTGAAGTGGGCATCCCCGTTTGAAAACAGATAATTAAATATCAGCACTTTCAACAGTTTCGGAGCTTCTAACTTGTAAGCTGGTAAGTGGTTTTCCATCAGTTTGAACAACTCCAGGTAATTTCCTGCATATTTGTAATGTTCCCCATGCGTTTGTGGGGCCCGGCCTGCCAGTGAAGCAAAATCCTCTTGCGCCAGTTTTGTTACTTGCCCTCCCGACTGATTGGCGTCCCCTTTTGAATCAAACCGTCTGGTGATGTAGGCAGGGGCACCATCTTTAAAAAATATTAACGCATTTTCAGCAGTTTCAATAGCATAAACCTGCCGGGCAATTTGCATGGTTAAGTGCTCATTCGCGGGCATTTGGTCAGGTCTTTTCCCTATGCCGGGTATGGGTTTTAGAATGTAAGTGCCCCTTTCGCCCTCCTGCACAAGGCGCAGCTTATTTTTCTCCAGCAATACAGAAAATTTTTCCTGTACGCCTGAAATCGAGATACGTTTTCGGCTTTCTTCAAAAAGAGCATCTGTTTCAGCATCAGATTGTGGTGAATTGTAAGGTAAAACATGGTGCACTTTTTTGCCATAAAAGACCCTTTTCAAACAGGTCCTACTATAGGTAGAAAATTCTTCAGCCAGCGTTCCGGGGCAGCGGTTTATTTGGAGTAAACTCATTTGCTAGCATCCTTTATTACCCTGATGGCACCAATGGTATCATTTTTTGCAACCACCATCAAAATCCCAAAATAATCGTCATGATCAATTCTGTTGTATTGGCAAACCACCTGTTTGTTTGTGCCTTCGGGCAGCATGTTATAAAAAAAAGGGAATAAGAATTTTGAATGATAAACTTGCTGGCTTTTCGGTAGCGTAAGGCTTATGCCGGGCTTTTTCGGGTTTTCCATCCAGCTTTTGTCATAACTAAAGGTGAATGAACCATCGTCATGCTGGATGAGCATTCCTGCCGCATCATCTTTGTACAGAATTTTAGCACTTCTCATTTATCAGGTGACAGGTTTTTTAGTTTTAGGTTGAGTTCCAACCCCAACACATCGGCTAATTTATGTAAGGTCATAAGGGTAGGGTTACCTTTACCACTTTCAAATTGTTTTAGTGTTCTTAGTCCCACCCCCGACAATTCGGCCAGGGTTTCCTGGGTTACCCGCAGTGATTCCCTTCTATCCTTTACCGTTTTAATTAAATCTTCAAGGTGCATTTTAATGCTCTTTTTTAAGTAAAAATAATGCAAAATTGAATAAAAGCAAAGAAAAGTGTATTTTAGTGCACTTATTTGATAGAATAATTGGAGGCGGACTTCCCAGCACCCTGAATGACGAAATCAAAATTTTGCCGTACTTTTGCAGGCAAAACTTCTGAAGTTTACACAACTTTATACACTAACTTTTCCCATGAAATACAAAATTATCCAGGTTGCCTGTGCCGAAGACTTTCGGGACATCCTCATTGCTGAACTTTCTCAGGAGCAAGGCTATGACTCTTTTCTGGAAACAGACGAAGGTTTTGAAGCCTACGTAGAAATTACTTACTTTGATGAGGAAGTGCTCAGGCAGGTTTTTGAACGTCATCCTTCTGCCAACATATCATACAACTTGCAGGAGGTGGCCGAAAAAAACTGGAATGTGGAATGGGAAAGCAATTTTGAACCCATCATTGTGGATGACCAATGCCTGGTGCGGGCTACCTTTCACAAAATTGCCGAAAAATACCCCCACGAAATTGTTATCGATCCCAAAATGGCATTTGGCACCGGCCACCATGCTACCACTTACCTGATGCTGAGCTGGCAACTGGAGATGGATCAAAAAGAGAAAACCGTGATGGATGCAGGCTGTGGTACGGGTATTTTGTCCATCATGGCGCAACAAAAAGGGGCAGCAGAAATTCTGGCTTTTGACAACAACGAATGGGCCGTGGAAAATAGTCAGGAAAACTTTACCATTAACAACTGTGAGCAAATCCAGCTCTTTCAGGGTACGGTGGCAGATGTTAACAAAACGAAAAAGTTTGACATCATTTTGGCCAACATCAACCGCAACGTGTTGCTGGAAGAAATGGACGAATATGTTGCGAGGTTGCAACCCAATGGCTATTTGTTACTCAGCGGTTTTTTTCAGCACGACGCCCTCCTTATTACCGAAAGGGCAACCGCAGCCGGACTAAAAGTGAAGGGTGAACGCATTAGAAATAAGTGGTGTTCTGTTCTTTTACAACGGTAGTTTCAAATCCTAAATTCGAATTTCTAAATTGCCCGACGACCCGACCTAAACAAATCACAAAAACCAAAATATAAATTCCAAAACTGTTGGAGCAGTCGATATTGTATAAAAGTTTAGAGGAAAAGTCAGGGATGTTTGGAATTTTGATCATTTTGAAATTTGATATTGTTTAGGGCTTAGAGCTTGGGATTTAGAGTTTTACAAAAACTATTTCCACCCCATTTTTCGTTATTACTCCACTTCGTATTGAAGGGAAATGCATCTGCTGTAAGATTTATTTCCATTCTGTTTGTCATTTTTTTGCAGCTATTGCGTTATTACATTGAGATATTTTTTATGCAAAATTGCAGGTTGATGAAGTTTATTAAGGTAATATTAATACTGGGTATGGCATTTTGGGTGCAAGATTCTTATGCCCAGCGGTACCAACTTTCTGACAGTGTAGAGGTTTTTGGGGAAGATGTGTACGAAATGATGCGTGCTACCAACGACAGCACGGCCGTTCAGGTGGGCCGTCAGTTTTCAGGAATGTGGTATGCCGAAAAGCTTAATGCTGCCCAAAAAGACAGCATTATGCAGCTTTCGCAACAAATGCTGCAAAGAAACCTGAAGCCCAAACCTTATTTTGAAAACCTGTATGCCATCATATCTTACGCCATAGACTCAGCAGATATCAGTACCCAAAACCTGAATGACCTGCTTGCAGTTACCAGGAAATCGCTGACTTATTACGACCGGTACCAAATGGCGCTTTTCCTGCGCACCCTTCGTGATTTTTTCTCAAAGTCATCTCTGTATCATGCGTCTTTCAACCAATTATTAGCCACAGAAGGAAAGTATTCCTTCGAGTTTATTGCACCTCAGGAAGAAAACTTACTTCCTATTGAAGAAGAAACCGAAGCCCCGGCAGAAGAAGAATCCTGGGAAGTGGAAGAAGATGACGGCGGCTGGGGCGACCCCGATGCCACCGATGACTGGGGCAACCTGGAAGAAGATGATGGCTGGAACGAGGGCTGGGGTGACGATACATGGGAAGATACTGAAGAACCCGAAGCAGCGGTTGCAGAAGAAGAAAAAGCTGACGTGATGGACTACCTCATACAGGAGCCTGTGCAGCCCGAGGTAACTGGTGCGGTAATGCGTTTTGAAGATGTTACCTTTACCTTCCTCACCACTTTCGATTCGGCCAACCTGCACAAGACAAGTGGTGCTTTGATGCTGAAAGATGGCATATTTGTAGGAGAAGGCGGGAAGTTCGATTGGGCCACCGCGGGTTATGATGAGGACTCTGTCTTTTGTACCCTGGGAAAATATAATTTTGACATTCGCATTCCCAAACTGAGTGCTGAAAACACAACCATGACCTTCCTGGGCATGGTAAAAGAACCGGTCGAAGGTATTTTCCAGTTTGCCAGCCAAAACCATAATGGCTATATGAACGCCCGGTATCCCCGTTTCAAATCATACAAAAGTGATGTTGAAGTAAAGGTGTTTGACGGGAAATCTACCGGAGGAAATAAAATTATTTATAAGGGAGGATTTGCCTTGCAAGGACGTAATTTCTCTTCTGAGTCTGTACTGGATGGTATGGCAACCTTGAAAGTGCAAGACGAGGCTTTTGAAAAGTTTAAGGCTGTTGCAAAACGGTTTACCTTCAATGATTCTTTGGTGAATGCCAACCGGGCTGCCGTTACCATTTATCACAAGTTGGATTCCATCCACCATCCTGATGTCAATATGCGATACTATGCCGATTCTTCGGAGCTGGTGGTGAGGTTGCTGGATGGAGAAGCGAAGAAAACGCCTTTCACTTCTTCTTATTTTAAGATGGACGTCCGGGGCGATATTATCCGTTGGAATTTGCGCGGTGATAGTTTGAACATTTCTACGATCTCTGCTCGAAATCATGTGCCCGTAATCTTTGAGTCGCACGAGTATTTTAATGAAGAAAGGTTTGACAAACTTTCGCAAATGTACGATTTCCATCCGCTGATTATGGCGATTGGCTACGCCCGCAAAACCAAACAACGAAGTTTTTACCTGGAAGACCTGGCCAAAGCTACCCGCCAAAATGACAAGATCGTACACGCGGCCATGAAAGACCTGAAGGAAAGAGGGCTGATTGACTACAATGAGGGCACGCGTGAAGTAACCATCAATGAAAAAGGATTGCACTCTGTCCTTTCTAAAGGAAAGAAGAAAGATTATGATAATTTGTTGATCCCCTCTGTGGAAGCCTCTTTGCCCAATGCCGTATTTGACATGGAAAACCAGGAGATGAAAGTGCGGGGTATTGACAAATTTTATATCAGTAAAGAACTGAATGTGTACATTATTCCTGATAACCAGGAGCTAACATTGCTGAGCAACCGTGATTTTCGGTTCGATGGCAATCTGTTTTCAGGTAACTTTGAGTTCAAAGGCCGGGATTTCACCTTTGATTACCAAAACTTTCTGGTCGATTTACAGGAAATCGACTCCATCCGCTTTTACCTCACTGATGAAGAGGGCAACCGAAAAAGGGTAGACAACAGCCTGGTAAGTGCCAGTCAGGACAGTGCTTTTGTGGCCTCTAATGAAGAAAGTATTCAACAAACCTCGGGTACTTTATTTATTAATGAACCCAACAATAAATCGGCCCGTAAGTTCAATCCGGCGTACCCTAAATTCGATGCCATGAACGGGGCTGTTATTTACTTTGACGGGCAGGAAGTGCTGGACGGAGCATATGACAAAACCGTATATTTCGTAGTGCCACCCTTTGCCATAGACAGCCTCAGTGATACCGACCCGGCGGCCATTGGCTTTGAAGGAACTTTGTATTCAGGCATATTTCCGCCTATTGATGAAACCCTGCGGGTAATGGGTGACAACTCTATGGGTTTTCAGCACAAAGTGCCGTCAGGAGGTTATGAACTCTATAAAGGCTCGGGTAAATATTATAACGAACTTACCATGGACAGCCGTGGCTTGCGTGGAAATGGGTATATTGAATTTCTTACCAGTACGTTGGAATCCCAGGATTTTGTGTTTTACATGGACTCTGCAACTACGGTGGGTACTTATGCTGAAATCAGGGAAGGAGTGCTGGGGCCTGCCAGCTTTCCACAGGCGTATGTAGAAGATTACACCCTGAAATGGCTGCCACAAAAAGACAGCATGTACATCATCAACAACGACAAACCTTTTGAGTTTTATAACCAAACCGCTTCTATGGACGGGGCGGCTATCCTTACCCGGCAGGGCTTGCTCGGAAATGGAACACTTTTTACGCGGGGGTCAGAAGCCCAGTCTGAAGAAATGACTTTTGAACAGAGTAAATTTAATGCCCGCCATGCCGAATTTGAAATTAAATCGGATGACCCGAAAAAACCTGCTTTGACCGGGGATGACGTAAGGCTGGACTTTGACTTGAACGAAGAAAAAGCCCTCATCAGCCCGGAAGTGGAAGGGGTAGCCGCTATAGATTTTCCGTACGCTCAGTTTAAAACATCCATCACCCAGGCCGAATGGGATTTGATGGAAGAGACTGTGCGGATGAGTAAACCGGCCGATGTGCCCATAGAAAGCTCTTACTTCTATGCTACCCGCAAAGACCTGGATTCCCTGGCATTTAATGCCGAAGAAGCTGTGTACCAGATACAACTGCAACAGCTCGATATTTCAGGTGTGCCCTTCATAAAAGTAGCTGATGCCAAAGTGATTCCTGAAAATAACCAGGTGCAGGTACTGGCCAATGCTAAATTGCATACTTTCAACAATGCACAACTGGTACTGGATACACTCAACGAATACCACAATCTGTCTGAAGGTACGATTGACATTATAAACCGAAATAAATTTACCGGAACGGCTACTTATCAGTTTGCAACGGCTGAAGAAGATACTTTTGCCATCGCCATGAGTGGTTTCAGAAAAGAATACCGTGAAATGGGCAGGCGCGATTCTGCGGCTTATACCATTGCTGAAGGTAAAGTGGAGCAGGAACAAAACTTAACCATTTCTCCGGGTATGGTTTACCGGGGCAAAGTAAAAATGGCTGCCTATAAGCCTGCGCTTACACTGGATGGTTATGTAAAACTGGATTTTAAGAAAATACCCGATTACAATACCTGGATACGTTATGAAAGTGATGCGGAACAGCAACAGATTGTATTTGACTTTGAGAATGCGCTCACTGAGCGGGGCGCGTCACTCACTGCCGGGTTGCACCTGGATAACCGTACCAATGAACTGTATGCCACCTTTGTAACGCCTCCGCATTCTATAGGTGATTTTGAGGTTTTTCGTCCAAAAGGCGCATTGTCTTATAATGAAGAAGCAGATCAGTACGAAATCAAAAAAGCGGAAAAAGCGCAGGGCAATTCGTATGCAGGAGAAGCCTTTACCTATAATGAAAATACCAATGAAATAACGTTTGAAGGCCCTATTCATCTTATTGAAGGGAGTGACCCCGGTATGCAACTGGAAGCATCAGCCATTGGAAAGGGTAACCTGGACAGCAGTAGATTTGTGCTGGATGCTTTCCTGATGATGGATTTCGATATTCCAGATCAGGCAGCCCGCTTGATGGCCGAAGACCTTAACAAGGCCGCCGACCAGGCAGGAGCCCCGCCGGCAACCCAGGACCGTACCGCGCTTTTGTACAAAGCCGCCGAGTTTATTGGCAATGAAACTGTCAACGAATACAGCAAGCGTTCGGTAGCCAATTATACGCCTCTGGTATCCATGACGGGCAGGTTAGAACACACCCTGGTGTTTGCTGATGTAGATTTTGTATGGTCTCCTGAAAACAAAGCCTGGTACAGTACTTCACCCCTGGGGCTTTCCAATATTTTAGATGTGGATATTAATGCAAGGCTGAATGGTTTCATGGAAATCAAACGGGGCGATTATGGCAGTACAGTTAACATTTTTATGCAGGCCTCTCCCGGAAGCTGGTATTTCCTGAGTTACCAAAATGCCCGCCTCATGATGTGGGGCTACAATGAAGATTTCAACGATATTGTCATTACCAAATCTAACATTGCCAAAGCCGATAGCGATGAGTTCGCGTTTTATGAGGGAGACATAGCCGAAACCCTTTCTTTCGTAAACCGCTTCCGCCAAACCTATTTAGACATTCGTGAGCCATATCGTTTTGATGATGCCCCCCAACTGGTAGCCGGGGATGAAGAAGTAACCGAAGAAGAAAAGAAAGAAGAAACGGCGGATGGGTTTTAGGCAAAGTCATGGTTAAGTGGCATAAAGCGTAATCCTTTTTCTCAGTGAAAAACATATTTCTTAGCGGGGTCTGCTGCAAGCGACCCCGCATGGGGTGCTCCGCTTGATAGGGTTCCAGAAGCGATGACATGAGGCATTCCAGCGGGGTTCTCTGCGAGAAACCCCACTGTAACAGAAAGCGGCCTACCCATGACAGAACCGGCCCGACGGCTATCGGCTCAGTGAAGACGGTTCGCCGCTGCGATAGCCGTCAGGCCGGTGGGGAAAATGTCATTCTACAGCTTCGGCTGTCCGACTTCAGAATTTGGAACAAATTTTCCCTACTCGCAAGGACATAAATTTAAAGTTTTACCCCATCCGGTTTTTATACCTTATTTTTTTGTCTATATTTTTTCATCTATCAATCTAAACAAACCTAAAACCACGGATGGACATTTTTTGGATCATATTAAGTATTACCGCAGCGTACATGCTTGGGGCTTTTCCCACGGCAGTTTGGTACGGTATGCGGTTTCATAAAACAGACGTACGCCAGCACGGCAGCGGAAATGCCGGGGCTACCAATACTTTTCGGGTGTTGGGCAAAAAAGCAGGCAGTATCGTATTACTGCTCGATATTCTAAAAGGCGCTATTGCCACTTCTTTCGCCCATATTTTGGTAGATATTGCTGCCATTCCAGCCAGCCAGTTGGTAACTTTCCAGTTAATATTGGGTATAGCCGCGGTTTTGGGCCATATTTTTCCGGTGTACCTGCGGTTTAAAGGCGGGAAGGGCGTGGCCACTTTGCTGGGCATGGTGCTTGCTATTCATCCGGCGGTGGCGCTCATCTGCATCGGCATATTTTTGCTGATGCTTATTATCACAAAATATGTGTCGTTAAGCTCAATGATAGCGGCATTGTCTTTTCCCTTTTTACTTTTATTACCTCCTTTTCACACAGGGAACACCCTTTTGCTGGTGTTTGGCTTCACCATGTTTGCCCTTTTGGTAATTACCCACCGAAAAAACATAAAACGCCTGATGGATGGCAGCGAAAGCCGCACTTATTTATTTTCTCAAAAAACTGAATAATAAAAAGTAGCAGTAAGCAGCAGCAGTTTGTGCATGCCTGCCTACTGCTGCTGCCACTGCCTACTTTTTTCATTTTTATAGACCAAAAAAATATTTATCTTCACATCCTTTTTTAGTACTTATTGCATGTATGCTTTCAGAAATAAATTTTTCGTAACAAACCCAAAAAAGACTGATCGGTGAAAAGCTACAAAGATTTAATTGAACAAACTTTCTATTTTCCTACAAAAGAGTTTAAAGTAAAAAAAAGTGAGCTGTATTTTAATGATGTGCCTTTGATGGAGATCATTAAAAAATACGGTACACCGCTCAAATTAAATTACCTGCCAAAGATTGGGGAAAATATCCAAAATGCTAAAAAGTTCTTTAAAAAGGCATTTGAAAAGCATAAATACAAAGGCAGCTATACCTATTGTTATTGCACCAAATCTTCTCATTTTAACTTTATTCTGGAAGAAACCCTGAAAAATGGTGCCCATATAGAAACTTCTTCGGCTTTTGATATTCAAATTGTGCATGCGTTGCATAAAAAAGAAAAGCTTGACAAAGATATTTATGTAATATGCAATGGTTTCAAAAGGGATTTGTATAAAGAATATATCGTAGAACTCATCAAAGATGGCTTTCAAAATTGTGTGCCCATTCTGGACAACATGCGGGAGTTTGATACGTATGAAAAGCACCTCGATCAGCCTTACCAGCTTGGCATCCGGGTGGCTTCTGATGAAGAACCTAACTTTGCTTTTTACACCTCGCGCTTAGGCGTGCGGTACAGCGATATTGTGAGTTTTTACAAAGAACGTATCAGGCAAAGCCCGCATGCCAGCCTCAAAATGCTGCATTTCTTTATCAATACAGGCATCAAAGATTCTGCCTACTACTGGAGCGAGCTCAGCCGTTTTATGTATACCTACTGCGAATTGAAAAAGATTTGCCCGGAACTGGATACCGTGGATATTGGCGGTGGTTTTCCCATCAAAACCTCTCTGGCTTTTGAATACGATTACCAGTACATGGTAGACCAGATTGTGGAAAACATCCAGTGGATTTGCCACAAAAACCATGTGCCTGTGCCCCATATCATTACCGAGTTTGGTAGTTACACGGTTGGTGAAAGTGGCGCCATCATTTATTCTGTGCTTGACCAGAAACTGCAAAACGACAAAGAGCTATGGTACATGATCAACGGTTCGTTCATCACCCACATGCCCGATACCTGGGGACTGAACCAAAAGTATGTAATGATGGCCATCAATCAGTGGAAAGAGAATTTTCATAAGGTAAATCTGGGCGGGCTCACCTGCGACAGCATGGATTATTACAATTCAGAGGCCCACATTTCAGAAGTTTTCCTGCCAAAGATAGAGGAAGGTGAAGAGCTGTACATTGGTTACTTTCATACCGGGGCTTACCAGGATTCACTGGGTGGGTATGGTGGCATACAACATTGCCTGATTCCCGCACCCAAGCACGTGATTATTGACAAAGACAAAGCAGGCAATTTTAAGTCATGGCTGTTTGCGCCGGAACAAAATTATGAGTCTATGCTGAAAATACTTGGATATGGCAATGGGCAGAACGAAATTTTTAACAAGGAAGAAAACCAGGAATTAACCCATTCAAAATAAGGTGTTATGGAAAAAGGAGCTATTTCAGAATTTATCAATCGTCATTTTTTGCATTTCAACGCCGCCGCCCTGGTAGATGCTGCCGATGCTTATGTGAAGCACCTGGACGAAGGCAAAAAGATGATGATTACCCTGGCCGGGGCCATGAGCACCGCCGAGCTGGGTAAGTCGCTGGCCGAAATGATACGGCAAGATAAGGTGCAGATTATCACTTGTACGGGTGCCAATTTGGAAGAAGATATTTTTAACCTGGTGGCCCATACCCATTATAAAAGAATACCAAACTACCGGGACTTAACGCCCGAGCAGGAGTGGGATTTGTTACAAAATCACTACAACCGGGTTACCGATACCTGCATTCCGGAAGAGGAGGCCATCCGCCGCATAGAAGATACGATTCTGAAATTGTGGACAAAAGCCCATCAGGAAGGGAAGCGGTATTTCCCGCATGAATACATGTACCAGATGATCCGCTCTGGTGAATTGGAGCAATATTATGAGATTGACCCCAAAGACTCATGGATGCTGGCGGCCTGCGAAAAGAACCTGCCGATTGTGGTGCCCGGTTGGGAAGACTCTACCCTGGGCAACATCCTGGCTTCTCATTGCATTACCGGTGAAGTTACGCCCAATATCCTCAAGGGAGGCATAGAATACATGATGCAACTGGCCGATTGGTATGCTGAAAACGCTGTAGAAAAAGGCATCGGTTTTTTCCAGATTGGCGGGGGCATTGCCGGGGATTTTCCCATCTGTGTAGTGCCCATGCTGCACCAGGATTTGGGCCGCACCAACGTGCCTTTCTGGAGCTATTTCTGCCAAATATCCGATTCTACCACCAGCTATGGTTCTTATTCGGGAGCTGTGCCCAATGAAAAAATCACCTGGGGCAAACTGGATGTAGAAGCCCCAAAATTTATCATTGAGTCGGATGCCAGCATTGTAGCTCCGCTTATTTTTGCCAAAGTGTTGGGGTGGTAGGAAGTGCTACAATCTGGAGGACGGACCGCGCCACGAGGCATCCCTGTCCGTCAAATAATTTTGATTTGTCCTGATTTGTCTGCCACTTCTTGTGCGGTCTTACAAGAAGTGGCAGACAAGTATTCAAAATCTTCTACGGCTTTGGAAAGCCGTGCTACATCTTTAAATATCCCAAATCTACCAATTCCTGTTCCTGGCTGACGGGGTGTGTTTTTCCATCCCTAAGTAATAACAGGCGCGAACTCAACTTGAGTACGTGTTGGTAAAGATGATCGGTAATGATAATGCCTTTTTGTTGCGCTTGTGCTATAATTATTGGGTATAAACGCTCGATCAGCACGGGGGAAAGATGATTGAAAGGCTCGTCTAATAACACAAAATTTGTATCGGCATACAGTAGCAAAACAATTTCCAGAAAGCGTTTGAAGCCACCGGAAAGCGTACCTACGCTGGCATTCAAATGAGGGCTTATTTCAGCAAATTTCTGTACTGTTTTTTGCTGCTGAGGATGGGGCAAACAAACAGCAATGGCTGTTTTTACTTTTATTCTTGATGGAAGCAATCCGGTTTGTGGCAGGTATTTCACAGCATGTGGATCTGTAAATAAACAGGAAGTATATGCATTATCCAGGCGTATCGATTGGTTTTCGCCCCGCAGGCTGCCGAAGATAATTTTGAGCAGGCTGGATTTACCGCAGCCATTCCGCCCTACAATCCCGAGGATTTCCCCTGTTTCGCATTTCAAATAAACATCAGAGAGAATGATACGCTGCCCAAAATGTAAGTTGATGCTGTCAGCTTCCAGTGTATGCATCAGGCAGTAGGGATATACAATGAAGCCAGGTACACCAGCAGCGAGAAACTGATAATTTCAATGATAATTGCAATCAGCAATAGCTTACGGCGTGATAATCCCAGGTTGTAGTAGAAATACAGTTCCTTGCTATTGAATTGATAAAAAAAGTAGCCAATGAGGACAAACCCGATGACTTTCAGCCAAAACATAAGGGCGAATATTTCAAGTGAGCCATAGGAAAAATAAATACCCAGCGCCAGCAAAGTAAAGATCAGGTTATACGCGACTACCTGCCGGTAATACAGCCAGATGATTTGGGCGTTTCGTTTGAGATGCATAGCTGCCAATTATTTAAAGTTGAATGGGTTTGTAGGATAGGCATTTGTCTACAACTTCTTCAACGGTTGGATTATATTTGGATATATCATCTTTTCTAAAATTGTGATTTTCTGGCCAAAAGAAAAGGTTTGACCCATTAGGGTAAGGAACGTTTTTGTCAAACAAAATCATCAGTTCGCTGATTTCTTCTTCTGATTCATCAGCTGAGGTTATTCTCTTACCTATTTGAATTAATTCTTCTCGTGTCACTAGCTCTGATTTAAACTCCACATTAACTCTTAGTCTAGAAAGATAAAAAATGCTCTGGACTTATCACCCAAAAATTCCCTTTTTCACTGACTTTGCTTTTCCTATGTTTTTGATATATCTTGTTTTGACAAAGCTAAGCTACAATCCTACTTCGACAACCATGAAAAAAACAACTTTACTTTCCTTTTTAGCCATTTTTCTCTGCTATTTCGTCCAGGCCCAAAACGAACCCATACGAGTGATTGTCATAGGAGCGCACCCCGATGACTGTGACATAGATGCCGGGGGCACGGCTGCCTTACTGGCCGAAATGGGGCATGCTGTGAAGTTCCTTTCAGTAACCAACGGTGACGCGGGGCACCACGAAATGGGAGGGGGGCTACTGGCTAAAATCCGCATGGAAGAAGCCAAAGAATCAGGCAGAAGACTGGGGATTGATGAATATGAAGTGCTGGGCAACCACGACGGGGAACTTACGCCCAACCTGAATGTACGCCTACAAATTATCCGAAAAATACGGGAATGGAACGCCGATGTGGTAATTGCCCCCCGCCCCAACGATTACCATCCTGATCATCGTTACACGGGTGTGCTGGTGCAGGATGCCGCGTACATGGTAGCCGTGCCGAACATTGCGCCGGAAACGCCACCTTTGGAAAAAAATCCGGTGTTTTTGTACACCCACGACGGCTTTCAGTCGCCCGAACCTTTCCGGCCCGATATTGCCATTGCGATTGACAAAACTTTCAGCAAAAAAATTGACGGACTGGATGCCCACGTATCCCAGTTTTATGAGTGGCTGCCCTGGATTGGCGGATATTTAGACAAAGTACCTGCCGACCCGCAGGAACGGAAAAAGTGGTTATCCGAACTCAGGTCTTCTGATATATCCCCGGAAACGAGAAAATCGCTGGAAAAATGGTATGGTGCAGAGAAAGCTGCTGCCGTAACCCATGCCGAAGCCTTTCAAATTTGTGAATACGGCAGGCAACCCAACGAAACAGAAATCCGCCGCCTTTTCCCGATGCTTACCGATCAGTGATAGAAAAGAAAAATCAATCAGGGAAAAGATAGTGTTATTGGGTATGGTTTTTTGAGCTGCATTAATTTTCCCTATGCTATTATTTTCGTGTAGCTTTTGCCAAAATGAGTATATCCTTCGGGGCGATTACTTCCTTTTCATATCCATAAAATGTTGCATTGATCATCGCCAAGCCAATTTGGGTGGTGTCTACCACAGCATTGGGGGCCATCTTTTTGATCAGCTTAATCAGCCATGTCAAATTATTAATGAGCACCCGGTATAGCTTACTGCTGGGTTCAATGCCCCGCAAAGGGATAATGGCACCGGGCCTGAAAACAAAAGCTTGTTTGAATCCCCGTCTTAGTATATCGTTTTCCGTTTTGCCTTTTACGCGTGCCCACATGGTGCTGCCTTTTTCGGTAGCATCTGTGCCCTGCCCTGAAACGTAGATAAAGGTCATTTCAGGATTGATTTGATGCAGCTCATTGGCTAAAGCCAGGGTATAATCATACGTAAACTTTTTATATTGCTCTTCCTTCATGCCGGCCGCACTCACGCCCATGCAGGCATAACATGCATCGTAACCTTTCAGTTGATTGCCCACCGAAGTGAACTCAGAAAAATCTTTGTGAATAAGTTCTTTTAACTTGGGATGTTGGATGTCTGTTGTTCTGCGTACAATTGCCAGGACTTCCTTGATATCAGGATGGTCAAGGCACTCGAGCAAAACGCCTTTGCCCACCATGCCCGTTCCTCCGGTTATGATTACTTTTTTCATGGAAACCTATTTAATTTCAAATTTTTCACCGGTCAATTTTTCAGAAACCTCCCAAAGCTTTTTGGCTACTTCTTTGTCATGGGATTGTGGTTTGGATTCTACTTTGCCGGGTTCGCCTTTCATTTCCATAAAACCCTGGGGACCGAAATAATCTCCACCGTCTACATCATTGCCCAGGGCCGCATAAATTGTGGGAAGCGCCCCTTTTTCAGGTGAATGGGTAACCAGAGAAAACAAAGGAAGCAGGGCATAATACAGTAGTTTGGAGATATATCGGGCCAGGTCTGTATCGGATGCACCCGGATGTGCGGCTACAGAAAGAACATGACTGCCTGCTGCATCCAGTCTTCGTTGGAGTTCGTAGGCAAACATCAGACACGCCAGCTTACTTTGGCTGTAAGCCCCTATTTTGGAGTATGATTTTTCGCTGTTCAGGTCATCAAAGTTAATCTCTGCCCGCTTGTGGGCATTGCTGCTGAGCGACACCACCCGGGAGCCTTCCGTTTTTCGGATATGGGGAAAAAGAAGATTAGTCAGTAAAAAGTGCCCCAGATGATTTACACCAAACTGGCTCTCAAAACCTTCTTCGGTCCGCATCAGAGGGGGAACCATCAGGCCTGCATTGTTGATCAGCAGGTCCAGGCGATCGTATTTCTCAGTGTATGTTTTTGCAAAATCCCGGACAGATTGCAAGCTGTTCAGGTCCAGGATTATAATTTCCAGTTCGGCGTTGGGCACCTGGGCCAGAATATCCGCTTTGGCTTTTTCGGCTTTTTGCGCATTGCGGCATGCCATGATTACTTTTATTTCTTTGCGTGCAAAAGCAAGGGCCGTTTCATAACCCAGCCCCACATTGGCACCAGTTACAATAGCAATTCGTCCTTTTTGAGAAGGGATTTTTTTTAATGAGAAGCTCATATTGATTTTTTATAGGTTAAAAAAATTTTGCCAGGAGTATTCAGTATTTATTAACCGAATGCGCCCCGGTATGTTCAACGGTTATCATCAGTTATAGATTTCCTGCATCTTTTTCCGTATCCGTAGCGCCTGGCAATAGGGTGGATAGTTTCAGCAAAAAATTGAATAGATGGTGATGCTGCTTCAAGTAATTGACCGGATGCGCACTAATCGTTTAATATAGAACTTTATAGGTTCAAACCAATGACACCCAGGATGATAAGGAGGGCTGAGAGGATTTTTACGGTAGTGACAGATTCCTGAAAAAAGGCCATGCCTGCCATAAAAATAAGCAAGGTGCCTATCCCGGCCCAAGTGGGGTAGGCAATGCTTACCGGTATTTTTTTCAAAGCAAGAATGAAGAGTGGAAAGGTGGCGGCATAACAAATAAAGACCAAAGCCGTGGGAAGGAGTTTGGTAAAACCGGCAGCATATTTCATGAAAATAGTGGCTACTACTTCAAGAATGATAGCCAGTAGCATGCATATCCAGCAAATAAGAACTGCCTGTGTCACGATTTATTTTTTTATACAAAATGTGATTTATTAAATGAAGGAAGTGTCCGCCCGGTTTTTGCAAATACTTTTTGATTGAATGCGCCTTCTATGGATAGGGAAAAGGAACAGGGACTGCCTGCACACCCTGCTTGCACCAAATGGATAGTCAGCACTTTACCGGCCATGTCTGTGAAACCGAATAGTATACATTCACCCTGCGTTTCCCCCCCTTTTTCTATGAATTTCATTTTCTTCAGAAAATCCATGCCGTTTGCGTATTTTGCACAGATGGCAACATCAATACCGGCTTTCCCTTCCGTTTTTTGCACATTTACTTTCACTTC
Organism: Cyclobacteriaceae bacterium; assembly: GCA_965230065.1. Classification (GTDB taxonomy): domain Bacteria; phylum Bacteroidota; class Bacteroidia; order Cytophagales; family Cyclobacteriaceae. The sequence continues at coordinate 1,368,504 of OZ245942.1, read as the reverse complement.
ATCAAAGGGGGAGGGGGCTACCATAAAAGTCCTTTGGGTTTGTAAAGGAGCGATTGTTTTTTTAGAAGGAATGACCAGGTATTTAGCATTAATTTTCTCTTCTTTTTCCCCTGTTGCCATACGGTAAGCGCTGAGTAACCTCAGTTGTAAAACCATGGCCTCATCTTTCAGATGATGCAAGGCTTCTGTGTCAGGCTCATCCTGAACAGCTAAATCTGCCAATACATGCGCAGTGTCTTCCTGAAATTCCTGATAATCTTCCCTGAAATTATCAATTACTTTCAACAATTGAGGAGTAAGGCTTTGGCAAGTGGCGTTCATTACTAATGTGGATTAAATATTAAACAAGGTTGAACACATCTCAAAGTATAAAAAATAGTGTTAGGTTAGGAGTAAAACTGTATATATGGAAGCTATGCATGTATGCCTGGTTTGTTTGTGTTGATATCTGGTATCTCATATGCCTAAGGAAAGTAACAGGCTGAAGAAGCAAACCCTTCTACAGCCTGTATTATTGGTTTTAAAAGTTTACAAATCATCAGGGCAACGTCCACATTTTGTAATGTATTCACTGGAGTGTACTATCTTGTACTCTTCCACACAGATGCAGGGAATATAGTTACCAAAAGGGTCGTAGAACCCATCTCCGTAAAAACCAACCCCCACTTTTACCAGTTTGGGCCAGATGCTGCCCGGGTCTGTTAAATCCCTGATATCAGTAATCACAACGGCTGTAAATTTTCCCAGCACAAATACTGATTGTTGGAAGGGAGACCCGGCAGGTGCTTTCACCAGCAGTGTATACACTTCCCCTTGTTGTGCCATTTCGGTTAATGCTGCCCTGTTTTTCTGGTTGATGGCTTGGTGCTTGTTGGTTTCATTGGCCTCTACCCATGCCTGCAAAGTGGCTTTGTCAATTACCGTGGTGTTTTCGGGGGTAAGTTCTACATCATACCCATTGGCATAGGCTTCATAAGCATACTGAATCAACCTTTCTTTCAGTAAACCATTCGAGATAGCTTTTGTATTTGTTGCTGTTGCACTCTGTTCAATAGGCGCGCTTGAGGAAGCATTTTTGAAGTTCACTTCATTTTCCTCCTCACAGGAAATGATAGTAAATAATCCCGCTAGTAAAGCGATGAACATCAGGGTTTTTTGTTTCATGGTTTTCATAGACTTAATGATTAATTGGTTAGTAAATGATTAAAAATTAGCATTAAATAATCCGCTTTCCGAAAGGGCTTTTGCCTACCGGAAATCTGCTTATTGACCTGATTGCTGCTAATTTTTACTTGGGAAATAATTTCCCTTTTTGCCGAAGCTGCATGATGTGATCGCTTATGAGGAATATTTGTGACAGGAGAATTAATTCCTGTCAATAAAATATTTTACTGACCGTTTCAACAAAAGTAAAGGGGAGTATTACTTTTTACCAGCCGGAATATATAGGTGCGGACTTCTGCCTCATAAATGGCAGGTATGCGTGTATAAGTGGTAAAATATAATAAGGGAAAGAATAAATAGGATTTATTATCTTAATTGTACCTTCAGGTTTGCGCAATATTTCAAAATGTTGCTACAAACCTGAAGGGATAAGATAGAAAAGCGGGTACTAAGCTGAATTTCGCTCAGCGTTGATAATACCGAAAGAACAACGGATTACGAGTTTTTCAAAAACTTTTTTGATGTCGGCATCTTCATTTTTCTCTTCAACTTCCCTGATTTTAGTCAGGGCATACTGCTGAATGGTAAGCAACGGCAGTTCAATACGCTGCCGCATCTGTATAGAAAGACGGTTCACGGGTTTATCGCCCATGAGTTCATCTGCACCCGATAAGCGAAGCAGGTATTTTTTTGTGCGTTTAAATTCCTCGTAAATCATTTCCCACAAGTCGCCATACTGCTCATTACGGGCCAGATAGGCAGTAAGCGGGAAAAAAGACTTGGTCATGGCCATTTCACAATTGTCCATCAGGGTTTTGAAGAAAAGGGAATGCTTGTACAGGTGTTCAATTTCTTCCCATCGTCCTTCTGCTTCCAGTTTTTCAAAGGCGATGCCTACACCGTAGTAACCGGGCAGGTTTTGTTTTAGCTGACTCCATGAGCCTACGTACGGCACTGCCCGCAGGTCATTTAGGTTGAGTTTGCCGGGCTTACGTTTAGACGGGCGGCTGCCAATGTTGGCTTCTCCATAATAGCGCAGCGGACTGGCAAAGTTGAGGTATTCCAGAAAGCGGGGCAGTTTTTTCAGGTCGTTATAAGCCTCGAAACTTTCCTGTGCCAACGTTAGCAAGAGCGCGTCTTCTTCTTCAGTAAGCGTAGCTTCTTTGGGCGAAAATAGCTCGTTCCAGATACCGGCATGCATAAGTTGCTCCATGTTGTACCGAGCTGTATCTATCGTACCAAAGTTAGAACTGATGGTTTGCCCTTGTATGGTCAGCTGGATTTCTTTGTTGGCGATGTTGGGCCCCATAGAAGCATAAAACTGATGGGTGCGTCCACCACCGCGGGCTGGTGGCCCACCACGGCCGTCAAAAAACACCACTTGAATATCATATTCTTCAGAAAGCGCACTCAGGGCTTCTTTGGCTTTGTAAATGCTCCAGTTGGCCATCAGGTAGCCTCCATCTTTGGTGCCATCTGAAAAGCCCAGCATAATCGTTTGGGTATTGTTTCTCCGGCCCAGGTGCTGGCGGTAAGTGTCCATTTCATAGAGCTTCCGCATTACATCAGGGGCGTTTTTCAGGTCTTCGATAGACTCAAACAAAGGCACGATGTCTACGCTCATTTGCTCAGGCTGCCAGCCTCTCAGGAGGAACAAACCATATACTGACATCACATCCAGGGCACTGGTGCTGTGGCTGATGATGTAGCGGTGGCACCCAGCCTCTCCATTAAATTGCTGTATTTTTTGTATGGCTTTGACGGTTTCCAGCGTATCGCGGAACAGTTCATTCTCAAAATCAGCCGGATTCACGGTGCTGCTTACCTTTAAAAGTGCCTGTATTTTTTCATCCTCAGAAAGTCCCTTAAAATCTGATGGCAAGGCCTCTGTTTTTTCAGCAATGGTTTGAAGCAGTTCGGTATGTACCGAACTGTCCTGGCGGATGTCAAGAGAGGCAAAGTATAAACCAAACAACTCCACTTTCCGCATCATATTTTCAACCAAATCCTGGAACAATCCACCGTGGTCTTCCACCAAAGTATCCCTTACCTTTTGTAGCGTTTGGATAATCTCTTCCTGGGTGAGTTCTTCGGCCTCGTCGGGTTGCAGGATATTCTGGTATAATTTTTCTTCCAACTCACTTACTACCTGCGATACGCCTCTGAAGGTAAGCCTTCGTTTTAATTCACTTACTTCGTTGTAATAACACTTAATTAACGAAGAACGCAAAGCCTGTGCTACCTCCAGGGTAGTGCCTACTTTCACAAAAGGGTTGCCATCCCGGTCGCCCCCCGGCCAAAAGCCCAGGCGGATCAGATGGTTATTTTCAGTAACAGCTTCGGGAAAACGGTCTTTGAGGTAAGAAAGGATTTGCCCGGCAGACTGATAAAAAACATTCTCCAGGTACCAAATCAGGTTAATGGCTTCGTTGTAAGGCGTGGGCTTTTCCTTTTTAAAGAAAGGCGTTTTGCCCAATTGCTGCAAATAACTATTGACCAGCGCTGTATTATCATCAATGATAGCCTGTGCCAAATCATTGATGATGACCAGCACTTCGGAGGGATAAAACTGCGTGGGGTGGGCTGTGAGTACCAGGCGTACCGAAAAATCTTTAAGTTTTTCGGCCAGTTGCTCCTGTGCCTGCTTTTGTACTACTTCTGACTGTAAATGGTTCAGCGTACCCGAGCCACTCAAGTCGTGTACCTTACGAAATGAAGCATCTTCCAGCGCATCAAAGAGCACTACCTGGCGTTCGGCATATTGAATAAACCGAAACAACAAGGCGAGCTGTTCTTCCTCATTTCTGTAAGAAGTATACTGCTCCATAAAGGAATTGACGATTTCCTTGGGGCTTTGGTCTTTGGCAAAACCTTCTTCGCAGTGGATGAGGAAAATAGATAATAGCACTCCTGTTTTTTCTACCCGGTGGAAAGGAAGGGCAGTAAAGAGGCTATTATACAACTGAAATTTCAGGCCTACTTCTTTATTGTAAACCTGTAAAGTGCTACTTGAAGAATTATCCATAGTTTTTATTTTCCGCAATATTAAATTGTTATGCGCTAAATGTGAAATGAGAAGGGGTTAACCTGCATAAGATTAAGATTTATGCACCTTGAATATTTCTTTCTCTATCTGACGGATTTGATTCAGTAGGCAGTGGCAGTTGGCAGTCTGCTTACTGCTGCTGCCACTGCCTACTCTACTCTCTATTTCATTTTTTGATGTTAGAAAATATTGTGCATTGGCCTTTTTAAAAAATATACCGCACTCCCACTTGTGCCGACCACCGTGCGCTGTTGATGCCCGATTGCTCTAAGTCCCAAACTTCTCCCGGATCCTGGAAAGAAAAGACCGGGCGGTTGGTAAAGCTGCCATCTTCGTATTCAAACCCTTCAAAGTTTAACAAGCGGAAATTATTATTGTTTTCATCTTCACTATCGCTAATAATGTAGCGGGCACCCCAGTTTTTGTTGAGCAGGTTGGTGAAGTTGAAAATATCCAGGGAAACCTGCAAAGTATGCCGCCTGCCATTAGCAGTTGTGATGAAGAAATCCTGTTGTACTTTTATATCAAATACACTCTCAAAAGGCAATCGGGATTCATTTCGTTCGGCATATTGCCCCTGCTGATTGCTCAGGTAATCATCATTATCAATGAATTCATTTAATTCGGCATACATAGCGGCCTGCTCTGCTTCAGAAAAAGGAACGCCACCAAAGATGGGGTCTTCGTCTTCATCCATATCTACTATTTCGCTGCTTCCAAAAGTGATTTCATTAACATTGGCGGGTACATACAACAGGTTTCTTTCCTCAGAGTCTTCGTTATTTAGCATTCCTCCATCACGATAAATGTAGGAATAAGGAGCGCCAGATTGCCCGGTGTATACCACCGTAAGGGTCGTGGCCATAAAATCAAGATACTCTTTCCGGTAAGAGAGGAAGCCTGTTACACGAGACGCCACATCCAGTGCCGACCGGCCCATCATGGGATTATTACGCCCCATAACGCTGTGGTGGTCTCTCCAGGAGGTGCTGTTGATAAAACCCTGCCCGTCAAATAGGGCTTCGGCCCGGGTGAAGGAATAAGCCAGACTCCCGGTAAGCCCATTGTCAAAAGGCTTTTGTACTTGGGCGGTGATGTTCCAGGTATATCCTTTGCTGGTGTTATGTACCAAAGTGATGCGGCCATAGGTAGGGTCAACGCTGCCTCCGTTAAATACCGGGCGGTCATCAGCTCCTGCCAGGGTTCCGGTAGCCGGTGCCCGGTTCAGGTTTTTCAGGTCTACGTTATTGATGGTTTTTGTGTACATAAACTCAGCCGTACCAATCAGTCCCCAGGGCAGTTTTTGGTCTACGGCAAAACTGGTGCGGAACACCTGCGGGTATTTGAAATTTTCTGAAAACAAATCTACATCACCCGAAGGCTTGGTGAGGTTGAGCAGGTTGGCCTGCCAGTCGGATGGGCGGGGCTGAAACGTATCAAAATTCACGGCAAAACTACTGGTAAGGCCATTGCGGATAAAAATGCCTCCCGGCCACACCCAGGGAATGCGGCTGGTAAATATGCCCAATCCTCCCCTGAGTTGTGTGGTTTTATCTCCTTTCAGGTCATAATTAAATCCAACCCGCGGACTCCACAAAACAGAGGTTTTCGGTAACCGGCTGGCCTGCGCTCCTTTCAGGTCATACCCTGCTGCTTCCAGTAAAGGAATAGTTTCAGTATTGAACTGGGTATTAATTTGGGGGGCATCGTCCAGGAAAACGGGAATATCGGCCCGCACACCAAAAGTTAGTTTCAATTGGTTATTCACCTGAAATTCATCTTGTGCATAAAAGGCCAGTTGCATGGCACTGAAATCAGCCGCCAGGTTATCGGCATCATCCCCAAATCGTACTTCATCTCCCGAATTGGCGGGCAATTCATGCCCGAAGAGGGAAAGGGCAGGGGCGCCATTGAGGAAATGCTGTAGTCCAGTTTCTCCACCAGCATTATTAAATGAATACTGAGGGGTAGAGAAAATAGTGAATAAATTGAGAATGCTAAAAAACTCATTGTGTGTACCGAAAGTAAAAGTGTGTTTTCCGGCATACAGGTTGAAATTATCGGTAATGGTAAACACATCCTGGTCTACAATATTGGAATAAGAGAAGGCATCGGTACCAAAATAAACCGTGGCATTCCCATCCTGGGCTTCTACGCGGGGGAAAGGGTCGCCCAGCAATTTTCGGTCATCAAACACGGTGGTTAGCCCGAGTATCAGGTTATTGGAAAATTTACTACCAAAATTACTTTTCAGCTCCAGGGCGGTAGAGTTGGTGGTAGTAGGAAAAATATAGCCGGTATTGAAAAAATAAATGGATCCGTTATTGGGACGGTCCTGCACGGTGGTTTCCCCTTTGGTGTAACTATGACGGGCGGTAAGCTTATGGTTGGCATTGATGTTCCAGTCTAACCGCACCAGAAATTTTTCTCCATCCAGCGAGCGCACATTGTCTTTGTAACCGCCGGGGTTGTACCCATATTCACTGTCCAGGAATCCAGCCAGCTCGTTGATTTTTCCTTCATCGGCATTTCCACGGTAACCGTCAAAAGAAAAAGGGAGGGGGGTTTCTTCTCTTTGGATTTCCCCATTTACAAAGAAGAATAGTTTATTTTTAATGATAGGACCGCCCAACCGAAAACCATACAGTTTGGCAGAGAAAGGGTCTAAACGTGTGCGTTCATCATTGTGAATATCGCCGGGTGTTTTCCCTGTAAGCTTTTCATTTCTGAAATAATAGTAGGCCGAACCTTCAAAATTATTTTTTCCCGAACGGGTAACCGCGTTAATGCCGCCTCCGGCAAAGCCACCCAAAGTAACATCATAAGGTGCTACTACCACCTGAATTTGCTCCAGGGCGTCTACGCTGATGGGAGAAATCCCGGCCTGTCCGCCATTGGTACCCGAACTGGCCAGTCCGAATACGTCGTTGTTCACCGCCCCGTCAATATAAATCGCGTTAAAGCGGTTGTTTACTCCGGCGATAGAAACCCCACCACCCGGTGTAAGGTTGGCCTGGGGTGTAAGGCGGGTAAAATCATTCAGGGAGCGGTCTACGGTAGGCAAAGACATGATTTGTTCTTCGCCTATGGTGGTTTCCGCCCCGGTGCGGTTACCGTCAATCACGCCCCCGGCAGTGATAACGACGTCTACCAGTTGCGTAACCGATTCGGATAAGATGGGGTTGATCTGGTAGGTTTGTCCAAGATCAAGGCTGATATTTTCCTGAATAAAATCCTCATAGCCTACAAAAGAAATTGTAACGGTGTAAGGGCCTCCCACCATCAGGTTAGATAAACGAAACAAACCATTTACGTTAGAAACACTTACATATTCTGAGCCTGTAGGCTGGTGAATGGCCGTGATGTTGGCACCGGGTACTGCTTCCTTGTTGGTATCGAGTACCTGGCCGTTGATGCTGGCTGTAGTAGTGCCCTGCGACCACGCCCATTGCGTACTGACAAAGCAAACAAAGAGGAGGGGTAAAAATTTGTTCATATCGCGCATTTTAGGTGAGATTTTGTCCCAAAACTAACACATAAATGCCAGAGTAATCTTATTTTTATAGCGGGTACTGGAAAATTTATAAATTTTGAAATTTTCAACTCAAAATACATAAGTTTGTTCAATAATATTGTTGGTGTTATCGTGAAATATAAAAATTTTATATGTGTAAAATTTACATGTAAAATTTAAAATTTTTCTTTTTCCTATTTTTTTAATTTTTGATTTTTTTGAAAAAGATACTTGCTGTCCAAAAAATATAATGAATGCTGCTACCCCATTGTCATGCAATTTACATTTGAAAAATTTGTGCTGAGAAAATGGCAAACAGGAGATGAACGATCATTGACTGAAAATGCCAATAATTACAATGTGTGGATTAACCTGCGCAATATATTCCCACACCCCTACCGCATGCGCAATGCCCGGGAGTGGGTGCGGTGTGCCAGTGCCGAACGGCCACTTACAAATTTCGCTATCGTAGTGGATGAAAAAGCCGTAGGAGGTATAGGATTAACCCGAAATACTGATGTTTATGCCAGAAGTGCGGAGATTGGGTACTGGCTGGGCGAAAAATATTGGAACCAGGGCATTGCCACCGAAGCCGTAAAAGCCATTACTGAATATGGATTTACTACTTTTGACTTGTGCCGGATTTCAGCAGGCATCATGGAATGGAACCCAGCCTCGGGACATGTTCTTGAGAATTGCGGATACACCCTGGAAGCCCGCCATAGGAAAAGCATTACCAAAGCTGGCAAAACCATTGATGAACTGGTGTATGCTGTGGTGCGTTGCTAAGGCATAAAAAACGTACCTTTGGCTAAGGAAAGTCAAAGATCACGATACAATTAGCCTGTTATAGAAAAACATAATACGCCCGATAAACCTGCCCATGCTCATTTTCGGATTCGTACAATCAATCATCAATGCCCTCGTTTTTTTGTTGAGAAAACCGAAACACAATTCTAATTTCATCTTATGTTTTTGGTTTCTGATACTTTCTCTCTTTTTTTTAGGATTATTGGTTCCCAAAGGACTCACTGCCTATATTAAGATTGGTTTTTTCCCATTCTTTATGCTTTCAGGCCCTGTTTTCTATTTCTACGTACGCAGCCTGATAGATATAAATTTCGAATTCAGTTGGGCGCACCTGGTGCATAGTATCCCATTTGTGCTGGTAAGCTTCTGGCGGGTCATTTACCTGCCCGAGTCCATGAGTCCGGCTGCTTACTCGGGCACTACCTCTAATACTATTTTTTTTGGCATCGCAGGTATACTGGCATTATCGGTCATTGGCTATTGGGTAGCCACATTGCTTTTACTCCTCAGGCATCAAAAAAATATCCTTAACTTTTTCTCTGATAAATCGGAAAAGAGGTCGCTCAACTGGGTATTACTGATGATGATACTCACATTGCTTTCTCATCTCATCTTTTTTGCTGCTCCTTTTTTCAGGCATCATTTCTCTTCCATAGAAAGCATGAGTTTTTGGTTACATCAATTCAATTTGGGGATGCTGGGGTATTTGTTGCTGATATTTGGCCTGTTGCAACCTATTATCTTTGAGCCCGAACTGGTATCTCTACCATCTAAAACTACTGAGGAAGATAATGAAAAATATTACAAATCAGGGTTGAGCAAAATAAGGATGCAGGAATATGCCAAAAATATTGTTGAATACCTGGAAAAAGAGAAGCCTTACACCAATCCGGAGTATAGTTTGCAAACCATGATTCGTGACCTGGATATTTCCCAACAAAACCTTTCCCAAACCATTAACGAAGTACTGGGCAAAAATTTTTATCAGCTTATCAATGAATACCGAGTGCGGGAATTTCAGCAACTGCTGCAAGACCCAAAACTGAAAAACATTACCTTTTTGGGGCTGGCCTATGAAGCGGGTTTTAACTCCAAATCATCTTTCAACCGCATCTTTAAGGAAATTACCGGACAAACCCCTTCCCAATATCGCCGGGAATTGTAATAATCAGCTTAAAATGTTGTACAGGCATCTAGGTACGAAGGTTGAAAGTTAATAAGGTTGAAAGTTAATATTGCCTATCGGTCTGACCGCTCTTGTGCCTCTTCAGATAGCGGTCTGACCGTTTTACGAGAGCTTCTTATTAATTTTCAATGTTTGGGGCTACTTGCCTGTATAACAAGCTGAATAGCTTCATCCGTTCCGTTGGCACTTCAAATAAGCCCCACTGGAACGGATAAGACGATACATATGTATACAATGATTAATCTTGGGGAGTAAAAACTAAAACCCCAAGCAATCATGAAAAAAACACTTGGCTATTATTTGGCCCTTATCTTACTATTGGCTGGTATACAGCCCCTGAAAGCACAAGACTTTTTCGCTGCCAAAGAAGTAAAAGACATTCCCACAGCGCCCATCATCACCAATGTAGAAGGGCGAAAAACCTATTCCCTGAATGGCACCTGGAATGCCCTGATAGACCCTACCATCTTTTCCCTAAATGACCGTTTTAACTATCTGGAACGCAACTATAAACCCGGCGCTTCTGAACTGGTAGAGGCCAACCTGGAAGATGGGTTGACCTTACAGGTGCCCGGCGACTGGAATACCCAGGATCCCCGGCTTTTCTTTTACAATGGGAAAGTGTGGTATAAGCGAGACTTCTTTGTAAAGAAACAGGAAGATAAACAGTATTACCTCCACTTTGGGGCCATCAACTACAAAGCACAAATTTACGTGAACGGCGTGCACGTAGCCAGCCATACCGGAGGTTATACCTCTTTCAACTGCGACGTAACCGAACATTTGAAAGAAGGGGAAAACCTGCTCGTTGTCAAAGTAAACAATACACTCACGGCCGATGACATTCCCACCACCAGCACCGACTGGATGAACTATGGTGGCATTACCCGGGACGTACAGCTTGTGGAATTGCCCGGGAGTTTCATTCAAAACTATAAGGTACAGTTAGCACCCAACAATAAAAACCAGATTGAAGGATATGTAGCCATGGAAGGCATGGAATCAGGTAGCGTAACCCTGGAAGTGGAAGAATTGAATATCCATCAATCTTTCCCGGTGCAGGATGGTATGGCCCGGATTGCCGTAGAGGCTTCTCCCACCTTGTGGTCGCCCGAACAGCCCAAATTGTATGATGTGGCACTTACGACTCCCGAAGATACGGTACATGACCAAATTGGTTTCCGTACAGTGGAGGTACAAAACAGGCAGGTGCTGTTGAATGGCGAGCCTCTCTTTTTGAAAGGCATTTCTATCCATGAAGAAGCCATTGGCGCCAAAGGCCGGGCCTCGAGCTACGAAGAAGCGGTTGAATTGCTTACGTATGCCAAAGAGCTAAACTGTAATTATGTGCGCCTGGCCCACTACACACACAATGAAAACATGTTGCGGGCAGCCGACGAGATGGGTTTGCTGGTGTGGGCCGAAATTCCGGTGTACTGGAACGTGAAATTTGAAAGCCCCGAAGTATTGGACATGGCCAAAACGCGCATGAAGGAAATGATCCATCGCGACCAGAACCGGGCCAGCATCATCTTCTGGAGCCTGGGCAACGAAACACCCAAATCGGAAGCCCGCAATACATTCTTCAGGGAACTGAATGAGTATGTAAAAAGCCTGGACGATACTCGCCTCACCACCGCCGCTTTGATATTTGGAGGAGAAGAAATTATGCAGATGGCTAAGCAGTATTTTTTCCCTACCCTGGCAGGACAACAGTTTGCAACCTGGGACATAGAAATTGAAGACCCCCTCGCAGCCATTGTAGATGTGGCCGCCATCAACCAGTATTTTGGGTGGTATTATTCGGGTTTTTTGGCGGCGAGTGCCGATTTGCCTCACAAAAAAGGACGGCAAACCATGCTGGACAACATGCACAAAATCCGCTTTCATATCCCGGAAGGTAAACCCTTCGTCTTCAGTGAAATGGGGGCCGGGGCCAGGCGGGGGCGTACTGCCGACGAGGAAGACCTGGCCGTATTTACTGAAGATTACCAGGCACTTGTGTACAAAAAACAAATAGAGCTGGTGAACAACCAGGAGGGCGTAGTGGGCATGTCGCCCTGGATACTGAAAGACTTCCGCTCCACCATGCGTTTGTATCAGGGCGTGCAGGACTACTGGAACTTAAAAGGACTCATCACCGACAACGGAGAGCGCAAAAAAGCCTTTTTCGTATTGCAGGATTTTTATGGTTCTTTTAGCAATTATGATAACTAATACCTCTTTCTTTTAGAAAAAAGCAAGTAATATTTCAATGCTTTACCCGTCCGTTGATTTTATGGGCGGGTATTTTTTATCTACTTCCGTTTCTCAACCCCAATAAAGTATCCAAAACCATTAAAGGGGGACTTTGGGAGGGGATTTACAAACATCAAGTAAGGTCTATTAATAGCCTTCCTATGGCAAGGAACATTGTTCCGGCCCCCGGGCTTTCTTTGGTATTTTTTTCTACCGCACTTTCATTACTATTTTGGAACTGCATGGAAGTGACTTTTTGAGTAATTAGCAGGATACAAGTCTCTCTTACCTTCTAACCTACGCCAGAAGGCTTGCTCTAGCAGGTCATCTGAAACGATTACTATAAAGGATTGTTAGTGGTTATCTCTTTTGCCTTGGATGTTTCCATTTTTTGGAACAAATACCCAGAATTCAAAAGTATTATTATCAGTTCTGTATTCTACTTTTACCTCTTGGTTATATTTATTGCCATACGAGTCTTCATAATTTAGAAAAAACTGGTAGTTATATGAGCTTTTTCCTTCTGGTAAATACAAGGTGTAACACTTGATAATGTTTACATCTCCTGGGCCAACAATTGCATCTTTATTATATTGATCAACCCCAAATTTTCCATGTGTTATTATTGGGTTAACCTTATATGCTACTTGGCCCACGTTCCGAAACTCAACATCAAATCTAAATTTAAAGCCTAATTCTGGATTAAGAGCGAGTATCTCATGCCTCACATAACTAAATACTGGTCTTGCTTGTATTTCTCTTGTTTCCTTTTCAAATCTGTTCTTCCAATGATAAAACCACGCACCTAAAATTAATCCGGCCATAGCAATACTAAAATTTAAAACATCAAATCCTGATATTTCCCAACTTCCCCAGTTGAAAAACATTAAATCAGCAATTTTTATCAGGAACCTAACTAACTCCGACATAATCTAATTTCATCAATCGACTCAATATAACATAATACTCTAAAAAAAATGGGTAGGATTTAAAAGAGAAGCTAAGTTTTGTGGCTATTTGTATAAAAATTAAAAAAACACTTACTACAAAATTTGCTGTAAGTGCCCATTTGCAGCTCAAAGGATTAACTCAAACAGCTACTAGAAACTATCTATTTTGCAGCTTTTCTTAAATTGCCGCTTACCCCACGAGAGAAAAGAAATCATATCATCCCTGCGTTTCGTATATTTGAATATGGAAGCATTAAAAAAATATATCACCGTTGATCCTGAAACCCAAAACGGACAGCCTGTATTTAGTGGAACCCGTGTTCCCGTAGAAACCTTGTTCTGGCATTTAGAAAAAGGCATTTCTATTGACGAGTTTTTAGAAGATTTTCCCAGTGTAACGAAACAACAAGTAATTGGCGTAATTGGTATTGCTCATAAAATTGTAACTTCAGGAAATATAGCTAAAATCTATGAAGCTGTTGCTTGACGAGAACTTGCCCAAAAAATTAAAATTAGATTTTCTTGAACATGAAATTTATACTGTATCAGATAAAGGATGGAATAGCAAAAAGAATGGGGAGTTATTGGAACTGATGATACAAGAAAACTTTGATGCACTATTTACTTTCGATAAAAACTTACAGTTCCAGCAGAATTTCAGGAAATACCCAATTGCCGTTATTGTACTGAATGCTGAAGATAATGCTTATTTAACCTTGCGGGAATTGGTTCCACAAATCAAAGTAATTTTAAACAAGCACCTGCCAACTGGCCCCACAGAAATAAAGGCCAGGACATAAGATAATTGATGCTTACAAAGCAAATTGCACCTTGATATTTGGAAGGTTGCAATAAAGGAAAATGCTCATTATTATACAGAAAGCAGAATACATGATTATAAAATCTACTTTCAGTTCTCAGACTGGGATGAACAAACCTTAAGACATGAAAACAAGAAAACTAGGCAAAAACGGATTTGAAGTAAGTGAAGTTGGATTGGGCTGTTGGCAGTTGGGAGCAGATTGGGGCCCATCCATGTCCAAAGATACGGCATGGGCTATTTTGGAGGAAGCCGTAGAGAATGACATTACTTTCTGGGATACGGCCGATGTGTACGGTGCCGGGCAAAGCGAAAGCTTTATCGGGGAATTTTTAAAAACCTGCGAAAAACCCATCAAAGTGGCCACCAAATTCGGACGGGGTGGTGATGTGTATCCTGACAAATATTCCGAGGTGGCCTTGCGTAAGTCGGTAACGGCTTCTATCAAACGCTTAGGAGTGGAATCCCTGGATTTACTCCAGTTGCATTGTATTCCAACTGAAGTACTGCGGGAAGGAGAAGTTTTCCATTGGTTGCACAAATTGCAAAAAGAAGGGCTGATCAAGCATTTTGGGGCCAGCGTAGAAACGGTGGAAGAAGGGTTGCTCTGCATTGAGCAGGAAGGCTTGCTGTCCCTTCAGGTGATTTTCAACATCTTCCGGCAAAAAGTAGGGAGGGAATTACTGCCCAAAGCCAAAGAAAGTGGCACAGGCATTATTGTACGCCTGCCACTGGCAAGTGGGCTGCTGGCAGGTAAATTCACCAAAAACACCACCTTTTCTGAAAAAGACCACCGTAATTTTAACCGGAATGGAGAGCTGTTCAACGTAGGCGAAACCTTTGCCGGCCTGCCTTTTGAAAAAGGAGTGGAACTTACCCAAACTATTGAAAAAGAGTTTTTACCTAAAAATATGTCGATGGTGCAACTGGCCTTGCGGTGGCTTTTAGACCACGAAGCCGTAAGCTGTATCATCCCCGGGGCAAGCTCGCCCAGGCAGGTAAAAACCAATGCCGAAGCGTCTTCCCTCAGTCCGCTTTCCGAAGAAATACACCAGGCATTATCGGATTTTTACACAAAAGAAGTGCATCAAAATATCAGGGGAGCTTATTAAGTGGAAAAAGCATTGGCAAGATGTTTCCAGCCTGCTAACAAAAACTATAAACCTTAAACATCAAACTAACAACACCTTATCCCTTATCGGTACTTTCAAAAATTTTGTCGGCAGATTTGGCCACGAAGCCCTGATACAGCTCCCCATTGGGTAAAAAGTACCGTAGGGCAAATTCGTAATAACAGGCGGGCACCTTATAAGTGCCATCGGTAAAGGGTACTTTCACCTCATCGGCTTTGGTAGAAGATTGCTCCAGAAAGACCTCTTTAGAGCCTTTGATTTCCCCACCGCTGTCGTTCATAGGAAAACCACTCATTTTGATGAATTCGTTGACCTGTGGCAGGGTATCAAAATTTTTCAGGCTGTTTACCAATACCGTAAAATGATTGGGGCGGTAGCCGTGTGCAGCTACCCAGGAAGCATACTCACTTTTTTTGCGGAGGTTTTCATATACCAAAAAACTGACTTCCCAGGGGCGGCCCAACGAGCAAAAGTCAAAACGTTTAGGGGCATCTTCTGGCATTTGGGCAAGCAATTGGTCCACAGCATCCTGTAATTCCTGGTCAAATTCTTCCAGTTTCAGTTCGCTGATAAAAATTTTGGGCAATGTATGGTCTTTCGGCTCAAAGTGCTTGGCAAAAAGTTTCTTTTCAGGAAATTCGTATTCTCCTTTTTCTTTGTATCCGCTTTTCAGGAAAGGCTGGGCCAATACATCCACATTCACTTTTGGGTGGTTGAATGTTCGAAGGGCAATGTGGTCATTTTGAATGGTTTCCCCTTTTTCCTCAAATAAATCGTGAATTTTTTTGGCCTGGGGGTTCATATCTGTATAGTCCTGCCACATTTTATCCAGCAAAGCAGAAAGTGTTGTAATACGCATGCGGTAAATATTTTATGGTTCAAAAAAATGCTGACAATATCCTTTATTATCAGGATAATGTATTCTCAATAAATTTAACGTTTCTTTTACTCAATTCGGACAAAACAGGTACATATATTTCAGGATAAACGGGCAGGAGCACTCCTTTTTGCGGCACTTTGTCTTGCAGCACTAATTTGGCAGCCATGCCCAAAGGCAAGCCTACTGTTTTGGCCATTGCGGTATGTTTACCATCTTCCCCTTCTATAGCCAGGGAAGCATGTATCGTTTTGGTCCCAATATCACCGACATAAGTGAATTGGTGCTGCATCACCACCAGGTCGCGGTCATCGGCCTGCATTTTCCACTTTTCTTCCAGCAGCTTTTGCAATACCTGGGCCGGGGTGGCCCTTAGCAGGCCAATGGGATTATTTTCCAAAATACCCAGCCATTTTATCTTTTGAATGGGCTCGGCATTTATGGGCAATCCTACATACTGGCTTAACCTTTCTAACAATGTGCCTTTGCCAGCAGGAAGAAAAGAAGCCATGAAATCGGCATAGGTTTTTTTGTTGACCTCTACGTAATACGAATCATCTGTGATGCCCAGTTGGATGAGAACTTGCCAGGCAGCACAAAAGCCCGGGCGGCGCAAAGTGCCCCGCAAAATGGTTTCCGCTTTCTGTAACCCGTATGCTTCCTGATAGGGAATAGAATTCCGGTTCGGATACGCTTCAAAGTTGCCATAACCCGGGATTTCAACCGAAGTGGTATTGTTGAAAAGTTGCCAGTAAGGAATATATCTGTTTTGCCCTGCATCTAAATATTGCGATACGCCCTGCCCTGCCAGCACCACGTTGCGCGGACTCCACGAAAATTTATATTTCCACGGATTATCACCTTCTGATGCCGGGGCTACCAAACCACCACAAAACGATTTGAAAGAAACCATTTGCCCGCCTTCATTGCGTATACGGTCAATTACCTGCATGGCCGACATGTGGTCTATGCCGGGGTCCAGTCCACATTCGCACAGGAAAACAAGTTTTTTCAGCTTAACTGCTTCGTTGAGCGCACTCATATCTTCCCCGCGTAAGAGGCTGTGAGCAGGTGCTTTTCGTGTTGCAGGCAGGCCACCGCCACCAGCATGTGCATGTGGGCAGGCAGCATAGAAATGACCACATCGGCCTGGCTTATCAGTTGGTCTTTCGCTACTGTATCATAAATATCAAGCAAAGCAGCTTTGGCGTTGGAGAAGCCTGTTATGTGTTGTTGGGCAGTTTCCAGATTGGCATCTGCCACGGTGATTTCCCATGCATTTGCACCAGCTTCTTCGCATAAATAATGGATGAGGGCTGAGGCCGAGCGGCCTGCTCCGATGATGAGTATGCTTTTCATAGATAAAGATTGGTTATGAAACAAATATGAATTTTATAACTTCGCCTTACATTCTGATTAGTTTGCACCAAAACCACAATATAACATGAAAACCCGTACTTTCATCAAATCATTCCTGGTATCTGCCGTTTTTACACTTTTATATCATGGGGCAATAAGCCAGAAAAGCTGGCAGGCCGTGGGGGCTGAAAATGATCCGCACAAAAGGCATGAAAACGCTTTTGTAAAAGTAGGCGATAAATTCTATTTGCTCGGAGGGCGGGGCATCAAACCTGTTGAAATTTACGACCCCGCTACCGATACCTGGACAGAAGGGGCGCATACGCCCATTGAGATGTCGCATTTTCAGGCGGTGGCTTATCAGGGACTGATTTATGTAATGGGTGGCCTGGACGGAAGCTGGCCCTCGGAAACACCCTTTTCGCACATTTACATCTACGACCCCCTGATTGACAAGTGGACGGTAGGCCCGGAAATTCCCGTACACCGCCGAAGGGGCGCGGCCGGGGCGGTGGTTTATAACGATAAAATTTACATGGTGTGCGGCATCGTCAATGGTCACACTTCCGGTTGGGTGCCCTGGCTGGACGCGTACGACCCCGCCACCAACACCTGGCAGCAACTCCCCGACGCACCCCGTGCCCGTGACCACTTTCAGGCAGTAGTTGTAGACAACAAACTGGTAGCAACCGGAGGCCGAAAATCAGGCTATCAGGGAAAAGGCTTTGAAGCCACCATTGCCGAAACCGATGTGTATGATTTCAGCACGGGCACCTGGAGTACACTCCCTTCACCGGATGGCAACATTCCTACCCAGCGGGCGGGTTGCACGGCCGTAGCTGTGGGTGATGAAGTGATTGTAATCGGCGGGGAAAGTGGTAACCAGCAAAAAGCCCACAGTGAGGTGGAAGCCCTGGATGTCAACACCAAAACCTGGCGCACACTGCCTGCCCTGCAAACCGGAAGGCATGGTACGCAGGTGATTCTTTCCGAAGGAAATTTATATGTAGCGGCAGGCTGTGGCAACCGGGGCGGCTCCCCTGAACTTAACTCTTTTGAGACGTATGCGTTGCCGGGTGCTGATGCGTCTGAAAATGAAGCAATTACTGCCGGAATCCTGGAGGTTTCCGCAGAAAACCACAATTTCGGAAAGGTGCGTCCGTACGCTACCAAATCGGCCACGTTTACGCTCACCCACACCGGAGGGAATCAGGGCATTCCCCTTTCTTACGTTATCGTTACCGGAAGCAACGATTTTACAGTGGATTTCCCATATTCATTCCCTTATGTTTTGGGAGCAGGCAAAACCGTTGCTTTTGATGTGCATTATTCGCCAAAAAGCGACCAACAAAGTGAAGGCAATGTATTGATTAAAGTGTTTGACAAAGGCAAAACCCAGCCGAAGGAAATTGTGTTGGAGGGGAATTAGGAAAAACCCTTGCTTTGTAACTACGTTTGTAATTATTATTGGGAATGGAATTTGAATGGGATGAAAATAAGAACCGAAGCAATATAAAGAAACATGGATATGATTTCCGGGATGTTGTAAGGGTTTTTGACGATAAAGACCTGTTCATTTATCCGTCTTCATATATTTTGGAAGAATGATATATTGCTATTGGGTTTTACGAAAGCAAGTACATTGCTTTGGTTTATACTCTAAGAGGGCAAACCATTCGTTTGATTTCAACACGTCGTGCCCGAAAAAAAGAGATAACAGATTATGAGTAAGCAAAAAGAAAAAATTGTTAGATACACCCTTGAAGAAATTAAAAAACTGAAAGGAAATACCGATTGGGACCGGGTGAACAGCATCACTGACGAAGAATTGGAAGAAATGGTTAAAAATGACCCAGACGATGTATACCTGACCGATGAAGATGTGAAAAAAGGAAAATGGTTCAAAAAAGGGGAATGGATAAAGCAGTTTGAAGAACCCTCAAAAAAAGAACAGATCACCCTTCGGCTGGATGAAGATGTGATAGATTTTTTCCGAAAAACAGGACGTGGTTATCAAACCCGCATGAATAACGTTTTGCGGGCTTTTGTAAAAGCACATCAGGATTGACAACTTGTATATTGAAAGGTAAATAAGAAGTAAAAGAGCTTCAATTTAGATAGTCAGCCTATGAGTAAGTTGCTTCTTGTATTCATACTATTAGTCATTGAATGTCCTTTCAAGTTTCCAAAAAATCTAAATTTCTTCATTTTCCATCCCTCCTAAACAGAACTGAAATTTTCTCCTCCTTTTAAGAAATTCGCATTCTTTCTCCGGTTATTTTCAAGGTTTAAATGTACAGCTATTCATATAGATTTTATCTATCAAATGATAAAGAACATCAATTTTGTCTAATGATTTTCAATGCGCAGATTTGCAGCGTTTCAAAACACTAAACCTTAAAAACAAAACAAAAAATGAGCGATAGAATTATTTCCGTAGGACAAAAATTTCCTGAGTTTCACAAAATGGCTGTAAAGTCTATTGAGAAAGGGGAAGAGTTTGAAGAACTGACCTCAGCATCACTGGTAAACGAAGATGACCAATGGACTGTGATGTTCTGGTGGCCCAAAGATTTTACTTTTGTGTGCCCTACCGAAATTGCCGAATTTAACAAAAACTTTGGCGAATTCCGTGACCGCGATGCCCAACTCATCGGTGCCTCTACCGACTCGGAGTTTGTACACCTGGCCTGGAGAAAAGACCACGAAGACCTGCGCGACCTGAAATTCCCCATGCTGGCCGATACGTCTAAGTCTTTGGCTGAAGAATTGGGTATTCTGGAAGGCCATGAAAAAGTAGCCTACCGCGCCACATTCATCATCGACCCTCAGGGTATTGTGCGCTGGGTAAGTGTATACGACCTGAACGTAGGCAGGAATGTGAAAGAGGTAGTTCGTGTATTGGATGCCCTGCAAACCGACGAACTTTGCCCATGCAACTGGGAAAAAGGAGAAGCTACATTAGTAGGATAAAAACAAAGTAAATTATGATTACAACATACTCAGAGTCAGTACAGGAATTTCTGGACTTGTTGGGCATGGAGCCTGAGTTTAGCAGCGAGCCTTTGCACTTGCTGGAAGCAGGCAATTCTCGTTATGCAACAGATCTGAAAGTGAGTTTTAAAAATTCTTTCAGTTCAGAATTACTTTCTTATAAAGAAATCGCGTTGCTGGGCGTTGCGTTGGCTACCAATGACAAAAACCAAACTTTGCTTCAGTATTTTGTGCAGGAAGCCAAAGAACAGGAAACTTCTGACGAGGAAATTGCCGAAGCCGTAGGCTGTGCTTCTTTGCTCAGTGCCAACAACGTTTTTTACCGTTTCAGGCATTTTATGCAAAAAGAAAAGTATAACAAGCAGCCTGCCCGCATCAAAATGAACATTATGCGGAAGCCGGTAACAGGCAAAGAGTTTTTTGAACTGATGAGCCTGGCTGTTTCAGCTGTGAATGGATGCGAAATGTGTGTGAAAGCGCATGAAGATTCATTATTAAAATTAGAAAGTACGGAAGACAGAATTTTTGAGGCGGTACGGTTTTCGGCCGTTTATGCAAGCCTCTCCAAGATTATTTAATCTTTTGACATACTCGTTAATAGAAAAAGCCTCTGGTGTTTGCCGGAGGTTTTTTTATGGCAAAATGGTTACATTCGTAAAAGCTTTCCTTACAGATAGCTTGAATGCATGGTTATACTTTTTAACCAGACCACTATGAAACCACTCACCGTTTTTTTGCCCCTCTTGTTGCTTTTATCATTATCTGGCTCCGTATTGTTAGCACAACAAGAAATAGACAGCCTGCTCGATGTATTGGAGAAAAACCCGCCTGATTCTGTAAAAATAGATAGCTACATAGCATTGCACACCGCCCTGGTAGGTGAGGATACCACCCGGTCCATGGAGTATTTGCGCAAGGCCACTGCACTCAGCGAGCAAATGGGTGATGCAAAAAGAATCAGCAGCAGTTATCTGAAAATGTGTAATTATTTGTGGAGAAAGGGAAGGTTGAACGAAGCCCATGAAGCCCTTGACAAAGTTCAGGAACACTTAGTCTCATTAAACAACGCAAAAATAAAAGCCACTTTTCACATGGAATCGGGCATTGTATATTACAATGAAGGCAATTATCAAGAAGCGGCTAATAGTTTTTTCAATGCAATTTCAGGTTACGAGGCACTGGGCGACACCCTGGGCGTTGCCAAATGTTTGAGCAATATCGGTATTTCTTACTGGGAACTGGAAGAACTGGAGCAGGCACTGGAATATTACCAGAGGGCATTAAAAATTGTTGAAAATACCTCGAACGAGTCGACCAGGGCCAGTATTCTGGGCAATATTGGGCTGATTTACAGAGCAAAAGGAGAGCATGACAAAGCCCTGGACTATTACCACCAATCTTTGGCAATCAACAAAAAACTGGATGATAAACAGGGAGCTTCTATCAATCTTCAGAATATTGGGGTATTGTATCAGAAACAGGGAAATTACCCCCTGGCATTAGACTATCTCAAACAGGCCAATACTTTATCAAAAGTGCTTAACAGACAAAGAGGGATTTTGTACACCAATCACGGCATTGCCGCCATACAGGCCGAAATGGGCAACTATGCCGAAGCCCTGTCCGGGTTTGAGCAAACCCTGCAAATGGCGAAAACCCTGAACATAAAAGAAGAAATAAAAAATGTGTACGAAAGCTACTCTGATACTTATGAAAGAATGGGGCAATATAAACCGGCTTACGAATACCGAAAGCTTTATGAAATCTGGAAAGACAGCATTGCCAGCGAAAACCACTTGAACCAAATTAAAGAACTGGAAGTAAAATACGAAACGGATAAGAAAAATCAGCAAATAGCCCTCCTCACAGTAGAAAAAGAATTACAGGCTTCAGAAGCGCACCGGCAAGCTACCTGGAAAAAAGCCCTGATGGCAGGCATTATTCTGGTCGTAATCATTGCCGGTATGTTAATATTCTTGCTTCGGCAAAGGCTGAAAAATCAAAAAACTATTGCAGCTAAAAATGAAGAAATCAAAAGCTCTCAATTTAAGCGGCAACTAAGCGAATTGGAGATGAAAGCACTGCGGGCACAAATGAACCCGCACTTTATCTTTAACTGCATGAACTCTATCAACCGCATGATTATGAGCGGTGAAGGGGATGATGCCTCCCGCTACCTTACCAAATTTGCCAAACTCATCCGCCTGATGCTGGAAAACTCAGAAAACCCAACGGTTTCCCTGGAAGATGAGCTTGCTATGCTGGAAGCCTATATTCAGTTAGAATCCCTTCGGTTCAAAGGCAAAATAACCTACCAAATCAGTGTAGATGACTCAGTTGACCAGGAAAACACACTCTTGCCTTCCATGGTATTGCAGCCATTTATTGAAAATGCCATCTGGCACGGCTTGATGCACAAAGAGGGCGAAGGGTACATAAAAATATTCATAGGGGAAGAAGACAACGTACTAAAATGTGTAATCGAAGACAATGGCGTTGGCCGTGAAAAAGCCCTGGCGCTGAAAGAAAAGACAGTGCTGAAAAGCAAATCTATGGGCCTGAAAATTACCGAAGAAAGGTTGAAGCTGTTGAGCAAAGAAAACTTACAGGAATTGATCCGGATTACCGACCTGAAAGACGCCCTAAACCGCGCCATCGGCACCCGCGTGCAAGTAACCATTCCCATTAATAACTGACTGGTGTGAGCTTGAAAGCTATCGGCGAACCGTTTTCATTCCTTTTAGATTTTTATCCTAAATATCACAACAATATTGTTCTTTTTTCAAATGTATCCTAACAACGGAATAATGCCAATACTTTAATGTCATCAAACCAATGCGGTAAATATGTTTTTACTAAATTTGGGTTCAGCTTAAAATCAGCTCTTTTATATAGAAATTCTATACACCATGCAACAACCAATCAACGTAGGCATTGTAGGCACCAACTTCATGGGAAAAGCCCACAGCAATGCCTTCATCAAAGCACCTTACTTTTTTGACCTGCCTGCCCGCCCTGTGTTAAAAGCTGCCTGTGGAAGAAACCAGGCTAACTTACAAGCTTTTGCCCAACGCTTTGGTTGGGAAACGCAGGAAACTTCCTGGGAAAAACTCATTGAGCGGGACGATATCGACCTGATTGATATTTCCACCCCCAACGATTTGCACAAGCCCATTGCCGTAGCGGCTGCCAAAGCGGGCAAGCATATTCTGTGCGAAAAACCCATGGCCGTGAACGAAACCGAAGCACGCAGCATGCTGGATGCCGCTGAAGAAGCCGGGGTAGTCCACATGATGATTTTTAATTATCGTTTCCTTCCTGCCATGCAACTGGCCAAACAGATGATAGCTGACGGGAAAATTGGTAAAATCAACCACTTCAATGCTGTATATTACCAGGACTGGCTGGTAGACCCCAACTTTCCCATCACCTGGCGGCATGATAGCAAAACTTCCGGCTCGGGTGCGCATGGCGATATGAACGCCCACATCATTGACCTGGCCCGCTTCCTTTTGGGCGAATTTGAGGCAGTGTGCGGAGAACAAAAAACCTTCATCAAACAGCGTCCTCTGGCAGATGGCTCCGGCACCGGAGAAGTTTCTACCGACGATGCCACCAGCTTTTTGGCCCGGTTTCGCAATGATGCCATCGGTTCTTTCATGGCCACACGCTATGCGACGGGCCGAAAAAACTTCCTTCGCTTAGAAATTTTTGGCAGCGAAGGCAGCCTGGCGTTCAACCTGGAGCGCCTCAACGAACTGCAATATTTTTCTCGAAAAGACGAAGGGCCCGAACAGGGCTTCCGTACTATTTTGGTAACCGAAGCCTCCCAACCTTACGTAGACGCCTGGTGGCCTCCGGGGCACATCATCGGGTGGGAGCATACGTTTATCCACGAAGTGAGCGAACTTATCAAAGGCATCGCCAACAAAACTCCCGTAATGCCCGATTTTTACGACGGCCTGCGCTGCCAGCAGGTACTCGATGCCGTTACCAACTCGGCAATTAAAGAAAAGTGGGAGGGAATTTCATAATCCGACTGGTTGGAATGTTGGAGTAATGGAATGATGGAAATATAAGAGCTTGTTTAAACTTTTAACAGCTTATTTTCAGTGCGTTGGCCTGGATATTCAGCGGGCGTGCGCTGGCTTTGTGCGGAGAAGCATTGAATATCCTAGAGTTTTTTGACGGTCGGCCGCTGCCGTCCTTTTTGGGGCAATGCGGGGCATCCCATGCCAAAAAGGACAGAGCAGCAAAGCTGACAGCGTGAAATAATATTCATATTTGAAGTAGTAAAGCAAATAAAATTATTAAACATGCTAAACAGTATTCCATCATTTCACTATTCCAACCTTCCCTCACCCCCTTTCCAAACTAAACTGCTGGTCCCAGTCTTTATACACTGGATCGTACCCAGCTTGGGCAATGAGGGTTGAGATTTCCTGTACACTGCGCTCGTCACTGATTTCAAACTGTTCCAGCGAACTGGAATCCACACTATACCCGCCCGGATTGGTTTTGGACCCGGCGCTCATGGCCGTAACCCCCAGCGGAATCACGTTATTTCTGAAATGCTGTGATTCCCGGGTAGACACGGTGAGTTCCACATCCTCATTAAAAATCCGGTAGGTGGTGAGCAATTGCGTCAGGTTTTTGTCAGATACAATCACATTGGGTTCAATAATGCCCTCGGCAGGCCGCATGCGGGGGAAGGAAATGGAAAATTTGGTTTGCCAGTATTTTTTCTGCAAATAATCCAGGTGCAGGGCACAAAAGAAAGAATCAACCCGCCAGTCTTCCAGCCCCAGCAAAACGCCCAGCCCTATTTTATGAATGTTGGCTTTACCAATTCTGTCCGGCGTATCGAGGCGGTAATCAAAATTGGATTTTTTGCCTTTGGGGTGATAGGTTTTGTACACTTCCCGGTGATAGGTTTCCTGGTATACCAGCACCGAATACACCCCTGCCTCATGCAGCCGCTGGTATTCCTCGGTTTCCAGTGGCTGAAATTCAATGGAAATATTGGCGAAATACGGCTTGATGAGTTGCACCGCTTTCAAAAAATAATCGATATGCACCGTATGGTTGGCCTCCCCGGTTACAAGCAAAATATGGTTAAAGCCCTGGGCCTTGATGGCTTTTACCTCATCAATAATTTCTTTCTCAGTCAGCGTTTTTCGCCTGATTTTGTTATTGAGGCTGAACCCGCAATAGGTACAGATATTCTGGCACTCGTTGCTCAGGTACATGGGGGCAAAAAGCTGGATGGTTTTCCCAAACCGTTTTTGGGTAAGGTCGTGGGATTTATTTGCCATTTGCTCCAGATATTTTTCAGCCGCGGGCGAAAGCAAAGCCTTCATATCTTCCAGGGTAGGTCGTGGGGCTTGCAGTGCATTTTGCACATCCTGCCAGGTTTTGGCATAAATGGATGTTTTAACCTCCTCCCACTTGTGGTGGTTGAAAATATGTGTGAAATCGGACATTTTACTTATTGTATTCATAAAAATTATTTCATTTTATATTACTGGTATCTCTCCCCCCTAACCTCCCCCAGGGGAGGAAAGGGTAGTGTCCTCCCTTGGGGGAGGTTGGAGGGGGAAAAATATGCTTCCCTCTTAAGCAGGAGGTGCCGGAATTCGGCTAAGCCTCATCCGGCAAGACGTACAATCACTGGCTATCTTTCTCCAGCTAATCAATCCTGATAAAGAAAAGAAGTCAAAGGACTGCTGGCCTGAGCATGGCTTTGAACACTGCCCAGTTTGGCTTCGTATGCCAGGCGGCCGGCTTCTACGGCCTGTTTGAAGGCCTGGGCCATGTTTCCCGGGTTTCCGGCTACGGCAATGGCGGTGTTTACCAGCACGGCATCGGTTCCTATTTCCATGGCTTTTGCCGCATCGGAAGGAGCGCCAATGCCTGCATCCACAATCACGGGGACGTTGCTTTGTTCAATGATGATTTCAATAAAATCTATGGTTTTCAGGCCTTTGTTGGTACCGATGGGCGCGCCCAGGGGCATGACGGCAGCCGTTCCAGCGTTTTCCAGTTGTTTGCAAAGCACCGGGTCGGCATGGATGTAGGGCAATACCACAAAGCCCAGTTTTGCC
The DNA here is from genome assembly GCA_965230065.1 of Cyclobacteriaceae bacterium. Lineage (GTDB taxonomy): Bacteria > Bacteroidota > Bacteroidia > Cytophagales > Cyclobacteriaceae. Next base: position 1,342,309 of record OZ245942.1, on the reverse strand, counting down.
AGTTCTTCGGTAGCTTTCAGGGTTTCCACGGCATCGGGCAGTAAATATTTTGGGTCGGGGTGGATTTCCAGTTTCAGCCAGTTGGTTTCCAATGCTTCCCGGGCCAGTTGGGCAGCGAACACTGCTTCTTTGGCATTTCTTGCCCCTGAAGTATTGGGCAGTAAATGAATACCCGGGTGCTCCAGATGTGATAAAATGGCATCAGTATCCGTTTCCAGGTCAATGCGTTTCAGGGCTACTGTTACCAGCTCCGTGCCTGATTGCAAAACGGCTTCTTCCATTTGTTGGGGCGAGCCAAACTTGCCCGTTCCCAGCAACAGGCGGGAATTAAACGATTTGTCTGCTATTTTTAAAAGTGCCATATAAAATGTTTTTTATTTGTGTTACAACTTCTTTTTTGTGCGTAGCCTGCGTAATCATGCCCGACACGGCCACACCGTATACATTTGCATTCATCAGGGCTTTCATATCTTCGGGCAAAATACCGCCAATGGCATACACCGGAATGGACAAATTTCTTTGTTTCAGGGCCTCCATAATTTTTTGGTAGCCCTCAATGCCCAGTATGGGACTTAGCTTTTGTTTTGTGGAAGTATACCGGAAAGGCCCCAGCCCTACATAATCACAGTTTTCCCGGATGCGTTGCAATACATCGTCCAGGGTATTGGCCGTGCCACCTACAATTTTTTGCTGCCCCACTATTTTGCGGGCATCAGCAATGGGGCTGTCTGTTAATCCAAGGTGTATGCCGTCTGCCTCTACTTCCCGGGAAATTTCCGGAAAATCGTTGATGATGAGCGTAGCTTTGTACTCTTCGCACAAAGGTTTTATTTGATGGGCCAAAGTGTTTACTGTTTTTTCAGGTTGAGTTTTAAAGCGCAGCTGTATCCAATCACATCCGGCGTCCAGGGCTTTGTGGATGTTGTTGAGTTGTGCGTCTGGGGTGTTTCCCTGGGATATGTATTGTAACTTAGTAAACATAATGATATGCTAATCTATTTTGGTTTGATTGGGCGGCGGTTTCTACATACTTTTTGGCCAGGGCGCAAGCCTTCGATAATTCATTACCTTTGGTAATGCTGGCGGCAATGGCAGATGAAAGAATGCAGCCCGTGCCGTGTTTATCAAAATAGTTTTCTGCTTTTTGTCCGATTGCTGTCGTTTTGTTGTCATGAAAAAGCAGGTCTACACCTTCGTTTTCCTTACTGTGGCCGCCTTTTAAAAGCACATTGCAAAACGGAGCGATGGCATGGGCGGCTTCCTGTTCGCCGGGCATTTGTGCCAGTTTTTTTACCTCATGGGCATTGGGCGTAATCAAATAGAGAAGGCGGAATAGTTTTATCAAACTTTCTTTTTTTAAAGAATGGATGAAGGCAAAACCGCTGGACGCTGAAAGCACCGGGTCCCATATGATTTTTACTTTATCATTCACTGAATGGATAAATGTGCAAACTTTGCCCAAAACTTCCGGATTTTCAATAATCCCGATTTTTATACAGTTAACATCATAAATTTCCAACAGCGGTATGAGTTGTTCAATAATTTGCCCGCTTGAATGCCATTCTATCCTCAAAAACTCTTTTTCTGTCTGCACCGTATTGGCCGAAAGCACGCCTAAGCCCAGGCATTGGTGCAGTTCAAAGGTTTTGATATCGGCCAGGATACCGGCGCCTCCGCTGGGGTCAAACCCGGCGATGCTCAATACGATGGGGCGGTTGTACTGCATTTTTCTTTTAGTTTAATAAACCCCTTCACCGGGTCATTGCTTTTCCATATTGCCCCCAAAACGGCTACCCCCTCAAAACCAGCCTGGTAAGCCTGTTGGCAGTTTTCGGCATTTATACCTCCCAGGGCTATCAGTTTGCATGTTACATTTTCCGTCTCGGTGGGGTCTTCCGCAGGAGACCCCAGGTTCTCCGAAATACCAGACGCGGGGTCCTCTGCGAGAGACCCCGCTGTGACAGCGTAATTTTTACCTTTGTACTTCGGTTTTGAGATACTGTCAAACACAGGACTGAGAAAAGCATAATCAAATGCTTCCGGCAACTGTTGCCAGGCTTCAATGGAATGCACTGATGTGGAAAGAATATTTCCGGCCTTTTTCAATTTTTCAAAATATGAACGGTCTTTTTCCTTTCTCAACTTTTCTGGAAAATGCAGTCGGTTTATGCCAAATTCTCCTGTCAGATGGTGGTGCTGGTGCAAGGCAATTTTAGGATAATAGACGCTGTCAATTTCCTTTAAAAGCCATGCCACCTCTTTTCCTGAGTACCCGGGTTTTCTCAAATGAAAAAGTGGAAGCCCGGCCTCAAAAAGGCGGTTGATGAAGGGAGCTTCTTTGGGTAGTTTTTCCGGAGTAGAAATGACAATCAGCATTGGGTTAAATTTGACAGTTTTTTGAAAGGTCTGTGCGACACAGACCTTGGTTAAAGCATATTTAATCCATAATTCACACTTTGAAATTGTGTCAGGAATAAATTTGGCTGCCTTGTTCTTTGAATTCTTTCGATTTCTCAAACATGCCCTGTGCTGCCGAATCCCTGATTTCCTGGGTAATTTTCATAGAGCAGAATTTGGGACCGCACATAGAACAGAAATGGGCTACTTTAGCACCATCTGCCGGAAGCGTTTCATCGTGATATTCACGGGCCGTATCAGGGTCCAGCGATAAGTTAAACTGGTCTTCCCACCGGAACTCAAAACGGGCTTTGCTCAGGGCGTTGTCGCGGTACTGTGCGCCGGGGTGGCCCTTGGCTAAATCGGCCGCGTGGGCCGCGAGTTTGTAGGTGATTACGCCTTCTTTCACGTCAGCTTTATTGGGCAGGCCCAGGTGTTCTTTGGGCGTTACGTAGCAGAGCATGGCCGTGCCATACCACCCAATCATAGCCGCCCCAATAGCCGAAGTAATGTGGTCGTAGCCCGGCGCAATATCTGTCGTTAAAGGCCCTAAAGTGTAGAAAGGCGCTTCGTGGCACTCTTTCAGTTGCTTGTCCATGTTTTCCTTAATCATGTGCATGGGCACGTGGCCGGGGCCTTCTATCATCACCTGCACATCGTGTTTCCAGGCTATTTTGGTGAGTTCGCCCAGGGTTTCCAGTTCCCTGAACTGCGCCTCGTCATTGGCATCAGCAAGGGAACCGGGGCGCAGCCCGTCGCCCAGCGAAAAGGCCACGTCGTACGCTTTCATGATTTCGCAAATTTCCTCAAAATGGGTATACAAAAAGCTTTCCTTGTGATGCGCCAGGCACCACTTGGCCATGATAGACCCGCCACGCGACACGATGCCGGTCACCCTTTTGGCCGTGAGCGGAATGTAGCGCAACAGCACACCCGCGTGTATGGTGAAATAGGAAACGCCCTGCTCAGCCTGCTCAATAAGCGTATCCCTGAAAATTTCCCAGGTGAGGTCTTCGGCCACGCCATTCACTTTTTCCAGCGCCTGATAAATGGGCACAGTTCCGATGGGCACGGGCGAATTGCGGATAATCCACTCCCGGGTTTCGTGTATATTTTTTCCGGTAGAAAGGTCCATGATGGTATCAGCACCCCAGCGGCAGGCCCACACGGCTTTTTCCACCTCCTCTTCAATGCTGGACGTAACCGCGGAGTTACCGATGTTGGCATTGATTTTCACCAGAAAATTACGCCCGATAATCATCGGCTCGCTTTCGGGGTGGTTGATGTTATTTGGAATGATGGCCCTTCCGGCTGCTACTTCATCAAGCACAAATTCAGGGGTAATGTGGCCTTTTGGTGTGTTTGCCCCAAAACTTTCCCCGGCGTGTTGTTGTGTCAGCATTTCGTATTGTTCGTTCAGTTGGTCTTTCAATGCATCAATCCGCTGGTTTTCGCGAATGGCAATGTATTCCATTTCCGGGGTAATAATGCCTTTTTTTGCATAATGCAGCTGGGTAACATTCGCTCCTGGTTTTGCCTTTAGTGGCCTGGTGATATGCGCAAACCGCAGGTGGTTAAGGGAAGCATCGTTGAGGCGTTCTTTGCCATAAGCGGAAGAAATTTCCGGTAGCTGCTCCACATCGTCCCGGCCCTGTATCCATTGTTTGCGGATGGGGGGCAATCCTTTGCGTATATCAATCGTAGCGTTTTCATCGGTGTAGGGCCCGCTGGTATCGTACACGGTAACCGGGTTGTTTTTTTCGGTTTGCCCATTGGCCATTTTGGTGGGCGAAAGTACAATTTCGCGCATGCCCACTTCAATGGGGTGCAGCTTCCCTTTTACATAAACTTTCCGGGAGCCGCTTACCGGCCCGGTGGTGATGCTCTTTCGCGTAGGTGTTCTGTCTTGTTTTTGCATGGTTTACCCTCCTTGAGTTGCTTTTATGATTAGAATATTGTCGTTTGGTTGCAGGCTGGTGCTTTTCCATTGTTGCTTTCCTACAACATGGTTGTTCACGGCTACTGCAATGCCTTTGTGGTTATCTTTCAGGTGTGCAGCCACCACATCGTACAGCGTGCTGTTTTCTGCTACGGATTCCTGATGATTATTGAGTATGATGTCCATTCCCGTTTTCTTTTGATATATACAGAAAAGCTTAGGAATGGCCTACAAGGAAGGTGCATGCTTTTTTCCTTCGGCAGTACTAGCTGCATCAGGTTCAAAGGGTATGATCTCAGTCCGTACAGGACACCCCTAAAGCTTTGGTTACAAAGCTAAAGAAATTGTGATAAGGTCAAAGTGCTGGCGATATTTTTCTTTTTTTACAGAAAAAAATAAGGAATATCCCCAGTTTGTTAAAATAGTGTTGAAAATTGCAAAATAGGTAGAGGTTTCTGTAAAGGGTTATATTTACTTTGATGTATTAATACGGCTCTAACCAATATTGAATAAATGATGACTTTAATTACAAAACAATTTGGCATTCGGCAGTTCATGTATTGTCTGGTTTGCTTGTTAAATATTTTGTTTGCCTACTCACTCCATGCCTACGGACAATCCCCGAAAGACAGAAAATACAGCATCCCAATTACCGTAGAAGCCAATGGCTATGTACGGATTGATAAGCCCGTGGATATCGCGCTTAACCTCACAGGCTTGTTGAAAGATGCTGGTATCAGTGCGCAGGTTTCGCCCGCTTCATTCTGGCTGGCAGAAACTTCTGCCAAAGGAAAAATAGTAAATGAGCATATTCCTTTTCAGTTTGATAAGACAGCCAATTTTAATGCTGTGAACAAAGCCGAAGGTACGTTGACTTTTTTGCTAACAGGTAAAACAAAATCAAAGACTACCCGCTACTTTCGCTTGTATTTTGATGAAAAAAGCCAGGAAATCCCGGTCTTTGAAAAGCAGGTGCATATTGAAAACATAGGCGAGTATGAAGGGGAAGAAACCTACAAAATCAGCACGCCCACGGCAGAGTATTATTACCACATCACCAGTGCCGGGTTTGCCAGCCTGATGGACAAAGACGGTAACGACTGGATTACTTTCCACCCCAACGAGGAGCCGGAAAAAGGAGAGGAAGGAAGGTACCGGGGCATTCCTAATGTTGCGCCCATCAACTACCACCCGGGCCGGCCCGAAGGGAAAAAACCCAGTGAAATTATCGCAGAAGGCCCTTTAAAAATCTCATTGCTCACTGAATCGGAAGACGGGCAATGGAAAGCAAAATGGGATATTTATCCTGATTATGCCACCATGACCTTGCTGGAAAAAGGGGATGCCCCTTATTGGATTTTGTACGAAGGCACACCGGGTGGCGAATTTAATGTAAAAGATTACTGGGTGCGCTCAGACGGTACCCGGGAGGTGATGGAACCTTACCATATGTCAAAAAATCAGTGGACAGGCCACCTGCCTTCTCCCAAATGGGTGTACTTTGGTGATCAGGCATTGGAAAGAGTACTTTATTACATTCATCATGAAGATTACGAGTATGAAGATGTCTTCTGGCATTTTGGGGAAGGAGGTATGACGGTATTCGGGTTTGGACGGGGGCCTTCCTCCCAGGAAAACTGGCAGCAGTTGACAGCAAGCCCGGCCCATTTGACTTTAGGATTCGCTGAAAAAAATGACTTTGCGCACGTAAGCCAGGTGATCAATAGTGCTTATAAAGCAATGAAAATATCAGTGGGAACAGTAATAACCAATGAATGATTTATAAATTGAGCTACTAATACAACCACCTAAAACCATGAAATTATTCATTATTTTACTTTTTTTAGCAAGCCTGACAACCGCCTGTACCCAGCAGCAAAAAGAAACGTCAGCCTCTGACCAGAAATCACATACCATCCGCTGGACACATTTGTCCAGCAAAACCGGAGATATTCCTGCCCCCGGCCCCTCCACCCAGCAAACGGCCTCTCAGGTATTGGATATCGATCAGGATGGCATCAACGACTTTGTGATCGCTGCCCGGCAGATGGGACCTGCGGTGCTTTGGTACCGACGTACCCGGGAAGGCTGGGACAAATATGTGATCGACAGCGCTTATCTTCGGGTGGAAGCGGGGGGTGCGCATTATGACATTGACCAGGATGGGGACCTGGACATTGTTTTCGGGGCTGATGCCGGGGATAATAAGGTATGGTGGTGGGAAAACCCCTACCCAGAATATGATCCCCAGGTCAACTGGACGAGAAGGCTGATCAAGGAGGATAGGGGCAACAAGCACCATGACGAAATCTTCGGTGATTTTGACGGGGATGGTAGCACAGAACTGGTATTCTGGAACCAGCGCGACAAAGCCCTTTGTATGGCCGAAATTCCCGATGATCCCCGGAATACTTCAATCTGGAGCTATGTCCAAATATACACCTGGGAAGAAGACAATCAACATGAAGGTCTGGCCAAAGCAGACATGGATGGCGATGGTACAGAAGATATTGTAGGGGGAGGACGATGGTTCAAATACCAGAATGAGAATACATTCACTCCGGTTGTCATAGACGATGCCATGCATTTTACCCGGGCAGCCGCAGGGCAGTTGGTAAAAGGAGGGCATCCAGAAGTGGTTTTTGTACCGGGAGATGAAGATGGTTCGCTAAAATGGTATGAGTGTCAGGGCGATCCCCTCCAAAGCGCTTCCTGGGTGGCGCATGAAGTACTGGATACGATGGTGATTCACGGGCACAGCATTGGTTTGGGAGATGTTAATGGAGACGGACACCTGGATATTTTCAATGCAGAGATGCATACTCCGGGGCACGAAGATCAGGCCAAGCTAAGAATGCTATACGGAGATGGCACCGGCAATTTTGAAGTATCGGTAATTTCAGTGGGGGTAGGCAATCACGAATCAAGAATTGCCGATCTGGATGGAGACGGTGACCTTGACATTTTAGACAAACCCTACACCTGGGATACCCCCCGTATTGATGTATGGATCAATGAAGGTCAATAACATTCATTTTGCTCATTTTAGTGATGAAAAGTGAGATTTGCCATGATAGCAAATTTGTACTTATCGCCCCGGTAATAAGACTTCTCTATCTCAATGGTTTTTCCTTCGCTGCTCACCACAGCACTGTCGAGGATAAATACCGGAATGGGCTGGGTAACTTCAAAGTTGTTTTCTGCATCAGCAGGCTGTAAAATATGTGCACTCAGCGTTTGGTTGATGTCCGTAATTTTCAAATGATATTTCTTTTCATAGATTTTGAAATAAGAAATTTCCGTGGGCATCAGATTAATCTTAGGACATAAATCCAGGGAAATATATTTCACTTCGTCTTTCATCACCACATCGTCAGCATACCTGAGCTGGTGGATTTTTATCACAGGCCCTTCTATGATAAAGTGTTTTCCGCCTATTTCAGAAGAAATGCCTTCGTTCAGGATTATTTTTTCCAAAATGATGTGCTTGGGTGTAAACCCTTCTGCAATCAGGTTTTCATCAAATCCCCGCCGGGTGGTATCAATTGAGCCCAGGGTACGCGTCAGGTGATGATCAGGTGTGCGGTTCAACACGAATGTGCCTTTCCCTTTTATCCTTCTGGCCCAACCTTTCATCTCAATTTCCAGCAGGCTTTTTCGGGCGGTGGTGTTGCTTACCTTGTACGTTTTGATAAGCTCATTTTCAGAAGGAACCTTATCCCCAGGCTGTAATTGCCCTGATTTTATCCTTTCAATAATCTCCTCGCTGATAGCGATGAATTTTGGTTTCATTTTTTTGTTGATTAATAAAAGTGCAGTAAAGCGGTTTACCAAACCGCTCTACAGAGACACTTTAAACAATATTCTTTACGCACTAAGCTAACAAGTAATAGCCTTTTCAATTCATTGCAAATAAAGCTTGCCTAAATAAGCAATTCAATAAAATACAATTAAAAATACAGTTATTTTATAATAAAGACAGATCAGCTACTTCATACTCTTGCTTTCGTCATAATTTTATTTTTATATTTGGCAATCTAACTTAGTGCGTTAAGTAAACATGAAAAAAAGCTATTTACGCTGGATAATTGTCGGACTGGTATTCATCGCTACCGGGCTAAACTTTCTGGATAGGCAGGTATTATCCATTGCCATCATCAAAATTCAGAAAGAGTTTAACATTACCGATGTGCAGTACGGCATGGTTAATACCAGCTTTTTAATTAGCTATGCCATCATGTTTACCCTCGGGGGGCGATTGATTGATATTGTAGGTGCGAAAAAGGGATTGGGTATTTCTGTTGCCCTTTGGTCGGTAGCCAATACCCTTCACGGGTTTATGACCGGGTTTTATCAACTGGTCATTTTTCGCTTTTTGCTGGGCATGGGCGAAGGGGGCTGTTTTCCCGGGGCTGCCCGCACCGTATACGAGTGGTTTAATGAAAAAGAGCGGGCGTTTGCCAACGGTATTGCCATTGGAGGTGCGGCCATCGGGGCCGTAATCGCACCCCCGCTCACCATTTGGATTTCAGGTTATTTCGGCTGGCGGGGTGGTTTTGTCATTCCAGGTCTGGCCGGATTGCTCTGGGTACTCATCTGGTTTCTCATTCCATGGAAAAAACGCCTGCAGCAAGCACCTGAAGCCAGACCGGTTGCAGAAAAACAGGAAGTGCTTCCTTTCATGACCCTTCTCAAAAACAAGGAAGTCTGGATTTTCATTGCCATCCGCTTTCTCCTCGATCCGATATTCTATTTCTTCATGTTCTGGATTCCCAAGTATTTGAATGAAGTAAGAGGGCTTTCTTTTGACAGCGTTGGCAATATTTTCTGGATTCCTTTTTTGGCGCTGGGCGTATCTAATATCATCGGCGGCTGGCTTTCTGACAAGCTGGTAGAAAGAAATTTTTCAATCAACAAAGCCAGGAAAATTATCATGGGTTTTGCCGCACTGCTCACCATGGTGGCCCCTTTTGTAGAATGGGTCACTTCCGTAGAAGTGGCGGTTTTACTGATGGCACTCATCATGTTTGCCCATGGCTTCTGGATTACCAATTACATCACGGCCATTTCAGATATTTTTGGAAAAATGGCAACCTCCACCGTAGTAGGGCTGTCGGGCACGGCCGGGGCTATTTCCGGGCTGTTGCTCAACCCTTTGATTGGGCTGGTTGTGCAAACGTATTCATACAGCCCGCTTTGGATTGTGTCGGGGCTTATGTACCCACTCGCTTTTGTGGTTTTGATGGTGTTTATCAAAAATATTAAGCCGATGAAAATTGCAGCCTGATATAAAAAACTTTTGTTATGTGTCCGCCACTTCTTGTGCGGCTTACAGGAAGTGGCAAACACAGGCGATTAATAAAAATAAACCAAATGGAAACAGAAAATAACACCAAAATAACACGAAGAAAGAAAACCAAACCCCGCATTGGCGTTTTCGGCGTGGGCTATTTCAAATACTGGAATCAGTTTGAAGGGCTGTTTGATGAGTTAATGCAAAAGCAGGAAGTTTTTATCCAAAAAGTAGAAAAGGAGGAAGTGGAAGTGGTAGACTTTGGTATGGTAGACGATGCCGCAAGTGCATACGCCCTGGTGCCAAAACTAAAAGCTGCCAATCCTGACCTGATATTCTGTGACATGCTCACCTACGCCACTTCCAGCACTTTTGGCATTATCATCAAAAGTATAGATGTACCCATTGTACTGGTGGCTTTACAGCCGCATCAGGCGATGGATTATGAAAGGGCTTCCACCCATTTGCAGTTGTACAACGATGATATTTGTTCCCTGCCGGAGTTTGCCGGAGTAGCCGTGCGTATGGGTAAAAAAGTACCCGACATGATTATTGGCACGTTGCATGACGACCCACAGGCCGAAGCTGAAATTGCCGAATATTGCCGGATTGCCACCGTGCTGCACGACCTGAAAACTTCCCGCATCGGGCACATCGGCCATCCCATTGAAGCCATGCTGGATATGCATTCAGACTCCACCATGTTTACCGCTCATTTTGGTTTGCATGTGGTACAATGCGAAGCCCACGAAATTGTAACGCAATATGGGCAGGTTTCTCAGGACGAAATAAAAGAAACGGAACAGCGCATCTTAAATTTCTTTGATACGCCCGACCCGGTTTCCGACCCTATCTCAGAAAAGCTGAAAGATGCTGACCTGGAAGTAGCCGCCCGGGTAAGCGTAGCCCTGGAGAAATTCAAAGAAGCAAAAAAGCTGGATGGCCTGGCTTATTACTATGAAGGGGAAGATAACAGTACCACCCAACTGGTGATGTCCAATCTGATTGTGGGCAATTCACTGCTCACCGCCGCCGGGTTTCCCATGTGCGGGGAGTCAGACCTGAAAACCTGCGTAGCCATGCTCATCATGGACAGGCTGGACATTGGCGGCAGCTTTGCCGAATTCCATCCGGTTGATTTTAAAGAAGGGTTTGTATTGGTAGGGCACGATGGTCCGCACAATATTGCCATTGCCGAAGGAAGGCCCGTATTGCGCAGCCTCAAAAAATATCATGGCAAGCCGGGCTTTGGGGCAGGGGTTGAGTTCAAAATCAAAGAAGGGCCAATTACCATGCTCAGCATCAGTTCCACTTACGAAGGGAAATTCAAATTCGTAATTACCGAAGGAGAGTCGGTGAAAGGTCCGATTCCACCCACCGGAAATACCAATACCCGGGGTTTTTTCAAACCGGATGTGCGGACTTTTCTGCAACGGTGGATCAAAGAAGGGCCTACCCACCATTTTGCTCTGGGCGTAGGCCACCATGCGCATACCATACAAAAGATTGCCAATTACCTCAACATTGAATCGGTAATTATTCAATAAAACTCAGACTAATATAGATGATGAATAGAAGAGAAAGCTTCAAATATTTAACAGCCGGATGCTCCTTTCCTTTTGTAAAGCCGGACGTCACTTTCAGTTGGGTAGAGGCCCTAAAAGCTACTTATGATTACGTTGAGCTAGAGGTCCATTCTTCATATTCTACCACCCTGCCGCCCAAGCAGAGAGTACCCTTTCAGTGGGATTATTTTGGGGTTGGAAAGGAGGAAGAAACCACCTTATTAAGTTTGAAGGACAGGGTTGACCCATCCTGTAAAACCTTACGGTTGAGGCTGACTACCGCCCTTGATAGCAGAGAAGAAAAACAGGTGGAAGTGATTATTCCGGATACTGATATTGTGCTTGGTAACCTGGACTGCAAATACGCTCCTGTATTACAAATCACAGAGCTTGCCATTGAGAAAAAACACCTTGCGCTGGTGCAGAAAAATGGCCTTGAGCTAAAGCTTATCAAAGGAAGTAAACCCACTTATTTTTTTTCTGATTCAAATGCTGTCAAGGATGGAAGTGGAGTCTTGTTTCCTCATATATTAACAGAAAATAAAAAAAACAAGAAACCACAAACGGCATTCCTCGATCAACTGATGTCACTCGGTTCTTTGCAGCCTTTCGACTGGATGGAAGGATGTGTGCTGGATGGATTATGGCAAATTTATACCCTGAAAAATGAGCCGAAGGCACTGGATACTATCAAAGCACATCTCAACCTTTTTCTTGACGCTCAGGGCAATCTCATACAGGAAGACCCCAAAAGCAACATAGCTGACAATACCATTACGGGTATAGAATCAACGCTGACATACGCAGTGGTTGCCCGTTTGTATCCTGAGCATCCGGTATTGAAAAAAGTAGAAAAATTTTGGGAGGAGCATCGCAACGATTTGGGTGCTATTGTAGATTATTCCATTACCGCAGAAGGGGCTTATACCATCGCCTATCCCATGGCGGTGCTGGCAAAAGCATGGGAAAGAGATGACCTGGCCAAAATGGCTTTGCAACAACTGAGAATAAGGAAAAAATTGGTGGATGAAGGCAACAATTATCTCCGCTATTATCCTGATAAACAGAACCGAACCTATAAAAACTGGGCGAGAGGGCTGACCTGGTATATGTTGGGTATTGTGCGTACCATTGCACTGTTAAAAGATGAAGAAGATGTTGACGACTTGATTGAGGAATTGAACAGGGTTACCCGCTTTGTGCTGCTCCACCAAAAGGAAAACGGACTATGGAACTGTTTTATTGATAACCCCAATACAATAGCAGACACTTCAGGCTCTGCTGGCATCAGTGCAGCCATTGCTGCGGGTATCCATGAAGGCTTTCTAACAGAAATACCGAAGAAGAGCATAGAAAGAACCTGGCAGGGATTGTTACCCTTTCTCACTCCGGATGGTTTACTCTCAGGAGTTGCCCAAAGTAACCGGGCGGGAGAAGAACTGCAGCGCAGTAATTACCGGGTTATTTCCCAAATGGGCATGGGGCTGATGGGACAATTGTACGCATATTTATAAAATCCATTTTCATGAAGTTTATTGCTTATCTTATTTCTGTCTTTTGGGGGCTTAGTCTTTTTTCGTGCAATACAGAACCTGCCGAGACGGGCAGCGATCCTTATCAGGTATTGAAAGAAGGTTTCCAAAACCCTCCACAGGTAGCCCGCCCGAAAGTATACTGGTGGTGGCTCAATGGGTACGTGGATACCACCCGCCTGAAAGAAGAACTGCATGCCATCAAAAAGGCTGGCATTGGAGGCGTGGATATTTTTGAGATTGGCACCACCCGGTACTCCAATCCTGATAATATGGTTCCAGCAGGCCCGGCCTTTATGAGCGAAGCCTCTTTGGATGATATTACTTTTGCCATCCGCGAGGCTACCAAGCTGGATTTGGCCGTAGGACTAAACGTAGCCAGTAGCTGGAATGCCGGGGGAAGCTGGACGGCCCCCGAACATGCCGCCAAATCACTGTATTTCTCAAAAATATCTGTAGATGGGCCTACTACTGAAAAAATTAATGTACCCTTTCCTGAAATTCCCAAAACGGATAAAAGTGGCAAAGCCAGACTGATTGAATTTGCCGATAGCGGAAAGCCCGTGTACTATGAAGAAGTGGCTGTATTGGCCCTGCCAGCCAACAAAACAAGCTTTGCAGACACGGCCGACATCATCCGGCTTACTGCAAATTTTAATACGGAAACAGAAGAACTGGAGTGGGAAGTACCTGAAGGAAAATGGAATATTTTCAGGTATGTATGCGCCAATTCGGGGGAACAATTGAAACTGCCCAGCCCCAATTCTATGGGGCCGATTATTGACCATTATGATTCAGCGGCCACCCGGGCGCATTTCATGTATTTTATTGACAAACTGCAATCCCGCCTCGGTGAGTTGAGCAGCACTACTTTGAAAAATTTCTACCTCGCAAGCTATGAGGCCACCGGGGCTGTGTGGACGCCTACTTTACCTACTGAATTTAAGCAATTGCATGGGTATGACATCGATAAATTCATTCCTGTTCTGTTTGAAAGCGGATTTTTTGAAGAAGAAACGGCCGGAAGGTTTCAACAGGATTTTAACAAAACTTTGTCGCACCTCATCACCCAAAACCATTACGGCAAAGCCAAAGAAATTTGTAATGCGTATGGGTTGCAAATCATTTCCGAATCGGGTGGCCCCGGCGCACCTCTGCACAATGTGCCTGTAGACGCGTTGAAAGCCTTGGGTTCCCTGGATGTGCCCCGGGGGGAGTTCTGGAACAAACACCATTATTATGCAGAAGACAGCGTGGATGTCCTCTGGCTGGTGAAGGAAGTGGCCGCGGCTTCCCATATTTATCAAAGAGGCATTGTAGAGGAAGAATCATTCACTAGCTTTCATCACTGGCAGGAAGGGCCTTTTGACCTGAAGCCCCTGGCCGACCGGGCTTTTGGGGAAGGCATGAACCGGGTGGTTGTGCATGGGTTTTCTCATAATCCACCAGAGATGGGTTTCCCCGGCATTGTGTACCATGCTGGCACACATTACAATGATAAACGGGTATGGTGGCCCAAAATCAGGCCGTTTAACGATTACCTGGCCCGCATTTCGTACATTTTGCAGGAAGCCGATTTCTTCGCCGATGTGCTGTATTATTATGGCGACCAGGTGCCCAACTTTGTAGCCCCAAAAAACACCCGGTTTTCCGCTGGCTCTGGTTACGATTATGAAATCATCAATACCGAAATTTTGCTAAATGAATTAAGTGTAGAAGATGGGCAATTGGTTTTGTCAAACGGGGCGAAATTCAAATTTTTATCACTGGGGGAAAATGTGAAAGTAGATCCTGCTGTTATGAAAAAAATTGCAGAACTGGCCGAAGCAGGCGCTATCATTATCGGAGAAAAGCCTGAAGAATCCATTGGTCTGAGCAACCAGCCCCAAGCCACCCATAAAGTAAAATCCCTGGCTGATTCTCTTTGGGTTTCATCCCGAAACTTTACGGAAGAAAACATTGGAAAAGGAGGGATTTTCTCAGAAAACCAGGCGGTGAACGTTTTAGAAAAGCTGGGCGTTCCGCCTGATTTTAGGTATGAAAACCAGGAAAATGATGGCTTGGTGGATTATGTTCATTATCAGAAAGCAGGACTTGACTTTTACTTTGTAAGGAATACCACCGACCAATGGGTTTCACAATATTGTTCATTTCGCCAGCAAGAAAAAGCGCCTGAAATATGGGATCCCATATCTGGTGAAATAGCAAAAGTTTCAGTATTTCAGCAGCAGGAAAAGCACATTGAAATACCGCTTTCTTTGCCTCCTTACGGTTCCTTTTTTGTGGTGTTCAAACCTACTTCGGATGATTTTCATTACCAAAGCATAGAAAGCGAAGGCGACGATTTACCCCGGTTTCAATATACGCCGGACGGCATAAAGTTTTTAGAAGAAGGTACTTTTGTATTAATCGATAACGGAGCATCCACAACTCTTGAAAATCATGTGAAAACACAGCCTCTGGAAGGCGCATGGCAGGTTACTTTCCCAAAAAACTGGGGCGCACCCGAATCGACGGAATTTCCCAACCTCATTTCCTGGAGTGAGGCAGAAGAGGAAGGTATTCGATACTTTTCCGGTACGGCCACTTATCATAAAACCTTTCAGTTTGATGAAGAAAATGTAGAAAGCTTTGACAGAATTATCCTTGATTTGGGAAAATTATCTGAAATTGGGGGAGTATGGCTGAACGAAGAACATTTGGGCATTACCTGGGCTGAGCCGCATACTTTTGAAGTAACTCACCTGCTCAAAAAAGGAGAAAATACTTTAAAAATAGAAGTAGCCAACACCTGGTCGAACCGCTTGGCCGGAGATGCACGAACGGGTGAAAATTATACAAAAACCAATATTGCTACGGCCTTCAGGGGTACGCGCTGGAAAGAAGCTCCTTTGCTGGAATCGGGGTTGTTGGGGCCAGTTACTTTGCAATTTTTGGATACAAACCAAGAGGAATAATATTGGTACGGACTAGGAAGTCCGTACTCCGGACTGGATTCCCACCGGAGCACGGGCTTCTCAGCCTGTGCAAAGAAATATCAACGAAAAATAAACATGAAAAACTTCCTTTTATTATCATTGATAACACTCATCGCTTTAGGATGTAAACCTAAACCCGAACCGGAAGAAGCAACACAAAAACCCAACGTGCTCATCATCCTCACCGACCAGCACACCAGTGATGGTATTGGTTATTTGGGCAACCCCAACTTACACACTCCGGCGATGGATGCCCTGGCCAAAGGTGGCGTTTATTTTACGGAATCTTATTGCACATCCCCCGTGTGTGGCCCGGCCCGCAGCAGCCTGATTACCGGGCGCATGCCCCATGAAACCGGGGTGGTCTGGAATTCTACACACATCAATCCGGCCTATCCCACCATCGGACAAATTTTTCAGCAGGCAGGATACAATACAGCCTGGGCTGGAAAATGGCATTTACCGGAAGGCTATCCGGCCAGAAGTAAAATGGATTCGGTGAGAGGTTTCAAAGTATTACCTTTTCAGTCATTGGAAGAATCATGGGACACGGGTGAGGCTACAGACGGACCGATTGCCAATGCCACCGTTAACTACCTCAATAATTATCAGGAAGAAAAACCTTTTTTGTTAGCCGTTTCCCTGCACAATCCCCATGATATTTGCTACGTACCCCGACGGCCGGAACAATATGCGAAAGCCAGCGAAATTGATACCTTACCACCTTTGCCCCCCAATTTTGAGATTGCCGAAGATGAACCCCAGTTTTTGCAGGAAAAACGCCTTTTGGATCATTATGGGGATGAACTCCTGCTGGCCCGTGACTACAGTGAGGATGATTGGCGGGCGTATTTATATCATTATTACCGGTTTACCGAAATGGTAGACCGGGAAATTGGCAAAATCCTGGAAGCAGTCCGCGCCAACAACCTGGAAGAAAACACCATCATCGTGCTCACCAGTGAGCATGGAGATGGGGCTGCAGCCCACCACTGGGCGGCCAAACTCAGTTTTTACGAAGAAGCTTCTACCGTTCCCTTCATCATCCGTTGGAAAGGACATATCCCGGAAGGAGTTATTGACAGGGATCAGTTAGTTTCCGGTATAGATTTAACACCCACGCTTTGTGATTACGCAGGCATTAAAAATCCACCTGCTTTTACCGGAAAAAGCCTCCGCCCCATTTTGGAAAATCCGTATACTCAATTGCGGGATTATCTGGTGGTAGAACTGGCCGATGACAAAGAAGACAGTACGCGTCATGCCCGGATGATCAGAAACCGGCGGTACAAGTATAATCTGTACAACCAGGGGGAAAGAAACGAGCAATTGTTTGATTTGTGGAAAGACCCGGGGGAAACCCAGAACCTGGCAGAAGAGCCAACCTACCTGCCTGTAAAGTCGGAACTAAAAAAGGCTTTAGACAATTGGATAGAAGAAACCAATGATGATTTTCACACATGGAAAAATTAATTTATTCTGCCAGTGTCCGACACTTATCTGTGAGTAACACAAGTAGTGCCGGACACCTTTCTGCACTTAAACTGCTCCCCATAATGATTTTTATATTATCCTGTACCAGCGCCACCCAACAGGATAACCAAGCCCCATCCATCCACATCTGGTACGGCCCTGAACAACACTTCGGACAGATGGGGATGCCCCAGCGATGGGCCAATATTTTAGGGAATGTAGAAACTAAGGAAGGCTTGCAATCCCTCTCTTACACGCTCAATGATGATGAACCGATGGCTTTAACTACCGGAGAAGACGGACGTCGCCTGGCCAACCCCGGTGATTTTAACATTGATATTGATACCGCCCGACTGGAAACAGGAAAAAACACTGTGCTGATTACTGCTGCTGATTCTTTGGGAAACTCAGTTTCAGAGGAGGTTATCGTACATTATGAAACCGGAAACACCTGGCCGTTGCCTTATACGATTGAATGGAACCAGATAGAAAATATTCAGGATGTAGCCCAAATCGTAGACGGTCATTGGAAATTGGCAGAAAATGGTGTGCGTACATTAGCTCCGTATTACGACCGTGTACTGGCTATTGGCGACAGCAGCTGGGCAGATTACGAAGTAACTACTTCTGTTATTTTTCATGATTTTACGCTTCCCCACAAAGGGCCGCCTACTTTTGGTGTTAGCCATGCCGCCATCGCCACCCGCTGGCCCGGCCATGACCTGGACGACAACCAGCCCCACACCAAATGGTACCCGGTAGGCGCCACCGCCGAGTTCCGCCTCACCGCAAACCTGGATTCCTGTCGTTGGCGTATTTTTGATGGGGAAAACCTGTATGTGGAAGATACTACAAAAATCAGAACCATTACTCTGGACATCCGCTACCACATGAAACACCGGGTAGAAACCCAATCCGGTGGCAGCACCTTGTACAGCGTAAAGTGCTGGGAGGAAGGGCAACCCGAACCGGAAATCTGGGACTTACAAGCTACGGAACCTCCGGGCAATTTACCATCTGGCAGTGCCTTGCTTATTGCGCATAATACAGATGTTACTTTTGGGGATGTAAAGGCCGTTCCATTGCCTACAGTAAATATATAAGAGGGTGTGTAAGAAATCATAAAATTTTTTCACACCAATGAAATAATTCAGAAACTACCTGGACATTAAAAGCCCACACCTCGAATAGAAAGTTATTGACTAATCAAAAACGGATGAGAACTTTCCCAAAATCAATGCGTGCTGCTTTGACTACTCCTTACCTTACTAACTTCCTCAGCACTCACTGCACTGGCCTCATTGCCAAAGTTCTGCCGGATAAAAGTTAAAATTTTTGCCAACTCTTCGTCGTTCAGAAAATTATGCGGAGGCATCACACCATTGTAAAGTTCTCCATTTACCTCAATGGAACCTTCCAATCCGTTTAAGACAATGCCAATCAGCCTTGCTTTGTCGCCGTTTACCCAGTCAGTATTGGCCAAAGGAGGAAAGCGGCCGAAAGCACCCTGCCCGTTTTGCTGGTGACAGGTACCACAAAAAGTATTGTACAATTTCTGTCCTTTGGCAAGGTTCTTCTGAAGATCATCCCCGATCTCATCCGGGATTTTGATATGGGACAAAGATTTTCGTTGTTCCATATTGGACAACTGTGCTTCGCCGAATTCGTCTTTGGTTCCTTTGTACATCACCCGCCATATTTTCCCTTTGTTAGATTCTGTGATGTATAAGGAACCATCGGGCCCCTCCGCCAGCCCCATGGGGCGGTAGGCAGCATCACTCGTATTCACAAGGGTATCTACCCCGGTGAAACCATCGGCAAAAACTTCCCAGGTACCCTTGAGGGCGCCATCTTCAAAAGGAATGAAAGCTACAAAATAACCCGATTGCGGATACGGTGCCCGGTTGGTAGAACCATGAAAGGCAATGAAAGCCCCGTGTTTATATCGCTGAGGAAACTGATCTCCCTGGTAGAACAATACATCATTAGGTGCCCAATGGCCAGGAAATCCCATAACGGGTAAGTCCATGTCTTCGCACCTACCCACGATCTGTCCGTCTCCACCATACTCCGGAGCCAGCACCTTCTTTTGCTGCATATGGTCGTAATAACAATAGGGCCACCCAAAGTTTGCTCCTTCGGTTACTTTCATAAATTCTTCTGAGGGAAGTACAGCACTTTGCCAGGGTGTAAATCGATCGGGAAACAGGCTGTGCAGGTTATCCCTGCCATGCATTACAATGTACAGCTGTTCATCTGCCGGGTTCCAGTCCATGGCCACCACCGACCGGATGCCTGTGGCAAACAGGGAACCGTCTTTTTGGGTCAGTCCGGCTTTGTTGGCATCGAACCGCCAGATGCCGCCATGTTCTTCCAGTTCGGGGCAAGGATCCAGTCCTTCTCCTCCGGGAGCACCGTTGGGTGTGGCGCTCAGATCCTGACAGGCATTGGAAGGTGCACCAAAGGGCACATACATATACCCCTGATTATCGAAAGATACAGGTTTGGTAATGTGCCAGTGGATGCCATGCGCATGATCATCTGCAAGAACGATCTCAGGTTGACCTTCCGGTATTAACATTCCGGGTGTGAGCTTGTACCGGTAAAGCACGGTGGCAGAACTAAAATAAAGATACCCCTCATGGATCGTCATGCCGGTGCCATAAGATGTCCTCCGGGCATCCACACTTCCGAATCTTTGAATGATGTCTGCTCTGCCATCATGTGTGGTATCTCTCAGCGCCACATTGCCACCATGCAGACTACCGGAAGAACTCAGCTTTACATAAATATCCCCATTATCATTCACAGCGATGTGTCTGGCCCGGCCTGTACTGTCTGCCACGATCACCACTTCAAAGTTTCCGGGGACGAACAAGCCTCCATTATCGGAGTCGCCCGGAGGCAGGTTTGGAGATTGCTGACAACCAACGAGACTTATACTTACAGACAAAAAAATGAAGTCTATTATAAAAAGAAGAAGTCCTGATAAAAGCCGATATGGGTACATATCATTATTTATTTTTTGAAATCCTGTGCGGCCAAACCGTTCAGGTCCCACACAACTTTTCCAGCACGAAGGGTTAGTTCTGCTTCAAACCGATGGTTACCTGCTATCCTGTTGCCTCCGGCATCAACAAAGCCAAAGTTCCCCTCCCGCAACCGCAGCACAGCAATATCAGCTACTGCTCCTTTGGTAAGATGGCCCAGGTCTTTCCGTTGGATAGACTTTGCCGGGTTCCAGGTGGCCCGGAGCAGTACGTCTTCCAGGGGCATGCCCATGCTGAGGTATTTCGACATCACATTCAGCATATCTTTCATGCCCGCATTCATGCTGAAACGATGGAGGTCGGTACCAAAGGAGTTAGGCCAAAGCCCCTGCTCCAGGGCAGGAACCGCCTCAGAAAACCAGAATCCGGCCCCACCATGCCCTACATCAAAGAGGATACCCCGTTCTTTCGCTTCCATCACAAAGGGGCGTACTTTTCCCTGTTCATCTATTACAGACATGCGTTCGGATACTTTCTCATAAGAGTGCGTTATAATATCTCCGGAACGCATACGCTTCAACTGGTCTTCCAGAGAATACTGAGGCAGATGGCATTCTACAAAGAGAGGTACTTCGGCTTTGCTCCCTGCTGACAAAGCTCTATCGAAAGGTGTCCATGCACTGCCTTCATAATGACCGATTTTGATGCCGACAATAATATCGGAATACTGCTCTACCGTCAGCACTGTTTTTTCCACATCCATATCCTGAATATCCTGCTGCGTAGGATTGCCACTCATGCCTGTACCAGTAATATTCAGAAAAGCTAAAACGCGTGTTTTGGATTGATCGATCACTTGTTCCCTGAACTGTGGGAAGTTCCGCCAGCCTGAGGTACCTGCATCCACTACTGTTGTAATGCCCGCTCGGAAAGTAAAATCATCGGGGGATAGGCTGTTGATACCATCGGCAAATTGACCGGATTGGCTGCCCACAAAAACATGGGTGTGTATATCTATTAAACCAGGACATATATATAAACCGGTAGCATCCACTACTTTTTTGGCGTTTTCTGCAGGAATACCGGTAGCTACTTGCAAAATTTTGCCCTCGGCGATGGCAACATCCATGACAGCATCAAGTTCATTTTTAGGATCAATTACATGCCCGTTCTTAATCAGGAGATCAATTGCCTGGGCTTGTAACATTACTGGTACAAAGAGCAGGAGCCATCCGGTTATGATTGCAAATATCCTGTTAGTGATCATCTCTTTTGCGGAATTTGTTAGTAAACCTATCTAGTTTGCTACTCTGATTGTTAATAGTTAACCGTTAAAAGTTATTAGTTAATTGTGTACTAATAACTTTTAACAATTAACATTATTCCAGAAACTATTACGGCATCCAAGTGAAATCATAATTATCATTTTGGCACCGGAAGTGATAATTGCTACCCTCATTTCATTTCTGTTTCCCATGCAGGCATGCTGATGCCATTCAGGTCCCAAACCACTTTTCCGGTTCGAAGAGTGAGTTCAGTTTCCAGCTTTTCTGTGCCTAGGTGTGTCGTTCTTCGTACATCTACAAAGCCAAAATTACCTTTTTTTAGGGTAAACACCGCTACATCAGCCTCTGCTCCCACACTGAGGTGGCCCAGCTCGGGACGGCCAATCACCTGCGCCGGGCTCCAGGTAGCCCGGAAAATAACATCCTGCAAAGACATACCCATGGCCATGAATTTGGACAACACATTGCTCAGATCCTTCATGCCGGTATTCATGCTTTGGGTATGCAGATCGGTGCTGATAACGTTTGGAAGAAAACCTTGTTGGATGGCAGGTACCGCCTGCCGCCATGAAAAGGCACCGCCCCCATGCCCCACGTCGAAGATGATACCCCGTTTTTGGGCTTCCAATACAAAAGGTTTTACCTTTCCGTTTTCATCCACTACGGTTTCTCTTTGGGTAGGGCCATAAGAATAAGTGTGTGTAAACATATCGCCCGGACGCAGATGTTCCATGTATAGCGACTCGATGGACAGGGGAGGATCATGTTCCCCAAAATCTACCATCACTGGTACATTGGCCAGCTTGCCTGCCTCCACAGCCTGATCCACCTGGGTGAAATCGCCCCAATAATGGGCTGCTTTGATGCCAACGAGGATATCTGGGAAAAGCTTGTTGATCATATTGGCAGTCATCACCGGGTTCATATCTGTCACATCCTGCTCTTCAAACCGCCCTGTCATGCCTGTGCCTACAATGTTTAACAATGCCAGCACCCTGGTTTGGGCTTTGTCGATGGTTTGCTCTTTGAACAGACGAAAATTCCTCCACCCTGAAGAACCCGCATCCACTACCGTAGTCACACCAGCCCGAAAGGTAAACCCATCGGGAGATACGCTGGTAGCTCCATTGGCGATGTAAGCCCCCGGTTCATTGCCATGAAAAACATGCACGTGCATATCGATCAGTCCCGGGGTAACGTACATGCCACCCACGTCAATTACCTGTTGGGCACTTCCTTCCGGAATATTGGATGCTACCCGGGCAATTTTTCCATCGGCAATGCCAATGTCCATAGTGGCATCAATATTATTTTTTGGATCGATGACATAGCCTCCCTTTAGAAGAATATCCAACTCCTGGGCTTGTATTTTCCCAGATGAGAATAGATGGATAAAAATGAATAAAAGCGTTAATTGTGTATATTGATGGATGGCATGCATGATTTTGGTTTTACGTTACTGAACGGTTTAAAAAAATCACATGGCAAGATTATCAGGTAGCCAGGGGCGGTCCGCCCGGAATCACGATGCGCTTACGCTCATTCTTATAGGCAGAACGTTTAGCAGTGAAATTAGCAGTAAGGTATTCGCCCAAGTAGATGGAACCCGAAATGCTGTCACCGGATACTTTGCCCGAGAACAGATAGGTAATATGGTTTCCCGGAATGCGATAAACCGACCGTAGCTTCACTTCATCTCCTTCTACCATGCCCACAACATCCTGAAGTGCAAAATCCGTCTTGTGTGTTCCCTGAATCCAATTGCCATCTTGTTCTATAAACAAGGCATGCTCGCTTTTACTGGTGAAGAAGGCTACCTCTACATCCCAGTGACCGCTGATATTAGCTTTGGGAGGTGTCATGGCAGCTGATTTAGGTTGACGCTTCTCTGAGAGAATGTCGTAAAGGCGATCTGCCACAACTTTGGCATTCCCGGGTTGCATCTGGTTAGGTGTGATGTTGACAGAAGTTTCTCTGTCTCTGGTACGGCTACCAATGGCGATTCTGGGTTTGTTTCTGGCCACTTCTTCGGCCACTTCATCTCCGGTGATGTGTAGCTTTTCCGGGTCCCAGCTGATGTGCAATACAGGGGCATGGTTGGAAAGCCCTGTGGGTTCGATTACATTGGTAGATATGCCGTCTATCTTCAGCATTTTTTTGGAGATTTCATCCAGCCAGGAAAGCCATTGGTTCCATTCAGCTTTGTGGTCGCGGGTGGTCCAGGCTTCTACGGCGGCCAGCATACCCAACATTTCTTCCTTTCCTACCTTGTTGTCGCGCCCAGGCCCATGATGGGGAGAGCTGGCCTGCCAGGACGACATGAGGAGGTCTTTGTCACCTAGTAATAGCCCTGCACACTGGGGGCCACAAAGAGCCTTTCCACCACTGTAAGCCACCACGGTAGCTCCCTGTTCAATATGCACATTCGGGATGGTAAGGTCTTCGGCGGCGGCATCCACCAGCACAGGCACATTTTTCGGTTTGGCAATCCGGGAAATTACCTCCGTTGAAAGCGGCTGGCCAGGCTCAGAGTTACGACCTGCCAGCACGTAAATCATGGCTGTGCGGCTGCTCAAAGCTTTTTCCAGTTCTTCCGCCGTATCTACCATAATTACTTTGACACCCACATTGCGTACGGCATGATCGTATACATTACGGGAATACGTAGGAATGATGACTTCTGTCTTTTCAAAGCCGGTAAGGTCTGGAATACGGATGAGCTTTTCGGGATTGCCTCCTGTTACACAAGCGGCGGTTACATGCTTCAGCCCTGCAGCACATCCTGAAGAAATCATGCCCCACTCTGTTTTTGTGAGTTCAGCCAGTCGGCGGCCGATTCCGAAAGCCAGCTCATCGTACTGAACAAAATATCCGGTGGCTGCTTCCATGGCTTCCACCACTTCAGGCCGCTCTACCGACCCGCCAATGATGGTAAAAGTACCCCGGCAATTGATGATCGTTTCTACGCCAATGGAATGATAGATATTTTGGTCTGCAAATAAAGGTTTTCCTGTTCCGGATGATGACAATACCGACCCTTCAGCCAGGAAACTGCCCGCAAAAGGCAAAACGGACAACTGTTTAAGAATTTCTCTGCGTTCCATATGAATGATGTTACTGATTGGAAGAATAAGCTAAGGAAAAGATTAAAAGTAGTGAAATCTGCGATTCGCTCAAATCTAATTTGAAAATAATCGGCTCACCCTCCATGTATATTACATCTGGTGTTTTCACCCCGAATTCGAAATCATGTTGGTATTGAAGGGAACGGGGATTCATCCGGTGGGGAATAATCAAGAAAATTTTTACAAAGATCTATTTCCCGGCAATCTATTCAATTTCTTCTTCCTGGATGAATACTTCAACACCCAATACCAGGCCGAGGATCAGTTTGGCAAAGTATTCACGGCTGCCAGCAGCTTAGCTATTTTCATTGCCTGCCTCGGTTTGTTTGGCCTCTCGGCTTTCATGGTACGCCAACGCACTAAAGAAATCGGCATCCGCAAAGTGCTGGGAGCTTCTAAATATTCTCCTGCTACTTTCCAAAGATTATATCAAGTTGGTGTGCCTTGCTGGCCTTATCGCCTTGCCCATTGCTTATTTCAGCCTGTACCAATGGCTGGAAAGTTATATGTACCGTATTGAATTATTCTGGTGGCTGTTTCTCATTCCGGTGGTGATTGTGATTGGCATTTCCTTGTGTACGGGGAGTTTTCAGATAATTAAAGCGGCGTTTACCAATCCGGCAAAGGTATTTTACACAACGAGTGATTTGAATAGCCTTATGCCAATGCAACGTAGGATTTTGAGAGGATGATGGCCTCGGGGTACCAACACCAGCCTGGAAACAGTAGGAAAAAACCGAAAAATTGTTACCTTTAATCTTATCTTTTTGCACACCACCTCACTTTTCAAATCACCAAACCATTAAGACTATGAAAAAGGTACTTACACTATCCGTATTGGTATTGGCCGTGTGCACTTTGTTTGTTGCCAGCAAGTACGAGGCTCATGAAAGTTGGACGAAAGATTTTGCGATGGGAACACCCGGGGTGCAATCCATTGATGCGCTTACCTTTGGCCCGGAAGGCATTCTGTTCCTTGGCGATTCCAAAAGCGCTACCGTATTTGCCATAGATACGCAAGACAAAAATCCGGTGGACATGGCAGAACCTGTTGAAATGAAGCAGTTCGACAAAAAGGTAGCCGCCGCACTGGGTACTACGGTAGAAAATATTTCTATTCAGGATATGGTGGTCAACCCACTTTCCAAAAAGGTCTATTTTGCCGTACATCATGCCGACGGTACGCCTGTATTGCTCACGGTGGAAGGAGAAACTTTCCAGCCAGTTGCCCTTGAAAATGTTATGTACAGTGCTACTGCCATCAACAACGCTCCGGCAGAAGATGCCAAAGACCAGCGTGGAAGGTCCCTGCGGGTATGGGCAGTGTCTGACCTTACTTATAATGATGGAAAGTTGATGGTATCGGGCCTTTCTAATCAGGAATTTAGTTCTACCTTCAGGAGCATTCCATTTCCTTTTACAGATATGCAGGAAAGTGCTTCCCTTGAAATTTATCATGCCGCGCATGGCCGGTACGAAACCTATGCGCCCATCAAAACATTTACACCTGCCACTATTGACGGCAAGAAATATATTGTGGCGAGTTACACCTGTACCCCCCTGGTGTTGTTCCCTATGGATGAACTCAAACCTGGTACCCATGTGAAGGGTCGCACCATTGCAGAATTTGGCAATGGAAATACGCCCCTGGACATCATCACCATGGAAAAAGATGGTGCTTCTTACCTGCTCATGGCCAATTCTAACCGCCCGGTGATGAAAGTTAACTTTGACGATATTGCTTCGTACAACGGTTCCCTCACCGAGCCGGTACAACAACGTTCGGCTACTGCCGGGGTTGATTTTATTACCTTTCCCATGGTTAATGTATTGCAATTGGATAAACTGGATAACACCCAGTTTGTGATGCTACAACGCAAAGCCAACGGCGATCTTGACCTATGGACGGC
Source organism: Cyclobacteriaceae bacterium (assembly GCA_965230065.1). Taxonomy (GTDB): domain Bacteria; phylum Bacteroidota; class Bacteroidia; order Cytophagales; family Cyclobacteriaceae. The sequence goes on along the minus strand of OZ245942.1, from coordinate 1,315,821 downwards.
TAATGACCGATGGCTATAAAAAACAATATAACCAGGCTGGATAAAAATTATGGCCTGGTTATAAGCTTATTTTTGTTCTTGTCGGCTTGTGCATTCAAAGATGATAAAAGTAACCACAAGCCTGGTATCTCTTTGTTTTGGGAAGGTTCGAAAGCGGTGGGCATTGCCATTCCTCGAAACCTTGTAACGACAGGCGAAGGCAGTACTATAACGGTACGTTTGGCCGAAACCGATGAACAGCCTGCCATTCTGGGTAAAATTGAAACAAATGAAGAAGCCATTCTTTTCAGACCCCTGATTCCTTTTACGCCCGGGTTGCATTATAACATTTTCACCGATACAATTTTTGTGGGGGGTGTAACAATACCTCATCCGGAAAATACAGAAGCGCCTGTACTCCTTTCGGTTTACCCAACCTCAGATACTGTACCGGAAAATCTCTTGAAAATGTATTTTCAATTCTCCAAGCCCATGCAGGCAGGCAATGCTTTGCAGCACATTACTTTGATAGATGGAAAAAAGGATACTGTACCGGCTCCTTTTTTGGCATTGCAGCCTGAGTTGTGGAACAAAGAAGGTACCCTCCTTACGCTTTGGCTCGACCCGGGGCGGATCAAAAAAGATTTACAACCCAATAAAGCCCTGGGGCCACCTTTGATAGCCGGGGAAAAGATTGCTTTGAAGGTAGCACCTTCCTGGAAAGATCAGGAAGGCGCATTACTGGGTCAGGCTTATATTAAACAATTTTATGTTTCTTCAGGTGACAAGTCATTGCCTGTGACGGATACATGGAAATTAAAGATTCCCAAACCCGGTACCCGCCAACCCCTGACAATTTCTTTTGGCGAACCGCTGGATTATGCGCTTCTTCATGAAACCATTACTATTTATGGAAAAGAAGGTGAAAGCATTCCAGGAAACATTCTCCTTGAAAAAGAAGAAAGCATATTACATTTTACTCCCAATCATCCATGGAAAAAGGGCAATCATCGCATACACGTAGAATCTCGTTTGGAAGACCTTGCCGGGAACAATCTGAACCGGCCTTTTGAGATTGATTACACCAAATATCAGCAGCATAACAAACAGGCCTTTTATACATTGGAATACCAAGTTCAGTAGATTTTATGATTTTATCTGGAATAATATCAATAGCTTCTCCCATACAGTACCACCTGTTTGATGTGCCCCCTTTCAAAAGCGTAAGAAAGTCCTTTATCAATGTAAGACTTTTCCGGGGTACTTGAAAAGAATGAGGCGGAATTTGGCACTTTAAACCCCCACGAACCGGATGGGCTGAGTTCACCGGGTAATATGAGGGATACATGGCCGATGCCCTCTTCATTTAAATATACGGCGACGGCTGCCTTTCGGGCATTGGCGTAATTCTGCGCCTCATTCAATGCTTCTTGTTCGTAGGCATGGCCCAGACGTTTCCATCGGTTATTTTCTTCTAAAAATTCTGAAATTTCGCTCACCAACATATATCGGTTTGCATTTTTAGAGTAAAAATCATTTACGTTATATACAGTAGCAACCGATTTTCCGATGAGGTCATTGCAAGAATTACCCTCGTGGGTGTTTGCATTTTCACAGGCTATAAATTGCTTAAGTTCGTTACTTAAAGCTTGTTCCCAATTGCGGTTAAGGGTTTGCCCGTGCGAGAAGGAATAACAAAAGGTTAAAACAACAATAATATAACTTTTCATAGAATTTAGCTGAATTTTATGATAAATTTTATTAAAAATCAAAGATAAGAAGCCTTTCCAATCAACACCAGCCCATAACATTTGATAATGAATAAATTGTTACATGTGTCTGATATTCACAGGGAACACATGCAATACACAGAAGGTATGAAGAAAAATTTAGCTATTAATAAGTAATGATACTTAATATTTAAAATTGAAGGTAAATTGCTAATTTAACAGTTGAATTTCTTCTTTTTGGTTATTTTCTTATACTCAGTTCAGATTTTATTATCATATTTAAACTTCCAAAAATTTGTGCAAATAGAATTAACCCCAATTGGCAATTTAAACCTGTAATATTGTATTTATATGAAAAACTTCAATATCAACCGCCGTCATTTTCTTAAAACCGCTTCCGCTTCTTTTGCCCTTTCTACTCTGGATCCTCAGGGACTGGATATAATCTTTCGCGACAATCCCCTGCGTGTAGGGTTAATTGGTACGGGCTGGTATGGAAAAAGTGATTTGTTCCGGTTGATACAAGTGGCCCCGGTAGAAGTGATTTCTTTATGCGATGTGGACAAAAATATGCTTTCACAGGCAGCTACCCTGGTGAGCCAGCGGCAGAAATCGGGTAAAATACCCAAAACTTACAATGATTACCAGAAAATGCTGGCTGAAAACGAATTGGATATTGTACTCATTGGCACACCCGACCACTGGCATGCCCTCCAAATGATAGATGCCGTAAAAGCCGGGTCGCATGTGTATGTGCAAAAACCCATCAGCGTGGATGTAATGGAAGGGGAAGCCATGCTGGCCGCCGCTCGTAAATACAACAAGGTGGTACAAGTAGGCACCCAGCGTAAGAGTACCCCCCACCTCATTGAAGCCAAAGAAAAAGTGGTGGATGCCGGATTGTTGGGCAAAATATCCCATGTAGAAATGTGCTGCTACTTCCACATGCGGGCCAATGGCAATCCGCCGGTAGAGCCTGTACCCGATTTCTTTGATTACGAAATGTGGACAGGCCCAGCACCCATGCGGCCTTATGACGGCCTACCCCACATCCGCTGGTGGCGTACGTTTATGGAATATGGCAATGGTATCATGGGCGATATGTGCGTGCACATGCTGGATACCGTACGCTGGATGCTAGACCTCGGGTGGCCTAACCGCATCTCTTCCCAAGGAGGGATTTACGTGCAGAAAGACGGAAAATCTAATACACCCGATACCCAGTCGGCCGTGTTTGAATATGACGAACTCAACTGCATATGGCAGCACAGGAGCTGGGGCACGCCGGCCGATCCGGATTACCCCTGGTCGTTCAAGCTTTACGGAGAAAAAGGCACGTTGGCGGGAAGTACCATGCAGGCCGACTTTATTCCGGAAGGAGATGGGGAAAAAATGCATTTTGATGTACTTTACGAAAAAGAAAAATACCCGGAAGATGTTACTGAAGACCGGATTGAACTCAACGCTGCCCCCGCCACCCGCAAGCATATGCTCGACTTCCTGGCTGCTATTGAAAATAACGGCCGCCCAGTGGCTGATATTGAAGACGGGCATATTTCTACCGCTTCCTGCATCCTGGCTAATTTATCCATGGAAGCAGGCCGTCCGCTGGTGTATGACCCTACAAAACAGGAAATTGTGGGCGATCGCGAAGCCAATAAGCTTTTACAACGTGATTATCGTTCTCCCTGGCAGCATCCAGATCCGAAGCAAGTTTAAAGATGAAAAATCCTTTAAAATTTTAAGTTTTAGCCACTTTGTTGCATCATTATCGCTAAAACCTAAAAGGTTTCCGTTATCGATTTTATTTTCCTTTACCCATTCACTACAACAACCATAAACCATGAAAACCAAAATATTATATCTTGGCTACTGTCTTTCTTTTGCCCTTTTTTTTGCTTCAACGGCTTATGCCCAATCTACAGAAAATGCCAAAAATAAGCTCATTGCCAAAGGGGCAACGTTGCAGCAGGTGGCTGCCGATTATAAATTTACCGAAGGCCCGGCCGCAGATGGGGATGGTAACGTATATTTTACTGACCAACCCAACAACCGCATCATGAAGTGGAGCACTGACGGAACGCTTTCTGTGTATATGGAAGATGCCGGACGAGCCAATGGCTTGTACTTTGACAACGAAGGCAACCTGCTGGCCTGTGCCGATGAGAAAAACCAACTGTGGGAAATTGATAAAAACAAAGAAGTAACCGTGCTTATCAGTGATTTTGAAGGAAAAAAGCTCAATGGCCCCAACGATTTGTGGGTACACCCCAACGGCGGTATTTACTTCACCGATCCGTTTTACAAAAGGGATTACTGGGTCCGCACCGAAAAGGAAATAGAAAATGAAAATGTGTATTACCTTTCGCCGGATAGAAAAGTGCTCAAGCCCGTAGCCACTGACTTGGTGCGCCCCAATGGTATTGTAGGCTCTCCCGATGGAAAAAGATTGTATGTAGCCGATATTAAAGGCAAAAAAACTTATGTTTATTTCATTCATCCAAATGGCACCCTTTCACATAAAACATTATTCGCTGATATGGGTTCCGATGGCATGACACTCGATAACAAAGGCAATGTATACCTTACCGGAAAAGGGGTAACCGTCTTCAGTCGACAAGGCGAGTTAATCGCCCATATCCCGGTAGATGAAAACTGGACGGCCAACGTATGCTTTGGAGGCAAAAAGCAAAAAACGCTGTTCATCACTGCCATGAAATCCCTGTATACTTTGGATATGAAAGTGAAAGGTGTGCAGTAAAAGTTTGTTACATTAGTTGGGATGGCTAAAAACAGGTGTACTTTTTTTCCTGTGGATTTAAAAACTGTTTGTTACTAACTCTCAATAGTTATGAAAAAAGTAGCCTATTTATCCCTTTTGCTTATGTTCTTTTTCTGTCTTTCCTCTTGCAGTGATAATGAGGCTGGTAACTGTTCAATCAGTTGTGGAGGAGCCGGCACAGGACAACCTTTTGTACAAACCAATCAAGCTTTCGTAACCGAAGATGAGTGTCGGAAACTGGGAGAAGAAAAATCAGGAGGTTGTAAAGCATCCTTCTGTCCTCCTACTGGCAACTCCAGTGATTGTTACCAGGTTTATCCATGAAAGAAAAAGTTAAAACACTAATACGATACGCAAACTCATAGGACTGAGTGTGAATTGGCTTATGTGATGGCTTAGCTGTTTTTTGTCTGATTTTACTTTATGCAATTGCGGTACCAGATAGCCCAGGCTGGCCCCTATTACATAACCAGTAATAATATCTGTAGGAAAGTGCATGCCTGCGCGGTAGCGCATGTAGCCTGTAGCCGCTGGCAGAAGGACGGCACTTGTCCAGGCAATAATTTTAACTGTGCGGTTATCGGTATGGTCTGTAATTACTTTGGCCGAAAAAAAAGACAAGGCTGCCGTGTAGGAGGTATGCCCCGAAAAAAAAGACAAATTACTGTCATTTTCAGTTTTGTTTGTTTCCGGCACCTCCGGATTATAAGTGTACGGGCGAGGTCTTTCTACCAAAGTTTTGGTAATACCGGTGAAGGCTTCGTTGAGTAAAAGCGTTTCGGCCAATAACACACCAATGGTACCAACATCGCTTCTTGTATCCTGAAATAGAAGCGCAGTAAGCGGGAGGGCATAAGAAAGGGTAAGTAAAACGTCGCTTGCTTCCCGTGCCCCTTCTCCATAATATTGAATAGCCGGGCGGTCAAAAATATTAATATCATTAGGATTTAACTGGGCAATTTCGATATCAGTAAGGGGGTCGTGATGAGCTCTGAGCAAAAGGCTGGCCGTAGTACCTGCCATGCCGCCTGCCAGCATGGGCACGTCTTTTTTCCATGATAAATCATAGACAGACTGGGCATGCACGGTAGGGGGGTATATGCTAAAAATTAAGAGGTAAAAAAGTAACAGAAAGGCAGACAGCTTAGTGCTTTTTTTCATATAACTAAAGAAGTAAAAAATGCTTAGAAAAAATAAAAATGACCTTTGTAATAAATTTTGATCCAATCTACCTGAAAGTGCAAATTGGTCTTGAAATTGTGGATAAACTCTTGATTTGTGGATAACTTTTGGGGGTTATCCACATTTTTTGATAATTGTGTGCTAATTTGGCACATCGAAGAAGTATAAAAAATTATCCGGTTTTGGTATTTTTATTAGCTTTACCTCAGAAACTTACATTACATAAACCGCTCATTGTTAGCTTCTTAATACATTGCATCAGAAGTATATATTTATACCAGAAACACGCTAAAACAAACCCATGAAAAAAGTAAAAAGAAGGGAGTTTTTAACCCAAAGTTCAGCTGCCCTTATTGCTTCTACTCCCTTGCTCGGTACTGCCTGTACACCCCAAAGCGAAGAGAAAAAAATGTCAGCCCCTTACATTAATTTTAATCAGGCTTATCAGTGGAAAATGGTAACCACCTGGTCTCCTAACTTTCCTATTTTGGGGGAGGGGTGTAACTTATTTGCCCAATGGATCAAAGAGATGTCGGGTGGGCGGATGGAAGTAACTGTGTATGGTGGGGGAGAGTTGGTGCCTTCCCTGGAAGTATTCGATGCCGTGAGCAGTGGTGCCATTGAATTAGGCCATGGTGCATCGTATTATTGGGCGGGTAAAATTCCGGCAGCACAGTTTTTTTCCACGGTTCCTTTCGGCATGAATGCCCAGCAAATGAACGACTGGCTCATCAGTGGCAACGGTTTGAGTCTTTGGGAGGAAACTTACGTTCCTTTCAACTTACAGCCTTTCCCGGCAGGCAACACAGGCATGCAAATGGGCGGGTGGTTCAACAAAGAAATCAAGTCTGTTGAAGATATTCAGGGACTAAAAATGCGCATTCCGGGCATTGGTGGTAAAGTATTTACACGGGCAGGCGGTACGGCGGTGCTCTCTGCCGGAGGCGAAATTTATACCAACCTGGAGCGGGGCGTGATAGATGCCACCGAATGGATTGGCCCTTACCACGATTACATCATGGGCTTTCAGGATGTGGCCCAATATTACTATTATCCCGGCTGGCATGAACCCGGGACCGCCCTGGAGTTGCTGGTCAACAAGCCCAAATACCAGGAATTACCGAGCGATTTGCAGGCCATCATCCGGGTAGCTGCTTACCGCCTGAATGGGTGGATGTTTGCCCAGGCAGAAGCCATGAATGCGGTTTACATGAAAAAAATCAAGGAAGAAGGGAAGGTTGAAATTCAGAAATTCCCGGATAGTGTGCTGGATATTTTTCGCAAAAACAGCAAGGAAGTAGTGAACGAAATTATAGCCAACGACCCGCTGGGCAAAAAAGCCTACGATTCGTACAAGGCATTTCAGGAGAAGGTAAGCGATTTTTCCCAGTATACCGAGAAAATTTACTATGGAAGCATCAGTTTATAAAAGAGAATAGACTTCGGAAATTTTGGATAATATATGCGTATTGCAAGCATTAATTGTGTAAACTTCCGAAGTCTCCAATTACCTTTTTTCCAATATGCCCGACATCATCAATAAAATACTGGAGTTCAATATCCTGGAAGTGGGTGAATACGCTTTCAACGTGTATGACTTGCTCAGGTTATTGATATATTTCCTGATTGCCAACATCATTCTTTGGGGCATCAAAAAAGCCCTGACCAGGACCTGGAAATTCAAAAAACTTGATCACGGAAGCCAGTTTGCCCTTTTTCAAATCATCAAATACCTTATCTGGGTAATTGTTATTGTTTTAGCCCTGGAATCGGTAGGAGTAAAAGTTACAATTCTTATTGCTGGGTCGGCCGCATTGCTGGTGGGTATTGGGCTGGGGTTGCAGCAAACGTTCAATGATATTGTGTCGGGCATCATCTTGCTAATCGAAGGTTCCATCAAAGTTGGGGACATTCTTGAAGTAGATGGCAAGGTGGTGCGGGTACAAAAAATTGGCCTCAGGACTTCCATTGCAATAGACCGAAGTGAGATTATCGTAATTTTGCCCAACTCAAAAATCGTAACTGACAAAGTAATTAACTGGACGTACAACTACGAACGGGCGCGTTTTAGTATTACGGTAAACGTGGCTTATGGTACAGATGTAGACCTGGTTTACAAAATCCTGGCAGAAAGTGCTGTTGAACACCCGCTTTGCTATCAGGAAAGACAACCTTTTGTCCGGTTAATAAATTTTGGCAATTCTTCCCTGAATTTTGAGCTATTTTTCTGGTCTGATGAAATGTTTGGGATTGATCAGGTAAAGAGTGACATCAGAAAAACCATCACCAAAAAGTTTGCTGAAAATGGTGTAGTAATACCTTTCCCACAAAGGGATTTGCATTTCAGGAGCAGTGATATCAACATATCCGGGGATAAAGATTCTTCTTTAAAGGATTGACCTTTATTCCTGACCTGTCCTCATCTTAGAGTATATACACAAATACATAAAACTTGGTCTGTAGCACACCATAGTTGTCAGGCTAACAAGTTTGTTAGGTCAATGAGTTGTATTTTTATTAGTTTTTTTAATAAAGTTGACAAAATTACTGTAATTCATTGCGTGCCTTGCGGTAAAAAGAAAGCCATATGAAGTTTAACCGAAAGGCTTGCTATGGACACGCAAAGATCGCTAATTTTTAACCTGAGGGCTATGGTACAGAACGGTTAAAAAAACACTGATATCAAATGGCCTGTGAGCCACCGAGCCATGGATTTAGGTCATAAATTCAACGTGTATATACTTTAACCTTCATCACCTGCCGGGCATTACATTACTCAAAATCGGTGTTCCGCTCTATATATTTGATAATCCCGCCCGCTATATTTTTTCCGGTAGCATTTTCAATCCCCTCGAGGCCGGGAGAAGAGTTGACTTCAAGGATCAGCGGCCCTCTTGAGGATTGCAGCAAATCAACGCCTGCCACGCCCAGTCCCATGGCTTTAGCAGCTTTTATAGCGGCCCGTTCTTCCTCGTCAGATAAGCTGATAACCTCCGCCGTACCGCCCCGGTGCAAATTGGAACGAAACTCTCCTTCTTTTCCCTGTCTTTTCATGGCCCCTACCACATTTTCCCCAATCACAAACACCCTGATATCAGCCCCCTTCGCTTCTTTGATAAACTCCTGAATAATCACCCTGGCTTTTAGGCCATTAAAGGCTTCTACAACCGATTCGGCTGCTTTTTGGGTTTCTGCCAACACTACGCCCAGCCCCTGCGTTCCTTCCAGGAGCTTTACTACACAAGGAGCACCCCCTACGCTCTCCACAACCTGATCCACTTCTTTTGCATAGTTGGTGAAAACCGTTTTGGGTAAGCCCAGCCCGGCCCGTGACAAAATTTGCAAACTGCGAAGCTTGTCACGGGACCTTACCAAAGCTACAGATTCGGTAGTGGAGAAAACCTTCATCATTTCAAATTGCCGTACTACAGCCGTGCCGTAAAAAGTGACCGAAGCGCCGATTCTTGGAATGATGGCATGGATGTCGTTCAGGTAATTACCTTTATAAAATATTTTGGGGCTTCTTCTTTCTATCTCAATGTTACATTTTAAATGGTCTACCACCATCATCTCGTGTCCCCTTTCTGTGCCTGCTTCTATAAGCCTTTGGGTAGAGTAAAGTTTCGGGTTTCTGGAAAGTACTGCAATTTTCATGGGATTTGGTTTAAGTTTAGTAAATCCCTATAATTTAATATTTTTATGGTTATGTTAACAAAAACACCGATAAGTATTTTAGGCTGTGGCTGGCTGGGCTTTCCTTTGGCTACGAGCCTCATTGGGCAAGGCTATTCAGTAAAAGGGGCCACTACCCGGAATGAAAAAATAAAAATGTTGCAAGAAAATAGTATTGAGCCTTATCTTATCAAATTAAACCCTGAGATTAATAAAAATTACGATCCTTCTTTTTTTGATACTGATATTTTGGTGGTAAATGTGCCGCCCGGTCGCAAACGTACCGGTGTGGTGGATTTTCATGTTGCCCAAATGCGTTCGCTCATCCATGCTTTGCATAATACCCCAGTCAGTAAATTATTGTTTGTAAGCTCTACTTCAGTGTATCCAAACCTGAGCCGGGAGGTGAAAGAGGAAGATGCCGGAAGCCCGGATAGGGAAAGTGGGCAAGCCCTGTTGCAAGTGGAAAATTTGCTAAAGGAAAACTCAAATTTCACTGCCACCATTGTACGGTTTGCAGGCTTGTTTGGTAGCAACCGCAACCCGGGCCGCTTCTTATCAGGCAAAACTTTGGATAACAATGGAGAAGCCCCTGTCAACTTAATTCATTTGGATGATTGCATAGCTGTTTTATCAGCCATTATTAAGCAAGAACGCTGGGGAGAAGTGTATAATGCCTGTGCCGATGTCCATCCTTCCAAAAAGGCGTTTTACACAGCAGCAGTGCAAGATATGGGCATACCACCTCCTCTTTTTGCCGGAAAAGAAAAAGGAAATTTCAAAGTAATTAATAGCGATAAGCTAAAAAAGGAGTTGGGTTATAAGTTCAAACACCCCAATCCTTTACTGGCTTTGTAGTTCAGTTAAAAAAACTGATTTTCAGAGATATGAAAATTTGTATTGCCCAAACCAGGCCTTTTAAAGGTGATATTGACAAGAATATTGCGTATCATAAGAGGTTGATCGATTTGGCTGTTTCGCATGATGCAGGTATGATTATCTTTCCGGAGCTGTCACTGACTGGCTATGAGCCTGCCCTTGCAAGTGAATTAGCGATGGAGCCGGGTGACGCCCGGTTTGATGATTTTCAAAGCATTGCCAATGCCAGGCAAATAACCATTGGTGTGGGCATGCCCACAAAAAGCGATAAAGGAATTTGTATAAGCATGTTGCTTTTCTATCCCCAAAAACCCAGGCAGGTTTATTCAAAAAAGTATTTACATCCTGATGAAGAAGCATTTTTTGTGAGCGGACAAAACATCACTTGCCTGTACATTGACGAAAATCATATTGCACCGGCTATTTGTTATGAAATATCTGTGCCTGTTCATGCAAAAAAAGCCATAGAAAGGGGGGCAAAAATTTACATTGCCAGTGTAGCAAAATCTGTAAACGGTATTGACAAGGCACTCAGTAGGCTCTCTGAAATTGCCCGTCAATATTCCATAACCGTGCTGATGGCAAACTGCATTGGAGCTTGTGATGGAAATATATGTGCAGGAAAGTCGTCTGTCTGGAATGACAAAGGATTACTGTTAGCACAGCTCAGCAATATCCAAGAAGGAATATTGATACTGGATACGGAATCTCAGAAAGCTACTGAAATAAAAGTATAGAGAAAACTGAAAATTTGCCGAAAGTAGCCTATGCCTATTGTGAAGGAAGGTATATGAAAAGGCGCCCTTTTTTAATAAATAGGTGTTTGTTCAAGAGAATTCCAAAAAAATTTAGCGTTTGGGTTTGCTTTCCGGCTGTTTTTCCAAATCGAACAAATCGTTGAGCACATCGATGAGGGTTTCGGCCTCGCCCCGTTTGCAGGCAGCTTTGAGCTGGAGTACGGGTAATTTGAGTATTTTTTGCATCATGCCTTTGGTAACGGCATCAAGTCGCTGGCTTTCATCGGTAGAGAGGTTTTTCAGGTACCGTGCCATTTCTTCCTGACGAATTTGCTCCAAAGCATTTTTGAGCTTTTTGATGGTAGGCGAAACCTCCATTTCCTGCGTCCAGCTTTTCAGTTCTTTCAGCGCTGTTTCAATGATGGCTTCTACCTGTGGGATGGCTGCCACTCGCTTGTTCAGTGCTTCGTCTACCTTACTCTTGATGTCGTCGATATTATACACCAATGCACCCGGCACATTTTCAACCCCCTCTTCAACCGAACGGGGCACAGAAAGGTCTATGAAATACTTAAAGCGCAGCAGGTCGTAATTTTCTATGAGGGCTTTGGTAATGAGGGGCTGCGGCAATGCTACGGCAGAAATGATTACATCTACATCTGCAATCAGTTTTTCAATTTGCTCAAACGGATAAGTTTGAAAACCACATTCCACAGCCAGAGCTTCCGCTTTTTCGGCAGAACGGTTGGTAATAAAAATATTTGAGCCGTCAATTTGCCTGTTGTTGCTGTCGCGTAGGTTCCGGCACACATCGGCCCCAATTTCGCCCAGGCCAATCACCAGCACTTTGGGGTTGAGTATTTCAGTTGTCAGGTCCAGTGCCAGGGCTGAAGCCGCGTAAGAAACAGAAGCTGCCCCGTCACGCAAAGCAGTTTCCTGTACCACCTGCTTGCTGGTAAAGAAAATGGTGTGCATTAGCCTGTGTAAAAAAGGCCCTGCCACATTTTCATCAGCAGAAAGCTGGTAGGCTCGTTTCACCTGATTGGAAATTTGCATATCGCCCAGCACCAGGGCTTCCAGTCCGATAGATACCCGGAACAGGTGACGGACAGCAGCCATGCTTTTATTGACCCTTGCAAAGTAACTGTCAAGTTGGGCAATATCAGTAATACCTTTTTCAATGCCAATCAGCTTAATGAGTTCATGGCTTAAATCTTCCGGGGCCGCGTAATAAATTTCCGTACGATTGCAGGTAGACAGAATAAGAATATCCTGTGCGGGTGTGAATTCGGTGATTTTTTTGATAAGCCTGGCTGCCTCCTCTGCATCTAATGCTACGAGTTCCCTAATGGCAAGGGGGGCATGCTTGTGATTCAGCGTGATCGCCTTGAAGTCGTGGTGCATTACTTTACTCTTCTTCTAATTCAAACATTCAAAATTAAAGGTAAAACCGCTAATTAAAAAACTTTACGTAAGCTTCTGCTAAATTTAAAACAGGTATAAATAAATTAGGGCTGTAATGTACCCTAAACGCAGCAGAAGGGGCAAATGGTTCAGACATATTTTCGTTATTTTCTTTTTTATTTGTTTTTTTAATACAGTTTTTTGCTCTTTACCAGAATTATCCTCCATTAAAACTATCCAAACGTGTCTGTACATCTTCGTAAACTCAATAAAATATTAGTTGCTAACCGTGGCGAAATCGCCATCAGGCTGCTGCGGGCAGCTTCCGAACTGCGCATCCGAACGGTTGCTATTTATACTTATGAAGACCGGTATTCCCTGCACCGTTACAAAGCTGATGAAGCTTACCAGATTGGGAAAGACGATGAACCCCTCAAGCCTTACCTGGATATCGAGGAACTCATTCGCCTGGCCAAACAGCACGGGGTGGATGCTATCCACCCGGGCTACGGGTTTTTGTCTGAAAATATCCGATTCGCGAAAAGATGCGAGGAAGAAGGCATTTTGTGGGTAGGCCCCCGCTCAGAAGTAATGCAAAAGCTGGGCGACAAGGTATCGGCCAAAAAAGTAGCCATTGCTGCCGAAGTGCCCATCATAGAAGACAGCAAAGAAGCGCTGACTTCCGCCGAAATTGCACTGAAAGAAGCCGAACGCATTGGTTTTCCGGTCATGCTGAAAGCGGCTGCCGGTGGGGGCGGAAGAGGAATGCGGGTAGTACGGGATAAAAAATCGTTGGCATCTGCCTTCAACGATGCCCGGAACGAAGCGGGCAAAGCGTTTGGGAATGATACCATCTTCATGGAAAAATACATTGAAGAACCCAAGCACATTGAAGTGCAACTCATGGGCGATAACTATGGCAATGTGGTACACCTTTATGAGCGGGACTGCTCGGTACAAAGGCGATTTCAAAAAGTGGTAGAAGTAGCCCCGGCGCCTTCTTTGGATGAAAAAACCCGGGATAAAATATGCGCATATGCCCTGAAAATAGCCAATCATGTAGAATATAATAATGTAGGTACTGCGGAATTTCTTATTGATAAAAGTAAAAACATCTACTTTATTGAGGTGAATACCCGCATACAGGTAGAGCACACCATTACCGAAGAAATCACAGGCATTGACATTGTACGCTCCCAAATCCTGATTGCCCGGGGCTATCCGCTGGATGACCCCCGCATTTATATCCGCTCTCAGGAAGATGTGCAATGCAACGGGTTCGCTATTCAGTGCCGCATTACTACCGAAGACCCAAAAGACAATTTCCGCCCCGATTACGGCACCATCATCGCCTACCGGAACGCGGGTGGGTTTGGCATCCGTCTGGATGAAGGAAGCTCTTACCCCGGCGTAAAAATTTCCCCTTTCTTTGATTCTATGCTGGTGAAGATTTCATCTACGGGCCGCACGCTCAAGGGGGCTTCGCAACGGTTGCAGCGAGCGTTGCGGGAGTTCCGTATCCGGGGCGTAAAAACCAATATTGGCTTTCTCATCAACGTAATTTCCCACCCAATTTTTTACCGTGGGCAGGCTACCGTGGGCTTTATTGATGCCCATCCCGAGCTTTTCAACATTCGGGAAGGGCTGGACCGGGCCACACGCACGCTTATGTTTTTGGGAGATGTTACCATCAACGGCAACCCCAACGTAAAATACATTGACTCGACCAAAAACTTTCGCACACCCCTCATGCCCAACAAAGGTTTGGCTACCGAAAAACTGACGGGCGGAAAAGGGCATTCTATTAGTTACAAATACGTGCCGTATCCGGAAGGCACCAAAGACAAGCTCACCAAACTGGGCAGAAAAGGTTTTACCGACTGGCTGAAAAATGAAAAAGCCATTCAGTACACCGACACTACTTTCCGGGATGCGCACCAGTCGTTGCTGGCTACCCGCATGCGTACGGTAGATATGCTGCGTGTGGCGGAAGGTTTTGCCAAGCACCATCCGCAGGTATTTTCCATGGAAGTGTGGGGCGGGGCTACTTTTGACGTATCCATGCGGTTTTTGTACGAAGACCCCTGGGAACGCCTTCGCCTGTTCAGGGAAGCGGTTCCTAATATTTTGCTGCAAATGCTGCTGCGGGGCTCCAATGCCGTGGGCTACAAAGCTTATCCTGATAACCTGATTGAAGAATTTATTGAAAAAGCCTGGAATACAGGCATCGATGTGTTCCGCATTTTCGATTCTCTCAACTGGATCAATGCCATGAAAACCAGCATCAGGGCGGTGCGCGACCGTACCGAAGCCATTGCTGAGGCGGCGATATGTTACACAGGCGATGTTACCAAACCTGACACAAAATACAATTTACAATATTACCTGGACCTGGCCCGACAACTGGAAGACGAAGGGGCGCACATGCTGGCAATTAAGGACATGGCAGGCTTGCTCAAGCCTTATGCTGCTGAAATGCTGGTTACCGAATTGAAAAAAGCGGTTGATTTGCCCGTTCATCTGCATACGCACGATACTTCATCCATACAACCTGCCACCTATGCCAAAGCCATTGAAGCGGGTGTGGACGTGGTGGATGTAGCTATCAGTTCCATGTCGGGGCTAACGTCCCAGCCCAATTTTAACTCGGTGGCGGCCATGATGGAAGGACACGAACGGGAATTGCCGATGGATTTGCCTTTGCTGAATGAATACGCGGTGTATTGGGAAGCAGTTCGAGAATATTATTATCCTTTCGAGTCTGGATTGAAAGCAGGCACGGCCGAAGTGTACGAAAATGAAATTCCCGGCGGGCAGTATTCCAATTTGCGCCCTCAGGCAGTGGCATTAGGGTTAGAGCATAAGTTTGAACAAATCAAGAAAAATTACGCCACGGTTAACAAAATGTTTGGGGATATTGTAAAGGTAACGCCTTCTTCCAAAGTGGTAGGCGACATGGCCATGTACATGACTTCCAATAATCTGACCGAAGAAGATATATTAAAAGGAGGCAGTTCCCTCTCCTTTCCCGAATCGGTAGTAAGTATGTTCCGGGGCGAACTGGGGCAGCCTCCCGGGGGCTTTCCTAAGAAGTTACAAAAAATCATTTTGAAAGACGAAAAACCCTTTACCGACCGCCCCAACGAACACCTGGAGCCTATTGATTTTGACAAGGAATTCAAGGAGTTTCAGGAGCGGTTTGATGCGGATACCAGTATGCTGGATTTTCTTTCCTTCAAATTGTACCCCAAGGTGTACGAAGATTTTTACAACCACAGCAAAATTTACGGAGATGTGATGGCACTGCCTACCAAAGCTTTCTTTTACGGACTGAAAAACGGAGAGGAAGTGCTGGTAGAAATCGCAGAAGGAAAAGTCATCATCATCCGTTTACTCTTCATTGCTGAACCTGATGAAGCTGGCTACCGCGCCGTTACTTTTGAGCTGAACGGGCAGTCGCGGCAGGTAATGATTAAAGACAAAAGTTTCCAGTCGGTGGTAGCCGTAAACCGAAAGGCTGTGAACGACCATGAAATCGGTTCTCCTTTGCAGGGCAGGTTGTCCAACATTCTGGTAAAAAGAGGAGAGGAAGTAAAAGAAGGTACGCCCTTGTTTGTGATAGAAGCCATGAAAATGGAAACCACCATTTCGGCTCCCCGTGAAGGTGTGGTAAAGAATATTCTGTTAGAACCCGGAACTATGGTGGAGCAGGATGATTTGGTAGTTGAGTTGGCAGAATAACGAGATACTCAAACCTTAAATGTAGTATGATTCCTAATTCTAGTTTTTTTGATCCAGAAAAATTTAATGACCAAAGCTATCGAGCATCTAGTAAGTTCATTGGTGACGTTTTGGAACTTTCTACATACTTATTCCAGGAATATGAGGTAAATAAGATGTATAATCTTAAAGATTTAGAATATGAAATTCTTCTTAATAAGAAATTAAATTATCAAGGTGTTGATTTTGAAATTGATGTTTGGGTTCATATCAAAGCAGGAAATAGACATAGTAGGATAATCTTGTTTGAATGTAAAAATTGGTCAACTGAAATTGTTGAGCCAAAGCATGTAAATGATTTTCTAAAAAAAATAGAATATGTCAATTCATTGTTTGAATCACCTGTCAATGGAGTTTTTATCGCCAAAAAGTTTACCAAATCTGCACAAAATTTAGCAAAAATTAATAAGGAAAATGTTACAATATTAAGGGTAAAAGAAACCCCAATTGATGCAAAGTTTATACCTAGAGCAAGATATTTAAGAATCTTAAATTCTTTTACATTAGTGTTAGCGCATCTTGTTAATGGACACATTGTTAATTTATCTTCTAAAGTAGAAGAGATAAAATTTTCAATAGAAAATGTTCCTTCAACCTTTAAGGAGGTATTTAAAAAGTTTGTAGACATAAAAAGTATTTATTCTACAGTTTATGAGGAGGTAGATGAAAAAACTGAAGAAGGTCTTTTTACTTTCAGCACAAATAGGATAGTTGATTTGATAAATGGAGATATGTATTGGGACGGCAAAAAGCAGGAAGTAAAATATATTAGCTTTGAAATTCACATTGAAGGTTTTTGGAGCAAAAGTAGGTTTATTTCAAAATTTGATTTTGAAAATGATCATAGAGTAGTTATTCAAGAAATAAAAAATGAAGCTGGAGATGTAACTCCTATTATTTTTAGCTCACCAATAACGCCCTAACCCCGGATCTGTGGCACACAGAACGGTTAAAATGAATATTTTAAAATGCCACGGTGGCTGTATGCCACAAGGCCATGGATCTAGTTAATAGTTTGAAATGTGTATATACTTTAGGTGGCACACAGAACGGAACAAATTTGCTGGAAGGTCTGTGGGCACGGAGCCAGAAACTTTGCTTCACGCATAGAAAACACAGGGAATCAAGTTCCCTTCAAGAATTTAAAACATGAAAATACTAATAGTTTTGGTTTTCATTTTTTTTGGTATTTCTGCCGAAAATATTGCAAAAGAAAATCCCAGGGTATTTGTATTTACAGACATCAACATCGATTCCGGGGACCCGGACGACCGTCAGTCTTTGGTGCATTTACTTTGGTATGCAAATGAATTAGAAATTGAAGGTATTGTGCCAGAACGCTGGTCGGCGAGTGGTTTAAAAGCGTGCCAGTTAGTCCTTGACGCTTACATTGCTGACTATTCAGCCTATGACCTTAAAAAGAAAAAATACCCCAAACCGCAAGAATTAGAAGCTACTTTTGCAACGAACAGAAGCCATGCTAA
Source organism: Cyclobacteriaceae bacterium (assembly GCA_965230065.1). GTDB lineage: Bacteria > Bacteroidota > Bacteroidia > Cytophagales > Cyclobacteriaceae. Next base: position 1,298,192 of record OZ245942.1, on the reverse strand, counting down.
CGAATTATTTATTAAAGCTGCATCTGAAACTGAAAGACCGCTTTATGTACTGGTTTGGGGCAATATGGAAGGTTTAAAGGAAATATTGTTTCAGGAACCGAAGCTGTCAAAGAACATCAGGGTGATTTCAATTGGAACAGGGGTAATGCTTGAAAGCAACATCCAATTCATTCCGGAAAATTGGGAAAAATCACCTCCCTGCAAACAAATGAACTGGAATGGAGGTGGACGAAACGACATATTCAATGACCCGCGTTTTCATGATATGTGGTGGCTGGAAATGAACTGGACGTACGAAGGCATGTTTTCTGGTCCCGAACCAGCCCTAATGCTTGAAAAACTGTCAAAGTTTGGAACCATGGGAAAGCACCTGAAAGAAGTGGTGAAAAAAGAAGCCTGGGCGCAATATTTTCGAGTTGGGGACACGCCCACTGTTTTATATGTGATTGATAATGAGCATAATCCGGATAATCCTGAAAAGAGCAGTTGGGCTGGTAAGTTTGTGAAACCTCTCCCGGAAGTCAGGCCAAATTATTATGCCGACTTTAACGGCAATTTAGATTGGGATTATGCAAACCCATGCAATACCTGGGAAAATCACGAGCAAATGAGAGATATTGCCGCACACACCCTTGAGGAAAAGAGAGAGGAAATGTATGAAGCAACCCTCAGGAAACTAAAAAATGTTTATGATATTGAATAATTTTACTCTTTGAATAAAAACCAACCATTTATGCAACTAAACACCCTATTCTTCAGCCTCTCCATTTTAATATTATTCGGCTGCTCCGGCCAAAGCAGTACGGAAGAAAAAGTAGCCGAAAAAACTACTGCCAAACCCAACATCATCTACATCATTGCCGATGACCTGGGCTATGGGGATTTGAGCATCTACGGACAAGAGAAGTTCCAGACACCCAACATTGACCAACTGGCAAAAGAAGGTATGTTGTTTACCCAGCATTATGCAGGAAATACAGTTTGTGCCCCTTCCCGCTCGGTACTGATGACGGGCCTGCATACCGGGCACACGCCCATCCGGGGTAACAAAGAAGTGCAGCCGGAAGGACAGCATCCCTTGCCTGATACGGTATTTACCATGCCCAAAATGTTGCAGCAAGCCGGGTATGTTACGGGGGCTTTTGGCAAATGGGGCTTAGGCTTTCCTGGCTCGGAAGGTGACCCCATGAACCAGGGTTTTGATGAGTTTTTTGGGTACAACTGCCAGCGCCTCGGCCATCATTACTATCCGTACCACTTATGGCACAACGACCAAAAAATAATGCTGGAAGCCAACGAAGGAAAGGAAAAAGGTACGTATGCCCCTTCAATGATTCAGGAGAAGGCACTGGAGTTTATAGAAAACAATAAAGACACTTCCTTTTTCCTGTTCATTCCCACCATTATTCCTCATGCTGAGCTGGCAGCCCCTGAGCAATATATGGAAAAATACCGGGGAAAGTTCCCGCCCGAAAAAGCGTATGAAGGCGTAGACGATGGCCCCAACTACAGAAACGGCCCTTACGAATCGCAGTCGGAAACGCACGCTGCCTTTGCTGCTATGGTGAACGTGCTGGACGATCAGGTAGGGGAAATCATGGCCAAGCTGAAAGCACTAGGCATTGATGAGAATACACTGGTTATTTTTACTTCCGATAATGGCCCACACAAAGAAGGTGGTGCCGACCCGGATTATTTTGACAGCAACGGCCCTTTAAAAGGCTACAAGCGCGATTTGTACGAAGGCGGTATTCGTGTCCCCATGATTGCCCGCTGGCCGGGTAAAATTACAGCCGGAAGCACCACCGACCATGTTTCTGCTTTCTGGGATGTGATGCCCACGGTAGCTGCGATTACAGGCACATCCGTTCCCAAAAATATTGATGGCATTTCTTTTTTGCCTACACTCACCGGAGAAGGCACGCAGCCTAATCATGACTATTTATATTGGGAATTTCATGAAAAAGGAGGCAGAATAGCCGCCCGAAAAGGAAAGTGGAAAGCCGTACGCTACGATGTACTGGAAAACCCGGATGGCCCATTGGAGCTATACGATTTATCCCAGGACGTAGGGGAAACCAACAACATCGCTGCCCAGCATCCTGAAATTGTGCAGGAGATGGACAGCATTTTGCATACAGCCCGCACACCTTCGGATGTATTTGCTTTTAGTTCGGGAACGTATTTGGATGCGCCTTGAGTTTTTCTTATGGATATTTACCCTCCTAACCTCACTCCGGGGAGGACCCAAGACATTTCCCTCCTGGGGGAGGTTAGGAGGAGAGGTTTGGGTTTTCATAAAATTCTGACAAATTCGTTAATTGGGCCGTAATTCAGTTTTTACACATTATTTTTACCCTTCTCAAAATAGCTTCAATTATTGAGGCTTTTTTATATTTTCCACGTTTAACCGCTATACGGGAAAGCCAAACCATCAGCTAAAGGTACAGATTACTTATAATCATCTTTTTTATTGATTAAGATCATAGTATGTACCAGTTCATTCAACCAATTTTACTAATAATGAATTAAACAAAACTGTTTGTACAACCAAATTTCTTTTAAAATGAAAAATATCCTCGTTCCTACCGATTTTTCTGAACAAGCACAGTATGCACTGGATCTGGCCCATCAGATAGCCCAAAAATCTTCGGCCAAGGTTAAACTTCTCAACGTACTTGAAATGCCTGTTGGTTATTCCTTTAATGCCTCGGGCGAGGTTTCCCAACCTAATGATACTTCCTACATATTTACAATGAAATTACTAGAAAAAACCAGGGAAGACCTTAATAATATCATCCAGGATTCAAAATATGAAAATATAGAACTTGTAGGTGATGTTTTGGTGGGCAACCCTTATGTAAATATTTCTAATGTGATTGCTGACCAAAAAATGAACCTGGTGGTGATGGGCACACAAGGCAGCAGTGGACTTGAAGAAATTTTGGTAGGCTCCAACACTGAAAAAGTGGTGAGGCGTGCCAAATGCCCGGTGATTACCGTGAAATCTAAGGCAGATGCTGATAAAATAAAAAACATCGTATTTGCTTCTGATTTCAGAAATAACCTTGACAAGATGGTCGGGTCTTTAAAAGACCTGCAAAATCTATTTGATGCCACCCTCCACATCGTAAGCATCAACACACCCAATAATTTTGAAACCAGCCGCCATTACCAAAAAGTGATGAAAGATTTTGTTGATAAGCATGGGATAGAAAATTATACAACTACCGTATATAACGATGAGCGTGAAGAAGACGGAATCATCTACTTTGCTGAAGGTATTAACGCAGATTTGATCGCACTGGCTACCCACGGCAGAATGGGGGTGAGCCATTTACTTAGCGGCAGTCTGGCCGAAAATATTGTAAATCATAGCAAACGACCGGTCTGGACATTCAAAATTAATTAGTCGCTCCTTAACAACGCACCAAATATCTGGTTATCAACATATTATTCTTATTAAACCTGTCATCCTGAGTAATCATCGCTGTTGCGCCAGAAGCAGCTTCATCTGCCGTACCACTACAACTCATCAAAACACTTATCACTCTATCTTCCAAAAAGCAATCCCTCCCGCCTGCTTACCAAGTTCGGCGGTAGCTACTCTTTCCAGAGTACGGAGGTCAATTACATCCATGGTGCCGGACTCTCCGCCAATACCTTCTACAGAGATGAAGGCATATTTACTGTCGGGGGAAACGGCCACGCCATGGGTTACTTTACGGGTGTTGGGGATGTGGGCCAGTTCTTTGCGATTTTGTAAGTCCCAAATGCCGGTACTGCCTTCGCTTTTGTAGGAAACGATGAGCTTGGTGCCATCAGGTGAAACATCCAGGTTGTAGGGCCCCTTACCACAGGGCATTTTATGGGTGATTTTCCAGGTTTCCAGATCAATTTCTAAAATTTCATTGGAGCCATTGGCAGCCACATAAACTCTTTTCCCGTCAGGGTGGGGCATCACCCAGGTAGGTTTTATGGCCGAATGATGATGTCCTTGCATGTCATTCATCGCATGGCCTGCATGGTGGTTTTCATGGCCTGTCATCGCCTTGTCAGTATGGGCTTGGACAGGTTCATTTTTATCCAGGTTTAATACCCGCGCAACCTCCAGTGTCAGGGTGTTGATTTCAAATAATTCGCCCGACATCATGCCAACGGTATACTGACGGGTACCATCCGGACTGATGCGGGAGCCGTGGGGCATAATCCCTACCGGAATTCTTTCCATTTCGCTCATGGTTTCGGGTTCTACCACCGAAATAGTGCTGGGGACCATATCGCCATGCAGATTGAAATTAACACAAAACAACAAACCGCTGGCTTCCGAAATTTGCATAGAAGCAGGAAACAAACCCAACGTAGTTTCGCCCACCACTTTGTCAGTACCAGTTTCATATTTTAACAAATAACCAAACGGATTGCCATGTGCCAGGGAAAGAAACCAATGCTTCCCATCAGGACTGACAGTGATGCCGTGCGGGCCTTCTATTTCTGTTGGTTTTACGCCCACCGGAATCGTTTTGACGACGTTGGCAGTTTCCCCATCAAATTGTATGAGCGCTACTTGGTCTTCTGACTCAGCAGTAACGTAAACGTAGTAATTTTGACCGAAACACAGCGTGGCACCTACCAGGCATATCAGCAATGCAAAGAAAAATCTGGATGACATAAACATAACTTTATCGGATTTCCACATTGGTTTCGTCAGGTACAACAGGCTCCAGTTTAGAGGACCATAAGCCTGAATTGAAGTCTGAGAAGAAGATATGCCCTTTGTAAGGCTGAGCGCCCCAAACAAAAGGGGCATTGGGTATAAAACCGTTTCCATCGAAAGGTTTGTAATGTGCAATTTCCCGTCCTTGTGCATACAGGTCGCCCATCAAATCGCCGGAGATATCCACTACCCTGAGGCCACCATTGTAATAGCCGATGTACAGTTTATCATCTTCTACCCAGAAGTTGTGTGAGCCGGCTTCGGGCACTTCATAACGCGCTACCTCTTTGGGGTTGTCAGGATCGGTAAAGTCCATAAAATGCAGGTAACCCGCAGGAATCATCACTTCTTCCAGATTTGGTGAAGACATAGCTGATAAGGGAAATATTTCGTCTCCGGCAATCACATAAAACTTTCCGGTAGAGGAACTTTTGTAAGGAAAAGCAGCGTGATTGGCGTCTCCTTCAACCCTGCCTCTTGCGATTTCCACCGGGTTTTCAGGGCTTCCCCCTTTTACGCCATTGCCAATATCCACCATCACCACACCGTCGGTCCAGTTGGAGGAATAGGCAATGCCGTCTTCTATCCATACATCATGAATAAAACGGGCGGAGTTTTCCAGTTCAAACTTGGATACCCGCCTGGGATTGGCCGGGTCTTCAATATTGATAATTTCATACCGCTGTGCATTGCTCAGGGCATATACATGATCATTGTAAATGAAAAGGTTGTGAACGCCTCCGGTAAGTTGCTCGGTATAGGTAGAAAGTATTTGCACATCACGAGGATTGGTCACATCTAAAATGATGATACCATTTTTTCGGTTAGAGGCACCCTCCCGGCTGATCACGCAAATTTTGCCATCTTCCGACACTTTTACATCGTTCACCGTGCGGGCGTCTACCTGCACACTGTCAATCAGAGTGATGTTTGCAGGGTCTGTCACTTCCCAGAAATAGGCTTTTCCATCGGCACCCCAGGTGCCTGTTACGGCATAGTCTTTTCCATCTACGCCTTCCCACACCCAAAAATCGGAAGTGTGTTTGTTGCTCACACTGCCTTGCCCTGTCATCACTATCTTCTGGCTTACAAGCCGGGGGACAATCTCAACTACGGTACTTGCTGCCTGGTTGCCCGAAAAAGCGGTAACTGTATACGTGCCTGCCTTTTCTGCTACAAATCTGCCTTCTTGGGTAATCATGGCTGTTGCGCCTGAAGCAGCTTCATCTGCCGTACCACTTACACTGTAGCGGATGGGAACGTCATTCAGTGAATTGCCAGCCTTATCCATTGCCTGTGTTTCAAAATGCAATACATCTCCGGTTCTTGCATCCATTGCATTGGCATGTAAAGTTAGTTGTGTTACCGGATTATCGACAACCTCAATATCTACTTCATTCTCGAAGCCCTGGCTGCTGACCGTGATGGTAGATTTTCCGGTATTAAGTGCATACAAATTATGCGCATTGACAATTTTCAGTACCTTGGGATTGGAAGCAGAAATTTTCACATCAGCATCTTCAATGAGAAATCCTCCCTGGTCATATACCTGAAAGTTCAAAGGAGTAAGTGTACCCTGATATAGGCGGGTATTGATATTTTCTATATCAATTTTAGCAACAGGCTGGTTGATTACCTGCACCTTTTGGATAATGCGGGAGAAGCCTTCCCCTTTTTCGGCAGGCGGGCGCATAATGATGATGTCGTAAATACCCGGTGTTTTTCCTGTAATAAGCCCGGTACTGTCTACCTTCACGCCAGCGGTAAAAATAATATTTTGCTGCACCCCTTTTAGCTGTAAAGGCCAATACCGAATAGTAGAATCTGAAAGTTGGTTGCCTGCTGAATCCAGGGCTGCTACTTGCAGTTGCAAAGTTTTTCCAACTTCAACGATAGTGGGGTCTGGATTTATCTTGAGCGTAACTTCTTTTTGCTGGCCGTACACATGCAAACTCAAAGAAATGATAAAACAAGACAAAATAAGCGTTAGGTGTGATAAGCTATTCATGGTTTGAGGGGTTTTTGAGTTGGTTAAAATAATCAAATTTTTTTATTTGTTCTATCGTTTTCATGAACAACCCTATTTTCTATTCGTTATGTAGATTGAATAGCTTATGCATCTTTTCAACTGATTTGAAATATGACAGACCATAACATTATCACTGCGCACGTTCCAGACATTGGTAAACCACGGATCGTTATCATAGGCGGAGGTTTTGCCGGAATTCAGATGGTAAAAAACCTTTCTAAAAAAGACTATCAGGTGGTTATGCTGGATCGGCACAATTACCACACCTTTCAACCTTTGCTTTATCAGGTAGCAACTGCCGGCCTGGAGCCTGACTCTATTGCCGGGCCATTGCGGAAGGTTTTTGATAATGTTAAGAATTTCTTCTTTCGGGTAGCTACTGTAAGTGAAATTGATGCCGGGCAAAATCTGGTAAAAACCAATATCGGCAGCATCAAATACGATTACCTGGTGATTGCCTGTGGTACCAAAACCAATTACTTCGGCAATAAATCGGCTGAAGCTTTGGCTTTTCCTCTTAAACAGGTGCCGCATGCCCTTAACCTGCGAAGCCACATTTTACAGAATTTTGAGCAGGCAGTTACCTCCGAAGATGAAGGTGAGATAGACCGCCTCACCAACTTTGTGATTGTAGGTGGTGGACCCACTGGTGTAGAACTCGCCGGGGCATTGGGTGAACTCAAAAAGCATGTACTGCCCAAAGACTATCCTGAAATCAACTTTGATGTGATGAATATCTACCTGGTAGAAGGGCTGCCCCGGTTGCTCAATGGCATGTCAGATCACGCAGGAAAACGGGCATTGCACGACCTTGAAAAGCGGTTTAAAGTAGATGTGAAACTAGAAACCATGGTAGAAGACTTTGACGGCACTACCGTTACGCTCAGCAATGGAGAGAAAATAACGAGCGAAACTGTGGTGTGGGCAGCCGGGGTAAAAGGAGTAATCCTGAACGGGCTGGACAAGGCAATCATAGAAAGAAGCCGTTATATAGTGGATGAATATAACTGCGTAAAAGGTTACGAAAATATTTTTGCCATTGGGGATGTAGCCATGATGAAGTCGGAAGAAACGTCTAACGGACACCCGCAACTGGCAGCCGTGGCCATGCAGCAAGGTAAACTTTTAGGAAAAAACCTTACCCGAAAAGTTAAGGACAAAGCCATGAAGCCATTTCATTACACAGATAAAGGTTCTATGGCCACCATTGGCCGCAACCGGGCGGTGGCCGACCTGCCGGGCAAGCTCAGGTTTGGGGGCTTCTTCGCCTGGTTTATCTGGATATTTATACACTTGATGTACTTGGTAAGCTTCCGCCAGAAACTGATTGTACTAAGCAACTGGCTTTGGAATTATTTTACCTATGACCGGGGTACGCGCCTCATTATCCGGCCTTATGATTACCGCAAAAATGTGCGGCAGAAAAAGAAAGGCATCAAAAGCATTTCATTATTTGAGCAAAAAGAGGTCTGAAGCAATTTTGTCAGCAAGCAATTTTCCTGCATTGGTCAAAATAAGGTGGTTTTCTGATATAATAGCTCTTTTTTGTTGAAGCAGTTCATTCACATACCTTTCATTGGCCGAGAGTAGGTCAAACTCAAAATCTGTTTTTAGTTTGTTCAGGTCGCAGCCCCATTGGGTACGCAGGCTGGTCATGATGTATTCATTCACCTGGTCGTGCGGCTCCAGCATTTCATAAATGTGTTGCAGCCTGTTTTCTGCCAACGCGTTCAGGTATTTGGTATTGTTTGTTACATTAAACTGCCGGCTTTCCCCATCGTACGAATGCGCTGAAGGGCCAACGCCCAGGTATTTTCCTTTTTTCCAGTAATTGCTGTTGTGCCGGGAATGATAGCCGGGCAGGCAAAAATTAGAAATTTCGTATTGCTGATAACCAGCCATAGTCAAAGTCTCCATGAGGATTTCAAACTGTTGTGCGGCATATTCTTCATCAATATCCTGCATTTTGCCTTTCTTCACCCAATTGCCAAAGGCTGTACTTTCTTCTATGGTAAGGCAATAAGCCGAAATATGTTCAGGCTTCAAATCAATGGCCGTAGCCAGGTCTTTTTTCCAGGTTTTGTGAGCCGTTGCAGGCACCGCGTAAATAAGGTCAATACTGATATTGCCAAAACCTACTTTTCGGGCATTTTGTATGCACATGAGCGATTCCTCAGCCGTGTGCAGCCGGTTCATCCATTGCAGGTGCTGGTCAGCAAAAGACTGAATACCAATGCTGAGGCGGTTGATGCCCGCTACCTTTAGCTCAGACAGTTTTTGTACAGAAAGGTCATCGGGGTTGGCTTCCAGGGTAATTTCCGCCCCTTTTTCTACAGGAAACAAATCATACACCTGTTGTAATAACTGGGTTACATCGGCTTCTCCAAGCAACGAAGGTGTGCCCCCTCCAAAATAAATAGAATCTACAGTATCGCCCTGGAGGTAATCTTTTTGCAAGTCAAGCTCTTTGCAAATTGCTTTAACCATTTCGGGCATGCGTGTGAGGTTGGTACTGAAATGAAAATCACAGTAATGACATGCCTGCCTGCAAAAAGGAATATGGATGTAAATGCCCGCCAAAATATTTCTTAAGTTTGCTGCCTTTTCAACTGGATTAATGTTTTCAGTTTGAAGCTAAACCAAAAACAACAAACATCAAACTATAACCAAACTTGGAACTTAATTATTACGAACTTTTTGCCGTTATCTTCGGCTTTATTGCCGTTTATTTCAATACCCAGGAAAACGTGTGGGGATGGCCTACCGGTATTGTAGGTGTGGTGCTCAGTGGCATTGTCTTTCTTGAGGCAAAGCTTTATTCCGATTTGGTGTTGCACGTAATTTATGTAATTCTTGGCTTTTATGGGTGGTACGAGTGGTTGTATGGCGGAAAAAACAAATCGGTGCTTAAAGTCACCACACTTGGCAGCAATTTGCTCATGGCCTTAGCCATCACCGGGGCTGTAGGTACTGTAATCATTGGTTATCTTTTTGATACATACACCGATGCTGACCTCGCCTATTGGGATGCCTTTACTACCTCGTACAGCCTGGTGGGCCAATACATGCTGGCCCGGAAAAAGATAGAAAACTGGATACTCTGGATTATTGTAGATGCCGTGGCCAGTGGCATTTACATTTACAAAGAATTGTATTTACTGGCCTTGTTGTACTTTCTCTATTTAGGCTTAGCTACGTACGGGTATTTGAACTGGAAAAAATCACTGGCCTAGCATTAACTACAGAAAAGCATAATGTACGACGAATCGGATGGCCGATGCCATTGCAATCGCTCCGACCCGGTTCGTCATACAGTTATGCCGGCCAGTGCGTTTCAATACCTTGTTTGCGAATATGTTGCTGAAATTCTTCCAGCAACGGTTTTTGTTCCCTTACTGCCTGGGGAGCCACTTTTTTCCCGAGTGCAAATGCCACCAATGTGCCTACCGACTCCCCAATGCTCCACTCTACCGGATGCAGGCGGTAGCACCCATTGGTGATATGGGTAGTACCAATGTTTTTATTGGCAGGAAGCAGGTTTTCCATGCGTTTTGGCAGCAAAGCACCCAGCGGTATTTGAAAAGGCAACGAACCAAAATCAATATAATTATCACCTCTGCTGCTGGGGTGCAAGTCGATGTGGTAATAGCCAATGCCTACGCTGTCGTAAAAATCTGCTGCCGTATTTTGCTCTTTTCCGGTAACCAGTGCCCGGTTGGCTTTGCCTACATGTTCTTCCAATACGGTAAACATGGCCTTAATCCGGCGGGATTCACGCACGTACGGATATTTTGCCATACCATCTTCCGTACCCACCACATCGGGACGTAGCCGCAATCCGGGCCAGCCCTGTCCGCCATCGGGGCGGGGCACTTCGGTTTGTAGCCAATAGAAGAGCGATAAACTCAACTGCTTGCCCCGTGCAAAGTGTTGCTGAAAACCTTCTTCGCCTTTGCCAATCAGGTTACCCAGAAAATAGTCGTTTTGTGGCCAATTGATACCCGTAACATCTCCGGGGTACGTGCCTTTCACAAAATTACTTTTATGAATAATTCTGCGATAATTCCATAAGTTAAGTACGTCTCCGGTAGGAATGCCTTCGGGATGAAAACCCAGCGTTTTGGGTTGTAAAGAAGATGGATGAGTATAGGTAAGTGATAACAACTTGCCAGGCCAGGATGGGGTCAGCTCCGGCACAAAGTCGCGCCAAAAATCGTATTCCCGGGGTTTTTCAATCACATTGTTGGTGCCGGGTACATAATCCATGGCAAAACACACGGTAAAAGCCTGTTGGTTTTCCGGATTGGCTTTTTCAGGAGCATGCAACTCTTGCGTTTCCTGTTTTGATTCTGTGCCGGTTACGTATTCAGTGCCAGTAAGAGGCAGCAAATCGCCCAGTTCGGTAGCATCCACAAAATAGGGGGCATTGAGTACGATTTCATTGCCAGAACGCTGACTGCGTACTTGGAGGGCATTTACTTTATCCCCGCTTACATCGGCACCCACTGCTTTGTGTTCAAGTAACAATACCAATTGGCGGGAGCTTAGGTAAGGGGCCAGCATGTTTTGCAGTACGGCCAGCGCCACCCGGGGTTCGTGACATAAGCGGGAAACTGCCCCATCTCCGGGATTGAAATATTGACGGCTCCGGGCGGCTTCGGTTAAGGGATAATGATTAAAATAGTACTGACGGATGGCTGTACGAAAGTCCCGGTAAAGCTGGGTAGCCCCGTGTGTTTCAATCCATTGATGTTCATCTGGAGGTACGCCCTGCTGGGTGATTTGTCCGCCAATCCAGTCGGTTTCTTCTGTAAGGATTACATCCAGCCCGTTACGCAGGGCAGCCAAAGCTGCCGCACAGCCTCCCAAACCACCTCCGGCAATTACCACATCCGCAGCCAGTTCATTTTTGCCTGCCTGGGCAATTTGACGCTCGGCCTGGGCATGTGCAAATTTGGGAATGGTAAAAGAGGCAGCCGCCAAAGCACCACCGCCCATGCTAAGTAATTCTATAAAACTTCGTCGGTCAATCATAGTGTGTACCAAGTTATTGTTTTACTGGTTAAAAAAGAACGGAGGTTACTGTTTTGGTTAAAAAGCGAAGCCATATAAACTTATGTTGGATGAGATGATACACAAATTAATAAGGGCGATTTGTATAGCGAACTTTCTTGTCTGCATACACCGAACAGAAATGTTCGGCAGTACAATATCTGATTTTAACAATTTGGTAATTCTAAAATAATAATTTGATAAAGTATTAAAGTTCATAAAAAGAATAAAATCGCCGTACTATGCTTTAGTTTTTTTGTTCCTCAGCAATCATGTCCATGAAAGTATCTGTCGTAATTACCCTGCTCAATGAAGAGAAAAATGTGGGACCACTGCTGGAGGCTCTGGCAAAGCACCTCTCTGGAATAGCCTATGAACTCATTCTGGTAGATGACGGCTCTACGGACCATACAGTTGATATTATTAAAGATTTAGCATGGGATAGGGTCAAACTCCTGATTTTTAATAAAAATTACGGGCAAACCACCGCGATGGCCGCCGGTATACAACATGCTGCCGGGGAATATACGTTAACGATGGATGGCGACCTGCAAAACGACCCGGCTGATATTCCCATGATGCTGAGAAAAATAGAACAAGAGGGGTGGGGACTGATTGCAGGCAGGCGTACCAAAAGGAAAGATGGGATGCTATTGCGAAAAATTCCGAGTAAAATTGCCAACAAACTCATCCGCTGGCTTACCGGGGTTAATATTCATGATTACGGCTGTTCGCTCAAAATATTCAGGACCGATATTGCCAAAAATCTGGGTTTGTATGGTGAGTTACATCGGTTTATACCCGTATTGGCCAAAATACAGGGGGCTACCATCACAGAAGTGAATGTACGCCATCACCCGCGTATACATGGGGAATCTAAATACGGATTGGGGCGCACCTTTCGGGTAATGAGCGATTTATTATTGATGTTATTTTTTCAGAAATACGTGCAAAAACCCATGCACCTTTTCGGTACCCTGGGCATTTTCAGTTTTTTTGCAGGTTGCCTTATCAATACATACATGCTGGCAGAAAAATTACTGGGCCATGATATTTGGGGCCGTCCCCTGCTTTTGCTGGGTGTGTTATTGGTGCTGGGGGGCATCCAGCTGGTTACCTTTGGCTTTATGGCCGAACTAATCATGCGCACTTACTTTGAATCGCAGAATAAAACACCATATCAAATCAAAGAATCTTTTGTTGGAAAGCAAAGAACATTTTCGGGGCCGGTCACAATTTAAAGACTACCTGAAATTTTTTTTAAAGATAGCAATTTCGGGACTTGCCCTGTATTGGGTGTTGCACCAACTTAACTGGCAGGAAATCAGACAAATTTTTCGCAATGCCAACTTTTTGTGGCTGGTTCCTTCCCTGGTTTTGCTGTTAATTTCTAAAATTGTCAGTGCCTATCGTATGGATGTTTTGTTGCAGTGTATCGGTTTGCCACTGGGCAAATGGGTCAATACCAAGCTTTGCTTCATTGGCATGTACTACAACCTTTTTCTGCCCGGTGGCATTGGCGGAGATGGATACAAAGTGTATTTGTTAAAAAAAAACTATACTACTTCCCTGAAGTCTCTGCTGGCGGCCACGCTCACCGACCGGCTGGGTGGCGTAGTGGCCCTGGGTGTGCTTGTGTGTTTACTCACGCCCTTTTCCAGCATGATAAAAGTTAACCCTATTTTTTTGTGGGTGGGTGGGGGGTGGATACTGATATACCTGCTGTACTATGTGGTTTTAAAAATACTTTTTCCCATATTTTTACAGTCCTTTTGGGTTATCAATGGCTACTCCCTGCTTGTGCAGGGCGTGCAGGTGGTTTGTGCAATTACCATTTTATTGTCGCTGAATGTAGAAGGTTTTTTTATCGATTATGCCATTTTATTCCTGTTGTCTTCACTGGCAGCCATGCTTCCGTTTACCATTGGGGGGGCAGGGGCACGTGAGGCTACTTTATTGTTTTTACCCCACTTGTTAAAAATGCCCGTAGATACTACCGAGGCCGTTACCATGAGCATGTTATTTTTTCTAATCACCGTGGTTAGCTCATTGCCGGGGGCGTTTATTCGTTTGCAGGAAAGGCAGGTAGCATAGTTTGGCAGTGTAAATGTCCTTAAAATAATTTCCTTTTAAATTAAGCAGAAAACCATACTTGCTCCGGGGTGTAGAGAGCCGTTTTACACAAATCGCGTATATTTGAAGCCAATATTACTCAGTGTTGACCAACCATTTACAATGATATTAAAAGACAAGTTATCAGTAACCATCATCACATTAAATGAAGAAAAAAATATAGGAAGGTGCATTGATTCACTGGCAGAAGTGGCAGATGAGATTGTGGTGGTCGATTCATTCTCTACGGATCGGACAGAGCAGATATGCAGGGAAAAAAATGTAAAATTTATCCAACATGCTTTTGAGGGGCATATCCAGCAAAAAAACTTTGCCCTGCAACAGGCTTCTTTTGATTATGTGCTCTCACTGGATGCTGATGAAGCGTTGAGTGATGATCTTAAGAAATCCATTTCAGAAATAAAACCTCGTATGGAAATGGATGCATATACCTTCAACCGAATTAATAATTATTGTGGAAAGTGGATCAAGCATTGTGGGTGGTATCCCGATAAAAAGCTCAGAATTCTGAACAGACACAAAGGACAGTGGGGGGGGGATAATCCGCATGATAAAGTCATCATGGATAAGCCCTATTCTTGTCAACATCTCAAAGGCGATCTTCTGCACTATACCATTTATGATGTGAACCAGCACATCCGGCAGATACATTTCTTTTCTGATATCACTGCCAAAGAGGCGCATCAGAAAGGTAAAAAGAGCAGCTTGTTGGGCTTTATCCTTTCGCCCTGGCTGCGGTTTTTTCGTTTATATTTTATAAAAATGGGCTTTCTGGATGGTTATTACGGGTTTGTGATTTGTGTTATCTCTGCCTACGCAAAATTTTTACATTGTGTAAAACTCCAAGAGCTTAATCGGAATAAACTATCTTTATGAAGGAATGGTTTGAAGTTATTCATGGTAAGTTCCTGCTAGCCTTAATTTTATGAATTACCAAGAATTTCAGTAAATAAGATTTCATGGTTATGAATGGTTTTTTCTATATTATATTCTTCTAACGCGGTTATTTGCCCGGCTTTGGCAAACTTTTCCCTTAGCTTAGGTTGGTGAATCAGCATCTCTATTTTTTCAGCCAATTGGCATATATTTTTATGTTCAAATAACAACCCATTTTCTCCATCCCTGATTAAATCTAAATTACCTGCAAAACCCGTAGCAATAACGGGCACGCCCAGGGCCATGGCTTCCAGCAAAGCCTGGGAAAGCCCTTCAATGGTTGAGGGTAAGATTTTGATGGTGAACAGTTTTATATAGTGCAGGGTTTCCTGGTTGGGAACATCCGTTCCGATGAAGTGTATTTCATGGGGTAATATATCACGGTAATTTCTGAATTCTGTGGTTTCTTCTATGCCAATGAAGATTACTTTTACCTTTTCTTTTACATATTGCAGAGCTTCCAGTATTTGTATTTGATGCTTGAGGCGTGCGCAACAGCCAATTACAATATCACTATCCTTTATTTGTAATTGGATTTTCAATTGTTTGACTTTGCTGGCATCTATATGCGCATATTTTTCTGTTGGTGTGCCATTGTGAATTACTTTGATATGAGAAGCCGGAATTCCCAGTTTTACGAGCGATGATTTCACAGGCTCACTTACGGCAATCACCTTATCAGTGCCTTTGTGGTAAATCATATTTTTGAGCCCGCCTCCCATGCTTAGTGAAATCTGCCTTCTCGTATGTACAACTTTTACATCCAAACCATATCTCCATTTCGCAAAAACACTCGCATACCTGTCAAGGCTCGATTGCGCGTTAATAAGTTCAATATCATATTCCTTCACCACATCCCGAATGTGCCGCATCAATTTAAAATCTACTTTCCCCCTGAAACGCATGGGGATTAGGTGTACTTCTGTATCTGATAGTATGCTATAAAGGAGGCTTTCTTTACGGCAGCCCATGTAAACACGGTGCCCCCGGCTGGCAAGCCCTTTGGTGAGATAGGCAATGGAATTGGTGGCTCCTGCTACATCGCCCTGATAGGTTAAGAACAATAAATTCATAGGGCAAAGATACCCCGTTTGCAGGCAAAGCTTAACAATTATGTAAACAAAAGTTAACAGTAAGTTGACCTATCAAAAGCCTTCGTTTTGGGGCTATTGCTTACTTTTGGGCAGATAATAAATCGCCGGAATTACCGCATGGATCGTAAGTTTATTTTGCTCATCGTACTCAGCCTGCTCGTATTCACTGCCAATATTGGTGGCTTTTCTGTATATGTCCTAGACGAAGCCAAAAACAGTGTGTGCGCCCGTGAGATGCTTGAGCGTTCCGACTGGATTGTACCTACCTTCAACCAAGAGCTGCGCACCGACAAGCCTCCACTGCATTATTATTTTATGATGCTGGCATACTCACTTTTTGGTGTAAACGAGTTTGCCGCCCGCTTCTTTTCCTCTTTAATGGGCGTCTTTACCGTGCTGGTGGTTTATCTCTTTGCCAGGAGATATTTGGAAAAACTCACGGCCTTTTATGCCGCACTTGCTTTGCTTGCTTCGGTGCAGGTGGTTACGCAATTTCATTTGGCAGTGCCCGACCCTTACCTCATATTTTTTATAACTTCCGGGTTGCTTTGTTTTTATGCCTATTTTAAGGAGAACAGAAAGATATTTATATACGCATTTTATGCCTGTCTGGCACTGGCTGCACTTGCCAAGGGGCCTGTGGCTATTGTACTACCGGGTGCTATTGTGCTGTTGTTTTTGCTATGGACAAAAGCCTTGAACCTGCGTAACATAACCCATTGGGTGCCCACTCCGGCCTTGTTACTTTTCTTGCTCATTACACTGCCCTGGTACTTTGCGGTTGGTTTTGCTACTGATGGGGCCTGGCCCACCGGGTTTTTCCTGCACCATAACCTGGGCAGGTATACCAACTCAATGGAAGGGCACGGCGGTCCTTTTTTCCTGATCCCTTTGTTTGTAATTACGGGTTTATTCCCTTTTTCAATATTAATTATTCAGGCGCTGCATTTTTCCTGGAGACACCGTATCAACGACCTGCTATTGTTCTGCCTGTTTGCCGCAGGCGTGATTACGGTATTTTTTTCTTTTTCGGGCACCAAACTGCCCAATTATCCTGCGCCTGCCCTCCCATTTTTAGCGATCGTGCTCGGGTATTTTCTGGCACATCTGAACAATGTTACAGTAAGCCAGTACCGCGTAAAAGCAACGTTGCTGGTTTATCTTTTAATTACCCTGGCAATTCCGATTGCTGTGCATATTGTGCTTGAAAATGAGTTACAGATGCCAGAATTGCTTTCAATATCCTACCTTTTCTTAATCCTGCCTTTTGGTGCACTGCTCGGTATAATGTTTTTGTACCGCCAAAAGATAAACTATTTTTTGTACGCAATCATTGGCTCATGGATTGTGACCATCCTTGTGTTTTTTTACATCATACTTCCTCAGATTGACAGGAAAAACCCTGTGATGACTGCTTTGCAACATATTGAGGCTGATGCTGAAGTAGCCTACTACAAGCAGTACAATCCGGCTTTCTCCTTTTACATCAAAAAACCTTTTCTTCAACTACACAGTCCGGGAGAAGTACAAGACTTTTTGCAGCAAAGCAAGGGCGTGGTAATAACCAGGAAAAAGCATATGAATGAATTGGACAGTGCGGTTCAGCATATTACCATCTTACATCATCAACGTGAACTTTTCGAACCCAATAATATCGTAGTTTTTCATGCAGACGATACGCGATTATCAAATACAGAAATTTCATCCCAGGGTAAGTAAATGGCAGATGCCACTTTGGTTTCGGGGGATCATTGTCTCCATTATTTTGTTTTTTGGCCTTCAGTATTTTCAAATCAAGATTTACAATTTTTCTGAGCCTTTGCCCTTTCATGGTGACTCTTTGTACAACCCTTACGAAAATTTGTCGGAGAAATGGCTGAAAAGTAACTTCCACACCCATGCTCATGCCTGGGGCGGGCTTACCAACGGGCATCAGCCCGGCGATGAAGTGGAGCGCGCTTACAGAAATATTCAGTACGATGTTGCCTGCATTTCCGATTATCATGCTATCAATCCTTTACAAGATAAACAGCATCCGCTGTATATTCCTGTGTATGAGCATGGCATGAATACACAGAAAGCCCACCGCCTGGCCATTGGTTCCGAAGACGTATATTTTTATGATGTGCTATTATTTCAATCCCAAAGCATCAAACAGTACCTTGTAGAGCGCCTTAAACAAAAAGCCCCGGTAGTTTGCATTGCCCACCCTTCCATAAGGGAAAGTCATTCTCCTGCCGTACTTCGTAATTTGAGTGGTTACGATTGCCTGGAAGTGCTCAACCGGGGGCGGATCGCCACACCGCACTGGGATGCTGCCCTCTCGGCCGGAAAGCCTGTTTGGGTTTTGGGTAATGATGACTGCCATGATGTGACCAAAAGCGGTTTTGCCACCTGCTGGACAATGGTGCACGCTGCCACTACTGCCGAAGGTGTGCTACAAGCCCTGAAAACCGGAAAAACCTACGGAGTGTACAACAAAGCACCTCTCCCCACCCGTGCAGTGATTCCGCCGGTTGCACGGAATGATAAGGGAGGCATTTTGCGAAAAGTAAGCACCCGGGAAAATACAATGGATATTCAGTTGTGGCAAAAAGCTGATACCATTCGTTTAATAGGACAAAACGGCCGGGTGAAAGCAGAGGCATTCCATGCCCGCTCTATTTCTTACGAGTTCACGGAATCTGACACCTACATTCGAACCGAAATCATTACGTCAAAAGCAGATTATTACCTGAATCCGGTAATCAGATATGAAGGAAACATACCTCCCCAAAATTATAAAATGGCAACCACCGATACCTGGCGAACTTTTCTATGGCGTTATACCATTCTGCTGGTTAGTTTTTTATGTATCAGATTATTGCTGAAAAAAGAAACCGACAGGCTATTGTTAGGCAAGCTCACGCCACTCCCTCACTTGAAGCATGCAGTTACGGGTTAAAATGTTGCTGATGATACCATCTTGACACAATACTTGCCCAAATCGCTGAAAATCGCTAATTTTGTTAATCATTTCCATACAGGTAAGCACCAAGCCCCCTTGGCGCTTACCTTTTCTTTATTTTGGAAACCAGGATTGAATATGCAGTAAGAAACTGCATAGGAAGTAATTTCTAAATTTTAAATTTCAACGGCTTACCAGCCGTATTTTTATTTGGTAGAGCCGTTTTCAACATTAATTCTTTTTAATTATGTCACAGATATCGTATTATACGCAGGAAGGCTTGCAGAAACTCAAGGATGAACTGCATGAACTAAAAACTAAGGGAAGGGCTGACATGGCCCGGCAAATTGCTGAAGCCCGCGACAAGGGAGATTTGAGTGAAAATGCAGAGTACGATGCTGCCAAAGATGCTCAGGGCCTGTTAGAACTTAAGATATCTAAACTGGAAGCTGTTGTTGGCAATGCCCGGGTGTTGGATGAATCTACCATTGACACTTCCAAGGTATCTGTTCTCTCTAAAGTAAAGATAAAGAACAAGAAAAATGGAATGGAAGTTAAGTATACGTTGGTTTCTGAAGAGGAGGCCGATTTAAAAGCCGGAAAAATTTCTGTAAAGTCGCCCATTGGACAGGGCTTGCTTGGCAAAAAAGTAGGGGAAATAGCAGAGGTTAAAGCTCCGGCGGGCGTGATGGAATTTGAAATATTAGACATAAGTATCTGACATGGCAACGATATTCACCAAAATTATCAATCGTGAAATTCCGGGGCATATTGTGGCAGAAAATGATCATGCCCTGGCTTTTCTGGATATCAACCCATTGGTAAGAGGGCATACACTGGTGGTGCCTAAAAAGGAGGTGGATTACATCTTTGACCTGGATGATGAAACCTATACGGCCCTGCACCTTTTTGCCAAAAAAGTAGCGCAGGCGATTGAGCAGGTAATTCCCTGTATGCGGATTGGTACGGCCGTTATTGGCCTTGAAGTGCCGCATACGCATATTCATTTAGTGCCCCTCAACAGCATGGGCGACATCAATTTTTCCCGGCCTAAACTCAATCCGACCAGTGAAGAGCTGGCTCAGGTAGCCCAACAAATCAAGGAAAAGTATCAGGCATAAATTGGAGGCCGGAGGTTACCGGTTTATGATTTGGTAACCTCAACGCCTTTCCAAAAAGCTACGTGATTTTTGATTGCCTCTGCAGCTTCTTTGGGTTCATGGTAAGACCAGGCAGCATTTTCATTTTGTTTTCCCTCGATTTCCAGTGTGTAGTATGAAGCTGTTCCTTTCCAGGGGCACACTGTATGCATATCGCTGCTTTTGAAGTATTCAGTATGAATACTGCTTTTAGGAAAGTAATGGTTTCCTTCTATAACAACAGTTTTGTCGCTTTCTGCCAGTATTTTTCCATTCCAAATGGCTTTCATAGTGATTTAATTTGTGAGTTTGTATTGCAAGTAATACTACAAATCCAGTGTTTTGTTATTGAAGAACTGAAAATATCGTGCTATTGTCAGGTGTAGGACATTGAAAAAGCCCAACAACGTTGAATAGTCATTGGGCTTGAATATTTTAATTTTCATTATGGGGCATTAAGCGCTGCCCGTGATTAATCAGAGGCCTGCGGTAATAATTCTTTATATAACAGTCTCGAGCAGGTTCATAACAATAGAAAGGTTTTTCTCATCTGCGGAGGTAAAGTACTCCATTTCATTACTTTTTGCATTAAATAATAATACTACTTCCCCCTGCTTAAACAGCGGCAATACAATTTCCGATTTGCAATCCTTCTCACAGGGAATATGCCCGGCAAATTGTTCTACATCGTCTACTACCACTGATCTTTCTTCCTGGTAGGCCAGTCCACATGCCCCTTCGTCTAAGGGTATATGATTGCATTCACCCTCACCATAATGTGGGCCCAGGGTAAATGCATGTGCTCCAATTTGATAAAACCCAATCCAGTTAACTCCTAATTGCTTATGAAGTTCTTTTAGAACAGCTTGCAAGATAGTGGTAGCATTATTGTTTTTGCTTATTAAAGCTTCTACACGCGGCAATAAAGCATCATACTTTTTATGCTTGTTTTGCGCATCCGATAAAACCATTGGCTCCAGCATATTCTTCTATTTAATATTATATATATAGTTATGAGAGTGCTATTTAAAACAAAATTAAATATATAAAATATACAATTTTGATAAAGTTTTACAATATAGAAAATTTTTTGATTTTTAACAAAAATTTGTACCAAATCTATGGTTGGTTTTGATGAATTTTTATAAATCAAAGAAAAATCACAAGTGACTTTTATTGAGATATACCTGATTTAAAGATGGGATTGAATTTTTATAGTGATATTACTTATGGAAATATTTCAAAATAGAGCGTTATATTAGGATAAAATAGATAAGCCTGTACAGATTAGTTTCTGAGATTTTGCATTTCTTTGATGTCAATTTCCAAAGCACCTACTTTCAATTTTGCCTGTACTTTTAATGGTACTTTATTGAGGTCATCAGAAATCCATGCTTTTACAGGGTTAGTTCCTTTAAATAAGTCGTTTTCGGGCAATATTGGTGAAATTACCAAAGAATTGATGGTACCGACTTTTGTATTTAATTGTTCACGGCCCAGAAATTTTATATCAATTTCATAAACTTCATCTACATAAAACCCTTTCAGGGTAACAATATCACCAACTTTGAGCTTACGAAAGTCAATTGTACGCAGATAATAGTATCCGCTCACCATGTCAAATACTTCATCCGGAATGGAATATTGCCCTTTTTTCTTTGGTTTTTTGGTTTCTTTATCAAGATTGATGACCGTGGCTACATCGTCGGGATGGTTAAATTCTACGATTTCATATTTTCGATACCCTCCTTCTTCAATGTTAGAGTAGGCCTTTTGAGGTAATAAAGCAGCCGTATCAACGTAAGAACCCCAGTTATCACGTATTCTTAATACCAAATCAAAAAGACCGGTCGTGTTGCCGTATACATCTATTTTATAACACGGGCGCCCATTCACATAATGATACTCGTCATTTACGTGCATGATGGCCTCCGCCGCATTGATTAGTCCGTAATGGATTCGATAAGTTAAAGTCTCTCCTGTTGTAAAGTTTCTATTGGGAACTGTACGATAGAAATTATCAATGCCGGCTTTGAAACCAGTAATTGCGATAACCAACAATGTTATGATCATTATCCTCTTTGGGTACATGTTGTTTCGAATTATGATTCTACACAATCCAGGGTGTTCGCCTGTTTAGTGTATACGAAATAACGCTATCAGGGTAACACTAAATTTATAAGATTATTATGTGAAAAAGCAAATAATGCGCCATGTACACTTTCGTACATTAGTGATCGTATTCGGACAGGTATGTTTTGAAATTTCCACAAAAATGGGGATTTTAAAGGAAATACCGCTTTGGCATATTTGTTGGCATTTGGTGGGTGCTGGATACTAGCCCCCAGCATCCAGTATAAAGATTACATTTTTGATTTGACTAATCGAACAAAAAAAGCCGGACAGATTGCCCGGCTCTTTTTTTGATTGTTTCTTATTTAATAAACTTTTATTGTACAGTCAGTGAAGCCCTTTCCCTTTGCGGAAATTCTTTTTGTGAGCTCAACAGCATGTCCAATGTAATTACCGTGGCACTGTCAACGGCGGGCACTGTATAGCTGACTTCACGGGTTATTTCCGTGGATATTTCCGCGGAAGACTCATCCAGTTTGGTAACCTCGGTAAACTCTCCGCTTCCAACCTGTTCCATTACCTGTAATTCGGTGGCCGGGTCTTCGGCAATGTTTACATAGTACAACGAAATGGTAATTTGTTCTCCAGGCTCCGGCTCGTCATTTGATAAAGTAATTTCAGCAATGGTAGCCGTAGACGTGCCTACGGTTTGCAAATCAGGAATTTCCTGATTCTCCTCGCATCCCCAGCCGAAAATTGCCAGCATAAGCATGCTCATCAATACATATATTTTATAGTTTTTCATATGCAGTATCATGTTTAAATGATTTGTTGTTTTTTTAATAACCTTTGACAAAGCTGGTGCAAACAAGTAAGTAATTGGCATTGGTTGCAAGCTTTGTCACAGTTCAGTTTCAATTTATTGATCCCACCACAGGCGGTCAGTAAGCGTGACGTCCGGCACGTTTGAACCATTCCGCGTAGTTTCCGATTCGGGGTAGATCACCCTGCGTATAAACTGATCGTTCAAATCCGGATTCAGGTTGGCAGGCAGGGTCATGTTTTTGTACTGATAATCGTATCTCCGGGCATCTGCCCAGGCTTCGGGGTGCAAAAACATGGCAATGTATTTTTCTTTCATGATGAGGTCACGGGTAAGGTTGCCTGCTCCCACACTCACGTCCGCATTGGCCAGGTAGGCATCAATATCGGTAGTTTCCACACCAATTTTTTCCATGTGAGCCCTGATGCCTTCCAGGTAAGCTTCATAAGCCTGCGTAGGATTTGTGCCGAGTGCTGCTTCTGCTTCTATAAATTTTTGTTCGGCATAAGTAATGAGCAAAACAGGGGCAGTGCGGGCAGCATAGTAAGAATCGGTAACCAGGGTAGAACGCGCTCCCTGTTCGGGGGCATCGCCACGGCCTGCACCATTTTCAGTGCCCACAAATAAGCTATCCTCAGTTGTGCCATACATGAAGGGCATACGGGGGTCTACCACATCGTAAGATGTACCATCCATTGCCTCCACCAGTTGTTCTGAAATCCAGCCACCTAAAAGCAAGTTGGCATTATTAATTGCAACGCTGGCCCAAGGGTTGATTTCTTCTTCAAAATAGATTACAGTAGCATCGTCATCATTGCTATCAAAACCTTGCTCCACAGCTGCTAATACTGCCTGTGGATCATAAGCAGCAGTCTCACTTTGGTGAAGAAGAAAACGAGCCTTCAGGGCATAAGCCATCTTAATCCAGAGGTTGGTATCACCATTATAAATGAAATCATCGTCTCCAATTTCTGCACTTGAATTACCTTTTTGCAATTCGGCAATACCGTTATCCAATAACGACTGGATTTCGGAGTACAAAGCTTCGTCATCATCATAAGGAGGCGTAAGCGTTTGGGCAAAGAAAGCTGCATCATAAGGTATATCACCCCACATATCAATAGTGAGCCCCAGGTTAAAGGCTTTCAGAATTTTGGCTACGCCTAAGTAATCAGTAGCGCCCAATTCTTCTGCCAAAATTTCCAGGTCACTCAGGTCGGTCATCACATCATACAATTCAAACCAGGTTTGATCATAGGGAACGGCCTCCTGCGTATCGGTAGCACTAGCCTCATTGGGCGATGCCAGGTATTGTACATAAAAAGAGGTAACCCCTCCTACATTTTGCACATTATCTCCGGTTTCAAAACTGGTACGGGCCAGCAAGCCGGTCATGGGGGCTTGTGTAGGGTTATTTGGGTCATCGTTAATATCCAGATAATCCTCACACCCGGTAGACAAAACTGCCAGCAAGGACAGCATAAGTATATTTATTTTTACTATGTATTTCATAAGTCAAATAGGTAATGAAATTTTTAAAAACTAAAGTTCAGGGAAAAGATCAGGCTTCGTACGCCCGGGTAGCCAAGGCCGGTGAAAGCGGTAGCATTGCTGCCAGCTCCTGCGCTGAAAGATTCAGGGTCGTAACCATTCCAGGGTGTCCATAAGATGATGTTATTGGCTGTTACTGACGCACTTATGGAATTGAAAGGTGTTGCAACCAGCACCGATTGCGGCAATTCATAACCCAGGCTGATATTGCGCAGTTTTACAAAAGAAGCGTCTTTTACAAAATTTTCAGAAACGCCACGGTAGTGGTTTCTGTAAAAACCTGCACCATAATCTTCACCATCAGGACCAATGCCCTGTCCTAACCAAACCTGTTTGGTATTTTGGGAGCCATCTTCCAGAACTCCGTCAAAAATCACCACATCGTTCCTGTTTAGTGAATAATCGAGTTTGCCAAATGCCGAATAGAAATTATTAAACTGGCTGAATTGATCAATGCCATTACGCACATCAATAAGGAAAGATAAACTCACCCCTTTATATGTAAAGGTGTTGCGGATACCCCCCAGCCAGTCGGGTTGGTTATTGCCAACAACAAGCTGATCGCCATTTCTTTCCGGAAAACCATCATCACCAACGATTAAAGTTCTGTCCCTGTCAAGGTATTGCAAACCTTCCGGTTTTCCATTTGCATAGTAACGTTCATAGCTGGTACCATATAAATTACCGTAAGGGTCTCCCTCTATCAGCTGCATGGTAGTAGTAGCCCCGGCATAGCCAAACTGGCTGGCAATCACGATGGTTTCAATACCTTCCCGAATATCTACTACTTCATTCCTGTTACGGGTAAAGTTAACGAGTACGTCCCATCTGAAGTCGGGGGTTTGCACTGGTGTGCCTCTTAATATCAATTCCACTCCTTTATTTTCAAGCTCACCTGCATTGGTAATGAGGCGGGTGAACCCGGTAGCATTGGAAACCGGCACAGGAATGATCTGGTCTTTACTGTTAGACTGATACCAGGTAAAATCAATACCTAAACGGTTTTCAAAGAAACGTAAATCTGCTCCTGCTTCAATGGAAGTGGTTCTTTCAGGCTTCAAATCAGGTGTGCCAAATTCGCTGGAGCGGGTATAACCTACCTGTCCGTTTAGCGGAAAGTTAGACGCTGCTGTATAGGTAATGGCTGTTGAATATGGAGGAGCATCTTTACCTACTTCTGCATAAGAAGCCCTGATTTTACCATAACTGAGAAAATCAGGAATGTTTAAAACATCATTGAATACAAAACCTAAGTTGACGGAAGGGTAGAAAAATGAACGGTTTTCTTTGGGTAAAGTAGAAGACCAGTCATTACGCCCTGTTACGTTAAGGTACAGAAAATCATCATAATTTAACATCAAATCGCCATATACGCCTATTAATCTTCTTTCAGTGATACCATATCCTGTTTCCAGGTCTTTGGTGTTGCTCAAATGGTAAAACTCAGGAATTACGAACTCATCTCCCCTGGAACGGAGGCTATTTCTCTTGCGGTCAAAAATATCATTACCTAAGCGCAAACTGGCGTTCAGTTTTTCAGTAAAATCATGCTTAAAGGTAAGGTTCAGGGTAGAGTTCAGGTCCCGGCTGTTGATGCGGGTTTCTTCAATAAACCCTGTGCTGCTCAAGGCGTTTTCACCTTCCAGTCCACGGGGGCCAGGCAAAATCTCTGTACGTTGGTCGCTGTAAAAATCTGTACCAATCCGATACTGAATATCCAGCCATTCGGTAGGGCGGTATACAAAATTCAGGTTCCCAATCATGCGGTTTACTTCGTCTTCATACGTCCAGAA
Organism: Cyclobacteriaceae bacterium; assembly: GCA_965230065.1. Lineage (GTDB taxonomy): Bacteria > Bacteroidota > Bacteroidia > Cytophagales > Cyclobacteriaceae. The sequence goes on along the minus strand of OZ245942.1, from coordinate 1,271,905 downwards.
ACGGGCGGTGTACAAAGGGTTGGAGTTGCCGTATGTATTTTGCGTACCGTCCGGGTTGATGTAGTCCGTAGCATCCTGTGTATTGGCCCAGTACATGAGGGTTTCCATGATGCGGTCGTGTGGCACCCGGTCGCCCCCGGAGTTGATATAGTTGAAAGACCCACTCATATCAAATTTATCCCCAATATCAATCGTACCCGAAAGCTTGGCAGAGGTACGGTCAAATCCACTGAAAGGGATTACACCTTCTTGCTGGTAATTACCAAAAGAGGCATAAAAAGTAGCATTTTCATTACCACCTGATACGCTTATGTTATTGTCAAACTGTGTTCCCGTTTGCATTACATTCCGGGAGTTGTCATAGTATTGGTGCTCAGGATCCAGCACCTGGGCAGCAGGTACCGGGGCGCCCCAGCTTGGCCAGAAGCTGGTAGGCTGATAAGCTCCGGAGAAGCCCTGTCCATATCTTTCCTGAAAATCGGGATACTGGTTGATATCATCAAAACCTACGCTACTGGATACATTTACGCGTGTTTGCCCGGCTTTTCCTTTTTTGGTAGTGATAATCACCGCACCGTTGGCAGCCCGCACACCATAGAGGGCCGTGGCCGCAGCACCTTTCAGCACGTTTACCGATTCCACATCGTTGGGGTTGATATCCACTGCCCGGTTACTCATGCCCCGGGGCGTATTCCCAGAAGCAGCCTCAGTGGTGCTGTTGTCAATGGGCACGCCGTCTACCACAAAAAGCGGTTGGTTATTGGCGTTTGGGTCCAGAGAGGTAAGCCCGCGGATAAGAATACGGGAGCTCATTCCGGGCGCTCCACCTGAATTGGTAATTTGTACACCGGCTACCTGCCCCTGCAACGCGCTCACCAGGTTGGGCTGCTTGGTTTGGGTAATGTCTTTGCTTTGCACTTCCTGCACCGCATAACCCAGCGATTGTTTCTCCTGCTCTATGCCAAAGGAGGTAACCACAATTTCCGAAAGTTGTTCTATGCTGAGTGGCAGGGCTACATTAACCGTGCTTCTTCCATTTACTTCTATTTCCTGGTTTTCGTAACCAATGAAAGAAAATAAGAGCGTAGCATCAGCAGACGGCACGGTAATGCGGTAGTTACCTTCAATGTCGGTAACTGTTCCTGTAGATGTGCCACTTACCAGGATATTCACACCCGGCAGTTCTTCACCGTTGGTGTCATCCGTTACTTTTCCGCTCACTGTCAGCTCCTGGGCCATGACCAGGGGGCTAAAGGCAAGCAAGCATAAAAGAGAAAATAAAAGATATACATGCTTCATAATCAAAATGTTAGGATTAAAAATTAAAACAACTTATTAGGCTTTCTATCTGACAAAGCCACAGCAAAAGCCTAAATAATGCGGAAAATTATAAGATATTTTTTATTGCATCAATAAAACAGAATTTTATTCTTTTAAATAAATTTTATTAGTATTTTAATGTTAAATTCAAAAAAAATAAAGAATAAATTGCTATAGTATTATAATGCCTGATTGGAAAAACTGTACAAAGCAGACAATCAGTTTACGATTGACAATAAACAGTTATATAAGGGCAATAATTATCCGCTGGTGGCTATTGGACTTCTCGAAAAATATATAGGCTGTTGGAAACCCGATGGTTATAACAAAAAAACAGTAAAATAAGCTGTACACAAACTTACAGTGAAGGCTTATTTTTAACAAATGTTTTTTGTATTCTTCTATGCAGCATGCTCTTCCTGATCTCTGTTGGTTTTCAGGCGCACGGGTTTGGTAGGTTTCCGCAGCCGCATATTCAGGATTTCTACTATCAGCGAGAAGAATACAGCAAAGTAAATATAACCTTTGGGCACATGCACGTGCAGCCCTTCCACAATCAGCATAAAGCCAATCAGAATCAGGAAGGAAAGCGCGAGCATTTGGAGGGTAGGGTGCTTGTTGATAAACCGGCTGATGGGCCCGGCAAACAGCATCATCACCCCAATGGAAATAGCCACGGCAATAATCATAATAATAATGTGCTCGGTAAGCCCCACGGCCGTGAGGATAGAATCTACGGAAAAGACGGCATCCAGCAGGATGATCTGAAAGATTACGGCTGAAGTGGTAGCTTTGGCTTTCACATTATGTTCATCTACCGCCCCTTCCAGCTTGTGATGGATCTCAGAAGTACTTTTGGCGAGCAGAAACAAACCTCCGGCAATCAAAATTAAATCCCTTCCGCTAATGTCAAAACCAAACACCGAAAATAATGGCTCACTGAATCCGATGATAAAGGTAATACCAAACAGCAGGGCAATGCGGAAGACGAGCGCGAACAATAAACCCAGGTTCCGGGCCCTTTTTTGCTCACTTTCCGGAAGCTTGTCAGATACAATGGAAATGAAAATAATATTATCTATTCCCAGTACAATTTCCAGAAAGGTAAGGGTGAGCAGGGCAATCCAGGTTTCGGCTTGTGAGAAAAGCTCCATAGTGTGTAGGTTATGTATTTAGCAGAAAGGATGAAAATTAGAGATTTGCCTTATCTTTTCAAATAATTTGCCGCCGAAAAAAACCTACTGAACGTTTGCGTCTTCTACTTCGCTCATTGGCTTTAAGTTAGCAGGGATTTCTTCCGAATCGTAAGGGTACACTTCCACAATACTAGTCTGCACAATGGAAGGCACTTCGTAGGGCACAAGCATGCCAGCGAAATGAGTGCCTAATACCTCAAAAGCCTGTTTGACATCGGTAGCACACACAAGCAAATGAGTAGTGATTTTTACTTCCTTTTCGCTATTATCGGCTACGGTGTGGTAAATAACCTTGCATTTGAACCAGGTTTCGGCTTCTTCGGAAGGAATGACCTCGGCAAAATTGGTTTTCCGAATGTTGGCTACTGCGAAATCACCGGGCAGCTGCTGCCCCAGATGATGCACACGCGTTTCAGCATCGGTGTATGAGACGGCATCTACCAAATACTCGTCTGTTACTTGTTTCAGTCCTCCATCTTCTTCTTGTCGTCCGTATTTTACTTTGCAGGAATACCAGGTTGTCATGTTTTATCTTTTTTTGAAACTGATAAATTGTAAAGGCAGCAAAGATAAAATCCTTTCTGATGAATGGCACAGGTACCAAGATAAATTTCAGGAAAATGCAGGATATAAAGAGAAGAGGAAAAATTGGAGAGTGGTTTGATCTAAAGGTGTTCAGCCAGCACCTCTTAAAAAATCAATACACCAGAATGCCCGGTTACCACTCTCTCGGTTTTAGATATTTACCTAAGATAGTTTCTAATGTTGATGCACATTGATTACTCAAACATAGTAAGGAAATTATTATGTATTTATACTTTTTCGTTAAACGAAGAGATACGAACGTTAAACACGGAAATACAGGGGGTAGATGAAATTGGGGGAAACAGGTTTGTGGGTGGTATCATCCCCAACTGTACTGGATAACGCTACCTCTTTCCCTGTCATTTTTTACTGTCAAAAACACATCAATTTCCTGCTGCAGCGCTTCTACGTGAGATATAACGCCCACAACCCGATGTTCTTTTTGCAATGACTTAAGGGTGTCAAAAACTATCCGGAGTGATGTTTTATCGAGCGCCCCAAAACCTTCATCCAGAAAGAAAAAACTTTGCCCGGCCTGGTTGAGCGACTTTACATTTTCGGCCAGTGCCAGTGCAAGGCAAAGGGCAGCCTGAAAAGTTTGCCCACCCGAAAGAGTTTTGAGCAGGCGGGTTTTGCCATCGTTCAGGAAATCGCGCACAATGAAGTCGTTGTTTTCGTTCAGTTCCAGGCTAAGGTTATTGCGGGTAAGTTGCATAAACCTTTCGTTGGCGGCCTTGCACAGGTCGTTGAGGTAAATGTGGGAAGCATAGTTGACGAACCCGGAACCCCGGAACAGACCGCTCATTTCTTTGAGGTTTTCCAGGCGGTGGTTGAGCTGGCTTAAATCTTTGTCTAATTTTTCTCTTTTTTCCAGTTTTTCGGTGAGGTCGGTTACTTGTTTGCGTTGCAGGGCAAGGTTTTCTTTCTGCACACCTACCTCGTCTTTCAGGGTTTTTAACTGGTAGGCCTGTTCCCGGTGGTATTGCTCATTGTAATTTTTGTCTTCAGTATCTTTTCGCAATTGCTGGAAGTTGCCCTGCAGGCTGTGCAGTTTTTCTTTGTACTCTTCTATTTTTTTTCTTTCCGCTTCCGTATTTAGGTTTTGTTGTAAAATTTGCCGGACTTCATCAGGGCCTGAAAAGTCATGTTCGGTACACAAATCGCGGATTTCCTTTATCAGTTTTTCTGATTTACCTACCAGCTCCTCTAATTGCTTTTCATCCGCTTCTTTTTGGGTTTTCAGCCCTTTCACATCCAAATTGAGCTTGTTTACGGCTTCCACAGCATTATCATAAGCTGTTTTTACTGATTCGTATTTGCTTTCACCATTTTTCAAACTTTGCCCTAATTGCTCCATTGAGTATTTTTCAAACTTATCAAAAGGCATGAGTTTGAGCGCGCTTTTTTTTGTGCGGATGGTCACTTCAATTTCATGGGCGTGTTTTTGGGCTTCATCACGTTGCTTTTGGGTTTGTTCATATAATTTTTCCTGGGCTATTTCGGCGGATCTTAAAGTTTTTATACTGTCTCTCAACTTTTTCAACAACCCTTCCTGTTGTTCAGCCTCTTTGATAAGTGAATCAATTTCTTCGGCAGTTTTTCCTTCAAAAATTTTCCAAACAAACGCGTTTTGGTGTTGGCTGAGCTTATTGTCAACGCGCTGTTTTTCAGCTTCTGCTTTTTCAAGCAGGATGTTTTTTAGGTTGACTTCATGCTCCAGTTTCCCTGCTTTCTTTTCCAACTCACCCAATTGGGAAATTTCTCCACGAATGGTCTTTAGGTTTTGTTCTTCCTGCTGCACCGTTTCCGAGGCCGAATCGGTGTGGGCAATTTGCGGGTGGTGTGTGGCCCCGCACAAAGGGCAAGGCTCGCCTTCCTGCAATTCGCTGGCGTAGGCAGACAACTTTTGTTTTACCTGCAGGTTTTGAAGGGATTTCAGGGCTTTTTCTTCTTCCAGTTTGAGCCTTTTTTCTTCTTCGGCCATTTTTTGGTAGACGGTTTCAAAAGAAAATTCGTCTGGCAAAAATGTATAATCCTCCGTAAGCTGACGGCAAACGGCGAGAATTTTCTGTTTTTCTTCCTGTTGGGTTTTGTACTCCTTTTTTGTTTTTTCCTGCTCTGCCAAATTCTCCCGCTTTGCCTTGTGCCAGTGAGAAAGTTCGTACAGGATTTTGGTATCAGGAATCTTATCTTCCAATGTTGTTCTTTGCTGCTCTTTTTCCTGAATTTCTTTGCTGCGGGTTTCCTTTTGTTTTTTCAACTTTTGAAATTCCACTTCTGCTTTGGTGGCATTCTGCTGCGTTTTTTCCCAATTTGCCTGCAACTTTTTTATTTCTATCAATATTCCCAGCTCATCACATTGCTGACGGATTTTTTCCCGTCCGTCATAGGCTTTTTTGGCCTCGGTCATGTGCTTTTCCGCTGCTTTCAGGGCAACTTCTTTTTTCTGTATTTCCTGTTCTGTTTCCTGAATCCGCTTGTTTTTGGTTTTGCTTTGTTCCAGCGTATCGTCAAAAGTGACCAGCTTTGCTTTAAAAATCCGCTCGGCTTTTTCGTACCTGGCCAGGCGTTTTTCGCGGGCGTCAAAGTCAGGTTTTTGGTCTTGCAATCCCGCCAATTGTGTACGTGCTTCTACCAGCTTTTCAAATAAAGATTTTAGCTGCTCAAGCTGGTTGTTTTCTTTTTCCAGGCTGATTAGGCCAGCTTCATTTTTTTTCAGCTTTTCAGCATTTGCTGCAATTTCTTTTTGAAGGGTTTTGATGTCTTCTTTACTTACCTCCCCCATGCCTTTCAGCTCCCCTTCCAGACGGTCAATTTCCGATTTACATTTCCCGATGAGTGTATTGGTTTTTTGTGCAAGGTCGAACTTTTCCAAATGAAAAAGCTCTTTGAGCATGCGGGTGCGGTACGTAGGCGTAAGGTCAATGAACTCCCGGAATTTGCCCTGCGGAATGATGATGGTTTGCATGAAATTATGGAAACTCATGCCCAGGATGGATGCGGCATTTTCCTGTTCGGGCAGGGGGAACCACTCATCGTTTTTCCATTGGTAGTAAGAACGGTCTTTTACTTCTACTTTTTCAAAATCGCTCTTCTTCCTTTTGGCCAGAAAATAAAAACGGTATTTCTGTCTGCTTTGCTCACCGGCGCGGAACACAAAATCGATTTCCATCTCGTTGCTCTGCAGGTTGAGCATGTTGTAGTAGCGATTGTCTTTGGCATTGAGGCGGTCGCTTTGGTCAAACAGAATGAACATCATGGCCTCCAGAATGGAGGATTTGCCGCTGCCTACTTCCCCAAAGACGCCAAAAAGCTGGGCCGCCATCAGGGTGTCAAAATCTATTTCCTGCTTTTCGCGGTAAGAGTACAGGCCTTTTAAAGAAAGTTTAACAGGAATCATGTTTCGTCGGAGTCGGTATCTAAAATTTCGTTAAAAAGCGCCATCAGTTCCTCGTTGGGTTCCTGCCCTTTTTTCTGATGAAAATAATCTTTAAAAATTTCCCGGATGTTTTTGTTCAAATCGGTTTTGCTTTGGGCCGTTCCCACATTTTGCTGCTCCCCCGCAATTTCGGGAATGATGCCCACAATGCCGTCGTGGGCATTGTACAGGGCTTTTTTTTCTTTGCTTTCAATGTATGTATCACTTACCAGGGTAAGTTCCACAAATGTATCGGGGTTTTGTTGCAGCCATTGCACGGCTTCGTCTACGGCCTCAAAACGTTTGCGCAGTAGCTTATGGCCTTGTTGCAAAGGAATGGGCGTGGTTTTTACTTCTTTTCCTGGCTCCGCTTCTACGATGACCACAAATTTTTGCTGGTTGGCCTCGCTGAAGCTGTAAGCCAGCGGACTGCTGCTGTACACCATCGGGCAGGGTTTTTCAGCAACGGTTTGGCGGCGGTGCAAGTGCCCCAAGGCCACGTACTGCATTTGGGAAGGAATGTTTTCGGAATAAATGGCCTGTGCACCCCCCATGTGCAAAATGGGCTTTTCATCATCGGGTTCTTCGGGGGGCACGCCCTCTTTTTGCATAAAATACAAGTGCGCCATCAGGATATTCACGCCTTTTTCATCGCAATATTTTTTGGCGGTTTCCTGCCAGTTTTGGGCTAAAAGCTGCCGTAACTCATTTTCTTTGTCTTCTGTTCCCAAAAACCTGCGCAGGGTAGATTCATTGGCATAAGGCGTGAGCAAAAGCCGCAGCGGATAATCAAAATCCGGTAGTTTGAGCTCTGCAAAACCGGGAGCCGAGCGGGTAATTTGCAGCCCGGTATCCAGGTGAAAGGTATCAATTTGTTTGTCGGGCCGGCCCATAAGCACAATGCCACACACATTGGCCAGGGGAATGGGCGCGTCAATGCGGTCGGGGGCATCGTGGTTTCCGGCAATAGCGATTACCGCCCTTTTGCCACCATTAGCCAGGCGGTGTACAGTTTTGTAAAAAAGTTCGGTGGCATCACTGCCCGGGTTGGCCGTATCGAACAAATCCCCGGCAATCAGCACGGCATCCACGGCTTCTTTTTCAGCGATCTCGCATATTTCGGATAATACGGCTTTTTGCTCCTCAATACGCGCATATTCGTTTAGTCGTTTCCCCAGGTGCCAGTCGGCCGTATGTAGTAACTTCATAGAGTGAAATTAGGAAGGAAGGGGGTTTTATCAAATAGAATATGGATATTTCCCCCACCTAACCTCCCCCTGGGGAGGAAAGTGAAATAACCTGTGTCTTAGTGGAGTCTTCGGCACGAGCTACCGATTGAACATTTCCCAGCCCCAGCGGGGTTTCTCGCGAGAGAACCCAGCCAGGACGGAAAAGAAATTTTTTTGTAAAGTGGCTGCGTCGGCAGTCCGATCGGTGAGCCGCTCTACTTAAAATATGGCTTGTTTTAGGAAAATACTTTGGAAATAATGGGGTTATACTATTGGGGATGTAAGTTTTTTGTATATTATTGATTATATTATTTCTAACTAAAGTTAAATTTCACTTAAAGTTAGCAGGAATTTTGCGATTTATGTAAGAAGGCTTTGTTGTATTAGCCATTAATTTTTTGCCCTCTTACTTACTTTTTTCCCGATGAGAATGATACGTATTTATCTGTTTATTTTAGTAGGGTTTGTCTTTTTTGGCCCTGCCAGTGCCCAGGAGATTCGTTTTGACAATGAATCTTTAATGATAAAAAAGCGTGAGATTGTGAAGGCTACCCCTGTTAAAGACCAGGGAAAAACTGGAACATGTTGGGCGTTTTCTACCATTTCGTTCATAGAGTCGGAACTGATGCGAATGGACAGGGGTGAGTTTGACCTATCTGAAATGTATTTGGTACGTAATGTTTATCCCCAAAAAGCTGAAAAATATGTGCGCATGCACGGGCGGGCCAACTTTTCGGACGGGGGGTTGTCACATGATGTAATGGCTTCAATCAGTGAGTTTGGGATTGTGCCTGAAGAAATATACATGGGTCGGGTGTCAGAGGAGGTTGACCACAACCACCATGAGCTACAGGCAGTTTTGGAAGGCATGTTGAGCGGGCTGATTGGCAATAAAGAACCCCTTAGTAAACATTGGTTAACAGCCTATGAAAGTGTGCTGAATACGTATCTGGGTGAAAAACCTGAGGAGTTCAGGTACAAATTCAAAACTTACACCCCCCAGGAGTTTGTAGAAAAGGTACTGGGTTTCAATCCAAAAGATTATGTGGAACTGACTTCTTTCAGCGACCGCCCGTTTTATCAGCAGGTGATGTTGGAAGTTCCCGACAACTGGTCCCATGCATTGTATCATAACATTCCGGTAGATGAACTGATAAAAGTGATGGAAAATGCCCTGGAAAACGGATATTCTATTGTGTGGGATGGGGATATTAGCGAACGGGAATTTAGTTTTAGCAAAGGCGTAGCCACCGTGCCCGAAAAAGAATGGAGGGACAAAACCCTGGATGAAAAAAGAAACACAGGCAAAGTACACGAGCCTGAGAAGAAAATTACCCAGGAGATGCGACAGGATGCCTTCATCACCCAAACCACCACAGATGACCATTTGATGCACATCATCGGGCTGGTGCAGGACGACAACAAAACCAAATATTACCTCACCAAAAACTCCTGGGGCAGGAGCAACAAACTGGGCGGCTACATCTATATGTCAGAAGCCTATATAAAGCTCAAGACCATCTCTATCATGGTGCATAAAGATGCTATTCCGAAGAAAGTGGCGAAGAAGTTGGGGTGGAATGAGTGATGTGTGTGTGCTCCCTTCAAAAAACAACCTTGAATGCAGTGCCCTCATCTACCTTGCTGGTGGCAGAAATGGAACCGCCCATGGATTCTACCTGGGTTTTGGTGATGAATAAGCCCACACCTTTGGCATCGGGGTTTTCGTGGAAAGTTTTGTGAAAACCAAAGAGCTTATCTCCTTCTTTTTGCAGGTCAATGCCCAGGCCATTATCACGACAAATCAGGTAAATGCGGTCGTCAATGTGGCCCGTTTCAAAGTGGATTTTTGGCTTGCGCTTGGGCGAGCTGTATTTGAGGGCATTGGTGAGCAAGTTCAAAAATATGCTTTCCAGGTATACCTTGGGGTAACAAATAGATTCTGCCTTCGAGAAGTCAGCGGTGATCTCTGCTTTTTTCTTAAAAATTTCACTACCAATAATCACTTTCACGCTATCCAGCATTTCTTCAAAAGAAAGTTCCTCTTTCTTCTTTTCAACATTGGAACGGATATCGGTAATCTCATTTAAATTTTGAATTGTTTCCAACAACCGGGAAGAAGCTTTTTTAAGCTGTTTGAATACAAATTTCGCATTATCATGAGTGGGTTGCATTTCATAAATCTCTATCAAGGATGCAATATTCCCGATGGGCGATCGCAGGTTATGCGAGATGATGTTGGCAAAATCTTCCAGTTGTTTGTTCTGCTGTGATAAGCGTTGGGTAAGCACCTCCAGGTCGCGGTTGTTCTCAATCAATTGATCGGCCAACTGGATGCGGTCGGTAATGTCTCTGGAGTTGGTGATCATTTCTACCACCCACCCATAGTCATTTGTAACAGCCTGGGTAAGGGTCTCGAAGTGTAGGTAATGTCCATCCTTGTGTTTGATTCTGTATTCGTGCGATTTGTTCGTATGGCCTTTCAGGATGCGCTTGTGAAAATATTCCACCTCTATTTTATCTTCCGGATGAAATAAAAAATCCTGAGGGCTTTTTCCGATCAACTCGTCTGGTGTGAAGCCAAGGATTTGTTTTACCGATGGGGAAACATATTTAAAGGTTCCGTCTGGCTCATGTACACAGATCAAGTCCCTTGAATTATCGGCAACTTTCTTATAATATTCCAACTTTTGATCAGGCATAACGGCTAAATTGTCCATATTCATAACGCATTTAATTGTCCTTCGGTATAAAAAATTAACAAGTTGTAAAATAATAACTTGTAAAAACCCACTCTTCTTTCCAAAAAAGCCCTCTCGAAGCTTCAAAAATGGCCTTGTAGCGTTATCTTATCTTAAATCTGTTTCTGCAAAGGCCTCTACGGTGATATTTGTTTGTGCATATTTACTGATAATAGTGGTAAATTTTGTTAACAACGGCTTAACAATTATGAAATATAACGTTGATAACTATGCTAAGTTATTCATAAAACAACTTAATCTTGCACAAAACCTTACAGTTCATTTTTCCTGTTTTTGTGCAAAAAACGAAGGATGTTTTCTTCCGGGGTTTCTAATTGTAAATTTCTACGGTTTATCATACGATGAGCTACCTCCAATGCTTTTGCTATTTCATAAGGTTCCTGGCCCTTTATCCCGCCCCAGGTGAAGGAAGGGATGTATTTTGGTGGATACCCGCTTCCGAATATGTTGGCATTTACCCCTACAACCGTACCCGTATTGAACATAGTATTGATACCACATTTGCTATGATCGCCCATCATTAGTCCGCAAAAGCTTGTGCCTGTGTCTTCATAATTTTTGGTGAGGTAGCTCCATAACCTTACATTGCCATAGTTGTTTTTCAGGTTGGAAGTATTGGTATCTGCCCCAAAATTACACCATTCGCCAATCACCGAATTACCCACAAACCCTTCGTGCCCTTTGTTGCTATTGCCAAAAAATACCGTATTTTTTACTTCCCCACCCACTTTTGAGTGTGGGCCAATGGTAGTGCCTTCCCTTATTTTGGCACCCATATTCACCGTAGCGTTTTCGCATAAGGCAAACGGGCCTTTTACCACAGCGCTTTCGTAAATTGTTGCATTCTTCCCAATATAAACCGGCCCGCCTTCTGCATTGATGATGGCTGCCCTGATGTGAACCCCCTCTTCTATAAACACATTTTTGGCTCCATATACAATGGTATGCGGGTCGGCCACTGCCTGCGATGAGCGCCCCCGGGTAAGCAACGCAAAATCCTGCTCAATTTGCTGCGGGTTTTTAGTAAAAATATCCCAGGTATGCTGCATCAGGGTGACAGGCGCTTCATGAAAAATTGTTCGTTGCAAAGGGAAGGCATTAAAATTCGCCTTGTCCTGATGGATTTCTTTCCAAAAATCCTTTTCTGAAAGCCAGGCAACTGAAACATCCAGTTTTTGAGCGTGTTCTTTTTCAAGGCAAAAGGCCAGTAGACCGTCATCATGCAACAAAGCTTCCCCAACTTGTAGTTTTTCTATGGCTGCCAACAATTGCGCATCCGGACAGAGTGCGCCGTTGATAAAAATATTTTCTCCGGAAATCTGGTAAGGATATTTTTCTTGCAAATATGCCTGAGAGAGATATGACACTTTACATTCTTTGCCAAGGTTGGCATAAAAGCTTCGTTGCCATTTTTCAGCAATGGTGCAAATACCCACCCTGATTCCGGCAAGGGGGCGCGTCAGGGTAAAAGGTTTTAAGGCATGGTGTAAGGGTAAAGTATCAAAAAAAATAAGGTTCATGAGCGTGGCATTTGGTAGCAAAAAATAACAGCACTTTCAAATTTTGTTTTTTGTATTGGAAAAACAAAACTTAAACATGCCCTAAATTTGTAAGGTGGCTGTGTCGGCAGTCAGATCACCGACCGGGCTGCCGCCCTACTGTCACATAAAAGTTGATGAATCACTTCAAACTGCTAACTTTGAAAATGATATTCAATAATTAAGCCTAATAGTAAATCCCAATGCGCCACCTTCACCTATTTCTTATTTTAATATTTTTTGCTGCTTGTTCACCCGAAAAGCCCGAAAACCCTGAGCCTCCAAATATTTTGTGGATATCTTGTGAGGATATCAGCCCGGCCTGGGGATGTTACGGTGACGAGCAGGCGACTACCCCAAATATTGACTCCTTGGCCGGTCAGGGTTTTATTTTCACCCAGGCTTTTTCCAATGCCCCCATCTGCGCTCCGGCCCGTTCAACTTTAATTACTGGCATGTATGCCACCTCTTTAGGCACACAAAATTTACGTTCGGATATTCCCGTGCCGGGCAACCTGAACATTTTACCTGAATTGCTCAGGGAAAAAGGGTATTATACCACCAATAACGCCAAGACCGACTATAATTTCAGCCATGAAGGTCGATGGGATGAAAGCAGCAACCAGGCACATTGGAGAAATAAACCTGAGGGAAAGCCGTTTTTCAGTGTTTTCAACTTTGGCATCACCCACGAAGGACATGCCAATTCTGACAAAAAGGAAGATACCGAAACGTTAGCCACAAAGCATGACCCGGCGGCCATGAAGCTTCCCCCTTATTTTCCGCAAACGGAAGAGTTTAAAAGCATTATGGCCCACCAATACGACCTGATTACAGTTTTTGATCAGGAAGTGGGAAAGTTAGTTGATCAACTCAAAGAAGATGGCCTTTATGACAACACCATCATTTTCGTGTTTTCAGACCATGGGTATGGTCTCCCCCGCTACAAAAGGTGGTTGTACAATACCGGTTTGCAGGTGCCTTTTGTATTGCACGTTCCTGAGCTGTATAAAGACAAAGTAGCCAACCTTACCCAACAAGAAGTGGATAAAATGGTGGGGTTTGTAGATTTTGCCCCAACGGTGCTGCACCTGGCAGATGTACCCGCCCCCAACATGATGGAAGGACAGAATTTCCTCGGAAAGGATGCCCCCGAAAAGCCTTACATCTTTGGTTACCGGGACAGGGCGGATGACGCGTATGACATGAGCCGCTCCGTTTATGATGGGCGGTATCTTTACATCAGAAACTACATGCCGCAAAAACCCTACATTCAAAATGCCATTATTTTTAATAAGGGAAAGCGGTCTTATGAAGAACTATTCAGGGTAAAGGCAGAAGGGAACCTGCCTCCGGAAGCAAGCGATATGTTTCTTCCAAAACCTGTGGAAGAGTTGTATGACTTACAAAACGACCCCCATGAGTTAAACAACCTCATTGACACGCCCAATTTGCAGGGAAAAGTAACAACCTTAAAAACGAGGCTCGCCAGGCACATTGTAGAAACCAATGATACCGGATTGATGAACGAAGGGGAGATGATGGTAAGGGCTGCCAACCAGTCTGTGTATGAAATGGTGCATGATACTACTTTATTTAACCCGGAAAAGGTGTTAGCAGCCGCGGAATTGGTAGGGAAAATCGAGGAGGCCGGTCAACTGGCAACTTATTTCAAAGATGATGATGCCGCCGTAAGGTATTGGGCCATGCAGGCACTGGATGCTTTTGAAGGGGATATTTCCGGCCAAAATCCCGCACTTGTGCAATTATTAGAAGACCCCTCTGTACCCAACAGGGCACTGGCAGCCGAGTTGTTGATCAATAAATTTAATGATGAACGCGGGCTGGCGGTATTGAAAGAAGCACTAAAGGAAAAAAACGAGCCAGTACTATTGCAAGTGGCTATTAACGTGAGGAATATTGGCGATAAGGCCAAACCCCTTGTTCCATTTATCAAAGAAAACATATACCCGGAAATCTCAGGGGATGTATGGGGCAGGTACAAAACCTGGCTTTACCCCATGTTCATTGGCATGGCACTGGACCAAACCTTAATCAATTGTGGGGAAGAAATTGTGATTGAGAACTAAGCTGCCCCATTGAGCAGTTGGATGAATAAGACCGAAAAACCATCTTTCCTTTCGTATTATTGATACCATGCTCACCAAAAGATGCTTAAGGGGTTCTTTGAAAAAAATGTGGCTGCCTCATAGTCCTGTAAACCCTGCTCCGCGTCGGCCCTCATCCTGCCTATCCTGATGCTGACGATTGACCGGACGGTTTGCCGCAGCGATTACAAATCTTTTGTGATATTAGTGATCGGGATGACATATCCCGAACTTCGGGAAAAGAGGGAGGCTAATAAAGTGTTACAAAGCTAGCTTACCAGGGTCTTGCCGGGTATCAAAGATGCGGTTGATAAAAACTACCTGACCGATTTCGCGAAAGATAAGGATGTAGGGCTTAATGTTCAACTTCTGGTAATTACGTTCCGGATAACGCTCACTCATAAAGCGGGTACTTCCGATGACGGTCTGATAAAGTACCTCCACTTTCTGGCGAATGGATTCTACTAACTCATAAGCTTTTTCTTCCCCCTGTATGGAAATGTTAAACTCATAGATTGCCTGGAGGTCAGCCTGGGCTGCCCTGGTCCAGACTACTTCCCTTTGTTCTGCTTTCGCCACGATTGGATTTGTGCTTTGAGTTCTTGTTGGGAAACAGTGCGGCCTGCTTCAATGTCAGCTTCACTTTCTTCTAAGCGTGCTGCTATACTGTCTTGATCAAGCTGTTGGCCTTGTAAACTGTATAGTGTACCCGTTTGAGAGGCCAGCAAAGTATGTACAGCCTCCAGAATGGCCTGATCTTCTATTTGATCTATAATATGGTGTAAATCCTCTTTAAGTTTTGCCGTAACCATCATAATTATCTTTTAACAAATATAACGATTTTCTCATGATGCGGATTGCCACTTGATAGAATTTCTCCTTTATTACAAAGGTGGCAGGCACGGTAGATTTTTTTCAATTGTACCCATAAATTTTCCAGCCTATCGTTCTAGTAGTGTTTCAGCAGTTGGATGAAGAGAACCGCAAAACCATCTTTTGTATGATTAGACCATGCTCACCAAAAGGTGCTTAAGGGGTTCTTTGAAAAAAATGTGGCTGCCTCATAGTCCTGTAAACCCTGCTCCGCGTTGGCCCTCATCCTGCCTATCCTGATGCTGACGATTGACCGGACGGTTTGCCGCAGCGATTACAAATCTTTTGTGATATTAGTAGTGATCGGGATGGCATATCCCGAACAGCGGATTTTTTATCAGCTTATTTGTCCAATAGCTCTACCACCTTGTCACGGACTTGCTGGAACTTTATGGGTGCAATGCTACCTACTTTGTTAAGGATAATATTTTTATCGGCGGTAAATATTCTGTTTGGGCGGATATTGCTGGCTTTTTTCAAACTTCCATTTACCATATCGCTATCTGATTAGATTGATTGCGTAAACATCTTTTACCAGCTTGCTGGTGATTTGACACAGGATAATATCATTTCCAGGTAGGTCAGCCAATACTAATGCCGGCCGCTTTTTACTGGTCGATAAATCTGAGAAGGGAAACGGTACTACGACAATATCCCCTTTTATAAATCTTGCCATGCCTGGTCTTCTTCGGGGCTATTCCAATCTTTTCCCAATACAGTTTCACTGGCATAAGCCGTTTCTATCGGGAAACTTTTTTGATGTGCCTTAAACTGTAAATACTTCATGTATTCATACAACTCTCCCAGCAGGTCATCCGGGATGCGGTGTAATTCTTTCTGCAACTTTTCCCGGTTTGTAGTCTCACTCATATGCTTGTATTATTGTTCTTTACCAAATATAACGATTTTCTCATGATGCGGATTGCCACTTGATAGAATTTCTCCTTTATTACAAAGGCAGCAGGCACGGTAGATTTTTTTCAATTGTACCCATAAATTTTCCAGCCTATCGTTCTAGTAGTGTTTCAGCAGTTGGATGAAGAGGACCGCAAAACTATCTTTCGTATTATTGATACCATGCTCACCAAAAAGAAGTTTAAGGACTTCTTTGAAAAAAATGTGGCTGCCCTCTGAGTGTATTCCTGCTCCATACCATGCCCGGACGGTTCGCCGCAGCGATTGCAAATCCTCTATGATATTAAAGTTCGGGATGCCATATCCCGAACAGCGGGGTATTTTTCGTCATATTTGCGTAGAAGTAGCACTGCATAATTCACTTCTCCTGACAACCGTAATCCAAAACCACATTAACGTTCTCATTATTTCTAATTATCTCGACTAACAATGTATTAGATCTCTTTTGTATGGTATCTCCTACAGTAACATAATCATAAAAACCGCTTATTTCATTTTGGAGAACCATCTTAACTGATGTTCTTCCTTGATCAATCAACAATGTAGGCATATAGTGGTTTTTGGCATCATCAAACTTCTTTACTATAATGCCATCAAAAGCTTCCGATTTCATATTGCTACTCCACCTACATTTGTTTGACTGGAATTGGACTTCAAGGTCACCTTTGGGTAAAATTGACCAAATTATTACAATTAATATAAATACCAACGAACCTATTATTTTTATCTTTATGTCCTTGACAATCATAACCCACCCATTTTTAGTTTGATATATTGAGGGGTTTCTGCTGGTTCAAAAGTCCATGTGTAAGTTGAGGCATCAGTCCTTGATACATCGATCCCGATTCCTAATGAATGAGTACGAGACCTAAACAATAGTGGGTTCAATGAATTTTGATTGGTTAAATAACCATCCCCACCAAAAGTATAGGAGTAAAGCAAAGCCCCCAATGAAACTTCTGATCCAGGTCCTTGTATAGCCTTTGCATTTATTCTTTCATTTGAAATTGAACTTATTGTTCCACCTTCAAAGTACCCCGATATATCAATTCCTTGTAAATATTTTACAGTTAAAAAAGCTCTAGAATTTTCTCCATCTTCAATACCTCCATACTCAATACCCAAGCCTATTCCTAAGCTTAAATTAATGCCAATTGATGCAACGTTAAGTGAATTGCCAACTGGAGCCGTAGAACTCCCCTCATTCAGCTCAGAACCATTGAAGATAAGTTCAGGTAAGACAACCGCAGCATCGTTATCTGTCCCAACAATATCCCCAGATTTAGCATTTTCTAATTCCTCATCAGAGGGGGGATCAATATTAGAACATATACAGTCAGGCCCGAAATCATTAAAAAGATTAGGAGAAGGCGGGTCAAATCCTAAAGAATTTTTATCAAACCCAGAGGAACCATCTGGTACCCTACTTCTACCATCGGGATCAATAAAATTGATAGGGTTATTAGCCACCCAGCTGTAAGGGCTTTCACTGTAATATAGCTCAGCTAATGGATCTTGTTGCCAAGTCCTGATCAATGCAGGATCATATCCTCTCCATTCAAAATCAAAGATGCGCAAACCTAAATCATCCTGCCATTCTTTACCTTGATACAGGTACTTATTGTTCAGTTGTTTTTGTGTATTTTGGTTATGTGTGAGACCGAAGGGGTAATAACATCAAAAGTGATACCGCACAAAAGCTTCCATGGCTTCGTACTCGGCCAGCCCCAGGGCATCGTATTCTTCGGCGGTGGTTTTGTTTCGGTCTTCGGCGCGTTGCCAGAATTCCCGGGGGTCGGAGCCGGGGAACACCGGGCGGTCTTTTTGCGACTGGTGCTTGAAAATAGCCCTGCGTTTCCGCATCAATTCCAGCGGACTGATGGGCACGGCCATCTCAATTTGGTGTACTTCCCACTCCTGCCAGGCACCACGGTACAACCATACGTAACAGTCTTTTACCCAATCTTCCCCTTTCAACCGATCCAGGGCCTGGATGATGGCATTGAGGCATACCCGGTGCGTGCCGTGCGGGTCAGAAAGGTCGCCTGCCGCATAAATCTGGTGAGGCTTGATTTCTTGCAGTAAATCTACAGTGAGTTGTATGTCTTCTTCGCCCAATGGCTTTTTGCGCACTTTTCCGGTTTCATAGAAAGGAAGATCCATAAAATGCACGTTTTCGTCTTCCACGCCACAGTAGCGGCAACCTGCTTTCGCCTCTCCTCTGCGTATCAGCCCTTTTACCTGCTTTACTTGTTCCGAATCCACATCGCCAGGGGCTTTGTTGGAAATAGACTTTACTACATCTTCAAAAAAGGTTTCTACTTCCTTGTATTTTCCGCCGAGCAGGCCACTAAAGTCTTTGGCAAAATCTACAAAACGGATGGCATCATCATCAAAAACGGCAATGTTGCCGGAAGTTTGGTAAGCCACGTGTACATCATGTCCCTGGTCTACCAGGCGCAGGAACGTACCACCCATGGAAATCACGTCATCATCGGGATGTGGGCTGAAAATGACCACCCGTTTGGGGAAAGGCTGGGCACGCTCGGGCCGTTGGCTGTCATCGGCATTGGGCTTGCCACCGGGCCATCCGGTAATGGTATGCTGTAGCTCATTAAAAATGCGAATATTGATGTCATAAGCCGGGCCATAGTCAGAAACCAAATCGCTCATACCATGTTCGTTGTAATCTTCGGGTGTAAGCTTAAGCACAGGCTTATCCACCTTTTTGCACAGCCACACCACGGCACGGCGGGTGAGCTTTTTGTCCCATTGACAAGGCCCAACCAGCCAGGGCGTTTTCACCCGGGTGAGTTCATCGGCAGCGGCTTCATCTACAATAATTTCGGCATTGGGGTGGTTTTGCAAAAAAGTAGCCGGAACCGTATCGGTAATGGGGCCTTCCACGGCCTTGTTGATGACAGCGGCTTTTCCTTCGCCCCATGCCATCAGGATAATTTTGCGGGAACTCATGATGGTTTTTACCCCCATCGTTATGGCACGGAGGGGCACAAACTCTTCTCCATAGAAATCGCTCGCCGCCATTGTGCGGGTTACTTTGTCCAGGGTAATGAGGCGGGTACGGGTAATTTCAGTAGAGCCGGGCTCGTTAAAACCAATATGGCCGGTAGCACCAATGCCCAGTAATTGCAGGTCAATCCCTCCATGTTCTTTGATTTTTTGTTCGTAAGCAGAGCAATATTCAGAAATATGTTCTACATCCACCGTGCCATCGGGAACGTGTGTGTTGGCGGGGTCTATATCCACATGGTCAAACAAATATTCTTTCATAAACCGCACATAGCTTTGCAGCGAATCTGGCTCTATCGGATAGTACTCGTCCAGGTTAAAGGTAACCACATTTTGAAAGCTGAGGCCTTCTTCCTGGTGCATCCTGACCAGTTCTTCGTATACCCTTGTAGGTGTGGAACCGGTGGCTAGTCCCAATACCGTTTTCTTTCCTTCGTTGTTCTTTTGTACGATCAGGTCCCTGATGGCTTTGGCCACTTCTTTGGAAGCCGAATCGGAGTCTTCGTAAATCGTTGTGGGAATTTTTTCGTATTGTTTCTCGAGTTCTGTTGCCTGGATCATAGCGTGAAGTAGTGAGTTATATGAGAAAATAATTTGATAGAAAACTTAATGAAAAGGTAAAAGCTTTTGTTTTCCTTTCGTAACTAATTTCTAATCCTTTTTTATGCCACAAATATACAAGAAAAGATGTGTGTTTTGCCAGCGTGCAGTAAAAAAAGCTATAAGCTATTAGTCACAAGCCACGAGCTTTTTACACGTGGCTTGTAGCTTGTGGCTAACTGCTTGCAGCTAATATAAAATTGTTTATATTTCATAAAAAAATGCGCAGTGAGTATCTCTAAAAAATTTGATGTTCGGCCTAAAGTTGCTTTAGGGTTTGGTTTATTACTACTGAGTGTGGTCGTGGCTGCTACCATTGCATACCATAGTGTATCGAGCCTCACCCGGACGGTAGCAGATTTATCAAAACCTGATACAACCATTGCCAAAATTGATACGATTTTGGTAAAAGTTGCTGAAGCTGAGAACACATTACAGGCTTATGTTATCTCAAGAAATGAAGCCAAACTGAATGCATATCACCAATCTGTTAATCAAATACGCCAATACATCCACGCATTGCAGCAGGCTGCCGATAATGGCGATGCCCTGCAAAAGACAAAACTGGATACGATTTCGTCTTTGCTAAACGACAAACTGGTGAGCTTTGCCACCTTTCAGGAAATCAATGAGCAAAGAAAAGCCTTTGATTTTTACCGGAAAGCCTTGGAGGAACTGAACCTGCAGGAGCAGGAGAACAAGTATTTACAAACCAAAGATGGCCGCCTGAAAAAGCTGCCTCCCCAGCCTGTTACGATTGATTCCAGCCTTTCGGCAGACAAAGGGGATGTTGTACAAAAAGTAGAGCCACCTAAGGTGGAAGAAGAAAAATCCAGTGGTTTGTTAAAAGTTTTGGGTAACTTGTTGTTTTCCAAAAAAGAAAAAGAAACTAAAGCAGGCGGGGCAAGGGGAAATGAAAACTCGGAAATAGCAGAAATACAGGCAGAACAACAAAAGCTTGAGCGCCAATTGGAAGCCCTGAGAGGTGAAGCGTCTTCAGGTATTAAAGAAGACAGTATACGGAAAGTATTGACTTCTGTAAGCAGAGAGCAGGCGCGCTTGCAAAAAATATTGGATGAGAAAGAGCTTTCTTTTCTGGCTACCAATGCCGAGGTAATGACAAAAATCCACCAATTGGTGAGCGATATTGAGAAAAACCAGGAACATGCTGAAGCCGTGCGTTCTGAAACCGTTCAGGAAAACCTGAAAAGCTCTATCAGGACGGTCGCCATCATCCTCACACTGGCCATTTTATGCACGGGCATTGTCATCGCCCTTATTTTCAGTGATGTTTCCCGCAGCGATTATTATAAACAGCAGCTTGTACGGGCTAAAGATAAAGCGGAACAACTGGCAATGGTAAAAGAGAATTTCCTTTCTAATATGAGCCATGAAATCCGTACGCCCCTCACGGCGATATTGGGCTATACCGAGCAGCTATCCCAGTCGGGAAAACTAGAGGGCACTGAAAGTGAATACCTCAATGCCATTGATAGTTCTTCTAAACATCTGCTCGCTATTGTAAATGACATTCTGGATTTGTCTAAGTTGGAAGCGGGAGAAGTAAAACTTGAAAGCGAGCCCTTCGATATGGGCAGCGTCATCGCCCAGGTATATTCTCATCTGAAATATCAGGCAGATAAAAAACAGGTAGGCTTCAACTATCATATTCAGGGAACAGAAAACAGGTTTGTGAAAGGGGACGCTTTCCGGCTCAAACAGGTTTTGTACAATCTTATTACTAATGCACTCAAATTTACTGAACAAGGAGAGGTAAACCTGGATTGTACACTGGAAGACCTTCCCCATGGAAAAACCAAAGCAACCATCAGCGTGCGGGATACGGGCATTGGCATTCCGGAGGAACGATTACGTACCGTCTTCGAGAATTTTGCCCAGGCCGATGTTTCTACCACGCGTAAGTTTGGGGGTACGGGCCTCGGGCTGGCCATCAGCAATAAATTAGTAACACAGCAGGGAGGCAACATAGCAGTAGAAAGTGAGGAAGGCAAAGGGTCTGTTTTTACTGTGGAGATGCGGTATGAAAAAGCCAGAGAGCAGGAAATTATTACCGAAAAACCTGAAACCATTTCAGCTTGGGAAGCATTTAATGGAAAACAAATTTTGGTGATAGATGACGACCGGCTCAATACACAACTTGCCCAGGCCGTTTTGAAAAAATGGGGCGTACAGGTTACCCTGGCCCACAGCGGGCAGGAAGCCCTGCAATATGCAGAAAACCAGGATTTTGACCTTATCCTCTGCGATTTGCACATGCCCGTCATGAGCGGGGATGTTATTGCAAAAAACATCCGCCAACATGACCGCCATGCTGCCACGCCCATCATAGCATTTACTGCCAATATTTTTCGAAAAAACTGGGAGAAATACCAGGAGGCCGGCATTGAAGATTACCTGCTCAAGCCCTTTACCGAGAAAGATGTACACCAATTGTTGGTATCATATTTTGGAAGTAGTGAAGAAAATTCACGGGTGGTTGAAGCTGCACCCGCCCCCACTTTACCAAAAGAGGAAACACAAGAGTTTACACTGGAAAATATAATAAAATTCACAGGTGACGATATTGGCGCATTGGTAGGTTTTCTGGAAGGCTTTATCATTACCATGCAGGACAATGTGATTCAACTGGAAGACGCATTGCAAAATAAAAATGTATCCAAACTTTCTTTTTATGCCCACAAAATGGCTCCCAATTTACAGCACCTTGGTGTCTTGCAGTTGGTAGGTATACTGAACAAACTGGAGTTGCTTACAGAGGAAGATACAATAACAGAAGAAATTGTCCGGCAAGTACAACTCGCCATCGCCCTTACCAAAAAGCTGATTGACCAGGTAGGTGAAGAAGTACAATCTTTGAAATCTAAAGTATAAAAATGAACTTCCCGCCCCGTATTGAAGTACTGCCTGAAAAGAAATTAGTAGGCCGGTCAATGAGCATGTCATTAGCCAACAATAAAACGGCTGTACTATGGCAAAGCTTTATGCCACATAGATGGCTTATCAAAAACACTGTGGGTACTGACCTCATTTCTATGCAGGTTTATGATAATCCGCTTTATTTCAGCAGTTTCAACCCGCAAAATGAGTTCACTAAATGGGCAGCCGTAGAAGTATCTGACCATGCCGAAATTCCTGACAATTTAGCACCCTACACCTTGCAAGGTGGGTTGTATGCTGTTTTTATTCACAAAGGCCCACCCGCTGAATTCCCTAAAACATTTCAGTATATTTTTGGCGTATGGCTGCCCAATTCCCAATACGAATTAGACCAGCGGGAACATTTCGAACTATTGGGGGAGAAGTACAAAAACAATGACCCGGCTTCGGAAGAAGAAGTGTGGATACCCATTAAGCCCGCTAAAAACGTCTCTTCCTAAGGCAAATTGATTTATACTTTTTCTTTAATAATTTGTACTTCCCTGTTTACAAATTCTTTTTTCATGGCATTAAAGCAGTGTAATATGAACCATGACAAAGCTTGCTTCCATGAAAACCAGAAACCTTTACCCCTTCCTTTTTCTTCAATTTTGCTTCATTTTTACCGTATTTGCCCAGGAAGTACCCCGGGGGATTAACTACCAGGCGGTCGTACGTAATGATGCAGGTGAACCGCTTGCCAATACCATCATAGATGTACAGGTGGGGCTGTATATTTCCGAAGACAATCAGTTTGATTATCGGGAAAAACATCAGGTTACGACCAATGATTTCGGACAGTTTTCATTAATCATTGGCCAGGGACAGGCTGAAACCGGCACATTTTCAGAGGCGGACTGGGGACAGAAAAATTACCAGCTTTCGGTAACCATCAACGGCATCGATGGTTTTGACCAGCCAGTTTTGACTAAATTACAAAGTGTACCGTATGCGCTTTATGCCGATAGGGCTAAAACCGTAGATGGTATGCCCATTCACCAGCTATCCGACGTGGCCGAAGCAACGCCAGCCAGCGGACAAGTTTTGAAATGGGATGGCAACCAGTGGGTTCCTGCTGATGAGATGAGTGGAGGCGTAGGAGATGACTGGGGGCAGCAAACAACACAAACGAATACTACATTGAGTGGCGATGGTACAGATGAAAATCCACTAAAAATAGCTCCACAAGGTGCTGATGCAGGGCAGGTACTCACCTGGGATGGCACTGACTGGAAGCCGGATGATTTGCCTGTGGCTTCCGGAGGCTCAGGAGACGATTGGGGTGGACAAACCGTGCAATCCGATGCTTCTTTATCAGGAGAAGGAACAACGGGTAACCCCCTGGCCCTTGCACCACAGGGAGCAACTGCCGGGCAAGTACTAAAATGGGATGGCAGCGAGTGGAAGCCAGAAAACGATGACAAAGGCGGGGAAATTAATGCCATAAAACCCGGAACAGGTCTGCTGGGAGGTGGCACCAGTGGTAACCTGACCATAAGTGCCGAAACCGAAGCTGCCTTGTGGAATGCCAATAAACTGCAAGGAAAAGCAGTAGCCGAAAAAGCCCCGGCCGATGGACAAGTACTAAAATGGGATGGCAACCAATGGATTCCGGATGAAGACAATGCAGGAAGCTCCGTTTGGGAAAAAACCGAAAACGCGGCCATTTATAATGGAAAACTGGGGCTTAATACAGATGAAATGATAGGGGCCGCTTCCTTTACCATCAAGTCGCACAACACTGATACCTGGGGGGGCATGTATGTAGACGTAGATGGTGCCGGGCGAGCTATGCCTTTCTACGGCTATGCAGTGAATGGGGATTACAAGGCATGGACCGAGTACAGAAATGCCACTAAAACCTGGTCGGTATCGCATGGGGAAAATAATTACCCGCTGAACGTGAATGAAAATGGCAAAGTGGGCGTAGGTGTGTACAAACCTGCCAGCAAGTTGCACTTGCATACCACAAGCGGTAAAAATTATTTGCGCATTACGGATAACACAACGGGTGTAAATGAAACGAATGGATTGATTTTTGGCCTGAATGGGGCCGGTTCTGCATACATCCGCAATTTAGAAGACAAGCCCATGCATTTCGGTACAGATGCCAGCACGCGCATGACCATTGCCAATGATGGAAATATAGGAATTGGCACCACAATTCCTTCCAGTAACCTGCACATGCATGCCAGCAGTGGCATTAATTATCTGCGGATTACGGATAAAACGACCGGGGTCAGTCAAACTGATGGACTGATTGTGGGCTTGAATGGTGCAGGCAAGGCTTTCATTTATAACCGGGAAAATGAATCCATGAGTTTTGGTACGAATGCCACTACCCGCATGACGATTACCAGTGATGGCAAAATAGGCATTAACCGGGTAACACCCCGTGCCCCCCTGGAAATTAAGCAGAAAATCGGGCCTGTTACCTTGGGGATAGACCCAAATGAGGGCCCCGGACTCAGGCTTACTTCCCCAAGTGGCAACTACTGGGATGTATTTTCGGATAATGACAAGTTCCTCTCTTTTTATTTCAATGCCAGGGTAAAAGCTACCATTGACCATGATGATGGGGATTATAAAACCTGGTCGGACAGAAGATTGAAAAAAAATATCCGGCCAATGGATAATGTGTTGCCCAAAGTTTTAGAACTCAAGCCAAGTACATATCATTTTAAAGATACTGATGAGGAAGCTCCGCTGTCGTACGGTTTTATTGCCCAGGAAGTGAAAGCCATATTTCCCGATTTGGTAACTGAGGCCAACGGGTATTATAACCTGGCTTATAAAGATTTTGCCGTGCTTGCCATCGCGGCCATCCAGGAACAACAAGTGATGATTGACGCGCTGAAAAAAGAAATACAAACCCTGCGAGTCAATGAAGCCAAAGTTGCAAAACTTGCTGAAAAACTGTCCAAAATTGAAGCAATGCTCCTTTCAGGTGAAAATCCAAGTCAAATTTCAGAATAAATGAAGAATGAGCATCCAATGAAAAATATATACAACATATTTTATTTGTTCGTAACTGTACTTTGTCAGATTAAAAAAATAATAGCGTTCTCCCCGGATGAGCGAACGCAAATTCCGCCCCCCTCTGCATCGCAAGAGGGAGGTGCCGTTGGGGCGCCGACCGCAATAACTGCGGCAAAATTCTCTATGTTTTTTTGTTATTTTAAAGAACTATTCAAATCTGAAAAAACACAAGTAAGTACCAACAAAAAAGCCTTGTCACCTGGATACACGGCGGATACAACAGTAAGGCGGTTCGCTGAACCGCCCTACGGAGGTTCACTTTTTTTGGGAGTTTATCCGACAATTTTTATTCGTTTAAACTTACTTAGCAGAAAATTAAAACCTGTCAAGCCGGAGAGCGGACTTCCCAGTCCGCATAATTTAATTCCATACATCACTCAATTACGGACAAGGATGTCCGTACTCCAAGCCCTCAAATTGTGCCCTCTACTTGTAATGCTATGTTTTGCCTTACCAACAGCAGCCCAATCGGTGGTAGCTCCCGGGGGAGGTGAACATATTACTGATTCGCATTCGTTATCATTCACGATAGGTGAGGTGGCTATTGGCTCTTACCAACAAGGAAACATTGTATTACTCGAGGGTTTCCAGCAGGGTATGTTGAAAGGAGACGAAGCAGTAACAGGTACAGTAGAAGAATTATATCCCTTTGCTATCAACGCCTATCCTAATCCTACGGCCGATAAAATCACCATTTCCTTATCCGAAACCGTAAGCCATTCGCTTTCTTATCGTTTATACAATTTACAAGGCCAGCTTGTGGTAGAAGATATACTGACGAAAAGGGGAGTTCCAGCTTTGGAGCAATCGTTGGATTTGGGCTTGTTACCAGCAGGAATTTATCAGTTGGTTATCATTACTTCCGGACAGGAAATAGCCAAAATATTCAAATTACAGAAAGTACATTGAGAATAAAAAAAGGCACAGGATAAAAACCCCATGCCTTTGCCTTTCTCAAAAACGAAACTTTCGGTTCCATTTTATAAGATGATTACATGCCTAACCCAAAGTATCTGGTTTCTTTGTCGCCGGGGTAGTGCCCTTCAATCAGGATACCGCCATCGGCATCAGCCAGTGCTTTTTCCAGGTCTTTTACTGAGTTGATTTTCTTGTCACCGATGCGGGTGATGATGAATCCTTCCCGCATGTTGGTTTGTCCTCTCAGTTTGCCAGGGTAAAGCCGGGTAACCTGTACGCCTGCATCGATTCCCAACTCCGCTTTGGCCTTCTCATCAATTTCAGAGAACTCGGCACCCAGGGCATTTACCTTAGCACTTTTTGAAGCTTTTACAATTTCGGTAGTACCTTCCATATTTTTCAGGGCTACGTTAATCGTTTTTTCACTTCCGCCACGGTCTACTACTACTTTTGCTTCATCACCCGGGCGTTTTCTTCCAATCATTTCCTGTAACTCAGGCACTGATTTTACACTTCGGCCATCCACACTCAAAATCACATCACCTTCACGGATACCGGCTGCTTTGGCAGCGCCACCTTCCATCAGGCTATCCACATACACACCGTTCATCACGCTCAGGTCTTTTTCATCGGCAAGCGTACTGTTTACGTCACGAATCATAATACCGAGGAATGCACGTTGTACTTTTCCATATTTTATCAGGTCATCCACCACTTTGCCCATAATGTTGGTAGGCACGGCAAATCCGTATCCAGAGTAAGAACCGGTAGGCGAAGCAATCGCAGTGTTAATTCCCACCAGGTCGCCATTCAGGTTCACGAGCGCACCACCGCTGTTTCCAGGGTTGATGGCTGCATCTGTTTGAATGAATGACTCAATGGCACCGCTTTCGCGCAAAATGTTAATGCTTCTGCCTTTGGCACTTACAATACCCGCCGTTACGGTAGACTCCAGGTTGAAAGGGTTTCCTACGGCCAGCACCCATTCGCCTACTTTGATTTCATCAGAGTTGGCTACAGGTACGGTTGGCAATCCTTTTTCATCCACTTTCAACAGAGCTAAGTCGGTAGATGGATCCGTACCAATTACTTCCGCTACATATTCACGGTTATCGTTCATAAGTACCAAAATTTCATCGGCATTGTCTACCACGTGGTTGTTGGTTACTACATAACCATCTTCACTAATGATCACGCCCGAACCGGAAGCTTGTCGTTCGCGCGGCTGTTGCGGTTGCATACGGAACTGATCTCCGAAAAAGTCCCTGAAAAAATCAGGCACCTGCTGCGATGCATTCGCTTGTCCGCGTGCTGTTATTTTAGTGGTAATATGCACTACAGCCGGGGTTACTTTTTCTGCGGCTGCCGTAAAGTCTACCAATTCTTTCATGCCCTGGGGGGCTTCATAATTGGCTACCCGGGCCGCGTAGCTTGGCTCTTTTTCTACCAGCACCTGATCGGGCTGGTCAAATACTTCGTAAGCTGAAAGCGTAACCACACTACCCAGTGTGGCCGCCAGCAAGGTTTTTCCAAAAGTCTTCATCATATCATTAATAGGTTTATGTGTGTCATAATTTTATTTTACGCTACTAATAAAACACCCGAACATGAAGTTTTGATGAAGATTGGGGGAAGAAGAGGAAAAATTTTGAGAAAATGATGAGAATTCATCATTTAACCATGCTGAAATTGATTATATGTTAAACTCTTAGTGCGTAGGCAAGGAAATTCAGCGGGGTGCGAAGAAGCATTGAATTTTCAAGACTTTTTGGTTACTTTTTTGTCAATTGAAAAAAGTAACAGAGCATTTAATATACGAACTGCATAAAATTATCCATTGAAGAAAAGTAAAAATCACTTTCCTTTATTCGTATAAATAGGTGAGCTTTTTTGTTTAAAATGCAAGCTCAATAGAGGATTTTTTAATTGAAGGAATTTTCAGATTTCTGGTTTTAAAGTACATTTTTAAGCTATACTCTAAGTCCTCGAAACTCGAGTTATTTTTTGGGCCAAACCTAATTTCTTTAATGTCTTGACCTGGATTAAAAGGAACCTTGTAGTAAGGAGCTAATCTATTGTCTTTTGTAACTCGGAAAAAGAGCTTATCCTGTTCCCCTTGTATTTGATAATTAAAAAGCTCTGGATCATAAATATCTGTATTTACATTTTCAAACAAGCCAATTATTCTCCATTCATTCTCTTTTTCCCAAGCTTTATCCTTACAACGACAGGACAACATTGTAAATCCTCTGTAAAAAAACTTTTTAAATAATTTTTCCTGAATTGGGTTTTGAACTTCATTACGTAGTTGATTAAAACCTGAAATTAATTTTTCAAGCATCTCCACTTGCTTATTTTTATCGTAGATTACTTTAACAATTCCAAATCTTGGTTTTTCAACTTCAAACCTTTCTCTTAAATCAATTGGATATCCATCATGACCAGTATCAAAAGTTTGAATATTAAAGCCTATTGCAACACCTTTACCTCCATCAGCATAAAGTTGCCATTGATAAAGATCATCCCCATTCTCAGAAAAAGAAGAGATATAAACATCAGTAATTTTACTTTCTAAAAACTTCAAATCCTTTTTTGTCTCCACATTTGAAACATGATCCAAAAGACGCATTAGATAACTTCCCTCATTCTTGTCATTCATAAACTTATAGTTGGAAGCCCAAATATTACTGTACTCGAGAAGTGGTATCAATGTATCAATGGTACAGTAATGATATATTATATTGGATTTAGGAGGTTCAACTTTCTCTCTAGGATATGCTACTAGAGAAAATTGAATACATCTATCAAAAAACTTACTATCTTCTTTTGATAATATTTCAGTCTTCATGAGGACAAATATTTTTTAAAATTGGAATTTGATGTGACAAAACTCATGTATTTATCGTGCATAGCTTTCACTCTTATTTAAGAACGCCTTTTGTATAGCAAGCCATTAAGTGTCCAACCAAACCAACAAAAAATGATAAATTACAAAAAAAAATTGAAACTGTAATTCAACTGAGGTAGATAAAAATCAGAAAACTATAATGAAAAAACTCTCCAACAAAACAGCCATCATCACCGGAGGCACGAGCGGCATGGGAAAAGCAACGGCTCAGTTATTTGCTGCCGAAGGTGCTGCCGTTGTCATCAGCGGAAGAAATGAACAACGTGGAAAAGAAGTAGAAGAAAGCATTGTCAACGAAGGAGGAAAAGCCTTTTTCCTGCCTGGTGATGTGAGCACATATACTACAAATGAAGCGCTGGTAAAAACTGCTGTTGAAAATTTTGGCGGAGTGGATATTATTTTTGCCAACGCCGGTATGCTGGGGCTGGCTTCTGTTACCGAAATTTCTGTTGAGCAATGGCACCAAACTTTAAATACCAACCTGAGTGCAGTATTTTACCTGTTAAAGCTGGCCATTCCTGAAATGCAAAAGCGGGGAGGGGGCAGCATTGTGGTGAATGCTTCTATTGCTGCTACCAAGGCTTTTCCCAATCATGCTGCTTATTGCGCTTCCAAAGGAGCACTCATTCCACTAGTGAAGCAGATTGCCTTAGATTATGGTCCTGCCATCCGTGCCAACGTGATTTGCCCGGGCCCTGTAGATACGCCCCTCATCTGGGATTCAGCCCGTGCTTTTCCTGATCCTGAAAAAGCAGTACAACAAGCCGCCCAAAATGTGCCCATGCAACAGCTTGGGCAACCCGAAGATATTGCCAACATGGCTTTGTTTCTGGCTTCAAGCGATGCTGCCTGGATTACCGGATCGGTATTTACGGTAGACGGAGGGGCTACAACAGGAGGGTAAACAGGGAGGATAGTGTCTAAAAAATAAGAACCTTATCGACCATCCAATACTAGGATTTTAAAATCAGTTCGGCATCAATATTCAATTTATCGTACAGGGCTTTGGCGAGGTCGAACGTTAGTTTTCTTTTTCCATTCAAAACTTCGCTAATGCGGGAAGGGGATGTACCCAGCATGCTGGCCAGGTCTTTTTGTTTGAGCTTTCGCTGGTACATTCGCAGCTCTATCATCTCCTTGAGGTTTTTGGCTTCAAATGGATAATGATGTTCTTCATAATCAGCAATGCAGTCTGAAATTTGTTCTAATTCTTTAAACTCAACAGAAGAAACATCTGTGTCGTTGCCTACTATTTTCAGCAGTTCCTCCATTCTTTCTAAAGCTTTTTGATATTCTTCATTGTTTATTATCGGCTTCATATTCATGGGTTATTAAATCGTACTTGCATCAATTTTATCATACATTGCATGTGTTCCAATAAAACGGATATATACTTTTTGAGAGGCAAAAATGATAATAGCCACTAACCTATAGTGATTTCCTTTGATATTAAATACATACCGATTATTTCCAACATAATCTGTAGCTGGAAAATCTTGCTTCACCTCGTTTAAGTTATGCCGTGTATTCTGTTTAGTTACTTCATACTAATTGAGTAAAGGAATTTTTGATTGAGAATGTTTTTCAGCAAACTCCTTTATTCTTTTTGGTGTTACAACTCGCATTTATACCTTAACAACGATAAGAAAACCATTGAGTTCCTAATAATAGAATAAAATTACCAAAAATGAAATTTACAGGGGCTAATTTCCAATCATTATTTCACCCCTTTCTTATTTGAGAAAAAATTATTTTTTTTGAACCCTGTTTCATTGTGAAAATGAAAACTACTTTTTAACTTAATCTATTATTTAAAAAACTGTCTGCCTACCTATAGCAGGCAGGAAAATCTTGTAGCCTTTATACATATCGCTCCGTGTCGGTAATTAAACAATAATGATCCCTTTAATACTTTTCGGGTGTATACCGCTTGTTGGTATGTATGGCTGTTATTTTAATAAGCTCATGGGGGTATCCCACTCACCCAATTTAGGAGCTATCCTTTATAAAAAATCATTTATCTTTCAACTAAACACTAATATTTAAACATTATGGGATCTTGGGGAACTAAGACGTTTGAAGACGATGGTACTTGTGATTGGTACGACGAATTCTGCAATAGCGAACAAAACATTGAAAAAATAGAAGATGCTTTTGATGATGTGATAGAAAACGAAGATTTTCTTGATTACGAGTTTTGCACTGCTGCTTTGGCCGCTGCCGAGATTGTTGCGACAGCCCTTGGTAATCCGTCAGAAGATTTTCCAGACGAGGAGTATCATGCCGGGGATGATGAAAATGATGATTTGCCATCCCTTGGCCTTGGAAGCATCAAAAGAGAATTGAATGCTGAAATTATAGAAAAAGGACAAAGGGCCGTAAGGAAAGTGCTTCAGTACCGTCGTTCTGAACTCAGGGAGCTATGGGAAGACTCAGAGGAATATGGTGAATGGCAGGAAACACTGCAAGGCCTGTTAAACCGTCTGAATAATGCATAATCAGGGCCAGGGTCTTTATGATATGCAAAAAAAGTTCAACTATGGCATTTATGGCGTTGGGCGTATTGGCAAGGTGCATGCTGCCTTGCTACTTGCGCAGGGGCATGATATTATAGCTATTGGCGATGATGAAACAAAAGCTACAGCAGAGGCTGCCAAAGTACTGAAACCGGATAGTATTCGTCGCTTTCATTCGGCAGAAGCTATGGCACAATTTGCCATCCCGCATTTAGATGCCGTAGTAATTGCTTCACATACAAAAGACCATGCCCGCCATGCTTTGCCATTCATTCAGGCCAAAATTCCTGTTTATCTGGAAAAACCCCTGACAGACAGTCTGGAGGAATCTTTTAGTTTTGTGGAGGAAGTTGGGCAAAGCGAATATTTATTACAAATTGGGTTGCAAAGAAGGTATGATCCGGCCCTGTTATATGCGAAAGAATTACTGGACAAAGGGCTAATTGGTGAAGTGCGTGAAATACGATGTATTTTGAGAGATCAATTCCCGCCCCCATCCACTTATCGCAGCCGTGGGTTAATCATTGATATGGGTATCCATGTGGCTGACGAAGCTATTTTTTTTCTCGATGAATTTCCCAAAGAAGTGTGGGCCAGCGTACATCACACAAAAGCTTACGAAAGCCCGATAGATGAGGGGGGCGATACAGCCTTTGTTACTTTTATTACGCCTTCCAATGTGCTGGGGCGGTTAGACGTAAGCCGTACGCATGCTTCAGGGTACAACAATGAAACGTACATTATTGGAACAGCAGGCAGTTTGCATGTTGGCCGTTTTGCAGGGTATCCCGGCCCTGTGCATGTAGAGCTTTGGAAAAATAATGGTACTTTGCACCCACAGTCAAAGTCATTCGAAATGACGCAATTTTCAGGGAATTACCCGGAATTTCTGCCCCGTTTTGATATTGCCTATAAAAATGCCCATATTCACTTCCGGAAAGCGATAGAAAATGGAGAGCCCTTTGCTGTTACGCAAAAGCAGGTTTTGGATGCACAGGTTGTAGTTGAAGCTGCACACCGGTCGGCTCAAAACAAGGGAACGTACTATAAAACAGAGCGATTTGATGACCTCCAAAAGTATAGAACAGCCTGTAAATTGAACGGATTGATAGATACTATATAAGTACATGCGGACATTCTTGTCCGTCGACAGGTGCGATATACTTTTATAAATGAAACCCAAAATGGCAAAGCAGCGACCACAAACCCGCAGAAAATTTATGAAAACTACGGCCACTGCTGTGGGGAGTTTTTCCGTCTTGCCTACTGCTTTTACTTTCTTTTCACATTGTACTCCTGCCAAAGAAAAAATCGAAGTGATGAACACCGAACCTAGCATTATCGGACAATATGGTCCATGGGCTGCTTCTTTAACACCCGATACACCGGCCCCTCTTTCTTTCAGAAATGAAAAATGGACTGACCGGGATGACTGGCACAAAGCGGCGTACTCCCGGTTGCTTGAGTGTTTGTCCATGCCTGACCTTGGAGAAATGCCAGAAGTTACTGTGAAGCGTAAATCTGTGTATGACGGGCTTGAAATTGAAGAACTTTCCTGGGAACTGCCCTACGGCCGGCCGACCGAAGCTATTTTGCTAAAACCCCAAAATGCCCAGGGGCCGCTGCCTGGTATTCTGGCTTTTCACGATCATGGTGGCAATAAATATTTTGGAAGAAGAAAGATCACCCGTACAGAAGAGCAGCACCCCTTGATGGAGGAACACCAGGAGCATTACTATGAAGGTATGGCCTGGGCCAATGAAATTGCCAAACGTGGGTACGTAGTGCTCGTTTCTGATGCCTTTACATTTGCCAGCCGGCGGGTAATGTTGCAGGATGTACCTGAATACAATAGAGATGGATTAACAGATGATGATCCGGAAAATGCTGAAAAAATTGAGGCTTATAACCAATGGGCCGCCGACCATGAATCCGTCATGGCAAAATCGCTCTTTTGTGGAGGCACTACCTGGCCGGGCGTATTCCTGGCTGAAGACCGCATTGCACTGGACATCCTTTGTGCAAGGGAAGATGTGGATGCCGATCGGGTAGGGTGTGGAGGCTTATCAGGCGGAGGCTTGCGCACGGCTATGATGGGTGGTGTGGATCCCCGTATCAAATGTGCCGTATGTGTGGGTTTCATGAGTACTTGGGACGATTTTCTTCTCAATAAATCATTTACCCACACCTGGATGTTATATGTGCCCCTGCTGCCCAAAGAAATGGACTTTCCTGAAATCCTGGGTTTGCGTGTGCCTTTGCCTACCCTGGTGCTCAACGATAGTGATGATTTTTTATATACGTTACCTCAAATGCAAAGAGCCGATAACATATTGAAAGAAGTATACCAAAAAGCCGGAGCCCCAGATCACTATCGAGGCTCATTTTACCCCGGCCCGCACAAGTTTGACAAAGCCATGCAGGAAGAAGCTTTTGAGTGGTTTGACCAATGGCTGAAAGTTTAACCGATCTGATTTTTCCTAGAATTTCCATAATGCAGAAAAACTACTATGTCTACGGAGTGATCATGTTTCTGATGGGTTGTACTGGCCCTCAAGATTCAAGGGATTACCCTGATCCTCTTAACAACCCAACGTCTTCCCTCATGTTAGTGGGAGATTGGGTGCCGGATGATACACACCAAATTAATTTCGACAGCCTGCCAAAAGTACCCGCTGACCATGTTGTGGTGAGCGATGTTCGTGCGGTAGATGGCGTTAATCAGCATAATTACCTTGTTTTCCACAATGGTAAATACTGGGCAATGTGGAGTGACGGCCCGGGTGTTGAAGATCGTGTTGGGCAGCGCGTAAAATTTGCCACAAGTCCGGATGGGCTGCAATGGAGCAACCCCCAGTTCCTTACTCCCGAGCCAATGGAGTCGGGAAAAGACTCAGAATTTTACGGTGAACGAACTGATAAAGGTTTTCGGTGGATTTCCAGGGGGTTTTGGCAGCGTGAAGGAGAATTGCTTGCGTTGGCGTCCCTGGATGAGGCCGCAGGATTCTTTGGACCCAGCCTGGAACTGCATGCTTTTCGGCTGAATCCGGACACAGAAAGATGGGAAGGCCTGGGCATAATTTATGACGATGCCATCAATAACTTTCCACCGAAAAAAATCCCTACCGGCGAGTGGATGATGTCAAGAAGGCCCCATGATTATAAGGAAAAAGAGGTTCATTTCCTGGTAGGAGGCGTAGAAGCCATAGACCAATGGGAATCTTATCCGGTATTGGGTTCTGCCAGTGAATTGGCTGCAGAAGAACCTCTTTGGTGGTTACTGCCTGATGATAACCTCATGGCTTTGTTTCGGGATAACCGCAAAAGCGGATACCTCTACCGTTCTTTTTCTGTTGACAACGGGCATACATGGAGCAATCCGACACAAACAAATTTCCCTGATGCTACTTCCAAATTGCATGGCATACGCCTGAGCGACGGGCGTTATGTATTGGTATCCAATGCCAATCCACGCCAACGTGACCCCCTCACCCTTTCCATCAGTGATGATGGCATTGTTTTTAATAAAATGGGCTATCTGGTAGGAGGCCGCCGTGTTGATTATCCGCATGTGATGGAGCATGAAGGGTATTTACTGGTAGCCTTCTCCGGAGGAAAGCAAAGTGTGGAAGTGCTAAAGATCAAACTCAGCGACCTGGATAATTTGTGAAATTACTCACTATTCTTCCACAATACCCATATTTTGAAGCACTACACAGTATATTGTTGATAAATACTGTCCCAGGGAGCGCGCATCTGGCGGGATAGCATTTTGTTGGCCTCCTCATTATTGATAAACTTTTCGTTTTTTGGATCCCATTCCAGGTCTTGTTCCAGCATCATGGCAATGTTGCCTAAATGGGCGATGGTGATAGAGCGGTGCGCTACTTCTGCCGGGGCAATAGGCTCCTCTCCTGATATTACGCAGTCAATAAAGTTACGGAAGTGATTATCACTTTTGTAAAGATGAATACCATCAGCACCAATTTGTGCATCCAGTATTTCTTTCGGGTTGGCATCGATGCTTCCACGGGTGGCCCATACGCTGCCTTCCGTTCCGGTAAATTTTACGCCATTGCCACCTTCGCTGGTTACGATAAGTTCCAGGCCATTTTCATACACACACTCGAAATAAAATTCAGTAGCCGTATTCCAAACCGGATGCTGTGCCCAGGTAGCTTTTGGGTTTTTAATTTTCACAGGCCCTGTATATTCCGTATCCATGCCCCACTGCGCAATATCCGGATGATGTCCGCCCCAGTCGGTAACCATACCGCCGGAATAATCCAGTATCCAACGAAAGTTAACGTGCGTACGAGCCGGGCAGTAAGGCGCTTCGGGAGCCGGGCCCAGCCACATATCATAATCAAAACCTTTGGGCACACGTACGGTTTCCGTTTGGTTTCCTGTTTTTCCAAAATCAGGCGTACCCGAGGGCAGGTTGCACGTAACGGTCTGTAACTTGCCAATCTTTTCATTCCTTACCAGTTCGCAAGCTCTGCGGAAATTTGCATTGGAACGCTGCTGGCTGCCTGTTTGGAAAACCACCCCGTGTTTTTTTACAGCATCGCTCATGTCCCGGCCTTCGGTAACGGTGAGTGCCAGGGGTTTTTGGCAGTAAATATGTTTTCCTTTTGCTGCGGCCATCATCACCGGAATGGCATGCCAGTGGTCGGGGGTTACAATTTCCACGGCATCAATATCTTTGTTGTCAAGCACATCCCGGAAGTCTTTGTAGCCCTTGCACGATTTGTATTTTTTCCCATACTTTTCAGCATAGCCATCATCTACCAGTTGCATGATGAATTTTCGTCCGGCCACTTTGCCATCCCAATATCCGGGACTTTCTTTATTCACATCGCAAATGCTGGTGATTTGTACCCGCTCATCCTGAAGAAAACTTCTGGCGTCATTGCCCGCCTGGTTGCCCGCTCCAATGAATGCCAGATTGATCCGGTCAGAGGGGGCTACAACCCCGTTTTTCCCCAAAGCTGAGGCAGGAATAATGGTGGGGGCTGCAATGAGTGCCGAAGCCGCCAGCCCGGCTTTCTTGATAAATTTTCTTCTGTTGGTGTTTTTCATGTTAGGTAGTAATAATGAAAGCTTAAACAAGCTCGTATATTTGTTAAGCTACTTTCATTCCAAGAAGGAGTGATCGCTTATTGTAAATACAAATAAATATTTAATAGAGGATTTTACCAAACCTAAACAACATATACCCCATGTTATCATTTAAGCATATTCAGGTTCTCATAGTACTTCTCTGCCTGTTCACCGGCTTGTATCTTCCTGCAATGGCACAAACTAATTTGAAGGATGAGCCTGCATACCCTTCCAAACTGCCTACCGATTGGCTTTTGGATCCAACGCCCTTTGAGGCCGATGTGTATCAGGGAGGGCATTCTGATGAAATCGTACTTTCCAATGGGTTGGTTCGTCGCGTTTTCCGCCTGGTGCCCAATGCGGCTACCGTTGGGTTTGATAACCTGATGACCGGGGAAGCCATTTTAAGAGGAGTAAAGCCAGAAGCAGAACTCACGATCAATGGGGTAAATTATGCCGTGGGCGGGTTGTTAGGGCAACCCAATTATGCTTTTCTGCGCCCAGAATGGATTGAACAAATGACTGCTGATCCCGCCTCATTTCAGTTTACAGGTTATGAAATCAGTGAACCGAAGGCACCATTTGCATGGAAACGGGTGCGACATCACGACGAAAATCTGGCATGGCCTCCCAAAGGAGTGCACCTTCGGATGGACTATCGCATGCCTTTGGCAGAAGCCATGATACAATCTGGGCAATCCCTTCCAAGCAATTATGGAAGACAGGCTTTAATACAAAATGATTTTAAAACTTTGGATGCTGCCTGGAAAACTTCCGTTTCCAAGGCACACCCCCGCAGTTCATTTCAAAATGAAGGAAAAGTAGGTGAAATCTATACGCCTGAAAATACTACTGTGTTTGTAGAACGCCCCCTTTCTGAGGATGTGAAATTAGTTGAAGTAAAGATTGATGCAGGAACAGACCGAAGCAAAGGGTGGGGGCCGGGCATTGCAGTGGTTTGGCCTCAGCGAACGGTTAAGTTTTATTTGCGTCCCGGAGGTAATGAATATGACGATGGTGTAGCCATGTTTGGCCTTTGGGATGGAGAAAAAGAAATTGAAGCCGTTGGTGGCCGACAAAAACTGGATTTATCCCATCCCTGGACACTCCGTTTTCGCTGGGATCAGGAATGGCTGTATTGTGAGGCTAAACCCGAAGGTGGACAATGGCAAGTCATAGAAAAATTAACAGCCAATAATGAAAAATCGGCAGCAGTTCGCATCGGCAAAATGAATCCAAACGGGCAGGCTGGAGACAAAGAAGGTGAGGAAGGCGAGTTGGCGCGGCTACACATCTTGGATTTTGCAGCCTATGGTGATTATGATGACGCAAGCATAAAAAAGGCTGAAACTCAGGCGATGCAAGATATTCGGGTGTCTGTACACTATGAGTTGTATGACGGAATTCCTGTAGTGGCAAAATGGCTAACATTGGATAATCATTCGCCCAACCCTGTTACGGTAGATCATTTTACTGCTGAAATCATTGCTGCTGTGGAGCATGGCTCGGCCGTTGAAGCCCGGGAATACCTGCCTGATGTACCCAATATTCACGTAGAAACCGACTATGCCTTTTCCAGTTTTGATGCTGAAGATGCCAATCATCATGCGGTGCATTGGGAGCCTGACCCTGATTATGCCACCCAGGTGAATTACCTGCGGCTCACGCCCTGTTTATTGAAAGTGAGTCCGGAAGTGGGGCCTGCCCAACTTGTGCAGCCGGGAGAAAGTTTTAAGACATTTCGCACATTTGTATTGCCTTTTGATAGTTATGACCGGGAGCGACAGGGATTGGCCCAGCGCCGTATGTATCGTATTTTGGCCCCGTGGACTACAGAAAACCCTCTGATGATGCATGCCCGTTTTGCCGACTGGGAGCGGGTAAAAACGGCCATTGACCAAAGTGCAGAAGTAGGTTTTGAAATGGTGATCCTCACCTTTGGGAGTGGATTTAACATAGAAGATGATAGCCCCGAGTACCTGGGCCAGATGAAAAAATATGCCGATTACGCCCAAAGCAAAGGCATTGAAATTGGTGGATATTCCCTGTTGGCATCCCGGAAAATCGGGAACGGACAGGATGTGGTGATGCCTGAAGGACAGCAGCCTACTTTTGGCAATTCTCCCTGCATCGGAAGTGAATGGGGGCAGGCATACTTTCAAAAATTGTATAATTTCTACGAAAAAACCGGCTTTACTTTATTGGAGCACGATGGGTCTTACCCTGGTGATGTTTGTATAGCTGAACACCATCCGGGGCACAGCGGTTATGAAGATTCACGGTGGAACCAGTACCAGGTTATTTCGGGGTTTTACCAGTGGTGCCGAAGCCAGGGCATCTTTTTGAATGTTCCTGATTACTACTACCTCTCCGGCTCCAACAAATGTGGCATGGGCTACCGGGAAGTGAACTGGAGCCTGCCCCGCAACCAGCAGCTGATTCATACACGCCAGAATATTTACGACGGTGCCTGGACCAAACAGTCGAGCATGGGCTGGATGTTTGTGCCCCTTACTGAATACCACGGAGGAGGAGCAGCCGCCACCATCGAGCCATTGAACGAACACCTCGATCATTATAAAGGGATGATTACCAGCAACCTGGGCGGAGGGGTACAGGCTTGCTACCGTGGACCAAGGTTGTACGATACAGAGGAAACCAAAGCGATGGTAAAGCAATGGGTAAACTGGTACAAAAAACATCGGGAAGTATTGGAGGGTGACATTATCCACCTGCGCCGGGCCGATGGAAGGGATATAGATTACTGGCTCAATGTAAACCCCACAGGAGAGGAAAAAGGGTTGCTATCTGTGTTCAACCCTCTTGACCAACCTATAAAACGGGAAATCTATATTCCTTTGTATTATACCGGACTTACTGATAAGGCCACCATCAGCCATGAAGATGGAAAGGCTGTAGCGTACTCATTAGACCGGGAATATGGCATCCGTCTGGAAGTGGAAATTCCTGCCCAGGATTTTACCTGGTTTGTAATACAATAGGAAAAATAAATCTGTAAGCCATCCATCTCACATATAACTGATAGGCCGGTTAAACATTACTGTTTTTTTACTTCAAAAAACACATTTTCTGCATTAAAAGCACTGAAAACACCCAGTCCATTTTCCACATTGGTAGGTGGTTCGTTCAGGTCACGGGAGTCCTGGGTGAGGTTTTCATACAAGTCGGCATATTCCTGGTTTACTTTGTATACTTTGGCTACATAACCACCCCAGTAAGGTAGTTCGTTCAGGTTTACCTCATAAAAGTTTTCCTGCGTGGGTGCCGATACCCTCCTGAAACCGAATCTCTCTCTTCCTCCACCAAAACCACCATTGTTGTTCATAATAGGTTCCTGGTCGGTGGAAAGGCTTTGGATGACTACAAAAAATAATTCATTGTTGGGATTGTTCCACACTATGGTCTGCTCAAATTCCTGAAGTGCCTCTCTGTAGGCCTGTAAAGAAGCAAAATCTGGCCGACCTGTTCCGGTGAAACTAAGTTGTGGGAGTTCAATCACTTCATTGCTGATGGCAACCCCTTCCGGTTTTTCAGGTACCTGGCTTTTTGCCGTGGCCGTACGTCCGTTATATGTAGCCTCAATCTCCCACACATCGCCCTCATGAATAAGCAAATCGCTTTCCGGGTAATGATAATAGCCTGAATCACCATCCAATGTTAAGGGATAAGCCACCCCATTTTTGAATAAAGTAACACTGGCCTCGTTGATAGGTTCGCCCACAGAATCGGTAACGGCGAGGGGGACGGTTTTGCGCAGGCTCACATCCCAGACAGGCTCGTTGGCATACAGGTAAGCCTGTAAAACAAAATTATCAGCTGTGCTATATATGCTTTCATCTTCACAAGAAACAAACAAAGCTAAAATGGTTGCAAGGAACAAGAGTGTAATATTTCTTCTCATCAATGGTTTCATTTAAAAACTGAAGTTTAAGGAGATATTCGGGGTAATTCCTAAATAGGTAATATCGTTTACCACCATAGGTAGTTCTGTCAAATCAAATTCCCGGTACCAGGTATTGGTATGGTTATATAAATTAAATACTGAAAAGCCCAAATCCATGTCTACTTTTCCCAATTGGAAAAGGTAGTGGGCAGCGATGTCGAGCCGATGATAGGGAGGCAAGCGTTCCCCATTCTTTTCCCCCACATTGATGTAGGAAAACTGGCTGCCATCCAGCAAATCGATGGTATATTGTGATTCGGGCTGTGTATAAGGCTTTCCTGAGCCAAACACCCAGGTAGTTGAGAAACGCCACTTCTTGCTGGGTTCCCAATTCCCCACTACCTTGAATTCATGACGCTGGTCGTGTAAAGCCGGAAATGGGTTTCCATTATTAATGGTCTCAAACGTATGCTCAACCTGAGCAAGTGTATAGGTAACCCAGCCTGTAAATTCGCCCTGCTTTTTTTGCAACAAAAACTCTATCCCTTTGGCTACTCCTTCCCCTTTAAAAAATAGTTGGTCTAAAGCAATATTGTTTCTCCGGAATCTGAGCGAAAACTCTGAAAGCCCGTCCAGGGTTTTATAGTACGTTTCAACATCAAATAAAAACTGCTCGTTTTCAAGGCTGGCCCCCAGGATATAGTGCCAGGAAGATTGCACATCTATCAGGTCATTATCGGCCAGCAGCCAGAAATCCCTGGAACCCTGGGTTACATTTTCATTAATGACCCGGTTCACAAACTGATGATAACTGCCTGTAGCTCCCTTAAAGGTCAGGTATTTCGTGGGATTATATTTGAATGAAAAACGTGGTTCCACGTACACTTTATCTGTAAGTTCATACCAGTTGGCCCTCACTCCTGCATTCACTTCCAGTTGGTCAAAAACCTTCCAGGTATCCTGCACATATCCGGCGGCCAGCAAAGCAGACTCTCTTCTGTCCAGGATATTCAGGGTATCATCCCTTGTAAAATGATAATCTACGTCCGTTTGTGATAACCATGCACCAAACTCAAGGTTATGTTTGTTAGACAACTGCCATTCGTTGTCCAACCTGAGCGTAAAATCTTTTACATTGTTATCTTCCACATTGGAACGGTTGATACTGTTGGTCAATGAATCCGTTTCTGCGTCTCTGGTTTCGGAAAAAACGCTTTGGTGATAATCACTGAAATAATGTGAGTAAGCTCCCATAAAATTACTGTAAAAAGTAGGGCTCCACTGCCGTGACCATTTGAAGCTAATGCCCTCATTCCCCCAGTCTGTTTCTTCACTGGTTGTCCGGCTTGTACTTCGACTAGGTATCCGGTCGGGGTTTGGGGAAACAATATCCCTTGAAAAATCAGAATTTTCTGATAAATCATCTTTCCCAGAGTACACGCTCAAGGCCAGGTTGTCTTTTTGGGTAGGCCTGAAAGTGATTTTTCCATTCAGGTCGTAGAAATAGAAAGTTGGGCGTACTTCATTTACTTGCGGTTGCGCACCCCCAAAACCTCCCTGCCCGCCAAACCCACCTCCCGGGCCTCCACCTGCACCGGGTTGTGCTGGCTGCTGGGTGTCTTCATCTTGCGAAAGCATGTCAAAGATTTTCTTGTACAATCCGCTTTCCAAAAAATCGGTGTAGGAACGCCGACCTGTGAATATTACCGAACCTTTTCCCCACAAAGGTACTTCCACGCTGGCATGGGCATTCAATAGGTTGATGCCCCCGCTCATGTGAAAATTGTTGGGGTCGCCGGTTTTCCCTGTCAAATCAACCACACTGGAGACCCGCCCTCCATACTTGGCCGGGTAACCACCTTTAAATATCTGAATGTCCTTTACGGCATCGGCATTGAAAGCACTGAAAAAACCAAAAAAATGGTCAACATTATACACGGTCATCCCATCCAGAAGCACTAGGTTTTGGTCGGGTGTGCCGCCCCGCACATACAAGCCCGAGGAACTTTCGTTGGTTCCGCTGATACCGGGCAAAAGTTGCAAAGAGCGGAAGATATCCACTTCCCCAAAACTGGGCAATGATTGTAAATCTTTCGGGGAAACCCGGATGCTGCTAACGCCTTCCGTGGCCTTAATCATTTTGTAATTTTGGGAAGAAACTACAATCCCATCCAGTTCAATATCGTTGGCTTGCAAGGCAATTACCACCCCATCTTTTTGTTCTTTCAAATCTACTTTTACTTCGATAGGGTGATAGCCTACATAAAAAACGTTCAGGGTTACATTATCTTCCGGTAAATTCAGCAAGGTAAAGAAACCGTCTACATTGGAAGTTGTGCCAATGTTGGTTCCTTTTACGATAATGTTGGCAGAAGGCAGGGTTTCTCCATTTTCTTCGCTTTTCACAATACCAGAGAGCATACGATGTTGTGCCAAAACGCCGGCAGAAGTGAAGAATAAAAGACATCCGATCAGGTAGAGTTTTTGTTGCATAGTAGTAAGGGTGGTTTTGGGTTAGAACAGTTCAACAGAAAATGGTTTAATCTGTTTTTTTAATTTTTTGATTAATCGATCCTCCTTCTCGTAAACCATAAATCGAAAAACGAAATGTTCAGCCCTAATTGGGTATATCGTTGCAACACCAGATTGCTGTTGCCGCTCACAAAATGATCTGCTGTGAATTGA
Source organism: Cyclobacteriaceae bacterium (assembly GCA_965230065.1). Lineage (GTDB taxonomy): Bacteria > Bacteroidota > Bacteroidia > Cytophagales > Cyclobacteriaceae. The sequence goes on along the minus strand of OZ245942.1, from coordinate 1,228,321 downwards.
ATTTGAGCAGCCCTGGCTGTGGGAAATTTAATCCCGGCTGATATACCACTTGTGGTCAGGTCGTAATCCGAAATAGTAAGGTAATTTTCTTCATGAAATGCCCCTATACTAAAGCTCACCCTTTTCAGGTAGGAAGGATCACGGGGATCGGGCAGGGTTTCGATACCAAAAGAAATACGCTGGGTATCATGCAGTTGATAACCCTCTTCAAAGGTGGCACCAGACCACTGTTCGGCTGAAAAATCCAGGCTAACGCGCCATTTTTCGTGCTTGCCATATGACAGCCCAAACCCGGCAGCGGCTGGTAGTGAATAATTACCCACACTGCTTTCCTCCTCCTCTGTAATGGTTTCGTTTTGGGTTATTTCATAGAAATGCGTGCCATTCAAACCATTTCCCAAATCCAGTACAGCGCCTAAAGTGAGTTCAGATTTCTTCCACCGGAAAGAATATTGCATTCCCACATCCAGTTTGAAACCTTGTAAGTGAGTCCGCTCTGAAATATTCCACCCATTGCCAATGCTGGAGGAGGAGATATGTTGTTCGGAATGGAGCGCACCAAAAATATAGGAAGCGTTGGCACCTATTGACAAGTGGTTAAAAAAAGTGTGTGCCATGCCAAAATACAAATTGCTCAATCCTCCCGATCCCACATAATTGGTGGAAAGGTTCGTTCCAAACCCTATTAAGCTTTCTTCGCTAATAATGTCATATTGCACATTGCTGTAAGGCGATAACCCAAGCGTGACCGCCCAATTTGCAGGCATCCGAAACCAAATAGCCATGCCCGTAAAATCCATATCCATCACAGTGGATGATTTTCCGTTTTCCTCTTGCACCCCAAAAGTAGTTATCAGCCCAAAATCAGTAAGTTGGGTAAAGGGAGCGGCAATGGCTGTGTAGGAAGCCGGGTTGATATTGTTGATGGAATAACCGTCCCTCAAACCAATACCTGTCCCCCCCAGGGAACGATTGTGGCTGGAGCCTTTTTCAAGGATACTTCCAATGCCAAAGTAAGAGTAGGGAGAGTTTGCCAAAGATTGCCCATTTACTTTATCTGGTGAGGTAATCCAGCAAAACAAGCAAACGAACAACATGGGAATTCCCCCTACTTTACCTGGCATGAATCCTAAATTAATCTTCTTCATCATATACCTCGTTAGGCAAGAATTCCCATATATCATCAAGATTGATGCTTCCGTTTTTACCCAGGGCAACATATCCTCTTCCCTGCACTTCAAAGCCTATGGCATTATCGCGGGCGATGCCTTCCAGGCTGGTCATTTGCACCCACTCATCTTCTGCGGGTTCGTATTCCCAGACAGTATTGAGAAGGCTTCCCTGGCTTCCACCTACCAAATATCCTTTTCCGTTCAGGCTGAAAGCAGAGGCCCCTGTGCGTACAAGGTTATAATCATCATCTGCATCCAAGTCTTCTTTTTCATTCCAGGGAAATTCTTCGGTATATAATTTGGCAGCGTCCAGTTCCCAAAAATCAAATTCGTAAGCGCCATTGTGTACGCCGGTGCCTACGTAGGCTTTATCATTAATGACGAAGGCGACCCCTCCCCGGCGTTTAGAGCCACCGATGCTTGGTATCTGGCTCCAGGTATCGGTAGCAGGATTATATTCCCAGAAATCCTTGGTATCACTGCCATCGTAGCCGGTACCGATATAGCCCCGGTCGGTGAGTGCAAAGCCTACGGCTTCACGGCGGGCGCTTCCTCCAAAATCTGCCTTTTGAGTCCAGGTATTGCTGGCCGGGTCATATTCCCAAAAGTCTTTCAGTTCGTCATCTCCATCAAAGCCGGTGCCGACATACCCTTTGTTGCCTATGCCAAAAGCTACGGCACTGGAGCGGGCTTTACCGGGAAAAGGGGCGATTGACTGCCAGAAGTTTACTTGCGGGTCATACACCCAAAAATCGCTGTAATATTCATCATCGCTGCCATTGTAACCGGTTCCTACATACACTTTATCACCCACAACGAAGGAAACCGCGCTGGAACGGGTACGCCCTTCAAAGTCCGATTGTTCTACCCAGTTGCCTATTTCTTCCGTCTCATCATCTGTTTCACAAGCAGCGGAAACTACAAGCAACCCTAATAAAATAAATACATAACACTGTTTCATTCTAATCATCATTTTTCCGATTTTATATACTTTTATGGTTTAGTAATTAAGCGTGAATTTTTATTTCTGTATACTGAGGTTCCTGAGCACAAAAGCTTCCAGCCGGGAAGAGTTTTCCCCTGTATTACCATTGGCTACTATGCGGTTTGTGGTTTTGTCCATCGCATCTCCCGGCAGTGTAATCAACAAGGCGTTTTCATTATTTTCGGCCTGGGCTAACTGCGCCTTTAAAAAACCGGTAACCGGTATTAGATAATAGCTTTCTTCTTTGAATTCCTGATCCAGGTAAAGATTGAAGGTTGTACTAAATTCGCCCACAATGCGGTTAAGCCCATCAACTTGGTAAGCTGTCAAATTTTGTGGTAAAGGCGTGCTGCCCGAGTAGCTCCCTTTAGGCAGTTTAAGAATCAGGTTGGCATCCGTAATATCCAATTCATTGCTCAGGGTAAGCAAGGATTTGATGAAAGGGAACTCTACCCGAATACCTACTCCGGTTCCTCCTTGTAAATACACCGTATTGTCACTAGCATCGGCAGGCAATTCGTTCCTTTGTTGCGTCAGAGGAGCATACTTTGTAGTACTTCTGTCTTGGACAACCTGGCTGAAATAGACATTGTTTGACACCGAAAATTGTAATGACTTTTCTTCCCCGCCTTCCTCAAAATAAACACTAATGCCTGTGCGGTTACTAAACCCGAGCATAGCCGAATTTTGCAGTTCTGGCACCAGGGCAAAACCTTTGTACTTTTCCTGAAAATCATTTTCTGACTGAATGGTATCATTCTGCCCCTGTGCCAATATAAACAGTTCCCTGCCCAAAGAGTCATCCAGGGGAATTTCTACATAATTCTCTTGATGGGGCTTTGGGTGCCAGGAAAATGAGCCCAATAATTTAGTGGAATCGTATAGGTTTCCAGTATTATCCTGAAAACTGGTATTGTACAACTTTCCATCATCACGGTACTCCAATTCATTTATAAGCGGATACACCTGGAAGGTTTGCAGTTGGATGGTATCGTAATAGCTGTAATTGTCATAATACAGGGTTAAGACAGCCCGGTCATAAGTAGCTCTTTCTTCATCAGGATAATTATTCAGGGAATCTAAACCTATCTGAAAAAACGCGTTGGCTGTGATGGTACCGAAGATTGAATCTGCCCGATGTCCAGCCAACAGTCTTCCAGTAGCACTGGTTGCCACCGAGTCAAACAACACGGTGGATAACCTTACGGTAAGCGTATCTACATAAATTAGATCAAACTGCTCTTCTTCTATAAGGCCTAAACCGATAGAATCGGGTTCTTCACAGGAAGAAAAAAGAGGGGCTGAAACTAATCCTATCAGGAGAAAATATTTTGAAATTATGATACTTCTAACTTTTGCTGTGCACATTGTATCCTATACTTTACCCCGGGCATTCCAAGGGCTATTAAACTTTTACTTTAGTAAAATCTTCGATGCTTTAAGCATCGATAGCCATTGGTTTAGAGAGGTGGGATGGTAAAAGGTTTAATCAGGAAATTAAATTTTTTTTAAAATTTCAGAGTGCTGGAGGGAATGGTAGGTTAAACCATTTCGGCTTTATGCTGTCTAAGCATAAAATATTAATATTTAAAGAACAAATACTATGAAAAAGCATAAAATCATATTCTCATTAAGCATACTCACACTTTGTTTGTCCTTGTCATTTATAGAACTATTTGCCCAAAGAAGGGTAGTGGTTGAAACCCCGCGAAAAACGGTAGTGGTAAGGAAAACTCCCAGAAAGACCAAAGTAGTGTATACACGTGCTGCACCCAAAGTTCGAACGGTAAGGGCTATTCCCGGAAAAGCCATCATTGTAACCCACAGGGCAACAAAATATCAATACCATGCCGGGGTTTTTTACAGGTTTAATGGAGCTGGTTATGTAGTAGTTGCCCCTCCCGTGGGAGTTAGGATAAGCGTATTACCGGTGGGGCACCGAAGGGTTTATGCAGGTCCCCGGGCCTACTTTTATTTCGGTGGGGTATTTTATGTCAGAAATGAAGGTTCGGCAGAATATGAAGTTGTAAACCCTCCTGAAGGGGCCATCGTGCATACACTACCTAAAGAAGCAGAAAGTATCGCCATAGAAGGCAAAATTTATTATGCTTACAATAATACCATTTATCAAAGGGTTGAGATGGAAGGGGGAGAAGCTTTTGAAGTGATGGGCGATATAAAGACATAAAACCCCAATGCAAAAATAGTCATGTGTTTTTTTAATAGAATTTGCCTTTTTTTATCCGGGTATGTACTATTTATTGCTATGAAATAAAAATAATTATATAATTTCATGAAAAAAATAAATTTATACATCTTTCTTTTTGCCGTTTTACTCTGCATAGATGGTGGGATGGCTAAGGCTAAAGAAGCTGACGATATAAATCCGGGCTTTGTAAAATTGATTGGCATTGATGCAGAAGCTGCTGCCGAAGGAGTTACAGTACAGGCCCAAACTTCTAAAGACATTGTCATTTTCCGTTTTGACCTGAAAACCTGGGGAAAAGGCATGATACGGTTGAGTGATGCCCGGGGGAAAATACTGTTGGAAAAAGAAATCAAAGACTGGGACGTGCGGATTAACCTTCAGGATGCCATGCCGGGGTTCTACAGTATCACGGTGGAAAAGGAGCATCTTTTAGAAGTTGTAGAAATCAGGAAAGAATAGGTGGTAGTTTTTAGTTGGCAGTCTTTAGTTTGGAGTTAGTCGCCAATCAGCAGCCACTGAAGCCAGTAAATTGGCGGCTTCCAACTGGAAATGAAACCTGACAGAAGGGTATGGTGTTTATTCTTTATAGAAAGGGGGCATTGTAACGCAAACCTCCATTTTACTTTGAATAAACATCAAAAACCCAAAAATATGGCTACCGGATTTTTTAATGTACCCACACCCACTAACGAACCTGTCAACAATTATGCGCCGGGTTCGCCCGAAAAAAAAGCTTTGCAAGCCACGCTGAAAGCCCTTAAAAGTAAGGAGGTAGAAGTACCGCTTTACATCGGAGGGGAACAGATAAAAACGGAGAAGAAAAGGCGGCTGTTTCTCCCCCATGACCACCAGCATACGCTGGGTTATTACTACGAAGGGGATGCGGATGACGTAGTACAGGCCATCAATGCAGCGATGGGTGCCAAACACGAATGGGCTGGCCTTTCCTGGGAACAAAGAGCTGGTATTTTCCTGCGGGCGGCCGAATTAATCGCAGGCCCTTACCGTTACCAAATGAATGCGGCCACCATGCTGGGGCAATCCAAAACGTGTCACCAGTCTGAAATTGACGCGGTGTGTGAGTTGATAGATTTCCTGCGCTTTAATGTAAAATACATGGCGGAAATTTATGAGCAGCAACCACCCATTTCTTCCGATGGCATCTGGAACCGCATGGAGCACCGTCCGCTGGAAGGCTTTGTGTTTGCCATTACCCCTTTCAATTTTACGGCAATTGCGGGCAATTTGCCCACCGCTCCGGCTCTTATGGGCAATACCGTCATTTGGAAGCCTTCCGAGTCACAAATTTATTCGGCACATTTGCTTATGGAGATTTTTAGGGAAGCAGGCTTGCCCGATGGAGTCATTAATCTGATTAATGTAGACGGACCTGTGGCCGGAGAAGTAATTTTCAAACATGAAGATTTTGGCGGGTTACATTTTACCGGAAGCACCAAAGTTTTCAAAGAACTGTGGAAAACCATTGGCAATAATATTGACCACTACAAATCTTACCCACGCATTGTAGGAGAAACCGGTGGGAAAGATTTTATCATTGCTCATAAAAGTGCAAACCCTAAGGCACTGGCCACTGCCATCACCAGAGGTTCTTTTGAGTTTCAGGGGCAAAAATGCTCAGCCGTATCCAGGGTATATGTGCCCTCTAACTTGTGGGATGAAGTAAAACAATACCTGCTGGAAGATGTGCAAAGTATAGGTATGGGTGATGTGGAAGATTTTAGCAATTTCATGGGCGCTGTCATCAGCGAGCGTTCTTTTGACAAAATTGCCCGATACATTGACCAGGCCAGGCAAAGCCCGATGGTAGAAGTACTGGCAGGAGGGGAGTATGACAAATCCAGAGGATATTTCATACAGCCTACCATATTGCTTACCCAGGACCCGATGTACACCACCATGTGTGAAGAAATATTTGGTCCGGTAGTAACCATTTATGTATACAACAGCGAGCATTTTGAGGAAGCCCTGGAATTGGTAGACAAAACCTCCCCTTACGCTCTGACCGGGGCAGTTTTCTCCAATGACCGCTACGCCATTGAACTGGCTACCCACAAGCTGGTAAACGCTGCCGGTAACTTTTATATCAATGACAAACCTACCGGGGCAGTGGTAGGGCAGCAGCCGTTTGGTGGTGCCAGGGGCTCGGGTACAAATGATAAGGCCGGGGCCATGAGTAATCTTTTGCGGTGGGTATCGCCCCGCAGCATTAAAGAAAACTTCAATCCGCCTGCTGATTACCGGTATCCGTATATGAAGGATTTGGGGTAGCAAAGTGAAGCATTGTACGACAGGTAGATTGCCTGTTAACAGGTGAGTAGTGTTGTGCATAAAAATCTGTGCGGAATCGGTCTGACCGATAAGCAATAACTTCTGTCAGACAGTAGCGGCAGCTTTTATCAGGGCTTTGAAAATTTTCCGGTGCCTTGGTTTTTGTATCAGGTACTCGGGATGCCATTGTACGCCAACGATAAATTTTTCCATTTCTGATTCAATACCCTGTACTACTGTGTTGGGTTCCTGGGCTACAATTTCAATGTCCTCACCGGGTTTTTCTACGGCCTGATGGTGCAGTGCATTTACCCTGAGTTCTTTCACACCCAGTATTTCAGCCAGTTTGCTGTCGGGCTTTACATAAATTTTTTTTACCGGAAAAATGCTGTATTTGTTAGGGTCTTCAAAATAAAACGTGTTGATGTCCTGATAAAGGGTGCCTTCAAAATATACGTTGATGAGTTGTGCCCCCCGGCATATGCCCAGGATGGGCAACCCTTTTTTTACGGCCTGGTCAATCAGGCCAAACTCCAGCCGATCTCTTTCTTTGTCAATTTTATGCGTTTTCCTGCTGAAAAGGATGCGGATCAAAAAAACCAGGGGATACAACAGCCAACTGAAAAAGCTTCGGATTTTCTCAAATGAAGACTTGCGTTCATCCCGCAAAGTTTGGTTCAGGTATTCGTCGATGAAATTTTCTTTTAAATATGCATCCGGGTCAATATCAGAACCTCCGCCAATGATGAGGCCTTGCAGTTTATCAGCTGAACGTGGTTTAGCAGGCCTAATACGGACAGGACGCCCGCCTGCCAGCCATACTGATAGCGCTGTGAAAATCCAGGCAGCTCCTCCCCCTTTATCGGGCCCGGTAACGCCAATCGTGGGACGGTTGAGTTTCATCAGATTTCCTTTTCTATTAGGTTGAACCATTTTTTCTCAAAGCCAAATAACGATTGATTTTTAAGGCGTAAATACTTTTTGCTCAGTGTGTTTAGCCTGTCTGTATCATTGGCCAGTTTTTCCACTTCTATCCAGAAGTTCCACTCATGGGCAATGCTCCAGCGGGCATTATCAATCGTACAGTTTGGCATACGATAATGAAAAGTAGGCCTGCCACTTACTTTGCCAATATCCGGTATTTTTTTAATCTTTTCTTCGCGCAACCAGACAAATAAAGGATACATGTCCAAAGGGCGGTTGCGGTCGGGGTTGTGCCGTACATAGTCATCAATGAAATCATCCAGGCCGGGTTGATAGCGGGGATACAAAACCTTTTGCACATAAGCATCCGGAAAGGGATTGATAAAAGTGGTTAATCGGCGGGTAAAATCTATTTTCAGTACTTTGGATAACCAGGGGTACAACAGCAAAAATGCCTGCAAATAGTGTAAAATAACCGCCACATTTGTAGAAGGAACCTCCGGGTTGATGTGTGCGCCAAAGGCATATTCCAATGCTGCTTTGGAGCCAAGTGCGTCTTTTTCGTGTAAAGTTACCCGCAGCCTTTCAATGGTTTCCAGTTCAGTGATGGGTACGGGAGGTGTAACAATTTCATAAGGGATAACTTTAGAGGCGGCAGACTCCAGCCAGGACTCTATTTTCGGTTGCAAAGGCTGATTACCGATAGTAGCCGTTTTTATATCAATGCCCAGTATATCAAAAACTTTTTCATAAGATTTTTCATTGAAAACACGGGCATCTAACATTACAGAGAAATCGCCCAAAGTAGTATTTTGTACCTCAAAAGAATATTTATTTTTCTGAACGGTACTACCCCCGAATAAATCGGCGATGATTTGCGCTGCTGAAGGCAGGTCTATTCCTGCATACTCAAGTTCAAAGCCTACTTTTCTTATTTCTCCTTTTTCATTTTTTACGATAGGGGGAAGCTTAAAATCCATATAAAAAAAAACGCTGGAATGGAAGGAGGGTTTTATGGATTATGCTTTAAGCATATTTTCGATTTTAGTTATTAGCTCCTTTGCAGAAGGAACAAGGTCTATAACATCCTCTTTTGTATAATCTATAAAATCTTCGTAATCACTTGTCTGTCTTTTGTCAAAAATATCGGAATAAAATTTGCCAAGTTCTTTTGAGATTTTTCCTGTTTTGATAAAGTGTAACCCGAACATTTGTCTTGCTCCTGCATGGGTTTGGGTATATATCTCTTTATTGATGAGAAGAGCACTTACAGCATAGTAACACGCATAATACAATCTGTTTATTGCTGTATTCCATAATTCGTTTTGTATATGCAATTCAACTTCATTGAATGTTTCCCTTGCTTTTATGATCCTGTAGGTTGCTAATGCTTGTCTTTCCTCCTGTTTCATAAAATTATTCCTTCCCTGTCAATGTTCTTATAAAATGGTGTTATACTATGCCTGGATTCCCAATCCTTTTTTGTCAAGACCAGTGGGCTGATGATTTGCCCGGTTTCAAATTCAATTTCATAAAGAGGGTATTTTATTCGTTTTTCATCTTCCCTGCTAATTGAATCTTTATTAAGAAGTACCAATAAATCTACATCTGATTGTTGTTTATTATCCCCTCTGGCAAATGAACCATAAAGTATTACGGTAGCATCAGGGTCAGTAGCTTTTACTGAGCTCTTAATCATTAACAATATGTCATCATTTTTGTCCATATTACCCAAAAGAAACTGTCTTCCCCACCTCATTACTCTCAATCGCACCTTCAATCACCCGGATGACATTCCGGGCTTCTTCGGGCTTTACGGCCAGTGGTTTTTGGTTACGGATGGCTTCGTACACGTTGTCATAAAACAGCAGGTAGTCTCCGGACTCGGTGGCTATTCTGCCCGTAATATGCATGCCTTTTACTTCAGTATTGATTTTTCCCTGCTGGTTTTCGGGTTCTTTGCCCCAGCCTTCAGTTCCTGGTGTAATCCCCGCTTTCAGGGCATCTTCCTGGGTATCGAGGCCATATTTGAGAAAAGTACCCAGGTTTCCGTGGATAATGTAGCGGGGGCCTTGTTCCCGCACCAGATAGCTGGATTTTAATACTACCTGTAAGTCTTCATATCCTAATATCAGATGATAATAATCCTGCACTTCGCCTCCTTTTCGCTGCACACCTAACTTAGCTGTGATATTTTCAGGCATACCAAAAAGCACCAGGGCCTGGTCAATCATGTGCGAACCCAGGTTATAAAGAATACCGGAGCCGGGGCCCGTTTCTTCTTTCCAGGTATCCGCCTCCACATAATTCCGGTAGCGGTCATAGTGGGCTTCAAACTCTGCCAGATCGCCCAACAAATTACTGTTTACTACTTTTTGCACGGTTAAAAAATCGCTGTCCCACCGTCGGTTCTGAAAAACGGTGAGTACCCTGTTTTTCTCTTTTGCCAGCTGGATCAGCTTGTCTGCCTCCTCTGCTGTGTTTGTGAAAGGTTTTTCTACAATCAGGTGCTTGTCTGCTTCCAAAGCCTTCTGGCACATCTCAAAGTGCAATGGATTGGGCGTATTTACCACAATCAGGTCAATTGCCGGGTCATTAAGCAGGGCTTCGTAGTTTTTGACGACAGTTACTTCCGGGTATCGCTCTTTAGATTTTTCCCGGTGCCGTTCCAGTACTGTTGTCAGTTGAAAATGCGGGTGAGCGGCAATGAGCGGGGCATGAAAAATTTCCCCCGACATTCCGTAAGAGGCTAAGGCTACGTTGATTGTTTGAGACATGGTAATTTTTTGTTCGTTTTTATCTGAAAAAAATGCGTTTTACAATTATGAAAAAAGCGGATATGCTAATCCTGCCTATCCAAAATTATCCTGTTCATCCTGATTTACTTTTAACGAAACCGCCTGAAATCCATCAGCAACCGTTTGATTTCTTCCAGTTCCTTCGTATAGGGATTATTTTTATTGGTTGCAATATACAAAACATTCCGGGTAGGGTTATGCCCTTTCCAAACCGGTTTCAATTTGCCCTGATCCAGGGCTTCCCGGCAAATATAATCAGGAATAAGACTGATGCCCTGCCCAAACTGTAAGGCTTGCGTAATGACATTGAGGTCAGGAATAATATATTTTGGGATAATATTTGGTTTCTTTTTAAAGTTACGCTGCCAAAATTTATTAATAAGCCCCATGCTGTCAGAGTAAGAATACCAGGTTTGGTCACTCAGCCATTTTTCAGCTTCTTCCAGTTTATGCTGATGCACCAAAAACCCAAACCTGCTGCGGTCTAGCGATGGGCTTGCCACCAGCAGCATGGTTTCAGTGAGTAATTCTTCATAAACAATATGCCGGTGCTCCAGCTTTTTGGTAGATATCAGCAAGTGCAGGCTGCCTTCTTCCAATTCTTCTAATAATTCAGAAGATGTGCCAAACTTCACCTTTACACTGCATTTAATCTGATGGATTTTTTTAGAAAAATAATTGAAGAAGAAAGCATGTGGCGCACCAATACAAACTGTGGGGTTAACCTGCGAAGCATGCACCCGAAAAGCATTTTCCACATGATCGAGCTTCGCCACCGATTCTTCAACCTGGGTGTACAGTATTTTTGCATACTCGGTAGGGATCATCTTTCGGGGCGAGCGTTCAAACAGTTTTTTCCCAACATAGTTTTCCAGTGCGTTCAGTTGCTGGCTTACGCCCGGCTGGGTCATAAACAGTTCCTCTGCTGCCCCGGTCAGGGTACCATTATCATAAATCGTTTTGAATGTTCTGTACCACTCTAAATTAATCATCTTTCAGCATCGAGGTTACTAATGTTAGAACTTAAAATTTTACCTGATTAGTAGATACCGGATAAGCAAAGCAACAAAATCATAATCTCTAAACCCAAAATAAATCTCAATCTACCAAACTCAAATACAAAAATATAAGCCATCAGGATAATTTACTGTAAGGTGGTAAAAATTAATAGATGAACCTTATATTAGTAAAACATAGGGGAGTGTTTATAGTTTAAGGTCTAAAGTTTTGAAGTTAACTATGAACTATAAACTATAAACCGCTACGGCGTCGGATGGTCGATGCCGACCGTTTCCAACCAAAAATTGCAAGCCTATGGCTAAGGAAGAAAAGAAAGCTAAAAAGCATGACGTAATTATTATCGGTGCCGGACTGGCCGGATTAACGGCTGCTATACATTTGCGCAAAAAGAAATTGAATGTGCTGGTGCTGGAAGCCACCGGCCGGGCAGGCGGAAGGGTCAAAACCGATCATGTGGATGGCTTTTTGCTGGATCGGGGCTTTCAGGTATTACTTACAGAATACCCGGAGGCAAAGGCCCTGCTCGACTACAATGCATTACAACTGAAGCCCTTCTTGCCCGGTGCTTTGGTACTGAATGAACAGGGCATGCACCATATCTCAGACCCGACACGGGCCAAAGGAAGCCTTTTCTCAACCTTATTTTCTAAAGTAGGCACATTGGGCGATAAGCTTAAAATCCTTTCCCTGAAGCGACAATTGGCAGCCAAAGACCTGAAAAGCATTTTTGAGCAGGAAGAAATAAGCACGCTGGATGCCATTCAGCAGTATGGCTTTAGCGAAAAGATGTTGCGTAATTTTTTCCAGCCTTTTATGGCAGGTATTTTTCTGGAAAACGGCCTGCATACTTCACGCAGGATGTTCGACTTTGTCTTCAAAATGTTTTCAACTGATGATACCAGCATTCCGGCGCAGGGAATGGAGGTTATCCCCTTGCAGTTAGCTGCCCAGGTAGGCAAGGAAAATATACAGTATCATAAAAAAGTGAAGCAAATTGATGGAAAAAAGGTAATTACCACTGAAGGAGAGGAGTTTAAGGCTAATCAAATTCTGATAGCTACCGAAGCTACCGGCCTTGCCAGCCAGTATATTGCTGATGGGTATAGTACCGACAAACAACCTGTTACTTGTGTGTATTTCAAAGCTCCGGCGTCACCTGTTTCCAAACCAATTATAGCACTGAATGCTTCCAGCGACAAGGTAGTGAACAACCTTTGCGTAATGAGTGATGTGTCATCTGTTTACGCCCCGGAAGGACAACACCTGATTTCTGCTTCTATAATTGGCCTAGAAAAAGCTTCTGATGAGGAGCTAAGTACTACGATAAAAGCAGAAATGTCTAAATGGTTTGGGCAACTTCCACAAGCTTGGCAACATTTAAAAACGTACAGGATTGAATATGCCCTTCCCAATCAGGATGCTGTAACCAACGATGTAGCGCCCAAAGGCTTTCATATCAAAGACAATCTTTTTGTAGCCGGGGATTATCTTTTGAATGGCTCCATCAACGCTGCCATGAAAACAGGCCGATTGGCGGCTGAGGCCATTGGGGAAGTGGTGAAGTCAAAAGCATAGCTGGTCTTGGTGCCATTAAATGCTCACTGTTTTTAAATTTCTGGTGAGACCCCGGACATAGAGCTTATTGTCAATAATACAAATTTGTGCATCTTCATTATTAAACCCTGACAAATCTACTTCTAGCACATAAGAATGCCCCTTTTTCTTAATATTTATTCTGGGTTTGGTTTGTAAATTTATACTAACAGGGTTTTGGTGGAGGGCATGTTCCGAATAATTATCACCTTTATAATAAGCCCTGGGCAGCATGCTGTGAATATGTGGTGGTTTTCGTTTCATGGCAAATAGGTGTTTTGGTTTACCTCGAAGATACCTCGTTTGCCCTTACAATGAAATGACCTGGGTTATGTATTTGTATAATTTTAATCATGGAATTTTCAATTGAAATATTGACTTATTCACACACGAAACCTTACTTTACAGCTAAAACCCTGCTTTAATATACTCAAAGTTCATGTGGGCAATACTACCCAATGAAATGGCTTGAGGGCATTCCACTTCACAGGCACCCGTATTTGAGCAATGACCAAATCCTTCCGTATCCATAGCTTTCACCATGTTACGAACCCTGGTGGTAGCCTCTTCTTTTCCCTGCACTAATTGGGCAAAGTGGCTGACTTTTGCCCCTGTGAACAGGGCTGCCGATGAATTTTTACAAGTGGCTACACAAGCCCCGCATCCGATACAGGCAGCTGCATCAAAAGCAGATTCTACCACATTATGTGAAAGAAGGTTAGCATTGGCATCAGGGGCTGATCCTGTGTTGACTGTAATAAAACCTCCTGCCTGAATGATGCGGTCAAAAGCAGTGCGATCGATCTTTAAATCGCGGATCACAGGAAATGAGCTTGCCCTAAAAGGCTCAATATAAATGGTGTCTCCGTCTTTAAAATGCCGCATGTGTAACTGACAGGTAGTGGTTTGTGGTAAGGGGCCATGTGTGCGCCCGTTGATGACTACCCCACATTGCCCGCAAATGCCTTCCCGGCAGTCATGGTCAAACTCAACAGGTTCTTCTCCTTGGACAATCAATTTTTCGTTCAGGGTGTCCAGCATTTCCAGGAAAGACATTTCGGGGTGGATGCCCTCCATCACGTAGTCTATCATCTGTCCTTCACTGTGACGGTTTTCCTGCCGCCATATTTTTAGAAAAACTTTCATTTTTTAGCTTTAGTTATTTATAACTTCGGGTACTCAGCGTTACATTTTCAAATTTCAAAGTTTCCTGATGCAATGTAGGTTCCTGGGTTGATCCTGTATATTCCCAAACAGGTACATACCCATATTTTTCATCATTACGCAGGGCTTCATTGTCTTCGGTTTGGTATTCTTCCCTGAAATGGGCGCCACAAGATTCTTCGCGCATTACTGCATCTCTACACATCAATTCAGCCAGTTCCAGATAATCAGCTACCCTTCCAGCTTTTTCAATTTCAGCATTAGTATGGTGGGTACCGCCCGGTATTTTTACATTTTTCCAGAAGTCTTCCCGTAGTGCTGCAATCGTATTCATCGCAATTTTCAGCCCTGCTTCATTTCTTACCAAACCACAATGGTCGTACAAAATTTTTCCAAGTTCCCTGTGGTAACTTTCCACGGTTTTGGTACCCTTGATACTACACAATTTATATAATTGATCGTTTACTTCTTTTTCTGCTTCCTCAAATGCAGGCGTATCTGTGGGGATCGTTCCTGTTCGTATCTCACCGGCAAGATAATTTCCCAGGGTATACGGAAGAATGAAGTACCCATCTACACAGGCTTGCAAGAGCGAATTTGCCCCCAGGCGGTTGGCTCCGTGGTCGGCAAAATTACACTCTCCAATGGCATACAGGCCGGGAATGCTGGTCATCAGTTCATAGTCAACCCACAGACCGCCCATGGTAAAATGGGCTGCGGGAGAAATTTTCATGGGTTCCTGATAAGCACTCACTCCGGTGATCTTTTCATACATCCTAAAGAGATTACCATACCGTTCCTCTATCGTTTTTTTTCCATGTTCTTTGAGTGCTGTGCTAAAATCCAGATATACAGCATTTTTCATAGGCCCAACGCCATAGCCCTGGTCTATGCGCTCTTTAGCAGCCCGGGAGGCAATGTCCCTGGGTGCCAGGTTTCCGAAGGCGGGGTATCTTCTTTCCAGATAATAATCCCGTTCTTCCATGGGAATTTCGTTGGGATGTCGGTGGTCGTCCTTATTTTTTGGTACCCAAATCCGCCCATCGTTGCGCAAAGATTCCGACATCAGCGTAAGTTTAGATTGGTAAGCACCCGACTGCGGCAATGAAGTAGGGTGAAACTGCACCCAGGAAGGAGCAGCCATGAACGCCCCTTTTTTGTAGGCTCTCCAGGCAGCCGAGCCATTGCAGCCCATCGCCAGGGTAGAGAGATAAAATATTTTGCCAGCACCGCCAGTGGCCAATACCACCGCATGGGCACCGTGCCGCTCAACAGCACCCGTTTCCAGGTTGCGGGCAATAATGCCACGTGCCTTCCCATCTACCATGACCAAATTCAGCATCTCATGCCGATGATAAAGCTTTACTTTTCCTATTCCGATCTGTCGCGACAGGGCAGAATAGGCGCCTAACAGTAATTGCTGTCCGGTTTGACCACGGGCGTAAAAAGTGCGTTTTACCTGCACGCCCCCAAACGATCTGTTGGCAAGGTATCCGCCATATTCCCGGGCAAAAGGTACGCCCTGCGCTACTGCCTGGTCTATGAGCCTGGCCGAACACTCAGCCAGGCGATACACGTTGGCTTCCCTGGAACGGAAATCGCCTCCCTTTATGGTATCATAAAACATGCGATATACATTATCGCCATCATTCTGATAATTTTTGGCCGCATTTACGCCCCCCTGGGCCGCTACTGAGTGCGCCCTCCTGGGAGAATCCTGAAAGCAAAAACTCTTGACATTATACCCCATTTCTGCCAGAGAAGCAGCGGCGGCACTTCCGGCCAATCCGGTACCAACTACAATGATGTCTAGCTTCTTTTTGTTGGCTGGGCTCACCAGTTTACAACTTGCCTGATAGTTATTCCATTTATCTTTCAGGGGGCCTTCCGGTATTTTATGATGTAAGATCATAAGCTCATGAAGTAGATGTACAGCGGAATGAAAATAAAACCAGCAGTAACGAAAAAAGTGTAAACCCATCCTACATATTTCACAACCCTGGCATAAGTAGGATGATACAGGCCCAGGGTTCTGAACGCGCTGAAAAAGCCGTGTATTAAATGATAGCCCAAAGCGATCATGGAAAGTATGTAGAATCCGGTAATCCAGGGATTGGAAAAGGCGGATATTACTACGGTATACAGGTCTTTTCGTCCCCAGGGGTCTGTTGGGATTGCCCCAAAGGTATAGACATACCAGAAGTTAATCATGTGCACAATGAGAAAGGCCAGGAGAATAGTGCCTAACAACCCCATGTTACGGCTATACCAGGGACTTACATCTCCTCTTTTATCATAGGCATATTTTTGCCCATTGGCTTTTTTACTTTTTATGGTAAGTATCAACGCACCTATAATATGCCACAAAATGCTGAAGTAAAGAAGGTAAGCAATAAACTTAATGATCAGGTTATTGGACAACAATGCTGAGTACCAATTGAATTGCTCCTGTGCTTTTTCTGCGGGTAATAATAATAGCGGAAGGTTGCCCGCCAGATGAATAACAAGAAAGAAACACAAAAAAAGCCCTGTTAGCGCAAGTGCATTCTTTTTTGCAAGGGTTGACTTTAACGATAGTAACTTCTCCACAAACTTAAAAATTGAATGATTTGTTGATCTTTCCAAAGCTAAACGCACCTAGCTGAGATATGAATGATGATGATATGAAGAAAGAGTGATCTTCATCATCATTTTAGCAAGTAAACAACGGTGGTGATGAGCAAAGGCCCCAGCAAGCCAATCAATACACCAGTAAAAGTAAACTCTGATTGTTTGAGATAGCCGGTTGAGAACGCAATGGCATTGGGAGGCGTAGACACCGGCAAGAGCAAGGCCGTGGAAGAAGACAAGGCAATCACCAGGGCAACCTGTATATCAGCCTCTTGTATCAAAGACATACCCATAGGCAAGAGAATAGTAGCCGCTGCCGTATTGCTCATGATGTTGGATAAAATCATGGTGATATAACCCAGGATGAGTAATAATAAAAATGGAGAGGCATTTTCAATGGCCAATTTGGAGACCAGGTAGTCTGCCAGTCCGGTTTCGTTGATGGCAATTCCTAAAGAAAGCCCACCTGCTACCAACAGCAAAGTGTCCCAGGGCAATCGTCTTATGTCATCTGGCTTAATTATACCCGTAACCGATAAAATTACAATGGGGATGAAAGATACTGCAGCTACCTCTACCTGATGGATAGAAGTAGTAAGCCACATTAAAACGGTAACAAAAAAAGTTCCTACCACAATAATTTGCTTTCGGTTCAGGGCAGCAGGGTACTGTTCTTCTAATGTGAGTGTAAGGGCAGCTACATTGCTTTTGAACTTCCAAATTAGAATAAGCCATAGTACTACTGTGAAAAAAATAGCGATGGGCACGCCCAATAGCATCCATTCCATGAAACTTATATTCAGTCCTGTTTCGTTGATCACACCAATAGCAATGGCATTGGGCGGGCTGCCAATGATGGTGCCCATACCGCCCACTGCTGCAGAGAGTGCAATGCCCAGGGGCAAGGCTTTGGCAAAGAGATCACCTTTTTTGAGTTGGCTAACGAAAGGGGCAATCACGGTCATCATCATGGCGGTAGTAGCGGTATTGGAGATAAACATAGACAAAACAGCGGTGGTCAGCATGAGGCCCATGAGCAAGGTGTTCGGTTTGTTGCCTAAAACAGAAATGACGAGATGGGAAAGCCTGCTATCTAAGCGCGTGAGGCGGGCGGCTATGGCCATAAAAAAACCACCCAAGAGCAACCAAATGACCGGACTTGATAAAGTAGTAGTAAATTGTTCCCAACCTACATGGATTGTATTGAGTCGGCTAAAGCTCAAAAAATACATTTCCAGACCAATTACCAACAAGCCCACGGCAAAAGCGGGAATGGCCTCAGTAATCCACAGCCCCGTGGCCAGTAATAAAATAAATAAGGTATAAACAGCAGGAAGTGGCAGTTCTTCAGAACGTATGAACCAGGTTCCCAGCAGTGCCAGGACGATCGCCAATAAAAACAAAGTGATCTTTTTGCCCATGGGCCACTTGCTTTTCAGGTATAATTTGGTAGCTGCGTATCTGGAATCCATAGGTTAAAATTAGTGAGAATAACGGTGTTTTTTCTTTCGCTGCAAAAGAAGAAAACAAAACGCTATCCGAGAATGATTGACATTGGATGAAAAGATGATATTAATCTCTTTTTTACATGATTTTGGTGATTGTTTACCCTTTTCATGCCTCTTAATTTTGATAGCTGAAAAGGGAGACAAAATTCTATCATGATTTAAATTTAATTCCATGAATACTATAAAAAAAATCCTCATTCCAACTGATTTTTCCAGCAGTGCTCAATCTTCCATTGGGTATGCATTGAAGTTTGCTGAATTTGATAAAAATCTGAAATTTTTCGTACTCCATGTGCAGGAAAACGGGGCTGATGAAGCCGGAGCTGTAGAAATGGAGATGAAAAAAGTAGAAGCACAGTTTAAAAAAGGTGCTTGCGAGCGCCTGGTCAAGGCGGGCGATTGGGTTGCAACTGCGCTGGAAACTCAAAAAGATCTGGATATTGATCTCATCTTGATGGGCACTGCCGGTGAAGGTGATACCATTAAAGAAACCAATGCTTCTCAATTAGTATTGGAAGCCGATTGCTCAGTATTGGTTGTGCCTGAAAAAGCGACTTCCTTTCAGATTAAGAATATTGCTTTGGCCCTTGACCTGGAAGAATTTGATAACTCTTTCGACTTGGGTATTGTACACGATATTGCCCGATGGTATGACGCCAAAGTACACATTCTGACCATCAATAACCGTACAGATGGATCGGTACCTTCCGATAAGAAAGTGGCAGATATGCTGGAATACTATCTGGATACCCTGAACTTTCACTATGCTTTTCCTAAAAATACTGATATAGAAAAAGGCATTGAAAAGTATGTGAATGAAAATGAAATTGATATGTTGGTGATACTGCCCCGTAATCATGCAGAGCGCAGCCAGCCGTCGGCAGGCCGGTTGACCCAATTGCTCACCTTGCATACACAAATACCCCTACTTACAGTAGATTAATGAAATAATCCCCCAAAAATCTTCGAAGACCCTCGAGGTTTCAGCAATTATGTTGCATGGGGGCGATAAATGTCCGATAAAACCTCGAGGGTCTCCGCCGAAACGGTTAGCCGCGGCTTCGGACGGCCGATGCGACGATTTTTACTTGTTCGTATGCGTGAAATGTATGATTAAACATCAAAAAAGTATAAACCATGAAAAGATCTAATTTAGCATCCATATTACAAAGCTTAGAAGACCTGGGTATCTATAATACCAAAGGTGTTTTCTGGAACCTGCATCCGGCCGAACTCATAGAAGAGGCCATCAAGCGGGGAGAAGGTGTGCTCACAGATACCGGAGCTTTGATGGCCAATACCGGAAAATTTACCGGGCGGGCACCCAAAGACCGCTTCATTGTAAAAGATGAAATTACCCGGGACAAAGTATGGTGGGGCGACATCAACACTCCTTTTGACGCTGAAAAATTTGATCAACTTTACCAAAAGATGGTGGCGTTCCTGGATGGCCGGAAGATATACATACGGGATGCTGCGGCCGGAGCAGCCCCCAACTATCGGCTCAATGTAAGGGTGATTGATACGCAGGCCTGGCACAACCTGTTTTGTTACAATATGTTTTTGCGTCTTGAGCCAGATGCTTCCGAAGATTTTACGCCCGATTTCACCATCCTCGCCATTCCCGAATTTAAAGCTGATCCGGCCATCGACGGCACCCGGCACGAAAACTTTGCCATCATCAATTTCAGTCGCCGTATGATCCTGGTAGGAGGCACCGGGTATACCGGAGAAACCAAGAAAGGGGTATTCTCTGTACTCAACTTTTTGCTACCCGACCAGAAAAATGTGTTGTCTATGCACTGCAGTGCCAACATGGGAAAAGGTGGAGATACCGCCATATTCTTCGGCCTTTCAGGCACGGGCAAAACTACTTTGTCTGCCGATCCCAATCGCCGCCTGATCGGCGATGATGAGCACGGGTGGACGGAAGAAGGCGTGTTTAATTTTGAAGGGGGGTGTTATGCCAAAGTGATCAACCTTACCGAAGAATCAGAGCCGGAAATATGGAATGCCATCAAGTTTGGGGCTATCCTGGAAAATACCCGCTTCCAATCTGGCAGCCGTACGGTAGATTATGAAAACAAGGAAGTTACCGAAAATACCCGTGTTTCGTACCCTATTTATCATATTGAGAACGCGGTAGAACCTTCAGTGGGCGGTATTCCGCAAAACATTTTCTTTCTGACAGCCGATGCATATGGCATTTTGCCACCTATTGCCAAGCTTACTGTGAACCAGGCCATGTATCATTTCATTTCTGGGTATACAGCCAAAGTAGCGGGAACTGAAACTGGTATTACTGAACCCAAAGCCACTTTCTCTGCCTGCTTTGGTTCTCCGTTTATGCCATTACACCCTACGGAATATGCCAGGCTGCTGGGCGAAAAAATGGAAAAGCACCAGGTGAATGTATGGTTGGTGAACACAGGGTGGTCAGGCGGACCGTATGGTGTGGGCAGCCGTATCAAACTCAAATATACCCGTGCCATGATTTCGGCTGCAATGGAAGGAAAGTTGGATGGGGTGGAATATGAGGAGCATCCGGTTTTTTGCATACTCGTTCCCCAAAGTTGCCCTGGCGTTCCTGCTGAAATACTCAATCCGCGGGAAACCTGGCAGGATAAGGACGCTTATGATAAAAAAGCGGCCATCCTTGCCCAACAGTTTGTTCAAAACTTTGAGAAATTCACTGACAACGCCAGTGAGGAAATCAAAGCAGGCGGCCCTCAAAACGTTTAGTAGTTAATTTTAACAGTAGGCAGTTGTGGTAAATGGCTGCCTACCTTTTCCATTCATCACACCAAAGGTTTTCCCCAATAGTGATACTATATTTTTTTAAAACTTAGCGTTTCTCATTTACGCTGGTACAGAAAATCCCCCTATCCTGAAACTGCATTATAAAAAGGTTTGGTCAACTCAAATTTCCTACTAATTTTGGGCTGAAGTTTCCCTCATGGGCAATGTAACATTGGCTTACCTGCCATTGCAAAATAAAAAAATGCACTTCATACCTATAATTACAACTACATGACAGGATTAAACACCATCGACTGGCTGGTAGTCGGTTTGTACTTTGCAGCCTTATTTGGCGTGGCCCTTTGGGTCATTTTAAAAAAACAAAAAAATACAGAAGATTACTTTCTGGCCGGCCGGGACGTGGGGTGGTTTGTAGTAGGTGCTTCCATCTTTGCTTCTAATATTGGCTCAGAGCATATCGTTGGGCTGGCCGGTACCGGGGCTTCCGACAAAATGCCTTTGCTGATTTACGAACTACATGCCTGGTTGGTACTGATGTTAGGGTGGCTGTTCTTGCCATTTTATTCACGCAGTAAAGTATTTACCATGCCTGAATTTTTGCAGCAAAGATTCAACCCACAGGCTCGCTGGATTCTCTCAATTTTTTCCCTGGTGGGTTATGTGCTCACCAAAATATCTGTGGCCGTGTATGCCGGAGGCGTTGTAATTGAATCATTACTGGGTATTAATTTCTGGTATGGCGCATTGGGCACGGTTGTAATCACGGGCTTATATACTGTGCTGGGAGGTATGCGTGCCGTAGTGTATACAGAAACATTACAAACCATCGTACTTGTATTGGGTGCTGGCGTACTCACTTTTATAGGGTTAAATGAAATTGGCGGCTGGAGTGGTCTGAAAGATGCCGTAGGGGCAGATCACTTTGATATGTGGCGTCCGGCTTCTGACCCGGATTATCCCTGGCCCAGCCTGCTGTTTGGCAGTACCATTGTGGGTATTTGGTATTGGTGTACTGACCAGTATATTGTTCAAAGGGCACTTACGGCCAAAAACATCAAAGAAGGCCGGCGGGGTGCTATTTGGGGTGGCTTTTTGAAACTCATGCCGGTTTTTATATTTCTCATTCCGGGGGCTATTGCCCTGGGCATGGCTAAAACAGGTCGGTTAGATTTACCTTCCTCTGACATGGCCTTTCCTACGCTGGTACAACACCTGCTGCCTACAGGCTTGCGTGGACTGGTAGCTGCAGGATTGTTTGCGGCACTCATGAGTTCCTTGGCCTCGGTATTTAACTCTTGCTCTACTTTATTCACCGTAGATATTTATAAAAAGCTAAAGCCTTTGGCACCTGAAAAAGAACTGGTAAGCGTGGGCCGGGTAGCTACGGTTATCGTGGTAATTTTGGGTATTGCCTGGATTCCGGTCATGAAAAATATTTCGGGCGTTTTATACGAGTACCTCCAATCTGTACAGGCATATATTGCACCTCCTATTACGGCCATTTTTCTGTTGGGTATTTTTTCAAAACGGATCAACTCGCATGGTGCCATGGCTACCCTGATATCAGGATTGGTGATTGCCGCCCTTCGGCTGGTACTGGAAATTAATAAAGCCCATTTGGGTGATGGGTTCTGGTTCTTGTTTGCCGATGTGAGCTTTCTCGATTTTGCCGTGTATATGTTCTTATTCTGCGTGATTTTGACAGTTGTAGTGAGCCTGCTGACAGGAAAGCCTTCAGAAGAAAAGATAAAAGGACTAACCTTTGGTACACTTTCAGAAGAAGATAAAAGATTGAACAAGGCCAGTTACAACGCCTGGGATATTGTGGCTTCTGTGCTTATTCTCGGTATTGTGATCGGTATTATGATTTATTTTAGCTAATGACAGAAGTAGGCAGCGGCAGTAGCAGGAGGCAGTCAAAGTAACTGTACTGCCGCTGCCTACTGCTAACCTTGGCCCATGTTGGGGATTTTTAGTTGAACTGTTGTGCCTTTTCCCAGTTTAGAAGTAAGGCCAAGTGTTCCTGAAAGCTTGTCTACGGTACCCTGAACAATATATAATCCTAAACCAGAGCCTGATTTGCTGCGGTTGCCTCTGTAAAACATTTCAAAAACCTTATTGATATGTTCCTTGGCAATGCCTTGTCCGTTATCATTGATGAGCAGAAGGGCTTCATGGGCGGTAGCGGTTACCTTTACTTCAATCAGGGATTCTGGTTTCCATTGGTCGCTGTAGCGTATGGCATTAGAAATAAGATTATTTAGTATGATATTCAGGCGACGCTGGTCGGTGTAGAAGGAGGAACTTTGATCAATATCAATTACTTTTCTAATCTTTCGGCTACTATCCTGATAATCATTCTGTGCAAATATATTCTCTACCGTTGCCCTGAAATCAATCGAGTCTTTATTGATTTCCATGCGTGAATTTCGGGAATAGTCCAGAATATCCTGAATAAAGTGGTCAAGCCTTTTAATACTAATTTCCTGCTTGGATAAATATTCTTCTAATTGTAAAGGGTCAGTAGTGAGTTTGCAAAGTTCTATAAGGCCTAAAAAAGTAGCGATAGGGGCCCGAAGGTCATGTGATGCCCGGTATACAAATCGGTCCAAATCATCGTTTGTTTTTTCCAGCTCGGCGTTGAGTTCTTCCAGCTTTGCCAACGACTCTTTCATTTTAATTTCCGCCTGCTTCCGGCTGTCAATGTCGAGATTGATGCCCGAAATGCCAATAATCTGCCCAGTTTCATTGTAATCTGGTTTGCCTTTGGCATACATCCATTTGTAGGAATTATCTGGCTGCCGGTGCCTTATTTCCATTTCATACATTGTGCCATGCTCAAGGGTATCTTGTACCTTCTGTGAGAGACTTACCCAGTCGTCAGGGTGAATCAATGCCTGATAGGCTTTATAGGAAGGTTCTTTATCCTTCGGATCCAGTCCAAACGACTCAAAAACCTGTTTTGACCAAATGATTTTCTTGGTTTTTAAATCCATACGCCAGGTTCCCATATGCCCAAACTCCTGGGTTTCCTCTAATACTGTTTTACTTTCCAGGAGCTCTTTTACAACCAGTTTTCTTTCGGTAATGTCCTGGGTAAGACAGGCAACAGCACACACTTGTTGATGGGTATCGTAGATAGGAAAAACGGTAATATTGTAATATTTTTTGTAGCGATGCGTTTCCCAGTGATTTTCAGGCTTCCCAAAATCCACCTCCGTTTCAAAATTTGTTATTGTTTCTCCCAGATAAGCTCTCGTAAATACTGAGGTGAGTCCGCTATCTTTCATGATAGGGTCTTCTAAAATATTGAACTCTCCTACCGCATAATCTACACTTTTAATGCCCAGCGTCTCCTTTTGCTTTTCGTTCATACGGATAGAAAACCCCTTTTTATCATACAACTGGAATCCGATGGGTAAATTATCAATGATGCTGTTTAAAAAACGCTCGTTTTCCTGGGTGGAGGCAATCAGTTTTTGTTCGTTTTGCAGGGCTTGCATTAAAACTTCTTCCTGCTGCTTGAAGTCACTAATTTCTATGGCTGAAAAGGCAACGGCAAAAATTTTCCCCTGGCTGTTATAAGCCGGTGTATACCGGTATTTAAACCATTGCCAGCCAACAAATTTAAATTTATTTACATCTTCAATGGTTTCACCCTGATAAGCGCGACGGAACCTTTCTTTAAAAGTTTGTAAATGGATTTGGGGCAAAAACTTCAAAGCATTTATGCCCGGCTCGTAATCCTCGTTTGTCAATACGCTAACGGCTGCCTGGGTCTTTTTATTGGCGAAAAGTATTTGATAAGATGCCCCAATGAGCATAAAAACCTGGTCTGTATTATTTAGAATAGCCTCTTTGTACACATTGCTTTGTAGCAATTCTTCATTTATCTGATCGTTGATTTTCGGTACCTCAGTTTTAAGTATTTTATTCTGGTCTAAGGTTGAAACCAGTGAAGAAACTTTTTCAGCACTGACTACAGCCAGCTTTTCTTTCAATGCTCTATTCTCAGCTTCCAACCTGGCAATTTTGTTCTTGAAAAAAGCAATATCTGTTGGGTGGCTCATACAGAATTAAAAAATCTTTGGACTTTAAATTACTTTTTTAAACAGTTCACCACTACTTTTTTATTAAAAAACTTTACAAAAATTGCAAATACTGTAAAAATGCTTACTGAATAAGTGAGGGGAAAGCCTCAAACTGTTTTTTTAATACGCACTGGTTACATTGCCATATTCGGTATTGACCAATAAATATGATGGCATAGTTTTTTCATGTTGATAAAACTATTTTTCATTTTGCAAGCCTAACTTTCAATATTGCGTACATTACGTCGTTAAAATTTTGTTTTGCACATTTTTTGACTATTTTACTGGTTCGCACTTTTATATAAATCACAAAACCTAAATGAAACTGAGTATTAGAAAGCGATTAGCAAACTCACTGCGAAACATACAACCGGCTACTGTTGTAAAATCAATATTCCTGTTCAATATCGTATATTTCGGTATTCCGTTCTCTATTGCCGACAGCAGTATTGCATTAGGTA
The DNA here is from genome assembly GCA_965230065.1 of Cyclobacteriaceae bacterium. Classification (GTDB taxonomy): domain Bacteria; phylum Bacteroidota; class Bacteroidia; order Cytophagales; family Cyclobacteriaceae. The sequence continues at coordinate 1,202,737 of OZ245942.1, read as the reverse complement.
AAATTTCTTTTACGTTTGAGAAGGAGACCAATACCCTGCTTACCAATGAGTTTTCTGAATCCCCTGCCTTCGAGGAGTTGGATAAGAGCGTGGAGTATTTCGTCCGATCGCAACGGCTCGTGGGGGTATCGGTAGGAGTCATCAAAGACGGACAATTGGTGTATGCCAAAGGGTTTGGACATGCCAATAAAGAAGAAAAAGAAGAACTACAACCCTATCACCTGATGCGCATCGGAAGTATATCGAAATTGATTACCGCAGTGGCAGTGATGAAACTGATGGACGATGGAAAGCTAACATTGGACGACCAGGTTTTTGGGGAAGAAGGTATCTTAAAATATGGTATTTACGATGTAATCCGGGACCGTAGGTATAATCAGATTACGGTTGAGCATTTGCTGAACCATACGGCCGGGTGGAGCAAAAGATCTTATGGCGACCCCATGTTTAGCCCGCACAGGGTAGCCACTTATTCAAACGCAGAATTGCCCGTCAATCTGGATAAAACTATTGAGTTTGTATTATCAAACCGCCTGCCTTACCGCCCGGGTACTTACTACGACTACTCTAATTTTGGTTACTGTGTGCTTGGCAAGGTAATAGAACGGGTTTCGGGCCTCTCGTATGAAGATTATGTAAAGGCTGAAATTTTACGCCCGTTGGGCATTACCAGTATGCAACTGGCCAAAAACAGGTTTGAAGACAAGGCACCCAACGAAGTAAAGTATTATGATAATTCTTACAACAACCTGCGCCCTGCATTGGATGGGTCAGGTGAACAGGTACCCAGCCCGTATGGTGGTTTTGATATTGAAGCTTTGAGCGCTGCCGGAGGCTGGCTGTCCACACCGGTTGATCTGCTCAAGTTCTTAACGGCTATTGATGGCTTTAAAAACACCCCCGATATCCTTACCAACCACGCATTGCTTACAATGACTTCCCCCGAAAGAGGAAGGCCTTACGGATGGCGGTCTACCAACGCACAAGGCGAATGGTGGCGCACAGGCACGTTGGCAGGTGCTTCGGCCATGATGAAAAGAAAGGAAAATGGCATTTCCTGGGTCGTAATCACCAACACCAGCAACCGCAGAAGCGGAAGTTTTCACAGCCGGGTTAACTGGCTGATGGATACCCAGCTGGAAAAAATTAAAAATTGGCCTGAACGTGACTTTTTTGCAATGAATTATTAAAGACGGAAGACCGAAGACGGAAGTAAAGAAACCTTCCGTCCGCCCGATTCGGTCTTTCGACTTCTTTCACATATTTATTACATATCCTTCCGCAGCTCTTCATCTTTTCCTCACCATATTGTAAATTTGTATTACCCGCTTGAGTTTTAGACTTGTTTTTCAACTCTAACACTTAAACAAATACCGAGTGAAGTTCATTTCAAAACTGGACCTCAATCCCGGTTCGCCGGGATCTCCGATTGTATCGGAGTTAACAGTGGATAGTTGCGATTGTTGAACAGCTCAAATCCTGTCTATTGGAGGGTTGTTAAACCTCTTGACTCAAGTTGGGTTTTTTATTTTTTCGTTTAATTTTTTCAATTATATTTGCCCTGATGTTCTCAGAAACTAACATAAAATTAACTGCATGGTGGTGGCGCTCTTTCCATTCTGAATGAGTGAACAGCATGCATGTGCCCTAATTATATAAAAATCATGAAGCCTACTGTTCACGCAGTAGGCTTTTTTTATCCATATTACCTTCAAAACCTTAACACAATGACCGCCACTACAACTGATAAGACGTATCATCTGCTGACCCGGCAACGAAAACTGCTGGCCGATACGGTAACCCCGGTGAGTATTTACCTGAAACTCCGCGATAAGTACGAAAACCCGGTATTGCTGGAAAGCTCTGATTATCATAGTAATGACAACAGCTATTCTTATATATGTTGTGAGCCTATTGCCAGCTTTTCTGTGAAAAATAACGAGGTTTACCAACAATTTCCGGACGGAACTGAAAATACAATCACACTGGAAAACAAGCAGGACGCGGTGGGTTTGCTTACAAAGTTTGCCGAGAGTTTCCGGTCAGACGAGGCCCTGGATCATCACAAATTTATCAGCAATGGGCTGTTTGGCTACATGGCCTACGATGCCGTACAGCATTTTGAAGATATAGACCTCGAAAAAGACGATCCTTCTTACTACGATATTCCGGAAATGATGTATGCCGTTTATCGCTACGTCATCGCTATTGACCACTTCCGAAATGAACTGAATGTGTTTGAACATACGCTGGAAGGCACTACCGAAGAAAGCGGACTCCAAGATTTGTTATCGCTCATTGATAATAAGAACTTTCCAAGTTATCATTTCCGCCTTTCGGGCGAAGTAAGCAGTAATTTGACAGACCAGGAATACATGGAAATGGTGACCAAAGGCATAGAACACTGCCACCGGGGCGATGTATTTCAAATTGTGCTTTCGCGCCGTTTCCAAACGGGTTTTAAAGGAGATGAGTTTAATGTGTACCGGGCGCTTCGTTCTATCAATCCTTCGCCTTATCTGTTTTACTTTGACTATGGCAGTTTCAAGCTTTTTGGTTCTTCGCCCGAGGCACAAATTGTGATCAAAGACCGGGAGGCCAATATTTTTCCGATTGCCGGAACCTTCCGCCGTACAGGCAATGACGAAGCTGACGCGAAGTTGGCAAAAGAGTTGTTAGACGACCCGAAAGAAAATTCAGAACACGTAATGCTTGTTGATTTAGCAAGGAACGATTTGAGCCGGAACGGCAGCAATGTGCGGGTAGAAACGTTTAAGGAAATCCAGTATTACTCGCATGTGATCCACCTGGTTTCTAAAGTAACCGGAACTTTGGAAGAAGGGGTTTCGCCCGTGCGAGTAGTGGCCGATACTTTTCCAGCTGGTACGCTGTCCGGTGCGCCCAAGCACATGGCCATGCAGTTGATTAACAAGTATGAGTCTACCAAAAGAGGTTTTTACGGAGGAGCCATTGGTTTTTTAGGATTCAACGGGGATTTCAACCATGCCATCATGATTCGCTCTTTTATCAGTAAAAATAATCATCTGTATTTTCAGGCAGGTGCAGGTGTGGTAGCCAAATCGGTGAAAGAAAATGAATTGCAGGAAGTGAATAACAAACTGGCTGCCTTACGCAAAGCCATTGAAGTGGCAGAAGATGTTAATAAATAGATACTTCCCGGACTTGTTCCGGGAGCACATAATGCTTGGACAATGAGCTTTACCCTAAACAAAGTTGTTCCCTGGGGAAGAAATTTAGCTGAATACAAAGCAATGTTTGCATTGACTGATAGCGATTTGGAGAAAAATATACTGGGCTGTTCAGACGGGCCGGCCAGTTTCAATGCTGAGCTTACCAAGATGGGTAAAAGCTGTGTTTCAGTCGACCCTGTTTATCAGTTTTCATCTGCACAAATTCGGCAAAGGATTGAAGCAACCAGTCAAAAAATTATGAAACAGTTGGAGCAAAATCAGGACGATTATGTGTGGGATGATTACGAAACCCCTGAAAAACTACTGGAAACCCGGTTCAAGGCGATGGATGCTTTTTTAGAAGATTTTGAAGCCGGAAAAGCAGAAAAAAGGTACGTTGCAGGAGAGCTTCCAACATTGCCTTTTGCTGACCAGGCCTTCGATTTGGTGGTATCTTCTTATTGTTTGTTTACCTATTCACATCATCTTGACCTGGATTTTCATGTGCAGTCCATCAAGGAAATGTGCAGGGTAGGGAAAGAAGTACGGCTATTTCCACTTTTGCAGCTTGACGGCAAAAAGTCGCCGTTTGTTGAGCCGGTTTTGAAAATGTTAACTGCAGCGGCTGCTGCTGAGAACAATATTTGTTATGCTATAGAAACAGTGCCTTATGAATTTCAACGGGGCGGTAATGAGATGTTATCAATTAGGTGTTTAAAATGTTGAGAAAATGAAAATATTAGTACTGGATAATTACGATTCGTTTGTCTATAACCTGGTACACATCATCAGGGAACTGGGTTATGACACCCAGATGGACATCTTCCGCAATGATAAAATAAGCCTGGAAGCGGTAGATCAATACGACAAAATATTGCTCTCGCCCGGCCCGGGCATTCCGTCAGAGGCGGGCATAATGATGGATTTGATCAAAACCTATGCGCCTACCAAAAGTATATTGGGTATTTGTCTGGGTCACCAGGGCATTACCGAGGCCTTTGGCGGGAAATTGTACAACATGCCTACCGTACTGCACGGTATTGCCAACAAAAATATACTGGAGCCTGGGCACAGTGAATACATGTTTGAAGGCATTCCCGAGAACTTTATGGTGTGCCGCTACCATAGCTGGGCTGTACAACCCGATGCCGTGCCCGATGACCTACTGATTACCGCCCGTGATGAAAAAGGGGAGGTAATGGGCCTGCGTCACCGGGAATACGACGTGAAAGGGCTGCAATTTCATCCCGAATCGGTACTGACCGAGCACGGCATTACCATGCTTTCCAACTGGCTGAAAGCAGAGCGGAATGAAGTTGTAAAAAATCAACAGTTAGCATCTAAAGTTTAACCTTCATAAACCCAAGTATTGTGAAAGAAGTACTGAACCAACTTTTTGAATACAAATCGCTGGACAAAGCTACGGCCAAGGAAATTCTTATTAAGCTGGCGCAGGGGGAGTACAACCACAGCCAGGTAGCGGCTTTCCTTACCGTTTACCTCATGCGGAGTATTACCGTGCACGAGCTAGAAGGCTTCCGCGATGCCATGCTGGAACTTTGCGTGCCCCTGCACATTGAAGAATATGATGCCATTGACCTTTGCGGTACGGGCGGGGACGGCAAAGACACTTTCAACATTTCTACCCTGGCTTCTTTCATTGTGGCCGGGGCCGGGCAAAGGGTAGCCAAACACGGGAACAATGGGGTTTCTTCTGTGTGTGGTTCTTCCAATTTACTGGCCCATTTCGGTTATGAATTTACCAATGATACCGACCAGCTTAGGAAAAGCATTGAAGAGGCGGGTATTTGTTTCTTGCACGCGCCATTGTTTCACCCGGCCATGAAAAATGTGGCCCCCATCCGCAAGGAACTGGGCGTTAAAACCTTTTTCAACATGCTGGGGCCGATGGTCAACCCTTCTTTCCCTAAAAAGCAATTGGTAGGCGTATTCAGTTTGGAACTTGCCCGTTTGTACGCCTACTTATACCAGCAAACCAACAAAGACTTTGTAATTCTGCACTCATTGGATGTGTATGATGAAATTTCGCTCACCGGCCCCTTCAAAATGATTACCAACCGTCAGGAGCAGGTCATACAACCTGGGGATTTAGGATTAGGCACTTACAAACAAGAAGAACTATCCGGGGGAGATACAATAGAAGCCTCTGCCAATATCTTTGTAGATGTATTGAAAGGAGAGGGCACCAAAGCCCAAACAGAGGCAGCCCTCGCCAACGCAGGCATGGCCATCTACTGCGGCAATAAAACCCTCAGCATGACCGACAGCATCGCCTCCGCCCGGGAATCACTAGACTCGGGCAAAGCTTTGGAAACTTTTCGGTTGTTGATTGGGGATAAGAAGAAGACGGTAGCCTAATTGTACTTTGTTAGCTTAAGGTTTTTTAAGTTAGGTAATGAAGAACACCAATTAGCTGTTGATGGAGAGGCTGCTACTATGGAGGAGTTTATTAATGCTTTATGGCAGTACTACATTTAGAGATTTATATTAAAAATGGAAGGAAGAATGGACAAATAACCCCAAAAATGAAGATGGGTAAAATGAAGGTATCAGTTTGGGCATTTATATTATTTTTCACACTTGAAGGTTGCAATCAGCATCAAGAAATGTTGCCACTACCTTATGACCCTGAAAACTTAGTGATTAATTACTATGCGGACAGTACTATAGAATCATTTGGTGTGATGATCGATGGGAAAGAGGAAGGAAAATGGAGCTATTTTAGAAAAGATGGAATGAAAATGAGAGAGATACATTTTAGAGAGGGAAAATGGCATGGGGATTATATTGAATTTCGTTATGGGAATGTTTTCTGGGTTCAGCATTTTGTGAATGATAGAGCAACTGGAAAATTTACAGTGTACAATCCTTATTGTAATACATTAGCAGAAGAGGGTTACTACATAGATGGGAAGTTAGAGGGATTATATTATGAATATTTTAATGGCACTCTTTTTCAAATATCGAGATATGAAAATGATAAGTCAATTGAAGTAGTATATCAAAATCCCACATTAGATTTAGAGGATGTATCCCCATTTCCAAATAAAGATTGCTTTCCCGAAGAAGAATCTTATTAGTGAAAATTCTCCAAAATTTAGAAGTCAACAAAATATCATCCTTTAAAGCAAAATATTTCTCCATCGCTTGCGTAAAAAGTTGTAGATTAGTATAGTAAAACAAACACCATTATGGATACTACGACATTAAAAACCCATATTACAGAGTTGTTGGCAACTATAGAGGATGAGCGTTTCCTGCAAAGTGTTAATGCGATGATCCAAGCTTACGTCGCAGATGTGCCCTTAAGTCAGGAAGAGAAAGCTGCTATTGATGAAGGCTTGAAAGACATAGAAGAAGGCCGTACACGTACACATGAGCAGGTAAAACAAAACATGAAAAAGCGTTACCCTAACTTATTCTCCTAGCTTATGGAAGTGATTTGGTCTCAACGGGCTGAAAATGATTATTATCAACAGATTGACTACCTGATGACAAAATGGGGAGAGGATACGGCTACAAAGTTTGTGGATCAGGTTTTTCAAATCATAGAAAATCTGGTAATTCACCCTCAAATGTACCCTTCTTCAGGTTACCAGGATATAAGAAAGGCCTTGGTTAATCAGCATATCAGCTTGTTTTATCAGGTGAAGGATGAACGTATCATACTCATGCGTTTTTGGCCCAATGCCCAAGATTCTGAACAACTTGATTTATAAGTTTAATGGGTTTATGCGTCCTCTTCTATCTTTCTGCATCCAAACAGTAAAACACAGTAACTTTCCCATCAATAACTTCTTCTTTCTCCTTTTGCATCCCCAGCTTTTCGGCTACTTTCATGGAGGCGATGTTAGGCTTGTCGCAACTGGCGATGATATAGGTGAAACCTAAGTTTTGAAAGGCATATTCCATAATTTTTCGGGAAGCTTCTACAGCGTAGCCTTCGCCCCAATAATCGGGATGCAGGCCATACAGCAACTGGGGCTGGTTTTCGTCAAAAAAATACCATAACCCGGTAAAACCGATGACCGCTTTCGTTTCTTTCAAAGTGATAAGCCAAAGGCCAAAATCCTGTTCGGTAAAATATTTTGTGCTGAGGGAGATGATTTCTTTTACTTTCCCAATGGGTATTACTTCATCATCCCACAAATACTTTCTGACTTCCGGGTTGGCCCAAAGTGTATGTAGTTGGGATTCATCTGCCGCTTGAACAGGGCGCAATTGCAGTCTTTTTGTAGTGAGTAACAAGGGGTTATGATGTTACCAGTTTTAAAAAAATAAATCAAGGGTCAAAACTTTTCAGCGTTCCGGTTTCCTTATCAAGAATGGGTATAACCGTGTATTTGTCTACTTCCAGGCTAAAAGCCAGGTCTTTATGAATATCTTGTGATATATTCATCAGCCTTTGGTAATGAGCCGACCTTTTCAGGAAACCCAACAAATCTTCGCTGGCAGTTTGGTATAAGATGAGGGAAGCCAGTACGGTATCGGTAAGAAAGGTAAAACTGGTTTGCAACTTGAAGGCCAGTGCCCCGGCAAACAAGGTGTCTTCTAAACTAAACTTCCCTTTCCATCCAGCACAAACCACCAAAATGTTTTCATTTTCTTTTCGTAAAAAGCGGGTAACGGCAGTGAGGTTTAAAAATGACCCGATAATGAGTTTTTTAGCTTTTTTTGACCGCTCAATGGCAATGGTTCCATTGGTGGTGGTCATGGCCAGCTTTTTTCCTTTTAGCTTGTCGGTTCGGTAGCTGTAAGGAGAGTTGCCAAAATCAAAACCTTTGACCTGTTCGCCTCCCCGTTCGGCAGCCGTCAGGTAGCCTTTCTTTCCCAGTGCCTGGCAAGCTTCTATTTCAGCCACCGGTACGATATGGTCTATCCCATACGACATAGCCGTAACCATAGAGGTGGTAGCCCGAAAAACATCAACTACCACCACAACCTTGTCTTCAATGTCATACAAGTGAAGCAGTTCGGGGGAAAAGCAAATATCCATTGTTTTCATAAGCGATGTTTATGTTTGAATCATGGGTGGTTTTACAACTTCTGCTTTTATCCTTCTTTTGCGAATACCAATCAAAACCTGATTGCCCGGCTTGCTGTATTCTTTTTGTACGTACCCCATCCCAATGCCTTTTTCCAGCATGGGCGATTGGGCACCAGAGGTAACTTTGCCAATGGGTTCGTCTTGTTCATTAAAAATTTGGTATCCGGTGCGCGGAATACCCCTCTCCTGCATAATCAGGCCCACTAATTTGCGGCTTACTCCTTCTTCTTTCTGCTTGAACAGGTTTTGCGCATTTACAAAAGGTTTGGTAAACTTGGTAATCCAGCCCAACCCGGCCTCCAGGGGCGAAGTAGTATCATCAATATCGTTGCCATACAGGCAGAATCCCATCTCAAGACGCAGGGTATCGCGTGCCCCAAGCCCGATGGGTTTAATGTCATACTCGGCTCCAGCTTCAAAAAGCTTTTCCCAAAGGAGTTGGGCCTGCGCATTGTCAACATACAGTTCAAAACCACTGGAACCGGTGTACCCGGTAGCGGAGATAAAAACATCCGGAATGCCCGCCACGGTGTTCTTCTGAAACGTGTAAAAGCCCATGTTGTTCAGGTCAACTTCCGTCAGCTTTTGTAATACATCGGTAGACTTAGGGCCTTGGATGGCAAAAAGCGAAATGCGGTCAGAAGCATTTTCCATTTCAACCTGCTCCGTGTTATACTGGCTGATCCAGTTCCAGTCTTTTTCAATATTGGCAGCGTTGACTACCAGCATGTACTCCTCTTCGCTGATGCGGTAAATGAGCAGGTCGTCTACAATCCCGCCCGTTTCATTGGGCAGGCAGCTGTATTGCACTTTTCCATCGTACAATTTGGAAGCATCGTTGCTACTCACCTTCTGGATCAGGTCAATGGCTTTGGGGCCACGAAGAAAAAACTCACCCATGTGTGATACATCAAATACGCCTACGCCCTGGCGCACGGTTTTATGTTCTTCAATATCAGAGCTGTAACGCAGGGGCATGGAATATCCGGCAAAAGGTACCATTTTCGCACCTGATTGCTCGTGTATATCGTGTAGGGCAGTTTTTTTTAGATCCATAGCAGGTATGTTTAGAAGTTAGAGGTTAGAAGCTGGAAATTAGAAGTGAATTTTCTAACTTCTAATTTCTAGCTTCTAACTTCCAGTATCCGGCAAAGGTGCAAATGTAAAAATCTACAACCGGAATACTTACACAGCGAGGTTAATTTTCTGAATTTCAGGGCAGGAGCTTGAAAGATTGGCGATGCCAGGGTGTAACACCAAAAGCACCAATAGCCTTCCGGTGGGCCGGTGTGGGGTAGCCTACATTCTGCTCCCATCCGTACTGAGGGAACTTTTTCGCCAGTTTTTCCATCAAATCATCCCGGTGCGTTTTAGCCAGTATGGAAGCTGCCGCTATCGAGTAAAACTTGGCATCCCCTTTTACAATACACTGGTGGGCAATGAAAGGATAGGGGGTAAAACGATTGCCATCGATCAACAGCAGCTCGGGTTTGCAGGTTAGTTGGTCCACAGCCTTGTGCATGGCCAGGAAAGAAGCCTTCAGGATATTGATTTTGTCAATGGTGTGGTGGTCTACTTCGGCAATGGCATAATCTATGGCGGTTTCCATGATTTCAACCTTCAGTGCGTTGCGTTGTAGTTTATTTAACTGTTTGGAATCGTTGAGGAGCGGGTGTGAAAAATCTTTGGGCAAAATTACGGCGGCGGCCACTACCGGCCCTGCCAGGCAACCCCGTCCGGCTTCGTCGCATCCGGCTTCTGTTAAATGGGAGGTATAGCAGGGTTTTAGCATGGGTGTGTGGTATTTATGGTTTTTTGACAGATTTCCGGTGGTAATATTACACAGCTTAGTTCGCTTTACAAATTCTAACAGAATGGAATATCAGGCATTTTATTTTTGTGTAAAAATGTAAACCGCCAATTTTTTATTCCCAATGAAGAAGGTATTATTTTTTGCATCCCTGCTCACGTTTGCCCTCGCCTGTGAAGAAAAAGGGGAAAAGCCCGACGTAAAAACTGATGTAACATTGTCCACTCCCGAAGTGTCCGGCATAGGGCTGTACGATGCCCAAATAGAAGGAAGCTTATCCTTTGAAGGGGCGGATGAAGTCATGAAAAAAGACTTTGGGGTAGTATGGTCAACGTCCCCCAATCCCGAGCCTGCCGATTCAATTAAGCAATCATGGGACACAAATACGCCTGCCACTATCTCCCGCAGCCCTTTTCCGATAATGGGGTTTGCCAGGGATTTAACATTGAACACCGCCTACCATGCCCGTGCCTATTTTGTGCATGAAGATAATTCGGTGATATACAGTCCCGAAATTACTTTCACTACCCTGGCCGGGGATGCCTGGCATGCGCACGAAACTTTCCCGGGTGAGTTTGACCAGTGGCCCGTTGGCTTTGCTATTGGAAATACCATTTACGTAGGGATCGGCCTGGTGAATGAAGCAAGTGTTTCATCGGTGAATAGTGAATGGTGGGCTTACGACCTGGTTAGCAAGGAATGGAGCCAAAAAACAGATTTCCCCGGTAAGGTGAGCATTCATGCCACAGGCTTTGCCGTTGGCGATAAAGGGTACGTACTCTCTGGCAATGAGGAGGAAGAGCCCGCATCTTTCTGGGAATATGATGCCACTGCCGACCGCTGGGCACAAAAAACCAACTTTCCGGGAAAAGGCCGGGCCAACCCAATGAGTTTTGCCATCAATGGTAAAGGATATATTGGGGGCGGACTGAGTGCCCCTGAAGATTTATGGCAATTTGACCCCACCGATGCTTCTGAAGGCGTAGATGCCCACGGCAAGCCTATGGGAAAATGGACGCAAAAAGCGTATTTCCCGGGGGGGGATGTTTTTCGTCCATCCGTTTTTGTAATAGACGAAAAGGCGTATGTATACAATACTTACACCACCAGAAATGATAAGGATGAGCGGGTTGTAGCAAGCGAGTTTTGGGTATATAACCCCGCCAACGATACCTGGTTTGAAAAGGCCGGGTTTCCGGGCGAAACCCGCCAAAGTATGATTGCTTTCAGTGCAGGCAGCAAAGGCTATATGGGCGGGGGGCGAGACGCTGATTTTTGGGAATACCACCCGGCTACCAACGAGTGGGGCCAAAAAAATGATGCCCCCGATGGGGATGCTGAGCTTAGCTTTTCCATAGGCGACAGGGGGTACTTTTTCTCGGAATATAATGAGATACAGGAGTATGTGCCGTAGGCATAAGTAAACAAAATCATCAGGTCAAAATTGCCTGAATATCCTCTTGCGAAAGTTTTTTTACAAAGCTTTCTTCGGTTGAGATCAATTCATGCGCCAGCTGTAGCTTGTTCTCCTGTAGTTTCAGGATTTTTTCTTCCACCGTATTTTTAGTGATAAACTTATAGGTAAACACCGTGTTTTCCTGCCCAATCCGGTGGGCACGATCTACAGCCTGGGCTTCTACGGCCGGGTTCCACCAGGGATCCATGATGAACACATAATCGGCTTTTGTGAGGTTCAAGCCTACGCCACCTGCCCGCAGTGAAATCAGAAATACAGGGATGTTTTCATCATTTTGGAAGCTTTCTACTACTTCCTGCCTGTTTTTGGTACTACCATCCAGGTAGGCAAATGCAATGTTTTCCTGTTCAAGCTGCTTGCTCAAAATAGAGAGGTGCTTTACAAACTGACTGAATACCAATATTTTATGTCCTTTCCTGATTGCCCCGGTAAGCATCTCCATTGTATCTTCAAGCTTGCCTGAGCAGCCCTCATAATTTTCATTCACCATGCGGGGGTGGTTGGCAATTTGTCTAAGCTGGGTAAGCCCCTGCAACAGCAAAAAGTGGGATTTATTCACGCCTTCTTCCTCAATCACCGTCATGATTTTATTGCGGAAATATGACTTCACTTCTTCATACAACTGTTCCTGCTCATCGGTCATGCTGCAATAGCGTACGCTTTCAATCTTTTCGGGCAGTTCGGTGGCTACCTGCCATTTTTGCCTGCGCAGAATGAAAGGCTTGATGAGCGTTTGCAGGCGCTCCATCTTATCGGTATCTCCTTTCTTTTCTATGGGTGTTAAAAATTCATTTTTGAAGAAAGATTGGCAACCGAGCAAACCGGGATTTAGAAAAGACAACTGCGACCACAAATCGAGCGTGCTGTTTTCAATAGGGGTTCCGGTAAGGGTAAGCCGGTGTTTGGTGTTTAATTGCTTTACGGCCTGCGCAATGTTGGCATCCGGGTTTTTGATGGCCTGCGACTCGTCCAGTATGGTGTAGTTGAAATAGAACTTTTTGAGAATATCCACATCCAGACGGGCAATGCCGTAAGAAGTGAGCACCAGGTCATATTTGGCAAACGTATCCGGATTTTTGTCGCGGGTAGTGCCTGTATAGTTGAGTACTTTCAGCGAAGGTGTGAAGCGTTTTGCTTCCAGTTCCCAGTTGTAAATAAGTGAAGTGGGCATAATGAGCAGCGAAGTGCTTACAGGTACGCCATTCTCCTTATTTTCTTCTTTTACTTTTTGCAGCAAGGCCAGGGTTTGTACAGTTTTTCCCAGCCCCATGTCGTCGGCCAGGCAGCCGCCAAAGTTGTATTGTTTGAGAAAATAAAGCCAGTTGTACCCGGCATGCTGGTAGGGCCTGAGCGTACCCTTAAAATTTTTGGGCAAAGGTTGGGGTTCAATCTGCCCAAAATCTTTCAGTTTTTCCAGCTTTCGGTTCATCGTTACTTCGGCCAGGTTGCCTTCCCGCAAGTCTTGCACCAGGGCAACGTGGTACTTTTTCAGGCGTACATTTTCAGGGTCATCTTCAACAAAAGCGAATAATTCGGTGTATTCTGTAAACCAGGAGGCCGGAATTACCGCAAACTGTCCGTTGGGCAAGGGAATTTCTGCTTGTTTATTCAGAATATATTTTCTGATTTCAGCAAAAGGAATTTTATACTCGCCGAAACGCACAATGGCATTAATATCAAACCAATCGATATTTTCATTGATTTCTACAGAGATGGTAGACTCGCCCAGAAAATATTTCTTTTCGCTGCTTTGCTCCTGCTCCAGTACAAAACCTTCTTCCTGTAAATCGCTTTTATGCTGCGAAATCCACTGGAATGCTTCAATTTTTGGTAAAACAGCCAGCGCATTGTCAAACGTCAGGCTGCGTTCGCGTAAAAACTTGATTAGTGATTTTTCTTTGGCAGTATTCCTTTTTACCCGGTGAAAAATATAGTCGTCGTCCTGTTTTTCGAGCCGCACACTTACCGGGTGCAATGCCCCTGCCTTAAAGCTAAACTGTTCGTATTGAAATTTTAACTTAAAGCCGATCTTATCTTGTCCATTCCCATTGTACGCACTTACTGCTTCTTTTGCATGGCCATTCGTTTCCGGTGAAATTTCATGAAAAGTAAGGTGGGGGGTCAGTTCGTACTTTTCAGTGCGGATGTCAAAGCCTTTGGCATACACATCAAAAGAAGCCACCAGGGGGGCAACAAACTTGCGATAATACGATTCTTCCACCTTTTTTGGGATTACGATGAACCGCTTGTTCAAAAAGGGTTGTAATTTTGGGCCATCCACCCCCTTTTCAAAGCTGTACAATTTTTTATTGAGCACCATCCAGGCAGGTTGCTTACAAATAATATAGGCATCTTTGTACTGGAAGTCTACCTTTTCGCCATCGTACTTAATCGTAGGGAAATAATGCGTATTGTCGTCGTTGCGCCGAAAGTGGAAAAGCACGGTGGCCTTTTTGGGCAGCACCTCTATGCGGGAGCCGGTGGGTTCTCCGTCATTGCTCATTTCAAAAAGAGACTTACCTGCCAGCAGCGATAAAATTTTTGCCCTCCGTTCTTCCAGGTATTCCTCTATTTCATCTTTGATGCGCTGCTGCTTGTCATTGGGGTTGTCAAATACTTTTTTAAAGAAATCAACAGACCGAATCTTTTTATCATAAAACTTATGGATGATTACATCTTGCTGCATAGAGTCCATCAGGGCAATCAACTCATAATCGGTACTGTCCAGTCCGGCAGCAAATTCTTTGGCATTTTTGTGAGAAATGTTTTGGTGTTCCAGGGTATACCTGTCCTGTTCGTCAAGTTGTATAGCGAAAGATTCAAAAAGAAAGCCCATGTACTCATGCTGAAACAGTGAGTACACAATTTTGAAAGGTTTATTGGTTGAAACTTTCATAATATTTGCTTGCCCTGGGAACGATAAAAAAGTTTTTAGGTCAGCAGCCTGCTCAAGCCGGGTATTGATTTTTAATGATGTAACTAACCGAAAAAATTTTGCCTGTTACTTACCAAAACCAGATCGATTTACTGATTTAGTATAAGGCTAAACAAGCAAATCATGGAAATTCTGGTCAAAAAGTAAAGGATTTGACCATGTAATTTACAAATAATCTTTGATTTCGGTATGTGAGGCGATGGAAGCAGGCCGATAAGCTGCAAAAAAAGTTATGATAATGATACTGATAGCTGTAAAAAAGAAGTCGGTGAACTGCATTTTCACGGGGTAAGCATCTACGATGGCCGTTTGCATGCCCATAGAAACAATCCCAAATTCTTGTTGTGCCCAGCACAAAAGTAAAGCGATGACCAAGCCAACAGCAGCCCCGGTAATGGCAATAATCGCTCCTTCATATACAAAAATAGATTTTACGGTACGGCGGGTAGCGCCCATGGCAAAAAGCATGGCTATGTCTTTTTTCTTCTCGATAGCCAGCATAGAAAGGGAAAAGAAAATGTTGAATGAGGCAATTGCCAGGATGAAAGTAAAGGTAAGGTATACAAATAGCTTTTCAATTTTGATAGCCCTTAGTAACCCGGCGTGCTGTTCGTCACTATTCAATACTTCAAATTCATCGCCCAGCAACGACCGTAAATTTTGCTGTACTTCTCTTTCACTGCTTTCTTCCGTCGTCTTGATCTCGAGGGCGGTTCTTCTGTTGTCATATCCAAAGAGTTTTTGGGCAAAACCGAGTGGCACAATAACATATTTAGAGTCGATGGGGTCTTCAATGGCAAACACCCCTCCGGGCAATATCCCCTCCTGGTTGTAGGGATTGCCACTCAGGCTGAGGCCGCCGGCAGTACCCAACCCCGATTTTTTCGGATAATACATTTTGATCGGATAAAACTCATCGGCCGGGGCAATGGAAAGCATGTATTGTACACCCTGCCCTAAAATAGCGTAGTTTACATTTTCCTTTTGTAAAGCCAGCTCGCCATGAATCATGGCCCTGTCAATCCGGTGCTGATCGATGAAGTTATTACTCACACCTTTCAGGTTGACAATCATGGTGGCATCCCTGTACCGGGCCAGGGCATTATCCTCAATCACTTCGGTGATGATATCTACACCTCCAATGGCCGATAGGCGGCTGTACAGGCTATCGGTGAGTACAAATGATTTTCCCTGGGCCGGCACTACTTTAAGTTCCGGGTCAAACGTGTTATAAGAGCTCCTGATCAAGTCTTCCAGGCCATTAAATACTGATAATACAATGATGAGCGCAGCAGTACCCACCGCTACAGCTATCATGGAAATTAGGGAAATGACCTGAATAAAATTTCTTTTCTTTTTAGAGCGGAAATATCTTTTGGCAATGAATAATGATAAATTCAAGGTTAAAAAGTTTGTTAGTTTTCATCATCCTCGTCTTCAGCCGGAGGAATGTCTAAATTTGCCAAAATCCCTTCGATGCGTGACGCATGGTCGACACTTTCGTCCAGGTAAAAAATGAGCTCCGGCGTAACCCGGGCTACTTTCCTGATACGGTTGCCCAAAAGCCTGCGGATTTCACTTTTTTTCAGTTGGATCAACTCAATCAGCTCTTGTTTGTTTTCGCTAAGCATAAAACTCAGATAAACCTTGGCTACGCCGAGGTCTGCACTCATCTTTACATCTGTAACGGTGACAAGTACATTGCTCTTAAACATCCAACGGGCTTCGCGCTGAAATATTTCGCTCAGCTCTTTTTGCATAAGGCCAGAAAATTGTCTTTGTCGCTTACTTTCTTTCATGGTTACATAAATAATGTATTTTCAATAAAATATTTTTATCAAACCTATATATTCGTGGTGCAAAAGTTATTTTTTGATATTTTTTCAAATCGCCCATAAAAATTAAGGAACTTGCTAAGTTACTTTAGAATTAACGATCCTTATCGTATGATAGGGATTTTTTTGCTACTTTTTTTACTCAGGTTGCCTGTTTTCATTACCGATGGCTTTCTCACCATACCAGAGCTTAACTGGATGCTGGTAGGTGAAAAGGTAGCCAACGCCCAGCTTCCATACGTAGGGGTTTGGGACAATATGGCTCCTTTTTCTGCTTTTACTTACGGAATCATAGATTTCATGTTTGGCAGGTCACAATTGGCCTATGTCATTATTGCTACTTTGTTGGTTACCTATCATTGCAGTATTTTTAATAGTTTTTTGCTGGGTACCAAAGCTTATAATGAAAATACTTTTGTGCCCGGGCTGGTATATGCCTTGTTGGCGAGTGTATTCTTCGATTTTTTCACTCTTTCACCCGTACTGTTAAGTTTAACCTGGATCCTATTGGCCATCAGGGTAATATTTTATCAGGTAGATAATTCGTTGCAAGATGTAAACATTTTAAAGGCCGGTGTGTTCATTGGTTTGGCAGCGTTGTTTTATTTGCCAGGTATTGTTTTCTTCTTTTCCATACTTTTTGCCTTCATTTTATTTGCCAACCTTTCTCTCCGGCAGTATCTGCTTTTGATATTTGGCGTATGTTTGCCCATTGTTTTTGTGGCCCTGGTTTTCTATTGGCTCGACGGCCTTCAACCTTTTGTACGACAATATTTGTTATCGTATTTTAATTTGGAGCCCAGGCATTATCTGGAACTATTACCCATTTTATTTATTGGCATACTTTCTTTTATTTTCTTTCTGGTAGCCCTCGTTAAAGTTACGCAGGAAAGTGTGCGATACAATAACCACCAGACGCGCTTACAGCAGATCATGCTTTCTATGCTGGGGGGTGGCATTCTTCTCCTGATTTTGGATAAAGAGCGATCAGCCTATCACTTGTTATTTATTGTACCACCTCTGGCATTTTACATTACACACTATTTGTTAATAATAAAAAAAATACTGCTGGCTGAAGGCCTTGCTACCCTATTATTACTATACGTAGTAATTGTCAGTTATGGTGCTTTTTATGGTTTTTGGGGAATAGAAAAAATCACGAAAAGTAATACGCTGTTGGTACAACCTACGGCTTATGATGCGCAGGTAAAAGATAAAAAAATACTGATGCTGGGCGAAAACCTGAGCGTATACAAAAATGCGCAACTGGCCACGCCTTATCTTGACTGGCAGTTGTCTGCCCCTAAGCTGCGCGAAATTGATTATTACGACAACCTTTCCCAGGCTTACATCAACTTTAGCCGCGATATGCCCATGGTGATTATTGACGAACACCAGGTGATGCCTCCTTTGCTGGAACGCATTCCCAAATTAAAAGCAGCTTACCGTAAGCAGGGTAACTTGTATTTTTTACAGTAGTTTGTCAACAACTGATTTTCTGTACCCGGCGGTCGTGCCTTCCGCCTTCAAAAGAAGCTTTCAGAAAATGCTGTACGATAGACTGGGCTAACTCGAGAGAAACAAAGCGGGATGGCAAACAAAGCACATTGGCATTGTTGTGCTGGCGGGCCAGCTCGGCCAATTCTTCATTCCAGCACAAAGCCGCTCTGATGCCCGTATGTTTGTTGGCCGTCATGGCCACCCCGTTGCCACTGCCACAAATTAATATACCCAGTTCTTGTTTTCCTTCTGCAACCCCTTCAGACAATGGGTGTGCGAAATCAGGATAATCTACCGAATTTTCACTATCCGGTCCATAATCTTTGACTTCGTACCCTTCATTTTCGAGTGTTGCAATTACCGCCTGTTTGTACGTAAACCCGGCATGGTCGCCCCCAATGGCAATTTTTGCTTTCATAGCTTATTCGTCGTTTTCTCTGCGTTTAACTTCTTTCCTTTGTACAACCCTGGAAATATATATACTCACCTGGTATAAAATAAGCAAAGGAAAAGATACCAGTAATTGAGAAATTACATCAGGAGGGGTAATCAGGGCAGATAGCACCAAAATCACCACAATAGCGTGTTTTCGGTATGTGATAAGAAAAGTCGGTGTAACCAGTCCGGCTTTTGTGAGAAAGAAAACAACAATGGGCAGTTGAAATAACAGCCCGCACGCCAGCACCAGCGTAATCATTGTACCTACGTACGAGGTAATGTCAAACTCATTCATGATGCTGGGGTCTACCTGAAAACCACCCAAAAAGTTTACTGATACCGGAGCGATAACATAATACCCAAACAAAACACCCATGGCAAAAAGAAGGCTCACAAAAAACACAGCCCCACGGCTCAGGTGGCGTTCGTTATCATACAAGCCGGGGCTTACAAACCTCCAGATTTCCCAGAAAGCATAAGGAAAAGTACAGATGAGTCCAATTACGATGGAGGAGCCGAGGTACATGGTCATCTGCCCGGTCATTTTCCGGCTCTGGATGATAAAGGGCATTTCATCAATACAGAAGTAGTCAGAACCCAAAAGCTGGCCCATTTTACAAAACATCTGATACGTCCAGAAGTCGGGCTTGGTTGGCCCCAAAATGAGCGTTCCCCACACAAAATCCCTGGCGAGGAGGGCAGCTACGGTAAATACCACAATGGCTATTAATGAACGAATGATATGCCACCGGAGTTCTTCCAGGTGATCCAAAAACGACATAGATTTCTCTTCTGCTGCCGGCTCCTGGTCGTGCGGAAATCCGTTTTCTTGTCCGGTTCCGTACTTTTCTATTTTGTTGTCGTTATTCTCCACTTACTTTCTCCAAACTATATAAAGGGAAATTTTTCATCCACGTGTTTACTTCTTCTTTGATCTGGGCAAGCTTCTGCTCATCCTCATGATGCGTTAAGGCAGCATCAATAAGCTCCACAATCCTTTCCATTTCGCCTTCCTGCATGCCCCTTGTAGTGACGGCAGGCGTACCTACCCTGATGCCGGATGTAACAAAAGGGGATTTATCATCAAAAGGCACCATATTTTTATTTACGGTAATATCCGCCTTGCCCAATGTAGCTTCGGCAACTTTTCCGTTTATGTCTTTTGACCTCAGGTCAATCAGCATTTCATGGTTATCTGTTCCCCCAGAAATTACATGATAGCCCCTGTCTACGAAAGCCTGGGCCATTGTACGCGCATTCTTTACAACCTGCACCGCATAATCATAAAACTCATCCGAAAGGGCTTCTTTGAAAGCTACGGCTTTGGCGGCGATTACATGTTCGAGAGGCCCACCCTGCGTGCCGGGAAAAACAGCAGCATCCAGCAAAGCAGACATCATTTTGACCTTTCCTTTGGGTGTAGTGAGCCCCATTGGGTTTTCAAAATCCTGTCCCATCATAATCAAACCGCCGCGGGGACCACGCAAAGTTTTATGGGTGGTAGTCGTTACGATATGGCAATATTTTAGCGGGTCGTTCAGCAGGCCTTTGGCAATCATGGCTGCCGGATGGGAAATATCAGCCAGTAAAAAAGCGCCTACTTCATCAGCCGTAGCCCTGAGTTGTTCGTAATCCCAGTCGCGGCTGTAAGCTGAAGCACCACAAATGATGAGTTTGGGTTTTACCTCACGGGCCAGCCTGGCTACTTTTTCCCACTCAATCAGTCCCGTGTCTTTTTCAACACCATAAAAATGAGGTTGGTATAACTTTCCGGAAAAGTTAACTGGAGAACCGTGGGTAAGATGGCCGCCATGCGAGAGGTCAAAGCCCAGGATGGCATCGCCTGGATTCAAAACTGCCAGCATTACGGCGGCATTGGCCTGTGCTCCTGAGTGAGGTTGCACATTGGCCCAGGTGGCACCGAATAATTCTTTTACACGGTCGATAGCGAGCTGCTCAACTTCATCTACTACTTCGCACCCTCCGTAGTAGCGTTTGCCGGGCAGGCCTTCCGCGTATTTGTTGGTGAGTGTACTGCCCATGGCTTCCATTACCTGGGGTGTTACAAAATTTTCGGAAGCGATGAGTTCAATGCCCTGCTCTTGTCGTTGGGTTTCTTTTGCTATTAAATCAAATATCTCCTGGTCTCTTTCCATTTCCATTTAGTTCTGTATTGAAAAACTTTTCAAAAATAGTGCTATTGTCAGACTTTCCCAATCGAATAAAAATAACTTCTTCCCTGTAATTCATTACACCCGTAGGTTAATAAGAAAACAGGGAATTGTAATACTTGTAACTTCCTGATTATCAGATAAATGAAATCATAATTCAAAGAGAAATCATAGAAAAAAACAAATAAATATTATTTTTTTAATAAAAAATTTAAATTTTTCACTATATTTGTACATCTATTGCAAACCCAACGAATGGGTGCTATTTTGTATGTTAATTAAGTTTTTATCTAAACCATACTCCTATGATGAACAATTACAATCGTGAAAATTTGATTCTGAAAATTGCTTCATTGAATGCAGAATTAGAGCATTTACTGGGTAAGGATCCTAAAAAAGCAGGAAAATTGGAACCCGTGAAAGCAATTAGTTTTGGGGCTTCGTCTAAGGAAAACGCCCATTTTCTGATGATGGAAGAGTTATTGAACTATTCCAGAAGAAATCAGAACTAATCCTCATTAAAACAAGTGTATATTTTATAAGTGCGTAAAATCAACCAAATAGAATCCAAGTTATGCGGGTAAATGTTAAAAAAACCACCCGGGTTCTATTTTTTATATTGCTCACCCTTACAACCTTAACCTTTTTCCTGATCACTCCTATAGATTGGACGCCCTATCCACAAACTTCCTATTACACCCACACCAAACACAACCTTGACAGTGTTGCCCGGTTGCTGTCACAACAAACCCAAAAAGACACGCTAAAAACAGGGTGGGCCCAAGCCAGTATTACTCCGGCTTATCCAGTACCTCTTACCGCTTATGGTCAAAGAGGCCCTTATGAAAGCATCCATGATTCGGTTTGGGTAAAAGCCTTTATTTTTACCAACCGCCATCGCACCGTAGCTTTTCTAACGTATGACCTTTGGATTGTGCATCCGTATCTGGCCAATGCCATTCAAGACACCTTGCAAAAAAGCGGATTGCCTTTGGATGGTATTTATTTTTCGGCTACCCACACCCACAACGGATATGGGGGATGGCTGCCCGGTCTGGCAGGAAGCCTCATCGCTGGGGGGTATGATGAAAATGTGGTAAAGTTCATTTGTAACCAAACCGTAAAAGCCGTTCGCAAAGCCTATGATAATGCGGATGTTAGCCGTTTGGGTTTTGGTAAATACAATGCCGCTGCTTTTGTAAGAAACCGCCTGATAGAAAACGGGGACACAGACCCCTGGCTGCGGGTACTCAAAATGCAGAAAACAAATACTGAAGCTTCAGCATTATTATGTACATTTTCGGCACATACCACCTTTATCAGTTCTAAAGAAAAAGTGTTGGCTACCGATTATTCCGGGCCTTTGGTGCAATCATTGAAGGATATAGACACCATTGGTTTTGCAGCTTTTGGAGCAGGAACCGTAGGCAGCCACAGTCCTGTGGGCGGGGGTGCCTTCTCATTTGAGAAGCTTAACGATTATGCCGCAAACCTGGGTAGCATTATTAAGGCTGGAGAAGACAGCATTCCCATGCAAATAGTGCAGGAACTCAAATATGCTGTGTTACCGATAGAGATACGAACCCCGCATATTCGTATTTCAGATAATTGGCGATTGCGGCCGTGGTTGTTCGAGGCGCTGTTGGGCGAGCAAAATCCGTATATCAATATTCTGCGAATAGGAAATGTGGTGATGCTGGGCCTGCCTTGTGAACTTTCCGGTGAGTTTTATCCCCGGTTTGCCCAAATCTGCAAAGAGAAAAACATCCACCTCATCCTCACTACTTTTAATGGCAACTACCTGGGTTACGTAACGCCCGATGCATATTACTCCCTGAAAAAATATGAAACCCGTGATATGAACTGGTTTGGGCCTTATAATGGGGCTTATTTTACGGAATTGATTCTGGAAATTTTAGAAGGAGTATAATTAAGAAAGGCGGACAGGGATGCTGAAGGCAGCCCCGTCCGCCCTCCGGGCTTTTTATTTCATACTGGTAGGTGGCATGGGGTTGCCGGGATATTCTTCAAACATGTCTGCCACAGCCTGACGTAACTTCTCTTCCCTGTCTTTGGGGTGTTCTTTCAAGGCTTTTCTGGCAGTAGCATGCCACACCAGTTTGTTTTTTTCCACATCTATCATGTTAACCTGCAACGAGCCTTCATCATAATACCCTACCAAAATACTGTCAGAAGCAGACCAACTGAAATTTCTTTGGCCCATGTAGTAAGGTCCGTCTTGTATCGTCCTTTCCCGCTTTTGCTCTTCCTGCATAATGGTAACCGTAGCATATATCATCACATCAGGGTCGCTGTCGTCCCGGGTGTAGTTCATGGCTTCCAGCTCACCGATGATTGCCTCCCTGATGATTTGTTTGTTATCTTCAATATTTTGTATTCTGTCTGTTTCTCCATATTCAACGGGCAGTACTTTATAGGTAGCATACTGGCTAAAGTCTACATCTTCATGATTGGAAGAAATTTTTACACCAGATGAACAGGCAGACACAAAAAATCCAGCGGCAATAAAGAGATAGATAGTCGATTTCATGGTTTTACAGGTTGGTATGAGTTTATATTAAGCTAGACAAATATATATTTTTTTCAAAATATCAGTTTAATTTCCTACGATTTATCCTGCTGTATTTCCCTCACTTTTATGTTCCGGATTAGGCGTGGGCATTTTAGCGTTTACCTCTTCCAGCCAGGTATTTAGCTTTGCCTGTAATGCCTGCACTTTTTCTGGTTGTGCGGCTGCCAGGTTATTTTTTTCTTCAATATCATTACTCAGGTCATACAGTTCAATACTGTCATCTTCATACCACTGAATCAGTTTCCAGTTACCTTCCCGGATAGCCGAGCCGGGACTGCTACCCTGATTGCCGTAGTGGGGGTAGTGCCAGTACATAGCGCCTCGGTCAAAAGTACCTCTGTTTTTCAGAACCGATGTAAAGCTCACTCCATCTTTGTGCTGCTCTTGTTGCAGGGGCAATCCGGCCATTTCCAGTATGGTGGGGTAAAAATCAGTACTGGTTACAGGAGCATCTGTTGTGCTTCCAGGGGTAGTAACGCCCGGCCAGCGCACCATCCAGGGCTCACGGATGCCACCTTCGTACAACCATCCTTTTCCGGCACGTAAAGGTAAGTTAGATGTTGGGTGCCCTTCTGAAGTAGATAAACCGCCATTGTCTGACATAAAGAAAATTACCGTATTTTCGGCCAGCCCCAGTGCATCCAGTTTGTCCAGCACCTGTCCCACCGCATTATCCATAGCTTCTATCATCCCTGCATACACCGGATGGCATTGCTTCAGTCGTACTTTCCGCTCGCCTTCTGTGCCCCATTGGTCTTCCAATCCCAGCTTCTCTTTTTTTGCCTGATATTTTGCTTCTAATGAATCGGTAGTCATCAGGGGCGTATGTACAGAATAAAATGAGAGATAAGCGAAAAACGGCTCGTTTTGATGGGTTTCAATAAAATTGGCAGTCTCTTCTGCCAGGCGGTGAGGCAGGTATTCGCCTTCCGGGCCATCTTCCAAACGTGGGTTGCCATAGGGAACAAAATATTTGCCGGGCCCATACGGTCCTCCACGTGACCATCCTCCTTTATTTTCATCAAAACCCTGGTTTTCAGGCCAGTATTCTTCGGTGGGGCCCAAGTGCCATTTTCCGGCAAAGAAAGTGTGGTAGCCGGCTTCTTTCATGGCTTCTGCAATCGTCTTTTCTTCCGACTCCATGTATTCGGTATAAGGGGCGGGCAGTAGCGGTTTATCCCGCGTCCAATGTTTTTCTACATTATCAGGCTGGGGTGCACCAAACCAGTCGGTATAGTCGTGCCGTGCCGGGTACTTGCCCGTCATGATGCTGGCACGGGTAGGCGAACAAACGGGGCAGGCGGCATAACCCTGCGTAAATTTCATACCCGAGGCAGCTAATTTGTCCAGGTTGGGCGTTTCGTAAAAAGTGCTGCCATAACAACCCAGGTCCGTCCAGCCCAGGTCATCGGCCAGAATAAAGACAAAATTAGGCTGGACAGCAGTTTCAGTAGCTTCTTCATTTTTCTCTTGGGTATTACAAGAAAAAAGCCCGAAACCCATGGCAATGCATAGTGTGAGGTTGAGAAGTTTCATTAATAAATAGGTTGTAAGTAAATTTTGATTAGGGTTGGCAAAATAACATTTCGGGGAGAAAATTAAAATTTCTTCAGGAAAATACCTGGTACTACTCAGCAGTTGTATAAATTTTAAATGCTAACCCAATATTGGAATAGAATAATGGATATTGACATAAAGAATGTAAATTGCCCTTCTACTAAGCCCCCTGAATAACTTTATTTGATAATTAAAAAACACAGATGAACCCTATGCAGCATGTATTACTCCCAACCCTGATCCTATTCATTTTATTTTTACCTGATACAGGCAAGGCACAAAATGACAAAACACCTGAAAAAAATGCCAATGATATAACAGGAAAATATGTGCTGCCACCCCTGGCAACGACCGGAGAAGGGGCTTATATAAAGGGAGAATTAATCTATCCTCTGGATAACAGGCCTACCCCGCAATGTCATGCTTCTACTATTGTTGAAACTCCTTCAGGCATGGTGAGTGCTTTTTTTGCCGGTACCCATGAGCGGAACCCTGATGTGGGCATACGTGTATCACGATTGGTGGATGGTAAATGGACCTGGCCCGAGGAAGTGGCAAACGGAGTGCAAAACGAAACCCTCCGTTATCCCTGCTGGAATCCTGTTTTGTTTCTGCCTGATAACGGCCCCCTAATGCTATTTTATAAAGTAGGCCCAAACCCCCGGGAATGGTGGGGAATGGTGATTACCTCCAATGATGATGGTAAAACTTGGTCAGAACCCCGCAAGCTTGGAGACGACAAGAAAATAGGTCATCTCCTGGGTCCTGTAAAGAATAAGCCCATACAGTTGTCTGATGGTACCATCATCTGCCCTACAAGTACTGAGATTGAAAAGGAAGGAAAGGATGTAGACTGGATGGTGCATTTTGAAATCACCAAAGATCTTGGTAAAACATGGGAGGTGGTAGGCCCTATTAACAATGGAACCACCTTCGATGCCATTCAACCCAGCATCCTTACTTATCCTGATGGTAAAATGCAAGTCTTGTGCAGGACGCGTCAAAATGTAATTTCTCAAAGCTGGTCAGATGATCAGGGAAAGAGTTGGAGCAAAATGACAGCCACCGATCTTCCGAACCCAAATTCCGGAACGGATGCTGTAACCCTGAAAGACGGAAGACAACTGCTGATATATAACCATACCACCAAAGAGGGGAAGCAACCCAATGGCCGAAATATGTTGAACCTTGCCTTATCCAATGATGGTAAAGAATGGATACCTGTGATGACGCTGGAAAATAAGCCTGCAAAAGCTGGTTATTCCTATCCGGCCATCATACAAACTGCCGACGGGTTGGTGCATATCACCTATACCTATTTGAGGCAATCTGTGAAATATGTGGTGGTTGATCCGGCAAAACTGTAACCGGGATCTGTAAAATACCCTATTTACATCGCTTTGGAAAAAACTTTGAAGGGGCACTTTCAGGAGTAGAAGATTATGACAGCGGTTTGCCCCTGGAAGCTGTAACGATTGCCGAGGTATTAAAAGAAGTAGGTTATGCCATAAGAATGTATGGAAAATGGACAATGAGATTGCTGTGCGAAAAGACCCCTGGAAGCTCGTGCACCTGGAGGACAATTCTATTCAGTTGTACAACCTCAAAGAAGATATCGGGGAGCAAAAGGATCTTTCCAAAGAAAAACCTGAATTAGTGAAAGAACTATGGAAAGGATATGAATCGTGGAAGGAAGAGGTAACCATTGAAGCCATGAAATGAGAAAAGGAACAATACTCCCATAAGAATAAAATTACATGAAACTACTACTCAGCTTTATCATAGGAATTTCAGGAAGTCTTTTGCTTTCCGGCCATGTGGATGGAAAAGATAAACCTGCCAGGCCCAATATCATTTATATTATGGCCGATGACCTGGGTTATGGCGATTTGGGTTGTTATGGGCAGGAAAAAATTCAAACTCCGAATATAGACCAACTGGCTACTGAAGGGATGCGCTTTACGCAAGCCTATGCTGGTTCGTCCGTTTGCGCCCCTTCCCGATGCAGTTTAATAACAGGGAAGCACAACGGCCATAACCGGGTGCGGGATAATATTCCTCATGGTACTTTTCTTCAACCGGATGATTTTACCATGGCAGAAATGTTGAAACAGGCAGGTTATACTACGGGTGGTATGGGAAAGTGGAGCCTGGGAAACCCCGGTTCCTGGGGCGTAGCTCATTACCAGGGGTTCGATTATTATTACGGGCATCTCAACCAGGATCAGGCACATTTTTACTACCCGGATTATTTATGGGAAAATGATAAAATCAGCTTATTAACTGGTAACAGGGCCGAAAAAAAACAAGAATATACCCATGATTTGTTTACAGAAAAGGCAATTAATTTTATTCAAGAAAATAAAGCAAATCCTTTTTTTCTGTATCTGCCCTATACAATTCCACATTACTCGGATTATGGCTCCAAATCACCCGAAGTATATATTGTCCCTTCTGACGAGCCCTACACAAACGAAGCTTGGTCTCAAACATCAAAGAATTATGCCGCCATGATCACTCGAATGGACAAGGATGTGGGGAAGATCGTACAATTACTAAAAGACCTTGGGTTAGAAGAGAATACACTCATCATCTTCACCAGTGATAATGGGCCGTTGACACGTATCCCCGACAGTTACGATTTTTTTGATAGTAATGGCCCTTTGAAAGGAGGAAAACGAGATATGTACGAAGGGGGAATCCGTGTCCCATTTATTGCAAAATGGAAAAATGTAATTGATGAGGGGAGCGTCACCGACAAAATAATTACCTTCTGGGATGTGATGCCTACCTTGGCTGATATGATCGATTATCCTTCGGATATAGAGACGGATGGAATATCTTTTTTCCCAGTTTTAAAGGGAAATGAAAATGATAAAAAAGACCATGCATATTTGTTTTGGGACTATGGTCATACAAGAGAAAAGTACATGCAGGCTGTGCGATTCGAAAAATATAAGGGCATTGCCAACTTCGTCAAAGAAAAGGTAACCTATGAATTATATGATCTGGAAAATGACCCGGGCGAAACCTTGAACATCGCTGCTGAATATCCTGAGATCATGGATAAAATAAAAGAGTTTATGACCGAGGCATATGTCTATACTGAAGCCTATCCAAGAAATGTAGTACATGGGATAAATTACGAATGAAAGCCATTAAAAAATATATTGCAATCCCCCTATCATTATTAAATTATATCGCTTACCATCAATAAATATTGTATGAAGTTTTTAGGGTTCAAATCTTTCGGAATATGTCTCATTACGATTTGTATCATCGGCCTGTCAGCTTGTACATCTCCTAAAAATGAAAAGCCTAATTTCCTGATTATTCTTATCGATGATTTGGGGATGCAGGACGTGGGTTGCTATGGGCAGCCATATATGAAAACACCCAACATAGATGCAATTGCCAAAGAGGGTATGCGTTGGACGAATGCCTATTCCTCCTGTCCGGTTTGTTCGCCCACCCGGGCCGCCTTACTCACGGGGAAAAGTACAGCAAGGATGCATTTTACCGGTCATATCACTGCTATTGAACGCCACAGGCACCCTGAAAATAGCCGGATCATTCCCCCCAAAGATTTAATGTACATTCCTAAGGAAGAAGTAGTATTGGCAGAAGCCCTGAAACCGGCGGGGTATACCTCTATCTCTATTGGCAAATGGCATGTGGGAGGTGAAGGCTTCTGGCCTACAGATCAGGGGTTTGATAAGAACATTGGTGGCTGGACACATGGCAGCCCTCCCAATTATTTTTATCCTTATACCTCTGAGGAGAAAGACTGGAACGCCCGGATTCCAACACTTTCCGGAGGGGAGGACGAAGAATACTTAACAGACCGCTTAACGGACGAAGCGATTGCATTTATGCAGGAGCATCAAAAAGAGCCTTTTTTACTGTATTTGTCCCACTATGCAGTGC
This sequence comes from Cyclobacteriaceae bacterium, assembly GCA_965230065.1. Lineage (GTDB taxonomy): Bacteria > Bacteroidota > Bacteroidia > Cytophagales > Cyclobacteriaceae. The sequence goes on along the minus strand of OZ245942.1, from coordinate 1,174,235 downwards.
ATACACCTTTGCAGGCTCCACAAGCATTGGTTGAAAAGTATCAACCAATTTTAAAAGACACTAAAATTGATCCGGTATATGCGGCTATGGTTGAGAATATGGATTGGAACATTGGCCGTGTGATGAAAAAACTTGAAGAATTGGGTTTAACTGAAAATACAATTGTGATTTTCGCCTCTGATAATGGGGCATTAGCTGAAGTTACGGATAACCATCCGTTTCGGGAAGGCAAAGGCCATTTATACGAAGGGGGCATTCGCGTTCCTTATATCATGAAATGGCCCGGACATATTGAACCGGGAACCCTTTGCGAAAACCCGACGATATCAGAAGATATTTATGCTACCATTGTTGACATAGTAGGTGAAGAGGCAAAACCCAATGCTCCGCTGGATGGACGTACTTTGGTGAATGACTTTACTAATCATAAAAATAATATTGATGAAAGTGAATTGCACTGGTATTATCCGCATTATGTGGGGCATGCCATGGCGCCGGGAGCTGCCATCCGTTCAGGATCTTATAAGTTGATTGAGTTTTATGACCCTCACAGGGTTGAGCTGTATAACCTGGACAAAGATATAGGTGAAACCCATGATTTATCAGAGCAAATGCCGGAAAAGAAACAGGAGCTCTTAGATAAGCTACACCAATGGCTTGAAGATGCCGGTACGATTATGCATACAGTGAATCCAATTTCAATGAATAGGTGATAAATAGGTGCCTTCGACCTTACAATATCAATTATTAGTATAGTGAAGAGTATAACTTATGAGAAAAAAAACTTATTTCATTTGGTAATTTATTGAAGCTGATAGGCTTTTTATCACTACTCCCCTCTTGCTCACAAGTCCAAACCACAGCTGACTCGCCATCCCCGACAATTGGTTAGAATATGTAAGACAGGAAGAACATTAAAAAAATATTAGGGCTTACCAATGCCCTAAAGAGGATACTGGTCAATTTATTGTTTTTTGGTGAGGGTTTTCATAATTTGAGAAAAAGCAAGGTACGATGACTTATGCAGGAGTAGCCCATCTTCAGGTAAAAAAATATCAGGAAAGCCAGGTGAAGGAAAACCCTGATCTGGTAACCGTAGAAGAACCCCTGGAAATCAGGATCGGATATGGGCCTGAACATGCGCGCAAAGAAATGCAACTGGCTGTTACCATGCGCACGCCGGGTCACGATTTGGAGCTGGTGATGGGTTTTTTATTCACGGAAGGCATCATACAGGCAGCCACAGAGGTTGTGAGCATTCGGCATTGCGAGCAGGTTAAAGAGGAAGAAAAAGGCAACGTAGTGCGAGCTGAGTTTTCACCCATGTTGGAGATAGATGAAAAGCGATGGTCAAGGCATTTTTATGTGTCTTCCAGTTGTGGCGTATGCGGGAAGGCTTCTATTGATGCAGTAAAAACCACAGCCTGCCCTGTCCTCAACCCGAATTTGCAAATAGCAGCAGAAGCTGTTCATCAGTTGCCCGTAAAGTTAAGGAAAGCACAAACTGTTTTTGAGTACACCGGTGGCCTGCATGCTGCTGCTCTCTTTGATGCTGAAGGAACCTTACTGATGATGCGTGAAGATGTAGGCCGGCACAATGCGATGGATAAATTAATCGGTGCAGCACTGGCAGCAGGCAATGTTCCTTTGCAAAATAATCTGGTGCTATTAAGTGGAAGAGTCAGCTTTGAACTGGTTCAAAAAGCCCTGATGGTTGGTTTGTCCTTTGTAGCTGCTGTGGGGGCACCTTCCAGCCTGGCAGTGAAGCTCGCTAAAGAGTTTAACATGACATTGATCGGGTTTGTGCGCAATCAGCGGTTTAATGTTTATTCGGGAGACGAAAGGATTAGGGGTGCAGTTTCATCTAAAATTATGCATAACTTATGAAGGTGTGATTAAAGGGTATTTGTTATAAGTTATTGGGCATTACCTTTAGTATGAAATGACAAAGCTAGTACTGTACCCGGCACTTTTTGCCAAAAACAACAGACAACCAAAATAAAACCAAGCCCATGAAGTCAGAAGCTGCTGAAGAAAAGAAAATAAATGCCCAGTCCCCCGAAGGATTGACGAACATAAAAATTACCAAACCTCCCAAAACCGCTGCCGGGCTGCCGGGAGTTGTTACTGCTTTACAACACGTGGTTCAGGAAATGGGCGTGGGTGGACTAACCACCCTGCCCAAACTCAACCAAAAGCATGGCTTCGACTGCCCCGGTTGTGCCTGGCCCGACCCGGATGATAAACGTTCCCTGCTGGCCGAGTTTTGTGAAAACGGTGCCAAAGCCGTAGCCGAAGAAGCTACGCTCAAACGGGCCGATCCTGGTTTTTTTGCCGAGCATTCAGTTTTTGAACTTTCCCAATGGCCTGATTATGAAATAGGAAAAAGCGGGCGCATCACCCATCCGATGATCCTAAGAGAAGGCAGCGAATATTATGAACCTATTGCGTGGGAAGAAGCTTTTCAGATGATTGCTAAAGAGTTGAATGCCCTGGAAAGTCCGGATGAAGCAGTTTTTTATACTTCGGGGCGCACCAGCAACGAAGCTGCTTTTTTGTACCAGTTGTTTGTGCGGGAATATGGTACAAACAACCTGCCCGATTGTTCCAATATGTGCCACGAGTCCAGCGGGGTGGGGCTTTCCCAAACTTTGGGTATTGGCAAAGGATCAGTTACGCTGGAAGACTTCAACAAAGCCGAAGTGATTATTATCATGGGGCAAAACCCGGGCACGAACCACCCCCGAATGCTATCCGCATTGGAAGAAGCCAAACGGAAAGGCGCAAAAATCATCTCTGTCAACCCCTTGCCCGAGGTGGGTTTGATGAATTTTGTGAACCCGCAAGGACGCAGCCTGCTCACCGGCGGCACTGACCTCACCGACCTTTTCCTGCAAATCCGCATCAACGGGGACGTGGCCTTGCTCAAAGCCATCATGAAACTGCTGTACGAAGAAGAGCAGAAAAACCCCGGAATTGTGTTTGATCAAGGTTTTATCGAGAAAAACACAAACGGTTTTGCAGCTTTTGAAAAAGACTTGCAGGGATATGATGTGGAAAAACTATCGGAAAATTGTGGTATTCCGCTTGCGCAGATCAGGGAAGCTGTTGAAATGTTACAGCGCAATCAGAAGATTATTGTTTGCTGGGCCATGGGGCTTACACAGCACAAGAATGCCGTCGGGAATATTCAGGAAATTGTAAATTTGCTTTTGCTGAAAGGCAGTATTGGCAAACCGGGTGCAGGCACTTGTCCGGTGCGTGGCCACAGTAATGTGCAGGGTGATCGCACCATGGGCATTTGGGAAAGCCCCAAACCCGAATTTCTGGAAAAGCTAAAATCCACTTTCAATTTTGACCCACCCCAAAAACATGGTTACAGCGTAGTGGATGCGATTGAAGCCATGGCTGAGGGTAAAGCCAAAGTATTTTTCGCCATGGGGGGTAATTTCTTATCGGCCACGCCAGATACCGAACTCACGGCCAAAGCCCTGCAAAACTGCCGCCTCACCGTGCATGTGAGTACCAAACCCAACCGCAGCCACCTTATTCATGGCAAACAGGCACTCATACTGCCCTGTGTGGCCCGGAGCGAAAAAGACATGCAGAAGGGGGAAGAACAATTCGTAAGTGTAGAAAACTCTATGGGCATTGTACACCAGTCGAGGGGCGAGCGCACGCCAGCATCTGAACATTTGCTGAGCGAACCAGCCATTGTGGCGAATATGGCACAAGCCGTGTTGGGAGAAAAAAGCAAAGTAGACTGGAACAAAATGCTCACCCATTACGACCATATCCGCGATGCCATTGAAGCGGTAATTCCGGGTTTTGATAATTACAACGATCGGGTACGCCAAAACGGGGGCTTTTACCTGCCCAACGGCGCCCGGGAAGGAAAATTCAACACTTCAGATAAAAAAGCCCAATTTACGGTGAACCCAGTGGCGGAACACAAGTTGGGGAAGGGTGAATACCTCATGATGACCATCCGCAGCCACGACCAGTACAATACCACCATTTACGGGTTGCATGACAGATACAGAGGCATTCAGAATGAAAGGCGGGTGGTATTGATGAACAAAACCGACATGCAGGAAGCAGGTTTGCAACCGCAACAAATAGTGAATTTACATTCCCATTACCAGGGAGAAAAAAGAACGGCCCATCGTTTTTTGGTAGTGCCTTACGACATTCCCCGAAAATGTGTTGCCACTTATTTTCCCGAAGCCAATGTATTAGTGCCGGTAAAATACCGGGCTGATTTGAGTAAAACCCCGGCTTCTAAATCAGTCGTAGTGAGGATAGAGGCAGTTGATTGAAGTAATTACACCATGAATACAACACTAAAAAAAGACTTAGACACATTAGACGATCTGCTCAAGTCAGCATTAAACGAAGGACTGCTCTACTTGAACAATATTGATGACATACCTACTTCGGTGAGTTCAACTGAAACCATGCTGAACAAGCCGGAGCTTACAGGAAATGGAGGTGCTGTCACTTTGGAAGAATTCAAAACCCGGTTTGAAAAACTCATGGTGGCCTCTGCCGGGCCCAGGTTCTGGGGCTTTGTAACCGGAGGTACTACCCCGGCTGCTTTGATGGGCGATATGCTGGCTACTATTTTTGACCAAAATACCCAAACTACCAAAGGGCATGGAGATGTTTCGGCGGTGGTAGAGTTTGAAACCATTCAGTTACTGCTTGATTTTTTCGGCTTGCCCAACGATTTTCTGGGAGGTTTCGTAACGGGGGCAACTCTCTCCAATTTTACCTGCCTGGGTGTAGCCCGCCAATGGTTGGGAACGCAACAAGGAATGGATATTGCAAAAAATGGCGTTTCCGGCACAGGCAATATCTTGTCGGCCACGCCTCATTCCTCTTCTATCAAAGCCCTGGCGATGCTGGGATTGGGTAGCAATAACCTGCAATTTATCAAAACCGTAGACGATACCCGCGAAGCTATTGACCTGGAAGCTTTGGAAAGAATAATCCAGGCACTCAACGGGCAGCCTTTTATTCTCATATCGAGCGGGGGCACGGTAAATACAGTTGATTTTGATGATTTTTCGGGCATCGCCCGCTTGAAGAAGAAATATAGCTTCTGGTGGCATATTGATGCAGCCTTTGGTGGGTTTGCTGCCCTTTCCCCTGATTATGCCCATTTGCTGAAAGGATGGGAAGGGGCCGACAGTATCACTATTGACGGCCACAAATGGCTCAACGTCCCTTATGAAAATGCCTTTTTCTTTGTGAAAGAAAAACATAAATACCTTCAGGTCGCAACTTTTCAAAACTCCAATGCTCCTTACCTGGGAGATCCTTTGGAGAACTTTAACTATTTGAACCTTCTTCCGGAAAACTCCCGCAGGTTCAAAGCCTTACCGGCCTGGTTTACGCTCAAAGCTTATGGAAAGGAAGGATACCGTGAGATTATTGAAAGAAATATCAGGTTAGCCCAAATGCTGGGCACTTTTATTCAAAACAGTGGAAGCTTTGAACTTCTGGCCCCGGTAAGGCTAAACACGGTTTGCTTTTCTTTAAGCAATGAGAGAAACCCTAAGAAAATTCAGGCTTTTCTGGATACGTTCAACAATAGCGGCAAGGTGTTTATGACACCCACGGTTTTCAATGAAAGAAAAGGGATTCGTGCAGCACTGGTAAATTGGAGAACCACCGAAAAAGATGTGTTGATAGCACAGGCAGAAATGGAAAAAGCTTTCAAAAAAACCACTTCAATGTCGTTCTGATACAATTTTGTGCTTCGTAAAGAAGAAAGAGTATCATCTCTGTATGGCCGATTCTGAAGGGCTGTGTGACTGTTTTTGCTTCCATAATTATGTCAAACAAAACGCAGATAATTCATAAATGCAACAAACTTCAGCTATGAGTATCACAAGTTTTGATACATATTTTTAAGCTGATCATATCTCTCAAAAGCATCTTTGCCTAACTTTTGTGGACTTGCGGTGACCATGCCATACAAGTATTCAACATGCTCTTGAAGCTTTGGCTGGTCGTATCTTTTCGGGCCTTTTTTTAAGGCATCAAGGCGATTTACCAGGGTTTCTTTCTTTCGTTTGTTGGTCGTTGTCTCAATGTTCCCTTCCAATTCCGATATTTCTTGCTTGATAGAAACCAAAAGCTCAGCCACTTTGAGGGCAAGGGCTTCCTGCTCTTTCAAGTCTTCAAGCGTGGTTCCGCTTGCTGCAAGCTCAGGGTTTAGCTTAAATTCAAACGTTTCGGTAAGTGATCTACCTCCATATTTCAGGGTAACTTTGTACACACCTGGCGCTACTTTTGGGCCTTGAAAGTCTTTTTCCCCATTTTTCAGATAGTATTTCAAATCCCACTTCGTTTTTCGGATACCTAATTCATCGGCAGGTAACTGTGACAACGGCTCTGTTTTGGTGTGAATGACCTGGCCATTTCTGGAGAATTCAAATGCCACTTCATTTTCTGTGGGGTTTTCAGGAAGTGTAAAGTGAATATTTTGTACACCATCATAAATAGTTTTGGGTGCAAAAAGCTTCAGGGTTTGGCCTGCATCAGGCTCATATTCTCTTAGTGCAGATATGTCATCCAAAATCCAGAAAGACCTTCCCAATGTGGACAAGGCTAAATCGCCTCTAACGATGTTCATATCTGTAATAGGCACAACCGGTAAGTTCTTTTGGAAAGGTTGCCATGAAGTGCCATCATCAAAGGAAATGAATATGCCAAACTCAGTACCGGCAAAAAGTAGCCCTTCCCGTTCAGTGTCTTCCCTCACCACACGGGCAGGAAAATCTTCGGGAATACCGCTTACTATTTTTTCCCAGGTTTCCCCAAAATCTTCAGTTTTATAAATGTAAGGCCGTTCATCCCCCAAATAGTCTCTGTATACCGCATAATACGCTTTCCCTGCCTGATGGGGGGAAGCCTCTATGTTGGATACCCTGCCTCCTTTGGGCATATCCGGGGTTACATTTTCCCAGGTTTTACCCCCATCTTTGGTTACATGAAAAAGTCCGTCGTTTGCGCCAGTCCAGATAACGCCTTCCTGCAAGGGTGATTCCTGAATAGCATACAAAACTGCGTAATACTCTTCCCCTGAGATGTCTTCATCAATAGGCCCTCCACTGCGCATGCGGTAGGCTGCTTCATTGGCCGTAAGGTCTGGGGAAATGGTGTTCCAGGTTTTACCAGCATTGGTTGTTTTATGCAAAAATTGAGAGCCATAATATACCGTATTGGGGTCATGGGGCGATACTTCCATGGGAGTAACCCGCTGAAAGCGATAGGTGATGTCATCCGGATGGTTTCCGTACAAACTCTCAGCGCCAACGTAATATAAACTTTGTTCCCCGGTGGAACGATTGTATACGGAGAACTGCCCTTTGCAATTGGCATAAATAATATTCGGGTCGCCGGGCTTGGGGATGACGGGACCTGTTTCGCATCCGCCAGCTGCTTCCCAGTACATCATGTCAGAAAGGCCATGATTATCATTGCTGCTCATCACATCCAGGTAGGGTTGGTGGCTGGGTACCCGAATGGTTGAATTATCCTGCTGGCCGGAGTACAAATAGTAAGGATATTGCTCGTCTGCATCGCAGGTGTATAATTCTGCGGTAGGCTGGTTAAAAACCGTAGACCAGTTATGGCCACCATCGCGGGAGACTGCCGCTCCTCCATCATTTCCTGCAATCATTACCGAAGTATCTTTAGGGTTAACCCAAAGGTCATGATGGTCTGCATGGGTGGCAGGCATTTCTTTCCAGGTTTTTCCTCCGTCGTAGGAGGTCCAGAAGTCTTTTGTTCCCGCCCAAATGTTGTCTGCATTTTGTGGGTTTGCATCTAAATTGGTAAAATAAAAAGGGCGGTACATGATACTTTCATGTACTTTTTCTGGCAGCTCAACTCTTGACCAGCTTTCTCCATAATCGTCAGATTTATAGATGCCCCCCTGCCCGCCATTGGCCTGTATTTGTGCCCAAACCCGCTTTGGGTTATCAGCACTTACGGCAAAGTCAATCTTTCCGGTCAGCCCGGAAGGCAGTCCGTTGGTTTTTCTTTCCCAGGTATCCCCTCCATCTGTAGATTTAAAAATGCCATCTTCTGCCCCTCCGCTGATGATAGTCCAGGGTTTGCGCACGCCTCTCCACATAGCCGCATATATTACATTCGGGTTATCCGGTGCAAATTCTAAATCGACAGCGCCTACAGAATCTGAGAGGAATAGTACTTTTTCCCAACTTTCGCCTCCACTTTTGGTTCTGTACACGCCCCGTTCTTCTGATTTCCGAAAGGGCTGCCCAACGGCTGCCACATAAGCAACATCCGGCGTTTCAGGGTGAATAATGACCGCCCCGGTTTGTCCCGCATTTTTTAAACCCACAAAACTCCAGGACTTTCCAGCGTCTATGGATTTATAAATTCCTTTCCCTACAATTACATTACTTCTGATACCATCGGAACCTGTGCTTACATACAAGATATTCGGGTCTTTTTGATAAACACTAATGGCCCCGATGGAAGGCGTATCAAAATATCCATCAGAAATGTTTGTCCAGTGGAAGCCATAATCAGTGGTTTTCCATACTCCACCTCCTGTGGCGCCCATATAGAAAACACCTGGTTGGTCTGCTACGCCACTAACGGCGGTAACCCGGCCGCCCCGGCTAGGGCCAATGTTTCTGTATTGCAAAGGTTTTTGCTGGGCTTCGGCGTAAGATAGCGCTACAAGGGAGAAAAAAATGATGAAAATGTGTTTCATGGTTTTTACGTAGAGGTCTGTGAGGACACAGTCCTTGGGTTAAAGTCTGATATTACAATTAGTAAAAGTGAACAAAGGAGTAGAAGACCCAAGACGGAGGAATGACTTCGGTCTCCCGTCTCCGGTCTTCCAACTTATAACCTTACAAATCACCTTCATTCAGCTTCTCATGCGCTTTTTCTAACAACATCTTCTTGTATTCAAGGTAGTTCTCCCGGGTTACAGGAATGTATTCGTCTACCATAGGCGCATTGCCTTCTGCTATTTGTCCATTAGGGCGAATGGTGTGGCCAATGCTCCACATAAATGCTACGACGGGTTGTTTACTGACGGGAAATACCAGGTCTTCTTCCCACTCCCAGGTGTTGCTGTATCCACCATCGGGCATGCCAAGCGTATATCCCAAATCATTATCAATTACCATAGAAGCAAACTGGGTGAGGTGTGAACCACCCCAGGGGCCCAGAAACACCACCATATCTCCAGTAAAATGCTTTTCGGCAGGTTGCATGACCCAGTCAGAATAATGTGGTAAATGAGCGCATTTGAAGGGCGTATTGTTGCTATAAGCCTGTCCTGCGGCCAACCCTTGTATCACAGGGCCGTGCAGCCATTCCATCACCCAGGTACCATCGTCTTCAGCTTCCCGGCCGCTTCCGTCCATTCTGGTCTTTTTGGCAAGGTAGCCTTCGGTATATTTTGTAATAAAATCATCGGTAATATCGCTCAGCTTGAGGTTGCCCCCTGTGGTTTTAAATGGCTTCGGGCTTAGCCTGGCCAGTGCATAGGCTCCCTGGCTTCCCCCCCGGCTGTCGATGGCATCAATGATGAGGTCGTAATCCAGCATATTATTTTCTTCGGCGTAGGCAATCAGGGCATCGGTAGCCTCCTGCAAATCGCCCCGGAAACCATACCACCATAAAAGCAAGGTTTTGTTATTGGGGTCTGTAGGGGTATATACATGGAAACTTTCTTTTTCCCAGGCCAGTTCATATCCGGGATAATCTCGTATAAAATTTCCGTATTGCCAGTTTATATCTTCTAAATAAGGCAGTACAATTTCATACTGCTTTCCACCCTTTCGTTCCAGGGTAAGCGTGAGCTGGTCTTTGAAAAAAGAAGGAGGCAGGTCTTTGCCCTTTTCAGACAAACTGTAGGCAAATCTACGCCAAAAGTTGTTGACAGAAGAATAACGTACATAAGGCTCAACACGCTGCATGTAGCTTTCAAAATCCTCCCCATTTACTTTCAGCAATTTATCACCAATTTCAGGCAGGTTGCCTTTTTTCGTGAATTCAGAAATATTAGTACCCAGGTCGGCCACAAACATAAAATAATTACCAGAATCGCTAAAATCAGGATGAAACCGAATGGGAGCCTGCCCTTCTTGTATGGGAGGCAGTTGCAGCCCGCCTTCGATTTCATTGATGGCAAGGTGGCGGTCTTTTCTGGCGGCAGAGAGCTTTTGTAATGCATAATACAACTCCACATCGTTCGCAGCATTGACCACTTCATCTTTTAAAGCCTGCATTGCGGCCATTACATCTACACCCAGGTTTTTTTCTTTGATGGGCGAAAGGGATTCCCGGTCTTGTGTTTTCTCAATGATGTAGTTAAACAGGGCCTCCCTGTCTTCTTTGGTACTGATATTTTGCCCGATCGCTGAATTCAGCGTGCAAAGAAAAATTCCGAAAATGATGATTTTGCTTTTCATAGCAATAGTTTTTTAAATGTTTGGTTTCCAGTTTGTATCCAGTCTTGATATTACAGTAGTTGCCACCAGGTCACCCATACAGTTGACGGTGGTATTGCCCATGTCGATAAGGCGATAGATGCCCCCGACGATTGCCACAATTTCCAGGGGAAGGTTAAATGCTTGGGCAAAAAGCATGGCCACCACCAGTCCCCCACCGGGAATGCCACCCGACCCTTCGGAAACTAATAAGCCAACTAGCACAATTTGCACCATTTGGGCGATAGAAAACTCCAGTCCCACAGCCTGAGCCGTAAAAATTAAAATACCTGCCAGCATAATAGAAGTGCCGTCTTTGTTGAATTGTGCGCCCAGGGGCAGGGTAAAGGAAAATATGTTTTTGGGTAGCTTCATGTCCTTTTCAGCAATGTCCAGAGACACTGCCAGACTGGCCAAACTACTACAAGTGGCTACCGTGGTGGCATAGAGGGAAGAGGTTGTCTTTAAAAACCATACAGGGGAAATTTTGGCTACTAATTTTAAAACCAGCATGTAAATGACCACCATAGCCAGTTGAGCCATGTACACACTTGCAATAAACAAAGTGAGTGCACCTACAATTCTTTCTCCGTATTCGGCAAATGTAGTGGCCATCAAAGCCCCCAGGCCCAAAGGGGATGCTTTTAGTATCAACTCTACCAGTTTTCTCATTAATTCTGCCAGCTTGTCGAATCCGGTTTGGAACCATTCTTTTTGCGCTTGGGGCAACTTAAGCACAACAATGCCCAATAGCACGGCAAAGAGGACAATCTGAATGAGGTTCCCTTCTGCAAAAGATTTGAAAATGTTCGTAGGAACCATGTCCATCAGCAATTGGGAAACTTCAGGCATCTGTCCAATATCATCAGGCACTTCCCCCTTTAAAGCCATGCCACTCCCTGCTTTTGTAAAAAGCATTACGGTAAGCCCAATGGTAATGGCAACGGCTGTGGAGAACAGGTAATAGATAATGACTTTCAGACCGATTTTGCCGAAGGATTCTATCGTACCCACAGCGCTTAAACCAGCCAGCAGATTAAAAAACACCAAAGGAATGGCAGCCATAATCAGCAGTTGAAGAAATATTTCCCCTACTGGTTTTAAAAACATTACATCTTCCCTGAAAACCAGGCCGATGATGGCACCCACCAGCATCCATAACAAAACTTTTGTGGCGAAAGATAACTTATTGTAGTATTTGAGTAATAGCAAGCTGTTTCCTGGTTATTAATTTGTACAATGCTAATTGTTAAGTTGCCGGTTGCTTCGGGGCCGCCCGGCGGTTACCTGTTTAACTGGCAACACATTGATATTCAGTGTCTAAAAATAATTTTCTTGTATCAAGCTTTCCAATTACAAAAAAAGGATTGACTCTTGAAGGTTAAAGTTCTTGTACAAAACTGTAGATGCGTGCCAATCCCTGATCAATTTCATCCCAGGATTTTACGCAGGTTATTCGAATATAATCTTTTCCCTGCTCTCCAAAAGAAGCACCGGGTATCACCGCCATATTTTCTTTTTCCAGCAGTTGGTCTGAAAACGCTTCGGAAGAAATATTTAATTCAGAAATATCTACCCAGGCATAAAACCCACCTTCCGGGGTATAGCACTTCAGGCCTTCTATTTTGTCAAGGCAATTGGTATAATGAATAACTTTTTTCTCCCACTCGCTCCAATATTGCAAAACTTCATCATGCGGAACCTGCCCAAAAGCCACGGTACCCCCTGCCTGTACAAATGAACTCACACAAGTTATCAAATGTTGCTGTAATTTGGTCATTTGAGCAATCAGATGCGCATTGGCCTGGGCAAAACCAATCCGCCAACCGCCCATAGAGAAACTCTTGGTTAGGCTCATGAGGGTGATTGTCAAATCTTTCATACCCGGAAGTGTAGCCATGTTAATGTGTTTTCTTCTTCCCCACACTGTCCTTTCATAAGGTTCGTCTGTAATTACAAAAAGGCTGTGTTTGCGGGCAACTTCGGCTACTTCCTCCAAATCCTCAAGGGTATGTACCACACCTGTAGGATTATGCGGCGTGCACATGATAATTGCTTTGGTACGAGGTGTGATTGCCTGCTCGAGTTGTTCCTTTTTCCAGCGAAAATTATTTTCTTTTAACAAGGGGACAGCAACGGCCTTGCCGCCAAGATACCGAATTGTTTGCTTATAACTCACAAAACAGGGGTCTTCCACAATAATTTCATCTCCCGGATTGAGCACAGCCAACAAAGAAATGGTGAGCCCTTGTTTGCAACCCATTGTTGCTACAATTTCTGTTTCGGGATCTGCCACCATATTATTTTCCCGTGCTAATTTTATGGCACAGGCTTCACGGTACTTGGTTGTGCCCTGGGCCATGGTTTGGTGGGTATCCCCGTTTTTCATGGCACTAATGGCTGCATCCATTACATAGTTGGGTGTAGGCTCAAAAGCCCTTCCGGCAGAAAAATCAAATACGGTTTGTCCTTTTTCTCGTAGTGCCTTGGCTTTATCGGCAATTCTTACGGTAGAAGATTGCTCCGATGAAATTACCCTTTTTGATAATGCTTTATAGTTATATTCCATTTATATCTGATGATTTGGTCATGTATGTTCAGGGAGCGGTGATTGTTCTCCACTCTCCTGAATATGATGAAGAAGTAAGACTAAATTCCTTTGATGGAAATAGCATCTATAAAGCATATTTCACTGCCACTGTCAGTGCCAATCTGGATGACCAGGCTTCCGGTTTTTATGTTTTCAACTTCAGCAATGAAACTTGTCCACTGCTCAGCAATTACGTTTCCGGAACCATCAGCGGCATCCGTCATTGATTCACCGTTAGACCTTAAGGAGAGGATGAGTTCGTCCCCGTCTTCGGTTCTCCAGAAATAATCTATTTCATCATCTTCTTCCCACGAACTGTCAGAAAACCATAACTGGGAAGAAACCTGTAAGATTCCTGTGCCTTCAGGAATGGTTACTTCGTCAAAAACAATTTCCATAAGGCCGTCGGCATCTGAAGTGCTATAGGCTTGCACGCCATCAGGAAACCCACCTGTGTCGTACTCCCAGTCAGGGTCTGAAGTAAATTTTGAAACCCCGAAAAGCAAGCCACTATCTGCCCCACCTTCCTGCCCTGGTACATACGATGTATTAAAGCCCAGCTCTCCACCCGCAAAAGTGTAGTCAACAGGGTTTTCGCCCGGTACATTTACTTGTTCTACCCCGTCCTGGGAAGGAAAATTATTGACTGTTCCGGCTGTTGGTTCCTCAAAGCTGGTGTAGGCAAATTCAGCCAAATCATCTTCAAGAATGGTAATTACCGAAGACCTGCCTTCTTCATTTCCCAGGTACCCGGTTTTTAACCCATCTACTGAGCCCGCGCTAAAAGCCAAAGCACGGGGACCTACGGCATCTTCATTATCCAGAATATTGATGGTCAAAGAGGCTTCGGCTTCCCCGGCAGGTATAGTTAGTGAACTGCTTTCGCCGGAAATGCTGTAATCGACCCCTGCTGTCGCATTGGTGCCATCTGTTGTTTCAATATTTACAGGCACTGACAATGGGCTGCTCAAGCTTGGCCCCGAGTAAATTATGGTTAAGGAAACCTCTGTAGTTTCTCCTTCCACTGCTGTTATTTCAGGGCTTTGAAAAGCAACATAACTGAATTCATCAGGGAAATTAAATTCCTGGTCTTCAAAGCAGGAAGACAACACAATGATGGGTATGATGAGTGTATATTTAATTATTCTGTTCATAATGGTAGTATTTATTAATTGTAGCCTTCATTTTGTACCATGGCAGGATTTGCATCTAACTCCGCCCCGGGTATGGGCCATGCATACAGGCTGGTTGGGTAGGTAACGCTGCATATACTGGTAGTTGAGGCGCAATCATTTCTGACAAACCCTCTTTGTAACCGCTTGAGGTCGTACAACCGATGCCCTTCAAAGGCTAACTCTTTTCTTCTTTCTGTGATAATATCTTCAACCAACTGCTCTCCCGAAGAGGCAATAGCACTTGCCCCGGCCCGGGCTGTGATGGCATTCACCAGTGAAAGAGCCCTTGCAGGATCACCTATCCTGGCTTCGCATTCGGCGGCCATCAGTTGAAATTCTGTAAGTCGCATTACCGGAAAGTGGTGGGCATCAGCATTAATGCCCAAACCGCCCGGATATTTAAAAACGTGCAGGTCAAGGGCTGGAGTAGCCGTTTCATCAAAATACCAGTGTAGTCTTGCATCCCCGGTTTCATAAAGGCTCAATAAGTCTTGAGAAATGGCATGAGCGGCATTTCCATTGTTGGCAGTGTAGATATCAATCAGCGACCTGTTGGCAAAATTTCCATCGTCAGAGTCGATATCAAGCTGAAATATCGCCTCAGACTCAAGCCTGGGTGCCAACCCATACCATTGGTCTATAAAGTCGCCAATTTCTCCGTCGTTATTATACTCACTTACGGTATAGGCAGGCTCCAATGTAAATGGCCCTGAAAGGATTTCGTTGGCATCTGCAAGGGCTTTTTCATAATCGGTGCTGTAGAAATACATCCTTGCCCTTAGCCCCAAAGCAGCGTAATAGTTAAGAAAATAAATATCACCGCCTGCCCGGTATCCGTTCTCTATCAGCACATTGCCTGAAGATTGAAATAAAGGAAGGGCTTCATTGATGTCGCCAAGTGCCATGGCGTAAACTTCAGCCATCGTATTTCTGGCGGGCGTAGACCCTGGTATTGTTTCCGTCTGATACGGCACTGCCAGGTGACTTTGGTCAGTACTGAAGTTGTAATCTTGCGCAAAAACCTGTGTTAATGAAAAGTGCAGCAAAGCACGCAGCGTAAGGCATTCTGCTTTTACGCGGGCTTCATAAGCTGCATCAAACTCAACTTCTTCCAGGCGTGCTAAAATATTATTGACCGCCGAAATAGATTGATACGCTTCTCTCCACAATTCAACTGCGGTATTTTGCCTTGAAAGGTCCAAATTATAAGCAAAGGGAAGCCTGTCTGCTGATGCCCCGGCCGATTCCCGGTCTGATGGGATTTTTCCATTGTCAGTCGCTGCATCGGCTATTACATTGTGCTCCATACCGAAGCCATCATCATTCAAAAATGAGTAAGCCCCGTGCAATGCTATGGCAATGTCATTTTCAGTATTTAAGGCCACTTCAGGGGTTGTCAGTGTTTCTGACTCAACATCCAGGAAGTCTTCGCACCCAAAAAGCATGACAGCTGTAATGAATAATATATATACTTTATTTTTCATGATCGATAAATTAGAAAGTTGCAGATATGCCAAAAGTAATAGTCCTGTTAAGAGGGTAGTCGTCATCTTCTTCATAAAGCCCCACGTCTGGATTAAAGCCCCTGAAATCTGTAAATGTGAGCACGTTGACACCCCGCACACTTACGCTGATGTCTGACATGCCCAGCTTTTCGCTGGCACTTTTGGGGAGAAGATAAGAGAGGGAAATATTTCTCAACCTGATGTAAGAGCCATCTTCCAGCCATCGGTTAGAGTCAAACTGTGCGCCGGGGTCGTCTGCCTTGGGCACATCTGTCATGTCTCCGGGGTTTTGCCATCTGGCCAGGTTTGACGCAGGCTGGTTATTGCCCGAGGGCAGTGATAAGTTCTGCATATTATCACGGTAAACCTTGTATCCATATTTGAAATAAAACATAAAGGAAAACGTGATCCCTTTGTAGGAAAGCGAGTTGGTGAGTGCCCCATAATAGTCGGGCGTAATACTGCTTTGGCCGCTCACAATTCTGCTCGCATTGTTAATATCAAAGGTAAGCCCACCTTCTGTGGTGTGGTAAACGGGCCTTCCTGTACCCGGATCCACCCCGGCATATTGTGGCAAATACCACTGGTCCAGGGGCTGGCCAATAATACGAATGGTACGGCCCTGGGTGTCTGAAAATAAGGTGTCACTTTCTCCGTTCAGGGCTTTTATTTCATTTTTGTTGAATGAAATATTGAAACCTGAATTCCATACAAAACCGCCTTTGTTGATATTTTGGGTATTTATTGAAAGTTCTACTCCCGAGTTTTTAACATTACCAATATTATCGATGATTTCAGTGAATCCTGAAGTTTGGGAGATAAGTCGGGGTGCCAGCAAATCGATGGAAGACCGCTCATAGTATTCTACTGTACCGGCAATCCGGTTATTCAACATGCCAAAATCCACCCCTGCGTTGAACGTTTCGCTTTGTTCCCATTTGAGATTGGTGTTTCCGGGCGTGTCGGGTTGTGCCCCCGGGTTTGGCAGGCCAGAACCGCCACCGTTGGGTGGCACAATGAATTGCCCTCCGCTACCATAAGAGTTTCTCCAGCTAAAGTCACCAATGGCGTTATTACCCTGGATGCCATAGCTCGCTCTGAGTTTCAAAGCACTAAAAAAGGTTTGGGATTGCAAAAATTGCTCACTCATCAGGTCGTATCCTGCGCCAAAAGCATAGAAGTTACCCCATCTGTTTTCAGGGCCAAACCTTGAAGACCCGTCCCTGCGGAACGTGGCATCTACAAAGAGTTTGTTTTTGAAGGAATAATTCAGCCTGGCAAGAAAAGAAACAAGCGTATTGCTGTTATAATCATATTCGCGCGAAAGTGGAACACCCCCGAAGGCCACATTATTTACACCATCAAAAGCAAAGTCCCGGGATTCGGAGTATTGGTTGGTATAGTTGCTGCTAAAAGTTTCAAACCCGATGAGTGGAGAAAGCTGATGATCGGCATTGATATCGTACTCATATTTTGCTGTTACATTAAAATTAGCATCCACAAATACCTCATCTTCCAGCTCGGCACGTCCGTTATCCGTTTCGGCCAGGTAAAACTTAGATTGATACAAGTTGCGTTCCCTGCTGCGGTAATCTACAGAGGCTGATGATGCCAGGGTCAGGTTTTCAACAGGGTCATACGTAAGCCTGAGGGTGGGGAATACGCGAACCTGTGTGCGCTCATTAAAGTTCATGGCATCTGAGGCAATGGGGTTGTGGTTGGCATTGCTGGGCAAATTGAAGTTGTAACCCAAACCGTTCAGGGCATCGGGTGTAGAAGCAGACGCAAAAGGGGAGGCAGTTGGGGCTACATTAAAAGCGCCAGAAAATATGCCGGAACGTCCGCCCTGGTTAAACTCTAAATCTTCATTGGTATAGGCTCCTAAAACATTGAGGTCCACCTTAAACTGATTTGTGGGTGCCAGAGAATAATTAACCCTTCCGGTAAACCGGTCAAATCCGGTTCCGATGACCACACCTTCCTGTCCAAAATAGCTTACCGAAGAAAATAGATTGGATTTCTCGGAGCCGTTAGACATGGTGAGCTCATACATTTGTGTTGTGCCCACCCTTGTTACATCATCCAGCCAGTTTGTGTTGATGCTATCGGCATTCGCAGGCAGGTAAAACCCGCTGGACGGATCGTCAGGGTCTTCCCCGGCCATGATGTAGGCTTCCCGGTAATAATCTTTGTATTCGGTGGAGTTCATCATACTGAAGCCATTGGGGTTTTCAATATCAGCGAACCCGTATTGGGCATTGAATGTAAACTTCGTATCCCCTTGTTTTCCGGTTTTTGTGGTAATCAATACCACTCCATTGGAAGCCCTGGAGCCGTAAATGCTCGTAGCGGACGCATCTTTTAATATGGAGATAGACTCAATGTCATTGGGGTTCAATGAGTTCATAGAAGAAGTGGGTGTACCATCAATTACGTACAATGGATCACGTGTTCCTCCATCGGTTTGCAAGGTGCCCACGCCCCGTATAATGATAGAGCCTGTACTCCCGGGTTGTCCGTTTCCGTCTTCTACCAAAACCCCTGCGGCCCTTCCCTGCATCATTTGCACTGGGCTTGCCTGAGGGATTTGGGAAATCTCTCCGGCATCTACCGTTGTCAGCGATCCGGTGAACTTCCGTTTCTCGGTAGCCCCATACGCAATGACCACCACTTCGTCCAGGCTTTGGATGCTTTCAGCTAAAGTAACGTCTACTGTAGATTGTGCACCTACTACTACTTCCTGTTTTTGGTACCCTACGAATGAAAAAATTAAAACAGATTCGTCTGAAGTAAGGGAGAGATTGTACCTGCCATCAACATCGGTAATTGTACCATTCGTACTATTCTTTTCCAGTACGGTTACGCCTGGCAATGATTCGCCATCTTCGGAAACTACCTTTCCGGAAACTGCTTTTTGTCCGAAAGCATTAAAATGCCACAGAAAAAGCATTACACTAAAATAAGTAATAAATTTTCCCATATTTATTTAAGTTAGATAACCAGCAAAAATTTAATATATACCATGTTTAACAAATATTATTTTGACTAATACAATATTAACAAAATAAAATATCATAAAGCAGGATGGCAGTAAAGAAGAATTTTCTTTAAGAAATTTTCTGAAATTTTCTGATACTTTTGAAGTATGGCAGAACTATCAGGAAAAGAATTGGCAGAGCGCATTGCTAAAATATTGGCTTACCTTAAGTCAGTTAAAATAACCCAATCGGAGGTGGAGTTGCAGTTGAACTACACCTCATTGAGCAAGGCAAAAAACTTTGAGCGCTACCCGCAGTTTGTAATAGAAAAAAAGACGCGGGCTGAATTATTGGCACTTCTGTATGAAGAGTTTGGCCTTGAATACGATGAGATCAATGATGAAATCATTAAAAAAACACATGCCAAGCCCAGAAGCCACACCCAGCAGGACCTTTTATACATTATGTATTATTATGCCTTTGCCCGTGAAACAGTGGGGAAAGCTATTGTAAGGGTTGTCAACAGGAAAAAGGTATATATTGATTATCCGATGAATGAACACTGGGAAGGCACGTATGATGTGATTGAAAATTATACATTTATTCAAGCCGAAAAAAAGGGAGATACCACGCCTGTGAAAAAACTCATTTGCCTTTTCTCCGGCACAGAAAAGTACGGGAGGCCCATATTGTTAGGCGCTTATAGTACCGTTAAAAGAGATGGATTTCCTGCTGCAGGCAATGTGGTGTTTGAACTGATAGAAAATGAAAAAATGGTTGATAAAAAAGTGAGGAGTGAAGTAGACGCCCGGATTGCCCATTATTTACATGATAAAGTATTGGTAGCAGATACGTTTACCCCAAACTCGCTTAGTGACCTCAACAGTGATTTTAAACACATTGAGAAGTATGCAAACCAGTACCAAATGTATTATAAAAAGAACAATGAGGTGCTGGAAGCTGAATTAGAACTTTTATTGAATGGCAGTGCACAGATTATTATATCTTCTATCACGTATCAGGGTATTTTTAAAATACTGGATTCCCATACCATCAAAATAATTTTAAAAGATGCTTCTGAGTTTTCTCATCTCATCAAAGAAGAAATAAGTATACTGATCCAGACGAATTCTACTGCCTTTTCACCATTTTATTATGGAAATGGTATTACCAATGCCCTCGACTCAAATCAATTATACTTTCAATGTTTACTTCTACCTCAGAAAGATGTAGGGAATCCTACACTTGAAAAAGCGAAATCTTTGCTGCTTTCCCTTAAGCAATAATATCCTTCACCACATGCCCGTGCACATCGGTGAGGCGGTATCTTCTGCCCTGGTGCTTGAAAGTAAGTTTTTCATGGTCAATGCCCAGCAGGTGGAGCATGGTTGCCTGAAAGTCGTGTACATGCACGGGGTCTTTGGCGATGTTGTAACTGAATTCATCGGTTTCCCCGAAGGTAAAGCCTGGCTTGGTGCCTCCCCCAGCCGTCCAGATGGTGAAGCAGCGGGGGTGGTGGTCGCGTCCATAATTATCAGCTGTGAGTGTTCCCTGGCTGTAATTGGTTCGTCCAAACTCACCTCCCCAAATCACCAGCGTATCTTCCAGCAAGCCCCGGCGTTTCAAATCTTTAATCAGGGCTGCTGATGCCTGGTCAGTATCCCGGGCCTGTAATGAAATTTCTTTGGGCAAGTCGGAGTGCTGGTCCCAGCCCAGATGGTACAATTGGATAAACCGTACATCCCTTTCAGCCAGCCTTCGGGCAAGCAAACAATTGGCGGCATACGTACCGGGCTTCCGGGCATCAGGCCCGTACATTTCAAAAACTTCATCCGGCTCATCCGATAAGTCAAGGGCTTCAGGAACCGATGTTTGCATGCGATAGGCCATTTCGTACTGAGAAATACGGGAAGCCACTTCGGGGTCGCCAAATTCTTCCATGTGCATGTGATTGAGCTCGCTCAGGTGGTCCAGCACTTTCCGGCGTGAAGAAGCGTTGATGCCTTCCGGATTGTTCAGGTAAAGCACAGGGTCATTGCCCGACCGAAACTGTACCCCCTGGTGCAAAGAAGCCAGAAAACCATTTCCCCAAAGACGGGAATAAATAGGCTGTGGCCGTTGCGAACCCCGTGACAGTAGCACAATAAAAGTAGGCAAGTTCTGATTGATACTACCCAATCCGTAGCTTAGCCATGAACCAATACTTGGCCTGCCGGGCTGCTGCGAACCCGTTTGGAAAAATGTAATGGCCGGGTCATGGTTGATGGCTTCGGTATGCATGGTTTTGATAAAACACAAATCGTCTACAATGTCTGCGGTATGCGGCATGAGTTCGCTCACCCATGCGCCACTTTGCCCGTGCTGTTTGAAATCAAATAGGGAAGAAGCCAGCGGAAAAGAACTTTGCCCGGCAGTCATCCCTGTGAGCCGTTGCCCTTGTCGAATAGAATCGGGTAATTCTTCCCCATGCATTTTGCGCAGCATGGGTTTGTAGTCAAACAAATCCATTTGCGAAGGGCCGCCGCTTTGGAAAAGGTAAATAATCCGTTTGGCTTTGGGCACAAAATGAGACGGGTCAAGGATACCATTCAGTGGGTTACCCAGGGAAGTTGCTGCTTCATTTTGTCCGGTACAACCGAGTAATGATCCAAGGGCTGCACCTCCCAATCCCATGCTTAGGCGGGAAAGAAAATGCCGTCGGTTCATTTGGTGATAATATTCGTTTAAAACATCCATTGCTTGCTCTTTTCTGTATTTTCAGATAATTCTCATTTCAAAAAATTCCTTATCCCCTAAATTTCGCTTCATCCAAGTTTAGCAGGGTGTTGGCTACCACGGCCAGGGTTGCAATTTCAGCAGTTTGATAGCGGGTATCGTACTGAGCGGCCCCGACTTTCAGAAGTAGTAAAGCTTCCTCTTCTGATTGCCGTAAGCGTTCTGCTTCCTGCTGATATAAAGAAAGCAATACTTCCAGTTCCTGAGGTTTGGGCGCACGTGAAGTTACTGCCCTGAATCCGAAAGTAATGCGTTCTTCCACCGTATTGCCACCTTCACGCAGCATGCGTTCGGCCAGTTTTCGGGAGGCTTCCACATACTGCGGGTCATTCAACAATACCAATGATTGCAAAGGCGTGCTCGTGCTTTGTCTTTTTACGGTGCAAAGCGTTCTTTCAGGTGCATCAAACATCACCATGGTGGGAGGCGGAATGGTGCGTTTCCAGTACGAATAAAGGCTTCTTCGATACAAACCTTCTCCTTCGCTGGCCCTGTATTTGTTTTCGCCAATCTGGTTGGCCATGGCTTTCCATATTCCGGCAGGCTGATACGGTTTCACCCATTTTCCACCCACTTTTTGGCTGAGTAATCCACTCACTGCCAATGCATTATCCCTGAACATCTCGGCGGTAAGCCTTACATTTGGCCCTCTTGCCAGATAACGGTTGTCAGAGTCTATTTTGCGTAACTTTTCAGGAATTTTAGCAGATTGGCGGAACGTAGCCGACATCACAATCAATTTGTGCATGGCTTTCATATCCCAGCCCGATTCTATGAATTCAACAGCCAGCCAGTCCAACAGTTCAGGGTGGGTAGGCAATTCGCCCTGGTTGCCAAAATCTTCGGGGGTGCGCACCAGTCCTTTGCCAAAATGTGATTGCCAGAGGCGATTGACGGCCACCCGTGCCGTCAGCGGATTTTCTTTACTTACGAGCCATTGTGCCAGTCCTAACCTGTTTTTGGGCAGGTCATCGGCAAAAGGCAAGACGGCTTCGGGCGTACCGGCTACAACTTTTTCTCCAGGCGAAGCATAAGAACCCCGCATCAATACATGGGATGCTTTGGGCGTGTCCAGTTCCTGCATTACCATCACATAAGGAATTTCCTGGTCTATTTTACGGAGACTGTCCAGTTCTTTTATCAAAGCCTGATAAGCTGTGTTGTATTGTTGCAAAAAATGATGGTAGATGGGACTTTTTGCAGGTTGCCCGGCTATGTGTAAATCCGCCCTTTCCCTAGCCAGATATTGTACTTCCAAAGGCGAAAGCGTTCGTTCGTACAGTTTTACTTCGTCAATAATGCCACCTTCAAACCCGTATAAATCGTTGCGCAAAATTTTGGTATGCCAGTTGCCCACCAAAAAATCATTTCCGTTCAGGATAGATTTATGCTCTAAATTATCTTGTTTGACTGTCAGGGACTGGGCTTTACCATTGACATAAATTTGCAACCCTTCGGCTTTCCCGGAACCATCGTAAGTAACAAAAACGTGCATCCAGGTATTGATGGGCACCCGGGTTTTGGTGACTACTTTTACTTCATTTTTATTCTCGTGGTGAATAATGCTGGCACTCAATCGGTTATCAGGTGTAAGTACCAAATCGTATCCTTGTCGCCAGATTTCCCCATTTCTGCGGCTCAGGAGGGCAGCATTTTTCTCCAAATTTTGGGTGCGCTTAACCCAGGCTCCATAAGAAAAGTGATGATAATGGTCAAAGTCCCCGATATCCCCGGCTGAAAGGAAATTATCTCCATTGAAAGCCAATGCATTGCCTGATTTTCCTGTTGTATGCTCAGGGAAAGGGATTTTTGGTGCTAAGCCGATATTCATACGGGCAGGAAATTGCTTGCCTTCGTTGCTTACAAATTGCTCGGTTTCCAACACATCCAGGTTAAAATAAGCCAAAAGCCCGTCTTCCAGCCCTTCCTTAACTTCCTCTTCGTCTATTTTCTCTTTCAGCCAGTCATAAAAAGCCGGATCAACATTTTTTTCCTGTTGGGCCACTTTTTCTTCCAGGGTTTCAATACGGTTTTGCACGTAAGCAATGGTTGCTTCCAGGGCCGTATCCTGCATACGGACAGTGGGTTGCGGAGCTTCATTGGTATAGTCAATACGCCCTCTTTCAGGAATATTGTTAAAGAAATCGAACAACTGAAAATATTCCTTTTGGCTCACCGGGTCATATTTGTGGTCATGACAACGGGCACATTCCACAGTAAGCCCGAGGAAAGCGGCGGAAAAAGTGTTTACCCGGTCGGCAGCATATTCGGTGAGGTATTCTTCTTCAATAATGCCCCCTTCCTGGGTGATGGCATGGTTGCGGTTGAAGCCCGTGGCCAGGGTTTGTTCATAAGTAGCATTGGGTAGCAAATCACCCGCCAGTTGCCAGGTGGCAAATTCATCAAAAGGCAGGTTTTCGTTGAAAGCTTCCACCACCCAGTCGCGCCAGGGCCACATGGTGCGGGGGCGGTCATCCTGATAGCCGTGCGAATCGGCATACCGGGCTATGTCCAGCCAGGAAGAAGCCATGCGTTCGCCATATTGGGGAGAGGCCAGCAGACGGTCTACAACTTTCTCGTAAGCCTTCGGCGAATCATCCGCCAGAAAATCATTCATTGCTGATATGGTGGGTGGCAGGCCGGTGAGGTTGAAAGTTACCCGGCGCAATAATTTGGCTTTATCCGCTTCCGGTGAAGGTTGCAGTCCATTTTCTTCCAGTTTGGCCAACACAAAATTATCGATGGAGTTGCGGACCCATTCCTCGTTTTTTATTTCGGGCAAAGCAGGTTTTTCCGGAGGAATGAACGACCAGTGCCTTTTATACTCCGCCCCTTGTTTGATCCATTTTTCAATCAGCTTTTTCTCATATTCCGTAAGCGTAAGGTTTGACTCAGGAGGGGGCATCACCCATTCAGGGTCGTCTGAAGTAATTCGCTGATAAACCGTGCTTTCGTGTGGCTTTTTGGCTACTACGGCAAAGCCCTCTCCTTCTTCCAGGGCTGCAAAAATACCAGCTTCCGTATCCAGCCGTAAGCCCGCTTCCCTGGCTTCATTATCAGGGCCGTGGCAGGCAAAACAACGGTCGGATAGAATGGGTTTGATATGGTAATTGAAATCTACCTTTTTTGGAAGTTTTTGCTCGTTTTCTACTGATAATTCGGCATCCTGAGAAGTACATTGTACTAAACAAATTATTATAGTAAACAAGAATAATCCAACAGGTATATTAATAAATTGTTTTCTCAACATAATCTAAACATTATATCTTTCACTAACTAGTCCATAATGTGATATTAACATCTCCTACAAACCGTAATTTATGCAATTTGCCAAAGAATTCCAGCGGTTTCCCCTGGTTATTGGTAGTCAAAGCCGGACTTTATATTTGAAAATTTTTTTTGCATAAAAATACCTTACTTGAATTTTAGCCGGATAAACCGGGGACGATAAAGATGCGGATGAGATGCAATCTGTTTAAAAAAATTTTGGGAGTTAATATTATAACTAATGAGTAACTCCCCTGGCTGTGAAATGCTGGGATGTGCTTTGGCATTATAAGCATAGAATTCAGGTTCCTCAAAATCTTCGGTGGCATCCCATAGCTTTTGCTGTGGACCAAAAGGCCCCACCGGACTTTCACCTATCCGCATAGCAGTAACCGGGCTGATTGTATTTGCCTGGTAAACCAGTGCATACTGTCCATTGGGCAAAGCACTTACACTCAATTCATTGGAAAGGCCATCTACGATATTATTGATGGAGTCCATCTCAGCACTCCAACCTTTGCCATCCCAAAACTTCCAGGCATTGAAATCTTCTGTTTCTTCCGGACGGAAACGGGACACAATCAACGGCTTACCCGGCATTCCTATGCCATATACATACACATATCCATCCGGATGGGGAACACCTGCTTCCCTGGTATTGACCAAAATTCCGGCACCGAATGATAGAAAATTTCCAGACTCATTCATCCCTGCAAAATAAGGGATTTCTACCTGCCGGTGATCCCTGAAAGGAAATTGGCTATCCTTTGGGATAATGATGAGCGCATTGCCAACTATTTCAAAAGGAAACACACCTTCTTCTGTGTGGTTTACTACACGGTAGGCAAAAATATAAGTGTTTCCATTGGCTGAATTTACAAAACCATCGCCCAGCCAGTAGTATTCATGTGCCTCTGGTTTGGCATTGGGAGTATTGGGTATAAATACTGCGCTTACTTCACCATCTCCGGAGGCAACTTTAAAGCCCATGTTTTTGGCAATAGGCTTTTCTCCTTTAAGGTAGGCAACAGAATTATTCACCATTTTGAAGCCAGGCTGCAGAGAATCATTTTTAATTTCCCCCACCATGGTATCGCTAAACACAAAGAGGTTCTCAGGAGTGCTACCTGTCGTAAATCCATCTTTCCCGTTCAATGGAATGGCAAAGATACCGTCACCACCAAACCACCCGGAATCACGTTTGAACAGGGCCGTCCACTCCGGGGCAGCCTCAACGGTAAAGGCTAAATTTTTTTTTGCCTTATCAACCATACCTGCTTTCTGGTTTGTGTCCTTGCTGCCACATGCTGACCATAATAAAAAACACAGTACAGAAAGAATGGTCTTTGAGATGTAATTTTTCAATTAGTATAACCTGGATTTTGGGTGATGTTATTGTTACTTCTTTGAATTTCTACCCTCGGAATAGGAAGTAAATAATAATAATCCCCGGGCCAGGGAACTCTTGGATCAGCAGCCGTTATTTCTCCGTATGTATAATTGAGCGTGCCTAATAAATCTCCTTCCTCTGCACCGGTCCAGTCCATTGTAACGTTACTTAGCCCACGAATTGGGTTGATATCTACTTTACCTGGGGCATCTTTCCATCGCATAAGGTCAAAGAAGCGGGAGTCTTCCAGGTGCAGTTCTACTGCCCGTTCATTTCTATATTCGCGTACCAAAGCTTCTCCTGTACTGGTAATATCCGGCATACCGACAGATGCCCTGCTGCGTACTTTGTTAATGTATTCACGTGCCAGATCTTCGTTTCCTAAGGCTATTTGAATTTCGGCATAGTTCAAATAAAACTCAGCTAACCTCATGAATACAACCAATTGATTGTAGTCAAAATCGAAACTTGCACGGGGGCCTGAAAAGTCTAGCAGTTTTCTAAAGGTATAACCAGTTTGTACCCTCCAGTGAAACGGTGTTAGCCCTTTAATCCAATACGTTTTTGAGTCGCGCCCAAAATCAAAAAGGTCCTGCCCATTGTTTGGGTCTACTTTATTAGGGTTCTGATAGGGAGGGGCATTATCCGGGTTAGGGTTTGCGTCTTCCCAATATTCATAGAGTCTTTCTGTGCTTTTTGAGCCATCAATAATATTCACAGGCCCGGCACCCGGGTACAATATATAACTATAATATCGTGGATCCCTGTTTGTATTTGGACTTTGTGGGTCATAACCCGAGGCAGGGTTTACCGTTATGCCATCTTCAAGATAGGGATATTCCCCATTGGTCAATTGAAACATATTTATGAAAGTCTGAGTGGCACTCAGCCTTTGCCGTGCATCAAAGCCAGCAGGCCAGTAATCGTAATTATATCCCCAATCCGGAATTCTTGTTTCAGGAGTAAATGACCGGGCAAAAATAGTTTCATCTGTTTTGATTGGTTGGAGGAATAAATCTTCATGGGTAGGATGCAGGGAAAAGCCGGCATCAATCACTGCTTTGGTAGCTACTTCTGCTTCCTGCCATTTTGCAAGATCATTAGAAGGGTTATTCAATGGACTTGCCCAATACAAATACATTCTGGCTTTGAGTGCCATAGCAGCCTCTTTACTGATTTTACCGGGAGGAGCGGGCACTCCGTCCAGCAATGATATGGCCTGATCACATTCATCAATCACAAATTGGGCTACTTCTTCATAAGTATTTCTTGAAACATCAAAAGATTCATCGTTTAAAGAAAAACTTTTTGTAATGATGGGGACACCCCCAAAATGGCGGGATAAGTCAAAATACATCCATGCCCTCAAAAAGTGCATTTCTCCCCGCATAGGATCAAGATCGGATGGTTCAATAGGAGAGTTTTCTATATTTTCAAAGAAAACATTTGCCCTTTTAATATAGTCATATTGATAATTCCATATATCAGTTAAATCGGTTATGTTATCCGGGTTGATGTTTCCTGCTAAATATTCCCTGATACCATCTGCTATGTCGTGTGTTTCTTCTTGTGAAACTGCCAGGTCAGTTAACCCTATGTAGGTTCCTGTGCCGGGGCTCCAGTGTGGCCTCATCCCATTATATACATTATAAACATAGTTTTGTAAAAATACAGGGTCGCTAAAAACAGCAGTTTCTGACAGGGCATCCAGGGGCTCTTTGTCCAGTAAATCATCATCGCATGAGATAACAAACAAGCTTGATACAAATAGTATGAAAACTATATTATTCTTTATATTCATCGTTTTTTCGTTTAGAATGTGAGATTAAGCCCAAAACCTAAGGTTTTCATATTCGGATATTGTGCTCCTTTTCCATTGTCAGTAAACTCGGGGTCTCCAATCCCGAATTCTTTCAGATTATTGAATACCATGAATAAATTCTGGCCTGAAAAATAAACTCTCAAGCTAGTAAGCCTGATTTTAGAAAGTATATCTTGAGGAATGCTGTACCCAAACTCCAAGGATTTTAAGCGCATCCAGGTCAGATCATGATACCAAAAATCACTATCCTCCGCTGCTGTACCTGTTGGGCGAACCCTGGGAAGTTCTGTATTGATATTTTCAAGGGAATAACTATTGTTAGCTACATAAATGAGTCCGTTACCATTGGCATCGGTACTAAATCCATTATCTAATCTCCATTTAGCACCTCCCTGCCCCTGGAATAGCACAGTAAGGTCAAAACCTTTATACTCAGCCCCGAGGTTAAGCCCAAATTGTACTTTAGGAAAAGCATTACTATCAAACCTATACCTGTCATTGCCATCTATAATTCCATCTCCGTTGAGGTCGGCAAAAATCAGCTCTCCTAAACCTGCATTGTTATAGTTTACATTATTGTCTAAATCGTCCTGTGTTCTGTAAATACCGATGGCTTTATAAACCAATTCTGATTCAAAGGGCATGCCTTCCAGTTTCTGATAGGGTTCGGCCTGAGGTACTTCATCAATATAGATAATCTCATTATTATTATAAGACACATTACCCTGGACATTAAAGGATAAGTCCCCAAAAAGTTGCCGGTAAAAAGCCTGGAACTCAATGCCTTTGTTTTCCATTTCGCCAATATTTTCATCGGGGAGGATCAGCCCTGTATATCCGGGAATGGAAGCCTGTCTTTGCCCTAAAATATTCTTGGTCTTAATTTTGAAGACGTCTACTTCAAAATTCAACCTGCCCTGTAAAAAACCAACTTCCAAACCTATGTCAGTATTTTCAGACACTTCCCAGGTAATATTAGGATTGGGCGTAGTAGAGGCTTCTATCCCTCGTACATCGTTACCGTCAATCACAATACCATCGCCCCCGTTAACAACAGTGCCGTCCTCGTCCATAATAAAACCGTCGCCATATGAGTAGATACCAATATATTGAAAAGGATCAACCCTGTCATTTCCTGTCTGCCCCCAGGAAGCCCTTAATTTCAGGTTACTAAACAAGTCGGGCATGAAAGATTCTTCAGAAATCACCCATCCAGCTGAAACGCCGGGGAAGAATCCCCACCGGGTTTCTTCCGGGAAAATGGGGGAACCGTCATATCTGAAGTTAAAGCCAAAAAGATATTTGTATTTAAAGTCATAGTTTACACGGCCAAAGAAGTTCCGTCTGGATGATTCACTGGCCCCACCATTATTATTCCAGTTAGAGCGATTGGTGCTACCCGCAGAAAGTTGATCAATCAGGGGTGAGTCATAACCAAGGCGTTCTGTCCAGAAAAAATTATCTTCGTATTCCATTTGCTCATAGGCAATAAAGGCAGAGATGTTATGATTTTCCTGGATGGTAGTTGTATAATTTAGCTTTGTATTTAATGTAACCCTCAGGCTTTGGGAAAAATCTTCCCGTAACCCTATATCTTCAACAGTTCTGGAGGTCTTTTTTACTACTTCGCCATCCACATTTTTTTCATAATAGTCCCAGACATAATTAAAAGTTTTGTTATAGTTCACTACTTTAACAATAGAAGCAAAGCCGTCTATGGAAAAGCCCTCGAGAAAAGGCATGTCGTATTTGTATCGGAAAGTACCGTTCACAACATTGGTTTTGTAGTTTCGATAGCCCGGGCTATGCACCCTGGCAGCCGGATTTAAGTGTGACCACCCTTCGGTAGGGTACCGTGTATCCCCATCTATAAAAGCTTCCCTAAGCGGGCTGGTGGTTACGGCGAAGGCAAGGTCGCCCCCCGGGGACGTTTGAGGAGTTTGGGTGTTTTTTTGTCTCAGCGATAGGTCAATGCCGATCTCTAAGTTATCTGTAACCGAAACATCCAAATTACTTCTGGCATTGTACTGCCTGAGCTTACTTTTGTCATCCCCAATCAGAATGCCTCCCTGAGAAGCGGTTCCTAAAGAGGTGAAGTATTTTATTTTTTCAGTTCCCCCTCTCATGGTGAGGGAATGCCTACCCTGAGGAATGGGGCCATCTATCAAAGCATCCCACCAGTCTTCGGATTGAAGCTCCCCATCTCTATACATATCGATTAATTCATCCGGAAAGTCCGGGTCTGTTCCATCTATGGCCCGGCTGCTGTTGAGCACCCTCATATATTCCAGGGCATCGGCAGTTTTTACCTTCGCCGTAGGAGATTGATACATTTGTGAGCCAGAATAAGTAAAGGTAGGTTTGCCAATGGTGCCTCGTTTTGTCGTTACAAGAATAACCCCACCGGCCGACTGCGCACCATAAATGGCAGCAGAAGCATCTTTCAGTACAGAAATTGACTCTATATCATTAGGGTCTAATCTATTAAGGCCATCGGGGTCTGCATTGGCTACACCGTCAATAACGATTAGTGCAGAATTATCACGGTAAGTATTGAAGCCCCTTACAAGGATTTGGGCATCGTCAAATCCTGGTGCTGCACTCCGTTGGTTTACATAAAGTCCTGCCATCCGGCCTGCCAGCGAATTAGATAAAGAAATAGCGGGGCTTTTCTTGATTTCTTCTCCCGAAGTTTGGACCACAGCATTGGTAACTTCAGATTTTTTTTGTGTACCATAACCCACCACTACTACTTCAGAAAGAGCTTGAATATCAGGCGTCAATTGTATATTAATTACCGTTTGGGAGCCAATCTCAATTTCTTGTGTCTGGTAGCCTATTGAAGAAAACACAAGTGTTTGTGCATCATCCATGACAGAAATACCATAGTTCCCATCTACATCGGTTACTGTACCGATAGTGGTGCCTTTTACCAGAATATTTACCCCGGGTAAGCCATCGTTGTTTTCGTCAGTTACCTGGCCAGAAATTGTTTTTTCAACCAGATTAATGCCTGGGGGTTGCCCTAATTTCATTCCGCTTGCCATTTGTAAGGGAACCAACATCAAGCCCTCAGAAGAGCCTGTTGTTTTAGAATCCAGCTTTTCTATTTTTTTATCCCGGGCTTTATAAATGAAAAATGAGTTTTCTTCAACTTTTCTAAAATCAAGCCCTAAAGGGGAAAGGATGTCCGTAAGTATTGTATTAATATCAGCATTATCACTTTCAATTGCTTTGGCTACAACAAACTGATTTTTTACAACCTCGCTGGCATAACTAAAATGTATGTTATGCTTTTTCTCCAGATCCTTGAGAATAATTGTAAGTGATACCTTATTTCCCTGTTTCCCCTCATCAAGGGTAAGATCTTCTACAAGGGCGAGACTCTGGGAAAAGGCCCCAGCGAAGGAACAGCAGAGCACCACTGTCAATACTGTTCTGACAATTTGTAATAAATGTTTCATAAGCTAAGGTGGTTTAGATTTTAAATAGCGGTTATTTTCTCATCTGCTAGAATTGATCCCTGTGGCCAATGATGGTTAGGGAGCATACTCTACAGTTATTTGTTTGTCATTCTGCATGATTTTCAGGTTAAATGATTCTTCCAGCATAGGAAAGAGCGTTTTGATTTGATCTGCAGGAAGGGTAGTGGTAAATCGCTTTGCTGCTATTGAAGGATCTTTGAAAGTAAACTTGAAACCGTAGGTATCTTCCAGCACAGCGGCGATCTCACGCAGCGTGCTTTCTTCAAACGTCAGTACGTGGTTGCGCCAGGAAGTATAAGTTTCAGGGTTTACCTGTTTACGATCGTAGTTATGGGTTTTTACCGAATATGTTATCTGATCACCCGGAGCCATGTAGATTTCCTGCTTTCCCTCAACATTCAGTTTCACTTTTCCTGAATTGAGTACTACCTCAGTAGCATCCCGGCGATTGCGCACGTTGAACCGGGTGCCCAACACTTCTACATCCACTCCCTGGGTATGCACAATAAATTTGATGCCTCCCCGGTCAGGTTTTTCCTGTACATGAAAGAAAGCCTCCCCCTCTATCCATACCTCTCTGACTTCCTGATGATTCCATTCGTCAGGATAAGTCAATTTGGAGTTAGCATTGAGTATTACAGTAGAGCTATCAGGTAAGGTAATGAATTCAGTTTCACCATAAGATGTTTGGGTCGAAACAAAAGAGTTGGTATTCATTTGCAGAAAGGCCACATAAGTCAGGATGAGAAGTACTACGCTGGCTGCTGCCATATAGATGTACCTGTGACGTTTAAGGGAATGAAGAACACCATGGCTTGTTTCACCTTCTTGCTGTAGGCGGGCCCATAGAAGATCGGTTTCTTTCTTTATCTCTTCCGGGGACAACTCTTTTTTCTGCGTTTCGAACCCTTCCGAAGGGGAGCCCTCTTTTCGAAAAAGGTCAAGAAATAATTTTTTCCTGTTGTGGCGTTGAGGGTAGTCCTCCATAGTCTTAGCGGATTTATAAAATTTGTATATCCGTAAGACACACTTATTTCATTTCGATACTCAGGTTGAGGGAGTTTTTTTAATTTTTTTGGTTAGAATATGAAAAGTAGCACTAGAGGAGCAAGAATAAAAAGGAGTTTTTCCGTGGTTTTCTGTGAGAGGATATACTTTCTGAGGTTTTTCATAGCCCTGCTCAGGACATTGAGTACAGACTGATAATTAACAGAGAGCATCTTTGCAATTTCATCAATTTGCAGATCCTGAAAGTATCGTAAGTATACAATTTCTTTTTGGCGGGGTGGTAATTTATTCAACGCATCAACTACCATTTTTTCGTTAAGCAGAGAGGTTTCTTCACGAATCAAAACATCTTCGGGAGAAAATGAAAAAGCTGCCTCTACACTTTCCATAGAAATATGAAGATGTTTTTGTTCTTTCTTTAACAGTCTGATTACATGGCGTCGAAGTGAAAAGAATAAATAATACCGGATGTGATTTACTTTACTAAGGTTGGCTTTGTTTTTCCACAAATAGACAAATAATTCTTGAATGGCATTTTTAGCAATGTATTTATCGTTGCTCATTTTCAATGCATAGGCATACAGATCATTATAGTATTTTTGGTGCAGTTCCTTAAAAGATTTTTCACTACCAAGGAGGAAGGTTTGCCATAGATGGATTTCATCTAGCTGCTTGTCCATAGTAGTCTTTTCCTGGTCCATATGTCTGATAAACCTTAATCAATCATTCTAACATAGTTAACTTTTTACTTTTTTCAAAAAATGATTGGTATTTCTAAAATATCTTATTTTTACACCTAAAAATTTACCTAAGTTTACAAATTTTGTTAACTGTGTAAAAACCACGCTCATTGGCAGTTGTCATGTTTGAAAATGCCATTTAAGCAATTAAATCCTTCACCACATGCCCATGCACATCGGTAAGCCTGTATCGCCGGCCCTGGTGTTTAAAAGTAAGGCGTTCATGATCAATGCCTAATAAATATAACAACGTAGCCTGAAAATCGTGCACATGCACCGGGTCTTTTACGATGTTGTAGCCAAACTCGTCGGTTTCTCCAAAAGAAAAGCCAGGCTTGGTACCTCCACCCGCCATCCACATGGTGAAGCAGCGGGGATGGTGGTCGCGGCCGTAATTGTCTTTGGTGAGTTTGCCCTG
The DNA here is from genome assembly GCA_965230065.1 of Cyclobacteriaceae bacterium. Taxonomy (GTDB): domain Bacteria; phylum Bacteroidota; class Bacteroidia; order Cytophagales; family Cyclobacteriaceae. The sequence goes on along the minus strand of OZ245942.1, from coordinate 1,140,592 downwards.
GGAATAATTGGTGCGTCCAAATTCACCGCCCCAAACCACCAGTGTATCTTCCAGCAAACCCCTTTGTTTCAAATCCATCACCAGGGCAGCCGAAGCCTGATCGGTAGCTTTGCATTGTCGTTGGATACCGCCGGGCAGGTTGCCATGCTGGTCCCAGCCCTGGTGGTACAGTTGGATGAATTTTACATCCCGTTCCGCCAGTCTTCTTGCCATCAGGCAATTAGCGGCATACGTACCCGGGTCACGGGCATCGGGGCCGTACATGTCAAATACCCAGTCAGGCTCATCAGAAAGGTCCATCACATCGGGCACGGAAGTTTGCATACGGTAAGCCATTTCGTACTGTGCAATGCGGGAAGTGATTTCCGGATCGCCCAGGGCATCAAACTGTAATTTGTGCAGTTTACCGAGATAGTCCAGCATTTGCCGGCGGTCGTGGAGGTCAAAGCCTTCCGGATTTTTCAGGAAGAGCACCGGGTCTTTACCCGAACGGAATTGCACGCCCTGGTGCATAGAAGGCAGGAAGCCATTGCCCCACAAGCGGGCATACAAGGGCTGCCCCCCGGCGTTTTTGGATACCAATACGATGAAGGAAGGTAAATTCTGATTGTCAGAACCCAAACCATAACTCAACCAGGAGCCAATGCTCGGGCGGCCGGGCTGCTGGGAGCCTGTCTGGAAAAACGTAATAGCCGGATCGTGATTGATGGCATCGGTATGCATGGATTTGATAAAGCACAGTTCATCCACAATTTTGGCCGTATGAGGCATGAGTTCACTTACCCAGCTTCCGGTTTGTCCATACTGGGAAAATTTAAAATGCGAGCCTGCCAACGGTAAACTCGACTGGTCGGCACTCATGCCTGTGAGGCGTTGGCCTTGCCGAACCGAATCGGGCAGTTCTTCTCCATGCATTTGTTCCAGCCTGGGCTTGAAATCAAAGGTTTCCAATTGGGAAGGACCACCACTTTGGAAAAGGTAAATGATACGCTTCGCTTTGGGCACAAAATGTGGTTTTTCCAGAGTACCCAGGCGAGGGTCAGCTACTCCTGCTTTGGCACTACTGCCCAGCAAGGTGCCTAGTGCTGCTGCGCCCAGTCCGAGCGAGGTTTTGCTCAGGAAGTGGCGGCGGTTCATGTGTTGGGATATATGTTCAAATTCGTTCATGATGAACGTTATTAGTTAAACGTTATTAGTTATTTGTTTATCTGTATTTTCTTTCTTTGGCGCGTTCGAGGTAGTTGATGTATCCATTCAAGATGGCTATTGCGTCAAGGATTAACTTTTTCCCTTCTTCATATTTTTCAATATTGATATAACCTTCTTCTAAAGCGATCATTAAGTGATCTAATGTTTCGTGCAGTGAGCCTCTTGACACACGGCAAAACTGCATATTTTCCTGGTAATGGTACCTCACAAAGCCTTCAGCAATGTTATTTGTTACCGATCGTGCTGACCTTTTCATATTGTCAGTAAGGGAATAAGTCTCTATCTTGGGAAATATTTTAGATATTTTCATCACAAACAAGCGTACTTCCCTCGCTTTTTTCCAATATTCCAAATCCTCAAAACTTCTAATACTATTCCCCATTCATATACAACTTATATCGTATAACCAATAACATATAAAAAAAAATATCACCGTTTAATCACACTCGCATCAAAATTCATAATCGTATTTACGATGACGGCGTGGGCTGCCAATTGTGCTTTGTCCAGGCTTCGGTTTACCGGATATTCCCCGGCTTCCAACAAGCCTTTGGTTCTTTCAGGAAATTGCGCAAATTTTTGGTGTTGCTCCTGATACATATCTTTTAACAACGTTAATTCCTGTTGCGTTGGTTTCCGGCTGGTTAACAAGCGGAATGCATAAGTAATGCGTGTGTTTACGTCTTCTTTTGTTTCTTCCATCACTCTTTCGGCAATGATACGGGCAGCTTCCACAAACTGCGGGTCGTTCATCAGCACCAGCGATTGCAGGGGTGTGCTCGTTTTTTGGCGTTTTACCTCACAAATGCTTCTGTCGGGCGCATCAAAGGTGTTCATGGTGGGCGGTGGAACGGTTCTTTTCCAGAAGGTGTACATGCTTCTACGGTACAAGTCTTCTCCCGAATCCTGCACATATTCTGCCCCATTTACTTTCCACAGTCCTTCCGGCTGGTAAGGCTTTACGCTGGGGCCACCGATTTTTTCCACCATTAACCCACTGACAGCCAGGGCATTGTCGCGCAGCATTTCTGCTGTTAACCGCATCTTCGGGCCTCTGGCAAGCAAAAGGTTTTCCGGGTCTTTTTCCCTGAGTTCGGGAGAAGTTTTGGAAGATTGTCGATACGTGGCCGACATCACAATGAGTTTTTGAAAAGCCTTCACATCCCAGCCCGATTCAACAAACGCAACAGCCAGCCAGTCCAGCAATTCAGGGTGGGTGGGTAGGTCACCCTGATTACCGAAATCATCAGGGGTTTTTACAATCCCGTTTCCAAAATATTGCTGCCAGTAGCGGTTTACCACAACCCGGGCCGTCAGCGGATTATCGGGATGCATCAGCCATTTTGACAGCCCTAGTCTGTTTTGAGGCAAAGTATCCGGAAAGTTCATGACATGCCTGGGCGTACCGGGCTGCACTTCTTCCCCATGTGCATTGTAAGCACCCCTTTCCAATAAATACGTAGCACGAGGGGCTTCCCTTTCATCCATGACCATCACCTCTTGTACAGGTTCTACCATGGCGTTTTTTTCAGCCCTTATTGCCTTTATTTCGTCAATATTTTTCTGATAAGCTTGGTCATAATTTGCCAGGTAATAGGCAAATAAAGCCTGTTCGTGCGCATCATTCAGGTCATTAGGCTTGGTATTCAGTAAATCAGCAAGCGTATTTTTCCCGGCTACCTGGGCTACTTCCAGAGCGGTAAGTTCACGGTCAAAAACGGTAATTTCATCCAGCGAACCTTCCCTGAAACCTCTTGAACGCCATCGGCCGCCTGCTTTCAGGTGGGTGGTGATGTTTTCATTGACAAAAGCAATTTCTTTGTAAAGTTCGTCTTGCTCAATGCGCATTTTCAGTGGTTCACCATTCATGTAAAGTTTTGTACCCGCGGCTTTGCTGGAACCGTCATACGTTACCATCAGATGCAGCCACTCTTCTTTGGGCACTGTATTTTCTGAAACAAGGTGGAGGGCATTGTAGGGAAAGGCGTGTGCAATGCGTACGTCCAGCTTATTTCCTTCTACCGAAACCTGATATCCTTTGAAATTATAGATGATACCGCCCCGATTGCCATGAAAAATAACGCCGTTTTCCAGTTTTTCGGGCACTTCTACCCAAATACCTATTGAGAAAGGATCGGCACGCAAGAACCTGCCAACTTCTGGAAAATAAAGGGCATCGTCCCCATTCATTTGTACGCCTTTTCCCTGCTTTCCTTCCACCATTACAGGAGCATCTTCTGCAATACGTTCTGATACCGGATCGACTACTTTTCCGTTTTTCCTGCTATCAGCTACATTCGGAATTTTCTCATTGGTGATGGCATCCAGCGGATAATGGGCAATGAGACCGGAAGGTAATTTATTAGAAAAGTGACGGTTACTCGCACTTGCCAACCATTGCTTGAATGCTGCATCATTGTTTGTTGCCTCTTGTTGTATGTCTTGCTCTTTGCTGGCAATTTTTTCTTCCAGGAATTTTATCTTTTCTTCCACAGCTGAGTCGGGCAAAAGCATGGTAGGAGCGGGCATATCCTTTGTGCTGAAGGTAATTTGCCCCGATTCATCCACATTGTTGAAGAAACCGAATAACTGGAAATATTCTTTTTGGGAAACGGGGTCATATTTGTGGTCGTGGCAGCGGGCACATTCCATGGTCAGCCCCAGAAAGGCTTTTCCGAAAGTGTTGGTACGGTCGGCCACATATTCTACCCTGAATTCTTCGTTGACGATGCCTCCTTCGGCGTTTTGGGCATGGTTGCGGTTAAATCCGGTAGCCAAAACCTGTTCTTTGGTGGCGTTGGGTAGCATGTCCCCGGCCAATTGCCAGGTTACGAATTGGTCGTAAGGCATGTTTTTGTTGAAAGCCTCAATCACCCAGTCGCGCCAGGGCCAGGCCGGACGGTAACGGTCTACGGTGTATCCGTAGGTATCGGCATAGCGGGACACGTCCAGCCACTCAGTTGCCATGCGTTCGCCATATTGAGGGGAAACCAGCAACCTGTCCACTACTTTTTCATAAGCATTGGGTGATTCATCTGCCAGAAAAGCATCTATTTCCTGAATGGTGGGGGGCAGGCCGGTGAGGTCAAAAGTTACCCGGCGAATGAGGGTCTCTTTATCAGCTTCTTGGCTGGGTTGCAAATCCTGTTTTTCGAGCTTTGCCAACACAAAATTATCGATGGGGTTATTCACCCACTCTGTTTGGGCTACTTCATGCATTTCCGGTTTTTTGGGCTTGATGAATGACCAGTGGGGTTTGTATTCTGCTCCCTGTTCAATCCAGCGGATGAGCAAAGCCTTTTCATAATCCGTCAAAGTAAGGTTAGATTCGGATGGGGGCATCACTACTTCGGCATCTTCTGACAAAATTCGATGGAAAATTGCGCTCTTGCCCGGTTTGCCCGGAACGATAGCACGTTGTCCACTTTCCAATACCTTCAGTGCATTTTCTTCCATATCAAGCCGAAGACCACCTTCTATTTTATTTTCATCAGGGCCGTGGCAGGCAAAACAACGATCAGAGAGGATGGGTTTGATGTGGTAATTGAAATCTACTTTTTCGGGCAGTTGGGGATCAAGCGTAGCAATTTCAGGGGGAAGTTCGGTATTGCATCCTGATATAAAAATTATGAGCGATATGATAAAAAATATGTGCTTCACAAACTGGTTGTTATTATTTGTGAAAATAAAATACAAGCAAATAAATGTAACGAAGAACATTTCTGTTCTTCTAAGCGGACAAGAATGTCCGTTTTACTTAATACCCTACGTTATTTAATTGCACTCATTTTATTTCCGTAATTTTAAAATTAGTGAAAATATCTGTGAACCCTTTATTAGATTACGTTTTTTCTTTGCACAAATCCGACTTTTGATATATCGAAAACCTCACAGTATGTTCTCCAATTTGATTAAAACCCTTCGGCTTACTTTATTGAATATGGAGTATTGTAAAGTAGGTACGTACTGGAATTACAAAAATGTAGTAAGTCCATTTTCTCGTTTATATCTTATCACGGAAGGAAAATGCCGGGTGTATCATCATGGACAAAAATTTGAGTTAGAAGCAGGAGTGTTGCATCTTATCCCCGGTTTCACTTCCTGCAGTTATCAATGCGACCATCCGTTTGAACAATATTATATTCATTTTATTGCAGAAATGGACAGTCAACTACCTATTCATGATGCAATGGCTTTCAATTATGATCTCCAGTCTGTTCCTGAAGATGCGTGGCTTTTCAAGCGGTTGCTCCAACTCAACCCACATCGGGAACTTCCGCACCATGACCCTAAAGTATATCAGCAGCAGCCATATGTAGGCAAAAATCAGCCTGAAACAGTTCATCAAAATGCTAAAGATATGATAGAAACCCAGGGAATCTTGCTACAATTATTCTCGCGTTTTTTTAAGCAAGCGGGTGAGTTTAACCCAAATTCACTGGAAAAATTCCGCAGGTTTGGCGATTTGCTGCAATACATTCATAATAATTTTCACCAAAAAGTTTCATTGCAGCAACTGGCAGACAGGGCATGCCTGGCTCCTGATTATTTTTCCCGTCTGTTTTGCGAACTTACGGGTTTCCGGCCCATTGAGTACGTGAACCGGAAGCGCATTGAAAAATCCCAATTATTGCTCATCACCACCTACGAAAGTCAGGAGGCCATTGCCCAACAAACAGGTTTCAACAGCCTATCGTATTTTTCCCGGACTTTTAAAAAATATACAGGCACTACGCCGGATGAATACCGGAAACAGCATTTGACTTTTTAAATTAAGCCAAAATATTCTTCACTATATGCCCATGTACATCGGTGAGGCGGTACCTTCTGCCCTGGTGTTTGAATGTGAGCTTTTCGTGGTCAACACCCAGTAGGTAAAGTAAAGTAGCCTGGAAGTCGTGAACATGCACGGGGTCTTTCACGATGTTGTAGCCAAACTCGTCGGTTTCGCCATAAATCATGCCTTTTTTTACGCCTCCTCCGGCCATCCAGGTGGTGAAGCAACGGGGGTGATGGTCGCGGCCGTAGTTGGTTTTGGTAAGTTGCCCCTGTGAGTAGTTGGTACGCCCAAATTCACCGCCCCAAATCACGAGGGTATCTTCCAGCAAGCCCCGTTGTTTCAGGTCTTTCACCAAAGCGGCTGAAGCCTGGTCCACACTTTTGGCCATGGTGCGGATGTCTTTGGGCAGGTTGCCATGCTGGTCCCAGCCCTGGTGGTACAATTGGATGAATTTTACGTTTCTTTCGGCCAGCCTTCTTGCCAGGAGACAGTTGGCGGCAAACGTGCCGGGTTTCCGGGAGTCTTCTCCGTACATTTCATAAATGTAATCAGGCTCCTTGTCAATGTTCATGGTTTCTGGCACGGAGGTTTGCATACGGTAAGCCATTTCGTATTGCGCAATGCGGGAGTTAATTTCCGGATCGATCACCATTTCGTATTGCTGCTGGTGCATTTCATCCAGGGTATTCAGCATGCGTCGGCGGCTTTCGGCACTTACGCCCGGTGGGTTGTTCAGGTACAACACCGGGTCTTTACCTGCCCGGAACTGCACGCCCTGATGCAAAGAAGGTAAAAATCCATTACCCCAAAGTTTGGAGTACAAAGGTTGTCCGCCTTCACGTCCGCGGGAAAGCAACACACAGAAGCCCGGCAGGTTTTCGTTGTCTGAACCCAACCCGTAACTCAGCCAGGAGCCGATAGACGGACGCCCCGGCTGTTGCGAACCTGTTTGGAAGAAAGTAATGGCCGGGTCATGGTTGATGGCTTCGGTGTGCATGGATTTGATAAAGCACAATTCATCCACAATTTTGGCCGTATGTGGCATAAGTTCACTCACCCAGGCCTGGCTTTGGCCGTATTGGTTGAATTTGAACTGTGCACCTGCCAGCGGAAAGGATTTTTGCCCGGCCGTCATGCCCGTGAGCCGTTGACCCTGCCGTACTGAAGCGGGCAGTTCTTCCCCGTTCATGTCTTGCAACATAGGTTTGTGGTCGAAAAGATCAAGCTGGGAAGGCCCTCCGCTTTGGAAGAGATAAATGACCCGTTTTACTTTCGGCACAAAATGCGGACTGCCCAAAATGCCATTGCTGCCTCCCGACTGGCTTTTGCCAAACAAAGAAACGGGATTGAGCAAGGATGCAAGGGCTGCGCCCCCAAGTCCGAGGCTTGTTTTTGCCAGAAAATGCCGTCGGTTCATTTGATATTGATAGTCTTCTTTAAATTCTTTCATGATGAACGTTATTTGTTATTGGTTAAACGTTTTTCGTGTAAGTGTTATTAGTTATTTTCTTCCTTTAGCGCGCTCAAGATAGTTGATGTATCCATTCAGAATAGCGATTGCATCAAGGATTATTTTTTTCCTCCTTCGTATTTTTCATGATTAATGTATTCTTCTTTCAAAGCGATCATTAAATGATCTAATGTTTCGTGCAGCGAACCTCTGGACACACGATAAAACTGCATGTTTTCCTGATAATAATACCTTCTAAATCCTTCATCTATGTTATTCGTTACTGAGCGTGCTGACCTTTTCATGTTATCAGTCAGGGAATATGTTTTTTTCCCGGGAAACTTTTTAGATACTTCCATTACAAACAACCACACTTCTCTTCCTTTCTTCCAGCAATCCAATTCCTCAAAACTTCTAATACTATTCCCCATCACAAATAACTTACAACCGCTCGGCGGCCGCCAATAATATATAACTAATAACTTTCTATCGCTTAAAAACAGCCTCATCAAAATTCATCACCGTATTGGTTACCAGCGTCAATGCTGCTACTTCGGATAAAGGTAAGTTCTTGTTATACTCAGCGTTACCTACCTCGAGGAGTTCTACGGCTGCCTGGTTATCATTTTTAAATTCTTCTACTTCGTCATAATACAATTTCTTCAAAATCGCCAGTTCTTCATTGGTTGGAAACTGACTTGTGAGGGCACGGAACATGTAGGTGATTTGCGCGTCCAGTTCTTCCTGTTCTTTCATTACTTTTTCAGCCAGTGCCCGGGAAGCTTCCACAAACTGCGGGTCGTTGAGCAGCACCAGTGCCTGCAAAGGCGTACTGGTTTTTTGGCGTTTTACCGTACACAAACTTCGCTCGGGCGCATCAAACGTAATCATTGATGGCGGAGGTGAGGTCCGCTTAAAGACGGTGTACATGCTACGGCGGTACAAATCATCCCCGCTGCCTTGCACATATTCGGTGGCATTCCGGGTAGCCAGGGCTTTCCACAAGCCTTTGGGTTGGTAAGGGTATACACTTGGGCCTCCAATTTTGGGTACAAATAATCCGCTGGCTGCCAAAGCATTGTCGCGGATCATTTCGGCAGGCATGCGGTAACTGGGGCCACGGGCCAACAAAGTATTGGCCGGGTCTTTTTCCAGTTCTTCCAGTGTAGGCACGGATGACTGCTGATAAGTAGCAGACATTACAATCATTTTTTGCAAGGCTTTGATGTCCCAACCCGATTCCCTGAAATGTACGGAAAGCCAATCGAGCAATTCGGGATGAGAAGGCAAATCGCCCTGGTTACCAAAGTCATCGGGTGTAGATACAATTCCATTCCTGAAAAACATTTGCCAGTAGCGGTTTACGGTTACCCTGGTTGTAAGGGGGTTATCTTCATGCACCAACCATTGGGCCAGCCCCAACCGGTTATCGGGCAGTTTTTCCGGAAATTCCATAACATACGATGGCGTGCCCGGCTCAACCCGCTTGGTGGGCGCATCATACACGCCCCTGTCCAGAATATAAGTAGGACGGGGTTCCCGTAATTCTTCCATTACCATTACTTCGGGTTCGGCAGTGAGTACTTCGTTTTCTTTATCGCGCCATTCGGTAAGTTGGGCAAAATGCTGCTGGTATTCCTGGTTATAATTGGACAAATAATAATCGTACAGCCCTTCTTCCAGCGAGCGGTCATTTTCAGGGTTGGGCGAAAGGGCTTTTGCCAGGGCATCAGATTCCCCACTAAGCTGGGCTACTTCTATGGTAGAAAGCTTTCGGTTAAAAACCATAAACTCATCCACCATCACATCGGCCAGGGTTTCTTCAAACACTTTACCGATGGCCAAATTGCCTGATCCGCCCCAACTGTCTTTATTATCCCCATAATAAATCATGCTTTGCTGTAAGTTATCAGAGATGACTTTTAGCTTCATGGGTTCTCCATTCAAAAACACCTTTACCCCGGAAGCTTTGCTGGAGCCATCGTAGGTTAAAGTGAAATGGAACCATTCCTCAGTAGGTACTTTGTCTATCGTATGCACCATAATACCATTGGCGGGCCAGGTATGGTTAAGGCTGATGGTAACCGTATTGTCTTTTCGCAAGGTGCAGTCATATCCCCGGTTACCATTGTATTTCCCGCCTGAGCGTGTAAATAACGGGCCGTCTACACTGTCTTTTTCAATATTTACCCACAAGCTGATGGAGAAAGGGTCGGTTCGCTCAAAATAGGCAATCTCTTCGCCCAGGTCAATATATCCATCGCCCACCAGTTGCTGGGCATTACCAAATTTACCCGGCACCGTAACAGGGCGGTCTTCATCCCGGCCTTTGGCTACAGCAGGCTTTTTCTGGTTAGCCAGGTTTATATAGTTTTTGTCCTGGGGTTCATCTAATGGATAGTGTCCAATAAGGCCAAAAAGTTCCAGCTCTTCCTTACCAGAATTTTCAACTGCTTTTGCCCATTTTTCAAAATCTTCCCTGTATGCTTTACGGTCAGGGTCTGTTTTTTCGTTATATGTTTCCATTTTTGCCCGAATACCTACCAGTTCCTCCTCGGTTTTTTCATCAGTAAGGATGAGCGTGGGGCTGGCTTCACCCATATAGGGGATTTGCCCAGTTTCGTTGTTATTGTTGAAAAAGCTGAACAACTCAAAAAACTCTTTTTGCGAAATAGGGTCATATTTATGGTCATGACAGCGGGCACACTCTACGGTGAGTCCCAGAAAGGCTTTGCCGAAAGTACCCACCCGATCGGCCACATATTCTACCCGGTATTCTTCCGAAACGATACCGCCTTCCTGGCTTTGAAGATGATTGCGATTAAACCCGGTAGCCAAAATCTGCTCCCGGTTGGCATCGGGCAACATATCCCCGGCCAGTTGCCAGGTCACAAATTTGTCAAAGGGCAGGTTTTTGTTAAAAGCTTCAATCACCCAATCGCGCCAGGGCGACATATTGCGCATACCATCGTCCTGATAACCGTGCGAATCGGCATAGCGGGCCACGTCCATCCACTCGTTGGCCATGCGTTCCCCGTAATGGGGAGAAGCTAATAGGCGGTCTACTACTTTTTCATACGCTTCCGGTGAGTCATCAGCCAAAAAAGCATCTATTTCTTCTACAGAAGGAGGTAAACCGGTTAGGTCAAAGCTGACACGCCGGATGAGGGATTCTTTATCTGCTTGTTCGGCAGGTTCCATGTTTTCCTGCTCCAGCCTGGCCATCACAAAATTATCGATGGGATTGTTGGGCCAGTCTTTCCGGGAGATTTCAGGCTCTTCCGGTTTTTCGGGCTGGATAAATGACCAATGGGGTTTGTACTCAGCCCCTTGTTCTATCCAGCGGATGAGTAAAGCTTTTTCCTGCTCGGTCAGTTTCAGGTTTGACTCGGGCGGGGGCATCATTTCCTCCGGGTCTTCGGATGTAATGCGGTGGTAAAGGGCACTCTTGCCTGGTTTGCCCGGAACAATGGCATGGAACCCACTTTCAAGTTCGGCCAGGGCTTTTTCTTCAATATCCAGGCGGAGGCCACCTTCTATTTTATTCTCATCCGGGCCGTGGCAGGCAAAGCAACGGTCGGAAAGGATGGGTTTGATGTGGTAGTTAAAGTCAATATTTTCGGGAAGTTTAGCCTCAATTTCTTCAGGAAAACTTGTTTTATCGCTACATCCATTGAGAAAAATACCTGCTGTTACAATCCAGCCTATGAAGGCTATCGTCGGTAACAGTATTTTACTGTATTTCTTTTGTCGTTTCATCACAAATTATTATTTCTTGTTTAAGCCAATATATTTTTTACTACATGTCCGTGCACATCTGTGAGCCGGTACCTTCGGCCCTGATGTTTGAAAGTAAACTTTTCATGGTTTACGCCCATCAGATGAAGCAAAGTAGCCTGAAAATCATGTACATGCACCGGGTTTTCGGCAATGTTGTAGCCAAATTCATCTGTGGAACCATAAGTAATACCAGATTTGATACCTGCCCCGGCCATCCAGATTGTAAAGCAGCGGGGGTGATGGTCGCGCCCGTAGTTGGTTTTCGTCAATTTGCCTTGTGAATAATTGGTGCGTCCAAATTCACCGCCCCAGATGACCAGTGTGTCTTCCAGCATCCCTCTTTGCTTCAGGTCCATTACTAAGGCTGCTGAAGCCTGGTCTACGCTTTTGGCCATGATTGGAATATTTTTAGGGAGATCTCCATGCTGATCCCATCCCTGATGATATAATTGAATGAATTTTACATCCCTTTCGGCCAGCCTTCTTGCCAGGAGACAGTTGGCAGCAAAGGTACCCGGCTTTCGGGAGTCTTCCCCGTACATATCATAAATGTAATCAGGTTCATTGTCAATATTCATGGTTTCCGGCACCGAAGTTTGCATACGATATGCCATCTCATACTGCGCAATTTTGGCATTAATCTCCGGATCTTTCATCTGCTGGTATTGTATTTCATACAAGTCTTTCAAATAATCCAGTTGCCTTTGTCGGTTTTTCCCGTTAATACCCGGCGGATTGCTCAAATAAAGCACAGCATCCTTTCCCGAACGAAACTGTACGCCCTGATGCACAGAGGGTAAAAATCCATTCCCCCATAACCGGGCATACAAGGGTTGTCCTCCTTGTCGTCCTTCTGAGAGCAGCACGCAAAAGGCTGGTAAGTTTTCATTATCGCTTCCCAGCCCATAGCTAATCCATGACCCAATAGAAGGACGTCCGGGCAACTGCGATCCGGTCTGAAAAAAAGTAATGGCCGGATCGTGATTAATGGCTTCTGTGTGCATGGATTTAATGAAGCAAATTTCATCCGCGATTTTGGCCGTATGGGGCATGAGTTCACTTACCCAGGCACCACTGTTTCCTTGCTGTGCAAACCCAAATTGCGAACCTGCCAGGGGAAATGATTTTTGTCCGGCTGTCATCCCCGTGAGCCTTTGTCCTTTACGTATAGATTCGGGCAACTCCTCCCCGTTCATCTTTTCTAACAAAGGTTTATAGTCAAATAATTCCAAATGGGAAGGGCCACCGCTCTGGAAAAGATAAATCACACGTTTGACACGGGGTGGGAAATGGGGTGATCCTAAGACACCTCCGCCGGGAAGAGGATCACTTTTCCCAAACAAATTGGTAGGGTTGAACAGAGAGGCCAGGGCAGCCGCTCCAAGCCCCAAGCTGGTTTTGGTTAGAAATTCCCTTCGTCCGTACTCCGGTGTATATTGGTTACAATCGTGCATGTTCGTTATCTTTTGGTATATGCTTCATCATGGTTCATCATCATACTGGCTACTACTGAGAAAGCAGCCGTTTCAGCCACATCCAACTGCTGGTTACGGGGATAATCTCCCACTTTTAGTAAAGCCAGCGCACTTTCTTTATCTTGCTGGTACTGCTTGTACTCTTCCTGGAAAAGGTTGATAAATACTTCAGTTTCTTCTGCTTGTAAGGTGCGGGCCGTCAGTAAACGAAAGCCAAAGTTCATTTTCTCTTGCAGGGTTTCACCGCCCTGTAGCATCATGCGCTCAGCCAGTATGCGGGAAGCTTCTACAAATTGAGGATCGTTCAGTAATACCAAAGCCTGCATAGGTGTGCTGGTGGTTTGTCGGCGTACGATGCATATATCACGCTCAGGTGCATCAAAAGCTATCATGCTGGGCGGAGGGGAAGTCCGTTTCCAGAAAGTATACAGGCTGCGGCGATACAAATCATCTCCTTCATCCGGCTCGTACCGGAGCAGGAAGTGTGAGAAAGTGCCTTTCTCAATCCAGAGTCCTTCCGGTTGATAGGGTTTTACACTGGGACCTCCTACTTTTTTTACCAGCAACCCGCTGGCTGCCAGGGCATTGTTGCGGATCATTTCGGCGGGCAGGCGATGGTTAGGCCCCCGGGCCAGCCATACATTGTCCGGGTCAGCTTTTAGCAGTTCTTCGGTAGCTACCGAAGACTGGCGGTAGGTGGCCGACATTACGATTAATTTCATCAGCGCCTTCACATCCCATCCCGAGTCCATGAATTCAACCGCCAGCCAGTCCAATAACTCGGGGTGGGTGGGTAGTTCTCCCTGGTTGCCAAAGTCCTGGGTGGTTTTTACAATCCCCTTTCCAAAGCACATTTGCCAGTAGCGGTTCACGGTAACCCTGGCTGTTAGGGGGTTTTCTTCACTAACCAGCCATTGGGCCAGCCCCAGCCGGTTTTTGGGAAGACCTTCTGAAAATGTCAATACGCTTTCAGGAGTATTTGGATGTACCTGGGATTTCGGGGCATCATACGCTCCTCTATCCAGCAGGTACGTAGGACGGGGCGTATCCATTTCTTTCATCACCATCACCTCACTGACAGTATCCAGTAGGGCATGTTCCTCATCGCGATATGCATGGAGTTGCTGCAAAAGTTGCTGGTAAGTAGGATCTTTTCGGTGCAGAAAAAAATCTAGCAATATCGCTTTCTGTATTTCATTGCGTTCGCCTGAAGGAAGTGCGATTAAGGTTTTAAATGTATTTTTCTCATAGAGTTCATTGACCTCTATAGCCGTCAGTACCCGTTTGTATATTCTGATATCGTCCAAAGATCCCTGAAAAACTCCATTATCACCACCGAAGGAGCGGTAACTTTTGGCTACCCTGAGTGGCTGTTCTTTGGGCTTGTAAGCAGCATCTACTGGAAGAATACTTTTATAGAGGTGATCAAAATTGACATTTAGCTTTGCAGGTTGCCCATCCAAGTACACCTGCAATCCAGCAGCTTTACTAGAGCCGTCATAGGTGAAAGTAACATGGCTCCATTTTTCTGGTGGTATAGCCTCTTTGGTAGTGACATGCAAATAATTATGGGGCAGGGCATTGGTCAGGCGTACAGAAACCCGGTTCAGACTGTCAAGGTACATTTCGTATCCCCGCCAGTAGGTATTTTTGTGCCCGGCATTGCCCAAAATAACAGCATAGGCATCTTTTTTCTCCGGTTTTACCCAAACACTAAATGAAAAAGCATCTGTACGCTCATAAAAACCAGCGTCGAGTGAGAGAATGTCGTACTCATTGACAAAGGAAAAAGCATTGCCTGCCTTACCTTCAATAACAGCAGGATCCCCTGAAACTTTGGCTGGATTATTTCGGCGGGCAAGGTTGAGAGACTTTTCACCTTGAATCCCATCTAAAGGGTAGTGTGCTGCCAGCCCGCCTGATAAGCTGTAGTTTATATCTTGCGGCGTAAGCTTTTTGTCAAAGTCTTCCGAGCTCACCTCATCTTTACGTTGCTGAAGTTTTTGCTGGTGATCTGCAATTTTTTCCCTGATGTAGCGAACTTTTTCTTCGGTTTCTTCGGAAGTCAAAAGCAAAGTAGGGCCTGCATTCCCGTCATCGCCTGTCATGCCTACTTCTTTTATATTGTTAAAGAAAGCCGTAAACTGATAGTATTCTTTTTGAGAAATAGGATCGTACTTATGGTCATGGCATTGGGCGCATTCCAGGGTAAGTCCAAGGAAAGCCGTGGCCGTGGTATTGGCCCGGTCAAAGACATACTTCAAACGGTACTCTTCATCTACGATGCCTCCTTCGGCAGTCATGGGATGATTGCGATGGAAAGCAGTAGCCAGCTTTTGCTCACGGGTAGGCTCGGGCAACATGTCTCCGGCGATTTGCCAGGTTACAAACTGATCGTACGGCATGTTTTCTTTAAAAGCCTGGATGACCCAATCGCGCCAGGGCCACATCAGGCGGTACCCATCAGCATGGTAACCGTGGGAGTCAGCATACCGGGATAAGTCCATCCAGTCCAGGGCCATACGTTCAGCGTAAGCCGGGGTATCCAGCAGACGATCCACCGCTTTCTCGTAGGCATTGGGTGTGTTGTCGGCCAGAAAAGCATCTATTTCCTCAAGTGTAGGTGGGAGGCCGGTGAGGTCGAAGGTTACACGTCGTAACAAACGTTCTTTATCAGCCGGAGGCGAAGGCTGTAATTCGGATGGTTCCAGTTTAGCCAGCACAAAATTATCAATAGGATTATTGATTCTTGCTGTATTTTTTACCTCAGGGATTTCAGGTTTTTTTGGCGGAATAAATGACCAGTGGGGCTTGTATTCAGCCCCTTGTTCTATCCAGCGGATGAGCAAAGCTTTTTCATGGTCGGTCAGTTTCAGGTTAGACTCAGGCGGGGGCATCATTTCCTCTGCATCTTCGGAGATGATGCGGTGGTAAAGGGCGCTTTTTCCCAGCTTTCCTGGTACGATAGCGTGGCTGCCACTTTCCAGTTCGGCCAGGGCTTTTTCTTCAATATCCAGGCGGAGGCCACCTTCTATTTTATTTTCGTCGGGGCCGTGGCAGGCAAAGCAGCGGTCAGACAGGATGGGTTTGATATGATAGTTGAAATCTACCTTTTGCGGAATGCCGCCCTCGAGCAGTTTTTTTTCGGCTTCAACAATCGCCTCCGGTTTATCTGTTCCGCTGCATCCTGTAAGCAGGTTTCCTGCTATCAATAAAGCACTTAAAACCAGCCCTTTATTGAAAATTTGTTGAAATGACATGCTTATCTTCGGTTGTAACTGTGAAATTGCTAATTATTAAAAGATAAATATCTATAAAGTTAAACAAAAAGATGTGCATTATTTTCTCAAACAGGGGGTAAAAATCGTTCACTTTTGGGTTTTGGGGCTGAATTCCTGTTTGTATGTAGTTCTGTGCGTAAAAAAACAATATTATCAATCGGCCTGACCGCTATTTTCAGAGGCACAAGAGCGGTCAGACCGATTCCGTATAAGTATTTTATCACTACACTAGCCACAAACCAGGGTGAAGGGGCAATACAACTCAGTTTTGTGCGGACAAGAATGTCCGTATTTACAGGGGTTAGGCCGATATTTTAGAAGGAGGTTTGCCGAATTGTTTTTTGAAGCAGCGGCTGAAATACTGAGGGTCGTTGAAGCCTACGCGGTAAGCGACTTCGGCTACGGGAAGCTGGCCTGATTCCAGCAGTTGGGCAGCCCTTTTGAGGCGGACAGTGCGGATGAAATCGTGTACAGTTTGACCCGTCAATGCTTGTAATTTGCGGTAGAGTTGTGGCCGACTGGTACCCGTTTTTTTGCACAGAACACTCACATTAAATTCAGTATCATCAATGTGTTCTTCCACCACCTCCATCAGGCTTTGGAGGAATTTTTCGTCTACATTGCTCACGGTTACATCTTTGGGTTGCAGGCGCACTTCCCGGCTGAAGCGTTGGCGGAGTTGCTTTCGTCTGTCCAAAAGGTTTTGCACCCGGGCTTTGAGCAGGAAAATATTGAACGGTTTGTGCAGGTAATCGTCGGCACCGATGGCCATGGCTTTTAAACGGGTACTTTCAGAATGGCTGGCTGTGAGCAAAATCACGGGTATATGGCTGGTTTGTTCATTGCTCCTGAGTTTTTTACAGAAAGCAATGCCATCCATAACGGGCATGAGCACATCGCTGATTACCATATCGGGTGTTTTTTCAATGGCTAGTTTAAGGGCTGCCTTTCCATTGGCTGCTTCAATAACCTGAAATTGGCTCGAAAAATTATCATGGATAAACTGACGGATGTCGGCATTATCGTCTACTATCAGCAGCAGGGGTAAGGTTTTCTCTTCCAAAGTCCCATTTTCAGTATCATCTTCAGTGGGATATTTTTCAGGGGCAGGCAAAGCGGATTTTTGCATTTTATATGCATCCGGCTGTGCCAGCGGAATAAGTACCGTAAAAACAGTGCCTTTATCCAATTTACTTTGCACGTCAATTTTCCCTCGGTGCAATTTTACCAGTTCATGGGTAAGGGCCAGCCCAATGCCTGTGCTTGCCTGCTTGTGCGGATTGGCAGCATTGGCCTGATAAAAAGGTTCAAAAATATGCGGCAAGTCATTGGCGGCAATGCCCATACCTGTGTCTTTTACCACGATTTTTGCCATGGGTTCAGCACCGTTTTCCGGTTCTTTTGTGCTAATTTCCAGGGTTATTTTGCCGCCTTTTGGTGTGTATTTCAGGGCATTGGACAAAAGGTTGTTCAATATTTTTTCCAGCTTATCGGTATCAAAACAAGCCCAGGTTTTTTCATCTGCCGGACAAAACTGATATAGCATCTGCCGTTCTGTAGCCAGTGGTAAAAACGCCTCAAAAACATTCCTGGCAAATATGACCAAATCTCCGCTGGCAGGCTCCAGCTTCAGGCTGCCCGACTCAATTTTTCGGAAATCCATAAGTTCATTTACAAGATTTTGTAAGCGAAGGGCATTCCGGTGTACAAGTACCAACTGTTTTTTCCAGGGAGTATTTTGCTTTTGGGCAGAAGCCAGCATTTTTTCAATAGGACTTAAAATCAGGGTGAGCGGTGTGCGGATTTCGTGAGAAATATGGGTGAAAAAGCGGATTTTTAGCTGGTTCAGCTCCTGAGCCTGTACCATTTGCAGCCGTTCCAAGGCCAGGTAGTTTTTGCGCCGTTCCCGGTTCAGGAAATACCTGTATAAGCCGAAGAGAAGTATGCCAGCCAAAAGAATGTAGAGCATGTAAGCCACAGTAGTTTGCCAGAAAGGAGGCAGTACAGTAACGCGAACAGAAGTTCCGGTTTCATTCCAAACCCCGTCATTATTAGTGCCTTTTACCTTAAATACATATTCGCCAGGCTTTACATTGGTATAAATGGCTTTTCGGCCTGTGTTTACAAAATTCCACTCCTTGTCAAAACCTTCCAATTTATACGCATACTGATTTTTTTTAGTATTTGTATAGTTAAGGGCAACAAACTCAAATGAAAAAGAAGACTGGTAATGGGCAAGTTCTAAAGATGCTGTACGACTGATGTTTTTTTGCAATGGGGAGTCTTTGCCCGGCACCACAGGCTCATTAAACAAACTAAATTCGGTGATTACTATCGGCGGAATGTGTGTGTTTTTTTGAATGCTGTTCGGGTGAAAACTAACCATACCACTTTCACTTCCAAAATACAACGTGCCCTTATTGGCTTTCCAGCTTGCTTTTGGTACAAATACATTTGCGATGAGGCCGTCGCCCGTATCGTAATGGGTAAAGCTTTCGGTTTGTGGATCAAATTGGGTGATATCGCCCTGCGTGCTTCCGCTGCGGGTACTTATCCACAGCTTACCTTGCTCGTCTTCCAAAATGCTGCTGATATGGTAATTATTAAGCCCGTTGGCGGTGGTATATCGCCTGAAAGTACCATTTTCTTTGTCAAATTTATTCAACCCGGCCTGCGTGCCTATCCAGAGCGTGCCATTGGCAGCTTCATACATGCATTCTACAAAATTATTGCTGAGGGTTGTTGGGTCATCTACATCGTACAAATAGCGGGTAAATTTTTCCTTTTCGGGGTCAAAGCGGCTGATACCACCCCCGTTGGTTCCTATCCAGAGTGTACCTTCACGGTCTTCCAATATCACGCTGGTGTGGTGGCTGTACACCAGGCTGTGGGGGTCGTCGGGGTCATTTTCGTACCGGGTTACTTTCGGACCTTCGTTGGTAAAAGAAATTTTGTTCATTCCCAAAATGGTACCTACCCACACCGTGCCTTTACTGTCTGCATAAATTTCCCTGATATTCCTGCTGCTGACTGTATTGAACTTTTCTGAATCAAAGAGTTCGAACCTGCCGTGTTGTGGATAAAAGCGGTACAGTCCCGCATGGGTACCTACCCAGAAAAAACCACGTTGATCAGTACAAAAAGCTGTTACAGAAGATGTTTGCCCGGGTGAAAAAAGTTGTTGCTTTCCAGTGCCGGGCGCATAGCGTAAAAGCCCCTGTGGGGTGCCAGCCCAGAAAATTCCTATTGTGTCCTGATAAATGGTATGAACCTGGTTTTCGGAGTTGCCAGCAGGGAAAAAACGATGAAACTGAAAGTCTTTATTGTTAGGGTCTGCTTTGTACAACCCGTTTGTGGTGCCAATCCATACAATGCCGTCATCACTTTTTTCTACAGCCCATACGGTATGCGCATCCGGATTGGCCGGGTTTTGAAAACGGGTGGTAATGGTTTGTTGCTTAGTGTCTGCTATTTCCAGGCCTGCGCTGCCGCCAATCCAGGCCCGGTTTTCCGTGCTTTTCCTGATGACCCTTACCAACCCTGTTGATTCAGTTTTTAAGGGGCTGCGCTGTACTTTGCCGGTTTTCGCATCCAAAAGGTTAACCCCGGCACTTTGTACGCCTATCCAAAACTGCCGGGGAGCAATTTGATAAACCGCCCACACATGGTTGCTACTGAGAGAAGCAGGGTCATCAGGATTATGGTAAAACCGAAGGCAGCGGCCCGTTTGGGTATTCATGCGGTTCAGCCCATGCCAGGTACCTGCCCATAGGTAACCATCGTCGTCTTCGGAGAGGGCCAGCACGTTATTGTGGCTCAGTGAGGTAGTATCACTTTCCCGGTGCTGGTAACGCAAAAAGACATCTTTTTCCCAAAGGTATTGGTTCACGCCCCCTCCGTCGGTGCCTATCCAGAGGCGTCCCTGACTATCTTCAAAAAAGTCGGTGATTTCGTCAAAACTCAGGGAAGTGTTGTCGTCCGGGTTGTTATAATAATGGGTAAAATTGCTTCTGTCCGGGCCTAAAATATTAATTCCCCCACCATAAGTCCCTATCCATATCCGGCCTTCCTTATCTTCGTACAGGTCGCGTATATGGTTGTTGCTCAATGTATTATCGTCGTTAGGATCGTGTCGGTAGCCTTCAAATGTATAACCATCATATTGGTACAGTCCGTCGTTGGTGCCTACCCACAGAAATCCCTGGCTGTCTTGCAGTATACACTGAACGGTATGCCCCTGTAGGCCAACGTTGAAAAAATACTTATTTTGTACAGCATCTTCAGCCTGGCACAGCCCGGATAACGGATACAAAAAATACCCCCAAAGTAAAATTGGAATTACTTTCTTAATAAATATATTAGGCAACACTTTTTGCATGGCTTCGGGTAAAAAGACACTTACTAGGTACCAAAAAAACATATTATTTTTAAACAATATCAGCATCCGAAGTATTAGTATACATATTGGGTATTTATTTCCCCGTTTTAATAAAAAGGATGTAATTTTAAAGGTTATTGTACGTAAAAGTAATGGTTTTAAACTGATTATTTGAAGTAGCAGTCTAACACCTATGAATCAGAAAAGTGAACAGGTTAGTACCAATAGTAGCGCGCCTCATTCATTCTTAAAGAAAATTTTAGGCATTGGTGCATCGGCCGGAGGGCTGAACCCCATCAAAGAACTGGTGGGCAATTTGCCTTCTGACATCAAAGACAGTGCAATTATTATTGCCCAGCATGTAAGCCCGAATTACAAAAGCATGTTGGTAGAACTGATTGCCCGTGAAACGGAATTACAGGTTAAGGAGGTAAAAAATGGGGCAAACTTAGAAGCAAATACAATTTACACTACACCTCCTGACAACAATATCACCCTGGAAAATGGAAAATTTGTGCTTTCAAGGCCCTCTAAAACCATGGCCCGGCCTTCCATTGACCTCCTTTTTCAGTCTTTGGCAGATTCCTTTCAACAAAATTGCACGGGCATCATCCTTTCGGGTACGGGCAAAGACGGTACTAAAGGCATTGCAGCTATCAAAGAGGCGGGTGGTATCACCATAGCGCAGGAGCCTTCCACTTCAAAATACGACAGCATGCCCCAGTCTGCTATTGATTCGGGTAAGGTAGATTTTATTTTGCCGCCGGGTATTATTGGTAGCGAGCTTATGCACATTCTTTCAGATCCCGAAAGTTACTATGTGGAAGAATCTGCCGATAACGATAATGTAGCTGGAGTGGGTAAGGTATTGGGTTTGCTCACAGCGCGAATAGGCACTGATGTGAAAGGATATAAAACTTCTACCATCAACCGAAGGTTAGAAAAAAGGCTGAAGGAGAAAAAATTTAATAGTATTGATAAGTACATAGCATATATAGAGGAGCATCCGCAGGAGCTGGACAGACTTTTTGAAAGTTTGTTGATAGGCGTTACTAAATTTTTTCGGGACGGTGAGGCTTTTCTGCGAATCAAAAAAGTAATCCAGGGAATTCTTGACCGGAAGGAAAAGGGCGATATTATCAGGCTTTGGGTGCCGGGTTGTGCTTCGGGTGAAGAAGCCTATACCTATGCCATCATTTTGCATGAGTTTGTGAGCACCACCTATGAACATGTCAAAATACAAATTTTTGCTACAGATATAGACCAAAAAGCATTAAGCAAAGCCAGAAAAGGTATTTATGGTGAATCAGCCGTAGAAAATGTGCCTTTAAATTTGAAGAACAAGTACTTTACCCAGCATGAAGAAAAGTATGAGCTGAGCAAAGTCATACGGAAACTGGTGCTGTTTTCAAAACACGACCTTACATCCAACCCTCCTTTCCTAAAGCTTGACCTTATCAGCTGCCGTAATTTACTCATTTATTTTAACGCAGCGCTACAAAGCCAGGTTATTCCTGTATTTCATTATGCACTGAACCCCAACGGTTACCTTTTCCTGGGTAAATCGGAAGGAATTGGGCATTTTAAAAGTTTGTTTGCTGTGCAGGACTTCAAATACAAAATATTTAAGAAAAAAACCGGTGAAGAAAAGGTGAGCAGATTTCCCTATCTGAAGCCTTTACAGTTTAACGGTAAGCCCAAGAAAGGTATGCACGAAAGTGATGAGCCGCTTACTGTGGCCGGGATGGTGAAAGAAACGCTGTATAATTCTTATGAGCACCCATATGTGGTGGTGGATGAAAACTTGGATTTGGTAGAAATTAACGGAGAACTCAGCCATTTTTTGCAGCTAAAAAGCGGTACGGCCAGCATGAATATCCTGAAGCTAATTATCCAGGACCTGCAAATTGAGCTCAGGGCTGTGCTAGGCAATGTTATCCGGAAGAGCAAAACAGAAACAAGCAATTTGTGCAAAGTGATAGTGCATGATAAAGACGTGCGGTATGTACGTTTGATCGGTAAACCTGTGCTTTACTCACAGCACCATAACCCCTTGTACCTGCTTATTTTTGAGGATTTAAAACTGGAGAAAAGCTTTATTTCATCCAGCGAAGAAACTCAGGAGAAAGCAGACAACCCCCGCCTGCTGGAACTGGAGCATGAACTGGCCGCTACCAAAGAGCACATGAATACGTTGGTGGAAGAATTAGAAACTTCTAATGAGGAGTTACAGGCGTTGAACGAAGAGTTACAGGCTTCTAATGAAGAGCTACAAGCCTCTAACGAAGAATTGGAAACGGCTAACGAAGAACTGCAAACTACCAATGAAGAATTGGAAAACGCTTATGAAAGTGTGCGGGCAGGTAAGACTGAAATTGAAAAGCAAAACGAAATTATCAGGCAATCTGAAAACAATATAAAAACGTTGTTGAACAACACTTTGCAGGCTTTTGTGTTGTTGGACAAAAACTATCAGATAATTATCTTCAACAAAACGGCTTTCAGTATTTTTCAGAGCATATTTGGTAAAGGTTTGCAAAAAGGCACTTCTTATGTGGATTATATTCCTTCTTCAGAGTTTGAAGGCTTTCAGGAGGACTTTCAGCGAGCATTGCAGGGAGAGTTGGTTTTTTCAGAAACCCAGGTGAAAAGCACCATGCTTGACCGGAAAATATGGCTTGATTTTAATTATACGCCTGTATTAGACGAAAAAGCAGATGATATTGAACATATTTTGGTGAGCTTTATGGACCGTACACAAGATAAAAACACATTGAATGAGCGGAATGCATTCTTTAAAGAATTGCAGGAACGCAACCGGGAACTCTCGGAAGTGAATGCCTATCTGGAGAATTTTGTGCATGTGATTGCCCATGACATGCGCTCGCCTGTGGCTAATCTTAAATATTTGGTAGATGTTTTCACTTCTTTGGACGAGGAGGGGAAAAAGCAATATGTACCCTTGATTAAGAAAAGTATCAATAAGCTCGACAACACACTGCAAGGATTGGTGCAGATTATTGATGTGCAGGAAAATCAGGCGAAAGATGTGGTTGAAAAAATAGATGTGGCCCAAACCGTGGCGGAAGTGTTGGAAGAGCAACAGGAAAAAATAACGGAAACGGGTGCTAAGATAGAGATTGATAATCAACTTTTTGAAAAGATCAGCTATATTCGCGGATATTTGGAAAGTATTCTGAGGAATCTCATTAGCAATGCCATAAAATACAGCAAGCCGGAGGCTACTCCAAAAGTTAATATTTCTTTGAAGCATGAGCATGGATTTGTGCTCATAACCGTGCAAGACAATGGTATTGGTATGGATTTGAAAAAAAATCAAGATGAACTTTTCATTCCTTTCAAACGGATGAATAAGGATATTCCCGGATTAGGCATTGGCTTGCATATTATCAAAACGATGGTGGTAAAAAATGGTGGTAAGATAGATGTGGAAAGCGAAGTAGGAAAAGGTTCCCGGTTTACCGTATACCTTAAAGAATATCAATAGCAATATGAAGCAACGTAATATTGTGATGATGATTGACGACGATCAGGATACGCTCACGCTTTATCGGCTTTCCATGAAAGAGTTTGAGGTGAGCGAAAATTTTCTGACGTTTGACAGTGCAACCAAAGCCTTAGACTACCTTACTAAATGTGCTAAGGCAGATAAACCAGCTCCCGCTTACGTTATTATTGATTTGAACATGCCGGATATGCATGGGTTTCAGTTTATTGCTAACTTTGAAGAAACGCTATCCTCACAATTGCCAGAAACCCAAATCATTATTTCTACAAGTTCAGTGCGGGAAGTTGATAAACAGAAATCTAAACGCTACCCTTCCGTGGTGGCCTTTATTCCTAAACCCATTTCCAGGGGAAGTTTACAGGCGCTTTTTCAGAATTAGGCTACGGCTTTTTCAAGCTCGGCAGGAGTTTTTTCGTCCTGAACGGCCTTTACATATTCGCTGGGCAACAAACCAAACTTTTCTTTAAATCGAGCGGAAAAATAACCGCCATTGGCAAAGCCTACGGCAGCTGATATTTCTTTGATATTTTTACTACCCTCTACCAGTAAGGTTTTGGCATGTTCCATTCTTTCATCAAGCAGGTATTTGTTAATGGTTTTATCAAGTAAAAGTTTAAACCCCTTTTTTAACTTTTGTTCGTTGATGCCCACTTCCTGGGCAAGCTGGCTGATGGTAGGAGGGTTTTTCAGGTTATTTCGCAAAATATCGCGGGCATTTTCTATGAGAGATACATCTGCCTGGCGGAATACTTTCTGTTTGCCCTCGACTTTTAAGTCATCTTCATATTGCTGCACCATAAGGGAAAACAATTCCAAAGCTTTACTTTCCAGATAGGTATCCCTGGCAAGCCCTTTTAAGTTATTACGGTTTATTTGCTGGATACACTCCGCAATTTGCAGACTGTAATTACCAATATATAAAAAGACAGGGTCTTCGGGGGTAAATCTGAAAATATTGGCCAACTGCCGGGGCATTTTATCCAAAACACAGTCTACTTTTTCCAAATACTCTTCTCGTTTGATTTCTAAAATGTTGACAGTGATCGGCGTATCGGCAGGCAAGGTAATAGTTTGCGGTTGCTGGGTTGGGTTTACTGAAATTGATCCCCGCAGCGTGTCCAAAGTGTAGGTTTCTGCCTCTTGAACGGGCGTGTGGGTAATACTGCCTTGTACACAAAAAATCAGCCGGATAGGATGCGAATCTTTGTGTACATACTCCAATTGCACTTTTTCGGCCAGTTTGCAATGAATGTTTAACAAGCCAAGCCCATTTTGGAAGTTGACCCCTCTTACTTCTCCTTCGCCAAAAGGCTGGGAAAAAACCAGGCATGTTTCGTCACAATCCTCATCAATTTTGCCCCCCTGCACCCGGGCGATTGTGTGTACATTTTCCTCAATAATATCAGAGGTGAGCTGAATTTTTTTCATGCAGGATTGGGTTTAAAAAAATATGCTGGCACCAAAGATACTAAAATTTGAAAGATTCAGCACCTTCTGTATGTTCACTGATAGGGGCGTTCACAGAAAGTACCAGGCTTTTGACTAATGGGCTTCTTTTAGCAGTTCCGGATATTTGGCCTGAAATTTTTTAAGGCGGGGGATAGAAACGGATTTTATGTACGGCTGATTAGGATTTTTCTTTTCATAATCCTGGTGATAGTCTTCTGCTTCCCAAAACTTTTTGAGCGGTACAATTTCAGTAGCAATCGGCTTGTCATACTTTCCCGAAGCTTCCAGTTTTGCTTTGTAATCTTCAGCAACCTTTTTTTCCTCCTCATTCTGATACAATATCATAGAGCGGTATTGCGGGCCAAAATCGGGGGCCTGTCCGTTTACCGTAGTTGGGTTATGAGAGCCGTAATATACTTTTACCAGGGTTTCGTAGCTTATCAGTTTGGGATCATAATAAACTTCCACTGCTTCGGCATGGCTGGTGAGCCCCCGGCTTACCTGCTCGTAGGTAGGGTTGGGTTCCTTGCCCCCGGCATAACCCGAAATGGCTTCTTCCACGCCCCGCACGCTTTCAAATATGGCTTCCACACACCAGAAGCAGCCGCTGGCAAAATAGGCTTTGCTTAACCTGGCCAGCTCGGCAGAGGTTTTTACGCCAATCTCTGGCTGGGTGGATGTATGTGTATCAGACTGACTACCACAACCCATCGTACCTATAAACAGTAGAAAAGTAAATATTGGAATAAATGGTATAGTTTTCATATATAATGCGTTTGGTTTCCTACTATACTATTTAATACTACCTGAACCGCTCTTTTGTTGTATGCCTTCTCATAAAATAAATTTGGGTTTTATACGCTGGCTTTTGTAAAACTCCACAAACCTGATACTTTGCATTTTATTGACTAGTAAGCAAATTGAGCATTTTCCGGTCGAGCTTGTGCCCGTACCAATCTTCATAGTCTACATCCTCCCGGCCTGAATCCAGCACGCCAAAAGAACCGGAAAATTCCCAGATGGCAAAACCAATACCATTGGTAGAAAGGATGTCCAGCACATCCCCAAACCAGGCTAAAAAGACGTTGTGTGGTGTTTTATTCCAACAACCGCATTCTCCGCAATGCACGCCTACTCCTGAGTTTACTAACTCGATCCAGGGTTGATAAAATGCTTCCAGCTTTTCCCGGTTTAAGATCAGGTACCGTTCTCCGTTAGGGCCTACTTCAGGGCTTAAATCTTTCTCTTTAAACCTACCAGGCTCGTTGCGAAGGACTTGCTGCACATCAATTTTTCCGGGCCACACAGGCTCCGGCAGGCTATCCGGGTTTTTGTTGGCCCAGGGGGCTTTGTAATGTGAAATGATACCCGGATAATAGCCCCGGCAACTTTGGGCAATATTCAAATCGGTGATTTCCGGTATTACAGACCGGCCAATATCATTACCATCGGCTATCACCAGGCGGTCGGGGTTGTACTGGCGGATGGCTTCGGATGCAGCTTTGGCTACTTTCCGGTAGAGCTCGCCCGGTACGGTACTGCGTCGAGAATGCTGGTCGTTCATATCGGCCCGCATGCTGGGTTCATTTACCAGGTCAAAGCTGATTTTTTTGGAAGAGACATTTTGATAGCGCTTGGCCCACATTTCCCAATGGTAGCAGAAAGCATCCAGGGCTGCCTGATCGATCCAGAGGTTGTAAGGTTCGTGGAAGCCGGCATTCACACAATACCCCGGTGCCCGGTGCAGGTTCAGGCTTACGTGGAGGTTGTATTTGTGCGCCATTGACACCAGCTGGTCAATCTTGTCTACAGCTTTTTCATCAATTTTATACACATCATCAGGCGTAATGTGCTTACTGCGGTCAATATCCAGATAATACGGATAAGCCATGGGTATCCTCACAAAATCGAACCCCCAGTCAGCCATCCATTTGAAGTGTTCTTCAGAAGTTCCTCTTCTGGCGTGGGCCGGATCAGGGGAGAAAAAATCCAGGAAGTTAAAACCTCTCCATTGGGGTAATTTATTATTGACTTTGGCAGGTTGGGCGGTTAAGGTATTTGTGCCAGCGAGCCCTACGCCCAGGGCAGTCAGGCTGGTGTTTTTTACAAAATCTCTTCGGCTGATTGGTGCATTACTATTCATATATTGGTGTTTTTTTCAATAAATATTAGCTCGAATTCAGGGGTTAAACATTTTCCCAATTCCCCGATTGCTCAGACCGGAACAGGGCATCCAACACTTTCATGTTGTTGATGGCATCTTCAGGAGGCGTGGGCACCGGCTTGTCTTTCAAAATAGCTTCGGCGAAGGCTTCAAACTCCAAAATGTACTGATCCTGGGGAGGCAACCATATTTCACGGGTGCCTACGCTGTTGGTAACAGTTACGAGCAACTCCACATCGGCATAGGCATTGAAGGGGATTTCTACAGTAATATTTCCGCCAGACGCATATACCACCACCCGCTGATAAGGGAATACCTGGGTGCTAACGGTGAAAGTGGCCCGGGCCATGCCAAAGTCAAGGATGCCGGAGGTGAGTACATCTGTATCAAATTCGGCGCCTCGTTGTATGAGGCTGATTACTCTTTTGGGTTCGGAGCCTACAACAAAGCGGCTGGAAGAAACAGCGTAACACCCAATATCCAGTATTGCCCCACCACCTGCTTTTTTGATATTGCGGATATTGTTGGGATCGGTATTGTTGAAACCAAAAAAGCAGTGTACAGCCAACACTTTTCCAATCTCCTGCATTGTAATCAGCTCTTTTACTTGTTGCCATTGGGGATGGAAGCGGTACATAAAGGCTTCCATTACTTTTACCCCTTTTCCACGGGCGTAGTCTATGCTTTCCTGCGCTTCTTTCGCGTTTAGTGCGATGGGTTTTTCACAAAGGATGTGTTTGCCTGCATCGGCTGCCTTCTGAATCCACTCGGCATGCATGTGATTGGGCATGGGAATATACACCGCCTGAATATTTTTGTCGGCCAACAAGGCTTCGTAAGAGCCATATCCCTGGGGAATGTCAAACTTTTCGGCTACCTGCTTTGCCTTTTCTTCAGAACGGGAGGCGATGGCAGCAATTTGTATCATGGGTGATTTTTGAATCGGAATTCCGATTTTTTTCTGAAAAAAATTAGAAGTGCTCAGGATGCCTAGTTGTAGTGGTTTCATGATATTTGGTTTCAGGTTAATTGTTTTAAGTTTATTATTTACTGCTTTTTGTATTCATAATCGGTGTCTCCATAAAGTTTGCGCAGGCGCTGGAGTTCGGTTTTCATGGCTGAGATGATATCGGCATTTGCCGGATCATCATAAGTATTGGTGAGTTCATCCGGGTCTTTGTTCAGGTCATAAAACTCCCATTCGTCCAAATCATAAAAATATATAAGTTTATAATCTTTATTTCGCACGCCATAATGCTGCTGCACCATATGTGCGCCCGGATATTCAAAATACCGGTAGTAGACTGACGTACGCCAATCGGCAGGAGTTTCGCCTTTCATCAGGGGAACGAGGCTTGCCCCTTGCATATCTTTGGGGGCAGGCACTCCGGCCATATCCAGGAAGGTTTGGGCAAAATCAAGGTTTTGTACCAGATCGGTATTTTCTGACCCGGCTTGTATTACGCCCGGCCAGCGCACCATGAAAGGCATTTTAAAAGATTCTTCGTACATCCACCGTTTGTCGTACCACCCGTGGTCGCCCAGGTAAAAGCCCTGATCAGAACTGTAGATCACTACCGTATTTTCGGCCAATCCGCCCTCATCCAGGTAATCCAGCAAGCGTCCCATGTTATCATCTACCGAAGCGATGCATTGTAAATAATCTTTGATATAGCGTTGGTATTTCCAGCGTACCAGGCCTTTTCCTTGCAGGTTGGCCTCTAACAATGCTTTGTTTTTTGGCTCATAGGCAGCATCCCAGGCTTGCTTTTGATCATCTGTCATCCGGTTTCTGATACGGGCAGCTGCTTTGTACAAAACATCGCTGGTATCGCCGGGGTAGTCTTTTACTTTCAGGTCGTACTGCATGTGCATGTGTCGGTCTATCTCCATTTCCTGCATGTGGGCAGCCTGGCTGTTGTCTGCATATGTATCAAATAATGTTGCGGGTTCCGGAATTTCTTCTCCATCGTACATCGTCAGATGATCAGGCCCGGGCGACCATTCCCGGTGAGGTGCTTTGTGCTGGTACATCAGCATGAAAGGTTTTTCGGGGTCTCTGTCGTTTTGCAGCCAGTTTAATGCTACATCGGTGATGATGTCGGTGACATACCCCATGATTTGTTCATTGCCTTCCGGAGTTATGAAATCGGGGTTGTAATAACTGCCTTGTCCGGGCAGCACTTTCCAGTAATCAAAACCTTTAGGCTCAGATTTTAGATGCCACTTGCCAATCATGGCTGTCTGGTAACCAGCCTTTTGCAATAGCTTGGGAAAGGTAACCATGGCCGTGTCAAAAGTTTCCCTATTGGTAGGTACACCATTCAAATGGCTGTGCTTGCCTGTGAGAATGACTGCCCGGCTGGGAGCACAGATGGAATTGGTTACAAAACAATTGCGGAACAGCATGCCTTCCTGCGCCAGCCTGTCCAGGTTGGGTGTTTTATTGATTTCAGAGCCATAGGCGCTGATGGCGTGAGGCGCGTGGTCATCAGTGAATACAAAGATGATGTTGGGTGGTGGTTGTTCACTCTTTTCAGCTTGTGGCGAACAAGCCCAGGCCAGGAAAAAAATAACCAGCCATAAGCTTGAGTAGAGAATTTTCATGTATCAGACAATTTTGAGATGAAGTTTTGTGGTAGATACTTTTTTGTGCATCAAGGTTAATGTTAGGGAATTCTTGTGTAAAAAGAAAACCACAGGGCTTAAGGATTTATTGAGTTTGCCAGTTTCTGCCGAATTTCCTTTTTTCTGAAGAGTAGGTGGGCATACACCGAAGGCATTTCCTGTTGCAGTATTGTCAAATTCGTTTCGCCTTCAGCATCATATTTTGATTGGCTGATGGTTTCTTCATCCACAAAATAAGGGTAAAGGTCGTGCTAAATTTTCTCGAATGTTTGGTATATCATATCGTCCGGAAGTTGGTCAAGTACATGGAGAAACTCTTCAGTATAAACCTGGTACAGCGTTTCATCTTCAGCTATGTTGAGATCCAATGCTTCTTCGCTGGAAAAAATTAATTGATCGCCCAGCCGTGCATCCCTTGTTTCCTTTCCTTCGTGGGGTGCTAATTTAAAAATATCGTCGTAATCCCAGGGAATGATACCCAGTGTTTTGGGACTTTTCTCTTTTTGTGCATAGAAATACACCTCATCGGTATAGTCACCATTGCTCACCAGATAATTGAAAGCCATCCAATGCATATACATGGGTACATCCATGAGTTTTTGCAGTTCGGATCGCATGGCGTCCCCTTCATATTTCCGGCTTACTTTACCAATGTTGCGAAACTGCTTCAGGTACAGTTTTACAGTATCTTTGGGTACGTGCTTATGCGCTTTATATTTTTTTATGCGGTCGTCATAACCCCGACGGATAATAACAGGGGCATGCAGTTCATGAAAAGCATGGTCTTGCGGGCGTTGTACCAAAAGGTGAATTCCCTGCGATTGATCATTGATACTTACCTGGGTATACGTATAGAATAACCCGAAGAAGCCCAGTTGGTGCATGAGGTCAAAAGCCAGGCGGTTGCGGTAATAATTACGATCCATAGACAAGCTAATCAGGTAAAAGTGTTTCATTTCTTCCGAGAGAAAAGTTGCCTTATGTTCCAGGCTGAAATTAAAACTTTTTCGCTT
Organism: Cyclobacteriaceae bacterium; assembly: GCA_965230065.1. Taxonomy (GTDB): domain Bacteria; phylum Bacteroidota; class Bacteroidia; order Cytophagales; family Cyclobacteriaceae. The sequence continues at coordinate 1,109,456 of OZ245942.1, read as the reverse complement.
AAGGTAAAGGGGTGTATTGCCCCGCAAGTGCCCTGATTCTACAGGGAGTGCTTTACCATTGAAAGACAGTTGTACCTCTTTGAGGTTAAGCTTTTCACCCGCACTGTTTTGTATGTCTTTAAACTGGCGTTCAGAAACTTTGATATCTAAAAGGTTTTTGTGCCAGGGCTTGGATGGGGGCGTTAAGTCAAGCATCTTCATTGTTTCAGGAGCCGGGCTTTCCTGGGCCAAAATTCTTTGAGAAAATAGAATGAGGGAAATACACAAAATCAGAAAAATGATAAGATTGGGTTTCATCCGCTCTAAAGTTTATATTTATGGAAAATTGGTTCTAATGAAGACAATTTCGCATTAAATTTATCAAAAACTTAAAATATTACGGAATGTTCTTTGATACAAAAAACCTCCATGACAGCCCAAAATCTACAAAATAATCACTTATTCCATCGTTTTTGCCATACCCACCCGAAATATCCAATTGCAAGTCATTGTTGAGCAGATAGGCAACACCGGCATCAAAACTGGTATTGAAATTACTACTTTTTACGGAACCGAAATTTTCAACAAAGCCACCCAGTTTATCGCCTATGGGAAAAGACAGATTGATGGTATACACTCCTCTGGGGTCAGGAGATCTTCCGTTCCATATTGCACCCCAGTTGGTAGTAAGCGACAAATAGGATGTAAGTTCCTGAGAAGTAACCAGCAAGCATTCCATACCCAGGTGATCTGGGTTGAAAGCTTTGCTTAGGATATTCAACTTTAGCCGGGACTGAAACCCTACGGCTGGCACGATGCCCTCACCTTCGTACAGGTTTACCCGGAAGCCCACATCTGCCTGGCTAAGGCCGCTGAGGATTGTTTCCCCGTTGGTGCTTTTGGTTTTATCCCTGCTCAGGGTGAAGGCCGTGCTGACTTCAACATTACTGGTGAGGCCGAAACGGATCACTGTGGATTCTGCCAGTATATTTGTTTCCCCATCTTCTTCAAATGTTACCTTTCCTAAGATAGGGCCTGTTTGGATTTGGAATACGTTTTTGCCGACAGTACTTGAGCCTATGGAAATGCCGGGACGATCGGACTGTATAGTTTCGCTATACTGAGCCAGTGAGGAAATTGTGAATACACTATTAAAAAATAAGATTAAAAAGAAATATTGTGTATTTTTCATAAATGGTAGTATGCTAAGATATACAGTTAATATAGCAAAAAATTATTGAAATTTATTAAATTGATTATTATCGTATTTATGCAAAAACATGTGCTCATTCTCGGCTGCGGACGTTCCGGCACTTCTATTTTTGGTGAACTTTTCGAGCATTTGCCGGGCTATTCATATTTCAGCGAACCACCTTTTGAGCAACTGGCTAAACTCAATTATAAATTTCCGGTTGCCGTTAAAGTACCTACAGAAAGTCCGGGCTTTTCATCCTCTACTGGTTTGTCGTTTCCTTTGGAACACCTATTACGGATTTTCCCGGAACCCAGGCAATGGTATTGGCAAATCAGGCATCCATTGGATACAGTTTGTTCGCTGCGGGTGGGTATTTCCAAAAACTGGGGGCATCATCCCAGGCCTCCTGATTGGCAGCAGTGGCTTTCGCGCCCTTTGCTGGAGCGTTGCGCCCATCATTGGCAATACCTCAATGAGGTAGGCTATGCCCAGATAGCGGATATGGTAAAGGTAAAACGGTTTGAAGATATGGTCAGCAATCCGCTGGCATTTGCCCACAATATTTGTGAGGATACAGGGTGTGATCAAAGATACTGCGAACCTGCGTTACAGGCATGGGCAAAACGGGTGCAAAACTCCAATAATGCAAACTTTGTGGAAGCTGCAACATCCCGCCCTTATTCCACAACCGATCATCAGGTACGGATAGGAAGGTGGAAAGAAAACCTGACCAAAGCAGAAATTGAAAGAATTTGGCCTATTATTCGGGAAACATCTGTTAAATTTGGCTACAATCTCAATATAAACACTTAACCCAAACATTATTCCATGAAAAACACATTGAAATACAGCGTACTGGCATTACTCATTGCTATTTGTGCCAGTTTTACTTCAGACCCTAAAGAAGAGTGGATCAGTCTTTTTGACGGTAAAACCCTGAACGGATGGAAGGTTGGCGAAAATTCGGAAACTTTTTCTGTAGAAGACGGCATGATTGTCGTAGATGGGCCCAGGGCACACTTATTTTATGTAGGTTCCGTAAAAAACCACGATTTCAAAAATTTTGAATTCAAAGCCCAGGTAATGACCACGCCTGGCTCCAATTCGGGCATGTATTTTCATACCGAATACCAGGAAGACGGGTGGCCTGCCAAAGGCTATGAGGTGCAGGTGAACAACTCCCATACCGACTGGAGAAGAACATCCAGCCTTTATGCCATTGATGACGTGAAGGAAGTGCCAGCCAAAGACAATGAATGGTTTACCCAACACATCATCGTACGTGGAAAACGCATCATCATCAAAGTAAATGGCAAAACCCAGGTAGATTATACCGAACCCGACAACCTTCCTGCTGACCGGAAAGGCAGAAGAATTTCAAGCGGTACTTTTGCCCTCCAGGGCCATGACCCAGAAAGCCGTGTTTATTATAAAGATATCATGGTAATGCCCCTGCCGGACTAGGAGGGGTATTTCTTTGAAATATATCTAAAACACACTCCCGTTTTCCAAAGCAGTAATTCTAAACTTTTCTAAGGCAGGAGGAGTGTGTTCCTGGGAAAGAATGGTTTTGGCCCTCTCGATAATTTCCGGGTGCTGATCTGCCAGGTTTTCAGTTTCCTGCGGATCGGTGGATAAATCATATAAAGCCAGCTCCGGGTTTTCGCTTTGCATTTCCTGCCACATTACTTTCCACTTTCCCATGCGAATGGCTGCTTGTCCACCATACGCTGGAAATTCCCAATATAAAAAGTTATGCTGCTTTTGTACTTCTTGTCCGAGTAAAGTAGGCAGAAAGCTGATGCCGTCGGTATCTTGAGGGGGGGCAATACCCGCTACTTCGCACAGGGTTGGGAAAACATCATAAAAGACCGAGGGTTGATTGGTAGAAGTGCCTGCTGCAATGTGCCCGGGCCAGGAGGCGATCATGGGTACTCGTATTCCACCCTCATACACTGTTCCTTTACCCCTGCCTCGTTCGCTGGCAAAAGGCCCGCCACTATCAAACCAGGGTGAATCGGTGCCCCCATTGAAGGAAGGGCCGTTGTCAGAAGAAAAAATAATCAGGGTGTTTTCATAAATCCCCAGGTCTTTCAATTGCTGCACCAGCTTGCCCACGTTTTCATCAAGATAAGAAACCATGGCGGCATAAGCTGCATGTGGGTAACGGTGGGGAAAATATGACCTTTCTCCCAGATAGGGCTTTTCATCCCCGAATTTTTCAACGTAATAGTCTACCCATCGCCGGGGGGCCTGCAAAGGTGCATGCGGAATGGGTGAGGCCCAGTATAAAAAGAAAGGTTCATCCTGATGGCGGTCTACAAAACCGGTAATTTCCTCAAACATTAATTCAGGAGCGTAGTCAGTAAGGTTGTACTTAGCATAGCTTGTTATGTCGAGAGGGTCTGCCGTATCGGAGAGTTTGGTATTGGGAGGAACCGTGTCATTATTCAAATACACCCTGCGCTCATTTTTATACAAATGCAAAGGATAATAGGTATGGGCTTGCCGCTGGCAGTTGTAACCAAAGAAGAAGTCAAATCCCATTGTAGTAGGAATAGATTCCGTGTGGGGGGCACCCAGCCCCCATTTGCCTGTCATACCGGTGTGGTATCCGGCTTTTTTTAATTGGGCAGGCAACGTAAGCGTACCGGGAGGCAAAGGGCGTTGGCCTTCAAGGGTAGAGTCATTGAACATAGCCATATAATCCCACACTTCGCCCCGCTCTTTCCATTCTCCATTACCACGGATATAAGCGTGCCCTGTATGTTTCCCGGTAAGTAATACACAGCGGGAGGGGGCACACACGGGAGCTCCGGCATAATGTTGGGTAAACTTCATGCCTGCTTTTGCCAGCGCATCAATATTGGGTGTTTCTATCTTTTGTTGTCCGTAGCAGCCCAGGTCGCCATAACCCAGGTCATCGGCCAGTATGTAGATGATGTTGGGTTTGCCTGGTGCGGTAGTGGCAGGCGGCTGCTGTTGGTTACAGGCAAATGCTAGCAAACCCAGCATGATGATGAGTGGGATGGGTATAAATTTCATAGTAAGTGAACAGGTTTATAAAAAGCTATAATATTCAAGTATAAATATTTTTTCAGGATGAAAAAAATTATCTGCCGCTACCAGGAATGAGCAGTTTTTGGGTAAGGGAATTGATTTGGGCAGTAAGCTTTTTTATTGCAGAAACATATTCTTTTTCCCAGGTTTGCAGGTTTTCGGTAGATTGTAAAGAAGCTTCATACGCCAGCGCAGGCAGCATCCATGAGGCATAACCACTGAACGGGTCGGGTGAAGCATAAAGAGAGCGGTACCACTTGCCAAAAGGCATTCCCTGAGGAATAATGAAAGATTTTTCTAAGCGTATCAGTTGTTCATTAACAATATTGGCGTATGTTTTTTCAATGCTTTCGTCTTCCAGTTTATTATAAAAAGCTTCCTGATAAAGTTTCCCGGCTTCCCGCAAGCCTTCTATGGCTTCTCGCATATCATCCAGGTGAACATTTTCTGCGTACTTGTGAATCTTTTGTTCTACCTGGGTTGTGTGTTTCTGAAGGTCAGTCGCATAGCAGGAGAGTTCGTAAGGAATCAGGTTGGCATTGGCAAGTTGCAGGGTGATGACACCACAAATTCTTGCCATGGCCGGGCCATACACAAAATTAGGATCAGCAAATTTCTGGAACCAGGCAAAATTGTCGTAAGCGGAATGGTAAATACCTGAAGGCCGACTCATGCCCAGCCCGGCCGAAGGAATGCCCAAATGGGTGTAGAAACCCACATGGTCGGACCCGCCACCCAAATTGCCCAGGACGGGCTCAATCATTCCTGGTTGTTTTTCCATCCAGTGTTTGTAAATGGGTTGTTGGGTATCCGGGTGTATCACCTTTTTGGTAGCATCAATAATAATTTGTTTGAGAGAAGGAGAAGCTGAGGCCCCAAAGTTTGGGCCAGATACGGCTGCGTCCAGGTTGATGTAGGCAACGGCTTTTCCAGAAAGTTGCGTACGAAATTGTTCTACCCATTCGGTAGAGCCCAAAATCCCAAATTCTTCGGCATCCCAATGGGCTATTTTGATAGTGCGTTTGGGCTGGTACCCGGCTTCTACTAATTTTCCCAGGGCTTCAGCCAGGGTCAGCAAAGTGGCTGTGCCACTGTTAGGATCCAATGCGCCAAACTCCCATGCATCATGATGGCAACCCAGGATAATCCATTCATCCGGATATTCGCTGCCGGTAAGGGTACCTACCACATTGGTAACCCGGGTAAAATCCTTTTTCTGCCTTACTTTCATGTGTACTTTCAGCTTTTGCCCTCCCTCAACACGATAGGTAAAAGGCAAGCCACCCTGCCATCCTGCAGGCACAGACTGCCCCGTCATGCGCTTCAATATTTCCTGGGCTGATCCATAAGGGATGGGGGCTACAGGAATGGTATGAAATGCCACATCTTCAGGGGCAAGCCTTTTGATTTTTGTTTTGCTGTTTAAAGGTAAGGCCGGATGGAATGGGGTGAGCGGATCGCCCGTGTAATCAAGCGTTAGCACAGAACCCCTTTGTATCGTACTTGCGTCGGCGAAATTTCCTTCGGGGTAAACCAGGCCGCGGGTATATCCATTGTCGGCGGGGTCGGTATACATGATGAGACCTGCGGCCCCGGCAGCTTCGGCATATTTCACCTTGTAACCCCTGAAATTGCCACCATACCGGGCAAGCGCAATTTTTCCCTTGAGGGAAACGCCCATGGCTTCCACTTGCTCAAAGTCTTCTTTTCTACCATAGTTCACGTATACCACTTCAGCCGTTACATCTCCTGACCCTGAATAAGCGTTCCAGCCGGGTAAAATATCTTTATGGGAAGAAAAAGGGTCTTCGTCATGAATATACTCTTTATTATTGAGTGGTAAACGTATGGGCAGGACAAGTTCTACCCTTGTGTCGGTAGGTGGTTGATCCAGATAAATATCATAATCGAAATTTTCAACGTACATACCTGCACGCTTCATTACATCCCCGATATACGCTATTACATTCCTGCTGGCTGCCGATCCGGCCGGGTGCGGCGCTTTGGTAAGTTCCTGCAGGTGAGTTTTGAAGGTCAGCCCATCGGGCAGGGTTTGGAAAAGCTCTTCTACCAAGATCTGTTGCCGGGCGTTTTCTTCAGTAAACCCCTGGAAGGATTGTGAATATGTAGCAGACGATATGAAGAAAGAAAACCCTATTAATAAGAGTCGTTGTACCGGAAAATTACGCATAACTAAAAAGAGAAAGTTTAAGGGCGACCATTAAAGATAAGGATAAATTTTGAATTTTGGCGCAAGGAGGCTTTTGTTATAGCCATACAGTGATTTTGCTTTTTTAGATGTAAAACAACTGATTTGTATTGTTTTTGCAGGATTGTACCTAATTGTTTTCCGTATGTGTCTGCATTGTTTTTTTATTTTTTCATGGGTGCTGTTTTTTTGCTGGCAGGCCGAAGCCCAGTCTGTTGAAAAAGAGCTGGTTGTTCATTGTTCGGATGCGGAGTTCCAGTTATTAAAAAAGTATCCGGTAAATAAATCCGTTTCTGGTGAAGCAGCGGCTAAGCATGAAGTTTTCCGTCTGATAGCAGTGCTGCAAAAAGACGGTTATTTCACAGCAAAAGCAGATGCGTTGAGCAAGCAGGGCAATCAGTTTATTACCACTATTTCAGTAGGAAAACAGTTTATATGGGCCAGGCTTTCGGTGGGCAGTTTGTCGCCATTATTACAAGACAAGACTGGGTTTCGGGGAAAATTTTATCTGGATCAGCCCTTTCATTATGAAGAAGTGGGGCAACTGATGGAAAATGTACTGCAACACGCCGAAAATACAGGTTACCCCTTTGCTTCCATACGCCTTACAGATATTTCTTTAACAGAAGGGGAAATCAGTGCCAGTTTGGATTACCAGGCCGGGCCTTTTATTACTTTCGGGCATTTGCACGTCAATGATTCTTCTTTGATAAAACCAGGTTTTCTGGCTGCCTATTTGGGTATAAAGGCTGGTTCAGCATACCAGCAAAAAAAAGTGGATGCCATAGAAAGTCTGGTTAGTGAATTACCTTACCTGAGTTTAGAACAGCCGATTCGCACTACTTTTCAGAATGAATCGGCTGATATTTATCTTGAATTATCAAAAAAGAAAAGCAACCAAATAGACGGGGTCATCAGCTTTTTACCCAATGAAGGGAAAGGAGGTAAGTTATTGCTTACCGGTGAGGTAAATCTGTTGCTGAACAACCTTTTTCATGCAGGAAAAACGCTTTCTTTTCAGTGGCAACGCTTACAAGTGCAGTCCCAGGAATTAACCGCCCATTATGCACATCCTAACTTGTTAAAATCACCCCTTGATGTGTCACTTGGCTTTGATTTTTTGAAACAAGACACCCTCTTTGTAAATCGTGATTTCCGTGCCGATTTTTCGTTTCGTAAAAACGCATTTAGCAAAATAGGTGTTTATGCCAATTTTCGCTCAAGCCGTTTGTTGAGCCATCAGGGTGCTTCACTCCCCGCGGAAACCATATCGGAATATGCTGATTTCAACTTGAACAGCTATGGTATAAAATATACCTGGCGTAACCTGGATCATCTTTTGTTCCCGATAAAAGGCATGAATTTTAGTTTGGAAGGAAGTGTAGGCAACAAAAAACTTAAAGACACAGTGCCGGATAATGCTGCTGTGCCCTCGCAGACGTGGCAGTACATGTTGTTGGGCACGCTGAGCTACTACCGGCCGTTGGGAAAAAGTGTGGTATTATTCCAGAGGCTACAAGGCGGGACGATGCAAAGTGAGCAGTTATTTATGAATGACCTCTGGCGGATAGGAGGGTTGCATTCACTGCGGGGTTTCAATGAAAAGTTTTTTTACGTATCATCCTATGCTTTGTCAAACCTGGAATTACGCTTACTTTTTGACCGACAGCAAGAGGAGCATTCTTATCTTTTCGTGTTCTACGACCAGTCGTATATTAGCAGGGAAGGATATACCGATTATCCTTTGGGGGTAGGCGCAGGAATCAGCCTGGTAACAAAAACCGGAGTATTTAATTTGGCTTATGCTCTGGGAAAAACGAAGGAGCAACCCTTAGATTTATCGCTATCAAAAATACATTTCGGATATATTAGCAGGTTTTGACAAAAAGTTACATAAAAATACTGTGGTAAACGCAGCATAGTATGGAGGTTCAGTATACATTTGCTAACTTAAAGTAGCTTGTATAATTAATGCTTATTATGCATCATTTTTTATTGTTTATTTTACTTTTTTGTGGTTTTTTTCAGGGCTTTTCCCAACCTCTTCGTACTCATATTGACGATGAAAATTACGCTGTAAGAAAAGATTTGAGAAAAGACTGGGTTACGCTTGATGAAGAGGGTAATCATATTCCATTTATAGAAAATGCAGGAAGGCAATCGCCGGTTATAAGTTTCGCTCTAGATTTAAGGCAACATCAGGGGCTTACCTTGAAATGTTGTATCCCGAAAGGAAGTACGATCCTCATAAACCAAAAAGTTGTTGATTACCAGGAGGGAACGTCCTGTGTATTGTATGAAATAGATAGTTTATATGAGCAATATAAATTGTCATCCGTATGGTTTTCTATCTATGATCCTCATCGCTCCTATCACCAGATTACCACCCGGTTGGTAGAGCAGAAAACAGAAAATACGGTCAGTGATGTACCTGTAATGCGTAGTTCAACGGAAATTAATAATTTCTTTGCGGCAGGCTTGGTAGTAATGTTACTTTTTTATGCTGTACTATCACACCAGTTTCCGAAAGCTTTCAAGAACTATCATAGTTTTCGCAATATATCTTCTTTAAACCTTCAGGAAGATATGTATACCAAAATCAAACTGCTAAATACTACCAATCTTATGTTTTTATTGCATTATGGATTACTGGTAGCTTATTTGATCATTGTTTTTGTGCATACGTCCAATGTCTTGGAAGTTCAACTTCCCGGCTATCCCATCGATAGTTTTTCAGGGATTATATCAATCTGGATAAAAGTTGCATTACTGGTTTTAGGGGTTTTTGCATTAAAATACATTATGGTAATGGCTATCGGGACGTTGTTTCGGTTATCACGTATCGTACAGCACCATATTCTGGATTATTTTCGAATGTCACTAACATTCGGAGTTATATTATTTACAATCCTGGTTTTTACTTATCTGGGCCTTGGAAAAGGCCAAACGATATATTACAATATTTTTGTGTACTCTGTAGTAATTTTTTCCCTATTACGGGTGTTTTTGCTATTTCACAGGCTATTCGATATTAGTGCGTTTAGAAATATTTATTTATTTTCCTACATTTGCACCTTAGAAATTTTGCCTCTATTCATTGGGTTTAAGTTTTTCTTAGGTTAGTGTTTCAAGAAAAGTAGATGAGCCTGCCTTGTAGTTTTTTCTATCCTTCCCTGATACGTATTGGAGATAATACCGTAAGCATAATTTTTTGCGCAATAATTTGTTTAATAATTGAAAGTTTAACACCGAACAATAAAGACTTATGAGCGAAAGCATGACAAAAACAGTCAAAGACCGGATGAAAGAAGTGAGAAGTATTTTAGTTTCTCAGCCTGAACCAAAAACCGAAAAATCACCTTATTTTGATTTAGCAGAAAAATATGACCTGAAAGTTGATTTCAGGCCGTTCATTCAGGTTGAACCGGTAAGGGCAAAAGATTTCAGAAAGCAAAAAATAGATATTCTGGATCACACAGCTGTTATTTTTACCAGCCGGAATGCAGTGGATCACTTTTTCAGCATTTGCAAGGCATTGAAGATAGAAATGCCCCCTGATATGAAATATTTTTGCATATCAGAACAGACAGCGTATTACCTTCAAAAGTATATCGTAATCCGGAAGCGAAAGATTTTTACGGGGCAGAGAACAGCAGGAGACCTGATTGAGATATTGAAAAAACATAAGAATGAAAAATATTTGTTCCCATGTTCAAGTATTAGAAAAGATGATATTCCCGATTTTTTGAAAGAAAATGGTTATAAGTACTCTGAGGCTGTCATGTATGAAACCGTGGCTGCCGACCTTTCTGATTTGGAAGATGTTTACTACGATATCATTGCTTTTTTCAGCCCTTCAGGTATCAACTCTTTATTTGTAAATTTTCCTGATTTTAAGCAAAATGACACGCGTATCGCTGTATTTGGCCCTACCACGGCAAAAGCGGCAGTAGATGCAGGCTTGATTGTCGATATTGAAGCACCTATACCGAACGCTCCATCCATGACAGGTGCCATTGAAGTTTATATCAAAGAGACAAACCGAAAATGAGGTAATTGGTTTGTATTATACAATTAGGTTGATATTTATACGTTGTATGAAAAAGTTTTAAAAACGAAAAAATATTTTTTCGTAAAATTCTACCTTTATGCCACGTTTTTGATATATAGAATTACATGAAAAAAGTATTACTTGCTTTTCTCGGTATTTTTTACACAGTGTGCTCATATGGGCAACAAGATGCCCAGTTTAGTCAATACATGTTTAATACACTGTATTACAATCCGGCCTATGCTGGCGTAGAGGGCTTAACTACTTTTAAAGCATTCCACAGAACGCAATGGGCAGGATATGAGCCATCTTTTACAGGTGATGGCACTGGAGGCTTGAATACACAAGTAGTAAGCTTGAATACGCCCTTGTTAAGGCTTCGTAGCGGACTGGGTGTACATGTGGTAAATGATAAGCTGGGGCCACTAACAAACATGGAGGCTCAGGTTTCATATGCTTATCATTTAGGAATAGGCGATTCAAAGCTTAGCTTAGGAATTAGGGCGGGTGTTTTTTCACAATCAATTGATTTTGATCAATATCGTTGGGTACAACAGGATGACCCACTTCGGCAGGAAGGGAAGCCATCTCAAATCAGGCCCGATCTTTCTATTGGAGTTTTTTACCGGGCACGGCAATATTATGCTGGAATCAGCGTAAAACATTTGATAAAGTCTGAATTTGATTTTGGTGCTGATTCACTTCGGAATCCTTTGGAAAACCATATGATTATAACAGGAGGGTTTGATTATGAACCCACTTATAAATTAACACTGACACCATCTATTTTGGTGCAGTCTGATCTCAATACTTTTTCTTTTGATGCAAGTATTTTAGCTACATATGATAATACCATGTGGGCAGGAATATCTTACAGGCAATCAGAAGCAATGGTACTAATGGTAGGATACAGTTTTTTGAAAGAGAAGTCGCTCAAACTAGGTTATTCATTTGATTATATAGTAAAAGCGCAAGATGCGAAAGAGCCGACTTCACATGAAATAATGGTGAGTTATAGCTTACCGGTAACGTCTAATAACGAGAAAAAGATCATAAGAACTCCTCGGTTTAGGCAATAAGAACAGGTGTGTTAAATATAATTTAGTAAATATTTTTTTGTAATTTTTTTATAAAACATTACAAAGATATAATTTGTAGCAAGGTTCACAGTTTTTTAAAAGCTAAAAGTATAAACTTTGCATTTGTGTCATCAGAGTGTATGTAAATTAAACATTTGTGTTATGTACAAAGTGTTAAACTTCAGAAGTGCTATTGTTTACGTTGTCGTACTTCTAACATTACAAGGTTGTGGATTATTCGGAGGCGGTCAGGATGAAGATTTTGGTCAGCTTGTCGGTGTACAAGGCAGGACCTATTCCGGGATGTCTACACCTTATGGTATGGTTAGGGTACCGGCGGGGACTTTTCATATGGGGCAGACCGATGAAGATCCGGCAGCCACCCAAATCAGCTTTAACAAGCAGATTACCATTGGTGCGTTCTATATGGACGATACCGAAATTACCAACAATGAATACCGCCAATTTATTACAGAATTGCAGGAAGGTGAAGGTGAGTATGACTTTCTTGTAGGTAAAGGTGTTAACTTTATCATGGATGAGTTGTATCCCGATACTACCGTGTGGCAGCGTAACTATACACACCACATGGGTGACCCTCTTGTGCAATACTATTATTCACACCCCGCTTTTGACGATTATCCAGTAGTTGGTGTAGATTGGGAATCGGCCCAGATTTTCAGCCAATGGAGAACCCAATACCTGAACAACTACAGGGAAAGCAATGGGATGGTTACAATGCCCAACTTCCGCCTTCCTACTGAAGCAGAATGGGAATATGCTGCCAGAGGAGGGAGAGACCTTGCAAAATATCCCTGGGGTGGCCCCTACATAAGAAATGCAAAAGGGTGCTTACTTGCCAACTTTAAGCCTGGTCGGGGAAATTACTTTGACGATGGTTTTGCATATACAGCACCAGTAGCTTCATATTTTGCCAATGACTTTGGTCTGTACGATATGTCTGGAAATGTTTCGGAATGGTGCGAAGATGCATATAATCCTGCTTCTACAGCCATTGTATGGGACTTAAACCCCAGATATAACGACCCCAACGAGCCCAGAAAAGTAGTAAGGGGCGGTTCATGGAAAGATATTTCATATTTCTTGCAGACAGGTATCAAAAGCTTTGAGCACCAAGACTCAACCAATGCCTATATTGGTTTCCGTTGTGCAATGATTTACATTGGCCGGTCTTCAGGTAACGAATTTAATTAATATCCTTTTTTAGTTTATCCAATCAAAATAAATTTATCATCATTTCTAAAAATTAATAACAATGAGCAACAAGAAAGGTGGATTTTCAGATTTACTCTATAGCACTATCATGCCCAAAATTTATGGCTTGGGTGCTGCAGTTGTAATTATGGGTGCTATGTTTAAAATTTTGCACTTGACAGGAGCTGATATCATGTTGATGGTCGGCTTAACTACAGAAGCAATCATTTTTGCATTAAGTGCATTTGAGCCCAAAGGTCACGATTATGACTGGAGTTTGGTGTACCCTGAACTCACAGGTGATCCTAACCAGGCGCCACGAAGAAGAGAGATTTCTAATGGCAAGGGAGACTCGGTGAGCAAAAAGCTGGATCATATGCTTGAAAGCTCTAAAATTGGCCCTGAATTAGTTGACAGCTTAGGAAAAGGCATGAAAAATCTGTCTGATTCTGTAGCTCAAATGGGTTCACTGGCCAATGCTTCCGTAGCTACTAATGAGTATGCCGGACATGTTAAAGAAGCTTCCAAATCATTGGTTAATCTGAATCAGTCATATTCAGCTACAGTGAGCGCGATGTCTGAAATGAGTGCTGCCAGCCAGGATGCAAAGCAATACCATGAGCAGGTGCAATTGATTACCAAGAACTTGTCTTCTCTTAATTCAGTGTATGAATTAGAATTGCAAGATGCTAATAGTCATTTGAAAGCCTTAAACAAGTTCTATTCTAACTTGGGTGAAGCCATTGAAAATGTGTCTGAAGCCAGCAAGAACACTGAAGAATTTAAGAATCAGTTTTCTTCCCTGAATCAAAACATCACTTCTCTCAACAGAGTGTATGGTAATATGCTGAGTGCAATGAAAGCATAATGCAATAAAGAGTTTGAGTTAAGAACATTTTTTAACAAACATTAAAACAGGTATATTATGGCCGGAGGCAAAGAAACACCCAGGCAACGGATGATCAGTATGATGTATCTGGTGCTTACCGCCCTGCTTGCTTTGCAGGTGAGTAACACAGTACTTCAAAGATTTATCTTTATTGATCAAAGTTTAGAGCAGGCTGCTACGAACACGACCACGAAAAATGGTAATACCGTTCAACGGATGCAGGCTGCCGTAGAAGAATCAGGTAACCGTGCGCAAGACAAAGCTGTTTTGAAAAAAGCAGATGAAGTACGGAAAAAGACCAAAGAAGTAGTAAGCGTTTTGGACGGTTACAAAGAGCAGTTTATTCAAGTTACAGGTGGTGTTGATGAAGATAATCAATACCGTGGAATCAAAAATGAAGAGAAAATTTCTGAATTGATGGTTCGTAATAAGAAAGGTGAGGAATTAAAGCAAACGCTGAATGGTTACACCCAGGACTTGACAAAGCTTACAGGTTCTACCTTTGTTCCCATTGCGTATGATGGAAAAGATCACCCTATGTTCAAGAATGATCCGAACCAAAATAAGAAGCCTTTTTCAGAACTAAATTTTCAGAACACACCCATGGTTGCTGCTTTAGCAACATTGAGCCAGTTCAAAAATGAAGTTTTATCACGTGAAACGAAGGCGTTGGATGAATTAGCCCGCCAGGTAGGTGCTGCCGACGTTAAGTTTGACAAGATTGTACCCATGGTACGCCCTAAAGCTGAAGTAGTAGCTGCAGGTACTACTTATGAGGCTGATCTTTTCATTGCTGCGTCATCAAGTGCTATTTCGCCTACAATGACCGTAAATGGAAAAGAAATTCCGGTAGAAGGTGGTATGGGAAAAGTTAAGATTCCTGCTAAAGCTTCCAGTTTTGATAAAGACGGAATCGCAGAGATGACTTTTGATGCCGCTATCTCTATCAAACAAGGCGGTATTGATACTACTTATAAGCAAAAAATTACTTATTTCGTTACCAAACCTGTAATTCAGGTGCAATCGGCTTCAGTGCAGTCTTTGTATTTAAACTGCGGTAATGAGTTGATGGTGAACGTGCCTCAGTTGGGTTCCAGCTATAATCCTTCTTTTAATGCCAAAGGTGGCAAAGCCATCAAAGGCGGCAAGGCTGGGGCTGTAACCATTATCCCTACTACGAAAAAGGTAGACTTGAGTGTAAGCAGTAATGGCAACTTCATTGGTTCTGAATCTTTTGAAGTAAAAAGGATTCCTAAGCCTGAGATTAAAGTATACGGACCAGGTGGAAAAGAAGTAAATATATTGCAAGGTGAAGATATTTCCAGATTGAGGGGCATTGAGATAAAAGCAGTACCAGACGAAAGTTTTGCGCAATTTTTGCCTAAAGATGCTCGTTATAGAGTTGTAGATGCCGATATTAGATTGGCAAGAGGTAGCAGACCCATTGGCAAAGCTACAATGCGCGACCAAAAGGTAAATCTGAATTCTTTTGTATCGCAAGCCAAATCAGGAGACAGGATTGTAATTGAGGTGAAAAAAGTGCAAAGGATGAATTTCCAAAACCAAATAGAAGACGTAAATATTGGCTCTGCTGTATTTTCAATCAATTTGAAGTAATTGCATATTAATTGATAGGTACTATGAATAACAAAACGATTTTAAAATATTTTGCGCTTGTTGCCTTTATGGCAACAAGCCTTTCCCCTTCTTTTGCCCAGGAATCAGATGGGTATAATCCCAACTCTGTAAGGCCTATTCATGAGTCAGATCAACTGTACAAAACACGGTTGTGGCGGAGAATGGACCTGAAAGAGAAACAAAACAAGCCTTTTTTCTCAGAGAACAGGGAAATCACCAAAGTGATCATTGATGCGGTAATGGCGGGTACACTCATGCCATATACCAGCGATTCGCTCAACGAGCGCATGACCAAAGAGCAATTTATCGAAAACATGAAAATTCCTGAAATGGGTGGTGGATTGTCTGAAGATGAAATTGCCGCCGGATTTGGTGCAGAGGAATCTACTGATGATGGATGGGGTGATGCCTGGGGAGATGAAAGTACAAGTGGAGGAGAGGAAGCAGCAGCAGCACCTGCAGAAGAGGAAACTTACATGTTTTTACCCCGTGATGTTACTGTGCTTGAAATCATGGAAGATCTGATTTTTGATAAGGAGCGCGGTCGTCAGTACCTTGATATTCAGGCTGTTACGTTAATATTGCCTCCTGAAAAGTTTCCTGAAACTGGTTTGTTGAGAGAAGTAGCCACCTTTCGCTATAAAGATTTGATAGAAATCTGGGAACAAAATCCTAAGGAAGCTATTTGGGTAAACGCACGTAATGATGCTGCTCATTTGCCTTTGCAAGCTGCTTTTGACTTACGTTTGCATGCTGCCAGGGTAGTAAAATACTCTAACCCTGAAGATTCCCGTATAATTGATATGGTAGACGGTAACCGTCGCCAGGCCTTGCTGGAGTCTTTAGATTTTGAATACAAACTTATGGTGAGGGAACACGAAGTTTGGGAATATTAGAAAAAATCGTTTTGTTATATAATTAAAAAGAAGGGGATATTAATCCCCTTTTTTTATGAATGCCTCTTTTACTTTCAGCGCTTTACTGGCCCCAATCATTGTCGCAAGCTCTTCCATTTCAACTTCCTTAATTTTTTTCAGCGATTTATATTTTTTTAGTAGTGAAAGAATGGTCTTCTTACCAACACCAGGAATATTTTCTAATTCGCTGGAAAAAGCTGCGTTAGATCTCTTTTGGCGATGAAAAGTAATAGCAAACCGGTGGGCTTCGTCCCGTATTTGTTGTAGTAATTTCAGTGATTCTGACTTTTTATCAATATGCTTTGGATAAGGGTCATTGGGTGTATAAATTTCTTCCAGCCGCTTTGCAATTCCGATTACCGGAACTTCTCCGTATATTCCCAGTTCTTTCAATGCCTGACAGGCCGCATTCAGTTGTCCTTTACCCCCATCAATTACAACCAAATCAGGTAGTTGTAAATCTTCTTCAATAAATCGTTTGTAGCGCCTTCCTACAACTTCCTGCATAGAGGCAAAATCATCAGGGCCGGTTACCGTTTTGATGTTAAATTTTCGGTATTCTTTCTTGGCAGGCCTTCCATTTTTGAAACAAACCATTGCAGCTACCGGGTTGGTGCCCTGAATATTAGAATTATCAAAACACTCAATATGCATCGGAAGGTTTTTCAGGTGAAGGTCAGCCTGAAGTTGTTTAAGCACCCTGTTTTCCTTTGGCTTGCCAGCCTGTGCCTGCTTAATCCTTTCCTTTTTGTAGAAATAAGCATTTTTAAGCGACATATCTACCAGTTTTCTTTTATCTCCAATTTTGGGCACGGTAATATTGATGGCATCAGTATCAAGTGATAAAGGAATATTTGTCAAAATTTCTGCGGCATTACTGAGATATTGTTCGCGTAATTCCACTGCGATAAGCGAGAGAATATCTTTATCACTTTCATTGAGTTTCTTCTTTACCTCTACCGTTTGGGTAAGCACAACCGTGCCATTATCGGCCTTTAAATAATTGATAAAAGCTGCTTTTTCATCAGATACAATGGTAAAAACATCAGT
The DNA here is from genome assembly GCA_965230065.1 of Cyclobacteriaceae bacterium. Classification (GTDB taxonomy): domain Bacteria; phylum Bacteroidota; class Bacteroidia; order Cytophagales; family Cyclobacteriaceae. The sequence goes on along the minus strand of OZ245942.1, from coordinate 1,092,174 downwards.
ATCGGCCATATTTGGATTTACTACCAGTGATTTGGCCTGGTATTTAGAGAGCAAATTCAGCTTTTCTTTAAATTGCTGAGCCGTTTCAAAATCCAGGTTTTCTGCGGCTTCCTGCATTTGCTGTTTAAAATAGACTTTAGCAGGGTTCAAATTACCTTTTAATATCTGGATGGCTTGCGTTATGTCCTTATTGTAATCTTCTTCATTTTGTAAACCTTCGCATGGTCCTTTGCAGTTGCCAATATGATATTCTAAGCAAACCTTAAATTTGTTTTGTGCAATATTTTCATCTGACAAATTATAATGACAAGTTCTAAAAGTATAGAGGTTTTTGATGAGTTCCAGTATGGTATTCATGGCCCGTATATTGGCAAAAGGGCCATAATAAGTGCCTGTGCCCGGAATCATTTGGCGTGTGGGAAAAATTCGGGGAAACCGCTCTTTTGTGAGGCAAATGTAAGGATAGCTCTTGTCATCTTTGAGTAATATATTATACTTGGGCTGGTTTTGTTTAATCAAGGTGTTCTCGAGCAACAAGGCATCAAATTCAGAATTTACAATGGTGAACTCAATCCTTTCTATCTGCGAAACCATTTTCCGGGTTTTGCGGTCAGTTACAGATTTGTTGAAATAACTGCCCACCCTTTTTTTCAGGCTTTTTGCTTTGCCAACATAAATGAGCGTTGTGTCTTTGTTATAAAACCGATACACACCGGGTTGGTCAGGTAGTTTATTTACTTCTTTGGGGTGATAATGAGGTGTATCCATCTTTAAATTCTTCTTTAAAACCGATACGAAAAGCCGAAGCCGTAGTCTGAGACCAGGCTAACGTTCTGTAGCAAAGTGTTGAGTTTATCGTTTTGTGCATTCAAAATAAGATACAGGGCTATATCAAAAGTGAAAAGAAAAGCACCTTGTAAAATAACAGCGTTGCCATAACCCGCCAGTCGCTCTGGTTTGTTATCTGTGTATTTGCTGCGTTCTTTCAGGTAAAATCCTCCGGCTATGTAGGCCAAATCCAGCCCGGCATTGAAAATCAGGATTTTCCCCATTGTATGATAGGCTTCTACCGAACCAGCTAAATCTAAACTTTCCGGTTGTATTTTACGGGCAGCATGGTAACCAATGCCAGCAATCACCAGGTTCACGGCATTCCAAATCGTATTCATTTGGTAAAAGTAAAACCTTTGGCCTTCTGCTTTGGGCATTAACAAACCGTTTACAGCCATGTTGCCAATAGCCCAACTACCCAGCGTAATCATGCCCAATTCTGTAATGTGTTTTCTTTGTTGATTAAATTCCAGCAAATCCTGGTTTGATTGTCCAAAACAACTCAAACAGCTTAAAATCAATATGCTTAACAATATAATTCTTCGACCCATTTCTGAATTTTATAGCGATATCCCTAGTTTTGTAAAAAAGAAAGATAATGAATATAGACGTAAAGGAAAATATAGCCCAACTACGGAAGGGAATAGACGAGAAAGGTTGTACGTTGGTTGCCGTCAGCAAAACCAAACCTGCTGCTATGATTATGGAAGCTTATGAAGGGGGCATCCGGCATTTTGGGGAAAACAAAGTACAGGAGCTGACCGATAAATCTGAGGAATTGCCCAAAGATATTCACTGGCATATGATCGGACATTTGCAGCGAAATAAGGTAAAATACATTGTGCCTTTTGTACACCTTATCCATGCCATAGACAGCCTTCGGTTATTGAAAGAAATTGAAAAGCAGGCAAAAAAAGTAAACAGAACGGTTACCTGTCTGTTACAAATTCATATTGCTGAAGAAGAAACTAAATACGGGTTAAGTGAAGAAGAAGCGTTGAAACTGTTGCTGAGTGAAGAAGTTGCACAAATGCAACATATTCGTATTTTAGGGCTGATGGGCATGGCAACTTTTACAGATAATGAAGCCCAGGTGCGTAAAGAATTTCGGAGCCTGAAAAATTTGTTTGATAAAATAAAGACAAACAACGCCCTGCCTTCTTCAGTTGTACAAATGCAGGAATTGTCGATGGGAATGAGCGGGGATTATAAAATTGCGTTAGAAGAAGGAAGTACAATGGTGCGCATTGGAAGTACTATTTTTGGTTCAAGAAATTACGATTGAATAATAACTATCACTTAAACGAACAGACCATGGAATACAGAAAATTAGGAAATACGGATGTAGAAATCACCCCCATAGCCTTTGGGGCTTGGGCAATTGGTGGCTGGATGTGGGGTGGTGCCGACCGCAAGCAAGCCATTGAAGCCATGCAAAAGTCTTTTGACCTTGGAATTACCACTTTTGATACCGCTCCGGTATATGGTTTTGGCGTGAGCGAGTACCTCGTGGGAGAAGCTTTGTTAGGCAAAAGAGACAAAGTCCAAATACTGACCAAATACGGCCTGCGATGGGATACTACCAAAGGAAAACATCATTTTGACTCCGAAGATAATGAGGGAAATCCGGTGGCAATCCATAAATATGCCGGCAAAGAAAATGTGATTAAGGAATGCGAGGAATCACTCTACCGCTTACGAACCGATTATATTGATTTATACCAAATTCACTGGGCCGATCCTACCACACCCATTGAAGAAACAATGGAAGCTATTGAAATCTTATTAAAAGATGGAAAAATAAGGGCGGCAGGTGTGTGTAATTACAGTGCCAAACAGGTGGCGGTTGCTGATAAAGTAGTGCCCATTGTCTCCAATCAGGTGCCTTACAGCATGGTAAACCGCAGTGTAGAAGAAGATGCGGTGCCGTATGCCATAGAGCATAACCAGGGCATCCTGGCGTACAGCCCGTTACAAAGAGGTTTGCTCACTGGAAAAATCACGGAAGATTATGAGTTTGAAGAAGGCGACCATCGGGCAAAACAACCGCATTTCAAAAAAGAAAATGTAGCGAAAGTCAACCAGTTTCTGAACGAAATCAAACCCATCGCTGAAGAAAAAGATGCTACACTCGCGCAGTTGGTTATTGCCTGGACAGTGCAGCAACCGGGGATTACATGCGCATTGGTAGGCGCCAGAAATGCAAAGCAGGCGGGAGAAAATGCCAAAGCTGTTGAAATTCAACTTACCAATGAAGAAATTACCACCATCAATGATAAGCTGGACAACTTAGAACTCAATTTATAATCTCTCACCAATTCCAGACAGCGGGCTTCCCAGCCCGCTGAAATTATTTTGAGATAGAAAAACTCAAGGTTTGCTAAAACTTCCGAAGTCTCAAAGGCTTCGGAAGTTTTGTAAAGTTTTTTGTCTGATTTTTGCTACATACGAAGGGTTTATAAACTCTGTACATTTTGTAGCAGAAATCATGGTAATTTTGCATGTATCGTATTTTTTTTATTATTTTTTTAGGCTGTTTCTTGTTGCAAACTTCACTGTTTGCCCAAACGTCTGCACCCAAATACAGCAATGAGTTCCTGAATATTGGCGTGGGCGCACGGGCATTGGGTTTGGGCAGCACCCACACAGGCATTGTGAATGACGTGACCGCAGGCTATTGGAATCCGGCGGCGCTTACAGGTATCGGCAACCAGTATGAAATTTCGCTTATGCATGCCGAATATTTTGCAGGCATTGCCAAATATGATTACGGCGGATTTGCTACAAAAATTGATTCCGTAAGCACGCTGGGACTTACCCTCATGCGCTTTGCCGTAGACGATATTCCCGATACACGCTTCCTGTACGATGCCAACGGACGCATCAACTATGACAATATCCGCTTTTTCACCGCGGCCGATTATGCATTTCTATTTTCTTATGCTCGAAAGGTTAAATTTTTAAAAGGATTAAGCCTGGGCGCAAATGTAAAAATAGTGCACAGAACGGCCGGAAATTTTGCTAATGCCTGGGGTTTTGGCCTGGACGCCGCTGCCAAATGGGAGTTGAACCAATGGCAGTTTGGCCTTATGCTGATGGACATTACAGGCACGTTTAATGCCTGGTCGCATAATTCGGAACTGGTAATTGACGTATATACCCAAACAGGCAATGAAATTCCTGAAAATTCCATTGAAGTAACCCTGCCCAAAGCCATTTTAGGAGGCGGATATGCTTCCCGCTTTTTCGATGAGCGTTTGGGGCTGTTAGCCACTGCCGACTTACGATTTACTTTTGATGGAAAAAGAAATGTTCTGCTAAAAACCAATGCGTTTTCTGTAGACCCATCGGTAGGCTTAGAAATAGATTATCAGCAAATAGCTTTTATTCGTTTAGGGGCAGGCAATGTGCAGGAAGTCAAAGATTTTGATGGAAGTACACACCGTACCTTCCAGCCTGATTTTGGGGTAGGTGTAAAAATCAAACAATTAAGCATTGATTATGCGCTCACCAATATTGGTGACCAGGCCGAGTCGCTCTATTCCCATGTTTTTTCCCTGAAGCTCGGTTTTGATGGTAAGTAGGTGTGTATTTATAGTTTTTTGTTTTGTGAATGGTTATTCAGTTTTGGCGATAGCTCGTATGTCAATATTCAAAAGTTTTTTTTCATGGGTGAAAGGCACTTTTCTTAGCAATAAGCGGCCACTGCTTACGGCCACTGCCTGCTGCCTACTACTACTCCCCACTGCCCACTGCTTTGCCCAACATGGAAATGAATGGATAAACTATAACCAAACCTATTACAAAATTAAGCTGGCAGAAGACGGAATTTACAAAGTAAGTTATGATGATTTGCTGGAGGCTGGTTTCCCGGTAAGCTCAGTAGACCCAAGAAGAATCCAGCTATTTTTCAGGGGAACGGAACAAGCAATCTGGGTTGAGGGTCAGCAAGATGCAAAACTTGACCCGGAAGACTTTATCATTTTTTATGGAAAACGAAATGACGGTACGCTGGATGCTGAACTATACAAGCCTGCTGAAGCACAACCTCACGCTTTTTATAATTTATATTCGGATAGCACAGCCTATTTTCTGACCTGGCAACTCGGTGCAGGCAATGGAAAACGAATGGAGTTCTTTTCAGAAAATAATACTACGGGTATACCGGCAGAACCTTATCATCTGGAGGAGGAACTGTTGGTGTTCACCAACCAGTATTCAACAGGCAGGCAATATCCGCAAAACAGTATCAGCAAACTACGGGTACGGTTAAGCACTTATGATTATGGAGAGGGGTGGACGGGCCCCCGCGTACAGAAAGGCCAATCCGTAAATTATACCCTGCCTGCACCCAGCCAGTTTACCGGTGGCAATAAACCACAATTAGAAGTTTTGTTAGCCGGGCGCAACAATCATCCGCACAACGTTACATTGCAAATAGGTGATAGCGAAGGCAATTTGCGCACCCTCACTACAGCAGAATTTAGCTTTTTGAACAATCATCTGGTGAGCGAAAGCATAGAGTGGACAGACATCACATCGGGTAACCTGGTGGTAAGGATGACAGTAAACGGAGGTGCAGAAGGCGGGCCGGATAACGCATCTGTTTCTTACATAAAACTCACCTATCCACAAGTACCGGATGCGATGGGGGATAGCAGCAAGCTTGTCCACCTGGCGCCAAACCCGGCCGGGAAATCATACATTGAGCTGGCAAACCCTTCGGCAGAACCTTTGTTATTGGACATAACGGATAAAGATAACCCGCTCAGGCTCGGGTTTAATATGGATGGGACTTTATTAACATCGGTTATTCCCAACACTACGGGAGCGCGTACCTTACTGGCAGGAAGCCAAAGAAACAGTTTTTCAATCAACAAAGCAGCATTTTCAAATATTAACCCGGCCAGTGCCGATTACCTGATTGTTACACATTCATCAATTCAGAAAAATGCCGGGAATTATGCTGACCCGGTGCAGGCATACGCAGCTTATCGTGCTTCTGCGGAAGGTGGAAACTTTAAGACCATAGTAGCTGATATTGAACAGTTGTATAACCAATTTAACTATGGAGAGGTTTCCCCCCTGGCTATCCGGCATTTTGCGCAATTTATGCTGGACGGAGGCAATCCAAAATTTCTTTTTCTCGTAGGGAAATCATTAACCCCAAATACCAATTATCACCGGAAAGATCCCACCACGGTTACTGTACACGATTTGGTGCCTACCGGAGGCTTCCCGGGCTCTGATGCTATACTAACCGCCGGATTGGCAGGAAGTGAAGATGGAGCAGGTATTCCAACAGGGAGGTTGAACGCACGTACCCCTGCCGAAGTAGCGGCTTATTTGGATAAGGTAAAAGAACAAGAAGCCCGTACCTTAAACAGTGATTTGCAGGAAACTACCACCCGTGAGGCATTATGGAAAAAAAATATGATCCATTTAAGCGGAGGTGTTTCAGTGGGTGAACTCTCACTATTTAAGCGGTATGTTCAGAATTTTAAAGAAGTAGCCGAAGGTGATTTCCTGGGAGGAAATGTGTCAATTTCAAGCAAGTCCACCAATAATAGTGTGGAACTTATTAATATTGCTGAGGAAGTAAACAAAGGCGTTTCGTTGATTACTTTTTTTGGCCATTCGGGAGGAGAGCTGACGGATGTGGATATTGGCTTTGTTACAGATGATCAGTTTGGTTATAATAACAAAGGAAAATATCCAGCTATCATTATTAATGGATGTAATGCCGGTAATATTTTTAATGATAACTTCACCTTCGGCGAAGATTGGGTATTAGCAGCTAACCGAGGTGCCCTGAATGTAGTAGCTCATAGCGACCAGGGTGTTTCAGGTACATTAAAACGATATACTGATGCCATGTACGCCGTAGGTTTTGGTGATTCTGTATATGTCTCAGCATCTATCGGAGAAGTACAGATAGAAGCTAATAAAAGGTTTGAAGAAGCACTCACTGCCAAATCTGAAATACATATAGCGCAGATACAGCAAAGTGTACTACAAGGCGACCCGGCTGTGAAGCTTTTTGGTAGAAGCAAACCTGATTACGAAACCAATGATGATAATATATTCATAGAACCCATTGATGAGGAGCAGATTACGGCTTTTTCAGATTCTTTTGCTATTAAAATCATAGTGAGAAATTTTGGCCGTACTACTCCAGACTCCATGTTTGTCAGTGTAAACCGAACGCTTGCTGATGGACAAATTATCAACTATCTGCCCGTACGGTTTGCTCCCGTACGCTATCAGGATACACTTTCTTTTGTTATCCGGGCCAATGAAATAGACACTGATCCTGGGGCTACTTTTGGGGACAATCGCTTTGAAGTTATATTAAATGCAGATGGCAATACGGATGAGCTTACCACAGCCAATAATCAGGCAGCCATTGATTTTTTTGTGCCCCTGGCAGGCACGGTAAATGTGCTTCCACATAATTATGCCATCGTTGCACAACCAACGGTTACTTTGCTGGCACAGGCAGGTAATTTACAAGGCGCTGTGCTTAACGCAGAAGAAAGAAGTGTGCTCTTTGAGTTAGATACGACTTTAACTTTTGACAGCCCTTTCAAACAACAAACTGCCATCAGCGGTATTGGATTGGCAAATTGGGAGGTGGGCTTGTTGAACGAAAATGATACAGTTGTTTATTACTGGAGAACTAAATTTGCGGATCCAAAACCGGGAGAGTTGGATGTTTGGACAGAAAATTCTTTTACATACATCCCGGATAGTCCGCCGGGATGGATACAATCAGAGTTTGAGCAACTGCTAAATAACGAAATTACAGGGCTGGAAAAAAAAGAAGGTTTTAATATTTGGAGTTTTATAGAGACTTCCAATGAACTTCAGGTGTCTACTACCGGCAATGAGGCCGTAAATCAGGTGCCAGACCTGCTTGTCAACGGATTACAGTATATATTAACAAGCCCGGCATCAAGGGTTTGCAGGCAAAATTCAATCAATGCAGTCGCATTTGACCAGGAAAGCCTTTCCCCTTATTTGGCAGTAAACCCGGGTGGGTTTGATGTGGCAGATGGCAATAGCTGCGGACGCCGGCCCCAGGTAATTAATACTTATAATAACGGACAAATAACAGCTTCACCCTCTAAACTGGTACAATATATTGATGCAGTAAAAGCGGGGGATTTTGTATTACTTTTCTCCAAAGGTGAGCTGCTTTATCCTTCGTGGCCTGTTGCTACAATTCAAAAACTGGAAGAAATTGGCGTGTCTGCTGAACAAATGAGCGGTTTGCAGGATGGCGACCCCTTAATTATTTTAGGAAAAAAAGGGGGAGCTCCCGGTTCAGCAACGGTCATTATTGCTGATGCTACTTCTGCTACTCCTACAGCATCACAGCAAATAAACTTAAACGATGATATTACGGGTCGTTTTAGCCAGGGCACTATTCTCTCAGACCGCATAGGCCCGGCGCAAAGCTGGGGTATGTTGCAACAGTTGATTGATGAAATAGAAACAACAGATGATATTGTTACTTTTGATATTTTGGGAGAAAGCCTGACCGGGCAGCGCACCGGGTTATTTACCAATATTTCGCTTGCTTCATCATTTGATCTTAGCAGCATCAATGCTTTGCAGTATCCATTTCTGCGTTTGCGTTTGCAGGTAGAGGATGCCAATAACTTCACCCCCGCCCAACTGCAGAAATGGCTGGTTACCTACACCAGTGTACCAGAAGGTGTGCTGCTTTTTGACCCTGAAAATAATACAAACTTACAAAAGCAGGAAGGGGAGACATTTACCACACCTTTCACATTTATCAATATTTCAGATACTAAATTTCCTGATTCTGTTGCCGTGGCCTATACACTTTTTAACCAGGAACAGCGAAAGTCAACGACGGATACACTTAAAATTGAACCTCTTTCTGCCAAAGATACCGTATTGTTCAACATTCCAGTCCCCACATTGGGGAAAGTAGGAACAAATGATTTGCGAGTAAATGTGAATCCCCGTATTATGAGCGAGCAGGATTACAGCAATAATATCTTCAACCTTGAAAACCATTTTACGGTTTCGCAAGATGAAATCAACCCCGTGATTGATGTGGCTTTTGACGGGCTGTACATCATGGATGGGGATATTGTTTCTCCCAATCCGCTGATTTCGGTGGAATTGAGGGACGAAAACCCATTTCTGAAAAAGGAGGATACAACTGGCGTAGATATTTTGCTAAAACGCGTACCGGTGGATGGAGTAAACAGCAGCAGCAACGCTCGCACCAACAACGAAGGTTTTGAGCGCATCCCTTTTTCATATCCAAAACTGAGTTGGTCTCCGGCTACGGAAAATGAGCCATTTCGTGTTACCTATCAGGCCGGGCCTTTGGTGGATGGTATGTATACCCTAAGGATACAGGCTGAGGATGCAACCGGAAACCCCTCAGGACTGGCACCGTATGAGCAAAACTTTGAAGTGATTACAGCATCCCAAATCACTAATTTTTATCCATATCCCAATCCATTTTCTACCAGTACGCGCTTTGTCTTTACTTTGACAGGCTCAGAAATTCCCGATCAAATCAAAATTCAGATTATGACGGTGACTGGCGTAATTGTGCGGGAGATTACCCAGGCTGAAATCGGCTCTATCCGCATTGGTAATAATATTACCGAATTTGCCTGGGATGGGAGGGATGAATATGGGGACAAACTGGCCAATGGGGTGTACCTGTACCGGGTAATCGTAAAAAATAAGGGGGAAACTATGGAGCAAAGGACTACTGCTGCTGATCAGGCTTTCAAAAAAGAATTCGGGAAATTGTATATTTTACGATGATTTCCTGTTTTCATTAAACTCAGGCCACTGCGGGAATTCCAAACCTGTGACTTGTTTCAATAATAGAAAATCCTCATGGAAATATTTAGCGAGCCATGCTCTTTCCTCATCTGAAAGTTGCGGAAGTTCATAACTTTCTGCATAATTATATTTCATGTGCTCTAAAAAATTAACAATCGACTTTCTGATTTTAATCCGCGTGCTATCAGGGAATAACTTTCTATACAAGGCCTTCAACCAATTGTCACCTTGCTTAGACATTAAGTGCATTGATTTTTTATAAAAAGCAGGGTTTTTAAGCATTACAGTTTCGTTGAGGCGGGTTTCCTGAAATTGGTGAACCTCAGGAAGGTTAAGAAATGAAAAGCAAGTATTTATTGTTTTACACAGGTCTTTTTTGAGGTCTTCAGCCGTGATGATATGAATACTTTTCCTTCCAAAAACTTTACAAAAAGCCGATAACCATTTCCCGTAACAGCTATAATGATAATAATAAGGCTCTGAAATGGAAAAACTGAGTTCTCGGTGAATATTAGAGAGAAAAGCCTCTTTAAAAGAACGGGATTCAAAGCCAGTACCGGTCAACCAGTTAAAATGAGAAAAAGACCTGTCAATAGGATTTCTCAGTATAAAGATGAATTTAGGGTCAATTGTATCTTTTTTTATCCTATACAGGGCTTGTGGGTGTACCATATATCCTGTGCTGGATTCCCCGCGGTATGCATGTTCCTTTCCTTTTTCAAAAAGTGATAAATAATACTTTTTTCCGGTATAATAACGTTCATCGCTGCTAAAAAAGCCGGTTTCTTTGTCGCCTGACATCCAGATATCAGGATGTTGGTGTAGGTAATGATGAAGTGCTGTAGTGCCTGATTTAGCAGCTCCGGGAATAAATAAATTTGGCCAGACAGTGCTCATCTCATTTTTAACTTTGTCAAAGTTTGAGGCTTTGACAAAGTTGTTGAAATCAGTAGGCCCTGACCTCTTTCCCTTCCATAAAGTTGATAAAAGCTTTGTTCACCACGCGGTTACCGCCAGGCGTGGGATAATTGCCGGTAAAGTACCAGTCGCCCAAATGCGCCGGGCAGGCTTTGTGCAGGTTATCAACTGTTTGGTACACTACTTCCACTTCCGTTTTCAGGCCTTTTGGAGTAATGATCTGTGCGATGGCTGTGGAAATTTGCTCATAGGTAAACGGATCGTACAGTTCTTTTACATAATTGGGAGAGCCGGGTTTTAATCCATTTTGCACACACTTTTCATACACCTCGTCCATTAAATTCTCTTGCTTTGATTCTTTCAAGAGTTTTAGTACGGCCCTGAATGCCACAAATTCTTTCATTTTAGACATATCAATGCCATAGCAGTCGGGATAACGAATTTGAGGTGCCGAAGATACGATCACAATTTTGCGGGGCTCCAGCCTGTCCAGCATGCGCAACAAACTTTTCTCTAGCGTTGTGCCCCTTACGATGGAGTCGTCTACAATCACCACAGCATCCTTCTTCTTATTAATGACTTCATAAGTGGTGTCATACACATGCGCTACCAAATCGTCGCGGTGGGCATCGTCGGTGATGAAAGTGCGTAATTTTGCATCCTTAATGACCAGCTTTTCAACCCGGGGGCGGAAAGAAAGCAGTCTTTCTAACTTTTTCTCATCAATTTTATCTTTCAGAATGGCCTGTTTGCGCTCTTCGCTCAGGTGGTCTTCCAAACCCTGCATCAGCCCCAAAAAAGCGGTTTCGGCACTGTTGGGCACATACGAAAACACCGTATTTTGCAAATCATAATCTATAGATTTGAGGATTTGCGGAATAAGCAACTGGCCCATTTGCTTGCGTTCGTTGTAAATATCAGGGTCGGAACTGCGGGAGAAGTAGATACGCTCGAAGCTACAGGAGCGCTTCTCTAATTTATCGGTGAAAGGGTATTCCCCAAAATCACCTTGTTTGTTGATGATGAGCGCATGGCCGGGTTCAACTTCCTTGATTTGGTCATAAGGCACATTAAATGCCGTTTTGATGGCAGGTTTTTCCGAAGCTACTACCACCACTTCATCATCCGCATAGTAATAGGCCGGGCGAATACCGGCAGGGTCACGGGTTACAAAAGAAGCGCCATACCCAAGCATGCCTGCCATGGCATATCCTCCGTCAAAATCTTTGCAGGCGCGTTTGAGTACCCGGTGCAGGTCCAGTTCATTTTCAATAAGGTGGGTAATTTCCTGCTTGGTGTACAAATGCTTGTACCTATCGAAAAGGAGCTGATTTTCTTCATCCAGAAAATGGCCGATTTTCTCCATCACCGTTACGGTATCGGTTTTCTCTTTGGGGTGCTGCCCCAGCCTGATGAGGATATCGAAAAGCTCGTCTACATTAGTGAGGTTAAAGTTTCCGGCTACTACCAGGTTCCGGCTGCGCCAGTTGTTTTGCCTGAGCATTGGGTGACAGTTTTCAACGGCGTTTTTTCCGTGTGTTCCGTAGCGTAAGTGCCCAAGCCAGACTTCCCCGGTAAAAGCCACGTTCTTTTTGAGCCAGGATGCATTATTAAAATAAGCATCCCCCTCTTTTTTAGCCTTTTGGAACTTTTTATTTACCTTCTTGAAAATGTTGGTAATAGGCTGGGAAGATACCGAACGATACCGGCTGATGTAGCGGGTGCCCGCCGGGACATCTATTTTGATGTTGGCTACCCCTGCCCCGTCCTGGCCGCGGTTGTGTTGTTTTTCCATCAATAAATACAGCTTATTCACTGCATACAATGGAGTGCCATACTTCTCGATATAGTACGACAAAGGCTTGCGCAGCCGGATCATGGCAATGCCACATTCATGCTTGATGATATCGCTCATACGTTTCTGTGCTTATTGGTTTCGCTCCCTCTAAAATAACAATGAAATACGAGTAATAAAATTTAAAATCCACTCGGGTTTAAAGAATATTATTAATAATGGGAAAATCAGCAATACAGCCACAATTTTCTCAAAGGGGTTTACACGTAATAGCTCCTTCACAGGTTTTCCTATTTCCGTTTGTTTTTCTTCTGCTTCAGCTGAACGAAAAAACATGTATAAAGGAATTTTCAAATAGTAAAATAAAGATATTACTGTATTGAGCAGCCCCAGGAGCAAAACCGTCATTAATATGGTGCTTTCAGTTTGTTGGTAATGCTCCCATAAAGCAGTGAATATCAGTAATTTCGCGGTAAACCCGGCTGTGGGGGGAAGTCCGGTAAGTGCAATCATGACCACCACCACCATGATACCCAGGAAGGGGTATTGCATGCCCATGCCTTTATAATCTGTAATTTGTTCATTGCCGGTTGAGCGGGCCAGGAGGGCAATCAGGAAAAAAGCGGCAAAATTCATCAATAAATAAATACCTGCATAGAAGAGTACACTTTGTATACCCAGTTGCGAATATACCAGTACGCCAATGAGCATGGTGCCGGAATGTGCAATGGAAGAATACGCCATCATGCGTTTGGCATTGCCCTGCCACAGGGCCAGGAGGTTGCCCAGTGTCATCGTAACGATAGCCAATAATGCTAAGAGCCATTGCCAGTCAAAAGAAAAATAAGCTTCCGGTGTAAAATCAGGGCCAATGATACCATGCGTGAAGCGAATGAGGATAGCGACACCTGCTACTTTTGGGGCAACGGAAAACAAAGCAACGATAGGGGTAGGTGCGCCTTCGTATACATCGGGTGCCCATAAGTGCATGGGAACAGCGGCTAGTTTGAATAAAAACCCTGATAAAGTCAGTATCAGTGAAAATACCAAAAGAATGGAGGGGGCTTGTAAAAGGTTTTGTGCAAAATCCGGATCTGCAAAATTTAATGTTCCGGTGAGTCCGTACAATAAAGACATCCCATACAGCATCAGGCCCGAGGCTACACTGCCGAAAAGAATATATTTCATACTGGCCTCAGCACTTTTTCTATCAAAATTGAAGTAGGTAAGAATGTATGAACAAATAGACACAAACTCAATAGAAAGGTATACGGATAACAAATTAACCGACATGCTCATCAGCATAGTACCCAATACCAATGCCAGCATAACCCCAAAATACTCACCTTGTATTGTTTCAGCTAGTGGGCTGCTGTTTTGGCTACGGCTGAGCGAGAGAAAAACGGTAAAAATACCTGCAAGACAGCATATTAGTTTGAAAAATATCCCCAGGCCATCAAGTTGTAACATACCGGTAAAAAGGGTAGTGGATGCTGAGGGATGCTGCTGAAAAACAAGTAATATCAAGGTGAAAATAAAAGCCCCCAGTGAAAGAAAAGAAATGGTATGGGGCCAGCGTTTGCCAATGAGCAAATCGGCCAAAACGATAAATAGCAGAGAAACAGCCAGCCAGAGCTCAGGCAGCAGATAGCCCAGGCTTCCGGTAATTTCTGTAAGTTGCTCAGTTAATAAATTTATGTTTATATCTGCTTTCACCAATGTTTGTTAGTCTATCTGTAAAGCTGCTGTAAATTTTCCTGTCCCGTATCTATTACAAACCTGATAAATTCATTGACCGACGGGCTTACCAGATCGAGGAACAAACCCGGAAAAATACCAAAAATGATGACCGCGATGATGAGGGGGATGAACATGATATATTCACGTACATCCAGGTCATTGAGCTTTTTTTGCCAAGCTGCTTCACGCACATAAAATGGGCCGAAGAACATACGCTGTAAAGTCCACAGATAATAGCCTGCTCCCAGCAAAAGCCCCAAAGTAGCCATGATGGCCATCCAGCGTGGAATAAGTTCGTTAACCCCGGCCGCGTTGAAGGCACCCAGGAAAACCATCAGTTCGGCAATAAACCCCGAAAGGCCCGGCAGGCCCAGTGAAGCAAAAAAGCCGATAATTACCACAGCCGTAAAATACGGCATTACAGTGGTAAGCCCGCCATAGTGGGCTATCATACGGTCGTGGGTGCGGTCATAAATTACCCCGGCAATCAGGAAAAGCATGGCTGAAATCAACCCGTGGCTGAACATTTGGTACAAACTGCCACTGGTGCCTTCTACAGTTAAAGAGGCCAGCCCCAGCAGCACAAACCCCATATGCGAAACCGATGAGTAGGCAATAAGCTTTTTCAGGTCTTTCATCGCCATAGCATTGAGCCCACCATAAATGATGGCAATCAGGCCAAATAAACCAATCCACCAGGCAAAATGCACACCTCCTTCGGGAAAAATGCCATATCCGATACGGATCAGCCCATATCCACCAATTTTCAGTAAGATTCCTGCTAAAATCACAGAAATTGGCGTGGGGGCTTCCACGTGGGCATCGGGCAGCCAGGTGTGTACGGGCACTGCAGGCAATTTGATGGCAAAGCCGATAAATAATGCCAAAAATGCCAACAAACGGATAGGGACATCCCATAAGGTGAAATTCCCTGCCAATGCCAAAATGGAAGATGGTACATAATTTTGCGTGTCCATCATGGCGGGTATGTTGAAGGTGTGCACCCAATACGCGCTGGATAGTGTCCCTGCTTGTAATTGCTGCTGTACCTGTGCAATGACCCGATGGGTTGCCTCATCGGCTGATGAAATTAAGCCTGCTTCAACAGCGGTGGCCACAGGGTCAATCACGCTTACATACAACCCAATCATCACCACCAAAATAAAGATGGAGCCAAGCAGTGTGTAAAGGAAAAATTTAATGGATGCATACTCCCGCCGGGGGCCGCCCCATAGCCCAATCAGGAAATACATGGGCAGTAGCATAAACTCAAAAAAGAGGTAAAACAGGAAAAAGTCCAATGCCAGAAAACACCCCATGATGGATGCATTCAGTACCAGGTACAGTGTGAAATACCCTTTTATATTTCGTTGAATCTTCCATGAGGAAATAGCACCTATAAATAAAATGAGTGCCGATAACAGTACTAGTGTAATGCTTATTCCATCTACCCCTAAGAAGTAATCAATAGATAACTTGCCCAATCCTCCCAGATCCAGGTCAATCCAGTCGGTTTTTTCTATCAGTTGAAGTTGCAGGTGGGGGTATGCATCGTTCCCAACAGCTTGGTTTGGTTCAAAAACCTGATAGATGAAACCGGCCACCACCAACTGCAAGGCACACACAAGCACAGTTACCTGCCTGAAAATCTTTTCCAGTCGAGTTGGAACAAAAAGTAGGATGAGAACTGCTGCCAGCGGAATAAAAATAATCAAAGAAAGCAAATGCTCAATCATGTGGCTTTGAAATATGCTCGTCCAAAATTGATGCTCTCCGGCTTAAAGTCCAAAGTTTCGGCTTGAAAGTTTTGAGAAAGGCTTTGATTTTGTTGATATATCGATGGAATTTCGGTCAAGGTTTGTGTTAATTCATAATAGAGTTTTCCATAGATAAAATTTCTATGAACAAAGAATAATGTAAAACCCTGAAGTTTGTTTCTAAATATGGAAACATTTGCTAGTTTTGTTCGTAACGCCCTTTAATGATGAAGTATTTTGAGAGAAAAAACAGCACTAAAAAATAATAAGCATGAAAAACGAAGATATGAAAATGTATACCCTTGATGAAATGGAAGATAAATTCATTGGTAAAAGGGGAACAGAAGAACGCGAAGAATATGAGTATGAATTGAACATGGAAATTTTAAGCAGAATGATTAAATCAGCCAGAAAAGAGCGAAACCTGACACAGGAAGAATTAGGCAAATTGGTTGGGGTAAAAAAAGCTCAAATTTCAAAGCTTGAAAAGGGGGCAAATAGTGCCCGAATTGACACCATAATTAAGGTGTTTAAAGCGCTTAAAGCTGAAATTCATTTTAATGTAACTTTAGAAAATCAAAGTATAAGGGTAGCTTGATAATTTTGAATGTGTGACATCTTTACTAAATATTTCCTTTTTCTGCCTTTTATCTGCTATGGTGTTCAGTCCGATGGCAGTAAATGCGCAAAGGGACAAGCAACACCTCCGGCAAATGAAAAAGCAAGACCGGCGCATGAGCCAGTACGTGGGTGAAGCACGTCCCGATTTTTTCAGGCAATACCACACCATAGGCTTTTCTATCAGCGGGCTCAACTATTTTGGAGATATTGCACCTACCACACTTTCTGCCAGGCACCTGAAACTAACCCGGCCCGGTGTAGGCATATCTTATGGCATTTATCTTTCTCCCCGTTTTATGATGAAAGGAGAATTGCTGTGGGGTAGGTTGACTGCCGATGATTTTACGTTTTACGATCCGCAAGACCGCAACGAAGTGTTTAAATATGCCCGCAACCTGCATTTTAGGAATGATATTACGGAGTTTGGCGTCACGGGATATTATGCGCTGTTGCCAGAACGAAGTAATTATTTGGTAAGAAGGACTGTCAACCCGTTCATTTTTACAGGAATTGCCTTGCTCCACCATAATCCGAAGGCCAAAGCCCCTCCCACCGACCTTCAGGGAGATGCCCTGCCGGAAGCCGGTACCTGGGTGCCATTGCAACCGTTGGGCACAGAAGGGCAACACAGCGAAGGTTATGACATTCAGCCTTATAGCAAATTACAAATGGCTATTCCTTTTGGTGCCGGTTTACGTTTTAAGCTTGGCCGCCGCCTGAATGCTTCCCTGGAAATGGGCTATCGTTTCCTGTTTTTTGATTACCTGGACGATGTGAGTGGAAATTATGTTGACAAGGGCGCTTTGGCCGGAGAATTGGCAAAAGCCATGTCTGACAGGTCCATGGAAGCTGTTGCAGCAGTTTCAGGCAAACCCCGTGATATGGAAGCTGTTCAAAAAATAACCCGGCAAATTACGTATGTTGGCAAAGACGGCCGGGAGTATACAGTTTTTGCCGGATACGGACACGAAAACGATGGCGGGGCACCCAATACACGCGGTGGGGAAGCGAACGATAGTTATGTGGTTACCACTTTGAGGATTACCTACATTATCGGTACCAGCAAGCATCCCTTTTATAAATCAGGAAAGTGATCATGTATTCATAACATACATTTTCAAAATGTTTCCAGGGTTTAAAATAGCAGTTTCGTCGATTCCCGCTCGATAAGCTTGGTCTTCAGCACTTTGTTTTGAGGCTGAAAAACTTGTGGATCTACCAGAATTTGTTCCAGGAGCATGCGCACTGACAATTTTCCCATATCGAAAGCTGGCTGTGCTACTGTAGTGAGGGAAGGCGTAATCATTGAAGAAAAGCTTTCGTTGGAAAACCCCACTACTGCTACATCATTGGGTATGGAAAAGCCCGCCTCTTGCAAATAGCGCATTGCGCCCAAAGCCATCGAGTCGCTGTTGGCAAAAAGGGCATCTGGTTGTGGGCAGGCACTATTTATTGATGGATTGAATAGTTTTCGGGCTGCCTCCATGCCATGATTGGGCCTGAACCCGCCGAATACAATATACTCGTCACGGATAGGCAGGTTATTTCTGCTTAGTACATCCAGGTATCCCTGAAAACGGCATTGGAAAATGTGTGAATGTTCGGGGCCACCCATGTAGGCAATACACTTTCGTCCGTTTTGTATCAGGTGCTCAACGGCAAGCACAGCACCTTCATAATCGTCTACCCGCACAGAGGAAACCGGAAGGTTTTCCCCCACCCTGTCAAACAGAATGACCGGGGTTTTTCTTTTTACCAAATTATGGATGTGATCGAGTTGGGTAGTTTCACATGATAAAGAAATCATCAATCCATCTACCCGGCTGGATACCAACCCTTTTACCTGTTTTACTTCCTGGGCGTACGATTCATCAGACTGGCAGACCAAAAGCTGATAACCCACGCCATCCACTACTTCTTCTACTCCTTTCAAAAAGGAAGAAAAAAAATGGTCAGCAATTTCGGGTATAACGATACCGATGGTCTTGGTGCGCTTGCGCACCAGGCTTAGCGCGATGGCATTGGGTTCATAGTTTAGGGCCTGAGCCATTTCCTGCACGGCTTTCTTGGTTTCGGCATTTACCTCAGGAATGCCTCGCAAAGCCCTGGAAACAGTAGAGGCAGAAATATTCAGTTTCTTCGCAATATCCTTGATGGTTACTTGTTGCAAACTCATGGCTGATTTACGATACAAAAAACAACATCGAAGGTAACGAATGCATACAGTATCGTATGGGCAGCACGATTAAATAATTGTTAAATAAAAGTAACACAAAATACTTTCCTGCAAACGTTTTCTCGAGCTTCCCCCAAATGGTAATATTGACGTAACACCTCTCCATTTTGAATTATTTTCTTTTGCCAGCAATTTAAATCAGTCAAGTTAAAATTGTCAATTATCTAACCTAAACCCCCACCAGGATGAAAAATGTAATTTTACCCATTTTGTACATGGGCTTGCTTGTAACAGGGCTTGCACCCTCATTGTTTGCGCAAGGCACTGATGCTTCCATATCAGGCCATGTAGTCATAGAGAAAACCAACGAAAGTTTGCCAAGTGCCACAGTAGTTGTCAATAACCAATCTACCGGCTTTCAGGCCGTAACGGTTACGGATGTAGACGGGAAGTTTATATTCAAAGGCCTTCCCCTGGGCGGCCCTTATTCGGTAAAAATCAACTTTATCGGTTTCCAGGGCAAAACCTTCACCGGATATGACCTGAACCTTGGCGACCATATCGTTCTTGACGAAGTTGCACTGGAAGAAGGCACCGAAGTGCTGGAAGAAGTACGTGTGACGAGTAACAGCTTCCAGAACCGCCGCGACCGCCTGGGCAGTGCCACGGCCGTAACCGGACAAGACCTGCAAAAATTGCCCACCCAATCCAGAAACTATACAGAACTGGCTGCCCTTTCGCCCCACACCCGTGGGGGTGCCATTGGTGGTAACAAGCCCGGTACACAGGGATATTTATTGGATGGCGTTACGAACCGAAGGGCTGTTTTCGGCGAACCGGCAGGTGGGGCTTTTCCCATTTCTATGGAAACCATCCGGGAGTTTGAAATTGTTACCAACTCGTACGACGTTGCCAATGGAAGAGGCTCGGGAGGTGTGGTGAAAGCCGTGACCAAATCGGGCACCAATGAGTTTCATGGGGCAGCCTGGGGCTTTTATTCGGGCGATTTCCTCAGCGGTAACAAAGACATCAACGGGAATGAAATCCGCAATGACTACACCATTGCCCAATATGGCGCCAGCGTAGGCGGCCCCATTATCAAGGACAAACTCCACTTTTTTACCACTTTTGACCAGTATAAAAATAATTTCCCCTACCGTGCCTATGATTTTGAATACGAAGGGGCTACCCTCTCTGAAGCCGAAAAAAACCTGGGCATCACGCAGTCAAACCTGGATCAGGTAGTGAGTATTCTGGAAGAAGATTATGGCATTCCGCAGGTACAGCAATACGGGGAAATTCCGATAGAGCGGGTAACGAATAACTTTTTTGCCCGCCTCGACTGGAAGATGAACCCGATGAACACCCTTACCATGCGGTATAACTTTCAGAGCTATGACAACCCGGCCAAGAAAAAGGGAAACGGCCTGCTTTCAACCCAATACAAAGGTTTTGAGAGAGACCACAGCCTGATGCTGGCCCTGCGTACCCAGGTGAGCGATAAAGTTACCAATGACTTCAAGTTCAGTTTTATGGACAACGAGCGCCTCAACCAACTGATCTACTCCAGGGTGCCGGAGGGTTTTGTAGAAGTAGCCTCTACTTTTGATGATGGATCTACCAACCGGAAAACCGTGGAGTTTGGCAACCAGAACTGGGTGCCCGAGGTTATTGCTTCTTCTTCTTACCAGCTCATCAACAACACAAGCATGCAGTTGGGCAAGTATTTCGTTACGGTAGGAACCGATAATATTTTCACCCAAATCAAAGACCAGCTTACCCACCGCCAGCAGGGAGAATTTCATTACAGGTCCATGGAAGATTTGCAAAACAATGAACCCTGGCGGTTTACCCGCAAAATTCCGGTTGGTGATGCCGGAGGAATAGTGCGCCCGCAAATTATGGAATTCGGCTTGTATGCCCAGGCGGAAACCGACCTGCTGCCCAATCTGAATATGGCCCTGGGTTTGCGTTGGGATGCCACCTGGTTGCCCAAAGCACCCAATTATAATGCTACGCTGGACCAGGAACTGGGCATTCGCAATGACGTAACGCCTTTTGACGGAGATAACATACAACCCCGCCTGAATTTGATATGGGACGTACAAAATGATGGACGGAATATTGTGAAATTTGGTGCCGGATGGTTTGCTTCCCAGTTTACTACGCAGGCATTCACCATGGCCCATATTGATGATGGCATCAGTTTCAAAGAAATTGATGTGCGGGGCGATGACGTGCCTGAAGCTAACTGGCCTTCTTATTATGAAGATTTCAGCAATGTGCCTGGCGAAGAATACCTTAACTCACTGGATTTGGAAACCCCTCCCGCTTTTGTGGTGGCACTGGATGAAAATCTGCAAACACCCATGACTTTCAAAACCAACCTGAGTTTCCACCGCTACTTTACCGATTGGTTCCGGGCAGGTATTGGTTTGTATTACAACAATACCACCAACAATTATATTTATATGAACAGGAACCTGGTGCCCGATCCTTACTTTACGCTGGAAAACGAAGGCAACCGGGAAATATACGTACCGGCTTCTACGCTGGACGGACAAAACCGGGCCGATTACAACAATGCCCGGGTGTCAGATAAGTTTACCCGGGTGCTCCAATACACCAATGCCGACTGGAACAACACCTACATGGCGCTGGTGCTGGATGCTTCCATGAAAATTAAAGACGGTAGCCTGAATGTTTCATACACCCGGGCACAATCCAAAGGCGGCCCCCGGTACAACTCCGGAAACTCCCGTGATTACCGAAGGGTTGGGCGTTCTTACTGGGATTATGGCTCGTATGCCGAAAATTGGTTCGATGATGAAGACATGAAACACAAAGTGGTAATCAACGGTATCTCGCCTTCTTTCTTTGGTTTCAACATCAGTACCACCCTTTTGCTTTACCAGTGGAACCGTTTTTATGCCAAAGTAGACCAGGACATTAACGGTGATTTTAACAATGAAGACCTGGCTTTTGTGTATGACCCGAACGCCCCTGCTACTCCGGAAAACCTGCGTGGTGATTTGCAAACATTGCTGAATAATACCAGCCCGGAATACCGGGAATACCTGGAAGATAATTTTGGGGGTTTTGCCCCGAACAACGGTGGCATTATGCCCTGGAGGCACGAGTGGAACATTTCCGTATCCAAAACATTCAATTTCTTTGAAAATCACAAGTTGGTTTTACGGGCAGATATTTTTAACTTCCTCAATATGCTCAACTATAAGTGGGGGGGGTATGAAGAAATTATCAATACCAACCTCTACAATGTGAAAGGTTTTGATACAGATACACAATCTTATGAATACGAAGTAAACCAAAATGCAGGCACAAAACGCAAAAACGTGAAGCCCTATAGTGTGCAGTTTGGTGTAAAATATGTATTTTGATTAACCCAAAAGTAGATTGGGGGGAAATTCCCAGTCTATAAAGTGTCGGGCACTTCTTGTATTTTATAAGTGAGTGCCCGACACCCATTTAACTGAAACTAACGCCCATGAAAAAAGCCATACTTTTAATTTCCATCTTTTTCTTGTTTTTTCAAACCTACGCTCAAAACCTGGGTGAAGCGTTATCCTCATGGGAGGAAGGTTACCTGGACATCCACCATATCAATACCGGACGGGGTGATGCTGCCTTTTACATTTTCCCGGACGGAACTACGTTGCTGATTGATGCCGGGGAGATGGACCCCACAGGGCCACGCATTTTTTCGCCCAGAAATGCGAAAATCCATCCCGATTATTCCCGCACTCCTTCAGAATGGATTGCTGATTACATCAAAAAAGTAATGCCCGAAGGACAAGCGCCTCGGATTGATTATGCCATGATTACCCATTTCCACGACGATCATTTTGGCAGTTATTATCCCGGTGCCCCATTGTCTGAAACAGGGGCGTATTATCTGACAGGCATTACAGGTGTAGGCGAGCAAATCCCTATCGAAACCATGCTAGACCGGGGGTATCCCGATTACAATTATCCGTATGATATGAAAGCAGCAGCTAGCAAGGCAGCCAAAGACAATGAGTATGCGACCAAACATGCCAAAACCATTGAAAACTACTGGAATTTTGTGGATTATCATGTAAAAAATACTGGCATGAAAGCCGAAAGATTGCAGGCAGGCCGTAATGACCAGATTGCGTTGGTAAACACACCGGAAAAGTATGAAAATTTTAAAGTGCAAAATATCAAAAGCAATGGCACCATTTGGACAGGGAAAGGCTTCGGTACGTATGAATATCTGCCTGACCTGACAAAAATGAGCCGGGAAGAACTGCAAGGCGAAAACCCATTGAGCCTGGTTATTCGCATTGATTATGGTGGTTTTCGGTATTATACCGGAGGCGACTGCCCGGGTGTGGCCAATTTGGGCAAGCCTGCCTGGTTTGATGTAGCCACGCCCGTAGCCAAAGCCGTGGGAGAGGTGGATGTAGCTGTGCTGGACCACCACGGCAACCGCGATTCGCACAACGAGTTCAACGTCAGCACCCTGCGTCCCCGGGTGTGGGTTCAGCAAACCTGGTCGTCGGACCACCCGGGCCATGAGGTTTTGCGAAGAATTTCTTCTACTCATTTATATCCCGGCCCCAGGGATTTATTTGCCACCAACATTCTGGAAGCCAATAAAAATGTGATTGGCCCCTCGCTGGAAAGGGCTTACAAAAGCACCGAAGGCCACATTGTGCTGCGGGTACTGCCCGGAGGGGAAACGTATTATGTGATAATATTGGAGGATGAAACAGAAGAAATGCCAGTGAAAGCCGTTTTCGGCCCTTATCAAACCAAAACTAAAAAATCAGACGGCAGCTAATTGCGAAAAAAATAAAAAACGCCCGAAACCCTTCAGGTTTTTAGCACCAAATATCAAAAACCATGATAAAATACATAATCTTATCTGTTTTCCTCACGCTTTCATTATCCTGCCTGAACAAAGCGGAAACTCCCAAATACAAACTCATCGCCCATCGGGGCGGTGTGGTAGAAGGCCAATATCCTGAAAATTCTGCTGCATCGGTGCAAGAAGCCATCAACCGTGGGTACTGGATGATAGAAGTAGACATCCGAGAAACCAAAGACGGCGTAGCCATTGCCCAGCACGACGCTGATTTTCAGCGGTTTTACAGTCACCCGGGCAAAGCCAGTGAAATGACCTGGGAGGAAATCAAAAAGTTAAGGACGAGCAATGATGAACGCCCCCTTCTTTTTGAGGAATTGGTAGCCTTGTGTCAAGGAAAATTATTCCTGATGCTGGACACCAAGGCACCCCATTCCCCTGGGTTTTGCGAACAAATTGAGCGTATTTTGGAAAAGTATGGCTTGCTATCGTCCGCTTATGTGATAGGCACGGCTGAATCACGAAAGTACTTTAAGGGAAAAGCCAAAGCAGGTGCCAATCGGGAGCATATCAAACAAGCCATGCAGGAAGGCGAAAATGTACAGGAGTTATATTTTTTATTTGAGCACGGCAATGAGCTGGACAAAACCACAGTAGCCTGGGCACAAAAAGCAGGTGTTACCATAGTGCCTTCGGTAAACACATTTCACTACAAAACGGAAGACCCTATGGAAGGAGCCAAAGAGGATATAGCATGGCTCAAAAAAGCAGGTGTAACTGAGTTCCAGATTGATTCGGAATATGATCGGTGGTTTCAGGAAAACCAGTGATATTGCATGGTGATACTTAAAATATCAATTCTTTTAGAATAAACTTTTTAGCGATTCCAGTGAAGGTACAAGGGCGGGAACTTTTTGTTTGTATTGTCTATAGGCATCTCCAAATGTGGCAATCAACTTTTTTTCTTCCAGCCGCATGCCTATCAATGTGTAAATGGTAATACAAAACGTGGTGATGAGGTTGGCAAGGGTTGGGGAAAACAGCCAAAAGCCTACAATTAATAATAAAGTTCCCGAATAAATGGGATGGCGTATGTGTTGTAAAATGCCATCAGTCCGGAGTATTTCATTTTTAGTTGTTTTTTGCTGTGCTTGTGCAAAGCCCAAAAATTCTTTCAGGGAAAATTTTCTGAATGCCAACCTGATAATGAGGATGCCCCAGGTGGCAAATACCAACCCGACGAATTTTAAAAAAGGCAGCCATGAACCTGGCACTAATATATGGGAAGAAATAACAGCATTGTACAACAAAATGCCCAGCAGCCCGATGATGGCTATGAAATTGTACAAAATCCTGTAGTATCTGTAAGCATTACCCAAATGCTTTTTGGTATAATTTTTCACTGTGAAAGAAGCCAATGCACTGTGCAGCAAGCCATACACCAACCATAAAAAAATGAGAACGAGGTAGTGTATGAGCATAGTCAGTGCAAAAAAAGTTAGTTTTCAGCAGGTTTAAAAAGGAAGTTTGCCAAGATCAACATTTCCGCCTGTCAGGATAATGCCCATTCTTTTTCCTTCAAACTTTTCGGAGTGCTTTAATACTACAGCCAGCGGAACGGCACAGGAAGGCTCGATGATGATTTTCATGCGTTCCCAAACGAGCCGCATGGCTTCAATAATTTCTTCATCAGATACCGTTATGATTTCTTTCACAGAGCGTTGTATGATCGCGAATGTTTTGTCGCCCAGGGAAGTGAGCAGCCCATCGGCAACAGTATCAGGCGACTCGGAAGGAATGATTTTTCCCTGGTTGAAAGAGCGGTAAGCATCATCAGCACCTTCGGGTTCGCAGGCAATTACTTCCGTTTTTGGTGATAAAGCCTGGGTGGCAATGGCTGTTCCGCTTACCAAGCCCCCTCCGCCTACCGGGGCCAGTATCATATCCAGGTTTTGGGTGTCTTCCAGCAGTTCCAGGGCAGCAGTTCCCTGTCCGGCAATTACGCGGTAGTCATTGTAAGGATGTACAAAAGAAGCCCCGGTTTCTTCTACAACTTTTTCCAGGGTTTTCTCCCGTGATTTCAAGGTAGGTTTACACATGGTGATGCGGGCGCCATAGCTCAATACCGCCCTTCTCTTTACTTCGGGTGCTGTTTGGGGCATTACAATATAAGCATTGGCACCAGATGCAAAAGCAGCCCGGGCGATGGCTTGCGCATGGTTGCCCGACGAATGCGTGGCTACGCCTCTCTCCAATTCTTTTTTCGGAAGGGAAAGAATCGCATTGGCAGCCCCCCGCATTTTAAAAGAACCTGATTTCTGGAAATTTTCACATTTAAAAAATATTTCAGCCCCGCTAATGTCATTAATACTTTCACTGGTAAGGACAGGCGTGCGGTGTACCAGATGTTTTATTCTTTCTGCCGCTTCCCGAATAATATCGAGTGTAGGTTCTTCCATGCGCGAAATCAGGTCAAGTTGTGATGTTCCGGGTTTTGTCTTCATAATTTGGTCAGTTGGCAGCGGCTGTGGCAGTAGGCAGTCAATTAAATTACTGCCTACTGCCAATGCCTACTGCTACTAAAGTTAATGTGCTTCCAGCCAGTTTGTTCCAGTACCGATGCCCACTTCCATGGGTACGTCTAAAGTTAGGGCATTTTTCATATAATCTGCCACTTTTTCCTGCACAATATCCTGCTCGCTTTTGTGCACGTCAAATACCAGTTCGTCATGCACCTGCATAATCATTCTGGATTTTAGTTTCTCAGCCTCTATCCAACGATGTATGTTAATCATCGCTACCTTGATGATGTCGGCAGCTGTGCCCTGAATAGGCGCGTTGATGGCATTGCGCTCGGCATAACCACGCAGGGTATTGTTCCGGGAATTGATATCACGCAGATAACGCCTGCGGCCCAGAATTGTTTCCACATATTCCTGCTTTCGGGCTTCTTCAATTACCCGGTCCATGTATGCTTTCACAGCCGGAAATTCCTTAAAATACGCTTTGATGATTTCTGAGGCTTCGGAACGTGGTATATTGAGCTGTTGTGACAAGCCAAAAGCAGAAACCCCGTAAATGATGCCAAAATTGGCCGTTTTGGCTTTACGCCGCATATCGGCGTCTACTTCCTCCAAAGGCACATTAAAAATTTTGCTGGCGGTGGTAGCGTGAATATCCCGTCCTTCTTTGAAAGCGTCTATCATGCTTTCGTCTTTGGCAAAAGAAGCCATGATGCGCAACTCTACCTGGGAGTAATCGGCAGCCATGAGTACAAAATCTTCGTTGCGGGGTACAAATGCTTTTCTGATGGCCCGGCCTTTTTCGGTGCGGATGGGAATATTTTGCAGATTGGGGTTGGTAGAACTCAGTCTTCCCGTAGCCGCTACCGCCTGGTTGTATGAAGTGTGAATACGCCCGTCATGCGGACTAATCAGTTTGGGGAGTGCATCTACATATGTATTTTTCAGCTTTTGCAATTCCCTGAAATCCAGTATTTTCCGGGCGATTTCATGCTCGTTGGCCATTCGGGATAAGATTTCCTCTCCGGTAGCATACTGTCCGGTTTTCGTTTTTTTTGGGTTCTTTTCCAGTTGGAGCTTATCAAATAAAATCTCTCCCAGTTGCTTTGGCGATGCAATATTGAAAGACTCTCCGGCAGTGGTGTGGATTTCTTTTTCCAGTTCCACAATAGCCGTGGAAAGCTCCGATGAAATTTCGCTTAAATTATCCTTATCTACCTGCACGCCTTCGTATTCCATAGAGGCGAGCACATCAATGAGCGGTGCTTCTACATCGTAGTACAGTTTTTCCAGTTGCAGCTCTTTCAGTTGTTTGGCAAAAACATTTTTAAGTTGCAGGGTAATATCGGCATCTTCCCCTGCATACTCGGCTACTTTTTCTGGTTCTATATCCCGCATATTGCCTTGTTTCGCGCCTTTTTTGCCAATCAGGCTTTCTATAGAAACCGGCGTATAATTCAGGTAATTCTCAGCCATTACGTCCATGCCGTGCCGGGTGTCCGGGTCAATGAGGTAATGGGCAATCATGGTATCGAAGAAAGGTGGGGCCACATTGATGTCGTATTTTTTCAATACCAGCATATCGTATTTCAGGTTTTGCCCAATTTTTAGAATATCCGGGTTTTCAAGCACCGCCTTAAATTCTCTTGCTATTTTCCCGGCGTCTTCTTTATCCTCTGGCACAGGCACATAATACGCTTCATGTTCTTTTACAGAAAAAGCCAGGCCCACCAGTTGGGCGTCCAGGGCATCCAGGCTGGAGGTTTCAGTATCAAAGCAAAAGGCTTTTTGTTTTTCCAGGTTTTTTAGGAGCTTTTGTCTTTTTTCAGCTGTATCGGTTAGCCGGTAGTTGTGTTTTACTGTGGTTATATCTTCCCTATTATTATTAGCGACAGGCTCGTCAGCAGGCGCACCGTCAAACAACCCCATTTGCGGATTGGCTTTACTTTCTTCTCCAAACACCCGTTTTGCCAGCGTTCTGAACTCAAGTTCCTGGAATATAGGTTCCAGTTTTTCTTTGTCAAAACCATCGTATTGGAATACTTTTTCATCAAAATCAACAGGCACGTCAATTTTAATCGTAGCCAGTTCTTTAGAGAGTATTCCTTGCTGCCCGAATTCTTTCACCAATTGTTGCTGTTTACCTTTCAGTTGGTCTGCATTTTCTACCAAAGCTTCTACCGAGCCAAATTGTTTAACCAGTTTAGAGGCTGTTTTTGCACCAAAACCCGGAATGCCCGGAATATTGTCAGAAGCATCGCCTTGCAGGCCCAGGATGTCCTGCACCTGGTCTACCCGGTCTATATCAAACTTTTTGCAGACTTCGTCCACACCCAAAATGTCAATGGCATTGCCCATGTAGGCAGGTTTGTACAAAAGGATTTTTTCTTCTACCAGTTGGCTGTAATCTTTGTCGGGCGTCATCATGTATACCGTGAAGTCGTCTGCTCCTGCTTTTTTTGCGATGGTCCCGATGATGTCGTCTGCTTCAAAGCCTTCCATTTCCAGCACCGGAATGTTAAAAGCCTTCACAATATCTTTGGTGAGGGGAATGGCCACTTCAATATCTTCGGGTTGCTTTTCGCGGTTGGCCTTGTACTCTGGGTACTGCTTGTGTCGAAAGGTAGGGGCTTTGGTATCGTAAGCCACGGCAATATATCCCGGGTTTTCACGCGTTAACACATCTACCAAAGTGTTGGTAAACCCCAGTACAGCGCCGGTATTAAAACCTTTAGAATTAATCCTGGGATTTTTGCTAAAAGCGAAGTGTGCCCGGTAAATCAGCGCCATGGCATCCAGTAAAAATAGTGTTTTGTTGTGATTACTCATAAATAAAGTAAGATTTTCCGATTATGGTACAGCCTTTGATTAGACGGGTTTTAACTAAGCTATTAGCCACAAGCTACAGCCACAGGCTTTTCTTCTAAAATTGGAAAAAGCTTGCAGTTTGCAGCTAATACCTTATAGCTATAATCTTTCAGCCAAATCTCTGTAAATTCTGTCGAAAAAGAAATTTTTAATAACATTTGTGGATACAACCTATCGCTTGCCAGAAAGCCGTATAATTCATAGCTTTGCAGCCAATTTTAGCAAACTTTTTCGTTCTGCGTACATGATGGTTTTTAGGCTTTTTTTGATTTTACCCTTCATACTCTTATCTCTTTTTGTATCACCTGCTTATGCCCAAAGCGATTTGTTGCAAAGGGATTTAAGCAATGTGAAAGTTTCCCAAATTTCAGACGACCAGCTCAAGCAACTCATCCGTCGGGCTGATGAACAGGGCATGAATGACCAGCAAATAGAAGCCCAGGCCATGGCCCGGGGATTGCCCCGGACCGAAGCAACGCGGCTCAGGAGCAGGATCAGCATGTTGCGAATGGAAATGCAAACGGAGAAACAGCAAGGAACTGCCAGCAAGCCTGATACATTACAACAAAAAACACAAGCAGACTCTCTTCGGTTGCAAAGGGGGCAATTGGAGGAGTTGACAGAAGAGGAAAAGAAAGTCTTTGGGTTCAAACTTTTTAACAGCCAATCCCTTACGTTTGAGCCAAGTATGAATATTCCTACCCCCGAAAATTATCAGGTAGGCCCTGGTGACGAACTGGTAATAGAAATATGGGGTGCATCAGAGGCCAGCTATCGTTTGCCTGTAAGTCGTGATGGTAATATCCAGATCAGCAACCTTGGCCCGGTGTATGTTAATGGACTTACGATTGAAGAAGCGGAGAAAAAGATTATTAGCCGTCTCACAAGAATTTATGCCGGGCTGGAATCCCCTGCCAATACGTATGCCAGCGTAAGTTTAGGAGAAGTGCGAAGCATCAAGGTAAACCTGGTGGGCGAAGTACGACGTCCGGGTACCTATACGCTTTCGTCCTTAGCCACTGTTTTCAATGCTTTGTATTTATCGGGTGGACCTACGTTAAACGGTACTTTCAGAAAAGTAGAAGTACGAAGAAATAATGAAATTGTGGCTACGCTGGATGTATATGATTTTGTATTGAATGGCAATCATAAAGATAATATCCGTTTACACGACCAGGATGTGATTTGGGTAGGCACGTATGACAGGCGGGTAGAAACGATTGGTGAAGTAAAAAGGCCCGGTTATTTTGAGGTATTGGAAGGTGAGCCACTTTCAAAAGTAATTGAATACAGCGGAGGTTTTACGGCCAAAGCATATACACACCGCATCAAGGTTACCCGGAAAACAGGGAGGCAAATGCAAATCAAGGATGTAAATGAAGAACATTTGAATGAGTTTACGTTACAAAACGGAGATGTTGTTGTTGTAGATTCTATCCTTGACCGTTATGACAACAGGGTAGAAATTTTAGGTGCTGTTTTCAGGACAGGAGAGTACGAATTAACAGAAGGGCTTACCGTAGGCGAACTGGTAGCCAGGGCAGAAGGGGTGCAGGAAGACGCTTTTTTGGACAGGGCCTTGATTTTCAGGAAGCAGGCCGATTTATCAGATGAAGTATTGTCTGTGAACTTGCGGGGGGTTTTGAGTGGGGAAATGGCTGATGTGCCCCTTAGAAGAGAAGATGTGGTACGGGTGCTTTCAGTTTTTGATTTAAAAGAAGAGTATACCGTAGACATAAAAGGCGAGGTACAGATCAACGGTGAATATCAGTACCGGGATAACATGACCCTGGAAGACTTGATCGCTATGGCAGGTGGCTTCAAAGAATCAGCTTCCCGTTCCCGGATAGAAGTAGCCCGTCGTATCAAAAATGTACAGAGCACGGAAGAAGCCTTTCAAACGGCCGAGATTTTTCAGTTCAAGGTAGGGGACGATTTGGCGCTCAGGCTTTCCGATGCACAATTTACGTTACAACCCTTTGACCAGGTGTATGTGCGGAAATCACCCGCTTACGAAAAGCAGGATGCTGCTTCCGTAAAAGGGGAGGTGAATTTTCCGGGAGAATATGTAATCAAAAATAAAGATGAGCGCATATCTGATTTGGTAACACGAGCAGGGGGACTTACCCAATATGCATACGTTGAAGGTGCCAAGCTAATTAGGCTCAACCCAGCATTTTTAGAACAGATGGAAGAAAGGGAGTTATTGGGGAGAGACTCCTTAACATTCAATCAATTGCAAGCACGAACGGGACGTTCTTCAAAAAGATCTGTAGAGCCCGAAACTGAAACCATTGGCATTGATTTGCAGACAATTCTTGAGAACCCTAAATCTGAATTTGATTTGATATTACAGGCAGGCGATACATTAAGAATCCCGAAAGAACTGCAAACTGTTAAATTAAGTGGTGAGGTGCTTTATCCGGTCTCGGCGCGTTTTGATGAAAACAGAGGGTTTAGTAATTATATTTCTAAAGCTGGTGGGTTTACACAAGAGGCTGATAAAAAGCGGTCTTATATTATATATGCCAATGGTGCTGTAGACCGTACCAGAAGTTTTCTTTTTTTTAAAGATTACCCGAAAGTAAAACCTGGTGCAGAAATAATTATACCAACCAAACCTAACCGGCAACGACTGAGTCCGCAAGCCTGGATCGCCATTGCTTCCGGGGTAAGCGCATTAACTTTATCAATTATTACCATTGTAGATAAAATACAATAATTTTTTTCTATAAGTAAGACAAAAGTTAAGTGGAAACAGAAGAAGTAAATAAAAGCCAATCCGACACTGCTACAAGCATAGCAGAAAAAGATTATGTGAAGCATTCTCCGCCTATAAGTGAGGATGAGATTGATTTAGCAGCACTGATTCAGGAAGTTTGGAAAGGCCGGAAAACCATATTTATTGCCATAGGTATTTCTTTTGTTTTTGGGATGTTTATTGCGATGATCAGCCCAGAAGAGTATGAATCTAGCACTACGTTGTTACCTGAATCAACAGGTGGCTCTACCAACAGAGGAGCAAGCTTAATGAAGCAGTTTGGTGGTTTTTTTGATTTGGGAATATCAGGAGGTGGTACCTCATTGGGTACTAATATGTATCCAAATATCACGCAAAGTACTCCCTTTTGCCTCTATTTGATAAATCAGGAATTATATTTTTCTTCGTTGGATACCACAGCCACCATATTACAATACTTTTCTGAAATTAAAGAAAAGCCCTTGATTGATGATATTAAGCGGTATACAATCGGGTTGCCCAACCTCCTTCTTTCATTACCCGATCGGTTTATAGAGAGGCCCACGTCTATTAATACTCCGGAACAAAACGCTGTAGAAATAACAGAAGAAAAAAATACGGAACAGCCTTTAAAACTAAGTAGCAAAGAGCTTTCTGTAATTAACGAATTAAAAAGCCGGATCACTACAGAAATTCAAGAAGATGGAACAGTGTCATTAACTACGAAAATGCCTGATCCTTATGCCACCGCCCAACTAGCCGAACTGGCCGTTGATTATCTGACCCAGTATGTGACAGAGTATCGGACTGAAAAAGTACAGCAAGATCTGGAGTTTACAGAAAAACAGCATGAAGAAGCGAAAAGGCGTTTTATTGAAGCTCAGGAAAAATTGGCATTTTTCAGTGATAGAAATACGAATATCGTGACAGCCAGGGCACAAACTGAATTGGAAAGATTACAAACTGAGTTTAATTTAAGGGCTACTGTTTACCAAAGTTTGGCACAACAACTTGAACAGGCTAAAATAAAAGTACAAGAAGAAACTCCTGTTTTTAAGGAATTAGAACCTGTACAAATCCCTTTACGGGAAAGTGAACCTAATAGAAAAATTATTATTATACTATCTGTTTTTTTAGGAATAGTACTAGGGGTAGGAATTATTTTATTTAAAAGTTTTTATAAAGCCTCTAAAGACATTTTTGCTTCAAGATAAAGAGAACTGTTGAATTACATGGAACATACAACAATTGCTATTATTGGTTTAGGATATGTAGGTTTGCCTCTCGCTGTAGAGTTAGGTAAAAAATACACTGTTTTAGGTTTTGACATTAATAAGGAAAGAATTAGTGAGCTTAGGGCAGGAAAAGACAATACGCTAGAAGTTACAGCGGAAGAACTTAAAGAAGCTGAACTACTTTCGTACACTGACGATCCGCAAAAAATCAGCGAAGCCTCTGTATTTATCGTTACAGTGCCCACGCCGGTAGATAAACACAAAAAACCCGACCTTACCCCCTTGTTAAAAGCCAGCGAAACAGTCGGAAAAGTACTTAAAAAGAGTAATATTGTAATTTATGAGTCTACCGTTTACCCAGGCTGTACTGAAGAAGAATGTGTGCCTGTGTTGGAAAAGATGAGTGGGTTGGTATACAATCAGGACTTCTTTTGCGGATATTCTCCTGAGCGTATCAACCCTGGTGATAAAGAGCACCGGATTTTTACCATTAAAAAAGTAACCAGTGGCAGCACGCCGGAAGTAGCAGAAACTGTGGATCAGCTTTATAAGAGCATTATTACTGCGGGTACGCATAAAGCTTCTTCCATTAAGGTGGCTGAAGCTGCCAAGGTAATTGAAAATGCCCAACGGGATATCAATATTGCTTTTGTCAATGAACTGGCCCTGATCTTTGACCGCCTGGAAATTGACACCAACGAAGTGTTGGAAGCAGCGGGAACAAAATGGAATTTTTTGCCTTTTCGCCCCGGATTGGTTGGAGGACACTGTATTGGAGTAGACCCCTATTACCTCACC
This sequence comes from Cyclobacteriaceae bacterium, assembly GCA_965230065.1. Classification (GTDB taxonomy): domain Bacteria; phylum Bacteroidota; class Bacteroidia; order Cytophagales; family Cyclobacteriaceae. The sequence continues at coordinate 1,058,480 of OZ245942.1, read as the reverse complement.
CATAAAGCAGAAAGTGTTGGGTATCATCCTCAAGTGATTCTCTCGGGTAGGCGCATTAACGATAATATGGGCGTATTTGTAGCCAATAAATTAGTGAAGCTTCTACTTAAAAGAAGCCAAACCATCAAAGATGCGCGTATCTTGGTGATGGGCATTACTTTTAAGGAAAATTGCCCGGACATCAGGAATACCCGGGTAACCGATATTATTGACGAATTAGAAAGTTTCGGCATGAATGTGAGGGTGTACGACCCACTGGCTAGTAAAGAAGAAGTGAAAAGTGCTTATAATATTGAGCTCGTAGAAGGCCTGGATAATCATTACGATGGTATAGTGCTTGCAGTGGGACACCAGGAATTCCTGCACCTTGATTGGAGTGCTATCCAGAAAAAAGGAACTGTCATTTATGATGTGAAAGCCATTTTGGATAAGGCGTACATAGATGCCAGATTATAATTTTCAGAAAGCATGAAAAAAATAAAAGTACTGATTACCGGAGCAGCCGGATTTATAGGTTTCCATTTGGCCAAACAGCTAAATAAAAGTGGTTATGAAGTAGTGGGCCTGGATAACCTGAACGATTACTATGATGTAAATTTGAAGCAGGCAAGGCTGGATATTCTGAACCAGTTGGAAAGCTTCTCTTTTCATAAAGCAGAACTACAGGATAATGATAGTATTCAAAAGGTTTTTGCTGAAGAAAAGGTTGATTACGTTGTAAACCTGGCGGCACAAGCAGGGGTGCGATATTCTATAGAGAACCCACATGCCTATACCGGCAGCAATGTACAGGGGTTCTTGAATATCCTGGAAGCTTGCCGCCATCATAATGTTAAGCATTTGGTATATGCCTCTTCCAGCTCGGTGTATGGGGCCAATAGAAAAATGCCATTTTCAACACATCACAATGTAGATCATCCGGTATCTTTATATGCTGCTACCAAAAAGGCCAATGAACTGATGGCGCATACCTATTCCAATTTGTACAATATACCTACCACCGGATTGCGTTTCTTTACGGTTTATGGCCCTTATGGGCGGCCCGATATGGCTCTCTTTCTGTTTACAAAAGCTATCCTGGAAGGCAAGCCTATTGATGTGTTTAATAATGGGGAAATGAAACGGGACTTTACCTATGTGGACGATATTGTAGAAGGCATTGTCCGGCTTCTTCCCAAAGTACCAGAGGCGAACCCGGACTGGTATAACCATCACCCGGATCCTGCCAGTAGTTTTGCTCCCTATAAGATTTATAACATTGGCAACAACCAGCCTGTACAACTGATGGCATTTATTGAGACGCTGGAAAAATGCCTAGGAAAAGAAGCCATAAAAAACTTTATGCCACTGCAAGACGGGGATGTGCCTGCCACGTATGCCGATGTAGATGATTTGATGAATGATGTGGGTTTTCGTCCAAATACCAGTATACAAGAAGGAATACAAAATTTTGTAAATTGGTACTTAGAATACTACCGTGTGCCAAAACCCTGATTTGGGTATAGCACAGAAATTTTTTAATAATGAGCAAAGTTATAATTGATGCCAGCAAAAGCTTCTGGCAACTTAACCTAAAAGAACTTTTTGATTATAAAGACCTGTTCTACACCCTGGCCTTTCGGGATTTCCGTGTAAAGTATGCACAAACATTTTTAGGGTTTGCCTGGGCATTTATCCAACCTGCCCTTACGCTTTTAGTGTTTGCGCTGCTATTTAATAAAGGGTTACAGGTAGATACACAAGGGGTGCCTTATTTATTATTTGCAGCGTGTGGGTTAGCAGCATGGACATATTTTGCTACCGTAATGGGGCAAGCCGGTGGGTCAATCATTGGGGCACAAGGTATGGTGCAGAAAATATATTTTCCACGCTTAGTTATTCCTCTTTCAAAAGCTTTAGTGGGCTTAATAGACTTTGGAATTACATTAGGAATTATCCTTGTTTTGATGATATACTATCAATTCACCCCATCACCAAACATCGTTTTTTTGCCACTTTTTTTATTGGCAGCTATAATTTCTGCACTTGGAGTAGGCATATGGTTGAGTGCGCTCACTATCCGATATCGTGATTTTCAACATATTATTCCTTTTTTGGTTAGGTTCGGTATGTTCTTAACGCCTGTAGCTTACCCAGCTAGTATTATTGTAAAAAAAGTACCGGGTTGGGCTTCATTTTTATATTATCTAAACCCAATCGCAGGAGTTGTGGAAGGCTTAAGATGGTGTATATTAGGAACAGAGGCTCCTGGGCTGCTTTCATACATTTCCATTGGAGTAGTTATAATCCTTTTTATCAGTTCCCTTTACTACTTTAGGAAAGTAGAAAAGACCATTGCAGATATTGTTTAAGGAAGTATTTGAGTTTTTGAATTATTTAAAAGATTATCTGTAGACTTTTAATGCTCAATAATAAATCGATATTGATTACGGGCGGAACCGGTTCATTCGGTAGAAAGTTTGTTCAACTGGTGTTGGACAAATTTCCTTCTGTAAAAAGACTGGTGATTTTTTCCAGGGATGAGCTGAAGCAGTTCGAGATGTCACAAGACTTCTCCCCTGACGTACACAAAAGCCTACAATATTGTATAGGGGATGTACGGGATGGAGAGCGTTTGAAACAGGCTTGTGAAGGAGTTGACTATATCATACACACAGCGGCACTCAAACAAATGCCTACGGCAGAATACAACCCTATTGAATGCATAAAAACCAATGTGCTGGGGGCTGAAAATGTAATCAATGCTGCCAAGGCCAATAATGTAAAAAAAGTATTAGCATTATCAACAGATAAAGCCGCGGCTCCCATCAATTTGTACGGGGCCACCAAACTTTGCGCAGATAAATTGTTTGTGGCAGCCAATAACAGCAAGGGCAGCCGTGACTTAAGATTTTCTGTCGTACGTTACGGGAATGTAATGGGCTCAAGGGGTTCTGTTATCCCTTTTTTCCTCAATAAAAGAAAAGAAGGTGTTATTCCAATTACTCATGAACATATGACAAGGTTTAACATTATCCCTGAAGAAGGTGTAAATATGGTGCTTTGGGCGTTGGACAATATGTGGGGTGGAGAAATTTTTGTACCTAAAATACCCTCTTACAGAATTTTGGAACTGGCCGAGGCCATTGCCCCAAATTGTGAAACCAAGATTGTAGGCATGCGGCCCGGTGAGAAAATCCACGAAGAAATGATTACTGAGGCTGATTCGCTTACTACTTATGATTTGGGAAGATACTATGCCATCTTACCACCGCGCACTAGTTGGAGGCTGGATGAATTTGTTACAGGTTTTAATGCCAAACGAGTTCAACAGGGCTTTAAGTATAATTCGGATACTAATGAGGAATGGCTAAGTGTAGGTGAATTAAGAAGTTTGATTAAAAAATATGTAGATTCGGAATTTGAAGCACAATGATATGATAACATAACTTCTTGTGCTGAAGTTGAAAAATCGTATAGTGTTTGTGATGCAGATATTGTTAAAAAATTATGTCAGATATAGCAATTAGGGTAGATAATATTTCAAAAAAGTATTTGATAGGCAATACTTCAAGTGGAAGCCTGCGAGAAACCCTTGTGAATGCCTTCAGTACTGGTAATAAATCCAAAACGGAAGAATTTTGGGCCTTAAAAGATATTTCGTTTGAAGTAAAGCGGGGAGAGGCTATCGGTATTATTGGGAAAAACGGGGCAGGTAAAAGCACTTTATTAAAAGTATTATCGAGAATTACAGAACCTACAAAAGGAAGGATAGAAATTGAAGGAAGAGTATCTTCCCTTTTGGAAGTTGGCACTGGCTTTCACCCTGAGCTTACTGGCAGGGAAAATGTATTTTTGAACGGTACTATCTTGGGCATGAAAAGGCAGGAAATCAAAAATAAGTTTGATGAGATAGTTGAGTTTAGTGGAGTGGCGAAATTTTTGGATACGCCTGTAAAACGCTATTCCTCGGGCATGAAAGTGCGCCTTGCCTTTGCCGTAGCGGCCCACTTAGAACCTGAAGTTTTGATTATTGACGAAGTTTTGGCTGTAGGGGATGCAGAGTTTCAAAAAAAGTGTCTCGGTAAAATGGAAGATGTGGCCAATGAAGGTAGAACGGTAATGTTTGTGAGCCATAATATGGGGGCAGTAAAACACCTTTGCCAGAAAGGGGTTTTATTAAAAAATGGTGAAATTATTAAAACAGGTCTTTCACGTGAAGTAGTAGATTATTATCTGGAAAGTGCTATAGAGTTGAAAGGGCATTTTTTGATTGATCCTCCTGAAAAAAAGATCAATAATGAACTTTTGGGATATGCTACTGAAGTGTCTATAGAAGATGAAAATGGAAAATCCACCGCTGTTTTGCCTGCTGCCAAACCTTGGCAAATCAAAGTTAAATTTACAGTGCTGGAAAAAATTTCTCATTTTATTATTGCCATTGGCCTTAGAACGATGGAGGATTTTTCTGTCAGGACCTCTTGGTCAAAACCTGAAGATATATTGCCTGGTGAATATGAAGCAGTTTTCAGGGAAGAAAATTTACAGCTTACCAGTGGCACTTATAAAATTGTTTTAGGTTTATCAAGTCGTGAAAAGCCCATACAATATATTGATGAATGTGCGTATATAGAGTTTGACAATTTTGTAGATAAAAAAGTAGCTGTAAATACAAAATCAGGACTTCTTCTTAATCAAATGCAGGTTTCAATATTACAAAATTCTAATATTTAAAATTGCCCATGTCGAAAGCCGAAGAATATCTGAATAAACCTATCCCTATTCAAGAACAGCTTTTAAAACTTTTTGATCTTTCAGATAGCCTGATTATTCTTGATATAGGCTCCTGTGAAGGGTTAGATAGCATTAGGTATGCTAAATTATTTCCAAAGTCTACAGTTTATGCTTTTGAGCCAGTGCCAGATAATGTATTAAATATTAAAAAAAATATTGCTAGGTATGGTGGACAAAATATAAAAGTTATCCAAGAAGCCTTGAGCGAAGAAAAGGGAACATCTGGTTTTTTTGTTTCTTCTGGTCATCCCGATCATCTGGAAAAATCTGATGATTGGGATTATGGCAATAAATCAAGCTCATTATTACCTCCTGATAAAACAGGTAAAGAAATTCACAAGTGGCTGAAATTTGACAGGCAAATTCAAGTACCTACCAATACATTAGAAAATTTCTATATTCAGCATAAAATTGATACGATTGACTTTATCCATATGGATGTGCAGGGTGCTGAACTCAAAGTATTGAAAGGAGCTAAAGACTATCTGAAAAATATTAAGATGATTTGGATGGAAGTGGAAAAAGTAAGTCTTTATAAAGGACAGCCTCTCAAAGATGAAGTAGAAAAGTATATGAAAGAAAATGGGTTCGTAAAAATAATGGATACTGTAGGAAAGATATCAGGGGATCAGTTGTATGTAAATAAAGAGGATGAACATAAATTCACGAAAAAAAAGCACTCACGATCTTCAGTAAAAGGAAGCATAAAAAAACAAATAAAAAGTATTTTAAAGCCACGCTTTCAAAAAACTGATTTTGCAAAGAAAACCTATTCGCAATGTGGTGAGGATGTTATTATTCAGCATATTTTTAAATCATTGAAAATCCAAAAACCATCTTATATTGATGTAGGAGCACATCATCCTTTTCATATTAATAACACTGCCATCTTTTATGAAAATGGTAGCAGGGGTATTAATATAGAACCTGATCCTACTTTATGCAAAGAATTTTTCAAACACAGGAAGGAAGATATAAATTTGAATATAGGAATTTCAAATCAAAAAGATGAATTGGATTTTTATGTAATGTCGGCTCCTACGCTCAACACATTTTCTAAAAGTGAAGCAGAAAAATATGTGGAGGAGTATAACTACAAAATAGTTGACGTAAAAAAAATAAAAGTTGATACTTTAGAAAGTATTCTCGATTCATATAGAAACAGTGAATTTCCTCATTTACTTTCTTTGGATGTTGAAGGGCTTGATGAACAAATACTTACTTCTATTAATTATGAAAAGAGTGCACCAATTGTAATATGTGTTGAAACTATATCTTTCTCAAATAAGGGTAGGGGAATAAAACAAAACCATCTTATTGAGTATTTGGAAAGTAAAGGATATCTCTCTTATGCTGACTCTCACATCAATACTATTTTTGTAAAAAAAGACCATTGGCTACGATAAGTGCAACAAATTTTTCAACATGTTTTCTATCAGAAAGCTATTTAGGCAAAATAATTATAAGCGAATCAAAATTGGAAGGCATTCGTTCATAATTCCCAGGAACATCCTTTGGGCTTATAAAACGGGTGATTACTATGAAACAAATATTATTTTCTGGCTCAATAATATATTGGAAAATGTTGAATATCCCGTATTTTATGATGTAGGTGCTAACTATGGGTTTTATACGGTAAAGTTTGCGGATAAGTGCAAACAGATATATGCCTTTGAGCCGGTTCGTGCAGTATACCAAATACTAACAGAAAACGTACGTAAAAATAGTTTGACACAGGTAGCTCATTTGAACTATGGAATATCTGATGAAGAAGGGGAAAGAAAGATCAACATATACTCTTCAAGTGGCAATAACTCATTATTTGAAAGAAATATCCCGAAAGGGCATTCTCTTCAATTTGTAAATAAGGAAAGCATTGAACTAAAAAAGTTGGATGACTTCATTACAAGTCAAAACCTTATGCCACCGAAGGTGATGAAAATAGATGTGGAAGGAGCCGAACTTCAGGTATTGAAGAGTGCAGAAAACACAATAAAAAAATATTTGCCAACCATTATTATTGAATATTCACAAAATACTTCGCTGGATGCAGGTTATAAAAGGGAGGATATACTATCGATGCTGCAAAGCCTTGGAAAGTATAATATTTACGGGCTTTCTGAAAATTATAAAGATACCTCTCTCATAGACATCCCTGCCTTTGAGCAGCATGCTGTAGCCAACATTATCGCAAGCCCTACACCATTGAAATGATCATTGTTAAGTTAAAAGGAGGATTAGGAAATCAAATGTTTCAGTATGCAGCAGGAAGGTATTTGGCTGAGCTGAGGAAAACAGAATTGAAACTGGATGATACTTTTTTACAGGATAAAACGCCAAAACAGGATTTTACCCTGAGAGATTATGAGTTGGGTATATTTCAGATAAATGCAAATTCTGCTTCCCAGGCCGATATAGACAGATTCTTTAAGAAATACAATGGCTTGAAGAAAATATTAAAGGGTATTAAGCACCAGTTTGTTCCATACCAGGTAATCAAGCAACGCTTTTATCACTTTGATGAAACTGTGCTACATTGTAAAAAAAATACTTATCTGGACGGATACTGGCAGAGTTATAAATATTTTTCGCCCATAACGGACATCATTCAGAAAGAATTTACAGTAAAGAATCCTTTGGAGGGTAAAAACCTGACGGTTGCTCAACAAATAGAAGACACTCCATCGATAGCTGTGCATATCAGAAGAGGGGATTATGTGAGGAATGAAAAAACCAATCAACATCACGGCGTATGTTCATTAGAATATTATCAGGAAGCCATCAATACAATCGTTCAAAAAGTTGATACTCCTCATTTCTTTTTTTTCTCAGATGACATTGCATGGGTAAAAGACAACCTGCAAGTGGCTTACCCTTCGGTGTATGTGAATCACAATACAGGAAAAAAATCCTATGAAGATATGCGTTTGATGAGCATGTGCAAGCACAATATCACTGCAAATAGCTCTTTTAGCTGGTGGGGGGCATGGTTAAACAAAAACCCGGAAAAAATAGTGATTACCCCCCAGAAATGGTTCAATGATTCGACAAGAAATACCAGTGATCTTATTCCTGAAAATTGGTTAAGGCTATGAAAACACCTTTAGTAAGTGTAGTAATGCCAGTATTCAATACAGCTGAATACTTGAGAGCAGCTATAGAAAGTATCCTGGCACAAACTTACGAACACTTCGAATTTTTGATCATAGATGACGGCTCTACCGATGAGAGTGTGTCTGTCATTCAATCCTACGACGATTCCAGAATTGTACTCATTGAGAACGAGGAAAACCTGGGCATCAGCAAAACCCGTAACAAAGGAATGGCAGCAGCCAGCGGAAAATATATTGCCATTTTTGACAGTGACGATATTGCCCCACCAAATAGGTTAGAAGCACAAGTAGCATACCTAGAAAAACATCCTGATTTTGGATTGGTTGGTGGTAATATACAGCCAATAGATGAGCAGGGTAATATTAGAGGAAGGCCTTGGGTTTGCCCTGCCCCACCCGAAAAAATTCCTGCTATTTTATTGTTTGGTAATTACTTTGCCCAGCCTGCCGTGATGGTTCGGCGGGATGTTTTACCGGATATCTGCTACAAATCTGAATACGTTACAGCAGGTGATTATGAGTTGTGGGTACGTATGGCAAGAAGAACAAAAGTTTGGAATCTGCCGCAGGTAATGGTTTATTACCGAATCCATCAAAGTGGTATCACAAGAAGAACGAAAGTTACTCAGTCATTGACATTTATAAAAAATATCTTGGCATCTCAACTTGATCATTTGCAAGTAAGCTATACGGAAAGAGAATTGGACATATACCTGTCCATGACCAAAAACAGCTATGATAAAAGTAATGCTAAACTAATTAATTATCTAAAAGAAGAATCTTTTATACAAGAATATAATGCCCTGATCAATAGACTAAAAGACGCAAATGATCTGGCCCAATACTATGATTCTCATGGCTTTGAAGAGGTTTTACAAGAAAAAAGAGAGCTTTTACTGAAAGTGTATGCCCGGGAGTTTTTTTTGAAAAGTGAAAGGTTTAATATTAAAACCTTGAAAAGTTTTTTTAGCTCTGAGCTAAAGCCTTATCGTTATATAGATCGAAAGAGGAAGCTCAAATTTATAATTAAATGCTTGTTCGGTGGCATGATACGCTAACCATAGCCTTATTTTTTAAATAACATGTCAGACTACCTGTCTCCATTAATCTCAGTTGTTATCCCTTGTTATAACCAGGGTAAATATTTAGATGAAGCTGTAGATTCAGTACTGAATCAAACCTATGAGAATATAGAAATAATCATTGTGAATGATGGCTCTACTGATGAATTTACAAACGAACTGTTATCAGCATATGAACGCCCAAAAACCAGGGTTGTTCATACAGAAAACCAAGGATTGGCCGAGGCAAGAAATGTAGGAATCAGAAACGCTAAGGGAAAATATATACTTCCCTTAGATGCAGATGATAAAGTTGCAGAAAGGTACTGTGAAGATGCGGTTGGGGTATTAGAAGGAGATAAAGGAATTGGCATCGTTTATTGTGAAGCAGAATATTTTGGCGATAAACAAGGGAAAATAAATTTGCCTGATTATAGCCTGAAGAATATCCTGACAAGGAATATTATTTTTTGCACTGCATTTTTCCGTTATGAAGATTGGAAAAACACTGCCGGATATGATCCAAAAATGAAATATGGAAACGAAGACTGGGATTTTTGGCTCTCATTAATTGAAAAGGGCGTCACAATATACAAAATACCCAAAACCTATTTTTTCTACAGGATCAAGTCATCTTCTATGTTGAAAGATCTTGTACGTGATCAGGAAAAAAGGTATTATACAAGAAAACAGGTTTTTCTTAACCATACTGAACTATATCTACAATACTTTGAAGACCCTCTCAATTTATACCACAAGGCTAAACTTGCCGAACGCCAGTTAAATAGAATTAAGAAATCTTATGCGTATAGGGTTGGGTATTTGTTGACTGCCCCGTTCAAATTTCTGAAAAAATAAATAAAAAATAATACCTAACATGAAAGTATTAGGAATTGTTGTGACCTACAATGGTAGCATTTGGATAAAAAAATGCCTTGGTAGCCTTACAAAAAGTACTCTTCCCATAGATATTATTGTGATTGATAATCAATCTGCCGATGATACCGTAAATATTATTGAACAAAATTTTCCCGAAGTTACCTTAATTAAAAGTAAAGAAAATTTAGGCTTTGGTAAGGCTAATAACATTGGCCTAAAAAAAGTATTGGAAGAAAATTATGACTTTGCCTTTTTACTCAACCAAGATGCCTGGATAGAGCCTCAGACAATTCAGAAATTGGCAGAGGTATTAATGGCAAACCCTGAATATGGAATTTTAAGTCCTGTACATCTCAATAAAGAAAAGAGCAAGTTGGACACTAAATTTGCCCTCTACATTTGCAGAAACAACGACAAATCAATTTTGTCTGACTTATGGTTAAAGCCTAAGGAAGTGTATAGTGTATATCCTATTGATTTTGTGAATGCAGCGGCATGGTTAATATCAAGAAAGTGTATAGAAATAGTGGGTGGTTTTGATCCAATTTTCCCTCATTATGGCGAGGATAATGATTATATCTCAAGAGCTTGGTATCATGGGTTCAATGTCGGTTTTGTTCCTGAAACTTTTATTGTACATGATAGAGAAGGGTATCTTAAGCAAACTGATATGCGTAAGTCTTTGGCAAAGCAGTATATAGACCGGCTGAAATTACTTAAAAATATACAATCACCTTTTGGCAAAACCCTTTTTTCTATTTTGAAAAAAGAAGTGTACTATGCGATCTCTTTTTTAGTTAAACTTGATATAAGAATGTTTTTCATCAAAGTGCAGCTGATGAAGCGTATTCTTCTGCAAACAAAGGCCATTCAAAAGAGTAGACAGTACTGTATAAATAACCATGCTGCCTATTTAACTTGATCCTGCTCTTGACTTTTTCTATTCTATATATTTGAATTTGACTCCATTATTCTGAGTAAATGTAAGAAGCCCAAATAAATGTCATTATGATACATAAAATTAAAGCCTATTTGGAGGCTTATATGATATATCCCAAATTGATATCTATTCATGTTCCGAAGGCAGCTGGTTCATCTTTTAAAAAAGTTTTAGAACATCAATATGGAGGAACATTATTGCCCATTTACAAAAACGAGCTGAATAAAAAAATTTGGAATAATGAAAGGATAGATATCTCCCTAAAATACCGAGCCATTCAAGGGCACTTTCCGGCTACACAACAGTTATTAGAATCATTTCCAAATGCGAAGTTAATTTCATGGGTAAGGCATCCCTTGAACCGAATTATTTCTTATTATTATTATTGGCTAAAAAGACCAAGACATAATAACCCTAACCATGATAGATTTATTAATGAAAAGCCATCTTTGGTAGAGTTTTCAAGCTGGGAAATTATGCAAGGCGAATTGCATTCATATTTCCAAGTACCTATTGAAAACTTTGATTACATAGGTGTTGTAGAAAATTACGAAGAATCTTTTAGGAGAATAAGTGAAATTTTAAGATGGTCTACTGTTAATCAAATAAAAACTAATGTGGGTAAATATCCGGAGCCACAAGTTTCTAAAAGTGAGATTTCAGAAATAGAGAAAAACCTTAGAGATGATGTTGAGCTATATAAATTAATTGTAAAAAAATTTGATCATAAAGCATTAGGTTAATGCATGTTTTAATTTTATCCATAAAAACATTTGATAAACTTTATGGCGAATTCATTGGTAGTTTTGATAGCTGTAGCCGGCAAATATACCCATCTTGAGCATACGTTAAAATCTTTGTGTGAATGCATAAAACCGCAAAGTTATGTGGGGACACTTGTGGTAGAAAATGGCCAGAAGTATGATGCTGAAACAATTGTGAAAAAATATACAGATGCCCTGAAAGCTTCTTATCTATATTTTTCCCAAGGTAATAAAAGCGCAGCACTGAACTATGGAATGAAAGTGATTGCTAAAGACGCTTTAATTTTTTTCACTGATGATGATGCGTATTTTGATAAGAATTTGCTGCATGAGTATGAAAAGGCAAGCGGGTATAGAAAAGGAGGGTTGTATTTTGGAGGTAGAATGCAGGTAAAATATGAGAAAGAGCCTTCTTATTGGTTAAAAGAGTTTTTACCTACATCTGCTTTAGACTGGCCATCTGATAAAGAGAAGGTACAACATAAATTTTTGGGCATTAATTGGGCCGCTTTTGCTGGGGATATTATAAGGGCAGGAGGGTTTGACGTGAGGTTTGGGCCGGGTACTATCCCCCGACGCACAGGGCAGGAGCATAATATGCAAACCCGCCTTTTCGAGATGGGGGTACAGCCCGTTTACCTTGAAAAAGCTATTGTCTGGCATTATGTGCCCAAGCAAAAGAGCTCCTTATCATTTGCATTAGGAAGACAGTATCAGTTTGGACTAAAAAAAGGGGTAGAAGCAAATAAGAAGAATAATATTTCGCTAGGAAAGCTATGTATGATGTCATTGAACGCTTTAGGAAAAACAGCTTATTGGATGGCGGGGGCGTTCATTACATTATCTCGTCGCAAGGCCATGAAAGCATTGAGCATATTATTGGTATTAGCAGGAAAAATAAAAGGTTATTCTTTGAAAGAATAACTTCATAACAGGCTTTGTAAATAAAAAATTTAGAATAAACCCCTAAAATAAATGAAATTCATATAGTTTTAAGTTATCTTCATAATTTCGAAAGCCTATAACCTATCTATTGAGAAGATACATGAGCACACAAGAGCCTATAAAAACCTTCCTTATTCTTTGTATTTTATCCTTTGTACCAAAACATACAGCGCAAGCACAATTTATCCCTGATGAAAGACAAGTTGACTGGAACATTGCTGGAAAGGAAAATAGGAGCCTGGCTGGAATATCTGAAGTTCGCCCCTTGGATGTTCATACAGAATTCAACTTTGTACGAGAGTTTGGAGGGGATAATACAGGTAAAAAAGATAATGCAGATCTGCTAATCAAAGCATTAGAACAAACACCAAGCCCCGCCACTATTCATTTTCCCTCTGGGATTTACCTCTTTAAAAAATCTATTCCGGTACCTTCCGGCAAACTTATCAAAGGGACTTCTCCAAATACTACTATTTTTTTGTTTGATTTACTCGATGCGGATGAAAATCTTTTTGTAGTACAGGGTAATGGATCAGTTAAATATACAAAGGTTAAGAACCCTTACCATAAAGGTGCAAACAAAGTTGAAGTTAAAAACGGTAATACTTTTGCACCTGGTGATGATGTCGAGTTAATACAGGAAAATGATCCTAAAATTTATTTCTATCAAACGTATGATAAGCCATGGGCTGCCTGGTCAGTAGGCCAGATGCTGAAAGTATCAAGGGTAGAGGGCAATACAGTCCATTTTGATCGCACACTTACTTTAGACTACAATTCCAAATTAGAAATAAGGTTGTTGAAGGTAGAAATGGTGAAAGAGGTTGGTTTTAAGGGCTTTACCGTTGAGAGGTTAGATAAAGGGAGAGGAGCTAATTTTTTCTTTAAGCATGCAGCTAATTGTTGGATTTCCTGTGTCAAAAGTACGATGGCTACACGAGAACATGTTCGAATTAATAATTCCCGGAATTGTGAGGTAAAAGGTAGTTATTTTTATGATGCCCGGTTTCATTGTGGAGGAGGGTCCGGATATGGCATCCTCCTTAATGATCATCCTACAGAGTGCCGAATTTATAATAATATCTTTATTAAACTACGACATTCTTTGATAGTTAAAGAAGGCGCAAACCGGAATGTGATCAGTTATAATTTTTCAGATGAAGTGAAAATATCTGATGGCAGCATTGCAGAGGGTGGTTGCAGAAATGCAAGAATTGCAAAGAGATTCCCGGATATATCTGTACATGGCCATTATTCTTATATGAACCTTTTTGAACATAATGTAGTTCGGGCTATTCATAGTGCAGATAATTGGGGATCAACCGGTCCTGGCACTACATTTTTCAGAAATAAAGTGGCAACAGATTATGGCATAAGAATAAGCATGGCTTCTGAAAAGCAGAACGTGGTTGGAAATGTAGTCAATGGAGTTATTACTGAGGATGAAGAAGTAATCAACACAGTCAAATTGAAAAACCGGGAACTTTTGCGAATAGATACTTTATCATCTCTTATACTTCCTCCTTCCTTATATTTGACAGGTAAGCCTGACTTTTATGGAAACCAACCATGGCCTTCTATTGACCCTTTATTTCCGCTGAGCAAATCTACAAACCCTGCTAAGGGAAGATGGGAAAAAGGAGTGGTATTTGATAAATACTGCTGTGGAGATATTCCGGCGATGAACTCTTATGTGATGCACCGGGATGATTTTGTCATTTTTTATGAAGCAGGCTCCCTATATATTGAGCATGTTATGGATAAAAACTATGAGTTTTGGTTGTTTGACCTCCAGGGTAAAATGCTAAGAAAAATCCCTGATTTTAGCACTAATCAATTTGTCAATTTAGGTTTCTATTTGCCCGAAGGGCTTTATATTTTGAAACTATTGAATAAAGAAGAGAGCCATCAATACAAACTGATGGTGAAAAGATAGTATTTTAAAGTATACTTCTTAATGATGCTCACAAAATAATTTATGAGTTTGACCAAAAGAAAGAGATTAAAAAGAATACTTCCATGCCCAGAGGCAACCTTTTTAAGTAGTACAGGCATTGATAGTTCAGATAAGTTGTTACTCATCATTTTTTTCATGCCTACTCTTGTAACTGACGAATTTAAAGTGGTTGTTACAGGAAATTAAGCTGCTTTGTTCAAGGCATTGAATTTACACTAAATTTTTCACCCTACCCTCAGGGAATATATTTAATTTTGCTTGATGATGGCAAGAAATCAGGAGTTACACGCATAATTAAGCACTAAAAACAAGCAATAACTATGGTAAATACATAATGTCAACTCACTTACAAGATATAGATACAAAACCAAAAATTTCTGTAATTATTCCTGTTTATAATGATGCGGAAGGACTTCAGGTCACACTGAAAAGTTTAAACCAGCAAGCATTGGATCAAAGGCACTATGAAATCATTGTAGCCAATGACGGAGGCAGCGAAGAGATTTGTAATGTTTGCCACAGTTTGGATATTAAATATGTAAATATAGTACCAAACCAGGGTTCGTACCATGCCAGAAATGAAGCTATGGAACATGCCCGGGCCGATGCTTTTGCTTTTGTAGATGCAGATGTTAAAGTGATGCCTGATTGGCTTACGAATGGACTGATGGCATTACGGGAAGCAGACTATGTGGCTGGCCCATTACAGATTATCAGAGAAGAACACATGAACCTGGCTGAACTTTATGAATACTATACGGCTTTTGATATTAAGCATTATTTAGAAACCGATCATTTTGGTGTGACGGCCAATTTATTTGTGCGAAGAAGTGTGTTTGAAATACTGGGTAAGTTTGATGACAGATTGAGGTCAAGTGGTGATTTGGAATTTGGAAACCGGGTGTACCAATCAAAGCGCTTTATACAATCTTATACTGATAGTATTTTGGTATATCACCCACCTCGCGGATATGATAGCTATGTAAAGAAAATTAAGAGAGGATGCGAAGGGCAAGTGAAACTCTATAACCTGTTTCCGGATAGGTTTCCTGAAAGAAAACCTAGCTTTTTTAAAGCTATTGGAAAGATGATACTTCCCCCAAACCTATTTAAGCTCCGGTTTAGCAGTCAGAAACAAGAACCCAGAATGCGTTTATACTGTTTCAAATGGTTTATAGATATCTTAAAAGGGTATTATACCATTCGGGCAATATTGGGTAATTACAGTTAAAATGAGGCAATGTTCCGTTTCAAAAAGAAAACTATCTTTTATTGTATATTCTTAGCCCATATCGTAGGGTTATTAATTTATTATAACTCAGATTCATTACGTAAGCTTACGTATGGCTTAACAATTGGGGCGGTTTTCTTCTATGTTGTTGGTATCGTTCTAAATAAGAAATTAGTACTGAAGAAAGACCATCATTATGATTTATGGAAAAAATATTTTCAATATTATTTTATTTTATTCTACCTGGTCATACTTCAGTCATTCTTGGCTTTTTTTAAGTTATCTACCTTACATTCCCGGTTTTTTTCTGAAGCTATATTTTTAATTTTTCCGCTGCTTTCTATTATAGTTATTACCTACTTTCTAAATCCAAATGATTATAATAAATATGTGAAAGTATTGTATTGGGGTGCTGTGGTTGCATTCTTTCTTGAAAAAGGCAATAACATATTTTCTTTGAGTAGTTTTAATATTGTAGAAAGCCTTATTTACTCGCGTTTTAGTGCCGAGTCAGGGCTGGCCTTTCTTTTGGGGTTGTTTGCATTTTATTTCCTTTTCAAAAAGCAGTGGCTTTTTTTCTTGAGTAGCTTGTTTTTTGTGTTCATTTCAGGAAAAAGAACGGTTATACTAGCCTTTTTACTTTGTATTATTATATACTATTCAATCAAGTTATTGAAAATAAATACAGGGAAATACAGGGTATTATTTGCAATACTTGCCGTAGGTGTAAATGCGGCTATCATGTATTTTATTTACATGCTTGTTAGTGGATCTTTTGACAATTTTATTATTGCTAATACGGGGCTGCCTCCCAATTCTTTCACAAAAGGAAGATATAACCTGTGGGTTATCATTATAGATAAATATCCGTTCTCTTTTGTGGGGTCAGGATTGGGAAGTATCAGTAAATATCTGGTAAATGACTTAGATTATCCTTTGCATAACCCCCTGAACGATGTACTCAAAGTTTGTATCGAGCATGGGGTAATCGTTTTTGTAGTGTGGTTTTTCCTGTTTTACTATACTAATGCCAGAACTAAAGAAGGCTTATTGCTCATTATTTACTCTAATATTCTTTTTTTGACCACAAATGTGCTCATATATTTTTTTTATATGTTTACTTTTTATTTTATTCAAATAGCATTACTCCCAGTTCGCAAGCATCGTAACCCTCAAATAGAAGCAACATGAAAAAATACTGGCTACTCTTTTTGTTACCCTGGTTTTTCGCATGTGATGAGGAAGAAACATTTGAATATGATGCGACTAAGATAAACATTGAGGGGTTAGAAAATATTTACAACCCAGAGAGTGTCAGCTTAATTATGCAAAAAGTCTGTGATTGGCAGATTTCCCACCCAGTGGAAAGAAATGGCGGAAATGGAATGGCATGGGCACGTTCAGCATTTTACGCTGGTGTGATGGCTACCTATCAATCCACACTGAAGAAAAAATATTTACATCAGGCAAAACTATGGGCTACTTCTAAAAGATGGCTTCTAGATAAAAGATATGATCATGCCGATGACCATGCCAGTGGACAAACGTATCTGGATATCTACCTGATAGAAAAGAAATCATATCAAATTTCCTCTACCCAAAAAACCTTTGATAAAATACTACAAGAGGGCAGGGTTGGCAGGGAACTGTATTGGTGGGCCGATGCCTTATTTATGTCACCTCCCGTATTGAGTCGCTTATATGCAGCTACCCATGACGAAAAATATATTAATTTCCTGAACAAAATGTGGTGGGATGCGCATGACTTTTTGTATGACAAGGAAGAACATTTATTTTTTCAAAGTCATTGGTTTTTTAAGCCGAGGACTTCTAATGGGAAAAAGATATTTTGGGCAAGGGCCAACGGGTGGGTAATGGCAGGAACAGTAAGAGTAATGCAGTATATGCCTAAAAGTAATTTCTATTATCAGGATTTTATACATTTGCATCAAGAAATGGCTGCAGCTGTGATTAACCATCAGCAGGATGACGGACTATGGCGCCCTAGTTTGCTCGATCCTGAACAAGCTCCTTATCCCGAAACGAGCAGCTCATCTTTTTATATTTTTGCTATTGCATGGGGCATCAATAATGGATATTTGGATGAGCAAGTGTATTTGCCTGTAGTTAAGAAGGCATGGGCATCTTTAGTAGGTGCTATCCATCCTGATGGGAAGTTTGGATGGGTACAACCGGGAGGTAGCGAGCCAGATGAAGTTACCTATGATGATTATCAGGAATTTGGAGCGGGAGCCTTTTTATTAGCAGGAAGTGAAATATACAAGCTTAATTTACAGTAAAGAAGCTTAATTGTGAAGTTCACATTATATAGGTTATTTTTTTTAATGGGAAGTATATTTTGGCATGAGGGTATATCACAAACGCCGGATACCATTACATTTTTTGTGGCAAAAAATGGAAACGATACCTGGTCGGGCCAGCTACCTCACCCAAATAACTCACATTCTGATGGTCCCTTTGTATCTCTCGAGAAGGCAAAAGAGGCTATTCTGGAGAGTACTAATTTTGAAAATGAGCTAACAAAACCTATCGTCGTACAAATCAGGGAAGGAAAGTACTTTTTAGCGAAAAGCCTGAATATTTCCCGTGTGGCAGGTACCAAACAGGCACCTGTTATATTCCGTGCATATGGTAATGAGAAAGTAAGTATTGTAGGAGGAAAGAAATTGGTTGGTTTTGTTCCCTTAAAAGATAGTCAAGCCAAACAAAGAATTTCTGAAAAATATCATAGAAAAATATGGCAGATCAATGTGTCCGAACAGCAAATTTCTGATTACGGACACCTTACTGCTAGGGGGTTTACTTTATCTTCTAAACCTGCGCCTCTTGAGTTGTTTTTTGATACCAGGCCTATGCAACTTGCCCGATGGCCTAATCAGGGCTGGGCTACAATTGCAGATGTAAAGGGCAGTCGCCATGGAAACCGCTTCAATTATGAAGGGGCTGA
The DNA here is from genome assembly GCA_965230065.1 of Cyclobacteriaceae bacterium. Classification (GTDB taxonomy): domain Bacteria; phylum Bacteroidota; class Bacteroidia; order Cytophagales; family Cyclobacteriaceae. The sequence goes on along the minus strand of OZ245942.1, from coordinate 1,039,849 downwards.
ACCTGAGTTGTGGAACACTTCGGAAGAAATTTGGCTACATGGATATTGGGCCAGGGATTGGGCAGACTCTTATACAAAAGTCGCAAAAATTGATACCCAATCTAAAACTATTACCACGGAAAAACCCTATGGGGTATATGGATATATCAAAGGGGGACGTTTTTATGCACTTAATATATTAGAAGAATTGGACAGTCCGGGTGAGTGGTATTTGGACCGTAATACCCACATGTTGTACTTTTGGCCTCCTTCCTCTATCGAACAAGCCGAGGTTTTTGTATCCATACTGGAAGTGCCTCTGGTTGTGTTGGATAGTACCTCATACGTATATCTACATGGTTTGACTTTTGAGATAACACGGAGTAGAGGAATCACAATTATCAATGGGCATCACAATAAAATATCTAAATCTATCATTAGAAATACAGGAAACAATGCCATTACCATTCGGGGTGGAGCTAGTAATTCTGTAATCGGGTGTGATATTTACAATACTGGTGAAGGAGGAATATACATGCAGGGTGGAGATAGAAATAATCTTCTGCCTGCCGATCACCGTGCTGCTAATAATCATATTCACCATTATAATCGGTGGGTGCAAACTTACTGTCCTGCTTTGCAGGTTGAAGGGGTGGGAAATACCTTGGAAAACAATTTGATTCATGATGCACCTCACATGGGTATTATGTTGAGAGGGAATGAGCATAGCGTTGTGTATAACGAAATATTTCGTGTAGGTATGGAAACTGGCGATGTGGGAGCTTTCTATATGGGCCGCGACTGGAGCATGCGGGGCAACCGCATTGAGTACAACTATTTCCACCAGTTAAAGAGCCGTTATAAAAGGGGAGTAATGGCAGTCTATCTTGATGATCTTGCAGGCGGAGCCACCATTCATGGGAATATTTTTTATAAAGTACAGAAAGCCATTACCATTGGTGGAGGTAGGGATAATTTTGTTGAAAATAATATATTTTCAGATTGTGGAACGGCATTGCGGATTGAATATCGGCGTGCCACTGCTCAAAATGCAGAAGCAACCATGCGTAAGCGGCTTGAAAATGTAAACTATCAAAGTGATACCTGGAAGGAAAAATATCCTTCACTGAGAAACATCCTGGAGGACGAGCCTACTGCACCTAAAGGGAATGTGATCAGGAAAAATTTGGTAATAGATGGCAAGTGGCTAGAGATTGCTCCCAGTGCAAAAGTGCTTCAAAAAATGAAAAATAATAAGATAAAAGAGAGTAAGGAGATCATAAATCAGGAAGATTTTTCTTTGAATGAGGCAACTATCAGGCAATTGCAAAAGATTCCCGTCTTGAAAATAGGATTATATTCGGACGAACTGCGCGTATCATGGCCTGAAATGGGAACACTCCGTAAAGGTGAACAAAAAAATGAGTTTTAGGGCTTATGATGTATAACGCCAAGGTTATTATTTTACAGAAGCGATTAACACATTACCGCAAGCCTTTGTTTGAAATTTTGAGAAAAAGGCTGATGCAACAGGACATAGAGTTGGTTGTCATATACAGTCAACCTCTAGGAGAGGCAAACAATACAGAAATGGCGCAAAATGATTGGGAAATACCTGTGGTGAACAAAGAGATCAAGATGGGCTCTGTGCGTATGCTGTGGCAACCTTGCCTGCATCTTCTGAAAGGGGCTGACCTCATCATAGCAGAGCAAGCCAGTAAATTATTACTCAATTATTGGCTATTTCTTCAGCAACCCTTTGTTCATGCCAAATTCTGTCTATGGGGGCATGGTAAAAATTTTCAGGAACATAACGTAAGCAAGTTAGGAGAAACCTTGAAAAAAGTAATGTCCCGTAATGTGCATTGGTGGTTTGCTTACAATCAGCTCAGTGTAAATGTGGTCAGATCTTTAGGTTTCCCAAGAGATAAAATCACCAATGTTCAGAATGCCATAGATACTAGAGCATTGATAGAAGCATATAATAGTACAGATAAGGATAATAATCACTTTATTAAACAAACGTTGGGTATTTCCTCAGAGAATATTTGTATTTATACAGGCAGTATATATGCTGAAAAACGTATCGACTTCCTCCTGGAAGCTTGTGTGAAGATCAGAGGTCTACTGCCAGACTTCGAAATGATATTTATCGGAGATGGTCCTGAACAGAAAAAGGTACGGGAAGCTGCCAAAAAATATAACTGGATTCATTATGCAGGTCCGAAATTTGGTACTGATAAAGTGCCTTATTTTAAAATGTCCAAGCTTTTGCTCATGCCAGGGTTGGTAGGCCTAGCTGTCGTGGATGCCTTTGCTCTGGAAACTCCCCTTATAACTACTAACATAAACTACCACAGCCCCGAAATTAGCTACTTAAAAGATGGTGAAAATGGTATGGTTGTGCAAAAACCAGACGATATCCTTTTCTATGCACACACTGTAGTGGATCTTCTTACCAATACTGTACAGTTGGAAAAACTTAAAAAGGGTTGCCGTATGGCCAAGCAGGAATATACCATAGAAAATATGGCAAGCCGCTTCGCCGACGGTATTATTAAGGCCTTAGCTCATAAATTGAATTGAAATTCTGCATGACAAACAAGCGTAAGATTTTAGTTGTAGGACAGACACCCCCTCCCTTTCACGGACAAGCAATATCTACCCAACGGTTCCTAAACGGCAAATACGAGCATATTGAGTTGTACCATGTGCGTATGATTTTTTCAAGAGAGATTGATAAGGTGGGAAAATTTCATTTGCAGAAAGTATGGCTTTTAATAAAACTGATTTTACAAATCTATTTTATGCGTATCAAGTATCATATTCCGGTACTGTACTACATGCCAGTTGGCTATCGCTACGTACCCTTATTGAGAGATGTTGTAATATTGACATGCACCCGATGGCTTTTTAAAAAAACGGTGTTTCATCTCAGAGTGGGGGGACTCTCTGCACTTTATCATCAATTACCAGGTATATTGCAATTTTTGGTGCACAAAGCTTACTTTTATCCTGATTTGTCAATCAGATTATCTCTAAGCGATACATTGGACAGTCATTTCTTACAGCCCAAGAAAGAAATAGTGGTTCCAAACGGCATGGAAGACTTTTATGCGACATTTGAAAAAAGTACTATTCAAAAGCAGGAATGCCCCGTTTTATTGTATGTAGGCGCTGTTATGGAGGCCAAAGGTATCCTCACATTACTTGAAGTATGTTTCTTTTTAAAGCAAAGAAACTTTAAATTTTCTTGTAAAATAGCAGGAAAGTTTGCGTCCAAAGAATTTGAGGAAAAAGTTTTTGCATACATTCACCATTACCAACTCATACAATGTGTGCAGTTTGCAGGAGTGATCAGTGGGGAATTAAAATGGAAAACCTATGCTGAGGCAGATATATTTTGTTTCCCTTCCCATGCCGAAACTTTTGGCCTGGTACTCCTCGAGGCCATGCAATTTAAGTTACCTATAGTAGCTTCTGATGTGGGGGGTATCCCCTCTATTATACAAGATCAGCAATCGGGCTTCTTAGTGCCGGTAAAAGACAGTAGGGCTTTTGCAGAAAAAATGGCTTTGCTTCTCACACACCCGAATCTAGGAAAAGAAATGGGTGAAAAAGGAAGAAAAACATACCTTGAAAAATTTACGGTTGAACATTATAGAAATAATATGGAAAAAGCACTACTGAAGGCATAGTAGTGTAAAAAGCCTTAGTTTTTAACACATTCTGTAAAAAAAACATATCTATTTAATGTGATATACCCTTTTTTAAAGAGCGTCTTTATACAAAAGAAAACCAGAAAAAAATGGCGAAGGAGGTAGCGTGAGTTGGTAAAAACTATTTCATACAAACTCCTAATTAACTCAAGTTGCTACCTATGAGAAAAAGTGTTATCGTATTGCAGAATATAGTAGTTTTGAGGTTACCACACATCAAAACATATATTTTTATGCTCAACGACAACACCATTGCAATATACGTGATTTTGGACGATATTCTTCAAGCTATTGGCCATCAAGAAGATCAACAACGCCGTGTAAACGATGCGCTTATACTAACTACTGCTTTAATAGCCGCTTGGTATTTTGGGGGGAACTGGACCACTGCCTTGCATTATATGCGTTCCCATCACTGCTCCAAGATGTTAAGCTCTTCCCGTTTTAATCGGCGATTACATAGCATTGCCGTGTTAGCCGAATATTGTTTCCGTTTGTTAGGGTGGGCTTTTAAGGTCACCAACTTTAGGCAACGTTATCTATTAGATACCTTTCCAGTACGGGTCTGTCACAACATTCGTATCGCTCGTTGCCGGATGCTGCAAGGAGAGGATTATCGGGGTAAAAATACCTCTAAGCGAGAATATTTCTATGGCTATAAAGTGGCTTTAGTACTCAGTGAAGAGGGATTACCCGTAGAACTAGCTTTTATACCCGGCTCTTACAGCGATCATTCAGCTTTAGCCCGCTTAGACTTTGATCTACCCAAAGGTAGTATTGTCTGGCAAGACAGTGGATTTACCGATTACCAATGGGAAGATTTTTATCAACAAGAAGAACATATTGAGTTTGCTACACAGCGCAAGAAGAACTCTCGGCGGGGGGATAGTTTTATAGATGCTATTGCCAAAAAGTACAATCGGAAAAAGATAGAAACCGTGTTTAGTGAAATTACGGCCCGGTTTGCCAAAAACCTGCATGCCGTGACAATAGCAGGTTTTCAGTATAAAGTCTTTTTAACGATCATGGCTTACAGCCTGATCAAATATATTCAGGTATAAGTAGCAACTTAGATTAATTACTGGTTTCCTGTAGGACCGCATTTTGTGTTTCCTTTTTTTTAGTTTTTGCCTGTGTCGGTTAGGGCACGGCTTACCAGGCATTTTCGTTTAGGCCATATTCCTAAAGCCGAAATCTATAAAGAACAATTTCTGAGCCTTACCAAATCCATTGTGGCTCATAATTTTAAGTAAATAATTGCTTTCTTAAGTTCATTGAAATCCTAATGCTTCCTTGGCATACAACAATTAACGCAGGATTCTTTATTTTTGCATCACAAAGTATGCTATTATTATATGGATAATCTTAATTTTCAAAAAGTAAAGCTAGTCAATACTTTCTATTCCGTTGTAGATTATGATTCGGCTAGTGATGTCATAATTCAAGAAGCAGAAAAGCATACGAGCTTTGGGGTGTTTGCCCTGCCTGTGCACGGATTAGTGCCGGCAGTTAAGGATAAACAAATGGCGGCAGCTGTAAAAAAAGCGGATATGATTGTGCCTGATGGCCAACCCATCCGTTGGGCGATGAACCATTTCTACAACGTAGGCCTGAAAGACCGGGTGTATGGGCCAATACTTACCCTGCACGTTTTAGAAAAAGCTAATGAGCTGGGGCTAAAGGTATTTTTGTACGGTGGCAATACCGAAGAAACCCTGGAAAAATTTGTTGCTTTTATTCAGGAAAAATTCCCCAACATAATCATTTGTGGAAAGTACCGTGAAGAACATCCCGATGGAGATACACTGTCTTCTGATGAGATTAATCAATCAGGAGCACATATTGTGCTGATAGGCCGCGGGTGTCCTAAACAGGAAATCTGGGTGGCTTCCCGCCTTGGCCAGGTGAATGCCGTCATGATGGCAGTGGGGGCGGCCTTTAGCTTTCATGCCGGGACACTGCGCCAGGCGCCCAAATGGATGCAAGACAATGGCCTGGAATGGCTCTTCAGGCTAATGATGGAACCTCGTCGCTTATGGAAAAGGTACTTGTTTGCCAATAGCTACTTTATCTGGGTTATCTTAAAATTTAAACTTTTTGGTAAAAAGGAGGTTGTAGCTACCACAACGAATAATCTTGTTTAATGTGGAGTATCTTTAAATAATGCGAGCCATTAAAAGGGGCCTCTTATTCAAGTGATAGCAATGATAGTTCGTGTCCATGATAAGGTTTATCTTCCATAAAACGGACGGAGTCCTGGATGCCACCCACAAGGCAGCAGGACTGGAAGTCCTGCGCCTGAGGGGACAATTTTTAAAGCTATTCTATGATCTCACTTGTAAAAACAGTTTGGTCTTGAACATGTATACTATCTATAATATAAGTAACCTTTCCACTAGATTTTGGTGCTAAGTATTTCCCCAAAAAAACATTATCAATAGTTATGTTGAGCATAGGATCATCTTCTTTGTCATTGAAATTTACAGCCTGATATCGTGAGGTTTCGCCTGCTTTAAGTTCACCATAAGGCAATGAAAATAGTGAAATACCGCTAATTGTATATTCACTATTGTTTTTAATTCGCGCAGAAAAATCAGATTTTATATCATCCTTTTTCTCACAAGAGAACAAGAAAGCCACATAAATAAATATTTGAATTAAAATTTTCATTTATCTCGATATTTTGGTGTTTAATATAATGTGTTCATTTTCTATAACTTTTAAAATGTATAACCCCCTTTTTAAGGAATGTAGTTGATCCAATTCTAATGTTGCTGTTTCTTGAAACTGCTTATCAAATAAAATTCTTCCCTGTAAGTCATATATTTTGACACTGTAATTATTTGATTTATCGCTGACTTTTATGGTTATTTTGTCAGTAAATGGATTAGGATACACTAAAAGTTCTTTGCTATAATCATTATGATTTTCTGATAAGTATGCATTTTGAACTATATTAAGATTCTCAAATGGCTTTTTATTGCTTTTTACTACAACGGTATTTTCTCTCGCATTAGTATTAATATTATTGTCAGTATCAATTTTTGCTAAAAATGCAGAGCCATTTTTTGCATGAAAGCCAGGTTTAAGAACTATATTATTTACCGATTCGAATTTACAATTTTTTCCTGAAGGGATAATAAAATTATTCTTCGCCTCAATAGTATATTGATAATAAAAATTCTCCTGGCTTCTGTATGTATTATTTACAGTATAATCTTCTAGTTGTGCTAATTGATTTTCTGCAAAAAATACGCCTAAAGCTTTGGAATCTACAATATTATTAGGATTGACTAATGGTAAAGTTTGCCCGTTAAAAGTATATGTTCCATCGTATCTTGGCATTGAAGTCATTTGATAGGCTGATAATCCATTAATTTCCTCCCATTCTTGCCATAGTTTGTCAACCATACCATGATGAAGATAAAAAACAGGATCTCTGGGGGATGCTTGACTTGACATTGCACCACCTGTCCATGTATGGGGGCCGCCATGTACAATACCTCTTTCAAAATTGTTTGAATAATTAAGCCAATTACTTGTAGCTTGAACATTTGCTACATCAGTCGCAGTAGGTAAAGAGCCACTTCCTCCTAAATCCCGTGTTAAATTCCAGTCATTATTAAATTGACCAAGAAAGTTTTGATCCCATAAGGGAGAGTTTACAGAGTTATCAGTTCTCCAATCCCAAAACGGAATACTGAGATTTGGGTTAATATCCTGCATGGCTTGCTCTACCTCAAAAATCTGTCTTCTATGCCAAGCCAAAAAAACATCATTTTGTGGTGCCGCAGGAAGATTATAATGAATTGCATTGAAGTTGTTATTATGAAAAGTAGCAAGATTATTAATCAAATCAGCACCATTTCTGAGTTGATAAAAAGCATCAACTAATTCATTTTTCTCCGACTGCGTCATTTCCTGATAGTTCTTCCGAATGCTCTGTGCAAACCCTTTGTATATCAGCCCAATGGTGAGTACCATTATGCTTACAAGTAGTATAAATACCTTTTTCATCTTTTATCAGATTAAATAGTGGATAACTACTTCTGAGCAGCTTTTTGCAAATCTTCTTTTTCCGCTTCCAATGTTTCAATTCGCTTATCCTGCGCTATCACATACAAAGTAAGCTCCTCAATCTTTTGCAGCAGCTTGGAACTTATCTCTCCAAGTTGTACGCCATTTTCCTCTACTTCCTTTGCTGAAGGAACATCAGGTAAGTGTTTGTGCTCTTTTATGTATTGCTCTACTTCATTAAGAGAGCGCAGCAAGTAATCTTCCTCAAAGACAAAATCAGCCCATCCGGTTTCTACTTTTATTTCTTTTGCTCTAATTGTTCCATTTACTGCGAGTTTATAATTACCAGGATCAGTAGTACCAATGCCTACATTACCATCACTTTTAATGCGCATCTGCTCGTTGCCACTTCCGGTACCAAAGATGAGGCCGTTGTAATCTCCGTTTTGTCCATTGGTAGAGCCAATGAAAGCCCGTTCATTTCCTCCTGTAGCCGTTAGGAAAGTAAGCCTATGGCTTCGGGACATTGAAATATCGCCATCTACTTCCAGCTTTGTTTTTGGAGAGCTGGTTCCTATTCCAACCCTTCCAGTGCTAAGAATTTTCATTCTTTCAGTGCCATCATTTGTGTCAAAAACAATATGTTTATTTGCTCCACTTCTAATGAGAACAGCCGTTCGTGCCCCATCATAGCCAAATTGAGCCCTTCCATCATTAACATACAATCTGGTAGTAGTGCTAATTCCTTGATTATTCCCAATTTCTATGTCCCCAACCCTGCGAATAGTACCGCTAGTTGTACTACTTCCACTCCACTGCTGGGCATAAGAAAGTTGAAAACTACAGACAATGATGACAGCCAATACAAGGCCTTTGCAGGGTAGCATACTTTTTAGTTTCATGATATTTTGTGTTTTAGGTTTGTAAAAATATTTTTGACAATATTCAACAAAAATACTTACGTGTCAACTTTGGCACAGTAGTACAACCATCTTTCAGGTGTAATAAAAAAGATAATTTAATACTGAAAAAATACTTAGTTATATGAAAAAAGGGGGGGTAATTTAAATCATTAAATTAAGTAAATACATATTTATAATAGAGTAATTATTACTAAATTGTTAATGTAAGGTTTTTCTAAACTTTACAAGAAAATCAATTGTATTTCTTCCTACCTCCTTGTACTTGTCTGTAGTTTCCATGTAAGAATGCTGGCTTTTGAAGCCAATGTATGCATTAAAGTAACCTGTGGGTGCGGTTTCTTACTTGGTAAAATGATGTTCATTTGGGTAGCTGGCAACATTTTATCTGTGGGTTTACATCAGTTTTTATTTTTTAACCAAAACACATCCACATGGCACAATTGCTATATTCCCGCGACTCATCGCAAAGGCACATGAGCGCCACCCGCCGTCACCTGCGGCTTTGCAAACAGGTAAAAAATACACAAGCGCTGGTGAAGCAGATCACTCCGGCTTTTGACCTGCTCAGCGAAAAGGAGCAGGCTTTCCAGGAAAAACAAATCCTGCGCGAAGATCGCTACGATGATATGCTGCTGGCTGATACCCAGCTCGACGACAGCGTGAGAAACCTCTTTGGCAGATGCCAGGAACATGAACGTGCCCATTTGGGCGAAAACACCCTGCTGCAAATCTTTCCCGAAGGCACATTCAGCCAGATCGTAAACATGAACCGGGAGAAAGAACCCGCTGAGGTTGAAAAAATAGCCATTCGCCTTGAAAACCTGGGCGATAAGCACCCCTTGTATGTTTTCGCTGCCGAGCTGCGGCAAAAGGTAGAAGGTGCGCGTAAAGCCATCAGGGCTTACCGGGAAAGCGTGCAGGTGGTAAAGGTGGCCGAAACCGAATGCGAAATGGCCCGTGCCGACTTGCGCCGTCAGTATGAAAATAATTACCTGGATGCCCGCAAACTTATGGGCAAAACGGTAGCTGAGCGCTTGTTTCCGAAGATTAATAATACCAATCGGTCAGGCAAAACCACAGCGGAGGCTGAAAAACCTTCAGCATCAGAAATATGACAAATATAGGGAGGCTGTAACAGGGATAAAAAGCCTCCTGTTTTCTTATGGGCCCTGCTGAAACCTAAAGCAGAAGTCGCTCATCGTCAATGGCATAAAATGTTCTACGACAAATCGGGCTTGCTACCGTTCGTTCCCGACTTTTATAACTAAAAAATCGTCCACATCCCTTCCTGAACCCCTGCCACAGCATTGTCGGGCCTCCACAATGTTTCTTGTTCTGCTTTTATCGCATCCCAAGCTTCTCAAGAATTAACCTTGCCTGGATTTAAAGCTTCCAAAGCGGATTACAAAGTTTTGTAGTGCATTTTTACAGCTTGAAAAGCAAGTAACAAAATATTGTGTGGAGCTTTTAAGAACAAAAAGCAGTTTACAACGTTTTGTAGTGCATTTTTGCAGCCTGAAAACCCCTTACTGACCCGAACTAAAATAAGTTGACAGTTTTTATGCTAATACTGTGTAGGCTTTACTGCTTAAAAATCCACCACCACCCCAATCGTTGGTAAAATTGAACTATTGTCTGTATCTGGCACCTGAATCAGGTGGCGGGGGATGACGATGTTGCCTTCTGCGTTTCGTTCCAGCGTGTAGGTAGGGTCGCTGGGTAAATCGCTGCCCAGTACGTTGGTTACTTCCAGAAACAGATCTAACGTCCATTTTTCAAAGTTCCATTTCTTGTCAATGCGGATGTCGGTAGCGTGGTAGTCGTCCAGGCGTTCTTCTCCCAACCGGTCATAATCGTAGATGATGATGGGATAACTGTCTGTGGTGGCTTCTTCATCAACAGGCACATAAGGGGCGCGGCCCAGATACCTGAAGCGTAGGCCTACTTCCCAGTTGTTGGGTAATTTATATCCTCCCGTAAACGTCAGCAAATTCCGGTTGTCCCATACCGAGGGAATGTATTCTTCCTGCTCAAGCCCGGTGAATTCGCTCCAATAAAGGGTATAGGCCAAAATGCCGTAAAAGTTTTTGCTGAGCTTTTGCTGGTACAGAAATTCTACCCCATAAGCCCGGCCCAGCCCGGCACTTAGTACGTCTTCGTTGCCCAATACCTCAAAATCGCCCCCCAGATTGGCCAGGGAAACGCCTTTGTTGACTGAAACAGGATAGTTGTCATATTTTTTGTAAAAACCTTCCAGCGTAAACCGGGTAGACTTACGGGGCAAATATTCAATACCTGCCACAAAATGATCACTTTGGATGTATTTACTGTCCTTGTTCAGAAAATCCCCCTGGTTGTCCTGAAAGCCGAGGATGGTATAGGGCGGAATTTTGTAATACCTGCCTACCGAAGCATTCAGTATCCACCGGGGCGTGAGCAGGTAAGCCAGTGAAAATCGGGGCGAAATGGTTTGCAACAGGTCCGTGCCGTCCTCTGTAAAGGTGTTGCCATCTACACGGATGCCAAAAGAAGGCGTGAGGCGGTCGGTGAAGAAAGACTTGGAAACTTGTGCAAATGCGCCAAACCGGTAAAAATCAATGTCGGTAGCATAATTGATGTTGTTTTCTACATCTGCGGTGGTGTTGGTGTAATGAGAACGCTGGGCGAGCACGCCGGTATTCACTGTCCAATCATCAATGAAGTTGGTTAACTCAAAACGGAATTTGTTTTCTGTTTCACGGGATTTATTGCTGAACAGCAAACCTTCTTCGTTTTCATTGTCTTCATATCTCCTGAAATTATTGTTCAGGATATTGGTGCTGGCCGTCGCCCTGAAAAACCCATTGTTAAACCGTCTTTTCCAACTGATACCCGCCGTGGTGCTCCATTGTTGTATCACCGGAACCTGGTCCAGCACAGCCTGCTGCTCCAGGGTGGCATCGTCCGGGGCATTGATGGCAAAGTCATCTACCGAACCCAGCCCAATGAGGCTGATTTCGTTTTTGTTATCTATTTTGTGGTTGATTTTGTACTGATAATCCCAGTAGTCGGGCAAAAAGGGCAGGTCTATCAGTTTGAATAATAACTGTAAATAGGAACGGCGTGCCGAGATAAGGAAGGTGGTTATGGCTGTGGCCCCTTCTTCTTTGGGCTTAACAAAAGGCCCTTCCACCGTAATGGCGGCTTCACTGGCACTGAGACGAAAATTGGCCCTGCGTTCGCGGGCGTTTCCGGTTCTTTGTTCAAATTGCAAAACTCCCGAAAGGACATTGTCATACTGTGCCGGAAAAGAACTTGTATTGAGTGTTACATTGTCTATGAACGAAACATTGAGCATGCCTACCGGCCCCCCGGCACTGCCCTGGGTAGCAAAATGGTTGATATTGGGAATTTCCACCCCATCCAGATAGTAAACATTTTCATTGGGTGCACCTCCGCGGATAATCACATCGTTGCGAAAGCCTACCGAACCGGACACGCCGGGCAGTGATTGTACTACTTTGGCAATGTCATTGTTACCACCAGGGTAGGTGGCAATTTCTTCCCTGGAAAGCTTTTGGATAGAATTGGGCGTTTCTTCTGATTTTACGAACGGACTGGCTTTTACGACCACCTCACCCAGTTCATCTACGGTTTCTTCTAGGAAAAAATTAAGGTCAGGCACGCCGCCCGACTTAACTACTACATTGAATTTTGTTACAGACTGATAGCCTACATAAGACGCTGTTACATTATATGTTTGGGCAGGAATGTTGTCAATAGTATAGTAACCGTTGATGTCAGTAACACCGCCCAGGTCAGTACCTTCTACTTTTACCGTAACACCAATCAGCGGCTCTTCCGTTTTGGCTTCTTTTACATACCCTGAAAGTTTTCCTGTACTTTGTGCATGGGCCGGGAAGTATAAAGTTGTAGTGAGGAATAAAAGAAAGTATAAACAAAAAAGTACTGAAGAATTGTGGTACAGGCATCTTGCCTGTACAGGCGAGACGCTGGTGGCAGCCCCGCCTGTACCACAGTGGTTTTCATCAGGAAGGATTAATTTGCTGGTATTTACTACTGAACAAATGAATTTTATCATGGGTGTGCAAAGTATTTTTACCAGATATTCCGGTTTTAGTAACTATATCTGTACTGAATGGTTTTAAGAAAAATAAGGATAAATAATACGAGCAAAAGTAGTTTTATTCCGTCAGAGTTTCAGCAAGGCTTCTCTTACATCTTCCATCAACCACATGGGTGTGGAGGTTGCCCCGCATACGCCTACAGAATGGCTTGAGGCAAACCAGTTGGGGTTAATTTCTTCTTTGCCAGATATAAAGTGGGTGTTGACATTGGTTGCTTTACAAACATTAAATAATACCTTTCCGTTGGAAGATTTGGTGCCGGCCACAAAGATGACAACATCAAAACGGCGTGCAAAATCCTTTAGTTGTTTATCCCGGTTAGAGACTTGTCGGCATATCGTATCATTGGCATTTACTTCGTATCCTGCATCAGCCAGCTTTTGTGTAATCTCATAAAAATTGTCGGTGCTTTTGGTAGTTTGGCTGTACAAGGTAAGGTCAGCAGGTAATTCGGCCAGGTTCAGTTCGTCAATATCCTGAAATACTACGGCATTATCGCTGGTTTGCCCCAGCAGGCCAATCACCTCGGCATGGCCGTGCTTTCCGTAGATATAAATCTTTTCCCCTTTATCGTAGGAGTTTTTGATCCTGTTTTGCAGCTTCAGCACCACCGGACAGGAAGCATCAATCAATTCCAGGTTATTAGCCAGGGCCAATTGGTAAGTAGAAGGTGGCTCCCCATGCGCCCGTATCAGTACTTTTTCGTTGCGCAGGATTTTCATGTCTTCATGGGTGATTATCCGCAGTCCTTTCTTTTCCAGCCTCTGCACTTCTTTATCATTATGCACAATATCGCCCAGGCAGTATAAATAGCCTTGTTCGTCCAGTATATCTTCGGCCATTTCTATGGCATACACCACACCAAAACAAAAGCCCGAGTTGTTGTCTATTTCCACGTTCAAATTCAGCATATCAATTGGGTCTTTTGTGTATAACAAATATCCGGGCAAAATGTGTGAAAAAAATCATAAAAAATTAAAACGGTACCGAAAATATGTTTGTACAAACAATGCCAGTTTTCTTTCATTGGGTATCCTGATACGCTCTTTGGCAATCCGGGAAGAAGGGCAATTTTTGATTTTTTTGAATAAGTTCAGGTAGTAAACATATGCCAGATAAACCCCCATTTTTGCCCCGGAAGGCAGTTTAAGAATGCCCTGGTAAGCTGCGTTGAAATCCTGCTGGATGTCCTGCTCTATTTTCTCTTTTTCGTTGGCAGTAAAGTGTTCAAAATTGACACCCGGAAAATATACCCGGCCCCTTTCAAGGTAATCACTTTTAATATCCCGTAAAAAATTAACTTTTTGAAAAGCCGCGCCTAGCTTACGGGCAGGTGCTTTCAGCGATTGGTACTGGGCATCATCTCCCTCACAAAAAATGCGCAGGCACATCAGCCCAACCACTTCGGCAGATCCGTAAATGTATTCTTCGTACAAGTCTTTATTGTACACCTGTTGGTGCAGGTCCATCTCCATGCTTTTCAAAAAAGCCGCAATCAGTTCCTTTTCAATCTGGTAAGCATGCACAACCTTTTGGAAGGCGTGCAGCACCGGGTTCAGGCTGATTTTTTTGTCAATGGCTTTGTAGGTATTTTCCTTAAATTCATTCAGGAGTAAGCTTTTGTCATGTTGGTGAAAGGTATCCACAATTTCATCGGCATACCGTACAAAACCATAAATAGCATAAATAGGCGCATGGTATTTTTTGTGCAAAGCTTTAATGCCCAATGTAAAAGAGGTGCTGTAACATTGGGTAATTACCTTACTGCACTGAAAAGTGGTTTTGTCGAATAGCTTAATATCATTCATAGGTCGAGGTCAAAAGTGAATTTTGATAAGCTTTGGCAATTTCATCGCCTACTACCCTGCCCGAAATAAGGGAGGGAGGCACGCCCGGGCCAGGCACAGTGAGTTGGCCTGTATAATACAAATTATTTACCTTTTTGCTTTTTATGCCCGGTTTTAAAATAGCCGTTTGCATCAGCGTATTGGCCAAACCGTACGCATTGCCTTTAAAAGCATTGTAATCAGCAATAAAATCGTTGTGGGCATACGTACGCTTAAAAACTACCGCATCTTTAATCGATTGCCCGATGATTTTTTCCATGCGGTCCATCACCATGTTATAATATTTTTCCCGCACAGCCTCGGTATCTTCCAAACCAGGCGCTACCGGAATCAGTACAAACAAATTTTCACATCTGTCAGGAGCTACAGAAGGGTCTGTTTTGGAAGTGGCAGACACATAAAAAAGTGGTTTTTCGGGCCATTGCCGGGTTTCGTAAATAGCACGGGCGTGTGGCGAAAAATCTTCGTCAAAAAATAAGTTATGATGCGATAGCTTGTCCAGCTTTTTGTTAATGCCCAGGTAAAACAACAGGGACGATGGCGCCATTTTCCGGCTATCCCAATAAGTTTGGCTATAACTTCTGTATTCTTGAGGAAGCAGGTTGGTTTCTACAAAATGATAGTCGGCACTGGCTACTACCACGTCGGCTTCAAACCTGGCCGAATCGGTTACCACATTTTGAATGTCCTTTTCATGTATGGAAAATGATTGTACGTTTTGGTCGTATTTAAATTGTACGCCCATTTCTTCTGCCAGGCGCACCATGCCTTTTACAATTTTGTGCATGCCACCCACGGGGTACCAGGTGCCCAGTTTTATGTCAGCGTAGTTCATCAGGCTGTACAGGGCCGGGGTATCTTGTGGCAGCGCGCCCAACAGCAATATCGGGAATTCCATGATGCGGATAATTCTTTCATTTTTAAAGAAAGAGCGGATGTGACTATGGAATGACTTGAACACATCCATGCGCAAAATGTCATACAGTAGTTGTGCGCTGGCAAATTCAGTGAGTGAACGGCTGGGCTTGTATACCAGCTTGTTCATGCCCACTTCGTATTTATAGGCAGCTTCTTTCAAAAATCGCTGTAACATTTTTCCGCTGCCCGGCTCCAGCTTTTCCAAAAGGTTTGAAAATTCTTCAAAACTGGCCGGAATTTGTAAAATATCACCCTTGCCAAATAATACAGCGTAGGAAGGATCCAGGCGGATCAAATCGTAGTAGTCCGAAGTTTTTCTGCCAAAAGCCTGAAAATAACGGTCAAAAACATCGGGCATCCAGTACCAGCTAGGCCCCATATCAAAGGTAAACCCATCAGCGGAAAAGCTGCGGGCCCTTCCGCCGGGCGTCTCGTTTTTTTCCAGCACGGTAACCTCAAACCCCTGATGGGCCAGGGTAGTAGCTGCGGAAATTCCGGAAAATCCGGCACCGATGACAACGACTTTACTTTTATACATGGCAAATGCAACCTATCTATAAAATACTGAATATCAAATAGTACTTATTTAGTTGTTGATATCATATACTTTTAAAGAAGCTTTCAGCTCTTTCCGTGCAATATGAATTCTGTTCTTCACCGTTCCTATGGGAATGTTGAGTTTTTCAGCTATTTCATGGTACTTAAATCCACGAAAGTGCATCATAAAAGGAGTTTTGTAAGCATCGCTTAACTGCTCAATAGCTTCTTTTATGTCTTTCATGGCAAAACTGGTATAAGCTGTATTTTCAATTACATGATCAGTACTGTTAATATAGTGCAAATTGTCCGTAGTATCAATAAAAGTATTACGCCGTATCATCCGCTGATAGTTGGTAATAAATGTGTTTTTCATGATGGTATACAACCAGGCCTTCAGGTTGGTGCCATCCCTGAATTTGTCACGGTTGGTGAAAGCCTTCAGTACAGTTTCCTGCAAAAGGTCGTTGGCCTTTTCAGAATCTTTTGTAAGCCTGAGTGCATAAGGCTTCAGGTACTTGCTTGTTTCGCTCAGAGAGTAACTAAATTCTATCGCTGTCATAAGGATGGGTGTTTAAGGTGTTTGTTTAATCAAATGTACATAATCTTAAACGTAAATAAAAAATTTTGTTTATAAAATTTAAAAAAAGATTAAACAAAATGTTCCATACACATTTTTAGAAATTTTCTATTGATTGTGCAAAATATTGATTATCAATGAGTTATAAGTATTTTGCTAAGATTTTAGGAATTATATTTTTTGTTTAAAAAAATATAAAAAATATTAAACATTAATTAAAACTCATGAATACAGCCAAATATAAACTGAGGAAAAAATATATATGTAAAGAGCTAATTGATCAGTCTTACGAAAAAGAAGGAATTATTACAGAAATAATTTTACGATGAGCTATCAGAGAGAAGCGGTAGCCTCAACTTTTTTTTTATCCAGAAATGAAATCAGGTTTTCAACGCTATTGTAGATTTCAACATTTTTTGGTGTTTTCACATCCTGGCCAATAACCTGATAGCCGGAAAGTAATATCGTAGAATGCGGAAATGTATTGGAAAGTTTATCAATATAATTTTGAATGGAGTTTTGGTTGGGTGTGGTGGTGGCCACGGTTAATAAATAATCAGGCTGGTGAATGTCATACACACTTTTGAGATCACGAAAAGGAAGGCTTTGGCCCAGGTAAACTACTTTGTTTTTTCGGGATTTTATGAGGTAGCTGGCAAAAAGCAGAGAAAGTTCGTGCAATTCTCCTTCCGGAAGAAAAAGCAAGTATTTTGAGGAGCTATCTCCATAATGGGCAAATTGTCCGTCAATGGCTACAATCAACTTTTGCCTTATCAGGTTAGAAATAAAATGTTCCTGGGCAGGGTTGATAGAACCTGTTTGCCATAACACCCCAATTTGCGATAAAAAAGGATAGATGACATTAATCATGGTGCTCTCAAAACCCAGTTTAAGAATGTTGGTCGCCATGATTTTTTCAAAACGTTCTTCTTCCAAGTCAATCATAGCCAGGGTGAGCGCATTTATCTGATCCGGGAATTTTTGGTTTCGTTCTGTAAGTCGCATCACTTCTCGCTGCCGCTCATCATGGTTCATTTGGGCAATTTTGGATATTTTATATCCATTGTCCTTCAGCATGGCAATGTTGAGAATGAGCTTCAGGTCCTGGTCATCATAATAGCGTATGTTGGTATCGGTGCGTTTGGGGTTGATAAACTGGTATCGTTGTTCCCAAATCCTCAGGGTATGTGCCTTGATGCCTGATAATTGTTCTAAATCTTTTATGGAATACGAACCCACTTTATTTTTCTCAGTTTAATTTACACTCGTTTTTTGCTGCTCAAAGTATTTTTTTGGCACAATGAACAAACCGAAACAAACGGCCCCCTCGCGTCCCCTGCTTTTGTGGTGGTCGCGGTGGGCTTTCACCATTGCTTTTAAATACCGGTTGCGGGGCTTATCAAATATTTTGAACCTTTTATGAATCACAATATCATGAAAGAGAAAATAGGACAGGCCGTACAACGTTACCCCACAACCTAACCAGAAACGATAGTCGAATGTTTCAAAGCCCAGCATAATGAGTACGGTGGCAATGCTGCCAAAAAATACGAAAAACAAATCGTTCCACTCAAAAAAGCCTTTGGTATGCTTGTGGTGTGACTCGTGCAGCGTCCATAAAAAACCATGCATAACATACTTATGGGTGAACCAGGCCACAAATTCCATGGAAGCAAAACCGATTAGTAAAAAGAAAAAAGCCTTCATAGTCATCATTTATTATTCAGAACAAAAGTACAAAGAAATTGTTCACACAATCTTTTAAAGATATATCTAAAGAGAAATTGTGTAAAAATATACCATTCTTTCTCATTTCGTATTAATTTGAAGGTGTTAATAAACTTTTTGCAGCATGCCACTTGTACCTCCTTTATCGCCGGAAGAAGACCCCGAAATAGTCAAACTTGCTGAATTTTTTAAGGAAACCCTGGGCTTTTGCCCCAACAGTGTGCTTACCATGCAACACCGCCCGGTCATTGCCAAAGCTTTTATTCAACTTAACAAAGCTGTGATGGAAAACAAAGGGAAAGTTACCAGCAAACTAAAGCGCATGATAGGATATATGGCCAGCCTCACGGCCGGGTGCCAGTATTGCCAGGCACATACCATCCGGGCAGCCGAACGGTATGGGACTGCGGAAGAAAAACTGCACCACATTTGGGAGTACCAAACCCATCCGGCATTTACCGAAGCCGAGCGGGCCGCCCTGGATTTTGCCGTGGCTGCTTCCTCCCTACCCAATAGCGTTACCAAAGCAGTGGAAGACAACCTGAAAAAGCACTGGACCGAAGGCGAAATTGTAGAAATTTTGGGTGTTATCTCCCTTTTTGGCTACCTCAACCGCTGGAACGATGCGATGAGTACTTCCCTGGAAGAAGGCGCGCAAGCCTCAGGGAAAAAATATCTGGCGGCAGAAGGGTGGGATGGGGGGAAGCATGCTAAATGAAACTATTTTCAAATGCATCTTTATTGATACTTCTTAATAAGCTCTAGTATTTCCGTATCTGAGATGGAGTCTTTTTCACCTTTATTATAGACAGAAAGGAGCAGGACAGTTTCATTATCAATTCTAACATAAGAAATCACCCTGCCTCCACCCGCCTTTCCTTTACCTTTTGACTTAATTGCCAATCGAATTTTGTACACTTCGTTGCCAAGAGGGGTTCCTAATGTTGGGTTTTCAGAGAGTTCACTACCTTATGCTTGTAATTCTTTTTTAAGGGAGCGGTATTTTTTGGCCAGCCGTTTGGCTTCTTTTTTGAAATTATCTGAAAGAATAATTTTATAGCTCATTGAGGAAGTCTTTAAGTGGGGTTCCCTTCATTTTGCCTTCCTTGTACAGCTTCATTTCTTTCAATCCTTCTTCTATGTTGGCAATAATTTCCTCTTTAGAATCCCCTTCGTCTTGCATCTGGACAAAATCAAGACTTTTTATTAGTTCTATAAAAAAGGAATATTTATTATCAGGAATATTAAGGGTTATCTGTTTCATATTTTGTAAAGTATTTTGTTTCATAGCACTAGTAAAAATAATGAAATCCCATTTAACTTTCAATTCTTGTTCCTCTTACCAGAGGAAAAAAAGCTATATTTCCTCGGCCGACGACAAACCCTTCACCTCCATATTTTCCAAATCAATACGCGAAAGCTCTTCTAAGGCGCCCTGCTCATACATTTTATCAAAATCGGCCAGGTTTTCAGTTGGATATGGGCCTTTGTAATTGATATAATCTGCAAAAAGAACGCCGCCAATTTCCCGTTGGTTATACGCTTTGCGAAAACGGGAGCCCCCGCCTTCCCGCTCGTATTCGTATGCCAGGTAATCCATTTGGTAAGTATCCTGATGAAACCAGTATATGAAGATGTCATCGTGGTCGTCACCGCCCCCTTCTTGCTGGAAGGTAACCTTTATTTTATGGTAAGATTCCCCGTCTAAGTTGGCTTCCCCCACATATTCTTTAATCACGGCAGGGTCGTTCAGGAAATAGGGCAGTAAGGCAAAGTAGATGACACTATTCACGGAGTTGGCATACTTTTTTGCATTTTCATCGCTTACTGAAAACGGCTGGTCATTGACAGTACGGGAAAACCCTTCATTGGTGAGTACGTCTTGTACCCTGCCCAGCGAGTCGGCCCACGACCTTTCATATTGGAACAATCCCTGGTTAAGCACTGCCTTATAATGCCGGTCCCGGAAGTCAAAATCAATGACTGCTTCCTGCAAGTTTTCTCCGCCATGTTGTGCAATTGCCTTATCAATGATGGCCTGGGCATCAGGTTTTTGGGTGCAGGCCAACAGAACAAAAAAGAACACCGTAGTATATATAGATTTTGATGAAGTCATAGGATTTTATCCGATTTGAGGATTTAATATAGCAAACGCTAAGCCTCGTCAGGTGTTACATTGAACAGGAAATGACAAGGTTCCTGCTACAAATACAATATATTTTCAATGATACTAACTGCCAATAAAGCAAAACGCTTCTAAAATATTATTTAAGAGGAAAACATTTTTTGCATTGGCACGATTTAGAAGTAATATTGCGCTGCTCGCATGGACATTACACTGCAGGAAATCCAGGCCCCGATTGCCACTGAGATGGGCAATTTTGAGAAGAAGTTCCGCTCTTTTATGAAGAGCCGGGTGCTGCTGCTCGATAAAATCATGGGGTATATCATCAAGCGAAAGGGAAAGCAAATGCGCCCTATGTTTGTTTTTTTAAGCGCCGGGGTATCGGGACAAATCACCGAAACCACTTACCGGGCTGCTGCCCTTATTGAACTGCTGCATACCGCCACACTGGTGCACGACGATGTGGTAGACGATGCCAACTACCGCCGGGGTTTCTTCTCCATCAATGCCCTTTGGAAAAATAAAATAGCTGTGCTGGTGGGCGACTATCTCTTATCGCGTGGATTGTTGCTTTCGGTAGATAATGAAGACTTTGATTTGCTGAAAATTGTATCCCGGGCGGTGCGTGAGATGAGTGAAGGGGAACTCTTGCAAATAGAAAAAGCCCGCAACCTGGATATAACAGAAGAGGTGTACTATGAAGTGATCCGCCAAAAAACGGCTTCGTTGATCGGTTCCTGTTGTGCGGCAGGTGCCTGCTCATCTGGCGCCGATGCTGCCACAATAGAAAAATTCAGGGCTTTTGGAGAAAAAGTAGGCATGGCTTTTCAGATCAAAGATGATCTTTTCGACTACGGTACAGTGGAAGTAGGCAAACCCCTGGGCATTGATATTAAGGAAAAGAAAATGACGTTGCCGTTGATTTATGCACTCCAAAAAGCTTCCTGGCTTGAGAAGCGGCGCATCATTTATATTGTGAAAAACCAGAGCGACAAGCCCGGTAAAGTAAACGAAGTGATAGAGTTTGTGAAACAATCGGGTGGTATAGAGTATGCCACCCAGGTGATGGACCGTTTCTATCGGGAAGCTCTGGAGATGGCAGATCAATTTTCGGACTCTATCTACAAAGATGCCCTCACCAAATTGGTACGGTTTGCTATCGAGCGGGAAAAATAAACGCTTACAACAGCCTGTTTTTTTTTTGGTTATTTGATTTAGTCTTGCCCTTACCCGGCATTTTGCCTGTATGATTTCTTCAAGAATTTATTATTAAGTATATTGATTGCTCATTAGGCATACTATGCAGTAGAGAAGGTATTTTCAATATGAATTTATCATATAGGGATGCTGTTTAATTCTTTTGAATTTTTATTTTTTTTCGTCTTTGTGGTAAGCATCTATTACCTGCTTGCACATAACCTTCGTTGGATTTGGCTACTACTGGCAAGCTACTACTTCTACATATCCTGGGAAGCCAGTTTGGGATTGCTTCTTTTTACTTCAACAGCTATTGATTATTACTGCGGATTAAAGATTTACCAGGCTTCCCGGAAAATAGTTCGTAAAAGGTATTTATACCTCAGCCTTGCTGTTAACATAGGGTTGCTGGTCTTTTTTAAATACTTTGGCTTTTTTACCGAGGCCACCATGCAGGCCCTTGGGTTTTTCGGTATCGATCTTGCGCAGGCCGGTGTGCAGCAAACTTATAGCCCCATGCAGATTTTGCTGCCCATTGGTATTTCTTTCTATACGTTCCAAACCCTCAGCTATACTTTTGATATTTACCGGGGCAGGTTTGCTCCCGAAACACATTTTGGCAGGTATGCCCTGTATGTTTCATTTTTTCCGCAACTGGTGGCAGGCCCTATTGAGCGCCCGGGCAATCTTCTGCCTCAAATTCACAGAAAAGTAAACCTTGATGTGCAGCGTATAAAACAAGGCATCATCATGATGGCCTGGGGTTTTTTTCTGAAACTGGTAGTAGCCGACCGTTTGGGAGTGTATGTAGACCAGGTTTTTGCTGCCCCGGTACGCTACAGCGGATACCCACAGTTGCTCACCGCTTACTTTTTTACGTTCCAGATTTATTATGATTTCGCTGCCTACACCACCATTGCACTGGGGGCAGCCAAAGTCATGGGCTTCCGTCTCATGGATAATTTTAACAGGCCAATGTATTCATCCAATCTGGGTGAGTTTTGGCGGCGATGGCACATTTCACTAATGACATGGTTCAGGGATTACCTTTACCGTCCATTGGTGATGGATTTTCGAATGAAAAGATACCTGGCCGTGATGGTTGTTTTTACTATAACAGGCTTGTGGCATGGTGCCAGTTGGACTTTCGTGATTTGGGGTCTGATGAATGGTATTTTTCTCCTCATAGAGGTAGCCACTCGTAAAATGCGCATAAAATTGCTTCGAAAAATGGGTATCCCTGTAAACTCCCTGGTAAACCAGTTTTGTGGGTGGTTTATTTCTTTTCATTTAGTGGTGTTTTCCCTGATTTTCTTCAGGTCGCCCTCTCTGTATCATGCTATTCATTTTTTGAGCAATATTCCCAGTATTAAGCCCATTTATCTGGATGACCCCATAGAGTTTTTCTTGTGCCTGGGCCTTGTTGCTTTTGTGCAGGCAGTTAATTATTTTAAAGGAGACCACAAAGAGTATGAATTGGTAACCCGCCGTACGCCTTTTGTTCGCTGGGCCATCTATTTAACGTTTATTATTGTGATTGTACTCTTTGGCATCGACAGGAAAACGCCCTTCATTTATTTTCAGTTTTGATGGAAATAAAAAAGTTCATAGCAAAAATAGTCATACTGGCCACATTGCTGGTGACTGCCTATTTTCTGGCTCAGTGGAAGCTTTCGCAAGGGTATGTAGATTATTACTACAACAAATTTACTTACCCCGCCGGCAGTATGGTTTTGGGAGTATCCAGGGCGTTTGATGGCATTGCCCCGGCTGTAATTGAGGAAGAACTGGGGCGAAAAGGCATAGCTACGCCTGTTTTAAATTTTGCTTTTGAACTGGCCCAGTCACCTTACGGAGCGGTTTACCTGGAAGCCATCCAAAAGAAATTGAAGCCAGATGTGAAAAACGGATTGTTCATCCTTTCAGTATCGCCCGGGAACCTGACCATTCCGCAGCATGTACCCGATTCAGCCGGTTCCGTTACTGATGAATATTCTTTATTCACGAAAATAGAAGCCATGAACAGGCAACCCAATTTTGAGTATATCAGAGCGTTTTATGGGGAGTCTCTATACAAGGCTTTCATACGGTATGCGCCCTACAACATCAGAACTGTACACAAAGACGGGTGGATGGAAGTAGTCTTAAAGACCAAAAACGTGGATATTCAACAGTATGAAATTGATGGGTGGAAGGGACAGACGATAAATTCTTACAAAGAAAGAATACGCACTCATAAACAATCTCAGGTGCGGCTTGCATATTTAGGCAAAACCATTGAATTACTCAGGCAGCACGGCAAAGTTTTTCTGATACGCATGCCCACGGATATAGAAGTGCTGCAGATAGAAAACGAGTTTTGGCCTGATTTTGAGCAGGATATGGACAGTCTTGCAAGGACAAAACAGGTCGTCTTTTTGAGTTATGCACAAGCAGCGGGAGATTACCAAACTTACGACGGCTCTCATCTGGTTTCTTTTTCAGCCAAAGCATTCACCAGCAGGTTGTGTAGTGATATAAATATAGATCTTTCTGAAAATAAGTAAAATAAAAAAACCGCAATTTGTCATTCCTGCTTATCTTTAGTGAAGATATTATCATGATATGCGAGAGAAAAAGAAAATACATTTTACAACTTTTGAGGATTCGGAAAAAGACCAGCTTCTGGAAAGTATTGAAAGAAGTCCGGAAGAAAGACTGGCTTTTTTGAAACGCCTGCAGCAAATCAAATTAGATGTACCAAAAAAAGTGGATATAGAAGATAACAGAGAGCGTATATCACTTAAACGTAAGGTAATAAATGATGGGGGCAGGGAATAAATTGGATGTAAAAATGCTGGAAGAGATTAGGAGGCTGGAAAGAAACAAGAAGAAATAATTTTCTGTGCGCTACCGAACAAATATGTTCGATTATGAACATATGCTTGTCATAATATTTTTCTATTTTACTGGTAATCAGAGCTTTATTAAGGTGGTATGGTATTTATACGATTTTAGTCGTACCATAAGACCTCCTTCATCTTACTCATTGCGCCATGCTCAAAAACTATCTCCTCATCACTTTTCGCAACCTGGCAAGGCATAAAATTTACGCGTTTATCAACATTTTTGGCCTGGCTATCGGGATGGCAGCCTGTATTGTTATTTTTCTTTTTATAGCCGATGAGCTGAGCTTTGACGCTTTTCATACCCAGAAAAATGACATCTACCGCCTTGATGAAGTACAGTCTTTTGAAGGCATGTCGCCCCAGAATGTGGCCCTTTCCATGCCGGGCATGGGGCCCAACTTGCTGAACGATTACCCTGAAATAAAAAACTTCACCCGCTATTGGAACCGGGGCGAGCAGTTGTTTGAAATAGGCGACCTGCAAATGATGGTGGATAATACCGTATTGGTAGACTCTTCTTTCCTCACCATGTTTGATTTCCCCTTGGTGCAGGGAGATAAAAATACAGCTTTGGATGAACCCCAGAGCATACTGCTATCAGAAGAAACTGCGGGCAAGCTGTTTGGCAGCACAGAGGTAGTAGGCAAACAGGTAATATTGAATGATGAAAACTTCCAGGTTACCGGTGTAGTAGCCGATGCACCGGAAAACTCCCACCTGCAGTTTGATGCTTTGATTGCTATGACCTCGGTAACAGCGGAAAACCCGGAGTTTGATAACCGTTGGGGTTCCAACTTCATGGTAACATACCTGTTGCTGGAAAAAGAACCTGATATTGCTGCATTGGAAGCTAAATTTCCAGATTTTCTAATAAAATATATGGGCGAAGATGCCACCGATTCTTATACCCTTTTTCTGCAACCCCTCACCGATGTGCACCTGGGTTCTATGAATATTGAACATGACTACCAAAATTACCGCAAATTTGATGGTACGTACATCAAGGTTTTTTCCATCCTTGCCCTTTTTGTTTTGGTAATCGCCAGTATTAATTTCATGAACCTTTCGGTGGCCCGTTCATCTACCCGTTCCAAAGAAGTGGGGGTACGTAAATCAGTAGGGGCTGCAAGAAGGCAAATCATTATGCAGTTTCTGGGCGAATCTGTGGTGCTTACTTTTATGGCATTGGTACTTGCCTTGCTCATGGCACTGGCTTTTCTGCCCTATGTCAATACAATGGCGGAGCGCACTTTGTCTGTTTTCACAATTTTTGAAAATATGCTGCCTTTGCTGGCGCTTGTCATGGTTACATTGACAGTAGGCATTCTTTCCGGCTTTTATCCTGCCTTTTTCATTTCTTCTTTTCAACCTGCCAAAGTACTGAAAGGGCACCTGGAAGGGTTGGGAAGAAAATCGGTATTACGCAATGCTTTGGTGGTAACCCAGTTTGCCATTGCCATTGGACTGATTGTAGGTACGGTGCTGGCAGTACAGCAACTCAACTACATGAAAAACAAAGATATTGGCTTTGATAAAGAACAGGTGATGCTGGTAGACATGAGCGGGGAAGCCAACGAAAAATTTGAAGTATTGCGCACCGAACTTTTGAAACAACCCCATATCAAAGGCGTAACGGCATCGGGCCAGCGCCTAGGGAATAATTTGCACCAAACAGGCGGGAAAGTAAAAACAGATACCACCCTGCGCAACCTTGCTGTTTCCCAAATCAATGTAGATTATGATTTTCTGGATGTGTATGGCATACAACTCAAAGAAGGGCGTGGTTTTTCCCGTGACTTTTCTACCGATGCCGGATTCGCCTTTGTCATCAATGAATCGCTGGCCAAAGAACTGGGACTTGAAAATCCGGT
Source organism: Cyclobacteriaceae bacterium (assembly GCA_965230065.1). Taxonomy (GTDB): domain Bacteria; phylum Bacteroidota; class Bacteroidia; order Cytophagales; family Cyclobacteriaceae. The sequence goes on along the minus strand of OZ245942.1, from coordinate 1,013,393 downwards.
GGGCGCTGATTTTGGCTTTGGGTGGTACGATAACGATACACTGGGCACCATCATTGGGGTAACGGAAGATTTCAATTTCAACTCCCTGCATTTTAACGTGAATACGCTTTGTTTACACGTACATCCCGAGTGGGGCTACAGCGAGCTTTCCATAAAAGTAGATGCCAACAACACGTCTGAAGCTATCAGCGAAGTAAATGCAGTGTGGGACAAAGTTGTGGGAGACCGTCCCTTTGATTATGCATTTCTGGATGAGCATTTTGAAAACCTGTACCGGGCCGACCAGCAAATGAGCAGCGTAGTAACCGCCATTGCCGGATTGGCGATTATTATTGCCTGTCTGGGGCTTTTTGGACTGGCTACCATTTCCACCCAACAGCGCATCAAAGAAATTGGTATTCGCAAAATACTGGGTGCGAGTGTGCCCCAATTGTTTGTTACCCTGTCCAAAAACTTTGCTTTTCTGGTGCTCATCGCTTTTTTGGTAGCTGTCCCCATTACCTTTTTTCTGATGCAGGAATGGCTCGCTGGTTTTGCCTTCCGCATTTCCATCAGCCCGTGGGTATTTATCATTTCCGGGGCCATTGCCTTATTGGTAGCTTTATTTACGGTAAGTTACCAAACCCTGCGTGCCACCATGGTCAATCCGGTGGAAACTTTGCGGGATGAATGAAGACCTAATTGTGGTACAGGCATCTTGCCTGTACAGGCGAGACGCCCGTACCACAGGATTTTACAGCTGTCAGTACTTATTTATTGAGTGTTGGCTTCAACTTTTTTTCTATTCAGAAAAAAATCATCCCCCCAATTGTTGTGCAATAAAGTGCTGAGTTCCTGTACCGTTGCTTCATATTCCGGTTTTTCTGCCAGGTTGTTCAGTTCCAGCGGGTCTTTAGCGTGGTCGAACAGCATTCTGGCTTTTACCTCATCGTTTTTGTCCAGCCATTCGGTATAAAATAGCTCGTCTTTGATAATGGTGATGCCATCGTGGAACTTGGAAATGGCAAAATCTTTATGTTGCGTTTCCCCTTCAATCAAAGGCACAAAGCTTTTCCCGTCGGTATGCTCAGGCACGGGCAGACCGGAAAGCTCGCACAAGCTTGGGTAAATATCAATGAATTCGGCAATGGCAGGCGTATGCTTGCCGGAAGTTTGCCCGGGCACTTTCACCATCATGGGCACATGCAATGAGGACTCAAAGTTGCAATGCTTGCACCACAGCGCATGGTCGCCCAGGTTCCACCCGTGGTCACCCCAAAGCACAACAATGGTATTTTTGTCAAGTTCCATTTCCTTGAGGGCAGCCATTAATTTGCCAATTTGCGCATCGGTGTAGCTCACACTGGCGTAATAACCGTGGATTAACTTATTCGCCATTTCATTCGTAACAGGCCCTTCTTTAGGGATGCCTGCATAATGCCGCAGCTCCCCAAAATTGTGAAAAGCCTCGTCCGGTGTGGTTTCGGGCTGCATGTAATTATCTGGCAAAGAAATTTTAGCCGAATCGTACATATCCCAGTATTTTTTGGGCGCATTAAAAGGCAAATGCGGTTTGTAAAAACCCACAGCCAGGAAAAAAGGCTTGCCGTTTTCTTTCAGCTTCTTCATATCTTCTACCGCTTTTTCGGCTAGTTTGCCATCCCGGTAAGCTGTATCAGGCACAGCTGCATTTTCATAAGGGTATCCCCTGGTTTTGCCTTCTTTTTCCAGTTCAATATTCACTTCAGTGAGGTAATCACGGCTGGTTACTTTATTCACAGGTTTCCAAACCTCGTCCCAGGCTTCCGCGTCATCGTCCTGATGGTGATAAATTTTCCCGTTGGAAATGGTGGTATACCCATTATTTTTAAAGTGCATGGGCAGGGAAGTAACCCCCGGATAATCTTCGTCCAAATAAGTGCTGTAGCCGATAAACCGATGCCTGCCCGGCCTTACGCCAGAGAGCAAACTGGCCCGGGAGGCTCCACACACCGGAATGTTGCAATATGCCCTGTCAAACACCAGGCTTTGGGCAGCCAGTTGGTCAATATATGGGGACTTGATATGATTGGCACCGTAAACAGCCAACTCGGGGCGCAGGTCGTCTACGGCAATAAAAAGAATGTTGGGTGGCTGCTGAGAGGCTTCTGTTGCGCTTTTATTTTCCGGTTTGGTACAGGAAGATATGAGAAGAAAAATAAAGAATACCGGTAAAAACTTTATATAATTCTGAATGGTCATACGGATATAGTTTTGGTTGCCGCTAAATTACTCTTTGGCTTTGAAAAATCCCTGAAATAGAGAATTCAAATTGAAATTTTCTTAAAACCATCTGTTAATTCATAATTATTTTATTATGTTTGGAAATATGTGATACATAATTACATAAATAAACTGATAAAAAGTCCAAAAACTCAATAACGCATGTACAAGGATGATGACATAGGGTTAGTCACTGCCTTAAGCCAGGGTAACATGCGGGCTTTTGAACAGCTTTTTGAAAAGTATCATGGGCCACTTTATTACCACATTCTGGGTTTTGCAAAATCGGAACGCCTGGCCGAAGATGCAGTGCAGGATGTATTTGTGAAAATTTGGGAGAACCGGAAAAGCCTGAAATCCGGTTTTTCTTTCAAAGCCTATCTTTTCAGCATCGGCAAAAATCATATCATCAACATCCTGAAACGGGCTGCCAATGAGGTGCGTATACGGCAGGAAATATTTTACCTGGCTCCACCCTCTCACAACAGCGCAGAAGAAGAAGTCATTATGGCCGATTACGAAGCCATTGCCAGCCAGGCCATTGCCCAATTGCCTCCCAAAAGAAAAATAATCTTTACCATGTGTCGCCGCGAAGGTAAAAAGTACGATGAAGTGGCCCAATCCCTGAACATATCTAAAAAAACAGTACAGGACCATATCTTCAAAGCCGAAAAATCCATTCAAAAATATTTTGAAGGATATGCCGGGATGACGTTGCGTCTTTTTTTACTGGCCGGGCTTTGGTTTCTCTTTTAGTCCATACCGGGCCGCTGGGCGGTTAATGAGTTCATAGTCCACAGTCGATAGAAAAACTGTGGACTATGGACTAATTGACTGTGGACTATATACATACCCTTCCAAAAAAAACTTCATAACAGAGCAGGTACTTTTCCCGGGTTGTTTGTATAGAGAATATAAACCCGGAAAAAGTGAATAATCAGGAAAAAAAAGAACTATTCAGAAAGTATTTGGAAAACCGCTGTTCTGCAGAGGAGAAAAACCAGATCATCGCACTGTTGCGGGCGGAAGATGTACCGATGGCGTTAAAGGCCATTATCGATGAGGATGCCCGGAAGCAACTGCGCGAAAACCGGCAGCCTGCCCCGGAAACATCCGGCCGGATGCTTGCAGGAGTCCGTGCGGAAATTCAGCAAAATACGCCCGAAAAAACCAGAAAAATTCCTCATTATATAAGGCTCGCAGCGGCTGCTTTGGCGGGTTTTCTGATGCTGGCCGGCGGTTTTTTATATCTTAATTGGGCCAACAACAAAACAGTGTATATCACTGGTGCTGATCAAACCCAATACATTTTACTGCCTGACAGCTCTGAGGTAACCTTAAATGCCAATTCAAAACTTGCTTATGTGGAAGATGAGTTTACTGACAGTGTGCGCGAAATATGGCTGGAGGGTGAAGGTTATTTTCATGTAAGGAAAAAAGAAAAACCGGTTCCTTTCATTGTACATACCGATAATTTGCAGGTAGAAGTATTGGGTACCGAGTTCAATGTAAATACAAGTAAAGAAAGAACCCAGGTGGTGCTTAATACCGGAAAAGTAAAACTGGTTAACAGTCTTCGTAACAACGAGCTCATCATGGCTCCCGGCGAATTGGTAGAAGTATCTGAAACAGTCCCGGTATTTACCAAGAGAACTGTAGACCCCGATGTGTATACTGCCTGGCGCAATCATAAGCTGGTTTTTGATGGTACTCCCCTTACCGAAGTGCTACAAATACTGGAAGATCAGTATGGTTTTGAAGTGATAACCGAAGGGCAGGCGATCCGTGATGAAATGGTATTTACCGGAAGTGTGAGTACTCACGATATTGATTTGCTCCTGACCCTTTTGTCCGAATCGTTTCATCTTCAAATAACCAGGGAGGGCAATACCATCAGGATCGGTGAATAAAGACATCCCGGCAGCTAAAAACAGGTACGAACTGCGGCTGCCAGGAGTAATCAATAAAATGCAACCTTAAAAGTAACACTATGATGAACAACTTACAAAAATCGGGTAATTTATTCCTGCAAAGGATATTTTGCCTGCTGGCTATCTTTCTCATGATCCAGCCTGTACTTTTTGGGCAGGAACTAGCTTCCAACCAGCGGTGGCATAACCACCCCCGGCAAGCCGACAAAGTTTCCTTAAAGCAGATGCTTACCAAACTGGAGTCGGAATTCAAGGTTGAATTCGCTTTTGACGACCGCTTGATGGTGGACAAATTTGTCCCTTCTGACCAGATTACTGATAAAAATCTGGAAACTACACTCACATCCCTGCTGGCTCCCCTACAATTGCAGTACAAAAAAATAAACGACCGCTACTATGTGATCCAGAAATCGGAGGAGAAAAAGCAGGACATCCGGAAAGTAGAAAAAAAACCTGTCGGATATGGTAGACTGTATTCAACAGGCGACAGCTTTTCGCGCCTGTCTGTACAGCAAAAAAATAGTGCGGGGGCATTGGTTGAAAAAACAATCTCTGGCATAGTTACTGGTGAAGACCAGGAACCCTTGCCTGGTGTAAACATTGTTGTAAAAAACACTACTATTGGCACCGTTACCGATGTGAATGGTAATTACCGGCTTACCGTAGCAGATGATGCAGAAATCCTGGTGTTTTCTTCCGTAGGCTATACTACCCAGGAAGTTGCGATAGGTAACCAAAGTGTGATCAATCTGCAACTGGCACCTGACATCAAAGCTTTATCTGAAATTGTAGTGGTCGGATATGGCGAGCAATCCAGGGAAGTGCTCACTTCTGCTATTTCAAAGGTAAATGGAGCGGAAATTCAAAACAATCCCTCAGTAAACCCTGTGCAGGCATTGCAGGGAAAAGCAGCAGGGTTGAGCGTAAATATTGGCTCAGGGCAACCGGGTGAGGGAGCCGATGTGTATATCCGGGGAGGAACCACTCCCAACCCTAAAGACGATGCCAATGAACCACTTTTTGTAATCGATGGAGTTTTCAGGGAAGATATGGTAGGTATCAATCCTAATGATATTGAGTCTATTGAAGTGCTCAAAGATGCTGCTTCGGCGGCAATCTATGGAGCCAGGGCTGCCAATGGTGTAATTCTGATCAACACCAAATCGGGAAAAGGGGCCAAAGGCAGCCGCATACAGGTGCAATATGCTTATGGTATTGACGAACAGGTCAGGCATTATCCCTGGGCAAGTGCTGAGGATTATATCAGGGTTTCCAGGATTGCCGCCCAAAAAGGCATTAACCTGGGAACCCCGGGCGAACGATTGAACGATACCAAGTTCGGTTACTCTACACAGGTGATCTCCGAACCCGGGGAATACGGGTTTGAAAGGGTTACGACAGTATTTTTAGATGATGTGGCGGCCATTGAGGGGCAATCTTATGTGGATGGTTTGATCAATCAGCAGGGGTATCAGACCATGGAAGATCCCGTAACGGGTAGAACCATCCTATTTAAGGACAACAATTACGATGAAGATCATCAGTTTCAGACGGGTTTTTCTCATGACCTGAATGTAGGTGCTTCTGGGGGAGGTGAAAACGGAAATTACAACGTGAGCGTGGGCTACCTGGGGCAGGAAGGTACAGTAAAAGGAACAGCTTCAGACCGGTTTACTGTGCTTGCCAATGGTGTTTATAATGTACGTCATAACTTCAAGGTACAAGCAGGGTTTAATTACCAATTTGATAATATTGAACAACCACGAAGTGATAACAACACCATTAACCGATCGTCAAGATTACCCCACTCCTATCGGATATGGAACGACGATGGCACCCCGGCTTTAGGAGAGAGTACAGGGTCGCCCCGAAATATAGAACATGAACTCTATTATCAGGATGATTCTTACAGAAATTACAGAACCAGCTTTAGGGTGGGCTTCGACTATGAAATTATTGAAGGCTTATCTTTAAAATCTAATGCATCTGTTTACAGAAAAGAGTATATACTGGATCAGTTTGAAAGAGCTTCCCCTGAAATTAGTAGCAGGAATATGCGGCGAGATAACAATACTTTTAATCAGGTGATGTTAGATGCTCTTTTAACTTATGATAAAACCCTGGGTGACAAACATAATATCAATGCATTATTAGGGACCCAATATGTGCGGGACGTAGAAGAAGAATTCAGAGGGGATGGAGCCAATGCACCCACCGATCTGATCTCAACCCTGAATGCCTCTGAAACTGAAAGAGAAAGAGCAACCTCTACCTATGCTGAAGGAAAGTTGATGAGTTTCTTTGGGCGATTGAATTATAACTTTGATGCAAAGTACTTATTTGGATTCAGCCTTCGATACGATGGTTCGTCACGGTTTGCCGAGAATAATCAATGGGGACTTTTCCCGGCAGTATCAGCAGGGTGGAACATTCATCAGGAAGCATTCTGGACCATTGATCAAATAAGCAGGCTGAAATTGAGGGCTAGTTGGGGGCAGGCTGGAAACGATAATCTGAATATTTCTGATACAAGAGGATTGTTTAGTCCTACCTCTTACCAACTCACAGGAGGTGTGAGAGCAAGCCGCTTGCCCAATTTTGATTTGCGATGGGAAACCACTTCTACTACAGATATTGGTCTGGACATTGGATTGTTTAACAACCGCATCAACCTCTTGGTAGATTATTATAATAAACTCACTGCTGACCGGCTGATAGACAGGCCATTACCTGCACAAACAGGTTTTGAATTTATCAGAAGTAATTTTGGTACGTTGAAAAACAGCGGTATTGAAGTAGAAATAGGAGGTACCGCCGTGCAGTCAGGAAACTTTACCTGGGATGTCAACTTTAATTTTGCCTTCAATAAACAAACTATTACTGATCTACCGGAAAATGAGAATGATAGAAACAGGATAGGTGGAGGCATTGTGTGGGACGAAAATGGCAATGAAGTGAAAGTAGGTGGTTTGGCCGAAGGCGAAAGGCCCAACGGACTTTGGGCTTTTGATTATATGGGCGTATATGCTACCGATGCCGAAGCCGCAGAAGCTCCTGATGACCTGCTCATGTCAGGCGGGTACAGGACTTTATACGGTGGGCAAAAGAATGGAGGAGATGCTATTTGGAGAGACACCAATGGCGATAATATTATTGATGTAAGGGATCTCGTTTTTGTAGGCTATGTTGACCCTGATAAAAGAGGAGGGTGGTCCAATACCCTAAGCTATAAGCGGCTATCAATGCGCATAGTAATGGATTGGGCCATGGGACACAAGATTAGCAATGGATGGAGATCCCGTTCCAACGGTAATGCAAGAAATAATGTAATGGCGCTTACCGATGTACTGGATGGAGGCATGTGGGAAGAAGAAGGAGACCAGGCTGCCATGCCCAGATATGATATCGCCTCCGACTTCGACAATGGTCCAAGAAACCATTTCAGGACATTGCATAATACTTCAAATAGTGGAATCAGCAATGGTTCGGGCAATGGGGCAGATCAAACTTTTTACTATCATAATGGCGACTGGCTGGCTTTCAGGGAAGTTTCATTGGCTTACAACCTTCCAACAGAGTGGGTAGGTAAAGCTGGTTTGTCAGATACCCGACTGAGCTTTGAGGTATACAATCTGGGATACATCACAGGGTACGACGGATTAACACCCGAGCATTACGATGGCATAGATGAGGGTATTTATCCGAGACCCCTACAGTTTCGTATCAGGCTTACTGCCGGATTCTAAGTCCAATCATAAAACTAAAAAATAATGAAAAAGATACATTATCAATTTATATACCTGACCTTACTGATATTTTTCCTTGTAGGTTGTGAGGATACCTTAGAAGTAGAGATCAAGTCAGAAATTGTAGCCGGGGATTTTCCGGCTACTGGAGAAGAAGCCCGGGCACTCCTGATCGGCTCTTATCGGGACTTTAAGGAAGACATGAATGAAACGGTATTTGCTACCGACCGGAGCGAAGCATTTGATGTAGGCGTTATCGGAACGGTATCCGATGCCTGGGCACAAAATCTGAATGAGGGCAATGGTCCCAATTGGCTGGAATTTTATAGTGCATTGTTCAATATTAACTTTCTGCTTTCTCAGGTAGACGATCTTTCTTTTAGTACAGAGGCAGTGAGGGCACAAACCAAGGCTGAAGCCCTGTTTCTGCGTGCCTATTATTATTTCTACATGACTAAAATTTGGGGAGATGTGCCATTGATACTGGAGCCGATCAGCTCCGCGGATGAGGAAGTAATCAGCAGAACGCCTGTGGCTCAGGTGATGGCACAGATCAATGCGGACCTGGATGAAGCCATCTCTCTCTTTCCAAATGATGGTTTCAGGGATAAAAATTATGCTTCAAAACCTGCGGCTTATGCCCTGCAGGCAGATGTGAAAATGTGGAGCGGAAAAGTCCTGGGTGGTGGGGCTACTGATTTTGATGCAGCCCTGGCGGCCATTGCCCAGATAGAGAGTGCAGGTGTAAGTTTGGTGCAGGATGATTTTGCCTCCATCTTTGATGCATCCAATCGCAAAAATACTGAGATTATTTTCTCCATTTACAACAGCAGGGATGAAGCGGCCAGGCATTATGCAAGCCGCACTACACCCAGAGATGTGAATTTGAATATTGAACTCAGCCCCTGGGTACCCACTACCAGTTCATTTGATGCACGACATAATTATGCACCCAGTCAAAGAATCAGGGACCTGTTTACCAATCCGAATGACATTCGGAAAAATGTTACTGCTGTCCCCATGTACATCGCCGACGGGGAGGATGCTAACACTGAGCCGGATACGGTGGGCTGGTCTCAAAATAAGTTTAGGGGAGAAATATTTGATGGCATACGCCAATATACAGACGATATGGTAGTATACCGTTGGGCAGACATGCTCTTATTGCGAGCCGAAGCTTATGCCGCAAAAAATGATATACCGAGCGCATTGGAAGCTTTGAATGAGGTGCGCAACCGGGCTAAAATTGGTGATTACACCGGTGCTATGGATCAAACCTCTGTCAACCGGGCTATTCTGGATGAAAGAGCCCGAGAATTATTCCTGGAGTTGAAAAGATGGTGGGATTTGAGGAGGTTTCATGCTGATGGTACCATTGACATCTATCAGTTTGTGCCTAATTTGGTGGGGAAAAACACGCCACTCTACTGGCCAGTAAGCCAGAATGTAATTGCCCTGAATCCAAAAGTGGATCAGACAGCAGGGTATTGACCTTTATATACGATCGAACGTATTTTCATCAATAATAATTTGTAAATGAGAAAATGAATATCAGACGGCAACGGTTGGATTCACCGTTGCTGCCTGATAAATCTTATCATGCCCTATGTGTCATTCACCATCAGAAAGTAGATACTATGAGATATTATTTATTGCTTGCAATCATAACTTTTAGGGGCTTAAATAATATATCTGCGCAGCAGATAAATGTTCCTTATGAGGTAAAACTGGAAACTGTTTTTACATCTTCCGACCAGCTTTTTTTGCAAGCAAGGGCAGTAGTATTACCTTCCGAATACAATCAGAAGGCATTCATAACCATGTCCATATACGGCTATGGAACACATGCTTATGGAGATCTTTATTTCCTGGAAAATGAACCGGAAAGGTTCCATTGGAGTGTCCCCCAAATCATAGGAAGTTTAGTACAAAGAAAGGTAAATGACACTCTGGTGAAATCCATTGGAGATGTAACTCCCGACTGGCACAGAAAAAGTAAAACGGTGCTTTGTACAGGCAAATCATTTTTCTTTTACGCCACTGATGCTGATTATGTAAAAGGGAATGAAAGCACAAATAAACGGCTGGATATTGAAGAACTACAGGAAGTTGCTTATGCAGTTTATGATCCTTCGAAAAAAGAATGGTCAGGGTTAAAAGCAGTGGAATTACCGCACAAACTTAATAATGGAGATGCATTTTATGGTGTAAATGCAGGATGTACCCAACGGGTTGATCTTCCCAACGGGAATGTGCTTTTACCGATACGTTATTTAAAAGGAAAGCAATATGTATCAACCGTTATTTTATGTGCTTATGACGGAAAGAAACTGAAATACATCAAACATGGCAGCACATTTACAGTTCCGGAAGGCAGGGGGCTGTACGAACCTTCACTGGCTTATTATGAAGGAAACTATTTTCTCACCATGCGCGGAGACAAGAGTGCTTATGTGGCAAAAAGCGCCAATGGCTTAGATTTTGGACCGATGAAAGAATGGAAGTTTGACGATGGCGAATGGTTGGGAAGTTACAATACCCAACAGCATTGGATATCAAATCCCAAAGGAGTGTTTTTGGTTTACACCAGAAAAGGCGCAAATAACGATCATATTTTCAGGCACAGGGCACCGTTATTCATAGCGCAGGTCGACCCCGAAAAATTATGTGTTCTAAAAAATACAGAAAGGGTATTAATGCCAATTCCTTCTGATGGAGGTGATGTGGGGAATTTTGGAGTCACCCATATCAATGATAGTGAAACATGGGTAACAGTAGGTATTGCGCCTAAAAATTCGAATGCTCCGGATAGAACGACACAAATTCAGGTCGCCAAAATACAGTGGGCAGATTAATGATCATTTACTGATAAGTTTGGTACGCTTCATCCTGATTATTGGATAGTGTTTTACAAAGCTTTATTAAGTAAAACAACATAGATCGTTTACGCAACAACAAATTTCACAATTCAATAAACGCTTTATTATGAAATTCACCATTTGCATTCATGCTTTATGGAATGCCAAATACGTGCTTCTTACAGCCTGTACGAGTATACTGATAATGACAAAGTCAACCGCTCAGATTGAGAAGGTGGATTTATTTACAGCAGGAGAAGATGGTTACTATACCTACCGTATACCGGGAATGGTAGTAACTGCAAAGGGAACTGTTTTGGCGTATTGTGCTGCCCGGAAAGGGCAGGGAGGCGATTGGGATGAAATAGATGTGGCTGCCCGGCGCAGTGAGGATGGGGGTGCTACCTGGTCTGAAATGTATATCATTGCCGACAAAGGGGAATTGCCCACAGATAATCCGATGGGTATTGTGGATTATGTTACCAGCGACCTTCACTTCCTGTTTCAGTCAAACTACGAAAAGCTGTATTACATGAAGTCAACCGACGATGGTATCTCATTTTCGGAGCCAGTGGAAATTACAGCAGTGGTTGAAAAATTTAAGGAGGTATATCCATGGGTGGTGATGGCACCCGGACCGGGCCATGGCATACAATTGAAAAACGGGCGGCTGGTGGTGCCTTTTTGGCTATCAGATGGTGGTGCCAAAGAGTTTGGTCCCAACCACCGGGGACACCGTCCTTCCATTGTAGTTTCGGTGTATAGCGATGATCATGGCGCTACCTGGCATGCCGGTGAGGTGGTAGCCTGGAACTCAGATTCTGTAGTGGTGCCAAATGAGACTTCCTGTGTACAATTAGCAGATGGGCGGGTGATGTTTAATATCAGGAATGAATCACCTAACTATCGGCGGTTGGTTTCCTATAGCAAGGATGGGGCAACCGATTGGACACCTCCGGAATATATGGATGCTTTTTTCGAGCCCATATGCTTTGGAAGTATGATCAGAGTAAGCCAAAAGCCCGAACAAAGTAAAAACCGGATACTGTTTGTAAATCCGGACAGTCGCATGAACCCCTGGACCTCCGGTAAAAGTCATTTTGACTATTCAGCACCTAACCGAAGAAGAGAAAACCTCACCCTGCGCATGAGCTATGACGAAGGACTGACGTGGCCGGTGAAGAAAGTACTGGAGCCGGGCATTAGTGGTTATAGTGATCTGACGGTTTTACCCGATGGATCAATACTCTGCCTGTACGAAAAAGGAGGGATGGGAGACAACCACTTTAAAACAGCAGTGCTTACCCTGGCAAAATTTAACCTGGAATGGCTGACAGAGGGAGCAGATCATAAGGATAAAAGTGATCAGCCTGTGCAAGCGGTTTATCCCGAAAAATGATACACCAACTTTTGACTCTGTTTAAACGAATCATAATATGAAATACCCAATCTTATCTAAATTAAATTTTGCACCTATCCTTTGTTTGTGTTTGTTCATAAAGTGTACCTCTCCCCAATTCACTGGTTTAGAAGTGAGGACGGAACAAAAAGAGATTCCGATCCTAAAATATAAAGAAAACAATCCGGTACTGAAGATTGTGGTAGAGAATACACAAAAATGTACCCTCAACGCCCTCGAAATATCTACGCAGGGCACAACTGATCTGGGCGGCATCAGCAAGGTACGCCTCTATTATACCGGGACTGATTCCCTGTTTTCTGATGGACAGCAATTTGCAGAGGCGACATCCCCAGACCAGGAGTTGTTGTTTCAGCAGGAACTTATGCTGGATACCGGCACACATTATTTTTGGGTTTCTTATCAAATTAGTGAAGAGGCTAACTTGCTTAATTTTGTGGATGCTTCTTTAATCGGCATAACATTCAAGGAGGGAAGTAAAGAATTGTTTACTGATGACAATAACACCAAACTCAGGTTGGGCGTAGCTTTAAGGCAACATAATCAGGATGCCATACACACCCATCGTATTCCCGGCTTGTCAACCTCCAATAAGGGCACTTTACTGGCCGTTTACGATGCTCGCCGGAATGCTTCAAGAGATTTGCAGGGCGATATTGACATTGGATTAAACAGAAGTACAGATGGGGGAAGTTCATGGAGTCCTGTACAAGTGGTTTTGGATAAGAAGGAGTGGGGTGGCCTTCCCGAAAAATTCAACGGAGTAAGTGATCCCTGCATCCTTACCGACCCACAAACCGGCGATATTTATGTGGCAGGCTTATGGATGCATGGTGTGTTGGACAAAAATGGAAAATGGATAGAAGACCTCACGGAAGAAAGTGATGCCTGGGAACACCAATGGAGGAACAAAGGGTCTCAACCAGGTTTTGATGTAAAACAGACTTCCCAATTCCTGGTAACCAAAAGTACGGATGATGGCCTCACCTGGAGTGAACCTGTAAACCTGACCCAGATGTGTAAAAAAAGAGAGTGGTGGCTTTGGGCACCTGCCCCAGGCAGGGGGATTGTATTAGAAGATGGTACGCTGGTTTTTCCGACGCAGGGAAGAAATGCAACCGGAGAGTCTTTTTCTAACATTACCTACAGCCGTGATCAGGGCAAAACCTGGGTAACAAGCAATCCCGCTTACTCTAATACTACCGAATGCGCTGTGGTACAGCTCAGTGATGGAAGCCTCATGCTCAATATGAGGGACAATCGAAACAGGCAAGACAAATCAGCTGCGAATGGGAGGGCCGTCTTTGTTACGAAAGATTTGGGTAAAAGCTGGGAAGAACATTCCTCTCATCATGGGGCGTTGCCCGAACCCACCTGCATGGCCAGTCTCTATAAGCATACCTATGAGAATGGTAATAAAAGCTTGCTTCTTTTCTCTAACCCCAACTCAAAATATCAAAGAGATCACATTACAATAAAAGTAAGTTTCGATGATGGGCAGACCTGGCCGGAAGAGAACTGGTTGTTGCTGGATGCAGGCAAGGGAAGAGGATATTCCTGCCTTACAAGTATAGATGAAAATACCATCGGCATTGTATATGAAAGCAGCCAGGCCGACCTTGTATTTCAACAAATTGCCCTGAATGAATTAATAGAAAACTAAACCATCTCCAAATCCAATGAATAAGTACATAAGCACCATTTTCCTGATAATCTTATTCCTCACAAATCTGACCTATGCCCAAACAACCACCGGCGATGTAACTGACATCGTTACCGTTGATGAACTGGATAAAAACAGCATTTATGACAGAATATGGCAACCGTATATGGCACAATGGGATGAGCAAACCTATGTAATTGCCTACAGCAGGCAACTGAAAGGAAAAGTGGATATGGGCGATATTGTTTGCTCGGTAAGCAAAGACCGGGGCAAAACCTGGGGCGTACCCACTACCATTTTTGATTCCCAGGTGCCCAACGGTACCATGCGTTTTGCCTATGCCAATGCAGTGCTGTACAAAGACCCGGAACAGGATATTCTATGGTTGTATGCCATGCGCTGCCCGCGCTACTACCGCAACAGCGAAGAAAGTGAAATGGTAGCAGCTTATTCTGGGGATGGAGGGCTTACCTGGTTTCCGGTAGAGTTGATGGTGGGCCATCATTCACCCATCATCACCATTGCAGGTATAAAAAAGCTAAAAGACAATAGGGGCAACCGCTACTTATTGCCTGTTCACCGCAATACGAAGCATGCCGATCCCCACGGTGACCGCCGGCAGTTTGTATTGGAAAGCCGCGACCTGCTGCACTGGAAGCTGGCAGGTTATGTGCCTTTGCCGGAGCCCAAAGTGTTTATGCACGAAGGCAACATCGCTGTGGGTAGTGAAGAAGGAGAACTCAAGATGGTAACCCGCACCGCCACTTATGAAGACTACCAACAATTGGACCCTCCGGTAGCCTACTCTTCGGTGAGCACCGATGGGGGCAAAACCTGGAGTGTGGGGAAGCCGGAACCGGAACTTTTCAATACTGTATCAAAAGCATTTTTTGGAAAAGATAGTCTGGGAAATCACATTTATGTCTATTCTACCGGGCCTAAAAGTGAGCGAAAAGAATTGTGGTACAAGGTAAAGTCGCCCAACCAAAAATGGTCGGAAGCCCGGCGGTTTTATTTTGACAACAATCGAAACAGCTATCCTACCCTGATAGAAGAAAAATCAGGCGAATGGTTATGCACCTGGGACAGTTCCAACGAAGCGGACCGGAAACGGACAGTCATTCGGTTTGGTCGGTTGAGTGTAAAAGATAATATAAATCAAAGTGAATAGAGCACTGGTTGTAATGCAGTACTGGAGTTACAGTACACTTTCCGAAAAGTATGAAATTAATCAATTGCTATTTTTATGGTCTCTACCGCTCTCTTGTTAAGATAACATAGGCATGATCAAAAAATATTTCCTACTATTTTGGGTTTTATACACTTCTCAGGGATTCGGTCAGCCTCCGAATGTCGTTTTTATTCTGGCAGACGATTTGAGTTGGGCCGACCTGGGGTGTTATGGCAACGCTATGCATGAAACCCCGCATACAGATATTCTTGCCCGGGAAGGTATTCGGTTTACGCAAGCGTATGCTCCGGCACCTATTTGTTCTGCTTCCAGGGCCTCTATCCTGAGTGGGAAATCACCTGCCCGTTTGCACTTCGAATTTGTTACCAAGCCAGATGAAAGCGAGGTGCCATCAGGCCGGTTATTGCAACAACCCCCTTTTCCCAGAGATTTCCCTTTGGAGGAAGTTACCTTTGCGGAAGCCCTGGATAGTACCTACGTGACAGGGTTCTTTGGCAAGTGGCATCTGACGCAGGAAAACGACCATTATCTGGGATGGGGAGATACCCTGGGGCCTTTGCAGCAGGGTTTTCAGGTTGGGTCGGAAGAACGGGGAAGTCATCCCTATAATTATAAAGAGAGATCATTTGGTGGTTTTCAGCAAGGAGAATTCCCTGTAGATGAGCTCACCCAAAAAGCCATTGATTTTTTATCCCAAAACAGAGACACCCCCTTTGTGTTGTATTTATCAATGTACTATGTGCATACACCGGTGCATACCCGATGTGCCTGGTTGTATGATAAATACCGGCATAAGTTAGGAAAGGAAGCATCAGAAAATGAAATAATGTATGCTGCTTTTGTAGAAACCATGGATCAGTATGTAGGACAGATATTACAGGCGGTAGATGATTTTGGACTCAAAAATAACACCATCGTTTTTTTTACTTCAGACAATGGAGGTACTCCTGCTTATACAGACAATGGTATTTTGAATGGGAATAAGTGGAATTTATACGAAGGAGGGGTGCGTGTACCCCTGATTGTGCGATGGCCCCACAACATTCAGGCAGGAAGTGTCTGTGATGTGCCGGTAACCGGAACAGATATTTTTCCTACCCTATTGGAGCTTACCCAATCTTCCTATGTATTAAAAGATGAATTGGATGGGAAGAGCTTTATGCCATTATTACAGAATCCCAAAAATAGCAGTTGGGAAAGGGAATCATTGAGCTGGCACTTTCCTTTTTACCACCCTCCGGTAGGGTATGAAGGAACTACACCACAATCCTCCCTTTTGAAAGATAATTATAAGATAATTTACTTTTATGAAGATAACCGGTCCGAACTGTATAACCTGACTAATGATCCCGGTGAGATGAGGGATATCAGCCATGAGTATCCGGAAAAAACCATAGAACTAACCTATATTCTGAAAAATAAGCTAAAGGGTATGCAGGCCCGCTTTCCAAAACCATCAACTCATTAAACAACCATCAATTCTATGAAATACGCCTTACAACTATTTGTTTTTTTACTTTGCCTTGCAGTAGTTTTTGCCTGTAATTCCCCTCAAAAACAAGAGAGCAACGAAAGTATACCAGCGAGCTTGGAGGAATATCCCTTGTTTAAAAATAATACAGAGGGGTACCATACCTACCGAATTCCATCCCTGATCACTACACCCAAAGGCACAGTACTGGCCTTCTGTGAAGGGCGTAAAAGCGGGAGGGGAGATACGGGTAATATTGACCTATTGCTAAAACGCTCTACCGACAATGGGGCTACCTGGAGTGAGCAACAAGTAGTATGGGACGATAGCACCAATGTGTGCGGAAATCCTTGTCCGGTGGTAGACGCAGCTACGGGAACGATCTTACTGCTGATGACCTGGAACCGGGGGGATGATCATGAAACGGACATCATTCATAAAACCTCCCAGGATACCCGCAGGGTGTTTGTAGCAAAAAGTACGGATGAGGGAAAAACCTGGAGCGAACCAGAAGACATCACCCCAACCACCAAGCTGCCGGAATGGGGATGGTATGCCACCGGGCCGGGCACAGGGATTCAAATACAGCATGGCCCTCACAAAGGAAGGTTGGTGATTCCGGCCAATCACAGCTATGATGATGCAGACGGAAGCCTGAGGGATGGTCCTTTTGAATACGGTGCACACGTGATTTACAGTGATGATCAGGGACAAACCTGGGCATTGGGAGGAGTAATTCGTCCCAAGATGAACGAGTCACAAATTTTTGAAGCAGCCGATGGAGATGGTACCCTGGTAATGAATATGCGCTCTTACTTTGGACGCAACCGGCGGGCACAGGCAGTGAGTAAAGATGGTGGAATAACATGGACCGCTCCTGAAGATGTACCTGACTTGATAGAGCCGGTTTGTCAGGCCAGCGTGGTACGATATTCATGGCCGGTACAAAACCAGAAAAGCATGCTGGTATTTTCCAATCCTGCCGCTACAAACCGGGTGAATATGACCATCAAACTCAGTGAAGACGAAGGCAAAACCTGGCCGGTAAGCAAAACATTATATGAAGGGCCTTCGGCTTACTCTTCCCTTACGGTGCTGCCCAATGGGCACATCGGATGTTTGTATGAAAGAGGAAAAGAAAATGCTTATGAAAACCTTACCCTGGCCCGTTTTCCGCTTACCTGGGTGCAGCAAGCAGATGAATAAAACGTAAAAATTTGTAACATGAGGTATTTGACAAAACTTATTATCATTTTCCTGTTTTTTTCTCTTTTATGGAGGGAAGGAGATGCACAGGTAAGGGAAAAACCCAATGTGCTGTTTATCGCTATTGACGATATGAATGATTGGACTACTTTGTTTGATAAAGAAAACCCTATCAAAACCCCCAACCTCGAAAAGCTGGCAGCAAGGGGAGCCTTTTTCACCAGAGCTTATTGTTCATCCCCGGCCTGTAATCCTTCCAGGGCTTCCATCATGACGGGTACACGCCCTCATCAGACAGGCATTTATGGTAATAGTTCCGACTGGCGGGGTGCTTTGCCCGAAGCCAAAACCCTGCAGCAGTTTTTTATGGAAAACGGCTATTATGTGAGTGGGGCTGGTAAAATTTTTCACCACCACAAAGACTGGGCTTTTCATGATAATGCTTCTTTTGATGAATTTTTAATGATGAAAATCAATGAGCCTTATCCACCTTCCAAGCTCAACGGGCTGGACTGGTATGGCTCCAGAAATACCGACTGGGGGCCCTGGCCGGAACGCATAGAGGAAACGGCAGACTTCAGAACTTCTTCCTATGCCATAGAGTTTCTGCAAAAAGAACATAGAAAACCTTTCTTTCTGAATGTAGGTATCTATAAACCCCACTCTCCGTTCTTCGCTCCTGAAGAATATTTTGAAGATTATCCCAAATCATCTTTAGCAATGCCGGCTTTGAATGAAAATGACTGGAACGATCTGCCAGCTGGAGCAAAGGCACTCATGGAAAACACAAAATGGTTTTGGAAGGGGATGATGCAGGCTGAGGAAGAAGATAGGGAAGCTTACCAGGAGTTTATTCAAGCCTACCAATCCTGTGCTTCTTTCGCCGATGCTATGATCGGGCGGGTGATCGATGCCCTTGATCAAAGTCCTTATCGGGATAACACCCTCATCGTGATTTGGTCAGACCATGGATTTCATTTGGGAGAGAAAGAGCATATAGAAAAATTCGCATTGTGGGAAAAGTCTACACATGTTCCTTATATTATTATAGCCCCCGGACAGGTGACCCCAGGTACCCTGATTGAACAGCCGGTAGACCTCACCACTGTTTATCCTACTCTGGCCGAACTGTGTGGGCTGGAAATGCCCAACGTAGCAGGTAGTAGTGTAGTTCCCTTACTAAAAGATAAAAATGCTTCCTTTCCACCGGCATTGATGACGTACCAGAAGGGAAACCATGCCATCCGTACAGAGCGCTGGCGGTATATTCAATATGCGGATGGTACGGAAGAACTTTACGATCATGAACAAGATCCTAATGAATGGAATAACCTGGCAGAGGATGAAAAATATTATGAAATCATTGAGGAGCTGAAAAAACATATTCCTGCTGAGAACGCTGCTACTGTGACAGATCTTAACTAAAATATTTACAACCAATGAATAAAATGAAAGTAAAGTGCCTCAAACTGATCGGATTATTATTTTTCACCATTTTACATGGGTTTGCCCAGCCGATAGAAAATGCCGGAGCAGATATTTCAGGGTTTTCTACCAACTTTTACAGCCTCCCCTTCATTGATTTGGATGGTGATGCAGCCCGGCAGGTGGTCGTAGACAAAGAAGAAGGCGTATATCTGGGGCATCCGTCTACCATATTGCTGGAAGATGGGAAAACAATCTATATTGCCTACCCCAAAGGGCATGGGAGTGGTTCACTTGTGTTGAAGAAAAGTCTGGATGGAGGAATTACCTGGAGTGACCGCCTGCCTGTTCCCGAAAACTGGGCTACCTCCCAGGAAGTTCCTACCTTTTATCCGGTAATAGATGCATCCGGTAAAAAAAGAATTATCATGTTTTCCGGAAAATCACCGGCGCGAATGGCAGTATCGGAAGACAATGGCAAAAGTTGGTCAGCATTAAAGAAAATCGGAGATTGGGGTGGCATAGTTTTGATGGGGGATGTTATTGAACTTCACAAAAAAGGGCACTATATGGCTTTGTTTCATGATGATCAGCGCTTCATATCCCCAGCGGGCAGGCCAGCGTATGAAGATGAGTGGGCCAGGCAAGGACTTCAACAATTTACACTTTTCAAAACAATTTCTACCGATGGAGGACTTACCTGGTCTTACCCGGATACTATTTTTTCTTCCAGGGTCATCCATCTGTGTGAACCGGGCGTGGTGCGGTCACCGGATGGAAAACAGATCGCAGTACTGCTCAGGGAAAACTCCAGAAGGATGAATTCTCATATCATTTTTTCTAATGATGAAGGGGAAACCTGGTCCCCACCCCGGGAATTACCTAATGCTCTTTCAGGAGACCGGCATCAGGCAATTTATACCCCTGACGGGCGATTGGTGATTTCTTTCCGGGATCGCTCTTCAGGTTTTTACCGGTACAGTCAATTAAAAGAAGTTTGTAAAAATTGTGATGATGCACAGCTTTACGAACAGGCAGGCCCTGTGAGCCCTACTTTTGGGGATTGGGTGGCCTGGGTAGGAACGTATGAGGATTTGGTAGAGGGAAATGAAGGGCAATACCGAATCCGGTTCAAAGACAACAAAAAAGGGAGCGACTGTGCGTATCCGGCCCTGGAACGCTTACCCGATGGTACTATCGTAGCCACCACCTATGGGCATTGGGATGAAAATGAACCCCCATATATCCTGAGTATGCGGTTTACCATGGAAGAACTTGATGCATTGTATGCCAAACAAAAGCAAGCGGGTATGAAATGAATACTTTAATGATAATTGTAGTCTAAAGTTTTTGCAAGTGATAAGCAATCCCTAAAACACCAATCTTCATTAGCGGCACATTCGCCGTACTAAAAAACATATAAAATTTGGCCGTAATCAATTTAACTTTTTTGAAATTTAGTAAAAACTTCCTTATGTTAGTTCATTAATTGTATATAAAAAGGTAAAGAACGTTGCATATTGATTCTTCGGAAATGCATGAAAAAAGCGCTTTCTATAATCACAATGAGGCTGAAAACTGGCAAAAATTCAGGCAGGGAGACGAACGGGCTTTTATTTGCCTTCACGATACATATTATAACGAACTTTACTTTTATGCCCTGAAAATTGTCCGGGACGAGCATCTTGTCAAAAACGCTATTCAGGAACTGTTTCTTTATTTGTGGAAAAACAAAGAGCAGCTTGCAGAGGTAGGAGCCGTCAAAAACTACCTGTTCCTTTCGTTACGGAGACATATTTTTCGCTTGCTCCAAAAAGAAGACCAACAGCAAAAGTTTGCGCGTATTACCGTAGAAAATTCGGAAAGATTTACTTTTTCCCCCGAAGATATTATCCTTGAAAAGGAAAGTAAAAGCCTGCAAAAAAACCGTATTACGAAAGCTTTAAACTGCCTGCCCGAACGCCAGCGGGAGGCAATTTACCTGCGGTATATCAATGGGTTAAGCAATGCTGAAATTGCCGGGGTTATGGACTTGAATTATCAGTCGGTGCAAAATTGCCTGGGCCGTGCCCTTGCCAACCTGAAAAAAGAACTACTTACCACTCAAAACGCCGAAGTAGCCCTTTTCGCTTTGGCTTTCCCTTTTCTGCTTTTCCTACTCCTATAGCTGTATTGAAATTTTGGATTTGACCCCAAGGTCTGTGTCCTCACAGACCTGGTGCGATTTGTTTAGGGTTTAGGATTTAAAGCTTAGGATTTAATTTTGCCTGCCTTGACAGAAAGCAATCTTATTAACCAATACTTTATAGTAATAAAAAAAAATTCTGCATAGTGGGTATAAATTGAATTTAGCCCTGTCTGGTATAATAAAAGGGAAAGTGAAATCACTTTTCATTGAAATATATCAGCAAACATGGCTTCCGATAAGAAAAATAACCCATCAGACAAAAATAATTTACACAACGACCTGTTTGGCAGAGAGGAAAACAAAAGCGGAAAATTTGATTTTCAAAACAGAAAACTGCCCCAAGAAGAAATTCAGGAAGCCTCCCGTCAACTTAAAGCCTGCTTACAGGAAGGCATCAATACAAAACCGGCACCGAAGTATATTATACATCCGGCCTATTACAAAGTAGCCGCGGCAGTAGCCTTACTGGTTATCAGTGTTGCCATGTATTTTACCCTGCAAACGTGGAATGCGGAAGTTACCTACACCACCGCTTTTGGCGAGACACAGGAAATTACCCTGCCCGATCAATCTACCATTATCCTGAACGCCAACTCTACCCTGCGGTACAACAATGAGTGGACAGCCCAGCAACCCCGGGAAGTGTGGCTGGAAGGGGAAGCCTATTTCACGGTAACCCACACAGAAAACGAGCAGAAATTTTTGGTGCATACCAATAGTTTGGAGGTGGAAGTGCTGGGCACCCAGTTTAATGTAAACAACCGCCGGGGCAAAACCGAGGTGGTGCTCAACTCGGGAAAGGTGAAACTGAACCTGGATAAAGACAATAAAGAAGAAATTTTTATGGAACCGGGCGACCTGGTGGCCTACTCTGCTGAAAATCAGGATTATGAAAGAAAACAAATCAACGCGGAGGTGTACACTTCCTGGAAAAACAACCTGCTGATTTTTGAAAACAAGCCCTTGGGCGAAATTGCCAGTACACTGGAAGATAATCACGGAATTACCATCCGATTTGCAACTCCGGAAATTGCCCGAAAACGGTTTACCGCCACCATTCCGGCCGATAATGTGGAAGTGCTTTTCACCATGCTATCGGCCTCTTTTGAGATAGAAAAAGAAGAAAATACCATTATTATTCTAAAAAAAACTGACAGCTCTTTGTAATGCAGTGGAGTGCTTTTCAAAAGAAACTGTCAGCTATTACTTGTTCAAACCCTAAATTAAAAATTATGAGAGACATCGTACTATTTTTCAGGATAATATTAGCCATTCCGCTGATATTTTTCCTGAATGCAGAAGGTTTCCCACAAAACCTGGCACTTGCAGATGCAGGTTCGTTGAGGGAACAGCAAAAAGAAAAAGCGTTGAAAAGCCTGTTAAGCGAACTGGAAACCAAATACAAAGTGCATTTCAGCTATGCCAATGAACTGGTAGATAACAAGTTTGTAAAGTATGAAAAAGCCGGAGATGAAAACCTGGAAAAAGAACTGGAGCGTATTCTTACACCCCTGGGCTTGATGTATACTAAAGTGGAAGACCAGTATTTCTATATTTTTCAGAAGCAAAAAAGTAAGATAGAAAAAATAGAAAAGCGAAAAGCTACCCTGGGCCATGGTACGGCATACAGCGCCCGGCAAATCCCGGCGTTAATGGAAAAAGAAACTTCATTCATTAAGAATGAGGTGTTGGAAAAAACCATCACTGGCAAAGTAACCGATGAAAACAACGAAGGCTTGCCGGGGGTAAATATCCTGGTGAAAGGAACTTCTACAGGAACGGTAAGCGATGTAGAGGGTAATTACCGCCTGAATGTGCCTGATGATGCTACAACCCTGATTTTTTCTTCGGTAGGGTATACCTCGGAAGAAATTATCATCGGGGACCAATCCGTCATTAACCTGCAGATGATGCCCGATATTCAGGCGCTTTCTGAGATAGTAGTGGTAGGCTATGGTACACAAAAGAAATCAGACCTGACTGGCGCGGTGGTTTCCGTAAACTCAGACGATATCCAAAACCAGGGACCCAAGACAAACGTGCTGGAGTCTGTCCTTGGCCTTACGCCTGGCCTTAATCTTTCTATCAACAGCAATACCGCCGAACAGGATGAGTTTAACCTGCAAGTGCGTGGGCAAAATTCTATTTTGGCCAACAATACTCCCCTGATTGTGGTAGATGGCGTGCCTTATGTTGGTGGTTTAAATGATATTAATCAAAGCGATGTAGAATCTATAAACGTATTGAAGGATGCCTCATCAGCAGCCATTTATGGTGCCAGGGGTGCCAATGGTGTTATCATCATTACCACCAAAAAAGGAAAAAAAGGCAAGCCCCGTTTTAGCTATGACGGCAGCTATGGCTGGAAAGAAATTTATAATGTGCCCGACCTGATGAACGGGCAGGAGCACTGGGACTTTACCGTGGAACGATACAGCGAAGACGTGGCGGCATCGTACCCCACAAGGCTTGCCAACCATGAAGCGGGCAACTCCACCGACTGGGTTGACCTGGCTACCCGTACAGGTAGTCAAATGCGGCATAACCTGAAACTGGAAGGTGGCAGCGAGCGTATGACCTACTTCCTGTCTGGTACCTACAACGATGTGGAAGGTATAGCCAAAGGAGATGATTTCAAACAGTACATTTTCCGGTCTAACCTCACTTTCAACCTGACCGACTGGTTGCAGGTGGGGACCAACACGCAGTATTCCGACCAGGATCTCTCCGGGCTCCGTGCTAATTTTAACCAGGCGTTTTACCTGATTCCGCTCATCAATGCGTATGAAGAAGATGGCAGTATCGCCTTGTACCCCTGGCCTGAAGAGCCGGTATTTCAAAACCCACTTTCAAACCTGAATGTGCAGGACGAACACTATGAGCGCAACCTGTTTTCTAATAATTTCCTGAAAATTGATTTCCCGTTTATTCCCGGGCTGACTTACCAGCTCAATACCGGGTTCACTTTTCTGAATACAGAAATTGGCCGTTACTGGGGCTCCAACACGGTAGTAGGTTTTGAAAACAATGGGCAGGCTTACACAGAAAATACAATTGAGCGCGACCGGCTCATTGAAAACATGCTTATATATAAGAAAAGCTTTGGTAAACACAACCTTAACTTTACCGGGCTGTACAGCACCCAGTCGAATGTGCTGGAACTGCGCGCTACCACTTCCCGTGATTTTCCAACAGAAGTGCTTACCTGGTATCAGCACGATGTGGCCAGTGTGGTAGTGCCGGAATCTGAATACATTGAGCAGAATTATGTATCGCAAATGGCAAGGCTCAACTACGACTACAACAGCCGCTACCTGCTCACACTTACGGTGCGCCGCGACGGCTATTCCGCTTTTGGTGAGGATAATAAATTCGGTGTTTTCCCATCATTGGCTGTGGGTTGGAACCTGGGCGATGAAGCGTTTATGAATGACCTGAGCTGGCTCGATCAATTAAAACTTCGTGGTTCGTATGGTAAAAACGGAAACCAGGCGGTCTCTCCTTACCAAACACAAGCCAGCTTGACACAGCTCCCTTATCTGATGGGAGATTTGGGCAACCAAACTGCCCCGGGCTATTATCCGGGCAGTCTGGCCTCACCCGACCTGGGTTGGGAAACCTCTTTGTCGCTCAACGTAGGTATGGATCTGGCTTTGCTGAGTGGGCGCATCCAGAGCTCGATTGATTTTTACAATACCAATACTGAAGATCTGTTACTTTTCCGCTCTATTTCGCCCGTTCATGGCATACCTGCGGTAACCCAAAACATTGGTGAGACCAATAACCGGGGTATAGAGTTTAACATTACTTCGGTAAATATGGACCGTGGCGATTTCCGGTGGACGACAAATTTCAATTTTGCCCGCAACTGGAATAAGATCGTAGACCTGTACGGCAATGGTAAAGATGATATTGAAAGTGGTTGGTTTATTGACAGGCCTATTGATACAAATTTCGGCTATGTATTCGACGGAGTATGGCAAACAGATGATGACATTCCCAACTCCCCACAGCCGTCGGCCGAGCCGGGTAATGTAAAGGTGAAAGACACTAACAACGATGGTGAGATAACCCCCGAAGACCGTGACTTTATGGGACAAATCAGCCCGAAATTTATTGCCGGACTTACCAATACGTTCAAGTACAAAAATTTCACTTTGAGTTTTATACTGTTCACGCAGCAGGGCGCTACCCGTGAAAACCCGCTTTGGGAAACCGATATGGTGTGGTCAGACGTGCGGCGCAACAGCATAAACCTGCCCAATTGGGGTGAGGAAAATCCGACCAACGCCTACCCAGCCAACCGAGATGGCACGAATCCTTTTAATGTGCGTTTTTATCAGGATGCCAGCTTTGTAAGGCTACGCGACGTGACCCTGGCCTACCTTATTGATGAGAGTATAACCAGCCGCATTGGTCTCAGTAACCTGCGCATGTATTTCAACATTCGTAATGGCCTTACTTTTACCAATTGGGAAGGACTGGATCCGGAGTTCTCCGCACAGCGAGGCATTCCCATCGACCGCACATTTTCACTGGGTTTAAATTTTGCATTTTAAAAAAGGAACGATCATGAAATTACGATATATCAAGTTTATCTTTTTGCTATCGGTGATGTTCGCCTGTAACGAAAGCGAATTTCTGGAAGAAGCTCCACGCGATCAGCTCACCCCTGAAAACCTGTTCCAAAGTCCCGAAGGCTTTCAAAATGGTCTGAATGCTCTTTTCGCCCTGGTGCGCATGGAACGTGATGTAACCAGCGGACGAGTACCCGGCATGCTTTATTGGTCAAGCACAGATAATGCGTACAATTCTATTTATAACGCACCCGACCTGCCTTACATTGAATGGGGTGAGTATAACAACTCTTCGGTCAGCTTGTATTCGGATGTGTGGAACTGGCTGTATCGCACCATTAACTCGACCAATACCATCATTAACCGGATTGCAGATACGCCTGTAGAATGGGATAGTGAGGAGCAGAAAAATGAAGTGCTGGCAGAAGCCCGCCTCATCCGTGCCTGGGCCTATCGGCACCTGATCAACCTTTGGGGCGATGTGCCGATTGTACAACTGGAGTCATCCGGAAATAACATACGTACCGACTGGGAGCGCGACCCTGTGGGCGATGTAATGCTGTTTATGGAAGAAGACCTGGCTTTTGCCGAAACACACCTGCCAAACGTGCAAAGCATGCCCGGCCGCATTAGCAAAGCAGTGCCTCAGCATTATCTGGCTGAGCTTTATCTTATGATGGACGACCCTGCTATGGCTGAGCAAAAAGCACAAGCAGCTATTGATAACCCGAACTTTTCGATTGTTACCGAACGCTACGGAGTGAAAGCCAGTGAATCCGGCGTGCCTTTTATGGATATGTTTTACGATGGTAATGTTTTCCATAACCAGGGAAACACCGAAGCACTCTGGACTTTCCTGAATGAGCGCAATGTGGTGGGCGCCACAGATAGAAACCATATGCGACGAACCTGGCTGCTTTGGTACTGGAAAAACGCTGGAGTGGAACTTACGCCTGAGCGGGGCCGCGGCATTGGCTGGCTGGGCTTTACCAAATTTGCCCTTGACCTGTATGAAGAGGGTGACGACCGAGGTTCAGAATATGCGATCCACCGCTATTTGGTTACCACTGATGGGGATACCATCTATACTACTACCGATCCGGAAGAATTTGAAGGTGTGGGACCTGCAGGTCTGGAGCCCAATCGCCCTAATAACTGGCCGGCTACCCGCAAGTGGGACGATGGTTTCGAAGAAGCATTAAATGCCGATCAGGGCTATAAAGACCAGATTTATTTGCGATTGGCCGAAACGTATTTACTGTTGGCCGAAGCACAGCATTTACAGGGCAAAAACAACGAAGCGGCCGAAACCATCAACATCATTCGCCGTCGGGCCAATACTTCTGAAATATCTGCCGGAGAGGTGAGTATTGATTTCATTCTTGATGAGCGGTCCAGGGAATTATTTGCCGAAGAGCAGCGGCGCTATACATTGTTGAGAAATAACAAATGGTTGGAACGTACCAGGCTGCACAACCACCAGTCGGCGCCAAACATTACCGAGCGGGATAAACTTTATCCCATTCCACAGCCTGTGATTGACCTTAACCTGGATAAAGAGTTCAGGCAAAACCCAAATTATTAATGCATGTAAAACTATGCACTTACAGCCCCGAATCCGGTTTTTCGGGGCTGTTGTTTTTTGACCAACTAGTAAAGCTATATACTCCAATGACACAAAAATATTATCTATTCCTTCTGGCAATAAGCCTTTTTTTCCAATGCAGTACCCCACAAAAGAATAATGAAGAAGAACAGCCCATGGGGCCGGAGTCCATTCCGAACCTGATCAGCTTTTGGGATTTTCAAACGAAAAATGGCGATCACCTCACCAGCAGCGGGGCACACAGTTATACTCTTACAGAGATGAACGGTCCCATCAAAACCAGCGCTGAAGGCGTTTTTGGTAATCAAAGCCTGGACATTGTACGGGGACAGTGGCTGCGCATTTTGCGGGAAGACTGCCCCGCACTGAACATACATGGCCGACAGCATGTAACCGTTATAGCCTGGATAAAACGCCGTGCCGATGTACACTGGCAGTACATAGCCGGGGTGTGGAGCGAGCTGGATTCGGCGCGGCAGTATGCCCTTTTTACCAGTGGGCACAAACAAGCCGATTATACCACCCTCACCCGCACAGACGCCGACCACCAGCCCCACGGCTATGTGAGTGATGTGGGTGGCGCTACGCCGGGGCACCCCTTTTGCTTTTCGTATGGCACAGGTAAAACCACTTTAGACACCAGCCAGTGGTACATGATTGCATACACGTACGACCAGGAGGCCATCCGGGTATACACCAATGGTGAACTGGACGAGAATGGAAATTACAATCCGTTTTACTGGGACAAACCTATTTTTGATGGGGCCAACCGGGGTGCGGATTTTACCGTAGCCCAACGAGCGGTGCCCTCATGGCCGGATTTCCCCGAAGGCGTACCCGGTAACAAAGTAGGCTTCGGTGGCCTGCTGAGTGGACTGGCCGTATACAATCGGGCACTCAGCGCAGAGGAAATTATAAATTTATACATCTCCACTATTGAAAAGTAGTTTTGACTAAACAAAAAAATATGATCATTATGAAAAAATTATGCTTCGTTTTAGGCTGTGTCTTTGCGATCACAGTAGCTTTTGGCCAGGAGCAAAAAAGTGCTCCCGAAAACATTGATAACCTGCTGTGTTTCTGGGATTTTCAATCGGGTGATGGCGACCCTCTGGTGAGCAAAGGTAAATATGCCTATCAGCTTACTGAAATGAACGGGCCTATCAACCGGGCAGCGGAGGGCATCTTTGGTGAGGAAAGTTTGCAGATAGAGCGTGGGCAGTGGCTGTGGATAAAGCGTGAGGATTGCCCGGGACTCAACATTCACGGCAAACAGCAAGTGACTGTGGTAGCCTGGATAAAACGGCAAACCGATAACCATTGGCAATACATAGCCGGCATGTGGAACGAACGCGATTCACTGCGTCAATATGCGCTCTTCACCTGTGCGCACAAGCAGACAGACTATACCACCATTACGCGTGTGGATGCGGAAAATCAGACGCATGGCTACGTGAGCGATGTGGGTGGAGCCACACCCGATCGCCCCTTTTGCTTTTCGTATGCTTCCGGTAAAACCACCCTGGAAAAAGATACTTGGTATATGATTGCCTATACCTATGATCAAGAGGCTATCCGCGTGTATACCGATGGTGAACTGGATGAAAACGGCAACTACAACCCTTTTTACTGGGATAAACCCATATTTGACGGAGGGGCGGAAGGATCTGATTTCACAGTAGCTCAACGAGCACTGCCAAAGTGGCCTGGTTACCCTGAAGTGGAGGAGCCTACCCACCCGGAAGGTTTTGATGGTGTACTGGGCGGATTGGCGGTTTACGACCGAGCACTAAGCGATCAGGAGATTAAAAGCCTTTACAATGCCACGATGAATGGAAAATAGTAATATTTTTATGTAGTTATGTTTGACAAATTTGTAGTATTTGGCTAACATGCACTGTTTGTTATAGCAATTTAATAACAATCAGGTGCAATTATCCGGTGAAACATCAGCAGTTTTTGATCAACAGCTTTGGGAAACCTTCAAAGCCGGGGATAAAATGGCTTTGCACAAATCTATGTGCAGCATGCCGCCCTACTTTATAACTACGGCAGGCACATCAGCACCGACCAGGCGTTGGTCAAAGACTGTATTCAGGAATTATTTATTGATATCTGTAAGAACAGGAAAACCCTGGGCACTACCGATTTCATTAAATTTTACCTGCTCAAATCACTCCGGAGGAAAATAATTTATGAGGCAAGACGGGAAGGAAAGTTTATACATTCCAATGAAAGTTTTCCTTCTCCTGAAACCACTACGGTAAGCTAGCCTTATGAACTTCCTCAGGTAGCTGCACAATTTGAAAAAGCACAACAGCAAAAGTTGTTAAATACCCTGTAAGCATTGCCCAGGCCCGAAGGTATTATCGGTAGTGCAGGGTACTGAGGTTACCGATATGGATGACCCAGGCTCAATTAATAAACAACATTATATCCTGCGTTCCCGGGATTTCAGCTATGTGTTGTGTAACAATGGGGAAGAGGAACTGTATGACGTAAAAGCCGATCCATACGAGTGGAACAATATTGCCAATAACTCGGATTTTGAAGAAGAGAAAAAGAGGCTAAAAACCTGGCTCATGGTGCAGTTAAACAGTAATAATCAGGATAAATAGAATGGTTTGCCGTATAGATAAGCAGGATATAAAAATTGTCCTGTTTTTCGACGTCGGACGGCCGAAGCCGAGCCGCCCCGGACATCTCTAACCCCGGCCCGTGACACACAGAACTGAAAGAAAACTAATAGTCATTAAAACCAACTCAGATGGAAAGCTTAACATTTTCAAATGAAAAAAAACAGCAACTGCTGGGAAGTTATCAAAAGGAAGGGTACGTATTCATTCCGGGTTTCCTGCAAGCTGAAGAACTGGAAGAAGTGCGAAAAACATTAAGTGATCTATTAAAAAATAAAGAGAGCAAAATCCCTGAAGAAAAGCTGTTTTTTGAAGAAAAAGGCAACCCGGATACGCTCAAGCAAATTCAGCAGCTATTTGATTATCATCCAATATTTTATCAGATGATGTACCGTAGTAAATTCAGCGCACTTGCTGCTTTGCTATTGGGAGAGAAGGAAGTAGGGAAAAACATGCAGTATTTTAACAAACCGCCCAAAATTGGCAAACCCACACCCCCGCATCAGGACGGCTATTATTTTATGCTGGAGCCCCCCGCTGCCCTCACCATGTGGCTGGCACTGGAAGACGTAGACGCGGAAAACGGTTGTGTGCGTTACATCCCCGGTTCACATTTGGAGGGAATGCGCCCGCACAGCCGCACTACCACCCTTGGTTTCTCCCAGGGTATTTCCGATTATAGTGAGGCAGATCATGCCCATGAGAAAGCTTTTCCAGCCCAACCTGGTGACCTTTTGGTACACCACGCCCTCACCATCCACCGGGCTGATGGCAACAACAGTACCGACCGTACCCGAAAGGCCCTGGGTTTTATTTATTATGCTGAGCGTGCCAAACAAAATAAGCTTCGCCACGAGGCCTATCAGCGTCAATTGCAGAAAGAAATGAAAATGAATGAGAAAAAGGGGAAGTGAAATGCGATGCTCATTGATGATATTTTATATTAAAGCAAAACTTATGTATAAACCACTTAATACATGAGTATTTGTGTTTTTTATACTATATAAAAAATATTTTTATTACTTGTGTTTTTTTTGTTTGCTATGAAAAGTTTTTATCAATCATCAGCTATTTATATTTGGCCATTGGTATTTGATACTGGTAGAAAAAAGAAAGCATTTGGTCTAAAAAAATTTGAGGTGAAAACGGTAATTAGCATAATTTTAGTGATTTCTTTCTTGGAGTGTTTTGGTAAGCAAGATGTAAAAGCAGAATATTTTTTGATTCCTCCAGCTCCAATAAACTATCTTTCATCAGGTAGTATTGTAGGGATGGCCAGTGATGAGGATGGGCCTATAGTGTTTGCCAGTGTGGTAGACGGAAGCCTTCCAGCTGGCATTTTTCTGGCTGAAAATGGCACATTGGTGGTCACTGAACCAACGTTGTTACGTACTGGAACGTATCAATTTCAAGTACTTACATTAGATGAAAGTAATAACATTTCTCAAAACGAATTACAATTAACTTTACTGGAACCAGGGCATCTTAACACGCCTTCCATAGGAAAAATGTTTCCGGAAAAAAATTTGGAGGAATATCAAACCGGAGATGTATTGGCAGAAATACTAGATAAGGACGGGCCTGTAAAAGAGGTTAAGTTAGTAAAGGGGAATATTCCAAAGGGAACAGCTTTGACACAATGCGGAAAATTAGAGGTACACAATGCTTCAACTCTTTTGCCTGGTAGTTATGACTTATTGCTTTTAGCAGTAGATGGTAAAGGGCAAGGCGCTTTTCTTGCATTTACAATTTCAATTCAAAGCCCTGAAAAACAGCCTGTTCTGAGCTCAGATTCCGTTATAATTGACGCTGGCAGATAAAAAGTGGCAATTAAGTCATTTTTGAAATCTTATTTTCCCAATCGGACGGATTCCGGCGCCAGAAAATGGTGTGTTATAAGAGATGTAAGTATTTGGAATAGAAGCCGGAAGACCGAAGGTATTTACTACTTTGGCCTTCCGGCTTCCTTATTCCAAAGGCTTCAAATCTGCCAACGCAGTAGGAATCAGCTCCGATACTGTAGGGTGAATGTGAACGGCACGTTGCACGACTGTGTAGGGCACATCGGCATACATAATGTCTAGCAAAGAATGGACAATCTCATCGCCCTCGATGCCCAATATGGAAGCACCCAGTATTTTTTTAGTATCAGCATCTATCAAAATTTTCATAAAACCCTGCGTTTCACCTTTTTCACGGGCGCGGGCTACTTTTTCCATTTTCAGGGTAGCCATGAGGGCTTTTTTGCCAGATTTTCGTACTTCCTTTTCAGTCATACCCGCCCTGCTCAGGGCGGGGTCAATGTACAAGGCATAACAGGGAAAGCGATCGGATAACTTACGGCGGTCGTTATCAAACAGATTGGCCGCTACGATTTCATAATCGTTGTAAGCCGTGTGGGTAAAAGCTCCTTCTCCGTTGCAGTCACCCAATGCCCAAATACCGGGTACATTGGTTTTGCAATATTCATCTACTTTGATATATCCTTTGTCGTCGGTTTCAACGCCTGCTTTGTCTAACCCCAAATCATCGGTATTGGGCACACGGCCTACAGCCAGGAGTAAGTGCGTGCCTTCCACTTGTTTATCATCTTCTTCACAATCCAGGTTTACCACAATTTTACCATCCTTTTCCGTGGCCGAGATACATTCTGCATTCAAACGAAAGTGGATGCCTTCTGCTTCCAGAATTTCTTTTATCGCTGCTGACACGTCTTCATCTTCATGGTGAACTAACCGACTGCCCATCTCAACAATGGTTACTTTACTACCAAACCTTCGGTACATTTGTCCAAACTCCAGGCCGATATAGCTACCACCCACAACCACCAGGTGTTCGGGCACCTCTTCCAGTTCCAGAATTGAGGAGTTGGTAAGGTAGTTCACTCCTTTCATGTCGGGCAGCATCCGGGCTCTTCCGCCTACATTGATGAAGATTTTATCGGCTTGCAATTGTTCACCATTCACTTCCAAAGTATTTTTTCCCGTAAACCGGGCATGTCCTTCAAAAATGGTGAGGTTTTCGGTATTTTTCAGCCATTCTTCCACACCTTCATTAGATTGTTTTACAATCTCATCTTTTCGGGCTTTTACTTTTTGCATGTCTACCTCTACATTTCCACTCACTTTCACTCCAAAATCACCGCTCCGGCGGGCCATGTAGGCAGCCCGTGCAGAAGCTACCAGGGCTTTGGTGGGAGTACAGCCTGTGTTTACGCATGTACCCCCAAACTGATCCCTTTCAACAATGGCAGTTTTATGGCCTTCTCCTGCAAACCTGCCTGCCAGTGAGGGGCCGGCTTGTCCGGTACCGATGATGATGGCATCAAAATTTTTCATGTCTTGTAGTTTTTTTGTTGGAATGTTGGAATAATGTCAAAACTACATTTTCCAGTACTTCATTACCTTTTACAACGGAACCTATTTAAATAATGATTTCCCTTTTTATTTCCGATCAGTCTGTTAAAACCCATAAAATATTTTAAATGAAGCATTTTATTACATTTTTATCCCTTTTTGTTAGCCTGTTTTTGGGTTGTAAAGAAAAAGAAGGAATGTCCGAAACAGGGAAGGGGGTTACCCAACCCAATATAATATTTTTTCTGACCGATGACCACAGGTACGATGCCATGGGATTTATGGGGCATCCTTTTCTTGAAACTCCCAACATGGATAAAATGGCCAGGGAAGGCATTCATTTCAGCAGAGCCATCGTAACCACCTCCCTCTGCTCCCCGAGCAGGGCTTCTATTCTTTCAGGGATGTATACACATAACCACGGGGTAGCGGATAATTATAATCCCGTTGATCCCCAATTGAAGTTTTTTCCTGAATACCTGCAGCAAGCAGGTTACCAAACGGCGTTTGTAGGCAAATGGCACATGGGCGGTGAGAGTGACGACCCCAGAAAAGGGTTTGATCATTGGCTGAGCTTTAAAGGACAGGGAACCTATTGGGCAGACGGGCACGGAACAAGCAGGGTGGTGCCCCAAACGCATATGGATGGGTACAACATCAACGGAACACGGGTTCCTCAAAAAGGCTATATAACGGATGAGCTGACCGACTACGCCCTGGATTGGCTGAACGGACAGTCCGGTGAAAAGCCATTTATGCTTTATCTGTCGCACAAGGCGGTTCATTCCGATTTTGTAGCGGCAGACAGGCACATCGGCAAATACAAGGATGAGCAATTACCCAAAGGCCAAAACTTTGATATTCAAGAAGATAAGCCCATGTGGCTGATCAACCAAAGAAACAGCAGGCACGGTGCCGATTTTGCCTATAACCTGCCCGATTTTGACCTCGATAAATACTATCAACGTTATTGCGAAACCCTGCTGGCGGTAGATGAAAACCTGGGTAGAATTATGCAGTGGATGGAGGAAAGCGGCCGGCTTGAAAATACCATACTCATTTACATGGGGGATAATGGATTTCAGTTTGGAGAGCAGGGGCTTATTGATAAAAGAACAGCCTATGAAGCTTCGGTAAAAGTCCCTTTGTTGGTCTGGTCGCCAAAAAAAATCAAAAATGCCAGGGTGATAGATAAGATGGTGGCCAATATCGATATCGCACCGACCATACTGGATATGGCGGGCGTCCCTATTCCCGGAAATATGGATGGGCGGAGTTTTAAACCCCTGCTGGAAGGTGAAAAAACCGGGTGGCGTAAAGAATTATTATACGAATATTATTGGGAACGAAATTATCCGTATACGCCTACTACACACGCCTTGCTCACAGACAGGTATAAATTTATCCGTTATCATGGCATTTGGGATTTGAATGAGTTTTATGATTTACAGTCAGACCCAGAGGAGGTTAACAATCTGATTAACGATGAAAAATACCAGGAACTCATCGCAGGTCACAGAAGCAGGTTGTTTGAATTACTGGAAAAAACCAAGGGGGAATGTATGCCCTTGTTGCCCGACAAGGGTAGTGTTTATCATTTACGCAACCCTGTGAAATCCAAACCTGCAGATTTTCCGGGTTCGTTTTATTATGAAGCAAAATAAGACATCAGCTATTAGCATTTTGCTAATTTTATTGTATGAATTAAAGTATTTTTTGAGATTTTGAAATCCTATATTTGAAATTAATTTCAAAATTGCGTAACATTCGCCTCTAAAATTATTATGCCTCGTTGAATATGGGAGAGATTCGGTACCTTATTGCTTTAGATGAAAGTGTACTTATTGAGAAGTTGAAAGAAGGAGACAAAGGAGCCTTTGAAGAGATATATTTTAGGTATCGGAAAAAGCTCAGGGCGTTTGCCAGTTTTGAGTTGAAAGACGAAAACCTGGCTGAAGATGCCGTGCATGAAATTTTTCTCAAACTATGGTTGAAAAGGGAAACATTGGATAGCAACCTTTCGGTAAAAGGGTTCTTATTTACCTGTCTGAAAAACCACATCCTGAATGCGGTTAGGACGAAGAAAAACGAAATTTTAAAACACATCCGTATATCCCGCCGATCAAGCAATACTTCTAATGCAACAGAAAATACTTTTCTTACTTCAGAATATCAAGCTCTGATTCAATCGTCTGTCAACGCCCTTCCCGAAAAAAAACAAGCTATTTTTGAATTGAGTGTTTATAAAGGCTGGCCCAATGAAAAAATTGCTGAAGAACTGAAAATTCCCCTTAACACTGTAAAGATGTACCTGAGCCAGTCAACCCGCCAGATAAAAGCCCTGATAAAGGAGAAGTGATTGAGCCGGAAGTCCGGAGACAGAAGACCGAAGCCTTTATCATCTTGCATGTCTTTTCAAACTGAAGTTTAGCGATTGAACACACCTGGGTAAAAACCAAAACACGAAGCCCTAAATAAATTCCAATATTCAAACTCTAATGATACAAATTTTGAATATTTGAAATATTGGGGTTTGGATATTGTTTTGGATTTAAGGCTTAGGATTTATTCATTTTCTCTCCCGTCTTCGTACTTCAAAAAACTTTCACAAAAAAATATACAAATGCAGGATAGCTGTGTAGTATAGTTAAATGGGGGAGAAATGAACCTTTCCCTGCTCACAAGCTTGAACAGCATGAAGAAGTTTGATAAAAGCCTATTAGAAAAGTACTTTAACAACGAGTGCACACCCAAAGAAGCCAAAATGGTGTTAGACTGGCTGGACACACCCGAAGGCCAGCAATACTATGCCGAAATTTTGGACGAACGCCTGCAAAACCTGGAAAACGATTTTGAATATGATTTTCAGCGTAGCGAACGCGACGAAAGCATCCTGCAAAGTATTTACAGTACTGCTGAAAATATGGAACGAAACGGGCCGGTACTCCTGTTCCACAGAGCTGACAAGCCGGCATGGAAATATTTTAAGTATGGAGTGGGTGCCGTAGCGGCCTGTATTAGTCTGCTCATTGTTGTGGTGGTTTATCAATCATATTTCGGTAATACAATTGTACATACTACCGCTTATGGTGAAACTGAAACCTTACAATTGCAGGATGGCTCTACGGTTACCCTCAATGCCAATTCTCAACTTACTTATGCCAAAAACTGGGAAGACAATGCCACACGGCAGGTATGGCTGGAAGGGGAGGCCTATTTTTCGGTAACCCATCAGGCCAATGACCAGAAATTTTTGGTACATACCCGAAGCCTGGATGTGGAAGTGCTGGGTACTGAGTTTAATGTGCATAACCGCCGGGGAGAAACGCAGGTAGTACTCAATTCAGGCAAAGTAAAATTAGATATTCATGCAGTGGGGGCATCTGCTGCGAACCTTACCATGCAACCAGGTGAACTGGTTACCTTTTCAGAAGAAAAAAAGCAGGTAGAAAAAAAAGTGGTAAACCCTGAGGTTTATACTTCCTGGGTAAATGATGTATTGCTTTTTGAAGACATGCCCATGTATAAAATTGAAAAGCTGATTGAGGATAATTTTGGGGTAGAAGTAGTGATAACAGACACTTCCATCAACAATATGCGCTTTAATGCTACTGTGCCCGCTAAAGATTTGGCGGTATTACTGACCCTTCTGGAAAAAACATTCAGCCTTACAATAGAAAAGGATCATAATAGAATAATAATGAAGCCGAATAATAAACCGGCACCCTAAAAAGACTGCCAGGCTTGTACCTGCTGTTCTGGGTTTGGCAATCAGGAACAAACAGGAAAGTCTGGCAGCAATGAATAATTGTTAATCTTAATACTAAAGACTATGCAACAAACTTCACCAAAAAAACTATGTAAAACAAACCTGGCATATGGCTTTCTCTGGCTATGCCAACGAAAAGTATTGCCGGCATTGCTGGTATGCTTCCTGGGGTGGGGAGCTTATGCCCAGGAACTGGCCATTGCCAGTAATCCCCAAACCGAAAGAGAAAATAACCAGGATCAGGGCAAAAACTCTTTACGCAGTTTTCTCGACAAATTCGGAAACCAGTATGCCATCAAGTTTGCCTTTGACAGTAAAGTGGTAGAAGACAAGGTAGTGCAGTTATCCGAAGATGTTTTTACCCGCGACAAGTATTCGGCTGAGGAAATAGAAAAAACCCTGGAGGAAATACTTCGGCCCTTCGACCTGAAGTATGTAAAAGTGTATGACAATTATTATGTAATTCAGGCTAAAGACGAAGAGGCAGAAAGCGAAGTGCTTAAAATGATAAAAAAGGCACCTGAATTTTCTTCTACGGGTACCTCTGCTTCAACAGATTCGTTTACCAGGATTTCAGGCAATGGGGTAGGCTCATTGGGCGTAGGCAAGCTGGAAAGGAAAATCATTGGGAAAATCACTGATGAAAATGACGAAGGCTTGCCCGGGGTCAACATCATCATCAAAGGTACAACCAAAGGTACTGTTACCGATGTGGACGGGAATTATGCCCTGGCCGTGCCTGATGGTGAGGTTATTTTAGTATTTAGCTCCATTGGCTATAAAAGTCAGGAAGTGAATGTAGGTACACAGGATGTCATTAATATTTCCATGGTGCCTGATGTAACCTCACTTGACGAAATTGTAGTAATTGGGTATGGCGAGCAGAAGAAAGAAAGTGTGGTAGGTTCTATTGTGCAAACTACCGGAGAAGTGTTGAAACAATCGGGCGGGGTAAGTACCGTGGGCCAGGCCCTAACTGGCAGGTTACCTGGGGTGGTTACCGTGAGCACCACAGGGATGCCCGGCGAAGAAAGCCCCGAAATATATATACGCGGACAGAGTACCTGGAACGGAGGCGGACAGCCGCTGATTTTAGTAGACGGCATTGAGCGGAGCATGAACGATATCAACATCAACGATATTGAAAAGCTTTCGGTATTGAAAGATGCTTCGGCTACCGCCGTGTATGGGGTTAAAGGTGCCAATGGCGTAATCCTGATTACCACAAAACGTGGACAAAAAGGAAAAACCCAGTTGTCGCTTTCGGCCAGTTCTGCTTTTAAAACCCCCTCTAAAGTACCCCAAAAGCTGGATGCTTACAATGCCATGGGAGTGGTAAACGACGCGATTGTGAGTGAGGTGCCTGCCATTGAAGAATCCTGGGCTGATTATAACCCCCTCGGCATTATGGAAAAACACCGCAATCCTGCCAACCAGTATGAGATGGAACGCTACCCTGATGTTGACTGGGCCGATGTGGTACTGAAAGACTTCGCCATGGACTACAATGTAGACCTTTCCGTGCGTGGAGGAACCGACTTTGCCCAATATTTTGGCTCTTTGGCCTACCAGCATGTGGGTGATATTTTTGATGCGGGTGACTATGACAATGGAAGAAGCTATACGCCCGATTTTAGTTACGACCGCTTCAATTACCGGAGTAATGTGGACTTTGACATTACGAATACTACCCGGGTTACCGTGAACTTATCAGGGTATTATGGTATCCGAAAAACAGTAGGCAGTGGGGATATGCGCCTGGTATATGCCAGTTTGTATGGTATGGCCCCTTCGTTGTTTTATCCTATTCACGAAGACGGAACATACGGTATTGACCCGGCCGGACACTGGGATACTACCAATCCCCTGATGGTGATGACAAGCAAAGGCTCGGTGAAATCGCACCGCGTACAGTTAAACACTGATTTTAGGTTAGAACAAAAGCTGGACTTCATCCTGGAAGGGCTGAAATTTAACGCCCTCCTGGCGTATGACAATAATTTTAGGGGCGAAAGCGGTATTAAGGAAAACAACCCCGGTGGTTTGGATAATGTAGTGTACAAGCGGTATCTGGACAATGGGGATGAACTTTTCATCACCCCTCCCGGCGACAACCAGTTTGATTACGTACTCATGCCCTGGTATTATGATGGTCTCAGTATGGAAGACTGGAATTTGGAACGCCGGCTGTTTTACCAGTTTTCCCTGAATTATGCCCACACTTTTGCCGAAAAGCACAATGTGACCGTACTGGCACTGATGAACCGGGAGCAGTATGCCAAAGGCTCTATGTTTCCCCGCTACCGGGAAGACTGGGTGGGACGGATAACCTATAATTTTGATGAAAAGTATTTCCTGGATATCAACGGTGCTTACAACGGTTCAGAAAAATTCGGACCCGATTATCGTTTTGAGTTGTTCCCTTCAGCGGCAGTAGGCTGGATGATTTCTAACGAACCCTTTATGGAGACCGCAGGCTGGCTGGATATGCTGAAAATACGCGGTTCCTACGGGCAAGTAGGGGATGATAACGTGGCCGGGCGCTGGGGATACGTTTCTCAATGGGCTTCGGGCGGAGCTGCCTACATGAACAACTCAAACCCCTGGGCAGGAAGGTCGCCTTATATCTATTACAAAGAAGACGTGATTGGCAACCCT
Organism: Cyclobacteriaceae bacterium; assembly: GCA_965230065.1. Classification (GTDB taxonomy): domain Bacteria; phylum Bacteroidota; class Bacteroidia; order Cytophagales; family Cyclobacteriaceae. The sequence continues at coordinate 973,450 of OZ245942.1, read as the reverse complement.
GACTTGCACTGGGAAACTTCTACCAAAGCGGATATCGGCCTTGAGCTTGCCGTGTTGAACAATATGTTCACGGTAGACCTTGACTTTTTTACCGAAGAACGAAATGAGATTATCGTTGAGGGACAAGATAGGAGTGTGCCTTCTTTCCTTGGCTTTAATGCCCCTGACCTCAATATAGGCCGGACCCGTGTAAGCGGATATGAAGTGGCCATAGGTTTTAACCATTATATTAACCCTCAATTAAAACTGTGGTCTAACGTAGCCTTTACCCAGGCAAAAGATGAAATTCTGTACAGGGAAGAGCCGGAGCTAAAAGCCCCTCACCTGAAAACAGAGGGCTTTCCCATTGGTCTGAACAAACGCTCTGTTAATGGGGAACTCATGACTACCTGGGATGACGTATATGCTTCCGTTCCATTATCCAACGATATGCAGTACCGCCGTCCGGGATATTATAACATGATTGACTTTAACTCGGATGGTATTCATGATGGCAATACCGACCGTGCCCCTTATGGTTATCCGGTGCGTCCGCAAAACACCTGGAACTTCACCGGGGGCATCGATTACCGTGGCTTTTCATTCATGGTGCAGTTTTACGGAGTATACAATGCCACCAAAGAACATACCGTGTGGGATTTTCATAAAAATACTCCCTTGTTTTTTGAACACAATACCGGGTATTGGACAGTGGATAATCCCGGAAGCGATATCATACTGCCGAGCTGGAAAGGTGGTGCTTCCTCCGATGGTTACCGCAACTATTTTGACGCCTCTTTTGTACGCCTGAAAAACATAGAACTGGCCTACAACTTCAAAGGACAGGGAGATTCTACCTACAAAGTTTTTATCAACGGTAACAACCTTTTCCTATGGTCGCACCTGCCCGATGACCGGGAAAGTAACCGAAGTAGCAATGAGGCCCGTGTGCGGGGCGATTACCCTACTTTTAAGCGGTTGAATGTTGGAATAAATGTTAATTTCTAAAGAAGGGAAGCTATGAATAAGTGCTATATAAAAATACTCTCACTCGTGTGCTTTATGCTGGTTGCATCTTCATGCGAGGAATATCTGGATAAAACCATAGAAACAGACCTGAACGTTGAAGAAGTTTTTAAGAATTTCAACAACGCCCAGGGTTTTGTAGAAGAAATGTATGCCATGGTGGTGAACTACGGTACGGCCACCCACTGGCAGAGCTACATGTGCTATGGCGACGATGTCATCGGTACCCAAACCTGGCAGTTCGATTACCGCATTGACCAGGGAAGGTACTGGAACTGGATCAGCACAGGGGGCAATGGTATTGGTTCAATTTTCTACAATGAGAATACTAATACGAATGACGACCTGCCTTTTAACCGTGCTGGTATCTGGCAAAGTAGCTGGGCCGGCATCCGAAAGGCCAATCTTGCTATTGAGAATATCGATCTGATGGTGGATGCCACCCAGGAAGAAAAGGATGTGATTTTGGGGCAGGCGTATTTCTTCCGTGGGTTTTTCCACCACGAAATCATGAAGTTCTGGGGGCGTATCCCTTACATTGACCGCCCTTTGAGTTCTGACGATTTCAAACTGCCCCGGCCCGATACTTTTCAGGAAACGGCCCTGGCCATTGATGCCGATTTTGAGAAAGCCGCTCAATTGTTGCCCACCAACTGGGACGAGCATCCGGCCGGACAAAAAACGCAAGGTGCTAACCAGTTCAGGGCTACCAAAGGGGCTGCCTGGGCTTTCAAAGGGAAAAACCTTTTGTTTGCCGCCAGCCCGCTCATGATAGAGGCGACAGATCCTTATGAATATGATAAGGAACTTAGCCAAATGGCAGCTGATGCCTTTGCCGAAGTACTGAAGCTGGAAGACGCAGGACGCTACCAACTGGCCAGTTGGGAAAACTACGATGATGTTTTCTATTCATTTAGCGGAACTACCGGCTATATTTATCCCGGAAGCACCGAGTTTATCTTCAGCCAGTCAGGCGATACCGGTTGGTTTCCCCGCTTTTTGGCACAGGCTTTCCAAATAGGCACACATTGTGAGCAACGCGACACGCAGTTTCCTACGCATAACTATATCCATTATAATTTTGGCATGGCCGATGGCTTGTCTACCGAAGACAGCCCCAATTACGACCCTGCCAATCCATGGGAAGGCCGTGATCCCCGGCTTTACCGATGGGTGTTTTTAGACGGCGACCAGATGGTAGAAAACCTGGGTGCAGCCAGTGGCGATAACGAAAAGCACCGTTACGCCCAGTTTTACGACGGGGGTAGCCACCGCTACCCAGCGGTTGACTTAGGTACCCGCACAGGCTATGTGTGTAAAAAATGGTACGGCCTTTCTTTCAATTGGTATGATAATAAAATTGGGAATTACCTGCCGTTCAGGCTGCACATGCGCCTTACCGATGTGTATCTGATGTATGCCGAGGCAGCTCATGCAGCATATGGTGCACAACAGGCACCTGCTTCTTATCCCATGTCAGCCGAGCAGGCCATCAATGCCCTGAGAAGCCGGGCAGGGGTAGCACCGGTGCAGTTTGTTGGTGATAACAAAAAATTCATGGATGAAATCCGCCGTGAACGTGCCGTGGAGCTTAGCTGGGAAGGCCACCGGTGGATGGACCTGAGAAGGTGGCGCCTGGGCGAGTTGGATAAATACAAAGAGAAAACAGGCATCCGCTTCGATGAAGGCCATACTTACTTTAATGAAGAGGTTATCCGTACCAAAGTGTTTACCGAGAAACATTACTGGTTGCCATTTCCACAGAATGATACCGAGTTGTACGAAGGATTTGAGCAGAACCCTGGATGGTAATCCCCTGGATGGTAATCCCCCGGATGGTAATCTGTTTTTTGTAAAATATTAGAGAAACTCAATTATGAAACATTCATATATATTTAAAAAATCATTCCTTTTGGGATGTATATACATGCTTTGCCTGGCTTCCCTGGCTTATGGGCAGGAAGAAGTAGGTGAGGTGGAGTCTACCGTAATGGTAGAGAAGCTCGATGTGCGCACCCTCATCAAAGAAGACACCATTGACCTGGGCTTCAATAAAAAAAGCAAAAAAGACATCGTAGGCGCGGTTTCTTCCGTGCGCCCCGATAACTACCTGGAGTATGACAACAGTCAGCGGGTTCGGGATGCACTCATCGGCCGCGTTACCGGATTGTATGGCAGCGATAACATTCGCGGATTGGGCAATGCCCTTATCGTGGTAGATGGTATCCCCGGCCGTTTTATTGATATCTTGAACTCTGAAGAAATAGAGGAAATTACGGTGCTGAAAGATGCCAATGCCGTGGCCCAGTATGGTGCTATGGGAAAAAACGGGGTCATTGTGGTAACCACAAAGCGGGGGAAAGGAAACCAGCGCGAAGCCAATGTGATTGTAAACTATGGTTTGCGGGATCCTATTTCCATGCCCAACTACCTGGGCTCGGCCGAATACATGGAGATGTTCAATGAAGCGCGGCTCAACGATGGGCTGGATTCTGCGTTTTCCATGGAGCAAATCAATAACTACCGGAATGGTTCCAACCCTTATAAATACCCCAATGTGGATTTTTACTCCGGCGAATACCAAAAGTCGTACACCAATTATGTGAACGCTTTGGCCGAATTCTCAGGGGGAAATGACAATACCCAGTATTATGTAAACCTGGGGTACAACGGCTCAGGTTCCATTGCAAAGCTTAATCCCGAGGCAAACAGGGGCTATAACCGCTTTAATGTGCGGGGAAATATTGATTTTAAGGTGAATAACTTTATATCGAGCAGCCTGGATGTGGCATCTATCTTCGCCTCAGACAAAAATGCTCATTCAAACTTATACGCGGCGGGCCACAACCGGAAACCATATACGTTTTCTCCATTGTTGCCGGTTTCCATGATAGATACTGCCGGAAATTCCGAACTGGCAGGGCAGGTGGAAGCGGCTAATATCTACAATGGGGGTTATCTTTTGGGAGGATCGCAGGCTTTTCAAAATAATACGCCGGTAGCCGATGTACTGGCCGCAGGGTACCGAGAAGATATTACACGGGTTACCCAGTTTAACAATGCCATAGATTTTGACCTGAGCATGCTGGCCGAAGGCTTGTCAGCCAAAACATATGTCAGCTTCGACTTTTACAACATTTACTCCCAGTCGATTAACAATCAGTACTCAATATATGAGCCTACATGGAGCAATGATACCATCGTGGCACTCAACAGGCTGGGAGAACAGGACCAAAAAGACCAGACCGAAAATGCCAATACCCGGAATTTTTTGACGCGGTACGGGTTTTACGGCATGCTTAATTATGAGAAGCAATTTTCAGAAAAGCATGGTTTTAACGCTTCCTTCATAGGTTTTGCCAACAGCATGCATGTAAGGGCCCAAAAGCAGCCTGCCAAAAACGCGCACCTGGCCTTGCAAATGTCTTATAGCTATGATAACAAACTCCTGGTTGACTTTAGCTCTGCGTATGTGAATTCTGTAAAACTACCCGAAGGCAACCGGGGTAAATTTTCTCCTACCCTGGGGCTGGCCTATATATTGAGCGAAGAGAGCTTTTTGCAAAATTCATCATGGCTCAATTACCTCAAACTGAGAGCATCGGCAGGTATTATTAATACTGATATAGGCATCAGCAATTATTTTATGTACCGGGAAATTTATGAACAAAACGGAGGTGGATATAGCTGGGCTGATGGGTTTAGTAACCAGTCTACCAGAATACTCCAGGGCCGGAACGATGACTTCACCTTTGAGCAGCGCAAAGACCTCAACCTCGGTTTTGAAGCCGCGCTTTTCAACAGGCTATGGGTAGAAATGAACGTGTTCCAGTCTGATATTGACAACCAGGTAACCAAGCTCAACAACCAGTATCCTTCTTATTATTCTGATTTCATGCCTTTTAGCAACTATAACCAGGATCGCTACAAAGGATTTGAGTTGGGCATCAACTACACAGATAACTTTGGCCCGGTGCGTGCAGATATTGGTGCCCAGGTGATGTACACCACTACCGAGCGCATAAGGGTGGATGAAAAATATACCGATCAGTACCAGTACCGCGAAGGCTTGCCCATCGATATTATCTGGGGGCTGGAAGACCAGGGCTTTTATACTGCCAATGATTTTAATGAAGACGGCTCTTTAAATGATGGATTGGCCGTGCCTGCCTTCGGGGAGGTGCAACCCGGCGATATTAAATACATTGACCAGAACAACGACGGGATTGTAAACCAACAAGACCAGGTGAACATTGGAAAATGGGCACCCCCCTGGGTATTTGGTACCAATATGCGGTTTGAATACAAGGGGCTAAGTCTGTTTGTGCTGGGGATCGCCACTACCGGTTACCAGCGTATGTTGAGCGGGAATTACTACTGGGTAGACGGAGATGACAAGTACTCGGAAGTGGTTCGAAACCGCTGGACGGAAGAAACCGCCGCAACGGCGACTTACCCACGCCTTTCTTCCCAACAAAACAACCACAACTTCAGGACTTCCACTTTCTGGATGTATGAAGGCGCATCTTTTAGTATCAGCAGGGCACAGTTAACTTATCAGCTTCCTCAGAAATGGGTAAACAACATCAATATGAAAGGACTGAGCGTATATGCTGCCGGCTCAAACCTTCTCCTGATTGCTGAAAACAGCAGGGAACGACAGTTGAGTCTGGGTTCAGAGCCTTCGTACCGAACGTATTCGCTGGGCCTGAGGGCTAAGTTTTAACCTAAATCTTTGAAAGACATGAATAAGATATATAAATATGTAATTATTTTGGGTTTGACAGCCGGTGTACTGGGCTGTGACACCCTGCTTGAGCCGGTTGATGAAAACCTGCTGGGCGCAGATCGTGTTAATTACGATCCTGCTTTTGCAGAAGGGGTATTGTTGAATGCCTACCAAAGCCTGATTAACCAATATCAATTTACGGAAGTAGGTACTGATGATGCCGTAACTAATAATTTAAATGACGGCTACAGAAGAATGGCAGTTGGAGAATGGTCGGCCCAGTATAGCCCGGCCAGCCGTTGGGGTAATTTTGAAGCCATCTTTTACATCAATAAGTTTATTCCTACGATAGAAAATGTGCAGTGGAAAAGGGATGAGGAGATAAACACCTTGTTCGAGATGCGGATGCGTGGGGAAGCTTTGGCATTGCGGGCGTTACACCATTATTACATTTTGCAGGCCCATGCCGGCAAAGGGCAGTCGGGTGAGTTGCTGGGGATTCCCTATTTTTCTGAATTTGTGGAATCTGACGGGAATTTTAACGTGCCCCGCCTAAGCTTTGAAGCATCGGTGGAGGCCATCAATGCCGATTTTGAAGAGGCCCTGACCTACCTGCCTATGGATTATTCTGATGATGCTGAAATCCCTCCGGCTTATCAGGAGTTTGATGCTGACTCGTACAGGTTTGTATTCGGCGCGAACAACAACCTGCGCATCAGTGGGCGTATTATCAAGGGTTTTCAATCCAAGCTGGAGTTGTTAGCTGCCAGCCCGGCCTTTTTTAACGGAAGTGGCGGACATTACGAGAAGGCAGCAGAAATTTCAGCAGCACTTATCAACGATATTGGTGGCGTAGCAGGGCTGGACCCCGGAGGGCTAGTGTTTTATGACGAAGACTCTGATAAGTTCCTGAGCGAGATCATCTGGAGAAATTCTGTGTACAATTCGGCCTGGGTGGAAGTAAACCAGTTTCCGCCTTCACTCAATGGGGATGGCAGGGTAAACCCTTCCCAAAACCTGGTAGATGCCTTCCCAATGGCTAACGGATATCCTATTTCAGATCCTGCTTCAGGGTATGATGCCAACGACCCTTTTGCCGGCAGGGACCCACGATTAGCCGAGTTTATCCTGTACAATGGCAATGAAATTGGCGGAAATACGGTTTACACAGGCGTAGGTGCCGGTATCGATCGGGTAGATTCTATCCCTCAGAAATCAACCCGTTCGGGTTATTACCTCAAAAAACTACTGCGCCCTGATGTTACAATCAGTTCGGATGGAACCACCACCGGCCAGGAGCGTTCCAATATCTATCTTCGTTATACCGACATTTTCCTGGTATTTGCCGAAGCTGCCAACGAAATTGGTGGACCCGACCATATGGTGGGAGGCATGAGCACACGCCAGGTAATTGCTGCCATTCGTGAGCGTGCTGGTATTGCACAACCTGATAACTACCTGGCATCTGTCAACTCAAAAGAGGCTATGCGGGAGCTTATTCGCAATGAGCGCAGGCTGGAACTTTGCTTTGAAGGCCACCGCTTCTGGGACATGCGGCGCTGGGAACTGGACCTGAATGAAAATATTGATGGCGTATTGTTCAGAGGTGATAGTTTCAACTTTATTGATGTGGAAATCCGGCAATATGGACAAAGAGCCATTTACGGGCCAATTCCGCAATCAGAAACCGTAAAGTTTAGCAATCTGGAACAAAACGCGGGTTGGTAGATTCAAAAGTATCCATTGAACATAAAACTTATTCGATATGAATATTAAACATAAAATCTCACTGTTTTTGGTAGTAGTGCTGGCGGCCTGTAACAACCAGGACATCGTGTACCCTGATTTTTCGCACACGGCCTGCTATTTTCCCTTTCAAAACCCGGCGCGTACGCTCATTTTGGGCAAATACGATCAAGGCTTTAATGAAAATGACAATAACATGCGTTTTGAAATTGGCGTGGTGATGGGCGGTGTGTACAGCAACGAACAGGAGCGGAAAGTACATTTTGAACTGGACACTGCCCTCTTGGAAAACGTTGCCAATGTGCAGGCATTGTCGTCAGAGTATTTTACCATTGAAACCGAAAGCCCGGTTACTATTCCACCGGGTGCTACTGATGGAAGGATTGAGGTTCAGCTAAACAACGCGTTTTTTGATGATCCTCTGTCTTTCGCTCCTAAAAACGAGGTGGGTTATGTAGTGCCCATCAAGATCACCCAAATTGAAAATCTGGATACCCTGCTGGCCGGGGAGCCTGCTGTGGAAAACCCCGACCGGGTAAACGAAGCCGACTGGAATGAGTTGCCCCGGGATTACACCCTGTTTGGTATCAAATATATCAACGAATTCCATGGGCATTACCTGCGTAGGGGCGTGGATGTGATGACCGATGCTTCGGGCAATGAAGTGGAAAATGTATACCATAGCGAATACGTGGTGAAAGATGAAGTAGTGATGGTTACTACTTCCGGAAGAAATTCCGTAACACTTGAGAATTCTGTAAGAAGGGGAGGCAATGAAAGCCCCGGTAACCTGACCATGGAACTTACTTTCAACAATGATAAAAATTGCAGCATCAGCAGTGCAGAAGGTGACCCTTACCAGGTAAGTGGAAGCGGGCAATTTGCCGAAGAAGCTGATGAATGGGGAGGTGAAGCCCGTGATGTAATCTACCTGGATTACACCTATACCGATGCGGCCAACAACGAAACCCATGCTGTGAAAGACACTTTGGTAATCCGTGACCGGGCCGTTGTTTTTGAAGAGTTTGATGTGGAATTGAAATAGGGGTTGGTCAATAAGCTTTCAGGCTTCAGTGCGGCGGCCTCCAAAATTTTTGAAATTTCGGAAGTCTTGACTTAAACGCACAAGCAATTTTTAACACATTACACATAAGAAATGCAAATTTTTTTCAGGGGCTGTATGGCCCCTTTTTCTTTATCATGCCGTTTAATTTGCCAGTGACCAGCCCGCCGAAATTGAGTTTTCGGAAATAAGAGCGGCTTTTCAATTTTTGAATGTTTTTGTATGTTTATCCAAATTAACTGCGAAACATGCATTTGGAAGGAGAGGATTATGATTTATGGAAGCAATTGAAAAATGGGGAAAGGAGTGCCCTGGATGCATTGTACCACCAATATTTCAAATTACTTTATAATTATGGCAGGCACCTTGTTTCAGATATTACGCTGGTAGAAGATTGTATTCAGGATTTGTTTGTAACTATCTGGGCCTCCCGAAAAAGGTTAGGCAATGTGAATTCCCCTAAACATTACCTGCTCAGCTCTTTTCGCCGTAAACTGTTAAAAGAAGCAGGCAAGCGTAAAAAGCTTCGCCAACTGGAAGATTTTCAGCAACAGCAGAGGTTTTTAATTGAACATTCGGCCGAGTTTGACTTGATAATGCAACAAGCCGATACCGAACAAAAGGCCAGGCTGTTGGCTGCCATGAATGCATTGAGCGATCAGCAAAAAGAAGCCCTTTTCCTCAAGTTTTACAATAATCTTTCTTATCAGGAAGTGGCTGCGGTGATGTCGGCAAAAACTGATACCATTTATAAAATCATTGCCAGGGCCCTGAAGTTACTCAAAAAAACCATGAGCAATATGAATTCTTTCCTGCTTTTTACATCCTTCTTCTAATTTTATTTTTTGTAAAATGTTAATAAAAACATGATTATACTGAAAAAATAATATTAATATTTAATAATTACTGATAATAATATAAAAATAAAATTTTATTAATAAAAGCCTGTCCAAAAATCACCCCTTCCCGCTCTATATCTGTACAAAAGAGTTTATTGAAGCGTTTTCATGGAATATCAACACTTTTCTACAGATGAGTTTGTGCTGGATGAATATTTTCAGCAATGGGTTTTTGGCAATTCCCCGGAAGTTGCCCGCTTTTGGGATGAGTTTATTGTAAACTACCCTGACATAAAACAGGAAGTTGTGGAAGCCCGCCGCATTTTACAGGTCATCCATTTTAAGGAATATGAACCTACCCCGGAGAGCTACTGCAGGGTAAAAGAAAATATAAATACCAACCTGGATGCCAAAGGAAAAATTGTTTTCCTTTCTCAAAGTTGGCAAAAAGCAGCCGCTGCCGTAGCCGGAATTTTGTTAGTATGCTCATTTTTATTGTACTATTTCGTTACACTGCCCATTGTGCACCAAACTGCGTATAATGAAACCAAAACAGTTTGGTTGCCCGACAGTTCCAAAGTAGTGCTCAATGCCAATTCTACATTGAGATACGGCAAAAACTGGATTCGTAAAAACATGGAAGAGCGGGAGGTATGGGTAGAGGGTGAAGCTTATTTTGAAATCAGAAAACAACAACGACAGACAAAAGAGAGGCATGTTCCATTTACCGTGCATGCAGCTGGGCTGGACGTGGTGGTATTGGGTACAGTTTTTAATGTAAACAGCCGCCGTGACAAAACTCAGGTAGTACTAAGCTCGGGCAAAGTAAAAATTGAACCGGCAGATAAGCAGGAGCCACTCTTTATGCAGCCGGGCGAAATGGTAGAACTTGCCAGAAATAGTCAAAATCTTGTGCAAAAAGTGGTGAACCCTGAGCACTATACTTCATGGCAAGAACAAATCTACTATTTTGAAAATACCTCTCTTGAAGAAATTGCTCAGGTTATTGAAGATCAGTTTGGCAGACCCGTCCGCATAAATAATGACTCCATCGCAAATTTGAAGTTTACTGCCAAAGTACCCATGAAAGATATGGATGATTTGCTTATCCTGCTTTCGGAAACCTTTGGCCTGGAAATCAAAGAGGAAAACAGCAAGATTTTAATAAAAAAACCTGACTGACGGTGGCACCCGTCAAGTCAGGCATTTCTTAACTTAATCTGTAATGTAAATTTAAAAACTATGCAACTAACTACGAAGTATTGGTGCATAAAGTTATGTACACTGGCTTTATGTACCTGTTTGTATCCACCTGCCAATGCACAGGGCATTGCCAGTTTTACAGCCCGCTCGGGAATACCTGAACTTTCCAACATCCACAAAGACCAGGACAATAAGCAGGTAATCTTGTTATCCGAATTTCTCAATGATTTGGAGAAAACCCACAAAGTACGCTTTGCGGTAAACAGCAAAGACATTGAAGGGAAGTATGTGAATACTCAGCTAAATAAAAAGGAAGAGAGCCTTGAGCATGTTTTAGAGGAGTTATTACGTCCGTTTAACTTAACTTACCAAAAGTCTGATGTAGATACATTTTATATCATCAAAAAGATGGATAAAAGTAATACTCCTCTGAATAAAGTAAAGCCCAACCCACCATTGAATACTCAGGGGCGATTAAACACAGATATTATTAATAATTTTTTTACGGATGCCAGTAGTAAAAAGCCTGGTTATGACAAAACCATTACCGGCCAGGTAACCGACGAAAATAGTGAAGGCTTGCCAGGTGTAAATATTTTAGTAAAAGGCACCACTACCGGTACCGTAACCGATGTGGATGGAAATTACCGGCTATCGGCACCTGACGAAGCGGAATCCCTGGTATTTTCTTCAGTGGGGTATGTAACGGAAGAAGTAAACATTGGCAATCAAACAGTAGTCAATATACAAATGGTACCGGATATTCAGTCACTGAGTGAAATAGTGGTAGTGGGATACGGCAGCGTAAAAAAGTCAGACCTCACTGGAGCAGTATCTTCAGTATCAGGGGAAGACCTTGAGAAATTTCCGGTTACTTCTCTCGAGCAAGGGCTTCAGGGCCGGGCGGCAGGGGTACAAGTTACCCAAACTGATGCAGCTCCAGGAGGCGCTATTTCTATTCGTATTCGGGGGGGTAATTCTATTACTGGCAATAATGAGCCATTGTATGTAATTGACGGATATCCAATATTGAACGAACCCATTCGGAGTACCGGAAACAGTGGAGGAGGGGGCACACCCGTGTTGAAAACGAACCCCATGGCTTCCCTGAATCCTAATGATATTGCTTCAATTGAAATCTTAAAAGATGCTTCGGCTACGGCTATTTACGGAGCTCGTGGTGCTAATGGGGTGGTTATTATTACCACTAAAAGAGGGAAAGCCAATACGTCTAACTTTGACGTTGATTTTTATGCCGGAGTTCAGGAAGTTAATAAAACCATACCTGTACTTAACTTGCGGGAATATGCAGAGCTGGCCAACGAAGCTTTTATTACCGATGGGCGGGAAGCGCCTTTTCCGGATGTAGATCATCTGGTAGATAGCCTGAATGGAGGTACCCATTGGCAAGATGAGGTTTTTCAACTGGCCCCGGTATACAATACACAAATTTCTTATACAGGAGGTAATGACAAAACCCGCTACATGGTCAGTGGCAACTACTTTTCTCAGGAAGGAATTGTCATCGGATCCCAATTTGACCGCATTTCATTCAGGTTTAACCTGGATAGTGATATTTCAAAGCGATTCAAATTAGGTTACAGTCTCAATTTAAGCTACCTGGACAACGATGAGGTATTGGTAAATGATGGGGCAACGGGTAGTGCCGGGGTAGTACATAATGCACTTACTGCAGCTCCTTATTTACCTATCTTTGATCAGGATGGTAATTATTTTGTGGACTGGCAACAGATCGGCCCGGCGTTCAGAAGGGATAACCCTGTGTCTTTGGCCCTGACTACTACCAATAACACAAAAATTGGCCGGGGGCTTGGTAACTTTTATATGGAATATGAACTTCTGGAAGGGTTAAAAGCACGAGTGAGCCTGGGGGCAGATGTACAATACCTGAAACGTAACCTTTATATTCCACGCACTACGTACAGAGGCTATTTCTCCAACGGAATTGCCGACGTACAAACTACCCAAATATATAACTGGCTGAATGAGAATACCTTATCTTATTCCAAAACGTTCAATAAAAACCATAATTTGAATGTACTGGCCGGTTATACAATGCAGCGGGAAAGCCGGGAGAATACCCGGGCCAGGGGTGAAGGCTTTGTGAATGATATCCTTGCCCATAACAATCTGGAATCTGCTGCTGTGATTAATCCTCCACCTTCTACAGGTGCCAACGAATGGTCGTTACAATCATTTATAGGCCGGGTTAATTATGGGTTGAATGGCAAATACCTATTTACATTTACAGCCAGGGCAGATGGGTCTTCCCGGTTTGGAGAGAATAATAAATGGGGCTTTTTCCCTTCCGGGGCTGTTGCATGGCGTATTTCTGATGAATCTTTTATGCAGGGAGGCGATCTGTTTTCTAACCTGAAACTCAGGGCCAGTTATGGGTTGACCGGTAACCAGGAAATACCTCTCTATCGTTCACAAGCTTCTTTAGGTACATCTATATATGTTTTGGGAAACAGCGCAGCCATTGGGATTGCTCCTAACCGTATTGCCAACCCTGACCTTAAATGGGAAACTACTTCACAGTTTGATATAGGTTTGGATTTTGGCTTTATGGATGAAAGGTTGCGGTTTACGATGGATTATTACTACAAAAAAACCGACGATCTCTTGCTCGAACTCACAATTCCCTGGACTTCCGGTTATGCTTCAACGCTTCAAAATGTGGGCAGCACCGAAAACAAAGGGTTTGAATTTTCTGTGGGGGCCGATATTTTCACAGGAGACTTCCAGTGGACGGTAGACGGAAATATTTCCCTGAATCGCAATGAAGTGCTTGACCTTGGGGATATCGATCAGTTCTTTGGGCCTGAAGTAGGCGCACCCGGATTCTACTCTCCGGGTACTGGCGTATTGGTAAAGGAAGGAGAGCCTGTCAATTCTTTTTATGGTTATGTAACAGATGGCTTGTTCAGGACACAGAGTGATATTGATAATGCGCCTGCCCATCGTTTCATGGAACTGGGAGATGTCCGGTATAAAGATATGGACGGGGATGGGGAAATTACCCCTGATGACCGTGCAATTTTAGGAACAGGTACTCCCGATTTTATTTATGGAATCAACAATTCCTTTAATTACAAAAATTTTGACCTTACACTTTTTTTACAAGGAGTACAGGGCGGAAAAGTGCTGAATGTGCTGCGTATTTATGAGTTGGAATCTATGCGAGGCACTCATAATAACGTAGCAGATGCTGCAGACCGTTGGAGTCCTGAAAACCCGGATGGCATCATGCCCAAGGCCGACCGTCGGGGCCATGAGAACTGGGTAGAAGACTTGAATGTAGAGGACGCCAGCTTTTTCCGTATTAAAAACCTGGTTTTAGGTTATACGTTGCCTGCATCAAATCTGGAATGGCTCAGAAAATTACGCGTGTATTTCAGTGTGCAAAACTTGCTCACCCTTACCGACTACCGGGGGTTTGATCCGGAAGTGAACTCTCAGGGACAGAATCCTATCAATCAAAACATCGATTACGGAGCTTATCCAAGAGCCAGGATGTATAACTTAGGTTTTAATCTCGGTTTTTAAGAACTTAAATGAAATCAATATGAAACGACTTATATTTTCTTTATTCGCTATAATTTCAGTTGCATCCTGCGAATTTCTGGATGAAACCCCAAAAGACTTTCTTTCACCAGCCAACTTTTATACTACCGATAATGATGCCGTAGCAGCCGTTAATGCAGTGTATGATCAGTTAGGATACTACGGAAGCTTCTGGCAGTTGGGAGAAAGGCCTTCTGACAACCTTCAGGATGGACCGGTAAGCCGGGATATTTCCCTTGAATTACATTCTTTTACCTGGAATAGCGCGACGGGTATTTTTGGCAGTATGTGGCAGCAAATGTATCGTTCTATCAACTATGCCAATACGGCGCTTGAGCAAATTCCGCCCATCGAGATGGAGGAAACACTAAAAAAACGATTGCTTGCCGAAGCAAAATTCTTACGATCACTCAGTTACTTTGACCTTGTTCGTAACTTTGGAGGAGTGCCACTCATTACTAAATCTACAGCTAGTTTTGACAATCTTTTTACGGATAGGGCAAGTGAAGAAGCTGTGTATGATCTGATAATCCAAGATCTGCAAGATGCAGAGAACGGATTACCGCTCAATTATGCTTCCAATGAGACTGGAAGGGCTACCCGTGGGGCTGCCAAAGCTTTGTTGGCCCGGGTACTATTGTATACAGGTGATTATGCAGGAGCTGCCCAAAAAGCCAAAGAAGTGATAGATTTGGGGGAGTATGGTTTGCTCGATGATGTAAAAGACCTTTGGCAGGTAACTAACGAAAATAGTGTAGAACATATATTCTCAGTACAATATTTGGCAGGAGTGCAGGGGAGTGGTTATTCAAGTGCGTTTGCTATTCGTGGAGGAGAGCCTCCGTTAACAGGGTTTAGTTCGGCCATCGTGCGGCAAGATTTGCTGGACTCTTTTGAATCTTCAGATGAACGGAGGGTAGCTTCAGTGCTGGAAAGTTATACTTTCCCTGATGGTTCCACCAAAACCTATGATCCGCATGTGTGGAAGTTTTACGATGAAACTGCTGTTGACCCAACTGAAGGCAGTACCAACTGGCCGGTAATTCGGTATGCTGAAGTACTGCTGATATATGCAGAAGCTTTGAATGAAAGCAACAATGGTCCCGTGCAGGCAGCTTACGATGCGATTAATACGGTACGGAACCGCTCCGGATTGGCTAATCTGCCTGATGGAATGAATCAGACTCAATTCAGGGATGCCATACTTCAGGAGCGTCGGTGGGAACTTTGCTTTGAAGGGCACCGGTATTACGATTTAAAGCGTATGGACAAACTTGCGTCAACCATGTCTGCATTTAATATCACAGTAGAAGATAAACACAACATCTATCCGATACCCCTCCGTGAAATAGATGCTAATCCTAACTTAGAACAAAATAATGGATATTAATATGAAACGAAGAAAATTCATCCAACTTGGGGCTGCCAGCCCCCTTTTAACCTTTCCTTTTGCTTATGCTACCAAAGGCGGCATTGTACAAAAAGATTCCATTCATGAAGCGGCCCGGGAGGTCAAAATTGCCGGAGATTATGATGTGATTGTGAGCGGGGCAGGCCCCGCCGGGGTAAGCGCGGCCATTGAGGCCGGTCGTAACGGTGCCAGAACGCTGCTGATAGAAGCGCACGGCTGCCTGGGAGGTGTATGGACTGCAGGGTTATTAACCTGGATTTTGGACCAGTCTAATAAACCGGGCCTCATGCGTGAAATAGAAGCTAAACTTTTGGAACAGGATGGTGTGGGCACAGATATTGATACGGGAGGCGTACTCTCTTTTGATGCCGAAATCATGAAACTACTGCTGGAAGAACTTTGCCTGGATGCCGGGGTAGATGTGCTTTTTCATGCAAGGGTAGTTGCCTCTGTAAAAGATGATAAACAGCGCCTCACTCATATTGTTACGGAGTCAAAATCAGGGCGGGAAGCCTGGCAGGGAAAGCTGTTTATTGATACTACCGGCGATGGTGACCTGGCTGCTTTGAGCGGGTGCGGGTTTGACCTCGGACGGGAAGGGGATAATGCCTTGCAGCCTTTCAGTATGCTGGCCCTCCTCACAGGAATTCATTTTGATGAAATCAAGGAGTTTTCCCGCTGGGCGGGCGATTCAACAGCAGGCTCTCCCTCCAAGCGGCGGTTGTTAGAAGAAATTGTAAAAGGGGCAGTGCTTCCTTCATACCAAAGGCCTGGTTTATATCCTATCCGGAAAGATTTGTTTATGCTCATGGCCAACCATGAATATGGCTATTCTCCTTTGAATGCGCGGGAAGTAACCCAGGCCACAATGCATGCCCGAAAAGAGGTGAATGCCATTGTAAAAGCACTTCGGTCTAATGGGGGCGTATGGAAAAACATTCGTTTGGTGGCGACAGGCGAACAAATTGGCACCCGTGAGGGACGAAGAATCCACGGACTCTATACAGTAAGCAAAGAAGACCTTGTTAAAGGAGCTCGCTTTGAGGACGCGGTATGTCGGGTTACTTTTGGGGTAGATGTCCATTCTGTAAATAAAAAAGATGAAGAAGCAGGGCCCAAAAAAGGATATAGTCAGGGTATTAAAAGTAAAGATTATGACATTCCCTTGCGTTCCCTCATTGCCAAAGATGCGGGCGGATTGATGATGGCGGGCCGGTGCATCAGTGGAGATTTTATTGCGCATTCCAGCTATCGGGTAACGGGTAATGCCGTAGCCATGGGACAGGCAGCCGGAAGGGTTTCGGCCCTGGCAGCAAAGAAGAATGTGCTTCCCCAGGATGTTGATTATCAGGCTGTAGGGAAGTAAAAATGCTGTCGTGTCCGGCATTTCTTATTCACTTCACTAGAAGTGTCGGACACTTCATCACAGGCGTAAGGCTTCACAATCCTGCCCCGCTGGCGGAGTCCTGGTTTTCATTTCCGGTCTTATATTTTATAACTTTAAGAAGTGAATCAATTAAAGATATTTTCCCTCTTAAAGACGATACATCTCGATGAAGGATACCCTGAACCGAAGAAATTTCCTTAAAAGTACGGGTTTATTAGGTGCATCTGCCATTAGTGGGTGGCCACTCACCTCGCTAAAAGGCTACTCATCTGACGAAGTCATCAACATAGGCGTCATCGGTACAGGCAGCCGGGGCAGTGGACTGATACAGGTAATGCGAGAAATTCAACAGTTCAGGGTAATGGCCTGTTGTGATATTTTGCCTTTCCGCCTGGAAAATGGTTTGGCACATGCCAGCCACACAGCCAAAGGATATAGCGATTACAAAGCTTTGCTGGAGGATAAAAATTTAGATGCAGTTGTTATTGCTACCCCCCTCTATCTACACGCCCAAATGGCAGTTGATGCCCTGGATGCCGGAATGCATGTGTATTGCGAAAAAACCATGGCCTACAATACGGAGCAGGTTTTTGAAATAGTGAACAAAGCCAAAGAGCAGCCAAAACAAATATTTCAGGTGGGGTATCAGTACCATAGTTTTCGTTTGTATCATAAAATTGTAGCGTTAGTCCAAAACGGATATATCGGCACCGTTACAGGTTTTGACTGCCAGTGGAACCGGAACGGAGACTGGAGGCGGCCTGTGCCCAACCCTGAATATGAAAAAATCATCAACTGGCGCATGTACCGTGAATATTCCTGCGGTTTGCTGGGGGAATTATCTTCCCATCAGATCGATTTTGTGAACTGGATAACCGGCTCGCAACCACTCAGTGTGGTGGGCACCGGAGGCATTGACTACTGGAAAGACGGGCGGGAAACTTATGACAATGTGCATGTGATTTTTGATTATCCACAAGGTATCAAAGCCAGTTTTGTCTGCACCACTGCCAATGCATACGAGGGCTATCAGATCAAAATATTAGGAGATCAGGCTACTATTATTGTAAAGCCGGATAGCGCCTGGATTTACACTGAAAATAAAGAAAGCAAAAAAGAAACTACATTGGTAGACGGCGTAAGCGGTGCTACCAAGTCCACGGTAGAAGAATATGGCGCCATTCCCATCAAAGGAGAAGCTACCGACCCTTCACAACAAGCCCTGCTCGATTTTGCAGATAATATTCTCCAGAATAAATCCCCGGTTTCCAACGTCATTACCGGGGCAAGAGTAAGTTTTGCTGTACAGATGGCCCTTCAGGCAATGGTGGAAAAACGAAATATTGATTGGCAAGAACGCTTTAATCTGAGCTAGCATCCTTTTTAGGTTGTACGCATTTAGCAAACCATAGTCTATGCGCTTTTTTTCTACACAGTTTGCTAAATTCAAAATATTTCTGCTACATTAGTGTATGTTTGTTAATGGCCTTGATACCAATACCTCACCTCCTGATACAGCTTTTGCTAAGGAAGCCAAGGCTTGGCAAGCATTTACCAACGGTAGTCAATCGGCATTTTCATGGTTATATCATGCGTTTTTTAACGATTTGTATAACTACAGTTTCCGCATCATGGGTGAGGAAGAAGCTGCCAAAGATAATGTGCAGGATTTTTTTGTTGAGCTTTGGGAGAAAAAAAACGACCTTGCCCTGGTGGTGGTGGTAAAGCCGTATCTTTTTAAAGCCCTCAGAAACAGAACGCTTAATGTGCTGAAAAAAAGCAACAGAAACCAACTCAGGTTTGAACGGTTTATGGGCGAGCAAACATCCATCAGTTTTTCACAGGAAGATTTTGTGGTATACGATGAAAACCAGAAAAGGCAACAGCAGCTTATTGCCACCATGCTGAACCAGCTACCGGAGAGAAGGAAGGAAGCTGTGTACCTGCGGTATTTCAAAAACCTGAGCTATCCTGAAATTGCCGACATCATGTCGCTTACCGAAAAGGCAGTAATCAACCATATTTATAAAGCCTTCAGATCGCTGAAAAAAGATGAGGCTTTGAAAAAAATGCTCAGGGTGGTTTCTGTGCTTTTCTGTGCCGCACTGCTTTTCTGAACAATCAAAGCCAGCTTATGGAATTAGCTATCCTCATGTGAGGCGTGGGTCAAAATAGAAAGGTTCCTGGGAAATTATAGTGATTTTTTGGAAGTCAGGATGATGAGCGTGGATGACATAGTTCCACTCATAAGGAATGACGGCAGAGGGTACTTTGAGCAAAGGAGTTGTGGCAGCTTCATACCATGCAGCCCCTATTTGCTGGCATTGGGGGCACACACTGGAGTGGTTCCATTCTTTTGGCAGGTCTTTCAGGTTTATTTGCTGAACAGGAAGTTCATCAGGCACATGGATAACAATAGTGCGATAGTTTTGTTGCAAACCCAACCC
Source organism: Cyclobacteriaceae bacterium (assembly GCA_965230065.1). Classification (GTDB taxonomy): domain Bacteria; phylum Bacteroidota; class Bacteroidia; order Cytophagales; family Cyclobacteriaceae. Next base: position 954,032 of record OZ245942.1, on the reverse strand, counting down.
CCGTTTGTGCGCCAGGTTTTCCAGGCAAGCCAAAGAACGGGAAGATGCTGCATAAATTACTTCCTGGCCTTGTTGGTTCCATCGGCCGGGAATTCCTGGGGCAAATAACGTTTGGGCATATTTGGCAAGGGTAATGCGGAATACTTCCATAAAGACTAAAAGTAAGCTTGTCAGGCTACATAACCATGAGCAATCCGAAGGAGCTCTTCTTTTACCAAATCAGCACCTGTTGAAGTGTAAAGTAAGTCCATGGGTTTTTGGTGGTTCAGGCCAATGGCAGGGAAGGTAAGCCAGGTGCGAAACTCATGAGAATTGCCCAATACCTCTTCCCCCACTTCAAAAAGGTGGGAAAGTTTGAGTAACAATTCACCCTCAAGCACATCAAACTTCTTGTTTCCTTTGCGGTAGTTGTCCACCGTTTTGGTATCTATACCTACCCAGGCAGCTAAGGTGTTTTTGGAAATGCCAGTTTTCTGTAAGAGGCTGTCAAAATAAGAAATACCTATTCCCTGGTGGGCTTGGGCAACCAATGAAAAACTATTGTTGATTTGTGCTGTGTTCATTCCTGCTTATTATTGATACTATTTAAATATACGGAAATTTTCGGTGTCAGGACAAAAAAAATACCCTTTCCTTTTTCCTGCGTTATCCAGGGTGTAACTTTTCTTAAAATCCATAAAACAATAAGTATCATTAACTCAATAAAAAACGATAAACGTTAGAATATTGATAATAAAAGCAACATTAAATTAGATAATATGAAAAAATGATAATTTTCTTCCCGGAAGGAGGCGATGTGAGTTTCAAACGGTTGTCTTAATAATAAAAGAGATTTTTTCCGATTAAACTATACGCCTTTGGACTTACACCACTATAAACTGCAAGACTTCCTGGACGATAAATCTTTTCACAACTGGGTATTTCGCAAAAACCCCGAAGATGTTGCCTTTTGGAATAAGTGGGTGCAGAACCATCCTGATAAGAAAGAACAGGTGCTGGAAGCCGCCCAAATTGTGAAAGGGTTTGAAACTACCGAAAAGCGGTTTTCTTATAACGAAGTTCACAACTTTTGGCAAGAAGTGGAAGCAAGGCTACAAACCCCAGCCGCCCACGAAACTCCTTCTATTAACCCTGTGCATCACCAAAATTCCAGACGGATATTCCTCAGAATGGCAGCCGCCTTTGCAGGTTTTCTATTGCTTTCGGTAAGTGCCTGGTGGTACATACAGCAACCCGACACAATGGAATATGCTACCAACTACGGCGAAACAAGCACCATAGCCCTGCCCGATGGTTCGCAGGTTACCCTGAACGGAAACTCTAAACTGCACTACCTGACCGGATGGGAAAACCAGGCTGCAAGGGAAGTATGGCTGGAAGGGGAAGCGTTTTTTGAAGTTGAAAAAATACCCAATACAAAGCAAAATGTAGATTTTGTCAAATTCACGGTACACACCAGCAGCCTGGATATTGAAGTAGTAGGCACAGCTTTCAACGTAAACGACCGCCACAACGAAACCACTGTGGTGCTGGAAGAGGGAAAAGTAAAGTTGCAAAGCGAGTGGCTGAAAGAAAAACAAGAAGAAGTGATAATGCAGCCGGGCGAAATGGTGGCTGCTTCCAAAACAGAGAAAAAGCTAGACAAAAAAGTAGTAAACCCCACCAACTATTCGGCCTGGAGGCATAACAAACTCATATTTGACAACAGCTCCATCGCCAAAATAGCGCAAATGCTGGAAGACAATTACGGCTTAACCATAAAAGTAGAAAACCCTGAAATGTTGCAGCACCACTTTACAGGCTCGGCCCCTGCCAACCGGCCGGATATTTTATACAAAGCGGTTTCCGCTTCTTTTGGGTGGAACGTGAAGAAAGAAGGAAAAGTAATACATTTTAATTATCCATAAAAAAACCTGTCAGCCTCCTTGTTTGACGGCTCGGAGTGGCCAACAGGTTTAGTAAAACAAATGTTTCATTTCAAATTTACACATTATGTTCAAAACTGTACAGCAGCTTTGGAAAGAAAATTACTTCTATCCCAGGCTCTCCTTACCTAAAACCGGTATGCTTACATTACTATTTGCAGTTTTCTTTCACTTCCTGCCAGATGCGGCCAAGGCCCAGCATGTGGCGTTTGCGCCCCAGAAAGCTTTTCAACAAGACGTAACAGTTTCTTTAAAGGAAGCCCTCACTGAGATTGAAACAATCTACAAAGTTTCTATCAATTATAACAGTGAAATTGTGCAGGATATTCAGGTGAAGAAAAACCCGGATGCTGTCAATGTAGAGGAGGCCCTGAGAAATATTTTACAGCCCATCAATTACAAATTCCTGAAAATTGAAGATGACACTTATGTTATTCTAAGCCTTGAGGAAGAGAAAGAAACCCGGTTGCCTGTATTGGAGCCTTCTACAAAACCTGGCAAAACCATGTGGAATGGAGAATCTTACCAACCCATCCCTACTACCGGAAAATTGAACAACCTGCCTATCCCGGTTGCGCCACAAGAAAAAACTATTTCAGGAAAGGTAACTGATGAAAACCAGGAAGGACTACCTGGTGTAAATGTGGTAGTGAAAGGAACTTCTCTGGGTACGGTAACCAATGTGAATGGCGATTATCGGTTGAGCGTTCCAGACAACGCACAGGTCTTGGTTTTTTCTTCAGTGGGTTACATTACCGAAGAAGTGACTATTAGCAACCAGTCTACCATCAATATAAATATGAATCCTGATATTCAATCTTTAGATGAGATTGTGGTAATTGGCTATGGTACTCAGGAACGTAAAGAAGTAACGGGGGCTGTAGTTTCAGTTTCCTCAGAGCAAATCAAAGATCAGCCGGTGCCAAATGTGATGGAAGCACTATCAGGTCAGGTCTCCGGTGTGCAGGTGCAACAAGTATCCGGAGCGCCAGGGTCTGATCCTGTGATCCGCATTCGGGGCACAGGCTCTATCTCAGCGGGGAATGAGCCTTTGATCGTGATCGATGGATATCCCGTAGGGCAGACTAACCTGAGTATGATCAACCCTAGTGACATAGAATCTATTGACATTTTGAAAGATGCTTCCGCAGCCGCCATCTATGGGTCGAGGGGTGGCAATGGAGTGGTAATGATCACTACAAAACGGGGAAAAACTGGAAAATCTCAACTCCAACTGGATGCCTGGACGGGTTTTCAGGAAATCCCTAAAAGTTCCCGTTATAACCTGCTCAATGCTCGCGAATATGCTGATCTTTTTATAGAGGGCAGAAATTATGAATACGTCTACCGGGAAGGAGGCGACCCTTCAGATCCCAATGAGGTACGACCTCCCAACTATACCATTCCTCCGGAATTCCAGGATCTGGATGCTTTGGGAGAAGGTACCGACTGGCAAGAAGAGATCTTTCAAGTAGCTCCTATGTTCAACATCAATCTGGGTGCATCTGGTGGAAGTGAAAAGATGCGGTATGCCGTATCGGGTAATTACCTTACTCAAAAAGGGGTGGTTATTGATTCAGATTTTAAACGGTATGCCCTTCGGGTTAACCTCGATGGAAACCTTACCGAAAAGCTAAAACTTGGGTTCAATTTGGCTCCCTCTTACACCATTACCAATGAAGTAAAAACAGAAGGACAGTGGTTTTCTAGCAGTATCTTAGGGGCTGCCCTGGTGATTTCACCCCACTTTCCGGTGCGTTACGAAGATGGCACTTATTCTGATATGATGAACTGGTGGCCCTGGACCGGTACCGTAGAAAATCCGGTAAAGCTGGCCAGAGACATTGACGATAAAACCACTGAGTTGCGTCTGTTCTCTAACATGTTCCTGGATTATGAAATTATGGAAGGACTCAACCTGAAAGTAAGCCTGGGGTCAGACATTAATACTGCCCGTAGAAACTTCTTTCGCCCTTCTACCATTGGAGTGGGTGGACCTCCGCCTTCCATTCCTTTGGCTACTGCTCAAACCTGGCAGGATGTAAACTGGCTGAACGAAAATACGCTTACCTACAATAAAGCCTTGGCTGGAGGACATGAATTAAACGTGTTGCTGGGATTCACCATTCAGAAAATGCATTTAGAACGGAGCGATATGACGGCTACCAACTTTCCCAACGACCAGGTAAAAACGCTGAATGCCGGGCAGGTGACCCAGGGTAACACCTTTGAAGAAGAATGGTCCCTGCTCTCTTATCTGGGAAGGTTCAATTATGCCTTCAAAGACCGATACCTGCTCACAGCGGCCATACGACGAGATGGGTCATCCCGTTTCGGGTCGGGTAATCGTTGGGGGGTATTTCCTTCGGTTTCGGCTGGATGGAGGGTCTCTGAAGAACCTTTCATGCAAGATGTGCAGGGAGTGAGTAATCTTAAACTCAGAGGAAGTTATGGGCTCACCGGAAACAACTCTATTCCCAATTACGGCTCTATCGGTTTGTTGTCTTCTACCAATTACATCTCTGGGAGTGGTACAGGCAACCTGGTAACGGGGCTTTCTCCTGCTTCCCTGTCCAATCCTGATTTAGGATGGGAAAAAAACCGCCAGATAGATGTTGGCATAGAACTAGGATTATTCCAGGGCAGACTGAACCTGGAATTAGATTATTATCAGCGCAATACCTCTGATTTGTTGCTCAACGTACCAATACCGGCTTCTCTTGGGTTTACCCAGGCATTGGTAAACATTGGAGAAGTAAAGAACAAAGGATGGGAAATTTCTGCAAATTCTGTAAATGTAGATGGTGCTTTCCGTTGGACTACTGATTTTAACCTCTTCACTGTGAAAAATGAAACGGTGGCGTTGGGTCCTGAGGGTGACCCTATAAATGTAGGTACGCACATCACAGAAATCGGTGAACCCATGGGTATGTTTTACGGTTATCATATCATTGGGATTTACGATACCCAGGAGGAGATTGATAACAATGCTTCTGTAGAAGGCAACTATGGGTCTACTCCAGGAGACCTGTGGTACGAAGATGTCAATGGAGATGGTGTGATCAATGCCAATGACCGTACTGTCATCGGTAACCCCTGGCCCGATTTTGTGTATGGTATGACCAACACATTCTTTTATAAAAACCTGGACTTCAAAATATTTTTCCAAGGAGTACAGGGCAATGAAATTTACAGTACTACTCAGCGCTTTATACAAAATATCTGGGGTACAATCAATTCCACCAAAGCTGTACTGGAAAGGTGGCATTCGCCCGAGAACCCGGGCAATGGCATCATTCCAAAAGCCAGCATGTATGAATCCGGACAGAACGACCAAAACTCTGATCGGTTTATTCAAGATGGATCTTATCTCCGGATCAGGAACGTTACTTTGGGATATTCTTTCCCGGAAAACCTGCTGAATCGTCTTAAGTTAAGCAATGCACGGTTGTATGCCTCTGTGCAAAACCTATACACTTTCACGGGTTATGAAGGTTACAATCCGGAAATCAATACCCAAGGGGGAGATCCTTTACGACCTGGTACTGACAACCTGGGGTATCCAGTGCCCCGCATTTATTCTTTAGGCATTAATTTGAGCTTTTAAACCTTGAGTATTATGAAAAATAAGATAATACACTTCTTGCTACTGCCCCTCATCTTAATGGGGTGTAATGAAGATTTTCTGGACTTAAACCCTATTTCCCAGGCCAATGTGGGTAACTTCTACAAAACCCAGGAAGACATGACCAACGCAGTTTGGGGAGTTTACGACATATTGCAACGCGACGGTATATATGGTTTCTCAATGATGGTAGCTGGAGAAAACCGGTCTGACAATGTAACCAACACTCTCAAAGGACAATCCTACTCTGATTTCGATGATTTTGTGATTTCTACCAACAACTCCATCATCAATAACCTCTGGAATACCCATTACGCCGGTATTTATCGGGCTAATGTGGTGCTAGGAAGAATAGACAATGTGCCAATGGACGAAGCGCTTAAAAATCGCTATGTGGCTGAGGTGAAGTTTCTCCGGGGCCTCATGTACTTCAATCTAGTCCGAATTTTTGGAGATGTTCCGCTGGCGATAACCGAGCCTGTCTCTATCGAGGAGGGCTATGGTCACGGACGAGTGCCTACTACACAGGTATATCAGCAAATCTTACAGGATCTTTCTGAAGCTGCACAGGTGCTTCCGGTGAGTTACGGAGGCAATGACATTGGGCGGGCTACCATGGGAGCCGCCCTGGCATTGCTGGGAAAAGTATATCTCACCATCCAGGATTTTCAGTCAGCCAGTACTACCTTAAAAAAGGTCATCGATTTAGGTGTATACGAACTGCTTCCTGACTATGCTGCTTTGTGGGACCCTGCCAATGCCAATCATGCCGAATCAATTTTTGAAATTCAGTATAAAAAAGGCGGATTGGGAGAAGGAAGCCGCTATCCGAATGATGCCGCACCCCGCCAATCGGCAGCAGCTGTGGTAGAGATTGGTGGCGGACAAGGAATCTATATCCCTGAATCCAACATGATTGATACTTATGAGACCGGTGATCCGCGTAAGGAAACATCTTTGGCTGAAGGCTACACCAGTGAGGCAGGTGACTATGTACCTGACCCTTATATCCTCAAATTAATCGAGCAACCTTTCCAAGTGCATGACAGCGATATCAACTGGACTGTGTTGCGCTATGCGGATGTTTTGCTTATGTATGCTGAGGCATTGAATGAACTGAGCTATGAGGCCAATGGTGAGGCTTTTACCTATCTTAATATGGTCAGAGCTCGTGTTGGACTTCCTTTTAAAACTTCGGATCATACCGACCCTGACCTTCGGATAAGTGATCAGGCTGCATTCCGGCTGGCCATAGACCGGGAAAGAAGGGTAGAGTTGGCATTTGAAGGCCACCGGTGGTTCGACCTGGTACGTACGGAAAGGTATATGGAAGTTATGAATGCCAGGGGATATATCTTTACCGTTGAAGAATACCACAAGCTATATCCTATTCCACAATCGCAGATTGATATCAATCCGGATGTAATAATGCAGAATCCTGGATATGGAATCTAAGAAAAATAATTTCTTCTTCCGGATATGATTATTTTAGAAATACCTGAAAAGTTCCTGATCTCAATACTAAAGTCGGGGACTCTTCTTTTATCTGCCATTTATTAAAATCTATCATCCAGATGAAATTTATATTAACTTTAGTCCACTCATTTATTCTAGTTTCCTTATTGATTTCATTGACATTGTGTACCGCTCCCTCAACCGAGCAATCAACTTCAGTGGATGGTTTACTTATTGACATCTGGTACGGGCCCGAACAACACTTCGGTCAATTAGGCATGCCCCAGCAGTGGGTGAATATTCTGGGGAGTGTGAGTCCGGTTGAAGGCTTGCAATCCCTCACCTATATCCTCAATGAAGAGGAACCCACTGCCTTAACTACCGGAGAAGATGGTCGCCGCCTGGCCAATCCTGGTGATTTTAACATTGACATTGATACCGCCCGCTTGGAAACCGGAAAAAACACCGTGCTGATTGCTGCCACCGATTCTTCAGGAAATAAAACAACAGAAGAAGTAATAGTTCATTACACAAGCGGCAACACCTGGGACTTGCCTTATACGATTGAATGGAATCAGGTAGAAAATATACAGGATATAGCTCAAATTGTAGACGGCCACTGGCAGCTGGAAGAAGGAGGCGTACGTACCCTGGACCCGTACTACGACCGCGTACTGGCTTTCGGCGACAACACCTGGACAGACTATGAAGTGACCACCACCGTTACCTTTCATGACTTTACACCTCCTCAGAAAGGACCACCTACTTTCAACGTAAGCCATGCCGCCATTGCCACCCGCTGGCCCGGCCATGACCTGGACGACAATCAGCCCCACACCAAATGGTATCCCGTAGGTGCCACCGCCGAATTCCGTCTTACCACCCATCTGGATTCCTGCCGATGGCGCATTTTTGACGGGGAAAACCTGTATGTGGAAGATACGACTAAACTCAGATTCATCACCCTGGGTACTCGCTACCACATGAAGCACAGGGTGGAGTCTCAGCCCGACGGCAGCACCCTTTATAGCGTAAAATTTTGGGAAGACGAACAGCCCGAACCGGAAGTTTGGGATTTACAAGCTAAAGAACCACCAGGCAATATTTCTTCTGGGAGTGCCTTGCTGATTGCACATAATACTGATGTTACTTTCGGAAATGTAAAGGTTGTCTCGTTATATGTATCTGATTTTAGAGATAAATGATTGTACTTATCTTAAAACTTAACAGTTAAAAAACCCAATATATTTATTGCCAAATATGACCTGCTCAACGAACCTTCGAAGATGCTACCGAAGGCACACTCGCCAACCTAAACTTCATTTACCAAAAAATGATAGGCACCATCTGCCATTACAACCTGTAGTGTGCTATCATTTTGGCATCACCCCGCATCAAAACGGAGGTAGGCGGTTCCTACATACGGGGTTTGTCAAAACTCAAGTTACCAGAAAATGAAAACCTGGCCGTAGAAACTCATGTGTACGAACCGATAGCTTTTTCATACCAGAATGTGTGGGATAGCACGGCAACCCTGGTGCAGTATCAGGATACCATCAACGGTACTTTGTGGAACAAAGAAAAGATGGAAGCGCTATTTCAACCTGCGGTGGCGTTTAAAGAAAAGCACAATGTTCCGCTTTTTGTAGGAGAGTTTAGTTGCCCGCGATGGGTAGGCGATATGGGCAATGAATACCTGGAAGACATCATACAAATTTGTGAAGAAAGTCGCATTGCCTGGGCCTACCATGCCTATCGGGAAGCCAGCATTTGGAACCCTGAAAAATCCAATACCGACCGTCAAGATGATACGAGAAAGGAAAGTACGCCCCGCTTGCAAATGCTCAGGAAGTATTTTAACCGTAATCCATAAAGCACTGCGGTTTAGTGTTTACAAATACATAGAATCATGCAAAGCGGTTAATAAACCACCCCGTTTTGCAGTTCCTCCTCAAGGGCTGGTGTAACAGGTACTGAAAGTTGTAACCCGCCCTTTTGTACAGAAATGCGCCCACTTTCTTCCTGAACTTGTACTTCTCCTTGATTAACAGAAGTTTCAGTAGCAGTGATTTGGGTATGCCAGGCAAAGCAGGCTTTTTCAATTTTAGTTAGGTCAAAATCCTGGTTTTCTCCTGCATAGATGATATAATCTACCCAGCAGGCTTCCTCATCACTGCCTTTTTCTACTGTTATTTGATGCTCGCCAAACACGGAATGTAGCATATTTACATCCAACGTAATGGATTCATCCATCACCGTAAAACCATCGTTTTTTACAGAGATTTTTTCAGCCAGGCTTGCATCGGCCATCTCAAACCGGAGCCTTACATCTTCTGCTTCAAACTTTCCACCTTCCAATCGGTCGATACTGATGTGGTAATCGCCCCCGTTGGTGGCAAAGTTCATGGTGGTGAGCACCTCATTTTTTTCCTGTGCAGAAAAGATATTGCCAATGCCAAAGTCTTCAAAATCATGCAACAAACGAACCCGCAGGTAACGGGGATTTTCAACAGTACCCCAGTAGGCCAGGTAGGGCCGCCGTTGTTGCCAGGTAGTGCTCCGGTTGGCCGTGCCCACACAATATTCCGGCGTAAGGTACGTATAGCCCGCCACTGGGTTTTTGTCAAAACTGAAAGTGTCGATTTCTACCCTTTCTGTGCTAATATCTTTGAAATAGGGCAGTAAATCTTCCGGAATGGCATGCTCTAAGGTATAATAAACTTCAGGAATTTCGGCATTGTTAAAGGCAAGCGCTTTATCGGAAGCCACATACAAAAGGCCATAAAACCTATCCCGCAGCAGGGTAGCATAAGAGCGGCTGTGAGGCCCTGCCAGTTGTGCCGTTGCAGGATGAAAGTGGGAAGCCAGTACTTCCCAGCCTACCCTATAGCAATAATTAACCATTTCCAAAGTAGAAGGGTTCAGAATGTACTGTCTCATTCTTTGCAGCTCATCCAGGGCAACGCGGGTGTAGGTGGGGCTGTTGTACTCGGCAAAACCACCCAGTTTTTGGGTATAATCATAAAACCTTTTCATCCGCATATCGGCATAGGTTTTCAGGTCGGGAATATCGAACAAATGGGCGGTGAGGTGGGTGACCAGCGTGCCCATGATGGCAATGTTGGTATAGCCGGGCTTTACATCCCTTTTTTGGATAGAACGGCTGGCGTGGATGATGGAGGCTTGCATTTTTTCTTTCAAATCATCCGGAAGAATGTCATAGTATTTCATATAGGCTTCCAGCAATTCCACGCTTACAAAGTCGGCCCAGTTCCAGTCGGGCTTGTTCATGGCCTCCAGCGGCTCTTCGTAGTGATAAGGCCAGATGCCATACGTATTGTGCGAAGTATCCTGGTCTTGCACACTGATGATAGCCTCTATCACTGAAAAAGCCCTTTCCCGGTACGCAGGTTCACCAGAAGCCAGTAAATCTACCGAGTACCGGATGGTTTTCCGCACAGGGTGTACTTCCATGCCTACCATGGTAGAATGATAGCGGTTGGCCGATGCGTCCCGGTATACTTTCAAAAAATTATTCTCCGGGTTAAAGTTCTCTTCCAGCTCCTCAAGTTCATTGATAATTTGCTGTTGCTCAGTTTCTGAAAGCCGGTATTGCTGGGCATTTTGTATGAGTTGTTGCTTTTCAGAAGGCGTACAAGCCCAGAAGAGGGCGGAAAAGAGTAAAAAGAAGTTATAAAAAGCTGTTTTAGATACGGCAGGCTTAAAGTAAATAAAGGACATAAAAATGAAAAGTTAAGAGAGATAAAGCCTCTATTTTAGCATAAAAATGTAATTCTCGCAAATAATACCTTCCGTACAACTCCGGTTAGGCTAATAACTCCGCTCATCAATTTTCACTTTCCCCCGGAAAGTCCAGAAAACGAAGGCAGTGTAAGCTGCTACCAAAGGCGCCCCAATGGCTGCGATAATGAGCATAATTTCCAGAGCTTTTGTGGAAGAGCTGGCGTTGTAAATCGTAAGGCTGTTGGCAGTATCGTTGGTGGCAAGTACCATCACCGGAAACAGTTCGATGGCTACCATGATGAGCAGCAAACTCACAGTGATGGACGAAAAGATAAAAGCATTTCCATATTGTTTCTTGTTGAGCAAACGGGGAATATTGGCAATGCTCAGCATGGCCAGCAGGGGAACGACAAAAAAAGCTTCTTCACTCCCAAAGCGGTCGGAAAGGTGGGGAATATACAGCAGGGTATAAATGGTGGTGATGGTAAAGATAACCACGAAAAAAATAAGCCCTCTTTTGGCTAGTATCGACATTTTTGCATACAACCTGCCTTCTGTTTTCATAATCAGGTAAATGGCCCCATGCGTCATAAACAGGGCCAGGGTAGTAAGCCCCACCATGATGGCGTACGGATTGATAAATTCCACCCAGTTTCCGGCAAATTCATGGTCGGTATCCAAAGGCATGCCCTGCAAAATATTGCCCAGCACCACACCCAGTAAGAATGCCAGCATGATACTGGCAGTGCTGTAGCTGACGTCCCAGGTTTGTCGCCACCACCGCATGGGTTCTTTGCTGCGGAACTCAATGGAAATGGCCCTGAAAATCAAAAACGTGAGAAACAACATAAAAGGAATGTACATGGCAGAAAACACGGTGGCGTACACTTCCGGAAACCCGGCGAACAAAGCGCCCCCACCAATAACCAGCCACACTTCGTTTCCATCCCACACCGGGCCAACGGCATTCAGGGCAATGCGGCGGCTTTCTTCTTTCTTTAAAAATAAATGCCAGGCTCCGGCACCCAGGTCAAAACCATCCAGAATGGCATAGCCCGAGAATACACCGCCCACTACCAAAAACCACCAGGTGGGGTAATCAATGCCTAAAAAAACGCCTGTATCCATAGTTATTAAAATTTATCTGATTTTTGTAAAGCGGCTGTAACGACAGCCCGGTCACCGAGCCGCTCTACTGAAAAAAATCAGAATATTGTTTAATGATTTTTTCTTTCGGAAAATACTTCTGCCATTTCGTGCTGCCGGGGCCGCATATCTTCTAATTCCTCATCGTATGGGCCATGTTGGATTTTTTTGTTGAGTAAGTAAATGAAAAGGAAAAACAGCAGGGTATAAACGATAGAAAAGAGAATGATGGAAAATAACACCTGCTCGGCTGTTACTACTTTTGATAAAGCGTCGGATGTTCTGAGCAAACCGTAAACCACCCAGGGCTGCCTGCCCATTTCGGCCGCAAACCAACCCACCTGGTTGGCAATTTGGGGTAAAATGACCGCGACTACAAAAACGATTAACAGCCAGCGGGTTTCAAACAATTTGTTACGAAACCAATAAAAGCTTCCTACCAGGGTAAGGGCAATCAGCATCATACCGATGGCGACCATGATGTGGTAAAACTGAAAGATAGCATTCAATGCAGTAGGGCGTTCATCTTCAGGGAAAAAATTTAAGCCTTTGATGGGTTCATCAAAATCTCCATGTACCAGGAAGCTTAACCCTTGGGGAATTTTCAGTCCGGTTACTTCCTGTGTTTCTTTGTCTACCCATCCGAAAATGTACATATCGGCAACGGCCAGGCTATCAAAATGCCCCTCAAGGGCAGCCAGCTTGGCAGGTTGGTTTTTGGCCACACCATCGGCCGACATGTGCCCCACGGCCAACTGCGCTAATGCGGAAACCGTAGCAATGACCAGTGCGATGCGGAATGCTTTTTTAGAGAGGTCTACATACCTGCCTTTGAGTAAATAAAATGCATGTACACTGAGAACTAAAAATGCACCAGCCAGGAAAGCCCCCAGCCAAACATGCAGCAGGCGTTCTACGCTGGAAGGATTGAATACCATCGCCCAGAAGTCGGTGATTTCAGCCCGGGCGTTTATGCCTTCGCCCACGATGTGATAACCTGCAGGCGTTTGTTGCCAGGAGTTGGCTACCACAATCCAGATAGCTGAGAACATGGAACCCAGCCAAACCCCAATGGTTGCAATGAAATGCACTTTTGGGCTTACCCGGTTCCATCCAAACAGCAGCACGCCCAAAAAGCCACTTTCCAGGGCAAAAGCAAAAATGCCTTCCGCAGCCAGGGCACTGCCAAACACATCGCCTACATACCGGGAGTAGGTGGCCCAGTTGGTACCAAACTCAAACTCCATCACAATGCCGGTAGCTACCCCAATGCCGAAGGTGAGGGCAAAAATCTTCGTCCAGAAATGCGCCATTTTTTCATAATCCGGGTCTTTGGTTTTCAAATACAGCCCTTCCATAAAGACCATAACCAGACCTAAACCAATGCTCAGGGGCGGATAGATATAATGAAAAGAAATGGTGAGGGCAAACTGTATCCGGGCTAATATTTCTACATCCATGGGCCAGGTGTGGTTGAAGGTTTTTCAAATACACTAACTCCTTTTTGGCGTATTTTGATTCAGGAATATTGATATAATTTAACAGCTCCTATCCACAAATTTATTGGAGGTATTTCTTTACAATAAAAGGAAAAACCCATATACTTAGCGTTGTATCCGAATTAATGTGAAAACCCCACAAAACCAATGAAGAAAATTGCTGCCTATTTGCTCATCCTCCTGGCCCTGGTTATGTTTTATTTGTCTTATAAAATCATGGGGTTACCACCAGCCATCACTGGTATAGGGTTTATCTTAATTGCGATAGTCTTTTTAAAAGAATCCTGACCCAATATTCGGATGTTTCCGTGCTTCTATTACCCTTTTGTTAGAATTATCATAGAGAAAATCAACGAAACCCTTATTTTGCGTCCGGCAAATCAATATTATAATACATGAAAGATATTTGGAAAGGTAAATCGGCCATCATCACGGGTGGTGCCGGCGGGCTGGGCTTTGCACTGGCCAAAAGATTACTGGCTCAGGGAGTAACCGTAGCTTTGTTGGATAGGTATCAGGAGGCTTTGGATAAAGCAGTGGCGACCCTTGAAGGCAATGTATATGTTTATGAGGTAGATGTTACACACGCTGAATCTGTAAAAAAAGTAACTGATGATTTTGCAGAAAAAGTGCCTGCCCTGGATATACTGGTAAATTGCGCTGGTATTGTGGGTACAACCAACGTCAAAAGCCATGAAGTAGACCTTACAGACTTTGAGCGGGTACTTGCCGTGAATGTGAAGGGTTGCCTCACTACCTTTCAGGCGGTCATTCCTTATATGATACAACAAAAATATGGAAGGGTACTGCACATTGCTTCTATTGCAGGAAAAGATGGGAACGCGGGCATGCTGTCATATTCTGCATCCAAAGCTGCCGTAATTGGCATGACCAAAGTGCAGGGTAAAGAATATGCTGAAAAGGGCATAACCGTGAATGCACTGGCTCCGGCTGTAATCCGTACCGAAATGGTGGAAAACATGCCCGATGCACAGGTAAAATATATGACTGATAAAATTCCGATGAAAAGGTGTGGTACGCTGGATGAATTTGCGGCCATGGCCGCTTTCATTGTTTCTGAAGAAAATAGTTTCAGTACAGGTTTCACTTATGACCTCACAGGAGGAAGGGCTGTTTATTAAATGAAGCTTTTTGAGCTACTAACCTAATGCAACCTATCTAACACAACCAAACTACTCAATCAATTAAATATGGAAATTACAACAATCTACTGGCCACTCATTGTTTTACTTATCAGTATTGTGCTGGTCATCGTACTGATTACCGTTTTGCGTATTCATGCCTTTATTGCCCTCATCATTTCTGCCATCACGGTGGGCCTATTGAGTAACCAATTGCCTGAGAGCACAATTACTAATCATTTTATTCAGGCTGTAGAGCTATCCATGGTAGAGTTTGGGAAGGTAGCCGGGCAGATTGCCTGGGTGATTGCCCTGGCCTCTATTTTGGGAGTGGCCTTAACGGAAAGTGGGGCTGCCGAGAGAATTGTTACCAAGTTTATCAAAATGTTTGGAGAACGCTATGCACCCCTGGCACTGCTTTTTTCTGGTTTTGTGCTTTCTATTCCTGTGTTTTTCGATACCGTGTTTTTCCTCCTCATCCCGATAGCGCACTCAATGGGAAGGCGGATGAAAGGAAATTATATGTTGTATGTACTGGCCGTTGGGGCTGGTGCCGCCATTACGCACTCATTGGTGCCTCCGACACCCGGCCCACTTATTATGGCAGAAACTTTAGAAATCAACCTGGGGCTGGTCATCGTGATGGGGCTGGTAATGGGCATTGTTCCCGCACTTTCCGGTTATGTATTTGCCCAAAAAGTAAAAAATCGCTTTGATGTGCAGCCCCCTGAATTGCAGGCCGAAGAACTCTCCGAACGGGAAGAAATAAAGGAAGGGCCTTCTTTCTTTTTGTCTATGTTGCCCATTGTAGTGCCCTTGTTTTTAATCATCCTGGCATCTGCCACTGAACTGCTTTACCCTGAAGCGGCCATAAGGGAAGAATCTGGAATACTCACCTTCATCGGGTTTATTGGTAACAAAAATATGGCGATGCTGGCCGGAACCGTCATTGCATTGTGGTTATTGGCCAGGCAAAAGAATATGGGCATTAAGCAACTGGAAAAGTCTATGGAGCGTCCGCTGGAAATTGCCGGGCTCATCATCCTCATTACCGGGGCTGGCGGGGCTTTTGGCGCCATGATCAGGCATACAGGCATTGGGGAAACCATACAGCAGCTGGCAAGCAAAGGGTACGAAATCAATTTGATTTTGCTGGCCTGGATAATTGCTGCCACTTTGAAAGTAGCACAAGGCTCCAGCACCGTCGCCATGATTACTACTTCCGGTATTATGATGTCTTTAATCAGTGCTACGGGTGGCCTGCCTTATCATCCGGTGTATATTTTGGCGGCCATCGGCTTCGGTTCACTTACAGTTTCATGGATGAACGACAGTGGTTTCTGGGTAGTGGGTAAACTGAGTGGCTTCACCGAAAAACAAACGCTGAGAAGCTGGACGGTAGTGTTGGCACTCATGTCTGTCGTGGGTTTGTTGCAAGCCTTGTTATTGTCATACATATTTCCTTTGGTATAGACCCTGCACAAACAAAAGTACGGTGTACTTTTAAGTATTCAACTCAGGTGATAGATGCGATGGTTATGAAATAAAGAGGAAGCAGCGGCAGTGGCAGCAGGCAATCATGAAACTCTCCAGCTTACTTACTGCCCGGTGCCACTGCAACTACCATCTGTAATCTATTCGTAAAAATTACTTGGGAACGCTAGTACCTCCATGAATTATTTTAGGCTAATTTATGGATAATCTGCCATTGGGTTAACATATTTGTTGTTTGGTCAGTTACGTATTCATTACTTTATTTGTTCAATAAACATTATTCAAGCATAACACAATGATTATCATACTTTCACCTTCCAAAACCCTGGATTTTTCGGACGAACGGGCTGGTATTGCAAAAAAGCTTAAGCATGATGAACCCGGGTTCATGGAAGAAACGCAACAACTGGCTAAGCTTTTGGGGAAAAAATCGGAAGCGCAAATTGCAAAGTTGATGAGTATCAGTGAGAAGCTGGCTACATTGAATTATGAAAGGTATCAAAACTTTTCTGTGCCCTTTACACTAAAAAATGCCCGGCAGGCTTTGTTGGCATTCAAAGGGGATGTGTACACAGATATTGCAGTGGATGAGTATACCAAAGAAGAGTTTGATTTTGCACAAGCACATGTACGCATGTTATCAGGGTTGTATGGTTTATTACGCCCACTGGATTTGATACAGCCTTATCGCCTTGAGATGGGCATGAAGCTATCGAACCCCGAAGGAAACAGCCTGTACGCTTTTTGGGGGGATAAAATTACAGAACAACTGAACGCTCAACTGCAGCAGCATTCTGAAAAAGTACTCGTAAACCTGGCATCCAATGAATATTTTAAAGCAGTAAATACCAAAAAGCTGAAAAGTGAACTCGTTACGCCCGTATTTAAGCAATATAAAAACGGAACGTACAAGGTCATTGCCCTGCATGCCAAACGAGCCAGGGGCACGATGACCAACTTTATCATCAAAAACAGGATAGAGAAAGCAGAGCAGCTAAAAACTTTCAATGAAGCAGGTTATGAATACAGCGATGACTTTTCTACTGAAAAAGAATGGGTGTTCGTACGGTAACCTGCTGAACATCCGTGCGGAGCATTGCGTTAGATGAAGTATACCGAAGCACAAGCATGTCATTTTTCGATAAAATTGTTAAAAAAGTTTTTCCCAAGACCGATAACCCGGCTGTTGGGGTGGCTGTGCATGAAGTGCTCAAGCGTAATAACCGTGAAATAAAGGAATTTGATAACTGGAAAATAAGCCCTGTTTATTCCCGATTCTTAGAAAATGTAGCCCAGGCTTATTATTATAAGAAGGCTGGTATACAGTCTGACATAACTATCCACCTGTTTCAATCTGCATACGCCAATGGATTTGCCATTAACTACCTTCCTGAGATAGGAAAAAAGCAGTTTCAACATCTTTTTGAGTTTTTTAAAGAACGTGTATTGGAGATGGATTACCGACTTGCCAATGCCGACCGGCAAATTATAGATAAGAAAAACTATGTGGAAACCCGGGAGAAGTATTATATGAAGCCACCATTAAACCTGCAACAGAGTGCGGACTTGCTTACTCCGAATGAGCAATTGTATGGTAATGTTTCCCTGGAATATGTTTTGACGAACGACAGTCCTCAATATATTAAATTACTGGTAAGTATTTATTCTGACCGCTTGTATAAACATGCCCTGAGCTTTGATGAGTTTGTAGACCGTTTGTTTGAAATAGATAATGATAAATGAGAAGTTAACTATTATCTCAATTACCTGCTTATTGGATTGAAGGCGCTGTTGTCAAGTAGTTTTCTAACAGCGCAATAATTTCTTCCACCTCACGGTTGGTCAGTGCCGAATTGATATAAGTCCGGGCTGGATCCTGCTTCTCCTCGGTTAATATTTCCTTTGCCTCCTCCAAGAGTTCCAATAATTTATTGGCTTCCAAAATAATCAGTGTTGGCTTTATTTTATGAATAGCATCGCGTAGTTTTTCTATGTCTGCGGTTTCCAGTGCATCCTGATAATTTTCCTTAAACTCAGCTAGCCCGGCATTTGATTGTTGAATAAGTTTATACAGAAAATCCCAGTCATTGTCTGCCAGGTCTAAATAATTCTGAACATTAATCTGATTGCCCATAATGTTTGTTGTTCTTGTTGTATTAATAATTTTTTGAAAAGAATATAGAAATGATAATGCCATCATTTTAAGGTACTGATTATCAGTTATTTACGATAATAACCTCTTTCAAAACCGTTACAAATTGGGAAGGCTTTCCCAATTTGGGAAGAAATCACACCCAAAAGTAGATTAAGAAGAATATTACGTAGATAATGTAAGTATAAAGAAGAATATTTTGGTTTTTTGAAGATTGCGTACTGAAAATATATGAGTGAAAGACTTATTCAGAATCGGTTATACCTCATTTTCAGGTGTTTTTTAAGCATTCTCATTATCGATGTTATTAAAAACACACTCATATTTACCTGTGATATTAAAAATTACTTAGTTTTTTTAAAAAATATTAAAATAAAACGAAATTTTACCAAACACTATTTTTATATAGAAAATATTTACCTTATTTAGCATTTTGAAATATTTAATATTTGTAAAACATGTTTTTACCTATAAAAAATTTTATTTCATACATGGTTAAAAATGAGCCAATATTTTAAAAACTATAAAACTTAATACCCCTATGAAAAAAGTAGAAGCAATCATCAGAACATCAAAGTTTGAGGAAGTTGTGGATGGCCTGGCTGCGGTAGGAGTAACTTTTATGTCGTTTTATGATGTAAAAGGGCACGGCCTGGAGAAAGAATACCGTACCTACCGTGGAGCCACTTATGATGTAGGTTACATTCCACGTACCAAACTGGAAATCGTCGTATCAGACGGCTTTTTGGAATCCTGTATTGAAACTATTCTTAAGATAGCCAAAACAGGTACCATTGGTGATGGAAAAATATTCGTAACCGATTTGGAAAGAGTTTACAGAATCAGAACTGGCGAAGAAGGAACCGCCGCAATTTAAGTTAACAATCGTTTAAAAGTTATTTATTAATCAATCAATCTAAAAAACATCAATCTCATGGACGTAGCTTTATTTACTGCAAACAACATCTGGATGATGGTAGCAACAATACTGGTTTTCATTATGCACCTTGGTTTTGCTGCCCTCGAAACCGGATTCACGCAATCAAAAAACACTGTTAATATTTTGTTTAAAAATACCATGATACTTGCCATTGGTATTTTAACTTATTGCTTCTGGGGTTTTAATATCATGTATCCCGGTGGGGATTTTGCCGGGGCTTTTTTCGGATTTGCAGGCTTTGGGTTATCAAACCCCGAAGGTGCCGCAGGTTTGATAGAATATGCCGATGGTAATTACACTTATTGGACAGATTTTCTGTTTCAAGCCATGTTTGCTGCTACGGCTGCCACTATCGTATCGGGGGCTGTAGCTGAGCGTATTAAATTATATAGTTTCCTGGTATTCACATTGGTATATGTTGGCTTATGTTATCCTGTAGTGGGTATGTGGAAATGGGGTGCAGGTTGGTTAGATGCCATGGAAACACCTTTTTATGATTTTGCAGGTTCTACCATTGTACACTCTGTAGGTGGATGGGCAGCTTTGATAGGCGTTATTCTTTTAGGCCCCCGTCTGGGTAAGTACGTAGGTGGAAAAATTAGGCCGATTGCCGGGCACAATATGCCCTTGGGTGCTATCGGTGTTTTCTTACTTTGGTTCGGATGGTATGGTTTCAACGGTGGTTCAGTATTAAGTGCTGATCCTGGTTTGGTATCCTTGGTATTTGTAACCACTACTATCGCCGCGGCCGCCGGTGCGGTAGGTGCTATGTTTGGCTCAATCTTCATCGTTAAGTCAAACGACCTTTCTATGATCCTCAACGGTGTCCTGGCCGGATTGGTAGGGATTACTGCCGGGGCAGACCTTATGAGCATAACCGATGCGTTGTTTATCGGACTAATTGCCGGTGTATTGGTTGTAATATCAGTAGTTACCTTAGATAAAATGAAACTGGACGATCCTGTAGGTGCTATCTCTGTTCACCTGGTGTGCGGTATCTGGGGTACTTTGGCTGTTGGGCTATTTGGTGACCTTGCCGGTGGTGCACAGATAGTAAGCCAGCTTATTGGTATTGTCAGTGTAGGTGCTTTCTGTTTAATTACTTCTTTCATCATCTTTTATGTTCTGAAACTTACTATGGGTATCCGTGTATCTGAAGAAGAAGAAATTGAAGGACTGGATATTGGAGAGCACAAAATGCGCGCTTATCCTGATATGATAGAAACTGAAACTGAGAAAAGTTATGCCTAGTTGATA
The DNA here is from genome assembly GCA_965230065.1 of Cyclobacteriaceae bacterium. Classification (GTDB taxonomy): domain Bacteria; phylum Bacteroidota; class Bacteroidia; order Cytophagales; family Cyclobacteriaceae. Next base: position 933,653 of record OZ245942.1, on the reverse strand, counting down.
GGTAAATATCATTGAAAAAATACCTGCTTCTTTTTGGGGCAGGTATTTTTTTTGCCCAATCAGTCTACTTCCAGTGGAATAGAGATTTCCACCTTTGTGCCAGAAGCTTTCATTGTATGGTCATATAAATCTGTAACCTTTAATTGGGTTAAATGCTTTTGGTCTTTATTGAGTGCGGCCAATCTTTGGTGAGTTACCGACATGCCCCTTGAGATGTGGTGCTTTCGGTGATTGGCATTTATTTTTACCGCTTGTTTTCTGCCTATGCCATTATCTTCAATTACACAAAGCAGGTGATCTTGCTGGCTTTGTAATTGAACTTTTAACAAACCTTGTGCCTTTTTGTGCCGCAATCCATGTACAATGGCATTTTCAACATAGGGCTGTAATAGCAGAAAAGGGATCTCTGCATTATAAATATCCAACCCTTCGTCAATTTCAATGGCATATTCAAATTGATTGCTGAAGCGGAGAGACTCTAGTTCAATATAGTACTCGAGCATTCTTATTTCATCGGCGATTGGTACTTTATGACTGACCGAATTTTCAAGGGTTTGGCGCACCAGTTTTGAAAATTTTGACAAATATTTTAAAGCCGAAGTTTTATCATTGATGGTAATCAGGTGTTGGATGGCGTTGAGCGCATTGAAAATAAAATGCGGATCCATCTGTGCCCGCAACATCCTTTTTTCAAGCTCTTTGTTCATTACTTTTATCTCTTCATTTTTGCTTTCAATTTCTCTGTTTTTTTGGTCAAGTACCTGTGCTGTTTTTCGTTTGGTGTTGTACCGGCTGTAGATGAATATGGCTAGTAAAATGAACAGGGCCGTGCTTGCCATCAGGGCGAACCGCAGGTTTCGTTCAGTAATTTTATTTTTTTCCAGTAAACTTATTTCCAGTTGTTGGGCTGCAATTTCCTGCTCTTTCTTTTCCACATCATATTTTGTTTGCATTTCGGCAATTTGGCGGGCTTTTTCTTCATTGAAAATACTGTCCCGGATACTGCTGTATTGCTGGTAATGGGCCAATGCCCGGGCAGGGTTTGCCTGTGCTTCATAAATTTTGGAGAGTACCAGGTGCAGGTTTTGCTGGTCTTTTTTTGCCCCGCCCTCCCTGGCCAATGCTAACCCTTTTTGGGCGAAAGCAATAGCCTGGCTATAATTTGCTAAGTGAGTATGTATTTCAGCAATGTTATTGAGGGTATTGGAGAGGGTACGTTTGTCATTAAGCTTTTCTTTGAGATGTAAAGCTTTTGTATAATAAGTAAGGGCAAGCTCAAATTGTTCCATTCCTTTGTACGCAGCACCCATATTGTTGAAGGCAAAAGCTTCTTTTTGGGCATCCCCTGTTTCAGTAGCCATAGCCAGCGCGCGTTGGTAATAATCCAAAGCATTTGAATAATCTTTTAACAGTAAATAATTATTGCCCATATCGCTGAGCAGCCCGCCTATGCGTGCTTTGTTTCCTGTAGTTTCAAAAATTTTAAGTGCTTTTTGTTGATATGCTAGGGCAGCATGAAATTCATTCAGATTATGGTATACATAGGCAATGTAACCATAACTGGATGCCATGCCATCATCACTGCCAATCTTTTCATTTATCTTCAGGCTTTGCAAAAAATAATGCAGCGCCTTTTGATAATTGCCATAATGATCATGGATAAGCCCCAGGTTGGCAAGGCATTTTGCCTGTCCGCTGAGATCGTTCAGTTTTTGAAAAAGGGGTAGAGCCTGTTGGTAATGTTGCATGGCTTCGGAAAAATTTCCTGTGTAGAAATCAGCTACGCCCAGGTTTTTATAACATTCCGCAATTCCTTTTTGCTGCCCAAGTGTATTGAACAGGCGCAAAGCCAGGGAAGTGTATGTTTTGCTGAGTTCATACTCCCGTTGCAGTAAATAGTATACGCCCATGTTGCGCAGGGCATCGGCTTCACCCGGTTTGAAATTTTCCTGTTGTGCTTCGGCCAATGCCAAATCCAGATAATGTTTGGCTTTGGCAGCATCAGCAAATTGGTAGTGGGCGGCAAGTTGGTTTAAAATATGAATGCGGGAAGTATCGTCAGCATTTTTTATTTCCAGCAGCAAACTGTCAGCAAAGGAGGAAGCGTTGGCATGATATGAAATGAATAAAATAATCAGTGTGTATGCTATCCTCAAAAAGTAATTGTGATGGTAATATGTTTTTTCATGAACTCTCATGATGGCTGCTGCTTATTCCCGGTAATAATAAAGCCGGTAGCCACTTTTTGGTGACCACCGGCTATTGTAATTAATATCGGGTGTTTATGATAATTTCTACGACAGGGTTGATGGGATCACAATCTTCATGTTGTACGAAGATGTACCCATGAACGGGGTCATAGTAAATTTCCAAACCTTCTACACAAATGATTTGCGGGGTTTTGGCATGGTCAGGTATGCCGGGGCCGGGGCCTTGTGAAGGGCCGTTAGGTTGCACCAAATTTCCATCTTTTCTGTAGACCTGAAATCCGGCAACTTTCCCTCCCTTTATGTGCATGCTTATCTTACTACCCGTTGCTGGATTGTTGCCCACATGGTAGGTGCCATCCCTTTTGCCACGGAGGTCAAACCGAAGGGTGAGGTAATTGCTTTGTAAAATTGTTTTTTCTTTATGGGAAGCATCCACCGAAACTTCAGGAGTGCGTATGGTGGAAATATCTTCCTCACATGCTGATAAAAATGATAAACATGCCAATAAAAATAAGATAAAGGTTAAGGTTTTCATGATTCTGTGGTTTTTAAATGGGCTGAGACTGAATGGAGCCTTTGTTTTTTGATAGATGAACAAAAAAGGCTTTTCAGCATCTGCTTATAAAAGACTGTATCTATTTGTCAAGTGCCGGCACCAAATAGTAACCCAAAATTGCAAATTCAGGGTACACGGGTTAGGAAATCCGTGCTCCGGCCCGGCAGGATTAATTTGTTTGCATTAAGGAGCAAATCCGCCGATTCCACTTTTTTGTACTACTACCTCAATAATAGTAGGACTCCAAAGTTCTACGATTCTGACAGCCCCGTATTTAGCAGGTACCCGGTCGGTTTTGAACGTATAAATTTCACCGGGCTGATACCAGGGGTAATCAGACTCTTTTTCAATAGGCTGTACTTCTGCCACTCCGTAAGATTCGTTTTCAAATAAATATTGGAACATATCCGGATTATTTTCAGCATAATCAGCCAGTTCTGCCACACTCATATCAGAACGTTTGAACTCAGTGGCTTTCACATGGGCCGGGTGTACTAACTCGGGCCTGGTGGTAGAAGTTACCTGTTCGAACAAGAGGTACATATCTGCGTAATCGGTATTCTGCCAGGAAGTATTGTTAAGATAATGCACACTGTGAACTGAACCGTTGATGGTGCTGAAAATGCCGGGGTATTTTTGCCAGGAATCGTTGTCAAAACCGGTATCTTCCCAGATAATGCGCCAGCCCGTAGCCTTGGGGAATGCTTGTTTTATCACACGGGGTTGCCCAATGCGTGTGCCTCCGGGGTTGGGTGCTTTGTAAACAGGTGGTGGCTGATAGGGTTGAATATTCATTGTATCCAGTTCATCTTGCTGGCAGCCTGGCATTAAGAATAAAAACAATATTGATGCAGACAAAAAATAAGTTTTTAGCGGTTTCATCTTTTTAGAATTTAGGGTAAAAAGAGTTTTTATTATTGTGCTTTAATTAGCTTCCCTTTGAAGGTTTCAGTACCTATCTGCAAATGGTAGAGATATATGCCTTTAGGCAATGCACTGCCATTAAAGCTTACCTGATAGGTGCCGGCTTCTTTTCTTTCGTTGCTTACTATACTGCCTACTTCCTTGCCATTTATGTCATGCAGGGTTAAGCTCACCGTAGCAGGATTTTTCACCATATATTCTATTTTCACTTCATTTCTGAAAGGGTTGGGCATAATGCGTAACGGAATGATGGAAGGCCCGGAAAAAGCGTTTTCAACTTCATCGTTTGCTTGCAAAATGCTTTCTTTGGCCATAGGAACAGAGGCTACACGCATGGGCGGGGCGTTGTTACTGCACCCGTCAATTTTAATTCTGAAGGGCTTGCCGCCGTCTATGTATGTGCCTGGTTTTAAAACCACCTTATTCCCTGCATCCAGCGTGATTTTGGTATCAAAGAAATCTGTGTTTGATACTTCTATCAGGTTAGAAGCTTCAAAGTGAAGGTCAGTGCCAGCAAAAATATCGGCATTGAAAATTCTTGTTGAAGGGCAGCGAATAATGTCCAGGATGTCATTTTTTAATTCTACCAGCTCAGGAAATACCGTATTAATACTCCAACCGGCATTGGTCATGAGAACAATGCCCAGGTTTTGATTGGGGAAGAAGTCCATGAGCGTATTGGACATATTGCCACTTTGGCCATTGTGCCAAACCCCCAGGTCACCGCTTGACTGGTCAATGAACACACCCAGTCCGAAGTTGGTATTGGTGCCATTGTTCAGTGTTTGGGGTGTCCACATAGTGGCAGACATTGGACCATTGATAAGTTCGGCACTCATCAAACCAAGCATGTACCGGGCCAGGTGGTAGATGCTGGAAGCAAATCCGCCAGCCGGTAACTTCCATCCTACGTCGGGCACATTATTCGTATCATTTCCTGCCGTCCAGTAGCCTGTTGCCATGCCGGGCACATTGTTGTTATTATCAGCCACCATGCTGGTCAGGAACAGTTCATCTTTTATCCAGTCTTCAAATAACTCTTCATACCCTTTTCCATAAATATCCTCACCAACTCTGTCGACCACAACGCCCAGAAGGGTAAAACCGAAAGTTGTATAATTTGTATTGGTGCCCGGCGTGAACATCAAACTGCACTGCTCTACAATTTCCAAGCTCTCATCGGCATCGAAGGCCCCGGAATAATAGGGTGAGAAAGTACATCCATCGCTATAATGTCTGGTTCCGCTCTGGTGGCTAAGCAAATGCCTGATGGTGACATTATCGTTATCGTATTCTGGCACATGGTCCGTTACCGGGTCGTCAAGGTCTAAGTGGCCTTGGGTAACCAATTGCAGGGTCAAAATGGCAGTAACGGTTTTGGAAATAGAGCCCCAGCGAAGTACCGTACTGGCCGTCATGTCTGTACTGCCAATTTCCGCTTCTCCGTAGCCTTGTGTAAACACAATTTTTCCATCGTAAACAATGCCTACTGCTATTCCCGGAAAATTATTGTCAGCAATGGCATCTTCTACTAAATCCTCAATATCATCTACTAATGGAAGCGGTAGCAAATTGACTGTTTGAGAAAAAGAACGTGACGGTAGGTACAGCAATACAAATATCGAGATTAAAATTATAAGCCTTTTCATGATTATCACATTTAGCGTTTAACATCAAATCTTAGTTTTCAAGCTGCTGTATGCGCTGTGATAAGGCTGCATTTTCCTTTTTCATTTCAATAAGATAGAGGGTAAGTTCTTCAACTTTTTGCAGAAGCTTTGACTCCATTTCCCCTACACTTACGCCGTTTTCTTCCACATCTTTGGCAGAAGGTATGTCGGGAAGGTGATTATGCGCAAGGATGTAGGCTTCTACTTCTTCCAGAGGCATGAGTTTATAATCATCTTCAAAGACGAAATCGGCCCATCCGGTTTCTACCACAATTTCTTTGGCCCTGATTTTTCCGTTTACCGAAAGGCGATAGGCACTGTTGGGCGTAGGCGTGCCGATGCCCACACTGTTGTATTGATTGATAACTATGGCTGCGCCGGCCGTACTCCCGGCCTTTGAAATCACAAACTTGCCACCGCCTACTGCCCAGCTATTACTGGAAGCACCCACCCGCCATGTGCCTCCGCCAGAGTTGGGATTGTTCAGTTGCAGTTGCATGCCAGTAGAGCGCACATTCAGTTGTGCATTTAACCCGGAAGTAGTGCCAATGCCAATTTTTCCACTCTTGTGAACAATCATCCGGGGCTGTGAGTTGGTATAAATCCGGATGTCATGATTGGATAAAGTGCCAAGTTGGCCCCTTTCGTTGTCTCTACTGCCCCTCGCGTCTACAAACATCTTTACATCATTTGCAGGAGCGGTAGCCGTCATGGTGATGCGGGCATAATTGGGCGCTACCACGTGCAATTTGCTGGAAGGAGAACTGGTGCCAATACCTACCCTGCCGCCTCCGGTAGCCATGATGATATTTTTATTCAGGTTGTGATTTAGATAAATGCCGTGGCTGCCATCTATTTCATTGCCGTCTAACACCATTTTTTGAGCACCTGAAGTGATTTTTAGTGTTCCGTTGATACCATTGTTTTCAGGGCCTTGTAAGTGCAATCGACTGGTAGGGCTGCTGGTGCCTATGCCTATATTGCCATTTTGTTTCAGGTACATGCGGGTTTCGGGGGAGCCACCGTTGGGCTCGGATCTGAACAATAAGTCTTTTCCACCACCATTGGTAGAAATTCTCCACCCTCCTAACACATTTTTTATGTGAAGGTATTTTGTTTGGATGGTGCCATTCACATCAAGTTTTTGAGAAGGGTTTATTTTTCCAATGCCTACATTTCCGTTGTTATAGTAAATATTGTCGCCACCGCTGTTCCATTGTCCAAAAGCATTATAAGTGAAAAATAATGATACAAGCAGGAATGTGTTCAGTATAATTTTTGAGCGTTTCATTACTTTAAAATTTAAATTGATGAAAGGGAAAAAGGGAAGCCACCATGTTGGAAGATGGCTTTCCAGTTAAGATTTAATAGCCTGAGCCGGTGGTAACTAATACAATCGTATTGGCTACACAGAATGAAACACAGACGGTAACATCATACACGGGGTGGGTATAACACACACATCGCCAGTCGAAACCATCGGGGCAACCGATGGGTGGGGGCGGAGGTATGGCGGCTGGCGGGTGTTTAATTTTTTGCGCCAGTTTGATAATTTGTCCGTCGCGTTTTTTTACCAGGAAACCGTAGATATCCCCGCCTCTCAGCAATGCCTCAAACTTGCTGCCCGTAGCCGGGTTGTACCCTACGGAATGGGCACCATCTTTACGGCCCGCCTTGTCAAAAATGAATTCCAGTTGCTTGGTTTTTGTGGTGCGGGTGTCGTTACTTCTTACACCTTCATTTGTAGGAAAGCTTGTGGTAGCTATTTCATCCGGTTCACAGGAAATGAGTAACATTACAGCGAATGACAATACACCCATTCGGAAAATAAAACTTAGATTTTTCATGATTTTGGTGTTAAAAATTTGTGGCTTACTCTGTTTTGCCTGAATAAGTGAGAAAAATGGCGATTCGGAGGGCGGACTTCCTAGTCCGCATATACCGCGAGAGGACTAGCTCTGCATTCACGGACAATGATGTCCGTGCTCCAAGGCAACGTTTTTTTACACTTATCAGGTGGGCTTTTCAGCATTTGCCCTTGAAAAAAATCAGCTGACTCAAAACCCTGTCATTTATAATAAGCGGGTTTTTGCATATTTGTCAGGAGTAATCAGGCGGGTGTAACCTGATTTTCAGGGCCACTTGACAAGCACAGGTTTTGGATTGATATCCGGTGGGTTTCACTTGATATTTAATAGGAGGGCATAAAAAAACCGGGAGGCTTATCAGTAATATAAGCCTCCCGGTTTGGGTAAAATGAGATGATCAAAGATTAAGAATGCATTACTCCTCCATAATTTTAGAGGTCATGCGCTTCCGCTCGTTTTCATCCAGGTAGATTTTCCGCATTCGGATAGACTGCGGGGTGATTTCCACATACTCATCTTTCTGAATATATTCCAGAGCAGCTTCCAGTGAAAACTCACGCTTGGGCGCAATTTTAGCATTATCATCAGACCCGGCAGCACGCATGTTGGTAAGCTTTTTCCCTTTCAGGATATTTACCACAATATCGTTACCACGGGTGTGCTCGCCCACTACTTGTCCGATGTACACTTCTTCTCCGGGGCCCACAAAGAAAATTCCCCGGTCTTGCAGTTTATCAATGGCATAGCCCGTGGTGGGGCCAGTTTCCATTGAAATGAGTGCACCAGTATTGCGGCTAGGCATTTCCCCTTTTACAGGCTCATATTTACTATACCGGTGCGTCATAATCGCTTCTCCGGCAGTAGCGGTAAGCACATTGTTTCGCAGGCCGATGATGCCTCGGGCCGGAATGTCAAACTCAAGGTGCTGCATGTCTCCTTTGGGCTCCATCACCAGCAGTTCGCCTTTGCGCTGTGTTACCAGTTCTATCACTTTTCCCGAACTTTCCTCGGGCACATCTACCACCAGTGTTTCGATAGGTTCGCATTTTTTGCCGTCAATTTCTTTGTAAAGTACCTGGGGCTGCCCTACCTGAAACTCGTACCCTTCCCGCCGCATGGTTTCAATCAGGATTGAAAGGTGCAGGATACCACGTCCGTACACCAAAAAGCGGTCTTCCCGGTCAGTTTCTTCAATGCGCATCGCCAGGTTTTTTTCAGTTTCTTTAAACAGACGGTCGCGCAAATGGCGTGATGTTACAAACTTTCCTTCTTTGCCAAAAAACGGAGAGTTGTTAATGGTAAACAACATGCTCATGGTAGGCTCATCAATGGCGATGCGGGGCAGGGGCTCGGGATTCTCCAGGCTGGTGAGCGTATCGCCAATCTCAAAGTCGTCGAGCCCGGCAATGGCACAAATGTCACCCGACTTAACTTCCGGAACTTTTGCCTTCCCTAATCCTTCAAATACCTGCAACTCTTTGATTCTCACTTGTTTTACCGAGCCACCTTTTTTACAAAGCCCCATTACGGCTCCTTCTTTCAATGTGCCTTTGTACACACGGCCAATGGCAATTCTTCCCACAAAAGAAGAATACTCCAGGGAAGTAACCTGCATTTGGGGTACGCCCTCTCGTTGCGGAGCTTCGGGTACGTGCTCGATGATGGCATCCAGCAAAGGAAAGATATTGTCGGTTGGGTTTTTCCAGTCATCCGACATCCATCCTTGTTTAGATGAGCCGAACATGGTGACAAAATCCAGTTGTTCTTCGGTGGCATCCAGGTTAAACATGAGATCGAACACCTGGTCGTGCACTTCATCGGGGCGACAGTTGGGTTTATCCACTTTATTGATCACCACAATGGGTTCCAGGCCCAGTTCCAGGGCTTTGCTCAAAACAAAGCGGGTTTGGGGCATAGGACCTTCAAAAGCGTCTACCAATAGCAAAACGCCATCAGCCATTTTCAGTACCCTTTCTACTTCTCCTCCAAAATCGGAGTGGCCGGGTGTGTCAATGATATTGATTTTTACATCTTTATATCTTACAGAAACGTTTTTCGACAAAATGGTAATGCCGCGTTCCCGTTCCAGTTCGTTGTTATCCAGTATGAGTTCTCCCACTTCCTGGTTTTCGCGAAAAATTTTAGACGCATGGATAATTTTGTCCACCAAAGTGGTTTTTCCGTGGTCTACGTGTGCGATAATCGCTACATTTCTAATACTTTGCATACTTCCTCTCAATTTAAGGGTGCAAAGGTACGCAAAAGCATCAGATTAATTAAACCTTAGGGAAAGATTTAGTTAGCAGAAACAGTTGCAGAAGGCAAGTGCAGTTGGTAATTTGTAATTTAGTCAACAGTTTTCTAGTCTATAGTCCACAGACTTAAATAGGGGGCTATAGACTATTAGACTGTGGACTACTGCCACTGCCAACTGCCGTTGCCTACTGCTTACTCGATTGTGGCTTTATGTCGTTTTTTCTTTTATATTCTTTAAGTATCCGAAGAATATGTTGTCTTTGTTTTTTAAGGGAGGCTATCAGATCGTGGTTTTTACGTTTTAGATTTAAATACCGCCAGCGGAGGATGCTGTCTTTCCATAATCGGGAATAATAAAGGGCATAATATCCGGAAATCGCCATGATGGCAATGGCCGTTAACCCGAAATACCAGGTATTTCCCAGCCAGGCAACCAAAACCAACAATAGCGGAATGTAAACAAGTAAATATAAGAAATAAGTGATCACAATGCGCACTGAAAGGTAAAAAACAGGGTTGGTTATTATTTTTACTGTTATTGCATTTCCTGCCCACACAGGAGGTAAATTGAATAAATAACCTAAAATATACAAAGGCCATCCCAGCAAAAAAAGTAACCCTTTTCCCCAATTATACCGTCGCTCTTTGGCAACATCCATGTCAGATATATGAAGGTCTTTTAATTGTGCAAAATACTGTTCTACTTCCTGTGATAATTGCTGGTAAGTGTCCCGCTCATTTTTTGAAATATGGTTGAGCGTATCACAGGTGCTTTTTTCCAGAACAAAACGGTCGTTACGTGTGGGTTTCCATGGAAATGGATGTTCCTGAAAATTGTTGCGTGCCAGGGTAAGCAGGTTTTCGGCCAGGGGTTCATCTTCTTTTTTATGGATAGCAATAACGCGCTCTTCTATTTTTTCCTGCAAATCGGCAGTGAAGGTGTTTATCCCTTGGGCTTTGTTCTCTTTATACAGTTCTATGTATCGCTCCATGGGCATTGGCTCACCTATGTTGATCATGACCTCAGCACCCGGTTTATTAAAAAAAGTATAGTTAAAACCCACCGGGATTACCTGAATGCCCAGGTTGAAATCAAAATTTGATTCTATTTCAAAATACATACGCCCTGTACCCTTCTTGAGCTTCCGTACCCGTTTTTCCTGCACGCAAATTCCTTCCGAGAAAATGATGATTTTACCGTTTTTCTCAAAAAGTTCCTGGCATTCCCTGAACGTTTGCTTGTTCCGGTGCAGGTTTTCAATGCCTTCCTGTAACCTGAAAATAGGAACAGCGTGAAACTGGCCGAAAAGCCACTTTTTAAATGGTGTATTCATGGCATCGCCCCGGGCAATAAAATGAATGGGTTGGGGTTGGGATTCACCAAAAAGGCATCCATCCATAAATGAGTTGGGATGGTTACAGGCCAGTAATACCGGTTTGTCTTTCGGGATACCTTTGGCATTGTGTAAGTAAATCCTTCTGAAAAAAGCCCATAATGCAAATTGGAAGGTGTAGTATAAAAAACGGTATCCGAATTTCACAATTGATAAGTTAATGGTGTGTAGTGCCCAAATATGGCGCAAATATAAAAAATTGACAAATCTAATTTGAAACACTTGTCATATTGATTATTGTTTTTACATTAAAAAAAAGAGTGTACTTTTGAAGCGAATATCAACCTATAAATAGATAAAACTAAAAACTATATGGAAGTACCCGCATCATTGAAATATACCGAAGACCACGAATGGATCAGGATAGAAGGAGAGGAAGCGTACGTAGGCGTTACAGATTTTGCGCAGGGCGAGCTGGGCGATATTGTATATGTGGAAATTGAAACCGAAGGCGATACCCTTGACAAAGGGGAGGTTTTTGGCACGGTAGAAGCTGTAAAGACGGTTTCTGATTTATTTATGCCCATTTCAGGTGAAATTTTGGAAGTAAACCCCGAGCTGGAAGCAACCCCGGAAATGGTGAATGAATCTCCGTATGAAAAGGGCTGGATGATTAAAGTGAGTATCGTTAATAAGGAAGAACTGGATGAACTCCTGGATGCTGAAGCTTATAAGGAAGTGGTCGGAGAATAAGAATTTAGTAGGCTGCGGCAGTCTGCTTTTACTGCCAACTGCTGCTACTGCCTGCTTATAATTATACGCCATGTTCCTTAAATATAATCTGTACACTATCGTATGGGCAATGATTATCCTGCTATTGGTTCTTATGCCAGGGGCGCAGATGGCCAAGGCCGATGTGATGTTCAGTTTTGATAAAGTAGCCCATGCTTTTGTGTTTTTTGTATTGGTTTTTCTGATGATCATTGGCTTTGCCAAGCAGCATACCTTTTCTCATTTGAGGGCAGGGGCGGTAAAATTCGCTTTGCTCATTTCTATTGGTTATGCACTCCTGTTGGAAGCTGGTCAACTTATGGTTTCCGGACGAGTTGTAGAGCTTTATGATGCGGCTGCCAATGTAAGTGGTTGCCTCATGGGGTATGGATTTTTCTATCTGGTATATAAACTTTAATATGTATTGAGCAATCTTTTTTTTTGTATTCTCTGAATTTTTGTTGTAATTTGTGTGTTAACATTACGTGGATATTACCTTAAAAATTATTTAAACGATATGGAACCAAAAAAGAAACCTGAAGTAGATTTGCAAAATAAGTCAGGGCTTTTCCTGAGCATTGGTTTGGTGCTGAGCCTTGCCATTGTTACGATGGCCTTTGAATGGAAATCTTATGATGACAGGGATTTGATGAACCTGGGAAATGTAGATGATGAATTTGAAGATGTGATGGAAATCCCACCTACAGAGCAACCCCCGCCACCCCCGCCTAAAGTTCAAACTCCTGAAATTGTTGAAGTTCCTGATGAAGAAGAAATAGAAGAAGAAATTGAGATTGACCTGGACGTTGAAATTACAGAGGAGACACAGATTGAAGAAATGGTGTTTGAAGAAGCCCCTGAAGAAGAGGTAGCTGACGAAATTTTCACCGTGGTGGAAGATCAGCCTACCCCCAAAGGTGGCATGCAGTCTTTCTATCAGTATATTAACAAAAATATGAAATATCCTGCCCAAGCCAGAAGGATGGGTATAGAAGGCAAAGTTTTCGTGCAATTTGTAGTTGATAAAGATGGAACTATTACAGATGTACAGGCCGTTAAAGGTATTGGAGCCGGATGTGACGAAGAGGCTGTGAGGGTGATAAAAAGCGCTCCTAAATGGAATCCTGGTAAGCAAAGAGGCCGTGCTGTACGAGTGCGAATGGTACTGCCTATTACATTCCAATTAGGTTAAAAAAAAGAAATATCCATATTTTAATATAAAAGCCGGGTGCATTAGTGTATCCGGCTTTTTTGTTTTTTTATTAAGAATTCTGTAACCTTAGCAGGCATAAATATTCGGATCCTGATAAATCTGCTATGAGACTTTTTATTCTATCTTTTGCATTTCTTGCAACTACTTGCTTTTCATACATATGTGAAGGGCAATCTTTGGTTACCGACTTCACAATTACGGTAGGTATTAAAGAAACCCCGCCATTTATCATCAAAGAAACAAAAGGATACAAAGGGGTGAGTATAGCGCTTTGGGAGAGCATTGCCAGCGAACTCAACATTCAATACAAGTACGAGGAATATGACCTCCCGGGCTTGCTGGATGCTCTGGAAAAAGGCAGTATAGATGTATGCATTAATCCGTTAACTGTTACCAGCGAGCGGGCCAGGAAGTTTGACTTTACCCAGCCTTTTTACATTACCAATCTGGCCATTGCAACCTCAAAGGCTGATAAAGGAAAGGTTGCACGGTTTATTGAGAACTTTTTCTCGGTCAATTTTTTCAAAGCAGTATTGCTCTTATTTTTAGTAATTCTGATGTTTGGTTTGTTGGTTTGGGTGTTTGAAAGAAAACAAAATAAAGAAGAGTTTGATAAAGGTGCAGCGGGAGTGTGGAGTGGCGTTTGGTGGTCGGCTGTAACCATGACAACTGTAGGTTATGGAGACAAATCACCCAAAACTACCGGAGGGCGTATCGTAGCCCTCATCTGGATGTTTACAGCTATTATCATTATATCTGGTTTTACGGCCAGTATTGCCTCGGCCCTTACTGTGAACCAGCTGGACGTAGGGATTGAGGGAATTAATGACCTCAAAAAGATAAAAACAGCGGTAATAAAGGGTTCGTCCAGTGAACTATATTTGCGGCAAAATGGCATTCCTTATTTGCCGTACGATAGTCCGGAAGAGGCGCTCCATGCCATAGCAAATGAAGAAATACAGGCATTTGTATATGATGAGCCTATATTAAGGTATTTGATCCAGAATCAAAAAGTGGAAGAAAGTGTAATGGTATTGCCCTATAAAATTAATACCCAATATTACAGCTTTTCAGTACCCGACGGAAGTCCGCTGCTGGAAGAACTGGAAATCACTTTGCTTGATAATATCAGGGCGGTAGAATGGAAAGGGGTTTTGAATGAATACAATCTACTGGAATAAAAAAAGCCAGCGTATGAGGCTGGCAGCAATTTCTTTTGAAGGTTTGGGAAAGGTTACTCAGTATCTCCTTTAGGAAGTACATTGGTAACTATCCGAACCCTTTCCTGGGGGTTTACGCCATTAGATACAATAGTAACTACTTTGTTTTGCTTGCCCATTTTACCGGCGCTGTTAAAGGTTACTACGATTTCTCCTTCTCCACCCGGGGCAATGGGTTCGCGTGGCCAGGAAGAAGCTGTACATCCACAAGTGGTCAGTACATTTGACAAAATCAAAGGCTCGGTGCCGGTATTCTCAAACTTAAAAGTGTGTTCTACTTTGGTGCCTTGTACAATATCACCAAAGTTGTGCGACTCTTCTGCAAAAGTGATTTTCGGGCCATCATCCGTGCTAATTTCTTTTTGGGCTGAGGCTGTTGCAGCCATCACAAATAAACCTATGAACAGAACTAATATTTTTTTCATGTCTACTAATATTTAATGAGAACAATTTATCTAGGATGCAAATAGCAAAAACTATTCCTATACAAAAATAGGGGTGATAAAAACGTATAAGGTGTTGTTTTAGTATCTATTTTAACAAAAATAACGAATCTTGCCCAACTGCCGCAATCAGAAAAACATTTCGTTGAAATTCATTAAAAAAAGTTCTGATTTGGCACGGGTAATGCCCGTGTATGCCCACCGGATAAATTCGCGGTTTAGCATTTCGGGTTTGAGAAAACCCTGGTCAACAAAAACGGCATCCCACTGGCCGCCCTGCGATTTATGACAAGTAAGCGCATAAGCGAACTTTACCTGCAAGGCATTGAGGTATAGGTCGTTACGGATGGCTTCGTTGCGTTCTTTTTTCGTAACTACGTCTTTGTAGTCTTCCATTACACTGTCAAAAAGCTGCTTGCTCTCTTCTTCGGTGAGGGAAGGGGCAGCTGAGTAAAGTGTATTCAGGATTACTTTTGCCTCAAACTCATCCTGATCGGGGTAGTCTATCAGTTGAAGTACCAGGGTTACAAAACGAAAGCCGTGAATTTCTTCAAAGTTTTTGATTTTCAGCACTTCCACAAAATCACCATTGGCCAGGAACCCAGCCTGGGAATCTTCGGGCAGGACAAAGTAATTATTGCGCACAATCATGAGGTAATCTCCGGCTACTATTTCATCTTCGTAAAAGAGAATACGACTGCGGATGTGCTGGTTATACTGCACTGCCATCTTGTTAGAGCGACAAACGACGATGGTGTTTTCCGTACCATACTTGTTATAAGCGTAATGCAGCCCTTCTTCCAACTTTTCGCCTGTCATGCGGTAAAAGTCCTTGAAACGCTTTGTCTGGAACTGAATCTTAAACTTTTGTTCAGAGAGCTGGTCACGCAGTAAAGTGGCATTGTACAAAATGCCCGACTCCAGGCCCTGGCGGGTCACTTCAGTAAGTTCAGTTTCGGTAATGCTGAGGTTAAACTGTGACGAGAGGTAATCTGCATCCAGGCCATGACTGAAATCCTGCTTTACGGGAGGCAACTGGGCTGTATCGCCAACCAGCATGAGTTTATTGGATGGATGCTCGAAAACATAATCGAGCAGGTCGGCCAGCAAACCGTTTTTGCCCATACCGGGGTCGTCGGCCAGCATAGAAGCCTCATCAACAATAAATACAGTGCGGGTATAATAGTTGCGCTGCCTTACAAATTGTAACCTGCCTGCAATCGGGTCGGCTGTGCGCCTGTAAATACATTTGTGAATGGTGAAGGCTTTGCGATCGGCATAGTTGGCCATTACTTTGGCTGCCCGGCCTGTAGGCGCTAATAGTACTGCCTTGTATTTAAAATAAGGAAGAGTTTTTACCAAACTGCCCACCAGGGTGGTTTTGCCCGTTCCGGCATATCCTTTCAGCATAAAAGCAGTACGCTCTTGTTCCGGGGGACTGAACAAAAATGCATCCAGTAGCCCAAAAAACTTCTTTTGCCCGTTGGTAGGTTCAAAAGGAAAGTTGGAAGCAATAATTTGCGCGGGTTTGGCCAAGGTAGATTATGGTTTACTGTTTAGTGTTTTATGTTTAGAGTTTGACAAACTAAAAACATTAAACTTCAAACTACAAACTACCCCCCTAAAACTCTGCATTCTGCGGTGCCCGCGGAAAAGGGATGACATCCCGGATGTTGGTCATGCCCGTAACAAACAGCATCATGCGCTCGAAGCCCAGGCCATAGCCTGCATGGGGAGCTGTGCCAAACTTTCGGGTATCCAAATACCACCAAACATCTTTTTCAGGAATATCCATTTCCCGAATCCGTTGGATGAGTTTGTCGTACCGCTCTTCCCTTTGTGAACCACCGATAATTTCGCCAATACCGGGGAACAATACATCCATGGCGCCTACGGTTTTGCCGTCCTCATTCTGTCGCATATAAAATGCCTTGATGTCTTTGGGGTAATTGTAGAGGATTACCGGCTTTTTAAAATGTTTTTCTACCAAAAACCGTTCATGTTCAGATTGCAAATCAGCACCCCACTCATCCAGCACGAACTGGAATTTTTTCTTTTTGTTGGGCTTTGAGTTTCTGAGAATGTTAAAGGCATCGGTGTAAGTAACCCGTTCAAAAGTGTTTTCCAGTACGAAGTTCAGGCGTTCCATCAATGAGAGTTCGCTGCGTTCCTCCTGCTTTTTCTGTTTATCTTCATCCAATGCCCGTTTGTTCAAAAACTCCAGGTCATCTTTGCAGTGTTCCAGGGCATAGCTGATGAGGTATTTGAGCATTTCCTCGGCCAGGCCCATGTTGTCGTTCAGGTCATAGAACGCCATTTCAGGCTCAATCATCCAAAACTCGGCCAGGTGACGGGTAGTGTTGGAGTTTTCGGCACGAAAGGTAGGGCCAAACGTATACACATCTGACAAAGCCAGGGCACCCAGTTCGGCTTCCAACTGCCCCGATACGGTAAGGTTGGTTTCTTTCCCAAAAAAGTCTTCTTTATAATCTACCTTGCCTTCGGGCGTTTTGGGTGGGTTGGTGGGGTCAAGGGTAGTGACACGGAACATGGCACCGGCACCTTCGGCATCAGAGCCTGTGATGATGGGAGAGTGGAGGTAATAAAAGCCCTTGTCGTTAAAAAACTTATGAATGGCAAACGCCATCGCATGCCTGAGGCGAAATATGGCGCCAAAGGTGTTAGTACGCGGGCGCAGGTGGGCAATTTCGCGCAAAAATTCCAGGGAATGCTTTTTGGGTTGCAAGGGATATTCTTCCGGGTCGGCAGCGCCTAATACTTCAATACTATCGGCCTGCAACTCTACCGATTGACCTTTTCCATGAGAGGCTGTCAGGGCACCTTTCACGGCAATGCAAGCCCCGGTAGTGATATGCCTGAGTACATCTTCAGAAAACTTTTGCGGGTCGGCAACAATTTGCAAATTGTGGATGGTAGACCCATCGTTAAGGGCAATAAATACTACATTTTTACTTTCGCGTTTGGTGCGCACCCATCCTTTTACCAATACTTCTGCACCCACAGAGGTATGGTCCAGTACAATTTTTATTTTGCTTCTTTGATGTTGCATTGATATATTACCTTAGTATACTTTTTGATAATGCCACCCAAGTGTAGTTAGCAAAATTACTGATTATCAGCAACTTACTTTGGTGTAGAAAAGTCTTTGAAATGTACTAAAACTGCCTGCAAAAAAACTATATTTTGCACGCATTATCAAAGAATTATCGGAATAATATCATAACTTTGGAAAGTATAAGTACCGTATTTTTTAATATTTTATTTACATGCAAAAGCTTGGTTTAAGCCAAACCTTAACCCAAAAGTTATCCCCGCAGCAGATACAGTTTATCAAACTGCTGCAAATTCCTACTGCCGAGCTGGATACCCGCATTGAGCAGGAACTGGAAGTAAACCCTGCCCTGGAAGAAGGGCGGGATGAAGAATCTGTGGCTGATAGCAATGAAGATGATTACGAAGATGATAATGAATTAGATGCCAGTGAAGAAATAAGTCTGGAAGATTACATTGCTGATGATGACATTGGCGGATATAAAATGCAGGGAGATGGAAACTACCGGGATGAAGAAGAACGGGAGATGCCCATTCCCATGCAGGCCACGCTCAATGACCAACTCATGAGCCAGTTAAATTTTTTAGGGTTGGATGAGCGGCAGTATATGATTGGACAGCAGCTCATTGGTAGTATTGAATCGGACGGCTACATCCGTCGCGAGCTGGAATCTATCATCAATGACCTGGCCTTTTCGCAAAATATTGAAACCGACCTCGAAGAGGTAGAAGAAATACTGAAAAGAATACAGGCTTTTGACCCTCCGGGCATTGCCGCCAGAAACCTGCAGGAGTGCCTGTATTTGCAGCTTTTGCGCAAAGCCGACTGCGAAAGTAAAATTCAGAAAACCGCCCAGGCAATCATTGGTGACCACTTCCAGGAATTTACCAAAAAGCATTTTGATAAAATCACTAAGAAACTGGGCGTTGATGAAGATACCATGCGGTTGGCGGTTGGCGCCATTACCAAACTCAACCCAAAACCTGGAAGTGATGCTCCCAGTAACGTAAAAACCCAGTATGTTATTCCTGATTTTATTTTAGTGAATGACAACGGTAAATTAGAACTTTCCCTTAACTCTAAAAATGCTCCGGAGTTGCGGGTAAACCGGGCGTATGCCGATATGCTGGATGCCTATGACAAGAGCAATAAGAAAGATAAAAAGCTGAAAGAGACGGTTACCTTTGTAAAACAAAAACTGGATTCGGCAAAATGGTTTATTGACGCTATCAAGCAGCGGCAGCAAACCTTGCTGAACACTATGCAAACGATTATCAAATATCAGTACGATTTTTTTCTGGAAGGCGACGAAAGTAAGCTGAAACCAATGATTTTGAAAGATATTGCTAATGAAATTGGCATGGATATATCCACTGTTTCCCGGGTAGCCAATAGTAAATCTGTGCAAACAGAATTTGGTATTTATCCGCTAAAGTATTTCTTTTCAGAAGGTATTGCTACTGATTCCGGAGAGGATGTGAGTAGCAGAGAGGTCAAAAACTATTTGAAAGGACTGGTGGATAATGAAGATAAACGCAAACCACTTTCAGATGACAAACTGGAAAAAATGTTGAAACAAAAAGGGTACAATATTGCCCGCCGCACCGTAGCTAAATACAGAGAACAATTACAAATTCCCGTAGCCCGATTAAGAAAAGAGTTATAATGATCAGAAAATTGGCATTGTTGGTATCCATCATCATGCACCCACTTTTGATGCCCACCCTGCTTTTCACCATCCTTTTTTATTTTGCCCCTATTGTGATAAGCCCCATCAGCGAAACGGCGATCAACAGGGTGCTTCTTATCCTGATAATCACTACATTCTTCCTGCCATTACTCAGCATTTCCACGCTGATTTACTCTTCGGGTAAGTTGCAGGAAACTTTGAGGAACCTGACCATGCAGGAGAGAAAAGTACGCATCCTTCCCTTTTTCTTTACCACTATTTTCTATGGCATTACCACCTATATGTTCATGGCCAAAATTAAGGAGAGCAGTATTTTTGTTACTATTCTGATGTCCATTACGCTGATTGTGTTTGCTGTTACATTCATTACTGTATTTATGAAAGTCAGTGCCCATAGCGCTGCCGCCGGGGGGTTAATCGGGTTTTTGCTTTCTATTGCCCTGAAATATACACAACATGGCTTGTTATTTCCGCTGGTAGGCATTTTACTACTCGCGGGCATGGTGATGTCGGCACGGCTGTACCTGAATGCCCATAAGCCCAACGAAATTTTTCTGGGTTGTGCAATAGGCTTTTGCCTGAGTTTTGGCACGATTTGGTGGTTTGGGTGAACGTATTAACAATGCTTTCCGGAAAGAGCGGAATTGCTAAATTTTGCTTTCTGTAGAAAGCAATTTCGTTGTACTATATAAACGTTGCCTTGTTGACTTCGTTAATCAGAAAAGATGTTTAAACTGACCAATTTCATGAGATATACAATTCAGGCTATAGCTTCACTTTTGCTGATATTCCATGTTTTTACTTATCAAATACAGGCGCAAGCTCCCGAAAAGCTTTCTGCCGGCGAAATTCAACTGGCCCTGAAAAAGCTCAATGTGCTGGGCAGCGCCATGTATCTGGCCGCCCATCCGGATGATGAAAACCAGGTGGTGATCGGTTACCTCTCACAGGTGCGGTTGATGAATACGGCTTATTTGTCACTAAACAGAGGCTCTGGTGGACAAAACCTCATCGGCCCGGAAATCAGGGAAATGCTGGGTGTATTGCGTACACAGGAACTGCTTATGGCCCGCAGCATGGATGGCAGCCAGCAATTGTTTACCCGTGCTAATGACTTTGGCTATTCAAAATCACCCGAGGAAACCCTGGACATCTGGGACAAAGACAAGGTGCTGGCCGATGTGGTGTGGAGTATCCGAAAATTTCGCCCCGATGTAATTATTACCCGCTTCCCACCTGATGCCCGGGGCGGGCATGGACACCACACTTCCTCCGCTATTTTGGGAGTGGAAGCCTTTAAAATTGCTGGTAATCCGGATTATTACCCTGAACAACTCAAATATGTGGAAGTGTGGCAACCCAAGCGCATTGTAATGAATGAAACATCATGGTTTACAGAAAACATTGCAGAAATTGCCCAACAATCCGATTCGGTTTTTGCCACAGACTGCGGAGCCTACATTCCCTTGTTAGGTAAATCTGTAACAGAAATAGCTGCCGAAAGCCGCAGCAAGCATGTTTGTCAGGGCTTTGGAGCCACCGGCTCAAGGGGAACTGACTTGGAGTACTTCCGCCACCTGGCCGGGGATATGGCAGAAAGAGACTTATTTGAGGGCGTGAATACAAGCTGGGACAGGGTAAAAAATGGCGAAAAAGTAAGCAAACTGTTGGTTGAAGCTTACGAAAACTTCTCGCCGGAAAATCCTTCTGGGATTGTGCCTATCTTGTTGCAGGCGTATGATGTCATTGATAAAATTGATAATCCTTACTGGAAGCGGGTAAAACAGGCAGAACTGAAAAAAGTAATACAGGCATGCCTGGGCCTGTATTTGGAAGTGAGAAGCGGTACCAACGCCCTGAGCCGGAGGTTCCGTTCGGTTGGCCGGCCCAAGGCAGCCGAATACTGGGCCACGCCCGGTGAAACCATTACGTTGAATGTAGAAGCCATCAACCGTTCGCCCATTCCCGTAAGTCTGGAAAAAGTTGATTTTGGTAGTGCTAAAAAAGATACGGTATTACATACCCAGCTTGAGAATAACAAAGAGTTACTTTTTTCTACCCAGGTTACGCTTCCTGAAAATTTGCCCTATTCAGGACCCTACTGGTTAAGGCAACCGCTGGATGAAGACTTTTTGTACGTGGTAGAAAACCAGCAAATGATTGGTTTACCAGAGACACCACCGCCCGTTAAAACTACTTTTACTTTAAAAATAGGTGAACAAACCCTGGATTTTACCACGCCTGTGGTTTACAAACGCAACGATCCGGCAAAAGGGGAGCAATACCGCCCTTTTGAAATTACGCCCCCGGTATTCCTGAATATTGCAGAACAAGTATATGTATTTGCTGATGAGCAGCCCAAAACGGTAAGCCTGGTAGTGAAAGCTGGGACTGAGAACTTGCAAGGCACGCTTGAACTGACCCTGCCGAAGGGTTGGCGGGCATCTCCGGCTTCGCTTGACTTTTCATTGGAAGTGAAAGGGGAGGAAAAAGTAGTAAACTTTATGGTATATCCCCCAGAGGCCCAAAGTGAAGGCATCATTTCAGCTACTGCTACAATCAATGGAAAAGTATATAGTAAAAGCCTGACGGTAATAGACTATGCGCATATTCCGACCCAAACGGTATTTTTGCCAGCTTCGGCCAAGGCAGTAAAACTGGACATTCAGAAAAGGGGTGATAT
Organism: Cyclobacteriaceae bacterium; assembly: GCA_965230065.1. Classification (GTDB taxonomy): domain Bacteria; phylum Bacteroidota; class Bacteroidia; order Cytophagales; family Cyclobacteriaceae. The sequence goes on along the minus strand of OZ245942.1, from coordinate 911,742 downwards.
GATTGGTTATATCATGGGTGCCGGTGATGAAGTGCCCGTAGGATTGCGGCAAATTGGTTATCAGGTTACTTTGCTGGATGAAAATGATATTAATCCTGCCTATCTTGAAAATTTTGATGCCATCATGGTTGGTATCCGTGCCTATAATACCGTAGACCGCCTCAGGTTTCAGCAAAACACATTAATGGATTATGTGAAAAATGGAGGTACGGTTATCGTGCAGTACAATACTTCCCATTTGCTCGTTACCCAGGATTTGGGGCCTTATCCCCTCAAGCTTTCGCGAAATCGTGTATCTGATGAATCGGCCAAAGTTAACTTCCTGCAACCCAACCATCCGGTGTTAAACAAACCCAACGTTATAACACAGGCTGACTTCTCCAACTGGGTGCAGGAGCGAGGCTTGTACTTTCCCGGAGAGTGGGATGAAAAATATGATGCTATTTTTTCATTATCCGATCCAGGCGAAGACCCTAAAGAGGGTAGCCTTTTGGTAGCTAAATACGGAAAAGGTTATTACATTTATACCGGCTTGTCTTTTTTCAGGGAAATTCCGGCGGGCGTTCCAGGTGCGTACCGACTGCTTACCAACCTGATTTCTATTGGTAAGGAAGAAAGTGGTAAAGGGAATTGAGAGATTTGAATTTTTCTTGAATAGGTATTATGTTGCAATAACGAAGTTAGGAGGAAAAAATGAGATGCATTTGTTGAGCATCTCTGTATTCCTATACAGCGATAAACACTCCCTCAAACCACTTTCATTATGAAAGACTATAAAAAAACTGCATTTGCTGTCTTTGTTCTTTTCTTTTTCATACACGTTCCGGCTACCTTGCACCTCATGGCACAAAACCTTTCAGTTTCGGGCTATTCGGTAGATGTGCAATCTCAGGTTACGGTTACGATAAAAGATGGGAAAATTTCAAAAATCCGGAAAGTATCAGCTGCGCAAACAGATGGAGAAAAAATATACCTTGCACCCGGGCTGATTGATACGCAGATCAATGGATATGCCGCTGTCAGTTTTAACAAAGAAGGACTGACGGCCGAAGCCATTCAGAAAATTACCGAAGCGCTGTGGAAAGAAGGTATTACTACTTTCTTTCCTACGATTATTACCAATCCCGGCGATCTTATCAGGGCTAACCTGGCGGTGCTCAAAGAAGTAACCCAAGATCCTGTGTTAGCGCATGTAATGCCCGGATATTTTCTGGAGGGGCCCTATCTTTCTCCGGAAGATGGTTTCAGGGGCGTGCACCAAAAAGAGTGGATACGCCCACCTGATTGGGAAGAATTTATGTCTTTTTATGAGGTATCAGGTGAAAACATCATTCAGGTAGGCTTGGCGCCGGAACAGGAAGGAGCGTTGGATTTTATCAGTAAGTGCAATGACAAAGGTATTGTAGTTTCCCTGGCGCATCATAATGGAGATGCTGCTACCATTGAACAAGCCGTACAACGCGGAGCGCGGGTATCAACCCACCTGGGTAACGGATGTGCCAACATGATTCACCGTCATAACAATCCTCTTTGGCCACAACTGGCCGCTGATAAAATTACACCCACCATCATTGCCGACGGACACCATCTCAGAAAAGAAGAGCTACAGGTCTTTTTCAAGGTAAAAGGTGCGGATAACCTCATGTTGGTGAGCGACGCAACCGAACTGGCCGGCATGCCTCCCGGAGAGTATGCATGGAACGGGAAAACCGTAGTAATGACTGAAGACGGCATGTTACAATATCCCGAACAAAATGTGCTGGCAGGTGCTTCTTTTCCTATTCGCACGGGCGTTGGCAATATGATAAGGCTGACTGGTTGCACACTGCAAGAAGCTATGATGATGGCCACCCAAACTCCGGCAAAAGTGTATAACCTCAATGATCGGGGCATGTTGCAAGAAGGCTTAAGTGCCGATTTGATTTTATTCAGCCTGAAAGGTGGAGAAATGGTAATTCATGAAACCATCGTGCAAGGAAAAACTGTATACGAAAAAAATCCATAATCCAACCCATTCACTCCCTTGAAAAATAAACTCTTACTCTTCTTATCTTCGGTAGGCCCTGGTCTTTTCCTCATTGGTTACAACATCGGTACTGGCAGTGTAACCACCATGGCCAAAGCAGGTGCGCAATATGGTATGACTTTATTTTGGGCCTTGGTATTGTCGGCTTTATTTACGTATGTGCTGATGGTAGCTTATGGGCAGGTTACCCTGGTAAGTGGACAAACCGCCCTGTATAATATCCGAAAACACTTCACCATAGGCCCATTTTTATCCATATACATCCTGATTGCCCTGATAATTGGCGAACTGCTTGCCATCATGGGCGTGATGGGCATTGTAACAGATCTGCTGGCAGAAGGGGGGCGATTGATGGGGTGGGGCGATGTGAGTACATTTTGGATTACATTCGTTTTGGTAATCGGGCTTTTTGCTTTGCTGTGGATAGGGCAATACAGGGCTTTTGAGAAAATCCTTACCTTTTTTGTGATTTTGATGGGGCTATGTTTCATCCTCGTTTTCTTTTTGGTGCAGCCCAACCTGGCCGTGATTGCCCGGGGCATGATTCCGAGTATTCCGGATGAACCGGGGGCTTTTGCATTGGTAGCTGCCATGGCCGGCACTACCTGTTCAGCTGCCGTATTCATTGTACGCTCTACCGTAGTGGTAGAGAAAGGATGGACGATTGATAACCTGGAAAGTGAAAAAAAAGATGCCAAAGTTTCGGCCACCATGATGCTCGTGCTGAGCGGGATCATCATGGCCGTGGCGGCTGGCACTTTGCATGTCATGGGCTTGCAACTGGACAATACAGTGGAAATGATCCATCTTTTTGAACCCATTGGCGGAAGCGTAGCGGCTTTTATTCTCATTCTTGGCATTGCCGGAGCAGGTTTATCCACCGTATTCCCGATCATTTTGATTGCCCCCTGGCTCATTTCTGATATTAGCGGAAAGCCCCGGGATATTAAATCGCCCATGTACCGCATTTTGGGAGGTGCCGGGCTGTTATTTGCCTTTGGCTTACAGGTGATTGAACAAGCCCCTCCAGCCATGATGATCTTTTCCCAGGCTTTTCAGGCTTGTATTCTTCCGGCCGTGGCCATTCCTATTTTACTTTTAATTATGAACAAAAAACTGATGGGACAACATACCGCCAACCGGAAGATGATTGTTGGATTAATAGCTGTGATTATCTTTTCACTGATTACAACTTATTTTGCGGTGGTGGATTTGGTTTAAAAAGTTAAAACTTCTGAAGTCTAAATCATTTTTAGATTTGCAGGAATGATTCCTCGATTTATAGAATAACATTATGCTACGTCTTAATAAAAAAATTACAAAGAACCATCCTCCCAAAGCTTCATAAGTTCCCAGGCACCATTAAAAGCAGATATTTTTCCGGCAATTACGTCCTTTTCAATATCAGACAAGGCGCTTTTAATTTTGGGGTTCTGATAAAAATTGTCTTTCAGCAGTTGTTGGATCGTTTCGTGCATCCAGTAAAGGTTTTGCTCTTTTCTTTTCGTGAAAAAATATTCATTTTGTTGTGTGGCTTGTTGGTATTGTACCATTAGCTCCCAAACCTCTTTAACCCCTTTTTGTTCCAATGCCGAACAAGTAATTACCTTAGGTTCCCATCCGCTTTTTGGGTTTTTAAAAAGGTGCAGGACCTGTTGAAAAATATTTTTTGCCTCACGGGCAGGCTGTACCCTATCGCCGTCTGCTTTGTTCACAGCTATCAGGTCAGCCATTTCTACAATACCTCTCTTGATTCCTTGCAATTCATCACCCGTACCCGGTAAGGTGAGCAGTAGAAAAAAATCGGTCATCGCATGTACCATCGTTTCCGATTGTCCCACGCCAACAGTTTCTACAATTACAACATCATGGCCTGCTGCTTCACAAAGCAAAATACATTCTCTGGTTTTATAAGCGACTCCTCCCAAAGACCCACCCGCAGGTGAAGGGCGCACAAAAGCTGAAGGATGTTGGGTGAGCGTTTTCATTCGGGTTTTGTCACCCAAAATACTGCCTTTGGAACGGGCACTGCTCGGGTCTATGGTAAGCACGGCAAGTTTTTTTCTGTTTTGGAGAATTATATCCCCCAAAGCTTCAATGAGCGTACTTTTACCCGAACCCGGAATGCCTGTGATGCCAATGCGTAAAGAGTTATTAGCGTGGGGAAGAATTCCTTGCAGTACTTTTTGCGCAATTTGCTGGTCAGTATGCAGTGCGCTTTCTATCAGCGTAATTGCTTGACTCAGTATGTTTTTGTCCCGGGCAAGGATACCCGTAATATATTCTTGATAATATAATCTTTTTTTTGCACACATAAATGTAGGCAGCTGGGCTACAAACGCAAACTTAGTTGCAGTAAACCATTAAATAAATGTGACTATTTTTATAAAATTTTATACTTATTAAGTAAGCTATTTAGCTGAGGCTCAAAAACAGTTACAATAGTAAATGTATGATTACTCAAATAATTAATAACATGTACATTAGGGATGTATAAATACAACATCAAAATATTAATGTTACAATAAAATCGTTGAATTTTTCAAATAACTAAATAATTGTTTATTTTTGCTATTGAGTTTGATTTTTTTTATTGTATATTGTGCTATTTGGTAAAGTAATGTATAATTTTATATTAAGCAGCAAGCAATCTCTATATCTTATATCATGAAAATTCGCATCACGTTTGTTATTGTACTTACGCTTTTAACCGCTTTTGTTTCCTATCAGCATGCTTTTGCCCAGGAGTATGTTTTTAAAGTATTATTGGAAGACGGTACATCACAAGTGAAAAATAATGATACGTGGCAAGAATTACAAAGTGGTGCCACAGTTGATATAAATGATATTTTACGGGTTCAGGAAGGTGCTTACTTGGGGTTAATCCATAATGGCGGGCACACACTTGCTTTAGAAAAACCTGGAATTTATGCCGTCCGGGATTTAGCTACACAATTTGTTAATCCCAGTGCTGGTGTAGCATTGCAATATGCTGATTCATTTTTAGAAGAAGCGCAATCTCTCAAAACCAAACTTGCCTATAGTGGCGAAAGAAGTAATGGCAATGAAGCAAAATTGCAATTGCTTCTTCCTACGTCAGTGGCTGTTTATAATAAAGAAGTAATCGTGAGGTGGAGTTCGGTAAGCACTGTGGGAACGTATGAAGTTGTGCTGAAAAATATCTTTGACGAAATTATCAAAACAGAAGAAGTTTCCGATACACGTTATGTTTTGGATTTTACGAGCCAGTCTCTTGCGCAAGAGCGCTTGGTAATCATTTCTGTGAAAGCAAAAGGAGAGCAGTCTGTACAATCTGGTAATTACGGTATCAAGCCTTTGAATGAAGAAGAAGCTACTTTTGTTAAAAATGAACTGGATAACCTGAAGCGGGAAATCTCTGAAAAAGAATCGGCATTGGATAAACTGCTATTAGCCTCTTTTTATGAACAAAATAATTTGTTGGTTGATGCCCTTACAAATTATGAGTATGCTATCCACCTCAGCCCTGAGGTAGAAGCCTTCAAAACAGCCTATAATCAATTTCTTCTCAGAAACGGCCTGAGTACAACAAAATATTTCTAATTGATGGTACTTGCCTGTTTCTAAGTTTCTTCACTACTTGTGATTCTTACTTGTTTAATGTTATCTTTTGGATTTTTGATAAGTCTAAGATAACTGCATATGAAATTACAATGGCACTATAAATACCTCTTAGTATTTTTTTTGTTATTGAATTTTCCTTTCCGCCAAGCCCAGAATGGATTTGTTAAGCAATAATGAATGTTACGTTGCTCAAGTGCTGTATTTCAATAAATGTGAAAAAAAAATTAATGCGTAAATAGTGTGTTTGTTAAGTTATAAATAAAATTTACAAATTTATATTTCCCTATTTATTCAGTAAGCTTAGCATAAATTATTATGTTCAAACCAAATAGACCTTCCAGCATTCTATAAATAGATTTGAGTGAACTTCTGTTTTTCTGAACTCTTCTCACAAATCATTACATACCCTTGTAATGGTCTTTCTATAAGTTCTCATATTTTTTGCATTAAATGATTCTGTGAACGAATTGCGTTCGGTGGTTTCTACTGGATAAGTATCAATCTTATTCGGGAGTAATTTTTAATCACTGCTTGATTATTGGTCAGAATTGCTAACTCCAAGTTTAGGGTATGCAATGCAAAAAATAATTTTTTATGTTGAGGTTATTGGTACGAATTAAGTTGCTGAATTATCTATTAACTTCAGCATTATCTTTTCTAATTGTTTTAGGGAATGTATTCCCCGTTAATGCTGGTGAAAATGCCTTATCATCAGAAGTAGTTAGCATAAAAGGCGAATTACGGAAGTGGCACAAGGTAACGCTTGAGGTAGCGGGCCCTGAAGCAAGTGAGGGCGGGACATTAAACCCGTTTTTAGACATCCGCCTGGATGTGACATTCCGTCAGGGGCAGAAGGAGTATGTAGTACCGGGATACTATGCAGCTGATGGCAAAGCAGGTGAGAGCAGTGCCAGTGATGGGAATGTATGGAAAGTACATTTTGCCCCTGATGCCACGGGCAGGTGGGAATACAGTGTATCCTTTCGCAAAGGATCGGGCATTGCGGTGAACGGAGCTTCGGGCACTTCCCTGTCAGGGGATGGTGCCAGCGGTAGCTTCACGGTGGGTGAGAGCAACAAACAAGCTCCCGACAACCGTGCCCGTGGTCGTTTGGAGTATGTAGGTGAGCGTTACCTTCGATATGCAGAAACGGGGGAATACTTTATCAAAGGAGGCCCAGATGCGCCTGAGAACTTTTTGGCATATGCTGATTTTGATGGCACGCAAAACAATGATGGGATATCCGATGAGTTGATCAAAAGCTGGTCAGCGCACAAGCAAGACTGGCGCAGCGGGGATGCCAGCTGGCAGGGAGGCAAAGGCAAAGGGATGATCGGTGCATTGAACTACCTGGCCGGTCAGGGGCTGAATGTATTTTCGTTTTTGACCCTGAACATCCTGGGTGATGACAAGAATGTGTTTCCTTATGTGAAGTACAATGGTAAGTTATCGGGCAGCCCTGTAGAAGACCGGTTGCGGTTTGATGTGAGCAAGCTGGCCCAGTGGGAGGCAGTATTTGAGTATGCCGAGACGCTGGGCATGTTCCTGCATATCAAGTTACAGGAAACAGAAGTGGACGAGCTGCTGGACGGGGGCAAGCTGGGTGTGGAGCGCAAACTCTACTACCGGGAGATGATCGCCCGTTTTGGCCATCACCTGGCACTGAACTGGAACCTGGGCGAAGAGCACATGCTGTACTTCAAGATAGGGGACAAAGAGAACAAGTATTTACAGCAATACGGGGAATACTTTTATGAGCAAGACCCCTACCACCACCACCTGGTGGTACATACCCGTCCTGACAGGAAATACAAGGTATACCCGTATTTACTGGGAGATCAGTCAAAGCTGACAGGATTTTCCTTGCAGAGTTATTACAGCAACGTACATGCCGATACACGTTATTGGCTGTCAGAGTCAGAGAAGGCAGGGCGTGTATGGGTAACGAGCAATGACGAGCAGGGCCCTGCCGGGGACGGTCTGTTGCCCGACGGTCCGGGGAATAATTACGATGCCATCCGCAAGAATGTATTGTGGGGCAACCTGATGGCCGGGGGCAGTGGGTGTGAGTTTTATTTTGGTTATGAGCATGCCCAGTCGGACCTGAGTTGTGAAGACTGGCGGAGCCGTTCGGGCTTCTGGGGTTATGTAGGGCATGCTTTGTCGTTTTTCAGGGATCATGTACCCTACTGGGAGATGGCAGGAGCAGACGGGCTGGTAGGCGGCGGAGGCAACAGCAATGAGAAATACTGCCTGGCCAAAGAGGGGGAAGTATATGTGGTGTACCTGTCCAATGGTGGCAGTACAAGCATAGACCTGCAGGAAGGCAGCTATACAGTGAAGTGGTACAACCCCCGCAAGGGAGGTCAATTGGTAGAAGGAAGTGTAAAAACCATCACAGGCAGTGGGGTCAATATTGGTACGCCCCCCACAGAAGCAAACCAGGACTGGGTAGCCTTGCTGGAGCGCAGTGGTGATGTAGAGATGAACATCAGCAAGTTTGTATTGTATGATACAGAAAGCAACAGCATCCTGGCCGACCCCCTGGAAGATGGGGCAGTGATACAGGCAGATGAGAAAGTGAGTGTGGTAGCAGTGAGTGAGCCCACAGTAGTGGGCAGTGTGCAGTTCAAAGTAAACGGGCAGGAGGCCCATGTGAGTAATAGCATGCCGTATGCCATAGCCGGACACAGTGGAGGTGGCAGTGCTGCGGGAGCTGTTGAAGAAGAAGATGGCATAGCACTATGGGAGGCAGAAAGCATTCCGGTGCAGGGGGAGTGGAAGTTAGAGCAGCAGGTGAAAGGCTACAGTGGGAATGGGTATTACAACTGGAAGGGAGCTGATTACTTCAAGAAGCCGGGCAATGGCATATTGCGCTATAAGGTGAAGGTAAGTAAGGCGGGTAATTATCAGTTTTTGTTCCGTACGAAAAACACGTTTGAGATCAGCGGTGAGCATAATGACTCCTGGGTGCAGTTGCCCAGCGGGGAGAATGTGGCTGGTGAAGAACCCTTGAACAAAGATTGGGTGAAGGTGTTCCAGTCCCAGCACCGGAAGTGGAGTTGGCAGGCGCGAACGGTAGACCATGTAGACCGTCCGATCCGGGTGTATTTGGAGGCAGGGGTGCATGAGGTGTTGCTCTCGGGCAGGAGCCATGGACATGCCATAGACCGCATCGCTTTGTTCAGGTATGAAGAAGTGAACTTCAGTGAAGATAAGTTTGACGGGCTGCCCAACTCAAAGCAGGTGGGTGGGGAGCAGGTACTGCATGCCTGGCCCTTAACAATAGGCACACACTCCATCACCGCTACTCCTTTTACCGGAAAAAATGCTGATGGCTCTAAAGGAGAGGGGACAACAATAGCAATTACTGTAGTAGATAAAAATAGTGCGGTTATTCCTGTTGCTCCCCAAAAGTTACAGGCATCATCGGAAGAGAATGTCGTCCATTTAAGCTGGGATGACACTTCTGATAATGAAGATGGTTTTGAAATAGAGAGAAAAGAAGATGAGCATAGTTTTGAGTTGATTAGCACTGTAAAGTCTAATATTACATCTTTCACAGATAAAACTTCTGAATACGGTAAGGAATATCATTACAGAGTAAGGGCTGTGAATACATTGGGAAAATCAGGATATAGTAATGAAATTAACATAAAACTGGTAAGGCCGGCCAATGTTCTGCCAACGGCAAGTTTCTCGGTTGACAAAAAATCAGGGTTTTTGCCATTAATTGTAAACTTTAATGCTTCCGATGCCTTTGATGCAGATGGAAAAATTATGGAGTATGCATGGGATTTTGGAGATGGAAATGAGGAAACAGGAAAAATAACTGAGCATACTTTCGGCCAGGAGGGAATATTTGATGTAATACTCAGTGTAACAGACGACCGTGGTGGTGTCCACAGTATTACTAAAAAAATCACAGTACTATCAAAAGAAGAATATGAAGGCAATACTTATTATGTATCAAGTTCGGAAGGAAGTGATGACAATGAAGGAACATCTGCTAACCAACCCTGGAAAACGCTTCAGAAGGTAAATAGCACAACGTTTTCACCAGGAGATACTATACTTTTTAAGCGAGGTGATTCCTGGCCGGAAAGCTTAATTATTCCAACATCAGGAGCTGCAAATGGCTACATAACCTTTGCTGTGTATGGGCAAGGAGAACGACCTGTTTTTGCACCAAGACATACCGCTGAGGCAATCAGAATTGATGCAAAAAGTTATGTGCTGGTAAAAGGTATTCATATTAAGGCAGAAGCTCATGAAAAAGGAATTCGTATTGCAGGAGATGCCGCTTATGTGATTATCAATAATTGTTTGGTAGAAGGGCACGGAAGCAACACAAGCACCAGAGGTATAGAGTTCTCAGCAATAAGCGATGGAAAATACCCAACTTTTCCCACCATAATGCATTGTGAGGTATTCAACTTCCGGGAAGGAATTGGCGGATACGCAGGTTTGCACGAGGGTGGAACCATCACAGAGAATTACGTGCATACAACCACCGTGCAGGGTACTGATCTGATTAGGGCAATTTCTGGGGATTATGAAGGTTTGGTGATTGGCAAAAATGAACTGACAAATTGGAAAGATGATGCCATTGATTTGTACGGGGCAAGCAATGTAATTGTAGAGCACAACCAGATTTATGCTCCGGCTGAGTCTCTCTCAAAAAATGGCAGTGGTATTGGCATCAAAGCCGGTGGGGTAGGCCCCCCACAAAGTGCAGGCAATATCATCAGATACAATAAAATTCATGACCTAAATGGAACTGAAAACGGGCTGTATGATGGCATCAATACCAATAATGGCAATCATGGAAAAATTTATGGTAACCTGATTTATGGTGTGCAGGGAAATGCTATTACGGTTACTGGTGGCCATGATTTTTGGAAAATATATCATAATTCTACCATCAATGCTGGTAAATCAGGAATATATATAGGGGATAATGTTGTAAATATTGAATTGGTTAATAATATACTCGATGGACAAAAGTATGACATTGAGATAAACGGAACACATGCGGTTGTCAATGGATACTTCAATGTTTTGGTGAACCGTAAAGGTTTAGAAAGTTCAGTAGACGGCGAGGGGGGGTATCAATCAGAGACTGATATTAATCATGCCTTTTCAAGTACTCCTTTATTTGTTGATGAAGGAAATTATGATTTTAGGCTGGCAAAAAATGCTGTAGCGATTGATGCCGGGATGAGCCTGGATAATTATCAGCACGATATTTTAGAAAAGAATATAAAAACACTGCCTGATATAGGAGCTTATGAGTATCATGGGGATGAAGAAACTGTGCTCAACCCTCCTTTTGACTTACGAGCAAGTGCAATGGAAAATGTACAGGTGAAACTCGTCTGGTCAGATGTGAACCAGCATGTTCAATATGTGATTGAGCGAATGACGGTAACAGATACTGATTTTTCCATCATTGATACATCTTCGGTAACCAATTATGTGGACGTCCATGTGCAGCCCGACATTAAATATTTTTATAGGGTAAAAGCAGTTAAATCATCTTTTTCATCAGGTTACAGTGAGATTGCTGATATTAAATTGGAAAAGGTTACTGAGCCAGCAGATAACCAGCCCCCAATGGCTTCATTCATTGCAGATATAATGAATGGTACGTTCCCTTTAACCGTAAACTTTAATGCATCAGGGTCAACAGATCAAGACGGTGAAATAACTGGTTTTTATTGGGATTTCGGTGATGGAACGACCAATACAGGCCAGCAACTGACGCATACTTTTGAAGATGCCGGTGAGTTTACAGTTACCCTGACAGTTAATGATGATAAAGACAGTACAGATACTGCTTCAAAAGTAATTTCGGTAACTGTGCCTGAAAACCAACTGCCCATAGCTGATGCAGGAAGTGACCGAACCATTACCTACCCGGTTGATAATATCAAGTTATTTGGAAGAGGAAGTGATCCTGACGGTGAAATAGTGGCTTATGCCTGGGAACAGGTGAGTGGCCCAAAGCAGGCAGTTATTATGAATCCTGGCGACTCTGTTGTGGAGGTAAGTCAGTTAACTCCCGGAGAATACCTTTTTCAGCTCACCATAGAAGATGACAGGGAAGGTAAGGCGACTGATGAGGTACGCGTAATTGTAGAAGAAGAAGTACGTGTGAATGCTTTACCTGTAGCATACGCGGGCGAAGACCGCACTATCACTTTACCCGCCGATACTATTGTTCTTGCTGGTACTGGAACTGATGCGGATGGGGCTATCATAACATACCAATGGAGTTATTTAGGAACTGATGAATTAAAACTGGAAGGTGAAAATAGTACATCTTTAGTAGTTAGTTATCTAACCCCGGGTGTACATACTTTTCAGCTTGAGGTAACAGATAACGATGGTGGAAGTGCTGTTGATGCAATAGAAGTTATTGTTGAAGCAAGGTCGGAAATTATTAGCGTGAACAAAGCATTTTCTCCCAATGGTGATGGTATTGACGATGTGTGGATTATTGAAAATATTGAAGCCATTGAAGAATGTGAATTAACTATTTTTAACAGGGCCGGACAGCGTGTTTTTGAAGCAGCTCCTTACCATAATAATTGGGATGCGACTATCAACGGACGCCCTCTGCCGAGTACAGATTATTATTATGTGATCCAATGTAATGGAAAAAAGGTAAAATCAGGAGGCATCAGAATCTTCAGATAGCATTTTTTCTTTACAACCAGCGCTTTTCATAAGTGCATATTATACACCTACTCCTGACCTAAATAACATCATTAATTATTGATTGTAAAAAAAATGTTATGAACGGGATAAAAGTGAGTATTTTATTGATTTTGATAAGTTTTTTTGCTCCAAGCCTGGTGATTGCACAGCAATACCCGAGCTATGGGCAGTATTATTTTAACCGGAGTATGTACAACCCCTCATTTGTGGGTAATAGTAAATACATTGAGGCTGCCATCACACACCATCAGCAGTGGGTAGGCGTGGAAGATGCTCCATCAACCACAATGCTATATTTTCATTATCCGACCAAAAAAAATGTGTCATTAGGAGTAAGTGTATTTAATGATAAAAGTATTTTACTTACTTCCAACACATTAATGGGCACATATGCTTACAAAGTTCCGTTAGGAAATGAACAACATCTAAAGTTTGGGCTTTCAATGGGGTTTGGCTCAAACAATGTTGACCTGGATGAGGTAAACATCAATGATCCGGCCATATTAAATGCTGCCAACAGCACCTTGTATATGGACGGGCAGTTCGGTGTACATTACAGGTGGAAGCAGTTAGAAATAGGCTTTGCCCTGCCCCGTATCAGGCTATCACAATTAAACGGGCCTGCAAAAGATATTATATTTTCTGAGGAAGCAACAAGCCGTTTGGGGATGAAGTTGATATCTGCCAATTATAAAATGCCATTAAAAGGTGCTGCATTAGTGTTTGAGCCGGGCGTTTTGTACAGATGGTTCGATAATTTGGATAATCAGGTAGAAGGTTTTGGTATTTTGCACATCAAAGAAATTGTTTCGCTGGGTGGGTCGTATCGTAATGATGGTACTGCATCCGCATTTTTTGGTGTGAAATTTATAGATAAACTCAGTTTAGGGTATGCCTATGGAACCGCTCCGCTAAAGATGGCAGGCGCATCGGGAGGTTCTCATGAAGTACAATTCAAATTCTGGTTTGAAAGGGGTAAGAAAAAAACAAAAGAAAAGATAAACCAAAGTAGCAAACCTGGTGAAAAGTCGACTCCTTCTTATTTATACAATACAAGAAAGAGAACCAGCAGTGCACCTGAAGATAAGTAGAAAATAAAAAACCTGTGCTGGAAAAGAGAGCACAGGTTTCAATATATTATTATCTAAAGATATTATACACTTGCGGTGGCTTTGGCTTGGACTTGTTTATCAATCCATTGATAAGTTTTTTCCAAACCGTCTCTCAAAGTAAGTTTGGGTTTCCACCCGAGCTTTTCCTCAATTACTTTATTGTCAGAGTTACGCCCTCTTACGCCCTGTGGGCCAGGAATGTTATTAATTTCCTGGTTTTTTCCGGCTATGTCCATTACCAGTTTTGCCAGGTTATTGATACTGATCATCTCTTCTGAACCTATATTAACAGGCCCTGTAAAATCAGATTCCATCAACTTTCTTACAGCATCTACGCAATCATCAATATAGAGGAAAGAGCGGGTTTGTTTTCCATCTCCCCACACTTCAATAATTCCATTTTCAGGTGTCTCAGCTACTTTACGGCACATGGCAGCAGGTGCTTTTTCGCGCCCGCCCGTCCAGGTTCCTTCAGGGCCAAAAATATTGTGGAAACGGGCTACTCTAACTTCTATACCACAGTTGCGATAATATGAGAGGAAAAGACGCTCACTGAAAAGCTTTTCCCATCCATACTCACTATCAGGTGCTGCAGGATAAGCAGATTCTTCACTACACTTCGGATTATCCGGGTCTAACTGATTATACTCCGGGTATACACAAGCAGAAGAAGAGTAAAATATCTTTTTTATGCCCATTTGGTGGCTCAATTCAGCAATATTAAGGTTTATCGTAGCCGAGTTGTGCATAACGGCGGCGTCATTATCACCGGTGAAGATATAACCAGCACCACCCATGTCAGCTGCAAGTTGGTACACTTCGTCTATGCCTTGTAGAACCTTTTCGCAAACTTCTACTTTGCGTAAGTCACCGATTACGAAATCATCAGCAGCAGTTTCACAAAATTCATGTTCTTTTATATCAACACCTCTTACCCAAAAACCTTCATTTTTCAATCGTTTTACCAGATGTCCGCCAATGAATCCACCAGCACCACATACTAGAACTTTTTTCTGACTCATAATTTGCTTATTTAATAATTAGTGAAATAACATTAACAAGTATTAGTAGGCATTTTTTTCACCCCTAAATATATTCCAAACTGTTAATAAAATAATTTTTATGTCAAGCGTTAAACTCCAATTTTCTACATACCAATTGTCGAGAAAGACTCTTTTTTCCATCAATTCGTTTTCTTTGGTTTCGCCTCGAAATCCCTTAATTTGTGCATAGCCTGTAATACCAGAAGTAATAAAATGACGAATTTTAAAATCGCTGATAATTTCTGAGTATTCTTCTGTATGCTTCAGCATATGTGGTCGGGGGCCAACTACCGACATATCTCCAATTAAAACATTAAAAAACTGGGGCAACTCATCCATGCTCGATTTCCTTAAAAAATTCCCGATTTTAGTAATCCTGCTGTCATTCTTTTCTGCCTGTTTAGAATTAGCATCGGCATTTACGCGCATTGTTCTAAACTTGAAACATACAAAAGGTTTTCCACTTCTTCCGGTTCGTAACTGTTTGAAAAATACAGGCCCTTTCGAATCTAACTTGATAGTTATGGCAATTATAGGCAGGAGGATAGGAAATATCAATAAAATCACACCCAATGAAAATGCAATGTCAAAGGCTCTTTTTACCTGGCGGTTGAAGAAGAAGCGCAGAGGTTCCCTTCGGGGAGTAAGCACAGGTATACGGCCGTTATCATACAGGCGGGCATCTATTTTTCTGTATCTAAAGCCGGTGGCATCTTGCACCAGTGCAAAGTGAATAAAATTATCATCAGCGAATTGAGAAATATCGCTTACAAACTCTTTATTATTTGGTAGTGTATAGAAGATTTCGTCAATGTCTTCCCTTATACAAAAGCTTTTTACATCTTCCAGACTACCTTTTACATTATGCTCAATATCAAAGCTGGTAAATTCATTATCAAAAAAGCCTTTAAATTTATAGCCGAGTGCTGTATTTTTTCTGAAGAAATTCCTGAGTGACTTTCCCCTTTCAGTATATCCGATGATAATGATGTTTTTTCTATTGAATTCTAGGTTTTTATAGTGCCGATAGATTTTTGATAACAGATACTTGGCAAAAAGGATAAGGGAAAAAGAAACTGTAGTAATAAGAATTAGAAAGTATAATGGATATGTTCCAATTGTGAAGCCAATAAGATAGGCCGAAATGATAAACATATGAAATACCAGCGCTACACATGATGTTTTTACAATTTTTTTGAACCTGCCTAAATTCTCTATTTGATAAACATTGGCAAGCAACCCTGATATGATCCAAGAGAGAGCAAATATAATACAGAAGGTAAAATAGCTCGAGGGATCAATTGCTTTACCGGTGAACATGAGGGAAATGCTGAAAGCCGCCCATATCATGGCAATGTCTGTCAGCATAAACACAAGTGCCAGCGTTTGGGCCTGATAATATCTTTTTATTTTCCTTGAGAAAAGCATTATCAATAAATAGCTATTTAAATTTATGTAATATTTTTTAGCGCTAGCGAAATATTTGTAACAGAAAAGTACAATATTTTATAAAATAATTGTAAATATATACATAATCTGCTTTTTAAGCAAACAATAAATGTATTAAAATGGAGATAGTCAGAGATGTAACAAGTGTAACATAAATTGATTTTTTGACAAGAGTATGTGTTAATTATTACAAAGTTTAAAAAAAGAAAATAAATTCATTAAATAAAAGCACTTTATGTTTCTGATATCTCTCAAAACAAACTATGTGCCTAAAGGTGGTATAAGATGGTGTCCTTTGGCTGTACTAGCCCTTATGACTGATTCTACGCATTTTCCAAGACTTTTGAAGATAGAATCGGAATAAGTGTTGATCATAATGATAAATATCCGTTTGTAAACGTTTACAAACGTTTATAAGCGACTATATCCGACTATAAATATTTAACAACCGACTACCTGATGTTTGGGGTGTTTACTTTGCTCTCATAATCATTTGTTAATCTAAAAGTTGATATGTTATGAATCAGTTAAGAAATCAAGTTCAATTGATCGGTAATTTGGGGCGTGATCCGGAAGTTAAACATTTAAGCGCTGACAAGGTAGTAGCTAAATTTCCATTAGCAACTTCAGAAACATACCGGGATGGCCAGGGCAACAAAGTCACCAATACCCAGTGGCATAACATTGTGATATGGGGCAAACTGGCCAGAGTGGCTGAAGAATATTTGTGTAAAGGAATGCAAGTAGCAGTAAAAGGTAAACTTGCTTATCGTGATTATGAAGATAAGGAAGGAATAAAGAGATATGTTACTGAAATTATTGTATTCGATTTGGTAATGTTAGGGGGTAGCAGGCCACTGGAGAACGCAAAAAAAGAAGAGGAATTCTTACCTTTTTAGCAAAGGAAACAGAGTTGGAACTATAAAATTGTGTTAATTGTATGCCACATCAGCCATTGGTGTGGCATTTTTTTATATAACTGTATATTAATTTACCAGGAGTTTAACCAAAAGCCAGTTATTCTTCATCGATGGTATAAGGCAAAAACTCGTTTACATCACCTCCATATTTATGTACTTCACGAATGATAGAGGAACTGATAGCAGCAAATTTTGGGGAAGTAATCAGGAAAATTGTTTCCAATTCGCTGTTTAAAAATCGGTTTACTTGTGAGATGCTGTTTTCATATTCAAAATCAGTAGTGTTGCGCAATCCTCTGAGTAAAAACTTTGCATTATATTTTTTTGCAAGAGAAGCGGTTAGCTCATTATAAATAATTACATCTACATTAGGATATTCAGTAAAAGCTTTTTCAATGCAATTAACCATTACTTCTATAGGGAAGTACCGCTTTTTCTGACTATTGTCTCCAAGACTAATAATGATTTTATCGAAAATAGACAGTCCTCTTAATACAATATCAAAATGGCCTTTGGTGAAAGGGTCAAAAGAACCGGGAAATAGAGCAACACGTTCCATATCTAGCTATTCACAGGCATATATGCTGTACAAATCAAAGTACTGGTGGTCGGCAACTTCGTCAAAAACAAAAGAAAATCTTAAATAGGAGGGCTTACCACCAAACGAAACATTGCGGATATAATGGTAAAGTTCCAGAAAAGTATCAGAGTTTGAAGTAAGCTCACCCCACACCAGCACTTTGGTACTCTCCTGATGAAGACCTAATTCATGCATTACCATTAATACATACTTCAGTATATCTTTTGCGTTTTGATAGGCGAAGCGATTATAATAAACAAATTCTCCATTATCCGTAACTACAATGCTAAGGTGTGTATGATCCAGGAGAAGGAACATATCACGGTCATGTGTATAATCTTTATGCCGCTGTATGCCTTCAATAAGCGCACTTCCATGATGAATTACCTGAATAGATAAAGTAGGGTAGATAGCCCGTAAACGAGAGATGATTTTGTTATTAATGGCAAAAACAGAAACGGCATCTGACTGCACATGTTTGTAATAGAAGAAGTCATCGGCCGGCTCATCCACTCCTGTACTCATTTTTAGGTAGTTCCGCAAATTATCAGGCGAAAAAGCAGAAGATGGCAAGGTTGTGAATTTTTGGTTTTTTATTACCAATTTCACGGCTTTCCAAAAACCAGCCATTAATATGTGGTGACTTTCAAAAAGCTTGAAGAGCACATCAGTAAGTTCGTCGGCCGAAAGTGTACTTTCAAACTGGTAATCTTCCAGAATAAGGCATCGGTTTTCGCGGGTATCCGTTACACAAAACTGAAAATCGTTTCGCCCCACAAGCAAAGATAGCGTATAGTAGGCCAGATCGTCAACACTGAAATTGGGATCCTTGATTTTGTTTATCAACTGATGTGTTCCAACAGGCTCTTCCAAAATAACAATTTGGTTTGAAGTTTAAAGTTGATAGTTTGTGAACTTTAAAAACAATGAACTAAAAACAAAAAACTTAATTTTACTCCCAGTTGCCTGCGATAGTAACTTCGGTAAGCGAGCCTACCCGCAAAGGCCCCAGTATACTATCGTCTCCCCGGCGGGCCGGATTCACTGGTGCAGGATCTTCAGCTAAAAATACATCTACTTGTACGTTACCTTTTTTAATTTTATCAGCTTGTAAAATGAATGTTTCCCCTGTAACCGGAACTTTAGACAAATCTTCTAAATTGCCCTGAAATTTTTTAAAGGTAGGGTTTCTGAAAAGTGAATCAGAAACAGGCATATTATCGAGAGTATCTATATGGATGACTGTTTCTTCAGCGCCATAATCAAGTAGCTTTGTCTCTTCTCGTCTTTGCGTGATGTAAATTGTACCTGTATCGAGGAAGCTAATGAGTTTATCCCAATCGCTGGTGTACTGGCCATTAGCTTCTTTGTAAGCTACCTGGGCGCTTCGGATAAACATCAGTTTATCAATAATTTGCCTTTCAACGGCAGCAATTCTTTTTTCTTCGTCAATGGCAAACTTGATTCTATCTGCAAGATAATAGGCTATACCAAGTGCAATGATGGTAAAAACAATGGTTAATATTCTGGTGATCATGTGTATTGAGTAGTTTTGAGGCTGCTAAAATAAATATTTTGCAAAGTAAAACACAACAAATCTGATATGAACTGAAAAATTTAGCTCAAACAGTTGATTTGAAAGCTTGCAATTAATGTATTTTTTTGAATGAAATGAAATCTTTGTTTAGCTATTTGCACGAAAAATGAAATATCCCTTCATATCGAGCAATTTTTGGAGCGGGTTGCACAAATTGAGCACATTATGCAATTGGTCTCCTTTTTCTGTCTTAATTTCAGTTTCACTCATAAATGAGACCTGATCGATGATTTGTTCTTCTTCGTTCATTTCAGGGTCACTTCCTTTTTTGAGGTTACCTCCTTTAATTTCGACCTCAAAAAAAAGCTCAATGGCGTGAAGAGGGGGCGCCATAAATTCGTGAACAAATAGAAAGCGGTTTACTTGTATTTGTAAACCTGTTTCTTCTCTAAACTCCCGGATAAGGCAAGCCTCGGTACTTTCACGATAGTGTAACCCACCTCCAGGAGGGGCCAGCAAATAGCCTTTTTCACCCAGCCCGCTGTGCCTTACCAGCAATAGTTTGTCATTCTGAAAACAAATGCCACAAACCCGTACTCGAAGACGGTTGCCAAAAGTCTTGATAATGGCTTCATGTTGAGTGCTCATCATAGCTAATTAAGCAAAAGTAGCTATAGGTTGGGCATTTTCAAATTTCTGTGAAACTTCATGCAGAATAACTAAAGTTTCGTCAAAAGTTGGTGCCTCTACCAGCCGGGTACGGTAAGGTTTAAAATTAGGAATACCTTTAAAATAACTGGTGTAATGGCGGCGCATTTCAAAAATGCCCTTGCGTTCGCCTTTCCACTCTACTGAAAACTCCAGGTGCTGCCTGGCAATTTTTACCCTTTCAGCTATGCTGGGAGGCGCAAGGTGCTCTCCGGTTTTTAGAAAGTGCTTAATTTCATTGAAAATCCAGGGGTAACCAATGGCTGCCCGGCCTATCATGATACCATCCACTCCGTATCGTTGTTTGTATTCCAAAGCTTTTTCGGGTGAGTCGATATCACCATTGCCAAATATGGGGATGTGGATATCAGGGTGGTTTTTTACCTCGGCAATGTAATCCCAGTTGGCTTCTCCCTTGTACATTTGCTGGCGGGTGCGCCCATGAATTGAAAGTGCCTGAATACCTACATCTTGCAGGCGTTTGGCAACTTCTACAATTTTGATTGTTTTATCATCCCAACCCAGGCGGGTTTTTACGGTTACGGGCAGGTTTACACGGTCTACAATTTCTTTTGTCATGGACTGCATTTTGGGCAAATCCAGTAAAATGCCGGCTCCAGCTCCTTTGCATGCTACTTTTTTCACAGGGCAGCCATAGTTAATATCCAATATCTCCGGTCCGGCGGCTTCGGCAATGGCTGCTGCCTCCCGCATGGCTTCAATTTTATCCCCAAAAATTTGTATGCCAATGGGACGCTCATAATCGTAAATATCTAATTTTTCTACGCTTTTGGTAGCATCTCTGATGAGGCCATCGGCAGAAATAAACTCAGTATACATGATGTCGGCCCCCAATTTTTTACACACTGCCCTGAATGGCGGGTCGCTCACATCTTCCATGGGTGCCAGTAAAAGCGGGAAGTCTTCCAGTGCTAAATTTCCTATCCTTACCAAAATGCTATTATTTTTTCTGTAAATTTACGGCAATTATGAATAAAACTGAAATACAGGCCCACCAGGAGCAGCGCCCTTGGTTTTCTTTATTTTTTTTACTCTTGCTCACTATCTCAGGGTTGTTTCTTGGCAACTTCATTGGTGCCTTGTTTATCGTACTTGCATATGGTTTTTCACAAGAGACTTTAAACATATTACAAAACCCCCTGGCCCACCCGGATGCCCAGTCTATTTTATTAACCTTGCAGGCAACCGGGCAATTTTTTGGTTTAATAGTAGCACCAATAATGCACATTGCACTTGTAGATAAAAAGCCCGTATCTGCGCTATTTAATACGAAAAACTTGAATAAAGTTCCCTTGTTTACGGTATTTTTTTTGACTTTGGCCCTCATCGTGGCTAATTCCGTTGTGATTGAGTGGAACATTGGGTTAGATTATAGTTGGGTTTCACCGGCTTTTGAAGATTGGGCGCAAGCCATGGAGCAGGAAATGCAAGAACTGACCAAATTACTGACGCAGTTTAGCAGTTTTGGAGGGTTTTTGCTGGGTTTTATTGTGATTGCCGTGATACCAGGCGTAGGGGAAGAGTTGGTATTCAGGGGCTTGGTGCAACCTAAACTGCAAACCATTACAAAAAACCCACATGTTGCTATCTGGCTCACAGCTTTTTTATTCTCGGCTATCCATTTTCAGTTTTATGGTTTCTTTCCCCGTATGCTGCTCGGGGCTTTTTTTGGTTATATTTATTATTGGTCGGGCAACCTGCTTTACCCTATTTTCGCACATTTTGTAAACAATGGATTTACACTTTTAATGTTATACCTGTATCATCAGCGGGTTACCGACTTCGATATAGAGTCTGTAGAATCGGTACCTTTACCTATGGTGCTGCTTGCCCTGGTTGTGGGGGCTGGGTTGCTGGTTTATTTCAGAAATTTTTTCAGGAGAAAGCCTTATGCAGAGTAACTGGCAGAAAGTGTACACTACTGATTTGCAGTACAGGGCAAATATTGTAAAGTCCGTATTGGCAGAGCACAATATTCAGGCGGTGATCATAGACAAGAAAGACTCGGCATATCATTTTGGGCATTTTGAAGTATATATAGCCCCCGAACAGGTATTAACTGCCATAAAAATTATTGAGGATGGTATCTCTTTTGGATAAATATAATAATCTTACCCAGCGGGTGGTTACGGCGATCATTGGCGTTGTACTCATCATAAGTTCGGTGTATTTAAGTGAGTGGACTTATTTCGTACTGTTTCTTGCGATTTGTGTCCTTACCCAGCTTGAGTTTTATAAGTTGTTAGGGCTTGACGGCATGTTGCCTCTAAAATACAATGGAACGCTCGTGGGTGCCCTGCTTTTCTGCATCAGTTTTTTGGTAGAAAAAGGAATGTTATCAGCGAGTTATTATCTGCTGATGTTTCCTGCTATAGCCAGTATCTTTTTTATCAAGCTATATAAAAAATCTGATGCCAAGCCATTTACCAATATTGCTTACACCATATGTGGCATTTTTTATGTAGCAGTACCTTTTTCTTTACTAAACCTTACCGCCTTTGCAATTGGAGAGTACAGTTACCAAATCATTTTAGGTTGCTTGTTTTTATTCTGGGCAAGTGATACAGGAGCTTATTTTTCGGGAGTAAAATTTGGTAAAACCCAGCTTTTTGCCCGTGTTTCCCCAAAAAAATCCTGGGAAGGCAGCATCGGAGGGGCAGTGGCAGCTTTTATCACGGCCCTTATTTTGTCTGACAATTATCACGATTTGCTTCCCTGGCAGTGGCTCGGTGTAGGTGCTATTATTGTGATTGCCGGTACATATGGTGACTTGGTAGAGTCACTCTTTAAGCGGGGCATTGCCATCAAAGATTCGGGGAGGGCCATACCCGGTCATGGTGGGTTTTTAGACCGGTTTGACGGGCTTCTGCTTTCTTCACACTTTATTATGGTGTTTTTGAAATTTTTTTAATTCAGTTGTGTATAAGTTGGCAAGATTTTTAAAGTCAATTATATGCTTTGCAATATTTTGCGAATTTTTAAACATTATTCCATTTGTATTTTTAATAAGTTTACTTGTATAACCGGTTGACATTCAATGTGACCTGATGTACAAAGCATTACATTTAACCCCAAAATTTACAGTTGTATGGCTAATTACGTAGAGCCGGCTCCCATCAAGGATAAAGAAAATCCGTTTGAGTCGATGATGTCGAGGTTTCACATCGCCTCGCAGGTACTTGGATTGGATGATGAAATTTACAATGTGTTAAAAAACCCGGTGAAGCAAGTCATTGTTTCCTTGCCTGTAACCATGGACGATGGCTCCATTCAGGTATTTGAAGGGTACCGGGTCATTCATTCTAATATTTTAGGCCCTTCCAAAGGCGGTATCCGGTATGATATGAGCGTCAACCTGGATGAGGTGAAGGCTTTGGCTGCCTGGATGACATGGAAGTGCGCTGTAGTGGACATTCCCTACGGAGGAGCCAAGGGGGGCATTCGCTGCAATCCCCGCCAAATGTCATCGGGTGAAATAGAACGCCTCACCCGGGCATATACCCAGGAGATGATCCAGATTTTTGGCCCTGACCGCGATATTCCTGCCCCCGACATGGGAACCGGCCCTAAGGAAATGGCATGGCTGATGGACCAGTACTCCCGTGCACAAGGCATGACAGTGCATGCCGTAGTTACAGGAAAACCCCTGGTATTGGGTGGTTCTTTGGGCCGTTCAGAGGCTACAGGACGTGGGGTGATGGTATCAGCACTGGCAGCTATGGAAAAACAGAAGATTAATCCTTATGGTGCTACTTGTGCCGTACAAGGATTTGGCAACGTTGGGTCGTATGCTGCCCTGTTGCTTGAAGAAAGAGGGTGTAAGGTGATTGCCATCAGTGATATTTCAGGTGCATACCATAACGAAAAAGGTGTTAATATTAAAGATGCCCTGGCTTATCGTGAAAAAAATGGAGGCAGTTTGCATGGCTTCGAGGGAGGTGAACTCATGAAAAATGAGGATATTCTTACCATGGAAGTGGACGTTTTGGTGCCTGCTGCTATGGAAGATGTGATTACTATTCACAATGCAGACCAAATCAAGGCTAAAATGATTGTGGAAGGTGCCAATGGGCCTACCTCAGCGAAGGCTGATGAGATTATCAATACAAAAGGAATATTGGTGGCTCCGGATATCCTGGCCAATGCAGGTGGAGTTACAGTTTCTTACTTCGAGTGGGTGCAAAATCGGTTGGGCTACAAATGGACGGCAGAGCGGGTCAACCGCCGTTCTGACCGGGTGATGAAAGAGGCTTTTGACAAAGTGTATGAAACGGCTGTTCATTATGGTGTTTCTATGCGGATTGCAGCCTATATCGTAGCCATTGATAAAGTAGCAAATACTTATAAATATCGGGGCGGGTTTTAGAAGCTCAGTAACAAATGACTTCGTAGGGGTTTTCTCCCCGACGTCTTGCTTTTGTTAAATTAGCTGGCCTTCACCATATTTTTGTAAAGAAGTGGTAACTTTGAGGCGAGCAATTTTTCGAACAAAAGCCATTTTTAACTTATGAGCATTCATAAAGAAGGACGCGTATTATTATCAATACTTTTAGTTGTACTGATTGTCATCAACTATTTCGTACAGCGTTTGTATCCTGCCCAAACGATTTTGTATGGACTGATAGGAGCTGCCAGCGTGATTATTTTTGTGCTGGTACTTCAGTTTTTCAGAAATCCGCTTATCAAAGTTATCAACAATGAAAAACACATACTGGCACCTGCAGATGGTAAGGTGGTAGTAATAGAACAAACCGCCGAAACAGAATATTTTAATGCGGAAAGAAAGCAGGTTTCTATTTTTATGTCACCCCTGAATGTGCATGTAAACCGAAACCCTATATCGGGTGTTGTGAAGTATTTTAAATATCATGCCGGCAAATACTTGGTGGCCTGGCACCCTAAATCTTCTACTGAAAATGAACGTACTACGCTTGTAATAAGCCCGGCCGATGGCCCGGAGGTTTTGGTTCGCCAAATTGCCGGGGCTGTAGCCCGTCGGATAAAATACTACATTAAAGAGGGAGATGTGGTAGATCAGGGGAGCGAATTCGGGTTTATAAAATTTGGCTCCCGGGTTGATGTATTACTGCCCCTCGACGCAAAAATTACCGTAAATGTAGGAGACAAAACCCGGGCAGGAAAAACAGTAATTGCTGAGCTTGCATAACATCTTACATTCTTGCCGCAATCAATAAATTCAGGTCTTTGCACTTCATGTCAAACTTGCGTGCAATGGCCTGGTGGGTGAGGCTTCCTTTGTAAATATACACCCCTTTCATAAACCACTTATTGGCATAAATCATTTCATCTATACCTCCTACATCTAAAGTCTGTATCAGCATGGGCGTGAAAATATTGCTGAAAGCTGTGCTGGCTGTACGGGCCACCCTCGAGGGAATGTTGGGTACGCAATAATGAATGACCTGATGCTTGCGGAATACAGGTTGTTTGAGTGTGGTAATCTCAGAAGTTTCTATACAGCCACCCTGGTCAATACTGACATCGATAATTACAGATTCCGGTTTCATGCGTGAAACCATATCTTCGGTAACTACCACCCGGCTACGGCCTTTTTCGGCACGGATAGCACCAATGACCACATCAGCCTCTGCCAGTGCGTTACTCAAAGTGCTTACATCCAGCGTTGAAGTAAATACCGGTTGGCCAAGAGCATGCTTAATGCGGCGTAATTTATAAAGCTGGTTGTCAAAAATTTGTACTTCTGCCCCTACGCCCAAAGCAGCCCTGGCAGCATATTCAGCTACAGTGCCAGAACCTAAAATAACCACTTTGGTTGGAGGAACGCCGGTAATACCCCCGAGCAACATTCCTTTTCCGTTGGTGCCACTGCTCAGGTACTGGGCTGCGATCTGAATTACAGAACTTCCGGCAATTTCGCTCATGGCCCTTACTACGGGCATGCCACCCACCTTATCTTCAATAAATTCAAAAGCCAGTGTCGTGACTTTTTTCTTCATTAAAGCCTCGATGTATTCAGCCGACTGGTTGCCCAATTGCAAAGCCGAAATAAGCGTGGCTCCGGGCTTCATGAGTTTGATTTCATCCAGGGTAGGAGGCTCTACTTTCAGGATAATATTTGCTTCGAAAACTTCTTTGGATGAGTACACAATTTTGGCCCCAGCCTCACTGTACATGTTATCAGAATATTTAGAAGCGTTGCCTACACCTGCTTCCATCATGATGTCAAGGCCATTGCTGGTAAGCACATTCACGGCTTCGGGCACCAGAGGCACGCGGTTTTCCTGGAGGGAAGTCTCGAGGGGAACACCTAGTTTCAGCGACTTTTGATTATCTTTCACCTGTAGCAGTTGCTCCTGAGGATACAATGCCCTTTGCTTGGCAAGCTCTTCTAAACTTTCTTTGTACTGGTCACTCATGTTTGGATAAAACGATATTCCGGGTTTGGTCTTTAGTTACACTAATGTCTATCTTCATATACTGATCCGGAAATAGGGAAATAATTTTTTCTGGCCATTCAATAAAACAATGCCGTCCCGAATAAAAATATTCTTCGCAGCCAATATCCATCGCTTCGTTTTCATCTTGTATCCGGTAGAAGTCGAAGTGATAAAAAACTTTTCCTGCTTTGCTATGATATTCATTTACAAGGGCAAAAGTAGGACTGCTCACAGTATCAGTAACGCCATAAGCTTTACAAAGGGATTTGATAAGCGTAGTTTTACCTGCTCCCATTTCCCCGTAAAATAACCATACCTTATCGTCTCCGGCAAAGGTGATGATCTTATGGGCTACCTCATCAAGCGATGCTTCTGTGTTGCATACCAACGTGGCTTGCTGCTCAACCATTTTTTGGCCTCAGTGTTACAATCGGTATTATCATTTCTTCCAACGAAATACCTCCATGCTGAAAAGTATCCTTATAATAGTTTACATAATAGTTAAAATTATTAGGATATGCAAAGAAATGGTCTTGCGTAGCAAACGCGTAGGTAGTGGATACATTTACACGCGGCAAATATAAATCTTCCGGCCGTTTTACCGCAAATATTTTGTTGTTATTAAAATTTAAGTTTTTCCCCTGCTTGTACCGCAAATTGGTGTTGGTATTGCGGTCGCCGATAATTTTGGCAGGGCGCTTCACGCGTATCGTTCCGTGGTCGGTGGTGATAATCAGCCTTACGTTTTCTTTAGATAATTTTTTGAGAAGGTCAAGCAAGGGAGAATGAGAAAACCAGGATTTTGTAAGTGAGCGATAAGCCGACTCATTAGGTGCCAGTTCCCTGATCATCTCCTGGTCGGTACGGGCATGCGAAAGCATATCCACAAAATTAAAGACAATCGCATTCAGGTTATTGCTCATCAGGTTGTTAAAATTTTCGGTAAGATGTTTCCCGTGCTGCGTAGCGGTTATTTTATGATAACTGCTCTTGATGTCCAGGTGTTTCTTCTTTAACTGCCGCTTCAAAAACTCAAATTCGTGGTTATTTTTTCCTTCTTCCACGTCTTCGCCTACCCAAATGTCGCTATGATACTTTTCCATTTCTGAAGGCAGCATGCCCGAAAATATAGCATTGCGCGAATAAGCAGTAGTAGTAGGAAGTATAGAGAAAAAAGCGTCTTCTTCCTCAACATTGAAGTACTCTGAAACAATAGGTTCAATGGTTTCCCATTGGTCGTACCGAAGGTTGTCAATCACGATAAAAAAAGTAGGCACGTCCGGGTTGAGGCCGGGAAATACTTTTTTTTGCATCAACTGGTGCGAAAGAATAGGCTTATCGCCATTGGGGTCGTTGAGCCACGACTGGTAATTTTCAGTGATAAACCGGGTGAAATTTGTGTTGGCTTCTTCTTTTTGCATGTCCAGCACTTCCGACATGCTCTTTTCTTCGGTGTTGTCAATTTCCAGCTCCCAAAACACCAGCTTTTTGTAAATTTCTATCCACTCCTCATGCGACATTTCTTCGTTATAAGCCATGCTGATGTTCCGGAAATCCTGTTGATAGCCCAGGTTTGTCTTTTCAGTAACCAGCCGCTTGTTTTCCAAAATCTTTTTTGCAGATAAAAGTATTTGATTGGGGTTCAGCGGCTTAATCAGGTAATCGCTGATTTTAGAGCCAATGGCCTGTTCCATAATCATTTCTTCCTCGCTTTTGGTAATCATCACCACTGGAATGTTGGGCCTGAGCACTTTGATTTTCTCCAGGGTTTCCAAACCTGACATCCCCGGCATGTTTTCATCAAGGAATACGATGTCATAAAGATTCTCTTCACACATCTCTATGGCATCGGTGCCGTTGTTTACGGTTGTGATATCGTAACCTTTTTTCTCAAGGAACAAAATATGAGGCTTTAGTAAATCTATTTCATCATCTACCCACAGTATATTATATCTTTGCATATCTACTCTAAAATTAGTATTGTTATATTGCCAGTGAATTCAGTTACGAAAGTTAAGGGTTTGCGGTGATATTTTTTATAAAAATTACTTTTTGACAGGATATTGAACAAAAAAAAGGTTTTTAACGATCCGGTTTACGGGTTCATAACCGTAAGCAGCGATCTGATTTTTGATATTATTGAACATCCGTTCTTACAAAGGTTACGGAGGGTAAAGCAGTTGGGTTTGACTGACTTGGTGTATCCCGGTGCCATTCACACTCGTTTTCACCATGCGCTGGGTGCCATGCACCTGATGCAGTCTACTTTAGACAGCCTTCGAAGCAAAGGACAGGAGATTTCTGATGATGAGTACGAAGCCACATCCATTGCTGTACTATTACACGATATTGGCCACGGGCCATTCTCCCATGCCTTAGAATACGTTTTACTACCGGGTATTGGGCACGAAAGTATGTCTGAGCTTATCATTGCGCACCTGGCAGAAGAATTTGGTGGTAATGTAAATTTGGCTCTCCAGATTTTTACAGACCAGTATTCGCGGAAGTTTTTCCACCAGTTGGTATCCAGCCAGTTGGATATTGATCGGCTTGACTACCTGAAAAGGGATTGTTTTTATACAGGTGTGTCTGAAGGGAGCATCGGGGCCGACCGCATTATTAAAATGCTGAATGTAGTAGAAGATCAGGTGGTAGTAGAAGAAAAAGGTATTTATAGTATAGAAAATTTCCTGAATGCCCGCCGCCTGATGTACTGGCAGGTATATTTGCACAAAACCAGCGTAAGTGCCGAAAAAATGCTGGTTTCTACCATTATGCGGGTGAAAGCACTGGTGCAGCCCGGGGAACAGGTTTTTGCAAGTCCAGCTTTGCTTTATTTTTTAAAAAACAATGTTACATTAGCAGATTTTAAGAACGACAAAGAACTGCTGGAGATATATTGTAACCTGGATGACTATGATATTTGGGGAGGGCTGAAGTTTTGGAACGACCATACAGACCCAATATTAGCAACCCTGAGTACTTGGCTTTTGCAACGAAAGTTGTTTAAAATCATCCTGACCAGTCAGCCCTTAAAAGAGCAGCTAATTGAAAAACAAGAGCAGGAGACAGCCAAAATATTGAAAACGGACCTTGAAAATGCCCATTACTTTATAAAACATGGAAGTATCAGCAACGCAGCGTATTTATCAGGGGGAGAAAAGATCAATATTCTCACAAAAAAAGGTAAGGTAAAAGACATAGCCCAGGCATCTGATCTGCCAAATATCAAGGCCATGAGCAAAATTGTTAAAAAATACTACCTATGCTGGCCCAAAAATGTAAATTTGCGTTTGGTAAATTTTTTTTCTAAGTAACCGCATTGTGTAATGTTTGAATTTAGTGTAGATGATATTGCCGGCCTGCTGGGGGGAACTGTAGAAGGCGATGGATCAAAAAAGGTTAATAGTTTGGGTAAAATACAGGATGCCAAGCCTGGGGAAATTTCTTTCCTTTCCAATCTCAAGTACGAGCCTTCCCTTTACACTACCCATGCCAGTGCGGTTATTATTGAAAAAAACTTTCAGCCTCGAAAAGCAGTAGGAGCTACATTAATCAGGGTAAAAGATCCTTACCTTAGCTTTACGGCTTTGCTTGAAGAATTTCATAAGTTGATAAACCTCCAAAAAGAAGGAGTGGAAAGCCCCTCGTATATCAGCGATTCTACTAAAGTAGGGGATGGCATTTACCGGGGCGCCTTTTCGTACATTGGTAACCAATGCGAAATAAAAGATAATGTAAAAATTTTTCCGAACGCGTACATTGGCGATAATGTAAAAATCGGGGAAGGCACGATTATTTATGCTGGCGCAAAAATTTATGCAGGTTGTATAATCGGCAAGCACTGTGTAGTCCATGCAGGCGCTGTCATCGGGAGTGATGGGTTTGGCTTTGCCCCTCAGGAGAATGGAACTTACAAAACCATTCCGCAATTAGGCAATGTAATTATTGGCGATCATGTTGACATTGGGGCCAATACAGTGATAGATTGCGCCACCATGGGGTCTACCAAAATTGGAAACGGGGTAAAATTAGATAACCTGATCCAGATTGCCCATAATGTTGAAATCGGTGATAATACGGTGATTGCCGCACAAACCGGCGTATCAGGTTCTACTACGATAGGAAAAGGATGTGTAGTGGCCGGACAGGTGGGAGTGGTTGGGCATTTGAAAATTGCAGATCGTAGTATGATTGGTGCCCAGGCCGGTGTGGGTAAGTCTGTAGAACAGGAAGGAAGTATACTTTTAGGCTCGCCTGCTTTTGATCGGAAACAATATTTGCGTACTTATGCAGTGTTTAAGAAGCTGCCTGAAATGAATGAGCGCATCAAAGACCTTGAGAAAAAAATACTAAATTTGTCGGGGAGTTAATAATACAATGAATACCAAACAGCACACGATTAAGAAATCAGTAACCGTTTCGGGCGTAGGGCTCCATACCGGGGTGAAAACGAACATGACTTTTTTACCTGCCAAGCCCGGGCACGGCATCAAGTTCCAGCGTATCGACCTGGAAACCCAACCTACCATCGATGCCGATGCGGATAATGTGGTAGACCTTTCGCGGGGTACTACCATAGAGCAAAGTGGAGCCAGGATAAATACCGTTGAGCACACTTTGGCCGCCCTTGTGGGGTTAGAAATAGATAACGTTCTGATTCAACTGGACGGCCCTGAGCCTCCCATCATGGATGGGAGTTCCAAAATGTTTGTGGACGCGCTCATAGAGGCTGGTACGGAAGAACAGAGTGCACTGCGAAATTTTTTCGAGGTAAATGAAGGTATTTTTTACCGCGAACCCGCCCGGAATGTTGAAATAGCTGCCCTGCCCTTAGATGACTATCGGGTAACAGTTATGATAGACTATAACTCTCCGGTGTTGGGTAGCCAGCATGCTTCCCTGAATGATATCAGTCAGTTTTCCAAAGAAATCGCTTCATGCCGGACTTTCTGTTTTTTGCATGAGTTGGAAATGCTGTATAAAAATAACCTCATCAAGGGAGGTGACCTGAATAATGCTATTGTAGTGGTAGACCGTGTGGTGGAGGAAAATGAGCTTGAGCATCTGGCAAAGTTGTTTAACAAGCCCAAAGTAGAAGTGAAAGCCGAAGGTATACTGAACAACGTAGAGTTGCGTTACAATAATGAACCTGCCAGGCATAAACTGTTAGACATGATGGGTGATCTGGCTTTGGTAGGCAGGCCCCTGAAGGCACAGATACTGGCTGCCCGGCCCGGGCATGCGGCCAATGTTGCTTTTGCCAAAAAACTAAAGAGGGCTATTGAGAAATCTGCTTCTACCAGCGATATTCCTGTGTACAACCCCAAGCTTCCTCCTGTACTGAATATCAATCAGATTAGCCAGATGTTGCCACACCGGTATCCTTTCCTGATGATTGATAAAATTTATCATTTGGATGAAAAATGTGTGGCGGGTGTGAAAAATATTACCATGAATGAACCGTTCTTTCAAGGGCACTTTCCCGGAAATCCTGTAATGCCCGGTGTATTGCAGGTAGAGGCAATGGTGCAAACGGGCGGTATCCTGGTATTGAGCACGGTTCCTGATCCTGAAAATTACTGGACCTATTTCTTGGGCATTGAAAGCTGCCGTTTTAAAAAGATGGTGTTGCCCGGAGATACCATAACCATCCAATGTGTGTTGCTTGCGCCCATACGCCGTGGTATTGCCAAAATGCACGGACAGGCATTTGTAGGCGACCAGTTGGTATGTGAAGCAACGATGTCGGCAAGTATAGTTAAGAAAACTCCATGAATCAACCTTTAGCGTACATACACCCCGAAGCAAAGATTGCTAATAATGTGGTTATCGAGCCATTTAGCATCATTCACCAAAATGTTGAAATAGACGAAGGCACCTGGATAGGCTCCAATGTTACCATCATGGATGGGGCGCGCATTGGTAAAAATTGCCGTATTTTTCCGGGAGCTGTAGTTTCAGCACCTCCGCAAGACCTTAAATACAAAGGAGAGCCCACCACTGTAACCATCGGGGATAACTCTGTCATTCGGGAATGTGTAACCTTAAACCGGGGTACTGCTTTAGATAAAAATACAACCGGTGTGGGAGAAAACTGCCTGCTCATGGCTTATGTGCATGTTGCCCACGATTGCATCATTGGCAATAACGTAATTGTGGCAAATGCAGTGCAGTTGGCCGGTCACATAGATGTACAAGACTATGCCTTTATCGGAGGGGTTTCGGCCGTACATCAGTTTGTGAAAATTGGTGCCCACGCTATGGTGTCGGGTGGCTCGCTCGTTCGCAAAGATGTGCCTCCGTTTACCAAAGCAGCACGGGAACCTTTGGGATATAGTGGGATCAACTCCATTGGCTTGCGCAGAAGAGGCTTCACCAGTGAAAAAATTAACGAAATTCAAGAGATTTATCGGATTATCTATTTGAGTGGCTTTAACAATACCATGGCCCTTAATGAAATAGAACTGAAAATGACTCCTTCTAAAGAAAGGGACGAAATCCTGAATTTTATCCGAAATTCTGAGCGGGGCATCATGCGCGGATTCCTTCAGTAAATATGCATATTGTAGCCAAAGGTTTAGGCAAAAAATTTCATGCTGAATGGATTTTCAGAAACCTGGACATCCACCTCTCCAACAATCATAATTATGCGTTTACCGGGCCAAACGGAAGTGGTAAGTCAACCCTGCTTTTGGTCTTATCTGGTTTAATGCCTTTTTCTACGGGAAACCTTCAGTATTTAAAAGAGAATAATCAGGCTATCAGGAATGAAAATGTTTTCAGGCATTTGTCGCTGGTAGCTCCGTATACTGAGCTGGTGGAAGCATTTACCTTGGAAGAATTGCTGAAATTTCACTTTCAGTTTAAAGAAACCGCCTCAGGATATACGATTCCTAAAATTATTTCGTCATTATTTTTAGAGAAAGCCCGACATAAATACATTCGGCAGTTTTCTTCCGGTATGAAACAGCGCCTAAAACTGGGGCTGGCTTTTTATTCTCAAAATGATGTATTGTTACTGGACGAACCTACTGTAAATTTAGACGCAAAAGGTGTTGCCTGGTATCAAAAAGAAGTGCGAAAAGTCAGCGAAGGGAAGATATTGATAATTTGCTCTAATCAACCACATGAGTATGATTTTTGTAATAACGTTCTCAGTTTAGACGACTATAAGTCATAACTTGGTATTTCTGTATTGCTATAAATTGAATTAATATAAAAAAATAGAGAAAAATTTGATTTTTTTGACTAATTTTGCCAAATAAACTAACTATTACAAGATGAAATTCACACATAAATCAATCGTAGCTTCCCTTTTATTGAGTGTACTATTTGTTTTCGGGTGTAAAGAAGATGATGGTGGAAACGGAGGAGATAGTGGAGATGTTCCCGGACAAGAGATTTCTGGAACTTGGGAACAATTAACTGCCAATGATATTACCGGGCCTGCCGCTGCTGAATTTACTGATTTTTCTATCAGTATTACAGCTTCTCAAAGTGGTGTTACTTATACTACCAAAAGTGCCAACACAGAGGTTTTTCCTGCTTCTGGTTCCTTCATAGTGGAAGAATCGGATGATTTTATGGCTGGTGCCACTATTACCCGCATGCCTGATGATGTAGAAATGACAGGTGTAAAAGTTTCAGCAGACGGATCGAAATTAGATATGAATTTTACGATCAATACTGAGGGAGACTCTGGAGGAAGGTATCAGGGCATTGATGGTCAATATACATTTTCCCTGACCAAAAAAGAGTAATGAGGTCAACTTAGAATTAAAAAATTAAGAGCGCCTTAGGGCGCTTTTTTTATGCTAAATGTACAATGGTTACCCCTGCCCCGCCTTGCTCAATGTGTTCGTCACGGGCGGTTTTCACAACTTTCATCTGTTTTAGTTGGTCGCGTACTACCTTGCGCAATATGCCATCGCCTTTGCCGTGGATGATGCGCAGCTCGTTGAAGCCAAACATATTGCCTTCGCTCACAAAGTTTTCTACAATAGGGAAAATTTCTTCAACCCTTTTGCCCCGAATATCCAGATTGGTGCTGAAGCCCGAAAGTTTTTGGTTCAGGTTGATGTTGGGTTGGTAATTTCCTGAAGACTTTTCTCCACTAATTTTTTTGTAGGTGTTTTTTGAAATTTTTTCCAGCCGGTTGAGTTTCACATTCGATTTTAAAGCACCTATGGCTATTTCTGCCTGGTTGCCTTTGATGGAAAGTACTTCTCCTGCGGCTCCGGTATCAGGCAAGCGTACAAAATCCCCGGGAGCAATTGGCCCGGTGAGCACTTCCTGTTCTTTGTATTGCTGAGGTTTCTTCGAAGTACGGCCCGGGGCAGCCGGTTTTATTTTCTTTGTAAATGTTTCCAGGTTTTTTCTGGCCTCAAGGGTTTTCTTCTTCTCCGCCTGGTTTTCTTTAATCGTACGGATGGTTTGCTCAATCTGCTGGTTGGTTTCAGACAAAAGGCGGCGGGCTTCTGCCTTCGCTTCCTCAACAATCTTTTTCTTCTGCGTTTCCAGAAAATCTTTCAACTCTTCGTACTCATTTACCCTTTGGGTGAGCATTTTATTTTCACGACTCACTTTTTGGTTGAGTTCATGGTATTTTTTCTTATCTGCTTCCAGTTCATTCAGCATTTGGTCAAAACTTACTCTTTCTGAGCCGATAAGCGTTTTGGATGCTTCAATAATTTTATGGGGGAGGCCAATCTTACGCGAAATTTCCAAAGCATAAGAGCTGCCGGGTTTTCCAATTTTTAATTGATACAACGGCTCCAGGTGCTCAGCATCAAATACCATAGCAGCATTCACGATGCCGGGGTTGGCATCTGCAAATTGTTTGAGGTTGGTATAGTGCGTTGTAATTACACCGAAAGCCCGTCTGTTATTCAATTCTTCCAGAATAGTTTGGGCAATGGCACCGCCGAACTGTGGCTCTGTACCTACGCCAAATTCATCTATCAAAAACAGGGTTTTCTTATCTGCAAATTTCAAAAAAAACCGCATGTTTGTCAGGTGCGAGCTATACGTACTCAGGTCATTTTCTAACGATTGCTCGTCGCCAATATCGATAAAAACACTTTGGAAAATACCAGCTTTTGACCGTTCAGATACCGAAATGAGCATGCCGCACTGCAACATATATTGCATCAACCCAACCGTTTTTAGGCATACCGATTTACCGCCGGCATTGGGACCTGAAATAACCAGAATGCGTTGCTCCTCATTGATTTGAATATCCAAAGGCTCTACTTTTTTGCCTTGCTGCTGAAAAGAAATTTCCAGCAAAGGATGGCGGGCCTGGTACCAGTCGAGTACTCGGGTTTTTTCCAAATGCGGCAATTGAGCATTCAGTTGAATGGCAAATTTGGCTTTAGCCCTGATGAAATCTATCATCCCCAAAAAATGATAGGCTGTTTTCAATGCTGGCAAATAAGGGCGGATATAATTGGTGAGTGCCTTGAGTATCCTGGTTACCTCCCTTTTTTCCTGATACTCCAGGTCACGCAGTTCGTTGTTAATTTCCAGCACTTCGGTAGGTTCCAGAAAAACCGTTTGCCCCGTAGCCGATTCATCATGGATAAATCCTTTGATATGCCGTTTGTGTTCGGCCACCACCGGAATCACCATTCTTCCGCCCCTCAGTGTAATGTTGGCTTCATCGGGCGTATATCCGCTACTTTTGGCCGAGAGCAAGATGCGGTCAAGCGTTTTCCTGACGCGGTGTTGTGCATTAATAATGGCGTGCCGAATCTGATTGAGGGCAGGGCTGGCTGTATTCCGGATTTTACCCTTTTCGTCAATAACTTGCGCTATTTCACGATTAATGCTTTCGTCCAGATGTACAAATTCGCACAGGGATTTTAAATATGGAAAAGCCGTTTCCTCAGTTTTTTGGAAGAAAGCCAGGCATTTGAAAATGGTATCCAACGAAAGCTGAAGCTCAAAAAATTCTTCTGCGGAAAGAAAGGCTTCTTCTACCTGGGCCTTCTCAAGATACCGGGACACATCTATGTAATTGGAAGAAGGAAAGGCATCAACACCCAATAAAATTTGTCTGAACTCTTCCGTTTGGTGCAGTAGTTTGCTGATTTTCTGGAAATCATCTGAAAAGCGCATTTTATCTACAAAGGCGGTGCCCAAGCTGCTGGTACAACTGGCTTTCAGATGTTGCCTCACTTTATCAAAACCTGTTTTTTGCTCAATATTTTCTTTTGGGTAAAGCAAGTAACGTAATATTCTTTGGGTTAATATTAAAACAACAAATGGCTACAACCAGTGTAACCATTTTAATCAATGAAATAGTGCATCAACAAACAACAAACAACTAAACTCCTTCAGCTTCCACGCTTTTTACTTCTGGCAGCATACGTTTTAGCAGGTTCTCAATACCAGCTTTCAGGGTGACCATAGAAGCAGGGCATCCGCTGCATGAGCCTTGTAGCAGTAGTTTTACCACACCATCATCGTAAGAATGAAACTGGATCGCGCCTCCGTCTTGCTCAACAGCCGGGCGCACGTATTCGTCCAAAATGCCTTTGATATTTCTTTCAATCTCGCTGTCGTTCTCATCAGGGGCGTTTTGTATTTCTTTAGCAGCTTCTTTGCGCAGCAGGGGCTTTCCTGCTTCGAGGTATGCTTGAATATGGCCCTTCAATTCATCCTGAATAGCTTCCCAGCCTACGTTTTCGTCTTTCGTTACCGTAACAAAGTTGCTCATGTAAAATACCCTTTTCACATAATCAAACCCAAAAAGTTCCTGAGCAAGAGGCGCATTTTGAGCGCTTTCAGCATCCGGAAAATCATAACTTTCTCCTTCGGATATGAGCATAAAATTGGCCACAAACTTCAGTGAGTTCGGGTTTGGGTTAGCTTCCAGATAAATATGTACAGGTTGGCTTGTTTCTTTTAAATAAGTTTCCATGATAGATTTATTTTACCTTATGCTAAATTAAATACGAAGATACTGCCGATAGGTTCAACAATCAAGACGAGGGGTCTATTGTCCTGTACCCGCCACTTCTTGGGCTGCCTCACAAGAAGTGCGTGGTGCGTTTTTTAAAGGTGCAAATAATTATTCACTAAAAACTAAACCTACCATTCACTTTTTCGTAATACCCATCTTATGAGTTTAGGTTAAGATATATTCAATAGAATAATTTAGGCAATTTTGCCGTTATTGGATATTACGGCAGAAAGGCAACAGTGTAAGAAATGAATCTGGTTACAGGAAAGTTGTCTTTTGATTTTATGGTTTTTATTATCACATTTGTGTTCGGTCGTTAAAGAATAAGGCGATACGGTTCACATTTTGCTGGCCTTACTCAGTAAAATTATAGAGGTTTTTATAATGCGACATTTTGAAGCTTTTAAAGAACTGCTTAGCACTCCTAAGCGGATCGTTATCACAACGCATCATAAACCCGATGCAGATGCCTTAGGTTCTTCATTAGGGTTGGCTGCTTTTCTGGCCAAAAAACATCATCAGGTTCATGTGATTACACCTACCGACTATCCCAAGTTTTTGCACTGGATGCATGGTAATGATGGAGTCATCGTGTTCAACGAAGGGAATGAAGAACACTCCAGAAAACTGGTGAATGACGCTGAAGTGATTTTTTGCCTGGACTTTTCCTGTCTTAAAAGGATTAATGAGCTGGGTGAAATTGTGGGTGAAGCCGGTGCCATCAAGGTGCTGATAGACCATCATGAAAATAAAGAGGATTTTGCCGATTTTGAGTTGTGGGACATCAAGGCAGCGGCCACCTGTGAGCTGATATACGACCTGATTGTAGAAATGGGGGAGCAGTATCTTATTGATAAGGATATTGCCGAAGCATTGTATGCAGGCATCATGACGGATACAGGCTCTTTCAGGCATCCGAATACTACCAAAAATGTACATAAGGTAGTGGCTAACCTCATAGATATTGGGGCCGATGTTGCCAAAGTAAGCAAGTTAATTTACGATAATAATACAGTAGACAGGCTGCGTTTTATTGGTTATGCTTTGAGCGAAAAGCTTGTAGTACTACCAGAGTTTAAAACGGCCTATTTTATTATTACCGCTGAAGAACTTAAACGCTTTAACTCCCGCACAGGCGATACAGAAGGTTTGGTGAATTACGCCCTTTCCATAGAGAATATCACGATGGCTGCCGTGATTATTGACCGCCCCGATGGTATTCGCCTCTCATTCCGCTCTGTAGGCGAATTTGCCGTAAACGATTTGGCAGCTAAACATTTTGAAGGGGGCGGGCATAAGAATGCGGCCGGAGGGGCTTCCGATGTTTCCTTGGAAGAAACGGAACAAAAGTTTCTCAAATTATTACCACTTTACAAAGAACAATTACACAAACACAGGTTAATACCAGAAACACAAATAGAACATGAAAAAGTTGGATAATCTTTTCCTGGCATTGCTCGGGAGCATTTTTTTATTAGCATCTTGCCAGTCTTCAGGGGAATTCCAGGAAGGAGAGTCAGGTTTACTATATAAATATGTATACGAAGGGAGCGGGCCTACCTGCGAAAATGGGCAGGTTATGTTACTCAATATGAAATATACAACAGAGGACGATTCTTTGTTGTTTAGCACAGACAAAATGGGCGCGCCGGTGCCTATTGAATATGTCGACACAGTAGCTGCCAAAATGGGAAACCTTGGAACTGGTTTTGGCATGTTGAAAGAAGGGGATAGTGTACTTTTTAAACTCAAAGCCGAAGAAGTATTTCAAAACACTTTTCAGCAACCTTTGCCCGATTTTATCAAAGAAGGGAGTTTTATTACTTTCAATATTGGCGTAGTAGATATTATGTCGCCGGAAGAACATCGGGAATATCAAACTGCGCAAATGCAAAAACAGCGTGAAGCCATGATGGCCGATCAGGCAGAGCAGATGGAGGAAGATATTGCCATCATTGAAGAATACCTGGAAGAAAATAATATTGACGCAGAAACTACAGAATCTGGCCTGCGGTATATAATTACCGAAGAAGGCAGCGGGCAAGTACCTGCGCCCGGCGATTCGGTATACGTGCATTATCGCGGCACATTGCTCGACGGAACACCCTTTGATGCTTCTTATGATCGTGGCGAGCCTTTTGCTTTCCCATTAGGCCAGGGCTGGGTAATTCCGGGCTGGGACGAAGGTATAGCCCTACTGCAAGAAGGAGGCAAAGCCACCCTGTACATCCCTTCACCTTTGGCATATGGGGCACAAGCCCGGGGCGGAGTAATTCAAGCCAATTCTATCCTGAAATTTGATGTGGAGTTAGTGGATATAGTTTCCAGTAACTAAATGGATATTTGTTTTGCTACCAATAATCAGCACAAACTGCATGAAGTAAGCAGTTTGCTAGGCACATCATTTCAGATACTGAGCCTGAAAGATATTGGGTGTGAAGATGAATTGCCCGAAACCCATGAAACACTGGAAGGCAATTCTTTAGAAAAAGCAGATTATGTGCATCGGCATTACAGCATACCTTGTTTTGCCGATGATACAGGCCTGGAGGTAGAGGCGTTGAACGGCGCGCCAGGTGTATATTCTGCAAGGTTTGCCGGCCCGCAAAGAAGTAGTGATGATAACATTAAGTTGCTGTTAGAAAAAATGAAAGATACTGCAAACCGTGCTGCCAGGTTCCGGACCGTAATCACCTTTATTCGGGGAAATGAAGTGAAGTGTTTTGAAGGCGTAGTTCGTGGAAGAATCTCAAGCCAACTGACGGGTAGTGGTGGATTTGGGTACGATCCTGTTTTTATCCCGGATGGCTATGACCTCAGCTTTGCTGAAATGAGTACAGCTCAGAAAAATAAGATCAGTCACAGAGGTATTGCTGTGCAACATCTGGTAAATTTTTTGCAAAACCATTTGTAAAATCCCCTTAGTTTAATCCCCAAAACTAAGCTTTACACGGTGAAAATATGAAACAGAAATTTGCCGTAATTGGGCTAGGCGTATTTGGCGCTTCTATTGCACGCACGCTGGCTGAACGTGGTGCTGAAGTGACAGCTGTAGATATCAAGCTTGCCAGGGTAGAAGCCATCAAAGATGATGTAGCCCATGCCGTTTGTTTGGATGCTACAAATAAGAAAGCCCTGGTGGGACAAAACATTCATGAGGCAGATGCCGTGGTTGTTGCTATAGGAGAGGATTTTGAATGTCTGTTGTTAGCTTCTGTACTCTTACTCGAGCTCGAGGTGAATAGGCTCATGTCAAGGGCCGCTAATGCCCAGCAAAGGATGATTTTGCAAAAGTTGGGCGTTGAAGAAATACTCTCCCCGGAAGTAACGGTGGCTAAAACCATTGCAGGAACACTGTTACATCCGAATATACATACTTCCTTATCCCTTTCTGATGAATATGATATTGTTGAGATTAATACCCCCAAAAGGATAGCAGGCCAAACACTGCGTGAAATGGGTTTGCGGGAAAAATACGACCTCAATCTTATTACTATTAAACGGAAATATGAAAAAGAGCAGGATGGAGAAACTGAAGAAGACTATAAGGTAATTGGCGTTCCGTACCCAGATACAAAGCTTGAAGAAACAGATATTTTGATATTACTTGGTAAAGTATCAGATGTTGATAAATTTGTAGAGAGTAACCAGTAACTTCACATTTGGTACTACTTATACAAAGATGTTAATCAACTCGAGCGCAGTATCACTTTTGCTAGGTATTTCCATTGCGGTGGTCACTACCGCTTTTTTGTCCTTAGTAAAAGATATAACGAGTACAGCCTTATTGGTAGCTTTTGCATTATCTTTTTCTTCTGCTTATATACTTATTAAAATCACCCTCGATTTTCTCATTTTTCGAGAAATACATACCATCTATTCGGCGCTTGACAAACTGAAAAAGAAAGACCTCTCTTTTTTAGAAAAAAACTCAGAAAGCAAATCCCTGAACCCGTTGAAGCGCATTAACCAGGAGATTTTTTCTTATGCAGCTAACAAACAACAGGAAATCAACGATCTGAAAAAGCTGGCGGCGTTCCGACGGGAGTTTGTTGCCAATATTTCTCATGAATTGAAAACGCCCATATTTGCAGCTCAGGGCTTCGTGCATACTTTGCTGGATGGAGCAGTTGAAGATAAAAAAATCCGTTACAAATTTCTGAAAAAAGCAGGTAAGAGCCTGGATGGATTAGACAGGCTGGTGCACGAACTGCTTACGCTTTCTCAGATGGAGACCGGTGAAATCAAAATGCATGATGAGCACTTTAATGTATTAAACACGATTGGGGAAGTGTACGATCAATTTGAAGAAGAAGCCGAAAAAAAAGATATTGTCTTAAAAACAAAACATGCTGAAAACCTGGGTAAAATATACGTGTATGCCGATCCTAACCGTATCCAGCAGGTTCTTACCAATTTAGTGAGTAATGCTATAAAGTATACCAAAAAAGGAGGGAACGTAGTTACAGTTTTTGAAGTTGTTGGGAAAGAAGTCGCAATAGCTGTGAAAGATCAGGGCAGGGGTATTCCTCCTGAAGATTTGGATCGGGTATTTGAAAGGTTTTATAGGGTAGAGAAAAGCCGATCGAGAGATAAAGGGGGCACTGGGTTAGGGCTGGCCATTGTGAAGCATATTTTAGAAGCCCACAACACAAAGATTGAAGTAAAAAGTAAAGTTGGCGAAGGCTCAGTATTCAGCTTTAGCCTTCCTCGTGGGGAAGCCTCTACACTATACTCAGCCCTCGCCGAATCAAAAAATGGTTAAATATTATTATCTGAAGTCAAGAATTCGAGTATTGGCTTTTCGCCGCCCACTGCCTATGATATAGGAAAGCCGTATGGTTGTTACCATATAAATATCATTGTTATTAGAGTTTCCCCTGATATTATCTACTCCATTGGTGGTATGCCCAAATCCTGAAAAAGTAGAGTAAGTTTGCCCATCATTCCCCGTGTAAGTGATGATACGAGACTTCTGTTGCATAGCCTCAAAGTCTCTTTCATCTCCTGAAATAGCCGCAGTTGTTTCCAGGCTTCTGTCTGAAAGAACTTTTGCCAGTGGGTCGTTTAATATACCTTTGTCTACATAGTTGCTACTTACATCGTCAATATAATCAAAAAACAAATAGCGATAACCTACTTCAAAGGCCATATCTACCCGATTATTAATTTTCAGGCTTACTCCCGCCCCCACCGGGATAGCCAGTTGAAATAGGCTGTAGGGTTTAATTTCAGCTTGTTCACTGTGCTGACCCTCAGTACCCAGGGGTTGTAAAGCTACCCATTTTCCTGCATCAGGTAGGGTGTTGCCATTTCCGTCAGTTTCCGGCACTAAAGCCTTTGGGTTATGGTGCAATACAGCTACTCCTCCGAATAGATAAGGGTTGAAAAGACTTCGTCTCGAGAACCAGGAGCGATTCTGAAATAAAGTAATCATACCTGTTAAGTTTAGCTCCTTCACATCATTTCTGAAAT
Organism: Cyclobacteriaceae bacterium; assembly: GCA_965230065.1. Lineage (GTDB taxonomy): Bacteria > Bacteroidota > Bacteroidia > Cytophagales > Cyclobacteriaceae. Next base: position 869,157 of record OZ245942.1, on the reverse strand, counting down.
GAAGGTTTCTGATATAACGATAAATACCATTGTTATCTTCCGGATTTGCCGAGTCATAATCATCACCTTGTAATCTGCCCCATGAAAATTCACTTCTCATAAAAAACTGAGAGCCAAATTTGTGTTTGAGCGCGAGAGAAATCCCCGGACGGGTAAAGTTTAAATCAGTGCTGGCTATACTTGCAGTAGGTGCAAGGTCACCAAAATAATTAAAGGCACTGAGCCCAAATTCCACAGTAGTATACCTGTAGGATGACGGAAAGGGTTGTTTTTTTGTTGTAAACCTGCTTATTAGCCGGTTTTTTCTCTTAAGCCTGTTTTGCTTTTTTCTTTGAGCTTGTGCAGTATCCAATGTGAAAACTACTAATAGCATGCTCAATAAACACCAAAGTATCGTTCTGCTACGCATCTGACTTGTTTTTGTAAAAAAATTCTATTTTTTCGTAAATTAATCTAAAAATACATTGAGCATGCTAAGTAACTAATCTTCTCACTATTGATCTTAAAAAAATCAGGTGGTAACTTACTGGTGTAATTTATGTTATATTTTTCATTCAATTATGCTGTTATAACTTATTCTAAATCAGTAACTTTCTGAAAATTTTTTATTCAATCTGTTTTTGAATCCGTATTTTTTTTAATTGTTGCACACCCTGCACACGGACCCATCATCATTATAAATGATGCGTAAAATGAAAAATTTAATAGTACTACTCGTTTTGACATCAGTGATTGCGCTTAATGCAAGTGGACAAAGTAAATCATCTGAACTCCCAAAAAAAGAAGCCTTGTCCAAAGCCATCAACTCACCATATATGGAAACCCGGCCTCTGATTTCTGCAGATGGCACTACCCTGTATTTTTGTAGAAAACATCACCCCGAAAATGTGAATGGTGAAAAAGACAGGCAAGACATATGGGTTACACATTTGTTGGAAAATGGAGAGTGGAGTATACCCAAAAATGTAGGTGAGCCACTTAACAATAAAGGTGTAAATGCAGTGGTAAGTATCAATGATACAGGGGAGGAAGGTATTTTCATAAACATTTATGAAAAGCTGCCAAAAAATAGCCCTAAGGTATTGGCAAAGGCTTACAAAACCGGCGAAGGATGGTCAATACCCGAACCTCAAAAAGTTAAAAATTACAGTAATAAGAGCATTTATGCCGATTTTTATTATTCATATGAAGAGAACGTTCTATTATTGGCTATTGAAAAAGCAGATGATAAGGAACTGGTGGGTGATCAGGACTTGTACATAAGTTTTCCTACAATGGACGGTAACTGGGGCGAGCCTGTCAATTTGGGTAATATAATCAATACCAGCAGATCTGAATATGCCCCTTTTTTAGGAACTGATGGTAAGAGTTTGTTTTTTGTTTCAGAAGGGCATCCTGGCGAAGGAGGTGGAGATATTTTTTACGCTAAGCGATTGGACGATACCTGGACCCGGTGGTCGGTGCCTGAAAACCTCGGACAGCCTATAAATAGCAAAGATGAAGAAACTTACTTTTCTTTTACTTCCGATTTTGAGGAAATATATTTTGAATCTTATAAAAAACGGGCTTTAAACCGTAATATTTATAAGGCAAAGCTGCCGGAAAGGTTCAAGCCTTCGGAGGAAGAAGAAGTGCCTGTAGTAGCTTTTACACCTACTGAAAAAGCGGAACCTCAACCACTTGCCAATAGTACAGAAGTTATTACCGAAAAGGCTGAACCAACCACAAAAAGTGAAATTGTTGAAAGCCCGGTGACCACTCCACCCTCACTTGCAATGGCATCTAATACCAATGTTAACGCTAATAAAGAAGTGGAAGCAACCGCTTCATCAGTTTCCAATTTGATACTTTCAGAATTTGAAAAAGTTCATATAGAAAATGATGGCAGTACAGTAGCATATATGCTATTGGCAAACCTTTATTTTGATTTCAACCAAGCCCGGGTCCGCAGTGAATATCAAGCCAAATTGGATAAAGTGCAGGCCATAATGGCCCGGGAGCCTGGCCTGATGTTGGAAATAGCAGGCTTCGCTGATGCCGTGGGAGGTGAAAATATCAATGAGAAAATATCACACAAAAGGGCAGAAAGTGTAGCCAGCTATTTGGTAAACAATAGTAGTGTTTCAAGTGACCGCCTGATTTTGGAAGCACATGGGGAAAAATATCCTTTAGCCTCTAATGACGACGAAAAAGAAGGGCGTGAATTGAACAGAAGGGTAGAGTTAAAGTTTATACAACCTACTCAGTAGCAGTAGGTAGCAGCAGTGGCAGTTGTTTTTTTTACTGCCACTGCTACGGCTTACTCAATCTATTTGAAAGAAGCCTGCTATTGCTTTCCTTTGCCTTACCTATGAAAAATACTGCATTTTCTGATCTTATCTTGTACGAAGATGAAGATTATATCGTCATCAATAAGCCCCCATTTATCTCGACGCTGGCTGATCGCAGCAGCAAAGTCAATATTTTAGGCCAGGCAAGGGCATACATTACTACTGCACAAGTTTGCCACCGGCTGGACAAAGAAACCTCCGGGGCACTTGCCATTGCCAAACACCCCGAAGCATACCAGGCTCTTGCAGTACAATTTGAAGCAAGAAAAGTAAAAAAGACTTACCATGCCGTGGCAGATGGTATTCACGAATTCCAAAAAGAAAAAATTAACCTTCCTATCCTCATCTCCGGAAAGGGAGTAGCCAGGGTGAACCACAAAGGAAAACCAGCCCAAACCATCGTGCAGGCCATCGAAGCCTATAAAATGCACACCCTGCTTGCCTGCCAGCCTATCACCGGAAGGTTCCATCAGATTCGTGTACACCTTGCCCACATAAAAGCCCCCATTGCCGGGGATGAGCAGTACGGTGGAAACCCCATTTATCTTTCTGAGATTAAAAGAAAATTTAATCTAAAAAAAGATACTGAAGAACTTCCGCTTATTAAAAGAGTAGCATTGCACGCAAAAGCGCTGAAATTCAATCTATTGAATGGTAAGTATATCGAGGTTGAAGCGCCTTATCCGAAAGATTTTGCAGTATTGGTGAAGCAATTAAGGAAATACAGATAAATCCTTTCAAAGGTGGTTGCATTTCAGGAAATAACATCCTACTTTTGTGGTCTTTTCCGAAAAAGGGCTAGAAATCTATATAAAATAAATACTTGAAAAGTGGATACTCTGAGTTATAAAACCACATTTGCCAACAAGGCAACTGTAGAGAAGAAATGGTATGTTGTAGATGCCGAAGGCGCTGTGTTGGGCAGGCTTTGCAGTGGGGTAGCAAAAGTTGTGAGGGGAAAGCATAAACCCAGCTTTACACCCCATGTAGATTGCGGTGACAAAGTAATCGTAATCAATGCCGATAAGATCAAATTGACCGGTAAAAAAATGGATGACAAGCAATATATCCGGCATACAGGTTACCCGGGAGGGCAGCGCTTTACCACGCCCCGCCAGGAGATGCAGAAGTCATCTGCACGCATCATTGAGCGGGCTGTGAAAGGCATGCTGCCCAAAAACAGATTGGGCCGGAAATTATTTAACAATTTATATGTATACGAAGGCAGTGAACATCCTCATGAGGGAAAACAGCCTGAGCAACTCGTTTTGAAATAAGGGTTTTTGCTGAATAACTAAATTATGGAAGTAATCAACACCATAGGTAGAAGAAAGACAGCTATTGCAAGGCTTTACATGGAGCCGGGCAAAGGCGAGGTAATCATCAATAAAAAGAAGTTGGAAGATTATTTTCCAACTGAAGTATTGCAAACCATTGCCCAGCAGGCTTTGACGCTGGTTGAAGCCAATGGGAACTTTGATGTGAAAATCAATGTGTCGGGTGGAGGCTTGAAAGGGCAGGCTGAGGCTGTAAGACTGGCCACAGCACGTGCGCTTTGCGAAGCTGATCCTGAAAATCGCCCACCCCTGAAAAAAGAAGGTTTCCTTACCAGGGACCCTCGTATGGTAGAGCGTAAGAAATACGGACACAGAAAAGCAAGAAGATCATTCCAGTTCAGTAAACGATAATAGTTTGTAGTTTCATGTTTGAAGGTTACTATTACGTCAAACAAGAAACTCAAAACAAGAAACTCATTATAAATGGATAATTTAACGTATAAAGACTTATTGGATGCCGGCGTTCATTTTGGGCACCTTACCCGGAAGTGGGATCCAAAAATGGCTCCTTACATCTTCATGGAGCGCAATGGCATACACGTCATTGACCTGAACAAAACGCTCGCTTGTTTAGACGAAGCTTGCCACGTAGTGAAAAACATGGCAAAATCAGGCCGGAAAATCATGTTTGTGGCTACCAAAAAGCAGGCACAGGAAGTGGTGTCAGAAGAGGCAAAAAGGCTGCGCATGCCTTATGTTACCCACCGCTGGCTGGGAGGTATGCTCACCAATTTTGCCACTATTCGGAAGTCGCTCAGGAAGCTTTCTTCTATAGAGAAGATGACCAAAGAAGAAGCTTATTTGAATTTGGCTAAGCGCGAAAAGCTGATGCTGAGCCGTGAGCAGGAAAAACTTGAAAGGGTGCTTAGTGGAATTTCTGACCTCACCCGCCTTCCATCTGCTTTGTTCATCGTTGATATCAAAAGAGAGCATATTGCCGTAAAAGAAGCCCAGAAGCTCAATATTCCGGTTATTGCCATAGTAGATACCAACTCTGATCCAAATGAGGTAGATTATGCTATTCCAGCCAATGACGATGCTTATAAGTCAATTTCACTGATTGTAAAGCAAATCGGGAAGGCCGTGGAAGATGGCTTGATGGAGCGTAAGCAGGAAAAAGAAGAAGCCAAAATGAAAGAGGAGGCTGATAAGAAAAAGCAGGCTGACCTTAAAGGAGAAGAAGCCGAGGTGGTAGAGAAAGAGCAGGAAAAAGAAGAAAGTACTAAAGAGTAAAAAGTATTATCAACATATTTTGCTCATAAAGAATTTGAACACCGGCCTGGCTTCGGTGTTCATTTTTTATGGGTGTTTTGTTAACGCTTAACCTTTGAATAACATGGCCATTACAGCAAAAGAAGTTAATAAACTAAGACAAATGACCGGTGCCGGTATGATGGACTGTAAAAAAGCCCTTACCGAAGCTGACGGAGATATAGATAAAGCAATTGACATATTGCGGAAAAAAGGACAGAAGGTTTCGGCCTCCCGTTCGGATAGGGAAACTACCGAAGGTTCCATTTTTACAAAAACCAACGATGACGCTACAAAAGCAGTGCTGATTGCCCTTACCTGTGAGACTGACTTCGTTGCAAAAAACGATGACTTTCAAGCAGCAGGACAGAAAATCGTTGATATTGCCTTTGACCAACAACCCGGTTCAGTAGAAGAGTTGTTACAACTGAAATATGACGATTTGACCATAAGTGAAAAAATCGTAGAACTGATCGGTAAAATAGGTGAAAAAATTGAAATAAGTGCCTATAAAAGTCTGGAAGGCGAAGCGGTAGTGCCTTACATACACTCTAATAATAAGTTGGGTGTGCTTGTAGCTTTAAAAAATGTGGAGGGTGACGTAACAGAAGCAGGTAAAAACATTGCCATGCAAATTGCGGCTATGCATCCTGTTGCAGTAGATAAAGATGGAGTAGACCAGGCAACCATTGACCGTGAATTGGAGATCGGAAAGGAACAAGCCGTAGCTGAAGGCAAACCAGAGCATATCATAGAGAAGATAGCACAAGGAAAACTGAATAAGTTTTTCAAAGATAATACGTTGCTTAATCAAGATTATGTGAAAGAATCTGGAATGTCAGTAGCCAAATATCTTGATAGTGTAAATAAAGGGATGACCGTATCTGCTTTTGAACGCGTAGCTATTGGAGAGTAAAAGTTAGCTACATCAATAAATTTAAGAAAGCCTGTCTGATTTTTCAGATGGGCTTTTTTTATTTTCATGATTTCAGTAACTTCTTGAAAAACAATTAAAAAGGATAAAAATGGTTTTCAGATATTGGATTGTATTGGTTGTTGTTGTGAGTATTTTCATTACTGCTTGTCAACAATCTGAGCCCCCAAAAGCATTCGGGCCAGTGCCCACAGAAGCCCAGGTAGCCTGGCAGGAAATGGAAATGAATATGTTTGTTCATTTTAATATGAATACTTTCAGTGATATGGAATGGGGAACGGGAGGGGAAAGCCCTGAAAACTTTAACCCTACCAACCTGGACACACGGCAGTGGGCACGCATTGCCAAAGAGGCAGGAATGAAGGGGATTATTCTAACAGTCAAACATCATGATGGGTTTTGTTTGTGGCCTTCCGCCTATACCGAACATTCAGTAAAAAACGCACCCTGGAAAAATGGAAAAGGTGATGTGGTGAAGGAACTATCAGAAGCTTGTCAGGAATATGGTTTGAAAATGGGCATTTATCTCTCACCCTGGGACAGAAACCACCCTGATTATGGAAAACCTGAATACATTACATACTTCCGCAACCAACTTACAGAACTGCTCACAAATTATGGGGAAATATTTGAAGTTTGGTTCGATGGTGCCAATGGTGGTTCTGGTTATTATGGCGGGGCCAACGAAACCAGAAATGTAGACCGGAAAACTTACTATGATTGGGAAAATACCTATAAACTCATTTACGAATTGCAGCCCAATGCCATCATTTTTGGCGATGGGGGGCCAGGCTGCCGGTGGGTAGGCAATGAAGAAGGATGGGCAAACCCTACCAATTGGAGCTTATTGCGCAAAGATGAGGTTTATCCGGGATATCCAAACTATAAGGAACTCCGTTCGGGACATGAGGATGGAACACACTGGATTCCCGCCGAATGTGACGTTTCTATCAGGCCTGGGTGGTATTATCATGCTTATGAAGATCATAAAGTGAGAACACTCCCCGAACTGCTTGATATTTATTACAATTCAGTAGGAAGAAACGGGCTGTTATTACTCAATTTTCCGGTAGACCAACGCGGGTTAATCCATGAAGCTGACGCTGCCAGAATTGCAGAGCTCAGCAACCAACTGAAAGCAGATTTTGCAGATAACCTTGCCCGGGGTAAACAAGCCGAAGCTACTTCCACAAGAAACAGCAGTCAATACAGTGCCTCCAATGTGACTGATGCCAATCCGGAAACTTACTGGACTACCGATGATGCCATTACCACGGGTTCTCTTACTATTGACTTAAGAGAACCCACAGCATTCAACCGATTTGTCGTGCAGGAAAATATCAGGCTGGGCCAGCGGGTGCAGCAATTCACATTAGAAGCATTGGTTGACGATAAATGGAAAGAAATTGCAGAAGAAACCACCATCGGCTACAAGAGAATACTGCGGTTACCTTCCGTAAAAGCTTCAAAAGTCAGATTAAATATTTTACAATCGAAGGCCAGTCCGGTTATCACGAATATTGAAACTTACAATGCACCCAAATTGCTGCTGCCTCCAACAGTACAAAGAAACAAAGTAGGGCTAATTTCACTGAAAGCTGCCGAAGAAGATGTTCAAATATATTATACATTGGATGGGAGTGAACCAGATACAGGAGCTAATTTATACCAAAACCCATTTCAGACTGAGTATCCGGTAACCTTAAAGGCAATGGCAGTAGATGATGGTTCGCAAATGCAGTCTGCTGTTGCAACAAGCACGTTGGATGTTAGCAAAAAAGATTGGGTAATTGCAAGTATTTCCAGCGGAGACAATGAAAAGGTAGCAAGCATTATTGATGATGACCCTGCTACCTGGTGGGAAACTGATAAGGATGCAAACCTGCCGCAGGAGGTCAGCATTGACCTGGGCAGTACCTATCAGATAAGCGGTTTCACCTATTTGCCTATGCAAGAGCGTTGGATATCCGGGTTTATTCAGGAATATGAATTTTATGTGAGTAAAGACGGGAAAACATGGTCATTGGCTACCAAGGGGGAGTTTAGTAATATATTGAATAATCCGATAAAGCAAGCGGTTACGTTTGTACCTGTTTCAGGTAGGTTTATTAAGCTAAAAGCCATTAAAGCTGTAGAAGGGCATACCACGGCTGGTTTTGCCGAAATAGGGATAATTACCCAATAAAAAGCCATTTTAAGCCTTCAATAAAAAGAGTTTTTTTGTCAACTTTGTCAAAGTATTATACGTTGTTCCTGTTGCGGCTTTTTGCAATAATTACAATATTACCACTTTGATTCAAATATAAATTTTTATATTTACTACCTAATTTGATTATAATAATAAGAAGTATTTTTTATACCCCTCTTTGTCAGGGGTATTGTTTACTTAGGATATTCTCAAAATCCTATCTACATGAACGTAACCTAGCCGTCGTATGAAATTTATTGTATCGTCCTCAGCCCTGCTGAAACAACTTTCGGCAATCAACGGAGTGATTACTACCAATCCGGTAGTTCCTATTTTAGAGAATTTTCTGTTCGAGGTAAAGGAGGGGAAACTGGTTGTTACTGCTTCTGATTTACAAACCTCAATTATTACTACACTGGATGTAGAAGCAAAAGAAAATGGAAATATTGCCGTTCCTGCCAAAATATTATTAGAAACTTTACGCAACCTGCCCGAGCAGCCGGTAACTTTTTCTATTGATGAAGCTACTTATAATGTTGAAATCAGCTCTGACAATGGGCATTATCGCCTGGCTGGAGAAAATGCTACTGATTTTCCGAAAATTCCTGTAGTTGAAGACGGATATTCGCTCGAGATGTCTTCTGACGTATTGGGGCATGCAGTTGCCAATACAATCTTTGCTACCAGCACCGATGAATTACGCCCGGCCATGACGGGGGTTTACCTGAACCTTAATGGCAAAGGGAGTACTTTTGTGGCTACCGATGGCCATCGCCTGATTCGGTATAAGCGTTTGGATATTGGATCGCCCGAGGCAAAGTCTTCCATCATCATTCCCCGAAAGGCATTAAGTTTATTAAAAGCCACCTTGCCGGGAGATACCACAAGCGTGCAGGTACAGTTCAATACGGCCAATGCTTTTTTCAGCTTCGATAATATAAAAATGATATGCAGGCTGATTGATGAACGTTTTCCTGATTACGAAAATGTGATTCCTGACAATAATGATAATCACATGACCATCGATCGGTTGTCATTTTTGAGTTCCTTGAAAAGGATTGCCATTTATGCCAATAAAACTACGCACCAGGTGCGGCTGAAGGTTACAGGTAGCGAATTACAAATTTCGGCCGAAGACCTGGATTTTTCCAACGAAGCCTCCGAAACACTGGCTTGCGAACATGATGGCGGGGATATAGAAATCGGATTTAATGCACGGTTTCTTATTGAAATGTTGAGCAACCTGGAAGCCAAAGAAGTGGTGTTGCAAATGTCGGCCCCCAACCGGGCGGGTATCCTTGTACCTAAAGAAAAAGACGAAAACGAAGATATATTGATGCTGGTAATGCCTGTGATGCTGAATAATTATGTGTAAACATTAAGAGGACCGGACATAAAAGAAAAACCTTCATGATTGCTCATGAAGGTTTTTTTGTACCAGGAGCGGGACTTGAACCCGCACGGCCTTGCGGCCACAAGATTTTCGTACCAACTACAGCTTTCGCTGCCTTTCTCTTCTTAGAGAATTTTGTGGTCTGGACTTTCCCTTCACCGTATTCCATACGACCTATGAAACGTAGGTGCCTCCCGTCAAGTCTCTACACCTTCTCCAAATTGCTTTGGACCTTGGCTCGGGATTGCCATTAAAGCTCATTGATTGAGCAATAAACAGGTTTCCCCGAATTTGAGAGGTTCTACACCAAAAGTTTCCTTTTGGGCACTCAATTTTTGTTCTTTGCACGATAGTTAGAAGTTTGGCTATGGCAATTAGGACAAAGCATACTCAAATTACTGATGTGATGACTAGTACGGTTTCCGTCGATATGATGCAATTCCATGCTAATCTTCTTCCCTTTCCAATCTGTGATTTTACAGGATTCACATTGGTTTTTTTTAATTTTTTGTGCCAGAAGCCTTTGCTTGAGCTTGTATGTCTGGTAGTGAGGATGAAGGTTATCTTCAATAATTTCCTCTAAAGGTATCCAGGGCTTTTTTTTACTGATACCTTCCCCAGCCTGATTAGGTTTATAACAACCTAATTCAAACGCTCGCTTCTTGAAAGAATTAAAATGCAAACCAAGCCGTGAAGCTGCTTTTGCCATTGAATCTGATGAATTACAGATTTCAATGAACTGGGCATCATCAACTCTGTCTTTAATACGCCATGCTTTCATCTTAAGTTTTTACGCTTAAAATAAAGTATCTTCCAACTAATTCAAAGAACAAACACATCTAAGTCTTGCGTGTCTACCAATTCCACCATCCCGGCAGGATGAAATAACAAAGCGACTCGCCGGGAAACCGGAGGCCGGTTGGAGAGTCGCCTTGGTGGTGAGCGAAAGACGGGACTCGAACCCGCGACCTCGACCTTGGCAAGGTCACGCTCTACCAACTGAGCTACTTTCGCATATCCCGAAAAGGGAATACAAATTTACGGAAGCCGATTAAAATTACAACTACTCTGGCTGAATTATTTCGCTTTTTCTTAAAGAAACTATTTCTTAGGCAACTTTTATGAAAACTTTGTTTAAGCGACAGCATCAGTTAAGATTAGCTTTGACAAAGTTTATATCTAAAAAATGAAAGTACGAACAAAAAAGTCCTGCCGGATAATGTATGCCGAATCGGATGCGGTTCCCCGCCGGGACCGAAGCCATTGCAATTTCGGCGTACACGGACAGGGATGTCCGTGCTCCAGCTAAATAATTATCGTAATACGGTAACGCCCCCCCGTTCTTCGTATATCTGGTCTGAACTATCGGTGGTGCTGCCTTTGTAGCGAATCACGTACGGATATGTGCCCGGAGGTACAGGCTCACCACTGGTGGTGCCATCCCATCGGAAATCACGGCTATCTGACTGGAAAATCAACTCGCCCCACCGGTTGTAGATAAACACTTCGAAACCATCGTCTGCCACATATTGGGTATACACAAAGAATTCACTGTTTGTGCCAGTGGGTACAAAAGCATTGGGCGCGTAAATCTGTGGTGTACAGTCATCTAATACCTCTACTGAGTCGCTTACAGAGCAGCCAAACTCATTGGTAAGTACAACATAATACATACCTCCCTGGTCGGCCGTAACGGTTTGGGTATTATTGAAGGTGCCATCGGGGATGGTCCATTCAATCTGAGGAGCAAAGCCGGCATCCAGCACTACCTGGCTCACTTCCGGGTCAGAATCTTCAGAGCATATGGTCAGCGGGCCTTCGGCCAGTTCGCTTACAGGTGTGGCAAAGCGTTGGAAGTTGGCATCTTCTGTTACTTCGCACTCACCCCGGCTTACGCGCACCTCGTACGTGCCCTGAGGCATGTCGGTTTGTACAATGAGCGAATCCCCAATGTCATTGCTGGCAGACAGGCGGTTGCCATCGGGGCCAAACCAGGCAAATTCAGCCTCTTCCCGGGGAATGTTCACGAAAGCAAACATGGCGATTTCCTGTCCTTCACAAGGAATATCAAACAAAATATCTACAATAATGGGGTCATTCACCACAACAGGTTCAACACGGTTGGCAAAACACCCGGTTTGTATATTGCGGACGAAAACTTCATAATCTCCACTTTGGGTGGCGGTGATGGTTGGGCCGTTGCCTACAAAATTACCATCAACCGTCCAGCTATACACATAATCCCCCGGGGGAGGTTCTTCAGAAAACTCTACCGTTACCATTTCTTCCCCGGTTTCACAGCTTTCACTTGTAGTTTGCTGTATTTCAATCACCGGGTTTTCAAAAATATTGACCTCAAAAGTTTGGGTAGAAGGACATAAATTCGGATCATCCACATCTGTTACAGTTACGGTATAAATTCCTGATTCTGTAACAGTAATTGAGGGGATTTCCTGGTTATTTACAAGTATATTTCCATTGGGGTCTTCCCAAAGAAATTCCCAGTTGTCTGTTATATTGTAATCGATGGTTATGTCTGCATCAGCTACGCCACAAATATTCTGAGGGGGAACCTCAGTAAAGGAAAACTGTACAGAATCAGCAGCCTGGTCAATAACAATACCTGTTTGCCCTTGGGTACATCCGCCATTGCTTACCACTTCCAGGTTGTATGTGCCTGCTGAAAGTCCTGAGAGTGTAAAATCATTTCCAGGCCCTGCCGGTACTGGTCCTCCTACTTGTTGGCTAGCCCCGCTGAGGGAGAAAGAAATGGGAAATGCGGAGGCATCATCTAATGTAACCGTAATGCTACCGGAATTATCATCACAGCCACTGTTTTCAGTTCCAGTATTCAATATCTGGAAATCAGTAGCGCCTTCTCCTACAGTAATACTTCCTTGTGCACTACAGCCTCCTTCAATAGTTACCGTTACGTTATATACTCCGGCTGTAAGGTTGTTCAAATCTTCACTTGTTCCGACGGGGTTTCCCTGATTGTCTGTCCAGCTAAACTGGTAAGTGGCGGAAGGGTCGCTGGTGAGTGTAAGGTCAATACTGCCATTATCTTCACCACAACCTGATGTGGGCGATTGGGCCAGGTTAAAGGCCGGGATTTCCTGCACGGTAACCACCACCGTATCGTCAATAAAGCAGCCTTCCGGCGAATTGTCGGTAACTCTTACAGAATAGTTGAATAAACCGGGCACTGAAGTGTCAATATCAATCATTGGGTCATTGCCTGCAGCCACGCTGTTAATTTGCCATTGGTAGCCATCCGGGGCAGGAGCGGGACTGGCAATGGTTACATCCAGTGTCCTTGTTTCGTCCTGGCAAAGCGTGATGCTGTCTGGTAAGTTGATGGGCGGACGGGCATCTACCACCAGCGTGGTGCTGTCTACCGTGCAACCGGCAATGGTATCGCTTACAGTGATTTGGTAATTACCAGCTTCGGTAACGGTAATGGTATTTTGCTGGGGCAGGTTGCCTCCCCCCTGGGCATTCAGTTGTACCCACTCAAATGTAAAGTTTGCCCCGGGATTGCTTACAGCTGAAAGCTGCGCTCCACCCTGGCAAAGGTTTACTACAGGCTGCAAGGCATCTAATTCTATGCCTGCTACTACAGTGAAATCCTGGGTAAGTGTTGTGTCCAGTCCGCAGGGGTTTGTAATATTGACAACGGCCCTGAAATTACCAGTTTCTTCAAAAACATGGGAAAATGCATCTTCACTCAGGGAATCAGCAGGAATACCATTCACCTGGGGGCCAAGGCTTCCGTCATCTTCCATTCTGAAAATTGTCCATGCAAACTCGTCAATGATGGGGTCGGTAGGTGTAGCTGCAAAAGAAGTTTCATTCCCAGCGCAGGCATTGTCTACAGAAATGGAAGGTTCCTGAAAGGAGTTACCTCCCTGGTTGATAAAATTGGGTAAACCCAGCCCGCTTGTAGCTCCCTGTAAATCAACCGAATTTCCGAAGTTAATACCACTTTGGCTTACCGATACTGAGCGGATAGAGCCTGCTCCGTCTTCAGCCACATAAATCTGTCCATCAGGGCCAACCTGAAGCGCTCCAAAATTATTTCCCAGTGGGCCAGCTTGTGGAGTTACATTAGGCGGAACTCCGGATGCATCAGCATAAAATAATCCCTGATTGGTGGAAACAACTACAGTATCTCCCTGAAACTCTACTCCGTAAGGGAAACCCCTTCCGGTGAAATCTACTGTGCTTCTGAGCCCGGTTATTTCCAGGGTTGTCAGGTCAAAATCAAATATTTCTACTTTGTCTCCAAAAGGAACGGCCAGTACCGTAGAGGTAGAATCAGAAGAAATGCCTCCAAATTTCATATATCCACGTCCATCTTCAGGACTGTTCAGGGCAGATACCGAACCTTCCGAGGAAATGACAGGCTGTCCGATGCCCTGTGCGGAAATAGGATAAGCCCTAAAGTTGTTGTTACCATATTCATGGGCTACCAGTACGGCATTAGAGCCTTGTCCGCCAAAAATGGCAATGCTTTCGGTACTTTTGGCAAACAATAGGTTGTTGGCAGAAACCACCGCCTGCGCTTTCAGGTCTACCACCGAATACCTCAGCTCATAACCGCCATTTTCCACGGCTGTGGTCGTAAACACATAATACATCCCATCCGTATCTGGCACCTGCACCATGATGACTTGCGAACTGGCAGGGTCGCCACCCAGGTCGTTTCCGGCTACGGGTATAGGTTGATGAATATTATCGCCTGTGTTGGGGTCTTTGGTAACGAAAACCATGGTTTCCCCATCGGTATAAAACAGAATATCCCCGTTCCCATCCGATACGGCTGCTACGGCTTCGGGGGCATCGAGGGTGCCATCGCCAATTCCGGTAACTTCTCCAGTTTCTCCGTCAGGATCGTATAAAGTATTAAAATCCAATCCGGCATTATTGCCAAAATACCAAACGTTATAGGTCTGGTTTTCAACTTCATATTCTTTCACATTAGACTCAGCATAAGTGGCACAGCCTGAGCTTTGGTCGGTGACTACTACCCAGTAAACACCCGCTTCATCCACTTCAATTTCTGCTGTGCTCTCACCGGTACTCCACAAATATTGGTAACTACCGCCCCCGGTTCCACCACCACCTTGCTGTCCGCTTTGAGGCTCGGCATTCAGGGTAGCTACATCTCCCGGGCAGATGGTCGTGTCCTGCGGAATTTGTATTTGTACATCGAATTGCTGGATGGTGGCTGCACCCGAAAAAGTCGCCATGGTATCGGGCCAGAAAGCTGCTACGGTTACCTGCCCACCTCCGGGGTTTTGGTAAGTATAAGAGGGACTGAACCCACGGATTTGCTGCCCATCAATCAACCAAATCAGGCTGTCTGGCTGGGGCGTGCCGGGAGGAAAGTTGGGGAAAAATTGCGTAGGCTGGTTCTGGCAATTGCCTACGGTAGTGAAGCTTACCGAATAATTTTGTTGGGAAAGTGGGGCAAATTCAGGGAAAAACTCAGTGTCAAAATCATTTCCCCCAAACTGGTTGGGCGAGTAACTTACCAATGAAAAAACACTGTCGGCTGCACTTATTTCCCCCATTAAAAAGGGGCCTCCACCTGTAGCCTGGTACAAGTGGTAAATATTGCCATCGGGGCCACGTTTTAACCCAAAACTATTGGTGGCTACGCCCGAGCCGGGCACTATGTTCAATGCCCCGGCATCCAAATCATATTGGTAAAGCTGTCCGCCCGCTCCGGTAGAAATATAAAGCTTTAAATTATTGGCATCGGCAGACCATTCGGTATCCACAGCATCCTGTCCAATACCACCAATGGTTTGTTCAAGGGTAAGCTGTCCGGTAGCGGGGTTAATGTTCAGGATTTGTACTTCAGCCCCGGAAGCAGCCAGTTGATTACTGGCCGGGCTGTATGAAAAGTTTACGGCATCTATGGGTGTCCCTAAGTTATATGTTTGGGTAGGGCCAATGTTAGTTGCTGTAATTTCCGATACCCTGTATTCATCCGAAGCGGGTGTTTGGGTCACCAGCCAGAAGCCGCTGTTATCATCATTGGGCACCACAGCCATGGCATCGCTTACACCGTTGATGCCCGTGGTTTGATTTGATCCGGATATGTTATAATTAAACTGGCAATTGGGGGCAATAGGAGGTGGGGTAGGGTTGGTAACAACCGTGATTTCCCGGTAAACGATATTTCCTCCATTGTTTACAATGATATAATATTCTAACGAGCCTTCTGTGGGAGTTGGATTAGGGGCAATAACCACGGGTTGGTTGGCATTAGGGTCGCCTCCTAATCCGGTTGCAATTTGGTTGCCGCAAGCATCGTACACAATATTACCATCAGTGTAAAACAACAAGTCACCGGTAACAGGATCGTTGGCCACGGCCCGGGCACCCATAGGCAGGTTGTCTCCCTGATCAGCGGTACGGTCGGCATCATCGCCAAAGGTAATGACTTCCCCGGAACCAAAAATCCAATTTTTTTGTGGTCGGCTTTGCGCTAAAACAATTTGAGTAGAAGCAACAAAAAGAAAGAATATGATGAATTTTAGCTTTATTGAAAAAGTTTTACTACACATATCGATGTATTAAAAGCGGTTATGCCCTAAGTGTAAGAATTCATAGCAAATAGTGTGCGCACTCTGGCAGGTATCTGCTATTTTTACAGTCGTTTTGTGATGTATTACTACATCAATATTTTTTATTGAAACGTAATTTTTAACGAATTAATATTTTTGGAACAGAATCTGTACTAAACTTTTTGCAAAACCCATCACAATATTTACCTAATAATTACGCTTTTAGTACAAAGCTCTCTGTGCTCATAACTTGATTTAACGAACGAATTTGATGCGAAAATTTTTTCTAGTTTGGATGGTAGCCCTCACTACGGGAACAGCCTTATACGCACAAGACCCGCAGTTTTCGCAGTTTTATGCGGCTCCTTTATACTTAAACCCAGCTTTTGCCGGCTCTACCGAATTGAGCCGGGTTGGGCTTAATTTCAGAAGCCAGTGGCCTTCTTTGGAGACCAATTTTACAACTGCTTCGGTGTATTTCGATCACTTTTTTGAAGACTTTAACAGTGGTGTGGGCCTGATTGTGAATGGCGACCGGGAAGGGTTGGCCGGTTTAAACTCTATTTCCGTAGGGGCACAGTATGCCTACCAACTGGCCATTACCGATAAATTGACCTTCCGCCCGGGTTTTGAGGCGGCTTTTTACCATCGTGATGTCAACTTCAATAAATTAATTTTTGGGGATCAGCTTTCTGACCGGGGGCCTATCAATGTGCCCACCCAGGAACAGCTTAATTCAGGGTTAACTACATCGTTTTTTGATATTTCATTGGGTGGTATTTTGTACAATGAAAACTTTTTCTTTGGATATGCGGCGCACCACATCACCCAGCCCAACCAGTCTTTTCTGGGAGAAGGGGAAGAAAGCAAATTGCCCATGAAAAGCTCATTCCATGCCGGGTATAAAATTATGTTGCCCACGGGTTTCCGGCAGTTTGGGTATAACCAAAAAGGACAGGAAAGAAGTATTACGCCTGTAGCCAATTACAAAATGCAAGGCCCCTTTGACCAGTTGGATGTAGGAGCTTACCTTACTTATGAACCGGTGGTATTTGGAATGTGGTACCGTGGTTTGCCTATCAAAACCCTGGAAGGCAACCCCAATAACGAATCTATCATTTTGCTGGTAGGAATGGTGATGAACAACCTGAGCGTGGGTTATAGCTTTGATTATACCATTTCAGGATTGGGTATCCAAAGCGGTGGGGCACATGAAATTTCTATATCTTACCTGTTTTCACTGCGCGACCCGAGCATTCCGCCCAAGCACGTACGGAAAATTCCTTGTCCTAAGTTTTAGCAGGTATTTTGCAAGAAAAACAATAAATCTAATCTCACTGATTGTAACGTTTTGCGGCCACCGTGGCGCGGTGATGCAAAGTAAACTCCACTCCGCTGCCACGGTGGCCCTACCCCCGCCACCGTGGGACAATTTCCCCCTCATTGAGGGGGTTAGGGGCCACCGTGGCACGGGAGGAATAGAAGAAATGTAGCTAATTTATATATCATCATCGCAAAACGTTATAGTAAGAAATCACGATACTGCACTTCCCGGCCCTGTGCCGGGACCTCCTCATTAAAGAATGGAATCTCGTTCTATGAGTTATTACTCTTTCTTCAAGAGGTTCCGGAATAAATCCGGGAAGTGGTAAGTAGATAAGGTTTTCCAGGCTGTTGTCATTGAGGTTAACAGCCTTTTTTGTTTGCGAATCTTCTTAGCGTTATCTTCGTTTGAAAGGAGGACAGATTTCCTAATACGGCAAATTTGCCGGGCTGGGAAGCCAGGTCTCTGAAGTCAAAAATTGATAAACTCTAAGCAGCGTGAGTGCACAAGCGATATTATACATTATTTTAGGCATCATCACTGTCAACTTTTTGTTGGAACAGTTTTTAGAATACCTGAACCACCGCAACAAAAAATCTACTTTACCGGAACGCCTGAAAGGAATCTACGATGAAGAAGAATATCAAAAATCCATTGCCTACCAGCGTGCCAATGGCAGGTTCTCGATGGTAACATCTACTGTCAGCTTTGTAGTATCATTTGTTTTGATGAGCACAGGCTTTTTTGGGTGGTTTGACGCTGCACTCCGTCCTTTTTTTGAAGGCCCCATCATCCATGCCCTGGTTTATTTTGCCCTTCTTTTTTTCGCTTCTGATCTGCTTACACTTCCTTTCCAATGGTACGGCACTTTTGTGATTGAAGAAAAGTTTGGCTTCAACCGCACCACCCCAAAACTATTTGTGGCAGACAAATTAAAAGGCTATTTGCTGACTATCCTCATTGGAGGAATTATCGGTTATATTTTTCTTTATCTGGTTATAGAAATTGGCCCGGATTTCTGGCTGTATTTCTGGGGAGTGGCTGCTTTGTTCATCCTGCTGCTCAATATGTTTTACACAACGCTAATTGTTCCAATTTTCAACAAGCTTACCCCCCTTGAAAACGGAGACTTGAAAGAAGCCATAGAAGCGTACAGCCAGAAAATTAATTTTCCGTTGGATAATATTTTTGTGATAGATGGCTCCAAAAGGTCTAATAAATCCAATGCTTTTTTCTCAGGCCTGGGGCGGAAGAAAAAAATCGTATTATATGACACCCTCATAGAAAATCATTCACAGGAAGAGTTGGTAGCTGTGCTGGCTCATGAAGTAGGGCACTATAAGAAGAAACATATTGTTTCTGGTTATTTGTTTTCCATACTGCAAATAGGTGTTACACTGTATATTTTGTCTTTGTTATTATTTAACGAACAGATATCTTATGCATTGGGTGCAGCACAAATCAGTATTCCTGTAAACCTGATTGCCTTTGGTATTTTGTATTCCCCCATCAGTACCTTTATTGGGCTGCTCATGAATATATGGAGCCGGAAGAATGAATTTGAAGCCGATGCTTATGCTGCCCATACCTATGACGGAGGGGCATTGCAAACGGCATTAAAAAAACTTTCTGCCAAAAACCTGAGCAATTTGCTGCCCCATAAATGGTATGTATTTTTTCATTATTCCCATCCTCCTTTGTTTCAGCGGTTAGAAGCCATAGACAAAGAAAAATCTGCGGAAGACCAGCAACCGGCAGCAAGTTGATTATTTTTTCTTTTTGAAGAAATGTTACATCGTTCAATTAACCCTGAAAACAGATTTATCATTCCTGGCAAATTGCCTAGCTTTCAATAGTATTCATTCGAGAATTTACATGATTATTAATTCGTGTATTTAGAAAATAAATGATATGAAAGCTAATATTTTTTCGAGTACAAGAAGCTGGAAAAGCTTTGCGCAAAACAGTCTTTTATGTGTAAAAAGAGGCTTTTTTTCTGGCTTGTCGCCCTTTTTATGCATCATTTCACTAAGCCTTACATGTATTTCAACCGGAGTTTTCGCCCAGGGTTCCCTGGATCCGATCATCGACCGGGCCAATAAGTTCTTTGAACTGGCCCAAAATTACGAAGCTGCACTGCCCCTATATCAGCAGGCAGTTGACGAAGGGGTTAACGATCCGATTGTTCATTACAGGCTGGGTGTATGTTACGCTGAAGCTCCTGTGCTGAACGAACAACTGAAAGCAGTTACTTATCTGGAGCAAGCACGCAGCAAACAATTAGATGCCGGCCTTCCTGCTGAGCTATATTATTATTTGGGAAAAACGTATCATAGAAATATTCAGGTGCAAGCAGCCATTGATAGCTATGAACAATATAAAAAGCTGGCCAAGCCCGATGATAAAAAATCACGGGAAAAACTGGATGATGCAGCCCGGCAAATGAAGATGTGCAAAAATGCCCTTTTCCTGATGAGCGAAAAGAAAGGCATTGTAATCCATCGGTTTAATGATGCAATTAACTCTGCCAATACAGAATACAATCCGGTGGTAACGGCTGACGAAAGCATGATGGCCTATACAGCCTTACGGGAAGAACGCGGCAAGCTGGTAGAAAAGATATTCATTGCTGAAAAAGAAAGTAATGGCAAATGGGGTAATCCTAAAGAAATTGACTTGAAAACAAATTTCAACGTAGGCACCGCAGGCATATCAGCAGATGGACAGGAAATGCTGGTATTTGTAGGAGGTGCCAACAATACCGGCAACCTGTATACTATTAAAAAAACAGCCAAAGGGTGGTCGGTACCTGCTACTATGGGAGATCATGTCAATTCCAGGTTTTTGGAAACCACCGCCAGCATGACGCCCAATGGTAAAACTATATATTTTGCCAGTAACCGGAACAGTGGTTACGGAGGCATGGACATCTACAAAGTTTCAATGCTGCCTGGCGGTAAATGGGGCAAACCAGAAAATTTAGGCCCTTCTGTAAATACAGAACATGACGAAGATGCTCCTTTCATTCACCCTGATAGCAAAACTTTGTTTTTTACTTCCAACGGGCCTAATTCTATGGGAGGGTATGACATATTTAGGACTGATTATGTGGGGGGTAAATGGAGATCACCTGAAAACCTGGGATATCCTATCAATACACCTACTGATGATAATTACTTTACACTCACAGCCAATGGAAAAACAGGGTATTTTTCATCGGAGCGTAAAGGTGGACAAGGAGGGCAGGATATTTACTATTTTGAAATGCCAGAGCAGGATGCCAATATTCCGCTCACCTTAATAAAAGGTAGAATTTTGGCAGGTGAAGACGAACCGAAACCTGTCCCTACAGAAATTAAAGTAGTAGACAATGAAGCTCATAAAAAAGTAGACTATGTTTATAATCCCGAAGCTGCCACAGGTAATTATTTGATTATTCTTCCTCCGGGCCGGAATTACGATCTTATCATAGAATCGGAAGGTTATTTGCCGTATACGGTCAATATCAACATCCCAAATCAGAATTATTTCTATGAACTTTATCAGGAGATTATTTTGAAACCCATCAAACAATTTGGGGTAGTGGTAGGACAGGAGATTTCAGTAAAAAATGCTTTCCATAATGTAAATGAAAATGCCAAGACTTCTGTAAGGCAAGCTAACGAAGCCATGCTGGTTCAGAAAGATAGTATTGATTTATACGATATGATGGAATCTATCATTGCAGCCACAGATACAGCTGCCTTTGAGTACCTGTTGGACCTGATGTATACTACCAATCCGGTGGATGAAGTAGACTTTGAATCACTGGAAGAAGACAAGGTAGAAGCCGCCGGAGTGTCTTACTATTATGACGAAACCGGAACGGATAATTTAGAGGCCAAAAAAGTAGGTAATGAAACTGTATATACCCTTCCTACTTTTTATGTAACTGAAGAAGCCATTAAACAGAAGAACAGAAAACCTATTGTGGCTGATTATGACAAAAGCTTATTGAATAAAGTAACCAAAGTCTATTTTGATATAGGGCAAAGCAAGTTCGATGAAACTGCTACTGCTGATTTGCAAAACGTGTCTGATTTATTGAAAAAACACCTGGCCCTCGGGGTCGAGATTTCGGGATATGCATCCCCGGAAGGAAATGCAGAGGATAACCAGCGGTTATCCAATGAACGGGCTATTGAAGTACTCAATTTCTTTAACCAGCGTGGTATTGTAAGAAGACGGATCAAAGCAATTGGTTATGGCGCTACTACAGGCAAAGCAGGCAATAAAGATGAGAGCAGAAGGGTAGAAATCAGGTTTGTTGACTTGAATACTTATTAGGAGCCGATATTTTCGCATTTAATAAAAGAAACCTGGTAAGCTGAGTACTCACCAGGTTTTTTTGTAATATCAGCTAAATTATCTATTAACAGGGGAGTCATATATGAGGATCAATCTGTTACTTTGCAAATTGATTCAAATTAGACTTTTTGCTTTTCACAAAAAAAGTCAATTTTACAGCTTTAGCGTACTTTTTAGTGCCTTCAGCATCTAATAATAATCTAGGGCAACGATATGGATAACACTATTATTGAGGCAAGTGCCTATGCCAGGGCCGGATTGTTGGGTAATCCAACGGATGGATATTTTGGAAAAACCATTTCTATCATTGTAAGAAACTTTGGTGCCAGGGTAACTTTGTATCCTTCACCGGAAATTCATATTGAACCCCAAGAGCAGGACTCTAATATTTTTCGCAGTATTTATCATTTGGTAGATGCCATAAGCTTAACAGGGTATTATGGCGGCTCACGGCTCATTAAGGCAGGTATCAAAAAGTTTTGTGAATACTGTGAAATTAATAAAATCAAGCTGGCAAGTAAGAATTTTACCATTCGGTATCACTCCTCTATTCCCAGGCAGGTGGGGCTGGCCGGCTCCAGTGCCATTATTACAGCCACCATGCGGGCATTGATGCAGTATTACAAAGTAGAGATTCCATTACAGGTTCTTCCTTCTTTGGTGCTTTCTGCCGAGGTAGATGAGTTGGGAATTAATGCCGGGTTGCAGGATCGGGTAGCCCAGGCGTATGAAGGCTGCATTTATATGGATTTCAACAAAGATTATCTTACCAAACATAAACATGGCATTTATGAACCATTAGATCCGGCCCTGCTTCCCAAGTTGTATATCGCTTATAAAACCGATTTAGGAAAAGTATCTGGTGCAGTATTCAATGATGTAAAATCAAGGTTTTTGAAAGGTGAAAAAAAGGTAATTGATACTTTGGGCGAAATGGCAGATTTGGCCGAACAAGGAAAAGAGGCCATATTAAGTAGTAATGCATCTAAACTCAATATGCTCATTGATAAAAACTTTGATTTGCGCTCTCAGATTATGAACATTAGTGATAGCAATAAAGAATTAGTCAATACGGCCAGAAACTGTGGGGCTTCTGCCAAATTTACAGGATCTGGAGGTTCTATTATTGGTATCTATCCAAACGATGAAGTGTTGAATAAACTGGTAGTTGATCTAAAAAAAATAAAAGCCAGGGTTATCAAACCGTATATACTTTAAATTCTAAACGTAAGCCACAATCATTTTTGCTAATGCTAGCGGCTTGATGCTCACCCTATTAACTCAAAACAATAAACTTTAAACTAAACATGGTTAAAAAAGCGGTAATTCCAGCAGCAGGATTAGGTACCAGGTTTTTGCCTGCTACTAAAGTACAGCCCAAAGAAATGCTACCCATTATTGATACACCCACCATTCAATATGTGGTGCAGGAAGCGGTAGATTCAGGAATAGATGATATCCTGATTATCTCAGGAAAAGGTAAACGGGCCATTGAAGATCACTTTGACCGAAACTACGAGTTGGAATCCCGGTTGGAAGAAAAAAAAGAAGAAAGTTTTCTGAATGAAATACGCCGCATTTCAGATATGGCCAATATCCATTTCATCCGGCAAAAAGAAATGAATGGATTGGGTGATGCCGTATATTATGCCAGGCAGCATGTGGGCAATGAACCTTTCGCGGTTTTATTGGGTGATACCGTATTGGACTCTGTTATTCCAGTAACCCAGCAACTGATAGATGCTTATGAGCAATACAGGTGCTCGGTAATTGCGGTTGAACAGGTTCCAAAAGATAAAGTATCACGCTATGGCATTGCGGGAGGAACAAAGTTAAGCGACCATATCATGGAAATTGATGAATTGGTAGAAAAACCTCCCATAAATAAAGCCCCATCTAACCTGGCCATTGCAGGAAGGTATGTGCTGACACCTGAAATTTTCAGATTGATTGAACAAACACCCAGGGGAAAAGGAGGGGAGGTACAACTCACAGATGCTTTGCATATGTTGATGAAAAGAGAAAGTATCATTGCCAACATTATTGAAGGAAAGCGCTACGACATTGGCAATAAACTGGATTTTTTGAAAACTACGGTTGAGTTTGCACTCAAACGAAAAGAATTTGCCGATCCTTTTTTTGAGTTTCTAAAAGAGGCGATTGCAGACTATGAAAAAAATAATGCAGTATCTGGTAAATAGATACTGCATTGCTGGACTTTGCTTTTATTAAACTAAAACAACAATTAGATAAACTTTGATTACCTTCTAATTACACATCCGGTAGGATGAATATCACTTTTTCTGACCGAGCTGTTTTGCAATATTTTATCAATGGCATCTTGTAGGTATTTCTGGCTTACATCAGAAGCCACCTGGGGATTGTCATCAATGGCTCCTTTGTATACTACACTGAAAGTGCCGCGTTCATTTTTTAATAAAAAGGCTTCAGGAGTTTTTTCTGCTCCGAACATATCAGCAACTTTTTGGTCGCTGTCTGAAAGGTAAGGAAACTCAAAGCTTTTTGATTGCGCTTTTTCAGCCATCTTTTGTATGCCTTCTATCCTACTTCTATCCGGATTATTAGGATTGATCAGAATAAACTTGATACCTTTATCCTGATAAGTTTCTGCCAGTGTCAAAATTCTGTCTTCGTACAATTTGGCATAGGGACAATAATTACTGGTGAAGACAACAACAACAGCTTTGGCATTCCGGTAATTAGAAAGGGAGAACTCTTTCCCGTCAACAGCATTTTTAAGCGTAAAATCCTGTATACTCTTACTATGCTGTATCATTACTGAAGAAGTAATGATAAACAATGTAAACGGCATTAGATATATATACTTTTTCATGCTTAATTAGGCTTTTTTCAAGAATATATACCTAATTTAATAAAAAAAATTGAATTTTTTATAGGATATGTAACAATGATGTAGGTTTTAGCAGGAAGTTGAAGGAAAAGGAAAGCGATGTACCCGTACTCTCGGGTTTAATGAATATTTTGTGATACATGAAGAGTTCGTTGGGTTACTGGTTACCCATTGCCTGTTATTTTAGAAACTAACAACAGGCACCCCAATTTAGAAGCCATACACAAAGAAATATCCGGGAAAACTATCGTAGTAGAGTTGAAAGCTTGAAGATATACCTTCTTTACGGATATGCGCTTGGATGATGCCTTTATCTGATAAAGTAAAGTTATCTATATGCATATTTTGCCGGAAAGATAGCTCACGTTTTCCATGAATTTTGTATAGACATTCTTTAGCACACCAGTAAATGCAGAGCTTATGCAGGTCATCTCCGGCATTTATCATTTCTTTTTCATTCAAAAACTTGTGCCTGATGCGTAAAAGTGTGGGTTTCGGGGGTTCCAGGTCAATGCCGGTGGCTATATTGCGGTGAATAATGGCAGCAGCATAAGGATAAGAATTTGCCAGGGAAATATGAAAAGTGGAATCACACAGGTAGGGCTTTCCATGCTTATCTTTGAAAACTCCCTGGAATGAGCCTCCAATTTGTTCTACAAGCACTTTTAAGGCAAGCCTGCCAGCCAGCCACTCTGCTTTTTTATCAGGATGGTGTATTTCGGATAAGTACTCGATTTCATCTAGTAAAGGAGGGTATTGCTCAGTCAACTTGTGTAGGGGTTCACCGATTTTCCACAAGGCCCAAAAAGAATTGTCATTTATCTTTACTAATTTTACCAGTGCCATAAGTAATATTCAAAGCTATAATTTATGATAAAATATAAATAATGGCTAATCCTGACACTGTCAATTTTACATTATGCCAATAACAGTTTCAAAATCATATACTTTTACAGGTCACAAAGATTGTGTGTATACTCTTGAAAAATCAGCGTATGACCACATTTTTTTTTCAGGGGCTGGTGACGGCATGGTAGTAAGCTGGGATTTGCAAGCGCCCGGGCAGGGGCAACTCCTGGCAAAAGTGGATGCTTCAGTTTATGCCCTGCATTATGATAGTAGCAAAAACCATCTGATTATCGGGCAAAATTATGAAGGTATTCACCGGGTTAACCTGGAAAATAAAAAAGAAGCAGGCTCTGTGAAAATTACCGAAGCGGCTATTTTCGACATCAAAACCTGGGAAAATAAAATTGTTGTGGGTGATGGCAACGGGGTTATCACTGTGATTGACACTGAAAAACTGAGTGTTATCAAACGCATAAGGGCGTCCAAGGAAAGGGTGCGTACAATGGACATACACCCACATCGACAAGAACTGGCAGTAGGTTATAGTGATAATACCATAAAAATCATTGACCTTGGCAGCCTTAAAGTGAAGCAAGAGATTAACGCCCATGAAAACTCAGTTTTTGCAGTTTGCTATTCACCGGATTACAGCGTTTTGCTCAGTGGAAGTCGCGATGCCCATCTTAAAATCTGGAATGTAGCAGAAAATTACGTTTTACAAGAAGCCATCGTTGCGCACATGTATACCATCAATCATATTTCATTCAGTCCTGATGGAAAATATTTTGTAACATGCAGCATGGACAAATCGGTAAAAGTATGGGATGCCAGGCATTTTAAGCTTTTGAAAGTAATTGACAAAGCCCGTCATGCCGGGCATGCTACCTCGGTAAACCGGACTTTATGGCCTGATTACGCTACAGAAAAAGATAAGTATGCGATTATTTCTGCCAGTGATGATCGTACTGTTTCTTTGTGGGATATTAAGTTTGGTTAATACAATTCGTAAGATTGAATTTGATTATTTTTAGTTTT
Organism: Cyclobacteriaceae bacterium; assembly: GCA_965230065.1. Lineage (GTDB taxonomy): Bacteria > Bacteroidota > Bacteroidia > Cytophagales > Cyclobacteriaceae. Next base: position 842,719 of record OZ245942.1, on the reverse strand, counting down.
TTTGCAATAAAATACTGTTTTTCAGTTCTTTATAATAGAATACTTGCTATTTTGACGTAAGGAAATGCTTTTGCATAGCAAACACACGAATTTTAGGATTAAGCCATGAAAATAACACCCCTTGAAATACGACAAAAAAGTTTTGAAAAAAACTTCAGAGGATACGACAAAGACGAAGTGAATGCATTTTTGCTCACTTTATCCCAGGAATGGGAGCGTCTTTTGGAAGAGCAGAAAGAACTTCGCTATAAATTGGATAATACCGAAAAGGAAGTGGAGAAACTACGGGAAGTGGAAAACTCTTTGTTCAAAACCCTGAAAACCGCCGAAGATACCGGGGCCAACCTCATAGACCAGGCCAATAAAGCGGCCGACCTACAAATGCAGGAAGCCAAAATGAAAGCAGCCGGTATTATCAACGAAGCCAAATTAAAAGCCAAATCGGTCACCGAAAGTGCCGAAAACAGGGCAAGGGCCATCATCGGTGCCATGGAAGATGAGGTGAAACAGCTGAAACAAAAGCATAAATCTGCCGAAAATGATATGGAAGATTTGTTGTACGAACTGCGCAATGTAGCCAATGAAGTGTTGCAAAAGGTAGAAAGGGTAAATGCGCAACGTTCAGACAAGATGAAGAAAAAGAGTGAAGAAGCAGAAGAACTTGTGGATGAACTTAATCATTTCAATGCGGTTATTGAGAATATAAAAGTAGAACAGGTCGAAGCAACAGAAGCTTCGTCTCCCAACTTAGAAGAAGAAAATGAGGAGACAACAGATGAATCGCCTTCTATGGAAAAAGAGGAAGAAGCAGAAACTTCGGCTGCTGCCAATGAGCCTGAACAAACACAAGAAGAGGATGAATACAATGAAGAAGTAGAAGTTGTGGAGAAAACCGAAAAAAAGAGTAAATCATTTTTTGACGAAATTGAATAATGGGTAAAATAGCGCTCGAGGGCCTGGAGTTTTTTGCTTATCATGGCTTTTCTAAAGAAGAGCAAAAAGTGGGAAACCGCTATGGTATAGATATTACAATAGAGGTGGATTTTGAAAGGGCAGCCCGCCAGGATAAAATTGATTCTACCGTTGACTACCATGCTCTGTACAAGGTGATTAGCAATGAAATGGCCGAGCCTACCAAATTGCTGGAAAACATTGCCGAACGTATCGTAAATGCTGTTTTTCAACATTTCAAGCAGGTGTTTTCTGTAGAAATCAGTGTTTCTAAGTTTAACCCACCCATTGGCGGTATTTGCCAGCGAGCCCGCATTAAAATGAAAAGGGAAAGAGGTCAAAGGAGTAGGCAGTGGCAGTAGGCAGGTTGTTAGTGTAAATAATTCACAGTTTTAACCATTCATTCAGGCAAATCAGAATTGGTAGCGGATGCCGAAATCTATACCGAAGGTGTAAGGCAAACTCATAAAATTGCTTCCTGACTTTGTAAGCGAAGAGATAGAAAAATTATAAGAGGGCGTAATCGTGAAAGCGTATTTTTGCATCAGTTCATAATGAATGCCACCACTCAGAATTCCGCTGTAATATATTTTGCGGAAAGGACTATTATCGTCGGGCCTGATAATAACATCATTCAACTGCCCGGCTTCATCGCTAATGCTGTTTTGTAACAAAAAGTTGGCAGCAGCCCCTGTGCCAAGGACGACAGTAATTTTATCAAAGCTGAGGTTGTAGGCAACTTTTAAAGGAACAGCCACAAAGTCAAAAGTGTTGGTAAGGTCTGTTGGTTCATATTGCACAGCGGAAAATTGCCGTGCATTATCTGTACTATTATTGGCCAGTGAAACCGGATAAACTTCTTCAGCAGAAATGCCCTGGTAAGCAGCAGAGGTCTGAGAAGTAGTATTATACTTACTGTAAGCAATGCCACTTTCCAGTGTCCAGTGCTCAGAAATGGCCATACCGAAATTAGCCCCGTAAGAAAAGGAAAGCTGTGCGGTATTTTCTTCGCCCAGTGCGCTATTATTTGACTTGCCGGTATTATCATATTGTCCGCTTCCTAAACTATACATAGCTTCTGGTGCATCTGCTCGGTTTGACAAGAATGCATTAGGGGCAACATTTAAAGCCTGCCCGGCAGGCGATGCGTTATAATTTGGGTTAAAATAATCGGTGGAAAGATTTACACTGGCAAAGAAAACAGGTTGAAAATCCTTTTTCCTGTCTTTGGGCATGATGGGAATGGGATATATTTCATCAACAGGATTATCCAGGCTTTTATCAGCATTAGTTGAATCTTGCATGCCCTGTGGGGCTATCATGGCAATTGAGAGCAATATATTAGTATTTTGGGCTATCAGGTTTTTTTCTGGATATTGTTGATCGGGGCTTTGTGCACCACTTACTTCTTTCTCATTACTTTCATCAGGTAAAACAGGAAGCTGTTCTGCCAGCGGAGTGGTTGAAGCATCATTATCTATTTTATTAATATTATCTGCGGTTTGTAATTGGTTACCGGAAGTGTTGGCGATTTCCCCTTCATTTGCTTTTTCAATATTTTCTTCCAAAGCCTCTGCCAGCGGGGAAACAGTTTCTGCAGAAGTTGACGCACTATTTTCGGTTTCTGTACCTTCTGAATTATCCTCATTTTCTGCCAGTGCTTCTGGGTCAGTAACTGGTGTGTTCTTATTCTCCTGAATACTATTTTGCTCTGTAGCTGTAATTTTACGTTCATCATTTGTGAATGTCCCAAACTCATTACTCCAGGTGTAAACGCCCAGGACTACCAAACAGGCTACTGCGGCAGCGGCTACCGAACGATAAAACAGTAACCTGCGCTTAAATTTTGTGTTTTGAGCGGCATTCAGGTCACTCTCAATACTTTTCCACAGTTGGGCAGAAGGCCGCACTTCAGCCTCTTCAAATGTTTTTTGCCACTTATTTTCGTATGACTGTTTATTGGACTTAGCCATGTTTCACCTCCCCTAATTCAGAAATCATATCTTTTAACAACAACTTGGCGCGGGCATACTGCGATTTGGAAGTTCCTTCGCTGATGCCCAGCATCTCTGCTATTTCTTTGTGTTTATAACCTTCAATGGCATACAGGTTGAATACTACCTGGCAGCCTTTGGGCAAACCCTGCAATAAATTCAGCAGGTCTTTAAAATGATAGTTTTCTATGGAAACATCATCTGCCCCAAGGTCATGTCGATCATCCACATCTACATGTGGATATAAATACACCTGCTTCCGATGATAATTTAAGGCTGTATTGATTACAATGCGCTTAATCCAAAAACCTAAAGACGATTCCTGCCTGAAACTACCGATGTTATTAAATACTTTGATGAAGGCTTCCTGCAAAATATCCTCGGCGTCGCCCTGGTTTTTGGCATACCGCATGCATACCGCCAGCATGCGTGCGGCAAAGCGCTCGTACAATTCCTTTTGTGCTGCGCGCTCTTCCTTGCAACACCGGGAAACAAGTTCCTTATCATCTTGCATGCACTACGACGGTAATCTCAATGTTAGCTTTTTATCATCTTAATCCTATTGACACCAAAAGGGAAGAAAAGGTTGTAAAGTAGGAAAAAAATAAATATCCTGTAAAGGTTAATTCCAAATGGATGAAGAAAATTCTATGGCTAACACTGTTCGTAGTATGCTTTTGTGCCACAGATAGTTTAGGACAAACAAACAGGCTATCGGCTGAAGATTCGCTAAAAACCACTGGAAGTAATGCCGAAGAAACGCAACGTAACCGCTTATTCGGGTTACCCATCATTTATTACACCCCTGAGACAAAGCTTGCGTACGGTGCCACCGGCATTTATACGTTTCGGTTTAAGCACGCTCCGGATACAGCACGGCCTTCGCAAATTCAACTTGCCCTGGCCCATACCCAACTGAACCAAATTTTGGTGTATTTACCTTTTCAGCTTTTCTGGCAGGGAAGAAAGTATACCAGTTACGGGGAGTTGGGTTATTACAAATACACTTATTTTTTTTATGGAATTGGTGATGAACATCCGCCAAATGCCGAAGAAACTTATGATGTAAAATATCCGCGCGTTCGGCTCAATTTATTAAGGAAAATTGTGCCGGGTGTTTACCTGGGCCTGCGCTATTGGTTTGAAGATTATAACATTACCCAGCGAGATTCTACCGGAATGTTGATTAAAGACGAAATTACCGGAAGCGAGGGAGGTATTTCTTCGGGCTTGGGTGTGGTTGCCAACTACGATACCCGTGATAATGTGTTTTTCCCCAGCCGTGGGGCTTATGTAGAAACGGTAATACATCCCTTCCACCATCTGATGGGTGGTGATTTTAACTATACCCGCTTTTTGATAAACGCCTCAAAATACTATAACAATAAGTGGGGGCATGTGATGGCATTCAACTTTTATGGAGATTTTATTGCGGGTGATCCCCCTTTCAACCAGATGGCACTGTTGGGCGGCTCTAAGCGCATGCGAGGCTATATTGAAGGAGAATACCGGGATAAAAGCATGCTAATTTTTCAGGCAGCTTACCGTGCACCCCTCTTCTGGCGCATTGGTGCTGTAGGGTTTGCCGGATATGGGGGAGTAGCCGACAAAATAGGAAGCTTTGACCTGAAAAACTTCAAATACAGCTACGGGGGCGGATTGCGCTTTTTGCTGGATAAGGAAAAAAAGCTCAATATCCGGTTTGATGTCGGGTTTACTGAAAACGATATTCGTTATTACCTCACTTTTGGGGAAGCTTTTTAACTTTACTCCTTTCCGTCCACAAAATCTTGCAGATAGGCATAGTCGCCTGTGAGTTTTCCGTTTTTGGTTACGGTGGCCCGTTTGATTACATTCTCCGGGTCGTTGCCAAAGAGGTGCGGAAACACATGGGTAATCAGGTTTTCACCAAAAGAGGTAGATGCATCCCTGGGCAGTTCAGAAGGCAGGTTATCTACGGCCATCACTGTAGTGAACCGTTCACCACTGAAAGGAGCTTCTTCCATGTCCAGCCAGGGGTCATAATCATACACAGGCTCTTCAATGATAGCCGGGCGTTTGGTAGAGGGAATAGAGCCTTCAATATCACAGGTGATGTCGGCAATAATTTTGATGCGAAACCGGTTATCCATCATATCCTCACGGGTAAATAGCACCGGGGCTCGCGAATCCCAGTAAGCTGCGCCAATTAGCATGTCAGCTGCATGGGTATAGGGCAAAAAAGCAGATTCGTACCGTTCAGGGTACATAAAAAACTCGTGGCGGTCAAAAGGCCCTCCCTTTTTGGGGCGGTTATAATCCCTGATGTCCAGTTTGGTATATACCGGGTAACCAAAGTTTTGGTTGAGAAATTCCTGAGGCCCAACTTTTTCTATTCCCACAAAATCCAATACTTCCATGGCACCGTACGCTACCCTGCCTCCCCCGGTCAATACAATTTTGACAAGTGGCAAACTTACTCTTTTAAGTTCTGCCTTTAATGCCTCCATATCATGGCAGCGATAAGCGCGTTTCAGGTCAAAAAAGCCATAGCGTTGTCCGTAGGTCATTAGGCCATTATAAGCACCTACAATCCCGGCAAACCGGCCAAAAGCTATGATGCGGTTGCCTTCGTGGTCGGTCAGCCGTTCGTAATCGATAAGTTTAATTTTCTTCTCCAGAATACCGCGCAACAAATCCCGGTTATATGCCTGTTTTTTGATGGCATGGGAAAAGAACAGATAGGTTTTTTGGGGAATGAGCTGTTCTACGGGCACTTCTTTAATGCCCATCAAAATATCGCAATGCAAAATATCATCAACCAGTGTAATGCCTTGCTTAGCATACGCTTCGTCAGGGAAACAGCGTATTTCACTACGTTGGCAATATACCTTAACACCAGGGAACAGTTGCTCTACCCTCACAGCTTGCTCAGGATTGAGGGGCACACGGTTGTCGGGTGGAATTTTACCTTCCCGAATCAGACCTAGTTTGAGTTTTTTCACAAGCGTTGGAGTTTATAGCTATGCACGGTTGCCAGATTTATTCACCAGGTTTTTGAACGATTTAATAAACTTAGTTATGTCCTTTTCTGTTTGTTGGTCTACAATATTTCCTTTGATATCTATTTTTCCTTTTATTCCCTGAATTAATAATGTTGTATCGTCTGTAAAATTCGTTTCTATTGTTTTCATTATTAGCTTCAATTCTTCGTGTCCCTTTAACCCACTGGCAGAGGTCGTGATAAGCCCGATGGGTTTATTAGAAAAAACAGTTGTGGACACGCACCATTCAATTGCATTTTTCAAGCCACTTGGAATGCTGAAGACATACTCTGGTGTACAGATTAAAATTCCATCAGCATTTAGTATGTCATTTCTAAACCTGGTAATAGTTTCTGGTGTATTACTATCCGTTAACGGTATTTCAAAATGCGGTAATTCAGTCAGTTTATCAAAAACGGTCAATTCAAATTCATGGGTCGTCAATTCAGCAATTCGTTTAATAAGGGCAAGGTTAGATGAGTTTTTGCTTGCACTTCCATTAATGGCAAAGATGTTTTTCTTTTTTGTCATTCAAATTATCCATTGTTTAGCTTGCCGCTAACTTTCTTCTACTTCCTTTTATATATCCATACGAAAAAAAGTGTGAATAGATGTTCTGGTAATTTCCTGAAAGAAGCAGAAAAAAGCGATGATAACGCAAAGGATACCACCGCCGGATGTTCATCTACAAACTACTAAACTTATGAGAAGTGTCTTTAATCAAACATGAAATTTTTCTTTAATATTTTCAGTTACCACTTGTCCGTCAAACAGGTTGATGATACGGCCTGCATACGTGGCATCGTGGGGCGAGTGTGTTACCATGGCAATGGTGGTTCCTTCTTTGTTTAATTCAGAAAGCAGGTTCATTACTTCTTCCCCGTTGGCAGAATCCAGGTTTCCTGTAGGCTCATCCGCCAGTATAAAATCAGGATTGGCTACAACAGCTCTGGCAATTGCTACTCTTTGCTGCTGTCCGCCCGAAAGCTGTTGTGGAAAGTGGTTACGGCGGTGCATAATGTTCATACGCTCAAGGGCCTTTTTTACTTTTTCTTCCCTTTCCGATGAAGGTACTTTCAGGTACAGTAGGGGCAGCTCTACGTTTTCAAAAACGGTAAGTTCATCAATAAGGTTAAAGCTCTGGAACACAAAGCCAATGGAACCTTTGCGCAATTGTGCCCTTTTTCTTTCTGTATAATTAGAAACCTCGTGGTCTTTAAAGTAGTACTCACCAGAGCTCGGATTGTCCAGCAGGCCCATAATGTTGAGCAAGGTAGATTTGCCACAGCCAGAAGGCCCCATGATGGCCACGAATTCGCCTTTCTTGATTTCAATATCAATGCCGTTCAGCGCCGTGGTTTCTACCTCTTCGGTAGTGAATACTTTTGTTAATTTGTGCGTACGAATCATTTTTTTTTGTTTTAGGGTTTGGGGATTAGGTTTTAGGGATTGGGCCGCCGTGGAACGGAGTTAGCCTATCCGTTTGTTTATTTTTTGTATAAATGCATTGAGGATTTTTTTGTCTGTATGAGTTCTGTATTTATTGTCTCGTATTGTTTTTTTCTTTATAGTTTAAAACTTTTCCGAGGTTTGTGTCGCACAAACCGCTTCTTCTTACAGTCCTGTGTGCCACAGGCCAGGGTGAGTGGTATTCCAGTTCACAGCCAGAACTCAAGTTATTTCTAAAAAACCAATACCTCATTATCCCCAAAGTTTTCATAAGAAGAAGTAACTACTTTTTCGCCAGGATCGAGCCCTTCCAGTACTTCATAAAATTCGGTATTTTTTCTGCCCAGACGGATATCCCGACGTTCGGCACGGGTGCCATCATCTTTCATCACATAAACCCAGTTGCCACCCGTATCCCTGAAAAAGCCACCAGTAGGAATTAACAATGCTTGAGCAGATTTGCCCAATTCAAGTTGTATGCGTACCGATTGCCCCCGGCGTATGCCCGTTGGAGAAGGCCCTACAAATTCCATGTCTACCTCAAAATTACCTTCTGTTACGATGGGGTATATTTTATAAATCTGGAGGGTATATTCTTTGCCATCGTATGTAAAGGTGGCCGTTTGTCCGGTGCTTACCCGGGGCTGGTACAATTCGTCAATGGCTACCCGCACCTTAAAGCTATCCAAAATGGCTACTTCGCCCAGGCGTTCGCCTTGTGAAACAGACTGGCCTATGTCAAAATAAGGGGTAGAAAGTAATCCACTTCGTGGGGCCCTGATGATCAAGTTGTCCAAAATTTTGCCTACTGCTTCCAGGCTATTCAGCATTCTTACTTCAGAGGCAGCCAGGTGATTAAGCTGCCTGATTCTCGTCAGGGAGTCACGCCGATACGATTCGTAGGTTAATTCTCTCCGGCGCTGGTTAAACTCATACTGTTCTTTCACTTCTTCAAACTCCCGCTGAGAAATTAATTTCTTCCCAACCAACTCTTTGTACCGCTTATATTGTGGCTTAAGGAGTTGTAACTGGTATGCAATTTCTGCTAACTGTTCTTTTTGTCGGAGGTCGTTCTGATCAAGTTGTAGGCGGGTAGTCCGCAATATATTAATTTGTTCATACAACTGGGCTTCACGGTTCATTACTTCCAACTGCAGGTTTGAGTTATTCAAAGTCAGAATGGTATCTCCTTTGTCAACCAGTGATCCAGATTCCCTCACAATATTTTTAATCACCCCACCTTCCACAGCATCCATAAAATAGGTAACACTGGGCATTACAATGCCTGTTTCAGGAATGCGGTCCTGGAAGGTTCCGTTTTGTACGGTAGAAATGGTAATTTTTTCCCTGTCCACATTCAGTTTAGAACGGTTATCGGCAAAAAGAAAACTGTAGAGGATGAGCGAAACCACCGCCAGGCCTCCCAATATCAGAGAGATTCGTTTCACAGTCCATGTTTTCTTTTTTAATTTTCGGTCCATTCCCATAGTTTCGGTATTCTTATTTTCCTCAAACTTTTACGAACACTGTGCCAAATGCGAAAACAGGCTTTTGGTGTATTTTTGAGGGGTTTTATTAAATTTATGTGTCCGTATTCGTACACTGTTTGTACGATTACGCACGGCACTCCCATTAACAAGGGGTATATGCTTATTGCTGATGTATTAAAGCTTTTTTTGAAAAAAAGCTGTAAATAGCCAAAAATGCAAGATTTTCAACAAAGAGCAGCGGTAGAAAAAATGCTACACAAACAAAAATACAGACACGGTACAATCTTTGAAATTTCTAAACAGAATGAGATATTTAACTAAGCACTAAACCAATGAGTAATGCAGTGAAAAAGACCGGTAAAATACTGATTGTTGATGATAATGAGGATGTATTGCAGGCCGCAAAAATCTTTTTGAAAAGACACTTTTTGCAGGTAGATGTAGAGAAAAACCCCGGAGCCATTCCCAGCCTGATAAGCAACGAGCAATATGATGTGATTTTGCTGGATATGAACTTTACCAAAGACGTAAGCAGCGGTAAGGAAGGCTTCTTCTGGCTCGATCAAATCCTTGAGCGTGACCCTTCGGCTGTTGTCATTCTCATCACGGCTTATGGGGATGTAGATTTGGCTGTACGGGGCATTAAAGAAGGGGCTACCGATTTTGTACTGAAGCCCTGGAATAACGAAAAGCTGTTGGCCACCGTATTCGCTGCCATGAAATTAAACGCTTCGCGACAGGAAGCACATCAATTGCGTTCGCAGCAGGAAATCCTCAGTGCCGACCTGAATGAAAAGTTTCAGGACATTATTGGCAGCAGCCCGGCCATGATGCATGTGTTTGAAACCATAGAGCAAGTAGCAGCCACCGATGCCAATGTGCTTATTTTAGGAGAAAATGGTACCGGAAAAGAATTGATAGCCCGGGCCATTCACAAACGGTCTTCCCGGGCCGATGAAGTATTTATCAGTGTGGATATGGGCGCCGTAAGCGAAACGCTTTTTGAAAGTGAGCTTTTCGGACATACAAAAGGTTCTTTTACCGATGCCAAGCAAGACCGTGTAGGCCGCTTTCAGGCAGCCTCAGGTGGAACTTTATTTTTGGATGAAATTGGTAACCTTTCTTTGCCACTACAAGCCAAATTGCTTTCTGTACTGCAAAGTAAGAAGATTACCCCGGTAGGCTCTAACAAGGTAATAGATATTGATGTACGGATGGTATTTGCCACCAACATGCCATTGTACGAAATGGTGCAGGAAAATGAATTTCGGCAGGATTTACTCTACCGTATCAATACCATTGAAGTGAAACTGCCTCCTTTGCGTGAAAGAATAGAAGACATAGAAGTTTTGGCTTCGCACTTTTTGCAGATGTATGCCAAGAAGTATAATAAATCTATCCACTCGCTCAGCCAAAACGCCGTAAAGCGCATGCAAAAATATCAGTGGCCCGGCAATATCCGTGAGCTGCAACATGCCGTAGAACGGGCCGTTATCCTGAGCAATAAACCTACTTTGCAGGCCGAAGATTTCTTTTTCAATACTGAAAATTCCCGCAAACAGTCTGACCAGGAAGAATTACTGATAGAAAAATACGACCTGGAAGAAGTAGAAAAGCTGCTGATAAGAAAAGTGTTGAAAAAACACGGTGGCAACATTTCTAAAGCTGCCGGCGACTTGGGGCTTACGCGGGCATCGCTCTACAGGAGGTTAGAAAAGTATGATCTTTAAACGATTTGAATGGGCCATTCTGATCAGGATAGTGCTGTTGGCAGCAAGTATGCTGTTGTGCCTGTATTTTATATTTTCTACTGAAAAATATGTGAGCGGTGGTATCATTGCTTTGTTGGTGGTTTATCAGGTTTATGAGCTAAACTACTATATACTTGAAACCAACCGGAAACTCACCCGTTTTCTGGAAGCTATCAAATATTCTGATTTTACTATCGGGTTTAATAAAGACAATCAGCTGGGTGATAGTTTCAAAAACCTTAACAAAATGTTCAATGAGGTGCTGGATGCTTTCCGTAAAGCCCGAGCCGAAAAAGAAGAAAACTGGCAATACCTAAAAACGGTAGTGCAACATGTGAATATAGGCTTACTATCTTATGATGAAATAGGAAAAGTAGAACTGCTGAACAATACGGCCAAAAGGTTTTTTGGGGTAAGCCACCTGGGCAATATACACGAGTTGGCTAAATATGAAAAAGATTTATATGAGGCTGTTTATAAGCTACCGCCGGGTGCCAAAACATTGTACAAACAAAGTGTAGACCACCATTATTCAATCAACGCTACCGAACTTAGGTTGCGTGGGTCATCTTACAAACTGGTGGCTGTACAAAATATACAGTCTGAGTTACAACAACAGGAAATAGAAGCCTGGCAAAATCTGACCAAAGTATTACGGCATGAAATCATGAATTCTATCACACCCATCGCTTCTTTGGCGGGTACGGCCATTGATATTATAGAAGAGGATGCCATGCAAGATAACGGTAAATTGTCTTTTGAACAGGAATCATACGATGATATCAGCATGAGTTTGCGTACCATTGAGAGCCGGAGCAAAGGCTTGGTTAATTTTGTGGAAGCCTACCGGAATTTTACCAGTATTCCTACGCCTGAGTTTGAACGGGTAAAAATCAAAGAAGTGATTGATAAAGTAATGCAATTGGTACGTGTGGGACTGAGCGAGCAGGATGTGAAGTTTACAGTAAGTGTTAAACCGCCCACCCTCATCGTAAGAATAGACATCAAGCTTATAGAAATGGTATTGATCAATATCCTGAAAAATGCGGTGGAAGCTGTGCAGGAAGTTGAATCACCTGAAATTGCGCTTTTGGTGTATTTAAATCAGGATCACCGTGTAATTATCGAGATCAGGGACAACGGCCCCGGTATAGAACCCGAAGCCATGGAAAGGATATTTATTCCATTTTATACTACCAAAAAAGATGGATCGGGTATTGGCCTGAGCTTATCGCAACGAATCATGCAAATGCATCAGGGAAGCTTGTCGGCCCGCTCGGTGGTAGGCAAAGGAACTGCCTTTATTCTTCAGTTGTGATGCTGACTGGGAAGTTGGGGACGCCCGCCTTCTGGAATTATGCAAAAAAAAAGCAACTTACCATTCGGGTAAGCTGCCGTTCAGAAATCAGTGTTCATAATAATTAAGAAGCTTTGTCAATTGCGTTAGTGTGATCGTTGGTTTTATCTAATTGCACCCTAATATCTTTTTGCTCATCGGGATTGTACATATAAGTCGGGCAGGTTTTCATGGTACAGCTAGACATCATTCCTACAAATACTATCACTATCAATATACCCTTTTTCATAATCCTATTAGTTTCGTTAATAATGCGCTGAAAGTTATAGTATACACAAAAACATAATATATGCCAAGTATAAGTTAAATTTATTATTGATGTTAAAGTGCTGATTTTCAATGGTTTGAAAAATTAACTTTCAAAAAGAAATTCTGGAAAAATTCCCAAATCGGGAAAAATATCCCTATTTGAGACATTTTTTCACATTTAAGCAGTTTCAAAACATGCAGTAAACCGCCAATTCAGATACCTGCCAATTGCTTATTCTTTTTCTGCAACCAAGACAGCAGTTGTGAAATCAACAAAAAAAGTGTTCGTTTTCGTACAATATTTCTTCAAAACCGGACGCTTTTTATAGTTAAAATATCTCAAAATAAGCCATATAAGGCTTTTTTGGGCATTGGCATATTTCTTGGCATTTTTGGCATACATTAATTTCGTACTAACCTATAAGCTACTGTTATGATCCAACTTACCGACATTGACAAATACTACCAATCGCGGTTTCGGAAAACATTTATCCTGAAAGGTATTGACCTTACCGTGGAAGAAGGTGAGTTTATTACCATTATGGGACCCAGCGGAGCTGGAAAAACAACTTTACTGAATATAATCGGATTGCTCGATCCGCCTTCTGCCGGAGAGTATTATTTACTGGACCATCCGGTGCACAAGCTTAGAGAAAGACAACGCAGTGATTTGCAAAAACACACCATTGGCTATGTGTTTCAGGCATATCACCTGATAGACGAACTTACTGTGTATGAAAATATTGAAACACCCCTGCTGTATCAGAATGTAAATGGAAAGGAAAGAAAAAGCCGGGTAGCCGAGTTGCTCGACCGCTTCCAGATGGTGGCCAAAAAGGATTTGTTTCCCGAACAATTATCGGGCGGGCAACAGCAGTTGGTAGGCATTGCCCGGGCTATTGCCGGAAAACCCAGGCTTTTACTGGCCGATGAACCTACCGGTAATCTGCATTCTGAACAAGGGAGGGAAGTGATGGAGTTGTTCAAAAAGCTGAACAAAGAAGGCATGACCATCATCCAGGTAACGCATTCTGAAGAAAATGCGAGTTATGGCGACCGGGTGGTACAGATTGTAGATGGAGTGGTAGAAAGCGATGAAATTACCAGCGGGCAAGAAGCCTGATAAGCTTTTTGGCTTCTGCGATAAAAAATAATATGTATGAACTTTGTCAAAGCTGAGCTATATGCTGCGAGCGGCATATCCCTGCGATAGCTTTGACAAAAGTTTCTACGAAAATTGGTTATGAATAGAAGAAATACGAACAGAGAAAAACCAGAGATGATGAGAATTTTTGGCATCATATTGCTAAGTCTGTCCCTTGTTTCAAGTGCTGTAGCCCAGGACAATACGTTTACGTACGATGAAGCCATAAAAACAGCTCTGCGGCAAAACATTCCTTTGCAACAAGAGCAGAACCTGCTAAAGGTAGCCGAGGCCAACCGCAGCCAAAGTTATGCAGACTTCTTGCCAGGCGTATCGGTAAGTGTAGGGGCTAACCGGGTGATTGGAAGGCAGTTTGACCAGGCCGTGGGCGATTTTACCTCAGAGAAGGTGAATAGCATGAACGGAAACATTAATGCTTCTGTGCCCATCTTTACCGGATTTAACCGTGTGCACACCATGAAGCAGGCCGAAAGTGCCGTGGAACAGCAGTATTACCAAATTACCCGCTCAAAACAGGATGCAATTTTCAATGCTTCCATGCAATACCTAACCCTGATTGTGAACCGGGAGTTATTAGAAGTGGCTGAGGCCAACCTGAAGTTTCAGGAAGAATTGCTGGAAAGCATAGAGATTTTTCTGGAAACGGGCACGCGTAACATTGCTGATTTGTACAACCAGGAAGCATTAACCAAGTCGATAGCCCTTACGGTAGTGGAAGCAGAGAACAATTTGGATATTAGTAAGGCCGAGTTAATCAGAATTTTGCAGATTGACCCTTTGGCAGAATGGAACTTTGAACCACCTGCTTTGGAACTCGCCGAACTACTTACCAAAAACGTTGACATTGAGTCATTTTATAATGAAGCCATTGCCAATCGTCCTGATTATAAGCAACAGAAAGAGCAAATAGAAATTGACCAGCGGGGTATCAAAATTGCCAAATCAGGCTATTATCCTTATTTAAGTATTGGATACAGTTTTGGTTCGCGTTTCTCTTCCCTGGCCCCTGAAACATTCAGTGAACAGTTTAAGGACATTAACCGGGTGCAGGTATATGGAATGAACCTGTCCATTCCTATTTTTAATAATTTGGGTACCCGAGCCAATGTACAGCGCAGCTTGCAGTTTTACAATAACTCTCAACTGGCTTTAGAAGACCTCGAGAGAAGCATCTTCACAGAAGTGCAAACGGCGATTGCTAATTTTAAAGCAGCACAACAACGGGTAATTGCCAGCGAATCCCAGTTGAAGGCAGCAGAAAAAGCCCTGGAGGCGGAGCAGGAGCGCTTCAGGCTGGGTACGGGTACGCTCATAGAACTCAACCGCGCCAATGCTGCTTTTGTGCAGGCAAAGTCAGAGAAAATTCAGGCAGACTATACACTTATTTTTCAGAAAACTGCACTGGATTACTACAAAGGGGTATTGCAAACGGAAATAAAGTAATTTATAAAATCCTAATGAATAATAACTAAACCCTAAACAAATTAAAATATCAAAATTACAATGACCGCGTGGCGAATCGCCAAAACTTTTGCTATTGAAGCATTAGATTTTGGATATTGTTTAGGAATTAGGATTTGAGATTTAGGATTTTCAAAACCTTACCCTTGGTACAAATAATTCCCAATGCTGATGATTTCGGCAAATACACCGGCAGCCGTAACTTCTGCTCCGGCACCGGGGCCTTTTACTACCAGCGGCCTTTCTTTGTACCGGGCTGTAGTATAAGAAATGATATTATCACTGCCAGACAGGGCGTAAAAAGGGTGAGTGCTGTCTACCGCTTTTAGGCTTACCCTGGCTTTTTCATCTTCGAGGGTAGCAATAAACCGTAGTTTTTTTCCTTCTTTTTCAGCTTTCTGCAAGGTTTCTTCAAACACAGAATTGGCTGCATCCAGCTCCTCAAAAAACGCTTCAATAGAGCTGGCCTGCAAACAGCTTTCGGGCAAAATAGGCTCAATGGTCACATCCTCAGGCTCTAGTTTCAGCCCTACTTCCCTGGCCAAAATGAGGATTTTTCTGGCCACATCCATGCCGTTAAGGTCGTCGCGGGGGTCGGGTTCGGTAAAGCCTTTTTCTTTGGCCTGGCGTACTACCTCACTGAATTTTTTCCCGGCAGAAAAAGTATTGAAGATATAAGACAGCGTACCGGAAAGGATGCCTTCTATTTTATAAATTTTGTCGCCGCTGTCTTTCAATTCTTGCAATACCCTGATTACCGGGAGGCCGGCGCCAACGTTGGTTTCGTAGAGAAACTTAACGCCTGAACGCAAGGCAATTTGTTTTAGTTGCACATATTCTTCGTAAGAGCCCGAATTAGCCAGTTTGTTGGGCGTACTGATAGAGATGGCCGATTGCAAAATCTCCTGATAAAACCTGGTAACTCCAGCACTGGAAGTACAATCTACAAAAATGCTGTTGGGCAGATTCATGCTCTTCATTTTTTGCACAAACAGGCTCATATCGCTTTTTTCATGGTTTTTCTCTAAAAGTTCCTGCCAGCTGCTAATATCAATTCCGTTTTCATCAAAAAGCATTTGCCGGCTGTTGGCAATACCGATAAAATTGATTTTCAGCAGGTTGTTTTCTACCAGATAGTTTCGCTGTTGGGCAATCTGCTTTAGCAAAGTGCTGCCAATCAGTCCCACTCCAGCCATAAATACGTTCAGGGTTTTGATTTCTGAAAGGAAAAAAGCTTCGTGAATGGTATTCAGGGCTTTGGAAAGGTTGTGCTGGGAAACCACAACAGACAGGTTCACCTCAGAGGAACCCTGCGCGATGGCACGTACATTGATACCATTGCGGCCCAGCGCACTGAAAAGTTTGCCCGAAATGCCCGGAGTGCGTCGCATATTTTCACCGATAATGGCTACGATAGACAAGTGGGTTTCTACAATCACCTTATCTATTTTTCCAGCTTCAATTTCCACCGCAAACTCTTCGTCTATTATCCGTTGCGCATCTTTGTGGTCGGCAGGGCTAACGGCAAAAGTGATGGAATGCTCGGAAGAAGCCTGGGTAATGATGATAATGTTGATGTTTTTACGGGCCAGGGTGCCGAAGAGCCGGTAAGAAATGCCCGGCACACCCACCATGCTGTTGCCTTGCAAAGTGAGCAAAGCCACATCGCTGATAGAAGAAATACCCTTCACGGCCGATTGCTTCCTTTCAGTGCCCTGTAGGTTGGCATACGGGTTTCTGCTGACCAATGTACCCGGAAAACCCCTGTTAAAAGTATTTCGGATACGCAATGGAATATTCTTGCCCAGCACAGGCAGGAGGGTAGGAGGATAAATTACTTTGGCTCCGAAGTGCGACATTTCCATGGCTTCCAGGTAGGAGATGGCTTCCAGGGAAAAAGCTTCTTTTACTACCCTGGGGTCGGTGGTCATTACCCCGTCCACATCCGTCCAGATTTCAATTTCTTCAGCATTCAGGGCTGCCCCAAAAATAGAAGCAGTATAGTCAGAACCGCCCCGGCCCATGGTGGTTGTTTCGTTTTCATGGGTTGATGCCACAAAACCGGTAATGAGTTGCAGTGCTTTATGCGTATCAAAATAGCTTACAATATTTTTATTGGTGGTTGTAAAATCCACTTTAGCCGACCCAAAATCACCATTGGTTTTGATCAGGTTGCGCGCATCCAGAAATTCAGTATCAATGCCCAGCTCGTGTAAATACTGGCTAATCAGATAGGCAGAGAGCCGTTCGCCAAAGCTCAGCACCAGATCAAGGGTGCGTTTAGAACATTCTCGCAGCAAGTAAACGCCATGCACCAGGTCGTCCAGCTCATTCATCAGCGTTTTGAGGTAAGCAAATACCCGGCTTTGGGCCTGCACATGTATCAGCTCCCTTGCTGTATCAAAATGGTGCTGTTCTATGGTTTTTATCAATTCTATGTAGGTTTCATCACCCTTGGCGGCCGTACTGCTGAGTGTAATCAGCCGGTCGGTAATGCCTTTCATGGCCGAAACCACTACGGCACATTTTACCTGATTATGATGATAGGCTTCTATAATTTCGCCTACTTTTCTGATACTTTCTACCGAACCTACAGAGGTACCGCCAAATTTGAGAACTTTCATATACTTTTTCAGAATTATCGCTAAAGACCCGCAAAGTTGATAAAAAGGATGGAAAATGGTGTAATATTCACCATTTAATTGGTGAATATTTCGCCAATTTGGAAATATTACTGTGTTTTGAAAACTAAAAATTAAGTCGATTTTAGGTATATAGTTTTGTAAATCGCAGCACACCTTCCTATATTTGCAGCCCTTATAAAAACGCGTAACAGATAGGATTATGAAAAGGACATTTCAACCTTCGAGGAGAAAGAGAAAAAATAAACATGGTTTCAGGGCAAGAATGGCCACCCCGGAAGGGCGTGCTATATTGGCCCGAAGAAGAGCCAAAGGAAGAAAAAAGTTAACAGTATCTGATGAGCCACGCTACGGACGCTAAACCGCCCGTAGCTGTAGCTCATTGCTCCTTCTCATATTTTTTCTTCTTTCCTCTTTATATTTTCTCAGTTTTTAAGCTAAATATTACATCACCGCATTTCTTGCAGAAGTAGATGACTCCGAAAGATGGATGGGTTTAGCTTCTTATTCAACACCCCGCATTGTGCGTCATACTTTTTCCAAAGCAGAGCGGCTGCACAGTAAAAAACTTATCAAACTACTATTTGAAAAAGGAATCAGACAAAAACTCTATCCTTTGCTGTTCATTTACCTGCCTTACCCCGAAGGCGATAGCCATCAGGTACTCTTTACAGTCCCACGAAGGCTTTTCAAAAAAGCGGTAGACCGGAACCGGATTCGCAGGCAAATGCGTGAAGCTTATCGCACAAACAAGCATATTATTACTTATAAGGAACAAATTGATGTTCCATTTTTGTTAGGTTATGTTTATATTGGTAAACTAAAGATGCCTTATCAAAAGATTGAAGAAAAAATAATAGCTTCATTGCATCGTTTACCTAAAAGCTGACCGTAAAATATTTTTGAATCATGCGTATGAAAAAATTTAAAAAAGCATCTGTCATTGCCCTTCCGTTTTTGGTAGTTGGGTTGCTGGCCTTTGAAGGGCCGGGTGATAAGTATTTCGCCATTACTAAAAACCTGGACATCTTTGCTACGCTTTTTAAAGAAGTGAACACGTATTATGTGGATGATGTGAACCCCAACACACTTATCAAAGATGGCATAGATGCCATGCTGGGCTCGCTGGACCCTTATACCAATTACATTCCCGAAGATGATATTGAAGATTACCGTACCATGACTACCGGACAGTATGGCGGTATTGGTGCCATCATCGGCAGGCGTAATGACCAAAACCTGATTTTAATGCCTTACAAGGGCTTTCCGGCTGACAAAAGCGGGTTGAAAATCGGCGATGAAATTCTAAGCATTGATGGTATTGATGTATCCGATAAAAATGTTTCCGACATCAGCAAGTTGTTGAAGGGGCAGGCCAATACCAAACTGGATGTAACCATCAAGCGCTACGGAAAAGAAGAGCCTATTGATTTGGAAATAACCCGTGAGCGCATTACCGTAGACAATGTGCCTTATTATGGAAAAGTTACTGATGATGTTGGATACATTAAGCTTTCAAACTTTACCACAGGTGCCGGACGTGAAGTGGAAAACGCATTGAAAAAACTAAAAGCTGATGGTGCTGAAAAAATTATCTTTGACCTGCGGGGCAACCCCGGTGGATTGTTGAATGAATCGGTAAATGTGTCCAATGTGTTTATTCCGAAAGGGTGGGAGGTAGTAAGCACCAAAGGAAAAGTAACCGACTGGAACAAGACATACCGTACCCTGGATGCACCTGTAGATATTGACATGCCCGTGGCTGTACTCACCGGTCGTACCTCTGCCTCGGCCGCGGAAATTGTGTCAGGCGTAATCCAAGATTATGACAGAGGCGTATTGGTTGGCGAAAGAACATTTGGTAAGGGTTTGGTACAGGCCACACGCCCGCTTACTTATAACTCACAGCTGAAAATTACAACGGCTAAATATTACACTCCTTCTGGACGGTGTATTCAGGCCATTGATTACAGCCACCGTAACGATGATGGAAGTGTAGGAAAAGTACCTGATTCACTGAAAGTAGCCTATCAAACCAAAAATGGGCGTACCGTATGGGATGGCGGTGGTGTGAACCCTGATATTGAAGTAAAACCTATGCGGTTGGCACCTATTAGCATTAGTTTAATAAGGAAAAATCTGTTTTTCGCCTATGCTACAGAATATTATTATACGCATTCTGATATTGTAGATGCTAAAGATTTTAAAATCAACGATGAAGAATACGCCAAGTTTGTAAGCTGGCTGTCTGATAAAGACTACGATTACGTAACCGAAGTGGAACAAACCATTGATGACCTGATCGAATCGGCTAAAGATGAAAAGTATTATGAAGATATTGAAGAGCAGGTTGTGGCTTTGCGCAAAAAGGTACAGCACAATAAAGAATCTGACCTGAAAAAATTTAAGGAAGAAATCAAAGTGCAGCTGGAGCAGGAAATTGTTTCCCGCTATTACCTGGAGCAAGGACAGATAGAAAATGCCTTTGATGATGACCCGGTTGTGAAAGCGGCTGTTGAAGTACTCAACGACCAAGAGCAATATGACAGTCTGCTGGCAGGCACAAAATAGGATGGATTGAGAAAGTAATTGTTTCAATAATAATATTTTTGGCCGGCTGGGGAGGAAATTCCCGGCCGGCTTTTTAGGTTTATGAGGATACTTATTTTTTTTCTTCTGCTACCTTTTTCATTACAGGCGCAGTATTATTTTGAATATGAGCAATCGGTACCCATTATAAAAAATGATACTTTGCTTACCCATGCCTGGGCCGGAGGGCTGAATGCCGGGCAATACAACACCATCGACTTAAATGCGGATGGAACGCAAGACCTGGTCATCTTTGACAGAACTTCGAACAAGCTTAAAACCTTTTTAGGCGTAAATAGGCAATACAAGTATGCCCCGGAATTTGAGCAGCTTTTTCCAAAAAATATCCGTAACTGGATATTATTGGCCGATTATAATTGCGATGGAAAAAAAGATATTTTCACCAGTTCCCGCTTTGGCATGACAGTTTATCAGAACACAACGGGTGAAAATGGACTGCTTTCATGGAAAACCGTGGCTGATCCCGTACTTACCCAGGGTTCTTCCGGGAAAGTAAATTTGCAGGTAAACGGCACCGATATTCCCGGCATCAGCGACCTGGATAATGATGGCGACCTGGATATTTTGGTATATAACTTTGCCGTGGGCGGGTTTATTGAGCACCATAAAAATTTGAGTGTGGAAAATTATGGTGATTGTCGTGAACTGATTTTTGAACGGATTACCCGGCAGTGGGGAAACTTTGAAGAGTGCGATTGTAATAAATTTGCATTTGGGCAGCGTTGTGCCGAACTGGAAGGAAAAGCAAGCACAGAACCCACGGAATATGTGCACGCCGGGGGCAAAAGCATACTTGCCATAGATTTGGATAACGACAAAGACAAAGACCTGCTGGTAGGGCACGAAACCTGCAACGAACTTTATTATATGGAAAATGTAGGTACGCCAGAAGAAGCCCTTTTTACTTCATTTCAAAATGAAATTCCAAATGCTTCCGCCCCGGTTAATTTTCACATCTTTCCGACTGCTTATAATGAAGATTTAAATTTTGATGGAAGTCGTGATCTTTTAATTGCGCCCAATACCTTTTTCAATATTGGAGATAAGGTCAATTTTTCAGCTTCCAATTGGTTTTATAAAAATACAGGTACCGATGAAAACTCGGCTTTTGTGTTGGAAAGCAGAGGTTTTTTGCAAGAAAAAATGATTGATATTGGCGAAAACGCCGTGCCAGCATTTACCGACTACGATGCTGATGGCGACCAGGATTTGTTTTTGGGAGAAAGAGGGAGTTTAAACCAGGACGGGTTCTATGGGGCAGTTACACTTTATGAAAATACTGGAACACCTATAAGCCCTGAGTTCAACTTTAAAACAGCCGACTATGCAAAACTGAGCCAACTGAAACTGAAAGACATTAAAATAGCTTTTACTGACCTAAACGCTGACCAACAGCCCGAACTGCTCATCTCCGGTACGCCTTCAGGCGAATATGGCAAAGCTCATTTGTATTTATTAGAAAATATGGCAAAGCCAAATAGCGAATATGAGTACAAGGCAGAAGCAGCCAAAAAACTGGAAATTACTTTTAATTTTCGTGACAACCCTGTTTTCTATGATGTAAATAAAGATGGGATGACAGACATGCTGCTGGCGCGGCAAATGGGTAATCTGGTATATTACCGCAATATTTCATCCGACCCACTAAAACCTTATTGGGAACAGGTTGATGATAGCTTTGGGGGAATCAAGGGCAGCCCTTCCACGCGTAATTTATCGCTGGCAATCAGCGATATGGATGCAAATCAAACTGACGAACTGATCGTTTCAAACGGTAGTGGAGTATTGCAGATATACAGCGATTTTTTCACTGGGCAAGATGATGCCACCCCTTCATCAGATATTTCACCCCAAACCCAGGTTTTGTGGAACCCTTTGTTGCAAAACTTTTCCCGGAGCAGGCTGGGGGAGCAATCCTGGTTTGCCAGCGCTGATCTTTTTAAAGATGGTAAACCGGGCTTGGTAGTGGGTAGCCGGGGAGGCGGTCTAAGTTTTTTACGAACTTTTTACAGAATTCCGGCCGAAAGACGGGAAGATATTATTTTCAGCGAATCGTCAAGCACTTATTTTAGTATTCAATCAGGTCAGGATGCGGTTGTCCAGATAAACTCCTTATCAGGGCAAGAGGTAGTAAGGGAAACAGCAGATGCACATGGAAAAGCGGTTTTTGATGTTGCGCTTTCTGCGGGCGTGTACATAGTTAAAATAATCAGTCAGGAAAAAACAGTAGAAAAGCGGCTCATCATCACCGAATAATAAAAAGAAAAGTGCAGCAGGCATTAATTCATATCACCATGGCCCGGGAAGCTATATTTTCTTATCAACTTCCTTTGTTTCGTTGGATTGAAGATCAGCCCTTCCAAATAACCTGCTACGATTTTGACAATCATTCAGAGGCACTTTTGTCAGATTATGCCGTACTGTTACTGGAACATTCAAAAAAAATATTGATTGTAATTGAATGTGAAGCACCTGCCCCGGTTCAGCAAAAAAGTGTTGCCATAAAATTACTCAACAAAGCTGTGCGTCAGAAAATCAAAGAAATAAAACTCATCCTCAATGGTTCTGATCCAGTCCTGGAAAAAATGGGAAGAGTACTGGGGGAAACACATTTTTATACCAATCAGTCTTTAGAAGAACAAAAAGCTTTATGTTTACAATTTTTTAAGTAGCCAGCGTAAACGAATCAGCATCAAAATGGGCTGGAAACTTTTCCCGATAAGCTGCCAAACTTTCATAATCAAGAGACGCCGTATGGATAACACTGCCGCTTTTCTGGTAAAACAGTGCATTACCTTTTGGGTCAATCACGGCTGATTTCCCATCATAGGCAATATCGTTACCATCTGTACCCACACGGTTTACCCCAACCACATAGCCCAGGTTCTCAATAGCACGGGCCTGTAACAAGGTATACCAGGCCGCAGACCTAGCAGCGGGCCAGTTAGCTACATAAATTAGCACATCGTATTTTAAGGTGTTTTCATGTATTACCCGGTTACGACTCCACACCGGGAAGCGCAGGTCGTAGCAAACCATTGGGCACACCCGCCATCCTTTCAGTTTTTTGATGAGCAGTGAATGTCCGGCTGAAAAGACATGATGCTCTTTAGCCATCCTGAAAAGGTGGCGTTTGTCATAAAAATCAAAATTGCCATCCGGCTCCATCCACAGCATGCGGTTGTAAAAATTGCCGTTTTCCCGCACAATATAACTGCCCGTTACCACCGCTTTGGTTTGCATGGACTGTTGCCGCATCCACCGGAAAGTTTTGCTGTTCATGGGTTCGGCCATTTCTTCAGCAGCCTGGGTAAAGCCGGTATTGAACATTTCTGGCAGAATAATCAGGTCAGTTTCCTCTCCAATTTGCCATATTTTTTCCTCAAACATAGCCAGGTTGGCGTCTATGTTATGCCAGTGCAGTTCAGACTGGATGAGCGATACTTTCAGCGGTAGTGGTAAATTTTTCATGGGAATAAATGTAAAGAATCGTGGAGTTAGAAAAAAATTGGATTTCAGATATTCAGTGGTAAATCCAATTATCTTTTTCAGTAATAAATAAAAGTGGCATTGAGATAATTGATTAGGTGTTGTTTAAAAATCACATCGTCCTCAAATGTTCCGAATAATTCTTAATAAAACCATCCCGGTCTTTGCGGATTTTTTTCGCCAATTCCTTCATCCCATTATTTATATGATCATCAAGATTATGATCACTCCATAAAATCAGGTCTACAATTACGGGTAGCAGTTCAATGCCCCGCTGGGTGAGAGAGTAAATTACCGTTTTCTTATTGTCAGGCAGCTTTCCTTTTTGAAGTATTCCCATAGATACAAGCTTTGCCAGACGGTTGGCCAGTATACCACTTGCTATTTTTTCGGTTGAAGCTGAGAACTCTTTAAAGGTGGTCTTTTTGCCAAACATAATATCCCGGATTATTAGCAAAGACCATTTATCTCCTAAGATATCCAGTGCTGAACTGATAGGGCAATTAGAGCGATATTTCATTTTTTTTCAAATTATTCTTCTTTTTTACTTCTATTTTGAAAGTAATTATTACTTTTGTTTTGAAAGTAAAAATACATCAAATTTATTAAACATGACAAAACAGATTGATTTTCGAGAAAAATATGGTTCTTGGGCACTGGTTACAGGTGCATCCTCTGGTATAGGAAAAGCTATTACTTTAGAATTAGCGCAACTAGACTTTAATCTCATCATTGTAGGAAGGAATATGGAAAAGCTGGAAGAACTAAGTAAGGGCATAAGCGGGAAATATGGTACTAAAGTTCATTTAATCTTAGCCGACCTCAGTACCCAAAAAGGTATTCAAGAGGTTATAGAGCAGTCAAACGCATTTGATATAGGGTTCTTTGTACATGCTGCAGGAATGGAAAGCCATGGGCTGTTTACTGATAGGCTTGTTGATGATGAGTCAAAGCTGATTCACCTTAATATTCAAAGTACCATGTTGCTTACTCATCATTTTGCAAAAGCAATGACAGCTAAAGGAAAAGGGGGCATTCTATTGGTGGCTAGCCTTACAGGACATATGATAAGTCCATACTTCTCGAGTTATGCGGCGAGTAAGGCTTATATTATTAATTTTGGTCTTTCTTTACGGTCTGAACTTCGTGAAAAAGGAGTAACTATTTCGGTTTTGTCGCCTGGGCTTACCAGTACCCCTATGTCTGAAACGATTGGAAAAGATATTGATTGGAGTAAAACACCCATGAAACTGATGACAACCGGAGAGGTAGCTAAAGAAGCTATGCAGCAATTTGGAAAAAAAGCATCCATTATCCCCGGTGTTTCCAACCGAATAACCTCTTTTTTTGCCACACGAATAGCTCCTCAGTTTTTTGGGAAAAACAATGAAAAAATGATGAGAAAGGCATTTAAAGAAAAGTTATAATTACAGAATCATTTCTTTGGTTGATAAGTATTCCACCATTTCTCCAACAACACAACCGCCTTTCGCAAAGTATCATCCCCTTTCGCAAAACAAAATCTCAGGTACTGGTGGTCAGTTTGGTTATGATAAAAAACGCTAACAGGAATACTGGCTACTTTTGCTTTTTTCGTCAAGTATTCAGCCAAAGCCTGGTCAGGCTCGTTACTAAAGTTTTTATAGGAAAATAGCTGAAAATAGGTGCCTTTGGATGGTACAGTTTTGAAAGGTAAATCCTTCATCAGTTCTAAAAACAAATCCCGCTTTTGCTGGTAAAATGCGGCTAATCCTGCGTAATTTTTTTCGTCAGCCAGGTATTCGGCCAGCGCCATCTGGGTAGGGGTATGTACACTGAACTACACATATTGGTGCACTTTTCTGATTTCTTTCATCAGCCAGTCTAGAACTATACAATGCATACAAGTAAGTTTAGGTTTAATTACACCTTCCAAAGAAACGATCAAAATTAACAAAAGGATAATGCAGCTAACTATGCATGTATTCTATTGTTTTTATTCTTTTGAAAAAAATTGGTTGTAACCCTTGTGAGTAAATATCATCTTTCTGACGAAAAAAAATATATCTTGTCTTTGCAACAAGGTAGTGAAGTAGCGTTTGAAGTACTTTATCGGCGCTATCAGAGTAAGCTATTTATATATTGTTTTGGCTTTGTGAAATCGAGAGATATTGCTGATGATTTGGTCCAGGATATTTTTCTAAAAATCTGGCTGAAAAGATCTCTGTTAAACCCTACCCATTCTTTTGGTGCTTTTCTATTCAAAATTGCTAAAAATGCAATTTTAGATTATTTCCGGCATCAGTCAGCAGAAAGTTCCTTTTTTGAAAGCTTTTATCACAGGGTAGAGCTGTTGCACCATCAGTCCGAAGAAGACATTATTTATGCTGATTTAAAAAAAATAGCAGAAGCTGTAATAGAAAAATTACCTGAACAACGACAGAAAATATTTAAAATGAGTCGGGAAGAAGGGATGTCATATGACGAAATTGCACAGACGCTTTCCATTTCACCCAATACTGTAAAAGAACAAATAGCCAGATCACTCAAGTTTATTCGGGAACAACTTATGCTACAAACTGACCTTTCTCTCGTATTGATTTTGATGATTCTGTATTTGTAAAAAAAAATTAATCTTCTGTAGTAGTCGTCCCCTATCTCAAACGTATTAAGGTTGAGTAAAATTGATACGGATAATAATATCACAACTTTAGTGTGGGTCAACAAGAAAATAAAATACTGTTACAGAAGTTCATAACCAATACTTGTTCCAAGTCAGAAGCTAGACAGGTAGTTCAAATGTTGTCGAGTCAGCAGGACAATATTGAGTTCGAAGCATTGATGAAAGAATTATGGGAAAACACTCCTGATCAAAATATGCTGAGTGAAGAACACCAACTAGCCCTCAATGAAACTATCAAGAGTAAGATTGTTACTGCTGGCAATTTAGAGAGGCCTAAGGTTGTAAAAATGCTTTCTGCTCGCTCAGTTGCAGCCATGATAGTGTTATTGATAATAAGTGGATTAAGTGTTTTATATTTTCCAACTTATCTTCAGAAAGGCCAGGAATTTATCAGCCAAACAGAAGCATCCACTGCCGAGGGGCAGATGGCTAAGGTACAACTTGCAGATGGCTCAACTGTTCGTTTAAATGCTCAAAGTAGCATTTATTATCCGAAGCAATTTTATCGAGAAGATAGAAGAGGTGTACGATTAAAAGGAGAAGCCTATTTTGATATAGCCAAAAATAAAGAGAAGCCCTTTATCATCCATACCCAAAGAGCTGCTATTAGAGTGGTAGGTACTTCCTTTAATGTAAAGGAGATAGATAGCTTAGTCGTAATTGCAGTAACAGAGGGAAAAGTAGTCATACAGCCTGTACAGGAAGCAAATAGTGAGTCAGTCTTACTTGAAGCGGGGGATGTGGGTATTTTAAAATCTAATAATACTATTGAACGGATAAAGAGCGATGTAGATAATTATTTAAGCTGGTTAAGTCGCCATCTTGTATTCCGCAATACTTCTCTATCAGCTGTAACCCAGCAATTAGAGCATATATATGAAGTAGATATTGTTTTGCAAGACCCCGATCTTAAGGACTTATCTTTCACAGGAAAGATGAAAAGTGGGTTTCCCCTAATTTAGTAGACATTCAGTTAAGCAGCAGTAGATATTGATTTTTTCCACTGATGCTCATATTCTATCGGACTCATATATTCAATTGCAGAATGTTTCCTCTTTCGGTTATACCATACCTCAATATACTCGAAGATATCTTGTTTAGCCTCAGTATGGCTCGAGTAATTTCTACGGTAAACCAACTCCCGTTTCAAAGTGGCAAAGTAACTCTCTGTTGGGGCATTATCGTAACAGTTTCCTCTACGGCTCATGCTACACCTTATTCCCTTTTGTTCAAGAATCCGTTGGTAGTCATAGCTCGCATATTGGCTTCCTCTATCGCTGTGATGTATCAATCCTTTCACTGGATTTCGTACCATGATTGCCATCCGCAATGCCGTTATGACCAGCGTTCGCTCTAAAGTGGACGCCATAGACCAGCCGATAATACGTCGAGAAAACAAATCAAGTACAATAGCCAAGTACAGCCAACCTTCTTTTGTCCAGATATACGTAATATCAGTGGTCCATACCGCATCAGGTCTGCTTGCTTCAAATTGCTGATCTAGTAGATTAGGGGCTACAGGAAGATGATGATTTGAGTCTGTCGTCTTGGTAAACTTCCTTTTCTTTTCCACCGCAATACCATTGAGCCGCATTAAGCGGGCAATGCGGTTCTTACCACATACTACTCCCATAGTTTGTAATTCAGCATGTACCCTGGGACTACCGTAGCTTTGACGACTTTGCTGATGTATATCTCTGATCTGTTCCACTAATTGTCTGTTTTCTCGGCTACGATTGCTCTCAGGTCGTGTTAACCATGCGTAATAACCACTCCTTGAAATTTGTAGTACTCTGCACATAGCAGTAATGGAAAAACACCCATCATATTCTTGAACAAATTGGTATCTTAGCGTGGGTGAATACTGAAGATACCAACCGCCTTTTTTAGTATCTCCACCTCCTCTTGAAGACGTCTGTTCTCTCTCTTCAATTGAGTCATTTCCTCATCCCGAGGGTTTTTACCCGAAAACGCTTTCTTTCCCTCTTCTTGTAATTCCAGTTTCCAGCGGCGTAACATACTCATGTGAATTCCTAGATCACGAGCTACTTGGCTCTTACTACCATTACTCTCTGAGAGGCGAACTGCCTCCTCTTTAAATTCTTTGGTATACTTTCTTCTAGTTCTCATATTTGACACTGATTTGGTTACTAATTTACTCTTTTTTCAGTGTCTACTTTAACGGGGGAAGACCATAATTCACTTTTCTATCCTTCAGTTTCAGCGGCTTATGTTTTCTCTGAAACATTTAACTTGCCTGCCTGGCTGACATACGGAAAAATCAGAGGAGCCTATGCTCAGGTAAGCGGAGATACTGATCCTTATCAATTGGACCTGACTTATACACTGGATAACGATAATTATGATGGTATAAGTTTACAAACCATTGGGAATACTACTATTCCTAACAAACTACTTCAACCCTTGTTATCCAAAGAGTTTGAAGCGGGTTTGGAGTTGTCGTTATTTCGACGGGCACTTGATTTTCAATTAACATACTATAACCGTAAAACAACCCAGGACATTGTAAAATCGAGCGTTTCCCGAACCACAGGATATACCCAAGCCATTCTAAATGTAGGGGAACTATCTAACAAGGGGTTGGAGATAGGCATTCAGGCTTCCCCCATTGAAAGAGGGGGTTTCAGATGGTCAGTTCTTGCTGCTTTTTCTTATAATAAAAACAATGTAGATCATCTGGGAGAGAGCCTGTCAACCATTCAAATCGCAGAATCAAAAACGGGTGCTGCTTATTTGCATGTAGAAGAAGGGCTTCCTTATAGCACTATTAAGGGGTTTCAATATTTGAGAGATGAAGGCAATAACATTGTATATGATATGAATGGCTATCCAAAACGCGCCCCAACTACGGCAGTATTAGGGAGTGGGATATATGATAAATTATTTGGATTGACCAACGAGTTCACATGGAAAGGCTTAAGCCTGAGAGTATTTGTAGACTCAAAGTTTGGTGGAGACATTTATTCCGAACTCAATTCTTTAGGAGTTACGCATGGTAAACATCAGATGACATTAAACGGAAGGGAAAATGGAATTATTGGAGAGGGCGTCAATGAATCAGGTGAAGTAAATCAGATACGCGTTCCTGTGGAAAATTTACAACAGTATTATAGAAATATAGCAGGGTTTACAGAAGCGTTTGTTTACGATGCCAGCTTTGTTAAACTCCGTGAGCTGTCTGTTAAATATCAATTACCAAAAAAATTAATAGGCAATTGGCCAATAACCGATGCATCTATCTCCTTTATTGGAAGAAACCTTGCCATACTTTATAAAAACACACCTAATATAGATCCTGAGAGCAATACACTAAGCGGAAATGCACAAGGTATTGCAGCTACGGTTTATCCAACCACTAGAAGCCTGGGGTTCAATCTAAATGTTAAATTTTAATAAAAAAAGTAATGAAACTGCCATATATATCCCTGCTATTAATATTATTTGTTATTCCTACTTTTTCATGTGATGATGGTTTTGAAGAATTGAATCAAAGTCCAGATTTAGTAGCTGAGCCAAGTCTGGATTTTACATTGCCTGCAATAGAATTGGCTCTTTTAGAAAGAGCCTATTATACAAACTTTACCTTTTTAGGGCAGCTTATGTACCAGGTAAGTGCTTATGGTGTTCAATTTGAGGGATATAAATATCCCGGAGGCGGTAATTATCATTTCGATTATATCTATACTACTTCCCTTAAAAATGTAGTGGATTTTTTGGATAAAACTCAAGATGCCCAGTATGTAAATTACCATAACATTGGTAGAATTTTAAAAGTTTACATTTTTCACCGATTAACAGATACTTATGGAGATGTACCATACTTTGAAGCTGGAGCAGGATATCTTGATCAAAATCTGGCACCAGCTTATGATGCTCAGGAATTAATCTATAAAGACATGTTGAATGAATTGGCAGATGCAGGTCAGAAGTTTGATCAGACCTTGCCAATGCCTGCTGAAAGCGATCTTATCTATCATGGGAATATTGAGAAGTGGAGTAAATTCTGTTATAGCCTGATGCTTAGGTTAGCCATGAGATTGGTTAAAGTTGACCCTGACATGGCTGAGGAATGGGTGAATAAAGCTGTAGACGGAGGTGTGTTTGAAAGTAATGATGATAATTGTTATATGTTGTATAAACCAAATACTTATTATGCTACTATTTCAAATGGTCAGGCTACGCCCTTTGTATATTATGATACCTGGAAATTGGCAGCACCCTTTGTTGACATATTAAAAGAAACCGAGGATCCCCGAATAGAGATATACTGTCAATTGCCAGATGGA
This sequence comes from Cyclobacteriaceae bacterium, assembly GCA_965230065.1. Classification (GTDB taxonomy): domain Bacteria; phylum Bacteroidota; class Bacteroidia; order Cytophagales; family Cyclobacteriaceae. The sequence continues at coordinate 812,119 of OZ245942.1, read as the reverse complement.
AATTTGGATCCATCTTTACAACAGGGGTTGCCACCATTTACTCCAACCAGCGAAGTAAATGACCCGTTAGAATCTTATTCTGTGTCACCACCCAATACCTTTGGACACTATGATGCTCCATTTATGCATCACAGTTTTGCACAGGTACAATATCTGAAAGCAGAAGCTGCGGTTCGTGGATGGATAGACGAAGATCCTAAAAAATTATATGAAAGTGGGGTTCGTGCTGCCATGCAACAACTGTCAATTTATGATCCTGAAACTATTATTTCTGAAGAGGTAATTGACCAGTATTTGGATAAACACCCTTTTATTGAGGGGAATGCTTTAGAAATGATCAACACGCAATATTGGATAGAAACTCATTATAATTGGATAGAAACATTTGCCAACTGGAGAAGAAGCGGCTATCCCGAATTGGATGAGTCCAGATTTCAAATTCACCGAAGACTCACTTACCCTGCCTCTGAAGTGAGCATTAACGGTGAAAATATGCAAGAAGTATTTGAAAGGCAGGGGCCTGATGAAGTTTATACAAGAGTATGGTGGGATAAATAAAAAAACAAAATGATTTCAAGAAGAAAAACCCTTGATTATATTTCCAAAGGCGCTATTATGGCTGCCTTTGGAAGTATACCGCTTCCTATAATGTCTAGTTCCTCACAAAGGTATGATGGCTATTTGGTTAACAATCCATATGAAGGTTTGGACTGGGAGCGGATAACTCAGATCCCATCAACGTCCCATATCCATATTACAAACCAGGATCAGTTAAACAAATACTATCACTTGCGTAATCTTAGACATATTCCTATTTCTAATTACTACCCTTCTGCACCATATTACCCATTAGATAAAATACGATATAATCAATTTAAGGTAAAACAAGGTTTTGGAGTTGTTTACAATGCTAATGATGCTGAAGAAGGAAAAGTGCGTTGGGAAAAAGGAAAGTTTAAAGAAGGGCCATTTGATTGGAATGAGATTATTATGAGTGAAGAAAGTGGTTGGTATCGTCAACTGCCACCAGAACAGAAAAAAGAAGTTCCATTTGAGCTGGGGGAGCAAGTTTTTAAGAATATACCTGATGACCTTATCGTTTCACCAAATGCTGAACACCACAGTTTTACCAACTCGTCTTTGCATGCTAATGCTATTGGTTCAATGTATAGTAGTGGAACCTTTGATGCACATAATAGATTTAAAACTTTTGAAAATGGGTACTGTTATGGAACAGGGTTACCCTGGCAGAACGTTTTCGAGAAAATGATCGATGCATTACTTTTTCAGGATGGGGGTGGAATTACAATAAATCATCCGGTTTGGTCAGGCCTTACATTTGAAGAAGTATGTCAGATGCTTGATTTTGATATTAAAGTGCTGGGAATTGAAGTTTTTAATGATACATGTACCACTTTTGGAGATCCTACAAGGGGATGGGCTATAAAATTGTGGGATGAAATCCTTATGACAGGAAGAAAATGTTTGGGTTTCTTCGTGCCGGATCATACCATCAACAGAGGACAAAATATGTTGCTGGTCTCTGAATTTACAGAACATGAATGTTTAAAATCCTATAGGCATGGAGCGTTTTATGGTGTAATCAATGGTACAGGATTGGCATTTAAAAGTATTAGTCTTGCTAATAATCAACTAGAGGTCACTTTGAACCAAGATGCAGGCATCTTTATTGTTGCTGATCAAAAACAAGTAATGAGAGAGGGGGGAGCAAATTCATATACCTATGACATACCTCTGGACACAGAAGGTAGGCCACAAATTAAGTATCTTAGGATAGAAGCCTATGTTTCTACAGTGGAAAGAATTTATTCTCAACCTATTATGTTCCAAGCTGTTTAAATTAGCAGAAAGTGGTGTATATATTTTTTATAACTATGGGTTGAGCATGGAATGTAAAAACCCCGCTGCTTCCTGCAAAGTATCATCCCCTTTCGCAAAACAAAACCGCAGGTATTGGTGGTCAGTTTGGTTATGATAAAAAACGCTAACAGGAATACTGGCTACTTTTGCTTTTTTCGTCAAGTGTTCAGCCAAAGCCTGGTCAGGCTCGTTACTAAAATTTTTATAGGAAAATAGCTGAAAATAGGTGCCTTTGGATGGTACAGCTTTGAAAGGTAAATCCTTCATCAGTTCTATAAACAAATCCCGCTTTTGCTGATAATATGTGGCTAATCCTGCATAATTTTTTTCGTCAGCCAGGTATTCGGCCAGCGCCATCTGGGTAGGGGTATGTACACTGAACTGCACATATTGGTGCACTTTTCTGATTTCTTTCATCAGCCAGTCCGGGGCCACGCAATACCCCACTTTCCAGCCCGTAGCATGAAAAGTTTTGCCAAAAGAAGAAACCGCCACAGAGCGGGCAGCCAGTTCTTCGTGCCGCAATACAGATTGGTGGGGCAGTCTGTCAAAAATAATATGCTCGTACACCTCATCGCTGATGATGAAAACAGAAGTATCCCTGACAATTTCGGCCAATACATGTAGATCATCAGCAGATAATACTGTACCTGAAGGATTGTGAGGTGTATTGATAAAAATCAGCCTGGTTTTCTCCGTAATGTGATCTTTCACTGACTGCCAATCTACCGAAAAATCTTCCGGGCTGAGTGGCACATATATCGGTTTTCCCCCACAAAGCTCAACAGCCGGGGCATAACAATCATAGGCAGGTTCTAAAATAATAGCTTCCTCCCCAGGCTGAATGATGGCCGCAACTGATGAAAAAATAGCTTCGGCCCCTCCGGAAGTAATAGTGATTTCTGTGTCGGGATTGACCGTTTTTTCATAGAGGTTAAGAATTATCTCAGAGATTTGTTCCCGAAGGCCAGAAACACCCTGCATAGGTGCGTATTGGTTACTGCCTTTTTGCATATGTTGGTTAACCAACGCAATCAGGTCGGGCGATACTGGAAAATCAGGAAATCCCTGCGAAAGATTGACAGCACCGTGCTCCTGTGCCATTTTGGACATCACTGTAAAAATAGTAGTGCCAACCTGCGGAAGTTTTGATTTGAATGACTGCTGAAGGTTTGAATTTATCATAAAATGAGTATAAAGCTAATAGCCACAAGCTATAAGCCTTTGGTAAATATATCCTCAAAATGAAGTATGATACATTTTATTGCAAATTCCGGAGAAATAAAACAAAGCAAAGCTAAAAGCTTGTGGCTAACAGCTTAGAGTTTATTAATGCAGGGAATAAAAATCTAAGCCTACCGCCTGACAGGCAACTTCACCTTATAATCCACATCAGCTTGTCCGCGACTTATGTTATTCAGTTTCTTTTTAAACAGTTGTTTTTTCAACCCTTTGATGTGATCAGTAAAAAGTACACCCTCAATGTGATCGTATTCATGTAAAATAACCCGGGCGGGCAATCCCGCAAAGGTTTCTTCATGCTCCTCCCAGTTTTCATCAAAATACCGGATGGTTATCTTTTCATTTCTGTACACATCGGCTCTGATACCAGGTATGCTCAGGCAACCTTCTTCAAAAGACCATTCCTTACCTGTTTCTTCAATAATTTCGGGGTTCACAAAAACCCTTTTTATACCAGTTTCATCATCTTCCATGGGGCCACTGTCAATCACAAACATCCTCAGGCTTTTCCCAATTTGCGGTGCAGCCAAGCCTACACCACTTGCCTGGTACATGGTTTCAAACATATCTTCGCTTAGTTGCTTTATATCTATGCTGTCAGGCTCTATTTCTTGTCCGGGCTTTTTTAGTACAGGGTCTCCGTACAATACAATGGGGTAAATCATACTTACTTCTTTTCTAAAAATGACTGTAAAATAATTACAGCGCTTACTTTGTCAATATTTTCTTTCTTTCTTCGGTATTTTTTAGAAGTGCCTCCGGTAATCATGGCATCCATCGCCATTTTGGAGGTAAACCGTTCGTCATGCAAATAAACGGGTTTTGTAGGGAATTTTTTCTCTAACCCGGTAGCAAATCGTTCAACATCTTTGGTTACATCTGTATCTTCATTATGCATACCTTTAGGCATCCCCACAACAAAAGCTTCCACATCTTCTTTTTGCAGGTATTTTTGTAAATATGAGAAAACTTCAGAAGTGGGAACGGTTTCCAGGGCAGTCGCGATAATTTTCAGCGGGTCTGTTACAGCAAGCCCTGTGCGCTTTCGTCCGTAGTCAATGGCAAGAATACGCCCCATTTAGTTCAGCCTGGTTTTTCCTTTCAGCATTCTTTTTACTTCTTTTTCAAGCATCAGAGCTTTGGGAAATAAAATTTCATTTTCTATGCGGGCATGCGTGCAAAGCTCTTTTTCAAAACGTTGAAGCTCTGCATAAACTACCCGTAGGTGCAGGTTTTCGGTAATGGCACCCAGGGAATAATCATTTGTGATTTCCCTGATGCCCCGCATTTCATCATCATCAATATCATGCCCAATCGCCAGGTTTTGGATAGAATATCGTTCCATATCAATGTAAAGCTGGGTCGGTTTATAAAATGAAATCAGGGCCTGGTTCAGCGAAAGTACATAAGAAAACAACGTGTCTTCCTCTTCATAAATGTGATGGATCAAGTCTTCCACGAACAAAGGGAAAACAAATTTGAGATCGCTAGCAACATTTTTGCTAGGTATATCAGGAAGGCTTTCAATCAACTTAGCCAGATAGGGCAAGCGTTCTTTGATAAAAATATAATGCGTATGTTTCAGGTATTCAATGATAATATCGACCGGATATGAAAACAGTGCCAAATCGTGTTTTTCATCTTTTGTATTCACTGATTCCAAACTGGAAATTACCTGAGACATATTCAATCCACGTTCCTGGCACACCTGCTCGAGTGTTTTTTCGTGATAATCGTAAAATTTAATACCGAAATGGTACAAGACAGAGGCATGCACGTAATTTTCGTCTACAATCTCGTCAATCCGCTTTTTAGTGTATGTGCCCATGCGTGTTAACTCAAATTATTAATTAATCCTTAATTTAAGAGGAAAATGTTGCAAATATAATGTAAAATTACTCCTTTATTGGTTTATATTCAACATAATCAAAAACGAAACAATATTTAATGTGTTAGTTTTATTGAGAACTATTAAATTTATCCCTATTTTATATCCTCTATAATTGTTTGTTCGTTACAATTTATGCAGGTTAGTAGTAAATTTTTAAATATTATATAACGTGAGCAAGACAAAAAATTCAGATTTCCACATTAGACTTCCCCTTTTACTAACATTGGCTGTGGCTGCAGGTATTCTTATAGGAGCTACAATGGCAGATGGTAATAGCACTAAAAATGACCTCATCAGTGGTATTACAAAACTGAAAGATATTTTGATGTATGTAGAACGGGATTATGTAGATGAAGTAGATACCGACGAACTGATAGACGTAGCTATCAATACTGTATTGGAAAAATTAGATCCGCATTCCGTATATATTCCGGCTGAAGAATTAGAACTGGCCAAATCGCAGTTAGAGGGTGAGTTTGAAGGGATAGGTATTGAGTTCAGTATTGTTAGAGACACTATTTATGTAGTCGCCCCATTAGGTGGCGGGCCTTCAGAAGAAGTAGGATTGATGAGCGGTGATAAAATTGTAAAAGTAGATGAAAAAGTAGTTGTAGGCGAAGACCTGGATAACCAAACGGTATTTGATCTTTTAAGAGGTCCCAAAGGAAGTGAAGTAAAAGTAGGGATTAAGCGCAGAGGGTATGATGAGTTGCTTGACTTTACAATTACAAGGGATAAAATCCCTCAAAACTCACTGGATGTGAGTTATATGGTAAATGAAGAAATTGGCTATATCAAGATTAGCCGTTTTGCTGCTACTACCTTTGATGAGTTCAAAGCGGCCATGGCTGATCTCGAGCAACAGGGCATGAAAAAGTTAATCCTCGATTTACAAGGAAATCCTGGAGGATATATGGATCGGGCAATTAATATGGCCGATGAATTTCTGAGAGATAACAAATTGATTGTATATACCGAAGGAAAACAACCTCGTTATAACTCTGAAGCCCGTGCTTATCGGGAAGGTTCCTTTGAAAAACAGCCACTGATTGTATTGATTGATGAAGGCAGCGCTTCAGCCTCAGAGATTGTTGCAGGTGCCCTTCAGGACAATGACAGAGCACTTATTGTTGGCAGAAGGTCGTTTGGAAAAGGATTGGTACAATTGCCCATTTCGTTGAGTGATGATTCTGAGCTGAGGCTTACTATTTCACGATATTATACGCCAAGTGGCAGATCTATCCAAAAACCTTATGAAGCCGGACAGGGAGATGATTATAGCAGGGAAATTGCTTACAGGTTTGAGCATGGAGAGTTCTTTAATAAAGATAGTATCATTTTTAATGATTCTTTGAAATTTAAGACCACCAAAGGAAGAACAGTGTATGGCGGAGGTGGCATCATGCCTGATTACTTTGTACCCCTAGATACGACAAAGGGAAGATCAAAATATTTTAGCAAACTATATACTTCTAATGCGTTGCGTGAGTATACCTTAACTTATTATGAAAAACACAAAGAAGAACTGGAAGCAATGACTTTTAGCAGTTTTTATCAAAATTTTGACGTAACGGATAAAATGCTTCAAAACCTGAATAACGTTGCGAAAAACCTCGGGGTTGAGTTTGATAAGAAAGGCTTTGACCACTCCAAATCATTGATAAAGAATAATGTGAAAGCATTAATTGCCCGGACCATATGGGACAGTAAAGGTTTTTATCCTATATATAACGAAAACAATGAAGTGTTTCAAAAAGCTTTAGAACTATTTGATGAGGCAGAAGAATTAGCAAGTATGTAAATACAGAGAAGAATTATGTAATTGAAAGCCTAGGATAAAATAAATATTCTAGGCTTTTTTTATTTCAAAATGTAACCCAAATCGCAACAGGTCGTAAATTAAAATCTCTTTTTACCAAAACTGTGATAATATTTGAAAAAAGTTATTCAAAAGTTTTGCGGTGTAAGTAGTAGTTTCATACCTTTGCAAACCCATTAAGAAAGCGGGGTAGAATGTTGTAGGGAAAGGGGATAAAAAAGTTTAAAAAAAAGGGTTAAAAAAATTTGGAGGGGAAGGAAAAAGGGGCGACTTTTGCAAGCCTAAA